>NZ_JBBOUV010000001.1:0-4800000 GCF_038006245.1 Paenibacillus sp. FSL R5-0908
GTGGACAGCCATACTTCCGAATTATGGCAGCAAATTTTATCGATTATTCAAACCAAATTAAGCAAGCCGAGCTTTGATACCTGGTTTAAGGCTACTAAAGCGATAACCTTCAACTCCCAGGTTCTCATTATCTCGGCACCTACAACGTTTGCAGTAGAATGGCTGGAAAGTCGTTACACCAAACTGGTAGGAGCAACCGTCTACGAAGTCACAGGGAAACAAGTAGATGTAAAATTCGTGATTGAAGAAAGCAAGCCGCCTGAGCTTGTGGTTCAACAATCCGCTCCGACTCCCGTAGTATCAAGAGAAGAAGCACAAACCCATCTGCTCAATCCAAAGTACACTTTTGACACCTTTGTAATCGGCTCTGGGAACCGCTTTGCGCATGCAGCCTCACTGGCAGTGGCCGAAGCACCAGCCAAAGCATACAATCCCTTGTTTTTATACGGTGGTGTAGGTCTGGGCAAAACCCATTTGATGCACGCAATTGGGCACTATGTCCTGGAACATAACCCAAATAACAAGGTAATTTACATCTCGTCTGAGAAATTCACGAATGAATTTATCAATTCGATCCGTGATAACCGCGGTGAAAGCTTCCGTAACAAGTATCGTAATGTTGACATTTTGCTTATCGACGACATTCAATTCCTCGCTGGAAAAGAGTCTACACAGGAGGAGTTTTTCCATACTTTCAATGCGCTCCACGAAGAACGCAAGCAAATTATCATCTCCAGCGACCGACCACCAAAGGAAATTCCCACACTGGAAGAACGGCTGCGTTCCCGGTTCGAATGGGGCTTGATTACGGATATTCAACCACCAGATCTGGAGACCCGGATTGCGATTTTACGCAAAAAGGCTAAGGCAGAGAACCTTGATATCCCTAATGAGGCCATGATGTATATTGCCAACCAGATTGACACCAATATTCGTGAGCTTGAGGGTGCATTAATCCGGGTAGTTGCTTATTCTTCGCTTACCAACCAGGATGTAACCACTCATTTGGCAGCTGAAGCGCTCAAGGATATTATTCCTTCCAGTCGTCCCAAGATGATCACCATCGCTGATATTCAGCAAAAAGTCGGAGAATACTACAATTTGCGCCTTGAAGACTTCAAAGCACGAAAAAGAACCAAAGCCGTAGCGTTTCCACGTCAAATCGCAATGTATCTATCCCGTGAACTAACGGATTATTCACTGCCTAAGATTGGTGAGGCTTTCGGAGGACGTGACCATACGACCGTAATTCATGCGCACGATAAAATTACACAGGCATTAAAGGTCGATCAGGAGTTGTACAAAGTGGTAAATAATCTTGCGGAGAAAATTAAAAATCCTTCCTAAGAGGAACAAAGAGCCTATACACAATCTATACACATGTGGGTAGGCTTAATTTTATGCTGTTTGGTGGGGTTATCCACATATTCGTCGCCCCTACTACTAATACTATTAAATAACTATAATAATTCATCATGTAAAGACGCGTAATTAACAGACTCAAATCCATCGAAATTCCCAATTTTTCAGCTAGGAGTGAAATCATGAAAATAAGCATTCTTAAAAATGAGCTCAACGAATCCATTCAACACGTATCCAAAGCTATATCCAGCAGAACAACAATCCCTATTTTGACCGGTATTAAACTGGAAGTTAGCCATCAAGGCGTCACATTAACTGCAAGTGATACCGATATTTCTATTCAATCGTTTATTCCAGCAGAGAATGACAGCCACACCATCGTGAAGATAGATCAGCCAGGAAGTGTTGTTCTTCCCGCTAAATTTTTCGTCGAGATTATTAAGAAGCTGCCCTCCAAAGAAATCCACATGGAAGTAAAAGAAGGATTCCAAACGTACATTTCTTCCGGATCCACTGAGATTCAGATGGTTGGTTTAGACCCTGAAGAATTTCCTGTGTTACCGAGCATCGAAGAGAATGACACGATCTCTCTACCAGGTGATTTGCTGAAAAATATGATTAAACAAACAGCCTTTTCTATTTCTACCCAAGAGACAACTCCGATATTAACGGGTATACTATGGAATCTGAGCGACAATGAGTTTAAGTTTACAGCGACTGACCGTCACCGCTTGGCAACAAGAGCTGCTAAACTTGAAGGCACGGAAAATGTCAATTTCGCAAATATTGTTATTGCCGGTAAAACCCTTAATGAGCTCAGCAAAATTATCCCTGACCAAAATATGCTGGTTGATATTGTCGTTGCGGATAATCAAGTTCTCTTCAAAATCGACAAAGTACTGTTTTATTCACGGATCCTAGATGGGATTTATCCTGATACTTCTAGAATTATTCCAACAACCTACAAAACAGAACTAACTTTAGATACAAAAAAATTAAGCGAATCGATTGATCGTGCTTATTTGCTGTCCCGGGAAGAGAAAACAAATATTGTTCGTATGCAGACGCTTGATCAAGGCGGTATTGAAATTTCTTCAAGCTCATCAGAGCTGGGTAAAGTTCGCGAGGAACTTGAAGTCATTGATTTCAAAGGTGAACCTCTCAAAATATCTTTCAACTCGAAATATATGCTTGACGTATTAAAGGTCATAGAGAGTGAGCAGCTCGTTATTGCATTTACAGGGATGATGAGTCCGATCATTTTGAAACCACTTGACCAAACCAATAGCTTGTATATTATTTTGCCTTACCGTACAACAAATTAATGCCAACATTCATGAACATGTGGATAAGTGGCTGAAAGGATAAAAACCATGAAAAAAATACTTATCCACAGTGGATACATTAAGCTGGACCAATTTCTGAAACTCGCAGATTGTGTATCCACAGGTGGAATGGCCAAAGCGTTATTGCAGGAAGGTCACGTTCTGGTCAACGGAGAGGTAGAGGAACGGCGCGGCAGAAAACTTTATCCGGGTGACAAAATTGAAGTGCAGGATAACGGGACCTTTGAGGTTGAAGGCGGAGGAGTAAAAGAGTAGTACGCTAGGGGAGGAACCATTTCGTGTTTGTTAAAAATATCGGTCTGCAGCATTATCGGAATTACGGGCTGCTGCGTCTGGAGAGCCTGGGCGATGTGAATCTGATTCTGGGTCAGAACGCCCAAGGCAAAACAAACCTCATGGAGGCATTGTTCGTCCTGGCGATGACCAAAAGCCACCGCACCTCTAAGGACCGCGAACTTATCTCCTTCGATGCCCCCGGAGATGCAGCTCAGATCGTTGCCGAGGTAGAACGAAAGTATGGCGATCTCAAGCTGGAGCTCACCCTATCTGCCAAAGGTAAAAAAGCCAAGATCAATGGCTTAGAGCAGCGGCGCCTTAGTGAGTTTGTTGGATCTCTGAATGTGGTCATGTTTGCACCGGAAGATTTAGAGATTGTAAAAGGGACCCCTGGTATCAGACGGCGTTTTCTTGATATGGAGATCGGCCAAGTCCAGCCTAGTTATCTATTTCACCTACAGCAGTATCAAAAAATACTCTTGCAAAGAGGTAATCTCTTAAAGCAATTATGGGGAAAAGAGGCTGCAGGGAAAGAGCTTCTGGAAATCTGGGATGCTCAACTTGTAGAGCATGGTGTTAAAATCGTCAAAAAAAGGAAACAATTCATAAAGAAGCTGCAAATATGGGCTGAAAGCATTCACCGGGGGATTACGAACGGCGGAGAAGAACTGAAATTGCTCTATGTCCCCTCTTTCGGCGATCGGGATGAGGAAGATGAAGCTGTCTTATTAGACAATTTTATGTTAAAGTTATCACAAACGAGAGAACAAGAAATCAGGCGCGGCATGACGCTGACGGGTCCCCATCGGGATGACCTGTCCTTTTTTATCAACGGAAGGGAAGCTCAGGTCTACGGTTCTCAAGGACAGCAGCGTACCACGGCTTTATCGCTTAAGCTGGCGGAAATCGAGCTGATCCATGAGGAAATCGGAGAATATCCTGTGCTGCTTCTTGATGATGTTTTATCCGAGCTTGATCCTTACCGCCAGACCCAGCTTATTGAAACCTTTCAAAGCAAGGTACAGACATTCATTACCGCTACCGGAATTGAGGGTCTGAATGCCGATAAATTAAAGGGCGCCAGCCTATTTCATGTTCATGATGGAAAAGTTGAGTTATAAAAGAGCGGAGGACGATCATGTATATTCATTTGGGCGGGGAGAAGATCATTAGGTCTTCGGAGTTAATTGCTATATTTGATATTTCGATTGAGAAATCTTCCAAGGTATCTAAGCAATTCGTTATTCACTCTGAGCAGGATAAGAAGCTTGAGCGGATTGGCGAAGAGGAAGCAAAATCTATTGTCGTAACTAAAAATATCGTGTATTACTCCCCCATTTCCTCCTCCACTCTTAAAAAAAGAGCCAAAATTTTGCTCGAAATATAACTTGCATTTGGTAACAAAGAGATAATCAGAAAGAAGTAGGTGAAGGCATGTCAATGAATCAACCGACATATGATGAGAGCCAGATTCAGGTACTGGAAGGGCTGGAAGCGGTTCGGAAACGTCCGGGCATGTATATTGGTTCGACTAGTTCTAAAGGTCTCCATCACTTGGTATGGGAGGTCGTCGATAATAGTATCGATGAGGCACTCGCAGGTTATTGTGACCGGATTCAAGTGATTATACATGAAGATAACGCGATCACTGTTATCGATAATGGACGTGGCATACCTGTAGGTGAGAATGTAAAGCTTAAGAAGTCGACGCTTGAAGTCGTAATGACCGTGCTGCATGCAGGCGGTAAATTCGGCGGTGGCGGATATAAAGTTTCCGGTGGTTTGCATGGTGTGGGTATCTCTGTAGTAAATGCCTTGTCTGAAAAGGTCCTTGTTAAGGTCAAACGTGACGGTCATATCTACCAACAGGAATATAGACGCGGTGCACCGCAGTATGATATCAAAATTGTTGGCGATTCAGATGAGACAGGAACGACTACAACCTTTCATCCGGATCCTGAAATATTTACGGAAACCACAGTTTTTGAATATTCGACACTGCTTACTCGTATTCGGGAGCTGGCTTTTCTTAACAAAGGAATCGAGCTTTCGCTTCATGATGAGCGGACGGATGTCACCAACGTGTTCAAATACGAGGGTGGTATCGTTGAATATGTGAAATATTTGAATGAGAAAAAAGAAGCACTACATGAGGATCCGATCTACGTGGAAGGCTCACGCGATATGATCCAAGTTGAAGTGGCTCTCCAATATAACGATTCGTATACTGAGAACATCTACTCTTTTGCGAATAATATTAATACGCATGAGGGCGGAACGCATGAATCCGGCTTTAAAAGTGCGCTGACCCGTATCATCAACGATTATGCTCGTAAAGCGGGAGTACTGAAGGATAGCAATTCGAATCTGACTGGTGATGACGTGCGTGAAGGATTGACAGCCATTATTTCTGTCAAAATTCCAGATCCACAATTCGAAGGTCAAACGAAAACTAAGCTCGGAAATAGTGAAGTGCGGGGTATCGTAGAATCACTGTTCGGAGAGAAATTACAAGAGTTCCTGGAAGAAAACCCAGCAGTATCACGTCGCGTTCTTGAGAAGTCACTTTCCGCGTCGCGCGCACGAGAAGCTGCCCGTAAGGCACGTGAGTTAACCCGTCGGAAGAGCGCGCTTGAAGTCAGTGCTCTGCCTGGTAAACTCGCCGACTGTTCATCCAAGGATGCATCGATCAGTGAACTATACATCGTCGAAGGTGACTCAGCGGGTGGATCGGCTAAGCAAGGCCGGGATCGCCATTTCCAAGCGATTCTACCGTTGCGTGGTAAGATCCTAAACGTTGAAAAAGCTCGCCTTGACCGTATTTTATCTAACGCTGAGATCCGCGCCATCATTACGGCTTTGGGCACAGGGATCAGCGATGACTTTGACTTATCGAAGGCTCGCTACCATAAAGTGGTTATTATGACCGATGCCGACGTCGATGGAGCCCATATTAGAACGCTATTATTAACGTTCTTCTATCGTTACATGCGGAAGCTAGTAGACGCGGGTTATATCTATATTGCACAGCCTCCTCTTTTTAAGATTGAGCGCAATAAGGTTATCCGCTACGCAGGCAGCGAGAAGGAACGCGATGATATTATCGCTTCTTTTGGAGAAAATGCTAAGGTTAACGTCCAACGTTACAAAGGTTTGGGAGAGATGAATGCAACCCAACTTTGGGACACAACGATGGACCCAGAGACCCGTATGATGCTCCAGGTTACGATTGAAGATGCAATGCTGGCAGATAGTATTTTTGATACACTTATGGGTGACAATGTTGAACCAAGACGTGACTTTATCCATGAGCATGCCAAGAACGTTAGATACCTTGATGTGTAAGAACAATATTTAATACAACCTCCGGCTTCTATTCCTAACGGAATGAGAACGCTGGAGGTTCTTTGATTTCAAGCTTCTTTTTAGGCTCTTGTAGATTGTTTATTGCGGGTCGAATAAGGGGATTTTCTTGCTTTTACACGTCCATAGGCTACGGCATAGCGATGTATTTTACGATAGATTGATTTATCAGGAAATAATTTGAATACAGCAATGGACGGAAGAGTGTTGACTTCCAGCAGCCACATATCCAGATGTTGATCCATGGCAATATCCAGACCAATCTCTTTGATTCCTGGATAGGCAGATTGAAGCTGTGTCGCGATTTGTATACCCAAAACTTTTAAGTGATTGATCGTAACTAGGACTTCAGAGGGTGGCATATAATTTTTAAGCAGAGTACTTACGGAAAGGATACTGCCTCCACTGTGATAATTGGTGACGATTTTTTGAGGGGCAGCTACTCTTCCAAGCATTCCTGTTGTTTGCCATACTCCTGACGGAGTTTTTTGGGTAAGAACCCGAAGATCAAAAGGGCGGTCTTGATGACGCAGAAGGTCAATTCCTTTTTGGATCAAATAGGTCCGATTCTGAATTCGTTTCTGTAAGTTCTCATACAGCTCTTCTGGTGAGAAAAACACTTCCGCAGTCTTCCCATATCTTAAAATATATAAGATCTGTTCTTCTGGCTCTTCTTTATTAACATTATCGAGGTCGGTACCGTGTTCAGCTTTCTGTTTGCTAGTGCTAAGAGTTACAGTACGCTGCTCAGCTCTCATTACACCGATACCATAACTTCCTCGATCAGGCTTAATATAGACCATTGTATATAACGCAAGCATCTCCTTAAGAGCATTGACATCGAATTTACGGGTATCAGGCACATATTGTAATAGAGAGTGATTTTGAAGGATGACTTTCGTTTTAGCCCATTTGCTTGGGACGCGTTGAATCTTCATTATCTTCCTCCTTATGAGTTTTGTGCAGGAATAGGTCCTTTGGGTTCCTTGTTGTAAAAAATGCAGTGGCAGCATAATCTTTGACAGCTGAAAATCAGGACAAGCTACCTAAACAATGGTATAATATAAGGATATGGGGTTATGCCTTATCGAACGATATTAGGATAATAAAACCGTGTTTCTTGTCTTTACAGTCTATGTAGTAAAGATATTTGCGGAAAGGGCAAATACCCTGATAAGCGCAAAAAGAAATCAATATTAGAAGATAAAAGGCTATCATGTTTAATTGTGCTACTTTTGTGAAAGTAATATAATTAAGGGTAGCGGTTTTTTAACTGAAGGAGGTCCAGCAACTCATGGCTGAACAAAATAACCCACAAGTCAAAGATCGGGACATTGGCGTGGAAATGCGTGAATCCTTTATGGATTACGCAATGAGCATCATTGTTAGCCGGGCTTTGCCAGATGTGCGGGACGGACTCAAGCCGGTTCACCGACGCATTTTGTTTGCGATGTCGGAGCTTGGAATGTCTGCGGATAAGCCTCATAAGAAATCTGCAAGAATCGTCGGTGAGGTTATCGGTAAGTACCACCCTCACGGTGACTCAGCTGTCTATGAAACAATGGTACGGATGGCTCAGGATTTCTCGATGCGCTATATGCTTGTAGACGGTCACGGGAACTTTGGTTCGATTGATGGTGATATGGCCGCGGCGATGCGGTACACAGAAGCCCGTCTTTCCAAGATTGCAGGCGAAATGCTTCGTGATTTGAACAAAGAGACAGTTGACTTCGCACCCAACTATGATGGTGAAGAGAATGAGCCGGTTGTATTACCAGCCCGTTATCCGAATCTGCTCGTGAATGGGGTATCTGGTATTGCTGTAGGTATGGCTACTAATATTCCACCGCATAACCTTGGTGAAGTTATCGATGGTGTGCAGGCGATGATTAAGAATCCTGATATCACGCCAATGGAATTGATGGAGTTTATCCAAGGTCCGGATTTCCCTACGGCTGGATATATTTTGGGTCGTGAGGGCATTCGTCAGGCTTATCGTACGGGGCGTGGTTCAGTAACCATGCGTGCGAAGGCAACGATCGAAGAGAACAACGGCAAGGCTCGCATCATTGTGCATGAGCTTCCATACCAGGTTAACAAAGCAAGATTGGTTGAAAAAATCGCAGAATTAGTACGTGAGAAACGTATCGAAGGTATAACGGATCTTCGAGATGAGTCTGACCGTAACGGTATGCGTGTAGTTGTTGAGATGAGACGCGATGTTAATCCAAATGTAGTATTAAACAATCTATATAAACATACTTCTATGCAATCCACATTTGGGATTAATATGCTTGCCATCGTAAATAACGAGCCGAAAATTCTTAATCTGCGTGATGTTCTTTATCATTATTTGCAGCACCAGATTGAAGTTATTCGTCGTCGTACTATATTTGATCTTAAAAAAGCTGAAGCACGCGCTCATATCTTAGAAGGTCTGCGCATTGCGCTTGATCATCTGGATGAAGTGATTGCGTTAATCCGTGCTTCGCGGACAACTGATATAGCCCGCGAAGGATTAATGAGCACCTTTAGCCTCAGTTTAGAGCAGGCTCAGGCTATCCTCGATATGCGGATGCAACGTCTGACCGGTCTGGAACGGGAAAAGATCGAGAATGAATATAACGAATTGATCGTTAAAATTGCAGAGTACCGTGAAATTCTGGCTAACGAGCATCTTGTACTGGAAATCATCAGCAATGAGCTGCAGGATATCCGTGATAGATATTCTGATGAACGCCGGACAGAGATTACGGTTGGTGAAGAAAGTATCCTGGATGAAGACCTTATTCCACGTGAAGAGGTTGTTATCACTATTACACATACAGGATATATCAAACGTCTACCTGTCAGCACCTACCGCAGTCAGAAGCGCGGAGGTCGCGGAGTCATGGGGATGGACACCAAGGACCAGGATTTTGTGGAGCATCTCTTCGTGAGTAACTCTCATAACTATCTGATGTTCTTTACCGATAAGGGTAAAGTATACCGGATTAAAGCTTACGAGATCCCAGAATTGGGCCGTACAGCCCGGGGGACGCCAATCATCAACCTGATTCAAATCGAACAAGGTGAGAAGATTAGTGCGGTAATCCAAGTAGAAGATGGCGATAGCGACAAATATTTATTCTTTGCTACCCGCGAGGGTATCGTGAAGAAGACGCCTCTTGGGGATTATAACAACATCCGTAAAGGCGGTCTTATTGCCATTAATCTTCGTGAAGAAGATTCCCTGATCGAGGTTAAGCTGACTGATGGACAGCAAAATCTCATTATCGGTACAGCTCGCGGAATGTCGATTACGTTCTCAGAGAATGATGTGCGTTCTATGGGACGTAGCGCGACTGGCGTTAAGGGTATTACGCTTGACGGTAATGACCATGTCATTGGTATGGACTGTGTCGATAAGGAGCTTGAGGTTCTGATTGTTACTACCAAGGGTTATGGTAAACGGACACCAGCCGGTGATTATCGTTCCCAGACTCGTGGCGGTAAAGGGATCAAGACCATTAATCTCACCGATAAGAATGGTCCTGTAGTGGGTCTTAAGGTCGTTAAGAAGGATGAAGACTTAATGATCATTACGACTAGCGGTACCCTGATTCGTACCAGCATGGATGGAATCTCTACTATGGGCCGTTACGCTCAAGGGGTTAAGCTGATTAACATCCGCGAGGATGACGCAGTAGCTACCCTGTGTAGAGCTGACAAGAACGAAGAGGATGAATCTGAGGAAGTGGAAGGTCTGGAAGGCTTGGAAGGGCAAGAAGGCCTGGATGGGCAAGATACAGTCGAGGAATCTGGCGATATTGATCAGCCTGAGATCCTGACTGAGGACGAAGACACTGACCTAGAATAGGTTGAATTCAAAAAAGAGCAAGGGCTTCTATTCCAGAAGTTCTTGCTCTTTTTGTTGCCTTTTGAATGACCGATGCTTCAAAAAATAAAATAAATATTTTGAAAGAATAGTTTTCACTGCACTAGTGTCTTCCATATATCCGTACTATAATTAGCCAATAGAATCCTATAAAGTACTAATTTCTCAGAAATTATCTGTCTTATCAATGTGAGGTAATGCTGGGTGTACGGCTTATAGAAATTAAGGGGCTGAGTATATGCCAAATATATTGGTTGGAGAAGTTAAAGCAGGCTCAAAGATAATAAAGGATGTAATTACACCTTTAGGGGGGACTTTATTCACTAAGGGAAAAATATTGCTCCCTCGTGATCTAGATATTTTACAGGCTTTTTTGATTGGGCAAGTGGAAATCGAAGGTGACCAAGGTGAGGCGAGTTCGGATGGAGCCAAAACAACAGCTAAGCATGCTTCCCCTAAAGCTGGAGCCATTATCAACGAATCGATGTTGGCCAAGACTAATTCTCCTCTACATGATGAATACGATAAAATGCTCACTCTTATTAAGAACAGCTATCGATCGGTAACGGCAGCTTCACTTCCTATTTTTGAGCTTCGCAGTCAGTTAGAGACATTAATAGGTTATTTGAAGGATTATCATGTTTTGAAGTTTACACCGCGCACTTTAAAATATGAGGATTACAACTATCACAATGCTGTGTTGTCCGCGTTGACCTCCTATAAAATCGCTCAGTGGTGTGGGTACCCACAAAAGGATTGGATGCAGATTGGTTTTGCAGGATTATTACATGATATCGGTAATGCAAAAGTAGACAGCTCACTTTTACAGAAACCGGAGTCACTTAACAATAGTGAAATAGAAGAGGTACGCCGACACACTACATATGGTTATCAATTATTACGCAATGTTACAGCGATTAATGAAGGGGTAAGACTTGCCGCCTTGCAGCATCATGAGAAAATTGATGGCTCTGGTTATCCATTGAAGCTGGACGGCAGTCAGATTCATTTCTACGCTAAAGTAGTCGCAGTAGCAGATATATTTCATGCTATGACCTTAGAAAGAGCCTACAGAAGAGCACAGTCTCCTTATTTGGTACTAGAGCAGATTCTGACAGAAAGCTTCGGTAAGCTTGACCCAGTGATTGTGCAGACGTTTATACAGAAGAGTACTGATCTCTTTAATGGCACTAGAATCAAATTAAGCGATGGGCGTCATGGGGAGATTATCTTCACTGATCGCGCAAACCCTACACGTCCGATGGTTAAGATTGAGGAAACAATAGTTAACTTGATGCTGGAACGTGAATTGTATATTCAAGAGATCATTGCATAGGGTGTAGTTACAAGGGAATAAGGCTGTGCTAGCCACTCTATATCGCAGTATTGAGGCTTTTGGTAGCACAGTCTCACATTAATCTATTATATTTCAAAAAAACTCTTGCAATGCATCTCCATACATGATATATTCTAAGTCCGGCCAAGAAGTACACATGCCGAGCTCGAAAAAGAAGTTAAAAAAAGAGCTTGACATTAAATAGCCGAACATGATATAGTATAAGAGTTGCTGCTGAGACATTAAACGGCGCCAACGAGAACTTGATCTTTGAAAACTGAACAACGAGTGAGTAGGAAATCACGCAAGTGAAATCCAAAATTAGAGAATTAATTTTCTCGTCAGATGTTTCAAAATGAGCATATCGCTCTTTTCAATACTAATTGGAGAGTTTGATCCTGGCTCAGGACGAACGCTGGCGGCGTGCCTAATACATGCAAGTCGAGCGGAGTTACTTTGAAAGCTTGCTTTCAAAGTAACTTAGCGGCGGACGGGTGAGTAACACGTAGGCAACCTGCCCTTCAGACTGGGATAACTACCGGAAACGGTAGCTAATACCGGATAATTTCTTTTTTCTCCTGAGAGAAGAATGAAAGACGGAGCAATCTGTCACTGAGGGATGGGCCTGCGGCGCATTAGCTAGTTGGTGGGGTAACGGCCCACCAAGGCGACGATGCGTAGCCGACCTGAGAGGGTGAACGGCCACACTGGGACTGAGACACGGCCCAGACTCCTACGGGAGGCAGCAGTAGGGAATCTTCCGCAATGGGCGAAAGCCTGACGGAGCAACGCCGCGTGAGTGATGAAGGTTTTCGGATCGTAAAGCTCTGTTGCCAGGGAAGAACGTCCGGTAGAGTAACTGCTACCGGAGTGACGGTACCTGAGAAGAAAGCCCCGGCTAACTACGTGCCAGCAGCCGCGGTAATACGTAGGGGGCAAGCGTTGTCCGGAATTATTGGGCGTAAAGCGCGCGCAGGCGGCTATTTAAGTCTGGTGTTTAAACCTTGGGCTCAACCTGAGGTCGCACTGGAAACTGGGTGGCTTGAGTACAGAAGAGGAAAGTGGAATTCCACGTGTAGCGGTGAAATGCGTAGATATGTGGAGGAACACCAGTGGCGAAGGCGACTTTCTGGGCTGTAACTGACGCTGAGGCGCGAAAGCGTGGGGAGCAAACAGGATTAGATACCCTGGTAGTCCACGCCGTAAACGATGAGTGCTAGGTGTTAGGGGTTTCGATACCCTTGGTGCCGAAGTTAACACAGTAAGCACTCCGCCTGGGGAGTACGGTCGCAAGACTGAAACTCAAAGGAATTGACGGGGACCCGCACAAGCAGTGGAGTATGTGGTTTAATTCGAAGCAACGCGAAGAACCTTACCAGGTCTTGACATCCCTCTGAATCCGCTAGAGATAGCGGCGGCCTTCGGGACAGAGGAGACAGGTGGTGCATGGTTGTCGTCAGCTCGTGTCGTGAGATGTTGGGTTAAGTCCCGCAACGAGCGCAACCCTTAACTTTAGTTGCCAGCAGGTAAGGCTGGGCACTCTAGAGTGACTGCCGGTGACAAACCGGAGGAAGGTGGGGATGACGTCAAATCATCATGCCCCTTATGACCTGGGCTACACACGTACTACAATGGCCGGTACAACGGGAAGCGAAGCCGCGAGGTGGAGCCAATCCCATCAAAGCCGGTCTCAGTTCGGATTGCAGGCTGCAACTCGCCTGCATGAAGTCGGAATTGCTAGTAATCGCGGATCAGCATGCCGCGGTGAATACGTTCCCGGGTCTTGTACACACCGCCCGTCACACCACGAGAGTTTACAACACCCGAAGTCGGTGGGGTAACCCGCAAGGGAGCCAGCCGCCGAAGGTGGGGTAGATGATTGGGGTGAAGTCGTAACAAGGTAGCCGTATCGGAAGGTGCGGCTGGATCACCTCCTTTCTATGGAGAATCGTTCTCTGCAATGAGAACATTCAAATCGGAAGCTCAGCTTCCAAAACTCAGGTTTAGGCCTGTTACTCACTCGTTGCTCAGTTTTGAGAGTTTAAGCTCTCAAGTAAGACTTGATCCTTGAAAACTGGATACCGAAACGAATTTGCGTTTTAGAACATCTTTTAGCAACTTGTGCAAACAAGTAAATGTTATTAGTGAGATTTTTCTTCGGAAGAATCAAGGTTAAGCTAATAAGAGCACACGGAGGATGCCTAGGCGCCAGGAGCCGACGAAGGACGTGGCGAACAACGAAACTGCCTCGGGGAGCTGTAAGCAAGCTTTGATCCGGGGGTGTCCGAATGGGGAAACCCAGCTGTGGTAATTCGCAGTTACTCATTTCTGAATACATAGGAAATGTAGAGGCAGACCAGGGGAACTGAAACATCTAAGTACCCTGAGGAAGAGAAAACAATAGTGATTCCGTCAGTAGCGGCGAGCGAACGCGGAACAGCCTAAACCTAAGAGCTTGCTCTTAGGGGTTGTGGGACGTCTCACATGGAGTTACAAAGGAATATGGTAGGTGAAGAGGTCTGGAAAGGCCCGCGATAGAGGTAAAAGCCCTGTAACCTAAACTGTATTCTCTCCGAGACGGATCCCGAGTAGTGCGGGGCACGTGAAACCCCGTATGAATCCAGCAGGACCATCTGCTAAGGCTAAATACTACCTGGCGACCGATAGTGAAACAGTACCGTGAGGGAAAGGTGAAAAGCACCCCGGAAGGGGAGTGAAATAGAACCTGAAACCGTGTGCTTACAAAAAGTCAGAGCCCGATCTATGGGTGATGGCGTGCCTTTTGTAGAATGAACCGGCGAGTTACGTTTAACATGCAAGGTTAAGCCGAGAAGGTGGAGCCGCAGCGAAAGCGAGTCTGAATAGGGCGACTTAGTATGTGGACGTAGACCCGAAACCGTGTGATCTACCCCTGTCCAGGGTGAAGGTGCGGTAACACGCACTGGAGGCCCGAACCCACGTACGTTGAAAAGTGCGGGGATGAGGTGGGGGTAGCGGAGAAATTCCAATCGAACTCGGAGATAGCTGGTTCTCCCCGAAATAGCTTTAGGGCTAGCCTCGGTATAAGAGTAGTGGAGGTAGAGCACTGATTGGGTGCGGGGTCCGCAAGGATTACCAAGCTCAGTCAAACTCCGAATGCCATATACTTATTGCCGGGAGTCAGACAGTGAGTGCTAAGATCCATTGTCAAAAGGGAAACAGCCCAGACCATCAGCTAAGGTCCCCAAGTGTGTGTTAAGTGGGAAAGGATGTGGAGTTGCACAGACAACCAGGATGTTGGCTTAGAAGCAGCCACCATTGAAAGAGTGCGTAATAGCTCACTGGTCGAGTGACTCTGCGCCGAAAATGTAACGGGGCTAAACACACCACCGAAGCTATGGCTAGATGCTTTGCATCTGGGGTAGGGGAGCGTTGTGTAGGGGTTGAAGGTGTACTGAAAAGAGCGCTGGACACTACACAAGTGAGAATGCCGGTATGAGTAACGAAAAGATCAGTGAGAATCTGATCCGCCGAAAGCCCAAGGTTTCCTGAGGAAGGCTCGTCCGCTCAGGGTAAGTCGGGACCTAAGGCGAGGCCGAAAGGCGTAGTCGAAGGACAACAGTTTGAAATTACTGTACCACCGTAATCCGCTATGAGCGATGGGGTGACGCAGGAGGGTAGTGACGCGGACTGATGGATGTCCGTCTAAGCAGTGAGGCTGGTGTGTAGGCAAATCCGCACATCGTTAAGGCTGGGCTGTGATGGGGAGCGAAAATTATAGTAGCGAAGGTCATGATCTCACACTGCCAAGAAAAGCCTCTAGCCAGGAGAAGGTGCCCGTACCGCAAACCGACACAGGTAGGCGAGAAGAGAATTCTAAGGCGCGCGGAAGAACTCTCGTTAAGGAACTCGGCAAAATGACCCCGTAACTTCGGGAGAAGGGGTGCCCCGGTAGTGTGAATAGCACGAGGGGGCCGCAGTGAAAAGGCCCAAGCGACTGTTTAGCAAAAACACAGGTCTGTGCGAAGCCGCAAGGCGAAGTATACGGGCTGACGCCTGCCCGGTGCTGGAAGGTTAAGGGGAGTGGTTAGGGGTAACCCGAAGCTATGAACCGAAGCCCCAGTAAACGGCGGCCGTAACTATAACGGTCCTAAGGTAGCGAAATTCCTTGTCAGGTAAATTCTGACCCGCACGAATGGCGTAACGACTTGGGCGCTGTCTCAACGAGAGATCCGGTGAAATTTTAATACCTGTGAAGATGCAGGTTACCCGCGACAAGACGGAAAGACCCCATGGAGCTTTACTGCAGCTTGATATTGAATTTGGGTACGATCTGTACAGGATAGGTGGGAGCCGTAGAAATCGGAGCGCAAGCTTCGGTGGAGGCGCCGTTGGGATACCACCCTGATCGTATCTAGGTTCTAACCTAGTACCCTTACCGGGTACGGGGACCGTGTCAGGCGGGCAGTTTGACTGGGGCGGTCGCCTCCTAAAGAGTAACGGAGGCGTTCCAAGGTTCCCTCAGAATGGTTGGAAATCATTCGCAGAGTGCAAAGGCATAAGGGAGCTTGACTGCGAGACCTACAAGTCGAGCAGGGACGAAAGTCGGACTTAGTGATCCGGTGGTACCGCATGGAAGGGCCATCGCTCAACGGATAAAAGCTACCCTGGGGATAACAGGCTTATCTCCCCCAAGAGTCCACATCGACGGGGAGGTTTGGCACCTCGATGTCGGCTCATCGCATCCTGGGGCTGAAGTAGGTCCCAAGGGTTGGGCTGTTCGCCCATTAAAGCGGTACGCGAGCTGGGTTCAGAACGTCGTGAGACAGTTCGGTCCCTATCTGTCGTGGGCGCAGGAAATTTGAGAGGAGCTGTCCTTAGTACGAGAGGACCGGGATGGACGTACCGCTGGTGCACCAGTTGTTCCGCCAGGAGCATGGCTGGGTAGCTACGTACGGACGGGATAAGCGCTGAAAGCATCTAAGCGTGAAGCCCCCCTCAAGATGAGATTTCCCAATTAGTAAGACCCCTTGAAGACGACGAGGTAGATAGGTTGGAGGTGGAAGTGCAGTAATGCATGGAGCTGACCAATACTAATCGGTCGAGGGCTTATCCTATACGTAGAATGCAGATTTGTTTCGGATTCAGTTTTCAGGCGATTAAGCCTGTAACACGCTTAGAAATTCATTGTCACTTCTGGTGATGAACCGAATTTCACGCGGCAGCGTCTGTTTCACAGACGCATGTTTGGTGGCGATAGCGGAGGGGTTCCACGCGTACCCATCCCGAACACGACCGTTAAGCCCTCCAGCGCCGATGGTACTTGGACCGAAGGGTCCTGGGAGAGTAGGACGTTGCCAAGCACGCAAGACCACTGTTGAGTAATCGACAGTGGTCTTTTTGTTATGTATATTTACTTTAGGATTGTTGCAAATTAAATTATGTTTGACAGACTAGAGTGTTTAACCCATAATACAATTCATACTAAACATATAAGAATTATAGGGGGAGCGAATTATGTCGTACTTTAGTGTATCTATTAAGAAACCGATTCTGTTGGGGGCAATAGCAGTTTTGCTATTGATGTTAATTGCAGGGTGCTCGGGGTCTAATAATAAGGCTGATTCAAATAAAGAGGCACAGGAAAGTGCCAGTCCGGCAACTCAAAGTCCTCAAACTGCAGAACCTGCAACGGGAGGAACTTTCGTCTATGGACGACCTGCTTCTGTAACTTCGCTGGATTTGCATAATCAGATTACGTCCAACAATGCTTTTGCAATCGACAAAGTCTTTGAATCGTTAGTCGCTTTTGACAGCAAAGGTGAAATTGTAGATTGGCTTGCTAAGTCACATAATATCAGTGAAGATGGACTGACGTATACATTCGAGCTTCGTGATGGTTTGAAGTTTTCCAATGGTACGGATGTGACCGCAGAAGATGCTGTATTCTCTCTTGAGCGGCACTTGAAGGTAGGCGGACCGCTGGCAATATCCGCAAAGGTCGACACAATCAAAGCGCAAGATAACAAAACGCTTGTTATTACACTTAAAGAGCCTTATACACCATTTATCTCGGAGCTATCTAATTTCTCAAATGGTATCCTTCCTAACAATTTCGGCGGAGTATCCGAAGAAGAATTCTTCAAGAAACCAATCGGTACGGGACCTTTTGTTGTTGAAACATGGGACACTGCAGGTGATCTGACCTTCACTAAGAATACATTCTACTGGCAAGAAGGTAAACCCTATATTGATAAGCTCGTTTATAAGCTAATTGAAGATGACAGCCAAGCGATTAACCAGCTGAAGGCTGGAGAAGTTAATGCTATTGAATCTTTGGCTCTGCAAAATGCCAATGAGATTAAAGATGGGGCTGACACTAAAGTAATTACTAACGGTAGTTGGGTGACAGAGCAATTGTTCTTTAATACGTTGGATGAACATTTTTCTGATGTGCATGTCCGTCGCGCTCTTGCTCTGGCACTTGATCGTGAGGGCTTGACGAAGGCGCTAACCTTTGGTTATGCACAAACAGCAAACTCATTGCTGCCAACAACGATTCCTTATAACGCAAATGATACAATCAAAGCACTGAACTTTAATATCGAAGCAGCCAAGGAGGAGCTTGCAAAATCTGCCTTCCCTAATGGCTTCACTACCAAATTACTTGTAGCATCCGGTAATAGCACAAGAGCTCAAGAGGCACAAATTATTCAGGCAGCGGGTCAAACGATCGGGATTAAGATTGAGATTGAATCGATTGAACTTGCCACTTTCCGTGAACGTTTCTTCGCATATGATTTTGCGGCAATGCTGAATAGCGGTCAAGCGGATTCCCCTGAAGCAAACTCAATTATTGCTTTCCAAACCGATCCGGAAGGCTTCAGCAAATCATATTGGACGCATTATACAAATGATGAAGTAACGAAGCTTCTATATGAGGGACAAAAAACTGCGGATGGCGATGAACGTGCACAAATCTATACTAAGCTGCTGCAGACCCTTGCTGATGAAGTTCCTTATATTCCGCTTTACTATCCAGATGTTTTAAAAGGTATTGGTTCTTCAGTTGACGGTCTCGTTGTTCTACCAAACGGCAGTGCCCGTTTCGAAGATGTCCGCATCAGCCAATGACGAATCTTAAGCAGGCGTTAAATCAACCGAAAGGAAGCAAGGGCTCTTACAACTGGCTTGTGATATCTCTTATAAAAGCGTTGGCAGTGATCTTCTGCGTAATGATAGCAGTCTTTTTCATCATTCGAATCGTGCCGGGAGATCCGGCAAAAATGATTTTGGGAGAATACAGTACCCCTGAGGCGCTCAAGAGTATGCATCATACTCTTGGGCTGGACCTCCCTTTATGGGAGCAATTCATCCGATTTGTGAAGACGCTGTTTACTCAAGGAGATACTGGAAACTCCATTATTATGGGGACATCAACAAAAGAGTTGATTACACAACGGGCCCCTGTTACTTTGCTGCTCATCGTGATGGCTTGTGTGTTGGCGATTTTTGTATCCCTTCTGCTCGCTACGGTAGCCGCTACGCATAAGGATAAACTGCTGGACCATTTGATACGAATTTTTCCTACAATTACTCTAGGTATGCCAATCTTCTGGGTTGGCTTACTTTTAATTTTGCTCTTTAGTGTCCGGCTTGGCTGGTTCCCTGTTGGGGGTGTAAGTGAAGGCTGGGTCGGAACCTTGCATAGTCTTGCACTTCCAGCAATCACTGTTGCTTTTTCACAGGTTCCTACGCTTGTTCGTTCATTAAGAGCACAGATGCTTGAAGTGTTAGAATCGGATTTTGTAGTCACCCTTAAGGCTGCGGGCATACCAAACAGGGTTATTTTATTTAAACATGTGCTGCGCAACTCTGCTCTTCCTACGCTAATGCTGCTGGGTGTGAATATTTCTTATTTAATCGGAGGCACCTTGGTCGTTGAGCAGGTATTTGGAATTAAGGGAATTGGCAGCTTATTGTTCACTTCAATTTCGAAACGGGACTTTCCGGTTATTCAAGGAATAGCACTTTACTGTGCGCTATCTGTTGTGATCATCAGTCTCTTGATTGAAATCATTTCCTGGTGGCTTGATCCCAGAACGAAAGGAAAACAATGAAAACTATAAGACTAGACTCGCGATTGTATGAAGGCGGTAAGATAACAAGCGGCTTAAAGCGAATATGGAATACCCCTTCACTTTTAGTGGGAATTATTATGTTTGCAGCTCTTATTCTCTTGACTGTGTTTATACCTTATATAAGTCCTTATGACCCTTCTAAGCAAAATTTGAGTGCCTTTTTACAGCCTCCGTCAGCCGAACATTGGTTGGGAACTGATCAATTAGGGCGTGATTTGTTTACTAGACTGATCTATGCAGCGAGGACTGATTTGAAAATCATGGTCTTGGCAGAAATCATTCCCTTTTGCACAGGTATATTTCTAGGAATGCTGGCAGGATATTACGGCAAATGGATCGATACAGTTATTACGCTGTTGTCAGATACATTCATCGCCTTTCCTTTTTATCTGATCGTTATTATCGTGGCTTTTGCAAGTGGAGCAGGAGAACGAGGCATTTATATTACTTTTATCTTTGTAGGATGGATAGTCTTTGCACGTGTCGTGAGAGGTCTTAGTGCTTCTTTTCGCAATCAGGAATGGGTGGCGTCCGCTCAAACCTTAGGGCTACCAGGAGTGAAAATTATTTTGCGTCATCTCCTGCCGAATGTACTTCCGCAAGCCGTGGTCGTCCTTATGACAGATATGATTGGATTGCTTGTTGCCATTGTTACGCTCGGGTATCTTGGTATCGGCATTACACCGCCAACTCCTGACTGGGGGACAATGATTTCAGATGGACAGCCCTTCATCACTACAGCTTGGTGGCTCTCGGCCGTTCCGGGATTTGCAGTGGTGTATACGGGGATAGCTTTGTCGCTCCTAGGTGATGGTTTGGCAGACATATGGAGGAAAAAATAATGTCTATACAACCCATTTTAGAAATAGAGGCGCTATCGCTGGCAGCTAAGTCAAATGAGAGATTAGTCAATAATGTTAGTTTTTCGCTGGGTAAAGGGGAGAGTCTGGGATTAGTAGGTGAATCGGGATCAGGAAAATCGCTTACGCTGCGTGCAATTTTAGGCTTGCTTCCAAATGGTGTTGAACAGACTGGCGGCACCATTAAAAGTGGCGTAAGCAGTGCGATGGTATTTCAAGATCCAAGAGGTGCGCTTGATCCCCTCTGTACGGTTGTCAAACAACTGGCTGAAGTTGTGTATTACAGACAGAGAGTAAGCCGTAAGACTTCGCGGGTAATTGCACTGGAACTGCTCGAAAGGCTTGGTCTCCCCGATTCATTGAAGAAAAAGGACCGGTATCCGAGTCAGCTGTCAGGCGGTCAGTGTCAACGGGTAGTCATCGCTCTGGCACTGGCGTGTAAGCCAGGCATACTTCTCTGTGATGAGCCGACAACAGCATTGGACGTCACGGTTCAACGGCAAATTATTGAGACGATCACGAGCCTCCAGCATGAGCTCAGTTTTGCCATGGTATTTGTTACGCATAACCTAGCGATTGCAGCAAACTTGTGTTCACGGCTATGTGTAATGAAACAGGGACAGATTGTTGAGCAGGGCAATACCCTTGATATTTTGCAAAATCCGAAAGACCCTTACACACAGATGCTGATTGATTCGGTGCTTCCTTTGCCAGAGCTTGAAGGGAGTAGAGACTCATGGAATTAGCCTTGCAAATAAAAGATTTAACTGTTCATTATGGCGGCTTTACTGCACTGGATCGTATCAATCTGAATCTTGAGCAGCACACCACCCTTGGGCTGGTTGGAGAATCCGGATCAGGGAAATCAACGCTGGCGCGAGTAATTGCTGGACTGATTGCCCCAAATGAGGGGCAGATTCTGTTGGGTACCCAAGAATTAAAAAAGAAAAGAAGCCGTGAGCAGCACAAAACAATCCAGATGATTTTCCAAAATCCAGACGCTTCGCTAAATCCTAAACATTCGATTAGGCAAATTCTTTCCGAGCCCTTATTGTTTCATAAAATAGTGGGGCGTGCAGGTGTTGAACAAAGATGCAAAGAGCTTTTGAATCAAGTTCATTTAGAAGAAAAGGCGTTAGACAAATTCCCACATGAATTTTCCGGCGGCCAGCGTCAACGGATAGCGATCGCTCGTGCATTAAGTGTTGAGCCAAGCATCCTGATCGCGGATGAACCTACAAGTGCGTTGGATGTATCTGTGCAGCTTAGCGTGCTCGAACTATTCAATACGCTGAAGGCTGAGCTTAATCTCACCATGCTTTTTATTTCTCATGATCTAGGAGTAATCAATGCAATTAGTGATACGGTAGCAGTTATGCGGCAAGGAAAGCTCGTGGAGCAGAGTCCGCGGGACCAATTCTTTATCCGTCCTAAACATAAATACAGTTATGAGCTGTTGTCGGCGGTTCCGAAAATGCCAAAATAAAGTACATCAGGAGGTTTTCTTATGAACCGAGAACATAAAGGATATGTGCCACTTTCACTGGCTGAGTACAATAAGCTAACACATTTGATTTCCAAAGTCTTGTTTACTGAGCACCCTCCGGTTATCATCCCGGCCGAGGCAATTCTGGGAATCGAGGCGGTAGCCGCCGGAATAGCTGCACCTGGTCGAACCATTGTAAATATAGTAACAGGTCCCTATGGAAGTTTATTTGGAAAATGGCTTGAGCGGGGTGGAGCAACGGTTGTTGAAGTAAAGGTTCCTTTTGATGAAGTGGTCACTAGCGACCAGGTTGCTTCCGCGATTGAGGAGTTTAAACCTTGTGCCCTTTCTTTTGTTCAAGCTGAAGTGGTTACTGGAGGCTCTAATCCTGCTAAAGAAATATTTGAAATTGCAAAAGAATTCAATCTTATTACTGTGTCGGACTCCGTATCTGCGGTTGGGGGAGAGGCCCTGCTGGTGGATGAATGGTCCGTTGATTTTGCAGTTATAGGTGCGCAAAAAGCCTTAGCTGGACCCAACGGAGTTAGTGCCGTAAGTATTTCTCCACGTGGCTGGGAATTTCTTGAGTCGAATGAAAATGCTCCACGCAATTCTATTTTATCCTTGCTGGATCTGAAAGCATCACTGGGAGACGCCGAACCATTGCGGGTTGCCCCAAACATTCCTACGCTGGAGGCTAGAGCCTTGGTTCAAGCTTTGACACGAATTGAAGAAGAAGGATTGGATCAAGTAATCAAACGCCATGAGCGAGCCGCAGCAGCTGCTGTAGCTGGTATTAAATCCTTGGGGCTTGAGCCTTGGCAAAAGGACAGCAGACATTATTCTACGCTGACTACAACGGTGCGGATTTCTGGAAAGCAAGAGTTGCGGATTGAGCAGCCTATAGGCATTGTGGCTCCCGGAGACGGAGAATTATTTGGTCATCTTCTACGGATCAACCATTTTGGAACGAATGCTGAGCGGCAAAGTGTGGAGAAGGCTATATCCACGCTTGCCGAACTGCTGAAACAAGACCCTGTTCAGGCATTAGCAGCTGTTCGGCTGGCATGGGGGGAATGAAGATGATCCATAAGCATCCAGAGCTGCAAACGTTCAATGATATTTTTATAGCAGGTATCGAAGGCAGACGTTTTGATGTCGTGATAAAGGATGGTCGTTTTTCATCCATTACTGAAGCGGAGCCGCATCAAGTGGAGTCAAATCTTGCAGGAACAGATCTGTGGCTAAGTCCGGGTATTATTGATCTTCATACGCATTTAGCTTGGACAGATTTTGACCACTCTGATCAATTGAAGCGCGATGCCAACCAGATCGAAATTATGCAGGCACAAGCTTTTGAAGCTACTCTTAGGACGGGTGTAACGACTGCCCGTGATGCAGGTGGGATTCTGCCGAGCACAGTGCAGCATCTTGTTCAGCAATATCAGCATCCATTAAGAGTGCAGACCAGCAGCGATATGATTGGAGCTGCAGATGCCTGTGGTCTCAAGCATTTAGAACAACGCATGGAGGAAATCTTTGCTACAGGAGCGGGTTGGATAAAAATCATGGCCACAGGCGGGCTTGGAGCACCTACCGAGAAAGTCGTTGACCCGATCTTTTCCGAAGAAGAGTTCGCGTTCATTGTTCGTAATGCACATGCCCATGATAAGAAGGTACTGGTTCATACCTGGGGTGGTGTGACGATAGACTGGTCCATCCAGGCCGGCGTGGCATCAATAGAGCACGGGATGTTTCTAACTGAGGATCAGGCAGGTAGACTTGCTAACTCGAGGGTAGCGTTTGTGCCCACCACATCAATTTATCGTATTGCTGCAGACCCAAAAGGCGTTCTAGCGTTGAACCCGATCATTTGCGACCGAGCTGCCCGCGCTGCCGAATGTCATTCCAAGGCCATTCATTATGCAAAAAGAGAAGGCGTTCGTATTGGATTCGGTACAGATTATGCCACACCTGCACTACATGGCTATAACCTTCAAGAACTGGATACATTGATTGATTATGGCTTAACTCGGAGAGAAGCGTGGCAGGCTGCGACTAAAAGTGCTGCTGATATTCTGGGGAGCGGTAACGAGCTGGGACAAATTGCAGAAGGTTTCATTGCAGATGCTGTTGTTTTCAAAGTGGATCCATACGAAGCGCACAATGCGGAGGCACTTCGTAGCAATATCGTTGCCGTAATTACTGGAGCGAAGGAAGCGGAATTAATCTAGAATCGTCTAAGCTTCTTCTAAAAAACAACTGTCATCTTCTGCAGTTGTTTTTTTTACTTTCTAGATAATTAGATGATAAGTGGAGGTAGTTAGTATAATACGATAATACATAGATGATGTTTTATGCTTTTGATTTTATATAAAAAAACTCTTGCAATGGATCTCTATACATGATATATTCTAAGTCCGGCCAAGAAATACACATGCCGAGCTCGAAAAAGAAGTTAAAAAAAGAGCTTGACATTAAATAGCCGAACATGATATAGTATAAGAGTTGCTGCTGAGACATTAAACGGCGCCAACGAGAACTTGATCTTTGAAAACTGAACAACGAGTGAGTAGGAAATCACGTAAGTGAAATCCAAAATTAGAGAATTAATTTTCTCGTCAGATGTTTCAAAATGAGCATATCGCTCTTTTCAATACTAATTGGAGAGTTTGATCCTGGCTCAGGACGAACGCTGGCGGCGTGCCTAATACATGCAAGTCGAGCGGAGTTACTTTGAAAGCTTGCTTTCAAAGTAACTTAGCGGCGGACGGGTGAGTAACACGTAGGCAACCTGCCCTTCAGACTGGGATAACTACCGGAAACGGTAGCTAATACCGGATAATTTCTTTTTTCTCCTGAGAGAAGAATGAAAGACGGAGCAATCTGTCACTGAGGGATGGGCCTGCGGCGCATTAGCTAGTTGGTGGGGTAACGGCCCACCAAGGCGACGATGCGTAGCCGACCTGAGAGGGTGAACGGCCACACTGGGACTGAGACACGGCCCAGACTCCTACGGGAGGCAGCAGTAGGGAATCTTCCGCAATGGGCGAAAGCCTGACGGAGCAACGCCGCGTGAGTGATGAAGGTTTTCGGATCGTAAAGCTCTGTTGCCAGGGAAGAACGTCCGGTAGAGTAACTGCTACCGGAGTGACGGTACCTGAGAAGAAAGCCCCGGCTAACTACGTGCCAGCAGCCGCGGTAATACGTAGGGGGCAAGCGTTGTCCGGAATTATTGGGCGTAAAGCGCGCGCAGGCGGCTATTTAAGTCTGGTGTTTAAACCTTGGGCTCAACCTGAGGTCGCACTGGAAACTGGGTGGCTTGAGTACAGAAGAGGAAAGTGGAATTCCACGTGTAGCGGTGAAATGCGTAGATATGTGGAGGAACACCAGTGGCGAAGGCGACTTTCTGGGCTGTAACTGACGCTGAGGCGCGAAAGCGTGGGGAGCAAACAGGATTAGATACCCTGGTAGTCCACGCCGTAAACGATGAGTGCTAGGTGTTAGGGGTTTCGATACCCTTGGTGCCGAAGTTAACACAGTAAGCACTCCGCCTGGGGAGTACGGTCGCAAGACTGAAACTCAAAGGAATTGACGGGGACCCGCACAAGCAGTGGAGTATGTGGTTTAATTCGAAGCAACGCGAAGAACCTTACCAGGTCTTGACATCCCTCTGAATCCGCTAGAGATAGCGGCGGCCTTCGGGACAGAGGAGACAGGTGGTGCATGGTTGTCGTCAGCTCGTGTCGTGAGATGTTGGGTTAAGTCCCGCAACGAGCGCAACCCTTAACTTTAGTTGCCAGCAGGTAAGGCTGGGCACTCTAGAGTGACTGCCGGTGACAAACCGGAGGAAGGTGGGGATGACGTCAAATCATCATGCCCCTTATGACCTGGGCTACACACGTACTACAATGGCCGGTACAACGGGAAGCGAAGCCGCGAGGTGGAGCCAATCCCATCAAAGCCGGTCTCAGTTCGGATTGCAGGCTGCAACTCGCCTGCATGAAGTCGGAATTGCTAGTAATCGCGGATCAGCATGCCGCGGTGAATACGTTCCCGGGTCTTGTACACACCGCCCGTCACACCACGAGAGTTTACAACACCCGAAGTCGGTGGGGTAACCCGCAAGGGAGCCAGCCGCCGAAGGTGGGGTAGATGATTGGGGTGAAGTCGTAACAAGGTAGCCGTATCGGAAGGTGCGGCTGGATCACCTCCTTTCTATGGAGAATCGTTCTCTGCAATGAGAACATTCAAATCGGAAGCTCAGCTTCCAAAACTCAGGTTTAGGCCTGTTACTCACTCGTTGCTCAGTTTTGAGAGTTTAAGCTCTCAAGTAAGACTTGATCCTTGAAAACTGGATACCGAAACGAATTTGCGTTTTAGAACATCTTTTAGCAACTTGTGCAAACAAGTAAATGTTATTAGTGAGATTTTTCTTCGGAAGAATCAAGGTTAAGCTAATAAGAGCACACGGAGGATGCCTAGGCGCCAGGAGCCGACGAAGGACGTGGCGAACAACGAAACTGCCTCGGGGAGCTGTAAGCAAGCTTTGATCCGGGGGTGTCCGAATGGGGAAACCCAGCTGTGGTAATTCGCAGTTACTCATTTCTGAATACATAGGAAATGTAGAGGCAGACCAGGGGAACTGAAACATCTAAGTACCCTGAGGAAGAGAAAACAATAGTGATTCCGTCAGTAGCGGCGAGCGAACGCGGATCAGCCTAAACCTAAGAGCTTGCTCTTAGGGGTTGTGGGACGTCTCACATGGAGTTACAAAGGAATATGGTAGGTGAAGAGGTCTGGAAAGGCCCGCGATAGAGGTAAAAGCCCTGTAACCTAAACTGTATTCTCTCCGAGACGGATCCCGAGTAGTGCGGGGCACGTGAAACCCCGTATGAATCCAGCAGGACCATCTGCTAAGGCTAAATACTACCTGGCGACCGATAGTGAAACAGTACCGTGAGGGAAAGGTGAAAAGCACCCCGGAAGGGGAGTGAAATAGAACCTGAAACCGTGTGCTTACAAAAAGTCAGAGCCCGATCTATGGGTGATGGCGTGCCTTTTGTAGAATGAACCGGCGAGTTACGTTTAACATGCAAGGTTAAGCCGAGAAGGTGGAGCCGCAGCGAAAGCGAGTCTGAATAGGGCGACTTAGTATGTGGACGTAGACCCGAAACCGTGTGATCTACCCCTGTCCAGGGTGAAGGTGCGGTAACACGCACTGGAGGCCCGAACCCACGTACGTTGAAAAGTGCGGGGATGAGGTGGGGGTAGCGGAGAAATTCCAATCGAACTCGGAGATAGCTGGTTCTCCCCGAAATAGCTTTAGGGCTAGCCTCGGTATAAGAGTAGTGGAGGTAGAGCACTGATTGGGTGCGGGGTCCGCAAGGATTACCAAGCTCAGTCAAACTCCGAATGCCATATACTTATTGCCGGGAGTCAGACAGTGAGTGCTAAGATCCATTGTCAAAAGGGAAACAGCCCAGACCATCAGCTAAGGTCCCCAAGTGTGTGTTAAGTGGGAAAGGATGTGGAGTTGCACAGACAACCAGGATGTTGGCTTAGAAGCAGCCACCATTGAAAGAGTGCGTAATAGCTCACTGGTCGAGTGACTCTGCGCCGAAAATGTAACGGGGCTAAACACACCACCGAAGCTATGGCTAGATGCTTTGCATCTGGGGTAGGGGAGCGTTGTGTAGGGGTTGAAGGTGTACTGAAAAGAGCGCTGGACACTACACAAGTGAGAATGCCGGTATGAGTAACGAAAAGATCAGTGAGAATCTGATCCGCCGAAAGCCCAAGGTTTCCTGAGGAAGGCTCGTCCGCTCAGGGTAAGTCGGGACCTAAGGCGAGGCCGAAAGGCGTAGTCGAAGGACAACAGTTTGAAATTACTGTACCACCGTAATCCGCTATGAGCGATGGGGTGACGCAGGAGGGTAGTGACGCGGACTGATGGATGTCCGTCTAAGCAGTGAGGCTGGTGTGTAGGCAAATCCGCACATCGTTAAGGCTGGGCTGTGATGGGGAGCGAAAATTATAGTAGCGAAGGTCATGATCTCACACTGCCAAGAAAAGCCTCTAGCCAGGAGAAGGTGCCCGTACCGCAAACCGACACAGGTAGGCGAGAAGAGAATTCTAAGGCGCGCGGAAGAACTCTCGTTAAGGAACTCGGCAAAATGACCCCGTAACTTCGGGAGAAGGGGTGCCCCGGTAGTGTGAATAGCACGAGGGGGCCGCAGTGAAAAGGCCCAAGCGACTGTTTAGCAAAAACACAGGTCTGTGCGAAGCCGCAAGGCGAAGTATACGGGCTGACGCCTGCCCGGTGCTGGAAGGTTAAGGGGAGTGGTTAGGGGTAACCCGAAGCTATGAACCGAAGCCCCAGTAAACGGCGGCCGTAACTATAACGGTCCTAAGGTAGCGAAATTCCTTGTCAGGTAAATTCTGACCCGCACGAATGGCGTAACGACTTGGGCGCTGTCTCAACGAGAGATCCGGTGAAATTTTAATACCTGTGAAGATGCAGGTTACCCGCGACAAGACGGAAAGACCCCATGGAGCTTTACTGCAGCTTGATATTGAATTTGGGTACGATCTGTACAGGATAGGTGGGAGCCGTAGAAATCGGAGCGCAAGCTTCGGTGGAGGCGCCGTTGGGATACCACCCTGATCGTATCTAGGTTCTAACCTAGTACCCTTACCGGGTACGGGGACCGTGTCAGGCGGGCAGTTTGACTGGGGCGGTCGCCTCCTAAAGAGTAACGGAGGCGTTCCAAGGTTCCCTCAGAATGGTTGGAAATCATTCGCAGAGTGCAAAGGCATAAGGGAGCTTGACTGCGAGACCTACAAGTCGAGCAGGGACGAAAGTCGGACTTAGTGATCCGGTGGTACCGCATGGAAGGGCCATCGCTCAACGGATAAAAGCTACCCTGGGGATAACAGGCTTATCTCCCCCAAGAGTCCACATCGACGGGGAGGTTTGGCACCTCGATGTCGGCTCATCGCATCCTGGGGCTGAAGTAGGTCCCAAGGGTTGGGCTGTTCGCCCATTAAAGCGGTACGCGAGCTGGGTTCAGAACGTCGTGAGACAGTTCGGTCCCTATCTGTCGTGGGCGCAGGAAATTTGAGAGGAGCTGTCCTTAGTACGAGAGGACCGGGATGGACGTACCGCTGGTGCACCAGTTGTTCCGCCAGGAGCATGGCTGGGTAGCTACGTACGGACGGGATAAGCGCTGAAAGCATCTAAGCGTGAAGCCCCCCTCAAGATGAGATTTCCCAATTAGTAAGACCCCTTGAAGACGACGAGGTAGATAGGTTGGAGGTGGAAGTGCAGTAATGCATGGAGCTGACCAATACTAATCGGTCGAGGGCTTATCCTATACGTAGAATGCAGATTTGTTTCGGATTCAGTTTTCAGGCGATTAAGCCTGTAACACGCTTAGAAATTCATTGTCACTTCTGGTGATGAACCGAATTTCACGCGGCAGCGTCTGTTTCACAGACGCATGTTTGGTGGCGATAGCGGAGGGGTTCCACGCGTACCCATCCCGAACACGACCGTTAAGCCCTCCAGCGCCGATGGTACTTGGACCGAAGGGTCCTGGGAGAGTAGGACGTTGCCAAGCACATTAAGCCATTGTTGATTTATCAGCAGTGGCTTTTTTGTTTTTTTTGGACAAGAGTGATATTTGAAGGGGAGTACAACATCTGAAGGGCTGTAATTGAGTGACATTTTTGTTACCGACGCTGAGGTCGATACAAGTATAATAGATAAGTGCAAATAATAAGCAACATCTCTAATACGAAGGAACTACTCATAAATTCTAACTTTGAATTTTCTTGTGTCTTTAGATGCATTGTGGAGGTAAGGAGGATTTAAGGCATGAAACAAACAAGAATTATTAAGATATTAATTTTTTCGTGTATAGTAGCTTTAATACTGGCAGGCTGCGGTACGAAAGCGCCCAGCTGGGATGCTTTTGAGGGTGCGCTAAACGAGAAAAATTTCCCTGTACCCCAAGAGGCGTACTCACCAGACCAGACTACGACAAACGTTGCTATGGATTATGTGCGTTATTCTTTACCTGGATTAAAGGAGAAGAACGGTATCCCAGAGGAGTATATGGATACTATTAAGGCCTGGGGATGGGTTGAACAGGAAGAGGAGAATACCGATTCATCTGGTGTTTTTCAGAAGGATGGAGTAACGGTTCATTTAACAGTGCATGATGATTATTTTATAGTTATGATCCCTAAAGAAAAGAAGGCCTTAATTAAAGGTCTTAAGACAAAATAAAATAATCGCCGTCCTTTATGGATGGCGATTATTTATTTATATGCGAATACAGGTTAACTGTACTCTATTGAGAGTAATAGGAGGCATCGGTTGGATTAAACTTCAGCATGCCTTCCTTGTTGCGTTGATTTATTTTGAACAGTGTATAGAGACGGGGCAGTAAAAGCCACAAGTGGCAAATAATCAGGGATACTGTAAATGCCGGTGGTGACCAAAAAATAAAGAGAGCTGCGATACAAAGTCCAATATAAAAATTATGTAACTGTACTTTACGGAAAATGCGGTAACTAATGTGTTGATCTGGCATGAAGCCAAGCCACGGGATTTTAAATGAGATGGACCATCTTTTTGAAATAGGATGACCGGAGATTAGAAGTACTGAGCGTGAAATAACATATTGAACCCAGAACATAACCGGAGCAGCTATAATTAAGTAGAGAATACTCCACCAAGAAAGAAAGACTGTCTCGAGCACAAGGACCAAAAGAGGGAGCAAAATATAAACACGCAGCAGAGGTGCCGTTAGATTAATTTTTTTGATTAATTTATATTGATAGAATGTAGCAGCGCCTTTGGTGTTGGGTTCCATATAAAATAGACTAACCTCCTCACAGATTCATATGTTCTTAATATCGGCGAATGAAAGCATTTTATTAAACTATGGGCGAATATTCACCGATATAGGGGCAGCGGAATATATATAATACACGAAACGAAGGATATGAAAAAACTATGAAAAGGTTTAAAATGATAGAAGGTGTATCATACTGTTCTTAAAAGAGTCAAGGTGGGATGGTTATGGAACAGCAAACCGGGCAAGCTTGTATCATTTGTGGACAGGAAAAAGAAGAAGGTATTGTGATTGTCTCGCATTTTATTTGTGAGGATTGTGAGGCAGAAATGATCCGTACCGAGGCAGAAGATGCTAAGTACCGTTTTTTTATTGGCCAGATGAAGAAGATCGGATTGCAAAAGAACGCTTAAGTAGAGTAACTCTGTTAATTGATGCGGATAAGAGAGCAGTCTGGATGGAAGATATAAGGGCTGCATTAGAGATATTCATATACGGCTTCCTCGTTGTTTAAGCGGGGGGAGCCGTTTTGCTGTTCAATCAGATGCTTTTATGTGGAAACATAGGAGTTTCTGAATATTTACGTTAAAATAGAAGGAACCCTATGGGAAGGAATTTAATATGAATAAATTACAACGATGTAGGGCGCCTGTATACGAAATGCTGGAGCAATATAGAATTGTGGGTAATATATCTTATCATGTGCCGGGACATAAAAATGGAGCGGCATATGACGGCGTAGAAGGCGCTGGGTTTCTAGATGAGGTTATGAAGTACGATGTTACGGAGATTACCGGCACGGATGATCTTCATCATCCTGAGGGAGTCATTAAGGAAGCACAGGAGTTGGCTGCTGATTGTTTTGGCGCAGAGGAGAGTTTTTTTCTAGTTGGAGGGAGCACGGCGGGCAACCTGGCGCTGATTCTAACGGCTTGCCCCGAGCCAGGAATGATTCTGATTCTTCAACGAAATGTGCATAAATCAGTGATTCATGGTCTTATGTTAGCTGGAGTGCGGGCTGTTTTCGTCGAGCCGCTAATTGATCCACTCAGCGGCTTGGCAGTAGCGCCGGCGGCAGAAGCTGTTGAGGCTGCACTTGCAGCCTATCCTGAAGCCGCCGCTGTATTTGTCACCATGCCCAATTACTACGGCATGGGCAGTGACCTTGCGCCCCTCGCGCGTATTTGCCACGACAGCGGTGTACCGCTGCTTGTCGATGAAGCGCATGGGGCGCATTACGGGCAGCATCCGGCACTGCCTGCCGGGGCGCTTGCTTGTGGCGCGGACGGCGTAGTGCAGTCCACGCACAAGATGCTCACTGCGATGACCATGGGCGCTATGCTGCATGTTCAAGGGCAGCGGCTCGACCGTGCCCTGCTCTCGCAGCGGCTCGCCATGGTGCAGAGCTCCAGCCCATCATATCTTATGATGGCGTCGCTTGATCTTGCCCGGCGGCTGCTGCACAGCCGGGGCAGCGAGGCTTTCACGGCGGGGCTGGCCGCCGTGGATGTCCTGTGGCGCGGCCTTGCCGAGCTGCCGCGCTATGGATTGGTGCAGCCGGTAGAGCCGCTGCATAAGGCGGCGTACCAGACGCAGGACCCCTTCAAAGTCGTCATTTATGACGCCACCGGGGTCCTAGGCGGTTTCGAGCTGCAGCGCAGGCTCGAAGCTAAGGGCTGTGTGCCGGAGATGAGTGACGACCGGCACGTAGTGCTGCTGTTCAGCCTCGGTTCGAAGGCTGAAGATGCAGCAAGGTTATTGCAGGCGCTGCGGGAAATAGATTCGGAGGATACATCCGAATCACTGCACACCGCGGGCATTTCAGAATCTCGAAATATTTCCACGTGGAACAATTTGAATGTTTTACAAATCTCAGCACCCGTTCCCTTCTCTTTGAAGCCGGTGACAGCCAATGAGGTAGAAAGTATTAATCTTGAACACAGCGTGGGGAGAGTAGCTGCAGAGATGGTAATTCCCTATCCACCAGGCATTCCATTATTATATCCGGGTGAGGTCATCACAGATCAGATACAGCAAAGACTGACTGGTTTAGCTTATGGAGGCGCGAAGTTCCAGGCTTGTGCTGATCCGGTCTTGCAGCGTATTAAGGTATACAACATTCAGAAGGGCGGAGAAGTATAAGTGGGCAAAGAAGGTTTCTTCATAACATTAGAAGGGGGCGAAGGCTCCGGAAAAACAACGGTACTGGGCAGAGTAGCAGCATACTTGCAGAATAGGTCCATGCCCTATCGAATTACACGTGAACCTGGAGGCATTGAAATCGCCGAAAAAATTCGCTCTATTATTCTGGATCCTGCCCATACTGCAATGGATGCACGTACAGAGGCATTGCTGTACGCTGCATCAAGAAGCCAACATCTCGCTGAAGTAGTAGAGCCAGCTCTTAGAGAAGGGCTTACAGTCCTCTGTGACCGCTTTGTAGACAGTAGTCTCGTTTATCAAGGACATGCAAGAGGATTAGGTATGGAAGAGGTGTGGAGTATTAACCGCTTTGCTATTGGAAATCGCATGCCGGATCTAACCTTTTATCTGGATGTAGACCCTGAGATTGGATTATCACGGATTGCGGCCAATCAAGATCGCGAAGTCAATCGTCTGGATATGGAGAGTCTTGCCTTTCATCAGAAGGTTCGTGAAGGTTATCATTTATTAATTAAGGCGAATCCGGAGAGAATAGTAGTTCTTGATGCAAACCGCCCTATTCATCTGGTAGAACAAGATATCGTGAGAACTCTTGAAGAGAGAGTATTAAAGGGTTTTTAGGGTGTTTTGTCTAATATAATAAGAGAAGTGGCATATAACTAAGCGTTTGCTTATGAAGTGAGGTTACTACTAAGAACACATTAAGTAGTAATACTCCATAAAACTTTTTTGGGAGGGAATGCGAAGATGAAGTTGATCATTGCAATTATCCAGGATAAAGACAGTAACCGGTTATCCAGTGAGCTAGTAAAAGCCAATTTCCGTGCTACCAAACTCGCAAGTACAGGTGGATTTCTTCGGGCGGGAAATACGACATTTATGATTGGGGTAGAAGACAGTCAGATCGAAGCTGTATTGAACGTTATCCGTAACAGCTGTAAAGTGCGTGAACAACTAGTCACTCCAGTAACTCCGATGAGTGGCACGACGGATTCCTATTTACCGCTCCCTGTTGAAGTACAGGTCGGTGGCGCTACTGTATTCGTGCTTCCTGTAGATCGTTTCGAACATTATTAAGTATAATATAAATGAGCAAGTCATTTACAAAAAAAGGGGCGGTAGATAACCTTTGAAGATCAATCCGGGATATAGGCCCTTAAAGAGTGAGCTTCCAAATGCAGAAGGGGCTAATAAGCCTGTTCAGCAGAAATCGTTCTCTGACGTTTTTCAGCAGCAAGGTGAACAGAAAACCAAAGATGAACTAAACCGCCAGATCAAAGAAATACAGTCACAAGGCGACCGTTTATCTAAGTCTATGACCATTCGTGAACTCACCATTTACCGGATGATGATCAAAAGGTTTCTGGAAGAAACCGCTCGTAGAGGCGTTATACTGAAAGAGACACGTGGATGGGATAGACGTGGGCGGGGCAAGCGTTACAAGCTGCTTGAGGAAATTGATGCGGCTTTGCTATCTATGGCAGACGATCTGCTGAATAGTGAGCAGGGCCGAATAGATCTGTTGGGACGTGTTGGAGAAATTCGCGGGTTGTTAATCAACCTTTCTTTTTAAAGTTTTGGGAGGAAATTATGCCTTTTCATGATATAGTAGGCCAGGAGCATGCTAAACGGCTACTCCAAAATGCCTTGCGCAAGGACGCTGTGAGCCATGCTTATTTATTTACAGGACCAGCAGGCAGTGGACAAATGAAGACGGCGCTGATGTTTGCGCAAGCAATTTTTTGCACTGAAAGCAAGGATGACGCCTGTGGGGAATGTCTAGAGTGCCGAAAGGTTGAGCATGGAAACCATCCTGATTTGTCATTGCTGCAGCCCGACGGTGCAAGCATAAAAATAGATCAGATCCGTGAGCTGCAGCGTGTCTTTTCCTATCGATCTGAGGGTGTGAATCCAAAGGTTTATATTATAGATGGGGCAGACAAAATGACGGTACAAGCTGCCAATAGTTTGTTGAAGTTTCTGGAAGAACCGCCAGCTCCGGCAGTAGGAATCCTAATATCTGATAATAGTCGTTCTTTATTGCCGACGATTCAGTCACGGACTCAGCGGATCCCATTTAGTCCGTTAAATCCGGATATTATGCTTCAAGCGCTAGCAAGTGAGGGTGTGCCAATCCCCTTAGCTCGATGTGCAGTATCACTTAGTTCAGGACTTGATGGTTGCAGGGAACTTTTGGAACAGAATTGGTTTGCAGAAATGAGAAATCTAGTGTTACAATTAGCTAAGGAGTCCTTAAGCAAGGGCAGCTCCACGGTAGCAACTGCCGGGCAGAAGCTGTTCAAGACTGGGCTCGCTGAACATTTGGATATCCTTTTCAGCATGTTCCATCTATGGTTTAAAGATATGCTCTACTTCCTGTACCGCAAGCACGAAAGTATCGTTTTTATAGATCAGTTAGACTTTATTTCCAGGCATGCCCGTGGTCGCAGTGCGGAACAATGGGTGGCTTATATGGGATATGCTGCGGAGAGTACTAAGAAGCTGCGTTCCAATGCCAATGCCCAGTTGTGTCTGGAGCAGTTCTTAATCCGACTGGAAAGTTAAAGGATTAGCAATGATATATCCTCCGGATGTCGCTTTACCTGGAAGTATCGTTTTAACAGACGAGGAAGGACAAGCATGGATCATCAGGGAGCGGACATGCCCATAGGTTCCTTTTACCGGCAAACAAGGGGGTTAATTTTTGTACAGCGTAGTAGGTGTCCGTTTTAAAAAAGCGGGTAAAATATATTATTTTGATCCACTTGATTTTCCGATTGAACGAGATCAATGTGTTATTGTTGAGACAGCACGTGGGGTGGAATACGGTAAGGTTGTCGTAGGCAAAAAAGAGGTGGAGGAGTCCGATGTTGTACTACCCCTCAAAAAAGTGATGCGTATTGCCGGAGAAACCGACGCACGCGTTGTTGAGGAGAACAAAAGTGCCGCTAAGGAGGCTTTTACCACCTGTTTAAATAAAATACGCGACCACGGTCTCAAAATGAAGCTCGTAGATGTAGAGTTTACTTTTGACCGTAATAAGATTATATTTTACTTTACGGCCGAAGGACGCGTTGACTTTAGAGAATTGGTTAAGGATCTGGCAAGTATTTTTCGGACCCGCATTGAGCTTCGGCAAATTGGGGTACGTGATGAAGCTAAGATGCTAGGTGGACTTGGACCTTGTGGACGAGTGCTTTGCTGCTCCTCTTGGTTAGGAGATTTTGAACCCGTATCCATAAAAATGGCCAAGGATCAGAACCTTTCACTTAATCCGACCAAGATTTCCGGACTTTGTGGACGTCTGATGTGTTGTTTAAAATTTGAGCATGACAATTATGAGAGTGTAAAGGAAGAAATGCCAGCGGTCGGCAAGATTGTCGTGACCTCATTGGGGGATGGCAAAGTAGTAGGAATCAATGCCGGAAACCGTACGGTTCATGTACAGTTGTTTGAAGTGGGCAAAGTTAAGGAACTTCCAATGGATGATGTTGTCGTCAAGTAAACCATATAAGGTTACTTTCGGGGTGGAAACTTGGAGAAGAAAAATATATTTGCACACATGCAGGATATGGAAGCGCAGATGGAAACGATGCGTGCCAATCTTGGAGAATGGAAACAGACGGTAAAAGAACTGATGGAAGCTAACCAGAGGTTAACTCTGGAGAATGAACAGCTTCGCAAAATTTTAAAGCGGGATGCACCTTTGGATCCTACCGTAGATTCTGCGGAGGCGGAAGCTCTTTTAGCTACCGGAGAGGGAACAGAAGAGGTTGTCGGGGAAGGTTATGACAACTTGGCTCGACTTTACCACGAAGGCTTTCACATCTGTAATGTTTATTTTGGACATTTACGCACGGAAGGTGACTGTCTGTTCTGTCTTTCTTTTCTTAATAAATGAGGATATCCAGCCGTAGGAGATTAATCCTACGGTTTTTTTTGAATTTTAGCCAATAGATATATGCATTTGAAGTAAGTTTTTCTCAACAAAACCTTTAGGAGATTATTACATGACGAATTCTTTTAATGATATACCTGTCCCCTTGTTACCGACGGAGCGGATGGATGATTTACTAACACATGACCTGCGCATTATTCAAAGTGATGAAGTATTTAGCTTTTCTATGGATGCTGTATTGCTTGCTCGTTTCGCCAGTGTTCCGCCACGCGGAAGAGTTCTAGATCTTTGTACGGGAAATGGTGTAATACCGATTTTAATGACTACTCGGACAAAAGCTTCTATTGAAGGTATTGAAATACAACCTCGTTTAGCTGATATGGCTCGTCGTAGCGTGGCTCTCAATGGCCTTCAGGATCAGGTTGTAATTCATGAAGGTGATTTGCGCGAGTTATATACTACCGCAGGACATGGGGTGTATGATGCAATAACGGTGAACCCCCCTTATATGCCGCTTAATGGCAGTGATCTGAAGCTGAACAACCATCAAGCTATGGCTCGTCATGAGATAGGCTGTACACTGGAGGAGGTCATTCAGGCTTGTGTGCGATTAGTTCGGACGGGCGGAAAGGTAAGTATGGTTCATAAACCACAACGGTTGGTTGATATTATCAGTCTTATGAGACAATATAGACTCGAGCCAAAGATTATTCGGTTTGTACATCCACGTGCCCATCTGGAGGCAAATATGGTATTAATCGAAGCCGCACGTGATGGAAAGCCTGAGGTTCGTTTACAACCACCGCTCATCGTATATAATGAGGACAATCAATACTGTCCAGAGATTATGGACATCTACTATGGTGCTAAAGAGGGTAAATCATGACGATATCATGCCAAAGCAGTTTTCAAAACAAGACTAATACCAGTACTCAGGAGACAACAGGGTCGCTTTTTCTGGTGGCTACACCTATCGGTAATCTGGAGGATATGACCTATCGTGCAGTCCGCACATTACAGGAATGTGATATTATTGCCGCGGAAGATACGAGACAGACCCGAAAATTACTCAGCCACTTTGAGATTTCACCTTCGATGTTGTTTAGTTATCATGAGCATAATAAGGCTGCCAGTGGACCTGAGCTTGTACGCTATATAATAGAAGGAAAAAATTTGGCACTCGTCAGCGATGCCGGTTTACCAGCTATTTCTGACCCTGGAGCGGATCTTGTAGCCCTTGCTATAAGTCATGGAATTCCGGTGATTCCTATCCCTGGAGCTAACGCAGCGTTGTCAGCTTTGATTGCTTCTGGTCTATCTACGAATACGTTCACCTTTATCGGTTTTCTTCCCCGAGAGCGTAAGGACATCCGAGCAGTATTAAGTCCACTTCGTTCGGCTCAAGGCACTTTGTTGTTCTACGAATCTCCCCATCGCGTAGTTAAGACACTTGCTCATCTTCAAGAAGCATTCGGTAATCGCCAGATTGTGTTGGCACGTGAATTAACGAAAAGATATGAGGAGTTTCTACGCGGTTCGATTGAGGAATGTACACTTTGGCTTGCTGAACATCCTCCGCTAGGCGAATATGTTATTGTCGTAGAAGGGGAGAGCAAGGAAGATGCAGAAATCGCAGAATCGGCGTGGTGGCGTCAGTTAAGCATTGAAGATCATGTAGCTCATTATGAAGCACAGGATGTACCACGGAAAGAGGCTATGAAAAAAGCGGCATCAGACCGGGGTGTAGCCAAACGTGATATTTATAATGCGTTGCTTGATAGAGCAGAAGAGTAAGTGTTATAGACGAATTCCTAGAATAACTAAGGATTCTCGGAGCCGATTTGAGCTTGAGTGATTTATCTGTGGGTTAAATGTACTTTGTACAGTTATTTTTGAATTTTTTTATGTATTTGTTCGTTTAGTTGTACTTCATACAGTTATAAAGGTGGAAAGGATTGATTTCACGGAGATATAGGAAATATAAGTGTACAAAATACAATTAATTCGTTTAATGGTAAAAAGCATTTAAAATAACTGTAAGAAATACAACTAAGTATTACTAGTTCCGTCTTGAAGCACATTGCCCTTAGGGAGGGGATAACCAGGAGGGCAAACCCAGACATAAAAAATACCTCCCGCGGTCACGGGAGGTCAAGGAGATATGAAAAGGTTAGAATTAACAATTTGATTAGTTCTATTATATACTATTTAATTTAGTTTGTCACAGGGGTAGGGATGGAAGATATGCATTCATGACAAACTATTTTTCCTTTAAAGTAAGTTACGTTCTCAGCGTTGCCACAGAAAATGCAGGCAGGCTCATACTTTTTAAGCATAATCCGTTCGCCATCAACGTAAATTTCCAGTGCGTCCTTTTCGCCAATGCCAAGTGTACGGCGTAATTCAATAGGAATAACAACCCGTCCAAGTTCGTCTACTTTTCTTACAATTCCTGTTGATTTCATCATAACAATCGTTACTCCTCTCAATGTTCCAAAAACGTCATTATTCGACATTGTTCACTGTTTTATGATACTTATAATACCAACGATTCCCAAATCAGTCAACCTTTTTTCATAGGCTGAATAAGAAAATTTCCATAAGAACTTTGAATGTCCCTATAAAAATTAAGAATTACCCTGAAAGCATTTTGTCGATTTACCAAGACCAAAAATGATACTTTTCGACAAAGTACGACATAATTACTTATTATATACTGATATTAGTTAAAATCATATTAAATTATTAGAAGGAGTTGATCTCATGAAGCAGCCGCTCACGGAAGAAAAAGTTTTCAAGGATCCCGTTCATAATTATATTCACGTACAGGATACGATTATTTGGCGACTAATTAATACAAAAGAATTTCAGCGTTTACGCCGGATTCGCCAGTTAGGTACCTCATATCTCACTTTTCATGGTGCAGAGCATAGTCGTTTTTCTCATTCTTTAGGAGTATATGAAATTACACGCAGAATCATTTCGCAATTTGAGCGCAGCGGGTATAAGGATTGGATTCCGGAAGAAAGTTTGCTTACTTTGTGTGCGGCTTTGCTGCATGATTTAGGGCATGGCCCATTTTCACATTCTATAGAAGAAGCTTTTGAAATGAACCATGAGGATTGGACCTGCCGGATTATTTTGGAGGACACGGAGATTACCGAAATATTGCGTGATGTGGAGGAAGATTTTCCTCGTAAAGTAGCTTCAGTTATCTCTAAGACTTATGAGCATGAAATTGTTGTCAATTTGGTTTCCAGTCCACTGGATGCTGATCGTATGGATTATTTACTGCGTGATGCGTACTATACAGGTGTAAACTATGGAACCATCGACATTGATCGGATTTTGAGAATGCTTCGTCCTTATAATGGGCGGATTGTAGTAAAAGAATCAGGTATGCATGCCATTGAAGATTATTTAATGTCGCGTTATCAAATGTACTGGCAGGTATATTTTCATCCGGTGACGCGCAGCTCTGAAATTATTTTGCGTCAAATCTTCCGTAGAGCTAAAGAATTGTTCCAAGAGGGGTACAAATTTCGCTTTATGATCGCTCCGCTGGAAGATCTCTTTCGAGGAGAAGTAACAGTGAAGCAATATTTAATGCTTGATGAGGCACTGGTACAGACTGCTTTTATGCAATGGACACTTGAAGAAGATGAGTTATTAAGCGACTTGTGTACCCGTTTTATTCATCGTAAACTGTATAAATATGTAGAGATCGAGAATTTGGATACAGATATGATTGCGGAAATCCGCAGCAGTTTTGCGGGAGCGGGACTTAACCCAGAATATGACTTAGAGATTGATTATCCGACAGATTTGCCTTATGATGTGTTCCGTCCAGGAGCAGCCTTCGACAATAATCAAATTTTACTGCTTGATCGGAATGAGCAATTGCGGGAAATTTCAGAGGTATCGGATATTGTGCGCTCAATAAGCGGAATTCATCGTGGCAGATATCACCTATATTTTCCGCAGGATAAGCTGAAAAAAGCCCTTACACGCTTGCCCTCTTCTGTAGCAGAGATTTTTGCAAAATAATACAAATATTTATGGAACTATTGATAAAAACAACAAGGAGTGAGCTTTAAAATGTATCTGTTCGACACACATACACATCTAGATGCGCCTCAATTCGACGAGGATCGCGAGGAAGTTATAGCTCGTGCAGTAGAGGCCGGAGTCAGCAAGATGATCAATATTGGATTTAACCGGGAAACGATCCCTTCAACGATGAAGCTGGCTGAATCTTATGATTATATTTATGCAGCGGTGGGCTGGCATCCACAGGATGCGATTGATATGAAAGAGGGCGACCTCGATTGGATCGCCTCTCTTTGCAGCCATGAGAAAGTGGTGGCCATCGGAGAGATTGGGTTGGATTATTATTGGGATACCTCTCCCAAGGATGTACAGCAGGAGGTCTTCCGCAAACAAATTGGACTAGCCCGTGAACTAAAAATGCCAATCTGTATACATGACCGTGATGCTCATGAAGATGTCGTACGGATTTTACGGGAGGAAAAAGCAAATGAAATTGGTGGCGTAATGCATTCGTTCTCAGGCAGCTGGGAAACAGCAAAAATGTGCCTAGACCTTGGATTTCATTTGTCATTTGGAGGACCGATCACGTTCAAAAATGCCAGAGTGCCTAAAGAGGTGCTTGCACAGACGCCATTGGACCGATTATTGATCGAAACAGACGCTCCATATTTGACTCCACACCCCTTCCGAGGCAAGCGAAATGAGAGTGCTCATGTGAAGTTAGTAGCAGAGGCTGCGGCTGAAATTAAAGGGTTAACATGGGAAGAATTGGCTAAAATTACGTATGCGAACGCACTGGAACGATTTGGGATTGTCTGAAAACAGGAGTAAAATGGGTGAAAAATAGAGAATAGCCGATATATTAAACTTTTTTAATATAAAAACGGCTGATTATTACAATATTTTAACCATATATTTGCGTAAACGTGGTTGAATCGTCCTTTACAACATGCATCAAAACAGGATATCATCTTTTCAGTGATGTGAGCTGTTGTTATTGTGACAGCCATTGATTCATGGATCGTCTCGCTGAGTCTCCGTATGGAGAACGGGGGAACCAATATTGGACTGCCGCATGCCTGTATCTTGAATACGACTAGGAATTGCCGCAGAACAATATTTGATTTCTTCACGTGGTCTTTGGGGTGAATTTAAGGGCAACCGCCGTGAGCGGGTGACCTGAAATAGGGCGTCTCTCTTTCGTCCGAACCCGACAGCTAACCCCGTAAGCGCAAGTAAGAGAGGCAACCTCGTGCACAAACATTCCCGCGTATTCTGACATCGGAGAAGCCACGAAAGAGTCCTCAAGAGAACTCTTTTTAGGCTTCTTTATTTTTGAATAAACTGAATGTTGCCCGCATACTGTTATATAACAGGTGTGGGAGTAGCTGTGCCGAGCAGGCGATCCATGAGCAGGAGACGCTAAGTTAATACGTGCGTATCCTGTGACAATCTCAAATAGTTTCGTCAAAGAAATTCAGTCCTCATGATATACAAATTGACGACGAGGCTATGTAAGGAGGATGGAGAGAATGGGCTTATTCCAACCAGAGGTATCCCATGATTCGCAGTCATCCAGCAGGTCTTTCGCATTACGGTGGGAGCAAGTAAATACTCGCGTACTTTTACTTGCAGGTGTGATTTCAATCGCAATCGCGCTGTTAATTCTGCTGTACGTACACGGTCAAAGTAACAAACAATTAGTTTTAGTAATAGACGGGCAAACACAGACACTTGAAACGCGAGAAGCACTTCTAGGTGATGTGTTGGAGAAAGAGCAAATTTCGCTGCAGCCGCATGATGAATTATCTTTAGGTCTGAGTGATGAAATAAAAGACGGTGACCGTGTCGTTATCAATCGTGCGCAGAAATTTAGCCTTACTGCGGACGGAGCAACAAAAACGTTATATACGACCGAAGACACTATCGGTCAAGCGATTGACAAACTGGGTATCAACCTAGAAGGCTATGATAAGATTTTTCCTTCGTTAGACACCACCATCTCTGCTGACATGGAGATTAAGATCGTTCGTATCAACAAGCAAACGGTACAGCGAACAACTAACTTACCTTTCCGTGTTATTAAGACAGCAGATCCCTCCCTTACTGTGGGAACAGTTAGAGTGGCACAGGCAGGCAAACCAGGCGTCATGGTTCAGCATATTGAAAAGATCTATCAAGACGGAGAACTGGCCTCTATGCGCATGATCGGCAAGGAAGTACAAACGGTAACAAAAGATAAGATCATTGCCGTTGGTACTAAAGCACTTCCTAAGCCTACTGTAGTTGCTAAAGCTACAACAACTTCCAAATCAAGCACTACCTCCAAAACGACTAAAGTTAGCGCTAAGACTAAGAACGTCACAAGCAAGGCTGGCGTAGATTTTGAGTACAAGAAGATGATTAAGAACGTCTCCATGACAGCTTATTCGTCAGAAGAGCCAGGGATAGGTACTAAAACTGCCTCCGGAACACGCGTAACGGAAGGTCGTACAATTGCAGTAGATCCGAATGTAATTCCTATTGGCTGGTGGGTTTATATCGATGGGCTTGGATTCCGCCGTGCAGAGGATACTGGCGGTGCCATTAAAGGCAATAAAGTGGATGTCTATTATGATTCCCTGAGCCATGCTCGTAATTTCGGCCGTAAATCACGTACCGTTTATGTGATTGGACCTGTGAAACCAGAGCTTAACTAGAACTGAAGCTTTTGCAAAAAATCCTTTGATAAGCTATAGTGATGATAACCGTTAAGGAACGCTGGATGATCATTTCGTTGATCGCAGAGCAACCGCTCATCACTTATACATTCTTTAACCAAAAGAAGAGGAGCGAATCCTCTTCTTTTTGCTTTTTTTGGAAGGAGTCAAGAAATATGATTAAGGAATTAATCGTCGTTGAAGGCAAAAGCGATACCGTAGCCATTAAGCGTGCTGTAGAAGCGGATACCATTGAGACAGGCGGCTCTGCTGTAAACCGGACTGTAATTGCTAAGATCGCGCTTGCTATGGAACGTAGAGGGGTTATTATTCTTACGGACCCGGACCATGCTGGGGAGCGAATTCGTAAAATCGTTTCAGCGAAGGTGCCGGGCTGTAAGCATGCTTTTATTCCAGAGAAGGACGCAACTCGAAAAGGGGATATCGGTGTAGAGAATGCATCGCCAGAGGCGATTCGTCATGCGCTGCGTAATGTACATACCTCTTTTGAAGGAGCACCTGCTTTGATTGGTATTGATGATCTTATGGCCGCTGGAATGCTTGTACACCCTCGGGCTGCTGAAAGACGTATGGCGCTTGGTAATTTGCTTGGAATCGGATATTGTAACGGCAAACAGCTGTACAAGCGGCTGGCGATGTTTGGGATTACGCGGGAGGAATTTGCCGGGGCTCTCGCCCAAATTGATCAGGGAGGCATTACTTCATGAGTGGTAGAGAGGAAATTTCGACTCCAAAACGGACCAAAGAGATTATTCAACGTTATGGATTCAAGTTCAAGAAAAGCCTGGGACAGAATTTTTTGATTGATCAAAATATTTTGGACAAGATTGTAGACGCTGCTGGACTAGATAGCGATTCTGGGGCGCTGGAGATCGGGCCGGGAATTGGAGCGCTGACGGAGCGTCTGGCACTAACAGCGGGTGCTGTAACTGCCGTAGAGATTGACCGTAGACTGATTCCAATATTAAAAGACGTACTTTCCCCCTATCCCCATGTTAAGGTTCGTAACGATGATGTCCTCAATGTGAACTTGCAGGAAATGTTCAAGGAAGATTTCACCACTGTGAACAAGGTCAGTGTGGTTGCTAACCTGCCTTATTATGTGACTACTCCGATTCTGATGAAGCTGCTCGAAGAGAAGCTTCCCCTTGATAACATCGTTGTAATGATTCAGAAGGAGGTTGCGGAGCGTATGGCTGCATCTCCAGGTGGAAAGGAATACGGAAGTCTTAGCATTGCCGTGCAGTACTACAGCGAGCCTGAGCTCGTCTGTATCGTGCCACGTACCGTATTCATCCCTCAACCTAATGTGGAGTCTGCTGTTATCCGTCTGAAGGTTAGAGAGCATCCTCCGGTAAAGGTGGAGAGTGAGAAGCATTTCTTTGAAGTGGTTCACGCTTCTTTCACACAGCGCCGCAAGACGATTGCTAACAATCTGAAGGCTCGTTACTTCCCTGAACAGGGACGTGAGCAGCTGGAGGCTTTACTCGCAGAAGCGGGTATTGAACCGACCCGTCGCGGAGAAACACTCAGTCTTGAAGAATACGCCCGCTTAAGCAGTGTTTTGCTAGCCGCTGGAATTGAATAAGCAATAAGAAACGGTTGTTGTCTTAAAGGACGACAACCGTTTCTCGTAGAAATATAAGGATGTTATTGTGGTGGAGCATTATACATTCTTATATTTTAAAAATATGGCGAGTTATGAACCAACTGAGGCCTTTGCCCATACGATGGGGTAGAGGTGGTGGTTGTAATGAATTTAGGAGACTTGGTCGTTCGCAAATCTTATGGCGGTGATTTAACATTTCGTGTAGATAATATTGTGCAGGATAGAGCCGTCATTAAAGGCACAGATTTCCGCCTGTTGGCGGATTCTCCTCTGGATGACCTGGTTCAAGTGCCTCCTACCCGAATAACGGAACGGGGACAGCAAGCACAGATCAAAGCGAAGGAATCACTGACACAGCTGCGGAAGGATCGTCAGGAGCAAAGTCAGCGGAGCGGGGGAACCCTAACAGAGGGGACATGGGCTCCACCGTCCAAGGAAGCTCCTTATTTTGAAGTGCCGGGTAAAGTACTGCATCTGGATGGCGATCCGGCATATTTGAATAAGAGCCTTAGCTTATACGAGCAGCTGCGGATTCCCGCTGAAGGGCATCATGTTCATGAATCTGCAATGGCTGATACGTTATACCGGCTGTTGCCCCGTGTACGCCCAGACATTGTAGTGATCACTGGTCATGATGGGGTACTGAAGCAACAGCATACTTACGATCTGTATAGTCTGAATAGCTATAAAAATTCACAAAACTTTATAGCTGCTATTAGGGTAGCTAGGGAGTATGAGCGGAATTTTGATGCGTTGACTATTGTTGCCGGTGCTTGCCAATCTCATTTCGAGGCATTACTTGGAGCTGGGGCTAATTTTGCCAGTTCACCTGGCCGAATTTTGATCCATGCTCTGGATCCCGTGTATGTAGCCGCAAAATCATCCTTTACTTCCATCAGGGATACTGTAAATCTTAGCGATGTTCTGAATAATACCATCAGCGGCAATCAGGGTATTGGTGGTGTTGAGACCCGTGGCAGCTTCCGCATCGGAATGCCGCGACTGCAGAATCTGTCGGCGCTAAAAGTGACACCATCAGCCATTTAAGCGGTAGAGATAGGTCTATGGTGTCAGGAATATAGGTAATTTGAATGGGCTGAATAGAATATCCGAAAGAAAGGGTGAGCGCTGAGCTTAACCCTTTCTTTTTTTCTTTGTAATGCCTATATTACAGATAACAAGGATATTAGTCCGGCGCTGATTTCTCGCAAAAAAATTCCGTTGACAACGAAATATGCATCAACTATAATTAATTATTTATTTGCTTTGACATTGTCCTGAAAAAGTTGTATAATGGACAAGAAAAGAGGTGGTCGTCAGGTAATGGCTAATAACGCGCTGTTGGAAATCAAACGCAGTCTTGAAGCTCACGTCGGTCATAAGATCACATTGCGTGCAAACGGAGGTCGTCGTAAAACCGTTGAACGCACAGGTGTCCTGGAAGAAACGTACCCTTCTGTATTTATTGTCAAACTGGATCAGGAGCAGCAAACTTTTAAGCGAGTCTCCTATAGCTATGCCGATATACTTACTGAATCTGTGGAAATCACAGTTTGTGAAGACGATGGGCAGATGCGGATTATGTATATTAAAGCTTAATGTTTCACGAACAGTCTCCCTTGGAGGCTGTTTTTTGTTTGCGTTTTTTGGGACAAATATTTGGTGCATGATCCGTGTTCTAAGCAAGCATACTAATTGGGCAACGGGTTAATCATTTATTTTCATAAGGGAGGAATTCCGTAATGAGCCGCAGAAAACGAGGCATGATGTCGGAGGAACTGAAGACAGAGTTAGCCAAGGAGCTGGGTTTTTATGAAACCGTAGAACGTGAGGGCTGGGGTGGTATTACAACTCAAGACGCTGGCAACATGGTGAAAAAAGCGATACAGCTTGCTGAACAGGCCGCGCGGAAATCTTAAACTTTAGGCTATAAAGTGAATATTACTGAAAAAGGGTGCGTCTAAATGGCGACACCCTTTTATTATTGGACTTCATTAGAAGTTTCTCATATAATATGTTAAGTTGTTTTTACGGGAAAAGCTGAAGGTGGGTGAACGCCTTGAAAATGTATGAAAAGGCACCAGCTAAAATTAATTTGATGCTGGATGTGCTGCACAAACGTGCTGACGGTTTTCATGAGGTGGAAATGATTATGACCATGGTAGATTTAGCAGATCGCTTAGAGCTGTCTGAGCTGCCAAGGGATACTATTATAATATCAAGTCAGGCTGGTTATATTCCCTTGGACGAGAAAAATTTAGCTTTCCAGGCGGCAAGGCTTATTAAAGACCGTTATAACGTGAAGAGTGGGGTACATATCCATCTGGATAAAAGAATTCCGGTTGCGGCTGGCCTGGCTGGCGGCAGCAGTGATGCCGCAGCTACGCTACGCGGTCTAAACCGTCTGTGGCGTCTGGGTATTCCTGCGCAGGAGCTACAGGAGCTTGGCGCTGAGCTAGGTTCAGATGTACCTTTCTGCGTCACAGGGGGCACAGCCTTGGCTACAGGACGAGGCGAAAAGCTGACGCCAATCAATAACCCGCCACAATGCTGGGTTGTGTTGGCCAAACCACCGATCAATGTATCGACTGCAGAAGTTTATGGACGCGTTCGGAGCAATAATATAGCGGTTCATCCTTCTGCTCGAAAGATGCAGCAAGCAATAGAAGCTGGAGACTTTGGGGGCGTGTGCAATCATCTAGGCAACGTGCTTGAAGATGTTACCCTAAAGCTGCATCCAGAGGTTCAGCAGCTCAAGGAAGCGATGATAAAGCTTGGAGCAGATGGCGTACTGATGTCAGGCAGCGGACCTACCGTATTCGGATTAGTGTCCAAGCAGTCTAAAGTAGCAAGGATTTACAACGGACTGCGAGGGTTCTGCAAGGAAGTCTACGCAGTGAGATCACTGAATTAGTCTGCTTCTCTTGTGTAAACCCGTACAAAAGTGATATATTTTTCTAAAATATTCGGTTTTGGCGAGGAGCATTCCGTGAAGAAATTAAAAAGAAGCCAACGTTTGGTAGACATGACTCAGTTTTTACTTGAGCGGCCGCATGAACTACTGCCGCTGTCTATATTTGCCGATCGCTATGGAGCGGCTAAGTCCTCCATCAGTGAAGATTTGGCAATCATAAAAGAAGTATTTGAAGGTGAAGGCATCGGAGAGCTGCAGACTTTAGCTGGTGCAGCGGGTGGAGTACGTTATATCCCAGTTATGCCTAAAGATATGGCGCTTACCTTTGTGCAGCGCTTATGTGTGCAGCTAGAGCAGACTGACCGGATATTGCCTGGCGGTTATTTGTATATGTCGGATCTACTTGGGTTGCCGTCTTTGATGGAACAGGCGGGTAAGATCATCGCAACGGCGTTTTACGGATCGGAAATCGATGTGGTGATGACCGTTGAAACGAAAGGCATTCCACTAGCCTACGCAACAGCAGCACAGCTAGGCTTGCCGGTAGTGCTTGTGCGACGTGACCATCAGGTTACAGAGGGATCAGCAGTAAGTATTAACTACGTATCAGGATCTCATAAAAGCATACACACAATGTCTCTCTCCAGACGGGCACTCAAGGAGAAATCGCGAGTACTTATCGTAGATGACTTCATGAAGGCGGGAGGGACTGTACGTGGTATGGTCGATCTGCTCGGTGAATTTAATGCCGAGGTTGCTGGGGTAGGCGTTTTAGTGGAATCAGGCGCTGTAGAGACGGAAGAGCGTCTGTTGCACGATTACGTGTCCTTGGTAAAACTAAGTGAAGTAGACTCAAAAGAGCGGAGAATTTCGGCGCATCCGGGCAACTACTTTTCCTCTTGATTAGCCATTCTCTTACATTTTCAAAAAGCGTGGAAATTGTCGAAAACGTAAGGAATATTAAGAAAACTACTCGATGTATGTCGAAAACAACATATCTCAAAAAATATATTTCTTTTTTAGGTATTTTATGGAATGAAAAAGAAGGAATTCGCTTTGCTGTGTGGAATTATACACCAAGTCTCTGATGGAAAAAGGTGGTGAACACACACATGCAAATTACGGATGTCAGACTCCGCCGCGTTAACTCTGAGGGGAGAATGAAAGCAATCGCATCCATTACCATCGATAACGAGTTTGTTGTTCATGACATTCGCGTCATCGATGGCAATAATGGGATGTTTGTTGCAATGCCCAGCAAGCGTACACCGGACGGCGAATTCCGCGATATCGCGCACCCGATCTCTTCGGGAACACGCGAAAAGATTCAATCCGCGGTTCTGGCCGAGTACGATCGCGCCGCTACGGAAGAAGAAGAAGTTATTGAAGAGGGAGCTTAGGCTTCCTCGGAAGACTGCTACCTTTTGGGTGGCGTAGGATCCGCCGTTTTTGATAAGATCACACCGACATACACTTCATGAATTAGCAGCCTGATCTTGCAAGAAAAGCTATTGCTGGTGAAGGATTTGACGACATCTTCGAAAGGCAGCGATAAATGCTTTTCTAACTTGGGGTTTATAGAAAAGAGAACCATGACTTCATGGTTCTCTTTTCTTTTTGCCCGGAATGAGATATATTCAGTAGTGAGTTCAAGAGTAGGAGGTTGGCATTCTTGAAAAGAATGGCTGTAGTACTTGCCGCAGGTCAAGGCAAGCGAATGAAATCTAAATTATATAAGGTGCTGCACCCCGTTTGCGGTAAGCCGATGGTAGGGCACGTGCTTGATACAGTAAAAGCGACCGGATGCCAGCGCACCGTTGTTGTTGTTGGGCATGGCGCAGAGAAAGTTAAGGCCTATGTAGGTGAGGGCGCAGAATACGTGCTGCAGGAAACTCAGCTCGGCACTGGCCATGCTGTCAAACAAGCAAAGGATTTACTTGCTGGTGAAGAAGGAACAACTATAGTTATTTGTGGAGACACACCACTTGTAACCACAGAAACTCTAGAAGGACTCATGGCGCTTCATGAACAGCGTAATGCGGCTGCAACCGTATTGACAGCTGTTATGGAAATGCCTACAGGCTACGGAAGAATTATTCGTGGTGAAGATGGCGGCGTTCTGAAGATTGTAGAGCAGAAGGATTGCACTACTGAAGAAGATGCGGTTCAAGAAATCAATACAGGCACTTATTGTTTTGATAATGCTAAATTATTTGCTGCACTCGAGAAGGTAACGAACAGTAATAACCAGCAGGAGTATTATTTGACTGATGTGATTGGGATTCTTCGTTCACAAGGGGATACCGTACTAGGATATCAGACCCATGACGCAGCTGAGTCTATCGGCGTTAATGATCGTTTAGCTTTGTCCGAAGCGGAAGCCTTTATGCGTCAACGTATTAATCGTAAACACATGCTAGGCGGTGTGACCATCATTGATCCAGCCTCCACTTATATCGGGGCAGATGTAGTTATCGGATCAGATACTACGCTTTATCCAGGAACCATCCTGAAAGGGAAGACTGTAATCGGGGACAATTGTGTGATCGGACCGGCTAGTGAAATCGAAGACTGTCAGATTATGGATGATGCAACGATTAAGCAGTCCGTATTGAATCAAGCTCAAGTCGGCGCACGGACAACCGTTGGGCCTTTTGCCTATTTGCGTCCAGGCTCTGTGCTTGGAGAAGAAGTTAAGGTTGGAGATTTCGTCGAGATCAAGAATGCTACGATTGGTGACGGTTCAAAAGTGTCACATCTTAGTTATGTCGGCGACGCATCTGTAGGTAAGAATGTAAACGTCGGGTGCGGTGCGATTACCGTTAACTACGACGGGTATAATAAATTCAAGACAACAATCGCAGACGATGCCTTTATTGGCAGTAATGTTAACCTTATTGCTCCAGTTACTGTGGGCAAAGGGGCTTTTGTTGTAGCAGGTTCGACAATTACACGTTCCGTTTCCGAGAACGATCTGGCTGTAGCTAGAGTAAGACAAGAGAACAAACCGGGATATGCAGAGAAGATCCGTTCCCGTGCAAAAGCGAAGAAAGACCACTCGAGTCCATCGTAAAGCGTTGCTAAGAAGCGCCGGACGGACTTATATTTCCGCGCCGGCGCCTTTGGAAAGCTAAATTCCGTCACGGAGGGTTTATATTTTATGACTTATTGTGATTCCAAGTTAAAGATTTTCACCTGTAACTCCAATCCTAAGCTAGCTAGTCAAATTGCTGATTACATCGGAATTCCGATGGGTGAATCACACACCACAAGTTTCAGCGATGGAGAAATTCAGGTCAAGCTGTCAGAAAGCGTTCGGGGATGCCATGTTTATATTGTTCAATCCACTTGTGGCCCTGTAAATGATAACCTGATGGAGCTTTTGGTTATGGTAGATGCGCTTAAACGTGCCTCCGCAAAAAGCATCAACGTGGTTATCCCTTACTACGGATATGCCCGTCAAGATCGTAAAGCCCGTTCCCGTGACCCCATTACCGCTAAGCTGGTAGCGAATCTAATTGAAAAGGCTGGCGCTCACCGTGTAATCACGATGGATCTTCATGCCATGCAGATTCAAGGATTCTTCGATATTCCAGTGGATCACTTGCTTGGTGTACCGATTCTGGCTCAGTATTTCCGTTCCAAGCAAATTGAGAACCCAGTTGTCGTATCGCCGGACCATGGCGGTGTAGTACGTGCAAGAAAGCTCGCTGATTTCCTGAACGCTCCACTGGCTATTATAGACAAGCGTCGTCCAGAACCTAATGTCAGCGAAGTTATGAACATCATCGGTAATATCGAAGGCAAAACAGCCATCCTGATCGATGATATCATCGATACCGCTGGAACTATCGTACTTGGTGCTAATGCTTTGATGGAAGGCGGCGTGAAGGAAGTATACGCATGCTGTACACATCCAGTATTGTCTGGTCCTGCACACGAGCGTCTGGAGAACTCTCCAATCAAAGAAATTATCGTGACGGATACCATTCCAATTCGCAGCGCGAATCCAACCTCTAAGCTCAAGGTGTTGTCCGTGGCTCCACTTATGGGTGAGGCAATTATCCGCGTTCATGAAGAGTTGTCGATTAGTAAATTGTTCGAGATTGAATAAATATAACGAATGAATAGTACAAAAGGGTTACACCTCCGTTCTCGGAGATGTAACCCTTATCGGCGTGCTACAGGTAGAACTACTCGATTTAGTATCCGGGGCGGGAGACAAAGGTGAATAAACTGCGGTTATAGAGTGTCCCTTGTAGCTCCACGAAAGCTTCGTCTACCGCTGTTAATACACCGATATCAATATGCACGTCGCCCTTGTATATTTCCACGGGCACAGCATATTGGATGTGGTACTGAAAATGGCGTTGATGTGTCAATAATTCGCCTTTGTGCGGCATAGGTTATCACCTGTCTTCGGAGTATAATTTCGCTCTGGTTGCACAGAGATATGTAGATTAGATCTATTGTACCAAAAACGGAGTCCTCTTGCCGGAGAGCCCGGATGGAAAGGAAAGGTTCGATAATGAAATGGATTGTCGGATTGGGAAATCCCGGAACACAGTATGCGAAAACAAGGCATAATGTTGGTTTTATGGCTTTGGATGAGCTTGCTGCCCAGAACGGAATTGCCTTCAACCAGAGCAAATGTAAATCCGTCATCGGTGAAGGGATCATTGGTGGCGTCAAAACCGTATTGATTAAGCCCATGACCTTTATGAACTTGTCCGGTGAAGCCGTTCGCGCTTATATGGATTATTACAAAGTTCAACTTGAAGATATGATCGTCGTTTATGATGATTTGGATACAGAAATCGGAAAAATCCGCTTGCGCTATCAAGGAAGTGCTGGTGGACATAATGGAATTAAATCCATCATACAGCATGTAGGAACACAGAATTTCAATCGGGTACGAATGGGTATTTCTCGTCCTGAGCCAGGTTTTGCTATTGTCGATTATGTACTTTCTACTTTTCCTAAGAAGGAAAGCGATCCACTTAAGCAAATGATCCTTAATACTTGTGATGCACTGGAATACAGCTTACAGCATTCATTCGAGCAGACGATGGCTAAGTTCAATGGTTAATCTGTAAACCCTGTCGTTTTTAAGGCTAAAGATGAAGCTGCCCGGACATACTGAAGGTATATAGTACCTTCAGGAGGCATATAGATGGCAATAAACTATGTTTGTAGGCACTGTAAGACATCTCTAGGCAGTATTAATAGAACTGATGTTACAGAAATGCAGTTGGGCCTTCATTCCTTGACCCCTGCGGAGCGCAGAGATATAATAGCGTATAATTCAGAAGGTGAAATCACGGTAAAGGTTACTTGCGACTATTGCAAGGAGGCTTTAGAGAACAATCCGGAGCTTAGCCTGCTGACAAGTCCGCTTCAGTAAGGTGGAAGCGCCTGTCTCTATCGTCATCCGCAAGCCTTGGCGTTACAGCTGAGGCTTCTTTTCGATTCCAATCATAATAGGTGACGGTGGCTATGCCACCGTTAGCCTGTTTAGTAAGAGAGGTGCGCCTGTTGTTACAAGGTCTTATAGAAGCTTTTTCCAAGGATCCCGATTTCCAGTCTATCACCCATGGTGTTGCTGCAGGTATGAAAGAGCAGCTCATTTCGGGGCTTACAGGTTCTGCTAGACAGATTATGCTTGCAGCATTACATGAAGAGACAACTCGTCCCTTACTTGTAGTGACTCATAATATGTTTTCGGCCCAGAAGATGGCCGATGATTTGCAGGAAGCGCTTTCTCCTGACCGGGTTCTGCTCTATCCTGCCAATGAACTAGTGGCTGCAGAAGCGGCTGTATCAAGCCCAGAGACACTGGCTCAGCGTATAGATGTGCTGACCAAATGTGCTCAGGGCTTCCGTGGTATTGTTGTAGTTCCTTACTCAGGAGTACGTAGATTGCTGCCAGCCCCAGAGGTTATGGCAGAGGCTCAAGTCACCGTTTCCCAAGATGGAACGCTTGCTCTGGATGAATTTTTGATGTCCATGATTGAAATGGGCTATGAAAGAGTAGAGCGGGTTGAAAATCGTGGTGAACTAAGCGTACGGGGTGGAATAATTGATTTTTATCCAATGACATCTCCTTTGGCTTATCGGGTTGAGTTATTTGACGATGAGGTTGATTCCATAAGAACTTTTGATCCAGTGGATCAGCGTTCTATTGATAAGGTACGTAGTGTGAAGATTACACCGGCTAAAGAGATTATAGCTAGTAGATTGCGCCAGGAATCTGCTTCTGCTGAAGCCTCAGCTATGATGGAGCGACAGTTGGAGAAGATGGCGGATCGCCAGGCGAAGCTCAGGCTGCGGGAAGAAATTGGCCGTGAGCTGGAAATGCTGCGGGAAGGTACTTATTTCCCGGAGATCTATAAATATATCAGTCTTTTATATCCTGAACGCTCTCATTTATTTGATTACATGGCCCAGGATACCATTCTTATTCTAGATGAGCCTACAAGACTGCTCGAAACGGCGAGACAGCTTGAACGGGATGAATCGGAATGGAACCTGCATTTGCTGCAAAACGGCAAATCATTGCCGAATCTAGATCTCTCTGTGGATACGGATGTTGTTATGTATCAGCGCCCGTTCCAAAGTCTGTTTATGTCAATCTTTTTACGTCAGGTTCCGCATATTCAGCCTCAGAACATTCTTGGATTTATCAGTCGTGGAATGCAGGATTTCCATGGACAGATGAATGTGCTGAAATCGGAAATGGAGCGTTGGCAGAAGTCCGGTGTTAAGGTAATGATGCTTGCGAGCAGTGAGGAACGGATTGAACGAGTGCGCAGAGTTCTTTATGATTACGGCATTAACGAGCCGATGATTATACAAGGAAATCTGGGTTCTGGTTTTGAGCTGCCCTCAATTCATCTAGCTGTTATAACGGAGGGAGAAATGTTCTCTCAGAAGCAGCGGAAGGCACGGAAGATCTCCAAAGGAATAGATAATGCAGAACGGATCAAGAGTTACACAGAGCTGAAAATCGGTGATTATGTCGTCCATCAGAACCATGGTATCGGCAAATATATGGGAATTGGCACGCTTGAGGTCAGCGGTATTCATCGTGACTACATGCATATTTTGTATGCTGGCGGCGATAAGCTCTCAGTTCCGATTGAGCAGATTGATCTAATTCAGAAATATGTCGGTTCCGAAGATAAAGAGCCGAAAGTATATAAGCTAGGCGGCAATGAATGGACACGAGTGACCAATAAGGTTCGTTCCTCCGTTCAGAATATTGCTGATGATTTGATAAAACTATATGCTGAGCGCCAAAGTGCCGCAGGGTATGGCTTTGAAAAGGACACACAGGAACAGCATGAATTTGAAGAAATGTTCCCTTACGAGGAGACCCGAGATCAGCTTCGGGCTATCGAAGAGATTAAGAAGGATATGGAACAAAACCGGCCAATGGACCGATTGCTTTGCGGTGATGTTGGGTATGGTAAGACTGAAGTGGCTATTCGGGCGGCTTTTAAATCAGCGATTGAAGGTAAACAGGTGGCGGTGCTAGTCCCGACAACAATTTTGGCTCAGCAGCATTATGAGACCTTCCGGGAACGTTTCGCTAATTACCCGCTTAATATTCAGGTCTTAAGTCGTTTTCGCAGCCGTAAAGAGCAGAACGAGACAATTAAAGGCGTTAGGGCAGGAACTGTCGACGTAGTTATCGGTACACATCGTCTGTTATCTCAGGACCTTGTATTCAAGGATCTGGGGTTATTAATTGTGGATGAAGAACAGCGTTTCGGCGTGACTCATAAAGAAAAGCTGAAAAAGCTGAAAACAAATGTAGACGTTCTTACACTGACTGCAACTCCAATACCTCGTACGCTACATATGTCGATGCTCGGAGTGCGGGATCTGTCTGTCATTGAGACCCCACCAGAGAACAGATTCCCTGTGCAGACGTATGTGGTAGAGCATAGCCAGACTCTTACACGGGAAGCTGTAGAGCGGGAATTAGCTCGCGGAGGTCAAGTCTATTATCTCTATAATCGTGTGCAGGGCATTCAAGAAATGGCCGCTCAAATCTCTATGCTTGTTCCTGAGGCTAGAGTTGGCATCGGACATGGTCAAATGTCGGAATCTGAGCTGGAGAAGACCATTCTCGATTTCCTTGACGGAGAATACGATGTGCTCGTCAGCACAAGTATTATTGAGACGGGCGTAGATATTCCGAACGTTAATACACTTATTGTGCATGATGCGGATAAAATGGGCTTGTCTCAGCTCTATCAGCTGCGTGGACGTGTAGGCCGGTCCAATCGGATCGCTTACGCTTATTTCACGTATCAACGGGACAAGGTTCTGACAGAGGTTGCAGAGAAACGTCTGCAGTCTATTAAGGAATTTACGGAGCTGGGCTCTGGTTTCAAAATAGCGATGCGAGATCTGTCTATTCGCGGGGCTGGTAACTTGCTGGGTGCAGAGCAGCATGGCTTTATCGCATCCGTGGGATTTGATCTGTACTCACAAATGTTAGCGGAGGAAATACGTAAGCGTAAGGTTACTGTGCTCGGGGAGGAAGATACGTCCCTTAAAGAAGGCAATACAGTCATTGATTTGTCGATTGACGCGTATCTGCCGTCAGAGTATATTTACGACAGTATCCAGAAAATTGAAATTTATAAAAAAGTGGCGGCAGTAACCTCCTTCGATGATGCTTCCGAGCTTGAAGATGAGCTCTTGGATCGGTTCGGTGAGTTACCTGAAGCCGTGGTAAATCTACTATCGGTCGCTCGTCTGAAAGTGTATGGAAAAATGTATGGCATTGATTCCATGATTAGACGCGGAGATGATGTTACCTTGAATTTCTATGAGGGAAGTCTCGGCGCTTTAGACACAGCGAAACTCGCCAAAGTTGGAAATAGCTTCGAAAGACGTGTACAATTTGATAGGGATGCGAAAGCCAGTATCCGGGTCAAATCGAAAGATTTAAGTGATAAACAGCTGCTTGACTTGCTTGAACAGTTTCTTAAGGAAGCTAAACAGTCTTTTAAATCGAAGGGAGAACTACACAATGTCGTTAAATAAAACAAAATCATGGAAAGTGCTGCTCGTTTCATTGGCAGCGGCAGTTTCCTTTTCTATGCTAGCAGCATGTGGAAATAGTGCTGATGATAATCAAGCCGTAGCCACTTATAAAGGTGGAACGATTACACAAAAGGAATTCGCAATGGATCAAAAAATCATGAAATTTCTATCTCCGCAACAAGCGCAATATTTAGAGATTGATGCGTTTAAGGAGTCCATTCTGAAGCAAGAAGTGGGCTTTGAATATTTGGCTTCCCAAGCAACGGATGAAGCGAAAAAGCAAGCGGAGAAAGAAGCCGATACTCAAATTGCAAGCATTAAGGAACAATTGGGCGATACCTATAAGAAGACACTGAAAGACGCTGACGTCACTGAGAAAGATATCCGTACTTATATGGAGCGTGTGCTGACAGTTTATCAGGATATGCTGCTTAAAGTGACTGATGATCAAGTTGTCAAAGAATTCGAAGCGACCAAAGGCGACTTTACGGTTGCCACACTGCGTCATGTGCTAATTGGTCTGACAGATGCAGACAACAAAGAGCGTACCAGCGAAGAAGCGCTTAAAATAGCGAAAGAAGTTAAGGCGAAGCTGGATGGCGGGGCTGATTTCGCAGCCATCGCTAAGGAATATTCTGACGATACTGGCTCTAAAGAGGCAGGCGGAGAATATAAAGATAAAGCTGTAGGCACATATGTGGAGGAGTTTAAGAAGGCTGCTCAGACCTTGCCTCTAAATACCGTCAGTGATCCTGTAGAAACTTCTTACGGTTACCACATCATCAAGGTGGAGTCCCGTACAGACAAGACTTTTGACCAGTTAACGGATGAGCAAAAAGAAGGCATTAAGAGCTCAATCGTATCCAAGAACCTCGAAACGTTCATGGAAAAGGATCTGGAAGGCATTATTGAGAACATCAATCTGCCAAAAAGCTCTGCTGCCGCAGATGAAACCGGAACAAATAGCGGAACAGAAGCCACTACAGCTCCAAGCGCATCCCCAAGTGCTTCTCCAAGTGCTACAGATGCAGCTGAATAAACATCGGTAAATATGGACAAGCTTACCTTAGAAAAGCCATCTTCACTTAATGTGAAGATGGCTTTTTATTTCGCAGAAACGGTTGTAGAACTACCTTTATCTTGATGCAGATATTAATACATGTCAGCTTATGTATAAGGATCTGGGAAGAGATGAATACTATGGTCAGATATTACGATAAATCACTGGGATTATCCTTTCCCATAATGGACAGTAGTAAGACCATACTTCTTAAGAAAGCGGGGCACATGTGAAATGAAAGCTACTGGAATTGTTCGCCGTATTGATGACCTCGGACGCGTGGTTATTCCCAAAGAAATTAGACGTACTCTTCGTATTAGAGAAGGAGACCCATTGGAAATATTCGTCGATCGGGACGGTGAAGTCATCCTCAAGAAATATTCTCCGATTGGTGAGTTGGGTGACTTTGCAAAAGAGTACGCAGAGTCATTGTTCGAAGGTACTGGGCACATCACGATGATTGCTGATCGTGACACCTTCATTGCCCTTGCAGGCGGCTCCAAAAAAGATTATTTGGAGAAACAGGTGGGAGTGCTGCTGGAGAAAGTCATGGACAGCCGTAAGACTGTGTTAGAAACCAATGAAGGCAGTTATGAAATCGCTAAAGATCATCCGGATTTGGTGTCCTCATATGTAGCCTCACCGATCATTTCCGGTGGAGATCCTATTGGTTGTGTAGTGATGGTGAGCAAGGATGATTCGGCGAAGATGGCGCAAATGGAAATAAAAATGGCCGAAACGGCTGCCGCTTTCCTGGGCAAACAAATGGAGCAGTAATCTTAATTTAGACCCCGCTTTCCTTTTGGTAAGATATACAAAGGGCAAACGGGGTTTTGTCGTTTACACAAAACCGTTTCTACTTGTGGGCGTACATACGTTATAATATAGAAATTCATCCCATCAAAGTTGTAGAAGCAGGTATTATATGAAATCTAATACACAAACATCACGATTGCTGCAAGGCGCATTTATCCTTAGTGCCGCGGCCATTATCTCAAAGCTTATTGGTACACTTCAAAAAATTCCGCTGCAAAATCTAGGCGGAGATGCTGTATTTGGTATATACAACACAGTGTATCCCTTGTATACGATGCTGTTAACAGTAGCTATGCTAGGTCTGCCTGCGGCGATCTCCAAATTTGTCGCCGAAGCTTCGGCTGGGAGACGCGATGAAGAAGGCCGCCGGATTCTACTATTATCCGCGTTAATTACAGGCATCAGCGGCTTGATTATCGGCGCCATCACCTATGTAGGTGCACCCCTCATTGCCGAATGGGTAGGTAACTCACATGTAATGCCTGCCTTGCGGACAAGCGCCTGGGGGTTGGCTGTTGTCCCTGTCATGTCGGCCATACGCGGGTATTTTCAGGGGCTGCATAATATGGTTCCTACTGCCGTGTCACAGATTGTAGAGCAGTCTGTACGGGTTACAGTGATGATTGTTCTTCTTTTATATCTCACTTCGCAGGGAGCAGGAGCTGAGAGCATCGCTGCAGGCGCGCTGCTTGGTTCTGCCGGAGGGGGAGCCGCAGGGCTTGTAATTATGCTGCTGTACTTGAGATGTCACCGCCGGAGGGTAAAACAGGAAGCTGCTGCTGAAGTAGCTGCTGCTGTCGAAAGTCAGCGTGTAAGAGCGCTGGATGCAGGACATGGACTAGGTTCCAAGCAAGGGTTTATGGGCATTAAAGCAGGTACACTGCTGGCTTATGGAATTCCCGTAATGTTAGGTGCACTGGCTATGCCTCTTATCGGTCTTGTAGATGTATTCACTGTGCCTCGACTGCTGTCGTCTGACGGAAGTGAAGTAGCTGCGATGGCCCAGTTTGGTGTGTACAATCGGGGTTTGCCACTTGTGCAGATTATAACGATGATTGCCACCTCACTATCTGTTGTGTTCATTCCAGCTTTGGCGGAAGCGAAGTACAAGGGAGATATGAAGCTGATTGAGACCCGCTGCAGCTTGTCGCTGCGTTGGTTCTGGCTGTTAGGTCTAGCGGCCTCAGCGGGCCTTGCAGTGCTTGCTGAGCCGATTAATATGGCTCTTTACGGCGATACCGCTGGCAGCAGCACAATGACTTGGCTGGCTTTTACCGCTGTTGGCGGTACAGTCAGCATCATCTCTGCTGCGCTCCTGCAGGGCCTCGGCTACGTGCGCGCCCCGGCCCTGCACCTTTTGGCCGCCGCGCTGCTCAAGGCGGCCCTGAACCTGCTGCTGGTTCCGCAGCAGGGCATTACCGGCGCGGCCGTTGCTGGCGTGGCCGCGCATTCGTTCGCAGCAGCGCTTAACGTGCTGCTGCTGTACCGCCAGGGCCATCTGCGGCTTCGCCTCGCAGATGCCCTGGCACGGCCCGCGCTGCTCACAGCGGGCCTGGCTCTTGCCGCCGCAGCTGCCAGCTGGGGCACTGGCGCCGCGGCTACGGCCGCTGGCATCGGCGGCGGACGCACCGCCAGCTTGGCGCAGAGCCTGCTCGGGGTACTCGCAGGCTGCGTTGTGTTTGCCGTAGGCGCGGTGGTGCTGCGGCTGCTCAGCGAAAGCGAGCTTCGCCAGCTTCCGGGCATCGGCCCGTCTCTGGCGGACAAGTTCAAGAAGCTGCGTTTATTTCCATAATTAACTCGCTTAAAAGGAGGAACAGATATGAGTGCAACATTAACAGTTGTTGGTCTCGGGTCAGGTAATCCCGATCGGCTGACACTAGGAATTATAAAAAAACTGAAGGCAGCATCCGTTGTCTACGTTCGTACCCAAGAGCATCCAGTTATGGCTGCTCTCACCGAGCTTGAAATCGCTACGCAATCCTTTGATGGACTGTATGAAACATTAGCTTCGTTTCCTGAGGTCTATGCTGCAATTACTTCAAAATTGATTGAAGAGGCTCGCTCCTCCGCAGACGGCACAGATATTGTCTATGCGGTTCCGGGGCACCCCATGGTTGCAGAGTCAGCTGTTTCACAGCTGCGTCAGCGTTGCCCGGAAGAAGGAATAGAACTGCAAATATTAGGCGGGGAGAGTTTTCTGGATGAGGCGTTTGTGCGACTGGGGTTCGACCCTATTGAAGGCTTCCAGTTATTAGATGCTTCAGGCATTCGCAGCGCTCAGCTTCAGCCTGAATTGCATACTCTGATTGGCCAGGTTTATGACAGCTTTACAGCTTCGGAGACAAAGTTATGTCTGATGGAGCTGTATCCACCCGAATATGAAGTGGTGGTGGGTCATGCCCTTGGCGTGGAGAACGAAGAAAGCATTGTGACTGTTCCTCTGTACGAATTGGACCGGCTTGAGGGTTATGGAAATTTGTCTCTGGTCTATGTACCTGCCAATCGTGAGGAGAAGCTAAGAAATCGTACTTTCGCTCGTTTGCATGAGATTGTCGATATTTTGCGCAGTCCGGACGGCTGTCCGTGGGATCGGGAGCAGACTCATGAATCTTTGCGTAAAAATCTAATCGAAGAAACCTACGAAGTGCTTGAGACGATTGATGAGGATGACCCAGACCATATGAAAGAGGAGCTGGGCGATCTTTTGCTGCAGATCATGCTGCACTCCCAAATGGAAGAGGAACTGGGCACGTTTAACGTATTTGACGTCATAGAAGGACTGAATGATAAGCTTATCTTCCGCCATCCCCATGTATTTGGTGACAAGAATGCGAATGACGCTGAAGAAGCTCTGATCAATTGGGAGGGCATGAAGGCAGAGGAGAAGCGGCGTAAAGGCGTGAAGCCAGAGGAATTATCCGTCCTCAGTGGGGTTCCGCGTGATTTGCCTGCTCTTATGAAGGCGTACAAGCTTCAGAAAAAAGCATCCAAGGTAGGCTTTGATTGGGACAACGCTACGGATTGCTTAGCTAAGGTTCGTGAAGAAATAGAAGAGCTGCAAGAAGCCATCGATACTGATGCAGCCGCCGAGGATCAAATCCTGGAGCTGGGCGATCTATTATTTGCTGTTACCAATGTTGCCCGATTTATTGGCGCAGATCCGGAAGAAGCTTTAACCCGGACCAACCGCAAATTTGTGCGTCGGTTTCAGTATATCGAGCAAAGTCTGCGAGCCAAGGGTATGAGTGTAGAAGATAGCAGCTTGGAAGAGATGGAAGAGTTGTGGCAGGAGGCAAAGACTGAGGAACGAAAAGTAAAGTAATTTTCTCAGACTATGTACGGTATACGGACCTTAAGATGAGGCAATGCTGTGAAAGTAGCATTCATCTCTGATTTAGATTATGGCGAGTAGTTTAATAGTGCTATAGAATAGATTCTGCGACGATTTCTGAGAAATAACTGTTTCTTTTTTTAAAAAACGACGATTCGTGGCAGGATTTTAAGATGACATCAAGAATATCATAAAGACGAAATGACGGCTTGCCCCATAATATGGCGGTGAATCTCGTTTCATTTATTTTTTCGTATCCTAGGAGGAACTTTAAATTATGAACAAGACAGATTTGGTAAACAACATTTCCGAGAAAAACGGATTGGCAAAAAAAGATGTAGAAGCAGTATTGAACGGATTCTTGGGTGAGATCACAGAAGCTTTGGCAAAAGGCGATAAAGTTCAACTGATCGGTTTCGGTACATTCGAAACTCGTAAACGTGCAGGACGTACTGGTCGCAACCCGCAAACGGGCACAACGATTGAAATTCCAGAATCAACTGTACCGGCATTCAAAGCTGGTAACAAGCTTAAAGAAGCCGTTAACTAATGCGTCTTGACAAATTCCTGAAAGTGTCCCGATTAATCAAGCGCCGTACAGTGGCCAAGGATGTGTCCGAACAAGGCCGGGTGCTGATTAACGGGCGGGAATCTAAACCAAGTAGTGCAGTTAAGATCGGCGACGAGATTACTGTGCAATTTGGACAAAAGCTTGTAACGGTCAAAGTCGAAAAGCTAGTCGAAACGACACGCAAGGACGAAGCCGCTGGTATGTATACTCTACTTCGGGAAGAGCCTGTGGCCAAAAGCACCGGGTTGGACTGGTAGGAGTAACATAGTTAATAGTAAAAAAGAAGGCACAACTTTACATATTGTAGAGTTGTGCCTTCTTTTTTCTTTTTTATCTCTCTTATTTTAGTGGATTGGAATGTTCTATAACTTCTTCTACTGCCATAGATTAGAGGTAAGAAGGAGGGGTACATGCTATGATCGAGCCAGGAAAGGTAAATAAACAGCATGATCTGCACATGCGCAGTCGTAAACAGCTAGAGTTGACGGGCGTGCAAAATGTGGAGAGCTTTGATAGCGAGGAATTTTTGCTTCGTACAGAACTCGGCCATCTCACCATTCGCGGGAATCATTTACATATCAAAAATTTAAGTCTGGAGAATGGACTGTTGTCCTTGGAGGGCAATGTACATTCCCTGATTTATCTAGATCCCGGATCGCAGGGCAAAAATAAAGGTCTACTCGGTAAGCTATTTAAATGAATCCTGCAGTTCAGTGGCTGACGCTGTTCTACATGATATTGGCCGGGGTGACAATGGGACTGGCCTATGACAGCTACCGGGTGCTGTCGCTCAAGTTCAATTTTCCCAAATGGCTGAATGCCATGCTTGACCTGCTGTATTGGCTTTGTGCTGCCTTGTTTGTTTTTAGAATGCTCTATGCCGGAAATCAGGGGCAATTGCGATTTTATGTCTTTTTAGGTTTATTTCTAGGAATATGGATCTATTTTTTGATCTTCAGTGTTACGGTGCGGCGTTTTGTGTTAATGTTAATTCAATCGGTTCAGTATATGTGCAGATTGCTATGGAGACTTGTGGAGATTCTAATAGGTAAACCTCTTCGCTGGCTTTGGCGCCTTATTATAGGGGTGCTAGTGCTGCTAGGTCGTATTCTATTATTCATCCTTAAGCTTCTGCTGCGTCTAACGAAGCCAATTTGGGTATTACCAGTAAGGTGGATTTCTCCATGGTTATCTCGGCTTAAGCATAGCGCCTGGATCGTGAAGATTTCTGGATGGATTACCAAATGGCGGAAACGCTGACCTTTGAATTAGGGGGTACGCTGCATGAACAGATTCACTGCGGAAGAGAAAAGTAATCCTAGCAAAAATTCGGCCGCAGGCGCGAAGAGAAGAAGAGTCATGTGGATTCTCTTTGTGGCAGTATTTTTTGGCTGGGCGGGTTATACTTACTTCAATCAAAGTGCGGCAATTACGGACAAGGGCGAGCAACTCGCCAAGAAACAAAAGACTAGTGAGAGCGTCACGGCATCTTTGAATCAACTGAAATATGAAGTGTCCAGACTTAATGATGATGAGTATATTGGCCAATTAGCGCGTAAATGGTACAATATCTATCCTCAAGGGGAAACTCCTATTCGAACAGAGCAATCAGAGCAATAATACCGGCTAAAAGAGGCTTTTACTCTGTTGCCTTGCTTTGCTCTTTACTGTATAATCAAATCACCGCAGACAGGATGACCTTAATATTCGTCTGTATATTTTTAAGGGAGGATCATTTTATTCTATGGCAATTGAAGTGGGCACCAAGTTAGAAGGCAAAGTGACAGGCATCACGCATTTCGGAGCATTTGTGGATCTGTCAGGAGGTGTCACAGGTCTCGTTCACATCTCGGAAATCGCCGATAATTACGTCAAGGATGTTAACGATCATCTGAAGATTAGTGATGTAGTAACCGTCAAGGTGATCAACGTCGATAAGGACGGCAAGATCGGACTTTCCATTAAGCAGGCTGTTGACAAGCCAGCATCGGAAGTACGTCCGCCTAGAGCTCCAAGACCAGAACGTCCTAGCGGCGGAGACCGTTTCGGCGGCGGTGGCGGCAGTGGTGGAGGCGGCGGTGGATTCAATCGTGAACGGGGTGGGCGTCCATTTAAGCCTGCAGCCGGTAAACCTTCATTCGAGGATAAAATGTCGCGATTCCTGAAAGACAGCGAAGAACGGATATCTTCGATTAAGAAGAACACAGAAGGAAAGCGCGGAGGCCGTGGAGCCAAACGCGTATAATCCAATACCTGTACATCATAAATAACCGCAAGGGCATCTCGCCCTTGCGGTTTTTTTGTCGTGTCATATAAACTTGCCGACAGCATCCATGTCATTCTCACATAACTCTAGGGCAATCGCTGGCGAATGACCGCCAGGCTTGCGCCTAAAACTGCATTGGAAACAAGCTTAAGGAGAAGCAACCTACTGCGCCGCAAGGGATCGAACTATTTTTTTAGGAATAATGAACAAAGGCTTTTTTGTCGGAAATTTCTTATGACTAACCCTCCATTTCTGACAAACTTTCTCAAATGACCCGCTATATAATGAGAACCATAAATTCTTAAACGGGTGGTGTAGGGAAATGAGTAAAAGCAATGTGGTGAATTTGCCAGAGTGGACAAGAGTGGGAAGCGAAGATAAGAAGCAGAGACAAGCCTTAGGCACGCGTATTATAGCTTGGGGTCAGAAGCAGCGTTATATTCAGCTTATTACAGCGAAGAAGTGGATGCTTCTGTTAAGCTTTATGGGGTTTCTGCTAGGTAGAGCTATGATTTTGGACGAGCTGTCCCCTTTTGCTGTCGCATATTTTGCCGTCATTGTGTTTATGCGTCGAGACTCTATGTTACCTGTAGCAGGTGCTATTATAGCTGGAAGTCTCTTCACTCCGTTTCCGGGTGCCTTGGTTACTACGGCTGAACTGATTATCTTTTTTCTTGTTTACAGAGGGCTTGAGAGTTTCGAACGAATAGATTTGTCCTATGCACCTCTTATGGTATTCGTATCCTCGTTTATGGTTGGCCTGTTCAAGATTGTTCTCGGACCGTCTCTTTCCTGGTACCCCTTTATGATGACTACTTTAGATGCTTTGCTCGGGTTTGTACTTACGCTTGTGTTCATTCAGGCACTTCCTCTACTAACTTACAAGCAAAAGAGCAGATCGCTGAGGAACGAGGAGGTTTTATGTCTTATTATTCTGTTAGCCTCCGTAATGACAGGCCTTGTGGGCTGGACTCTTAATGGTTTGTCATTAGAGCATATATTGTCTCGTTATTTAATTCTGCTGTTTGCTATGGCAGGAGGTGCTCCGCTCGGTGCAGCTGTTGGGGTGGTGACGGGGTTGATCCTCAGTCTGGCCGATATCAGTGCTATCTATCAGATGAGCCTGCTTGCTTTTTCGGGAATGCTAGCGGGAATGATGCAGGGCGGACGAAAGGGTGCGGTATCTATCGGCATGCTGCTGGGATCAACGATCCTTTCCGTCTATTTTACGGGTCCGGGTGATATGATGGCCTCAACATGGGAGACCTGCGCAGCAGTAGTGCTGTTTCTAATAACGCCTAAGACGATGATATCAGCGATTGCAAAATATGTACCGGGCACGTCAGATCATAGCCGATCTCAACATGAATATGCCCGCAGGGTCAGGGATCTGACTGCAGAACGGGTCACTCAATTCTCACAGGTATTCCAACAGCTCTCCAGTAGCTTTGGACAGATTCCACGTGCCGGAGAAGTGGGTAAATCGGATCGTGAAATGGAAGATTTTATGAATACGGTAACAGAAGGAGCCTGCGCTGGCTGCATTCGCCGTACCCACTGCTGGGATGCAAAATTCTATCAGACATATAGATACATGACAGATATGATGACAACTGTTGAGGAATGCCCTGAGATTACGGCTGCTCAGCTGCCACCAGAATGGAGCCGTATTTGTGGCAAAACCGGTGAAGTGCTTGAGGTCATGAAGGGACAATATGATCTCTACCAACATGATATGCGGTGGAAAAGACAAATATACGATAGTCGCCAATTTGTTGCTGAGCAGTTGTCAGGCGTGTCACAGGTTATGGAAGACTTGGCCAAGGAAATTAAGCGTGAGGGACAGGCCATGTATCGGCAGGAAGCGCAAATTCGCGAGGCTCTTGAGAAATTGGGACTGTCTATTCATGGCATTGAAATTTTAAGTCTGGACCCAGGACGCGTAGAAATAGAAGTAGTGCATGCTTATAATCGCGGTTTTGATGAATGCCGTAAAATGATTGCCCCACTCCTCTCCGACATTCTGGATGAGAATATTGCTGTCATGAGTGAGACGGCGGTTCATCCCCGGGAAGGACTCTCGATGGTTACCTTTGGTTCAGCCAAAGCCTTTGAGGTAAACACGGGTGTGGCAGTTGTTTCTAAAGGTGGAGATATGCTGTCTGGCGATAGCTTCAGCACCGTAGAGCTTGGAAATGGCACCTTTGCAGTATCCATTAGTGATGGTATGGGAAATGGTGAACGGGCAAGGATGGAGAGCAGTGCCGCACTCGGTATGTTAGAAAAGCTGCTGCAATCCGGAATGGATGAGAAGCTGGCTGTAAAGTCGGTCAACTCAATTCTTTTATTACGCTCCCCTGATGAATTCTATGCTACTGTCGACATGGCTTTAATCGATCAATATTCTGCGCAGACAACATTTATGAAGATTGCTTCTGCACCAAGCTTCATCCGGAGGGGGAGTGAGGTCATTCCAATAACCTCTAGCAATCTGCCGATAGGAATCATTAAAGATATTGATGTGGACTTAATCAGTATGCAGCTTCGCCCCGGCGATATTTTAATTATGATGACCGATGGTATTTATGATGCGCCTGGATATGCCGTTAATAAGGAGATATGGATGAAACGGATGATCCAAGAGCTTGAGGGTGATGATCCTCAGGATTTAGCGGACAGCCTGTTGGAGAAAGTGATCCGTTATCAGGGCAATGAGATCCTTGATGACATGACTATTGTCGTCAGCCGTCTTGATCACTTCCATCCGGAATGGTCCAGCCTGCATATGCCGGGCATCGGCCGTATGGAGCGTCCCCGTACGGTAAGTTAGTTATTTTAGGTTTAGGTTTAGTAGGTTTTAATGTTGGGTACGCGCGAAGCGTCGTACTGCTTGTATAGTTTAAGGCACGTGCAAGATATCGTACTGCTTGAGGGTACGCGTGAAGTGTTGTGTTGCTTGTGAGTTTGTAGCACGCGTAAGGCGTCGTGCTACTGGAGGCAGTCGAGGCGAGTCCGTGACGTGTAACTCGCCAGCCTCTACTATTTTCGTTTCAATGGTCGGCTGACTTGGGACGGAATCTGTAGATCTAAACTGTTTACTAGTGAAGGTATGGAACGGAGAGAAAGTTTGGAGCTGTAGAAGCGGAGCGTTCGCCTTTGTCCTCGGATTCCAACTGCGAGAGGCGGTTCTAATCAAGGAATCTGAGGACATCAGCGATCGAAAGCCCAAACATTTCTCGCAGTTCCCCTATTCACTAACCCCCTCTGTTTTGATCTAGACTCCCCACTTAACATCGACTGTTTGAAATCTCTCATTTCTGGATATGCTAGAAACAGAGGTTCAAACAAAGGGGGAGTTGAGGGTTATGAAGCAAATTATGCTCATTACTGACGGTTGTTCGAATGTAGGAGAAAGTCCGGTGTTGGCAGCGGCGCATGCCCTGCAGGAGGGAATCACCGTAAATGTGGTCGGTGTAGTTGATTATGGTACGATCGGTGAAATCGGCAGCCGGGAGATTGCTGACATTGCCAAGGCCGGGGGAGGCCTTAGCCGAATAGTCGGAACACCACAACTGGCGCAGACGATTCAGATGATGACACGCAAGACCGTGGTTCAGACGATCCAGCAGGCGGTTAATAAAGAGGTAAAAAAGATACTAGGCGACGGCTCACTGGATCAGCTGCCTCCTGTTCAACGTTCACAGGTTGTTACAGTTGTAGATGAACTGACAGAAACAACGCCGCTGCGCATTGCACTTCTTATCGATGCCAGTGCCAGTATGAAGCCTAAACTGGGTGCTGTGGAAGATGCAATCCGCGATTTGGCACTCAGTTTAGAAGCACGGGAAGGCAAGAGTGAGATCGCTGTGTTTCATTTTCCCGGAAATAACAGCAGTGAAGATGCCAAGCTTGATCTAGATTGGACGCATGACATGTCAGGTATTCGTACGCTATTCTCTAAATTACACATGAGAGGCGCAACACCGACTGGCCCAGCTATTTTCAAGGTGCTTGAACATTATCGTTATGATACACTGGATGAACATCGTGGACGCCGACTAAGCGATGACCACGACGAAAGAGAAGGGATGATTGGTGGGTATGTCGTCTAATCCGTCCTATCCTACTGGTACCTTAATTAACGGAAAATGGCGGGGTAACCGTTATGTCGTTGAGCGGATGCTGGGAAGGGGCGCGAACGGAACCGTATATCTTGTGCAAAGAGAAGGCAGACGGGAAAGGTACGCGCTAAAAATCGGATACGATACACTTGAACTTCAATCGGAGATCAATGTACTGACCTCGCTGCAATCGCGACGAAAGCGGAATGAACATCGGGCTCGTCGTGAGAATCCATTGTCTTCTTATTTTTTGGAAGCGGATGATTTTGCGAATGGGGATAATATCCCCTTCTATGTGATGAGGTATGTTGAAGGCAAACCGCTGCATCATTTTTTATCGAAAAACGGTCCCGATTGGTTAGGCCTGGTAGGTCTTGGTCTGCTTGAAAAGCTGCGCACACTGCATGAATGTGGATTTGTGTTCGGTGATTTGAAGCCCGAGAACGTCATGGTATCGAAATACGGTGAAGTGGAACTGATCGACTTTGGGGGCACAAGCCCTATTGGTCGTAGTGTGAAGCAGTTTACCGAATGGCATGATCGTGGTTTCTGGAATGCGGGCAGTCGAATCAGCGATGAGGGTTACGATCTTTTCGCATTTGCTGTGCTGTGTCTTCGTTTGCTCAATGAAGAAGGGCTCAAAAAGGCAGCTTTACAGCTGCCGCAGACGAGAAGTGTGGACGAATTATTTAAGCTGGCTAGAAATTTACCCAATAAGAAACTATCCTCCTGGATTTGTATGGCGTTAAAAGGGGGGTTCTCAGGCTCTGCGGATGCTACTGAGGTCTGGCGAAACCATATATATAACTCGCGCAGAAAGCGCCCGGATAGTATGGACACCCCCCGGTGGTTAAAAAATGCATTCGCATTGTCCTTGTTTTTGCTCGCCTTTACGATTTATTGGGTATTCCGTTTTTGAACTCATACATATAGTTGGAGAGAGGGGGGCGCATATGGAGCAAATGAATGGACTGGTGGAGTCTGTATTGGAGTCAGCAGCCGAGCATGAGCTGTGGGCGCCCCATGACACCATTGTAGTCGCAGTTTCCGGCGGCCCGGATTCTGTGGCTCTTTTGCATGTTTTACATGAAATATCTTTAAAATTTATACCGCTTACCTTAATATGTGCTCATGTGAATCATGGATTTAGGCCGGAGTCGAAGGAAGAGGCAGAGCTCGTACGTGGTATGGCTGAAGAACTGGGACTGCCCTTTGAGTTTGCGGAATTCGATATTCCCTCCTTGGCTAAAGAGAGTGGACTTGGTCCTGAGGGTACTGCACGTGAGAAGCGGTACGAATTTCTGATTGATACGGCACACCGATATGGGGCGCGTTCTGTTGCTCTGGCTCATCATGCTGATGATCAGGCAGAAACTGTAATCATGCGTCTATTACGCGGAAGTGGCTTATCTGGACTGTCGGGTATCAAGTGGAAAAGAACAGAAAAAAAGGTGGAACTCATTCGCCCATTCCTACGTATTAACAAAACAGCACTTTTAGGGTTATGCCAAAATGAAGGTTTCACTTATGCTGAGGATGCCACCAATCTGCTGACGAAATACAAGCGGAATGCCATTCGTTTGGAAGTTCTTCCTTTTCTGGAAAAGTATAATGGCAGAGTGAGGCAATCGCTCGTACAGCTTGCGGAAATTGCGGGAGCTGAAGATGAGTATATGGAGACGTCTGCGGCAAAATGCTTTGAAGAGCTAGTTTCGGAAGGGGATGGGAAATACACCTTTAACAGAGCTTCATTTGCTGCCATACCCTCCGCTTTACAACGGCGTTTGATTAAACTAATATTAAATTATCTGTCGGCGGATTTATCTGCCCTTGATTTCCCCAAGATCGAAACTGTACGTCGGGGAACGCTGCAGAGCTATCCCACCACCTGGAGCTTGGATTTGGGTGGAGGCCTGACTTGTGTGCGGCAATATGATAGTATCTTGTTCTCGTCCAAGCCCACGACGCCACAGGCAAGCTATACATATCGTCTGTTTTTACCGGACTCTGAGCTTAAATTGGAGGAAATAGGTAAGGTGATGTCGATGGCGGTACTGGAGAGAGAAAACTTTTTTGTACAGGGGGAGGATTATGGGAAGATGTCGGCTTGGTTTGACCGTGATGAACTGGTCTTTCCACTGACGATACGATCCCGATTGCCTGGAGATACCATAAGGATCATGGGATTAAACGGAAGCAAAAAGGTAAAAGATATTTATATTGATGATAAAATACCTGCTTCCGAACGGTCATTGATTCCCCTCGTTTGTGATGGTTTGGGCAATATCGTCTGGATTCCGGGCGTAAGACGCTCGATGCATGCCGCAGTAGGGCGGCACACGACCTCCGTACTTCTATTGTCTCTGGCAGAGCTGGATGACCGCGAAGAAACGTAATGGTCGAAGTAAGTCTTTCATAGTATAACTTAGGAGGTTTCGCAAGTTGCAAAACGATATTCAAGAAGTATTGATCACCGAAGAGGAACTTCAGCAGAAAATTAAGGAGCTCGGTCGAACACTGAGCGAAGAATACGCAGGTCGTACCCCTTTAGTAATTTGTGTACTAAAAGGTGCGTTTATATTTATGGCAGATTTGGTTAAAGCCATTACAGTACCTGTTGAGATGGATTTCATGGCAGTGTCCAGCTATGGAGCATCCACCAAGTCCTCTGGAGTAGTCAAAATTATTAAGGATTTGGATGTATCGGTAGAAGGCCGCGATATCTTGATCGTTGAAGATATTATTGACAGTGGTCTTACACTCAGCTATTTAATTGAGTTGCTCCGCAACCGGAATGCTGCTACTATCTCTGTGGTTACCTTGTTTGATAAACCATCAGGCCGCACTGTTAATCTTGAAGCCAGCTACACAGGCTTCGTGTTACCTGACGAATTTGTAGTAGGCTACGGATTGGATTATGCCGAGCGGTATCGGAACCTCCCATATGTTGGAGTACTGAAACCTGAGATTTATTCCAATTGAACTAAGGACTGCCTCGATCATACGGATCGGATACCCACAACTTCCTTTATTTGAGGTGTCCCAAGAGGCTATGGTACAATAACTTGAGTGTTGTGAGAGGAGGTAGGGGATGAATCGGTTCATCCGGAATTCTGGTTTTTATTTGATTTTATTTTTAGTCGTGGTGGGTATTGTCCAGTTTGTGAGCAATGGAAATGAAGCCGCCGATTTCCCTAGATACGACGAGTTACGGCAGGAGATCAAGAACAACAATGTGAAGGATTTGACGGTTCAGTTTGAGGGTAATGCCTTTCTGGTCACAGGCGAGTATAGAGAGCTGCCTGCCGATACTAAATCGAAAAGCTTCTCCACATATATTCCTCCTACAGATGCCGCTATCAATGAACTGATTCAAGCCAGTGATGTTAATGGGATTGAATTAACTCAGAAGAAAATGGAAGGTACCAGCATTTGGCTGACATTCCTTTCTTCAATTATCCCACTGGTAATTATGTTCATCTTGTTCTTCTTCCTGTTTAACCAGGCGCAAGGTGGCGGCGGTAAAGTCATGAATTTCGGCAAGAGCAAGGCTCGGTTATATAATGAAGAGAAGAAGAAAATCAGCTTTGAGGATGTTGCAGGGGCGGACGAAGAGAAGCAAGAGCTTGTCGAAGTCGTTGAGTTCCTAAAAGATCCACGCAAATTTGCAGCTGTTGGCGCACGTATTCCTAAGGGCGTATTGCTTGTAGGTCCTCCGGGAACAGGTAAAACATTGCTTGCCCGTGCGGTAGCAGGTGAAGCTGGCGTTCCTTTCTTTAGTATTTCCGGTTCTGACTTTGTGGAAATGTTCGTGGGTGTCGGTGCTTCTCGGGTACGTGATTTGTTCGAGAATGCTAAGAAGAATGCTCCATGTATTATCTTCATTGATGAAATTGATGCTGTGGGTCGTCAGCGTGGCGCCGGTCTTGGTGGCGGACATGACGAGCGTGAACAGACGCTTAACCAATTGCTGGTTGAGATGGATGGATTCGGTGGTAACGAAGGCATTATTATTGTAGCGGCGACTAACCGCGCTGATATACTTGATCCGGCATTGCTTCGTCCAGGACGTTTTGACCGTCAAATTACGGTTGACCGTCCTGATGTCAAAGGCCGTGAAGCTGTACTTAAGGTTCACGCTCGTAACAAACCGCTTACGAAAGATGTAAGACTGGATGTTGTTGCTAAACGCACAACCGGATTCACAGGTGCTGATCTGGAGAATCTGCTGAATGAGGCAGCTTTGCTAGCTGCACGTCGTAACCGTAAAGATATTTCCATGATTGAAGTGGATGAAGCTATTGACCGTGTTATCGTAGGTACTGAGAAACGCAGTCGTGTGATCAGTGACCGCGAGAAACGTATTGTAGCTTATCATGAAGCAGGCCATACTATTGCTGGTTACTTCCTTGAGCACGCCGATATGGTGCATAAAGTTACTATTATCCCACGCGGACGTGCAGGCGGATATGTTATTATGCTTCCGAAGGAAGATCGGATGATCGTTACCAAGCAGGAGCTTTTGGATAAGGTTACTGGATTACTTGGTGGACGTGTTGCCGAAGAATTGTTTATTGGTGAGATCGGTACGGGTGCATACAGTGACTTCCAACAGGCTACGCGCATCGTGCGTGCCATGATTATGGAGTACGGTATGAGCGATAAGCTTGGACCTATGCAGTTCGGATCTTCTCAAGGTCAAGTATTCTTGGGTCGTGATATTGGGCATGAACAGAATTACAGTGACTCCATTGCTTATGAGATTGATCAGGAAATGCAGAACTTTATTACTTCGAGTTACGAACGTTGTAAAGATCTGTTGATCAAACACTCCAAAGAAATGCACTTGATTGCCAATACATTACTTGAGAAAGAAACACTTGAGCTTGATCAGATTACACAACTGATTGAACAAGGATTCCTTTCCGAGGATGGTAAACCAGAAGGTGGCGAAGGTGTTGCCCATGAAGTTGGCGAGCCTGTCATCGACAATATCGGTGATGTGCGAGTTCGTATTCAAGGCAAGCCTGAGGATGAACAGTCCACACTTCCTGACCTGTCAAAGGATATCCCGAATAACCCTGATACTGAGGGTAATGACGGTTCTGACGATGACAATAAAGGTGGGGGCACTAGCCTTACCTAATTGGGTTCACCATTCATATGATGTAAATTTATCCGGAGAACGTAACTGTTCTCCGGATTTTTTATTTTAATTTTTAAGGGATTCTATGCCTTAAAGCCTGTCCAGTTACATTGACAGGGGCTGGAACGTTGTGTACATTAGTGATTAATATTACTTACTATTTATATCAGCATGTTCATTTTTTCACCATGATGGCGCATGCCATTTGATAACATCATGTCGGCGAAAAGCCGCGAGGATTTAAGGGGGAGAACAATCGGTGGAAGCTCTGGCGCTTGAGCGCAAGCAGGAACAGAATCGAGAACTTCGTATACGTCTTGAACAGCTTAAAAAGGAACGAAACGCAATCATTTTAGCTCATTATTATCAACGTGATGAAATTCAGGAGGTTGCCGATTTCCGGGGCGACTCTTTTTTACTCGCTCAGAAGGCTGCAGAGACAGATGCGGAAGTTATTGTATTCTGCGGTGTTCATTTCATGGGGGAAAGTGCAAAAATTCTAGCCCCGAACAAAACCGTCCTTATTCCTGATGAACGTGCAGGCTGTCCAATGGCAGATATGGTCAATGTAGACGGTTTGCGTAAGCTAAAAGCTCAACATCCAAATGCTAAAGTAGTCACTTATATTAACTCGTCCGCCGAGATTAAAGCAGAAACCGATATTTGTTGTACCTCTGCTAATGCTGTGAAAGTAATCGAATCCCTTGACGCCGAAGAGATTATTTGGGTCCCAGATAAGAATCTTGGTCAATATGTACAAGATCAGACGGGCAAGAAGCTGATTATTTGGGAAGGCTATTGCAACACTCACGACATGTTGACCGTCAAAGATGTAGTAGAAATGAGAGCAAAATATCCAGATGCGGAATTTGTAGTTCATCCAGAGTGCCGTCCTGAAGTAGTGGCCATGGGTGACTATGTAGGCAGCACTACATCAATTCTGGAGTATTGCCGGAAATCGGATCGTAAGCAATTTATCGTTGGAACGGAAGATGGTACCGGATATCAGCTTCGTAAGGATAGTCCAGATAAAGAATTCCATTTTGCTACCAAATTTCTTGTTTGTCCTAATATGAAAGTTAATAATCTAAAAAAACTGGTGAAATGCCTGGAGACGATGAAGCCACAAATCTATGTACCGCCTGCTGTCGCCGACAAAGCCAGAACATCCCTAGAGCGCATGCTACAAGTCCGGTAGCATGCGCTACTCTTTCGTTGAAACAGGTGAAAAGCGGTCATGATTCCACAATATTTGGTTGATTTTGATCTTCGGGATATTCCTACGGTAAAGACAGATTGTATTGTTATTGGTTCAGGGATTGCCGGACTATTCACGGCTATTAAAGCCAGTGAAGATCGGCGTGTCATAATGATCACAAAGAAATCAGTGATGGAAAGTAATACTCGCTATGCACAGGGAGGGATCGCAGCTGTTATAGCTGAGGATGATTCCCCTGCATACCACCGGCAGGATACCTTAATGGCCGGAGCAGGTCTTTGCTCTTCAACAGCTGTCGATGCACTTGTTAATGAAGGGCCGGAAGGCGTTCATGAGTTAATTCGCTTAGGAACTTTGTTTGATAAGGAAGATGGGGTACTGGCTTTAACTCAGGAAGGAGCGCACAGCCACCGCCGTATCTTGCATGCTAATGGGGATGCTACCGGTTATGAGATTGTTCGTGCATTGGCTGAACAGGTAGCGGAGCATGAGAATATCGAGGTCTGGGATGATCATTATGTTATCGATCTCATCACTGAAGGTGGAGAATGTGTAGGCGCATTATTGCAGCGGCCCGGTGGTGGACGGTTGTTCCTGCAAGGGGATGCGACCATTTTGTGCTCTGGTGGAGCCGGACAATTATATCGATACACTACCAACCCAGAGGTAGCTACAGGAGATGGTGTAGCGATCGCCTATCGTGCTGGGGCTCATATACGAGATATGGAATTTATTCAATTTCATCCTACAGCACTTAGTTACCCAGGAGCTCCTAGATTTTTAATCTCCGAAGCTGTGCGTGGGGAAGGAGCAGTCCTGCGCAATATTAATGGAGAGCGGTTCATGGAACGTTATCATGACCTGCTTGAGCTAGCCCCGCGGGATATTGTAGCACGAGCCATTGTAAGTGAAATGGAACATACTAAATCAACGTTCGTTTATTTGGATATTACACATGAATCTCCAGAGATGGTGAAGCATCGGTTTCCCACAATATATGAGACATGTATGGGCTATGGACTGGATATTACAAGTGATTGGATTCCAGTGGCTCCTGCTGCGCATTATATGATGGGGGGGATTAAGACCGATCTGAATGGAGAGAGCACCATCCCACGTCTGTTTGCTTGCGGAGAGGTTTCCTCCACAGGTCTGCATGGCGCTAACCGTTTAGCTAGTAATTCTTTATCTGAGGCCATTGTATTTGGACAGCGTATTATTGATCGGATTCATGAGCTTTCTCCGCTGGACCGTGATGTTTTATCGGTTAACAGTAACGAGGGCCGTGTAGATTCGCCAACTCAAGCTATTGTGGAACGTCGTTTGAAGCTACAGAAGGTAATGGTTCGATATGCCGGACTGCGTCGTAACGAAGAGATGTTACTTAAAGGACTAGATGAATTAAAACGACAGCTGCCCATCTTTGGATCAGCTTTGTCCAAACGTGAGGAATATGAATTTGCTAATATGCTGACCTGCTGTTTGCTTGTGACAGAGTCTGCTCTGGCACGGGAGGAGAGCCGTGGGGCGCATTACCGTGAGGATTATCCGCAGCGGGATGATGATCAGTGGCGTAAGCACCTGCTTCAAATTCGCGAACTGGGAATAGTGGAGGAATTAAGCGATGATGTTTAATGGTTACAATGAAGAACTAGTACAATCTATCAAGGCCTGGTTGCGGGAAGATGTTGGTTCCGGAGATGTAACCACGCAGATGACGATTCCAGTGGGCCATGAGTCCAAAGGGATTATTCATGCCAAGGAAGACGGGATAATTTGTGGCATTCCAATTGCAGAGCTGGTTTTTGAAATTGTGGATCCGGCGCTTAGTTTTACAGCCCTTGTCGAAGAAGGCCAAGCTGTAACCAAGGGAACTGTAATTATTGAGGTTGAGGGCAGCACCCATGCGATTCTAACAGGTGAGCGGCTTGCGCTTAACTTGATGCAGCGTCTTTCAGGTGTGGCATCACGAACAGCTTCTTTCGTGCAGGTGTTGGAGGGATTACCAACTCGTCTAGTGGACACACGTAAGACAACACCAGGTCACCGGATGCTGGAGAAATATGCTGTTCGTATTGGTGGAGGCTTTAATCACCGTTTTGGTTTATATGATGCAGTTATGATCAAGGATAATCATATCAAAGGCGCGGGTGGTATTCGGCAGGCTGTAGGTCGTGCCCGGAAGAACATCCCGCATACGATGAGCATCGAAGTGGAGACCGAGAATTTAGAGCAAGTCGAAGAGGCGCTGGCAGCAGGTGCTGATATTATAATGCTCGATAACATGTCTAACGATATGATGAAGCAAGCCGTGGCTAGGATTAAATCCAAAGCTCCGCATGTTAAGACAGAGGCTTCTGGAAATGTATCGTTAGAAACCGTACGCGGGATTGCCGAAACGGGCGTGGATGTGATTTCTGTCGGGCGCCTTACGTACTCCTTCTCCAGTCTGGATATCAGTCTAGACCTTAATGCCAAGAAGGAAGGGCCTTTGTCATGATGCTTGCTGTCGATATCGGTAATACCAATATTGTTCTCGGTGTATATAGAAAACGCGAATTGCTGCATCATTTTCGGCTGAGTACTGCGCGCCAATCGACCGTGGATGAATATGGAGTAATGATACACAATCTTTTTCACATGTCAGGTATATCTGTCAAAGACGTTGAAGGTGTAATTATATCTTCGGTTGTTCCGCCACTGGTTAAGACTATTGAGGATATGTGTATTAAATATATAGGGAAAGACCCATTAATTGTTGGACCAGGGATTAAGACGGGGCTTAACTTACGTTATGAGAATCCGCGTGAAATTGGCGCAGACCGGATTGTTAATGCAGTTGCTGCGATTGAACAATACAAATGTCCACTTGTCGTTGTTGATTTTGGTACGGCTACGACTTTTGATTGCATTGATGCAGGTGCTAATTATCTTGGTGGCGCAATTGTGCCCGGTCTAGGCATTTCAACGGAGGCATTATACCAGCGGGCATCTAAGCTGCCGCGAATTGAATTGGAGAAGCCTAAAAAGGTCATCGGACGTAATACGGTGCACGCGATGCAGGCCGGGATTATTTTTGGCTATGCGGGTCAGGTCGAGGGTATTGTTAAACGAATTAAAGTCGAGATGAACGCTCCCGAACTGAAGGTTATTTCGACCGGAGGCCTCGCCTCGCTAATTGCGGGTGAAACAGACTGTATCGATGAAGTAAATCCTATGTTAACGCTAGAAGGATTAAGAATTATTTACGATCGTAACCAATAAAGATAAAGAAGCCTAAAAGGCGAAGAGATAGGAGGGCTATGCACCCAATGGAAAAAAAGAAGGATCGACTAATCCGCGGCACGGCTCTTAATGGTAAGGTGAGAGCGTTTGCTGTCCGCACAACTGAATTGGTTGAAGAACTGAGACGCAGACACGATACGTATCCAACGGCTACAGCCGCAATGGGACGTACAGTTACCGCTGCAGCCATGATGGGCGCTATGCTCAAGGGTAGTGAGAAGCTGAGTATTATGGTTAAAGGGAATGGACCAATCGGACAAATCGTTGCAGAATCCAATGCATTGGGAGAAGTGCGTGGTTATGTGCATAATCCGCACATTCATTTACCGAGCAATAGCATGGGGAAATTGGATGTAGCTGGAGCGGTTGGAACTGAAGGGTTCATTGATGTTATAAAAGATTTAGGCATGAAAGAGCCATACCGCGGTAGTATTCCTATTATTTCCGGGGAGCTTGGTGATGATTTTACTTATTATTTTGCGGTTTCCGAGCAAACTCCAGCTGCGGTTGGCCTAGGTGTGTTGGTAGATACCGATGAGTCGGTAATTGTGGCTGGAGGGTTTATTGTTCAGCTTCTTCCTGGTCTGACTGATGCGGAGATCACAGAGATTGAAAAAGCTGTAGGGGCGATGCCTTCTGTAACAGCACTTCTCGATCAGGGGCTGGAGCCAGAAGAAATGCTGCGATACCTGTTGCCGGATGCAGTGGTTATGGATGAACTGGATATTAACTTTGCTTGTCAGTGTTCGCGTGAGCGGGTAGAGCAGACATTGGTTAGCTTAGGGCGGGATGAACTGGAGAGATTAATTGCAGAGGATGAACAGGCTGAAGTCGTATGCCATTTTTGCAATGAGGCTTATGTTTTCAATAAGGACGATTTACAGGTCATTTTAGAACAAGCGAATTCGTAGGGCATTGGGATGATGACGAGACAGGAACGCGCACTTCGCAATACGGTTATTATTCTAGCTGTTGCAACTTTAATGCTCGGGGGTCTATTATTCTGGAGTTTGCGCGCCATGGCCCTTCTTAAAGGAGATACAACAGACAATGAATCACCGGATGTAGCGACTGCAGGCGGACAACCGATAACGGATCAGCAGTGGATGGATGAGCTCAAAAAAAAGCATGGAGAAGAAGTGTTAATCAGTATGCTTAACCATATTGTCGTGAACATGGAAGCTAAGGCTTTAGGAATTACCGTGACAGACGATGAGGTTAAGCAGGAACTGGCACGCACTATAGTTGGGTACGAATCAGAAGCGCAATATTATGCTCAAATGCAATCTCAGCTCGGATTATCTCGTCAGGAAGTGTTCGCAGAGACGGCTTATCGTCTGTCCTTACAAGCGATAGCCACGGAGGGCATTACAATCAGTGATGCTGATATAGATGCTTATTTAGAGCAAAATGCTGAGCGCTTCATTCCAAAAAAGGAAATGCAGCTCTCTATGATCAAGGTTTCATCCTATGAGGAAGGTCAGCAGGTAATGGATCGCTTGGAACAGGGTGAGAATTTTGCTGATTTGGCTAGAGAAGTGTCTATTGATGATGAGAGTCGGCAGCACGGAGGCAGCTTAGGTAAAGTAGAGGAAGACGACCCTTTTTGGCCAGAGGGAATGTTAAAGACTGCCGCTGGATTGGATGTGGGTGATATAGCCGGTCCGATCGAGACAGGGGAAGACTTCGCCATTATCCGCTTGGAGAGTATTCACTCTCCAGAAATGCCGGAACAGAAAGAAATTCGGGCGATTGTACGTCAAGAGCTGGCTTTGGAGCAAGCCCCTCCCTTGCAGCAGGTGGAAAGCGATTTACGCAATAAATATGAGGTATCAATAAATATTGACAACAGCCTGCAAGATTGATAATATGATATTAACGTAAACCCTACCGTTTTAGTCGGAAATAACTGACGGTGGTCAACAATTTAAACTCCATACACAGAAGCATAAAGTCATAATTTACGTTCTTATATCGCATTTATCATTCTAAGGAGGTTTTTGCTCATGGCTAAAGTCGTTAACAACGTAACAGAATTGATCGGAGGTACTCCGCTCGTTCGTTTGAATCGTCTGGCACAGGAAGGCTCCGCAGATATTTATTTGAAATTGGAATATCAGAACCCGGGGTCAAGCGTGAAAGACCGGATTGCAATCAGCATTGTGGAAGAAGCTGAGCGTGAAGGTCTACTGAAACCGGGAGGTACGATTGTAGAAGCTACTAGTGGTAACACTGGTATCGGCCTGGCACTTGTAGCTGCTGCTAAAGGTTATAAAGCAGTTATCGTAATGCCGGAAACAATGAGCTTGGAGCGCCGTAATCTCCTTCGCGCATATGGAGCGGAATTGGTGCTGACCCCAGGATCGGAAGGTATGAATGGTGCGGTTAAGAAAGCAGACGAAATTCTGAAAGAGAACCCAAGCTATTTCCCATCCGAGCAATTCAAGAATAAAGCGAACGTGAAGATTCACCGTGAGACTACTGGACCTGAAATTATTGACGCTATTGAATCCATCGGCGGTCCTTTGGATGCTTTTATTGCAGGTATCGGAACAGGCGGAACGATCACTGGTGCGGGTGAAGTGCTGAAAAGCCAATATCCTGATATTAAGATCTATGCTGTGGAGCCTGCTGCTTCCCCAATCTTGGCTGGAGGCAAACCAGGCCCTCACAAAATCCAGGGTATCGGAGCTAACTTCATCCCTGAGATTTTGAACCAAGATATCTATGATGAAATCATCCACGTTGAGAATGATGAAGCTTTCGAAACTGCACGTCGTGTAGCTAAAGAAGAAGGCGTCTTGTCTGGTATTTCTTCAGGTGCTGCTGTATTTGCCGCACTTAAAGTAGCCAAAGATTTAGGCCCTGGCAAAAAAGTAGTAGTCATTATCCCAAGTAACGGCGAACGTTACCTGAGCACACCACTTTACAATTTCGAAGCGTAATTGTTTGCAATAACGTAAATCTATAAGAGTCTTCATACCACTTTTTTGGTGGTGATGGAGACTCTTTTCGTTGATTTAATAGGCATTAGGTACTGTGGATATATGGTAGGCTAGACGTGGTGATTTTATTATTGTTGGAAAAAGCTCTGGTTTTTGCAGAAAACGCAAAAATCATAATAATTCCTATCGCTGAGGGCTTTTCAATATTGCCTTAAGTAAAGTATACTGACAGGCAATATACTACTGATGATTGGACAAAACTAAGCATATGCTTACGAAGCGAGTTTTGTCCCGAAGATTAAACTGTAAGATGATGCTAGACAAAACTTTTAGGAGGATGGCTTTGGAAATCATAACAACCTGGAACGAGTGGGAACAATGGGCTGCTGAAGACTGGAGCATGTTTCCCTTGATTATAAAATCCCCCCGGTGCACCAACGAATTACCCGCGTCCTGGGAGAAAGCCTGGGAGTTAGCTTCCCAGTATTCTGTAGTTTTAGAAAGTGGTAAGGGTGGCCGTTATACGTACTTGGGCTTGAATCCTGTTTCGATATTGAAGGGCAAGGAGGATAATGCCGAAGTATTTAGCTTTCCTATTGAATCTTTGGAATCAGCATCAGTGGACGAGGAGAGGATACCTGAGGCAACAACACTGCATGGACAACCACTGGAGCTACTGCAGCAATGGACGTCGAATTTTACGTCGCCTAAGTTAAAGGATGAAGATGTTCCTCCTTTCACTGGTGGATGTATTGGATTCCTTGGTTATGATGTGGTTCGTTCTTTGGAACGATTGCCGTCTCTTGCCCAAGATGATCCTGGTTTTCCTGATTATCTTTTTATGAGGTTTGACGAGATATGGATTTATGATCACGAAGAGCATGTGCTGTATTGTGCTGTTCACGTACCAGTTCCAGCAGACTGTGGGATGGAGGATCTGCAAAATCTTTATCTTGGCAGTATAGAACAGGCTGGACAAATGGTAGAGCAGTGGCAGCTGATATCTTCAGCTGCAGGATTGGATGATGAGGCTGTGGGCAGCATTGAGGCCCTTACAGTTTCATCAGGAGAGTGGCCGGGCATGGCTTCGGCTTTCTCGCCTGAGAAGTTTCAGCAGGCAGTGCTGGACGTTCAGGAATACATCCGCCAAGGCGATGTCTTCCAAGTGAACCTCTCGCTGCGCCAGGAGGCGCAGCTGAAGTCCTCGCCGGAGGATGTTTACGAGTGGCTGCGCAAGCTCAACCCGTCCCCGTACATGGGGCTCCTGCGATCGCCCGGCTTCGCGCTGTCCAGCGCCTCACCAGAGCTGCTCGTCAAGCTGCACGGGGACAAAGTGAGCGCCCGGCCAATCGCCGGTACTCGGCGCCGGGGACTCACTCCCGCGGAGGATGCCGCCATGGAGGCGGAGCTTCGCGGGAGCGAAAAAGAGATCGCCGAGCATATCATGCTTGTCGATCTGGAACGCAACGACATCGGACGAGTCGCTGCATACGGTTCCGTCAGCGTGCCGGAGCTGATGACGGTGGAGCGCTACTCTCATGTGATGCATCTCGTTTCGCAGGTAGAGGGCCAGATTGCGCCGGATAAAGACGCGTATGCGGTTATCGCAGCTTTATTCCCCGGGGGGACTATTACAGGGGCTCCCAAGGTAAGGACAATGGAGATTATTGAAGAATTGGAGCCGGTTCGACGTGGGCCCTATACAGGATCGATGGGTTTTATTGACTATAACGGCAATATGGAATTAAATATTATTATAAGAACGCTGGCCGTAAAAGACGGGGTCGGATATATTCAGACAGGTGCCGGCATAGTGATCGATTCTGATCCATACCGTGAATACCGTGAATGCCATAATAAAGCCAAAGCGGTAGTGAAGGCAGTACTCTGTAGTGAACTGCAGCAGGAATTGCCTGCTACCAGCGGAGCCGAAGGGGGAGTAGCACTGTGATCTTGGTCATCGATAATTATGATTCCTTTACGTATAACCTCGTACAGTATTTAGGTGAGCTTGGGGAAGAGGTTAAAGTGCACCGCAATGATGAAATTACCATCGAAGAGATTGAAAAGCTGGCACCTGACCATATTCTAATTTCACCAGGCCCATGTACGCCAAATGAAGCGGGAATTAGTCTGGAATTATTGCATCATTTCAAGGGAATCATACCGATCTTCGGCGTATGCCTTGGACATCAAGCGATTGGACAAGCATTTGGTGGCAATGTCATCCGTGCTGAGCGTTTGATGCATGGGAAGACATCGCCTATTTACCATAACGGGACCTCAGTTTTTGAAGGTCTGGAGTCTCCATTTACAGCTACCCGATATCATTCACTGATTGTAGAGCGGGAGAGTCTCCCAGATTGCTTGGAGATTACGGCTGAGACTGAAGAAGGGGAGATTATGGCATTGCGCCATAGAGAATACCCTATTGAAGGTGTACAGTTCCACCCGGAATCTATTATTACGGATCATGGTCATACGATGCTGCGTAATTTCTTGAAACGGAGAGCCGGAGAAACGGCATGAAATATATAGGATTTAACAATGGTGTCATTGACGCCCGAGAAGCCGTGGTTTCTGCCTTGGATCACGGCTTTTTGTACGGTATTGGTTTGTTCGAAACCTTTCGGACCTATGAGGGAGTTCCCTTTTTGCTGGAGCGTCATTTGAAGCGTATGGCAGAGGGGTGCAAGGAACTGGGCATTCCATTTGAGGCAGAAGCGGCACATCTGCTTGACTGGATTAAGCGCGTTATGGACAAAAATGAATTAAAAGAAGCTTATATACGCTATACCGTAACAGCCGGTGAGGATATTCTCGGATTACCTGCTGATGATTATCAAAAGCCCAATCATTTGTTGTACATCAAAGCGCTGCCGAAAGTACCAGATAAACTCTACAGTGAAGGCAAAGAGCTGCAGCTGTTGTCCTTGCGGCGTAATACTCCTGAGGGAACGTTGCGATTCAAGTCGCTGCATTATATGAATAACATTCTGGCTAAGCGTGAGCTTAGAGGGTATGCTTCTGCGGCAAATGGTGCTGAAGGACTAATGCTGACGGCAGAAGAATTTATTGCGGAGGGCATTGTCAGCAACATCTTTTTTATAAAAAACAACAGGCTCTATACCCCAGATCTCACAACAGGCATTCTTCCGGGAATTACCCGGGAAATGGTGCTGGAGCTGGCTCTTAGTGCAGGCCTTAGTGTTGAAGAAGGAACATATCACTGGGAGCAGTTGAAAGCTGCTGATGAAGTGTTTCTTACCAATTCCGTACAAGAAATCGTTCCTGTTACCGGGATGTGGCACGGAGATGCAAGATTTACTATAGGTACTGGCCAGTGTGGAACAATTACTGCTGGCTTGATTTCATCATATAGAGATAGGACGGCGATTGCGAAATGAGACCAGTCCTCTTTAAGCGGACATACCGTTGTGGAAATACAGACTTGGAGTTAGGAAATCAAACATTGATTATGGGCATCCTTAATGTTACCCCTGATTCTTTTTCAGATGGAGGACTTTGGGATCATCCGGACAAAGCCGTTGAGCATGCGCTGCGTATGGCTGCAGAGGGTGCTGATATTATTGATATCGGCGGTGAATCTACTCGTCCTGGTCATCAACCGGTGGGACTTGAAGAGGAGTTAGCCCGTGTATTGCCTGTGATCGAGAGTATTCATAAGGCGGCACCTCATCTTCCGTTATCCATCGATACCTATAAAGCTGAAGTAGCCCGCCAAGCTATAGCTGCGGGTGCCCATATCATTAATGACATATGGGGTTGTAAGGCTGATCCGGAAATGGCGGCAGTGGCCGCTGCTGCTGACTGTCCTATTATTTTGATGCATAACCGGCAGGACCGTAATTATACGAATCTGAGTGCGGATATGTCGGCTGATCTTAAAGAAAGTATTGATCTTGCGTTAGCCGCAGGTGTTAAGCCGGCCAATATCATATTGGATCCAGGTATCGGCTTTGCTAAGGATTATAATGAAAACCTGCAGGCAATGATGCTTTTAGACGGGTTGACTGAGTTAGGCTATCCGTTGTTACTGGCGACATCCCGCAAAAAATTCATCCGCACGGTACTTGATTTGCCGTCTGATGATGTTGTGGAAGGCACTGCAGCTACAGTAGCCTTTGGTATTGCTCAGGGTTGCCAGATCGTACGTGTACATGATGTATCTCTGATTAAACGAACGGTTAAGATGTGTGATGCGATGTTGTATGCTGCACCTCCAGTGGTGCGTGAATAGCTATATTTTACGAAAAAGGGCGGATTAATCATGGATAAAATGACAATGCATCGCATGGAATATTACGGATACCACGGTGTATTTGAGGAAGAACGTAAGCTGGGGCAACGTTTTTACATTGATTTAGAGCTTGAGCTTGATTTGCAGGGCGCGGGCTTGAATGATGATTTGAATCAAACTGTGAATTATGCTGAAGTTCATGAATTAGTCAAAAACATTGTCGAAATAAAGTCTTTTAAGTTGATTGAAGCTTTGGCAGAATATATTGCATCCTCCGTACTGGACACTTATACTGTTATCAATGCAGTAACGGTTAAGGTAACTAAACCTCATCCGCCTTTCGACATTCATTTTCAGGGAGTGACTGTAGAGCTGCGCAGAACTAGAAAGTGAGAACAAGGTCCATGAATATACATTCCACCTCTGAAGAATCAGAGGCTTATATTGCTTTAGGGGCTAATTTGGGTGACCGCGAGGGCACACTGTCAGAGGCTTTGAACAGACTGGACGCTCATGATGAAATATCGGTGGTCCGCTGCTCCAAAGTTTACGAGACAGAGCCAGTAGGTTATTTAGATCAGCCGCAGTTTCTCAATATGGCAGCAGCTTTGCGAACCACACTTGCGCCCGAGTCCTTGTTGGAAGTGATGTTGGGGATTGAAACGCAGTTGGGTCGTATCCGGGATATCCGCTATGGACCGAGAACGGTAGATTTGGATTTATTGTGGGTTGAGGGTCAGGTGCTTGATACACCACATTTAACGTTACCGCATCCACGCATGTTAGAGCGTGCTTTTGTATTGTTTCCGCTCAGTGACATCGTTCCACAGAATGAACAATCTTCCGGACTTCGCAAGCTGATCACAGCAGCGCTTCAAGACATAGACGGGAAGGAAGGAATTCGGTTGTGGACAACAAGCGTTTGGGACGGAGGGTCAGGGCATTCCGTAAGCTAAAAGGGTATACTCAACAGGATCTTGCGGATCTTGCCGGAATTTCCTTGGCTGTGCTTGGTGCAGTCGAGAGGGGTAACAGACGGTTAGAAGATCAAATTTTAGATAAAATTGCGAATGTTCTAGGGGTTACAACAGAAGAGCTTGTGGATCCCAACTCATAATTACCAAGAATTAGAAGGTGGGAAGTGATACGAATGCTGAAGATTGGCGATATTGAGATGAAAAATCAGGTTGTTCTGGCACCTATGGCTGGCGTGTGCAATCCGGCTTTTCGTCTGATCGCTAAGGAATTTGGTACAGGTCTGGTCTGTGCGGAAATGGTAAGCGATAAGGCCATTATTCACGGAAATACACGTACTCGCGAAATGTTGTTTGTAGATGAACGGGAGAAACCGCTTAGTTTGCAGATTTTTGGCGGGGATAGAGCATCACTGGTGCAAGCAGCTAAAGTCGTTGATAAAGAAACCAATGCTGATATTATCGATATCAATATGGGATGCCCGGTGCCAAAAGTGACTAAATGTGATGCGGGAGCCCGCTGGCTTTTGAATCCCGACAAAATCTATGAAATGGTCTCTGCGGTTGTCGATGTTGTCGATAAACCGGTAACCGTGAAAATGCGGATTGGCTGGGATAGCGAGCATATTTTTGTCGAAGATAATGCGCGTGCGGTTGAACGTGCCGGCGGTAAGGCTGTCAGCGTACACGGTCGTACCCGGGAGCAGCTTTACACAGGCCATGCGGACTGGAACTATATCAAGATGGCAAAAGAAGCAGTTTCCATTCCCGTTATCGGCAACGGGGATGTTAATACACCAGAAGATGCTCGGGCTATGTTGGATCAGACTGGCTGCGATGGTGTAATGATCGGGCGTGGAGCACTCGGTAATCCTTGGATGTTGTATCGTACCATTCAATATTTGAGCACCGGCGAGCTTATGCCTGAACCTGGGTTGGATGAGAAGATTAAGGTTGCTATTCTTCATATGGATCGTCTGGTAGCTCTTAAGGGAGAAGCTGTAGCTGTTCGTGAGATGCGTAAGCATATGGCTTGGTACTTAAAAGGCTTGAAGGCTGCCGCTAGAGTGAAGGATGTTCTCATGACAGAAACAAAACGCGATGGAATGGTGAGGATATTGAATGATTTTGTCGTTCAATTAAAGCATGAAGAAGAGAGCAAGGGCATTGAGATGTCTTCTTCTGCTGTATAATCGCCTTTTTTCTGCTGATATTTGAACACATCTGACTTTATATGTGGTGTCATTGACATTTTGTAGCGGTTCCAATATAATTTCACAGTATAAAATCGCCGTTACAGTAAGAGCAATGCAGCAGGGAGGGTTCTTATCCTTCTAGATTAGCATATAGTATGGTGTTTTCAATAATTGTATACGACAGGAGAATCGGTTGAGATGAGCGATAAAGAAGTCATCCTTACGCCGGACGGGCTAAAACGTCTGGAAGATGAGCTGGAGACCCTCAAATCCGTAAAACGCCGTGAGGTTGCTGAACGGATTAAGGTAGCGATTGGCTACGGAGATATCAGTGAGAACTCGGAGTATGAAGACGCGAAGAATGAGCAAGCTTTTATCGAAGGACGCGTTCTCACTTTGGAGAAGATGCTTCGCAACGCGCGTATCATCAATAGCGACGAGATCGTTACTGACGTAGTAAGTATTGGTGTTACTGTAAGTGTCGAGGATTTGGAATATGGGGACACTATGGAGTATACGATCGTAGGTACAGCAGAGTCTGATCCACTGAATAACAAGATTTCCAACGAAAGTCCGGTAGGCAAAGCTATTATCGGGAAAAAAATAGGTACGGTTGTTGATGTTTCTACACCTGCAGGAGTTATTCAATATAAAATTCTCGATATCAGAATGAAGTAATATACAGACCTTAATGTCTGTAAATAGATGTGCTGCCATATGTATTAGTCATTTCACTGTACATAGGTAGATAAGGGAACATGTTTGGGAAAGCTTCCTTAGGGAAGCTTTTTTCAAATCATCCGGAAACGATAGGTAAAACAAACTGCTTATATTTTGAGCTGGAACGGGACTGTCCTCTAACTATGGAGACGGAGCCGTTTCTTCTTGTGTATATGATATTACTGAGTTATAAGGGGATGAATCGCATGACCGAGGAAATGAACAATGTGGACAATGCAGAGAACGAACTTAGTGAGCTTTTGCAGATCCGCCGTGCCAAACTGGACGAGCTAAGAGGACTTGGTATTGATCCTTTCGGCAAAAAATACGAGCGCACAGCTAACGCTGGCGATATCGTAGCTAAGTATGATGGACTTTCCAAAGAGGAATTGGACGAGCTTTCTGTTGAAGTGAGCATTGCTGGACGTATTATGGCAAAACGCGTTATGGGAAAAGCCAGCTTTGCGCATATCCAGGACCTTAGCGGAAGAATTCAGCTTTATGTTCGTCAAGACAGCATTCCTGAAACTCAATACGCGGCGTTTAATGTTCTCGATCTGGGAGATATTATCGGCGTTCGTGGAACAGTATTCAAAACCAAAACAGGCGAGACCTCCATCAAAGTGCATAATCTCGAAGTCTTGTCCAAATCCCTGCTGCCACTTCCTGAGAAATATCATGGTCTTAAAGATGTAGAACTGCGTTATCGCCAGCGCTATGTTGATTTGATTATTAATCCGGAAGTTCAACAGACCTTTATTGCCCGTTCAAGAATTATTCAATCGATGCGTCGTTATTTGGATTCACTTGGTTATCTTGAAGTTGAAACACCTACACTTCATACGATCGCCGGCGGAGCAGCTGCGCGTCCGTTTATTACTTACCACAACACACTTGAAATGCAGCTGTATATGCGGATTGCTATCGAGCTTCACTTGAAACGCCTTATTGTTGGCGGTTTGGAAAAAGTGTACGAAATCGGCCGTGTTTACCGTAACGAGGGAATGTCGACCCGTCATAATCCAGAGTTCACTATGATTGAGTTGTACGAAGCTTATGCTGACTACAAGGACATCATGAATCTCACGGAGAATATGATTGCACATATTGCCCAAGAGGTATTAGGTACACAACTGCTGGATTACCAAGGCAAAGAGGTAAATCTGTCTCCAGGATGGCGTCGTGTAACTATGGTTGATGCTGTTAAAGAAGTAACCGGTGTTGATTTCAGCGTTCACATGACAGATGACGAAGCACAAGCTTTGGCAAAAGAACATCGTGTGCCTGTTGAGAAACATATGACGTTCGGTCATATCCTTAACGCTTTCTTCGAGCAATTTGTAGAGGAAACGCTAATTCAGCCAACCTTTGTAATGGGACACCCTGTTGAAATTTCACCACTTGCGAAGAAAAACGATGAGGATCCACGCTTTACCGATCGTTTTGAGCTGTTTATTGTAGGTCGTGAGCACGCTAATGCATTTAGTGAATTGAATGATCCGATTGACCAACGTCAACGCTTTGAGGCACAGATCCAGGAGAAAGAGCAGGGTAATGACGAAGCTCATGAGATGGATGATGATTTCATCCGCGCCCTGGAATATGGTATGCCGCCTACTGGCGGACTGGGAATCGGTGTAGACCGTTTGATCATGCTGCTTACCAATTCTGCATCAATTCGCGATGTATTGCTGTTTCCACATATGCGTAACCGTACTGAATAGTATCTATACAACACAGGGCTTAAGGGAGCTGTCTAAGGGCAGTTCTCTCAGCTACTGTTGATTAGAAGCAGTGCTTTTACTTCATTGCTCCTATAGAATGTAGAGATTTAATATTAGTTTCAAAAAAACTCTTGCAATGCATCTCCATACATGATATATTCTAAGTCCGGCCAAGAAGTACACATGCCGAGCTCGAAAAAGAAGTTAAAAAAGAGCTTGACATTAAATAGCCGAACATGATATAGTATAAGAGTTGCTGCTGAGACGTTAAACGGCGCCAACGAGAACTTGATCTTTGAAAACTGAACAACGAGTGAGTAGGAAATCACGTAAGTGAAATCCAAAATTAGAGAATTAATTTTCTCGTCAGATGTTTCAAAATGAGCATATCGCTCTTTTCAATACTAATTGGAGAGTTTGATCCTGGCTCAGGACGAACGCTGGCGGCGTGCCTAATACATGCAAGTCGAGCGGAGTTATTTTGAAAGCTTGCTTTCAAAATAACTTAGCGGCGGACGGGTGAGTAACACGTAGGCAACCTGCCCTTCAGACTGGGATAACTACCGGAAACGGTAGCTAATACCGGATAATTTCTTTTTTCTCCTGAGAGAAGAATGAAAGACGGAGCAATCTGTCACTGAGGGATGGGCCTGCGGCGCATTAGCTAGTTGGTGGGGTAACGGCCCACCAAGGCGACGATGCGTAGCCGACCTGAGAGGGTGAACGGCCACACTGGGACTGAGACACGGCCCAGACTCCTACGGGAGGCAGCAGTAGGGAATCTTCCGCAATGGGCGAAAGCCTGACGGAGCAACGCCGCGTGAGTGATGAAGGTTTTCGGATCGTAAAGCTCTGTTGCCAGGGAAGAACGTCCGGTAGAGTAACTGCTACCGGAGTGACGGTACCTGAGAAGAAAGCCCCGGCTAACTACGTGCCAGCAGCCGCGGTAATACGTAGGGGGCAAGCGTTGTCCGGAATTATTGGGCGTAAAGCGCGCGCAGGCGGCTATTTAAGTCTGGTGTTTAAACCTTGGGCTCAACCTGAGGTCGCACTGGAAACTGGGTGGCTTGAGTACAGAAGAGGAAAGTGGAATTCCACGTGTAGCGGTGAAATGCGTAGATATGTGGAGGAACACCAGTGGCGAAGGCGACTTTCTGGGCTGTAACTGACGCTGAGGCGCGAAAGCGTGGGGAGCAAACAGGATTAGATACCCTGGTAGTCCACGCCGTAAACGATGAGTGCTAGGTGTTAGGGGTTTCGATACCCTTGGTGCCGAAGTTAACACAGTAAGCACTCCGCCTGGGGAGTACGGTCGCAAGACTGAAACTCAAAGGAATTGACGGGGACCCGCACAAGCAGTGGAGTATGTGGTTTAATTCGAAGCAACGCGAAGAACCTTACCAGGTCTTGACATCCCTCTGAATCTGCTAGAGATAGCAGCGGCCTTCGGGACAGAGGAGACAGGTGGTGCATGGTTGTCGTCAGCTCGTGTCGTGAGATGTTGGGTTAAGTCCCGCAACGAGCGCAACCCTTAACTTTAGTTGCCAGCAGGTAAGGCTGGGCACTCTAGAGTGACTGCCGGTGACAAACCGGAGGAAGGTGGGGATGACGTCAAATCATCATGCCCCTTATGACCTGGGCTACACACGTACTACAATGGCCGGTACAACGGGAAGCGAAGCCGCGAGGTGGAGCCAATCCCATCAAAGCCGGTCTCAGTTCGGATTGCAGGCTGCAACTCGCCTGCATGAAGTCGGAATTGCTAGTAATCGCGGATCAGCATGCCGCGGTGAATACGTTCCCGGGTCTTGTACACACCGCCCGTCACACCACGAGAGTTTACAACACCCGAAGTCGGTGGGGTAACCCGCAAGGGAGCCAGCCGCCGAAGGTGGGGTAGATGATTGGGGTGAAGTCGTAACAAGGTAGCCGTATCGGAAGGTGCGGCTGGATCACCTCCTTTCTATGGAGAATCGTTCTCTGCAATGAGAACATTCAAATCGGAAGCTCAGCTTCCAAAACTCAGGTTTAGGCCTGTTACTCACTCGTTGCTCAGTTTTGAGAGTTTAAGCTCTCAAGTAAGACTTGATCCTTGAAAACTGGATACCGAAACGAATTTGCGTTTTAGAACATCTTTTAGCAACTTGTGTAAACAAGTAAATGTTATTAGTGAGATTTTTCTTCGGAAGAATCAAGGTTAAGCTAATAAGAGCACACGGAGGATGCCTAGGCGCCAGGAGCCGACGAAGGACGTGGCGAACAACGAAACTGCCTCGGGGAGCTGTAAGCAAGCTTTGATCCGGGGGTGTCCGAATGGGGAAACCCAGCTGTGGTAATTCGCAGTTACTCATTTCTGAATACATAGGAAATGTAGAGGCAGACCAGGGGAACTGAAACATCTAAGTACCCTGAGGAAGAGAAAACAATAGTGATTCCGTCAGTAGCGGCGAGCGAACGCGGATCAGCCTAAACCTAAGAGCTTGCTCTTAGGGGTTGTGGGACGTCTCACATGGAGTTACAAAGGAATATGGTAGGTGAAGAGGTCTGGAAAGGCCCGCGATAGAGGTAAAAGCCCTGTAACCTAAACTGTGTTCTCTCCGAGACGGATCCCGAGTAGTGCGGGGCACGTGAAACCCCGTATGAATCCAGCAGGACCATCTGCTAAGGCTAAATACTACCTGGCGACCGATAGTGAAACAGTACCGTGAGGGAAAGGTGAAAAGCACCCCGGAAGGGGAGTGAAATAGAACCTGAAACCGTGTGCTTACAAAAAGTCAGAGCCCGATCTATGGGTGATGGCGTGCCTTTTGTAGAATGAACCGGCGAGTTACGTTTAACATGCAAGGTTAAGCCGAGAAGGTGGAGCCGCAGCGAAAGCGAGTCTGAATAGGGCGACTTAGTATGTGGACGTAGACCCGAAACCGTGTGATCTACCCCTGTCCAGGGTGAAGGTGCGGTAACACGCACTGGAGGCCCGAACCCACGTACGTTGAAAAGTGCGGGGATGAGGTGGGGGTAGCGGAGAAATTCCAATCGAACTCGGAGATAGCTGGTTCTCCCCGAAATAGCTTTAGGGCTAGCCTCGGTATAAGAGTAGTGGAGGTAGAGCACTGATTGGGTGCGGGGTCCGCAAGGATTACCAAGCTCAGTCAAACTCCGAATGCCATATACTTATTGCCGGGAGTCAGACAGTGAGTGCTAAGATCCATTGTCAAAAGGGAAACAGCCCAGACCATCAGCTAAGGTCCCCAAGTGTGTGTTAAGTGGGAAAGGATGTGGAGTTGCACAGACAACCAGGATGTTGGCTTAGAAGCAGCCACCATTGAAAGAGTGCGTAATAGCTCACTGGTCGAGTGACTCTGCGCCGAAAATGTAACGGGGCTAAACACACCACCGAAGCTATGGCTAGATGCTTTGCATCTGGGGTAGGGGAGCGTTGTGTAGGGGTTGAAGGTGTACTGAAAAGAGCGCTGGACACTACACAAGTGAGAATGCCGGTATGAGTAACGAAAAGATCAGTGAGAATCTGATCCGCCGAAAGCCCAAGGTTTCCTGAGGAAGGCTCGTCCGCTCAGGGTAAGTCGGGACCTAAGGCGAGGCCGAAAGGCGTAGTCGAAGGACAACAGTTTGAAATTACTGTACCACCGTAATCCGCTATGAGCGATGGGGTGACGCAGGAGGGTAGTGACGCGGACTGATGGATGTCCGTCTAAGCAGTGAGGCTGGTGTGTAGGCAAATCCGCACATCGTTAAGGCTGGGCTGTGATGGGGAGCGAAAATTATAGTAGCGAAGGTCATGATCTCACACTGCCAAGAAAAGCCTCTAGCCAGGAGAAGGTGCCCGTACCGCAAACCGACACAGGTAGGCGAGAAGAGAATTCTAAGGCGCGCGGAAGAACTCTCGTTAAGGAACTCGGCAAAATGACCCCGTAACTTCGGGAGAAGGGGTGCCCCGGTAGTGTGAATAGCACGAGGGGGCCGCAGTGAAAAGGCCCAAGCGACTGTTTAGCAAAAACACAGGTCTGTGCGAAGCCGCAAGGCGAAGTATACGGGCTGACGCCTGCCCGGTGCTGGAAGGTTAAGGGGAGTGGTTAGGGGTAACCCGAAGCTATGAACCGAAGCCCCAGTAAACGGCGGCCGTAACTATAACGGTCCTAAGGTAGCGAAATTCCTTGTCAGGTAAATTCTGACCCGCACGAATGGCGTAACGACTTGGGCGCTGTCTCAACGAGAGATCCGGTGAAATTTTAATACCTGTGAAGATGCAGGTTACCCGCGACAAGACGGAAAGACCCCATGGAGCTTTACTGCAGCTTGATATTGAATTTGGGTACGATCTGTACAGGATAGGTGGGAGCCGTAGAAATCGGAGCGCAAGCTTCGGTGGAGGCGCCGTTGGGATACCACCCTGATCGTATCTAGGTTCTAACCTAGTGCCCTAATCGGGTACGGGGACCGTGTCAGGCGGGCAGTTTGACTGGGGCGGTCGCCTCCTAAAGAGTAACGGAGGCGTTCCAAGGTTCCCTCAGAATGGTTGGAAATCATTCGCAGAGTGCAAAGGCATAAGGGAGCTTGACTGCGAGACCTACAAGTCGAGCAGGGACGAAAGTCGGACTTAGTGATCCGGTGGTACCGCATGGAAGGGCCATCGCTCAACGGATAAAAGCTACCCTGGGGATAACAGGCTTATCTCCCCCAAGAGTCCACATCGACGGGGAGGTTTGGCACCTCGATGTCGGCTCATCGCATCCTGGGGCTGAAGTAGGTCCCAAGGGTTGGGCTGTTCGCCCATTAAAGCGGTACGCGAGCTGGGTTCAGAACGTCGTGAGACAGTTCGGTCCCTATCTGTCGTGGGCGCAGGAAATTTGAGAGGAGCTGTCCTTAGTACGAGAGGACCGGGATGGACGTACCGCTGGTGCACCAGTTGTTCCGCCAGGAGCATGGCTGGGTAGCTACGTACGGACGGGATAAGCGCTGAAAGCATCTAAGCGTGAAGCCCCCCTCAAGATGAGATTTCCCAATTAGTAAGACCCCTTGAAGACGACGAGGTAGATAGGTTGGAGGTGGAAGTGCAGTAATGCATGGAGCTGACCAATACTAATCGGTCGAGGGCTTATCCTATACGTAGAATGCAGATTTGTTTCGGATTCAGTTTTCAGGCGATTAAGCCTGTAACACGCTTAGAAATTCATTGTCACTTCTGGTGATGAACCGAATTTCACGCGGCAGCGTCTGTTTCACAGACGCATGTTTGGTGGCGATAGCGGAGGGGTTCCACGCGTACCCATCCCGAACACGACCGTTAAGCCCTCCAGCGCCGATGGTACTTGGACCGAAGGGTCCTGGGAGAGTAGGACGTTGCCAAGCACGCAAGACCACTGTTGAGTAATCGACAGTGGTCTTTTTGTTATGTAAATAGAGAATTCATTGGGCTATATTTTGAGATACTAAGATGGAGATAAGCGTGGCTTAAAAGGTGAACAGAGGTGTAATATAAATTTTTAACACACTAAATTGTCCTCTCAGCACGGACTAACGTCCAATAATTCGCTTACTCGGCGGCCGTTTTTTGAATACCTACTCTGATGATGTAATGTTCTTGACAGTCCAAATGCCCTTTGCTAAGATGGCAATAATATATTTTTGGATAAGCATCTCAAACCTTAATTGAAGATCTACACTTGTTCAGCCCCCAGATGTACAGAATTGTCTGTCGTGAATGGACTGGAGTCAAAGGTTCTTCTTTCATAAAGTTTGTAGGCGGGTATAATTTAAAACAACCGAGGAGGAATGACCCAGGTGTGGAAAGATAAGTTTGGTAAAGAAGGTCTAACTTTTGATGATGTGCTGCTGGTTCCGCGTAAATCTGAGGTACTGCCTAAAGAAGTGGATTTGACCACAGTTCTAAGTAAGAATGTGAAGTTGAATATTCCACTTATGAGTGCAGGTATGGACACAGTCACAGAAGCAGCCATGGCCATTGCAATTGCTCGTGAGGGTGGCATCGGGATTATACACAAGAATATGCCTGTAGAGCAGCAAGCGGAAGAAGTAGATCGTGTGAAGCGTTCCGAGAGCGGAGTTATTACGAATCCATTCTCACTTACGGCAGAACACATGGTATCTGATGCAGAGCTTTTAATGGGTAAATATCGCATTTCCGGAGTGCCGATTGTAGACAGTGACAATAAACTTGTCGGTATTCTGACTAATAGAGACTTACGCTTTATTCATGATTTCAATATTCAGATTAAAGAAGTTATGACACATGAGAATCTTGTAACAGCTGCTGTTGGTACAACCCTTCAGGAAGCAGAAGGTATCCTGCAACGTCATAAGATCGAGAAGCTTCCCCTTGTGGACGAGAATAATATTCTTAAGGGTCTCATCACCATTAAGGATATTGAAAAAGCTATTCAATTCCCTAACGGAGCCAAAGATGCACATGGCCGTCTACTTGTTGGAGCAGCTGTCGGTATCTCTAAAGACACCTTCGAACGTACTGCAGCATTAGTAAAAGCTGGTGTGGATCTGATCGTCGTCGATTCTGCACATGGTCACCACATTAATATTATTGAAGCGGTTCGCCAAATTCGTGAGTTGTATCCTGATCTTACGATTGTTGCTGGTAACGTGGCTACAGGTGAAGCAACCCGTGAACTTATTGAAGCTGGTGCATCTGTAGTTAAAGTAGGTATTGGACCAGGATCGATCTGTACAACACGTGTTATCGCTGGTATCGGCGTACCTCAGGTTACAGCCATTTATGATTGTGCGACAGTTGCTCGTGAGTACGGAATTCCTATTATCGCTGATGGCGGTATTAAGTATTCTGGGGAGATTACTAAGGCTATCGCAGCGGGTGCTCATGCTGTAATGATGGGAAGTATGTTTGCAGGTACTGAAGAAAGCCCAGGGGAATCCGAGCTTTATCAAGGCCGTAAATTTAAAGTATATCGTGGTATGGGCAGCATGAGTGCCATGAAACAAGGCAGTAAAGACCGTTATTTCCAAGATGATGATAAAAAGCTCGTTCCTGAAGGAATTGAGGGACGTATTGCTTTTAAAGGGCCTCTTTCTGACACTGTTCATCAATTGATCGGCGGATTGCGCTCAGGTATGGGCTATTGCGGTACGAAGTCATTGGAAGAACTGCGTAACGATACTTCTTTCATTCGTATCACAAGTGCTGGACTTCGTGAGAGCCACCCGCATGATGTGCAAATTACAAAAGAAGCTCCAAACTATTCCGTATAATGGACTAACCGTATTATTTTTTGGACAGACAGGACTATTTCGTCCTGTCTGTCTTTTTTTGCGGGTACCCCTGTGTTAGAATAGAACAAGCTATTGATATGAGATTTAAAGGAGAGTCGTAATCATTGAAGCACAAACGAAAATTTAATGGTAAGCAAATTGTAATTAAGACAGCGACTGTAGGTCTGCTTTTAAATATGTTAATGAACCCAGTAATTCCAGCATTGGCTGAAGCGGGCAAAACTCCGGTTACAACCGAAGGTGCCGCAACTACTACTGAAACTGCACCCAAGACCAACGCAGTTAAGATCCCTTCTGTGGAATCTCTTAACTTGGAATTGAGTTCTGCTATTCTAATAGAACCAACTACAGGCCAAGTACTTATGGCTCTAAATCCAGATACACCACTCCCACCTGCGAGTATGACCAAGATGATGACTGAATATCTTGTATCTGATGCCGTGAAAAAAGGAGACATCTCTTGGGATCAGAAAGTTATCATTCAAGAGAATGCTTCCAAACAGGTCGGATCACGAATTTTTCTGGCAGCTGGAGATGAACATACGGTTAAAGAGCTATACATAGCGATGGCCGTAGGATCAGCGAATGATGCCACAGTTGCTTTGGCAGAATTGGTATCGGGTTCAGAAGAACAATTCGTAGAACTAATGAATCAGACTGCACAGAAGATGGGCATGAAAAATACCTATTTTATTAACTCAACTGGACTTGATCGGGCAGACATGCCGAAGAAATTCCGTCCTGATCTTGATAAAGAGACTGTAATGTCAGCTAGAGATGCAGCTACTCTTGCCAAATTTATAGTTACTGACCACCCGGACTTCACTGAATTTACAACGATTCAGTCTTATAAATTCCGTGATCGGGATACAGCGCCGATCATTAACTACAACTGGATGCTGGAAGCTAACAAAAGTATCCCCAACTTTAAGGCATATGCTTATCCAGGTCTAGATGGACTGAAGACTGGCCATACCACAAATGCAGGTAACTGCTTTACAGGTACTGCTGTGCGTGATGGAATGCGTCTAATCAGTGTTGTTATGGGTGCTAATTCAGAGGCACATCGATTCACAGAAACTAAAAAAGTGCTCGACTACGGGTTTAACAACTTTGAAATCAAACAGGTTGTAGCTCCGAAGGCTGTTATTGCTGGCACGGAAACAGTTCCGGTACTGAAAGGCAAGAATAAAGATGTTTCTATAGTTACTGATGAAGGAGTTTCTTTCATTGTTCCTAAGGGAACGGTTTCTCCTGAAGTTACTACAACTGTTGTAACAAATGACCCTGCAACTTTGGTTGCTCCTATAGCCCAATCCTCTAAAGTAGGTAAAGTTACTTATTCCTACAAGGCTGAAGGCATGCAAGCAGCACAGGAGAAAACAGTTAATCTGATCACTGTAGAGGAAGCTGAGAAAGCTGGCTGGTTCAAGTTGTTCCTTAGAGCGATTGGCGATTTCTTCGGTGATTTATTTTCAGGGATCAAGAACTTGTTCTAATGCAGTTTGGTGCCGAAATCAGCAGTAAATCCGAGTAAATGGGTTGTAGATTTCCCTTCATTGGGGTAAAATTACAAGTTAGATTAAGATAGATCATTCGGGGGGTTAGGACATGGAAACAGGTACATCGCGAGTTAAAAGAGGCATGGCAGAAATGCAAAAAGGCGGCGTCATTATGGACGTCATGAATGCAGAGCAAGCAAAAATTGCTGAGGCTGCTGGTGCAGTTGCTGTTATGGCTCTGGAACGCGTACCTTCTGACATTCGCGCAGCTGGCGGTGTAGCACGGATGGCCGATCCTACAATTGTAGAAGAGGTTCTCAAAGTGGTAAGTATCCCTGTTATGGCTAAGGCTCGTATCGGCCATTATGTAGAAGCGAAAGTTCTAGAATCTTTGGGTGTTGATTACTTGGATGAGAGTGAAGTTCTTACTCCTGCTGATGAAGTATTCCATATTGATAAACATGAGTTCACCGTTCCTTTTGTATGTGGAGCGAAGGATCTGGGAGAAGCATTGAGACGTATTAACGAAGGTGCCTCCATGATCCGTACAAAAGGTGAACCAGGAACAGGCAACATTGTTGAGGCTGTGCGTCACATGCGCTTTATCAACAGTCAAATCCGTAAAGTAACGAATTTGTCCAAGGACGAGCTATATAATGAAGCAAAGAACCTGGGAGTTTCCTACGAGCTGTTGCTCGAAGTGCATGAGCTTGGCAAACTGCCGGTTGTTAACTTTGCGGCTGGGGGTGTAGCTACTCCTGCCGATGCTGCTCTTATGATGCATTTGGGTGCTGATGGTGTATTCGTAGGCTCGGGTATTTTTAAATCGGACAATCCTGAGAAATTTGCGCGTGCGATTGTTGAAGCCACTACACACTATACTGATTACAAACTGATTGCTGAAGTATCCAAGAACCTTGGTGCACCAATGAAGGGGATTGATATTGCAACTCTCACCCCGGCTGAACGTATGTCGGAGCGTGGCCGTTAATAGAGAGAAGGTTGTAGGATGAAGATAGGAGTATTGGCGCTTCAAGGCGCTGTTACGGAGCATATTGTTAGTATAGAGAAGACCGGTGCAGAAGGCGTGCCTATCAAGCGTGTGGAGCAGCTAGAAGAAGTTGAAGGCCTGATTATCCCCGGCGGAGAAAGTACAACGATTGGAAAGCTAATGCGGAAATATGGTTTCATAGAAGCCATCCGTGATTTTTCTGATCAGGGTAAGCCTATTTTTGGCACATGTGCGGGTATGATCGTGCTGGCCAAAAAAATTGCCGGTGGTGAACCGGGGCATTTGGAGCTGATGGATATTACCGTAGCCCGGAATGCATTCGGCCGCCAACGGGAAAGCTTTGAATGTGATCTGGAGGTTAAAGGCATTGATGAGCCGGTTCGTGCTGTATTTATACGTGCACCGCTTATCAACGAGGTAGGACCGGGAGTTGATGTGCTTACAGTCTATAATGATGAGATTGTAACCGCGCGCGAAGGGAACTTGCTGGTGTCTTCTTTTCATCCAGAACTGACCGATGATTTCAGACTGCACCAATATTTTGCCGATATGGTAGAGGCGAATAGGGAAGTCCAACAACAAAATCGCATATAAAGAACATTCTGACTCTTTCAAAGCTGTAATCAGCATTTTGAAAGAGTTTAGGCTGTTTTCAGGAGGGAAACTTTGTGTTAGATGTAAAAATACTACGTAGTGATTACGCAAGAGTGGAAGAGGCTTTAGAAAAACGGGGCAAATCACTGGATTTAATTGCTGATTTTCCACAACTTGATTTGCGTCGACGTGAATTACTGCAAGAAACCGAAGGTCTTAAGAACCGTCGTAATACAGTTTCAGGTGAAGTAGCGAAAAAGAAAAAGAACGGTGAGCCAGCAGATGATCTAATTACAGAAATGCGTACAGTATCTGACCGAATTAAAGAGCTTGATGATGAAGTACGTGAACTGGAAGCTCAGATTGCTGATCTTACTATGAATATCCCTAATATTCCTCATGATTCAGTTCCAGTAGGGAAATCTGAGGATGATAACGTTGAATTACGCCGCTGGTCGGAGCCCAAAGAATTCGGATTCACTCCGAAATCACATTGGGAGCTTGCGCAGCAGCTTGATATTATTGATTTTGAAGCTGCAGCAAAGGTTACAGGATCCCGGTTTGTTTTCTATAAAGGACTTGGAGCACGTCTAGAACGGGCGCTGATTAACTTTATGATGGATCTTCACAGTGGTGAGCATAACTATGAGGAAATGCTGCCGCCTTACATTGTGAACAAAGACAGCTTGTATGGTACAGGACAACTGCCTAAATTCGAAGAGGATCTGTTCAAGCTGCGGGATACCGAATACTATTTGATTCCTACAGCTGAAGTACCGGTAACGAACTACTATCGCGAAGAGATTTTGACGGCAGCTGACCTGCCTAAATACCATGTAGCTTACAGCTCTTGTTTCCGTTCTGAGGCGGGCTCGGCGGGCCGTGATACTCGCGGTTTGATTCGCCAGCATCAATTCAACAAGGTAGAGTTGGTGAAGCTCACCACCCCTGAATCCTCTTATGAGGAATTAGAAAAAATGACAGCAGATGCTGAAAGTGTGCTGCAGCTGTTAGGACTGCCTTATCGTGTACTTGGGTTATGTACGGCTGATATGGGCTTCACATCCGCTAAAACGTACGATTTGGAAGTGTGGTTGCCTGAGAGTGGGATGTACCGTGAGATCTCCTCTTGCTCAAATACAGAAGATTTTCAAGCACGCCGGGCAAATATTCGTTTCCGTAAGGATCCAAAATCGAAGCCTGAATTTGTTCATACGCTGAACGGCTCTGCTTTGGCGGTTGGACGTACAGTTGCTGCAATTCTTGAGAATTATCAGCAAGAGGATGGCAGTGTTCTGATTCCAGAATGCCTACAACCTTATATGCGCAATGTAAAATCGATACAACCAAAAACTATTTAAAGATATAGTTGCTTTTTCTTTGCATAGTATGGTACAATCCTAATGCATGTGAAATTTAAATGCATTTGGAGAGGTACCGAAGCGGTCATAACGGGGCGGTCTTGAAAACCGTTAGGGTGCAAGCCCACATGGGTTCGAATCCCATCCTCTCCGCCATTCCTTTATGAACTTAAAGAATAATTAGATAGAAACCGTTCCCTCTGGGGGACGGTTTTTTGTTTTGTTTGGTAGACCAAGTTCTATTGAGAATAAAAAGCTTCATTTCTCCGCAATGTATTAGAGAAGGAGGTTGATCATAATCATGGATAGATCATTAGAAGTTGATCAGCATAAGCTTGTCTCAGCCTGGCAGGAGCGTTTGCCGGCGTTGATGGATGATGGGGATAGTTTCAGTGTGCTGGCGGATAATGGGGATCCGAATAGCTTGCTGATTCATTTTAATGCGGCAGGTCATCAAGGCTATTCATTGGATTTTCGCTGCAAGTATGTAGATAGCAGAGAAGTGGCAGTGGATCTGCTGGATGTGGAACAGAGCGGTCTCCATATTGATGAGCGTAGTGATGCCGTACAGCAGCTGGCACAGCAATACTCACGGCAAATTCATGAATGTGCTCAGGCTCTTCAGAACTTGACCAATCCTTAGGAGGAATGAAAATGTCGAAACCAAAAAGTATCCCTGTTCCTGGGGCAGAGCCAACAAGTGGTGAGCGGAGAAAAGACCATACACCTTCAGGTCCAGAACCGCTTTCAGGTTCTAAAAAGGTGAAACAAGCGAACCATGTTGACCACCATAATCCACAAGGTTAACAAATAAAAACGTTAAGAATTTTAAAGAAGTGTTTCTTGATTTTTACAAATGGTTTATCATAGGAGGGGGAGAGATTTCTTTTACAATGGGAGAGGAGAACAATAATGAACAAAAAGTGGGGTTTGTCGGCCGCTGCATTGCTGCTTACAGCAGCAGTAATTCTGCCGGGATGTGCAAGTAAACAGGAGGCGCCAAAAGAGGCCTTAAAATCAGCCGCTACTAAAGCGACTACAATGTCATCTTATGAGATGAAGAGTAAATTCACGATCAACGATCTTACGATCGAGACTTCTGACGCTGAATCTGCTGCAATGACTACACAGGTACTTAGTATGCTTAAGAATGCTGATATTACCGTTGATGGGGTATATCAAGCAGAGCCAATGCAGACAGAACTAACTATGGTTCTGAATCTGAAGGGCGATATGAGCATGAGCTTTAATGTTCCTATGGTAATGACTGCCGAGAAGTTGTATGTTAAGATTCCATCTATTCCTTTCGTACCGATTCCTGAGACGATCCTCAATAAGTTTGTAGAGGTTGATCTGAAGGCGTTGGCAGAGCAGGAGGGTGCAGAATTTAACCCAAGTACGATGGATACTCAGAAAATGCAGAAGCTGTCTAATGAAGTGGTGGACGCTGTCCTAGCTGAATATGACGAAGAAAAATATTTTAACGAGATTGATCCCAAAGATGCTAATTTACCAGAAGGCGTGGAAGCTAAACAAGTCGTTCAGTTCCAAGTGACTAACGATAATGTTAAAGAAGCAATCACTATCTTGGTGAATAATGCCCTGCCTAAAATCATTGATATCGTAAGCAAGGAAGAATACAAGGATATGCTGCAGATTAAAGATGCAGATCTAGCTAAGGCTAAAGAAGAACTGACATCAGGTGAAGCTAGAACTGAATTGGATAAGGGCTTAGCTGATCTTGATAAGTACCTTACCATCAACCAGTTCCACTATAATACTGCGATCAATAAAGATGGATACGCTGTGTATCAGGATTTATTGATGGATGTTAAAGTAAATGATCCGGAAGATGGCACAAAAGTAGCCTTCTCAGTAAATGGAACGGGCCAATACAGTAAGATCAACGAGAAGCCGGTATTCAAGATTGGTATCCCTCAAGGTGATGATGTAATTACAATGGATCAACTTGGAGAAGAATTCGGTGGTATGGGAACTTATTAATCCCAGTTCGCAGGATTAAGACCCGCATGATGCGTATATTATACGCCCATGCGGGTCTTTTTTTAGGAAAAAAAGTAGCACTCATTCCTGCGACAATGCAGAATCTTATTTCCGTTCCTCAGTCAGCACATCTTCGGTTAAGATTGCGTAGGTTTGGTGATCCTGCCACTGTCCATTTATTTTAAGATACTGACGGGCGATCCCTTCAGGTTTGAACCCACTCTTCTCCAGGACTCTTCGGGAAGCTTCATTATGCAATAAAATAGCTGCTTGAACTCTATGTAGACCTAAGGCCCGGAACGCATAGCCAAGGACTAATCCGACTGCTGCTGTCATATAACCTTGTCCTTGCATCCGATGATCCATTAAATATCCTAAATCAGCATATTGTGCTATACCTCGTGAGACGTTGGACAATGTGATCTGACCGATTAGCTGTCCATCCAGCAGATAAATGCCGAACATATAAGCTCTGTCCTGTAGGGCGTCCTCAATACGCTGATTGATGATCTGTTGTTGACTCTCCAGGGTAAAGAAGTGCTCATCACGTTTTGGCTCAAACGGTTCATGGGTTACCCGGTTATTTAAACGAAGCTCCAGCAGGCTCTGTGCATCCTTAAGCTCAAGTGGAGAAATATAGATGCCTTGAGAGGTATGATATAGAGTAAGGGTCATTTAGGAGTCCTCCTTTTGTTTTATTGGCTTTTTACGTAAACGGCGAAAGAAGGAGGTGAGTAGATCTGCACATTCTTCTTGTAAAACACCCTGTATTACCTCAGTTCTATGATTAAATCGCGGTTCTTCAAGCAAGTTCATGAGGGTCCCGGCACATCCAGCTTTAGGGTCAGGCGTTCCATATACCGTGAGAGGCACTCTGGACTGCACTATTGCTCCTGCACACATCGGACAAGGTTCTAGGGTGACGTACAGCTGGCAATCCAGCAGACGCCAAGAATTCATGACATTGCTGGCCTCACGAATGGCTACCATCTCTGCATGGGCTGTCGAATCCATTGTCGTTTCTCGTAAATTGTATCCACGTCCTATAATTTCACCATGTCGAACAATGACAGCGCCAATAGGAACCTCACCTAATGCCTCAGCTTTACGTGCTTCTGCGATCGCCTGCCTCATCCAATATTCATGAACCGCTTGTATATCTTCTGGCGATTCATTGGCTTTAATATTCAAGATCATCTTCCCTTCTTCTGTAACCATTGTACAACGAACAAATATTCGTTCTTAACAAAATGTGTATAACTCTGTGGATAACAGCCTACTTATACACATTTTTGTACACATCGGGCTTTAATAATTTGTTTATATGTGCATAAGATGTGGATGGTTTCTTATATATTGTAGAGAAACACCTTTTGAATTTCAATATTTCGTGAATTAATAGGCTTGTTTTAAATGTCCTTTTCAAATGAGGGGGCAAAAGGTATGATGTTTATTATAGGCTCCGCAAGGATTTACCAGTGGATAAGAGGTGAATAACAGTTTGTCCATAAAGACAAAACTATCTGCTATTATTTTTGGAGCGGTACTGCTAATTTTAGCATTAAACCTGACATTTAACCTTTATGCCGCTCAGAATAATCTAAGAAATGAAAACGTAAATAATATGCAGATCACCGCTATGCAAATGGCTGTTTCTGTAGAACAAAGTAACTATAGCTCTAACTATGTAGAATATCAAATTGCGCATAACTTAAGAATGGCTGCCATCTTTGCCTCTAAGGAATTGGGTCCGGATTATAAGAATATAACCAATGCTCAACTTAAGGCCCTAACTTCCAAGTTGGGCGTGTCTAATATTTCAATTCTGGTAAAGACTGATAATGATATCGTGGTGACAAAGGCATCAAATCCTATTGATATTGGAATGTCCACTCAAGGTTGGGGGTACTGGTACCTTGCCCTTTTGGAGTTATTTGATAATCAGGAAGTCACTGTGGGACAAGGTCAGGCATTGGATCATTTTTGGTCAGGCCCATTTGAATATTCAACCTACAATCCCGATTTCATTGAGAAGTGGGGTTATTATCATGATGAAGCAAGCAATTACATCATTAATCCTGTTATTCTCAATACTGCGGCTAGTGAATATGTCAAAATCACCAATCCCGATCAAATTGTAGAGCGAACCAAAGAAGTTAATCCAGGGATTTTAGAGCTTACAGGATTTAATCCAACAACATTTGGTTTAGCGAGTATGGCGGGCGATGGAAGCGATGCATTTAAAAAGAAACTTGGCAACCGCCCAATTAAGTTCGGTACCTATACTTATGGTAATGTGGAGCAAGATAAAGCGGCCATTCTATTAGCTCAGCAGAAGCAGAAGCCAGTTACACTGGAGACGAGGGTACATGGGAAAAGAGTGCTTAAAAGCTTCATCCCTATTCAGAATCCTAAAATGGAGCCCTACGTAATCGGTGTAGTTTTGGATTATTCTGTGATTTCATCCGTAGTTCATGAACAATTAGCCAATTATTTGACTACGTCTCTGTTGTTGCTGGCATTATTTTTGCTATGTAGTTACATACTTTCAGGTTTTGTTACTCGTCCAATTCAGGCTATACTTGCCAAAGTCAATGATGTAGCGCGAGGTAAGTTCGAACCTCCATTAAAGGTAACCTCTCGTGATGAGTTAGGTCAATTAGCCTTGCGGATTAACGCTATGACTTCTCATCTTATGCAACGCACCAATCGTCTTAAGCAGACGCTGGAAGAGAACCGGGCGGTTAAGGAGCATTTGGAATCCGTAATTAACGGGACGTCTGATGCGATTCATACGTTGGATATGGAGGGACGAATCACTAGCACTAACAGGGCCTTTGAGGAGCTGTATGGATGGAGTGCAACAGAAGTGATCGGTAATATGCCATATCTTGTACCCGCGACAGCGCTTAAGCAAGAGGAAGAGCGGCTGGACGCGTTAAGAAATGGTGCAGTTCTGCCGCCGATTGAGACAGTGAGACTTAAACGGGACGGATCATTAGTTGAGGTTAGCGTTAGTACCTCGATAATTCGAGATGAAGAGGGTTATCCCCATTCCTTTATTCACGTTTCTCGTGATATGACGGAACGCAATCGAATGGAGGAGCTGCTTAGACGCTCTGAGAAACTAACTACGGTCGGCCAATTGGCCGCAGGAGTAGCTCATGAGATTCGTAACCCTCTTACCACATTAAAAGGATTTTTACAGCTTCAACAGGAGAAGGAGCTCTTGGTTCCGCTTCATGTAGAGCTGATGTTATCCGAGCTGGAGCGGATTAATCTTATCGTCAGTGAATTCTTAATCCTGGCTAAGCCGCAAGCCGTTCATTTTCAGGAAAAAGATCTTCGCTACATATTAGGTGATGTAGTTTCTCTATTGGATAGTCTGGCTCATCTACATGATATTCAATTTAGTACGAAATTCTCTGAACAACCTGCTACTGTACATTGTGAAGAGAACCAGCTGAAGCAGGTATTCATTAATATTGTTAAAAATGCAATTGAGGCTATGCCTGAGGGTGGCGTCATTTCAATGGAACTGTGGAACTCTGTGGATTGCGTCTTTATAGTAATCAAAGATCAGGGTGAAGGGATTCCAGAGGACGTGCTGCCTAAGCTGGGTGAACCGTTCTTCACGAATAAGGAATCGGGGACTGGTCTTGGGTTAATGATTAGCCAGCGTATTATTCAGGCTCATAAGGGTCATTTGGAAATACAAAGTGAAGTTGGCCGGGGGACAACCGTTATGATTAAGCTGCCTGCAGCTGGAGGGGGTACACCTTGGCTTAACATTAAGGATGAACGGAGTGAAGAACAACGTGAGAATTAATAAATTCATCAGTGAGACAGGGTACTGTTCACGCCGAGAAGCAGACAAGCTTGTGGATGCCGGCAGAGTTACGATCAACGGAGAGCCTGCTGTGCTGGGCAGTCAGGCTGTTCCGGGCGATGATGTGCGAATAGATGGTATAGCGCTTGAAACCTCAAGCCAGACGGTCTACATTGCTCTAAACAAGCCGGTAGGGATTACATCAACCACAGAACAGCATATCAAGGGGAATATTGTCGATTTTGTAGGTCATCATGAACGTATATTCCCGATTGGTCGTCTCGATAAGGATTCGGAAGGATTAATCTTGCTTACTAATGATGGCGACATCGTTAATAAAATTTTACGGGCGGAAGGCCGGCATGAAAAAGAATATGTGGTTACCGTGGACAGACCCATTACGCCTTCGTTTATTACCGGCATGTCCAGCGGTGTGAAAATATTAGGTGAGAAGACACTGCCCTGTGAGGTCACGCGTATTACGGAGCGTGTCTTCCGTATTATTTTGACAGAGGGCAAAAATCGTCAGATTCGTCGTATGTGCAGCGCTTTTGGCTATGAGGTTCGAAAGCTGCAACGCATTCGGATTATGAATATTCGCCTGGGGGCATTGCAAACGGGAGAATGGCGGGAGCTGTCTGCTGATGAGAAGAAAGAGCTTGGAGCTACGCTGAACTACGAGTTACTGTAGGAATGTTATTACAATGTTACAGGTCCATATAGAATGTAGTACTCGCAACAAAAAAGAGCTGTCCAGGGTCTAAGACCTTTGGACAGCTCTTTTTATTACCTTATGAAATCACTTATTCAGCAGAGGGAACAATCCCTGTAAACTCTTTGGATTCTTGATATTTGCGAATAATGGAAACCTCTACCCGGCGATTCTTGCTTCGGCCGGTAGCTGTGTCATTATCCGAAATAGGATGATACTCGCCGTATCCAATCGCACTAAATTTGCGCGGATTTAGATTCGTGTTCTGCAGCAAAATCTTCATGAACTGAAGTGCCCGATCCGCACTCAGATCCCAGTTGGATGAATAGTTGCTATTAGAAATCGGAATATCGTCGGTGTGCCCTTGCACTACTACATCATAATCCGGGAATTGTTGCAGCATCGTTGAGATGGATTTAGCTAATTGCCGCGAATCATCCTTAACAATGGCTTGGCCAGAGGCGAACAATGCGTTATCACTGATCGTAATCATTAGCTGAGATTGATTAAGCTTCGTACTGAGCAGATCCGTTAGACCGTTGCTCTTAATATATTGATCGAATTGTTTCTTAAGCTTCTCTAAATCCTCTTGTTCCTTTTGTCGTAGCTTTGCCATTTCTGCTTCTTCAGCTTTCTTGGAAGTAGAGCTACCCATCTTATCATTTTTCCCCAGATCTTCTTGAGTCTTACTAGGCATTGCTGCCCGCTCTTCAAGAATACCTGTACCGCCATTAAGTGCGGAACTGAAGGCCTGACTCATCTCTTCAAATTTCTTGGCATCCGTTGCGCTCATAGAATACATAACGATGAACAGAGCCACCAGAAGAGTCATGAGGTCGGAATAAGGTAACAGCCACGATTCATCGGCATGTTCTTCATGCTCTTCGTGTCTAGTCTTTTTGCTCACCTGATCCACCGTCCTTCTCATTTAACTTAACGCGTTGCGAAGGTGTTAGGAATACAGCAAGCTTCTGATTGATGGCAATAGTAGATACACCGGACTGTATGGACAAAAGACCTTCGACCATCATCATTCGAACTTCGATTTCTTGTTTGGAGAGACGTTTCAGCTTATTGGCAATAGGATGCCATAATACGTAACCTGTAAAGATACCTAGCAAAGTGGCGATGAAGGCAGCCCCGATTGCCGCAGCCAATTTGTTCATATCACTCATATCAGCCAGAGCGGCGATGAGGCCGATAACCGCCCCGAGCACCCCAAGGGTAGGAGCATACATACCTGCCTGTGAGAAAATGAGCGCTCCTGCTTTATGTCTATCCTCTGTGGCGTGGATATCCTCCATGAGGACATCGCGGACAAAATCCTGATCATTTCCATCAATGATCATCCGCATGCCATTCCTGAGGAAGTTATCTTCTATTTCATCGACCTTTGATTCTAGAGCCAACAGACCTTCACGCCGTGTGATAGAAGCCCATTCCATGAACATAGTGATTAATTCGGGTTTACTGATTAATTTCTTTTTGATAAAAATCATTTTGAACAGACTTGGAATCTTTTTGACCTCGTTGAAAGGAAAAGCCATGAAAATAGAAGCTGCCGTACCCACCAAGATAATAACGTAAGCAGCAGGTGTGGCCAAAGCATGAAGTGGAGCGTGCTTGAGGATCATGCCCCAGATTACAGCAACCAAACCAAAAATTAAACCAATTATTGTTGAAATTTCCATTTTGCACCTCGTCCGTGAGATTTAAGATGTGTTCCGACAATGCCGCGTATATCATCCTTGAAACAGCGGCAGGGCACTCTGTGCGAAACCGAATTAACGTATATTCTTATTTATCGACATCATTCGGTTTTTTGTGAAGTCATTTTTTCGGCTATAATGGATAAGGTAAGTAATTATTCATCTGTGAAGAAAACGGAGTGATATACGTGGGTGTAAAGCATGGTAGAGATTACGGTGAAATTCTAACGGATTTGACCGAAGCCGTCGGACGAATTTCCGATGGATATTTATTTTTCGAGATGGATCCGGACGAGTGGCAGGAACTACCCCAAGAATCAAAGCTGGAGGTATGGGAAGCATTGGCTGAGGATCTTTTCTTCGCGTTGGGTAATGAACCTATGATTGAAGTGGGGAGCGGCGTAATTATTTACGATAAGGACACGCACCGCATTAATATTTTAGTTGGCGAAGAGGATTTGGCTTCAGTGGTTTTGATTTAGGTTGAGGAGACGTCGGGACGTAATTTGCCCGTAGTTAGTAGCCCGTGTTAAAATTGATAAAGCCGAGTTATAATCGCTGGGATTTGTGAATACATTAAATCGAAAATATCGCCTTTATCCTGGCACATCCCTTGGACCTCAGAAGCTAAGGGATGTTTTGTTTAACGCCTAAGTCAAGTAAAGGGAACTGCGCACTTTACTGCAACTTTTTGTAAGGGAGGAAACGAATTGTTATTTACGGAAGAGGAACTGCGTGAGGAGATCACTAAGCTGGAGGGCTGGAAGCTGGATAATAATGTTATGGTGCGAAAATATATGTTCAGCCAATATATGAAGGGCATTGCTTTCGTTGATGAAGTAGCCACGATTTCAGAAGCCTTCGATCATCATCCACATATTACGATTGATTATAAAACAGTTACCCTGCGACTTGAATCTAATGAAGAAGATGGGATTACGGCTCTAGATCTTCGAGCGGCGCATGAATTTAATGAAGCCTTTGAAAAAAATCACTAGTTTAGCCAAAATCATAAAATAAACGCCCGTGCATAGATAGTCAGCTATCTCATACACGGGCGTTTTTAGTTGCTTGATGGGTTACTTTTTCTCTGAGAGCCAGAGTGCGACGTTGGCGATCTCTTCAGGCGCTAGCTTCTCCTTAAAGGAAGGCATTTGACCACGTCCTTTAGTGACGATGCTGTAGATTTCCTCAGCGTCATGCTGGCCGCCTTCATTCTGAAGACTTGGTCCAACTCCACCTTGAAGCTGATCGCCGTGACAGGTGATACAGCTGGCTTTCACGGTTGCTTCTGCCTTTGCTGCGTCCAGTTGAACTACCGGCATCGTGGGCTTATTTTCTTCCGCTACCTCTTCTTTACCCGGAAGTGTAAACATGAGTACTACCGCAAAGGCACAGGCGGCAAAAAACAAACCGCTCATGATCCATTTCTGCATCCCAATTCGTCCCTTCTATGTAAGCTGCTCCCTACATTATAGCTTATGGTGAAGCGTTATCATAGGGTTTGTGACAAAAAAATGAACGAGAATACAATCATTCTTATGAAATATATGGTATTTAATATCATTTGTCATAGACCATGCAATAAAAAGGTTTATCTCCTGTAGGTGTGCGGCGTTCATACGTATCTGTAATCGTAAATCCACATTTTTGATAAGTTCGTATGGCGCGTTGGTTCCAGGTCAGGACTTCTAGATCTATCTCACGATCAGGATAACGATTCAAGGCTGTCTGGACGATGGCATCCACGAATAGTTTGCCTAAACCATGGCCGCATAGATCGGGGCGCATCCCAACTCCTAAACGAACGACTCCTTCCATCGGGAACAACTGTGCGAATCCGCACAATACCTCTTGTTCATTTAATATGGAGATATATTGTTCCTCCCGGAGCTGCGGATCACCAAACTCGATGCCAAGAGCCTGCATCTGCTCCCACGGCATCCAGCCATAAATATTATATGGAGGCGTATAGCTCCACTTACAAATAGCTTCTCCGTGAATTGCCTCCATAGGAACTACATGAAAAGTTACCGAGGGATTTATCATAAAGTCATCGATCTCCTTTCACGAGGACATTGCTATATTACTAATTATATACAAAATGGGGGAGGTTCGACTCAGAAACTTTATATGAGAGAAATGTTTTACAAATTATGAGAGGGGTAAATAAGTAATAAGACAAAAAAACAAGCTCTCCTCCAAGAGTTACCTTGGAAAAGAGCCTATGTACGTTACTTATTGCACATCATCATTGTCTTCCGATTCAGCAGCAACCGATTGGTAAGCGTCTGTGCTCATAATGCGCTTGGCACCAACGTAGCGTTTCACGTAGTAGCTATCACTCAGAGAGCTAATCGTAACACCGCGTGAGGTAGAAGCGTGTGCGAACTTACCTTCACCGACATAAATGCCGACATGGGAGACACCTTTGCCACTTGTATTGAAGAATACAAGATCTCCGGCTCTTATATCATCACGGGAGATTGCTGTGCCCATTTGATATTGGGAACCTGATTGGTGTGGAAGGTTAATGCCAATCTTATCAAACACATACATTGTAAATCCGGAGCAATCAAATCCGTTAGTGGATATACCGCCGGATACGTATTTAGTACCGATGGCCTTGTCAATCACTTTATCCATTTTGGAATCTGCGAAAGCGCTTCCTGCTCCGATGGTGAGGATGATGGAAAAGCTTAGTACTGCTGCTGCTAACTTCTTCTTCAAAAGTGTATACCCCTTCCAAATGCCTACGAGGTTAGCTTAAGGGTTCGGTTGAAGGTCCCCTATGACCCCTCTATATAATGGAGGTCAATTCACCCAAAGTTGGTTCCCCCGTTTTCCTAATAGTTAGGAAACTCGGCTCATACTGTTGATTAGGATTAGCTTGTAATCAATACATGACAAAACCTTTGTAAATAACAACTTAATGATTACAAAAATGTTACTAAAATCTCACTGCGCTAATTGTAACAAACAGAAAGCCGCTTGGCAATCGTTTTTAACATATTAATGCAGAAAAATTGGAATTTTTACGGTAGAAAGGCATATGTAAGCGTTAATAATGACCTAATTTTTAATATAATTGCAATTTTTATCAAATAAACGTGTTTCAATTGGGCTCTAATAGTGTAAAAATATATTATGGAAAAAAGAAAAACCCGAATTTGATTACGGGCATAATCAGATTCAGGTTCATATAGTTGTAATTATGAGGTTATAGTTGTGAGGAAGGTTTCAATCGAAGGCTACAGCTTGATAAGCTGAAGTACTCATTACTCTTTTAGCGCCAACATAACGATTGGCCCAGTAGGCCTGACTGAGTGAAGTGATGGTCACTCCACGCGAAGAGGACGATTGTGCGAATTTTCCGTTTCCAACATAAATGCCGACATGGGATACTCCATTGCCAAGTGTGTTAAAGAACACTAGATCACCAGAACGCAGATTGCTTTTGGATACAGCAGTTCCAACGCTATATTGAGCTTTTGATGTACGAGGTAAAGTAAGACCCACATTCTTGAATACATACTTTGTAAATCCAGAGCAATCAAATCCGGCAGTGCTTGTACCTCCGGTTTTATAGGCAACTCCAATAGTCTTTGAGATTACAGAGTCCATTTTAGAGTCGGCAAAGGCGCTTCCTCCACCAATAGATAACGCCATTACAAGTCCTAGCGCCGCAGCGACGCATTTTTTTCTTAAATTATGTCTTTTCAAAAGATGTACTCCTTCCAAGGCCTGCGAGGTTAGCTTAAGGGTTCGGTAGAAGATTCCCTATGATCCCTGTAAAGCGAGATCAATTCACCCAAAATATGGTTCCCCCACTTCCCGGTGCAAAGGAATTAGGCGTGTTAAGCACCAGAGAATGACGTTTCGACAGTTACACTTACGATAAATACATTTAGTTATGTAGGAATCGTTTCAATTGATTACAAAATTGTTACTAATAGCACAGGACTTATTGTAACAGAGCTTTTACGATTTTGCAAATACTCTTAAGTTATCCGTAATGAGAAAAAGTCCCAGCTCCTGAATACAGGAATTGGGACCTTTTTATTATGTCAAATAAGGTTGATTTATTGTGGAAATGCTTTGCTACGCCATAGATGATATTGTGCAGAGATTCCCCACATTTTTAAGAGCGTAGAAGGTAGTGGTGAGATTTGCCGTATTATAAGTGCCGGTAGGCCGGGACAGAACAGACCCGTCAGTCCGCACACTAGCAGTAAGAGCAAGCCTCCCGCACCAAGTACAATGGAAACACCTATAGCAGGAATCAGTGACCGCAAGCAGATGAACAGTGAGGAGAACATTCCTGTACCGCCGGTGTAACCAAACTGCATATATAGAAGAAACAGGCGCACGATAAAAATATATATAAGCCATGCCAATACGTATGGTACTAAATGAAGTAACAAAGCGTAGTTAAACAAAGAGGATAAGAACAGCCCGTACATTTTTGGAGCAAGCCAGTAAAGCGGCAGCAGGGTCAGCACCCATTCGATTAGGCTAAAGACTAAGACAGGTAGTCCATAGATCTTCATGCCAGGGAAAAAGAACAGTCCACGCTCGCCCTTTCGCTCCTGGTGGAGCTCATGCAGCAATCCTGCCCTTATGAAAGGGGAAAGCAGAAGTCGCAAGACAACAAGCGCCAGAAGCATCCATAACCAAGTGCGTATCGAAGGGTTCGTATTCAAGCTGAACTGTCCCTCGATATAATATAACAGTCTGCCCATACCGCTGCCTCCGGCGTCTTTATCCGGATAGCGCAGTAGAATCGGAATAATAGCAGATCGGATGAAACCATACATAAAGTAGCCCCAGAGCAGTCGGTAGATGAAGAGCAGAATTAAAATATAAAATTGCTCCTTCATGCTTTGCCAGCCGCGGGTTATCGATGTTCTCACAATCATTCACCTCACCAGACAAGAGTTCCGAGCACGGTTTCAAGTAGTTTAGTTACACTTAATGTCCAGCGAGAGAGCGTCTTGGGCTCTATTTCCGCCAGCCTAAAGTTGTTTAGATGTTTGCTCTCCAATAAGATGGAATGTTCAGGGTCAATCTCAGCAGAGAGAAGAGGCTTATCGCTTAACAATTGAAACGTAGTCTCTGCTCCTTCACCGTTCCAGACCCGCTGCACCGAAGAGCTGTCGGCGAATGTGAATTTCACGGGAACATCAACGTAATGGCTCCCTTTGTTTGAAATCTTCACTAATGATTCGTAGCTTGGGGCATCGCCGCTGTTATTTTTTTTAAAAGCAATCGTATCTACTGAGAAGTCAGGCGCTCCATCACCATAAATGTAATCATCGAAATAGGCCTGCCATGGTTTTTTGGTTACCTTCTCAACGACTTTCTGAAAATCTGACGTAGCAGGATGCTCGAAACGGAACTTACGAGCGTAGGAGGACATGATGTTGTTCATTGCTTTGGTACCTACCTGGCGTTCGATATCTTTAAGTACAAGCTTGCCGCGGATATAAACATTTCGGCTATAGGAATCCGCCCCTGCATATTTCCACGTTTCCAGATTTAACGGCTCAGGTATAGTTACCAGGCTGGCCTGTAAAGGCAAATTAGACTTGATACCGTATTCTTGCTCCATAAGTCTGTCTTCGGCATAGGAAGTGAAGCTTTCATCCAGCCAGGCCTCCTCGAATTCATTACTGGCTACCATACCGTAGAAGTATTGATGGCCGATTTCATGAATGACGGTTCTTTCAAGTGAGGTATCTGGAGAAGAATCCGCGGCCCCAAAGGCTGTAATAAGGGTAGGGTATTCCATTCCTCCAGCACCGTTGCCCTCCTTAGGTGGGACGACAATAGACAGCGTAGAGTAGGGATAAGGACCATACCATTTGCTGAAGTAGGTCAGGGCAGCCTTGGCAGCCTGAAGGTAACGCTCTTTTAAATCTTTGTGTAGTGGGTCGAGATACACCTTAATTCGTACTCCAGGCACCTCCGGCGTAGAGAAGGCTTCCTCAGCTACTGTAAAATCAGGGGAAGCGGCCCAAGCGAAATCGTGGACATCATCGGCGTAGAACTGATATATTTTCTGATCTTGTTTGAGCTTGGCATTTTTTACAGGAAATCCGGTCGCAGCCACCGTATAGTTGGAAGGGACGGCAATCGTTACATTAAAGATGCCAAAATCACTGTAAAACTCAGAGGTTCCGTGATACTGATGCAGGTCCCAGCCTTCTTCTTTAACTCCGCGTGTGCCCCTCGGCTCGTATACACTAAGCTTAGGGAACCATTGCCCAGCCATAACGAAGTTACCTGAAGCACCCATGCGTGCAAAGATTTTGGGCAGCTGGACTTCATACTGAAGCTTAAGTGTTACACTTTCCCCACCATTAACAGGCTGAGGAAGATGTACCTTTAGGAGCGTCTTATCGTTGATATTGCCGTCATCAGGTTGGACATATTGCACTCTTTGCATTAGCGAAGTTCCTTCTGTCGTGCGCAGATCGGTCAGCGTCATATTTCCGAAGCCGTTCTCAGGCATGCTGTCGCCTCTGAGCGTCCCCCCGGATTCCTTCATAAAGGTGGTATCTGATGAGGCAAATGCATTTGGATACATGTGAAAATATAAATCACTTACTGGCTTTACTCCGGGGTGTGTCCAGGTTACTGTCTCAGAAGCTTTTAAGGTTTCTGTGTCAGGAACAAGCTGGACATCAATGTGATACTCGACTACCCGCTGGCTTAAAGCCTCCTCTGCCGGGACGGGCGCGCTCTCAGGCAATACCTGCTGTGGTACGGCTGCAGGCGCTGTGCCGCTGGAGGACTTGGCCTCTTTTGAAGCGAAGCTAGTAACAGAAGCCGTAGAGCTATCCCCTGAAAAGGCCCATATTCCTCCTCCCAGCAGCGCGAGGATGGCCAGGGTCGCAAAGATGATGTACTTTAATGACAGTGACTTCATAGTGTGATTCCTCCCGTGACAAGCATCTACGGGATGTATATGTTTGCAATCGCCGCATTATTAGCTAAAATTAAATTATTCGTAAGAGGAAGGGTGTGCACTCGTGGACAACATACAACCGGAGGGCAAGAAACAGATTGCCTTAAATATTGTGAACGCTAAAAGTAAACATAAAGGCTTTGGAGCAGGCTCTATAGATCTCAACAACGTTTCACCTGTCATTATTGATGGTGATGTGGCGGTTATTGATATCGGTGCCATGCATGCCAAGAGTAAGGTGGAAAAAGGAATTAAATTTTCCATGAATCGTGAAGACGTACCGAATGGAAGACAGGTTTGGGTGGTATGGGTAGCGGTAGACCGTACATTGGAAGCTCAATTTTATGGTGGAATCACAGCCTGTGAAATGTGGATTGATACAGAAGCGCGCCGCGGATGGAAAATTCTTGCCGAGCATGTCAATAAGCTGGATGCAGCTCTCAAACGCAAGATCGATGTGGCAGGGCTTGGAGCCGTTGAGAAATCGGCCCTCAAATCCCTTTTGATCTCTCATAATGAAACATGGTGGAATGCATCCTCAGATGAGCTTAAAGCTGCACTGACTGAATAGTATAGGAGCCTCCAGAAGGGTTATCCGATATAGAAAAAGCTTCGACCTCCGGAAATAGGAGCGTCGAAGCTTTTTTAATTTATGATTTGCTTGTGCTGCTAAGCTTGCGTTTGAGCTGACTCACTCTGGCTTGGCTAATCCCGAGGATTTCTGCAAGTTCTTTTTGGTTGGCATAGGGATGATCTTCAATAGCTTGTTCCAGACGTTGGCACATTTCCTCTGTCTTCGACTTTCGGATGCTGGTGTTGTGCTCTGGTGCCTCAACAACAAAATCCTCACGTGACTCTGGCAATTGAGACATGCGTGCAGGATCGACAATTTCTTTTAGACAGCTGCTACAAATAAACTGCTCTTTATAGTAGGTGACATGGTCGTGGCTTCTGCAAAATGTACACTCTGTCGAGGTGTACTTCCTAAGGACGATGATTTTTTCGTCTAAAACAAAAAATTCGATAGGATCACCAATGTCGATATTACGCGTCATACGGATTTCTGCGGGAACCACAATTCTCCCAAGACTGTCTAAACTCCGGATCATGCCTGTATCCTTCATCCCATGTCCCTCATTTACATCATTATATTTTGGTTTCTAATAACTATTATAGCAGTAATTGTGAGTTAAGAGAATGGGGTAAGCATAATAAATAAAACGGTTACATCCCTTATGCGATAAGTGATATTTGAATTTAGAAATCCTGTTGTTACTACAATATATAACTTATAAAAAAAGAAAAACCCCTTCAATATAAATGAAGAGGCTAATTCAACCACCAGCGTTTAATGTTCTTCCATAGGGAACGATTCTCTTCAGCAGGATCTACCTTGCTTTGTGTGTCATCGACAGCAGGAGCGGCGCCAGTTCCATGCAATTCGCAGTATTCGGTGGGCTCAGTTCCACTAATAAAGGTTTCCAGTTCTTTGTCGGGACATGCTGCTGTAGCAAGTTTACCGGATTGCGGATTGACGTATACGCTGACCACTCCATCTGGAATGGGGAAAATTTTTGGAGGGACATTTTCCAGCGCTTTTTCAGTAAATTGGGCGAAAATGGGAGCTGCACGCCGTCCGTCGGTAGTTGCGATGTCGCGCCCCTTGTCGTATCCAACCCAGACTGCCGTTGATAGCTCCGGGGTGAAACCTACCATCCAGCCATCTGTATCCGTAGTACCGGTCTTGCCGGCTACCGGACGTTTGATTATGGAAGCCACCCGATTGCCCGTCCCCCCAGTCTCGAATACCCCCTCCATTAAACGAGTCAGTACATAGGCAGCTGCAGGTTCTACGACGGTTACTCCTTTGGGTTGAGGTGCTTCATACAGGACCATGCCATTTGAATCGGTTATTTTTAGAATGGCTGTGGTCGGCATTTTCTGACCGCTGTTTCCAATTACAGCGAAAGCCGCAGCCATTTCAAGCGGACTGATCGGTGAAGTGCCCAGTGCCAGTGAAGGTACGCTTTGAAGTGGACTGTCAATGCCCATCTTCGCAGCCATTTCGCTTACTTTATCCGCGCCGATCTTCATAATTGTATTAACAGCATAGATATTGTCGGATGCTGCGATAGCTTGCCGCATATTAATTTCACCCAGATACTTATCCCCAAAGTTTCGGGGCTGATACGTTTTGCGGTTGTTATCATAATGAAACATCGTTGGCTGACTATTGAAGACCGAAAGTCCTGTCATCTCTTTGGATGAGAGTGCGGCCAAATACATAATCGGCTTAAAGGAAGAACCCGGCTGGCGTGTGGTGGCTAAAGCATGATTGAACTGGTTGGTACGATAATTTTTTCCGCCGACCATTGCTTTGATGTAACCGGTGCGAGGATCGATGGATACAAGCGCAGTCTCCAGATCACTAGTTTGATCCATCTCTTTGTCAACGGCATTTTCTGCGGCATGCTGCATGTCAGGGTCTAGGGTGGTATAGACATTTAGTCCGCCTTGCTCCAGCTCATCATTACTGATGTGGAGCGATTCTATAGCCAAATTGCGGATATAATCCCGGAAATAAGGCGCAGCTACAAGCGTATCCTTTTGTCCTTGCGGCTTGAAGCTTAAATTCTCTTGGACGGCTTGTCCGGCTTCTTCCTGAGTGATATTACCTAAATCCGCCATGACGGTCAGGATGATTCTCTGGCGCTTTTTAGCATTGTCCATGTGGTTGTATGGTGAATAATAGGTAGGTCCCTTTGGAATTCCAGCCAGCATGGTACTCTCTGCAAGGTCTAAATCCGCTGCAGATTTCCCAAAATACATCCGTGAGGCTGCTTCAATGCCGTAAGCACCGTGGCCATAGTAGATATTATTTAAATACATGTTCAGGATTTCATCTTTGCTGTATTTCATCTCCAACTGCATCGTATAGACAGCTTCTTTAGCCTTGCGCGTCCATGTTTTTTCATGGGATAGGTAGAGGTTACGTGCGAGCTGTTGAGTTAGCGTACTAGCACCCTGCGACCGGTTCCCCTCTTCCAGATTGACAAGAACAGCTCGTGCCATCCCTTTCAGATCAAATCCGGAATGCTCATAAAATTTACGATCCTCGACTGCTAGTGTAGCTTCAATGAGCAGGGGAGAAATTTGACTTAATTTGACGGGTTCGCGGCTGCGGCCGTCTGAGGTAAAGGTGGCAAGAACATTGCCACGGGAGTCAAACAGCTTGGAGCGCACATCATCGCTAATCGGTGGAAGATCTTTTTGATATAGATAACCGAGCAGAGCTCCGGTGGTTAATACAAATAATATGATCAAGGCTGCCAGCAGCCGAAATAAGCGCCGGAAGCGGCTTTTTCGTTTCGGTGGATTCGTTGATTCGCGTGTCATGGCACCAGACTCCTTTCTCTCATATTATGGGGAAGGATCTGGAAGGATATTCATTAGGGATATGGAGGGTAACAAATTGTTTCTATTTTGTGATTGTTTAAGGTAGATAGGGTATTCTCTCTGGCGGTATAACAGAGTAGAGATTGTGAGTAAGGGTATATACATATTAGGAGGTGTCATCATGAAATGGACGAAAAGGATTTATAAGACGACAATAACCGCCCTCTCGGCGACGCTTATTATGGTTTCAGGCTGGAGTGCACCTGTAACTTCTGTACATGCTGCGGCTGCACCAGCACCAGCGACTTGCGGCACGGGAGATCACGGCTTGCTACAGGCCCTGCAAAACAAGCATTCAGGCGATGTATCGACACCGCTTAGCTTTTCTGATGTTCAGTTTTTAAATGGGAATACCGGACGGGCAGCAGGTAATGGATTTATGATTGGTACCTCTGACGGAGGTTGCCATTTTCAAGAGATCTATCAAGGCCAATGGAGCTTCAAACAATTCGATTTTCCCGATAATGTACATGGCTTTGCTCTTGCTTCTGTAGAGGAAGGGCAGGCTCAATATTTAATCGGTACCTCTAACGGTGGCTCGGAGTGGAAGAGACTTTCGAACAAAGCCGTCAGCTTTGAAAGAATAAATTTTATCGATAGTAAGAAAGGTTTTGCTTATGAGAGAGCTGCAACGTATTACACTAAAGACGGGGGACAGAGCTGGAGTAAGATTTCCACCCCACCCAATACACGAGGCGCTTATTTTAGTGACCGGAATACTGGCTGGGCGGTTGTAATCGTGCCGGGAAGCGGCTATCGGGTAATGAAGACCACAAATGGAGGGGGAACTTGGAGCCTTTCACTGAAGGCGGCTTTTGCCGAGCCCGAGTTTGGACAAATCTCCGCTAAGGGAGATCAGGTCGCTGTAGTGCTCTATGGCGGTACGGGGATGAGTCAGACCTCCTACTCGCTATATGAAAGTGCGAACAGGGGGAAAAGTTGGAATCGTGTGATCGCTCAGGAAACTGCGGGCGGCGGACCTGCGCCAGGCAGCGGCAAGGCTGAATTCAATAAAGGGCCAGCCGCCGGCAAACCCGGGAACCTGCAGCTTGTAGGAAACAGCACATCCTTTTTAGTGGGGTTTTCCCCAGCAGCAGAGAAAGTGGCAGTTGGACGCTCTTATAACGGTGGTAAGCAATGGACTAATCTTCCCGCGCTCGCTGGTTATGACGGGGTAATCTCCTTCACTAGTAATAAAGAGGGCTGGCTCGCCATCCGTGAGCTTGATTACTCTTCCTTGTATGCGACCAAAGATGGCGGAGCTTCATGGGAACGCAGGTTTTCTTTGAAAGTGATGACCCAATAATTCTTTTCAATAAAAAATATAAGGGTCCGATGTATTGCAAAAATCGCAAATAGACAGCAGAGCAGCGATTTTCCGGAAACTTGGAGAATCGCTGCTCTGTATTTTTTATTTGCAAATTTCCGGCCTTTGGGATAGGGTTTCGGACTCATACTGCGCTTAGGGTCATCTATGTCCGATAGGTGCTTGGTAGGTGCAAATGTTATCGAAGTAAATGATATACATAGAGAATGGACGTTCAAAGTGTGCTTTTAATCATCAATATGGTAATATTTTATGTGCTTATGAAGATATGCTTGATTCTGTATTGAAATGCTTCTTTGAACTGGATTATAGTGTACAATGGGAAAGCGAAATAGGCCTTTGATTAATATAAAAATGTTTAAGCTTTGTCATTAGACGTTTTTCTTATGCAGAATGCAGAGGCTTGCAGAATGGAGGAACGTGTGATGCCTGAAATACAGTCTGACAAATATGATGTCTCTATTACGCTCGTGAGCCTTCAAGATGGTCAGCGAAATGTTATGAAAGCGAATGGAGAAGTAACATCCAAAGGACCGCATCTATATATTCAATATGAAGAATTAGAGCAGGGTCCTCGCGGAGAGGAAGTTTCTGTTCGTACAACGATAAAGATTGCAGGCAATCAACTGAAGCTAATCCGCCATGGCGGGATTCAGTCGGAGCAGAGCTTTGAAGCTGGACGGCGTCTGCCAGGATTCTATCGCTCGCCATATACGCAGTTCAATCTTTCTACGGAAACGAACAAGCTGGAAGTTGTGCGCGAAGGGCGTTCTTTAACGGTTGCCTGGGAATATGATTTGTACGTCTACGAGGAATTGACAGGAAAGTTCGCTATTAGTTTGCATATACAGGAGGAACCGAAATTATGACACATAGTAAGAATCCGTTAGAGCTTGTAAATGAACGGGTAAAAGAAGCCATCGCCGATGCGATTGTGAATGCTGGGCTGGTTGCACCGGAAGAGGTTCCGGATATTGTACTTGAAGTACCAAGAGATAAGGCGCATGGTGATTTGGCTACGAACGCTGCTATGCAGCTGACCAAAATTGCTAAACGTAATCCACGCCAGATTGCGGAAGCTATTATTGAGAATTTGGATACGAGCCGAGCTTCTATTGAGAAAGCGGAGATTGCAGGACCAGGCTTTATTAACTTTACCCTGTCTAAGAACTACTTGTACCCAATCATCAGCCTTGTTGCTGAGCAAGGGGATGACTATGGCCGTATTAATCTGGGTCAAGGTCAGAAGGTTGAAATGGAGTTCGTCAGTGCCAATCCAACAGGTAGCCTACATTTAGGGCATGCCCGTGGTGCTGCTGTCGGTGATGCGCTGTGTAATGTGCTTGATTATGCAGGTTATGAAGTGACCCGGGAATATTATATTAATGATGCCGGTAACCAAGTGGCTAATCTGTGTAAATCCATTGAAACCAGATACCTTCAGGAGCTGGGTCAAGAGGCAGAAATGCCGGAAGACGGTTACCATGGTGAGGATATTAAGGGTTTTGCGAAGGAGCTTGTGGCAGAAAAGGGCGATACCTTGCTCGAGATGAGCCCTAGTGAGCGCGCTGCTTTTTTCCGGACCTATGGACTTAATAAAGAGTTGGATAAAATCAAACGTGATCTAGGTCTTTTCCGTGTAAACTTCGATATCTGGTTCAGTGAAACCTCGCTGTATGAGAACGGAGAAGTACTGCGCTCGCTGGACGAGCTCCGTGATCGTGGAGAAGTGTACGAGCAAGATGGGGCAACCTGGCTGCAAACGACAAAATACGGCGATGATAAAGACCGTGTCTTGATCAAAAATGATGGCACATATACCTACCTTACCCCGGATATTGCTTATCACAGCGATAAGTATGGCCGCGGTTACGATAAAATGATTAACATTTGGGGCGCTGATCACCATGGTTATATTCCGCGGATGAAGGCGGCAATGTCAGCACTTGGTAATGATCCTGAGAAGCTAGTGGTTCTGATTGCTCAGATGGTCAGCCTGTTCCAGAATGGTGAAAAGGTCAAAATGTCCAAACGTACCGGCAAAGCGGTTACGATGGAAGATTTGATGGAGGAAGTAGGAATCGATGCCATTCGTTATTTCTTCACCATGCGTAGCATGGATTCTCATCTTGATTTCGATATGGATTTGGCGATCTCTACTTCTAATGAAAATCCTGTATTCTATGTTCAATATGCGCATGCGCGTATTTGCAGTATTTTCCGTCAGGCAGAGGAGCAAGGGATTTCTATCCCTGATTACGCTGAAATTGACTTCTCCAAGCTGACAGCAGTGCATGAATATGACCTGCTGCGCAAAATTGGCGAGCTCCCGGCAGAAATCGCTGTTGCGGCTGAAGGTTATGCTCCACATCGCCTCATCCGTTATGTATATGAGCTGGCTGCGATGTTCCACAGTTATTACAAAGCTGAACGTGTAATTACTGAGGACGCTGCTCAAACCGTGGCGCGTCTTGCACTGCTTGGTGCAACACGTACTACTATTGCCAATGTACTGCGTCTTGTCGGAGTTTCTGCACCGGATCGCATGTAAATCAACAGCAAACGACAAAAAATCCGCCTTCCGGTTTCCTGGGGGCGGATTTTTCTTTGCTGCCGTTCTTCGCACCGGCATCAGCTGCGCTCACGTCAGAGTGACCCACCCGGTGCCCGGGAGGGGTCTACACGTTCGCGGAGACCGAACGCTTCGCCCTTACTCCTGCTCTCAGCAGGCGTAGGGCATCGGCAGAGCCGCCGCCTAGGGATGCGCGGCGCTGCCCCTTACGTAGCCGCACCGGGGATGCGGTGCGGCGCAAGAGCAGCTTCAGCTCCCTTGGCGTGAGGCCCGGTCGCAGTGCGAGCAGCAGTGCGGCGGCTCCCGTGACATGCGAGGTCGCCATGGAGGTGCCGCTCATTTCTTTGTAGCCCTCCTTCAGCCAGCAGGAGGGCACGCCTTCGCCGGGCGCGTATACATCGATATATGAACCTCGATTGCTGAAGCCGGCAACCCGGTGTCTTTTATCGATGGCGCCCACGGCTATCGTCTCGGGATAACGTGCGGGATAGTCCCCGCCACGTTTGCCGTCATTCCCAGAGGAGGCAATGACGGCGATTCCGGCCCGATACGCTTTTATAACCACATTGTGGAGCGCCTTGCTTCTAGTCTTCATTCCAAAGCTCATATTAATGACGTCGATTCGGTTCTGCACACACCAATCAATACCTAGCACAATATCGGATACATAGGCTGATCCACTATGATCAAAGGCCTTGACTGGATATAGCAGCGCTCGCGGCGCCACTCCCATCATTCCGCGATTTCCCCCTGCTGCCGCTAAGGTTCCGGCGATATGAGTTCCATGCCCGTTATCATCCAGCGGCAGCATCCCGCGGTGTAGCAGGTTGACTCCAGAGGCTAAGGAATGCTTCAGATCGGGATGACGGTAATCCGCGCCGGTGTCAATGACGCCGATTTTGACGTGAACTCCGGTTGATTTAGACCATGCCTGAGGAGCATGAATTGCTTTCACCCCCCAAGGGAGCGCTGCGATTCCGCTTTTTTCGTTAGCTATGGAATGGATTTGGATTTGCAGATCGTCTTCGACATTTAGAAGGTCTGCAAATCGGTTCATCAGCTTTCCGGCGGCAGCGGGCACGAAGAAGGCCCGAATCAGCGGAGATACCTGTACTTGCCGCAGCTCGGGCTGCTTTGCTTTTAGAGCCTTCCATTGGGAGAAAGCTCCGGCATACTGGCGGGGATCGTTGAAGGTAAGAATACGCCGCTCACCATTTTTGGGGGCAACCGATATTTCTTCAAGAAGCATGTTCCAAAATTTGTAATAGTCCATAGGTTTCGCTGTCCCTCCTCGGTGCCCTGCTGCCATATTGTATGAGCGGAGGGAGGGGTCCGAATGGGAACTTGCCCTTTTTTAAGGAAATGGGCTGCCCAGCGTGTCAAAAGACGGCGCTTTACATAAAATAAACAGAAGAGATTAAAACTCTCTTTGTAACATCCCGTAAGGAGCCGATCCTTGGCGTGGATACAGTCATGCGCGGAGGTCTTCCTCCGCCTTTTTAAATCCCATTTCTAAAAACTTTGGGTGCGGCGACCCTTGCTACAATTACATATCAACTCTTCTTGATGAAGACAGGTTTCCTGTATGGATAATAAGCAGGAGGCTTTTTCTGTTGGGCGGTTCTTGCATTTGACTTGCATTTTGTTGTTAAATAGGTTTTACTTAGTTTTGTTAATGGATATTATTGAAATAAACCGTAATGTGAACAATGCGTGAGAGGAAGTGTCCTTTAGTGAGTACGCCACTCAATTTAAAGCTAGACCCTGAGAAAGTTAAAGAAATGCCAATGGTGGATCTTGCCTTTCTGGTGCTTAAAGCAGCCAATACACCGTATTATTACCGTGATCTGATGGTCGAGGTAGCCAAGTTACGCGGCATGACCGATCAAGAAAGCCAAGATACTATTGCCCAGTTATATACCGAGATTAACATTGACGGGCGTTTTGCCTGTGTCGGAACCAACCTTTGGGGACTGAAACGCTGGTATCCTCTTGAGCGCTCCGATGATCCGGTTGGTAACACTAAACGGGTGCGCATCATCAACGATGAAGACGATGATTTGGAAGATGACGATTTTGCTGATGAAGAAGAAAACTACACAGCTGAAGAAGAGGATTTCGACGCTATCGATGAAGATCGCGACGACCTCTATTCTGACGACGACAGCGAAGAAGAAGTCGACGAAGATGTCGTGATCGATGAAGATGACATAGACGAAGACGATACGGACGAAGACGATGCAGAAGATGGCGACGATGAAGATTCCGAGGATGACAAGTAAGATCAATAATCAGAAGAGTCTTGTCTGTGGCATAATTCCTCCCTTGACAGTGGGGGATCGTCAGAGTAAACTATTGCATGGGCTTATCATGTAAGTTAATAAACGTGTTTTCTAAAATAAAAAGTGCCCCGGTTCTACGGGTGTCACTTTTTTGTTTTTTTAGATGCAAAGTAGCTGTAGATTAATGGAATTTGAGGGATGACGGTTTATGTTTTCCCCGGTGAATTGAACTTTTGATTTCCCCTGTTTTGATGATAGTAAAACGGGTTACGATAAACACCATGTGCCGCTTTTATGTTTGGACTTTATTTAGGAGGGTTTTACAGTGACAAAGTATATTTTTGTAACGGGTGGCGTTGTGTCTTCCCTGGGTAAAGGCATTACCGCCGCTTCGCTGGGCAGGCTGCTCAAGAACAGAGGTCTAAAGGTAACGATTCAGAAATTTGATCCGTATCTTAACGTAGACCCTGGAACAATGAGCCCTTACCAGCACGGAGAAGTCTTCGTAACGGATGACGGTGCAGAGACTGACCTTGACCTTGGGCACTATGAACGGTTTATTGATATCAATCTGTCGAAGAACAGCAATGTAACGACAGGGAAGATCTACTCATCCGTAATCAGCAAGGAACGTCGTGGAGAGTACTTGGGTGGAACTGTACAAGTTATCCCGCATATTACGAATGAGATCAAAGAACGCGTGTTCCGCGCGGGCCGCGAGACCAACTCTGATGTTGTTATCACAGAGATCGGCGGTACTGTAGGGGATATTGAAAGTCTTCCGTTCCTGGAAGCGATTCGTCAAATCAAGAGTGATATTGGCCGGGAAAATGTGATGTATATCCACGTAACCTTGATTCCTTATATCAAGGCTGCTGGAGAAGTGAAGACGAAGCCGACACAGCATAGCGTTAAAGAGCTGCGCAGTATCGGTATTCAACCGAATGTCATCGTGTGCCGTACGGAATATGAGCTTTCCGCAGATATGAAAGCCAAAATCGCACTCTTTTGCGATATTGATGCTAATGCTGTTGTGGAATGCCGCGATGCCTCGACGTTATATGAAGTTCCATTGAACCTTCGTGATGAAGGATTGGACGAGATTGTTGTTAATCATTTGAAGCTTACAACACCTGCGCCAGATATGCGCGAATGGGAAAGTATGCTTAGCCGGATTCAGAAATTAGAGAAGACAGTAGAAATCGCAATTGTAGGTAAGTACGTAGCACTGCATGACGCTTATTTGAGCGTTGTTGAATCACTTTCACACGCAGGTTTTGCTGCGAATGCAGAAGTTAAGATCCGCTGGGTGAATGCAGAGGAAATTACGGATGAGAACGTGGACGAAATGCTGCGTGGTATTGGCGGTATTCTTGTTCCTGGTGGTTTCGGTGATCGGGGAATCGAAGGTAAAATCTCCGCTATTCGTTATGCCCGTGAGCAATTGATACCTTTCTTTGGAATTTGCCTTGGAATGCAGGTTTCTGTAATTGAATATGGCCGTTCTGTTCTTGGACTACAAGGTGCAAACAGCTCCGAAATCGATCCAAATACACAATATCCATTGATTGATTTGCTTCCTGAGCAAAAAGATATTGAAGATATGGGCGGCACTATGCGTCTTGGATTGTATCCTTGTAAGATTATTCCGGACTCTCTGGCAATGTCTTGCTATGATGATGAACTGGTATATGAGCGTCACCGTCACCGGTATGAGTTCAACAATGCTTACCGTGATGAAATTGAAAAAGCAGGACTGGTTATTTCCGGAACTTCTCCGGATGGCCGTCTAGTTGAGATCGTAGAGCTTCCAGAGCATCCGTGGTTCCTCTCGGTTCAATTCCACCCGGAATTCACTTCACGTCCGAACCGTCCGCAACCGCTATTCCGTGAATTTGTCAAAGCCTCTTTGACGCATTCCGAGCAGCAATAATTTATACACAGACAGAAAGAACCTTCGGTTCTTAAATAGTCGAAGAGAGCCTTCATCCGAAGGCTCTCTTTTTGTATTACCCTTTAATAGAAATATTGTAACTGACATTTATTTCATTTTAGACTCTTTATTTACCCATTTTATCCAATTAGCAGGATTTGGACAGTAAAGCACGAATAATAGGTTTCGTATGGAGTAGTTTCTAAAGGGGCCGGTCGCTGTGGAGAGCGCGGTATAGTCAATCTGCCTTAATTTCTGGGAGGGTATCGTATGGAAAAGAAGAAAGTATTAATTGTCGATGATCAGAATGGGATCCGGATTCTTCTTATGGAAGTGTTCAATAGTGAGGGATATACAACATTTCAAGCGGCTAACGGAAAATTGGCATTAGACATTGTTCGCAGCGAGTCACCCGATTTGGTCTTACTCGATATGAAAATACCGGGAATGGATGGACTCGAGATTCTGAAGCATCTAAAGGAGATCAATCCGTCCATTAAGGTCATTATGATGACGGCCTATGGTGAATTGGACATGATTAAGGAGGCGACCAAGCTAGGGGCGTTAATGCATTTTACAAAGCCGTTCGACATAGACGAAATGCGCGTAGCGGTAAACATGCATCTTCATAACAAGTCTGTGGATCAATGCAGTTAGAGCGGTGATTTCTGTATCGGTCCTATTTCGCGTGGGACCCCGAAGAGGATGAGTCTAATTGCTATATAGGCTGGATAAAAATCGTCCCACCGGGACATTTTTTTGTTTACCCTATTTAGTATTTGACACAGGATGTGCTATAATAAGCCTGTATGTGATGTCGGTTTAAAAACATAGCCAACCAACATTCTTAGGAGGATGAAACCATGCCATTAGTATCTATGACAGACATGTTGAACAAAGCACTTGAAGGAAAATATGCAGTAGGTCAGTACAACATTAACAACTTGGAGTGGACTCAAGCTATTCTTGGTGCCGCTGAACAAGAAAAATCACCAGTAATCCTTGGTGTATCTGAAGGCGCAGCACGCCACATGGGCGGCTTCACTACTGTTGTTAAGATGGTTGAAGGTCTAATTATTGACATGAATATCACTGTTCCTGTAGCTATCCACCTTGACCATGGATCTAGCTTTGATAAATGTAAAGCAGCAATCGATGCTGGATTTACATCCGTAATGATCGACGGTTCCCATCACCCAATCGATGAGAACATCGATATGACTAAAAAAGTCGTTGAATATGCTCACGCTAAAGGCGTTTCTGTAGAAGCTGAAGTAGGTACTGTTGGTGGACAAGAAGACGACGTTATCGGCGGCATCATGTATGCTAAGCTTGATGAGTGCGTACGTATTGTGAAAGAAACAGGTATCGACACCCTGGCTCCTGCACTTGGTTCCGTTCATGGACCTTACCATGGCGAGCCTAACCTCGGATTCAAAGAGATGGAAGAAATCCGTGACGCTACTAACATCCCAATGGTTCTTCATGGTGGTACAGGTATTCCTGAACATGACATCAAGAAAGCCATCTCCCTGGGTACTTCCAAAATCAACGTGAACACTGAGAATCAAATCGTGTTCGCAAAAGTGGTTCGCGAAGTTCTAGCTGCTAAACCTGATGCTTACGATCCACGTACATTCATCGCACCAGGTCGCGATGCAATCAAAGAAACCGTTATTGGTAAAATTCGCGAATTTGGATCCAACAACAAAGCCTAATCATTGTAGCTTCCGCCTCAGGTGGACAAGCAATTTGTTAAAGGATAGGGCTATTACTCTGTCCAGTTGAATAGTTTGATGAGGAAAGCACACCGCTTAGCCGGTGTCTTTCCATTTTCATCACTAAAAGTCCACAGCACGTATTGCCCACCCAGCTGCAATACACGTAGGGGGAAATTGATAAATCTATGGAAAAATTAATGATTGGCGGTGGACGTCCGCTAGAGGGCGTTGTAACCATCAGTGGAGCAAAGAATAGTGCCATCGCGCTTATTCCTGCGGCAATTTTGGCCGAATCTGAAGTTGTTCTGGATAATTTACCGTCCCTTAGTGATGTAGCCGTATACTCCGAAATCTTGCAAGAGCTTGGCGCTAATGTATCCTGGTCAGGCAATCAGATGAGAATTGACCCTTCACGTATTGTATCTATTCCAATGCCCAATGGGCCGGTTAAGAAACTTAGAGCTTCGTATTATATGATGGGAGCTCTGCTTGGAAGATTCAAAGAAGCGACAATAGGTCTTCCTGGTGGCTGTAATTTTGAACCTCGTCCAATTGATCAACATATCAAGGGATTCGAGGCTTTAGGAGCAACAGTTACCAACGAACATGGTTCTATCCACTTATATGCAAAAGAGCTACGCGGTGCGAAGATTTATCTGGACGTATCAAGCGTAGGTGCCACTATAAACATCATGCTGGCGGCTTCACGAGCCAAAGGCTCTACAATTATTGAAAATGCGGCTAAAGAGCCTGAGATTATAGATGTAGCTACCCTATTGAACTCTATGGGCGCTGTTATTAAAGGCGCTGGTACAGAAACCATCCGGATCGAAGGGGTCTCGGAAATGCACGGTTGCCGTCATTCCATTATTCCCGATCGGATTCAAGCAGGAACTTATATGATTGCCGCTGCGGCTACGCGTGGTAATGTGTTGATAGATAATGTTATTCCTAAGCACTTGGAAGCCTTAACAGCCAAGCTTTTAGAGATGGGCGTGGATATTGAAGAGCTTGATGAAAGTATCCGAGTTATAGGTAGAGCTAATTATGAACATGCAGATGTTAAAGCACTGACCTATCCTGGATTTCCTACAGATTTACAATCTCCTATGACGAGTATGCTGACACAGGCAGAAGGGGTTAGTGTGCTTAGCGATTTCGTCTATAGCAACCGCTTTAAGCATGTGCCAGAGTTGGTAAGAATGGGCGCAAAGATTCGTGTTGAAGGCCGATCTGCAATTATTGAGGGCAGTAAACTTAATGCTGCAAAAGTAAAGGCGGCTGATCTGCGTGCGGGTGCAGCCCTTGTCATTGCCGGGTTAACAGTAGAGGATGGTATTACTGAAGTGACCGGCGTAGAGTATATTGATCGTGGTTATGATAATTTAGTGAGCAACCTTCGGCAACTTGGTGCTCATGTTTGGCGTGAGAATGAATAATATTAGGATATCCCGCTTGGAAGGAGTATTAATTTGCGGCCAAACCGCATATTTCCTTCCATTTGGGGTAATACTAACCTAATGAGCATTTTAATAGAATCATATTTTTTGCCTAGTAGATAGACTAGGAAGAACTCATTTAAAAATTGAATAGGTGGTTATTACATGGATCTTCAAATTTCCGATCTGGAAGAAATGAAGCTGACCGAGTTATATAAGCTGGCCAAGAAATACCAGATTCCTTATTACGGACAGCTGAAGAAACGGGAACTGATCTTTGCGATCCTTCGGGCACAGGCAGAGCAGAGCGGTCTCATGTTTATGGAAGGCGTACTAGAAATTTTGCCTGAGGGCTATGGATTTCTTAGGCCGATTAACTATTTGCCCAGTGCTGAAGATATTTACATCTCAGCTTCACAAATTCGTAAGTTTGATCTCAGAAGCGGAGATCTTGTGTCTGGTAAATGTCGGACACCAAAAGAAAATGAACGATATTTTGGCCTGCTTCAAGTCAATGCCGTTAATGGCGAGAACCCTGCTAGTGCAGCGGAGCGTCTTCATTTTCCAGCATTAACACCACTTTATCCGCAAGACAAGCTACCGCTTGAAACATCCCCTACTCATTTGTCTACCCGAATAATGGATTTGCTCGCTCCTGTAGGTTTGGGGCAGCGGGGTTTGATTGTAGCACCTCCAAAAGCAGGAAAAACGCTCCTCTTAAAAGAAATTGCCAATAGTATTTCCACTAATAATCCTGAGATTGAGCTCTTTGTATTGCTGATTGATGAACGTCCTGAAGAAGTAACCGATATGCAGCGTTCTGTAAAAGGCGAAGTGGTTGCATCGACGTTTGATGAGCTTCCAGAGAATCATATTAAAGTGGCTGAGCTTGTGTTGCAAAGGGCACTTCGTTTAGTTGAGCACAAGAAGGATGTAGTTATTCTTTTGGATAGCATTACGCGTCTGGCGCGTGCTTATAATCTGGTGGTTCCACCATCTGGACGTACACTAAGCGGGGGGATTGACCCGGCGGCTTTTCACCGGCCGAAGCGGTTTTTTGGTTCTGCACGGAATGTGGAAGAAGGCGGCTCATTAACTATTTTGGCAACAGCATTAATAGATACTGGCTCGCGTATGGATGATATTATATATGAAGAATTTAAGGGTACCGGTAACATGGAGCTTCATTTGGACCGCAAATTGGCGGAACGCCGGATATTCCCAGCTATCGATATTCGTCGTTCAGGTACACGTCGCGAAGAAGTGCTCTTGAGCAAAGAAGAACTGGATACGATTTGGGCGATTCGCAAAAATATGAACGAGTCCTACGATTTTGTGGAGGGATTCATCAAAAAGCTGCGTGATACGAAGACTAATGCTGAGTTCTTGGCATCCTTTGACGTTACTGGGGCAAAAACAACACCAAACGGGACTGCAAGTAACGGGGGCACCTCCAACAGTGGTACAGCTGCTCGTCGTACCACTCGAGCGAAGACACCTTCAGTACCTACAACTTGAGAATTGATAATAAGAGGAGACTAACATGTATTTGGTATATGCCGACGGGCAAGGAAACGTATATGATCATCCCGAACTGTACGGGCTAGCCCGTAGTGGGGATATGATTGTTGAAATGCTGGAGGAAGAATTAATTCCATTACCAGAAGGTGCTACGCTCGTGGGCTTGCCTAGTACACGTGCTGTGGGTATGAATCCTGAGACGGGTGAAATGATGTCTTTGCCGGAAGGCTCGCAGGCTGTCGGAGCGCTGCTGCCGCAAGGCTACACTCGTCTATGTCTTCCTGGTTATGTGAAGACAGATAAGTCTTATAAGCTTCCTCTGTTTGGGTATTCGGCTGTAGTGTGGAAGGATGGCGGGTTCTATGTTGCGGCAGACCCTACCGATAATCCGGAGAAATGGAATCCACTTAATTGTGACAAGGAAGATCTTGAAGTCAGCGTTGGTGAGATGACAGCCAAATATCCTGATAACCGCCTCTATGAACATCTTTCTAACTGTGCGCTTGGTTATGAATGCCTGACTTCCTCCAATACCTTTTTAGGGCGTTGGGAGGGCGGTGTACCCGTCTCTTATTCATGTAATGCTGGATGTTTTGGCTGTATTTCTGAGCAACCTGATGATAGCGGCTTTGTATCTCCGCAGACTCGGATGAATTTCCGGCCTACGGTCAACGAAATTTCACAAGTTATGCTGGAGCATTTAAAGACGCCTGAATCGATTATCAGCTTTGGACAAGGCTGTGAAGGGGAACCTTCCACGCAGGCAAAACTTATTATAGAAGCTATTCGTGAAGTGCGCTCGATTACTGATATGGGCTATATCAATATCAACACCAATGCGGGATTAAGCGATCATATGCGAGGAATCGTTGATGCTGGGCTCGATTTGATGCGTGTCAGCACAATCAGTGCCCTTGATGACCATTATAATGCTTATTACAAACCACGCGGTTATACATTGGCTAATGTAGAGAAATCTTTGAAATACGCTGCTTCGCAGGGGGTTTACACATCGATCAATTATCTGATCTTCCCTGGTGTGACTGATCGTGAAGAAGAGATTGAAGCGATGCTGGAGTTTGTAAGACGTACTGATCTGAAGCTTATTCAGATGCGCAATCTAAACATCGACCCGGAGAGTTATTTAGAGTTGATTCCACCTGCCCAGGGTGAAATCCTTGGGATGAAGACGATGCTTGATATTTTCCGCGATGAACTGCCGGATGTAGTTATAGGCTCTTATACACATGTGCCGCCAGCAGATATGGCGCGGGCTAAACGGCGGGGAATCAATATTTAAGCAGCTAAAATGTAAAAATGAAACATATTGCCCAATTCGATATTTCGTGCTAAAATACCACAGTGTAATCATATAACTCTGGGTCCGCATGAGGCTTAGGGCATGAGAGGTGAAATTCAAAATGCAAGAAGCAATTCAACCAAAGTATAATGTAACTAAGGTAACCTGCGCATGTGGCAACACTTTCGAAGCTGGCTCTGTTAAACAAGAGCTTCGTGTCGAAATTTGCTCCAACTGCCATCCGTTCTTCACTGGCAAGCAGAAGTTCTTGGATGCCGGCGGTCGCGTTGATAAATTTAAGAAGAAATATGGTATCTAATTTGAACAGTCGCTTTGCGGCTTAACGGTTAGATTGAGCCCCCCAGCTGTATAGCTGAGGGGCTCATTTTATGTCTTGGAGTTGATTTTTGTCCGAGCGTGAGCTATACTTATCTTCGCCGTGCTAGACGGGGAGGTAGCGGTGCCCTGTAACTCGCAATCCGCTGTAGCGAGGTTGAATTCCTGTTAGAGGTGCTATCGATGTGAGGCCTTGGTTCCTACGGGCTGTGTTGACAGTTGGGTCCTCCGCAATGAGTGCTTATGAACCTGGTCAGGTCCGGAAGGAAGCAGCCATAAGTAAGATTACTCTTGTGCCGGAGGGTGGCCTAACTCGAGCAGTCATGTAGGGTTGCCGCTTGGATCGTAGCCATCAATAACAGGTGCACGGTTTATAATTCTGTTTATCATAGCATCTTTGCCACAAGCAAAGATGCTTTTTGTTTTTGGTCAATAGCCGATGAATATAGTATAATAAATTTGCGACAAATGCCGGGAAAGCGGCAGCTTAAGAGAGGGTAATGCATAGTGGAACATATCGCGCTGTACCGTGCTTGGCGGCCGCAGTCGTTTCAAGACATGGTTGGACAACAGCACATTATCCAAACGCTGCAGAACGCAATTCGTGAACAGCGGGTTTCGCATGCCTATCTGTTCAGCGGTCCGCGGGGAACTGGTAAGACAAGTGCTGCTAAAGTCTTAGCTAAAGCGGTTAACTGTGAACGTGGGCCAGGTCCGGAACCTTGTAACGAATGTCCATCCTGCCTGCGAATCGCTGCGGGTAATGTAATGGATGTGCAGGAAATAGATGCGGCATCAAACCGGGGCGTAGAGGAGATTCGTGATCTGCGTGAAAAGGTGAAGTATGCACCTACCGAGGTGCGCCGTAAAGTGTATATCATTGATGAAGTGCATATGCTGACTACAGAAGCTTTTAATGCTCTATTAAAGACGTTGGAGGAACCGCCGTCACATGCGATGTTTATTCTTGCGACAACGGAACCTCACAAATTGCCAGCGACAATAATTTCCCGTTGTCAGCGTTTTGACTTCCGTAGAGTGGCGTTAGAAGAACAGACCGCCCATCTGACTGCTATTTGTGAGAAGGAAGGGATTACAGCGGATAACAACGCATTGCAGTATATTGCCCGTCTATCTGATGGTGGTATGCGTGATGCATTGAGCTTGCTGGATCAGATTTCATCCTTTACAGATGGTAACGTTACGTACGAGCAAGTGTTAGGAATGACAGGAGGAATTCCCTCCGAGCAATTTGCCCGTCTTGCTACTGCGATATTGGAAGGTGATATGGGTCTTCTTCTGGAGCTTGTTGAGCAGCTTATGCATGAAGGTAAAAGTGCGGATAAATGCCTAGAGAATCTCATGTATTATTTCCGTGATTTATTGATGATTAAGATGGTACCCGAGGCCGATCAATTAACAGAGCGGGTGCTGAATCCTGCAGAATTTAAAGATATGGCCACCGCATTTTCTCGGGAGCGTCTATTTCAGATTGTAGATACAATCAATAAATACCTAGGTGAAATGAAATACGCAACACATCCTCAGACACTGTTTGAAGTGGCGCTGATGAAGCTATGCAGCTTGCAGCAAGAGGTAAGCCAGAGCGCCGCATTTGCTCCGTTAGGCGAAACAAATGCCGGCGTAGGCGCGAATAATTCAAGCGTTGACTCTGGTGAACTGGATCTTCTCAAAAGACAGATCGCAGCACTGGAGAAGAAGCTGGAACAGGCAATGCAATCCGGTGGCATTTCCGGAGGAGGGCGTGATGGTGCTCCTGCACCGAAATCGCACGCGGTTCCAACACCGCGGGTTTCTTCAGCCTCAAAAATGCCTCCTAACGTAGATAAGTTTATTGCTGGTAAAGATAGTCCCGATTTTGCAGCTATCTATAAACAGTGGAGCCTTGTCCTGCAGGGAGTGAAAGAGGAAAAGGTAACGGTTCATGCATGGTTTGTAGACGGTGAGCCAGTATCGATTATGGAGGATGCGGTGCTTGTTGCATTCAAGAACACGATTCACCGCGATACTACGGAGAAGCCGGCAAACAGACAGGTTATTGAGAGTGTGCTTGCAGCGCGTCTAGGCAAACCTTATAGGCTTGTAACCATGATGCTTCGTGACTGGAATGAAGCTGCCCAGAAGTCTGTGGGACAGACTGGCAAAGAAGAACTACAATTGGAGCATGAACATGATACTGCAGAAGCTAAACCTGAACCTTGGATTGATGAGGCTATCCAGCTTTTTGGAGAAGACCTTGTTGTCATAAAAGAGTAATATAAACATACTAGCGCTAATTGCGCATCCCAAAGGAGAGACGATGTATGAATAATATGAACCAAATGATGAAGCAAGTTAAGAAAATGCAGGAGCAAATGCTTAAAGCTCAAGAGGAACTCGGAGGCAAGGTTATTGAGGGTTCGTCAGGTGGCGGTGTAGTTACTGTCCAAGTAAACGGCCACAAAAAATTGCTGTCTATTCAAATTAAACCGGAAGCCGTTGATCCGGAAGATGTTGAAATGCTGCAAGATCTTGTAATCACTGCTGTAAATGATGCATTGACTCAAGCTGAAGAGCTTGCTAACAATGACATGGGTAAATTCACTGGTGGAATGAAGATCCCAGGCTTGTTCTAATAGCCCACTCCACTTCAGTCTAAAGGAGAATTATTAATTTGTATTATCCCGAACCGCTAGCTAAGCTGATCGATGCTTTTACGCGTTTGCCCGGGATTGGACCGAAGACAGCCGCCCGGTTAGCTTTTCATGTGCTTAACATGAAAGAGGATGAAGTTATTGATTTTGCAAAAGCGCTAGTAAGCGTCAAACGCAATCTTCACTATTGCTCGGTCTGCTGTAATATTACGGATACGGACCCATGTAGAATATGTCAGGACAAAACTAGAGATCCTTCAGTGATATGTGTGATTCAAGACTCCAAGGATTTGGTGGCTATAGAACGAACCAAGGAGTTTAATGGATATTACCATGTTCTTCAGGGCGCTATTTCACCTATGGAAGGTATCGGCCCTGATGATATTCGCTTGAAAGAATTATTGACCCGTCTGAGTGATGAGAGAGTAAGCGAGCTTATTATGGCGACTAACCCCAACATTGAGGGGGAAGCAACGGCGATGTATATTTCTCGTCTTGTTCGGCCGTTTGAGATTAAAATCACCAGGATAGCTCATGGCTTGCCTGTAGGTGGCGATCTTGAATACGCTGATGAAGTTACCTTGTCCAAAGCGTTGGAAGGCCGTCGCGAGCTATTCTAGCAGCTCTATAGTGGTATTTTTCAAAAAGGAAGCCCTCGGGTTTCCTTTTTTTTGTTCTAAGTTTGTCCCTATCCCGATATGAATGAGAATAACGAGATGTGTATTTTGCATCAAAATTATTCTGAGGAGGAATTGAAATGGGATGGTGGAGAGAGCTGTGGCGGGGAGTGGATAAGGAACAAGGCAAAAAGGAAAGTGAGGGGTGGGAAACCCTCTTAGAGGTCCGTAAGGCGCATTCAGAGTGGGAGAGGGCTTACCTGATGTTCGACGAGGCGTTGGGACAGGATCAGATAGATTACGCGATATATATTTTGGAGGCGGCAGAACGTAAATATCAGATACATCTCAAACATGCAAAAAGCTTAGGGTTGAACAGCAGTCAAATTTAAGGGCTTGTAAATAATTGTATAAGGGGGATCTACATGCTTAGAATGGTAGCTATGGGCGTATTGATATTATCCGTTATCTTATTAGGTTTAGTTGTATTTAGAAAAAAGCTGGGTTTTGGGTGGCTAAGTTTATTTGGGGTTCATTTGGTATTGGCTGCACTTGGGATATATGTAGTGAACTTCTCAGGTTTGCTCACGCAGGTGTATATCCCTTTGAACCCTGCAACTATAGGCGCAGTAACGGTTCTTGGGCTTCCTGGCGTGGTTATGTTGCTCGGATTAAGAATAATTTTATTTTAATGCTTGACGTGGCTTTGAAAAATATGATACATTAAGTCTCGCCCGTTTGGACAAGCTGTTGATTAACAACTTGCTGAAATGGTCAAGCAAAAAAAGAAATTAAAAAAAAGCTTGACGAAAACAAAGGCGCTGTGATATATTATAAAGGTCGCTGCTGACAAGCAACGACGACGAAAGATGAGACATTGATCTTTGAAAACTGAACAACGAGTGAGTAGGAAATCACGTAAGTGATATCCAAAGTTAGAGAATTAATTTTCTTGTCAGATGTTTCAAAATGAGCATATCGCTCTTTTCAATACTAATTGGAGAGTTTGATCCTGGCTCAGGACGAACGCTGGCGGCGTGCCTAATACATGCAAGTCGAGCGGAGTTATTTTGAAAGCTTGCTTTCAAAATAACTTAGCGGCGGACGGGTGAGTAACACGTAGGCAACCTGCCCTTCAGACTGGGATAACTACCGGAAACGGTAGCTAATACCGGATAATTTCTTTTTTCTCCTGAGAGAAGAATGAAAGACGGAGCAATCTGTCACTGAGGGATGGGCCTGCGGCGCATTAGCTAGTTGGTGGGGTAACGGCCCACCAAGGCGACGATGCGTAGCCGACCTGAGAGGGTGAACGGCCACACTGGGACTGAGACACGGCCCAGACTCCTACGGGAGGCAGCAGTAGGGAATCTTCCGCAATGGGCGAAAGCCTGACGGAGCAACGCCGCGTGAGTGATGAAGGTTTTCGGATCGTAAAGCTCTGTTGCCAGGGAAGAACGTCCGGTAGAGTAACTGCTACCGGAGTGACGGTACCTGAGAAGAAAGCCCCGGCTAACTACGTGCCAGCAGCCGCGGTAATACGTAGGGGGCAAGCGTTGTCCGGAATTATTGGGCGTAAAGCGCGCGCAGGCGGCTATTTAAGTCTGGTGTTTAAACCTTGGGCTCAACCTGAGGTCGCACTGGAAACTGGGTGGCTTGAGTACAGAAGAGGAAAGTGGAATTCCACGTGTAGCGGTGAAATGCGTAGATATGTGGAGGAACACCAGTGGCGAAGGCGACTTTCTGGGCTGTAACTGACGCTGAGGCGCGAAAGCGTGGGGAGCAAACAGGATTAGATACCCTGGTAGTCCACGCCGTAAACGATGAGTGCTAGGTGTTAGGGGTTTCGATACCCTTGGTGCCGAAGTTAACACAGTAAGCACTCCGCCTGGGGAGTACGGTCGCAAGACTGAAACTCAAAGGAATTGACGGGGACCCGCACAAGCAGTGGAGTATGTGGTTTAATTCGAAGCAACGCGAAGAACCTTACCAGGTCTTGACATCCCTCTGAATCTGCTAGAGATAGCAGCGGCCTTCGGGACAGAGGAGACAGGTGGTGCATGGTTGTCGTCAGCTCGTGTCGTGAGATGTTGGGTTAAGTCCCGCAACGAGCGCAACCCTTAACTTTAGTTGCCAGCAGGTAAGGCTGGGCACTCTAGAGTGACTGCCGGTGACAAACCGGAGGAAGGTGGGGATGACGTCAAATCATCATGCCCCTTATGACCTGGGCTACACACGTACTACAATGGCCGGTACAACGGGAAGCGAAGCCGCGAGGTGGAGCCAATCCCATCAAAGCCGGTCTCAGTTCGGATTGCAGGCTGCAACTCGCCTGCATGAAGTCGGAATTGCTAGTAATCGCGGATCAGCATGCCGCGGTGAATACGTTCCCGGGTCTTGTACACACCGCCCGTCACACCACGAGAGTTTACAACACCCGAAGTCGGTGGGGTAACCCGCAAGGGAGCCAGCCGCCGAAGGTGGGGTAGATGATTGGGGTGAAGTCGTAACAAGGTAGCCGTATCGGAAGGTGCGGCTGGATCACCTCCTTTCTATGGAGAATCGTTCTCTGCAATGAGGACATTCAAATCGGAAGCTCAGCTTCCACAATAGAACCTTCGGGTTCGAACACTCACTCGTGTTCAGTTTTGAAAGAGCAAGTCTCTTTCGTATGCGTTTGGTGGCGATAGCGGAGGGGTTCCACACGTACCCATCCCGAACACGACCGTTAAGCCCTCCAGCGCCGATGGTACTTGGACCGAAGGGTCCTGGGAGAGTAGGACGTTGCCAAGCGGACAACCAATTCATTGGTTGATTCACAATGTTATATATGTTATATGGGCTTTTAGCTCAGTTGGTTAGAGCGCACCTCTGATAAGGGTGAGGTCGGTGGTTCGAGTCCACCAAGGCCCACCATATAACATTATAGAGTAATTTTATGGGGCCATAGCTCAGCTGGGAGAGCGCCTGCCTTGCAAGCAGGAGGTCAGCGGTTCGATCCCGCTTGGCTCCACCATAAATTTTTAAATGAATAACTTTTTCAACTTGATCCTTGAAAACTGGATACCGAAACGAATTTGCGTTTTAGAACATCTTTTAGCAACTTGTGCAAACAAGTAAATGTTATTAGTGAGATTTTTCTTCGGAAGAATCAAGGTTAAGCTAATAAGAGCACACGGAGGATGCCTAGGCGCCAGGAGCCGACGAAGGACGTGGCGAACAACGAAACTGCCTCGGGGAGCTGTAAGCAAGCTTTGATCCGGGGGTGTCCGAATGGGGAAACCCAGCTGTGGTAATTCGCAGTTACTCATTTCTGAATACATAGGAAATGTAGAGGCAGACCAGGGGAACTGAAACATCTAAGTACCCTGAGGAAGAGAAAACAATAGTGATTCCGTCAGTAGCGGCGAGCGAACGCGGAACAGCCTAAACCTAAGAGCTTGCTCTTAGGGGTTGTGGGACGTCTCACATGGAGTTACAAAGGAATATGGTAGGTGAAGAGGTCTGGAAAGGCCCGCGATAGAGGTAAAAGCCCTGTAACCTAAACTGTATTCTCTCCGAGACGGATCCCGAGTAGTGCGGGGCACGTGAAACCCCGTATGAATCCAGCAGGACCATCTGCTAAGGCTAAATACTACCTGGCGACCGATAGTGAAACAGTACCGTGAGGGAAAGGTGAAAAGCACCCCGGAAGGGGAGTGAAATAGAACCTGAAACCGTGTGCTTACAAAAAGTCAGAGCCCGATCTATGGGTGATGGCGTGCCTTTTGTAGAATGAACCGGCGAGTTACGTTTAACATGCAAGGTTAAGCCGAGAAGGTGGAGCCGCAGCGAAAGCGAGTCTGAATAGGGCGACTTAGTATGTGGACGTAGACCCGAAACCGTGTGATCTACCCCTGTCCAGGGTGAAGGTGCGGTAACACGCACTGGAGGCCCGAACCCACGTACGTTGAAAAGTGCGGGGATGAGGTGGGGGTAGCGGAGAAATTCCAATCGAACTCGGAGATAGCTGGTTCTCCCCGAAATAGCTTTAGGGCTAGCCTCGGTATAAGAGTAGTGGAGGTAGAGCACTGATTGGGTGCGGGGTCCGCAAGGATTACCAAGCTCAGTCAAACTCCGAATGCCATATACTTATTGCCGGGAGTCAGACAGTGAGTGCTAAGATCCATTGTCAAAAGGGAAACAGCCCAGACCATCAGCTAAGGTCCCCAAGTGTGTGTTAAGTGGGAAAGGATGTGGAGTTGCACAGACAACCAGGATGTTGGCTTAGAAGCAGCCACCATTGAAAGAGTGCGTAATAGCTCACTGGTCGAGTGACTCTGCGCCGAAAATGTAACGGGGCTAAACACACCACCGAAGCTATGGCTAGATGCTTTGCATCTGGGGTAGGGGAGCGTTGTGTAGGGGTTGAAGGTGTACTGAAAAGAGCGCTGGACACTACACAAGTGAGAATGCCGGTATGAGTAACGAAAAGATCAGTGAGAATCTGATCCGCCGAAAGCCCAAGGTTTCCTGAGGAAGGCTCGTCCGCTCAGGGTAAGTCGGGACCTAAGGCGAGGCCGAAAGGCGTAGTCGAAGGACAACAGTTTGAAATTACTGTACCACCGTAATCCGCTATGAGCGATGGGGTGACGCAGGAGGGTAGTGACGCGGACTGATGGATGTCCGTCTAAGCAGTGAGGCTGGTGTGTAGGCAAATCCGCACATCGTTAAGGCTGGGCTGTGATGGGGAGCGAAAATTATAGTAGCGAAGGTCATGATCTCACACTGCCAAGAAAAGCCTCTAGCCAGGAGAAGGTGCCCGTACCGCAAACCGACACAGGTAGGCGAGAAGAGAATTCTAAGGCGCGCGGAAGAACTCTCGTTAAGGAACTCGGCAAAATGACCCCGTAACTTCGGGAGAAGGGGTGCCCCGGTAGTGTGAATAGCACGAGGGGGCCGCAGTGAAAAGGCCCAAGCGACTGTTTAGCAAAAACACAGGTCTGTGCGAAGCCGCAAGGCGAAGTATACGGGCTGACGCCTGCCCGGTGCTGGAAGGTTAAGGGGAGTGGTTAGGGGTAACCCGAAGCTATGAACCGAAGCCCCAGTAAACGGCGGCCGTAACTATAACGGTCCTAAGGTAGCGAAATTCCTTGTCAGGTAAATTCTGACCCGCACGAATGGCGTAACGACTTGGGCGCTGTCTCAACGAGAGATCCGGTGAAATTTTAATACCTGTGAAGATGCAGGTTACCCGCGACAAGACGGAAAGACCCCATGGAGCTTTACTGCAGCTTGATATTGAATTTGGGTACGATCTGTACAGGATAGGTGGGAGCCGTAGAAATCGGAGCGCAAGCTTCGGTGGAGGCGCCGTTGGGATACCACCCTGATCGTATCTAGGTTCTAACCTAGTGCCCTTACCGGGTACGGGGACCGTGTCAGGCGGGCAGTTTGACTGGGGCGGTCGCCTCCTAAAGAGTAACGGAGGCGTTCCAAGGTTCCCTCAGAATGGTTGGAAATCATTCGCAGAGTGCAAAGGCATAAGGGAGCTTGACTGCGAGACCTACAAGTCGAGCAGGGACGAAAGTCGGACTTAGTGATCCGGTGGTACCGCATGGAAGGGCCATCGCTCAACGGATAAAAGCTACCCTGGGGATAACAGGCTTATCTCCCCCAAGAGTCCACATCGACGGGGAGGTTTGGCACCTCGATGTCGGCTCATCGCATCCTGGGGCTGAAGTAGGTCCCAAGGGTTGGGCTGTTCGCCCATTAAAGCGGTACGCGAGCTGGGTTCAGAACGTCGTGAGACAGTTCGGTCCCTATCTGTCGTGGGCGCAGGAAATTTGAGAGGAGCTGTCCTTAGTACGAGAGGACCGGGATGGACGTACCGCTGGTGCACCAGTTGTTCCGCCAGGAGCATGGCTGGGTAGCTACGTACGGACGGGATAAGCGCTGAAAGCATCTAAGCGTGAAGCCCCCCTCAAGATGAGATTTCCCAATTAGTAAGACCCCTTGAAGACGACGAGGTAGATAGGTTGGAGGTGGAAGTGCAGCAATGCATGGAGCTGACCAATACTAATCGGTCGAGGGCTTATCCTATACTTAAAATGCAGATTTGTTTCGGATTCAGTTTTCAGGGAGTCAAATTCCTGTTTGGATTGCTGTGGTACTGATATCGTTTGGAGAGATACCCAAGTGGCTATAAGGGGACCCTCTGCTAAGGGGTTAGACTGCGTAAGCGGTGCGTGGGTTCGAATCCCACTCTCTCCGCCATTTTCAATCCATAGCAATACTAATTATTGTGGCGGTGTAGCTCAGCTGGCTAGAGCGTACGGTTCATACCCGTGAGGTCGGGGGTTCGATCCCCTTCGCCGCTACCATAATACCTGGAGGCTTAGCTCAGCTGGGAGAGCATCTGCCTTACAAGCAGAGGGTCGGGGGTTCGATCCCCTCAGCCTCCACCATTTTCATCTTTTTAGAATTGCTTTTACACCGTGCCGGTGTAGCTCAACTGGTAGAGCAACTGACTTGTAATCAGTAGGTTGGGGGTTCAAGTCCTCTCGCCGGCACCATTTTTATTTAATGCGGAACCGTGGTGTAGTTGGCCTAACATGCCTGCCTGTCACGCAGGAGACCGCGGGTTCGAATCCCGTCGGTTCCGCCATTTTTTCCACAAAATGAGTGGGAAGTGTAAGACTTTTCCGCTTAATTGTCATGTAATCTTATGGCTCGGTAGCTCAGTCGGTAGAGCAGAGGACTGAAAATCCTCGTGTCGGCGGTTCGATTCCGTCCCGAGCCACCTTTTTTGGGGGATTAGCGAAGTGGCCAAACGCATCAGACTGTAAATCTGCTCACGTACGTGTTCGGTGGTTCGAATCCATCATCCCCCACCATTTATGAGCCATTAGCTCAGTTGGTAGAGCACCTGACTTTTAATCAGGGTGTCGAAGGTTCGAGTCCTTCATGGCTCATCCCAAACAGAAAGTCATCACCTTAGGGTGGTGGCTTTTTTTGTGTTTTTATGTCGTATTATAGTAGTGCGCTGCTGTAGTGATTAACATAATATTAGAGAATATGCTAAAATAGGCGAAAAGAGCAAAAGTGGTGGAGTATGGTGACTATGGATAGCGAAACATTGCGGAAAAAGTTAGAGCAGCTCACCGGAAAGAAAACCGGAATCAAGCAGTTAGGGAGGCAACATTCAGCTTCTCTTTTTAGCCTGGGATTGGAAGCACAAGAACAGCCGGTAATCCATGAGGGTCATCTTTGGGCACCATTATATGAGACTGATGGACGTGTAACCGCTGTCTGGGTGGAATTGGATGGACTTAACTCTTTGGAAATACAATTAGTGAATTATGCGGTTCGAAACTTTGCAATTGCACTAAAAGCTACTGGGGTTAGAGAAGAAGGGGAAGCGGAGGCTCGGCAGCTGGGTACCTGGTTGAACACCGAACTGGAGCAAGAGAAAAATGACTCTGAGATACCCGATGAGATGGCTCTAAAGGGACGTTTATTCGGAGATATGGTTCCATTCCTACTTAGCAGTGAGAATGCACATAGCCCGCAGATCACTTATCGTTCCTTAATGAAGCTGTTGCGCAGCTATTTTGAGAATGAAATTCTGCTTATACCTCTTCAAGAAAAAGAATGGTTAATATTGGCCCGGAAGGAATTACTCACGGGCGGAGATGATAAGGATGAGGAAGAAGAGAGCGTAGATGAAATTCTGGCTCAGACAAGCATGGGCTTACACGAACTGATAGCCAGCGAATGGGTAGGTGTATTCCATTTGGCTGTAGCTCCGGCTATCGTTCCTGTTAAGGGATTGACGGGATCCGTGGCCTTGTTGAGAGAGACTATTGTACTCGGACGAATTTTCCAAGTGGGTGAATATATTCATTTACCTTGGGAGCTGCATTTGGAACGTTTGGTTAACAGCATTCCTGATGCACGGCGTAAACAGTTACTTGGACAGATTGGCGACTATTCTTCCGTATTATCAGATAAAGAAATGCTGATGACTCTGGAGACGTTTTTTGAGATGGATTGTAATGTAAGTGAAACAGCCAAGAAGCTATATATTCATCGCAACACGCTTTTATACCGTCTGGACAAGATAAAGCAGGAGACGGGTGCCGATGTGCGTAGCTTTGGGGACGCTGCTATTGTGAAGCTTACTATGCTTTTGTATAAAGTGACGAAAAGGAAATAGGTTTTTTGTGAACGTTACAAATAGCCACCGTGTCCCGTCTAGGGTAATATAAATGTACAAGGAAAAAAGAATTTTTCAATTAATCAATAATTAACTCGAGGGGGAAATACAATGGCAGGCGTACGTTTAGAGCATATTTTCAAAAAATACCCGGGTTCAGATAAAGCAACAGTAATGGATATCAATCTTGATATTAAAGATAAGGAATTTCTAGTATTGGTTGGACCATCCGGTTGCGGTAAATCCACAACTTTGCGTATGATCGCTGGTCTGGAAGAAATCTCCGAAGGTAAAATGTACATTGGCGATCGTGTAGTCAACGACGTTGCACCTAAAGACCGCGATATCGCGATGGTATTCCAATCCTACGCACTGTATCCGCATATGAGCGTATACCAAAACATGGCTTTCGGTTTGAAACTTCGTAAAGTGAAGAAAGATGAAATCGACAAGAAAGTACGTGAAGCTGCTAGAATTCTCGATATCGAGCATTTGCTAGATCGTAAACCAAAAGCACTTTCCGGTGGTCAACGCCAACGTGTCGCTTTGGGACGCGCTATCGTACGTGATCCACAAGTCTTCTTGATGGATGAGCCTCTTTCCAACTTGGATGCTAAACTTCGTGGTCAAATGCGCGCTGAAATCACTAAACTGGTTAAACGCCTTGAAACCACTTGTATCTACGTAACGCATGACCAAACAGAAGCTATGACAATGGGTGACCGTATCGTAGTTATGTATGATGGTATCATTCAACAAGCTGCTTCCCCTGAAGAGTTGTACAATGAACCAACTAACCTGTTCGTAGCTGGATTTATCGGATCCCCTACAATGAACTTTATCAATGGTACTTTGTCCGAAGCAAACGGTTCTGTCCGTTTCCGTGCTGAGAACCTTGATGTTGAAGTACCAGGCGGAAAAGCTCAAATCATCCGCAGCAAAGGCTACATTGGCAAAGAAGTAATTATGGGCGTTCGTCCAGAAGATATCCATGAAGAGCCAGTATTCTTGGAAGCTTCCCCGAACACAATCTTTACTTCATTGGTTGATGTAACTGAAAACCTTGGTCACGAAATGCTCCTTTACTTGAGCGGCCTTGGTAAATCTACTGTAATCGCTCGTGTAGATGGACGTTCCACTACTCGCGAAGGCAGCAAGCCAAAATTGGCTATCGATATGAACAAAGTTCACTTCTTCGATAAAGAATCCGAAGTTAACATTCTGTTGGGATAAGATCACAGGATCTTTTCTCTCTTGATAAAGCCACCCGAAAGGGTGGCTTTATTGTTTAATTAGGGTCGTAATGGATAGGCGTTAAGATTGCATTCACAAGCGTTATCAATTAAGATAGCAGGAGAATTACCTCCGGAATTGTAATGAGATCGCTGTCAACCGGACGCAGTAAGCGGACATATACCGCAGGTGACGAAAGGACGAATTTACATGGCTAAGAAAGTAAAAGTATCTGAATTGGTACAACATTTTCAATTAGAGGTTATTTCCGGCCAGGAAGGTCTAAAGCGACCTATTACGGTCGATGACCTGAATCGCCCTGGACTAGAGATTGCTGGTTATTTCGAATATTATCCGGAAGAACGTGTTCAACTATTAGGTAAGACAGAACTCGCATTCTTCTCCATGCTGCCTGAAGCTGAACGTAAAAGTAGGCTTCGTGGAATCTGTAATGACAATACCCCTTGTATCGTAATTACCCGTAGTTTGGATGTGCCACAGGAGTTAATTGATATAAGTAATGAAAAGGGACTTCCTGTGCTGCGTAGCTCGATGGCTACGACTATTTTCTCCAGCCGTTTGACGAGCTTCTTAGAAGGGAGATTAGCCCCTACAGCAACGATTCATGGTGTACTCTGTGATGTATATGGTGTAGGTATGCTGATTACTGGTAGTAGTGGTATTGGTAAGAGTGAGACAGCCCTTGAACTTGTAAAACGTGGACATAGACTGATTGCTGATGATGCCGTGGAAATCCGCCAGACTTCAGATAACCAGCTGCATGGTACAGCCCCTGAGTTGATCCGTCACTTGTTGGAAATTCGCGGAGTAGGTATCATCAACGTAATGACACTTTTTGGTGCGGGTGCTATCCGTAATCATAAACGGATTACACTTGTCGTTAGATTAGAGGCTTGGCAGCAAGACAAGCAGTATGACCGGCTTGGACTTGATGAGGAAACGACGCGGATTATTGATACCGATGTACCACTTGTAACCATTCCTGTACGTCCAGGACGTAACCTTGCCGTTATTATTGAGGTTGCTGCGATGAACTATCGCCTGAAGCAAATGGGCTTTAATGCAGCCCTGCAGTTTACCAATAAGTTAACTGCGACCATATCTGAGGATATGGACGATCTCGATTAGGAGTGTGAGACAATGTTCCCATTAGCAATAGATCCTATTGTATTCTCAATTGGATCACTGCCTGTACACTGGTACGGGTTAATACTAGGGGTCGGTGCACTCGCGGGATTATTTCTTGCGATCCGCGAGGGCAAACGGTTCGGAATCCCGCAAGAATTCTTTATGGATATGCTGCTACTGGGTGTACCCTCGGCAATTATAGGGGCACGGATTTATTTTGTAGCTTTTAAATGGGACGATTATAAGCATAATCTGATAGACGTCTTTAAGATCTGGAATGGCGGTATCGCCATTTACGGCGCATTAATAGGAGCGATTATTTGCGGAATTATTTATTTCCGTTATAAGGGTTACCCTTTCTGGCGTATTGTTGATATTTGCGCACCTGGACTACTGGCGGGTCAAATGATTGGCCGCTGGGGAAACTTTGTCAACCAAGAGGCATACGGCAGCGTAGTTGAGGAATCTTTTTTACGGGATAAACTGCATTTACCTGACTTCATCGTTAATCAAATGTACATAGGGGATGCTTTTCATCATCCGACTTTCCTGTATGAATCTCTTTGGAGCTTACTAGGGATTGCGTTATTGATGGTTCTCCGTCGTCAGAAGTTTGTACGTGCTGGAGAAATCTTCATGTCTTACTTTATATGGTATTCCATCGGTCGGTTCTTCATCGAGGCTGTGCGTACTGACAGTTTAGCTTTTAACGGAAGTGCAGGACTGGCTTCGTTTATAAATGGCTTATGGAGTCCGATGGAATGGTTAGGTTTTGAACAAGGATATCTGGATCCTGCCTATGGTAATATTCGTATTTCTCAGCTGCTTTCTCTACTGATTATTGTGGCAGCTATATTATTAATCGTTATTCGCAGAGTAACCGGAGAGCCTAAAGCACATTATTCTGACCCTATCGTATGTACTAAACCGATCCAAGCAGATACTGTAGTGCCAGAAAGCGCAGTAAATACACCGCAGAAAACTCGTCAAGGAACACAACCTGAGCAAGGACAGCCAGCGGATGGAGATAAGAAGGAGCAGTAAAACTTATGATAGAATGCGTTCTTTTTGATCTGGATGGAACGATTGTCGATACGAATGAGCTAATCATTAGCTCATTTATGTACGCGCTGAAGGACAATGGTCTGGCTCCACTGACCAGAGAAGAGATAATTCCACATATGGGAACAACCCTTCAGCAACAGATGAGAGTATTCTCTGGACTAGAGGATGTAAATGGTACGTTAGAAAAGTCCTATCGTTCTTATAATAATGAGCATCATGATGAGTTAGTGCGTTCTTTCCCGCTTGTAAAGGAGACCATTGAGGAGCTCTCGCGTCGTGGGATCAAACTTGGGATTGTAACTACTAAGATCCGTCCAACAACGATCAAGACCCTGGAAAGGTTCGATTTGCTTAAGTACATGGATACGATTGTGACTGTGAACGATGTTACTGAACCAAAGCCACATCCGGAGCCCGTTCTGACAGCGGTCAAAAACCTTGGCGTTGATCCTCGCAAAACCTTAATGATAGGTGACAGTGCAGTTGATATTCAATCAGCCAAAGCTGCCGGTGTATACGCTGCTGGAGTATCTTGGTCTTTGAAGGGCGAGGATACGCTCCGCAAGTATGATCCGGACTTTATCATCCATAACATGAAGGATATTATAGAAATTATGGAGCGAGGAACGAATGAATCGTGAGAAACGTAACCCGTTATCCAGTAGAAGGTCATAACTCACTTTGGTATATTTACCGTACGGTCAGTCCTTGGAAGGGTGTCCGCAACTTTATTTTTATTCAGATTGCCCGCTATTGTCCGATTCTACCGTTAAAGAATTGGATCTATCGACGGATGTTGGGGATGAAGGTTGGTAAACACACGGCTTTTGGTCTTATGGCAATGGTGGATGTGTTTTTTCCGGAGAAAATAACGGTAGGTGAGAATTCTATTATTGGTTATAACACGACGATTCTGGCGCATGAGTATCTGATCAAGGAATATCGCCTGGGCGAAGTGGTGATCGGTGAAAATGTATTGATCGGCGCGAATACAACGATTCTTCCCGGTGTAACCATTGGAGATTGGGCAGTTATAGCTGCTGGCTCTGTGGTGCACAAAAATGTGGCAGCTGGCTCTTTTGTCGGAGGCAATCCACTGCGAGAGCTGCGCCCCTTTTCAACGGAAGAACATGCGGAACAAGTGTAAACGATGCTTTTTTAACCCTGCAGTTACATATTGCGTTTTTTTAGCGCAGGTTCTGCAGGGTTTCTTGCGTCTTAGAGAAGATTATTAAGGAAACTTTAAGTTCTTCTTAAGTTTTTAGAACAGATACATTCGATATAATTAGCGTTAGTGATAAGGCGAATCCCACGCTAGGCGTTCAGCTTCAAATATCAGAATGTAAAATCAGCAGGTGCAGGCTTCCTGGTATTTTCAGTTTCCACATTCCGCTTAGCGTCTCTATGAACAACCATCATAGTAGAGAAGAGGAATATAATATGAACACTGCGAGACAGGAAAGGCTGCCCCAGCTGGATATTTTCAGAGCATTAGCGATCTTAGGCGTATTGCATGTGCATTCCTCATCCTTTGCCGCTGGAGAGCAAGCACTGCATTCCCCTTATTATTACTGGCTGAACTGGATCAACATTTTCTTTAAATTCGGTACGCCCTCATTTATTTTTCTGAGCAGCTTCGTATTGTTTTATAATTATTATGGGCGTCCTGTGACCCGCAGCTTGATTATTAATTTCTACCGTCGTCGATTAAAGTATATTTTATTACCTTATCTGCTAGCCTCTATGGGCTATTACGCACTAACCTTATATGTGAACGGACGATTGACCCAGAACCTCGGTGGCAACCTGTACAGCTTTATTAGAGCGTTATTCTCAGGTTCCGCATATGCGCATTTGTATTTTGTATTTATCAGCATTCAGTTTTATTTGCTTTTTCCAGTACTGCTTAAGCTACTCCAGAGTTCCCGCTTTTTAATAAAATGGGCGGTTCCACTCGGATTGGCACTTCAGTGGGGGTTTATTTTCTGGAATAAATACGAACTGCACATTGTTGAAAAAGGGAGCTTGGCGATCTCTTATCTGGCTTATTATATGATGGGTGCTTATATCGCAATTCACTTTGAGAAGGTGAAGACGTGGCTGATGAAGCCATGGAGGGAGCTAACTGCCAAGCAAAAAGGATGGACTGCCCTGTTAGTGAGCGGGTGGTTAATTGCAGCCTTTATCCATGTGCAGCTATGGTATGTGGCCCGCCATTTTGGGGTGTGGACGGATTCGCTGTGGTACGAGCTATTATGGAATGTCCATACGATGTTATCTGCATTGGTTCTGTTGTATGCTACATTTCTGATCTATCGTAAGGCTCCTCGCGGGATTGTTGCTTTTTTAACTCGTTTGGGTGAACTCTCCTTTGCGATATATTTGATTCATCCGCTATTGCTGGCAGTATATCGCAGGTTCCGATATCAGATTCCCCTAGAGTCGCTAACATATGTTTTGTTCATCTACGGAGGGCTTGTGGTCGCACTGGGAGGGAGCTGGCTTATTGTGCAGTTTGCTTTCCGGCGAGTTCCGGGATCATGGATTATTTTTGGAAGCGTGCCTCGCTCTTTGGAGTCCAGTCCGCAGGAAAAGTCAGGTTATATCCCTGAGGAACGGGCAAAGGGATTCGTGCAGCAGGAGAAATAACGTTAAAAGAAGGTCTCATACACGCACACGCTTAAACGTGGGGAGGTAGCCTTCATAATACTTGATTAAAAAGGCATCACTTCGATGCGGAGCTTAACAGGAGGAAAGATTATGAGACAAAAAGAAAGAATTCCGCAGCTGGATATTTTTCGGGCGATTGCTATTTTTGCAGTGCTGGCTATTCATGCTACTTCACGAACGTTGGCGGAGACACTAGGCACAAACATGTTTCATCCGTTCTTATTTATTAATAAATTCAGCCAGTTCGCCGTACCTTCATTCATATTTTTGAGTGGGTTCGTGCTCTTCTATAACTATATTGACCGTCCGCTGGGTGGCAAAACGCTAGGAAAGTTCTACTCTAGAAGGCTGCTTTATATTATTGTGCCTTATGTAGTATTTTCACTGCTGTATTTTGCGTTAAAAATGAATGCCGGGAATACTTGGGGCTTACCTCCAGGGGAGATGGCTTCTAAGCTATGGAAGTATTTATGGACAGGAACGGCATATACGCATCTGTATTATATTATTATCATTATCCAGTTTTACGTGTTATTCCCGCTCATTTTGTGGTGTTTGCAAAAGGTTCGTCATCTGGCGGCTTGGGCGCCGCTGATCGGGTTATTACTACAGTGGGGTTTTGTGCTGCTGAATAAATACATGACCAATCACGGGTATTGGCAGTTATCCAAGGGGAGTCTGGCGATTACTTATTTCTCGTATTTCCTGCTGGGTGCTGGGATTGCGGTGTATTATTCTTCTTTGAAAAAATGGCTAGTGCCTTCACGTGAAGGCTGGCGCGCCGGTAAAGGTCCGGTTTGGATTACGTTGTGGTTGTTATGGATTGTAGCAGGGGTTGTTCATGTTGAGCTATGGTTTAACAACTACACGAAAAAAACTGTCATCAACAGCTTATGGTATGAGGGTTTCTCTAATCTACATGCGCTGCTCTCTTGTGTGGTGCTGTTGCAAATCTCCTTCTTGCTCTATGGAGCGGGTCGAAGCTTGCTGACAAGACTTTTGGTATCGGTGGGAGCATGCTCCTTCGGGATTTATCTATTACACCCTATGCTGCTGTATTTCTATAGAAAATTACCGTTTCACGGGGGTTCTCTTGCGTACATCGCAGCGATTGTTGGAGGATGGCTTGTTGCGCTGCTGGTTTCATGGCTGGCAGTGGCTCTCGTCTTCCGGTATGTGCCTGCTTCTTGGATTATTTTCGGATCAGGCGCACAAAAGAAAGCAAAGACAGGTTCCAAAAGCGCATAGTCTACTGCTAGGTAATATAAAAGCGCCGGTCTTCCGTATATGCGGGTTGACCGGCGCTTTTTATTTTGTGTCTATTCTCCAGCTTGTTCCCGCTGAAACTCCGCAATAGCTTGATACTGGCTTTCAAGACTACGGTAGACGGAAATATAAATCGGCAGCAGCTGCTTGTACACTTTGGTATGTTCATCAATCGCATCATGCTGGTAAGTTGAACCGATCATGTCGAATACAACCTCGAAGGAGTCCACACGGCCCGTAGCGTAAAGACCAAGCACTACTGCTCCGAGGCAGGAGCTTTCGATACTCTCCGGAATGATGACCTCTTGATCAAAAATATCAGACATCATCTGCCGCCAGACTGAGGAGCGGGCGAAGCCGCCTGTGGCCAGAATTTTGCTAGGACGCCCGATTTGCTCTTCCATAGCCAGCAGAACCATATACATATTGAAAATTACGCCTTCTAGTACCGAGCGAATCATATGCTCCTTATGGTGATTCATAGAAAGGCCGAAGAAGGAGCCACGAGCATCAGGATTCCACAGCGGTGCCCGTTCACCAGTTAAGTAAGGATGGAACAGAAGACCACCGCTACCTGCCGGAACTTGTTCCGCGATGCGCGTTAGAACCTCGTAAGGGTCAATGCCAAGACGTTTGGCGGTTTCGACTTCAGAAGCAGCGAACTCATCCCGTACCCAGCGGAACAGCATACCGCCGTTATTAACGGGTCCTCCGATCACCCAATGTTTTGGGGTTAAGTTATAACAGAAGGTCCGTCCTTTAGGGTCGGTAAGCGGGTGATCGACTACGGTACGAATCGCTCCGCTTGTTCCAATCGTAGCGGCCACTACACCGGGCTTAATCGCACCTACGCCAAGGTTGGACAAGACGCCATCACTGGCTCCTACGACAAAAGGTGTGGCCGGGAGCAGTAACAGCTCCTCTGCTAGACCGGGAAGCAGGCCTTGCATGATCTCTGTGGTAGGAACAAGCCGTGAGAGTTGATCTGGTGAAATATGGGCTATCTCCAATGCTTCTTTGTCCCACTCCAAAAGTTCAAGGTTGAGCATGCCTGTAGAAGAGGCAATGGAATGATCGATGATGTATTCGCCGAACAGCCGAGCGAATATGTATTCTTTTATAGAAATGAATTTATAGGCTTGTTGGAACAACTCAGGCTGCTCATCCCGAAGCCACATTAGCTTGGTAATCGGTGACATAGGATGAATAGGCGTTCCTGTGCGCAAATACAACTCATGTCCGTTAAACTCGTTCTTCAGGCGAAGTGCAGACCCGGCACTACGGTTGTCAGCCCAAGTGATGCAGGCAGTAAGTGGTTTACCTAGCTGATCAATTGCAATGACACTGTGCATGGCTGAACTGAAAGAGACGAATAGAATCTTATCTGGAGTTACGGCGCTTTGCCGCATGACATTAGAGATGGTATGAAAGACTGCACGTAGGATTTGCTCTGGGTCCTGCTCCGCTATAGAAGGGGAGGGTTGATGCAAGGGATAACCCATATTAGCTTGTGCAACTATGGCTCCATTCTCCTCGAAGAGAACTGCCTTTGTACTTGTAGTACCAATATCAACGCCAATCATATAGGATTTAGTCAAGCGTTAGCCCTTCTTTCTAGGTGAAAGTATATTTTTAGAACACCAATTACAAAATTATGAAGTACAATCGTATTAGCTCATTATAGTATTCGATAAGCGGGGAGGCAAAAATAAAGAAAATGCCAAACGCTCGACTAAGGGTTTGATTGACGAAAAAGCAGTGAACATGATACGATATTGAAAATACTTTAATTTGCTACCACTTTACCATAGTAAAGTAAACATAAACAGTATCTAATGATAACTGACGAGGTGAACAATGAAGATGTCCAAACCAAAGGGATTTGAGAAGCCGTCTGGCGTTCGGGACTATCTGCCCCGGGCCGTAACGAAATTGCGCAAAATTGAGAACGATGTACTGCATTGCATGAGTCGCTGGGGATATCGGCAAATGATGACTCCAACGTTGGAATATTACGATACAGTTGGCGTGGCTAGCTCTACGTCAGACCAAAAGCTCTATAAATTACTTAACAATCGTGGTCAGGCTTTGGTGCTTCGATCAGAAATGACTGCCCCGGTTGCCCGTGTTGTTGCCTCTCTATTAAAGGATGAGCCACTGCCATTGCGTCTGTCATATCACGCGAATGTATTCCGTGCCATTGAGGAAGAAGCGGGGCGGGAAGCGGAGTTTTTCCAGACAGGTGTAGAGCTGGTAGGTGATGATTCACCTGAGGCCGATGCGGAGGTAGTGGCGCTTGCTATTTCTTCGCTGCAAGCCGCGGGTGTGAAGTCTTTTAAGATCGCTATGGGGCATGTAGGCTTTCTGAATGGGTTATTTCAAGAGGCACTTCCTGAACTGCCTGAGGCTCAAGAGGAGCTGAAAAGTCATTTGCTGGGCCGAGACTATGTTTCTTTCCGGGAGACTTTACGGCGGCTGGATCTTACAGAAGCGCAGAAGAACGAACTGGATGGGCTGCTGCGTCTACGCGGAGGCAAGGAGATTTGTGGACAGGCGCTAGAGCTGAGCAATCATCCGCTCGCGCGTCATTCGATTGATCATTTGTGCAAGGTGTGGGAGGTGCTGGTCTCTTACGGCGTATCACAGCATGTACTGATTGATCTGACGATGATTGGGGACTTTTCCTATTATACAGGCATGACTTTTGAAGGTTATGCAGCGGAATTAGGATTTCCGGTATGTAGTGGTGGTAGATACGACAATCTGCTGCAACAGTTTGGGCGTCCGATCCCATCGACAGGATTTTCTTTGAAAACCAATCGCATCCTGGATGGTGTAACTGGGGTGGTCGAAGAGGAAGAACTGCCTATTTTGATCCAATATGACGCGATTCGCAGAAAAGAAGGCCTGGAAGAGGCAACACGCCTGCGGTTAGAGGGTCATGCAGTCGTTACTAGACTTGCTGCAGGTCCAGAAGAGCTTGAAACGGTGAAGCGTTTGGATACGGACACGGTCGAAGCAGAGGGTGTACGGTACGGTGAGATCTATACATTCGTATCTTTTGTAAGTGAGCATGGCTGAGGATATCGTTAGTACAAAAAGCGATTAACATAAATTTTGCATGGAGATGGAAAAGGAGGCAACTTAACAATGGCACAGATATTGAAGGTGGCTATGCCAAAAGGCCGGATTTACGAAAAGGCTGCTGAGCTGTTCCGCCAGGCAGGTCTTCCGATTCCACCGGACGGTGAGGCATCACGCAAGCTTGTTATTCCGCTGCCTGAGGCAGGGATGGAGTTTATATTGGCGAAACCAGTAGATGTACCTACATATGTAGAATATGGTGTGGCGGATATTGGGATCGTGGGCAAGGATGTTTTGCTGGAGGAAGATCGTGATGTATACGAGCTGCTTGATCTTGGCATTGCCCGCTGCCGGATGTCGATCATCGGATTGCCGAACTGGCAGCCGGGAATTCAGCAGCGTGTAGCGACAAAATATCCGAATGTAGCTTCAAGGTATTTTAGGGAACAGGGACAACAGGTCGAGGTCGTGAAGCTGAATGGATCCATCGAGCTTGCGCCACTGATTGGTCTGGCCGATCGTATTGTGGATATGGTAGAGACCGGGCAAACGCTGCGGGACAATGGATTAATCGAAATGAAGAGTATATTCGAAATTACAAGCCGCCTGGTGGCGAATCGTGTGAGCTATCGGATGAAAAATGAAGAGATACAGCAACTGTGTGACCGACTACAGGCAGTTATAGGGCAACCTAATTTGCGGTAGGCGGCAACAGATGTTAGGGGTAAAGGGAGGAACCAGCGATGAAGGTTGTGTCGAGCAAGGACTTTAAGCTAGAGCGGGAAGTGGAGTATGGTACGCCAGAGCAAAATCAGGCGGTAAAGGAAATTGTGGCCGCCATTAAAAAAGAAGGAGACACGGCGCTTCTTCGCTATACGGAGCAATTTGACCGGGTTGCACTTACGCCGAATCAACTGCGGGTAACGCCGGAAGAGCTTCAGGCAGCGTATGGCCGAGTAGAGCAATCTTTCGTATCTGCTATTCAAGCAGCTGCAGCCAATATCCGGGCATTCCATGCCAGACAGAAACGGAATTCATGGATGGACTTGCAGCCGGATGGCACGATTCTGGGGCAGATTATTCGTCCGCTGAAGCGGGTAGGGGTATATGTACCTGGTGGCAAAGCAGCTTATCCCTCTTCGGTGCTGATGAACGTGATCCCAGCACAGATCGCGGGTGTGCCGGAGATTGTCATGGTGACTCCGCCATCCACCGGCGGCAAAGAAGGGATTGACCCTTATATCCTGGTTGCTGCCGCAGAAGCAGGTGTGAATGAAATCTACCGTGTGGGCGGAGCACAGGCGGTAGCTGCTTTGGCTTTTGGTACGGAGAGCATAGCGCCGGTAGATAAAATATGTGGGCCCGGCAACATATACGTTGCGCTGGCTAAACGCGAGGTATATGGCGCCGTGGATATCGACAGTATCGCCGGTCCAAGCGAAATTGTCGTGCTGGCAGATGAGACCGCTGAGCCGGCTTATATCGCAGCGGATCTGCTCTCGCAGGCTGAGCATGACGAGATGGCCTCGGCGATTCTGGTCACGCCATCGCAGAGCCTGGCGGATCGTGTGGCGGCCGAAGTGGAGCGTCAGCTGCAAGAGCTGCCGCGTCAGGCGATCGCCCGTTCTTCCGTAGAGAATTACGGCGCGGTCATTGTTGTGGAATCTATGGAGGAAGGGATCTCCGTAGTGAATAGACTGGCACCAGAGCATCTGGAGATTGTTGTCGAAGATCCTATGGGCCTCGTAGGCAGCATTGAGAATGCTGGAGCCATCTTCCTGGGAGCGTATAGCTCCGAGCCCGTGGGTGATTATTTTGCCGGGCCAAATCATATTATCCCAACCAATGGGACTGCACGTTTCTCATCACCAGTGGATGTGGATGATTTTATTAAAAAATCAAGTCTGATCTATTACAGTAAGGAAGCACTCTTGCGTGATGGGAAGACCATTATAGAGCTGGCACGGCGCGAAGGGTTGGAAGGCCACGCACGAGCCATTGAAATTCGACTCAAGAACGAAGGAAAAGGTGGAGACGGATATGGAGAACAATAACGAACAGGCCCTGCGCCAAGCTGGATTAAGCCGTAAAACAAACGAGACGGATATAAAGTTGTCTCTTAACGTAGATGGAAGTGGAGTTTCAGAGCTGGAGACGGATGTTCCTTTTCTGAATCATATGTTGGATCTGTTCACGAAGCACGGACAATTTGACCTGTCTGTACAGGCGCGAGGAGACATCGAGATTGATGACCACCACACGGTTGAAGACATTGGGATCTGCCTAGGGCAGGCACTGCACGAAGCACTGGGTGATAAAAAAGGAATCAAACGTTATGCGAGTGTTTTTGTACCGATGGATGAGGCGTTGGCGCAGGTTGTGATCGATATCAGCAATCGCCCGCACTTTGAATATCGCGCAACCTATCCTTCACAGCAGGTGGGCAGCTTTTCGACGGAGCTTGTTCAGGAGTTCTTGTGGAAGTTCGCGCTCGAAGCACGGATTACGTTACATGTTATCGTACACTACGGTTCTAACACACACCACATGATTGAGGCTGTATTCAAAGCGCTTGGACGGGCGCTGGATGAGGCAACTTTGATTGATCCACGTGTGAAGGGTGTGCCTTCTACGAAGGGAGTGCTGTAGGATGACTGTTGCAATCGTCGATTATGGCATGGGCAACCTGCACAGTGTGAGTAAGGCGGTAGAACGTCTCGGTTATGAGTGTGTAGTGACGGGTGATGCCGAGCAAATTCTCGCTGCTGATAGTGTCATTCTGCCAGGTGTCGGTGCATTTGGCGATGCGATGGGGCATTTGCGGGAGAATGGTTTGGATCTTGTCGTCAAAGAGGTAGCCGCTGGAGAGCAGCCTCTGCTTGGGATCTGTCTTGGCATGCAGCTGTTGTTTAGCACCGGTGAAGAGCATGGCAGCCATGTGGGGCTAGATATTCTCTCGGGTTCAGTGGTGCGGTTCGCTCCTAGAGATGGCTATAAGGTGCCGCATATGGGGTGGAACAAGCTCAGCTTTAGACAGCCGGAGAATCCGCTTTTTGTTGGCCTTGAGGAGGGGCATGTGTATTTTGTCCACTCTTATCACGCGCTTGTAGCAAAAGAGAGTGATCTGCTGGCCGTCACAGATTATGGTTACCCAGTTACAGCTATTGTCGGGCAAGATAATGTGTTTGGTATGCAGTTCCATCCGGAAAAAAGCGGAGAGCTGGGAATCAAGCTGTTGGGTAATTTTTTGAAGATTAAGAGAGAGCGGGCGTAAGCCACGCTATAAATATAATGTAACGAAAGTGGGGAGCGCCAAATGTCTTCTTTTATTGTATATCCGGCGATTGATATCCGGGATGGAAAATGCGTCAGGCTGCAGCAGGGGGATTACAATCAGGAAACGATATACAATGATAGTCCACTAGAGGTGGCAAAATCATGGGAAGAGCAAGGTGGAAAGTTCATTCATTTGGTGGACTTAGATGGTGCGAAGGCGGGTCATCCTGTGAACGATGCGATTATCGGTGCTATTGCTGCTAATGCTAACGTTCCTGTGCAGGTGGGCGGCGGTCTTCGCAATCTTGCGGACGTAGAGAAATTGCTCGGACTTGGCGTTAGCCGCGTTATTATCGGTACTGCTGCGATTAATGATCATGCTTTTACCGAAGAAGTATTGGCAAAATACGGCGATAAAGTCGCGATCGGTATTGATGCGCGCAACGGTTATGTTGCGACACACGGCTGGCTGAACACCTCTGAAGTACGTGCTGAAGCTCTTGCCAAGGAATTGGCGGCAAAAGGAGCCGAGACATTCATTTACACCGACATCTCCCGCGACGGGATGATGCAGGGGCCGAACGTGGACGGTATTCTGTCCATGGCGCAGGCCAGCGGTAAAACTGTGATCGCGTCCGGCGGAGTTACCAGTCTTGATGATCTGTTGCGTCTGAACGTGCACAGCGGCAGTGGTGTAGGCGGAGCTATTGTTGGCAAGGCGTTATACACGGGCAATATTGATCTTTCTGGAGCTTTGCGAGCGCTTGGGCAGAAATAGCGTTGGGCGAACGAGCTAATTAATGAGCGGATGAACAAAAAGACAACAGTTGAGCAAGCCATGAGCAGTGGATAAAAGAAATAGATGTAACAGTAAATGAGTAACTAATAATAATTAAATGAACGCCCAGAGAAGCAAACTAGCAAAAGTTTAAACGAACAAACGAACAAGTAAACCAGCAAATGGGCTTAACAACAAACCAACAAAAGAGCTAAAACAAACCAGCTGACTAATAAAGCAACAAACCCAACCAGCTAATGTGGTTCACTTTGTACAATCAAAACTGGATAAACTCTCCTTTTGCGTGGGTTCTACAGGAAACTATTGCACGAAATGCAACAGAGCTAAAACCCGCTGCACAATCTGCTACAATAGGCGTAATGAGGCGGCGGGAAGGGTACTTTTCCTCGGATGATGATTTAAGTGTACTTTATACAGCTATTTTTTACATTTAGAGCTGATTAGCTAATTTAGTTGTATTTCGTGCAGCTATAACTCAGAGATGAGTTGATTTATAAGCTCATCCCCAGATTTAGTTGTACGAAATGCAGTTAAAAGAGTAGCTTGCAAAAAGGCTGATAAAATAACTGCACGTTGTGCAACTAAATACTCGTGGGCTTGCAGGTGGCGCCAGCCCTTCCGACCCGATGAGGGCCAAAACCGCGGAACTTGAAGGTGTTATGGGTCAAGGAAGCGGCCACGAAGGGGTTAGCGATCATAGCACATGTTCAGCCGTGTGGGCTATGGTTCAGCCGGATGGGTTATGATCCGCCCATGTCAACAATCAAGGTTTCCAGAGGGCAGCGGCCCTTGGGCTCCCCCTGGGCTAAGAGGGCTTTAAGGGGACCGACACACTTTAGGCGCTTGAAACGCTTTTTAAAGAAAGGGGGATTTCATAATGTTAGCAAAACGTATCATTCCCTGTCTTGACGTTAAGGATGGACGGGTAGTCAAAGGCGTTAACTTTGTGAATCTGCGTGATGCTGGAGATCCGGTAGAGCTAGCGGCGCTGTATGACCGCGAGGGTGCAGATGAGCTTGTGTTTCTCGATATATCGGCTTCCGTAGAAGGTAGAGCAACGATGATCGAGGTTGTGCGGCAGACCGCTGGTGAGATTGCCATTCCTTTTACAGTGGGTGGAGGGATCTCTACAACTGATGATATGAAAAGGATTCTTCGTGCAGGCGCAGACAAAATCGGCATTAATACGGCAGCCATCACTAATCCTCAGTTAATTTTGGAGGGGGCTCGCCGATTTGGCTCGCAGTGTATTGTAGTAGCGATAGATGCTAAATATAATGAGGCTTTTGGTGAATGGGAAGTGTACACTCATGGCGGGCGTAAGCCCACTGGCATCCGTGCTCTGGCTTGGGCTAAAGAAGCTGAGAAGCTGGGCGCAGGCGAGATTTTGCTCACTAGCATGGATGCAGATGGCACAAAAGACGGCTTCGACCTGAAGCTAACCTCGGCAGTATGCGATTTGCTCAGTATTCCTGTGATTGCTTCTGGCGGCGCTGGGAAGAAGGAGCATTTTTACGATGTATTTACGGAAGGGAAAGCCGATGCGGGACTTGCGGCGACCATTTTTCACTATAAAGAGATTGCAATTAATGATTTAAAGGCAGATTTGAAGCAAAAAGGGGTAGAAATCCGATGAGCGAAATACAAAACAACACCACATTAAGCCAAAAAGAAGCTCTGGCAGGCATTCGCTGGAATGAAGCGGGTCTGGTGCCTGCCGTTGTTCAGGATGCTAGCAGTTTAGAGGTACTGATGGTTGCTTATATGAACTCCGAATCGTTACAGCTCTCACTGGAGAGTGGTCAGACTTGGTTTTGGAGCCGCTCGCGCAGCGAACTTTGGCATAAAGGCGGTACCTCAGGCAACACACAAGCTATTACCTCCATATCCTATGATTGTGATAGCGACACACTACTCGTGAAGGTTGTGCCTGAAGGACCAGCTTGCCATACTGGAGCTACATCATGCTTTTTCCGTGAGATTCCTTTGAATAACCCAACAACAGATGCCTCGAAACCAGTGTCTAGTCTGACGGATGGCGAGCGCTTTGCTGTTCTTGGTGAGCTGGAGCGTGTGATTGCTGAGCGGGAAGTGGAACGCCCGGAAGGCGCGTATACCACTTATTTGTTTGATAAAGGCGTGGATAAGATCCTCAAAAAGGTAGGCGAGGAAGCCTCCGAGACTATTATTGCCGCCAAAAATAAAGATAACGCCGAGCTGCGTCTTGAGGTCAGTGACCTGATCTATCATCTGTTGGTATTGCTGCAAGAGCGCAAGCTTCCACTGAATGAGATTATGGAAGAGTTGAGTACCCGTCACGAACGCCCACGCCGGGATCAGTACTAAGGGAGGACTGAGTGATGCATATTGATTACCACACGCATCATGAACGCTGTGGCCATGCCGTGGGTAAGCTTGAGGAGTATGTACAGCGCGGGATAGAGCTTGGACTTCAGCAGCTGGGGTTATCCGACCACTTGCCGCTCATCCACGTAGATCCTGCCAGCTATTATCCTGAAATGGCTATGCCAATGGCTGAGCTGCCTCGTTATGTGGAGGAGTGTCTGACCCTAAAGGAGCGTTACCGTGGAGTCATAGATCTGCGGGTGGGGCTGGAAGCCGATTATATCGAAGGCTACGAAGAGCAAATCCGCGAGGTTTTGTCACCGTATCCATGGGATTATCTTATAGGTTCTGTGCATTTTCTTGGGGAGTGGGATATAACGGATCACCGCCAGGTTCATGGTTGGGAAGGCAAAGATGCGCTAGCGGTATATCGTCTTTATTACGATGCGGTAAAGAAGTCGGCGTTATCGGGATTATATGATATTATAGGACATATGGATGTTATTAAACGGTTCGGTTATGGTCCACAAACACCGGAGGGCAAGGCTGAGGTGAAGGCGCTGGAGCTAGAGACCTTAAAGGTTATAGCGGATAGCGGAATCGCCATGGAGCTGAATGCTTCCGGACTTACGAAGCCTTGCGCTGAGATGTTCCCGGCGGAGCACCTGCTACAGGAGGCCCTAAAGCTCGGCATACCGCTGACATTAGGCTCCGATGCACATGATCCTGCCAAGTTGGGGGATGGGCTGCAAGAGGCGCGCAGTATGCTTTGGCAGACAGGTTTTCGTGAGCTGGCTGTATTTGAGGGACGCCGCCGTACCACTGTTCAGTTCAAACTATAATAATTTATAATCCGCAGGAGGGTATTATGCATCATCAACAATTACGTATTTTTTCCGGTTCGTCGAATCCAAAGTTAGCGGCTGATATTGCGGAGCGACTTGGTGTTGAATTGGGGCAGATAAAGCTGACCCGCTTCATGAGCGGCGAGATTTACGTGCATTACGAAGAAAGCATCCGGAACTGCGACGTATTTTTGGTGCAATCCCTTTCGCATCCCATTAATGAGATGTTCGTGGAGCTGCTGGTGATGATAGATGCTGCCAAACGGGCTTCAGCTCGTACAGTGAACATTATTGTGCCGTATTATGGATATGCTCGGCAGGAGCGGAAGTCCGCACCTCGTGAGCCGATTTCGGCTAAGATGGTGGCTGATGTGCTGACGACCGCTGGAGCAACCCGCGTAATCACCATCGATTTGCACGCAGCGGCGATTCAAGGCTTTTTCAACATTCCGGTCGATCATCTGACTGCACTCGATTTGATCAGCAGCCATTTGAAAGCCAAGGCAATGTCTGATCTGGTCATTGTTTCCCCGGATGCAGGGCGTGCGTCTATGGCTGAGAAGCTGGCGAATAAGCTGGATTCACCTTTTGCCATTATGATCAAGAAGCGCCCAGCCCATAATGAATCGGTAATCACTCATGTCATTGGTGATGTCGAGGGGCGGACACCTATCATTATTGAGGATCTGATCGATACTGGGACGACTATTGTGAATGTGGTAGAAGGCCTGAAGGAGAGAGGTGCGAAGGACAGTATTGTCTGCGCGACACACGGATTGTTCTCAGGGCCCGCGCTACAGCGGCTGGACCATCCTTCTATTCAGGAAGTGGTTACCACAGATTCTATTGCACTGCCTGATGACCATTCAAGTCGGTTTACGGTATTATCTGTTGCACCGATGCTTGCCCAGGCTACGCACATCATCCTTGAGGGTGGTTCAATCGATAAGCTATTTAGAGACGCGGGAATTTAATTCCCCGTCTTTTTTATTTTTTGTCAAAAAAGATGTTGTAAGCAGAGTGGTAGAGTCTTTCTCAACTTGAGATTCTCGCTGTCACATGTGGTATACTGTGTGGAGATACCCGCGCCCAATAAGGGAACGGAATAGCGATTAAGGATGGAGCTCCGGCATACCCCATAGGGCGCCGCCCTCCTATTTTTCGTTAGTATAAGGAAGCTTCTTATAAGGGAGGTGCCTTGCTTCCATGATTGAGAGAACTTCAGAGTATGAACTGGGGAATGATAATGTGATTCCTGTAACTCTGAATGCCAATTTTTTCTTTGAAAGAGCCGTTCGGTCCTTGGATCGCTTTCAATATGATAAGGCATTAAAGAATTTTCGCAAAGCTGTAGAGTACGAGCCGGAGAATCCGGTCAATCATTGCAACGTGGCTGGCGTATTATCAGAAATGGGCAATTATGAAGCGTCTAACGACATTTTAACCCATGTACTGGAGAATATTGATCCGGCAATGACGGAATGTTATTTCTATATGGCTAACAACTTCGCTAATATGGAAAGCTATGAGGAGGCAGAACGCTCACTCGTCACTTATCTCGAAGAAGATGTGAACGGTGAATTTCTGGCCGAATCGGAAGAATTGATGGAGCTGCTGCAATATGAGCTGGACCGTCCTGCTCCACTTATCCGGATTAGAAGCCGGGAAGGTGTAATAGAGCATGAGCGAGCCCGAGCACTGTTGGAAGAGGGCAAGTTTACACAAGCCGTCACTTTGCTTGAAGAGATTGTGAGCAATACGCCTGACTTCCTGGCGGCACATAACAACCTAGCCCTAGCGTATTTTTACATGGGTCGTTTTACCAAAGCTAAGGAATGTATTATGCGGGTGCTGGAGCAGGACTCCGGGAATTTGCATGCACTCTGTAACTTAGCGATCTTCCTTCAGTATGAAGGCGACCGCGGGCAACTGGATGGATTGTTACGCCTTCTGGAGACCACTATTCCGTTTCATCAGGAGCATTTGTTCAAAATGGCCACCACCATGGGGATTCTGGGACGCCATAGAACCGCCTATGGCCATTTTAGACGTCTGTTGAAGGATGAAGAGGTCGGTGGCGACGCCAGTCTCTATCATTATTGTGCGGCTGCTGCCAGCAATAGTGGCCTGTATACAGAAGCCCAGCGCTGCTGGCAAAAGGCGGCTAAGCTCGATCCGGAATCAGCTGTGCCGAGATTTTTTCTAGCTCAGCTGCAGCAGGCACAGGGGGAAGGCAAAACGCTGTCGCTGGTCAGCTACAACTATCAGCTTCCTTTTCAGGAGCAGCTGAAGCTGTGGAAGGACAACAAAGGCAGCTTTACCGAAGAGGTACGGAACAATCCGCTGCTTCGCTCTTCCTTCTTCTGGGCGCTCCGCTACGGGGATGCCAATACGAAGCTTCAGGTTACAGAAGCTCTGCGGTGGATTGAAGATGAAGAGATGTCCGAAATTCTGCAAGGACTTCTGAAGCAGCAGCCCTTGCAGGAAGAAAAGCTGCAAGAAGCGGCACTTCTTAGTCTGCAGCGGCTGATTGGAAGTGTTCCTGAAGAGAATGTGCTTCAGGAAGTCAAAGAAACCTCTTCCCCGCGTCTGAAGGGACTGCCGGAATGGAGAGAGGATTGGCAGAAAGTTATCGATCAGACCCTTAGTATGATGGATCGAAGATATGATGCAATCCACAAAAAAGATGCTGAATTACTTTGGAAGCAATTTCTGAGCAGCCTTTATCCGGATGTTCCGTTTATCCGTCATGCGAATGGCTGGTGTGCTGCCTTAGAATATCTAATTGCTAAAACGCATAACCTGCCGGTCACCTACCGTGAAGTAGCTCAGCGTTACAATGTTTCCGTATCTATGGTCAGTCGTTATGCTCGGCGCATAGATGAGGAATGTAGTTTCGAGGGAAATGTGAGCGACAGTCTTCCGCCATTTACCGAGAATATCTAAATCGATCATGTAGTATTTCGTAGAAACGGAGCCCTTTTTATATGTCTTGCGTAAACGCTAATGTTCCTTATAGGGGCACCGAAGGCGGCTATGCTTGCCAAAAAAGGGCCCGTTTCTTCTAAATAAACCCTATTGTGAGGAGGCCACTGTTATGTACAAAACGATTGTAATCGGAACAGGCCCAGCCGGGCTTACTGCTGCAATTTATTTGGCACGTGCCAACCTAAACCCACTTGTGATTGAAGGTATGCAACCAGGTGGACAACTGACAACGACAACAGAAGTCGAGAACTTCCCAGGCTTTCCTGAAGGAATTCTAGGCCCGGATTTAATGGACAACATGCGCAAGCAGGCTGAACGTTTTGGGGCTGAATTTAAGAATGGTTGGGTGGATTCAGTTGATTTTTCACAGCGTCCATTTAAAGTGACTGTAGATGGATTGGGAGTATTAGAGGCGGAGTCAGTGATCATCTCAACCGGCGCATCTGCCAGATATTTAGGAATCCCCGGGGAGCAGGAGAATGTGGGCCGTGGGGTCAGCACTTGTGCTACTTGTGACGGATTCTTCTTCCGTGGCAAAAAGATTATTGTCATCGGTGGTGGAGATTCAGCGATGGAGGAAGCTAGCTTTTTAACCCGATTCGCTTCCAATGTAACATTGGTTCACCGTCGTGATGAGCTTAGAGCTTCGAAGATTATGCAGGCTCGCGCACGGGATAACAGTAAGGTATCGTGGGCTCTTAACCGTACACCGCTTGAGGTTACAACCGGCGAGTCTGGCGTTAAAGGGCTGACGGTTCGCAACAATGAGACGGGAATTGATGAACTCATCGAAGCGGACGGAGTGTTTGTCGCGATCGGGCACACCCCGAACACCGGGTTTTTAGGGGGGCAAATTACGACCGATACCAACGGCTACATTGTGGTCAACCCTGGAACGACAGAAACGAACATCCCGGGCGTATTCGCTTGTGGCGACGTGCAGGATACCCGTTATCGTCAGGCAATTTCCGCAGCGGGATCTGGCTGTATGGCAGCAATGGATGCTGAGAAGTACCTAGAGGGCACGATGGTGCATGACTGGAGCGAAACACTGGATAGTTAATTTTGCGAGAAATCGTAGTCCGATGACATATAAGCAGGTTATCCTTTTTCTAAAAGGAAGCCTGCTTTTTTTCAATAATGGCGGGCCGTGTCCAGATATTAAATATGTTGTTTATTTATTACCGCTCGGAAGTTAAAATAACTGTAACAATGTCCTTATAAAAAGACTTGCGCATTTTAAAAATACGTTTACAATGAAGATATAATGTTAACGTGAACAATTTATATTAAATCTTGTTATAAGCAATAATTTTAAGTTTAAAATATTTATTAAGAAATCGACCGATTGAATAAATGTTCACGTTAAACTTTGTGTAACTCCCATTCGAACTTAAAGGAGAGCAGCAAACCTCATGAGTAAAAAATTCATGGATGAGAACTTCCTATTGTCGAGCGAGACCGCAATTAAGCTGTTTCATAATCATGCGAAAGACATGCCCATTATCGATTATCATTGCCACCTCAGTCCAAAAGAAATTTATGAGAACAAAACGTTCAACAATATCACCGAAGCTTGGCTGTATGGCGACCATTATAAATGGAGAGTGATGCGCGCTAACGGTATAGAAGAGAAATTTATTACTGGCGATGCCAGTGATTATGATAAATTTTTAGCTTGGGCTAGAACGGTTCCGATGATTATCGGGAATCCGCTATACCATTGGACGCATCTGGAGCTGCAACGTTTCTTCGGTGTATATGAATTGCTGAATGAAGCTAACGCACCAAAAATTTGGGATGAAGTGAATAGACAGCTACAAAGTGAAGGATACGGAGCAAGAGATTTGATCATTAAATCGAAGGTGACTACGGTTTGTACTACCGATGATCCTGTGGATAATCTGGAATATCATGAGAAAATCAGTAATCTGAGTGGATTCAATGCTAGCGTTGTGCCGGGATTCCGGCCAGATAAAGCGCTTGAAATCAACCGTCCTACCTTCCAACCTTGGGTAGCTCAGCTAAGCGAAGTTTCGGGAATGGCTGTTGAGAATTATGGACAGTTTCTTGCAGCATTGGAGAGCAGAGTGAGATTCTTCCATGCCAGAGCCGGCCGTGTATCTGACCATGCTTTGGATGCGGTAATGTTTGAGCCTACTACCTTGGAGGAAGCTACAGCTATATTCGCTAAAGCACTTCATGAAGGCGTTGTAAGTGAGAGTGAAGAAAAGAAATATAAAGGATTCACGCTAGTATTCCTCGGCAAATTGTATAACGAGCTGGATTGGGCGATGCAATTCCATATTCATGCGCTACGGAATAACAACAGCGTAATGTTCGGACGTCTCGGACCTGACACGGGTTATGATTCCATCAATGACGGCGTGATTGCTAAGCCTTTGGCGGGTCTGCTCGATGCGCTGGATCGTGAGAATGCGTTGCCTAAGACCATTTTGTACTCACTGAACCCTAATGATAATCATGTGATTGCCAGTCTAATGGGCAGCTTCCAAGGCGGCGGTATTCCAGGGAAAATTCAATTCGGAACCGCATGGTGGTACAACGATAATAAAGACGGCATGCTGGAACAGATGAAGACACTTGCTAATCTAGGCGTACTTAGCCAATTTGTTGGGATGTTAACAGACTCCAGAAGCTTTTTATCGTATACCAGACATGAGTACTTTAGAAGAATCTTGTGTGATCTAGTAGGCTCTTGGGTAGAAGCTGGAGAAGCCCCGGATGATATGGATTTACTGGGCAGTATGATTGAGAACATCTGTTACAATAACGCTGATCATTATTTTAATTTCTCGAAACAGGCATTGGTGACTAGGTAATCGTTATGATATCCTTACATGGAAGAGCCAAACCCGTTTGATAAGGAAGGTTGACCCATGGCACCTACAATCAAGGATATCGCCAAATTGGCGAATGTATCGCATACAACTGTATCGAGAGCACTTAACAATAGTCCACTAATTAAAGAGGTCACACGTAAAAAAATTGCCGAGATCGCTGCGCAAGTGGGTTACGTCCCTAATTACAATGCCAAAAGCCTTGTGATGCAGCGATCCTATACCATTGGTCTGTTCTTCACGAGCATTGCCAACGGCACAACTTCTGGTTTCTTCTCTGATACGATTCGTGGTGTAAATAGGGTCATAGATGTAGAGTACAATCTGTTCATCCGTGGGATCGACGATTATGCGGATTACTCCTCTATTCATCGCAAACGTTTTGATGGAATTATTCTAATGAGCCAGAGTGAAGCTGATAATAAATTCATTTACCATGTTGTCCAGCAAGGCATTCCAATCGTTGTGCTGAACCGGGAAATTGATGACCGTTCCATTATCAACATCATCTCGAACGACCGGGAAGGTGCTTATAATGCAGGCAAATACCTGATCGAAAACGGGCATCAAGACATTGCAATTATTGAAGGTGTGGAGGGCTTTAAATCCACGCAAGAACGCAGAGATGGCTTTATAAAAGCTTTGATTGACCATAATATCCCTGTTCGTAATGACTACATGATAAGTGGTAGTTATGATATGCAAAGTGGATATGAGGCGATGGGTAAGCTACTGGAACTCGAGAAACCACCGACTGCTGTATTTTGTTCCAATGATGATATGGCGATCGGGGCTATGAAAGGCGTGTTTGAGCGAGGGCTGCAGGTGCCAAATGACATCTCTGTTGTTGGTTTTGACGACATTGGGTTTTCACTTTTTGCCAATCCTTCACTCACCACGGTCAAACGTCCTATTGAGAAGATTAGTGAGCAAGGCGCTCGCCAGCTGTTAAGTTTGGTCAAGGAACCCTCAGAAAAAGACGGGCGGATCTCGATCGAGACAGAGCTTATTGCCAGAGAATCAGTCAGGAAGTTGCAGAAGTAGAGGCTGCGCATAGCAGCCTAATCCTTTACCTTCGTAAAGGGTTGCTATCTAAAATTTTCACGTGTGCATATATTTAATTAATTAGTAATATAAATATGATTTTATATAGTTTGTTTAATAAGTTTATCGTGTGCATTTACTATTAGGAGGCGTTAATATGAAAAGATTAAATAGTGATAATTGGACAGCTTACAAGCAGTATCCTGAGAAGGTTCTACAATTTGGCGAAGGCAATTTCATGCGCGCCTTTGTAGATTGGCAGATTCATACCATGAGTCAAAAAACGGATTTCAATGGTGGAGTGGTTGTTGTACAGCCATTGGCTAACGGACTGGCAGAAATGCTAAATGATCAGGATGGGCTGTATACCCTTTATCTGCAAGGCATTAAAGACGGAGTGGCTGTAAAAGAGCACGAGGTAATTAATTGTATTACGCGGACGCTAAATCCCTATTCACAGCATGAGGAGTATATGAAGCTGGCTGAGAACCCGGAGCTGCGCTTTATCGTGTCTAATACTACTGAAGCGGGAATTGCTTTTGAAGCCGGCGACAAGTTAACCGATACGCCGCAGAGTAGTTTCCCAGGCAAGCTGACGGCCTTATTATACAAACGTTATCAAACTTTTAATGGGGATGTTTCTAAAGGTTTTATCATCATTCCATGCGAGCTGATTGACCGGAATGGTGATGAGCTCAAAAAGGTTATTTTGAAATATGCTGAGCTGTGGAATCTTGGAGAAGATTTTGTGAACTGGTTGAATGAAGCAAATACCTTCTGCTGCAGTCTGGTGGACCGCATTGTTCCCGGTTATCCAAGAGACAGCATTGCCGAGATTACAGAAGAGTTGGGTTATGAGGATAAGCTGGTCGTTGTCGGCGAGCAATTCCATCTTTGGGTGATTGAAGGACCGCAGTGGATTAAAAAGGAGTTCCCGGCTGAACTAGCAGGTCTTAATGTGCTGGTGGTGGATGATATGGCCCCTTATCGCACTCGAAAAGTGAGGATTTTAAACGGAGCTCATACAGCTATGACACCAGTAGCGTATTTGTACGGGATTGATACGGTTGCTGAGGCTATTGAGCACGAAGAGGTTGGGGCGTACGTGAAGTCTTTAATCTATGATGAAATTATTCCAACGCTGGATCTGCCGGCAGAAGAATTGAATTCTTTTGCAGACGCGGTATTAGAAAGATTCCTGAACCCTTATGTGCAGCATTACTTGATGAGCATTTCCCTTAATTCTATATCGAAGTTTAAGACAAGAGATCTGCCTTCTTTACTGCAATATGTAGAGGCCAAAGGACAATTGCCTGAAAAGCTTGTCTTCTCATTGAGCGCATTAATTGCCTTCTATAGAGGACGCAGAGGGGAAGAAAACATTCAACTGGCTGATGATGCGGATATTTTGGAATGGTTCGCCTCCTTATGGGGAGGATGGGATGGCACAGACACCGGGCTGCGCGCACTGGCCGTCAAAGTACTTGCCGCAACCAATCGCTGGGGCTGTGATCTGAATGAAGTGGCTGGCCTTACTGACAAGGTGACAGCAGGGCTGATTGCGATTGAGAAAAATGGCATGAAGCAAGCCTTAAAAGCGTTCGTGAAGAGACCGGCACACAACTAATACCCTGGAGGTGACAATGATATGATCAAGACGATGAAAGAAGTATTGCAGATTAATGAGGCTGATAATGTCGCTGTTGCACTTAAAGACTATAAAGCAGGCGACACCATTGTGATTGGTTCAAAAGAGATTAAAATTACTGAAGATATCGCTAGAGGCCATAAAATTGCACTATCCAGCATTAGCGAAGGTGAAAACGTATTGAAATATGGTTACCCCATTGGTCATGCTATAGCGTCTATCGCGCCGGGGCAGTGGGTGCATACCCATAACACTAAGACAAACCTAACAGGGGTAGAGGAATATACCTTTGAGCAGAAGCTGACGCCGAATCCTTTTGCAGCGGAGAATTTGACCTTTAAGGGGTATCGCCGCTTTGATGGATCTGTAGGTATCCGCAATGAGCTCTGGATCGTCCCTACTGTTGGTTGTGTGAATGGAGTGGCGGAGCAGATTATCAATATTTTCAAAGCAGAGGTTGGGGATATCGCACCTTTCGATAACGTGCTCGTGCTTAAGCATAACTACGGTTGCTCCCAGCTGGGCGATGATCATGACAATACACGTACGATACTGGCTAACGCGGTTAAACACCCGAATGCGGGCGGCGTGCTTGTGCTCGGATTGGGCTGTGAGAATAACAATTTGCATATTTTTAAAGATATGCTTGGCAGTTATGATGAGGATCGTGTGCGTTTCCTTGTCTCCCAGGAGGTTGGGAATGAGATTGAAGAAGGCGTGAAGCTGCTGAAGGAAATCTATAATAATGTACAAGGCGATCAACGGGAAGAGGTATCACTCTCTGAGCTGAAAATCGGTCTGAAATGTGGAGGCTCCGACGGGTTATCCGGTATTACTGCGAACCCGCTCCTTGGACGTCTGTCTGATTATATGGCTGCTCAAGGCGGGACCACTGTACTGACTGAAGTGCCTGAAATGTTTGGTGCCGAAAAAATTCTAATGGAACGTGCTGCGGACGAAACTATTTTCCACAAAATTGTCGATCTCATTAATGACTTTAAGCAGTATTTTATGGACTATAAACAGCCGGTATATGAAAATCCTTCTCCAGGGAATAAAGCCGGAGGAATTACTACGCTTGAGGATAAATCATTGGGTTGTACTCAAAAATCCGGGAATGCTACAGTGATGGATGTACTCAAGTATGGAGAGCTTATCACTAACAAAGGCTTAAATCTCCTTAACGCGCCTGGCAATGATCTTGTGGCTTCCTCTGCACTGGCTGCTGCTGGCTGTCAATTGGTGATCTTTACGACTGGACGGGGAACACCATTTGGTACATTCGTGCCAACGATGAAGGTGTCTACCAATACCCCATTGTATGAAGGCAAACGTCATTGGATCGATTTTAATGCAGGTGTGTTGGTGGAAGATGGTTCGCCAGATGAGGTCCTGCGCAGCTTCATAAACTATATTATTGCGGTGGCCAGCGGTGAATGGGTTAATAATGAAAAGAATAATTTCCGTGAGATCTCCATATTCAAAACAGGAGTAACGCTATAATAAATAAATAGTTAATTAATGACAGATCAGGCTGTCTCTTATGCTTTTTAAGCGTAGGGGACAGTTTTTTTAGGTTCACAGCATACATAATTCGTCTTTAAAAGAACGATAATTGCTTTCTTTCGAATTAGTGATTGCAATCACAATGGTCCTTTACGGCCTGTGCTAATCTTTTATTGAGAATAGTTCTCACATGAAGGAGAAGAGTCAAATGGAAAAAGTGCTGAGTTTGGATGAATCTATATTCGAGATGGTATCACGACATCCGGAGGTCATCGAGATTATGGTAGAGCTGGGCTTTAAGGATATTGCCAAGCCTGGTATGCTGCAGACCGCTGGCCGTTTCATGACCTTATCCAAAGGAATTAAGCTGAAAAAAATGGATCTCGAGCACGTGAAGCTAACTTTTGAACGTCATGGTTTCGAGATTATTTAATAAAGGAGTGTTAATATGAGCGAACTAATTAACAACCGTGAAGTTGATGTGCCGGAACAGACTCGTCGCCAAGCTATGCTTAAGGAGATTATTAAAGAACTGCATGCAGGCAAAAGTGTAGAAGAGGTTAAGGCGCGGTTCGCCGAAGCTGTGGGTGATGTTACCGTAGCGGAGATTTCCGCGATGGAGCATTCATTAATGACCGAAGAAGGAATTCCGGTATCCGAGGTCCAACGTCTTTGTTCGGTGCATACAGCCATCTTTAAAGGCTCTATTGAGCAGATTCACCGCTCGTCTAAGCCCGAGGAGCAGCCAGGCCATCCAGTACACACCTTCAAATTGGAGAATCGTGAGATCGAAAAACTTGTTAACTTCCGCATGGATCTGCACGCAACAAAGTTTCAAAAGAATGATAGTGAGGAACTTATCTTCAAATTGTTGGAGGATCTTAGCTTGCTGCTGGATCTTGATAAACACTATAGCCGAAAAGAAAATCTGCTGTTCCCATACCTCGAAAAGTACGGCATTTATGGCCCAACCAAGGTAATGTGGGGAGTGGATGATAATATCCGCCGTATGATTAAAGAGGCAAAAGCAGCGCTCAGCACTTATAGCGGAAACGCAGCAGAAATAGGTATTCAGCTTGAGGAGATCATCAAGGAAGTTAATGAAATGATCTTTAAGGAAGAAAATATTCTATTGCCCATGGCCCTAGACAAATTGACGGAAGATGAATGGGTCAAAATCGCCCGGGAGAGCGATGAGATCGGGTTCTGCCTAACCGCACCGGAGCAGGAGTGGATCCCTGAGCGGGCCGCTGAGCCGGACGGCGCAGTGCTGGAAGAAACAGAAGGAGCTACGCCACAAGGAGGGTTCATCCGTTTTGAGACAGGGTTGTTGTCACTGCATCAACTGGAGACCGTACTCAACCATCTGCCTGTAGATCTAACCTTCATTGATGAGAATGATGTTGTTCGATATTTTTCACATGGGAAGGAACGTATCTTTGCCCGAACTAAAGCCGTTATCGGCCGTACAGTACAGAACTGTCATCCCCCGCAAAGTGTTCATGTGGTAGAGAAGCTTCTGGAAGACTTTAAGGCAGGTCGTAAGGATGCTGAAGACTTCTGGATCAATATCAAGGATAAGTTTATCTACATCCGTTACTTCGCTGTACGAGACGAGTCAGGCCATTATATGGGCACGCTAGAGTTCACACAGAATATCGCTCCAATCCGAGCATTAGAGGGTCAAAAGCGCATTTTATCAGAATAAATCGGTACGTTGGGTTATTTTCCAGATAATAATATAGGTACAAGACTCTCTTACTTAGGCGTAAGGGGGTCTTTTTAGAATATAATAGAGTATACTCTTAAAATAAGGAATTCCCGGGTGTGTTGTCTTTCCTTGACCACAGAGAGGGCTTCTATTATAGTTGGTACTTAGGATTAACTATTTTAGTATAAAAAAAGGTGGCTTGTTACATGTCTGAGAATATCTACGTTGGCGTGGATTTGGGTGGAACTGCAATTAAGGTTGGAATCTGTAATGCTGAAGGTACCCTTCTTCATACTTATGAGGGACCTACAGGAACTGCAGAGGGTGTCGATACTGTTATCGATAATATCGAGAAGTATGTACGCCAAATTGTGGAGGATTCCCCGTACTCTTGGGATCAGCTTGCAGGTGTAGGAGCGGGTGTAGCCGGGTTCACAAATATTCGTGAAGGAATCATCATCCTTGCGCCTAACATAGGATTTAGAGATGTGCCGATCCGTTCCATTTTGGAAGATCGTTGGAACAAGCCTGTCAAAATAGACAATGATGCGAATGTGGCTGCACTGGGCGAAGCTTGGAGTGGTGCGGGACGTGGTGTTGATAACTGTGTCTGCTATACGCTTGGAACAGGTGTCGGTGGCGGAATTATTATTAATGGAAAGATTTATCAAGGCTTTGCGGGATTAGCTGGTGAGCTTGGTCATATCACAGTAGTGCCGGATCTGGAAGCTATTCAATGCGGCTGTGGCAACATGGGCTGTCTGGAAACCGTTTCCTCCGCTACAGGTATTATCCGCATGGCTAATGATGCAGTAGCTCGTGGCGATCGTACTTCCCTCTCTATGGTAGAGAAGATTGCTGCGAAAGAAGTCTTTGATGCGGCTAAGGCTGGCGATGAAGTAGCTATCCGTATAGTAAATCGTGCAGCGTACTATCTGGGTAAATCCATGGCTTCTGTTGCGGCTGTGCTTAACCCTGAAGTATTTATCGTTGGCGGCGGCGTGTCTAAGGCTGGAGATATTCTATTTGATGAGGTTCGTCGTGTGTTTGCGAAATTGACACCGGCTCCGCTTCAAACTGGTGTTTCGATTATTCCAGCTGAGCTTGGCAATGACGCAGGTATTGTTGGGGCTGCCGGCCTTTTGCTGCGTTCTTAAAAGACGGGAAGTATTCATATACTAAATCTAGGGAGGGGACGCTTTTATGACCGAATTGGACAATACCCCAACGGCTGGAGCCACCCTGATTATTATTACGGGAATGTCAGGTGCGGGGAAGACAATTGCTGTACAGAGTCTGGAAGACCTAGGGTTCTTCTGTGTCGATAATTTACCACCGGTGCTGATTCCCAAGTTCGCAGAGCTAATTGAACAGTCGAAGGGTAAGATTGCCAAGGTAGCCCTTGTAATTGACCTGCGTGGTCGAGAATTCTTCACTGCTTTGTCTGAGTCTCTTGCCTATATCAAGGATGAGTCAACCATTGGCTGTGAGATCTTGTTTTTGGATGCTACAGATTCAGTACTTGTTCAGCGTTACAAGGAAAGTCGACGTCATCATCCATTAGCACCTAAGGGGCTGCCGCTTGATGGTATCAAGCTAGAACGTAAGATGCTTGAAGAATTGAAAAATTCAGCTACGTTATGTTTAGATACCAGCAGTATGAAGCCTGTGCAGCTTAAGGAGAAGATCGTTTCACGGTTTTCGCATCTAGGAAAAAGTACGCTTTCCGTCAATATTACATCCTTCGGATTTAAGTACGGTATCCCTATTGATGCAGATCTTGTCTTTGATGTCCGCTTCTTGCCTAACCCACATTATGTGGACCATCTGCGGCCTAAAACCGGCCAGGACAGTGAAGTCTACGATTATGTAATGAAGTGGCCTGAAACACAGGTGTTCCTGACCAAACTGCTCGATATGCTTCATTTTCTAATTCCGCAATATCGTAAGGAAGGTAAGTCCCAGATTATCATTGGCATTGGCTGTACGGGAGGTAAACACCGTTCCGTAGCCATATCCGAGTATTTGGGTAAAATGCTGGGCGTTAGCGAGACGGAATCCGTAACCGTTAGTCATCGGGATTCCGAGCGTGATCGGCACTAGAGAGAAGGGGTCATAGTGGCTGAAGAACAAAGACAGCGTCCACGTATCGTCGTTATGGGCGGTGGCACGGGGTTATCTGTCATGCTTCGTGGTTTAAAAGAGAAGCCATTAGATATTACTGCTATTGTTACCGTTGCCGATGATGGGGGAAGCTCTGGTATTTTACGCAGTGAGCTGCAAATGCCTCCTCCTGGGGACATCCGCAACGTATTGACAGCTATGGCTGATGTTGAGCCGCTCATGGCAGAGATTATGAGATACCGTTTCAACACGGGTGAGGGACTAGCTGGTCATAGTCTCGGCAACTTGATTCTTGCTGCGCTCACGGATATATCCGGCGATTTCGTTACGGCTGTACGGGAGCTAAGTCGATTATTCGCTGTTCGCGGACGGGTATTGCCTGCGGCCGGTGAAGCTGTAATCCTGCATGCAGAAATGTCGGACGGCACGATTATCACGGGGGAGTCCAAAATCCCTGAAGCTGGCGGGATCATCAGACGAGTGTCCTTGGAGCCGCCAGATGTAGAACCATTGCCCGAAGCGCTTGAGGCGATTCGGAACGCAGATGCGATCCTGCTGGGTCCTGGCAGTCTGTATACGAGCATTCTTCCCAACCTGCTTGTTCCGAAACTGGCAGAAGCGGTTGTATCTTCGAATGCTATCAAAATTTTCGTCTGCAACGTAATGACTCAGCCGGGTGAAACGGATAACTATACCGTCAGCGATCATCTTCAAGCTGTATATGATCATATCGGGATCGATCTATTCGATTATGTTATTGTTAATGACGGTGAGATTCCGGAACAGGTCCAGACGAAGTATGCCGAGAAGGGCGCGCGCCCGGTGCAGCTTGATAAAGAAGCGCTGGATGGCAATGGATACAAGGTTATAGCCGATAAACTGGTTTTATTCCGAACTTATTTGAGACATGATACCGATAAGCTTAGTCATCACATTTATCAGCTTGTGCAGGATTGGATAAACAGAAACCCTAGGGTATAACTTATAGATGAGAATGAAGTACTTATCAAGAAAGAGGTGAGACCCTTGTCTTTTGCGGCCCTTACCAAAAAAGAGCTGACGATGGTGGAGAGTGAACCCTGCTGCGAGAAGGCGGAAATGTCAGCGCTTATCCGTATGAATGGATCTGTGCAGCTTTCAAGCAAAAAGGTTATCCTCGACATTTCGACGGAGAACGCCGCGATTGCAAGGCGGGTATATTCTTTACTTAAGAAATATTACCAGGTCCATATTGAGCTACTCGTGCGTAAAAAAATGCGTTTGAAGAAAAATAACGTCTATATCGTCAGAATCCCAAACCGTGTACAAGAGATCCTAAAGGATCTTAGAATTGTGTCGGAAGGATTTATTTTTACCGATGGTATTGATGATGAGATTGTTGGGAATAACTGCTGCAAGCGTGCTTATTTGCGCGGTGCCTTTCTGGCTGGCGGATCGGTTAATAATCCGGAAGGCTCCTCCTACCATTTGGAGATTTCCTCGATGTATGAGGAACATTGTAAAGCATTAGTGGATCTGGCTGGGGAATTCCACTTAAATGCACGCTGTATTGAACGTAAAAAAGGGTTCATTCTTTACATTAAAGAAGGCGAGAAGATTATTGAATTCTTAAGTTTGATTGGAGCGCATCAGGCGTTGTTCAAATTTGAGGATGTAAGAATTATGCGCGATATGCGTAATTCCGTGAATCGGATCGTGAACTGCGAGACCGCAAATCTCAACAAAACAATAAGTGCTGCGGTGCGGCAGATTGAGAATATCAAGCTGTTGCAGCGAGAAATGGGACTGGAGAATTTGCCGGATAAACTGCGTGAAGTAGCAGAAATTCGAATGGCGCATCCCGATATCAACCTCAAGGAGGTTGGTGAAATGCTCAAAGGTACAGTCAGTAAGTCGGGAGTAAATCATCGGCTTCGTAAGATTGATGAGCTGGCGGACAAGGTTCGAGGCGGCTAATTACTTTTTTTCTAGTGTGGTTTACGTTATAATGATATAATAATATAAAATTAATGTGAAACTTTTGGGGAGAACTCAATTAGGGGGTAAGCGTTTCATGACAAAGCACCCGGTAGTTGTTCGGTTGAAGACAGGGCTTCATGCCCGACCGGCAGCATTGTTTGTGCAAGAAGCTAACAAGTTTTCGTCGGAGATTTTCGTGGAAAAAGATGATAAAAAAGTAAATGCTAAAAGTATTATGGGGATTATGAGCCTCGCTATCAGTTCCGGCACGGAGATTTACATTAGCGCGGACGGTGCGGATGCCGATCAAGCTGTAAACGCTTTGACAAGTCTGGTCAGCAAAGAAGAGCTTGAGAACCAATAATAGGAAGACTGCTAGGAAGACTGCTAGGAAGACTTTATTTATCGCATGACCAAAAGCCCTTCGGGGCTTTTTTTAATACCAAGAAATAGATTGAGACGTGCAACATTTACCAAAATGACTCGTCTAGAGGATAATAACAAATCACAAGAAATGAAAGGGGCTGGCAAATATGAAAGGTTTATTGAAGAAAATTGGTTCAGTGATGATCGTAGGGAGTTTGTTAATTGGAGGGATCGGCATGAGTGGTGTTTTCCAAGGTCCTGCAAAGGCTTACGCAGATGAAGTGCAGAAAAATGTCGTTAGTGTAGTAGGTAAAGGCGAATTGTCCCTCAAGCCGGATATCGTATACTTGACCATCGGTGTGGATACTACGGCCACAACTGCGCAAGAAGCGCAGAAGACCAATGCCGCTAAAATTCAGAAGATTATGGCTTTACTGAAGAATACTTGGAAAATTGCAGATAAAGATATTCAAAGCACGCAGTTTTATGTGCAACCCAATTATAGTTACAGCGAAAAAGAAGGACAGCAAGTGAAGGGATACAACGCCAATCATACGCTGTTAGTGTCTTATAGAGATCTGACTAAGGTTGGTGAATTGCTGGACGCTGCATCTGCGGCAGGGGCGAATAATATCGGAAATGCACGTTTTTCTGTGGAAGATACTTCTGCATTTGAAGCTCAGGTGATTGAAAAAGCGATGGCGAATGCAGATGTTAAAGCAGGGGCTATTGCTAAGGCAGCTAAACGCAGCTTGGGTCAAGTGATCACGGTCAGCCAAAATGATGGCGATATCACTCCGGTTTATTTTGAACAGAATCTAAAAATGAATATGGCTGCAGCAGATGCTGGTGCAAGCACATCCGTGCAACCTGGTGTAGTTAAAGTTACAACTCAGCTAAGCGTAATGTATGAATTGAAATAGTATCAGAACAAGGTGAATACAGAGAGGAGAGGTGATCTTCCACTAGTAATAGTGGGGGGCGCCTCTTTTTTTGTGTAAGTTCTCTACGATTCTGTTTAATAAATTGGAAAGGAGAGGAAAAATAAGATGATGAATATTATTTCAAAAGAATCAGTACGCAAATGGGGCATAGGTGTGATGTCAACAGGTTTATTGTTTGGCGGAGGTCTGCTGCCCAGCGAAACGGGTTATGCAGCAGCAAGTAAAACGGAGAATAAAGCTATTGATTCGCGTATCGTTTTAAAGGCAAACGGGATAAATTCGTTAAAGGAAGGTATTTTGAAGGAAGGACAGGCCTGGATTCCCATAACTTTTATGCGAGATGTGTTGGGATTACCGCTTGCGTATAATAAGAAGGAAAATGCGTACATGATTGGAAAAGGATCGGCCAAGGCGAAGTTGATTTTATCCAGTTACGGTACTTCTGTGTGGGTGAATAACTATTTCATTCGAGAGTATGAAGGGAAGTTAATTAATAATCGCCTCTATGTTCCATCAGGATTGTTAAATGATTATATGGGTTATAAGGTAGATTGGAGTCGGGCCGCTAGTAGGCTGAATGTGGTGAACAGACCGCAGAACGCGCTGACGGTAACCACGGAAACTTATGCTAAAGATCGGGCAGAAGCTTTTATTCAGCTTGATTATCCGAAGATCAGTGGATTGGGCAACTCCAGTGCCCAACAAGCTATTAATAATACTTTGAAGGAAAGTGTTATGAAATTCGCGGCGGGTGCAGAACAGGATATCTCCGATCGAGATGGGGCAGAGCCCAAATACACCTATGATTCAGGTTATGTAGTGACCTACAATCAAAATGGTGTGATCAGCATAGTGATGCATCAGTATAGTGATACGGGCGGCGCTCATGGAATGACTAACCGGGAGGCATTCACCTTCTCGCTTAAGGATGGTAAACGTCTATTGTTGGGCGACCTGTTTGGAGCTAATCCAAACTACAAAAAACAGCTGAATGCTAAGCTGAGCAAGCTGCTGAAGGCAGAGGCTAGTTATTTGGGAGGATTCAACGGATTAAATACGGAGAAATATTTCTATCTGAAGGACGACAAGGTTGTTCTGTTCTTCCAATTATATGAGTACACAGCTTATGCTGCAGGCTTCCCTGATTATACTTTTAGTTTCAAAGAGCTTTTGCCGGATGGCAGTAGCCCGTTTGCTGGCATGAAATAAATGGAAATTCTTCATCTCCGCTAATGTCGGCACAAGACATCTCCCCCTTACCAGAGTTGTCTCTTGTTCATATGCTAAAGGGAGTAACTAGTTTATGAACGGGGGAGAGCTATGGGCTACCAATATACTGCAATTGGCGATTCCTTGACGACTGGATTTGGTGCTCTGCCAGGTAACGGTTTTGTACCGGTGTACCGTAGAATGGCAGAAGGGAGACTGCGGACAACTGTAGCCTCTACGAATTTAGGCGTGAACGGAATGACTACTTCAGAGCTGGAGCAGCGGCTGCGCGGAAATACCATGATGCGTGAGGCCGTTCGAGAAGCCGATATCATCACTGTGTCTATCGGTGGTAATGATTTGATTCACGCGGCCAAATCCGCAGCAAGACAGCAAGGGAACTTATCCGCAGAGCTGCGCAGATCGCTTCAGGAATGCAAACAAAATTTCTCTGCAATTATGAATATTCTCATACAATTGAAGGCGAGGACGCGTAGACCTTTTATCATTAGAATTGTGGGATTATATAATCCCTATCCTCAGGTGGTTGGTGCGACAGAGTGGGTCAGACAGTTTAATCAATACGCAGCACAGTACAGCAGTCGAGTCTGTGGATTTGCTTCAATTTACAGTGAGTTCGCAGGAAATGAGAGAGGGCTGTTATCCATTGATCATTTGCATCCGAATGGCCGGGGTTATCGCGTAATTGCCGAGAAGCTGGACGCGCTAGGTTATGGCGGGCTGGCTTAATTGGATTTAGGTCTTCTATAAAATATAAAGAGGCTGTACCCTATCCGTTATGGTTAGAGCACAGCCTCTTTATATTTTTACTTTATAGCTTACACACCGCTAGGCAATGTCTTCTCGATTACTTTATCTACGATACCGTATTCAGCCGCGTCTGCAGCAGTCATGAAGTAGTCGCGATCTGTATCCTTCTCAATACGTTCTAGAGGTTGACCCGTACGTTCTGCTAGAATACGGTTCAGCTTATCGCGCAATTTGAGGATACGGCGGGCACGGATTTCAATGTCCGTTGCTTGACCTTGAGCACCACCCAGAGGCTGGTGGATCATGATCTCGCTGTTAGGCAGTGCAAAGCGTTTGCCTTTGGCGCCAGCGTTTAGCAGGAAAGCTCCCATGGAAGCTGCCATACCCACACAGATGGTGGAAACGTCTGGTTTAATGTACTGCATTGTATCAAAAATAGCCATACCTGCAGTAATGGAACCGCCTGGGCTATTCACGTAAAGGTGAATGTCCTTGTCAGGATCTTCGGCAGCCAAGAACAGCATTTGTGCGATGATAGAATTGGCTACCACGTCATTAACCTCCGTTCCAAGGAAAATGATGCGGTCCTTCAGCAGGCGGGAATAGATGTCATAAGCGCGCTCGCCGCGGTTGCTCTGTTCTACTACCATAGGAATATAACTCACGTGGAAAACCTCCTTGATATTGGTTCTTTAAATGTATTCATTTTTACTCTTGCCGTATTACCCACATGATAAACAAATTCAAACAAAAAGTCAAAGAAAGTCAAACTTATATTCAAAAAAAAGAGCCGACAAGCGGCTCTTTGGTTAAGTAGTAGTATAGGCACTACTAAATTATGTGCAAAAATGAAATTAATGGCGCGCCCGCCAAGAATCGAACTTGGATCTCAGGCTTCGGAGGCCTACGTCATATCCATTGGACCACGGGCGCAACAAAAATGATTATAATACAATTTTTACACAATTGCAATGTAATATTAATACTGGACAGGCGCTCTAGGGACAGGCATCGGGCGCTATATCTTTTTCTGACCTTATTCATGTATAAGAAGACAAGCGCTTGAGAATTCTACTCTCGGAAGACTTGCGCTTCGAGCAATATTTGGTTAGAATATGGGTGGGACTTAAAAAGTTTACCCGGGACGTTTTGAGACCATGAACAAGGGAATAGAGGAAGACGAAGTTGCAGGAGTGAAAGTATGCGTAATTTATTAGATATCCAAAAGCAGCTTCTGCCTGATCTCATGGAAACCCTTAAGAGACGGTACACGATTCTTCATCAGATCATGCTGTCCGATATTATTGGGCGCAGAACGCTAGCCGCTTCGCTAGATATGACTGAGCGGGTACTGCGTGCCGAGACGGATCTTCTGAAATCGCAAGGGCTTATTGAGATCGAGAGTGTTGGCATGCGCATTAGCGCTGCTGGACGTAGACTGCTTGATTTGCTAGAGCCGGTTGTTAAGAGCCTATTTGGTCTGGATGAGCTGGAAGAGAAAATTCGAGCAACGTATGGTCTGGATAAAGTTATTGTAGTACCGGGTGATTGTGAGTCATCGCCGTTCACCAAACGAGAGCTTGGCCGAGCGGGTGCGAAAGCGCTGCTGAGTATACTTCGCGCAGATGATACAGTTGCCGTCACAGGTGGATCGACGCTTGCCGATATGGCTGATCAACTGACACCGCCGTTGTCCCTTTCCTATAAGAACGCTTGGTTTGTTCCGGCGCGTGGAGGATTAGGAGAGAGTATGGAGATTCAAGCCAACACGATTGCCTCAACAATGGCAAAGCGGGTTGGAGCCAACTACCGGTTGCTGCATGTCCCTGATTTGCTTAGTGGGGATGCATACCAATCGCTGGCGCTTGACTCTAATATTGGAGAGATTGTACAAACCATCCGCAGTTCGCGTATTATTGTACATGGGATTGGGGATGCCATTGAAATGACCCGCCGCCGCAAACTGGACGAGGCTACAGTCTCGGAAATCCAGGGTGAAGGGGCAGTGGCCGAATCTTTTGGCTATTATTTCAATGAAGAGGGTCAGGTTGTCCATACCATGCTTACGATGGGTCTACGTCTAGAAGATATCATCCGGACAGAGAAAGTCATCGGTATTGCAGGAGGCAAACCCAAGGCCAAAGCCATTCATGCCATGCTGCGTTTCGGGCAGGAGAATATTCTCGTCACGGACGAGGCTGCCGCAGTAGAAATAGGCAAGGAAATTGACAATCAACTACAGCTATCTTCGTAGTTTTTAGATTGCAGGCAATAACATACTTCTTGCATCATACTTAACATTGTTGTCATGACAGACCTCACCGTCTGTTTTGAATAAATAAAACGAATTCTAGGAGGAACTATTCAATGAGTGTAAAAGTTGGAATTAACGGTTTTGGACGTATTGGACGCCTTGCTTTCCGCCGTATTCAAAATGTAGAAGGTATCGAAGTGGTAGCAATCAACGACTTGACTGACGCTAAGATGCTTGCTCATTTGCTTAAATATGATACAACTCAAGGTAAATTCCAAGGTGATGTTGAAGTGCATGATGGCTTCTTCAAAGTCAATGGTAAAGAAGTTAAGGTTCTTGCTAACCGCAACCCTGAAGAATTGCCATGGGGCGACCTAGGCGTTGATATCGTACTTGAGTGCACAGGTTTCTTCACAACTAAAGAAGCAGCTGAAAAACACTTGAAAGGTGGAGCTAAGAAAGTAGTTATCTCCGCTCCAGCTACTGGCGACATGAAAACTGTCGTTTACAACGTTAACGATGACATTCTTGATGGTACTGAGACTGTTATTTCCGGCGCATCTTGCACAACTAACTGCCTAGCTCCAATGGCAAAAGTACTGAACGACAAGTTCGGTATCGTTGAAGGCTTGATGACTACAATTCATGCATACACTGGTGACCAAAACACTTTGGATGCTCCACATGCTAAAGGTGACTTCAGACGCGCTCGTGCAGCAGCTGAGAACATCATTCCTAACACTACTGGTGCTGCTAAAGCAATCGGTCTGGTTATTCCAGAACTTAAAGGTAAATTGGATGGTGCAGCTCAACGTGTTCCAGTTGCAACTGGTTCCCTGACTGAGCTTGTAACTGTTCTTGATAAGAGCGTTACTGTTGAAGAAATCAACGCAGCAATGAAAGCAGCTTCCGATCCAGACACTTATGGTTACACTGAAGATGAAATCGTATCTTCCGACATCAAAGGTATGACTTTCGGATCCCTGTTCGATGCTACACAAACTAAAGTATTGACTGTTGGCGACAAACAACTGGTTAAAACTGTTGCTTGGTATGACAATGAAATGTCCTACACTGCACAATTGGTTCGTACTTTGGAGAAATTCGCTAAAATCGCTAAGTAATTGACTTGATATAAGCAACATCTATAGAGCGGAAACAGAAATTCCTTGTTTCCGCTCTTTCTAAATGTATTTCTTGTTTCCTGCTAGAAACAATTTTGGGTGTGGAGGAATTAATCATGAACAAAAAAAGCGTCCGTGATGTAGAAGTAAAGGGTAAGCGCGTATTTGTACGCGTGGATTTCAACGTACCTGTAGAAGACGGTAAAATTACTGATGATACTCGTATTCGCGAAACACTTCCAACCATTAAATATTTGATCGAGAACGGTGCAAAGATCATTCTTGCGAGTCATATGGGTCGTCCTAAAGGCGAATTCGTAGATTCCATGCGTTTGACTACTGCTGCTGAACGTCTGTCCGAGCTTCTTGGCAAACCAGTAGCTAAAGCTGATGAAGCAATTGGCGAAGCTGTAAAAGCAAAAATCGCTGAGCTAGGCGAAGGCGACGTACTTGTACTTGAGAATGTTCGTTTCTACCCAGGTGAAGAGAAAAACGATCCTGAACTGGCTAAACAATTCGCTGAATTGGCTGATTTGTTTGTTAATGATGCGTTTGGTGCGGCTCACCGTGCACATGCATCGACAGAAGGTATCGCTCATTTCCTACCAGCTGTATCCGGTCTTTTGATGGAGAAAGAATTGTCCGTTCTTGGTAAAGCTCTTTCTAACCCAGAACGTCCTTTCACTGCGATCATCGGTGGTTCGAAAGTTAAAGACAAGATTGATGTTATTGATAACTTGTTGTCTTTGGCTGATAACGTCCTGATCGGCGGTGGATTGTCTTATACATTCACTAAAGCACAAGGCTTTGAAATCGGTAAATCACTAGTAGACAACGACAAACTTGACGTTGCTCTTGGATTCATCGAAAAAGCAAAAGCACTTGGTAAAAACTTCATGCTTCCTGTTGATGTTGTTGTTGCTGATAAATTTGGTGCTGACGCTAACACTAAGATCGTTGATTACAATGAAATCCCAGAAGGTTGGGAAGGACTGGATATCGGACCTAAGACTCGTGAACTTTATGCCGATATTATCAAGAACTCCAAGCTGGTTGTCTGGAATGGACCTATGGGCGTATTCGAAATCGATAAATTCGCTGAAGGTACACTTGCAGTAGCAAAAGCTTGTGCAACCACTGAAGGTTACACTGTTATTGGTGGCGGAGATTCCGCAGCAGCAGCAGAGAAATTCCACCTGGCTGATCAAATGGATCATATCTCCACTGGTGGCGGTGCATCCCTTGAGTTCATGGAAGGCAAGGCGCTTCCTGGCGTAGAAGCACTGAACGATAAGTAAGACCTAAGAAGGAGGCAACATAAGTCATGAGAACACCTATTATTGCAGGTAACTGGAAAATGTTCAAAACAGTTCCTGAAGCAGAAAGCTTTATTGCTGAAATTAAAGGCAAAGCAGAAGTAGAAGGCGTTGAGACTGTAATCTGCGCTCCATTTACTAACCTGCCTGCACTTGTAGCAGCTGCAAAAGGTACTAACATCAAGATTGGTGCACAAAACCTACACTTTGAAGATAACGGTGCTTACACAGGCGAGATCAGTGGTGTAATGCTAAGTGATCTTGGTGTGGACTATGTTATCATTGGCCACTCTGAGCGTCGTGCTTATTTTGGCGAAACGGATGAAATCGTGAATAAGAAAATGCATGCTGCATTCCGTCACGGAATTACTCCTATCGTATGTGTTGGCGAAAAGCTCGAAGAGCGTGAAGCTGATCAAACTAAAGCAGTATGTAAAGTACAAACTGAAGCTGCATTCCAAGGTCTTAGTGCCGAGCAAGCAGCAAAAGTTGTTATTGCATACGAACCTATCTGGGCTATTGGCACAGGTAAATCTTCCACTTCCCAAGATGCTAACGAAGTTATTGCATACATCCGCAGTCTTGTAAAAGATCTGTATGATGCAGCAACAGCTGAAGCTGTTCGTATTCAATACGGCGGCAGCGTGAAGCCTGAGAATGTAACTGAGTACATGGGCCAAAGCGACATCGATGGTGCGCTTGTTGGCGGTGCCAGCTTACAACCGGATTCCTTCGTTCAATTGGTTGAGGGGGCGAAGTAAGATGTCAGCTCCAAAACCCGTAGCTTTGATCATCATGGATGGTTTTGGTTTGCGTGGAACGACAGAAGGTAATGCCGTTGCTCAAGCCAACAAACCTAACTATGACCGTTACCTGAAACAATATCCTAACACTACACTCACTGCTTGCGGTGAAGCTGTAGGCCTTCCGGAAGGGCAAATGGGCAACTCCGAAGTAGGGCATTTGAATATTGGTGCAGGCCGGATCGTTTATCAGGATTTGACTCGTATCGATAAATCGATTCGCGAGGGTGAGTTCTTCGATAACGAAACCCTGGTTAGCGCAGTTAGAAATGCCAAGAACACTGGCAAAAAGCTTCACCTTTATGCGCTTGTATCCGACGGAGGGGTACATAGCCATATTAACCACCTGTTTGCTATGCTTGACCTGGCTAAAAAAGAAGATATGCATGAAGTGTATATCCATGCTTTTATGGACGGTCGTGACGTAGCTCCTGATAGTGGTAAGAAGTTTGTCCAAGATCTAGTAGCTAAAATCGAAGAGGTTGGTGTGGGTACAATTGCAACGGTGTCCGGACGTTATTACGCAATGGATCGTGATAAACGTTGGGAACGTGTAGAGAAAGCCTATCGTGCTATGGTGTATGGTGAAGGCCCTAAATACACGGATGCTGTGCAAGCCATCACTTCATCTTATGAGAACTCGGTATTTGATGAATTCGTTGAACCTAGTGTAATTGTAGATAGTGAAGGCAAACCTGTAACGGCAGTAGAGAGTGGCGATTCCGTCGTGTTCCTCAACTTCCGTCCTGACCGTGCTATTCAATTGTCACAAGTGTTCACGAATCAAGATTTCCGCGGTTTTGACCGTGGTCCTTTGTTCCCGCAAAACCTGCACTTCGTATGCCTAACTACTTTCAGCGAAACGGTACAAGGTTATGTAGCCTACTCACCGAAGAACCTGGACAACACATTGGGTGAAGTGCTTGTTCAACAAAACAAGAAGCAACTGCGCATTGCGGAAACTGAAAAATATCCGCATGTAACCTTCTTCTTCAGCGGTGGACGTGACGAGGAGCTTCCTGGTGAAACACGGATCTTAATCAACTCTCCTAAAGTGGCAACCTATGATCTTCAACCTGAGATGAGCGCATACGAAGTGGCTGCAGCCTGCGTAGCGGAAATCGAAGCGGAAAGACAGGATGCTATCATTCTTAACTTTGCCAATCCTGATATGGTTGGACATTCCGGTATGCTGGAACCAACAATCAAGGCTGTAGAAGTGACGGATGAGTGTGTAGGTAAAGTAGTGGATGCGGTTGTTGCCAAAGGTGGCGTTGCCATTATTATCGCTGACCATGGTAATGCAGATATGGTATTTGACGAGAACGGTCGCCCGTTCACAGCTCATACAACCAATCCTGTTCCGTTCATCGTGACTACTGAGAATGTTGTATTGCGTGAATCCGGTATTCTTGCAGACGTAGCACCAACAATCCTAGATTTGATGGGACTTCCGCAACCTGCGGAAATGACCGGACAATCCATGATTGCTAGCCGTAAGTAAGGTAAGGTATAACGCCTTTGATTTTAAGCTATACAAGTAAGACCAAAACAATGTTAAAAGGAGATTAACTTACATGACTATTATTTCTGATGTATATGCTCGCGAAGTCCTTGACTCCCGTGGTAACCCTACTGTAGAGGTTGACGTTTATCTGGAATCCGGTGCAAAAGGCCGCGCTATCGTTCCATCCGGAGCTTCCACTGGTGCTCACGAAGCTGTAGAACTTCGTGATGGCGACAAATCCCGTTACATGGGTAAAGGCGTTCTGAAAGCTGTTGAGAACGTAAATGAAATCATCGCTCCAGAAGTTATCGGTATGGACGCTCTTGACCAAGTGGGCATCGACAAATTGATGATTACTTTGGACGGAACTCCTAACAAAGGTAAATTGGGCGCTAACGCAATCCTAGCTGTATCCATGGCAGTAGCTCGTGCAGCTGCAGCAGCTTTGGATATTCCTTTGTACGTATACCTGGGCGGATTCAACGCTAAAACTCTTCCAGTACCAATGATGAACATCATCAATGGTGGTGAGCATGCGGACAACAACATCGACGTTCAAGAGTTCATGGTTCTTCCTGTAGGCGCTCCAAGCTTCAAAGAAGCTCTTCGCACAGGTGCTGAAATCTTCCACAACTTGAAATCCGTACTTCAATCCAAAGGCCTGAACACAGCTGTTGGTGACGAAGGTGGTTTCGCACCGAACCTTGGTTCGAATGAAGAAGCAATCACTACAATCATCGAAGCTATTGAAAAAGCTGGTTACAAACCAGGTGTTGACGTATTCTTGGGTATGGACGTTGCTTCCACTGAGTTCTACAAAGACGGTAAATATACCCTTGCTGGCGAAGGTAAATCTTACACTTCCGCTGAGTATGTTGACCTTCTTGCTTCATGGGTTGAAAAATATCCTATCATCACAATCGAAGACGGTATGTCCGAAGACGACTGGGATGGCTGGAAATTGCTTACTGAAAAATTGGGCGACAAAGTCCAATTGGTTGGTGACGACTTGTTCGTAACTAACACTGAGCGTCTTGCAACAGGTATCGAAAAAGGTATCGGTAACTCCATCTTGGTTAAGGTTAACCAAATTGGTACATTGACTGAAACTTTTGATGCTATCGAAATGGCTAAACGTGCTGGTTACACAGCAGTTATCTCCCACCGTTCCGGTGAATCCGAAGATAGCACAATCGCTGACATCGCTGTTGCGACTAATGCTGGTCAAATCAAAACAGGTGCTCCTTCCCGTACAGACCGTGTTGCTAAATACAACCAATTGCTTCGCATCGAAGATGAGTTGGGTGAATTGGCTCAATACAACGGCCTGAAATCCTTCTACAACCTTAAAAGATAATCTGCTTTTATAGCAGGCTTTGAAGACCCGCCGTTATGGCGGGTCTTTTTTATGATTTGAAGAAGATAGACTTCAATAGGTTTATCCTTATCTTGCAAGAAAAGCTACGGCTTAACAGTCTAAGCTGTTGTATTACCGACAGCGCTATGATAAAATAAGAATACTGTTTATGTATCGTGATAACCTAAATTACCATAGATAGTGATGCTTAGGCGTAGGAGGTGGAAGTGAATGGATATCTTTTTGAAAGTTGTGCTCCTGATTTTTTCCGTCGGTCTTATTGCGGTCGTTCTTCTGCAAAAGGGGAAAAGCGCGGGTCTTTCCGGTGCCATCTCTGGCGGTGCTGAGCATCTCTTTGGTAAAACAAAAGCTCGTGGTATGGAGCTCGTACTACAACGTGTAACTGTTGGACTTGCTGCTGGTTTCTTCATCATGGCGATTCTAGCTGCTATTCTAATCGACTAAAGATCTACCGTAAGCCCTCGCTCTGTTCTAAATGGAATAGAGCGGAGGCTTTTTTGTTATATTAAAAGGAGTTAAAAAGCACCTAAGGGTGCTTTTCTTTTCATATTCGCAAAGAAAAAGGCTGGATCGATAGGAAGTAAATCTGAGGTTGGCATGGATGTATTTCAGCAGTTAAAGGAAATTTTGTACTGTGTTAACCTTTGGATGACAGTAACAGGGATGCGCAGGATTGATTTCGTGTATACTAGGGTATGAAGTAGTAAAGGTAAAATTTACTTGGCATTACTGCAGGGCAGGACAAGATATACATATTTGCCAGCGGCTTGAAGCCGCGGAGGGCTGGGGTGACGAACATGATAACACAAGAAATATTACTCGATTTCATGCGGGAAACTGCATATAAACCAATGACTTATGAAGAGCTGGTGAGTCATTTTGCTCTAGAGGATAGCGAAGGGTTTAAAAAGTTCGAGGAGCTGCTGATTGAATTAGAGCAGGATGGAAGAATTGTATTGACCCGTACTGCACGTTATGGCGTGCCAGAACGGATGGATTTGCTGCGTGGACGTTTACAAGCACATGCGAAGGGTTTTGCTTTTCTAATCCCGGATGATCGTGATCATCCTGACGTATATATCCATGCAAATGATCTTAAGGGAGCTATGAATGGCGATATCGTTCTGATTCGTATTACCTCTAAAAGTCCGTCCGGCGGACGTATGGAAGGCGAAGTAGTACGCATTGTAAAACGTGGTGTGTTGCAGACGGTAGGTGTATTTCAGAACCTGGAGACCTATGGTTTTGTGCTGCCTGATGATAAGCGGATTAATCGTGATATTTTCATTCCGAAGCAATCCTTTAAAGGTGCTGTAGATGGTCAAAAGGTCGTTGTGCGTATTGTGAGTTATCCGGAAGGCCGAGCAGCGGCAGAAGGTGAAATTATTGAGATTCTCGGACATAAGGATGATCCGGGTGTTGATATTCTTTCCATTATCCGCAAACATCAATTGCCTGAGGCATTTCCAGCCGAAGTGATGGATGAAGCCGATAGTGCCCCTGATTCAATTACAGAAGAAGAGATTGCGGAGCAAGGAAGACGGGACCTGCGCGGACTGAACATTGTTACGATTGATGGCGAAGATGCTAAGGATTTGGATGATGCGGTAAACGTACAGCGCTTGGAGAATGGACATTACAAGCTGGGCGTCCATATAGCAGACGTAGGTTATTATGTGCGTGAAGGCTCTGAGCTGGATAAAGAAGCCTATGACCGCGGTTGTAGTGTGTATTTGGTAGACCGGGTTATTCCGATGCTGCCGCACCGTCTATCGAACGGGATTTGCAGCTTGAATCCACAGGTAGACCGTTTAACAATGTCCTGTGAAATGGAATTTAACGAGCAAATGAAGGTTGTGAAGCACGATGTCTTTACGAGCGTGATTCGCACCAAAGAGAGAATGACTTACTCCAATGTTCGTAAAATTCTCGAAGACGAAGATCCAGAGCTGCTGGAACGTTATAGTCCACTAATTGACGATTTCCGCCTCATGAAGGAATTGGCGATGAAGCTGCGCGATGCGCGGATGCGCCGGGGTGCGGTTGATTTTGATTTTGAAGAGAGCAAAATCATCGTGGATGAGAACGGCAAGGCTGTAGATATCGTGAAGCGTGAACGTTCTGTAGCTGAACAGATTATCGAGGAGTTCATGCTGGCGGCAAATGAAACAGTAGCTGAACATTTCCACTGGTTGAAGGTTCCGTTCCTTTACCGGATTCACGAAGATCCAGACCCAGAGAAGCTGCAGAATTTCATGGCTTTTGCGGCCAATTTCGGATATCACGTCAAGGGTCGTGGCAATTCGGTTCATCCACGTGCTTTGCAGGATTTGTTGGAGCAAATCCAAGGCACAAAGGAGCAGACGGTCATCAGTACGATGATGCTGCGTTCTATGAAGCAGGCAAAGTATGATGCGGAGAGCACGGGTCATTTCGGACTGGCTGCGGAATACTATTCTCACTTCACTTCTCCGATTCGCCGGTACCCCGATCTGGTCATTCACCGCGTAATGCGTGAAGTGATTGAGAATGGAGGGGCACTGACCCAGAAACGGCATGATTATTTGTCTAGCCGGATGCCTGACATTGCTCAGCAGTCTTCGGAACGCGAGCGTGTGGCGGTAGAAGCTGAACGCGATACGGAGCAACTGAAGAAAGCAGAATACATGCAGGATAAAGTAGGCGAGGAATTCGAGGCTATGGTCAGCAGTGTGACCAGCTTCGGAATGTTCATCGAGCTGGATAATACCGTCGAAGGTCTTATTCGTCTCAGTGCAATGAGCGACGATTATTATCATTTCGACGAAGGTCATATGGCGCTCATTGGCGAGCGCACATCGCGTGTGTTCCGCATTGGTGACGAGGTGAAGATCCGAGTCGCCAAAGTAAATATGGATGACCACACGATCGATTTCGAGTTGGTCGACATGAAGCCACGCGCGCCAGGCGAGCACCGCGGCGGTGGCTTTGCAGGCGGCCGCGGAGGCAAGGGCGGCCGTTCGGGCGGCGGCTTCATTAAGCCGGCCGGGGGTAAAGGCGCCGCGGGCAAGGGACGCGGCGGTAAAGGCAAGCCCGGCGGCGCTGCTGCAGGCGCGGGCAAGGGCAAGCCGGGCGCAGGTGTGCGCGCCGGTGAAGGGCCGCGCGAAGCGGCCGGTGTTGGCGCAGCGGGCGGCCGCGGTAAGCGGAAGCGCGGGCGCGAGGCCGGCGAGGATGCGAGCCGGGTGGTTGCTGCGCCGGGCGCAGAGCGCGGAGGCGAAGCTGGCGGCAACGCAGGCGCGCCGCGTGAGCGCAGCGGCGGGCGAGGCCGCGGCGGAGACACCGGCGGTGCCGGTGGTGGACGCGGCATCAGCTTCGGCTTTGGCTCCGGCAAAGGCGGATACGGCGCTCCTGCGTCCGACTCCTCCGGCGGCGAAGCGCGGGGCGTGGACGGCAGCACGAAGTTCCGCAGCCGCGAGGATCGCGGGGGTAGCTTTGGCGGTGGAGAAGGCCGTAACGGCGCTCCTACAGGCAAAGGCCGCCGCAAAAAGAAAACCAAAGGCGGCGTGTTCATCGGCCAGTCTGTGACACCAGGCAACGTAGAGACGTCTGAGCAAGTCACTTCTAAACGAAGTGACAATAATGGAGGCGCTCCAGAAGGAGCACCACGTAAGCGTAAAAAGAAATAAATGACGGTTACGCGTTGCGTAACTCTATAACGATACTTAGCACCGTCCCTCTTGGGGCGGTGCTTTTTAACTAATCATCAACATGGTTAATTGCATTATGTGCAGTTAAATTTGGGTTATGTAGTAAAAGTGGAAGTTAGTTGCATTTTGTACATCTAAATCTGATGAGTTACCTCTAATTGGTCTGATTTCGCTTTTTTAGCTGCAGAAACTGCAACTAATTAGTTTTTTGGCGGTGATAAGGCTTAAATAGTTGCACGAAATACATTTATATAGAAAACGTAGTTAATAGCAAGTGAATAGGTAGAGGATAGGTACAGTATAGGTACAGTATATGATTGCACAGTATAGGTAAAAGCAGCACTATTTGAATAGGCGTCGAATAGATGTATATCCAAGAAGAGGCAAGCTGATAATTGAGAACAAATAGGTAATAAGTAAATAGGGTAGAAGGATATAGATATATGGAGATTAGTGGATAACTATCTGTTAATTAAGGCGCACAAGTAAAAGGGTAACATCGCTATTTGCTGAAAAACTCCAGATCAACTCAGCTTAATGCTTTTTTGTAACAAATGCTAGATATTGGGTAATGTTACTGACAACTATATGACAAATTAGGTGAGGTATATTTGGTGGAAGGTTCCTTGCGCTCACTAGATTCCATTTGTTACAATATAGATCAGACGTTCGATGGCTGTGTCGTTTAAGATTAGACAGACATGGTTACTTTAACTTATGAATATGATTCAAGGAGTGATTCTCATGGGTAAAAAAGCAGACGGGAAAGTACTCGCCCAGAACAAGAAAGCTTCCCATGATTATTTTATCGAGGATACTTATGAAGCTGGCTTGGTGCTGACGGGTACAGAGATCAAGTCGCTGCGTAATGGCCGCGCTAATATTGGAGATGCTTTTGCTACGATCCGCAATGGTGAGATTCAGATTCACAACATGCATATCAGCCCTTTTGAACAAGGTAACCGTGCCAATCCTACTGATCCCACACGCACACGTAAATTGTTAATGCATAAGGAGCAAATTCATAAACTGCTGGGCTTGTCCAAGCGAGATGGGTTTACGATTGTGCCACTTAAGATTTATGTGCGGAATGGCTATGCGAAGCTGCTGATTGGTCTTGGTAAAGGTAAAAAAGAGTATGACAAACGTGACTCGGCTGCCAAGCGAGATGCTCAACGTGATATCCAGCGTGTACTGCGTGATAAGCAAAAGATCGCCAGATAATCTGGGAGAACTAGACGATTCAAATGAGTTCCAGTTTCAACCTTCAATTCCTTTAACCCACGTGTTAAAGTGTTGATAAATGTGCTATACTGAGTAAGTAAGTTAGTTATTGCTTCGTTACAGTTTTCTTGAATAAGAAGCTGTAGATTGGATCTCTCTTGCTTGGAAGATCCGCTTGATCCGAAGCGCCCTTTTTAATGAGGGGCCGTTCTTGGATTCGACGGGGGTAGTTCGAGCATGAGTAGCGAGTAGTGGGGACGCGTCCGCTTCATCAACGCTAGAGCCTATTAAACGGCAAACAACAAAACAACTACGCTTTCGCAGCCTAAGAAACTGTGTGCGTGCTTCTACTCTGCATCGCCCATGTGACAGGGATAGGGGCTAACAAATAGTGGGATACGCTGTCTCATCTCCGCCTGCGGTGAGCTGAAGAAGACAATCAGGCTGACCCAACGTATAGCCGGTTACGGGGCGATACTCGGGTGACATCAAAACTGTGACTACACTCGTAGAAGCTTATGTGCCGTTATCTTCGGACAGGGGTTCGACTCCCCTCGGCTCCATATGGAGTATCAGTGAAGACACCTTTAGGGGTGTCTTTTTTACGTTATCATGCTGGAATGATTTAATCGTGACCGAAGATGCTCACCCTTCGATTATTGACATGGAACTGTGGCATACCGATCAGGCTTCTTGTTGAGTCGCAGACAGTCCAGGTAATATTGGCCTCATTTATCAGCAGGTATGCCCACATGGGTGTGCCTGCTTTTTTATGCCCAAAAATCGGTATACGAAAGGAAAGTGTATTTATGAACGTATTATGTCCGTGTGTCATCTGAGCGTCAAGCAGAGAAAGAGTTGTCTATTCCTGCTCATTCAGCCCTAACAATATTGTTTGGAGAAGGGGTGGAGTATCGTCGGTGAGTTTATTGAAAAAGGGAAATCTGTCAAACCGGATGATTGTCCGAAATTTCAAAAGATGATCGCTTTAGCCAAACGCTCCAATCGCCCTTTTGCAAGGTGCTGCTTAATCAATTTGGGGTGAAGGTCATTTTAATTATGGAGAAGATGGTAGGGGAGACGCCGCAGGATATGCTGCTGGAGGGAATGCTTGAAATTATTTCTGATTTCTTCAATGCCAATCTTGCTGTAGAGGTGTGGAAAGGAATGACTCAAAATGTCAAACTGGGTTACAACAATGGTGGAACACCGCCATACGGATATCGGACGGAACACATTGCTTTGGGACATCAGAATATGAAGTCGGTGTGAGTGCCGGGGCCGCGTGAAGAGATAGATATTATCGGGTGGGTATTTAATCAGTACGCTTTTGAAAACAAAGGCTACCATAAAATCGCATCTGAATTGAATCAACACCAAGTGTCTACGGAAAAGTTGGACATGGTCAGTCAGTACCATCTGCGCAATTATTTTTAATGAGTCGTATATCGGAAGCAAAATCATCACCAAGAATGCTCATCCAGCGTTGATTACGAAGGAACTATTTGAACAGTGCTCCCACTGTTATACGAATCTATGTCTCTAGATGTTCTGTAACTTCAAAGTGATGGGTAAAAAGTCCTCATGTATAGGTGTCGTTGGTAATATTCAGATCAATGTTGTTTCTATCGTTTAGCGAAAAGGGTTCAAATGATTTGAATCTTCTACATCCTTCTCTGTGATTCTTGTACATTCAAAGTGTATCCCCGCCAAGCATACTAGATTTTGAATGCTTGAGTAGGTGGAGAGTTCTATTAAAAGCAATGAAAACACAGAATATTCGACAATAACTTAAAATTTCACTTCATATTCCTTCGTTGTACGGGGTTTGAAGATTACTAAATTAGAGGGGTGATGGAGGCATGTGCTTGATAAAGAAAGTGTGAATAATAATTGAGTTCTGAGGTTTTGAGTCAAGTAGTCCCCAAAATGAATGAATAAAAATCTATAATAATGGATTAGTTCCATATACCTGATTAATTAGAATCTATTTACATTTAATTGTATGAATGATAAGGTTGTCACTAATCTAACACAGGAGGTAAATATTATGAAATTATTTAAGATTATTCCAAAATCTTTATTGGTTTGCGTACTTTCTTTCTTTCGGTGCACTTTTTAACACTGCATCAGCAAATCCTGTTGATCCTGCAGAGGGAGGTAAAGGGATTCTAGTAAGTCAAACAGTTTCTAATGAGTATGACTCTTTCAAAAAAATTCAGAGTACATCTTTTGAGGATTTAAAAGCAATGGGTTATACTGAAGAAGATATTGAGTATATTAAGAATTTCGATTACGAAGCGAGTATGCAAGCGAAAGTGAATAAGTTACAAAAACTAGATGAGTCCGTGCTAGAGAATGCAGGATACGATGAAAAACAAATAACCACTATCCAAAATTATAGTGGCACAGAAGAACAGTTAGCTCGTGCATCTGCTACGTTAACATTATCTACTTATAGAAACGGTTCTTCGAGTTCAAGTACATTCAGTTCTATTACTTTCTCAACTTACTACAATTGGTCTAGTGCGCCGAACTTCCTTCTTACTGACATTGTGGCAGTACCTTGGTCAGAAGGAATGTATTTGGATAATTCCAATAGCAATGCTACTATTTCTTACGTCGATCTAACAACAGGGGCGTTTATTAAAACAGCTAATCCAACAGTAGTACCAAACATAAATACAGGTGCATCTATTAAGTTTGGTCTTGGTTATGCAATCAATGGTACTGAGGCATATGCAAAATCAGGTAATTTCAACTATAGATTAACCAAAAATAGCAAAGTAACTGAAGTCGCAATCCAACCAGCATATGGACATACTTTTTTGTCTGTAGGTTCGCCGACAGTGACTTACCCAGGCGGATTAGCAGTAACATTTTCATACCAAGTAAGTAAAGAAGCTGAAAATTATGTTTACTCCGCTCTGTAACTAAAATAATTCATAAGCGAGGCGATTAAGTTTGTATCGCCTCGCTTCTATAAATAACTAATAAAGAAATTGAAGAAACTTTATGAAGATATGGACATAACTATAAAAATACACCGTATATTAAAGAGGTTAAATGATGAAAAGAAAGTTTCTATTATTCCTTTTGGTTTGTTTAATGGCAATAGTCACTGGGTGCATGAATCGTAGCACAATAAATATACAGTATTTAGATACGAATGAAACTGAAGGTGTAGTGAGTAAATGGATAGATAGTAAAGATGAAAATAATGGTATCTACCTAGGCAGAATTAAAAATGAAAATAGCGTATACGTATATATAAATTATAAAAATGAAGAGAATAATGAAAAATATACAGTATCGATGGTAAACATAGATTACCAAGATCAGGAATTAACCATAAAAGTAAATCCTATAGCATCTGATCATACTTTTGAGAAAGTTTTTTTAGTCAAAGAAAAAAAGCTTAAGGAGATTAATCTAAATCGAGAGAAATTAAAAATAGAAGAAATAGAAGAAATTAAGTAATTTTGTGGTCCACCTTTACAAGTAAGTAATTCATCTAAGATCATCTGAAAAAATAAGCATGAGAAGAGACCTTCTTGTTCTTGCTTGAAGGTCTCTTTTATAGAGCATTTGTTCTGGATTTTAGGTCTTCTATAACTTGTCCTTCACAATGGTTTCGATGTTTTACAGTTTTTTTTTATTTTTTTGTATGCTCTCGTTCTCAAGTTCATGGTTGTTTGCTATTCTCGGTATTCCTCCCACAGTAGCACCGTTGTGATACTCCGATCCCTTTCGGTTACAATAAACACATCTTTTTTGCCAAATTTCAGAGTGAGAACTGACTAGTCGTTCCCAATGGCTAATTGCCCAATCGTTGAGTTTCCAGTCAGCCCCGCTGATGTCTCCCCGTTTACCATATGCGTGACAATTTAGTAGGAAAATAGAAACTGCGTGACGGATCATCTGTAGGACTTTTGGTGTTACTACTATTTCTCCTAGCTCAAACAAAACTTCCGTATCCATTTTATCTCCTCCTTAACTGCTAACGTTAGCAGATTCTACCACATAAAAAATTCAGTTGCACAATTCCCCTGTTTATCCGAATCTGTGCTTTCGAAGGCTCTGCGATTTTAAACCAGGGGCTAAAAGTTTTCTCAAGAAAATGGTTCGTCAGGGACCCTCTGTTCAAAATTGGTTTGTTCGTTTTACGAAAGATTCCAGATTGCTTTCTAATCTTGGGCTACTCTCTAAATTCGTTGTTTTAGAAAAAGCGACCTTTAGGGGTCGCTTTTTTGTATCCTCATAATTAAAGTTAGGCAATGCTTTTTAATGATTTCAGCCAATTCCTCAAATGTGTATCTGTGGTTTATCATGTCTACTATGAGGTCTTCGGAATGTTTGGTATGCATATTTTTAAACTGCAAAAGATTTCTCTACCACCACGAATACCGTCTGCATGAGGATGGTTCCCATACTATTGTTAACGGTACCCTTTTGCAAAGTTTCTTTGTTATAATTATTATAATAATCTCTTCATTGGCTGGTGATTATGAATGAGTGAAAAATTTTGGTTAGTAGTACAGTATCCTCTAAAAAGTGAAAAAGGAAGCCAACGTGATAACTGGTTAAGAGATAAAGTCATGGAATACCTGGACATATCTCTAGTAGATACTAACTTAGGTTGTGTTGATGGCTTTGATATGGGTAAATGTATTTCCGACCCGAAAAAATATGCTCTTAATATATTTTGTATCATTACGGAAGAAGAACGGAGTATAGCCTTGATAAAGAGAGTGTTAAAAGATAGCAGGCTTGATTATACTCGTATTAAAATTGCTACAATGCCCTATGGAAAAGAAGAAACATATAGTCTTAAATTTTCCTATAAAAAGGGTGTTACCGATTTTTCGCTATAGCACAGTTTTGAGTTTAGAATTACAACTACACCGTAAACAGTTTTCTGGCGGGAGTCATGAATTTTGTGACATCAAAACTGTAACTACATTCGTAGAAGCTTATGTGCTGTTATCTTCGGACAGGGATTCGGCTTCCCTTGCTTCATAAACAAAAAACCGCTGAGATAGCGGTTTTTTGCTGTTTAGAACTTGAATTGTAGACCAAATGCAGGCAAGGAATTATGGGGAACTAATATATTCATTTTTGTAGACATGTTGTCTACATATTCACTTTGAAGTTAATAATTAGTGGCATATTTTCCGAAACTACATCTATAAGAGCTCGAACTGAGATAAGATTAAATTATGGCATTAAGCATCCAAAAGCAAAAATATTCGGAGGAATTACTATTATGAGTTTTACTATTGATTATGTTAAAAACAAAAACAGAATTATTGTAACATCGGACGGTATGGAAGTTGAGGATGCCTTTGCGTACGCAGAACAATTTCCGAAAGTACTGAAGAAAACTAAGCGAGGGTTTACAGGTATGACTGTAATCACTGGTGGTCTGGTATTTAAGCAAGAGGTGATGGCGATTCTTGCTCCAACTGGTGAAGATGCTGTGAAAGCTGGAATCTCTACAAAACACAAATGGGTGTATGTTGCGCCTACAGCTTTCTACAAAACGCAAATGAATCGTATGTTTAAAGATATTGCAAACTTGTACGAATCGATAGAAGAAGCTGAAGCGTATCTTGATTCTGCAGGGAATTAGCAACTATAAAAGAACTTTAGTAAACCTTCTGGTAGTATACATAAGGTTCATCGTTCTTCATTCAACGTTGTGGTTGGTGGTCATAATTGTTGCTTGGATCCAGCCATCATCTGTAGCGCCAAAGGTACTTTCTGCATATTGAAGAAGCGCTGTTAAGAACCGATATATTCAGGATTAACTTATATAATTGCATCACTATACTAAGGAGTTATTCCTATGATCAGTCTCCTTAATTAGAATGACTTATCAAATATTGGTTAGAATGCTTCTAGGGGACTTCAAAACTGTAACTACACTCGTAGAAGCTTATGTGCCGTTATCTTCGGAGAGGGGTTCGACTCTCCTAGGCTCTATTCGAAAGACCCGCTGACAAAGCGGTTTTTTTCTTGTTTATGGACTAAATTGCAGTCAAGGGATAAAAGGCTAACCTAAGATGTGATGAGTAAATAAGGAGATAAATGAAAACCAGTACACTTATGCTATAATTTAATAAAGTGCTTCTGTGCTTTTAGAAAAATTGGAATAAAGGATGCATTGATCAACCATGTATGAGAATCAGACTTCTATGCACCACAAGCTGTTTATTATCGGCGCAGGTGCTGCCGGACTAATGGCCGCTGTTACTGCGTGTGATATGGGTATCGATACTGCCATTCTGGAGAGTAACGACCGGATTGGAAAGAAGATATTAATGACAGGTGATGGCCGCTGTAACATTACAAATGAATCCACTGCAACGGGTACAGATGAAGCAATTGCTTTATCGCGCAAGTATCACAGTAATCAGGCCGGGTTTCCACTTGCGGTATTGCAGCAATTTGGCATCCGTCAGACCATAGATTTTTTCTCCTTTCTCGGGCTTCCGCTTACAAGATTGAAGGAGGGCTTGATGTATCCGATGTCGCTGCAGGCAGCAGCGGTGCTGGATATTTTCCAGCTTGCGCTGGAGGATCGGAATGTTCCGGTGTACCTCAATAACAAAGTGTTGGATGTTACTGTTTCGAAGAATCATCCGCGCTTCACGATAACATGCCAAACGGAGACAGAGGAGCAGGTTGTTTATACTAGCGACTATCTACTTCTATCTGCGGGTGGCCTTGCCGGTCCAAATGCGGGAAAAGAACCTCCTGGGTATACACTTGCCGAACGTCTGGGACACACCCTGATTAAGCCTTTGCCGGCGATTGTGCAATTGAAGCTGCAATATCCGAATATGAGGGCACTGTCCACTATCAAATCTCAGGGACAAGCTCATATTATTGTGAACGGTAAAGTCATCTGCAGTGAACAGGGTGAAATTGCCTTCACGGATTATGGTATTACCGGCCCACCAATTCTTCAGCTAAGCAGGAAGGCTGCGTATCATCTTGCAAGAGGAGAACAGGTAACATTGTCGGTTGATCTGATGCCGGGCCGCACGGAGGAAGAGTTGGTTGAGTTCTTAGAAAGGCTCTGGGAGACCTTTGGACACCGGACTGTAGCGGATTGCCTTGTTGGCATCTTCAATAAGAAGCTTGTTTCTGTCCTACTAAAAGAGACTGGCTTAGATCAACAGCCCGAGCTGCTTTGCCAGGATCTATCGATGAAAACCAAGGGGAAATTTTATCGAATCTTGAAGCGTTGGGAATTTAAAGTGACGGATACCAATGGCTTTACGAATGCGCAAGTGACAGCAGGCGGCATTGATACGTCGGAACTCATCGAAGGAACGCTGGAATCCAAGCTGGTGCCTGGGCTGTATTTGGCTGGCGAAGTGATGGATGTGGACGGAGATTTCGGCGGCTATAACCTGCAATGGGCCTGGAGTTCCGGATATGTGGCCGCCATGGCGCTAGCTAAGTCAATTCAATAAATTTATTAGGAAAAGGGATGCATCAATTAACATGTATAAGGATCAGACTTCTAAGCACCACGAGCTGTTCATTATCGGTGGGGGTGCTGCAGGTCTAATGGCTGCAGTTACAGCGAGGGATCAAGGTATTGATACAGCAATTATTGAAAGCAATGACCGGCTTGGGAAGAAAATAATAACGACGGGTAACGGGCGTTGCAACATTACGAACCAATCCACCGCCACCGGTACGGATGAAGCGGCCGCTTTATCACGCAAGTATCACAGTAATCAGGAAGGATTCCCAATACATGTATTGCGGCAATTCGGTGTCCGCCAAACGATCGAATTTTTCTCCTCGCTCGGGCTTCCTTTTGTAAGCTTGGAGAATGGCCGGATGTATCCGATGTCGCTGCAGGCGGCTTCGGTGCCGGGTGTATTTAAGCTGGCGCTGGAGGATCGGAATGTTCCCGTATATTATAAACATAAAGTGTTGGATGTTACCGTTTCGGCGGGACATCCGCGGTTCGCGATAACCTGCCAGACGGAGACAGAGGAACAGGTTGTGTATACCAGCGACTATCTTTTTCTATGTGCAGGCGGCCTTACCGCTCCCAAAACGGGAACGGACGGCTCCGGTTATACGCTTGTCCAACGTTTGGGGCACACCTTGATCAACCCGGTGCCAGGCATTGTACAATTGAAGCTGGATTATCCGTATTTGAAGGAACTATCGGGCATCAAATTTGAGGGAGAGGCCCATGTTATCGTAAACAATGAAGTCATCCGCACTGAGTCTGGTGAGATTCTTTTTACGGACTATGGTATCTCGGGCCCGCCCATACTTCAGCTCAGCAGAAAGGCTGCGTATAATCTCGGAATAGGAGAATCGGTGACCTTGTCGGTTGACTTAATGCCGGAGCGCACGGAGGAAGAGTTAATTGATTTTTTGGAGATCCACTGGGGGATCTTCGGACACCGGACGGTTGCCGATTCCCTTATAGGTATCGTCAGCAAGAAACTGATTCCAGTTCTGCTGAAGGAGGCTGGAATTGATCAACAGTTGCACCTGCTTTGTCAGGATCTTTCGTGGAAAACAAAAAAAATATTTTATAAAATCTTGAAGCGTTGGGAATTTAAAGTGACCGATACCAATAGCTTTACTAATGCACAAACAACAGCCGGTGGCATCGATACGACGGAGCTAACCGAAGGAACGTTGGAATCTAAGTTAGTCCCTGGACTGTATTTGGCAGGTGAGGTGATGGATGTCGATGGAGATTGCGGCGGCTATAACCTGCAATGGGCCTGGAGCTCCGGCTATGCCGCCGCGATGGCGCTTGCTGATCGACGTGCTAGCGCCACGTAAGGGGGCAGATAGTTGCTGACTCTTAAACGATCACCTATTACTATGGCAGAGGTTTGCTGTAACAAGTCTGGTTTTATTAAGTGAAAGCGATGAGGATTGTTTCTCATCGCTTTTTTGTGATTTTTTAAAGTTTGGTGCTCATTTAAAAATGATTGTTGGGGTTTATCGAATTATCAATATTCGTTGCTTAACTCTGATGTCTTCATTTTACCTCAACTTTATTGTAGTCCCTTTATTAATCCTTAAGTTTATCAATTAGAGCTAGTATTCGTCTATTTTTTGTATCTTCCTTTTTAGCAAGCTCAATATAATTAATCTGCTCTCGTTTAATGTAATCAGGCTGGTTTAGAAATGTATTCAGCATGTGGTACTCTTCAAGGTTTGTAGTAATGTAATCTGGCACAATCAGTTTACGATTTTCCTCGCATTTCTTAAGTATTATATGTAATGTATCACCGAGCTCTTTTTGTAATGCTCTTCGAATAAATTCGTTATAAACAAAATAATGCCCATTCTTTGACGGCAATAAAGTATGGTCAAATTCGTGCCCGTCAACAGAGATTTGAACAGGTACTTTACCATTAGTATTGAATATCTCCCTTACTGAATAGGGTAAATAGACTACTTTCCATTTCATTTTACCTTCCAGCAGCTTTATCTCACTATCAAATTCATAAACCATAATAAATAACACTCCTCGTGGTAAAGAAACTGATTTCGGTCACTCATTTTATCATAGCCACTTTGCTGTTTCTAGGTGATTCGAATTCAATATGCTGTTGCAATAACCTATATGATGTTGAACATGCCTTATCTGCATGAGGATAACATCAGTTTTAGTTATTTCTTCGTATAGTACACATGGTTCCAATAATCTGCAGTCAGTAAGTTCATCAAAAAAATTACGAGCCACACTCAATATCTCCTCTAGGTACGTCGTCATTTCCTCCTTAGTAGGGTAGTCAGAGCACTCCTTATCTAAGTCTTCTGTTATATCTTTACCGAAGTCAGGTATTTTGAATTCTTCATCCTTCTGCTGCCTAAACCAAAATTTCATGCTGGTTGTAGCGTGGAATATATGCTTCCAGTATTTATGCTTGGCATTCTTCCAAAAATGATCAGGACATACTTCGATAAGATTCTTCAGCATTTCTACGGTTGGATCAAACTGTCTTCTTAAAACAGCCACCATCTTATCACTCATGTTCATCAACTCACTTCTTGAATTTTAGAATCTTAACTTTATTCTTGTTCTCAGCAACCAAAACCTTCCATTTTACGATGGTGTATTTGGAAAATTTGTGAAATACGCTCAATCATAAACCCATAAAATGTAAAAATGCCACATCATAATTTAATGACACAGAACAGCACGGAGTGCCCTCTGATGAAGGTGTTCTAATCGATTTGAAATTAACGCATCAACACCTGGCGGATATGACAGGAACGGCGCGTGAGACCGTGACAAAATCATTGCTTGGATTACAGGATGAGCAGTTGATACGTATTGATCAGAGGAAAATACATTATGATGCGGCTCCATAGGTAGTAAAAGAAAAGACACCTTGAAAGGTGTCTTTTTACGTTATTGCGGCTTGAAAAGAAGATGCAAACATATTCCCGACTTTAATGAAAGTTCCCGGTTTCATTTTCCGTGAATTTGCCGTCGCTGTCATGCTGAGACTGCTTGCGGCGATCATTACGGGCTTGTTGCTGCTGTTGGGCTTCCAGGCTGTTTACGGGCGTAGCTTCCAAATCTTTTACAGTGTTGATCAGATTCTTGTCTGGTTTATTTGCGCTCAATTGAAAATTCCTCCTTGTTTACCTAATGGTTGTGAATTTTATTATGTGCTGGCTACTGTGTGGCTATTCCTGTTGTATGATCACAATCCATTCGCTGTCCTATAATCATTAACTCAGAACACGGTTAGATATGGGAGATATGAGTAAATGATTGTTTCGGAACCTTTTTTAGTTTTGATATGTTGAACGTGTTCTGATTCCAGAATTTGTATTATTTTCGAAGGGATACAGGGGCTAGATGCAGGATCTCTTTCTAAATATTTAGGAGGTGAAAAGAGAAACTTCATTTTTTGCAAGCGGTTACAATGATATCTGCAACAAATTAAAATCGGGAGGAAATAAAATGAAAAAAAGAGTTGCAAAGGTAACCAGTATTGTTGTGTTGTTTTCTCTTGCTCTTTCTTTAATAGTAGGTGGATGGACAAATACGGTGGTGCATGCTGCTGGTCTTGCGGTAACAGGCAGTGGAGGCTGGAATGAAACGGCATATGTGGAATGGTCACCTGTAAGCAATGCGACAGGGTATAACGTTTATGTTAAATTGGCAAGTGCAGCGGATTCTGGGTATCAACAAATTAATAATGAGTTAATCCGCAAATATTCTTCCTATTGGAGAGCAGATGCTGTTGGGCTTGCAGCCGGTAATTATGTGATGAAAGTTGAAGCTACCTTGTCAGGGGGTGGGACGGTAAGTGCGGTTTCAAATCCACTATCCGTAACGTCATATGACCGCTCAGGATTTGCTTTTTCGACTAGTTCGCAATATGGTACAGGATCAGGGGCTTATAATGAGAATGGAACCCTCAAGAATGGTGCTCAAGTGCTGTATATAACATCTCAGACTGCGCAAACCGTAACCCTTGGTGTGAAAATCAACAGCTCCGGCACTGTACAAACAGGGGTTGGCCTGGGCGGTATTCTGGCACTGAGACAAAAAGGCTATGATACAACCCCACTTGCGATCCGAATTATCGGAAAAGTTACAGCTGCTGATCTGAGTGGACAGCTTAACAGCAGTGGGTATCTTGAAGTCAAAGGTAAAAACAATTATTCGGAAATGAATATTACTATTGAAGGTATCGGAAATGATGCTTACGCATACGGTTGGGGAATGCTTCTAAGATATGTAGGTAATGTGGAAGTAAGAAACCTGGGTGTAATGTTATTCCCCGACGATGGCATTTCAATGGATTCCGGCAATATGAATGTCTGGGTGCATAATAATGATATTTTTTATGGAGCTGCTGGAGGCGATGCAGACCAAGCCAAGGGCGACGGTTCCACAGACCTTAAAAATGGATCCAACTATATTACAATCTCTTACAACCATTACTGGGATTCCGGAAAATCTTCGTTAGTTGGTTTGAGTGAGCCGGCTGAATTTTTTGTTACCTTCCACCACAACTGGTTTGACCATTCGGACTCCCGTCATCCGCGGATTAGAGTGGCATCCGTCCATATCTATAACAACTTTTTCGATGGTATCTCCAAATACGGTGTGGGTGTTACTACAGGTGCTTCAGCTTTTGTAGAATCTAATTATTTTAGACATGCTAAGTTTCCAATGATGATCTCCTTACAAGGTACAGATGCTTTAGGGGAGGGCACGTTCTCAGGCGAAAATGGAGGTTTAATTAAAGCCTATAACAATCTTATTGTAGAGGCTTCAAGTCTCATCTATGCGAATTCAAACACAGGGACAGCTCCTGCGAATGTTACCTCATTTGATGCTTACTTAGCTTCGTCAAGAAATGAAACCGTCCCAAGCTCATACAAAGCATTAAAAGGCGGAACAGCCTATAACAACTTCGACACGAGCGTAAATACAGGAGTGAACGTAACTAATATTGATAACGTAAGTAATGTTGAACAGATTGTTATGGCAAAAGCCGGACGTCTGAATGGCGGAGACTTCACATGGGAATTTAATGATTCAGTGGATGACGTTTCGTATGCGCTGAATACAGCGCTGATGTCTGCAATCAGAAGCTACACAACGGGACTTGTCTCTGTAGGGGGCAATTCAAACCCAATGAACCCGACTCCGACTCCATCAGTAACACCTACGCCAACAGTAACTCCTGTGCCAACAGCGACCCCAGCTCCAACAGCGACTCCAGCACCGACGACAACGCCAGTGCCGACAGCGGGAGCAACCGTTCACAACTTTACTACTGATGGAACAACAAGCAATTTCTTCAATATCCAAGGTAATCTCTCAACAAGTAAGGGAACTGTGGCATATCAGGGTTTATCTCTAACCCAATGTCTAAAAATCGAGAGTGCAACCAGCATTCAATTCACTGCTGCTAAAGCTTCAACGCTAACCCTAGTGTTCAACACAGAGGGAACGAAAATCAAAGTAGATGGAACAAGTTATCCTATAACCAATGGCATTGCTACTGTCTCTCTAGCCGCAGGTGCACATACCATTACAAAAGATAGTACGGCGAATCTGTATTATATGAAGCTGGAATAGGGAATTGACTGCCTCTACTTTAATATGGAGTATCAGAAAAGCAGAAAAGCGACCTGTAGGGGTCGCTTTTCTGCTTTTTCTTATGATTTTATTACTTGAGTTGTTGTCGATTGAAAAACTATCAATTTTGTGTTGATTTGATTAATCTTTATCATCAACCAAATCAATAATCTCACGAATATCCTCAATATTTAAAGCTTCTGCAATTTTTCCTATATGACTAAAGTTAATATTCTCCCTTTTTCCATTAGCTAACTCACTTAATGCGGCATGTCGGACATCGGATATTCTGGACAATTCTCGTAGGGAAATCTTATGTTTTTTGGTCAATTCTGATATTTTTACTATAACTCTCTTTCCCACTTCTAATCCCCTCACTAACTCTGAGTTTTCATCTTGACTATACGCATAAGACGGATTTTCTTTTCATGAGAATAAACCTCTCAGTTTTTAAGAAAGCTGCTGTAAGTAAAGTAAAAGACATCTTAACCGTGTCTATTACTTTACTATATAAGCAAGTTTCAGCACTTCAGGATAGTTGACCAGCCTATACTAATTCTCGGTTATTCCCCATACCGGTCAATCGCCATAGCTGCCGACTTCAGCATGCGCCGCTTAAGATGCTCACCCTCGACGATTTTTACGCGGAGGCCAAGAAAACGGATTTTGGACAATAGGAATTCGCTATCGTCTCTCATGTAGATGACTTTGATTCGATAGATGCCCGAATTTTCATCAAAGGACACGGATTTATCAAAACAGGAAAAGGCGTACAGAATTCGGGACAGCTCAGCATTAAAGGTGGGAATGACTTGAATCCATGCACATTCTTTCTGATCCTCTAATAATCGCGTTATTCTTGCTTTTAAGTCATCAATCCGTTTGGCAGGGAAGGGAGCTGCTTCGACAGAAACAATGTTTTTTAGTTTAGTGGACATAAGAGAACGTTGCCGGGTGCTATACCATTGCAGATACCACTCCCGCTTATACATGTTGTATTCCAGCTTATGAGGGAACCCGGCTTGGTCAGTTCGTTGGCCTCCATGCTTAATATGGAAAGTAATAAGGATCGCTTGATTCTGCATGATTATACGGCGGAGTGTACGAAGCATTGGATGATAGACCTGCCGCTCTTTGCTTTTAGCTTTCTCCATAATAATTCCCTGCACTTCTGTGGACGCTTCTGCCTCCAATATGGAGTTCAATTTACTTAAGGTATCCAGTGTAAAAGCTGCTTCTGAGGCCGGGTGCGTTAACATGGTTTTCAGCCAGGAACGTTCCTGGGAGGTCAGCGCTAATGAACCCACTTCGTCGAGGCGTGAAATGATTTGGAAGTTAAATATTTTCTCGAATGGATTCATAATAGCTGTGAATCTCCTTCCACTCCGCGATAAATTGCTTACGCAGCCAAGGGGGTTCTAATACCTCGCAGCTTGAACCAAAGCTTCGTAACCACGGCTTAATTTCATAAATACCATTCACTGTGATCTCATAAAGGAATGTAGAATCGGACTCTTCCGTAATTACTCCCCACTGTCCCTGCGCTTCAACCCGCTCCCGAATAAAATTAACACCCGGGCGATTGGGGTTATAAAATCTCGCCACCACTTTAATCGCACGGGTGGTATCTATAACCCAGCTGTTTGTCATCTGCTCTTCCAGATTGCTGAGTTTCTGAGCAAACTCTGCTTCTTCCACAGTGTCGCCCTCCTCAATTTGAGTAAGGCCCTCCATTCGGAATTTCATGATGCCCATACTTGAATTATGTCCGATTAAATACCAGCGCCCATATTGATGGTCATAGATGACGCGGAGCGGAAGAACGGTTTCTGTGATGCCCCTTGTTTCCCGCTCAAAGAGAGGATTGGTATTCTGAGAGGCGTAGTTTTTGCCCTTTTTAGGGGATAGATATAGAAACTTGATTTTTTTTCGTTGCTGAATCGCTGCAAATATCGTATATAGGTGTGCCTCATCAAGAATACGTGAATGATAATTATATTTGTATCTATGGGTTTCCGTAGCTTCGAGGTTATAACCCCGCTTCCGCAGAACCTTTTTTAAAGTGTCGCGCAGCAGGTAACCTTGCACAGAAGGAGTCTGCGTGTTGGCGATGACATCAACATAGTCGTAAAGATCCAAGAGCTGATCGCCGGATAATTGATCAATCAGATCGTTAGCAGCCTTGTATCGATAAGGGCGGCCTTCGTTTACACGAAGAATAACGCCAACTTCCTCAAGGTATTTCAGATCTCCACGGATGGTCTTCTCATCAGGCATTGGATAATGGGTTGGCATTTGCTCACTGCAGACATCCTGTAAATCCTTAGCCGTTAGCTCCCGAGTCTGGAGCGCAGTTAATAATAGAGTAAGCCGGATGCTCTCCGTTTCCTTAAGCGACTTCGCCCGGAACAAGAACAGGAGCAGCGGGTCGGCAGATTCATAGTAATTATAGCGGAGCCACTCAGAGAGTTCTGTTCCTTGTTCTGTAGGCAGGTCCTGTTGTAAGACGGTTACCATGCCCTTCAGGTTGCGCAGCGTTTTGTCATAGGTATGTACAGAAATGCCGAGACGATCGGCGAATTGCTGTCTGCTGTAAGCTCCCCCCGCTAAAGAGAGCATGCGAAGAAATTGAATCTCCTTGTCAAAACTTTCCCGGGCCATTTGTATTCCTCCAGCCTGTAGCGAATCCATTAGAAATAGTAGTACTCATTATATTAAGCACCAGAGTTGAATAAAATGGAAGTGTTTTTGGCTGCCGCCATACTTTCGCCCTGTTCGTTACAGGGAAGATGAGCGAAGATAGATCCATGAAGCCGAAGCAATTCTGATGAGGCGTTCGAATAGTACCAAGGGTAGAGAATAGGGAGTAACCGATCTGGAGGGGTGAAGATGGATCCTATAAACAAGCTTATCCGTGAGCAGCTGGAACAGATTGAACAGGAGGAGCAAGTTACAATATTGTATGCCTGTGAATCAGGCAGCCGGGCGTGGGGATTCCCATCGCAGGACAGTGATTATGATGTGAGATTTATTTATCTGCATAAACCGGAATGGTACCTATCTATTTTTGATAAGCGGGATGTGATCGAGCGTCCTATTAACAATATGCTTGATATCAATGGCTGGGATTTGCGGAAAGCACTGAATTTATTCCGGAAGTCTAATCCACCGCTGCTGGAGTGGCTGCAATCACCCATTCAATATGCAGAAAAGTACAGTATAGCAGAGAAGCTTAGAAGCATCTCCCCGTACACATTTTCGCCTAAGTCTTGTATGTACCATTACTTAAACATGGCAAGAGGGAACTACCGTGATTATTTGCAAGGCGAACAGGTCAAGATCAAAAAGTACTTTTATGTACTTCGTCCCGTTCTAGCCTGTGAATGGACTCACCGATATGGAGAGATGCCGCCGATGGAGTTCGATGTACTGGTAGAGCGGCTTATTCCGCAGGATGAAGAGCTGTGGCAGGTGATTCAGCAATTGCTGGCACGAAAAAAATCCGGTGAGGAACTAGACTACGAGCCGCAGCTAACCGCGATTAACGATTATTTAGAAGAACAGTTCCAAGTGTTGGATAAGGTGGCGGCATCCTTGAATGCTAAGGAGAACAACAGAGATCATCAGCTGGATGCTCTATTTCGAGAAGCTTTACAGGAAGTATGGGGACGGGCCCTATAGAAAGATTGATAGGAGGAAGATGGTAGTGGCTATTGTACAACTGAAATCTACGAATCCAAACTTCACTTTTTTAATTAAAAAAAATCCAGTGACAGGTATGCAGCTTCGTCCGGTTCGTCAGGGATTGGCTTATGGATGGTATTCTGATGAGGCAACTTATAACGTTTATTTTAAGGATGCAGATAACGATATATCCTACAAGCAGAACGGAAGCGAGAGCTTTGAGTATTTAAATGTCTCCCGGTTTAATACACCTCTATTTCCGCTTAATGCGGTCAATGAGTTTTTCTCTACACCCTTCAAAGCCCAGGATGAACGGGATGCGGAAGGTTATGAGCATTCTTTTTTCATCAATATGGTTCAGGTTGAGCGGATACACTATATTGAATTTTTCCAAAAGCATTTAAAGGGATATACCTTCTCCTTGCAGCATCAGGCACATAAGAGCTATTCACTGACGATTACCACACATAAAAGCTTGTATCACCTCTTACATGTTGTTGGTGTGCTGTCCTTGTTCTTATCCATATTTGGGGATGAGTACATAGATATTTCGGATGCTATTTTGGATAAATATATCCGTAGCCTTAACGTCATTGATGCACCTTTTTATATAAGAAGTCTATTTGCAAGGAATTTCCTTACCTCTAAGGAACGGTTCAAGCGATATAAAGCCTCTATCGAACAAACGGACCAGTATTCTATTGGGCTGGAGTATGGCGGTACTGCGATGCAGCGGCGTACTTTTATTTCGAGTGTGCTTCCATTCAATAAGCCGATTCTGGACATCGGTTGCGGAGAAGGTTTCTATGCGATACCGTTTGCCGGGAAAATAGAAAGTACCTATTATGCGGTAGATATAGCCGAGGAGCTGCTGGAGGTTGTGAACCGGAAAGCGAAAGCAAAGGACATTGATAACATTGCAACCTTTGGCTCACTGGACCATTTTCTGGAGTCGTACAACGGGGAGCAGGTTGATGTGATTCTAACAGAAGTTGTAGAGCACATGAGTGAGGGTGAAGCGGTAGAGCTTATTCAACAGATAATCGGTAATGTGAATTTTCAACAGCTTATTGTGACCACACCGAATGCTGATTTCAATCGTTATTATGAGCTGGAAGGATTCCGGCATGAGGATCACAAGTGGGAAATGGGACAGGAAGCGTTCGGGCAATGGGTTTTGGATACGATTCAAGGTTTAGCAGTCGAGGTCGAATATTTGATGGTTGGTGACCGGGTTGGCGAGATCCGTACGACGCAATGCGCTATTGTGCGAAGAAAGGAGGAATAGACAGTGGAAATTCAAACGCGTGTACATACCATATTTCTGCTTGTAGGAGCAACGGAATGCGGAAAATCAACTTTTGCTAAAGAAGTTCTGATCCCGCAGTTAAAACTAGAGGATGCCTCCAAAGGTTTACGTACGAATGTGCAGTACTTATCCTCGGATAGTATCCGTCAGGAGATATTGGGCTACGACTATGATAAGTATGATCAGGTTATGCTGGAGGCCAGTTCGCATACCTTTCAATTATTGTTTGAGAAATTAAAGTTAGTCACTTCTTTTCCGATTAATGCGGAGTTTGTGGTGATGGATACCATTGGGCTATCCGAAGATTATCGTAGTAAAGTCCGTGAGATCGCCGGGCAAAATAATTACAATCTGGAGGTTATTCTGTTTGATTACCGTAAACGGGAGGATTACTACGTCTCGGAGCGCTCGAAGAAGCTGATCTCCAATCATTTAAACCGGCTCAGAAAAGAAGTCTTGCCTGTTCTGTCACGGGAAGGTTACAACAAGATTCATAAAGTGCGTGCTAAAGATTTTATTCTCGAGGGTGAAGGGATACCTAACCCGGACTACCGGGTGATTATACAGGATTGGGATACTTACGCATCTACGGTACTTCTACAAGCACAAGAGTATATTGTGGTTGGGGATGTTCATGAGTGTGTCGAAGAGCTTCAGGGACTATTACGTAATTACGGCTACCGGGTGTACGAAGGTAAGTTAAGTGCAACAGATAAGCTTAGTAACACACGAGTCATTCTTGCTGGTGACTGGATTGATAAGGGTAAAAAAACGCGGGAGACGATTGAGTTCTTATTTGATAACCGCGAGCATTTCCTATTTGTTATGGGCAATCACGAGAACTTTGTATACAAGTACGTAAAGGGGGAGATTCAAGGAACCGATCCGGAACTGCTAAGAACGTACTTTGATTCCACCCAAGTGCTTAAGGAGGATACCGCGCTTTTTAGTAAATTTTCGGCTTTAGTGGAGCAATCCCAGCCCTTTTACCGCTATATAGGTATGCAAGGCCCTTCTTTTTATGTTACTCATGCTCCTTGCCGCAATAAGTACATTGGTAAGCTGGATACGAATTCACTACGCCATCAGCGTAACTTTCGGCTGGATCGTGAGGTTTCCTTTGAGGAACAGCTTGATTTCCTAAAGCAAGAGGCTGTTAGTAATCAGCCCTTTCATCTCTTCGGACATATTGCAGCCAAGCAGACTTTTCGGATCAAAAACAAACTTCACCTCGACACAGGGAGTGCGCAGGGTAATGAACTAACTTCTGTTCGCATGTCGTTTAAACCTTTCTATAAAAGTCAAAAATCGCATGTGACTACGGTGCACGAAGAGCTACCTATCCTGTTCCGGGAAAAGCCAACCGTATCCTTGTTAGAGCTTGATTATGAGTCTGTGCGCAGACTGCAGTATTCCTCGCAGAACCGGGTCAACTTCATCTCCGGGACGATGTCACCTGCGGATAAGGATGTGGCTGCCGGTGAGCTTGAGTCTCTGCGAAAAGGGTTGGATTATTTTGCCGAGCGTCGTATATCTGAAGTCGTCCTGCAGCCTAAATATATGGGATCACGCTGTAGTGTGTACCTTTATCGGGATATAGAGCAGTGTTACGCAATTAGCCGGAACGGCTATAAGGTTCAGGCGGTCGATCTGACGCCTATCTACGAACAGCTGCTTCATAAATTCGGAACCTATATGGCTGAGCAGGGGGTCCGTGTGCTTTTACTGGATGGCGAGCTTCTGCCATGGAAAGCGCTTGGGGATGGGTTAATTGAGCGTCAGTTCCGGCCGATTGGCAAGTCGCTGGAGACAGAGCTGGATTTCTTAAGACAATATGGATTTGAGGAGTCACTGGGTAAACTGATACAGGATTTTGAAGCAAGCGGCTTTGAACAAGACCAGCACCATTTGTCGAAAGAGGCGCTTAACAACAACTATGGGTCTCATGTTTACCAGACTTTTAAGCATGTCCGTGACATAAGAGAATCGTATGTAGATCTTGACCAGCGTGAGGAAGCCTACCGAGTATACAAACAGCAACTGGAGTTGTATGCAGGTGATGCGGAATTAGCGTACAAACCTTTTGCAATCCTGAAGGAAGTGCTGGAGAATGGCGATGAACGGTTACCTGACGGCAAAACCTCGGAACTATACAGGTTCTTAAATGATGATGAATTTCTGGTTCTGGACTTGAAAGAGCCTGATGCTTACATCAGAGCAGAGGAATATTTCGCAAAGATAACGGTAGAGAAACATATGGAGGGAATTGTAATCAAACCGGAGCAAGAACAGCAGGGGGTAGTCCCTTATATGAAGGTCCGCAATCCGGGCTACCTGTCGATCATCTACGGGTACGACTACAAGTTTCCACATAAGTATGCCAAGCTGATGAAGCAGAAGAATATCGCTCCTAAGCTTCGGACGTCCTTAATCGAACACCGGCTAGGCAGACAAATGCTAGAAGTGAAGCTGGATGAGATCTCGTCTGACAACGAGGACTACAAGCAAATTGCAGCAAACTTGTTATTCGAGGTAACGAAGGAGAAAGAGATCGACCCGAGGTTGTAGAGAATTGTTACAGGCGAAGAAACTTGGTTTGCCAATTATGAGAATGAGTTCAGGCTGTCGGGAAGGTCCCGGCAGTTTTTTTTCGTTCGGGGAGGTAGTGGAAACAGCTATCTTGCAACAAACAGACAAATTAATGCAAGAAAACGTAAGATAGTGGTCATAGGCCTTTTTTGATAATAATATGAGATCTGAGAGGAGGCAGCACAACTTGGAAATCATTTTTGAAGAGGACATAGCAATGGATCGAGGTACTACGAAAGTAACAACCCACCCGGCTGAAAAGGAACATTGGGCAAATATCGAAGTAGCTATACAAACATCGGAAAAACGGATCGTGGTCATCAACGCCAAAAATGATCGCAATGTCTCGATTATATCCAGCTCAATCGCGGTCATAGAGCCGGAAGGCCGTATGTGCAGTGTACGTGTAATTACGGGAGAAATGTTTCTTCTTAATACACGATTGAAATTTGTTGAAGAAGTTCTGAATTCACCTCAGTTTATAAAAATTAATAATCAGACCATAATCAACACCAGCTACATAAAAGAGTTCTCAGCAACGGATAATGCAAGAATAAAAGTGATTCTGACGAATGGTTCTTGTTATTTTGTCAGCCGCTATTATATTAAAAATTTCAGGAGGAATTATCATGGTTAATCAATTAAAAAATTCATTTTTTCAGGTGTTTACTTTAACTTCTTTATGGATAACGCTACTGTTAACTGTGTTTTTCAAGGATCAATCTATTGATATGTTATATCTATGGCGTATTGCAGGTATCGCTATTATTTCCGCGGGGATATTCGGAGTGATGTACAATGTGTTGTGGAACTATTTCACGTTAAGACCGCTTTGGAATATTCTGATTTCTTCGACCTTCAGTATATTTGGCGGAATGGGAATGGTGTGGTTATTCTCAAAAGAAATGTTCAACTTCATAAGCCCCTGGTTGCCTGGAATGTTGTTGTTATCGGTTATACTGCACACTATAGCTTTCTATTTCTATGCCAGAATTAATAGCAGGAAACAAGCTGAGGAGTTAAATAAAATTCTGAAATAGCCTCGTTCTAATTGTAAAAACAGGATGACGCACCTTATCGGTCCGTCATCCTATCTATTCCTCATAAATACGCTTTAACCCATAATAACGAGCACGTTGTTTTCTGGCGCCATTTTGGCGACGGGGATCAGGTTGCCTTGAATTTGTTCACCGTTAATAACGATATGGGTAACCCCTTTTTGTACACCTTTCTTGTTCTCCACCTGGATGTGCAGCTTCTTCCCACGGAATTCCCGGACCATGGAAAAGTCTGTCCAGTCGGAAGGAACACACGGGTTGAGGCGAAGACCATCAAATTGCGGTTGAACCCCCATAATGCCTTCCACCAAGGAGACCATCACGGTTGAAGCGGTGCCGGTCAGCCAGTGGACATGCGCCCGGCCTTGATATGGGCTGTCCTTGGACTCGACAAACTGGCCATGTACATAAGGCTCGAGTTTGCGGATTTCAGCCTTATCGTTCATGCTGGCCGGACTGCAATTCAGGAAGTATTCGAACGCGCGCCCACCGTTGCCGATCATAGTTTCTGCCAGAATGAGCCATCCCTGCGGCTGGCTGAAGATGCCGCCGTTTTCCTTAGTTGAGGCGTTGAAAAGAGCCATCAATGCTACTGGCAAACCGTATTCACGGAACGGAGGGTAGAATAACATAGTGCCGTAATCGGTCCGCAGATTCTCATACACTTTGTCCATGGAGAGCTTCGCCTGATCCGGGCGGGCTGCACCGCTTAATACGGCCCAGCTTTGCGGATTGAGCCAGATCTTGGCTTCATCATTTTCCCAGGAGCCGATGGTATAATTGTCTTCGGTAAATCCGCGGACGAATTGATCTTTCTCCCAAGCATGTTTTTGAATGTTATCATCCAGCTCATCAAGCAGGCCCTGCGCCCATTGAATGTCTTCAGGCTTGTTCTTATTTTGTGCAATTTCCATGAACACCTTGAATGCCATATAAAGCTGGAATGCGACGAACAACGACTCACCCTTGGCTCCAAGCCGTAGACAATCGTTCCAGTCGGCATGAAGCCCAACCGGCATGCCGTGTGCGCCCATGCGATCCAGACTGAACTGAAGCGCCTGGCGCAAATGCTCGTACACAGTGCCTTCACCTTTATCCGAATAAGGGATTATTTCATCTGTGAAATCCCAGTTGCCACTTTCATTCAAGTATTTAATGACGGTTGGGAACAGCCATAAAGCGTCGTCGGCCCGATAATGGGGGTGACCGGTTTCCCGCACGTATTCTGGATCATCCGGTGTGCCCTCATGTCCGGGATTGTGGTCAAATTTCACCAACGGAAGTCCACCGCCGTTGGAAATCTGGGCGGATATCATCAGTCTTAGGCGCTCAAGGGCCATCTCATGATCCAGATGAATGATGCCTTGAATATCCTGCACGGTATCCCGATAGCCGAGTCCATTACGAAGACCGGAGTATTGGAAGGAGGCTGCACGTGACCAGATGAAAGTGATAAAGCATTGATATGCATTCCAAGTGTTGATCATGTTGTTCAGGTTATCGCTTGGTGTCTGGACCTGGAAGCGGTTAAGTTTGCTGTGCCAGAATGCTTTTAACTCTTCGAGTTCTTTATCTACCACGGACAAGTCCTTATAATGGCTGAGAATTTCGGAAGCGCCTTTCTCATCATACTGTCCCAGTAGAAATACGATTTCTTTCTCTTCTCCCGGCTGCAGATCTACGTTAATCTGCAGGGCCCCGCAGGAGTTAGTATTGTAGTTTAATGAATTGGAGCATTGGCCGTTCTCAACAGAGGCCGGATTGCCATAACTGCGGTAATCGCCTAGGAACGTATCCCGGTCACCGTCATAAGCGGTAACTTCTGCACCTGCAGCGCCGAAGAATCTCCAGGTTTGTTCTTCGGGGGTGTTTTCATTGAGGACTTGAAGGATCATATTATTTTTATAGTAGGTCCGTGAAATAAACAGAGTGTACTGAAGGTTGACGGTATCCTGCTCATAGTTGTTATTGTTAGTTAATTCAACAAATCCGAAGAGAGCCAGCTTGCGTGCTTTGGAGTCATCATTGCGCACCTTCATGCGCCACACCTCGTAGGTTTTGTTCAGTGGCACATAATATAATGATTCCGTATGGATGTTATCGTAATCCGAGACGATGTTCGTGTATCCGGTTCCATGATGGCATACGGACTTATATTGCTCCAGATCTTTACCCACTGGCTGCCAAGAGCCGGACCAATAATCCCCGTTCTCCAAATCTCTCACGTAAATATAGCGCCCGGGCTCGTCCTTAGAGTTGAAGTGGTAGCGGATATGCCGCCCATTTGCGCCAGACTTTACAAAGCTATAACCGCCTGCGTTACCTGAGATGATCGCGCCGTATTCCGGCGAGCCGAGGTAATTCGCCCAAGGGGCAGGCGTATTCGGTTTGGTAATGAGGTATTCCTTGCTTTTTTCATCAAAATAACCATATTGCATGACCATTCCTCCTATTAAGTGGTTAATGGGCCAATCTATAAACGCGCGTTCACAAAGGGGTGAAATATCCATGTGTAATTTTATTATAAGATACTTTCAGTAAATCGATAACCCTATATTTTAGCAAAAAAACGAACAAAAATGCTAACCTTTTTAGTAGGGTGTAAAGCGAAAGACACCTTAAAAGGTGTCTTTTTTTATTTTAGCGCAATGTCTACTCCACTAAAACACCATTAACAAACGTCATAGTTTTATCTTTGAATTCAAGAATAAACTTGTTTGGAAAATCTAGATCGGTATGAATCTCCGTCCCCAACATAACTTTTTTGCCTACATCATCAAAGGGATTATGAAGTAAACCTCTAGGCGTATACCTGGTTTCAGAACCGATTACATTATTATTCTCATCGCGGATAAATTTGGTTTTTCCTGAGAACACGAGGTCCTTGCCATTTTCCAAAGTTAGATGAACTTCCAAACGGTCCTTTGTCTTCTGATAATCTATGACTACATCTTTAGAGGATACAGGGAAACCGATAACAAAAAGTCCAATAAGGGCTGTAGCAAGTATGAGTACCGATAAGGCGGAAAAAATGAGAGTTTTTATATTCTTTTTTTTCACTTTTTTAAAATAATTGAGTTTGTTTACTTCTTCTTTATCAATCATAGGCACGCTTAGATTTGCTGTGGCGGTCATTTCATTATAGGATTGAAGGCAGCTTTCACAGGATTGCAGGTGTTTTTCAATTTCTTCGTTACTATGTACAGAGGTTAGCTTTTCAATATAGGAAGGTAATAAATCCTGAATGATCTCGCATTTCATGAAGATCTTCCTTTCATTAATTTTTGTTTTCCACGGTAAAAAGTAACTCTTGCCCAGGTCTCATCTCTTCCAAGAATTTCGCCAATTTCCCGAAAACTGAATTCTCCCGTCAGACGCAGATATAATACTTCTTTGGTATTTGGATCAAGTAAATGAAGTTGTTTAAATAAATCCATTTTGTCCTGAGCAAAAATCAACTGGGATTCTGTTGAATTTGCGTTAGCCAAAGGAGCGTCTTCTAATTCCTCAGACTTCCGCTTGCGCTGCTTGTCCAGCTCTTGATACCACACATGTTTAGCAATCTGACAAAGCCATACGTATACTTTGCAGGTCCCATCGTATTTATCTATCGATTTTATAGCTCTATAAAAAGTTTCTTGGGTGATTTCTTCTGCCAGCAAGTGATTATGACAAAAGCTAAATACGAATTTATATACTTGGGTTGAATATTCCCTGTATAATCGCTCGTTGTCCTGCATCCATTCACCTCCTCAAGTTATATATCCGTAAAAAGCTATAAACGTTACAAGTTTTTTTAAAAAATTTGATTTATACAATTATCGCCTTTCAACCCCAGTATGTGAGGGAATTAAGGAGGTTCAGTGTTAAGGCTGGTTTCACAGTTGGTTTACCCTTTATAATTACATGAGATCTTATTGTACAAGTTACAAGGGGGTTCATATATGATAACAAAGGTAAACCGTCAGTTAAATGAGGGTCCTAAAATTCAAAAAGAACAAGAGCTTGTTACCAAAATGATTCGTATATATTGTAAGAAAAAACACCATCATAAAGGCTTTTGTGAGGAATGTCAGGAATTAAATGAGTATGCGCGGAAGAGGTTAGCCTATTGTAAGTTTGGTGAAGAGAAAACAGCTTGTGCCAAATGTCCTGTTCATTGTTACAAACCGGATTATCGCCAAAGAATTAAAGGGGTTATGCGTTTTTCGGGTCCGTGGATGCTGCTCTATCATCCCATTGAGTCGATTAGGCATATTCCGCTACCCAACAAATTGAGAAAATAAGTGAAAACCGGACATCATTTGATGCCCGGTTTAATGTATTTTTAGGTATTATTCTCCCAGCTTTTCAGCCTTCACCAAAATCTCTCGCAAAACACGGGCAACCCGGCTTTTTCTTCTCTTTACTTTTACACTTATCCGTCTTAACGATTCTTGGTATACGGCGGTATCATTGGGTTCATAGAGTTGTTTGGCGGCAATCCGTAACGTCCTTCTCATTAATATTGCTGATGAACGTGTTGACTTCGTTCGGTATCCTCTGCGCAAGACCCGTATAGTATGTTTGTATTTCTCCAGGTCTTCGTTTGGAGGAACAAGGGCGAACAGATTTAGGGAGGAGTCATTGAACCCGTAGCTTTTGAACATGATTTTTAGATTCTCAATATTTAAGAGATTTCCTCTGAAGTGGGTTGGATGTTCTTGGTGAACTCCGACAACTTCTTTGATGCTGTGAAAGGGGATTTTTAATCGATGCAGTCGATACCCAAGATCCCAATCTTCGAGTCCATAGAGAATAAACTGTTCATTAAAACCTCCAGCACGAGTTAATTGGCTGCGTCTTATGGACACACAACGTGTGACGAGTAACATCCAAGGAGCTACATCTGTGCTGGCAAATTGCTTTTTGGTATTTGGAGGAACTCTTGAGGGAAAGGTGACTTTTGATAATGTCTCCGTCTGCTGTAGGATATCATTGGGTGTGATTAATGGGATGATTTCAGTCGCTGATTCGAAGTCAGGATTCCATAAGTTAGAAGGCGAAAGTGTATTGCGGCAATGTTCTTTTTCTTCAGGAGAAAAGTCTGGGTAGTAGTGGGTATAGGCGTCATCCCAAGAGTGTGGAATACCTGAAATTATGGACTTAGGATATTTACGGTGATACTGGTTTACGATCCTAATGAATTCAGGGAATACCAGAAAATCAGCATCGCAGAAGATGACGTATTTCCCTTTTGCCTGACTCAGCCCCAGATTTCTTACGGCAGAACGGCCGCGTTGTTCCTGTTGAGCGACATAAATAAGCGGATAAGAAGTTTGAAAGCTTTCGACCATTTCTTTAGTACCATCTGTAGAACCGTCATCTGCAACGATTACCTCGAACCGATCCTTCGGATAGGTCTGTGTCTCGAATGAAGTGAGTGTAAGTAGCAGCTGCTGAAGTCGGTTATAGGTTGGAATTATGATGCTGTAACGGATAGCCAGAATGATCACCCCCACCAATTAATAAAAGCCCTTAAATAGGATAAATAATAACAATATATTCAGGGACTTTAGCCTGGTCTAGTCAAACGCCTTTAAGGGTGGAAATAGGCAGGGGACAGGGGCCAATATGGGATGTTATTTTAAAAAAAAGACAGCCCCCAAAGGAGATCTATCGATTCCTTTAGGGGCTGCTCTTTTTTATGTTCTATTTTCCACTAGGCAATAATTTATTCAATAAGATCGCTGCCAATGAAGCAGCTAGGATAGGTGAGCCTAATAAATACTGCACGAATGTAGGTAAAGAGTTCAAGTAGTCACCAGGAATGAGTACCAACGCCAAGGTGATGATCATAGGTAAGGCAATAATGTACATTTCTTTTTCGCCGATGGTTACATTCTTCATTACTTGCACACCATTAATTGCGATGATGCCGCAGATGATGGCGAAGACGCCGCCGATTACAGCGGATGGAATGGAAGAGATCAAAGCAGCGAGTTTACCAGAACAACCAAAGAGGACAAACCATCCTCCTACAGCGAGGAAGACCCGGCGGCTGGCAACACCTGTGATGGAGATGATCCCTGCATTAGTTGAATAACCTGTAACAGGCGTCGAACCGAGCACAGAAGCAATAAGACAGCCAATCCCTTCTCCAATTACCCCGCGGTTAATATTTTTGTCTGTCAAAGGTTGATTGATTACATTGCTGACCGCAAACCATGTGCCTGTTGTTTCAGCAAGCAGCACGATATAAATAATAACCATGGTGATAATAGCTGAAAAGTTGAAGGAAAAGCCGAAATCAACAAAAGCGATCCGCGGCATGCTAAACCACTTGGCGTTGCTTATCGCTGAGAAATCTAAAACGCCCATAATATTAGCCGAAATACATCCAACTACTAACGCCATCATTACGGAAAGAATTCGGAAGATAGATCCTTTATTACGGAACAAAGTACCAAGAACCACAAAAACAAGCAGTGTAGCGCCTGAAATAAGAGCTAATAATACATTTTGATTAATTGAAGCGCCGGAGGCTCCGTAGATATTATCTCTGATCGCAACAGGCAATAAAGAAAGACCTACAATGAAAATGATTGTGCCGCCTACGATAGGCGGGATAAAGTTTTTGACGATTTTATTAAATATCCCCGCATAGCCCAAAATAATAACCAGGATAGCCCCGATTAAGCTGGCCCCTAACACGGAGCTCCAACCGAGCTCCCCGCCACCACTAGCTGCATAAATACTGACGATCGCACCCAGCGGAACATAAGAAGGACCTTGAGCGATAGGCAGCTTCATACAGAAATAGGTTTGCACAATCGTTGCAAGTCCTGCGGCAATAAAGGTGGATTGGATTAACGCGCTGGACTGATTGGGCTGTAAGCCGATTAACATCGCAATAAGGAATGGCACTACATAGACATCCATAGCCAATACATGTTGAAAGCCGAGAATGACGGATTTACTAAATGAAACTTTTTCATCGGGTAGAACAGTTAGTAGCTGTGATTCTAAATGTGCTTGCTCTTGTACGTTTGCTTGTGTTTTCACTCCGATGCCCACCTTAAGTTTTCTAGTTTAATTAATCTTTAACGCGAATGAACTTTTTCACCTTGTACCCAGACTTCACGGATATTTTCAGGTCTAGCCAGGTACATTATCTTTTGAAAAATATCTTGCAAATCCTCGTTCTCATCAAAGACTGGCAATTTCGCCGAGGGTACCTTCGTATCGATTATTTGAACATCCCATGCATAACCTTCTAGTAACCGGCCGATAGGTAAGCTTAAGCTTTCTCCGCCGCCAGCGGTAGCAAGATAAAAGGATTCATGGATCGTAATTCGTGATCCGGGTACTCCGCGGTTTTGTGCAGAAAGTGAGGGATTCACACCATCCTCCAGCATTCTTGAAGATATTACGGCTTGTCTAATGTTATCGAAGAGACTAGGTGAAAAACCTCCGGAAATATCAGAGCCTAAACCAATCTCAACGCCTTTGGCATGGAAGTCAGCGATCGGAATGACACTATTGGCAAAATACGCGTTGGATATCGGACAATGAGCAATAGCTGTTCCTGTCTCTGCAAACAAATTCACATCATCTTCATCTAAAAAATTACAATGAGCCATGACAGATTTATCACTGAGCAGACCAAAATCATGCAAGGCAAAAGCATCGTTCTTCTGGAACCGTTCTTGCACATAACCGTGCGCCCAATCACTTTCACTACAGTGCGATTGAACATACGTATCATATTTAGCGGCTAGTTCTCCCAAGCCTTGTAAAGCCTCATTAGTGCAGCTTGGAATGAATCTTGGTGTCACTACTGGATAAACGCCTTGTTTAGTAGATTTAGCAAGTTCTTGTACAGCTAGTATAAATTCTTCCGTATCCACTAGTGCGGTGTGGGTGTCGGAGTCGCGGTAATTCTCAGGATTTCCCTGCGGATCGTCCATAACCACTTTTCCAACGAGTCCACGTTGCCCTTTTTCCGCACATATTTTAGCTAATAATAAACTGGCCTCTTTATGCACCGTTGCAAAATAAAGTGCTGTAGTTGTTCCGTTTGCGAGCAAAGTACCAACCACGTCATCGTAGACTTTTTTTGCAAAAGCCAGGTCTGAGAATTTAGACTCCAGTGGGAAGGTATAAGTATTTAGCCAATCATAGAGCGGGATATCTAATGCAGTTCCAGATTGAGCCCATTGTGGCGCGTGTACATGCAGGTCGATAAAGCCGGGCAAAAAATACTGGCCTTCAGCTAATACATGAAAATTGTCCTGACCTTGATAAGCATCAAGCAAGGGTTGATAGTCGGGGTGCTCCGGTGCAACAATCATTTCTATCATCCCATCCGAATTGATACAGAAGAGATGGTCCTTTAAAATTTGAATTTCTTTTGGGGATAGGCTAGAAAATGAAGTGCCTAGGAATATTTGCATATAATTTCTCATGATTTCCGCCTTAATGTTCGTCTTTTGGTGTGCATTCGTTATTATAATCCGTGAAAATGGATAAGTCCAGACCAAAAGTCGAATAAAGGCGTAATTGACGGATAGGAAGAGCTGAGGAGTTGAAACCGAATATGACGCATAGACGTCGCTTCGCTAGGCTAGAATACAGAAAAAGATAGGGGGAAGTAAAAAATGCTCGTCGGCTTCGAATCCTTTACGGTTATAGGAAATGAATGCGGTTACTATCTTGTGATATAATAGATGAAATCGATCAATAGTTTGAGAAAATTGGATTAGGAGTGTTGCCTGGATGAGAAGATACAACATTTGGCGCCCGTTGATGTTAATTATTGTTGCTGTACTTACAAAAAGCTTGGTCACTAACCTGTGTATTTTGTTTGGTATGCAGGCTGAATCAGCAAGTAGTATGGGGACGCTGGGCATGGTCATTGCCGGTTTAGTGATGTACAATCGCATGACAAATCGCCGACGTAAATAAGCTGGCCGGATAGATTATAAACGTCTGGTTATTATGTTATAGTAAAGGTTGAAATAAAACTTGTATCGACCTGAAAAGGAGTACTTCATGACACAGTTTGTCTACAAGCAAATTATTGATGACTTAAAAATGAAAATTTTTGCTGGGCAGTTTCCCGACATGAAATTACCGGATGAACGAACGCTTAGTGAAACTTATCAAGTGAGTCGTAGTTCTATTAAAAGTGCTCTGACTAAAATGGCAAATGCCGGCATTATTTTTAAAAAGCGTGGCTCAGGGACATTTATAAATCCTTTATACATAAAAAATGAATCTATTTTTAACTACGAAGGTTCTAATTTAGGTGTCACCGACAATTTTCAAATGAATGGGAAGAAGCCAAAGATTAAAGTTTTGAAATTCGAGGTCATTCCACCAACGGAAGATTTGCAACGGGATCTGTTTTTAGGCCCGCATGATTTTGTTTACAAAATCGTTCGCTTGCGTCTTTTTGATGATGAACCCTTTATGATTGAAACAGGTTATATCCCAATCAAAATTGTACAGAATTTAAATCAGACCATTATTGAAGGATCTATCTTTAATTATTTGGAGGATTCACGAAATCTGGCGGTAACCAAATCCTTTTTATCGATATCCGCAGAACCCTCTGAGGCTACGGATCAAGAGTTGCTGCATTTGCAGGCGAATGAGCCAGTAAGCATTATGGAAGGGATTTTCTTTTTAGATAATGGCACGCCATTTGAATTCTCCCATATGCGCTTCCACTATAAATACTTAAAATTTAATACCTTTGTGTCCGTTCATTAAAAGTAAGACTGGGGAATTTTTCTCGGTCTTTTTTTTTTTATTTTGTGCAAAATAGATGAAGGACAAGTAGCAAATATCCCTGCAAACTACAGACCATATTTTTACATATATATTAATATTGACGTATTTTTACAGACAATTGACACCGTTTTTCATACTATGTTCATATTTTCACAAAATTGGACCGTATCATTTGTTGAAAAGGTTGAATTAATTTTTCGCGGCGGTATGATGTACTTGTGGAAGAAATTACGGCAATGCAGACACAGAAAAAATTTTGGGGAGTGGAAGAAATGGTATTATCCATGGATGTTGATTACTCATCAAAAACTTATTTAGAGAAGCTTGATGCATACTGGCGCGCAACTAATTACATCTCTGTAGGTCAACTGTATTTGAAAGATAATCCGTTGTTAAGAGAACCGTTGAAAGAAGCAGACGTAAAGATTAAGCCAATTGGACACTGGGGAACTATTCCTGGCCAGAACTTTATTTATGCCCATTTGAATCGGGTCATTACTAAATATGATTTGAATATGTTCTATATCGAGGGTCCTGGTCATGGCGGTCAGGTCATGGTTTCGAACTCCTATCTCGATGGTAGCTATACTGAAATTTATCCGGAAATCACACAAGATATCCCAGGACTGAAGAAATTGTTCAAACAATTCTCTTTCCCGGGTGGAGTTGCTTCCCATGCTGCCCCTGAAACACCTGGATCGATTCACGAAGGTGGCGAATTAGGTTATTCTCTATCCCACGGTGTAGGTGCAATTCTGGATAATCCAGATTTAATCTCCGCTGTTGTTATTGGTGATGGAGAGGCTGAAACTGGCCCATTAGCAGCTTCATGGTTCTCCAACCGGTTCATCAATCCAGTTACTGATGGTGCAGTTCTGCCGATCTTGCACTTAAATGGTTTCAAAATCAGTAACCCAACGATTCTGTCTCGTCAATCCAAAGAAGAAATTACTTCATACTTTAAAGGTATGGGTTGGGAACCGTTCTTCGTTGAAGGCGAAAATCCTGATCTAATGCATCCAGAAATGGCTAAGGTGCTTGATACCATCGTTGAAAGAATTGAAGCGATTCAAAAGAATGCACGTGACAACAATGACCTTACGCGTCCGGTTTGGCCAATGTTGGTCTTCCGTTCTCCTAAGGGCTGGACGGGTCCAAAGCAATGGGATGGTGTTCCGAATGAGAACTCGTTCCGTGCCCATCAGGTGCCGATTCCAGTGGATCAAAAGAATATGAAACATGCTCCAGCGTTATTGGAGTGGATGAACAGCTATAGACCAGAAGAATTATTTGATGACAATGGTCGACTGAACGCTGAACTTGCTGAGATTCTGCCAACTGGCGACAGACGTATGGGAATGAACCCAGTTACTAATGCTGGCAACCAAATTAAAGATCTAAACTTACCGAATTTCCGTAAGTTCGCACTTGATAATTCCAAACCAGGTGAAGTAATAGCACAAGATATGGCCGTTCTGGGTAAATACATGAAAGATGTTATCTCTCTGAACGAAGAGAACCGCAATTTCAGAATTTTCGGACCGGATGAAACAATGTCCAACCGTCTGGGACCTGTCTTTGAAGTAACGAAACGTCAATGGTTGGATCAAGTGATTGAACCGAATGATGAATTCCTAGCTTCTTATGGCCGTGTTATCGATTCCCAGTTGTCTGAACATCAGGCGGAAGGTTTGCTTGAAGGTTACGTATTGACAGGTCGCCATGGTTTCTTTGCAAGCTATGAAGCTTTCTTACGTGTCGTGGATTCGATGATTACTCAGCATTTCAAATGGCTGCGTAAAGCAACAGATCAAAGCTGGCGTGCGGATATTCCATCATTGAATGTGGTAGCAACTTCAACTGTATTCCAACAAGACCACAATGGTTATACTCACCAAGATCCAGGTTTGCTAGGTCACTTGGCTGATAAAAAACCAGAATTTATCCGTGAGTATTTGCCGGCTGATGCCAACTCCTTGCTGGCTGTCTTTGACACCGTCTTAAATGACCGTCAAAAAATTAACTTGATTGTTTCTTCCAAACATCCTCGCCCACAATGGTTCAGTGCGGATGAAGCACAAGAGCTGGTGGATAAAGGACTGAAGATTATTGACTGGGCAAGCACCGATCAAGGTGGAGAGCCTGATGTTGTCTTTGCTTCTGCAGGTACAGAACCCACTATCGAAAGCTTGGCTGCCATCTCTATCCTGCATGAAAAACTGCCGAACCTTAAGATTAGATATATTAACGTGGTAGACTTGTTGAAACTGAGAAGTCAAAAATTAGATCCGCGTGGCTTATCTGACGAAGAGTTTGATCAATTTTTCACAAAAGATAAACCAGTTATCTTCGCTTTCCACGGATATGAAGGCCTGATTAAAGACTTGTTCTTTGATCGCCATAACCATAACCTGCACGTACACGGATATCGCGAGAATGGCGATATCACAACACCATTCGATATGCGCGTATTGAATCAAATGGACCGCTTTGACTTGGCGAAGGAAGCTGTTCTGAGCTTGCCTAATGCTAATGACTATAAAGCGATCGCAGATGAAATGGATGCTATCGTTAAGAAACATCACCAATTCATTCGTGAAGAGGGTATTGATTTGCCAGAAGTAGAGAACTGGGTATGGAAAGCTTTGAAATAAGCGTATAGCCAGTACCATAGGAAGTAATACAAAAAGACACCTTTTGAGGTGTCTTTTTATTTGTTTAAATAACCATACAAAACAATTATAATCATTTTTTCATCTTTACCACTGTAAATATATGTGAGTAAATAGGTGGGTAAAGAAAGGGGAGAAATGTATGACATCTATTGATAAACTTCCCAAGTCTATAGAAATACAGCTTACAGAACAACCTTTATTTCACTCTGTATCTGATTTAATGAAGGATGGGCAATTCGGTGAGCAGTGGCTTGTATTGACTGAGAAGGAGGTTTCCGTTTGGGGGACGGACGGGAAACTGGTCTCAAAGCTTCTAGTCTCGAATATTACCGATGCCCGGGTAGTAGGCGGGGTAGGCGGCGGCTCGTTGCTTGTGGATACCCAAGAGGGGCCTATTATACTTATACGTTATACAGCATCACTTACCTCTATATTTGGTTTTGCTGCTAAATTAATTGGCGCTGTAGCTAAAGGAGAGGAACGGCCAACCGCTTCTGAAAAAGAGTTTCCAAGGAATTGTCCAAAATGCCGCAATCCACTGCCGGAAGATTCGCAAGCTTGTCCGGTGTGCAAGAGTAACGGCAAGGTTCTATTTCGGATGCTGAGCTACGCCAAGCCTTATAAGATCCAAATGATCGCTGCGGCGATTATGTTGATTTTTACTACATTGGTAGAGCTTGTTCCACCTTTTTTGACGAAGATGATCGTTGATAATGTGTTGACAGAAAAGGATATGGGCTCAACGCTTCTATGGATTGTGATCGGGCTAGCGGCCACGTCCTTAGTAATTACTTTAATGCAGACTGTACGTGGACTTATAGGGGTATGGATTGGTTCCAAAATCATGGGTGATCTTCGTCATGATGTGTATCATTCCTTGATGAAATTATCGTTATCTTTTTTCGACCGAAGACAATCTTCGCAATTTATTGGACGGGTGAATAATGATTCAGAGGCGATGCGGCAATTTATGACTGACGGTGTAATCTGGGTCTCGGGTGAATCGCTGCGGGTAATCGCTATTTTCACTATTATGTTCAGTATGGATTGGAAGCTGACGCTGCTTGCTATGCTGCCTATGCCGCTTATGGTGGTGCTGTCGACTGTGTTATGGCCGATGATTGGCAGACGTTGGTACCAGCAGTGGAGATCTATTTTTAGATTAAACGCTTTGGTTGGCGATTCTTTGCAGGGGATTCGTGTAGTCAAAGCATTCGGCCAGGAAACAACAGAGATGTCACGTTATACGGTCGCCAATAAGGAGCTGGTGCGGCATAATATTCGGATCGAAGGTTTATGGCAGGGGATGTTTCCTGCTTTTGCGTTGGTTGCTGGTGTGGGTACGTTATTAATTTGGTTTTATGGCGGAAAAACGGTGATAGAGGGTCAATTATCCATCGGTACGCTAATCGCTTTGGTGACCTACCTTGGGATGCTTCTCGGACCTTTGCAGTGGGTGAGCCAAATGATCAACTGGGCCAGCCATGCGATTTCAGCAGCAGATCGGGTCTTTGAGATTATGGATACACCGTCAGATGTGCCTGATACAGTAAATCCAGCAGCCATCGGCCGCGTAAATGGTGAGGTTGAGTTTAAGCGGGTTACTTATGGATATGAAAAACATCATCCTGTGCTCAAGAACGTGAATTTAAAAGTGGGTGCGGGCGAGATGATTGGTCTGGTCGGACATTCAGGTGCTGGTAAGTCGACGTTCATTAATATGATCTGCCGCTTCTATGACACAGATGAGGGAACCATTACCATCGATGGTGTGGACATCCGAAATATCAGCCAGTCAGATCTGCGTAGTCAGATCGGTGTAGTGCTGCAGGAGACGTTTCTATTTGACGGAACGATTGCTGAGAATATTGCCTATTCTAAACCGGACGCTACGGAATTAGAAATCATGCGTGCTGCAAAAATCGCCAATGCCCATGATTTTATCGTTCAATTGCCGGATGGCTATGATACCAGAGTCGGAGAACGTGGCCATAAATTGTCCGGTGGAGAGAAGCAGCGAGTGTCTATTGCCCGAGCAATAATTCACGATCCACGAATTCTAATCCTAGATGAAGCAACGGCTTCTGTAGATACAGTGACCGAGCGGCAAATTCAAGAAGCGATCTCGCGACTGGTAAAAGGCAGAACGACATTCGCGATTGCCCATCGATTATCCACGCTAAGAAATGCGAACCGGCTTGTAGTGCTTGAACGCGGGAAGATCATTGAAGTGGGTACACATGAGGAATTGCTTGCAGCAGAAGGTGCTTACTTCAAGCTAGTTGAGGCACAGAAGGAAATGTCGCAGATTAAGGGGGTTGAGATGCATGAGTGATCCGAATCTTGTTAACGGGGAATTGAATCCTAAAGATCCCTATGAGATTAACATTCTTGAACCGGGTGCAATCTCTTTTAGCCGCAGTCAAGGTGGCGTGTTTCAAGGAGTAGTGGAGGGTCAAGTCTATGAGGAATTAATTCTTTTTCGTATATTTCCATTCCAATATACCACGGAGTATATTTCAGTTCGTAACTCCAAGAGTGAAGAGATCGGAGTCATTCGTGACATTGATCAGCTCGATGAAGAAAGTCGGGTGGAAGTGGACACAGAGCTCCGGCTGCGGTATTTTCTCCCGGTTGTAACCCGCATTGATTCTATTAAGCAAAAAGCGGATATGTGGATTTGGGAGCTGCAAACAAATCTGGGCCAGACCCGGATCGTTATGCGGAACCTGCACGAGCATATGCAGTATCCAAGTCATAAACGAATCATTCTTACGGATATCAATGGAAAAAGATGCGAAATCCGAGATTATCTAGCCCTGGATGTTCAGAGCCGGAGCAAGCTGAAGGATGTTTTATAGTCTAGTTGTGAAAAAGCTCCGCAGCCACTTGTTGATGGTCTGCGGAGCCTCTTTTTTTATCCATAGATTCTATGAAGGAAAAATTTGATGGCGTTCTCTCAATGGTATGGTAATATATTACAACCGGATCTTTACCATATGGGAGGTATGTGAGTGAAGCATAAATGGATCAATTCGCCGTACACCTTTGCTTTAGGCATGTTTGCGATGATGGTTCCCAGTCAGGCATTTAGTTCATTTTACAGTTACTTTTATGTAGAAAAATTAGGGCTGGGCATTGGACTTGCTACATTAGCCAGAACAATCTTCCTGATCTGGGATGCGGTAAACAATCCGTTATTCGGCTATTGGTCAGATCGCACAGATACTCGTTTGGGTCGACGCAGACCATGGGTGTTTGGCTCAATTCCGTTATTCATGCTGGCATTTGTACTGGTTTTCTCCCCTCCCGGCGGATTATCTGAGAATCGATTGTTCACTTGGTTTCTAGTCACACTTATTTTCTATGAGGCTGTCGCCACTGTGTTATGGGTGAATTATGGAGCGTTACTCCCGGAGCTCTTCCGTGGAGACCGTATTCGGGCAAAAGCCTCCGCGATTCAGCAAGGCTATCAAGTTGTAGCTTTGTTAATCGGTACTGCCTTAACTCCAATTATTTTTGCAGCTATTGGTTTCTCTAATATGGCTATAGTGTATGCCTGTCTCTTTGGAGTGTTTATGTTTTTATGTATGATGAATGTCCAAGAAAAGAAGGAGCTCACAGAGCAGGAACCCTTGAAGTTGATTCCGGCTTTTCGGGAGACCATTCGGAATAAAAAGTTTTGGGTATTTAATATTTCGAACTCTTTTGCTCAAACGGTGAATGGACTTGTAAGCTCGATGATCCCTTTTTATGCAAAATATGTACTTCATATCTCAGAGGCTCAGGTATCGATTTTACTCGCAGCTGTTTTTGTTTCGGTCATTCCATTAGTATTCGTGTGGTACTGGATGATTCGTAAGATGGACGGGGTCAAGGCGTGGCGGTTATCGCTGATTTTATATGCATTATCGGTAATTCCGTTATGGTTTGGTTATGACCTCTTAAGTGGTGTGGCTGCTGGCGTAGTTGTCGGTTTCGGATTAGCCGGATTTCTAGTGACCCCAGCAATAGTAGGTGGCAAGATTATTGATGAGGATGCGGAAAAAACAGGTCTGAGAAGAGAAGGAATCTACACGGCTGTAAGCGGATTCATTACTCGTTCAAGCGGGTTAATCTCAGCGTTGGCTTTTTTCATTGTAGGTATGATTTTTGGCTATCAAGGCGGCGATGACCCAGGGTCCAATCCTGAAGCGACATTTAGGTATTTAATAAGTGTGGTGCCATTATGTCTGTTGGCCATAGCTGTTGTCATATCCTTCACAATGAAATTTACATTTATGGACTCTTTGAGAGGTGAAGCTGACTATGAACAAAAAATTAATCATCAATTGTGATGATTTTGGACAAAGTCCCCCCATGAATCAGGCGATTAAACATCTGCTGGAAGAGGAAAAAGTATCCTCAGCAACGATTATGGCGGTGGCCCCTGGCTTTGAGGAGGCAGCTGCATGGTGTAGTCGCAGGCAACAACGGAATGTGGGACTTCACTTGACGATGACTAGTGAATTTGAGGCTTTGCGCTGGGCGAGCCTGACGGGAGAGACTTCTCTTCACGACGAGAGCGGATATCAATATAGGACGGTAAAAGAGTTCGAACAGGGGGCGCAGACAAAAGCCGTACTAAAGGAGATAGATGCGCAGTACGAGCGAGTAAAACAGTCGGGAATAGTGATTAGCCATGTAGACAACCACATGGGTAGTTTATACGGAATGGAAACAGGACGCAGTTTGCTTCCGCAGACGTTGTGGAAAATCTCGCGCTGGGGATTGCCCTCACGATTCTTCAGATACATCCATGCTGAGGATCCGCTTTTGGCATCGCTGAAAAATATAGAACGACCAGTTGCCCTTGGAGCAGGGCTGGCGGATACGTTTGGGGTGCCGATTCCCGACTATTTGCTATCGCATCCTTTTGGTGAAGAGGAAGGCGAGACGTATGAAAGTTTTAAAAGATCTATTATTGCTAAGCTGTATTCGTTGCCGGATGGCGTTAGTGAGACCTATATTCATCCCGGGATAGACGATCCATGGATGCAAGCAAATATTCCGCACTGGAGTAAGCGAGTTTGGGAGTATAAGTTGCCCTTTGATGATGATTTTACCTATGCCCTCAGTGATGCTAAGGTTGAATTGACGAATTATCGTTATGTACAGGAGCATTTAAAACGTCCACGGTTAAGATCTGCAGGCAGATTGTTAAAGAACCTGATAAGATTATGAGCAAAAATAAAAGACACCTTGAGGGGTGTCTTTTGATTATCCCATTAATCCTTTTAGCCCGTTAAGGAAGGGGGAAATAGATTTAATCATATTGTAGCCCATCTTCATAACCGGCATAGTTTTTTGTACCATTCCAATAAAGTTGCCGATTCCTCCGAACCCCCCAAATCCGCCAAATCCACCGCCTCCGGAACTGGCAGCCCCTGCTCCTGCGGAGCCTAGAGCGCCTCCACCCATTCCGAAAAGTGAGCCGAATAAGGGCATTAATCCTGATACGTTTGCTTTCCGGGAGCGGGAAGAAGAGTGTTTTTTTGATTTTCTGTGTTTATTTTTACGCGGTTTGGAAAGGGTCAGTCCATTCTTATCGAGGCCGGTTATCCATCCTATATACGTATGCCCATCATGTAACGTAATGCATACGGGTCTACCTTTCAGCTGTTCAGCACGTTTGCGAATCTTCGTTGTATTTGCCATTTGTGGATCACCTCATTGGTCTATTTACTTCTATATTACTCAGATATTTTTGTGTTGCTTGTGCTGGTTCATCATAAAAAAATATTTGGGAGAATGAACTACTACTTGTGTTGATCACCATAATAATTCATTACACTCATATAATTTAATGTGCGATAAAAAAACTATGGAGAGGTGAAAATTTGATATCAGCATGGATTGGAAGTATTACTTTTTTGGGAGTAGTGATTCTTTATGTACTGCTGTCTCTGGGACTGCCTTATGGGGAATTTGCAATGGGAGGAAGGCATAGAATTATGCCTCCACAAATGAGAGTCGCGTGTGGAGTTTCAGTAGTGATACAGCTAATTGCCATCCTGTACTTATTGCAGGCAGGTAATGTGATCTCAATTGGATTACCTTTTGATAGAAGGGTATGTTATTTTTTTACCGTCTATTTAATGCTTAATACTATAATGAACTTATTGTCGAGGAGCATGAAAGAAAAACTTGTGATGACACCCTTATCTTTAATAACTGCAATTTGTTTTGGGATTACTGCTATAAATGGGTAAAAAGTAGTGCCGGATATAGATTCGACTTTTCTAGACTTTATATAGGATTGTTTTTAGGACACATCTGGTGAAGATGTGTTCTTTTTGCATCTATTGACTCTTGACCTATAAAAACGGATTCATAAGTCTAGGTCTTTCTTCTTATGTTATTATATTTAACATTGTTTTATATTATTTTTACAATTATATGATAATTGGTTATGTTTGTGTGATATAATATCACGGAAATTATGTGAAAATGATAGGGAGGACTAATATTATTATGGGATGGAAGACACGATGGAATAAGCCGATTGCTTCTGTATTAGCAACTGCAGTGCTTTCTTTGCAGGTGTTTGGAGGTATTGGTTTGGGTGCAGCTTGGGGTACAGATAAAGCTGAAGCAGCATCCGCAGCCACAGCCAAACTCCGGCTGATGAGCACGACGGACGTGCACACCAATGTCTACGGCTGGGACTATTTTAAGAATGCGGCTTCTACAACTGTAGGACTCGATCGGACAGCTACGTTGGTTACTTATGCTAGGAGTGAATATCCTGATAATAATCTTCTGCTCGACAATGGGGACTTAATTCAAGGTACGCCATTGGGTACTTACATCGCGAATGAAAGTAATTTAGTAGAATCAGAGACTATGCTACACCCTATGATTGCTGCTATGAACATTATGGAATATGATGTTGCGACTTTTGGTAATCATGAATTCAATTATGGGCTGGAATTCTTAAATCGGACTATTAAGGGCAGTGCTAATAACCCATTGAGTGGTGCGGACTTCCCCTATGTAAATGCCAATATATATATTGATGATAAAGATGGTAATCCAGATAATGACGTAAATGCTTTTAAACCTTATGTCATTCTTGATAGAGAAATAATGGACAGCGATAACCAGCTCCGGGATATTAAAGTCGGTGTACTTGGTCTTGTGACTCCTCAGATTATGGAATGGGACAAGGTTAATCTGGAAGGCAAAGTCATTGCTAAGGACATTGCTGAAACAGCAGAAAAATATGTTCCTATCATGAAGAGTGAGGGTGTCGATGTAATCGTAGCAATGGCGCATACCGGCTTCGATGCAACTGCAGTTGCAGGTACTGGTGCAGAGAATGCGATCAATCTTTTAAGTAAGGTTGACGGCATCGATGCGATTACTTTCTCGCATACTCACAAGGTGTTCCCGACAGGTGATAATGAGAAACTTGATGTTTCTTTCAAGGACCCACTAACAGGTCAGCCGTATAATAGCGCTCAATCTGTTGTTGATAATGTTTACGGCCACATTAATGGGACTCCAGCCGTGCAAGCGGGTTATGGTGGGGGTTACTTGGGCCTGATTGATCTTAATCTGGTGCAGGAAGGCGGCAAATGGAAAGTCGACAAAGAGAACTCTAAAGCCTCGACCCGCTCCATAGCCAATGCTAAGCCAGATCCTGCTGTTGATGCTGTTGTTGCGGCAGATCACCAGGCTACTATTGACTATACAGGTCAAGAGTTAGGTGTTACTACCGCTCGGATGAATAGTTATTTTGCAATGGTTCAGGACGATCCTACCGTGCAAATTGTTACGAATGCTCAGAAGTGGTATGTAGAGAAATATATTGACACTAACCTTCCACAGTATAAGAATCTTCCGATTCTCAGCGTAGGTGCTCCTTTTAAGGCTGGACGTAACGGTCCTTCTGAGTACACGAGTATTGAGGAAGGTCCGCTGACTATCCGCAGTGCAAGTGACTTGTACCTATATGACAACACGCTGAAAGCTATTAAAGTTAAAGGTTCTGTTGTTAAGGAATGGGTTGAGATGAGTGCGGGTGCGTTTAATACCATCAAAGAAGACATCACAGCTCCACAAAGCTTGCTGAATGGGGAGTTTGCTGTTTATAACTTCGATGTTATTGATGGCATTAAGTACACAATTGATGTAACCAAACCTGCAAAATATAGTCCTACCGGTGTGATTAACGATGCTTCATCGAGTCGTGTGAAGCAAATTACGTATAAAGGAAAAACGTTGGATCCTAACCAAGACTTTATTGTTGTAACTAACAACTACCGTGCAAGTGGCGGAGGAAATTTCCCAGGTGTGAAGGGTTCGGAGATTCTAGTCGATTCCCAAGATGAGAATCGCCAGATCCTTATGGACTACATCAAAGAAGTAGGTACAATAGATCCTTCTGCGGATGGCAACTGGTCTTTGGCTCCACTTTCGGATGACGTAAATCTCACCTTTACTTCGTCACCAGAAGCAGCGAAAGTTATGCCGGCCAACATTAAGGACACTGGTGAAAAAGATATTAAGGGATTTAGTATTTATAAATTGGCTCTACCAGCTAAGGACGTAGAAGTTCACCTTATCGGAATTAATGATTTCCACGGTCAACTGGATACGGTTTCTGTCGTAGACAATAAGAACGTGGGAACAGCCGCTATTCTTGCGACTTATCTGAAGGAAACACAGGCTAAATACGATAATTCTCTACTCTTCCATAACGGAGATTCCGTAGGTGCATCTGCTCCAGTATCTTCGCTTGAGCGCGATGAGCCGACGATTGAGTGGATGAACTTGATGAGATTTGATGTGGGCTCCCTAGGAAACCATGAATTTGACCAAGGCGTCAAAGCGCTGATGACACAATTGAACGGCGGCGTGGATCCTAAGGATAGCAACGTTACCCACAAGGGTACAAACTTTGATTATGTTAATGCGAATGCGGTGAATGCCGAAACTGGCGAACCGATTATTAAACCTTATGTAATCAAAGAAGTAGGCGGTGTGAAGATCGGCTTTATTGGTCTTGTAACGAAATCCACACCAAGCAAGGTAGCGCCTTCTGGAACGGCTGGCGTGTATTTCCTCACGCCTGAGGAAGAAGTGGCAGCTGTGGAGAAATACGCTAAGGAGCTTCAATCTAAAGGTGTTGAGACGATTATCGTGCTTGCACATGATCCGGCAACAACTAAAGATGGTGTGACTACAGGTGAAGCTGCTGATCTGGCCAAAGCGCTTCCGGCGGATTCCCCGATTGATGTTATCGTTGCTGGTGATAACCATGCACTCGCAAACGGGACGGTAAACGGTAAGCTGATTGTACAAGCGTACTCTTATGGTATGGCATTTGAAGATATCAAGTTGATCATTGATCCTAAAACAGGTGATGTGAAGGATAAGTCTGCTGTGGTACCAAATACCTTCCACAACGGTGTAACACCAGATCCGGAAAGTGTGGCACTGGTTAATGCTTACCTTGAGAAGCATCCTGAGCTCACTCAACCAGTGGGTACAACGGACGGAACTATCACTCGTACCGATGCTTACAATAATGAGTCTGCGCTTGGCAACCTGATTGCGGACGCTATGCGAACTGCTAACTTTAATGATGGTGCGAAGGCGGCTGATTTCGCCTTCATGAATCCAGGCGGTATCCGTGCGGACCTTCCGAAAGGTGATGTAACCTTCGGTGATCTGGCAAAAATTCAGCCATTCGGCAACACGCTTGTGAAGCTGACACTAACCGGAGCACAGATCAAAACATTGCTGCAACAGCAATGGAATGTGAAAGCTGATGGAAAGCCAGATATCAAAACGCTGCAAATTTCCGGACTGAAATATACAGCGAATATGTATCTGCCAGTAGCTGATCGTATTGCGAGCCTCACACTAACTGATGGAACACCAATTAATCCTACGCAGAAATATACAGCAGTAGTAAATAACTTTATGGCTGCGGGTGGAGATAACTACAAGGTTCTGACTCAAGCTAGTGATTCATTGGCTGGACCTATTGATTTGGACGTGTTCTACGACTACATTGTAAAAACGTTTAACGGCAAAGAGATTAAAGCAGCCATTGAAGGACGTATCATTAATAAATCGGAGGCTGATTCGGGATCTGGCAGTGGCAGTGGAGGCGGTTCTACCGGTGTAACTCCAACGCCTACTCCAACCGTGAAACCAACAGCAACACCAGCACCATCAACAGCACCAACGGCAACACCTGCACCAACTACTGCGCCAGCTGCAAACTTCAAGGATCTGGGCAAGGTAGCTTGGGCGCAAGAAGCTATTGAAGCATTGGCTGCTAAGGGCATTCTGAAAGGTCTGGATGCAAATACTTTTGCACCAACCAAAACAGTGACTAGAGCAGAGTTTGTTACGATGCTGGTACGCGCACTGAATCTTACGGGTTCAGCAACAACCAGTTCGTTCAACGATGTTAAACAAGGAGTTTGGTACACGGATTCTATCGCCCTTGCGGTGAAGGCTGGACTTGTACAAGGCTCTGGAAATGGCAAATTTGAACCGGGTCGTGAAGTGACTCGTGAAGAGATGGCTATTATGGTTGCTAACGCACTGAAAGACAAACTACAGCCGATTGATAAAAATGCAGCATTGGGTAAGTTTGCAGACAAATCCAGTATTGCTCCTTATGCACAAGAGGCTATCGCACAGCTAACTCAATTGGGAATCGTCAACGGTGTTGATGGTGGGAAATTTGCACCTAAGGGTATAGCTAATCGCGCTCAAGCAGCGGTTATCATCTATCGCATGCTTGGACAAGCATCATAATTCTATTGTTCTAACTAAAAGTGTATCGATGATCCTCGTGAGGGCATCGATACACTTTTTTTAAATATAAGAAAGTAAAGGTGGTACTAATAACTAATACTCTTATAGTCTTCGCTAAAACACTTACTGCCCTTACAAGGACGCCGAGGGCGCTTGTACTTGTTAAATTTGTTATTGCTCTTTCTGTGAAATCATGTTAACTTATATTCTGCACTGTATTTTTTTTATATCTTGTGCGGTCGTGGCGGAATTGGCAGACGCGCACGGTTCAGGTCCGTGTGGGCTAACCCCCGTGGAGGTTCGAGTCCTCTCGACCGCATACCTAAGTGCATATAAACAGGCAATACTTTTGAATCGCTCTTCAACCTGAAGAGCCTTTTTCTATTTATACGCATAATTCAATTTGACAAACTCTATATAAAAGAAGTGAAGCAAAGATGGAGCCTAATGTAGGTGTAAATACGAAGCAAAGTGTGCGGTTTCTGGAAAAGTACTTCTCTGGTGAATCGATAGATTATCGTCAGATGATTGCTTTATTCATCCCTATCCTAGTGGATCAGGCCTTTGTGGTGGGTCTTAATCTAGTGAATACAGCTATGATAAGCTCGTCTGGTGTGGCAGCTATCAGTGCGGTCAATATGATAGATTCTCTTAATATTTTTCTCATTAGTGTATTTATTGCCGTCTCAACAGGTGGGACGGTTGTTGTTGCGCAGTATAAAGGGAGCGGCAATGACCTCATGGTGTCAAAAGCTACGGCAGGTGCTACGTCATCTGTTTCGCTGATGGCATTTGCTATTGGGATGTTCGGAATTCTTTTTCACAATCCGCTGTTGAATTTACTATTTGGAGCGGCCTCGCCAGAGGTTATGGAGAACGCCCGAATATATTTGATTGGGAGCTGTATCTCTTATCTTGGTATAGCTGTTGTGGAAGCGGTATGTGGTGCTCTTCGAGGAATCGGTAGAACGAGGGCCTCGCTTGTGCTTTCGCTAATTATGAATTTAACTTACGTCTTATTGAATCTCGTCTTTATTAACCTGTTGCATATGGGTGTTCTGGGGATGACCATTTCTATAAATATTGCTAGATACCTGGGGGCGTTCTGCGCACTTTATTATCTATTCCGACTGGACAACGATCTGCATATCCGTATTCGCGATCTTGTAGCGGTTAAGCTGTCTATGCTGAAAAAAATAATGTTCATCGGGATGCCGTTTGCGGCGGAGCAGATGTTCTTTAATGGTGGTAAAATTCTGACTCAGATCTTTATCGTTAGTCTGGGTACGTATGCACTTGCGACTAATGCGATTGCCTCCTCCTTTGCAGGGATTATGCAAATCCCCGGGAATGCGTTGTCCTTAACGATTATTACAGTGGTGGGACAATGTATGGGAAGCAATAATGTTAAGGATGCTCGAAAATTTATTAAATCATTCCTTGTCACCTCTTCTCTTTCCCTGGTGGTGATGGGGTTGCTGATTATGCCTTTTTTCAATCCATTAGTGTCGATGTTCCATCCTCCTGCTGAGATTGTGGGAGATATCTTCCTGATTGTGCTCATTAATACGATTGCGCAAATTCCGTTATGGTCCATAAGTTTTATTACACCTTCGGCGCTTAGAGCAGCAGGGGATTCCAAGTTTACCTCCATGGTTTCGATGCTTACGATGTGGCTGTTCCGTGTAGTGCTCGGATACATCTTAGGTATTGTTCTGAACTTTGGTATACTCGGCGTTTGGCTGGCGATGAATTGTGAGTGGGGGATCAGGGGTTTGATTTTTCTGCGGCGATTTATGGGCAAGAAATGGGTTCAGCATCGTGTTATATAATAGATATAAAAAAATCAAAGGACACCCTGAGGGGTGTCTTTTTTGCATGCTCTGATGAGTACTTTTGGAGAATGCAGCTTGAGTATTTCTTGGGTAGCGGGGTAATAATATGTAGGAATTGCGTCTTTATGCTTACTAAAACACACAACAAGGAGTCTTGCACAATGTCACATTTCGTTAGATCCGTTACTTCACCAAAGAAATTTATCTCCGGCCATAACTTACTTTCAGATCTGAATGAGTATATTAAGGCGTTTGGCGATCATGCTTATGTGATCTGTGATGAGTTCATTTTGGAACGTGCTAAGAAAGAGGCGGGAAGTTCCATCGAAGGTGCGGGGAATAAGGCTACCTTTGAAAAGTTTAATTATGAATGTACTCAGGAAGAGATTAATCGTAATCGGGAACTTGCCCGTAAAGCTGGGGCGAATATCATCGTCGGTATCGGCGGAGGTAAAACACTGGACACCGCAAAAGCTACTGCTTATTATGAGAAGCTGCCTGTAGTTATTTTTCCGACGATCGCTTCTACTGATGCACCATGTACAGCACTGGCTGTCATTTATAATAAAGATGGTTCATTTGATCAATACTTGTTCCTCCCAAGTAATCCGGATGTAGTCTTAGCTGATACAGCGATTTTAGCTTCAGCGCCTTCCCGTTTTTTTGCAGCTGGAATTGGCGATGCACTGGCTACTTATTTTGAAGCCCGTGCCTGTTATGCCTCTAATGGTGACAATCTCGTACTCATGAAACCTTCTACAACGGGTCTAGGTATATCAAGACTTTGTTATGAAGCTCTACTTAAGAATGCGGTAAAAGCTAAACGTGCGGTTGATCAGAAACTCTATACACGCGCGGTGGAGGAAACCATTGAAGCGACAATTTATCTAAGTGGTGTGGGTGCTGAATCTGGTGGTCTGGCTGCCGCACATGCTATCCATAATGGGATGACAGCCGTTCCTTCACTACACAAAGCTCAGCATGGTGAAAAGGTTACGTTTGGTCTTTTAGCCCAGTTAGTACTGGAAAATGCCTCAAATGAGGAGCTGGAAACTGTCATTAAGCTTATCAAGGATGTAGATCTTCCGCTAACCCTCGCCGATCTGGGGTGTACGGAATTTATCGAATCCGAATGGCGCCAAGTTGCTGAAGCTGCTTGTGCAGAAGGAGACACAATGGGCAATATGCCGTTCCCGGTTACTCCAGAAGATGTGTACAATGCGATAGTGGTAGCGAACTCGCTGGCAGAGTCTTATAAATAACTAGCACAACTAATATGCAGTGATAATGAAGGCGCCCTTGGGGGTGCCTTTTATTTTTATATAGGGTAAGCTTTTGAAGTATTGTAGTGGTAAAATTTTGCATATAGCTAATGGCTTCTGCACTTAATCGTGGGATAGGGGGACCTACAGAAACGAGATTATTGCTAATCGCCCCGCTGCTGTGTCAATTGTACTCTATGTAATAAGGAGGAAGGAAAGATGAGAAAAAAACATTTAGGTTATCTAATCCTTATTATCATAATTATTGGAGCGGTAATAATAGCAGTAATTCACGGAAGCTCGGAGCGTCAGAACAAGCGGGCAGCAGGAAGTCTTGGTATGGATTATGTGCGTAAAGAGTACACGGAAAGTGCATCGCTGAGAGTTGCGACGATTTGCAAACCCTTATTTGGAGGGTCAGGTTATCAGGTAGTGCTCGAGGATTCAAGTGGGCAATCGTATTATGTCATTATCGTTCTCGGAACTACACATAATCTTGTCACTATGGACGATCTGACGAAAGAGGTGCGGGAAGGAACATCTGTGTTTCCGTGCCACCAATAAAACATGATAAATGAATTGGATCTCATCTATATGATTATTGGGAGGCACTCCTTCGGGGTGTCTATTTTTGTTATATTAAATTGAATTTTGTTATTTATTTTCGGAATAACTAACATATATGCTAACGTAAAAGATAAAATAATTATAACAAGAGGCAATATTTTGATTGTTTTATGCCAATGTAACCGCTATAATCTTGCGTATACCGGAATATGTAACGAAATAAGAGATTTTTGTTAGTGTTTGTTATCAATAACAAAATTGAAGATGTGGAGGTGAATAGTTAGCGAGTAGGTCTGTAATTGTCTTCTATAAGGACAGATAGTTATTGGGTTCATAACAGCTGGTTGGCTATTCTTATGATCAAATCCATTTATTTTCGAAGGAGAATTAGGAATGAAAAAAGCGAAAAAGTGGCTGGGGAGTATACTTGCCTGTGCAATGATAATGTCTCCTTTCCCATCTGTAATTTCTGCAGCAGCAGCACCATCCACTGTTGGATTCGGTGATACACAGGGGCACTGGGCACAACAAAATATTGCGAAGTGGGTAGAAAATGGCGTTTTAAACGGGTATCAGGATGGTTCTTTTCACCCCAATGGAGGAATTACAAGAGCTGAGTTTGCTACGATCTTGAATAAGGTATTCGGTTTCTATATGAAGTCAGATCAATCTTTTTCCGATGTAAAAGCGACCGATTGGTATGCAGATCAGCTTTCGTTGGCAAGATATGCTGGGTATTATGAAGGATACTCAGAGAATAAGGCACAAGCTACTGATTATATAACGCGTCAGGATGCGGTGACGATGTTGGCTCGGATATTTACTCTTCAAGTTACTGAAAGCGCTTCATCAATGAGTGAATTTAGTGATTCCGCTCAGATTCAGGCTTATGCTAAGGATGCAGTTCATGCGCTCTCAGGTTTGATTACAGGGTATGAGGATGGAACCTTTAAGCCGCTTGGAAGGATCACCCGTGCCGAAGTTATAACGTTAATTAATAAAATAGTGAAGAGTTATTACTCGCAATCTGGAAGCTTTGAAGGAGGAATAGTTTCTGGGAATGTAGTCGTTAATCAGGATGGTGTTGTGTTAAAAAATGCAACGATAAACGGAAACCTATATCTAACTGCTGGGATCGGTAACGGCGAAGTGACCCTTGAGGGTATTAAGGTTACGGGCACCACATTTATTGCAGGTGGCGGGGTAAATTCCATTCTTATTAAAAATAGCTCATTAGGCAAAGTAAATATAAATCGTAAAGAGGGTGAGGTTCGGGTCCTCACGAGTGGTACAACCCAAATTTCTCAGCTAACGGTAGATAGTCTAGCAAGGCTGGAGTTTGGAATTGGGACGATGATCACCACGGGAATTCTAAATAGAACTGTGGGATTGATCCTAGGTGAAGGCGCATCGATTGCAAATCTAAACGTTGCTGATAAAGCGACTGGAACCACTATTTCTGGTCAGGGCGACATTGTAAAAGCGGACGTTAAAGCAACAGGAGTAACGTTGAACGGTAAGCCCATTGCTCCTGGCACAATTGTCATTATCAAAGGCAATCAAGGTCCTGTAGCAACGGCTACCCCAGCGCCTACCTCGGCATCAGGCTCATCAACAACGCCGGCAGGTCCGACTAATCCAACCGCGGCACCTACAGCGACACCAATACCAACGGAAACACCGACACCAACGGCAACACCAACGGCAACACCAACGGCAACACCAACGGCAACACCAACAGCGACAGACCCTACGGGTCCTGTGGGACGTATCGAGAATTTAGCGGATGTTGATGCAAGTAGTGAGACTAAATCGCTATTCGCCTATTTACAGGATATTCGCGGCAGTGAGATCTTGTTTGGACATCAGCATGCTACTACAGAAGGACTTTCTATTACTGAAAAGGACGGAACGCAGTCTGAGGTCGAGAATGCAGTAGGCGACCTTCCGGGGCTGTTCGGCTGGGATACGCTTAGTCTTGAAGGTTTTGAGAAACCGGGAGATTTAGGCGCAACCAAGCTGGAGAATCGTGATAAATTAATCGGCGTGATGAAGTCTGCTTATGAAAAAGGCGGCGTGCTTACATTAAGCTCGCATATGCCGAACTTCGTCACAGGAAAGGACTTTTATGACACCAAAGGAAATGTGCTCACGCATATATTACCCGGCGGTGACAAGCATGCAGAATTTAATGCATTCCTGGATATGATTGCGGACTTTGCGAATAACTTAAAAGATGATGATGGTAAAGCTATTCCAGTCATTTTCCGTCCATTCCACGAGCAAAATGGTGGCTGGTTCTGGTGGGGTGCGCCTTACCGTACGAAGGAGCAGTATGCTGAAATCTATCGTTATACCGTTGAATACTTAAGGGACAAAAAAGATGTGCATAACTTCTTATATGCATTCTCACCGGGAAGTCCATTTAACGGCACAGATGCGACCTTCCTTGAGACGTATCCGGGAGATGACTATGTCGATATCCTTGGCTTCGATAATTATTATGACGGAACCACTGAGGGTTGGTTTGATTCAGTTGTGAAGGATGCTAAGCTGATCTCGAAGCTGGCGGATGATAAGGGAAAAATTGCAGCATTTACTGAGTTCGGTTATTCGGGTGTGAAGCCAACTGGAACAAAGGACCTGAAATTCTTTACCAAGCTAATCGCTGCGCTGCAGTCTGATCCGGATGCTAAACGGATGGCGTACATGCAGACTTGGGCGAATTTCAATACAGATTCTATCTTTGTCCCTTATAGAAATGCTCCAAACGGACTAGGGGATCATGAACTGCTCCCTGATTTCGTAGACTATTATAAGGATCCGTATACAAGCTTCAGCCATGAAGTGGCTGTTGCGGATGCGTATTCGAAACAGGTAACTACAGAAACCGAGCAACCTTTTTTACACATTGCCTCACCAACCGCAAACCAAACAGTGCCCACGACAAAAGCATCGACCCTTCGTGTTCGTGTGTTGAATCAGGACGTGGATAAAGTAACCTATCTGATTGGGGATGACACAACAGAGTACAGTATGGCAGCTGACACAGAAGGTTTCTATTACTTGGCAGATTGGACACCAGGTGTAGCCTTCGACGAATCAGGCGTGATGCTTACTGTTAAGTCCTATGCAAAGGATGGTTCTGTACTTTCACAAACGATCCAAATCTTTGTAAGTGATGTGCAGGGCATTGGGGACCCATTGATTGTAGATACTTTTGAGAATTACAAAGGGAATGATGAGTTACTTCGTGCGGCATTAAGTCCTGCGGGTGATCTAAATAAGATCTCACTTGATGCGGACCATAAAAATGATGGCAAGTATGGCCTGAGATTCGATTATAATGTGGACGGCCAGGGTTATACAGGTCGTACCAAAAACATGAATAATGCCGACTGGTCGGACGCCAACAAATTGAAGCTCTGGATTGCACCTGATGGCAGCGACCACAAGCTTGTTATTCAGGTCAATGCAAGCGGCATCTCTTTTGAAGCTTATCCTTCACTGGCAGGTACGACACCTGGCATGGTGGAAATTCCATTCAGCCAGTTCGCTCCAGCGCCATGGGATACAGGAAATGCCGGTAAAGTAATCACTAAAGAGAACCTTAAGGACATTCGGGCAGTGTCTATCTACGTAAATAAAAAGGACACAGTAGCAAGTACGTCTGGTACGCTGTACTTTGACGATATTACAGCGTTTAATGATGGAACGGGTGGCGTCCCTAACGGTGGCGAAGGTCCTGGCAGCACGCCAGAACAGGCGAAGCTGTTGTATGGCTTCGAAAAAGATACTCAGGACTGGACAGTAGAGCAGAATAATGCCAGTGCAACCGCGGCAGTGATCTCGACTGATGAGGCTGCTGAAGGAACTCATTCGTTAAGCTCCTTGTTCTCACTCGATTCAGGTGGAGCTTTTGAGCTCAGCAAAAATGGCAGTCTGGATCTGAGCGCGGTAGATAAATTAAGCGCACAAATTAAACTGTCGAACGGAACAGCGGATGCACGTTTGTATATTAAGACGGGATCGGCCTGGTCTTGGGCTGACAGTGGAGCTGTGAAAGTAGATTCGAGCGGATTTACTACGGTTTCGCTCAATTTGGCAGGTATTGCTGATCTTAATAGTGTAAAAGCCATAGGTATCAAGCTCGAGGGATTCAGTGGCACGGGAACTTCTACGCTGTATCTGGATGATGTTCGGACCCTGAAGAATGGTACCGCACCTGAAGCTGTCGTCTATGGCTTCGAGGACAATACACTGCAAGGCTTCAGCATCAATGTGGATGAAAATAATAAATATAATACAGCACTGGCCCAGAATCTATCGGTGAGCAATGCTGTGTATGCTGAGGGAACTCATTCGATGCAAGCGGACTTAACATTAAATGGAGGGCAGTTCCAGCTGCGTCGTATGGTGGTTACCAATTTAGCGAATGCATCAACAATTACGCTTAAAATCAAGGTTGTACCTATTGATGCAAGCGATGTTAGCGGTGTAATGGCTCAGCTGTTCACCCAAAGTGGCTCAAGCTGGGGAACATGGACTGCTTCTACGGCTGCACCAGTAGATACCAATGGATTTACTACAATAACATTGGATATCAGCAAGGTAGCGGATCGTAATTTGACCCAAGCGATTGGCGTTCAAGTCATGACCACAGCAACCGATCCGGTGGGTAGTGCTACCGTATATGTGGACGAAATCACGATTAAATAGAAAGTAGTAAAGCCGGAAGCGAACATTTTACGATGTTCACTTCCGGCTTATTTATTTAGCATCAAATTAATTCATTTTAAGCCGAGTATCTGCCTGAAATTAACGAAGCTTAATGGATCCGCCATCTACCATGATAGTCTGGCCCGTAATATAATCGGAATCTTCACTCGCTAGGAATACCGCAACACGACCAATATCACTTTCCAGTTCACCCAATCTTCTCAAAGGTATTTTTGAAATCATGTTTTGGTAATACTCAGGGTTTGCTTCTGCCCATTCAATCATGCCAGGGGAATTAGCAATTGGAGCAATGATGTTTACGTTGATACCAAATGGACCAAATTCATTAGCGGCTACCCGGGTAATTCCACGGATGGCTTCTTTTGCAGCAGCATATGTTCCTTGATTGGTATCCCCGTTGAGGCCAGCACCCGATGCAAAGTTAATAATTTTACCTTGTGCTTCTTTTAAATAGGGTAGTGCTGCTTGCATGAAATAGAAGGTTGGATAGAAGCCTGTATCAAAAGATAAATCGAAATCAGCCTGTGTAGTTTCTTCGATAGATTTCATTCTGGATGCGTGAGCATTGTTTACTAAAATATCTATTTTTCCGAATTTATCAGCTACTTGTTTAACAAGGTGAGCTATTTTATCGTGTTCCTTGAGGTTCGCTTGAATAAAGATAGATTCAGGTTGATATTCTTGTAATTCTTTAATTGTTTCTTTGCCGGTTTCTTCATTGAGGTCAATAATGGCTACCTTAGCGCCTTCTTTAACAAAAGCCAAGGCCATTCCTTTACCAATACCGCCTGCTCCACCAGTAATAATAGCTACTTTTCCTGCAAGTCTGCTCATGTTGCTATCTCCTTTTTGTGAAAAAATGTAGTATTTAACTCTTATCAGAGGTAGGTGTAATTGTTACTTCGACTATATATTACCCAAAATAGTAGCTATATTTACCATGAAGTAGAAACGGCATCATTTACCAAGATGAATATAGAGGGTGATGATGAATGTTTCAGCAGCTGATGAGGCCTATTCCGGCTCTTATGTAGATGTTGAGCGATTGAATTAAGCGGCGCACCAAGTGATGAGCAATTGAAGATTCATGTGTCGCACCAAGTGATGCTGCAAGGGATGCAATAAGTGAAGTATTTATAGAGTAATTAGGGAATTTCTCCCTGAAATTCAGAGATTTCTGTTCATCAGACTTATAATTAGGGAAAACTTACCTGATTTTCGGCCGATTAAGTAACTAATTAAGAAATCCCCCTAATTATTAGGGAGGAATTCCCTGATTTCGTTCATTTAGAGCGAATATCGGTTATTTTCAGGGAGTTTTTCCCTAATTAGTTTAAACCCTACCGCAAGCCGTACGAAAATCACACCTAGCAAGTCGCCCACCGCCCACTGCCTACGCCCACCATCCAACCACCTACTGTCTATCGTACAACCGCCACCGTCCAACCACCTACCGTCCTACCGTACAACCGTCCGCCGCCCACCATCCAACCGCTCAACCCAATATCAGAGAACGCTACGCGTGGTATATAGTCATATGGCACAGTAAAATCCATTACTTTTCTTTTCAATTCCATTCCATTCCATAAAAAAGAAGCTGCCCCCAAGTAGAATTCACTACTTTTGAGACAGCCTCTTACGAATAATTATAAAGGAAACCCCATCGAGATGACCGCACCGCCATTTCTGCGGTTGCCTGCGCTGATCTGACCTCCACAACGCTCGATGATTGCGCGGGAAATAGCCAGTCCTAACCCGGATTCTCCGTCTTTTCCTTTCACAAACCGATGGAAGAGATAGGGAAGGAGATCGTCCGAAATTCCAGGGCCATCGTCACTTACGGATAACAGAGCCCGGCCCTCCTTGACCGAAACATGGATATAGATATGTTGGTTAGCGTAACGTGTTGCATTGGATACTACATTAAGAAGCGCCTGTAGCAGCTTATCCCTATCCGCGCGGATCGTAAGAGAATCTTGATGATCGTGGGAGATATGGAGGGTTAATTCTTTTTTCATCAATAGAGGGTTCATTCTTTCGATGGTTTCTGTCAGTAGATCTTTTAAACAAATTTCCGTAGGCTTGAATATATCTTCCTCGCTGTCCAGCTTCGCAAGTAAAGTCATTTCGGACACGAGCTTCTTCAAGCGGCTGCTTTCGCTCATGATAATATCTAGCCCTTTTACTACATTCTCACCTTCAAAAACACCATCCTTAATCCCTTCAGCGTAGCCGGAAATGGACATTAAGGGGGTTTTTAATTCATGAGACGCATTCTGGAAAAATTGTTTCTGCACATGGTTGAAACGATTTAATTCATCTGCCATGTCATATACCGATTGAGCGACGGATCCAAGCTCTCCACCAGCTTTAATTAATTTAACATCTGAGAAGCGGCGTTCTTTGACTTTGCGGAGTTCTTGTTGCAGCCTCATTAGAGGTTGAATCAGCTTCTTGGTGATAAATAGGCCAAATAGGAACATAAATGCTCCCGCTGCACTGAAAACGATCAGCAGTCTTTTGAGCAAAGCTTGTTCAATAGCAGTGACTGCGCTCATAGGGGTTAGTAAAGTTAGCGTGCCTATAGGTGTAGCCTTCACTTCAGTAATATACCGTGTATCTGTTCCATTCCAAATGTTCTGGAGCTCAGTGGCTTGGCCTGTGACACTCTTGGCATCGTAGTTTATTGCTATTGAACTCATCTCTGATGATGTGGACAAGACTTTTCCTGTCTCATCGCTAAGAATGGCTTCGACGCCTGCAGTGCTTAGAGAAGGTATGGTCACGGGCAGAGCTTCCAGCTGAGTGCCAATCTCCCCGATGTATTTACTTTCTTCAGTCAATGTAGCTGACATCGCCGCACCAATGGTTCTTAAATCCTCTTTTTGTGTTCCGACAAAATGGTTGAGTAGTACAAAATGGATCACGACAGCAGTAATAGATAGTAGCAATACCAATGCAATACTAAAGGCTAAATTAATCTGATGTGCTAGTTTCATTCGTATGCTCACCCCCATCTGTTCTCATGCGGTATCCGTGTCCCCATACAGCTTCAATGGGCAAATGCTCCAGTTTTTTGCGCATCCGTTTAATTAGATGATCCACGGCGCGATCACTTCCAAAATAATCGTCTCCCCATACATAGCTCAGCAGCTCATCTCTTGTAAATGCCCGGTTAGGGGCATCCGCGAATACTTTTAGCATGGTGAATTCCTTGCTGGTCAAGTCCACCTCTTCACCACACCAGAATACACGTCTTTCTTCCGGCAATAGTAGAAGCTGGTCGATTTCAAGACGGGTGGAAGTGACCTGACTGTTCAATTTTTCGGCCTGATTACTCATTTTGTACCAGCGTTGGAGCTGCCGTTTGATCCGGGCGACTAACTCACGAGGACTGAACGGCTTGACTAGATAATCGTCACTGCCAAGCTCCAATCCTAATATTTTATCCACTTCATTATCTCTTGCGGAGATCATAATGATCGGTACTTCGGCTTCGTTACGAATCCTTTTACAGAACTCATAACCATCCATGCCGGGGAGCATAACATCGAGTACCCACATATCCGGGGGGCTTGTCTGCCACAAGGTCCATGCTTCCTCAGCGCTGCCAAGGCCGATGGTGTGGTAATTTTCTTTTTGTAAATAAGCTTCAACAAGATTGCGTATATGTTCATCATCGTCGACTACGGCAATGAGGTATGGATTATTCATTTCGGGTTACCTCCAAATTATTCTCCTACAAGTATATCAATCCAGAGGTGGGTAGGGGTGGCTGCCATCGTTTTTCCACAAATTAACCAATGTTCTGCCACACCCCTTTTGTAAGCTTGGTCTTGTAAGATCATTCGAATCGACGAGGAGTGTTGTATTTATGAATCAACAGATGTTATTTAAAAAGTTAGCGTTGTCCGCCCTGCTAGTGTCCGCCGTTGCTGCACCGTCTGCAACGAACGCAGCAAGTGGAGCACAAGACGGAAACACGAAAACAACGGCCGCAGCCGTGGTTACTGCTGCCTCTAAAGGAACAATTGCCACTAAAGTAACCACTATTGAGTGGGTAGATCCCCTGGAGTTGGCTAAGACCTACGCACCTAATACCCAAGAAGACTGGAAGAACACCTTGGATCAGTATTATAAGGTTGCTGGATTTAGTGTAACCGGACTTGCTGAGCTTGTGCCTGCGGAACTGGTGGAGGGAGTTCAATTATCAAAAGAAATACTATCCACCGAAGCACTACCTGCGGGATATATTGAAGCTGGTCGTAACCTTGAAGTAGTACCTGTAGTTGATGATATGCAGGTAGATAGCAATATCACTACTTCAATTAAAGCTGTAGACGCGACTTCAATTGCTATTTCCATTCCAGATCTTAGTGACGCGGATAAAGCTTTTTTCAAAGCCCAAGATGATCTGAATAGTGCCGCTAAATCCAAAGATGCGACTGTGATCAAGGAAGCTTTAGCTAATCTGTTGGACCAATATAAAGAGAAGATCAAGGAGCTTGGAACAGCCAAATAACGGCAATTAGCGAGGCTTGCTACAGAATAGAGATACTGAAAAGGGTAAAGATAAAAGACACCTCGCGGGGTGTCTTTTTTGTATGCATATCAATCTTCACGCTTTGCCTTTGGCCCTTACTTGCTTCCGCCAGTTCACACCGATCACCCCGGCGATGATCATCACTGTACCGGTCCAATGGTACCATTCCAGTTGCTCATTCAGCAGAAGTACACCACCGAGAATAGAGACAACTGTTGAAAGACTGCCGAAAATGCTCACGCGTGAAGCCTCCATCCGTGATAAAGCATAGTTGGAGAGGAAGGAGGTCACGAGGGAGGAGAGTACGCCGAGATAGAGCATGGAGAATATAAATTTGGGCTCTTGAAAAGGTGTGAAGTACTGATCCAAGGTTCCTGCCGAACCATGCTTAATGATCGACAGTCCATTAAAAAATATAAATCCGAACAAAGTAATCATATAGGTAAGTTCTTTGGGACTCCAGGTACGTGTCAGCTTTCGAGCCGCAACATTATAACCGGCAAGGGATAAAGCTGAGATTAGGATGAGCAAGACGCCCCAAAGACTAGAAGAAGAGATACTCAAACCTGGAATGGCAAAGATAAGAATAATGCCTGCAACTGAGATTAATGTAGAGATCTTTTGGAAGCTGCTCGTGGTTTCCTTCAAGAACATCGCCGCCAAAAGGATGGTGAAGATGGGCATTGTGGCCTGAATAATACCCGCTACAGCGGAGGTTGTATACAGAAGCCCATACGCTTGAAGGGTGAAATACAACGCTGGATACATTAAAGCCAGTGGGATGATCACTGCTGCTTTGGATATTCCAAACTTCACCCGCCCCCACCCTGGAAAAGTAAATAAAGAAGCGGCAAGGAAAGATAACGTGAAGCGATGAGCTAGCGTATCAAAAGGATCCGAGACGGTTAGGGCCATTTTTACAAATATAAAGGAAAACCCGACAATAATAGCATTCATGACAGCTGCTGCTATCGCTTTTTGAGTAGAAGATGTATTCATTAGTAAAGACCTCCAAAGTGTTGCGCGCAGTTAGGTACCGGTCCTGTTATGCTCTTTATTCTAAGGCTAGAGTAGCTGTGCTACAATGTAATTATTATTCATCTGTACCGGTACAGAGTAAGCCTGAAGGAAGGTGAAGGGGATGTATAAGTATTCGGAGTTAATCAACGAGCTGGAATTACAAATCGCCGAGGATACGTATCGTGAGGGAGATAAATTACCGTCTATCCGGGAGTTGTCCTTACGTTATGGATGTAGTAAAAGTACGGTTATTCGCGCGTTACAGGATCTTCAGGACAAACATTTAATCTATGCCGCCTCAAAAAGTGGTTATTATGTCATGAAACGAAGTGGACAGCGAAAAGACGAAGGTGCACATTGGATCGATTTTACGGTGTCTGCACCCGACCCGGATATTTTTCCGTATCTGGATTTCCAACATTGTATTAATAAAGCGATTGATATGTACCGCAATGACTTGTTCATCTATGGAACGCCGCAGGGGCTTCCTTCTCTTATTCGTGAAATGCAGCGTCATCTGGCTTCTTATCAGGTATTTGCCAATCCGGATCAGATTTTTATTACCTCAGGTGTGCAGCAGGCGCTTGGCGTATTGACCCGAATTCCTTTTCCGAATGGCAGGCAGCGAGTGCTAATTGAGCAGCCGGGTTACCCGTTGTTTATGGAATATCTGAAGACGTATGGCATTGAGACAGAGGGGATAAAGCGTTCGGATGCTGGGGTTGACTTGAATGAATTAGAGCGGTTATTTAAGACAGGCCAGTTCAAGTTCTTTTATACCGTCCCGCGATTTCATAATCCGCTTGGCGTCTCCTATACCCGTACCCAGAAGAAGGCGATTGCTCAGCTAGCAGCTAAATACGATGTATACATCGTTGAAGATGACTACATGGCGGACTTGGAGCAGGATGCAAAAGAGGATCCGATCTACGCTTATGACGATGCTTCCCATGTGATCTATTTAAAAAGCTTTTCCAAAATTATATTTCCGGGTCTGCGTGTCGGTGTCGCTGTACTGCCAGCGGTCCTATGTGACTCTTTTAACCGATTCAAAAGACTGATGGATATAGATAGCTCTATGCTGTCTCAGGCTGCCCTGGAGTTGTATCTGAAAAGCGGAATGTTCGAGCGCCACCGAAAAAAGATGCGTTCCTGCTACGAAAAAAGATCCACGCTGCTCCATGAATCGATTATGAGAGAGTTAGATACAGCGACAGCACAGCATTATTCCTACCATCCAACTGGCCAGCTTGGTGTGCATACGTATCTGAAGCTTAGTGACAGCGTAAAGACAGAACAGATGATCAAACGTCTGCAAAAAAAGTTCATTCGCATCGAAATGGCGGACAGCGGGTATTTACCCTCTTTTAATAAAGAGAAGATTCTAAAGCTCAATGTATCCAGTGTAAAAGAGCCGGATATTCGCTCTGGCATTGAACAGGTAATGCAAGAAATACGCTGAGAGCGCAGCAATAAATGAGTGGATGATAATGGTGGAAATGATGGGAGCCATCTATAATAAAAGGTCAGTAATCCCTGATTTCTCTATAAATATCCGAACACATTTTCTGGTGCAATCTTCGGCCGAGTCATGCGGACTCAGATGACGTTATTTGCTATTATTTAGCCTTTGGAGCAGAGTTTCGGACCCCAGCGCCGCTATTCAAGTAGAAAGTGGTCATATTGAGTGGTGTTCACGCTAACAACGGCTATGGGGTCCGATAGCACTCTAAAAGTGGGAAAAAGCCGCTTTTAAGGTCAGCTGTGTCCGATATCGAATTGGCTAAGTACAAATTACCAAGATGCTTTATCCATCTTTGCTTGGGTAGCGAGTATCAGCAACAAGAAAATTGAAAGTTATCGTTCCTTTCGGTACAATCCATTCCAACATCGTATGATTCCATCAAAAAGGGTGATCACTTGCGTAAAGATACCAAAACCATCGGCGAGGTGGCTAAGCTGCTGGGCACAACTATTAAAACCGTTCGTTATTATGACGATATCGATCTATTGAAACCATCCAGCCACAGTGAAGGCGGACACCGTTTATATACTCCTGAAGATATTTCCCGCCTGCGGCTGATCACAACGTTACGTTATTTGGACTTCGGCATTGACGAGATTCGCCAAGTTATCGCTGGAGAAATCCAGCTCACTACAGCACTCAACTGGCAGATTGAAGCATTGGAGACCCAGGTCAGTACGCTGACCAATATGATTTCGATTCTGCGTCAAGCCCAAGAGCATGTCTCAACAGGTGATTCCATGGATTACATGAATGAGCTGGTGGACTCTTTGTCCATGAATGCTGATAAGCGAACCCAGTTCATCTCCAGTAAAATAGAAGAAATACAGCCGCTCGGTCAATTGCCGTCCGAATGGCGGGATACCTTTTTATATTTGTTCAATAAATATATTATGAATGAAGTCAAAGTGACAGCCGCGCAAACCGTAGCTTGGAACGAACTACAAGCACTTATGAACGATACAAAGTACATGGAAGAGCTTGTCCGATTTGAGTTGCCTTTTTTCAATATGGTTAGACATCCCCGCGTTCCCGCTGCGGTTTGGATTCGAACGCTGGAGAATATCCGAATTCGGGTGGAAGCAGCCTTGCAACAAAAACTATCAGCAGACAGTGCTGTTGTACAGGCAATTGTTGAAGATTTTGTGATGATGTATGCAGGTCCAGAGCAGTTCCGCGATAAAGCTGCCTTTTTCCGCCAATATGCTCATTTGATGCAAACTGCTGTTACCGAACGGATAGAACGCTTTAATAAACTATGCTTGCTCCTCAATCCCAAATGGGATGTTATTGTGAGAGGCAACGCCTTGCTGATGGAAGGGCTAGAATGGAAGCTTGCGCAGGAGAATTCTCATTCCGCACCTTGTTGAAGTGTATACTTCGGATGGTCTCCTAGGTTGTTATTCAAATATTGCAAGGGCTGTCCTTTTAAATAATGGTCAAAAAAATCCAGCGTATACTCATTAATCAGCTCATGTGTTCCGCGCACATCCACATGTTCCATCCATTCAAACAAGGGGGTAAGCAGATATAGATCTGAGAAGCTCATGTGCTTGCTTTGTTTGAAAGTCAGCCAATAGTTCCCGCCTGCAGTTACTGGCTCATACCGGGCGAATAGCTCATTATAGTAGGCTGTAATCTCTTTCCTATCCGTCCGTAGTGCGGCGATTACAGCATCGCTGGTTTGGTCTACTCCTTTTAAGGTGTCATCGGCACTCATGAGCAGAAAAGGTTTCTTCAAGCCGTCTGCAGGAATCCGCTTTTCACCGTAAAGCACCCCATCCATATCAATGCCTGCTTGAATTCTTTGATCCTCTATCAGCATCTGCACCGTTGTGGCTCCCCCAAAGGAATGACCGAACATTCCCATATGTTCAAGATCAATCCGGCCTGTAAACAGACCACTAGGATCGTCCGCAGATAAGGCCTCCATTTGATCCAGCACAAACTTAGCATCTTCTACCCAGACTTCATTACGCCGATCCATAAAAGAATACTTCATTTGCTCATAGCCTGTTTTTCCTTCTGAATCAAACGTTACCACAGACTTGTCTGGAAATACCGAAGCTACGCTGCTATAAGCATGTTCAATCCCTACGACAATATAGCCGTGGCTTACCAATTGCTCGACTTGATAGGTGTTCTGATTTTTGTAGCCCATAAATCCATGCGAGAAAAGAAGCACCGGATATTTAGTTTCCGTATCTGCCAAACCGGCATTCGCAATAGCGTGGGTGTTGGCCAGTTTTAATCCTGAGAATAAAAACTCCGGCAATTGTAAAAATTCATGTAGTCCTTCTACATACGGAGTCGGATCAGATAAATATGGCGCTGGGCTCCCTGTAGCCTCCGAACTTGCTGGATACCAGATTTGCACCATTAATTCACGGGAGTCACCGGATGTTTCCGTAAACTTTTCTTCCCGTGCAGAATCGGTCCAATGGTAGGTGACGGTTCCTATCTTGTAAGGACCTGTGGGCTCCGCAAAAGAAAATACAGGGAACAGGAGGGGCAAAGCAATGGAAATGGCAGCATAAACCGCCCCAACTCCAGTCAGCACTAGTGTTTTCCAACGCCGTTGCGGTTTTCTTGCTGCCTTTGCTGCGGATCGGAAGAAAAGTCTTGTTCCGCCCACGATTGCCCACAGTGTGATCAGATACACTGGAATCATTGGCCACCGCAACCCTTCCACGTATGCATGGATAAGCAGTAAAGCAGCAGAAATCCCGCCGCCGATCAGCCACCCGCGCTGTGTTTGGGGCCGTCCTAAGGTTAGCCATCCCAACAACAATACATTAAATAAGACAAGTGTGATTTCAAGTAATCTCATAATCTATAATCCTCCTTGGTTTTCTTCTCTGGCTGCCGACCTGAATCCAAGTATAAAACCTCCTGTTAGGGGAGAATCAATGCTCGCTGGGACTTCACTATATTTAGAGGATTATTTAAGGCTTATAACAGCAAAAAAAGAGACCGGGTTCGGTCTCTTTTAGTTATTTCTCGATAGGAGGTGTGAATTAATTCGCAAAAAAGTTCGGCAGGAACTCTTTATTAGCTTCCAGCATTTTGTCCAGCATCCGAATCGCTACGTCCACGGACGGAACAAGCGGGTGATGTGCGAGCGCCTGAAGGGCAAGGGCGCGGTCTCCGGTGACAGCGGCGTCAATCGCCAGCTGTTCATAGGTTTTGACAGCATGAATGAGTCCTTTAGCCATGGTTGGAATTTTGGTCAGTGGCAGAGGTAGCGGGCCGTTTTTGGTGACCACGCAGTTCACTTCAATGCTGGCGTCATCTGGCAGGAAGTCCAATATGCCGCGGTTGGCGACATTTAGGGTCTGAATGTCGTTTGATCCGTTATGGAGCGATCTCATGAGATTAACAGCTGCTTCTGAGTAAAAAGCACCGCCGCGCTGTTCCAGCTGCTTCGGCTTCTCGCTTAGCTCTAGATTGCCATAAAGCTCGAAGAGCTCTTCTTCTACACGTTTGACAACTTCAGCACGGTTAATGCCTTGTTTATGGGATTCCATCTGCTCTTCGAGCATGGCATCGGTCATATAGAAATATTTTAAATAGTATGAGGGCAGTGCATGAAGGGATTGCAGGAATTCCGGGTTCCATTCTCTTGCCGGTACGTTCTTAGCGCTGTAGCTGGTTGTATCTGCAAGCATATCATCCAGCTTGTCTTCACCTTCAACATCGATACGAGTAATCCAGTGCAAGTGGTTAAGGCCCACAAATTCGGCATATACGCGGTCTGCTGCTACATTATATTTGGCAGAGACTTGCTTGATCAGGCCGATAGGTGCGTTGCACAGGCCAATACTTTTAACATTAGAATATTTCAGAACGGCTTCGGTGACCATCCCAGCAGGGTTAGTGAAATTGAGCAGCCATGCGTTGGGAGCCAATTCCTCGATATCACGGCATACATCCAGAATAACAGGGATGGTGCGCAGTGCTTTCATCATTCCCCCAGGACCTGTTGTTTCTTGGCCAATAACGCCATATTTGAGTGGAATCGACTCATCACGGGCACGGGCATCAAGCATGCCGACACGCATTTGGGTGCTGACGAAGTCGGCGCCTTCGATCGCTTTACGGCGGTCTGTTGTCAGATGAACCTCAATCGGAAGGCCGGATTTTTCCACCATACGTTTTGCCAAGTTACCTACAATATTCAGCTTGCGAAGACCAGGCTCAATATCTACAAGCCATAATTCGCGCACGGGAAGTTCTTTATAGTGAAGAATGAATCCCTCTACTAATTCTGGGGTATACGAAGAACCTCCACCGATAACTGCAATCTTTAATCCTTGGTTAGCTGCCAAGATTAATCACTCCTGTCTTGTAGTTTGTTTGATCGATTCATAATCCTGAAAATTCCGCATTTTCTCATATACTTCACTACTAAGGGTCAACCCATCTTGATCCATAGCTGACCATACTGCACCGACTACAGGCTCTGTGGCAAGGGTAACCACGGTTGCCTGAGGGGCTGCAGCGTGTACAGCTTTCTCGATAGGCTGGCGAATCCAACCGCGATCCCCTCGGGTTAGCAGACTTCCTGCCAGCACCACATCGAAGGTCTCCTGCTCCATGCCTAGCTTGTGAATGATAGCTGCCGCAGACTTACCTAGTTCAACCCCTTGCCGATGTAAAATCTCCAACGCTACGGCATCTCCTTCAGCTGCTGCTTCAAAGAGCAGGCGAGCAACATTAACGGGGACTTTTTTCCAATGATCGAGGAAATCGTGAAACATATGCCCAACTTCCTCATAACCTAGCATTTTTAGCAGTAAGCCTGTTAATAGGGTGGGCTGTTCCCGGCCGTCCCAAGCTCGGATAACGGAACGAAATACCTCAATATTGAGTGCGCCACCCCCGCCGAAATCACCATACATATAGTCAAAGCCGCCGCATTGATAATGCTCTCCCTGCAGGTTTCTGCCTGCTGAATTGGTGCCGGTGCCGCAGATGAGCGCGACACCATATGGGCGATTCGTTCCTGCGCGTAGACCGATCATAGTGTCACAGTTAATGGTGTATTTGGTGAATCCTATCTGGCGTATCATCGGATGGAGAATAGCATAGTCGGCTTCTCGATCAGCACCGGCAAGTCCGAGATAGGTATGCTGGATGTCTTCCAACCGGAGTCCGGCTTCAGCCAGCGCCCCGAATGTGGCCTCTTGAATACTGTTGGCGGCCTCAAGGGCGCCTGTCTGGTGGTTGCCGTTACCGCTCTTGCCTTTGCCAAGAACATTGCCATGTTCATCGCTTAGCAGAGCATAGGTTTTCGTGCCTCCCCCATCGATCCCCAAGTAGTAAGTCAATGGTCGTCACTCCTAGTGTATAAAATTTAATCTACTCAGCTCCGGTAGATTCACGTACGATAAGTTCAGGATCAATCCGCATCCCGGCTCCACGTTTCATCTTTCCGGAGATGCGTTTGAGCAGCATATCCGCGGCTGCCAGCCCGATTTTGTCCGCTGGCTGACGTATTGTTGTCAGATGTGGATGAAGCTGTGAAGCAATATAATGATCGTCATAGCCGACCACTGCCACTTCTTCGGGTACCTGAATGCCCGCTTCCATCAGGGCATTGATAACTCCAAGCGCGATATTGTCATCCCCGGCGAAGACGGCGGTGGGCAGCTTTCCTTCCTTCAGCCAACGTTTGCAGGTATCGTATCCCATCCCAATATCGAAATCACCAGGCACGATCTCAAAGGGGTCCAGCCCTTGTTCCTGAAGCGCCTGTAGGAATCCACTGCGCCGCTCCCGCGTACTCCGGAACATTTCCTGACCGCAGAGATGAGCGATTGAAGTATGTCCCAGCTCCAGCAGATGACGCGTAGCTGCGTATCCCCCTTTGAAGTTGTCGATCGTGATGGAGTAGGTATCATTTTCGGGCTTCTGATTATCTATCAGCACATAAGGGATACCCCGCCGTTTTAACTCCACAATATAATTGTCCTCTTCCATCGGAGAGAGCAGAATTAAGCCGTCTACACGATCCTCCTGAATTAAATAATGGCTGTCATCCGATTCGATGCCTGTTGAGATAGATATGGCTAAAAAATAACCATGCATCGCTAATATTTCATTCAGCTCTTTGACCACTGCGTCAAAAAAGGAATCTTGCAGGGTAGTGACAATAATGCCGATAATTCCCGTCTTACCGCTTGCCAGACTGCGTGCCGCAGCATTAGGGCGGTAATCCAGCTCTTTAATTGCCTCCAGTACCTTTTGGCGATTATTCTCACGCACCGATTCGGCCCCATTTAACACCCGGGATACGGTTACAACGGATAATCCGGATTTTTTGGCTACATCAAAAATACTCACTTTCATCTTTAATTCTCCTCACGGCAGATTTTCCGATCCTGTTTTCTACTTTCAGTATACAGGGTTGGCAGACTGTCCGCTAAACGTATGATTTCACGCAGGTATACCGTCCCTAAAGGGGGCGGTATACCTGCCAAACAGTTATCGCTGAATGATCTCTGTAACCTTCTTCTGAATCGTCGCCATCACCTCTTCAACCGTCTTATGTCCAGTTTCTACTGGCTGCAATTCATTAATGAACATGTCATTAATTTGCGAGTAGTTGGTGATTAAGTGGTTATAGGATTCGAAGCCGTAGTTAACAGCACCCTCGTAGACATTTTTGATATCCTGTGGATCGATACCGTCAAAATGTTTATAGTAAGCTTCTGCAGCTTCGGTGTTGACTGGCGGGTTACCGCCACTAAGCTCAATGGATTTCTCTTGCACTTCGCTTGTGATCAGGTATTTGATCCATTCAAAAGCTTCCTTCGGATGTTTGGAGTCCTTCAAGATCAGCAGCGGATCGACATAAAGGGTGCTGCGTACCTTATCGTTGCCTCCCCATGGGACAGCAGCAACGCCAATTTTGAAGGGGAAGTCATTTGCGCCTGCAAGGTTCCATGAGCCTCCGATAGACATGCCGATTTTACCAGCAACAAAGGGATCACCGTTCTGTCCAGCTACGCTTTTGCTCCATTCGGAAGAAGGAGAGACTTTATCCTTAAAGACAAGATCAAAAAGCTTGTTGTAGGCAGCGATCACCTCGGGGGAGTCAAAATAAGTCTCGGAAGGCACGCCGCCATTAGTCCATGTATCTTCTGAGTAAGGCTCCGCTCCAAAATATAATGGCCGCATATCGCGTTCGGACCAAGTGAAGTCTACGCCATATTGAGTTTTGGCAATATCATCGGATACAAGCGTCATTTGTTTAGCTTCGTCGACCATTTTTTCAAACGTCCAGCTCTTATCTTCATAATCGCTTGTTGGATAAGTCAGTTTGGCGGCATCAAACATGTCTTTGTTATAGAGCATTAAGGTGACATACATATTGACCGGGATGCCGTAAGTGTGATCTTTAACCTTGTAGATGCCCATCAGATTCTCTGGGATGCTGTAATCCTCTGCCTTGAAACCATCCTCTTTCATAAGGTCGGTCATATCGAGCAACATACCCTTATTGTAGTATTCTGCGAAACCTCCATACCCCCAGTGACTTGTCACGTCGGGCGATTTGCCGCCGGCAATTAGCGTTTGCAGCTTGCTGTCGAACTGCTCATATGGCGCTTTTTCCACTTTCACTTTAATATTCGGATGCTGCTTCTCGAAATCAGGGATTAACTTTTCGACAAATGTGCGGTCTTCTGAATCTATTGTGTAATGGGTAATCGTTACCGTTTCTGCTTTGCCTCCAGAATTAGTAGAGCTACCGTCTCCTTCAGATAGGGCGTTACCCGCCGATTTGCCGCCGCTACAGCCTGATAAGGCTAGAACAACGAGCATGGTTGCTGCAAGTAAAAGTGCAATACTTTTCCTGTTCTTGTTCATTAGCTAAACCCTCCATGATTTCAAGTATATTTGGCCGCCTTATGGCGGATTATTACTTAATCCCTGTAAGTACAATCCCTTCGACGAACTGTTTCTGGGCTACAGCAAACAGCGTAACGATTGGGACCATAGCTAGAACCGAAGCAACCATTAGCAGATGCCAAGGTGGAATGCGGAACCTCGATGAGGTAAGAGAAGCCATCCCGACGGGTAGCGTGAACTTATCTGATGAGCTTAAGTAAAGCACTGGCGTAAGCAGATCATTCCAGTTGTAGATAAAAGCAAAGATAGCTACGGTTGCAAGTGCAGGTTTGGAGAGTGGGATTGCTATGGTAGCCCACATCCGTATTTCGCCACAGCCATCAATGCGTCCCGCATCAAACAGCTCTTCAGGCAATGTGGAGAAGAATTGGCGCAGCAGAAAAATATTATAGGCTGAGCCGAAGAAAGCAGGCACGATCAAGGGTAAAAAGGTATCGATCCAATTCATTTGCGAAAAGAGTACAAATTGCGGAATCATAATGGCTGGATAAGGTAACATCATGGTGCTAAGCAGCAGGATGAACCACACCTGATTACCTGTACCTCTGAATCTGGCGAATCCATAGGCGACTAGCGCCGATGAAATCAAGGTTCCCACAACACTAAAGCCGGCGATAATCAGACTGTTTTTATAAAGTGTACCGAACTGCAGAGTATCAAATATTTCTGTGTAATTGCTCCACTGCCAGCTCTCCGGAAGAAAGGTGGGTGGGAACTTCAGCATCTCACGTTTGGACTTAAGTGAAGTGGAGACCATGAAGAACAAAGGAAGCAGCATCAGAAATGTTGTAACTACTAAAGTGATAAAGCTGAAAATCTTAACAGGCTCCGCTTTCCGGCGACGTTTTGTTCCTTTAGTCCGGGGGCTTAGCGCTCTGACTGTACTCATTTGCGTCCGCCTCCTTCATAGTGAACATAACGGTTAGACAATTTCATAATTAGTGCGGTGCACAGCATAACTACGATAAGGAGCACCCATGCCAAGGCTGAGGAATAACCGGCACGATATTCTTTGAAAGCGCTGGTGTAGAGATTATAGACATAGAACCAGGTAGAGTAATTCGGCCCCCCTTGAGTCATGACAAAAGCTTGGGTAAAGACTTGGAAGGAATCGATCAGTCCCATAATTAGTTGAAAGAGCAACACGGGAGAGATCATCGGTAAGGTAATGTTCAGGAAGATTCTGAAGCGCCCTGCACCGTCAAGGTTAGCGGCTTCGATCAAGCTTGCCGGTACGCCTTGCAGACCTGCGAGGAATAAAATCATTCCTGAACCTGCTGTCCAGAAGGTCATGATGATCAAGGCATATAGCGCAGTGTCTGGGTTCATCAGCCAAGCCGGTCCATGAATACCGAACCAGGAAAGGATGTAATTGAAGAGCCCGATCTGCGGGTTGAAGATCCAGTACCACAGCAGGGACATGGCCACGCCGGATACCATGCTTGGAAAATACATTGCTGTTCTGAAAAAGCCGCGTAGAGGAATGGTCTGGTGGAGCAATAGCGCAAAGCCAAGACCGAGCGCAAGCTGGATAGGTACACCGATGAAGGTATATCTCAACGTGACAACCACCGATTTCCAGAACAGGTCATTGTGAAACATCTCTGTGTAGTTAGCGAGCCCGATAAATTTAGGTGGGTGTATGATGTCATAATCAGTAAAGCTGAAGTAAAGCGATGATAAGATAGGATACAGGGCGAATACTAGGAAGCCGATAATCCAAGGAGAAATGAACAGATACATGTAGAACGTCTGCCGCCTGTTCTCGCGATTGATCATGACACACCAACCTCTCGTTTTAAAAGTATAAGCGCTTTAACTTTTGATCATACTAACACTATTAATTAGCAATAATAGTAGGTGAAAAGTTGTTAAAGTTTAACCGCTTTAACTTTTTGATTCGCTTTAATAAGCTTATCATAGAGGATGATCACTAAATAATCAACACTTATTTTAACTATAAAAGCGCTATCAGTCATTAAACGTAACATATATTCTGCGATTTTTGTGAAAAACGGACCTAAAACAAGATTCGAGGGATGAATGTGTTAACTATTATAACGTAATATTATTATTTTTTATTGATATTTCTCATGCTATGATTAGGTTTGGTCATATTTTGTTAGAAATGAGGAAACTGAATGACGACTAGACCTTACTTAAAAATGATCCAGCATTCTGTTACAGCCTCAGGGATTGGCTTTGAGGAAATTACACCGAATTTCGTATATAGAGCGACAGATGGAGTGAAATCATTTGTGATGGTAGACGCTGAAATCGGACTAAATAACAGTGCTTCTACGATCATTGTCATGAGTAAATCTCTAACTTATGATGTTTTGCATAAGGCGAATATCCCAGCCGTAGAACATATTTATTTGCCGCATCCAGACTCCAAATTTAGCAATTTGAATCCATATCCATTGGCTGAGCGTTATTTCCAAGCGTGCAATGGGGAGGTAGTTATGAAGCAGGATAACGGGGCGCAGGGAAATCATGTGTACAAAATCAATGAGATAGCCGATCTGCATGAAAAGCTGGATTTATTATTTTCTTTACAGCTTAATGGGGCAATAGGTCCTTATTATGAAGCGGAGATTGAGTATAGAATTGTAACTTTTAATTATCAGGCTCGTGTATTCCTTGGCAAAAAAAGAGTTCGTTCGTGGAAGCATAATTTGATTAACGGGGCTGTTACGATTGAGGTGAAAGATCAGGCCAAACAAGAGGCACTAGCGGAGCTGGCCTCCCGGACCTCTAAAGCGCTGGGCCTTGATTTCTGCTCAGTAGATATCTTAGAGACAAATCAAGGCTTGATGGTGATCGAAGTCAACCATAAGGTAATGTTAGATGAATATTGCAAGCAAAATCCAAGTGAAGTACCTGGCCTCTCAGACCTTTACAGGGAAGTTATTCTTCAGCGTATGAATCAGTTATAAGCCGATATTCAGCAGCGATTGTCCGAATAATCTTTTGGCATTTCCGATTAGAGTTTGCGTACCCACGATTACAATAATCTCCGAAGGTGATTGTTCTTTAACATACGTAAGAGCATCCTCTAAACAAGGGAATTCGGAACTTTTTTCGAGAAAACTTTTAGCGGTAAGCAGGGCATCCGTAGGGAAAATTAGATGGCTTATATCGGGTTTGGTTACGATTAGTTGATCCGAGACTGTGCTCATGACTTCGATGACCCCTGTGTAATCTTTATCCTTAGGGACACCGATGATGGATGTGACGGTACGGCTGCGCTCAAGATTCACTAATTGAATAAGTTCAGCCAGATAGCTTGCAGAATCTCTATGAATAGCTCCGTCAATAATCGTCAGCGGGTCATGACAGATAACTTCACAACGACCCGGCCATTGTAATTGTTTAAAACAGTGGTGTACGATCTCCTGATCCAAGGGTCCCCCTGTAATCTCTTCACAAAGTGACACTGCACTGGCAGCATTGACCGCTTGAAACTGTCCCAATAGCGGGAGGGTCAAGGCTGGATAAAAGGCTTGCTTCGTCCGGACATCAAAAGTAGTTCCGATAGAAGTGGTTGTGATAGATTCAGCTAGAAACTGTTCTTCATAATATTGTACAGGGTTGGAGGAAAGGTTGTCCTTCATGATCGCAAGAACGTCGGATTTCTGTTTGCTAACATAGACGTTTGTTGTGTTGTTTTTGATAATCCCCAGCTTGTGTAATGTAATGCTGTTCAGATCAGGTCCCAAATGGGCTACATGCTCTTCCATAATCGGGGTAATGACAGCCCAGTCATTGCTCAGGACATTGGTGTCATCAAACCTTCCTCCTCTACCGCATTCAATCACATTGATATCTGTACCCTTCTCTTTAAAGTACAAAGCTGCAATAGCCAAAGCAACCCCAACCGGACCTTGATATTCGTCAGCAGCAAGCTGCTCCTCAAGCTGGTGGAAGCCCCTGTGAATTACATTACCTAATCGTACAAAATCTTCAGTGGCTATTGCCTGCCCATTGATCCGGATTCTTTCGTTGAAATCTACCAGGTGAGGGGAGGTGAATAATCCCACTTTATATCCCAAGTGACTTAGCAGAGAGGAAATAAATCTAGAGGTGGAGCCTTTACCTTTACTGCCGGTGACCAGTATGTATTTTTGATTACGATCCGGACTTCCAACTGCATCCAGTAATGCTCTGGTGAACTCCGGTTTTCTAACTTCTTCATCCAAAGTCTCTGTAATGTTGTTAATGGCCCTTAGGTAAGAGCTGTAGATCATATCTTCTACTTGGGATTGTGAAGTGAATTCCACGGAAATCCCTCCATTTAATTAATTTTGGCGCGTTCCTCAGATAGTGTTGTGTAGATGATAATCGGAAGTAACACAAGAGAAATGATGACGGTCAGAGCGATGCTCCAGTTCAAATCTTTATATAGCTGTACTATGGTGAACAACAAAGCGATAACAGGTAAGACCAGTTTGTTTAAGTGCTTTAGGAATAAGGAGTACATACTTCTTTTTACGGTAACTGATGCGCCGATGCTTGGGATTTCTAACTCGTTACGCGATAAGGCGGTGATCCCGATAAATAAGTGGCTGTCGATAAATTTAAGCTGCTCATTATCCGCATGTAGCTTGATCGACTGGGCAATATGCTCCGTATCGATGTCTAAGATGGGGATGGTGATTTGTTTTGAATTATAGGTGATCACGATCTGATCTGTTTCTTCCATGCCTAGCAGTTTTCTAACATTCGGATGAATTCTGCATAAATTCTGGTGCTCATCAAAAGGGTAAGGATGGCCCACTCTGAGGGTGAGCTCTCTTTTGCCGATAAAAAAGTTCCCTAATGCACTTAAGGGCCGTTGGATCAGTTGATTTATAAGTTTATGTATGCCTGGCTTGGGTTGAGAACGCGTCCTAGCGCGAGTAATGATTAATGGGTCATGCCCCTCGGAATGGGTTTCCAGCAATAACATGATGTATCTGTTGAAGTAAAGGGTATTCGGTTTGGCTGTGCTATCTTCTCGTAAAGTTAGGTTTACCCGAAAGCCATTTTTGGGATTGATAAGTTCTACTTGATTCGTATATTTACGGACGAGTGCTGGACAGGCTTTTACATAGGGTTTGGCAATCTCGTCCACTTTAGGAATTCCCCGAAGAACTGTGTCGTATTCTGGCTTCGTTATAGTTAATCCTGTAGTGAGGCAGTCCCCAAGCTTGTCCTTTGCCCGCTTGGATAATTGGATTGAACCTCTTGGCACCTCATCTGCCGATAAAATTAAACAGCTGACTTTCACACCATTCTCTGCTGTAAGATCAACGAAGATATGCTGGACTAAACCTAATTCCTTTAACTCTTCAGAGTTCATTGTGATTTCTTCACGAGGTTGAAGGCTTTGTTTGTCTAGAATAGTAAAGGTTTGCTCGATAATAATGTCAGACACCGCCCAATAGTTTAATGATTTGTTCAAGGGAATGAATGGTTTTTTGGAATAAATCAAACGCATTCGGGTTACGATAATTTCGATTAATTTCAATTTGAATACTTTGAACTAACAATTCTTTAGCGCAATATGAAGTAATCGTTCCAGGATGGGATGCGGAAAATGTATGATTTTGTCGAACTTTGGTAATACCATTATTGTTAAAGATGCCTACGACGTCATTTAAATTATTTTCTCGTATAGAGGTTCCGTACAGAGTCCCTAGATCAATATCAAACTCTCGAAGTTTGGAAGCCCCGTGCAGATCGATCACAAACTGAATGCGATGTTCTTTGACAAGCGCTCGTAGCGCAGCCTTATATTCTCCGCCTAAGATGTAATTTGGGTCTTCTTTGGAGAAGCTATTTGAATAAATACAGTAGCAATTAGTGAGCTTTTGTAACAAGAGGGCAAGGGAGCCTGTATACATGTCAGCTGGTTTTACAGCATGTTCTCGAAAATGGTTAATGGCATGTGGAGCTGAGACAAGTACAGGAAGGGAGCCTTCTACAATTGAGTAGGAGGGATCTACCCCGATATCGCCAAAATAATTATTATTGGAGAATTGTAGCTCATACTGTTCGATCAGAGATAAAATATGCAATCACCTATTCATAGTTATTTAATGGGTCTTAACCATTAGTATGTCCTAAGCATTCACCATTCATGAATAAGGATGATCCTATTATAACGCTTGCAAGGTTTGCCGTGGGCAGTTTTTCCATAAAATGATTCTAAAAGATTGGCTATTGAAAAGTTCAAAATGGTGTGCTAATATTTCAATTGAAAACGTTACCGATAAGGATACCGATAAGGATACCAAAAAGTGGGCTGGGGATTACTTAAGCAAATGAAAACGCTGACATAATTTTCACTAACAGCATCGGAACGTCTTCATGCGAGGTAATCTAATAAAAAGTACGAGGGGGAAGAAGAATGAAGAATATCAAAAAATATTTAGGGCTCATGTTAGTAATGTCTATGGTTGTTGTCTTAGCGGCAGGATGTGGGAATAAAGAAAATAATTCTGCATCCAATGATGGAAACGCTACATCTGGTAAAAAAGGGTCAGTTTATTTCTTGAACTTCAAACCTGAGATTGCAGAAATATATGAAAAGATCGCTAAGGATTACGAAGCAGAAACAGGAGTTAAGGTAAAAGTTGTAACAGCTGCTGCGGGTACTTACGAAACTAAATTGAAATCCGAAATCTCCAAGTCTGAAGCGCCAACTATTTTCCAAATTAACGGACCTGTTGGTTTTCAATCCTGGAAAGACTACACCTTGGATTTGAAAGATACTAAGCTTTACAGCTATCTGTCCGACAAAAGCTTGGCTGTAACTGAAGGTGAAGGTGTGTATGGTATCCCTTACGTAGTTGAAGGATACGGCATCATCTACAACGACGCAATTATGAAGAAATACTTCGCTTTGGCTGATAAAGCGGTATCGATCTCCTCCACAACTGAGATCAATAACTTCGACACTTTGAAAGCAGTAGTAGAAGATATGACGGCTAAAAAAGACCAACTGGGCATTAAAGGTGTATTCGCCTCCACTTCCCTCGCTGCTGGTGAGCAATGGAGATGGCAGACTCACCTTGCAAACTTGCCGCTGTATTATGAATTCAAAGACAATACTGAGTTTGATAACACCGTTCTTGCGGGTCTAGCTTCTAAAGAAGTTGAATTCAAATACAACGATAAATTTAAAAACATCTTCGATCTGTATATCAAGAACTCTGTAACTAAAGAATCCTTGCTGGGTAGTAAATCCGTAGCTGACTCCATGGCTGAATTTGCACTTGGTAACGCAGCTATGGTTCAAAATGGTAACTGGGCTTGGTCACAAATCAACGATGTTGACGGTAACGTAGTTAAAGCTGAAGAAATCAAATTCTTGCCTATTTATACAGGTATGGAAGGCGAAGAAAAACAAGGTCTGGCTGTAGGTACAGAAAACTATTTCGCAATCAACAGCAAAGTATCTGCTGAGAACCAACAAGCTTCTATCGCTTTCTTGGAATGGTTGTTCTCCAGTGAAAAAGGTAAAGCTTATGTAACTAACGATCTGGGTTTCATCGCTCCATTCAATACCTTTAAAGACAGTGAAAAACCAGCAGACCCACTTGCTAAAGAAGTATCTGCTTGGATGGAAAAAGATCTTACTTCTGTAGCTTGGACATTCGCAGCATTCCCAAGTGAAGAATTCAAAAACGTTTTTGGTGATGCCCTCTTGCAATACGCTCAAGGAAACAAAACTTGGGATGAAGTTGTAACCATCTTCAAGGACACTTGGAAGGCTGAAAAAGCAAAATAATAAATGTATGGAAAGATGCTTGAATAACACTCAGTTGTCATACAGATAAAAGCTTAGTGCCACTGGGCTCCCTCGGGATTCAGTGGCACTAAGCAACAATTGGAGTGGATCTTGCTACATCTGTTTCATCATTTTCCATACTGAGATAGGAGAAGACTCCATGGAAAAATCGATAAAAAAATATTTTGCTCTTTTTGCATTACCGACCATAATAGCCTTTGGAATTGCCTTTGTGATCCCTTTTCTGTTGGGTATATATTTGTCTTTTACAGAGTTTACTACAGTCAATGATGCAACATGGATAGGGTTTGGCAATTACGCTAAAGCTTTTTCGAATCAAGAGTTTCTAAATGCATTAGGTTTCACTGTTAAATTCACAGTTTTATCTGTTCTTACTATTAATGTGTTCGCCTTCATCTTGGCGATGTTGTTAACTAGAAAGCTAAAAGGTACCAACGTATTTAGAACGATCTTCTTTATGCCTAACTTGATAGGCGGTATCGTATTAGGATACATCTGGCAGTTGATTTTTAATGGGATTTTGTACAAATTCGGTGTCACTTTGACCTCTGATGCAACGTATGGATTTTGGGGACTAATCGTTCTTATGAATTGGCAATTGATAGGGTACATGATGATTATCTATGTTGCAGGTATTCAGAATGTTCCTAAAGATATAGTAGAAGCCGCAAGAATTGATGGAGCTTCACGTTCTAAGATTTTGCGTAATGTGACTATTCCACTCGTAATGCCGTCCATTACTATTTGTTTATTCTTAACCTTATCCAATTCATTTAAATTGTTTGACCAGAACTTAGCGTTAACCGCTGGTGCTCCTTCTAAGCAGACCTCCATGTTAGCACTGGACATCTACAATACATTCTACGGAAAATCAGGATGGGAAGGTGTCGGTCAAGCGAAAGCCGTCGTATTCTTTGCTTTAGTAGCCTTAATCGCCTTAATACAACTTGTCATTACTAGAAGAAAGGAGGTTGAGAACTAATGCAAAAGACTAGAGCAAAAGATTACTCCATATTCACCATTTTGTTGGTCTTGGCCATTGCGTTCTTATCTCCTATTTTTATTGTTCTGATGAACTCCTTCAAGGGTAAGTTCTACATTAGTGATACGCCGTTCTTATTCCCTAATGAGACTACATTTGTTGGTTTAAAGAACTATACTAGTGGTGCAGCAAAGATTGATTTCTTCAGTGCCTTCGGAATGTCCTTGTTTATCACGGTATGCTCGGTGGCTGTGATCGTGTTATTTACTTCCATGACTGCATGGTACATTACCCGGGTGAAGTCCAAATTCACAGGTATGATGTATTATGCGTTTGTATTCTCGATGATCGTGCCTTTCCAAATGGTTATGTTCACAATGACTAAGACTGCAAACGTGCTGCATCTCGACAATCCGATTGGGATTATCTTAATCTATTTAGGGTTTGGATCAGGGCTGTCTGTGTTTATGTTTAGCGGATTTGTGAAGTCTATCCCGCTTGAAGTTGAAGAAGCGGTAATGATTGATGGCTGTAATCCACCTCAGGCCTTCTTTAAAGTGGTATTGCCCATCCTGAAACCTATTGCTGTAACTGTAGCTATCCTTAATGTAATGTGGGTATGGAACGACTTCCTATTGCCAGACCTGCTGATTGGTACAGAGTATAAAACGATTCCTATTGCGATCCAGTACTTAAAAGGTGGATACGGATCGATTGACATGGGAGCTATGATGGCGATGCTGGTCTTAGCTATTGTGCCAATCATCATTTTCTACCTGACTTGTCAAAAGTACATCATCGAAGGTGTCGTTGCAGGTGCGGTTAAGGGTTAAGCTTGATCTACCTCGTTAAATAAATTAATATTCATGTAAGAAGCGAGTAGGGTGTTTTTCTTGATGGGTGACCATCAGGAATCCCCTGCTTTCTTATTTTGACTATGAAGTTGAATAAGGATTAAGGAGTTTGATAGATACTAACAAGTAAAGGATAGATAGAAATGGAGAGACTGACTATTATAGACATCGCCAAATTATGCGGTGTTGGCGTGACTACTGTATCAAGGGCTATTAACAATCATCCGGATATTAACGAAGAAACAAAAGCTATGGTTATGAGGGTTATCAAGGAAAATCATTATGTCCCGAACAACAGTGCAAGAAATTTAAAACGTTCTGATTCGAAAACGATTGCAGTATTGATTAAAGGGATATCCAATCCATTTTTTAGCCCGATGATCAAAGTGTTCGAAAAAGAGATCCAACGCAAGAAATACTCCTTCATCCTACAACGAGTTGATGAGAATCAAGATGAGATCGAAGTGGCGATTGAGCTGGAGAAAGAAAAACGGTTGAAGGGAATTGTCTTTTTAGGAGGGCTATTCTCACACTCTCAAGAGAAATTACAGCAATTAACGGTTCCATTTGTCCTTAGTACGATTGGGATGACGGAAGAGTTTGATTTGAGCGACTATTCTTCTGTATCTGTCGATGACTTTAATGAGAGTTATAAAATTGTCGACTATTTATGTAATCAGGGGCATGAGAAAATTGCGGTCATTACTGCACCAGAAGAAGATGTAAGTATCGGTAAGTTAAGATATGAAGGTTATAAAAAGGCTTTAGCTGATCATGGAATCACTTATAATGAACGGTTAGTGCGGCGGATGAAAGAAGATATCGACAGTTACAGCATGGAGAATGGGTATGCGGTTACAAAAGAATTGCTAGAGTTAGGAGAAGAGTTCACCGCTATTTTCACCTTATCAGATAGTATGGCTATCGGCGCCTGTAAGGCGATATTTGAAGCGGGCAAGCGAGTCCCGGAAGATTACTCTGTAGCTGGTTATGACGGACTGGATATTTCTTTCTATTATAATCCTTCTATTACTACCATCAAACAGCCGGTAGTGGAGATTGCGGAAGCAACGATTAAGATTCTTTTTGATCTCATCAATAAGAAGGTTAATCATGCGCATCAGATTTTTCCGGCAGAATTAATTGTTAGAGAATCTACGAGGTCTTTATTGTAGTTTCAACAAGTGAGTATGTTTAAGTTTATTTACGAATCGGGGTGGGGAGATAGAACCGCAAGAGATTAAACCTAACGATATCAACAGCATCACACGGTTTCTCACCGCATTTGGTGATCCTACTCGGATTCGGATTGTTACGTTATTAGGGAATAAAGGTCGGCTGAATGTTGGGGAAATTGCAGGTGAATTCGAAATAAGCAGGCCAGCGATTTCACATCATCTCAAAATCCTACGGGATGCCCGCATTGTTGACCATAAAAAGAGAGGCCAGGAAGTCTATTACTGGCTGGCGCGTGAACGGCTAGCAACAAACTTTAGGGCGCTTGCTGATTTGGCAACGTCGTTTAATCATGGGGACTAAGCCATCTCAAGGGAATGGTTCAGTCCCATTTTAGGATAACCAGGCATTTACCAGCTCGGAGACGGGTTTATAGATAAATATCATCCATCCCAGTGGGTTAGAGAACGAAATATGTAACGCATTAATAAGGCTGAAGAAAGTTCCCAGCAACAGAAGAAATGAGAAAATCCACATCTCCTTGATTAATTTTTTCCTCCACATAAGGGGAACTTCAATGGCTGCTATAATGGCTACAACTATGAGAATCACTACTATACCCAATATTCACAACCTCCCAAACCATTTAGTTTCGAGATATTAAGTCTTTACTCAGTGCTCTTCTGAACATTACTGCAATTTCGCTGTAATAAGTGTAATTTGGTTAACACTCGATACTCTTTCAATTTTAATAGTTGGGCGCCTTGCGATGTTATACATGGTTTTGTTGACTCCAATTCATCACTTCGTCTCTTCTAGGAAAGAGTTAGTCACTTTCCCTAACAGGCGAATCTTAATATCCATTTTTATACTTATTGGAAGGTTAACAAAGGTCTCATCCCAATTGTTTCGCAGTTTCTTCCACGCCTGCGGGTTAGAACGATGGATGATTTGGCCGAATCCAAAAATATCGCTTTTGTATTCATTCTGTACCTTTTTAATAGTAGTTTTGAATAAATTCTGGACTTTTTTATTGGCGATTTGTTCTAATTCGGTGATAGTTTTTGTGTCTGTCAGTTCAAGATTTCTACACTGAACCTCTCCTATATCTGATTCTATATGTTGCTCAATACTGATTTCTGGTTTGTCACTATGGATGCTGCCTATCATTTTGGAACGGGCTTTAAATACATCAAGCGAAATCTTTTTACCTTCGGGACATTGGATATAGAAAACAGTGCTCTCAACTTTATTGGTTAAATAGTTATACACTTTTGATTCCTCAGGATTTAGCCAACCAATCAATTTGTCCTCCTTGAATACGGCCAATCCGGAGTATTTCAATTCTGTTGGAGAGTCTACCGTTTCAACATTATTCGGAGTTTCTCCTACATCTACACTCCCCTCGATGACAACACCTGTTAAGACTGGATTCTTACCCCTACTCACAAGTTCTGTAATTAGTGTTCCTAATGTCACAGTAGATGTAGGTGCCCAATTTTTCTCCGAGCTTTCCAGACTGAAAAACAATCGCACGGCAGGAATCTTTTCAAGACTGGTTAATATTTTCAACGCATCTTCTGCCTTTGCATCCTTTGCTACCACTATAAAATAATCATTTCGTGTATCGGTATCTCTTGACATGAAATCAAGAACATCACTAATTCCCTCTTTCGCCAAATCCTCGCCAAGGACTAGGATTCGTAAATGAGAGATATAAATTTTACGTGGACTAACGGTTGTGATTTTCCTAAGGGCTTCATATACGGTATGCCCCGTCGCTTTGTAAAGGTTGACTGGTGCCTGAGGAGAGCCTCCCTTTGAGCCAGCGATTTGACTGGGTAAGACCACTTGTGCAGAAACTTGATATTGATCTCCAATTTTATCGATACCTATTCCTACAGCAATCGCAAGATCATTTAATTCTCGGCGGCTCCAGCAACCTGTTACAAATATTTGCATGAGAATAAGAACACAAATCAGAAGCGATCTTCGTTTCATGGTTTAATCCTCCGTTAGATCTTTCGGTATTCATGACTCCCAGCCCATCTTTAGCTTCTAGATTTTAAGCCTTTGCTCAGTGCCCTTCGAAACATCCCCACACCTAACAACACCAAGGGTAGAAATAACCCGAAGGTTATAACATAGTACACCCAATAATTATCGAATACTTTGTTGTAATAGGTGTAATTTGGCGCAATAATAGGTGCTAGTGTAACCAAAATTAATCCTGTGGGTAGAGTTAGGACTCGGTACTCTTTTAGTTTGAATAATTGAGACAACCCCAGAACGAAAGCGTAGAAGTATAAGGTAACTTCTATAAACAAGGTTAACATCCAAAGTAGTGCTATCATGGCTTCCACACGCTCGAAGAAACCACCAACGGATATGCGCCTTGCAATGTTATAACTGGGATAGATATCCCTGGTTGTCAGATCCGGACCCAGCACTAATATGGAAATAGTGATTGTCAGGAAGATAATAATACCGCCTAAGAAACAGCCCTGTAATAAGCCTTTGGTTATCTTTTGTTGTTGGTGTACATAAGGGAGAAACATTAGAAAAACAACCGGTTCTAAAAAGGTGTAAGCCGTAATGGAAATAGACCCTCTCACCACTGGTTTTATGCCATCCTCCAATATGGGCAGTAATCGGACAATCTCCATCTGAGGAATAATTGCGACCGTCAGAATCAGAAATAGGATAATAATCATAGGTGTAAAGATCTCTCCAGCTCGTCCTATGACTTCAATACCTAGTCGTGTAGCCATAATCACGATCATCATGAATAAGATTAAAACAGCCGGAATAGGGGTTCTCGGTAATATTTCGGATGTAACGAACTCACTGAGTTCTCGCATGCTTCCAACGGTGACGATAAGAAAATACATTAAGGTCAAAAGCGATAGAATAGTCCCAATCCATTTTCCAAAAGCCTTTTGAATCGCCTCAATAAGCGTTAGTTTGGGGTACAACTTTGCGAACTTGCTGTACATATAGATGGCTAGTAAACCTACGATCATGCCAATTAATGCGGAAATCCAGGCATTTTGTCTGGCGTAGTGTGTAGTGGAAGGGGGGATTACGAGAATGGAGTCCCCGATCGTAAGGAACATAACCAGTATGGTAAGCTGGCGAGTACTTATTTTACCTTTTTCGAGCATGGCTTTGTTCACTCCAATTTATCACTTCATAGGTCAAGGTTTCAGGGGCTATTCCTCTGTGAGATCTCCCGGTTTTTCCGGTGGTGTGCTCTTTTCCCGAACGATATTTTTTTTATTGATTAGCTTAGGGCGGGTAAACATAGCCCAATGCGGCATTCGAAAAAAGGTGTCCTTTTGATCGGCGAGATTATAGGGAGCAAACGGGCTCAAATAAGGAACGCCAAAGGAACGTAAGCTGCACATATGAAGAACTATCGCAATAACCCCGATGATGATTCCGAACAAACCAAAAGATGCAGCAAGGAACATCATCGGGAAACGGAGCATTCTGATGGTCAGGGCAAGATCGAAGGATGGCAGCACAAAGCTGGAGATAGCAGTAATAGCGACGACAATAAGCATGGCAGCAGAAACAATGCCGGCATCAACTGCCGCTGTCCCAATCACCAGGGTGCCTACAATGGATACAGATTGGGCTATGGTTTGAGGCATTCGTACACTCGCTTCCCTTATAATCTCGAAGGCAAGCTCCATTAAGAGTGCTTCAATAAAGGCTGGAAGCGGTACGCCCTCCCGTTGTGCGGCTAGACTGATCAGCAGGGTTGTGGGCAGCATCTCCTGATGAAAGGTAGTAATAGCTACATACAAAGATGGGGCTAGTAGTGAAATGAAAATACTGAAGTATCTAAGCATCCGTACTAAGGTGCTGACATCGGCACGTTGATAATAATCTTCCGCTGTCTGCATGAAGGAAACGAATAAGGTAGGCACCGTCATTACTATAGGAGTCCCATCTACTAATATGGCTACTTTTCCTTCCATAAGAGCAGCAGCTATAACGTCAGGACGTTCCGTATGATGGATGGTTGGAAATGGGGTATAGGTTTCATCCTCAATTAATTCTTCGATATAGCCACTTTCCAGGATACCGTCAATGTCGATCCGATCTAAACGTGAGTGTACTTCTTGCAGAATCTCATCACTAACAATGCCATTGATGTACATGAGGGCTACGTCTGTCTGTGTTACACGTCCAATTTGCTGTGTTTCTAACCAAAGATTGGGGTCTTTTATTTTCCGCCGGATTAATGCGGTATTCGTGCGTAAGCTTTCTGTGAAGGCTTCCTTTGGTCCACGAATCACCGTTTCAGTGGCACTTTCCGTTACGCCACGGTCTTTCCAGTCACGCATGCCTATGGTGAACCCTTTGGTATATCCATTGAGTAAGAGGATCACATCTCCGGATAATAGAGAGGTGAATAAAGAATTGAACGCCGTCGCATCTTTAATATCCCCTACAGTGAGCATGTGATCTTTTAATAATTGATAGTTGGCTGTTTGTGTATCAAGATTTGGATCTGGAAGTTCTAAGATTAGGGATTCCAGAATGAAATCCTGAATAGCTTTACTATCCGCCAATCCATCTGTATAGAAAATAGCTGCTTTAATCTGGTGTTTGGAACCAATAAAGAATTCTCTAATCACAAGATCTGTACTATTGCCGAGTGTTGTTTTTATATATTGAATATTATCTTGAAGTTTTTCTTTAATAGGTTCCTTAGGTAATTCTTTAGTGGGGTTGGGGTGCCCTAATGAAGGGTTCTTAAAAACTTTTGTTATTGTTCTGTTCAGAAATCCCATTGTTGTTATCCCTCTTCCGCTGGTGCTGTAAATATAGCTATTACCATAATGAGGGGGGATTATTCTAAACCATGGATGGGTTCATACACACCAAAAAAGCCGCAGAGAGATTCTCTGCGGCTAGCTAGAAGCGCTTAATTAAGACTTTAAGACGTCCAATCGTTATATAGATGCTTCTCTGTTAGGATAGACAACAACTGAATACCAACCTCATTATGGCCACCTTCAGGGATGATCAGGTCAGCGTATTTTTTGGATGGCTCGATAAACGCTTCATGCATGGGTTTAACTGTACTCAAATATTGATGATGAATCGACTGGATGCTCCGTCCACGTTCTTCAATATCTCTAAGGACCCGGCGGAGAATACGTACATCAGGATCGGCATCTACGAATACCTTGATGTCGAGCATTTCACGGAGATTCTCGTCAGAAAGGACGTGGAGTCCCTCAATGATTACAATATTGTTTGGCTTCAGCTCTACCGTCTCTGTAGTGGAGCGGGCATGGACTGTAAAGTCGTACACGGGAGCGAATGCGGTCTGTTCTTCGCGCAGAGATTTAAGATGCTCAATGAGCAGCTCGTTATCGAAAGCGAAAGGATGATCGTAATTAATGGATTCACGTTCAGCAAAGCTGAGATGTGAGTGATCCTTATAGTAGTTATCTTGAGATATGAAAGTTACCTTTCCCGTTCCAAGACGGTCAATGACGGAGCGGGCTACGGTTGTTTTTCCCGAGCCGGTGCCGCCGGCGATACCAATAATGAGCATGTGATTCAATAACCCTCCCTAAGATTGCCGTTGCAATTCCAATATTGTAGCACAGCGCTCATGTTTTTTCACCTTAGATCGGGTAAAATTAAGATGGGATTTTTGGAAATTCGTCTATATTAGGGACAAGGCAAATCCGGAAGGGGTTATCCAACGAATGAACGAAATAAAAACCGTACAAGAGGCTTTTAATGAAACGGCCTATCGAATCGCAGGGAATGGGAATAGAGATGTGCAAGTGTTGAAGGAAGCCTTGGCAGCCGTAGAGAACAGTACGGCATCTGATATCTATGGAACGGGCGAAGTGATTGAAGATTTCCAGACGAAAATGGCGAATATCCTGGGCAAAGAAACCGCGGTTTTCTTTCCTAGCGGAACGATGGCGCAGCAAATCGCTTTAAGAATCTGGTGCGATGAAAAAGAGGTGAAAAAAGTAGCCTATCATCCCTTATGCCACTTGGAGATCCATGAGCAGGATGGCATGAAGGAATTACATCATATTGAGCCTGTCTTGCTTGCGGATAAGGACCGATTAATCACTTTGGAGGATGTGGCGAATCTAAAGGAGGATATCGCTTGTCTGTTGCTGGAATTACCCCAGCGCGAGATTGGTGGTCAGCTGCCAGAGTACACGGAGCTTGAAGCCATTTCTGCTCATTGCCGTGCACGGGGCATTAAATTGCATTTGGATGGGGCGAGATTATTTGAGATTCTTCCGTATTACGGGAAGTCAGCAGCTGAAATCTCTGCACTCTTTGATAGTGTGTATATATCCTTTTATAAAGGAATTGGAGGAATCGCCGGGGCAATTCTTGCAGGCAGCGAAGACTTTACGAAGCAATCAAAGATATGGAAACGGCGGCATGGTGGAGACTTAATCAGCTTATATCCGTACATCATTTCTTCTGATTATTATTTCCGGCAAAGAGAGGGCAAAATGCAGCAGTATTATGAAGGCGCGAAGGAGCTTGCTGCTTGGGTTAACCAATGTCACGACGTAACCACTCTGCCCGCTCAGCCTGTCTCCAATATGTTTCACATGCATTTTCAAATGTCTAAGGAACAAATTGAACCGATTCTGTCAGCGGTGTATGAGGCGACAGGAATCGGTTTAAGCGCGGGAATAAGAGCTACCGGGGAACATACTTCTTATTGCGAGATCAGCATTGGAGACAAGTATGCCGACATCCCAAAAGAAAAGCTTAGAGAGTTATTTCTGCTGCTCGATAAGCTAATGAGCGAATCATCTGCCGAGTAGCGTACGGAGTAAGGAGATTCGTAATAATTGTTTTTTAATAAGCTTCATGCGAAACTCATTTTTTAATTGATTGTAGATCAGCGGGCAATGGTTAAGCGCCCAATGGTACATGAATTTAAAGTCTGTAGCATCTTTTGCAGAATTTAATAAATAGTATGAGATCGTATCGTAAGCATTATGGTTGAACCATTCCGTCATTTCCTGTGCGTTATATCCATATTTCTGCACGGCCATATTCTTAATGAGTTTCTTTTCTTCCAGATTCTCAATTAAGAATCCTTGGCTCAGATTAAAGGTGATATTGTTCCCGTGTATTCTGTACACGCCGGCAATCACATCAATGAAGCCCGCATCACCTACCAGCAGGGAACGCAAATAGATGGAAGCATCGTTGACCATATTCATATCTAGGATATCCATAGCCATTAAGGCCTCTCTTTTAAAGACAGTAGTTAAAGTAGAGGCGGGTTTTGGGTATCCTTTTTTCTCGAAATTCATGAAATAATCGCGTTTCTTAATAATGCTGCTAAGCTGCAGATTGGAGATTTTTAGTTGTTTGGCTTTGGAATACTCCAGGAACACATTCGCAGCTACAAATGAAATTTCGGGATGAAGGAGATGGAAGCGGACCGCTTTACTGAAATAATTCATGTCGATCAGATAATCATCATCATCGAGAAAAAGAACATATTCCCCATCACCATGTGCAGCGAAAGCTTTTCGGCGATTATTTCCAGGTCCGCTATTGGTAGCATTGCGCATGTAAATGACCCGTGGCTCCGCCCCAAAGTGTTGCTGCATTAACTCTTCCGTGCCATCTGTAGAACAATCATCAATCACTGTAATCTCTTTATTGGGGTAGTCCTGCATTAAGATACTTTGGATCGCTTGATATAGGAATGCTTTTCTATTGTAGGTAGTGATAATGACACTGATCTTGGGGGAGTCGGCTAAGGACTGGACCGTTGGATAGGAAATTTCCGTATCCGAAATGCGGCTTTCCATTTTAACCAACCCCTGAATTAAACCTGCGATATCACTGGCAACAATGTTGAATTGTTCAGATAAATAGAATTTCAAGGTATCCTCTGAAGCCCTCCCCGTGAGATAAGCATGAATAACCTCAGATAAGGTTTCCAGATAAGGTTTGATTTGTACATTTTGTTCTTGATCTATGATCTGGCGGCATCTTTGCAATAGTTCTGTATCATCTATTTGGATGGTGGGTGAATGGTTTATTTCATCATTTAGGTCATTTAAAAAGACGTAACAGGCTTGCTGCAAAACCTCGCTATGATCCATTTCCAGTCCTCCTGTTGTGTTATTTGGATAAACCACTTACCTCAGGCTGAGCGTTAATTTTATTTTTGAGTTTGTATCGATACTTTTTGAGATGTTCCCATGTATAGAGGAAGACTTCCCGTTCCATTAAAGAGCCGATTACAAAATATACAGGCAAGATCACTAGTCCTAGAAGTACACCCCAGATCATAAGCCCCAGATAGGAATGGATCGGGATGTCGATGGCAGTCGTGATGAGAATAATACCTACAAAAACTACTGCATTCGTAAGCCATCTTCTAAAAGTGACCCATGGACTGCGTTCCAGCAAATGTTTGCTGGCATAGATCACAATATCTATGGAGCGGTATAGGAGGGCAACTATCGTTCCCATCAGTACACCGTAAATTCCCATGAAGATAACGAAGACAACAGAAGCCACCAGATTAATGGCGGATTCCAGAATGGAACGGTTTTGTGTTTTTTTGAAATGTCCAGCGATGGTAATCACATTATTGGAAGACGTTCTGGCATTGGTTAATAATTTGATGATTACGAACAAGACCGGCAGCCACATATCAATGTAATTCACGTCGTTTACCCCAGCGGTATACAATTTCATAAAGGGTAAAATCAAAATGTAAGCCACCGTTAGAATTGAGAAGATAAGCCCCATAAAATACACTTCGTACGCATCATAAAATTTAATAAATGCTTCTTTGCTCTCATGGTAGCTTTGCCCGAGGGCAGCCTTCACACTTCCGTTTATGGTCTGGACGATATTATCCACGATCGTAAAAATCATATTGTACATAACATAGATACTGACGATTTTTAGATTCGTAAAGATGGTTAATATAAGTACGTCCGTATTTCTAAACACCAAGTACGAGATTTCATGGACTAATACGGAATTCTTTTGACCAATGGCTTCATAGTCTGGTTTGAGATTCAGGTTGATCCACTTGTAATTCTTATTCATATAAATATAGAAAGCGATGATTTGAAGTAAAGTTAAGATAAAATAGGAAGCTTGAACCGCAATAATGTCCACACCTTGCAGTAATAACAGAATCCGGATCAGGCTGTTCATAATATTAGCTACAGTAACAATAGAAGTCTCTACATAGCTTTTTCCCTCCGCAGCGAGCAGGACCTTGAATTTCCCCTGAAAATAATAATTGATTGCTCCGCCCATCCCCGTAAGCAAAATAATGACCATAATCGATAATTTATCGATCTCAGATGAGATCACTAGCGGGTACACGATGGCGAGTAGCAGTACGGCGAAGAAATAGTAAATGCCTGTTTTTTTATAATAGCTGGAGGTGGCAGCCAGAATAGAGTTGATATTGTTTTTATTATCCGAAGCTACCGGCTTATAAAGCGCTTGGATCGAGGCCGCCCCAACTCCTGCTTCCAGCAGCGCAAGATAACTAATAATCTGCACAATCGAAGCGATCAAACCATTGGCCTCAGACCCATAGTTGACCATTATCAGTCTGGGTATAAAAAAACCGAGGATGATCGTGATGAGTTGACTTCCCAGTCCAAAGGATAAGTTAAGAATGCTCCGCTTGGCTTTCATAACGAATCCCCCTTTCGTAAAGCGGTAAATACGTATCTAGATGCTCGAAATGTCTTTCGGCTTGTTTTGCTTGCAGTGTGACATCCATAGAGCAGGTAAGCATACTTTCAAAAATCTGTGCAGGCTGGACCTGTTCCAGCGTGTTGAAATCGGCATACAGACCTGTGAACCCAACATCTTCCATTACATTGATCATTTTTTTGCTGTAGGCTACGGGGAATACCGGTTTATTAAATACCCAGCCCAGAATCATTGCATGGAATCTTGAAGCCACAATAGAACTGGCATTAGCTAACACGGACAATACTTCTTCCATGTTCGTTTTATATAAATGCACTTGAATAGCATCCTTGTAGGAGGGACCGATAAGACGCTGAATCTCTTCAATCGCCAGTTGATCGCCTTCGTGTTCGCAAAAGGACATGAAATGAACCGCGTAACCTTTTTCAATGAAATAAATTGCGAGTTCTTTCATTTTTTCATAATAGAGGTTGTCAAAACCGTTCAGACCTTTCGCAGAAGGTTTAATAACGGATAAGACGATGTAATCCTCCGGTTCGTCTGGAATATCTGGTGGGTCTAACTGAAAAATAATATCTGGGGCTAAGCGGACATTATCCAGATCCTTAAATAAATCATAAGAGTACTGTTCTCTGAAACATACATCTGTATAATCCTTGAAAATCCGCTTGTGCTCATCATAATATTCTTGATTTGTAAAAGGGCCAAAATTAGATCCTAACAGGTAGTAAGGCTTATTTTGATTACGAATGACTTCTGCATTCTTGAAATGCTCTGCCCAGTGGTCTGCTTCCATGAAAATCGAGCCGCCGATATGAACGACGCCATCTGAGTGATCTGCCAGATATTTGTGAGCCACATTATGTATCTTTAGCTTCCTGCAAATATAGCCAATGCCTCTTAGAAGAAGGGAATCGGAAGGATACACTTTGAGGTTAGGGAGCTCTTTGAAACATTGTTTATAGAGGCGTGGTGCGCAAATTCTGAATTTGGTATCCGGATATCTTTCGCACAGCACCTTAATGAATAGATCATCGCCCAGATTAAATTCGGTATAGGCGTATATCAGCATCTTTTTCATATTCTAGATTCCTTTCGGGTTCCGTTCCCTTTAAGTAGGTTGCGCTTGAACCTGGATAAGCCTCTCTCCACAGAGATGAATCTGTGATATAGAAGCGGGGAGATTAAAAATGTTCTGATATAAAGGGCTAATCTGCGATTATCTCCTCTATAACGTCTTATGAGTTCATCCATTTCTTGATTGAGCTTGGGATAGGTATGGTTAATGTCACGAAGTAATTCCTGAATACTTACCCCTTCCGTACCATTTAGACAGGTTTTGAGGTTGAAAAAGTAGTTCTCGATCAGCTCCCGGTTCATTAACAAAGGGGAGATGGTGTCTAGTTCAGCAAAGGGATAGGTTTTAAAATATTCATCTACCCTTTTGAAAGCATCTACTACATCGAATTTATTCACGTTATAGCTGTTGGAAATGGAGGAGTTTCTCTGTAAATAAAATGAAAGTATATCCGGGATTGAGATAACTCTGGTCGCTCTGGACAAGGCTTTGTAGATGAACTCTTGATCCTCTCCATTCACACAGCGTTCTGTATAACCTAGCCCGTGGAGAAGTAAGAATTCTCGCTTATAAGCGATACTCCCTGTCCATATTCGCAAGCTTTTGTTCACGAAAATCCGCGCCAGTGCTTCACTTCCCGTCATGTCGCTGAAATCAGAGGTACAGCTCAATAGAGTTTCTCTGCCTTCGGAGACATAATTATAACCCCAGCAAATAATCTCGGGTTGTTCATCTTGAGTATATGACTGAAGGGTTGAGACCAAGTCTGCGGAGACATAATCATCTCCATCTACAAAAAGAACATAATTACCTGTGGCTTCAGCTAAACCCCTATTTCTAGCTGCGCTTACTCCATGATTCTCTGTTCGAATGACTTTACAGAAAAGGGCGGGATTACGCGAAAGAATCTTTTCTATAACGTTGTAAGTGTTATCCGTAGAACCATCATCTACGATGATGACTTCGAACTGCGGATCGCTTTGGTCAAGCAGTGAATTAAACATAGGGGTTATATACTGCTCTATATTGTATACCGGGATCACAAGGCTTAGATTCATGGGCTCGCTCCTTTCCTGTGTAGAACTGGATGATAAGCTATCTTAAGCTTACCCCTCGTATGAAAAGATTGTATATACTACTTTAGTTTACTTATTGCTGGCTCTACTCGTTGTAGCACCATGTGAATAATAATTATTACAATATGTAAAATGAAAATATTATGGTTTGGTTTAACATAGATAGAAAGCCAACAAAACGTTCGAAGCGGAGGGATCTGGGATGCAGCTGCAAACAATATTCGTGAACGGTGAGAGACTGAAGAATACAATCGAGGCATTTGCCGATTATGGGCGTACAGATAAAAATGGCGTGACCCGATTATCGCTGACGGAAGAGGATCTTAAAGCTCGGGATGATTTTCGTGCCTGTTGTGAAGAGCTTGGAATGTCTGTGAAGATGGATGATATGGGGACAATGTATGCCACACTGGCAGGCGAAACTTCCGGGCCTCCGATTGTGATTGGCTCGCATATGGATACTGTGAAAAAAGGGGGCAGATTCGATGGCGTCCTAGGGGTTATCGCGGGTCTAGAGGTGGTGCGGACGCTTGTAGATTACGGGATTAAGCCGAAGGTTCCGGTGACGATTATGAATTTTACGAATGAAGAGGGGGCACGTTTTGAACCATCGATGATGGCCTCTGGTGTGTTGTCCGGAAAGTTTGATAAAAGTGTCATGTTGAACAAAAAAGATCCAGCAGGCATCACCTTTGGTGAAGCGCTGGAGAAGAGTGGATATAAGGGAGAAATGAGCAATCGTATCACCGAAGCGACCGCTTATTTGGAGCTTCATATCGAGCAAGGGCCTGTTCTTGAAAAAGAGGAGCTGACGATTGGGCTGGTTGACAGTGTAGTTGGTATGGCCTGTTACGAGATTGAGGTGACGGGAGAATCCGATCATGCGGGCACAACCCCTATGGCGATGCGCAAAGATGCCTTGTTTGCTGCCACAGATCTGATTATTGAGCTGCGTAGCAAGCTAGGGGCGCTCGATTCCGAGCTTGTTTATACCATGGGCAGAATGAATGTGCTTCCTAATATCCATACCGTCATTCCCAATAAAGTGATTTTCACCATTGAAGCCAGACATAAAGATATGGAGATTGTGCGTGAAGTGGAAGCCATTATTAACGGTTTGCCAGAGCAACTGCTGGATTGTGAAGTAAGCAAAACTAAGCTATGGGGCCGAGATACGGTGTGGTTTGATCAGAATGTGTGTGATTTGGTGGAGCAAGCGGCTCAAACCTTGGGTTATTCCAGTCGAAAAATCGCAAGTGGTGCAGGGCATGATGCACAATTCGTAGCCAGCTTTCTGCCGTCCGCAATGGTGTTCGTGCCTAGCGTGAAGGGTAAAAGCCATTGTGAAGAGGAACTAACCTCTTATGAAGACTGCGAAAAAGGGGTAAATGTAGTGTTAGAAACAGTGATGTTGATATTATCAAGATAGTACATGTCACTTAATATAACATTTTCCGATATGGTAGTCGCTTTAATTTCATACAAAATCGTCAAAAAGGCACTCTATAGAGTGTCTTTTTTTATGAGATAATAAGGATGGTTGTGTTGAGTACCAAAGTGGTTAAAGATTAATGGGCAGTTAAGTCTGATCCTTTGTGTAAAAACACAATCATGGTAGATAATATTTTAATTTTTTAACAAAATGGGAATGCTAATCATATGTTATCATTCTTTACATAAGGGATCTACATTAGATGGGAGAGATGAATGATGATTATCGGAGTACCTAAAGAAATTAAAAACAATGAAAATCGTGTTGCCATAACCCCTGCGGGTGTAGTTAGTTTAATTACTGAAGGTCATCAAGTGCTTGTAGAAGCTGGAGCCGGTGTGGGCAGTGGATTTCCAAACGAAGAGTATGTCTCTGCCGGAGCACAACTGATTGAGGATGCAGCAAAAGTCTGGAGCTCCGCTGAAATGGTGATGAAGGTAAAAGAACCATTGGCAACCGAGTACCCCTATTTCCGTCCAGGCCTTATTCTATTTACGTATCTTCATCTTGCACCAGAGCCTGCCTTGGCTGCTGCGCTTAAAGACAAAGGCGTCTTTGCGATCGGATATGAGACGGTTGTTCATGGACGCACCTTGCCGCTGTTAACACCGATGAGCGAAGTAGCTGGCCGGATGTCTGTCCAATTGGGAGCACAGTTCCTGCAAAAGAACTACGGCGGACAAGGTATTCTTCTTTCCGGTGTTCCTGGCGTTTGCCGAGGTAAAGTGAGTATTATTGGCGGCGGTGTAGTAGGTACTAATGCAGCTAAGATGGCTATTGGTTTAGGCGCAGATGTTACGATAGTTGACCTCAGTGCGGAGAGACTACGTCAATTAGACGATATTTTTGGAGCACAGATCAATACGTTGATCTCTAACCCTTATAATATTGCCAAAGCAGTGGCTGAAGCGGATCTGCTGGTAGGTGCCGTGTTAATTCCGGGTGCCAAAGCACCGAAGCTGGTTACTGAAGAAATGGTTAAGACTATGAAGCCGGGATCTGTGATCGTTGACGTGGCCATTGACCAAGGTGGCATTGTAGAAACCATCGACAGAGTGACGACCCATGATAATCCCGTGTTTGTGAAACACGGCGTGCTGCATTATTCCGTCGCTAATATGCCGGGCGCTGTTCCTAAGACCTCAACTATTGCCTTAACAAATGTTACAGTTCCATATGCCCTGCAAATTGCCAATAAAGGTGTGATCAAGGCGATTCAGGATAATGACGGCCTAAGAAGCGGCGTGAATGTAGCCAATGGCAGAATCACCTGCCAAGCTGTTGCCGAAGCGTTGGGTGAGACACCTTATTCGGTTGAGCAAGCCATGGAACAGACATTCACATTGATCTAAAATAGACACGTTCCATAATGGAATGAGCCAAACAGCAAGCTCTCTGCGGGGAGCTTGCTGTTTGGCGTTTCTTGCGATGGAGATCAGGTGGAAGTTTGTCAGTACGGTGTTAAAGTAAATAGATTGTGTTTCAGTGTAATTAGATACATTAGATGTTTGCTCGTGTGGTGTGATGGTGGATAGATTACGTAGTGAAGTTGGTTAGAATCCGAACAGAACTGGCTAGTTCCGGCTGTATCCGGTTAGATTTGTTTAGATCAAGCTAATTTTGATTAGCTTTTTGCTTCTGCGACGGTGAAAGCTTAGATGAGAGATGTTTAGGGAAATTCTCCCTAAAAAAACGCGAAAATAGCTTATAAATGCTGTTATTAGGGAATTCCTCCCTAAAAAACGAGGAATATGCCTGTTTATACGCAAAACGGAAGAAAATCAGGGAGGATTTCCCCAATTATGATCGTGTGATGCTTAAAGTGCAGAATATTAGGGAGGATTTCCCTAATTATGACCGTGTGATGATTAAAACACAGAATTTCCGGGGGTTATTCCCTAAAAACCATTTATAACATTCGGTAAACACCAACAACTATTAAACCTTCCCAAACACCCCGACAAAACTCCCCACAAAACTTCCCGCACCACCCCCAACAAAACCCCCACCAAACATCCCCCTCCCAAACACCTTCCTCACCTAGCCGATCTCGTCCCTCACCTAAACCAGCTATTTATCTTATAGTCAGCTAGGGGGATGCATACTATAATGAAATCACTCTAGAGTACAGGATTTGGTTATTCTTCAGGTGGGAGTGAAGCTAGTGACAGATAAAGATCCATTATTTGATCGTTTTTTCGACAGTATGGAATCATTGGCGGATACGATAAGTGAATCGCTACAGTCTCAAGTTACCATCGAGGACAGCAATCATCATGTGATTGGCTACAGCTCGCATGAATTTGAGAGTGACTCCGCGCGGATTTCAACGATTATCGGGAAGCGTGTACCTAACACTGTGATTATTGGCTTGCGCAAAAAAGGGATTATGCAGCAGCTGGAGAGCGCGGCACATCCCATTCGAATTCCTGCAGTGCTGGAGGTGGGACTTGGTCCCCGGCTGGCCATTTGTATCAAACATCAGAAGGAAATTCTCGGGTACATATGGGTAGTAGATACAGGCACCCTGGTAGAAGGGCATGCCGAAAATATCGTTGAGAAGGCGGCAGGTATCGTAGGCCGTTATTTACTTAAGCAGCGAGGCTGGAAAACGAAGCAGGACAAAACGCATGAGGACTTTTTCTGGAAGCTGATTACCTCCCACTACGACAACGAAGCAAATATTAAAAAGGATGCGGAATTTTGGTCCATTCTTTTGCCGGAAAAATATTATATTAGCGTGTTTGAAAGTGACAAGGTAATCGATGATCATTTAATACTCCGGTTTCGGCAGGTTATGGCATCTTATTCCGGACTGCAATTACTATTTCTGACGGCTGAGCATAATCGGCTGATTATTCTGTTTTCCTTCAGCTTTGTGATCGAGGGGGCGGGTGGATTATCTTCATTCCTGCATAAAACAATGGAGGATATGTATAAGAGTGAAGGCTGCACACTGGCTGTTGGCTGTAGTCTCGATTACACTGAATATATGTCCGCGGCTATTGCCTATTGGGAAGCGGTGTCCATTGTGGAGATCAAAAAGCTGCTGCCTTTTCATGGGCGGGAGTTGCTATTGTACGAGGAGATTGGATTTTGGGCATATATACCGGCTATTATGGAGCAAAAGCGCAGTCGAATTCGTAAAAGCCCGTTGCTATATCCGCTAAAAGAACATGATCGCGAGCATAAAAGTGATTTTCTCAAAACCATCGCTGTTTATTTATCATTAAGCGGTAATTTAAAGGAATCTGCGGCTTTTTTACATATACACACTAATACATTGCTTTATAGATTAAACCGAATCGCAGAGATTACGGGTAAAAGCTTGAAGGATACGGGTTATCGCACTTCTATTTTCCTCGATATTTTGACGGAAGAGACACGGCAGCTTAACCAGTGGTTCGTGGATGCCAGGGAATCATGAGAATTAAGCACCAACCCGGTGACGAACACGTACAATAACCTATATTTAGAACCTATAACATTGGAGGGACTAAGCATGGTGAAGGAAGTTCGTTCACCCGATGCCCTTGACTTTGAGCGCAAAATGAGAGAAAGCATCGTGGAATCGGCTGAAGCTTTAAATGAAAGTGGAGTGGATTTTGCAACATTTGATGATTCCCGCTGCAATCCGCAGTTTTGGACACGTACAGAGATTGGTGGACTTCAGCTGAACACTGGCGTAGAACCCACAGTGGGAATTAAAGATATTTTTCGGAATGGTCATTTATATGCCTTTGAATGCGCGACAGCCATGGTCATTGTTATGTATCGGGCGACGATTGAAGCTATAGGTGAGGAAGCGTTTAATCAGTATTTCAAGGATTTGTTCTTATGGGACTGGAATTACGATGAGAATCTACGCTTAATTACAAACTACAACAAGGAACTAACGCAGCGGGGAGACGTTGTATATTTCAAGAATCCCGATCATGCTCCGAGCAAGCCAGAATGGCAGGGCGAGAATGCAATTAAACTCGAAAATGATCTGTTCTACGGCCATGGCATAGGGATTACTACTGGAGAGATCATCATAGACTCTCTGAATCAGGAAAGAGTATATGGGAGTGATATCTCGGCCTATTTAACGGATGAATCGGTGCATCCAGACTTTAGTTACTTACAGCGGTTATCTGCAGGAACGGTTTTACCGGCAGCCAACAATAGAAGCTTCCGATACACTGTATGTTCAAGAATAGGCTCTAGAAACTATATTTATAAGATCTAGCGTCTGCCTATTTTATACTTACTGAGCAATGCAAAGAGGGGGCTCTTTTGTATTGTTCATTTTTTTATTCACAAAAGAAAGGGATAGAGCTTCAGATAACTCTGAAAACTCTATCCCTCTTTTTTAATTAAGGATTACCACGTCGTTTCTAATTTGTTATAGCTCAATAAAATCGTTGCGGAATTTCTCAAAATCAGATTTTCTGCATTCCAGCTCAAGGCGTGTGCCTGTTTCTTCATAGCTAGTAGATTGAACATGGGCATGTTCGTTGAAATATGAGACTACATTACCCCGATCAAATGGAACCAGAATCTCACACTGGACATAGTCCGTAAAAACATGGCTGCGGATCAGAGCGGTAAGTTCAGCCATTCCGCTATTTTGCTTGGCGGAAAGGTAGACATTGTCACCTTCAATTTGCGGGTAAGGCAAATCAGTCAGATCAGCCTTATTATAGGCATAGATCGTTGGAATCTGGTCAGCGCCGAGTGCTTTAAGCGTCTCATCCGTAACCGCCATATGCTGTTGATGCTGCGGATCGGAAATATCGACTACGTGAATCAATAAGTCCGCTTCGGTAACTTCTTCAAGAGTGGAGCGGAACGCTTTGACCAGATGATGGGGAAGCTGGCTGACGAATCCGACAGTATCTGTTAATAAAAAGGTTTTGTGATCAGGAAGCTCAATGCTGCGAACCGATGTCTCTAGTGTAGCGAACAGCATATCCTTGGCGAATACTTGTTTATTGGAACCTGGATGGTAAGTCTCCACCATGACATTCATTAAGCTGGATTTTCCGGTGTTCGTATAGCCTACAAGGCAGACGACGGGAACTTCATTTTTATGCCGTTGTTTCCGCTGGATTTGGCGTCTTGCTACTTGTTGTTGCAGTTCAACCTGTAAAGCAGTGATCCGCTCTTCAATTCTTCTGCGGTCCAGCTCTAGCTTGGTTTCACCAGCACCTCTGTTTTTAAGTCCAGCTCCGCCACCTTGTCTGCCCAGCGACTCACGAAGACCTGTCAGGCGCGGCAGCATATACTGCAGCTTGGCTACCTCAACTTGCAGCTGTGCTTCCTTGGTCTTCGCTCTTTCCGCAAAAATATTTAAGATCAGAATGGTCCGGTCAATGACTTGACGGTCCAGAGCGGACTCCAAATTGCGGATCTGTGAAGGTGACAGTTCGTCGTTAAAAATAACAATAGGAGCATCGTGTGCTTCTAAAAGTGCCGATAATTCCTCGATTTTACCTGTCCCGATATAATGGGAGGGGTTAATTCGACTTGCCTTTTGACTAAGCTCTCCTACGACTTCAAGGTCACAGGCAACTGCCAGATTGCTCAGCTCTTCCATCGAATAGGCGAAATTCGTTTCGTTCTGAAGCTGGATACCGACTATAATTGCTTTTTCTCGTATTTGTTCCATATATTTATTCATCCTCCAATAGTAAATAATAAACGCAAAAAAACACAGGCAATCTGCCTGTGCTTACGGTTCGTTAGAGGACGTCAGAGTTAGGGCCTTCCATAGGTAGAATGAATTAAACAACAGTCCAGTCGCAGGGAAGAGGCACTTTGATCCCTTGCGAGCAGCAGTTGGCTAATCGGCTTCTATGGATGTTCAATTCTTAAAGGAATGGAGGTGAAGAGAATCCTCCCTACTCGCTGTTGTTAAATTATCGGGTTACCTTTAAAAATGGGTAGACCAATCCTGAGTCCTCTGCACATGGGCAGAGCTTTAGCGCTATTCAATTAGCCGCGCAAAGTTCTAACTCGGATAAAGTCTATCACACGTAACCCTCCGTTCATAAAAAGTTAAGTCGAGTTTACCACATTCGTTATTTAGTGGCAAATCTCTATTTATGCTCTGGAACATCTCTTGTATTTTAATTACACCCAATAATTCTAAACAATGTTTACATATCATATATGAATTGATATATAGGAGGTGTGATGACATTGCCTGTTCTGTCCACAAACACCATTATTAATTTACCAGTCGACGGTACTCGGCCAATAGATCAAGTAGTGATCAAAGTTGTCAACAATGGATCGGCTGGCGCGTTTTGTTATATTACGGGCTTATCCAATAGTGTAAGCCCCCAGGCCATTTTTATTGAAGAGTTATTTGAGCTGCAATATCAGGAGACCTTAAGCAAGACCTATGTCATGGTAGAGGATTTATTCCAATTTAATTTTGTTTATTCACAGGAGCAGATGAAGATTCAGGTTTTTCTTGTTGATACGGACGGTGTATGGACGGCAGTTGATCTTGAAGTGTTTCAAGTGAGCCGGATAACCTCAGAAATACGTGATAACGTGACCGTTACATCGACTGACTTCGCAGCGATCAGCTTTATGAGACGTCCTGGCTTTGCTATTCCACAAGGTCTTGCGGCTGAGATTCGACCGGCAGCTTTAGATGTTATGTCCAAAAGACCTGTGCGTTATATGGTTGTTGCAGGCGGGACACTTGATGGGACCTTCGAGAATTATCCTACACCGACTACGAATATTCCTGCCACGGACACGGCACTGCTGGTGAACTACACCTGCACTACAGTCACGGGTGGAAAAGTTATTATGCAAGGTACAGGATCGGGGATTTCTGGTGCGTACGCGAATCTGGCGGTCAATTTGCTTAATGAGCGACTCTCATATGAGTTCTATGATGAACCGGTCACATTGGTGGTAAACTCTCTCTCAGGCGGGGACGATCTCGCAGTCACCTTTAAAATGTCCGAGCAATGGTAATTATTCTTGTGAAAAAGGAACATTCGCATTTATGCGAATGTTCCTTTTTGCTAGTCATTTAAGTCTCTACGCAAGGTGAAGAGATCTTTCAGAGCCTCAGTGGACAACTCGGTAATCCAGCCTTCCGAGCTGGAGATCACATTATCGCTGAGCTGCTGCTTATTCTCCAGCATCTCATCAATTCGTTCTTCGAGTGTGCCCAGAGCGATGAATTTATGCACCTGCACATCACGAGTCTGGCCCATGCGGTAAGCACGGTCAGTTGCTTGGTTCTCGACCGCTGGATTCCACCAGCGGTCGAAGTGGAATACGTGATTGGCTGCAGTTAAGTTCAGGCCAACTCCCCCAGCTTTGAGTGAAAGGATGAATACATTCGGCTGATCAGACGGCGATGCGTCTGGGCGTGTAGAACCATCTTCCGCAGAAGGGGCTGGTGTCTGAAACCGCTCGATCATGCGGTCGCGCGCCTGTTTGGAGGTGCTTCCGTTCAAATAAAGGACGGGTTCGCCCAGCTCCTGCTGGAGAACCGCCTGAAGCATTTTCCCCATCCCCACATATTGAGTAAAAATCAGGCAGCGCTCGTCTTCCGCGCGCAGCTCCTTAACCATGTCCAGCAGTCTTTCGAGTTTGGAGGAACGGTTAATAAGAAAGCTGGTATCCAGCTTGTTGTCCGTGTCCAGTTCAGGGATAGCTTCTTTTGTCACAAGCATCGGGTGATCGCATAGCTGCTTAAGCCCGGTCAGAGCCCCGAGAATTGCCCCTTTGCGCTCAATGCCTTCCAGCTTCTTCATCCGTTCCAACAGTCCGTTTACGGTCTGATCGTAAAGCGCGGCTTGTTCGGCTGTCAGATGAACATAGGTTTTCATTTCGTTTTTATCAGGTAGATCGAGCTGTATATTTGGGTCTTTTTTCTTACGGCGCAGCATGAAAGGTTTTACTAGGTTTTGTAGATCCGCTGTACGTTTCGCGTCGCGTTCCTTCTCAATAGCATTCGTGAATCGGTCATTAAAAGACTTGGCGCTGCCCAGATAACCTGGGGTTATAAAATCATAAATGGACCACAGCTCGGATAATCTGTTCTCTATCGGCGTCCCTGTTAAGGCGACCCGGTGTAAAGCTGGAAAACTACGTACAGCTGCGGATTGTTTGGTTTGGGCATTTTTGATATTTTGAGCTTCATCCAGGCAGATCGTCGCCCAAGTAAATTCCTTCAGCAGCTCTTGGTCAAGCGCAGCAGTCGCATAAGAGGTCAGTACCACATCGGCTTGCGAAGCTGCGCCATAGAAGAATCCCGCGTCCAGACGGCGGCTTCCGTAATGAAGCATAACATTCAACGAAGGCGCGAAGCGTTCCAGCTCCTTCTGCCAATTGCCTAACACAGAGGTCGGGCAGATGATCAATGAAGGCCAACCTGGTGGGTCGGTCTGCCGCCGGGCTGAGCTTGCATCCGTGTTCTCTTGGATGTGTAGCAGATAGGCGATGAGCTGTACTGTTTTGCCTAGTCCCATATCATCGGCTAGACAGGCCCCCAGCCCAAAGCGGCGCAGAAAGGTCAGCCAGGCGAATCCTTCATGCTGATAGGTGCGCAGCTCCGCCTTAAGGCCTGCGGGTACGGGCGGCTTTGGCCATTCTGAGCGCTGGCCCAGCTGACCGATAAGGCTGATCAAATGCTCGTTCAGCTCTACCTCCAGACGCAGACGCGCGGCATCCTCTTGCAGCTGCTCTTCCGTAGCTTCAGCGTCTGCCTCTTCACCAGCTCCTAGCAAGTGGAGCTGAAGCACGTCTTGGAAGGACAAGCCTTGCGACTTGTCCATTCCCGCCATGGCTCTTTGGATTTGCGCCAGCAGAGCCGGATCGAGTGAGACCCATTTGCCCTTGAAGCGGACGAGCCGTTCCCCTCTTGCGACCAGCTCGGCAAATTCGGCTTCAGTGAGATCCGCGTCGCCGATGGAGATGCGCCAATCGAAATCGATGATCGAATCGAGACCGAACAGTGACTCGCCGCCGCTGCGTTTGTCTTCGCCGGAGCTGATCTTTGCGCGCAGGCGCGGCTTTTTCCGGCTGGCGGCTTCCCACCACGCCGGCAGCAGCACTTGCCAGCCTGCTTCCAGCAGCCGCTGGCTCTCGGCCGTCAAGAACCGCCAAGCGATGGCATCGCTGAGCGGTTCGGCCAGCACATCGCCGCCCGCCGCGAAGCGCTCGGGCGGCAGACTGCCGCGGAGGCGCTCCAGCCATCCCGCGGCCCGTTCATGCACATGAGCCGACCACGCGGCCGGCCACAAGCCGTACGGCTCGCCGTTATCGGCGAGCCTGATGGGAACAAGCGCGGATTCATCGCGCTTGTCCTGAAGGATCAGCTGCAGCCGCCAATAGGATTCATCCTCATCGGGCTCCAGCAGCTGTAGAGCGGGCCGGAAAGGCGCGGTGTCCGCCTTCCAGCCAATGGCGATAAGCCACGCGGCGGTATCCATGCCCGCTGCAAGTGCTCCGCTTCTATCGAAGAGAAGCGGGAATTCGCTGCGGAGGTCACCGGCCTCGGCCTCCGTGCTGTAATAGCGCTGCGATACGGCGGCAGAGAACGCCGCACGTAATCCACGGCTAAATTCGCTGCCGCCATTTAGCGCCTCAAGGGCTCCCTTAGCAGTGTCACTGTCCACTGCCACCTGCGCAAGAGCCCCTTCGTCCCAAGTCCATTGCAGCCTCCCGGCGCGGTAGGCGGAGATGTCGGGAATATACTGTTTGTGCTCCAGACATATAGCCAGAAGTGGCGCCAGTTCTGTGAGCTGGGCAGCATCGCCTTCCCAGCTCCATTCGATATGCGCCAGAAGCTTCTGCTCGGCAAAGAAGGGAATAACCTGCTCAGCAGGAAGAATCACTAGCTCCACGCCTTCGCCGGCTGGCTGTACGGTTAACTCCGTACCATAAAAAGACGCCTCATGCCAGGCGAAAAGCCGCTGCTTAAGCTGCAAGCCCGGCACGAGATCTTCGCGCTCATTCATTCCAAATATCAAAGCATCGCCATACTGGCTTAATGCAAGCCGGATGGTCAGCGTGCGTAAATGCATGTTCATGGTATTAGCTTTCCTTTCTGAAGCTCCTCTTGCAGCGCTCGGAGCCTGCTATGCCTAATGGCGAAGGCAGTGAGGAACTTTTCCCAGCGTTCTTCTTGTTTCAGCTTTTTATACAGCTTGGATAATCGTTTCAATAATTTCACAGCCGCTTTGTAGCTATGTCTGTTCTTATCCAGCACGAATCTTTCGGCGGCCTGATGGTAAAAGGGCAGCAGAACCTCAGGCGCATTCTTTTCCACCGGTTGGAGGTCTTTGACACGAAATTCGGAGGGCTGTTTACCGATGGACAGCTGATAATCCATCCAGGTCTGCCATTTCTCATAGGTAATTAGCATCTCTTCATAGACTTCGCCAGAGATAGGTAACATGGTGGCTAGTGTATCCCACATTTGCGGCTCAGCTTCAGGCAGGTGGCGAACAGCTTCTTCCCAACTGGTTGAATAGCTATTGAGATTATAGAGTCTGCTGCTCAGCAGTGGACCGATCTGAACAAGCCAACCCACCAACCGGGGCCAGTCCCCTGCATCCAGCAGCGGAGAGGTGAAGCTCATGAGCTCATCGGGATGGAGACCCGGGCGCTCGGCAGCCTTATTCAGTAAGTCCCAAGCCTTCTGATCATCCATCAGATAGTAATACATGCGGCTCTGAGCTAACAGCCACGCATGTTGTGACAGGGAAGCGCCTAATTCAACCTCTGCTTGCTGCAGCTGTTCGATTTCATTCAGGTAAAGCTTAGTTCCACCTGTATTCGGATAAATCCAATTTCTCCACAGCAGATCATAGCTAAGAGAAAAAGAGGGTTGATCCCGTGAGCGATCCCGCGACTCCGTCAACATCTCGCGCCGCAGATAAGATAAAGTATCGATGACGTATGGCCATAGATCCTGCTCTTGCTCGGGGGACAGCGGAAGTGTCTTTTTTAAAAGACCTGTAATTACTTCCTGTAGCTCTGAGACTGCTACCTGTGTGTAATAACCAAGAGAAGGGGCGTAAGCGGCCTGACCGACGGATAGCGTGGAAGGCTTAGCGAGCTTTTCCAACAGATAAAGATGAGCATGCAGAGTGAACAGCTTCTCCGTTTCCGGAAGCATTTTTGGTTTGAATTTATTAATTGCAGACAAGGCCCGACTCACATATTCAGGATTTCGGGTGGTATGGGCTAGAGGGGAGACACAGAATTCAAAATACTCCCGCCACTCCGTTATTTTTCCGCTAGCGATGCGGTTGGCCATCTCTTTCATTTGCTGCTGACGAGTTGCATCGGCTCCAATAGAAGTACTTGTTGCTGTACTTGATATTTTGGGCAAAAAGGATGCAGCTTTAGCGTTAGCCAAAACCTGTACAGATCTATTTTGTTGTTCGGCATAATTCAGCAGCACGGCAGCCATATGCTTGCAATGACCTGATACTGGACAATTACAATGACAATTGGTGAAGCCGTCGAGATCAATGGTGACGCGGTAATCCTCTCTACCTTCAACTAGAGCGTTAATCTTACGAGGCTCCGTCATGGTAAAAGGCTGCACTCGATTTTGTTTATAATATTGGAACCCCCGCTTGAGGGTAAGATCATCGAAATAATAGGCGACATTTTGGATGAGCTTACTCCACTGCGTATCGTCCATAGCATAGGTTGGTTGCATACAATTGGTCTCCTGTAACGAAAATGGTCTTTAGTTGTCTTTCATTATATCACTTCTGCTGGCTTCATCTTTAAATCGTTAAATTTTGATAGACCGTAAGGAAACTCCGTTTAAAAGCGGGCGTGGAGATGATCAGAAGCTAATGGCTTGTATTGATCGGAAGGTCTGAACATATAATAATCGTACTGCAGGTTGGGTCATGATTATATAGGTGTCATTTACGAAAGATCAAATAAAGGTCAAAATTGGTCAAATAAATAAAAAGAACTAATTTTCTCGTTTAAAATCAGTTAATTCGCCTGAATTTGAGCGATAATCAGCTTAAATCGGTTTTGTTATTCCTCAGGTAGGGGACTATAATAAGGTCATAGGTCAAATAAAGTCAAAGTCAATGAGAGGAGAATGGATAATGTTTGATATGGTTCCTTTTGGTAAACGGAGAGATGATGCTTTTGGTATGCTGGCTAAGTCCTTGAATGATGTTTTTAATGATGATTTTTTTGCACCGATTAAGAGCTCCACGATGTCCTTCAGAACAGATATTCGTGAGAGTGAGCAGGCTTACCTGATTGAAGCTGAACTTCCTGGTTTGAATAAAGAAGAAATCGACATTGATTATGCCAGTCCTTATTTGACGATTAAAGCGGTACGTAAGGAAGAAAATGCCGAGGAGAACAAGGAACATCAGATTGTACGCAGAGAACGCCGATATGGTGAATATGTGCGCAGATTCTATGTTCAAGATATTGCCGAGGAAGAAATTCGCGCGTCTTTGAAAGATGGAGTGCTGAAGCTGGAAGTTCCCAAACGGCAAAAAATGCAAGGTAAACGCATCGAGATTCAAGACGGAGATTCTAATTCTACCGGTTCGCAGTCTGAATAAGCATAAATTAAGCGGAATGGACTTCCGCTCAGCCTTTTAGAGATGGCAGCGGGCTTTTAATATAGTGTTATGAATAGAAGGCGCATTGTAGTGGAGGATTCCGGCTATGGTGCGTCTTTTCTCGGAGTGCAATGGTGGTCGGTATGAGATTAGGGATGGAAAGGAGGAAGCGCGAGTGGCTAGTAAAAGCTATTATGATGCTTTGGGCGTGGGCAAAAAAGCTACTAAACAGGAAATTAAAAAGGCTTATCAGAAGCTTGCCAAAAAGTGGCATCCCGATGTTAACAAAGCCCCTGAGGCAGAGGCGAAATTCAAAGAAGCAGCTGAAGCCTATGAAGTGCTTGGTAATGAGGATAAGCGAAAGCTCTATGATGAAGAGCTGCTTTATGGAGCTCAACGTGGCAGAGCTAGTGGAGGGGCGGCGAGTGGAACCTCCTCTTGGGGTTCAAACTTTGCTGGAAGTGGCAGTGGAAGTGGAAGCTGGAGCAGTGGGACTTATTCAACAGGAGGTTCTGGTATTTCGGAGGAAGATTTATTCGGGATGTTTTTTGGGAATCGGGGCTCGGCTGACCGGGCTGGCTTTGATTTTTTCTCGGGAAGTGGAACGGGGCGTGCGAATGGCAATCCGTGGGGCGAGGCCCGCAGTACCATGCAGGCGCAGCTGGATATTACCTTGGAGCAGGCTTATAAGGGTGCCACTGTAAGAGTACAGGTCAGCGACAAAACGGTGGATGTGAACATTCCGCCTAGATCCCACGAGGATACAATTATTAAAATTGCGGGAAACACTCCGGGTGGCGACGTGCTGCTGGCACTTCATATTCTTCCTCATGATATTTATGAGATTCGCGATGGCGACTTATATGGCATGGTTGAAATCGCTCCTTGGCAAGCGGTATTGGGCGGAGAAGTGAAGGTTCCATTACCGGGGGGCGGCGCCGTGAAATTGAAGGTTCCAGCCGGAATTCAGAGCGGCAAAACGCTACGTATCCCCGGCAAGGGCTTAAAACGTGAGAATGGTGCGAATGGCGATATTTTATTTGGAATTGAGATTGTTATCCCTGAACCTATCAGCGAAGCGGAGAAAAATCTCTACCGAAAGCTGGCAGACTCCAGCCCTTTCGAAGCCAGAGCTAAACGTCAAAGCACTGGCACCCAGCGGCAGAAGGCAAAAGTGGGTAATTAATAGATAGGTAGAAGAGGTAGAAGAGGTAGAGGTAAGGTGATTTCACTCGTTTGTGATCAACTCAGATTGGTGAAAGACTGAATTGAATGCTAGTTGCAGAACAGTAACTTATTTAGCCACTAACTATAAAAGAACGTTTCGCTCAAACGGTGAAAGTCGGTACTATGGTGGGAGAAGAGAGTTAAAAGTGCCTTCGAAAGTGCCGAATTAGGCTCGATGTGCGAAAAAAGAGGCAAAAGTGCCCTAGAATGCGGCGAATGGAGCTCGATGGTCGAAAAGAGAAGCAAAAATGCCTTAGAAAGTGCCGAATGGGGCTCGATGCGCGAAAAGAGCGATAAAAATCCCGTAGAATGAGAGCAAACCAGCCAGTTACTCGAAATAAACGGTATAAATCCCGTAGAATGAGAGCAAACCAGTTAGTTACTCGAAAAGAACAGTATAAATCCCGCAGAATGAGAGCAAACCAGCCACTAGTCCGAAAAGAACAGTATAAATCCCGTAGAATGAGAGCAAACCAGTTAGTTACTCGAAATAAGCGGATAAATCCCGCTAAATTAACCTATCCCGGCCCCAACGGCCGATTTAATATAATCACTCTTAAATAGAAAGGTGAGAGCTATGGATTTCAATAAATTAACTCAAAAGCTGCAGGAAGCAGTAGCTGCGGCGCAGTCGCTGGTATCAGACAGCGGTCATCAGGAGATCGATAATCTCCATCTGTTAAAAGCGTTGCTTCAGCAGCAAGAAGGATTGCTGCCAAGATTGCTGCAAAAGATGAATATCCCTGTGGCTGAGCTGATGCGCAGCACAGATGAACTGCTTCAACGCAAGCCGAGCATTAGCGGGTCAGGAGCAAGCACGGTACGGCGTTACGCCTCGCAATCGCTGATTCATCTGCTGGAGCAGGCGGAGAAGGAAGCGGCGAAGATGCAGGATGAGTTTGTTTCTGTGGAACATGCTGTGCTGGCCATGGTGTCGGATTCGAGCGGGGAGAATCGTGAGCTAAGGGATCTTTTTGTCCGCCGTGGACTGACCCGTGAAAAGCTGATGTCGGTGCTTGCTGAGATTCGTGGACATCAGCGGGTAACCAGCCGGGAGCCAGAAGCTACTTATGAGGTGCTGGAGAAATACGGACGTGATCTTGTAGCAGAGGTTCGCGCGGGCAAGATTGATCCAGTCATTGGTCGTGATGGTGAGATCCGCCGAGTCATCCGGATTTTGTCCCGTAAAACGAAAAATAACCCTGTGCTGATTGGTGAACCAGGTGTAGGGAAAACAGCCATTGTGGAAGGCTTGGCACACCGGATTGTACGCAAAGACGTACCGGAGGGTCTGAAGGATAAGACGATTTTTTCACTCGATATGAGTTCACTTGTGGCAGGCGCGAAGTTCCGTGGTGAATTCGAAGAACGCCTGCAGGCGGTATTGAGGGAGGTTCGCGAAAGTAACGGCCGCATTATTCTTTTTATTGATGAGCTGCATACGATTGTGGGCGCAGGTAAAACCGAAGGCTCGATGGATGCGGGCAATATGCTGAAGCCGATGTTGGCCCGGGGTGAGCTGCACTGTATCGGTGCCACAACGCTAGATGAATATCGCAAATATATAGAGAAGGACCCTGCGCTGGAGCGCCGTTTCCAACAGGTGCTCGTGAGCGAACCCGATGTAGAGGATACGATCTCCATTTTGCGTGGTCTGAAGGAGCGGTTTGAAGTCCACCACGGGGTCAAAATCCATGACAGCGCCCTAGTAGCCGCAGGGGTATTGTCCAATCGTTACATTACGGATCGATTTTTACCGGATAAGGCGATTGACCTAGTGGACGAGGCTTGCGCTATGATCCGCACTGAGATAGACTCCATGCCGGGTGAGATGGATGAAGTGACCCGCCGCCTGATGCAGATGGAGATTGAAGAAGCGGCGCTTAAAAAAGAAACCGATGACGCCAGCAAACGCCGTCTCGAAATATTGCAGCGCGAGCTCGCTGACCTGAAGGAGAAGCAGCTAGGAATGACGGCGCGCTGGGAGAAAGAGAAGTCTGCTATCCAAGGGATTCGCGACCTCAAAAAACGGCTGGAGCAAGCGCGCAAGGATCTGGTCGATGCACAGGAGGAGTATGATCTTAATAAGTCAGCCGAACTGAGCTACGGCATTATTCCTGATCTGGAGCGTCAGTTGAAAGCAGCGGAAGAAGCGGCACAGCAAGACCAGGATACAAGATTGCTACGTGAGGCTGTTACTGAAGAGGAAATCGCAGATATTGTCTCCCGCTGGACCGGCGTTCCGGTTAGCCGACTGGTAGAAGGCGAGCGGGATAAGCTCCTGCGTCTGGAGGATACGTTGCATGAACGGGTAGTGGGCCAAGATGAAGCTGTCAGCTTGGTGGCCGATGCAGTGCTTCGGGCAAGAGCAGGAATCAAAGATCCGAATCGCCCGATTGGTTCATTCCTGTTCCTTGGTCCGACGGGTGTAGGGAAGACTGAGCTCGCTAAGTCGCTTGCGGTCTCTCTTTTTGACCGCGAAGATGGCATGATCCGTATAGATATGTCGGAGTATATGGAAAAGCATAGTGTCTCCCGTCTCGTCGGCGCACCTCCAGGATATGTTGGATATGAGGAAGGCGGGCAGCTCACGGAAGCTGTGCGGCGTCAGCCTTATACTGTAGTGCTGCTCGATGAAGTGGAGAAGGCGCATCCCGATGTGTTTAACATTCTGCTGCAGCTGCTTGATGATGGACGGCTGACTGATTCACAAGGCCGAATGGTTGACTTCAAGAATACAATCATCATTATGACTTCTAATATCGGTTCACCCCATCTGATTCAAGGCACCGATGAAAACGGTCAGCTCACGGAAGCTGCCAAGGATAGAGTGATGAAGGAACTGAGTGGTCATTTCCGTCCAGAGTTCCTGAACCGGGTGGATGACATTGTAATGTTCAAGCCGCTGACACTGGGTGAGATCGAGAAAATTGTGGACAAACTGGTGGATGGATTGCGTCTACGTCTGGCAGAACGGGAGATCGGGCTGGCATTAACTGAATCGGCGGTGCGTTTTATCGCTAAGGAAGGTTTTGATCCTGTGTATGGGGCAAGACCGTTGAAAAGATTCATCCAGCGCAGCTTGGAGACACGTGTGGCGCGTGCGATTATTGCTGGTGAAGCCGCAGAGGGATCAGTTATTCAGGTGGATGAATCCGGCAACGGGCTGACGGTAACCATTCTGAAGCCAGAAGTCGATGGACCACAGAGTTCTGAATTGAGTTCTGAATAAAAAAAGGCGTCCACAAAACCCTAATGGTTTTGTGAACGCCCTTTTTATTGTAAGCCTCACTCCACCCAAGGGATTAGATGAGGCTGTTCATCCAAGATCGACATATACTGCTCTTTCCAGCCGTATTTGCCGTCGGGGTCGAGGAGCATATAACGCAGATATTTTTCCAGCCGGAACTCGGCTTTGGACCAACCGAGATGCTTGAGCCGCAGGTTGCTTAGCTGATGAGACAGCTCAAAGATATTTTCCGGGAACCGCCCGCAGTGCTGTGGGGATTCATTCCATACATAGTTGAAGTCCTCTTTATAGCGAAGCAAAAAAGGGCGGTAGTTCAGATGAGAGCGCCAGTAGGTATCCTCCCTGTAATGGTTCGCGTTCCATAAATCGTAAAGGCGGAAGCAGAACAGATCGACCCCATCTGCATCCAGCAAGGTATCTATATTTTCCGCAAAGCTGGCTTCAAAGATCTCATCCGCGTCCAGACTCAGAATCCACTCGGGATTTGTCTTTAGGACTTCCTCCCACTGCTGTTTTCGCAGCTCAATTTCATTGCTGAACTTGGATTCGGTATTATGCACGAGATGAACGGGAATGCCGTCAAGTGCTTCCAGACAGACAGCTGCTGTATTGTCGGTGCTGCCGTCATCAATAATGACAGCCTCATCGATATATTTGCGGTGTTCCTTCAGAACCTGTCGCAGGAAGCGCCCGCTTTCATTTTTTACAACCATGGTAAGGGTTAGCTTGGGACGCTTTTTGGTTATAGGAGCAGCTGCAGCCTCATTGGAATTTTCCTCGATGGGTGTGGGTGCCGATTCAGCTTTTACCCCTGTTGTTTCTCTGATGAAATCTTCAACCTTGTTCAAATCACTATCTCTGTACAAATGAAGGGCAGGATAATGGGTGTCAACAAATAGCGGAATGCCAAGGGCCGCGGCACGAATGCAGAAATGGCGATCCTCGCCCCAGTATGAAATGTTCCGGATCTGATTGTAGCTCACCCCGGCTTTTATCGCATGCTGGCTAATCAATGTACAAGCGCCTAGACCTCCCACTTCATAGATTCCAGGATTGCGGAGTTTGGCTATGAATTCATGAAATCTGCGGTTGATCTCCTCGGGTTGCAGTTTTTCGCCGGGAAGTATCTCCCACTGATTGTATTCGTCATGCATCCAGACCTGCGGCTGAAACATGGTATCTGGCTGCCACTGTGTCCAAAATACCTCTGAAATAATATCTTTGTTCGTCCCTATTAGATGTCTTAGCGTATCTGGGTGGAGGATGAGGTCAGAGTCGATCAGGAACAGGTAGTCATAGTTCAGGGTTTGCGCTCGGTTAATCATGAGGTTTTTGAAGTTGGCGACTTTCCAGACTAAATCAGAATTCCAATAGTGAGTCGTATCATTGCGAATGTACGCATCGTTAAAGCCGGAGCTTTGAATAAAAATATGCTCGCCCTTGCTTTTAAATTCCTGGAGCAGCCGGCTGGATTCCTCATCATCATTGTCATCAATCAGATGGAAATCCAGTTCGATTTGCTCGATATTCAAGCGCAGCAGGGAATTCAGAAATTCCCGCAATACATTGGGCTTTTGATGGATCGGGCTGCCGATTAATACGCGTGTCTTATTCATTGCGGCCTCCTTGGGGGACTCTCCCTTTCTTCCGAGAGGTATAGGTATGTTCTCAATATATTTACAGTGAGATAGTAATAATCCTTATTTCGCAAAGTTCTTATAGTAAATGAGAAATGAGAGTTGGATAAATTGCACTTTTTAGATATATTAATTTTGATGGATCTGCTGTACAATTACCGGATAATTAGATAAGAATGCCAGCCAGATGAGCACAGGAATGAGACTATGGATAAATCACCACTAAAAGTTCAGTAGTTGATCAATCTGTTACTGGCCATGAATCCTCGTGCGGATGTGTTCTGGGATGATGGAAAGGGTGTATACCGACCTCGCGAAGACTGAAGCTCATATTGGTGGCTGAACAGAGTTTAGGGGAGTAATCACGATGAAGCTGGTCAAGCAAGGTTTTTTATAACGGTCTGACTTTCCCGATACCTTTGATTATTGCGACCCTTGGCATACTGTATTCGGAAGAGTCATTTCAGGTATGGACCATGTGGATACTTTAAGGCGTGGGGATGCCATGAAAAAGGTCGAAGTTATCAGTTCCCTCAATATTACATTAATGTGAAATGCTATCCATTGTAATTCCTAGTATCCCGATATACAATATAAAAAACAAACAAAGACAATATAGACACGGGGGAGAAATTTATGCGTAGAGGATTATCTGGAGTTATTACTTTGGTTTTGTTAACATTTTTGATTAGCGCGTGCTCCGGGGGAAATAACGCCGCTTCCACAAATACAAATCAGACGCCTACGGCTACTGAAGGATCGACAGCAAGTACTGAACCAAAAGATGGCGGCAACTTAATTATTGGGGTCGCTGCAGATCCTGTCATTCTAAATCCGAACTATGCAGGTGATCGTGTCAGTCTGACGATTGACCAAGCGCTCTACGCGCCATTGTTCCAAGTGAATAACGGAGAGAAGACCTTCTACTTGGCAGACAGCCTGACACTTTCCGAAGATAACCTGACTTATACATTGAAACTGAAAAGTGGACTAACTTGGCATGACGGAGAAAAGCTTACAGCTGACGATGTCGTGTTCACGATTGATAGCATCCTCGATGAGAAGCAAAACAGCATGCTGAGAGCGAACTTATTCATCGGTGATAAACCCGTTAAGGCCGTTAAGGTGGATGATCTGACTGTAGAGTTCAAGCTTCCGCAGGTCAGCCCAGCTTTTGAAGCTACACTAGTGCAAGTATTTCCGATTCCAAAGCATATTTTTGAGAATGAGACGGATCTAGAGAAAAGCACCAAGAATGCTGCTCCGGTTGGATCTGGCCCATTTAAATTTAAAGAATACAAAGCAGGCGAATATGTTACGCTCGAGAGATTTGATAACTACTTTGGCGGCAAACCACATCTTGATTCTATAACGTACCGGATTGCTAAAGATACGAATGCTGCGAATCTCGCACTTCAGAATGGTGAGATCAACATTAAGTATCTAGATCCACAGGATGTTGGAACGATTGAGGCTTCGAATAATTTCGAAATCCTTCCTTATAGTGAAGGCCGATTGTCGTACTTGCTGTTCAATGCAAACAGTGATAGAGGTGCTCTTGCTAAAAAAGAAGTTCGTCAAGCCTTGTCTCTAGCCCTAAGTCGTGATGAAATCATTCAGGCTGCTTATACTTCTAACGAGTATGCAGACCCGGCGAAGTCCTTTTTGACTCCGGATGCATTGTTCTATACTAATGACGTACCTTCTTTTGATAATGATGTAGAAAAAGCCAAAGAGCTTCTGCAATCGGCAGGGGTTAGCGATCTGAAATTGAGATTGATTGTATCGAGCGGTAATAAAGCTCAGGAAGCCATTTCACTATACGTGCAGCAAAAGCTAAAGGCCATTGGCGCTGAAGTTGAACTGCAAAATATGGATGCCTCGGCATATGGCCAGAAATTCAGTGATATGAATTCAACAGATTTTGAACTTGCGATTGCAGGTTATATTATGGGTTACGATCCTGATGCTTACAGAATTTTGTATACTTCTACTGCAGACTCTAACTACTCGCATTATAATAATGCTGAAGTCGATAAGTTGTTCAATGATGGTGCAGGGGAAGCAGATGTAACTAAACGTGGTGAGATCTATAAGAAGATCCAAGAGATCATTGCTGATGATGCACCGATTTATCCAATTGCTAATACTAAGACTATTGTAGCTGTCTCCAAGAACTACGGCGGTCTAGAAGAAGCAGTCTTGAAGCCTGTCGTTATTTTTGAAGATTTATCGAAAATCTACCTTAAATAAGAACGGGAAAAAATAAGCTGGTCAATCCAGCTTATTTTTTTACCGATATAGAACTGGGAGAATATACGTATGAGACAACTTATCGTCCGAAGATTACTGCAAACCCTGCCGATGCTATTTTTTGTCTCGGTTGTGTGCTTTGCGATGATTAAGCTGGCTCCGGGGGATCCGGTACTATCCTTCGTTACGCCGAATATGCACGCGGATGATATTGAGCGCATCCGGCATAACCTTGGGCTGGATAAGCCAGCCTACATTCAATATTTTATATGGATCAAAGAAGTACTGCAGGGCAATTTCGGTTATTCCCTTGTGAATCATCAGCCTGTATTGGAGCAAATTCTAGAACGTTTACCTGCAACAGCAGGTTTGATGGGCAGTGCAATCGGCTTAGCCGTTCTGTTGGCGATCCCGATGGGTCTGCTTGCTGGAGCTAACCGGAACCGCTGGGTGGATAAACTAATTAATTTTTTATCCTATATCGGAATTTCAGTGCCTTTATTTTGGCTGGCCATCTTGCTTATGTACTTATTCGCAATTAAGCTGCACCTGCTGCCTATTATGGGGATGCGAACCATTGGTGTGGAATCAGCGGTTGATGTATTGAAGCATGGTATTTTGCCTTGCGCCGTATTGGCTTTTGGATTTCTGGCCGGTTACGTACGATACATCCGCTCTAGTACGATTGGACAGCTAAAAGAAGAATATGTGCAGATTCAATATGCTTTTGGATCCAACAAGACAACGATTCTGTTCCGTCACGTGCTTAAGCATGTACTGTTGCCAGTAATTACATTGCTCGGGATGTCGATGGGTGATCTGGTGGCGGGTGCAATTGTAACGGAGACGGTATTTTCATGGCCGGGTATTGGCTCTTTAGGGATGACTGCGGTTAAAGGGATGGATTATCCCGTAATTATGGGAATAACTTTGTTCTCTTCTTTAATGCTGATCATCGGCAATCTGGTCGCGGATATTCTATATAGCTTCGTGGACCCACGAATTAAATTAACGAGGTGACCTCATGAATCGCAGTAAATGGAAAAGTGTTGGAGATGAGCTATTTACGAATAAATTGGGTGTCGCAGCCCTCATTACTTTAATCGTCTTCACACTAGGCTCTATATTTGCTTTTTTATCCGGACATGATCCGAATGCAATGGATGTTTTGGCACGTTTGAAAGCACCCGGGGCGGATCATTGGTTTGGTACGGATGATTACGGCCGGGATTATTTTGCCCGAGCTTTGTATGGTGGCCGGGTATCTTTGCTAGTTGGTTTTGCTTCAATGATCATTGCCACGGGTATAGGTGTGACGGTGGGCGTAATTAGTGGATATTTTGGCGGATGGATTGATAATCTATTGATGCGGATGCTTGATATAGTGATGTCCATTCCATCTTTCCTCGTGCTGCTGCTGCTCAGCGTATTTCTGAAGCCGAGTGTAGGAAACATCATTTTAATCATTGCTCTATTAATGTGGATGAACATTGCCCGTGTGATCCGTGCGGAGACGATGACGATTAAGGAACGGGAATATGTACTATATGCAAAAGCTTCCGGCCAGAGCAACTTCGGAATTATCTGGCGTCATATTCTTCCGGGGCTAGTACCTGTTGTGATTGTAGGTGCGACGAATAATATTGCTTCCGCGATTATGATGGAGTCGTCCCTAAGCTTCCTTGGGTTCGGGGTACAACCTCCGAATGCCACTTGGGGCAGTATGCTTAACAATGCGCAGGGATATATCGCTCAGGCACCTTATTTGGCATTGTTCCCGGGGTTATTGATACTATTAACGGTTCTGAGCTTTAATGTTCTGGGCGATATTTTGCGGGTTGGCTTTGAACCGAAGCTGATCCGAAGATAGGAGTGTGAAGACATCATGACGGAACGGCTATTGTCTGTTGAGAATTTGAAGGTTTCCTTCCAAACTCGAGATGGAGAGAATCAGGCAGTTCGTGGCGTTAGCTTTCATATAGATGCTGGAGAAACGGTAGGGATTGTTGGTGAATCCGGAAGCGGGAAAAGTGTAACTGCGAAGGCGATTATGTCGTTGATTGCACCTCCGGGTAAAATTATCGCTGGAAATATTAATTTTCGTGGTGACAACTTATCTAACCTTTCGGAAAAAGAGTGGAGAAAACTGCGCGGTAACCGCATAGCGATGGTGTTTCAGGACCCCATGACTTCTCTTAATCCTGTGAAAAAAATTGGCCAGCAGCTTACGGAGGTCATCCGGCGGCATCGCGGCTTAAATAAGGAAGAAGCGTTTAAAGAGGCAGCAAGTATCCTGCGGCAGGTGGGCATTAATAATCCTGAGCAGCGGCTGCAGCAGTATCCGCATGAATTCAGCGGCGGGATGCGGCAGCGGGTCATGATCGCCATGGCTCTTTCTTGCCAGCCAGAGCTATTGATTGCGGATGAGCCGACAACTGCGCTTGATGTAACAATACAGGCCCAAATTCTTGATCTTTTTAAAGAGTTAAAAAATAATACCAGTACAGCTATAGCACTAATCACCCATGATTTGGGTGTAGTGGCTCAGGTATGTACACGGGTTATCGTAATGTATGGTGGACTAGTGATGGAGGAAGGTACGGTGGAGGATATTTTTTATCGCCCACAGCATCCTTACACGAAAGGTCTGCTTCGCTCCATTCCGAAACGTGACGGCAAATCACGTGAACGTCTAATTCCAATCGAAGGCACACCTCCAGATTTGTTGAATCCTCCTTCTGGCTGTCCGTTTATGGAACGTTGCCCTAATGCTTTTGCCCGTTGCAGCGAACGTCCTCCGGTAATCGAATTATCGCCCGGTCACCGTTCGATGTGCTGGTTAGCAGATGGTGTGCAGGAGACTCCAGCCGTAGCTGGCGTTGAAGGGAGTGGTTCGGTTGAGTGACAATAAGATTCTAGTGGACGTAAATAATCTCAAAAAACATTTCTCCAAAGGCAAGGATATGTGGGGACGCGATACATCGGTGCTTAAGGCAGTAGATGGCGTAAGCTTTCAGATACGACAGGGAGAGACCTTTGGGCTGGTTGGAGAGTCGGGAAGCGGCAAGTCCACGGTTGGACGCTGCTTGCTGCGCTTATATGACTACACAGACGGTGAAGTGTCTTTTGACGGGCAGCCGCTGAGCAAGCTTGGAGAGAAGCAGCTAAAACCTTTTCGCAGACGCATTCAGTCGATCTTCCAAGATCCCTATTCATCACTTAATCCAAGCTTAAATGTGCTTGATCTGATCAGTGAGCCGATGAAAATCCACGGCATCCACGAAGGTGAAGAACGCAAAGAAGCTGTTGCGGCATTGCTGGAAAAGGTAGGTTTAAAAAGAGAACATCTTTACCGCTTCCCGCATGAATTCAGCGGTGGCCAACGCCAGCGGATTTCGATTGCCAGAGCATTGTCCGTAAGACCTGAGTTTGTTGTGTGTGATGAACCGATCTCAGCGCTGGACGTGTCTGTCCAGGCTCAGGTAGTGAACATGCTGGAGGATTTACAGTCCGAATTCGGCTTGACCTATCTCTTTGTCGCACATGATCTGTCGATGGTACGGCATATTTCTGACCGGATCGGCGTGATGTATGGCGGTCGTTTAGTAGAGGTAGCCGAAAGTGATGAGCTGTACGAGAATCCTATTCATCCTTATACAAAGGCGCTGCTGTCTTCCATCTTGGAGACGGATCCCCGGCGGGCCAATCAGAGAATTATTTTAGACGGATATTCGCAAGAGTACGGCAGAGCTGAGACCTCCACACTACAGGAAGTAAGTCCGGGTCATTATGTTGCTTATGATTTTACGGTATGATTAGACTCTATATATAGATTGGGAGGGATCAAAATGTCAGAGAACTTAAACCGGGTAAAGTTATCCCAGTGGGATGCGTTATTGGTGGAATCACTCCGCTCCTTGGGGTGGTCTGATGAGGATATTCTTCGTAAAGTGGCAGAGGGCGATTTGCCCGTTGACGAGAGCGAATACCAATTTGATTATAAACAGCTGACTACGTTGCAGTCAGAGCAGCCGGAGTTGTTCGGGCAAGCGGTGAAGACAGGCTATCAGATCAAATACAACACGATTCGTGGGATTCGCAGCTGGATATGGGTAGCTCTGGGCAAAGAAGCGGCTCTGGAGCTTGAGGAAGGTAAGGAAGCGGCTGAGGTGGCTTTGACCGTGGCCGAGAAGGAACGTTTGGCTTCTGTGTTATCCTTCGGGTGGCAAATTGAGAGTGATACGAAGGCAGCGGATGGAGATACAGCTGTCTACCGGATTGCACCAATTGGACGATAAGCTGAATAGCTACAGTAAAAAACGATTGTTGCGGGGAAGGACTCCCTGTGCACAATCGTTTTTTTTTTGTTATATTTCTCGCTTAAATGCTTATCATTAATATACGCTTACCGCTGGGTAAGCTACCTCATATTGTGCAGCCTCAATCCAGTTTCCTGTCTTAAAATCTCTGCCCCGGACAAGCACTTTATCGCTATACACTTCCACATAGAAGCCTTGGCTGCCCGTCTTATGTTTATCTTCATTAGTCCAAAGATAGGCGACAGAAGCAGCATTAAACATCGTTGCGATCTCTCCATGGCCAGGGAACATAGTGTTGTTTACCTCCAGCTCCCAATGGGTATGTCCAGTGAATAACAAGGTCTGGGGATATCTCGACAGAATTTCTTTTAATTCCTTATCTTGTGTGACACCATACCAATCTTGCGATTCCAGTGATCCGGCTACGGTGTCTTTAAGCGGTTGATGCAGGAAGAGAAAGATAGGCTGCTCTGGTGAAGCTTGCTCTCCAAGCTTATGCTCCAGCCAATCAAGCTGCTCAGAGGAGAGATCACAGAACTTGGGCAATCCTTGCTCCGTCCCTAGCAAAATAAAATGATAGCCATTGATCCAGTGATCATGATAGGGTCCGGACATTCCGGTCTGTGACGTATACATTCCTAAACGTGATTCCCAATTTCCGAGCCCCACATCATGATTGCCTAAGGTAAAGGTAATCTCGGGCAGGTCGGTTTTATATTGTTTGAGGATACGAAGCATTTCTTCGTATTCAGCAGGGAAGCCGTGGTCTGTGACATCACCGATATGCATAATCCCGCTGCTGCCTTCCCCATGCGCTGCTATATCACGGAGTGCCAGCTCGAAGTTAAGATTGTACTCATGATTGCGGTCAGCAGTGACATGGGTATCCGTAATGATCTGAAAGGTGATAACTGGTTTATCTTCAGGTGATGTGTTCGTACTCATGTTTGGGCATCCTCCTTCATCTATGAACCTATCCAATACTGTTGCTGTTCGCTAATGCGTCTTGCCGCTAATGTTCAGTCCTATGATCCCGACAATGATGACGGCTATCCATAGTAGTGAGGATAGGGTTAGCTTTTCTTCAAAGAACAGGGTTCCTATGAAGGAAATCAGGATGATTCCCGCTCCTGACCATATCGCATAAGCTACGCCTACCTTAATCGAGGTGAGAGCATAATTCAGGGAGGTGAAGCTGGCTCCATAGAACAGGAACATAAGCACGGAAGGCCAGAGCTGGGTGAACCCCTGAGATATTTTCATTGAGATGGTCCCTGAGAGTTCGAACACAATAGCCAGCGTCAGAAACATCCATGCCCACATTCCTTCTATTCTCACAGGGAAGTAACCTCAATTCTGAGCTCAGCATAAGATTGTACAATGAGATCTGCATCCGGGAGAATATGTGTTGAAGCACTAGTACCTTCGCTTTCTGCTAGGCCGATAGCTACCTGTACACCCGCTGCTTTAGCCATTCGCATATCCCCGTTAGTATCGCCGATAACCGCTGTGTACGCGGGTTCCACGGCTAACCTTTTGCAGGCCAGCTGCACCATGTCGGGGAAAGGTTTACCCTGATCCACAAGATCTGTTCCAATTACTTCGGAGAAATAATGCCGTATGCCCAGCCATTGGAGATGTTTGTCTGCGGCCTCTGTTTCATCTGCGGTCACCACGGCGAGAGGGATGCCTGCACTCACGCACTCATCAAGAAAACGATGAAGTCCCGGAAGGGAGTGAACAGGGCGTTTCTCTTCTAACATAACATCCGCTTCGAGACGGCATTGATGGACAAGCTCCATGGACTCCGCCCAAGATAAACCTTGCAAATAACCCTGCCATGACAGAATGGCATAAAGATCACTCATAGTCCCCATAGCCAGCGGTCCGTTGCGATCATAATCGGTAATGTTCCCCTGGGCATTGTGTACAGTTCCCATTAATGCAGGGAGCTGCTCTTCTGCAATCTGTAGCCCTCTTTGCTTCATATACTTCGTGAATCTCTCTAAAAAACATTCGCCCCAGCTGCCCCAGAGGGATACGAACTGGAGCAGCGTACCATCCTTATCGAATAGAATAGCTGCTACAGCGTATCTGCCTTGTGGAGTGATGAGCTCAGACATGAAGTCCACCGCCCTTTATTTTAATTTATCAAGCGCTGCTTGTGCCGTTTCTTGTGCTTCCTTAAGTGCTTGTACTGCTGGGATATTCTCAATTTGCACCTTATCTGCGGCGATTGTCAACGCATCGTTAATTTTGCCGCCAGTTGGGTCTTGGAAAGGTGCAGAACCATGAGAAGCTTGCATCAATGGGACCTTAATCTGTGGATTGCTTTCGCTGAATGACACAAATGCCGGGTCTTGCAATGCGGATTGGCGCACCGAAATATATCCCGTATTAATGGACCAGGACGCAGTATTCTCAGCATTTGTGAAGTAGGTTAGCCATTTTATAGCTGCTTCCTTTTCACTGTCGTTAGCTTTGGATAGAATGCCGGCCATAAGTGCTTGGGCTACGGGTTTGCCCTCACCGATCCCTGCCCAGCCTGGCTGCTCCATAGCCGAAACAATGCTGAAGTCCAAGTCGCCCTGATCGCCGCTGGAGCCGGTGTAGCCTGCGGATTGACCCTTCATTACATCGTCAATCGTCTTGTACCAATACTCCCAGCCTTGACCGCCGGAATGAATTCGCATGATCTTATCCTCGTGAATCCACTTGCGGAACAAATCCCAGGTTTCAATCCACTCTTTAGAGTCGACCATAACTTGTTTTCCATCCTCACTAAGGATAGTGCCTCCTTTGCTGAGTACAGCATCAATCATGTTCCCTGAACCCCACATAGGCTCCCAACCATAAAGGGTGGTTTTGCCGCCGTCCTTCACTGTCATTTTCGCAGCTGCGGCAGCTAGATCTTCCCAAGTCTTTAGTGTGCTCGCATCAATCCCATTCTTCTCAAAAACATCTTTGCGATAGTACATGACCTGCGTTGTTCCATACATCGGCAGGAAGTATTGCTTACCATCAACCTGGCCCTGATTTAGAAAGGTTTGGACAAAATCCTCTTTATTAAAATCTGGCTGCAGTGCCATAAGCTCGTCTATCGGAGCGAAATATCCTTTACGGGCCCAATCTACATTGGAGGAGAGAGCAGCCGCAGGCACTTTTCCTGTAGCGATAGCTGCTTGCAGCTTCTGTTCGGTTTCAGTGTAGTCTGCCTGCGCGATACCTTTGACGATGACCTCTTGCTGAGAGGTATTAAATTTCTGAATCAGTGCCTCCATATTCTCACCAAGCTTGCCGCCGAGACCATACCAGAATTCAATCGTTACCGGCGCATTTTGTGTGGGTGCAGCCTCTGTGGAGGGGGAGGAAGAAGCTCCATTTGCCGCTGTAACATTGCCTGTATTCGCATTTCCTCCGCAAGCTGTTAACATTGTAAATCCGGCAACCAAAGACAGGGTGGACAGTCTCTTCAATACGTTCATCATCATTCTCCTCTTATTAAAATAGAATTGTTAGCTTATCCTTTGCTGGAACCAGCGGTCATGTTGACACTTTGCATGATCGTTTTCTGAGCTAGTAGAAATACTAGCAGCAACGGGGCGATGGTGAATGCGCTAGCGGCCATGATCAGCGGCCATTTTAATCCGTAAGCACCTCCTTGAGTAAAGAAACTACGCAGACCCGCCGAGACTAGCTGGAGATTAGGGTCTTTGGTGATCAGCATCGGCCAGAAATAGTTATTGTACTGATCAATGAAGGTGATCAGGGCTAGCACAGCAAAGGAAGAACGTGTAATGGGGACAAGAATGGTCCACAGAATCCGCATATGCGAGGAACCGTCCACTTCTCCAGCCTCCACTAGCTCATGGGGAACCTGAAGGAAGGCCTGGCGAATTAGAAAAATGGAGAAGACACTTACACAGTTGGATAGAATTAATCCGGCATATGAATCCAGTAGATGGAGCTGGGACAATACCAAATATCCGGGAAGATAAACAGCGGTGGATGGAACCATGTAGCCGAAAAGAATAACGCCTGAGAACAGCCCTCTGAAGCGGAATTTCATATGCGTAAGCGCATAGGCCATCATCCCGGAATTTATTACCTGCAAAATAACAATCGACACAGCGACAAATATGCTATTGCCCATATATCTGAAGAAAGGGGCTTCGTGCCAGGCGGCTGAAAAATTACTCCAAAGCGGATCCTTAGGCCAGATTGTGGGCGGAGACTGCCAGATTTCATCATTGGTTTTTAAGGCGCTGGTGACCATCCAATAGAAGGGGAAGGCCATGATCAGTGCAATAGCTGTAAAAAATAGATGGCGGGTCAGCTTGCCCACGCGTACGATCGTTGCATTCATCAGTCGTTCTCCTTTACAGCAGTTGTTATTGATAATGGGTTGTCCGTTTACTAACCTCTAGCGAGACTACGGATAGCAGCATACATATAAATACCAGAACCATTGCGACACTAGAGGCTTCTCCAATCTGGAAGGCTTCAAAAGCAGACTGATAATACATATAGAGCAAGGTGCGTGTTGATCCTGAGGGTCCACCTTGTGTAAGTACGTTAATCTGGTCGTAAGCCTGTAACGCGCCAATGATCTGTACGATGAACAGAAACAGTGTCGTTGGTGAGATGAGCGGTAAGGTAATGCGGATGAATTTTTGAACAGCATTTGCTCCATCCAATTGAGCAGCTTCCAGCAGATCCGTAGGGACATTGCGTAGTGCTACCAAGTAAAAAATCATCGCCCAGCCTACCGATTTCCATATCGTCACGAGCAAAATGCCGAGCAGTGCCCATTTAGGGTCTTGAAGCCAGCCGATTTTTTCTAGACCTAAGAGATCGAGTACAGTATTGGCAAGGCCAATTTCGGGTTCATAGATCCAGGACCAGACAATGGATACAGCCACGGTCGGAGTGACCCAAGGGGAGAACAGCAATACCTGATAGAGGGTGGAGCCTTTCAGCTTCCCGTTCATCAGGAGTGCTAGTCCAAGTCCGATCAGAATAACTGGCAGCACACTTCCGGCACAGAATAATAGAGTCACTCTAAGTGCTTTATAGAAGGCAGGATTGCTGAACAGATCCAGATAGTTGGTTAGTCCGACAAAGGTTTTCTCGGGGCTCATGAAGTCCCATTCGGTAAAGCTGAGATAAAATACATAAAGTAATGGCGCTAGCCAAAATACAACGAATGGAATCATTGCCGGCAAGGTGAAGAGCACCGGTTTCAACTCCCCTATAAATCTCGAACGTTTCATTATTCTGTCGATACCCCATTCCATCTTCTGTTTTTTGCGGTATAATTCTGAGGAAAGCTCTTCCGTTCAAAAAAAATTGTACACTCATCGAGCGGCTGCGTGGTCAAGTGGACGTAAAGATCGATGCGAGATTATGTAAAAATTTAAGAGATTAACGCAGGTAGTTGCTATTTTGTGTAAAATAGAAGGGTAGATTCTAAGTGGAATGAAGGTGCAGCTATGAAACAGGTAGCCTTTGGTGAAGAGAATAAAGACTTATCTCCACGCGAGCAGCTGCTGCGTCCAATGATCGATGCGATTGCTCAGACGATGGACCTATATGGTGCCAATTATTCATTCGGGCAGCTGTATGGAATTATGTTCTTCGAAGACCGTCCGATGACGCTTGAAGAGATGAAGAATGTGATGAATATGAGCAAGAGTAATATGAGCTATGGGGTCCGTTCTTTGATGGCCTCCAAGATGGTCACTAAGCTGGAGGAGAAGCGGGACCGAAAGGATCTGTATGCAGTGGAAACAGATTTCTTTCAGACCTTTAAGAACTTTTTTGGGATGAAGCTGCAGCGGGAGATTGATGTCATGAAGCACGCTTTAGACGTTGTCATTCCTGAGCTGGAGGGACTGGTTCAAGCCGTAGATATATCTGAGGAGGAGCGGCAATTCTGCCTGAAGGATCTGGAGAAGCTGGAGCATGCCGTTCAATATTATCATTGGCTGCAGCAGTTCGTGGACGAGCTTGGGGAAGAGAGTTACTTCGCAGATAAGGGAAGGTCTTAGACCGTCTACAATCACATATAGATGTACATAATTGTATATAGATCTCCATTTTTGCGGGGTGTTCCTTAAGCCGGTTCGGCTTGAGGTTCGCCCTCTTTTTTATGATAAAGAAACAAAAATAAGAAGAAAATGTAACCAATAGCAGGTGGAACTTCCATAAAATATATAGTTACATAGGGACAAGAAATGTTGTTAAGGAGATTCTGAGATTGAAAACGAAAAAGTATATGCTGCTTGTTATCATAGTTCTACTGCTAAGCCTTGCTGCTATTTTGAATACACAACGTGAACCTTCAACAATTACTATTAACGTAAATGGTCAAATGATAAAGACGATAGCTTCCAACCCAGCCTCACCTGATGATCTTATGATCCCGAAGGCAGTAGCTGAACAGGCACTAAATACACAAATCGGCTGGCAGAAATCCGGACCTCTTCCAAAAGGCATTTACTACAGAGATCAGGTGGCTGTGCTGATGTATCATCATCTTTCCGAGAAGCCTATGCCACAGTTTCCTTGGGTGTTATCGGTTGATCGGTTTGACGATCAAATGAATCTGCTGAAGCAGGAAGGTTTTCATGTGATCACCATGGCGGAATACCGCGAATTTATGCTGAATAACGGCGCAGTTCCGGACAATGCAGTGCTGCTTACCTTTGATGATGGATATGAAAGTTTTTATGAATTGGCGTTCCCCGTTTTGCAAAAATACGGATATACAGCCGTCAATTTTGTTATCGTATCTACAATTGATCACCCAGATCCGAATAGCGTGCCGAAGCTCACTTGGGAGCAAATGCGGGAAATGAAGCATGCTGGGATGGGATTTTATAGTCATACCTATGATTTGCACCATTATGAGATTGTGGATGCCGAGGGCGGGCAGCGGCCAGCTGCAAGTGCCTTGTTATATGTTGATGATGAGAACAGGAATGAGATGAATGTTGAATACTACAGCAGAGTTACACGTGATCTGGCCAAGGCGGAACAAAGGCTGAAAGAAGAATTGGGCAATACGGATTCGGCAATTGCTTTTCCTTATGGGTCCTACAATGACAGATTGCTGGCTGTTTGTGATTCGCTGGGGATTTCACTGACCTTCAAAATTGAGGATGGGATTAACACCAGAGCGGATCGGAATGCCGCACGAATTAACGGGGGAAGTGAGACACTTACCGCTGCGTTGACGCTTGATCAGATGAAGCATATCGATTTGCCCATGGAATTGACCTTGAACAACCAAAAGGTGAATATGGTAAGGAATTCTCCTGAAATGAGGAAGGGGACCTTGATGGTTCCGTTTCATCAATTATGCAAAGATCTGCATATAGATATGAAATATGATCCGAAACGCCGAATCGTTGAATTGACTCATATGGATGCAGGAGCATGAAAAGTGTCACTTTTATTGAGGATGAGATTACAAAAAGTGAGTAATTTCGTCATTTTAGGCGAATCACTAGTTGCTATAAGTGAATTCCTTACTGTAGACTATAAACAGAGTACTAATTGGTAGGCGAATGGAGAGAACTGATGGAATTGTTTAAGCGTTATTACGCAAATTTAACGGTCCGGCGTTTTTTGATTTTAGGATTGGTTGCTCTGCTGCTATTCAGCATTAGAGATATGCTTAATTTGGTACTGTTGACGTTTTTGATTGCGTATGTAATGAATAGCTTTCAAGTGCTGCTCACGAAGCGCATTAACAAATATGTAGCAGTTAACAGCAAAGTGATTATTGTTATTCTATACCTTGCCTTAATCGCTGTAGTTGTCATAACCCTCGTTAATTATCTGCCTAAGGTTTTTATACAGATTAAACAGTTAACGAATTTTTTGACCAATTTGACCCCTGAGAACATCCCGCAGAATGATATAGTGCAGTATATATTCGCCCAGCTTAAGGATTTGAACTATCAGTCGTACATGAAAGACGGTATTGAATATGTCTTGAAAATAAGCAATTGGGGCACCAGCTTTGTTTTATCAACCATTTTGAGCTTTGTATTTATACTTGAGAAGAACAGGATCGTTAGTTTCACTTCCCGCCTTAAAGAGAGCAAAATCTCTTGGTTCTATGTAGAGCTTGAGTATTTTGGCAGAAAATTCATCTCTTCTTTCGGAAAAGTGATCGAAGCACAAATTCTGATCGCGTTGTTTAATACATGCTTTACGGTGATCGGACTCTGGATTTTAGGTTTTCCTTACCTTTTCGCATTATCCATTATGATCTTCTTGCTTAGTTTAATTCCGGTTGTAGGTTTTGTTATCTCGCTAATCCCACTTTGTATTATTGGTTACAATATTGGTGGCCTAGTCATGACGATATATGTACTGGCAATGATTGCCGTACTGCATTTTGTAGAAGGCTACTTCCTAAATCCTAAACTGATGTCATCCAAAATGAATTTGCCTATGTTCTATACATTTATTGTGTTGTTATTCTCTGAGCATTATCTCGGGGTATGGGGACTGATTCTGGGGATTCCGATCTTTGTATTCTTCCTTGATATTCTGGAGATTAACAGAGAGAACAAGATAGGGACTTAGCGATTCTGTTATAAAATAAGTATTAAATATACAAAAAACGGCTAAATGGAAGATCCATTTAGCCGTTTTTTTGTGTATGTTACAGCGTCGCTGTATGTATTCCCTTAACCGAAGGAAGTATGGACACTATCTGAAACGATGTCCCTCAGCTCCGCTTTATATGCCGCATACTGCTCGGTTGTTATGCTTCCAGCGGCTAGCCGTGAATCCAATTGATCCGTTAGCTGGGCAACCTGTAGATCGATTACAGCTTCAATATCTTGGCCTTGTTCTGATGCAATATCTTGAAGTGACTTACCGTCATATATGGCCTCGTATAGATCCTCATCCGTTGGCTGGTTAAGTACCTCCAATAATTCGTCTTGATCCGCGACCTCTGCGGTGGACCATTTTACAGGCGAACTTGCATTAGCGGTAAGACTAGTCCAAGCATTTCCGAAAGACATCACTACGACTACCGTTCCGACTATGATCACTCTTTTTATATCCATTAGAGTCCTCTTTTCTTGTTCTGCAATAACTTATCCTGCTTAAGCATCCGTCTAAAGTATCGTTTAAAATGGGTTCTAACTAGTTATATTGTAACCCGCGAAGCTGAACTGAAGCTTAAGCAATATTAAAAATAACCTAAAGATTTAACACGGCTATGATATAGCGATAATACACCGCAGGTATACTTTCCAGATGAGCTTCATTGCATATTTATGCATTGAATCACAATCAAACAAATGGGGAGTGTTCGGAGTTTTGAGAATAACAGCAAAAGCTAAACGTTTATTTTCCAGCATAATTGCCAGCAGTCTGATGTTGGGAATCATGGCTCCAGCAGGATATGCCGAAGAGCAGCAGCTGGAGACGGAGCAGACATCTTCCGAATTAGAGGCGCATTTTGATGAACAGGTTGAGCTCGACACGCTTTTAAGTCAAACGACTGTAATGGCAGATGTGTACGCGGTACCTAATAATCCAGGAGCGCTACTGATTACAGAAGTTGTTCCGGATACTAAAAATGTAAAAGGGACAGATGGAACCTCTGTAGATGGTTACGAGTTTGTTGAGGTCTACAATAATACGGACAAGCCGGTTAATTTTAAGGATTATTATTTCTTTTATAATGACAAAGATACATGGGCACCTAATGGTGATGCTGTAATACCAGCGCATGGAAATATTGTTTTCTGGATTATGAACGGCAATAATCTGAATGTTCCTGCGGAGGATTTCATCAAAAACTTTACTCCTTCTGCAGCTTTGCAGGAAGGAGTAAATCTGTTCCGGATCAACGGTGGCGGGGGGATGGCTAACACTTCTGCGCGTAATTTACAAATTAAAAGCAAAGCAGGAGATACGCTAATTGTTTCTGCTTCCTATGGAAAAGAACAGGTGAAGGAGAATAACGGGATCTTCTATCAATATTTGCAAGCAGATAGCTCCGTTATGAACCTCATGGCGAATTCGGGAATGGTTGTGGCTACGCCTGGAACCGTAGAGGCAGAACAAGTGCCTGAGCTAGTTCCTGGGAACAAGCAGCCAGTGATTGAACATACTGCACAGAGTAGTGTCGATCCAGCCGATCTCCCTATCAGTGCGAAGATTACTAATTTGGAAAGCGGGGCAGATGGATCACTACCCGTAGTGAAGCTACAGTATGGTTCTCCTTCTCAGGCGAAAGATACGGTAATCACTATGACCTCAAAAGGTGGGGATGAATATGCGGCAATGATTCCTGCGGCTGCGCTGGAAGAGCCGGAGCTGCGTTACAGCATCCGCGTTAATAATGTGACAGAGAGTTATTCTGTTCATGTGAACCTGCCGGCGTTCGATTCGAACAATGTGCCGCCGTTGTTAATCACAGAGCTGCTGCCGAATTCGACGAATGTAAAGGGAACAAGCAGCGACGCTTTTGAATTCATCGAGGTCTATAACAATACTGATGCACCAATTAACTTCAAGGACTACAAGGTCTATTATCGTTATCCCGATAAAGGTAACGCTTCTGATGTGAAGTGGCCTTCGACACCAGAGAACTTTCTGATTCCTGCACAGCAGTCCGTGGTGTTCTGGGTTATTAATAGTGCCAATAGTACGTACACTGCTAATGATTTCAATACAGAATTCAACACAAACTTAATTGAAGGCACCAATCTCTTTTTGATCAAAAGCGATGGTATGGCGAACTCTGGCCGCCGGGCAGTCGTAATCAAAAGTAACACGGAAAAGGAAATTTCCTCCGCGTATTATGATGCTGACCTCACCTACGATGGTGGAGCTAAAGGCGATGACACCAAAGAGAATAAAGCCCTTCTATATAAGTATCCAGTGAATGGGCTGAGTAAAATGCTCAAGATCAGTACGGGATCTGCCGTTCCGTCACCAGGCCAGACGGATGTAACACAACTTCCAAACACACCGATCCATGTGGAGCCGGATACAGAGAAACCAACAGTAGAAGATCTGACGGGCGTAACGGAGATTGATCAGTCGCTGGGTCTCGATTTGAAGGCTTTTGCTGATGACAATAAAGCTGTTACTTCTGTGGAAGTTAGAGTGTCTTCGGACAAGCAGCCGGAGGCTGTTAGACACAATCTATCCCAAGACTTCAACGATAGCTTGTATCACTATAAATTGACCTCTGCGGATTTGATTGGCAGAAATGAAATCCAGTATTACTTTCTCGTTTCTGATGGAACGAATGAAACACAATCTCCAGTAATGAAAGTAAAAGTTACAGGAGGACAGGATCAATCACCCCTTCGTTTGAATGTGAAGGAGGGGCAGTTGATCAATGGCTCCGTGACCGTAAAGGGAACCTCTGCTACTGCTAAGGCTGATGCCTTAGGCTTGAGCATTGACAGTAAGTTACTGGGCAATAACGAGGCATATAATGCACTTGAGAATGATGCCTACTTTGTATTTGAAGCTAAAAATGTAGACTATTATTTTAAAAATGCCATCACAATGGGACCGGAAGAACTAGGAGATGCCAGTATTCTGTATACCTTTATGGACCCGATTACTACGTATACTACATTGACTTTTCCTATTTCTTCTGCCGCTTTACAAAAGGGTACGGATAATATGATTTACATTCGGGCGGGCTCTAAATCATCTCCATTTGATCCTCGTCCTGAGGAGAATAAGGATGATTTTGAAGTAAAAAATGTTCGTCTCCTGCTGGCAGATGGGACCGAAATTTGGGATCCGGCTTATGCAGAACGTGATAAGGAAATCAAGATGGGGGACAGCGCAGGTAAGCATGAATCCCTCGGCTTCCAGTTTGATCTAAAAGCGGATTTGTTCCGTTCAAAGGCGTACAACTGGAATACTAAAGAAGCAACTGACGGAGAACATAAAGTAACGCTTACCGAAGGTGGAACGAAAGTATCATCAAACGTAATTGTCGACAACACGCCGCCATCCATCAAAGCATCCATAGAAGAAGGACAAACTTACCGTGGCAATTTTGAAATTACTGCTGAAGTTAAGGATACTTATGCGGGTGTAGATAAGGTCAGCGTGAAGCTGGATGGTAATGTTATTGAACTGCCCTATGCTACTTCATCCGGGAAGTTATCGGCTGGGGATCATACGCTTTCTATCACAGCTTTAGATAAGATCGGCAATCAGGCAGAAAAGGTAATTACATTCCATGTGCCGAATGAGAATCCATTTGCGCCACTGCTTATTTCTCCTACAAACTGGGAGACCGCTGTAGGTACTAATCCGACTTTAAAGGTTAAGGTTGAAGATCCTAATCAGGATAAGATAAACGTTACCTTCTTTAGAGGATTTAAGTACGATGCTAACCATCCGGAGCATGGCTTTGCTGGGTTTATAAATGCATCCGATACAGAACCGCCGAAACAATCCGTACCTGCGGGCGAACAAGCGCTTAGTAGTGATGACTACAGTAAAATAAGTGCGGTGGACGGACAATATTTAATTAATGATGCTGTCGATCAATTCCCTTATCAGCGTTATGAAATTAAGCTGGATGAGTCGGTTAAGGCATCAGATCGTGTAGATATTGAATGGAAAGGGAATTCGTTGCCGGGACGTAAAGTAAGTCTCTACGCATGGAGTCCAGCTCAACAAAAATGGGTACAGCTGGATCATTTAATCGCTGGAACAGAGGATTTTGAGCTGAAATCCACGGTTACAGCTGGAGAATATGCTAATGGAAATAGCATTGCCGTAATGGTTCAGGATGAAATTGCTTCTGTGGCTAAGACAGCACGTACAGTAACACAAGATACGTATGACTTCTCTTTTGTATGGATGTCTGATACACAATATTATTCACAGAGCTACCCTTACATTTACCGTAAAAATGTAGAATGGATAGCTGACAACAAAGAGAGCTTGAACCTGAAATATGTTATTCATACAGGTGATATCGTCGATAAATCCTATCAGGAGTATGAGTGGAAGGAAGCTGACCGGGACATGAAGGTTCTGGAGGAAGCTAACATTCCTTATGGTGTACTTGCAGGTAATCATGACGTAGGCCATCAAACCGGGGATTACACGAAATTCTGGGAGTATTTTGGAGAGTGGAGATTCAAGAATATGCCGACCTTCGGTGGCTCTTATGACAACAACAGGGGCCATTACGATTTAGTGTCTGCGAACGGAACTGATTTTGTTATTGTATACATGGGCTGGGGATTGGCTGAGGAAGAAATCGAATGGATGAATGAGATTGTTGCCCGTTATCCAGAGCGTAAAGCGATTCTTTGTCTCCATGAATATTTGCTGGTTTCTAATAACCGGGCACCTATTGCGGATAGGATTTTCGAGATGGTTGTGAAACCTAACAAAAACGTAATCGCAGCACTGTCCGGCCATTATCATGATGCTGAGCTTAAGGTAGACGAGCTGGATGATAACGGTGACGGTATTCCAGACCGCAGTGTCTATCAAATGCTGGCAGATTATCAAGGTGCTGAAGAAGGAGGCCTTGGCTATATCCGTCTGCTTCAGTTCGATGTTGCTAATAACAAACTTCGCGTGAAGACTTATTCGCCTTATTTGGATGATTATAACTACTATGATGAAGACGAATATCCAGGCAAAGATGAGTTCGTTCTGGATCTGGATTTACAGCCTGTGACTAAACGTGTGGCTACCGACTATATCGGAGTCAAGGTTTACAGCGATCAGGAAATTGCGGCCAATCCACAAGTAGAGAGTGGTGCGGAGACTCAGGTCTCTTGGAGTAAGCTGAATCCGGATAGCTACTACCAATGGTATACAAAGGTTGAGGATGATCACTCCGGTAGTGTGCTTTCAGATATCTGGGGCTTTTACACTGGAAAAGAGGATGTGACGCCGACGCCAGAGGTGACACCAACACCAACACCGACACCAGAGGTAACGCCGACACCAGAGGTATCGCCATCGCCAGAAGTGACGCCGACACCAGCACCGGAGGTGACAACGGCACCTCCAGTAGTTTCACCAGTGCCAACAGTGACTCCAACGCCTACAGCCACACCTGGAACGGGAAAAGGAAACATTGAACTGGCATTAGGAAGTAATGGGATGTATACAGCTGATCCGTCAGCCTTGAAGAAACTGATAGAGGAAGCTGCTACAGGGGGAAGCCTAAAGATTAGTGCAGGCGGAGCAACCTCGGCTCAAGATCAGATTAGAATTGCTCTTGATGCAGCCGCCGTTCAACAGGCTGTCGATAAGAAGCTGAATTTGAATATTGTTTCATCTAACGTTTCTTTGAGCGTACCATCAACCTCCTTACCGGCCATCCCGGCAGGCAGTGATATGCTGTTACTAAGCATTGATACGAGTATGATATCTATACAGGCCAATGACGCTGGAATGAGTTCATCCAGAGCTAACGTTACGTTGAACCTCACTACATCAGCAGGAGGCAAAGAAACGGCTATCCACCAGCTTAAAGGTGCTGTTACGATTACCTTGACGCTGACTAAGGAACAGCTTGCTAAGCTCGATACAGATTTTGCGGGTGTCTATTATGTAAATGGCAGCACGTTGGAATACTTGGGTGGAGTGTTTAAGGATAATACCGTTACCTTCACAACAAATCACTTTTCCTCCTTTGCGGTGCTGGAATACCATAAGCAATTTAGGGATACTGCTGGTCACTGGGCAGAGTCGTATATTTCCAAGCTGACGGCTAAGCATGTGATTAAAGGGATCGACGATACGCATTATGGACCGCTAGCGAATGTAACCCGTGCAGACTTTGTTACACTGGCCGTTCGTTCTCTCGGATTGGATGAAGCAAATGGGGCTATCGTACAGAGTGCTTTTGCAGATGTATCTAAAGATGCTTATTATGCACAGTCGATAGACAAAGCTGTCCAGCTTGGATTGATCCAAGGCAGTGATGGCAAGTTCCGACCTAAAGATGCGATTACCCGTGAGGAGGCGGCAGTTGTCCTGCAGAAACTGATGCAGTATAAAGCAGGATTGCAAGCTTCCGTTGCTGCTGCTGCAAGCTTTAAGGATATGAATAGTGTATCTGAGTGGGCGAAGCAAGCGGTAATTGATTTGCAAGCTAAGGGAATCCTTGACGGTAAGGGCGACAATAACTTTGACCCTCGTGGCAAAGTGACCCGTGCTGAAATCGCAAAACTGTTATATGGAATAATTAAATTATAAGATAGGTTGGCAAACGCAGGCAGAGGTGACTCTGACCTGCTTTTTGTCTTTTTTACGTGTGGTCTCCTTTTTCTTCTATGTAAAAAGGAAATTTCCACTATTCATATGATTTTTCATATATAATATTTTTGAATTAATTTTTAATTTTCAGAATCTTTCAAAATAAAAAGGTAGAGTGCAAGGAGTGCAAGTGAAACTAGATATCTCCAATCTGCCAATTCAGGAATCGGGTAAAATATATTTACGAGTTAGAGCGTTATTTACCGGCCGTATCATCTTTTATGCAGGTTTATGATGAAGACAGCCATGTGCTTGTGCTGGAAAGTGGTCTATAAGCTTGCAAGTTGGCGGGTACCTTTGAGGGTGCTCTTTTTTTTGAATATATAAAATACTTACTTGACAGGTAGGAATAAAGGGGTATATGATATCACCAATACTTAAACAGTAATTAAATGAACAGTGAAATAATTCAACTGAGCTGATTGGACCACCAAAGGCTCCCGTACTTTTCCCTTGTCAGGGGTAGGTGCTGGGAGTCTTTTTTATGGGCTGATTGGGAGAAAGCAGAGGTAAGTAAGCCATGAACGAACAATATTGGAGACAGCTGGAGGAGACGGATTGGGCATTTCGCAAGGCGGTTCGCAGATTCGTGAAAGAGCGGGATAAGATCACCGTAGCAGGCATCTCCTTACCAGGCATGCTGATTCTGCACAAAATCATTCGCGATGGTGAACAAAGGCTAGGAGACTTAGCGGATGAACTAGACTTCACCTCAGGTGCGATTACCGCATTGAGCGATAAGCTTGAGGCGGGTGGATATACCGTACGCAGACGTAAAGAAGGTGACCGTAGAACGGTAATGCTGGATATTACGGATAAAGGCCGCAAGCTGGCGGAGCAGAACAGCAACATCGGAGAACGATGTATTTCGCTTTTGTTTGAGGGGTTTACGGAGGAGGAATTGGCGCAGCAAAATGACTTTTATCAGCGGATCATTAGCAATCTGGAAGGATTCTCGGATATCCTGCTGAAGCTCGCCAAGGAGAATGCAGAGACCTCTCCAACCCTTGAACAGAAGCCACGCACAACCACCAAAAAAAGTAATTATCTTAGCTACTAAAAATTGAAAATAGGAGAGATGAACGATGGGACATTCAACCATTTATCCAACTGGAGCAACCGTATATAACCCTAACAAAGCCTGGAGTGGCTATACCGTATTTCAAGCTGGTGAAGAAGGTGTTGTACTGATTGATATGAACGGTAAAGAGGTGCATTTGTGGAAGGGGCTGCTTGGATTTCCGGCTAAAATCTTTCCGGGTGGTTATGTGCTGGGCAGCACAGGAAGAAGAGATCCTAAATTCGGAATACAGGATAATGTAGATCTGGTACAGGTGGACTGGGATGGGAACATCATGTGGAAATATAACAGCTATGAACATATAGAAGATCCGGGTTATGAACCCCTCTGGTATGCCCGCCAGCATCATGACTATCAGCGCGAAGGCAATCCGGTCGGATATTTTGCACCGGGGCTTGAACCCAAGGTAGACAGTGGAAAAACGCTAATTCTTGCTCATAAAAACATCTACAATCCTCAAATCTCCGACAAACAATTGCTTGATGACACGATCCTTGAGGTGGACTGGGAGGGGAATATCGTCTGGGAGTGGGCTCCAAATGAACATTTTGATGAGCTGGGCTTTGATGAAGCGGCCAAAAATGTACTATTTCGTGATCCTAACTCACGCTCTTTCGGAAATCTAGGTGGTGGTGTTGGAGACTGGCTGCATATCAATTCGGCTTCTTATGTAGGACCCAATAAGTTTTACGATGCAGGGGATGAGCGTTTCCATCCGGATAACGTGATCTGGGATGCGCGTGAAGCAAATATTATTGCGATCACGGATAAGCGTACCGGAGCCATCGTTTGGAGAATCGGTCCGGATTACTCGCTGCCAGAAGTGAAGCATATCGACTGGATCATTGGCCAGCATCATGCGCACATCATTCCGAAAGGTTTGCCGGGAGAAGGTAACTTACTTGTATTCGATAACGGGGGCTGGGGCGGTTATGGTCTTCCAAATCCATCTTCTCCTTTTGGGCAAAAAAATGCACTCCGCGACCACTCGCGAATTCTGGAGATTAATCCCGTGACCCTTGAGATTGAGTGGCAATATACAGCGGCAGAAGCAGGTTTCTCTGTCCCAACCGATTCTTATAAATTCTACAGTCCATATATCAGCTCAGCTCAACGGCTTCCGAATGGCAACACCTTAATTACAGAAGGTTCTAACGGCAGACTCTTTGAGGTTACGCCAGAACATGAACTGGTATGGGAATATATTTCGCCATTTACGGACTCCAGAAATACCAACATGGTCTATCGTTCCTACCGTGTGCCTTATGCATGGGTACCACAGCTGGAAACGCCAGTTGAACAAGCGATTGAGCCAATAGACGTAACGCAGTTCAGAGTCCCGGGGTCTGCACCTAAAGGATCGGATTCTGTGGTAAGTGTGGCGACAACCCTGCCCTTTGTTGAAGGAGCTGCTTGTGTGGCGACGACGGATGAAGGCAGCAGCCGCAAGGTAAATTAACAAATTTGAGGAGATGTGTCGGTTGAAAAAATCATGGATCAGCTCAAGCTTTCTGCTCTTATCTTTATCAGTGGTTATCCTTTTATCGGGCTGCAGCTCCAAGGGCGACGCGGCTGCCTCTAATGCCGCTAAAGAGGGAGCGGCGAACAGCAAAGATGAGACATTAAAGATAAAAATTGCTGACATCAATACGAATCCCACTTTTCGGGTGGCACTAGATAACGGCATCTTTGCCAAACACGGGATTGACGCTGAACTGGTCAACTTTGGTTCCCCTGCGGAAGGTGTAAATGCCCTTTTTATTAAACAGGTGGATGTGGCTTTCGGGGCAGACTTCCCCTTGCTGAACGCAGTGGCGAAGGGCGATTATGCTATTATCGCCTCGGCGGGATTAGCGACTGATGAAGCGTCTACTGAATGGAAATTGTTCGTACAGGACGATATTCAGAAGGCTGAAGACTTGAAAGGAAAGAAGCTGAGTTTCATACGCGGCACCTTCATTCCGTACCTTTGGGATGAATATTTGAAAGAGCATAATGCTGCTCTCAGTGATGTGGAGTTAATAGGACAGGGTGCATTTGATGAAGCTTATATCGCTTTGAAGCAAGGTGCTGTGGATGGAGCATGGTTTTATGGTTCGGTTCTGAATGATAAGCTCTATGCGCTTAAAGGTGTTCATGAACTGACAGATATGTCTAAAACCACGGTTCGCTTGGGGATGGGGATTGTAACGGGAAATGATTTTGCGACTAAGAATCCGCAAGGTATAGCGAATTTCCTAGCAGCGGTGGATGAAGCCGGAGCCTATGCTCAGGCTCACCCAGATGAGGTTGCTGATCTGATGTATAAGGAAGTGAAGCAGCCTAAGGAATCAACGATAAAGGATCTGCCGAATAATCCGTGGGCACTAGGATTTACTCAAGCAGCGTATGACAGTTTGACCAAGCAAAAGAAATATATGGTCGACAACGGAATCATTGAGAAGGATTTTGATCTGGATAGCAAACTGAATCTCGAGCCGCTGGCGAAGGCATTGCCAGAAGAGGTTACGTACAAGAAATAGGGGGAGTTCAGAATGTCATTACCTGCTAAGCAGCATACCATTCATATTGAGCAGCTCCGTAAAAGCTACAGTGAACCGACTGCTGGGGACGTTCACTACATTATAAAAGATGTAGATCTCGTAATTAAAGGTGGGGAATTCTTCGTTCTGCTCGGGCCGAGTGGTTGCGGGAAATCAACACTGCTGAATATGATCGCCGGGTTTGTCTCCAAATCCGGCGGGCATCTACGGGTGGATAATGTAGAGGTGAATAAGCCCGGCAGAGATCGGGCGGTTGTGTTCCAGCAGGCGGATTCCTCCTTATTCCCTTGGTTAACCGTCCGTCAGAATGTGGAGTTCGGATTGCGGATGAAGAAAATCGCAAAGGCGGAACGGCATACAATATCGGATAGGTTCATCGGGCTTGTTGGGCTGAACGGGCATGAGGAGAAGTTCCCGAAGGAGCTGTCTGGGGGTATGAAGCAGCGTGTTCAGCTGGCTCGGGTGCTGGCAAATGATCCAGCGATTCTGCTGATGGATGAGCCATTTGGCGCACTGGATGCGATGACGCGCCGAACGATGCAGAAGGAACTGGTCAATATTTGGCGCCAGACACATAAGACGGTGATTTTTGTAACTCATGATATTCAGGAGGCGTTATTGCTGGGAGAACGAATTGGCATTATGTCAGTAGGACCGTCCTCTAATATTACGGATATTTATGACAATACACTGCCGTATCCGCGGGACGTAACCTCACCGGAATTCTACTCGTTATACAATCAAATTCAAGGTCATTTCGAAGAATAGGATAGGGTGAGACAGATGAGGAAATGGGTGGAGAAGAAGTGGGTTTCCGTAACCCTTCTATGGATTACCGCGCTCTGCGTCTGGCAGCTTGGAGCTGTAATCTATGGCCCCGATGTGATTCCCGGACCATGGAGTACACTTAAGGGCGGACGGGAGCTGCTGGAAGACGGAACCTTGCTGCAATATATAGGGATTAGCTTTTACCGGGTGCTCATTGGTTGGGTACTCGGCAGTTTACTGGCGATTCCCGTAGGACTAATCATTGGGAAGGTGAACTTGATCCGTATTTTTGCGGAGCCTTTCCTGAACTTTATCCGCTTTATCCCGCCGATTGCATTCATTACTTTGTTCCTAGTATGGTTTGGTATTGGGGAGCAGTCGAAGATTGCGTTAATTATGTACGCCACCTTTTTTATCGTGGTGCTGAATACTTTAACCGGTGTGATGTCCGTGGAAGAGGACAAAATCCGCTCAGCCCGCAGTATGGGCGCCAGTGAGTGGCAAATTCTGATTCATGTGGTTGTTCCGGCGACGATCCCTTATATTTTTACGGGTATCCGGTTAGCGATGGGCACCTCATATATGGCGATTATTGGGGCGGAAATGATTGCTTCGAACGAAGGTGTAGGTTATCTGATCTGGAATTCCCGGTTGTTTTTCCGTACGGATTGGATCTTTGTCGGGTTGTTCTGCCTTGGCTTTATGGGCTTCTTTACAGATCGGCTTTTTGGCTGGTTCGGTAAGAAGGTGCTTTACAGATACGGTGTTGTCAGTGTGGCAGCGCGTAGACGGTAGTTATATTCATACATGTAAAACTGCCTGGAAATGTCGGGCAGTTTTTTACTTGGACTGAAGTTTATACGAATATTTTTTGTCATTGTAATTAAATTGGATGGAATCCGGTGATGAGGGATTAAGAGAATAATCATTTATTTTTTCTTTGTTGCCAGTCAGAAGATTATAAATATAAACTTCGTAACTATAGCTACCATCTGCATTTCCAGGAAGTATGGAAACCGATAGATAAAGTTCTTCTTTTTCATCAACTGCATAACTATAAAATTTACCTCCAGATGAATGGAATTGAGCAATTTCTTTATTAGATGTTGGATCGTCTACTTTCATCACCCAAGCTTGTTCTCGTATCGGCTGAGCGCCATCAGTGAAAATGGAAAAGGTATGATAGAGGATATAATCATCTAATCCAAAAACGCTGCTAACCACCAGAACAGCATCGCCATCATTTAAGGGTAACGTTAATAGCTTCTTGGACTTTTCTACAGCTAGTGATTTTTCATTAGGAGAACTTAAATAGAAAGTGAATGGCTCTGTTGGAAAATAAAATGGATTTTCTTCTGTTCCAGGGGCAATGTTCATTTTTGGGGCTGGCAACCATACGATACCGGCAGAGGTTTTGACAGCGTAGTTGTATTGTTCTGTGTTCTGATCACGTAATGGGAGAGTGTAACGATCACTGTTAATTTGAATGATTTTATTATTTGTATCTGGCGTGTTATTTTTAGGAGGAGTAGCTGCATTGTTGCAAGCTGAGATAAGCAAAGTACATAGAAATAAACCTGTTACCATCTGAATTTTTGTAAACGGCATTTTTCAAGCTCCTCTGAGGGTCATTTCTTATTATGAATAAATACTACTATACATCAGTAAAGTTCTATTTTAGTGTAATTAATGTAATTATTTTCATAAAGAAATTCTGAGGGAAACGGCGGTCATCTAAAAAAGACGACAGGTCGTTTCTTTTTATTTACAAATATTCCTATTCTCCTTAATGCCGCGAAAATAGTACACGCCTATACTGCAATTGGGTGCCTAACAGTTGGAGCATAAAGAAGCCCGCAAATAAGAAATAGGAGTGAAGGGGAAATCATGAAAAAAGGGATCAAAAATCAATTATCGATGGGTCTAATGTTATCCTTGCTCGTCCTGTTGCTTGCTGCTTGTGGAAATTCGGCTAAGGCTGAAGAAACAACGAATGGAAAGGCTGGCACCAAAGAATTAAGTCTGACTGAGATCGAAAGTAAAGCTAAAGAAGAGGGCAGTATCGTCAGTGTGGGGATGCCGGATTCCTGGGCGAACTGGAAAGATACATGGAGTGATATGAACAGTAAGTATGGTCTTACACATTCGGATACCGATATGTCGAGCGCGGAGGAAATTGCCAAGTTTGATGCGGAAAAAGACAAACCAACGGCCGACATCGGAGATGTGGGGATTGCGTTTGGCTCGGTTGCCGTTGATAAAGGGGTAACCCAGCCTTATAAAACATCCTACTGGGATGAAATCCCCGATTGGGCTAAGGATAAGGACGGGAATTGGATCGTCGGCTATCAAGGCACCATTTCTTTTCTGACTAACACTAAGCTCGTGTCGAATCCGCCGAAGAGCTGGGAAGATCTGAAGAACGGTAACTACAAAATCATCGTTGGTGATGTAACCAAGGCTGCTCAAGCGCAGATGGCTGTATTGGCCGCAGCAATTGCCTTTGGTGGCGACGAGTCGAACATTGAACCGGGGATTGCTTTTTTCGAGGATTTAGCTAAAAAAGGACGTCTCTCCAATGCAGAAGCTTCCCTTGCCAACATCGAAAAAGGGGAAGTAGAAGTTACCCTGCTGTGGGATTTCAACGCTTTGAACTATAGAGACCAGATCAACAAAGATGGCTTCGCGGTAGCTATTCCACAGGAAGGCAGTGTCGTGAGCGGGTATGCCACGATCATCAACAAATATGCGCCGCATCCTAATGCGGCGAAGCTTACACGCCAATATATCCTTAGCGATGAAGGACAGATTAATCTTGCCAAAGGTTACGCTCGTCCGATCCGTGACAGTGTAACGTTGCCGGAAGATGTTGCAGCTAAGCTGCTGCCAAAAGAAGAATATGTCAACGCTAAGCCTGTTGGTGATTACAAGGTATGGGAAGAGACGGCAAAAACCATTCCTCAATTGTGGCAGGAACGTGTGCTTGTGCATTTGAACTAGTTCTCCCCAAAAAAGAAGCAGGGCGCCTTCGTCATGATGCCGTAAGGCGCCTTTGTTCTATTCCCGCGACAAGGAGCGAGTAAGATGAAACAAAGAAGCCGCGGTGTGATTCTGGCACTTATTCCATTTGCACTAATGGTGTTAGCCTTTCAACTGGTACCTATACTATCCATGCTGACGGGAAGCTTTCGCACAGCGGACGGAACGGGATTTACGTTAGGCAATTATCTGCATGCGTTGCAAAGTGCCTATTACATGCAGGCGATTAAGAACAGTCTGCTAATCTCCATAACCTCAAGTCTGATAGGGATCATTGTCGGACTTTTTTGTGCTTATTGCATTACCCGGTTTACCCCGAGAGTACGCGATAGACTTCTGATGCTGTCGAATATGACCTCTAACTTCGCAGGTGTTCCGCTGGCTTTTGCTTATATCATTTTGCTCGGAAATAATGGGGTGTTTACACTCTTATTTAAACAGTGGGGCTGGAGTGTTTTTGCCGGTTTTGATCTATATAGCTGGTCAGGTCTAATCCTGGTGTATGTATACTTTCAGGTTCCGTTAGCCTTACTGCTTTTGTACCCGTCCTTTTACGGAATTCGTGAGCAGTGGAGAGAGGCAGCGTCCTTACTGGGGGCTGGGCCTTGGCAGTTCTGGAAGACGATTGGCCTGCCTATTTTAACTCCAGCGATTTTTGGCACACTTGGAATTCTTTTTGCTAATGCAATGGGGGCTTATGCCACGGCTTACGCATTGGTTGGCGGAAATTACAATCTGTTGGCGGTACGTATCGGTTCACTGGTTGCCGGAGATGTGGTTACACAGCCACAAATGGGGAGTACGCTTGCTGTTCTGCTTGGTCTGACTACGATTTTGGCGGTTTATCTGAACCATTTAATGGTGCGGCGTGCGGAGAGGTTCGGAACGAAAGCAGTCAGTAAACCGGATGTGAAAATCAAAGCTTCCCGGCGTTTATGGACAGCTCGTGAGGAGGTAGGGCAATGAATATACGCAAAGCAGGCTTCGCTCCACGCACCTTCATGCTGCTGCTCATGGTGTATTTGCTGCTTCCTCTTTTGGCAACGGGCATTTATGCTTTTGCACAAGATTGGCAGAATACCTTGCTGCCCCGAGCTTGGACCTTGAATTGGTTTGGGGAAATGTTTGAGGATATTCGCTTTCTGGAGGCGCTTTGGACCTCGCTTTATTTATGCCTGATCAGCGTGATGCTGAGTCTGGCCGTGATGCTGCCAGCTGTTTTTGTTATCACCCTCTATTTTCCGCGCTGGGAGAGCTTTATGAAAGGTATTGTTGTTTTGCCTTATGCGGTGCCTGGTGTTGTGGCTGCGGTAGGTCTTATTCGTACCTATTCCTCTGGTCCTTTTGATATCGCTGGAACAGCGTATTTATTGGTGGGCGCATATTTTGTGGTCATCCTTCCCTATATGTATCAGGGCATTCGCAATAGTCTGTTAACGGTTAATGCCGTAGAACTGCTGCATGCTGCGGAGCTGCTTGGTGCCCGCCGAAGAACGGCCTTTGTGAATGTGATTTTGCCTAATATATGGCCTGGGGTTATCGTCTCTACACTGTTATCATTTTCAGTTCTATTCGGCGAATTTGTCCTTACGAACATGTTAGTTGGCGGACATATTCAGACGATTCAGGTATATCTATATCAAAGGGTTGGTGAAAGTGGACATTTAGCCAGCGCGATTGCGATCTCTTATTTTATGTTTATTCTAATTCTTTCGATGGTACTAATGAAGCTCGGCAAAAAGATGGGAGGGGGCGTTAAGGGATGAATGATTATCTGAAGCTGCAGGGTGTGCTCAAAATGTTCGGTGATACCTGCGTGCTAGACAATGTCGATTTGGAGATCCGTGAAGGTGAACTTGTGACACTGCTAGGCCCCTCCGGTTGTGGAAAAAGCACATTGCTACGCTGCATAGCCGGTCTTTCAGAGCTGGATGGCGGCAGAATTCTTTTGGAAAATAAAGATCTGGGAAGTTTGCCGCCCCGTAAGCGCGAGGTAGGAATGGTGTTTCAGTCTTATGCCTTGTTCCCCAATCTGACGGTGAGCCAAAATATTGAGTATGGAATGAAAATGCGGGGGTTATCGAAATCAGCCCGCCATCATCGCTGCGCGGAATTGTTGGCATTGGTCGATCTGGAGGATAAACGGGATGTATATCCGCAGTCTCTCTCCGGTGGACAGCAGCAGCGGGTAGCGCTGGCTCGTTCTCTAGCGGTGCAGCCCAAAGTATTGCTGCTGGATGAACCCTTAAGCGCACTAGATGCTAAGATACGCAAGAATTTACGTGCTGAAATCCGTGATATTCAAAAAAGGTTTAACATGACGACACTATTCGTGACGCATGATCAGGAGGAAGCGCTGATTCTTTCTGACCGCATCTGTATTATGAACGGTGGCCGGATTGTGCAGGATGGCACACCTGAGGGGTTGTACTCCGCACCACGGACAGAGTTCGTTGCCCGGTTTATGGGCAGTTACAATGTATTGACCCGATCAGAAGTGATGACGTTGTTCCGGGGGATAGATAGCACGAAGGACCGCTTTGCTATTCGGCCTGAGGCGGTTACGCTGCTGCATGAGGGCGCGGGACTTCACGAGGTTGCTGCCGGAGTGCAACTGGTGGATGGCATCATTAAATCTGTCTCCGTGTTGGGCAATATTATTAGGTGTACGGTAGAGGTGGAAGACATTTGCTTAACGGTTGATCTTTTAAATGACGGACGCTGGCTGAGGCTGGTGGAAGGGGCTAACGTCACCTTGGCTCTGAACCCTTCTGAGCTGCTGCATCTGGAACGAGAGGGAGCGTAATAAGATGACTGAAATGAACAATAAACTTATTGTGGTAGTGTTGGACGGACTTAGATATGAGGCCGCACGTGAATACATGGGGTATATGGAGCATCTGGTGGAGCAGGGGAAAATATCATGTCACCGAGTGAAATCGGAACTGCCTAGTCTGTCACGCCCGCTTTATGAAGTGCTCTTGACGGGGACACCTGTGTCCAAAAATGGAATTACGGCTAACCATATTGTGAGACCAAGCCATGAAGAGAGCGTATTCCATCTGGCAGTGGCCGCTAATTTGCGCACAGCTGCTGTCGCCTTTCATTGGGTCAGTGAGCTTTATAATTCGGCCCCTTTTGATCCGCTGGCTGATCGCCATCAGCACAATGTGATGAAGCCCATTCAGCATGGCAGCTTTTATTTCGAGGATCATTATCCCGACAGTCATGTGTTTGCCGACGCGGTGTATTTACGGAGTGCCTATGATCCGCATTTCCTATACATTCACTCCATGAATATAGATGACGCCGGGCATCGATATGGCGGAGAGAGTAAAGAATATGAGCTTTCAGTGCGTAATGCCGACGGTCTGCTGGCCACTGTTTTGCCCATTTGGATGGAACAGGGCTATAAGATTATGATTACGGCAGATCACGGAATGAACGCAAATGGGTACCACGGCGGGATAACCCCTTCCGAGCGAGATGTGCCATTATATACGTTTGGGGTAGATGTATTATCTTCGGAAAAAGAGGAAGAAGTGCTGCCACAGCTGCGAATGGCTCCTTTAATGTGCCACTGTTTGGGGCTGGCCCCTTCAGCAGCAATGAGTAAGGAGGGCTTGCCTCCACTTGTGCAGAAGCAATCCCATGACAAAGTGGAAGAACCTTTGCCGTTGGTATGAAATAAAATAATTAGCACGAGAAAAATCATATATTTTACCCAATTAGGAGGTTGTCTATTGAGCGCTTCTAAAGCTATGAAATGGATTACGGGTTCCTGTGAAATTATTTTGGCAATTCCAATCCTGGGTGCTGCTATTGTTATTGGCACGGGGTATTCCGTTCTGGGGTTGATGTTTATTCTACATGTGATTACATTGATTTTATCTTCAAGAGACCGTGAGTCTATCTATGGTTCAGTGCTAGGAATTATAACCTCTTTATTGGCATGGATTCCTTTTGTGGGCTGGTTCTTGCACTTAATTACTGGGATTCTGTTGATGGTGAGTGGAGGACAGAAGTCCCGTTATCCCTCGAACCATATCTATCCACAATGATGTTAAATGACTTCAATACAGCCCAATTCGGACGTTTGTCCGGTTGGGCTGTATTCATGTTATAATGAGGGCACATTTTAGCAGTAAGCACAGAGAGGAGGCGCATCCATATGGAAATAACCGCACAAGAAGTAGCAGAATGGATGGTGAAGGAGATTCGTTTTACGGGTACCTTGCATCAGACGGCGGCGATTGAATATGTAAAAGAGAATTTTGGAGAACAATTTGTATTTGTGAATGAGAACGGCAATGCCTCACTCTCCAAAGAAGTGAAGAAAGCTTTCCGGAAACTCCACGGCGGGAGAATTGCTTGGGATCGAGACGGGTTCTTGTGGGCTTGGACCTAGGTTTGGCGCTTAAAAAACATTTATAAACTGTTCAACTTATATAATTAGATAAAAAACGGACCATGCATGTACTGCAATGGCCCTTCTTTTTGCATTCCTTTTAGTTAGATATATTCTGTCATTCCCTGTTCCTTTAGAAGCTCCACGATATCTTTGACTGACTGCGCTTTGTCCTTGGGACAGATTAATAGTGCATCCCCAGTATCGGCAATGATGAACCCGTCTACACCAATGGTCGTGATCAATCTGCCATTTCCATAGATGATTGAATTATGGGTATCTATCCCTACATGATTTGCTTTTATAATGTTGCCTGCATCATCCGGAGGGAAGATTGAACCCAGTGCATCCCAGCTGCCGATATCATTCCAGCCAAATTGCCCGGAAAGCACGACAACTTCATCAGAGCGTTCTAAAATGCCGTAATCAATCGAAATATTCTGAAGCGTTGGATAGATGGCATTAATAACTTCCTCTTCCTGATCTGTACCCAAACAATCACTGATGGGCAGCATGGTTTTGTAGAGTCGAGGTAGATAACGTTTGAAATTATCAATAATGACAGAGGTCTGCCAAATAAAAATCCCACTATTCCATAGATAATTACCGGATGCCAGATAACTCTGTGCCTTCTGAAAGTTTGGTTTCTCTACAAATTCATCTACATCATATACAGCCACTGGGCTAGTCGCAATCGGCGTCTTATCAAAGGCGATATAGCCGTAGCCAGTAGATGCGAAAGTAGGCTTGATTCCGATGGTTACTATTTTGTCTGACTCCATGGCAACAGTACAGGCTTCGTCTAGTGTAAGACGGAATTGTTCCTCATCGGTTATATAGTGATCGGAGGGAAGGACGACCATTAAAGAATTGCCATGAGATTTCTCTATAGATAATGCTGCAAAAAGAATGCTAGCGGCTGTATTTCGCGCCACAGGTTCAATTAGAATATTAGCTTTTAGAACGCTGCTGTGCATAATACTCTCCAACAATACTGCTTGGGTACGATTAGTAACGATAACTGTATTCTCCTGAGGAATAATCCCTTTGAAGCGTTCAATCGTATCGTTTAGCATAATGTCGTTGCCACTAATGTTCAGCAGCTGCTTTGGGATTTCTTGTCTGGACAGGGGCCAGAACCGTGTTCCGCCCCCGCCGGCTAGGATCGTAGCATATTTATTCATGATGCATCACCAACCGGGCAATTGTGAAGGATATAATGCTCTCCGAGCCTTGGTTCAGGTTGAGCCCCGCGGCATGGATGCCGTCATAACAAGCACCAGTCTGCGGATCGATCAGAGGGATTCCCAAGGAATTATGCCCTAGATACCAGTTGTAGCATAATTCTGCCTGCGCAAGATAGGCGGGGTCCTCAAGAACAACAGCTGCTTCCCGGCAGGCCAGCAGCATCTCGCAGGCTTCAATGGGCTGTTCATCATAGGGTGCAGCCAGCCCATCGCGCAGCAGCCAGCCATGGCTGCCGATCGGTTTATAGTAACCTTTGCTGGAGAAGGTGGTGGAAGCTAGGAAATCCAGGCTTTCCTTGGCGGTCTCCCGCAGGTCTTTATTCCCGGAGATCAGGAAGGCCCGAAGCAGAGCCCAGGGCAGCATGGAATTGCCATAAGTGATGCTGTCCTCGAACCAATTCCAGCCGTGCCCCTTATAGCGGGTATATTGATTGTGCAGCCGAACCGCAATATTTTCGATCAGACTCTCAATGGTTGCCCTTGGCAGAAAGGTGGCTTCTTCGGTCGTGTTTTCAGTATGCGGGTATGGAAAAGCATAACCTAATGAGCCCGGTGCTTCGGTAAGATAACTTAGGCCGATGATGGCATAGGCTCCGGCCCGAGGTGAGCCCAAGGCCTCCAGATGCGGCAGTGCCTGATTGATCAAATACCGGCAGGTATTCATCAGGTTATCGGGCAGGGAAGCAGCATGTGACAAGGCGAACCCGAGTGCCCACAAGGTACGTCCCTGGCAATCTTCAGAACCTTTATCCTCTATAAAGGAGCGGTTATAATCCATGAAATTGCGAAAATTGCCGTCCGCTGTCTGGGAATGATAGATAAAAGAGATATACGTATGAATGAGATCGAGTGCCACGGCATCCCGGGAATTCTCGTACATTAAGACCGCAGCAATCAAGGCGCGGGCGTTATCATCGGTAGTGTAGCCCTTGGAACGGTCCGGAACCCCAAACTTGGTATGCTGAAAGATTCCTGTATCGTCCGTGATTCTGCGCATATAGCCTGGTTTAGACTGTACTGTGGTGAAGGTTTCCATTAAATCACGCTCCGATCAGCTGAAGCCGAGCTCTGGATATGGCTGTGGAACAAGGCGGCATAGATTTTGGCGATTTCGTTCCAGCGCATAGTGAGCCCGAGCTTCAACGTGCGGTCTTCCATCGTTTGCACCAGAGCAGGGCTGTTCAGCAAGCGCAAAATGCAGGCTTCCAAGGAAGCAGAATCATGAAAATCAGCCAGTAGACCGCGGCCTTCTGCCAGCATTTCCTGGGCGTAGCGGTAAGGGGTCGACACGATGACCCGGCCATAACCGACTCCGTAGGCCAGGGTGCCGCTGACGGCCTGATCCTTACCCAGATAAGGAGTCACATAGATATCTGACATGACCAAGGACTCTATTACTTCTTCTTGGGTCAGCAACTTATCGACGAATTGGACATTGTCCTGCAGGTCAAACATTTCTACCAGGTCCGTTAGTTTCTGGCGGTAAACTTCCCCGGATTCCTGCTTGACGACCGGATGGGTCTTGCCCCAGACAATGTAAAGTGCTTCGGGATGGCGCTTGACCACGCCGCGCATGGCTTCGATGCTGTATTCAATCCCTTTGCCGGGACTGAGGAAGCCGAAGGTGGAGAGGATTTTGCGGTCTGGATAACCGTATTGTGCTTTGAGGCTGGAGCGTGAAGCTGTGCTCACTTGAGGGACACCGTGATGGATGAATGTGATTTTGGAAACTGGGATCTCATAAATAGTAGATAAATCGGTAAGGGTTGATTCCGCCATCGTCACGACCTGCACGCTACGCTCGGCCAGACATCGGATGATCTGATGCTGCTTAGGGGAGGGCTTGGTCAACACTGTGTGAAAAACAACAACATACGGAATGTTTAAACGTTCGACAAAGGGCAGCAGGTATTCACCGCTTTCTCCGCCGTAGATGCCAAATTCATGTTGGATGACCAACAAATCGGTATCAGAATTGTTGAGGAAATCGGCCGTATCTATATAATCTGCGTAATTATGCTGGTCGATCTGCCGTATTACCTGCTGATCGTAAGCGTAGGTTTCATTGTTGTTTATGGCAATAATCCGGGGCGGGTTGAAGCCGGGAAGGTGGATAAGTTCATCTAGCAGATCCTGTGTGAACGTGGCGATACCGCACTCTCGCGGCAGACTGGTTCCCAAGAACACGATGTTGTGATTACGGACTGTATTTTTCATTCAAAGAGCCTCCCTAATGGTCTTGCGATTGGTCTGGATACAAAAAAAGAAAATAAAGAAGACTCTATTTTCTGAATAGGGAAAGGTATTTGGTTTTCTGAAATTAGAAATGTTGCAAATTATTTCCTAATCCCACTGTAACATGACCGTTTTATCTTGTCAATTCGATTGACGCCTTGGGGTTAGTGCGGATATATTATTGGAGGAGGTGTAGGAATGCCAGTCATACGCAGTAAACTGAGTGAGGTCATGGAGAGGCATGATCCGAAATTATCGATCCGCAAGCTTGCTAAAGAGATCAATTACCATTTTGATTCGGTACGCCGAATGTATAAGAATGAGATGGTGCAGTATCCAAGGGATCTGTTGCTAAAATTATGTGTATACTTTAATGTCCAGCCCGGCGAGCTGATTGCCATGGATGCTGAAGACAACGATTGGGTGATCGATCGTTCAAATGATTACGAGGAGGACGGCGATGACAAGGAACCCGGCACGGACAGCCACCTGTAAGCAGCTTCTGGATACATATCATGCCGGACGCGGTACAACTACTGTAAATAAACTGACGTTCACCGGTGTTGGGCACCGGGATGTCTATAATATAACCGCCCCGTTTATGTATAACGGGGAAGAGGTACTAATGGGAAGAGTTGAGGAACGGGACAGTGAGTTCTCTCAAGTCTTCTTTTTTACATGCCATGATGGGGTCTGGAGGCCTCGTGCGCATACGCATACGTACAATTTACAGGACCCGTGCTGGACCCGGATCAGGGGGGAACTGATCGTGGGCGGGGTGGAAGTGATTACGGCAGCGGATGATCCGCACCGGATTGTCTCCTGGGTGACCCAGTTCTACCGGGGGTATCACATCGATTCTTTGACCCACTTTTCTTCAGGACCCGGCACGATGAAGGATATCCGGCTTATCGAGCTTGATAATGGCAGTGTAGGCGTGTTTACCCGGCCACAGGGCGAGCGGGGCGGGCGGGGACAGATTGGGTTCACAGTGATTCCTTCGCTGGACGAACTAAATGAGCAGACCTTCATTGATGCCGAGGTGCTACAGGATCAATTCGTGCCCGAAGAGTGGGGTGGAGCCAATGAAGCTCATCTGTTGCGGGGTGGAATGGTGGGCGTGTTGGGCCATATTGCTTGCTTCGATAGCGCCGGAAACAAACATTATTATGCCATGGCTTTTTCGCTGAATCCTGAGACTTATAAGGCAACTCCGGTCAAAATAATAGCAGTCCGCAGTGATTTTCCGGCGGGCCCGGGCAAGCGCAAGGAACTGGAGGATGTCATCTTCAGTGGTGGCTTGAAGCGTCTTGGAGGAGGCCGGGCGGTATTGTCTGTAGGGGTGAGTGATGCAGAAGCGTATCAGATTGAAATCGCTGACCCATTTGACGAATATGAATCCTAGTGTTCTTCCAGTAAGTTTGACTAGATTATATGGTCATGTTACACTTGGTGTGACAAGAATTTATGGTCAAAGAGAGCGGGAAACCCAATGAATAAGTTTATTCAATTCAACACACGTAAGACTGACACCAAGTCCAACATCAATCAGGCGCGTAAGCAAGGACGTATTCCGGCTGTATTATATGGTATTGGTAAAGAGACTCTGACGTTGGAAGTGAATGAAAAAGAACTTCTGGACATTCTCAAAAAGAATCCGCGCGCAATTCTGCAAGGTAAGGTATCGGAAGAGCTAGAGGTTCCGGTCGTGGTTCAGAACATTCAGAAGGATACCCTGTCCGGCAAAATTCTGCATATTGATTTTCAACATGTAAATATGAAAAAGAGCATGGACAGCAAGGTGACTATTCATTTTGCAGGTGAAGCCGTAGGTATTAAAGCAGGCGGTACGCTTCAGGTTGAAATTTATGAAGTGGAAGTTCGCTGTATGCCTGAAGATCTTCCTACCTCCATGGAAGTGGATATCAGCGGATTGGATATTGGCGACCAATTGCTTGTCTCTGACCTGATCTTTAAGGACGGGATTGAAGTGTTGACCGAACCGTCAACCGTAATGATCCAGATCAAGACCGTGCATGAAGAAGAGGAAGAAGAAGCGGTAGTAACTCCAGCCTAAACCTATATTTTTATTAAAAAAGCAAGTTTCCAGGGAAGAGGAAACTTGCTTTTTTTGCGTTGAATCATACAGGAACTTCTCGTTGGTCCTTTGCCATAGGGGAACTACATAACGGGCAGGGCTTTGAGGTTAAATGATCCTCAGCTCCGCCCGCTTTCATGCGCGTCCAGCCAGGACAGGTATTGCTGGTACAATTCCATACTGGAACGACATGGGTTCTTGTCGCAGTTGTGCGACTGGTAGGTAAGGATCTTGTTGTCACTGTTCTGCTCACCGTAGTCGTTGCTGTGGAAGAAACGGCAGAGCGGAAGGCTGATAACATGAAGCGGGAGACTTCTGCTTTTTTGCCCCGATGCCTCGCAGGTGAACTGATAAATAGCTCTTCCCGGGCTCTAGTAACAGCTACGTAAGCCAGTCTTCGCTCCTCTTCCAGGGCAGCCAAGCTTGAACTTCCACTATTTGCAGCGGCCAGCTTGCGGTCCTTGAGCCGGTCGCCCTCCAGGGCGGAGCTATGCGGGAGAATTCCTTCAGAGGCTCCAATCAAAAAGACCACAGGAAACTCTAATCCCTTGGATTTGTGAATGGTCATAAGCGCGATCCGATTCCCTTGTTCTTTGGTGTCCGGCTGACGATTATGTTCATTACGATCCGTAACATTATCTATGAAATCCAGAAAGGCAGGGATACTATCAAATCGCTCTGCAGACGATTCTAGTTCATCTAGCATTTCTTTTAACGTCTCACGATGCAAGGTTGCTTGATGCCGCTCATTTGCTTCGATGAAATAATCATAGAATTGCGTGCGGATCTGGCGAATCGCTTGGACTGGGGTTAACTCGCGCATATTGCGAATTAGATCCAGCCGCTCTCTAAGCTTAGTGCCCTTGAAATCCTCCATGCCGGGCATGGACAACAGATGGATTAGTGGGCCTTGCTTTGGTTGTCTGGCTTCCATTTGCCGGATGTGATTCATACCTTTTTCACGGTTCATATATAGAGTAGGCAGGATGTTCTCCATAGCCGCAAAATTCCGCCGATTCACGGAGAGACGCATATGATCCACGACCGGGGAGATTAGCCAGTGTTCGTACAGTAATTGGCCTTCTCCATAATCAATATAGGGAATATCGCGTAAAAGAAGTAATTCCAGAACGGCCCGGTTGCTGCTGGACGCTCTATATAACATGGCGAAGTCGCTATATTCTCTTTTGCCGCTCGAAACCTCGTTTAAAATATGCTCAACCATCTGCTCAGCTTCCTCGTCTGCTGTCTGCGGACGCATATACCGGGGCTGACTCCCGCTGCCTTTGGCAGCTTGCAGGGTTTTGGAACGCCGGCGCGTATTGTGCCGGATAATACCGTTGCCGAGTCCGACTATAGCTGGACCAGAACGGTAATTAATATCAAGTGTAATAACCCTTGCTCCCGGGTACAGCTTCTCGAATTCCAGAATAAATTCACTGCGTGCCCCGTTGAAGGAATAAATCGTCTGGTCATCGTCGCCAACCACCATCAGATTATGCTGCGGGTGAGCAATCATTTTGACTAACTCGTACTGCAAGGCATTGGTATCCTGAAACTCATCCACCATCACGTATAGATATCTCATCTGCAATTCCTGCAAAAGCGTAGGACGCTCCTTCAGCATCCGATAGGCGATTAAGAGGACATCGTCGAAGTCGATTTTGAAATTGTCTAGTTTCCATTGTTCGTAGATTTCCAGAATGGATTTCATTTCTTTTTCAGCGGTGGTTCCTTCAGGCAAGCCTTCTACGGTACCCATGTTCATCTTGCAGGAAGAGAGCAGGGAGAGTAGCGTTTCCGGTGGATAGGCATCTTTAGGTAGCCCGAGCTCACGCATGATTTGTTTCAACAGGATGTGCTGGCGCCGCGTCTCACTGAAAATTTCTTGCTGCAATCCTTGTCTGCGCAAGAAAAATAAGAAAAAGGAATGAAACGTGCGGGCCTGCAGCCGCGCGACATCCGCTGGGCCTACTCCCGGTAATAGGGCGATCCGCTCGCGCATTTCCGCCGCAGCTTTACTCGAAAAAGTCAGCAATAGCAGCTGACTTGGCGAGACACCGCGCACGGACAACAAATAGCCGGTTCGGCAGATCAGAACCGAGGTTTTGCCGGAGCCTGCGCCAGCCAATGTTAGAAGCGGCCCTTTATGATGCCGTACCGCGGAAATCTGCGGACGGTTGAGCAGGATGCCGCCTTCTTCCAGCCTGCGAAAATAAGCGGAGTCCTCTTCCTCCCGCTTCACCAGTTCTTGGCTTGTCTGCGCTGAGGCCACAGCCGCTTGCGGGATCCGCTCACCAGTCGCTCCCAGCGGGATATTATGAAATAAAAGCTTATTCAATAGATTCACCTTCATTATTTCTATATAGAGTGATCTCAACAAATCTAGTTCTATGATGTTTGAGTTCATCTTAAAATGTGCCGAAAATTTAGCCAATCTACAATATACCATCCCAGGCTTTTTACTGCACAGGAAAAGTGTTGGATATTGAGCCAGTAAAAATATGGGGAATGGTGTGAGAGTGGGACACAACGGTGGTATAAATCCCGTAGAAAGGATGGAATGTGGCTGGGTTGGCGGAATGTACGGTAAAAATCCCGTAGATTAGCTGGAATGTGGCTGCATGGGCGGCATGTACGGTATAATTCCCGCAGATTAGCTGGATCGTGGCTGTGTGGGCGGAATGTACGGTAAAAATCCCGCAGATTAGCTGGATCGTGGCTGCGTGGGCGGAATGTACGGTAAAAATCCCGTAGATTAGCTGGAATGTGGCTGCGTGGGCGAAATGTACGGTAAAAATCCCGCAGATTAGCTGGAATGTGGCTGTGTGGGCGGAATGTACGGTAAAAATCCCGCAGATTAGCTGGATCGTGGCTGGGTTGGCGAAATGTACGGTAAAAATCCCGTAGATTAGCTGGAATGCGGCTGCGTGGGCGAAATGTACGGTAAAAATCCCGTAGATTAGCTGGAATGTGGCTGCGTGGGCGAAATGAGAGGCAAAAATACCCTAGAAAAGGGCGAACCCGCCTCCATAAGCGAAAAGAGGGGCATATTTGCCCCAGTAAAGGGCGCTGGGTGCAGGACTGTTTCTATTTTTATAATATAAAAATTTCTGCCCCCGCATCGCAGAATTGTCCAGCGCACATTTGCCACTCTCCTGAACAATTCTGTGATGCCCATTCCCTTTTCCTATCATGCTCATATCCTAAAGCAAAAACATGATATGGAGATGACCCTATGCCCTCGCCCAGTAAGGCCCGCATCAGACATGCCGTTACTATAGATGTACTGATTCCCGCGATTGAAAAAGATTTACAGACCCTTCCCCATGTGATTGACGCTGTTAGAAAGCAGGTTAAGCATCCCATCGGCCGGATAATAATTGTTGCTCCCAAAAAGAAACGGATGATTGAGTTCTGCCGCACAAAAGGCTGTACCTTTATTGACGAGAATACGGTGCTGCCGATTACGAAAAAAGACATTCATTACCGCTCACGCACCTGGGAACGTTCCGGCTGGCTATTCCAACAGCTGCTGAAGCTGAATGGCGACAAGCTCTGCACAGCGGATTATTTTTTGGTCATTGATGCCGATACCGTTCTGATCACCCCCCACCATTTTCGGGCGAATGGCAAGACACTCTTTTACAGCCGGAACTGGAGCCAACCACAGTATTTTGTAACCTATAGGAAACTCATGGGCCGCAAGGTGACCGCAAAATCATCATTTGTGACCCATTACATGCTGTTTGAACGCAGTCAATTGGCTCAAATGAAAAGAGAGATAGAAGCAAAACACCAAATGCCTTGGTATCGAGCTATTTTACACAGTATGAACCGCTCCAAGCAATTTGCCTTTTCCGAATTCGAAACCTATGCCAATTACCTGTATTCGAAAAATCGCGAGGGAATGAAGATTCAAAAAGCGCGTAATAAAGGTCTCCATATGAATGCAGGACAGCTATCCAAGCAGAAAGTGAATCAGCTGGCTGAGAAGTATAGATCATTGTCTTTTCATAAACGAAAGGGGTATGTGAGAACACCGGGGGCTAAATCTAACGCAGGGGGGCGATAGGGTTGCAGATCGTACTCCTTTCAGGGGGATCGGGGAAGCGGTTGTGGCCGCTATCAAATGAGATCAGGTCAAAAGCTTTTTTAAGGCTGCTTCCAACAGAAGCTGGCGGTGTGGAGTCGATGATCGAGCGGGTATGCAGAGGGCTGGAAGAAGTAGGTTTGTTGGATTCAAGCTGCATTGTGACTCATCGCAGTCAGGTGGAGATTACTCGCAAATCCGTTGGTGCTCAAGTCCCTTTATTAGCAGAGCCGCAGAAACGGGGGACTTTTACTGCAGTAGCTCTGGCGGCGAGTTATCTGCATTCTGTGAAGGGTATGGACTCAAATGAGATCGTAGTGGTCATTCCGGTGGATTCGTATGTGGAGGCTTCTTTTTTTAAGCAGCTTCATCAATTTCCGAGTGTGCTTGCCGAATCACACGCGGACATTGCTTTAATTGGTGTTTTACCTGAATTTCCTTCTACGCAGTTCGGTTATATTCTGCCGGGTGAAGGGTCTGGGGTAGGAGGGACGTCTTTTTTAAATGTTAAACAGTTTGCAGAGAAACCGAACGAATCGACAGCCGCCGAGTTCATTTCTCAGGGAGGACTGTGGAATTGCGGCGTGTTTTCCTGCTCATTAGGGTACTTGCTCTCAAGTATGGTGGAACGGGATCTTCCCGTAGATTACATGGGATTTATGGAGCGTTATGATCAATTGCCAGAACGAAGCTTTGACTATGAGGTGCTAGAACACACGCGGCGAGCGGTAGTCATCCCCTATATTGGGGTGTGGGCGGATATTGGCAGCTGGGATGCACTTGTTCCCCATTTGCAAGGAAGAGTAATTGGCAGTGGGAGTATTTCTGAGGATTCAAAAGGTACCCATTTGATCAACGAACTCACTTGTCCTGTGCATATCATTGGCGCTCCTGGTTTAATCGTGGCGTCAGGGCCAGATGGCATTTTGGTTGCTGGGATAGAGCAGGCAAAACGAATTAAGCAGAAGCTGGAGGGCCATGCAGCGAAGCCGATGATTGAAGAAAAACGCTGGGGTACCTCACGCATTTTGGATTTCTCTCGCACGGCAGCCGGTATTGAGGTTACGACCTCAAAAATAACCATTTTGGCAGGTGAGCACACCAGCTACCATTTTCATCGGCATACTAAAGAAGTTTGGTCTTTTCTTTCTGGGAATGGAGAATACCGGATGAATGGCCATCTTCATGCGGTTGCCGCCGGGGACACGGTCACGATTCCTGCTGGTACGAAGCATGGGCTGCGGGCCATTACAGCGCTCGAATTGATTATCATTGAACTGTTGGAATTTCCTGAGGTGGATGACTACGTACGAGTGTCTGCCGAATGGGAGGGGGAGGACAGCTTCCTTGATGATTTGGGATGAATGGAAAGGTAGTTCGCTTTAACCCGGAGGCTGCTATAGATATGGATAGATTGCGTGGCTGAAGTGAAATAGATGTATTCAGTGCAACTATTTCGTGGAGTAGCGAATGTCTTGCGATTTAGATGTAGTTTGTACAGTTAAAAATCGCGAATTTTTGCGTTTTGAATAGATTTGCTGAATATAAGTGTACAGAGTGCAATTAAATCCGAATTAGCGCCTAAAAGAGGGCATTTAACTGTACGAAGTACAACTAATTCTTGAGAGGGACGGGGGATGCAATAGGCAAGCCACAGTAAGCTACAGGAAAGCGATAAGTAAGCTATAGGCGTGCCACAACCTAAACCTAAACCTAAAGTGTGATGGAAGCCCTCTACCTAGCAAAAATAAACCCACAAATAGCACCGTGAGCAGAACTGCCCACGGTGCTATTTGTGCATTCACTGCTTTATACAGAAATTATTCTTTAGAAATTCTATTCAAAAGATGCTCAATTCCTGCCGCGACTCCGTCTTCCTCATTACTGGTGGTGATGAATTCCGCCATTTCCTTAAGAATTGGCGCAGCGTTAGCCATAGCAATCCGGTAGCCGGCCTTCTCGAACATCGGCTGATCGTTATAACTGTCACCCATGACAGCTACATCCGCTAGCGGGATACCATAATGGTCAGCAAGCATGGTTACCCCGGAGCCTTTGTTGGCCTCTTCATGGTTAATCTCGATATTATTTACATGGGAGGCGGTAATAATTAAGCCCGGAATAGCTGCGAAGCGGGTGGAAGCTTCCTTGAGCAGCTCTCGGTTTAGAGAAAAAGCCAATGTTTTATAAATAACATTTTCCTCCTTGCTCCAAACCTCTTCCATACTCTCCACATAGGTTACCGCTGCTTGTTGAAACTGTTGATCGATCATTGCTTTCAGCAGCCAGCTGACTTCTTCAGGAACTTCTTCATCACTTAGTGCAGATAATTTCTCTAACCGTACACGTTTGTTCAGCTCTACATAAACGTTATCCTCAGTGTATACCTCGTAATACAAGTCCGGAATTTCGTTCATCCAGCGTAGAGCAGGAATGATGTCTGCTTTATTCAGCGGCGTGCTTGCCGCGAGGGTGCGATCAGATAATGTGACGACTGCGCCATTTAGACTGACTACAGGACATTCCAGATCCGCCAGCCGAAGCTGACGTTCTGCATCCATAAAGGAGCGCCCTGTAGCAATAATAACAATGTGACCTAGTTTCTGAGCTTTTATAATAGCTTCGCGGTTTTTTGGACTGATGTTTCCTTCTTCGTTCAGTAATGTTCCATCCATATCTAAAGCAATCAGCATATTGTATGAGCTCCTTTTCCAGGTAAAGTAGTACTTTTTAAGGGGATTTGAAACGTTACTTGTATCTTATCATTAATATTCTGAAAACCAAAAACCATTTTCATGCAAATGCACAATAATGAACGTCTAACAAGAGATAAGAGTTTTTACAGTATATTTTTAGAAAATAGTTCAGTCGTGGTACAATAGTTGTCAAACTAACCGACTAGCCGAATCTATCGTCAGCTTATGTTCGAGGAACGTGACCGACGGTATTTTTCCTGCGTAAGGACATCGGCAGCTGCTTATGTAAAGGGGACTATTTATGAGATCCAAAAACTTAGCCACCATGTCACTCGCCTTTATGGCATGTGGGTTTCTGATTACACTGTTTCTACCTGAAAACCTAGCCGTGATTCTACTGAGAGGTGGTTTCGAGGCCGGTTTGGTGGGGGGGATTGCCGACTGGTTCGCGGTAACGGCGCTGTTCCGCCATCCGATGGGGCTGCGTATTCCACATACCTCACTACTGCTCAAGAATCGCGATAAGATCATCCAATCACTAATCACCGCGATGGAGACTGAGCTTCTTAACAAGGAAAGCATTGAGAACAAGCTGCGTAAGTTTGGCTTTATATCAATGGGCTCCAAGCTGCTGACAAAGTTTTTTAGTAAAAAGAAGGCAAGAGTACAAATATTGGAGCAGCTTGGCGAATTCGTGTCTCGTCTTCCGGTAGAGAAGGCTGTACCGTTTCTGCAAAAGGCAGCTTCCGAATATGTTCGTGAAGCTGAGCTTGGCGTTGCGGCTGATAAAATAGTTACTAAGTTAATGAATGACGGTAAAGATGTAGCTGCTCTGGACTATGCTCTGGAAGGGGTATCTAATTGGAGCGGACGTCCTGAAACGAAAGCTATGCTGGGCAAGATCGCCAGCGAGAAATTGGCTGAAGTGAAGCTTGGCGGACTTAAAGGTATGGCTTTTCAGGCTTTTGTCGGGTTTATGGATGCAGATATGCTTGGTGAAATGCTGCAAGGTATGTTGCAGTCCGGTATCCGCGATTTTCGGGAAGAGGATAGCCCATACCGTGAAGAGATTATCCGTGAGATTCGAGTGGCCCTGTTCCAGATTGTTAATGATGAGGCTAGACTGGCTTCATTAAAAGAATGGGCACTAAATGAGCTTGAAGGCGAAGCGGCAACCGTATTTCTGCATACGCAATTGGAGAACATTCGCAGCAAAGCAATTTCTCTATTGGAGGAAGATCGGGCGGCTGGGGGACGCAAGCTGTTCACGTTATATACCCTGCTTGTACGTCGTATTGGCAAGGAACAAGAATGGATCAGCAGCTGGGAAGAGCGGATTCGTGCTTCGCTAATTGCTTTTGTTGAGGCTAACCACTACAGAATAGGTCTTTTGGTAAAAGAGAATCTGGACAGCATGGATGACGCTAGTCTAGTGAATATGCTGGAAGATAAAGTGGGTAAAGATCTGCAATGGATTCGTGTGAACGGGGCTTTATGCGGGTTTGTCGTAGGGCTTGTGCTTACAGTTATTCAATTGATTTGAATGAAACTTACCTATGTAATGTAAAATTCACAAACAAAGCAAGCAGCGATTCTCCCGTGAGGGAGGATCGCTGCTTTTTGCTGTTGCTCATGAACTGTCTGCATCGCGGAGTAATAACCCTCCTCTGAGGCTTACGGACCCATATGACGTTATTTGTGAGTTTTGACCCTTGGAACATGTTTGCGGACTCCACTGACGTTATTCCTATGGATGACGTTCATATGGGGCATTTTTCATGCCAATAGTGGTTATAGGGTCCTTTAGCTTTGCAAATGTGGAATAAAGCTGCGTTTGGAGTCAGCTGTGTCCGATAGCTACCTTGTATGTGCATATGTTACCTAATTCAGTCGGAGATTGGTGTTTAGCTCAAGCAAGCTCCAAAAGAAAAGGGACCCAGCAGCCAGTTGATGGCTTATGGAGACCCCTACTTGTGGTGAGTCTACAATTGCATTCCACCTGCAAGAGTTCTGTACCCTTGCTGTGGTGTTGCAGAAGCTTGATACAGCTGTTCTAAATGGTTTGCTGTACGCTGCCAATTGAAGGCTTCAAGAGCGTCGGCTCTCCCTTGTGATCCGATGGTAACTGCCAATTGTGGATGGCGGGCTATACGCAGCAAATACCGGGCAAAGGGTAAAGCCTCGCGATATCGTTCTACCAGATAACCGTTATGGCCAGAGGCGACAATCTCTCGGATACCTCCATTATTAGAAGCGATAACAGGTAGACCGGAGGCCATAGCTTCTACATTAACAAGGCCGAAGGATTCATGGTTCTGGGAAGGGCATACAAAGCAGTCTGCCGCCTGATAAAGGGTGTGAATATTCTCATGAGCCACATTTCCTAGAAAAGTAACAGACACTCTCAGCCGCCGTGCAAGAAGCTTCAACTGCCGTATGTACGACGGTTTGCCTTTGCCGGCGATAACCAGATGAGCGGGGAGGTGTTTGTTTAAATGCGACATAGCACGTATTAATATAGGCACTCCTTTGCGGGGTATAACCCGACCAACGAACAAAACTGTGAAGGTCTGCGGGAGTTTGTAGAAACTACGAAGCTGTTGTTTTTCAGATATCGGCACAGGGGTAAACCGGTCAAGATCAGCTCCCAATAAGACAATATGAATCCCTGTGGTCAGTTGAGGGAAGCGGCGATCCAATCTTCGCTGTAAGGAGTGGCTGTTAGCGATGATCAGATCTGCTTTTGCTAAGGCATTTGCCACTTTATCTGTACCCGGTGTGAAGGTAAGAGAGTGCAGGAACAGAAATACCGGGATATGAGGAAGCTGCTTCTTTACAGCAGACATAAGATGGGGGCGATTATCAACCTGAATGATGTCAAAGGATTCTTTCTGAATGTATTCTAATACCGAGGTAAGATAATGGGCTGGGGTGCTTGCAGGCAATCGGATAATTCTCACCTGCTCCAATATAGTGGCAGCAGGTAATCCAGGTACCTTCCGACTTACAATGGTTACCTTATGTCTCTCCGCCAGTCTTCTGGCAATGGCCCAAATGCAGATTTCTACAGAACCGTCTCCCGGAACTGGGAACTGCTCCGGTGCAATGATACAAATGTGCATGGTTCACGCCTCCTTTTATCCGCTAATGGATATCCTCTTCCACCATATGCAACACAGTAAACAGTAGATACATCCGAAAGCGGAGAGGGCGTTTCACTCATGCCATTTGTACATTTGCAGCATAAAATACTAAGGCTTACAAAGGCCGTGATTATTTTTGAGGGACAGGGGAGAGGACAGTTGGGAAAGAAGTTAAAGTCTGCATTGACCAGCAAATGGATTAAAACCAAGGTGCTCATGCGAAGCGCTGAAATTTCACCGTTGATTCCCGAAACGATAAAATTCAGTAAAGTCAATTTGAAAGCTATGCTGCTGAAGTATGGAATGGTTTATGTTAAACCGGAATACGGTACCTATGGCAATGGTGTGATGAAGGTTGAACAGAGTAGAGAGGCTCATGGAACAGAATATAAGTACCAAAGTGGAACAAGACTCAAAACCTTTAGAACCTTTGACGCCTTCCATTTATCTTTAAAGAAAGCGACGCGTGGGCGTAGTTACCTGATTCAAAGAGGAATAGTTTTGCTAAAGCACGGGAAACACCGCTTTGATATCCGTGTGATGGTCCAGCTCAGCCCGCAGGGCAAATGGGAAACTACCGGTCTGATCGGTCGGGTAGCTGAGAAAGGTAAGATTGTTACCAACTATCATAGCGGCGGCAAACTAACTGCTATGGAAAAGCTGCTGTCTCCTTATCTGAACGAAGCTCAGCAAGCGCAAATGCTTAAGATACTGAGAAAGCTAGGCGAAGATACCGGACGTTTCTACCATAAGAAATATCCTGGGTTTAGACAGATTGGTGTCGATGTAGGATTGGATAGATCCATGACGCCTTGGATTATTGAAGTGAATACTAGTCCGGACCCGTATATTTTTAAACACCTTTCTGATAAAAGCATGTACCGCAAAGTAATGGCTTACCGCAGAGCGAATGAGAAGAAAAAGTCCGTTAAATGATCTGTTTCCTCGTATCAGCAATGACAGCAGAAATCTTTTGTTCTAATTCTATGATTTTTTGCTTGTGCGTTGCGATTTGGCGGTACCCGGAGACGAGTGAGGACAGAGACTGAGTGGTTAATGTAAGGTTTTGCTTGCGAATGGCTGCTTTGAAGTCACTCCAATCTGCGGAAATCCGTTTATTCAATGAGGTGACTACGCTTTTGTTAGATTTAATTGAGACCTGTGGGCTATCAATGCCAGACAAGGTTTTGCGGGCATAGGTTATCTTTCGGGTACGTACCTGTTTCGCTGTATTCAACTGATTCTGTCTGTCGCTAATTTCTTTGCGTGCCAACTGAACCAAGACCTTCATAGCATCACCTTGGGCTTGTAATACGGTATTCAAAGTCTTGTTTTTAAGACCCTTGGCGATCTTGATACGCTTATTAAGCGCATTGTACTGGTCGAATAAGGGCTGATAGTGCTGTTTGCAGCTCTTAACGGTAGCCTCCAGCTGAGCTACGGTTGCTAAATCAATCTCTTTAATTTGCTTACGTACTGTAATCAGTGTTTGCTCATTATTATAGTGAAGGGTTCGGATCTGCTCCTCACGATTATTGTATTGCATCTTTAAAGTAGATAAATCATTGTACAGATTAGTCATCTTTATCCTTGTAGGACCGTCGGCAGTGGCAGCTGTTAGATCAAACTCCGCTTGAATAGAGGGTGTTAATTCAGTCGTTGCTGTAGCAAAAGCTTCCGTTGATGTGCTTAACGATAACAGGATCACCAGTAGTAGTAAGGGGAATGACTTTAGTGCGTTCATTAATTCGCTCCTCCTTTTGTCCGTTTCCCTGAAGACAACAAAAAAGCACCCGTAGCAAAGGCAAAAGCCTTTATTACGGGTGCTTCCATCGTAATAGGTCACGAACGATATATTTATTGTTAAATATAAGTTGTTTATTTGTTTACGTCAATAATTTAAATTTAAATATTTCCAATTTAAAATAATGCGCTAGACATTTCTTTCCCCAGTTCTCTTATCGTATACTGACATAAGAAGGTATGAGAGCTTTAGCACTAGCAACAAAGGAGGTCTGGCTTAAATGGGCAGCTCGGTAGAATTTAACGCAATTCTGGATCATGCATTTATGAGGTCTCCAGAAGGAATGGCCGTACTGTTTTCGAATAACGGCGATTTCAACTGGATAAAAGTCAATCCGGCTTTTTGCAATCTACTTGGCTTTACGGAGGCCGAGTTTCTTGCCGGGGCTCTTTTTACAGAATCGGAAAATAGAGAGGCACATTCAAAAGAGCTCTCCTATAGATTAGTAATGGACGAGCTTCAGAAATCGCCAGCGGGCAGCTGGAAGAAGGAACATTGTTTTTTAAATAAAGAAGGTCAACCCGTGTGCCTGTCTCTCATGTTCTCTGGATTAGGAGCAGAAGAAGGACAAGCCCCTTTGTATATTATAGTATACGCCGAGGATATTACGGAACTAAAGATCGCAGCTCAGGAAACGGTGGATCATCGGGATCAGCAGCAGCAAATGGAAGAACAAATTCGTCAAAGTGAACGCAATTATAGATTGATGTCTGAGAATTCGCTGGATTTAATCTCGCGTCATGCGATCAAAGACAGTGTTTTCTTATATTGTTCTTCGGCTAGCCGTACCCTGCTTGGTTATGAACCTGAAGAGATGGTTGGGACAAGCGCATATAATTATCTTCACCCCGATGATCTAGTTATGATGCAAGGTTTAATGGAGCAGAGCCGCAGCTCTGGCGTTATTCCGGCTGTAGCTTACCGCTACCGCCATAAGAACGGCACCTATGTCTGGTTCGAGTCGAGCAGTCGTTATACCTATGATGATGAGGGAAATATCATGGAGATTATAGCGATTGGACGGGAAATTACGGAGCGTAAGCAGTTCGAGTTCAAGCTTAAGGAGAGCGAGCAACGGTATAAATCATTGTTCGAATACAATCCATCTGCTGTGTACTCTATGAATTTGCATGGAGATTATTTGACCGCCAATGCGAATTTGGAGAAGTTGACCGGGTATTCGCTGGAGGAACTGATCGGAATGTACTTTGGCCCCATTGTGCATGAGAAGGACATAGAGAAGACGTTGTATCATTTTAACTTAGCCGCCCAAGGTTATCCTCAAAGCTATGATCTAACGCTTATTCATAAAGACGGACACTTTGTAGAAATTAATACTACCAATATTCCGATCATTGTAGATGACCAAGTAGTGGGTGTGTATGGGATTTCCCGTGATATTACAGAGCGCATCCGTTATACAGAACAAATTGAGAAGCTTAGCAATGAGTATACCCTTATTTTAAATGCGGTTTCAGAAGGCATCTTTGGACTCGATATGGAGGAGAAGGTGACGTTCATTAACCCTGCTGGTTTGCAAATGCTGGACTATGAACATGATGAAATTATGGGCCATCCTTATTTGGATCATATTCAGCAAATAGCGCTTGATGGGAGCCATTATCGGCCGCAGGAATCTCCACTGATGAAGGCTATTAAGTCAGGTGTATCTTATCAGAGTAATGATGCGGTCTTGTGGCGTAAGGACGGTTCTAGCTTTCTTGCGGAATACCAGGTAACCCCTCTGTTTGATAAGGGGGAGCCGAAAGGTGTTGTTGTAGTGTTCCGGGACATCACGGATGAGAAGGAAATTATTCGTGCGAAGGAATCTGCGGAAAAAGCAGACCAGGCTAAGTCTGAGTTCTTAGCTATTATGAGCCATGAAATCCGTACACCGATGAACGGAATTGTAGGGATGACGGATCTCCTGGCGGAAACGGAGCTTGATGAAGAACAGCTTGGATATACAGACATTATTAAGGAGAGCAGCAGCTCGCTCCTATCTATTTTGAATGAAATACTGGATTACAGCAAAATTGAAGCCGGAAAAATGATGATTGTAAATGAGCCCGTGCAGCTTCAAGCCGTATTGGACAGCGTAATCGATCTATTTACAGCTAAGGCTTTGGAGAAAAATATTCAGTTATCATGCAGCATGGCACCTGGAGTGCCGCCACTGATTATGGGCGATGCCGGGCGGTTGCGTCAGGTATTGGTCAATCTGGTCAGCAATGCAATCAAGTTTACAGATCGGGGCAGCATCAGTATTTACGTAGAGCAGAAGCTGTCCGCAGATCAAAAGAAATTAACTTTGAAATTTAATGTTAGAGATACGGGGATCGGCATTCCTATTGAGAAGCAGCATCGGCTGTTTCAGTCCTTCTATCAGCTGCATTCCTCGTTTAATCGCAAATATGGAGGGACCGGATTGGGGCTGGCGATTTGTAAAAAGCTCGTTGAGCTGATGGGTGGAGCCATCGCTGTAGAGAGCAGTGAAGGAGAGGGCTCTAATTTCTATTTCACGCTGCAGATCCATCCTGATAGTAAAGCTGAGATAGATGTGGAAGATACAGTGCAGACAGAAGAACGGGAGACAACTATGTTAGGGGCAGCAGCTGCAGAAGGAGAATTGGATGCCGGTGCAAATGTAATTCTACTTCCGGAGGCGACTCCACATATTACTCCTAAGTCTAGCCCTTTAAGAGGGGATCTATCCGAATGAAGTATAGACAGCCTCGTATTAGTAAGAAACTGCCTGCGGAGCCATATACACAGTGGGAGGTTGGGGTCAAATCCCCGTCCTCTGCGTGTGGCCCAGCTACGATGGCAGCGTTAACGGAGTATTGGAACACCCATACAGGAGCGGACTTTATTCGGGGGAAAGGTCATTTTCCTTCCAAAGCCGCTCATATTAATTACATATACAGCCATCACGGCGGAAGACCTTGGGGGATGGGTGTGCGCCGTTTTACCAAAGGACTGAAGAACTATATCCATTCAGCGACTTTACCGAAGGATCAGCAAAAGTTACTTATTACTACGTTTAATGATTTTGAAGTATATAAAGCAGAGATTGATGCAGGCCGGCCTGTGGCTGTTAAATTTGATAAGTGGTTTCGTTTGCGGTGGAGAGGCAAGTTTACTTACGATTACCATTGGGTACTAGGTATAGGATATGAGGGATTTGATGATGGAGAGCGTCCTACCCTGATTGTTCACGATAATGGTGTGCGGTACAAGGACGGTAGAGTCACTCTAGGGAAAGAACGGCGTATTCCGTATTTTGCAAATAAAGACATTATTACGATGGTCGGGCTAGATATTGCAGATGCATCGAGGTAGAGGGATTGTCCTGACAAAATAGCTTGAAAAATTTGAGTCCAAACGTTTGCACTACTTAGACGATCATACTATAATCCAGTTAATAACTGGAAAAGGGGATAGGTGCTTTGTCCGTACAAAGGGAAATGAAGGAACCCATTTATTATGGGGATCCTGCGGCTACTAGAGGGGTTTCCGTGTTTGCTCAGGAGTTTGATCAGTTATTCAGCTATGATGGGGACGATCTCGGCCTGACATACTCTCCGGGGAGTTCAGCTTTTTGTTTGTGGGCGCCCACCGCTCAAGAAGCGGAGCTGGTACTCTATAATTCATGGCAGGGAGCAGCAGAGTGTAAGTATTCTATGATCCGTGATGTCCGGGGAACGTGGAGAATTACAGTTGACGGTGATTTAGATGGCAAGTTCTATACCTACCGAGTACGTCTTGGAGAACAGTGGAATGAGGCGGTTGATCCTTATGCACGTGCTGTAGGAGTGAACGGTGATAGGGGAGCTATTTTAGATTTACGCAAAACAGATCCTGAACGGTGGACGGAAGATAAGCCGCCCTTGGATGATCCTGTGGATGCCATTATTTATGAGCTTCATTTGCGTGACTTATCCATTCATCCAGCAAGCGGTATGACCCATAAAGGACAATATCTTGCTTTGGCGGAAGAAGGAACCCGCGGACCGGAGGGTATTCTCACTGGACTCGATCATATCGCGAACCTCGGTGTAACCCATGTGCAGCTATTGCCTGTTTATGATTATTCTACAGAGAGTGTAGATGAGACGAGGCTGGATGAACCGCATTATAACTGGGGTTATGATCCGAAGAATTATAATGTGCCAGAAGGCTCCTATGCTACAGATCCTTATGTGCCAGGAGTGCGTATCCGCGAACTAAAAACATTGATTCAAGCACTACATGATCGGGGTCTCCGCGTCATTATGGATGTGGTTTACAACCATGTGTACGATGGCTACCGCGTGAATTTCACCAAGCTGGTTCCCGGCTATTATTTGCGTTACAAGCAAGACGGAAGCCTGTCGGATGGCTCTGGCTGCGGGAATGACGTGGCTTCAGAACGATTGATGATGTCCAGCTTCATCGTGGAATCCGTAGTTTATTGGGCCAAAGAATACCATATCGATGGTTTTCGTTTTGACCTGATGGGCTTGATTGACCTCGACACGATGGAGGAAATCCGGCGTCGTCTGGATGGGATTGACCCGTCTATCATGACGATTGGTGAAGGTTGGATGATGGGGACAGAGTTGCCGATGGAGCGGCTTGCTCATCAGAAGAATGCTGCGCTTCTGCCGGGAATCGGACATTTTAATGATGATTTCCGGGATGCAATTAAAGGGAATATTTTTCTGCAAGATCAACCGGGCTTCATCAGCGGAATGATGGGACTGGAGCTTGCGATAAAGGCAGGGGTCGCGGGAGGCATTGCTTTTGCCCCAGGCATTGGACAATTTGCCGTGGAGCCTCAGCAAACCGTCAATTATGTGGAATGTCATGATAATCATACGTTATGGGATAAGATATTACTGTCCACACAAGGGCAGACGGACAAACAGCGCCAATCTATGCATAGGTTAGCTTCTGCTATAGTATTCATGAGTCAGGGAATCCCCTTTGTCCATGCGGGTCAGGAATTTATGCGCACGAAAAACGGGGTAGAGAACAGCTATAAATCCTCGGTAAAGATCAACCAATTGGATTGGGAGCTGTGCGCCGCGCATCAGGACGATGTGGATTATCTGAAGCAGCTAATTGCCTTGCGTAAAGCGCATCCGGCTTTCCGTATGCGAACGGCAGATGACATTCGGAATCATCTAGTATTTGAAAAAGCACCGGTAAGTTCGGTAGCGTATACATTGCGTGGCCATGCTGGAGGCGATGCGGCGAAGCATATCTATGTGCTTTTTAATGCTAATGTAGAACAGACGGCTTTGGTTCTGCCACAGCTTGGTGCATGGAAAACAGTTTTTGGAGCCGATCTTGTGCAGAATCTGACGGGTAATAAGCTAACTGTAAGCGGGATTGGAATGGTAGTGTTGACGGTGGAGTAGATGTTTTTTTACAGATAATCCTTCAAAAGCATGCAGTGTATTGTGCTCAATGAGTGCAGTACACTGCGTGCTTTTTTGTGTGGAACTTTCTTTTGAATGGATGCTCTTATTTTACATAAAAAGGTGACATTACTCATTTTCGTTAAAGATCTAGGATGCTAATATTAAGGCATTTACTTTGGCGCTTTAGAGTGGCATAACAGCAGAAAGTGACAGAGAGTACTTTTCTTTGGTGAGAGGATGAAAGAGATGGGGAAAGCAACCGGATTTTTAGAGTTTGAACGACAGACACCCTCCGAGTGTGAGGCGTTGGAGCGAATTAAGAATTGGAATGAATTCTCGATACCTATGGATGAAGAAAAGCTGCGCGAGCAAGGGGCGCGTTGTATGGATTGCGGTACGCCATTTTGTCATGTAGGACGTCTGTTGTCTGGTATGGCTTCCGGCTGCCCTTTGCACAACTTGATTCCTGAATGGAACGATATGGTCTATCGTGGAAATTGGGAGATAGCGCTGAAACGTCTGCATAAGACTAACAACTTTCCTGAATTTACAGGCCGTGTCTGTCCCGCTCCTTGCGAAGGCTCTTGTACGGTAGGGATGAATGGCAAACCTGTCACCATTAAATCTATTGAGAAGTCGATTGTAGATAGAGGTTTTGCGGAAGGTTGGATTGTGCCTGAGCCGCCGCTTCATCGCACGGGTAAAAAGGTAGCTGTAGTGGGTTCGGGTCCGGCAGGGCTTGCCTGTGCGGCACAGCTTAATAAGGCTGGACATACGGTAACTGTGTATGAACGGGCGGACCGGATTGGTGGTCTGCTTACCTATGGTATTCCCAACATGAAGCTGGATAAAAAGACTGTGCAGCGCCGGGTGAATCTGCTTGCGGCTGAGGGCATTACCTTCGTAACTCGAACAGAGATTGGCCGAGATCTCCCAGCTTCACAGCTCAAGGCAGAGCACGATGCTGTAGTACTGTGTGGTGGATCTACACAGGCACGTGATCTGCCGATAGAAGGACGCGATCTGCGTGGGATTCATCAAGCTATGGAGTTTTTAACGCTGAATACAAAGAGCCTGCTGGATTCAGGGCTTGCCGATGGGGAATATTTATCAGCAGCAGGTAAGGATGTAGTTGTAATCGGCGGTGGGGATACTGGAACAGACTGTGTAGCCACTTCTATCCGTCACGGCTGCCGCAGTGTGACTCAGCTTGAGATTATGCCACAGGCGCCGCTGACCCGTCAGTCTAACAATCCTTGGCCGGAATGGCCAAAGGTGCTTAAAGTGGACTATGGCCAGCAGGAGGCCGCTTCATTGTATCAAGAAGATCCACGCCGTTATCTGGTTTCGACGAAACGGTTTGTCGGCGATGAGGGCGGGCAAGTGCAGGAGCTGCGTACAGTGCGCATTGAATGGACTCGTAATGAACAGGGACGAATGGTACCGGTCGAAGTGCCGGGCAGTGAGGAGACCCTGCAAGCGCAGCTGGTATTGCTGGCATTGGGATTCACAGGACCCGAAGAAACTGTACTGGGCGAGCTTGGGGTGGAACGCGATGAGCGGGGGAACGCCAAAGCAGAGTTCGGAGCACAAGCAACCAATGTAGAAGGTGTGTTCACAGCAGGCGATATGCGGCGCGGGCAAAGCCTTGTAGTCTGGGCTATTGACGAAGGGCGTCAGACTGCGCGCGAAGTAGACCGCTTTTTGATGGGATCCTCGAATTTGCCTTGAGTGTTAAGATATAGCGAGCAGGGCGTTCCTTTGGGAACGTCCGCTTTGCGTTGTGGTATGTTCAAGGTTAAGATTATTGTCTAAGCGCATATTTACTTAAGTTAAGTTGAAAAGGAGAATACATGATGAAGTTAATGTTTATTTCCGACATTCACGGATCTTTATTTTGGCTGGAACGGGCTTTGGAAAAGGCAGAAGAAGAGCAGCCGGACAGTCTTATTATTCTAGGAGACTTTTTATATCATGGTCCAAGAAATCCGCTGCCGAAGGAATATAACCCACAAGAGGTTGCTAATAAGCTTAATGCATATAACAAAAACAAGCCGATAACCGCAGTACGTGGGAACTGTGACGCCGAGGTAGACCAAATGCTGCTGGAATTCCCGATGATGGGCGATTATGTATTGCTTTTGCACGAAGGCAGACGGATTTACGCTACACATGGTCATGGCTTTAGCATTGAGCATTTGCCGGCGCTTTCCGAGAAGGATATTTTTATTCAGGGACATACCCATATACCAGTTGCCGATGTAAAAGAGGGAGTGTATGTGCTGAATCCCGGCTCCATATCGCTGCCTAAAGAGAATAATCCGAATTCCTATGCTGTTCTAGAGGGCGGGGAATTTATCGTTAAGGATTTTGAAGGCAATGTGGTAAAAAAGATTACCGTATAGTGAGAGGGATCGTTTAAAGAAACTCCTGAAGATTGAGAGATTGAATAAGGGAGACAATGCCAAAGGACAACATTACCAATCCGGACAGTTTGTTGAACATGAGCTGTTTCGACCGTCCTGACATTATGTTGGTTCTGAACAAAGCGGTGCTCCCTGTCAAACCCATCCACCATAATGCGGAACCCAGAAAGACGCCGCTAACTAGAAACGGCATATTGGAGCTGCTATGAGACAGAAGGACGCCAGATGCGCTGAATACGCCAAGGGAAAAAATAATCGTCATGGGATTGGACAGCGTCAGCAACAGCGTTACTATGTATGAATTCAGTGAGCTTTTTGGGGAATTGGGTGCTGTTAGCTTCGTTGTAACGGATGAAACTTAAATTTTTTAACTGTAAAATGGGGGCTACGAAAAAAATTCCTTCCAACATTATTAATGTCCCAGGGAATTGAGCACTAGAACATATTATTGTATGATGAGGAAGGAGTTTTAAGGGTAGGACTGGCTCCAAATATATTAGTAAAGGTAGTTAACACATGAATCCTAAAGATTTGAACTATACAATGCCACCGGAATGGGGCAAGCATGAACGTACTTTTATCTCCTGGCCGGTGCAGGAATCTATGTGTTTCCCGGACAACCACGAGTCAGTGTGCCAAGGTTATGCTGACATTATCACAGCCATCGCCGAGTTTGAGCCGATTACGGTCATTGTGAACCCGGAGGACGTGGAGCGGGTAGAACATTTGGTCGGCGGACCGAATGTAACGCTGCTGCCTATTGCGCATAGCGATGCTTGGCTGCGTGATAACGGACCTACCTTTATTGTTAATAAAGAAGGACAAATGGCAGGTGTGAACTGGAAGTTTAATGCTTGGGGCGGTAAATATTCACCTTGGGATTTGGATGACGAAGTGGCTCCGCAGATTCTGGAGCATGCGCAGATCACCCGTTTTGATGCACCGCTTGTGATGGAGGGTGGCTCGATTCATACGGACGGAGAAGGCACTTTGCTTACTACAGAAGAGTGTCTGCTTAACCTAAACCGCAACCCGGAGCTGAAGCGCGAAGAGATCGAAGAGTACGTGCGGAACTATACAGGTACAGAAGCTATTATCTGGCTGAGACGTGGCCTTAGTGGCGATGAAACCGATGGTCATGTCGATAATATTGCTTGTTTTGCTGCACCAGGCAAAGTTATTATCCAGGTCTGTGAGGACCCGCAGGATGAGAACTATGAGATTACGCAAGAGAATCTGCGTATTCTGGAGAACACTACAGATGCCAAAGGGCGTAAGCTGGAGATTATCAAGATTCAGCAGCCACCACGGGTCGATCATGACGGCAGTCGTCTGACGCTCAGTTATTTGAACTTTTATTTCGTGAACGGCGGAATTATATTGCCTGTGTTTGGCGGCACCGCGACAGAAACGGATACACTTGCTGAGAAAGTGCTGGCTGGTTTGTTCCCGGATCGCAAGATTCGTACAGTTAACGGAATGGCCGTTATCACCGAAGGCGGAAATGTCCACTGTACTACGCAGCAAATGCCTGCACAGCAATAATTTGAAGGAAACCAGACGTCCAAAGGGACATTTATATATAAGGAGGACAGATACTTGAGAAATGTAAAAGTAGCTGCGACACAAATGAGTTGTTCCAGCAATATTGAGGAGAATATCAGCAAAGCCGAGACATTGGTCAGAGAAGCGGCAGCACAGGGTGCACAAATTATTTTGCTGCAGGAGCTGTTTGAGACCCCGTATTTCTGTCAAAAAGAGAAAGCTGATTATTACGCATACGCAACAGAGCTTGAGCATAACAAGGCGATTAATCATTTCAAAGCAGTAGCCAAGGAGCTGCAAGTGGTACTGCCGATTAGTTTTTATGAGAAAAAGAATTACGCACGTTACAACTCACTTGCTGTAATCGATGCTGATGGAACGGTGCTGGGCAAATACCGCAAGAGTCATATTCCAGATGGCCCAGGTTATGAAGAGAAGTTCTACTTTAATCCGGGAGATACTGGCTTTAAGGTATGGAACACTCGTTATGCTAAGATTGGTGTAGGTATCTGTTGGGATCAATGGTATCCAGAAGCGGCTAGAGTAATGAGCCTGATGGGAGCAGAAATTCTGTTCTATCCAACGGCTATTGGGTCTGAACCGCAGGATGGATCGATCGATTCCAAGGATCATTGGCAGACCTGTATGCTTGGACATGCAGCTGCGAATCTTATTCCAGTCGTGGCTTCCAACCGTATTGGTGAGGAAATTGATGAGGATTCGAGCATTAATTTCTACGGTTCATCGTTCATTGCAGGTCCTCAGGGCAATAAAATCGTTGAGGCTGGACGTGATGAGCAAACCGTGCTGGTAAGCGAATTCGATCTGGATGCTTTGGAAGTTGGACGGATCGAGTGGGGAATCTTCCGTGACCGCCGGCCGGATTTGTATAAATTGATCGGTTCTTATGATGGAGATATCACACTTTAATAGGTTTAAGGTTAAATCTAAAGGCATTGCTAGGGAGAATACAATCTCTGGTAGTGCCTTTTTGTGTTTGATGGTAATTTTTTGAGAGTGATGTACGCATAAAACTTATAAAATAATAATATTATGTTATATAACCTTACATAAAATAGAAAAGTTAATTGTCATGAATCCTTTAATCTGTTAAAATCTCTTTAAGTTATTTCCAAAAATAGGGGGTATGGAGATATGACAATAAAAAGTCGCGCTTTAATGTCAGTTTTTATCGCATTGGTGGTGGTTGGATTGGTAGGTTGTGGAGCAAATAATAGTAAAGCTGGTAACGAATCCCCGGCAGAGAAAATTAAGTTTGCCAGTGATGCCAGCTACGCTCCTATGGAGTACATGGACACGGATAAAATCAAAGGATTCGACATCGATTTCATTAAGGCAGTTATGGAAGAAGCGGGAATAGACTATGACGTAACGAACACAGGCTGGGAAACGATGCTTCAAAGTGTGAAGCAGGGAACGGAGTATCAAGCAGGATTGTCTTCAGTATCCATTACGGATGAACGTAAAGAAACCTATGACTATTCCATCCCTTATTTCGAATCTACCAATATGATCATGGTTAAGGAAGGCAGCGACATCAAAAATGCACTTGATCTTAAGGATAAAGTAGTTGCAATACAAGGGGCCACAACTGCAGACGACCTGATGAGCGGAATAATGGGCGTCGACAACCCTAACTTGAAACGTTTTGACAGCAATGCGGTGGCATTGATGGAACTGAATGGCGGCGGAGCCGATGCGGTTGTAGCGGATATTGCCATTGTACGTGAGTACATGAAAAACAATCCTAAGCAGAAGCTGGTGGGGATTGTAGACACGGAGAACTTCGGAGCGGAATATTACGGCATTCTTTACCCTAAGGGCAGTGAGTTAAAAGCGAAACTGGATCCGGCTATTAAGAAGGTACTGGAAAACGGAAAGTACGCGGAAATCTACAAAACTTGGTTCGGCGAAGAACCTAACTTGGATAGCTTATTGAATGCAAAATAAGGAAAAAACCTAATAAGCATGCGTAATGATAGCTATTGCGCATGCTTATTTTTTTAAAGAGAGATGACATAAAGAAGAGAAGGGGAGAGTCCTATGGATTTTAGAATGGACATTATTATTCATTATTTGCCCGTCCTTTTAAAAGGGACACTGCTGACTATCGGTATTTCTGTAGTTTCTATTTTATTTGGCTCTATTTTGGGACTGGGGATCGGATTCGGCAAAATGGCCCCAAAATGGTATTTGCGCTGGCCTTTCCATTCATATATCAATTTTTTTCGAGGAACACCACTGTATGTGCAGATTTTGATTGTTCACTTTGGAGTGATTCCCCCGCTTTACGGCAAAACCAATGCTCTAATTACTGCGTTTGTTGCTCTGTCGCTTAATTCGGCTGCTTATTCGGCTGAGATTTTTCGGGCAGGCATTCAGTCGGTTGATCGTGGGCAACGGGAAGCGGCTATTTCACTGGGGATGACTAGTCGGCAAGCGATGAGATTTATTATTTTACCGCAAGCGATCAAACGGATGGTTCCGGCTTTTGGTAACGAGTTTATTGTGCTTGTGAAAGACTCCTCTCTTCTGGCTTTGGTGGCTGCACCGGAAATAATGTATTGGACCAACACGATGAAAGGGCAATATTTGCGGATATGGGAGCCTTATTTGACAGCGGCACTTATTTATTTCATTCTTACCTACTCTCTTAGCAAGCTGCTGAATTACGTTGAACGGAGGCTGAAATAGGATGGAGCCTATGATTTCAGTGCGTAACTTACATAAATCATTTGGGACAAATACGGTGCTGGCCGACATAAGTATCGATATTATCAGTCAGGAGGTAGTGGTGGTTATCGGGCCGTCCGGATCGGGTAAATCCACCTTTTTGCGTTGCCTTAATTTACTGGAGCAGCCGCAGCGGGGCGAGATTGTAATTGAAGGCACTTCTTTGATGGCGGCGAGTACGAAGATTAACGATATCCGTACAGAGCTTGGGATGGTATTTCAGCAGTTTAATCTATTTCCTCATATGAAGGTTATAGAGAACATTATGCTGGCGCCGGTTCAGGTGCGTAAATGGTCTCCGGATAAAGCACGGCAAAAAGCGCTGGAGCTGCTGCAAAAAGTAGGCCTAAGTGAAAAGGCAGAGATGTATCCAGCCTCATTGTCTGGGGGGCAGGCTCAGCGGGTAGCGATTGCAAGGGCGCTGGCTATGGAGCCCCAAATTATGCTCTTTGACGAGCCAACCTCAGCGCTTGACCCGGAGATGGTAGGGGAAGTGCTGGCGGTGATGAAGGAACTGGCCCGTGAGGGGATGACGATGGTCGTGGTGACGCATGAGATGGGATTTGCGCGTGAGGTGGGGGATCGTGTGCTGTTTATGGAACAAGGTGAGATTGTGGAAGAAGGAAGTCCGGAGCAGCTGTTCGAAAATCCTAAGCAAGAACGGACACGATCCTTTCTATCAAAGGTGCTGTAATTTAGTGGAAAGTAGAATCTTGTTATTTTATCAGGTATATTAGAAGAGTAACGGTTAATTCAGGGATTTATATGCAAAATCTGTCGGAACGTGGAGAGGAGGCTCTGGAGATATCTTTTGTTATCATAATCTTGCAGTGATAGAGGGAGAAATACGATGAGCACATTTAAAAACTGGTTAAACACAACCAAAAACGGACTAACAGATCAAGTGAAAAAATTCAAAAATAAAGACTTCATGAACGCGATAGTTGCAGGCTGCGCTTTGGTTGCTGCGGCTGACGGTAAAATAGAAGATGCAGAGAAAAATAAAATGGTCGGTTATATAAATCTAAGTAATGAATTGAAAGTGTTTGACATGAGAGATGTCATTGCTCAATTCAACCATTATGTTAGTAACTTCGAGTTCTCTCCGGAAATAGGGAAACAAGAGGCTTTGAAAGCCATTGCGAAGTTTAGCAGCAAACCAGAAGCGGGACGTCTTATCGTGGGTGTATGCTCGGCAATTGGTTCGGCTGATGGTGATTTTGATGATTATGAAAAAGCAGTTGTGCGGAATATTTGTGGCGTCTTAGGATTAAACCCTAGCGAATTCAGTTTATAAATTAGGTGAAGTCATAGATAAAAGTTCGTTGAAACGTAATTTATTCTTTATCGTATCACTGATATAACACCTAAAAGCTAGACTAACAGATAATAGTTTTATCGGAAACGGAGGTAAGTTGATTTGGCTGGAATTAATCTGGTAAAAGGTCAAAAGATTGATTTGACTAAAGGTAATGCGGGCTTATCCAATGTAATAGTTGGCTTAGGCTGGGATCCGGTAGAGGCTAAAAAGGGATTTTTCGGTGTCAAAAAGCAGGCTAACATTGATTGTGATGCTTCAGCTTTGCTGCTGAATGAGGATGGTAAGCTAACTAAGAAGGGTAACCTGATCTGCTTCCACAACAAGCAAAGTCCTTGCAACTCGGTCATTCATTCCGGAGATAATCTGACGGGAGAAGGCGACGGAGATGACGAGCAAATCATGGTTAATTTGAAAGCTATTCCTGCCGATGTTCATAAGGTTCTGGTTGTCGTTAACATTTACGATGCGGTGAATCGCAAACAGGATTTTGGAATGATCAAATCAGCGTATATTCGGGTAATAAATGCTGCCGGGAATAGTGAGTTGATTAAATTCAACTTGTCAGACAACTACACAGGTTTTACGGCACTTATTTGTGGAGAGCTTTACCGCCAAGGTGGAGAATGGAAGTTCGCTGCAATTGGTGAAGGCAGCCACGCCGCTCATATCAATCAACTTGCAGAACGCTACGTATAATCCAAATATAAGAAAAGAGGTATGTAATCATGGCAATTAATCTATCCAAAGGTCAAAAGATCGATTTAACAAAAGGAAACCCAGGTCTATCCAAAATCACTGTAGGTCTTGGCTGGGATACTAATAAATATGATGGCGGAAAAGATTTCGATTTGGACGTATCCGTCTTTTTGACCAATGCTAGTGGTAAAGTTGATAAAGAAACCAACTTCATTTTCTTCAATAACAAGCAAAATGAGAATGCTTCTGTTGTTCATACCGGAGATAACCGTACAGGTGAAGGCGATGGTGATGATGAGCAGGTTCAAGTGGATCTTCAGAACATCCCTGCTGATGTGGACAAAGTAGCTTTTACTATTACAATTTATGATGCTGAAGCAAGAAGCCAAAACTTTGGACAAGTCTCCCGTTCATACGTACGTATCGTAAACGATCTGAACAATGAAGAATTGATTCGTTTCGACCTCGGCGAGGATTTCTCCATTGAAACAGGCGTAGTTGTTGGTGAATTGTATCGTAACGGTGCAGAATGGAAGTTCAATGCTATCGGCAGTGGCTACAAAGACGGCTTAAGCGGTTTGACTCGCGACTACGGCCTGCAATAAATTTCGTTCTGCATGCTAAAGTTGAATTGAATTAATAAATGAAAGAAGGTTTTGTCAGTGACGATCAGTCTCTCTAAAGGGCAACGGATTGATCTTACCAAGACTAATCCGGGTTTGACGAAGGTAGTGGTAGGATTGGGCTGGGATACTAATAAGTATAGCGGCGGCCAAGATTTTGACCTTGATGCTTCAGCCTTTCTACTGCATGAAGATGGCAAAGCCAAGGGCTCCGATGATTTTGTATTCTATAACAATCCATCGGGTGGCAATGGCTCCCTGACTCATACAGGTGATAACCGTACGGGTGAGGGTGATGGAGATGACGAGCAAATTATTGTGGATTTTAGCAAAATCCCTGCTCATATCCAGCGTATCGGAATTACGGTAACGATCTATGATTATGAAACTCGGGCACAAAACTTTGGACAAGTCTCCAATGCTTTTGTACGTGTAGTAGATGCTTCTAACGATCGTGAAGTGCTCCGCTTTGATCTAGGTGAAGACTTCTCAACTGAAACAGCTGTTGTATTCTGTGAGTTCTACCGCAATGGTGCGGATTGGAAGTTCCAGGCGATTGGTAGTGGCTTTGCCGGCGGTCTAAGCGCTTTATGTAAGAACTATGGACTGGACGCGCAATAACATCCAAGTGGGCGGGGTCATTACCGATCCTGCCCTTTTTCTAAATATTTAGAGCAGTACAGACTCCACTTTGTGGGGTTCTTTTTTACAAAATTATTAGTTGGTTTACTCCATTTATAAAGGTGGCGTAAGAATGAGTGTTAACGTAGTCAAAGGGCAAAAAGCTGATCTGACCAAAGGCAATGCTGGACTTCATTCTATAATCGTAGAGATCGGCTGGAATGCTCCGGCTGCTCTGGAGATTGACAGCTCTGCTTTCCTGCTTGGATCAGAGGGTAAAGTAAGTAAAGACGAGGATCTGATATTTTATAATAATCCAGCCACATCTTATATTAGGTATAAGGATGTGCCAGGATTCAATGACCGCAAGCAATTCGAAGTTCAATTGGATAAGATTCCTTCCGATGTGATGAAGATTGCCTTTACGCTTACCATCTATGATGGGGAGAAAAGGGGTCAAAGTTTTGGGCAAGTTAGTCAGGCCTATTTTCGGATTCTCAATCAAGTGACAGGTGCGGAACTGCTCCGATGTGATCTCGACAATCTTTTCTCCGTGGAAACGGCCATTGTGGTAGGGGAATTATATAGATATAACAGTGAATGGAAGTTCAGTGCCATTGCAGCGGGGTTTGCCGGAGGTTTGAAAGAGATATGCAGCAACTTCGGTATTGAAGCGAACGAGGAGCCTGCTCCTGCTGCTGCTCCACAGCCGGAGGTTAAGCCGCTGATTCCACCACAAATCTTCGCAACGCCGCCTGCGCAGCCAGTGAAACGTGAAGAGAGCTCTCCACCGACACCTCCGCCTTCGCCAATGAATCTCAACTTGAAGAAAATCGAGCTGAAGAAAAAAGGCGATTCCATCAATTTGAAAAAATCAGCTAGTGGTGATCTAGGGGAACTGTTGATTAATCTCAACTGGAACCAGAAGCAGGGCGGACTCTTTAGTCGTAAAAATGGTATAGACCTAGATCTTGCTTGTCTGTATGAACTGAAGAATGGCAGTAAAGGAGTGGTACAAGCGTTAGGTAATGCCTTTGGCTCACTAAATCAACCTCCTTATGTCATGCTTGATGGGGATGACCGGACAGGCTCCGTAACTACTGGTGAGAATTTGCGTATAAATGGTATCAAAATTTCCGAGATTGAACGCATTCTAGTGTTTTCCTTTATTTATAAAGGGGTAACTAACTGGTCAGAGGCCGATGGAGTTGTCACCATCAAACAAGGCGGAGGACCTGATATCATTGTAAATTTGGACGAGCATAACAACCGAAAAGGGATGTGTGCCATTGCGTTATTCCGGAATGTAAGCAATGAAACATTTAGTGTTGAACGGCTGGTGCAATATTACAGTGGTCATCGTGAGATGGATGAAGCCTATGGCTGGGGGCTGCGCTGGGTTGCGGGCAGCAAATAATCGATTTTACCGGAGGCGCAAAGTGTAATGGATTGGTTCGCAGATTTTTTTAGAAATATTAGTGAGAATTACGGGCATTTTTTCTCATGGAGTGATGTAGTAGGCACGCTCTCTGATCCTGTGAGCTGGGGGATTATCGGAAGCTTAATTCTACTAGAAGGTTTGCTCTCAGCAGATAATGCGCTTGTGCTTGCCGTTATGGTTAAGCATCTACCTAAGGAGCAGCAGAAAAAGGCTCTTTTCTACGGTATCTTAGGGGCTTATTTGTTCAGATTCCTGGCCATTGGACTAGGGACATTTCTTATTAAGTTTACTTTGGTTAAGGTTCTTGGTGCACTGTATCTCTTTTATATCGCATATAAAGGTTTATTTAAGGGCAGTGGCGAAGAGCATACGGAGAATAAAGGCACTTCTTTTTGGAAGACGGTTCTCCTTGTTGAATTAATGGATATTGCTTTCAGTATTGACAGTGTTATTGCAGCATTTGGACTTAGCGATCAGGTTTGGGTTCTCTTTATGGGTGGTATCTTAGGGGTTCTGATGATGCGCGGAGTGGCGCAGGTATTCTTGAAGCTTATTGATAAATTCCCTGAATTGGAACAGGCAGCGTTCCTGCTTATCGCCATTATTGCGGGTAAGATGCTAGCGGGTGCTTTTGGTTTTGAATTGCCGCATGTCGTATTCTTTACAATCCTTATAGCGGTATTCGTGGGTACGATCCTCTATAGTGCTAGACGTAAGAAAAAAGATGCCCATAAAAGTGCATGATTAAAAAAGTAATTGCACCATAGAGAAGTCGGAGCCGATCATGCAAGAATAGAAACGCCTGCTTCTTTCAGGTAATCGTATATGTTATAGCGTAGGCCTTCACTTATATTTGAGAGAGCCAAGATGCCATCCCCAAGGGAGAGTATTGCCGGTTCTGACACTCTCTATGAGGAGAGGTCTACGCTTGTTTTGCTTGGCTTCGCAAAACTATAAGGGGGAACCGATTTGAGATACTTCGATTACCTGACGAAAGAACAAGAAATCTCTTTGTTTTACACTCCGCCTATCTCATTTGATCATACCACGAACAAGGAACTGCTAGCCTATGCTGTCGGCGCTGCCCTCTATATGCCGGCTACCCGTGCAAGTGTTGCAGAAGACATCATTAAGCTCAAAAATGCAGGTCTAGTGACGGTTATTATAGATCTGGAGGACGCAATCGGAGATGACCAGGTTGACAATGCAGAGGAGTCTATTATCCAACATCTCATTTATCTAGCTGCTTACGCAGAAAATGAGCTGGATTCATCGAACAGCCTCCCGCTTCTTTTTATACGAGTACGTAACCCGGACCAACTCCGGCAAATGATTTTCCGCTTGGGATCCTTGGTAACGATGTTAACAGGGTTTGTATTTCCTAAGTTCTCTGTAGACAATGGAATTCAATATTTTGAAACGTTAGCTGAGTACAACAATACGCGTGGTTATAATGATCCTGTGCTTTACGGGATGCCAATCTTGGAAACTGCACCTATTATTTATCGGGAAAGTCGAGTGGACAGTCTGCTATCTATCCGTGATTTACTCCGTAATTACCGTGAACTTGTCCTAAACGTCAGAATTGGGGCAACGGATTTCTCCAGTCTGTTCGGACTGCGTCGCAGTCCTGATGTTAGTATTTATGATCTTACCCCTATCCGTGACTGTATCTCGGACATTATCAATGTGTTTGGGCGGGTTGAAGAGGGATATGTGATCTCAGGACCCGTCTGGGAGTATTTTGCGAATAAAGGTCATCGAGTTCTCCGGCCGCAGCTGCGGCAGACGCCATTTGAGGATACTTACGGCAAAAACGGCCGTGATATGCGGAATAGCTATATCTCGAGCAGTGTGGACGGGCTAATTCGTGAGGTTATTTTGGATAAAGAGAATGGAATTGTGGGTAAGACGATTATTCATCCTTCTCACCTTAGACCTGTTCAGGCGATGTATACGGTGATGCATGAGGAATACGTTGACGCTTTAAGCATTGTAGAAAGTAATGATGGCAGTCTGGGCGTGTTTAAGAGTCAATATTTTAATAAAATGAACGAAATTAAGCCCCATCTGAATTGGGCAAGACGAATTTTACTACGATCTCAAATATACGGGGTGTTACATGAACAACAGCATTTTGTCGGATTATTACCCGAAAACGAATTTACGCACGTATAACATAGTCGAGAACCTGCAAGTGAATGTAACCGAAACCTTTAACCCCTTTCATATGCCTCTGGATTCTTTATTTTCTATGGCGGCGCGAATTAATAAAAAACGAACTTTTCTGTTTGTCAGTAAGGTGCTTGGCAAGCATATTCCCGTCGATCCGTATACTTCACTTCTAAGCGGAGCAGCGTTGGCGCTGCTGTTATATCAGGAGATGAACGGCGATTCCGTGGATAGTGATCGTATGACAGAGTTATTGGATATGGCGGTTCATGGGCTGATTCATCCTGAATTTGCTAAGGAAGCCTATCAACAATTGCTAGCGGCCCGACTGGTTTTGCCCAAGCCTGTGGTTTTTATTGGATTCGCAGAAACGGCAACTGCATTGGGTCACAGTGTGTACAACATCTTTGCTGAGCAGGCATCCTATATTCATACTACGCGTGAGCATATTCCTGATTTGGAGTCTGTTGTAAGTTTTGTAGAAGAGCATTCCCATGCAGTTGATCATCTATGTTATGCCTTGGATACGGAACTCTTATCTGGGACAGAGCCCATTATATTGGTAGATGACGAGATTACGACCGGAAAAACCGCGATTAATACGATTCGAGATATTCAATCAAAGTTCCCGCGGGAGGAATATGTGGTAGTCTCTCTTCTGGACTGGAGAAGCGGCAGCAATCTTCAACACTATAGTGAGCTTGAACAGGAGCTGGGGATTCGCATTAAGTCGTTATGTCTGCTGCAAGGGAATATTGAAGTGATAGGTTCACCGGTGTTTAATAAGGATACAGAGCAGCTGGATAGAGAGGCTGCTTTAGAGTGTGAGGTTGTAACCACTTATGCTCAAGATGGAATGGAACGACTGGAGGTATCCTCTATGGATTCTTATGGTGAGATCAACACAGCGCCGTATATGAAATATAGTGGACGCTTCGGAATTGAGTCACGGGATAATCTGGAGCTTGATCAGGGTGTGAAACGAATAGCTGAGCAGCTGCGGCAATTGCGTAGAGGACCGAAAGCCTTGGTAATGGGTGTAGGAGAATTTATGTATCTTCCGATGAGAGTGGCGGCGGAAATAGGGGAAGGGATTGCTTACCAGTCTTCCACAAGAAGTCCAATCCACCCTGAGCGTCGGCCGGATTATGGGGTACATAGTGCTGCTGCGTATCCTTCAGCTGGTGACCCGGAAATCACAAACTTTATTTATAATATAGCTCCTGGTCAATACGATGATATATTTGTGCTGATTGAGCGTGATGTACCGCATGAGCGTATGAAACCTATGCTTGATATACTGAAGAAACTGGCCCGCCATAAAGTGCATCTTATTGTACTGACCTCGGAAAGAAGAAGTGGAGGCCCTACCTATGAAGGGAACAGTAACTGAAGAAATTCTAAATAGAAGTATAGCCGAACCGGTTCCGCTAGGCAGCTATTCTCCGTCAGATGTTATATTTTTGCTTAAGGATCTGAGCGATGTTTCACTGGAGCGGGCGACTGACGAAAGAGAGGCCGCCATTCAATCAGGTGTACACTACTCTGAGATGCTGCCCGTGGAATATCAGCCTACTGAGCAGTATATTGAGTTATTTCACGAGACGCTGGAGCAATCTGCGGAGAAGGTCGCTCTAGCAGTAGCGGTAGTCTCTGAGATGATTGTCGCTCAACGGGGACTTGATACGGTGTTAGTCTCTTTGGCAAGAGCGGGAACCCCAATTGGTGTACTGATTAAGCGATATATCCAAGAGCGATATGGTGCTGATCTGCCGCATTATAGTATCTCTATCATTCGGGGCAAGGGGATTGATGAGAACGCAATCCTCTATATTCTGCAAAAGCACGGGCTTGATGCTGATTTGCAGTTTGTCGACGGATGGACGGGGAAAGGGGCTATTCGCCAGGTATTGATTGAAGCGTGCAACAGCCTGTATGAGAAATATGGCATTCGGTTAAATGATGACCTGGCCGTATTGGCTGATCCTGGGAACTGTTCAGGCACGTTCGGTACTAGAGAGGATTACCTTATTCCTAGTGCATGCCTCAATTCTACGGTGTCAGGACTGATGAGCCGGACAGTGCTGCGCGATGATTTAATTGGTCCGGAAGAATTCCATGGGGCTAAATTTTACAAGGAATGGCTCGATACGGATGTATCCAATGTATTCATTGCGGCGATCTGCCCGTATTTCTCCTCCGTTGCAGAAGAAGCACAAGCGATTGCTGAACAGATGCAGCAATTCCCGCCAGAAATTACATGGCAGGGCCTGCGTGATATTCAGAGTATTCAAGAAGTGTTCGCCATAGATAACATCAATTTGGTCAAGCCCGGAGTCGGAGAAACTACCCGAGTGCTGCTGCGCAGAGTACCGTGGAAGATTCTTGTCGATACTATGGATAATCCAAATCTCCGTCATATTATTCTCTTAGCAGAGGATAGGGGGGTTCCAGTAGAAGTATTCCCTGGACTTACCTACTCCTGTTGCGGGATTATTAAGCCGCTGAGAGGTGAGACGGAATGATCTATGCCAGTGATTTGGACCGAACGTTAATCTATTCCCTAAATGCAATCGGTGTCCCGGAGAATACTCCGGGCTTGGTTCCTGCGGAGGTTGTGGATGGCAAGACGGTTTCATACATTTCCCAAAAAGCATTGGCTGATCTGATGGAGCTTACTTCCCGTATTATCTTTATGCCCGTTACAACACGTACCATAGCGCAGTATAAGCGTATTAATCTGTTTCAAGACACGATTATTCCAGACTACGCGATTACTAGTAATGGCGGGAATATTCTGATTGGTGGCGAAGTAGATAAAAGCTGGAGAGCTTCTGTGGGCAGGCTTGTTCAAAATGAATCGGCTGCGGCAGAAGAAGTTAGAATGCACGTTAGGTCTGTAGTGCACGAGGAATGGATCATTAGTGAGCGGTATTGTGATGATTTATTTTATACTTTTGTAGTAGTGCGTGATTTATTACCTATGGATGAGATCACGAATCTGGCAGAGCGATTATATGATTTGGGCTGGCGGGTATCCTTACAAGGGCGCAAGCTATATGTCGTTCCTGCCGCTGTGAATAAAAGTGATGCGATTGTTCATGTGCGCCGGACGGTTCGGTCAGAACCGATGGTAGCATCGGGAGATTCCTTGTTGGATAAGAGTTTACTAGAAAGTGCGGACTATGCGATTGCTCCTTGTCATGGAGAAATATTTGCAGAGCAGCAGAGTGGTCTTGTAAAATCAAGGTATCCCTTTACGAAGCAAGCGGGTGTTTTTGCTGGTGATGAAATTCTACAGTATGTAAACATGATCTATAATAACTTAACCGTATTGGGAGTTGGGCCACTATGAAAAAGGTAAACATTTATTTCAATCGCTGGTTTTCCGTCGCTTACCATTATATGAATCTCATCCGCAATAATGAGGATGGCGTTCCTGTACAAATCTTCGCCACGCATCCTGATATTCACCATATGTCACTTCAAGGGGCGGATGTTGCTGGGACTGAACCGGCACTGACTGGAATAGAGTATGTTCAATTCTGCGTGGATTTCTGTCGCCGCAATGAGATCGATATCTTCATTCCACGGTTACATATGCTGGATATAGCTTTGCATGCTGCTATGTTTGATGCGATTGGCACAAAGGTTCTGGTCTGTAGAGATTTGGACTTATTGGAGACCATCATGGATAAGGGTAAGTTCTACGAAAGTGTTAAGGAAACCGGGATTATGACAATTCCTGATTATCATGTGGTCAGTACAGCAGAGCAGTTCAAAGAGGCTTATCATGATCTTGTAGCCAAAGGACATCGCGTATGCTTTAAACCCACGGAGACAGAGGGAGGCCTCGGCTTCCGTATCATTGATAACACACGTAGTCCTTTACAGGAGCTGTTTGGTCATGTAACTCCGCTGATATCCTTCGAAGAGGCCTATCGTATTCTGGGAAGTGAACCTACATTCCCTGAACTTATGGTGATGGAACTGCTGGAAGGTTATGAATACAGTATAGATTGCTTGTCAGATGAGAATGGCAGGCTGTTAGCGGCTGTACCCCGTCGTAAAGCTGGCGGTCGTCTGCGGCTGATGGAGCATATTCCGGAGCTGGAGGAGATCGCTTCCCGGGTAGCAGAGGTATATAAAATACCTTTCAATTTCAATATTCAAATGAAGTATAGTGGTGGAATTCCTAAACTGCTGGAGATTAACCCCCGGATGTCTGGAGGTCTTCATATTTCTTGTCTGTCTGGAATTAACTTTCCATACCTGGCTGTCAAAAGTGCACTCGGCGGAGAGGTCCAGCCTGCGGAGTTCGGCGATAATGTGCTTGCCAGCCATGTAGAGCAGCCGCTAATTATGAAAATAAACGGCGAATCCGTAATCCCGGATCCCGTGAATTGAGCGTTCGCAATCTCGCTCACAAGAGGTGAGAAAAATTAAATTTAAATCGAAAGTGTTGCTGTATGCCGGTATTGGCTATGTTGTCGCTGTATTAACGAGTTCTTTTTTGCCTGAGTTACTCTCCTTGCTGTTGCCTGTAGCGGGTGCAGCGGTAGGGGTTCTTGCAACGAGAAGTCCGAGAACCAACCTTCCGGCTGAGGTGCTGCCAGCAGGTCCGGAGACGGTGCCTATTGCTCCAGCTCCCTCTGCAAATGCTCCGCATTTACCGAGTGCGGCCAATAATGCTGCACCAGGTAATCCGGACAATAGTGGCAGAACTGAGGCTGAACCGACGAAGATTGGACCGGAATTTGCTCCGGTAGTTGAGTACCTTAGCATTCTGGAAGATATGATTATCTCCGAGGGGCAGAAGGATACACTGGACAATGAAATTGTCGAGAAATCACTGGCGCTTTTTGCGAGACTTCAACGTGTAATTCCGCTGCTGCAGGAGCTCAATAATGGCGATATTAATCATACGGTCCGCAGATTGATTCTGAAGGATTTGAATGGTGTGATTAATCCATTTTTGCGCCTAAGTGGTGAAGCGAAGACGAAGAATCGGAGAACGCTGCTGAACGGTCTAAGAGATGTTGATTCCAAAATATCGGATATTGCTTCGACGATCGAACATAAAGACCTGATGGAACTTCAGACGAAGGCGGAACTGATTCATCAGCGGTATAGCAGTTCCGAATTATAGGAGGGAAACCCATGTCCACGCAGTTGATCCAATTAAAAAAAGAAGATGAACAAAAGGTAGTCGAAGAAGCCGCGCAATTGATCGAGAAGGTATCCCAGACAGATACAGTCACGCTGGATTCTTTAATGGATGATATTGGAAAGCTTGGGGTGAAGACGCAGGAAAAAGCAGGCCAAACCCTCAAGCTGCTGGATCGTCCGGTAAATGACCTGATGTCCGGTAAGCGTGTTGAAGTGCCTAACATGATTATGAAGCTGCGGAATGAGTGTGAAAATCTGCAACAGAGTAAGAATGTTAGCTTTTTCGGCAAAATGCTGCGGAAGAGTCCGATGAAGAACTATGTGTACAAATATCAGTCTGTCCGCACGAATATTGATGCGATTGTTACCGGACTACGCGACGGCAGAGATACCCTCGAAGAGAGTATTGTAAATATGCGCCAGCTGAAACGTACCTCTATGGAGGAGATCTATAACCTTCAGACCAAAATTGCCTTCGGCAATAAGCTAAAAGAGCTGTTCGAGGTGGAGATTGCAAAGCCTGAGAATGAGTTCCGTAAAGCTTATTTGGAGCGTGGTCTGCGTAAAGTGATGGTTCGTATTCAGTCCATGACAGAGATGATTCTGCTCTACAATCAAGCGATTGCTGCTACAGATATCATCAATGACAATAATGATAAACTGATTGATTCCGTGAATAATGCGATTGATAAAACCTCTAATCTGATCACAGTGTCGGCAATGATTGCGATGTCGCTGGCTGATCAGGAGAATGTTATCAACGCTGTAGAAGCAACAAATAAGACGATTGAAGATCAGTTTAAAGAAAATGCACGCTTGCTGCGTACGACTACAGAAAAAACGACTGAGCTTCTATCCAAACCTTCCATGTCTATGGAAGCCGTGAATCAAGCGATCGGCGATCTGCTTAGCGCATTGGATACTTCAGAACAGTCAAACCGTCGTATTATCGAGAGCTGCCAGGATTATACATCAAAAATGACGACGATCAATACTCAACTGGGCAATCGTCTAGGACTCAATGAAGCGGACAAGCCTGAGGCGCTGAAACAAGGTGAAGCAGAGAGCCAACTGAGCAGCTTCTTGAACTAATTGTTTTAATAAAAAGTCCGTAAAAAAATAGCAGAGCAGTGAGCCTTCATTTCTGGAGGTTCGCTGCTCTGCTTTTTTTGGATATGAAGTAGCTTGCTTCAACTGCTGCATAGGCGTAAACGTGATCTAATCAAATGAAGTTTGCTGCAGCCAAACATAAAGCCCTATCCACATACATAAGTTGTCACAAGACTACATGTGGAGGAAGTGGGGATAGGCTATGGTTTTAGGCTGTTTGATACTCGTGCTTATCATCGTCGCCAGCAGTGAAAAAGCAGAAGCCATTGCTAAAATGAATGAAGACAATTAGCGAGAGGTAGCTTCGCTTCCCCGTAATTATTCAGGGATTTTTTGCCGCGAGTTGGTTCAAGTAATTTCCAGCGGGTTATTGGGTATAATAACGCAAGGCTGTCGATTAGCCCATAATCAGCTGGAAATACCAAAATCCCTAAGGAGGTCACATGGAGAACGAGGCACTGCTTCAGGTAGAACAATTAGCACTTAAGAAACAGAAGATATTCCGGCAAAGCGTAATGCGCTATATTGCCAGAGCCATGCTGGCCAGTATGTTTATCGGATTCGGTGTAATTGTAGCATTTAAGACAGGCAACTATTTCTTTATGGAGCAATCCCCCTTTGCTTATCCAATGGCTGCGATTACTTTCGGAGCGGCTATTATTCTAATTTCTTTTGGTGGCGGGGATTTATTCACCGGAGATACTTTTTATTACACATACACGGCACTAAGACGGAAAATGAAATGGTCTGAGGTTGTCCGGATGTGGATCATGAGTTATATCGGTAATATTCTTGGAGCTGCCGTTTTTGCCTTGCTGATTTTTTTGACAGGACTGTTCTATAGCTCAGATGTAAACGGATTTTTGCTATATGTAGTGGAGCATAAGATGGAAGCCCCGGCTGGTCAGCTTTTCTTTCGGGCTATTCTTTGTAACTGGCTCGTTTGTATGGCTTTTTTTATACCGATGAATATGAAAGGCGATGGGGCCAAAATGTTCGCCATGGTCTTATTCGTATTCTGTTTTTTCATCTCCGGCTATGAGCATAGTATTGCCAATATGTGTACCTTTGCGATTGCGCTTGTACTTGATCATCCCGGAACGGTATCGTGGTATGGCGTGGTGCATAACCTTGTCCCCGTTACGATCGGCAATTTAATTGGCGGTGGCGTACTGATGGGGGTAATGTATTATTATGTGAATAAACCTTTTTTGGATGACACTAAGCATTAATAGAAAAACAGAAAATAATAATCCTCCAAAACTTCGCTCTTTTATAGGGGTGGAGTTTTTTTGTGCAGAAAGTTATTTTTTAACATTGGGATTATTTGATTTTTAAGGATTGAAAAGGATTAGAGGGAGAGAGGTAGAATACATAATTATGCAATGCAAAATTGAAGATTCATACAGAATGGGGTAAGGGCTTTGGATGAGACAACAGGGATACTGACGGATGAGACCATTATTAAGGCTTCCAATCAGCATTGTATAGACCAAGGAATTGATCCTGAGCAACCGCCTGTCTTTGCAAAGGGATATTCTACTGATGAATTGGGGGCACAGCTTAGCGCATATAGTGAAGTGATTGAGGTTATCGAATTTTTTGTCAAAAAATTTCTTTCCTCAGTCAAAGGGAACCCGATCCTAGTCACGATTTCGGATGATGCAGGTTATCTATTGGCGTTCCAAGGAGATGCGACGATTATTGATCTCGTAGGACAGGTAGGCATCAAAGAAGGCGTGCAGATGAACAAAGAAGTGGGTACCAATTCAATCGCTTTAGCCCTTGAATATCAGAGGCCATTCCAGCTGACAGGACGAGACCATTTCCATTATATTTTGCATCATTTAGTGTGCTGTACAGCTCCATTTTATAAAGAAAATGGGCAAGAGATTTTAGGTACAATTTCATTTATGGCAGATATAGATGTAGCCCATCCCCATTTGTTGCCTCTGCTCTGTACGATGGCTGACTCGATTGAACGTGAGATTTTGTTGCGAAGAGGGAATTCTCAGCTGCAATTATTAAATCGGATTTTGCTAGAGACCAATTACTTAGGGGTAATCATAACAGATCAATTCGGAACAGTCGTGAATATAAATGAGAACAGTTTAGCCATGCTTCATTTGGGTGGTGAGCATCAAGAGTCTGTTGTTGGAACTAGTGTCTTTGAAATTAGGAATGTGGGCGCATACTTTCAACATGTCATCATACATCATGTCGCATGTGCCGGGTTAGAAGTGATTCAGGAGAAAAACGGGTTGTTCGAGCATTATATGTTAGATGTACTCCCCGTTTACGATGCAAATGGTTACTTAGCGCGTGTGATTGGAAGTCTGCGCAGCATCACGGAGATGAAAAGAACAGAAGAAGTGCTGCGCAATACAGAAAAGCTAGTGGTCGCAGGACAACTGGCCATGAGCATTGCACATGAGATCCGCAATCCCCTGACTACGGTGAAAGGGATGCTTCAACTGGCTAATAAAGATTCACGTCTGCTGCATTATGATCTCATTATGTCAGAAGTGGAAAGAATGAATCTCATTGTGAGCGAGTTTCTTATTCTGGGTAAGCCGCAGGCTGCGCATTATATGACTGAACAATGTAGTACGATCCTGCTGGAAGTATTGAATATTTTCGCGATTCAGGTGGAGATGAATAATATAGCGTTAAATACAAAGATTCATTATGATGCTGAGATCGAATGTGACCGCAATCAGATTAAGCAGATTTTCCTGAATATCCTAAGAAATTCAATGGAAGCTTTGCCTTTTGGCGGGAGCATTACAGTGACTCTTGATGTGAAGGATGAATTCCAGGTGATTACCTTCACCGATAATGGAGAGGGGATGAACAAGGAAGTTCTGGATAAATTAGGAGAGCCTTTTCACACGACCAGAGGCGATGGAAATGGACTTGGCTTCATGATTGTCAAAAAAATCGTGACTGCCCACAGAGGATATGTGGCAATAGCTAGTGAAGAGGGAGTGGGCACGGCCGTTACAATTTATCTTCCGATGGCACATTTATACCACAAATGAAACAGCAATAATTCATAATTAAAAAGACTCTTTCGCCCGTATAGGCGAAAAAGTCTTTTTGTATATCCATTTGCATCTAATGGTGAGGAATTACCACTTAGAGCCACCCGATGAATTTCCACCGGATTTGCCGCCGCCACCCCAAGAAGAGCCGCCGGAGGATTTGCCGCCACTGCCTCCTCCACCCCAGGAAGAACCGCCGGAGGAACGTCCCCCACCGAATCCGCCCGAAGAAGGAGGACCGGAGGACATTCGTTTACGGGCTTGCGCACGCCGCTGTTGCTCTCTCATCATGGCTAGCTGGGCAAGCCGTTCTTCCTCTTCCTTTTGGCGAACGATTCGGTTCGCTTCATTCACAAAGGAAGTGATCTGAGCGTCATAAGCGCGGCCAATCGATTCTAGTTCCTCCAGGTTGTAAGGCCGGGATGACAGCCGTTGCTCCAACTGGCTATATTCCGGCAGTAAGGATAACTCAAAGCGGATTCTGGAAGACAAGCCTCTGCTGTGCAGCATTCGCTGGGTCGTCTCTACCCGGCTTTGTCCTTCGGAGAAGAGACGTTGTACTTTATCCAGTCTTTCATTTAATGCATTTAGACTTTCAGAGACACCGTCATATTGCCGGCCAGCTTCATCCTGCAATGACAGCAAGCGCTCCAGCGCATCGTGGGCCTTGTCATATTCGCCCCGTTCATCACTGGTCCAGTTCTCAATTTGCGCCACTTCACCTGCGCCTTCCCGAAGACGTGTGCTCCACTCCATCAGAATGTTCTCTACGGTAGCTACATGCTGTTCTTCGAAATGTACACGTGCTTCTGTAATTCGGGCCTGCAGCTCGTCTCGCCGCTGCTTCAAATGGCTCCATGTGGTGCGGAATGTCTCTAGATCTCTGCGGTTATTCTGCCGCAGCAGTGCTTGCTGCTCTGTCATAGCAACAGCTTCATCCAGAAGCAGATCTAGACTGGCGCCGATTCTGCGCACCTCATCCATATCTCCTATACGCAGCGGCGCTTCAAGTGTCAACGATTCTACGCGGGCCTGCTCCAGGTGTTCATATGGCTTAACCTTCATATTGTGCAGTGAATTCTGTTCAATGATCCCGGTGATTTTGGCACGTGCCACAGCTAATACCGTAGGAAATTTATTTAGCTTATCATCGTAGAGATCAACATCCTTCAGATCCTGTTCGATTTTTTCCTGACGCTCCTGTGCATCCTCGGTAACCTCTTGTGCAGCAATCGGATCAAAAAGCTCCAATTGGTCTGCCTTAGCAGTTTCCTCCGCAAGCTCCTTAAGTTCCTCTACAATTTCTTGAAGCTCATACCCGGTTTCTTTAACTGCACCTTGCAGCTGTTCTTCAAGCTCTGGCGTATCCTCTTTCAACTCTGTAATACGCTGTTTGACATTGCGGTCTGCTTCGCTGATGACAGCAATGTGTTTCTCTTCCTCTTCAAGCGCTGCGCGGAAGGAAGCTTCGGACAGCTGTAATTGTTTCACGGCTGTCTTGAGGGCAGCCAAGCGATAAAATGCTGGCTGAACGCCTTGACCTTCGCTTTGTAGTGCGGAGATTTCAACGAGCTTGGCGGATAGCCGCTTGGAAATACCTTCGACTAGCTCTCCCGTCTTCCCTTGAACGATCCCTTGAAAAGGGTTTAGCGATTCCAGTGCCCGATTTGCCTGGACCATTAAATTAGATAACTGTTTCTGTTGCTCGCTAAGCTGCTTGCGTCGACGCAGACCCGTAACCATTACAAAGAGTAGAAGGAGGATTAGAAAGGCTCCGATAAGAATCGCTGCAATCATAAACATGGAGCTGCTGGAGCGGTTTACACCATTCCCGACCCCGGCTGCGCTCCCGCTTCCTGCGGTTCCTCCGGTATTGCCGGCACGATCTCCGATGGAATGGATGGCATTAATCAAAGCCTTTGTCCCGCCAGTGAAGTCCCCTTTTTTGGCATAAGGAATGAAGTAGGTGTCGAGCAGTTTTTGGATGGCTGAACTTCCCGAGGACCCTCCTTGATTCTTAGACCAAGTATTTAACGAGCTTTGAAAGTCTGGATTTAAGAAATTTAGCTCAATGGACTGGTCACCAGCGGAGATCAGCAGTAGAAGATCCCGCGTGGACAGTTTCCACGAGTCATAAACCTTGTCTGCATACTTATCAGCTGGAGTACCGTCTGTGGAATCTACAGTGAGTACATGGATGGTCAGGAGTTCTCCAGTGGCGGTAGCAGAAATAGAAGCGGCTTCTGCGGAACTGAACATTTCAGCGTTATCGGTAACGAATCCCTGCTGGGCAGGAATTCCAGCGGCGTATGCACCAGGTACCCATAACAGGCTGAGCATTAAGAATAAAGCTATATACTTTTTCAAGCTGACACGCTCCGATCTGAAGGACTTTTTATTCTATATATTATGCTGATAATTATACTATATCATTAACCATCAGGTGACCTGGAGATACTCCTATTATTATATAGCTATGTCTGCATACCAACAAAAAAAGCCATGCCCCCAAATAAGGGAACACGGCGTATACTCGGAAGCATTATCTTGTCGGCAGACAGAGAATGTATTGCAATCTGGATTTAATTTCTTTTTGCCATTTCAAATCTCCAACTTTAACGGCAAGATTGAGCAGATCCAGATAATCGTCAACCTGTAATGTTGTTCGGGTAGAGGTAACGTTCATGGGTGATCAGTCTCCTTTTAACTTAAATATCGTAAATTGAAATTATTAACGCTTATAATAATGATAATCATTATCAACATTTATCGTTATTGCTATTATCCACATTTTCTATGTAAAAAGCAATATAAAAATCAAGACTTCGTAACTTTTATCATTTACAAATAAAAGAGTCCATCGAAAGATGGGGATTTGCGTATAATGTGTGGTTTTAGGAAAGAATTAGCAGGAATCTTACCATATTTTGTCGAATACTTTTTAGAATAATGCTTTAAATTCTAAATTTTAGCAAAAAGGGGAATTGGGCAATGAAGCGGTGCACAATGTTGCTTCTGATTATTTTTCTGCTTTTGCTCGTACCTCCTACAGCCGCTCACGCCGAAAGAGAGGATATAAGGTACCAAGTTGAACTGGAATATCCACCTTATAAATATGTAGAAAACGGGTATTTGACCGGGTTTGATATTAATTTGAGCACGATGATTTTTGAGAAGCAGGATTACCTTATTCACTACAGTACTGGGCAATGGGATGAAGTTTACAGTCGGCTGATTCAAGGAGATATTGAGATAGCAGGTCTTATGGCAATTACGGAGTCGCGTAACCAAGAGGTGTTATTTTCAGATCCAGTTATTAAAAACTATATTTCCATCTATGCAAGGCGAGAGCTTGAGGATGAGATCGATTTAAAGACGTTGGGAAGTTATAAGATTGGATTAGGGAATGGACAGTATTCTGCAACCGTGCTGAACAGCAAGGTGGGGATTACAAATTACATAGAGTATGCAACGACTCCTGAAGCTTTAAAGGCTCTTGAAAAAGGGGAAATCGACCTTCTATTTGAGAATCAGGAAGTGATCGATTATCTGATTGCTGAACAGAAATTGAAGGGGAGTATTATCAAAAAAATGAGCAATCTCTACCCTAGGGATGTTGCTTTTGCAATAAGTAAATCCGCTCCGGAGCTAGTAACTTATGTTAACGAGAGATTGGATCGCCTGCATCGTTCCGGTGCTTTTGAAGAGCTGTATCAGCACTATTTCTTCGTTCATTCAGATTATTATAAAGTTATGATGCGCAATAGATTTATTGTGGGAGCCATTATTCTGCTTGGTCTTCTAATCATTAGTGCGGTTTTGCTAAAAATGTATATTAATCACTTACGGCGTGCGGTTTATTCGGAACAGCAATTTTTTGAGGATGTAATAGAGCATAGCGGTATGGTGGTTTGGGCTGTGCAGGCGGATAAAAAGGTAGTTCGGTTTAACAATTACGCTGAGCGAATGACGGGCCTATGCGAGAATGAAGTAGTGGGCAAAAACATTGCGGATATGGAGGGTCTGACAGGCAGTACGGCGGCTATTCGGAATCTGCTGGAAAGGGCCGTACAGCTTGACTATGTTGATAATATCGAGCATAAACTTCCGGACAATTCGCCAGCGGCGCGGTATTTTTCATTTCGGACCACCTTGTTAAAAGGATTGGATAAGCAGGCAGCTGATATTTTTGTGCTTGTAGGAGTGGATATCGATGAGCGCAAACAAAATGAGCTAAGGCTTCAGCAAAGTTATGAGGAACTGGAAGCTACTTACGAAGAGCTGTCAGCGACAGAGGTCGAGCTACAGGAGCAATTTGCTAAGCTGCAAGTAGGTGAACGACGGTTCAGTCTCGCGACAGAGGGTTCTGGTGCATACATGTGGGAGCTTGACTGGGAGACTGGACTGTATAATCTATCGGATCGCTGGTACAAGCTTATGGGCTATACGGAGGATGAAATCAATTCATTCGAAAATGGGGTACTTAGTATTATTCATCCCGATGACCAGCCATCATCCCAAAAGGCAAGACATGATCATCTGGCAGGTTTAACCCCTATCTACGAGACAGAATACCGCATGCGGACCAAAGATAATCAGTTCGTCTGGTTTGAGGTAAGTGGTAAAGCTATCGTTGATCCAAAGGATGAAGTTGTGTTATTTATCGGTTCGCTGATTGATATTAGTAAGCGGAAGCAGGTAGAGCTAAAGCTGAGCAACAGTTATCAGGAGCTTGAGGCAACCTATGAACAGCTTACAGCCACACAGCAGGAGCTTGTAGAGCAATACGATATGCTGGTGGAGAATCAAAAACACATGCATCGTCTGGCTTATGTGGATGAGCTTAGTAATTTACCCAACCGTGTATGTCTACTGGAATCTATGGAGAAATATCTGCAATGTTCAGGAGGCAAGGCGGCGCTGTTGTTCGTAGATACCGATAATTTTAAATACATCAATGATACCTTAGGGCATAAATCCGGTGATGTTCTCATTCAAAAGGCTAGCGAAAGACTGCAGTCGGTGGTGCGTGAAGGGGATATGCTCTCTCGGCTCGGCGGGGATGAATTCGTGATTTTTATTAAGGATATAGAAAACCACGAGGATGTGCTAGACCTGGCGGAGCGGATCATGAGAGCATTCAGGCAGTCCTTTTTAATCGGAGAGAGTTATTTGTACGTTTCCGTAAGCATCGGAATTTCCTTTTATCCGGAAGATGGGGAGACCACCGAGCAAATCTTGAAAAATGCGGACGTCGCTATGTACCGGGCGAAAGAGGATGGCAAAGGGACTTATGTGGTCTATGACAAATCCATGCATACTGCGTTTAATGAACGGATGAATATAGAGAAGCATTTGCGCAGTGCCATGAATAATAATGAGTTTGAGTTATATTATCAACCGCAGGTGGATATCCAGTCTGGATTAATTTCTGGTTTTGAGGCTTTAATTCGCTGGAATAGTCCAACGCTGGGCTTTGTATCTCCACTTTCCTTTATCAAAATCGCCGAGGATTCCAGGCTGATTATTTATATTGGAGAATGGGTGCTTAGGGAATCGTGCATCTTTATGAAAGGCATTCAAGATCGTATGGGCATTCCTTACAAGATATCAGTTAACATTTCCATTATTCAACTATTGCAGGATGATTTCGTCGAGATGGTGCAGGAAAGTCTGACTGAAAGTGGGCTCAAGCCTAGTTGTCTTGAACTGGAAATTACCGAGTCTATTTTTATGGAATCGTTTGAGAGTATCGTGAATAAGCTTCAATTCCTCAAATCCCAAGGCATTCGTATTGCGCTGGATGATTTCGGAACGGGATACTCATCTCTTAGTTATTTGCAGCAATTGCCGATTTCTACGCTTAAAATGGATAAGACCTTTATCGATTCGCTTTCGGAAAAAGCTTACAGCCAGTCTTTTGTGCAGACCATTATACAGCTGGGCCACAATATGGGGCTGGAGGTCGTTGCGGAGGGAGTGGAAGAGATCAGCCAGCTGGATTTCCTCAGAAAATCGGGCTGCGATAAGGTACAGGGATATCTGGTTAGCAGACCTGTTCCGAAGCAGGAAGTGGTAGAGCTTTTGGAACCGCAGAAGCGTTACGGAATTTAGCAGTTGATACACAGCCCTCATCTACAGGTGGGGGTTTTTGGTGTGAAATGCTTCTGAAATTAAGGCTTTGCAAAAAAACAAGCTCCGACAGATAAACAGTGTCTGTGGAGCTTGCCATTAGCTGATAACAATTTTATTCTTCCCGGTGTTTTTAGCTTCGTAAAGTGCATCATCAGCCTGCTGAAAAGTGGTATTTTTGGAGTCTTCGCCTGTGTAATCATGCATCCCGATACTGACGGTTATGCTTTTCCCTTCCATTTCGGCAAAAGGAGTATCGGCGACTTTAGCTAGAATTTGTTGCATGATTTCATAGGATTGCTCAAAGGTTTTGGTAGTCAGAATGACAATGAACTCCTCGCCCCCGTACCGTGCGGCGAAATCATCAGGACCGATATACTCGAGTAGGATCGCTGCGACTTTTTGTAATACGATATCTCCAACGGAGTGTCCATAGCAATCATTTACTTTTTTGAAATTATCGATATCCATAACGGCAAGCTGCATGGAGAATGGATTACTCTGCTGATGCTCGATTAGCCAACCCAAATATTCGTGAAAAGTCTTGTGATTATACAGATCAGTCAGGGGATCTATCTTAGATAGACGATCCATGATTATATTCTGAATGCGTAATTCCTGTTCTGACTTGACGGAGTTCTGCAGGGATTGCATCAAATCACGTCCGCGAACGATTACTGCAAAACCTGCCAAAGCAGTACCTGCAAAAATAAGAGCGATAATGATTGTTTGGGTGATTGGGAAGTACTCGTGAATGGATGTCTTGGTGAATAAAATGATCGTGTACAGTAGAGAAATAGCAGAAGTGGCTATCATATAACTGCTCTTCAGATAGATCATCGAGACTAGTAGCGGGAACAGCATAATTAATGATTTAACATGCAACTCATCGCTGAGATTGACGATAATCAAAACCGCAAATAGATGGCTTGCAACCGTAATGGAGAGTTGGGCCCACAGAGGCCTCCATCTATAGATTACTTCTAGAATAATGATCAAACTCCACTATGATGGAATCAGAAATCAACGAGTGCTCAATATAACCGTTCCTGGTTGGGGTTTCCGGACGCTGGCTCCATAAGGATAGAGTCACAATGAACTGAATACTTAAATACACAATCAGGATGATCCAGAATGAATTGAGAAGCACACGATTCCAATAGGTCTGACGAGGAGTTTGAGGTGTGGCGCGCATAATGTGATCCTCTTTTCCAGTGGCAATATGCTTATATATTCGACAATAAGCTCAGGTTTCCTCTTGATGGCTTTCTTGGAAGCAGGAGATCAACAAGCATCTTTATAAGGGGAGATTACCTGGCCCGGGGAATGATTGATCGAAAAGGAATACTATAGAAAGTATTTCCTTTAATTAACTCTGCTGATATAATGTTAGAATACATAACATCAATCGAGTGGAGTGGGAATAAAGATGCAGATCCGTCGAAACCAGATTTTCGTAGTCGTCCTGTTGCTTCTTGTCAGTGTGTACAGCTTATTGATTGATATGCTCTGGATGCATAAGCTGGTGATTATTCTGCTTATGGGTTCTCTAGGATGGTTCTCGCTGAATATATCCCGCTACGGTTATCGCAAAGAAGCGCTGCTGAAGGAGTCACAGGACCAAGTGGAGCTTCTTGGCAATGAGATTGTAGTTACCTCGGATCGGCTGCATGGTGCACTTGAAGAAATCAGCCGCCATACAGAGCAGCTGCAGCAGACTGCAGATTATTCACACGCGTATGAAACGGATTTAAGGATTCGCAGCAACGAGGCTAAAGCCAATATTGAAGGGGCCTATCAGACGATGGGTGGTGTAGCCTCAGTTACAGCACATATCGAAGAATTGACGGAAAAACTAGGCTCGAATATGCATTATGCTCGGCAAGGAATGACAGCAATGGTAGATTCCCTGAGCATTGCAGATGTGGTGATGAAGGATCTGCAAACACAGAGTGGGGACATGTTAGCTAAGTTTACTACCCTGAGTAATCATATTGCGATGGTAGAGGAGATCAATACATTGATTAATTCCATTGTGAATGAGACCTCATTGCTCGCGCTGAATGCTTCTATTGAAGCGGCCCGGGCCGGTGAACAGGGCCGCGGATTTGCAGTAGTGGCCAGCCGGATTCGGCAGCTGGCTGATCAAAGCAAGAGCTCGGTAGACCGCTCCTCAGGCATCTTGCTTGACATTAATAATGGAGTACAGCAGGTGCTGGAATCCGTTACGAAAGAGCAAGTCTCAGTGGAGCGTGGGGTGAACGAGGTCGGCACGGTGAAGCTTCGACTCGATGATATCGCGTCGAGAGTAGATGAAGTAGGCAGCGCCGTAACGGAAACAATCGATGCTGCCGCGAAGCAGGGCAAGCTGATTGTAGAAGTGACGACGGAGCTGAGCGGTGCTGTAGCGATCGTGAATGAGACGATTGCCAATGTAGACCTTACGCTGGAGCAGGTGACACGGCAGCGGGATCAAATTGGGCAGCTGAACGAAGTCAGCGCCAATCTGTTGGCGGAGTCACAATCGTTGCAGCAATCGGTTACTAGCATTGCGGGCAGAGCGGAAATTGAGATGAGCCAATATGCAGCCCGGCTTCAGGAAATGCAGAGTCTCTTGGAGACGATTTCCGCCAAGGAAGAACTTTACGCTCCAGATACTGAAGTTCATCAAGGTGTTTTGAATGCTTACATTAAGAGAATTCCAGATGTACAAGCCATTTGGTCCAATCGGACGGATGGAACCTTTATCTACTCCGAGCCAGCGGCTGGCCTGTTGAATGCTAAGCGGCGTGATTGGTGGAATGGGGCCATGAATGAAGGTGAATATGTCTCTAAACCTTATGTATCTGCGATTACGAAACGTTCTTGTATTACATTATCTAGAGCAATCCGGAATCGTCAGGGAGATGTAGTAGGCGTGGTTGGTATTGATTTAGCGGTGTGATAAAGCTACAACAGCAAGCCCTACTGTAGCAGAGGCTTGCTGTTTTTTTATTCCGATGCTAACACAACTTAGCTTTAGGTAGCGCTGACCTGCAATTGCTTCCACGTTGCCTGCCAGTTTTTTTGTGATATTCGTTTTTCATAAATAGGGAGTAAGCTTGGATTATTGTTGAAATGAGGGGTAGCCCGCAACACTACATTAATAACATCCGCAATCCCATGCGGAGCGGTTAGGATAACCTTACCGTATTCATCTAAGGAAAGCCCAAGCGCTGTAGCTGTTTCCGGAAACTTGGAGATGGCATCTACAGATGACGTATAGGGTGCAAGGTTGTTAATGGTATGCATTCTTGCTTCATTCTTAACCGACCATGGCACATAGGGATTTAATTCCCTCAGTTTTGCCTCCCATTGCTTTTCCACTTCCTCATGAAGATTGCTGCCGTCATAATAAATAACATCAATATCTGGCAAAGGGGTCCGTTCTTCAAAGCCATGTAGGGTGTCCCAGATTTTTGAACGTACAAACCCAGCACAAACCCACCAGTCAGGTAACTGTAGCGATCTGGCGTTTTCTAAAATAGCCATCATCCAGGGATCATTATGTACAAGCTGAATGATATCTGCCTCGTGTTCTATTTTGTGCACACTGCCACCTCCGAATATTCATGCTTCCAATCTGTTAATATCATACAACAAGAGTTTCAATAGAGGTAGAAAGGGATAGGCTGAATGGACAGAGGCATGAACTATCTTTATAATGAATCGACATCGAGACCTTTGGAGGCGGTGACCGTGCAATATACGTTTACTATATTACTGCAATTGTTGGAAAGAGCTGCGTTATTGCTGATGTGTCTGTTTGTATTGACTCGTCTGCCGCGGTTTAAAGAGGTTTTTCAAAAAGGGAGTTACGCTCCGCAAGAGCTTGCTATTGCGACGATGATCTTCAGCTTATTTGCCATTTTTGGCACTTATAGCGGGATTAATGTGGAAGGTTCGCTTGTGAATGTACGAATTATCGCCATCGTATCTGGCGGGATTTTGTTCGGGCCATGGGTTGGACTTATAACAGGCATCATCTCAGGGGTTCACCGTTTTCTGATTGATATCGGAGGGGTAACCTCTCTTCCTTGTCTGATTACGAGTATCACCGCAGGCATAGTATCTGGGATAATCTATCGCCGCACCTCTGGTGAGCGTCGCTGGATAGCAGGGATTTTGGCGGGAATGGCCTGTGAGGCACTGACGATGCTGCTTATTCTAGCGATGGCTCAACCGATGGCGCTGGGTGTAGATATCGTGTCCAAGATCGCTTTTCCGATGATTATGAGCCAGATTAGTGTCGGCCTGATTGTTGTGTTAGTGCAGAGCGTGGAAGGTGAGAAGGAACGGATTGCGGCTAAGCAGTCCAAGCTGGCGCTTGATATTGCCAATAAGACCTTGCCGTATTTTCGCAATATTAATCAGGAGTCGCTGCGCACCATCTGCCAGATCATCAAAGAGGATATCGGTGCAGACGCTGTAGCCATTACCGATACTCGGTTTATTCGTGCCTATGTTGGCGTGGGTGAGGAGGATTATGAGACAACTAACGATATTATCAGTGAGGAAACTAAAGTAACGTTGTCCAGTGGTGAAATTACTATCCGTAACGATGATAGTGATTACGTGAATCCGCAGATCAAGTCGCTGATCATCATACCTTTGAAGGAAAAGGGTGAGGTGACGGGAGCGCTCAAAATCTATTACACCAAAGCCCACAAGATTACCTACTCGCTCCAAGCTATGGCCGTGGGTCTGTCGCAAATGATCTCTACCTTGATGGAAGTGTCGCGGGTGGAAGGCATTAAGGAAATGGCGAACAAAGCGGAGCTGAAGGCACTGCAGACCAGCATTAACCCGCATTTTTTATTCAATGCACTGAATGCAATTGCGTCCTCGATTCGAATTAACCCGGATAAGGCGCGCGAGCTGATTGTGAATCTGTCCGGTTATATGAGATACAATCTGGAGCTTACCGATGAATTCATTGATATCAAACGAGAGCTACAGCAGGTCCAGCAATACGTAGAGATCGAAAAGGCGCGTTTTGGAAGCCGGCTTAACGTGCTTTATGATATTGATGAGGTTCAGGTTCGGATTCCGAGTCTGATCATTCAACCGCTTGTAGAAAATGCGATTATACATGGCATACTGAAGGTAAGAGGGATAGGAACAGTAACGATTTCTGTAAAAGACCACGGGGATACCGTACGGGTGGGCATTCGCGATACCGGAGCTGGCATCAGCGAGGAAACGATAGAGAAGGTCTATACTGGCGATATGCCGGAGAATAAAATCGGGCTGTTTAATGTACACCAGCGGGTAAAGCTGATCTATGGGACTGGACTTACCATTCAGAGATTGGATAAAGGTACGAACATTTTTTTTGATGTTAAAAAGGAGGACCAATGAGAGCGATCATCGTAGAAGATGAAGAGCTGGCAAGACAGGAGCTGGCTTATTTAATAGAGACGCACAGCGGGATCGATATAACGGCACAGTTTGAAGATGGGTTGGACGCGCTTAAATTTTTGCAGAGTGATACGATAGATGTGATTTTTCTGGATATTAATATTCCCTCCATCGACGGAGTGCTGTTGGCACAAAATATCAGTAGATTCTCGGTAAAACCCTACATAGTGTTCATCACTGCGTATAAGGAGCATGCCGCTGAGGCGTTTGAGATTGAAGCTTTTGACTATATTCTTAAGCCTTATAGCGAGGTACGCATCAAAGCCATGCTGCACAAGCTGGAAAATGCGTTTGCCAGCCGTGGACGACAGGGGGAAGAAGAACGTAATCCGGTCAGTGACAAGGTCAATCTGTGGAAAAATGAAAAGATTATCGTAGTGAATGCCGACGATATTTATTACGCCTCCGCGCAGGAAAAAAGCACAAGTGTGATGACTAAAGGTGAGGAATACAGCATGGCACTTAGTATTAGCGATTTCTTTCAGCGGCTGCCGCAGGATCGTTTTTTTCGCTGCCATCGTTCCTATATTGTTAACCTGTCCAAGATCAAGGAAATCATCCCGTGGTTCAACAATACGTATTTGCTGCGCCTGCATGATTTAGGTTTTGAAGTGCCGGTAAGTCGTAGTAAGGTAAAGGAATTCAGGCAGATTATGCGCTTATAAATGCAATTCATTCTTCATTTCCGTCATCTCATGCCGGATTTCTCTCAACATCGGCTGGTTTAGCTACAATAAAGAGGCGATAGAAGCTCTTGTAGCAGACAACGAGAGAGAAAGAAGGAAAAGACCATGACTACGACAATGGACAGCAAAAGCACCAAACGGTGGCTAATCGTATTAGGTACAGTAATTATGCAAATGGGTCTAGGTACCATCTATACATGGAGTTTATTTAATGCGCATCTGGTAACAAAATTTGGCTGGGAGCTTAACTCCGTTTCGATTACTTTTTCTATAACGAGCTTTGCACTCGCTTTCGCGACCTTGTTCGCAGGGAAGCTGCAGGATCGTTTCGGACTTCGCCGTTTGACTGCTACTGCTGGGATTGTGCTCGGACTAGGATTGATTCTTAGCTCGCAGGCCAATTCACTCTTCATGTTCTATTTATTGGTTGGGGTGATCGTTGGTTTTGCGGATGGGACAGCTTATATCACTTCATTATCTAATTTAATTAAATGGTTTCCGAATAATAAAGGTTTAATCTCCGGCGTGTCCGTTGGTGCTTATGGAACAGGGAGTTTGATCTTTAAATATATTAACGGCGGGTTGATAGACTCAGTGGGTGTGTCTAATACATTTATGTATTGGGGTTTGATTGTAATGGGCATGATTGTAATCGGTTCCTTGCTCGTAAGAGAAGCTCCGGTTCAAGCGGCCCCAGCACCAGCGGGTTCAACGACAGCTACAGTAATGAGTTCACCGAAAGACTATACGGTCAAAGAAATGCTGCGGACAAAAGAAGCTTATCTGCTATTTATCATCTTTTTCACCGCTTGTATGTGTGGTCTGTATCTGATCGGTATTGTAAAAGATATCGGCGTGCAGCTGGCTGGACTTGATGTACAGACAGCAGCTAGTGCGGTAGCTATGATTGCGATCTTTAATACAGCGGGACGTTTAATTCTGGGTGCTTTATCTGACAAAATGAGTCGCTTGAAGCTGGTAGGCGCATCACTTGCTGTAACTGCGGCGGCTATGCTGACCCTCAGCTACGCGACCCTGAATTTCGGACTTTTCTTCACTTGTGTAGCAGCCATTGCGTTCTGCTTTGGCGGGAATATTACGGTGTTCCCCGCCATTGTCAGCGACTTCTTCGGACTGAAAAATCACAGTAAGAATTACGGAATTGTCTACCAAGGTTTTGGTATTGGTGCCCTTTCCGGTTCGTTTATCGCCGTCTTCCTAGGCGGGTTCAAACCAACCTTTGTTATCTTTGGCCTCTTGTGTCTGCTGGCCTGCATCATCGCGATTTCTCTGAAACCGCCAGTGGCGAAGTCGAAAGAGAAAAAAGCGCTGCGTCTCAAAGCAACGGAACGTACGGCTTAAGATGTAATTGAAGTTAGAACCAGGCAGCGATTCTCCGGTTAGTGGAGAATCGCTGCCTGGTTTTTTTGATTTGCGGTGGCTTGCTGAGCTGAGACTTGTTTGGGCGGATTATCTTCAATTGGAAGAAGGAGTTTTGCTGGGATCTGAGAAATAACTGTATTCTGTGCAACTATTCCGTATGAAATAGTGAATCTTCGGATTTTAGCTGTATTCTGTACAACTAAAACCTCGAGATGTTGCTTTGAGGCGAAAAAACCAAGGAAATAGTTGCACCAAATACATCTATATCTAATGGTGGCGTGATGCGTGAAAAAATAGTTGTATGAAATACAGTTAAACGTGACTACCCTTGCACCAGCATGGTAAGCAGTGCATCAATAGGACAGTGTGGTCGAAGCAGTGTTGGATGTGATCTGATTCTTGCGGAACTCGGATGGAGAGACCCCGCTAAGCTTATTGAATATGCGGTTGAACTGGGAGAAGCTGTTGAATCCGCATTGCCCGGCGATCTCGGAAATCTTCAGGCGGGTGTAAATCAGCAATTGCTGGGCATTACGGACCCGGGTCATCTGAATATATTCTGTCAGCGTGGAGCCGGTGATTAACTTAAATTGGTGTGATAAATAATAGGAGCTGATAAAGAACTCTTTAGCGAGGAAATCAAGGGACAACTCGCTGTTGTAATGGCTATGGATGTATGCGGTGATCGAGTAGATTTTTTGCATAATGGCATTTCCGATCTCCTCTGGGACATAGCTGTTCTGGTCTCTACGCTGGTATAAAGCACATAGAAACTGTTGGAAAAGGCTGTGAATCAGTACTGGATTTAATGGTGAAGTGCTATGTGATAAGGTGAAGATAGCGTTAAGAGGATCAAACACGGCTTTGCGTAACTCTTTTGGCAAACGGTAGATCGGTATTTCTTCCCGAAATGAGAGGAACATACTTTTGTAAGCGTTCTCTAAACCGGGTATATCCTTGGGCATGGCGAAGTTTATGATCAGCCGCTTAAATGGCGGCCCTTCCGGATATTGTGTCTTATGCATCCGATAAGGACGCAGGAGTACGATGTCATACTGCTGGAGGGCGCAGACATTCCCATCGATAATATGAGTGGCTCGGGAATCCATTAAGATATGAATCTCGTAAAAATCATGAAAATGCTGAACCTCCATATTGATATCATGAGAACGCTGGTCATAATCAAAATAATAAAAAAGGGGATCAACGGGCGTGTTGATACGTACGCTATACCCTTGTTCGTACAGTAAGTCGCTTTCAAGCAAATGCTCTCACCGCCTTATTCTGTAATATGCACTTATTATATGTTCAGAAAAGCAAGATTTGCAATATATGAGGGTTATTACAGCAAATATAAAGTAGTTTTTGTATGGAATGGTTTGATATATTACGGGTGAATGGAACTACCCAACATGAGGGAAGACCCAAAATAGCAGGCGAAGGGGCGGGAAACAGATGAACAACATCCGGATTAGTAAAGTTGAGATCATTGAAAAGCTGAACCGCGTGACGGATAAGCTGCTGAAGCTGGAGCGGCCGGAAAACGAAGCCGAACTGCAAAATTTAGGGGAGGATGCGGGACGACGGGGGTATTTTGCTCGTGATTTTGGCATGGAGGAATGGGATTGGCCGCAGGGAGTGGGGCTTTACGGACTTCAAAAGCTTGAACAGCATTTCAAGGATGAGCGTTATCAAGAATATGCCAAGCTTTGGATGAGCAAGCAGCTGGGCAAGGGACTGCCGAGCCGGAATATCAATACAACAGCGCCGTTGCTGTCATTAATGGAACTGAAGGAAGCGGAGGAATTAAGCCTGGAATGGGTGCAGTGGTTGATGCATGGCTTGCCGCGGACGGAGGAGTCTGGTTATCAGCATGTCACAACAGGAGCGAGCAAGGATGAAGTTACGCTCAATGATAATGAAATCTGGATTGATACGTTATTTATGGCTATTTTGTTCACGGCAAAAATGGGTGTGAAATACGATAATTCCGCATGGCGGCAAGCGTCGCTTTACCAACTGTTGCTGCATATCAAATACCTTTATGATAAAAAGAAGGGGCTTTTTTTTCATGGCTGGCATTTTGGCGGCCGGCATAATTTCAGTGAAGCCTTCTGGTGCCGGGGCAATAGCTGGTTTACACTCGGTCTGCCTGAATACCTGGAGTTGATGGGGCCGTATCTGGACAGTGGAGTGTTTGAATATCTTCAACAGATCCTGAACGCACAGGCAACAGCTTTATTAGCCTGCCAGAGCGGAGACGGATTATGGCATACGCTGCTGGACGACTCTAGCAGTTATACTGAAACGTCAGGCTCAGCAGCTATCGCAGCGGGTATTTTGCATAGCGTACGCAGGGGGGGGTTGCCGGAATCGTATGCAGATCCTGCCCTAAAAGCGATCCGGGCGGTGCTGGACAGAATTGACGATGAAGGCACGGTGCTTGGTGTATCCGGCGGTACTCCGATTGGTGCTGCAAAAGAAGATTATAAGCAAATCATTATTGCCCCTATGGCCTACGGGCAGGCCATGGTTTTAGTCGCACTAGGTGAAGCGTTACATTACTGTTGAGGTTGAGTAAATACCTAAGGAGAGAGTCAATAAAGCTGGAGAAATATTTGCTTGTAACTTCGCTGGTGCTTGGAGTATACTATTTTCGGGATGGTTAAGCGCTTACCTTAAAGGAGGATAAGCAAACATGGTAAATTCGATCGTAGTTGGCATTATTGGGGCAGGCAGAATTGGCCGGCTTCATGCAGATAATCTGCGTGTGATGCCGTCATTTAAGTTGAAATCCATTGCGGAGGCTGTGGTAAGTGAGGAATTGCTGGTCTGGGCAGAGAGCCGGAATCTTGGCTCTGCATTTGTGAATGGGCAAGACCTTCTGAATGACCCTGAGATCGAGGCTGTGTTTATCTGCACACCTACGGATACCCACGCCTCTTGGATTGAGCTAGCAGCCCGGGCTGGAAAACATATTTTCTGTGAAAAGCCGACCAGCCTGTCGTCAGAGTTTACCCACCAGGCACTGAAGATAGTGGAGGATGAGGGTGTATTGCTACAGGTCGGCTTCAACCGGCGAATGGACCCTAGCTTCCGCAAACTTAAGCAACTGGTTCAGTCAGGAGAACTAGGCAGTCCACATATTGTTAAGATCACATCACGTGATCCGCAGCCTCCGGGTGAGGCTTATGTGCGGTCTTCCGGCGGGATGTTTATGGATATGACGATTCACGATTTTGATATGGCCCGTTATCTGATGGGTGAGGAAGTAACAGAAGTTTATACCCGAGGTGCCAATCTCGTTGATCCGATGTTTGGGCGCTGCGATGATGTGGATACAGCTGTCATCATGTTGACCTTTGCCAGTGGCGCAATCTGCGTCATTGATAACAGCCGTAAGGCTGTATATGGTTATGATCAACGCGTGGAGGTGTTCGGTTCCTGCGGCTCAGCTACAGCCGACAACTGTCGTCCAACAACTGTAGAGGTTTCAACCGCTGCTTCGGTCACACGCGATCAGCCGCTTCATTTCTTTCTCGAGCGGTATAACCAGGCTTTCGTGGAAGAGGTTGCAGCATTTTCCCGGGCAATCCGCCTGCAGGAGCCTATCATTTGCAGCGGGCTTGATGGGCAACAGGCGGAACGGATTGCCGAAGCCGCTAAAGAATCCTATCTTACCGGGCTTCCGGTCAAGTTGTCTTCTTGTGCCGGAGAGGGAATATCGGCGATACAATCTTTGTAAGCGGATGCAGATGCTGAAGATGAGGGAGGTCTGTGAAGATGTCCAATCTAATCATTAAAGCCGGAGCACCCGGCAAAGATGGACTTGTAGCGGCAGTGAGCAAGGAGAGCGCTGGATGGGAGTATGTAGGGTTTGAAGTGTACCAGCTGCAGGTTGGGGATACGCTGAGCCGCAGCGCGGAAGGGAATGAAATCTGTCTGGTGCTGCTGGCGGGCAAGGCGGATGTGAGAACAGGCGCCCAGTTGTTCGCTGGGATCGGTGAACGTATGTCTGTATTTGAGGATTTGCCGCCGTATGCGGTGTATATTCCGGCGGGAGGGCATTATGAAGTTACAGCCTTGACGGAGCTGGAACTTGCGGTTTGCCTTGCACCAGGAACGGGCAAATATGCGCCACGTTTGATCGCTCCGTGCGATACTGTAGCCGAAGCCCGCGGTTCTGGCAGCATGTCACGGCGAGTGGTCAACATTTTGCCTGAGCAGAGTGAAGCCGAGAGCCTGCTGGTCGTGGAAGTGCGTACGGGTGGCGGCAACTGGTCCAGCTATCCTCCGCACAAACATGACTGTGACAATCTACCTGCTGAGTCTTATCTGGAAGAGACATACTACCACCGGGTTAACCCGGCTCATGGTTTTGTAGTGCAGCGGGTGTATAATGATGACCGCAGTCTCGATGAGACGATGGCGGTGTCTGACCGCAGTATTGTATTGGTTCCGGAGGGCTATCATCCTGTATCGGCACCGCCGGGTTATGATTCTTATTATCTCAATGTGATGGCAGGTCCGGTCCGCACATGGGTTTTTCATAATGATCCGGAACATGAATGGCTGTTCGAGATGCAGCAACACCAGAAGGATAAGAAGGAATAGTGTAGCAGCACGCACGAAAAGGGGGCTTCCGCAAGGCGGAGGCTCCTTCTTTGTGTCGATGTATTGACCAAATGATCGCCACAGTAACAGAGTCCCTTGCACCGCTTAATAGACACTGTCAGAAGAGTTCCTTATAATCTAGGTATAGGATTGATTGTACGAACGTAAAGGCGGGCTCACTAACGATGAAACCTACGATATATGATGTGGCACGGGAAGCGGGAGTCTCCATCGCTACGGTGTCCAAGGTGTTGAACAAGAACGGGAGAATTAGCGATAAGACACGGGAGAAGGTTCATCGGATCATGGAGGAGCTGAATTACCAGCCGAGTCTGGTGGCTTCTGCGCTGACGAGTCGCCGAACGGGAACAATCGGGCTGATGATTCCCGATATTTCTAATCCCTTTTTTGCTGAGGCGGCCCGAGGTATTGAGGATTATGCTCAGGAGCAGGGAAGCGACTTAATTGTATGCAGTACAGACCGGGATGATGAGAAGGCGGCCCGGTATATCTCACTGCTCCTGCGCAAACGGGTGGACGGTATAATCATTGCTTCTCATACAGGGAATCCGGATATGGTCCGCCGCCTGCTGGCTGATCACGTGCCGCTTGTGTTATTTTCGGCTGATATCCGGATGATGGAGAGCAACAGCGTCACGGTGGATGACTATAAGGGAGGCTATCAGGCGACAGAATATCTGTTGTCCTTGGGCCATCGCAGGCTCGGCGTTATCTCTGACAATTTACCGGGGAGTATGCTGCGCGTGGAAGGCTTTATGGATGCGCTCAAGGCAGCAGGTGTTGGCTTTGACAATCCGGCTAATCTCACGCATACCTCAGCCACGCTGGAGAATGGCCGCAAAGCGGCTGCCGCGATGCTGGCTCAGGCGCAGGAAGACCGGCCGACCGCCATATTCGCCTGCAACGATCTGCTCGCGATTGGGATATTGAAGGAGGCGCGCAGCGCAGGCTTGTCAATACCCCGTGATCTGTCCGTAGTGGGTTTTGACAATACAATGCTGGCTGAAATTTGCCATCCTACCTTGACCAGCATTGCTCAGCCTCTGCGTGAGATGACGGAACAGGCGATGATTCTGCTGAACGAATCTATCGACAATCCCGATAGTTCTAAGCGCAAGATCATGCTGATGCCGGAACTGATAGTCCGCCATTCCACTGGACCGGCACCGCATTAGGAAGAAACAAACTCTACAAACGGAGTAAGAACGCCGACTCCTATTTGAAGACCTGTACCTCGCTTAGCAGCAAGGTACAGGTCTTTTCTTTGTTTTTTTCTGGTACATGAGTTCAGTTCCCAACTTCGTTTAAGTTCAGGATTGCCAAACTCCAATTTCTAAACTATACTAATGGAAATTAGGTTAAGCGCTTAACCCATCCCCCGATGATTGTTGTATCTCATTAATCCATTTTACTGAAGTTTTCTCAAGGAGGCGTCATAATGAACGGTTTACAGTTCGATCCTGCACGACCGCTGGATTTAATCGCTGTCGGTCGGCTCTGTATTGACTTGAACGCTAATGAAACCGGAAGACCCATGGAAGAGACATTGACGTTTACCAAATATGTCGGCGGTTCTCCCGCTAATATCGTAATTGGAGCAGCGCGGCTAGGGATGCTCACTGGCTTTATCGGTAAGATATCCGATGATCAGATGGGCCGTTTTATCCGAACTTATCTGCAAAGGAATGGCATTGACGATAGCCAGGTGAGCGTTGACCAGACTGGTGCAGTGACTGGGCTTGCTTTTACTGAAATAAAGAGTCCTCAGGAGTGCAGCATTCTGATGTACCGGGATCATGTGGCTGATTTGCTGCTGAGTACGGAGGAGATCTCGGAAGAGTATATTCGGAAGTCCAAGGCACTGCTGATCTCAGGTACTGCACTGGCACAAAGTCCGTCCCGTGAGGCTGTGTTTGTCGCTTTGGAGTTCGCCCGCAAGCATGATGTCACTGTATTTTTTGATCTCGATTATCGCCCCTATACTTGGAAGTCAGCTGCAGAAACAGCGGTCTATTATAATCTGGCAGCTGAGAAATGCGATTGTATCATCGGTACCCGTGAGGAATTTAATATGATGGAGAGCCTGTACAATGTGACAGATGCAGATGACGAAGCAACAGTTAACCGCTGGTTCTCGCACCAAGCTAAGCTGGTCGTTATCAAGCATGGCGGGAGTGGTTCAATCTCTTACACTGCGGATGGGCAGAAGCATCGGAGTGGTATTTTTCCCGCTAAAGTATTGAAGACATTTGGAGCCGGGGATTCCTACGCCTCAGCCTTTATTCACAGTCTAATGCGGGGTGAAAGCGTCGGTGAGGCCATGCGCCGCGGCAGCGCGTCGGCATCCATTGTCATCTCCCGCCACAGCTGTTCGGATGCCATGCCAACCTTGGATGAATTGGAAGCGTTTTTATTGTCTAACGAGGAAATCACTTCAGGTGCAGAGTAAGTAGCCGGAGGTTGGAGAGGACACAACTCAAACAACCCCAGATCGAATAGCTATGCAAGATTAGATTACATTCGCAGGATCGCATTAATGAGATGAAGGAGTGAGTAGAATGGCACAGCAAACCGTGCAAGTGCTAAACAACTATATTGACGGGCAGTGGGTAGAGGCGGCTACGGAGCACTCAGAAACGGTATACAATCCAGCGTCTGGTGAGGAGATGGCAAGGGTTCCGCTGTCCAGCAGAGTCGATGTTGATCGGGCAGTGGCGGCGGCAAAGGCGGCTTTTGCAGGCTGGTCCAAGACACCGGTGCCGCGCAGAGCACGGATCTTGTTCAAATATCAGCAGCTGCTGGTGGAGCATTGGGATGAACTGGCGAAGACGATCACGCTGGAGAATGGAAAAAGCTTCAAAGAGGCCTACGGAGAGGTGCAGCGCGGCATTGAGTGTGTGGAATTTGCGGCAGGTGCGCCGACGCTGATGATGGGCCGGCAGCTGCCCGACATCGCGACAGGCATCGAGTCTGGGATGTATCGCTATCCCATCGGTGTAGTCGCCGGGATCACACCGTTTAATTTTCCGATGATGGTGCCTTGCTGGATGTTCCCGTTGGCTATCGCCTGTGGGAATACCTTTGTGCTGAAGCCCTCCGAACGCACACCGCTGCTGGCAGCGCGTTTGGTTGAATTGCTAGAGGAAGCCGGGCTTCCGAAAGGTGTGCTCAATCTGGTTAACGGTGCGCATGAGGTGGTAAACGGCCTGCTGGAGCATCCTGATGTGAAGGCGATTTCCTTCGTTGGCTCACAGCCAGTGGCCGAATATGTCTACAAGAAGGGTACGGCGTGTTTGAAGCGGGTTCAGGCGTTGGCAGGGGCCAAAAATCACTCTATTGTGTTGGCCGACGCGAATCTTGAGGCTTCAGCAACACAGATTGTCAACGCAGCCTTCGGCTCGGCGGGAGAGCGCTGTATGGCTTGCTCCGTGGTAACAGTGCAGGAAGAGGTTGCTGATGAGCTGATCTCCATCCTCCTGCGTGAATGTGAGCAGATGAACATCGGCGATGGCTTGGACGACGACACGTTTCTTGGGCCAGTTATCCGCCAAAGTCATAAAGACAAAACGGTCGCTTATATTGAACAAGGCGTGGCTGAGGGTGCTAAGCTGCTAAGAGACGGCCGGGCGGATGCTGCGGTGCAGGGACAGGGTTATTTTATCGGCCCAACGTTGTTTGATGGAGTGACCCGGGAAATGAAAATCTGGCAGGAGGAAATTTTCGCGCCTGTCCTGGCAGTGATCCGCGTCAAGGATGTAGAAGAGGCGATTGAAATTGCCAATGCCTCTCGTTTTGCCAACGGGGCTTGTATTTTTACGAATGACGGCGGGAAAGTGCGTTATTTCCGGGAAAATATCGAGTCAGGCATGTTGGGTGTCAATGTCGGAGTGCCAGCACCGATGGCCTTTTTCCCTTTCTCCGGCTGGAAGGATTCCTTCTATGGCGATCTGCATGCGAATGGAAGCGACGGGGTTGAATTTTATACACGCAAAAAAGTCGTCACTGCCCGCTGGCAGTAACAAAAACGGCGAAAGGGAGGCTTCACGTGGATACGATTAGATTAACGACGGCGCAGGCGCTGGTGAAATTTCTGAACCAGCAATATGTGGAATTTGGCAATGGACCGGAGCGTTTTGTACACGGTATATTCACCGTTTTCGGCCATGGCAATGTACTTGGACTGGGGCAGGCACTTCAGGAAGCGCCGGGTGAGATGACGGTCTATCAGGGGAGGAATGAGCAAGGAATGGTGCATGCGGCGACTGCCTTTGCCAAGCAGAGCCGCAGACGGCGAATCATGGCCTGCACCGCTTCGGTAGGGCCGGGTTCAGCCAATATGCTGACAGCCGCTGCCACTGCGACGGCGAATCAGATTCCCGTGCTGCTACTCCCCGGCGATACCTTTGCCACCCGTCAACCGGACCCGGTACTTCAGCAAATGGAGCACACCTACAATCTGTCGATAACGGTCAACGATGCCTTCAAAGCGGTGAGCAAATACTGGGACCGGATTTATCGGCCAGAGCAGCTGATGACAGCATTGCTGAACGCGATGCGTGTGCTGACTGATCAGGCAGACACCGGGGCAGTCACGATTGCGCTGCCGCAGGATGTGCAAGGGGAGGCCTGGGACTATCCACTTGAGTTCTTCCGCAAGCGCATCCATCGGATCGTTTCCCGTACTCCGCATCCGGATGAGCTTGCTGCGGCAGCTGATCTTATTGCCAGCAAACAGCGACCTCTGCTGGTCTGTGGGGGTGGAGTCCGGTATGCAGATGCAGGGATGGAATTACGTGCATTTGCAGAGAAATTCGCCATCCCATTCGGTGAGACGCAAGCCGGAAAAAGTGCCGTGGCAAGCGACTGTGCCTACAATCTCGGTGGCATAGGAGTTACCGGGAATGGCTGTGCTAATACGTTGGCCGCAGAAGCGGATCTGGTGATCGGTGTGGGTACCCGGTTTACGGACTTCACGACAGGTTCGAAGAGTTTGTTCGCCCATCCCGAGGTGGAGTTCCTGACAATTAACGCTTCCCTCTACCATGCCTCCAAGCTGGATGCGCTGGCTGTGGTCTGCGATGCTGCCGAAGGTCTTAGAGCGCTGTCTGCCACGTTGGAGGAGCGTGGTTACCGCACCGCTTATACAGATGAAATTGTAGTGGCAAAAAAGGCATGGGAAGTGGAAAGAAAGCGTCTATCTGACGTGGAGTATACGGTGAATCAGGAGGCAGATCGTTCAGATCGTTCTTCAGTTTCCTTCGTGCCGGAGGTTGCCGGACATCTTGACGAGAAGCTATCTGAATATGCGGCGAAGTTGAACACTTCGCTGGCGCAAACACAGGTACTCGGGATCCTCAATGAATATCTTCCGAAAGACGCCATTGTGATAGGAGCCGCAGGCAGCTTACCGGGCGACATGCAGCGGATGTGGAATTCCACTGTGCCGGATACTTACCATATGGAATATGGCTTTTCGTGTATGGGGTATGAAATCTCCGGTGCACTCGGTGTGAAATTGGCGGAACCGGACCGGGAGGTATATGCATTGGTGGGCGATGGCAGCTATCAAATGCTGCATTCGGAACTAGTGACGAGCCTTCAGGAGAACAAGAAGATCAACGTTATTTTGCTTGATAACATGGGGTTCGGCTGCATCAACAACCTGCAGATGGAGCAAGGACTGGATAGCATGGCGACTGAATTCCGCTACCGGGGCCCGGAAGGTCAGCTGAGCGGCGAACTGATAGGCATAGATTATGCAGCAAGTGCCGCGGGATATGGAGTGAAGACCTTCCGTGCGTCAACGGCTGAGCAGCTGCGTGATGCTTTGAGGGAGGCTCAGCTGCAGGATCGTTCCACCCTAATTGACATTAAGGTGCTGCCCAAGACAATGACACATGGTTACGGAGCCTGGTGGAATGTTGGTGTTCCAGAAGTGTCCGGCAGTGAAGCCGTTCGGGCTGCCCACAAGCAGAAGCTTGAACAGCTTGGAAAGGCCCGCAGTTATTAGTATTAGTAATACTGTGAAACGGAAGGGGTAGAATCGATGATGTTCAAAGAACATACGGTCAAGCTGGCGATTGCTCCTATCGCCTGGACTAATGATGATATGCCTGAACTGGGAAAAGACAATACCTTTGAACAGTGCATTAGCGAAATGGCGCTTGCAGGGTTTCAGGGAAGCGAGGTGGGCAACAAGTATCCACGCTCTCCGGAACGGCTGCACCGGGCACTGGAGCTTCGTGGACTTGAGATTGCCAGCGCTTGGTTCAGCGCATATCTGACTGTGCGGCCATATGAGGAGACAGCGGAGGCTTTTTGCGCGCATCGTGATTTTTTATATGAGATGGGTGCGAAGGTGATTGTCGTCTCAGAGCAAGGGCGGAGTATTCAGGGACAAATGGATACGCCGCTATTTGCTAATAAACCTGTATTCACAGAAGCGGAGTGGGACGCACTTGCCGATGGACTGGGTGGGCTTGGCCGGCTGGCTGCTGAAAAAGGTATGGCGCTTGTATACCATCATCATATGGGGACAGGGGTGCAGACTGGCGCCGAAATTGCTAAGCTAATGGAGCTCACGGAACCGGAAGAGGTGTCTCTGCTGTTCGATACCGGGCATCTAGCCTTTGCGGGTGAGAATCCCTTAGAGGTGTTGCGCATCCATTTACCTCGGATTAAACATGTCCATTTGAAGGATATACGTCCGGAGGTTGTTCAGCGTGTGCTGCGGGATCAGCTCAGTTTTCTACAGGCTGTAAAAGCGGGCGCATTCACCGTACCTGGCGATGGATGTATATCCTTTGCAGAGATTTTCACCGAATTAGCAGGTTACTCTTATACGGGATGGTTTGTAGTGGAAGCGGAGCAGGATCCGGCACTTGCCGATCCGTTGGAATATGCGATCAAGGCGCGCCGTTATATCAGAGATCTGAGTGGTTTATAGGCCGAGGAGGCTACCACTTGGTGCTTGGCGGCTGCTCGGACAGATTTATATGCGGGGGTTCACGGCTATGGCTGTGCGCACCTCGCCTTTTTAATGAACAGGTGTAAAAAACGAATCGCTTCGTTGGTCGGGTTCATGTTGTATGTGTTATAATGGCAGCAAATTAGGCGGAAGAGTGTCCATTTCCATGATAGTGCAGCCAAATATCTATGAACTACTCGTGCATTAGCGGCTGAACCGTGGCCGGGTATCCTAACGGTTGTACAGAGGGGGTTATCTATTGTTCCGTTCCTGGTATCGCCGATTGCTGCTGTCCTACTTTCCTATTTTTTTGCTTACTGTGACGATACTGATTTTTGCCTCTTTTGTATTTATTAATGATATTTCACGAATGGAAACCAAAAAAGCGGACCGTATCACCGCCAGCTATCTTATGGATAATGTGGACCGAACGATCAAGGAAGCTGAATTGTCAGTGCTGGAGGCTGCTGAACGCAGCGATGCTTATAAACGTTATTTTAACAATCAAGGCCAGATGGATATGGCGACCGTCTACGCTGTTGCCCAGAATCTACGTAACTTGACGCGTGAATCGCCCTATATTCAGTCCATCTATCTTTATGACAAGAGAAATGAAAGCGTTTTAACAGAAACTGGATTAAAGGACCTTTCAGGATTTGTAGACAAGGATTGGATTGGCCGCATCACCTCCGGCTCTTTATCGGAAGGCTGGCAGCCTGTTAGGGAATACAAAGATGAATTTCAGCGTACGTCTATACGTGTGCTTACCATAAATAAAGGTATGCCGCTGCCCTTCGGTTCGGAGGGAGTGCTCGTAATCAATCTGAAAATGAGCGGAATGGAACAGATCGTCGACGGTATGGTCAACGAACAGTTGTCCTTTCTGACTATCTTTGGCGCAGATGGACAGGTGGTCTATCAGGCCCATTCGGACAGTGAAGGTGCCAAGAATGGGAAGCAGTTGAACACTTTATATATGGAAAGGCTTGGCTGGACGTTTTCCAGCGGAATCAAAACGGGCAGTCTATTCAGCTGGGTGTCAGTGATTTCTTACCTTTGGGTAGCTATTGCCTTAGGTACGGTTGTGTGCGCGATTTTTTACCTGATCTATGTTACGCGGCGGAACTATAAGCCAATTCAGGTGATTATGAACCGGATTGAAGGCCATCAAATTCGCAAGCTGGATCAATCCAGCGACAGACCGGACGAAATGATGCTCATTGACGGGGTGCTGGAAGATCTAATCAACCATATGACGGATTATGATAAGAAAAGCAGAGAGAATTTGTTGTTACAGCGCAGCAAGCTTTTCAACGATCTCTTGCAAAGCGAGCGGTTGGACAATGTCGTCCAGCGGATGGAAGAGCTGTCGCCGCTCTCCGGAGCTCACTCCACATCCCGCTTTATGGTTGTGCTAAGCGAAATCAACCGCTACGACAAGGTTTTTCAAGATCGGTATACAAGGGGCGATCAGAACACGCTTAAATTTGCCCTGATGAATGTCTTTCAAGAATTGGCGCGGAGTGCAGAATTGCAAGCTTGGGCGGAGTGGATTGGGACTGACCGGGCGGCAATTCTCTTCCTGACCACAGGAAGTGATGAAGAGATGGAAGAGAAAATCCGTGTATTCGCTGAGGACTGCCGTATCTGGGTGGAGCAGAATTTGCGCCTCTCCCTAAGCTTCGCTATTGGGCCAGTGGCGGCTGGGCCAGGGGAGATCCGGGATTCCTATGCGGCAGCGGAGAATGTGATGCAGCACAAGCTTTTAATGCACGAAGACATCGCTTTAACGGAATTTGGAGAAACGCGCCAGCCGCTTCTTGAGACATTCAAGTATTTACAAATGATTGCCGAGTTTGTTAAGCAGTTCCGGATGTCGAGCGGCCAATGGCGGGAACTGCTGGAAGGTGTTTTTGATGGTTTTAAACAGGATTATTTACAAGATGATGATATTCGCTCTCTAATTCAGGCCATGCTACAGATGCTGAGCCGGGAAGTGGCTGTCATGTCTGAGCAGCTGCAGGATGAGTTGTCAGCAGAAAATGCGGAGAAGCAGCTGAAGCGGCTGGAAGAGGCAGAATCCATAGATGAAATGAAGGGGATTTTGTTTGAGTATTTGACTGATTTATTCCGCACTTATGTTTCTGTCAGTGAAACTAAAAGCTACCGGGCGATGGTAACCGAGATGAAGAATTATATTGAAGAGAATTTTACAAATCCTGATCTTTCCCTGAAGCATTTGAGCGACCGGTTTCAGGTATCCGGCAAATATGCCAGCTATCTATTTAAAACAGAATTTAAAATGAAATTTGTTGATTTTTTAACAGAGCTACGCATGAAGGAAGCCGAAAAGCTTTTAGTAGAAACGGAATGTTCGCTGCAGGATATCGCACTCCAGGTGGGATATGCGAATGCAATTACATTCGGCAGGGTATTCAAACGAGTATTAGGAATCACACCGGGTGATTACCGTTCTATAAAGCGCGGGCGCGGGACCTCCAGATTATAGGCTGCCGACTTTGTTAATCCAATAGCACGTGAACAATAGTTTTTATAACCGCATCTGTGCACGCCAACCTCTATAATGAGGGCGCGAACACCGATGCGGTCTTTATTTTCACACTTTTGAAAGCGGTTTATTCTACGAAAATAGTTGTATGGATAAACCGGAAGTCCGAATTTGCTGGGATAAGAGCATCCGAAAGAGGTTTATTGTCAGACTGCCGAAATTCATGAAATACTGTGGGCATCCAGAACAACAAGCGACCCAGTAGCACGGCAGTAAAAAAGCATCACGTGATATGGATTCCGCTGGGGATGGATAGAGTTAAGGCTAGGGGATCATAAATACACCATTAAAGCCTGCAAGGGCGAAGGGGATGGAAAAATGACAGTGAACGTACATCAAGGAGTTCTGAAGAAAGCAATCGGGATCGGATTAACCGCAATAATGGGCGTTTCTCTGCTAGCAGGCTGTTCCAATGATTCTAAAAACAACACAGCATCCGAGGGTGCCGCAGCCGGCGAAAGTGCTAAGCGGGTTACATTAAAGGTGGAAGTGTTTGACCGCGGCAACAGCCCAGCCCCACATACCATTACCAATAACTACTTAACTAAACTAGTGCAGGAAAAGTTCGGAGATCCGAATAACATTGATGTGGAATTTGTACCTATCCAGCGTTCTGAGGAAGTTACCAAGCTGAATGTTTTGATGGCGAGCAATACGGATGTGCCCGATATCGTATTTACGTATGATTCCAGTGTGTTTTATCGGTATGCCCAGCAAGGTGGCTTGACTGATGTCGGAGAAATTCTCGATGAATATGGCCCGAATCTGAAAAAGTTTATTGGCGAGGATACGCTGGCGTTCGGCCAGCTTGAAGGCCAACAGTATGCGATCCCTGGCAAACGGGCGATCACAGGCCGTTATAGCTCCTACATCCGTCAGGATTGGTTAGATAAATTAGGATTGCCTGTGCCAACGACGACCGATGAGCTGTACACTACTTTGAAAGCGTTTAAAGAAAAGGATCCGGGCAATCTCGGCAGCAAAAACATCCCGATGGGCATGGCACTGGCACCAGCCCAATTCGAGACGTTGATTTTCTCTTTCATGAAGCCGATCAGCGGCGATCTGACCTACAGCCAACGTTATGAGCTGCCGCTGCATGAGGGCTTTAAGGATGCCCTGCAATTTCTCAATAAGCTCTACAATGAAGGGATGATCAGTAAGGACTTCAGTCTGGACGAGGATAAAACACAGTTGGCCAAGGATATCCAGAACGGCAATGTAGGCTACTGGTCGGAGGATGTGGATGTCTTGTTCTATGCCGATGGTACCCTGGATAATCTCTACAAAAATGTAGAGGGAAGCAAGGTGTTGCCGGTAGACGTCTTAACCAACGCCAACGTTGATAACAAGCACATTAAATCCCGCTATGCCTCCAACGGCATGTACATCATGATTCCGAAGAGTAGTAAACGCGCCGTGGAAGCCGTTAAGTATCTCGATTGGATGGCTTCGGATAATAATCTGATTGATATCCAAAATGGCGTTGAAGGTGAAAACTACGACCTGGTAGACGGTATTCCAGTAGCCAAAACAGATGTTTCCCAGGAGTTCGCCGATCGTCTGTTTAATGCTGGCGACATGGCCATTATCTCCAACGGCAAAAACATCGGTGATCAGGCCACTAATGAAAAAGCATGGGCGCTGGGCTTCCCGGAACGTAACCGGGAGATGCTGACTCAATCTATCGCAATCGCCAACGCTGACACGGTGGGTCCGCTCGTCTTCGGCAAGCCGATAGAAGCGGAATCGCAATATGGCACAACGCTCAAAGATAAGGTCAACGTAATTATTGTAAAGACGGCAATGGCCAAACCAGAGCAGTTTGAAGCAGTTTACGAGCAGGAAATGAAAGATTATATGACTTTGGGCGGAACCAAACTGAAAGAGGAACTGGAGAAGTCGTTTAAGGAACTTTCGGCTCAATAAACAAATATATAGTGAAAACCGGGGGGAGATGGTGCTGCGCTCCACCCGGTTTTTCTCCTTAGGAGGAAAACGACTTGAGCAAAGCGACATACTTTAGACGGTATTGGCAATTGTACGCGCTGCTTTCGCTGCCTATTATTTATTTTCTGATCTTCCGCTATGGTCCGATGTATGGTGTGCAGATTGCTTTTAAGGATTTCAATTTGTTTCAAGGGATTGGAGGCAGCGAGTGGATCGGCTTTGATGCGTTCCGCGAGGTTTTTGGAATGAGAGAGTTCTACAGCACCTTGCGCAATACCTTTATGCTGAATTTTCTGGATTTGCTGGTCTCTTTTCCGGCTCCGATTATCCTGGCGATTATGCTGTTCGAAATTCGTTCGGTGTGGTTCAAGAAAATATCGCAGACGATTTTGTATATCCCCCACTTTATTTCCTGGGTGATCATCGGGGGGATCGTATATCAATTGTTCGGCAACCAGTCCGGTATGGTGAACGGTGTGCTGGAGAGCTTAGGCCTTACTCCCATCCCGTTTCTGACTGAAAAAAATCCGTGGCTGATCACTTATTTATTCACAGGCGTCTGGCAAAGTGCCGGTTGGGGGACTATCCTTTATCTGGCGGCGTTAACCGGTGTCAACCGAGAGCTGTTTGAAGCTGCTGAAGTGGATGGAGCGACAAGGCTGAAGAAAATCCGCTACATTACGCTTCCTAGCATAAAACCAACCATCGTGACGCTGCTTATCCTCAATCTGGGAAAGATGGTCAGCATCGGCTTTGACCGTCCTTACATTATCGGTAACACTGCTGTGCGTGAGTATTCTGATGTGCTCAGTACCTTTGTGTACCGGGTGGGTCTGGAATCCGGACAATATACGTTGGCTACTGTAGTCGGATTGTTCCAGGCCGTGGTGGGACTGGTGTTTATTTTTGGCTCTAACTATATTTCGAAAAAAGTGACCGGAGACGGTATTTTATGATAAAGAAAGAAGGAGGCGGAGTGCTATGAGTGAACGTACCTCAAACCGGATATTCGATATCGTCAATATAACGTTTGTTGCCTTGTTCGTTTTGTTCTGCTTGGCTCCGTTTTTGCATGTGATTGCCGTGTCGCTTAGTTCCAACCGGGCAATTACTTCTGGAGAAGTAACGATTTTCCCCATTGAATTGAACTGGAATGCATACATTAATGTTTTTTCCAATAATGCGATGATCCGCTCTCTTGTCTTTACGGTTATTCTGACGTTTGCCACAACGGTGCTGTGTATGCTTTTCACTGTCGCAGCAGCCTATCCGCTGACCAAAAGAAAATTGAAGGGCCGTAAATTTTTTATGTATCTGATCGTTATCACCATGTTTTTCAGCGGCGGTATTATTCCTGAATATTTGTTGATCCGTGATTTGCATTTGATTAATTCGGTCTGGTCGCTTATTCTGCCAGGTCTGGTCAGCCCCTTTAACCTGATTATCCTGATCTCCTTTTTCAATAACATTCCTGCCAGCCTGGAGGAATCCGCCGAGATCGATGGCAGTTCCCATCTTCGTACACTGATGAGTATTATATTGCCGCTATCCATGCCGGTTATGGCCACGTTGGCTCTTTTCTACGCAGTGGGAAGGTGGAACGGCTTTCAGGATTCTCTGATGTATATCAATAATCCGGATTTGTATCCGCTCCAGCTTAAGCTGTTCCAGATGGTGCAGAACAACATGGTATCCGAACTGACACAAATGGAAGGTGCCAACCGGACCCCACTGACACCTGAGAGCCTAAAAGCGGCCACCGTTATCTTTGCAACAGTACCGATCCTTGCCGTATATCCATGGCTGCAGAAATATTTTGTCAGCGGTGTAATGCTTGGTGCCGTAAAAGGTTGAACCGTAAGCTGTAACAAGGGAGGAAAACATAATTATGGAGAACAAAGGCATATTTTCGTTCTCAACTTGCTGGAACATTAAACGCCACACTGCCGGTGACGCTATGCTGCGGGAAATCCGCGATCTCGGCTTTCAGCGGGTGGAGCTGAACTATAATGTGACTAAGGAAATGCTGGAAACGATCGAGCCGATGCTTGAGCGGGGGGAGATGGGAATATCCAGTGTCCACAACACATTTCCCCACGTCTCAGACCCTGATTATGGCACAGATTCCGTGCTGCTAGGTTTTGAGGATGAGGAGAAGCGGCAGCGGGCGATTGAGCTGCTGATTGGCTCGGCTAAGTACGCTCAGCGTTACGGAGGAGAATCCGTTGTTGTGCATCCCGGTGAGGTACCCTTTCCAAATGATATCAGCAAAGAGCTGGAGCAGATTTATAACGGTGAGGGTAGAGATTCTAACGCTTATCGCAGCAAATGGGCGGAACTGATGGAGCGGCGGGAAGCTTATAGCGCCGGCTATGTGCAGAAAATTATTGAAAGCCTAGATGAAGTATGTAACCGGGCAGTTTCTGAGGGGCTAAACGTCCGCTTTGGTATCGAAACACGTTCCAAACCGCAGCAGATTCCGACGCTTGCGGAAGCCAAAACGATTATTAAGGCGCTAAAGGGAGCGCCTGTGGGCATATGGTATGACACCGGGCATGCCATTATGATGGACCGTTTGGGTTTGTACGACAGTGTGGGGGAAATGGAAGGTCTGATGGATGATATTGTAGGTGTTCACATTCATGAGACCATCGGTCTGTCTGACCACTGGTGCCCTTATGTAAACAGCGGGAATATGAAATTCTATGATGCTTATCTGCCGATGATTGAACGGGCGCCGGTCAAGGTGTATGAGCTGAAAGCAGCTTGCCAGCCGGAAGAAATTGATGAAAGTCATCGGCTGCTTATGGCCAAGTTGGCGCGTAGAGGGCAGGTCTGATGTTGAACGATGAAGACCGTAGGTTAGCTATGAAGTATGCTCCGCGCTTATTATTCGATCAGAACGAGCCATTTTTTCCGGTACGTCTCGGTATAACAGTGATGCGGCAGGAGGAGGAGTCTCCTTCCTTCCGGCGCCGTCTAGCTGTGAACCATCCGGATGTGCTGGCCGTTGTGGAATACGCGATTTATTACGATTATGATATTCAGCATTTATATGATCTGGAGCATGTGTGGGTTTACATCGGTAGAGACGGGGAAGTGGTGGATGCCGAAGCGAGCTTTCACGGGAAATTCCTTAAAGCGCTGCTGCGCGGGGGCAGCAATCTAAGCGGGACATGGGTGGACCTCTATGTCCAACCCGGCAAGCATGCCCTCGCCCCGTTCCCTGAAGTCTTTGAGCTGTTACCAGGATTCGCATCCAGTACACAGGATGGGGCAGGTGCGGAGGGTCTGATTTATGGCGACTTTTTTCGCGGCATTCTGGCGTCCGATGGAGAAACTGACCGTCTTGTCCACCGTTATCTGCAAACCTGCCGGTTCACGCCTTCCCTGTCCTATTCGTGCTGGGAATATGCGGACCGGGAGGAATTGTTCGTTTCTTGGAATCAACTGTTCACGGAAATTCCTGAACGTATCCGACAAGAGCTGGCGCGGCTTCAGCTCCTGTTACCACCCAGACATTGAGCAGTTTATTAACATGGAGGGAAGTATAATGTACAAGCAACTGGTAGCCAGTAATGATAGAGCGTCAGTGGAAGGATTATCCCGGCAGGTGCTTGATCCGACGAGCCGCTATTACGGAGGGACAATAGATCCGGGTACTGGCGTTGCCTGGGTGAATCATACGACCGGCACACCAACCGATATGTGTTATTGGGGAGCGGCTCTGGTTAACCCGGATTCCGCATTCTACCGTGATGAGCTGCTGCTGGCCCGCCTGCTGCTGGCGACGGAATTCGTGCTGCGTGCACAACATGAGGATGGCTCGATCTCTCCGGGCTGGACGAACTATCATTCTCCCCCGGATACAGCCTTTGTCATCGTCGGCTACGCTCAGCTACACCATCTGTTGGCATCGCAGGATTGGGCGCCGCTGCAACAGGTGCTTGATAATATGCTCCTGTTTCTTAAGCGAACTATTCCCGTCATGCTTACAGGGGGTTGTCACACGCCGAATCATCGTTGGGTATTGTGTGCAGCACTGGGATTTTTGTATGAACTGTTCGGACTGGAGGAGGCTGTCCAGCGGGCAGATCAGTGGTTGGCGGAAGGGATGGATATTACACCTGATGGAGAATGGACCGAGCGCAGCAACGGTATTTATAGTGCGGTCAGCGACATCATGCTGATTCATGCCGCTCGTCTGCTGGATCGGCCGCAGTTGCTGGAGCCAGTTCGTCTGAATTTACACATGATGGTCTATTTGGTGCATCCTAAGGGGGAAGTTGTGACTGATTACTCTGGGCGCCAGGATCTGGGGAGCTTTCACGACCTGTCTCCATATTATTTACCGTACGCTATTCTGGCCCGTTTCGATAAGGAGCCATTGTTTGCGGGGATGGCCGAATGGGCAGGCAGTGCACTGGAAAATCCGGGGGTCTGCTCTGTCAACGTACTCGTACGTATGCTGCTGGAGCCGGAGTTTCAGCAACCTTTTGAGGATTCGGCAGCCCTACCTGTGAAATATGAGAAAATACTGAACGGCGATTTTCCGCGACACGGCTATCTGCAGGATATGGAGAAGTCCGGCCATCAAGGGCGAATTTACCACAGCCGGCTGCATACTGATTTCGGAGCACCGGTTGCGCGCTATAGGGACGGAAACACTAGCGTGACCTTAATCACGGAGACACCGTCTTTTTTTGCACTCCGTCACGGTGCCGTCAGGCTGCTTGCAGTGCAGCTGGCTTCTTACTTTTATCCGGGATATGTACCGATGCAGAAAATGATCAAATTGCCTGAAGGATACCACCTGTCAGGAGAACAAAAGAAGGGGTATTACGGTCCTGTCCAAGACGAACTGCTTCCGCAAACATCTGCGGAGCCGGTAAGCCCTTGGTATCTGCTCCCGCACCAGAGCCGCGCACTTACGCATGAACAGACATTCCGTGTGGAGACGGAGGTTCAGCGTACGGACAGAGGGTGGACCCTCCGGTTGCATGCTGAGGAACCTAGAGAGGTTATGACACAGTTGTCTTTCGTTTTTGGACGGGAAGGATGTTTCACTTCGGGCGAATTGCAGGCTGTCGGAGAGGACCATTATCTCTGGAACGGCGGTAACCTCCGCTATAGTTGTGAAGAGGACTGGATTGAACTGACAGGGGGCGAGCTAGGCCATCTGGCGGCTACGGTGCGTGAGGCGAAGCTGCAGGATAACTGCAAGGCGGTGTTGGTCAATTTTATGACCCCGTTCGATAAGATGATTACGATCACTCTATCTCCTTCCATGATAAGAGAGTGACCTTTGCAACAATTTATAATCTAGTAGACGTTGAACTTACACCTCAGTTTTATAATAATGAAGCCTTATTAAAAAACCTTCCATTAGAAGCAAACCTGGAGTTGAGTTATCAGGTCTAATGGGAGGTTTTGTTATGGCGGCAAGGTTTTTGTGGAACAAACGCCTGAGAATCAAGCTAATAAGCTCACAGTCGCAGGCACAGAAGTTATCTATAACAAGGTAGTAAGGGAAGAAGTCAGCTATGATTATCTGAATTGGTATAACGAGAGACAGGATGCGTATTATACACTCACCAGCTATGGAGATAAGATTTTGAACAAGGAGCAATTTTTACAGCTGGCTGAGGAGCTATTGAAGTAGAGTTTTGAAGTTAGAAGTTAGAAGTTAGAAGTTAGAAGTTAGAAGTTAGAAGTTAGAAGTTAGAAGTTAGAAGTTAGAAGTTAGAAGTTAGAAGTTAGAAGTTAGAAGTTAGAAGTTAGAAGTTAGAAGTTAGAAGTTGGTAGTTGGTAGTTAGTAGTTAGTAGCTCGTAGTGTGTAGGTGCATGCGCTAAGTTAGTTGTATTATGTGCAATTAAAGTTCACCAATAGCTGTATATAGGCCCTTTAGTTGTATTTGATGCAGCTATTACTGGTTAGATTAGTGGAAATAGACGTTTTTACGGATTTTAGTTGTAGAGAATGCAATTAGAGAAGAGGATATGAGCGAATCAGAAATAAATAAGTGTATAAAATACAGTTAAATCGTATGCAGGGAAGGCAGCAATTGGATCCAGATATAAAAGAAGGTATCCCCAAAGCGAGAGCTCTAGGGATACCTTCTTTATATTCTTAAGTCGAAAAGTTGACCAGCGTTAGCCTTCTAGCAGTAGTGCTTCTGGATCTTCCAGCAATTCCTTCACTTTGACCAGGAAGCTTACCGCTTCAGAGCCGTCAACGATCCGGTGATCATAGGAAAGGGCGATGTACATCATTGGACGGTTTACGGTTCTTTCTTCGTCCAGCGCGATTGGACGCAATTGAATCTTATGCATCCCTAGAATACCCACCTGTGGTGTATTCAGAATCGGTGTGGATAACAAGGAGCCGAATACGCCACCGTTGGTGATGGTGAATGTTCCGCCTTGCAGCTCGGAGAGGCTGAGCGTATTGGCACGTGCTTTGGAAGCGAGCTCGCCAATCTGGCGCTCGATTTCCGGGAAGCTGAGCCGATCCGCATCACGGACTACGGGAACTACAAGTCCTTCTTTCGCTGCAACAGCAATACCGATGTCGTAGAATTTCTTAACGACCAGATCTTCACCGTCGATTTCGGCGTTCAGCAGTGGATAGGTTTTAAGCGCACCGATCACAGCTTTGGTGAAGAAGGACATGAAGCCTAGTCCAACTTCATGTTTCTCTTTAAAAGCATCCTTGCGGCGCTTGCGGATGTCGAGGATCGCTGTCATGTCCACCTCGTTGAAGGTGGTAAGCATGGCCGCGGTCTGCTGCGCTTCGACCAAGCGGCTGGCAATCGTGAGCCGTCTGCGCGACATGCGCTTGCGCTCCACGTTTTTGCCCTCGTCCGGCGTGGCTTTGCCCGCTGCCGGCTTCGCTGGCTCCGGCTTGCCTTGCGGCGCCGGAGCTACCGGTGCAGCGGCCTGCGGCGCTGCTGCACCATGACCGGACACATCGGCTTGGCCAATCCGGCCGATAGGATCACGGGCGCTAACCTCTCCGAGGTCGATGCCGCGCTCCCGTGCCAGCTTGCGTGCGCCCGGCGATGCCAAGGCAGCGTGGCTGTCGCCACCTGCTGCAGGCACTTCGGGCGCAGCTACAGGCGCGGCTGCTGCTACTGCGTTGCCGCCTGCCGGTGCCGCTTTAGGCGCTTCGGCTTCGCTTTCAGCGGTCCGCGGCGTACTGCCGCTTGCGGCTCCAATGATGCCGATGGCTTCGCCAACGGCTACGTTCTCGCCCGCTTGACGCAGGATGGTGGAGATGACACCCTCCACCTCTGCACTAATTTCCAGATTGACTTTATCCGTTTCCAGCTCAGCGAGCACATCGCCTTGACCTACCGTGTCGCCTTCTTTAACCAGCCATTTGTAGATGGTTCCTTCGGATATGGATTCTCCCAGATCGGGTACTAAGATTTCTGACACAGGCCGTTTCCTCCCCAAACATAATGGTTTACGCTATTGTGATACCGTCCTCTTAAGAGGACGGTACAGCCGCTTGTACGTTCGAATTTGATTTTAGGGCTTCTGTTACAATTCTACGTTGTTCGAAGCTATGCACATCTGCATAACCACTGGCCGGGCTGGAACGTTCCGGACGGCCGATATATCTTACGCCGGCATTCTTTGGTGCGATGGCGCGTAACCGAGGCTCACTATAGCTCCAGCCGCCCATATTTTTCGGCTCTTCTTGCACCCAGACAATTTCCTGAAGGGAGCTGAAGGAGTTTAAATGTTCGCTTAACTCTTGTTCCGGGAACGGATAAAGCTGCTCTAGGCGAAGAACATGCAGCCACGACCAATCCTTATCCTGTGCTGCTTCCAGTTCTGTTTGGATGTCGATAGCCACTTTACCGCTGCAGACTACGAGCCGTTTAACTTCACTTGGTTTCTGGCCAAGCAAAGATTCAGCTAATACAGGCTTGAATTGTCCTGAAGCCAGCTCGGTTCCGGCAGAAGTGCTGCGCGTATTCCGAATGAGACTTTTCGGCGTCATAATGACTAGCGGTCTAGCATCTTCCTGCCCGCATAACGCTGCTTGGCGCCGCAGCAGATGGAAATATTGCGAAGCGGTAGTCAGGTTAGCGACCGTCCAGTTCTCTTCAGCGGATAGCTGCAAGAACCGTTCCAGCCTACCGCTGGAGTGCTCAGGTCCCTGTCCTTCGTAGCCATGCGGCAGCATGATGACGAGATTGCTGCGCTGTGTCCATTTGGCGCGTCCAGCGGCAATGAACTGGTCAAAAATAACCTGACCCGCGTTGGCGAAATCACCATACTGTGCTTCCCAGATTACGAAGGTTTCCGGTGCAAACACATTATAACCATATTCAAAGCCTAATACTGATGCCTCTGACAATGGACTGTTGTATACGCCAAAGGAGGCACGGGAATCGCTTAGCTGATGTAGTGGGGAGAACAAATCTCCTGTTTTACTGTCGTGCAGCACCAGATGGCGATGTGCGAAGGTTCCGCGTTGGGCATCTTGACCGCTCAGTCGGATGGGCGTTCCATTTTTCAGAATGGTAGCGAAGGCTAACGTTTCAGCCAGTGCCCAGTCGACCTTTTCACCTTCATTCAGTGCATCTTTACGACGTTGTAAAATGCGCTCCAGCTTCGGATAAACCTGGAATCCAGCAGGAACCGTCAACAGTTCACGGTTGATCTCCTGCAGGCTGGAGATGGATACCGCTGTAGTGTTTGCCGCTGCGCGGTCCGTTTGTAGAGGAATGAAGGCTTTGGGTTCTTTTTTCTTATGATTGCCTTCCTTCATATTATCGTACGCACGCTGCAATACACTTTCTGCTTCAGCATTCATCTTTTGTACGTCTTCGGCGGTAAGAACCTTTTCGTTTTTCAGTCTCTCTGCATAAACCTTGTAGACGGTCGGATGATTGCGAACCTTACCGTAGACAACAGGTTGTGTGGTTTCAGGATCATCCATTTCGTTGTGACCATGACGGCGGTAGCCGATGAGATCAATTACGAAATCTTTTTTGAATTGATGGCGGTATGCGCTAGCTAAACGTACGGCTGCTACGCAGGCCTCTGGGTCATCAGCGTTGACATGGACTATCGGGATTTCATACCCTTTGGCGATGTCACTCGCATAATGCGTAGAACGGGAATCTTCACTTTCAGTCGTAAAACCAATTCGGTTATTAACAATGATATGGATCGTCCCACCATTTTGATAACCTTGAAGTTTGCCGATATTAAGCGTTTCTGCAACAATTCCTTCACCTGGAAAAGCAGCATCGCCATGCATCAGCACCGCCATAGCTTTACTGGTATCAATCTTCGGCAGTCCTGCAGTGCTCCGATCTTCTTGTGCGGCACGAGTGAAACCTTCCACGACAGGATTGACGAATTCCAAGTGACTTGGGTTATTCGCTAGTGTTATTCTTGTGCGTACGGTTTCTCCTTCACGGACAGCACGGTCTGCACCGAGATGGTATTTCACATCACCTGTCCAGCCATAGTTAATGCCTGTAGAGCCTTCGGAAGGGAAAAGCTCCTTGTTCGGAGAATGATGAAACTCTGAAAATATGATATCATAAGGTTTGCCCAAAATATGTGCAAGAACGTTGAGGCGGCCGCGATGCGCCATGCCCATCAAAATATGCTCCGCACCGTCATGTGCAGCAGCACGTACGATTTCATCTAACATCGGTACAAGAGCATCATTGCCTTCAAGACTGAAACGCTTCTGACCTACAAAAGTCTTGTGGAGGAAGGTTTCAAATTGCTCTACCTGAATCAGGCGGTTCAGGAGCTCTTTGCGTTCTGTATTATTTAGGGGTGCTGGTGAGCTGGTGGATTCTGCCTGTCTATTTAGCCATTGCAGTTCTTTTTCTTCATGCACATGCCCGAACTCATAGGCGATGGTCTTGGTGTATGCCTGACGCATACGTTGCACGGCATCCCATCCGGTATGCACATCATTCGGCGCATTTTCCCATATAAGCGTTGCAGGCAGTGCGATCAGGTCTTCGCGGGTCAGCCCATAGGTTTCAAGCTCAAGATATTTTGCCATGGGATTCTGATCGCGTACCAGCGGATCAATTTCAGCGGCCATATGGCCATATATACGAATATTGGCGATTAGCTTGGAAGCTCTTACTGCTTTTCTAAGCCATTCGGTGTCTCCCGAGATGCGCGGCTGAGGAGCCGGTTCGCTATCTGGAGTTAGGGGAGGAGGTCCCGAATTTGTAAAAAGCTCGCGATAATTATTTTCTACGGTGGAGGGATCTTTCACAAACTGTTCATATCTTTCTTGAATGTAGCCTAAATTGGGTCCGTAATACTTACTCCAAATGGATTCGTTATAGGGCTCTTTGGCTGCCATGAATACATCCTCCTTAACGGATGAACTCCATACGTGACATTTTGTGTCAACGCTTACTGGAGCTGTGATGATTGCGGTTTCATTTCTCATCTTATTGTGCTACTTTCAGCCACTGTAATCAATTCATTCTTTCGTCCAATACGTTCGCAAAATGGTATGGGTTAGCTTGTTCTAATGAAAAGAAGGGTGTTTCTTCTCATTACCCATTCTAAAGGCCTATTAAAATGATTCTATTATCCTTATTTTTAACTATTAGGTCAGTAAATATTTATTTTGCTAGTACAATTTATTTTATGTAACGGACGAGTATCGTGATAATCGGACAAGATCTTTGAAAAAAAATCTTTTATTTTTCGTTTTTAAAATAAAAAGTAACCAGGAATCGACACACTTTTCCGCTTTCTTTTTGTATAATGTTATTGCAGATAGTAATTTTATAGTTTTTTAAGTAGATCCTTTCGTGAAAAGGGTCCAGTAAAAGGTAAACTTGCCGAAAGGCAGGGGCACAAAGTCGCGGGTCTAAGGTAGAGATACTATGACAGCCGGATTGCCTGGGGACGTAAAATCTTAGGGGGAGATTTTTTGGAAAAGTCCAACCAGGGTAGCAACAGAGAACAGCAGTTTATTGATCTGGATCAAGAGTGGGTACATTTATTATTAGCAGCTAAGAAGGCTGGCATTAAGGCAGATGAAATCCGCCAGTTCTTTCATGAGAAAACTGTGCAGATCGTGCAGTAATACATTAGAGGGGTTACATATCGAAAAAGGGCACAGCGGTTCTTCGCTGTGTCCTTTTTCGATATGATTTAGTAGAAGAGAGGATCGTACCAGATTGGTAGGAAGTATTAATCCTTTTGATCGAGCTTCCATTTCTGATAGTCCAGAAATTCTTTGAATTCGCGTTTGCTAATGCCTGAGTCCATAGCTTCCTGCACCAATCGGAACCATTCCGAATCTAAATGTGATTCCTCTGCATCATTGGGTTCTCCATAGAGTAGGGCATGAATGGATACCTGAAGCGCATCAGCGATCTTTTCGATAAACTGGATGGATGGATTGGATTGGATGTTTCTCTCCACGTTGCTAAGATACGACTTAGCCACATCTGCTCTGTCCGCAAGCTCAGATAGGGAGAAACCCTTGTCTAGGCGGAGCTGCTGGATACGTTGGCCCATATTCTGTGGCACTATGCTGACGCCCCTCCGTAATTTTTGTTATTAGTATAGCAAATATCAATAAATCGGACAAAGTTTATTGTAAAGAGAAGAGCAGCAATCTGCTTATCCGTGGCCGGATTCAGGATCTGCTGCTCTTCGAGTATTTTATTAAATTACTTTATTGATCTTAGTAGTCTTTTTTCGCGCCTTGTTTAGCTACGAAATCCCAAGTCAGTGTCAAGCTATCGCCTTGGAAAATATTTTGATCTTGGTTATTTTCAACAAATTCGAATTGGACGGAGAAGCTGTCATTAGTACCGGCTTTAATACCGGATGCTTCGGTAAAGAGTTGATCCCAACCTGTATTTTTTACGAGATCCGGATGCTGACTTTTTAAAGCAGCAAGTGTAGTCTCATAAACTACATTTTCAGGAGAGACGATAGGTACTCCTTTGTCATTATTTCTAAGGAATTTAACTTTAATGAACTCGGCTAAATCAAGGTAGTTATCTCCTTTAGCATCCGTGATTTGAGTCGATGTATTCAGAATGATAGATCCGATATCGAGCGAACCATCGTTTTTCAATTTGAAGGATTTAGTTACAGTATCACCTGGTTTCAGGTTAGGAATATTAACGATGACAGAAGGGTCAGAGTTCAGATCGAGTGTACCCGCTGCGAATGTAGCTGTGCTTTGCGCAGTGTCGCTAAAGTATGCGAAGGTTCCTCCGCCGATTAATGATAAACCCAGTGCTGCAGATGCTACGCCAAGACCCAATGTTTTCTTGATACCCATAATAAAATTCCTCCTCAAATTTGTGTTGAATTTTTATAAAATTTATATATTGTATCTTCCGGTTCGTAAGCGGAAGTGGACAATCAACTTAGGGCTGTGTTTCTGTTGGGGACGGTGAGGCTGGCAGTAGGGCAGCGTTTTTCTTTTCTAATGCAGCTACAGCCTTCCAAGAGGTATACAGAGCATAGAGCAGAAGCATCAAGCCAGGCACGATCATGAGGACTACACTTCCAGCTTTGGAAACCGCGAAATTCATAGCGTAACCGACATAGGGTACAGTAACCCCGGTATACTGAGCTACAACATTCGCAGAACTGGTAGGGTTCATGTCGGGTGCGTCGTTGTTATCGCCTTTAGTGCGATAAACAGCTTCACCCGTAGCGTTATTGACGGTCGCTTCTACAATCCGGTGAGTAATGAGCAGATTATCTTCATTCCTAAAGGTGATGACATCGCCTGGTTTGAAACGATTCATATCCCCTCCGGGTTTTAATGCGACAATTGAGCCAGTCTGAATTCCAGGTTCCATCGATCCTGAGAGTACGGTTTTGATCTCATATCCGAAGAAAGCAGGTTCACCGCCGGAGGCCTTGGATAACACTACGGCTGCCACCAGCAGAATAAAGATCATAAGCATTAAGCTCGATAGGGTATTATTGATAAATTTTTTAATCCGCATCTTATTCTCCACCTTTCTCAGGTTGAGGGTCCGAAGGAGCTTGGGTTGCTACCGGCGGGGAAGTCGTACTGTCTTCCGCCTTTGCCGTCTCTTGTGGAACCTCTTGCTGAGGGACATCTTTTGGAATTGTGAGCTCTTCGCCAATTTCCGGGTTAACCGGGTCAGTGGGTGGGGCTTCCGGTTGTTCTTTATTTGGGGCTTCCGGAGCAGCTTCACCTGACGTTGGAGGGGTTGCCTCAGCTTTCGCTTTATCCTCGGCTTCTTGTTGCTTTTTCTCCTCAGCCAAACGTTCTTCTTCTTTCTTCGCTTCTTCTTCTTTCTTTGCTTGCTCCTCTAGCCGAGCTTTTTCAAGCTCTTCTAGTTTTTGCTCGCGAGTCTGACTGATCATTTGGAGTTTATCTTGAAGGGTAGTGATACCTGAGGTTGCCGATTCTTTAAGGTTAGTCAATTCGGTATTTAGAGCTTCATAAGTGGAGGTGAGGTCGCTAGAGATCACGCCGTCTGGTTGAGTGAAGGTAATCAGGAATGGCAGTGGCTGTGGAAACTCTCCTTCGCGTAATTCAAGTTGTCCATAAACATCACTGGTAACTACCGAAGCGAATGGAAGACCGACATCGTGTATGGAGGTTAGGTAACTAATAACTCCATTTAAGGAAGCATTCAAGGATTCCGAGATCACACCGCTTTGATTCAGGCTGCTTTGTAAATCTCTGAAAAATTGCTCATCCTTGATTTCTAGACAATTGGAATCTAGAGAAGTCATATATCCTCCTATCTGGAAGAGTAAGGCTGCTGCTGCACTTAGCTCATTGTGGATTTGATTCCAAATTTGGCTGTTAAACGCCAGTTGCTCGTTAACGCTATCTATTTGGGATTGAAGCGCCGCTATTTGCGAAGAAATCTCTTGTGCAGCGACATCAAGCTCTTCCAGCGACATCCCTTCTATTCCTGAAACGTCCGAGTGGTTAGCTGATGAGGGAAAGGGTTGTAGTGATTCTTTTAAAGTGAGCGCTCGATTAACATGCTCTTTGAACTCTGTAAGCAGTGCCTTGATCGAATTCGGAAATACTTCGCAAAAGCTAATCGTGCTAGTGGTTTGCGTAGCAGCTCCAAAGCCTCCATAGGTACCACCAACTTGCTGCGAGGTGTATAGAAATAAGACGGAGACAGCCATTCCTGATTGCAGTATACGTAATCCAATTTTCCTGTTTCTTCTAGGTCTTCTCCTAGCTGATCTGGGTCTCAGAGGAATACCTCCCCTCAATGTCTGTTTCTTTGGTTCGTTATTATCGTTCTTTATTAAGAACAACTTCTGTAATGAATCATACATGGAATAAATCAAAAAGAAAACTGCCAATAACACGCATTTGTACTCTATAAAGAACAATAATGTTTATTTATCTCTAAATAACTCCTTATATCGCTCGATTACTAAATATATTCGCAATAAAGAACGATTTGTATTAGGGGATTGGCAAAAAAATACCCGGCTCGCAGTAAAACGCGAGCCGGGTATAAGCGGAGTAATGAAGTTGAGAATATAAATGTATATGTTACGGAAGTTTTGAACCACGTGAACTAACATACAAGTCGTACCATTCCTTACGGCTAAGCTCCAGCTTGTCCGCATCGGCACAGGCAGTAATACGCTTCGGATTCACAGTTCCAATAACAGGCTGAATGGCAGCTGGATGTGTCATTAGCCAAGCTAGTACAATGGCTTCGGGTGTCGTTCCCTTTTCATCTGCAAGTTGTTGAACCATAGCTGCTGTTTGGACGATATTCTCCGGTTGATCCTCTAATGAACGCCCGCTAAATAGACCTTGGGCGAGTGGCCCCCAGGCTTGAAGCTGAATGTTCTCCATTCGACAATGTTCAAGGGTTCCCTCAGGAAAGATAATATCCTTCCAGGGTTCACGATTTACACTGATTCCAGCATCCACCCAGCTGATCTTAGCCAAGCTCATATGCAGCTGGTTTACGATAAAAGGTTCATCGCAATAAGTCTGCAGCAGCTTGATCTGAGCGGCGCTCATATTGGAAACCCCGAAATGACGAACCTTACCAGCGGCTTTCAGTTGATGTAATGCGGAGGCTACTTCCTCGGGATCCATTAAGGGATCGGGTCTATGCAGTAAAAGAATATCAATGTATTCGGTCCCAAGTCGTGACAATATTCCATCTACACTGTTCAGAATATGTTGGCCAGAGAAATCAAACGTATTAGTGCTGTCTCCAGGCTCCATTAGCTTAATCCCACATTTAGATTGAATTATGATTTCTTCACGTAGTCCTGGACGATCCTTAAAAATCTGACCAAATACCTTCTCCGCCTTCCCACGAGTGTAGATATCTGCATGATCAAACATGTTGATGCCTATGGAAAGGGCGGCATCAACCGCTTCATGCCCTTGTTTAACCTTCTCCGCAGTAATCGGCTCATGGTCCCAGTCACCGCCTAGCCCCATGCAGCCTAAAGCAATGCGGCTTGCGGGAATCCCGCGCTTGTTTAAAGGTAACGCTTTCAACAATGTGATTCCTCCTTGGAAATTATGATTGCGTACTTGTAGATATTGTACACTCTCAGAAGCCCGTATGGTATTTTTTGTCGCTGGAAGAGCGGTGTTTGGTCTCCTCTTTATTCTTTTCCTCTTGCTTTTCCAGCGTCAAATCTTCCATCGGAATCGGGTCTACATTCTGCTCACTTTCATGAAGGTCAAATAGACTTTCTTTCTCTGTTGGATATTGTTCCGGGTGATCCCGTTTGCCACCATTCAGCTGATGTTTTTCTTGGGTCATTTTTACCGCCTCGCCTTCCTTTGAGATTTAATGGATATTGTGCTCGTTAATAAACGTATTTGGACTCCCTTAAACAGAAAAAAGAGGCCATTAGGCCTCTAAATTCAATGGTGTCCCTACGTCTTTTAGCTTGCGTGCTACAACATCATCGTATAGGCGCTGCAGCCATTTCAGCTCAGTCAGGGTGTGCTCATATGTACCGTACATTAGATGCAGGGCAGAACGAGGCACGATGGAGATATGCTCCTCGTATACCTGATAAGCCAGATTAACCTGATGTTCTGTTTCCCGGAGGCGTTCCTCGAGCAGCTTCTCAACCTTGCTCTGATCGATATGACGGGACATAGCCAGGGCCATATACATCGGATGATAGAAGGGTTCGTTTTTCTTAATCTGTTGCAGGATAAGCTGTTCGAATAAAGCTTTACCTTGCTCCGTTATGGCATAGATTGTTTTGTCCGGCCGATCACTGCTGCGGATGACCTCTAAAGCTTCTATATAACCATCTTGTGCAAGCTTATCCACAGCATAATAGAGTGATCCCATCTGCAGCTTCGTGATCCGGTCCATGGAACGTTCCTTCATCACTAATGTGATTTCATAGGGATGCATGTTCCGCTCCAGCAGTAAACCTAAAATGGCTAATTTCATGGACATAAGGGTTACCTTTTACCCTCTGACACCTGAACAGCTTTAGCAGGAATGGTAAGACGGTCTTTTGGCATGAGCAGTACAAAGACTAGACCGAGCACTGCAGGAATCAAAGCCCACATAAAGGTGTGCGCGATAGAGGTGGATAACGCACTTGATATTTTCTCTAATATTTCAGCAGGGATCTTCGCTCTTGCTTCAGGTGTTAACGCAGCGCGTGGATCTCCGAAAGCTGCTGACTGTTCACTACCGCCAAAAGCATCGCTTAGGCTGTTAGTAAAGCTATTCCGCTGAATAATCCCGAAGATCGTAATTCCCAGCGTCATCCCAAGGGAGCGCATGAAGGTACTGGTCGAAGTTGCCGAACCCCGTTGGCGCATATCGAAATTATGGATAGCTGCCATGCTCAGCACGGAGAAGGAAAAGCCTACGCCGAACCCAGTCAGAGCCATAAATACATTAAGCATAAGGCGGGAGGTATCAGGTGATAAAGTGCTTAGGCTGTAGACCCCTGCGACAAAGCAGACTGCGGATAGGATCATAATGTTGCGGAAGCTGGTCTTTGTTGTAAGCAGCCCCCCGGTCTGACTGCCAACGACCGTACCGATCATCATCGGCATAAGGATCAGCCCTGAATTCGTAGCTGAGCCGCCAAATACACCCTGCACAAAGATAGGGATATAAATAGTAGCTACGATAAAAGCAGAACCATAAAATAAGCTGGTCACGCTGCTTGTTGCAAACAACCGTTTGCGGAACATAGCGAACGAGATCACAGGTTCAGCAGCTACTCTCTCAATAAGGATAAACGCCAGCAAGAGAACAGCAAAACCTACGAATAAGCCAAGGATGGCACTGGAATCCCAAGCATATTGATTACCACCAAGCTCCAGAGCGAACATTAGGCAGATAATCGCGCCAACCAGAGTGAAGGCTCCGCCCCAGTCAATGCGCTGTTTAGCGTGGGAGATCGACTCCTTATAAGAAGTTGCAATCAGGAACAGTGCAATAATTCCTAGCGGCAGGTTAATGTAGAATACCCACTGCCAACCAACGTAGTCGGTAATATAGGCACCGAGTAAAGGCCCAAGTACACTGGAGATTCCGAAGACGGCTCCAAAGAGACCGGTCAATTTTCCTCTTTTTTCAGGTGGGTAAATGTCGAAAACGATGGTGAAGGCGATTGGCATTAGTGCACCGCCGCCGATCCCTTGAATGGCACGGTAAATGCTGAGCTGTGTGATACTGGTGGCAGTACCGCACAGTGCCGAGCCAATCAGGAATACAATCAATCCGAAAATGAAGAAACGTTTACGTCCGTACATATCAGAGAGCTTGCCGAAGATAGGGGTTCCGGCCATTACCATTACCATGTAAGCGGAGGTGACCCATACGATTTTATCCAGACCGCCAAGATCTGAGACTATCGTTCCCATAGCTGAAGCTACAATGGTATTGTCCATAGCGGACATAAGAATACCAAGCAGCAGGCCAACCACTACGAGTTTAAGATTACTTTCTTTAGTATGCATGCTTCGCAGCTCCTTTTTCTTAATAGTGATACTTCTGTTCGAAAAATGTTCATAATTAGAAGCAAAATTTATTATATTCAAATTTGAATAGGGAGGCAATAGTTTTTTTGAAAAATAGAGATGTATAGCCAACCGTAGAAGAATACGGCGGTAATAAAGGGACAAACTATCCGTGGAGATCATCTGTGGATGAATTAGGAATGCCTCTTGACATACCCTACGGGGGTATATTATATTATTACCAAGGAGGCTGATTCTTATGTCTACTGCCAAGAAAGAGCAGGCTGCAGAATCCTGCGACATAAATTGTCATTCTTCATCATCAGGAGAACGAAAAAGTCATCATTCGGCAGAATTCAAGAATAACTTGAATACGCGCCTCAACCGGATTGAAGGCCAGATCCGCGGGGTAAAGGGTATGATTGAGCGGGATACCTATTGTGATGATGTGCTCAACCAGCTCGCAGCGGTACAGGCAGCGTTAAATGGTGTCGGTAAGATGCTGTTAGAAGGACATATGAAAAGTTGCATTGTTGAGCGAATTGAAGCTGGAGAACATGAGGTTATCGACGAGCTCCTAATTACGGTTAACAAATTAATGAAATAATAAGCTAATGCTTCTAGAGCATAGCTTCACAACATTTATTGGAGGTTATATTTATGTCAAACGCTACATTAAACGTTGAAGGAATGTCTTGTGGTCACTGTGTTAACTCCGTAGAGAAAGCCGTAGGCAATCTTGGAGCCACAGCTAAAGTTGATCTTGCTGCTAAGAAAGTTTCCGTCGAGTATGATGAGAACAAAGTAAGCCTTGGTGCGATTAAAGAAGCAATTGTAGATCAAGGGTATGACGTAGTTTAATTTGAAGCACAGTAATAAGGCTTGGAGTGATATGGGGAAGCTACCCAAAGCTCCAATGCCTTTTCTTTTAGAAATTATCATACCCTATAGGGGTATGTGGAGGCGTGGAAATCATGGATAAAACCAAAACAACAGCTTCACCAAACGAACAGCAGGCAACTGTACAGATTACAGGCATGACCTGTTCCGCTTGTGCAACCCGAATTGAGAAGGGTTTGTCCCGGATGGACGGCGTATCTCGTGCGAATGTGAATCTAGCCTTGGAACAGGCTACTGTTGGATTTGATCCGACAGTATCAGGGTTGCCACAAATTGAAGATAAAATCCGCTCTCTTGGATATGACACTATTAAAGAATCTGCGGATTTTGATATATCGGGGATGACCTGTGCTGCTTGTTCCTCGCGGATTGAAAAAGTGTTGAGCCGTACACCGGGCATAGCAGCAGTTAATGTGAATTTGGCGCTGGAAACAGCTCATGTAGAATATACACCCGGTAATATCAGTCCAAGGGAGATCATGGAGAAGGTAAGCAGTATCGGCTATAAAGCTTCTCTTAAAGAAGACCGCAAGGATCATGTGGATCGTCGTGGAAAAGAAATTCAGCATAAAAAGTGGAAATGGATCATTTCTGCAATTCTTTCGTTCCCCTTATTATGGGCGATGGCTGGTCATTTCTCCTTCACCGGCTGGATTCCAACACCGGATATATTTATGAATCCTTGGTTCCAGCTTGTTCTGGCTACCCCTGTGCAATTTATCATCGGTTGGCAGTTCTACGTAGGTGCTTATAAAGCCCTTCGTAACCGGAGTGCCAATATGGATGTGTTGGTCGTATTAGGGACGTCGGCAGCTTATTTCTACAGTCTTTATCTGACCATTGATTCCTTAAGCATGAAGGGAATGAATCATACTGTAGAAATGTATTATGAGACGAGTGCTGTACTCATTACACTTATCCTTGTCGGTAAATGGTTTGAGGCGTTGGCGAAAGGCCGTTCCTCTGACGCAATCAAAAGCTTAATGGGGCTTCAGGCAAAAACCGCCCTCGTGATTCGGGATGGGCAAGAAATGAATATCCCGACAGATGAAGTCATTCCTGGCGATATTGTACTGGTGAAGCCCGGCACAAAGGTGCCTGTGGATGGCGAAGTAGTCGAGGGATTTTCTTCTGTGGATGAGTCTATGTTGACCGGAGAAAGTATTCCTGTGGAGAAAAAACCAGGGGATACCGTGATCGGTGCCACTATGAATAAGAATGGTATCTTGAGAATCAAAGCAAATAAAGTGGGGCGAGACACTGCGCTGGCTCAAATTATCCGAGTAGTGGAGGAAGCTCAAGGCTCCAAAGCTCCGATTCAGCGGATTGCCGATGTAATCTCAGGGATTTTTGTGCCGATTGTTGTGGGTATTGCTGTGATAACGTTTCTGATCTGGTATTTCTGGGCAGCCCCTGGCCAGTTCGCTGATGCCCTCGAAAAAGCCATTGCAGTGCTCGTAATCGCTTGTCCATGTGCGCTAGGTCTGGCAACGCCAACCTCCATTATGGCAGGATCGGGCCGGGCAGCAGAGCTTGGAATCCTCTTTAAGGGCGGGGAGCATTTAGAGGGAGCGCAAGGGATCCAGACCGTTGTGTTAGATAAAACAGGTACAGTGACGAATGGTAAACCCGTACTTACCGATGTTGTGACTACTACTGGAATTGCAGCTTATGGAAAAGAAAACGCGGAAAACCGTTTGTTAGCTTTAACTGCAGCCGCCGAAAAGCTATCAGAGCATCCACTTGCGGAGGCTATTGTTGCTGGCGCTGCTGATAGAGGCTTGGCTTTGCCTACTGCTGAGCAGTTTGATAATGTGCCCGGACGTGGAATTATGGCCGTTGTCTCCGATCAGCAGGTTATGGTAGGCACGCGGCGGATGATGGAAGATCATCAGCTCGATATCACAGAATGGACTCCAATTATGAAGAAGCTGGAGGAGTCGGGAAAGACCGCTATGCTAGTAGCGGTAGAGGGAGAAATTGCTGGGATTGTGGCCGTTGCTGATACGATAAAACCGACCTCAAAAGCGGCTGTAGCTGCGCTTCATGATATGGGTATTGAAGTCGTTATGATCACTGGTGACAATAAAATTACAGCTGAGGCTATTGCGAAGCAGGCAGGGATCGAAAAAGTGTTAGCAGAGGTTCTGCCAGAGGGTAAAGCTGAAGAGGTTCGCAAGCTCCAACAGAATGGGACTAAGGTTGCCATGGTTGGGGATGGGATCAACGATGCTCCGGCACTGGCTACTGCCGATACGGGTATGGCGATTGGGACAGGAACGGATATAGCTATGGAAGCAGCTGATATTACGCTGATGCGCGGGGATCTGAAGAGTATTCCTGATGCGATCATGATGAGCCGCAAAACGATGAGAAATATTAAACAAAATTTGTTCTGGGCGCTTGCTTACAATACAATAGGAATACCGATTGCTGCACTTGGGTTTCTAGCCCCATGGCTGGCAGGAGCTGCGATGGCATTTAGCTCCGTGTCTGTTGTCTTGAATGCACTTCGGCTACAGCGGGTAAAGCTGTAATATCACCATCACTATTTAGGGAGTGGCCACAGTGCAAGTAAATAACGATACAATTTCTCTGTTAATGAAACATGCCTCTGTCCGCAAGTTTCAGGATAAGCCAGTAAGTGAAGATCAGCTTAGCGCTATTATTGGAGCAGCTCAGATGGCTTCAACCTCAAGTAATGTTCAGGCCTATAGTGTTATTGCAGTTACTGACCCGGCACTAAAGACGGAGCTTGCGGGACTAGCGGGCAATCAGGCTTATATAGAACAATGCCCAGTGTTTTTGGTCTGGTGCGCTGATCTGTATCGGCTGCGCGAGGTGACGAAACCTCATTTGCAGGGAGAGACTTCTTATGAAGATTCTGCTGAGAACCTGATTGTAGCTACCGTTGATGTTGCACTTGCTGCACAGAATGCTGCAGTGGCTGCGGAGTCACTAGGCCTTGGAATTGTATATATCGGTGGAATCCGTAACCGGATCGCGGAGGTATCGGAATTGCTGGGACTGCCTGAATTGGTCTATCCGATATTCGGGATGTGTGTAGGTTATCCTGACGGAGCTTCGGGCCTGCGTCCGCGGCTTCCACTAGAGGCTGTTCTGCATCGTAATCGCTACAATGCGGAAACCACTGTGGAGCAGGTCAAAACTTACGATAAAGTCTCCTCAGACTATATGCGTGAGCGGACCCACGGCGTCAAAGACACCCCTTGGTCGGCCATTATGGCGGAGCGATTGGCACAGCCAGCACGGCTGCATATGAAGGAGTTCCTGCTGGAAAAAGGATTCCTCCGGAGATAACTAAACTTTCTTCATCTAAAGAGGCTGCCTTATTAGTAGTTTATTCTACTGATAGGGCAGCCTCTTTTTTTTATTCGGAGCCAGGAAGGTGACAGTTGTCATCTTAAAGAAATGACAGTCCATACTAATGTCATGTCTTCTTTTTCCATATGATTGAAATAGATCAAACGCATTCGGAAGCGGAGGGATTACGTTATGGATAATATTATAGAAATGCACGGGGTCAGCAAAATATATAAGGATAAAAAGGCCGTAGATAATATCAGCTTTAACATTGCTAAAGGTTCGATTACAGCTATTTTGGGACCGAACGGAGCGGGTAAAACAACGGCATTAGGCATGCTGCTGGGGCTAATAGAGCCTACCGAGGGTACAGTGGAGTTATTCGGGCAACATCCGAAGGATAAAGAAGTACGTGAAAAGACTGGAGCGATGTTGCAGGAAGTAAGTGTAATGGATCGGCTAAAGGTGCGGGAGATCATTGATCTGATTCGCAGTTATTATCCAAAGCCTATGGATATGGATTTTCTAATTAAGGCTACTGGACTTGCGCCAGCCGATTTGAATAGATACGCCGAGAAGCTCTCGGGCGGTCAAAAGCGTAGTTTGGGCTTTGCGCTAGCCCTCGCGGGTAATCCGGAGCTGATCTTTTTTGATGAACCTACAGTGGGACTTGATATTACTTCCCGGCGGCGGTTCTGGGAAACGGTTCGTGGACTTGCGGAGCAAGGAAAAACGATTGTGTTCACGACCCATTATTTGCAGGAAGCAGAAGATATCGCGGATCGTATTCTGTTATTCAGTAAAGGCCACTTAGTTGCGGACGGAAGTCCAGATGAGATTAAATCACGGATTGTGAAGCGTTCCGTGTCCTTCCTGCCTGTGGGTGATCGCTCGCAATTGCGCAGAAACCTGCTAGACCTAGCTGCTATAGAGGATTGTTATGAAAAAGATGGCCGCATTCATGTGACCACAGAGGATACAGATGAGGCGCTTAAAGCGATTTTTGTGGCTGGACTTCCCGTGAAGGATGTTCGAATTGATCAGGGACGTTTGGATGAGGCTTTTGAACAATTGACCATGAACCAAGAGGAGGCTGTCTAACCATGAGACTAATTACTGTACAGTGTAAAGCGGAAATGCTGCGGATCATCCGTAATCCCTATTATGTGTTCTGGTCTTTGCTCATGCCCATCATGTTCTATTTCATCTTCACCCGGGTGGTCAATACAGGCAGCGATGACCTCACGTGGCGTGCTCATTATTTAATGTCTATGGCGACCTTCAGTGTAATGGGCTCAGCCATTATGACGCTTGGTATCCGGTTGGTGCAAGAGCGAACACAAGGCTGGACCACCTTTATTCGGATTACACCGCTGCCGGGATCGATCTATTTTTTCGGAAAAATGTTCGGACAGACGATGATGCATCTGTTTTCGGTCATTTGTATTTTTATCGCAGGCTATTTAATCAATGGCGTCTCTTTGTCCGCAGGTCAATGGGTGCTTAGCGGGCTGTGGATCCTGATCGGTTCTCTACCATTTTTAGCGATTGGTACGCTTGTAGGTGCTATGAAACGGGTGGATACAGCCAGTGGAGTCAGCAACGTGATTTATATGGCTCTTGCTGTAGCAGGGGGCATGTGGATGCCGATTGAGATACTGCCACGATTAATGCAGCGGATTGGTCATTGGTTGCCTTCCTATAACTATGGGAATGGAGCCTGGGAGATCGTTCGTGGATCAGCTCCGACGTGGAGTAATGTCTTGATTTTGCTCGGATATTTGGTAGTTTTTATGTTACTATCGGTCTATATTCGAAAAAAACAGGAAGCGGTGTGAATGAATGGCTGAGCGTGCGAAGTTCCGGTTATTTCCACAAAAACAGGGGTTTTTCCCTTTTGTATGGGCTGTTTATCTGGTTTTGCCCATCCTGAATTTGCGCGGGGAGACTGGAATGAAGCTCATTCTGGGCGGGATTATGATAGCGGTATTTGCCCTCAGCTATCGCCAGCTGTATTGGGTGCGGGGTGGAGTGTTTAATGTTTGGTTAATTATTCAAATGTTGATCATCGTGGTGCTTAGTGTGTTCTATACCCCCTATAATCTGTACATGGGCTTTTTCACCGCAAATTTTATCGCTTATTATACGGAGAATAGAGGGTTCAAAATTGCATTTGCTTCTTTTGTGATCATGATCCTTTCGGTGCTGGTCTTAGTGGGTCGTGGGATGGAGTGGGGAAGTGTGATATTTTTAGCTCCGTTTATTATTATTATGTTGATTAGTCCGTTCGGAGTGAGGTCCATGAATCGGAATCAGAAGCTGGAGAAAGAGCTGGATCAAGCCAATGAGGTGATTAAAGAGCTGGTGAAGCGTGAGGAACGAATGCGAATCGCCCGTGACTTGCATGATACTCTTGGCCATACCTTGTCCTTGATTACGTTAAAAAGCCAACTCGTAGAGAAGCTGGTGACGAAAAATACGGAGCGAGCCCAAGAGGAAGCGCGGGAAATTCAGCGCACTTCACGGGCAGCGCTCCGTCAAGTGCGTGAGCTAGTGTCGGAAATGCGTGCGGTCTCAGTAGCAGAGGAACTGGCTGAAGCTGGAGAGATGCTGCGGACCGCAGAGATCGCCTTAGAAGTGGAAGGGGATATCTCTCTGGAGGGGGTATCCGATCTGACGCAAAATATCCTCAGCCTTTGTATCAAAGAAGCAGTGACTAATATCGTGAAGCATAGCAGAGCGGATAAATGCTTCATAGGAGTGGCAAAGCTGGCTGGAGAAGTGCGAATTACCGTTAAGGATAACGGCATTGGTCTACAGCACGGGGAGAAAGGGAACGGTGGGCTTAACGATGGAAATGGCATGAAGGGGATGGCGGAGCGCTTATCCCTGATTGACGGCTCCCTGTCGCTAAGCTCAGCTGAGGGTCAGGGAGCTACGCTGATCGTTACCATCCCGCTAATCGTAAAAGATGCACAAGGGGGTGAGACTGCATGATAAGCATTGTTATAGCGGAGGACCAACGTCTGCTTCGGGGAGCGATGGCTTCTTTGCTGGATCTTGAAGACGATATTGAAGTAGTCGGAGAAGCTTGTGATGGGGCGGAGGCGTTAGCTTTAATCGACAAGCTTCAGCCGGATGTTTGTCTCATGGACATTGAAATGCCGTTCAAGAGCGGGCTGGAGGTTGCAGAAATATTGCGGAGTAAGGATTGTCCGACCCGTATTATTATTTTGACTACCTTTGCCCGTCCGGGGTATTTTGAGCGTGGAGTAAAGGCTGGTATTCAAGGGTATTTGTTGAAGGACGAGCCTGTAGATAAGCTAGCTGAATCTATTCGTCGTGTCATGGCTGGACATCGGGAGGTATCTCCTGAGTTAGTCTTTGGCAGTTTGCGGGAGGAGAATCCATTAACAGCACGGGAGCGCGAGATTTTAAAACTGGCTGGAGAAGGGCAAACCGCGAGCGAGATAGCCTTTTCGCTGCATCTGTCTTACGGCACTGTCCGCAATTACATCTCTGAAATACTCAATAAGCTGGAAGTGAAAAGCCGGATTGAGGCGGTACGGCTGGCTGAAGAAAAAGGCTGGATTTGAGGGGAGAAGGGTATGGTTATGCAAATATTTCCGATTCGTCATGGTGATCCGGACTATTCCATAGATGATCTAACGGAATTCGGGCATCAGGAAGCAGCGGCATTGGGAAAACGCATGGCATCTAGCGGTCTGGATGAATTATATGCTTCACCATTGGGGTATGAACTATCGCCCAAGGGGATTAATGGGTAATCATGTTTAAGGTGACTGATTAAGAGCGAGCAAGGACATTGTCTATGAAGTGAAAGGCCATCCCGCAGAGGATGGCCTTTTTTAAATACAAGAAAGTATAAGTTTGCCACCATACATTATCCTTCTATTTCTCGCATAAACGCTTACCGTCCTTTAGGGGCACCGAGGGCGCTTTTGCTTGCATATAAGAATCATGCCCCTTGCCCAGTTCCTGATTTCCACTTGCTATTGTGCTAACGGACTTAGATGCAGCTATTTGTACATTTTAAGCCTTTTGGAGGAAGTTTCGGACTCGAGAGAGCTTATTTTCCATAAATGGAGGGAATATCATGCTATTTTAGTGATATAAAGTCTCTGAAGTCCGTTAGCATCCCAGAACAGCGAAATAGTTACGAATAAGGGCTGTGGTGTCCGAACGCAATTCTGAATTCTGCTCGCAATAAAGCTACATTTGCAGATAGCAGCAGCTTTTTCATGAAATGGTCCACTAATTTTGGTTTTGAGCCTAAATTATCTGAAATTCCACTCTTCACCGTGGATTTAATTTCACCTGTGAACCTTTGCCGCCTGTCTGTATGCCAGTTTCCTTCGTTCCAACTTCCTTCAAGTCAGTCACTAGTCGCTCCAATACGGCCTTGGAGGCAGCAGCTTCCTTCGCACCGGATGCTTTGACAACTAATTGCACCGGCTTGCCGGAGCGGAGATGCTTCTCAGCCTGACGGAGCTTGGTATCGTAGTCGTGCTCTTCAATATGAGCAGTGAAGCGGAGCTCTTTGACCTTCTCCTTGCTGCCGCCCTTTGCAGCTGAACCCCCACTGGCCTTGCGTGCTGAGGCTGCCTCCTTCTGCGCGGCCGCTTTTGCTTTGCCCTTTGCAGTTAGGCTGCAGGGCGGTGGGCTGCTCATTAGCGAGGTGCATACCAGATCAGCACCTGCTGATCTGGCCATGGCCAGCGCCTCTTCCCGGGAGACGATGCCCAGCTTCTCACCCCTAAGTCCTGTAAGGACTACTTCGGATGCTCTGATTTGTTCATTGATTAATACTGCCACTTCTATGAATCCTCCCCTGATAACGATGATAAAGCTATCATATATGGAACTAGCTTGAGGTTCAAATGTGGAGCGTAGGATTGGCGTTACTAATCCTCTCAATTTCTTCCTTTATGATTTGTAGGATTAGTTTTTTAGATGATGTTGTTAGATATTCTCGGTTGCGCCGCTTCAATATACCCACTTGAATGAACGGCTCGCTTAGTTCAACATCTATTTTTACGATATCTGTCATTAAAGCTGTCGAATCAAGCACTACCCCCACCCCAGGGTTCTTTCTTACAAAATGAGGAATAGCAGAAATTTGGCTTATGGTGGATAAAGTGGGCTTTGATTCGAATCTCGAAAATTGCTTAGCTAACCGAAGGTAATATAAGCAAGTGCGCCCTCCAGCTATAATTGGATATTCAAGAATTTCTCGAAATGAAATATCGTCTCGTCCGCTTAAAGGATGATTTTCATCTACTATAAAAGCGATTTTCTCGTGATAGAGCGGTTCGAAATAAAAGAAGGACAGGTCGGGCGGCTCACCGCAGATGGCGAAATCCAGTTCACTTTGTAGAACAAGTTGTGAGAGGGAATCAGTGTTACCCTGAATGAAGTTACATGCCATTTTTGGTTTTTGCTCCTGAAACTTTCGCAAGGCGTTCGGTAGGACGGATTCCATCATGGATTCAATGCCTCCGATATGAAGTGTGCCAATTTCGTCATGCTGTAAAGCTTTGGTGAGTTCTGATACATAGTTCCAATGTTGAATAAGGTTGTCGATTTCCGCTGCAAAAACTTGCCCAGCACTTGTCAGTTCTACTTCCCAGCCTCTGTGAAAGAGTTGTATGCCCAGTTCCTTTTCAAGTCGTTGAATTTGGTTGGTAATGGTAGACTGCGCATAATTCAACTTCTCTGCAGCGCGTGAGAAAGTGCCTTCTTGAAGAATGGTCTTAAAAGCCATCAGTTCTTTTAGATCCATCGATTGTCACCTCTATCGGTGTAATTGATTAAGATTATTATCTTATTCAATTATATAAATCAAAATACTGAGAGTACAATAAAAGAATTCCAAAGAAGGAGTGAATTAAAATGCCATTCATTAGAGTCAGTTATCTGGAGCAACAATACGACAATCATCAGCTAGAAGGAATATGCAGAGCGATTATGAGCGCGTTAATTCAGCATTTCCATGTACCGGAGGATGATATGTTTCAGGTTTTTCATGCGCATAAAGCGGGGGAGCTTTTTTATAGTAAAGATTATTTAAATATTGAACGAAGCGACGGACTGATATATATCCAAGTTACGCTAAAATCCGGAAGATCAACGGAACAGAAGAAAAGCTTTTACGCGAGGCTAGCCGAGGAATTATCGATGACGCTAAACATCAGAAAAGAAGATATATTCATTGTGCTCGTCGATACGGAATTCGAAGATTGGTCGTTTGGTAACGGTGTTGCTCAAATGCTACAACCTCCGGTTAGGGAGGTGTAATATGGCGCATCAGAAATAGCGACAAATGTACGGGAATCGTTAGGGGAGTTCGCTCCGGCATTCGTCGACTACTCGGAAAATGTGTTATTTGGGGACTTATGGAGACGTGAGCAATTATCACTTCGGGATCGTAGCATGATTACGATTTCTGCCTTGGTGATGGGGGGCATGACGGAACAACTCCCCTATCATCTGCGCTTGGCTTTAGAGAACGGCTTACAACTTGAAGAAATCGTGGAGGCCATCACCCACCTTTCTTTTTATGTAGGTTGGCCGCGAGCCTCTTCAGCTCTAGAGGTTGCAAAGGATGTACTAGGAAAAAATAAATAACGTCTGACTTTTCAATCCCATCCGTAACCTTTAGGAACTTCATTGGCACTTGTATATAATACGGAAGAAGGGAGCGGAGGACCGATGCTTCAGTATATCGAAGAGGCTAAACAAGGAGACCGACAAGCTTTTGAACAGATTGTTAGGCACTTTACACCGATGGCCAATGCAGTTGCGTTCGAAAAGCTGCGTGACTATCAATTAGCGGAAGATGCTGTGCAGGAAGCTTTCACAGAAGCCTTTTTGCATTTGAATAAATTACGAGCAGTAGAGGCATTCCCGGGCTGGTTTAAAGCTATTGTGGTACGGCAATGTTATCGTATCTTGCGAAGAAAGCAGCATCCTGCATTACCCTACGATGAAGCTGCGCAAGCGACAGAATCTTCATTTTCTATAGCAGATATTATTGAGAAAAAGGAAACCCAGCGGCTGGTTCACGAGTCTATAGCTGCATTAACGTCCAATATGCGGATTGCCGTTCAATTATATTATTTTCAAGGCTACTCACTACAAGAGATTGCTGACTTTCTGGGGACTTCGGTTTCGGTATTGAAGAAGCGACTTTTTGATGCCCGCCGCAAACTGAAAGGTGCATTGCCTGTGGCAGATGTTCTTTCCGTATTCAACCATTTGTACGAAGGGGGAAAAGATGTGCTTCACATTGTAAATGGAGATGTAGTGGGAGAGAAGCTGCGGCAAGGAATCGTGAAAGGTGATGTACTAGTGTGGAGAGAGGTATATTCGCATGGGCCGGTATTTTTGGATCCTGCCGATGGAGATAACCGTGCAGTTCGAGCGCAATATTTGGAACAAACGATGGGAATTCCGCAGAGGGAATTTATTGAAAATAGTGAGAGGCAAGAGAAGATTTTAGCTGATTTTCATAAATATGAAGAAGTGGTGTTATGGTTCGAGCATGATTTATTCGATCAGACGATGCTCAGTTATTTACTCCATTGGTTCTCGAAGCAGAAAATGTTAACCACCAAGCTAAGCTTACTATGCATTGGAGAGTATCCGGGAATAAAGTTATTTCGAGGACTTGGACAACTTTCTATAGAGCAGATGGAAACATTATCAGGCACATGGAAGCTAATCGGAGCCAAAGAATTAGAAGCAGGTCAAGCACTCTGGGAAGCCTATGTATCACCGAATCCAGAATTGCTGTCACAACGATTAACTACAGATACGTCGGCTTTACCCTTTGCACATGACGCCTTCCGGGCGCATTTATCACGCTTTCCTTCTACTACAAACGGACTTGGCATCGTAGAACAAATCACGCTGGAGATGATCCATGAGGGAATAAAATCACCCTATGAGCTGTTCAAAAATGTGGGTGATCAGCTTCATATCTTAGGAATGGGCGACTTGCAATATTGGCATATCCTAAGAAAGCTGGTACAAGGCCCGTACCCTTTGCTACAAACCCATGGATGCAATGAGTTCCCTGTTTATAACGATTCAGTAATACAATTTAAAGACTGTGAGCTTGTATTAACAGAGCTAGGTAAGAGTGTAATAACTGGAAACGAAGACTGGGTGCAGAAGAATGGCAGCGATGAGTGGTTTGGAGGTGTACATCTGCAAGGATTGACTCCGCGCTGGCGGTGGAATCCGTTGGTCGGTGTGCTTCAGGAGAGAAGTACCGAGGCGTAATTTTATTAATCTAAATGCTTGCTACACAAGGCATACTGAGCATAAAAAGACTTCCACTAACTTGGAGATACTCAAACGCTCCAGAGGGGGAAGTCTTTTTTTGTTGTATCCATATATTATATGAATAGTAAATATAGTATATATCATCTATTTAAAGGGTGATTGATCTTTGTTGGAGAATATTATCTATAGAATAAATAGTGAAAGTATTCACTTAAAGATGCAAAGGGAGGAATATTCGTTATACGATAGGAGGATGATGTATCAATGTCCATACAGAATAAAACAGTAATGATAAGAATTGCAAAAGCGAATTTAAAAGCGGAAAAAACCAAAAATTACTTTGTAGGCAGTGTGATAGCCTTAGCTGCGTTTTTATTAACTGTTGTAATGACTTTTGGTTATAATTCTTTTACTAACCTACAACATGAGTCGAATTTCCAAGCTTTATTCTATGATCTCAATAACAATGAAATCTTACGATTGAAAGAAATAGAGGAAATTAATAAAATCGGACTCTATAAGGAAATAGGCAGAGAGAAAAAAGAAGAACGTTTATTGTCCATTCTCTACACGGATCAAGCCATGATGGATTTATCAAATGCTAATATCGTTCTGGGAAAATTCCCCACAAAAGAAAATGAAATTGCAATAGAAAAAGACTTTCAGTTATCCGATGATCGAAGCCTGGGGCTTGGCGATTCTATTTCTTTGCAATTTAGAAACAATGCCAGCAAAGAATTTCAAACCAGCCAATTTGTGATTTCTGGAATTCTGCAAACAACCGCATCAGGAAACGAGAATCGAATGGGTTACAATGCTCTGGTATCAAGCGCGTTCGTTGAGGCGGATCCGTTTCTTTCCAAAGAGGATTACTCCGCGGCAATTAGCATCAACAATAGCAGCAGTTATTCCAACGAGGAACTGAAGTCGAAAATCAAAGAAATAGGGCAGCGAATGGGTATCTCTGAGAGAAATGTTCAGATCAATAATGTGAATGTGGACAGTAATAATCTGTCAGGAAGCACTGTGATATCCATCTTGTCTATCATGCTGATTATCGCACTGGCTTGTTGGCTTGTCATCTACAATATCTTTTATATTTCAATTACTAAGCGAATTAAACAATACGGACAACTTAGAGCAATCGGTGCAACAAAAAGGCAGATAAAACAGCTAGTTCTATATGAAGGGAAAAATCTTTCAAGAAAATATATCCCTATTGGAGTTATCTTTGGATGTTTAATGAGCTGGATTTTAAGTGGCTTTCACTGGAATGCAGTTCCAAGTTTTTCACTTGCTTTTTTAGCAGGTTTGCTCACCAAAGTAACAGTTAGAGCCTCATTAAACGCACCATCTAAATTCGCATCAAGAATCTCCCCTATAACAGCGATTAGACATGTAGATGCCGATGTTAATACAAAAAAGGAGAAAAGAAACTCTAAAAGACTAACACCATTTTCTTTAGCTGCATTGAACTTATCAAGAAGCAGGAAAAAGACGGTGTTAACTTTGCTGTCTCTTTTTTTAAGCGGAACACTATTTGTTTCCTTGGGGACATTGTTAAACTCGGTCGATCCAATCTCAAAAGCAGAGAAATATTTTCCGAATCATGGTCGGTTTGATATTCAAATTAATAATGAGTTGTATTCTGAAACAACCTCATTAAGTGATCTTCAGACGGAAGGGCAACTATCTACTTCTTTAAAAAATAAAATCCTAGCTATAAATGAAGTTGAGGACGTAATCGAACATCAGTATATTGAAGCTGCTATCGAAGGAATAAAAACGGATGACGGGGCCGCGATAGTCAGTATTGAGAATATCCCTACGTTAAACAACGAAAGATGGAGTAGTCATTTGGCTGAGGGGAAGATCCCGGATGTTGATTCATCGGATGCATCCTACATTCTCTTGAACAGCGCCAGTAGTGACTTAGATTATTACGGGGCTCATTACGCTGTCGGTGATCATATTTCATTCATAATTGCTAATGATCAGGAGAAGACCAAACATGATTTTGAGATCATTGGAGATATTCCGGATAAGAATTCAGGAACTTCATTTTATCTTCCACCCAAAGTAATGCAAACTGCAGCCCCTTTTAATAGCAATAAGAGCTACGAAGTTATTACTATGGATAAATCGAATGAAGAGTTAATAAAGAGTGAGTTAGAGGGTGTGATTCTCAATGAGGATACACTCAAATTATTGTCTTTTTCCGAAGTTGTGGAATCCAATAGAATTGCTTTTAGAACTATCACTATTTCAGTGTATAGTTTTATGGTTTTTATAGCAGTATTCAGTATAATCAATCTCTTGAACACCATAATCACCACTATTTCTGCAAGAAAAGGGGAGCTAGGCCTTATGCAAGCCATAGGAATGAGCCGAAAACAATTAATGGCTATGTTAACCTATGAAACAGGATTTTTAGTGGTTGGAAGCTTTACGATGGCTCTTTTTACGGGCAATCTAATGGGATACATGATAAGTAAGAGTGCAGGGAATATGGGGGGGCTTTCCTACATTCAATACCAATTCCCTTGGGGTGCTATTTTCCTGTATTTCTTGGTTATTTTACTTGTCCAGACTGGTATGGTTCAGTTTGTTAGACGATCAATATCGTCGCAGAGCATTATAGAGCAATTAAATTAACGATGCGGAAAGTTTAGCTATATTTAATAAATCCCTCGCCTTTATACGGGCTAAACGTGAAAATAAATAGTGAGTAGCAATTAACGTTGAAGGGTGATTTATATGCTGAAACTACCGGTGTATCATTCCGTAATTTCTTCCCATGCCATAGTACCCGTAATTAATGATCTTTATGAAATCGGGGATGTTCTGGAGTGTAGTTTTTATGAGAACGGACTTAATGATACCTATTTACTAAAGACCTCTATTGATAAATACATTCTTAGGATCTATAAAGCTCATTGGCGAAATAAACATGAGATTGATTTTGAAGTGGAGTTATTGAATCACTTAAATAAGAAGAATATCCCTGTATCGGCTCCGATAATCAGCAAGGATGGTGGTTACCTAATTGAGCTGGAGGCTCCTGAAGGAACACGTTACGCAGTTCTGTTTACTTTTGCAAAAGGCAATTATTCCGATGAAAAAGCTAGCTGTGAATTATACGGTGAACAAGTGGCTAAGATGCATCTGGCTATGGATGATTTCGAATGTGGGCAGCAAAGATTTACGCTTAATTTGGATCATCTGCTTAAAGAATCGCTTCAATCGATTCGCAAGCCTTTATCCCACAGGCAAGAGGATATCGATTATCTAGAATCTTTGTCGGAAGTATTGGCAAATAGCATAGCTGAAATCTCATCAGAGCTGGATTGGGGGGCATGTCATGGTGATCTTCATGGAGCGAACGTACATTTCTACGAGGATACCCTGACTCATTTCGACTTTGATTGCGGAGGTTTTGGCTGGAGGGCCTATGATGTTTCCGTGTTTTTGTGGTCAAGGGTTAGAGGGAAAGAACGAGAGCATTTTGACAATGAACAATGGACTGTTTTCCTGGAGTCATACCAAAAGCATAAAGTATTATCTGAGAACGATTTAAAGGCTATCCCTATATTTGTTGCTATCCGGGAGATATGGTTGATGGGTCTGCACACAGGGAACGCACAGGTTTGGAGTTGTGGGTGGCAAAACGATCATTACTTCAATACTAATCTGCAATTTCTACGTAATTGGTGTGAAGTTCATTCTATCCGATAGACAATATCCAAACAAGAAGCCACTCCATATTTAGGGGTGGATTTACTTCAGTCATTATTCATAAACGTCTTATGATAAGCGTTACGATATTGGGTGGGCGTCATGTTTTCGTATTTTCGGAAGAGGCGCATGAAATATTTATCGTCGGTGAACCCCGTCTCTGTCGCGATGTCCCTCACGCTTAATGCGGTTCTGGTTAGTAGCTCCTTCGCTTTAGTCACACGTACTGAATGGATATATTCCAATGGCCCCATGGAGGTATGCTGTTTAAATAGCCGAGCTAAATAGTCCTTGTTGTAATTGAATTTATCCGCGATGATGGCCACGGTAAGCGGTTCGCTTGCATGTATCCTTGTCCACTCAGCTATTTTGACGAAGGTGACATCTTGCTGTGCGCGGATCAGCTTACTGGCGAACGGCTGAAGTGCATGCTCAGACAGCTCAATTAAAAGCGAGGTCAGCAAATAATTAACGCTGGAATAGGTTAAATACCCCGAGTTGGCCACATGGAGGATTTGATTCGCCAGAATATGAATCCGGTCACTATGTTCGATTTTTATGATTTGGGGCAGATATAGATCATGTACGGACCATAAGCGCTGTGTGCGCGAAAAGATTTCTTCTGCCTCAGGCTTCATTTCCTCCTCACTCAGCAATAGCCCCTCGTTTGTCAGTTCGAAATGAAACCAATAAAACTTAACCCCGGGTCGTGACTCTCTATAGCCGACATGTGTGCGATTAGGCATGAGCAGAAGAGCTTCGTCAGGGCCTACTTCAAATTGTTTGTTTTCCTCACTCAAATATACCGTTTCGTTCACGCCAATGATTAGTTCGTAGTTCCCCATAACACGCTCCACATGCTTCCATGGTGTTTCTGAGATAAATTCACCTGCCGCTGTAAAATGAACAGGTACATCTGCATTTATTTTTAAATAGCTCATGCGGTCCTCCTAGCAATCAATAAGTCGGGTTTGTCCACTATTTGTACGACTGATCTACCGACAAATCAACGTTCCGGTGTTATCTTATGGATACAAATATACACTTGTCATCTAACCCTGACAAGATTGCGAGGGAGCGATTTCATTGAAGACGCAAGCTTTTGATCTACAGAACGTACGAATTGATTCAGGTCCACTTCTCCATGCGATGGAGTTAAATACTGATTATTTACTCAAGCTTGAGGCAGATCGGCTTCTGTCGCGTTTTCGCGAATATGCTGGCTTAGAGCCTAAGGCTGCTCACTACGAGGGCTGGGAATCTCAGGGGATTAGCGGCCATACGTTAGGCCATTATATTTCTGGATGTGCGTTAATGTATGCCTCTACGGGAAATGAAGAGCTGCTACAACGCGTGAATTATGTAGTAGATGAATTAGAGCAATGTCAGGATGCGCATGGCAATGGCTTTATTTCCGGCATTCCTCGTGGCAGGGAGTTATTTGAGGAAGTGAAGGCAGGCAACATTCGCTCACAGGGCTTTGACCTCAACGGAGGTTGGGTGCCACTTTACACGATGCATAAGCTGTTTGCAGGTCTTCGCGATGCTTATCGACTGGCGGGCAATCAGAAGGCGCTCGTTATTGAAACGAAGCTAGGGCTGTGGCTTGAGGATATTTTTGCAGGGCTGAGCAAAGATCAGATCCAAGAGGTGCTGCGTTGTGAGTTTGGCGGCATGAATGAAGCGCTGACGGATTTGGCAGAGGATTCCGGGGATGATCGTTTCCTCGCGTTAGCGGAAAGCTTTTACCATGGGGAAGTCCTTAATGATCTTGCCGTAGAAAAAGATACCTTAGCCGGAAGACATGCTAATACTCAAATTCCGAAGATTATTGGGGCAGCAAGACAGTATGAAGTAACTGGTCAGGAGCATTATGCAGGTATTTCCCGCTTCTTCTGGGATCGGGTCGTGAATCATCATTCTTATGTGATCGGCGGCAACAGCTATAATGAGCATTTTGGTGAACCGGATAAGTTAAATGACCGATTGGGTGAAGGCTCCTGTGAGACATGCAACACGTACAACATGCTGAAGCTGACCAAGCATATGTTCCAATGGGATGCGTATGCAGCGTATGCGGATTACTACGAACGTGCGATGTATAACCACATCTTAGCCTCTCAGGAGCCGGTAGATGGCCGGGTATGTTACTTCGTATCTCTCGAGATGGGTGGACATAAATCGTTTAATTCGCAGTTCGAAAGCTTTACGTGTTGTGTAGGCTCGGGAATGGAAAGCCATTCTATGTATGGCTCGGCGATATACTTCCATAGTGCAGATGAGCTTTATGTCAATCAGTACGTACCTTCTACAGTGGCTTGGAAAGAGCAAGGCATTAGCTTGCAGCAAGAGACCAAGTTCCCGGCAGAGGGACAAGGTGTACTGCGGATCAGTGCAGCACAGCCAACGAAATTCACATTAAAGCTAAGACATCCTTACTGGGCTGAGCAAGGGATGAGTGTTAGCGTAAATGGTGAAGATGTTCAAGTAAATGTAGGCAAATCTAACTACTTTGCTTTGGATAGAGAATGGCAGGATGGTGACGTTGTCGAATACGATATTCCGATGTCGGTGAGAATCGAGACGATGCCGGATAATCCGAACCGAGTTGCCTTCCTTTATGGGCCACTTGTGCTCGCAGGTGATTTTGGGCCTATAAATGCAGAGGCCAATAGCGATCGCGCCCTTGCTTCCGTATTAATCGGAGATCGGGACACACTGACGGACAACCTCATCCAATCTAACGTGAGCAAAAATGTGTTCCGGATGAAAGGTTTAGGGTATACAGGGGATCATGAGCTTCGTCCGTTCTACCCTATGCATGATCATCGTTATTCCGTGTATTGGGATTTATTCACACCGGAAGAGTGGAAGCTGGCAGAGGCTGAATATCGCGAAGCTGTGGAGAATAACTTGCTGCTTGAGCAGTTAACTGTCGATTCGGTACAACCTGCTGAAATGCAGCCTGAACGCGATCATAATTTCACAGGTGAATTTGTAGGCCTAGGCAAAATCCACAATCGTAAGTATCGGGACAGCTGGATCAATGGCTGGTTCTCCTTCACGATGGAAGTTTTGCCGGATGAGCAAGTGGATCTGGTGGTCACGTATCTGAAGTCGAACGATACTTCGCTGGCATTCGATATTTTGGCGGATGGGAAGCAACTTGGTGTAGGCACTCTTGAGTCTGAGGAGATGAATAAGCTGGAGACGATTCGCTATGAACTCCCGCAGACCATTACTAGCGGCAAATCAGCGGTTACGATTAAGTTTGCTTCTCATGAAGGACATAAGGTTGGCCAAGTGGCTAGACTACGTATCGTTAAACGTAATTCTTGAATAAAAAGGCTTACAGAATTATAATAGGGTCAATTCTTTTAATTGAGGTGAAATGGATGTCTTTCCGTACCGTTACAAGGAACTAGTTATCGGGCTGGGTGAAACGCGTACCAGCTATCAAGGGGGGAGTCTACCCTTTTGATTACAACTAACTAGAGCTTTGAACGGTGCCATAGGCAGCTGTTTTTGTAGAGCCAGGCACTTAACCTATTTAACTTAGAGAACCGTTTATTTGTGGATGGTTTTTTACAGTGGGATAGGGGCGCCTGGCTTTTTTGCATTCAATTAAAAGAGGGGATAAACGATATGTTAAAAAAGAGTCTAGCTCACCTAAAATGGTGGGTAGGTGGTTATATTTTATTGGGTTTTGCCATTCAGCTGTTAAGTAGTTTAGGTGTTGTTGTCTTTCAAAAAATATTAGATAAGACCACGGTAATCAACAGTTTTGATGAAATAGCAACATTAATTATGGTGTATGGGGCTCTGCTGGCTGGGGTGGCGATCCTGAATTATATAGACGAATATCCGAGTGTGTTTTTATCGAACAGCATCACGGAGAGGTTAAAGATTATTGCACTGTCCAAAATATCAAAAATGGATTATCAAGCGTATCAGGATATGGGAACAGGGCAAATGATTAAGGTGATCGAGAACGGGGCAGCGGCTGGAAACAGCATTATTTTTTCTTTTTTTCTCAAAACACTACATGAGCTATTACCTACTCTTCTATTCAGTTTAGTCTTTATCAGCTTCTATGACCTAAGGATCATGTTAGTGATTGCAGCTGGCTATGTGGTCGTCTTTCTGATAACAAATCTGCTGTTGAAATTTCTGTATGCCATGAAGGCTGCCATTCTCCAAGAGCAAGAAAAGATGTCCAGATTCTCTATCCGCGGGTTTATGGAATTGGTCGTCTTTAGAACCAACAAGAGATATGAGAAAGAGATCGATAAATTAAGCCAGACCGCACGCACTATCATTCATAAAAATGCTCAGCTAAAAATGATCCATGAAGCTTTTTTCGCTATATTCGAGTTATTTGTCACGATCATTAAAGTTGTTGTCCTGATTTATGGTGTGAAAAGCATTGTCGCAGGCGAGACCTCACTTGGTATTGTGGTCGCATTGTTTATGTTCATCGATAAAATTTATACCCCAATTGCCATCTTCAATGTTTTATTTGTAGATTACAGACTGAATAAAGTGACCTACAGAAGATTCGAGGAATTTATTGCTGCCCCAGAAGATAAGAACTTGGAATCCGGAGAAGCCATCACTGAGCTCCAAGGCAATATTGAGTTTAGGGAGGTGTCCTTTACTTATGGGAATGTGCAGATTCTGAATAACCTGTCATTTTCGCTTACGCGAGGAACTTCTGTTGCTATTGTCGGATTAAGTGGAGGCGGGAAATCTACGCTGATTAAATTGATTGTGGGGTTATTAAAAAAGGGCGAAGGTGAACTCTTACTGGACGGTAAGGATATCGATGAGATTCGTTTGAATAGCTACTATGATCATATTTCCTATCTATCCCAAGACACACCGATTTTCGATGCTACGATAAGGGATAATATTGTATTCGATGAGGATACTCTGTCCGATGAAGAGCTATATGAGATTTTGGAAAAAGTTCATTTGCAGGAAAAAGTAAGCCATTTGCCGGATCGCTTAGATACTTTGGTGGGCGAAAAAGGTCTAAAATTATCAGGAGGCGAAAGACAGCGATTAGCCTTTGCCAGAATCATTGCCCAAAAAAGAAATATTCTAATTCTGGATGAGCCCGTGTCAGCGCTTGATAATATCACTGAGCAAAGTCTTATGGAGACGATTTTGAATGAATTTAAGGACAAAACTATCATCATTGTGGCCCACAGGCTTAATTTTATAAAAGACGTGGATAAGATATTGGTAGTGGATCAAGGGTCCATTGTTGGGGAAGGGAAGTTTGATGATTTAATAGAACAGTGTGAAGCTTTTAAAGCGTTATGGAATAGAAAAATATCGTTTACAGATTATCGATAAATTGCTAGACTCTTCTAAAAAAAAGAGGTGCTATCTATGGCTTGGCCAACACATATTGTAGCGGTGGGTGGAATTGCAATAAATGAAGAGGGAGATATTCTTTTAGTAAAAACACATCATGGTGGGTGGGTATTTCCTGGAGGACAAGTGGAAGTTGGAGAAAACCTAATGGATGCACTAATTCGCGAGATTAAAGAGGAAAGTGGAATCGATGTCGTTGTTTCTCAATTGATTGGCGTGTATTCGAATACAGGTATGCATAAATGGTATGACGGTGAGACGGATGTTCCTACCAAAGTCATGTTAGACTTTATCTGCAAGCCCGTGAGTGGAGAATTAAGTACTTCGGAGGAAACATCTGAAGTGATGTGGGTAGCCAAGGAGAAGGTGCTGGATCTGATTTCTGCAGCGGCTATTCGTACCCGCTATCAAGCTTATTTGGATTTCGATGGAAATACTAGGTATATGGATTATGTAACTGGAGGTGCGTTTGAAGTTAAATTGGATCGGATGGTGTAAAAAAGAAACTTTGAGGCTTTCCCGAAAGGGAAGGCCTCTTTTGTTGGGAATGAGCGATCATTCCGCTATATCGTATAAGGATTGTAACGAATCATCTCAATTAAATTCACTGCGGCTGCTGATAAGGGCTCATTTTTACGTGTACAGATCGCAATGGTGTTCTTCAGATGGATTCCTTCTACATATACTCGGCACAATTCTCCACGCTCTACATATTTGCGTACGACTAATGAAGAAACGAAGTTTGCGCCATATCCGGCGATAACGGCTTTGATGGCTTCATGTAGTCCATTAAATTGCAAAGAGATGATAGGAGCGGGTGTGTTGTATGTGCGACATAAAGATAATAATCGCTCCCGCGTTGAACTCCCTTCTTCACGCATAACGAAGGGTTCCTTCATCATTTCGAATAGAGAAACTTGCTGATTGGCATAACGATGATCGGGTGCGACTACAAACCATAACTCGTCCTGGAATAACTCTTCTGTCTGGATTGTTTCTGGATAAGCCTCGGCGATTCCTCCATAAATAGCTATATCCACGTCTACATTTAACAACTGCTTGAGGGCATCACTTGAGTTGGTAGTGGTGATCATCATCTCCACTTGTTCATATTGCTGCTTAAACTTTGCAATCCAGGTAGGAATGAGAAAGTGAGCAGGTAAATACGTGGCGGCTAGACGGATACTCCCGTTAGTGCCGTTAACATAATCTTGAGCGAATTGCTCAATTTGTTGTTCTACGGCGAACAGTCGCTTGGCGAGTAGAGTAAGCTCTTCCCCTGCATCCGTTAAAGCAATTCCTCTGCCTTGAGGTTTAAATAGGGCAAAGGACAGTTCTTTTTCGAATTTCTTAATCTGCGCAGTGATGGCAGGCTGACTTATATTTAAAATTTCTGAAGCGCGTGTCACACTGCCTGTCGATGCGATTACATGGAATAAGCGTAAGGCATGTAGGTTCATGGTTAAACTCCCATTCTTCAATTCATATATTAAATGTATAAATTATACTTAAAGATATATTATATTTATGATTATAACTGATTTACAATACAGATATAAAGATGACTTGGAAAGATGAGATTAGGGAAAGGAGTAATGGAGAGGAGGATTGGAACTGTAGGAGCGTAGCGATCGCCTTTGTCTCCGGATTTGAACCATGAACAAATACTAAAGGAGAAGTGATAAATATGAATCAAACGACTACTTGGGATAAAGTCGATCAGTATATTACAGAGCGCCTGATTCCACAGGACTCTGTGTTAGAAGAAGTGTTGGTCACCAATCAACAGGCAGGGCTGCCGCCCTTTGATGTTTCGCCCAGTCAGGGGAAATTCCTGAATCTACTGGTGCAAATGAAAGGTGCACGCCGGATTTTGGAGATTGGCACCTTGGGCGGGTACAGTACGATTTGGATGGCAAGAGCCCTGCCGTCTGACGGACAGATAGTTACCTTGGAGCTGGATCCCATTCATGCGCAGGTAGCTAAAGCTAATCTTTCGCTTGCCGAGGTGGATCATCTGGTAGAGCTTCGTGTAGGGGATGCATTAGAGCAACTGTCTCAGATGAAACAAGAGGGCGGTGAACCCTTCGACTTTATTTTTATAGATGCCGATAAACCGAATAATCCTAACTATTTAAAGTGGGCGCTGCAATTCTCCCAGCCCGGAACGGTGATCCTTGGAGATAATGTGATTCGTGAAGGTGAGGTCATTAATGAGAATAGCGAAGACGCTCGTGTAGTAGGCGTACGGGAATTCTATGATCTGTTGGCTGAAGAGCCTAGAATTTCGGCTACTGCCATTCAGACGGTGGGAAGCAAAGGTTATGATGGATTTGTATTGGGAATTGTGAATAGCTGAGGGATTCCACAGGTCCTCTGAGCGTTACGGATTCCGTTGACGTTATTTGCGAATTTTTAGCCTTTAGAGCATGGTTTCGGACTCCAGTGACGCTATTGCTTAGAAAAAGGTTCATCTGTGTTCGATCGAATCAAACAAAGGTGTCCCTAAGCCATGATGGCTTTTGGAACACCTTCGTTATTTTAAAGCGCCTCTTTAATTACCTTTTTGTAATAGAAGACGGACAATATCGCAAAGATCGAATACAAAGCAGTGTATAACAGCATCACCAGAATCATCGGTGTCCAAAGCTCTGTGCCGAATAAGAACCAGCCGGATTTAACGGCGAAGTAGCTGTGAAGCAAACCTATGACTAATGGAATACCGAAATTGAACAATTGCTTCATCTGTATACCTCTGAGCAGATCGCCTTGCGTGAACCCAAGCTTTCTCAGAATGGTGTAGTTAGGTTTTTCATTTTCACTTTCATCCATTTGTTTAAAGTATAGAATACATCCGGAGGTAATCAAGAAGGTTAACCCCAGAAAAGCAACGATAAACATAATGAGTCCCATATTTTGTTTTTGACCTTTTATCGACTCTAATTGAGAGTCTTGTTTGTTTTTCTCATCAAATTTCAAGGTCTTGAAAAGTTCATTTGCCTGTTCAACGCTGGCCCGGACTTTCATATCAATCCCGATATTAAGGGAGGATCCTCTTTGAAGGGCAGGATCTAAATCCTTTTTTAAGCGCTTGAAGATCGATTCGTCTACAACTGCAACCGGTAAGCCACCCCCTGTGTAATACCCTGAAATGGGACTTTCGATATCTAATCTTTTATAATCCTGTGGAAAAACCTCATGTAACCCTTTGAGTTCAATCGCTCCTTTGTCTTTCATAGTCATAAAATTATCCAGTGCACTGCTTGATTTCGTAAAATAAGCTTTATCTGGAGTTAGATCAACGTCTTCAAGTGCATTTTCACTTATGACAGCCAAGGTCATAATATTTGAAAACATATCGTTTCCGTCCGGTTTTTTATCAAGAATCTCTTCAACATCTACATCGACCTGAAGGACTTGGGTCCTTCTTTCTGTAAATACTAAATCATTTGCCGTTAGGATCTTTGTAAATTGTTCAGCCTCTTGGGCATTCGTGAATACAAAATCCGTTGGGACATATTGCTTGGAAGTTTTCTCAGCAGAGTAAAAGGAAATGTAGCTAAGGGATAATAAACCCAGGGCTAGTGCCGATACCGTTGTAATGATGGTCAATAATACGGCATTGGATTTCATGCGAAACATAATGGAGGAAAGAGATAGAACCTCTCTAATGTTCAGATAGCCGTTTTTCCGCTTACGAATGATATGAAAAATAAAACTTACCGAGCCTTTATAAAATAGATAGGTCCCAATAATGACGGATCCCAAAATAGTAATCATGGATATAGCCAATTGATTCATTGAGGTTACGTCTTCGGTAAGTAATTTAGAGGAGAGCACATAGCCCAGTAGGATTAGGCCAATTCCGATAATCCCTATGATCATTTCAAAGAAGGATAACTTTTTCACTGTACCTTCTGTTGTTGAGGTCACCCGGAACAAGGATAAGATGCTTTGTCTTTTAATAAATCCATAATTCATCAGCATGATCAAAAGATAAATCACACAGAATACGATCAATGTCTGAATCAAAGCTTCAATAGAGAAATGAAGGGAGGCTATAGCATCGACCCCCATTATTTTAAATAAGATCATGAGGATTAATTTTGAGATAGAAAAGCCAACCAATATCCCTAGGATCAAGGAACCGAAATATAGGATAAAGTTCTCTGCCGAAAGAATGCGGAAAATTTTATTTTTGGTCATTCCGATTAACTGGAATAAGCCAATTTCTTTACCGCGTCGTTTGATAAAGATCGTATTAGCATACAACAGGAAAATAGAGACAATTACGACTAGTAAAACCGAGGCAGCCGTGATGGCTGCGCCCCCTTTGATAGAGCTTTCCAGCTCATCCATCGAGGGATCGTATTGCAAGGTGACAAAGGCGAAATATAAGGCCACACTAAAAACTAGCGCAAACACGTATAGGTAGTAATTTCGAATGTTTTTTCGCAGATTTCGAATCATTAATACATTAATGCTCATTCTGCACACCGCCTAATACACCCTGTGTTTTTATAATGTCGTTGAAGAAAACTTGTCTTGATTGTTCTCCTTTATTTAATTGTGTATAGATCTTGCCATCTTTTATGAAAATAACTCTACTGCAATAACTGGCAGCTACTGGATCATGTGTAACCATAACGATGGTTGCTTTTCGTTTTTGATTGAGTTCACTTAGCTTATTTAATAAATCAGAAGCGGATTTAGAATCCAGTGCCCCGGTAGGCTCATCAGCAAAAATAATACTTGGATCATGAATGAAGGCACGAGCTGCTGAGGTACGTTGTTTTTGACCGCCAGAGATTTCATTGGGGTACTTATTTTTTAATTCCAAAATCCCCAATTCCTTTGCGAGACTTTCGAATTTCTGATTGGCGGATTTCTTGGGTGTATTGGTAATGGATAGTGGCAGCAGGATGTTCTCCTTTACCGTCAGCGTGTCCAAGAGATTATATTCTTGAAAAATAAAACCTAAATGATTCTTGCGAAATTCAGCAAGCTGCTTCTCTTTCATATTGGAGATTTCATTGCCTTCGATGGTAATAGATCCGTTACTGATTTTGTCGATCGACGAGAGTACGTTGAGTAGGGTTGTTTTACCTGAACCGGAAGGCCCCATGATACCAACGAATTCGCCTTCTTCTATACGAATATCGAGTCCGCTTAACACGGATTGTTTGTTTAATTTATTGCCATAGCTTTTATGAATTTTAGTAGCTTCTAGAATTGCCATAATGATTCACTCCTTCGTTTCTTCTTGTATAGCTTTATTATAAAAAAGTTTATAGTTCTTATCCTGCGATTGCCCGAACAAAATATAAAAGCATGTGACATTGTTGTCACATGCTTGAGATTTTAACGAATTCATTTTTGAGTGGGAAGGTTAGAGTAAATGTTGATCCCGCTCCGAGCTTGGATTGAACTCCGATAATGATGAGTAAGGATTGAGCTGCTTTCTGAGCTAAATATAAGCCCATGCCTGTGGCGGCATTGTCGCGATGTACAGTAGTGGAAGTAAACCCTCTGTCGAAGATGCGCGGCAGGTCCTTCGGATCTATCCCGCGCCCGCAATCCTTCACCTCAAGAACGATATGTTCAGCTTGCTGGTAGCTATTCACTGTAATATCAGAAGCTTCACTATATTTTACGGCGTTGGTTAGGAGTTGTCTGAGGATAAAAGCCAGCCATTTAGCATCACTAAGCACTTCGGCAGCTTCCAAGTTCAACTCAAAGCCGATTCCCTTTTGAATACACCAAGACTGTAACGTCTTAATCTCACTAAAAATAAGCGTTTCTATATCAATTTGCTCCATATACAGGTCGTTTTCAATAAATGGTATCCGTCTTTGATGGAGCTGTTGATCCAGCAGCAGATGAATACGCAGCCACTCATAGGTCAAGTGCCTCTTCATAACATCATCTTCTATACGTTCAATCATTAGATGCATTGCGGTCAGTGGAGTCTTCACTTCATGAATCCAGGATAACAGCTCATCCTTCTCTTGCTCCAAATTCATTAAATTGTCTGAAGCAGTCCGCTTTAACAATTTCACTTGATTGGTGATGCTCTCTTCGATGATTTTCTCAAAAGGACTTTCGGCAAGAGCGATGCTTGTCAGATCGAGATCATCGTCGCGCTCATTTAAGCTTTTATAAAATCTGGTTTCCTTAGGATAGCGAATGACTAGGAAAATTACGAAAAAAATCATCGATAAAGAGACCAGATAGAGTACTGAAGACAGGGGGATGGTCGGGTCCATAAAGGTGATAAAGAGCATAAATAGATGTACAAAAAGAAAGAGCAGAATCCAACTGAGTCTTTCGAGCAGGTACTTTTTAATCATAGACAATCCTCTTCAATGGCTACGTACCCTTGTCCAACCTTCGTCTCAATAAACGCCCCTAATTCAAGCTCGTCGAGCTTTTTGCGCAGCCGATTTACGTTGACGGTAAGGGTGTTATCGCTAATAAAGCGCTTATCGTCCCATAAGCTATTAATTAATTCCTCTCGGGTGACGATTTTATTCTTTTTCTCAATGAGCAATTTCAATATGAAAATCTCATTTTTGGTAAGCTCAATCGTTCCCGTGTCGTTGGTCACTGAATTCCGTTCATAATCGACAGTGGCTCCGCACCACGTTTTGAGTTCAATGTTATCCGTATTGTAATTGTACACCCGCCGGAGAATGGCTTGCACCTTGGCAATGAGTACATCGAAATGGAAGGGCTTTTGGATATAATCATCGGCTCCCAGCTGCATGGACATCACCATATCTGTCGGATGATCCCGAGAGGATAAGAAGATAATCGGCAGATTAGAGTGAGAGCGAATCATTCTGCACCAATGAAATCCATCGAATTTGGGTAATTGGATATCAATTATCACTAAATCAGGTTTGATTTCCGTGAATTTCTGCGTAACATTGTTGAAATCTTGAATGCCATATACATCATAAGACCACTGCGTAAGCCGTTCTTTGATCTCATTAAACAGCGTTGTATCATCTTCGATTAATAAAAGCTTGAACAAATCGGTCACCACACTTTTAGTTTCGTGCCTTGCGTTTAGAATACGCTTAAATGATTGAAGCCATACTTTGATTGTGCTTAGAGCATTGCAGATAACACTGTCTGATAATGCGCAAATTCCTTCGTTTCATTAAACTGAGGGCACATTTTTAAGGAGAGCAGGGCGCTTTCGATTAAGAACTCTCTTGGTTCCTTGTTGTTCATGATCTCTTCTTGGATAAAATATAACAGCTTTAGTGCATTGGACAGGCTAGGATCATCAGCGGCGAATGATTTATCTATGATTTTTTTTAAGCTTACGGTCGCAAACGATAAATCATTATTAAAAAAATCAGTGTATTCAGCAACAGGCAATAGTTTCCCTACATGATCGGGGGAGATAAGCTGGATTCCTTTTTTGCTTACATCCTCAACAATCGTCTGGATAAGAGTAGTGCAATAATTAATGATTTGTTGAGAGGTAATGACTTCATTCATGGCACTGTTAATTTGTAGCATATGTTGCAAGATGCCCGTAAAAATGATGGCTCCATCCAGTAGATAGGGCTTCTTATCTTCAGAAAATATATGCAGGAAACGTTCATGCACCCAGGTTAATAAGGTGAATTTAGTTTTTTTGATGAATGTAATTAAGTCCGGATCATTGGAAACCAGGGCATCTTCAACCAGCTGCAGCAATTTATTTTTTTTATTGATTTTCATAACCAGTTGAACTTGTTTAGCAAATATATCAATGTCAGAGGGGTCCTGGCCAATGAGCAGGCCATTTCTGCCTTCTTCCAGCTGGTCATGAATAGAGGTGAATACAGCTTTAAAGAGATCCCCCTTGGAAGGGAAATAATTATAAAAAGATCCTTTGGAGATCCGGCTGTGATTCAGAATGTCCTGTATGGATGTAGCGTGGTAGCCTTTTTCAATAAATAATTCATGTGCTTTTTGAATTACTTGCTCTTTTCGTTTATTTATCATCTTAGGTGCCCCTTTAAGCTGGACTCTTTGTGCAAAAAAACTCTTCACGTAGAATAGACTAGCTTATATTTCCACTTAATACAATTTAGTTTTTAAATGAATTCTGACTTGCCAAGCAGTAAATATAAGAGTAATATATTCTACATTGTAACATAAGTTCAAATTTGAACCGACGGTATTATTATAGAATGGAGGATTCCAAAATGAAAACGAAAGAAAGTAAAGCGTCCTATGGGATTTTGGCAATCCTTATGATTGGTGCATTTGTTGCTTTACTGAGTAACACCTTACTCAATATAGCTTTACCATCGATTATGAAGGATTTTGATGTCAGTGCCTCAACGGTACAGTGGTTATCGACGGGTTATATGCTAGTGAACGGGATCATGATTCCTTCAACGGCCTTTTTAATTCAAAAGTATACAGCGAGACGATTATTCCTAATCGCCATTGGATTATTTGCAATAGGGACCTTTATTGGAGGCTTTGCTCCAAGTTTCCCTGTATTATTGATTGCGAGAATGGTCCAAGCCTCAGGGGCCGCGATTATGATGCCATTGTTAATGAACGTATTGTTCACTACATTTCCACCTGAAAAACGCGGCTCGGCCATGGGGATGTTTGGTTTGGTTATGATTTTTGCACCAGCCATTGGTCCTACCCTGTCAGGATGGATTATTCAGCATTATGAATGGCCTGTGCTGTTCTTTATGATTGCACCGATCGCCGTATTGGTGTTCATTCTTGCTTTCTTCAAACTGCATGATCCTAAAAAAGATGTGGCTATTAAAATCGATATTCTATCTGTAGTTCTATCAGCGATTGGGTTCGGGGGTCTTCTATACGGCTTCAGTTCCGCTGGGAATAAAGGATGGGATGATCCAATGGTCTACTCCACCCTTATTATCGGGGTTATTGGTTTAGTGATATTCATTATGCGCCAGATGAGAATGAAGGAGCCTATGCTTAACTTCAGAGTGTACAAATATCCGATGTTCGCTTTATCCTCAGCGATTTCGATTACACTGAATATGGCGATGTTCTCAGCAATGATGTTAATGCCGATTTACCTGCAAAATATTAGAGGCATTTCACCTCTGGATTCGGGACTCCTAATGTTGCCTGGTGCGTTGATTATGGGGGTTATGTCGCCAATCACAGGTAAATTGTTCGATAAATTCGGCGGCAAAGTCTTGGCGTTAATCGGTCTGGCTATCGTAGTGATCAGTACGTATTTCTTTAGTGATCTAACTGAAACAACGAAATATTCGACACTTATGATTTTGTATTCTGTGAGAATGTTCGGGATTTCAATGGTTATGATGCCTGTGATGACCAATGGTCTGAACTCCATCCCGGCTAAATATACACCGCATGGTACAGCCATGAACAGTACGATTCAGCAAGTCTCCGGGGCGATTGGCGGGGCGCTGCTTGTAACGATTATGTCTAACAGTACCACTTCACATGTCAAAGATATGGTAGCAGAAGCTGTGAGTAAATTAACGGCTAAACCTTCTGCAGAGCAATTGCTTGGTATTCAAAACCAAGTCATCGCAAAAGCAACGATCGAAGGAATTAATGATGCGTTCTTAGTGTCAGTAGGCGTTGCCATCATTGCCTTTATCCTAGCTTTCTTCATAAAAAGAGGAATACAGCCTAAGGACACAGAAACAGTCGAGGAAAAAGTGGCTGTTAAACAAGTTTCATCCGCTAGATCGATGTAATTTGCTATGCAGAAAGACGCTCACCTATGGTGGGCGTCTTTTTTGTCTTAATTAAAAATAGAACTCTGAGTGAGTCTTGGTCCATCCTGAATGACCGTTATGGAGTCGTTTCCACCTACATAAATTCTATTTGTGAGCGGGTTTAGCACAGTGCTGCCTGATACAGAGGGGAATCTTGCCAGCCGTTTAAACGTAGTGGCGTTATAAACGGATACATGATTTTTATCGAAATTACCCACAAATAAATGATTTGTATTCGGATTAATGGTGATGTTGGAGGAAGTAGGAAGAACCTTTGTTGTAATGATTTTGTTGTTACTTCCATTGATGACGAATAGCTTTCCTTTACCTTCAACTTGTGCACTTGAAACAAAAATACGGTTCGTCAGCGGATTTATAACGACCTCGCTTTGCAAACGTCCCAGCTGTACATTACGCAACAATTTGTTGGTTCGGCCATTGATCACAGAAAGAAACCGGCTTAAGTTATTAGCGACATAAATACGATTGGTAATTTTATTAAGTGCTGGCGCTATCACGGGGTTATTTCCGACTTTTATTGTCGCAATGATAGCCTGTGTAGTTCCGTTAATGACGGTGACGCTATCATTTACAGTATTAGTCACATAGACACGGTTGGTAAGCTCATTGATAACGATTCTGGAAGGGCGTCCACCGATTTCAATCTTTTTACGGACCTGATTTGTTTTCCCGTCTATGACGAATAGGGTTCCGAATGCGCTAGTTACATAAATTAAATTGGTTCGAACATTTACTCCGATATTGTCTGGGAATCGGCCTACTTTGACAGTTTTGATTACCTGGTTTGTCCGCCCGTTTATGACAGATACGTTTTCGTCACGGAAGTTAGGTACATAAATCCGGTTGGTTTGGGGGTTGATTCCGAGCTGAGACGGCAGTCTTCCTACAGGGATGCGAGCGATAATGCGATTAGTTCTGCCCTCCAATACCCCGATAGTTCCAGCCTCGGTGTCTGGGTTTACAAAGTATACTCGATTCGTGACGACATTTACTTTTATATCTCCGATCGGTCCGGCAGAGCGGACTGTAGCAATCACTTTTGGCTGCGCCATGCTTTTACCCCTTTCCAAGTAAATAGATACTTCATTATATTTAGGCTTAGGCAAAAGGGTACTTCATTTATCCTTGCAAGATATATATTAGGAGTGTAGAATGGTACTCCATTATCCAAATATTAGGTTAGGTGTAAGCGTTTTATTTTCTAGAGAATTGAGATTGATTGGAGGTTGGGGTTGAGATGGTGAAATCAGTGTTGTCGGATATTTTATTAACACCTGATAAGACGCAGCTTCATAGCAAATTGTTAGAGGAAATTGGGCAGTATATCACGCGAGAAATTCTAAATCATCCGTTAATGAAAGAGGAGAGTCAGCGGATAAGTATTCTCCTTGATGGATCGACCGCACTTGGGGTGGTGGATGAGCAGTCGGATGTGGATGTAATCATTATTTGTCAGGACGAGTATTATAGCAGCGTTAATCATCGGTTCGAACAAGCGGGTCTGATCCCGGAGCAAAGTAGTTTTTTTATGGATTTACGACTCCCCAGTGGCAAGTCCGGACATTACACACTGCATAAAATTTCAGAAATCAAAGCGGCGTTAATGAGCGGAAATATGGAATGGTTGTGGAATGCTTCTATTTCTTATATCTACTATGACCGATTGGATGTTAAGTCACTTTTTGATGCCTATGTGCCCCTTCAACCTGAAGTTCTAATGAGATTTCGTAAGAATTCATACATACAGTTAAGAAGTTATGCCAAAAGCTTAGATAATCCTGTAGTGCGTGGCGATGCCTTTCCTATTTTATTTTTAGCGGTGCATTACGCTGTGCCATTACTATTGAAGGTTACCCCTACCCCTATGACAAATGGCTGGTACCTGTAGCCAAACAAACGACTGTCGGCCGAAAGATTATGGAGTGTGCTGGTGATTTTTGGAGTTTTATTAGAGATGATGAATCCTTTGCCCCTATGTACCAAGAGGATAATAACTTTGTCAAAATGGAAAAACGTTTCCGGAAGATACTTGTAGAGGAATTCCGCATGCGTGGGATCGATGAACCTTGGTTAGTAGAGTGGTGGAAGTTTATGGAGGAGTGAGTGGAGCTATAGGGTGTTTGGGTGAGTAGAGTAGCTGTGGTGGCGGGGTTGCTGGGGATGGCTGTAGTGGCTGGGATGGTTGAAGCGGTGGAATGGCTGAAGTGTTTGGGTAGCGTAGTAGCTGTGGTGGCTGGGGTGGTGGAGTGGTCGGATGGTTGAAGTGGCTATAAGTATTTGGGTGAGTGGCTAGCTGGCTGTAGTGATTAAAAAGCTTAAATGACTCCTTCCTCCTCTTGAATATGGTAAGGTATATTGAAGTGGAATTTTAGTGAGAGGTGATTATATGGACGGGACAGTTTCAATATTAGGAGTTCCCTTTTCAAAACTAACACTACATGAGACAACACTTCATCTAACAAAACATATTCAATCCGGAGAACCGAAACTTTTCCATTTGATCACGGCTAACCCGGAAATTACGATAACAAGTCAATCGGACGAGCTGCTACGAACCATACTTCAAGAAGCGGATTTAATCACTCCTGACGGGATTGGCATTGTGATGGCATCAAAAAGAAAAGGCGATCCTATTGCTGAGAGGGTAACTGGATATGAGCTGCTTCTTGAGCTTTTGGAGCAAGGAAATAGCTTGGGATGGAGTTTTTATTTCTTGGGGACAGATGAGCTTACCAGCTGTAAAGCGGTCGAAAAGATCACGGAGTTATATCCGAATGTGAAGATTGCAGGAAGACATAATGGTTTTCTTACCAAGGAAGAGGAGCCTGCCATTGTAGCAGAGATTCAGCGTGCACAGCCGGATTTCCTGATCGTTGCGATGGGTGCGCCATACTCTGACAAATGGGTATATAAGCACAAACAGGAGCTTACGCAGGTGAAAGTTGTTTTTGGCGTGGGAGGCAGCTTGGATGTAATAGCTGGAAAAGTTACTCCTGCACCAGCGCTATGGAAAAAACTCAATCTGGAGTGGTTGCATCGACTTTTGTTCGCTCCCGTTGCGAAGGGACAAAAGTCGCGATGGCGCAGACAGGCAGTGCTGCCCAAATTCGTGTTCCGAGCTATGATTAGGAAATGAAGAAAAGGCCTCGTTTATGGGGGCCTTTTTTAGGTTCGGTTGGTGGGAGAGGAGGAGGGGCAGATGTGAGTGTAGGAAGTAAGGAGTAGGGGGAAGAGTAAGAGAGATTAGTGGGAGTAAGGTGAGGAGTATGAGCAAGAGTGAGTAGTGAGATTGAGGTAAGGAGTAGGAGTAGAGTGGAGTAGAGGAAGAGGAAGAGTAAGAGTAAGTAGTGGGATTAAGGTAAGGAATAGGAGCAAAAGTGATTAGTGGGAGTATGTGTAAGAGTGGTGAGTAGAATGTAAGTGCGACTATAGCTGTGACCTTTAAACAAATTAATAATGATAAACAACACCGATTCTGGTTGATGCCATAGCCTCGTATTTAATTCAAACTAAAAGCTAAAGGGGAACAATAAGGGCAAAAATGCCCTAGATCGGGTGCAATTCCGCCCGAAGAGGCAAAAGAAAGGCAAAAATGCCCTAGATCGGGTGCAATTCCGCCCGAAGAGGCAAAAGAAAGGCAAAAATGCCCTAGATCGGGTGCATTTCAGCCCGAAGTGGCAAAACAAGGGCAAAAATGCCCTAGAATCGGTGCGATTCAGCCTGAAGAGGCAAAAGAAAGGCGAAAATGCCCTAGAATCGTTGCATTTCAGCCTGAAGAGGCAAAAGAAAGGCAAAAATGCCCTAGAATCGTTGCATTTCAGCCTGAAGAGGCAAAAGAAAGGCAAAAATGCCCTAGATCGGGTGCAATTCAGCCCGACGAAGCAAATCAACGGTATAAATCCCGTAGACTGAGCCGAGTCCGGCCCGACGAAGCAAATCAACGGTATAAATCCCGCAGAATGAGCCGAATCCGGCCTGAAGCAGCAAATCAACGGTATAAATCCCGTAGAATGAGCCGAATCTGGCACGACGAAGCAAATCAACGGTATAAATCCCGTAGACTGAGCCGAATCCGGCCTGAAGCAGCAAATCAACGGTATAAATCCCGTAGAATGAGCCGAATCCGGCTCGAAGAAGCAAATCAACGGTATAAATCCCGTAAATGTCCCCAGCCCAACCCGGTTACTATCCATTACCAACACGGAGGCCGTTTTCGCCACACATTTAATGTGATCCCTACTATGATGAGTGAAATTTGTTTAATTGAGCAGATACATCCACGTCAATTATAAATAGGGCAGGAGTTTATCGCTGCAAATAAAAAACTGACACCGCTATACCAGCGATATCAGTTTACAGTGCTTAGCGATTAAGCTAGCGGCTGCCTATTTTTAACTTGTTCCTCTCGCATCCACTGTGACAACTGGCGTTTGAGCTTAAGGAACTCGGGAGAGTCCGTAATCTCATCACGGCGTGGCCGCGGAAACGGCACATCGATTGTATGCAGAATGGAGCCGGGGCGGCCGGAAAATACATAGATACGATTAGAGAGCAGCAACGCTTCTTCGATGTTGTGAGTAATGAACAGCACAGAGCGGCGATTCTCTTCCCACAGCTCAAGCAGCCAGCGCTGCATTTCACTGCGAGTTAGTGCATCGAGTGCGCTGAAAGGTTCATCCAGCAACATTAGCTCCTGCGGAGCGAGCAATGCTCTGAGAAAAGCTGCACGCTGCTGCATTCCGCCAGACAACATATGCGGATAAGCATGTTCGAACCCGCTTAATCCAACCTTGGCAAGCCACTGGCGTGCTTCCTCGCGGGCTCCATCCCGCAGTGTGCCCTTGATCTCCCCAGCAAGCAGCACATTATCCTCAATCGTACGCCAAGGAAAAAGAGCAGGCTGCTGCGGTATATAACTAATTTCACCGCGTTGACCTGTAACGACCTTACCGTTCATGCGGATCGTGCCTGCATCGGGTTTCACAAGGCCGCCAATCATATGGAATAAGGTGCTTTTTCCGCAGCCGGAAGGACCAACGATCGAAACGAATTCTTGTTGCTCTACCTTGAGAGAGACATTATTCAGAACATTTGTCTCACGGCGACGATGGGAAAAAGATTTGGAGATGCCGCTCACTTCAAGGGCGGGTGCCACGGTATGAGCTTCAGGAGAGCTTATGACTTCTGTTGTTCTGTGTTGCATTTGCGTCGCTTGAGACATACAGGCATCTTCCTTTCTATGAGTTACGGCGCGGCTTCCAGCGAACCAGCCATTTTTCCAGCAATGCAATAATAGCAAAGAGTACAAGACTTAAAAGTACAATAATAACAATAGCGACAAACATCCGATCCGTACGATAAGCGGATTTCTGCAGAAGCATATAATAGCCAATACCTTTATCCGCGCCAATCCATTCAGCGACCACGGCGCCCATAACCGCATAAGTAGCAGATATTTTTACACCGGAAAATAGTGCCGGGATAGAAGAGGGCAGCTCCAGCTTGGTGAAGATTTGCCACTTGCCTGCGCCAGCCATTTTCATATAATTCATCATGACCTGATCACTTTGGGCCAGGCCGCCCATCGCAGCGACAGCTACCGGGAAGAAACATACTAGTGTAATCAGCACGATTTTGGGCAAAAGACCAAAGCCGAACCAGATAATGAGCAGGGGCCCGAGCGCGATGGAGGGAACATTTTGACTCAGAATAATAAGTGGATAAAAAGCCCGTCTAGCCCAAGGTAAAAGATGCAAAAGCAAAGCAACGATCAGGCCTACCCCCGTACCAATGGGAAAACCAATTAAAGTTAGCCGCAGCGTAGCCATCGTATGAGCCCAAAGACCAGAAGCGTTACTGGTGGATTCACGGGCAATATCAGCAGGACTCGGCAGAATCCAGGCTTCAATATGAAATACAGATACAGATAGCTGCCATACGGTTAAAAAGAAGACGACCGCCACAAGGGGCGGCCATATTAGCTTCCAGGTCGATCTCACGGCCGATATTTCTCCGTCAATTTATCCATGCTGATTCCGTTAGGATTATGAGCGATTTTGATCTGCGAAATTACGCTTGGACTACCTGCTTCGATCAACGCCTCCTGCATCTGACGCACAACCTCCAGCAGTTCGCTAAGCTCACCTTCCATTGTGGTTTCCAGCGGATTCACCTGATGTTTAACACCGGATTTCTGAATGACCTCAATCGCTTTATCTACGTATGGGATGGAATCCTCATTGTTCGGAGTTTTTGGAATTACTTGAATGCTTAGTAGGGTGTTAGCCACAATAATCAATCCTCTCATTTTATAAGGTAAGTTCAAAAAGCCAACTTTGATAACGAAGTAACTCAGGAAGCAAACTCGACATCGAATCTTGAACGAACTTGGGAAGTCCGGTACTCACGTAGCACATCACTACGCTCCGTTCCTCCTTCCTCAAGTAACGTCCAACCTTCTTGGTTCTGAAGTCCGCTCTCTACTCCGCCGGTAAAAAATCATTACTGAATGCACTAGCGGCATCCAGCGGTTTATCCAGCAACTTCAGATCATACATCCAGTCACCGTAATTTTGCCAGACCTCGGTTTTTTGCTCGCCCCAGCGGGCAGCATCGTCCTTGTATTTTGGGCTAAGCCATTTTTGGCTAGCTAGGACAAGGTCGGCATCCAGGTCAGGAACCGCCTTCGATAACATACCGGCAGCCTCTTCCGGATGATCAATAGCATATTGATAACCTTTTGATGTGGCTTTCATGAAGGCCTTCACCAGCTCAGGATGATCTGCAATTTGCTTCTCACTCGTCGTCAGCACAGGCGTGTAATAATCGAGCTGTGGCGCATAATCCTTTAAGTACAGCATATCCAATGGCTCGCCACGCAACTCAGCCTCAACGCCAGTCCAAGCGTAGAAAATCCAGGCGAAATCAATGTCACGTTTGACGGCGGTAAAATAATCAGCTTCACCGATACTGATCAGCTTCACCTTTTTTACATCGCCACCTTCAGGATCCATGATAGCTTTCATGGCTGCTTCTTCGGCTGGTGAGCCCCAGCCTCCGTAGGTTTTACCTTCGAAATCCTTTGGTGATTTAATATTGCGATCTACTGGAGCGGCGAATCCCGACGTATTATGCTGAATAATAGCTGCTATCGAGACAAGGGGTACGCCTTGTAGACGGGCTAGCGTTAATCCTTCTTGCGCGCTGATTCCAAAAGCGGCTTCGCCAGAGGTAACCATAGTATCAGAACCCGCTGCGCCTGGCTGAACGATTTCGACGTCCAGACCTTCATCAGCGTAGTAACCAAGATTCTTAGCTACGTATAGACCGGTATGATTCGTGTTCGGTGTCCAGTCGAGTGCGACTTTAACTTTGGTGAGCTCTTTTGGAGCATCCGTCCCAGCCGTTGCAGTTGGATCAGTAGCATTTGCTTTGTTTCCGGCTGTATTCCCATTGTTGCCGCCGCATCCGGCAATGGCAAGAATGAGTACACAGGTGAGGCACAACGTAAGTGCTTTTTTGAGGTGCATGTCTTCTTCTCTCCTTTAAGGTTACAAGAATCCCGTCTTCACAACATGAACCGTAAAGTGTAGTATGTACGTTTTTCTACATCTTTTAGTGATCTTACAAAAAAAGCGCCCCGAGTGATCGGGACGCTGGCTTGGCGCAAGGTTAGTCAAGGTCACAGGGACCAGAACCAATTGGCGATTCCTACGCTGGCATTATCCAGATCAGGTATAAGGGTCAGTATCTTGTGGGATACAATCTCAGCCGGCCAATTCCAGCACCCCTGGTTCTATGAAGTTAACGGGTATTTCTATGTGCAATATAAGTAAGCATAAGTTCTGTACCCATACTTTATATCTTATATTTCTCGCATACGGTGTATTATAGACGGCTGTACTCGGAATGTCTAGTAGTGCACTCCTGAATTTTTCCAATCCAGTAGTTTCTTTTTTGCTAGTCTAGATCTTTATATTTTTTGCGGTGACGCCGTTTAAGCTCACTAACCAGCGCCCCTAGCGTGAGGACAACGCTGATCAGAATCCCGCTCATGATCACGAAGAGGGCAAGAAATTCAAAGGGGGAATATCCAATCATTTTACTCCATTGAATCTTTCCATCCAGATCGTCAATGACCTGATTCATGCCGTAAATCCCGCTTACTACCGTAAATACAGTGAGAATCATCAGCAGATTATCCCGTCGCTTGGATTGAAACTTATCCTGATACTGAAACAGGTCATTTAAGGTTTCTTTCACTTCCTCGAACAAAGCGTCGTTTCCGTATACTTTACGCAGCTGAAGAAATATCTCCCGGCCCTGCGACTGGGAAATCAACTCCAAGAAGTAGAACTTTGCCGAGAACTTATTAATGGAGTAGATTAGATTGTCTATTTCCTCATAATCATGATTAATCCGAAGTCGGGAGTGCATATTGGCAAGCTTTAGCAGAACGATTTTGTGGAAAATATTGAGTAAAAATCCGTAATAATATTGCCCGTACATCTGGTTGGCTAGACTAACAGCAATTTCCTGTTCAGCGCGGGTCATGCAGCAAAAAGTCTGCTCATTCATCATATAATACGTGTCTGGACCCCAGCGATTATAGGAGTGTTCATGACAATAGTTCGCAATATATGCTGGATCGCTGGCACTGGCATAGGGCTTTCCGTTCAGATCAATTCCATCAAGCTGTGAGGCACGATAGCGCAGATTTACACTAATCTCATCAGAGCTTTCTTTATTCTGAAAGCCGTAAAAAGCTTGCACCTGCATTCTTTCATCTACGAAAAAAGGAAGGGTCTCGAAATAAGCCCCATTGATATCCGATTGATCCAGATATGGCTCCAGTCCATCCACCAAATTTCGGAAGACAAAATCCTCTACCATCTCATAGGTCTGTTCCCCGCAATGAATATAAGTGTAATCATCCTGTATGAAGGTATTCTCTAGCGCACGGAAACGATCCGCGAATTCTAGGGCAATACTAAAGGGAATTGAATCCCCCTCCAGCTGGACACGTATCGTCACGAATCCAAGCTGAAAAGGACATATGAATATATCTGTCGAGAGAATTTTGAAAAATATAGATTGCTGCGGAATCTCCAGAATGCAGTCGAGATTATTTACTCTGGAAAAACGGCGAAACGAGTCGGCATCCTTCCTGCGTGGAAAAAGGACGTGTGCAGCAAACGGTAAATAGGTGCGTTCCATTCGTTCATGGGAAACACAGTAGCCATCTCCGTAATAGGCAGCTTCAAGCTCTTTATTATCCAGAAAAAAACGTGTGAAGCCGTCGTCCTGTAATTGCTGGATAAGCTGCTTAGAATCGCCCTTTTTTATAGAAAAGGGAAATATAAACTGCATGAGCGCAGTATGTAACAAAGGCTCAGTTGAAGACTCATTTAAAGACTCATTTAAAGACTCATTCATTCATTGTCCATCCTTGTGCTCAGAATATGCTTATAGATCACATTACCCTAAAAGGATAACGTTGATACTGTTCTAAATACGGGAACTCTTTCCTTTCACCGCTTGCATGGATTGGAACCTCCATGCGGCAATGCTTAGCAGAAACAAGAAGGCGGCAAAAGCGGCGAGTAATCCGGCTGTTTGTGCCACTTCTAAATGGTCCATAGACCAGCCCATAAACAGAGGTAGCAAAGCACCGCCAACACCTCCGGAAGCAATCATAATGCTGGGTGTTGACTCTTCAGTGCCAGGCAGCATTTTGCTGGAGAAGACTAAAGCAATGGAGAAAATACCGGACATAAACAGCCCCAGCAGCAGAATTACAATGAAAGCAGCCATTCGATTGTCAGTGAACGGAAAGAGTGTCAGCAGTAACAAGGTTAGTAAACAGCTGCTGAGAATGTACACGCGATAAGATATTTTTTCGGCAATTACACCCGCAAACAATCTTCCTGTAGACATCGCCAGCCAAAAGAAAGTGACTGTCAGTGCTGCGGCAGACTCCGTCATCCCTAGCTTGGCAATAAAGATAGCCGGCATAAAGTTGACTAAACTCATCTCTGTGCCTACATAAAGAAAAAAGAAAACGATGAAGATCCCTAGCAGAATCCATTGCTTACCTTTATACGGAAATTTTTTGTTAGAACGTGAGCTTGAGGATTGCGAATTGTCTGCTCCTTGGACAGAGGCGCGTTCATCCAGCGTACGTTGTAGATTACCGAAGTGCCCTCTTGTCCAGAGGATAAGAGAAATTAAGGAGAAGGCAGCGACGATTAGAAAGGCCAATCTCCACGCTCCGGCAGCAATGAGCGGACTGGCGATAAGCGGCATCACGAGTGCGCCTATCCCGAATAGCACTTCAAGCCGGCTCATCGCAATAGCAGTTCCTTCGGTTATTGCACCAATAATGATGGTGCCGATAACCGCTTCGATCATCCCGAAACCAAAACCTGCGGCAACGGCGATAACATACATCCAGCCCCAAGGCGGTAGAAAGGCGTAGGCAATTTCTGCAACTAGTAGAAGACTGGTGGCAATGAGGATGCCTCCACGTTTACCGAAGCGGCGATTAAGCAGGGGAGAGACCAACACGCCTGCTAAAAACCCAGCGAATTGACTAAAGATTAATTCACCGCCAGCACTATAATTTTGATCATAATGTTGCAGTAGAACGGGCAGAATAGATCCCAGTACAACATGTGCCAGACCGATAACGAAGTAGGAAAGACAGCCGATCCAAATCAGTTTTTTCACGAAGTAAGCTCCTTATCTTAAAGTAGTTTATGAAGTAAGGTCGGATTCAATGTGAACCTGAAGGGTACATTATAATAAGCACCATTGTTATGATAAATCCAAACGGTGAGCTTGGATATATAAACTTTTGTTTACATGCTTGAAGGGAGAGATTTACGTAATGGATAACAAACAACTGGAGCAACTCATTATTAAAGCATTGGATGACAACAAGTTCGGTTCCTTTGGTACGATCGAAGAAGGAAATAAGCCGAAAGTACGTTATATGGCCATTTTCCATGAGGGTTTGAAGATTTATTTGGCTACAAATCGCAAAACTCATAAAGTGGAGGAGTTATCCGATAATCCGAATGCTTTTGTACTGCTTGGCTATGAGGCAGGCGGAAGCAAAGATGTGCTGGAGATTGAAGCAACTGCTACCGTCTCTAAGGATGAAGGCTTGCGCTCCAAGGTATGGAATAAAGAGCTTGAGCCATGGTTTACAGGACCTGATGATCCTAATTATGTAATTCTGGAGCTTACTCCAACACGTATTGAGTATGTAGGCAGCAATAAAGAGCATGGAGTATGGCAGCCGTAAGCTATAGCGTTGAATTGATCAAACAGCCCTCCTATCCCCTATGGGGTAGGAGGGCTGTTTGATGTGTTATAATGACTTCAACTTTTTAGGTATTCATATCGGGGAGGAGCTAAAGCTACATGAGCGTTACTCTGTTATATATTGAAGATGATCGTGAAATTGGCAGTGTAGTGTCTGCTGATTTAAGCGAAAGAGGTTACAGTGTTCGCTGGCTACGGAGCGGAGAAGGAGCGATGGAAGAATCCAGCGCCTGCCAACTGGCTATTCTCGATGTTATGCTTCCAGGTCTGGATGGGTTTACGATCGGGCAACGTTTGAAACGTTCTTACCCTAAGCTGCCCATTTTGATGCTCTCCGCCCGGACCTCGATTGATGATAAGCTGCAAGGTTTGGAGTTCGCAGATGATTATTTGACCAAGCCTTTTCATCCGGATGAATTGGCCGCTCGAATCGAGGTGCTGCTCCGAAGGAATGGGGCATCTGTTCAGGATTCGCTCACACTTAAACATCTAGTCGTATATGAAGGAGATAACCGCGTGATGAATGATCAGACTCAGGAAGAAATCATGCTTACAGGTAAGCAATTTCAGATTTTTTCCTATTTGCTGCGTCATCTTAACCAAATCATGACGAAGGAGCAGATCTACGAGGCCGTGTGGGGTGAGGCTTATATCGAAGGGGATAAAACTCTGATGGTACATATTCGTTATTTGCGCGAAAAACTGGAGCTTGATCCGGGTAATCCGGAAATTATCGAAACGGTCCGTGGGATTGGCTACCGGGTAAGAGCATGAGAGGATTAGAGCGCATTCGCAAGAAACGCAATTCCTCTTTGTTATCAGGGTATTTGCTAATTATCGTATCTGCACTGCTATTTATCCCTGTGGTCCTTCCGTTGTCTTTTGTTGGCTACAATATTCTTAACGAAGTGACCAAAGGTGCCCCGCCTGTAGATACATCCCTGTATTCGAATATTGCACCGCTGGAGACTATGTGGCATAAAGAAGCACTTCACTTAGAAAATGCTTCTTCCGAAGCTATAAATCAGCGGCTGCTTGAATTAAGTCGAAAATACACTGAGGCTACTATGTTTTGGGTAGACGGGCAGGGAAAAACCCAGTTGATTCTCACGCCTGAAGAAGGGGAGAAGGATAAGATTTACCCTGAAGTTCCTGATCAGTGGACTGCGGCTGAGGCTATTTCATTTATGAAAGAAAGTACGAATCGTGATCCTTTAGCCATCGTTGCTTTCGTGGGGGACAAAGTGGAGGCAGACAAGGGATTTATAGTGATGCAGATTCCAAGCAAGCTGCTGAACAAAGGGGCTTATGGGGGATTAGGGGCTTGGGCTTGGTATAACTTTGTGTTATTTACCCTTTTTGGAGGGTTCGCTCTGGTTTCGTGGATGTTCTTTAGAAAAATTCGCAAACGGCTGCTGCAACTGCAAACCGCGATGATGATTACAGGCCCTGATAGAATGCCTAAGTCTATAGTGACAGGCAAACTGGATGAGATCGGTCGCCTCGAGGAAGCTTTTAATACGATGGTAACCAAACTGGATGAAAGCCGACGCAGGGAAATAGAAGAGGAAGAGTTACGTAAGCGACTCGTCTCGAATTTATCTCACGATTTACGCACACCCCTAACCGTCATTCGCAGCCATATCCATGTTATGACCAAAGAGGATCTGACCTCAAAAGGTAAGCAGTCCTTACAGCTTATGGATGAGCGTATTGCGGATCTTAGCGTCCTGATCGAGAATCTTTTATCTTACAATCTGCTCAATAGTGGACGGGTAACCTTAAAGCTGGAACGTAAAGATGTTTTACGCTTGGTGCGGGAAAGTGCGGCTGCTTGGTACCCCGTATGGGAAAAAGAGGGCTTCGACATTGATATTAACCTGGAAGCCGAACCACTATTCTGGAGGGTGGATGAGGTCTGGTTCCGCCGTATTCTCGATAATTTGTATCAAAACATTGTACGACATGCCAGCAGCGGGCATTATGTCGGGATCTCAACGGAGCAACGTAATGAACAACGTGCCATAATTATTGCGGATCATGGTCGAGGCATTCAGAGTCCATCCGATTACAAGGGGGCAGGTTTGGGATTGTCTATCGTCGATCTTTTGATGAAGCATATGGAGCTGGAATGGGTTGTGGAGAGCACAGGCGAAGGCACTTCTATTGTAATCTTTGATCCGCGTCGTGAAATTTAAACAAAACTTAAACTTGGCACTTCCTTGTTCTTAACCTTGGGACGTTATGCTGTATACCGAGGTGAAGAACATGGAAGAAACAGTGATTAAAACTAAGGATTTATTGAAAAAATATCGTGGCCGGGCTGCGGTAGAGAATTTGAATTTAAATATCCGCAAGGGTGAGATTTATGGTTTTCTGGGTCCCAACGGAGCTGGGAAAACTACAACAATCCGTATGCTGCTTGGCCTAATTACACCGACATCTGGAAAAATTGAAGTGTTCGGCCAGGATCTTCGGAAGAATAAGCTGCAAATTTTACGGAAGGTAGGGTCGCTTGTTGAATCCCCCTCGTATTATGGGCATCTGAGCGCTGTGGACAATCTCGAAGCGATCCGCCGCATTCTGGATGTTCCGAAGTCACGAATCGCTGAGGTGCTAGATATTGTTTCTCTAACCGGGGAAGAGAGACGTCCGGTCAAAGGGTTCTCCCTCGGGATGAAGCAGAGACTTGGTATCGCAGCTGCCTTGCTAGGGAATCCAGAGCTGCTTATTCTGGACGAGCCAACGAACGGACTCGACCCGTCAGGGATTCAGGAAATTCGTGGGCTTATCAAACGTTTGCCACAGGAGCAAGGAATTACGGTTGTAGTATCCAGTCACCTGCTTAGTGAAATTGAACAAATGGCAGACACCGTGGGTATTATTCGCCAAGGGCAAATGGTGTACCAAGATACAATAGCTAATCTGCAACAACAGGCTGCTGGCGAGATACGCCTTGCGGTTTCGGAACCAGAGTCTGCGTTACGTCTCGCTGGAGGCCGGGGGTATGAAGGGACACTACAAGAGCAAAAACTGATTTTTTCAAGAATGAACGATGCAAGAGTAGCGCTGCTAGTCAAGGCTTTGGTAGAGAATGGGCACGCTGTCTATCGTGTAGAGGAGCGGAGACAATCGCTTGAGGACTTCTTCCTACAGGTTGTAGGAGGCGGGGAATCATGATGTGGCGGGCGTTGTCAGCGGATTGGCTTAAAATCCGCGGCAAAGGAATTTGGTTTCTAGTGTTTCTAGGACCGATTGGCCTTGTGGCCATGCAGGGCCTTAACTTTGGCCTTCGTTATGATTATCTGCGTCAGCAGTATAGCGCGGATTTATGGGGAGGACTTCTGGATAACGTGTCCGGGTTTGTGCCCACAGCTCTTTTTCTGGGTGGCACTTTAGTATGCTCATTGATTGCGAATGTCGAACATCAGATGAGTTCCTGGAAGCAGCTCTTGGCACTGCCTATCTCTCGTACCTCAGTGTTTATGGCTAAGCTAACGCTCTGTTTGCTGCTTGTGGCAGTTTCCTGCTTGTTGCTCTCAGTGGGGATAGTTATTTTAGGGCTTATTTTGGGCTTCAAAGCTGATCTTATTCCTTATGTGGATGTAGTCCGGATTGGCTTTATGTCCTATATTGCGGCTTTGCCGGTCATCGCACTACAGCTGTGGCTTTCCCTGGCTAATCGTAATCAGACACTGCCGGTTGCCCTGGGGATCACATTATCTTTGACGTCATTTTTCTCCATGTTCCTTTCGGAGTGGGTGCCTTTAACATGGCCATATTTGGCGTGGGACTCCTCTAATCGCCTTTTGTTCAGCGGTGCAGGTCTGCTGCTGGGAATGCTGGTGTTTTTGCCGGGTGCAGTGCATTTCGCTCGAAAGGATGTGGATTAAGATGAAGTCATTTTGGAGAGTATTATCCTCAGAGCGATTAAAAATGTCTAAATCATATGTTTGGCTTTTAGTCATAGGGAGTCCGGTTTTATCACTGGTTCCCGGATTGTTATCGGATAACCAAGGCGAGAAGATGAGTTGGGAGCTGCTGTTAAGTGTGATGTCAATGATGCATGCTTTGCTGTTTCTGCCTGTGCTTTCAGGTATTTTTGCGGCCCTGATCTGTCGTTATGAGCATCATGACGGTGGCTGGAAGCTATTGTTGTCTCTGCCTGTAACCCGGTTGTCGGTGTATCTCTCAAAATATGTGATGATCATCGGATTGCTGGCTGCTGTGCAAGTAACGTTCCTCGTTATGGTGCTGGGAATGGGCTTGTTCCGTGGGGCTCCAGATCCAATCCCTTGGGCGCTGCTGCTAAAATCAGTATTTGGCGGCTTTGTAGCCTGCCTACCTCTCGCCGCATTGCAGCTGGCGATCTCGCAAAGCTGGAGCAGCTTCGGCGCACCGCTGGCGCTGAATGTGAGTCTGACCATTCCCAATATATTGATCGCTAATTCTTCAACCTACGGCCCCTACTATCCTTGGGTACAGCCGATGTTGGCCATGAGTCCTTATGGTGATGACGGATTTGGTGCCTTTAATCTGCCTTTAGAGACACTGATGATGATAGTGGGAGGGAGCTTGATTGTCTTTTTTGCCGCAGGACTAATCTCCTTTTATCGTAAAGCAGTCTGATTCACAATCAGAGGCTATAAACTCCTCCTCAATGGACATCCCGTGCTGTTTTTCTTATAATTAAAGAATATAATTAGCTAAGATGGAGGAGGGCGAGAGCATGGAGCCAACGGCATTAGAGGACTGCGACAATACATGCAAGGGTTCAGAGCTTGAACCGGAATCCATTGCATTGATCCTGCCAGACCGTGGGATTACTGATAAAATGGCAGAAATGTTCAAAGCGTTGGGTGATCCAACACGAGTGCGGCTCATTTACGCTTTGTCACAGCAAGAATTATGTGTACATGATTTGTCCGTGATCCTTGATATGGGCCAATCTGCGATATCCCATCAGCTCCGTTATTTACGGAATCTACGGATCGTGAAGCGCCGTAAAGAGGGGAAAACGGTATTCTATTCGCTGAACGATGCGCATGTGGAGCAGATCTTTTTGCAGACTCACGAGCATGTCCGACACGAATAGCTAGTTGCAAAAAAAGAGGGACTCCCAGCAGCCATTGGATGGTTTGTTGGGAGTCCCTCTTTTTATTATGCCGACGAGTCTAACCATCCACTACGGCTTACGGACCCAGCTGACGTTATTTGCACAATAATCGCTTTTTGAGCAGAGTTGCGGACCTCAGTGCAGTTATTCTTTAGAAAGAGGTCTTATTTTGCTCTTTTTCATGCCAATAGCGCCTATGGGGTCCGATAATATGCTAAACCGGGGATAATACTGCTTTTAGTGTCAATTGGGTCCGTTAGCTGTGTGGTTTGCGACAAATATTGCTCTAATGAAGCTAGGTGGCATCTCAGCTTAACTAAGTAACATCTCAACTAAACTAAGTAACATCCCAACTAAACTAAGTAACATCCCAATTAAACCAGCCTACGTCGGGGTTAACCAATGCGTTAAAATCCACTGAAGCCTTGTATTTCGAAGTAAGGATTTAGCTTATTAACTGGCTTGATTTAGCTTATTAGCTTATTAGCTGGCTTGATTTAGGTTCTTCGTTAGGTTTGGTTTTCTAAAGGACAACACTAGCCAGACACATTGCACAGCAAGCACTAGCAGGATAAACAGATCGATTCCCATGTATTCACTCGTATTATCGTTGCCCACAAACTGAATTAAATTATGTATAAAGTGAAAGGATATCAGCGGAAGAATATTATTATTTTTTAGCATTAGCAAGGCTAGCGCAAAACCGATCAGAAGCGCATATACGAGTTGTAGAAGAATTTGTGTGACATCTGTGCTGGATAATGCATTAAGTAAGTGGGTAATAGAGAAGAGAATACTTGAAGTGATCACTGCTGTTTTAGCCCCTTTAGGAAGCAAGGTCTTAAAAATCAAACCGCGATAGATGCTTTCCTCCACAAAAGCGACCAGCAGGGTGAAGAAGATAAAAAATAGTACCTCAGATGCACTGATCTCACGAAACCCCTTAAAGGATATGGTAATCAGGACCACTACTAGCGGGGCATAATAGATCCAGTTGCCCGAGGATATGGTGTTTAGAGGTCGGAAGCCGAGCGTGCTCCATTTGCGCTTAACTGTAAAGTAGATGATGAGTACAAGCGCGATTGGGATGAAGGAGATAAGTACAGGGGCGGTGTACGCAAGTTCCTTAATTGTTGCGTAAGCCCCGGCGGCAGTTACGGCTACAAGTAATAACACCTCGATAATAACTACGCTCCAAATAGGGTGTTTCTGTGAAAAAGTAGACGTTTTGGCTAGCTTTGACATGTTCTAAATTCATCCCTTCTGTGCAAATCATTTGCCCATTGAGCTTCATTGATAATGGGGTCATTCGTATGTAAGAAACTTACTTCGGGTCATACATGATTTTACATATTTTCACGTAAAGGTCAATTGATTTAATTTTTAAGATAATGTAGAAAAATGGTGTATATCGCGTATTGACCTTGAAATATAAAGGGAATATAATAGGGCTAAGATAACATATGAACAAGTGCTCATATATGGTTTTTATTTGAGGAGATGTGCCGTATGGATACAATGCAAGGAAAATTAAAACGTCAGTGGGAATTAGAAGGCTTGGATTGCGCCAATTGCGCGATGAAAATTGAAGATAAGGTGAAGAAGATTGAAGGTGTATCATCTTGTTCCGTTAATTTTGTAACAAAAACAATGACATTGGAAACTGCCGCAGGGTATGAGGAGTCAGCGATTGTAGAAGCGAAGAAAACGGTGAAGGCACTAGAGCCCCACGTAAATGTGAAAGAAAAGGTTGGGGGGAATCACAAGGCGCGTAATAGGGATGCTCATGAACATACGCATGATCACGAGCACGGCCATCAAGCTGCTGGACATCATCATGATCATGAGGATGCTGAAGGTCATGGTCATACTCATGAGCATGGGGAAGGCGATACACGCAAAATATTGCTGCGGTTAGGCGCTGGTGGAATTCTTGCTCTAGCTGGGATATTCCTGCCCGTGGATGGAGTAGTTGAATTGCTGATCTTTTTGGCAGCCTATCTTATCGTGGGTGGTGAAGTTGTCTGGCAGGCGGTTAAGAACATCATCCGTGGCCAAGTGTTTGATGAGAATTTCCTGATGGCTCTGGCAACTATCGGTGCATTTGCGATTGGTGAGTATCCAGAGGGCGTGGCAGTAATGCTGTTTTACCAGATTGGAGAACTGTTCCAAGGACTGGCTGTGAATCGTTCGCGCCGATCTATTACGGCACTTATGGATATTCGCCCCGAGTTTGCCTATCTCAAGCTTGGAAATGATCTGAAGAAGGTCTCACCTGAGGAAGTAGCCATCGGAGATTTGATTGTTGTTAAACCCGGTGAGAAGGTACCCCTTGACGGAACTATACTTGAAGGTAACGCCATGATGGACACATCTGCACTTACTGGAGAGTCGGTACCACGATCAGCTGGTCCAGGAAGTGCGGTGTTAAGTGGTTTTATTAACCGGAACGGCGTAATTACTGTGCAAGTTACTCAGACCTTTGGAGAATCGGCCGTATCCAAAATACTGGAGCTAGTGCAGAATGCATCAAGCAACAAAGCTAAAACCGAGAACTTTATTACTAAATTTGCACGTGCCTACACGCCTGTAGTAGTGATCACAGCAGTTCTGCTGGCCGTCGTTCCTCCACTGCTGATCAGTGGTGCGACTTTTTCGGATTGGATTTACCGTGCACTTGTATTCCTCGTAATCTCTTGTCCTTGTGCGCTTGTGGTCTCGATTCCACTGGGATTCTTCGGAGGGATTGGTGCAGCTTCACGCAGCGGTATTCTGATTAAGGGAAGTAACTACCTGGAAGCCCTAAATGATGTGAAGGTAGTTGTCTTTGATAAAACGGGAACGTTGACCAAGGGACAGTTTAAGGTGACGGGGATTTATCCGTCGGGTGGCAAATCTAAGGATGAATTACTGCGGACAGCCGCTTATGCGGAGAGCCATTCCAATCACCCGATCGCTGAGTCGATTCGGACGGCTTATGGTGAACAGATTTCTAAGGAAGCTATCTCCAATTACAATGAAATCTCTGGTCATGGTATCGAAGTAACTATCGAAGGCAAGACCGTATTTGCAGGTAACGCACGTCTGATGGAGCGTGAGGGAATTGCTTATGAGGTCCCAGAGCAGAGCGGTACCGTTGTTCACATTGCGGTAGATCATCAATATGAAGGTTATCTGGTGATCGCGGATGAAGTGAAGGAGGACTCACTGCAGGCCATTCAGCGCCTCAAAAAGCTGGGTATACGCAAGACGGTGATGCTGACAGGTGATGCTTCCGCCGTAGCTGAAGATGTAGGGAAGCAGTTAGGGGTAGATGAGGTACACGCAGAGCTTTTACCACAGCATAAGGTAGAGGCCATCGAGAAGCTGGATCGTGAAAAGTCTCCACGTGAGAAGATTATTTTTGTCGGAGACGGAATTAATGATACTCCTGTACTGGCTAGAGCCGATGTCGGGATCGCTATGGGAGGACTTGGTTCTGACGCTGCCATTGAAGCAGCAGATATTGTAATTATGACCGATGAGCCTTCCAAAATTGCTGAAGCTATCGGAATTGCCAAGCGTACTCGAGCCATCGTATGGCAAAATATTATTTTTGCTTTAGGTGTAAAAGCTATATTCCTTCTGCTCGGTGCATTTGGGATTGCCACGATGTGGGAGGCTGTATTCTCAGATGTAGGGGTGACCGTACTTGCCGTACTGAACAGTATCCGAGCTTTAAAAGTGCAAGACGAGGGTTAAGAATCTTTGGTGTTTAAATAAATGATTTCAACAAAAGTAAGCTTTAGGATTCCAGTTTTAGGGGTCTTAGGGCTTATTTTTTTTATTCTCCAGCAAAGAATTTGTCTATTTTTGCCGATATAGAAGATATATCCACATCAGGAGATATTATAACAAATGGAGTGAGGAGGCTATTTCATCGTGAATGAAAATGAAATGAAAGGAAACAAGATGAAAAAAATGAGAAAAAATGTAACGAAGAGAAAAGCAACGTCAATTCAACTTAAGTGGTCATCTGTTATATTAGCTATTGCAATCGTGCCGCTCATGGTAGCGACCATATTTTTACTTGATTATTTCGGCAATGTCACACGCACAGACAGTGAGCAAATGGCGCAGGACACCATTAATACGAATACATTCCGGATGGATGAGTGGCTATCCAACAAAACCTCGTCCGTAAAGGATCTGGTGTCCCAGCACCCTGAGTTCGATTTTACAAATCCGGCAAGTATCTTTCCTGTGATAGAAGTGCTGGAGGAAAGTGACAGTGAGACAGAAGGTTACAGTGTCATCAGTAAAGACGGCCAGTTAACTAATATGATGAACATGACCGCAAGTGTAGCAGATGCGAGCTATTTCTTGAAAGCGAAAGAAACACATGCGCCTGTGTTGGGGGAAATGTCCTATCTGGAACAGCTGGATAAATATATCATTCCGATCGTAGTTCCTGTCATGGATAAGGATAAGCAATTTATGGGAGGTATTGTCTTCTCGATTACTCCTGAAGTTCTTGCCCAAATGAGTAATGAAATTACTATGGCGGATACCGGATTTGGATACGTAATCTCAAATGATGGCATGTATTATACTTATCCAGACGTCAGTCGTATGGGCAAAAAAATTACCGATTACGCTAAAGAGCCGGCTCTTCAGAAGGTCGTTGACAAGATTTTGAGCAACAAAGAGGGGTCCGAAACTTATAAGGGCGAAGATGGTAAGAAAGTCATTACATACTTTAAGACAATTCCAGATACCGATCTGAAGCTTCTTGTAACAGTGCCGGAGAAAGAGGTATTTGCCAAAGTGACCTCTGCACAAAGAACAGCAATGTTCATCTTACTGGCAGTTATACTTGTCATAATTTTTGTTTCACTGTACCTTACTCGTCTTATCGTTAGACCCATTAAAGCTATTTCCTCGACTATGAAAAAGGTGGCAGAGGGTCATCTGAATGAGAGGGTTAAAGTGCAGTCCGGAGATGAAATCGGCGAGATGAGTCAAAATATCAATGATATGATTGAGACACTCTCCGGTATTGTCAACAAGATTGATACAACGGTAGTGGAGGTTGCTTATTCCTCAGAAGGAATGCTGAAATCGGCTCAACGTTCGTCCTATACTTCAGCAGAGGTTGCCACAGTTATCCAAGAAGTAGCTCAAGGAATGGAAGAGCAATTTAGAGGCTCCGAGCAATCCGCAAGAGCAACGGAAGAGATGGCTGTAGGTTTGCAACGTATTGCTGAGTCCTCTGCAGCGGTATCAGATCAGGCTGAGACGGTCAACTCAGAAGTAGAGAGTGGCTATTTGGAAATCCAATCTACACTGCAACAGATGGCTGTTATCAGTTCCACAGCTAATCAGACAGCCGAGATGATTGGCAAATTAAGTGAGCAATCGGAACAAATCGGACAAATTGTGGATGTAATTTCTGAGATATCCAATCAGACAAGCTTATTATCTTTGAATGCTTCTATTGAGGCTGCCAGAGCTGGAGAACATGGCCGTGGCTTCGGTGTAGTTGCGAATGAGGTGAAAAAGTTAGCAGAGCGGACGAACAGTTCCATCATTAGTATAGTGGAGCTAATCGGCGGCATTCAGTCTTCAACAACAAGTGCAGCGGATTCCATGAAGAAGAGTATTGAGGAAATTGGCGATGGAATGGGAAAAATGCAAAACGTCGGTGTTTCCTTTGATCATATCCGTTCTTCGATCCGTGAAGTATCGTCGCAAATACAGGATGTGTCAGCAATTAATGAAGAGATGTCAGCCGGCACGGAAGAAATAACGGCTTCTATATCCGACATGCTCGGAATAGCTAAAGAATCTGCTGAGAATGCTCAGGCGGTCTCCTTAGCTTCAGCGGAGCAGACAGAGATTATGAAGGATGTCGTGTCCTCAGCGGAATCCCTTAATGAAGTGATGTCTGTGCTGAAAGAAGAAATCGAAAAGTTTAAAAAGTAGGAGATAACCGAGATTCATCTCCTTATAATACAAAAAAATCGCTCTCTGGGAGCTGGTGGGTGATCTCACCAATTCCCAAAGTAGCGGTTTTTTTTATGAATTAAATGCTGTCTTCCAGCTGTAGGCTCTCGATGCCTGCACGTACAATGTTGCAGGAGTGGTTCAATTTCTGGGTTTCCTCTGTATTTAAATTAAGCTCCAGCAGCTCTTGAATCCCAGTGTTGCCTATGATGGCGGGCACGCCCGTGCATACACCACTATGTCCGTACTCTCCATCCAGAATGGCGGATACGGCGATAATTTTGTGCTCATCATTCAGGATCGAACGGGTAATGTAGGCAAGTGCGCTGCCAATCCCAAAATGTGTGGAGCCTTTGCGGGTGAAAATTTCCCAGCCGGCATCTTTTGTCTTGCGGGAGATATCCTCCAGATCCAAATGCGGGAACCGCTCGCGATGCTGATCTAAAATTTGCAGAATAGGCTTGCCGCCAATTGTTACATGGGACCAAGCTACAAATTGAGATTCGCCATGTTCACCTAAGGCGTAGCCATTAACACTACGCGGGTCAATGGAGAACACATCGGAGAGCAGGGTTTTTAGGCGCGACGAGTCAATGGAGGTCCCGGTACCAATAATTCTGTGGCGAGGCAGACCTGATATTTTCCAGACCATATAAGTGACAATATCGACCGGATTAGCGGCGACTACGAATATTCCATCAAATCCCCCAGCCATGATGTTGGTGATAATTTCTCGAGTAATAACCGCAGAGGCTTCCAGTACGTCAAGTCGGGTCTGCCCGGCTGTTGGATTAGCACCCGCGGTTAAGATAACTACATCCATTTTTGCACAATCGCTATAGGTTCCAGCATACACCTTTGTGCGTGTGCTTGTGAAATCCATACAGTGCGAGAGATCAAGTGCTTGTGCCATAGCCCGATCATAGGTGCGGTCGATCATCATAATTTCGTCGCAAATGGCCTGATTTACCATGGAGTAAGCACAGCTTGAACCCACCATTCCGGCCCCGACGATGGCTACTTTTCTCGATTTACTTTTCAATTGCCTTGTCCTCACTCTCTAAAAGTTATACGCAGTATAGGCTTCCAAATGATATTTATTTCAGCATTAAGGTCTTTTGGAAGCTTATCGTTAGGTATGCTTATAGTTTAACGTATCCCTTCGCAAGTTACCTGACATCGGACTTACAAAGATTATATTTTTTCTGTTTAATGCTGAATAGGTGACATCGTGAGTTAGATATTTCAGGAGATCTATCCCTATAGTGTATGTAAAGTACTTAAAGAGGATGTAATAAGAGGATGGCTAATTGATGTCAGAAAAGGGTGAAAAGTAGAAAAATCAGAGGATAGAACATAAGCTTGAGTTACAAGAGGTAAGAAGTCATCTCAAGGATATCGGGTAAGAACCCTGAGATGGCTTCTTAGGATTATTATTGATAATCATGGCTGCGGCAGCAGACTCCCCGAGGAGGTCATAGCCTTATAACGCTTGAACATAAAAAATCTCCAATGAACAATCATGCCGAAGGCTAAAATAAAGAACAAACCACCGGACTGTGGGATAGACACATAACGGTTAATAAATTCATGGAGTAATGTGCGGACTAGAAGAAGTCCGAGCAGGATAAACGCAAAGCTCTTGGAGCGTTGAGCGTAAATTTGTCCATCACGTTGTTCAAAGTGGGTGCTGCGTATAAGAGGATACGCGAAGATGAACCAGCCAATCAAAAAGGCGACTGCCGCCCACCATAATGGGAATCTGACCGCAGGTGCCACAAACATGGCAAAACCCGTCGACATACCGAGAGGTGGAATCCATATTTTTCGAATGGTAACCGGACGTGCGCTTGCTTTTAGACGAATGAAAATAACCATCAGCGCCATGAACAAAGCCCCTAATGTGGAGCCAATATGTAGAAGCGAGGGGTTTATGTTACCCATGATACACGACCTCTCTATGATTTCAGTCACTTGTATCTTCATTATAGCAGAAAAACGATGGCAAAACATTGAAGTGTATTGGCTCCATAACCGCAACAATTCCAGCAGAGGAATTTTTTCTTAAAGGAACGATACATACAAAAATCCCCGCCAGAGCATACTCTGACGAGGATTTATTGATGTGAATATTATGATCTCAGCCCAGACTTACGAACGGCTGCGTCCACTTGTCGAGCGGAGAATAAGGCTCACGATAAAGATCAGCACAACGGCACCGATCAAAGAAGGGAAGAAGTAGAAATCACTTACTTTAGGTCCCCAGCTTCCCAGAAGCACGCCACCGAGCCATGAACCGATAATACCAGCGATGATATTACCGATAACACCACCAGGAATATCTCTGCCCATAATCAGACCAGCCAACCAACCAATAACCCCACCAACGATTAACATCCATAGAAAACTCATGTTACTTCAACTCCTTCGTTTTGTTGTTTGCGATGTCTACTATTAACCTTTGTGACGGTCTTTAAACCACATGGAAAAACTTACTTCTTTCGGAATAGTTAGGGAGTAGGCTCTAAATGCAGTTTCGATAATGTATTACAACTATAAACATGCTATAGTGAAAAAATATTATAAAATTATGAGTAAACCCCTATTAGTAAAGGGTAAGTAAGAAGTAATACAATACATAAAGATAAAGGAGCCACTATTATGGAACGGGCTAATGAGGCATTGTTTTATGTAGGAACGTATAACTCTGAGAATGAGAAGGCGATTCAGTTATGTGCGCTTAGTCTTTTATCGGGGGAAATGAGAATTCTTGAGGGGACCGAGGGAATTGAGAACCCATCGTTTTTAGCTGTGAATAGTGCAGGCAGCGTGTTGTATGCAGTTAGTGAGAAGGACCAAGGTGAGGTTTACGCATATGCAATTGATCCCGCAACTAAAGCGTTGCAATCACTTGGAAGTCGTCCTACGGAAGGTGGCGCTCCTTGTTATGTCTCCATTAGTCCTAAGGAAGATTACATATTCGTCTCCAATTACTCGGGAGGCAATGTTAATGTTTTTCCTGTAAATGAAGATGGTTCGCTTCAAGAGATGTCCGATCAAGTAAAACATGTGGGTTCAGGCATTCGTGAAGACCGTCAGGAGGCTCCGCATCCGCACTCTGTCATCCCGGACGCAAGCGGTAGACATGTGCTGGTGTGCGATTTGGGACTGGATCAAATTGTGATCTATCGCTCTGAAGAGGGCAAACTGGTAAAACATCGTGAGCTTAATCTGCCACCTGGTTCAGGTCCACGTCATTTGGCGGTGCATCCCTCAGGACAATGGATCTACCTGGCGAATGAACTGAACTGTACAGTAACAGCATTTGCTAATGATGAACAGGATGCAAATCTAAATATTTTACAGCATCTTAGCACGCTTCCTGATAATTATACTGCCGGTAGTGACGATACAGCTTCCGATATTCATGTCTCCCCTTGTGGCAGATTCCTGTATGTCTCCAATCGTGGACAAGACAGTATCGCCCTGTTCCATATCGATGAATTAACGGGTCTGCTTGAAGCGGTAGATTGGCAGGTTACTGGCGGTCGTACTCCGCGTAACTTTGCAATTATTGGGGATAAGCTGCTTGCTGCTAATCAGAATAGTGATAATATTACCTCGTTTTCCATCGATAGTGAGAGTGGCAGATTAATCCCTACAGGAAATGAATTGGAAATGAAGTCACCTGTTTGTGTGCAAGCGTTGTAGGCGGAGACTAGGTTATTGTATGTCGTAAAAATAAGGGCTATTCCCGTAATCCATTCATTTTTTCGTGAGTGGAGGTTGGGAATAGCCCTATTTTGCAAATGAAGACCTATGGATAATAGCAAGTAATTTTTAAAATGTATTTCTGATACCTAAATCGTAAAAACCGATGTCATCCAGCATGATCCGGTCGCCCTCTTCTTCAAGATAGAAGGTGATTTCCGTCAGGTTGTCAGGATCCAGCTCTGGTTCTTCCTCCTGAAATTGTTCGAACGGCATCTCGTAGGTTTGGAATACAGCTTCGGAAAGGTCACCGTATTTGCCATCGTTTATCCGCTCTTCAAGCCATGGGAATAACGTGAACTGAGTTTGTGGAAGTGGCAGTATGTCCAATACTTCATCCAGCGTCAAGCGTGCTGAGGTATCGTTATGGTCAGTTAACTCCACCTCGACCTTTGGAGGTTGTGGAGCATCCATTTCTTCATTCATATCACCATTAAGATTTGCCATAGAGAACGTAAGGCCATCTGCCCCTAAAAGAGCAGTTTCAGTACGGACACTGTCGTTAAGCTTAATGTTGTAATAAGCTTCTTCGTTTTTGCTGGCTGTGCGTTCAAGGACAACACCATAGGTAGCTTTGCTTTTCGACTCCCGGTCTTTAGCTAACTCTTCTGACCAAGAAACACCCGATGCTTCTGCTGTTCCCAGTTCTACAGTGTTTTTGTTACGGTCATCGTCGAATGTGGCTACAGGACGATATCCCCCGCTTTGGAATCGATTGTAGTAGGCGGTATCTGGTAACCACTTCAGCCCGCTGCGATAATCCCGGAACAAGCTTTGGTATTCCTCTTTTTCGTGCAAGGTAGTCTCTAAGAAAGCTGATACATAGACCTTAGCGATTTGCCGTTGTTTGTCTGCATCCATGATTTGTGCCCGATTTAAAAAGAGTCCAGCTGGCAAGGTCTGATCATATCCGCCCCAATCGCTGTTGAATTGACTGTGATTGGCATCCGCAATATACAGCGAGCTTTTGAAAGCAGATGATCCTTGGGAATAGGAAGTGCGTATATACTGCCGATCACCATAGAAATCATGTACATCTCCATCGCGGGCTCCCTGCAGGGTCAAATAATTGATGTCTTTGAGACGGGCTTGCTGGTCATCTATCGTTTTGTCCGTCGGAGCAAGTGCGACTACAGAAGTTATATTAAAGCGATTAACTGCTGCCATCACCGGGTCATCCTTGAACCAACGATCGGCATCCGCAGCCATAGCTACGGCTTGTCCTCCGCGGCTATGGCCGAGCAGGGCGGTTTTTGTGAAATCTATTTTCTGATAAAAAGGACTGCCCGGATCATCTGAAAAATCTGCTAGCTGCTCTAAATGTTTCAGTAGGATCCAAGTACGTACTTTAAAATCATTGTCCGGAATGCCGGACCAAGCGGAATAATTCAGGAAGTTCTCATCGAGCGAGATCGCGATAAATCCCCGGCTTGCCAATAGTTCGCCGAGATAAGCGTAACCGCCATCAGAGTAATCTTCCATCATATGATTGCCGTGCACCATCAGCACTACTGGATATGGACCTTCGCCTTCTGGCATCCATACGCGACCATTCAGGGGAAGTGCCTTATAATCGAAACCCCAGAATAAAGTACGCAGCTTTGACCAATCTTTAATATAAGCAGAAGCATCGGCCGTAGAGGATATCAAACTTGTATCCTTACCGTATTCGGCACGATGTAGATCGGTACCACTGGCATAGGTGAAGGTCTGATAAGCTAGATTACCTGGTTTTCCCGGATCGGAGGCTGTCAGTGGAACAACTTCCGTATCGTTGAGATCGACCGACTCTGAAATAGGCAGTTCTTGCACTCCGCTTGCCAGCGCAAGTGGGGAAAAAGTCACTGCCACTGTTAGCAGAAGTCCTAGTGTTATTCTTTTGCTGCGGAGCAGGCCGATGGCTAATCCGCCTAATGCTCCTAGCAGTGCAAGCACGACCGCAATGACAACCGCAGCCTCAATCTCAAAATCTGCATAATATAAGATTAGTAGAATGGCTCCAAAATCACTCAATACACAGCCTGCGAATAATCTTGGGATATGCAGTCCGGTCAACGCTAGCAGAACAGCCAAAATATTGCCGGAAATCGCCAGCAGGACAGTGCCTGCACCTGCAGCAAGAGCGATATCGGTAGGTTTACCTAATCCAGTAGGAATGCCTAACACGGCAGTACTAAAGGCTAAAAAGCATACTATCCAAAGACCGGCTATAGCTGTTCTCCAAACTGCTGTATCGTAACGGTAGGTTCCCCTAATTCTTCGTCTAATTCCTTGAGCCATACGCCTGTGGAGCCGTGGTTTCGACGGCGCAGGGACGTACTCTAAATCCATACCCATGACTCTCTCCCCTGACATAAAGCGGTAATTTCTCTTAACCCATAAGCTGTAGCAATAATATTACTTTATAGCATCAATAACAAGTGGATCTTACAGGAACCGACCCCATAGCTTGTATGGTGTGGTGTGTGGGAGTTTTCTTTGACATAGGCTGGAAAAAAAGGTTTGACACAGTTAAAGGGTTTCAGTATTATATCCATATAAACCAACTAAGTAGATAGGAATAATTGAAGAAAGTTCTTACCGTACGAACGGAGGAACGCCTGCATTAGGCTCGCAGACACGGTCTTAGGACCGGTTTGACCTGCCATACGTAGGCTTTCCTCCGTTCTTTTTGTGTTACCCAAGGGTTTGTCTGGTACGAAAAAACATGGGGGAGTGGAAAAGATGAAGAAAAAGATGAATAAAGGGCTTCTTGTAGGGTTTAGCTTGTTGCTTACGGCAGGGCTTACTGCTGCTTGCGGCAGCAATAACAATAACGGCAATAGTGCTAGTCCGGCAACAGACGCACCAGCAACAACCCATTCAGCGGAGGCCACAAATGCGGCTGAAGCCACCAAGACTCCATCTAAAGATCCAGTAGAACTACTGAACGTATCTTATGACCCTACTCGCGAATTGTACGAGAATTATAATAAAGCTTTTGCTGCCTATTGGGAGAAAGAAACAGGACAGAAGGTCACCATTAAACAATCCCACGGTGGATCGGGGAAACAAAGCCGTGCTGTGCTTGATGGTCTGGAAGCGGATGTTGTGACATTAGCACTTGGTTATGATATTGATGCCTTGCAGGAAAAGGGACTAATCAACGAGGGCTGGCAAAGTAAATTCGATCATAACAGCTCACCTTACACCTCGACTATCGTGTTCCTTGTACGCAAAGGGAATCCGAAAGGAATCAAGGATTGGCCAGATCTGCTCAAAGAGGGTGTAGAGGTTATTACACCAAACCCGAAAACATCAGGTGGAGCACGCTGGAACTATTTGGCGGCTTGGGGTTATGCACTAGACCAGAACAATAACGATGAGGCTAAGGCTGAGGAATTTGTAAAAGAACTGTTCAAGCATGTGCCAGTGCTGGATACCGGCGCACGTGGATCTACGACAACGTTTGTGGAGCGTGGAATTGGTGATGTGCTGATCGCATGGGAGAATGAAGCCTATTTATCCGTGGAAGAGCTGGGACCGGACAAATTTGATATCGTGAATCCTTCGGAGAGCATTCTGGCTGAACCGCCAGTAGCTATAGTAGATAAGGTTGTGGATAAAAGAGACACGCGTGAGGTATCCGAGGCGTATCTGAAGTATCTCTATAGTGAAGAGGGGCAAAAAATCGCAGCTAAGAATTACTACCGTCCTACATTAGATAGTGTGAAGGAAGAATACAAAGATAAGTTCCCGGAAATCAAGCTGTTCACATTGGCTGACAAATTCGGAACCTGGAAAGAAACGCAAGAGAAGCATTTTAATGATGGCGGGATCTTTGACAAGATTTATGTGCCGGGTGCCAAATAACAGATAAATGAAATGCAGGATATGATCATTGAGATTTGTCCCGGTAGGGGCTGATCGGCTAAAAGGCCGAAGGCGAGAAAGGATGAATAGGGGATGAATGTCACCACTACGGCTGCACCAGCAGCAACGCGGCGCAAAATACTGCCCGGCTTCGGGCTGACGATGGGCTACAGTGTATTATACCTGAGTCTAGTGGTTCTACTGCCACTTTCGGCGCTGTTGTTCAATTCTACAGGTCTGAGCTGGGCGAAATTCTGGGATGTAGCTACGGACCCGCGGGTATTAGCTTCGTATCGTGTGAGCCTGTCGACAGCTGCTGCGGCTGCTTTTGTAGATGCAATTCTAGGTCTTTTGCTGGCGTGGGTACTGGTACGTTATGAATTTCCGGGCAAAAGAATATTTGATGCGCTGATCGATCTCCCGTTTGCCTTGCCGACAGCGGTAGCCGGTGTCTCTTTGACGGCGCTCTATGCAGGAAATGGCTGGATTGGGTCTTGGCTTGAGCCGCTGGGATTAAAGGTGGCATTCACTCCGCTCGGGATTACCCTGGCTTTGATGTTCATCGGCATACCGTTCGTTGTCCGGACGGTGCAGCCGGTGCTGGAGGATTTGGACAGAGATATGGAGGAGGCTTCGGCAACCCTTGGCGCAGGCCGCTGGAGAACCTTTCGCTCAGTAGTTCTGCCTGAGCTGTTCCCGCCACTGCTAACAGGTTTTGCTCTAGCTTTTGCTCGGGGCATCGGTGAATTCGGCTCCGTTGTGTTCATCTCCGGTAACATGCCGATGAGGACGGAGATTGCTCCGCTGCTTATTATGTCTAAACTGGAGCAATATGATTATGCCGGAGCTACCGCCGTAGCCCTGCTATTGCTCCTCATCTCTTTCTTAATGTTACTTGTTATTAACACGCTTCAGCGCTGGGTTCGTAAGACTTCACGTTGAGGGTAATCGCCGTGACAGCAGACGTCTGAACATGTTCAAACTTAATCGGAGACACTCGATATCTGCCGTTGATACTGAATATTACAAGCTATTTTGTCTTCGTAAAACCCTTTAAAGGAGGAATAATTTTGGCCGGTACCGTCCCTCTCCATACCCCCCGGCTACAAAAGAATGCGTCCTCGTCCGCGACAACGGAAACCCCAATTGTAAAATGGGTGTTGATCGGAGCGACTGGGCTAGTCCTTTTTTGGCTGATTGCTCTGCCATTAGTTGTTGTGCTAACCGAGGCGCTGAAGAAGGGCTGGGACGTATATATTGCTGCCCTGACTGATCCGGATGCCCGCTCAGCGCTGCGATTGACGCTGCTTGTTGCGGCGATAACTGTGCCTCTGAATACCTTTTTTGGTGTAACAGCGGCATGGGCTGTAACCAAGTTCCGTTTCCGCGGCAAAGGGTTTCTGATCACCTTGATTGATCTCCCTTTTGCAGTTTCGCCTGTCATCGGCGGGCTAATCTTTGTGCTCGTCTTCGGAGCAAACGGATGGTTTGGCCCTTGGCTGAGCGCTCATGATATCAAGATTGTATTTGCGCTTCCGGGTATCGTTCTAGCCACGTTGTTTGTGACGTTTCCTTTTGTAGCGCGTGAATTAATCCCGCTGATGGAGGATCAGGGTACACAGGAGGAAGAAGCGGCAATTACACTCGGAGCACATGGGTGGCAAATCTTTTTCAGAGTCACGCTGCCTAATATTAAATGGGGATTACTATACGGTATTATTTTGTGTAATGCGCGGGCCATGGGTGAGTTTGGTGCGGTTTCTGTGGTGTCCGGGCACATACGTGGGGAGACGAATACGCTGCCGCTGCATGTTGAGATTTTGTACAATGAATATCAATTTTCAGCATCTTTTGCAGTAGCTTCGTTGCTCCTGTTATTGGCTTTGGTAACGATGATTATTAAAAGCTGGTTGTCGCGAAAAAATGCCCATTGACATGACTTTTAGTTCCATGCTAAGTTAATTCATAGTATACTGGTTGGTAATAACGGAATTGAGAAAAAAAGAAATTTAGGCGGATATAATCCTTTGGTGAGAAAGGGAGGCTAGAGAATGGCTAAACCGCTGAAAGTGGACGATTTATGGCTTACGCGGATTGCAGGACTTCTGGATGATATGGAATTTGGCTCATTGCATATTGTGGTGCATGAAGGTCAGATTGTTCAGATGGAGCGTACGGAGCGCAAACGGTTTGAGAATAGCAGTGGCAACGCAAATGGACGTTATATTGGTGAAAGCGGCAGCCGGCGGGCCGATTCTCAATCGGCGGGACGTTGATTCAATCTCTGGGCAATCATAAAGGTATATATCATCTTTTTGGATAAAAGATTATGGAGTTGTCACATGAGCCACGAAATGGCTGCTGGGGCAACTCCTTTTTCTTCGTATGATTGGATATTATTGGACTTACGAAAAAAGTGGCATTTACGGAGCACCTATCGGACTCAGTTGACGCTAAACGTAGTATTATGCCACATTTGCCACGCTAACGGACCGCATAGCCGCTAGTGGCATGAAAAACACCACATATGGACCTGATTCTAAGTAATAGCGTCTCTGGAGTCCGAAACCACGCTTCAAAAGCTGAAAAGGCGCAAATAACGTCATCTGGGTCCGCAGGTCGCCGGGAATGATGAGTGTTGAAGCAAACCGCTCATGAGTAAAAACACAGCAATATGTCATCTGGGTCCGTAAGTCGCCGGGAATGATGAGTGTTGAAGCAAACCGCCCACGAGTAAGAACAGAGCAAGATGTCATCTTGGTTCGCAGGTGGCAGGGAATGATGAGTGTTGAAGCAGACCGCCCACCAGTAAGAACACAGCAATACGTCATCCGGGTCCATAGGTCGCAGAGGATGATCTGTCTTTTTACGACGTTTACAAATGATTCGGCCCGTGGGGCAGCTACTTATTTTGATGTTGCAGGTACGTTTGTTAATAACGAGGCGCTTGGCGTGAGGCGGATACGCCCTCCATCAACAGGATGAACGCAGTAATGGCGTGCATAATCCAACCAACGATCGGAACAAAAGCTAAAATCGAGGTGATAATGCCCAGAACGTTACCCATGAACGGTTTATGTTCTCTTTGCAGCACAACAACGGCTACAGCATGAAGCAAAAAGGCAATGGCCAAAGGGACCCAACCATTAGCAATGATAAAGAGTCCGCCAATCAACGGTAGAGCCAGAAAAGCTTCATAAAGGCATGTTCCCCATTTGAACAGCTTGGCTACAGGAGACATAATGCTTCACCCACCCTTTTATAAATATTGTTACAGATACTATTCCACACAGTCAGTAAAGGAATTCAAGAATATAATGCTTATCCCTCAGTTTCAAAAACATCCCTAGCAGTGAGCCTTGCCTGTGAACCATGCAGTCGTATATAGTGGGAACAGCAATGCTGAACGGAGGAATGCGGGTGGAAACAACAAGAAAGCTTGATATAAGCCATGAACAGCCTTCAATGGAACAGTATTTGGCGCTGAGAAAAGAAGCTGGGCTGAGTGAAATGAGTGTGGAAGGTGCAGCGATCGGTTTGCCTCGTTCTATTTTTGCGGTAACTTTGTATGAGGAGAATAACCTAATCGGGATGGGGCGGGTGATTGGCGATGGGGGATGCTTTTTTCAGGTCACGGATATCGCGGTCAAGCCTTCACATCAAGGACAAGGTTTGGGAAAGCTGATCATGCGGGAAATTAGAGAGTTCCTTAATACTGTACCTGACAAGGCTTATGTAAGTCTGATTGCAGATGGAGAAGCCTCGAAGCTCTATGCACAATATGGTTTTGAATCGGTTATGCCACGTTCTCAGGGAATGTTTTTGCGTCGCTAAGCTAAGGCGAATTCATGCTGCTTTTTTAGTAGAGAGTGCCCCTTGTATTGGTTAAGGGGTTTTTGGTCTGGAAGTGGAGTAGTAGGCGCGATCTGGTTTCGATTGGATCTCAGGGGATAAATAATGTTTAAAGGCTGTAAGGGAAAAGCTATTCAGATGAGCATCAAAAAATAATAGAGCAGAAGGCTACACGATAATGGCCTTGCTCGTAGAATGTGAGGAACAACAAGATGGATGTTGTAATATTGGGCGCTTCAGGAACGATTGGAAAGGCAATTGTACAGGAGGCATTAAAAAGAAAACACGAAGTAACAGCTGCGGTACGCAATCCAGAGTCAATAACTCTCGAACACGAGCGTTTACATGTGACAACGGTGGATATTCTTGATCCGGCTTCAGTAGCAGCTGCAGTCCGTGGCCATGAAGAGGTAATCAGTGCTTATGGACCAGGAGCGGGCCACGAGCAGGATCTGATTACGGCGGCAAAAGCGTTGGTGGAGGGTGTGCAGACGGCAGGGTTAAATCGGCTGTTGGTTGTTGGAGGTGCAGGTAGCTTAAAGACTGAAACTGGAGAGCTGCTGATGAATACACCTGATTTTCCGGAAGAGTTTAAACCGGTTGCAGAGGCGCATGCGCAGGCTTATGAGATTTACAAAAATACAGAATTGGATTATACGTATCTCAGTCCTGCTGCGGTAGTTCATCCAGGTCGTCGTACAGGTCATTTCCGTATCGGATTGGACCGTCTTGTTCTAGATGAGAATGGTGAAAGCAAGATCAGTGTGGAGGATTTGGCTGTAGCTATGGTGGATGAGCTGGAGGAAGGGAATTTTAGTCGGGCCAGATTTACTGTCGCTTACTGATATCTGACTTGCGCCGGACTTGCTCGGACTTGTACTTGGAATTGCGTGTGAAGCTTTGGAACGGTAGATAGCGGAAAGGGGCTAAATCATGTATCTGGTAACTGCTGAGCAAATGAGGCAGCTGGACAGCGAAACGATCCAGCAGCTGGGGATTCCAGCGATTGCGCTGATGGAGAATGCGGGAAGAGTTATCGCAGAGGAGATCATCGATCTTTGCCGGGAGAGAGGCGGGGCAGGCAGCAGGAATGCAGCCGAAGGGAACGATTCCGGGCTAAAGGAGGCCGCGCTGGGTGACCCAGGCAAGGCATTTAAGGTCAGCGCAGATCATGCGCTGACGCTTGCCTCTGCCGCATCCGAGCGATGGTTCATCCTCGTCGGCAAAGGCAACAACGGCGGCGATGGCCTCGCCGCCGCACGGTACCTTCGCGAGACCGGCATCGCCGTCACGCTCGTCTATGCGGTGCCGCCGGAGTCGCTCTCCGGCGAGGCCGCCCTGCAGCGCGATGCGGCTGCAGCCATGGGCCTGCCTGCCGTAGTATACGGCAGGGATCGGCTGGACCTTGCCGAGTGCAGCGGCATCCTGGATGCGCTGCTCGGCACCGGCGGCGCGGGAGCCCCGCGCGGCGCCTATGCGGAGCTGATTGCCGCAGCGAACAGCAGCGGCAAGGTCATTGTGTCCGCGGACATCCCCAGTGGTCTGAACGCGGACACAGGAGAGACGCATGCGCCTTGCATTCATGCGTCAGTGACAGTATGCCTCGCGTTTCTCAAGCGAGGCCTCCTGCAATACCCCGGTGCAGGCGCAGCGGGGCATGTCAAGGTACGGGCCATCGGCATTCCGACTGCTCTGGCTCTTAACAGCGGTGTGCAGGTTCATCTGCTGACACCGGAAGTGCTGCATGCCCATTTGGGTGTCGATCTGGCCCGGCGGCGGTCGCCTGAAGGCCATAAGGGGACTTATGGGCATGTACTCCTTGCTGCCGGCACCTTACGGATGAGCGGCGCCGGATTACTGGCAGCCCGTGCTGCGCTGCGCACGGGCTGCGGATTGGTGACGTGGGCGCTTCCTAAGAAGCTGTTACCTTCCGTCATCGGTGTTGTTCCTGAACTCATGCTGGCCGATGTAGGTGGCAGTGAAGAGGGAAGCTGGGAGGCTGAGACCGCGTCCAAGCTATTGAAGTTAAGCGAAGAGCGAGATGTAATCGCTGTGGGACCAGGTCTTGGACGGTTCCCGGGTGATACAGATTGGCTTCGCAGTCTTTGGGAAGGCAGTGATTGCCCGCTGGTTATCGATGCCGATGCTTTAAATATTCTGGCTGACTCCGATTATAAGAGTTGGGCGCAGCGGCATCATTCTGTAATTCTGACACCTCACCCAGGGGAGATGGCTCGCCTGGCTAACCTAACTACGGCTGAGGTCCAGCGTGACCGAATCGGTCTGGCTATGGACTATGCCAAGGAGTATGGGGTTACGCTTGTGTTAAAAGGAGCGCATACCGTGATAGCAACTCCTGAAGGGCAAGCTTATGTAAATACCACAGGCCATCCCGGCATGGGCACTGGTGGAGCTGGTGATGTGCTAACGGGCATGATTTCCAGCCTGCTGGCTCAGGGACTTCATCCTACGCAGGCAGCAGCTTTTGGGGTATACCTGCACGGATTAGCAGGAGAGGGAGCAGCCCGTCAGCGGAATAATCCGGCGGCTATTATTGCCGGAGATATCATTGAAGCGCTTTGAGTATCCCTAATAAGGCTTATGACAGCAGTAAGCAGAGCAGTGGCAGAAACAGGGCGAATACTGGCAGCAACAGAGGAAACCTTTCTACACCAAGCTGGGTCACTCTGAGAAGGAGTAGTCCCAGGACTCCACCCAGACCCCATAGCAGATATTCTGCACCTTGTTCCGCTGCCAGCCATAGACCTGCACCAAAACCCGTGACGACATATACAGCAAGGGGCAGGATAGGGGATTTGGAGCGCAGAATACGCAGCAGTACATCTGCTACTAACGCCGCAGGCAATCCATAAGCATAAATGGCATAAGGAATCGATAGTGGCCAGCCTTCAGGAATTCCATCGGATTGTGGAAATCCAAGCATAAGTAAGGTAATAAGGACGTAAGTTAGCCCTGCGCAGGCTAATTTGGTTAATGCGTACATGCCACTGCTTAGGCGGACAGAAGAGATATCATAATCATTTATCTTATTCATTTGATATACATTCCTCTCGTGGTGTGATGCATCAGCTGGTGACCATGTCTCCACCATTGACATGAATACATGTCCCGGTAACATACGAAGAATCCGGTCCCGCTAAATAAAGATAGGCTCCTGCTAACTCATATGGCTGTGCGGCACGTTTAAAGGGTGTATCCGTCCCAAATACACTAACCTCATCTGCGGAGTAGCTGGAGGGGATTAGTGGTGTCCATACGGGTCCGGGAGCTACGCTATTGACACGAATGCCAGAGTCTACGAGTGATAAGGCTAAAGAGCGGGTAAAGGAGACGATCGCGCCTTTAGTTGAGGAATAATCTATAAGCTCTTTATTTCCTTGATAGGCAGTAATGGAAGCAGTGTTGATGATGGCTGCGCCTTTTTTTAGATGTGGAAGTGCGGCTTGTGTCAGGTAAAAGAATGGAAATATATTCGTCTGAAACGTTTGGTAGAGCTGTGCTTCCGTGATATCCAGAATACTTTTTTGCGGATACTGGACGCCATGATTGTTGACGAGGATGTCCAGCTTGCCAAAAGTGCGAAGGGTATGCTCCACAGCCTTGAAGCAGTTTTCCTTATGGCGTAAATCAACTTCGATCCGCAAACAACGTTGCCCTAATTCTTCAATTCGCCGCTGAGTGACCTCTGCATCTGAAGCTTCGTATAAATAAGCTATAGCGACATCTGCACCTTCCTTTGCAAAAGCAATGGCCGCCGCTTTACCAATTCCGCTGTCGCCTCCGGTGATGAGCGCAATTTTTCCTTTTAGCTTTCCACTGCCGGTGATCTCCGGATTTTCACTGATGGGGCGAGGATTCATTAGACTCTCTAGACCAGGCTGACGGTCTTGATGCTGTGGGGGAAAAGCAATAGGCTGTTTCTTACATATCGTTTGTTCCCCATAATAGGGGTAGGTGGGGTTCATTTTTACATACACTCCTCCTTGCCTTCTATCTTCCGTATATTTCTATGCATGCGCCTAGAAAAGCGTGCGCTGTTATCCGGTCCTGCCTGTGTTTATAACCTAGTCGAGGGAGCGTTTGTCAGAGATGAATGATTGGCGAAACATAGATTATCTGAATCGTGGAACTCCAGTGCAAAAAGAGGTCTATACCCTGTTAAGAGAATTAAATATTATAAGTTTGCTGGCCGACTATAACCCGGTGCTGGTTGGCACAGTGCCGCTTGGAATTCAGGTGAAGGGCAGCGACCTGGATATTATTTGTGAGGTGCATGATTCCGTAAAATTTAGGGATATTGTTAGTCGATATTTCGGAACCATGGATGAGTTTACTAGTGTATCGCGTGTGGTGGACGGGGTCCCTCGAACGAAAATTAACTTTATGGCCGGTGGCTGGCCTATAGAACTGTTTGGGCAGCCGCGACCCACAGCTTTGCAGAATGGTTACTTACATATGATCATTGAAGCGGAAATTCTAGCTCAGCTGGATAATGATTTTCGACAGCAGATCATTACAATGAAAACAAACGGGTGGAAGACCGAACCTGCCTTCGCGCAAGTGCTGGGCTTGGAAGGTGACCCTTATGAAGCGCTGTTGATGCTGGAAAAGCTTCCGCGGAGTGCTCTTTATGCTTTTTTGTCATTCTATACAAGCGAGGGGATAGACATGAATTATCGAGAGATGATTGCGGATGATTATGAAGCTGCCTACCAGTTATGGGAAAATACAGAGGGAATGGGACTTAGTGAAGCGGATTCGAGACTGGAGATTGCACGTTATCTGGAGCGTAATGCTGGCTTCAGCCAGATCTGCGAGAATGAAGGCGGCCGGATTGTAGGAACTGCATTGTGTGGACATGATGGGCGAAGAGGTTATATGTATCATGTTGCAGTTAGTAATGACTGCCGAGGCATGGGCATCGGGCGTGAGCTTGTAAAGCGTTGTCTTGGTAATTTACATGCAGCTGGTATCGCAAAATGTCATCTGATGGTGATTGGAACCAATGAACAAGGAAGGGGATTCTGGGAAGGGATAGGCTGGCAGTATAGAGGTGGAATTGTGTTATACTCCCAGGATGTCTTGTGATACATAAGATGCGAAATGAAAATACTATCTAAGTGAAATATCATTAGATTAGAAGTGGATATATCACAGCAAATGTAACGGTGAACTCCGACTGCCAGTGCAGTATACTATATATGAGTTTGATAATTGCCTATTTTGCAGGCAGGAGGTCTTTTATGCGTTTTAAAGATGTGTTTTCAATTATTGGCCCGGCCATGGTCGGGCCTTCAAGTTCGCATACAGCCGGTGCGGCACGGATCGGAAGGGCTGCAAGGCAGGTGCTGGGTGAAGTGCCGCGTGTGGCAGAAGTGACGTTTTTTGGTTCTTTTGCAGCTACTTATCAGGGCCATGGCACAGACCGGGCTATTGTCGGAGGGCTTTTGGATTACGCTACCGATGATCATCGGTTACCCGACTCTCTGGAGTTAGCGGCTGAAGCTGGAATGGACGTATCTTTTGAGCAAGGAACGGGATTGTTTCCTCATCCTAACACAGTTAAACTGCATCTTATCGGACAAGAGACAGGAAGTGAGCTGACTTTAACGGGGACATCCATCGGTGGTGGAAACATTGAGATCGTCGATGTGGATGGTTTTGGAGTAAAGCTTACGGGAATGTATCCGACGGTATTGATTCATCATATGGATTATTTAGGTGTTCTGGCGAGTGTTACAGAAGTGATGCGTAACGGACAATTTAATATAGGGCATATGTCTCTGGATCGGAAGAATCGCAGCGGTGCAGCCTTAACGGTACTGGAGCTGGATGAAGCTGCTACTCCAGAGCTTATTGAAGCGCTTAAAGCGCTCACTGCGGTGAAATCGGTGAAATTGGTTAATTTAAACGAAGGTAAGCAAGATGAGAAGGGGAAGGAAAGCTTAACATGAATTTTCAAACACTTAGCCAACTGGCTGTATTATGTGAGGAGCGTGGCCTCACCATTGGAGCCCTTATGCTCGAAGAGCAAAGCGCGGAATCTGGACGTTCCAGTGAACAGGAATTTGCCACAATGCGTGAGTATTACGGGGTGATGAAAGAGGCTGTTCATCGTGGGATGCATGAAGATACCACTTCGCGCAGCGGCCTTACGGGAATGGATGCCCAGCGTGTAGGAGCCTATAACGCAGCAGATGAACCATGCCTAGGTGGACCCGCTGGTCAAGCAATGGCCTATGCCTTGGCTGTATCCGAGGTTAATGCCTCAATGGGCCGCATAATTGCTACACCTACGGCAGGTTCATGCGGAATTATTCCGGGTGTATTTCTCAGCTGCCAGGAACGGTTTGGCTGGGATGATGACTATATGGTTTCCGGTTTGTTCGCTGCAGGAGCGATCGGTTATGTCATTGCCAACAATTCGTTTGTATCTGGTGCAGAGGGTGGCTGTCAGGCGGAGGTCGGGTCGGCCATCGGGATGGCGGCAGGAGCTTTAACCGAACTGCGTGGAGGAACGCCTGCACAAGCAGTACATGCTGTTGGGTTGGCGCTTAAGAACACCTTAGGACTGATTTGTGATCCGGTGGGAGGACTCGTAGAGATTCCTTGTATCGTTAGAAACGGATTCGGTGCAGTGACCGCGCTCGCCGCCGCCGATATGGCGCTGGCTGGTGTTCGGAGCGTGATTCCTTCTGATGAAGTAATCAAGGTCATGCTTGAGGTAGGCTCAGCTATGCCAGAAAAACACCGCGAGACCGCAGGTGGCGGATTAGCACAGACACCTACCGGCCGCAAGATCATGCAAGATTTACGTAAAAAGAAGTGATTTTAGAGCATTTTGAAACGTTCCAACTGTTCCCATAATCCTTCCTTCCGAAGGATTTCTGCTTGTTTGGGTCCCAAAAGGTCAAAGTGGGGGAACGGCGAACGATTATGAATATATTTAGCCGGCAGTCCATTTTCCTCACACCAATATGTTAGTCTGGTTAGGTCACTACAGCCGACCTTGGTGACAGTAGTCATGCCGGGAAAACGCGGGTCTAGCCAGTAATGGGTTAAGAAAGCGATCTCTCCTGCGGAGACTGCCTTTTTCCAGCGGGTTAATTCTTCTCTGTTGATGCCGAAGGCCATTACGTCTCCTCCTTATCTAGTATAGTTGACAACATTATAACCCATTGAAAGGGGATTACATCATGAACGGACAGGTAAGAGCCGATATTCGTCCTGGGCTTGAAGTGGATATTGTGCTTAAGCAGGATCAGCCGACGGGTAAGCTAACACATGGAACGGTAAAGGATATTCTCACGAACTCACCTCGACATCCGCATGGCATCAAGGTGCGTTTAACCAGTGGACAGGTAGGACGAGTTAAGAATATTGTTGCTAACTAACAATAAACTTTACCTTTGATTTTTATAAAAAAGCGCCCCTAATCCACTGAGATTGGGGCGTTTTTCTATTTTATCTGCTCATAAAATCCTCAACAGACTTATCGGCTTTGGTCTGATTACATAACGTACAAGCGCAAACGCAATTATCCGGAGTAGTATGGCCGCCTTTAGCACGGGGGAGCAAATGATCTATAGTGTCTCCATAGGAGCCACAGAAGTAGCAAGTATAGTTGTCTCTAGTCAATATATAAGCACGGAAATCCTTATTGCTGTAAATCCGGCGGATGGTTCGGCGATTCACTACGATAGCGGCATGTTCTCTGACTAGAGTAACCGCAAGCTCGTAGTCAATTTCCTGATGCCAGCGATGTCCTTTATCACTGTGGCCACGCATTAGAATTTTCCCATTGGCGGAGGGAATCAACTGCGTTGGATCTTCCGGACTCAGTTTCACGCCTTGAGAATGAGATTGTTTCCTACGTTGTTCCAAGCCCCGTATGCGCTGATTTGGGTTGGATTGCGGTGAAGAAGCAACCATGGAAGAAGGCTTTCCTTGCTTGGAGCGTTCCTTGACAGCTGAAGAAGGGGGTTGAGTGGTATCAGGTTGTAATGGAATGGGACCTGCTGCAAGAGTGAGATCTATGTTTTGTCGTTGTTTGCGGCACTCCCGACAAGCGCCACGGCGAGACTGGCCTTTGGAACGTTTGCCGGTACGTTTACGAAATTCAGAGAGCGGCTTCTGTTGCTGGCAATAGGTACATTGTTTGGTGGATAAAAGATGAGTATCGTTCATAGATATGTTAGGTTCAGCGCGTCTTTGCGCCCGTCCTGTCTCCTTGTTTTTAGGATCCAATGTATTTTATTTATTAGATTCAGTCGGCAGGGGTAACATTTCGTTCTAATCTTAGTATAGCGTAAAATACAATCGTTCACATCGCACTCAAAAAAAGCTTAAATACGGCTTTTTGTGTGATATCTGTCTTGGTGACATTCAGGAAAAACATGTAAAATTGAAAAGAGTTGTAAGGAATGCTCTACTTTTTAAACATGGGAAGGGGTACTGAAATGAAGCCAACCAAAAAAAGGCCGTTTACGGTAACATTGCTTTATATTCTTCATATATTTTTGGGGATTGGAGCGTTTGCAGGAGGCGGGTCAATGGTCATAGATCCTAGTGGTGATCTGATACACATACCCACATCTATGTTGGAAAGATCGCCATTTTCAGATTTTTTAATTCCGGGTACTTTGCTATTCATCGTATTTGGTATCCTGCCCATGTTCGTGTTGTATGGGTTGATCAAGAGACCGGAATGGCATTGGGTGAATATTTTGAATCCCTTTAAAAAATTATATTGCTTCTGGGCATTGTCCCTATATATCGGATTTGGTCTAATTATTTGGATTATGGTGCAGACGTATATGCTTGACAGTGTGGTAATTATACATCTGGTCTATATGAGTCTAGGGCTTTTGATCCAAGCTGTGACGCTGCTTCCTTCCGTACAAAGTTACTTTTTGCTGGACGGCGGTACCGAAAGACGTTAAAATTGCAGTGAACTGAAGGTATTTCATTAGTCTGGGCAAGGAGTGAACCGGATTGACAACTATATACGATATTGCCAAAAGAACCGGTTACTCTCCTACAACGGTATCCAAGGCGTTTAATAATTATTCCGATGTACGGGAGAAGACTCGCCAGGAAATTTTCCGGGTTGCCCAAGAAATGGGATATTTGCCGAATTCCCATGCCCGTACACTGACCACTAAGAAATCATGGACCATCGGTGTATTGTTTGTAGAGAATACGGGATTTGGTATTCGCCATCCCTTTTTTAGCGCTGTGATTGAGAGCTTTAAGAAGGTTGCTGTGGATAAGGGGTATGCCCTCATGTTTATTTCCAAGGATGTTGGGGGGAAGCAAAGTGGGTATTTGGAGAATTGCCGAATCCGTGGTGTAGATGGTGTTGTTGTTTTCTTGTCTGATTATGAGGACCCCTATTTCCGTGAGCTGCTAGAGAGTGATATTCCTACTGTGATTCTGGATTTTGAGACTACGCAGTCGCATACGGTATGTTCGGATAATACGGCTGGAGCTCAGCTTGCGATAGAGTATTTAGTTTCTTTGGGTCATCGCAAGATTGCTCATATTTCCGGGGGGATGAACACTTTTCCCGGTAAAACTCGGGAGTTAGGGTATAAGTACGCTATGAAGCAGCAGGGGCTTGAAGTGCCGGAGTCCTATGTTGTGAATGGAGCTTTTTATTCTCGTGAAAGTGGTTATAATGCGATGCTGGAGCTTCTTAAGCTGCCTGATCGGCCAACCGCTGTTTTTGCTTCGGGTGACATGTTAGCTTTAGGGGCTATTATGGCGGCAAAAGATAGTGGACTTTCCGTACCGCTGGACATTTCAGTTGTAGGGTACGATGATATTGATCTAGCTGAGTATGTTACACCTGCATTGACAACCATTCGTCAGGATACGGCACTTTTAGGAAGCCGGGCAGCGGACATTCTTTTAGCATCGATTGAAGGGAAGCAGTTGGATAAGGAAGCGGTTTTAGTTCCGGTAGAAGTGATCGAGCGGGAATCCTGTGCGCCTCCGGCTAGCGGGAATTAGGGCCGTATCAAATTCCATAACTACAGAGAGCGGGCTGCTATCCACAGGATAAATCTTGACGTAGAGAAAAGAGTCCTGATAAAGTAGAGGACATCATAGCTTGAATTGTTCCTATGTGGTATTTGCTACAGCGTATTCAGAGGAATAGGGCTATAATGGGGCATATTGTTATGCCGCTTTTTTCCTGCTCTCGTTAGATCATTTTTTTTCGTAATATTCGAAACCGGTTTCGATTATAGGTTTCGAATTGATATGAAATCAAAGTTTACCGAGGGTTTCCTTGAATTTTCTCAAACGTTTCAGGGGTCCATCGCTCCGAACCCTAACATCGGATGGTGATCCAGTAAAGACAGTGCTTGTTGTTAGTAACAAAACAATTAGAGGAGATGGATGAAATGGCAAAAGTCCAAACTGTTGTAACTGCAAAAGATACAGGGGAACGCTTGACTCCGAAAGAGGCGATTGTTTTTAGCACAAGAGTAGATTCTGGATCTGCCGATGTAGAGCTTAAGCCAGAGCAGGAGTTCCAAAAGATGATCGGATTTGGCGGCGCTTTCACAGAAGCTGCGGCCTATACGTTGTCACGGCTCAGTCCTGAGAAACGGGCAGAGGTTATTCACCGCTATTTTCATCCGGTAGAGGGGTTAGGCTATAACATGGGTCGTGTTCATATCCATAGCTGTGACTTTGCTCTTGGAAATTATACTTATGTCGCTGATCATGATACGGAGCTGGCTACCTTTGATATCTCTCATGATCATAAGTGGGTGCTTCCGCTGATTAAGGATGCAATGCAGGTAAAAGGCGGAGCGTTCACGATGTTGGCTTCTCCTTGGAGCCCTCCGGCATGGATGAAAACAAATGGTGAAATGAATAATGGAGGATCACTCAAGCCAGAATACGCTGAAGTTTGGGCACGCTATTATACCAAATTTATCGAAGCTTATGGGAAGGAAGGCGTACCTATTTGGGCGGTTTCTGTGCAAAATGAGCCAGCTGCTGTTCAAGTCTGGGATTCTTGCATTTATAGTGCGGAAGAGGAACGCGATTTTGTTAAAAATCATCTCGGTCCCGTGATGCAGCAGGCAGGCCATTCCGATGTGAACATTGTCATCTGGGATCATAACCGCGATATTATGGTCGAACGTGCTTCGGTCGTGTTGTCTGATCCTGAAGCTGCACAATATGTGTGGGGTACAGGCATCCACTGGTATGGTGGTGAGGAGTTCGACAAGGTAGAGAAGGTACATGATCTATTTCCTGACAAACATCTATTATTCACTGAGGGCTGTCAAGAGGGCGGCGTCAAGCTTGGCGAATGGTTTACAGGTGAACGTTACGGCAGAAATATGATTGGGGATCTCAATGCATGGACAGAAGGATACCTGGACTGGAACCTCGTACTGGATGAGACCGGCGGGCCCAATCATGTAGGGAATCTCTGTGATGCCCCAATTATAGCAGATACAACAACAGACGAATTGCACTATAACAGCTCTTATTATTATATCGGGCATTTCAGTAAATTTATCGCGCCAGGTGCGGTACGGATTGGCTTTACTTCTGAAGCGGAAGGCATCCTATCCACAGCATTCCGTAATCCGGACGGCAGCATTGCTGTCATATTGATGAATGAGAGCGAAGAAGTTCGCACGGTAACCTTGGGGCTTGGCGAAGAAATTGCCAACTGCGAACTATCCCCTCATTCTATCGTAACGCATCTGATTTCATAAATAAGTAACAGTTTAGGAGGACATTAACGTGAGTAATTATTATTTCGAATCAGGTAACTTTGTAATGGAGCAGTTTGATACAGGAAAGCCTTTCTCTAGTTTCCTGCCAGGTCTTGCAGGTCTTAAGGGAATTCCAATGTGGACTTTTTATGTGAACCGGGGGCAAGCGATTTGCAGCTTTGGGGTACGCGACAAGAACTCGCCAATCATGGAATTCTCTCCAGCAAATATCTCTTATAAAGACGTAGGAACCACCGGATTCCGAACCTTTATTAAAATAAAAGGCGAGCAAGAGATTTATGAGCCATTTCAATCGGCACGTCCAGATCCCGCCGCCAAGCGGATCATGACCATTTTGCCTAACGGACTGACCCTTGAAGAAAGCCATGCCGGGCATGGGCTGAAGACGACTGTACACTATTTCAATCTGCCTAATGACGATTATGCCGCGTTGGTACGTCGGGTGGAGATTGAGAATATCGGCGGCAAAGAGATTGAGCTGGAGCTGATGGATGGTCTGCCTGAGATTTTGCCTTACGGAGTAGAAAACAGTGGCTACAAGGAGATTGGTAACCTGCTGCGCAGCTGGATGGACGTATACAATCTGGAGAACGGTATACCGTTCTATAAGCTGCGTTCCAGCACCAATGATAGTGCACAGGTTAGCGAAATCACAAATGGACATTTCTATCTGTCGTTTACTGGAGAAGGAGAAAAAGTCGCGCCAATCGTTGATTTCGAACTTATTTTCGGCGGCAATACCTCTCTTACTTACCCAGACCGCTTTGCGGGATTAACGCTTTCGGAGCTGAGTGAGCTTCCACAATATCCAGTCAATAAGGTTCCTTGCGGCTTCAGTGGTTTGGGTAGACGTTTGGCACCGGGCAGCAGCTTGACCCTGAATACTTTGGTTGGGCATGTAAATGACATCGACAAAATCAATAAAAAGGCGGAGCAGTTATGCCGGGATGAATATATCCTGTCCAAATCCCAGGAAGCCGCAGGTCTGACAGAGGCATTAACAGAAGACATTGCCACGCACACTTCATCGGCTGTGTTTGATGCTTATTGCCGTCAGTCCTATCTCGATAACTTCCTGCGCGGAGGCTATCCTTTTATTTTTGACAATGGTGGAGATGGCTTTGTAGTTCATTTATATTCCCGCAAGCATGGGGATTTGGAGCGCGACTATAACTTCTTCTCACTTGCCCCAGAATACTATTCACAGGGGAATGGTAACTTCCGCGATATGAATCAAAACCGCCGGAATGATGTGTTTTTTAATCCGAAGGTGGGCAGCTTCAACATCAAAATGTTCTATAGCTTGATTCAAGCAGATGGCTACAACCCACTAAGTGTTCAAGGAACAACCTTTGAAGTGAAGCCAGACAGCAAAGCGAAGGCTGCGGAATGGATCGGAGAAGCGGCTGCGGATCATCAAGCTGAGCTTGTTAAGCTATGCAACAGCCGGTTCACCCCGGGCAGCCTGATCAATTACATTGCGGATCATAACGTTACGTTGAAGGTTAGTGAGCAGGAGTTTCTGTCGGGTCTGCTGGCCCTGTCACAGCAAAACATTGAGGCTGCTTTTGGCGAAGGCTTCTGGTCTGATCACTGGACGTACAATTTGGATCTCGTAGTAGGTTATTTGGACATCTTCCCTGACAAGAAGCAGGAGCTTTTATTTGGGGATAGTACTTATGCGTTCTATGACAGCCCAGCATATGTGCTGCCACGTAGTGAGAAGTATGTAATTAGTGACGGAAAAGCCCGGCAATATGGCGCTCTCCTTGAAGATGAGGAGAAGCTGCATAAGCTGAAATGGAAAGCTGGAGATACCCATTGGCTGCGTACCAAAGGTGGGCAAGATGCTATTTACCACACCAATCTGTTCGTGAAGATGTTGTCTCTTGCTTTGAATAAATTTGCTACGCTTGACCCTTACGGCATGGGTGTGGAGATGGAAGGAAACAAGCCGGGCTGGAACGATGCCATGAACGGTCTGCCGGGATTGTTTGGCTCCGGAATGAGTGAGACTTTTGAGCTGAAGCGTACTGTAGTCTTTTTGCTGGATGTGCTGAACGGTGCTGAGAATGTACAGGGAGCTGTAAAGCTGCCAGAAGAAATCGCGAAGCTGCTTGAAGCGGTATATCACGCGGTAACTGCTGTCCTAGCAGGAGAAGTGGAACAATTCAACTATTGGGATACAGTAGCTTCAGCCCGAGAAGCTTATAGAGCAAGTATCCGGTTTGGCATTACGGGTGCTGAAACTGAAGTAACCTTGGAACACATCCGCGAAGCTCTTTCCAAGTTCCTGGTTAAAATTGATGAGGGAATCAACAAGGCGGTAGAAATGGGCAATGGACTTACCCCAACCTATTTCCGCTTTGAAGCGGAGAAATTCCATCAGGTAACAGATGCTGAGGGTCAGCCAGTAATTAGCGGATACGGGTTGCCAAAGGCTGTGGTAGAGGAGTTTAAGGCTTATGCCTTGCCTTATTTCCTAGAAGGACCTACCCGCTGGTTGAAGACGATGAAGAATCCGGTGCAGGCAAAAGAAATCTATAATCTGATTAAGCAGACAGAGCTGTATGATCAGGCAACATCTATGTATCAGACCTCTGTTAGTCTAGAAGGTGAATCGCATGAAATCGGACGGATGAGAGCCTTCACACCAGGCTGGCTAGAACGGGAGTCTAACTTCCTGCACATGTCCTATAAGTATTTGCTTGAGCTGCTGAAGGGCGGGCTGTATGAGGAATTCTACGGCGAGCTGAAGACGTCGCTGGTACCATTCCTTGATCCTTCTGTTTATGGACGTAGTACACTGGAGAATTCATCATTTATCGCAACTGGAGGCAATCCTGATCCAAATAATCACGGTAGAGGGTTCGTAGCGAGACTTAGTGGATCGACCGCGGAATTCTTAAGCATGTGGAGAACAATGATGGCTGGAAGCCATGTTTTCAGAATGGAGGATGGAGCGCTTACGCTGTCTCTCGATCCGGTATTGCCAGGATGGCTGTTTGATGAAGAGGGTAAACTGTCTTTCACTTTCCTAGGGAATACGGAGGTAATCTATTCTAACCCAAAACGTGAAAATACCTTTGGCGAGAAGAAGGTTAGCATTCAATCTTTGATGCTTGTATACCGCAATGGAACTGTGACTAAAATATCTGGAGCGTTCGTGCGCGGTGAAGAGGCAGAGGCTCTGCGGCGTGGAGAAATTGCGCAAATTCAAGCAGTATTAGCATAAAAATAGAGGGGCGAGCTGCGGCTCGCCCTTAAATTTTCACTCCATCCGAAAAATGGTACCTATAATCCGAAATTCAAAGCCTTACGGAGACAGGCAAAAGCAAATACAATGGATACATAAACATTGTAAGCGCTTTAGATTAAATACAGATATAGAGCCTGGAGGTCCAAAGGATGGAGAACAAAAAAAGCATGGAAGTAAGCTCAGCGATGAAGCCGTTAATTCCTGGCAATTTCGAAACCGGTAAAGTAAATCGGAGCCCGCTTTGGAAGAGGTTCATTGCCCAGCGTCATTTGCAGACAATGGCTCTACTCGGCATTGCGTGGATGATAATCTTTAACTACATTCCCATGTATGGAATTATCATTGCTTTTAAAGATTACAACATCGTTAAAACGATTGCAGAAGCCCCATGGGTGGGACTTACACATTTCAAAGAGTTCATGGATGATGACAATCTCTCGAATGTAATTAAAAATACGCTCGGCATCAGCTTGTTTAAGCTAATTATCGGATTTCCCCTGCCGATAATATTTGCTCTATTTCTGAATGAAGTTCGTTCAATGAAATTCAAGAAGACCATACAGACGATTTCGTATTTGCCCCACTTTCTCTCATGGGTGGTACTCGGAGGGATTTTGGCTACATGGCTTGCTGATGTAGGAATTATCAATAACATTTTGCTAGCGCTTCATCTGATTGATCAGCCAATTACATACTTGGCTGAGCCTGGTTACTTCTGGACGATTATTATCTCCTCTGATATCTGGAAAGAACTTGGATGGTCAGCGATTATCTATTTAGCAGCAATTTCCGGTGTATCTCCTGAAATGTACGAGGCGGCGACAATCGACGGCGCGGGCAGATTTCAGAAGATGTGGTATGTTACCTTGCCGGCGATTAAATCGACAATCAGCATTCTCTTCATTCTCGCGGTCAGCGGAGTGCTGAACTCCAACTTTGATCAGATTCTGGTCCTGCGCAACTCACTGAATGATAGTGCAAGTAATGTAATTGATTACTATGTGTACTATACAGGGATTCTCTCAGGCCGCTTCTCTTACTCAACTGCAGTTGGATTGTTAAAATCGGTTATCGCTCTAATATTGCTGCTGATTGCCAACCAAGTATCTAAAAAAATCAACGATACATCGTTGTTCTAGGATAAGGAGGACCATATATGTTTGCACTTAAGCGTAAAACGAAGGGCGAGGCCCTGTTCGATATCATCAATAATCTCATCATGTTATGTATCTGCTTCATAACGCTTTACCCGATCTGGTACGTATTGGTTAACGCCTTCAATAACGGTAATGACGCCATGCGGGGAGGAATCTACTGGTGGCCGCGGATGTTCAGCTTTGAGAATTTCGAGGCCGTATTTGCCAGCCCCGGCATCATGCAGGCGATGTGGGTTACTGTCGCCAAAACACTTTTGGGTACTGTACTGCATGTATTTTTCACAGCGATGGTAGCTTATGCATTCTCCAGAAAAAACCTCATTGGCGGTAAGTTCTACATGCTTATGGGTACAGTGACTCTCTTTTTTGGCGGGGGACTCATTCCTACCTTCCTGCTGATGAAGGACCTTCACCTATTGGAGAATTTCCTAGTCTATATTATTCCGGTTATGTTTAGCTTCTTTGATCTTATTATCTTCATGACCTTTTTCCGGGAGATTCCCGATGGGCTGGAAGAAGCGGCACGGATTGACGGTGCTAATGATTGGTCCATCTTTCTAAGAATCGTACTTCCAGTATCCATGCCTGTAATTGCTACCATTGCGCTGTTCCATGGCGTGTATCAGTGGAATGATTACTTCACGGGTATGATCTATATCAATAATACTGATCTGCAGCCGATTCAGACGTATTTGTTCCGGGTCGTCGCACAATCGAGCTCTAGTCAAATGATGGTCGCTGTACAAGGCAGCAGCGTTACGAGAAGCGTAACGTCACAGTCCATTAAGCTGGCGACGATGGTAGTGACCACATTGCCGATAGTATTCGTGTATCCGTTCCTGCAGCGTTATTTCGTTAAAGGGATGATGATCGGCTCCATTAAGGGCTGATGTCTAGCAGTGATAACTCCTCCGGTTGCCTACAGCTGTAGGCACTGGGGTTGAGCTTATAATTAACATTCATAGAAAAGGGGTAAACAAGCATGGGCATGAAACGTAAGCCAAAAGCAATGGGAGTTCTGCTTCTCGCAATAATGATGTCATTGTCAGCCGCAGGCTGCTCCAGCGGGAATAATGCTGGTAAGAATGCCGAAGGTAATGCTAACAGCGCTAAAGCTACTAATACGGAGGCAAGTGCTGAACCGACTGCTGCTGCATTATCAGCAGATGAACCGGGATGGAAGATTGATACTTCACCTATTACATTTGACTGGTACCTGAACTTCTCATGGTTCCCTAATAAATGGGGCGTGGACCCAACCTCTCAATATGTAACTAAGAAGACCGGAGTTGATATTAATTTCATCGTTCCGGCTGGTAACGAGAATGAGAAGCTTAACACGCTGATTGCATCCGGTAAATTGCCTGATTTCATCACTTTGGGTTTCTGGGAAGATGCGATTAAGAAAATGGTCGAAGGTGAACTTGTTCTTCCATTGAACAAACTTGCTGATGAATATGATCCGTACTTCTTTAAAGTATCCGATGCTGATAAGCTGGGCTGGTATACACAAGAAGACGGCAATGTGTATGGCTATCCTAACTCTTCTTCCTCTCCTGCCGACTATGAGAAATATGGGGAAAATTACGTATCCAACCAAGTATTCGCTGTCCGCAAGGATATGTATGAAGCTATTGGAAGTCCAGATATGCGCACACCAGAAGGTTTCTTGAATGCGCTTAAATTAGCGAAAGAGAAATTCCCTGACGTAAATGGACAGCCGCTTATTCCACTTGGTTTGCATGAATTTACCGAGAACGGTAACGATTCTTTGGAAGGTTATCTGCAGAACTTCTTGGCAATCCCAAGAGAAAAAGATGGCAAGGTATATGCTCGTGAAACCGATCCTGAATATATCCGCTGGATGAAGGCACTTCGTCAAGCGAATCAAGACGGTCTGCTGGCTAAAGATATCTTTATCGACAAACGCCCACAAATGGAAGAAAAAATTGCCCAAGGCCGTTATTTCGCAATGCTGTATCAACGTACAGACTTTGCAGCACAGCTAGGAACGATTTACCAACAGGATCCAACCAAAACGTATATCGCTGTTGACGGACCTTCCAATACGAATTTGGATAAACCAACCCTTGATGGCCCTGGTATCTCCGGTTGGACGGTAACACTGATCTCCAAAGATGTTAAGGATAAAGCACGTGCTATCCGCTTCCTCAGCTACTTGAACAGTGAAGAAGGCAACAAAGACTTGTTCTTAGGCGAAAAAGGTGTCAGCTACGATACGATTGATGGAAAAGATCAATTTAAACCAGAAGTGTTTGATTTGATGAATAAAGACCGTTCGACGTTTGATAAGCAAATCGGATCTTCCTTTACATTCTGGATGCTGCAAAATACGAACATCACGGACCAATGGGCTCCTAAATCGGTAGAACCATTTAAGCAATTGGAAGATTGGACTAGAGGTAAATCCATAGGCTCCTCCGAGTTCCAACAAATCGAACCAACAGGAAACTCTCCTGAAGGCATCATCGCTTCGAAGCTGAAACAGCTGCGCGGTAAAACTATGCCGAAGTTGCTCATGGCTTCCTCCGATGCGGAGTTCGATAAGATTTGGAATGAGTATTTAGAGAAGAGAAAGAAGGAAGGCGAAGATGTATTTGATGCCTACCAACAAAAGAAATATGAAGAGAATAAAGTGAAGCTGTCCATAAAATAAAAAGCATGACCCAAAATGCCCGCTAACTGCGGGCTTTTGGGTTATTTTCGAATTATAATAAGGAATAGATATCAAGTATTTGAATATTCACTATTTTAGCGAGGTGGACAGGACAGAAGTGTATAAAGTGAATAGGCGAGATCGAACCAGAGCATTATGGCATTCATTTAGTTATTGGTGGGGGCGAAGATCACTTCAGAGCCGTTTAATTGCAGCGTATGTTTTTATTGTTTTAGGCCCGTGTATGCTGGTTTCTGTCTATTCCTATAAAGCCATTAATAATACCTATCTCCGCGATGCCGTCGAGAAAAATGATTATTTGTCGCAAATGGAGAAGCTGCATATTCATAATCAGATTGAAGCGATGGAACGGGCGGCGCAAATGGCTTATTCTGATGCCGAAGTAGAAAAATTCTTAGCGAATGAAACCGAACCGCAGCTAGTAGATTTGGTTGATTTTAATACAAATGCTTATGTGAATATGACTCGTATTCAATTTAATAATCCGAATATTGAGCATTTACGGCTGTATTCGAGAAGTAATAAGGTGCATGAAATTTGGCCGATTATCTTTCGCGAAGAGCGGGTTTCTTCCACCCCATGGTTTCAGAAAGCGCTTCAATTGAAGGGGCAGGAATACTGGTCTTTTCAGAAAAATGATCCGGATTTGATGCAGAGATACTTGGGAGCACCGACGGAGAGTCTGCCAAAGGTTTCTTTGCTGCGTGAGAAGAGTCGGCCAGCAGACAATCATATTGGCATGGTGCAGGTGGATATGCTGCTGAGTCGGTTTACACCCAAGACGTATACAGATGTACGGGATAATCAGACCCAGATGTTCCTTGTGGATAGTGAGCTGCAGCTTTTCACCAGGCCGGACAACTCTTTTTTGCAGGATAATCTAGAGATGGCTGATATGATTGCAGAACGGTATAAGCAGTTCCGGGAAACTGGCGAATGGGACAGTAATTACTCGGAGAATGGTAAATCGTTTTTGTTAATTAACACTCCGCTAGAACGAATTGATGCTTATTTGCTAAATGTAGTGTCAATGGAGGGGGTGATGAAGGATATCTCCCGCACGCGCAACTTAATCATTGGAGCCAATGTTGGTTTTATTACTTTACTAACGCTGATCGCTTATGTGACAAATGCCTTTATTCTAAAAAATCTACGTAGATTGACCGAAACGATGAAAAAAGTGCGCAGAGGTGAAGCGTACACTGGAATAATGATTCGTGGTGGAGGGGAAGTCGGGGAGCTTGCCCATCATTTCTCCAAGCTGATGAACACCATCAATACGTTGGTGGCTCAGGCAGTGAGCAAGCAGGCGTTGTCTAAAGAGGCAGAGCTGCGTACGCTGCATAACCAGATTGACGCACATTTTTTATATAATACGCTGGAAAATATAAAAATGCTGGCTGAAATTGAGAATCAGCGAACGATCTCGGATGCACTGACTTCGCTGGGTGGGATGATGCGCTATAATTTTAAATGGTCCGGAGAGTATGTGAAGCTGCGGGATGAAGTCCGCCATATCGAAAATTACATTGAAGTGATGAATATTCGTTTTGAATATCCGGTTAAGTTAGTGCTTCATATTGAACCTCGATATTTGGAGCTGGAGGTGCTGAAAATGTCACTGCAGCCTATTGTAGAGAACAGTGTTAAGCATGCTTGGTGCGACGGGAAAGAGAATTTACAGGACCCGAACATTCATATTCATATTTCGGAAACGGAAGGTGATATTTGCATAGAGCTTCGTGATAATGGCATCGGCTTAACTCCAGAGTGTTTGGTTGCTTTGAACGAGGCGATTTATGCGAAAGATGAGCGCTGTGAGAGTGCCTCAGAACAGAGGGATGTTGACCGCCGAACAGGTGGTATTGGACTGAGGAATGTACATCAGCGACTGCAAATCTTTTATGGTGATGAATATGGGCTTGTAGTACAGAGTGAAGCAGGGAGTTGGACGATGGTACGTCTGACCTTGCCGAAAGTTCTTTTGACAGGAGAAAAACAACTATGAAGAAGCTACTGATCATTGATGATGAAAAGAATATCCGTTACGGTCTCAAGACTATGATAGAAAGAGAATTTCCGTCCGTGTATACCATCACAATGGCGAGTAATGGCGCAGAGGGTTTCGAGATCTTTAAGACCGAAGGTGCAGATATTATTATTACAGATATACGTATGCCAGTGATGGATGGAATTACGCTGTTGGAGCAGATATCTAAGGTAACAAGTGGTGAGAAAAGCCCGGCAGTGCTGATCTTAAGCGGGTATGATGATTTCGAATATGCCAAAAGCGCGATTCGTTATCGCGTGAAGGATTACTTGCTGAAGCCGATCCGCCGAGATGAGTTGTTCGAAATTTTGAAGAATATCGATAAGGAACAGGAAGAACAGGATCTCAGCGCAAGGCAGCTGGAACAGGAAACGGAACACTTCCGCAGGGAACTGCGGTCCAGTCGTTTACGGGGACTGCTAATGCAGCAGGAGGTTCCGCTGGAGCGTGAGCAGCAAGAGTGGCTAAGTGATCTGCAAGCACCTTTTACAGTTGGTGTGTTGAATTACTATTACAATGACGGAACAAGAATGAAGTCGGGGGATGTTCAGGGACTGGCGGAACGATTGATCGGTCCGCTTGAAAAGTTTTTCTCGGAAATCACAACGGATTGGGATGGCAAATTAGTCTTGATCGGGAGCAGAAAACAGGATTTTATGGAGCTGTCCAGACAAGCTGAAGCTAAGGAAATAAAGGGATTATCGATTGGGATTAGCAGCGAAGGAGGAAGTCTTGAGGACCTCCGTTCCTGTTATAAGGAAGCCTGCCGGGCACTGCAATATACTTTTTTATATCCGCAAGTGAGTTTATTGGATTATGGGGATGTTGGCCAGGGACGGTCTAACTTTCCGTTACCGAAGGAGGAGCTTCGCAAGCTGCTCAATATGCTGGGAACAGAACGCGAGAAGGAGATGAAGCATCTTCTATCTGTGATTTTTCAAACTGAGCATTTGAAGGAACTGGACCTAGCTTATCTGGAGTCCGTGGGACAGAATGTAAACGAGCTGGTGTTGGATGAAGTGTTTCGGGTGCATGGCGAAGCCTCGGTAGAGGTATTGAAGCTGTATCGTACGGTAGGCAATATGTACAACTATCGTCATTTCCACGAATATTATCGTGCGCTGGAGAACTTACTCTTGAGTGTGAATGAATACATTGTAGGCGTAAGGTCTGCGCATACCGAGCATGCGGATATGGAAGAGGCACTGAGCTATATTGAAGCCAACTACGCCCGTCCACTGAATATGGCTATGGTCAGCAATCATGTATCCCTGAATTATTCTTATTTCAGCGAAGCTTTTAAGGCATATACCGGTGAGAATTTTGTTATCTATTTAAAAAAGGTCCGCATCCGTCACGCTAAAGAGCTATTGGCAAAAGGCTGCAGTAAGCTCGCAACAGTCTCAGAAGAGGTAGGCTTCGAGAATAGTAAACAATTTGCCCGTGTTTTTAAAGAGCTGGAGGGGATTTCCCCAGGTGATTATAGAGCGAAAATAGTATCCGAAGAGTGTTGAGGCTATTGAAGATGCATTTAGAAGCGGCCCTCCTATATAATGGATTTGAGAAGATTTATTGGAGGAATGAAGGGTGGAAGAAATACAAGGCAATTTGATTACGGTTCAGACATTAGCAGCGGATTTTCGTCGACTGGGCGTTAAGGCGGGCATGACGATTTTATTGCATTCTTCTTTTAAATCGTTAGGCAAATGGGTAGCCGGGGGCCCGGTCGCTGTTATTTTGGCATTGGAGGAGGTCCTCGGAGAATCTGGCACGCTGGTAATGCCTACTCATTCAAGTGACCTAACTGATCCCGCAGGCTGGAGCAACCCACCGGTGCCGGAGGCGTGGTGGCAGAGTATCCGCGAGCAGATGCCGCCTTATGATCCAGACCTGACCCAACTTAGAGGAATGGGGGTTATTCCGGACTGCTTCCGTAAACAAAAAGGAGTAAAACGCAGTGACCATCCGATACATTCGTTTGCCGCTTGGGGCAAGCATAGAGACGAAATTATGTATGGTCATTCGCTTGAAATGGGGCTGGGGGAAGATTCTCCGCTGGCTCGTATTTACGATTTAGGCGGACATGTACTGTTGCTGGGAGTAGGCAATCTTAATAATACTTCCCTGCATCTTGCCGAATGCCGCGCATCTTATGCTGGCAAGAAGGAAACCCTTGGCGGGGCGCCCATTATGGTGGATGGAGTTAGACAGTGGGTGGAATTTAAGGAGCTAGATTGGGATTCTGACGATTTCGTTCAGCTGGCAGATCAGTTTGGACAAGAGACGGGGCTTATTACATATGGACAGGTTGCTTCCGCAACCGCTCAATTGCTTCCGCAACGGGAAATCGTAGATTATGCAGTGAACTGGATGGAACAGAACAGGAAGTAGAACCTCATTGGATAGGGGAAACGGAAGGAGAAGCTGGCATGAGTACAACAACGATATTTTTAACCCGGCATGGTCAAACGGAATGGAACGTGCAGCATCGGATGCAGGGACATATGGATTCTGAACTGACGGCTCTTGGTGTGCAACAGGCAGAATGGCTAAGCCGGGGAATGCGCACTCAACAGTTGGATGTCATCTATGCAAGCCCCAGCCCAAGGGCGCTGCGCACAGCTGAGATTATTCGTGGAGAGCGGAGTACTCCGCTTAAGACCTCTGAGGCGTTCAAAGAGATTGGCATGGGTGTGTGGGAAGGCCGTGATTCTACTGAGCTGGAGAGCGAGTATTCGGAGCAGCATCGCAATTTCTGGCAAGACCCTGAGCAGTTTAAAGTGGAGGGTAGTGAGACCTTCGCAGAGGTGCAGGCACGGGCGCTGGGCAAGCTTCAGGAAATTCTCGTTGACCATCAAGGTGAGACCATTCTTATTGTCACACATACAGTAGTGATTAAGCTGTTAATGGCCTATTTTGAGGGCAGAGCGCTGCCTAAGCTCTGGGATCTGCCTTACATTTATCCGACCTGCTTATGCAGGGTTGATTTTACGGATGGTGTGCCGGAAATCCTGCTGCACGGGGATACGAGCCATTACGAAGAGAGTGAAGCTGGGATGGAATCATAACACTTCCTACAGATCAGGTTGGTTTATTAAAAAAGGCGGTTCCTCGGGTGCATTACGCACTCGGGAAACCGCCTTTTATCTTCAGAGCTGGAGATCAGCTTTTGCTAGTTGATAAATTGGAGAGATTTCAATGTCTTCTCCAGCATCGTAACCGCTTCGGCACGAGTTGCCAGCTTCTGTGGAGCAAAGGAACCGTCGGTAGCTCCTTGGATAATTCCCTCAGCAGCGATTTCTGCTACTGCTGCTTGGGACCAAGCAGGAATGCTTGCTGCGTCACTGAATTTAGCCAGTGCCGCAGGATCGGCATTTAAGGTTTTCCCTGTGTACTTAATAGCTTTTGCTAATACCGAGGCCATTTCCTGGCGAGTGATTGGGCTACCCGGCTTAAAGCTGCCATCGGTATAACCGGAAATCAATCCGGCTTCTGCTGCGGTGCGTATAGCATCAGCATACCAAGCACTTGAGTTTACATCTTTAAATGTGATCTCACCATTACCTGTCGCAAGTCCCAGAGAACGCGTAATTAATGCGGCGAACTCAGCACGTGTGATCGACTGTGAAGGAGAGAACGTATCGTTGCTTGTTCCGCTGACAATTAGTTTGGTAGCTAATAGATCAATGGATGATTTAGCCCAGTGTCCGTTAATATCTGCGAACGTTTTGGAAGACTTAACAACGGTGTAGTAGCTGTTGCTGTTCCGTTTAATCGTAACGTCCGTTGTTCCATCTGTTTTAGGAACAAAGATAGCAGGCACGAAGGAGATCTTACCTGAAGCAGGATCGAAGACCACTGCCGTTGCGTTATTTGAATTTAAGACGGCAGATACATTGATCGTGCGCTTCACGTAAGTGCTGCCGAAATTGTTCAGCGGCACACTCTTAGTTCCGGCTTGCGCTGAAACGCTGAATTCGATTACTGGAGCAGCTAAAGTAGCATTACCTAGCTGTGAGGCGATAGCTTGGTTTGTGCTGCTTAGTGTTCCCGAATTCGCTACTAGAATGGAGACCGTAATTGTAAAGTCGCTGGTGCCTAATTGAGCGGCAAGTGCTGCGCTGTTTACAACACGGAGTGGCAAGGAATAAGAAGCGCCATCAGTAGTAAAGGTAAGAACTGTGTTAGGCTGTGCTGCTGCTTGTTTTACAAGCACACTGCCTGGAAGCACTACTTGAGCGCCACCTGTAGTAGCTTTAACCGGAATAACCAGCTCTTGGCTACCCGCTGGCAGTTCAGCAAGTTGTTTAGTTAGATCAGCAGCATTAATTGTTGTTACTTGTGCTGAAGCAATTGGTGCCGCAGTTGGAGCAACAGTTGGTGATGGTGTAGCTGTAGCGGTTGGTACTGTTGGAGCAGATGTTGGTACTGATGTTGGTACTGATGTTGGTACTGATGTAGGCACTGAAGTTGGATCTGGTGTTGGTACTGGTGTCGGAGTTGGAGTTGTCTCCGGCAGTGGTGCACCTTTTAGATCAACAATCCGGCCCTCAACGGCGGAAGTGTTCGCAGTGACCGTTCCAACCTTCTGCAGATACTTCGTAAATACATCAAAGTCCGGTAGGTACAGCAGATTCACGCGGCCTTCTTTATAGGCCTTTTCAAGTGAAGTATAGAAATCTCCACCCTTCGCTGTGAAAGCATTCGTAGCTACTTCATAGGATGCGTTCAGATCCAGAGGAACGTATTTATCCCCGTTTTTCACTTCAATACGCAATACCCGTTCGTTCACAGGTTTCGTAGAGTCGTAATAGAATTTCAACCCTGCAACGTGTGGGAAACGCCCGTCTGCTGCTGGCGTTTTAGAAACCCCGTTCTCCATAGCATCCTTAATTTCTTGTCCGGTCAGAGTGATCGTAACCAGATCGTTGTTGAATGGAAGTACGCCGAGTACTTCGCCTTGTGTGATCGGTCCTTCGTTGATGGATTCGCGAATACCGCCGCCGTTTTGCAGGGCGATTACGGCATTAGTGCCCGCTTTTTGAGCTGCATAAAGCATGCCATCGGCAATCAGGTTACCAAGATTAGTTTCCTTTGTGCGCACATTATCGCGAACGCCGTTTAGAACAACCTCTGAATTTCCTACTACTTCATTGGTTAGTTCTTGAATCCCCGGTTTATACTCGGTATCCAGGATCTGTTTAGCTTCAGGATCCTCTGCGATAACGTAATTAGTACCGTTCTTAGCATCGATGGAGATTAATTGATCTTTCCAATCGGTCAGTACGCCATCTTGGTTAAATTTAACTTCAAGTTGGCCAAGGAAAAGACCTTTTTCACCGGTTTGTACAATAAGCTTCGGTGCGTTAGGATCGGTGTTATCTACAACGGCTTGATTCAGTTGTGTGTGGCTGTGACCCCCAACGATAATATCAATGCCGTTAACGGCTTTGGCTAGCTTGAGATCTTCTTCATAGCCAAGGTGAGAGAGAACAATAATCTTGTTAACTTTCTCTTTTTCAAGCATAGCAACCGTTGCTTCCGCTTTAGCGAAGGCATTCTCAAAGGTCACTTTACCTGGTGAAGCAATGTTCGCCGTATCTTCTGTCGTCAGACCCATGATACCGACCTGTTGGCCGTCTACTTCTTTGATCAGCGCAGGGTAGATGGTTCCAGCATTACCTGACCGGCCGATTTCATTGGCGAACATTTTGCTAAGAATATCATCCGCTGAGAAGTTCACATTGGAGGAGACAAATGGGAACTTAGCGTTGCCAATGAATTTGGACAGTATATCAGAATCTTTATCAAACTCATGATTACCGAAAGTCATAGCATCATATTTGACCAGATTCATAAAGGCCAGGTCTGCTTGACCCAGATACTTATTGAAGTAAAGTGTTCCGGAGAACACATCACCTGCGTCTACAAGAATAGGATTTTCTGTAGTCGCCTTGGCCTCTTTGATTGCTGTTACACGGCGCAAGATGTTGTTTGGCGAGCTGACAGTATCTAATCCTGCATGTGTATCGTTGGTGTGCAGAATGGTTAGTGGGAAGTCTTCAGCAGTATTAAAATCAATCTGTGCCAAAACCGCATCGTGATCGGATACCCGACCGTTCGATGGTGAGAAGTCGGCATTTAGATGAACGACATCTACTTTAGAAGAAGCCGTTAGATTTTTACTGACAAGAATATGATCTAGCACTTGAGAGTTTCCGTCATAGGTGTACGTATACTGCTCATTTAAAGGCAATGTATCGATCAAATTGTCTAGTTCTGTTCCTTTTAAGAGGGTTGCAGTTTTAGTAAATTGGAAATCATTCAAATCGCCAAGAGCTACGATGTTGGCTTTAGGATTTGCAGTCAGAACCTCTTTGACAAATCCGTTGACGACCGCCGCTATTTTATGGCGTTGTGTTTCACTGGACAATACAGGGGGCTGAACGTTTCCGAAAGGAGCGGTATCGCCGCCTTTTGAATTGAAATGGTTAGCGATCACAATTACTGTTTCGCCACCGAATACGAACTGTGCAGCAAGGGGTTTACGTGAACTTGTAAAGGCAGAGTTTGTTGGATCAATTCGTCCTGGATTGTAGGTCAATTGATCTGCCGCTGCATTATATCCAACGGATTGTGTAGCTGTACCTTTTTGTCCGCTCACACTGTCTGCAAGCTGCACTCTTGCTGGATTGTACAGGAATCCTACGCGAATGTTTCCGCCTGGGGCACCGCCATCCATATTGTTCTCCGGAGCGATGTCTGTGTATTTATATACAGGACCTCCAGCGGTTTCAATGGCTTTAATCAGTTCGGCTGCACTTGCTTCAGTGATTCCATTATTGGTTTCACCATTGCTGTCCTGCATTTCGACAACGCCGATAATGTCAGGTTTTTTCATATTGTTTGTGATGGAGTCGGCTAGTTTCTGGATTTTTGTTGCTCCGACACCCGGGTAGAAGTTTTCAATGTTATACGATGCGATCAACAACTTACTATCATTGACTTCAAGAGTAGTTGTTTCTTGCTTAAAGGTACTTGGAGTGATGGCTGGAAGCTTACCGTTTTCCGGAATCACTTTGAAGTTACCGTTGTTGTATCCGATGACGCCAGTTACATCTCCCGCGAACTTATCTCCGGTGATGACTTCTTGACCCGGGTTTCCGTAAGCAATGATGAGGCGCTGAGGATTGTATTGGTTGTATTCTTTGAGAACTAGTCCACCAGCTGGTGTAATGACATCAGGTGTATCATTTTCTACTCTTGTAGGGATGTTATACAGCATGGAATTTCCGCTACCACTTGTCCAGTAAGGACTGATAATCGTAGGGGTAGGGAGCTTGACGAGCATACCTTCTAACGATTCGTAGAAATCAATTGCATCTTCATTAGGCTCAAAATCAGCCATGCCGTCATTGTCAATTATGGAAGACGGAATGGCTCTCCCGCCTTTACCAAGTACGACAGGCTCCGGCACAGTATAGCTTGAAGAGGAGTCTGCTTTTATTGAAGTCATAGTAATTTGAGTAGAGGTTAAATTACTTGCGTTACCTTCGTTGTATTCGGAAACAGCTCCACTAACTTGGACTAAATCTCCAATTTGAGGCTTAAGGGATGAATTAGTGCTGTATACAAAAATACCTTCCGAAGTGTTGACATTATCGTCTGGCTGAGGGTCTTGCATAAAGAAACCTCTATAAGCGCCAGTGGCGAAGGTGTACCCATATTGGGTAACGATGCCTTCTACATCGGAAACGTTCTGACCTGCATACTCAGAGGTATGAGATTCTCCTTGAATATCATGTATACGAGGGAGCTCAGATGCTTTATACGCAAAGGTATAAACCTTACTTGTCTTGCCATCTGCTACGACAATTGCATGGATGGTAAGATCTTGATGAACTGTAATCGGATCTGAATAAAGCTTGCTTGCTGTTGTTGGTTCAGTTCCGTTGGTCGTGTAGTAGATCTGTGCTCCAAGAGTAGGGCTGGATAGGGTCACAGAACTTCCTTTGATGATGCGACCTGCGCCAGGACTGGCCATAACGGAAAAAGTTTCTTCCACCAAAGCATTTTCATTAAGTGGAATGAATTGATAAGTCGTACTATATTGCTCGATAACCCCGGTGATATTGTCAAAGGTTTTACCCTTAACTAGTTTAGGCAGGGTTGAGAAAATTGTGAATGGTTGTCCACCTTGGCTAGCAGTCACCGTGCTGCCATTTACATTGTCTATGGTCACATTATTCATAGTTACCAGCTGAGCTTCGTGGCTTTCGCCGTTCGCGGCAGACAAGTCGGTTGCTGTAATCAATTTTGGGGCAGGCACCCCAACATTTTGTGCAGCTACATTGTATTGAAGTCCACTTTGGAATTTGATTTCTTGCAGATTGCTGTAAATATCCATTGTTCCGCTTACTTCAACACGATCTCCAACGTTTGCGAACTCTGGGAAACCATAAAGTACGATCCCGCCGGATTCATCCTGAATATACATTTTTGCTGCATTAATGTGAGTTACGATACCTTCTGTTAAAATATTCTGACCTTTACTAGCAAGGCGTGCTGTTGCAACATCTGTTTTGGCCAGAATGGTGTAATCAAAAGTCGATACAGGGCTGTCTGGCATATTTGGTTCTGAAGCATACGCTTTAATCGTAGTGTCCTCAGTTAAGGTAATAGGTCCTGTGTAAGGTTGGAAATTAGTTGAACCACCTGATCCATAAACAGCTGCATAGACGGATGCTCCAACCGTTGGAGAATTCAAAGATATTTCTGTACCAGCCGGCCAGGCATTAGGGGCTGGTAAAGCTACTGCAGAACTAGCGGTTTCCGGTAATTCAGGTAACGTACCGTAGGCGCTGTTCCGTGGACTTGGTGCTTGGACAACAAAATCCTTAGAGTTGTTATCCGTATCTAGACCGCGGCTGTCAGCCGGTGCACCAGCCGCAGCTTTACGTATAGCGGCTGTAGTATTGGAGAGAGCAGCGGTCGCATTTCCCTCGACATTTGTGGCTGTTCCGTAGCCAACTAAATCAACCGTTGTACCTGATTTATCAACGAGGTCGACTTTTCCGTTTGTACCACTCATAGCAAGGATTCCCTTGCTAACATCAGGAGTAGGCAAGTCGGTAGTTCCCCCAGCACCAGCGGCCTCCTCAATTAGGAAATATCCATTTGCCGGGATGGTTCCATTTAAGTCTGTTCCACTACTAAAGGTTCCGGCCGCTGAGGTATAGCGAACTTTCCATCCAGTCAAATCTACTGGATGATTCGTAGGATTGTATAATTCAATAAAATCACTTTTAAACTCTGCTCCGCCGTTTCCGCCACCACCATAGACCTGCGAGATAACAATATTGCTATTATCCGGTGCTGCCTCGGCAGTCTGGACAGCTGGTAACACACTGCCGGCAACCATTAACATTGCCAGTCCAGTAGCGAACCATTTCCTTACTCTTGAAGAAATAATCATTTGGATAAGTCATTCTCCCCTCGAATCTTTTATTTACAACCTATTAAATCTTAGCATTCAAATGTAAAATGAAAGGTTGTCTTACATGAATATATATTAAAGTTTGTATCAATTAAATCTAAAAATTGAAATGTTGTGATTTTAGTATAAAAACAGTGCATAAATACAATATTAATTATAAATTTAGTATTTTTATGGTTAATAAATCCCCAATATGTTAATTACATGTTATATATATTGTTGAATTTATTATGGATTACGATAAATTTATTCTAGAGTTTTGTTAATTTTTACATAGGGAAAACAATAGAGATTAGAATTATATAGAATGTATCGGAACAAAAATAATGCCCCTCCAGCTTCTTATCGAGAAGTGGAAGGGCATTATTAATTTTAAATCTATTTGGACAACACAGTATTACTGGTGCGGAAGCTCAAGCCGTTCAATTCCATCCATATATTTACGCAGTGCCTGTGGAATGTAAATGGATCCATCCTCCAGTTGATGGTTCTCCAGCAGCGGAATTAGGATCCTTGGTGTAGCCACTGCGGTGTTATTTAAGGTGTGGCAGTATTGCAGCTTACCGTCAACATCCCGGTAACGAATGCCCGAACGACGAGCTTGGAAATCGAGCAGGTTGGAAGCCGAGTGTGTCTCTCCATAGGCATCTCTGCTTGGCATCCAAGTCTCGATGTCATACTGCTTATGTGTCTTCAGGGACATATCTCCTGTGCAGACAGACATGATCCGATAGGGGAGTTCCAAAAGCTGTAGAATATGCTCTGCATTCGCAAGAATCTCCTGCAGCATGCCTTCCGATACGCCCTCATCATTCCGGCATAAGATGACTTGTTCAATTTTTGAGAATTGATGAACACGGTACAGGCCACGCACGTCCCGTCCCGCCGATCCTACCTCACGGCGGAAGCAGGCCGACATTCCGGCGAGTCGCATTGGCGAACCCAGTTCGACAATCTCATCGCTATACAGCGAAACAAGCGACACCTCCGATGTGCCTACCAGCCAGCGATTGTCTCCGTTTAGCTCATAGGTCTGATCCATCCCGCCGGGGAAGAAGCCCGTACGTTCCAGCGCTTCCGGACGGACAATCACGGGAACATCCATCACCGTGAACCCGCGGGCCGTTAGTACATCAATGGCCAGCCGCTGTACAGCCAGATGTAACAACAACCCTGCACCCTTCAGCACATAGCTGCGTGGGCCGCCTGCTTTGACGCCACGGGGGATATCGATGATATCGTGGAGCTCGCCTAGCTCTACATGATCACGCGGTTTAAAGCTGAATTCCGGCAACGTTCCGGTTCGTCGCAGTTCTACATTATCTTTATCATCATGGCCGATCGGTGTATCCTGCGATACAGGGTTTGGTGCGAGCAGCATGAGTTCTCCACAGCGCCGGTCTGCCTCAGTTAGTTCTGCCTCATAGAGATTCAGGCGGTTGTTCAGCTCTCTTACTTGTTCTTTAACTGCTTCTCCTGCCACGTTGTCACCCTGGCGTAAAAGTCGTTCAACCTCTTTGGTCAGCCCGTTACGCTGGGCTCTCAACTGTTCCGTATCTTGGCGCAATTCGCGCCGTTTCTCATCCCATTCCAGCAGTTCATCCAGTGGGAAGTCGACTCTTTTCCAAGCCGTAATGTTTCTTACAAGTTCCTGATTGTCTTTGATCCAGTTCATATCCAGCATACCGTTTCGCTCCTTTTTGGTTAAAAAAACGCAAAAAACGCCCTCATCCATGGGACGAGGAGCGTCAGCTCGCGGTGCCACCCAGGTTGATCGAATCTCCTTAACTGCAGGAACAATCCGATCCTCTTTGGTCTTCGCGGTAACGGGCGAAACCCGGTGAACTTAGGGAGTTGTTGTAGACTCCGGTCGCAGACGCCTCACGGTTGGATGCCGATCATTGGCCTGATTGTTGGATTTAATATTGTTGCTTAGTATAACGTAAGAGTGGGAGGAGCGCAAGTGGTTATGGTTTGACAAAAATATCAATTCTACGTTAGGATTAGTATTAATTTAAAGTAATTTTGTCGGGATAATAAATAAAGCAGTGTGAGCTGCTTAAGTGGGATGGAAGAGGTGGAAAAGTGGCTAAAATTGTTGTGATTAACGGAACGCCTTCCCTGGTATCGCGTATCAATGCAGCTATAGAATATGCGGAGGCCAGCTTAACCAATCAGGGCTTCGAGGTTGAGCGTATTAACGTAGCAGAACTACCAGCGGAGGATTTGATTCACACTAAGTTTGAAAGTGAGTCTATCGTCAAAGCCAATGGCCTTGTAGCGGAAGCTGATGCGGTAATCGTGGTTAGCCCGGTTTACAAAGCTTCTTATACAGGCGTGCTGAAGACCTTTTTAGATCTGGTTCCACAAAAGGGATTGGCCGGAAAGGTTGTACTCCCGCTGTTCATGGGCGGCAGTCTTGCACATCTGCTCACAATTGATTACGCATTGAAACCTGTGTTGTCCGTACTGGGCGCACGTTACATTCTTGGCGGCGTTTATGCCGTGGATTCTCAAGTGGTTCGTAATGATCACGGAGTGGTAGAGCTTGCTGAGGAGCTGAAGCTGCGCCTGAACGATGCATTAGATGAGCTTGCAGAAGAAACTACACATCGTGTGGAACGCAAGGCATAAGACTGAGTAGCAAGCCTTATGTGCTTAGTGCTAATAACAAATGTATAAGCGTCTCTTTCATCCCTGATACCAGGGGAGAGGGGCGCTTTTTGCATTAGATAGGCTATAGCAAAAAGGCCATCTCACTATGAAAGTAGAGAATGGCCTCTTTTTTATATAGGGCTCGTTATAATCCGGTCTTACAAATCGTCGAATCCGTTATCATCGCCAACCTTACCATAGTTGCGGGATTTGGCTTCGAAGAAGTCAGTTTTGGTAGCATTAAGCGCATCATCGGAGAAAGGTTTGATCCAAGGCATACAGTTAACGTCAACACCTTGGTAAGCTTTTTCCATACCCATCAAAGTCAGACGTTTGTTCGCTGTATATTTGATGTAGTCGCTAAGCTCGTTAAGATCAATGCCACGCACGTTAGTAAGTGTGTAGTAAGCCCAGTTGGTTTCGAGCTCTACCGCGCGGTCGATGGTACGGTATACGTAATCCATGTTTTCTTTGGTGTTCAGCTCAGGGAAGTCTACGAGCAGCTGCTTAAATACTTCTGCGAAGAAGTAGCAGTGCTGATTCTCGTCACGTTGAATATAAGAGATCATTTGGCTGGTTGCCATCATCTTCTGGTCACGGGCCAGATTGTAGAAGAAGGCGAAAGTGCTGTAAAAGAAAATCCCTTCCAAGATGAGATCTGCTACCAGCGCATGGAAAAAGGTTTGTCTCGTAGGGTTATCACGGAACTCTTGATAAATATCAGAGATAAACTGATTGCGTTCCAGCAGGACAGGGTCTTTTTTCCAATATTCAAAAATTTCCTTCTGCTCACTCTCTGACACGATAGAGGATAGAACATAGGAATAGGATTGGTTATGCACCACTTCTTGCTGCCCGATAATAGCGGAGATAGCTTCCAAAGAGGAATCGGTGAAATAACGCTTCACGTCGCTCACGAACATCGTCTGCATCGAATCCAGCACAGCGAGTAGGGAGATATTAATCTTAAATACGCGTTGTTCCTCGGCATCCAGCATCGGAAATTGTTGCGCATCCTTGGACATTGGAATTTCATCCGCGATCCAGTGATTAAGCAGCAGTACCTTATACAGCTTGTACATATGAGGCATGCGAATATCGTTCCAGTTCAGAATACCTGAGCATTCACCGTCGATAATGCGTGTGGATTGGTTAGGTGCTTCAGTATTAAAAATCTTTTGTAATTGCATTTCTTATCCCTCCATTTTTTGCGCGGGTAATCTTTCTTTGGTGTCTTGTTCATAGAAAGACGGTGATAGAGTAACGCAGAGGAAGTTTGGAGCTGTAGGAGCGTCAGCGTTCGCCCGAAAGCTTTCCGTAGGAAAGCTCGCATCGAAAGCATATGCTGTCATCGGATGTCATCCGCTAATAGCGGTAAAGATCAAGACATCTGATGACAACAGCGGCCGGAAGCCCAAACATTCCTCGCAGTTACGAAATTCATCATCGTTTTTCTATTTAGGGCACTAAGATAATTAGCTAGCGCAAGATTCACACTCTTCTATAGTCAAAGCACGGCTACGCACATAATAAGTTGATTTCAAGCCGCCCTTCCAGGCATTCAGATGCAGTTCCAGGAACTCAGTAGCCTTGATGTCAGGACGGACATACAGGTTGAAGCTTTGGCCTTGATCGACGTGACGCTGGCGAGCAGAAGCCATGCGGATCGACCAGTTTTGGTCAATCGTAAAGGCTGTCTTATAGTACCAGATCGTTTTGTCGGACAGATCCGGTGCTGGGTTAGCGATCTTATAAGTTGTTTTCTCTTCATAGGATAGCAGTTCATACAGCGGATCAATGCTGGCGGTGGAGCCGGCAATAATCGATGTAGATCCATTCGGCGCAATGGCGAACATCCAAGCATTACGCACGCCGTCCTTAGCTACTTCTTCTTGCAGCTCGCGCCATTGCTCGGTCGTTACATATTTACCTTCTTGCTCACCGCTAACATACCCGCGGGAAGTGAAGTATGCGCCAGTCTCCCAATCGGAGCCAGCAAACTTCGGATAACGGCCTTTTTCACGGGCAAGCTCCATGCTCGAACGAACCAACAGGTAGTTGATATGTTCATATAAATGATTGTTATATTCTACGGCTTCATCGGATTCCCAACGAATGCCCTTGAGTGCCAATAGGTGATGCAGGCCGAATGTGCCGAGACCTACTGCGCGGTACTGGCTGTTCGTGTATTGTGCCTGCAGAACTTCAATATTATTAATATCGATTACGTTATCAAGCATACGAACTTGGATCGGAACAAGTCTTTCTAATACGCCAGCTGGAATCGCCCGTGCCAAGTGAATCGAATTCAGGTTGCAGACTACGAAGTCGCCAGGGATTTTGGAAATAACGATCCGGGTCTGGCCATCTTTAGTTACTAATTCTTCTTGCTCAATAACTGTTGCAGACTGATTCTGCATAATTTCTGTACACAGGTTCGAGGAGAAAACCATACCTTGATGACGGTTTGGGTTGGTCCGGTTCACGGTATCGCGGTAGAACATGTATGGTGTACCTGTTTCTAGCTGTGATTTCATAATCCGTTTCATGATGTCGATCGCAGGAACAGTGATCCGGGATAATTCCAGGTTCGCTGTAGCTTCAGCATATTTTTCACGGAAAGTACCTTTGCCAAGCTCTTCATCGTAGAAATCTTCCAATCCTAGTGGACGGCCATTTTTATCTGTCCAGCCCATGACCTTTTTCACTTCATGAGGGCAGAAGAGGTTCCAATGGCTGCGCGATTCTACAGCTTCCATGAACAGGTCAGGCAGGGAGACGCCATGGAACACGTCATGTGCACGCATACGCTCGTCACCGTTGTTCAGCTTAAGATCGAGGAAAGCGAGAATATCTTTATGGAATACATCAAGATAAACAGCTACAGCACCTTTACGTGTGCCCAGCTGGTCTACGCTGACTGCTGTATTATTCAACTGGCGAATCCAAGGGATTACGCCGGAGCTTGTGTTCTTGTGGCCACGGATATCCGAACCACGTGCCCGTACTTTTCCAAGGTAAACGCCGATGCCGCCGCCCATTTTGCTTAGACGTGCTACGTCTGTATTGGAGTCAAAGATACCCTCTAGGGAATCGTCTACAGTATCAATAAAGCAGCTGGATAGCTGTCCAGCGACCTTTTTGCCGGCATTGGACATTGTAGGTGTAGCAGCAGTCATGTAGATGTTGCTCATAGCCCAATAAGCTTCTTTTACAAGCTCAAGACGTTTCTCAGCTGGTTCACGATGCATCAGGTACATAGCAATAATCATATAACGTTCTTGTGGAAGCTCCATCACACGGCCGTCAAAATCATGCGCCAAATAACGATCGGATAGCGTAAGCAGACCGATATAGTCAAACAAAAGGTCGCGTGTATAATCGATACACCCACCTAGTTCGATAATTTGTTCTTTGGTGTAATGGCTTAGAAGTTCTTCGCGATAGATTCCTTTTTTCACGAGATCCGTAATTAGTGGATACAATTCACCGTAAGGCTCTTCTGGATAAGCTTTGTAGCGGCGATGGACGGCAGCTTTTTTATAAAGGGTTGTCAGAAGGGCGCGGGCAGCTGCGAACTTCCAGGTAGGCTCTTCTTTTGTTACAAGCTCTAGAGCGCTCATGGTGAAGGCGTTGCTGATTTCTTCTCCGCTTACCGAGTCACGACGCAGTTTGGAATTCACTCCACGCAGCAAAGTTTCTTTATTTAGTTGATCGAGACCTTCCAGAATACGGTCAGCGTAGACGGAAAGACGGTTCTCATCAAAAGCCAGTTGGCGATTATCCGGTTTTACTACGAATTGCGGCATGGTTAGTTCATCCCTTCTTATTTCAAATTAATTTTCAATATCAAAAATTGATATATTATAGCGCAGCAGGCTGCCACAGAAAGACCTCCGAGCCGTTCATGCTGGCCGGAATGTCGATAATGCGTTGGTTGGAGCTTCCCCGGTAGAGAAGCGTAGTATCTTTCAGTTCTTCTACAAATCTTCCATCTATTAACACCTGACACTGCTTAAGTAGATTCCACTCCGGCGTACCGGGAAGGGCTGTAAGTTCTTCGTACGTATAACCACTGTAAATCCAGATTGAGAAACCTGGCAGTGCAGCGCGAAGCTCATGAATGAACCCCAACAACTCTTCTGCTGAGAAAAAAGGATCGCCGCCTGCCAGTGTCAGACCATCCAGCAAAGGGTTAGCGGCGATTTCTGCAATGATTTCATGTTGTCGTTCTAAGGTGAAGACTTCCCCATATTTAAAGTTCCATGTCTCGGGATTAAAACATCCCGGGCAACGATGACGGCAGCCGCTGAGAAAGAGGACGGCCCGCATGCCCTCTCCCTCGTTAATCGACTCCGGATAGTAACCGCAAATATTCATAGATGCTTAACGCGATCCCGTACTTCAGCTTGTTTGGCGGCATTAAAGCGGGTCTGATAGTCGCCAGTTAAATAACCTGTAACTCTGCGCAAACGGCGGATGTGCACGTCATTCTCATGTGCGTTGCAGGAAGGACAGTTTGTCCCAATTACGCCTTCGTATCCACAGCTGGAGCAGCGGTCAATCGGATGGTTAATGCTGAAATAGCTAACCTGTTGTTCGAGCGCGTATTTAATGATTTTGATAAAAGCCGATGGGTTGTTGCGGGCATTGCCGTTTAATTCGACATAAGAAATAGCCCCGGCATTGCAATATTCATGGAAAGGAGCTTCCAAGCTGATCTTCTGAGCAGCACCCAGATCGAAGTATACAGGGATGTGAAAAGAGTTCGTATAGTATTCACGGTCGGTTACGCCCGGAATGGAACCCAGTACCTTGCGATCAACTTTGGTGAATTTACCGGACAAACCTTCTGCTGGCGTTGCGAACAGAGTGATGTTGAGATCCAGTTCCTCACTTTTCCGATCGCAATAGTCCCGCATATGACGCACAATAGCCAGCGCCTTGGCATGAACTTCCATATCCTCGCCATGATGTTTGCCGTACATAGCTTTCATACATTCCGCCATACCGATGAAGCCAAGAGACAGACTGCCATGCTTCAGCAGATCGCCTACAGTGTCATCAGGTGCAAGATGTTCGCCGCCTTCCCAGACGCCTTCTCGCATCATGAAATCGGAAGCTTTAGCTTTTTGTGCGGTTTGGATGTGGAAGCGATGAAGAAGTCCTTCCAGCGCAATATCCATATAATGATTTAGATCTTCATAGAAGCCAGCTTCGTCTGCGACGGTACGTCTGCCTGTTACTGTGCCGTGTGCCAGACCTAGCCGAACCAGATTCAGTGTATTAAAGGAAAGGTTGCCCTTTCCAGAGCAATGATTACGCCCAAAACGGTCACCGAGCACTCGGGTTCGGCAGCCCATTGTAGCGAACTCCGTATCAGGATCACTTGGATCATAATACTGCAAGTTGAGCGGAGCGTCCAGATTAGCGAAGTTTGGATATAGTCTGCGCGCAGAACATTCAGCTGCTTTTAGGAACAGTTCATAGTTAGGATCGCCTTGCTGTTGATTGATTCCTTGCTTGCATTTGAAGATTTGAATCGGGAACACTGGTGTTTCTCCGCTGCCAAGTCCGTTCATAGTTGCGGTTAGCAGAGAACTGATCACAAGCTGACCTTCTGGTGTAGTACAAGTACCGTAGTTGATGCTGGTAAACGGTATTTGTCCACCGGATCGGCTGGACATGGTATTCAGATTATGTACCATACTTTCAGCCGCTTGCAGGGTTTCGATTTCGGTTTCCTTTAGTGCAAAACGGAACGCTCTTGGATATAACTCCGCCAGATCGGTCCGGCTCATCGTAATCTCGCCCAAAGATTCATCAGCTTGTCCTTCTTCAAAATAATCCAGACCCTTGCGGAACAGCTTGGCGAAGGATTTGGTTACATAAGGTGCCAGATCGTAGTCGAGTTTATTGGCGGATACACCACCATATTGAGCATTTTGCTGGGATTGGAAAATAATCGCTACCAGAGACATAGCTGTCATTATTGAGTTCGGAGGACGAACGCTGCCGTTGCCGGTATTGAAACCTTCACGGAGAAGTTTATCAAACGGGATAAAAATACAGTTCGTCGTTCCAATCGCGTATTGATCCAGATCATGCACATAGACGACATTGTCGTCAATAGCCTGCACTAGCTGTGGCGGCATCGTAAAATTGCGGGCGTACCATTTTGAATATTCACTGCCGAACTTGCTCATTTTACCGGAGAAACTCTCTCCATTCAAATTGGCATTCTCGCGCAATAGGTCCATATCCCGACTGTCGATAATATCCCGGCCTAAATCAATGAGCTCTTCTAAAAGAACTTCCCGTGCATTTTCTACTCCATTAAATTGTCTCTCCAACAACGTCATTGTACAGCTCTCCTCTCAGTATAAAAGAAAAACATTTATCATCAAATCCATATATCCATAAGAAGTTGGACCGCCATAAGCAGTCGTATATTTGTTCTGATTACATAAAAAAAGCATCCCCTACCCGAGGATGGCAGAAAATGCCCGATGCGTTATGTAAATATCCACACGGATATTTGCAGTGGTCTCTACGTAGATGACCGCATGCGGACACCATCCCTGTTCCTCGCAGGCATCAATAGTTGGTGTCGTCGAAACAGGTAGGTCTCCTGGCTTCCGTGGGATCTCTCGGCGCCTTCCCAAGGGTGTTCCTAACCCTCAGTGGCATCTGCCGAGAGATGTGGATTCTCAAGCTTCCCAGAAGCTTAAGAAGGCCATCCGGTTACAGTGGCGGGACCGCAGCGGATTCTCACCGCGCTTCCCTATTAAGCTCTAAATCCGGTTAAGGATCAAAGCGCCTGTCTCCACTATATTTTGTTGTCGTTAGATAAAAATAACCCAAGATGTTGTGTTTGTAAACAGTTTTTTAGAAAACCCGCGCGGGGAGCGGGTTCTTTAAAAGTACTCCACAAATGATCCACAGGCTGTCCATAAGTAATCCACAATTGATCCACAGGGAGATGCGAAATGATTCATAAATTGTCCGAAAAGATGCCACAAAGAGTCCATAAATATAGTGCAGATGACCCTAGAATTTGCGCATGAGAAAATACCCTTAGCTCAAAGTCATATTTTGGAGTAATCAGAAGAAATAGAAGAGATAAGGGAGGATAGTCTTGCTTAGTTTGTGACAGAGCGGTGGAATTGTTACAATGGAAGGAGACAGGTACTATAAAATTTCGAGGAGGTATTCTCATGCCTATTGCTGAAGTTACAGTTATTCCGATTGGAACAGGCAGTACCAGTCTTAGCAGTTATGTTGCGGATATGCAGCGGGTGCTGAAGACAGTAGAAGGGATTACATATGAACTTACGTCCATGGGGACGATCATCGAAGGGCCTCTGCAACGTATTTTTGCCGCGGTAGAAGCTTTGCATGAGTCTCCTTTTGCCGCAGGTGCAGAACGTGTCTCTACCTCACTTAAAATAGACGACCGCCGCGATAAACCCTCCACTAGCCGTGGAAAGTTAGAGTCTGTGGAGCGTAAGCTACAGGTGGATTAGCAGTTTAGGAGGGCGGAAAACAGGGAGAAATAGGCTTGCGTTTCTGGCTGAAAGTTGTATAATATTTTTTGTTTGACAGAAAAACAGCATTAGGCTGGTGTAGCTCAGGGGTAGAGCAACGCACTCGTAATGCGTAGGCCGGGGGTTCAATTCCCTTCACCAGCATTCTTACAAAGTCGATAGTGGCGCGGGTTCCTGGGGTTTTGGGAGTCGCTTTTTTTTGTGGGAAAAGCTGAACTTCTAACATTCTTCTAACCTTTACTCAACTAAAGTGGTTATTTTACCCTCTTCCTTAACTTCATGGCGGGTCCCTAAGATAGAGTCACCTATGCCTCGGAGGACGGCTTCTTGCAGATTGGGCAGGACATGAGAGTAGGTATCCAAGGTAACATTGATAGAGGAATGCCCTAGTCTCTCCTGAACGATCTTGGGATGAACCCCGGCCTTCAAGAGCAGAGTTGCGTGAGTATGCCTGAGATCATGGAATCGAATGTTTGGGAATGATGGCTGTTCCTTGGTAATTTGCTCAAGTATCCGGTAATAATGACGCATTAAGAGGCGTGGGCCAACTGGCGTACCAATGCTGGTCTGGACAACCAACCCGGTATCCTTGTAAGTTTGTTTATTTTCTAGTTCCCGTTCACGTTGCTCTGTGTGACTGGTCAGCAGACGCACTGTGCTTTCAAATAAGGCGATGGAGCGGACACTGCTGTCATTCTTCGTATCATCCATTTCATGGCCTCTAACGGCCAGTGTGTAGGCCTGTCGGACGGATATGGTCTTGGTCTGCAGATCAGTATCTACCCATCGAAGAGCCAATATCTCACTTTGTCGCATGCCTGTCGAGGCCGCAAGCTCAAAAGCAACAAAATATTGATCGTCTGCAGCGGCATCCAGAAATATCTTAAGCTGTTCTTCATTCCATACTTGAAACTTTGTCTTTTTCCCCTGAGGCAAGGCTACGGTAGATGCTACATTGTGCGGAATCTCTCCCCATGTTACTGCCCGGTTAAGTGCGTCCATGATCAGCACATGAGCCTTCCTGATCGATCCAACGGATAGAGTCTCAAGAAGTGTTTTATGGTAGAAATTATGCAGATCCTGTGGCTTTATCTTCGCTATTTTCTTCTTTCCCAAATGAGGAACAATATGCTTGTGAACAAGCCATTCATAGGATTTCCATGTCCCATATTTCACTGATGTTTTTTTGTCCTCTAGCCAGGTTTCCATGATCTCTCCAAAGTTTTTTTGCGATGGTTCAACATATGTCCCATTCTTCATTTTTGAAAGAATATCAGGCATTGCGTTTTCAGCGTCTTTTTTTCGCTCATATCCGGATAGCCATTTTTGATTTCTTTTTCCGCCGTTGTCATCCTTATCGAAATCTACAACGATATAATACTTCTTCCCTTTTTTGGCTATGTGCCCTCTCATAGTAACCCTCCAAAAAATTGCAAACTAAAAATTGAGTGCATCATTCATTGCCTCCATTGGCAGATAGAGTCGGCTTGCTTCCTGACCACATCTTGAGGCAATTCTTTTCATGTCTATTGTCATGGCTCGTTCATGGGCAATAGATAGATCTCCTGAATATACAACTGCGCCGTCCCGAAGTGAATATGAATACGCATCGAAGCTTTTTATGGAGTGATCGACTTCAATGTACAAAGGCTTCTCCCAGTCGAACCCTCCACGTTGTTCGATGACAAGGGTGTGAGGGCGGGATAGATCTTCTAGGCCATACACGCCTTTGATGACAGGATGTGTACTTACTAAGTATGTAGGACGTGCTTTATGGGGTATCCTAGTACATCTGGTGGAGAGGTACTCCGTTCCAGAGATCCGTTCGCGGATCTGCCTCAGACGCCGCATAGCATAGGCTGGGGGAATGTGAAATATGGACCCAATATACCCGGCTGCGTGCTCCGCAGACTTAGGGAACGACAACTTCTCTAGCATAAAGAAGGGGATAGAGGCGTACAAGCTGAATTGTTCAGCATCTGCCTCCTGCATTTGCTGGAAGAGATCCGGCATGCTGCGCTGATCACCTGAATGACGGACAATGTGTCCTAACTCATGAAAGAAGCTTCTTCGTTGCTTATCAGGTATATCATTGCTGGAAAGAAAGATAATTCGCTGTTCATTGTCCGAGAATGTTTGGAACTTCGTGGTGGTAACCTCTACATTGAAAATAGCCGCTAGGTTATCGAGAGTCAAATCCCATGAATCGAATAACTTATTCTCCAAGTAAACATCCTCAACCGATTGCTCTAGTGGAGTTTTAAAGTAGTTTGATAAATCCAATTGAATCCCTCATTTCAAGAACGTATGTTCTGTTTTTGGAGTAAAAAGAAAAGCCCACTAGTGGCTTCTTGTATTACATCTTTGAAGTGGCCTACAGTTATCTTATATACATAATATAACATATAATAAAAATTTCAATAAAAAAAGAATATATGTTCGTTCTTATTTTAAGAAAATAAAAATCCAGGTTTCCCTGGATATGGTTTTCTTTATTTGTTTTTTTCGGCTTCTCTGGCTGCACGTTCTTTCATTTCCCGATATCGGCGCACGGCTGCTTCGGCTTCTTCAAGCTCATCCTCTGTCCATCCCTTTGGACCGCCGAAAAAAGAAAGATTGAATTCTTCATTTTTTCGTGTGCTAGTTCTTCCTAATAAATAGTCGGTATCACATTCGTACAGATCAGCAATCAGTGAAAGGGTTGCAGTGTCAGGATCACGGTAATCGCGCTCATAGTTAGAGAGCACGGTATTAGCAATTCCGAGTTTTTCCGCTACATAAAGTTGAGACCAACCTTTACGTTCTCGCTCTTTTTTTAAACGCTGTCCTAAACTCATAGAAACACCACCAGTAAGTTACTTAACAACTATCATATATTATTTTCACTTTACGTTAAACTTATTACACAAAAAGTGTAATTTATCGTTGACTTTCACTTTTAGTGAATATATAATCAACCACAAGAGTTACACTTAACGTGGAATAAGGTGGTGATGGAAATTGAAGTTGCATAATAAAATTCGAGATATTCGAAAATCAAAAGGTGTTACTCAAACATTTGTAGCGAAGCAAACTGGAATGACAATTTCAAATTATAACATGAAAGAAAACGGTAAGAGACCCATCAGCACAGTAGAGCTAGAAATAATTGCTGCTGTGTTAAAGGAGCCCGTTGTAAATTTTTTTAATTAAAAATTACACGTAAAGTGTAAAATACTAATTTTAATTCAAAAGGAGGATTGAGATATGCAACAGGAAAGCAAACCTTTTTCAGAGACGGATGTAATCACCGTTCCAGAGTTGGCAACACGGTTAAAGGTGTCTAAATTCCAGGCATACGAGATGGTATCTATTCATGGATGCCCGGTGTATGAACTGGGTGGTGAACGCCAAAAGCGTATCATTTGGGGCGATTTTCTAGATTGGTTCAGATCACATTATGTACGACAATAACGATCATGTGTCTTGGCACTATATTAATGCCCTACTTTTAACTATATCATACATGGTTGAATTTCAAATAGAAGGGAGAAGGAGATTTGGGGATTTTCAACCTTTTACTGGATATTGAAAGACGAATGTTGAATGTAGACAGTGAAATTGAGCAACTGAAGAAGGAACGGAATGATTTATTTACTTCCGTAAATGCTAGCGATGCTGATTTGAAAACACTTTATTTGAACATCGAGCTTAAAAAGCTTGAACGTATGTATGTAAAAAGGCAGCAGCTTATTGAATTAAAGTCATCGACTGAGCCGGTGGATAGCAAATTGCAATACCTCCAACAGTTAGGCAAGTTGGAGTCGGTAAATGAAAGATGTATTCAACTGCTGGTAAAGCGACTCTCGGAAGAGGGATACAGAACATTACTAAAGCAACGGGGTTTTTTGCCAGACCATAAGATAAGAACAGGAGCAGAGACACATGGGAAAGTTATTAAGTGTTACGCACCGGCTGGTACAGCATTCACAAGAGATCCACGCAATTCAAGAATGGCGGCGCTCATTGTTCTCAGAAGTGAAGACCAATGAGGAGCAGATCATTCAACTGCATTATGAAATGGAGTTTAAACGGCTTGAATGTATGTATTTGAAACAAGAACAAATTGCGGAATTGAAAAAATATAAGGATGTTTATAATCCACAAGTCTATCAACAACAGCTGGAACGTCTGGAAACCATCACAAACAAGTGTATTTCATCCATACTGAAACGAATTTTTGAAGGAGGTTATGGTCTCGAATTGAAAAAGCGGGGGCTTGTGAAGGAGTACACAGCATCCGGTCCAACCAATCTGCCTCAAAGGTGTGATTCAAGGTGAATTTGTTTACGAATGACCCTTCATCTGGAGAGCATCAGATGAGTGAGTGGAACAAAATGGAGTTTGCAGAGGCGCTGTCTACTAGATACATGCGGCTTACAGTTTTGTCCGATGCCACCAACTCCTTGATTGAAGAAGCAGATCGCCAAAAGGCAGAGGAAGAACTTCACCTTCTACGTACCGTTATTCTGAATCTTCCCAAAGACATTTTGGATTTAGTGAGGCAACGTATCTCCTTATAGCATAGGACAAGCCTTGTATTTGTACTGAACGCAATTTTGCGCTCAGTTCGGTGTAATGAAAGAACTTCGGTATTTGTAAATACTCAACGCAAAATTGCGTTAAGCCCAATCATGAGAGCGGGGATGTAGATGTGCAATCCTTAGTAAATGATAAACCGCTAATCAAAAGTATGGTTGGAGAACGGATATGGGCCTTGAAGCCGCTTGATTCAGAGGTATTTGCACAGGAGCTTGAAGCTTATTTTGCTAGAGGCTATCCAGGGTTCAGAGTGATATCCCATGAATACCCTTATATCTTCTTGAGCGATGAAAGGGTGTCCGACTCAGGGAGATAGATACAGGCCCAGAGGGCCGTTCGGAGTTAACTACGATATTCATATGGTTCTGTGAGTGTCCCACCAATTAAAGGAGGAAGGTCAATGCAACAGTGGAGCAATAATGCATGCCTGGGGTATGTCCGCGCAGCTTTGCTACGTAAAGGCTGGGCTGAGGATCAGATTAGTGAAGTCGTTCGTGCCGTGTATTTTGAATTTGATTTCAAGACCATTGAGGAAGCGGCCAAGCTGTATGAAAGATCATTTGATTAACAGGCATATAAGGAGATGTGGCGAGGGGATCTCTTGTACATGTAATAGGGAAATCAGATAACAACGAAAGGAGTGAATAAAAGTGGGGAATACAAACTTATTGCCGGTGATCACGGGCAGAGCTGCTGCAGAATACCTGCAGGACTGGCTGCACATCTCTGCAATAGTGAAGGTTGTGTCTGACGACCGAAAGCATCTCTATTTCAGAGGCAAGGATCAGATCGGAAGACGGATGGAATATCGCGTGGAGACGGTGGCTGAAGCGGATTATCACAACATTTATGAACGGCCTTCAAATCCCGAACAACCGGAAGAATGGGAATGGGCTGATGCGATCTCTGTGAAGAGGCAGGGCTGACGGAGCCGATCCATGCATTATGGCTGAGAGACTATAGCTTCCTCAGATGAAACACCGCCTGATGATGGCTGGAGGGATACCAGCCGAAACCTACCGGTCAGTGCCGGGAAGGTCGCGGAATCCGCCATAGTGGGAGGACTAATCTATCCCCTATGTACAGTTAGGTGCTTGACGCATTAGAACTACATAACGAAGGGTGGATGTTAATGACAAACAGACTCACGGTTCAATCGTCTGTAACAAACCAGGATGAGAATGGTCATTTTGTCTATGTCGAGAATGGACAAGCCATGACCGATAGCCGAAGCATAGCGGACAAGTTCGGCAAGCGTCATGCGGATATTCTGAGAAGCATTAAGACACTCGAATGCAGTACCGAATTTACTGAACGCAATTTTGCGCTTAGTGAATATTCGGATCGGTCGGGACGCAAGAATCCCTACTACAAGGTGACCCGGGACGGCTTTGTGTTCCTGATTACGGGCTTTACCGGACGTGAGGCGGCGAGATTCAAGGAAGATTATATTGCGGCCTTCAATCAAATGGAGAGCCAACTACAACATCAAGATAGGCTTGACTCGGGACCACCCAATCCATTGCTCATTAGCGAAGCGGCATTCACTCAAATGAAGGAACGCGTGCAGGAAGTAGGGCAGCGGCTTAGCGATGTAGTAAAGGAAGTCACACTCAAGACCGTGGAGCAGAAGAAGCTGCATGCGGCTATAGGCCGCAGAGTAATCTTGTTTGCAAATCAGGCAAGTCAGAAGCCGGGATTCTACCGGCAATTGTACCGGGCTATCTATGCCGAGTTTGAGGTTACTAGCTACAGAGACATCCGCAAACAAGACTTGGGGAAGGCACTGCAATATGTGGAAGGCTGGACACCGCTAACTTAACGCGGTTCTGCGCTCAGTTGTTATTCACTCCACCAATGAGCGATTCTGTGCGTCCAGTGGACTGAACGCAGTCTGTCGTTAAGCGAAACGATCCATTCTGGGTTAAACGCAGTATTGCGTTCAGTAATTACAGGACAGTGAACGCATTCCTGCGCTGATCTTGGCAGAGGGGATGAACGCAATTTTGCGCTCAGTGCTGGGGCATAAGAGGGAGGTGAGGAATTCATGCAGGAAGAGATGACGTTACCCTTACTCGCAACCATCTGGTTTGAACGGAATCCGCTGCAGCATCATGTGCTAGTCAAGAACATTAAGCGGAGTGAACAACAAAAAAGGTACATAAGCACCGCAAATGCTTACGTACCTGGTCCAACACGCGCGGCTATTATCTCATAAAACATTCAGCAATGCAATTTCTTCACTTAGCGCAATTTTGCGTTCAGTAGACCGGAGTGACAAGGGGGCCATGCGATGAAACATATCGAACAAATGGATCTGTTTGATCTCATCGATGTTCAGATCGAGCAGCCGCCAGAGGTCTTGAATGGAATGTACTATGAGCAGGCAACCGGCCTATTCGTGTCGTTTGTATGCGGTCGCAGGCATTATGAGATCCCCGCCAAGGGCTGCGGTCTGAACCGGGAATGGCAGGAGAGAACCAAGCGATTCAGGGCGATCTAGGCCCGACAGAATACAGGAGGCGATGCCGTGGATTCCAGTGTTAATCCTCAGCCAACGGATGCTCACATCAGAATATCGCATGAAATACACCGAGAGCTGATCCGGCGGAAGTTTTCTCAGCGCCAGCGTGATGTCATAGATTTTATCCTGACGCTGAGCTGGGGGTGCGGGAAGCCATCGGCGATCATTCCGGAATTGAAGGATTTTGCCGAAACAGGGATAGGTAAAAATCATATCCGTGGTGTCTTGGAAGAGCTTCTTCAAGGGAACGTCATTCTTTGGGACAAAGAGTTGAATACGTTTCAGCTGAATAAGCATTACGATCTCTGGAGCATGGAGTCAGTCATCAGCGCGAATCCCAACAGGTTCAAGGAGCTGATCAATCTCAATCTGGCGAGGCCATCCCCTAATTTACTGAAGTCTACCGTTCCCGAAAAGGGAACTGAGTTCCCGAAAGAGGAACCGAGTTCCCTAAAAGGGGACCGAGTTCCCAAAAGAGGAACCGAGTTCCCAAAAGAGGAACCGAGTTCCCGAAAAGGGGACCGAGTTCCCGAAAAAGGAACCGAGTTCCTGAAAAGGGAACTAGCCAGTTCCCAAAAGGGGAACCGCACAGTTCCCAAAAAGGGAACCGTCACACGCAATTATCCTAGTCGTATCAAGGGTTTCAGCGTTTCTAAAGCTAGTATTAAAGCTATTAAAAGATTTAAAAGAACTACTACTACAACAATAACAACAACTAGAACCAGCGCGGACACGTTGAAGACGGATTATGAGCATTATTCATTCCAGAACATCTTGCTGGACTACAAAAATAACTTTATCGCAGGCGGCAGGTTAACCCCTTTTGACGAAAAAGACCTGCAGTCCTTATACGACAGTTACGGAGGAGAGTGGCTGCATACCGCCATGAGAGCGGCCTACCGGCTCGGCGCGGATAAGCGGAACCTGGCTTATGTCCAAGGCATCCTCCGGGGCTATCGTGAGCGGGGCGGCATAGATAAACCGGAAACCAGGAAACCCGTAGAGCCTTTGGCAACGCCGCATGTTCCAAAGAGCTACGAAGGTTCGCGCAGCCAGGGGGGAAGAAGCAGAAAGCCGCAGATCCCCATCCTGATTGATGATGGCGGTGGATCGATGCCTAGCCCGGATGAAATGGCTGAGATGATGCGTAAGGCACAAGAGATCAAGGAAGCCAAAGCCCTGGAACGAACCAAAGTGCGTCAACGATAAAAATTCAAATACCAACAACGGATTGAAAGGACGGAACAGATGAGCACTCATGTGAAATCCCAGGAAAAGAAGAGTAGAGCGGTGCGTCCCACGCGGAAGCAAAAGGGATTGATCAGCCTGCACCGGTTGGCACCAGAGAACTGGCTGGTATTACGTGCTACTCCCGGGCAGATGGAGATTGTGCACAAAAAGAAGGGAACGATACGTTTGTTGAACTGCTAGTAAAGCTATAGACGGAGTGAAGGCTGGAAGAGGATTGGGCTTCCGAGAGGAAGAGTCATGCATATTAATCAGAACATATGCTCTCTTCTGCAATAGGAAGTACTCAGTTTACAACTACCGAACAGGTGGGCCAGGTACAACTATTCTGATGTGTGGGAAGGAGGGGCGGGATGATGAGTCAACTCTCCAGCAAGCCGATTCATCCTCGTGCTATGGACATGATTAATAGGGCTATTCGGCCCCTATTGTCCCCAAGTAAGGGGTGCAGCATTGACCGCCTGAAAATGTGCGTGTGTCCGGATGCGGATATCGCCAAATATGAATCTGTCGAGACCTCGTTCGGATCACTGCGGATTACGACCAACCCGTACATCACGAAAGGTGTGGCTTATGTGGTGGAAGATCCGGGACGCGGCGAGATCGGTTTTGCCTGGGTGACTCGCCAAGATTGAACCATTAAAGGGGGGGAAGGTGATTGATCTGCCTTCATTGCGGCAATAAGTGCCAGGAAGTAGGAGAGTACGCTTTCCAGTGCATTATTTGTAACAAGGGATTTGAACAAAGCTCTTGGGATTTCGGGTTGGAAGAGACAGAGGGCTTACCCAGGGGGGAGTGTGAGGAATTGAAGAACTTTCAGGTCACGGAGCTCAACATCTCATTGGTACCGGTGGATTGGTTATTTGCAAGGTACCAAAAGTTGAAGAAGTCAGTAAAGATAACAGCTGCCGTGAAGCAAGAGCTGATGATTATTAAGGAGCATTTGGAGAAAACGGGTAGATCATCTGCCCGTGCTTGCGATGAAGAAGTGGAACAGATTGAAATGAATATTCCTGTAGCCATCCGGCAGCAATACGTATCTATCGTAGAGTATCGCTTGAAGCAATATTATCAGGCAAATAAACGGATTAATTGGTTGAAATCAGAGCTGATGCAGATCAAACCGAAAGAGCCTAAGGTTACGGCCGGGATGGAACTTACCGGCATCAGTGGACGATCCGGAATCCCTCACTCTTCCACGGAGCAAGCTGTCATGAGTATGTACGATAAAGCCGAACGGCTCCAGGATGAAATATGGGAGGTGGAGGATCAGTTATATCCCATGGAAAAAGCCTTGCGTAGCCTTGACCCCGATCAACTTATGCTGGTTGAAGCGAAGTATTTTTGCCGGGAAGAAGAGTTAGACGAGTACCTCATGAATAAATTCAACTGGTACCGAGCGAAGTATTATCAGGTGAAGAAAACTGCTCTTATTCTACTAGCCCAGTCCCTGCGGATTATCTAGAGATCGTTCAGGACTCTAATAGATTTCAACTACAGGACAGGAAGGATGAATCGTATGGAATCTGATTATCCCGTATTCAATGCAGCGCAAATGCTCAGATTTGTAAATGAAGATGCTTATCTCAAAATGGACGTATGCCCATCTTTTGAAAAAAGGGCATGATTCTGAAACAGCATTAGAAGTCCTGTTTAACGGAAATGTATTGGAAGATACGGCCATGACTGATGAGTATGAGTTATATGCTAAAAAAGGAGATAAACAATAATGCCACTGGAATATAAATGTCCCCTGTACGCAGGGGACGTCTTTGAAGGAGAGGTGCAAGGTCTCTATGTACAAGCACATGTATTCTCTGAGCCATCCTCGTATGGGATATCCGAAGGTCGAATCAGCCGGTTGACCGTGTATCCGAATCGGCAAAAAGAGTTCAGTAAACGTCTGGCTAACTATGACCGCGGCTGGGATGGTATGCCCCCGGAAGATAGTACGATTCGTGCAGTTATCGAAGTAGTAGTTCAGCAATTTGATCATAAAGCAGTGGATCGGCAGTTTGAAGCTTTGCGCTAGATTGCGAAAAATCCAACGGATTAAGAGGTGAATTATGCAGCTGGGTCTGTTTGAACAAATGATGCTGTGTCGTGTATTAACGGAAGCAGATTATAAAGAAGTCCATTATGCACATTCGAATGATAGATGTCACGTTTTTCATACGGATATCGGCCTGGTCGCTATTGATCGGGAAACGGGTAAATTCGATTCTAAAGAATATAAACAGATGTTTCGATGAGACTGATTTGCTGCATGGTTGACGTAAACTGTTCTGCAAAGAAAGGAGGCAAAACGAAATGTTCGCTTTACGAATTTTAAGTCCAAACAAGAGGAATATCCAACTGCAGATTCGTGCGCCCTCTGATGCCTTGTTACAATTACGTTTGCAGCTAATTCGATTGTCATTCCCGACTGATCACATAGCGCTTTAAGTTGCCTGAACACTCCAGCATCGGCATAGTTGTCATTAATAGGTTTATATTGTAATGTTATTAAATTACCATATATATCCATATAAGGGATTTGGTGAAAAATTGAGATATCAACACAAAATTGGAGGAAATGAAAAAGAAAAAGAGTTTATTAATTGCTACCGAGGCTCTTAACTGACTGTTAGCCTCTATGCCTGGGACACCGTTTATGAAATTAGAAGAATGGGGCAAGGCCATCCCTTATTAGGTGAAATTGGAACACACCTTCCAGCTACTCCTAAACCAGAGATATGAGTTGAAGATATTTATTTTCGGTACCCATACCGGAATCTATGCTGGAGGCAAAGCTCCCGAATCTTCTTCACCACTGTCTGTCTGTTCTTTCCCCGCAGCTGCTTTCCAGCGGTAGTAGGTCGCTCTTGCAATTCCGAGCCATGTATTAGTGAAACCTTCTTCCAAGATGGGCTACTATACAATCCAACGTATGCTTTCTTCAGGCACAACAGGCATGGTTTCATCTGAACGGGCAGGATAGAGCAATAGCGACAGGTCCTACCCCAGTAGTTCTTTGGCTCCGTTCATCATTAAGGGCATAGTCTGTTTAACGAATGATTCCGCACTTAATGGATGCCCCTCATTGTTCCAGACGTAAGCAGAACCATACATCCCCCAACTTAACATGATAGAAGCTGTATTTATTAAGAAGTGCGCGTTTGGACTCGATAGCATCTTGTCTTTGTCTATAAAGGAAAGAAGTATCGTTTGAATTTTTTCCTTTATTTGAATTTCGAATACAGATCCAAGCGATGTATACCTTCTTTTGCACATTGTGCTTAGACCCTTGTGAAAATCACACACACCCAGAAAAATACTCTGAATTGTTTCTTCATTTAATACTTCGTGACCATTTATTCTTCGATTTATGATTGTCATAAATGATTCCATTAGTTTGGCCTCAAGAATTTCGAATTTATCTACAAAGTGCGCATAAAAAGTCGATCTGTTAACAGTAGCCCGCTCTGCAATATCCCTAACGGTTATCGATTCAAAGTCTTTTTCTTGAATTAATGAAGCAAAAGCGTCTTGAAGGAGTCGCCGTGTACGTATCACACGAGGATCAGCTTCATTCTTTTTAATTGTCATCGTTAAGATCTCCCCTAATAAAACGACATTATAGAAATGATGTTGTCTATCCAACGGTTTATGGTTATTGATGATTGCGTACCATTCGGTTGGTATTATAACATATAAATGCAACAAGTGTTGTTCAAACTACTAATGTTGTATTGAAACAAAAAGCAGAATGCTGCTTTTCCAAAAGGAGGAGAGAACCATGTCGGTTTCACAGCCATCACTAACGATGGAGCACCAACTTTTTTTTGATGTTATTGGAGAACGCCGGTCGGTTCGTAGCTATGATCCCGAGATCAAGATTTCGCGGGAGGAATTGACCGACATGTTGCGGCAAGCCACGCTGGCTCCTTCAGCCGCTAACCTGCAGCCGTGGCGTTTTCTCGTTATCGACTCGCCGGAGCTGAAGCAGAAGCTGCTTCCGATCGCATTCAATCAACAGCAAGTGGTCGAGGCTTCGGCTGTCGTTGCGGTACTCGGAGATTTGGAGTGTTATACATTGGCCGAGAAAATTTACGGAATGGCTGTCGAAGCGGGTTACATGCCTGAAGAAACGGCTAAATCGTTCGTGGAACGCTATACCGGGATGTATTCGAGCATGCCGCCCGAGGCCATCCACGAAAAAGTTTATACCGACGGCGGGTTAGTATCGATGCAACTCATGCTTGTCGCCCGCGCTAAAGGCTACGACACGGTGTCGATGGGCGGTTACGACAAACAAAAGTTCATGGAAGCTTTCCGAATATCAGAACGCTACGTTCCGATTATGCTGATCGCCATCGGCAAGGCGGCGAAGCCCGGTCATCCGACGGTGAGGCTGGCAGTCGATGATGTGGTTTTCTTTAACGAAATGCCTAAGGAATAAATAAATGTAAAAGACCTTGGCGTCCGCATAAACAACGGCGAGCTAAGGTCTTTTACAGGTTCTACGCATCAGATATTAGCAGGATGGTGCTAGATTCGATTTGTGTCTTTTTTGTTCTGTCTACTTAACAGGTTTATGACCACAAATCGTCCATATCGCCGATAACTCCTTAGCAACAGCTTTATTATTGGCTTTGAATGCTTTCAATTGAGGCTGCACGGGCAGGCTAGCACGGCAAATACTTTGCTGTCGTAACCAGAGAAGTAGGAGCACTCGCGGTGCAAGCAGCTGATTCAGCGAAGCAAGTCACTACACTAATCGGCATACTTTGCTGTTGTAAAGGGTAAATAAGGGGTTTTGATTATTATTTACCTAAAAAGGGAGTTGTAATATGTGACAAAAGTCGTTAAGTGAATATTAAAGGCTCCAGAGCTAATGACTGATCATTACAATAAAAAAGTGGAATTTTGATTTTGAAATGATAGTGAGCACCACCCATTCTTGTATGTTCCAAAAAGCATGCTTTTTGAGACAACGGAATAACTGGTTATAGTTCGTTTCAAAAGACCATAAAATCAGTTTTGGAACGTCTCAGTGATTCAAGGGATCATTTGAGACGTTTTTCTATTAGGAGGGGTCCCATTGAAGATCGCATATGGAAGAGTTTCAACCAAAGAGCAAAATGTAGAGCGGCAGCTTTTAAAGTTTCGGGAATTAGGAATAGAGGAGCGGTTTGTTTTTGTTGATAAGCAAAGCGGCAAAGATTTTAAACGTCCGCGCTATCAGGCAATGCGGCTCATGCTGCGGGAAGGTGATTTGGTTTATGTGGATGCTCTGGACCGGCTGGGCCGGGACTATGACGGCATCATTGCAGAGTGGAAGTATATCACGCGAGAGATCGGCGCGGACATTGTATGTTTGGATAACGAAATACTATTCGATTCCCGAAAGTTTAAGACCATGGGAGACTTCGGAAAGGTTATGGAGGATCAGTTTCTTAGCCTCCTGGCATACGTGGCGGAACAGGAACGGAAGAAGAACCGATCAAGGCAGGCAGAAGGCATTGAGGTAGCCCGGACGGAAGGGGTTACTTTTGGCCGACCCAAACATGAGATTGATAATACATTCATTGAAGTATATGATGCGTGGAAATCCGGCGAGTTTACTGCAATGGAAGCGATGAGCAGGATCGGCATGAAGAAGCCTACATTTTATCGTAGAGTGAAAGAATATGAAAGTAATCTTGAATAATAATAATGGGAACTTACGTTCCTGTTAATCCGTATATAACCATTGGAACCATTACACCAAGGGAGGGCTTCAAATGTTATATTTGGATAGCTGTATAGAAGGGGCTCAAAAAGTAATTGCAGATGAAACTGTAGATTTAGTAATTGCCGACCCGCCGTATAATTTAAAATTTAGAGGAACGACTCAAACCAAGAATAAGAAACCCCGTTTTCAGATTTTCCCCAATGATAACTTGCCGTTTCCGGACTACCGCAGATTTTGTCTTGCTTGGCTCAAACAAGCCTATCGCATTTTGAAACCAGGTAGTCATGTCTACATTTTTATCGATTGGCGTACATATCCGGATATGGCTCGCTGGCTTAAGATTACCGGGTTTACGATCAAAAACTGTATTGTATGGGACAAGAAGAATATGGGCATGGGATGGCAATATCGTTACCAACATGAATTTATCATAATGGCAGTCAAAGGTACGAAGAACGTTCGACGGATACGCACTCGGAATCAAACAGATATATGGCAGATCCCACGCATTCCAGGGAATCAAACCATTCATCCTACTGAGAAGCCGATAGATATGATGAAGCGGATCATTGAGAACAGTAGTGAGGAAGGCGAATATGTTGTTGATTTCTTTGCAGGCAGCGGAGTGGTACCGGATGCTGCAGAAACCCTGAATCGCCGTTGGGATGCTTTTGAGATAGACCCGACTTGGTTTTCGATTTCAACAAATCGTTTAAAGTGAGGCTTACATATAAAAGAGACATGCAATAAATAATTCCTTTCAGTTTTAGCTAAGCGGAAAGATTATTTTAAATTATAAAAATATATTAAGGCTCAAACTAAAAATCAGTGGTTGAACTTTTCAAACAGATAAGCGTTGCCGGTTGCATTCGATTAGAATACCGGCTGTGTAACAAAGACGATTGCGAGTGAAATAATGTCTTCGCTGATAGGATTTAATGCGATTATGGCGGCCTTCTACCGTAGCATTCGTCCACCGACAACGATGGTAGTTTATGGTTTCATTTTGCCAGTTACGCATCGTTTTCAAGGTGCGTTGAACGGCTTCATGCTCCATCTGTTCGCCTTGCTGAAGCCAACGGTGAAAGCTTTGGGTGGCGATTTGAACATTCGGCGAGTACTCATACCAGCGGGAAAAGGCTTCTTTCCATTCCCAAACCTCCCGTAGCAAAGGAGAGAAGGCAAGCAGGGTGTTTAGCTGGATCTTGTTCTTTTCAGAAAGACGGTCAACTGGAGGGTTCAGCAACCGATGATCCCTTTTTAAAATCCCTTTGGCCTGGGGCGAAAGCGTAAGCTGTACGGACTTACGAACAGCTTGGACACTCTCAATGACATAGCCGTGTACGTGAAAGTGGTCGGCAATGCGAATCGCGTCCGGAAAACATTCATTAATCCACGTGTGATACATCTGAGCCAAATCCATGACAACAGCTTTAGGCTTCAGCGCAAGAAAGTCAGGGTGCGTACGAGCATACGCACGTAAATCCGCCAGTTTGCGTCCAGCCAGTACATCTAGCAGGGTTTCTCCCCGAAGTTTATGGATGCCCGTATTGTACGTATGTCCTTTTTAAAAATAAAGTAGCTCATTGATATACTGGATAGGCATCTGTCATTTCCTTAGTTGTTGTTGGGTAGGACTTACAACAATACAGGATTGGCAGATGTTTTTCCATTTCTATCCTTGAATTTATTTTTTAAACCACTATTTTCGGTTTAGAGTCTATTATATTAACAATATATTACATCAATCGACATAATAATCTAAATTTAATCTTTTTATCATGTTAATCTATTACTTCCTAACTATTGGATTTATAGAAAAAACAATGTACTGTATATAATATACCAAATAAGGGAGATGTTGAAATAAATGAAGAAGGCAATTTCCATTATGTTTCTTGTTTTGGCTATTTTCACCACATCCATTTCCACCTCAATTTCTTCAGCAGAAAGTACGACCAGTAATGCGTCTTCAAAGGTAGAGAGAACTAATTTTCAATGGGTAGTGAATGACGATTTAAGTAACTACGAATACACTTACGAAGAAGAAGGGATTTCCTACCGGATTGTAGAGAGTATTAATTTAGAAACGATGACGGATGTTTCAAGTGATATTTACGTAAAAGAAAATGGTGAATATGTATTAAGTTCTAAGGTTTCTACAAAATTATTGGATGATAATAATGTACTTATTTCTACTACAAAAGATGGTGTTATCACAACTGAAACGATACCTGTTGAAAGTGTAGACTCCTCCGCCCCCAATATAACTGAAGGAGTAAACAATGCTGCTTCCAATAAAATCTCACTATTAGCTGGTAATACTGATCTAACAGATTGGACTTTCCAAACCATCACAAGAGGATCTAACATTGCAGCGAAACTTACCGTTGCTGCTATAGTAGTTGTTCTCAATCATTATTTTCCATATTTACCGGTAAAGGTGATTACAACTGTATCAGGTGCCTATTATGCGCTAGGCACTCCAACTGTTTATTGGCAAAAGCAGTGGTACTATAGATATACCTTAACTAGTCCTCCGTTGCCGCGGGCAGAACGTGTATTCACCTATTTCTACACCAATTCTAGCTACACTGATTATGTTTACGACTCTCCTGTAATGCAAGAGACATATGCTCCAGGTTGGGGGCCATAAGTTAAAATTCAGTAGTACAAATGTACTCGTGTTGTGCAAATGAATAAAAACTGACACGCATTTCGGGTGTCAGTTTTTATTTTTTTATTGTAGCGTGCCCAGCCAAGCACGCATCATCTAGCCGGTGAAAGTCCGGTCGTGGGTAAGCGTCAAACAAGAAGGTGTATTCCAATCCAATCTAGACTTTAAGACAATTCCGTTAGAGTAAGTCGTTGGAGTTTTTCGACTCTACTCGAAAAACTCTAGTGGGAGGATGTCCAATTGCAAACTTTAGAGATTAGGAATCGCTATCGACTTCAGCAGTGGACGGAGATCATTCGTGATTGCCGTTCCAGTGGTCAGACCGTGGTTCGTTGGTGTGCCGATCACGAAGTTAGTGTGAAAAGCTATTACTACTGGCTTCGGAAAATTCGTGAAGCCGCGTGTGAATCTCTCCCCGCCTTCTCATCCCCGAATGAACCAACTCTCGTACCGGTCCATCCATCTTTGCGGACGAACGCTCCTCGTTCCGAAGCGAGTCATGAACAAGCGGCGATCATCCTTCGTACGGATGCCGTTACGATTGAAATTCATCCGCATGCGTCTACCGCACTTCTCGAACAGACGCTTCGCATCCTTCAGTATGTTCGGTGACATCTCGAAGGCCGATCAGCTGTATATCGCCTGTGGATATACGGATATGCGAAAATCCATTGACGGCCTGATTCACTTGGTGCAGCATCAGCTACAATTGAACCCGTTTCAGAATCATTTGTTTCTGTTTTGCGGTCGCAAGCGTGATCGTATGAAAGCCTTGTACTGGGAAGGCGATGGATTCGTACTGTTGTACAAGCGATTGGAATCGGGTCAATACCAGTGGCCCATGGATGCCGAGGCCGTACGCTCGATCACGCCACAGGAGTTTCGATGGTTGCTGGAAGGACTGTCGCTCCATCAGCCGAAAGCGGTAAAAAAGCTTGCTTTCACCCCTTCTATGTGTCTGATGAAAATATAGTATTAGACTGAATGTGCAGAGTACACGCGGCATTACGCATTACATAACCGCTAGACCCCGAAAAATAAGTATTCGACTGATCCCCAAAATCAAACCAGCGGCAGCCATGGACGGAAAAATAAAGTCCTAGACTGCCACTGGTTTAGTGAGCTATCGTACTCCGTTAACTCAATCAAGGATACAAACATACTTGCATGAAACACTCTTTTTCATCCCAAAAATGGGGTGGGACTGCAATAGTGAAATGAACGTAAAGTGTGGGATTCATCTAATAAATTTACTTACAGATGAGATCCACCGCTTGCATCGATCAATTGACCGGTTACCCAACGGCTGTCCGACGAAGCGAGAAAGGCAACAATATCCGCTACATCCTCGGGTTCTCCCCATCTGTTAAAGGTTGAAAGACCGGCCGCATATTTTTGCCCATTGGGATCTTGCAACGTCCCGGCATTCATCTCTGTGTTAATAATGCCGGGCTGGATGGCGTTTACCGTAATATTGCGGCTACCCAGCTGTTTAGCCAGAAGATGCGTAAATGTGTCGATGGCCCCTTTCGACATGCTGTAGGCGAACACACTTGGAGACGCTACGCGCGTCACAAAGGATGAAATATTAATAATGCGCCCTCCGTCTTTTAGACGCGGTAAAGCTTGCTGGGTAACAAAAAGCTGTGCTTTGACGTTAACCTTCATCACCTCTTCAAAAGATTCTTCAGTTGTCTCATCTAGGCTAACTATTTGACCGATTCCAGCATTGTTGACAAGAATATCGAATCCGCTACCGCCAGTACGTTCCCGAATGTCATCATCCAGTACCGCAAATAAATCATAAATGCCATCGAGAGTGCTCAGGTCAGCGCCAATCGCGCACGCGTTACCTCCGCTTTGCTCGATCTGGTGAACGACTGCCTCCGCTTCATTTCGTCTTTTTCCATAGTGCACGACGACAAATGCGCCCTCTTGTGCCAGACGCAATGCGATGCTGCGGCCAATTCCTCGGCTCGCTCCGGTTATTAAAGCGATTTTACCTTCCAACTTACTCATGTTTTCATCTCCTTGTCCGAATTCAAATATAATTTTATCACAGGACAATATTTGAAATGTTGCTCTCTTATTCGGTTACAAGGGGATGGCTACTGGTGGGTTTTTCCGTGGTTAATCTTAAACTATCCTGCCCGTTTAATGGCCCTTCGTCAGTCTAAGACTTTATTTTCTCAGTCTACAACTTTATTTTCCCAGTCTAATATTTTATTTTCAGTCTAATACTTTATTTTCTTCTGACACTATGTAAGCCGAAAAAGTGTCAAAAACCCTTGTAAAATCTGGATTCATGCCTGCTTTTATGGTATAATAATAGGTATAGAAGACAGTGAAGGAACAGTATCTCATGAGCCCCTTGGAACAGCTGCAAAAGATGGAGAATCGCATCGGCGACCTGTAAAAAGAGAATAAACGGCTACAGGAAACCGTACAATTTCTAACGCAGAAGCTGTACGGTAAAAGCTCCGAGAAAACAGCTTCCCTCCCAGTAGGGGTGGAGCAGCTGTCTTTATTTGATGAGCCAGAGACGGCAGCTTCACGCACTGCGCCGGAGCCGACCATCGAGCAAATTCAAAGCTACCAGCGAAAGAGGCGGGTAGGCGAACGAGCGGAGCTGCTTCAAGATCTTCCGCATGAAAAACAACTCTTTAAGGTTCAGGATCGTTGTTGCGACGTATGCCATAGTGAGCTTGTCTTGGTAGGCGAAGAGTTTGTTCGTACGGAAGTGGAGTTTATCCCTGCCCGCGTTCAAGCCATTGATATCTACAGAGAAACCTTAGAGTGCCGGACCTGTCGGATAGCGGACAAGCCTCAGATGAAAAAGGCGACCACTCCAGCACCGGTCATCCAGCATTCGTTAGCCTCCGCTTCCACCGTGGCCTGGGTGATGTACCAGAAGTTTGTGAACAGCATGCCGCTGTACCGTCAGGAGAAGGAATGGAAGAGCATCGGTCTGGATCTGAGCCGGGCCACAATGGCCAACTGGATGATCGCGACCACGAGAGACTGGCTGAAGCCACTGGTGAATCGACTGCATGAGCTGCTTGTACAAGAGCGATATCTGCATGCCGATGAGACACCCTTGCAGGTAATGAATGAGAAGGGTCGGAAGAACACGACCTCCTCCTACATGTGGATCTACAGCAGCGGTCAGCATAGTACGCATCCCATAAGGATCTTTGAATACCAGCCAGGACGAGGGGCGAGATACCCGCAAGCGTTCCTGAAAGGATTCAAGGGATATTTACATAGCGATGCCTACTCTGGATATGCGAATCTAGCAGGAACGATCTCTTGTCTATGCTGGGCACATCTTCGGCGTAAGTTTGTTGAGGCATTGCCACCGGAGGCGAAGAATCCGGAAGGGACCCTTTCCACGGATGGGGTAGCCTACTGCAACAAGCTATTTGAGCTAGAGGCACAGCTTGCCTCACATCTCCCTGAAGAGCGAAAGGAACAACGTCTGGTGCAGGAAAAGCCTGTACTCGATGCTTTTTGGACGTGGGTAGAAACGGCCAAAGGTAAAGTTCTTCCCAAATCAAAGCTAGGCGAAGCTCTGAAGTATGCGCGTAACCATAAACAAGCGTTGATGAATTATTTACAAGATGGGAACTGTGTGATCTCGAACAATCTAGCTGAGAACAGCATTCGCCCCTTTACGGTCGGTCGCAAAAATTGGTTGTTTAGCGGAAGTCCACGGGGTGCAGCCGCAAGTGCAGCGATCTACAGCATCGTAGAGACAGCAAAGGCAAATGGATTGAGCCCCTACAAATATCTAGTCTATCTGTTGCAACAGTTACCGGCGGTTGCATTTCGTCAGCGGCCGGAGTTACTTGATGATTACCTTCCATGGAGTCCGGCAGTTAGGCAACATTGTACATAACGCAAAGCCTGTGGATCCTCATCATGAGCCATGGGTTTTTCTTTTTCAATACACCTGGTTATTAGACGCTTACGAAGAAAAAAGGAGGAGGGATGGACGTGAAGAATCAGGAGAAGTGGAAGAAACGAGGAGTCATCCGGCAGATTCTAAAAGATCACTTTCATGGATTCATGGAAATGCACGGACATCATCTGCCCAAGGAACTTCACAGTAGCATCATAGAAACTGTAAATAAAGCGATACGCTGTGGTACGCGGGATATGGGCTATGCCAGATATGAGTGCAAGGGATGCACGGAGGGAACACCGGAACCCGTGTTTATTTGCTTTACCTGTAAGAGCCGTTTTTGTCATGGATGCGGGAAGAAATATACGGTTGAATGGGCGGAAAAGCAGCAAGAACGAATCCTAAATGTGCCGCATCGCCATATGGTGTTTACCGTGCCTCAAGAATTACGTACGGTGTTCTTTCAAGACCGAGGGATATTGAATGAACTCAGTACCCAAGTCGCCAAGGTCATTCAATATTATTACCGGCGGAAAAACAAGAGCAAGAAATACGAAGTAGGTGTCATTACAGTGATTCATACGTTTGGGCGTGATTTGAAATTCACCCGCATAACCACGCGCTCATTACGGAAGGGGCGCTTGACCGGAATAAGGAGTGGAAGAAGGTAGAGTACATCTCGTATGAGTACTTGCGGAAATCGTGGCAGAAGCTGCTGCTTGATTTAATGCTGAAGTGGTATCCCGAAGAAGAACGAGTAAAGGGACTAGTGAATGAGTTATACCAACGCTATCCGCAAGGGTTTTATGTGAATGCAGAGCAGCGGATGAAGGATGCACGTGGAGCCGCAAAATACATAGGGCGTTACTTAGCGCGCCCGGCGATTGCGGAGTACCGGGTCGTGAGCTAGATCCCTGGGAGGAAGAAGAGGAGCCAGAGGTATGGATTGACTATGTATGTGTGAGATGCGGATTGATGGACCCCGTACCTGAATTTATATTGGCCGAATGTTCGTATGAACTGGAAGCCGGCGAATCCCCGGAGTTCTTCTGTCCGGCTTGTAATGGAACCTTAGTGAGAAAAGAAGAGCCAGGGGATAAATGACCGCTGGCTAGAAAACCTATTCACCCGTAGGGTGATTTTGTTCCTCTATTTTAGTTTCTTGCTACATACTCTCTCCATTAAAATCGGCTATTTCTTTATGGATCTACTTAATTCATCTAAATACAGTAAATAAAATGACTGCTCCAAAAGAAAAAAGCAGTATTGTTATTATGTTTGTCTTGGTAGGTTTACGAATAATATCAACAATTATCCAAATAGCAAATATCGAAGCTGCCAACCATAAATTTAACTCCGAAGGATAAAATATAATTAAGCTGAAGATAGTTAACAAAATTACTGCATTTATTATCTTCTCGATCATAAATCCTCCTTTCATTACTCTTGTATGCAATCTCTCATTTTCTCATTGACAAAATTATAACATTTTTGTGTGGGAATAGCATATACTCTCTGGATTTTCAAAGAAAACAAATTCAGAGTTTTAACAATTGGATGACTACTCTATTTGACCTTCGCTGCTGGTGCATCGGCAGCACACACTATTGAAAAGCTCCGAGCAATCAGCTATGGTGAAGCGTTGACAATCATTTCACTTTCGACATGACCAAATTTATCAATCTTTTATCCACCATCACCTCTCAACTTAATGCCCAATTTGCACCAGCTCATGTGGTGTATGATTGAAAAAGGTAAATGAGTAAAGAATGATACGGATTACCACTTCATTATGGTATTTTTGGATATTTATTGTATAACAAGATTTCATATTGACTAACCCCGATAATTCATAACCTCGGCGTCTTCATTTGGTTTTTTTTCGTTTCCATAAAATCTAACACGTTTTACATTGTTATGATTACAACGATAATCTAAAGAAGCATTTATTAACGTTGTTTACGCTAATAAGTGTCTCAATCTTTTTCTATGATATATAAGGCTCAAACTAAAAATCAGTGGTTGAACTTTTCAAACAGATAAGCGTTGCCGGTTGCATTCGATTAGAATACCTGCTGTGTAACAAAGACGATTGCGAGTGAAATAATGTCTTCGCTGATAGGATTTAATGCGATTATGGCGTCCTTCTACCGTAGCATTCGTTCACCGACAACGATGGTAGTTTATGATTTCATTTTGCCAGTTACGCATCGTTTTAAAGGTGCGTTGAACGGCTTCATGCTCCATCTGCTCGCCTTGCTGAAGCCAACGGTGAAAGCTTTGGGTGGCGATTTGAACATTCGGCGAGTACTCATACCAGCGGGAAAAGGCTTCTTTCCATTCCCAAACCTCCCGTAGCAAAGAAGAGAAGGCAAGCAGGGTGTTTAGCTGGATCTTGTTCTTTTCAGAAAGACGGTCAACTGGAGGGTTCAGCAACCGATGATCCCTTTTTAAAATCCCTTTGGCCCGGGGCGAAAGCGTAAGCTGTACGGACTTACGAACAGCTTGGACACTCTCAATGACATAGCCGTGTACGTGAAAGTGGTCGGCAATGCGAATCGCGTCCGGAAAACATTCACTAATCCACGTGTGATACATCTGAGCCAAATCCATGACAACAGCTTTAGGCTTCAACGTAAGAAAGTCAGGGGGCGTACGAGCATACGCACGTAAATCCGCCAGTTTGCGTCCAGCCAGTACATCTAGCAGGGTTTCTCCCCGAAGATTATGGATGCCCCTATTGTACGTATGTCCTTTTTAATCGCAAAGTCATCGATCCCCAACACCAAGCTTGACGTCTGCCGGGCTTCGGACCAAGCTTGTTTAGAGAGGCGCTCGCTTTCTGCTGGCAGAGCGTCCTGATGCATCCGCTGTACCATGCTGGCAGGCGCTTCTTGCATTCTCGCGCTGTGAGCCGCTGTGGAGCCGAGTGCTTGTTCTACCGTCTGCAGACGAAAGAGATAGCTGTACCGTTGTTTCGGACCTACAAATGCATAGTTCCAGCCAAAACCAATTTGGTAATGCGAACAATACAAACGAAGAGATGGTACGACGATATAGCATCTTTTGCCCAAGAGATTGAGATGTCGAATCTTTCGTGGCTTATTGTGTCCATTACGAATGACACTTTGTTCGGATTGACAAACGGGATATATACAGTTTGAGAATGTGGATATGTTACGGTTCTAAGTTGGTACGCTTGATTATGATTAATACTAGGCGCGTCACCTTCAGAGAATCCTTTTCGACTTGATTGTGTGTCAAATGTAGTTCGATCATACGCAAATTGAATTTGTTCGTTATTTTGCGTTATTGACTTAAGAGATAAAGTCGTTACTCCCCACCAAACATTATCAGGGAGACCCGTGTAATAATTTATATAATACAACCTGTATCCGCTTCTCCCGCGAGTATATTTGACTCGTCTCGCTATGATCGTGTAATTCGAAATGGATTATATAGTGGGGAACATAACAAGGTAAACTATGATTATGTGGATATTCATGACGGATATCCTACATATTATGAGAACAAAACGGATGCTTATCAATATTCAACCTCGGCTACAAGTGTGACCAACAATTTGAAAGTAACATATTTATATAATGGAAAGGGCAGTTACTGTCTACTACGAAACTCGCGGCAACTGGAGAAAAAATAGTTCAGAAGAACACCAGCTTTTACTCTGTCATTGATACGTTACCAACTATATCTGAAACGTTGGAATATGGGTCAGGGGACACTGATGCTTCGGCGAACAAGCTAACCAGCTTCATGGAGTATGATGATTATGGGAGCCTCTTATCAACGACCCGGCCATTAACAGAGGATCAGCGGAACATTGAAGGCTAAGAATACAACAACCTATACGTATGAACCAACGTATCATTTGCCCCGTACAACTTCATGGTACACAAGTGAGAATGCTCCTGCGCTTCTTAGTGAGCGTTGCGTCACTTGCCTTTTGCATTAGATGAAATCTTCATTTCTAAAAAAGTTATACAAACAATGAGTGTGGCCTTAAAAATCATACTTTTTCAGAACATTCTTCACACGTTCAACTTGCCTCCCTGAGCTAAGATCATACAGTAGACATATTGCTCAGAGGAGGTAGGACATCATTGCATATTGTACTTGTTGGCGTAAAGCCAGAAATCAGTGATCCCCATTTTAAATTTCATGTATGTGGTACGTTTGAGGAGGTCAAAGAAAGCTCGCAGATCCTGATGCCGGAATACGTCCTGATCCATGAGGATGAGGCCCGTAGTATCTTACCGTTAGCGGAGGTGATCCCCGTAAAGTTTGTTGTGATTAGTGAGGCAATCAGCCTATCCTCAACAGCGGTAAGAAGCTGGACCGCGTTGGGCGCTTCGGACGTATGGCTGAACGGTAGCTGGCAAGAGAAACTACTTGAAGCCCAACATCAGGTAGAGGCTAAGCCTCAACAGATCGCACTGCCTGAAATGAACTTTAGCCGAACAGGGGAAAGGATCGTTATCGCTGTAGGCAGTGTGTATGAAGGGGCTGGCAGCACGCATACAGCGTTGCTCATTGCTCACTATTTAGCCCGGTATGCAAAAACCAAAGTAGCGGTGTGGGAAGGCGGGAATCATCCGTGTTTCTCTTTCCTGGAATATATTAAGGAAGGTGATTTCTCGAATCATCCCCGTTATGAATTGAATAATGTGGCTCTCTATAAGGCAGAGGTATCCGAGTACTGGATCGGATCGCTGATGAGCGACTACCGCTATACGGTGCTGGACTTAGGGAGTTTACAGGGCAGCAAGCAGGCTGACCTATTTGTACAAGCCAGCGTTCCTGTACTGGTGGGTTCAGGCAGTGAATGGCGGGTGAAGGAACTGATCTCCTTCTGCCGGGAGCATAGCCGAGTGCCGCAGGAATACTGGCGGATTGCTTTGCCACTGGCGAATGAACCGAATCGGGAGATGGTGGCGGGATGCTTAAGCGGCAGGCCCGTATTTGCGGTTCCGAATCATCCAGATCCGTTTCATCCCCAGGCGAATACTGATGAATTCCTGGAAGGTCTCTTATCTCCGATTTTGCAAAAACAGAAAAAGCGGGGTCTTGGCCGGTTTTTCTAACGGGAAATTCAAATCAATCATTGCAAGACTCGAACTGCTTCAAGTATTGAAGCGGTATTTTGTGCTGTCCGGAAAGGGGGTGAAATTCAAAATGAATCGACAAGGACATATAGGACTAGCCATACTTGCAGGCTCGGCAGTGCTCTATGTTACGCCAGCCCTGTCCATACTACCTGCTGCCGTATTGATTGCCGCTGCGGGCATCGGTGGGCTGCTGCCTGATCTGGACCATAAGACCAGCACGGTTAGTAATAAGCTTCAATTCTCGGCAAGGACGCGGAAACAACTGAAGGGATTATCTGCGTTGTCGCTGGGGATGGGTATCTTGTGGTTTGTCCTGCAGCAACCAATGCCTTGGCTATGGGTAGCAGCTGGCCTGATCCTCGCCTTAGCCTCTCGAATGCGCATGCTAATCCTAAGCGGACTTGGACTGCTGCTACTTGCCGGATACGAATGGTACAGCCTGCATTGGATCATGTTGCTTGCTGGCGCTGCCTTCCTGGTAATGCCTTTCGTCAAGCATCGCGGGATCATTCATAGTCCGGAGTTCGCCGGTGCCTTGAGCCTTGGCGTAGTCTCTTTTACCGCGACACAGCCGGTTCTGTTCCAGGCGCTCGGCTTAGGCTTGCTGGCAGGGTGGTGGTCACATTTGGCGGGGGATGCCGTGACGGTGGAGGGCATTCGTTCCGTGCTTCTCCCACGGCTGAAGGTGGCGCTGAATCTGCTGCGAAATGGCGGGGCTGGCGAGCGGTGGATCGCAAGAAGCTGCTGGCTCTGCAGTATCGTACTTTGGCTGATGATATTCTATTGATAATGGAAAGGAAGAGAAAAATGAAAATCAAAAAGACCGGGACCCTCATCATGATGGTCCTGTTTAGTATGTTCATGTTACCCATGCTGGCGTATGCCGACGATAACAATCCAATTACTAAGATCAAGGAGAAAATGAAGTTTAATTGGAAGGTGCTGGACGGTCTCGACTTTGTATTTACCCCGATTGGCCTCGTGATCTCCTTACTGACGATAGCCACGCTGGTATTTGTGGTCGTTCGTGTGATCATCAAACTGGTCAAAATCAGTACCGGGAAAGGCACCATCAAGGATAAATGGTTCTGGATTGAAGCAGGCCTCATTGTATTTATCGTGTTCCTGTTCATCAGTGGAGCCTTCTTCAGCTTCCTGGAAAATATCTATAACTGGACATCCACACAGGATCTTGGAGGTGAAAAGTCAGCCTTTTGGTCCCAGCCGGATATTCGTAAATTAAGGGGCTAACGCAGGGATGGACAACGATTATATCTCGAAAATGAAAAAAATGTATACCGTTGATCTAGGTGTAGTGGATGATTTGAACTGGTTCTTAGTCCTGGCAGGTGCCGCAGGGACGATACTCTGTGTTCTCGCCTTAGCCTACTGGCTGATCCGTTTTTTTGCGTTCCTGTTATCCGCCAGCCGGGGGGCAAAGAGCCTGAAGGATACAACCTTTTGGAAGCGGATGGCGGTAGCGCTGGGGCTGATTCTGTTATTCATGACCGGCTCGGTATTTACCCTGCTGTCACAGTTCTATGATTATATGGCGATTTGGGGGTGGGGAGGTTGAGACAACGATTTCGGGTGTTGGCCGTTCTGCTGCTATTGTTGCTCGGTTTCACGAACCATCTGCTGACCGTAACGGTTCACGCATCACCCAGTCAGATCGTAGCTTCAAAACAAACGGATGTGAAGATCGCCTCGGCTTTGCCAACACCAACTACAGTGCCGACCAGTACAGAGGAGCCTGCCGAACGGGAAACGAGCTGGTACATTCCCGGCTGGGTAGATGATATGATTCAAAAAGTCGATGACATGATTCAGTCGTTCAAGGATCTCATGTCCGGCAAGCTGATCAAAGATGCGATTGAAGGCCTCATCGTCCTGCTGGTGGATGAGCTCATGTCCCCACTCTATGATGCCTTTGCCAAAAGTTACTTGTTCACGCCGCAAATCGCAGAAATCGCAATGGTGCAGTCAGGCTGGTCGCTCTTTATGATCATTGGCCTGGTGCTGCTCTTTATCGGGATTTCGTGGTTAACCTTCAAAATCATTCAAGGCAAAAAGGACCTGGGCAGTTTGCTCAAGGTCTTTTTAGTTTGTTTTGTTGCTACGTATTTCTCGCTCACAGTGCTGAATATCGCCAATGTCGGCATCAACTGGATTGCCAGCAAGATGTTCGAGGGGATTATCGGCACCAGCGGTATTGCCTATGAAGGCTTAGAGGGACAGCAGATTCTGAAAGCGATGATTGTTGGTGCCGATGGAATTACAGATGCCGCATATGCCGCCCAAACCCTCGGTGAGCTGACCGTGTCCACCAGCGGCGGAATCTTTAATCTGCTCAGTTATTTGTTACTGGTCGTATTGCCCCTTTATGTGGTTGCTGTACTCAAGACCCTGGTGCTCATCTTTATGGCAATGTTGGTCAATCTATGGATTACCCAATCGGCCTATACCGGAAAAATGGAGACGCTGCTGGGGTTTGCCAATCTCTATCTGCGGACGCTCCTTGTTGGCCTGATCTGCGGTTTGCATTGGGCGATTTTTGTGAAAATGCAGACGGATTACGGCGAGGGTGAAGGATTTTGTGCTGCGTTAGGTATACCGCCCATCATCTTTGCGATTCTCAGTGCGCTGGCATTACTCGTGTTCTTCTTCTTTTTCTGGCTGAAGCCGCTGATGAAAGCCGTGCAGCATCCGGTGACACTGAACGGAGCACAGGTGCTCGATTCCGTGGGGAAATGGGGAGAACGGACGTCAACGTCTCTGGATTCCATGGGCAAGCGGATGGGCTCGGAAGGCGTACAGAAGAAGGCGCTGAGCATGCAGGAAGCCAGTAAACGGATGCAGCAAGCGGCAGATCGGATGCGTACCCAGCGCAGTGTAGGCAAGGACAAGCTGGCCTCGACACTTAGCGGTGGACTCTCTGAATCGGTGCAAGGCATTGCTTATCATGAGCCGGAGGAATGGCTCCAAGAGGGCGGTCAGATCCATGTGGAGGCTTCGCATGAGCTGACGCTGGGTGAGTCGGAAATCAAATCTTCGGCGCTGAATATCTCTGAGATACTGGGAGACGAAGGGTTCCGTAGTGTCTCCTTGCTGAAGGCACCTGTGGCCCAGCGTAAACAGCTGACTAAGAAGCTTAGTACCCTGAAGAAGGAATACCAGGAAGATGTCCAGTGGGATGAGGATACCGGTGAATTGATCCTGGCCGGTCCTACCCTGGATATGCTGCCCCAGCTGGAGCAGGAAGGATTCGATATCTCTGCGGTACGTGAGGGCATGTACAAGGATGGAGCCTTTGTAGATCTGAATAGTACACCGAAGATTTCACTGCTCTCAGGCTCCTCCGAAGCGGAGCAGGCAGCAGAGCGGATTAAAGAAGCCCTACCGCTCTACACACAGGCGAAGCTACCCCAAGGCAAGGCCTCTTCGGCCTACCATGCGCTGCAGGAACGTGCCGATGAATATCCATGGGTGAAGGAGCTGCTGCTGGAGCAGGGTGTATTATGGCTACCGGATGATGACCTGGAAGAGGCTACTGAAGTGCTGGAAGGGATGCTTACCCAAACGACCCGGAAGATCCGGGTGAACTTCCCGCGTCACTCCCGGTTTGCCGCCATTATGATCGCGGATTGGGAGCGTACCGGTATATCGGAGGCGCTGGTGGAAGTGCTGGAACTGGCTAAAGATGAATCTCATGCCTTTATTCCAGAAGAACATTTTAGCGAATTCCAAAAGGCGTATGACAGCTACCGAAAAGACCGGATTCCCTACTGGCGAGCGAAAGATGGCGCAGTCTATGTCATTAAAGACCGCGTGCCGGTCAACTATGGACAACCGCCGCTGGATGGTCTGGATATGGGCAGCTTTGAACAGCTGCAGAAGGAAATGCTGCATCGGCATGAACAGCAGCGGAGCAAGGAAGCTCAGCAGGCGAGCACGGCGAAAGCTCAAGATGCTGGAAAAGCGAAAGGTAAAGGGCAGGTGAAGTAAATGGATCAGGAACAGCAGGAACGGGAAGAGGAGCTGCTGCGCGCAAGCTTTATGGGCGATATCCGTGAGGATGTCCAGTTTCTAGGATTGTCGCTGAAAGATATCGGCTGGATCGTAGGAACCACACTCGTGATCGGGGGCTTCCCCTTTTTACTTCCGTTTCCGGTGGTATTCAAAATGACCTGGATCGTAGCCATCTTCATGATGAGCACACTGGGGCAATGGCTCAAGTGGCCGTATCGTCTGAAGCGCTACATCCATGATGCACAGCAAAAGAAGGAAGGAGCCGGGGAAGACCTCGGTTCCTTTCTTGGCGTGGAGGAGGATGGCTGGCTCTACCGCAGCGGAAAAACCTTGCATGTGGTGTCTTCGTTATCGGCATCCCCGTGGAAAACGGCGGTGTATGCACAGAAACGGACACGGATCGGCGGCTTTGAACAGTTTCTGCGTGCCATGGTGCAGGAAGGCTTCTCGGCACAAATCTCAGCGGAGCAGATCCCGGATGTCCGGCTGGAGCTGTGGAATCAGAAACGAAACCATCCGGCGAAGAGTCCAGGCATCCAGGCCATGAAACTGAACCGCATCGAGATGTGGGAGAGGCTGGCAAGAGACGGAAAGGCGCTGCGCAGTGAATTTACGCTGACCCTCACGACCACGGAACCGAAAATCAAGATCAGGGAACGGGCAGATGAACCAGCAGATCTGAATCCGGAAGCGCTGAAACGTTTCCGGCTGCTGAGTGAGCTGCAGGAGAAAAAGGATCGTGTGCTCCATACGCTCACTTCACATGGTGGGCATAGCACATCGCTATTATCCGGATTTTCGCTGCCGGAGATTGTGGGGCGTTGGTGGGACCGGACGGCATGGGAGGCTTGGAAGATGAATGGAGACTCATGGGCTGAACCCAGCCCATATGAAGTGTCCGAAAACTCAGACCCGTTAAATGAGCAGGAGACAGAGCAGAATGTACTGGAAGCGGAAGGCCAAGAACCAGATGAAAAGCGTTCGCTATTCAGTCCATCGCTAGTCAAGTTCATTCAAGACGATCCTCCAGTGGAAGACCACGCGGAGAATGAAGCCATGCCAGACATTCAGGAGGAAAAAATCCCCGCACCATTGGTGTTCGAGGATGCGGTCCGTGAGTCGTCATGGAGAAGCGCATTGCAGCTCGGGAAATGGCCTATAGCCCGATGGCTGCAAAGCGGTAAACATGGAATCTCCTTTCTTCGAACAACCTGGAGTACGAGGCTTCTCCCTTGGCTTAGCAGGCTGAAACGGAATTGCCGTGTGGGCTGGACGAAGGTTAGAGCTCGAAAGGTTGAATCTCCAGCAACTACGTTAGAACACACAACAAATGAGCTGGCAGGAGCAGAAGTTTCACAAAAAGTGCTGCCTACACCCGAAGCTAGTCAACTTCAAGGGGTTGTACTGCTGACCTCACCCATACCCAGTGGCAAGTCTTTTCTGGCTGCGAATCTTGGGGTGGCGGAAAGTCTATCCGGTACTACCGTGAGCATCGTGGATCTATCACCGGATCAGGGGACCCGGACGGTGCTGAATCCGCTGCAGCAACCTTCGGAACTGGACGCCTGGGACAGCTGGTCAGGGAAAGCAGCAGACTGGCTGCTGTTTACCCCTACACGTTATCCCGCCTTGCAGGAAGTGGAGCAGCTGCTGCAGCGCCGGGCAGCGGAAGATGGACTGGTCATTGCCGAGATCCCCTGGAATTATCCTGAACGGGAGACGCTAATGCAGCGGTATCGTTCCATCGCAGTGCTGGATTGTGATTACCACCATTGGCTGCGCTTCGTTGAAGCTGCCCAGCACTGGGAAGGGGAGTTCTGGCTGAACCAGAGTACCCCGGACATGGCTCCCCGGATGGCCTCCCTGCTCAAGGAACAGTATCAGCAGACGTATACGGCAGTCTATCCGTACTGTCCATCGGCTACCTATAGCTTGTATCAGGGCCGGCCTCTGGCACTTGATCCCGACAAACGCAGTGTACTGAACGTACACGCAAATAGAGAGGAGACCCCCAATGAGCCTGCTCAAACATACGAAGCGGTTAGTTAAACAGTGGAAGAAGCAGCCCCGGCAACTGGTGGTGAACATGGTGGACGGCAAGGATGGGAAGACCGGCCATTATGTGCGGGTGCTCATGGTCCAGGAGTATCCGCCGGAGATCATCGCCGGGTATCTGGATCAGCTGGATGGCATCGTGACCCATGCCGGGGCCACCTTACGGAAGACGATCCGGTATGCGCAAAGCGATATTAAATTCAACACCCGAATGAAGTACAAGCTGAACCGGCTAACGGCCAGTATTCAGGATCAGAGTGAAACCGATCCGGCGCGGAATGCAGAGATTGCTGCGAAGGAGACCATTTTAGCCTTGCGGGATTCCACGCTGTCCAGTGATCACAAGCTGGTTGAAGTGCAGACCTTCTTAACGATATCCGCACCGAAGCAGCACCAGATCGAGGCGGCAGAGGCGGGGCTGAAGCTGTGGTTCGATAACATGTCCGGGAAGCTCAGCGAACTGAAGCGTGAGCAGCAGGAGGCGATGCGGCAAACCGCCCCGGCCTTTGACCCCTACAGTGAGCACAGTGAATTTTTCAACAAGACCCATTATGGGCGGGTCACGACTGATTCGGTCGCGGCACGCACCTACCCCATGACCCGAGGCTCGTTCTCGGATAGCGAAGGACTGTATTTTGGTCGCCGGACCGAGGACGGCGGCTTTTGTTTTGTGAATCTCTGTGATCCGGATGATCCCCGGGCGCAGAATGTGACCGTGTTCGGCAAGACCGGGGAAGGCAAAAGTTACTTCCTGAAGGCGCTGGTGGTCTCTTTGCTGGAAGAAGGCGTGCATGTATTTGTCTTTGACCTGGACGGTGAATGGCGGGAGCTCTGTGCGTATGTGGGCGGTGTCTATATTGACCACACCACAGAAGAAGGACGGTATTTTGAACCGCTGACGATCATGCCAGCTATCACCGAGATTGATGAGGAATGTGCGCAGTATAATCGCTCCCGGTACAAGATGGCTGAGAAAAGCGGCGTGCGCACCTTCTCGCTGCTCGGGGAGAATTTAACCCGTCCGGAAATCTTTGAAGTGGGCGAAGCTATTCGTAGAGTTTACTATGCTGCAGGGATCGAGAAGAAGCAGCCGGAAACCTGGAATGCGCCTACCGGACCGAAACCGACCATTCATGCAGTGTTCGCAGAAATTGAGGACGCTGCTCATAGTAATGCCGATGCCAAAAGTTTGTACGACAAAATTAAGATCTATTTCATCGGAATCTACGATGATATTTTCCAAATCGAAGAGGCCTCCAGCTTTGATCAGAAAGCGCCGTTGGTCGTCTACCGGGTCGGCTCCGGCGAGGAGGACGAATCCAAAAAGGATGAATCAGCGAAGCAAGCACAGATCAAGATGTCGATGGCCTTTGAACAAGTCAATGCGAACATTCATCTGCTCAAAATTGCCGGTGCTGACTTTTCTGCCGTGCTGGTGGATGAAGGGCAGCGGCAGCTGCAAAATCCGGAACTGCGTAGTTATGTCTTCACCTGGTACACAGCGATTCGCAAGCAGAACGGCATGATGATCCTGGCAGGCAATTCTCCGGCGATTATGCTGGATACCGCAGCTGGGGTGGGCATGTGGGAGAACACGAGCGTGCGCGTGTACTTTTACATGGAGCAATCCGCAGTACGTTTACTCTCCTCCCACGCGGATCTGCCGAGCGAGATTCAGGATCTCATTACGCAGAATGAAGGCACGCAACGCTACATCTTAGAGAACCACAAACGCTACGATGAACTGATTATGCATGTCCCTCCGGAAGAACATGTCCTGTACAAAACGCGGGGACTGAAGACTGCAGGGTAGAGGAGGGGAACAGGTGGAAGTCAGTAAAAAGGCCAGGGAGATGAAGAAAATCATCGGTCTGCTGTCGGCGCTTAGTTCCCCGGGAATCGGTTTGGTGCTGATCTTCCTGGGACTTGCCGCGCTGATCATGTTGTTTGTCTTCTTGCCGTTCATGATCTTTTCGGATGCGGACAGCTATAAGCCACAATCAAGTGGTCAGTATGCCTGGATGGCTCCCGTGCAGCTGGACGTGGACGGAACGGCATATGTCTGGCCGGTGCCGACCCTTGACCGGGTTTCTTCCCCATTTGCGCTACGCGATCTGTTTGGCACCACCCGAATGCACAAGGGGATTGATATTGCGAACGGTGCCGCAAACACCGAGCTACAGGCGGTCTATGCGATGGCTGCGGGAACGGTGACGCTGGCTGGAGCCGCCAGTGGTTATGGTCAGGCGATTATGATCGATCATGGCAACGGGCTTGTAACCACCTATGGGCATCTTTCTGCTCAGATGAACGTATCGGTGGGCGATGTGGTGAGCAAAGGGCAACTGATCGGAGCTATTGGGCAAGGCATCGTCGGACGCTCTACCGGCCCCCATTTACATTTTCAAGTGGAACTGAACGGGGTGCCGGTTGATCCATTGGAGTATGTCTTTGCTCCAGGTACAGAGATGCCTACTCTGCCTAGAGAGCTAGGATATCAGTCTTTAAATATCGAAGTTGTGCTGCAGTTTCTGGAGAAGCGTAAATCAGCCCTGGCGGACCGCAGCCTGCTGCAGATGATTGATGATGCGGGGCGAACCAAAAATGTCTCTCCATATCTGCTGATTGCCATTACCGGTCAAGAGCAGTCTTTTGTGCCGAGAAACAATAACCATGCCTCGGAGATTATCCGTAATCCGTGGAATGTATTTGGCTGCTGGGTGCGACTTGTTCTGCTATAACCGTCATGAACGGGAAAAGCAGGGATTCATAAGAATCTAACTTTGTAACTGAAGAGAGGAATGACGGAGCCATGTTTCCTGAAACTCTCTCGTTAATCCTCCTGTGTGCAGGATCGATGGCGAATCCATCCTGTACAAAGCCAGGTGAAGTCGGCTGAATGAAAGCTACAGCCACCCGAAAGGGAAGGTATGCTGACAGATAGGCCGGACGGCTGAAAAGTAAATGATGGTGAGAATGACCCAGGGGTCTGACGAACTGCCGAATGTACGGGCCTATATCCGAGCGATACGGAAACGTGTTGTCTACCAACTGGTAGAGTGGATGGCGAAGAGTACAAATCCAGCATAGGAAACTCGCTATATCGAACGATGGCGATATCCAGTCCACAGGTTCAAAGGCAGCACCTAAGATTTACATGGATAGCTAGGTTGCAAGGAACAAGGAAAGCAAGGGACGTCGTTAGTTGGATCGCCATCCTAGACGGTTGCTATAAGGCTTTGCCGAAATGCATTCATCCTTGTGAGAGTAAGGGAATGACCGATGATACGCCCGTAATAGGCGTGGAGGAATATCCCTGAGTCTTTTTAGATGAAATGTTTATTTTCCAAATGTGAACTGCACCGATCAGGTAAGAAAGTGGGAACATCCTCCACGAAAGGAGAGATGCCACTGTGCAGGCGCTTCGGTATTGGGACTATTACAACATGACAGGAACCTTTACGGATTTGTACGAAAGGGCAAGAAAGAAGGAGCGCTTCGGCTTTCTCTACGACTTGATTACGTCACGGGAGAATATCCTTCTCGCCTTTCGGACCATCAAGTCCAACAAAGGTTCTCAAACCGCAGGAACGGACAGAAAGACCATTGCAGACCTTAAGGTGTTGACAGACGAAGAACTCGTAAACGTAGTACGGGATAAATTATTGAATTATCGTCCTAAGCAAGTCAGGCGCGTCTTCATTCCTAAACCGAACGGTAAACTAAGGCCGTTAGGGATTCCATGTATGTTGGATAGAGTCATTCAGCAGAGCTTCAAGCAGATCCTTGAGCCAATTGCAGAAGCTCATTTCTACAGACATAGTTACGGCTTTAGACCGCTCAGATCAGCCCATCATGCATTAGCAAGATCACAATATCTTGTGAACCGCATTGGGCTGCACTATGTCGTAGATGTTGATGTTCAAGGTTTCTTTGACAATGTCAACCATACCTTGCTCATTAAGCAATTATGGAACTTGGGAATTCAAGACAGGAAAGTTCTACGCATTATCAGCAAAATGCTAAAAGCTGAGATTGAGGGTGAAGGTAAACCCTCAAAAGGCACCCCACAGGGTGGTATTTTATCTCCACTTCTCTCGAATATTGTTCTGCATGATCTGGATCAATGGATAGCTGGGCAATGGGAAGAATTTGCTACGGTCTACCCGTACTCCACAAGTACCAATAAAAATAAGGCTTTGAAGAAAACGAGGCTTAAAGAGGGGTACCTGGTGCGCTATGCGGATGACTTCAAAATCTTTTGTCGGGATTGGAGAACGGCCCAAAAGTGGTATGTAGCGGTCAGACTTTACCTCAAAGAACGCCTGAAACTTGAACTTTCACCAGACAAATCGAAAATCGTTAACCTGCGTAAGCGTCCTTCTGAGTTTCTAGGGTTTACGATTCGTGCGGTGAAAAAGGGTGATATAAGAGTGGCGCATACGGGTATCAACCGCAAGAAAAAAACGCAAATCAAAATGATGGCTAAGAAACATATTCGTCTCATGCGGAGACGGCCAACAGCCCGCAATGCTAATCTCTACAATAGTTTCGTACTGGGAATTCATAACTATTTTAAACGGGCAACTTTAGTCAACCTGGAGTTCTCACGTCTTGCCTATGATCTTCGGACGTTCACCTATAATCGACTTAAGCAGGTCGGGAAGTATGAGCACCCATCCAATCCACCACCGACATATACCAAATGGTACAACGTCAACTATCGAACATTCAACGTCGGTGGAGTGTATCTATATCCCATAAAGGATGTGCAAATGGTCATTAACTCTTATCAATTCAAACAAGAGTTAACTCCGTTTACGCAAGAAGGCAGGGAAGAGATTCACCAAAAGCTTAAACCCCATCTTCAAGTGGAAATCGTAAGACTGATGACATCGTATATCCCTAACTGCAGTGTGGAGTATTTGGATAACCGAATAAGCCGGTACAGCATGAAGCTTGGAAGATGCGAAATAACAGGCTCATTCTTATACGCAGATGAAGTTCATTGTCATCATTATCTGCCGGTTAGCCTGGGGGGGACGGACCGATTCAGTAATTTGCGAATTCTCCATAAGGATGTTCATACGCTCATACATGCCAAGAAGCAGGAAACGATTATAGCACTCATGACCGGACTCGGAATGACCGAGCAGATGGTCAACATGATAAACCAATATCGGAAGATGAGTAACTTGGAACTTATAAACGAAGTGATCTAAAAAGATGGAACGCCGTGTGCGCTGAAAGGTGCATGCACGGTGTGGGGGAGGGGAAAAGGCGGCGATCGCATCAAAACCTTACCTATTCCTATTGCAAGGGGAAAGGTGCACAGCTCTCGACTGGTGAGTCCGCGCAGATTGCGGCGAATACGATCATTAAGCTGTCTCAGGATCTTCCTGCCGGAAGAGATCCCATCCAGTGGTTGTCGGCTAAAGATAATCCGCGTGGCTACTATGCTGCAGACAACGGATGGTGGATCGGGGTATCCAAGTACTTCAAATTGTTAGTAGCGGGGAGTGGTTGAAATGAATTTAACAGTTGTTATTATCGCGATATTGCTTTGGGTGTTTTACAAGAAAGGCAGCAATGCTTTGCCGACCTGGCTCGTCAAAGCATTGGGTGTATTTTTGGTGATCATGCTGCTGCGCAATCTGAGTGAAGCGTATCACTTTGTGTTTGATGAATCGGATGCGTGGTGGCCTCTGGTGAAAGAGAATGCGGCGCGTTTTAATCAGCAGCTGAGAGATCTAATCCAAATGATGATGAAAGGAAGTTGAGTCCATAGTGAGCACTCCAGATCCACCGTCAAAAGAATCTTTTGGACAGTTCGTGAATCGCCTGACCGTCCTGGCTGCGCTGGGAAGTGTAGTCGTATTGTTTCTGGAGCCAGCGCCAGAACTCAGCCAATTGGCACAAACGGTGCTCCGGTATGCCGTCACATTATGGTTGGGCATTGTGGGTGTACCTTATATTGCGCGAGTGGCTTGGAAGCATCGGAAACGCTTGTGGCCAGGGATTATCCATTTGCGGCAAATGATCCGAAACGGGGAAAGGAGACCGGGTCCATCGTCAGCAGATATTTCGCTGAGCAAGCTGCCGAATGCCGGGGGTGTGGAATCTATGCCTTCCGCATCTGAGCGGGGAGAACCCAATCATAGGCCGTTTGTGCTTGCAAATGAACAGAGTGTTCAATCAGGACCCTATGCGCTATTCCCGCCGAATCCTCGGCCTCATTCTTCTTCTACATTATCGGCAGAGCAGGCATCGGAGCTCATCTTCAATACCGTACAACTGGCGGGGTTAAAAATGGAGGAACCGCCAGAAATTCTGTCCATCGATGCCGGTCCAACGCTACAAACCATTTCCTTTCGATTACCGGCCCGGCTGCAGCTCAGTGACCTCGTGAAGAAAAGAGATGATCTGGCGAACCATATCGGTCATGACCGGAGTTTCGCGGTGACCTCATCCCCGTTTTCAAGCGCAGCAGCCTTTATATTGCCTCATGCGGAACGGGCATTTGTATATATGAGTGACATGGTACAGGACCTGAAGGTGTTTGCTCAAACAGCTCAACTGCCTATGGTGTTCGGGAAGGATATGGAGGGCAAACCGATACTGGTGGACTTAGCCAAATTACCGCATTTGCTTGTGGCAGGTGCTACCGGCTCCGGGAAATCTGTTTTTATTAATGGGCTGCTAACTTCATTAGCTTCTACGCGTTCACCCCAGCAAGTCCAGTTTCTGCTCATTGATCCGAAGATGGTCGAGTTTACGATGTATACCGGCTTGCCGCATCTGATCTCCCCGCCAGTCACTGACCCGAAACGGGCCGCATTGACGCTCAAGAAGCTAGTGGTGGAGATGGAAAAGCGCTATAAGCATTTTGCGGAAGCCGGTGTACGGAACTTGCTGCAGTATAACCGGAATCATCCCCAGGATCAGATGCCGTATATCGTGACCGTAATGGATGAATACGCCGACCTGATGGTCATTGCCCGTGCGGATGTGGAAGAAACCGTGCAACGCCTGACCCAAATGGGACGAGCTGCGGGTCTCCATCTCATTTTGGGAACCCAGCGCCCCAGTGTGGATGTTGTGACAGGCGTGATTAAATCGAACCTGCCGTCCCGGGTCGCTTTTCATTTGCTGAGTGTCTATGACTTCAAAACCGTCATGGATACAGGTGGTCCGCATTTGCTCGGTGGCGGGGATGGAATCTGCATGCTGAACGGTGGCGGACAGAAGAGGTTCCAATCGGCGGCGATTAGCGCGGATGATGATGAGACGACTAGGTACATTGAAGAGTTGAAACGCTATTGGTTGAATGAAGTGCGGCTACGGAAAGTAGATCCAGAAATAAGGGTGGATGGGGATTCTTCTTTGCTTAGTGAAATAGACGATGAGGAAGTCCATGAGCCAATAGGTGGTGAGGATGAAACTGTCGGACCATCACCACTAAGCGTGGCTCCATTAGTGGAGTGGACAGATGTGGAGGAAGAGGAATTGCCACCAATAAATGAGAGTGTGTACGATCAGGTCATTCGGTTGGCGCGGGAGCATCATGGTGTATCTGGAAGACTACTGCAGCATGCGCTGAATGTTGATTATGTGACGGCAGCTACTTATGTGGAACAACTCAGCAAAGAAGGAAAGGTGGCACTTGAGTATGATACGGAGACGGGGTTGAAGCCTTGGCTGGCAGATACCAAAGAGAGTGATGAAGAATTACTGCTTCGGGTTCAGCGGATGATTTGTGAGACGAGATCCACCCGTTCAACCGATATTCAGCAAGCCCTTGGGATTCGCAAGGAAAAGGTATTGCAACTGTTGAGCCAACTGGTGAAGATTGATTTTTTACTCCCTCCGACAAGTACCAAAGGAGGGTATACGCTAGCTTGGGCTGATGAGCAAATTGAACGATTTTTATTCCATGAGAAGGAATAAGCGTTGTTCAATGGATTTCTAGTTCCCGTTTCTAGTTCCAGCCTTAAAGCCGAAAAACCGCATTGATATGGGCTTATTTGTTTATGGGAAATAGCCAAATCATTCGGGAACTAGAACGGGAACTAGAAAATTCAGTCTGACTTTAATCAAAAATAGGGAGTGAGTGGATATGTTAATTGAACAATTAGGAAAGTTTTCATTGTGGAAAGACGGCAGTAGTTATTACAGGGTGAAAGAGGGCAAGAAACGAATTGGCTCTTTTCTTTTGTTGGGGGAGGCTATTAAATATATTAAGCAACTGCGGAGGGAGAATGAACGAGTAGGTATTAAAAGAAAATAAATTTTCAGGCTATCATGGCCTTATTTAGCTGAACGGGCGGTTTAGTTGAAGATTATTTGCGGGGAACCATATCATAAATAAGGCGAAATTTTTATGGACGCAACCTTTGTAAATTCCCCAAGTCTGCAATGTAATCGAGGAGTCTGCTGGGGGCTGCTTCTGTGCGGCGTGGGTTCCTTAGTTCATGGCGCTTAAAGCGCCTATTGACAAAGTAAACTTCATTGTTTAATATATCTAAAAATATAGAAATATAAACTAACGGAAGGAAGACGACCGATGAATAATGAGCAGTCACATTATGATGCAGTAAAAATATTCAAAGCACTCGGGGAACCAACCCGGTTAAATATTGTAAAACTCTTAAGCAAGCATAAAGAATTATGCTGTACTGAGCTTGGGGAACATCTGGATTTTAAAGGCTCCACTCTTTCGCACCATTTGAAACAGCTTGTCGACTGCGGGGTATTAAGGCTGTCACGCAAAGAAGGGACCTATCACTTTTATCAACTCAATCAGGAAACATTAAAGCGTCACGTTGTGATTGCGGAAGATTGAACTTTTTAGTTTTATTTCCGTAAATATAGAATAATTAAACTATGGGACTTCAAATGAACGAACATGCTGTCACTTTTTGACAGTTATCTTTTTTATCCTATACATTTATATATTTAAATGTATTAATTCAGTAAAGGCACCTAAAAGGAGAGTCGTCAATGAATAAAATGGGACTTGTTTATTTGCTCGCTTTCGGAGGTTTTGTTATGGGAACGGCTGAAATGGTCGTAATGGGGATTTTGGGAATGATCTCAGAAGATCTTAACGTATCCGTAGGCACAGCCGGCCAATTAGTTACTCTATATGCCATTGTATTTGCGGTAGGAACCCCGATTCTTGTTTCGCTTACCGGCAAAATGAAGAGAAAAAGGCTTCTCATTCTAACCTTTATTCTTTTCGTCGTCGGCAATTTGATTGCCTTCTTCAGTCCGAATTTTACCGTCCTGATGCTCTCAAGAATGATTCTGGCCGCCAGTCAAGGCGTATTTACAGTGGTCGCCCTAATGGCAAGCTCCAGTCTGGTGGAGCCCGAGAAGCAGGGCAGCGCCATGGGCATCATTTATATGGGATTCAGTACAGCCCTGGTTGCGGGAACTCCCCTCGGAACAATAATCGGTGAATTCTGGGGATGGCGGCCTGTGTTTATGCTGATTGCCGCACTGAGTCTGCTAACCATTGTCGGAATTGCCGCATGGATGCCGGAGATAAAAGAACAGAAGCCGGTTGCGATTCGGGATCAGTTGTTAGCGCTTAGGGACCGTCGAATGGTCAGCGGTCTTGCGATCACCTTTTTCTGGATTGCCGGGTATCAGTTGATGTTCACTTACATCGCTCCTTTTCTCCAGACTGCCGTGGGCATGGATACGACTCAGATCAGCACGGCTCTTTTCGTATGCGGTCTATTCGCTGTCGTGGGGTCACGCCTTGGAGGCTACGGTGCGGATAAGTGGGGAATTGGCAAGGCGCTGCTCGTCAGCCTGCTTCTCCATGCAGCTTCGTTAGCTCTACTTCCTCTTGCAGCAGCTACGATGGCGAGTGCGCTGATCATTCTGGCTGTCTGGTTCGGGGCGGCCTGGATGACGACTCCTGTACAGCAGTATTACCTCATTTCCCTTTCTCGGGAGTCTTCCGGTCTTGCGCTGGGACTTAATAGTTCCATCCTTCAGCTTGGAATGGCAGTGGGTGCCGGCCTAGGCGGATGGGTGGTCAATCAGACATCCCTCATGCAACTGGGATGGGTCGGAGCTATAAGTCTTCTGCTTAGTTTGACCGCTGCTCTGTACTCCTTCTCGCTCAAAAGCAAAAGAAAGCCTGGATTTGGTCATTAAACTCCCCCATGACGATCGTGAGAGGGGGGATGCCTGACCGTTAGTTTGTTGCAAGCCCCATTAGGATAGAAAACATGAATTAAGGTGAGGTGCGAAAATGAATAATTATCGTTTGAGGATAGGAAACAGCAGTATTGTTTTGGGAAATGAGCTGAATGTTGAAGCCATGACGGCCCAGCCACCTGTCAGCACCATCGTACAGCATGACAATGGAGCTGTAGACTGGAATCTTCCCGTAGGCGTGTACCGTGCCAAGGATATCGTAAGAGAACTGGACACTTTACTGGAGGCAGTGCTTGTTCAGCTTGGAAGGGCGGCTGATGCGGAGGCGTTGCTGTACAATCTCCAAGCGAATCTGGCGATTGCCGGGAGGGAATCGGATCTGCCGCTCGAGCAGCTGGCTCTTGAGACGAAGTCCGGCATTGAGCTGACCCGGCAGGCGCAACGGATCGGAGAGAGCATATCCCGTTGGGCCCGAGAGTTCAACGCCGAAAAATGGGCATTCGAAACCTATGGAAGCTCCACTCTTGACCATTTGCATTTCAGAAGCCACTGTGACAACCATTTATGGACACATCGGGTTGCAAACCTGCTGATGGGGCCTGCAGGCAGTCCTGTCGTGATGCAGTTGTTCAACGAATACCTGCATCAGGCCATCCTGTTGAGGGACGCGCTCCTGCCTTTCGAGAATTGGGAGGAAGTGCCGATCAAGATAACCGCTGACAGTAGCCGGGGCAAAGGCATGAGATTTGTCGAGCGGGGCCGGGCGGAGTTTTTCTCCAAGCTGCTGGGCAAAAGAATGTCACACAAGGCGATTGTACAATTTGCGCAAAGCGTGCTAAGTCCGGAACTGTTGACGGTTGGATACGGGTTTCAATACCGGCTCGGCGCCATACTTCCGGCAAGTCTATGTTCCGAACCGCTTAATGCTTCCCGTTATTTGCTTCGATGGTATCCTGTACAAATGGTGATGACCGGTAACGGAGACAAGTCTACACCTGTAGCTTTTGACTACGAATACAGTGATTACTATGCCGCACCCCGGAGTCAGACAGCTGTTGGCAGCCAGATCGCTGGATTGCAGCTGCCTGATCAGGAGCTGAAGAGCATAGATGAAGCCCTAATTGTTCCGTCCGGTGACCAGGAGCGGGTCGTGTTGCATTACAAACTGCATATCAAATCTGCCGAGTACACCGTGGATCTCGGTCAGGCCTTTAGAGGTCACAGGTTTATGTATCGCCCTATAGCGAACCCGGGATCGGATTCAGAACGTACGACGGGGACGCCATCGGATATGAACAGCCACTATACCCATGACATTCTGAGCCTGCACGGACTGGTCACAAACGAGTCGGGTACGCATTTTATTTCTGCTGATGGCAACCCTCTCGTGCTGTGGGCGCTGCTTGGCAAGCTCTATCCGGAGAACGTCGTTTTGCTTGAAGGGGTCCGTGAGCAAGAGCTTCAGAACGCTAGTCGTTCGGGTAAAGGATTTGGTACGAAATTTCTGATCTGCTGATCAGGAATCAGGTCAGAAGTCATTTGTGCACCTGCACAGATGGCTTTTTGGCGTTTAACTGCGTAACCAAACCAGAGTTTATTGTCTATGAAAATGTTTTAATAGTATAGGAGCACCCCCGCGTCGCGGCGAAAGGAACTTCGCCGTTAGCCCCGTTACGGTGAACCGTATCATAAGTAGGGGCAAGTTTTTTGTGAAAAAACTCGCAGGAGCCTGTATCTACAGCATGCGGACCATAGGAGCAAGGTAGGTCACACTCCGGTCGGAACGATGCGTAAACGGGCTTCTGCGGGTTTATTTGTGCTATAAAATATATGTAGGGAGAATTTACATGGTGATGTAAATCAATATATTTATTGTTCCAAATTCTCTATATATTAGAGTCAAGCTGAGGTCCACTCTTTGTTTCAGACTTCGGTTGCTCATAGCAGCGAACTTGTTTTTGACTCTGCCTATGATTTATATAAAATCTAATAAAATATTTATAAGAAATAAAGGTATTTTTAGGCCAATGTAGTATTTGGTATAAAGGGAGGCGTAAACAATGGGAGACGAAAAGAGAGCGCCAAGTCCTCCAAAGGACTCACTTTATGTATTTAGCGGAACCCGTTTTGCCAGGTTCATAGATATGGAGGACTTTAAGAATAAAGTAGAACAAATTCTCGCTACAGAAATCAGTGAAACAATGCCCCTTTCTAAAATGTATGAAATGATACAAGACCTGTACTTTCCAAACAAGAATGAAATAAATAAGATTTTATTTGAAAATATATTATATTCTGACTTGAATCACGTTTACTTATACAAGTTTTCATCTCCAAGTAAAGTTGAGGTTCAAGGATATAAAAGAAAGTTAAAGACCATCATTGAGGATATAAATCATAAGCCACATATAGTACCTGCGTTGCATCCAGCAATGAATGAAAATGGTTTTTACTTAATGGACCTTTTAGATATAACAGTATTAGGGGCAAAGTTTATAGCTGGCCATGACTTTGAAGAAACGGATGGTTTCGTAACAATTGCAAGGGTATTGTTTGTTGAAGCCGTTTTACTTACTAATGGAACTGTAGGCTATAATATAGCGGGTGCGCATATTGATTACAGCCAGGGAACAATTATGGTCCTAACTCAACATGTAGAGGGAATCGAAAAATATGATAAAGAAAAAATGGGGGAACTTGATTATGATCACTCTGTACCAGGTATAGTCAATCGTGTACAGAATCTTATCATTAATCAGTTGGAATTTACAATGAAGTTTGACGTAGAGGCAGACCGGCTTGGTTTGTTTAGCTTATGCAGACATCTGGATGATGAAATGCTTAAGGATATTCGCGAAATTGTCCGGACTCGTACAAGTGCGACTTTATCTAAGGCGGCTGATGAATTGTTTCATGATTCGAAGAACAGCCCTGTACCTGATGAAAAGCAGTCTTTTATTGATAGAACACAGTCTTCATTAATTGGAACTTTCATCAATACAAATGTAAAAAAAACAGAATTAAGAAAAAGGGCAAAAGATTTAAAACTACCTGGATATCCAACTAAAATTGATTTTACTTCGAAAAAATCAAGTAGAAGTTCAACAGAATCAGCTGGGGCGAGGAATCCAATTTCAGCTTCGGATATGTTTCATAGCTTGTACATTAGTTTTATTCAGGCAACAAGTTTACAGGTTTTCTCAATATCGTGGTTTACCGATTTTAAATATTTAAGACCAAGAAATACTGAGGTAATTCAAACTACAATCTATGCAACAGAAACAAGATTTAGATTAGTATTTAAGAGCCATAACCCACATGGAAAGGAGTTTTTGTTCCATGTCATTGGACAGATTTTTAATTGCCGCAAATACTAAATTTAAAAAATCAGATAAAGAAATAGTAGACTTGTTATTTCGATTAAGAAATATTGTTGGAATACAGGAATTCACTCTAGAGGATATACATCTAGTTTTTACCGCTGAAATATCGGAGCAGGACTTTTTTAATCTACTCTTTGAGAACGAGTGCCTCAATGAATCGTTTAATTATCACTGTAATAAGTATGGTGAGCATGAAATCGCAGATAGTATGCCATTTACATGTGTGTATTGTAAGGAACCAATTAAGGAAAAATCAAATGTTCATCACAGAATAAAGCATATGTTTGAGCTTAACACTGATTTTATAGGGGAGTTAAGGCGAATGGAAGAAGAGATGTTAAAGGAAATAATCGGAGAAGATTTCATTCCAAACTTTGAATTGTTGCGAGCTAACAAACCTAAATTGATTCCTTTTTTGGGGGCAGGAATTTCGACACCCTTTGGTTTACCTGCCTGGGGTGAAATGTTTATACGGATGAATAAGTTTATTAAATCTGAAAGCCGAGAAGTATTCGAGGAACTAATAAGCGAAGGTGATTACTTCGGAGCCTGTAGTTACCTGAGGGAGAACTCGGCAACTTTAACTAATGATAGCTTAATTCAAGAATATATTGCAGAGCAATTTGGTTCTCCAAATTTGGATATACCAGATAGTGAGCATAACATTAGAGATATGTTAAATCTAAATAGCGATTTTTATTTAACAACCAATTATGACAATATTTTGATGAACTTTATCCAAGGAATGAGAGTTCCACCAATTTTATTGCCCGAGGTCGAAAACGTTCACAGATTATTTGGTGAAAGAAAAAGTCGAATTATTCACGTTCATGGAAATCTTGAAAGACCAAGTACGATGGTAGTATCCGAAGAAAATTATAAGGCGTTATATACAAATGAAAAATATAAAGACATTTTAAAAACAATAATGGGAAGTAAAGTTTTAGTTTACATGGGGTTCTCCTTTAAAGACAAATTTTTTGTAAACCTACACAATGAAGTTATAAAAAACGTAGGTGGGAACCATTTCATTATTGCGCCTAATATAGATGTTTTTAGGGCTAGAAAGCTATCTGATGACAGCAACCTTAGAGTAATATCATTTAAATTAGACAAAGACGGGGATGTAAGAAAAGATTATGTTCAAAAGTTAAAATTTATTTTGCAACAATTAGCCAAATAGTTAATTTAGAACACTAAAAACCTATGTTATGACAAAGGTTTTTAGTGTTTTTTTTCAATCAGTACATTTCCATTTGAAGATAGATTATCAGTTTTATATCTCTTTCAATACTATAGTATAATTTTGTATCTCGATAGGGACTTTTGCCGATTCACAGCAAAAGCCCCTTCCGCCGTTTCGGCAGAAGGGGCCAGTTCAAAAAAATGCTGTTTCACCTGCGGGTTAAACTCCAGTTCAATGCTTCGCATGTCCTTCGGGACGCCGAAGTGAATCTGCCTGATGACGCTCTGGAAGAGGGTCTTCTGCGTTTCCGGGGGAGAGGAGTGCAGCAGCGAGTGGAATTGGCCCAGTAGTTGCTGTACCTGTTTCACCGGAATCGGGTCGGAGGTACATTCCATGAGCCGCTGCTCTACGTCGGTTTTACGCTCAAGGAGGCGTTCGTTCTGTTCCTTAAACTCGCTTAATCGCTCGATCAGCAGCCCCTCGTCCACTCCGTCCCTTTCGTACAGCTTAAAGTATTTCTTGCGTTGAGCGTCAATGGCGGCTATTTCCTTGTCGATCGCTTCCTGTTCCTTTTGTAAAGGAACCACGTTAACGTTAACGGTCCGATCTTTGTTCAGCTTCCGAACAACATCTTCAACAATTTTAGGCCTTTGGACCACCTCGGCCAGCCGATTAAATACGTACTGCTCGACGTCGTCCGCTTTGACGGAATTGGAACTGCATACTCTGCGTCCGCCATTGCGGAAGGCGGTGCAGACATAGTAGCGTCTCACCACTTTCCTTCCGTCCTTTAGAGTATCGCAGACACGGTGCGCTCCAAGCGTCGCCCCACATTGCGGACAGCGCATGAGGCCAACCAGTGGATACGTACCGTCAAAGGTACGGGGGGCGGAAAAGGACTTTTTCTGGAAAAGTGCCTGTACCACGTCCCAAAGTTCAGTAGCAATGATGGGTTCGTGAATCCCGTCCTCGATCATCGGGTTGGGGTTGATGCCCTTGCGCCGCTTCTCGCTCCAGTCCTCTCGCACATTATAGCGGATCTTCCCGATGTAGACCGGATTGTTGATGATTGTCTTAATCGCTACACTGCTAAAGAAATTCCCCGGCTTAGTCCGGTGGCCCTCATGGTTCATCTGATTGGCAATGCTCCGCAGGCCCTGGCCCTCCGCGTACAGATGAAAGATTTTGCGCACAACTTCGGCTTCCATGGAGTTTGGTTTGAGTACGACCTCGCTCTGTTTGCCAGAGGCAATCTCCACGCCATCGTAGCCCAGCACCTGTCCGCCGTTCCATTTGCCTTCCCGCGCCCGCTGCTTCATCCCCATCTTGACGTTCTCTACAATGATGCTCCGCTGGTACTCTGCAATGGAACCCATCATGTGCATCGTCATTCTGCCAGAAGCGGTGGACATATCGAACTCCTTTTCGGTTACACTGCAAAATAACACGTTGTGGCGTTTAAAGGTTTCCGTGAGAAAAGTGATGTCGGCAAGCTTCCTGGAGAGCCTATCCAAGCGCCACACCCAGACCTCGCGAATTTTTCCGCTTGCGATGTCTTGAAGCATTTCCTGAAGAGCGGGACGTTTTTCCATGGATTTACCGGAAATACCGGCATCCACATATTCCTTGAACACCACCTTATGCTCCGCTTTTGCGCGCCTTCGCAGTTCCTCAAGCTGCGCCTCTATGCTGAAGCCAAGCTCGGCCTGTTCGCTGGTGCTTACGCGAATGTAGAAGGCTACCCCCTCAATGATGATTGGCGGAAACTCCACATGATTTAGTAGGTTGACGGGTACCCTTGTCCTTTTTCTGGTGGTGAGGGTCATAGTGTATCTCTTCCTTTCGTCATGCGATTCTTCGGAATTGGGTAGTCTGGAGCAGTTCACAGGTCATTTCATATTCATCCTGCTTGATAGTTTGCATCTCCAGAAGATATTGAATGACCAGCCTTGTTTTGCGGTCGGCCAGCGCTGCTTGCCTAGATGGTTGTAGGCGAAGATGGCTGGAAACCATTCCAGACAACAGGCAGATGAATAGATCGTAGGAGTCGGACTGTTCGTGATACATAGGTAACCCCTTCAGGGATGATTATTTTTTCTTGCGGTGCTCAATGATCTCGAAAACAAGCAGCGCGGCAGCGTTGATGAGAGCCAGGATCGCTTTTCTCATTTGGACAATCCTCCATATGTTCTCAGCATCACATCAGCCCCCGTTCCTTCATGCTGACGAAACTGCCATCGCCGATGATAATGTGATCCAGTAGGTCAATACCGAGTAGGGTTCCGCTGTCGCGAAGGCGCTCGGTAATCTCAATATCTTGTGGACTCGGAACAGGGTTGCCGGAAGGGTGATTGTGAAAACACATCAGGGAAGCGGCGTTGGTGAGCATACAAACTTTGAATACTTCGCGCGGATGTACCAGAGAGGCATTCAGGGTACCCACTGAAATGATCTGGAAGGCGTTCGGCTGATTTTTAGTGTCCAGTGTCATGACGCAAAATACTTCCCTGTCGCAATCCTCCATGAACTGGCGGAACAATTTAGCGGCATCGTCTGGTTTACGAATAATACGCTGCGGGTAGAGCAATGATGTTTTCTCACGGACCATGCGAAGGGAGACAAATTCAATTCGCTTGGCAACATTATTTTTACTCATGAACTGGTCCTCCCTCGCAGCGTTCTGTAAGCCAGTTTAGTGAGTGCTCGTCGAGCACAACTGCTGGGATAATGTACTGAGCCAGCCAGTCGTTGTCAAGCAGAACTCCAGCCCTAAAGGTAATAGCGTCTGAGAAATCAAAGCGTTCCACGTACTCTAAACTCATGGGATGTCCGTTCAACAGCGACAGCACGTTGTCCCCTGGTTCACACAAAATGAGCGGGTGGGAGAGCAGATGCTCTAGTTCCTCACCCGGTTCAGTCTCTGCTTGCAGCGCCTCCAAAAGGTTAGACACAAAGCGTTTCAGCGTCTGAGAAAACGATTCGTGGTTCAACTCAGCCAGGTCTTCTTGCGATTGAATGATGATCATGATCTTGCCCCTTTCTAGTGATAGATATGGGTTCAAGATCATGATATGTTTTTAAAAATCTTTGCAATGCAGTTAGACAGAGGAGATACATGATTTTCTGAGCCTTGCCATTATTACATTTCGTAGTCGTACTGTATGGGTGGCCAGTACCTTCCGTGGTCCTCATTGAGGGGCGGTTCATCATCATCTTCGAATTTGTAGCCATTGGAGCCATCATCAAAAAAATCCGGCTCGATGTCGTCGGCCTCGTCTGGGTTCGGGTGCAAATATTCGTCCGATTCATTGCTGATTTCACCGTAAAAGTCGCCCAACAATTCAATGATTTCGTCCTCGTCAGGATCAGAAGGGTCTACAAATGGTACCACTGCCGCGACCCCAGCCCACAACCCTCCATTTCTCAGAGGACGATGCTCAATGCGGATAAGGCATTCTTTGTCGATGATATCAATAGGGTCAAACTCTCTAGGCACAATACCCAGCAATGCTTGAATGGCCCGGCCAGCTTTATTCGTCGTAGAGTAAGGAAGAATGTATTTTTCCTGTACTCTTTTTGTCTTGGACTGATGTTGAATTTCGAACTTGATTACAAGTTGATCGAACACGCCGAAAGGGGTTCTTACCCTTGTATCTACATAGGCCGAATCTACATAGGCGAAGAAGACTTTTTCGGGCAAATATACGTTTGGGGCATCGTTTCTACGCAGTGTCATTGTATTGACATCTCCTTTGTTTTGAGTGTCCACCCTCTTCACCCTCCGAAATTTGAATGAAGACCCGTAATGAAATTGGAATGTGAATGTTTTTATGATTCTTACCTTTTCAAAGGGTGAAAGGGTGGATTGAACAAATTTGCTTGGCTTACATCAACTCTTGCCCCACCCAGTATTCCTATCCAAAAAGGGTAGAAGGGTCAGACTGGATCAGAATCAGCGGATTCAACTATCCTGATGACATGGACTCGAGAACTGGAAGAGGCAGAGATAACCTTTTTCCGGGTGAACTTGTTGCTCTCATGGTCGATCAGGCCCTCATCCTTCCAAAGCTGTAGACTTGCGCCGGGTGTGCTCTGCGGCCGGCAACATCATCCCAACGTCAACCGGGGCAGCAAAAGCAATAGGGCTCGTAATTCCTTTCTTGGATGGCAAACTGGATGGTATATCCCAAAGAGTGCCGGTTATGGCCAACTCCCTGACAGAATTGACAGCAGTCGTGGGCGGTTCCGTAACTGCGGAGCAGGTCAACAAGAAAATGGAGCAGTCCCAATCGGAGCAATACGGATATACAGAGGAAGAACTTGTTTCGTCCGATATTATCGGCATGACTTACGGTAGCTTATTTGACGCTACGCAAACAAAGGTAACGGAACTAGGAACAGATACCCTAGTGAAAATAGCAGCATGGTACGATAACAAAACTCCTTTACCAGCCAAATGATTCGCACCGCCAAATATCTCGCGGAGTTGTAATGTTAAGTGGACTATATTGAAACATCCGAATCCTGAAATTTGATGCGGCCAAAGTACTAGAGTGATTTAAATATTGAATTTCGCAAAGTTCGTCAAAAGAAGCTGTATATAAAACCTCATAGGCCAGAATGCAAGATTCTCATAAATATAGCGAGTGAATCAATATATCTATATACCGAGTAATCTTAAAATTAAAAGAGCCAAACTATACTTAGCGGTTTGGTTCTTTTAATATGTAAAAAATGCGAAAAGAGGCTAAGGGACCAAGTTCTTGTCCAGTATGTTGACAAGAATAAAGTCCGCCTTCTTTGATTAGAATCAAAAAAAAGCTTGAGGTTAAAGTAACTTTAACGTTTATACTCATACTAGAAAGGGGTTGAGAATGATAAATAAGAAGTATTATACCGTTGGTTCATTCGCCAAACTAACCTCAACACCGAAACCTACGCTGCGCTTTTATGATCGCAAGGGGCTGCTCAAACCAAGCGGATACACGGAGGGTGGATACCGTACTTATTCTGATGAGGATCTGCTCCGACTCAATCAAATATTGACCTTGAAATATTTAGATTATTCCTTGGATGAAATTGGAAAGTATTTGGAGCAGGACAGCAAGGATTTTAAGACTTCTCTGGAGAGGCAATATGAGCTGTTGCTGGAGAAGCAGCAGCATATCCAGCGTGTTGTGGGAACGATTGAACAGGTAAAAGCAGTTGTTAAGGATAACGATACGTTGGATCCTGGGCTGATTATGCTGATGATTAACTCCATTCAGCACGAGGCGGAGCGGAAGCAGTGGTTCTCCGAGCGTGTGCCGGATACAGTCGTACAATCGGTGTTTATGAGTGAATTAAGTTTGGAAGAACGGCTCCGGATAGAACGTGAAATGACGTTAGAACTTAACGAACTGCTCGTGATGTCCAAACAAGGACTGCCGCCGGAACATCTGCTTGTTCATGAGCATGCGCTTACTCTGTTTCTGATGATCGAGCGATTGCTGGGACAGGAGCTGTGGAATAGCGAGACCGGAAAAGTGCTGGAGGAGATGGATCCGCATCTCTTCCCGAACCTGGAACAAGACTTTAAGAACTACTTGATTGAAGCGGTTCGTCATATGTTGATTCGTCAATGGGGAGAGAAAGAAAAAGAATAGGTCAACACAATTCCTAGATCCCTTAAAGTCGGAATCAAGCCGCTTTTAACTATTACAACTAGAAGGAGCTGTATTTAAATGAAAAAACTTAGCGCTGCAATACTATCCCTAGGCTTACTTACCTCTGGACTTTCTTCCGCTCATGCAGCAGAGAAGGCCTCGTCCGTATGGCTAAACGGTGAGCAGATCCAGTTTAGCCAATCTGCACCGATTGTAGAAAAAGGAGTGACCCTTGTCCCGTTGCGTCCCCTTCTGGAGAAGCTGGGCGTTAACGTGAAATGGGATCAAGCGACACATACCGTCAGCGGTTCCAAAGGAAGCCTTTCCTTACTCTTGAAGATTGGCAGCACAAACGCCACTGCAAACGGCAAAGCAGTCAAGCTCGATGCAGCGCCAAAGCAAATCCGGAATGTAACCTATGTGCCACTTCGCTTTGTTGCTGAAACTACAGGCTATCAAGTGGCCTGGAACCAATCGCTGCGCCAGGTTACCCTTACTACCAAGCAGCATTCCGAAAGCCGCGGCTTTCTGTGGAAAGTAGAAAATAAAGGAAACACGTTATATTTGCTGGGTTCAATCCATCATGTACCCGAAGGTATGTATCCACTGCGTCCGGAGATTGAGAATGCGTTAAAAGCTGCCAACTACTTGGGCGTAGAGGTCGATGTGTCGACAGTCAGTTCCGAAGAATTACAAAAACAGGTATTGGACCTGGGCGTTTATAAAGACGGAACCACACTGAAGGATCATATCTCCGCAGAAACGTATAAAAAAGTTACATCGTTCCTGAAAGCAAATGAAATGCCCGAAAATAGCTTCGATATTTTCAAACCGTGGTTTGTCACTCAACAGATCATGAACCTTCAAGTTGCAAAAGATGGCTATACACCAGAAAAAGGCATTGATAATTATCTGATTGAAATGGCTAATACAGCGAAAAAACCGATAGTATCACTAGAAACTATGGAATCGCAATTGAAGATGAACAACAACTTCTCTGAAGACTTGCAGGAAAGGCTGTTGCTCCAGAACCTGGATCCCAAATCTGTGACACCTCCTTCTCCGGATGTAGGGATAGATTATCTTAATAAAATGTGGATTGAAGGCGATGAAAAAGCCTTGAATGAGTTCACCACTACTGGCTGGGATGCTGAATACTTCCAAGGTCTAATAAATGACCGCAACGAAGAAATGGCCAAGAAGATTAAAGGCTATCTGAACGGTGATAAAAAAGAAACCTATATGATTGTAGTTGGAATGCTGCATTTGCTGGGCGACCAAGGGGTAGTTCCATTGATGGAAAAGGAAGGCTTCAAAGTAACAAAACAGTAGTACTTACTCCGGTAAAGTCCTCGCCGTATTCAAAGCGTATTAGGATAATTTAATAATATCGGTTTTAATTTTAGATAGTAAATGAAATTAAAGAAATTCTGGATATTAAACATAAACAGGGGGGACATGCCAGTAATCAGTAATGCGTTGTCACGACTTTATTTTCTATATTATATTTGTAAGTTCACCTATAAGAAGCTATAGATTGGTAATAATAGCATTCGAGTAACTAATCATCACATAAGCGATAATACGGTATCGTATCGTTGCATTTTTGAAAGGATGATGTCTTGTGAATTTCGCTTCTGTACGCATAATTACTGACGACTTGGATCGACTCGTCGTGTTCAATGAGAAAGTCACAGGTGTTTTGGGGAAGCGCCCCGCGCCTGTCTTCGCTGAGTTCGATCTGCCATCGTGTACTCTGGCGATCGGCCACTCCCAGACGGTGCAACTGTTCGGCGCCGCTTCCGCGCGCGGCCGACAACCACACTGTCATCATCGAGTTTCGCGTCCACGACGTCGATGCCGAGTACACTCGCTTGAAGTCGCTTGTCGACGAGTGGGTACAGGAACCGACCACAATGCCATGGGGGAACCGCTCTGCACTGTTTCGCGACCCCGACGGCAACCTCGTCAACCTCTTCGCTCCGGTTACCGAGGAAGCGCTCGAGCGGTTCAGCGGCAGGCCTTAACGGACAGCGTTCCCTACGCTAAGAGTAATGGAGGGAGTTCGCGCCTGAAAGCCTCGTAGTACATCGAGATCGGTTAAGCAGTATGTCAGCATTGCAACTGGTGAAGTTATTATGGCTGCTAATGTTGGAAGAGATATTCTTGCTTCATTTACTGATCTTGTCGGTGTGCGTTCGAAAGCCTATGAAACCAAGCTAAGAGAGGCAAGAGACGAAGCCTTTAAAGAAATGACACAGGATGCTTCTTAAATGGGAGCCAATGCCATTATCGGTGTTGATGTCAATTACGAAGTAGTCCGTCAAGGTATGCTAATGGGGGCTAAATTGGAGCTCAAGGCATTGCTTGAGCAGTATGACATGTTCAATCGCCAACTCCAAGATATGATGACGCAGGTAGAGCAACTCCTAGAAATCATTCCAGGTACTGAAGAAATGCTAACCATCCCTGGCGTTGCAATCGTCACATTAGCTGGACTTCTGGCTGAAGTTGGTGATCTGCAAGGTTATGAGCATAGCCAGCAGATCAACAGGCTTGCAGGCTTTAAACTCAAAAAGAATAGTTCTGGTAAGAAGAAAGGTAAATCAACGATCACAAAATGTGGACGATCCAGACTGCGAGCGCTATTATTCCGAGAGGTGATGCCTATGATAGCCAATAACGCAGCGTTCAAAGCATTGCATCAATATTTCACCAAGCGGAGCCATAATCCGCTGAAAAAGAAACAATCCCTTGTCACCTTATATAGGAAACTTATTTGAGTGCTCTACACATTGGGGATAAAGAAAATTCGTTACAATGCAACAGCTGTATTAGGACCGATTCGTCAGTGCCACTTACAGATAGCTGCTTAAATCAAACTATATATTTGCTGAATAAACGCTTAAGGTAGGCAACAACGACAACAGCAGCACGGATCAGTCGCAGAAACATCATCGATAGGGCAATGGCAATGACCGAGTAAAGGAGCAAGAAGCGACGTTCCTCCCTTGAGAGGTAGAACAAAGGAAGGGTTAAGACCCCACCTGACATGGAAGGGTAAACCGTCGAGGGAATGGTGTGGATATCCAAGGTGCGATCATAGCAGCGTAACCATGGATTGTGAATTAATACCCAACCTTTGTTTCCCCCTACGCTTTTTTTTCAAAACCGTTGTCAAACAACATGATATCTCTAACTCTTGAAGTAGTCGATGTTGAAATCTTAAGAAACAAGAGCAAGAAAGAAAATATTAATTTATAGTGGGAGTGTTTATGATGTCAATCAATAGGCTGCAAGAATCTTTGGATCCTGCCCTTCGGGTTCGTCCCCGCGTAGGATGGGCTGTTCTCACATATTTCCTCTACAGCGCAGTCTTCTACGCGATCTTCGTGCTCAACGGCATCGACTACACGCGAGTGGGTGAGAGTGAGCGGACTCTTCTTATCTGGTACATAGCACCGCTGTCCGGCGGTGCCGTGCTAACCATCACAATGGTCACGATCTACGGATGGTGGCGCCCCAGCCTGGTTGAAAGGCGGCGTCTTTCTCGATGGACAATGACTCTCCCGATCATCATGATAGTCATCGCGATCGTGAACATGCTGACCGGCGATTTCACCCGTGTCACGCCCCTCATGTGGCTGTATCTCATCTTCGGCAGTATCATGGTCGGCTTCAATGAGGAGATGATCAACCGAGGTCAGTTGATAGTTGCTCTGCGCAGCCGATTCGGCGAAACCGGGGTCTGGCTGCTCTCAACAGCGATGTTCGCAGTCTTCCACCTGCCGAACATGTTCTGGGGCATCGGGGCTGTTGCCCTGTACCAGGTAATGATCGCTTTCGGCCTCGGTTCGATCTTCTATCTCGCCCGGCGGTCTACCGGATCGCTCGTGGCCTCCATGTTCCTGCACGGGCTCTGGGACTTTAGCGTCTTCTCAGCGAATGGCGCATCGGCATTACCCATCGCTGGTATACTAGCTCCGTTGTTGGTGATCGCTGCAGCGATCACGGTTCCGATCATCCTCCGCCGTGAAAAGCGACGCGATAGCGCCCAAAGCGTGTCGCGACCAGTCGGCTGATTCATTCGTGCGGTCGACGAGCGCGCTCCTCGTCTCGCAGCCAACACGCCGGCCAGCAGTCCTGACTAGGTGCACTTTTGATTCAAATAGCGCCAAATTTGATGGGATTGGAAATCGGGTCAACTGGTGGACGAAAGAAGACTATAAGAAATTCGAAGCCAAAGCTAAGGCCGTTGTTGACCAATACAGCAAATTAGAGTATCTGGGCCAAAAATTCAATGGACAACGGACATTACAAGATAATAATGTAGACATTGCCGGACTGCAGGTTGCGCTTGAAGCGGTAAAACAAGAGTTCTATACCTCATGGGCAACCGTTTGGAGACAGAAGGCGCTTCCTGAAGTTGAACAATTCCTTCTAGCCATCGATCCTAATCCGCCGGTCAAATTTAGGATAAATGTCGTGGTTGCTAATACCAATGATTTTTACTCCACATTTGGTGTGAAGAAAGGCGATGCTATGTACATTGCCCCTAATGATAGAATTACGCTTTGGTAAAATATTGTATGAGCAAATAAAAGAGACGTAACTCTGACATCGAGTCATACCAAAATCCTTATATTGATCGTTGCCAACGGCACCTCCATTGGATATAAGAATTTTGGCCAAGCAAAGAATTTCCTGATTGGGGTGTAGAAACATTAGGAAATTTAGGTTATTATGTAAAAAACTATAGTTTCTCTCGCGGTATGGAAGGGGAAGGTTTTCGTCGGTTTTCTGTTTTATGCCGAGCAGCGCCTGATTGATGGCGACCATTCGGTTACTCCAATCGGGGTAGTCCAGCTCAATTAGACGTTTATGCACACGAGCAAACTTCTGGTCGCCTTTGTATTTGTCAGCCAACATTCTGTCGCGTCGGTTTTGTTCGCAGATACGCTCGAAAATCGTTCGCAGGATTTTAATGTCATTTTCCAGTTCCTCAGGTGTAGGCGTTTCGGTCAGTTTTTTCTTTTTAAACAGCCGTTCCAATTCCTCATAGAGGGTAACATAGACAGGGTCTTTGTGATCGAAGTTTTGCTGCATCGCCTCACGAGTTTTACGGACTTGCTCTTTGTAATCCTCCACCAAGCCAAGGGGCAGTTCTTGCTCGCTCACCTTGCGGAAGGAGAACACGATTTCCTCAAGTGCCATATTGAGAATGTTCGAGTGATCTTCGGCATTTTCTAACGCTTCGCGTTGGTTGATCAGGGCAAGGCGATTGTTTACTTCCGTCAGCAAATTGTTCAGCTTTTTGAAGTCGAGCTTGTCGGCTAGATCATCATGACCGTAAGTACGGATTAGGTTGCCCAGCACCTTGGCGTTTTCCAAAGCCCGTTTTAGTTCGAGAATTTCGGTGCGGTCATCAATTTCGCTGATCTGCTCGCTGAACCTCTCGGCATTCTGTATATCGTAATAGAATAGCTTCTCGTGAATCAGCCCGATTTCTGCTTCGATTTCTTCTGCAGGTTTGAATAGCGTGCTGTACTGTTGCCATTCTTCTCCGATTTCCTCTTCGAATTCCTTGAAGTAGGCGGCGTTGGTGTTGTCAAACTCGCGCCTGATATCAGCGAAATCCACCACAAAGCCATACCGGAAGTCTTTGTAGGGACGGTTCACCCGTGTTAACGTTTGAAGCAGATTGTGATCTCTGACCACGCGATTCAAGTAAAGCTTCTTCAATCGTTTGGCATCAAAGCCCGTCAGAAGCATATTATTGAGAATAAGCAGGTCGATATTGCCGAGCTTAAACTCATCTCGGTTGTTTCGGCGCGTTTCTATGTCGTCCACATCGTGAAGGATAAGCGATGTTCTTATATCCGGATACTTTTCGCATATGGTCCCGAATAGTTTTTTTCGCAGGTGAAAACATACGGTATAATTGGCTTCCGAGTAAAATTAAAGATATAGACATCGCCATGTATTATAATCACATCGGAGATGATAGTAATTTAAACTGGATAAAAAATATAAACGAAAATGCTCAATTAGTCATTGATGGAGGTTATTTAAAGGATATTCCTTTGCACATTCTATCATCGGATACCGGCGGTGACTGGAGTAGGGTGCAACAACAGCTGTTGCATTGGTCCAACGACAGCCATCAGGAAACCCTAGCTAATTCTAAACATTATATCCATTGGTCTAACAAAGAAGCAGTTCTTAATAAAATTTTAGATATGCTGAACTAGCTAAGGCGCCGGGTCAAAAATTAAGAAAAAGAGCAGGTTATCGAAAAGATAGCCTGCTCTTTTTCTGGCATTGATACCTCTTTCGACAAAGAGATCAGGCCGTCCTTCGTAAAATTTGCCGTTACAGACAGCGCGGTGAACCGTATCATAAGTAGCGGCAAGTTTTTGAAGAAAAACTCGCAAGAGCCTGTATTTGCAGCATGACGACGTTAGGAGCAGGGTAGGTCACACTCCGGTCGGTACGGTGCGTAAACGGGTTTCTGCGGGTTTATTTGCATGCACTCATGAAGAAACGATGAAAATATCCCTGACGATGATGGGGGGATGCACGATTTTTTCAGATGATTTTGCTTGACGAAATCAATTCAGGAGTACAATCATTTTTCTGACTCGAGTGATGCAGTATCCATGCTATCAAAGAAATCGAGAAGAGCAACTGCTACCTTCTCGGGTGCCTCAAGTGCTGCATAGTGGCCGACGCCATCAAGAGAAACCGACTGGACTTCGCCCGACGCTACCTGGCTCATTGTTGCAAATGTAAACTCACCTCCTCCGGCTCCGATTGCTAGCACGGGCATACTCAATTTGTGGGCGGAGGCGAGAGCTGCAATGTCTTCGCCCTCCTGAAGCATAGACTGGTAGAGGCCAATCGCTCCTCGCCAACCGTTGGGACGGGAGTAGGTGCGTACGAACTCGTCGATGTCGGCTTCGGTGATTGCCCTTGGTGTCGCGCTCAAGGTTGGGAATATGAATTGTCCAAGGAACTCACGTTCGCGTCCGGAGAGCAGCATCTCGGGGATTTTCGGAGCAGCAAGAACGCCGATGTACCAGGTACCACCATGTGTGACATCGGCCAGCATTTCTAAGCCGAATCCAGGTAGGCCCATCTCAATCGCGGTGAAGCTGAGTACATCCTCCGGATGGGTAGCCGCGAGGCGGAGGATGGTTGCCCCGCTTATGTCTTGGCCTGTGAGGTGAACTGGGCCAACATTGAGTTCTTTGATAAGAAGATGCAAGTCTTCAGCAGAGGTCTTGCTGTCGTATTGACCAGGCGCATTGTCGGAGTCACCGAAACCGCGGAGGTCTACAGCAAAGACACGGTGATTGTCGGCTAAAAGTGGAATTAGTTTTCGAAAAGTCCACCAAGTCTCAGGAAAACCATGAACCAGTAGGATTGGAGTGCCAGTAGTCCCTGCTGATACGTAGTGAAGCTTCGTTCCGTTAACTTCTGCGTAGTGATGGGAGATACCGGGCAGTGTAGCACCTGTTTTATTTATAGTCATTCAAAAATCCTCCTTAAATACAATTAGACAACCACATTGTCCATTTGTATAATAGACAACGTGGTTGTCTTTGTCAAGTAGTATCGTCATGAGTAACTGAACCACCAGCTTCAAAGTTTCTGCTTCTGGGAGTCCACGAAGGAACAAATCCGGTTTTAACAGACAGGAAAGAAATTGAGCGAAGCGATTTGGAGTATAGTACTTTTGACGGTCAGTGTTAGCTGTGTTAATATAATATTACTATGTCTAATTCAGGTGCTACACTAACAATGCTTTTAATTGGCGGCTATCGTTCACTGGTGGAGGCCGCGCAAACTGAGCTTGCTGCTCGCGGCTATGCGGATGTTCGCCCCGTTCACGACGTGGCAATTCGGGCCATTTCTTCAGGTGCCGACAGCGCTTCGGAGCTAGGCCGGCGCTTAATGGTCTCAAAACAAGCTGCTGCGAAAACCATTGACATACTTCAAAAGCGTGCTTACGTCGTTCGCGAAGTTGATCCACTTGACGCTCGACGCAAATGCCTTCGTGTCACCGCACGCGGGTTAGAAATGCTGCGAGAAGCTGAAGAGATCTTTGATGAGTTGCGTAATAAATGGGCTCAACAGATTGGAAGCGCCCAACTCGAGGAATTAGAGAAATACCTGGCGGAGTTGATTGGAAGTGATCCCAATCGCCTCGATAACTCAGGGTGGCTTGCACGAGACTTAGGGGAGTAGCTCTAGCGTTTAAAACTTTTAATTCAGGACTTGGTTTGGATTGACAACACTTGTTTAGGAAAGTCGCTACAAAAAGCAGGGAATAGGGATGACTAGGGTTTGAGGGTTCGCTGGTATTCTTAGGAGTATCCAAAGCCTTTCAAATGACGATAATGTACCTCGAAGGGGGCTTTTGCCGATTCACAGCAAAAGCCCCTTCCGCCGTTTCGGCAGAAGGGGCCAGTTAATTGTTTGAGTATTGGACGAAAATCCAAATTATTATAATTTATAAGAGATTAGGTTTTCATAGAAAAGGGCTATCCCATTAAGGATGGTCCTTTTCTAACTTGCCGCTTCAGACAGCGCGGTGAACCGTATCATAAGTAGGGCGAAAATAAATTTATAAAAATCAGAAGCCACTTCTGATTTTTCACGGGGATTGGCCGAGGTGGACCACGAGCACATGTGCGGCTGCAGGCGACCCGACCCTCCTTCCTGTTATCTGGCCAGTCAGAATTCTGATTGGCTTTTTTTCTGTTCACACTAAGATTACGGTAACCGTGGGAATAGGGGCACGAAGGAATAGTGGCCGCGCAAAAAAAACGGTTCCCCGGTTATTTAACATAATTATCGTTATGATATTGACAATAGGAATACAAATGTATAATATAAAATTACGTAATGACCATTATGATATTATTTAAACGCCAGTGAGATGATTAAGATTGCCGGCGATACCGGAATCTATGCAGTAAAGCGCTCGGGCATCGGTACGCTAATACTAGGCCGCTGAAGAGCAAAATACATAACAAATACGAAAGTAAAGGAGCAAATATATGACTAGTAAATTTAATGCAAAATCAACCGCCGATCAGGTGCTATCCGGCTTAGATCTCAAGGGGAAACGATTTCTCATTACAGGAGTTTCATCAGGCATTGGCCTCGAAACTACCCGATCACTGATCGCTCACGGCGCCAGCGTCGTCGGTACGGTCAGAGACCTTGTCAAAGCGGAGTCGTCCACTGCACCGGCCCGTAACGCTGTGGCGCAAGGAGGCGGCAGCCTAGAATTGATCGAACTTGATCTTGCATCCCTGCAAAGCGTGCGCGCCTGCGCGGATAAGCTGTTGGCGAGTGGCCAGCGGTTCGACGTCATTATCGCTAACGCTGGTATCATGGCAACCCCTTTCGGCCGGACGTCCGACGGCTTCGAAGTCCAGTTTGGGACAAATTATCTTGGACATTTCGCTTTGATCAATCGGATCGAGTCACTGCTCGCCGATAACGGGCGATTGATTGTGCTGTCTTCCCAAGCTCATCGTGCCGCTGATATTGACCTGGACGACCCGAACTTTGAACATCAGGAATACGACCCGTTTGTTGCCTATGGCCGATCGAAAACGGCTACTTCTCTCTATGCAGTGGAATTCGATAAACGGCATCGTCACCGTGGTATCCGGGCGGCCTCGGTGATGCCCGGGAATAGTCCTACCGATCTCACAAGCCATTTCTCGCAGGAAGACATGGAGAGTCTATTGAGGAACGTTGCTAGAGCCCGCGCTGAAGCCGGCCTTCCGGAAGCGGAGTTTAAAGAAATTCCACAGGCAGCTGCTACGTCGGTTTGGGCTGCAGTCGTGGCTGACAAAGACGAAATCGGCGGACGCTACCTCGAGGATTGTGCAGTCGCACCGATTGATGACACTCCAAACCCGTTTACCGACGGCGTAAAATTGTATGCGCTTGACTTTAACAAAGCCGAACAGCTTTGGGAAAAAAGTGAGGAATTGATAAGCGCCAAAGGTGCGAATTTATGACCGTAATCGGCATCATTGGCGCGGGCGAGGTCGGCAGCCAGATCGCCGTGCGGCGATTGCGAACGGGTATGAAGTCGTCATTGCCAATTCGCGGGGACCTGAGACGTTGAAGGGCCTCATTGATGAGCTTGGCCGGTCAGCACGCGCTGCAACTGCGGCGGGAGCTGCAGAGGCTGGTGATTTTGTCGTTGTGGCTGTCCCCCTCAAGCTGGTCAATGACATGCCAGTGGAGCAGCTGGCTGGCAGGATCGTGCTTGACACGAACAACTACATGCCTTGGCGTGATGGACATTTTCCCATGATCGATTCTGGAGAGATGACCGTTCATGAGCTCCGTCAGAAGCAGCTTCCTGCCTCGAAGGTGGCGAAGGCCTTTACCCACATCCAGGCCCCCCGCCTCTTCATTTCGAGTAGACCCGCTGGCGACCCTAACCGCCACGTGTTGTCGGTCTCGAGCAACTTCCCTGAAGCTATCGAACTCGTGACACGGCTGTACGATCAGTTCGGTTTCGATACGGTCGACAACAGTCCGCTGAGCGAGTCATGGCGCAGCGGTCCCGGCCAGCCCGCTTGGGTAGCGCACGCGTACCAAACCCGCACTGAGCTGGCCGCCAATCTCGCTAGGGCAAAACGGATTATCTTGAAGTGAGTTCGCTAAGAGGGTGGGATAGATTGTTGAAGACAATTGTTATAATTGGCGCTGGACCAGGTCTTGGTTTTTCATTGGCCAAAACTTTTGGCAGGCACGGATTCCGCATTGCTATGGTTTCAAGAACACAAGAGAAGCTGGATCAATATGCTGTGGAGCTAAGTGAGTTGGGTATTGAAGCTAGAGGGTTTGGTGCTGATATTACAAACAAAATGGAGCTTACAAGGGCTGTTCAACAAATTAAGGACATCTACGGTACAATTGACGTTGTTGAGTTTAGCCCATATAGCGGAAGTGTTTCTGTGACACCTGTTCTTGATACGACAAAGGAAGCCGTTCTTCCTATTTTTAATAATGTGGTGATTGGAGCCATTAATACTGCAAGACTAATCATTCCAGATATGATGGAACGAGGCGAAGGGGCACTTCTGTTTACAAGTGATCTCTCCGCTATGAGCCCTACGCCCATGTTTGGGAATTCGGGCATCGTTATGTCGGGATTGCGAAACTATATCCTTAATCTACACCAAAGTCTGCATCCCCATGGGGTATTTGTGGGACATTTATCCATCAGTCCTCTGATCAAGAGAGGTACAGGATTTGATCCAGATCAAGTGGCGGAAGCCTGGTATCATCTATATGAGCAAAGAGAACCGGCAGAAGAAACTTATCCTAAAGGTATTATGCAAATTATAAATTAAAGTAGTTTAATGTAGCTGCAGACTGCGAGCTAAACAGTTTGATTCAGAAAGGGAATCAATTTCAAATAGCATGGATCCCAGTAAATCAAAAAGGCCCCCACTTATCGGGAGCCTTTTTGTATTTCCATGATTGCAGAAACTTTGGCTTATGATAGCCATGGCTTGTATTTTCTTAATAATGATATTCCTCTGTATCTAGGTTTAGGAAGACTTTCCGGACAGTGCAGAACTGCCGGAAGGCCAGGTGGAGAGTGCCTGCTCGGCAACAGCATCCAGCATGTTGCGGCTGAAGCCAGCCTTGGCCTGAACAGCCATGCCGTGGAGCACTGCCATCACGAATGCAGCTAACGAAGCACAGTTCACATTCTCCGGCAGATCGCCCTCCTGCTTTGCCCGTTCGAAACGGTCTCGGAGTGAAGTCTCACCGTCCGCACGTGCATCGATCAATACACGCCGAATCGGTTCGGAATCATCCGAGCCAGCCAAGTCACCGTGGACATATAGACACCCCTTGTGATCGGGGTAACGCGTCTGCAATTCGGCCGCCCCGCGAAAGATCCGTGAGACCACCTCCCGCGAGGTCGGCAGTTCCAGCGCCGCCGGAAAGAAATCATGGTAGTGATTGTAATAGCGATCAAGAACCCGGAGGAACAAGGCCTCCTTATTGCCAAACGCGGAATAGAGCGCCGGGCGTTCGACACCCGTAGCCTGCGTCAGGTCCGTGTACGACGTGCCATCGTACCCTTTTTTCCAAAACACGCAAAGTGCTGCGTCCAGTGCCTGATCTATATCAAATTCGCGGTTACGTCCCATATGTTAATCACCTAGCCTTTTTCGTGAAGGTCAAATTTCATACAGCTGCATGTTCAATCTTCTATCTTTTATCATAACACACGTTACAGAATGCTGCCAATCCATCGGGCTAGGTTAATGCCATATAAAATAATGATCGTTATGTTATTGACAATCTACGTCAATTCCGATAACATTATTTATAGTAACGATCGTTACGATATTTTGTAGATAAAAGGAGCAGATCATATGTTGACGAATGAAGGAAGATTCAGTGGTAAGGTTGCTTTGATTACAGGAGCAAGCCGTGGGATGGGGGCTGAAATAGCCAAAAAATTAGCTGCAGGCGGAGCGGAATTCATAGGCGTTCATTACGCCACAAATAGAGATGCGGCTTTGAAGGTTGTTGAGGATATTAAAGCTTTGGGCGCAAAAGCGGTAGCTCTGGAAGCAGAATTAAACACGGGTATTACCGGTGTTAACAAGCTTTGGTCCGCTTTTGAAGAGGCTGTTCGTTCAGAAATGGGTTCTGTGCAGTTGGACATTCTGATCAATAATGCAGGGATTGCACCGGAAATTCCCTTTGAAGAAACGTCAGTAGAAACGTTCGATGCTGTCATTAATGTGAACTTTAAAGCTCCCTATTTCCTTACTCAAGCAGCCAGCGCGTTTATACGGAATGATGGACGGATTATTAACATTTCAACTGGCTTTACTCGTGTTGCTGGTCCAGAGCGTTCTATTTATGCGGCTTCCAAGGGGGCTATTGAGACACTTACTTTGGCTTTGGCTCCACTTTTTGCATCAAAGGGGATTACGGTTAATGCAGTAAGACCGGGTGTTACGTACACGGATATGAACAAGGAATGGCTCACCGACCCTGAGATTTATGCTGGAGCATCTTCAATGTCCGCTTTCGGAAGAATTGGTACTACTAAGGACGTTGCAGATATCGTTGTGTTTCTATCCTCTGAGGAAGCGCGATGGATCACGGGGCAGTTTATTGATGCTACCGGAGGAACCAGACTTTAAGAACAGAACAGTCAAAGATGTAACCTGCGCATGCGGGGCTCCAATGTTTCAACGTAAGAATAAGGAAGGTTCAGCATTCTTGGGCTGCAGTAATTATCCGAACTGCAGAAAGACCAAGGCTATATAAGCGTAATAAAGAAATTTGTCTTCGCTATAACTAAAATGCAAAACTTGCCGCTTCAGACAGCGCGGTGAACCGTATCATAAGTAGGGCGAACAATTTTATTGCGATTTCACTAATAGGATTGGCTCTGCCCAACCTAAAATATCCACGACAGTAGCTTCATCTCTTCTGTACAATGAGGAAGTTAATCTGAAAGAAAAATGTTCAGTACCTTTTTTGGCTACAGGGATAATGGTCACAGGCGTATTACCTTCGTTATGGACATACACATATAGCACTGCTATAATGGACTTATGAACACATATGATAAAATATTGGCGGCTGCTCTTAAGGTACTCGAAGAGGAGGGCGGAGCCCAATTTTCGACGCGAGCCGTAACTGCGATCGCGCAGGTTACGGCTCCTACACTCTACCACCATTTCGGCAATGCCGATGGACTCCTGAGTGCAGTTATAGTGGAAGCGTTCAAACAGTTATTTGAAAGTAAGATGGCCGCAGTGGAGTCCACCATTCCAGAGATGGCTCTTCGTCAAGGATGGGATGACTATGTCCGCTTCGCGGCAACCCGTCCTCGGATTTATGCGGCGATGATGGGGCGGTTGCTCGAGGGCGCCCATATCGAGGCGGCAGATCATTCGCACCAAGCACTAGTGCAAAATATTCAGAGAGTCGCCGTCGAAGGCAAACTGGCTGTGTCAGCCCAGGCTGCGGCAGATCTGGTCTGGGCTTCCGCCAATACGGCCTCTTGGCTGTATGTGACGGCCCAGATTCGTAAGGCACCCCCACCCCAACCCGACGTCGTTGATCTCATTCGGGAAAGCGTAATGCAGATCATTTTGATCCAAAGGCCGGACGCCGATTCAAAATGAGGGATTCGATGACAGAGACTGGAGACTTCAGGCAAAGCCCTAATTTATAAGACGTAAAAGAAAGATCGCCTATCCAACCTGGACCTCCAGGAGGATGGCGATCTTTTTTATGTTTGGAGGATGCGAGCATTAGTTCTCTTAGTTTTGTGCCAAGTATTTGGAGAACTGTGGCAGACTTGGCGCTGAAGAGGCTGACCCCCATTTCCATAAGTTAAACGCAACGATAAATCTCAACCCCTCCCGCCATGGTACTTCGTGAGCGCCGAGTGCATCACGCAACGCCCCCCAAAACGATGTTCGGGCCGCAGGAAAACACTTTGGAAAAAATATATAGCACCGCTATAGACAACTTTGTATAGCGGCGCTATAATATTCGTATATCAGTGCTATACCGTAATCCATATCTTATCAAACCTAGGAGGGTTACTATGTCATTCAAAACTCAAGAACTGGTCATGGTCACAGGTACGTCCAGCGGCATCGGTAGGGCTACCGCGGAGCAGCTGGCCGCTGAAGGATTTCACGTATTGGCGGGTGTTCGCCGTCAGGAAGACGCCGACAAAATCAAACGCAACAATATCGAGCCGGTGATCGTCGATGTTACCCATATCGGCACAATTAAGGCGCTGGCCGAACGGGTGGAGCAAGATCCGCTTGGCCGCCCTTTGCGGGCAGTGATTAACAATGCCGGCATCGCTGTTAATGCGCCTCTCGAAATGGTTCCGCTTGATGAATTGCGCCGTCAGATTGAAGTCAGCGTGATCGGACAGGTCGCGGTTATTCAGGCGCTCACCCCGGCCTTATTGAACAGCGGCGGACGCGTGGTCAATATCGGCTCCGTTGGCGGTAAGGTATCCATGCCTGGATTCGGAATATACTCGGCTGCGAAGTATGCGATGGAAGCGATCAATGACAGCCTTCGCAGGGAGATGTCCTCGTTTGGAATCAAGGTTATCATGATCACTCCGGGTGGTGTCAGCACGGGTCTGTCGGAGCAAGGAATTACAACAGCGGAGCGGCTGGCCAGGCTGATGACCCCGGACCAGCACCGGCGCCATGATCGTCTGTTTGACGCCGTGAAGGCTCAGGCTGAAACATGGGCAAAGGACGGTATCCGCCCTGAGAAGGTGGCAGCAGTGATTTCACGCGCAATCCACGCAAGAAAGCCACGCACCCGCTATACGGCTGGCCGTGATTCGGCACTGCTGACCCGGCTGGTCCGTATTCTCCCGGACAAAGTCCTCGACCGGATGCTTCGCAGCCAGATGAAACTGCAGTAACGGGGGAATGAAATATGCCACAAAACAAGTTAGAACATGCCATTATTGTAGGCGGATCTTTGGGCGGTCTAATGATGGGGCTTGCGTTATCTCGTTCTGGTTACACAGTTACCATTCTTGAACGTGCAGATTCATCATTGAGAAATGGTGCTTTTATTCGTTTACAAACGAAGCCTTATAGCAATAGTAAAATTGAACAAGAATTAAGACACTTGGCATCCAATGGTAACAACAATGTTGAAGCCTGGTCAGCCATTCAGGAACGTTTGCGCGGTGCGGTTGCTAAAGAATCCGGTATTACCCTACGGCACAATACACGAATTGTTAGTGTTGGGCAAAATGAATCATCTGCTTGGGCTACCAGTGAAGAGGGGCAGACGTTTAAAGGTGACTTTTTGATTGGCGCAGATGGATATCGCAGTATTGTCCGCCGCTATCTAAGCCCTGATAGACCATTTGCAGATTATACTGGCCATCTGGTGTGGGTAGGGAAGGTGGACGAAGAACTGCTGCCAAAGAAAGACTGGAAAAAACGGCAGCTTTCGAGTGCTTATTTCAACAATAGTGCTGCCGGTACATTGACAACTGCGGTGATGCCAGGTATAAAAGGGGGAACCAATCCTGGCCGGCGATGGATTGGCTTCTGCTGGTTTGATCATTCGCATAATCAATTGCTGTCTGAATTAGGTGTATTAAAGGACGGGATTGCCCAGCATTCCTTATACGGTGAAGCTATTCCGGATTCGCTGCTGGAGGAACTGTCACAAACCAGCCAAGCAAACTGGAACAAGGAAGATGATGCGATTTTGCAAATCGCTATTAAGAAGCGCAGTTTAATCGGGGCACCTGTTAACGAATACATCCCTAATATATTGTCAAAAGGAAGAATAGCCATGATCGGCGATGCAGCTCATACCATGTCACCAATGACTGGCGCAGGCTTTAATGACTCACTTGATGATACGGTTGCCATTATGGACTCCATTACACGGTATCCGCATTCGATAACAAAAGCTTTAGGTGAATACCAAACCCTTCGTTTAGATGTGGTACGTCAAGATAAGAAGTATTTATAAATTAGGAGGAATTAGCATGAACGATACAAAGAACCGTTACGTTACTGTACTCTGGGAGGCGAGAGCTAAGGCAGGGAGAGAAGCCGAGATGAAGGCATTCATGACTGCTGCTGTCACCCCGTCACGCAACGACCTGGGCAACATTGACTACGAGGCTCACGAGGTAGAAGGCCGGCCTGGCACATTCATCATCTACGAGCGCTGGGTGAACCGGGATGCCCTCGACCGGCACCTGAGCGCCCCCCGGATGCAGGAACTGGTGCCCCAGCTCTTAGAACTGATGGAGGGATCCATTGAGGAAGGGATTCGACTCCTGCAGCCGTTCCGCCCAGCGCAGTAAAATGCAACACCGAGTGGAACTCATTGATTTCTGTCCGGAAAGCGTGAGAGATATTTTCGTGAGCGGTTAAAGACTTTAGTGAAGGAGGCAAGACGTTGGCAACGATCGATGATTTTGCAGCACTAGATATTCGTGTCGGAACAATTAAGGAAGCGGAGTTTTTTGAAGAAGCAAAGGTCCCTGCGATAAAGCTTAAGATTGATTTTGGACCGGAGATCGGGATGAAATCCTCAAGTGCACAAATAACGAAGCGTTACAAGGTTGAGGAAATCGTAGGGAGGCAAATTATAGGAATCATCAATTTTCCTCCTCGGCGCATTGCGGGATTCAAATCGGAGGTATTAGTTTTGGGAGGAGTCCCGGAAAAAGGAGATGTTATTCTATTAAGGCCGGATACTGAAATGCCTAATGGTACTCCTATTTCGTGAAAATAGGGCAGGTGCGGCATCCTGCCATTCTCATCCATCGACATATAAATGCTTGGGGAGAACGGGTAACGTGCTGCTGAGTTGAATTTTAACAGCGTAGCCCATACGGATAATGAGACAGAAGAGAGAACCGAGTATCTGGAAACGTTCGAATTGAACGTGGAAGCGGGATAGTAGTGTTCAGTAGCCGAGAGAAGTCGGTGTGATGTATTGAATGAAGCTCCCCGCCGCAGCACGCTACACACCTGCTCTTCTTCGGGCAGCTCGTAGTGAAGGGTATCGACGGGGAGTTACTCCAGTTTGGCCTCGCGGCTATCCGTCCATTTCTTCCGGCTGTAGGTAATCGTCTCGGTCTGAGGCTCTTCGGAAGCCGGAGTCGCGAGCACTTCGGCTTCATTGAACAGGTTCATCTCGAGCTGATCCGGATGGGTCTTTTCGCTGGAGGTGCCGAAGCGCTTCTGCTGAGCCAGACGGAACTGTTCTTCATACCACTGGAGTTTAGCGGTCAGTTCGGCATTTTCCTGCTCCCCAAGTCTACTAAAATATAAAAAGTCTTTAAACGACGGTCTGAGCCGAGATCTGCTTATGGGCCTGCCGCTGGTGAAGGGAAAGCCCATCCAAGAGCCAGCGAAGTTCGCGAAAGGAGAGGGCAACCGGTGAGTCGCCAGGGCCCGGCCACTGGAACGTTCCGCGTTCCAAACTACGGTATCGTACCACCAGAAAAGGTTTCATATTAAGGCAGGAAACTTTTAACACCTTATAGGTACTGGGTGTTTTTTTTTCCTGTGTTGAGGCGATTTTTAATTCGAAGAAGATTGTCTTGGTTTTTCGTTAAGAGCATTAAATCTTCATTAATGTGGTTAGAACCCGGCTACGCAGAGAATACTTGCTTTGCAACGCAGAGATCAGGTTTATCCCATGGGCAAGACGTATCCTGGAAGCATAGGCTTCAGGAGAATCAAGAGAACTTTTTTGGCATTATGAAGTAATAGATAGCTTTTTTCTTCATGAATCTTAAAAATGTCAAAGCTTAACGGATGGAAATAAATAAGGGATGGTGTTTCTCAAAATGAAAACTGTTTATTGCGATCTGGAAATTACCTTAGATGTCATTGGCGGAAAGTGGAGACCTCTTATTCTGTATTACTTAATAAAAGGTCCTAAACGGACCGGTGAATTGAAAAGGCTCATCCCATCAATTTCTCAGAAAATGTTAGTTCAGTCGTTGCGGGAGTTGGAGAGTAATAATTTGATTGTAAGAAAAATGTACAATCAGGTACCACCAAAAGTGGAATATGCAATATCAGAAATGGGTATGTCACTTGAACCCACTTTGCGCGCACTTTGTGATTGGGGTCAGGATTATGCAAAGAAGACATTGAACAAGGATGAATATCTGAGATTAAACGTAGAATAGAGTTAATTTTAAAATCAATTTATTCTTTACTTCATCACAATTATCACTTCTTGGTTACTATATAACTCAACTTTCGCACCTAGAAAAATGGGTTAACCCCTTGAGCGCGTAAGAAGAATTCAGTAATTTTACTCGTATTGACAAAAAACACCTCACTTGTTTGGTATCATGGAAGTGCGACCAACCATGCCAACAAGAAAGGTGCGTAACTCTATGTTACAACAACATTCCCTGTGTGAACAGTCACGTTTTTCCAAACTTTTCACCCGTCTTCAGATCGGAAAAACCTTGCGACAAGCGGGTATTTCTAAATCTTTTGGTCTTTCAAGTCTAGCCATTTTCCAAATCGTTTTCTCTTTGGTCTTCGAAGGGAAGAATTGGTTTCGCCTTCTGGAAAGTGACCGTGCAGCAAACCTTCCCGGCAAAGACGTGATCTACCGTTTTTTGAATCAAGCTTCTTTTGCTTGGCGGCGCTTTTTGCAGGCCCTCAGTCTTCGCATTGTACGCCATTTCGAATCGCTCATTTCGTCGCACCGAGTACGTGTGTTCATTATCGACGATTCCGTTTTGAGCCGGAACCGGAGCAAAAAAGCAGAGTTGTTGGCACGAGTTTTTGACCATTCTACAGGTAAATTCATCAAAGGCTACACCATGTTAACCCTAGGTTGGTCGGACGGCTTTAGTTTTGCTCCACTTGATTTTGTCATGCTCTCTTCTGCTAAAATCACTAATCGGTTGTGTGAAATGGCTTCGAATCTCTCTAAACGAAGTAACGGCTACAAACGCCGGATGGAGGCCTTTTCCCGGAAGCCTGATGCTGTCGTAGCCTTGTTGGAACGAGCCTTACGAGCAGGATTCACCGCCGACTACGTGCTTATGGATAGCTGGTTTACGCAAGCTCCACTGCTCCGTGAGCTCACCGCCAAAGGGCTTCCTGTCATTGGTATGGTGAAAGGAATGAAGCAACGCTACCTGGTTCAAGGTAAGCGAATGACACTCCGCGAGGTGTTTCAAAGCCTTCCCACATCGAATGCCAAAGACATTAAAGGCTCGGTCATCGTGCACACCGCCTGCGGTCTACCTGTGAAGCTTGTGTTTGTCCGCAACCGGAATAAAAAACGGGAGTGGCTGGCCATTTTAAGCACCGATGTGACGCTGGATGCTGCTGAAATCGTACGAATCTATGGCATGCGCTGGAGCATAGAGACCTTTTTCAAAGTCACCAAAAGCTATTTGAAACTGGGAACTGAATTTCAGGGCCGTTCCTTTGACGGGCTAATTAGCCATACGACAATTGTATTCAGCAGATATTTAGCAATGGAATACGAACGGCGTCAATCGAGTGACGAACGCACACTCGGAGGACTCTTCTTTCTCTTTGCCGACGAGGTCCGCGATCTGGACTACCAGACTGCGCTTCAACAGCTCATGAGTTTATTTCTCGAAATGTCCCAGGCGAAAACCAAGAAGAACAAAACAGCTGTTCTTTGTCAACTACAGGAATGGATCTCCGGTTTACCCAGCTATATCAAGGGTTTGTTTGGAGATTTGAGCTGCGAAAGTTGAGTATATAACTAAAAAGTACGTACTATTTTAAAAGTGATACATCGTACATAATGAGACTTGTAACCATGAAGAAAATAAAAAAAATAATAAGAGGAGTGTTCTAAAGATGTCAACAAACAACAGTCAAATCATTCTCAATATACGTTTTAAAATTAAGTCGGGTAAGAAAGAAGCTTTCCGTGATAATCTGTTTGCAATGATTAGCAACTTCAAGAGTGAACCTACCTTTGTCAATGCGATCGTCTCCGATGATCTTGATCATTCTGATGACCTTGTCATCTATGAGATCTGGCAGGGAACAAGAGAAAGTTGGGTTCAACACGAACTTACTAAACCTTATCGTACTGAGTATGAAGGTGAACTTACCAATCTTATTGATGATAGAATCGTAAGCTGGCTCGAACCAGTAGGTGAATGGGGGAGTGCACTGACGAATGTAAGACGGTAAGGATTACACTTGCAACCCTGCTGTAGCTTCCAAATTTAATTGTGACATGTAAGCTGTAAATGTTTCATTATGAAACAACCGTCACCAGATTTTATGCAAAACTTAATCAATGGAAGAGGTTCGCGCTAGCTTTACTATAAAAGATATTGTGGATGCTATAATAAAAAGGGCGAAGTAAGTTAGTAACCTTTTTTTGATAATAATGTAACTAAAATTGTTTCAATTGCACTATTTCATACCTAATTAACCTCATTGCAGAACAAGATGTGAATGTTAAACAAATATTTTCAGTGGAGGTGCCTAATGAAATTTGGCTTTATTGGTGCTGGAATAGTTGCTCAAACGCTGGCGAAGCATCTCTTGCTTCACGGTCATGAAGTTATGCTCAGTAATAGCCGTGGTCCCGAAACGCTCACAGACCTGGTAAGCGCGCTCGGTACTGGAGCAAAATCTGGAACACCTTTAGAAGCAGCTGAGCAAGACTTTGTAATTTTGAGCGTAATGTGGCCGCAAATGCCTACTGCTTTGTCCATGGTTCCTGACTGGGCAGGCCGTGTTCTTATTGATGCTACCAACCGCTTTGAAAATATGGAACCTTTAGTTGGTGAATTATCAGGAAAGAATTCGAGTGAAATCGTAGCCCAACATGCTCCGGGTGCTCGGGTAATCAAAGCTTTTAACAGTGTTCCGATGGAATGGATTAAGAATTACACGAAAGAGAAGCCAAAGACTGTCCTATTCATGTCCGGTGACGACATCCAAACCAAACAAGTCTTGCAAGAAATTTGGGAGAACATTGGTTTTGCCTGTATTGATCTTGGCTCCTTAAGCCAGGGCGGTCTGCTGCAGCAAATAGGAGGTCCTCTTGCTGGATTGAATTTAAATCTGTTGGAGCGATACAGTGTTTGATAACGCTATTCTACGCTGCAAGTGCCAGTAGCTGTGTGAACCAGATCTTATTGATTGAGATGTTTTGTAATTTTGACTGATTCCGATATTCATGCGTCTCTAACGTAAGGGCTCTCAGTCAATCATGTGGTCAAAAAACTGGTGAACGATTCGGATAGTTATGATTGGTTTCTAGTTTAAAATTAAAGCAATAATAAAAGTACAAAGAGGTTGTTAATATGGGTAAAATACTTATTACTGGAGCAACAGGTAATCTTGGCAGTAGGACACTAGAGCTTCTTCTTAAAAAAGTTCCGTCAAATCAGGTCGCTGTATTGGTCCGTGATCCGGAATCTGAAAAAATGAAAAAGTTTGTTAAAGAAGGTATAGAAGCTCACCAGGGCGACTATTTTGATTATAACTCACTTCTGCGGGCTTTTAATGGTGTTGAAAAAGTTATGCTTATTTCCGCGCAAGCATTTACCGACCGCAATATGCAACATTTCAATGTGATCGCAGCTGCGAAGCAGGCTGGTGTGAAACACGTGATTTTCACGTCGATCATACGAAGAGCAAATTCAAATCTTATTGTGCCCGAAGTATCGATGTCAGACTTATTTGCTGAACAAACGCTTAAAGCATCCGGATTAGACTATACCATTCTGCGGAATCCACCGTATCTTGAAGTCATGCATTCGTATTTCGGAGATGCGCTTGAAGTCGGCGTGCGAGTACCAGAGGGTTCCGGTAAAGTAGCAGCTGCATCTCTGGACGATTTGGCTGCAGCAAACGTAGCCGTTCTCACTCAAAACGGGCACGAAAATAAGTCATATACTTTAAGTGGTAGCGAGGGAGGCTCTTTTGCAGACATCGCTGAGGCCCTCTCGGAGATTAATGAGATAAATATTCCTTATGAGGCAATTAGCGAAAAAGAATATATTGACACTATGGTAGCGAATGGCTTGCCTGTTCTTATGACTGATTTCGTGTTAGGTTGGGTGCGAGGAGTCAACACTGGAGAATTCTCGGAGACGTCTGGGGATCTTGAACGTCTGATTGGCCGAAAACCAATGACGTATAAAGAATTCTTTAAAATCAAATCGCCGTTTTCTAAGATTGAAGATTGAAATCTGGAGTGTTACTAACGTAACTCTATGAAAAGTTTAGAGTTATTTGCAAGGAAGATATACTTTGGGCCGCAAAGGCATCACGACTTTTGACTACAAGCTCGCCAAAGGCGATGTATTGGTCAGAGTTATAAGGAGCGCCTCACCAGGAATCGTCGCAACGTACTCCGAACCTTCCATAAATCCCTAAACGCGGTGGTCTAAACTATTGAATAAAAGATACTTGAAAATCTGTTGAAGCTTTTGTGAACAGATGAAATTTTTAGCCGCTAATTCATAAATATGTGGGTTAGCGGTTGTTTGCTATGACAGAATATAGTATGAAGTATAACAAAAGGCCCATGGCCGGATTCGTGTGGAGTGAAGTCACCACAACACACATCCACACAAGGGTAAGCGTCAAACAGCCCACACCTTGACACCAAGATGAGGGCTCAATTTATAGGATGAGGTTAGGATTTCAATTCCCGACAGATCGGCGGCAATACGGAGGACCAAGGTAAGAACGGGTCCAGCACTTTCGGATCTATCAGATCGGGAAGCTGCGGGAGCTGCTCAAACAAGTACTTCAAGTATTGGAACGGATTCAGCCCGTTCTCTTTTGCCGTTTCTATCACGCTGTAAATCACGGCACTGGCCTTGGCTCTCCGTGGGGTGTTCGCAAACAGCCAGTTTTTGCGTCCAATTACAAACGGCTTCATCGTCCGTTCGCTGCGGTTATTGTCGATCTCCAACCGCCCGTCCTTCAGGAAGGCCGTCAACTTCTCCCACTGATTCAGGCAATAGGTAATCGCTTGGCCCAGTGCACTCTTGGGCAGGACGCGAGATTTTTGTTGACGCAGCCATGCCGAAAAAGCCTCCAGAATCGGGCGGCTACGCTCCATTCGGACGTTCTCTCGTTCTTCCGGTGTCTCTTCCTTTAGTTCTCGTTCAATCGCAAACAACTGATTGCAGAACGTGAGCCCCTGCTGGGCCGCCGTTCCCACTCGGGCTTCCGAGGCGGGCAACGCCTTCAGGGCTTCGTCAAACTTACGGCGCGCATGAGCCCAGCACCCGACCAAGGTCACTTGGGCCACCTTGTGGTAGCCTGCATACCCATCCACGTGCAGGTACCCGCTGAATCCAGCCAGGAATTTCGGGGATGCTCCCCGCCACGCGTCGGACGGTATTCGTACAACACGATGGGCGGTCCACTGCGTCCGGTCCGGTACAACCACAGGTACGACTGCGACTCGGCGGACTTTCCAGGCTCTCGCAGCACCTGCAGCGTCGTTTCGTCCACATGTAGAATCTCCTGCCCTAGCAAGTGCTCCTTCATTCGCTCAAACAGCGGCGTCAGCCACTGATCCGCCCCGTACATCATCCAGTTCGCTAACGTTTGGCGCGGGAGCGTCAGATTCATCCGGGCAAACTGCTGCTCCTGACGATACAGCGGCTGGCTCTCCACATATTTTTGGCTCATGACATGTGCCAGAATCGAAGGCGAAGCCAGACTGCCGGGATAGACCGATTTCGGCATGAGGGCCGTAACGATGGGCGTCTGAATCTCTTCACGTTCACACCGGCGGCAGGCATAGACCTGCCGAATGTGACGCAAGACTCTGACTTGTGCCGGAATCACGGTGATTTCGTTTCGTGTTTCTGTGCTCATGGCATGAAGCTCCCCGCCGCAGCACGCTACACACCTGCTCTTCTTCGGGCAGCTCGTAGTGAAGGGTATCGACGGGGAGTTACTCCAGTTTGGCCTCGTGGCTATCCGTCCATTTCTTCCGGCTGTAGGTAATCGTCTCGGTCTGAGGCTCTTCGGAAGCCGGAGTCGCGAGCACTTCGGCTTCATTGAACAGGTTCATCTCGAGCTGATCCGGATGGGTCTTTTCGCTGGAGGTGCCGAAGCGCTTCTGCTGAGCCAGACGGAACTGTTCCTCGTACCACTGGAGTTTAGCGGTCAGTTCGGCAATCTGTGCATCCTGCTTGGCGATTTTGGTTGTATACTCTTCCGTTGTGGATGGGGAATTCGCTCGATTTTCCATACCCTAAATTTCGACAAAACTGTTTATTTTCCTGCTACCAGGCCTACAAAAATGAAAAATCCTTTAAACGACGGTCTGAGCGGTGACCTGTTTGTGAGCCTGCCGCTGTTGAAGGGAAAGTCCATCCAGGAGCCAGCGAAGTTCGCGAAAAGAAACGACAACCGACGGGTCGCCAGACCTCGGCCACTGAAAGGTTCCGCGTTCCAGGCGGCGGTACAGCAGCCAGAAGCCATTATGTTCCCAATATAGCATTTTGAGTTTGTCACGCTGGCGATTGCAAAACACAAACAGACAGGGCGCGAACGGATCGAGCTGAAATCGCTTCTGAACCAGGGCGGCCACGCAGTCGATGGATTTGCGTAGATCCGTGCTGCCGCCCGCTAAATAAACCTTTTCGGGTAGCGTCAACATAAGTGCTCCAGGGCTTGAACCACTTGACGAAGCAGTTCAGGAGAAAAACCTGCCTGCACTTCAAGAGAGGTCCGACCGATACGAAGAGTCAAGGAGGAAGGCGAGGATAGCGGAGAAACGGTCACCGGAATAAAGGAAGGGGCGAAAGAGTGAGGTTGGCTGGAATCGATTTTGCGGAGCCAATATTTCAATTGATGTATGGTCAAACCCTGTGCTTCGCACCAGGCAGACATGGTAAGGCCACTGGCCCGATAGTCCCTGATGCGTTCTGTCCACTCATACTGGCGTTGTTCGGCATTGGTCATCTGGCAGATCTCCTTGATTTAAGATATGCCTATGATCTCATGGCTGGCGTTGGGTTTACAGGTGGGCTAGGTTTGACGCTTACAGCATGACTAAATCATCAGTTACAGACAAGTGAAGCTCTTATCGGTATTATCTCAAACATAGGGTAATCAAGACTAGGAGGACGGGGAATGTGAAGATTCATAAACTAACAATTATTTACATGGTGATAATCTGCGCTCTTGCGCTTTCACTAGCCTTATTTTTGGAATATAAAGGAGTAAGTTTTTGGTCCAATATAGCCGTGGGGATACTATCGAGTGGAGTGCTTGCATTAATAATCTCGGTAGTTGGCTACAACGTAGAACGGCGAAGAACATTAGAGGAGTTTTATACTCATGCTTGCAAAGCAGTTCGGAATCTTGGGTTGTATGAACACGATGAAAACGAAGAGCAAATTATGAGAACAATCATAAAGATGGCAGATTATGATTATAGTGCTTTAAATACTTCCTATGCAAATATAGACTTCATTTGGAACTCCAAGAAACTGAAGAATCGTATTTATGACAATGTTTACTTGGAAATATTTACAATTAAAAATGAAATAGCACACAAGGTAGTGCATTTCCAATGGTATTTAACCGGGAAAACAACAAATCTTCCTGTGATGCAATATTATATTAAGGAACTCGACAAAATCCTTGTAATGAGAAATGATAGCGAATTTCATAATGAAGATGGCAGCGTAACAAAAATGAGCTATGTTTATAATAGTACAAGCCGTATTATTGAGGAAGAGCTAAATACATGGTATTTTCAATTGATGTACGGGAAAAGGGCTGGCACAAAAGTACCAACCAAAGAATAATGCTTATAAAATATATTCCTATACAGTCACAGCGTATTTTTCGCCGACAGATCCGTTAAGCTGAACCGTATCACTAGTTGGGGGAAGTTTTTTTGGGGGGAAAGCTCGCAGGAACCTGTGATAGCAGCTTGCCGACCATGGATTGGGGTTGATTACGTGCAGTTTGAAGACTCCATTAATAGGCTATTGCGAGTTAATTTGTGCTACAGAATAATGTGGTATCTCGAGGGGGGCTAAAGTGATGCCTAAGGTAGCCCTCCTGCCAAGAATCCTGGACGCGGATGGTTACCCAAAAAGTCAAGGATTCAAACTGAAGGAACTGTTCTCGACTCGCGCTGCCGATTGATGGCAGCAGCTGATTAATCGTTGGAGAAGAATGTCTATGAACATGCACAGCGAATTGAATATTTAAGACGATTAGCACTTAAGAAACTGGCATAGAAGCGCATGAGTAATCTGATCAAATCCTACGAATATGTTGACTTGCCTGCGTCAATCCTAAATCCGATACTTTTTACGTACTTTTATCAAACGTTCTACTTGAATAATTGAGTTAATCTTATATCATGCAAGAAATCAAAAAGAGGCCGCCCTAGCAATCGCAGGGGCGGCCTTTGCGTTGAGGGAGGAGAGTGGGATGCAGGAAGTTGGATTCAAAGAAGCAGGAGAAATGTTGAATACGCCGGTCAGCACATTGCGGCGTTGGGTCATCTTATTAGAGGAGCAAGGGTACACCTTCAATCGGGATGGCAAGCGCAGGCAGCTGGATTGGCAGGATGTAGGTGTGTTGCGGGAGGTCAAGCTCAGGCTCCAGGAAGGGACGCTGGAAGAGGCGATTCAGAAAGCCATCTCTTCATCTGTGGTTACGCAGGAGGAGCCTCATCCGCAGGAGTCACAGCCCCTGATCGTGGGGAGCGACTGGGAAGCCTTTAACACCCAAATAAGCAGCCTGAGAGAAAACTTGTTTTGGCACGGTCCGGAACAGGCAGTGAGCACTTTGCTTACGGCTTGGCGAGCACTCAAGAAGACGATAGGGAGGGAATAACATTGGATAAAAAGCACAGCCTGGCTGAGCTGAAGGCTTTACCTACGCTGCAACAATCACACACGGATAATCTGAAAAAGGATACCGGCAATGAACGGGTCTGGTTGTCCCGATTGACCGTTGCGGATGGTATGGCCTACAACAATCAGGTCACAGTGGAAGTGTTCTCGAATGGCAAATGGAACATCGTAGATACGTACCAGGCACAATAAGGAGTGAACATGAAATGATAAAGACTTATGCAAACTGGGAAGGAGATTTGGAGGACTACCTCCAGATCGGTGATGTGGTAGATGAAGAGATGGCCGATCACTTTCTGAATGTACTGCCTCCGGCCTGCTGGACGGCGAAGATCATCCAGATTGGGGAGCCGAATAGCCATGTTGGAGGCAAAGCCACCTACGCCACCTTAGAAAAAACAAGTCAAGGCTGGGTGTACCGGGGCAATTGTCACCGGGGTGAGACGGAGGGGAGATCATGACCGGCAAAGCGCAGGTGATCGCCTTCGCCAATCTGGGCGGCGGGGATGCGGTTCAGGGCGTGATGAAACTGATCCGCACCTATCCCAAAGATCAGCGCGTGGTGGTCGCGGAGTTGCCTTGTGTCGGTTTGCCGCGCATTGCCTACACCTTCGATCAGCAAATCGCCGAACTCCACAAAGAGCGCACCATGGATCAGTTCCTGCTCGATCTGGACCGTCAAGCTTTGAAGCCAATCCAGGAGTACATGGTCCAGCGGAGTGGCGTGGACTACATGCTGGTCAATCCGCGCTCGCAGCCGGAAGCACCTGTAATTCGTAAATTATCTTCCAATCAAACGCTGATCTCGGCAGCAGTAATGCTGCGGCAACAGCTGGAAGCTTCCTATGATGTGCTCATTCTGCTCACACAGGGTTCGCTGATCCAGCCAACAACTCACTTCGCACTCCGGACTTCAGATGCAGCCATACTCTACAGCGCAGATGCCATTGATTTTGTCGGCAATTATACGCATTACCGCCGACTGATCGAAGTGTTCAGTGTGGAGCGGGAGCGACTTTTTCTGTTCTCGGCGGATACCAATGTCAAAATTGATGAAGCGCCTGTGTATACCAAATTCGCTGAGCTGATCAAGCGTTGGAAGACACTTGATCCGAACAAGATCCCCATAAGGGAAGCACAAGCTGCTGGACGTGACAACGAAACGGTAGGAATTATTGAACCACTGGAATATCTGGATGTTCAGATTTCCATTCAGCCAGTCAACAGTGAATGGTCGGAGGGGGATGCCAAGAAGCTGGAGGGGCTGCTGAACTTTGTCCGTTACCGGCTGCAGGAGGATCACCTGGACGAATATGTACAGTCCCTGACCCATGAACCCTCACGGCAGAAGATCCGTTACTACATCTCGGATTTGATCCGGGAACAGAATGACTATGCCCTATCGATCCCCTTGAATGAAGTGGTGGAATGGGTGCAGAAGGAAATCACTGAGCTTGGGGTGCTGCAGGGTATTCTGGATGATCCCACGGTCAGTTCGATTGAGATCAACGGTCCGGAGCAAGTGATCATTGAGCAGGGCGGGCAAGACATACACCGGCCAGATATCAAGTTTCAGAGCGTGTCTCACTTGTACGAAGTGATCAACAAAATGCTCATGCCGATCGGTAAACCGATCTCCAGCACCGATCCAATTGTGGATGCGAATTATCGGGGGTTCCGGATTTGTGTAGTTGCGGATACGAAAGAGTACCAGGGGGTTAGCGCTAATGCACCGCTGATCAGTATCCGCAAGTTCCCGCCGGATGTGTACACCGATGAGCAGTGTATCCAGTATGGAAACATCTCGCCGGAGATGGCCGAATTTCTGCATTTCATTGTTCCGAAGGGTGCCAATCTCGTCATTGGCGGGGGAACCAACAGCGGCAAGACCACACAGCTCATTCGCCTGCCGATGTGTATGGAGCCGATCACCCGCATCATCTCGATTGAGGATTCCGAGGAAATGATGCTGGCCAGCAAGCGGCAGTATCTGGATTATCCGAATCTGCCTTCCCTGCTAGTGAAGGAGGTCGAGGATGAGAAGAAGAGCTACGGTATCGCCAAGCTGATCAAAGCCTGTCTGCGGCTCAAGCCAGAGGTGATGTGCATCGGGGAGATCCGGGATGAACCGGCAGCGCAGCAAAGTCTGATCGGCATGAACACCGGACATACCGTCTGGACGACCATTCACGCCAACAGCGCGAAAGAGGCGGCAACCCGGTTCCTCCAGCTTAACGGGAATACGATGGCTGCGGCCAGTCAGATCTCCGGATCGATTGACCTTATTGTCTTTCAGAAGAAATTGCCGAATGGAGCGCGGGTTGTAACCGAGCTGTCGGAGCTGATTGGCTACCGGGGAACCGAGGAACCGGTGCTCAATCCGATCTTCAAATACGATTACAGCCGGAAACGGCATGTGCGGGTCGGCAAGATCCAGTCCGAGTCGCTGATGGAGAAGATTTATTTGAAAGACCCCGCGCAGGAAGACCTCCGGCGCTGGTGCGAAGCGAAGGAGTTGAAGGCCATATGATGATCATTCTGCTGCTCTCAGCGGGTCTTCTGGTCTCCTTTGGCCTGTTCTCGTTGCTGCCTGCGGCAAGGAGTCGTTCCAGACAGCTGCGGATTGCCTTTGGATTTGAGCAGACCCAAGCGGAAGCGAAGGCGGCAGGCATTCACCTGGAATGGCGTAACTATGTGCAACTCCTGGGTCTCGCCCTTGTCATAGGTGCAGGGGTGGCCTACTGGACCGCGAACATCTGGTTTGTCGGCGTGGGAGTCGCAATGGGCGTGATTGTACCGAAGATGATCATTTCGGCGGTGAAGTTCAGACGCAGGAAAGAGGTGCTCTTGAACTTGCCGGGGAATCTGCGGCTGCTGTCCTCCAAGTTCCGGGATTGTAAGTCCCTCCAGAAGTCACTGGAGATGTCCTTGCCGGTCATGAGCGGTGTGACGGTTCCGTACTTTGAACAGATGTACGCTTCGCTGCGGATCGGGATCGATGTCCCCACGGTGCTGGAGCAGATGAAACAAGCGGTTCAATTCAAAAAGTTCGATGATTTCTGCGAAAAAGTACTCGCCGGGAACAAAGATGGATTCCACGCCCGTTCGGTCGAAGGGATTCGGGAGAGCATCGCGGACATCGCTTCAGACATGCATCTGCTGCAGGAGATCGATATTGAGAATGAGAAAAAACGGATGGAGCCGTTCGTGGTGTTCGGGATCAGCTTGCTCTTCCCGTTCCTGTTCGGTTATCTCGAAAGTCAGCTGGTACTGGAGTTCAAGGCAGCAACCACCTTGCAGACCGGATTCGGCAAGCTGCTGCTGGCAAGCATGATTGTCAGTGTCATGATTGGACTGTGGAAGAAGGATTCGCTGCTGCGCCTGAATCTGGATGATTTGTAAGGGAGGTGAAACATGATTACATCCATACTGTTTGGGCTCGCCGCACTATGTATTGTCATTCCTGTTCTGCGGATCGTCATTCCCGGCTTCCGGCGGCAGCAGCAGCTCATGAATCTGGCGGCTCTAGTCAACCAGTCCGATGCGCAGCGATTGCGGCTGCAGCAGAATGCCATGGTCCGATCCCTAGCCGACAGGCTCTCTGCCAGACAAGGAAAGAGGCAAAGTAGTAAGCAGCGCGAAATGTACGGCATGCTGGGGTACCCGGTAAGTTATGAGATCTATCTCGCCAGGGCGATCATTCAAGCCCTCTTGCCAGGCGGGTTTGCCCTTGTGCTGGCGGGTATGGTGCAGCAAGTCTTTTTTGCCATTGCCGGACCGATTCTATCGTTTCTATTCTTTTGGCTCCAAATGCGGCAGATTTCCCAGGCATATCAAAAACGGCAAAATCAGCTGATTGCGGATTTGCCGTTTTTAATTAGCAAAATGATCACTGCGCTGGAAGTAGGCAAGCCGTTAAACGTGATTTTTCAGGAAGTGAGTGCCCGCTGTGGTCCTACGTTATCTGCGCTGCTCAAGCGCCTTGTTGCCAATATGGGGACGATGTCGCAGAAGGATGCCTTGCAAATGTTTGCCAAAGAGGTCCATGTGCCTGTGGTGTATGATTTTGTGTCGGTGGTCAATGTCGTGGCGGAGAAAGGATTTCATGAAGCTGAGGACGATCTGAATGGTGTTAAAAACGATTTGCGGAATTTAAGCAAGCTTGCCCTGCGGGAACGCACCAGGGGCAATCCGGGAAAGATGAACCTGTTCTACGGAATGGTCATTATCCATGTGGTGGTGTTCTTTTTTATGATGCTGATCAAAATGTTCGGCGCGTTTAATTCCCTATAAACATGAACTGAGAGGATGATTGACGAATGAAGAAGCTGATGAAGAGAATGGTTGAAGGTACAAAGCAGGTAGTGGTGAACGCTCCAGGAGTTCTGGCGGTAAGGCTGAACCGGTTCCGAACAGAAGAACGCGGAGATGCGATGCAATGGGTGATTGGTATTCTGATCACGCTGCTGCTGTTCATCGCAGTGTATCTGCTGTTCAAGGCACAGATTAACACCTTTGTCGTGGATAAAATCTTCGGCAAGATGAACTCGCTTGACTAAGGAACGCGCCATGCGCCGCAGATGGAAACAGTTTATCCGGAGCGAGAGAGGAGATGGTATCATGTCCTTCTTCTTTCTGATGATGATCGTCCTCATGATTGCACTGATTGTCGTGACCATTGTGCAGTATGTAATGATTCGTTCCAACTTGCGTACAGCAGCCAATGAAGTGCTGCAGGTGATGAAGGTGGAGAATGGGGCAGACCAGGCGACCCGGACTCGGCTGGATGGGTTACTTCAAAGTATGGGGATGAATCCGGCTAAGGTCTCGCTTGTCGCCACCCCGAAGCCGGTACAGCGCGGGGATCGCCTGGAAATCACCGTCACTCGGGAGTATGACGTATTTGCCCTGAAGGCAGTGGGTGTGAACTATACCGTACCGATCACCGTCCATCTCCCCGGACTGGCACATGTATTCTACAGGACGGGGGAGTAGGATGTGGATCAAAGTCTTAGGGGCCATTTTATTTGGTCTGATTCTTGTGGTGCTGGTGATGGATCTGCTGGTGGTGGACAGTGTATATGACTCGACAGGGAGAACGATAGAGAATGCGATTGACGCAGGAATTATCCGTTCCGGCATTGTGACGGATGCCCAGCAGGGGCTTGTGCTGCTGGAACAGAGTACGCTACGCTCCGCAACCCGAGAAGCCTTTATCCAGAGTCTAGGCCTGAATGCTGCGATGGAGAACCCGGTGATGAAGAGCAGCAGCTTTGAACTGCATCTGACGTATGATTCCGGGGATGTTCCCTGGATCGATGTGGTGTTTCGCACGCATGTTTCTTTTGCGCTTCCAGGGGTGTCGTATCCAGTAACTGTTCATCGCAATATTCCCTATGAAAGTATCTATAAATAAAGAGGGAGGCAGTATAAGCCTTTGAAAAAGCTATGGAATAAGTATACCCGCAGCGCATTGATCGTCCTGCTCGGACTGATCCTTGCGCTGGTTGCGTTTCAGATGAGTAGCCGGAACATTGCCCAGCAGGTGCAGACGAAGAAGATCATTGTTGCTGTAGCCAATATTGATCCGTATATGCCAATTACTAAAGACCAATTGAAATTCCGCGAAGTCGTGGTCAGTGAAGTACCGGAGGATGCGCTAGAAACCGCAGATGAGCTGGATTTCAGCGATGCCTATGCCTCCAAGTATGGATTCATGGCTGGCGCTCCGATTCGCAAGTCGCTGGTGACAACGGCAGCGGCCTCTGGCATGGGGGCTGCAGTCTCCTTACAGGAAGGCATGCGGCAGATTGGGGTGAAGACGGATCTGGTCATGTCCTCCGGAGATGAGGTCAAGCCTGGTATCCTCGTGGATGCCTATGCATTCGTCTCCGATACGGCAACGGGGCAGTCGAAAAAAATGATTCTGCCGGAGTTGTCCCGTCTGAAGGTTGTGAAACGGCTAAATGCGGAAGGGAAGGTTCCTGATCCTGCAGACGGTGGAAGCCTGATTCCCGCCGTAATTGTACTTGAGGTGACACCGCAGCAGGCCGCACTGCTGATGGAGGCGCAAGAAACAGGGAAGGTCTACCTGCTGCCAGCAGGCACACTTCTTCGGTGAGGAGGGATTGTATGAAGAGAATCAGCCTGTGGATGGGGATGATGCTGCTGCTTGTGAACTCCCCTGTAACTGATGCCGCAAAAGCCCAGCCTGAAACCGGAGAAGGAAGCACGGTCATGTCAGCCACCTATGCCGTTTATGGCAATCCTCTAGGCAACCTACGTCTCGCCGGTCAACCGGCGCAGCTTACGCTGAGTGCTTCCGGACATCTTCAGTTTAACCAGTCGCTGAACCTTACGGTGGAGCAGCAAGGCGACTCTGGTTGGCAATATGCAGTTTCACTGGATGAGTTTACGGTCCGGCATGATGTACAGGGTGGAAATCTCCAGGCGAGAATTCCAGCAGGCTATGCATCCTATCAGGTAGCTGGTCTGATTGCGGAGCAAGAAGCTGCAGGGGTTACCACCGGCTCAGGTGTATTTGCTTCCGGATCGCCCCAGGTGGTGATGGAGGCTGCTGAAGGCTCCGGGCGGGGGAGCTTCAGCGCTGAGTTGCTGCTACAGGTAGATCTTCCTGCCTTGATTGAGGTGGCCGAAGTAAAGAATACTGATCAGGTCTCTCCCGGTGATCAGGTGGGACTGCTTGCCGGTGAGTATCAAGCGAGTCTGACCTTTACCCTGGTTAACGGGCTATAAGAGAATGAAGAATTGAGGTTGTCCATGAAAAAAGTAAACGTTCGTAAAATCATGAGTGTATGGTTGCTCGGATTCATCGGCTGTCTGTGGCTGTCTGCGGCTGTTCATGCCGACAGTTCCTTTGTGCTGTCTCCGGTCAAAGCCGTGGAAGAAGGCCGGGGCTATTATAAGGACCAGGTGAAGCCGGGGGACACGCGTGAGTATACCTTTGTGGTCCGCAATGCCAAGGATACGCCGGTGCAGCTCAAGCTGTATCCGGCTGATGCCCTTCCGGCACAAAATGGGGGCCGAAGCTTCTCGGAAAAGGAGCAGCGCCTGACTCTGGTCGGGTCCTGGCTGGAGCCGCAAGGCGTGAAGGCCATCACGCTGAAACCGCAAGAAGTGCGTAGCTTCAATTACGTCTTGCACGTACCGGTGGATCTTCGCCCCGGTCAGTACGTGGGAGTGATCGCTGCCGAAGAACTGATCAAGGCAGAAGAACCGGCTGCAGGTTCAGAGGGGCAGCAGGCTTCGGTGGCCATCGATGTGGTCAACCGCAGCGGGGTACAGATCGTTCTGGAATACAAGGCCGATCAGGCCAAGCATGAGATGAGTATTGATGAGTTCAAGCATGATTATGTCAGCACGGGACATTCCCGGCTGACGATGAAGCTAAGTGATCGCGGAACGATCCTGGAGAAGCCCACCGGCAAGATCACGGTCCGTGATGGGCAGGGGGAGATCAGGTATGAGCAGGAATACGCAGCGGACTCGATTTACGCGGGGAGTACTGCGGATATGGTCTATATCGTCAATGACCGGCTGCTGCTGCCGGATGTCTATGAGGTGAACTATACCGCCTCCTTCTCGGGCAAGACGATCAGCCGAACATTTATCTTCAAAGTCACACCTGAGCAGTCCAAGACTTCCCAGGCCGCATTGACGGAGGCAGGCAAGATTGAAGTCACACAGACGTTCTGGGATTGGCTAGAGCTGCATCTGTGGGTCGTGGTAATCACGATTGTGGTGATTCTGTTGTTTGTTGTGTTGTTGTTCTGGCTGCTGCTTCTGCTATGGAAGCGGAAAAAGGAACAGAAGGAAGAAGCAAACCTGTCTGTTTCAGCGCCTGTTAGCCAAGATAAATGATTGAGGAGGAGCAATATGAAGAAAGTATTAGTAGGTCTGTTCATGCTGATGGTTTTAAGCATGCCGATGTCTGCCTTTGCTGCAGATATAGATGAATCCGAAGTGGTAGTCACCGGTGCGGGACTTCAAATCACCCAGACGAAACCGGCATTTAAGGATATTACGCTTGATCTGAAGCAGAACCAAACGTCAGCAGCGGACAGTAATCTGTATGTCCTGGATGCACGCGGTACGGCAGCGGGATGGAGTGTGGTCCTTCGGGCCACGGATTTCAAACTGACCAAGATGGTGAGTGGCCAGAATGTTGACTTTGTTATTCCGGCCTCGTCCGTATCGTTTACCACGCAGTACAAGACTGCAATTGCAGGTACACCTATCGATTTTGCTGCAGCCAAAGGAGAACTGGCCAATCATCAGGTACTATCTTCAGGAGACAGCCGGATTGTGGGGGTGATCCCATCGGAAGGTGCCGGTACACATCAGTTCGGAATTGCCTATACCCTGAACGTTCCCAAACTGATTACGGGTAGCAACGGGCAGCATGTGGGCTTACTGCAGGGAACCTATACGTCTACCTTTACCTACACGGCAACAGCCGGATTATAACGAACAAGGAGGAGGATCTGTTTTATGAATCAGAGTAAAGCGAAGCATAAAGGATTACGTTCTATCTATTTAGCTCTATCATTGGTGCTTCTATTTCCTATACTGCTATCGGGGAATGGAAACAATGCAGAGGGGGCTGCCTTTACTACCATAGAAAGCATTACCTACGACCATAACGATACCACCTATGGTACGGTGTTCAACCTTTCTAATGGGACTAAGGTACTGCAGAACTACATTTATCCAGTGCAGTCGATCACAGCCGATAAAGTCCGAATGTATTTTGAAAACTATGATACTGAAGCAGGTAAAGTGTATTTGCAAGGAACCACGATGTACTCTCAGTTGAAAGGCAAAAGCGCTGTAAAGCTATTAGAACAAGTTTCGGATTTTCAGGTCCTCGAAAATGGCTATTCGTGGTCCATGGCGACTAACTACAGTTATTTTGCTCTGAAAACGGATGGAACCGTATGGTCCTGGGGGAAGGGTACCGGGGGCCAGTTAGCCATTGGTGGTGCGGCTGATAAAACCATTCCTACTGAAGTGCTTGATCCGAGCGGAGCAGAGTTGTCAGGCGTGAAGAAGTTGTTCTATCTTTCCGACAGATCGATTCTAATCGTGAAAGATAACGCGGTGTACCTTGTCGGTGAAGCCTTTGGAAAAACATCGTTCACGACCCCGACCTCTAAGGCTGTCGATGTAACCTCCATCTTCCCAGCGTTTAGTTCAGCAAACCACTTTGATATGAAGTTTTTGAATGGACAGAATCATGCTGTGATATCCACGCGTCCAGGAGGATCTGGATACTCCAATATTAATGCTAATGTATCTTCTCGCATTTTCACAATAAATGGATCATCCTATACGCTTTCAAACTGGTTCACCTATCGATCCCCTATGGACACATCGAATGAGTTGACTAACAATACCTTAATTCCATTACCCAGTAACATCAACCTATCGAATGTACACAGATACATGTCCACCACAAGTCAAGGTTCAAATTATTATTTACTGCAAGGATATGTGTCCATTCAAAACGGTGATCTGAGCTATTGGGGGACATCTCTATCAGAATTCTATACCTCCGCTTTTTCACCCATGAAAGTTATTGATACCGGGGTTACAAAGGTAACTTCCGATTATAGTGGTACTTATTGGTACCTTAAGAATGGGAAGGTATATGCAGTGGGGTTGAATTATTTAGATAGGTCTGGTATTGCTGGAGGTTCATTAGCTACTCCTGTGAGAATAACCGGACCACTCAACCAGATCGTGAACATAACCGATTTGGCAGCCTCAGCAGATAACTACACCTATGCATTAGCAGCCGATCATACGGTAACAGGGTGGAACAAGGCGTCTAACTTCTTCACGTTGCCGAAAAAGTTTCTTAAATTTTATTCGGTTACGAATCGAAACGGTGCAGCCTATGTGTATGGTATTACAGAGGACGGAGTTTTAGAAATGCTTAATGGCGCTGATAGTTATCCTGTTAGTGGCGGATTTCCAACGGTATATCCACCAGACTATGTTGCTCCAATTGTACTGGATATGCCAACAAATACCGTAGCGGTAGACAAATTTGCTCGTCATGTCGTTACTGTTGATTACGGGACTTCAACCGATATTCAAACTCGTGAGTACTCGGTTGATGGTGGAACCACATGGAAGAATTACACAGCTCCCGTAGTATTAATTCAGTCAGGCGCAATTAGTTTTAAAGCACGATCAGGAGCAGGCGCTACCTATAGCCCAATCATGTCTCTGGATGTGACCAATGATCCTATCGTTATTGCAGCCGGATATCCGAAGGTAATAGACAAAGGCAACGGAACGTATACGGTTGAAAGTGGAACTACCCATACCAGTGTGAAAGTCCAAGTCCGCAATGATAACGGGTCGTGGACGGAGTATACAGGACTGGTCACGCTGCCCCAAGGCAGTCATGTGGTGGATACCAGAATCCTAAACCTGGCAGGGGATGAATTGGCGACAGGTCAGGCCTCTATTAATGGGCCGACTCCCATCCCAACAGTGGCCCCTACATTCACTCCTGCGCCGACAATAGCCCCAACGGTTGCACCAACACCAACGGTCACCCCTACGGCGACACCCGTGCCGACAGTGGCCCCTACGCTCACCCCGCAACCAACCATAGATCCTGGCTGGGGCAGTCCGATTGGTTCAGAGGATATTTCCTTTACGGTCCTGGGCGGCGGCTTCAGTTCACAATTCAACGGGTTACTGCTTGATACGGTGACGATTGGTACAACCAATCAGTATCAGGTGCTGAATAGTGTCACGAATTCTGTGATTGAAGATTCTCGCGGCACCGGCGTGGGCTGGAACTACTCGCTCAAGATTACGGATTTTGTCAGTGATCCTGTGGTCGATAACAGCCTCGGAACCAACAGCCTAGTCGTGAAGATGCCTACAACGGTTCTGAGTGTAGATGTTACAGATACGACCACGCTGGTAGGTCAAGATATGAAGCTCAGTCTGAATGGATCGTATGTTTTTACTGCTGAACCCGTCATTCTAGCCAAAGCGGAAGCGTTTCAGGGCATGGGACAATACCAGCTGCCGATGAGCTACATGCTTCGGGTACCGGATAAGGTGGAGGTAGTGTCAGCAGGCAGCGGAAGTGCCTACCAAGCCGGAGCTCAAACCGGGCTGCGTGTCGGAACCTACCGGTCGCAGTTCACGTTTACACTGGCTTCAGGAATCTAGTGTGAAGATCAATATAGGCTTCCATTAATGGAGGTCTATTTTTATTGATCTCTAATTTAAAATTTGGAGGATGATATTATGTTTAATTTATTTTCGGGACAATCTAAGGATCAGAAAGAGTATCTCAAAGAATTGGCATTCTATAAAGAGGCTAGGGAATTATTGAAAAAAACTTTGATTGAAAATCTAAACCTGAAGGATATGTACGGCGACCCTTTCATGATGATCGTTCATAGTCATAAGGGCAAACAATATGATGGGATTAAAACGGAGAAAAAAACAGATTGTGTTATTTGTAAGACAAATATGGGTGGTGAAGCACCTGCCAGTGTAATGGATGATGTCAAAAAAGAATTGGAGGCTAAGGGCCACAAAGTAACATATCCTGAAGTTCGAGCGATCAGCGATACAGAATTGCAATTTTGGATTAATGTAAAATGAAGATGTTGATCATTTCTACTGATTAATCAAATCATATTTAATAGTCCTATTGACAGGTGACTTTGCCGGTTGATAGGGCTATTTATGTTAAATGAAGGAGGAGCGTTAATGAAGAGTGTTCTTATTTTAGGAGTGGGTCGAGCAGGTAAAACAACATTAGCGGGCATGTTGAAAGCCAAGCTGCCTGAATACAATTTGAGTCATAGTGATGATTTAAAGTGGGCTATGATTCGAGGTGAAGGAAGGGAAGGATACTTCAGGAATAATATAAAGGAACAGAAAAAATTTGAGCATAGTGATTATTTCCAGAGGTTTCTTCTGGAACTCTTCCTATCCGGATCAAAGACAAATAAATGTATCCTGGAGAGCGGACAATTACACCCTAAGTACGTTAGAGATTATATCCATTGTGATGAACATGTCGTTGTCTGCTTAGGTCATGGTTCTCTTGATCAGCAGGGGATTATCGACCTCTGCCGCACAAATGATAAAGCGACCGATTGGTCTTATGGTTTATCCCATTCAGACTTAGAACAGCATGCAGGTCATTGGGCTAAAATGAATTATGCTTTACATGATGATTGCCTTAAGTATGGCATACCTTATATTGATACCTCCCTGAATCGGAATAAGGTATTGGAAGAGACATTGGAATACGTAAGTAATAGGGTGGAGGGGTAAAGGAACGTTTCGCTTTTTTGTTTGTTTCATGAAAGATAACGAACGAAGCGTGGGGCCGGTTGCCGATTCGACTGAACATGCTATAATCAACTCAAACCTGTGATATCATCCTGTGATCCTCAAGTATATATAGAAGGATAGGGGTATATACTTTACCAAGTCTAACCTGGGAGGAACGCTGATGGATGAGAAGAAGGAGGATGGACAGATGATCGAACAGAAGCAAGAGGGTAAACAATCAGCGGCCTCCGATGCTGAGGTTCTGAAGCTTGCCAAAAAGGGCATGAAGAAATACAGAAAAACCTTGGATAAGTTGGCTAAGAACTGATGTATATCCAACTGACACCTCGACAGATTATCGAAATTCATGATGCAGAACTGGCCGAATCGAACGGACTGGCCGGAATCAGAGAACCGGGATATCTTGACTTCATATCCGAGAAGCCATTTAGTGTGGTCTTCGGTGAGGAGCAGTATCCCGGTTTGTTTTTGAAAGCAGCGGTTTTGATGGACGGTTTAATATCATCCCATTGCTTCTATGATGCCAACAAAAGGACGGGAGTCCTGGTGACGTATGTCTTTCTCGGGGTGAATGGCGTTGAACTGGATGTAGACCCCGAGGAACTCTTCAACGTTGCGATCCAGGTCGCAACTAAAAAGATAGGAATTCATCCCTTAGCAGCATGGTTAGAGAGGAACTCGTACAAGAACGGATAATTCCATACTTTTTGCATACGTTTGTCTTGAATAAATGCTGTAAGCTTGTTCTGTAGGAGAATGAAGGAAGGGGATAGGAATAGCATCACGACACAAGCACCGTAGAGGGGCTTTTTATTTTGCCTTTTTACAGCGCTAAGGTGCGGTGGGGGAGAGGAGGGAGGGGATTCATTATAAAAATATAGATTATTAGGATAAAATTGGGTTTACATAATGGAATCATTATGTTACTGTAAAAGAAACTCAAAAATAGGATGTGAATCTCAATGGCTGCTAAAAAAATGGGTAGACCGCCTTCTGTCAATCCAAAAAATGAACAACTATCTGTAAAGATGGATAAAACCACTGAGACGATATTGGACAACTACTGCCTTAAACATAATGTCAAAAGGCCTGCAGCCGTGCGTGAAGCCATCTCCCGACTTAATGAAGAGGAAACACGGTATTTTTGGAGTCCGGAGTGGAAGCAATTGCTTGAAGACAACGAGAGCACTTTATTAAAAGGGACAGAGGATCTACAGCACACGCTTAGCTTGCTTCTTTCGTTGATACGGGATATGAAAACAAAAACAGGGAGTGAAGAGGAATGAGATCCATTCGGTTAAGATTTGGCAGTGCGATTCTAGCCATGATTATGTTGTTAGGTTTGGTAGCGAGTGCCGCCTCTGCAGCTCAGGTCACGGTCTCGGTACAGGTTAATGGAACAGCGCTCAAGTTCCCGGACGCGAAGCCGTACTATGAGAATAACCGGGTCATGATACCGATCCGGTTCGTCAGTGAAGCGCTGGGGGCGAAGGTGGGCTATGGCCTGGATCGATCCGTAACGATTGAGTTAGGTACGAAGAAAATCCTGATGAAGATCAACAGCGATACTGTTACGGTTAACTCGGTCATTCAGAAGCTGGATGTACCTGCGCGTCTGCAACAGAACCGTACTTATGTACCCTTACGGTTTGTTTCTGAGGCTCTCGGTGCGGGTGTGGGCTGGAATCAAGAAAAACGTCTGGTGACGATTACGACAGGAGCAACTGCAACACCGGTAGCGAGTCCGTCTCCTTCGGCCACGCCTGCTGGCGGTGGGAATAATATGTTTTCTGTAGGACTTAAGTGGGGAGGAGAGACCGAACTGGGTAAGGCTTTGTTTCTCGATAACATGAAGATTGCGAATGGAAAACTGACTTTTACTTTGCCAAAGATTTCGGAAGGTGCAAGTAAATACGCTGCAGATGGCACTTCTGTAAAGTTAACTCCTGGACAAACATACTCGTATACCATCGGTAAGGGGGCAGGATTCATTACGATCTCTAAACCTGAGACTAGTGGAAACGGCTGGGAAGGTTATGGTATTTTTCTGGACACCAGTATTAATGAAGATATGAGTAAGTTATTTGGTAGTATTAAAAATGATGTAATCGTGTTTGGTGAAGGAAATAGTGGTTCCACATTAACAGAGGTAATTCAATTGTCAAAAGCCTTGAAGTAGTATCGAATTGGATTTGTAGTTTTAATTCAAGTCTTGAGAGTCTGATCGCGTATTGCGACAGGCTCTTTTTTATGCAGAGTCTCATATTTTTTTCTGGAGGGGAAAGCGAATTGAAAACGCTCAGGATAAGCAAGGTTTTTCTGTTAGTTATGATCAGCGTGTTATTGCTTGCTCAAGGAGTTTCGGCGGCGGGAACCCCGATGCTACACAAATATGTCCAATGGGATTATGAAAAAGAGGAGGGTTTTGGTTTTGCCGGATACATCCCGGCTCTTGAGAAGCAGGTTGTGAATAATCCTTGGCAGCTATATCGATGGGCGGGACTGTTCACTTTTGCGGATGGGCAGACTCGAATAGTCCCTAATTACGATGTCTTTAACGTTAAGAAGACACCAGATGATGAGAACTTCAGCAAGGAGAATGGGTTTGGTCTAGTTTATAAAAGTGAAGCAGCGCTGGGAGACTTATTTGACTCTATTTGGTCTGGACAATCGATTGATTCAAAACGGCGATTGTATTTCCGGGATCGGTTTGTTCAGACGGCAAGTGATCCTATATTTAAATCAGGACATGAATATTACTATATTATTCAGTATGCTTTTCCGTTCCTCCGCACATCCGGCATTGTCCCGCGCATGGGCATTAAGTTCAACAGCACTCAAAAGATCAGCGCTGACTCCTACCGAGCGCTCTATGATGTTTCTCCTTGGCCTAAATTGACAGTATCCCAGGGAAATGCACTGAATGTGGCCTTTTCTTCCTATGGCTACTCCGAACGGGACATTCGGGTCATCGCAGCCCCTAAGGGGGCATTTCCGGATTTATCCAAAGTGGTTAGTCTAACGGATGGTAAACTGATCCATGCTAGTGAAGCGATCCATAACGGCAATGTAAGCGTGAATGCAAGGGACATCTCCAAAGTCCTTGGTAAAGATGTTGATATCATCGTGGATGATGGGTATGGCCGGACAGCTATTAAGAGCATTTCCCTCCCGGATGAGCAGGCGCTGGATTTTGTACCTACAAAGCTGACGCTCACGGATGGTGGTCAACTTTGGGTGAAATTCCAGTACAACGGTGATGATATAATGGCCTCCGATTATGTGAATACGCGGGGGATGCCGATGAATGCGGCAGTCAAGATTGGGGGCGTGCTTACCGCTGAGTTTTCGCTGGCCTCGATGTATAACTCTCTTCCAGCGACAATAACGAATGGACAAGAATTCAATTACATGCTCGGTAAAATAGAGATTGGTGATGATCCGGGGAAGTACTATATCAAAGTAGATGCTACGATCAATAACCCTGTCCATCAGGATCGGGCGCTGGAGTCACCAGCGTTGGCTTACAACAACAATAGGCTACATGGGGAATGGATGATTGAGCGTGTAGCTCCGAAGGCTGATTTGATTGCAGTATCGATCACGGCTTCGCCGAATTCCATAACCAAGGGTAGTCAGTCCAGCATCATCGGCAAGGTTAAGAACGACAGTGCGACAGCGCAGAATGATGTACTCATTCGTTTCTATGATAACGCCAGCACAATCTATGAGACGCGAAAATCTTTTGCTGCGGGTCAGACGCTAACCGTGGGTCCTTTTAATTGGACAGGCACCTCGACAGGGGTTCACAATCTTACGCTCTCCGTAGATCCTGAGAAAGAAAAAGTAGATCAGAATCGGAGCAATAATATAGTCACGACAGGCTGTAGTGTTGTCTCAGGTGCTTCAGGGAGTGGGAGCGAATGTAATCAGCCGGGGGCTGCTGGTGAATGGTCAGTGTCTTACCCAGTAATTACTGGTTATCCTACGAAGTATTACACTTCGAGCTACACAACGGCGGATGGTAAGACTCACTACTTCACTGAGTATTACACAGACTACGGTGACCCTAACTGGAGCAATACTCCTGTAACGTACCAGGAGCATCTGAAGATCTCAGCAGAAGTAAACACCAAGCAAGGCATAGCAACAGATCTCAACCACCCCAAAGAGACGGATAGGGAGAGTCGTGGTTCCTGGGAGATTATCCCCTACGCCAAGAAAAGCGGAAAGGATGCCAATGCAATTACCAGAGCCGGTTACGGCATTGAGCTAAAAGTGAATACAACGTACAACACAAATTGGGAGACGAAGATACCGACAGGCCTAGAAGAAACAGCATATCCGTTAGGGGGAACTTACTACGGCCCGGATGCGGTGTACGCTACCTTCTATGACCCGAACTGGAAGTACGAGCGTCAGGTCAAACTGGAGAAGACCGGTGGGGACCGCAATAATGCGACCTGGGAGTTACCATTGACCAAGATCACCTCCGACTCTGGCAAAGTCTATCAGAGCCGCAAATACATGACCTCTATGAATGCTACAGATGGTTATTACCGGATCAAGATATCAACTGATCCTGCAGGAATGAATGGGTTAGTGACATGTATCACGAAGCAAGTTGAGATCTATGGTGGAATGTATGACGATGTGCAGAATGTAAGACGGACAAAATAAACAGAAAGTAGCTAACCCCATCGTTCTCGGTGGGGTATTACTTGTGAGCACCGAGAGGGCTCACTAAAAGGAGGGAATTATGATATCTAACTTATTTACATTGCTGAAGGTAATCGTGATCTGTGGCCTGCAACTGTTATTCCCGGATCTAGGAGTATAAAGTGATGGCCATAGTTAATATGCTGCTGATAATGAGTCTAATCATGCTTTGCTGCTGGTTCAGCTACACGGATATCACGGAGCGGCGAATTTCCAATAAGCTAACGTACCCAGCCATTATGATATTACTGATGTTCCGGATTCTGTGTAGTCAGGAATACTTGTGGGGGCTGGTCCCAGGTGTAGTGTTCTTCCTGATCTTCATGATCAGCCCCCGATCCCTGGGGGCTGGTGATGTGAAACTGGTTGTGTTGGTTGGATTATGTATCGGCTTGGAAAGAGAGGTGGTAGCTTTGTTGTTGATGTGTATTTTTGTTTTTCTGTATCAGGGAGGAAGAAAGCTGTTGTCACTGGAGGCCCAACTCGCTGTGCCGCTGGCACCATTTCTGACTTTAGGCCTACTAGGAATTGTTGTCGCTTTATGACTTTAAATTGTCGATTTACAGATTGTTACAATCATGTTAATGTGAAACTACACTGATCGGAAGCACCGGCGTGTAGTCCGAAAGAATCGGCGCAATCGCCCTGTTAGCTTAGGCTGGCAGGGCGATTTTTGGTTAGTTAATTAATTATTTTTGGTCTGATTGTTTAAGTTGATAAGAAGGTTGCCTAAGTCTGGAACAATTGTCGTCAGATAATCTTAATTCTAAAGGTGGCTGAATGTATGAAGAACATCAAAGTTACGATAGAGAATTGTTATGGTATAAGTAAATTAGAACACGAATTTGACTTTACTGAAACAAATTCTTATGTAATTTATGCGCCAAATGGGGTTATGAAGTCTTCTTTTGCTAATGTATTTGATGACTACAGTAAGGACAAAGACTCAAGCGATTTAGTTTTTAGAGACCGTATATCATTGCGAAAAATAATCGATGCATCAGGTGATGATGTTAATAGAGATTCAATTTTCGTAATTAGACCCTATGAGAAAAAATTCAAATCAAATCGTGTTTCCACTTTGCTCGTAAAAGAAGAATTGAAAAAAAGGTACTCAGAAATTCATGAAAAGATAGATAGCGCTAAAGACTTACTCATGAAAGAGTTGAAGAAAAAGACTAAACTAAATAAAGTTGAAGATGAAATTACTAGTGCTTTTAATGCGGGGAAATCAAAAATTATAGAAATATTGTATCAACTTGAGGATTCAGTTTCAGCTGATAGTTTGATTTATCCGTTTTCAAGTATTTCTTATAAGGTGGTATTTGATGAGAAGGTTGTTGAGTTTCTATCTACTGGAGATTTTAAGTATCAAATCAAGCAATACATAGAGAAGTACAATGATCTAATAAAAAACTCGAATTTTTTACGGAAAGAGTTTAACCATTACCATGCCACTACTGTTCAGAAAAATTTATTGGATAATGGGTTTTTCAAGGCTGAGCATACAATTAATATGAATATGAAAGGTGTTAAAACAGAGATAACTTCAGCATCCGAGCTGTCAAAGCTAATAGATGAAGAGAAAAATAAAATTTTATCGGATATCCAACTTCAAAAAATATTTGAAACTATTGATAAAAAAATTTCAAATGCTCAATTAAGAGAGTTTAGAGATTATTTATTCGAGAACCAAAATTTATTGATTGAACTAGAGAATATTCAAAATCTAAAGAAGAAAGTTTGGCTTTCTTATCTTCAGCAACATTCCATTTTATATCTCAATTTAATTAAGGAATACAAGGACGGACAAGTTGAGTTAAAAAAGATAATTAAGCAGGCGAATGAAGAAAAAACGGATTGGGAAAATGTAATTGATATTTTTAATAGAAGATTTTATGTGCCATATACCCTTAGAATGAGTAATAAATCAGATAGCGTATTACGAGACGAAGCGCCTAGTGTTGAGTACGTTTTTAAAGATCGAGATGAAAATTCCGAAACTGTAAGTGAGGAAATATTGCTATCGATATTGAGTCAGGGTGAAACAAGAGCTCTTTATTTGTTAAACATTATTTTTGAAATTGAGTGCAGGAGAAAGCAAGGTCTACAGACATTACTAATTATTGATGATATTGCTGATTCCTTCGATTATAAAAATAAGTACGCTATTATTGAGTATCTAAAAGAAATCTCTGATTCGGAAAATTTCAGTTTAGTGATATTAACACATAATTTCGATTTCTACCGAACAGTACAAGACAGAATAAACACGAATAAATTTACTCAATCATATATGGCAGTGAGGAACGTTGATTCTATAAACTTAATAAATCCTGGATATAAATATATAAGTAATCCTTTCGTGAACTGGAAAAAAGACTTGAATGACAAAGTTAAATTAATTGCTTCTATTTCATTTGCTAGAAATATAGCTGAATATGTAGGGGATACAGTGAATTTTAACAAACTCACTTCAATTCTACATAAGAAAGATGATTCTGGAATGCTTTTAATAAAAGATATTGAAAGTTCCTATAAAGAAATTTTTAAAGACATGGATCATTTGGTACTGAACGATCAGGATAAGTATGTATTAGATGTGATTTTTGAAGTAGCTGAACAACTTTGTGCCGAGTCAACAGAAACAGCTTTGAATTTGGAAAATAAAATTGTGTTATCGATAGCAACAAGAATTAATGCAGAAGTGTATATGATTTCAAAAATAAACGATCCTACATTTGTTTCGAAAATAAAAAGTAACCAGACAGGTAAATTATTTGGTCGATTCAAACGTGATTATTCTAATGAGGTAGAGGCTATAAAAATACTTGAAAAAGTAAATCTTATGACACCTGAAAATATACACTTAAACTCATTTATGTTTGAACCTATACTGGATTTAACTGAACATCACTTAAAAGATCTTTATGTGTGTGTGAAAAAATTAATTATATCGGAGGAACAAAGTGCAATATTTGCTGCCACAGCAGCAGAAGAAGTGAATTAAAAAGGTTTTTAGCGGTAGCAATATCAAGCAATGTAGATTTCTACACATCCCTCTGCTGGTCATTCAAAGGGGCCAGTCATACCTGCTTAGTCTTACTAGCTTCAGCACAATCCAATTCAGTATCCTAACATTATGTAGCATTATAGCAGGTGTGGCCTTCTTTAAAAATAAGAATGAGTGAGTTTTAAAACTTCATTAACAGTCTATAAAAGAGGAGTAAGAGCGTATGGCAGTAAAAAAGGAAATATTACAACCAATTAAATACGGTTTTCCGAATTTTACAAGTGATTCAAGTTGTATAAATTTATGTGATAGCAACAAATTGATAATATCAGATATATGGGGATTTTGGGACTATGTTATAAAGAAAAATGGCGTTGAAAAAATATTTATGAGTTCACTTTTGGAACAAGCAAAGTTTTTCTATGAAGCAGCAGAAAAAAGTCCTATTAAATCTCAACCTCTGTTATATTATTATTCCTTTCTTAATTTCGCCAAAATAGTAATTAATCTTAAAATGAAATATGGAAAATGTATCTATAATCATGGAATTACACAAGCGAGGGGGAATAATAAATTTTCAAATGCTGAGATTTCAATAATGAAACTTAAGCTAGACACAAAAAATGTATCAGCAGAATTGGAAAAGGTGTTAAACGAGAAGGATATATCGAGTAACTTATCGTTAAATGTAAAACAATTATTAAATCATTGTGTTGGAATACATAGAACATATTCAGAGATATATAATCAAAAAGAAGTATTCTATAGAATTATGAATGAGGAGTTAATCAAATATGGTAGAGAACTGATTTTTAAGGCTGAAGTGAAGTGTAGTAGAGAAGATATTGTTACTCTTGAGTCTCAAGGTTATACATTGAGAACGGAAGAAGGAAAAACCAAAGTTATTGAAAGCTATATTATGCCCTCTAGTAGAGTTACTAGGAAATGTTATTACGAACTAGCACGGATCTTAAGAGACAAAGGTATATGGTATTATATTGGTACTAATGGATATGTTAATTACCTATCAGCTAGTAATATTTCAAGATACTCTCCAGAATTTATTATTTACAATGTAATGTTCTACTTGGGATCAATTACAAGATACTATCCATATCTTTTTGATGAAATTTTTTCTGCTAAAGAACAGTGGCTAATGGGAGAATTCTTAACTACTCAGCCTAAACAATTCATTTACCTAACTACAGCAAAAATACTTAGTCAAGATGTATTGAAAGCATATGCGGATTTTTAGTAAGACAGAATGTAAATGTATTGAACTGACTTGAAGTGACAGTGGATTCTGCGGAGTAGAGATGTGCTACTTATCTGGGAGTGATTTGAGCAAAGGTATGATTAAGGCTGGTCTCCAAATGACTTTATAAAAGTGACCACATAATTACTTCAGTTTAAATAGAACCGAAGAAATACAGTGATCACTTTGGTCACAAATTTGGTCGCGAACTCTTTATAATCCAATTTACCTTATAGTCCCGAACCCCAATAAAATCAACGATTCACTAATAGAGTTTTAGGGGTTATCCCTTTCCTCTATATCAGTTGGTTAGAGCGGTCAGCTTGCGGTACAGATATGAAGTTAAGGCATACTAAACTAAACTTATGCTGTGATAAGATGAATAAATTGGCCGCGGGCTCTGGCCGGGACAAAATAAGATTGTTTTTATATCTGAACGTGCTTACCTTCTGCAGATATGGCATTTGCTTTTGTTTCATGAACTGTACCATATGGATGTTCAGGCGGTGCATAGATAACATATAGTTTAAGGGGTTTGTTTCCTGTATTCGTTAAATTGTGCCATTTTCCAGCAGGTACCATAATTGCATAGTCATCGTAGGCCATCACTTGAAAATCTAAATTGTCTTTCCTATCCCCCATTTGAACAAGTCCCTGACCTTCTTCAATACGTATAAATTGATCTGTTGTCGGATGGACCTCTAAACCGATATCATCGCCAACATTGATACTCATCAAAGTCACTTGAAAATATTTCCCTGTCCATAAAGCGGTACGGTAAGTTTGGTTTTGCTTTGCTACCTGGTCAATATTCACTACAAGTGGACATTGTCCATAATCTCTTAAGTTTATTTTTCCATAGGGGTAGCAATTATAATAATGTTGAGGCAGATATGTCTGATAGTTGTTAATCCAATTGTTATGCATAGGGTAATGCAATTGATACTGATGGCATGAATTATGGTACATACTCATTCTCCTCTTACGATTTTGTGTGTACTTTAGTCATATGCATCTGCCTATGTAAAGGAGTGCAAAACCTGCAAAAATGGGCTGGAGCCTAAGGAGGCCAGGCATAAGATTAGCTTCGTCATTCGTTTCAATGGAAGGTTAAAGACGTCTATAATAAACGTGTAAACACAAGGACACCCATGTACAAGGAGGTTTAGGAAGAAGTGATATGCTGGCCATATACTCATTATTACTCCAGCGGGAACGTGGTGTTAAGGTAGCATTACGTTGCGGTTTTTCTTCTAACAAAACTTCTAACCAATCTTCTAACAACAACCAAATATCAACAAAACTTTAGAAGTAACTATATGCTTAAAACACGCGATTTATTGCCCAACAGACCCCAGGAAAACCTAATAAATATATGCTGGGTCGCACTCGTAATGCGTAGGCCGGGGGTTCAATTCCCTTCACCAGCATATCTAAGAATGGCGCAATGGCGCGGTTTTCCGGGATTCCGGGACCGTGCCATTTGTCTTGAAATTACCTGTCTTCTACCATTCTTCTACCTTTACTCAAGTAAAGTGAGGTCTTCGGTTATTGATGAATGGCCCTAATGAAAACGGTATGACTAGTGGTCACTGTCGAGCAGATGGAAGGCGTGTCGCAAGCTGACAGCAATCAGAATGAAGGATGTGGAGGAGGAGCAGCATAAGCTGCTTTTCTCTTGCGGGGGCAGATCGGTTAGATGGTAATTACTATAAAAATAAAAAAGACACCACAAGGTGTCTTAGTACAGATACTTTTCGCTCGAATTTCACGAGCTCGTCAGTGAACTGAGTTCATAAGCAAGACTGGCTACGGCTAACAGATGAAGAGATAAAGTAATATCAATGTTAAAATGTGCGGTAATATTAATTTTCATAGATAACCACGCTCCTAAAGTATAAATACACATAAAGAAAACTTTATAAAGCGCTTGGCCTGCCATCATCAGTGCCAGGTAGCCATCCTGTACAGACGCCTTAGCGTTTCGACAATAATATTATACTTAATATTTTGTGTTTTGCAAACCAAAGACCCCCATATCCTTGGTCGGGGTGGCGGTTCTGTGTGGTTTCTCAGCGCTTTGGAATCATGATGGTGATTGAGGCTCCACGCACGCGGCCGCAGAATGATCAGATGGAAGTTACGTTTCGGTATTCATATCTGCTGCATGCTCCGAAATTGATTATCCAAAATAACGGGCAGCAAGTTCAGAAGATTAACGGATTTTTTATTGATCAAGGTTTAATGTTTGATTCTGTTGTTATGCTAACGGGAAATGGTAGTTTAATAAAGGAGTTACTTAAGACTGGAATAATGAGCAATGTGACAATTATGTCATTCTGAATTGAATATTGTTAGGTTAATCGATGGGGAAGTTTACGTGTCTCCCTTATACTGGAAATTAAATGATTTTATTTCCGTAAGGGGACAATCCAATGATGACTGACGTAATTAAGGCAATAATACTTGGCATAATAGAGGGCTTAACTGAATTTTTACCAGTATCATCTACTGGACATCTTATTTTAGCAGGCGATTTGCTTAGCTTTGAGGGTGATGCTGCAATAACTTTTAAAATTGTTATTCAGTTGGGTGCAGTGATGGCAGTTCTAATTCTTTATTGGAAAAGGTATTTGGAGATTGGGGTTAATATGATTAGAATGGATTTTTCCAAAAGCAAAGGATTAAATGTCATTCATATGATTTTGGCTATGTTACCAGCATTAATCCTATATCTTCTCTTCAAGGACACAATAAAAAGCCAATTATTTGGCCCAACCCCTGTTTTGATCGGTCTAGTTGTTGGTGGTGTGTTGATGATCATTGCAGCGCGGAATAGGCGGACTGAAACCGCTGGTACTATCGATGAGATTAATTATAAACAGGCTTTCGGAATTGGTCTGTTCCAATGCTTGGCGTTATGGCCGGGATTTTCGAGATCAGGTTCGACGATTTCAGGTGGCCTGTTGCTTGGCACTAGCCAAAAAGCCGCTGCAGATTTTACATTCCTTATTTCCGTGCCAGTTATGTTTGGTGCAAGCTTGTTGGATTTGTACGATAGTCGTGATTTGCTGAGTTCTGACGATTTGCTTCTAATGTTAATTGGCTTTGCGACATCCTTTCTTGTGGCAATGATTGCAGTAGTGACGTTCATCAAACTGATTAAGCGACTTCGATTGGAGTGGTTTGCTCTATACCGGTTTGTTTTAGCAGCTCTCTTCTATTTAATTGTCATACAGTAATTGGATTAGTTAATATGAACATCATGGGAAAGAAGCTTTTAAAAAGGGTTATACATCATATCCTGCACAGATTGAACTAGAGGTTCAAAACAAGGGGAAATCACCAAACAAGACAAAGCTCATGTAATCTATGAACTAAGGAATGAATTTTCGGTGAAAGCACTTCTACAGCTAGCCGTTATCCCTCGTTTGTTTCTTCTACCATCAGTTTAAGGTGGGACTTTTGCTTACCAAGTATTATAGTTCGACTGATACTTAACATGTTTGTTCTCATAGCTCTCATTGGGGTAATCACGTCTGACAGACTGCAAGTAGCCTGAAATTGCAAATGCTGAAATAAGCCCCCCTATAATTCCTGTGATTAAGCTGAATGTTGAAAATCCGAATGTGGCAACTACACCAATGGAAGACAATGCTACAAGCAATAGACTGAATATTTTCATCTTTATACACACCTCCATTTTGTATATGTAGTAATTTGAAAATTAAGATTGATACGTTACTATATTTGATCGGTTTCGATAAAAAAATAATATTTCAGCAAATCTTTAGACGGGCTTCATACTTATTTAAGCTATGAGGATTATAGTAAATACATAACCCCCTTATAAAATAGATCTAGACCCTGCCGGAAGTTGGTGGGGTCACTTTTTTGCACAGAGTAAATTTATAAATATGGATTTCTCCTTAAATCTATACAAAGAAGCGCCGCCCCTTTTGGAGACGCCGCTTCTTTATAGTAGATTCTATTCTTTTGCTCAATTCTTGATTTTGGTGATTTTTTTGGCGGTAACTTGTGCAGGGAATGAATCATCACTTACTTCAAAAAACACTTTAATCTCATCGCCTTTTTTATATTTAGAAGGTGCAACTTTCCTGATGGTTTAGCCCAAAAACCTCCATGATTAAACTAATTCGTACTTATAGTCATGTGCAAATTCTTTGAATGTAATGGGTCTTTTACCAAGTAATATTTCTAAATCAGGCGTGGTTTTTTTGGCTAATCCAATTTTTGCTGTGAAGTAAATTCCAATCATAACAGTAACAAATTCTTTTTGGATTCCTTTTGTTAACATTTTATCTCTAAACTGAAGAACGGATGGATTAACATATTTGATTGTTTCTCCTAGCTCTTCAGATAAAATTTCAGCTACTTCATAGTAATCTAGCGCTTCAGTCCCCGTTAACGAGTAACCTTTATTTTCATGACCATTCTCAGTTAGGACTCTAGCTGTTACAGTACCGATATCACGAACATCGATAAAGCTAGTCTTGCCTTTTCCTGCGGGTACATAGATCTCCTTTTCTTTACGTAGCTCTTCCCCATGTTGAGCAATTAAGTTTTGCATGAAGAAACTTGGGCGTAAAAAAGTATATGGAATTCCTGATTTTTTAATGATTTTTTCTATTTTATGGTGTGGAACAATTGGGTTTTTCTCTACGCCCAATAGGGATAGAAACACAATGTGTTCAACTCCGACTTCCTTTGCGATATCTATGAGAGGTTGGAAATATTTTTTTGAGTCAGCTATATGAGGAGGGCGCAGTAAAAATAATTTTTTCACTCCTGTTAACGCTGGACGAAAAGAATCAGCATTTTCAAAATCTAAATAAACATACTCACTGTCCTTTCGATGGGAGGCAATTTTAAAAGGTGTTTCACTTTTCCTTAGTTCGTTAACCACTTCACGTCCTACATTACCGGTTGCCCCTGTGATTAGAATCATAAGTTTCACTTCCCTAACTAATATTTAAATAGATCGTTTTAAGCACGTTCATAAACGTGGACATTTCTTGTTCAGAAATATTTTTAAGTGCGTTATCCATGATTTCGTCACTAAGAACTTCTATTTGATTCTTAATTATCATTCCCGAATCTGTAATGAATACAAGATTTGATCGTTTATCATTTGGATTATCTCTAATGTCCAGAAGCCCTTTTGCTTTAAGTCGCTCGAGTATACCCGTTATTGTAGGGCGATCCGAGTAAGTTCGCTCTGCAATCATAGCTGGAGTTGTTCCTTCTAAATGAATAGATATATCTTTTAATACGGCCCATTGAGGAGCTGTTACATTATAAAGTAAAAGTTTTTTTGTTAAGCTTTTTTTCATTTCAAGACTTACTCTTATTAATAACTGTCCTGGGTTGTCCATAAATTAATTCCCCTCTTTACATAGTTTGTACACTAACTATTTGATTAGTATACAAACTATATTCTCCTTTATCAATTTTAATTATTTTATTTGTTTAAATTGGGGGGAGTTACAGGTGAATGTCTATAATATTGATATTTAGAACTTTTGTTTGTATATAATAAAAATGAATGTTCTTATAGCATACATTAAGTTTTGGGAGGGGAATATTATGATAAAATATGGATTTCAGTTTTCGTTGAAAGGCCTTTTATTATACACTTTACAGCTACTTCCTAATATAATCTGGATGTTAGTGCCTCCTGCAAATAATGTGCTTACTGGAAACAGTTCCACCCATAAAACATTGAATATTATAGAAGGATTGTTTGGAGTGTTGACGGTTATTCTTATGGTTGTTCTGATAAACAAAGGCGAAGGAAGTAACAGCAACCTTTACATTGGACTAGCAGTTTTGTTTTTGGCAGCCTATTATATTTCTTGGATGCTCTATTATAATGGGGTGGTTGCTCCGTGGTTACTGATACTAGGAATTGCAAGCATGCCGCCTTTGTATTTCTTTTTCGTTGGACTTTGGATGAAAAACTATCTCCTCCTCGTTCCATGTGCTATTTTTGGAATTACCCATATTTTGATTACTAGCATGAATTTTTTGAGACCATAAATTATACTTATGAATTACTGTGACCATACTCTGAATATGCAAGCCTAAGGTGATCGTTTCAGGGTCATTCGTAGGAGAGGATAATTATCATGCGGTGTATAACAATACGGCAGCCTTGGGCGACCTTAATTGCTCTTGGTGAAAAAGAGTTTGAAACTCGTTCATGGAGAACAGCCTACCGCGGCGAGTTAGGCATTCATGCCGGGATGCGGATCGACAAAAAGATTTGTGAACAGGAACCGTACAAATCAGTATTGGCGAGACATGGCTATACAGCGAATAATTTGCCGACAGGAGCTATTATTGCTACAGGTCAGCTCGCGGGATGTTATGTGGTTACTCCAGAGGTGGATTTAAGGGAATGGATCAATGGGAACGAATATGATTTTGGCGACTATAGCGAAGGACGGTTTGCTTGGAAGCTTGAAGGGGTTCATCCATTAAGCCATCCGATTCCAGCTAAAGGTCGGCTAAGCTTGTGGGAGCACTCTAATCACTTCTGAACGGCGAACAATATTTTTAATGTAATTTTTATGTGCCTATCAGCTTTTTTTCAGGTTCGAGGTATATATTAGAGACACCAAACACCCCCCAGTGTTTTGTGGTATATCTCTCTCAGGTCTTGCCAACTCCCATGGTAAGGCCTATTTTTTTGTTCACTAATTGATTGGGGGGAGAGAGCGCAGCGGCTTCTATACAGCTTTACTTAATCTGGTACTGTTCTTCGTAACTCTTAAAAGATGAAATATCCAGCCCTAGGTATCTGCGCATATGGATGGCAGCCTGAGCCGCAACAATGTCATTCAACAGCAGCATTCGTTCGTGATAGCCACGACATATATACTTGGCTTCAATTCCCGTATTAAGTCTGTTTTGCTCATACACCTTGATTCCCCGTCTTCTCATTTCTGCACGAACATCCCTTAGATCTGTTGTAGCTACTGCAGCAGCTGTTCCAAGCACCTCCAGATAAGGGGCGGGTGTTCGTAAGTGTGTAGATAAAATGGCGGAGTCCCGTTCGAAAGCTGATAAAATCATCGGAAGCAATAAATAAGATTTCACCAGCATGTTGTCCCTGCTTTCTGCTCTATGCATGAATCTCATCACCTCTAATAGGAACGTATATTCGTATTCTACCCCGATATTCCAAAAATAATCAATGGTATTTCTAAACAGCTTATCCAATGTGATTAAATTCACAACTAAATAACGAAGAATAAATTATATTAAAAATTGTAATAATAAAAATTAATATATCGGACGCACATAAAGGAGAATTATGATGGAAAAAGAGGGCAGCCTCCAGCGTGGATTGTTTTTTGGTTTAATTCTGAGTGTTCCCTTATGGATATCCATATTGGGCTATATACAGTTACTTTAAAATTTAATGAAAAACCTTATGCGAAGCGCCTTTAGGCGCTTTTTTTGTGTGGTACTAATGCGGGGGGATTATCGAAAGGAATTGATTGACAATTGTGGGTGTCGGGCGCTAAACTGTTATTAATTCAAAAGTATTAAAAGTCATAGACTGTTATTGGATAGAATGCTTCAGCTACCAGTTCTGGACTTGCAGTGTAATACATATATATAGTCATGATAATAGCAAACCGTCTGAAAGGGCGGGACGCAAAGTCCAGGAGTCTAAAGTGTCTTAAAGGCACAATGACCGTCCGACTGCCATGAGAAGGGAATTCCACTTCTTTTTGGCGGTCTTTTTTGTTGTTAGGTCCTTTAGAGTTTCTGGTAATTATTCTGATTAATATAAATCATAGTTTTAGGAGGTGTGCCATTTGAAAAGAAGAATAAAACCGTTACTCTCGCTTGTATTAGCTGGGATTTTGACGGTAGGTAGTGGGCTTTCCTCATTGGGAGCTGGAGTTGCTGGAGCTAGTAGTTCTTCTACATTGGGAATTGCAGCGGTCTACAACGTGTTTATTCTAGGGGATATAACAACAGTTTCGGATACGGAAGGAAGGTTTGCTGCTGGAGGTAACGTTAACTTAACCAACTATAGTGTTGGAGATAGGTTGAACGCTGCAGAGGTTTCCCTGACTGACACACTTGTTGTTGGAGGGAATCTTACTTTCAACGGAGGTACTGTTTATGGGAATATCGTGTACGGGGGAGATTTTTCAGGGAATGTAACGCTCCTCAAGGGTGGTACAAAAAGACAGGGGAGTACGATTGACTTTTCAGCCGTAGGTCAGTCTTTGAAGGACAAATCAGCAGAACTTGCAGCATTGCCGGCGAATGGAACAACAGTGTACCAATATGGCAGCCTTACCCTGACAGGTACAGATCCTGCGGTCAATGTTTTTAATGTTCCAGGAGATAACGTCTCTAATACCTACGGAATTACAATAAATGTTCCTTCAGGATCTACTGCAATTATTAATATTGATGGTTCTAACGTAAAAATGAAAAACTTCGGATTTCTACCTAATAACGTGTTGAACAGCAAGAAAATTTTGCTTAACTTTAGCCAAGCTGCGTATCTTGATATGGCAGGCATAGGTGTAATGGGAAGCATACTTGCCCCCTATGCTCATGTTGATTTTATTAATGGTCAGATTAACGGTACTTTAGTGGCGGCTTCACTCAAAGGTACTGGTGGTGGTGAATTTCACCACTATCCATACGATGGTGATGAACCTGGACCAACGCCGACACCAACGCCGACACCAACGCCAACAGTGACACCAACGCCGACACCAACACCGACACCGACGCCGACAGTGACACCAACGCCGACAGTGACACCAACACCAACGCCGACAGTGACACCAACACCAACGCCAACACCGACGCCGACGCCGACAGTGACGCCAACGCCAACGCCGACAGTGACACCGACGCCAACACCATGTCCCACGCCGACAGTGACACCAACGCCGACACCAACGCCGACAGTGACACCAACGCCGACACCAACGCCGACAGTGACACCAACACCAACGCCGACAGTGACACCAACACCAACGCCAACACCGACGCCGACGCCGACAGTGACACCAACACCGACACCAACACCGACGCCGACAGTGACACCAACACCGACACCGACGCCGACAGTGACACCAACACCAACGCCGACACCAACACCAACACCGACGCCGACAGTGACGCCAACACCAACGCCGACGCCGACAGTGACACCAACGCCGACAGTGACACCAACGCCGACAGTGACACCAACACCGACGCCGACAGTGACACCAACGTCGACACCGACACCGACGCCGACACCAACGCCGACAGTGACACCAACGCCGACACCGACGCCGACGCCAACACCGACGCCGACAGTGACGCCGACACCAACACCGACAGTGACGCCGACGCCGACACCAACGCCGACGCCAACAGTGACACCAACGCCAACACCAACGCCGACAGTGACACCAACGCCGACACCAACGCCAACACCGACGCCGACGCCAACACCGACGCCGACAGTGACACCAACACCAACACCGACGCCGACACCAACGCCGACAGTGACACCAACGCCGACAGTGACACCGACACCGACAGTAACACCAACGCCGACGCCAACGCCAACAGTGACACCAACGCCGACGCCGACACCAACGCCAACGCCGACAGTGACGCCGACACCAACAGTGACGCCGCCTGAGGCAACACCGACACCGACGGTAACGCCTGAAGCAACGCCAACACCGACGGTAACACCAGAAGCAACACCGACACCGACGGTAACGCCAGAGGTAACACCAACACCAACACCAACGGTAACGCCTGAGGCAACACCAACGTCGACACCAGAGACTTCGGTGTTCCCGACACCAACGCCATCATCCGTAATTGGCACTATAGTTCTTGCAGAAGATCCTGTGCCGCTTGGGCCTGTAGCTTCGCCGACACCAGCGCCAGTACCAACACCAACACCAACACCAACACCGTCGAATAGCACAGAAGTACTTGTTGATGATGATGAGATCCCATTAGGTCCGGTACCGGCAGTGACACCAACACCAACACCTGATGAAATCATCGTAGTAGACGATACGATCCCATTAGGTAAGCCACCTGTGAAGGAATTGCCAAAGACGGGTGAATCAAGTCCTGCACCTTACTATGTAGCAGGTTTAGGTTTTGCACTTATCGGATTATTAATGAGAACCAAGTTCTCCAAAAAGAATAAATAATAAACGGTAGAGCAACATAGAGTCGCTTTCGGGGGGTGTCCCGATGGCGGCTCTATTTGTATGTCATGATTGCGATAGTTTGGTGCATTCTAAGTAGATGGTATACTCTTGTTGCAAAAGAAATGAAGAGGGGATGGCGAAGGCGAATTGATATGGTTCATTATTAGCGCTGTAATCATCATAGGGATTCTAATCTATGTGGGATTTTTCTTCTATGGTATTGCTATTAAACGAGCGCCAAAGGTATTTCTAAGTAATAATCCTAATCTGAAGGCTGATCCTCCGGTTGCCGGAGCTTCTTGGGGGGAGGGGAAGGATTGGGTCTCTCGCCAGAGCTTTGAGAATATTGAGATCGTATCTGCAGATGGACTTAAACTAAGAGGTTACTTACTCCAATCTAATCGTGCTGCGGGACGCACAGCCATTCTAGCCCACGGTTATTCAGGTAAAGCAAAGGATATGGGGGCGTACGCCAAAATCTACTACGAGAACTTAGGCTTTAACATCCTAATTCCCGATGCAAGAGGGCATGGAGATAGCGCAGGGGATTACATTGGTTTTGGTTGGCCGGAACGAAAAGATTATTTGCAATGGATTGAATACATGATTAAAAAGACTGGACCCAGTGCTCAAATTGTGCTTCACGGTGTTTCTATGGGCGGCGCTACAGTGCTAATGACCTCAGGGGAAGATCTTCCGCCGCAGGTAAAAGCTATTGTTGCGGACTGCGCTTATACCTCAGTAAAAGCACAATTATCTTACCAACTACGACGCATGTATCGCTTACCAAGTTTCCCTTTCGTACAAAGTGCAAGTCTAATTACCCGCTTGAAGGCGGGGTATGGTTTTGGTGAAGCCTCTGCATTAAAACAAGTGCGGAAAGCGAAGGTTCCGATTCTTTTTATTCATGGGGATGCGGATAACTTTGTACCTTTTGCTATGATGAATGAATTGTATGAGGCATGTCAGAGTCCAAAAGAGAGGCTCATAGTACCGCAAGCGGGGCATGGATTGTCTTATGATACGGATAAGGCGGGGTATATAGATGTAGTAACAGCTTTTGTAAGTCGATATGTAAAATAAGTCCTGAACGTAGACAGCGCCCGATATCCGCTAGGTAGCGGTTATCGGGCGCCTATATTTTTCCACACATGACGTAGTCCTTGAATAAGGAACGTACCGTCATGCTTTCTCGTTATATTCATCCCCCGCCGTTCGTGAGTAACGGGTGTCTTGATTCCTTGTTATTTCCAGCAGCCGTGTGGCGAGAATAATCCTTCCAATACGACAAAAGCCCTACCTCTCTTTTGCCCTTGCGGCTCCATTGACCGCGCCAGTGTGAATCGGAATGCTATATTTCGAATTTAATCTCATAAAAAGGAAGAGTACTGCAAGAAAACATAAAGCCTCTTTGTCCAAAATGCCGATGTGTATAATAGTCGGCCTGACATCTTCTTGGTGGGGATATTCAATATATCGAAAAACAAATACCATATAAATATAACACACTATTGTTTAAAAGGCAAATATAATAATCAATTCCAAGATAAGGTTTATTTGATTCTAGAGAGAAACAAACCTCGATAAGGAGCGCTTAGATTTTGAAAGTAACTTAAATTGGGTTAATTGTGAATTATTCCGGAAAAGCTAGTAAACCAGAGGAGATGGGCGATCTCGGTGCAAATGGGCTAAAATGTAAGTTGGGTATTTTTGCAAACGCTACAAACTACAACTGAAAATACCAGAGACGAATGGGTTGTGTCTGCTGGGGTTATTTTGCGTGCCTATTTTGTGAACAGCTCTCTAAAACTGACAATAAACTCCAACATTGATTGAAGGATTGAGGGTAGACCGTTATAATTAATAAGTCTGGATTTTAATTAAAAAATAAGGGAGATTTTTATGAAACGCGCAGATGTGTGGCTGATTTCCATCGTATTGATTGCTGCGCTCGCTTTTCTCGTACCGAGATGGTTTTCGGACAATGATGACAAAGGTGGGGCCGGTAAAAATCTCATAGCCAATGTAACGGTGGACGGTGAGTTATTTAAAACGGTAAAGCTTACAAAAGAAGAACAAACCATTGAGGTCCGCACGGAACGCGGCTATAACATTTTGAAGGTGCATGATTACGGGATTGAAATGTACGATGCCGATTGCGCTGATAAAGTTTGCCTAGGTTTTGGTTTTATTACCCTGCCCAAACAGACGATTGTCTGTCTACCGCATAGAGTATTAGTCGAAATCACCAGTGCGTCGGGGGAGGATGATATAGATGCCTATGTCCAGTAGTGAATCTGCAACAGCTTTAAAAAGAACAGTGATTATTGCGATTTTCGCCGCAGTGGCAGTAGTGTTAAGTTTAATAGAGGCACAGATTCCGTTATCCGGGATGGGACTGGTGCCGGGTGCTAAGCTCGGGCTGGCCAACATTATGATTTTGACTTGTATTTATTTTTTACGTGGACGGGATGCTTTGCTGCTTGTCATCCTCAAAACACTGCTTACTGCATTTCTGCTAGGTACCTTCTCAAGCTTGCTGTTTAGTTTATTTGGTTCACTTTTTAGCTTTGTTGTTATGTTTGTGCTGATGCTGATTAGTGGCAAAGGTAAGAGTATAAGCTTGATCGGAATTAGTATAGCCGGTGGGATTGCGCATAATATCGGTCAGCTGCTGGCAGCTTCTATGGTATTTGCATCACTTAGTATTTTTTATTATCTTCCCATGCTGCTGATCACTGGGGTAGTAACAGGAATTGCCGTGGGCTATGCAGTCCGTTATTTGGTGGCGTCATTGTCAAAAATATCGCTGTTTGAAGAATTTTTGGACTGATTAGTCACATCAGCGGAAGGATGACTAACATGAATGAATCATACGAAGGTCAAGACTTAGAGGGAGAAGGACAAGCAGTCATCTCTCTGGATGGGGTATCGTTTGGCTATAATCCGGAGCATCCGATTCTTCAAAATATAACGTTATCTATCTCTCAAGGACAATGGGTCAGCTTGGTTGGTCCTAATGGCTGCGGGAAGTCTACGTTGGTCAAGCTGCTCAATGCTCTGCTGCCTAAGGGGGCTGGTGAGATTGTGGTTAGTGGCATGCTGCTTAGTGAGGAAACGATCGGCAGTATTCGGCAATGTATCGGAATGGTGTTCCAAAATCCGGATAATCAGTTTATTGGAGCCACTGTAGAGGAAGATATCCTATTCGGCCTGGAAGGGCTTTGTTTGCCGTACGAAGAGATGGCTGAACGTTTGCACTCCTATACGACGAGACTAGGAATAAATCATCTGTTGTCCAAGCATCCGGGTGAGCTGTCAGGAGGCCAAAAGCAGCGTGTTGCTATCGCTTCCATTCTTGCTATGGAACCAGGCATCGTCATTTTTGACGAGGCCTCTTCTATGTTGGATGAAGGAAGCAGAAATGACCTTCTCGGCATTCTGCAGGATATGCGGGCAGAAGGGAAGTACACGATCCTCATGATTACGCATGATGCAGATGAGATTTTGGCATCGGATCGGGTGCTTGCGCTGCATGGAGGTAGTTTGGCTGCAGATGTTACACCGGCGGAGTTGTTCCGGAACAAGGAGCTTCTGGAAAAATGCCATCTGCGTGAACCTTATCCTTGGCGCCTTGCACGCGAGCTGCAGAACCAGGGCATTCATGTGGATGTTCCGACCAGTGAAAAGGAGCTTATAGACACGTTATGGCCATAGAATTACAGCAAGTAAGTTACACCTACGCTGACCGAAGCCTCTGGAAGCTGACGGCGCTCCGGGACATTAATCTCAGTGTCCCCATTGGCTCGATGGTTGGTATTGCGGGGGCGACGGGCTCAGGTAAATCGACGCTGCTGCAATTGTTTAACGGGATACTGAAACCAACCGAGGGTATGGTAAAAGTGCTTGATGTAACCATTCAGGCTGGTGAGAAGTCACCTAAGCTAATGCCACTGCGCCGCCGAGTCGGATTGGTATTTCAATTTCCGGAGCAGCAGATGTTCGAGGATACGGTCGAGAAGGATCTCATTTTCGGTCCCCTTAACTTCGGTATGAGTCTCGAAGAGGCAAAGTCGCGTGCACGTCAGGCCATGTCAGATATGGGGCTGGATCTCGCGTTGCTAGAGCGGAATCCTTTTCAATTGAGCGGTGGACAAATGCGTAAGGCGGCTATCGCTTCCGTGCTAGCTATGGACCCTGAGGTCATCGTTCTGGATGAGCCCACGGCAACGCTTGATCCCATTAGCCGTGCAGAGCTAATCAGCTTGCTGGATCGATTATGTCGTGAGCAGGGCAGAACGATCATTATCGTTACGCATCGGATGGATGAGTTATTGCCCTATGCGGACAGCTGGGTTGTACTTAAAGAGGGCAGCACGGCGTTTCAGGGCAGTGTAAAGGCACTTGCAGATGATCCTTCGATTCTGGAACAGTGTGGTTTGACGGTTCCGCAGTCCCTTCGTTACTGGCGTGCAGTTGCTGATCATTTAGGTCTTGTGGATGAAGCCCCCCGCTTGACGGCTGAGAGTCTGGCAGAGCTTATAGCTTCGCTGCCAGCGGAATCCATAAGCACTGGTAAGCCCGATGGAAAGAGGGATGACCATGAATGAGAAACTGATCTTAGGTCGGAGTATTGAGACCGGTTCGTGGGTGCACAAGCTGGATGCTCGTGCCAAAATCACTGGCATGCTATTATACGTAGCTGTTATCCTGCTCTCACGTTCGTGGATGGCCATGGCTGTGCTGGCTATTTTTTCGATAGCCGTTATGGCTTCAACGAAGATTCCGCTTAAATACTTCCTGAAAGCAGCTAAGCCTTTACGTTATTTAATGTTGTTTATCTTTATTGTGCAGGTGGTGTCTGTAAAGACAGGGGAGGTAATGCTGACTCTTGGCTCCTGGTCTATCTATGAGGGAGGGCTAAGATTAGGGGCATTTTCGGTCATCCGCATGTTCTTTCTTATCACCTTTACAGCGCTTCTGACCTTCACAACAACGCCGGGGAAGCTGAATCAAGGGCTGGAGGGAATCTTGACACCCTTCAAAAAGCTTGGCTTATCCCCTGACCGTATCACGCTGATGATCAGCATTTCACTTCGTTTCATTCCTACGATTCTAGATGAATCGCAGATCATAATGAAAGCGCAGGCCTCAAGGGGAGCCGATCTAAAAGAGCTGCCTTTGAAGGAAAAGGGACGGATGTTAGTCTCCCTGCTGGTCCCGATTATCGCCAGTGCCTTTAGGCGTGCTCAGGATCTGGTGTATTCCATGGAAGCCCGCGGTTTTCGCATGGATGCTCCCCGCAGTCGGTATCACCGCCTAAGGTGGGGCAAATTCGATACTGTTTTTATTGGGATGTTTGTAGTCATGGGAATTGCAGTAGCTTTGTTATAATACGCATTCCCTATTAGTAGTATCAACTTGGGAGGGAACTTGAATGGCACGTTATTTTAACGGTAGAGAAGTTGAATTACTCGCACCCGCAGGAACGTTTGAGATTTTCAAGGAAGTGATCCAATCACGGTGTGATGCAGTTTATTTTGGTGGACCTGTATTGAATATGAGAATGATGCGCAAAGGTTATAATCTTACTCATGAAGAGATCGTAGAGGCACTTGATATCGCACACCGTCTAGACAAAAAAGTGTATATCACTGTGAATAATCTTTTTAGTGAAGAAGATGTGGAAGAAGCTAGAGAATACCTGCGTTTCCTTGATGGTGCTCGGCCAGATGCCTTGATTGTTCAGGATATGGCAGTGTTGGAGCTTATTCGGGAGATGGAGCTTAACCTTCCTATTCACTCTTCCGTAATGATGAATGTTCACAACCTGGAGATGATCTATGCGCTGCGTGATCTGGGTGTAACTCGTGTAGTTACCTCGAGGGAAATGGACCTGCAGACAGCTAAGCTGCTTGGTCAGCGGAGTGGTATGGAGCTTGAATATTTTATTCACGGGGATATGTGCTCTGTGCATGGTGCAAATTGTTACTTCAGTTCCCATGTTTTTGGTATGAGCAGCAACCGGGGAAAATGTATGAAGCCTTGCCGCTGGGATTATCGGGTTAAAAAAGACGGATATGTATATCCTGCTGAATATCCACTGGCTGTCAAAGATATGTTTATGTATGAGCATCTTCCGGAATTGATTGAATCAGGCATTACTTCCTTCAAAATAGAAGGCCGTATGCGTGATAAGGATTTTATGGTGATGCTGGCGAATAGCTACGGCGAAGCCATTGACCGATATATCGATGATCCGATTGGTTTTGATCGTACGGTTGATACTAAAGAGCTGTACAACAACCGCAAGCGTGACTTTTCGACAGCTTATGCTTTTGGTAAACCAGGGTTAGCTAACATTAACCGTCGTTATGAAGGTACGGGCAAATTCTATAGCACTGGAAAAGTATTTAGCACCCCAACCGCAGAACGTGAGCTATCTGAAAAACGTGTAGAGGAATTGCGGGAACGTTTGGCGCAAGAAAAGAAACCAAAGACAACAAAAGCGAAGCTGGCTGTACGTGTGAATAATATGGAACAGGCGCGCGTAGTATTGGAGCTGGGTGTGGATAGTTTATACTTGCCGGGCGATGTATTTGAACCGGACAGACCTTTTACAAAACGTGATATTAAGGAACTTGGTGAGCTAAAAGGCGATAGCAAAATCTATTTAGGGTTGCCACGCATGATGACCGAGCTGCATTTCGATCAATATGATCAATTGCTTGGTGGAGAACGCTTGCCGATCGACGGTATAATCGTTACTAATTTGGGAGCGATTCGCAGATACAGCTCTACAGGTTATCCGTTAATTGGAGATGGTAGTTTAAATGTCTACAATCATCTTTCCGCCCAATTATATGCAAAATTAGGTTTGACTCAGCTTTCGGTTTCACCGGAAATGACGCTGGAGCACTTTGCTACCTTTGCCTCGCGTTGTGACACGCCTTTGGAAGTTGTTGTACATGGTACACCTGCACTAATGTATATGGAGCACGATCTTTATGAGAATACTGAAGTAATGGAGCCTATCGCTGAAGAGGATAATCAATATGTGCACAATAATGTATTGGTTCTAAAAACAGACAAAGGTGAAAATCCGGTATATCGTGATCAGCACGGCCGTTGCCATCTTTTGTTTGCGAAAGAGCTCTGCTATTTACCGTTGCTTGGTGAGATGATTGATCTAGGCATATCTAGTTTCCGTATTGAAGGAGCGACATATAGTGCTCAGCAGTTGCGTGAAATTATAATATCTTATCAACAAGCTATGAATCGTAATGAAGTGAAAGATGATATGCTAGGTGGTCTTGAGCCCATTTATGCGGGTTATACTCTAGGTTCGCTGCAATTTAACTAATTCTATTTTTTGGGGGAAAATACCGTCTGCTAGTAAGAAGAATGCACAGTACTCTATGAATAAGTTACTATTTTCACAAGAAGAGAGGGAATCAATCATGGAACAACAAGAATTCATCGGAAGAGAAGCCGTAGCGGCAAAGCGTAAGCAATATTTCTATCCGTGTACACAGCATTTTTACCGCGATGCGCCTCAGCTTGTGCGAGGTTCGATGCAGTTTGTGTATGATGAAAATGGCAAACAATATACAGATTTCTTCGCAGGTGTATCTGTAGTCGCCTGTGGGCACTGCAATCCAGCCATAACTGGACGTACGATTGAGCAACTGCAGCAGCTGCAGCATACGTCTACGATCTATTTAACTCAGCCAAATGTGGATTTGGCTGAACGTCTGGAAGAGGTTATGCCAGGCGGTCTACGCCGAACCTTTTTCGTGAACAGCGGCTCAGAGGCTAATGAAGGCGCACTGCTGCTTGCCCGGATGTATACAGGACGCAAAGGGTTCATTGCACTGGAGAGTGGTTTACACGGCCGTACCAATCTAACTATGAGTGTGACAGGTCTGCCGATGTGGCGTACCGATAAATACTTGGATCATGACGTTGAGTTTATTCCTCGCCCATATCATCCAGAACTATCTCTGGAGGAAGCCGCTGCACTATCCCTGGAATCTCTGGAGCGAGTGCTTGAGGAGAAGGGGAATAGTATCGCCGCAATGATCGTAGAGCCAATCCAAGGCAATGGTGGTATGATTATGCCAACGCCAACCTATTTCAGCGAGGTCAAAATGTTGCTGGAGAGATACGGCGTACTTCTGATCGCTGATGAAATTCAAACTGGATTTGGTCGTACAGGCAAAATATTTGCTATGGAGCATTTTGACGTAGTGCCCGATATTATAAGTATGGCCAAGGCACTGGGGAATGGAATTCCGGTGGCAGCCTTTGCGACAACGGATGAAATTGCCCTCGCGCTGAACCGTCCGTCGGCTTCCACCTTTGGAGGAAATCCGGTATCTGCTGCAACGGCGCTGGCTGTGCTTGATTATATTCGCGATGAACGGCTTCCTGAACGCTCAGTGCTGCTCGGAGAACGATTGAAGGCAGGGCTAAAGACCCTTCAAGACATCTATCCTTCGCTTATTGTGGATGTACGGGGAATTGGGCTTATGTTGGGAGCGGAGCTTGCTGGTGAGGATGCTGAAGGCTCTGCGGCGCTTACAGATCAAGTGCTGGAAGCGATGAAAGACAGAGGATACCTGATCGGTAAAAATGGCATAGGACGCAACGTACTAGCCTTTCAACCGCCGATGATTATTACGGAAGAGGATATCGACGGGCTGCTTAACAACCTGAAGGAAGTCCTTGCGGAGCTTAATGACTAATACAATGAATTTCAAGTAGCGAAGAAAGAGGAAAACGAATGGCTATTCTAAACATTTTTAAAACTGCAGGCCTAAAGCTTAAAATGTTCAGTGAACTGGTGATGTTCTCTCATACGCTTTTTTCGCTGCCGTTTGCCATTATCTCGATGGTGTGGGCCGCTGGGGGCTGGCCATCAGGGCATGTGATGATCTGGGGTCTGATTGCATTGATCGGTGCCCGTAATGGCGCTAATGCATTCAATCGGCTGGCAGACCGTACGTTTGATGAACAGAATCCTCGTACGGCACATCGGCATTTGCCACAACGGTTATTGGCAGAAAAAGAAGTGGTTGTCTTTGTTATTGTCAATTATGCCATCTTTATTGTGGCTTCAGGCATGCTGAACTTGCTCTGCCTGCTCTTATCGCCGGTAGCAATCGTGTTAATATCGACTTATTCTTATACAAAACGTTTTACCTTTCTCAGCCATTTATATTTAGGCTTTGTTATTGCTTCCGCACCGATTGGTGCATGGTTTGCCGTAACCGGAAATATCGCATTTACACCGTTTGTGATCGGGACGGTAGTTATGCTCTGGATTGCCGGATTTGATATTATCTACGGCACTCAGGACATTGAATTTGACCGGCGGCATGGGTTATGGTCTATTCCGAGCTTCTTTGGATTAGAGAATGCGCTGCGTATCGCCAAAGGTCTACATTTCATTATGATTATGCTGCTATTATTTCTATACGTATGGCAGGATCTCGGCTGGATGTATTTAGTTGGGATTGGCATCGCTACATTGCTACTGATGACCGAGCATAAGATTATAAAACCCTCGAATCGTAAGCTGATGAAGGTGGCTTCTTATAATCTAAATCAGGTGATCAGCATAGTGATATTATTGTGCACGCTGATTGATTTTTTCTATGTTAGTTAGGGAGCTGGCTGAGCATTGGCGCATTGCCCTCAACTAACAACAAAAGACAATAGCCTACCCAAAAGGGGTAAGCAAGGGAATTGGAGAGCTGGCTACGCTAGCTTTCCTTTTTTGTGTTGACTCGGTCCCGGCTCTGTAAGGGGGAAGCCAGGAGTTGAATGCAAAGATTAGGGAAAACCTCCCTAATCTTATTGAGTTTTTTATCTTTTGACTCTGGTTTAGGGAATTTGTCCCTGAAATATAGCTAGTTACTCTTAAAAGCATGCTAAAGTGGACGATATTAGGGAGGAATTCCCTAATATCGTGGTTTTCGAACGATTATTAACTAATTTTAGGGAGGTTTTACCTAATTATATCCGATGGAGTAGAATGACTAGACTAGCTCATGTGCGCTACGCTGTGTTTGCGTGTTTAGCTTGTCCTGTTGAAGCGGAAAAATAGCAGTTGAATTTGCGACAAGATCAATAAAATGATGTGTCTAAATCAAAAAAAACGGATACCCCCAAGTGAATGGGAGGTATCCGTTTTTATTTGTATTAGAACGTACGCTTTAGCGATCACGGTCCGCAAAATATTGCAGCAACGTTTCCAGATCAGCATGCGCCGGGTAGGAGGAGAGCTGCTGCACAATAGCTGCAGCTTTATCCAGATAGTTCTGGCTGACCCTTTCAGCGCGAGCGAGGGCATCGCTATTGTTAATTAGGGTGAGCACATATGCTACCTCGGCGTCGGAAGAATCCGGGCCGATTGCACGGATCACAGGCGAGAGCTTAGGGTCCTGCAAGGCGTACAGCACTGGCAGGGTGACCTGACCATGTCGCAGGTCGCTACCGGCAGGTTTGCCTAGGACATCGGCGGACTGTGTGAAATCTAGCAAGTCATCTTGTATCTGAAAGGACATCCCTAAGGCTTCTCCAAAATTATAAAGGAGATTGGCAACTTCTTCGGTGCTTTCAGTGGACAATGCACCAACCCGTAAGCAGGTTGCCATAAGAAGAGCGGTTTTGTTTAAGGATTTCTCCAAATACTGATCCATTGTAATTTCATAATCAAAAGCATGTTCCATTTGCTGATATTCACCTAGACACAGCTGAGCGGTGGCTACAGAGGATAAGTCATGAACGTATCTGTTTTTATCTCCTGTATATTTGCTCAGCAGCTCGATGACCCGAGCGGACATGTAATTACCAACATGTACTGCTGACAATGTACCCGTCTTAATATGTAAGGCGGGTACGCCCCGCCGTAACTCTGAACGGTCAATGATATCATCATGAATTAATGAGGCGGCATGAATAAATTCAGCAGCAGCAGCTAATTGAAGCGCTCTGCGACCGGTATCCTTACGGCCAAACCGACTGCCAACAATGACCATGAGGGGACGAAGGCGTTTACCACCGGAATTTATAAGCTCTAGAACACTTTGCGCGAGCTGAGATTTCTTAGGTACATCTTTATCACGCGCCACAAGGTTTACGATTTCGCGGTTGATTTCATTTATGTCTATATTTAAGGCCTCATGCAGCTTCATTTATGGATCCCACCTGTCAAATGGCTTTGCTTGTGCGACTACGCTGTCTGCACTCTTGAATCAAGAACTCTTCGATTCCAGTAGCTGGATCATGTTCCGCGAAGTCTCCATTTGACCGTCTAATCTGCATTTTTTTGATCGAAGGAGCTAGATAAGCAACTAAGTCGAGCTCACGGCATTTCACCGCAAACTGCAGGTAAAAGCTATACAAATAATCTCCATCCAAAATGTTGCGTGTAAGGTCGGGATGATGTGGGATACATTCCATATGGCGCTCTGCTGCCAAAGTGAGAATAGTGTAAATACCCAGCAAATTGACTTTGCGGCTGTATTCCAGATCATGGCGTTCCAGTACCGAGATTAGCTGTTCACATGCAGCCGGAGAGGGCTGAAGCTCAATTCCGGCAATAGGTGACATTTCAGTATGCAACAACCGGAGGGTATCTTCTATGAGTTGTTTGTTCACAAGATTCTCTCCTTCTTGTCGGTTTTGCCGGAAGAAACCATACCCGATCATCCCTACAAAACCATTCATTCAAGAAAAAACCACCATTTCCTAGGATTAGGAAGGTTATTTTCTTCTTGTAAATAAGGAGAGTAATGTGTCCTAGGGACACATTACTCTGAAGTATATCCATATTTAACCCTAATAAAATACAATTTGCACATATGTTCTATATGATAAATTACACAAATTCAGGGTTTTATTATCAGTCGGTGTATAGATACCATCGTCTGACGAGCGGAATTCTCTTCCACTGTTTCTTAAGCCAAGGAAGTACATAGTAGTCTAGACCAAGTGTGCTTCCCGATCCGCCGATGCAGGCAATACCAGCAGCAACGTACCATAACATTTCTGTCGAGGCCATTTTGGTTGACCAAATCATGACCGACATGCCTACGGTCGCTATAGAAGCAAGTGCTGTGAAGAGACCAACGATGAGCATAATACCGAAGACGATTTCTGCACATACCATACCGATTTGGAACCATTTCGCGAGGAAAGTATAACTTCCGTCGTTGTTGTAGAACATCAAATCCATGAACCAGTTTGTAATGTTGTATACGAAGTTAGGTACAGGCAACGCTTCAACTGCTTCTTTTGCAGTGGATACTGCTGAAGCTGCAGATTGTGCATCTACGGTGTCTTTAACTGCATCTACTGCAACACTGGCTGCTGATGAAGCATCCGTTGCAAAAGGAGCAGCTGGAATCAAGAAAATCTTATCTGGATCTTTCCAAATCTTTTGGATCTTCTCAATACCTTCGTATAACCACATACCACCAAGTAGAACACGAAGTGGAACGAGCCAGAAATTAGGTGAACGTTTGGAGAAGTGACCACCCAAGAAGCTCTTGCGGTTCTCAACATGGAAGAATTCATGCATCATATATGTCCATACTTTATTGAATCCGACAACCTGAGACAGGTAGAACATATTAATAAAGTGTTTAGATAGCATTGCCATGAATCCGGTAAGCATAAAGAACTTACCTGGCAGACCAACGTTTGCTACACCGTAGCGGCTACCAATGGAGACCATTGTACCGTGGAAACCTGGTTTGTAAGCTTTTTTAGCAGTGTTCTGAATGTCGGCGGCAATGTTGCCAGCAACAATCGGAGCGGCTTGTTCAGCGTTCTCAACCATTTGTGGTACAGGACGAGTTTCACCTTCAGGAATGTAGAAAATGTTGTCCCCTACTACGTAGACGTTCTTATGATCTACACTTTCCAGGTTCTCATTCGTAACAATCCGTTTGCGGCCTTGTTGTTGAACTTCAAGTCCACCAACGATTTCGGAGCCTTCAACACCAGCAGTCCAAACAATTGTTTGCGAATCGACGACGTTTTTCTCACCAAGGGCAACACTACCATTGCCTACTTCGGTGATTTTAGCGCCAGTAACGATTTCCACGTTCAGCTTACGAAGGCGAGCTTCAGCTTTTTGAATCAGCTTATCTGGAAGGATAGGCAGAATCTTCGGAGCCATATCAGCCACAATCAGTCTTACTTCGGATGGGTCGATAAAGAACTCCTTGCATAATTCCTCGCGTTGTTCAGCCATTTCACCAACCAGCTCGACACCAGTAAAGCCGGCACCGATAATAACGAAGGTCAGCATAGCACGGCGTACAGCTGGATTTTTCTCCATAGCCGCTTTGGTATACATATCGCGGATTTGGCGTTTCAATGCTACCGCATCATCGTAAGACCAGAAGGAGAAGGTGTTTTCTTCTGCGCCTGGAATGCCGAAGAAGGTTGGTTTGCTACCTGTGCCGATTACAAGGTAATCGTAAGCGTAGGTAGCTTTATCGGACTTAAGTTTTCTGCTTTTGAAATCGATATTGCTGATCTCATCAAGAACAACATCTACTTTAAGGCCCGCAAAAATTTTCTTAAGATCGATCTTGATTGAATCCTCTGGAGCACGGTTCGCGGCAACCTCATGCAGCTCAGTCAATAGAGTGTGATATGGATTCCGGTCGATCAGTGTAATTTCAACATCTTTGTTTTTCTTAAATTTCTTTGCCAGTTTCTTAGCCGTGAGTACGCCGCCGTAGCCGCCGCCCAAAATGACTATTTTCTTCAAGAGAAATTCACCTCATTCGTCTGATTAGCTGCAGAAGGTCCTGCGAAATTATTTCGCGCCTTCGAGTGCTTTTTCTGCAAGTGTAAAATATTCACCAACATGAATACTCACGCCGGAAATTGCATCAGTTTTGCCTTCAGCATCAAGCGTTGGAGCAGTACCTTTGTTTTCAAGGAAGTATTTTTCAGCCAAAGCGATTTCTTCATGCCATTCAGCAGAAGCGCCGCCAGCTTTCATACCATATTTACCATCAACGGAGAATTGCTTCTTGTCATCGCCAGCAGCATTCAAACCACTGAACTTAACAGCTACAACATTACCGTTAGCAACAGTCAGGTCAACAGTGGATTTCCAACCGGATTCAGCGTCCATTTCGCCTTCAGCATGGTAGCCTCCGTCTTTATATTGACCAGCTTCTACTGGACCAGCAGCAAGAGCAGCTTGAGCAGCTTTTACAAAGTCAGATACGTGTACGGACACACCAGAGATGGCATCAGTTTTCCCCTCAGCATCAAAAGTTATAGCTGCTGGATCTTGTTTTTCGATCAGGAATTCTTCAGCTTTAGCTGCTTGCTCGTGCCATTCAGAAGAAGCACCGCCAGCTTTCATACCATATTTACCATCTTCAGAAACTTTTTTCTTCAGGTCGCCTGCAGTGTTAACGTTAAAGGCATCCCAGTCAGCTTTAGTGATCTTTCCACCTTCTACAGTTAAGAGTGCGAAATATTGCCAGCCAGTTTTAGCATCAACGTCAGCAGTACCGTAGTAAACTCCGTCTTTGTACTGTCCAGCTTCAGTTCCAGCGTTACCGGAATTTGTTGCAGGAGCAGTTGTTTCAGCTGGTGCGTTAGTAGGGGCTGCGGCGTTGTCTGTGTTGTTACCACAACCTGCGAGCAATCCAAGGATAAGTGCGCTCGACAAGATAACAGAAGCTTTTTTCATTTCAAATGACCTCCAAAAATATAGTTTAAAATATATATATTAAAATGTAAAACATTTTAATAGTCGAGCGAAGTGATAAAAATCACTTTATAAATGATATTTGTCACTTTAATCTCATACCTTATTACCCGTTTGTAACAGTATCATGACTTATATCGGCATACATTAGGAAAAAATTTAATGATGTTGTTTTATCTCCGATGGCATTCTAGCACATGGACTAGGAAAACAATTGTGAAATAAATCACTTAAAAAATTAAATATTTAATTTATATCTGGATTATATCAAATTTTAAAAGATTTGAATACATAAATTAAAAAATATATGTGACAGAATATGACTTAATTTGCTAATGCCATGAATGGTGGAAAGATTCATAGCGAATGGGGAAGGGTAAGTAAAGGTAACACGGGATAACGATCCTACCCTAATTAATTCAGCTAAGGAGATGAGCTTATAATGGACAACAATGTATTTAAAGGAAAATGGAAACAGCTCAAAGGCGAGGCCAAGAAGCAATGGGGCAAGCTTACAGATGATGATCTTGACGTAATTGATGGTGAAAAGGATAAATTAGTAGGTAAACTACAAGAACGTTATGGACACACGAAAGAAGACGCGGAGAAAGAGTACCAAACCTGGGGACGTTCCTACCGCGATTAATTCGTTACTAAAGACGTTTATAATAATATTCCAGAAGAAGAGCGCAAATCGCATCTGATTTGCGCTCTTCTTCTGCGTCTGTGGACGGTTAGTTATCGAATAGGGCTTTAGTATGGTAGTATTATGAGATGAAAGTTGTAATTTATTTTGCCAAGGTGGGAGTGAATCTATGGGTTATCTTAAAATATTTTTTGGAAACACCGCGATGCTAATAGCTGTAGCCTATTTGGCTAATCTTATATATAAAAGCACCATTTCAAATGCAAGTGTAAGAATAAAGAAAGTAAGCTGGGTATTACTGGCCATCTTTGCCGGGTGGATTAGTACTCTTTTTGGGTATAGGCTGGATGAGCATGTGATTTTTGATTTACGTTTTGTGCCACTTATTATTTCAACGCTGGCTTATCCGCATCCTTTTATTCTTGTTTTGATTGGTATAGGAACAGGCCTTACACGGTTAACTTTTGGAGTAAATGAGGCAGCAATGGCCGGTACAATTAATTTGTCCATTCTAGGATTTGTTTGTGCTGCGCTTAGCTACTGGGTCAGACGATCTAGCTTATGTATAGTGAACAAAGGTTTGATCGTGATTCTAGTCGTAAATGTAATGAATGCAATCAACATTATGGTGTTTGGTGTGATTCCCGCCCCAGAGTACATAAGAGAGATTATGCCGATTACTTTCCCTGCGGGGTTGATTCTAAGTGTTCTATTCTCCTTAATTATTCGTGACTTTCAATTAGGACTCTTACGGAATGTGCAGATTCAGCGTGCTAATGAACAACTGTCCGCCCAGACGGAGGAGCTGCATAAGAATAAGATCGCGCTTGAAGAACGTGCCGATCAGTTAATGATGGCTTCGCAATTTAAATCCGAATTTCTGGCCAATATGTCTCATGAGCTTCGAACACCACTGAATAGCATCATTAATTTATCGCAATTCATTGAAGACAATGATAATTCTCTTACGGAAGCAGAAATGAGTGAGTATGCGGCCATTATCCGCCGTTCCGGTGAAGAATTATTGATGATAATTGGCGATATATTAGATCTTTCCAAAGTGGAAGCAGGTCGATTGGATATCATAAATGAAGATTTAAGTGTTATTGAGATCCCAGAGATCCTGGCTATGCAATTCGCTGTCACGGCTAAACAAAAGGAACTGGAATTTACTATTGCTATGGAAGAAAATATCCCGCAAATGATTCATTCCGATCCACAGCGGATTCAGCAGATCCTGCGTAATTTGCTCTCTAATGCTTTTAAATTTACAAAGTCTGGCCATGTCGCACTCCGTATTCGTCAAGAGGAACGTGGGGAAAGAGCTATTGTGAAGCATTGGATTGTATTTGATGTAGAAGATAGTGGGATAGGTATTGCACCAGAGAAGCATGCGATGATCTTTGAAGCCTTCCAACAGGCGGATAGAACAATTAGTCGAAAATATGGCGGAACCGGATTAGGACTTTCAATTAGTAATGATTTGGCCAGACTGCTCGGAGGGTTCATTACTTTAGAAAGTAAGGAGGGGAAAGGGAGTCGTTTTTCACTTTATTTACCCCTCGAATTCATAGAAGAGTAAGCTCCAATATTATTTGTTAATTTGGCGTATTGACAGTAGATTGATGCGGAGTAGAATGAAGCAAATGCCGCATCAAAGGAGTGTTACCCCTCTCTATGAACAACATGGAAACTAAGCACACAGTTACTAGTTCAAAGCGTGTCCGTAAAACCTCAGTACATCGCAGAAATTTGCACATTGCTACCTGGGAAGGTGTGCCATCGACCATTTTCCAGGTCCTGCTACAAGGGCAGTTTCTAACAGGATTCTTACTATATTTAGGAGCCACTTCAAGTCAAATTGGATTTGTGCTAGCGCTTACCACTTTGGTTAACGTGATGCAGATCGGGGTAGCTTTTTTGATCCAGAAGCTGCCAAGCCGCAAATGGGCTATGGTTACTTTTATCGGCCTGCATAGGATACTTTGGAGTTCTACGGGGCTAATTCCGTTTATTTTTCCTAAAGAGTATTGGGTCATGGCTTTTATAGCCTTATATACTACTGCTTTTATTGCCAATACGGCGGGTGGTGTGCTGTGGAGCTCTGTGATCAGCGATCTTGTTCCAGCACGTGTGCGTGGACGTTATTTTGGGATTCGTAATACGTTCCTGAATGCACTTGGTAGTCTGGTGATGTATGGTGGGGGTATCGTATTGGATCGTTATCCCGGGAGCCATGGCTTTCTGATTCTTTATATTGTTGTGTGGATCTTCGCGATCTCTAACGTCGTTGTATTCTTTTTTTATCCCGACGTGCCTTTCGAGAAATCGGAAGAACATAAATTTTTGCCGATGTTTAAGAAACCGCTTAAAGATACTTTATTTATGAAGTCTACTTTGTTTCTGGCCGCCTGGTTGCTGCTGCAGAATTTAACTGTTCCGCTATACTCGTATGTCATGTTGCAGTTACTTCATATAAATTATGAAACGTTATCGCTGCTTAATGTGTCCCAGACTCTTTTTATGATGGCTAGTTTCTACGTTTGGGGCAATCTAAATGCAAAATATAGCAATAAACGTCTTTTGTTCTTTACGTTGCCGATTATTGCCTTATCCTCGTTGATGTGGGGGCTCTTATCTGTGTTGCCGATGCTGTTGGTGTTGTTTGCCGCTCATATTGTTTTTGGTGTAGGTGTAGGCGGTTTCAACCAGCTGGCCTTTAATTTTATTATTGGGGACACGCCGAAAAAAGAACGGCCTATGTATATGGCGACCTATGCGGCGCTTACGGGTTTATCATCCTTTTTTGGCCCGCTTATTGGGGGACAGTTGTATGAAAAAATTGCCCATTGGCCGCAATGGACCCAAGTCTACGGTATGCAGTTGGTAGTGGGAACGCTTATGATCGCTCTTGCCTTCCTGCTGGGCCGTCGTATTCTAAAGGACGAATAGAAGTAAAGGGGACTATTCCATGTTAAGGATTGCGTTGGTATTAGGAGCTACTGGGTTAGTAGGGAAAGCGGTTACGGAGGAATTGCTGAATCGTGAAGGATGGGGTGAGGTGAGAGTGCTTGTACGGACTCCATTAGCTTTAGAACATCCTAAGCTTAAGCAAATCGTTGTGGATTGGGAGAACCTGGCGGAGTATAGCGATTCGTTCGAAGGCGTTCATTCCATCTTCTGTTGCCTCGGGACTACGATCAAGAAGGCAGGTTCACAAGAAAAGTTCGAACGTGTCGATCTGGATTATCCGCTTGCAGCTGCTGCTATTGCGAGAGATCACGGTGTTAAACAGTTTTTGGTTGTTTCATCCATGGGGGCAGATGCCAAATCGCGCAATTTCTACAGTCGGACTAAGGGTAGAGCAGAGGAAGCGTTAAGCAAAATCGGTTTTCAAGGGCTGCATTTGTTTCGGCCATCCTTGCTGCTGGGTCATCGTGAGGAATTCAGACTGGGAGAACGCTTCGCGGCTAGATTGATGAAAGCGCTGGAGTTTGTAATGGTTGGCAAAGCAGCTAAATATCGTGCCATTCCTGGTGTAACTGTGGCGAGAGCTATGGTTAACATTGCCTCTGCTGACACGCATGGTTTGCATATCTACACGAATGAAGTAATACATGTGATTGGAAAACGTTAAGTTTTTCGGGCTGCTAATAAATTTGCATTACGGTGAGAACAGGACTTACAATGGACAATAAATGATCAGCGTTTAATGGAGAGGGGTAACAAGATGAGTAAAAAACAAGTAGCTACTACAAAAGCACCAGGAGCCATTGGTCCTTATAGTCAAGCCATTACTACCGGTAGTTGGGTATACACTTCAGGACAACTGGGCCTTAATCCAGAGACAGGGAATTTGGCTGAAGGCGTTCAGGAACAAGCTCGTCAAGCACTTAGCAATGTACAAGCTATTCTTGAGGAAGCTGGTGCATCACTGGATCATGTAGTGAAGACCACCGTATTCCTAAAAGATATGAATGATTTTGCAGCAGTTAACGAGGTTTACAGCACTTTCTTTAAAGAACCTTATCCTGCCCGCAGTGCCATTGAGGTTGCTCGTCTGCCCAAAGACGGACTGGTTGAGATCGAAGCGGTAGCCCGTAAGAAATAAATATGATTTCGCACTTCTAGATTATTCTACAAAAAAGGCAGGTTAAGGAGGATCACCTTCTTAGCCTGCCTTTTTATATTATCGAGCGGACGGATCAGTATCTGCTGTATCTTCTGCGGCGTGGTGTGAGCAATAGCCAAATGCTGTAGAGCAGCAGAAGACCTGCCGTTATTGTGCCAGTTACAAAGACTGCATTAGCCTCTCTATGTTCCAGGGCGATCGCGATGAAAGCCCATACGAAGACCAGAGGATAGATGCTGTCTCGGTTAGGATAGCTGACTAACACCGCAAGCAGTGTCCCCACGCAGAGCATGATCACAGCCCAGGTTATCCCGCTAAGTCCAAACCCATCCCAATGATTTTTCTCCAGAACAACGCTAACATTCACGATAGTCGCCACAGAGATCCAGCCAAGGTATATACTAAAGGGTAGCTTGATCAGCCATTTCTCGCCTGAAGTAGGATTTGCGATCTGGCGCGTTCGTTGATAGATAACAATGATGGAAATTAACATTAACACCATGGCAATCAAAGAAAGCTCGATGTATAGATACTGCCAGAGGAAAAGCCAGCTCATATTAAAAACACAGCTCAGGATAAACCAGAACGAAATAGCTCGTACAGAATCCCTAGAGCTTGTATAGGAGCGGAATTGATAAATAACGAAACCGGCTAACAAGAGATAAATCAGTGACCAAATGGAGAAGGCGTAGCCAGCAGGAGTCATGTAAGTCTTGTATTTGTCAGAGATTTCTCCTGTACTGTTTCCGCCCAAAGGCAAAGTTACCGCCAGCACATTTACGATAATTACACCCACAAAGAATACGAGGTTCCACCATTTATAAGGATTATAACGTCTCAAATAATTCACTCCCTAGCTTTTTAATAGGGTGTTGCTTATTTAGAATATACCCCTTTTTGGCCTAATTAAGACTATAAAAAGAAAAAAAGTGACTAGTGAGTCATAACATTCTTGGATAGCAGGGCAGTAGTGCGGGGTATTTTAAATGAATCAAATTACTGGGTGTTTCTATATCCTTCAACTTTATTTCATAAAAATCTACAGAAAATATGCAGAAATGTTTTTAAATCAGCGCTTTTTCGTATAAGATGAAGAGATGAAGATTCAAGAAAATATAAGTTTTGTCCTAGTTCTTTATCCTTATATTTACCGCAGGAGCGCATTCCCTCTCTAAAAGAGGAAGAAGCGGTTTCTACTTGTATAGCTTCAAAATTTATTTCTCGCGGAAAAGGTTGCAGTTACCCTTCCTGATGGTGGGGGGCTGGTTCTTTTTTTGCTTGCTTAAAAGACAGGAGATCACCGATGACTAAGCATCTGTATGCAATATGGTTAGGGGACGTTTTATTTTGCTTCTCTGGCGAAACTTCGGAGCCGAAGGTTGACGCTTGGACTCGCGTAGTGAAGCGGATGGAGCTACAGGGAGGAGTGCGTCCTTTTGCAACTGCTGCTCTGCGTCTGGCAGAAGTGAAATATCCGGCTCCCCCTGTAGAGGGGAAGCCTGCCCGGCGCGGATTGCCCGGACGAACGTTCGAAGGGCTCGCCTTGGTTCCTAGCGATGCATTTCAACTGCTTCTGGCATGGGATGAGACGTTATGCCGAGATCAGGGAGTGGAGCCAGGTGGCGAACTGCGTTACTGGGCAGCAGCGGCACGTTTTGCGCTGGAGCTGATGGGTACAGGCGGAATTACCCCGGGAGCTTTGCCACCACGCCCTGTGGGCTCACGTCGCCGCGGCGGCGAACAGGCGGCGACGGTCTGCTGGTCGCCAGCTTTCCGAAAGCAGGAGGACAAAGAGATCTTTCTGCAGCTGGCAGCATCCATGCCTGTTCTTGCACTAGGAACGCATATCGCAGAGGCGGGGGATTTATCCTCTCGTGATGAGGCTGGAGCATATGTGCTTTACTCCTTTATGCAGGCTGTAATGACTGCTGAGATAAAAAAAGTAATTGCGGGCATTGAAAGTGAGTTAACCCCTTATAAAGCGAGTTATCGCCGGGGGTATTCCCCTTTAACTGAACTGTGGTGGAATAGCCTTCTCACGGGAAGCCGAGATATACCCGTGCAAGGAACTCCGGCAGAGGTGACAGACCTATTAGTCACTGTGAACGAGACCGCTGGCAGCGATGTGCCACATTCAGAGCCAGAGGAAGCACGGAGCGGGCAGCTGGGTCTTGGGTTACGGCTGGAGCCGCCAGAAGACAATAATGAAGTGTGGCGGTTAACCTTCTGGGCGGAGAACAAGGAAGAAGGGGAATTCTGGTTTCCCGCCAAATCGATCTGGAGCAGTAAGGAACGAGAGTTTACGTTATGGGGGAAACGCTATCGGAATATCCAGCAGCAGCTGCTTATAGCGCTGGGCCGGGCTGCGAAGATATCGCCGGATATTCAGCGTGCTCTTGCTAAGCCTGCACCTACGGGGGCAGATTTGGAACCGGAGCGTCTTTATTTCTTTTTGAAGGAGACGGTGCAGCAGCTGCGCGATCGGGGAATAACGGTGCAGATGCCTTCGCGCTGGAGCCGTGAGGGACGCCGCCGCATTGGCATGAAGATGAAAATGCAGCCGGGCGTGAATGGGGGCGATAGTCCTGCGCCCGCGGCTCTGGGTATGGAAGAACTGATCTCGTTCCGTATTGAGGCCTCGCTTGGAGATAGTACGATTAGTGAGGAAGAATTAAATGCATTAGTAGAAGCTGGTGTACCTTTTGTACGTTTCCGCGGGGAATGGATTGAGATAGATCCTAAAGAAATCCGCCAGGTTCTTAGATATATGAAACGCCATGAAAACGGAGAAATGACTGCCGCGGATTGGATGCGCCTAGAAGCCGAGGATGGTGAAGATCGGCTTTGGAAAGGAATGTCCGTCACTGGGATGGAGACATCGGGGCTGTTGGCATCGCTTATGCGCGGAGATGTATTACGTAATCTTCCGGTGCGTCCTGTACCTGAGGGTCTGCATGGAACTTTAAGACCTTATCAGGAGCGGGGTTATCAGTGGCTGGCCGAGCTCAGTGGTCTGGGTTTTGGGGTGTGTCTCGCCGATGATATGGGTCTAGGTAAAACGGTGCAGGTTATCACCTGCCTGCTGGACCGGGCGTTAAGTGCTCCCCCTGAAGAGAAGCAGGAGCCTGTGCTGATTCTCTGCCCAACATCGCTTCTTGGCAACTGGCAGCGGGAGCTGCAGCGCTTTGCACCTTCGCTTAATGTACACATACATCATGGTGGACGCCGTGTTCGGGGAGATAGCTTTTTAGAACTGGCAACCAGTCATGATATCGTACTGACGACCTATCACTTGGCAGGGCGTGACAGCGAGGATTTAGCCAATGTCCAGTGGTCAACAGTAGTGCTGGATGAAGCTCAATATATTAAAAATCACCGGACGAAGCAGGCACAGAGTGTGATGAAGTTATCGGCGCCGCATCGCATAGCTATGACAGGTACTCCGGTAGAGAACAGACTTGGTGAGTTATGGTCTATTTTCCACTTTTTAAACCCGGGCTATTTAGGAACCTATCATTCTTTCCGGCAGCGTTATGTGTCTGGTGAGGGTGGGGAACGCCTGCGGGAGCTGCATCGCTTGGTATCTCCCTTCCTGTTGCGGCGTCTGAAGAGTGATCCGGATATTTCTAAGGATTTACCGGAGAAGCTGGAGCTGAAGTCTTATTGTCCACTGACCGAGACCCAAGCTGCCCTGTATCAGGGTGTCGTGGATGAAATGCTCGGCGTGATCGGGGAGAGTAGCGGTATGGCCCGCCGTGGACTGGTGTTATCCTCTCTGACGAAGCTGAAGCAGATTTGCGATCATCCTCAGCTATTCCGGAAAGAAGAAGGTCGGAGTCCGCGTAATGAACATTCCGGTAAAATGGAGGTTATGTTCGAGGTGCTGGACAGTATTGCTGAAGTTGGCGAATCTGCGTTGATCTTTACTCAATACGTAGCGATGGGTGAGCTGCTGGTGAGCAAGCTTACTAAACGTTATGGTACATCGCCGTTGTTCCTTCATGGAGGGATTCCAAAGCGGGAGCGGGACGAGATGGTGCATGATTTTCAGGAGGGCAAGGGTCCATCCTTCTTCGTGTTATCTCTTAAAGCGGGCGGAGTAGGATTGAACCTAACCCGGGCCAATCATGTTATTCATTACGATCGCTGGTGGAATCCGGCAGTGGAGAATCAGGCGACAGACCGGGCTTTCCGAATTGGGCAGGATAAGAACGTACAAGTTCATAAGCTGATTTGCCAAGGAACGCTGGAGGAACGTATTGACGAATTAATTGAGCGGAAGAAAAGCCTTTCAGAGCAGGTTGTTGGTTCTGGTGAAACATGGTTGACCGAGATGTCTAATCATGAACTGAAGGAGCTTATTGAACTGCAGGATCAGGATTGGATGTAAGGAAAGACATGAGCAATACGGAGGGATCGAACAATGAGTGAACTGTTAGAGATGCGGCTGGAAGTTGTGCCTGGATTAGTAAAAGCAGCATGGACGGCTTCGCCCGGGAAAGTGACGGGAGGGTCGCGGGCAAAAGGTGAATGGAATGTCGGTACTTCTGCTGTTCCTCAGGGACAAAGACCGGAGCAACCTCTCTCTCTGAAGGTTCCAGTCTGGCATGCTGCCCGTAGAAAAGAAATATTGCGGCGTCTGGCGCTAAGTCCGGATGAGGTATTTGCTTTGCTGCAAGGGAGATTGACGGGTGGGCTGGCGGAACTGGAGCTTCTGCCTACAGATACAGAGCTGGAGCAAGCCCTCTTTGAGGGGGAAGGATTAGAGAACCAGACGGAGACTCTACAGCTTATAAAAGAACGACTTGCTGAAGAGCCGCTGCTGGCGCTTTCTCTGAGAGGATTTACTAAGGGAGAACTCCTGGATGGAATATTTGCCCTTTGGGCTGAAAGTGATATAGCTGCTGATGATTCTGAGGCAGAGGCAGCCCCAGTTAGTGAGCTTGCAACGGAATTAGCACGGCTAGAGCGCAAGGGCCCCGCAATTTCTTCTGGGGAATGGCTTGCAGAAGCGGCTGCTGAAGGTTCGCTTCACCAGCCGGGACCGCAGTTCCATGAGATTACGGCTAGGCCATTTCCTTCATCGCCGGTAGTAGCAGCGGTAACGGAAGACTGGGGAGCTTTGCTGCCTCAGACACCTAAGGCACTAGAAGGCTTAACTTTGATTATGAATCGAGTAGCAGAAGCTGCTGCCCGTCGAGCAAGTAAGGCGTAATTAAACAGCAGTGGAGTTTAGAGAAGCCGCATCCTATCTGAGGAGGCGGCTTCTTCTTTGTGTAAAGCTTCTGTAACCTTTTACTATTAAACTCTGTCTATGATTATAGAATAGAAGGAAATGGAAAAAGGAGGATTTCATTTGAGACTATATGCCGTTTTTGCCCCGATAATCATTGCTGGGTTATTTCTGCAATCCTACATGGTAAACGATAATCTTGGTTTAGATTCTAGTATGGGGACAAATACCGCTGAGCTGAAGACGGATATGAATTCTTTGCAGGGGTATCCTGCTAAATTTAGCATGAATGACATAAGGCATGGGTGGGGAATAGACGAGACTGGATTATGGACTACGAACGATGGAGGAAGTAGTTGGTACCATCCGGACAGCAATATCGTTCCTATTCCACAAGAAACAGGCATCTTTGCCGCAGCAAGCTTTTTCCTGAATGCCACAAATGGCTGGATTATAAGTAGTCATGGTATGGGGCAACCTGTCCTGATCTATCATACCTCTGATCAGGGCCAGACCTGGAAGGAGACAAAACTTCCCGTCACGGAGGATTGGGAGCAAGGATACAGTGGCGGATTTATTCATTTTATCGATGTGAATAACGGGTATGTGCTGCTGGATTCAGAACCTGGTCTCGGGATGATGGAGAAATCCTTGTATCGCACGGCTGATGGCGGGAACAGCTGGAAGCGAATCGGAAATCTAACGGGGAGTATTAAAGCCTATCCAACAGGGATAACCTTTCAGGATTCCCAGAATGGCTGGATCACCTCCAGCAACCATGGGCAAGAATACATTTTAACGTTCAGAACTACGGATGGCGGGAAGAGCTGGAAGCCGGAGCAATTAAAGAAGCCAGCTGCTCTGGCAGCCTTTACTTACAGTAATAGTTATCCGCCTAAATTCTCAGGCAAAGACAATATGAAAGGCATCCTGCCCCTGGAGATTGTTGACGATGGGATTAGAAGTATGGTGTTTTACACAAGTGATAACGGAGGCAGGACATGGAAGCTTGGCCCTCAATTGCTCGGTACTGAGGCAGCGAGAACAACATGGCTGAACGCTCGTGAAGGTTGGGCTTTGCAGGAGGGCGGCAAACTGATGGGGACTGTCAACGGGGGTGTAAGCTGGAGGTTGATTGCGACATCACAGCTATTCGCGAAGGCAGAAAACATTCAGTTTGTTACGCCGAAAAACGGCTGGCTGGCGGGTCCAGGATTTCTACAGACCACTACAGATGGCGGCGTTACATGGAAGCCTTTGGTTAGTAAGCCTTGAGGCTGAATACAGCGGAATGCCGGAGTCATGATTAGCCGTTGGTTGCGGCTTAGGGACTCAGGAGGCGTTATTCACACATTTATCGCCTATCCAGCAAGTTTTCGGACTCCAGTGCAGCTATTTTATATAGTAGGGTGCAGATCCGGTGTTTTTTATGCCGTTAGCGACTTTGGGGTCCGATAGTATGCAAAATGGAGGATTATTTTGCGAATAAGATCGGCTGGATCCGATAGCACCTAGCTTCGGCGGTGAAGGGTAACGATCAACCGGCCTAATCGATTAAAAAGAAGGGGGTGTCCCAGCAGCCATTGTCATGGCTTATGAGACATCCCCTTAATTTTTGAGAAATGTAGAAATATGAAAGCTTAAACCTGCCCGCCGGCAGGGGATTCCCCTTCTGCAAGTTCCAGAATCTCGCGGCGCAGGCGCAGCATTTTTTGATCCAGTTCATCGGCGGCGCGTGCGGCATCCTTCAATTCCTCCGCAACATGCGAAGGAAGCTGTTTATCGAATTTATAATACAGAATATGTTCCATACTTGCCCAGAAGTCCATAGCTAGGGTTCGCAGCTGTATTTCGGCTTTGACCCAGCGTGTTCCTTCCAGCAGGACGAGCGGAATGGCGACGATAAGATGCAGGCTTTGATACCCATTCGGCTTGGGATGGGCTATATAATCTTTGATCTCCAATACGCGAATGTCTTCGCGTGTGCTGAGGTGATCAACCAGACGGTAAATATCTTTAACAAAAGCACATACAATCCGCATACCTGCAATATCATGAATGTGCTGCTCCATATTTTCCAAGTTGAACTCGAAACCTTTGCGCTCCATCTTTTGAAGGATGCTCTTGGGTTCTTTAATTCGGCATTTAACATGCTCGATGGGACTGAAGCCGTCACGGACCTGCCATTCCGTTTTGATCACATCGATTTTATTCTCAAGATCATTTAGTGCATGGCGATAGAGTGCTGGCAGAGACTTGAACTCATTGATAAGATTTGTGAAATCCTCGTTATCCTGCCAATGTTGCAGATCCTTAACGTGTACCTGCATCTGTTTTAGCGTAAGCTGTGTGCTGTCATGTTCTTCCACTGAAACTCTCCCAATTTCGTTATTTGTGATTAATTCTATTTTAACCGATGTAGAACCCCTGACGCAAAATAACGTCTGAAATCAGGGAAAATAAGAATTTATAGGAACATTCTCCGCTAAATCGCGTATTAAAGCACATTAATGAATCTGTTCGATACATTTGGTATGATAGAAACACGTATCGCTGGAGAGGGAGGAACTGTAATGAGTTTTATGAAACGAATCAAAGATAGTGCGAGCCGGGTTACCGAAAAAGCACAAAGCTCTGTTGAGATCGGCAAGCTGAACGGGCTTATTTCCGATATTGAACGTGAGATGGAAGTGGAATTCACGAAAATGGGCAGGCTTTTTTATGAAGGGTATCGCTCTAAGGATATGTCTGTAGCTGAAGGCAAAATGGTAGAACTGGCACGGACCTGTTCCAAGCTTCAGGAAAAAATTGAAGTCCAACGCGCAAGAATTGCTGAACTGAAAAATGAACGGTTATGTTCTTGCGGCAATGTTGTGGCGCTCGATGCAAACTTTTGTCCAAAGTGTGGAAGTAAGCTGGAGGAGCTAACCACTTCAAGAAAGATTCCGTCACCGCCGGTATTCGTCAAAACTGTGGATGAGGACGAAGAGGATGAGGATCAATACTATGGTGCGGATGAGCTAACGGATGAAGAGAAGGAGATTGCAATGAAGCTTCATCCGCAAAATGTGGTGTATTCTGAGATCCTGCCTTCTGAGGATGATGAGCTGCCATTAGAGGAGTATGCGGTGAACGAACATGACATTGAACGGGATCGCAGACATGCTGATCAGCTGGAACGGGAAAGACAAAGACAGCTTGAGCTGGATCGTCGCATCCGCGATTGGAATGCGAATGAACATCAGGAGGAGTCCGCAGTCACCCAGGACAGTGGTGTTCGTGATATGATTAAGTGTCAAATCTGTCGGAATGAATTGCCAAAGGGCTCCTTATGGTGCCCGCGTTGTGGATCGGAGCAAATATAGTACAGATATCAGTCAGCTTAGGGCTTAGGGGGACAACAAGATGGAACAGCTGCTGCTGCATCTGCGCAATCTGGGCTTCACGGAGATGGAGTCCAAAATCATGGTCGAGCTTGCGACTAAAGGTCAGGCTTCTGGCTATGAGGTTGCCAAACAGCTCGGAGTTTCAAGATCAAATGTGTATGCGGCGCTTCAGCGCCTAACACAGCAGGGATATGTACGATGTGGTGAAGGAGAGCCTGCGCGGTATAGTGTTCTCAATCCGGAGGAGCTTGCGACGATGATCTCGGGAAGAGTTCAAGCTTCGCTGGCTTATATGGAAAGTGAGATGCCTCGCGGGGGGCCTGTTAGTCCTTCTTTTTATAATGTAGAGGGCGACCGCAATGTAATGGGGGCGCTGATTCGCCAGCTTAACATGGCAGAGCAGGAGATTGTAGTGGATATGTGGCGCGAGGAAGCTTCGCTTCTACGGAGTGAACTTGAACAGGCCGAACTGCGTGGCGTTAGGCTTTTATGGGCTTTTGACGGTGGAAATGCTGCTGCTGCCTCTTACCCGGTATGGCCGTCATTCGGAAAAGATTCGCAGCGGGCGGATGGACGGAAGTTCTCATTTGTGATTGACCGGAGCTGGTGTATGCTGGGGATGCGTTATGATGATGGATCCGCGCAAGCAGTGGTAACCGAGCACCCGGTGTTAGTGGAGCTGCTGTTGAATCATTTCACACAGGAAATGGTCTTGTTTGAGCTGGAGCAGGATATGGGCGCAGAATTAGTAGAGCGTTATGGAGAACGTTACAGCAAAATTCATAGCAAATATGTTATGTATGATCAAGGCGATGATGGGGAAGAACAGGCGCAGTAGTTATTATCATAGGGAGGTGAGAAGCATGGAATGTATCGTTCATTTTGAAGTGGTGCACAATGATGGTCCTAAGAAATTGCGTGGACTGTTGTTTCTGGATAAGGGAGCATCTCCTGGAGAAGCAGAATTAGTCGAAATGTTTAAGGACATGAATTTTAACGTGAGACTGGAAGATCGCGAAAAATTGATTTTTAAACCGGTAAATCCGGGAGATTTCTTGGAGATTCGAATTACGGGTTATGATAACGGTCAGGAAAAGAGCAAGGATGATCATAATTTAAAATCGATCGTTGGAAATTTATTGCCTCAGAAGCCGACAGGTCTGTAATGTGGGGAGAATGGATTCAATGATGGGAGAAGGAGGAGCACTATGGAGCTGTTGAGACAAAAAGTGTTGAAAGAAGGTATTGTACTCGGGCAAGGAGTGCTCAAGGTGGATTCTTTTCTGAATCATCAGATGGACCCCTTCCTGATGCGCGAGGTTGGCCGTGAGTTTATCCGCCGGTTCGCTGGCGAAGAAATTACGAAGGTGCTGACTATAGAATCCTCGGGAATCGCTCCGGGGATTATGACAGCATTAGAGCTGGAGGTTCCGTTGATTTTTGCCCGTAAGCAGAAATCGCTGACGCTGACAGAAGACATTTACGTGGAGAAGGTATACTCCTTCACGAAGAAAGAAACGAATGAAATTACCGTTTCGAAGAAATTCATTGCTCCCGGAGAACGGGTGCTGATTGTTGATGATTTCTTGGCGAATGGTGAAGCCGCCTTCGGACTTGCCCGTATTGTTGAGCAGGCGGGCGGAAGTGTGGTTGGAATTGGCATTGTGATTGAAAAAGCGTTCCAGCCAGGGAATCGGCTGCTGCAGGAAGCGGGATATCGCGTAGAATCACTTGTGCGTATTGCTTCACTGGAGGACGGAAGAGTCACTTTCGTGGAAGACGAGGAAGAGCCTCTTGTTTGAGGCTTTTGGAATGAATGCTCAAACAAAAGCTATAGGATATACAAAACAGCAAGCGAACTGGTAATGAACCAGTCGCTTGCTGTTTTTTGTGTGTATGGTATGCACGGGTCAGGTTACCCGTTGCTGCCGCAAGCCGCTGCAGTATCGACGGGCAGCTGTACGCTGTCCGCCGCCAGCGGCGATAGCACCCGCAGCGCCCCCGGCTCGCAGCGAACGGCCAGCGGCCCTTTGCCGAGGCTCTCGCCGTCGCCGATCGCAGGCCGGGCCTCGGCAAAGCCTACGGCTACGCTACGTCCGCGCAGCATAGACACGAAGGGCAACGCCACATGCTTGCCCTTCAGTACCGTGGGGAACAACCGCAGCAACTGCCCGCGGCTGCACCCATGCACGACGCAGACGTCAAGCTGGCCGTCATCGGCCTTTGCCTGCGGGCAGATCAAAAGCCCGCCGCCGTAGCTGGGCAGGTTGCAGATCGAGACCAGCCATGCCTTCTCGAAGGCGTGCTCCGTACCGTCGCAGACTACGCTTACCCGGCAGGGCTTGAACGTCATCAGCGTATGCAATATGCCGATGATATACGCCAGCTGGCCTGCTCCAATGGCATTGCACAGCCGTTTGTAACGGCTGGCATTCACATTCTCGGCCACTTGAGCATCAAAGCCATTGGCAACGGCTGTTACGGTCAGTCCGTTTGCTCCTGAAAGCAGGTCTGCTTCGATATACCGCTCGCTAAGGGCAGCCTCCAGCGCGGCTTCTATTGAAAGTGGAATGCCGAACCCCCGGGCGGTGTCGTTGCCGGAGCCGGCAGGAATTACGCCCATGGGGATATCTTTGCCGCAAAGTGCACCCAAAATGCTGTGGAGCGTGCCGTCACCGCCGATTACAATCACGGCTTTCCAATCCTCGCGATGCTTTAGTGTATTTAAAACAAGGGCTTCTGCACCCTCTACGCTGTGCGTAAACAAGGACATGAAAGGCAGCGAACGTTCCTTCATGAGCGCCTCTACAGTATGCCAGGTCCGGCCGCCTGCTCCCCCGCCGGAACGCGGGTTTATGATAAATAGATACATATGATTTCCTCCAGCCTGTAGAATTCCATTGATGCCCTTTCTACATTGTAAGGAGTGGATGGGCAAAAGGGAATACTTTTCAGCGATGAGAGGGGCTGCTTTTTGGGGGATTACAGATGGCGAATCTGACTTTCTGCGATATCACCCGCCCAAGGGAGTTTGTACCACCTGCCACTTAAGGCATGGTAAATCATTAGCAGCCACACCCCAAAGCTGCAAAGAGAGACGAGGGCACTCATCAAGGGACCAAGGAATGGGACCAATCCGGTTAGAACGTGGAGGATCATCAGTACCCCGAAGGTAATCAGTGATTGCAGCGAATGGAACAGCACAAAGCGGCTGCGTTTCTCCAATGCGAGAAAGATGACGCCGCCGAGAAAAGGGAAAAAGTAACACAACGCGCCCGCTATATTATCGGGCAATCCGGTGGATGATTTAAAAGGGGACAATGGGCTCACTCTCCTTCTGCTTGGAGAAGAAGGAGCTTGATTGTTCTAATCCTTCTTCCTTACAAGCCTATGACTTGTCAGGAAAAAGTATGTTTAGCTCATTGAAGGGAGAACATACTTTTCAAGCAGCTTGCGTGGGTTCTTCCAGTTATTTGTCTTGCTCTCTGCTGTAAAGACCACGACAGTATCCAGATTGGGGAAGAGCAGAATCTGCTGCCCGCCATGACCGTGGGCGAGCTTGTAGGGCTGACCGCTCATCGTACCGATCCAAAACTGATATCCGTAATCACCAAACGCTGGATATCCCTTAGTTTGAGCGGTAAGTGCATCCTGCAACCAATGTTCTGGGATGATTTGCTGCTCTGCAAACACTCCATTATTCAGCAGGCAGATTCCGAATTTAGCCATATCCCGAGAGGTTAGATGTAAACCAATATGACCCATGCTATGTCCTTCGGGGCTAGGTAACCAAGCGGTATTAGCCATTCGCAGTGGAGTGAATAAATGCTGTGCTGCATAAGAAAATGCATCAAGACCTGTAGATTCACTAATCATTATCGAGATTAGATGTGAGTCGATGCTTCGATATTGGAACTGGCCGATTTGTTCTGGAATAATGTTCAAGCTAAGGCCAAAGGAGCCCCAGCGGCGGCTGCGATGGAGGTTCCGAACGAGCGGTTCACCGAGCTTCTTCCCTGTGATCCAGCTAAAACCGGAAGTCATGGTAAGAAGATGACGGAGTGTGATCTTTGAGAGATGTGGGGAGTGAAGGTATGGAATATACTTGCGAAGAACCTCGGACACAGAAATATGGAGATCAGGCATCTCTCCACGGCCGATAGCGATTCCCGTAAGAACGCTGACAAAACTTTTGGTGGCAGAACGGAGATCATTTAATGCTCCAGCATGATGGTCGTTATAATAACGTTCGAAGATGAGTTTTCCATGACGCACAATAAGCATGCTATGCATCTTGGGGTATTCTTTTAGGATAGCTTGATGGGCTTGTTCAAGACCCTCCAGGCGTGTATCGGTGTCTTCTGGCGCTGCGGTAGTCATTAGGGGAATTACAGGCTGGGCCATAACGATCTCCTTCTCATTTGTTGGTAAATGCAGTTTACCTTGCTGTTTAGGTTATTTTATTTTAACCAGTTTTGAGACATCTGACATACGAAGACAGCGGTGAAAAATAATATTTTCCAAATAGTACATTTTACAAGGAAAGGTGGAAGTTAATCCGGAATATGATACAATATAACGATAAGGCCCGAAAGGAGTGATTCAGTAAGTGGCTCTTCGGGTAATAAAAGTGTCAAGGAGCTATCGTTCATCAGGCGTCCTTACTCTCAGCCCAAATCACGACGAACCTGCTTCACCGGCAAGGCGGTGTTTCAAAGGCTAGATTTAGCTTTAGATTCCACGTTTTGACGGATAGTGCAAGCCACGTATGTGTAATGGATACTTCACTTGCATTCGAGGTTACGGCGTACTTTTCATCATGCATTCTCTACAACGGAGCATTCATTTTCAATGTTTTGGGAGGGAACTGATCATGGCAAGTAAAGGTCATAACGAAGTCAAGGAAAGTCTACGGGAAATGACACGCATTTTCCGGCCCAAAGATCCCAAGAAATTCGTAAAGGAGTACGTCCGAAAGTATCGGATTACAGGAGGCTATGAAGAAGAACTGACCATGGTCGTGGAACACGAGTTGGTACGGATGAATTCATCCGTCTCCTAGCTAACAGATACGTTTGTCACTTGCTTAACTTTAGACATCATTTTGAGTAATAACATCCACGAGGATTCTTATAAACCGTGCCCGAGCAACTTTTGTTGCTGGAATCGGTTTTTTTTGTATGCCCATTTACGAATAAGGAAAAGTCTTCCTCATAGAATAGTCAAATGAATTAATAGACACATTTTAAATTGAATGCGCTTTCTTTATTATTTTTTATTTGTTTGCGTTTTCATAAAATGCTAGAAAATCCAGATGGGACAAGGGTTTATTGTGTCGAAAATTACAATGTGAACTAGTTGTGAACGATTGACAAAACTTTCCCTTAAACTTATATTAATAGTGATTGTTATAATTGACAGAAAAAAACAGGAATCTACGAAATCGGGAAAAGCGGGGTAGATCAATGATGAAAACGTGGCAGGCTGTAAAGCGACTCCTTCCCATGACCGCTATGTTTGGACTCTTTCTTGCCGGGTGCGGTCGTGAGGACTTGTCAGTGCTCAGACCACAGGGACCTGCAGCAGACAGATCTTACGGATTAATGGAGCTGTCGATCAGCATTATGATCGTGGTGTTGCTGATTGTCTTTACGATTGCAGCTTATGTACTGATCCGCTTCCGCAGAAGACCGGGTCAGAATGAAATCCCTGAGCAGGTTGAGGGCAGCATTAAACTTGAGATTCTCTGGACAGTCATTCCGCTTATCCTTGTTGTAGTACTGGCCGTGCCAACGGTGAAAGCAGTGTTTGCCGCTGGAGATGATCATTCCAATGACAAGAATGCGATCAAGGTTAAAGTAACCGGCCACCAATACTGGTGGGAGTTTGAGTATACCGACTATAAGGTAACTACAGCGCAGGACCTGATTATTCCGGTGGGCAAAGATATCGCCTTTGAACTGGAAACTAAAGATGTGCTGCACTCCTTCTGGGTCCCTTCTCTTTCCGGTAAAATCGATACCAATCCAGCTGGAACGATTAACCGCTTTAGCTTTAGTGCGCCTAATGAAGGCGTTTACCGTGGGAAATGTGCGGAGCTATGTGGACCTTCTCATGGATTGATGGAATTTAAGGTGAAATCAGTTAGTGAACAAGAGTTTCAAAAGTGGATTGATTCTATGAAAGCACCTGTAGCTGTGCTGCCAGAGGATCCTGCTTTAGCTGAGAAGTTCAAAGCGGCATGTCTGACTTGCCACGCTGTAGGTGATCAAGGGATTAATAATGCGCCTAACTTAACTGGAATTGGTTCTCGGGAATCGATTGCTGGAATTCTGCTCAACGACGACACGAGGGAAGATGGTGCGCCGATTGAAGAGAATCTCAAAACCTGGCTGCACGATCCGCAATCTGTAAAACCAGGCAATCTGATGCCTAACCCCAAAGATCTGGGCCTGAGTGATGCTGAGATTGATGGCATTGCAGAGTATCTGGCCAACTATAAGCTGGACTAATGCCTTAGCCTAAAGGCGGGCGGAACTTTCGAAAAGGGGGGACGAACTTTGGCTCAAGCAGCGCATACCTTGAATTCATCCAAGCCTCTGGGGCACGGCCACAGTGTGAAGCGCCATACAGGACTTATGGATTGGCTAACAACCGTCGATCACAAAAAAATCGCGATTTTGTACCTATGGGCCGGAGGATTATTTTTTGGTATCGGGGGAATTGAAGCGCTTTTGATTCGTTGGCAGCTCATCAAGCCGATGAATAACTTTTTGGATGCACAAACGTTTAATGAACTCATAACCATGCATGGTACGACGATGATCTTCCTCGGCGTCATGCCAGTCATCTTCGCACTCATGAATGCCGTCATTCCGCTACAGATCGGTGCACGTGACGTAGCCTTTCCTTTTCTAAATGCACTTGGTTTCTGGACCTTCCTGTTCGGCGGGATTCTACTGAATCTTAGCTGGGTTATGGGTGGTGCTCCTGATGCCGGGTGGACCGCCTACACCCCACTATCTACGAGTACATACAGCACTACACACGGTGTAGACTTCTATACGATCGGCTTGCAAATTGCCGGATTAGGGACCCTCATCGGGGGGATTAACTTTCTAGCCACGATCATTACGATGCGTGCGCCGGGAATGACCTATATGCGGATGCCGATGTTCGCCTGGACCACATTTATCACTTCCGCCATTATTTTGTTTGCTTTTCCAGCAATAACAGTAGGTTTAGTACTGCTGACATTCGACAGGATTCTAGGAGCCAATTTCTTCGAAGTCGGAGCCGGAGGAAGTCCAGTGCTATGGCAACATATCTTCTGGATATTTGGTCACCCGGAAGTTTACATTCTCATTCTGCCTGCCTTCGGGATTATTTCCGAGGTCATCCCAACCTTTTCGCGTAAAAGACTGTTCGGATATAGCTCCATGGTGTTTGCAACCATCTTGATCGCCTTTTTAGGCTTTATGGTTTGGGCTCACCACATGTTCACAACTGGACTTGGACCTGTAGCTAACGCGTTGTTCTCCGTATCAACGATGTTAATTGCGGTTCCGACCGGGATTAAAATTTTTAACTGGTTGTTTACGATGTGGGGCGGGCAAGTACGTTTCACAACCCCTAACCTGTTCGCAGTAGGATTTATTCCTACATTTACTATGGGGGGAGTAACTGGAGTGATGCTGGCGTCCGCACCTGCTGACTTTCAGTTCCATGATACGTATTTTGTTGTAGCGCATTTCCACTATGTTATTGTAGGTGGATTGGTGCTTGGCCTGTTCGCAGGTCTGCACTACTGGTGGCCCAAAATGTTCGGACGGATGCTGAGTGAGACGCTGGGCAAGTGGACTTTCTGGACGTTTATCATCGGATTCCATCTGACCTTCTTTGTACAGCATTTCCTTGGGCTTATGGGGATGCAGCGCCGTGTGTTCACTTATTTGCCAAATCAGCAATTTGATTTGCTAAATCTAGTCAGTACCATTGGTGCAGGACTTATGGGCGTCGGTATGATTATTTTCTTGGTGAACATTTTCCTGACTTCCAGAAAACCGGCGGATGCAGGCAATGATCCGTGGGAGGATGGACGTACATTGGAATGGACCATTCCTTCACCGCCGCCAGAATATAACTTCAAGCAAACACCTCTTATTCGGGGGATTGATGCCTTCTGGAAAGAAAAAGTAGCAGGGAATAAAGGCATGACACCAGCAGAGCCTGTGGGCTCAATTCATATGCCGTCGGCAACGATTTTACCGTTTACGATGTCTATCGGAATTTTTATCGCTGGGCTTGGCTTTATGTTTAGCCGTGATGAATTCGGCAATGCTTTTATGAGCTTCCTGTTTAATAATTATATCGTTACAGCCATCGGTCTTATTATTACATTTGGATCCATGCTGATGCGTTCGCTGTATGATGATCACGGATGGCATATTGAACCTGAAGAGCTGGAAGGAAGTGAGCGGACATGACAACGGCACATGCAGAAGCTTCTAAGGATACCTTTCCGCACGAGCCGGAAAAAGCTACGCTCGAAGGACGCAACAAGGTTCTTGCCTTTTGGTTGTTTCTAGGCGGCGAAGCGGTATTGTTCGGCACGTTGTTCGCAACTTTCCTCGCACTGCGTAATCAGACGAATGAGGGGCCTTCGGCGAATGAACTATTTCACCTGCCGCTTGTAGCCGCTGCAACATTCATCCTGCTGGTAAGCAGTCTGACGAGTGTATTCGCTATTCAGGCGATGCACAGAAATCGGCCGGCACTGCTACGGAATTGGCTGTTAGTTACTGTAGTTTTAGGTTTAGGTTTTCTGGTTTTGGAGATCTATGAGTTTACTCAATATGTAAGACACGAAGAATTCGGAATGACCACAAGTGCATTCAGCTCGGCATTCTACACACTGGTAGGATTTCATGGTGCACACGTAGCCTTCGGGATCGCTTGGATCTCCATCTTGATTGGGCAGCTCGCCCGCAAGGGGTTAACGGTAGTTACTGCACCAAAAGTGTATGTGTCAGCCATGTACTGGCATTTTATCGATGTGGTATGGGTCTTCATCTTTACGGTTGTATACCTACTCGGAAAGGTGGGCTAGGCACTATGACGACGGATCAGCATATGCCAGATAGCGGCGGGTATAAGCAACGTCATCGGCATGAAGGACCACAGAAACATATTGTTGTCTTTATTTTCTCCATTGTCTTAACATTGATTGCTTTCGCTGCTGTTGCGGCTGGGGGCGTAAATGCAACCTTTGCGATTATTTTGCTGCTGGTAATGGCTGTTCTTCAGGTTATTGTGCAGATGGGCTTCTGGATGCATCTAAAAGATAAAGGGCATCTTCTGCCGATTATCTTTATGCTGGGCGGCTTCTTTATCGCTGGGACCTGTATTGTTATGTCGCTGTATTGGGTTTGGTGGAACTAACGGACAATAATAAAAGAGGTGGGCTGCGATGCCCCCTCTTTTTGATGTTTAGATATAAGAATTCCTGCGCTAGGAGGTTGGGATTATGCTGGGATTAGAATACTTTAGCTTTGCTGAACTATGGAGTCCGCTTTTTCTAGCGGTAATGCTGCTGCTGACAGCAGGTTATTTTGTGTGGATTGGTCCGATTGCTGGGCGTTATGCCGATTCAATAACGGTGCCATTTTGGCGTAGAGCGTTATTTGTCTGTGGGATGCTTGCCCTTTATCTGGCACAAGGAGGACCCATTAGCCTCTTAGGGCATATGATGTTTTCCTTCCACATGGTCAGTATGGCCTTGTCTTATCTGGTAGCGGTGCCGCTGATTATGCTTGGAATTCCAGATTTTATCTGGCGCAGGATACTAAAGGTGAATCCGCTTCGGCGGTTATCTTTTTTAGCTCATCCGGTAGTAGCTGCTCTATTGTTTAATGGACTTTTTTCCTTGTACCATATTCCTGTTATTCATGATTATGTGATGCTGCATTTTACTGTTCATCGTATTTATTACATTGTTTTGTTCCTGACCTCTGCTTTAATGTGGTGGACACTGATTAATCCGCTGCCGGAACATCGTATGGCGAGTGGGCTTGGGAAGATTGGGTTTATTTTTCTGAACATGGTATTGCTGACGCCAGCTTGCGGGCTGATTATATTTGCCGATCATCCACTCTACGCCACTTACAGTGATCCAGAGACTTGGGCGCGTGCTATGGGCTATTGTATCTCGGGAGACCCCTCTGTTTTACTTCAGAATTTTGGAGGTCCTGCATTCTTTGAAGTGATGTCGCCGAAGGTGGATCAACAGGTGGGAGGCATCGCGATGAAGTTCATTCAGGAATTTATTTTTGCCTCTATGCTTGCTTATGTGTTCTATCATTGGTATAAAAAAGAGAACGGACAAGACGACGATGAATTGTCGACGCCATCCTCAACACTTCAGGAGAGCAACTTGAACCGTGCATAACTGGTAGACTGCCGAGGGGGAGAATCATGGATATTTTCACAGTGTTTCCGACTATTAGTACGTCATTCATCGTGATCAGCGCGGTGCTGGTGGCTATAGGTTGGTGGCTCATTATCAAGGGCAAACGCGAGGCGCATAAAAAAACGATGATTGCTGCCGCTATCGCTGCGCTGCTGTTTTTTATTGTTTACGTATCGAGAACGTTGTTTGTGGGGAATACCTCATGGGGCGGCCCGGATGAACTGAAGACAATTTATCAAGTGTTTTTGATCTTCCATATCGTTCTGGCAACCGTAGCTGCGGTATTCGGACTTACTACGTTAACTCTTGGTTTCAAGGCGAAGTATTCCAAGCACCGTAAGTGGGGCAGAGTGACATCGATAATTTGGTTTATCACAGCGATTACAGGCGTTATGGTGTACGTGCTGTTGTATGTTTTGTATCCAGGTGGACATACCAAGCCGGTGTGGGAAGTTATTTTGGGTGCGTAAAATAAGTGCTTGAATAGAGCACAGAGTTTAGTGCGTTGAGCGAATGAACAGCACTAGAGTAGCAGAGTCGTAAATAGTTATGAAATAAGCCTATATATCTGCATGTTCCTGAGTAGGGATTGCGGGTGATGGGCTTATTTTCGTTTGTGGAGCTTCGGGATCTGTCCTGAAATTGAACTAACTTAGCACGAAAAAGAAGTAATTGGGGAAAACCTCCCTGATAATGCACGAAATTAGCTAAAAAAGGCCATAATTAGGGAAATCCTCCCTGAAAGTGAATGGATTTAGCTCAATAACGGAGTAATAGCTGAAATTTTGGGGAGGATTTCCCTAAAAACTAATAATCTAAGCTCGGTTGGGCAGATTTTAGGGAGTTTTTCCCTAATGTTGCTATTCCGTCCGGCAGTCGCCCATATCCCACACCTGAAACTGCAATAGCAGCCGAAACGGTATCCCGCACCCGAAACCGCATCATCCGCCATACCCGCATCACACAATCGGAACTGCACCTCCGCCATACCCGCATCACACAATCGGAATTGCACCATCCGCCGCGCCCGCATCACACAATCGGAACTGCACCATCCGCCGCGCCCGCATCACACAATCGGAACCGCATCATCCGCCGCGCACACATCACACCCCCGAACCAGCACCACAGCTGCACCAGCATCCTAACCCGCACCAGTATCCGCTCGCACTCACCACCCTGCACCCGCCTCCCTCAACGCACTTCACACCAACACGCTGCATAGAAGCAGAGAGTGAGCTCGTACTACTTCATTCCCTGAATGAATTATCTAATAAACTCAATTATCCCAGTTACATTCGCCCCGTAGCATTCCGCCTCAATTCTGGCTCAATTCCCCCTCATTGTAGTTAATCTCAATAAATAAGCGTTACCTAACGTTTGAGAGTATCTTCATAAGCTTGAAGTATGAGGTTGCCCAAACCTCCTATTTCTTTTGAATAATTTCCAGTTACAGGATTGACAATGAAAAACCAAGGTCATATACTGTGTATATAGATATATACAGTAAGCACAGGGATATGAACACCTGCTTCTGCTAGACGCTGAAGACATTGTAAAGCGAGGTTAGCATTAATGAGAACATTAAAAGATTCATGGTTTATGTTGCGCTCTGATTTTCGCGGAGACAAATTAAAAATATTAGGGACCCTCGTAATAACAGTTGTTTTTATGAGTTATCTTGGTGGACTGACTAGCCTGATAGCAAATGATGTACTAGGTGAGCAGGATCGGACGATGTTAGCGGATTTCTTATTTCTCTCCTTTATCCCCTTATTGGGATTAACATTCTCTCGCCGCTCCATGAAATATTGGAGTGAAGACTCTTACACAAAAATGTTGGTTTACTTACGAACTTTACCGATCCCAGCTGCAGTAATATTATCGCGGAGGAAACTTCAGGGTGTGGGCTCCTTTACTCTAAATGGTACGTTATTCTTCGTTATTATTTACTTGTTAGGAGAGAATTTCCGGGCAGAACTGGCGGTTCCTTCGTATATAGCTTTTGCGATTACTTGGCTCGGCTTCGGATTTATGGTCTCAGGTCTATATATTTTTATTGAGTATCTTTTTAGCGGCAAAGCTTATCTATGGCTAACATTGCTTATCGTAGTTTTATCGTGGGCAACTTCGTTCCTAGTTACACTGGGCGGAGGCAGTTTGTTCTTATACAGTATCTCCTATTCCAAGGAGTGGGGGCTGTTATCTCCGATCATGTGGGGGTCACTTCTGCTGGGAACAATATCTGTGCAGTTATTCTCTAAATGGACTATACATCGGCTGAAAAGTCGCAATCTCGTATAAAAAATCGGAAATGGCAAGGATTGCGCTCTAGCACGCTAGAGTGGAAGGCGAGGTGTAAATAATGTGGATACCGGTACAAATCAACGAAAATAGTGCAGAGCCCCTCTATCATCAAATAGAGACTCAGCTTAGATCATTAATCATTAGCGGAGTCATTACGGAAGGAACGCTACTGCCCTCGATTCGTGAGTTCGCAGGCGATTTGAAATGCAGTGTAATTACAGTGCGGCGCGTATATCAGGATCTGGAGAACGAAGGGTTGCTGCGAACGCGACAAGGAACAGGTACCTTTGTATCCCATGTAGGTGACGGAGCAATGGAAGAATATAAACGTGAAACGGTTGGCAAAGCACTTGAAAGTGCAGTGGATATCGCCCGATCGGTACATTGCAGCAAGGATGAACTTGAACAGATTTTTATGGAGATTGTAGAACGCAAGTATAGAGAAAAGGATTGAGAGGGGGCGCTTACTCATATGGTACAGATGGCTATAGAATTGCGGAATGTACTTAAACGGCGACGAAACAAGACGATAGGACCGCTGACCCTGAATCTGCCTAAAGGATATATTACAGCTTTGGTAGGTCAGAATGGATCCGGCAAAAGCACGCTGCTGAATCTGCTGATGCAGCTGACTAATCCAGAGGAAGGCGAGATATATTGGTTCGAGAACAGGTATGATAGCGGGTTGTCTCTGGAGCTTCGCCAGACCATTGCCTATGTTCCTGAAACGTCAATTACTGAGGAGAACCACTGGAATGCAGAGGAGGCAGCTCGATTTCGGAAGTATTGGTATCCCAATTGGGACGATCAGTATTTTCAGGAGCTGATGGATCGCTTTGAGGTTCCGTATCATATGAGACTTTCGAAGATGTCTAAAGGGGAACGCCGGAAATTCGAAATTGCTGCAGCACTTGCGGCGCGGCCAAGTCTGCTGCTATTGGATGAACCTTCATCGGGTCTTGATCCTTTTGCCTGGAAGATTATGATCGAGACACTTCGTAAATATATGGATGAGCACAACGCAACGATTATCATCTCCACACACATTGTGGATGAGGTGCGACGGCTGGCAGATTATATCGTCCTTATGCATCGGGGTGAACTGCTGGGCATGGCTGAAAAAGACAGTTTGTTCGGTGCTTGGACCGAGGTTTGGGTGAATGCTGCGGATGAAGAGGAGCTTGCGGAATTATCGGCTGAGTTGCCAGGAGGCTTGCACTTTACCATGGATACACCGGGTGTAGCTTCTTTTATCATAGAACAATTTTCTGAAAACGAGAAACGCATTCATGACTTGGGCGTAAAGGTTATCAAGAGCCGCAGTTTGGAACTGGACGAAATATTAAGTTTATGGACACAGGGTCATCGTCCTATTCTAATTGACCACAAGAGAGGGGACTAGAGAAATGGAAGCCTTAAAGCTGGAAAGTGTAGTTAAGCAATATGGAGAAAAAACCGCAGTAAACGGAATTAACCTAACCGTAGGTAAAGGGGAAATTTACGGATTACTGGGGGCGAACGGCGCGGGGAAAACAACCACGATGCGTATGGTACTCGGCCTAATCTACCCTGATGAGGGCAAGATTTTGTATAACGGGAAGCCTTTCAACAGTGAACTGCAGCAACTTATGGGTTATCTGCCCGAAGAACGTGGACTATATCCTAAGGTGAAGATCAGCGATCAAATCGTTTACTTGGCCCGCCTGCGTGGGATGTCAGCTAGTGATGCAGATAAGAGCCTGCGCTATTGGCTGGATCGATTCGAGGTTCCGGATTATTACAATAAAAAAATAGAAGAGCTTTCCAAAGGAAATCAGCAAAAAATGGGCTTTATCGCCGCTGTCGTTCATAAGCCGCAGATTCTGATTCTAGATGAAGCTTTCAGCGGGCTGGATCCAGTAAACGTGGAGCTGCTGAAAGATACGGTCAAAGAATTGCGTGATTCGGGAACAAGTATCCTCTTCTCTACGCACCGGATGGAGCATGTGGAAGAGCTATGCCGTAACATTACGATTCTCGATCGTTCCAATACGGTCGTTCAAGGGGATATCCGCACGATCAAGAATGGCTACCCGCGGGAAGAAGTATTGCTGCGTACAGCTAATGAGGTAAAAGGTCTGGAGTCCATCGCAGGTGTTACAGCAGTGAAACGGCTGGAGCGTGGGTATCTGTTATCGATCAGTGAGATCGGTGCAGCACAGCGTATTTTACAGCAGGCGATAGCACAGGGTGAAGTGGAGCATTTTGAAATCAAGGAACCTACGTTAAACCAAATCTTTATCAGAGCGGTGGGTGAATCTAATGAATAAGATGGGGACAATTATCGGCTTTACCTTTAAAAATAAAGTTAGAACGAAATCATTTATGATTACTACTTTGATTCTAGTATTATTGCTCAGCATAGGGATGAATCTTCCCTATATCATCGATCAGTTTAAGGGTGATTCGGCCAAAAGTGAAGTTACTCAAATTGCTGTGATTGCTGAAGAGGGAAATCAGGTTGCAGAATTGTTGAAGGCTTATACTGCGCCAGAGGGCATGCCACAGGCTAAGATAGTACAATATGCTTCTGCGGAGGATGCCGAGTTAAAGAAAGCATTAGATGAAGAGACAGTAGAAGGTTATGTTACTTTTGCGGAACCTACTGGTGAAGGGCTTCCACCCGTTACTTATCATAGTAATGATGGAGAACTAAACGGAGATGTTCAAGTTTATCTTCAAAATGCACTTCAGCAAGCAAACACACAATATATCGTTGGTGACAAGCTGACCTCTGAACAGATTGCTGCAATGTCAACACCAGTGCAGATTACTACACAACAGCTTAACGCAGGCGGTGGCAGTGAAAACTCTCAGGAGGACACTCCGGCCATTAACTACATTATCGTATATGCCATGCTTATGTTGTTCTTTATGTCCATTATGATGACAGGCAACATGATTGCCGCTGAGATAACCTCTGAGAAAAGCTCGCGGATTATGGAAATTCTGATTACAAGTGCCTCACCTTTAGCGCAAATGTTCGGTAAAGTTATCGGTGTTTTCCTAGTAGGAATACTACAAATTGGGATCTTTGTCGCAGCGATCGTCGTCAATTTGACGCTCCCGCATAATGCGACTGTATTGGCTGATTTTGATCTCGATTTAGGTCAGCTCAATATTAACTTGCTGCTCTATGGATTTGTCTTGTACGTATTAGGTTACTTCCTCTATGCCTTGATGTATGCGGCTGTAGGTTCGATTGTCAGCCGTACGGAGGATCTCGGTCAGGCGGTAATGCCAATCATGATGTTAGGCTTCGTAGCGTTCTATGTTCCACTGTTCAGTATCTCCAATGCAGATACTCTAGTGGTTAAGATAGCGAGTTATGTGCCGTTCACCTCACCATTGACGATGCTGCTCCGAATTGGTGTCGGCGAGGTGGCGATCTGGCAAGTCATTGTATCGCTGCTGATCCTGCTTGTGACTACCTTCATCTTCGGATGGCTGGCGGCCAAGATCTATCGTACCGGCGTACTGATGTACGGCAAACGCCCAAGTATTAAAGAAATCAGAAAAGCAATGAAAGCTTACAAGATCTAAGATGACCTCATAATAACTTTTAAGGAGTGCTAATGATGTCTACAAGCGAACAATATACCATTATGCTTTTAATGAGTTCGGTATCGCTGGCTACGGTTAGTAGAATGCTTCCGGATGGCTCCACTTTTATGGATTTCGTTCAAGGCGTATTGACCGGTGTTGCTATAGTGGGGATGTTGGCAGGATTGTGGATGTACGGTAAGGCGCGTAAGAGTAAAGTGTAATAATAGTAGGCACTGAATTTTCGGGGGTATCCTAACAGCCATTTATGGTTGCTGGGATATCCCCGTTTTTGAGTTGGCAAACTCTTTGTATACGAGCTGATCTAGCTAACGGACCCAGCAGTACTTAAATGCAACAATCATCGAGATTTAGCAAGATATCGGACACTATAGTCGCTATTGGCATGAAAAAGGGTGAATTAGTAGCTCTTTTAACCAAATAGTTGCACTGGAGTCCGATACTATGCTCAAAAGGCAATAAACGTGCAAGTAACGTCATCTGGGTCCGTAAGCCTTGCCTTGGTGGAAGATGATTAGGGCTTGCTTTAAGACGATCCGAGACGCTCATCGCTCGGGATTTCTACTGGAGTCCAAACGCCGGCTATATTTGAGTAAAAGCTTCAATTAAAGGCTCCTGAGTCCATTAGTCGCTTCATGCGCTCAAAGATCGTTTGAATTCTAGTCAGAGACTAAATTATAGAAAGATTTGCGCTCGTTAGTATATCCGCTTGGGCGGTCATCTGCTCCCGTACAGCTCTAAGCTGTGCTTTCAGTGCGGGAACACTTTTTTGCAGAATAATGCTTATTTGAGAAAGAGGCAGCTTTAAGCCGTACCACAATACCTTCACAAGCTGTTCCTCCCAAGGTAATGCCTTAGCCGATAGAAGCGAGCGACGGGCAAAAGAATCAGCACACTGGCGAATACAAGTGCGGTAAGCGTGGATAGAGAATAACTGAGGGTCGAAGTCATCCTGACGATATATTTTATGAAGCTCTGTGAAGGTACAGATAGTAATCTTGTCTGCCTCATTAGATTGTTCTAACAACATGGAACTAAGTACGTAGACTTCATTAGTATACTTTTTAACACACTCTGCAAATTTAGTACTGTAGGTGGACACGGAAGGTAAGGGGTCAGGCATGGTGAACACGATCCTTTCAGAATGAGAGATTTGCTTGAATCTATAATATAGAAAAATAAGAGATGGATTTATTGATAAGATCGGCGGTGTCTGGTTCCGGGCAACTGTGTTTCTGCTGGGAGGCAGTGGATAAAGCTTTGGAAGGTTTGTAGTAGAGCCGTTCACTTCTGGAATTGCTCCCCCCAGCTGCAACACTGTACAGACGCCCCTGCTGAATATGCCCTGCCAAGGATTTGCCCTGGAGCTTGGCCTTTAAATCCTGCAAAGCACCCTGAACTAGCTCAAGCTTAACCTGCTCCCAATCTGAACCTTCGCGGCGGACCTTATCCAGCGCTTCCTCAAGACGGCAATGACAGATAGCCCGTAAAAAAGAGCTCCATTTAATGAGATCGAAATTTTTGGTGTTGGCAGAGATCAGACAAGCCCCCCAGCTGCATCCTCCCTTACAAGTGAGCTTCAGAATACCATAACGGCAGCCTTCAGCCCCTTCCATTCCATAGTGGATAGGCTCGGGTTCATCCAATACAAATACTTCAATGCGGGATAGTCTGCGCTGGTCCATAGTAGGGTTCCTCCTTAGATTTCCAAAAGCTTTAAGTCAACATGATGAGTGACACTAGCCTTTTCTACACAAGCGAGCATTTCCATTTTATTCTCACAGACTGCGGTATGCTCTAACCATAGTCGGAACTTCTCTTTCCGTATAACAGATAGATGTAAGGGAAAGGTGCTGCGGGATCTCAAGACATACCAACCGGCGCTTACATCTTTCCAAGGCTCCTTGAAGGCTGTAAACCACGGGAGTTTTTGGTGCGATGACCAATCCTGCTGCTGCTGTTGTTCTCGAATTTTTTTATATATTTCATATACAATCTTAGAGTCTAAACAGTCTTTACAAGAAGAAGGTGTGCTGAACTGGCGAAGGGCTTGGATCTGGTTCTGGCCAAATGCATAGCCTACAATGTACCTGTGATTATTTTCTTCGAACCACAAGGCCCCGAAACAAACGTAATTTAGACTTATCGGCTCAAGCAGCCCTTGATGTATCCCTAAATAATAGTGCTTCAAAACATTCACCCCATCCAGCGTGCTATCACCTAATAGGCTCAGGTAACGCAAAAACCGCAGCAAGAGGAGGACCTCTGCTGCGGTTTTGGATTACAGGCAGATATACCTGGGCCAAAGCGTGGCGGATCAAGGGTCTCTCTCTTTACGCTTACGAGGTTAGCTGTCGGATTCGGACGGTGAGAGTCGCCCTACCTATTGAGACTTACGCAGTCTCCTTTGGATTCACCCCAAGTAGGCCAGACGGCCTGATGGTTCCCCCGTTCCCTGCAAATGCAGGAACTCAGCGTTGATTGTTTTTCATGAATTAGATTCAACCCGAATCATACTCTTTTCAAGATTTTCTGTAAAAAACGGAAAATGTTCTTTTAGAGCAATTTTAACCATATCCTGCCGACTACGACTGAAAAATGAGGTAAATAGGTATTTATGGCGTGTTATCGCGCCTCTTTCTCGCTCAACCTCAGCTTCTTGCGTTTCTACCTATAAAGGGAATTTACAGTATTTTTGCTCTAAAAAGGTGAATAAAATCACATGGGTTATAGATAGCGATTAAACGCCCGAAACTCGAGTAAACAAGAGATATAGAGAGATTAGATATCAAGTAAGCGCTATCTAATGGGAAAATAGTTTTTAATTTGCATTATTTTGGCATCATTCAGGTTTTACAAGTCTTCGTGCATAAGAGTATGATTACTCCTGTTTCAACGACAATCGAATATTTGATCCGCTTAATTTCCGATAAGGAAAGCGGGGGAACCAACAATCGGCAGCCGATGTGAGAGTCGGAAGCCGATTATGGGGTGAATCCTGTAGAGGGTGCGAGTGAGCTCGCATCTATACAGGTAGGGCGACTCTCACCGCCCGAATCCGACAGCTAACCTCGTAAGCGTATGGAGAGAGGATGAGTGCAATGTGACCGCTAGCGAGCCACAGAGGAGATCCTTTGTGGCTTTTTGCTGTGCTCTTAGAAGCAAAGCATTTATGGAGGCCTCCCCTAAGAGGTCGCTAAATTCATCATTAGCGGTATTTGTTAGGCAGCGTCTAATGACGTGACACAACCGAGCTTTAGGTTGTGCCCGAAAATGACGATAGGTCAACATCCTTTCGGAGATTTTCGTTGCCTCCTTGTTGTAAATGAGCAGGAGGAGAAAAAAAGATGACGGATCAGAATGAATATGTGCTTGTATGTGCGCCTACAAAGGCGGGAGAACATTTCATTAAACTTCTGAAGTTCAGGGGTATTAAGATGGCGGGATTAACCAACAATGTGGCTGAGAAAGCTTTACTTGAGGAGCTCGGGATTGAGCAGGTTATTCTAGTGGATACTCGCCATCAAAGCACTTGGTTTCGCCCGTCGTTCCCGGTAGGCAGGGTATATCTGTTTGAGAGCAGCTTTCCGCTTTGCTGCCGCTATATCCAGATGTGCCGTACCTGGACGACACAGCCAATTTTTGTGATTACAAGTTCAATAAATCCTAGATTGGTCTATAAAAGACTTGGTGCGAGCTATGTAATCTATTCCCATAGTGGTGATGCTGATTTTCTAATCGATAGATCACCTCATCAAGGATAATGGAAGGAGTGCGGAAGATATGATGGATCTGTATATGGTGGCTTCGTTAGCTGTAATTTACGGGTTGTTTTATGGCTTTATGCGCTGGTGCGCAGGTGTAGTTGAGGATACGGGGAGGGATAAGCTGTGATTCTAGTAATCGCTGTTACCCTACTGTTGTTTATATATCTGGTTTACGCGTTGATTCATCCTGAGAAATTTTAAGGAGGGGCATTCATGGGCATTTTGCAAATAGTCGTCGTAATTGTAATTCTCATCTTGCTGGTCAAGCCGATGGGGACGTATTTATATCATGTATTTTCTAACGAACCGAATCGTACGGATCGCTGGTTTGCAGGCACAGAGAAAGGTATTTATAAGCTGATCGGCCTGAAAAAACGGGACGGAATGTCCTGGAAGAAGTATGCACTCAGCTTTGTTTTAACTAATATCGTACTGGTTGCTTTCAGTTATATTTTCCTAAGATTACAGCGGGGATTGCCGCTGAACCCGAATGGAATTGCCGATATGGAACAGACGCTTTCATTCAATACGGTGATCAGCTTTATGACCAATACGAACCTGCAGCATTATAGCGGGGAGACGGGGCTATCGTATTTTTCACAAATGGCAGTCATCACGATGATGATGTTCACGTCTGCAGCGAGCGGATTTTCTGTTGCGGTTGCTTTTGTCAGAGGGATTACAGGACAGAAATCAGTCGGGAACTTTTTCGAGGACTTTGTAAAAGCACATATTCGTGTATTCATTCCATTAGCTCTGCTAGTTTCATTGGTGCTGGTAGGATTGCATGTGCCACAAACGCTCAAGCCATCGCTTGAGGTCACTACACTCGAAGGGCAGACGCAACAAATCGCTATCGGTCCAGTCGCTTCTTTGGAATCAATTAAACACTTAGGTACGAATGGTGGCGGCTTCTTCGGAGCCAATTCAGCGCATCCTTTTGAGAACCCTAATCCACTTACGAACGTTCTGGAGATTCTCTCTATGTGGATGCTGCCAGCCTCTTTGCCATATATGTACGGATTGTTTGCTAAGAACAAACGTCAGGGCTGGGTGATTTTCACAGCAATGATGACCTTGTTCGTTCTGCTGCTGGGATTGAATTATTATGCGGAAACTAAAGGCAATCCCGCTATTAATGCGCTGGGGATCGAGTCTTCGCAAGGCAGCATGGAAGGTAAAGAGGTGCGTTTTGGGATCCCGCAATCTTCGCTGTTCACTTCGGTAACAACGGCAGCTACGACAGGTAGTGTTAACAATATGCATGATACGCTGACACCGCTGGGTGGCATTACCCCTCTGGCCCTAATGATGCTCAATAACGTCTTCGGGGGAAAAGGTGTCGGATTAATCAATATGCTGATGTATGCCATCATGGGCGTCTTCTTATGTGGATTAATGGTCGGCAGAACACCAGAGTTTCTCGGGCGAAAGATAGAAGCCAAGGAGATGAAGCTGATTGCGATTGCCATCCTTGTGCATCCGTTCATTATCCTTGTACCAACAGCAGGTGCGTTCTTAACGGACTTGGGCAACGGCTCCATTACGAATCCCGGATTCCATGGACTTAGCCAAGTGTTATATGAATATGTCTCTTCTGCCGCGAACAATGGTTCAGGATTTGAAGGGCTTGCGGACAACACCACCTTTTGGAATGTTACAACTGGGATCGTAATGCTGCTTGGCCGTTATGTCTCTATAATCGCGATGCTGGCAGTTGCAGGTTCACTGATCCAGAAGAAGCCAGTTCCTGAGACGATTGGCACATTCCGCACAGACAATGGTCTGTTTACCGGAATTCTGATTGGTACCGTAGTAATTATCGGTGCGCTGACGTTTCTGCCGGTCATTGTGCTCGGCCCGATTGCAGAATATTTGACCTTACGGTAGGAAGAGGGAGAACAAGATGAGTACTGTAAAAAGAAAAAAGCTGCTGACGGGACCCATACTCCTAAGCGCTGTAAAGGATAGCTTTATTAAGCTTAACCCGGTGACGTTAATCAAAAATCCGGTCATGTTTGTAGTCGAAATCGGTACGATTATTGTATTGCTTATGGTACTGGCCCCCGGATATTTTAATGCAGAGAAATCGGTAGGCTTCAATATCACAGTGTTGTTCATTTTGCTATTCACAGTGTTGTTTGCCAACTTTGCTGAAGCGCTGGCTGAAGGCCGCGGGAAAGCCCAGGCGGATTCACTCAAGAAAACGAAACAGGATATCACAGCTAACAAACTCGTTGGAGGGTCTGTGAAGACCGTTTCTTCTTCCGAGCTTCGTAAAGGAGATATCGTCATCGTTAGTCAGGGAGAACTTATCCCTGGCGATGGTGAAGTAATTGAAGGGCTGGCCTCCGTAGATGAATCGGCAATTACAGGTGAATCTGCACCTGTTATTAAGGAAGCTGGCGGAGATTTTGGCTCAGTCACAGGCGGCACCCGGGTAGTCAGTGATGAGATTAAAGTCAAAATTACCAGTGATCCCGGTGAGTCATTCCTGGATCGGATGATCTCCCTCGTTGAAGGGGCGAAACGTCAAAAGACACCCAATGAAATTGCATTAAATACACTCTTGATCAGTCTGACGTTGATTTTCCTGATTGTAGTAGTGACCTTGCGGCCTATTGCGACTTATCTGGGCGTTGATCTAGATATTCCTGTTATGATCGCTCTGCTGGTCTGTCTGATCCCGACCACAATCGGGGGACTGCTCTCCGCTATCGGGATAGCAGGGATGGACCGCGTCACACAGTTTAATGTCCTTGCTATGTCAGGGAAGGCTGTTGAAGCTGCCGGCGACATTAATACAATGATTCTAGATAAGACCGGTACGATTACTTTCGGAAACCGGATGGCGAGTGATTTTGTGCCTGTTGGAGATGAAACGGAAGCTGAGCTTACGGCTTGGGCAGCTATTAGTTCGCTAAAGGATGAGACTCCGGAGGGACGTTCTGTTATTGAGCTGGCTAAGAAGCTGGAACGCAGCTATGACAGCAAACTTGCTGAAGGCGGAGAGTTCGTAGAGTTTAAGGCTGAGACCCGTATGAGTGGCATAGATCTACGTGATGGACGATCTGTTCGTAAAGGGGCAGTCGATTCCGTGAAGAAATGGGTACAGTCGAAGGGCGGAGTCATTCCCGCGAACCTCGACAGTAATTCCGATGCTATCGCTCGGATGGGGGGGACCCCGCTTGCTGTTGCGGTAGACAACCGGATTTATGGACTTATTTACTTAAAGGATACGGTTAAGCCAGGCATGAAAGAGCGGTTTGATGAGCTGCGAAAAATGGGAATCAAGACTATCATGTGTACAGGGGACAATCCGCTGACCGCAGCTACTATTGCCCGTGAAGCAGGGGTAGATGATTTTATTGCAGAAAGTACACCTGAGGATAAAATAGCGGTTATCCGCCGTGAGCAGAACGAAGGCAAGCTGGTGGCAATGACTGGCGATGGTACAAATGACGCACCTGCCCTTGCCCAAGCTGATGTGGGCTTAGCGATGAACAGTGGGACTACAGCCGCTAAGGAAGCAGCAAACATGGTTGATCTGGACTCCGATCCCTCGAAGATCATTGAGGTTGTAGCTATTGGTAAACAGCTACTGATGACGCGGGGCGCGTTGACAACGTTCAGTATTGCGAATGATATCGCTAAATACTTCGCAATTATTCCGGCAATGTTCATGCTCGCTATTCCTGAAATGGAAGCCCTGAATGTCATGGGATTGGGTTCACCTAGCTCGGCAATTATATCTGCATTAATATTTAATGCGATTATTATTCCGCTGCTGATCCCATTGGCTATGAAAGGTGTCTCGTATAAAGCGATGAGTTCTACGAAGCTGCTGGGACGTAATATTTTTATCTATGGTTTAGGTGGGGTAGTCGTTCCATTTGCGGGCATCAAACTTATTGATTTGCTCGTAAGTGTATGGATATAACAACGGATTGACTAATCATTGAAAGGGTGAGAGCATCGTGAATAACAGAAAGTCGATTGCGGACGCTGAAGAACAGTTGTCATCATCGAAGGGTGCTAATTTCTTTATCATATTACGGCTATGTCTAGTGTTTGTTGTTCTCTGCGGAGTGATTTATCCGCTGACTACTACAGCGATTGCTCAAGTTCTGATGCCATCGCAAGCAAACGGCAGTCAGCTGAAGAATGACGCGGGAGTAGTTGTGGGCTCAGAACTCATCGGGCAAAGCTTTACGGATCCGGCGGTATTCCATGGCCGTGTATCCAGCATTGATTATAAAGCGGAAGCTTCAGGCTCCAATAACTACGGCCCATCCAACCCGGATATGCTGCAGCGGACGAAGGATTCCATCACACAGTGGCAGCTGGATAATCCGGATGTGCCTGTAAATAAGCTGCCGGTTGATTTAGTAACCAACTCAGGTTCAGGTCTTGATCCGCATATCACTCCTGCGTCAGCAATCGTGCAGATTCCCCGGATCAGTAATTTGACCGGGCTTCCAGCCACGCAGCTGGAAGAGCTAGTGAATAAGCAGACCGAAGGTCGCGATCTAGGGCTGTTTGGTGAAGAGCGGGTAAATGTTCTGAAGCTGAACATGGAGCTGCAGAAATTAACGAACAAATAAATATAGCTAATATCCCTGCCCGATTGTTCACATTGGGTCAGGGATATCTTGCTTTCTGGCATAGAAGAGTGCATGGATGATCGGGTTATTAAGGAGTGGTCTTGATGGGAACATATCGGAGGAAGACGCCGGAGGAAATGCTGCTCTCTATTTATGAGCTGCATCGTGGACGCCTGAAGATCTATATAGGTCCGGTCAGTGGATCAGGCAAGACCTATCAGATGCTGCGTGAGGGTCAGGCGCTGAAAGCACAGGGCATCGATGTTGTAATCTGTGCGGTTTCAACCAACCAGAGTCCAGAAACAAGGGATCAGCTGGGTGACTTGGAACGGATTCCAAGTATTCATTGGTTTCAGAAGGAGATCGAGAAGAAGGATCTGGATGTGAAGGCCATTGTGGCGCGTAATCCAGAGGTTGTACTGACCGATGGATTGGCTCATCATAATCGCGAGGGTGCGGAGAGATCAACTAGGCTGGAGGATATCAAATATTTATTGGGCTGTGGAATTAGTGTCATCACAACTGTAAACGTATACGAGCTGGAGGGCGCAGCAGATCTAGCGCGGAAGTGGACGGGGATTGAGGTGGAATATTCCTTGCCTGCGGAAGTGCTCACCCTTGCAGATGATATCGTTCTAATTGATGTGACTCCGGAAAAGATACTTCAACGTTTGTCCGAAGGACATTTGGGCAAGAAGCAGCGGACTTCGCTTTTTAACAAAGGGAATCTAAGCAAGCTGCGGGAGCTGGCGCTGAGAATGGTTGCGGAGGATGTTAATGGTTCGCTGGAGAAGCATCGGGAGGAGCAAGGATTGCTGGGGGCTTCGGGGATTGCCGAAAAAGTGTTGGTGTCCGCACAGTATTATTGGAATGGCTCGATTCATATCCGCCGTGGACAGCAAATCGCTAAACGGTTAAACGGAGATCTGGCAGTGGTATCCTTCTGGAAGCAGGGCCTGACGCCCTCTAAGGAAGCAGCAACCTTCAAGCGATCCCTATGGAAGCTGACTGAGAAGATTGGGGCCTCGATGGAGGAGATTTCTTTTCGCTCGAAGAGGGAGATTCCGGGACTTCTAGTGAAATACGCTATCCAGCATAATATTACCCGTATCGTTATGGGACACTCCAAGCAAACGGCGTGGCAGGAGCTGTGGAAGGGTTCGATTGCTAACTCATTGTTAAAGCAAATCCGCGGAGTAGATGTGTTTTTCGTGGCTGATCGTGCTGAGCGTGAGGGAGAGCGTGTTCTTCCTACCCGGCAGAGCCGAAATGAGCGGAAAGCCGATGCCTATCACAGATTAAGCACTCAGGAAGTAAAGGATAAAATCGATGCGATTCGTGGGGGCACATTTAAAGTGTACATTGGTGCTGCTCCCGGGGTGGGCAAGACTTATAAGATGCTGCGAGAAGGAAATGATCTCTTAAAGAGAGGGATCGATGTTGTTATTGGATTACTAGAAACGCATGGACGTAAAGAAACCCTTGAACAGATCGGTGAGCTGGAGATCCTTCCGCGACTGAGTATTGACTATCGGGGGACTATCCTTGAGGAAATGGATACGGCAGCTATCATTAAGCGTAATCCGGAGGTCGTACTGGTAGATGAACTGGCACATACCAATATGCCGGGCAGCAAACATAAGAAGCGGTATATGGATGTTATGGAGCTATTGGATGCGGGGATCTCTGTAATCTCCACAGTGAATGTTCAGCATTTAGAAAGCTTGAATGATGCAGTAGAACAAATTACCGGAGTTAGAGTGAGAGAGACTTTCCCAGACAGCATTCTGCAACGGGCCGACGAGGTTGAACTTATCGATGTATCCCCAAAAACACTGCAAGAGCGGATGAAGGATGGAAAAATATATGCGATGACCAAAGTAGATCAGGCGCTGGGGGCTTTTTTCAAAATCGGCAATCTAATCGCCCTCCGTGAACTGGCCCTGCGGGAAATTGCTGATGATGTGGATGAACGTCTGGAGGCCTGGGAACGTGTCGGGTCGCTGCGGGGACCTTGGCGGCGGCAGGAAGTGATCTATGTGTGCATCACCTTAGGAGATCATGCGGAGCGTCTGATTCGGCGCGGTTTTCGGATTGCCTATCGTCTAAAAGCTTGCTGGTATGTTACGTACGTACAGGAATATAAGCAGAGTGGGCCTTCTTACGATAAACGAATTAATGATTTGAAAGAATTGACGGAACGACTGGGTGGAACGTTTAAGATGATTCCTAACGTGCTCCCCGCACGAGTGTCTTCCTTGTTGCTTGAAAGGTCTCAAGCCTTACAGAGCACACAGATTATTATCGGCCAGTCCCAACGCTCATGGGTGCGTAAATGGCTGCGTGGGGATGTCACTAAGCAGATTCTGCGTTCGGCCAGAAATGTAGATGTACTGGTCGTGGCAAATCTTATGCGTGAGGAACCCTAAGCTTTAGAACAATGAAAAAAAGGGATTCCTTGCCGATTGGCTGTTGGAATCCCCTTTTTTGTAAGCATATATCAAGTGCTAAATGATTAAACGAATGAATTACTGAGCAGCTTCGAGGAGTGCTTTCAGCTCGGGAAGATTGAATCCTTTGGTGGCGTGATCCCCTGCTACTGTAACAGGAACACCCATGAAACCAAGCTTTTCGACTTCCTCTTGATAGATTGTGCTAGTCATAACATCTCTTACTTCAAAAGGGATACCTTGCTCGGTAAGATATTGTTTGACCAGATTACAATCGCTGCAGCCTGCTGTTGAATAAACAATCACTTGCTGGCTCATTGGTTCACAGCCTCTTTGATAGCATCTCTTGTGATCTTCCAGTGGGAAGTGTTCCAGCGAACCTCATTATCCTCTAGCAGGAAGAGCTGTGGAGATTCATGCTTAATCCCGAAATCCTCGGCAATTTGATTGGAAACTGGACGATCCTCGATGACTAGAACTACTGCTGCTGTAGTATCCGCATCCTTTAGATAAGCCTGGAACTCTTCATTAGCTTTGGCGCTAATCGGGCAGGTAGTGCTGTGTTTGAACAGCAGCTTCTTGCCAGGTTTAGCCACATACTGCTCAAGATCTTCCAATGTATGAAGTTGTTGAATAGACATAGATATCACCCTCCTGGGATCGTTATTTTACTAACCATTGTGTTGTTAACAACCTGTAATCATGATTGTAACATATATTAAATTTAAAACAAAAAGGATTCTGAAGCAGCTAATCCAAGGATGACCAAACCCTCATTTTAGCGCGTTGAAAAAAAGAGGACGGCATGCTAAGGTGAAAGGAAGACAACTTGCTTCAATAATCCTTACTAGGTAGGAGTGTTGAAAAGAATGAACAGAGTCGCATGTGTGACTGGAGCTGATCGGGGTCTTGGATTGTCTCTTGTACACTCTCTTTTAGAGAAACAGTTCTCAGTATTTGCTGGACAATACATGAGAGCCGCAGATGAATTGAAAGCGCTTAAAGAGAAGTATCCGGTACAGCTGGAACTTATTCCACTCGATATTGGTAGTAAGGATAGTGTAAAGCAGGCAGCAAGGGCTATCGCCAGCAGAACTGGGCATGTTGATATTCTTATTAATAATGCCGGAATTATTCATTCTGCAGATGATGCTACGATGCTGGTAGATATGGATGATGACAGTATGGCAGAGATTTATAATGTGAATACGCTAGGCGCGTTGAGAGTCAGCAATGCACTTATGGGACTTTTATTGCAAAGTAAGGATAAATTGATTGTTAATATTTCTTCGGAAGCGGGCAGCATCGGCAGAAATAAACGTATTAATATGTATGGCTACTGCATGTCTAAGGCGGCTCTCAATATGCAATCCTCCCTGATGCACAATCATCTAAAGACGCTTGGGGGTCAAGTGATGGTGTTTCACCCAGGCTGGATGAAGACTTATATGCATGGCGAAAAAAATGAGCAAGCGGATATTTCACCCGATGTGTCTGCAGACCAGATTATAAGTCAGGTTATGGAGTATAAAAAGTATCTGGGGGATGAGCCGGCCTATCTTGATGTGGATGGAAATACATGGCCTTGGTAGATGGGCTTCCCGTAATCAAAAAAGTACACGAAGAAAGGCGATGATAGGATGTCTACACTAAAAGCACTGGCACTCGGAAGTTATTCGGAGGTTAAATATCACCCATTTACGGGAGTAGACCGGGAGATTGAGCAGATACTTGCCAATGAACTGCAGGTATTCTCCTCGGAGAATTATGGGCTGCTTAATAAAGAAACATTATCTGACTACAAGCTGGTAGTCTCCTATACCGAATTCTCCGATGATAAAATACCAGCGGAACAAAGCAGCGCACTGCTCTCCTATGTGGCTAACGGTGGCGGATTACTAGTGGTACATAACGGAATCTCCTTACAGCGTAATCAGGAGCTAGGCGCCATGCTGGGAGCGCATTTCACTCATCATCCAGAATTCACTTCGCTCCAGATGTCCATACCGGTACAGGAGCATCCCATTATGCAGGGAATCGAAGAATTTGTGATCGATGATGAGCCTTATTATTTTGAGCAGCATCCCTATTTCGAAACAACTGTGCTTATGGAATATCCTCATGATGAGGCAATGAGGCAGGCGGCTTGGTGCCATGAATTTGGTCTAGGCCGGGTTGTTTATTTAATGCCTGGTCATCATTTGCCTTCTTTTTCCGTAGAGCCTTTTCGCCAGATGATTCGTAGAGGTGGACTTTGGGCGGCAGGATTATTGTAGGATATAAGCGGATATATTTGTTGTAACATAAAACACGAGTCCAACTGCGGGTTAGCCGCGGTTGGATTTTTTTTGTTGACTCTAACATTGGTGTCAGGGTTTATACTGGAGTAGAACAATTCTCATGAACCCCGGGGGAATGCTATGAAAATAGGTGAGCTTGCTAAACTGACGGGCGTAAGCGTCCGTTCACTTCGTTACTATGAGAGTCAGGGATTAATCTCGCCAATCCGTCAGGCCAACGGATATCGGGAGTACTCTTCACTTGCTGTAGAAACGGTAGAAACGATTAAACTATATTTAAACCTGGGTCTGTCGACAGAGCAGATCGCGGGCTTTCTACATTGTGTCTTGAAGAACAAAGAAGCTTTCTGCGCAGAAGTGATGCCACTATACCGCAGTAAACTGGAAGATATTGAACGTCAGCTTGTAGAGCTGAATCAGATCAAGAGGAATTTGGAAGAACGAATGGCATCTATTCTGCAGGAGCAGGATGAGAGCAAGCTGGGTACGTGTACACTGAAGAACTCGGAATAGTACTGCTGGTGATGCAAAATAGAGGAGGAATGGCAAATGTCTATTATAAATGCCGAAAGCGCGGATTGGGTGCGGGCAGAAATACGTGGTGGAGGAACGGTACTGGTGGATTATGGTGCGCCATGGTGCCCCATGGTGCCCCCCTTGTAAGGTGCTGCTGCCTGTTCTGGAGGATCTTCACCAGGAATATGGAGACGATGTTTCTATTGTTAAGGTGAATTGTGATGAACTGCCGGATTTGGCTGGAGAAGCTGGTGTTATGGGGATGCCTACAGTTATTGTATATAAAGAGGGGCAACCCCTGGAAAAGCTGGTCGGTCTGCGTCCGAAAGCAGCCTACCAAGGCATACTGAACAAGGTTCTTCAAGCATAAGGCGATAATTCTAAAGATGAAAATAGGGAGACTCCATATTGTGGGGTCTTTTTTGCGTGCATGATTTACCCATCTTCGGTAAAAAATACGAACACAGCTATAAAGGAGGTGATGAAGGTGTGGAACAGTATTCTTGAGATAATTCCTAAATGGAGCGTGATTTTCCAAGCTATTATGATTTTTTTCGTTCCGTTTATTCTAATCCGGATGATGAGTTGGGCTAATGTAAAGGAAGATACGATAAGTACTAGAGCAACAAAGGCTACCGGCAGCATAGGTGGGGGTGTTCCTTACGGAGAAGCCTCTCTAGGTTCTAGCAATACAAAAAAGGTTGCTAAGGTGGACGATTCCGTTGAAATCAGTGAAGAATCTTCTACAGGAGCAAGCTATAGTGGTCAATTTCGGGAGGATTTGCAAAGATTTAAAGAGATGAGCACAGATATGCATGATGTGAGTTTTCGGGAGTTACGTATCGGAGGTATAAAGCTGCAAGCGGCCCTTATATTTGTAGATGGACTGACAGATAAAGATAAAATGGATCGGAATATTCTGAAGCCTTTAATGAATGCCTATAAGGTTTTTAAGGATCCCCATACGATACCGGAAGCAAAGGATCTAAAAGATATTCTCATTCATGAGATCGTGCTTATTTCGGAAGTTGAGTTTACAGATGATGTGAAGCTCTCCCTTCAAAAGGTATTGTTCGGCTCTGTAGTGCTGCTAGTAGAAGGGATACCGGAGGCTATTGTACTCAGCACCCCGAAGGGGAATACAAGAGGGATAGAGGAGCCTGAATCAGAAGCTGTCTTGCGGGGATCACGAAGCGGATTTAATGAGACGTTAAGTGACAACACGGCATTACTGCGCAGACACGGGCAGAGCACAGAGCTAGCCATGATTTCTTTTACTGTAGGCAAGAGGATGAAGAAGGATCTGGTTCTAACTTATATCAAAGACATCGCGAATGATGAACTGGTCGAAGAAGTCAAACGAAGAATCAGGACGATTGATATAGATGATGTGCAAGAATCTGGTTATGTGGAGCAATTAATCGAAGATAATAGCTTCACTCCATTTCAGCAGATTCAGAATACGGAAAGACCTGACCGCGTAATGGCATCGTTATTGGAAGGAAGAGTCGCTATCCTACTGGATGGCACACCCTTTGCCTTGATCATGCCAGTTTCCTTCGGGATGCTGCTGCAATCCCCAGAGGATTATTATGATCGGTGGATGGTGGGTTCATTGGTGCGCTTGCTGCGTTTTCTCGCCGCATTAATATCAATGTTTGCACCGGCACTATATATTTCCTTCCTCTCCTTTCAGCCAGGATTGATTCCGACAAAGTTGGCTATTTCAATCATCAGTTCCCGCCAAGGTGTACCCTTTTCGGTATTAATTGAAGCCTTGATCATGGAGACCTCCATCGAAATATTGCGGGAGGCTGGACTCCGGCTGCCTAAACCTATCGGTCCTGCGATGGGGATTGTTGGCGGTCTTATCATCGGCCAAGCCGCGGTAGAAGCCGGAATTGTAAGTCCGATTCTAGTCATCGTTGTTTCAGTTACAGCAATTTCCTCCTTCACCATCCCTATGTATAGTGCGGGAATGACGCTGCGTATGCTCCGTTTTATAGCTATGTTTTCTGCAGCAGTCTTTGGATTATATGGAGTTGTGTTATTTTTCCTTTTCCTGAGTGCCCATTTAATCAAGCTAAAAAGCTTTGGCATGCCTTATCTTGGCATGTTTATCCCGTATAAGATTAAGGATTGGAAAGATTTTATATTCCGTATGCCGCTGCAATTTCTAACAGGCCGCCCTACGCTGTTGAAGCCGAAGGACCCCCGACGCAAAGGATGAGAGATCTAAGTAAAGGAGGAAGGGAATATGAGTACCGAGGTGAAGGACCGAATTACTGCTGTTCAAGCGACGATCATATTAGCCAATTATACTATTGCGGCAGGGATACTTACACTTCCTCGGACGATTGTAGAGGCTAGTGAAACTCCAGATGTATGGATCTCCGTTTTTTTAGGGGGAGTACTTACCTTTTTTACAGGTTTAATTATAGTGAAACTTAGTCAACGGTTTCCAGGTCAAACCATCTTTCAATTTAGCGGGAAAATCATTGGCAAGCCACTTGGAGTGATTCTCTCTATATTAGTAATTGTGTATTTTCTGTGCATAGCCAGTTTTGAAGCACGTTCCGTGCAGGAAGTGACCTCTTTTTTTCTGCTGGAGGGAACCCCACCTTGGGCGATTGTTGCCGTGTTTATTTGGATAGCCTTCTATCTGTGCAGAGGAGGACTTAATGCCATAACTAGCATGTGCAGGCTGATTGTTCCAATTGCATGGACAATTTTTGTTGGAGTAAGTTTGCTTAGTGTTGAAGTTTTTGATATCGATAATCTGCGGCCTTTTCTTGGAGATGGGCTAGAACCGGTATGGAAGGGCATCAGGCCAACCATTCTAACTTTTACTGCTGGTGAAGCAATGCTGTTCATTGTGGCTTTTATGGATAAGCCACAAAAAGCAGTAAAGGTAATTATTGCTGGATCATGTATATCAACGTTCTTTTATCTTTTAGCCGTTGTAATGACTATTGGTGCGTTTTCTATAGATGGAGTGGTCACAAGAACTTGGCCATTTCTTGATCTAGTGAGAAGCTTTGAGGTGAATTATCTTATTTTTGAGAGGTTTGAATCGCTGCTGCTTGTAATCTGGATTATGCAAATTTTTTGCACCTTCTGCATCACTATTTATGCTGCTGCTTTGGGAGTTTCGCAAATATTTCATAAACGATTTAATAGCTGCTTATTGGCTATACTTCCAGTAGCCTATGTAGTTTCCAGAACGCCTCCAAATGTGAATGCTCTGTTTGCATTAGGGACAGTTGTGGGGAATTGGATGATCGTTTTATTTGGATTAATTCCATTGCCGCTGTTGATCATCGCACATTTCCGGAGGGCGGCTTCATGAAAAAATGGAGAGTGTCGATTACATTTCTTATATTATGTATTCTGTTGACCGGCTGCTGGAGCAGCACACCTGTTGAAGAGTTAAGTATGGAGATTGGTGTTGCCCTGGACAGTGCGGAGGAGACAGGGGATGAGGAGGCAACCCAGCAAGGAGGCGGGGGAAATCCCATGCCTGCCCAAATAATGAGTACCTATCAGTTTACGATTCCTCAAGGCTCAGGAGGGTCAGGTATGAAGTCTGGGGCTTCCCCATCCTCAACCAGAAATTACTATAACATGAGTGAAGTAAGTGATTCGATGTTTGAAGCGTTACGGGCACTTTCACTGCGTACTAGACGTACTCCGATCGGACATCACCTTAAGGTCATTGTGATCGGTGAGAAGCTTGCGCGCTCTACCAAGTTTTCTGAGTTAATTGATTTCTTTAGCAGGGACAACGATATCCGTCCCAGTGTTCTACTATATGTCAGCAAGGGAAAAGCCAAAGATGTATTGGAAAATGCGCTGCCGGGCCAAACCCCTTCATTTGTCTTAGAGGGGATTTTTGTGAATAGAAGTCGGAGCACGAGGATATGGGAGCCGGTTTCAATAGCTAAAGTAGCGGGTCCTTTGCATGGTAAAAGAAGTTTCATGTTGCAGAATGTAATTTCTTTAGAAAAAGAGAAGGAGACAAAGCTGGATGGAGCAGGCGTAATTAAAGGGAAAACGGGAAAGCTCGTTGGTTTTTTTGATGCATCGGAGCTGGAAGGAATGGTCTGGCTGACTGGAAAGGGAGAGGGGGGTGCTCTCAAAGCATACGACCCGTCTAACAATAAGCTTATTACCTATGAAATCAAATCCCTGGGTAGCAAGTATAAGGCTACTGTGAAGGATGGGAAGATCTCTTTTCATGTGAAAATAGAATCTACGGGGAGATATGGTGAGGCTTTTGCCAAGAGTGCGAAGAAGTTGCATGACGGCATTGTAAAGGAGGATAAAGCAGTGCTAGAGAAGCATGTCGTAGACATGCTTCAGGTCACTGTGAAAAAAATGCAGAAGGAGCTACATACAGAGGTTGCAGGTTTCGGCAACGCTTTGCGTATTCAACATCCAGCCGTATGGCGGAGCGTAGAGGATAACTGGGATGAAACCTTTAGCGAGATTCCGATTACCTATGAAGTGAAATTAAATATTGAAGAGTATGGTGCATCAGATACATCGGCTGAATAGAAAGGAACATTTGCAATATTGTATGGAGCTACTTCGTTTGTGTCTGGATGGGAATGACGTCATTATGATGCAGTGCATCGAGCACTTCATCCTTTAATTGCGACGTGAAGGCATTCCATGCTTTTTTACCGATGTCCAGCTCTTCACGTCCAATAGCATTCAGTGTTTCCAGCCATAGACGTTTATCGTTAATCAGCCCAAGTTGATCTTGAATCTCTTTATAGATCTCCTCATGCGCATGAAATTTCTGATTTAACGCAAAATCGGCTGCACTCGCGGTATAACGCAGTTCTTTAGCAGCAATTCTTAGCTGGTGCAAAGCGTCGAAGGCTTCTGTAGATTCGGCATTGTCTTCATGGAAAATAGCTTTGCAGGTTTTTTTCTTCTGCTCATAAGCGATCTCAAGCTCACGCATAACAACGTTAACATTCTTTTTTGCGACCAGGGCTTCAAGCTGCTCGCTTAGGAAGGTCTTCCACTTTTCCTCGAGGTCTTCATTGATTAGTTCAGGCAGCTCATTAGCGAGCCTCTTGCGGTAAGTTTTGCGCTTGTCCTTTTGGTAAGCGATCACTGCCTTTAACAGGTCTGCAGTTTTGGAATCTCCGTTCTCCTTCGCTTGCTTGCGCTTGATCTTGAAAGACTCTATTAGAACATCTGCATCTCTCACTTTACCTAATCTCTTTTGCGCTTTTTTGAAAATAGGGTACAGGCCTGAAGTGTGCCGCGGATCAAGAATGGATAATAGACTTAGCAGCTTACGGCAGTTCACTCTTGCCTGGTGGATATCTTCATCAGCGAATTTATTTAATGCGTCATGGCTGTAATCCCAAAAGTTGATATAAAGGTGGTTAAGGGCTTGTTCCCATTGCTTTGTTTTGGTTAGCTGTCGTTCTTGTGTCAGCTTGTCTCCTGTCATGCAGCATCACTCCTTAACGTTTGGGATAGCATGAATTTAGGTCTTCCCCTATTATGCTCTGGGGCAAGTCCATTTACTATAAGAATAGCGTTATCATAACCTCATTTCAATTCTCTACTCACAGCAGGGAGACAGATCGGTTACAATATTACTATCATTATTTATACGGATAGGCTTGGAGCTTTAGCTGGTAGAGAATAGCAGGTCTCGTGGCTCATATTCGGGAAAGAGGGGCTTTGGTGGATACTCGTGAGTATGATTCAATATTTAGTAAACTTCCTTCAGAAATGGGTCTCTTTCAACATCTGAGTGGAAGGGATGAGAGTAAAGGTACAGAAGCAGGGAGCTTAGAGGATATGTTGGTCCCATTCGCTTTTGAGGAAACCTTATGCCGGGATGTTGGAGCGGGCCTTATACCTCCCAGCTTACATCTGTGGAGTCATTCTGGTGGTGTAGCGCTTGGACTTCGGGACAGTAAGCTACCGTGTGCAGCTCAGGCGATGCTTACGCTTGAGGAGCAAGGGATTAGAACGGCGGTTAGGCATTCCGGCGGGGCTGCGGTGCCTCTGGATGCAGGGATCATTAATGTTTCTCTAGTTCTGCCCAAAGGACGAGGAAAGCTGGATTTTCATGATGACTTTAAGCTCTTGGCTGCTTTGATCACTGAAGGGGTTGCCATAAGTCATCCACAGGCTGCGGCGCAAATTGAGGCTGGTGAGATTGTTGGTTCTTACTGCCCGGGTGATTTCGATCTGGCCATTGGTGGCCGGAAGTTTTGTGGTATTGCTCAACGTAGGCAGAACAATGCCTATTTTGTACATGCTTTTGTCGTAGTTTCTGGCTCGGGTCAAGAACGCGGTGAACAAATTCGGAATTTCTATGCGCAAGCCTCCGGAGGAGACTCCTCATTATCTTATCCACGGGTTCGTCCAGAGACGATTGCTGGACTTGGTGAACTCGGTGGACCTGAAGTGGCGAAAGTGTTTGTGGAGGGAATTATTCAGGCTTTAATTCGTCGTGGAGTATCGCTTAGAGCATCCTGCATTTTGCAGCAAGAGACAGGATACAGCTTGGACTATGATGATCCACGTGTGCTCGATGCAACGAGGGTGCTTCGCGAGCGGTATTCCTGAGGGCTGAGCATGGGGTGGAGTCTGTTAAAAAAGGACGTAACGGAAAGCTGGCTAGAGCCAGCCTACGTAACGTCTTTTTTTAATATTCAACAATGCCGCTTTTTTAATTATACAACTCAGGACGTCTGTCCGAAAAAATCGGAATTTGTTTCCTAATCTCACGCACCCGATGTAAATCGATCTCTCCGGTTAGAATTTGTTCCTCTTCAGACGCCTCACACACAATATCTCCCCAAGGATCAATAATCATTGAATGCCCAGCAAAGATATTGGCAGGATCGCTGCCTGCACGGTTGCAGGCTACAACATAACATTGGTTCTCGATGGCCCGGCTGATCAATAACGCCCGCCAGTGGGACAATCTGGGCAGTGGCCATTCAGCGCAGACGAACAGGATTTCCGCCCCTTGTGCGGTATGGGCGCGAACCCACTCCGGAAAACGGATATCATAACAGATTAGCCCTGCACATAACGTATTGTCTAATGTAAATAGTCCTTTGGCTTCTCCCGGTTGCAGATACAAATGTTCGTCCATCAGCTGGAACAAATGCAGCTTGCTGTATTGTCCGACGAGCTCACCTGATCGATTAAATACATACATACGATTGGTTACACCAGCATCATTTCGGTTAGCTACAGAACCAGCGATGATATTGATGCTGTATTGTTTAGCCAATCTGGAGATAAATTCCTTGGTAATTTCCCCTTCTGGGTCGCCAATATCTTCTAAGCGAGTCAGATCATAACCAGTGGTCCATAGCTCAGGGAGAATCAGACAATCAGGGGCTGCGGAAGCAGCTTCACTTATTTTTTGGGCTACGGCAGCATAATTCATAGCGGGATTGCCAAATGCTATATCCAGCTGAATCAGGGATATTCTCATAGGTATCCTCCTCTTTTGTTCAAGCGTATAGCACCAGATAAGGATAAGCAATGTTGATTTTTTAAAAATGATTTGATATATTAGTTGACGGGTCAATGATTATGCGTTAGTATAATTTCATACAAAACAATTGCATGCAATTAAATTTAGAGAGGAGGTATATTTTGACGGAGTACTGTCCTGAGGAAGAACATATATTTGAACTGCTGCAGGTCTTAAACAAAGGAATCTCTCCAAAATTTGAACGTTGTGCAGGGATCAGTCCCACACGGCTTCGCCTCCTGCATGAACTGTTTCGGGTAGATGAAGTCAGCCAAATCAGTCTGCAAAAGGAAATGGATATTGATGCGGCAGCCGTCACACGTCATCTGAAGGGATTGGAAGAGAGTGGCATGATCGCTCGCCGCAATAACCCAGCCGATAACAGGGTCACATTGGTCTCATTAACCGATCAAGGTCGGGAAAGAATGGTTCAATATAGCGAAGAGAAAAGGCGGTTTATCGCTACTCTGCTAACAGGTTTTAACGATCAGGAGAGAGCAGTGCTCATTGATATGCTCAATCGTCTGCAATCTAATATCATTCTGTTGTAACTTACAAAACACACTCAAAGGAGAATTAATCATATGAACGCTACACAAACAAATGATTTTCAAGAAATTATTACAGGACGCCGCTCTATTCGCAAATATGATCCATCCGTTAAGATCAGCAAAGAAGAAATGACACAGATTCTTACCGAAGCTACACTTGCTCCATCTTCAGTGAACATGCAGCCTTGGCGTTTTCTGGTCATTGAAAGTGACGAAGCTAAAGCTACTTTAGCGCCTCTCGCTCGTTTTAATAACGTACAAGTAGAGACTTCTGCAGCTATGATTGCCATCTTTGGTGATCTGAACAACTTTGATTATGCTGAGGAAATTTACGGTACTGCTGTTGAACGTGGACTTATGCCTGCTGAAGTAAAAGAAAATCAATTAACCAGATTATCCGCTCATTTCGCTAACCTGCCACGGGAAATTAACAGAGACACCGTGCTTATCGACGGCGCACTTGTTGCTATGCAGCTGATGCTGGTTGCTCGTGCACATGGTTACGATACAAACCCAATTGGTGGATTTGAAAAAGAACAAATCGCTGAAGCATTTGGTATGGAAAAAGATCGTTATGTTCCTGTAATGCTACTCTCCATTGGTAAAGCTGTTGATGCAGGTTACCCCTCTGTTCGTCTGCCTATCGATAAAGTTGCTGAGTGGAAATAATTATAAAGTTAGTAAGCCAACGTGCTACCATAAACACTAATCTTAGGAGGAATATACAATGATCATTATTCATGCTGTACTTAAAGTTAATCCAGAGCGTCGTGAACAGTTTTTGACGGAGTCTAAAGCATTACTGGCTGCTACTCATGCTGAAGAGGGTAACCTTTCTTATGAGCTATATGAGAATGCTGGAGAAGCCAACTCATTTATTATGCTTGAGCAATGGCGTGATGCTGATGCAGTATCCAGCCACAATACGAGCGCTCATTTCACTGCTTTCTCAGCTAAAGCCGGCGAATTCTTGGCTGCTCCTCTAGATGTTAAAGTATTTAGCGCAGAACAGGTAAAATAAGCTGTCTCCATTCTTAGCGAATTTTTTTAATCCTAAACAGGGATGATCCATAGCCATAAAGGCTGTGGGGCATCTCTGTTTTGCATTTCACCCCGTTTATAAAAAGGAGATCTAGGGTATCTATCCTTACCTTGATTCAAAGGCATGCAATATAATCGATGGGGGACTTTACATATGAAGACACAGAGAAATATGATTGATTTCTTGAATTATTATCTATCCGGCGGATCGCTTGCCCGTATTATGGATGTAGCAGGAGAAGAGGTGGAGCGTAAGCTTGAGGGGATAGATCTAGAGGCTGCCAGAGCCTATCGTCAGACGCTTGGCGGAGTCATTACGACAAGTCAGCAGCTAGCCCAGCTACCTGGTTTTAGTCCAAGCTTACTGGAACAACTTACTGAAGTATTGGGCAGACTAGACTCAGGCAAGCTAAAGGCTCTGGCTCCGCAGACTACGTGGAATAATCAAGTAACACCTTACGTGAATGGTCCAGAGTGTCTAGGAATGATATTAGAGGAGATCAGAAAAGCGCAGCATTATATCCACCTGTCTGTCATGCTTTTCTTTAACGATCGCTCGGGGAATCTGGTTGCAGATGAACTGTTTTATGCTCTTAAGCGTGGCGTTAAGGTAAGGGTTATGGTCAATTACACATTGACGGCTTTGGGGTACGGAAATAATCTGGAGTACGGCCAGTTCGCCAAGATTGCTGATCGGCTTGAGAATGCAGGCGCCAAGCTGCTGAATACCTTCAATTCGTATTATACAGCCATTGAATGGCGGGTGAAACGAAAGGCGCTGGAGCAAGAGGGAGTGCCGGAAAGTATCTTGTTTCTGCAGGATAAAGTGCAAGAGGATGTTGAGGTCACAGGACTGAATGTCATCGATCATCGGAAGTTTATGGTCATAGATGGGGTAACCTCGATTATAGGCAGTGTAAATATTGGTGACCAATATACGTATGAGACCCCAGTGCAGGCATCCTCTGCAATGAGTATAGATGGACATCCACAGGGCATTCCTAGTAAAGAGGCTGAGTGGCATGATGGCTGCTTCCGGATTCGCGGCGCTGCAGCGCAGCCTTTGAATGCAATGTTCTATTCTCGCTGGCTGCTTCTAGGCGGAGATCATTTTGATGTGAATGATGTCTTTTATTATCCTGATGTGGATTATCATTTTGGTGAGGAAGAATGTACGCTGTTAGCAAGCTTTCCAGGTAACCCGGTTAACCTGATTCAACAATATTATCTGGATTTAATTACTTACGCGGCTGAAGAGACGATCATCGTGAATCCTTATTTGATTGATCAGGATTTTTGGGATCGGCTCGGGCTGCTTGGTCCGGAATGCTCGTGTAATTTGAACATTTGTAACCCGCTGGAGGTCAATGATCATCCTACAAATCGCGCGGCGGTAAGAGGCAATATGTATATGCCGTTTATTAACGGTGTTTCCTTCTATGACTATAGTGCCACCGGTCGATTTTCCCATTGGAAAATCACCTATGACCATAGAGCACAAGCCGTTTTTCACGGTTCATATAATATCAACGAAAGAAGTGCCTGCCACGATTTTGAGCTGGGAATGCTGGTAAAAGGGGAGGCCTTTGCAGAGCAGATAAAGTCTATGATCGATTATGACCTGAGTGTCTCGCGGAAGATTACCAGTAAAAGTGAGTTCTTTAAGCATCCTTGGTTACACCCTAGTACTTATCTGAATAAGGCAACCCAGAATTATACTTGATAAACTGGGCTAATTCTCATGATATAATGATCGTTATAAATCATTAGGGTGGAGTATTGGCTATGCAAATCAAAATTACAAAAAGTGGTTTGAAAAAGGACGAGGTATTCTTTCTCACAGAATATGGGGAGGGCCGGGGAATCTGGTGTGGTGCTCCTGTGAATCCAGGGGCAGAAATGGATGTGGAATTCGAGCTTTCGGAGCTGCTTATGAGGTGGGTGGATATCCATCCTGTACCTGCAGGTGAGTTCAATATCAGGCTCGAACAGGATAAGGTTATTTTTACGGGCGTGTTGGAGAATATTGAAGAAGATGGCACAGGATTTTTACGAATAGGTGAAGGGTTAGTGATGTTCGAGTGTCTCGGTGAACCTATGGCACTGGGAGTGTTCGTAGAATTGCAGGTCCGTGATGTGCGAATCTATCCCTTCAGTATTTGACGCTTCTTAGGGACTAAGATAACATACAAAGATAACATTAGATTCAGAAAGTTAAGCATGAGGAGTAGAAAGCTATGAACACCGAAATTCAGCAATTTAAGACCGAATTCTTCAAGGCGCTGGCTCATCCGATGCGTATTCGTATTCTGGAGCTGCTTAGCGAAGGTGAGAAGAATGTGAATGAACTGCAGGCTATTCTCGGCTCGGAAGGTTCTGCTGTATCCCAGCAGCTAGCTGTTTTACGCGCCAAAAATGTAGTAACTAGTGTGAAGGAAGGCACCACAGTCATTTATGCCTTACGTGATCCTCTGATCAAGGACCTTCTGGTCGTGGCCAAACAAATATTTGATAACCATCTCGTGAATACCATTTCATTGCTGGAAGGCATGCGCGGTGAGTGAATATGGAATAGATTAACGTTATTTTGGCGTTGACAACAGTCGCGTCCTAGAGTAATGTTCTTCTTATATTCAAATAATCAGATATTTAAAGAAAAGAAGGTTTGAACATGACAGGGCGGGGTCGTTATAAAGGCTACAACATGAACGCTTTTCGCAAGGATTTAATATCAGGGACAATCGTCGGGGTTATTGCCATTCCTTTAGGGATGGCATTTGCTATTGCTTCTGGTGTAAAGCCGGAATATGGCATTTATACGACAATCGTTGCCGGCATATGTATTTCATTGTTCGGGGGATCGAAATTTCAGATTGGTGGACCGACAGGTGCATTTATTCCTATCTTGTTCGCCATTGGGATGCAGTATGGTTATGAGAACCTGCTGTTAGCGGGGATGATGGCGGGGGTTATTTTAGTCCTCATGGGATTGTTAAGGCTGGGTGTACTGATTAAATTTATTCCGAAGCCGGTCACGATTGGTTTCACAGCAGGAATAGCGGTTATTATCTTCACCGGACAGATTGCTAATTTCCTTGGGTTAAGGGATATTGAACGGCACGAGAGCTTTGTAGATAACATGAAAGAGATTGGACTTCATCTATCGACGATCAATGGATATAGTATCCTGACCGCCGCGATTTGTCTGGCCGTTGTTATCCTAGCGATTCGCTTCGCTCCGAAGGTGCCGGGCTCATTGGTCGGCCTTCTTTGTGCGACTGTCATAGCAGCGTTATTTTTTAGCGGTAAGGTGACTACGATTGGTTTGGCCTATGGGAATATCCCTAATACACTGCCAAGCTTCCGTTTTCCGACCATTACCTGGGAGCGGATTACACTGCTGATTCGTCCGGCCTTTATCATCGCGATGTTGGGTGCTATTGAATCCTTATTGTCAGCAGTCGTAGCTGATGGGATGACGGGCAGCCGCCATCACAGCAACCGTGAACTGATTGGTCAGGGAATCGCCAATATTGCAGCTCCATTGTTTGGAGGAATTCCAGCCACAGGTGCCATTGCCAGAACCGCCACAAATATCAAAAGCGGCGCAGTTTCTCCGATCTCAGGGATCGTTCACGGGGGAGTGGTATTCCTAATTCTTCTGTTGTTTGCACCCTATGCTTCTAGTATTCCGTTGGCAGCGATGGCTCCTATCTTGATGGTGGTAGCTTGGAATATGAGTGAGCGTAAACAATTTCTTCATTTGCTTAAAATCAAAACAGGTGATTCTTTGGTGTTATTCATCACCTTCTTGTTAACGATATTTGCAGATTTAACGCTGGCTGTAGAGGTGGGATTGATTCTTGCAGTGATTTTGTTTGTGAAACGGATGGGAGAGGTTCATCTGGTATCCAAAGTATTGCCTGATCCTAATTCCGTCAAGGTAGGAGCACATATGGTAACGGAGAGTCATGATTGTCCGCAGATTGGGATTTATACCGTGGAAGGGCCGCTGTTTTTTGGCGCTGCGTATAGATTTGATGACACCATGCCGGGTTATGGCTCAGATCAGCCGAAAATTATATTAATGCGGATGGGAAAAGTGCCATTCATGGATACTACAGGCGAATCCAATCTGGCGGAGCTGGTGCGGCATCTCCATGCTGTTGGAGGGAAACTGATGATCTCCGGTGTTCAGCCGCAGCCGCTTGAGCTACTTAAGAGAACCGGGCTATATGACAAAATAGGAGCGGCACAGTTCTATCATCATACCGGTGAAGCGATCAATGAAGCTCTTAGCAGTATTAATCACAACAAATGTATCGGATGCAGTCATGCGGCGTTTAGGGAGTGTACGGCATTATCCTGTCAGGAGGATGCAGGTGGACTACGAGGTCTGACAGGACGCAAGAAACCAGCATTGCCTCTGAACTAATCAGCGGTACTTGATTTTAATAAATAAAGTCGGCCTGGGCGCTATTCTTGCGTCTGGGCTTTTGTATTAAAATTGGACTTCGGAATTCTGAATTTGTACAATTGGGTATAAGTTTAATGTAATTAATATCGATAAGGAGAATATAAGCTCATGAAGGAATTGAATTATCCGAAGGTGTTTATGCTCTTGGCGGGATTGTCTGTCGCTACATTGGCGGTATATCGTGTAGTGTCACTTCAGACGGATTCGTTTTACGGTTTTTTAATTTGGAATTTGTTCTTAGCTTGGATTCCGTTTTTATTCTCCATGGCTGCTTATGAGCTAGACAAAAGGAAGATAGGCGGTTTATTACTTCTTCCTTTGGGTGTCGCGTGGCTGCTGTTCTTTCCAAACGCGCCTTATCTCATGACTGACCTGGTGCATTTAACGGTAAGAAAAAGTAGATATATCGTGGAGGGAGCCATTCAGAATCGCTACTGGTATGACTTGGTTACTCTTTTATTGTTCACCTGGAGTGGATGGTTGACCGGGTTCTTCTCATTGTATCAGTTCCAGACGGTCATTTATCGCAAAAGCAACCTGCTGTGGTCATGGGTATTCGTGCTTGCGGCATGTATGCTCGGGGGATATGGTGTACTGCTTGGCCGAGTCTACAGACTCAATAGCTGGGACGTCCTGACGGACAGGCATCAGTTGTATCAACTTGTTCTGGATAGCCTGAATCTCCAGTCCGTGTTTTTCAGTTTGTTCATTGCCTTTGTCCTGCTGGTCATTTACGCGACGATGTATTGTCTACTCAATGCTCTTGGCACCGGAGAAAGACGAAGAGTTACCGGAGGGTACTAATCGGCACACTCCGGCTCAAACTGAAATTGCTTCAGATCTACCACACCTTTTTCATTAAAACTAACTCCCTCTCCCTGTAGATAGAGCCTCTGGAGGGAGTTAGACTCATCCTCAGTTAGTGCGATCATTCCCTTAGCATTAATGACCCGGTGCCAGGGCAGCTTATATTTTTTGCTCATAGAGTGAAGGATGCGAACGACCTGCCTTGCTCCTCTTGGGCTGCCTGCCGCGCGGGCAACTCCTCCGTAAGTCATCACTTTACCTTCTGGTATAGACTGTATGATATGAATAACTCTCTCAGTAAATGGTGTCATAATAAGCCCAAGCTCCTATATCTTATTTTTATCCAATGTTCAACAGATAAATCAATTCTAAACGAAAAGGGGGACGAACATTAGGATTTTTTGAGGATAGCAAAAAAAGGGTTGCAAAGCAATAAATACGCGTGGTATATTCTAACTGTAAAAATAATCTAAACGTTTAACAACGTGATTAAAAGATTTCCCATAATAAGATAGGAGAAGGTGTAATGAGGAAAACCAGCATTAAAGACATAGCCGCAAAGGCTAATGTTTCGATTGCTACAGTCTCCTATGTGCTTAATGGTACCCGCAATGTACGTTCCGATACAAGGGAACGAGTTGTTGCAGCCATTGAGGAGTTGAATTATAAGCCGAATGCTATTGCGAAGAGTCTTAAACTCAACCGTACGAATACAATAGGTGTTATTGCAGAAGATGTGACGGTATTTAACACCCCCGATATTATCGATGGAATTAATGATTTTGGAGATCGTAATGATTTGCATATTTTACTGGTGAATCTTCGTTTGGACAAGCGTATCGGCCGTAACTTCTCGAATACGGAAGACTATCGAAAGTATGCCGCTAATGCGGTTGCCGAACTGCTCAGTAATCAAGTGGATGGGATTATTTATATCGGTGTTCATCCCCGTGATTTAACGGGTTTAATCGATACGGAGGGTAAGCCTATTGTGTATACCTACTCTTACACACAGGACGATATCTCTATCCAGTATAATGATGAGCAAGCTGCTTACCAAGCCATGTCCTACTTGGTTAACCAAGGACATAGCAGAATTGCTGTAATCAGTGGTTTGATGGATTCTATCCCTTCCAGATTAAGACTGAACGGTTATTACAAGGCAGTTACTGAATATCAACTACCGTTCGATCCACTATTAATTAAGATGGGAGACTGGGAGAGGGAATCAGGGTATCGCCTTACCTCCGAGTTGCTCGCTTTGCCGGAGCCTCCAACCGCGATTCTTTCCATGAATGATGTAATGGTTGTAGGTGTTTTGCAGGCGGCAGAGGAAAAAGGGTTTAAAATACCGGATGATCTGTCGGTTGTCGGTTTTGATAATCGTGAATTCAGTGATTACTTACGCCCGCGTATAACAACAATGGGACTTCCGCTACATGAGATGGGCTATCAAGCTATTGAGGTTTTGTTCAATTTAATCAAGGGGACGAAGATGGATTCATTGATCATGCCGGAGTGCCGGTTGATCGAACGTGATTCCGTGGCTACGTTAAAAAATGCTGTGAAACAAAAATAAGTTTCACAGCTCCTTTTTCCTCATAAATCTAAACGTTTAACTTAAAATATTTAAGAGGTGCTAGGCAATGACGATTCTAGGCAACGAAAATTTCAGGATGGAGCTAAGCGACCGCGGAGCACTTCAGTCTCTGATATTACAGGGCGACCCTAGTGAAATGAATTGGGTAATTGATCCGTCTTATTTGAAAGAGGCAGGTTATACGGATACAGATAAGCTATTCGGAGAATGGACAATAGAGCTAGACGGGAATATCATAAAAAGCACTGATCTGTTGCCCAAAATCACGCCAGAAGGAAAACACCGTGTAATTGTGGATTTTGAAGGCCCGCCGATTGCAATCAGACTTACATATTCTTTGGAAGATGAGCGGCTAAGATGGACTATTGAAGCTACGAACCGCTCAACACAGTCTGTAAAAATTAATGGACTTCATGTGTGGTTTTCGTTCGCTTATATCATGTACAGAGATGAAAATGTGCAGCGCAATATGAGACAGTCCTGTGCAGTATTCCCCCATCTTGGAGGAGATTTCGCTAAAATTGCTGCCATTCGACGGAGCAACGAAGCACCACATCTGGGTGTTTATGGTACTCAGGGCAGAACAGTAACCGTAGGTACTTATTGTAGTTATAAGAATCGTTTTCTTGAGCAGGTTTCCCCTTCTTTGGATGGTCTGCTGTATCATCGGCTATCGTTGGTGGAAGACGGATCATCTATGACCGAATCTGCAGCTGCCGACTGGATATATGGTGGCGCTTACAGTCCGCTGGATCTTGACGCTGGAGAGACCTCCAGTTGGGAATACATAATCCATCCCTGTCAGAATCGAGATGATTTCTATAGGCAGGGTATGGCCTATGGACATCCGCGCTGGAGCTATACGCCTGTATTAACCCGGGGAGGAAGATTCGAAGCTGTTGTTGATCTGCCGCAGGGCCAAGCTCTACGTGAGCTGCGTTTGTATAGCACTTCACCGGCAACGGAGCTGATCCGTCAGGAGAATATTACGGACGAAGCTGTACGGTTGGAGTCAGGCAGCAGCTATAACATATCTTTACAGCGTTTGGAGCCGGGAGAACATAAGCTGGAGCTGGTGCTAGAAGATGGACGGACCGATATCCTGGTCTGGAATGTACTGGAGTCGATTGACCGGATTCTGGAAAAGAGAGCCGAGTGGTTGGTAAATAACAACTTTGGAGGGACAGGGGAGGCTGAGAGGCCATATGCCTTCCGTCCGCTATCGAATCAGGGAGAATCGCTGGGTAAGGTTGCTTTTCTTCTGATGAAGAATAGCATGGCTAAGGCTGTCCCAGAACAAGTAGCTAAGGCCGAGATTGCCGCAGTATTGGATGTGAAGGAGCATTGGTTTGAAGGCGGAGATTTCAATCATCCGCGTCCCTTGTATGGAGAATTCTACCGCATTTATGATCTGGATTATATTGGGCATGTCTTTTATCTATTGTCACGAATGGATGGTTCACTACTAAAAATTCATTCTCCTAGAAAATATCTACAATGGGCTGCTGAAATCATGTGCCTTCGCCTAGACCCTGATCGGCACAGTGGCCAGCGCGAGCAGGATGAGAGCCGTCTAAACGGTATATTTGTGCTCTATATTCTTGATTTATTAGAAGCACTGAAGGAGAGCGGTCTTTCAGAAGAGTATAAACGTCTACTTACCTTATGGGAGCACTTTGGCAGAAATCTCGAGACAGGGATACAGCAGTATGAGGGAGCTATAACGGAGCATTTTTACGATAATGCAGGATTTGGTCCTACCTGTGAAACGTTGTGTCACCTTGGAAATAAAGAGGAGGCTCAGCGTTATGGACAACTAATTCTGGCAAATATCGGATTCAGCAATGATTACAGAGTGCAGAATCCGGATCGCTGGTGGGAAGCTTTGTCTTATATGATTCATTCCCTTTGGGGTGGATTGGTAGCAGGAGCATCCCGGGTTGCCTATGAATTCCTTGGAGACCCTGAATATTTGGAAGCCGCTTACCGTTCTACGATGGCAGTATTCAATTGTTACGATTGGAATGTACGCTCTACTCCACGACGTTTGTTGCCTGGAGAGGCAGCTTCTACATATAGTGTGGCAGCTCCTAACCTGAACATGCCAGAATTGTCGCGAAACCGTTTTGGGCAATCCGTATTTGTGGGGGCAAGTGATTCCTTGTTTGCTTCGCTGTTCTCGGGTGTGACAGGAGATGATTGGGATATGGGGGAGGAGCTAGTGGCCTATCTAATGGGCTTCGGGACAACCACATATTTGTACAGGGATCCACGCGGAAAGATGCGCTGTATTAACGGCTATATTGAAGAAGACTCGGAGGGCTGGATCGTAACAAGTTACGCTGCATATCCATCAAGATATGTACTGCTTGAGGATAAGCTTGAATATCGCACAACTGAGGGGATACTAGAGCCTCACGTAAGACTGGCAGGCGGAATATTCAGTCCTTGCCTGTAATTGCTAAGAGTGACAAACCATGATGATTTTAGGCTAAAGCTTTAAATGCTTGGCTTGAAATAAATAGATATGAAAAAAAGGGAGGCAACAAACATGAAGTTTGGAAAACGTACTCTAGTTCTATCTTTAGCATCAATGATGGTTTTTTCCGCACTGGCAGGCTGTTCGGGCAATTCCAATAACGCGGCTCCAAAGGCATCTGAAGGGTCTGGAGCAGCCAACAAAGAAACTACGTCTGATAAAGACGTAACCTTGGAATTATTGTATTGGGGTGATGATGTGCAGAAAAAGCTGGTTGAAGCGGCAGCAGAAAAATATACAGCCGACACCGGAGTGAAAATCAATGCACAAGTGCTTCCAGCGGACGGCTCCTTCGATACATTTATTCAGACCCGGCTCGAATCCGGCGAACTTCCAGACATCAGTTATATGGGTGAAGGCGATATCCAAAAGTACAATGAAATGGGAATTATCGAAGATATCAGCGATTTATTAGCGGACGGAAGTATTCCTGAAAAACTATCAGCGATAACAATCCATTCACCTGAGCAAAAAGTGATCGGAGTCGGCCTATCCAACCAGTTGGAGCTGCTCTACTATAGCAAGTCTAAATTTGATGCAGCGGGCCTTGAATATCCACCCTCCAAAGTTGAAAATGCATGGGATTGGGATACATTCGTAACAAACGCGAAAAAGCTAACGACAGATACTAAAGGAAAAACAGCGGCAGATGAAGGCTTTGATGCTGCTCTCACCGAGAACTACGGGCTTGGTATGACAGCGGGACGGGAGTTCCACCATTTCTGGGCAGCTTATGCCAACGGCGGAGGGATTGTTTCCCCGGATGGAAAGGAATTTCAATGGGATTCTCCCAAAACGGTTGATGCCATCCAGAAGCTAGCTGACCTCGTTAACAAAGACAAGGTTGCCTCCGCTTTCAATTACACTTGGAATTCCGGAATTGGTTCTGCGGTAGACGCTTTGAGTGGTGGTTATGCCATGGCGATCAGCGGCTCTTGGGATCTAGCTAATATCAAAGGAAATGAAGATATCGGCGTTGGGGTTTTGCCTAAGATGGAAAAGGCAGTAACGATGAACTGTGGTGCTCCGCTTGTTGTGTACAATACATCGAAGCACATTGAGGAAGCCAAGAAATTCTATGCTTACATGGTTAACCCTGAGAACAGTCTGGAGCTGCTGAAGAGTGGTGCGTGGTTGCCAAACCAGGCAGATTGGTATACCGATCCTACCTTGGTTGAAAAATGGACCTCCGATCTTCCAGAAAGTGCAAAAGAAACTATTCTTAGTTATTCGACAACGAAAGACTCTATCGCACAATGGCCTGCATATTACGTTCCTGCCTACCTCAAGATGAATACTGAATATGAGAAATCTATTGATCAGGCATTGGCAGGTAAGAAAAGTGTTAAAGAAGTCTATGATGCGATCATGCCAGCGATCAAGCAGTTGTTCGAGAGCGGCAAGGTTTCCTAATTAGAGCTTATATTTGAAAAGAGGGCTATTGCTTATGAACCCAGAGAGCAAAACCGAAACGGCTGCGGTCTATGTTAAAAAGCATGCCAGAGGTGTCACCAAAGAGGCGGTGGCTGGATATTTGTTTGCAGCACCGGCCATTATTGGATTTTTGGTATTGACGCTTTATCCGATGCTGGCCAGTTTGTTTTACAGCTTTCATAAAATAACGATTATGAGCGGAAGCCAAGTAATGGAGTGGATTGGGCTGGATAATTTCCGGTACATATTCACCAATACCAGCTCCGAATTCAAGAAATCCATAACGGTAACCTTGATTTATGCCTTCATTAACGTGGCGCTTGTAATCACCTTTTGTCTGATTGTTGCACTCTTATTAAACCGTAAATTTATCGGCAGAAACTTAATGCGGGCTATATTCTTTCTGCCGTCTGTAGTTCCGATGCTGGCGACAACGATTGTGTGGCAGATGCTTCTACAGAACCAAGCCAAGGGTGGACTGCTTAACTGGATTTTATTGCAGATAGGAATAGCCCCTGTTGATTTCCTGACAGATCCCATCCGTATTTTTGAGACATTGTTTATCATGAGCTTGTGGACCTGTGGTGGGACGATTGTTGTGTTCATCGCTACGCTGCAGGATGTTCCGGGAGAATTGCTGGAAGCCATCGAGATGGACGGGGGAAATGCTTGGCACAAGTTCCTCAAAGTAACCTATCCGACGATCAAGCCTGTACTCTTTTTCCAACTGATTATGTGCATGATGACCTCTATCCAGATTTATACGCAAAGTGTGGTGTTGTCCAGAAATGGTGCACCCGATCGGATGACTTATTTTATCAACGTTATGATCTATGACCATTCATTTGTTCAGGTAGGGATGCGCGGTTTGGCGTCTGCTGAGGCATGGGTCGTCTTCCTAATCACTATGGCCATTACTGGTGTGCTGTTCTACTTCCAGGGCGCATTTAAAAGGGACGATTCGATGGGCAAAAGAAAGAAGGCGAGATAATGGCGGCTACCGCAATTATGAATTATACAAGTATCCAGAAAAAAAAGAAAAGAGCTAAAGCCATCAATACCGGGCTGATTCTGCTCTCCTGTCTGCTCGCAGTGATATTTGCTTTTCCGCTCTATTGGCTGCTGCGAGGTGCTTTTGTGAGCCATACAGAAATACTGGCGCGGCCGCCTGTGTTTTTCCCTGAGTCACTAAATGTCGATAATTTTCGGCTTGGGTTGGAACGTATTCAGTTCCTGCGGCAGCTCTGGAATTCAGTTTCGATTGTAGTTCCTTATGTGATTGGGACGGTGCTGACGACAAGCTTTGCTGGGTATGCCTTTGCTAAGCTGAACTTTCCGCTGCGCGGGATGTGGTTCGTGCTGGTCATCAGTACGATGATGCTGCCTAGTGCCGTAACCCTGCTGCCACAATATTCTCTGTACACTTCGTTGGGACTGGCTGGCAAACCTGCTCTTATTATTCCGGCCTTTTTCTGTGCAGGCGGCAACGCATATTTTGTCTTTTTGCTCCGGCAATTTTTCATGACGATTCCGCTAGAACTCAGTGAAGCTGCCAAGATTGACGGTGCGGGTTACTTCCGTATCTACTCCCGCATCATGCTGCCGCTTATACGTCCCGCAATGATTGTTGTGGCGTTGTTCAGCTTTATCAACTGTTGGAATGAATTTTTCTACACCATGATTTATTTGAAGACTGAAGCAGATTATACGCTGCCTATGGGCTTGTATATTGTGAACGGGATGCGCATTCCGAACTATGAACAGGTCATGGCACTGGCGCTCGTCGTTACAGCTCCTTGTCTAGTATTTTTCTTGATCGGCAACAAATATTTTGTTGAGGGTATTACATTAACAGGAATCAAGGGATAAAAAGGAGGAATTCATCCAAATGACAAGTCATAAATGGCCCAGAAGAGCTTCTGTAGCGGCATTATGCGCGGCGGTGGTATTAAATGCAGGGATTGTTCCCGTATCGGCTAACTACACGACTGATTTCTATCATGAAGGCGTAGGCACCGATTATGGGCAGGCAAAGTGGAAGGATAATTCTATTGTTAAGGAAGGCGTAAATTTCAGCGATGTCACCGTCGGAGAAATGATGCAGGCGATTGAAGCTTTTGATTTTGAGGCTTTTGCAAAAGATAATTCTGATTTGCCTTGGCTTGATGCCTTGCTTGTTAACGAAGGTGTCATTCCGGATGATGTCAACGATGAAGTTAGCGCCAATACTTTGTTCAGCCGGGGAAGCGCTTTGTACATGAAGACTCAGGATAATACCAAGCTGGGTTTTGTGGGAACGGTGCATTACGCGGATACTTTGAACAAGGACACGATGTATAACATCACCCTTTCTACAGGAGACTTGGCGGAACAGAAAAATGTGCGGAAGAACTACCCAAGTCATGAGAATCAGACCTACACAAGCGGAGGCCTGGAGATTAACCAGCGGAAATTTATTTCCAGCTATAACAGTGCTGTAACACTGCTTCAGTTGAAGAATCCTACGGCCAGCGATATAACGTTGACGATGAAGGTTAAATCACCTTTCGTCTCAGCAGCGGAGGGGGATGAGCTGGTTGGTTACAGAGTGGCTGCTCCGCTAATGGTGGGCAAGGCCGGGCAAAAGGTAGTTGAAGCAATGTCCTACGTGGATGTTCACCTGAGCGGAAATGACATGAGTCCTTCCGGAAATGAACTGGTTAGAGAGATTACAGTGCCCGCCGGTGGTTCCGTTGACCAAAAGGTGGTCATGGGTTGGCTCGCGGATGAAATACCGGGCTCAAAGCTGCATTATGAGAGCTTTAAGGCTGCTGGCAGCAATGATACAGCCTTCTCTGCACAGGTGCGGGAGTACAACGAGTGGTGGGCAGAGAACATTCCATATATCGATGTTCCCGATGAGAATGTGAAGAAGGTACTTTATTATCGTTGGTGGTGTAACCGCTTTAATTTGCTGGATGCCAACATTCCGGGCAATGACTGGCAGTTCCCAATGAACATGGAGGGCGTTCTCGGCTACAACAACGGGATTACGGTCAGTGTACCTTGGGCGATGCAGGATCTGAAATGGCTGCGTGATCCTTCCTACTTGTATGGAACTTGGTTGGCTCAAGGGGAATATTCCGAGAATAAGAACTATAAAAATAATCCCGGACGTCCTAACATCTGGACTTGGGATATGATGCAGAACACGTCTCAAGTTGGCTGGGATGCTTACAAGATTTACGGTGGTGGTCAGGAAATATTGAAGAAGTTCGCTGATTTTTCCGCCACTGATGTTACCGGCACACTTGAACATTTTAAAGGCACTAATCCAAATCTTGTTTATTATAACCATGGTCCGATTACAGGTAATGACGGAGATACCGTATCCATGCACTGGAATGGCAGTGGTAACTATGCCCGGCTGGATGGTTCTTCTACTACCTACGCTAATGCAGTGGCAACAGCGAAGATGTACGAGCAGCTTGGAGATACTGCGGGTGCAGCTAAAATGAACACTGTAGCGCAGAATATTAAGAATTCAATTCTGAATGAGATGTGGTACGACAAGGCTGACTTTGATGGTGATGGTGTGGCAGATACGAATGGTACCGGCAGCTTTTTGCACAAAAAAGTTGTGGGCGGTACCGATGTATTCAACCCTTGGCGGGATAATAACATGTTTGTCTTTAACTTTGGTGTAGTACCAACTGAAGGTGAAGAAGGATATGAGCCGAAATATTTATCCCAGTTGTCTGATTACGCAGATCCGAATTATTATCCGATCTTTCCTTTCTTTACAGCGGATCAGAACAGCATTATGAAGCGGGTGGAAGATTTCAAGAATGGCAAGACGGATGCCTTCGGTACAGACCAGTTCGCATGGTGTAACTTCGGCAACTATATTAATACCGTTCGTGCCTCTCTGCGCTATTATCCTATAGATAACATCAGTAGTGACGTTTACAAAACACTGTTTGATTGGGGCGCTTGGTTGCATACAGTGGAGCCGGGCAATACGGACCACCTGGACTCTAATGAATTTTTCTGGCTGGAGGATTACTTCTTCGGTACGCCATGGACAAAAGACAATCCTCCTAACCCTAGTGGAGATATGGTACGGGCATGGATTCACCACGATACGCTTGGCATGATGAATTACACTGTGGTTGAAGATATGGCGGGTATTCAGCCACGGACAGATGACAAAATCGAGCTATGGCCGATTAATGTTGATTATGACTATTTTGCTGTAGATAACGTGCGTTATCATGATGCTAACTTATCTATCGTATGGCAGGATCCTGCTAAATACAGTGACAATCCTCATTATCAAGGTATTCCAGCAGGTTATTCGCTCTTCATTAATGATGAACTCGTAATGACAACTAACGAAATGTCCCATCTGATTTATGATACAGCTACTGGTAAGGTGGAAAAACCTTCAGGTGATGTAACTGGGGCTGTTGGCGACAACTCGAAGACACAGGTGTTATATGAAAAAGGCAGTGCTACGGCGCTTGCTGCGGCAGATCAAACATCCCTGGCCAGCAATGAGAAGACTGTCGATATGTTTAATAAAGCAGGCGTAGATATTGTTAATGACAGTACGAATCTGGCTGTTGCCTCAGGCACTACTGTTGAATCGACTTATATCAAGAGCGGTTCGAACATCCGCAACCTGGCGGACAATTCGACAATCGCATCGATTAATCATACGTCAAACACAGCTTTATTCGGAGGTTCGCCGAATTCCGTCGATACGGTTACGTTCAAATTTGATGGAGTCCAGGCTGTGGACAATGTAAAAGTCTATTTCTATAATGACCGGCTTCTGAACGGTTATGGTACACCACAGACATTTGGTGTCGAATATCAGGATGCTGATGGAAGCTGGAAACCAGTGGAGGGACAATTCCGCTATCCGGAGTATATTGCTTCCAACTATAACAATGTGGAGTTCCAAAAGGTTAACACTGCAGCGATTCGCATTCATGTGACACATTCGCTGGAACTTGCGACCGCCATCAAGGAGATTCAGATCTACAACAATAATCTGGAAGTTAAAGCGGCTGCCAATCAGGCACCAAGGGTTTATCTAGAAACACCATTGAAGGTTGAGCAAAATGTTCCTCTGACGATTATGCCGCAAATCGTTGATGATGGATTGCCAAGTGGCAAGCTGACTTATACCTGGGAGAAGATTTCAGGTGAAGGCGAAGTAGAGGAGACAGGGCTTGATAAAGCCATGCTGCAAGCAACCTTTAAGGAGACTGGTGAATACGAATACCGCCTGACTGTCAGCGATGGGGAACTGGAAACTGTCGTGAAGGTTCCAGTCACCGTATTTGTGGCTACTGCGGAACTGACCGAGATGATCGCGAAGTTTGCGGATCGGGATTCCGGCAGACTTGTCCGGAATAAGGACGATTTTACTGCGGCAACATGGCAAGAGCTGCAAGCTGCGCTGACTGCTGCCAAGGCATTACTGGCTCAGGGAGAATATACACTGGAAGAGATCAAAGTGGCAACGGATCAAATGCGGATGGCGATGGACAACCTTAGATACAGAAATGCTGCCCTTTTGGCTACCCCTAGTGCCTCTTACACTTCGGCATGGGAGTCTGTGTATGGCATTAATGATGGGTATATCCCTTATACTTCAGCAAGTATTTACAATAGCGAAGCAGAAACTCAGTATGGGAACTGGGGCGGTCCCGGTGAAAGCCACTGGCTGCAACTGACCTGGAAGGAGCCAGTGACTTTGTCAGGCAGCTCCGTGTACTTCTATGATGATGAAGGCGGTGTGCAGGTACCGGGAGATTACAACTTCGAATATTGGGATAAGGATGCTGGAAAATATGTACCGGTAACGGGCTTGAGCGAGAAAGGCAAAGCAAGAAATACATTTAACGAGGTAACCTTTGACGAGGTGAAAACGGATAAACTCCGTTTGATTCTTAATAAGCAGTCCACTAGTATTTGGACAGGCGTTAAGGAATGGCGGGCAATTTCGTCTAAGCCAGAAGGAGAAGTTCCTGCTCCCGGCGACCATGGTGCGATTGTGAGCATTGAACAGATTGCGGTGAGTACGACAGTTAACGTCGTGCCTACGCTTCCAGCTAAGGTTACTGTAACTTACGCCGATAAAACTACAGGCTTGGCAAGTGTGGTATGGGAGGAAATTCCCCTTAACAAACTTACCATTGCTACAGACTTCACTATATTTGGTAAAGTGGCAGGCACCGATATTGCTGCCAGCTGCCGCATCAGTGTGAGGTACGATAAATCTAAACTTAAAGCAGCCATTGATACAGCGGAAGATCCTTCGGTTAATGAAGAGAATTATACCGGAACGCCTGAGCAATGGGAGGCACTACGCATTGCACTAGAGGCTGCTAAAGCCACTTATGCAAATGACGGTGCTACCGATGGTGATATTAATGTGGCATATTCCAATTTGAAAAATGCCTTTGAAGCCTTACAGCCTGTCGAAGCTCATGATGCAACGATCAGCGGAATCACAATTCCGGGCGGATCTATTGATCAGGTAGCCAAAGAAATTATTTTACCGGATACGACTACGCTTGATGAGCTGAAGGAAGGACTTACTGTTCCGGTAGGGGTTACCTTCGCTGTGTACGAACCCGATAGCATTACTATTGCGGGAGAAATCCAAACGGGTTACAAGGTCATTGTGACGGCACTGGATAAAACAACGACGAGAACGTATACCTTAACATTAGTTTCTGTAAATCCACCTCTCATAACGGCATCTTTGGAGGAGAAGCTTAAAGCAATAGAGGCTCTGGATAAGAGCCTTTATGTAGAGGAGAGCTGGAATACTCTTGAGAAAGAGGTAGCCCGTGCAGTGATGTTGCTGGAGAGTGGAACTGCCACTCAGGCAGACATTGATGAGGCATTAAGTCAGCTTACTGCGGCGGTTGCGGGCCTGAAGTTGCTTTCAGAAGCTACGCCAACACCTACGCCAACATCAACACCTGTACCGACACCGACACCAACGCCAACGTCAACGTCAACGCCGAAACCAACAGAGGCACCGGGTACTTATGTGCCGGTAGCCACGGCCAAACCGTCGCCTAGCGCGTCTGCGACAGCTGCCCCTGCTGTAAGCAGTGGTAAAATCGTTGTCCAGACGGTCATCGGAGCAGATGGAAAAGCATTGGCTGAACTCACTGCCGCAGATATTGAAAAGGCAGCCAAGGATGCAAAGGATGGTATGCTGTCCATTGTCGTGAATCCTGCCGGAAACGCGAAACAAATTGTAGTTGAGCTGCCACTGCAGTCACTGGCAGCAGCGGGGAATGTTAAATCCCTCAAGATTGATACAGGAACAGCAAGCATAATGCTGCCGGAAAGTTTCCTGAAGACTTACAAAGATGCTAAAAACGGTAAACTTAAGCTTATTGTGGGCACTGGAGATGTATCCGGATTGCCACTTTCGGTAAGCAGTCAGTTGAATGCAGGTACAATTAAAAACATCAGTCTTAGCGTAGATGGTGTGGTTATTCCAGGCGATGTACTGAAGACATCGGGGATCAAGCTGGCACTTCCTTATACGCTGAAGGCTGGTGAGAAAGCTCATAAAGTAGTGGTTTATTACTTGAACAGTAATCAGCAACTAGAGACCGTTAAGAACGGAAGATTTAATATAGGAACACAGATGCTTGAGTTGAATTTGCCGCAGCTTGGCAGTTATGTAGTGGTTCACTCGAATGTTTCATTCAAAGATATCGCTACAGCTAATTGGGCGGTAAACAGCATTGAAGCACTCGCAGCACGAGGCGCAATCCAAGGGATGGATGCTGAACACTTTAACCCAAGTGGAAATGTGACCCGTGCAGAATTTATTAAAATATTGGTGAGCGCTTTTGATTTACTAGATGAGACGGCTGTAAGCACATTTACAGACGTTAAGGATGGGGTATGGTATGCCAGTCCAATTGCGAGCGCTCAAAAACTCGGTATTGTTAAAGGCAAAGCAGATGGCAACTTTGGTGCAAGTGAGGAGATTACTCGTCAGGAAATGGCGGTTATGATTTATCGTTTGGCTCAGACGATTAATATCCCATTGACTGACGGAACAAATGCCTCTGGTGAAGCATTCTCTGATGTGAACCAGCTGTCCGCGGATGCAGCCAAAGCTGTAGAAGCGATGCGTATTAGTGGAATTATTAACGGTATGACATCCAACCATTTTGGACCAAACGGCAAGGCTACAAGAGCGCAAGCAGCGACAGTAATCTTCCGACTGTTTGAGCAGCTTCAATAATCGTGCAGCAATACAAGATATAAAAAATCATGCAGCAATGCAAGATATAAAAAAGACGCAGGTGTCCCGTAGTCATGATCATGACTACTGGGGCATCTGTTTTTTTGTTGTCCGTCGTATGTCCCGAACGCCAGCTTTATTATTTCAAAGCTGCTAGCTTAAAGGTGCCAGTGCCAAATTACTAGAACAAGATGCCAACCCAAAAGCGTAGATCAGAGTTGCTAGCATAGAGATGCTAACCCTAAAGGACTAGATCAAAGTTGCTATCTCGGAGCTGCCAACCCCAAACCTAATCTCATGCTCGTATCCACCAAGCTCTTAAAACAAACTTTGCTTCATGGTATGTAATTTGCACGCAAGAGATCGCTAACGGACCCAGTAGCCCCTAAACGTTGCATTTATCGACTTTTGGCGTGCTATCGGACCCCATAGTCACTATTGGCATGAAAAACGCCCGGTTTGAGCCACTTTTGATGAGATAGCTGCACTGGAGTCCGAAACTGGGCGCAAAAGGTGATAATTGAGCAAATAATGCCTCCTGAGTCCTTAAGCGTCTGAGGATGTACTGGGTGTTATCGTACCTAGATCCGTATGCGCCTGAGGATGTACTGGTGTTATCGTCCTAGATCCGTAAGCGCCTGATGATGTGTTCGGTGTTATTGTGCTAGGTCCGTAAGCTCCCCGGGGAGAGGGTGTTTTGGCGCTAACGGACCCAGTAGCCCCTAAACGCAGCATTTATCGACTTTTGGTGTGCTATCGGACCCCATAGTCACTATTGGCATGAAAAACGCCCGGTTTGAGCCACTTTTGATGAGATAGCTGCACTGGAGTCCGAAACTGGGCGCAAAAGGTGATAATTGAGCAAATAATGCCTCCTGAGTCCTTAAGCGTCTGAGGATGTACTGGGTGTTATCGTACCTAGATCCGTATGCGCCTGAGGATGTACTGGTGTTATCGTCCTAGATCCGTAAGCGCCTGATGATGTGTTCGGTGTTATTGTGCTAGGTCCGTAAGCTCCCCGGGGAGAGGGTGTTTTGGCGCTAACGGACCCAGTAGCCCCTAAACGTTGCATTTATCGACTTTTGGTGTGCTATCGGACCCCAAAGTCACTATTGGCATGAAAAACGCCCGGTTTGAGCCACTTTTGATGAGATAGCTGCACTGGAGTCCGAAACTGTTCGCAAAAGGCGATAATTGAGCAAATAACGTCTCCTGAGTCCTTAAGCGTCTGAGGATGTATTCGGTATTACGTGGCTGAGCTGAAAGCGCTTGAGGATGCATGCGGTGTTATCGTGGCCGATCCCGAAATCGCCTGATGATGTGTTGGGTGTTATTGTGCTAGGTCCGTAAGCGCCTGATGATGTGTTCGGTGTTATTGTGCTAGGTCCGTAAGCTCCCCGGGGAGAGGGTGTTTTGGCGCTAACGGACCCAGTAGCCCCTAAACGTTGCATTTATCGACTTTTGGTGTGCTATCGGACCCCAAAGTCACTATTGGCATGAAAAACGCCCGGTTTGAGCCACTTTTGATGAAATAGCTGCGCTGGAGTCCGAAACTGTGCCCAAAAGGCGATAAATATGCAAATAACGTCTCCTGAGTCCACAAGCGCCTAAGGATGCATTCGGTGTTATCGTCCTAGATCCACAAGCGCCTGAGGATGCATTCGGTGTAATCGTCCTAGATCCGCAAGCGCCTGAGGATGCATTCGGTGTTATCGTCCTAGATCCGCAAGCGCCTGATGATGTATTCGGTGTTATCGAGGCTGAGTCCGCAAGCGCCTAATGATGTAGTGGGTGTTATCGTACCTAGATCCGTATGCGCCTGAGGATCTAATAGGTGTTATCGTGATGTATTCGGTGTTATCGTGGCTGAGTCCGTAAGCGTCTGAAGATGTACTCGGTGTGTCGCTATTGGCGTGACCCCAAGGGAGATTGGGTTACTTAACTGCCGAACCCGGCGTATGGAGTAGTCTCGTATCTTTCTTGTTGATCCCTTTTCAGTATAATTTTGGTGGATAGGATTTGGAGAGACGGGGGATAATTTCTAGGAACCTAATTCTGACAGGAGTGACTACTGTGGAGGAACGGCCAGCAGGTGGAAACAGCAATACGTCTAAAAAAAACACAAAATCTGAGCAGACTCTGAGTACGTCACTGGATGAAATGATGACTTTGTTTCGAAACATATTCAAGGACGATGCAACGCTTAGAATCAGAGTGTTTAGCAACATGTTTACTGATAGTCTTCGCTTTGGGTTAGTCTATGTTGACGGAATGGTTGACAAGCATTTGATCCAGGAAGGGATTATTAAGCCTGTTATGGCTTTTGATTTTACCAAAAAGAATTGTGGCAATAAAGCCGAGCTGATGGAGAACATCCGGACGCAGGTCATTAGTATTAGTGATGTGGTTGTCTCTGAGAATTTTGATGAAATGATCTACGCGATTATAGCTGGCAAGACCTTACTGCTAATGGACGGCTTTGCGGGTGTTCTGAACATTGGTGCGCAGGGTTGGGAGACGAAGGCTCTTGCGGAACCGGTGACCGAAAAAAGTGTCAAAGGCCCGAGAGAAGGGTTTACGGAATCACTGTTAGTGAATCTCACCCTTATTCGGCGCAGGGTGCAAGATTCCGAGTTAAAGTTTGTTTTTAGTTCACTGGGAACACGTTCCAAAACCCCGATATGTATCTGTTATATGGAAAGCTTGGCATCCCCGGCTATTCTCAAAGAATTACAGAACCGAATTGAACAGATTGACATAGATCTTATTCTGGACACGGCATCTCTGGCGGAGTTAATTAGAGACGAACCCTATTCGCCCTTTGAGATGACAGGAAGTACAGAGCGACCGGATGCCGTAGTCAGTAACATGATGGAGGGCAGAGTTGCCGTGCTCATAGAAGGCAGCCCGTTTGCAATGACCGTTCCCTATGTATTTGTAGAGAATTTTCAAGCCAGCTCGGATTATTACATTAACTTTTATTTTGGTTCGTTTAATCGAATGTTAAGAGTTTTTGGAGCTTTTTTGTCGATCAGTATTCCTGCTCTTTACGTAGCTTTAGTTACTTATAGCCAGGAAATGATCCCCACCATGTTATTGCTCAGTATTTCTACAGCAAGAGTAGCAGTCCCTTTTCCTACAATAGTAGAAGCTTTATTCATGTTAACTATATTTGAAATTCTAAGAGAGGCTGGAGAGCGGATACCTACCTATATAGGGCAGGCTATCAGTATCGTAGGCGCTCTTGTGTTAGGACAAGCCGCGGTGGAGGCCAGAATAGTTAGTGCTCCAATGATTATTGTAGTCGGTTTAACAGGGATCATGACGCTACTTAATCCAAGGCTGACGGGTCCTTTAATTATCGTAAGAACATTGTTGCTGGGCGCGAGTTTTTTCCTGGGGATATACGGTTATTTTCTTGGCATGCTTGGTTTAGTGGTGCATTTGATGAGTCTGCGTAGCTTTGGAGTTCCATACATGCTTGGAGTAGGCTCAATTCGTCCTCAGGATATTAAAGATACAGCGATCAGGGCACCGTGGTGGCATATGTATCTACGTCCGGCGTTGATTGGAGCGCGAAATATGAGGAGAAAAGGTTCCAATAAAATAAGGAGAAGACCATGAGCAAGCTGAAAAGGATACTTTTGATTGTTATATCCATGATGCTTCTGATCTGTAATACAGGCTGCTGGAACTACTTTGAAATTGATGATATGTCGATTGTTGCTGGGGTCGCAATTGATAAGGGGAAAAAAGACGGCCAGTTATTGGTGACAACAGAGATTGTAGATACGAAGGAAGGGATGAAATCAAGTCAGGCTGGCTTCAAAATGATTACACTCGCGGGCGAGACCATGTTTGATATTGTGCGGGGAATGATCTCGATTACTGGAAAAAAGTTATTTTGGAGCCATTCTAAGGCGATTATCCTCAGTGAAGAGATTGCAAGGGAGGGGGTTACTAAAGTAATAGATTGGTACAACAGGGATACGGAAACCCGATCGGATGTGTATATTTTTGTTGCTAAAGAGAAGTCGGCTCAAGAAATCATAAGTCTAAGCAGTTCGACTGAGAGTATTATGTCTTATGCACTTGCACAGCAGATGAGGACTGAGAAAAATGTCAGTACAGCGCCGGTTGTGGAAATTTGGGATTTCATAGATAAGCTTGAGGCTTCTGGAGAATATGCTATCGCTCCGTTAATTTATGTTCATGAACAAAATAAGATAAAGAATGCACGAGTTAGCGGAACAGCTATATTCAAAATGGATAAAATGATCGGTATGATCAGTGGCGAAGAAACGAAATACATGCTGTTTGCCAACAATCAAATCAAGGGAGGCGTTTTAATCGTAAAGGATGAGAGTGGAGAGCCTAACTTTTCTCTCGAAATTTTATCCAATCGCACAAAAATAAAACCTGTATGGGTAAATGGTAAGCTCCAAATAAAACTTAATACACTGACACATACCGGACTGGATGAGGTCAAGTCTTCGGGAGAATTCAATAATCTAGACAGCAAGAAAACCATAGAAAGGTGGGCTGAAAAAGAACTGGAGGAGCAGATTCTCTCCATTATTCATAAGGTTCAGAAGGAATACCATGCAGATATTTTTGGGTTTGGCGAGCTTCTTCATGAGAAAATGCCGCGGACCTGGGAGAAAATCGAGAAAAACTGGGGGAAGGAATTTTCTAACGTAGAGATAGTAGTGAATTCCAAGGTGATTATTGAGAGCAGTGCACAAACATCAAGGTCTATCAAGATTCATCAAAAATAGGTGATAAAATTGGTTGTTGTGATCATATTTATCTATGCGTTAATTGTTTTGATCGATCCTTATGGTCTATGGAAGCAGGGGATGAAGCGGGATTGTTATGTTTCTTCCGCACTATGTCTGATTTCATTCTGTATTGCTTTTGCATTGGCAATGAGATGGTCACTCCCTAGTCCTTCACCATACCTGGAACACTGTATTAAGATGCTATTTTAGGGGACAAGCCTAAAGGGAGAATCGAGTATGAATAAAGAGATCATATCAACAGGGCATGCTATTAGTATTGCTGTCTTGTTTATTATGGGGACTTCAATATTTATGGGCGTACCGGGTGAATCCGGTAACAGTAACTGGATCGCCGTATTATTAGCCATGGTGCTGGTGGTCCCACTGCTGCTGATATATGCCAGACTCCACGTCCTATTACCGGGTAAGGATTTATTTGATATGTTGATTACCGTGTTCGGAGGCGTCTTAGGTCGAATCATCTCCTGTCTCTATATTTGGTATACCTTCCATCTAGGGACACTAATTCTCAGGGTTTTTGGAGAATTCAGTAGATCCGTTACCTTAACCGAAACACCAATGCTAGCGCCTATGCTATGCCTTGGATTGTTGTGTGTTTGGATAGTTAAGGCGGGGATTGAAGTACTGGGGAGAAGTTCTAATCTGCTGTTACTGTTCGGATTATTTGTTAATCTAGTTATTGTCACATTAGCTTTTTCCAAAATGGAATATCATCACTTACTCCCTCTGCTAGACAAAGGCTGGAAGCCATTATTTAACGATACCCTAGGCACGTTTTCATTTCCATTTGCCGAGATTATAGTCTTTCTGGGAGCATTCGCTAATTTATCGAACAAGAGCTCAGTGAGGAAGGTGTTATTTGGTAGCGTAGCGATTGCTGGGACAATTATTATTATGGCCACCCTACGGAACCTATTGATGCTGGGTCCTGAAGTTCTATCTAGTTTATATTTTCCAGCTTATGTGTCTGCAGGACGTATTAATGTAGGAGATTTTTTGACCCGTATTGAAGCGTCATCGGCAGTGGCTTTTGTAATCACAACATTTATTAAAGGAAGCTTATGCCTTTACGTATCTTGTATTGGAGTAGCTAAAGTATTTAAGCTCAAGAGTTACCGCTCTGTTGTGCTTCAGATGGGACTACTCATGATCTATTTTGCGGATTTTGTGTACAAGAATATTATGGAAATTTACTATTTTTCTTACCATATATATAAAATATACGCTTTTCCTTTCCAGGTGATTATTCCGTTGATATTATGGATTTGCGCTGAAATTGTTGTGAGCCGAGGTAAAAATAAACAGATAGCGCCGCAGTCGCAGCAATAGCTCTAAATAGGAGGATACAGGTGTCTCGTAAGCCATAAAAACTGGCTATTGGGATGCTTGTGTCCTTTTTGTTATGAGCAATTAGGTGAAATCCTACATTCGGAATCTTAGCGGAGCGCATAGTTGTTATTGGTTAGCGTCCTCTGAGTCCGTAAGTTTCAGGAGAGGGCGATGATGCTATAATGATAGATACATAGAATAGAGATTACTTTTTTTGAGAACAGGGGAGCTGATCCATCATTGAATACATATATTCTTATATATGATAGCTTTGTACAGTTTGAGGTTACATTGGCAGCTTATTTTATGAAAACAAAGGGCGAGGTTTATACCTTGAGCTTGGAAGATAAGGCGTTAATCTCCTGCGAGGGTTTTTCTGTGAATCCATCAGTATTGGTTGAAAATGTGGACGTTAGCTCCATAGATTTATTGATTATCCCTGGTGGGGAAACAGATAATTTAATAGGGCAGGAGGCTCTATTAGATTTAATCAGAAGCCTGAATCGGGCAGGCAAAGTCATTGCGGGCATTTGCGGTGGGGTATCCATTCTTAAGGCTGCCGGAGTACTGGATGGTAAGGTTTATGTGGACAATGAATCCGGCGTATCTAACGTCGTTGTCGATGGAACAATCATTACCGCTAAGCCGAATGGATATGTAGATTTTGCGCTTGAAATTGGGCGGGTAATGAGTATCTATAAAGATGAGGCAGATTTGCAAGAAACGATAGATTTCTTTAAACATTTTAAATCCGTCTAAGGAGTAGAAGAGGGGAAACATGTATGAACGTTAGCAATATCATTATGTCCTCTTATTGGGGTAGAGAGGTTAAACATAAATATATCACCCAAGGGTCCAAGGCACTGGCTGTTATTTTTCCGGGTAAAAATTATTCAGCTGATCGCTCTCTGCTGGATTATGCGGCTAAGGCTGCCCGGGAGCATAATTGTGATGTTCTGCTTTTAGAATATGGTTACCAGAGTGCAAGGGTGGATTTCAAGCGTGAAGAAATGAGTATTATCATTGAGGAATGTAAAGCGGTGATCGCTTCTCTTCCCGATTATAAGAGATTTCTTTTTATAAGTAAAAGCATGGGGGCTGTTATTGCAGGTAGAATAGCTGAGGAGCTAGAAATACAGAAGAAGACGTCTCATCTATATATCACCCCGTTGCCTGAGGCGGTGCCGCTAATTCAGCGGAGCCGGGGTACTGTAATTTATGGTGGCAGTGACCCCTTATTTGGTGAAGAGCATTCTGGTGAAATTAGTGGGCTGAATCATTTGAAGGTGTATAGAATCGATGATGCCAATCATTCGCTGGAGGTTGGCAGTGTCAATGAGTCACTAGCAATACTGCTGGTTATCATTAATTTCTATCATGAATTTTTCCGGGATGCGTTAAATTAATAACTTTAGGAGATGATGAGTGTGATTTTGGAAGCTGCGATGCTGCAAGTGAAGCCTGGTTTGACTACTGAATTTGAGCAAAGCTTCAAGGAGGCATCAAGCTTAATCTCCTCGATAGAGGGTTATATGGGCCATGAATTACAACATTGCTTGGAGGATGATCATAAGTATCTGTTGCTGGTGAAGTGGAGAACGCTTGAAGACCACACTGTTGGTTTTAGAGAATCTAGCCAATATCAGGAATGGAAAGCACTCCTTCACCATTACTACGACCCATTTCCGGTAGTTGAGCATTTTACCCGCATTAATCTGGACTAAATGGAGGATGCCGAATGAAGGCGAAGCTTGTTGGGGAAGGCAGAACAGCGGAGATCTGGCAGCATGACGATCAGAGGATTCTTAAATTGTACCGGGAGGATATAGCAGAGCAACATGTCAGCCGGGAATATAAAATCAGCCAGTTTGTACATGCGCGGGGTGTTCGGACCCCTCAGCCTTTTGAGCTTATTTCTCAACAGAATCGACAAGGTATCGTTTTTCAACAAATTCAGGGTCCTTCTTTACTAAAGGTGATGGGGGAGAAGCCTTGGAAAGTTACCCAATATGCCAGGCTGATGGCGGGGCTTCATTGTGATTTGCATAAGCTTGAAACTACAGAGGAAATCGGCCAGCAAAAGGATATGCTGAAAAGTCAGATCATGGTTGCCCCAATGCTGAGCGAAGAGGAAAAATCCGTCATTTTGAAGTATCTGGAGAAGCTGCCGGAAGGCACTCGTTTATGTCATGGGGATTTTCATCCCGACAATGTGCTTATGGATGAACAGCTCTGGGTGATCGACTGGATGACAGGTGTAGTAGGAGAACCTGCTGGAGATGCTGCGCGTTCCGTAGTGATGTTCAGTTTGGGAGCTATGCCTCCGGGAGCTTCTGCCTTCTCCAAATTAATGATAGGTTTTATAAGAAAAAGATTAACTAAGGGATACATTCAAGAGTATCTCAGATTATCAGGACACACTTATGAGGACGTAGACCGCTGGATTTTGCCGATCGCTGCCGCACGTCTGGTGGAAGGGCTTTCGCCTCCAGAGAAGGAGCTGCTGGTAAAAGAAGTCCGTAAACGTCTACACACCTTAGCCGTAGAGGTAAGCTGATCATGGCACAAAAGAGGAGGCGTATTCTATGACTACCTATATTGCGCTGCTGCGTGGAATTAACGTCGGCGGGAACAAAATTATAAAAATGTTGGACCTGAAGGCGATGTTTCAAGCTCTTGGATTTGCAAATGTACGAACGTATATACAGAGCGGAAATGTCGTTTTTGAGAATGATGAAGGTTCGGTGGGCCTGCTTAGCGGAGTCATTGAACGTCAGATTCATGAGGTTTTTGGATTCGAGGTCTCTGTTATTATCCGCACTTTAGCAGAAATGGAGAACGTGATCGCTAACGATCCCTTTCAGCTGTCCGAGCCAGAGGAATTCAAAAGATGGTATGTTACTTTTTTACCAGCCGAGCCTTCAGCGGAAGCATTGGATAAACTGCGCACTTATGAGAATGGACCGGATAAAGTGCGTTTTGTCGGCAGAGAGATGTATATATTATATGAGGTCAGTGTGAGCCAATCGCCGCTTTTTAAAGTCCCTTTTGACAAAATACTCGGGATGCCCATTACCGCACGCAACTGGAACACGGTGAATAAGCTTGTTGCCATAGGCAAGATGGAATAACTTAGTTTGGATTGAAAAGGGTACCGAAAGGCTCCACATTGTGGGGTCTTTTTTTGCGTGCCGGCAGCCTCATTTATTCAGCAAACATTCAGCTTGCACTCATTGAGAGTTAAGGTATGGATGAAATAATACACCTACGGAAAGCTTGGGCCGGAGTTACAGAACTGCCGGCATATAGAACGATTAAGGGATAGGAGTGAATGGAGATGAGTTTTGCTAGAAAAATAAGCTCGGATCTTATACTGTGGCTCATTTTAATACTCGCTGCTTTTTTGTACGGTTATGGAGTTTGGAATGACCACTATGTGAATACATACTACACCACTGCCGTGGGAAGTATGCTGCAAAACTTTCATAATTTCTTCTTCGCTTCACTCGACTCTGCGGGTTCAGTCACGGTGGATAAACCACCAGTCACCTTTTGGATTCAGACTCTTAGCGCACTCATCTTCGGGCTGCATGGCTGGAGTGTAATTTTGCCTCAGGCGCTTGGGGGCATGGGCTCCGTGTTGCTCGTATACCTTCTGGTTAAACCTACCTTTGGTAAAGCAGCAGCACGTTTAGCAGCGCTGGCCATGGCAACAACTCCAGTAGCGGCGGCTGTTAGCCGGACGAATAACATTGATGCTTTGTTAGTATTCACGATACTGTTGGCGGTTTGGTTTTTATTTAAAGGAACGAAGAGTAATAAGCTGGGCAGTCTCCTTGCCGCATTCGCTTTAATCGGTGTTGGGTTTAATGAGAAGATGCTGCAGGCTTATATGGTTTTGCCGGCTTTTTATCTCTTTTATGTCTTGGCTGCGAAAGTGAACTGGAAGCGAAAAACTGGAGTATTAGCGGCCTCGACAGCTATATTACTCGTGGTCTCGTTATCCTGGGCAGTGATAGTGGATTCGATTCCCGCTAGTAAACGACCTTATATCGGCAGCAGCGGTACTAACTCCGTGCTCAATCTTGCCTTTGGTTATAATGGTGTCGCGCGATTGACGGGTGATCGGGGGACAGGTGGTGGCGGAGGTGGAATGCCTTCAATGAATGGTGGCAAGATGCCGAATATGAATGGCGAGATGCCAGCTATGAATGGTGAAAGACCCGCTATGAACGGGGCAGATGCTGAAAATGGTACGGATAGCGGACGTGGAGTATTTTCGGGTCGGCAAGGCATAAATTCAACCTCAGACAGTCAAAATGGCGCCGATGATGGAGGTTCTCCAGGGCAACCACCCGGCGGTGGAACAGATAATCAAAACCGGCAATTTGGTGGTGAAGGTGGGGGTCAAGGACAACGCGGCGGCATGAATGGCGGCGGAGGTGGAATGTTCAATACTGGAACCGCAGGTCCACTGCGCCTGTTCCAATCAGAGCTGTCAGGTCAGGCCAGCTGGATGCTGCCTTTTGTATTGTTTGGTTGTATTGGATTATTCGCTAATCTGCGGAGAAGGAACTTTACGCAAGGGCATAAAGAAGCTCTATTCTGGTTAGCATGGCTGGTGCCGGTGATGGGATTCTTCAGTATTGCGGGATTCTTCCATCAATATTATCTGGTGATGATGGCTCCGCCGATAGCCGCGCTGGTCGGTGCAGGCTGGTCAAAGCTCTGGAGTCTGTATCGCGAGCACTCTGGTTGGCTGTCATGGCTATTGCCAGTTGCGACGCTGGTTACAGCAGCTTTTCAGTGGTACATTATTCGTCCTTATGACGATACGATTGGCAGGGGCTGGTCGATTGGCATTCTGGCTGCCGGTATAGTTGTTTCTTTGGTGCTGGTCGTTCTTAAAGGTAAGCAGAAGCCATTTGTTTTCTCGGCAAGTATTGTTGCTGTACTAGTATTGTTAATTGGCCCGCTCTACTGGGCAGCTACCCCAATTACTTATGGCCTGAACAGCCAAACCCCTGAAGCAGGACCAGGCAGCAGTGAGGGCAGAGGAGGAATGGGCGGTAATTCTAGCAACTTTGGGCGTAATAGCGCCACAAGTGCGAATGAGAGTCTGTTGTCCTATCTGGAGGAAAACAATACTGGAGAGCCTTATCTGTTTGCCGTATTGGATTATGGTACAGCAGCTCCTTATATCGTCGATAAGGGGGCATCGGTTGTTATTCTGAACGGGTTTTCCAATTCGGACACAGTATATACCACAGATACCCTTAAAACGTTAGTAGAGAGTGGAAAGGTGAAATACTTCCTGCTGAGCAGCGGCGGTATGGGTGGTGGGCGTGGAGGAAACTCTACGCTATCTACTTGGATTACCGACAATGGCATAGAGGTTCCAGCAGCGGATTGGGCAGGGAACGATGCTGGCAACAGCGGAACGTTATACAAAGTTACAGTTAACTAGTTCAGTGTTTCAGGATACGAAGCGTGCTCATACATTTGCAGGCACGCTTCAGCATTCAAATTAAAGGAGGAGCTGCTCATGAGTATCAACGTGCGCTATTCCATTATTATACCGATGTTTAATGAAGAGGCAGTCATTCAGGAAACGTATCGCCGTATTAAAAAAGTGATGGCAATGACGGAGGAAGTGTATGAGCTGATCTTCGTGAATGACGGCAGCACCGACAACTGTGCCCAGATGATCGAGGAATATAGCTACTGGGATGAGAGTGTGAAGCTGATCGATTTGTCACGTAACTTTGGACATCAGATCGCTATTACTGCCGGAATGGACTATGCCCTTGGGGATGCAGTTGTCATTATTGATGCTGATTTGCAAGACCCGCCTGAGCTGATTCTGGACATGATTGCGGAATGGAAGAAGGGGTATGAAGTTGTATATGCTAAACGGGTGAAGCGTAATGGTGAATCCTTATTCAAAAAGTGGACGGCCAGCCTCTTTTATAGAATTCTGCGTTATTCAACCGATATTTCTATCCCTGTGGATACGGGTGATTTTCGGCTTATAGATCGTAGGGTCTGCGAAGAGCTCAAACGTCTACCGGAGAAAAACCGTTTCGTGCGCGGACTGGTCAGCTGGGTTGGTTTCCGTCAGAAGGCGATTGAATATGAACGGGATGAACGTCTGGCGGGGGAAACTAAATATCCACTAAAACGTATGATCAAGCTCTCTTTGGACGGAATCACCTCCTTTTCCTATAAGCCGCTGAAGCTGGCAGGATATTTGGGCGCACTGCTGTCGGCTTCTGGTTTTCTGTACCTTATGTATGTCTTGTACCTGGTGATTTTTACAGATTCAGTTGTTAAGGGCTGGGCTTCGATGATTGGAATTACGCTGACCTTCAATGGATTTGTACTCATTATGCTAGGAATACTAGGTGAGTATGTCGGCCGGATTTATGACGAAACTAAGGGACGTCCGCTTTATATTGTTCAAGAGTTCTATGAAGGTAAGGGGCAGCAAAAGAACATTCGTGAGCACCCTGTGACCCATCTCCGTAAATAAACTGCAAGGGAGGGATTCCTGATGAAGATTAGAAAAGCTGTCATTCCCGCCGCGGGCTTAGGCACTCGTTTTCTGCCTGCCACTAAGGCTCAGCCAAAAGAAATGCTGCCCATTGTGGATAAACCAGCGATTCAATATATCGTAGAAGAAGCCGTCCGCTCTGGTATTGAAAGTATTATCATCGTGACCGGCCGCAATAAGAAGTCGATTGAAGATCATTTTGATAAATCGGTGGAGCTGGAGCAGACGCTTTTGGAAAAAGGGAAAGAGGATCTACTTCGTGAAGTCCAGCTAATTAGTGAGCTAGCGAGCATCCATTACATTAGGCAAAAAGAGCCGCTGGGACTGGGCCATGCCATCCTTTGTGCGGAACAATTTATCGGTGATGAACCTTTTGCTGTTCTGCTTGGTGACGATATTATGGTCTCGGAGGACCCGGCGCTGCTGCAGATGATGAGATTGTATGAGCAAGAGGAGCAGACTATCGTCGGTGTGCAGCAGGTGCCACGGCCGGAGGTTAACAAATATGGGATTATCTCCTCCAACGGCTCACTAAATGGAGTTCATGAAGTAAAAGGATTGGTAGAGAAGCCCTCGCCTGAAACGGCTCCTTCAGAGTACGCCATTATGGGGCGATACATTTTGGAGCCTACGATATTCTCAGTACTGGCTAACCTCGAACGTGGAGCGGGCGGTGAATATCAACTGACGGATGCTTTGCACGAGGTATGCCGGCAAGAAGGATTGCTGGCGCTGGATTTAATCGGCAAACGTTATGATATTGGTGATAAATTTGGTTACATTAAAGCCACGCTGGAGGTAGGTTTGATGCGGGAGGATTTGCGCCCATTATTGGTTCCGTATTTGCAGGAGCTGGCTGCTAGTCTTAAGGGAAGAGAAAAAGAAGTGGACTCCTTGCATTGGAGTATACACAGTTGAGGGAGAGGAACTGTTTCAAACGATCATAACACCGGCTTCGGCGGTGGGATGAGGTTTTGAAGCAGTTTTTTGCGTGCGGCGCTCCAAGGGCGGTGAGGAACGAGCAAATAAGTGTACTTTATACAATTAAAAGTATGGGGGGACAGCTGCAAATCGATTTAGTTGCACTTGATACATCTATATCTTCACATTTTAGCTAGAATGCTCAGTTAGCCTGTTTTTAGTTGCATAAAATACACTTAAAACAGCCATGTGGGTGTTATTGTATGAAATAGCTGCATCAAGTGCAGTTATTATTAAATTTCGTAACTTGTTTCTCCTTGGGGACGAAAAAATCCGAAAGACCGATTCCTAAGAATCATCCTCCGGATTTATGTTTTGAGTATAGTTTAAGCTTTTAGCACATCATGATCAACGTAACGCGCACCATTTAACTCGCTAATTACATTAATAGCTACCTTCGCACCATCGCCTGCGGTAATAATGGCATGTACACTTACTCCAGCAACAGTACCAGCAGCCCAAATGCCTGCGATATTCGTTTTGCCTTCAGCATCAACGGCTACTACAGTTTTGATTCTTGGCTCTGTACCATCCTTAGTCTCTACACCAGCTTTGGCAGCTAGATCTGTAAGGGCGCCTGTGGCAAGAATGACATGTTTTGCTTCATAGATAATTCCATCTTCAGTTTCAATGACAAAACCATTGCCGCTGGAGGTGAGGTTGATAGCCTGCTCGGAAACCAGCTCAGCGCCAAATTTAACGGCTTGCTTATGCCCGGTTTCGACCAGCTCAGGACCACCTACTTCGGAAATTCCATAAAAGTTCTCAAACCAACCTCTGCGGGTCATGCCCTTATCGTTGTCGATCAGCAGCGTTTTTTTGCCCGCCTTGGCGGCGAACAGGGCTGCGCTTGCACCGGCAGGACCGGCGCCAATTACGGCGATTTCGTACATGTATTTACCTCCTAAAAGTTTTGTGGAGCGATGCTCCTTAGAATGGACTACATAGCAAAACTGGCAACGAAAGCATACGCTTGGTTTTGTGGAGCGATGCTCCAGTTCCTCTTAATTATAACGGTTGTTACTCTTCCTTGGCTAATCCTTCCTCGCAAGGCAGGCTAACCGTAAACGTTGTGCCCTCGCCAACGGTGCTATTTACACTAATCTTGCCGTGATGTGCCTCGACAATAGATTTTGTAATGGAGAGACCCAAACCTGATCCGCCGTATTTACGTGTGCGAGAGGAGTCACTGCGGTAGAATCGATCAAAGATATGTGGGAGATGCTCTCCGGGAATTCCGTAGCCATTATCCCGCACGCTTAATAGAGCTTGATTTCCTTCCGCTTGTAAAGAGAGATGAATGCTCCCTGTCGCGGCATCGGTATGCTGAACTGCATTGTGGAACAGATTCAGAATCACCTGCTTGAGCTTATAGGGATCATATTTACCACGGATGCCATAGGAGATATCAAATGTAACTTTACGTTGATCCGCCAGCAAAAGCAGATGCGGTTTCATTTCGTGAATCACCTCGCTGAGAATCAGATCAGTCATCTGCAGCTGTGGAGCTCCGTCCATTCGAGCGAGCAGTAGCAGATCCTCGACCAGCTTATTGATCCGTTTCGATTCACCATGCATGCTTCGCAACGAGTTATATAACTGTTCTTTATTATCAGCGGCGCCCCGCAGCAAGACCTCAAGAAAACCGTGTATTGAGGTAAGCGGAGTTCTAAGCTCGTGGGAAGCATCGGCAGCGAACCTGCGCATCTGCTCCTTGGCCTCCCGTTCATTATGAAAGGATATTTCGAGACGTTCGAGCATACCATTGAATGAATGAGCAAGCTTGTCGATCTCGGCCTGTCCTTGGTCAACTGGAAACCGAATGTCCAAATTACCGGCATTAATGATCTCAGCCGATTCTCCCATATTAGATAGAGGAACTAACGTCTTGCGCAGGGCCGGCAAGTATAGGAATAATCCAGTCAATAAAGCAATCACTGACAAACCTGCGTAGATCAGCAGCTGCTGCATTATCACATCCGTCAATGGCCCCGTGCTCACACTCATTTGCAGCAGCAATCTAGTATTTCCAGGCCTATAAAGATTCATGAATATGGCTAGATGTTCAGTTCCGTCTTCAGCTTGGATGAGCTTGTAATTTCCTGTCGCCCTATCCGTGGTGTGAATCAGCAGCGCATCGTATTGCTCATTGGTCAGCCTGGGTGCTGCTATATCTGAGAGGGTTAATTGCTGTAAATCCCTGAAGGTGCCATCCGAGCTGTACATGGCGAGAGTTGTATGGGCATCAAGCAAAAGCGGACGCCGGTTCTCGCCAGTTCGCAGCCCACTTGGCATTTTATTCATGTCTTCTCTTTCCAACGGGAAACTGCTGTTAAACTCTTTGTTCGTTTCATTAATACCTGTGGTGTCCTCGTCATAGGAATTAAAAAAGTTAAAAAACATCTCACGGGGGACAGAACGTATTTGCGCTTCCATAGACTCCGCTCTATTGCTGTATATAAAATCTCGCATAAGGATATATTGTAAGACTCCAATCAGCAGCAGCAATCCTGATAGAATGAGCAGCGATGTGGCAAGCAGCTGTTTTCGCAAGGAACGTGGTGCAGGCAGTCTACGAAGCCATCTGAAGATGGGAGTGCTCATAGATCCACCCGGTAGCCTGCGCCCCGCAGGGTACGGATAATACGGTGCTCCTTATCTCCGAGCTTCTCACGAAGCGAACGGATATAGACCTCAACAATATTTTCCTCACCGCCAAAATCATAGCCCCACACTTTATCAAGAATCATAGGCTTGCTGAGTACAAGGCCGTGATTGATAACGAGATACTGCAATAACTCGTATTCCGTAGGGGAGAGCTCAAGTACTTCCTCCCTGAAGCGGATTTCCTTTCGCCGACTGTCAATTCGGAAAGGACCGCAGCGGACCTCACCCAGCAGCCCCGGAAACTGATTCCGCAGCCGCGCTTGGATCCGCGCTAGTAATTCATCAAAGCTGAAGGGCTTGACCATATAGTCGTCAGCACCAATAGATAGTCCTTTTACGCGATCATCCACTTCGTCTTTTGCAGTAAGCATGATGACAGCTACCTCTGTCTCTTCCGAGCGCAGATAGTGACATACCTCGAACCCATCCATACCCGGCATCATAACATCCAGGATAGCTACATGGGGCTTGAATTCAGCTGCAATCGAAATGGCGCTTAGCCCGTCCGACGCGGTTCGTACTTCGAAACCTTCGTTAAGGAGACCCAGCTCCAGGAACTGTAATATATGAGGCTCATCATCTACGAGCAGAAGTCGAACTCCTTGTACTGCTTTCATCATAGGTTCCTCCAAATCGGTGATAGATAGCTTCATTATGCCATATCCGGTTGAATGTTTGCTGAAGACCGGATGATTCTTTTTCTAGAATAAATGAGTGAATTTCTTTCACATGGCTTTAAATTGGTTAATCTAGTTATAAGGAATATTAACGTGTTTAATGACAAACAGGGTTAAAAATTCCGGAATTTCGGAATTGCGATAAAGGGTTTTGACGAAGAATATAGAACACTTTACAATAAGGATAATCTCCTGATTCAGGCTCCTGATTTTGGAGAATGCTCTCCCTATTTTAGGTTAGATCATCCGAACGTGTAAAATTTCCTTCCTCGTTTTTTCAACTTTGTCATCTTCCTATCAAGGCTCATTTCTTTCTGGTGTATTTCTTTTCTAATTCACTTCTTTCTGGAATTCTGTTCATTCATCCTAGGTTTGCTGAACTTTATATTACCCATAAGTCAAGGGAGGCTTTTCCATGAAGAAAAAAGAAATGGTAGCCATGCTATTGGCTGGAGGCCAAGGCAAAAGATTGAAAGGTTTAACCAAATCGCTTGCCAAGCCCGCTGTCTATTTTGGGGGCACTTATCGGATCATCGACTTTCCTTTAAGTAACTGCTCCAACTCGGGTATTGATACTGTCGGTGTATTGACACAGTATGAGCCACTTATACTACATTCTTACATCGGAGTAGGCAGTGATTGGGATTTGAACCGTAAGAATGGTGGAGTATTTGTATTGCCACCGCATGAACGTGAGAATGGAAGCAGCTGGTATCGGGGAACAGCCGATGCGATTTATCGAAATCTTAAATTTGTAGATCAGTTTGACCCTGAGCATGTTCTTATTCTATCCGGTGATCACATTTATAAAATGGATTATCATGCTATGCTGCAATACCACAAGGAGAGAAATGCAGATTGCACAATTTCTGTGATTGACGTTCCGCTGGAGGAAGCAAGTCGATTTGGAATCTTAAATACGGAGGACGATCTGAAAATTTACGAATTTGAAGAGAAGCCTGCACAGCCAAAAAGCACGCTAGCTTCTATGGGTGTGTACATCTTTAAATGGGAAATTCTCCGCAAGCATTTACTGGAGGACGGAGAGAATATAGGGTCATCTCACGATTTTGGTAAGGATATCATTCCTTTGATGCTGGAAGACGGAAACTCTTTATTTGCCTACCCTTTTGAAGGGTATTGGAGAGACGTTGGTACGGTAGCAAGCCTGTGGGAAGCGAATATGGATTTACTGAGCGATAATCCACCGCTTAATCTAAATGATCCCAGCTGGCGTATATTTACACGCAATCCGAATCAACCTGCCCAATATGTCGCACCTGGGGCGAAAGTGTCAGGATGCATTATTAATGAAGGCTGCATTGTGCATGGTGAAGTGAAGCACTCGGTTCTTTTTTATGGCGTAGAGGTAGGGGAAGGCAGTGTGATTACGGACTCCGTAATTATGCCTAAGGTTAAGATTGGTAAGAACGTACGCATTCATAAAGCAATTATTAGTGAGAATACGGTAATCGACGATTATATGGAAATAGGCATCGAGCGGGAGAACGAGAACGAAATTCTGCTGATCGACAATAAAAGCAAAAAACGTAAATCAGCTGTGGCCAAAACCATATAATCAAGCTAAAACGCCTTCGGCGTCCTTCTAGGGACGGTAAGCGTTTATGCGAGATTTATAAGGATAAAGTATATCGTGAAACTTATACTTTCTTATAAATTATAAGAGGACGGTGGATTCCGATGAAGCAACTCATGGGTGTAATTAATCTGGATCATGAACTAGATAAACTAAATGAACTCACTTATTTCCGCTGTGGTGCAGCCGTACCTTTTGCCAGTCGTTATCGGTTGATAGATTTCGTGCTTTCCAATATGATGCGTGCGGATCTGGAGAGCGTGGGCCTGTTTGTTCGCCGTAAATACCGTTCTTTAATGGACCATTTGGGTGACGGGAAATCTTGGGATATGAATCGCAAGCATGGGGGACTATTTATTTTGCCTCCGGACTGGAATGATCCCACCGATACTTCTCTTGGCGACCTTCAGCATTATCATAATAATATGGATCTTTTTAAACGGGGATCTGCAAAATATATTGTGTTTTCCGGCAGCCAGCACATTAATACTATCGATCTTCAGGACTTGTACAGCTACCATTTGGAGAAGGGTGCCGATGTTACAGTAGTATACAAAAAAATAGAGCAATTGCAGCCAGAGCATGAGTTATGCCAGCGTATTGAAGTGGACGAAGAGAATAATGTGACCAATATCCATCATGAGAAGGATCATCCCAATTTATATCTCGATATCTTCATTATGGAGAAAAAACTGTTCCTGGAGCAGGTGGAATATTGCATTGCACATGGGGAGAGTTACTTTTTCCGTGATGTGATCCAGAAAAACCGCCATAAATTCAAAATCGCTGCTTATGAGTATCATGGCTATCATGCCGTAATTAATTCATTGGAAAGCTATTATAAGAATAGTCTGGAGCTGCTTCAGCAGGAGAATTACTTTAGTCTGTTCAAAGAAAGTCCAGTGCAGACGAAGATTAAATATGAGGCTCCTACCCGATATTTAGAGAGCGCAAATGTCAGCAATTCACTGGTGGCTAACGGCTGCATTATAGCTGGAACGGTGGAGAACAGCGTGATCTTTCGAGGGGTTCAGGTACGTAAAGGAGCGAAGATCATCAACTCTGTAATTATGCAGAAGTGCATTATAGAAGAAGATGCTGTTATTGAGAATGTGATCATGGATAAGGACGTACAATTAAGTAAGAATCGAATTCTCGTCGGGGATAGTAAACGTCCCTTCGTCATCGCCAAGAGCAGCAAAATATAAACCAACTGGATTAGATGAAACGAAACAGTATAACCTATCTGATCTACAGGCATAGTCTAATGCATCCCTAAAAAAAGCTTTTGTCAGGAGGAACCTGCTGTTGTTTAACGATAAAGAAACTTTCAAACAGGTGTTTCGCGAGACGCTCATCAGTAAATTGGGCAAACCTTTGGAGGAAGCCTCGAATGCTGATGTCTATAAAATATTAGGCAACATGATTCGCGAGAATGCCGGGAAAAATTGGGCGGATACCAATCAAAAGTACAAGACGGATAAGGATAAGCAGGTATACTATTTTTCTATGGAGTTTCTGATCGGAAGACTTCTGGGGAACAATCTGCTGAATATGGGCGTGCTGGAGGTCGTGCGTGAGGGATTGGCCGATCTTGGTTTCTCGCTGCAGGATATTGAGGAGGTAGAAGCCGACGCTGGGCTTGGCAATGGAGGACTTGGACGTCTAGCTGCTTGTTTCTTGGATTCACTGGCCTCCCTGCAATATGCGGGGCATGGTTGCGGTATACGTTATAAATACGGCCTGTTCGAGCAGAAAATCGTTGACGGGTATCAGGTGGAACTGCCCGATTACTGGCTGCAAAATGATAATGTATGGGAAGTGCGTCGTGAAGACAAGCAGGTAGAAGTAAGGTTCTGGGGTGTGATTGAGACTCGCGAGGAGAACGGGCGGCTTATCTTTGAGCATAGTCAATATGAGGCCGTTCGTGCAGTTCCGTATGATGTGCCTATCATTGGTGCAGATCGGCGGCATGTGAATACACTGCGCAACTGGAGTGCGGAGTCCATCACTCAGCCAACCAGAACCTTTGGCTCTTTTGCCGGATCAGACTATCATAAATTCCTGGAATATAAGCGTTCTGTAGAATCCATCTCAGAGTTCTTGTATCCGGATGACTCTCAATACGAAGGCAAGCTGTTGCGGTTGAAGCAGCAATACTTCCTCTGCAGTGCTGGCCTGCAAAGTATTCTGCGAACCTTTGGAAAGCTTGGACTCCCTATACAATCGCTGCCCGACAAGGTTGCGCTTCATATCAATGATACACATCCGACGCTTGTAATTCCTGAATTGCTGCGGATTCTGATGGATGTACATGGCTTAGGATGGGATGAAGCGTGGAGTATTACAACTCGTATGGTTTCCTATACTAATCATACGATCTTGAGCGAAGCCCTGGAGAAATGGCCTATTCAAATGGTCAGGGACTTGCTTCCGCGTATTTTTCTTATTATTGAAGAGATCAATGCCCGCTTCTGCGGCGAGCTGATGAGTCGTTATCCCGGTGATCAGGACCGGATTTCACAGATGGCGATTATTCATGACGATCAGGTTCGCATGGCCCATCTGGCGATTGTGGCGAGCCATAGTGTTAATGGGGTAGCGGCGCTGCATACAGAAATATTGATGAAACGCGAAATGCGGCTCTTTAATGAAATGTACCCGCACCGCTTCAATAATAAGACGAATGGGATTACTCACCGGCGTTGGCTGATGCATGCCAATCCGGATCTGGCTAACCTTATCAATCAATCGATAGGAACCCGCTGGATGAGCCATCCGCAAGAGATGATTGGCTTGATTAAATATTGTGAGGATGCTTCCTTCCAGGAACAAGTAGCCAGCATTAAACGGAGGAATAAGCTCAAGTTGGCTGAATACATTTACAGCAAGCATTCGGTACATGTAGACCCCGACTCTATCTTTGATGTTCAGGTGAAGCGCCTGCATGCTTATAAGCGGCAGCTGCTAAATATTTTGCATATTCTGCATATGTACAACCAAATCAAAGATAATCCTTCGATGGATATGGTACCCCGCACGTTTATATTCGGAGCAAAGGCGGCACCAAGCTATCATTTGGCGAAGCGGATTATCAAGCTGATCAATACTGTGGCGGAGGCTGTCAACAAGGATCCGGATGTTAAAGGCAAGATCCGTATCTTTTTCCTTGAGAATTATTCGGTATCCTTGGCCGAGAAGATCATTCCTGCTGCGGATATTAGTGAACAGATCTCTACTGCGAGTAAAGAGGCCTCCGGCACGGGGAATATGAAGTTTATGATGAACGGTGCATTAACCGTAGGTACGATGGACGGCGCTAACGTGGAAATGCATGAGATGGTAGGGGACAACAATATGTTCCTGTTCGGTCTTCGTGCTGAGCAGGTAATGGATTATTATCAGCATGGCGGCTATCACGCACGTGATATTTACAATGGGGATAGCCGTGTGAAGGAAGTATTGGATCAGTTGGTTAATCCGGGACCTATATGCTGTCATGGTGCGGAGTTTGAGACCATTTTCCATTCTCTTTTGGATAATAACGATGAATTCTTTGTGCTTAAGGATTTCGCAAGTTATGTCGAGACTCATGTCGAGATTGACCGGGCATACCGCAACCGTCAGGAATGGCTGAAGAAGTCTATTATAAATATTGGTCATTCCGGTAAATTCTCTAGCGATAACACGATTAGCCGCTACGCCGCGGAGATTTGGAATATCAGTCCGGTACGGCTATAGGCTTAACAAGAATAGGCTGTCTTATAGGTAGGAGATTCCTACAAATGAGACAGCCTATTTCTTATGCTCTATAGAGCAGAGCTGCTTTAGATAACTTCCGATACCAGGGCTGCGAACCGCTCCAGGAACCGGCGTTCCTCATCATCAAAACGATCCTTCAGCGGACTGTCGATATCGAGTACGCCAAGCAAACGATCATCCTTGATCAGCGGGACAACAATTTCGCTGTTTGAAGCGGCGTCACAGGCGATATGTCCCGGGAATGCATGCACATCTCCAACTACTAACGTGCGTCGTTCCGCAGCAGCCGTTCCGCAGACTCCACGAGACAACGGGATGCGGATGCAGGCAGGAAGACCTTGGAAAGGCCCGAGCACAAGCTCCTTGCCATCAAATAAATAAAAACCGGCCCAATTCGTATCCGGCATAGCGTGTTTAAGCAGTGCCGAAGCATTGGCCAGGTTGGCCGTAGCACTTGGTTCGTCCTTTACTAATGCTTCTAGTTGGATTAGAACCGCTTCAAACTGCTCGTTGCGTGTTCCATCGTAAGGCATAGCTTGAAACATGAAGCATCACCTTCCTGTACTTTAAATTCAAATATGAACTCCTAACTGTAATTATCAACATAGTACAGCTAGACATGATACGTCAAGCGACAATACCAATCTGTAACAATATGGAATGTTCCTTGAAGTCCATGAAATGCGGAACAGCTACAATAATGTTTCCGAGGATCGGTCAGAGGGTAATGCTAGTATAAATACCGAAGGCTATATAGCCGGAAGAGGTGGAATATGCGCGCTGATGTACAGAACTTGTTCATAGGAATTCATATGCTTTATTGTGCACGGGATAAAGATGTGACGATCTCAGAGATGCTGCTCGGACTTGAAGATCTGGGGTATCGTGTAGGAGAACGCGAAGTGAAACAGGAATTGGAAAAGCTGACACTGGACAACTTTCTGACTGCCCATACCGAAGGGTACAGTATTACGGGGACTGGAATTGAAGAGTTCAAGGATATTCGAGCCAAACTTCAGGTGTTATGCAGTGAAGTTATTCATGAAGCGGAATGAAATCATTGTAGTTAAGTTTAAATAAAAAGCGTCTGTATTAGGGAGTGTTTGCTCCCTGCTGCAGACGTCTTTTTACGTTAACGCGTAGAATTTGTTCTTTTCAATGTTAAAGAATTTAGAACTTTTATCTTAAGGATATACTCTTGAATGATGTATAATTGATAAGTTGAAGGGGGGCAGAGACTTGTATATCTGCAATGGAGTGATACCCACACTGGTCGGCAGTAGAGTGAAGCTGTGTGCTATGACTACTGAACATGCTTCAGCATTATATCAGGTCTGGTCTCATCCAGAGGTCACCCGCTGGCTGGGGGCTCCAGCATTATCCTCTATCGAAGAGACTAAGCAACTGATTGCATTTTTATCACAGATGGCTCAGGAAGAGGACAGCTTACGCTGGAGTATTGTAGGACCCGGTGGTGAAGTTATAGGGAGCTGCGGGTATAACTATTGGCAGTTACAGGGAGCTTACCGCGGGGAAATTGGCTGCGATCTGGCGCCTGCCTTTTGGGGGCTTGGATATATGAAAGAAGCGCTTGGTTTAGTGCTCAACTTCGGCTTCAATAGGATGGGGCTGAATCGGATAGAAGCGCTGTGTCATCCTGATAATAATCGTGCGGAGAGGCTGGTTCAAACGCTCGGCTTTCAGAAGGAAGGTATACTGCGTCAATATCGCCAGACCCCTTCCGGCTTTCAGGATGTGACCCTACATGCGCTTCTGCGTGGGGAATGGCAATGATTTGATTACATAAAGAGAGGGTTTGGAACATTGAAGTCAACAGGGGATTTAGAACGTAAATTAATACTGATAGGGGTGCTGCTAGCTACCTTTCTGGCTGCGATTGAAGGAACGGTAACAGGCCCAGCGGGTCCAGCTATCGTAGGTGAGTTTCAGGGGATGCAGTGGCTTAGCTGGATATTCACTTCTTATTTGCTGGCAATGGCTATTACTACTCCTATTTTCGGCAAAATCAGTGACCTCTTTGGACGCAAGCCGGTGTTCATGTGGGGGGCAGCTGTTTTTTTATTAGGCTCATTATTATGCGGTATTTCGCAAAGTATGGAACAGCTGATCCTGTTCCGGGCAATACAGGGGATTGGCGCGGGTGCGCTCATTCCAATGACCTTTACCATCATCGGGGATATTTACAGTATTGAGGAGAGAGCGAAGACACAAGGATTACTTAGCTCTGTATGGGGGATTTCCTCTTTAGTAGGCCCTCTTCTTGGAGGATATGTTGTAGATTACCTAAGCTGGCGCTGGGTATTTGTCTTTAATCTGCCATTTGGTTTATTAGCAATGGTATTTATTGCCCGTTATTTGAAGGAAGAGAAGGTACGTCGGAAAGCACAAATTGATGTGGCAGGGGTGCTGCTGTTCGCTGCTGGTATGGGCGCATTACTCTTCGGTCTCTCTACAGGAGGACAGAATCTGGAGTGGACATCCCCACTGCTAATCGCAACTCTAAGTGTGGCTGTTATCCTGCTAGTCTTATTTTTCTTTGTGGAGCGTCGTGCTCCTGAACCTATGTTGCCGCTGGGTCTATTCTCGAACCGCAACATAGCGGTGTCTACAGGCGCTAACCTGCTGGTAAGCACATTAATTATTGGGCTTTCTACGTATGTGCCATTATGGGTGCAGGGTGTATCCGGAAAAAGCGCCGCCATCTCAGGTTTGCTACTGGCGCCGATGTCGGTAGGCTGGATGTTTGGTTCGATCGCCGGAGGGCGGATGATTCTAAAAGCAGGTTCGCGTCGAACCGCAATGCTTGGATTGATTATGATCGCTGCCGGGGCTATTGGCCTGGCTTTCTTAACAGGGGAGTCTTCACAGTTGCTGCTTTTATGCTTGATGCTGGTCTGTGGAGTTGGCTTTGGGTATTCTTCTACAGTCTTTACGATTATTGCGCAGTCCTCTGTTGCGTATGAGCAACGGGGAGCATCTACAGCGCTTAATGCGTTCACGCGTTCTTTAGGACAGACTGTTGGGGTGGCTATTTTTGGCTCCTGGCTGAACTTGAATATTGATAAGCTGTTAAGAAAACAACCGGATTCGAACATCTCAGGGGATGATATTAATAAGCTGCTTGGATCGCATGCAGGAACTAACCTGTCTGGGGAAGTATCAAACAGTCTGCGTGATGCCCTTGAAGGTGGTCTTCATTCATTATTTATCGTAATGGCAGTTTTCGCTGTTTTGTCGCTGATAATTTCCTGGGGTTTGCGCAAGGGTGTGCCTTCAGTAGAGGATGCTTCATCGTCCTTGAAAAAGGCATAACTTAATAGGTAGATGGCTTTTTAAATTGAATGAACCTTACGAATTAACTCTTGGAGGGGCGTACGGAATGACACATTGAATGACGCATGGAGAGACGCACGGGGGAGCACATGAAATCACGCACGGAATAGCGGACGGAGGGGCACGCCAGATTGATGTAACCTCTAGAGTAGAGAGTGGAGAGTAGAGAGTCGATGGAAGTAGTAGATAGACGCGTTTAGTTGTATTTCGTACAACTATAATCCTGTAGGTAACTCTTCAATGAATATAGCTGTATTTAGTACATCTATTTTCTTGATTTACTCGCCTAGGGGTGGTTTGTCTGGTTTTTAATTGTACAGAATACACTTAAAGTTAGAATAATCCGATTTGCATACGAAATAGCTGTACAGAATGCAGTTATTCCCTAAGTTATTATTCAGGTTCATCAAGATTGGGCGCTGAAAATATAGCGGGTTATATCAAAAGTCGGTTTTACCGAAAGTGGATTTTACTGAGAGTGATAGTTACGGTCAGCTAGAAGGGAAATCCAATCTAAAGTGTGCTCGCCAAGTCCAATCGGAAGCGTGCTCGCAAGTCCTGTCGAATAAGGATGACTATGATCCGAGGTTTGCCAATAGCGGACCTCAAAGTCCGTCTTCGGCATCGACTTACCGATCATCTGCTCAAGTAAGACGGCGCAGAACAAAAAAACCAATAGGCGATTCTCAAATAAATCGGAGAATCGCCTATTGGTTTTCTTTTTACCATTAACAGAAATCAAGAATAGCTTGTCTGTAACACATAAATAAGCGACTCTTACTTACGAGGAAGAGGGGATAGCTTCTCAGCTTGTAGACCCATCTTTTTGAGCAGAACAATCATTTGTTCCTTCTCATCATCATTCAGACCGCTGAAAGCAAGATGCAGGCGTTCTGAATATTTCGGATACATCTCATTCATGAGACGTTCACCTTCCGTAGTCAGCTCCGCAAAAATCACACGGCGGTCGCTCGGACAAGGCTTACGCTGCAAATAGCCGCGTTCCTCAAGCTTATCGATTACGTAAGTAACGTTGCCGCTTTGCAGCAGCAGCTTGGCGCCAATTTGTTGAATGGGTTGTGGTCCCTTATAGTACAACACTTCCATAACGGCAAAGGCAGTCGGATTAAAACCTTCAATTTTGCTGCCGGTAACAGCATGTTCATTAATGCTCTTAAAAGACTTGGCAAATACCCGGTACAAATGTAGTGTTAATTGCGTATCACGTTCGTAAGATTGTATCATGCTTCTCCACCCTCTATCGTTAATCATGTGTGAACTCATCGCACAGTTTGCAATCAATAGTCATTAGTGCACGGGTTACCTGTGCAACGAACCTTGAGATAACCTTAGAATACGTGAAAGAGCGAATGAAGAACATGTGATTTGTCACAATGAGCACACTTTTAATTATTAAAAATCAAACAATTTTTTAAATACGATAAAAACGAAGGTTTTTTTGATTTCAGTCTTTGAAAGGATAAGAATTTCAGCCTTAGGTTCAAGCGCTATTTACGCCTCCAGACGGATGATTGATGTTCTCCAATATTTTACTATTACTTCATCGAGAAATAGTAACGGGGAGTGAAGTAAGATGGAGGAACAACTGGCTCATGATTCAAAAGAAGGAAAGCTGACGGCGAATAAGCCCTTTATGCTGCTTATTGCCGCACAGCTTGTATCGAATGTGGGAGACTGGTTGCATATACTAGCGCTACTGACAATGGTAGGTTTTAAATGGAATGCTACACCGTGGGAAATTACGGCTATATCTTTATGTATGGCTGTACCGTTGCTCTTAGGAGGACCGTTTGCAGGTTATTTAAGTGATCGTTTTAACCGCAAGGCGCTGATGATTGGTTCCGATCTAGCTCGTGCAGGAATCGTTGTTTGTTTGGTATTTGCAGGTTCTCTCTGGCAGGTATATGTCCTGTTGGTAGCTAAAGGGATCATGGATGTACTCTTTTCACCAGCCAAAAGCGGAAAGCTCAAGGAGCTTGTCCCTGCGGCCCAGATGGATAAAGCCATGGCGCTTAGCTCATCTATTGAACAAATAACCAAAATTGTAGGTCCTGCTCTCGGTGGACTGCTGGTTGCCGCATTTGGTATTGCCGCTTGTTATGTGATTGACTCGGCTACCTTCATTTTATCGGCGGTCATCTTAATAGGACTGCCGCGTGCGGCTGCACTGAAGAAAGATGCAGCCAAGGATAGCGCAGGGGAGAATGGTGCTCGGAAGTCTTTTCGCCAAGAAATGTCGGCGGGTCTGCAGGTGATCGTGGGAATGCCTGTAGTACTATGCGGGATTGCTATGCTGGTGCTAGTGCTGCTAATGCTGCAAATTGGTGATTCGCAGATTGTAACGTTATTCCGGGAGATTCCGGGTGTGAACGGTGATCTGCTGGGTTGGTGTGTGGCAGCCAGTGGTCTTGGCACCTTACTGTCAGCCCTGCTTGTAAGCCGTATAGGCAGTGGTAAACATACGCTCGTCTTCATGGGATTGGGAGCTGTAATTATGGGGGTTGTTTTCTCAAGTGCAGGAATTGTAACTGCCCACGGTCAGGCTGGACTATGGATGAACATCGCTTTGTTTGGTTCTTTTATGTTTGCTGGTGTGGGGGCAGGCCTTGCGTTTATTCCCTTCAATTCTATGCTCCAACAACGGACCCCTGCGGAATACACGGGTCGTGTATTTGGAACTATAGGCAGTCTAACAAGTGCGGCTGTTATCTTGGGACCTGTAGCCGGTGGGGCTTTAGTTACAGCGTCAGGACCTGTCCCGGCTTTCATTCTCTCTGGTTTACTTACAGCCCTGCTCGGAGTGTTACTGTTAATGCTGCGTGGTAAAATCGAGCGTAGAGATGAAGCGGTAATTAAACGTGAAGAAGAAATTTCAGCAACAAATAACCTAGAGCTTCTCGGGCAGACCTCTCTTTAATGGGAGGTTTCTTTTTAAATATGAGAGTAGTTCTCTTAGCTGTGAAAAAATCAGTTTGCTTCCTTGGAGAAAGTATATATAGTACGATTAGAGAAGCTATCTTTCTGGATTGGGATTTCGATAATAATATTCATTAGAAATATTTAGGAGTTGGCGAATATGGAGAATGTAGAAATAACAGGGGATACCGAGAGCGACGAAGAGATTGTACTCGATGTTGAGATCGATGAAGCAGGCTATGAAGCAGGTGCCCCATGCATATTCGATATTTCATTTCAGGTGCGGCGTGGACAACTGCTCGGACTAATCGGACCAAACGGTGCGGGGAAAAGTACTACAATCAAAACACTGCTCGGTTTGCTTAAGAATACCAAAGCTAAGGTCTCCTTTAATGGAGTTAATAAATCCTATGCTTATGTACCAGAGCAACCGGTGTTTTATGAGGATCTGACCTTATGGGAGCACTTAGATTTGGCTGCTGCTGCTTATGGACTAAAATATGAGCAGTTTCAAGAAACGGCGGAGAGGTTACTGAAGCAGTTCGGTATGAACCATGTCCGTGATGATCTTCCAGCTGGTTTCTCTAAGGGTATGAAACAGAAAATGATGCTGATGCTTGGCTTTTTGGTACAGCCGGATGTTTATATTGTGGACGAGCCTTTTATCGGCTTGGATCCTCGGGCCACCAAAGATTTCCTGCGGCTGCTGGAAGCGGAGCGGCAGCGCGGGGCTGGTGTATTAATGTCTACGCATGTATTGGATACTGCTGAGAAAATTTGCGATGATTTTGTGCTGATCTCGGGTGGCAGGGTTGCCGCTGCTGGAACGCTCGAAGATATACGTGATTATGCTGGGCTGCCGGAGGCGTCGTTGTTTGATTGCTTCGACGAACTGACATGAGTAAGCAGAAGCAGCGAGGGTTTGCTTTTCCTACCTCCAAAAAGCTATTCTGGCGGCGATTATTTTCTCATTGGCGTGAGCAATCTGCTATTATTCGTACGGCTGCCGATTGGACTGTGCTGTTATATATACTGATTCCCGGGGGATTTCTGGGAGGACGGTTATATTACGGGTTCTGGAACGAGGCACTGCCAGCTTGGAGTGCAGATTTGCCGTTTATGTTGATTCCTTCAGTATTAGTGCTCCTGCTCTGTAGAGGGGGACTGGTGCTATTATTGCAGGAAGGCGATCTATTATTTCTTAGACAACGACAGCGATGGATAAATACGATCATGTTTCGCGGGTTGCTGTACAGCCTGATCGTAACATCGTTGAAGTTCTGTGTAGCTTTTGTGCTGTTATTACCTTTTCTGGTTCGGGGATATGGAATGCTGTCATCCGAGGTATGGGCACTGTTCGCTCTGACTCTGGCATGTAGCTGGTGCATTAAATTACTGGGGCATATTGTAAAAGTACAAAAGCAAGGCTGGCGGCGCTGGCTATGGCTGATCCTAGCCATCTCCGTTCCTTGTGGGATTTATTTCCGTGCAGCTACGTTTTGGAACAACAGTCCAGTTTTTATGCTGCTGATTGCAGCACTCTTTGCAGTCGTAGCGGTAATCGCTCTTCAGCGGCGTATAGTGATGCGTGGGACGTTCATGAACGATGTGCGTGAAGATTATAAGCAGCGGATGAAAATAGCGGCCCTATTACTCCGCGGCGTACTGGATAAGCCACGTCCAACCCGCCATAAGCCGTGGATTTTCCGGAAATCACAGCCTTTGCTAAAATCAAAAACTGCCGAGAGCCGTTTCTCTGCGGCAGCGATTAAGGCACTTGTACGGAATCCTGCCCATTTAAAGCTCTACTTATCGTTTACTGCTGTGTCCCTTCTAGCGATATTTATCATCCCGTCAGGGTTCAAATGGCTGGGCTTTATAGTTTTAGTTTCTCTCATGACCAATTGGCTGTTGTCGTTCTGGTCGTTATTCGTGGGAGATGATTACATCGGAATTCTGCCGTTTACGAAGGAACAAAAAGCCGAAGCAGGGCTGCGTGCGGTCCCTATCTTACTGCTTCCTTTTTCAATCATTTGTTCTGCGCTGATCTGTATTTCCTTATATGGATGGTTTGGGATTATCCTGTTCATCCCGCTAGGTTATATCGTTGCACTGTTTAGCTCTAGAATATTTGGAACATTTCGCTTAGCGAAATAAAGATATAAATAGAACGGAAGAGTGCCCCATATGCCTTGAAAAGGCTGCTGGGGCACTCTTCTTTTGTTGATTTGATTCGATCTATTGTGCGCACGTACGTACGAGGTACCTAGCTAGCCTATGGGACACAGCTGCCCTTAAACATACTATTATTCCACTTTTGGGATGCTAACGGACTCCATAGTTGCTATTGCCATGAAAAACACCCTATATGAGCCTCATTATAAGGAATAGTGTCGTTGGAGTCCGAAACCCTGCCCATAAGGTGATAAATTCACAAATAACGTCATCTGGGTCCGAAGCAGCAGTAGCTGATTAGGACAGACGCTCCACATAGCAGCTGACGAACCCAAAATAGAGGTGCGATTCTCCAGTTAATGAGAGAATCGCGCGGACCGCCATTTTCAAAGTAGCAAGCTGCTTAGAGGATATCACGTTGCACTAGAGATTATCCCAGTCGAATGTCAGCAGCATGCTTGCCTGCTGTATAACCTGTTGAGAAGGCTGCCGTTATATTGTAGCCTCCAGTGTATCCATGGATATCGAGTACCTCGCCGCAGAAGAATAACCCCGGCATAAGCTTCGATTCCATTCTTTTGGGATCGATCTCCTTCAGATTTACCCCACCGCCGGTAACAAAGGCCTCGGATAGAGAACGGGTGCCATGCACATAAACCGGCATCCGTTTCAAAATCCCAGCCATTAGAAGCAATCCATTCTTGGAGACGTGATGACCGGTTGTATCTCCATCTAAGTCAGCTTTAGTCAGCAAGAGGGGGATGAGACGTTCTGGCAACAGCCCTTTCAGCGAATTGCGGATCGCTTTCTTTGGTTCCTGATCCAGCTTATCCTGCAACATAGATTCTACTTCCTGTGCGTTCAGATCAGGGAAGAGATCGATGGACATCTCCACCGTATCTGTGCCGGATTTACGTTGGACTTGTCTCAGAAATTGGCTGCACCGCAGTGCAATGGGTCCTGATAATCCGAAATGGGTGAATATCATATCCCCTCGATGAGAGATGACCTTCTTTCCTTTAGGATTCCACACAGTAAGGGCTACATCACGTAGCGACAGGCCTTGCAGCTCGCCGGACTTAATCCATTCTTCCCGTGAAAGAATCGGCACCTCTGTCGGGAACAGCTCGGTGATCGTGTGCCCTGCGGCTTCTGCCCAAGGGTAACCATCTCCAGTGGAGCCGGTCTGTGGTACAGACTTGCCTCCGGTGGCGATGATAACAGCAGTGCAGGCGATCGTCTTGCCCGAGCTCAGCTGGACTCCCTTAACAGCCCCTTCGTCATAGATTATTCTTGAGACGGGACTGTCGGTCATAATCTGCACGCCTAGACTCCGTACTTTGCTGATTAGGGCAGAGACGACACTAGAGGCCTTATCGGAAACGGGAAACATCCGCCCGTTATCTTCTTCTTTTAATGCAATGCCTAAACCTTCAAAAAAGGCGATGATATCCTGGTTATTAAAATGGTCGAAGGCACTATACAAAAAACGCCCGTTTCCTGGAATATGGGCGATTAGCTCGTCTCTTTCCTTGATGTTGGTAACATTGCAGCGTCCGCCACCAGATATTCCGAGCTTTCGGCCTAGTTTTGCTCCCTTGTCGATTAGCAGGACGGATGCCCCGTGTTCTGCAGCGGCCACGCTTGCCATTAGACCCGAAGGGCCGCCCCCAATGACGATCACATCGTAATTGCTCATGAAATTTTACTCCTTTACATGTTAAGACACGGAAGCCTATTCCGCGGGTATTCCTAACGGAATCATACCATTCTGATTCACATGTAACCAGTCTTGTCCAATCATTAGGTGATTATCGTTGTCAGGAGAGTAATCCTGTGCTTTAATCTAAGCATGTAGGGTAATTTGTCCATTTTGGGGTGTGATTGTAATTATTGGTGCGGTTAAGGATATCTTATTGCAAATATCGGCAGCATGCTCCTTTCTTTTTCTTTTTCAGTGGTGGGTGGACCGTAGATTTGTGACTCGGAAAAAGGGGAAGCTCCCAAATGATCAGACCTTTTTGATTTTGGCGTGTACGTTTAGTCTTATCCTGTGCTCTCTTCTTTCGACAACTTTGTTTGGTGTAGCCTATTTAAATTTAGGATTAATCCCTGCGTATATTGGTATTTTATATGGAACTACCCGTTCGGGCATTTTACTGTCCATTTTTTTGCTTATCTGCAATGTAATCATCGCGGAGCCCACAGGAATCAGTAATGTGATATTGAATTCAGGGGTTTTATTATATCCGCTGCTGTTTGGACTGGCCAAACCTTTTAAGAAAGGTACAGTAGTTGAGAAGATCGGTATGTTATGGATGATTCTTTGTCCAAGCATGCTATTTATTGCGTTAGTCCCTATTATAGGCGGGAAAAATATATATGAATCTAATTCCGTGCAAGCATTTCTAATTACGGTATATCTGTTTTTCACCATCGCTTTAGGTGGTATTTTTGTATATTATGTTGAGATGGTTAGAAGTAGATTGCAGGATAAAGTACAGATGGAGAATATCAGTGAAAGTTTCCAGTGGGAGTCCGAGAAGCTGCAGCAGATTACCAATGTAGTTCCTCTGAGTATTATGTCTCTGGATGAACGCGGAGTTGTAACTGATCTTAATGATTGTATGCTAGGAATGATGCGGGCTCATTATCCCAATTTACGAAAAGAGGATATTATTGACGAGCCGGTAAAAAAGTTTTTTCACAGCTCAGTGGATACACAGGCATATATGCGGGTAAGTGATAATATCCGCTCTAAACGGCGTTCCAGTGAAAAAATGATTCATGAGTCGCGCATCTATCAGATTTATTCAGCGCCGTTAATGCATAAGAGCTCAGGGGTAACAAGTGGTGCTGTAATTATTGTGCAGGATATGACCAATGAGGAAAAACTACGTGTAGAGCTGGATCATGTGGAGCGTTTGAGCTTGGTCGGGCAGATGGCTGCTGGAATTACCCATGAGATTCGTAATCCTATGGCGGTAGTTCGGGGTTTTTTGCAGCTGATGAGAGAAAAGAGTGCTCAAGAATTGGATTCTTATTATCAGATTGTGATGGAAGAGCTGGACCGCGCTAATAGTATTATTAATGATTTTTTATCCTTGGCACAGAGCCGGGTTTCTGATAAAGAGAAGGTGCTGCTGCACCATATTATAGAAGAAGTTAGTCCATTGCTGTGGGCTGATGCTAATCTTCGCGGTCAAAGTGTTGAATTGAAGCTGAGCCCATCACTGCATGAATTGGAACTAAATGTCCGGGAAATCAAGCAGCTTATTCTCAATTTAGGACGTAATGGTATGGAGGCTATGGGGCCCAAGGGGGTGCTGACGCTGGAGACACGTAGTACTCATGATAAAGTAGAGTTGATTGTCACCGATAGCGGCGTTGGTATGTCAGAAAGTCAACGCGAGAAGCTGTTTTTACCCTTTTTTACGACGAAAATTCAGGGCACAGGTCTAGGCTTATCCTTGTGCCTAAGTATTGTGGAGCGGCATAACGGTAAAATAAATGTAGAGTCTGTAGAAGGAGAGGGTACGGTATTTACGATTTCCTTCCCATTGGATAAGGAGGAACCCAGCGGGGTTCGCTCGTAGATTGAATCACCCTCTACAGCATCTCTTGCTTTCACAGAGTATGAATGTATAATAAAGTTAGTAAGTACTGCTGTAATATTATCTGACAAACAGTTGAAAAGTGAAGGAGAGTGCAGAGAAATGTCCATGTCTTTTAATCAATATATGAGAGATTCAATTCAGCCTATGCGTGATGACCTGACAAGTATCGGGTTTCAGGAGCTTATGACTCCAGAAGAGGTGGAAGCTACTCTTCCAACCGCAAAAGGAACATCGCTTGTAGTCGTAAATTCGGTCTGTGGTTGTGCCGCTGGACAATGTCGTCCAGGTGTAGCTCAGGCTTTGCAAAATGAAATCACTCCGGATCACTTGTTCACAGTGTTTGCAGGTCAAGAGAAAGAAGCTACTGCTAAAGCACGTGAATATTTTGCTCCTTATCCGCCATCCTCACCTTCCATCGCACTGATGAAGGATGGAGAACTCGTTCACTTTATTGAACGTCATGGCGTAGAAGATCGTTCGGCTGCTGAAATTGCTGCTGAATTGAAAGAAGTCTTCAATCGTTTGTGCCAGTAAAAACAGTTATTCCATATAATCTCGCATCAGCCGGTAAATCGGCTGCATGCGGGATTTTTCAAAATATAAGAGCAATAATGGGATAGAATATGCTTAGAAGCATGAGCTTCGTTTGGGTGGATATTTTGATGGATATGGAACCATTTCTGATGGAACGAGGTGTGTTTGGTGAGTTTACAGAAGGAAATTATTGCGGATCTTGGCGTGAAGCCAACGATTGATGTAGAAGTTGAGGCACGCAAACGGGTTGATTTCTTAAAGTCGTACGTGCTGAACGCAGGGGCTAAAGGATTATTGATCGCCATTAGTGGTGGAGTGGACAGTGCGGTAGCCGCGGGTCTTTGTAAGCAGGCTACGGACGAGCTGTCGGCAGAAAAAGGCACAGAGTATATGACACTTGGAGTATTCCAGCCTTATGGGGTTCAGGAAGATATCGAGCACAGCTATGATGTTGCCAAAGCTTTTAATCTGACTCATACTGTGGAGACCAACATTGAGGAAGCGGTAAATGAAATTGCCCTTGAAGTTGAGCATGGTCTGAAATCAATAGGCCAACACCGCCATATGACGCATCAAGGCAAAGGAAATGTTAAAGCTAGAACACGTATGGTTATGCAATATGCACTCGCTTTTGAGAACAATCTGATTGTAGTAGGAACGGATCATGCTTCTGAAGCAATTACCGGCTTCTACACGAAGTGGGGCGATGGCGCTGTAGACATTACACCACTATCCACACTTAATAAACGTCAGGTACGTCAGTTGGCTGCACATATAGGTGTGCCTGCGGATATTGTCACAAAAGCACCTACGGCGGGCTTATGGCCGGGGCAGACGGATGAAACCGAGTTGGGCATTACTTATGACGATAACAGCGACTATCTGGAAGGTAAACAGGTTAATCCTGAGGTAGCTGAGAAGCTTGAAAATTATTACCGGAGAACGGCGCATAAGCGTAATGTTATTCCGGGGATTTAGAATAGGTTGAACTAGAAATCGCCACGGGTCTGCGTAGCAGCAGAGCTCGTGGCGGTTTTTGTGAGTTGGATAGCTGGATAGACTAAGAAGAATAATTATTCTGTAAGCGTAAGTGTCTGATTGATAAAATCAGTTGTCGCAGCAATCGCGAGCTCTAATGGCGGAGTCGTGCCAGCAAAAGGATGCACAGTGTTGAACGTATGATTACCCTCAGGAACCTGCACCCAGCTAATATCTGGCCGAAGTTTGATGAGATGCTCAGACCCTTGGCGGAGATGTAATCCATCTTGACTGCCTTGAATAAGAACAACTGGGAAGGACGCTTTCTGTATGCGTTCAAGGATGTTATAGCGTTCTTTGTTGTTCTTCATATCTTCTAAAATTACAGCATCCAGCGGCATTTGTTGGCCAGTCCGTCCATTAAGGACATAGGTTCTTCCTGTTTCCTTCATCTGCTGCTTTTGTTCTTCCGTCAGCAAATCGAGTTTCGTAACCCCGTTCCAGGAGATTACTCCGCTGATCTCATTGGGATGATCAAGCGTGTAGACCAAACAAATTCCCCCTCCGAGACTGTGGCCGAGAAGGAATAAGGGCAGGCTGCCGAATTTCGGGTGTTGGCTAAGATAGGACAACAGGATTTCCATGTCCTTCAAGCTGCGGCGATAGGTGTTGCGGGCGAACTTCTCAAGCTCTGTGAAATGCAGCAGATCTTCCCCGATGCCAGCATGAGAGAAGTTAAAAGTAATTACTTCATGCTCTTGGCTGAGAGTTGTGGCTATGTAAGGAAACATTCCCCAATCTTTAAAACCTTTGTAGCCATGGGCTATAACTATAACGCTTTTGGCTTTGCCTTGGGCTGGGAAGTGTGAGCAGCGGAGAACAGCTCCGTCTCCGGCAGGTATTTCAAAATTACGATGATTCATAGGGTAATCCCCTCTCCATATATAAAAATGAAGTAAATCAGCTAGTCTATCATGAAGTCGCTGGATAGTCTTATTAGACTTAAAGCGCATTTTCTTTTAAGATAGCAGAAAGAATCTTGCAGGACTATTACTTTTAATAATACTTCATATGATTGATCATACCATTATTGAAGCAAAATGGGATACACGTCCATAAGGAGCGTGAAGTGTTGATTTACGGAATCGGACATGATGTGTTAGAAATTGAACGAATCTCAGAGGTAATAAATAGAGGACTGGGTAAGAAATTTAACCAGCGGGTCTTAACAGAGCAAGAATATCAACTTGCTGAAGAGCGAAGCGGGAGGTTGGCTGAGTTCGTAGCCGGGCGTTTTGCTGCCAAGGAAGCAGTTGTAAAGGCTTTAGGCTGTGGCATCGGCAATGTAGTTGGGTTTCAGGATATTGAGATATTGCCTGATGTTAAAGGAAAACCAGAGGTAACTTTATCGTGTGAAGCCTGGAGCAGACTAGATCTGCCAGATGGACAGCGGTATACCATTCATCTTACGATAACACATGGCCGTGATTTGGCTTCGGCTTTTGCCGTCGTGGAAGGGCCAGGTTCATAAATTGAACCCTGATTATAGAAGGGCAAGGAGCGTTATAATGACACAACAAGATCTACAAGTTCAAGACGAACAGGAGCTGCAGGAGGCTAAGCAATATTTCAGCTATCATTTGCTGGAGTGGTATCAAGGGCAGAAACGGGATTTGCCTTGGCGTCGGCACCGCAATCCTTATTATATTTGGATTTCTGAAATAATGCTGCAGCAGACAAGGGTGGATACGGTAATCCCGTATTTCAATCGGTTTATCGAAAGGTTTCCTACCGTAGAGTCGCTCGCCGATGCACCAGAAGAGGACGTGCTTAAGTGCTGGGAAGGCTTAGGTTATTATTCTCGTGCTCGCAATATACAGCATGCGGCCAAACAGGTCAAAGAGCTGTATGGCGGGCAGGTGCCGAATGATCGCGAGGCTGTGTTCAGTTTAAAGGGAGTGGGACCTTATACGGCAGGGGCTATCCTTAGCATTGCTTTCAATCGGCCAGAGCCAGCGGTCGACGGCAATGTGATGCGGGTGTTGTCCCGATACTTTCTGATAGAGGATGATATCGCCAAGGGACCCACCCGCGTAAAAATGGAGCGCCTGGCAGCTGAGCTGATCCCGGAGGGGGAAGCATCATCTTTTAATCAGGCGCTGATGGAGCTTGGGGCGCTCGTATGCACTCCTAAGTCACCGCGCTGTTTAACCTGCCCGGTGATGGAGCATTGCGCTGCGCGCCTGGCGGGCTGCGAGACCTCGCTGCCCGTCAAGACCAAGGCCAAGCCGCCGCGCCCTGAGGAGCGGCTGGCGGCCTTAATTGAGGGCCGCGGTGCCCACGCGGGCCAAGTGCTCATCCGGCAGCGGCCACAAAGCGGGCTGTTAGCCCGCATGTGGGAGCTGCCGCACTGGCAGGCGCCGCCTGTGGAAGGCGGCGCCAAAGGCGCGCGGCTGCCGGAAGCAGCGGCGCTGGACCGGCTGCGCCGGTCACTGCGGGAGGCCGGGATCTCTGCCCGGCCTGAGAAGCACTGGATGGCTGCTGAGCATATCTTCAGCCATATCGTGTGGACGCTGCAGGTGTACCGCTGCAGCGAAGAGGACGCCCTTCCGCTGCCGATAGCGGCAGAAGGACGGGCGGTGTACAACGCGGACGCGGACTTGTTCTCAGGAATCGACAGCAGCATGCCTATCGAGAGATTTGAGGACGGAACCGCTAGTCCAGAGGACGGCGGAGCTGTGCGCTGGATCAGCCGCGAAGACATGGCGAACTATGCGTTCCCTAACGTTTTTCTGAAGCTACTGAACCTTTATTTTGATGAGCAGGAAGAGCGGGCGAAGTTAGAGCCGTAGGGGATTCGCTGTGTTGTGTTGCTAAAGTACTAATTGTAAAAAACCTGAGTTTGATGTATGCACCTAAGCATGGTCGTATGCCCTAAGTAGGGTCGTATGCACCTAAGTAGGGTCGTATGCTCTAAGTAGGGTCGTATGCACCTAAGTAGGGTCGTATGCTCTAAGTAGTTTCGTATGCTCTAAGTAGGGTCGTATGCACCTAAGTAGGGTCGTATGCACCTAAGTAGGGTCGTATGCACCTAAGTAGGGTCGTATGCTCTAAGTAGGGTCGTATGCTCTAAGTAGGGTCGTATGCTTCAGTCTCTTCGTAGCAAATCTTTGTTTATTTGGCTCAGACTAGTTCAGTCTTGTTCCAACTAAATTCTTCTGGTGTTCTATGCTACGAGAGTGAGTGAAATTTAATTAGGGAATTATTACCTAAAAATAGGTCGATTTGGCATGTGATTGATCATTTTAGGGAAAACCTCCCTAATAATTGGGCAAAAATCGGGTTTATGCCCATAACGGATGATTTTTTAGGGAGTATTTCCCTAATTACTCGTGTTTATGGAGTATATCGCAGATTTTCAGGGAGTTATTCCCTAATCTATTGCTCAGCGACTCCAAACGCAGATTCTGGTAAGCCGAGTATAGATTTATTGCGATCTATTCCGATCTATTCCGATTTGTTCTCATCTATACCGAGCTATTCTGATCTATACCGATCCAGTGCATCCATTTAAGCGACGTAAGCGGCGTGAAATGCACTGTCTGGGAGGATCTCAATCAATCAATCAATCAATCAATCAATCAATCAATCAATCAATCAATCTTTATCTTTATCTCTCTATATCTCCAACCTAAACAAAGAAGGTATCCCTTAGCCTATTCGGCTCTGAGATACCTTCTTTTTTAGTTAAATGGCATAAGCCAAATGGAATTTCTTATTTTGCGCTTGCGTAACGTTTGCCAACTTCTTCCCAGTTTACTACGTTCCAGAACGCTTTGATGTAATCAGGGCGTTTGTTTTGGTAGTTCAGGTAGTAAGCGTGCTCCCATACATCCAGTCCGAGGATTGGAGTAGCGCCTTCGCTGATTGGGTTGTCTTGGTTAGGTGTGCTTGTTACTGCCAGTTTGCCATCTTTAACAACTAGCCAAGCCCAGCCGCTGCCGAAACGAGTAGTTGCTGCTGCTGCGAAATCTTCTTTGAATTTTTCGAATCCGCCCAGTTCTTTATCAATAGCTTCAGCCAATGCGCCAGTTGGTGCGCCGCCGCCGTTTGGTCCGATAACTTCCCAGAACAAAGTGTGGTTAGCGTGTCCGCCACCATTGTTGCGAACAGCAGTACGGATAGCTTCAGGTACAGCGTTCAGATCTGTAAGAAGCTCTTCAATGCTTTTGCTTTGTAATTCAGGTGCTTTTTCCAAAGCTGCATTCAGATTAGTTACATATGTGTTATGGTGTCTGTCATGGTGAATTTCCATCGTCAATGCGTCGATGTGTGGTTCGAGTGCGTTGTTCGGATAAGGAAGTGCCGGTAATTGAAATGCCATGGAAAAATCCCTCCTGAGTTATATTAGAATTTTGTTATTGATAAAGAATTCTGGCGAACTAACGTCAAAATCCTTTATTGTAAATATGTACTATAGGGTTTCGCCCGATAGGATACTTTAATTAAACCGTATCTAGACCAATAATGCAACACTAAACAAACATAAATGTTTATAAAGTATAATTGGAGAGGGAATGGGTTTTACAATTGTATTTAGAATGTTAAAATAAATAGTCCCCAACCTATAGACATATATCCTTATTAATACCCTTTTAATGAAGAAATGAACCCAGCTCAAAATGTAAACGCTTGATATTAAGCGCTTTCAAAAGAAAAATGATGATATCACGAGAAAAGTGTGCTTTAATAGATTTAAAAGCAGGTATTCCTCGGTATTTGATGCTTTTTTTTATTTTCTCTATGTTAAGGGAACCCCTTCTTTTTGTTAAATTCATAAGCCATAGACAAGGGAGATTTTAAAGAATGCACGTTCGTTCCTTTCAATTAAGCGACGTTAGCCCTGTGACTGATTTGCTGCAAACCGCATTATCGGAAGAGTGTTTCGAGAACACTATCGAGCCTTTCTCCAGGCAGCTTTCTTGGGATTCAGATCTCATTGTAGTTGCGGAAGATGAAGAAGAAATTGTTGGAGCACTGATTGGTACGATTGAGAAAAACCACGGTTGTTATTTCCGGATTGCTGTACATCCTGATTATCGCCGCAGAGGAGTCGGCAGAAGTCTGGTATCGGCTATGGAATCCAGGTTTCAAGCTCGTAAAGTCAGTGGTATCTATGTAGCCGTCGATGAGCATAATTCTTTTGCTTTGCCATTGTATGAAGCTATGGGATATAGCGAGAATCAAATCTTCAAATCTGTCCGGAAGCTGAGCATTGTTGGGTAATTTTGATCACTCAGCTGCGAAAGCGGAAACATTTTCTAGAAAAAAGAACTATAGCTGACGATATAGTCTGTTTCATTCATACTCGAGCGTATTTCCCAGAAGTCCATTGCTAATGGCTGGGAGATATGCTTTTTTATTGTTATAATATCTGCAAGTATAAACTTCAATTATTGAGAATAAGAGGTGACATATTGAATCAGGAGCCCCAAGTAGATTACACGAGAAATAGGAAACAAAGATATAGATCCTCCAGATCCAAGACTACCCTGGGCGGTCGTTTGGTCTCAGAAATGAAGGATTGGCTGCTTACAGCTGTGATTGTTTTTGCTGTGATGTCTGTTCTTAATGTTTTTGTGTTCAATATATCAACGGTTAAAGGTCAGTCTATGCAGCCAACGCTCTGGGAAGGTGAGAGACTCTTCATTAATAAAATTTCATTGCTGTTCGTAAATCCAAAACATGGTGATGTTGTCATTCTTCATGATCCAAGTACCGGACCTAGCCATAAGGAGTATTTAGTGAAGCGAGTGATTGGCATACCTGGAGATATCATAGAGGTACGGAATCATCAGTTATACGTAAATGGAAAAATAGTGAATGAGCCCTATATCGATACTGAGATTGAAGATCCGGATTTTGCAGCGTTAACCGTGGAAAATGGCAATTATTTTGTAATGGGCGATAACCGTCATGCTTCAGCCAGCAAGGACAGCCGTTACTTCGGCTCTATTTCACAGGATATGATTGTCGGCAGGGCTGATTATATATGGTGGCCTCTGTCAAAACTGAATAGATTATAAGAAAGTCAGCGAAGATATGAAAGGAGAAGGCGGAAATGACCAATACATTTCAGTCATCGTATGCTCCCCCGCCTTCCAAGTGGGCACAGCTTAAAGCAGAGATTCAGGAGGCTGCGACATCACTCGGTATTGATGATATCGGGTTTACAACAGCAGAACCTTTTTTATATTTAAAAAATATACTGCAAGACCACCGGGACAAAGGATATGAATCTGGCTTCGAGGAACCCGATCTGGATAAAAGGACAGTTCCAGCATTGTCTTCTGGAGACAAGCCGTTATCTATTATTTCGATTGCAGTGGCATACCCTTCTAAAATGGAGAACCCTCCTAAATCTGAGCCGGGTGCACGTAGAGGCATCCTCGCCCGGGCATCTTGGGGCAGGGATTATCACCATGTGCTGAGGGAAGCCTTAAGTAAGCTAGAGGAATTTATTCACGAGCGTGTACCGGAGGCTGTGCTGGAAAGCATGGTGGACACTGGTGTTCTAGTAGATAGAGCGGTAGCGGAAAGAGCGGGAATAGGCTTTAGCGGCAAAAACTGTTCTATCATCTCGCCCAAATGGGGATCATGGATTTATCTTGGGGAAATGGTTACCAACATTCCTTTTGCTCCGGATGAACCTGTTGAAGAAGGCTGCGGGGAGTGTACTAAGTGTATTGATGCTTGTCCTACCGGAGCGCTGGTGGGTCCGGGTCAGCTTAACGCACAGGCTTGTATTTCTTTTTTGACGCAAACTAAAGGGTTTCTCAGCGAGGAGTATATGACCAAGATCGGCAACCGTCTATACGGCTGTGATACTTGCCAGATTGTATGTCCCAAGAATAGAGGTAAGAACTGGAATCATCGCCCTCAGATGCAACCTGATCCTGAAATCGTGAAGCCGCTGCTGCTGCCGATCCTTGATCTGAGCAATCGTGAGTTCAAAGAGAAATTCGGCAATAGCTCAGCAGCCTGGAGAGGTAAAAAGCCGATGCAGCGAAATGCGATCATTGCCCTAGGCAATTTCAAGGAAGCCGGGGCTGTGCCAAAGCTATCAGAAATTGTTCTAAAAGAGCCGCGGCCAGAGATGCGGGGCACTGCTGCTTGGGCGCTTGGACGTATTGGCGGTGATGAGGCTCTAGCGGCTGTAGAAGCGGGTTTAGAGCGCGAGGAGGATGGCACGGTGAGGGAAATGCTAAGCCGGGCGCAGGATGTGCTCCTTACCGGGAAGAAGGCACGGGAGGACAGTGATATTAATGGAGGAAAAAGTTCATAGACAGGTTGCATATTGCCAATTGCTGTCCAGTTCCTGAAATGCTATGATAGATTCGCGTGCCATATGGCGATGCAGACAATAGAGTGTAGAGGTGGGCTTTAGATGAGTATCGCATTACCTATTATTACATTGGTCGTAGGTCTCATCGGTGGTTTTTTCATCGGTGTATATTATCTGCGCAAACAAATGACAAACATGCAGAATGATCCTGAAATGCTGCAAAAGGTTGCAAAGCAAATGGGTTATAACCTGAACGGAAAGCAAATGCAGCGTGCCCAGCAAATGATGAAGACTCAGGGACAGCCAGGTGCGCGCCCAGGAGCAGCTAAAGGGAATAAACGTAGAAGTAAGTAACCGGGTCCGGATAACATGTATACGGGTGCGGAAGGGGGAGACATCATGGGGAACATCAAGGAATATGTGAACGGTAAAGTTGCAGAGAACCGTGAGCAAATCGAGTATCACGTTGAGAAAATATTAGAATTAATCGGTGAAGATACCGGCCGCGAGGGACTGCTGGAAACACCGGCACGTGTTACGCGGATGTACGAGGAGATATTCGGCGGTTATTCGATAAATCCCCGCGAGGCGCTCGGCGTTACTTTTGATGAGTCTCATGAAGAGCTAGTGATCGTTAAGGATATCGTCTATTACAGCCAATGTGAACACCACATGGCTCCTTTCTTTGGTAAAGTGCATATAGGATACATTCCGAGCGGACGTATTGCTGGCCTCAGCAAATTAGCTCGGCTTGTTGAAGCAGTAAGCCGGCGTCTACAGGTTCAAGAGCGCATTACGGCGCAAATTGCTGATATTATGACGGAGGTGTTAGGCCCCCACGGTGTTATGGTCGTTGTGGAGGGAGAGCATCTGTGTATGTGTGCACGCGGAGTGAAGAAGCCAGGCAGCAAAACGGTAACTATGGCTACTAGAGGGGTCTTCCGTGAGGATGCCGCCGCTCGTGCGGAGTTTCTAAGCTTGATTAAGGAATAAATATCGGGGTGCATACCTCGAAATTGAAAGGACCCATCGTTCACGTAATGTGAATGATGGGTCCTTTTTGGTCAGGGTGTGGGAATAAGAGTGATGTTCACTGTGAATTGAAATAATATCAAAAGGGCTTCCAGGCCAGTTTACTGGCAGCAGCATAACGTTCTGAGACGTAAGGCCAGTTAACGACCTTCCACCAATCCTCAATATAATCGGCCCGATTATTCTGATGTTTAAGGTAATAAGCATGCTCCCATACATCCAGAGCCAGTAACGGAACCACGTCCCATTGTGACAGGTTCTGATGTTTCTCCGCAGTCAAAATCTCCAGTCTATGACTGCGTGGACTCCAGACGAGAATAGCCCAGCCACCACCTTCAACCTTATTCGCAGCTTCTGTGAACTGTTTCTTAAAGCTGTCATAGCTGCCGAAGCTTTGTTCAATGGCTTCCAGTAAGGCTCCAGTTGGACGCCCGCCACCTTGTGGAGACATTACGTTCCAGAAGATTGTATGGAGATAGTGGCCTGCCCCATTAAAGGCTAGCTCCCGCTCCCAATGCTTAACGAGATCGAAATCTCCTTTTTTGCGAGCCTCGGCCAGCTTGTTTTCCGCTTTGTTTAGTCCATCTACATAACTTTGATGGTGTTTATCGTGATGAATCCGCATGGTTTTCTCATCGATGTATGGTTCCAGCGCATTATAAGCATAAGGCAATGGAGGCAGCGTATGCCCGCCAATTGGCACAGCACTCATTTCACGAATATCAAGGATAGTATCTGTAGAAGGAATAAGTCCCTCATTCCGCGTGACATTGTCCTCTTCTGTTCTTACGACATAGTCGGCTGCTGTATTATCTCTCATAATTTGCGTGAGCTGTCCGGGCGAGCTCAAAGTGTGTAGTACGGCAAGGAAATACTCTGATTCGCGAATAATATGCAGGATCACAGTGGTAGCAAGGGGGACGGCTTTGACGGCTGCGCTGCTTTCCATGATGGCAAAAAGCTGCCGAACAAATTCTTGGGATTGGGTACAGGAGATGTGCAGCAGCTTTTCCGTTTCCGCAGTGAGTTTAGCCTGACTTGGTGGAGAAGCAGAGAGGGCAGAATTCAATAACTGCTGAGCGGCCATCTCTGTGGCACCGAAGACCACCGCCCATTCATCCAGCAGCTTTACATAGGGCTCCTCCAGGTTAGGTACGATTGCTTTGATAACCTCGGTATGCTCTTTCTCTTGTGTTTTCCAGAATACGATTTCTTCTAAAATACGTACTGGCAGCATCGGCCCGTATACATATAACATTCCAAGAAAACCTCCCGTGATATGTCTTCATCATTCATTATATGTGGGCTCATGATAGCTTATGAAGAGCATAAGAACGCAATAATAATATCGTCGACAACCGTTTGATAGGGTGAAATAATACAGGAAAATAAAGGAAATAATACCGAAAGGTACAACCTCGCGAAAAGGAGGGTGTGCCTTTTTTGTCGTGTGGACCGATTAATGAAATCCTTTGGGGTAGTAGAAAAAATTTGAGAAATGAGATGAGGGTATGAACAAGCTTGAGAAAAATCAATTTTATAATCAGCTGTTAAAATTAGCGGTTCCGATATCCAAAGTGCCTTGATTGTCGGAGCCGTATATCGTGGAAAGCTGCCGGGTGCCGGAGGTATTAAGGAACTAAGTTCGTTTTCTGAAGTGCTGTGCATACCCTTTTTAAGAACAATAGCGCCTATTGTTTTAACGGAATTGGTTTGGGTCTTAGGTGAAGCTTGTTATTCCGTAATATATAGCCGTATGGGCACAAAAGAGATGACTGCTATGACAGTGACCTTTCCGCTGCAGGGGTTGACGATTGGGCTTCTGGCAGGACTCTCTGGTGCAGCTGGTATTATGGTCGGACATAAGCTGGGAGAGAATAATAATGCCGGTGCTTTTCAGTATGCTTGTTTTTTTGTTCGAATAGGAGTAGGGATTTCATTGCTGCTTGGTGTTTTTATTGCTGTTCTAGCCCCGCTCTACGTCTCCGCCTTTAACTTAACAGTGGAAGAACGCCGAATGGCAACTTCCGTTATCTGCTTTTTCGCTCTTTTTTTATGGATAAAGGTAGGTAATATGATGATTGCGGGAGGGATCCTTCAGAGTAGTGGTGATAGTAAATTCGTCTTTATTATGGAAGCCTCCACAACTTGGTTGCTTGGGGTGCCTCTAGGGCTACTGTTGTCATGGGGATGGAAACAGCCTCTTCCCTGGGTATACTTCTTTCTGTCCCTGGAAGAGGCCGTTCGATTGGTTATAGGTTACATGCGTATTCGCCGTGGTAAATGGTTGAAGCAGCTGACCCATCAGGGGACAGAGGCGGATTGTAGTGCTTAACTAGTTACTTGCCATCGCCGGCTGGTTGCCATTGTAGGTTTTGGCTAGTTGAACATTTCCTAAGAAAGCAGAGACTCGCCGCAAATACTCACGCGGGTGCTCACGGAACAGCAATTCATGATGGCTGCCCTCTACGACCCAGGAATCTGAGAACGGATTGCTTTGGTTCGCGGCCAGCTTTTCAGCAATAGGATAAGGAGCCTTATCATCTTCGGTTCCATGCATGAGTAGAATAGGGAAAGGATAATCTTCGGATTTGACCTTCGCATAAGGAATTTGATTCAGCCCCGTACCGTTCAGAACTGGGAACAGCATTTCCATAATCGCCAAGGAAGGCTGGCGGGGCAGATCAATATTTTGCTTAATATTATGATACAGCGTATCTGGCTCTAACAAAAAGGTGCTGTCCAGAATCATCGCGTCAATGTCCTCTGATACTAATCCTGTTTGCAGTGCTGTGCCTGCTCCCATGGAGAAGCCCCATACCACTAACTCCTCAGCTCCACGTTCCTTAGCAAAATCAATAGCGCCTAGAAGCTGCTGGGATTCTTTTTTACCTCCGGTTGCAATATCCTTGTTGCCTTGGGCAGCAAAGCCGTAATCAAACATCACGACATTGAAATTCAGACTGTGTGCATAGTGAGCGAGATCGTACATAGGTACCCAAGATTCTTCCCGGTTGGCGCCATAGCCATGGCTGAACACGATAGTTTTGGTAGCCCCTTCCGAGGGAATATACCAACCGCTCATCATCCGACTACCATCTTTAGCTGGAAACGTCACATCCTCGTATGCGAGACCTTTGGCCTGCATGGGATTGGAATACAGAGGTGCGACCGTTGGATTAGATAATACCCAGGCGATATAGCCATGAAGTGAGACAAAGCAGAAGGCTAAAAAGAAAAAAATAGATAATAGCAGTGCAACGATAATATGCTTCACACGAATCATCCGCAGCGATAGCCGGGACGAACTGCCTTGTTTAGGTAGTTTAGGTCGACGGGAGACGGTTGTGCCGGTTTGGCGAGTTGCCAGATCCATATGGTCCCCTCCTAAGAATGATGTGAGTACTAGTGCCTAGAAGAATTTGTAAAAATGATTCTAAAGCATCAGTAGATAATTTAATATGTTAATCGTATGAAAAAGCCCTTACAAAGTCAATGAATTAGACGCTTTTGTAATGTAACTGTAAAGTGCGGCCCAACCTTTTCCGGCACATTTTTGGCACAACTCCGGTGGAGTGAATATACTGGACTTTCCATAGAGTTTTGCACTAAGATAGAGTTAGTTATAATGTAACCGAGTTTCATTTGATGAAACACGAGGGGGAGATTGTCATGGAGGACCGAAAGCTTACAGTGCGTGCGGTAGAGCGTGCGCTTGATATATTGCTTTGTTTTACCCAGGACAGAGATTTAGGGTTGACGGAGATCGCTTCAAAGATAGATTTACATAAAAGTACCGTCCATCGGCTGCTGGCAACCTTGGAGGAAAAGGGCTTCCTCATTCGTAATCCGGCCACTGAGAAATACAGCCTGGGTATACGAATTTGGGAATTGTCTACGCATTTGCCTGCTTTTGATGAGTCGGCAGCGGTATTATTGCCGTCAATGGAACGGCTGCGGGATCGGCTAGGGGAGACCGTTAGTTTATACTTACGCGACGGCATAGAACGTGTGCGGATTCAGGCGGTTCAGAGTCAGCAGGCCATCCGGCGAGTGGCGCAGATCGGTGCAAGGTTGCCTTTATCTGTAGGCGCATCAAGCAAAGTGTTGGCAGCTTATGCTCCTCCAGAGGTGCTGAAAGAATTGCTGGAGAGTTCAGGATGGCCGGACTACGTTGAGAAGGATGTCTATCAAGAGCAGCTTAATGACATTATCCGGCTCGGATATGCCACTAGTTTCGAGGAACGCGAGCCCGGCGCGGCCGCGGTGGCGGTGCCTGTTACGGGCCGCAGTGGAAATGTGATCGCGGCGTTATCATTGTCCGGCCCAGTTAGTCGCCTATCCCGAGATACGCTAGTGGAATATGCCGCGGTATTGAAGGAAGCGGCTAGTGAAATGGGTATGATGATTCCTTAATTTGCTGGCAGTGACATACCGTGTTTAACAGTAAAGCAGCGATTTCTCCGTTACTGGAGGATCGCTGCTTTGCTGTTTTTGGGGAGAGATGCTTAGCCGATTGTGGGTAAGTGGCAGGAAACGATGGGTAACTGACGGGCTGATGGGTAACTGAAGGTAACTGATGAGTGACTGATGAGTGAATGACGGCTAACTGATGGGTAATTAACAGCTAACTGACGGCTAGCTAATGGCTAACGGCTCCCCCACCTTGCGTTGCCTTGGTGAGCTTCAGTGAATATACGTTTCTTTGGAATCCTCAGTAACTCGTAATGCTGAGTCTGGAGAGTTAGAACCCAGAGTCTAGATAGGCGGGAAGGCAGAGCCACAGAGAGGGGAGGCTAGAATCCACGAATGCACGAACCCAGGAACGCAGAAACCACGAATGCAGAAACCCAGAAACCCACGAACGTGCAAACCCGCGAACCTAGGAACACACTAAGCCGCGAACCCAGGAACCCAGGAACCCAGGAACCCAGGAACCCAGGAACCCAGGAACCCAGGAACCCAGGAACCCAGAAACCCAGAAACCACGAATGCAGAAACCCAGGAACCCGCGAACGTGCAAACCCGCGAACGTGCAAACCCGCGAACCTAGGAACACACTAAGCCGCGAACGTGCAAACCCACGAACCCACGAACCCACGAACCCACGAACTCACGTATCTCATAACTCGTACACAAGTAATCTCGGGTTGTTATATAGATGTCCCTGGGCTTTCGGACTCAAAGGACGCTATTTGCGGATTTACAGCCAGTTTGGCATAGCTTCGGACCCCATTGCAGCTATTCGACTAAACCGAGCACCTTTAGCGCGTTTTTCATGCCAATAGCGACTATGGAGTCCGATCGCACGCCAAAAGTCGGATAATCGAGCGTATAGGGTCATCTGGGTCCGATAGCGCTGAATCCTAAGCGTCCCTTGAGGCGTGCGGACTCAGGGGACGTTATTTGCAAATTTAAAGCCAGTTTGGCAGAGTTTCGGACCCCAGTGCAGCTATTCAACCCAAACGAGCACCTTTAGCGTGTTTTTTATGCCAATAGCGACTATGGAGTCCGATCGCACGCCAAAAGTCGGATAATCGAGCGTATAGTGTCATCTGAGTCCGAACGCGCTGGAATCCTAGGCGTCCCCTGAGGCTCACGCAACAATAGTGAACGTTCAACAGTCAGAGGCAGCCCACCCGCCACAAATTGGCTGCTGGAACCACCCCATAAAAAAGGGACTGCTCACAGCCACGCATGGCCGTGAAACAGTCCCTTTTTAAGTTACTTTAAATCTATTCTACCGACACCGCGGAAGAGTCTGTAGCATCTGCCAGCATCTGGCGAAGAACAGTCTGCAGGATACCGCCGTTGCGATAGTAATCAATATCGACTGTGCTGTCGAGTCTTGCAATGACAGGGAAATCAAATTGTGTGCCGTCTTCACGGGTAGCCGTGACAGTTAGCTCTTGACTTGGTGCCACGTTGTTATCGAGACCAGTAATGTTGAAGGTCTCGCGTCCGGTCAGTCCCAAGCTGCTCCAGCCGTGGCCTTCTTGGAATTGAAGTGGGAGTACACCCATACCGACCAGATTGCTGCGGTGAATCCGCTCAAAGCTTTCAGCGATAACTGCTTTAACGCCAAGCAGAAGCGTACCCTTAGCTGCCCAGTCACGTGAGCTTCCTGTACCGTACTCCTTACCAGCGATGACGATCAGATTTTGTCCAGCATCCTGATAGAGCATGGAAGCATCATAGATGGACATAACCTCGTCGCTTGGCAAGAAGGTAGTAACGCCGCCTTCTGTACCAGGAGCTACTGCGTTACGAATCCGAATGTTAGCGAACGTACCGCGCATCATGACTTCGTGGTTTCCGCGGCGTGAGCCGTAGGAGTTGAAGTCTGCACGTTCTACACCATGATCGCGCAAATATTCGCCAGCAGGACCAGAGGTAGAGATATTACCCGCTGGTGAGATATGGTCGGTTGTCACGGAATCAGCAAGCAGCGCTAGAACGCGTGCATCTTTGATATCCTTGATGTCTCCCAGACCGTCTGCCAGATGTTCGAAGAATGGCGGATTCTGGATGTACGTGGAATTATCATCCCACTCATACAGTTCGCCTTGCGGAACAGGAATCGAATTCCAACGTTCGTTAGCGGTGAATACATTTTCGTATTTGCTACGGAACATCTCCGGACTAAGGGAGAGACCAATGGCTTCACGAATTTCAGCAGTGGTTGGCCAGATATCTTTCAGGAATACTGGCTCACCTTGTGGATCAAATCCAAGTGGCTCAGTCTGCAAATCGATATTTACTGTACCAGCCAGTGCGTAAGCAACTACGAGCGGCGGTGAAGCCAAGTAGTTTGCTTTTACCTGAGCATGTACGCGGCCTTCAAAGTTCCGGTTACCGGAGATGACTGCGGCTACGGTCATGTCATTATCAGTAATGGCTTGACTAACTTCTTCAGGCAATGGACCGGAGTTACCGATACAAGTGGCACAGCCATAACCAGCCAAGTAGAAGCCCAGTGCTTCGAGCGGCTTCAGCAAGTCTGCTTTTTGCAGGTATTCAGTAACGACCAAGGATCCTGGAGTCAAGCTGCTCTTAACGTAAGCTGGTTTGGTCAGGCCGCGTTCCACAGCTTTTTTCGCCAAAAGACCTGCTCCAAGCATAACGCTAGGGTTGGAAGTATTCGTACAGCTAGTAATAGCTGCGATTACGACTGCGCCTGTGCTGAGCTTGCTAGTAGTATCATTTTTGTGTTGTACTTCTACGACTTGAGCGATTTTCTCATCGCTGAGACCATAACCGCCTTTGTCTACAGGTGTACGGATAATACCTTCGAAATTTTCCTTCATATGCGTAAGTTCGATCCGGTCTTGCGGACGTTTTGGTCCAGCCAAGCTAGGAACGACAGAAGCTAAGTCAAGCTCAATCACATCGCTGAACTCAGGGTCTGGCGTATCCGAGGTACGGAACATCCCTTGTGCTTTGTAATAAGATTCAACCAACGCTACCAGATCATCCGGACGACCCGTGCTGCGAAGATAAGCGAGTGTCTCGTCATCTACAGGGAAGAAACCGATAGTTGCTCCGTATTCTGGCGCCATGTTGGCAACAGTTGCCCGGTCAGCCAGACTGATGTTAGCAAGACCAGGTCCGTAGAATTCGACGAATTTGCCGACTACGCCCTTTTTACGCAACATTTCAGTTACTGTCAATGCCAAATCCGTTGCTGTAGCTCCTTCGATAAGGCTGCCTGTAAGCTTGAAGCCCACTACATCAGGTGTAACAAAATAGAGCGGTTGTCCAAGCATTCCTGCTTCAGCCTCAATACCGCCTACACCCCAGCCCACAACACCAAGACCATTGATCATCGTGGTATGGGAATCCGTTCCTACAAGAGAATCTGGATAAACGACAGTTTCACCATCGATAGTTTTAGTAGTGGCAACAGAAGCTAAATACTCTAGATTTACCTGGTGCACGATACCTGTTGCTGGTGGAACTGCACGGAAGTTGTTAAAAGCTGTCTGTGCCCAACGAAGGAAACGGTAACGCTCCTCGTTGCGTTCGAACTCAACGTTCATATTGTATTCCAAGGCGTCTGCTGTACCGAAAGCATCAACCATGACAGAGTGGTCAATTACAAGGTCAACCGGGACAAGCGGATTGATCTGTTTAGGATCTCCTCCGGCTTTTTTAACAGTATCACGCATAGCTGCGAGATCCACGACTACCGGAACTCCGGTGAAATCCTGAAGTACGATACGAGCAGGGATAAATGGAATTTCTTTATTACGGTCAATGTCACCTGACCAATCGGCCAGTTGTTTCACATGTTCTTCAGTAATTGCCCGTCCGTCAAACTGACGTACAGCAGCCTCTAGTAGGACTTTAATCGAAAAAGGCAGGGAAGAAATAGAGCCCAATCCTTGTTCCTCAAGGGACTTCAGATCATAATAGCGATAAGATTTGCCGCCTGATTCCAGGGTCCGAGCCAATGAAAAATGATCCTTGCTTGGCATATATGCGCCTCCTTGTTTCGTCTAATGAAACCCAATTTCAAATTGCTTCTAGCTTAATTATAACGGTTACAAAGTGGGGAGTAAAGTTTTTTTTCCTACATCTAAAGCCCGAATTATGCCTGAGAAAATGCCAAGCTACCCTTTCATTGTTATATTGTATCGTTTCGGGATATTCTTTTTACCTCAAAAAAAGCCATGAAAAGGAGATCATACGAAGGAATTCACCGGAATCCTTGGTTTTACTTATTTATTAGGCGAAATACACACTGAATTTCTCTTCCTCAGTCATTAGGTGATAAGGTCCTCGTTGTCGATGTTTGATTGAGATGTCGTACTTGGGGGTAGAGATTTTGCTTGAAACATCCTTAACTATTCAACCGATCTGTATAGCGGCCTGTTTCCTTTCATATACATAGAACAGCAGTTAAAAGGGAAAGAAGGGGCGCGAGTATAATGGAACAACAATGGAAGCAAAGTCTTTATGTATATGTTGATCAAGTGAATAAGGCCAGGGTGGAGCCTAAGTCATCATCGCATACCGTTTCCGTGTCCGTTAAGGATCCGCGTTTTCTGGTAGAACAAGGGGAGCGTTCAAGACGTCTTGCTGAGTGGTATAAAGAACGTGGGATAACTCCTTTGCGCGGAGAGACAGGGGTTAAGACTTTGCGGACCGTCCGGCAGACTCCGACCGAGGTAGTAGCAGAGGTTACACTGCATAGTGCGCTTTATTATGAAAAAGGCGGCGTTAACCACCGCGAGGATATTATCGAGCTGGAGCGGCTGACCTTTGTGCGGGACGGTGGGGGCTGGGAGATTGCTGGTGTGGAACGAAGTGTTCCTGAAAGAAATACGGTTCATCGGGCAGAGGTAGAGCTATCGGGCAGACTATCCAAATGGGGAGAGGCTTTGCCGGCACCGCTGCCATCACAGCCCCTGCTAAACCGGAATGTTCTCGGAGAAATTGCGGGTTCAAGAGAGGTTCGTTATAACCGTGAAGAAGCTGTGGCGTATGCCGACCGCTGGTGGAAAGACGGCAATCCGGAGTTCGAAACCTTCGAGGTGGACTGCACAAATTATGTCTCCCAATGTCTCTTTGCAGGGGGGGCACCTATCAACTATACTGGTAAAAGAGAAACGGGCTGGTGGTACAAAGGTTACCAAGGCAAACAAGAATGGTGGAGCTATAGCTGGGCTGTATCAGACAGTCTGCAACGCTATTTGAGCGGAAGTCGGAGCAGTGGCTTGCGTGCGGAAGTCATGGAGCGGCCGGAGCAATTGATGCTGGGCGATATCATTCAATATGACTGGGATGGCAACGGGCAGTATCAGCACAGCACAATCGTCACAGCTTTTGATGCAGGAGGTATGCCGCTTGTGAATGCACGTACCGTTAGCAGCCGTCATCGCTATTGGGACTATCGTGATTCCTACGCATGGACTGATCAAACGAAATACCGTTTTTTTCATATTAACGACTACTTATAGTACAGAAAGAGGTTAAGGGAATGGGGAACGCAAAACTAACCGTAGGGCTAGTGTACGGGGGCAAATCAGGAGAACATGAGGTATCGCTACAGACGGCTTTTGCCGTGATGAACTCATTTGATTATGATAAATATGAGATTATACCTTTTTACATTTCAAAACAGGGATTGTGGAAGGTTGGAGAGAAGTTATCAGCGCCTTACAGCCATGTGGAGCAGCTCAAGCTTGCAGAAGCGACCGAAGATATGGGCACAGCCCTGAACGTGGTATTTAGTGGATTATCCGGTGCTGACCAAACGGTGGACGTAATGTTCCCGCTGCTGCACGGCACGTATGGTGAGGACGGAACGATTCAAGGGTTGTTCGAAATGGCGAATATTCCTTACATCGGTGCTGGTGTTCTTGCCTCTTCGGCAGGTATGGATAAGGTGGTCATGAAGAAGCTGTTCGCTGATGCCGGTCTGGATCAATGCGAGTTTTGTTATTTCAACATCAGCGCTTGGAAAAGAAAACGTCATGAGTTGATTGTTGGTGTAGAGGATAAACTGGGGTATCCGGTATTCGTGAAGCCTGCCAATCTAGGCTCAAGTGTAGGTATTTCTAAGGCTGCAGATAAGGATAGTCTTGTAAAAGCCATTGATTTTGCTTTCCGCTATGATACCAAAGTTATTATTGAGGAGTTTGTGGATGCGCGTGAGGTAGAGGTTGGCGTGCTTGGAAATGATGAACCAGAAGCCTCTGTTCCGGGTGAAATCGTTTCTTCTGGTGAATATTATGATTACGCAGCCAAATATACGGACGGCAAATCGCAAATGATGATTCCTGCACCAGTGGATTCTGAAGTGGCCGATCGTTTGCGGGAGTCCGCGATAGTTGCTTTTCGAGCGATTGAGGGCAGTGGAATTACCCGGGCAGACTTCTTCTTGCGGAAATCGGATGGTAAAATTTTAATTAACGAAGTGAACACGATGCCTGGTTTCACTCCTTACAGCATGTATCCGCTATTGTGGCGTGAGACGGGTGTATCTTATAGAGCTCTGTTAGACCGAATGATTGAGTTAGCCTTGGAGCGCTATAATTTTAAACAAGGTCTTAAGTACGACAACGAGTAATAGAAGCTATAGCGGGAATATCCCGACTGGAAGGAGAGAAGAAACATGGGTTTTCAAACAGAATTCAACTCCGTCTGCAAATTCAAGAGTGAACAAGAGCTGTACGAGCTGCTGGAATATGGGCGCACCAAAATGGTGAAGCAAGGCTTTCGTGTGTATCCAACGGGTCAAAAGGTCATTGCTTACACCCCTGAGAACGTAGCTGTAGCCATTGTCAAAATTTCAGCCTCGATTGCAGAGATTAATTTTCAAGGACATGAGGTTACCGCGGTAGAGATGGAGCTTGTGCGTAAGCTGAATGAAGAAGAGTCCAGAGTGCAGACGGCTTTAGCTGAGGAAATGTTTTTTGGAGCACAGGGATGATTGTCCGCTTCGGATATGTAGCGATGTCCACCGTTATCAAAGACTGCTCCCCATCTAAGACAATGACGATGGCCTCTTTTAAGAAGCTGGATGACCGTGAAGCGGCACTTCGGCGTTTGGAGAACATCGCTAGAATGAATCTGCATAATACGCTGCGGTTGATGAAGCATAATGTGGCTTCGGACATCATGGTGTACCGCCTCACTTCCAAAATCATTCCTCTGGCGACGCATCCGGATTTGCAGGACTGGAATCCGTTTGCGGCGCTCGCCGAGGAATTTGCGGAAGTGGGCCAATATGTGAAAAAGCACGGGCTGCGTGTTTCTTTTCATCCAGATCACTTTACAGTACTTAGTACACCCCGTCCGGAGGTGCTGATAAACTCCGTACGGGATTTGCAGTACCATGTGGACATGCTGGTTGCTATGGGGCTTCCTGCCATGGCGAAGAACAATATCCATATTGGCGGAGCTTATGGGGACAAGCCTGTAGCGGCGAAGCGATTCGAGGAGCATTTCCGCGCGCTGCCGTCAGCGCTGCAGGAGCGTATAACGCTGGAGAATGACGATAAGACATTTACAGCTCCGGAGACACTGGCAGTCAGTCAGAGCGTAGGATTACCGATGGTGCTGGATATTCACCACCAATGGGTGAATAATGAAGGAGAGCTCCCTTGGGAGCTGTGGCCTGACATTTTGCAGACATGGCGAAGTGAGCTAGCACAGAAGGATGTTCCTTCGGGAGAGCTTTTGCCGCCTAAGATTCATGTTTCCAGTCCGCGCAGCCCGTCTGATCCGCGCAGCCATGCGGATGGCGTGGAACCTGCGCCTTTGCTGGCTTTTCTGAAACGTATCGCCGCAGATACGCCTGCTGTCGATGTTATGATTGAGGCGAAACTAAAAGATGGCGCGTTATTTGGATTGATGGAGGCTATGAAGGAGCTGGCTGAGGCTGGTAACGGAATTTCCTTATTAAATGGGGCAAGCGTGAATATTGAACCTTAAACAATGAAAATAAGGAGATAGGTCCCGAATACGGGTCCTATCATGACTTGATATGTAACTTGAAATAGGGTACGTTGAATGAAACTTTAATCGCTTATCGTCTTTATATGGACCTAGGGCATTTATGCTCGCAGGTGAGAATGGGGTCCTCTTTTGGCGGAACTTTGGGAACTTGGGGAACGTTTTGACGTATTGCACGGTATTGTGAATAGGATTGCTTTAGAATTAAAGCCATTGGCGATTATGTTCAAGAAAGTGGAGTGAAGATATGAGTCCTTTAAATCCAGAGGGTAAGAATGAACGTGAACCCTATGTAGTAACAAGCAAGGGACATACGGCGGTGGCCATTAATGCGGCTGCCAAAGCAGGAGAATGGATAAAGAGCAGACAGGGTCTAGTGAAGGAGCTGAATACAAAGACTTCAGCACAAGATCTGGTTACGGAAGTTGATAAAGGCGTTGAGCAAATGATTCGCAGGCTGATCCTGACACATTTTCCCGACCATGCCATTCTCGGGGAAGAAGGGGTTTCCCCGGGAGCAGCAGCGGCTACCGCTGCATTGGAAGAAGCTCGTGAGCATGAATATTTGTGGATTGTAGATCCTGTAGATGGTACGACTAATTTCGTACACGGATTTCCTTTTTACTGTGTCTCCATAGCATTGGTGATTCGCGGTGAACTAACAGTAGGCGTTATTTATGATCCGACTCGTGATGAAATGTTCGTCGCTGAAAAAGGAAAGGGAGCTTACATGCACGGTGTTCCTACCTCGGTTTCTACGGAGACTGATTTTGGGGACAGCCTGATCGCTATGGGCTTTCCGCCGGATCGTGAGTTTGCACAACCTGTGAATATGGCCGGACTGCAAAGTATTCTTCCGCAGATTCGTGGTATTCGTGCCGGAGGCGCGGCTGCTCTACATCTAGCTTATGTGGCGGCAGGCCGGGTAGATGGCTATTGGGAAGTGGGCTTAAGCCCTTGGGACTGTGCAGCAGGAGTACTGCTTGTACTTGAATCAGGAGGCAAGATTACGGATACCTTAGGACGTTCATATGATATTGGTACACGCCATGTAGTAGCAAGTAATGGCCACATTCACGAATATTTGGTTTCGTCACTGAAGAATGCTGAAGCAACAGGATATAAGCTTTAGGGAGGACGATACAGCATGAGTGAGAAGGATGATTTGGAACGCAAGCTGAGCGAAATGTTGGTAGATGGAGAGATGGAACAAGGCGATCGTACGGCTAAGGAAATCCGGGAAATCTCACCTAAATATGAAATTCGTATTCAGACTACGCTCGATCCTATTGTGGAAGAAACATTGCGTTATCGTAAGATTGGATATGAGCTGGATGACCGTTATGATAAATATCTGGAGCGTGCAGGGCAGAAGTTAGAGTCAGATGAAGATTCAGACAAATAATAGCCAGTGAGATTTGCGAGGGGCGGTTTCCTGAATATAGGAGGCCGCTCTTTTGCGTTGCTACCCTGGGATGGTAGAATGGAATTAGAACAATTTGGGAGGGATACGATGCTAGGCAATTGGAAAAAAATTTGGGCAGCTGGCATAAGCAGCCTGCTTTTGTTATCTGCGCTGATTAGCGTAGGAGCAGGCACGGCAAATGCGGCTGACACGACTGCAATACAAGACTCTGGGCAGGATGTCTTTCGCATCGTAGCTCTAGGTGATTCCATTACTGCTGGCTACGAGCCAGGAATGACGGACGTGAATATCAAGCCATACGGCTATGCGGAGAGATTGCTTGAGCAGGGCTGGTATCATGGCAGAAGTACACTTACTAATTATGGTATTCTAGGGCTGACTACGGCCGGGTTACGTAATTACACAGGAGCAATCAAGGATGGTTCAGTGATTACTGCTGAAGGAGTTCAGGCAGGTCTCCCAGATCCACGAATAGAGCAGTTCGTGAAGCTAACTCCACAGATCGCAGCAGAGCTTAAGGAAGCTGATCTGATTACCATTACGATTGGTGGGAATGATGTAAGCAGTCTGTTCTTGCAGTTCAAGGAGCTGACGGATGCGGATTTCCAAACACAGTTGGACCAGCGGCTAGCGGATTATCAAACAAATGTGAAGGCAGTGCTGGAGAATATTCGTGCGGTAAGTCCGCAAACGACGATTATACTGGCCGATCAATATCAACCTGCCCCTAAGGTCGCGCTTGGTCAAATGTACAACAGATTAATGACGGCTGCGGGCAAATTTACGGAAGCAGCGGATAGTGTAGCTGCAAGCGTGAACCAAGAGGGAGCGAAGGTGCTTGTAGCTCATGTTGCGGCAAAGTTTGCCGGGGTAGAAGGCTCGCTGACACATATTATTGGAGCAGGGCAAACTGATTTTCACCCGACGCAGCTTGGGTACGAGACTATTGCTAAGGTCTTTGCGGAGTTACAATGGGGAGAGTATCGCGTTCCTACTGTAGCTACAATGGCTACTGCATCGGTACCGATGTCGATTGTAGTGAAGGGCGTGGAGTTGAATACACCCAATAAGCCTATCCTTAAAAATGGCCAGAACTTTTTGGCGCTGAAAGATATTCTAAATGCCGTGGGTGCAAGCGGGAAGTGGGATAACAAAACCTCCAGCGCTACCATCGTGTATGGCGGAAGAACCGTTGTGATCACCATTGGCTCGAAATTTATTAAGGTAAATGGAGAGAACGTGGCTATTGATACTCCAGCTTTTCTGCAAAAGGTAGGCAAGGAGGATAAAACCTACTTACCCCTTGCCGCTTTGGCGACAGGACTTGGATTCGATGTTAATTACAGCAGCAAACTGCGAACTGCTTTCATAAATCCATAAAGCTGCATACTATACATCATAAGAAATTAAATTATGCCCGTAAGGAAAAGGTGGATGGAATATTGTCTAGTTCAAAATATAATGCTGAATATGTCATCACCATGGATGATATAGTGCGGGAGGGCCATCCCGTACTTCGTACCGTAGCACAACCAGTGGAGCTTCCATTACAGGCAGAAGATCGTGAGGCTTTGCAATGTATGCTTCAATTTTTGAAGAACAGTCAGGACCCGGAGATTTCCGAAGAATACAAACTGCGCTCTGGCGTAGGTCTGTCGGCGAATCAAATCGGACTGGAGAAGCGTATGTTCGCGATGTATCTTACAGACGAGAGAGGGCGGGCTGTAGAGCATGCTTGGGTTAACCCTAAGATCATAAGCCACTCCCTGTCTATGGTGTACTTACCAGAAAGCGAGGGCTGTCTGTCCGTTGATCGTCCCGTGCATGGCTTTGTACCCCGGTATGAAACCGTGAAGGTGAAGGGTTATGATCTGGAGGGCAAGGAGGTTGTCCTTAAATTTAAGGGCTACCAAGCTATCATCATCCAGCATGAAATAGACCATCTCGATGGGATTATGTTCTATGACCGAATTAACAAGGAGAATCCGTTTAAGCTGCCTCAGGGCGTGGAGATCCGGAACTTATATGAGTAGGAGAGTAACTCTGAATTAAAAAGCGGGCGACCTTACAGCGTAAAGCTGAGGGTCGCTTTTTTTTACCTATCGGCAAGACTGTGATATTTCAAATATTTTACAAATTAATCGAAAGGATGTACCCTTACAATTAATGGATTTAAATTAGTAATAAGAGGAGGGCGTTAAATGAACTGGAGCAGAATGCCAATTAGAGGATTCGCCAACGAATATAATGATGAGGTTAAAAAGATTGATGAGCAGATTTTGAGTCTGATTCAGGAACGTAAAGCTATAACAGGCAAGAAACGATTATCCCCTGATAGTAAGCTACTTGAGGAATGGGCAACTAGATTCGAGATGAACACTACTCAGATTGTGCAGCATTTGCACCTTCTGAATGAAGCTGTACCCAGAAGACAATATTGGGAAGAGCCTGGTTTATTGCTGGGAGTGCTTCCGATTGTAAAGCGGACGGTCGTTGAAGAATGCGAGTATATACTTACGCATGCTATGCAGTATGAAGCCTTCAGCATAGTTACTGTGGAAATTAAATATTTAAAAGAGGCTGTAGGACATATTCATCTTCGAACGGCTTTAACGCTTGAAGTGGCGGGTGAGAATGAATATGAAGTGCAGCCGCATGGTGGTCATGGAGGTGGAGCGCATACACAAATGCAATTCTTGGTCGCCCCAACGCTGCCGGAGCATCTGGAGGGTGTAGAGTTTTCACTGGTCCCCGGGAGCGAGCAAATGTTAAGACCGTTAATGACTGAGATTACGTTGGACAAGCAGGTGGATTTTACTTGAGAGCAGTAGAATATTTGGATTTTCAAACGCTGTTAGCGGATGAAATCCGTAGATAAAGTGTATTTGAGCTTTTTGCGGTGTGAGCTACAGAGTTATTAGGGAAAAACTCCCTGAAAATAACCTATATTCTCTGTAAATGAACAGAATTAGGGATTTTCTCCCTAAAAAACGGGGTAAGTTCCTTGTTTTCCACTAAATTAGCTAAATTATAGGGAGGATTTCCCTAATTATTAGTTTAATGACCAGAAATCCCTGAATTTAAGGTACAATTTCCCTAATTATCTATCGAAGCTCCCTAACCCTTGTACTAAACACAGAGAATGTCCGGCGACACCTGTTACGCAGCATATAGAAATTGACGCTTGAGATCGGCTGGCTTAAGCTTGCCACAAGCTACAAATGCAGGCCGTGGATGAGTATAAATGCAGAGCAGCGATCCTCCAATAAAGGAGAATCGCTGCTCTGTTAACTTCTGCGGTTATATGGGACAACGCCTTGATCTATGCAGCTGTTATTCAGCTTATAGAGTACTGCGTTTCATAATCCATTCTTATTTCTCAGCCGCCATAGCGCGGAAGGATTCTTCAGCTGCGATAAGTGTAGCATCGATATCTGCATCAGTATGTGCTGTGGTCAGGAACCAAGCTTCGTATTTCGAAGGGGCAAGGTTAATGCCACGGTTCAGCATATGCCGGAAGAAGCTGGCGAACAATTCGCCGTCTGTATCCTGAGCCTCATCATAATTCGTAACCGGATGATTACAGAAATGAGTGGAAAACGAACCACGGATGCGGTTGATTGTCAGTGGAATGCCATGACGGTCTGCAGATGCTTGAAGACCATCGGCGAGGCGGATTGCAAGCCGATCCATTTCTTCGTATACACCCTCTGCACTCAGAACCTCTAAACAAGCAATCCCTGCAGAGATAGACGCAGGATTACCAGCCATTGTGCCGGCTTGATATGCCGGTCCAAGTGGAGCTACCTGTTCCATAACATGCTTGCGGCCGCCGTAAGCGCCGATAGGTAGGCCGCCACCGATGATTTTGCCAAGTGCAGTAAGGTCAGGAGTAATGTCCTCATGATTATCCAGCCCTGCATAGGTTTGTGTAGAACCATAATGGAAGCGGAAGGCAGTAATGACTTCGTCATAAATAACAAGGGAGCCATTATCGTGAGCCAGCTTGCAAAGTCCTTCGAGAAAACCAGGCTTAGGCATCACCATGCCGAAATTCCCTACAATCGGTTCAACCATAACAGCTGCGACATCTTCGCCCCATTTCTCCAGCGCCTCTTTCAGGCTGTCCAGATCATTAAAAGGAACGGTAATTACTTCCTGGGCGATACTGCTTGGAACACCGGCACTGTCTGGAATTCCAAGTGTAGAAGGTCCGGATCCTGCTGCTACGAGCACCAGATCGGAGTGGCCGTGGTAACAGCCGGCGAATTTTACGATTTTGCTGCGTTTTGTATAGGCACGGGCTACACGAATCGTTGTCATAACCGCTTCGGTTCCGGAATTGACGAAACGTACTTTATCCATAGATGGAATGGCTTCTTTTAGCATTTTAGCAAGTTTAATTTCGAGCTGGGTTGGGGTTCCGTAAAGAACACCATTTTCTGCTGCTGTAGTAATTGCTTTGGTAATATGAGGGTGGGCATGGCCGGTAATGATCGGTCCATAGGCTTGGAGATAATCGATATATTCATTGCCGTCTTCATCCCAGAAGTGAGATCCACTGGCGCGTTTCATAAATACAGGTGCTCCGCCGCCAACGGCTTTGAAGGAGCGGGAGGGGCTATTTACACCTCCAACGATATGCTGGAGGGCTTCGTGATAAAGTTGTTCAGATGTGGAACGATTCATAATGTGATCATCCTTTCGATTGTTGGTGCTCAAGGGAACGGGCGAACAACGGTGTTTTCCGTTATCCGCCCGTATTATACCAAGTCACTGCTTTGTGTACATGTGAACTTTGCTTGTCAGGCCCTTAATTGGTCCCGCCAGAACTGCTATTGGAGGTGTTCTCCGATGTAGGGGTTGGTGTTGGCTCAGGACCATTTAGGGTATCCTGTATAAATTCTTTTAGCTTCTTTTCGCTACGAATTCCGATAACCTGTGATCCGTCACTTGTAGTCTCCTCGGTGAGCAGATCCATTGGCGGAATTTGCTCGCTGCCACCCATACTGCTATTATACCCTACGCTTGCCAGCTTCCACATATCATTAACTGACATATTGGTTTCAATATAAGGCGTAACCTGCGACAGGATATTTGGCAGCTTGACAATGGAGGTGGTGCTGATCAGCTTATCAGCCACAGCCTTGAGAAAACCGCGTTGGCGCTCGGTTCGAGTGAAATCGGAGGTAGCGTCATGCCGAAAGCGAACATATTGTAGCGCCATGTTGCCGTCAAGATGCTGATATCCTTTTTTCAGATCAATATCATATTCCGGACCGTCTGCAACGGTTTTGTAGACCATATCTTTTTCGACTTCATAATCCACACCCCCAACGGCATCAACCAGCTTGATGAATCCTTGGAAGTCCGTGTAGACATAATATTGAATTGGGATACCGAGCAGATCGCTGACGGTCTGCATCGCAGTATTAGGTCCATAAATAATCGCTGTATTAATACGTTTTTCGCCATGATCTGGAATCGGAACGTAAGTATCTCTCAGTATTGAAAATACACTGATTTTCTTCTTCACAGGGTCAAGAGAAGCGACGAGCATTGTATCTGAACGGGGGATTTCCCCTTTCTTCACACCTCGGGCATCTACACCCATTAATAGGATATTAACAGGCTCTGTACCTTCCCACTTAGGAGGCTCAGGGGTGTCGACATCAACGGTCTCTGCATTTTGAAAAGGTGAATCTTCAGTATTCGACATGCTACCAAGCTCATTGTAAATGGTTGTAATGTAGAAAATGGCCCCACCGATAATAAGGAGGAGTATAATGGCCAGCGTCCAAAGCAGCGGTTTCTTTTTTGACTTACCAGTCTTTGCGTGCCTTTTCTTTCTAGGTGGCATTTCTCGTTCTTCCTTTCGCATTCACGTTGACTACATTATAATTTCTTTTGGGGATACGTGCAATTTAGGAATAATTCCCCAATCTTAAGAAGGAGTGGATATATCTTGATCGAAGTAGCTATTGGACAAAAAGTACCCAATTTCACCCTTCCCTCTTCCAATGGGCATGAGGTTAGTTTGAGTGATTTCTTGGGCCGAAAGGTCATCTTATATTTTTACCCTAAAAATATGACACCAGCCTGCACGCAGGAGGCCTGCGAATTTCGTGATGCTTTTGATCAAATCACGGCGGTAGGTGCGGTTGTTCTGGGCATTAGTCCGGACTCTTTGGCATCACACGCTAAATTTACAGAGAAGCATAGTCTGCCCTTTCCACTGCTGTCTGATGAGGATCATAAGGTAAGTGAAATGTTCGGCGTATGGCAGCTCAAGAAACTTTATGGCAAAGAATTTATGGGAATTGTGCGATCTACTTTTCTGATTGATGAGCAGGGGATATTAGTGGAAGAATGGCGGAAGGTACGGGTAAAAGGGCATGTTGCAAACACGATAGCAGGAATAAGCGAATCATAAATTTTACTAATTACTTTTTATAGATGTCTATTACATTTTTAACAGCTTATATAAGGTGTTGTCATGATATAGTTTCCTCATAATTGCTTCAAATTTGGAGCAAGAAGAGGTGGTGGAGTGATAATGCTGCATATTGGGCTTGATATCGGATCAACTACTGCTAAATTAGTTGTCATAGAGCGGGACATCATTGTTTATCAAGACTATGTAAGACATTATAGCGATATTAAAAAAGCGGCCCTCTCTCTTCTGTCTGATGTACGCGACAGATTCCCAGAGAGGGGAGCTAGGCTTACTGTAAGCGGTTCCTCGGGTTTGTCTTTATCCAAATTAGGTGGAGTTCCCTTTATTCAGGAGGTGATAGCCTGCACGAAGGCGATTAGTGCGCTGATCCCGGAATGTGACACGGCGATTGAACTGGGTGGAGAGGACGCTAAGATAATATATCTTCGGGGCGGCATTGAGCAGCGTATGAATACAGCCTGCGCGGGCGGAACGGGAGCGTTCATCGATCAGATGGCAGCGCTGCTGCAGACCGATCCGGCAGGCTTAAATGTTTTGGCGGAGAAGCATGAGCGAATTTATCCCATAGCTTCACGCTGTGGTGTCTTTGCCAAAAGCGATGTACAGCCGCTGCTTAATGAAGGAGCGCGCCGGGAGGATGTGGCGGCTTCGATCTTTCAGAGTATCGTTAATCAGACGATTAGCGGTCTTGCTTGTGGACGTCCGATTCGAGGGCGGGTGGCTTTTCTTGGCGGACCGCTGACCTTCCTGCCTGCCTTGCGGCAGCGTTTTGCGGAAACGCTGGAGCTGGCGGAGGAGGATATCCTGTTCCCGGAACGCTCACAGTATTTCGTGGCAATTGGAGCTGCGCTCTCCGAAGCTGATCCAGTCGTATTGCCACTTTCGAGCTGGATCACGCGAATTGCGGCAGTTGATTTTACTGCGGATCGAGCTGCGGATGCTGAATTGCCTCCGCTTTTTGAGAATGCCGCTGAGCTTGCAGAATTTCGGCTTCGTCACGGTAAAGCCTCTGCAGCGAGATCAGATTTAGCCTTATATCGTGGGCCCTGTTATCTAGGGATTGATGCCGGCTCAACCACAACTAAACTCGTGTTGACCGGCTCCGCTGACGAAATTCTCTATACTTTTTATGGCAGCAACAAAGGTAATCCGCTGCAGTCGGTCAGTGATGCGCTGAAGGAAATCTACCGGGTTCTGCCTGAAGGCTGCCATATCGCAGGCTCATATGTGACAGGGTACGGTGAGGGGTTAATCAAGGCCGCTCTGCGGACGGATGGCGGAGAAGTAGAGACTGTAGCACACTACAAGGCAGCCTCAAAGTTCATGCCAGAAGTAGATTTCATACTGGATATCGGTGGTCAGGACATGAAGTGCATCAAGATCCGTGGCGGTGCTATAGACAGCCTTATGCTCAATGAAGCTTGTTCAGCCGGTTGTGGCTCTTTTCTGGAGAGCTTTGCCTCTGCCCTCGGACTTGGAATCGAGGAATTTGCCAAAACTGCACTCGAAGCGACTCAGCCTGTTAATTTGGGCTCGCGCTGCACGGTGTTCATGAACTCTAAGGTCAAGCAGGTTCAGAAGGAAGGCGCATCATTAGCGGATTTATCGGCGGGTCTTGCCTACTCTGTGATCAAAAATGCTCTGCAAAAAGTAATTAAAATCCGCAATCCGGAGGACTTAGGGCGAAATATCATCGTTCAGGGCGGTACCTTCTATAATGAAGCTGTATTGCGCGCCTTTGAGTCCTTGACGGGGCGGACGGTGGTTAGACCGGATATAGCTGGTGTAATGGGGGCTTACGGCTGTGCACTGATTGCGCGTGAGCAAGCAGGGGGTAACGGATCCAGTACGCTGCTTGGACCAGAGGAGCTTGCCAGCTTTAAATATGAGGTCTCCTCAGGCCGCTGTGGCCGCTGTGGGAACAACTGTGCGCTGACGATCAGCCGTTTTCCGGATAAGAGCTTTTATGTGACCGGCAATCGCTGCGAACGTGGCGCAGGAGTCAAAAAAGAGAAAAATGTCCTGCCGAATCTGATGCAGTATAAATATGAACGGTTTTTTGAATACGAGAGTTTACCGGAAACAGGGGCATGGCGGGGGACCGTAGGGATTCCGCGTACCATGAATATGTTTGAGAATTACCCGTTCTGGCACACTTTTTTCACCAAACTGGGCTATCGGGTGATTCTTTCCCCTAAATCCAGCAAGAAGCTTTTCGAAAGCGGAATGGATACGATTCCGTCAGAATCGATATGTTATCCTGCGAAGATGGCGCATGGACATGTGCAAAGCCTGATCGGTAAAGGTGTCGATTTTATTTTTTATCCAGCGGTGGTGTATGAGAAAAAAGAAGATGAAGCCGCGGATAATCACTTCAATTGTCCAGTGGTCGCCTCTTACCCCGAAGTCATTCGCAACAATATGGATGGGTTAAAGGACAATGGAATCAAGCTTGTCAGCCCATTCCTGACCTTTGATGATATTTCTGCGCTGACCAAAGGGCTGGTGAAGACATTTACCAGCATTCCGCGAGAAGAGATTGCGTCCGCGGTGCAGGCGGGACTTACAGAGGCTGATAACGCCAAAGGTGATGTGCGTACCAAAGGGGAAGAGACCCTTGTGTACCTAGCTGATACTGGAACCAAAGGAATCCTGCTCTGCGGGCACCCTTATCATGCCGATCCTGAGATTAATCACGGGATAGCGGATATGATAACCGGGATGGGACTCGCCGTGCTGACAGAAGATTCTGTCTGCCATCTGGACCACAGCGAAGGGGATGTGGCTGTTGTTAATCAGTGGACCTACCATGCCCGGATGTACCGTGCAGCCCGCCTTGCTGCAGTCCGCTCGGATCTGGAGCTTGTTCAATTGACTTCCTTCGGCTGTGGGATCGATGCGATCACTTGTGATGCCGTACAGGATATTATGGAAAGACATAACAAGGTATATACATTGATCAAAATCGATGAGATCAGCAATCTTGGTGCAGCGCGCATTCGGCTTCGTTCATTGCTGGCGGCAATGCGTGAGCGTGAAAAAGGTAAGGTAGTGCCGCAAAAGCCGCCAAAAGCGCAGGCTAATGTGTTATTTACGAAGGAAATGAAAGAGACCTATACCATTCTTGCACCACAGATGTCGCCTATTCATTTTGAATTGTTTGAACAGGTGTTTCGCGATGCCGGATACCGTCTGAAGATACTTGAGACGACCGGACCTGAAGAGACAGAAGAAGGTCTGAGATACGTTAATAATGATGCGTGTTATCCGGCAATTGTGACGATTGGCCAGATTCTGTCGGCGCTGAAAAGTGGGGAATACGATCCGGATCGTACTGCTGTGATTATGTCACAGACGGGTGGCGGCTGCCGGGCTACGAATTATATTTCTTTGCTGCGCAAAGCCTTAAAGGATTCAGACCTTGAACAAATTCCGGTGATTTCACTCAATGCTTCAGGGATGGAAAATCAGCCGGGTTTCCGTATCAGTCTTAAGCTGGCGAATCGGTTGATAGCTGCCGCTTGTTATGGTGATCTTATGATGCGGATGTTAAATCACTTTAGGCCGCATGAGGTTGTTCCAGGAAGTGCCGAAGATCTATTCCGCAAAGGGATGGAGCGTTGCAAGGCAAGCTTATCCAACTTTTCATTCCGAGAATACAAACGCCTGATTCGTGAGATTGTTGCAGAGTTCTGCAAGCTGCCTGTTACAGGTGTTACTAAACCAAGAGTAGGCATTGTCGGTGAGATCCTGATCAAATTCCATCCGGATGCCAATAACCGCATTATAGAGATGATCGAGGCAGAGGGCGGGGAAGCGGTAATGCCGGACTTCCTGGATTTCATTTTCTATTGTGTATATAATCCGATCTACAAAGCTGAGCAATTCGGCAAAAGCAAACGGCTCGGCTATATCAATCCCATGCTGATCTCTTATCTGGAAATTTACCGTAAGCCGATTAAGGTTGCCCTTGAGGATGCGGGGCTGGCTAAAGGACGGGAGAATATTTATGGTCTTGCCGAGAAGGCCAGCCGACTGGTGTCCGTAGGAAATCAGATGGGTGAGGGCTGGTTTTTAACCGCAGAAATGATGGATTTGTTGGATAATGGTGTGAACAACATCGCCTGTATTCAACCGTTCGCGTGCCTGCCCAACCATATCACCGGGCGTGGGATGATTAAAGGTCTTAAGGAATTATATCCGGGTGCAAATATCGTGGCGATTGACTATGATGCTGGAGTTAGCGTAGTCAACCAAGCGAATCGGATTAAGCTGATGATGTCAATTGCCAGCAGCCAGGAAGAGGCTAAGCCATCTATTTTAAAACTGCCGGATAAGCCTCAGCAGCAGACTTTACCTGGAAGTTCATATAGCTTAACCTGAGCATTGTTCAGACGAAAAAGCGGACCAAGGATCTACCTTGGTTCGCTTTTTTATGCTTTGTGCACTTATGTATGATTTTCATGCTTTTCCTGCAATATAAAAGTACCTTTCAGAAAGTTACAGCAAAATATTGACCGAAATTTAGTTAAGGTGTAAAATAGTACGCATGCGAACTATTAGATGGTCTAACTAATTAATTCTTTGGAGGTGAAGATTTGGAAGATAAGGAGCAGCAATTAGATGATATTTTCTCCTCTTTTCGCCGGATTAGCCATGCCTTCCAGCAGCTGCTGTGGAAGGATGCCGAAGAGCTGGACATTACACCAACACAGTTGATGGTTCTCCGCAAAATATCTGCAAATCCCGATATTGGCATTACAGATCTTGCCGAGCTATTACATTTGGGGAACAGTGCAGCGAGCGGAGTAGTGGACCGGATGGTGAAAGCCGATTTGATCACAAGACAGCGTTCTGAGGTAGATCGGCGTATATACAACTTGGCGATTACTGAAAAGGGCAAAGAGATCAGGGAAAGAAGTAAGCAATCGCTCAGAAGACACTTACTTCCACTATCCAATATACCTGCCAAGGATGCAGGTGAATTACTTAGGATTCATAACGAAATCATTCAGATCTTAGAGCAGGGGAGAGACAAATAGAATTTATGAGTACAATTACAGGTAACGCTGCAGCGGCAACTAAGGGAATACGTAGAGGACCGATTATTGCAGCGCTCTTAATAGGTGCGTTTGTCGCACTTTTGAACCAAACACTTCTTAATGTGGCATTGCCGAGCATAATGGACGATCTAAAAATCGCTACGAATACGGCACAGTGGCTAACAACGGGATTTATGCTCGTGAACGGTGTGCTGATACCGATTAGTGCATTTCTGGTGGAAAAGTTTACGACCCGCCAGCTATTCATCACCGCGATGTCACTTTTTTCGTTAGGCACACTTGTCTGTGGAATCGGAACAGGCTTTGAAATGATCATGGTCGGCAGAGTCATACAGGCGGTTGGCGCAGGGATTTTGATGCCGTTAATGAATATTGTGTTTCTTCGCATCTTCCCAATTGAAGAGCGGGGAAAAGCGATGGGGCTAATGGCGGTAGCCATGATTTTTGCTCCAGCTGTAGGTCCAACGTTGTCAGGGTGGGTAGTTCAGAACTATTCTTGGCGCGTATTGTTCTTTATCGTTCTTCCGCTGGCTATTCTTTCTACCTTGCTAGGTATGAAAACAATGCAAAACGTAGGGCAAACAACCTCTCCGAAACTGGATAAAACGGGTGTTATCCTGTCTACTATTGGTTTTGGGGGATTGTTGTACGGCTTCAGTGATGCTGGAACCGACGGTTGGGGAAGTGCAACAGTCATTACCTGCCTCATTGTGGGTGTGATTGCACTGGCTTTATTCGTATGGAGAGAGCTCAAGGCTGAGACACCACTGCTTGAGTTCCGGATTTTCAGATACAATATGTATTCACTCACGACATTAATCAATATCATCATTACGATGGCTTTATATTCGGGTATGATTTTGCTGCCGATTTATTTGCAGACGATCCGTGGCTTTACGCCAATGGAGTCCGGTCTTATGCTTTTGCCGGGAGCCATTCTAATGGGAATTATGTCTCCAATCACGGGGATTATATTTGATAAAATCGGGGCAAGATGGCTGTCTGTGGTAGGCCTGATTATTACAGTAATTACGACTTGGCAATTCAGCCAGCTTACAGACAGTACGACGTATACGCATATGATTATTACTTACACGGTTCGGATGTTAGGCATGTCGATGTTATCGATGCCGATTGTAACGGCTGGACTTAACCAGCTTCCACAGCGTTTAAGCTCGCATGGTACAGCAATGTCGAATACGTTGCGGACGGTCGGGGGCGCGCTGGGAATGGCGTTGTTCGTCAGTTTAATGACCAATAAGACGAAGAGCACAATCACTGATACGCTTATGAGCGGAACGGTTTCGTTAAACGATAAAGCAGCGATGCTTAAGCTTACGCAAGAGGCTACAATTAGCGGGGTTACGCATGCCTTTAACATTGCTACCTGGATCACTGTAATTGCTTTGGTATTGGCTTTCTTTATTAAAAAGACTTCACCGCAGCCAGACTTCCTGAAGACGGAGGAAGTGCAGCCACAGCAGAATAATCAATAAAAAAACTGGGCTAAAAAAGAATGGGAAAAGGAGCGTCCTAAGAACCGTTATGGTTCCGTAGGGCGCTTCTTTTTGTTGTGCTGCTATTAGTTAGCTGGAGACACAGCTGCAGGATCGCTCCAACGTTTCAAATGTGGCAGCTGCTCGGCGAGAAGTTTACGGGCAACATTCTCATCCATTCCTTCTTCGACCATATAGCCTGTACAAATGTCAGCCATTTCTTGCAACGTGATATTAGGCTGTTTGAATGCGCCATTCTCATAGCAGTACACGCAGTAATCTTCGATCTTGTTGCCATTCTGGTCCGTTCCAAGCAATTCCGCCGTAGGCATTGGCATCCCACAGCTTTGACAAATTTTAAGATCTCCTTGCTCTACATGTTCATGTCCCATATTTAACACTCCTTTAAAGGTATGCAAGCTCTCGAGCGCCCGCTTTAAGTTCAGTATAGAACAATAAACCTGACGGCATTCCGTCAGGTTTATTGTTAGGTTGTATATTTTGCTGCTATGCCTGCTGCAAGCTGCCCCAGCTTTTGCCGAATATGCGGTGGCTCTAAGACCTCTACATGCATCCCGAAGCTTAGCAGGAAACCATACAGCCATCCATCCTCAGGATAGTTGATGTTAACCTTGTGACCTCCATTACCGTCGGGCAGTAGCTCGGTAGAATCAAACCGCTCTTCCGCTAGATGTTTGCTCTCAGCCTTAAACTGCAAAACGATGGGTGTTGCTGTTGTTACGGTTGATCTCTGATAATCGTTGCTCCAAGGCAGCTCGCTTGCATCCACATCTTTTGCAATAAAAACTTGGGTATTCTTAACAAGCTCTTTCATGCGCAACAGCTTAAACAGACGGAAATCCTGACGATTCAGACAAAATCCATATAAGTACCATGCTTGCCCCTTCAGCACTAAAGTATAGGGCTCTACCGAACGCTGGCTAGTCTGACCCGCAGCATCCACATAATCAAAGTTTACGGTCACGCTTTCCTCAAGTGCTTCTTTTAGAGTGGCAAGCTTTTCTTCGAGAATACGTTGAAGACCCCATGGGGAGAAGTCGATGATGAGCTGAGTCGTTTTGCTGCGGAAGGCGGCGGATTGGGAGGGCGGGATTACGCTGCTGATCTTTTCCATGAGCAGCGTATGTTCATTTCCTCCATAAGACGAGACGCTCTGCAGAGCCGTGAAAATATCCGCCAGCTCACGATCCGTCAAAACATTGCGGTCCAGCCGGTATCCTTCCATAAGCCCGATCCCACCGTTAGCTCCCTGATAGGTGACGATAGGAATTCCGGCCCCGTTAATGCTTTCAATATCACGATAAATCGTGCGCACAGATACCTCGAACATATCGGCTAGCTCCTTCGCCTGAATTAGGCGGCGGTTCATTAGCAGGATAACGATAGAGAGCAATCGATCTATTTTCAAATGATAATTCCTTCTTTCCCGGAGATTTCCGTGAAGTAATGCTGTATTTCATCTTAGCAAATCCTTGAAAATAAAGCATTGTCATAAATTAATGATTCGATTAATATCTAATTAGATATATGTATAAATAGATGAAATGAGGTTTATTTTATGGATAATTACTCAGCTGTTGCGATGTTTAGGAGTCATAAGGGATATTCACGATTGTTCACAGCCGGCTTGATCAATGGAATTGGTGATCGTTTTACTAGCGTTGCAGTACTGGCGCTGGTTCTGCAGTTGACGGGATCAGGCATGGCGGTAGGGATTTCGTTAGGGGTGAGACTGCTTCCTTATTTATTTCTGGCCCCGCTTGGAGGCATACTTAGCAGCAAAGTTCCACGCAAATATATCATGATAGCCACAGATATGCTGAGGGTCCCGGTAGCCTTAGCCTTTTTATGGGTGGATGGTGAGGAGAAGTTGTGGTTGTTATATATGGCAAGTTTTTTGCTGGCAGCTGGCGAAGCCATTTACAGTCCTGTTCGTAAGTCCACTATCCCCTTGCTCGTCACCAAAGATTCTCTGCTGACCGTCAACGGACTAGAGCAGTTAATGAGCGGCTGCGTGCTGATCCTTGGAGCGTTCAGTGGAGGGGTGGTGTCGATGTGGTTTGGTCCGGAGGCAGCGTTCATTATGAATGCAGTGTCTTTTTTAATCGCGGCGATGTTAATTTACGGTATCGATTTTCCACTACATACGGAAATGGCGACGGTGGCTAAGAAGGCTACATATTCTCCTGAGGGGGACTTAGAAAAATCCGATAAAGAAGCACAATACGGTCAACTGCGTGCTCTGGGAATGGTAATTGGCGGAAGTCTAACATTGCAGGTCATTTTCGGTTATGAGCTGTTGGTGCCGTTGCTAAATGGTCTGGATAATGTACTGATCAGTGTCTATGCGATACAGGTATTTCACGCGGGGGATATTGGAGTGGGGGCATTTTATGCGGCGCTTGGCATCGGTCTTAGCCTTAGTTTTTTCACCTCACGTTATTTAAAAAAGGGGCTGCTGATTGTAGCCATCGGAGGGCTTTTACTTGAAGGTGTATTATTGATGGGCATCAGTGTCAGCAATCATTTTGCGGTAGCATTTATGTTATATATTCTGCTGTCATTTGCCGGGGGAACGGGGAATGCCTGTCTGGATACGCTTGTTATGCGGGAAACGCCATCTGCTATGCAGCCCTTTCTGTTTGGACTCCTGTCTGCAGTAGGAAATACGCTGCTGGGGTTATCTATGCTGTTCGCCGGGTGGCTATTAGAAGGGGTGGAACCAAGAATGGTAGGGTTTGCTGGGGGAGCGGGATTTGCCATAGTTGCGCTTTTGCTTGCAGGATATGCGGGGGTACGCAGCAAGAAAAAACGCATTTAAAAAGGGCGGTGGCTTCACCGTCCTTTGGAAGTTTTTTTAACCTGAGTCTGTAGCTTTATGGCAGCTTTGCGCGGGAACAGGCGGATGCTTATCTTTTTGCGGTAGCGATACAGGATTACAAGGGCAGCTATAGCTACACCGCCAGAGATAATCCATAGTGCATATAACTCGAATAAATGGAAAATACCCATCCACTGCGGACCAAATACCCGTCCTATGCCAAGAAACAGCACTACCCAGAATAATGCTCCACTATAAGCGTAGAGGGCGAATTTACGGAAGGGCAGCGCAACTATACCAGCAAAATAGCCGGTAAAGTGACGAACGCCTGGAATAAAATATCCGATGGAAATAAGGATACTGCCGTATTTCTCGAACCATTTTTGCGTTTTATCCAGCTTGGCAGGGGAGAACAGCAGCCACTTGCCGTATCGCTGGATGAAGGGCATTCCGGCTTTTAACCCAACAAAATAGGTGAGGGTCATCCCGGCTGTGGTCCCTGCAAATGCCACTAGAATCAACGTTATGAAATCAAGTCTTCCCGTATAGGAAAGAAAACCTGCAAAAGCCATGGTAGTTTCTCCGGGAAACGGCAAGGCAACGAATTCGAGCAGCAATCCAAAAAACAATACGCTATATCCATATTTGCTGAATAATTCTTGTATAAAGTTCAGCATTTCCATAAGATTCTCACTCTCCAAGGGGCAGTTGCCTTATTCTATTTTGAAGCTTGTCTTCATACAATCTACCAAATGGCTTTTGAGCCAATAGAATGCTGGAGGTAGAGAAGATGAAAGGTAACAAAAACACTCACGGCCGCCGAAACTTGATAAGCGGATTGCTTGTTATGGTTGTAATCGTCATCGTAATGCTGGGATGGAACGCAGGGGAGAGTGTAGATTCTTGGATGACTCGTTCATTACAGTCCGCAAGTGCGGAGTCTGTCTCTGTTAAGAATAATCTCCCGTTAGTGGCGATGCAAGAATTGCCTCCTAAAGCAGAGTCCATTGTGACTGCTTCTCCAGAAGTTAAATTGAATTCCGGTACGGCACAAGTATCCAAGGTGTCGACAACATATTCAGCAATTACGGCCGCAAAGAAAGCTTCAAAAACGGTCTATATTACATTTGACGACGGACCGAGTGACAATACCTTCAACGTTCTTAAAATTTTACAGCAGCAAGGTGTGAAGGCGACCTTTTTTGTCCTTGGTAATCAAGCGAAAAGCCATCCAGAGCTAATTAATGCCATATGGGAACAGGGACATGCTATTGGCAATCATACCTATAATCATAATTACCATGATTTATATAGTGGATTCACTGAATTTTGGAGCCAGATTAAAAAGACCGAAGAAATTGTTCGGGGCATTACAGGGATTCGCCCGCAACTTATCCGCGCCCCGGGCGGAACCTTTGATCACTTTGATAATACCTACTTCAATTTGTTGAAGCAAGCCGGTTATATCGTTACGGATTGGACGGTGGACAGCGGGGACTCCAAACGCAAAGGGGTACCGGCGTCTGAAATCTTAAAAGAGTCAACCGCGGATCTGAAGTCCTCTCGGGTTATTCTGCTGCTGCATGATGGCGGCGGCCATCAGGAGAGTGTTAAAGCACTGCCTGATATTATTGCGCGTTATAAGGCTGCTGGATACAGCTTTGGCCTTTTAGATGAGACGGTGGAGCCTGTACAATTCAGAGTCTCCTCGAAAGCAAACAGCTTAGGTAGAGTGAAACCTTCCGAAGCTTGGATCACCTCGAATATCATACCGAATGCAGAGCTGTTTGCGCCCGGCAAACCTTTGGTGCTGGAGGTTGGAAAGCTGGAGACGAAGCTGGCGCCAGGTGAATATACTCTGCAAAAAGGAAAATATATGGTGCCACTCCGCGCTGTGATCGAACGGCTGGGAGGGCAGATTAGCTGGGATGCGGGCAGTCGCAGTGGGAAGATTGCCTGGAACGGCAAAGATATCATCGCGGATGTGGCGAACAAGGAACTCCTGTTAAATCTTCCTGATCATGTTCAAAAGATAAACGGTGCAAGTGTGGAGATGATTGGCGGTTCTATCTGGGTATCGCTGCGTGAGCTGCTGGAGACAGCCGATCATCCTCCTTTAAATATAAGCGTGACGGAAGGTGAGCGCCGGGTAATAGCCTTCTGAGATTTAGCGCTCAGGCAGTTTTTTTAAAAGAAAAAAACAATGTCTGGGCACCCTTTTTCATGGGAAGAATAGATAGTAATAAGTTCCTCAGCTGGGAACAAGTCTAGACCCAAAGGAAGGGTGTTCGTTCCATTGTCCTCTTCAAAAAAAGTAGAACACAGATTAAATAACAAGACTGAAAGAGTTAGAAGCTATCCGCGTAGCCGTAGTGCGTTGGGTGAATGGTTGCGGATGCTGGCTGTGGCTGGAATTATAGGTGTTTTATATGCATGGCGCGGAGGCGCATCACTCTTATTTCTGCTGATCGCTGTAGGCGTTATCATGGTTGGCGGACTGATTGTTCAACTTTCAGGTCCACGGGCGATAAAGATTGAACGGACAATCACTCCAGTAAGACCGATAGCTGGAAGTACACTGCTTGTGAAGGTGCGGGTGAATTTCTCTGCCCGGCTTCCACTACCATGGCTGACTATCGCTGATTTTTGGGGGGACAGAGGACATCACAAGCTACTGTTTCCGGGATTCAGACGCTCTTTTGAATACACCTACCTTCTTGAGAATATGCCGCGGGGACATCATCATTTGCAGGGCTGTAGAGTAACCTGGGGAGATTTGCCCGGCTGGTTCACAGGCCGATCTGAGCCTGCTGAAGAGCATAGCGTTAAAGTGCTGCCAGCCCCCCTATATTATGGCGGAGCAGCCCCGGACAGCGGCTATATTAGCGGTGATTCGCTCTATTCCAGAAGGGGAAGAAGCAGCAATGATGAGACGATGGAATCGCGGGAATATGAGCCCGGTGATCCGCTTAGCCGAATTCATTGGAAGAACAGCGCCCGGCTAGGGAATTTGCAGAGCAAAGTTCCAGAACGTGAAAAGGCAAGAATGAGCTGTATCGTGTTGGCTAATGATCCCAAAAGCTATGAGATTCCAGCCAATGCACTTAAACCTCGTGGCAGTCGGGAGGAGCAGCCTCCGGTATTTGAGAAGGCGGTGTCAACGGCGATGGGGCTGATGCTCTTTGCTGAGCAGTCAGGTGCGTATGTCCAGTTATTCAGCGGAGGCTGGCCGGAAGGTATGGCTAGGCATGAAGGACTGGGCAAAATCCCAGGGAGAGTGCTGGATATTCTAACTGATATTTCTCCGAATGGAACAAGAACCCTGTCCGAGCTTTTGGAGGATGCTTCTAGAGGCTGGATTCCGGGAATGACGGTTGCTATTGTGACAGGAAAGTTAGAGGAACAATCCGCCAAGGTTATCGCTAAGTTCTTAGTGCAAGGTGTAAAAGTTGAGCTCTATTATGCTTGGGATCAGCCAGCTCCGGTGCCTGCGGAGGTAATGCTGCAGGAGATCCGCCAACCTGTGCGGGGAACGGTCGGGGATAGTCTGGGTCGTCTGGGAGCACGGATGTTTTGTCTGGATGATGCATTGCCAGCTTACAGGCTCAGGGAGGTAGAGTACCATGAATCATCCGGAAAACCAACGCTACGGTAAGCGGTTACCGGTTGACACAAGCTTCTCTATGAATGGGCACAGTGGAAAGGAACCCAAGCAGCTCCATTTGGAAAAACTGGAGAACAGTCATGCCGGTAAACAGAGAAAAATACCTCTGTATTATCGTATGCTGTTCTCTTTGGCTATTTTGGGGCTGTTTTTAGAATGGCTGCTCCCTTTATATAGAACGACTTCATTGGAAGATACTGCTAGATTGCTGCAGATTCTGATGATTTCTGCTGCCGTGCTGTTGATGTGGGGAATCCTTCAGATTCCCGGGTGGCTATTGCTAAGTATCCAATGTTTGATGATCGGCACGGCTTGGCTATATCTATGCAGCGAGAGCGTAGGGACAGGATGGCTGGGCATTTATGCAGTAGAAATTCCAAATGATCTGATTTTGCTCTTTTCCGGGCATGTCTCTCAGCTAAGCGAGATCAGCAGACTTTTGATTTTGATAGTTGGCTGGGGGCTGCTGGTATCTTCGGTGCAGCAGCTTGCACTTTTCAGAGGAAGCACGCTGCTGTTTACGGCGGTGACCCTCATTTATCTATTGGTTCTGGATATTGGCTTTGGCGTTAATACGACAACGGATGTTGTAATATCAGTGGGGCTTATTGTATGGATGCAAGCAATGAGTGGTTTGCTCCGTCTGCGGGAACGGGTGGGCAGCGTTCACCTGCCGTATGCCCGATGGGGAGTTTTGGCATTAGCGGCTGCTATATTCGTCATGATGACAGCATGGTTTGGTGGGCAGGTATATGAAGTACGACCGCCTAACCAAACTACACTCCAGTCCACCTTTGAAAAGCTGCAGGAATGGGCTTCGGGCCATATGTCGGAAGATAATGAGGCTATACCTGCAGGAACAACAGGGTATAGTACAAATGATGGAGAACTGGGGGCTCCATTATCACGCAATACCGAGCCAGTCTTCACAGCATTGACCAGCCAGCGTACCTATTGGCGCGGGGAGAGCATCGCCTATTATGACGGACGCCGTTGGATCAGAGGTGGTGAGGAATTTACTCCGCTTAACTTGTCCAGCCTGCCTCAGATTCCGGCGACGGTAACCACTACTAATGGGGGGCGGACTTTGCAACAGCGGATACAATTTGTCAGCCCCTCTTCCGGTGGAATTCCTGTATTCAATGCGGGCACCATAACGGATGTTGAGACAGTTCAACTATCCAATGGCAGCCAGCTTGGTTATGTTCTGGCGAATAAGGACAGGGATACCTTTCGTCTGCCAGATTCGGTGGGGTCAACTCGGATCACTGAGTATATAGTTGATTCTATACTTCCCGAGAGTAATCCAGTACTGCTGCGCGGGTTGGGTGATGCTGATCCTCAAGAGATAAAGAACAAATATTTGCAGCTGCCTGATTTATTACCTGAGCGAGTGAAAGCTCTGGCAGAGAAGCTCACAGCTTCCTCGGGCAACCGATATGACTCCGCAACCGCCATTCGGGATTATTTGCAAAACGGATATTCTTACACGCTGGATACCATGGTTCCGCCAGCTGGGGCTGATTTTGTGGATTATTTCCTGTTTGAGACCAAACAAGGTTACTGTGTGCATTTTGCCACAGCGATGACCGTATTACTGCGAAGCACAGGTATTCCAGCGCGGTATGTTCAAGGCTACGGACCTGGAACCCAGCAGGAGGAAGCCATGCCGGCGAAGTATTTAGTCACCCAAGGGGATGCGCATGCTTGGGTAGAGGTTTATTTTGCCGGCGCAGGTTGGGTTCCTTTCGATCCGACGCCGGGTCCTGCGCTTGCGGCTGGCTTCCCCGCGCCGGCACGGCCTGCGGCCGCGGCGATTGCACCGCAAGCAACGCGCAGCGCGGAACTGCCCGTCCTGCCGCTGGCGGGCGGGCCCTTTTCAGCGCCGCTCGCGGCCGCGGCGCTGTTTCCCGCCGCCGCTTGGCGCTGGCGGCGCAGCCTGGCTCTGCTGCTGGCCGCGCGTCGCGGCAGCAGCTTAAGCCGTGAGAGGCAGCTGCGCGCGGCCTCTCTGGCTTGGCACGGGCTGGCGGAGCGGTTTGGACCGCCGCCGCCCGGCGTTACTGGCAGGGAGTATGTGGACTCCCTGCGGATTTACGATGCCGGACTAGACGTGGCCGTCCGGCAGTTCGTCCGCCAGTGGGAGACTCTGGCGTACGCGCCAGCTTCGGCCTCCACAGCCGTGATCTCTGCCCGCGACAATTCCGTAAAATCCGCTCCCGGCCTTGGCGGCGAGCCTGCGGCTTCTGATGCGACCGCGTTTATCCGCGAATGTCTGCTCATTACCTTCCGTTTAACATAAACGGCCAAGAACGCTTAGATCCGCTATCTAATTTATGCCATAGCAAGGAAGGTTCTGCATGAAGTTTTATCACTCTCTGATTATGAGAGGCGTGTCCTCCTTTCCTTGACGATGAGAATTAACCATGAGTATAATGAATCCAATAATCAAGGGAGGCACGTAATGAACAAGCCAAATGAAATTATCGTCGTTCTCGATTTTGGGGGACAATACAACCAACTTATCGCGCGCAGAATTCGGGATCTGGGAGTATACAGCGAACTTTTGCCGTACAATACGCCAGTTGACAAGATTAAAGCACTTTCGCCTAAAGGAATTGTCTTCTCTGGCGGACCTAGCAGTGTATACGCTGAAGATGCTCCACACGTAGATCCGGCTATTTATGATCTAGGAGTGCCGATCTTCGGTATTTGTTATGGTATGCAGCTGATGGCTCATCAGCTTGATGGTAAAGTAGAACGTTCAGCTAAACGGGAATATGGTAAAGCTGATGTTGACTTTGCAGAAGGAACTGCTTTAGTTGCAGGATTGGAGAACCGCCAGACTGTATGGATGAGCCATGGTGACCATGTAGTTGAGCTTCCAACAGGCTTCAAGCTGGATGCAGGTACAGAAAGTGCTCCAATTGCAGCAATGAGCAATGCGGAGCGCAAACTGTTCGCTGTGCAATTCCACCCAGAAGTACGTCACTCCGTTCAAGGTAACGAGATGATCTCGAACTTCTTATACCAAGTTTGTGGTTGCGACGGCAAATGGACAATGGAATCGTTTATCGATGAAGCCGTTCAAGATATTCGCAATCAAGTCGGAGATAAAAAAGTACTCTGCGCTCTTAGTGGCGGAGTGGATTCTTCCGTTGTGGCTATGCTTATCCACCGTGCAATCGGAGATCAATTGACTTGTATGTTTATTGACCACGGCCTTTTGCGTAAAGGTGAAGCAGAAAGCGTTATGGAGACTTTCGTAGGCAAATTCGATATTCATGTAGTGAAAATCGATGCACGCGAACGCTTCATGAGCAAACTTGCAGGTGTTGAAGACCCTGAGCAAAAACGTAAAATCATTGGTAACGAGTTTATCTACTGCTTCGACGAAGAGTCAGCTAAGCTCGGAGATTTTTCATTCCTTGCACAAGGTACGCTTTATACGGATATCGTTGAGAGTGGAACAGCTACAGCGCAAACCATTAAATCCCACCACAATGTGGGCGGTCTGCCAGAAGATATGAAATTCAGCTTGATCGAGCCGCTAAACACCTTGTTTAAGGATGAAGTTCGTAAACTCGGTGAAGAGCTGGGCATGCCACGTGCGATCGTATGGCGTCAGCCTTTCCCAGGTCCAGGTCTTGCTATTCGTGTCTTGGGTGAAGTAACAGAGGACAAGCTTACCATCGTTCGTGATTCTGACTACATTCTGCAAGAAGAAATTGCTAAAGCGGGATTAGACCGTGAAATTTGGCAATACTTCACTGCTCTGCCTAACATGAAGAGTGTCGGAGTTATGGGGGATGCTCGTACGTATTCCTACACAGTAGGTGTTCGTGCAGTAACTTCCATCGATGGCATGACCGCTGACTGGGCACGTATCCCATGGGATGTTCTTGAAAAAATCTCTGTACGTATTGTCAACGAAGTTGAGAATGTAAACCGCGTAGTGTATGACATTACTTCGAAACCACCTGCAACGATTGAGTGGGAATAAGCAAGAGACACTCTATACACTGAAAACCGTTGATTTTATGCCGTTTAGGTAAAACTCATATGACTTTCTGATACCAAAATTCTTTTGAATTGTCTCCAAGATTGTCGCCAAAAACTCTCGCCGAATGATTGTCGGTGGGAGTTTTTATTTAGGCTTAAGCCGGTTGAGTGCGTGAAACGCGCGAAACATTTAACCACCTGCTATTGAAGTGAACCCATAAAGTTAGACATTTATCTAACTATTGCAGGTCCAGTCCGTTGGATGGGTGATACAAGTTATGACTTCAATGATGAAGCTGCAGGGGGTTCGACCTGTGATCGACGTAGACGGTCAGAAATGCCCGTAATAGCCCTTCTGCAAAGAGCGGCGAGGAGATATCCTCACCCGAAGGGGCGAAGCGTAGCGGAGCAGCCGTAAGGCTTGACGAGCGGAAAAAATGTAGACAGAGTGTAGACATGTGATTGCAGGAGAAGGATCTACCGAAGTATTGTATAAACATGTAAAAAATGAAATTCGAAAACCAGCTACTACACATGTGGAATAGGTAATATCCAAATCTAGCTCTCATTGTAGTACAATAGTCGTATTATAGAGAGGTTATGTCTTAATTTAATTACTCCCAATATATTTGGTCAGAAACGAGTTTCTTAGATACGGGGGAATTACAATATGAGATTAATAGATTTGTTTGCTAGGCGTGGTGGCTTTCATCTAGCCTTAAGTAGCCTAGGACATATATACGTTTTTGCACTCTCGAAACATTGATATCGAGCCACAAAACATGAGGGGATAGCGATAAAGCATAACACTATTATTCCTTATTCGATAATTTTGTTGCCGATGAAGAATTCAGGAAAAATCTTAATTACGGAGGATTAAGCAAATGAACCACGAAGCCCAAACAGAAAAGAGTTTCATTGAAATCTTAACTCAACGGGAAAACCAATGGACATATCGTGATGATATAAAGACCGAAGCTGCTCTGTGGGATAATTTGCGTAGACATATCAATCGTATTAACTTGGCGCGACTGGACGGTGTGCCGCTTACAGACAAAGAGTTTGAACAGTTAAAAGTTGAATTTATGAGACTGACAGCTACTCCTTTTAACGCTTCTCAATGGCTACGAGGCGAAAATGGTGTTGCCGCCATTCATGTTGAGCGGGAAGATGTGAAACGTGGCAGGGTTTCTGTTGTTCTATTCAGTAATAAGGATATTGCTGGCGGCATTTCAAGCTATGAAGTTGTAAACCAAATTAAGCCAGATGCAAATGCTGATATGCGTGGCGATGTAACCCTATTGATAAATGGCTTGCCGATTATTCATGTTGAATTAAAAGCTGAATCTGCCAAAGATGGTTATATGCAAGCGTTCGAGCAGATACAACGGTATGCAGAAGCAGGATTTTTTGATGGCATTTTTGCGACCACCCAGATTTTCGTAGTTAGTAACAAAGTATCTACAAAATACTTTGCACGTCCTGGAGCCAACACTTCTAAAGCATTTGAAGCGGCAAAGAAATTCCTGTTCAACTGGAGAACGTCGGATAATGAGCCTGTTGAAAATCTTTACGATTTCACAAGGCAGGTTTTGAGTATCCCTTCTGCCCACGAATTGATTAGCAAATTCACTATTTTGGTGGACGATCAGAAAAACCAAAAGTTTTTAATGGTTCTAAGACCGTACCAAGTCCACGCTATTCAAAAGATTATCGGTAAAGCTGCGAAGCATGAGGGAGGTTTTGTTTGGCATGCCACCGGCTCAGGGAAAACAATAACAAGTTTTGTGGCAACCAAACTTTTAGCACAGATATCCATCGGGGTAGACCGCACCGTTATGGTTGTTGATAGAACAGATTTAGACAGCCAAACCAAAGATGAGTTTAGTAAATTTGCATCTGAGTTCCACACAGGGTTGGCATCGGGCAATGTTAAAGATAATGCGCTTATTGTCGGAGTTGATAATCAACGTCAACTTAGCAATAGCCTATTAAGCAATAAAAATAACAACACCATTATCGTCACAACAATTCAAAAATTGAGTGCGGCTGTCAGAGGTGCTAAAGAAACGGAAAACAATAAATTCGAGAAGCTGAAAAGCGAACATATTGTTTTTGTGGTGGATGAGTGCCATCGTGCAGTCAGCGATGAGCAGATGAAAGAAATTAAAAAGCTCCTGCCTAACTCAACATGGTTCGGCTTAACTGGTACGCCAATTTTTGAGGAAAACCAAAAACAAGAAAACGGAACATTCGCAAGAACAACACAACAACAGTATGGAAACTTACTCCATGCCTACACAACGAAAAATGCTATGGACGATAACTCCGTTTTGAACTTCCAAGTGGAGTACCATTGCCTATTAGATGAGGATAGCAAAGCAGAATTTTTATATAGAACGGTAAAAGAAAAATACCCGAAGCTTGATCCTATCAAAAAACTTGCCGACATGACAGAAATTGAAAAAGAGGAACTGCAAGACAGAGAGTTATTTGAGCGTGATGAATATATTGAAGCGATGCTTAAAAAAATATTCAAGCGCCAATCCGTGATAGAGCGTTTTAAGGTGATAAACGGATACCCGACTATGAGTGCTGTTTTAACAACACACTCTATCGCTCAAGCTAAGCGTATTTATCACAAGCTACAAAAAATGAGAAGTAGTGGAATTTTGTTAAATGGGCGAGAGTTAGATGAACGCCACACGCTTCGTGACCCTGATTTTCCGAGAGTGACAATCACTTATTCCACTAGCGAAACTCAAGGTGAGATGAACGAAGCGCAAGCAGAAGTCAATGCCATTATGCAGGAATACAACACTGTTTTTGGTACGAATTACACAGATACCGATCAGTTTAACAAAAATATTAATAGCCGTTTAGCACGAAAAGACGCTCAATATCAAAAGGACGGAAAATGGCTTGATATGGTTATTGTAGTTGACCGTCTGCTGACAGGATTTGACGCGCCTACGATACAGACTTTGTATGTTGACCGAGAACTGAAATATCAAAAGCTGCTACAGGCATTTTCACGCACAAATCGTATTGCACCTGGCAAAGAGCATGGCATCGTGGTATCGTTCCGAAAACCTGCTACTATGCGAAAAAATGTAGAGGATGCCATTCGACTTTTTACGAACCAACAGCAAAATTGGGAAGCCTTAGTGCCACAAGAATATGCTGAGGTGAAAGCCGCATTTTTAACGGCACATGAGGAACTTCAACAAGCAAAAGACAATCTGGAAGACGACCCCAATAATATAAAAAACAAGATTGCACAAGTAAGAGCCTATCAAAAACTTGAAAAAATCCAAAGAGCCATGAAAAGCTATGAGAATTATCAAGAAGAATTTGAGGAATTTGAACATATTGTGAAGGTTCTTCCCGAAGAAAAGGGCCATTGTGAAAATCTTAAAGCTGAAATTCGAGCCGAGTTAGAGGATCAAACTGGGGATGAGATGGAAAACTTGCTCCAAGACATCGAATTTACGAGCGAACAAAGGGCTGTGCACGAGGAACGCATTGATAGCTTCTACATAAATCAGCTTCTGAACAGATATCAGAAGTCTTCGGACAAAACAGATAAATATGATTTGCGTGAAAAGATTATGAAAGAGATTAATACAAAATCCGCATCTGTTCAGGCAATATATAATGCCATCTTAGACATCATAGACAACAATCGACCGACAAAGGATTGGACGGCTTATTTCGCTGATGAAATTGAATATATACTACAGAATACTGCTGAAATATTGAAAGTGCCTGTCGCTAACCTGAGAACCAGCTTTAACGAATATCGCCCGAATAGCGGGGTTGTGCCTTTCATCAATGTAATAAACGAAGCATCAGGGTTAAGCAAAGAAGATTTTGAAGCTATGTTTAACGAAAAATACCGAAAGCGTCTTCTCGTTATAGAACAGTATTGGAAATCTGTTTTAGATGAAAATTTACTACCGCTAAAAGATGAGTGTTAGGGTGGCGATGATATGGATTTGAGTAAATTATTGAGAAAACCGCCAGCGGAGGATTACCAACAAGTTGACACGTTCTGGTTTCCAGAAGAAAGGGAAGACTATGAATATAGTGATGAAAATGAGGATGATACCTCCCTGCTAATTGGGCAACATATCATTTTAGAGGCTGGACAAGTATCTCTGAACTACTACTGCACAGAATGTGAGGACTTACGCACTTTTAACTCTGATAAAGAGCAAGGGCTTCGAGGAATTATTGTAAATAAACAAGTAATTAGCATTGATTGCATTTTGCAATGCAATTGTGGTTCAGTTGTCCATACTTGGTATTTAGTCGAAGCCGAAGAGGATATTCGGTATCAGTCACCTAAAGTACGCATATTGCATTTTAGAGAAAAATTAACCGAACGTGTGAAATTACAATCTGAGAAATACGGTGAGTTTAGCGAATGGCTCGAAAAAGCAAACCGAGCACACAGAGATGGACTTGGTTCAGGCGCAATTATTTATCTAAGAAAGGTATATGAATCTATAACCTACAGCATTGCAAATGCCAATAACATTCCTCTGTATAGAGGGAATGGAAACAGACGCTCTTTTTCTGAAATACTGAAAGAGGTGGATGAGCAGCACTCAATTATCCCAGTGTCTTTCTCGGCAAATAGATATAAACTCTTCAGCCAACTCAGTAAAATAATACATGGCGATGGAAGTGAGGAAGATGCACTTGAATATTTCGGAGCGCTGTATACATTAGTCACAAGCGTGTTAGATAATGTAACCCAGAAAGAAGAGTTAAAAAGTGCCGCACAGAAATTCAACTGGTCTACGAACAATGTAAGTACAAATTAGTGTTTGTGTCTGCAACCAACTTTCAAATAATCTGTCTACAGGAAGGAAGTAAATATATGAGTCGTTTAGAGCAACAACTATGGGCAAGCGCCGATATTCTTAGAGGGAAAATGGATGCGAGCGAATATAAAAACTATCTGCTCGGTCTTGTTTTCTATAAGTATCTTTCCGATTTGGAGCTACGCGCCGTGTACGAAGAAGCAAACGGAAAGCCCGATGAATACCCATCTCGTGATATTCAATTTGCCGAGCTTACTGATTGGTATAATGATGATGCCGAAGAACTAAAGAACACCATGCGCCGCAAACTCGGATATTTTATAGAGCCGCAATATCTGTTTTACATGCTCCGCAATAAAGCATCAAAATATGAATTTCAAATTGATGACTTGCAGACTGCCTTTATCGAGCTTTCTCGTCAAGGTGAAAGTTTTATCAGCTTGTTCGATGATGTTGACTTAAACTCAACTAAGCTCGGATCACACGCACAGCAAAAAAGTACAACCATTATGGAAGTTATAAAAACTTTAGATGAGATAGATTTGTTTGGGCATGATGGTGACGTTATTGGCGATGCTTATGAATACCTAATCGCCCAATTTGCCGCAGGCGCAGGCAAGAAAGCCGGAGAGTTCTATACCCCGCAAGCTGTTTCAAAAATCATTTCTGAGATTGTTAGTATCGGGCAAGAGGAACTAGCACCCTTCCATATTTACGACCCCGCTATGGGTTCGGGTTCGCTGATGTTGAATATCCGTCAATTTCTAAGCAATCCCGATAAGGTGTATTTTCAGGGACAGGAGCTAAACACCACCACTTACAACCTTGCTCGAATGAACCTGATTCTACATAACGTTGACCGTGAGCAAATGCGGCTCAATAATGGCGATACTTTAGATGCAGACTGGCCGACAAACGAGCCTTTCCTTTTTAACGCTGTTGTTATGAATCCTCCGTACTCTGCGAATTGGAGTGCTTCAGATAAGTTTTTAAGTGACCCACGTTTTGAACGCTATGGAAAACTTGCACCAAAATCTAAAGCCGACTTTGCGTTCTTGCTCCATGGCTATTACCACCTAAAAGACAGTGGTACGATGGGAATTGTACTGCCGCATGGTGTTCTGTTCCGTGGTGCTGCCGAGGGTGTCATTCGCAAGGTGCTTCTAGAAATAGGCGCAATAGTCGCTGTAATTGGCTTGCCCGCTAACATTTTCTATGGAACGGGCATACCAACTGTTGTTCTTATCTTGAAGAAAAACCGTGCAAGTCGTGATGTGCTTTTCATTGATGCTTCTAATGATTATGAGAAGCAAAAGAATCAAAACACCTTACGCCAGCAAGATATTCTGAAAATTGTGGATGCCTATAAAAGGCGTGAGAACATTGTGAAATACGCCCATTTAGCAAATTTTGATGAAATCGTGGCGAATGATTACAATCTCAACATTCCTCGCTATGTAGATACATTCGAGGAAGAAGAACAAATCGACATTATAGCACTTGGGCGTGAAATGTCGGACTTAAATTTGCAAATAAAACAAAAAGAAACGGATTTCTTAGCCTTGCTTGATGAGATTGCTTTGACTGACGAAACGAAAGAGCTAGTCGAAGCTACAAAGCGGATTTTTGTGTGAGGTGGTGGAGATTATGACAGAAAACAATCAGAACTTAGTACCTGAAATCCGATTTAATGGCTTCACTAACGCTTGGGAAAAGCGTAAGCTGGGGGAGTTTGCAAACTTCACAAAAGGAAACGGATATACCAAACAAGATTTAAGGCAAGACGGCACGCCAATTATATTATACGGTAGACTATATACTGCTTACGAAACTTTAATTGAAGATGTAAATACCTTTGTGGATAAGAAGGAAAACTCTGTTGTTAGCACAGGTGGCGAGGTGTTAGTTCCCTCTTCTGGGGAGTCTGCGGAAGACATATCAAGAGCTTCAGTGGTTGGAAAACCAGGAATAATATTAGGTGGAGACCTAAATGTTATTAAACCGAACGAGCAAATTCATCCTGTCTTCTTAGCTTTAGCAATTACAAACGGGGCACCAAATAAAGATATGGCAAAACGTGCTCAAGGCAAATCTGTTGTTCATTTACACAATTCAGATTTAAAAGAAATTAACATGATTTTTCCTGAAATTGAAGAGCAAAGAAATATAGTGAAATTCAATTTACAACTCGACAACCTCATCACCCTTCATCAGCGTAAGCTGGATGGGCTTGTAACGCTGAAGGACGGGTTTCTACAGCAGATGTTTCCAGCAGGCGATGAAGTCATGCCAAGAGTAAGATTCGCAGGATTTATAGGTAATTGGGAAGAGCGGCGACTGGGGGAAATGCTTACGGAAAGAAATGAGCAATTTGAGGAATCGGAAGATTACCCATTAATGTCGTTCGTAGGGAATGTTGGTGTTGTACCCAAGGGGGAACAGTATGACAGAAGTTTTTTGGTAAAAGGTGATGGAAAAAAATACAAAAAAACCGAACTGAATGACTTTATATACAGTTCAAACAACTTAGAAACAGGGTCTATCGGTCTTAATAGAACAGGCAAGGCAGTAATATCGCCCGTATATAGCATTTTCTATTCAAGCAACGATTCAGAGAGTCTATTTGTTGGATTACTATCCAAACGGAAAGACTTCATTAATAAAATGATTCATTTTCGACAAGGTGTAATGTACGGACAGTGGCGCATACACGAAAGGGATTTTTTAAAGATAATCGTTTTAGCACCCACAATTTCTGAACAAAACAGAATCATTGACTTTTTTGAGAACTTCGACGAGCAAATCGCCGCCCAAACTGCTAAACTTGAGCTGCTACGACAGTTAAAGGCGGCGTATTTACAAAAGATGTTTATATGAGCGCGGATAAATGCCGTACGATTTTATCGTTATCTTGATTCTCTAACTCTTGAATGATGTGCAAATATGCTTCCTGCAGAAAAACACAGCAGCTTCAATAAGAGCAGTTAGAAATTGGTTCGCGCTATGACTCGTAAGCTGATCAATGATGATACGTTTCAGATGAGCAATACCGCTTTAAAGGATGAACAACATGCTATGAAGGCAAGAGCGGCCATCTTGGAGGCGATTCTGAGTTAGTGTGAAGCAAGCCAATGAACGTATTGTGCAAAAATCAAGGAAGAAGTCAGGCGCTTTACAAAGTTGCAAATATTCGTTGGTGATGGTGTAGAATTATTTCAGTCTACATCATCACCTTTTTGTTTTCCGCTAAAATAGTATTTGTTAATCACCTCAAGCTCTATCGTTTGCACAATTTGTAATTTAGTAATGTATGCTAAGGAGGATTCCACCAATAATTTTAGCGTATGTTCAACTAACGTCCATGACTCATCTTTCATTTCTTTAGCTATCAAAAACCCAAATTTCTTATAATCAGAAATAATTATATTGCGAGCCCTTAATCCCAAGGAATCCTCGTTCGGAACATATTCCTGAAGAAACCTAGTTAAACGTGAGACGAAATTATTTAATTTCTTATCAAGTTTCTTCAAAGAATCCCCTTCCTGCATTATGAACTCTACAAACAAATTATGAATTTGTTTTCCGCACTTATAGTAAAGAAATTCAATTGCGTTTTTTTGTATGGATTCATATTCTTCAACAATATCATCCTCATTAAGATTATAAAAATGAGAAGAAATATTTAATTGACTGTTAGGAAATTTGGGCATTTCTATTTCACCAATCACAAACATTTGCCAATATGAGTGATATTCAGCATACGGAACATAGTCAAATAGCATGTTATTATATGTTTCTTTTAATTTGTCATCATCCCCATATAAAACATCAATAAGAAGCTTCTCAAAAAAAGCTTTAGATAGGTCACTATTTTCAAAATGTCCCCATAGTAATTCACGTTTATTTTTAAATCCCAACTTCTCTGTTAAATGTACCAATAGCGATTCAGATATTAAATACGGATTTTTCCTAGGATATGCTTTTCCGCCTGCAATATTTTTGATAATTGAAAGGTCGTATTTCGCGGATCTTTGTTTTTTTTCTGCATTATATCCATCATAGTCATCCTTATTTTCATATCCTGCTAATTGGTAATACGACAAATTCAACTCATCTTTTTTTACATGTACTCTTTTCCCAATCTCAGAGAAAATGTGCTTTTTGGTTTCTTTATAAATCATATTACCTCCTAAGGGTGGTAGGATATATTATGAATTATACGTATTTTATTTCATATATTCAACCACTCTTAATTACAATAAAATATAAATGTCAAAGGAATCGCGAGTCCTGAGATAAATAAATCTATGCAATATGTACTAGTCGTATTTGCAAAAAAGGAGAAAATCATGAAAACAAAAAACTCGCAAAGCGCATACAACGAAGAAACAGCAAAAAAGTATATTTCTGACGACAAACCAATTATCAGTGTTTCTTCCGAAGTAGAAACACAATATAACTGGATGGATGGAAAACGCACTGACGAAGTCACAGGCTACAAACTTTTCTTTTCTCAAGAGGGTGTAAATCCTTTTGCTGTAAAATTTGAAAAGAAGCCGATACTTCCACCCTTCCTTTCTGAAGTTAAGCTCGATAAACTCGAAGCAATCGAGATCCGTTCAAATGTGTACTTCCGTTCAGAAGGGGTTCGGGTAATTAAATGATGAAGAAATCAGAACTTGAAGGCTACTTGCTCCAAGCTCTGAACATGGTTCTGCAGATTAACGGAGAGACTTCTTACACAAATTCGTTTGATGTTCGAGTGGCGGATGAAGGCTTTTTCTTCATCCCCCGTCTCCCTGCAAGCTACGTTGTAGATGATGACCTGTACCAAAAAATCTATCTTATCAGTAACGCAGCTCTATATCCTGATTTCACTCTGTTGAAGCAAGCGGGAGCCTACTTTGTTCCTTTGGCAACAGAAGATATCCATGTAAAGCGGGCGCTCTTCTTCCCATGGAAAAATGGCATTTCAAAACGGCTGATTATTCCAGATATAGACCAATTTGTTGCTGATTTACCGATGAACAGAATACCTGTCATGGAAAACTTTACGATAAACCTAGACAAAGTGACAAGCATTGCTATCGCAGGAAACTCTGGCTCTGGGAAGTCTTATACCCTTACATACTTCCTATGCGTATTGAAAAAAAGTTCAAGGCTTGTGATAGTTGACCCTAAATATGATATGCCAAGTAGATGGGGCAGAGAAAACAATGTCAAGGTTATTGCACCAAGCTATACCAGGAGTAAGAGCGATTTTGTTTCAAGTGTGAATGATGAACTTAGTAAGTGCTTGGAGCTGATTCACCAACGCCAGCAGGTGCTTTACGTTAACCCTCAAGCCGATTTTGAACATTATACAGTGGTAATTGATGAAGTGTTGGCATTAAGTGATGGTGTAGCAAAGCCAATTAAAGAAGCTTTCTTTAGCTTGCTATCTCAAATATCGCTACTTGGCAGAACTTCAAAGGTTCATTTGCTAGTGGTATCTCAGAGATTTGATAACAATGCGATTCCTATTTCTTGTAGAGAGCAGCTTAATGTGTTGATTCAGGTTGGAAACATTAATACCAAGACGACACAATTTCTATTTCCTGACCTGTCACTTGAGGGAATAGTCATACCGCAAGGAATTGGGACAGGACTGATACAGGTTATTGACTCTGAGCACCCGTTTCAAATTGTTCCATTATTAACACCAACATTTAACGACTTGAAAGGAATAATGTAGATGAAAAAAATAGAGAAATCATTCTTCATTCGGACGTTCCACATTAACGGACTTCTGATACTTATTTCATTGGTACTCCTCTTAGTTCGGGTTTCGTTCATATTGATAGAGAGTCTTTTGCAAAAAGAAACAATTCCATTCCTGACAGAATACACAGGAATAATGACTAAAGTATTGGGGTTAATCAGCAATACATTGGATGGGATGATTTTGATATCTGTCGCAACTTTGCTGATACTGGTAGTTCCTGAACTGGTATTAAGGATAGTTCATGACTCATTAGCGAATTGGATCTATTCAATATGGGTCAGCTTCCGTTTAAGGAAATTCCTAATGAGACAGGCAGACCATGAAGGTGAAGGAATTTTCAAACTTCAACAGCATAATAAAGCAATCCGCAAATCCATCATAGATATTAAGGAAAAGAAGATCACCTATTTTGTTAAATTGCCAAATGATGTTCAGGCACAAAAACTACTCCTTGAATCAAAAGAAATTCTTCGAGAAGAAATATCGAGTCTTTTTCCGAAGTTTACTTTTTCGAATTTTGATCGGTACAAACACTGGCTGAGAATTGAAGGAACAAAAATTAGATAAAGAATAGCGGAGCTTTTGCCTGCCTTGGGCAGAAGCAAAGGAGCTCCGCTATTCTTGATAGATGGCAGAAAAAGATATTCCACGGGGTTACTACCACCCCCGTGGAATCAATAATCAATAATCGGGGAAAACGTACTATGAAAAAGAACAAAGAAGCAATAAATGGGCGTTCATATTCTATCAAGAAAGTGCCCCGAAGAACTATTTGGAAATATTGGAAGAAATGCATATACCCTTTGTGTTGAGCCCTTGGCACGATAAGGACGTGAATAAAGAGACAGGGGAAATTAAAAAGGCACACAAGCACGGTGCACTATACTTTGATTCTTTGAAAAGCTATTCGCAGGTTTCAAGCCTGATTAGCGAAAAGCTTAACGCTCCAAAGCATGTTGAGGTTGTCATGTCTCCAAAGGGAATGTATGAGTATTTCACACACGCTGAAAATCCAGATAAGACAACCTACAAAATTGAAGATATTGAGTGGGGGTGTGGATTTGAACTTGGAAAATTTCTTGTTGAGCATAATACAGGTGAATTTTTGAACAGCATTATTGATGTGATAGCAGAACATGATTTTAAGGAATTTGAAGAACTTGTAATGTACGCAAGAAAAAATGATTATTTGTTGCTTGAGTTAATCGTAGATAAAACGTATTTCTTCTCAAGGTTTCTAGACTCAAGGCGTTACAGTTCAGAAAGACCCACTAGGAAAACTTATAAGGACATGGGGGATGGCAATGAGTAAAACAATGGTGAACTCAGAAGACTTAAAGCGTGCGGGCTTCTCACCATACACGGCTTCCAATATCATTAGACAAGCAAAACACTATATGGTACAACAAGGGTATGAGTTTTACGAGGGACGGCGTGTTTCTGTTGTCCCCATACAGGCAGTAAAATCCGTTATCGGTGATGTTGAGTTGTCCGAAACGGAGGATTAAATTTGTCAAAAACTAGCTACTAAGATATCTATCAGGATGAAAATGGGCAATACTATTATGAGGTAAGCTCAGGTACGGACAAAATCACAGGAAAACGTATCAAGCGTAAAGGTCGCAAGTCGCAATCTGGAAAGAAATTTGATTCAGCAAAAGAAGCCTATGCGGAAGCTATCCGTGTAAAAAATGACTTCTTGCAAACTCAGGGATATTCTGATTATGGTATGACCTTTGAACAATTCATGAATAATGTCTACATTCCACATTATAAGACTGAGGTGACAGAAGATACATTTGAGTCACGGAATCCATCTTTGAAAATTCTGCTCGAACGATTCGGAAAGAAGTCATTACGGAAGATTACTTTGCACGATATTCAATTTTTCAGAACGTGGCTTCTAGATAAAGATGCGGCAGGATATTCACAGTCATACGCTTCATTGGTCTTTGGAATGTTGAAGAAAATTCTTGAATTTGCGGTTACGCTCAATTACCTTGATAAGAATGTTGCTCAACAAGTGAAACCAATTTCTAAAGCGAAAACGGATGTTGCTTACTGGACGAGAGAAGAATTTGAGAAAGTAATCTCAAAGATTTACACCGAAGAATTTTATGAGCATTTGTGTTTTGTGATGTTGTGGGTCTACTATATGACAGGTGTTCGTGTAAACGAAGGAACAGCTCTCTGGTGGAATGATGTTGATTTTGAGAAAAAACAGCTTCGTGTCCATCATATGCTAGTTTCTAAGAGTCGCAAGAACTACAATCGGAAGAACCACACAAAAACAGTTGATGGAAAACGGGTACTTGCATTAGATGATGATACCCTCGAAGTGTTGCATGTATGGAAAGAACGACAAACACAACACGGAAATATGGATTTCATCTTCTCCTATGATGGCTTACCCATGATTAAATCAACGATTGCCCGAATTATTGCTCGTTATGCGAAGCTTGCAGGTGCTCCAGTAATACAGGCAAAAGGACTACGTCATTCTCATGTAAGTTTTCTCATCAATGAATTAAATGCTTCGGTCTTGGTTGTCTCAAAACGTCTAGGGCATAGTTCGCCAGAAATTACGCTGAAACACTATGCGCATTTGTGGCGTGGTATTGATGATGCTGTCGCCGAATCAATGGCAGGCATTATCAAAATTGAAACTGCTACGAGTAAGCAATTTTCATTTGTCGGCAATCAAACGGTGAAACGAATGGCGCCAAAACTGTCTCCAAGGTAGTGGAGACACCGTAGAAATGTGATAACAACAAGCATTATAAGCCCTACCCGCACCATTGAGTGGGAATAGCATATAGCAATAACAAACCTGCAGCTCCTTATTTATTAAGGTACTGCAGGTTTTTTTATTAACCGTGAAGCTTGTGACGGACCCTATATAGCAACTATAGAGAATGTGATAAACTGGGAAAAATAAACTTACAGGAGCCATTAGAATGGGATTCTCACTTATTGGAACACTAATAGCTATGGTTATTCTTGCCCCAAGTTTACTGATGATTAAGTTTCCGCCCGATCATGTTCCCAGCGGTTTAAAAGATGCCGGCATCGTCTACACCCTTTTGGAGAGAGTAGGGCAGTTGGGGTGTATAGCCATTATTGCGATTTCAAAGGATAACTTCGAAAATGTAGAATTCGGGATCTGGGCTGCACTTATCTTTGTGTTTATCACGATTTATTACGGTTTATGGATTCGTTATATGGTTAAGGGACAGCCATTCAGATTATTATGGGCTCCATTATTGTTTCTTCCGATTCCCATGGCAGTTCTCCCTGTTTGTGCATTTGGATTTGCGGCTATATGGGGCAGATCTTTCTGGTTAGGTATTGCAGTGATTTGTTTAGCTATAGGGCATTTTGCTAATTCTTGGCATAGCTATCAGTATTCCAAAGGCCAATAAGCTAGGGCATGTTGAAACTGTTTTATAGGGAAAAATACCCATTTGATAAGGCTTTTGATAGTTAATAAGCTGCATGATTTAATGGATTTTGGGGTTGAAGTTAAAGATAAAAATGTATGAATTACGAACAATAGAAAAAATAAAGTCCAAAATGTTCGCTTTTTTCATTGACAACTTATGTGATGTCCCCCTAAAATGATAAAGCACAACAACATAATTCTTTCGTATATTTCCGGGAATAGGCCTGGAAGTTTCTACGAGGTCACCGTAATGACCTGGCTACGATTAAGAAGAGCTGAGCAACCCGTATTGTCCTGAATCTAGGGCTATAGTCATGGGTGCTACTCTTTTTTTCGAGCCGGTGTCGATCAGATACCGGCTTTTTGTTGCTGTCAGCCACAACATACCTTAGGGGGAGAACAATTTGAATCGGTTTTTCAAGTTGAAAGAGAACGGCACTACAGTACGTACAGAGATAATGGCCGGCTTGACTACGTTCATGGCTATGGCTTACATCCTGTCGGTTAATCCGAGCACATTAACAGCCTTTGGCCGCATCGATATGGGCTGGTACTCTGTATTTCTAGCGACTGCGCTGGCAGCAGGTATTTTCACCATTGCAATGGGCGTGTTTATAAACTTTCCAGTAGCATTGGCACCAGGTATGGGACTTAATGCATACTTTGCTTCCGTAATTTTGTCTTCTGCAACCTCAGAACATCCATTCACTTGGCAAATGGGTCTGACTGCAGTATTTATTTCCGGTTTGATCTTCATCCTGCTCACGGTTACCCGAGTGCGGCAGATCTTACTGACAGCCATTCCTGACAGCTTGAAGCATGCCATTACCGTAGGGATCGGGATGTTCATTACAATTCTTGGGCTTAAGAACAGTGGTTTGATGACGATTGGTGTCGAAGCTGGTAAAGATATTTCGGCCAATACATTCACAGATGTCCTATCCTTTGAAACAATCATTCATATGGGTAGTCTAGAGAACACTGATGTACAATTGGTAATTATCGGATTGCTTCTTATTTCCATCCTGATGGTACTGCAAGTTAAAGGTGCGATTTTATTCGGTATCTTGGGTACAACCCTCGCGGGTATACTGATGGGTGTAGTTGATTTTGGCTCATTGTCCAGTCCGACAACCCCTTGGGTGCCTGACCTGACGCAATTGAACTTTTTCGAATTTGACTGGGATGGTATCCTGCACACCGGTATTGTTTCAGCAATCGCAACATTCACTTTTGTAGAATTGTTCGATACATTTGGTACACTTGTAGGTACTGCTCAACGCGCTGGTATTATGGACAACCCTGAAGAAGGTAACAAACGTGTAGGTAATGCAATGTTTGTCGATGCCATTGCTGTAGCTGGTGGTGCGGCATTGGGTACTTCCACTACTACTGCTTTTGTAGAAAGTGCAGCAGGTGTTGCTGAAGGTGGACGTACGGGTCTTACAGCTGTAACAACGGGTGTATGCTTCTTGCTTGCATTGTTCCTTGCACCAATAGTTGCTCTGATCCCTGGATCTGCTACAGCCGCAGCATTGATTGTCGTAGGCGTGCTCATGGCACAATCGATTCGCGAAATTGATTTTCAAGATATGGTTGTTGCGATTCCAGCGTTCCTTACTCTAGTAATCATGCCTTTCACTTATAATATTGCTAATGGTATTTCCTTTGGTATCGTAACTTATGTAATCCTTGCTTGTGTAGCTAACCTTGCTGGCAAGAAAAAATACGATATTCACTGGATGATGTGGGTACTTGCTATTCTGATTATTCTCCGTTATGTATTTCTTGGTAGTGCGGGCTAACTCATATATAGCATACAGATGTGCATTCAAAGGCTCCTTCATAACTGAGGGGGCCCTTTTTTTATATTTTTGTTGGCACTTAACCATTCAGGCTAGTCTATGTTTCTAGCTTTTCATCATCTATGTTTTAGATTATATTGTTGAAGAGGTGATGTTCAGGACGAGGCAGCCTTGGTGTTAGAGTCCAATTTGTTCCCCACCTTGATCCTGATCTCTGTTTTTTTTGCTCCGGCATTTGCTTTAGCTACTGCGATTCTTCTATTCTATATAAGAGTCTATATAAGAGCCTTGAAGCTTAGGGCGATCCTATGGAATGGAGTATTGTGGATGAAAGGGTTTGCGATCCAGATAAGGTAAACATGCCCTATATTTATATGCTCTTTTATGAGAAAATCAATCCAAATGATTTCTTAGCAACGGTGAAATACACTAATTCGGGAGCTGTTTTTCAGAAGGTATATGCTTTTGGCTGGACTAAGATGAATATAGGACGAGGTGAGGTTGGGACGATGATCAAGAGTACACGTGCGGCCGTAATGACTGTATTGATGCTGTTATTGTTTGTGCTTCCTGTAACAAGCATTTATGCAGAGGGAAATCTATTACAGAACCCTGGCTTTGAGGAGGGGGGAGATGATGCGCCTTCTAACTGGACTAAGGATATGTGGATTTCAGGAGATAATTCAGGCCTACTTTCAATCCAATCGGAGGAAGTCCATTCCGGCAGCAAGGCGGCAGTCATTGAGAATATCGAACCCAATCATTCGAAATGGGTGCAGACGATTGAGGCTACGCCGAATAGTTATTATAGAATCTCTGGATGGATCAAGGTAGTAAGTACAGCAGGCGAGGGAATGGGCGCCAACATTCTTGCCGTTGGAGTAGGCGGGGGGTATCCCAGCGTAACTGATACGGCAGGTGAATGGCAGTATCTTGAATATATCGGCCAGACAGGACCGGAGCAGAAGTCATTTGGCATAGGCGCAAGTCTGGGCGGCTACTCTAGCTTGATTCAAGGTAAGGCTTATTTTGATGATTTTGCTGTAGAAAAATTAGACGCGGCTCCCGAAGGGGCTAACGTCATTTCGCTGGATAGTGCAGCGGTTAGTCCAGATGCCGGCGACAAAAAGGCAGACACTCCACATAAAGTATCTCCAACTAAGATGTTGCTGATCTCAGCGCTGTTTAGCGTGTTTTTTGCAGTGCTTTATACTAAGGCATTCCGTAGTGAGAAGCTTATGAAGCAGCCTGAGAATATTTATTCCAAATGGCTGAGCATTGCCATCGGAATTGCTTTTATCCTGAGGGTGTGGATTGGTCTTACCGCGCAAGGATATCAGAATGATATGAATACCTTTATTTCTTGGGGACAGCGTATGGTGGATTTAGGTCCGGGCAAATTTTATGAAGAAGGTTATTTTGCCGATTATCCTCCTGGCTATTTGTACATATTGTACGTGCTTAGCGCCGTTCGTGGCGTTTTAGGATTCACTCAGGGCTCAGGTGGAGAGAATTTGCTCTTCAAGCTCCCTGCGATCCTTTCTGATTTGGTGCTCGGCTACTTCATATATCAAATGTCACGCAAAAAACTCGGCACCGGAATAGCTTTCGGCTTAATGTTGTTGTTTCTGTTTAATCCAGCGGTACTTATTAATTCAGCGGCTTGGGGACAAGCGGATTCATTCTTTTTGATCTTCCTGCTGCTCAGTATCCATGGCGCTGCGAACAAAAAGTTTGTTCACTCCGCAATTTTGTTTGCCTTAGCGACGCTAATTAAACCGCAAGCGTTGATATTCACGCCGGTATTGTTGTTTGCTTTTTATCATCACCGCGCTTGGAAGCAGCTTGGATTCGGAGCTTTGTATGGATTAGGGATCTTCGGATTGCTTGCGGCACCATTTTTCTGGAATAACGGAGGTCTGGTAGGGATTATTGATCTTTACAAGAGTACGTTATCTTCCTATCCGTATTCTTCAGTGAATGCATTTAATCTGTATGCACTGACTGATCCGATGTGGTCATCCCTTGATCTAACCTGGCTTGGCATTCCATACCGTGTATGGGGCTTCATATTTATTTTAGTGGCTGTAGCTGTTGCGGCATTTTATTCCTTTAAAAAGGATCGCTTGGACCTGACCAAATCCTATTTTATCGGGATGGTGCTTATAGTAGTGGTCTTTGTGCTTGGCACCAAAATGCATGAACGTTATATGTTCCCTGCTCTTATTCTTTGTTTGTTTACTTATATAGAAAGTCAGGACCGCCGCTTTTTATCGCTGTTTCTCGGATTCAGCTTAACGCAATACATCAATGTGGCGTACACCTTGTCCCACCTGAATGCAGATGTTAGCCCGGGTGCAGACGGAATCGTATTAGTGACTGCTATAGCTAATCTAGCATTACTGCTTTATATGCTGAATATCGGATACGATGTGTATGTCCGCAAGGGAATAAAACCTCTTCCAGCACCAATTACACCGGAAGAACAATATGAAGAAGATTTGAGAGTTGTCGGGCAAATTAAACCGCATCAGAAGGGAGGGCGATTTAACGATGAAGTTTAAGCGTATAGATTGGATATGCATAATAGCTATTACGGCCGTTTACGCAGCGCTTGCTTTATATAATCTTGGCTCTACTAAATCTCCAGAGACCTTATGGGAGCCTGCTGCCAGTGGTGAAAGCTTCTATGTAGATTTGGGGCAGAGTAAACCATTGGAACGGGTCAATATCTTTGGGGGCGTGGGCACGGGGAAGTTCAAGCTGGAATTCAGCGACAATCCTGAGGTCTGGAGCAGTCCGATGGATGTCAGTGAGGATGTCGGGAATGTCTTCATCTGGAAAAGCCAACCCCTGAACGTTACTGCGAGATATGTGAAGTTTACAGTTACATCTCCAGGGTTCACTTTGAACGAAATGGCCTTTTATGAGCAGGGGGGAGAAAGAAAACCTCTTCCTATTGCCGGTGTGACACCGGATGCTAACGCAGTTCCTAAAAGAGGAGCAGCGGCTAATCTTTTTGACGAGCAGTCGCTCATTCCGGAATATTCTAACTTTATGAATAGCACTTATTTTGACGAGATCTATCATGCGCGAACAGCTTATGAATATACACACGGGATAGTGCCTTACGAGAATACGCATCCACCGCTTGGCAAGCTTTTGATTGCCATAGGTATGGAGCTGTTCGGAGTCAATCCATTCGGCTGGCGTATTATCGGAACCTTGTTCGGAGTTGCCATGTTACCTCTCATATATGTAATGGCGCTTCGTTTGTTTAAGAAAAGCAAATACGCCGCCCTCGCGGCAGGATTGTTTGCACTGGATTTCATGCATTTCACACAGACAAGAATCTCCACGATTGACGTATACGGAGTATTCTTCATTATGTTGATGTTCTATTTTATGCAGCGGTATTACACAATGAATTTCTACAAGCAGCCTTTAAGAAAAACATTAATTCCGTTATTCTGGTCTGGCTTATTCTTCGGAATCGGCGTAGCTTCGAAATGGATTGTGCTCTATGGAGGAGCAGGGCTGGCCATTATGCTGGCTATCTCCCTTTTTGAACGCTACAGAGAATACCAAGCCTCCGGACGCCTGCTGGCCGAGGGGAAGATTAAAGACAAGGAATTGCTGGGCACCTGTCGTGAAGCAGTAGATTCTTTTTGGAAAAAGACTATTATTACGTTGGCTAGTTGTATCGGGTTCTTTGTAATTATTCCAGTAATTATTTATAGCTTATCTTTTGTACCGGGGTTATCTGCATCAGCAGAGGGCTTCACTATAAAAGGTTTGATTGATTCCCAAAAGAACATGTACAACTACCACAGCCAACTTGTAGCTACACATCCTTTTGCTTCCTCATGGTGGCAATGGCCGTTTATGAAGAGACCGGTCTGGTTCTTTAGCGGCGGTGAAGGTTTGCCGGAAGGTCAGGTCAGCAGTATAGTGACTATGGGGAATCCTCTTATCTGGTGGACGGGTATTTTTGCGATGCTGGCAACGCTGTGGATTACGCTGAAACGTAAAGATAAGAACCTCTACATGATCTGGATCGCCTTCTTCTCGCAATATGTTCCGTGGATGCTTGTCCCAAGAGAAACGTTTATTTACCATTATTTTGCTATGGTACCATTTATGATTCTTGGTATTGTATATATAATGAAGTTGTTGGATAGTAAATTCCCTGAGGCCCGTTACGTACAGTATGTCTATGTAGCCGTTGCTTTGCTGCTCTTTATCGCTTTCTACCCGGTACTGTCAGGGATGCAGGTCAGTGGAGATTACGTGAAAGATATGCTGCGTTGGTTCCCTACTTGGGTTTTCTAGGATTTATAAAATCTATAAAATAAGTTTATGTATGCAGCGTTATTATGAAGTATAGATGGATGTAACGCTCCAAAAAGCTTGTAGGAGGAATAAAGGTGAAAGCCAGATATAGTGTGATTGTACCCATGTTCAATGAGGAGCAAGTAATTAGCCATACTTATGAACGTTTGAAAAAAGTAATGGACGAGTGCGGCGATACTTATGAGCTGGTCTTCGTCAATGACGGCAGTCGTGATCGTTCCGCCCAGATGATTCGGGAGATTTGTGAACGAGACGAGCATGTCAAGCTGATTGACTTCTCGCGTAATTTCGGACATCAGGTAGCGATTACAGCTGGCATGGACTATGCCGAAGGTCAAGCGGTTGTTGTTATTGACGCTGATCTTCAGGATCCTCCGGAGGTCATTTTGCAAATGATCGAGAAGTGGAAAGAGGGCTACGACGTTGTATATGCGAAACGCCTGAAGCGCCACGGAGAAACGATGTTCAAAAAGGTCACCGCGAAGCTTTTTTACCGCCTGCTCAGCAGTATGACAAGTGTGGATATTCCTACGGATACAGGCGATTTCCGTCTTATTGACCGTAAGGTATGTGATGTCCTGCGGGGACTTAAAGAAAAGAACCGTTATGTCCGAGGTTTGGTGAGCTGGGTTGGCTTCAAGCAGACTATGGTGGAATATGAACGGGAAGAACGTTTTGCCGGAGAAACCAAATATCCGCTGAAGAAAATGATTCGTTTTGCGTTAGATGGCATCACCTCTTTTTCACATAAGCCGCTTAAGATTGCTACGTATATTGGATTCTTCCTTTCATTCTCTAGCTTTCTCTATTTATTTTTCGTCTTGTTTCAAAGGATATTTTTCACCTCCTGGACGGTTCCGGGCTGGGCTTCCATTGTAGGCGTCAATCTGCTCTTTAACGGTATCGTTCTGATGCTGTTGGGTGTGATTGGGGAGTATATCGGACGGATTTATGACGAGTCTAAAGATAGACCGCTATATATTGTTAGTGAGACTAAAGGCTACCAGAACGAAGAACAACTGGACCGCCGGAAGGATCACAATGATGTCAGATAAGAACTTGCGCGCTGCATTCATACAGTTCCTCAAATTTAATGCCGTAGGTTTACTCAATACGCTGATTGATTTTGTGATTTTTACATTGTTGAATTCACTAGGGATGGTATACGCATTGGCGCAGGTGATCTCCTATAGTGCAGGTACGGCGAATAGCTTTATTTTGAATAAAAAAGTTACCTTTCGTGATCGCAACCGGGGGAATAAAGAAGGCTTCGACCGCGTGCAGCTGGTCAAGTTTATCGTGCTGAATCTGGTAGTTCTCGGAATATCACTGCTGTTAATGCATCTGTTGACAGACAAACTAGGTATTCAAGTCTTGATCTCTAAGGTGCTGGTTACCTTTATCACGGTGATCATCAATTTCTTTGGAAGTCGTAAATGGGTATTTTAAACATTAATTTCAGGCAGAAGGAGTTGCTATGCTTAAAGGCAAGTAACTGTTTCTGCTTGATTTGTATATATCCATAAAAACAATATACGGAGGTGAATAACATTGCGTAAATTCTCCTATCTACTCATACTGGCTGGGATACTTATCATGTTATATCCGACAGCTAACGAATGGTACAACGACAGGCAGCAGGAGAAGTTATTAGAAACGGCTGAACTAAGCACTGCCGATAGTGCACCCCAACCAGATTTGAAGAGCAGGTATGCTGAAGTTACTCAGCTGTTAGCAGAGGAATCGGTTCTGGATGCCCAGGCACAGCCCCAACCCCAAGAGACAGAAAAGCCTGAACCGGAGATTGAAGTCGGTGGCAAGGTAATCGCACTAATTGAAATCGATAAGATTGAATTGAAGCTGCCTGTATTAGAAGGGGCTACAAAAGCTAATATGAAACATGCTGCAGCCCATATGAAAGAAACGGCACCCCTTGGAGAGATCGGAAATGCTGCAATCGCGGCGCATCGGGCTAGAACTACGGGTCGTTTGTTTAACAGATTGAATGAGGTTGTTGTGGGGGATGTCATCACGGTAAAGACTAGTGATCTGGTGTTTAACTATGAGGTGTATGATATTTCTGTTGTAGATCCGAGTGATGTCTCTGTTCTTGACGGGAATGACAAGGATAAGATTCTTACTTTAATTACATGTGATCCGCTAGTGAATCCAACGCATCGGCTGATTGTTCATGCCAAATTAACAAAATGAGAATAGTGAATGACAAGAAAACACAAATACCGGGAGATATCTATAAAATAATGGGTAATCTAGTAAATTAGGTCTTGTTCACATCTATAAATATGATAGTATTATACTATAAAAGCTAAACACGATAACGGCAAACCTTCCGAAAGGTAGGGACGCAAAGCTAAAGGGCCTTTTCCCGAAAGGATGGCAGCCAGCTACCGAATGAAGAGGCTTTTTTTGTTTGTTTCAAATGGATTCTATCAATTATATCTAGTAAAGCTAGAACAGATAGAGCTTATACGATAACGGCAAACCTATCGAAAGGTAGGGACGCAAAGCTAAAGGGCCTTCCCGAAAGGATGGCAGCCAGCTACCGAAAGGAGTTTTATCCGTGAAAAAGGTTTATTTTATGCTGGTGGCGTTGTTCGTCTTAATGACTTCAGTTCCGGTAAGTACAGCTCAAGCTGCAAGTGCAGATGCCAGCTGGTTGATTACATCCAAAGTGGCTCAAGGTGTTATTGGTATTAACTATGATATTCCGAAAGATAAAAGAATCAAACTCATGATCACCAAAGATAACAGCAGCTATACTTATAACTTGTATGCTTCTGGACAAGCTGAGGACTTCCCTTTGCAACAAGGAAATGGGACTTATAAGGTTTCTGTTCTGGAGAACACAACCGGCAATAAATACAAAGCGTTATATTCCGAAGTAGTAGACGTAACCATGAGTGACTCGAATTCCGTATATTTGGGCTCCGTACAGAATGTGAAATGGAGTTCTTCTGATAAAGCGATTGTCAAAGCTAAACAATTAGTACAAGGCAAAACAACAGACGAAGAGAAAGTTAAAGCGATCTATAACTATGTAGTTGCGAATGTACAATATGATTACTCTCTTGCTAATAGTGTAACTACTGATTATATTCCAAGCATCGATAAGACATTGACTACTAAAAAAGGGATTTGCTATGATTACGCTTCTCTTTTTGCCGCAATGCTGCGGAGTGTAGATGTTCCTGCTAAGTTGGTAATGGGGAATACAAGCTACGTTACGCAATATCATGCATGGAATGAAGTGTTGCTTAATGGGAAGTGGGTTACCATTGATACTACAGTGGATGCAGGACTTGCAAAGAGCGATAAGAAAACTGATTTAATTAAAGCCTCGAGCAAATATACTGCGGCAAAATACTATTAAATTAATCGCTAGAATCATAACGATATTAAATAAACAACTAGCTTAATCATTAAGCTAGTTGTTTATTTTTATATTAGGGGTTGCTTTTCTATTAATAGTTGGGGTATTATAGGTAAGCGTTGTTAGACAGCGTACAGGCGATACAGACGAGGCTGATAAAAAGCTTCGAAAAATAAAGCTTGCATTTCTGAAAACAACATGATATATTATAAGAGTTGCTGCTGAGACATTAAACGGCGCCAACGAGAACTTGATCTTTGAAAACTGAACAACGAGTGAGTAGGAAATCACGCAAGTGAAATCCAAAATTAGAGAATTAATTTTCTCGTCAGATGTTTCAAAATGAGCATATCGCTCTTTTCAATACTAATTGGAGAGTTTGATCCTGGCTCAGGACGAACGCTGGCGGCGTGCCTAATACATGCAAGTCGAGCGGAGTTACTTTGAAAGCTTGCTTTCAAAGTAACTTAGCGGCGGACGGGTGAGTAACACGTAGGCAACCTGCCCTTCAGACTGGGATAACTACCGGAAACGGTAGCTAATACCGGATAATTTCTTTTTTCTCCTGAGAGAAGAATGAAAGACGGAGCAATCTGTCACTGAGGGATGGGCCTGCGGCGCATTAGCTAGTTGGTGGGGTAACGGCCCACCAAGGCGACGATGCGTAGCCGACCTGAGAGGGTGAACGGCCACACTGGGACTGAGACACGGCCCAGACTCCTACGGGAGGCAGCAGTAGGGAATCTTCCGCAATGGGCGAAAGCCTGACGGAGCAACGCCGCGTGAGTGATGAAGGTTTTCGGATCGTAAAGCTCTGTTGCCAGGGAAGAACGTCCGGTAGAGTAACTGCTACCGGAGTGACGGTACCTGAGAAGAAAGCCCCGGCTAACTACGTGCCAGCAGCCGCGGTAATACGTAGGGGGCAAGCGTTGTCCGGAATTATTGGGCGTAAAGCGCGCGCAGGCGGCTATTTAAGTCTGGTGTTTAAACCTTGGGCTCAACCTGAGGTCGCACTGGAAACTGGGTGGCTTGAGTACAGAAGAGGAAAGTGGAATTCCACGTGTAGCGGTGAAATGCGTAGATATGTGGAGGAACACCAGTGGCGAAGGCGACTTTCTGGGCTGTAACTGACGCTGAGGCGCGAAAGCGTGGGGAGCAAACAGGATTAGATACCCTGGTAGTCCACGCCGTAAACGATGAGTGCTAGGTGTTAGGGGTTTCGATACCCTTGGTGCCGAAGTTAACACAGTAAGCACTCCGCCTGGGGAGTACGGTCGCAAGACTGAAACTCAAAGGAATTGACGGGGACCCGCACAAGCAGTGGAGTATGTGGTTTAATTCGAAGCAACGCGAAGAACCTTACCAGGTCTTGACATCCCTCTGAATCTGCTAGAGATAGCAGCGGCCTTCGGGACAGAGGAGACAGGTGGTGCATGGTTGTCGTCAGCTCGTGTCGTGAGATGTTGGGTTAAGTCCCGCAACGAGCGCAACCCTTAACTTTAGTTGCCAGCAGGTAAGGCTGGGCACTCTAGAGTGACTGCCGGTGACAAACCGGAGGAAGGTGGGGATGACGTCAAATCATCATGCCCCTTATGACCTGGGCTACACACGTACTACAATGGCCGGTACAACGGGAAGCGAAGCCGCGAGGTGGAGCCAATCCCATCAAAGCCGGTCTCAGTTCGGATTGCAGGCTGCAACTCGCCTGCATGAAGTCGGAATTGCTAGTAATCGCGGATCAGCATGCCGCGGTGAATACGTTCCCGGGTCTTGTACACACCGCCCGTCACACCACGAGAGTTTACAACACCCGAAGTCGGTGGGGTAACCCGCAAGGGAGCCAGCCGCCGAAGGTGGGGTAGATGATTGGGGTGAAGTCGTAACAAGGTAGCCGTATCGGAAGGTGCGGCTGGATCACCTCCTTTCTATGGAGAATCGTTCTCTGCAATGAGAACATTCAAATCGGAAGTTTAACTTCCACAAACTCAGGTTTAGGCCTGTTACTCACTCGTTGCTCAGTTTTGAGAGTTTAAGCTCTCAAGTAAGACTTGATCCTTGAAAACTGGATACCGAAACGAATTTGCGTTTTAGAACATCTTTTAGCAACTTGTGCAAACAAGTAAATGTTATTAGTGAGATTTTTCTTCGGAAGAATCAAGGTTAAGCTAATAAGAGCACACGGAGGATGCCTAGGCGCCAGGAGCCGACGAAGGACGTGGCGAACAACGAAACTGCCTCGGGGAGCTGTAAGCAAGCTTTGATCCGGGGGTGTCCGAATGGGGAAACCCAGCTGTGGTAATTCGCAGTTACTCATTTCTGAATACATAGGAAATGTAGAGGCAGACCAGGGGAACTGAAACATCTAAGTACCCTGAGGAAGAGAAAACAATAGTGATTCCGTCAGTAGCGGCGAGCGAACGCGGAACAGCCTAAACCTAAGAGCTTGCTCTTAGGGGTTGTGGGACGTCTCACATGGAGTTACAAAGGAATATGGTAGGTGAAGAGGTCTGGAAAGGCCCGCGATAGAGGTAAAAGCCCTGTAACCTAAACTGTATTCTCTCCGAGACGGATCCCGAGTAGTGCGGGGCACGTGAAACCCCGTATGAATCCAGCAGGACCATCTGCTAAGGCTAAATACTACCTGGCGACCGATAGTGAAACAGTACCGTGAGGGAAAGGTGAAAAGCACCCCGGAAGGGGAGTGAAATAGAACCTGAAACCGTGTGCTTACAAAAAGTCAGAGCCCGATCTATGGGTGATGGCGTGCCTTTTGTAGAATGAACCGGCGAGTTACGTTTAACATGCAAGGTTAAGCCGAGAAGGTGGAGCCGCAGCGAAAGCGAGTCTGAATAGGGCGACTTAGTATGTGGACGTAGACCCGAAACCGTGTGATCTACCCCTGTCCAGGGTGAAGGTGCGGTAACACGCACTGGAGGCCCGAACCCACGTACGTTGAAAAGTGCGGGGATGAGGTGGGGGTAGCGGAGAAATTCCAATCGAACTCGGAGATAGCTGGTTCTCCCCGAAATAGCTTTAGGGCTAGCCTCGGTATAAGAGTAGTGGAGGTAGAGCACTGATTGGGTGCGGGGTCCGCAAGGATTACCAAGCTCAGTCAAACTCCGAATGCCATATACTTATTGCCGGGAGTCAGACAGTGAGTGCTAAGATCCATTGTCAAAAGGGAAACAGCCCAGACCATCAGCTAAGGTCCCCAAGTGTGTGTTAAGTGGGAAAGGATGTGGAGTTGCACAGACAACCAGGATGTTGGCTTAGAAGCAGCCACCATTGAAAGAGTGCGTAATAGCTCACTGGTCGAGTGACTCTGCGCCGAAAATGTAACGGGGCTAAACACACCACCGAAGCTATGGCTAGATGCTTTGCATCTGGGGTAGGGGAGCGTTGTGTAGGGGTTGAAGGTGTACTGAAAAGAGCGCTGGACACTACACAAGTGAGAATGCCGGTATGAGTAACGAAAAGATCAGTGAGAATCTGATCCGCCGAAAGCCCAAGGTTTCCTGAGGAAGGCTCGTCCGCTCAGGGTAAGTCGGGACCTAAGGCGAGGCCGAAAGGCGTAGTCGAAGGACAACAGTTTGAAATTACTGTACCACCGTAATCCGCTATGAGCGATGGGGTGACGCAGGAGGGTAGTGACGCGGACTGATGGATGTCCGTCTAAGCAGTGAGGCTGGTGTGTAGGCAAATCCGCACATCGTTAAGGCTGGGCTGTGATGGGGAGCGAAAATTATAGTAGCGAAGGTCATGATCTCACACTGCCAAGAAAAGCCTCTAGCCAGGAGAAGGTGCCCGTACCGCAAACCGACACAGGTAGGCGAGAAGAGAATTCTAAGGCGCGCGGAAGAACTCTCGTTAAGGAACTCGGCAAAATGACCCCGTAACTTCGGGAGAAGGGGTGCCCCGGTAGTGTGAATAGCACGAGGGGGCCGCAGTGAAAAGGCCCAAGCGACTGTTTAGCAAAAACACAGGTCTGTGCGAAGCCGCAAGGCGAAGTATACGGGCTGACGCCTGCCCGGTGCTGGAAGGTTAAGGGGAGTGGTTAGGGGTAACCCGAAGCTATGAACCGAAGCCCCAGTAAACGGCGGCCGTAACTATAACGGTCCTAAGGTAGCGAAATTCCTTGTCAGGTAAATTCTGACCCGCACGAATGGCGTAACGACTTGGGCGCTGTCTCAACGAGAGATCCGGTGAAATTTTAATACCTGTGAAGATGCAGGTTACCCGCGACAAGACGGAAAGACCCCATGGAGCTTTACTGCAGCTTGATATTGAATTTGGGTACGATCTGTACAGGATAGGTGGGAGCCGTAGAAATCGGAGCGCAAGCTTCGGTGGAGGCGCCGTTGGGATACCACCCTGATCGTATCTAGGTTCTAACCTAGTACCCTTATCGGGTACGGGGACCGTGTCAGGCGGGCAGTTTGACTGGGGCGGTCGCCTCCTAAAGAGTAACGGAGGCGTTCCAAGGTTCCCTCAGAATGGTTGGAAATCATTCGCAGAGTGCAAAGGCATAAGGGAGCTTGACTGCGAGACCTACAAGTCGAGCAGGGACGAAAGTCGGACTTAGTGATCCGGTGGTACCGCATGGAAGGGCCATCGCTCAACGGATAAAAGCTACCCTGGGGATAACAGGCTTATCTCCCCCAAGAGTCCACATCGACGGGGAGGTTTGGCACCTCGATGTCGGCTCATCGCATCCTGGGGCTGAAGTAGGTCCCAAGGGTTGGGCTGTTCGCCCATTAAAGCGGTACGCGAGCTGGGTTCAGAACGTCGTGAGACAGTTCGGTCCCTATCTGTCGTGGGCGCAGGAAATTTGAGAGGAGCTGTCCTTAGTACGAGAGGACCGGGATGGACGTACCGCTGGTGCACCAGTTGTTCCGCCAGGAGCATGGCTGGGTAGCTACGTACGGACGGGATAAGCGCTGAAAGCATCTAAGCGTGAAGCCCCCCTCAAGATGAGATTTCCCAATTAGTAAGACCCCTTGAAGACGACGAGGTAGATAGGTTGGAGGTGGAAGTGCAGTAATGCATGGAGCTGACCAATACTAATCGGTCGAGGGCTTATCCTATACGTAGAATGCAGATTTGTTTCGGATTCAGTTTTCAGGCGATTAAGCCTGTAACACGCTTAGAAATTCATTGTCACTTCTGGTGATGAACCGAATTTCACGCGGCAGCGTCTGTTTCACAGACGCATGTTTGGTGGCGATAGCGGAGGGGTTCCACGCGTACCCATCCCGAACACGACCGTTAAGCCCTCCAGCGCCGATGGTACTTGGACCGAAGGGTCCTGGGAGAGTAGGACGTTGCCAAGCACACGAAGCCATTGTTGATTTATCAACAATGGCTTTTTTGTTCCCTTTATCGCTTAATTTAAATAATGTGGATAAGTTATGGGCAATTAACGAAAATATAAAAGTTACTAACATGTGGATGAAATAATAAAATATATTCAAAAATGAAAGTAGTCCCCAATTTATGTGGATAGAGCAGTGGTATATGTGGATACTTCAAGTAAATGCAAGGATATTTTGCATGGCAGGAGGATAAACAATGGACAACAGTAGTGATCTTGTGTGGATAGAAGATTTTTCTGTACATGCGAGCGACACGGATTATCGTTCGCAGGGTAAGTTATCCTTTATTCTGGATATCATGCAATGTGCGGCAGACTTCGCAGTGGGTAATTTGGGGATAAGTGTGGAAGAAATTCTGAATGCAGGAATGGGCTGGATGATGATTACGTTAGATCTTGATTTTAAGCGTATTCCCCGCCCGAATGATCTGCTTAGCGTACATACCTGGAGTAAAGGTACTAAAGGGGCTTTATGGCAACGGGATTATCGTATTTTCGATGCAGATCATATAGAAATCGCCACAGCACGATCCATATGGGCTTTAGTAGATATTGAGAAGAGAAAGATACTTAGGCCGAATGCCCTTCCTGTTCAGGTTAAGCACTATAATGGCGATTCAGTAGGCGATATGCCTGTTAAGGTAACGATCCCTTCTGATATTACTATGGAAGAAGCTTATCAGTATCAGGTAAGATATAGTGGGCTGGATAGCAACGGACATTTGAATAATGCCCGATACGGGGATTTATGTTGTGATGCGCTTACTTTAGCGGAATGGGATAATGCAGAGTTCACACGCTTCCGGATTACTTATCTACAAGAAGCTAAGTTTGGGGATGAACTGACTATTTTACGTTCAGCTGTAACGGATGATGGTATATATGTACGCGGTCAGAATAGTGATACTGTGTATTTTGAAGCATGTATAGCGTTAAAAGGGTCCATTAGCACGAATAAGTAAGTAATTTATAAATATGGAATATTATCATAAAAGCGATTTCTCCGAACATCAATCGGGGCAGTCGCTTTTTTTATTGAAAAACGGATGGTGTTTCTAACATATTTGGAAAATTTTTTGAGCCTGTCACAATTAAAGAGGTCACATTCGTTATATAGTTGTAGTCAATAACAAGGAGGTGATTCTTTGGAACGTCGCAGCCCCGGGGTCCAAGTGAATCAAACAATAATTGAAGAGGCTATCGATCAGGTTCTTGCGGGTAACCGCGAAGCCTATAGAACTATAATACAAGCCTATGAAAGAAAAATTTATATGTATTGCTATTATATTTTGAGAAGTCATGAAGAAGCAGAGGATGCTGTGCAAGATATATTTGTAAAAGTGTATCAGGAACTCAGACGTTATGAGAAACGAGTCTCTTTTAGTGCATGGCTGTATAAAGTGGCCTATCATCATTGTCTGGATCAGGTTCGCAAACGTAAGCGAAGAAACCGTCTGTTGTCGCTATATAAAGAGCAGCAGCCTAAAGCCTATTATAATCCTAACGATGAGGAGCCATTGCAGAAGTTATTTATGGATGACCTGACAGCCGAAGAGAGCAATCTCCTGATTCTTAAGGTGGTTGAGCAATACAGCTTTGAAGAAATGGGTCAGATTATGGATTGTAATTCAGCTACTTTACGTAAAAAATTTGAACGTCTACGCAAAAAGTTAGTCCGGCAAAGAATGAATGAAGGAGGCAGCCCTCATGGAGAAATGGCAAGATCCAACTGAAAGTCAGAAGATGGAGCACATTCGTCAAACATTCCTAAATCATGAAATGCCGGTAGACAGTTTCAGCGATTCAATTATGAAGCGAATAGGAGACGAGGGAATGGAAAAACGAGCGTCAAGAAAGAATGGAAATAAGTTCCTGAAAAAATCATTGGTGGCTGCCTCGGCAGCAGCAGTGTTGGGTGCGGGCATAATCGGTAGCGGATTTGTATCCCCGGTCATGGCTGAAACGTTGAAGCAGATTCCTGTTGTAGGTAGTATTTTTAAGGGAATTGACGATAAAGGTCTAAATGCTGCTGAGGAAAAAGGATTATCTACTGCCCCTAACCAAAGCGTTACCCATGATGGAGTGACCTTAAAGGTTACCGATGCCTATTATGACGGCTCGCGGTTGGCTTTTGCGATTGAACGGGAAGGCATTGATAATGATAAGATGATGGCTGAGATGATTATTGAACCGATTGAGTTCGATCCATCGCTAACAGAACAACATGGGAAAGTGACAATGAACCAGTCCGAAAAAGGGTTGTTGGGTTCAGCAGAAGTGAAATTGCCGAATGGGAAAAAACTGGAGAGCCAAATGTCGTCTTTTGGTGATGTTGAGGGCAAAAAGAATGCTATTTTATACGATTACAGAAATCTAAATAATATAGAGGTTTTGGGGGATGAATTTGAATTAAGCATCAGTGTGCCGGTGGCACAAATTGCAGAGCCTTTTGTAATCAAGGTGCCGGTGAGAAAAGTAACGGAAGGAATTATCAAGCTTGATCTGAACCAAACAAAAGAGGCAGAAGAATTCAGTTATACGATTACCAAGCTGGAATTAACTCCAGCCACAAGCAGATTACAGCTCAGCGAAGAAGGTAAAGCGCCAACTGTGAAAGAAAAGGATGGATACACAACCTCTGAAATGTTCTATGAAATTGTTGATGAACTAGGTAATGCGTTCTCATCGGGCGGGTCATTTAACTTGCCAGCTATAGTCTATCCTTTGGTAGACAAAGATTTCATTCCGTTCGCGCAAACACCAAAGACAATTACAGTTAAGCCGTTTACTTACTCCATTGATGAAAACCATAAAGCATTAAGGGATGAAGAAGGAAAACAAGTTAAACATTATTATCCGGAGCTTGAACAAACGATTCAGGTGGAGCAAAAGTAACTATTAATCCCATAAGCAAAAAGAAGCCCGTGTCTGCATAGCAGATACGGGCTTTTTGTTAAAAAATGAGAATTTATAAGCTACAAAAGTATAATATCTTTATATTTCTAAGAGTAACGGTTGTCATCTATAAAAGACGACAACATAGTCTCTTCTTGTAAAAATTCTAACGGAATGTAGATTTCACTCACCGAGTTTTCGTTATCTGGTCCAAGGTACAATTCACCATAATATTCCAATTCAAATGGAATGGACATCCTGTATTCTGTTTTCGGCAGCCAGATTCCGTAGATATATTTATAGGTAGAAGGGATATCACAAGAGCGGCCTTTATGGATGAATTTCAGATAACGTATGGGTGGTAAGATCTGAAGGGGGAAAGTCTGATTGTGCTCTGCTTTTATAGGACTAAGTTCGCAGGCACACATGATCGAAAACCCATTACTCTCATAGTCATCTGGCCAGAAGCCAAGCTGATAATATTTTTCAGGCTGTATTCTATCCGATATAGTGGCTACCTTATTGAAAAGCAAAGGCCAAGTATCAGAAATGACGGAGAAATCATGGTCTACTCTAATTACGGGTCCTTGAAGTATAATTTCTCCGAAATCAACGAGCTGGGGGGAGAGATCACTATCAGAAAGGACTTGAAGTAGATCCTGTTCATAGAGTCTAGGGAGCAAAGGGAGTTTCGTTTCAGTAAGCCTTTTTCGAACCAGAGAGGGAGTCGTGTGCAGCATTCTTTTGAAGGCACGGGTAAAGGTCTCATAGTTACTAAAGTTATAGTCTAATGAGATATCCTGGAGGGAGCGCTCTGGCATTCGATGAATGTCCAAGGCTGCTTCAGTGATTTTGCGTCTGGCTATATAGTCGCCGGGTGCTATCCCAGTGACTGCTTGAAATAGACGGGTGAAATGATAAAGGGAGTATCCCATTTCTTTGGAGAGGACAGCTACAGGAAGAAACGTGGTTAAGCGATCCTCAATGAGATCTAAGGCTTGAATGATTAGTTGGCGATTGTTCAAGAGATGTCCTCCCATAACAGTTAATAGAAATGGTGTCTAGCACGATTACTTCAATTATTTGCTGTCCAGTCGCCCCAAGCAGCAGCCCAATCGGGAACGGTCACTTCCATTACGCGATCTGCACTAGGAAAATAGGCTTTGATGTCGAGAATCGGTGTACCCGGATAGGCATCAAGCCCAGCCACCTCTACTATTCCAGTGTCTACATCGACGGACAGGATTGCTGCTACACTAAGCCCAATTGGATTAGGGCGAATAGGGGAACGGGAAGCAAATACTCCAGTTAAGGTCGCATCATAAGGAGGCTGAATCTGTGTAGTCTGCCGGAAATGATCATCTGCAAACTCATGCAGCCACCAAAGCACTTGGCAATGACTAAACTGAGATAAACCTTTAAGCGCCGGTCTGAATTCCGGGTTGATTTCAAGCCGCAAATTATGTGCTGTACCTCTAACCGATCCTATAGATAATATATTATAGCTTTCTTGTTCATTCATTGACTATGACTCCTTTCGGGTATCAGATACGATCTAGTGTATAACAGAGGCATACGGTAAAGCCTGACGATATTTGCTAACATTCATTTAATGCTATAATGAAATTTGATGTGGAAAGGGGAGCATTATGAAGACACTAGTATTGGCGGAGAAGCCGTCTGTTGCACGCGAGATTGCACGGGTCATGGGATGTAATAATAAACAGAAGAGTTATATTGAAGGTCCAAAATATGTGGTTACCTGGGCGCTTGGTCATTTGGTCGGCCTGGCAGAGCCAGAGGATTATAATAAAAAGTTTGCAACTTGGGCCTTGGAGGATCTGCCGATTTTGCCGGAGAAGACCAAGCTGAAGGTGCTGCGGGAGACCAACCAGCAATACAAGGCTGTGCAGCATCTAATGAAGCGTCAGGACATTGAGGAGCTTATTGTTGCTACAGATGCTGCCCGTGAAGGGGAGCTGCTGGCTCGCTGGATTATGAATATGGCAGGGTGGAAAAAGCCATTCCGGCGGTTATGGATATCCTCGCAGACTGATAAGGCAATTAAAGAGGGATTTGCAAAACTCCGTCCGGGTCGGGAATTTGATCGGTTGTATGAATCTGCACGTTGCCGCGCAGAGGCGGATTGGATGATTGGACTGAATGTCACAAGAGCTTTGACCTGTAAGTTCGGTTCGCCGCTCTCAGCGGGACGGGTACAAACGCCGACATTAGGGATGATCATGGATCGTGAACAGGAGATTACGGGTTTCCGTTCCATTGATTTTGAGACGCTGACTGCTGATTTTGGGGATTTCCAAGCGGCATGGCGGGCCAGTAATGGTGATGGCCGAATATTCGAAAAGGATAAGACAGCCAGCTTAAAGGATAAGCTTACAGGACGCAGCGGCCGTATTATTAAGGTACAGAAGAGTGAGAAAAGTGAACCTCATCCACTGGCTTATGATCTAACTGAACTGCAGCGTGATGCGAACCGGAAGTTCGGCTTTTCCGCGAAGCAGACCTCCAGTGTACTGCAGCGGTTATATGAGCAGCATAAACTTGTCACATACCCGCGTACGGACAGTCGTTACTTAACTTCAGATATGACGGGCACACTCAAGGAAAGACTGGATAGTGTTGCGGTCGGTCCATATGCAGCGTTAGCACGTCCATTGCTGCGCAAGCAGCTGCTGATTACGAAGCGACTCGTGGATGATAGTAAAGTCAGTGATCACCATGCTATTATTCCTACAGAACAGACCGTATTGTTAAATGGTCTGAGTACTGAGGAACGTAAGTTGTATGATCTGATTGTGCGGCGTTTTATAAGCTTGTTCTATCCGCCAGCTCGTTATGATGCGGTAGCTGTAACTGTCAATGTGGAAGGCGAAAGCTTCCATGTCAAAGGGACGACAGTAAAAGATGCCGGCTGGCGCGAAGTATACGGCGGAGATATGAGTAGTGATGACGAGGAGGAATCTGCGGACGAGCCGGCAGCGGGCAGTATCAAGCTGCCTGAGCTGCGCGAAGGGGCTGCTGTCACGATTGGCCGCTGTATGGTGCGTGCTGGCCGAACGCAGCCACCGAAGCGTTATAATGAAGCTTCGCTGTTGACGCAAATGGAGAAACACGGCCTCGGAACCCCGGCTACACGCGCGGATATTATTGAGAAGCTGGTAAGCTCCGATACGATTGAGCGGCAAGGAAATCTCCTGCATCCGACAGGAAAAGGTAAGCAGTTAATCGAGCTGGTATCCACTCAGCTACGCACCCCGGATCTAACCGCACGTTGGGAAGCTGAGCTGGAGAAAATAGCGCGTGGTCAAGGCAAACCGGAGCTCTTTTTACAAGGTATCCGCAGTATGGCACAGGAATTGGTAACAGGTGTGAAAACTAGCGGAGCAGAATATAAGCCGCATAATGTCTCTAACAGTCATTGTCCGGAATGCGGTACAAGACTACTCGAGAAGAAGAGCAAACGAGGGAAGCTGCTGGTATGTCCTGCAGATAACTGTGGCTACACCCGTGCAGGTGAGAAAAGACTATCGAATCGCCGCTGCCCACAGTGCCATAAGAAAATGGAGCTTAAAGAGGGTAAAGCAGGCATGTTCGTACAATGTCTAGGCTGTGGAATCACAGAGACCTTAGATAAGGATCACAAGCATGTTAATAAACGTGAACAGCAAAAGCTGGTGCAGCAATACAGTAAGCAGGAAAGCATTGGTTCTAACCTTGGGGAACTGCTGAAAGCAGCGCTTGAAGGACAAAAGAAGGATAAGTAGTAGGAGTCATCGGATGGTTAGCTTCAATTAAAACGAATGATTAGAATAATGAAGGCTGCTGAGTGTGCTCAGTAGTCTTTTTTCTATCCTAGTAAGTTTATGTGGTCTACGGATAGGCTTTGAATTAGAATGGAAAGCAAATGAGTGGAGCAGGTGATTAGGTGGCAGCTGAGCGGCAGGCGAATCCGTTGAAAGCGGCAGATCGCCCACAGGGGCAAGGAAGCAGCAGGTTTTTCTTTTTGGTTATTGTATTTATGTTTTGGTTCTCTTCTTATATTTATGTGCCGGTGCTTTCACCATATGTTGAGCATTTGGGATCATCGTATTTTATGGTGGGCATGGTGCTTGGGATATATGGGTTAATGCAGATCCTATTCCGTATACCCATTGGCATCGGTTCAGATTATTTAAATAGGCGGCGGCCGTTTATCTATCTGGGATTGATTGCGAGTGGAGTCAGCTGTTTTCTTTTTATGTGGGGAGCACAGCCGGGTTGGGCGTTGGCAGCACGTGCGGTATCCGGGATAGCAGCATCGGCATGGGTTGTGTACTCTGTGATGTTCGCAGGATATTTTCCAAAAGAGGAAGCTGGAAAAGCGATGGGCATGCTGCAATTTACTACAGTAATCGCCCAATTGACCAGCATGATGATCAGCGGCTATATGGTAGAGTATTGGGGCTGGAATGCCCCCTTTCTGATTGGTGGAATTGTAGCTATTGCGGCACTAATTCTTGCGCTTCGGTTACCGGAACAAAAGCAGGAAAAACGGCAAAATGCCATACAGATCAAGGAACTGGCTGGTGTCGTAAAGGAACCTCTGCTGGTAAAAGTCTCGCTGTTGTCTGTGCTGGCGCACTGTGTGCTATTTATAACGATGTTCGGATATACTCCGAACCAGGCGCTGAATATCGGAGCAAGCAAAGAAAGCTTGGGCTGGCTAACACTCGCTTTTATGATTCCGCATGCCATCGCAACACTCTACGGTTCACGTCTGTTTGGAGGGCTGCTGGGTGATAGAGGGAAGCTTATGCTAGGCTTTGCGGGAAGCGCGTTGTTTACGCTGCTCATTCCTTCTATGCCGACGTTAGCGGCGCTTTGTCTGACTCAGGTGGGGAATGGTTTTATGCAGGGACTTATTTTTCCGCTGCTGTTGAGTAAATCCGTATCAGAAATAGATCCCTTTAAACGGGCTACAGCCATGGGTTTCTATCAGGCCGTTTATGCGATAGGGATGTCAGCAGGCCCATTCGTAGCAGGTTGGATGAGCTCTGTATATGGCTTGACCGGAGGATTCTGGTTAGGTGGGATTGCGGCGGCGTTGGCTACAATTTTATCCTGGGTATGGATGAAGGATACGAAGCAGAAGCAGCTAAAAGAAACTTAACAGACTTGGCAGAGCGTGTAAGGATGATTGGTTTTTTGTTCAAAAGGGGAATATAATAGAGATAGGAAGCAAGGAGGAGGAGCCCGGGAGAATGGTCAAGGTTGTAATGTTGTGGTTTGTGGTAATTAATATTATCGGGTATGTAGTGATGTCCGAGGACAAGAACAAAGCCCGCAAAAGGCGGGAACGTGTACCTGAGAAAACACTTTTTCTGCTGGCAGCCATGGGCGGCGCACTAGGTGTGCTGATTGCCATGTACCGTAAGCGCCACAAGACGCGTCATACATCCTTCAGGATCGGAATTCCGCTTCTGCTGCTGCTGAATATCTTTTTATACAGCTATTTTTTAAGATAATAGTCTTTAGGATTACAAACTAGAAAAAGAGGTGGCGTACATGTTATTCTCTAAAATTTTGCTAGCCTATGACGGTTCAAAGGCTTCTAATCAAGCATTGGAGCGCGCAATTGAACTCGCTAAAGTCACACCAGGTTCTATATTGCATGTCGTACACGCATTTGAATTCCCAAGATTTTTTATCGGAGAAGCTCTTGCACCTCTACCAGCTTCAGTAAATAAAGAATATTATGATTTGGCAGTGCAGACTACCGAAGAAGTGAAGGGACGCCTTGAGGCTGAAGGTCTGAATGCTGAGGTTGAGCTTTTACAAGGATCTCCTGCGGAAGTGATTTTGAAATATGCTAAGGAAAATGCTATAGACATCATAGTTATCGGCAGCCGCGGGCTTGGCGGTATACGTGAATTTGTTCTGGGCAGTGTCAGCCATAATGTAGTACAAAGCGCTCGTATTCCAGTGCTGGTTGTAAAATAATATAGAGTTCAAAGGGACGCTGATAGCGTTCCTTTTTTTTTAATTTAAGGAAGTACAGGTCTTATTCTGGAGCTTAAACACCATAGCGCATTAGAGGTAGGAGTGTACGGAAAGAAGTCTTTCCTCACAAAATATAAGGTTATTGAGAATTTAAATCCGCCCAAAAGCGAACATTTATTATGGTGATTTTACCAATGTTCGTGTTTGAGTTGACATCATGTGTAGGGGATTGTTAAACTGATGTCATGAAGAGCTCGTATAAAACCGGGAATATGGCCCGGAAGTTTCTACCCGGGAACCGTAAATTACCGGACTACGAGGAAATAGGATGCTAGAATGCGATAATGCAGTCCAGATAATGGAGTGATGCATTGTGCAGCTTTCCGCGCTTAATGCCAGTTTGGCGAGAGGCAAGCGGGAGTGTTTTTTCCTAATTCCTTTACTAGTCCGATCCTCCCGCAGCAAAATGCGTATGGACATCGGGCTTTTTTAATATAAGGAATAAGTTACACGTAATACATCAACCTTATATTATTAAGGAAAACAATAGTCATCCCTGAAGGACGAGAATGTAGTCTCTGTTTGTTCGGATTTACAAGATAAAGATATCTCATACTAGTGATTGGAAGGTAGGTCGAATCATGTCTGTGCAGGTAGCTGTCATCATGGGTAGTAAGTCGGATTGGGATACGATGGAGCACGCTTGTGGGGTGCTGGAAGAGCTGGGATTGTCTTATGAGAAGAAGGTAGTATCCGCGCACCGTACACCGGACTTGATGTTCCGCTATGCGGAGGAAGCCGCAGGCCGCGGCATTCGCGTGATTATTGCAGGAGCAGGCGGCGCCGCCCATTTGCCGGGTATGGTGGCTGCAAAGACGATTCTGCCAGTGATTGGAGTGCCCGTGCAGTCGAAAGCACTTAATGGGCTGGATTCGCTGCTCTCCATCGTGCAGATGCCTGGAGGCATACCGGTAGCAACGGTAGCTATTGGTAAGGCAGGCGCTATAAATGCAGGCCTGCTGGCCGCACAGATCATCGGAGCGTTCGACCCTGAAGTGCAGCAGCGTGTGCAGCTGCGTCGGGATGCGATCCGTGATGAAGTATTGGAAAGCAGCGACAGCTTATGAGGCCGGAGGAGCTGAAGCTGCAGGAGGCTGGCGGCGCAGCTTCGCCAGCTGCAAAAGCGTCCGGTGCGGACACCGTCCGGACGCTGCTGCCCGGCTCGACCGTCGGCGTGCTCGGCGGCGGGCAGCTCGGGCGCATGATGGCGCTGGCCGGCAGCGCCATGGGGTACCGCTTCGTGGCGCTGGATCCTGCGCCGGATGCGCCTAGCGGTCAAGTTACGCCGCAGATCACGGCGGCGTATAACGACCGGGACGCGGCGCGGGAGCTGGCCCGCCGCGCGGACGTCATCACGTACGAGTTCGAGAACGTCGACGCGGGCGTAGCCGCACTGCTGGCGGAGGAATCGTACGTGCCGCAGGGCAGCGCGCTGCTATATACCACGCAGCATCGGCTGCGCGAAAAAGCCGCCATCGAGGCGGCGGGCGTTCCGGTCGCCCCGTACCGGAAGGTGGACAGCCTTGCGGAGCTAAAAGAGGCGGCGGCTGAACTTGGACTACCTTGTGTGCTCAAGACAGCCACAGGCGGTTATGACGGCAAGGGTCAAGCTGTGATTCGTCAGGAAGAAGAGCTGGAAGAAGCTTTCCGGCAGGTTGCACCTGGTGAGGTGATTCCGGAGCTGGTGCTTGAGAAGTTTGTAGCTTTTCAATGCGAAATATCCGTTGTTGCTGCACGCAGTGCATCTGGGGAGGTCAAAAGCTTCCCGCCTTCTGAGAACATTCATGTAAATAATATTTTGCATCTGTCCATTGTACCTGCAAGAGTGTCAGCGGACATTCAGCGCAGAGCTTGCGAGCTGGCTGAGACTTTAATCGCAGGGCTGAATGCAGTTGGACTGCTTGCCGTGGAAATGTTCGTCACAGCGGACGGTGAATTGTTCGTCAATGAGCTGGCACCAAGGCCGCATAATTCCGGCCATTACACCATGGATGCTTGCGTGACCTCACAGTTCGAGCAGCATGTCCGGGCGATTTGTAATCTGCCGCTGGGCGATACAACGCTTTTGACACCTGTAGTTATGGTAAATGTATTAGGTCAGCATTTGGATGGTGCTATTAAAGCGACCTGTACACATGAGGAAAAAGATAATAAGCTGGGTATTGTACCTAAGCTTCATATATATGGCAAGACTGAGAGTAAGACTGGTCGTAAGATGGGTCATATCAATCTGCTGTGCAAGGATACCGGAGACGGCTTATCCTGGGTGGAGCAATCTAAACTTTGGAGGAACTAAAGAATATGATCGAACGTTACAGCAGACCCGAGATGCGGGCCATTTGGACTGAGGAGAATAAATTCAAAGCGTGGCTGGAAGTGGAAATTTGCGCTTGTGAAGCATGGGCGGAGCTGGGAGTCATCCCACATGAAGATGCTGCTAAGCTGCGTAAGGATGCTAAATTCGACATCGCACGTATTGATGAAATCGAACTGGAAACACGTCATGACGTAATTGCGTTTACTCGTGCGGTTTCCGAAAGCCTTGGCGCAGAACGCAAATGGGTACACTACGGCCTTACTTCCACAGATGTGGTGGATACAGCACTGGGTTACTTGCTGCGTCAAGCGAATGAGATTCTAGAGAAGGATATTATTAACTTTATTGAGATCCTTAAAGATAAAGCTATTGCTTATAAAGATACACCGATGATGGGCCGTACACATGGGGTTCATGCTGAGCCAACTACTTTTGGTCTGAAAATGGCATTGTGGTACGAAGAAATGAAACGTAACCTGGAGCGTTTCCGCCATGCTGCGAACGGTGTGCAATTTGGCAAAATCTCCGGAGCCGTTGGTACGTATGCCAACATCGATCCATTCGTAGAAGAATTTGTCTGCCGTAAGCTGGGTACAAGCCCTGCACCGATCTCGACACAAACTCTACAGCGCGACCGTCACGCTGAATATATGGCAGCTCTTGCTCTGGTAGCAACCTCGCTAGACAAATTCGCTACCGAAATCCGCGCTCTGCAAAAGAGTGAGATTCGCGAAGTAGAAGAAGCTTTTGCCAAAGGTCAAAAGGGTTCATCTGCTATGCCGCATAAACGGAATCCTATTGGCTGCGAGAATATTTCCGGTCTGTCCCGCGTGATTCGCGGACATATGGTTACAGCTTACGAGAACGTGCCGCTCTGGCATGAACGCGATATCTCGCACTCTTCAGTGGAACGTATCATCCTTCCGGATGCAACGATGCTGCTGAACTACATGCTGAACCGTTTCGGAAACATCGTGAAGAACCTGACTGTATTCCCAGAGAATATGAAGCGTAACATGAACCGTACCTTCGGCGTTCCTTTCTCCGGCCGGATCTTAACCAAGCTGATTGATAAAGGCTTCAGCCGCGAGCAAGCGTACGATACCGTTCAACCACGTGCGATGCAAGCTTGGGAAGAGCAAAAGCAGTTCCGTGATATCGTGGAAGCTACACCTGAAATCACTAATGTCCTCACCCCAGAAGAGATTGAAGATGCATTTAACCCTTCTTGGCACCTTAAGCATGTGGATACCATCTTCCGCAAGCTAGAACTGCTCTAAAAAATAGGTGCGTTAATGGTTGGGTCGATAAGGAACGAATTCCTCAGAATGAGACCTTAGAGATCCTAAAAAGATAAGTTAGTGGTGAACTAAGGAACGCTGCAATAAATGCAAAGCTGGATGGGGAGCACTGTAGAGGAAGTTTGGAACTGTAGAAGCGTTAGCGTTCGCCTTTATCCTCGGATTTCTACCGCGAGAAGCGGTTCAAATCAAGAAATCTGAGGATAACAGCGATCGGAAGTCCAAACATTCCTCGGAAGTACTTCCTCCTAGACCAGCCCAACTTAGGAAGATCATTAGTTCAAGGGAGGAAAGGTCATGACATCATCGGCCGTATCCACAGCCGTGGAACTCATCAATGCGCCGCTGCTCTACAAAGGGAAGGTTCGTGAGCTATACGATTTAGGAGAAAATGTACTGATCGTAGTTACGGATCGGATATCTGCTTTTGACTATGTGCTGGACCCGGCGGTCCCTGAAAAGGGCAATGTGCTTAACCGTCTGAGCGCGTTCTGGTTCGGACAGACTAAAGAGCTGATGGAGAATCATGTCGTTCATATTGATGTGGATCTGCTCGGCGACGTAGTTAAGGACAAGGAGGCCCTCAGAAACCGTGTCATGGTGGTACGCAAAGCGGAGCGCATTGATATCGAATGCGTAGTGCGTGGATGCATCACTGGCGGCGGCTGGAGACAGTATCAAGAAACCGGCAAGGTAAATGGTATTGAGCTTCCTGCTAACCTCCGCAAAAACGCGCTGCTGGCAGAGCCGATTTTTACCCCTGCGGCTAAAAATGATGTAGGTCACGATGAGGATATTCCATTTGAGAAAATGCAGGAATTAATCGGAGCTGATCTGGCGCTTGAGCTGCAGGAAAAGAGCTTAAAGCTGTTCGCTTTTGCTAGAGAGTATTGTGCTGAGCGTGGGATCATACTTGCGGACTGCAAATTCGAATTCGGCTTGTTGGACGGTAAGGTGATTCTGATCGATGAGATTTTTACACCGGATGCTTCCCGCTTCTGGGCTAAGGATAAATACGCGCTTGATATTGAAATTGATAGTATGGATAAAGAGCCTGTTCGTACGTATCTATCTGCATCTGCCTGGGATAAGAATAGTAAGCCTGATCCGCTCCCGACTGAAGTAGTAGAAGAAACTACACGGCGTTATCTGGACATTTATCATCGTCTTACTGGCAAGTCTTTATAGTTCAACATAGTGTGTGCACTCATGGGAATAAATTCAGTATATATTTTTGAAGCTAAATGTACTCATTGTAGAATTTCAGTTTCAGAGGGTATGCTCATTAAAATTTAGGAGGAACTACAAGCATATGTTAAAAGCGACGGTATATGTCACCATAAAGAAAAGCGTTCTTGATCCACAAGGGGTAGCAGTACAAGGAGCACTTCATTCGGTAGGCTTCCAAGAAGTTGAAAGCTTGCGTATCGGGAAATATATGGAGCTGACTTTGGATACGGATAACCGTGCTGAAGCGGAAGTGCGTCTTAAGGAAATGTGCGAAAAGCTACTTGCCAACACGGTGATCGAGGATTACCGCTACGAATTGGAGGACTAAACGACATGAAATTTGCTGTACTTGTCTTCCCAGGCTCCAACTGTGATATTGATTGCTACAAGGCGGTAGAGGACAGTCTCGGCGAACCAGTCGATTATGTGTGGCATACAGCGACAGATTTGTCGGCGTATGATTGCATTTTGGTTCCAGGCGGATTCTCATATGGTGATTACCTGCGCTGTGGCGCGATTTCGAGATTTGCTCCTGTTATGGCGGAAGTTGCTAAAGCAGCAGAGCAAGGGAAATACGTGCTAGGCATTTGCAATGGGTTCCAAATTCTTACTGAGGCTGGTTTGCTGCCAGGTGCGCTTCGCCGCAACATGTCGATGAAGTTCCGCTGTCACGATACAGTGCTTAAGGTTGTTAATAATGAAACCCCATTTACTATTGACTATGCTAAAGATGAAGAAATCATCATTCCAATCGCACACGGTGAAGGAAACTACTACTGTGATGACGAGACTTTGGCAGAGCTGAAAGTTAACAATCAGATCGTGTTTACCTATAGCGATAACCCTAACGGCTCCGTAGCCGATATTGCGGGTGTTAGTAACGTACAAGGGAATGTGGTTGGCATGATGCCTCACCCTGAGCGCGCGGCTAATAGTTTGCTTGGTTCAGAAGACGGCAAAAGAATGTTTACATCCATACTGAAGACTTGGAGGGATCGTCATGACGCAGCAAGTATCCGTTAAGGAACCGACCGCAGAACAGATTGCGGAGCAGAAAATTTACAGCCAGTTCGGTGTGTCGGACAGCGAATATGAGCTGATCAAGTCTTTTATGGGACGTTTGCCGAACTACACTGAAATCGGCGTATTTAGCGTAATGTGGTCCGAGCACTGTGCCTATAAGAACTCCAAACCACTCCTGAAACGTTTCCCAATTTCCGGACCACGTGTCCTGATGGGACCTGGCGAGGGCGCAGGGATTGTAGATATCGGTGACAACCAAGCGGTTGTTTTCAAAATCGAAAGTCATAACCACCCTTCAGCGGTAGAACCATTCCAAGGTGCGGCAACGGGTGTCGGCGGGATTATCCGTGATATTTTCTCCATGGGCTCCAGACCTATCGCAATCCTTAATTCACTACGTTTCGGGAAGCTGGAAAGTGATCGAGTGAAGTATTTGTTCGAACATGTAGTGTCTGGTATTGCTGGTTATGGTAACTGTATCGGGATTCCAACGGTTGGCGGCGAAATCATGTTTGATGATAGCTATGATGGCAATCCGCTAGTTAACGCAATGTGTGTGGGTCTGATCGATCATGACAAAATCCAACGTGGTGTAGCTAAGGGTGTAGGCAACCCAGTCTTCTATGTAGGTCCACCTACAGGTCGTGATGGAATTCATGGTGCTACTTTTGCATCGGTAGAGCTTAGTGAGGAATCAGAAGCTAAACGTACCGCAGTACAAGTCGGCGATCCATTTATGGAAAAGCTCGTTATGGAATCTTGTCTAGAACTGATCGACAGCGGCATCGTTATCGGGATTCAGGATATGGGCGCAGCGGGTCTTACATGCTCTAGTGCGGAGATGGCAAGTAAAGCAGGCAATGGTCTGGAGCTGTATCTTGATCAGGTGCCACAACGTGAAGAGGGCATGACGCCTTACGAAATGATGCTTTCAGAATCACAAGAACGGATGTTGTTCGTCGTTGAGCCGAAGGATGAGGCCCAGGCACAAGAGATTTTTGACCGCTGGGGTGTTATCTGCTGTAAAGTCGGTAAAGTTACGGATGATGGCCGCTTGAAATTGTATCATCACGGCGAGGTTGTTGGTGACATGCCAGTAACGGCGCTCGTGGATGAGTGTCCAGTATATAACAAACCTTCTGAGGTTCCTGCTTATTATATTGCGAATGAAAAGGTAGATACCCTTCGTTACGAGGAAGTTACGGATCTGGGCGGTGCATTGCGTACAGTGCTTGGATCACCAACCGTAGCAAGTAAAGCATGGGTATACAATCAATACGATTACATGGTGCGGACGAGCACAGCTGTACGCCCTGGATCTGACGCGGCTGTAGTTACCATTCATGGTACTCGTAAAGGACTTGCGATGACTACAGACTGTAATGGCCGTTATGTTCATCTTGATCCTGAAGTGGGTGGACGTATTGCAGTCAGCGAAGCGGCACGTAACATCGTTTGTTCCGGTGCTGAACCGCTGGCTATCACGGATAACCTGAACTTCGGAAATCCTGAGAAGCCTGATGTGTTCTGGCAAATGGAGCGTGCGGTTGATGGTATGGCTGAAGCCTGTCGTGTGCTGGATACTCCGGTTATCGGTGGTAATGTCAGTCTTTATAACGAAAATACTACGGGCTCCATCTATCCAACGCCGGTTGTCGGCATGGTTGGTTTAGTAGCGGACACGGATCATATTACGACTCAAGGGTTCAAGCAAGAAGGAGATTCTATTCTTCTGCTGGGAGTAACCAAGGCTGAGCTGGGCGGCAGTGAATTCCAATATGCTGTTCATGGTGTGACCGAGGGTCGTCCTCCGGCTTTGGAGTTGGCTACTGAGAAAAAACTGCTGAACGCAGTCCTTACCTCAATTCGTGGCGGTCTGGTGCGTTCCGCACATGACTTGTCCGAAGGTGGACTTGCCGTAGCGCTTGCAGAGAGCTGTATCAGCGGCGGAATCGGAGCGAACGTTGAGCTTTCAGCTAACGGTCTTAGATCTGATGTAGCATTGTTCAGCGAAAGCCAATCACGCATTGTGCTGACAGCCGCTCCTGAACGTGCGGAAGAGCTGAAAGCAGCGATTGCAGCCAGCGGTGTTCCCGTGGAAATCATCGGAACTGTAGGTGGAGACAGACTGCGCGTAAATCTGGACGGCGTGTCCGCACTAGATGAAGCTGTAGCAGAATTGAAATTCGTTTGGGAGGATGCTATTCCATGTCTTATGAAATAAAGACCGGGAAAGAGCAGGAGACTCCAATCCTGTGGACTGGTGACTTTTACAATGAAGGAACGGGCTCGGGAGATATTTTTGACACATTAAAAGAAGAATGCGGCGTTTTCGGGGTCTTCGGACACCCGGAAGCGGCGTCCATGTCTTATTACGGCTTACACGCCTTACAACACCGTGGAGAAGAAAGTGCGGGAATCTGCGTAGCAGACGGTCGCGATTTCAACTATCACCGCGGGATGGGGTTAGTAAAAGAAGTATTCGACAAGGACAAAATTGCCTCATTGGTTGGAGACATGTCCATTGGGCATGTACGTTATTCCACTAGTGGAGACAGCCGCTTAACCAATGCGCAGCCGCTGGTATTTAAATATCGTGACGGCGATTTGGCGATTGCTACGAACGGCAACATAGTAAATGAACCGTTGATCCGCAAACAGCTGGAGCAAAGCGGGTCGATCTTTCAAACTACGAGTGATACAGAAGTGCTGGCGCATCTGATTGCCCGTTCGCCAAAGGATTTTGTTGAAGCGGCAAAAGATGCGCTGCAGCAGCTCGTTGGCGGGTTTGCTTTTCTGCTTATGACAAATGACAAGTTAATTGTCGCTTCAGATTCCCATGGGTTGCGTCCGCTAGTGATGGGACGGATTGGTGAAGCTTATATTTTTGCTTCCGAGTCCTGCGCATTAGAGGTCATTGGGGCACAGCTGGTTCGTGATATTGAGCCTGGCGAATTGCTAGTCCTCGACAAAAACGGCCTCTTAGAGGACCGTTTTACCGAACCCAAACGTAAAGCGCTGTGCGCGATGGAGTATATTTACTTCTCCCGCCCAGACAGTGATATGAACGGCTCTAACCTGCACTCCGCCCGTAAGCGGATGGGTCGCCGCATGGCACTGGAAGCTTTTGTCGATGCTGATCTCGTAACCGGGGTGCCGGATTCCAGTATTTCAGCAGCCATCGGGTATGCCGAGCAAACGGGAATTCCTTATGAGCTTGGGCTCATTAAGAATAAGTACACTGGACGGACCTTCATCCAGCCGAGCCAAGAACTGCGTGAGCAAGGTGTGAAGATGAAGCTGAGCGCCGTGCGCAGCGTAGTTGATGGCAAACGTGTCGTTATGATCGATGATTCCATCGTTCGTGGCACGACCTCACGCCGAATCGTCAATCTGCTTCGGGAAGCGGGAGCTGTTGAAGTGCATGTGCGGATTACTTCGCCACCGTTCAAGAATCCTTGCTTCTACGGCATTGATACACCAGACCGCCGCGACCTCATCGCGTCCTACAAGACCATTGAGGAAATGTGCGAAGAGATCAACGCCGATTCCTTGGCATTTTTGTCGCCGGAAGGCTTAATCTCTTCCATTGGTGGACACAACAAAGATGACTATAAAGGCGGACTTTGCCTTTCTTGCTTTGATAATGATTACCCGACGCAGGTGGATTTTGGCGGGGCAGAGAAAGATGGCTGCTCGTGTTGACATCCCCCTAAGCCCCCCTTACAAAGGGGGATTCCGAAGGGCTCTGCCCTCCGGCCACCCGAAAGCTCGGCGGTAGGAGTTGGATTATAACTTGCTAAGAAGACTTGGGTACGAGTGCTCGCTTTGTCCCTGTGTGCTGCGCACGGACGGGACACGCTTTACGGCGCTCCGCCCCCCGGCTGTATCCGCCGCCGGGACTGGCTCGCCAAGCTTCCCTCTGTTTGCTTCACAAATATGAGGGCAGCTTGTCTCGCTTAAGAAGGTGCATGGCGCAGCTCATGCACTGAGGTCTTGAGGTCCGTATGCAAGGCGCGCACTGCGGCTTGCAGTAGGGACAAACCGGTGGTTGGAGGGAGTTGTGGAGAGGAAGTTTGGAACTGTAGAAGCGTTAGCGTTCGCCCGAAAGCTTTCCGAGGGAAAGCTCGCTTCGTAAGCATACGCTTATGCTCGAATTTCTACCGCTCAGCGGTAAAAAATTCAAAGGAATTCGAGCATAACAGCGATCGGAAGTCCAAACATTCCTCGCAATAACTCCCCTGCAACCACCCAAAAGCCGAATGCGCCCAAACGCGCTCTAAACTATTAAAAGATGAGGTGTCCAATAGTGTCGGAAGCTTATAAAAACGCCGGAGTGGATATTGCGGCTGGTAATGAAGCGGTAGAACGCATGAAAAAGCACGTAAAACGTACTTACCGTCCAGAAGTAATGACGGATCTTGGTGGGTTCGGAGCGCTGTTTGGCCTCAATAAAGATAAATATGAAGAGCCAGTGCTTGTATCGGGAACCGATGGTGTAGGCACAAAGCTCAAAATCGCATTCGCGGCGGATCGCCATGACACGATTGGCATCGATGCTGTAGCTATGTGCGTGAACGACATCGTAGTGCAAGGCGCAGAGCCACTCTTTTTCCTCGACTATCTGGCTTGCGACAAAGTGGTGCCGGAGAAAATCGAGGCTATCGTAGCTGGAATCGCTGAAGGCTGTCACCAAGCGGGTTGTGCACTGATTGGCGGCGAAACGGCTGAGATGCCGGGTATGTATTCAGCAGGTGAATATGATATCGCTGGATTCACAGTGGGCGTAGCTGATAAAGCGAAGCTGGTAACAGGCGCTAACATCGCTGCTGGAGACACAGTGATTGGTCTGGCTTCCAGTGGTGTGCACAGCAATGGCTTCTCGCTGGTGCGTAAGCTTTTGCTTGAGCAAGAGGGTTATGGCCTGAATGACGTGCTTCCTGAGCTTGGCGCTCCGCTGGCGGATGTACTCCTTGCACCAACTAAGATTTATGTGAAGCCTTTGCTGGCACTGCTGGAGCAGCTTCCGGTAAAAGGTATGGCTCATATTACGGGTGGCGGATTCATTGAGAATATCCCACGCGTATTGCCTGATAATGTAGACGTGGAGATCAATTACGGATCATGGCCGATTCTGCCAATCTTCGGATTGATGCAGGACAAAGGAAACGTGAGCAACCGTGATATGTTCACTACTTTTAATATGGGAATTGGTCTTGTTCTGGTAGTTAGCGCTGCTGATGGAGAACGCGCTCTTGAACTGCTTAAAGCTAGCGGAGAAGAGGCGTATATCATTGGTAAAGTAACAGAAGGGGAACGCAAAGTAACCTTTACTGGAGCTGAAGTGTGATGCAATCAAGTCGAATCGCTGTTTTTGCTTCGGGGCAGGGCAGCAATTTTGCAGCACTGATCGAGGCACAGAGAGCAGGCTTGCTTGGAGACGGCAGGATTGAATTGCTTGTCTCGGACAAGCCGGAAGCGCCTGTAGCACAACGTGCGGAGGATGCGGGAATTCCCGCCCTCTTGCTGCGGCCAAAAGACTTCGCCAGCCGTGAGCTCTACGAAGCAGAGATTGTCGCAGAGCTTCAGCGGCGGGAAATCGGGCTGGTTGTGCTGGCAGGGTATATGCGCCTCATTACACCAGTGCTTTTAACGCCGTATGCGGGTCGGATTATTAACATTCACCCATCGCTGCTGCCTGCTTTTGCTGGAAAGGATGCGATCGGACAAGCGCTGGATTATGGCGTGAAGCTGACGGGAGTCACTGTGCATTTTGTCGATGGAGGTATGGATACCGGGCCAGTTATTGCTCAGCGTAGCGTAGTTGTGTTGGATAACGACACGGCGGATTCATTGGCGGAACGGATTCATAAGGTTGAGTATGAGTTGTATCCTGAAGTGGTTGGCGCTTTTGCCAGCGGGAAAGTGGAACTGAGTGGAAGAAAGACGATTATCCGCGAAAAGTAAGCCACACTGTAGCCATTCGAAGTTTTGGATCGACATTTGGTGACAGGCGGAGAGATTTCAGGGTATTTCTCGGGAAATATTGCATAAGCGGCATTATGTGTCGTGTAGTAGGTAATAGAGTCAGATTCTTTCTTATAGTATTTTCCCAAGCTGTTAGATGTCATCACATTAAATCGCACGTACAACCCGAAGGAGGACTATTCAAAGTGAGTATCAAAAGAGCGCTAGTTAGCGTATCGGATAAACAAGGTATCGTGGATTTTTGCCGCGAGTTGTCTGCATTAGGCGTAGAGATTATTTCCACTGGTGGAACAAGCACGCTTTTGGCTAAGGAAGGTGTTCCAGTCATCGGTATTTCCGATGTTACAGGATTCCCGGAAATCATGGATGGACGTGTCAAAACCTTGCACCCGGCTGTACACAGCGGATTGCTAGCGGTTCGTGACAATGAGGAACACACGCGTCAAATGAAAGAGCTTGGTCTGGACTACATTGATCTGGTAGTAGTAAATCTGTATCCGTTCGCGGAAACCATTGCTAAACCGGATGTATCGTATGAAGAAGCCATCGAGAATATCGATATCGGCGGACCGACGATGCTGCGTTCTGCGGCGAAGAACCATGCTTTTGTAAGTGTAGTGGTAGATGCTAACGACTATGCTACAGTGCTTGAAGAGGTTCGCGCAGGTGGAGATACAACGCTGGAAACACGCAAACGTCTTGCGGCAAAAGTGTTCCGTCATACGGCGGCTTACGATGCCTTAATTTCCGATTATTTGGCTAATGTTACTGGCGAACCGCTTCCTGAGCGCTACACCGTGACTTATGAGAAAATTCAGGATCTGCGCTATGGCGAGAATCCGCATCAAAAAGCGGCATTCTATCGCAAGCCTTTGGCTGCGGGGGATACTCTTACAGCAGCTGAGCAATTGCATGGCAAAGAATTATCCTACAACAATATCAACGATGCTAACGCAGCGCTGCAAATCGTGAAAGAATTTGAAGAACCTGCTGTCGTAGCCATTAAACATATGAATCCTTGTGGTGTAGGTGTCGGTGAAAGTGTATACGAAGCTTATCAAAAAGCTTACAACGCAGACCCAACCTCTATCTTTGGCGGAATAGTAGCCGCTAACCGGATTATCGACGCGGACACTGCTAATCTGCTGAAAGAGATTTTCCTCGAAATCGTATTGGCGCCAGGCTTTACGGAAGAAGCACTGGAAATCCTTACGAAGAAAAAGAACCTGCGTCTGCTCAAAATCGGCAATCTCAGCACGGCTAGCGCGCGTAAGAGCAGCTTCGTAGTTACCTCTATTGATGGAGGAATGGTTGTACAGGAGAGCGATGTGCATTCTGTGAACCCGGATGATCTGCAAGTTGTTACGGACCGTAAGCCAACCGAAGAAGAATTGAAACAGCTGTTGTTTGGCTGGAAGGTAGTTAAGCATGTGAAATCTAATGCGATTGTATTAGCTGCGGATGATATGACAGTTGGCGTAGGTGCAGGGCAAATGAACCGCGTTGGCGCTGCAAAAATTGCGATTGAACAAGCTGGCGAGAAGTCCAAAGGATCAGTTCTTGCCTCTGACGCCTTCTTCCCAATGGGAGATACGCTTGAAATGGCAGCCAAAGCAGGCATTACCGCAGTTATTCAGCCAGGCGGCTCCATTAAAGACGAAGAATCGATCAAGGTCGCGAATGAGTATGGAATTGCTATGGTCTTCACAGGCGTCCGTCATTTCAAACACTAGAACGCTGGGAGGATTTTATTCTAATGGATATTTTAGTGGTTGGCGGCGGCGGCCGGGAGCATGCGATTATTTGGAGCCTGTCCCAAAGCCCCAAGGTTGGTAAAATCTATTGCGCACCCGGCAACGCCGGGATCGCGCAGCTAGCAGAATGTGTGCCTATCGGTGTGTTTGAGTTCGACCGTCTGACGGCTTTTGCCAAAGAGAAGGAAGTTGGCCTTGTCGTAATCGGACCGGATGATCCGTTAGCAGGGGGCATTGTGGATGCTTTTGAAGCACAGGCTATTCCTGTGTTTGGTCCGCGCAAGAATGCAGCTGAGATCGAAGGCAGCAAAACCTTTATGAAGGATCTTTTGCACAAATATAATATTCCGACAGCAGCCTATGAAAAATTTGATGACTATGAAGCTGCATTGGCTTACTTACGCGAGCAACCGCTGCCGATCGTAATCAAGGCAGATGGGCTTGCCGCAGGAAAAGGCGTGACCGTTGCCTATTCACGGGAAGAGGCCGAGCAGGCACTAGCTGATATTATGGTAACCAAAGTGTTTGGTGAAGCTGGCGCTCAGGTTGTCATTGAAGAGTTCCTGGCGGGTCAGGAAATGTCGATTTTGGCTTTTGTTGATGGAGAGACAGTGCGTCCGATGGCTGCCGCTCAAGATCATAAGCCCGCTTACGATGGAGATAAAGGTCCTAATACCGGTGGAATGGGCACCTATTCGCCTCTGCCGCATATCGACGAGGCGATTATCCAAGAAGCGATTGAGACCATCATTAAGCCAACAGCAAAGGCTATGGTAGCTGAAGGCCGTTCGTTTAGCGGCGTTTTGTTCGCAGGGCTGATGATTTCTCCAGAAGGTAAACCAAAGACCATCGAATTTAATGCCCGGTTTGGGGATCCGGAGACACAGGTCGTGCTGCCTAGATTGAAGAGCGACTTGTTAGAAATCTTTTTGGCAGTAACCGAGGGCAGACTTGCGGATATCGATATTGAGTGGAGCGACGAAGCAGCGGTGTGCGTGGTTCTCGCTTCTGGAGGATATCCAGGCTCTTATCCTAAAGGAGTGCCGATTGAAGGGCTTGAGGACAGCCAAGGAGGGCTGATCTTTCATGCCGGTACAGCACGGGGGGCAGATGGCAGCTGGGTAACGAACGGCGGACGGGTCTTAGGCGTGGTAGGCCTGGGTGCTACGATTGCCGAAGCTCGTTCAGCGGCCTATGCTAGGGCTGAAGGAATCTCTTTTTCCGGGAAACAGAATCGCAGCGACATCGCTATGAAGGCTCTGGTATAAGGATAAAGCACTGTATCTAGCAATTTTTTGCGCTTTAAGTCCTAAAAAAGGACTGACAAGTGATAGAAGAAGTGCTATAATACTACACGTACGGGGGAAAATGTGCGGATATATACAGATAAGGGCCTTTCCGATCATGGGAAGGCCCTTTTAAATCGGAGTCCTTCAGACTTTGTGCAGTAACCTTATAAAGGATGCCTCGTGCCTGAAAATGTTGATACTTATAGTGCATACTAGCGATACGCTTATGGCGAATGGCTACTCACAGATTTAAGGGGGAATTCGTTTTGAGTAAGATTGGAAGAAATGATATGTGTCCTTGCGGAAGCGGGAAAAAATATAAGAAATGCTGCCTAGGGAAAGAAACTTCTGCTGTGGAATCCATCATGCGACTGGTAACAACGGAAGAATCCGCTGCTACTGTGGCTGTGGCCGACAAACCAGAAGCGGCAGCCATTTCTGAAGCTAAACTTACCCTAACTACGCTCAAAAAAAAGGTGTCACGTGATCTGAAATGGGAGCATCCAGCACATGAACAATTGGCTATGCACCTTATTGAGACCATGAGAGACAGCTATGACCGGGAGCTAATCTGGGAAGGTCTGGTTTTATGGAATGGTTATTCCCGTCACATCAAGCCTGCAGTGAAGAAAATGGGCTCCTTCTGCGCGGCTATCGAATTTATCTTGTCTGAGGAATATGGTTTCCTTCAAACTCAAGCTGATCTAGCGATCAAACATGAGGTTACTGCACCTACCATCTCCAGAAAAGTTAAAGAGATGCTTAATTATATCGAACAGTACGGCATGGGCGGGGCAGAGGAAGAATTACTTTTGCTCAACGTTTCAGGCACTCCGAAGGATCAGGAACAGGCTTTGCTGCAAAAAGCAATGGAAACTAAAGCATCCAATCGTCGGATCCAGCTAGCAGAAGCAGCATTGGAAGTTTATCCGGACAGTCCGGACGCTTATCTCATTTTGGCTGAGGAAGCCGAGAATGAAGCAGATGCCCGTGCTTATCTGAAAGCAGGGATGGAAGCGGGTGCGCGTGAGCTTGGAGAAGCCTTTTTCATTGAGAACAAAGGACATTTCTGGGGTCTTTACGAGACGCGTTCGTACATTCGAATCTGCAAAAGCTACGCTGACTCCTGCTGGTTTAGCGGAAATGCAGAAGAAGCACAAAAGACGCTGGAGCACATTCTAGAATTGAACCCAGAAGATAACACAGGTGCACGTTACCTTCTAACGGCAACGTACCTTTACACTAATAAGCTTAAGAAGACCGAGAAGGTACTGGAGAAGTTCGGCAAGGATGCAGCTGCAACAGTAGCATATGACCGTATGGTTTTAGAATATAAGAAGAACGGGATCACTTCCCAGCTCAAAATGCTTTACCGCGTTGCGAAGAATGTGAACAAGCATGTGCCAGATTATCTGTTAGGTATCAAAAGATTGCCGCATAACCTGCCTGATTTTGTAGGTGTGGGTGACGCTAACGAGGCTATCGAATATGTTATTGTACATTCACGTTTGTGGACAAGCTTACCAGACCTGGTGAAGTGGATGCTGAAGCAACAGGACTAGTAGGTTTCATAACGTAGGGATAGCAAATATTAGTAAGAGACTATAGGGTTCCTTTAGTCTCTTTTTCTTTATCACTGATTAGGATGCTTGAAAAAATGTCCTCGGGAGAGTATGTTACAAGAAGTAGAATAACAGATAGATAGTGAGGCGAGAGGGTTATGAGAGAAGAGGAAGACCGAATCGTAGGAATGGAAGATATTGTGCGGGCTCATCACGTACTGCGTGAAGTCATAATCCGGACACCCCTACAACGTGATGCTGTACTGTCAGCCAAGTATGATTGTGATGTGTATTTGAAGCGCGAGGATTTGCAGATTGTACGTTCTTTCAAAATCCGCGGAGCTTATAATATGATTCGTAGTTTGTCAGCAGAAGATAGAGCAAAAGGCATTGTCTGTGCAAGTGCGGGCAACCATGCACAAGGCGTAGCCTATTCCTGTAAGGCGCTTGGAATTAAAGGCAAGGTCTATATGCCAAGCACTACGCCTAACCAGAAGGTTAAGCAGGTACGGCGGTTCGGTGGTGAGTTTGTTGAGGTCATTCTGAAGGGCGATACCTTTGATGACGCTTATGATGAAGCACTGCAAGCTTGTATAGATCATGGGATGACGTTGATCCATCCCTTTGATGAGCCACGAATCATTGCGGGCAACGGCACCATTGCAATGGAAGTGATGGAGAGTCTGGACAACCCTGCAGACTTTATGTTCGTAACCATTGGTGGAGGCGGCCTGGCAGCGGGTATAGCCACCTATGTGAAGACAGTTAGTCCTTCTACCAAGTTGATTGGTGTGGAGCCACTCGGAGCCGCTTCTATGACGGAAGCGATCAAGCTTGGAGAAGTGGTTACTCTGAAGGAAATTAATAAGTTCGTGGACGGAGCGGCTGTAAAACGTGTTGGTGGCCTGACATATGATATTTGCTCCCGTCATCTGGATGACATCGTAATGGTGCCTGAAGGTAAAGCTTGTACCACGATTCTGGAACTATATAACGAGAATGCCATAGTGGTTGAGCCAGCAGGTTCGCTGCCTATCGCAGCGCTTGATCAATATCGTGATCAAATCCGCGGCAAAACAGTTGTCTGTATCATAAGCGGCGGCAACAACGATATTGACCGGATGCAGGAGATCAAAGAGCGTTCATTGATTTATGAAGGCTTAAAACACTATTTCATGGTGAACTTCCCGCAACGGGCAGGTGCGCTGCGTGAGTTCTTGGGAGAAATCCTTGGACCTCACGATGATATTACCCGTTTCGAGTATATCAAGAAGCATGATAAAGAAAATGGTCCCGCGCTTGTGGGCATTGAATTATTGTCAACGGATGCCTACGAACCTCTCATCGAACGGATGCAGCAGAAGGGCGTCGATTATGTAGAGATCAATAAGGATTCTAATCTCTTTAACATCCTTATTTAATTCTCTTATCCACTTAATAATCACGTTAATAAACATAAACAAGCCCGTCCCTATTCATTTCAGGGACGGGCTTTTGTGATTTCTTTATTAGAGAGGTAATGAAGTCTTACGATATTGCTCGACCTCATCGGTCAATTTATAGCTATTGTCTTTCATTAATTTCATGAAGCTATCCAGCTTTTGTAGAAATGGGCTGTTGTCATTATTTTTGGTCAGAATACTGGAGTAAGCCTTTTGCGCCTCCAAATCCATTTCCAGATTGTCATAATGGAAGAGAGGAGTGTTATTCTGGCCGTAAAACGTATTATTCACATACATAGTGTACAAGGCTTTTACAGCAGAAATTCGGTTTGATTTCGGATGATTTTGAATGAATTGCTCTTGAGATAAAGCTCTGGCTGCTACCTCAGTCCAGGCGATAACTAGCCCGTTGTCCTTGGAAGAGGGCAGGTCCGATTCGGTGGCCATAATGGTAATATAAGCGCTGATATCATTGGTAACGTATAGCTTGTACTTGCGGTAAGCCCCATAATCGATCACCGGGAAAAAAGTACCCTCTGCTGTCTCCAGCTTATATCCGCTTTCGCTGGCACTTTTCAGCAGTGTACGCAGCTGGAGATCATCAGTAATAGCAGCAAGAGAAGACATGCTGGCGCCTGCTTTATAAATGGCGGTGAGCTTCCGCTGGACAGTGCTGGTACTGAATTTACTTTCCCAGGCTTGCAGTGCAGCTTTATGCAGATTCTCAAGCTTCAGGGTCAGCACTGTTGCACGATACGACCCTACTGCATACATATTGGAGTTCAAATATTTTATGGCTTCGGGTAACTTGTCAGAGGTAGATAATAGCGGTAATGCAGCTTTATAGACAGCCTCTGCATGATTATTGCTAGCTGCTTGAGGAATTGCCTTAGCGCCTTCCCCAGCAGGGCTGGTAGCACCTTCGGCGTGAATAGCACTGGGCAATATGCCTAGCCCTAAGGCTATAGCTAGAACGGAGTAGAGAATATGATGCTTCTTAATCATGGAAGTTTCCCCCTATCTATCGGATGGAATAAAGTTTTTAGCCTAGGTATTTATTTTTTGAAAAATATAAATTTCAGTCCCAACCCCCCAATGATGCACAGAATTAAGCTTACCCACGGGGATATTGTAATGACCGGAAATAACCGATCGAGGAACATGCCGATAAATACAGCAGCTACTGCGATGCCAATATAGATGCCAAGGCTTTTTATATCAAAAGGCTTGGCACTGGGTGCATCGCTTTCCGACAAGGAAGACATCCATTTCATAATGAGTTCAATTAAGATAATGGATCCTACTCCCACAGCGAGCAGGGTGAAAAGGCTGATCTGTCCGAACATTCCAGGTGAATCGTCAGTCCATTGGAAGAAGAGTCCACCGATTGCCAATATCCCAAAAAGACAGGTCAGAGCTGCGCAGGGAATCATCAAGTAATAGTTCCATTTACTGCGCACCGGGCGCCCGGGAACACTGTCTATGATTTCTTTAAAATAATCGTGCGGATTCTCGCCAAAAACCTGCTTGGCATTTTTCCCTTTACGTTGTTCCTTCAACAGCAGCTTGGCCGCATCCAGCAAAAGTTCCTCTCCGCGCAGGGGTTCAATTCGACTGGCCCGCATTGCAAGGATCATATCTTCTAAATAGGAGCGATTGAAGGGCGTCAACTGCTCACGCAGGGCGTTATTTTCCTTAATCATATCTTTCACTTTCATAATTTGGATGTAAACCTCCAGTGTTGTTAATCGGTATAGTCTTTAACCTAGAGTATACGTTTGCATGACAGGTCTACGCAAGGACAACCATTTCTATGGCGATATGCATAATCCTTTTAGAAGAGTGAACACTGATAATGTTGTTGCTTGATCAATATAGCATTGGGAAAGGTTGGGAGCTTTATGGAACATGAGAACAAGAAAGAACAGGGAAGATCCATGGGCAACGGTTTCGAGCCTACGCCCAATAATTCAATGGGGGATTGGGGCGGCTCCGATGGATTCAGCATGTGGGATTCCGCAGAAGATGCTCCCGAGGGCTTACTTAAGGATTGGGAAGGCAGCCATGAAACCCATGAGATGTTTAACGACAGCTACGATTGATTAACAACCCTGGTCATTCATCTCGAAAAAACAACAGAGCAGCTATCCTCCGATCTGGGGATCGCTGCTTTTTGTTTTTTGGTGGGGATTTGGGGAATGGTAGGTGCCGCACGACCTGAAGCCAAAGCCAAAGCCAAAGCCAAGCACCCCCGGAACCCGGAACCCCGGAACCCGGAACCCCGGAACCCCGGAACCCGGAACCCCGGAACCCGGAACCCCGGAACCCGGAACCCCGGAACCCGGAACCCGGAACCCCCGGTTTCGTAGCATCCACCATCTTTCGGACTCAGATGACGTTATTTGCCAAATTATCGCCTTTTCAGCACAGTTTCGGACTCCAGTGACGCTATTGCTCGAAAAGAAGCTTGTATTTGCTGTTTTTCAGGGTGATAGCGACTATAGGGTCCGATAGAATTCAAAAAGTGTGCTGAAACTGCGAATAGGGTCTTCTGAGTCCGATAGAGCCGCAGAATTCGATGAAGCTACTGAGTCCGCTGGAACTGCTGAATTCGAAGGAGCCGCTGAGTCCGATGAACCTACTGAGTTCGATGGAGCGGGTGAGTCCGATGAAGCTACTGAGTCCGATGGAGCAGGTGAGTCCGATAGAGCTACTGAATCCGAAGGAGCTGCTGAATCCGATGAAGCAGGTGAGTCCGATAGAGCTACTGAATCCGGAGGAGCTGCTGAGTCCGATGAAGCTACTGAGTCCGAAGGAACCGCCGAGTCCGATAGAGCTGCTGAATCCCGCGATTGGCGGTTCCAATCCACTCGACGTGGGTGCCCCAGAGCATCCTCATGACTTACAGGATACCCTGTTTGTCGTGCAGACTCTAATGCCCAATACTCCGTGCGTTTATTAAGAATTGTCCCCTTGCTGTTGACAATATGAACGAAATCTTTATAATTAGATTATAATTCATACTAAGTTAATCGGAATTCTAATAAATTAAAATAAATTAAATGATAAATATAATTATAGGAGGATGCGGCAATGGAACGGAATATTGTAATCCGGCATAACGGAGAAGAATTGACGGCGAGCATACATTACCCGAACAAAGAGAAGGGAACCTCTTCGCGTTGCAAGGATAGACTGCCATTAGCCGTGATCTGCCACGGATTTGTGGGGAATCGGATTGGTGTAGACCGGATTTTTGTGAAGGCGGCTCGTGAGCTGGCACAAGAGGGATATATGGTTATTCGTTTTGATTATGTGGGCTGCGGCGAGAGCAGCGGGAATTATGGCGGCGAAGACATGGAATCGATGATCGCTCAGACTAGAGCAGTGCTGGATTACGGAATTAGCTCTGCTGATGTGGACCCACAGCGCGTGACGCTGATTGGCCATAGCCTGGGTGGCGCGGTGGCGCTGCTGACAAGTATTCGCGATCGCCGCGTGAAGAATCTCGTGTTATGGGCCTCTGTTGGTTATCCTTTCAATGATATTGTGAAAATTGTAGGGCGGGAGGCTTATGATCGTGCTGTGAAGAATGGATCAGCCGATTATGTGGGCTACTCGTTTACGCCGGTATATTTTAATTCTTTGGCGGCTTTTCAGCCCTTCCAAGAAGCGAGCAAATTTAGCGGCGATGTACTCGTTATTCATGGCACCTCTGATGATGTCATTCCGGTGGATTACGCTTTTCTTTATCAGAAGCTGTTCTGGACACGTCCGGAAGGACGGTGCGATAAAGAGATCATTTTTCAAGGGGATCACACCTTTTCTTCTGGACCGGCGCAGCAGCAGCTGCTTAAGCGGACTATAGAATGGATGAATGAACAAGAGCATCTGCAGACAGAGTGGCAGAATTGGATGATTTAGGAGAAGGTTTTTATTCGCATTAACTTGCAATAAGCGGTAAAATAAAGATGCACACCATATACTGGGTTATGGAGGTTGGCATCCTATGAAATTACCGTCATTTTTTATTGCGCACGGTTCTCCGCTCCTCGCACTGGAGGATAACGAGTATACCCGTTTTCTGGAGCGGCTTGGTCAAGAACTTGAAGCGCCACGCGGTATAGTAGTTTTCTCAGCGCATTGGGATAGCCCTGAACAGCTACTTACCGTTGATGAACTGCACGAGACACAGCATGACTTCTACGGATTCCCTGAAGAAGTTTACACGCTGACCTATCCGGCCCCGGGCGATCCGGCCCTAACAAGACGGATTTCTGAGCTCTTCAAGGATAACAATCTATCACATCAGCCCGTTCTGGGGCGAGGACTCGATCATGGAGTCTGGGTGATACTGAAAAAAATGTTCCCCAACGCCGACATTCCGGTAGTTGCTTTATCCGTCGATTCCCTGCGCTCTCCCAAGGAGCAGTACAATATCGGGCGGATGTTAGCACCGCTTCGTGACGAAGGCATACTGCTGATTGGAAGCGGTGGACTTGTTCACAATTTGCGGATGCTAAGTGAAAGTGAGCAGCCTGAGGATTGGGCACTTGAATTCGATGCCTGGATTGCCAAGGGACTAGAAGTCTGGGATTTGCCTTCACTTTTTGCGTATGAGAAAAAAGCTCCACATGTACGCGATGCGGTTCCTTCTTATGGAAGAGAGCATTTTGCACCTCTCTTTTACGCGATGGGAACAGCGGATGGCAGCAGGAAGGCAGAGCGGATTTTTCAGGCTTATCAGTATGGGACATTAAGTCTGAATTGCTGGAAGCTAGACTAACTGAATGAATAAGAGACCCGCAGGGTGCAGCCGCAATGGCTGTACCCTTTTTTTAATATAAGAATTTATCTATTCCATGCTATAAAATTTCCTTATGCTTGCTATGAAAAAAGGGAGAAGGTGATCAAGACAAATGGGACTGACTGTGATTAAATGGAAGGAATCAGTGAGTTTCATAAAACGTTTAGGAGGAACTACAAGCTTATGAAAGTAAATTGCTCTTCTTCCCGTCTGTTATCTGCCATTGTACTGATCACCCTATTGCTCTCCGCTTGCGGAACACAGAGTGCAAATAATGAGATCACCCCGACACAGCAGCCTACCGCAGAGCCCACACCTATCGAAACGATTCAACCCTCACCTACTATTGATCCCGCTGCTGAGCTCGTATCCGGATTAACAGGTCTTCCAGTTTCTGAAGACAGTCTTCCACGTCCCTTGGCCGTAATGATAAATAATGCTCCTGCCGCCCGGCCGCAATCGGGGGTTAGTGAAGCAGATATTTTGTTTGAGATTCTCGCCGAAGGTGGCATTACGCGGTTGATTGGTATTTTTCAGAGCCATACAGGTGTGGTGAAAATCGGACCGATTCGCAGCATCCGCCCCTATTTGCTGGATATTGGCGAGAGCTACGGTGGTGTGACGGTGCATGCAGGAGGGAGTCCGGCGGCGTATGCCATTTTGCAAAAAGAGAAAAAAGAAGATATGGACGAGATCGGCCGTGCCGGAGCTTATTTTTGGCGGGATAAAGCGCGAAAAGCACCTCATAACCTGTACAGCAACGCAGCCAAACTGCGGGAAGGTGCCGAAAAGCTTGGGTTTGCGCAAAGTGTGAAGGTGCCCGGGTATCTTTTTAATAATCCAGACTACATACCGGCAGACGGAGAGAAAGCCGCTGAATTTAGCATAAACTATCTGCTCAAAAGTTATAAAGTTGACTATAAATATGATCCTAAACGTCAGACCTATCAGCGTTATGTGAATGACAAACCTCATTTGGATCTAAATAACGATAATCCGGTGGAAGCGGCCAATGTGATGGTTATTGGAGCCGATCATAAAGTGCTTGATGATGTCGGAAGACTTCAGATTGATGTGGAGCTTGGCGGGGAAGCGTTGCTTTTTCAGCGGGGACAGGTCACCAAAGGCAGATGGTCGCGTGAACCAGGGGATGTGATCCGCTTTGTGAGGGATGGAAAAGAAGAGCTGATGTATCCAGGAATTACCCATATTTTGGTGGTCCCTAATGCGCCTTCATTTAGCAGTCATGTGGTATATGGCGGGGCGGATGGTACAACATAAGAAAGTCGGAATATCCAGTGTTATACAGATTTGTGTTCGGAATAATGGGTATGTGTTAATAGAGTGTAAAAAAGTTCATTTCTATAGCTTCTATACCTTGTACGGATATGATAAGATAACAAGGGTTGTCATTCATTTTCATGCTTTTTACATATGAATGGCTCTGTATTCACGGTAATTTTATGTAAAGGGGTTTAAAACAATGAAGTTGAGAAAAAAGGACATATTCTTTGAGACGCTGGAAAATATGGCCGATACTATTGTCCAAGCTGCAGATTATTTTGCTCAGAATATCACTGATCTCCGGAATAATGTCGATAATTTCGCTGCAGAGATGAAAAAGTACGAATCCCAATGTGATACTTACACGCACACCGTCATCAAAGAATTGAACAAGACGTTTATTACGCCGCTTGAACGTGACGACATTATGGACTTGATCACAAGCATGGATGATGTCATCGATGGTCTGGAGGCATCCGCCTCACGTTTCTATATGTACAACCTTCTTGACCCGGATGAATACATTGTACAATTCGCCGAAATCCTTCGTCAGTGTGCTTATGAAATCCAAAAAGCAGTTCATTTGCTCTCCCAGAAGAAATTGTTGGCGATCCGTGAATATACAATCCGTCTGAATGACCTTGAGAATCAAGGGGACGAAGTGCTTCGTATTTGTACTAAGGTCCTGTTCGAAACTGTAAAAGACCCGATTGAGCTGATTAAACGCAAGGAACTGTATGAGCGGCTCGAGACCACTACAGACAAATGTGAAGATGTAGCCAACATGTTGGAATCGATCATCATGCGCAACTCATAAGGGGTACTAGAATATGGAAACATCTATATGGATTCTTGGAATTGTTATATTTCTCGCGCTTGCGTTTGACTTTATCAATGGATTCCATGATACGGCCAACGCAATTGCTACCTCTGTCTCAACACGTGCCTTAAAACCGCGAACAGCAATTATTATGGCAGCACTGATGAACTTTGTTGGGGCCTTGATGTTTACAGGTGTGGCCAAAAAAATCGGCGGAAGTATCACCGACCCGACCTTGCTTGAAAATGGGTTGGATATCATAATAGCCACGCTGATTGCTTCGATTATTTGGAATTTGATTACTTGGTGGCTCGGGATTCCATCCTCATCGTCTCATGCACTGATCGGCGCTTTAGCGGGTGCAGTATACGTGGGAGCAGGCTCAGCACACATCAATTGGGGCGGGTTTGTGGAAATTGTCGAAGGACTGATTTTCTCCCCAATCATTGCGTTTGTTATCGGTTATATTATCATGACCATCCTGAAATGGATCTTTGCTAAGCGTAGTCCACATACGGTCAACAAGGGTTTCCGCTCTATGCAGGTCCTTACGGCAGCGTTACAGTCGTTCACACATGGTACAAATGATGCGCAAAAAGCGATGGGGATCATTACTTTTGCACTCGTTACCTCAGGACGTCAAGAAACTATGGATGTTATCCCTTTGTGGGTTAAGATAGCTGCAGCTACGGCTATGGCGCTCGGTACCTCCATTGGCGGTTGGAAAATTATTAAGACTATGGGCACGAAGATTTTCAAAATCGAACCTATTAACGGTTTCGCGGCTGATATTTCCGCGGCATCTGTTATTTTCTCAGCAACGCTGCTGCATTTGCCAGTAAGCTCAACGCATGCGATCACATCAGCGATCCTCGGGGTTGGCTCTGCCAAACGTTTCTCTGCAGTGAAATGGGGAGTAGCCGGACGTATTGTGGTCACTTGGTTCATCACGATTCCAATCAGTGCGGTATTAGCAGGTCTGATTTTCAAAATCATTTTTTAAACACCCTTTAATAAAGATGTCAGTTAGCCATTGGGCTGCGGACATCTTTTTTTGTTATGTGGACATGAGGAGAATGAAGAATATACGGTATAAATCCCGTAGAAATGGTGGAATTCGGCGAGGGGGAGGAATATACGGTATAAATCCCGCAGAAATGACGGAGTTTGGCGTCGGAGGGAGAATGTACGGTATAAATCCCGTAGAAATGACGGAGTTTGGTGATGGAGGGAGAAAGAACGGTATAAATCCCGTAGAAGTGACGAAGTTTGGCGTTGGAGGGAGAATGTAAGGTATAAATCCCGTAGAAATGACGAAGTTTGGCGTTGGAGCGAAAATGTACGGTATAAATCCCGTAGAAATGACGAAGTTTGGCGTTGGAGGGGGAATGTACGGTATAAATCCCGTAGAAGTGACGAAGTTTGGCGCTGGATGGGGAATGTACGGTATAAATCCCGTAGAAATGACGGAGTTTGGCGTTAGAGGGGAATGTACGGTATAAATCCCGTAGAAGTGACGAAGTTTGGCGTTGGAGGGAGAAAGAACGGTATAAATCCCGTAGAAATGACGAAGTTTGGTGATGGAGGGAGAATGTAAGGTATAAATCCCGTAGAAATGACGGAGTTTGGTGATGGAGGGAGAAAGAACGGTATAAATCCCGTAGAAATGATGGAGTTTGGCGTTGGAGCGAAAATGTACGGTATAAATCCCGCTGAATTTACGAAATTCGAGGGTGGTGGACAAAAAGAAGAGCATAACTGCCCTAGAATTGGAGACACTTCGTCGAAGAAGCAGAAAGAAAGGCATAAATGCCTTACAATTCGTGGAATAGCGTCGAAGAAGTATAAGGAAGGGCATATATGTCTTAGAATGACGAAACCTGACTTGTATGAAGGTGGAGCAGACCAACGTAAAACATTTCAAGGGAACCCAGCGCACCGAAGTCCAGTTCATCGTAACGTAACCTAGCCCAAATTAACTCAGCCCAGTCCAACTTACCTTATTTCAGCAAAAATCCAGCGCACCGAAGTCCAACTCTGCACAAAGTAACCTAGCCCAAATTAACTCAGCCTAGCCCCACGTAACACATTTCAACGGAACCCTGCGCACCTAAATCCAGTTCATCGTAACGTAACCTAGCACAAATTAAATCAGCACAGTCCAACGTAACACATTTCAACGGAACCCTGCGCACCTAAATCCAGTCCATTGTAAAGTAACCTAGATCCAACTAACTCAACGCAGCCCAAATTAACTCAGTCCAGCCCCGCGTAACACATTTCAACGGAACCCTACGCACCTTAATCCAGTCCATCGTAACGCAACCCAACCCAACCCAACCCAACCCAACCCAACCCAACCCAACCCAACCCAACCCAACCCAACCCAACCCAACCCAACCCAACCCAACCCAACCCAACCCAACCCAACCCAACCCAACCCAACCCAACCCAACCCAACCCAACCCAACCCAACCTCTTCCTTTCTCCCTGCTTTTCTGCCGTCCATGAGCATCACTATATTCACAATTCCTGCCCGGAACTTCACAGTTCCGATGCAAGGATTGCATCCCAATCCCACAAATCACTACCAGCCCAAAGTAAACCATATGTTACTTACGGTAAATGAACGCTAGGCGATGGACTCAATCTTTTGCGAAATCAAGGCCAGTCTGCTTACGATCGAAGAGTTGTTTACCATCCCAAAGGAGCACTTTTTCACCAACTAATTAGTAAAAATAGCGATAGTAATTCACAGCTATGAATTTGTCTCACTCATAAACCCGATACCGACAGCAGAGAATAAGGATAGCTCGCCCCCAGCCCCCACCCTTACACAAATGAATCGAGCATTAACGAACGACGAAGCACCAAATGTTTTTTAGTCTAGCTTGAGCGGTGCTGTTGGCTATGTTTTTTGCTTTTTGGAAGACTTGTCTTCTTGCTGTACAATAGAGGCGTGGAAGAAGATGAAGCGGAGGAACATTTATGATACGTACACTTGTTGTCACACATAAAGGTGAGGTGCTGACAGAGATCCCTCTGCAAAATATCCGGCTGGAGGATTATGCTTGGATATGGGCAGATTTTGCTACGCCTACGCCAGAAGAAACGCTTTTGCTGGATCAATATTTTCATTTTCACCCCTTGGCGATAGAAGATTGTATGCATGTATTGCAGCGGCCGAAGCTGGATCATTATGAGAATGTGCAGTTTTTTGTGCTGCATGCGCTGAATGAGCGGACGTTGGATGCTGAGGAGGTTGACCTATTTTTAAGCTCGAACTTTCTTGTCTCCTATCACCATCAGGAAAAAGCAGAGATGAATGAAGCGTGGGAACAAGTGAAGAGCGAAATACATAGTCGAAAAGGCTGGTCGGGTGGGCCGATGGCAGCTGCCTATACGGTGATGGACAAGCTGGTGGACAAGTATTTTCCATGTCTCTACAGTTTAGAGGACGAGCTTGCGGATCTGGAGAGTAGCGGCAGCAGTGAGTCGGTTGAGGAACTGATGAGCCAAGTGTTTGGCGTGCGCGGAAGGCTGCTCAAAATGCGGCGGACGATTGTGCCAATGCGCGATTTGATGTACCGGATCGTGAATTCACAGCATGTTCAGAGCAACGGCGAGGAACGGATTTATTTTGGCGACATTTATGATCATCTGCTAAAGCTCTCCGATATGATTGAGGCTGATCGGGAAATGACCGCGGATTTGCGTGACAGCTACATTTCACTCAATTCCAACCGGATGAATTCGATTATGAAAACACTAACGGTAATCACGACCGTATTCATGCCGCTGACGCTTATCGCCGGGATCTACGGGATGAACTTTGTGAAGATGCCTGAACTAGAGTGGAAGTATGGTTATTTTGGTGTGCTGCTGTTTATGCTGGTAGTTGGTTTTGGGATGTTCCGATGGTTCCGACGGAGTGGCTGGTTTAAGTAAGAATAGAGCAGAAAGCGCCAACAGCAAATCTCTTTCCCGCGAGAATTGCTGTTTTTCTGGTGCATAGCTAGAAAACGTCACCGCTATTTGCGGCGACGTTTTCCGGTGGAAGAAGTAGAGCGCCGGCGAGTAGTTGTAGTAGATTTGCGACGGGGTGAGGTGGAACGCTTTTTTTTGCGGCGATTAGGACTGTACAGGGCGGCATCCTCTTCGGCGGCTAGTGCGCCTGCTGCGCCTTTGTTTTTACCGAAGCTACCCATGAACAGCTTAACCATTGGAGCCATCTGCTGGAAGCCGGACATCACCTTTTGTACTTTACCCATAGAGTTTACGATCCCGTCAATGCCGCCCATACGATCGATGATGCCTTTGATTTGCTCCATATTCCCACCAATTCCGCCACCGCCTCCTAAGCCGCTGAGCAGCCCGGCAAGCCCGCCGCTTGCTTTTGTTGCAGCTTCAGCTGCAGGGAGCGCTAGCGCAGTTTCGGTGGCAGCTTCTGCTCCTAAAGCAGGAAGGATTCCGGTCTCACCGGGGAGAGCTGAGGGCGCATATGAACTGAGGCCGGGGTAGGCAGAGGCATTATACGAATCGCTCAGTGAACGCTGATTCCGGCGGGAATGATTATAGTAATGATCAGGCATAATATCACATTCCTTTGTTAGTGGTCTGCTATACTGTATGTCATGGGCGAACATACGGTATAGACGAATGCCCGGGTAATAGGGATAGGAGCGGAAAAGGGCGTATGCCTATAAACAGGTTAAAGTAGTGAAGAAACCGTGTACGAGCTTGATTTTCGGCGCTTTTGTAGTACTATAGTGTAGGCGATAATTCTTATGTAGAGAAAAATACTTGTATTGGGGTACATAAATGGTGTGCGCGTGGGGTGGACGTTTGTCCATCATTTTCGTTCTTTACAGCGTGAAATCGTTAATGCTTGAAAAATGCGCTCCAGTGCAATATAGTAAAGGCAGGATAGTGACATTAGGTTGATGTTTCCGGAGCTAGTTTTGTACGGAGCTTAATCAGAGAAACTAATGCTGATAGAACTTTTAGGGGATGAAAAATTGATGCAACTTAAGAAGTTAAATGATAAAAGTATAGACCAATTATTTGAAGCCATTTTAACATTAAAGAATATGGAAGAATGTTATGTTTTCTTTGATGACTTGTGCACCGTGAACGAGATTCAATCGCTGTCGCAACGACTGGAAGTAGCGCGTATGCTCGGCAAAGGCTCGACCTACAATCAGATCGAAGCAGAGACAGGAGCAAGTACAGCTACTATTTCCCGTGTAAAACGTTGCTTGAACTACGGAAATGATGGTTATAAATTAACGCTGGAACGTTTGGGACGCTAATTTATGGTACCGGGCGTACTTATTATCAGTCACGGCTCCCGCGACGAGGTTTGGGTGTCGATCGTGGAAGAGGCCGTAAGCGAATTATCGCTAGATGAAGAGATGCCAGTGGTGGTCTCTTTTTTAGAGCTGGTAGAGGGCCGTCTGATTCAAGATGGAATAAATGAACTGGAACATGCAGGGGTCACAGATATAATTGTGATCCCATTGTTCGTTTCCTCGGGAAGCACACATGTCGATGAAATAGAATATGCACTTGGGGCTAAACCTGAACCTGAACGTGAGACCGATTTAGAGCCGTTCCACGTGAAGGCTAAGGTTCACTATGGTTATCCTGTCGACGATGACCCGGACATCGCTGTGATGATCTGGGACAAGCTTCGTAAGCTGTCTACGAAACCTGAACGTGAGACAATTCTGTTGGTGGGTCATGGCAGCATCTATGAGGGCTTCCGCCAGCGTTGGCAGCAGGGCATCTCTTCACTGGCAGGACGTGTACGTGAGGTGAGCGGCGTAGCGGCGGCCGATTACGGTCTGCTGAATCCGGACAGTGTAAGAAGCAAAGTGGAGTATTGGCAGGAGCAGGGTCACGAGGTGTTGGTGGCGCCGCTTTTTTTGAGTGAAGGTTATTTCACTAAACATGTGGTTCCGAACAGACTTAAAGGGTTAACCTATAAGTATTCTGGCCAGACGCTTTTGCCGCATCCGCTTCTTCCGCATTGGATTGAGAGACAGGTAGAGACACTCCTCGAACAGATTCGAAAAAAGAGTTAAAAAGCTTCCTTTTTAGTCCACTTAATCATGAAAAATAGTGCCCATTTCCGTGGATAATACGGGATTTGCTGCATAGACATATATATAGTTGTTTTTGCCTAATAAGGTGTCGTGAATTGTTGTATAATGGAATATTTACGATTAATGTCCTCTGACATTGATTGTAGTGGTCCGAATTAGGTATAATCAATTAGGTTATTCTATTATAAAAAACAGGTGGCGTTCCGGTAATGAAAACTGCGAGATTGATTTATAATCCCACTTCTGGACGGGAAGAAATGAAGAAGCGGCTCGCCGACATTTTGGACCGGCTGGATACGGGTGGCATTGAAGCCTCCTGCCATGCAACGACCGGAGAAGGCGATGCTATGTTAGCTGCTGCGGATGCAGTAGAGCGCGGTTATGATCTAATCATAGCAGCCGGTGGGGATGGCACTTTAAATGAGGTTATCAATGGTATGGCGGAGAAACCTAATCTCCCCCCGCTTGGCGTATTGCCACTTGGGACTACCAATGATTTTGCACGTGCGATGGGGATTCCGAAGAATTGGGAAGATTCCGTTGATTTGATCCTTCGTCAAGAGTCGCGTCCGATTGATATCGGTAAAGCCAATGATCGTTATTTCATTAATATAGCAGGCGGTGGCAGTCTAACCGAACTGACCTATGAAGTTCCCAGTAAGCTGAAGACCATGATAGGACAGCTTGCGTACTATTTAAAAGGTATTGAAAAAATGGTCAGCCTATCTCCTCAGGAACTAATCATTCGTGCCAATGGGCAGGAGGTTATTCATGATGAGTTCATGCTGTTCCTGATTGCAAATACGAATTCTGTCGGCGGCTTTGAAAAGCTTGCTCCCGGCGCTCGAATCGATGACGGTCTGTTAGATGTTATTGCGGTTAAAAAATGCAACCTGGCAGAGTTTGTCCGTTTGGTTAGATTGGCCCTTCGTGGCGAGCATTTGCAGGATAAAAAGGTTGTGTATTTCCGTACGGATGCAATGGATGTAATTTCTCCAGGGCATGTCCAATTGAACTTGGATGGAGAACTTGGCGGAGAGCTGCCGGGTCGTTTTCGGATTTTGCCGCAGCATCTGCGGATTTTTGCTCAGAATAATTAGGGTTGTTTAAAAGTAAGAGTGGGATTATACAGTGATGATAATGAAAGAAGTGAACAATAAATAATGAGTAAACACCGCAGTGGACGCAGCACCAGCCGCCCAGCCGGCAAGGCGCCTGTCGCCGGACTGCCTGTGAATAAAAATGATGAGGTTATGCTCGATATTATCGGCATGACCCATGAAGGTGAAGGGGTAGGCCGCGTAGAAGGCTTTACCCTTTTTGTGCAGGGAGCCCTTCCCGGAGAGAAAGTCCGGGCAAGGGTGCTCAAGACCAAAAAGCAGTATGGCTACGCCAAACTGCTGAATATAGTAGAAGCGAGCAGCGCCCGCATCGCGGCGCCTTGCGAGATCTATGACCAATGCGGCGGCTGCCAGCTGCAGCATATGGACTACACTGCTCAGCTGGCGTGGAAACGGCAGCTGGTGGTGGACAACCTGGAGCGGATTGGGAAGCTTCGGGTGGCTGGTGGCGGGAACAGCGGAAAGAGCAAAGAGAATGAAGCTGGTAGAAGTCAGACGGACAGTGCCAACGATGTTGGCATCGCGGATGGTACGACTGATGGCGCTGGAGTGGCTCACTCGGATGGGATTTTTGTCCGCCCTACACTCGGCATGGACGAGCCTTGGCGCTATCGCAACAAGGCTCAGGTGCCGATTGGCGTAACAGAAGGCGGCCTTGTGGGCGGCTTCTACGCACGCGGAAGTCACCGTATCATCGATATGGAAACCTGCTTGATTCAGCATGAAGATAATGATGACGTTGTGCGCAAGGTGAAAGATATCGGCAGAGAACTTGGCATCTCTGCTTATAGTGAAGAAACCGGCCGCGGCCTGCTGCGCCATGTCGTCGTGAAGAAAGCTTTTCGCACCGGTGAAATGATGGTCGTTCTTGTAACCAACGGCCGCGACATCCCACACCTGGACGCCTGGATCGGCAGCATCCGCGAACAGCTACCGGATGTAGTCAGCATCTGCCAGAACGTCAACACTCAGCGTACGAATGTCATCTTCGGTGGCGAAACCCGCGTCCTGTGGGGCAGAGATGTTATCTATGACTACATCGGCGATGTACAGTTCGCTATCTCAGCGCGTTCGTTCTATCAAGTGAACCCGGCACAGACCGAAGTGCTGTACGGTAAAACCGTTGAATATGCCGGACTGACTGGCAATGAAACGGTTATCGATGCCTATTGCGGCATCGGTACGATCTCCCTCTTCCTGGCGCAGCATGCAGCTAAGGTATATGGTGTGGAGATTGTACCGGAAGCTATTGAGGATGCCCGGGCGAATGCGAAGTTAAATGAGATGAAGAATGTAGTGTTCGAGGTTGGTGCCTCTGAAGATGTCATTCCGAATTGGAAAGAGCAAGGGATTACGGCGGATGTTATCGTGGTCGATCCACCTCGGAAGGGCTGCGACCCGCGGTTACTTGAAACGATCCTTGCAATGAAGCCGGAGCGTGTGGTGTATGTGTCGTGTAATCCATCGACACTAGCAAGAGACTTGCGGGTGCTCGAAGATGGCGGATACAAGACAGTGGAGGTAACTCCGGTGGATATGTTCCCGCATACGGTGCATGTGGAGTCGGTGGCAGTGTTGGTCAGGAAAGACTAATAGTTGAGGTGTATTGGTAGATATAGCAAAGGGTGGGGAGAAATCCCTACTCTTTTTTATTTATATATGAAAATGTGGCAGGGGAGCATCGATCCGTAAGCCTAACTCAAACCGCCATATTAAAAAACAAACCCATGTTGATGCGTCAGCATATAACATAAAATCAATAAGACAGGAGTGCTTGTCAGTACATTTAATGCAGGATGGATGCACCGCTGGAGAAATCACTTAAAGTAATTTTTTACCATACAGCGGTTATATTTTATGATAACCTATTGGTGGAAGTTATTTCTTACCGAAAATGATGGAAGGGGTGACGTGTTTTGATAAGGAAGGATAATCAAAATTGTATGTTTATGAGAGGGCTTGCCTCTTAATGGAGTTTAGTCCTCTCATAAATAACGGGAGGAAAACATCGAAATGATGAAGTTAAGTAACATGGTTAGAGGTTTAGCTTCAGATGCCGTTGCAAAAAGTCTTATTCAAAATTGGGAGCATGACGAAGGTACATTAACATTCTGGCGTGCCAGTTCCAACTTCGTATATGCTTTCGAGAATAAGCAGGAGAAATATTTTTTGCGGTTCAGCTATGATCAAGAAAGTTCTATCGAACAAATTACAGCAGAGCTTGAATTCATGGAATATTTGAAATCTAATGATTACCCTTGTGTTTCTCCTATTCTTTCAGTAAACGGAAAGTATATTGAAACAGTACTGAAGTCAGAAGGAACATATTTTGCAGTTGTGTTTAGTTCAGCCCATGGCAACACATTGGATGAGAACATAACCGAGGTGCAGTGCGAGGACTGGGGACGGTCACTTGCTTCTTTGCATCAATTATCGAAGGTGTACGAGCCTGTTAGTACGAAGCGATTCAATTGGCAGGATATACTATGGAAGATTGATGTTATGTTACAAGCCTACCCAGATGAAAAAGAAGCAATTGAGGAACTTGATATACTTACTGAACGGCTTCAATCATTCCCTATTTCAAACACCAATTATGGAATAATCCATTATGATTTTCAACTGGACAACATATTTTATGAAGAGAATAATCGTGTGTTCAGTGTTATTGATTTTGATGATGCTGTTTATAGTTGGTACGCTCTCGACATTGTAACTGCACTTGATGATTTTCTTGGAGATGATATGAATTTGGTTCACTCTCAAGTGAAATCGTTTCTTAAAGGTTACAGTTCAGTATTTCCGCTGAACAATGAGGATATTAACCAGTTTTCGTATTTTCAAAGGCTAATGAAGTTATATAGGTTCTCGAAATTGTTATGGTCGTTGGAAGGCTCCGAGGTCGTGGATGCACCCAAGTGGCTTGATGATGTAAAGTTAAAGTTCGCTCGTGTTAGAGACGAATTGAGACGGGGATTTTAAGAACAAGACTGAGTAAATAACAAACAAGATCCTCCAAGTGTAATGCAAGGTGGATCTTGTTTATTTTAGTTCTGTTAAACTATGTTGCTCATTTTTTTGAAGAACAGGTAGAATAGTGCAATAAAGGTTGGAGTGAAAACAATGCATGTGATGACGGATAGATTGATAATTCGAAGTTTTGAATGTAAGGATTGGCCTACAGTGCTTGAATATAATTCGAATATTAGTGTCATGAAATATATACCTGAAGGGGTTTTTGACGAAGAGACAGTCAAAGAATTTATAAAGAAGCCAGAAATTTCCTTGTCGTATTAAAGGATAATGGAAGGTTATTTGTCATATTGTTTTTCATGAATACTTTGGTGAGCATACATATGAAATTGAATGGGTACTCAGGATTTCCTCGTTGCTTACGTCTAGCATGGCGAATTTCGTTAACTCCGCCTTGAATTTCGATATGGGTCATTCGAGGCATCGTCCATTGTGTAGAACATTGATCACTTTGTAAATGATTCCTTAAATCGGTCGATCCACCAACGTCTACGAATTTCTTTTCCCCATTTATGACCATAAACTCTTAATGTATATACTCGCCAGTACATAGGTGGATGATCCATCATTTGAAATTCCAAGAACCTTAAGAACCTAGGCGACCTTGCAAGAGATGACTTTATTTCTTTCAGATCATTTTTCTTTATACTATACTCTGCTGTTTTCTTGTTCGCTTCATCTTGGGAAGTAGCAAGAGTCGCTAAGCTATTAGCCATTTGCAGCGTTCCTCCATCAAGAAATGAAGCGCCTAGATGATCTGCCCTCACTTCCATCAATTGAGAACAGAATGATTGAAATACTGGAAATAGAATTACGAGTAACCAAACTAAAAAAAATAAAGGAATAGCAAAAGCTTCAACATCAGAAATTTGTTTGAAGATAAATAAAAGTGCAACAACCACAATTAACATTAATAGAACTCTATACAGTTGCCCAAACAGGATATCTCTCTTCTTTACATGAACTGCTTCGTGGGCTAATATCCCTTCAATAGCATCTATGGGCAATTTTAATGTAGCGGTTGTTAAAGTTACCATTGACCGTCCAATATTCATACCTGTTGCTAGTCCATTGTATTGTGCGGAATCAGTCTCATAAACTTTCACGTTTGGAATATTAGCTTTAGCAAATACCTTTTCAGCTACTGATATCACTTCAGGATCGGTTGCAAGTTTAGCATCCATGGCAACCTTTAGTACACGATCAGATATATATATATTAAATAACCAATAAACAATCGCTATACTAACCATCAACCACGCAGGAGTTCTAAAGTAATATAGGAGCAATATCATCCCAGTATAAGCGGATACCCCCTTTACTGTTATAGCAAAATAGAACTTGCCAAGAAGCCGTTTGATATTCCTTTTATGATAAAATGGCAGAATGTAAAGCTCATTTTCAATAGTATTTTCAAATTTGGTTCCCGTTCCCAATTCAGTTTTCCACTTTTCTGTTTCTTTAATTGTCAGGTATATTGTTTCTCCTGGTAATTGAAGTCGTAATACTTTGTTAAAGCTAGTTGTAAAGTCGGTATTTGATGTGAACAGGGTAAGATATGGATGAAGTTTTAACAGGTCTACTGTTGATTCGATAGTTATCTCCTGTATATCTTTGATTGAAAATTTTCTTGAGTCCAAGCGGGAAATGATATATAAGTTGCCTTGTTGTTTAGAAAAATACAGGCTAGTTGTAAAATAGATCACAAGACGTTTGATCATTTCGGTAATAGCAATGAGCAGCCCGTATACAATTAAGTATTTTAATGGGCTATTTTCGGGTCCATATATCAAATATAAGAAGGCACCAGTAAATACAAGGATTGAAATTCCCAATTCCCCAAGTATCCGTTGATTATTTCGAATAATTCCTATTTCCTCGACTTCTAGTTGGATGACTTCTTCCTTTAACTCTCCAAACTTCCCTTGACCCGTCATTAAAAGAGACATCGATAAGTACCCAGCCGAAACAAACGCAAAATAAATGAAACCTTCTGGAAAGCCCTGTTGATAGAAGATAAATCCAATTGCTAAAATAGCTCCGGTAATTTCACTTGCATAACCAAATTTACTACTCCATCTTCCAGTTAAGACGCCAACCATATAAATAATACAACCTAGTAATAGATATAACATAGTTTCAAAGATACTTGGGAACATATAATTACCTACAATTCTAATTATTTTTCTCATTGATCTTAATGATTAACAGATGAGTGTGTTCTCGTTCTAACTAGCGAAGTAGCACTCTTTGCTTTATTGTGTCGGTCAACGTTTCTTTTTCACAAATGTACCAAATAACGAATAGAGAATGATAACAAGGCTGACCGTAGCAGTAATATAAGCAGCGCCATCATGAAGAACGAGATGTGGTCTAGCAGGCAGAATACGATCGGACACAAGAAAGAATCCAACATATACGAGTATAATGACCATTCCTAGTCCGTAAATCATCCAGAAGGATTTGTGCTTTGAGGAGAAAGAGCCAGCACGAAGAATGGTAAATAAAACATAGGACAGGGCTAGTGAGAGTGCTAGATATACGATATTCTCGTATAGCGGAATCGTGAGGTCTCCGCTGAAACCGTTTAGAAAACGCCAAATAAGAAGCAAAGGGACCATAGGTGCAATTGTTTTTATTTGTTCCCATTTCGATGATTTGGGAAGCTCCTGAATGATCTCATTACAAAAGGACTTGGGATCTTGGCCAAATACTTGTTCGAATGATTTCCCCTCCCGCTGAGCCGTTAATAAATGATCTTCGAGTTCCATGAGGATCTCACTAGCGCTGGTATCCGATACGGCAGAGTTGCTCTGAATGTAGAATCTCATTTCGTTTAAGAGGGATTTATTTTTTTCGTTCAGCATTTAGCACCATCCTCTTTTTTTATAATACTGTTTACCGCATTACTTAGTTCGTTCCAATTTCCACGGAATAATTGAAGCTGCTGTTCTCCTTTTAGGGTTAGGCGATAGTATTTGCGGTTAGGCCCCGATGCAGAGGGACGTAGTGTACTTGCTACAAAATTTTCTTTCTCCAGACGAAGTAAGAGGGGATAGATGCTCCCTTCCTTTGCGAACACGAAGCCACTAAGAGCAAGCTTTTCCATAATTTCATATCCGTACGTTTCCTCTTCATCAATGATTGCAAGAAGACATCCCTCAAGCACCCCTCTAACCATTTGAGTGAACACGAGCATTCCTCCAATCGTAGCCTCTAGCTATATTGTTCAACAAGGTACTGAGTAAATAAATAGGTAGCTTGTATTGCAAGCTACCTATTAAATACTATCCAATTGTTACTTGTAATGCAAGTCAAGATATTATCATTTGAGGAATATGTTTTTTGGAAAGTTACTTTATTTCGTTAATAATAGAACATACTGTAGCAATTGACGAGCGTAGCCCCTAGGCTCCGCTATAAAAAAAATCGTGAAGATCTTCGTGGTCACACTTTTAGTCACAGTGCTTATTTTTTCATGACGATGACACGAATACATAAATAAACCGCCCTGTTCGCAATGTTGCTGACAGGGCGGTTTGCTATGTCATAGAGCGCAGCTTGAAAGTTAGCAGTCAACCGGCACTCTACAAGTTATCTTGCACGTTTTTAAGTCTACCTTATTAATAGAGCAGTTACACAAAAAATAAGATTACTCTGCTACAACTTGTTTGCCTGCAATCCGGCCGAATGTGAAGATATCAGCGATGGCATTACCGCCAAGACGGTTTGCACCATGAATGACCCCTGTTACTTCACCTGCAGCGAACAGCCCAGGGATGACCTCGCCTTTTTCATTCAATACGCGAGTCTTCTCGTCGATCACCAAGCCGCCCATTGTATGGTGAACGGAGGGTACAGCTTTTTCGATGTAGTAAGGACCTTTTTCAAGAGATTTCAATCCTCCGCGATGTTTGAAATCAAGGTCTTTACCTGTTTTCGCATAATCATTTACTTTATTAATCGTTTCTTTCAAAGTGTTCACGTCAATTTTGAAAAAATCAGCCGCCTCTTCAATCGTATCGGCTTTAAAGAGCAAGCCTTGTTTAACGAGTTGATCGTATTCGTCTTGATGAACTTCGATCGTTTTACCAATATCCTCAATGCCTTGATTCCATAATTGATACGTATATCCACCCGTTTGGGCAAGAATTGCTTTAGAAATAACGTCTCGACGTTCTAATTCCTCAACGAAGCGCTTGCCTTCTTGGTTAATCAGAATCGCACCATCGAAGCGGGAGTCTGCAACCAGGGAAATAACACCTGTCTCAGGATTACAGATTGGATACGTTTGAATACTCTCCATGTTTGTCAGTTTGGCGCCAATCGTTTCTGCCATAACGATACCGTCACCTGTAGATCCTGGTGTATCGGTAGTCATATATTTTTCATCCATTGTAGGGTTATACTTCTTACGCATCTCTACATTGGATCCAAAACCACCGGTAGCGATGATGACGCCTTTGTTCGCATGGAATGTGATCTTGTCGCCAGTACCCGAAGTCGCAGTTACACCTGTTATTTTGCCGCTTTCGTCCTTCAGCAAGGTTTCGGCTTTCATATTCGTTTTGATCGTGATTTGATCAGCGTCTGTTTTGGCTTTTAACTTAGTAATCAATTCAACACCTGTATGACCTACAGGAATCAACGCACGTTTTCTGGAATGGCCTCCAAATTGGAACAGATGATCAGGTAAGAACTCTACCTTGATATCATCGCGCAGCCATTCGGCAGATGCTAGAGCATTGTCGGCAAGTATACGAACCATCTTTGGATCCCCGAGGTTGTCTCCGCCTTTCATCGTATCATCATAGAACAAGTCAGCCGTGTCATCAGTGATGCCAAGAGCACGTTCAACCCAGTTGTCCGGCGCATTCATCTCACCACCGGAGATCAATGTGTTGCCGCCAACAGCTGGCATTTTCTCGAGCAGAACTACATTAGCTCCAGCGCTCTTCGCTTCGATAGCCGCACTAAAGCCAGCACCCCCGGCACCGATGACGACAACATCATAGGTTTGCTCGACTTCTTCTTTGTCTTTGCTTCCACTGACTGCAGCGCCAGCGACAAGGGTAAGTCCAGACTTCGTAATTGCATCTTGAATGGCTTCGAGATATCCTTTGCTTGTAACTGTAGATCCGCTAATGGCATCAACTTTTGCGCTGTTAGTTGCCATGACATCTTGCTTGAGCTGCGTATAAACAGGTTCTGCAAGTACTTCATTTTCCTTATGCTCTGTGACTTTAATGTCAGTGATCTTGTTATCTAGTAAGGAGACTTGTACTTTAATATCGCCATGTTTACCTTGCCCAACTCCTTCAAAGACTTGAACTCCGTTTGCATCTGAAGCGGGCTCTGCATCTTTACTGCCGCAAGCAGCAAGCGTGAACATAAGACTGAGGACTAGTAGAATAGATAACAGCTTTTTCGTGTGAGTTCGCATAATATCTCCTTCATTCTGTTGTGAATTGGTTACATACCCTAGGGAGAGGAAGATTTGCTAGGCAAATCCTTTATCTCTAGCCTAGACATGAATGTTATTTCATGTGAAAATATGCACAAGACCTATTATAGATTTAGTACAGCATTATGTATTTGCACAGATTAGTGTTTTTTTGTCTTTTTCGGGCATGTAAGAGACGGATATTGTGAAGGGCTATGATTACAATGAAATCAATTCACTTAAAAATCACGTTAATCGCAGGAGGCTGCTTCTTGCTGCTGTTCGTTGCATTGCTTGTAACAATATATTTGGAGATGAACCATACGGTTGTCCCTTTGAATAAGAACTTAACGCAGCAAGTGGTTACTGCACGCAGCGACCAGATTGATTATTGGTTTAATCAGCGCATTGGAGAGATAGACATGCTTGCTTCTCTAGCTTCGGACCATCAGTGGACACGAGATGAATTGCTGCAAGAGATCGATAAGTTCGAGGCGAAGAAGCAAGTAGAGTACGAATCCATACGCGTGGTGGATATTCACGGAAATTCCTGGTCAGCAAAGGACAAGCCTTTTTCGATACTAAACCGACCCTACTATCTAAAACTGCTGAATTCGGATACCAATTATGTGGTGAGCAATCCGATCGTATCCAAAGCGAATGCAGCCGAAATCGTCGTCATTCTTTATCGCGTGAATCCATCGGTGAATGATGAGGTAGCTTATATTGCCGCAGCCGTCTCCGTCAAGAAGATGAAGGAGATTGCTCAAGATGTAATGCTATATGACCAGTCAGGCCAGCTTATCGTCGATTGCAGAGAGCTGGGTGAAGGAGAAGGAGCGGAGGATGCAGCAGATAAGAAGAACATGAGTGTATTTGAGGCTCCAATTCAAAATGTAGAAGGCTGGAAGTTAGTACTCAAAGTACCGAATTCAACTCTATCGTTAGCGGTGATCAAAACCCAGCGGACTGCATTGCTGGTAGGCGTTCTTATCGGTAGTGCGCTTATCGTATTTCTGGTACTGCTTGCTTCTTCCATTATTCGTCCAATTCAGTCGCTTCGCCAGGTAATGGAAAATGTGCAGAACGGCAACCAAACCATACGAGCAGATGTTACGCGCTCGGATGAGATCGGCGATCTTGGACGAAGCTTCAATGACATGCTTGTTCAATTATACGCTGTGGAGCAGGACCGAAAGGAGATGGAACTCAGACTGATTCATGAGCAGATCAAGCCGCACTTTTTATACAACACATTGGATACGATCCAGTGGATGGCAACGGAACATGGAGCAGACAATGTGGTGGAGATGGTGGAAGCGCTTAGCGCGTATTTCCGATTAGGGCTTGGCACAGGCAGTCCCTACATTCTGCTTGATCAGGAGTTGTACCATGTCGAGAGTTATCTTCATATTCAAGGTGTGCGATATGAGGAGATTCTGGACTACGAGCTTCGATATGATGAAAAGCTTGCTCAGTGCCAAGTCGTTCGCTTCATGCTGCAGCCTTTGGTGGAAAATGCGATTTATCACGGGATTAAGCCACTTGGGGATCAAAAGTGCAAAATTTCGATTACAGCATATAAACAGGCCGATTATTTGGTCATTAAGGTTGAAAATAATGGGGTTATGATTCCGGAAGAGAAGCTTGAACAGATGAATCAAGCCCTTCTTGATGATACATATGATCGTTCTGCCACAGGCTTTGGGCTATACAGTGTAAACCATCGCATTCGACTAGCTTACGGGGTGCCATATGGCCTTGCAGTGAAGAGCGAAGATGGCATTACCGTTATGGTCATTCGAATACCTTTGGACGGGGAGTGGAATGAAGATGTGGAAGATTGTCATCGTCGATGATGAAACGATCATTCGCAAAGGCTTGCGACAATACATTGAGGAGAGTCCGTATCTTTTTGAGGTTGCAGGAGAAGCGAAAAGTGCAAACGAAGCATTGAATATGGTGGAGGAAGCCCCACCACATGTATGTCTTGTGGACATCAACATGCCGAATATGAATGGGCTCGATCTGATGAATATATTGCGCGAACGCTGCCCGTCGGTTCTGGTTGTCATCATCAGCGGGTACGATAACTTTGAATATGCGCGTCAAGCCGTGCAACTGCAAGCATTCGATTATGTATTGAAACCTGTGCCGAAGAGTGATCTGAACAAGCTGCTTCATCGGATCGATGAGCATCTTCAGGTAAAATATCCTTTGCATTCACATGAAGACAGGGTGGATAAGGAGCGGGAGTTTCCCGGGTATACAGGGGATGGAACAGTGCTTATCCAAAAAGTGACCGAGTATATTGACAGTCATTATCAGGATCCGGAGCTGTCTATTACTCGAGTAGCAGCGCTATTTCATATCAACCAAACCTATCTTAGCAAGCGTATGAAGCAAGAAATCGGTGCTTCATTCCTTGACTATGTCACCGAGCTTCGGATATCGAAGGCGAAGGAGATTCTGGATGACGTAATGCCGAATATCAAAATCGGGGATCTGGCCGTGAAGGTAGGGTATAAGAGCCAGTACTATTTTAGTCGTGTGTTCAAAAATAGAGTCGGTTCAAGCCCCTTAGAGTACAAAAAGCATCCGTTCGGTTATGGATAGGAGGGCTATTCTCGTCCCTCTGTAGCACGCCATAGATGCTATGCTCGGAGTTGCTTTCTATCAATACGGTTGGATTTTAAACATGAGCGAGAAGATGAAGTTAAAGCATCCGATTGTGCAATATTTTTATGAACTAAGGCGTAGTACATTATAAAATAAATAACTTCATTGAATATTCAAGAGCAGATAAACTGTCAAGAGTGTCTTAGGGCTCCTCATATAAGTTTGTTCACACTGTCTACCCACGCATGTGGAGAGTGTCGCTCTACTGGTAAGGAAGGATACAGTGCTATGAGATCCTTATATTTATTGGACTTTACGGACAAGTATGAGAAAAAATCGTTGTTAAAGAGATGGCATCATTGCCGTCTCTTTTTTTGTTTCACTTTTTTAGTATTGCCCTGACTCTGGTTCCTGCTACCGCATCCTACGATCACAAGCATGAAAGACTGCACGAAAATTAACGTTGATACTTATGTTTAAGCCCTCTCTACTCTGTTAGGTGACGGGCATCATAGACGTACTTGCGTGATGTTGCTACGATGTTCCATGGAAATTAAGTGAAAGTGATCACAAGAAATTACAGAAGGAGTTATTTAACGTGAAAAGAATCGTAACCTTAAGCACCCGCAAACTGATGGATACCGCAAAACACGGTGGATGCGGCGCATGCCAGACCTCTTGCCAGTCCGCTTGTAAAACTTCCTGCGGCGTTGCAAACCAGAAGTGTGAAAATGCAATGAACAGATAGGATTCGGAATTTTACCGCCCATTGCTCTGCTGATGGGCGGCTATTTTTAAGAAATGGATGCTACCTCTAAAGGAAGGCAAAGCCGTTTCTACTTGTGTGCAAAAGGAGCTTGATTAGTAAGTATGATTCATCAATATAAACTAAACGGATACAATATCGTGCTCGATACCTATAGTGGCTCGGTGCATGTTGTTGATGACCTAGCATATGAAATTATAGCGGATTATGAGAAAACTTCTGTCGATCAAATCGTGACAATGATGTTAGAGAAATATAAGCACGATTCCAGCATTTCTGAGAGTGAAATTCGAGAAACCATCGTGGATATCGAGGCGCTTATAAATGAGGGACAGCTCTTTACAAAAGATGAGTATGAGAACCTCTCGCTTGATTTAAAAAAACGAAAAACTTATGTTAAGGCACTCTGCCTCAATGTTGCGCATACCTGTAATTTGTCATGCGATTATTGCTTCGCTAGCCAAGGGAAATACAACGGAGATCGAGCAATCATGAGCTATGAGGTTGGACAAAAAGCTATCGATTACCTGCTTGAAAATTCGGGTCATCATCGCAACCTGGACATCGACTTTTTCGGCGGGGAGCCGCTTTTGGCCTGGAAAGTAGTTAAACAGATCGTAGCTTATGCAAGAAGCAAAGAACAAGAATACAAAAAGAAGTTCCGCTTCACCTTTACGACGAACGGGATGCTGCTGAACGATGAGGTCACTGAGTTTTTAAATCAGGAAATGTACAATGTCGTATTAAGCCTGGATGGAAGAAAAGAGGTTCATGACCGACTTCGCCAAACGGTTAACGGAAAAGGCAGCTACGATCATATTCTTCCGAAGTTCAAGGAATTCGTTCGTAAGCGCGGGGACCAAGAGTACTATGTACGGGGAACTTACACTCGTAACAATGTCGATTTCACCAATGATATATTTCATATCGCAGATCTTGGTTTTGACAAAATCTCGATGGAACCGGTCATCTGTGATCCAAGGGAACCCTATGCACTTACCGAGGAGGACCTCCCGGAGATATATAACCAGTACGAAATTCTCGCTAAGGAAATGATCGGACGCGGTGAACAAGGCAAGGGGTTTACCTTTTATCATTACATGCTTGACCTCTCGGAAGGACCTTGCATCCAGAAGAGAATCACTGGCTGTGGTTCAGGAACGGAATATCTTGCTGTCACCCCTTGGGGAGAGCTTTTTCCTTGCCACCAGTTCGTAGGGGATGAAGAGTATAGCATGGGGAACCTCTGGGATGGCATCACAAAGCCAGAGCTGCAATGTCAATTTAAAGAGAGCAACTGCTACTCGAAGCCGGAATGCAAAGACTGCTGGGCTAAACTCTACTGCAGCGGTGGTTGTCCTGCCAATGCACTGCACGCGACGGGTTCCTTGGTCGGAACCTATGACTTCAGCTGTGACGTCTTCCGCAAAAGAGTCGAATGTTCCATGATGGTAAAGGTGGATGAATCCATTCGAGCGATGGAAGAGCAACCTAACTAATTAAAATAACGAATGAATATACTATAACCGAGAAATCGACAATTTTAAATAAAGTGTCCTTTCTCGGTTTTTGTATGAATTTAGAGAAGGAGGACCGTAAGACAAGAGAGACGATCAGTTTCTGCAAATTGCAGATTACTGATTGTCTTTTAATCTGAATCTATGGAATAAATTCCGTGCGATAGGTTTGTATATCGTTGTTTTAGCTATGTATTATTTGATGTCTACATAGCACGATGAATGACACCTGAAAGCGGACCGAAGGATAAAATCTGGGGGTCAGATATTGCCTCAGGTCTCCATTTTATTGGACGTCGTAGGTACGTGTCTAAATCTGAATAATAAATCCCTTCAGGGATTCTGCATAAAAAATTTGCAGATCTATGTAGTATCTATTTAAATGAAAATAACGATCTATTCCAAAAACAGAGAGTTATCTCCCACTATCACTTCACTAACCTTCCCCCAACAACTCTCCAACAGAAACCTCCAATGCTTTCGCAATGGCAACCACCTCATAATCCTGCACAAGTCTATATTGACCTTCCAATCGCGATAAACTGGTTGGACTGATGTCTAAACCGAAGGTTTGCAACCTGGCAAGAAAATCCTTTTGCTTCATACGCTTAGCTTTTCGAATAGCTACAACTCGGGTTCCAATGATATTTTTGTCACCCGGGGGCTCTTTGCGATGCCTCATTTTGGTCTCACCTCACAATTTAACCAAATTGTATGCGAGGTAAGTATTGTTTTAATGCGAATATCGAATTAAAATGAAATAAACCGATAAACGCATTAAAATTTCCATACATCGTCTACAGATGTAGCTTTTCCCGGAAGGTGGGGGTGCAATGCAACATCTGATGTGCAAATATGAGGAGGAAAAGCGCAAGCTGAATGAACTCGGACTGCAATCACTGGAGCAGGGAATTCCGTTAAGCAGCAATGAAGCGGTTCAGGCTCAGAGTCGTAAGGTTGACGAACTCATTAATCGGATGTACCAAGAAAAAAACGGACATACAGTGTCGTTTCGTTTGAGTTTCTATCTTGGAGGGGATATGGTGGGCTTTCCGGCATGGTTTTTACAGACGATTCAAGGTCGATTGGATGAGGTGACCGCACAGATTGAACATCAATCCGAACCTAGATATGTTTTTGAAGAAGAGCGCAAAGCTTTTCAAGCGTTGTTTGACTCCATGGACTTTGCACGTATGCCAGAGTTTGAGCACTGGGAGGATAAGCTTCAATCGAAGCAAGCCGTTCTTTATGAACGTCTATATCTTCAAGGACTAAAGGATGGCATGCAGCTTGCACATGCCCTTACTGCCCCTTCAGTTCTCTCGGACTAAGACATGTCCTGCGGGTAGCGGAGAAGCACATAGGTATCGGAACCAAAGGGGATATATGGGATATATGCATATCTTATCTTCGGACTGTCAATGCGACAGTCTTTTTTTCTATATATATATTTGGAATTTGTGTTTTTTTAGATGCTGTTCATCTAAAAAGAGGGCAGACCTCCATTCATGATTTGAATGAAGGGATATCTTCCCATATTGTCGAATAACCATACATATTGTAAATCTATATCAGACGAGGTTTTGCTATGTTTAAAGCGCTATTGTCTCTCTTTAAAAAATCCGACACTAAGCCACCACAGGCAGTGCGTAAGGCACAAACTCCCAAGTCGAAACCGAAGGTTGCTTCCACACGAATTGGAGAGTTAGGTGAGCATAAAATCAATATTCAACTCGACCAGTTACCTAAGGAGTGTAAATCGTTAAGCGATCTAATGCTCCCTAATCCCAAGTCTCGAACAGGTTACACCCAGATTGATCATATCGTTATTTCCCCGTATTGCTTATTTGTCATTGAGACGAAAAACTACAATGGGGAAATTAAAGGTGGGCGAACGGATCAACAATGGTCAGTGAGCAACCGTTACAAGATGTATAATCCGCTGAAGCAAAACTATGGACATATCAAGGCCATCGAGAGCCTGATACAAGATATAGCTGCAGCGAAATTTATCTCTATGATTTCATTCACTATGAGATGTCGGTTCAGTATTGATCCGGATCTTCGGAAAATCCACTCGGACGAACTGGTTGTCTATGATGTGGAACTAAGTGAGTTTATCTCTAGGAAGTTGATTAGTTTAAAAACGGGAACCCCTGAACCTCCTATTTCTGCGGCGCAGGTCCAAAATATATATGATCGTTTGGCTCAGGCTAATGTTACCGATTCCGAGATTCGCAAACTTCATGTACAGAGAATAAAGGGAGGTCCACTATGAAAAGTATGTGGCTTGTTCGAGCAGGAGAAAGGGCATATCTTATTAATGAATTTAAAGATAAGCAAGCTGTAGCGATTGGTTGGGCTCCATTGGGAGATATCGGTGGGGTAAATACACTGCAAGAGATGAAGAGGCTTTTGAAGGTACGGTATCCTGGATATAAAGAGGGTAAGATCAATATTACTGCTGGTCAGATTTTTCGTTTTGTAAGTGAATTTAAAATAGACGACCAAGTAATCACATATAATCCTGAAGAGCGACTCTATTACATAGGAAGAATCAAGTCGAATTATGAATTTAAGCCAAATTATATTACGGATAAGCCTCATATTCGCAGAATAGATTGGGAGGGGACTGTATCTAGAGATGTTTTGACGGCAAGCGCCCGGAATACGCTTGGTTCCATAATGACTATTATATCTATCCCGAATGATGTTCAGAAGGAATTGCTCAAACAAATGGTAATCGGACAGACCGATGGTAATCAACCAAGTCAACCCATAGAGTCTGTGCAAGCTGAGACGGAGGAAGAAGCCGAAGAATTAGAGCTAATTAAGGAAGACGTCATTGAGAAGTCCAATGAATTTATCAAAGATAAGATTGCTAAGTTAGACTGGGAGCAAATGCAGGAACTTGTTGCGGGCATCCTTAGAGGAATGGGCTACAAGACACGAATATCACCCAAAGGGCCGGACCGGGGAAGAGATATTTTTGCATCCCCAGATGGTCTAGGGCTTGAAGAACCCAGAATTATAGTGGAAGTAAAGCACCGTTCTGGCAGTATGGGATCTAATCAAATACGTAGTTTTACCGGAGGATTAAGAGTAGGAGATCGGGGAATTTATGTATCTAGTGGTGGATTCACAAAGGAAGCAAAATATGAAGCGGAAAGATCGAATATTCCTTTATCGTTAATAGACTTGGATCTGCTCGCGGAGTTAGTAACACAATACTATGATCAATTTGATTCAGAGACACGGACATTAATACCGTTAAGAAAAATATATTGGCCGTTATAAATTTGAATGTTTTTCTATATAGACATTCTTTTGAAGAAGAGCAAGGCCTTCTAAGCGTTATTTGTCTCCATGGATATTGCACGTAAGCCAGAGTTTGAAAATTGGGAGGATAAAGTTTCTTTAAAGCAATCTGTTGTTTATGAACTTTTATATCTACAGGGACTTAAGGATGGCATGCAGCTTGCTAATGCATTTGCTCCTTCTGTTCTTTCGGATTAAGACGGAATTACAAGGTATACGTTAACTATATGTTGGGGCTGTCCATGCGACAGTCCTTTTTCTTATATGCATGATTGGAAGGAATACATTCCCATATTGTCGAATTACCAAATATATTGTAAATCCAGATGACTACGTATTGCTTATTTGTCATTGAAAGACGAAAAACTACAATGGAGAAATTAAAGGTAAGCGGACGGATCAACAATGGTTAGTGGGTAACCGTTACAAGATGTATAATCCACTAAAGCAAAACTATGGCTATATTAAGGCCTCAATTACAGGTTGAATCGATCTATGACCAACTGAGCCAAGCAAATATTACAGACTCAAAGATTCGCAAACTTCATGTAAAAAAATATGACTACTAGAAATCGTTAACTAGTCTTGGAGGTCAACATGCCATTACCGGAATTAGTCACGCAGATTTTCAAGCGTAAGCAAAAATCATACAAGATGGTCCTGATCCTATCCTTGATCGAAGAGCTGCGAGCCTTTCATCAGGAGCGCGTATCGTATGATCACGTGAAGCAGCGGTTTCTTAACTACTTTATAGCTGAACAGGATAGTGGAAACCGGGTAGATCTGCCACCAGGTCGAGAACTATGGAGTGATGCACCCAAAAGCCAGCTGAAAGATATTATTAACAGTCCAATTAATGCGCTCTCGCATATTTTGTTTGTGAACTCGGAGGATAAAACCATAGGTTTTCATAGCCAGATTCAAAGACAGCTAGGGGAAGAGGAGCTATCGCAATTAGAGAGACTAGCTAATGACGAACTCCAGTCTTATAATGCCGCTTTGCAGCATTTCTCTTTGCAAGGTTATCTGGAGAAGATCATGGCGGAGTACACTTCTGCCAAAAAAGAAACCTTTGCAAGTCATGCACTAGGTACGTTATTTCGTCAGACACTTCCTTCTGAGCTCAAAGCGTTACCATTCTTAGATGATCAATATAAAATTCAAGGTTCTGTTGGTCAAGGGAATTGGGCAACAGTTCCTTGGCTTGCAATACTGGATAAGCGGATCACGGAAACGACTCAGCGTGGGGAGTATGTTGTGTATCTGTTTGCTGAGGATATGAGTGCTGTCTATCTTACTTTTAATCAAGGAGTGACGGCGCCTATTCAAGAGAAGGGGCGAAGAGAAGGTTATGCCTATCTGCGATCTCGAACACAAGACATACAAGGGCTCCTTTCACTGAACCATATGAATAAGGATGATAATATACACCTGGTAGATAGTGGTCTAGGTCAAGATTATCAGGTGTCTACTATCGCTTACATCAAGTATGAAAGAGGAGCCGTTCCGAATGACGAGCAACTAATCCAAGATCTCGAGAATGTGATGGAAGATTACCGTCTATATGTGGACACTGTGACTTCTACAGGTAATGTAGCTGATAATGAGGAAGTGGAAGTAGTGACGCAAGAAGCGGCGCCCTTACAGGATGAACAAGTAACAGGTATCCTCCACCAAATCCAATCCCACATCCGTCGCAAAGGTTTCTTCTTCCCTGAGCACCTTATTGAAAACTTTTACCTCTCGCTAAAGACTAAGCCTTTTGTCATCCTGGCAGGAATATCGGGAACAGGGAAGACTCGGTTGGTGAAGCTGTTTGCAGAGGCTCTTGGTGCAACGGGGAATAACGGCCAGTTTACCTTGATCCCAGTGCGGCCGGATTGGAGTGATCCTGCGGATCTGCTGGGGTACAAGGATCTTTCGGGCAGGTTCAAACCGGGTCCGCTCACGGAAGTATTAGTAGAGGCGCGGAAGCCGGAGAATGGGCATAAGCCATATTTTATCTGCATGGATGAGATGAATCTGGCGCGGGTAGAGCATTATTTCAGTGACCTGCTAAGTGTGCTGGAAACACAGGAATGGCAGGAGGGAAAGATCCAGACACAGGATCTCATATCTTCTAACATGCTGGATACGTCTGAGGATCAAGTGAAGTTTGGCAGCCTGGGTATCCCGGAGAATGTGTTCTTAATTGGGACTGTGAACATGGACGAAACGACACATCCTTTTAGCAAAAAGGTACTAGACCGAGCCAACACACTAGAATTCAATTACATCAATCTGCAGCAGTATCCGGATTTGGGTGAGCAGGTAGAGAATAGTGATAGCTCTGACGCTACCGAACTGAATCATCTTTTTCTACGTTCCGATTATTTGCAGCTAGTGGATGCCTATGATACCAACAAAGAGCTTGTTGTACGGACGACAGAGAGATTGGTTAAGATCAATGCTTTGCTTGAGGATATCCACGCTCATGTAGGTTTTCGGGTACGGGATGCGATTTGCTTCTATATGATCTATAACGAACGGTACAAGCTGATGAGTGAGGAAGAAGCTTTTGACTGGCAACTGCTGCAAAAGATACTACCACGTATTCAAGGAAGTCATTCTTCGGTTCGCCGGGTATTATTGAAATTGATGAAAGGGGCTCTTGGTACCGGATCTGGTGTGACGGTAAATATTGAAGATCTTATGGACAATGATGCTACTCCGCTGTATATGAGATGGGCTGCTGGACAAACTCCACCTACGGCTAAACATCCACAAAGTGCGCGTAAATTGGCTTTTATGCTTAGGAGGTTAGAGGAAGATGGATTTACCTCTTACTGGCTCTCTTAATCAGACGGTAGAATTGCTCCGTGTAGAAACGGAGCTTTTTACGCTTTTTCTGCAAGGACGGCCTTATCATCCTACTGTGGAGACCTTGCAGCTTCATCGTTCTTCTAGTCAGGAGTGGGTGAATGCGCAGCTTGGGCTTGTTTGCTCCGAACGGCTTGGTAATGTTCAGATTAAAGTGTTCTCCCCTGAAGTCCACGGGATGGTGGACTGGCAGCCGGGGCAGTCGGTCTTTCCTTGTTTTTATGAGACACAGTCGTATGAGCTGGTGATTCAGAGGAAGACCGCTGCTAACCTCTCTTTTTATCATGACAATGTGCTGCTTCGGCAGGCAATTAAGCCCCTAGGTGAGTCTATTCTTGCGGGTGTGCTGAACTTTGGGAATGAGGTCGGTTTGACGGAATGGGAGATCCGCAGTTCGGGACAGGCTTTGCTGCGGGTAGAGATGGAGATCTTCCCCTCTAAAATGGATTACAAGATGGATTACCAGAATATCTTAAATGAAGTGAATGAGCAGATTTATAATTTGGCCTTTGATTTTTTGCGCAAAACCTACCAACTAACAGGCTTGCGGGAGACGCAGCATCAGAGCCTGACGGAGTTTTTTACCATACTTCAGCATGTATTTAGACAGCTTCTGGATGCGGTTGAGCGGATTAACAAGAATCCCCATTACGCTCTGCTCCAGGACCGCCGATTAGTGGATGCTAATCGGGTCAAAAAGGCCGGAAGAGAGAACATCCGCGAGCTCGCGAAGCATCCCGAACGATTAAGAGAAGACATGAACCATGGATTCTTGACCATCGGCAGCCAAAATTACACAGCCACACATTTAATGGAGACACGAAGACGCCTCGCCTATGATCCTACTGAGAACCGGTTCATCCGCTGGATGCTGGAACGTATTCATGGAAAGCTGAAAGAGCTCAAGGGTCGCTGGAAGATTAAAAACCGAACTCCAGATCCATTACTTATAAAAAGGTTAGACACCATGCTCACTCAACTAGAGCGGGTGCTCAAGATGGATTTTTTGCGTGAGGTTGGAGTACTGAGGCAGATGTCCGTTACACTGGTGCTGCAGATGGCCCCTGGATACCGCGAAGTCTATCGCTGTTATCTCATGCTGCTCAAAGGCTTGTCGATCCAAGGTGATCTGCTGCGCCTGTCTATGAAGGATGTCGCGCAGCTCTATGAATACTGGTGCTTCCTCAAGTTGAATCAGCTTCTGGGTCAGAAGTATAAGCTGGTGAAGCAGGATATTATTAAGGTGAATCGGAATGGTATTTTTGTTACACTTGACCGCTCACAGAGCGCTAAGATGGTGTACGTGAATCCAGTTAACGGAGAGCAGTTCATCCTGTATTATAATGCGATTCCTAGCTCGGATAGGACCCCGACGCTCAGCCAGCGTCCGGATAATGTGCTGACACTGAAGAAGAAGGATGCTGGCAAAATCAAAGAGTATAAGTATGTTTTTGATGCGAAATATCGCTTAAATCCGGCTTATGAAGGGACTTCCTATCACCGCACTTATAGGCAGCCTGGGCCTGAAGAGGATGACATCAACACCATGCACCGTTATCGGGATGCCATTGTGTATCAGGAGAAGGGATCGGGAGAATATGAGCGAAGTATGTTTGGCGCCTATGTGTTATTCCCCTACCCGGATGAGGAGCGGTATAAGACCCACCGATTCTACAAGAGCATCGAGCTATTGAATATTGGCGCTTTGCCATTCCTACCGAATTCTACAAGCCTGGTGGAGCGATTCTTGGATGAGATTATTCAGGATAGTCCGGAAAAAGCTTATGAACGCTCGACTCGTCCGCGCGGCACGAAAGAATACTATGCCAACCAGCTTGCGGGCAAAAATGTGCTTGTTGGTTCTGTCCGGGGACCCGAACAAGTGGAAGTGGCGCTGCAGAAAGCTTTTTATCATATGCCGTTAAGGAATCTTGCAAATCAGAAGATCCTAACGCAAATTGAATACGTAGCGATGTGCCAATCCCGTAAAAAGTTCATTGATCCTGCAAAAACGGGGATTCACTGGGTAGGGAAAGTAGCGGATTGGAAGGTGCTGCGGCGTAATGAGATTAAAGAGGTTCCTTGTCGCCCAGGTACTGAAGAAGATCTGTATGTACGATTTACGGTTGAGGAATGGAAGAGTTTAAATGTGCCTATCACACTAGGAGGACAAGGGATCTACACGGTGCTTTATACGAGCAAGTACATCCTGGACCGGGCTTTGGAGATCGCTGAGCTCCGTCTAGAAACGGAGGAAGAGCTTCGTGAATGGCGTGAGAAGCGCCGAAAGGGCAGAGTGAAGGTGAAGTTGGATCATGAGCAGTATGTGGACTTGGGAAAGGTTGTTGAAGTTCGGAATATTTAAGGTTAGTGAACATGAAGTAAGGTTTGTCTAATGAATTCCATAATTATGAATTTATTGTTGACAACCCCAGCGGATTAAAATATAGTAATCCCATCAGATTAATAAAAATTATTGATGTTTAAATTTTAGCGATCGTGAGTACGAAACGGAATATGCTGACTGGTTCAACCAGAGGCTCAGGGGACAAACGCTAGTCGTTGTCATCTGAGCCTTTTTGGCGAACAATCACTTTCCCGTATTAATAATTAAAAGAGGTGAAGTCAATGGCTGCTGCTGAAAAAATCAGATTTGAGAGTGTCACCAAAACGTTCAGTGTCCGAGATTCTAAGCAAAAGGAGGGAACGCAGCAATTCACAGCGGTAAAAGAGTTGGACTTTTCCGTAAGAAAAGGTGAGTTCATAACGATAGTGGGGCCAAGCGGGTGCGGTAAGTCAACTTTGCTTGATTTGATTAGTGGTTTATCATCCCCCACACAGGGTCGCATTTTAATAGATGGTCACCCAATAACAGGTCCAGGGCTTGATCGAGGTATTGTGTTTCAGCAGTATGCTTTATTTCCTTGGAAGACCGCGCGTGGCAATATTGAGTTTGGGTTAGAAGCAAAGGGGATTCCGAAGCATGAACGTAGCGAACAGGTTGGGCATTTTCTTTCGTTAGTTGGGCTTAGTGATTTCGGAGACCGTTATCCACATGAGCTTTCCGGGGGGATGAAGCAGCGTGTAGCCATTGCCAGGAGTCTTGCCTTTAACCCAGATGTCTTGTTAATGGATGAGCCTTTTGCCGCACTGGACGCCCAAACACGTGAATCTCTGCAAAGTGAGCTTTTACGGATTTGGCAGAAGACCCAAAAAACCATCATTTTTATTACGCATGGTATTGATGAGGCCGTTTATCTTGGAGAGCGGGTAGTCGTCCTGACACCAGGACCCGGGACGGTGAGGAAGATTGTAGATATTCCGCTAACATCACGATTGGAAGATGCGGATATTCGCTCACATCCTGATTTTGTGAAGGCTCGACATGAGGTATGGGGTTATTTGCATGAGCCTGAATACAAAGGTGCATATATTTAATCTATAAAGGGGGGGGATTCCCATCGAATCCGTTAAGTCTGTTCATTCAACGTTACAGCTTAAGAAACGAAATCCTATTTCTTTTTCCGGCGTGCTTAAGGTGTTCAAACAGTCCATTGTCTTAGTCTTATTGTTCTTACTATGGGAAGTCGCACCACGGGCGGGCTTAGTTGACGCAGCATTTTTCCCACCTATTTCTGAGGTAATCACCGCCTTATGGAATTTGATAGCTTCAGGTGAGCTATTCACTCATTTCTTAGCGAGTATCATTCGCTCGTTCAGTGGATTTGCATTAGCGTTAGTGATTGCGATCCCGTTAGGTTTATTAATTGGCTGGTATCCCTTAGCTAGGGAGCTATTAAATCCAGTGTTGGAATTGTTCCGAAATACGGCTGCGCTCGCTTTACTCCCGGTATTTATGCTGCTGTTAGGGATTGGTGAAACCTCCAAGATTACGATCGTCCTATTTGCTTGTACATGGCCTATTCTTCTAAATACGATTGCTGCTGTAGGTAACGTTGATCCCTTGCTTATAAAAGCGGCCAAATCCATGAATATTAAGTCGGTTAAGTTATTTCTAAAGGTGATTTTGCCGGCATCCGTGCCAACTATTTTTACAGGGATTCGAATGGCAGGAACAGGGGCGATATTAGTATTGATTGCGGCAGAAATGGTAGGTGCAAAAGAAGGCTTAGGCTATTTAATCACTTATTCTCAATATAACTTTCAGATCCCTCAAATGTACGCCGGTATATTAACCATTGCTTTGTTGGGTTTGCTAATCAACCAAGGCTTGACCATGCTCGAGCGTAAATTTTCTAAATGGAAGCAACCGGTGAATGAATAGAAGGATGATTTTGAATGATATTTTTTTGGAATAATACCAACTAAACAAATTGAATTAATTATATATTAATTGTACTTAAAACAATCTAAAAAGGAAGAGTGGCGAGGGGAAGTTTGGAACTGTAGCTCAGAAAAATACAATTCATTTGGAAAAGGAGAAGCGAGATGAACAAAACAGTAGCACTGCTTATACTTGTAGGCTTGGTTAGTGGTATTTTATCTGGCTGCTCAGAGGGGAAGTCCTCCGCCAAAAGTGGAGAAGATCAGATCCTGCAATATCAGTCTGCACCTGGAAGTGTCTCTTTCCCAGAGCTGGCCGCCGATTTAGGTTACCTAGGAGATTTGAAGTTAGAGTCTATAGGTGACAGCGTGGGTGGTCCGGAAAGTATTCAATTAACCGCGACGAAACAAATTGACTTTGGTGCAGCATTCAATGGAGCCATTATTAAATCCTACGCCAAGAATGTAAAAATAAAGTCCGTCATTGGCTCCTACGGCAGTGATAAAAATACGTATGTAGGTGCATATGCCCTCGAGGGGGGAGCTATAAAGTCGGCTAAAGATTTTATTGGTAAAAAAGTAGGGGTGAATATTCTTGGTGCCCATTCGGAATTCGTCATTAAAGATTATTTACGCCAAGGCAACTTGACCGAAAAGGAAATTGAACAAGTAACCTTAGTGACAGTTCCAAGTTCTAGTGCAGAACAGATTCTGCGAAATCATCAGATCGATGTGGTTATGTTAAGCGGGATTGCCCGGGATCGGGCTTTAACAACAGGTGGGGTCGCAGAAATTTTTAAGGATATTGATGTGTTTGGCACAGAGTTTACTGCGGGTGATTATTTCTTTACAGATCAGTATATCAAGGATAATCCGAATACCGTCAGGCAATTTGTAGATGGAGTTGCAAAAGCCATTGAATGGGCCCGAACGACACCTAGGGAGGAAGTAATTAAACGATTCGAGGAAATTATTAATAAGCGTGAACGAAAGGAAACCACGGATAATCTTAAGTTTTGGAAGAGTACGGGCATCTCTGAAAAAGGCGGCGTGATTACACCCTCGGAATACGATGTCTGGATTGATTGGCTTGTGGCAAATGGGGAGCTAAAAGAAGGCCAAGTGAAACCGGAAGAGTTATATACGAACGAATTTAATCCATTTGCTAAATAATTTTTTATATGAGTTGAATCTACAACAATCTAAAAAGGGAGAGTGGCGGAGGGGAAGTTTGGAACTGTAGGAGCGTGAGCGTCCGCCTTTGTGTACGGATTTCCTTAATAGAAAATCAAACAATAGGGAGAGGTTAACATGACAAAAAAACAAATGAAATTAGGGGCATTCATTAATCTACCTGGTCATCATGTAGCAAGCTGGCGTCATCCTTCTTCAGGGGCAAGTCGGGCATTTGATTTGGAGTATTTAACGGAGATTGCACAAACGGCTGAGCGCGGCAAGTTCGATATGATATTTTTTGCAGATGTATTAGGTCAAAAGCTATCCGGAAATGCACAATCATCATTAAAGCTAGATCCCGTTATTATTATCTCAGCACTTGCAGCAGTGACTAAGCATATCGGGCTAACGGCGACCTTGACTACTACCTATAACGATCCATACCATGTAGCGCGTAAATTCGCAGCGATTGATCATTTGTCCAAGGGGCGTGCCGCCTGGAATGTAGTAACATCTGCCAATGAGGGTGAAGCTCTCCTGTTTGGTAAGGATAAACATTTGCAGCATGCGTCCCGCTATGAACGTGCTGAGGAATTTGTGGAGGTTGTTAAACAACTCTGGTTGTCCATTGAGTCTGAGGCGCTTGTTATCGACAAGGAGCAAGGTCGGTATTTAGATGTAGAAAAGGTACATCCTGTTGATCATCAGGGAGCTTGGTTTAAGGTACAGGGTTCACTGGATTCATCAACTACACCACAAGGGCATCCCGTTATTGTTCAGGCCGGATCGTCTGAATCTGGAAAAGAGTTAGCCGCGAAGACCGCAGAGGTTATTTTTACAGCATGGCAGACGCTTGAAGAAGCGCAAACCTTTTATCGTGATGTGAAAGGGCGGTTGGCTAAATATGGACGTAAACCGGAGGACTTGAAAATTATGCCGGGTGTGTTTATTACTGTAGCGAAAACAGAGGAAGAAGCTTTGCTGAAGCAGCAGCAATTAAACAGCTATATTTTACCTGAAGTAGGACTATCGTATTTGTCGTCTTTCACTAATATTGATCTGTCAGGGTATGATGTCGAAGAACCACTTCCGGAATTCAGTTCAATTGAAGATGACACCAATCCGCGGATCCGCTACAACATTATTCGTGATATCGCCAAACGTGAGAATCTGCAATCTATTCGTGCAATCTATGAGCGCATCGCTGGAGCACGCGGACACCGGGAAATCGTTGGAACCCCTGAACAAATCGTAGATCAATTAGAAGAATGGTTCTTAAACGATGGTGCAGATGGATTTAATGTGATGCCTCCCCATTTCCCGGAGGGCTTTAACGATATTGTTGAATTAGTGATTCCTGAATTACAGCGTAGAGGCTTATTCCGTACTGAATATGAGAGTTATACGCTTCGAGGAAATTTAGGGCTATCTGTACCTGTTGTAACAACACTTGAAAAAGCACTAACCGGTGCGAGTACAGGAGGGAATGTGTAATGAGCAAAGCAGTCATTATTAATGGAGGAAATACTAGAAAATCTCGATTAACTGCTATTCATCAGCAGGTTGAAAGATTTCTAACGCAAGAGGGGATTTGGCATCATTCGATCTATGTACATGAGTTACCAGCGGACGATTTGCTTACGGCCAATTTCGTCAGTGAGGAGATTCTGAGGGCTAATGCGCTAGTGGAAGAAGCGGATATTGTCGCCGTATTAACGCCTATCTATAAAGCCTCCTATACGGGAATCTTGAAGACCTATTTAGATCTCCTTCCGCAAAAAGCGCTGGTTGGTAAGCGAATTGTACCTATTGCTATTGGGGGTTCGTTAGGCCATCTTCTAGCGATTGAATATGCATTAAAACCCGTCTTATCTGTACTGGGTGCTACTGAGATTTTAAATACGGTTTATTTCTTGGATCGGCAAATTGAACGTTTAGAAGCTGCTGGGTATCGTATTGATGAGGAAGCGGAGCAGCGGCTAACCGTGGAATTACTAAAGCTTGCACCTGCAAAAATAACTAATTAGACTAGGGAGAACAGGAAGTTAGGGGTTAACATTAACGCAGCCTTTCGGGGTTGCGTTTTTTGTGTTGTGATTGTTAATCTCATGAACGAACGTTGAAAAAGGTCCCCAGTCTCCATTTGGTGAACTATAAGTTATATGATGGTTTCTTGCCATCCCACGATTATATCAAAACATTTTGTTAATGCTCCGCTCTTTTCTCCGTATTAACATATGTAAGTTTCTTCACAACAAATTGCGCAATTTGTTTAGCTTTTCGATGAAGGTGAGGTGGAAGGAGGGTGGAGATGGAGGTTATCCAGGGTAAAGTGGATCGTTACATGAATACCGAAAGATCACGTGAAGCTATCATGTCCAAAGAGGAATTTACCCGGATGTATGATACGTACTACCAACGTGTTTACAAATATATCTGTTATCGAATTAACAACCACCACGCGGCAGAGGACATATGCAGTCAGGTGTTTGAGACTGTGATGTGTAAGTATTATAGTTTTTCACAAGAAAAATCGAATTTTGAGGTGTGGCTGTTTGCCATTGTAAGAAATGCTGTGACGGACTACTTTCGGGCGCAGAAGAAAAGAAGCTATACCTCACTGGATTCGTTGCTGGAGCTTATATTTCCCAAGCCGTCTCCTGAGGAGCTGGCGATCCGTGAGGATAATAATCAGGCACTATTCAAGGCGCTCTCCAAGCTGCGTGAGAAAGAACGCAATATCATTGCAATGAAATATGGGGCTGGGCTGAAAAATTCCGAAATTGCACAGATCATGGGCGTTAGTGAGTCCAATATCGGTGTCGTAGTATATAGAAGCTTGAAAAAACTGCATATTTCCTTAAAGGCAGGAGGGTTCAAAAATGAATAAGAAAGATGATCTCACCAAATTCAGCAAGACCATAGAACGGCTTGAGAATGCCGAACAGGGCAGCACTACCGCCAAAGAAAGAATCTATAACCGCTTGATATACAAATTGGACCATGGGGCTCTTAACCCCCAATCAGAGATAAAGGACGGGATAACGATGAAAAAAAGCAGATGGAGAAATGCAATAGTGATTGGCAGTGCAGTAATTTGTTTGGGTGGAGCTTTCTCTGCAACCTCCTATGCACAGGACATGTTCCAGTCGATCATGGCAAAGTTTGAAGTGGGAAATCTCGAAATCACACAATACGATAAGGAAATCCCATCGGCTGCACAGTCAATGACTCCATCTGAAGATGCCCAAGGCGGGGAGAATGCGGTCATTGAATTGCCGGTTGCAGCTAAGTTAAATCTGGATGAAGCCCGTGCAGCACTTGGCATGAACTTCCCGGCACCCGACTGGATGGGAGACTATGAGTTTGTGAATTGTGTTCTTCAGGGGACCAGCATGGTTGAAGTGCAGTATAATTCCGGGGATAAAGCTGTTAATTTCCTAATTTCCAAGGGCGGCGACAATGGGATCAGCACTACAGAAGAAGTGAAGACAGAAGTAATCAACGGGACTAAAGTTTATTTTGCAAATGGAATTGTGATTTGGGAAGAGGACGGCTATACAGTAGAGTTGTATTCCCAAGTAGATTTTGATCAAGCTACACTAGGGAAAATCATTGATAGCTTTAACATTGGTGCGCCTGTTCAGCCTTTAGAGCAAGGTGAAGTGAAGGAGAACTTGCAAAAGAATGGAGCAGCGGTTGCAGCTCCGGCTCCGGCTGTAGATTCAAAATAAAAGACTTACTCCGGGCAGCAGCAGCCTATAGTTACACACAGAAGACGCGAGGGGATTCGTCCCCTGAGCGTCTTCTTTTTTGAGCACACTTTTATAGAACGTTCCCCAACCATTGCCACCCCCCAAAAACAAAAGTATAATTGATAATGATTATCAATTAATGAATGAATAAAGAGTTAAGTGCATTTATATAAGCAGTAAAGAGGTGACAGCATGCAAAAACAATCGCAAAAGACGGATTTAAGCGAGGTTAGAAAATATATAGAAGAGAATTTCACGAAGCACCTGTCTTTAGCACATTTAGCTAATCTTTCTGGTCTTAGTTCCAGTTATTTTTCCTCGGCGTTTAAACAGGAATATATACAAAGTCCAATGGAGTATGTTACTCAGCTGCGGATTCAAAAGGCTAAACAATTATTGCAAAAAGAAGACGTTCGCTTGAAGTTTATAGCAGAAGCGGTTGGATATAGTGATGAGTTTTATTTTAGCCGAGTGTTCAAAAAGGTCGAAGGGATCTCCCCAACGATGTATTCCAGCCAGCAAAAATCAAATATCGGTGTTGTAACTGGGAATATGATGGGGTATTTACATGCGGCAGGAATCATCCCGTTTGCTGCACCCTTAAGTGCAAAATGGACACCGTACTACTATAATTTGTGGGCGCAAGAAATCGAGCATAAGGTAACCTTGACCCAAAACAAAAATTATTGCAGCCCCAATGAGCTATTGCATTTGCCAATTGATCTGCTTATTTCTCCAAAAGATTTGTCGTCAGAGCAGGTAAAACAGATAGAGAATCATTTTCCAATCTATTGGCTGGATGATAAGCAAGATTGTTTAGTAGCCTTAACTGAACTTGCTGCCCGACTAAATAAACAAGAAGAAGCGAAACAGTGGATCACGCAGTATAGGGCAAGATTGGAAGACGTTCGGCGCAGGTTAGACTGGCCCACTAAACCACCCAGAGTTCTAGTTATACGTATCTATCAGCAGCAAATCTTTGCTTATTGTAATACAGGCATTCAGCATCTTTTTTTTCAGGATTTGGGAGCAGAATCTAGTTATGAGCAGCCCGGTCTATATAATGCAGAGATTACTTTTGAAGAGTTAAGTAGATTGAAGGTAGATAAGCTGTTTACGATTATCTGCCCCGATGATGAGTCACGAGCAACATGGCATCATTTGCAGAGAGAGGTTGGGTTCAGACAGTTAGAGGCTATTAAGCAGCAACAAATCTATGTTATTCACTCCGATCCTTGGTTTGAATATTCGCCTGTAGCTTTAAAGCGGATGCTAGAGGAAGTTGCAGTAATGATGATACCTTGAAAATGTACATGTCTAATCATAAGATGTTACATGGTCAATGCGCCCTATCTCTTATACACTCAATACTGAGAATGATTATTATTGAGAATATAGGAAAGAGGGAAGGTCTATCATGAAGGGGTTTAATACAAAAACAATAAGTTATGTTGTAATGGTTGCTTTATTATCCATTCTACTGACAGCTTGCGGGGGCAATAATACAGCGAATCAGCAAGCAACAGATACTCCAGTAACAACCAGTGAAACGAGTGCAACTGCAACGGATGAACCAGCTGTACAAGAAACGGAAGCAGCGGCTAGAGAAGCGTTTGTAGTAACTGACCAAGTAGGCAATACAGTAAATATTCCGGGGACTGTACAAAAGGTGTATGCCCCTGGTTTAGAGGATTACTTAGTTACGCTTGGTGTAACCCCAGTAGCCCAATGGTCCACGGGTGAAAGACCGCAGCAGTATCTACAGGATACGTTAAGTGGTGTAAAAGAAATCAGCTTCGCTAATGGTGTTCCCTCTCCAGAATCTGTAGTAGATTTGGAACCGGAATTAATTATATTCCCCACTGCTTTTTATGCACAAAATGGTGTTTATGAAAACTACTCGCAAATTGCTCCAACTTACGTGTTTAAGAATGCACTGGGCAATGTAGTGGAAGCCACAGAAACGATTGCGAAATTGCTAGGATTAGAGGATAAAGCAACAGAAGCTATTGCTGCTTACAATACAAAGCTGGAAGCAACTAAAGCACAGTTAGCCAGCGTATCTGCCGGTAAAAAAGCAATTTATATTAATGCGAATGCCCGTGCAATCTTTTTAGTGGGCAACTTCCATTACGGGGGTTATGTGCTGAGTGAGCTAGGCTTTGCTCAAAGTGCTCTGGTAGAAGGTGAAATGTCCGCTGATATTTCGCTGGAGATGCTGTCTGATTTAGACGCGGATTATATCTTTATTAACGATAATGATGGTCTGGGAGATGCCTTCCTGGCAGACATTAAAGCTAGTCCTTTATGGAAGGCGCTGCCGGCAGTTCAAGCAGGTAAAGTGTTCGAGGTGGATGGCGATCACTGGAGATCCAGTGGATTAATTGCTTATCAAAAAACGATGGACGATATTGTAGCGTTCCTGCTGCCATGATTATCAAACCGTACGTAAAACCAAACTATGAAACGATGCTGATCAGGAGTAAAGCTAATAATCTAGACTACGAAATCTTTATTGCTAAACCTTTAGATGAGCCTGCAAAGGATGGCTACGGTGTCATTTATGTTCTTGACGGTAATGGGCTTTTTGAAACCGCTGCTGAAATCACAAGATTGCTGACGCGTAAGCCTAAAGGCTATCCACCCGCGATGGTTGTTGGCATTGGTTATCCTGGAGGTGAGGCGTTTGATACCGTGCGTCGAACCTATGATTTAACCATGCCAGCCGAGCTTGCGAATTTACCGAAACGTCCCAACGGGGAGCCTTGGCCAGCATTTGGCGGGGCAGATGAGCTGCTAGCCTTTTTTGAAAAAGAGTTAATGCCAGCCATTGCCCAGCGGTTCGTTATCAATAAGCAGAAGCAAGCATTATATGGTCATTCCTTTGGCGGATTATTTGTTCTGCATGCCTTATTTACACAACCTACCTTGTTTTCGCATTATATTGCAAGCAGTGCTTCCATCTGGTGGAATGATTATTCACTATTAAAGGAGTATGAGAATTTTAAAGCTGATTTACACAGCAATACGCTAAGTCAGTTACCTAGGACGCTTATGATTGCCGGTGAAGATGAGCTGGATTATATGGTCAAGGATAGCTTGGATCTATGCAACAGCATGATGTCCTTACACCTTCCAAGCTTCGAAGTAAGCTGGGCATTGCTTGAGCAAGAGGAGCATGTGAGCGTAATCTCGGGTGCGATTAGTCGGGCCGTCAAATTTTTGCTTACCACATCCTCTGACTTAAGTTAGAAATCATATCGTTTGCATCTGAGCTGGCCCTTGGCTGGCTCTTTTTGTAAAGTGAAGGGAAAGGGTTGGAAACATTGGCCGCAAATGTTCAGAAATCATCACTAGCAGGAGAAAAAAAGTTCTCCTTTTTAATATTGCTAATCTTCATGCTCCTCCTATTAATAGGCGTATTAGTGCTTGCTATGGCCCTTGGCGCGAAAAAAATACCCTTCGCAGATGTATTCATGTCGATCATTGCTTTTGATGATAAGGCTTCTACTCATCAGGTGATCCAGTCGATTCGTTTACCCCGGGTACTTGCCGCTATGGCAACAGGCGCTGGATTTGCAGTAAGTGGAGCGATTATTCAAGGGATTAGTCGCAATCCTTTAGCCGATTCGGGGATTCTTGGTTTAAATGCTGGGGCCGGGGTCACGTTAGTTATTGCTATGGTTTTCCTGCCGACGATTTCATTCACAGGTACACTTTGGCTCTGTATTCTAGGTGCGGGATTGGGTGCGGGTTTAGTTTTTAGTGTTGGTTTATTAAGTAAACGAGGCATGACGCCTATTCGACTTGTACTGGCGGGTGCTGCCATCTCTGCTATGCTAACCGCCCTAAGTGAAGGAATAAGTATCTTTTTTTCAGTGGCACAGCAGGTGGCTTTTTGGTATGGAGGAGGTTTAAGTGGCATTAGTATGGCTCATTTACAGCAAATGTTGCCGTGGATGCTTCTTGCGCTATTACTTGCCATCGTAATTTCAAAGTCGATTACTATACTATCTGTAGGGGATGAGACAGCGGAAGGGTTAGGCGTTAATATTAAACTTATCAAAAATCTTTCGCTTTTAGCCGCATTCATGTTAGCTGGGATTTCATGTGCTTTAGCTGGATCTGTAAGCTTTGTGGGCTTAATTGCTCCGCATTTGGTACGTTACATAGTGGGTGTGGATTATCGTTATATTATTCCATTATCCGCGATTCTGGGAGCCACCCTTGTTGTGCTTGCTGATTTAGTGGCACGTATCGTAAATGCCCCTTATGAAATCCCTGTAGGTGCTGTAATTGCGGTTATTGGTGTTCCGTTCTTTCTATATTTGGCACGTAAAGAAAGGCGGGAACTATAGTGAAGCTAAGATGGAAATTTATAATTATAGCAATCATTTTACTGCTAGGCTTTATATATAGTGTATCTACTGGTCAAAGCAGCTTAAGCTTACAAGAGTTATGGCAAACCGTATTGGGAAATGGAACACCGAGGCAGGAGCTTGTACTTTTTCAGTTCCGTATTCCACGTATGATCTTGGGTTTTCTAGTGGGTGGCGCGTTGGCAATAGCAGGAATGCTGCTGCAAGCCATAAGCCGAAATGCTTTAGCAGACCCGGGCATATTGGGGATAAATGCTGGTGCTGGATTATCCATGATGTTATTTTTGCTGTTACAAAATAGCTCAACCGGCTTACATACTTATGTTCAGCCACTGTACGCTTTATTGGGTGGATTTATCGTTGTCGCTCTATTATTTATGCTTTCCTATGATCGCAATCAAGGCATTATTCCCATTCGATTAATTTATACGGGTATTGCTGTTGCGGCTGCGATTAGTGCATTTATGATTGTGTTAACCTTCGTACTAGATCCTTCGCAATATCAGATGATTAAGGTGTGGCTGGCAGGGAACATAGGGAATAGTAATTGGAGTCACGTGTATGCTATGCTGCCTTGGTTACTTCTTATTGTGCCTTTATTAATTCGGAATCATCTTATATTGGATGTACTAAGGCTTAACGATCCTGTAGTCATTAGTTTAGGGGTATCTCTAAATAAATATCGTGTTTGGTTTTTAGTGTGTAGTGTCTTATTGGCGGCACCAGCGGTTGCTGTTAGTGGGAGTATTGGATTTGTAGGACTAGTAGTTCCACATTTAGTTAGACGACTCTTTCGTGGCCATAAAATAATGATTCCCGCATGTTTATTAATCGGTGGCGGATTAGTTGTTATTGCAGATGCGCTTGGTAAAATGGTGGTAGCCAATACTGAAATACCAGCAGGAGTGATCGTGGCTTTAATCGGTGCTCCATACTTTTTATATTTATTGATTAAAAGTGAATAATTGAAAAAACTTTGCGATTGGTGCTGGATATAAAAAAGAATGCCTTGATTATGCTATAATCCAAGGCATTCTTTTTTATATAGTTTTTGTTTTCAGCTTTTCTAAAAGATCTTTCCACCAGTAAATAGATTGCTCTAGTTGAGAAGCGTAGTAGCTTTCCATGAAATCTACGACGTCACGGGTGGAGCTATCTACATCTATTTGCTGGTAAATTTGATTTAATTGATCTTTTTTTATAAGTGACTGTTCAATTTTCTTCTCGATAATCGGGATCACTTTATCAGTCTCTACAAAACGAAGATTCACAAGAGCAACAATCATATCTGAAATAGATTCTGCATCTTCTATTACCTTATAAATTTTGAGCGGGAGCTGCTTGCGCCCTTTATCGGTAATGGAAAACACCTGTTTGTCTGGGCGATGTTCTTCTTTGATAATCTCTACCTGTTCAACTAAGCCCTGTTTCGTAAGGGATTCAAAATGATAATATAGTTTGCTTTCAGACAGATTTAGCAATGTATCAAATGGAATAGGGGTGGATAGTTCTTTTTTTAATTTATAAGGATAATTATTTTCATCCATTAACTTACTTAAGATATAAATTTGAATTGACATCACAGAACCCACTCCTAATTGTTGGCTAAACTCTATCTTACCAAACCTAGGCGGTTATTTCAGCTGTATTTTTAACTTCAACGGGCAGTATAGTTTCTTTAGTCACAGGTACAGGTTTATGAACAAACCGGACGATTACAATGTTAATCATCATAGCCCCGGCAAATACGCCTGCTAATCCCCATAAGAAGGGTGCTGGACTAATAGAACCAAACATTTGTGCCAAATAAGCTTGCACAGAATAATACATCGGGGTGATGCGGCCGAACCAATCGTATGGTGTATACATCATATCACGAGGCATGGTAGCGCCATTGGCGATGGTTTGCATGAGCAGAATTGGAATATTTAAGACCATACCGCCTTCGCCAACTAGGAAGACCATAATCGCACACACGTTAAATGCAGCCATATACATTAGAATTTGCTGAGCAGCAACTGGTAACAGTAAGGATAGGTCTACATCTGCAACAGAGAAGGCAATGGTTAAAGCAACGACTGTTGATAATACAGCGATTAATAATGCTGTGAGTTGAACGAACATAAACAGTTTTGTCTTGCTCGCTTTCCCGCGGTTCGCTTTAAAAGAAGCAACTAACTGCATGGAGGCAATCATTGCCCCAACATAACCAGCCATAGTTAAGAACATAGGTAGCATGTTGTTGTGCATGCCGTCCGGAACATCATTGATGACAACATAATTCCCGACATAACTATTTTCAATTTGTGTAGCCATTGCGGTGGCTTGTTCTTCTGGTACGTTAAAGTTCATTAACACACCTTTTGCGGTTTGCTCTGAGAAGTTCGCGCTTAATTGTTTGTTAATTTCTCCTACAACGGAAGACATGGCGGAAGATACCATGGTGGCAGAAGCTTCGTTGACTGTGAAATCAATACTTGCGGATACCTTACCGCTTTGAACGTTGGCGGAAAATTCTTCTGGAATATGGACAACTAGAGCTAACTTATTATGTTCTAATTCATCCATCGCCTTTTTATTCGATACATCGGTTTTTATCGTTTTGAATGGTAAGCTCTCTGAGAACTGATTCGAAATCTGAGCCCCATATTGACCGGCATCATCATTGACGATAGCAATTTTTAAATCATCCATGTTCCCTGGAAGTGCTGTATACCCTGGTAAGAAAATACCAAGCATCGCAATGGCATAGAACACACCCATAAAAATAGAACCAATGGCCCCTTTGGACTTCAAAAACTGTGAAAACTTCAACTGTATACCTTCTTTCTTCTGAATAACACTTTTATTTTAGTACTCCAATTAAAGTACTTTTAACTGAGTGAGATTTATAGTACGATAATTCATTATAAATGTCAAATTTAAGATACAATGGGTAAGTAGTGAATGATTAAAAAATGAATAACTGAAGGGACTTCGAATATGAACAAGGTTATTGTAATTGGTGCAGGGATATTAGGGGCTTCAGCAGCTTATCAGCTAAGTAAGTTAGGTGCTGAGGTCATCATTATAGATCGTAAGGATGTTGGACAAGCAACGGATGCAGCAGCAGGGATTATTTGTCCATGGTTGTCTCAACGCAGAAACAAAGCATGGTATCGTCTTGCTAAAGCGGGAGCAAGCTTTTATCCGGCACTTATTCAAGAGTTGGAAGAGGCTGGAGAAACCGAGACTGGATACGCAAAAGTTGGAGCGATATGTATCCATGAGGATTTGAAAAAGTTACTCGCGATGAAAGAAAGAGCGGAGCTGCGCAGAGAGGACGCCCCTGAAATAGGGGAACTTACGATGCTGACGGATCTTGAAGCACAAGAGAAGTTTCCCTTATTGTCGGAAGGTTACCATGCGCTTCATGTATCCGGTGCAGCAAGAGTGGACGGTCGTGAATTACGTGATGCTTTGCTAAGAGCGGCACAGCGTAACGGTGCGCAAATGATTGAGGGCGATGCTATTTTAGAGTATGCTGATCATGAAATTAAAGGGGTTCGAGTAGGAGAACAGACATTCACAGCGGATGAAGTGATTGTGTGCGCAGGGGCTTGGTCTAACGCTTTGCTTCATCCGCTTGGGATCATGCTCCAGGTGCGTTATCAAAAAGCTCAAATTATGCACTTGAAGCTTGCTCAACAAGCGAGCACAGAGCAATGGCCTGTGGTAATGCCGCCTACAGATCAATATATCCTTGCGTTTGCGGATCAAAATATCGTTGTAGGTGCTACTCACGAAAATGATGTCGTAGGTTATGATACTGCTGTAACCGCAGGAGGAATGCAAGAAATATTAAATAAAGGTCTGCAAACGGCTTCCGGTCTTACAGATTGTAGCCTAAATGAGATAAGAGTAGGGTTCCGTCCTTTTACTGCAGATTTTCTTCCCGTGTTAGGCAGGGTTCAAGGATGGAATAAACTAATTGTTGCTAATGGACTAGGATCATCCGGATTAACGATGGGACCCTTTCTTGGTGAGCAGCTAGCCAAGCTGGCCATGAATCAACAGGTAGATATTCAGCTTGAAGACTATGCATTAGAGCATGCGATAAATTGATGAGTACGAGCACGAATGGAGGGGAAGTCCAAACATTCACCGCAGTCACGCACTTACCTTAATAGAAAAATCTTAACTTCAACTAATATAGCGAAGGTTTTTTTTATCCTTTATACTGAAAAGACCAATTAATCTTCCTAGGAGTTGTCTAACGAATCATGATAAAGAAAGAAGTCGCGCATATACGCAAGCAATTTAAGCTGGATCACGATTTAATGAGTATTTACGATATCCTCAACGTGTATATTATGAAGGAAAGCAACGAGATCTATCATTGGGAGCGCCAGCCGTTTGGAATGGTGGACAGAGAGAAGCAGGAGCTGTATATGGGCAATTTCAAAAAACTCCTGACCGGTGAACTGGATCAGAAATTGTTCGAGTTGAAGTTTCAAGCGGAAGCGGAGGAGCCAGCGCAGGTGATGCTTCATCAAGCTTTGGTGACAGGGGATCCGGATGAATGGCAGGACCTGATGCTGCTGTTGGTGGACAGAATGATGGCGGATACTCATTATGAACGGGATACGGTGATCACTTTCGTTCGCGGACAGTATTTCCGCCCGACTAAAGATAGAAACGATGAAGCCGAGGAAAGTGAGAAAAACGAACTATTCGCGCATCCTTTTATCCTATGCAGCGTGAATTCCACGGAGAAACAACGGAAAGCTCTCTTGTTTGATTACGTGGAGCGGGAGTTCAAGTACAATGTCATTGTAGATCCGATCGTCAAGTTAAGTACGCCGGAGCAAGGTTTCTTTTACCCAAGCGTGACGGACAATTATTCCGATGTGAACCGCATTCTGTATTGTACGGGGAAATCGAACTTCCCGGATCCGCATTTTGTCGGAGAGGTCTTGAATGCCGAAAGATCCAATACGGCTCTGGAAGAGAGAGCTATATTCGAAGACATCGTGAAGGAAGTGGCGGGCGAACAGCTTGATGCAACCACTCTCGCACAGGTGTACGAGGAGATCCATCAGGTCATCGAAACCAACGACGATAAGGAAGAACCTCCAATGCTCGATTATAGAGATCTGGAACGTGTACTGACGGTAAGTGGCGTAGAGAACGTGACAATGGAAAAAGTGGAACGGGCGTTTGAAACGATCGTTGACGATAAGCATTATGAGATGAAGGCGAGCAGCGTAATGCCGAAATTCACTACCAAATCGATTAAGATCGATACAAAGGTAGCTACGATTTCGGTCAGCCCGCAGGATTTAAAATATGTGAAGCAAGTGAATTATCATGGGAGACGCTGCATTTTGATTGAGGTTGACGAAGATGCCGTGATCGAAGGCTTCACACTTACTACAGAGAATCTTTAGACCGCTTCAACAATGTTATGGGCTATCCTTAAAGTCTTTGAACAAGACTAAGGATAGCCCAATTTGTTTTGTGTCAAATACGGTGATTAAAGATATATTCGATATATTCTTTTGCGCTAGTATTAATTTCTTCATCGCTGGCTTGGAATGAAGCTCCAAAAACAGCAAAGTACGGTAGGGCTTCTGCGCCTACATGTTTGGCACTGGCGTTAAAGGGTGCGATCACTTCGTCTACGGTAAAAGAAACAGAGCCCTCTGGCTGATAATTTTCTTTTTTATCACCGATGGACAGGGCCAGCCCTAACTTTTTCCCGTTAAGCTTGTTCCCGTTTGATCCATAAGCCCATCCGTAAGCCAACACATCGTCAAACCATTTTTTTAATAGCGGCGGATAACTGTACCAATACAACGGGAATTGAAAGATCACATGGTCATATGCTTCCATTAGATTCTGCTCTCTAGGAACATTAATATTCCAGTCAGGGTACTCCTTATAAATCTCATGAAGGGTTATATCGTTGGGATATAACAGCAGTTCTTCTTTCCAGCGCTGGTTGACCTTCGAATTCTCAAGGTTCGGATGCGCCAAAATCACTAGTGTTTTCATGATGAATCTCCATTCTCAGGCCTATATTATTTATGAATATTATTATTATCTTGCAGGTTGTAAAAAAAGAAAATACACACAATAAAGTAAGATGGTTACTTCGAGGTGTGTACTGGACTCTGAAAAAAATATATGCAACAATGAAGTTTTAAGTAAGCTTAATTTGATCAGCATGAACGAGGTGTTATTCTATGAAACAATATCATCTAGGGATAGAGGCAACACTAGAAATCATCGGCGGAAAGTGGAAAGCTTTGATCATTTGCTTTTTGATGTCCGGTGCCAAAAGAACAAGTGAATTACAGCGTAATATTCAGGGCATCTCACAAAAGGTTCTGATCCAGCAGCTTCGTGAACTTGAGAGGGATGGGCTTGTCAAAAGATTCGTGTACCAGCAGATGCCGCCAAAAGTTGAATACAGCCTCACGGAATATGGCGTTACAGCCAATAAGATCGTGGATGTTATGTGTTCTTGGGGAAAAGAAAATATAAAAATAAGACAAAGACGAGGAGAAGAGATCGTCTTGTTGGAGGATACATGTCCTGGAGCAAATTAAAGCAACAACTGGAGAGTTTTCTATGTCCTGCGTTATCCGGCAAGGTTGAATATCGCGCAAGCAGCTACCGTTATTTACCTGATAAATCAGGGAGCTGTTATATTTCGGTAGATAAAAAGAACGTACTCAATATGAATGATAGAACTAGCTCAATCAGATGGTATCAGACGGAGCAGGAGATTAAGAATGACTCAGAACTCCAAATTCCAATCCACCCTGAAGACATCGAAGCGGTTAGAAAAGATAGTAAAGGGAACATCCCGGAGGATCGTCTAATAGTCATTGCAAGAAGCAGAAAGATATCAGAAGTTGCAAAGGAGCTTTTGTCAGCACAGACCTCATTAAGTAAATCGAATTTTATCGTTATAGCTAATAAGTTTTTATCTACTTCTATAGAGGAAAGCATAGAGAGTGATGATATCTTATTGAATATTCTGGCTTTAGTGGACAGACGGGTTGGGAAAAAGCGGATTTTAAACATGAGCGAGAAGATGCAGTTGAAGCATCCGATTGTGCAATATTTTTATGAACTACGTCGTAGTACATTGTGAATATAACTAAACTCTCCCTTGCTCAATGGCATCTGCTTCATCCATTATAAATAGGTAATCAACTCCCCCATAGAGCGTATCTTTACCTGTATCCATAAAGGAGAGAAAATAGGATGGAACTCAAAAAAATAAATGACTCTATTTATTATTTGAAAAGTGTCCGAGAAACAGACAGACCTGTTTTGGGATATGTTTTAGGTGACAGCTTTTCAATTATGATTGATTGTGGCAATTCAAAATCGCATTTAGATGCCTTTATAAAGTGTTTGGATGATAACAATCTGCCACGTCCCAAATATGCTTTGATCACGCACTGGCATTGGGATCATACCTTTGGTATGCATGCTTTTGACGGGGAAACTATAGTCTCTTCAGCAACGAATGAGGCACTAAAGCGCCTGAAAGCATGGGAATGGGATGAAGAAGCTGTGGTAAAACGTTTAGAGACCAAAGAAGAAATAGCATTCGCCTATAACTGTATGAAAAAAGAATATGATACGTTTGATAAGATTAAGGTTAGCACAGGAAATATTATTTTCGAGGATGCTTTAACGCTGGATTTAGGGGGCACCACTTGCCAGATTATAAAGGTAGGAGGGCCACATGAAGACGATTCTTGTGTTGTATATATAAAAGAAGCGGGAGTTTTATTCGCAGGTGATGCACATAGCGGGGATTATTATCATGGAGAAGGTAAAATTGATCCGATAAAAATGAAAGAATATATTGAGCTTTTATCGACTCTTTCATTTACTACGTATATCCCGGGGCACGACGCCCCTATGAGCAAGGAACAAATCATTCCCTTGTTAAATAGATTTTGTGAGGTAAAGTAAAGGCTAGCCTTATCACATAACAGCTTATTTTATTAGGCGACTTGTTAGGTATGAATTCGGTAGTGTACCGGACGCATGCCTTTTTGTTGTGCCTGATGGGGCAGTTCATAGAGGGGGCTTATTTGCGTTTATTGGGAAGCAGCGTTACGATTAATCATAAGCAGCCTTGCTTCAAACCCCTCCTGAGCTATTAGAAATCTTAGACGAATTATACATCGATGGCTGGGGACTTGTACAGAAAGGGAAACAGAAATGGATAAGAAAATAAGCGTAGAGAATCTAAAACTGACACCACAAAATGATACTTATTATATTGCTTGGAGTATCGGAGTCGATAAGAAGTATAAAAAGCATATGAAAAAAGAAATAAAGAGCCAACTCACAGACGTTCTAGGATCCATGACTCAAAATAATGCTGTGGAGGATATTTCAGTTTACAGTCATAACAAAACAGCCGAAAAACATGGAGAATTCATTATATGGGATTATCTTATCCTAATGCAGATCAAGGAAGAAGAAGATGCCGAAATCATTTTACCTAACTTACAAAATGTGAATATACCTTTCGTGCTCGAAACAATCCGTATGGAGTTACTTGTAACCACACCAAACAGTACGTACCCTACACCAGGGGAAGGCGCGCGAAAACGGCATGTAAAGCCATTTTATGCAATTGAATATGTCGATGTTCAGCCTAATCATTTAGATGAATTCCGAGACATAATGATTAACAATAATGGACCGGCAATGAAGTACATAATGGAGGAAGCGAGATGGTGTCATAATTTTTATGCATTAGAAACGCTGACTGTCTTCTATCATAATTCAAGTTATCCTACTTGGAACCAGATTCATGTCATAGGTTTGTATTTGGAATCAATTTTTCTATATAAAAAAGATTTCTCAAAAGGGCTGGCACTGACCCAAAGCATTTCATTTGAAGAAAACTTTGCGCAGTTAAAGAAGATAAGAACCATGTTATATAAAACGATCGGGAGAAAGATGATCTAGAATAAACCGATGGATCAATGGATCACACCCACCCCGTAAACTCCAAAATAGAAGCTTTTGCGGATTGTGCTTCGGATTGTGCGCCTTTACGCCATTGTTTAGGTGACTCACCCATAAGCTTGGAGAAACATCGGTTGAAGCTGGATATGGACTGAAAACCGACTTGCTCAGAGATGGAGAGAATGGAATCATCCGTACTTTTTAACTGCTTGCAGGCCTCTTCAATACGGGTACTGTTTAGGAAGTCGAGAGGTGCGGACCCCATAATCTCATGGAATTTCCTGCGGAAATGAGTGGTACTTAGGTGGCACAGATCAGCTAAAAAATCGATGGTAATCGGCATCATGTAGTTTTTAGTGATGTATTCCAGAACGGGTGAGATGACAAAAACGCCCTTCAGGCTATGCTCTGTTTCTTGATCAACCAAGGGCTCATTCCGGGAATGAATTCTAAGGAGTTCTATATAAAGCGATAACAATAAGCCGTAGGCACTTTCTTGATAGTAAGGATTTTTTTGTTTCAATTCCTCTACGACCGATGTCGCAAGGGTATAAACCTTGGGATGTTCCTCTTTGTTCAAAATACAGTTTGTTCCCTTTATTGCCCACAGATTCGGCTCAAAGTTGCTGTAAGCGCTCTTGAAGGATTGCTGAAAAAGATCCTCAGGCGAAAAAAAGATATAAGACCACAGACTGGCTTCATTCGGCGAACTATAAGTTGTATGAGGGAGATACCTAGGGATGAAGGTCACATCTCCGGCTTTAAAAGGCACAGATTCTCCTTTGATCTCCATGATGCCGCTATCCGAATGGCAAATGCCAATCTCCAAATGATTATGGAAATGCAGATGTTCACTTTTAATATCAGAAATCTTCCAACGTTCACCGCTTAACAGCAAGATAGGAAAGTTTATCGGTAAGCTGTAGTGGCGGTATTCAATGATGGGCTTCTTTTTTCTGGGCATATTCTCAATACTCCCATTCTTATTACGTAGGTTGAGTAGATTATAGGTTAACGTTATATCAAATTCAACTATATAAAGAGAACTTGATATTATACAATTTGGGAAAAAAGTGGCGGAGGAGAAGTTTGGAACTGTAGGAGCGTTAGCGTCCGCCTTTGTCAGCAGATTTCCACCGCGAAGAGCGGTATAAAATCAAGAAATTCTTACGACAACAGCGGCCGGAAGTCCAAACATTCTCTGTAGTCACGGCCAATCCCGAAATATAAGAACTACTAGTTAATGGTTGAAATTGCACAGTTTAGTTATGAATATGCTTAGAATCAGACCATTTTACTACTTACAATAGAGTTAGTAAAGCGTTTACAATATGGACGGACAGCTCTCAAGCGCCTTTGGGGGCGTGTGCGAAAGAGAGGAGAAACAAGATGCTTCAATTAAATTATGACAGAGAAGAGATTTTAAGGGTCATCGATAAAGTGGTCAGAAAAACAATGGCGATGGATTTAACATGGGACTGGCCTTGTGGTGTGGCTTATTATGGGGTAACCAGAGCTTATGAAACTACAGGAAATAAAGAGTATTTGGATATGCTTGTCCAGTGGGCAGATGAATACATCGAGCTGGGTCTGCCGGATTGGACAGTTAACACCTGTGCTATGGGCCATATGCTGATCACCTTGTATGAAGAAACAGGTAACCAGAAGTATTGGGATATTGTGATGAGCAAAGTGGATTATCTGCAGAACAATGCGCTTAGATTCGGAGATCATGTGTTGCAGCATACCGTCTCTATTTCTAATGATTTTCCAGAACAGGCATGGGCGGATACCTTGTTTATGGCGGCATTTTTCCTGCTTCGTGTAGGAAGCAAATTAAAGGATCAGGAAATGATCCAAGATGCCTTGAATCAATATTATTGGCATATCAAATACCTGCAAGATCCTAGCAGCGGGTTTTGGTACCACGGCTACAATAATGTGAAGCAGGATCACATGTCTGGACTATTCTGGGGCAGAGCGAATGCTTGGGGCGCATACACTATGTCGCAAGTTAAAAAGCTTTTGAAAGAATGGTATTTGTATCCGCAGTGTATGGACGTGGAGTGTTCGCTGCGCGATCAGCTGGCCGCACTCAAGCTGGTGCAAACGGAGCACGGCCTGTGGCGGACAGTACTAGATGATGAGGAGTCTTATGAAGAAGTATCCGCGTCTTGCGGCATTGCGGCTGCTATGATCAATAACGGCAACCCGCTGCATACCAAATATGTGCAAAAGGCCCTGAAAGGTATTTTGAACAATATCAGTGAAGATGGACGGGTGCTGGGTGTCTCTGGCGGTACAGCGGTTATGAAGGATCGGGAAGGATACCGCAATATTCCAAAAGACTGGATTCAAGGCTGGGGTCAAGGCTTAGCATTAGCTTTTCTATCCGATATGCTTAAATAGGAGGGATCCAAGTTGTCCCAAAAAACAACGGGGGCCTTTACACTGCCGGGAGAATCCGGTTGTGAGGCATTGACCCTGGAATTAGCTGAACGTTGGGGTGCCGATGTCATTCGTGACAGTGACGGCACACAGTTGTCCGATGAGATTATCAACGCAGGATACGGCATTTATTCTACAATCTGCATCATCAGAGATCATAACGAATGGGCGTCCCAGAATTCAGACAAGCTGCAGCAGAGCTTTTTAATAACAAATCCTAAGGTAGCGGTACAAGATTATTTATCCATCTATCTGATGGAGGATTTTTTTGCTGAACAATTCCGAGTGAATGATTCCAAAGAGGCGTTTAAGTACTGGCAGGTTTTTGACCGAACGACGGGCGAAGAGGTTCCAAGAGAACAGTGGAATTATGAGCGGGAATCGGGAAATGTAGTCATTACCGGAATTGCACCTTGGCATAAATACACAGTCAGCTTCATGGTCTATCGGATTTGGGAAGAGATCTCCATGTACAATCACACCACGAATCACTGGGAAAAAGAGCATCTGATGCAGATCGATCCCATCTATGTAGAAACGCAAAAATATTTACTCCATTGGATAGAAGATTGGTGTCATAAGCATAAGGAAACAACAGTGGTTCGGTTTACCTCCCTCTTTTATAATTTCGCCTGGATCTGGGGCAGTGATGAGCGCAATCGCCATTTGTTCTCGGACTGGGGTTCATATGATTTTACGGTAAGCTCAAGAGCGCTTGATCTGTTTGCCAAGAAATATGGGTATTCGCTCACGGCCGAGGATTTTGTGAATGGTGGGAAATATCGGGTCAGTCATATCCCGGCGCAGCAGCGGAAGCTGGACTATATGGCATTTATCAATGATTTTGTCATCGAATTTGGTAAGCAATTAATTGATATTGTGCATAAGCACGATAAGCTGGCGTATGTCTTCTATGATGATAGTTGGGTTGGCATGGAGCCTTACAATGACCGTTTTGAGGAGTTTGGTTTTGACGGGATGATTAAATGTGTGTTCTCAGGGTATGAGGCAAGGCTTTGTTCTGGTGTAAAAGTAGATACCCATGAGATTCGGCTGCATCCCTATTTATTTCCGGTTGGATTGGGAGGGCTCCCTACGTTTATGGAGGGAGGTAACCCTACGCTCGATGCCAAAAAGTATTGGATTAATATCCGGCGCGCCTTGCTCAGAGAGCCTATAGATCGGATTGGACTGGGCGGATATTTGCATCTTGTAGAGCCTTATCCGGATTTTTGTGATTATATCGAAAAGATCGCGGGTGAATTCAGAGAAATTAAAGAGCTGCATCATAAAGGCAAACCGTATCAGGTTAAGACGAAGGTAGCCATTTTGCACGCTTGGGGTAAATTGAGATCGTGGACTTTGTCCGGGCATTTCCATGAAACGTATATGCATGATCTGATTCATATCAATGAGGCTTTGTCCGGATTGCCGATTGAAGTCCAGTTCATTGATTTTGAAGATATCCGTAAGGGAGTATTACAAGAGTGTGATGTAGTGATTAATGCCGGCTCGGCAGGTTCAGCATGGAGTGGCGGAGAATACTGGAGTGACCATAAGTGCGTGGACTTACTGACAGCGTGGGTTTATGAGGGCGGTACTTTTATAGGTGTCAATCAGCCTTCGGCGCTTGAAGGTTATGACAGTTTTTTCAGAATGGCCCATGTGCTTGGTCTGGATGAGGATACAGGCTCCAAGGTAGCTCATGGAAGATGGTCATTTGAGGCTAGAGATGAGCAAGGTTTAGTGCCTGAAGGAGCCAGTATAACACCTAAAAATAACATTTATCTTACGGATGGCTCGGCAGCGGTATTGTGTGAAAAGAGTGGGATGATAACATTGTCTGCCCATGCCTTTGGTAAAGGAAAGGGGATCTACCTGCCTTCTTTCACCTTAAGCTTTGAAAATACAAGATTGCTGTTAAATGTGATTCGTTATGCCGGGAATGAGTTAAAGGACACAAAGTATATTACGGATAATTTATATACAGAGTGTGCGTATTATCCAGAAAGTAAAATACTCGTCGTGATTAACAATAGCGACCAGCTTCAAAAAACTACGATTGATACGGAATATGGACAACAAACGTTGGAATTAGATCCGTTTGATACTATTATCCGAACTATTGGCGATTAATTACATTAAAAAAGCTCAAGCCAGCGGCTAACTTGCCGATGCTTGAGCTTTTTGCTGTGAGGCCTATAGTATCTATTATCTACTTATTTTGCTTTTATGAATTCAGCAGATTTGATCCCAGCTTGACGGCCGAAAATAATGATTTCTGCAACAGAGTTGCCGCCAATCCGGTTTTGTCCGTGTAAGCCGCCCGTAACTTCACCTGCCGCAAACAGACCAGGAATAGCTTCACCATCTTTATTCAGAACTTCTGTGTTCGTATTGATCTTCACGCCACCCATGGTGTAGTGAATCCCAGGAGCAATTTTAATAGCGTAGAAAGGACCAGTGGACAGGTCATTGTCCATTCCTGTAGTTCTGCCAAATTCGGCATCCTTTTTATTCTTAACGGCGCTGTTCCAAGTATCAAGCGTTGTTGCCAGCTTATCCTCTGGAACACCGATTTCTTTGGCCAAAGCTTCGATGGAATCCGCCTGAATCACGAAGCCCATTTTGTCATATTGTTCAATAGCCTTCACACGGGATTTAACACCGGAATCAAAGACCAGCGTAGCCGCTTTTTCAGGCAGTGTATTGATGGAAGCCGTTACTTTATCACGGGTATCCAATTCGTTGGTGAAGCGTGTGCCTTCACTGGAAACAAGGATAGCGCCTTCCCCACGAACAGCTTCGCCGATGAGGTAGGATTTTTCTTGCTGCACAGTCGGGTGAACTTGGATTTGATCCATATCGACGGTTGTGCCGCCGAGTTTCTCAATCATCTTGATGCCGTCTCCGGTACTGCCGATTTGGTTAGTAGTAACGTAGCCTTCCAAGTCAGGTCTTACTTCGGAGATCAAATCCATATTGGCACCGAACCCGCCAGTGGTTACAACGACAGCATCTGCCGTAATTGTTTTTTCCTCTGTTTGGTTAAAGAGGACTTTGACGCCATTTACTTTGCCGTCTTTTTCAGTGATTTCTTTGACATCAGCATTCACAAAAAGTGGGATTTCTTTCTCTTGTACGTTTTTCACTAAACCTTTGACAAGGTATTGACCCACAGCAGAGCCATCTTCAGGACGGTGTGTACGTTTTTCGTTCATGCCGCCTGTAATGGTGATATTGTTCAAGCGGATTCCGATGGAATCCAGCCAATCGATCGCACTCGCGGAATTATCAACGAAGAAACGAAGCATTTCTTTGTCGTTAGTGTCATGGCCACCTTTTAATGACTCTTCATAAAATAAATCATTGCTGTCTTCAATGTTTTGTTCTTTTTGGAATTTCGTTTCAGAAGCATTCATTCCCGAAGAGGATTTGGTTGTGTTCCCGCCGGCAACCGGCATTTTTTCCAAAATAACAGGGTTCATGCCTTTCTCTTTGGCCTCAAGCGCTGCGGACATTCCCGCACCACCCGCACCGACAATGATGATATCATATTTATCTTTTAATTGATCGAATGGTGTGTAGCTTGCTTCAGATGCCCCGGAGACGGCTTCAACTTCTTTTTTCTCGTTGTTATTACTCTTGCTCTCGTTCACCTTGTCGTTTCCATTACCGCATCCTGCGGTAACGAGCATGACAGAGAGGACAAGACTCAGAGCACCAGCTGCTTTCTTTTTCATTGTTAACCCTCCACTTTTATATTTCTCTATTAAGATGTACTTAAGATGTACCAAAAGAACCCGACAAAAAAGAAAGGAAGTATCAGAGGGAGTTGGAAGTGGAGAAGCGCGCGCGTCGCTGTTATTCTCCTAACTTCAAATCTTCTACGGTTACGTCCACATTTTCCATCGTTATTCTCTTTAGTTCATCTTCTTATTAAGTATACCATCAATCATGGCTATTAGTGAAAGTTTTCACAAATTATACAAGTCGTCTATTCTAACATAGGGTAACGAAATATTGAGCAGATTAGGCGAAAAATGAATCATAGATCTTGCAATTAGAAGGTTTTGACGTAAGATTTTCTCACTGTAGAAGTGGTAACTGTCACGGATTAGTAAAGCGGTTTTTGTTCTTCTGGATTTTTAAATGGTAAAATGAGAGTATTGCCTACTAGTCAATCCGGAAAGACTAACATGAGACATAGAAACAAATTCTAATTAATAGGTGAGAATATGGAATTTAATAATGTAATAAAAGAAAAAGTAAAAGAAGATAACTATAAAGTGTTTGCTTTACTAAGCCGCTATTTGAATAATACCCCCGACTTTATTAACAAAGAAGAAATTGAAGAAATCGTAAACTGTGGTGTATCTTATGAATACGCTTTTGGTTTAATGCTGGCTGCTGCTTTTGGGATGGATACGGTTGATAATGTTGATGATAAGGAATTGTTCAACCAATATTTTAGCAATATGCTTCATAAGCTTGATGCAAATGAATATTATGACAATCCATATTATAAAAATATCAAGATACCAACTATAAAGATTAATAATAGTGAATTAAAATATGAAAAATATAAACCTTTTGAAGGTTTTGTTTGCAATGATATCATCCGGACAGAAGAGGGAAGACAAATTCCTCAGGTTGGTTTTTTTCAAACTGAATTCATGTTCCCGGCCGTATTAGAGAATGATAGAATCTGGATGACGATCACGCCAAATGAAATAGAAACAATGAAAGAAGCTGTAGATAAAGCGTGTGGGAATGTTCTTACGTTTGGACTTGGGCTTGGCTATTATGCTTATATGGTTTCTGAAAAAGATAATGTTGAAAGCATAACGGTTGTTGAAAAAAATCAAGATGTCATTGATCTATTTAATAAATATGTACTGCCACAATTCAGTAATGCTCACAAGATCAGGCTTATCCAAGCAGATGCTTTCGAATATGCAGAACAACATATGTCTAAGGAGAAATATGATTTTGCATTTACGGATTTATGGCATGATGTTTCTGATGGAATGGATATGTATTTAAAAATGAAAAAGTTTGAAAAGGAAAGCCCGGATACTGTATTTATGTACTGGATAGAACAATCTATTTTATGTTATTTGTAATTTTGGGTTGCGTAAATCTGTTGTAGCTGACTCCGAAAGGAAGACCCATTTTTGAAAACTCCTATATCTATCATAAATTGGCTTGAGCACAACGAAATCATAAACGACTTATTAAATCAGGAAGACAGCTTAACTGCGCATACAATGGATCAAGGATTTGAAGCTGAGGTCATAAGGATTAATTCTGATCAAGAGAGCTATGTACTGAAAACATGGAATAAGGAATCCAGACCGGATGTCCAGTTTCAATATCGTTTATTGGATGTTCTATCCGAACGAGGAGTAGCCGTCTCTAAACCAGTGGGCTGGGGAATCAATCCGGAGGGATATAAGGTGTTGTTAACAGGTTTTGACGGAACCCCTATTCATAAAATGAATACCAGGAAAATGAAGGAACTCGCAAGCCTATTAGCAAAAATACATAAAATTCGCGTTGAAGAGATTGGAAATATACAACTGCCAAAATACAATTTTATCGGCTACTTTTTCCCTGAAGCCAAAGAACAATCTGATATTTTTAATGTATTGACTACTCTTGTTGAGCAAACTCCAATGAAGCAGGACTGTATCATTCATGGGGATTTTCATATCGGAAATATAGTGGAGGATAAAGAGCGATATACCATAATTGATTGGACGAACGGCCAGTTGGGAGACTCTAGATATGATTTTGCCTGGTCACTTATTCTGCTGAAAATATATATCTCCGAGCGTTATGCTGATGTGTTCCGATCTGCTTATCTATTGGAAAATGATATAGATCAGGAAGAACTTGAAATCTTTGAAGCCTGGGCATGTCTACGGTGGATTTTGCTGAATAGAAGAGGTAGCACACCGAAAGGGCCTAATACAACGAAGAGAGTGAAAAGTTTAATCGCTGATAATCGGTTTTTAAAAAAGATGGATAGTAAATTCTTCTGATGTACGCAATATCCGCTTTTAAAAGCGGTAGGCTTCAGCAAATAGGACACGACAGATAGACCGCATGCCTTTGTGAGTGGGCGGTCTATTTGCGTACCCCTCTTTCTAAATCTCTTCCTTGCGAATTCCCAAACATCCGATTTTCATTGGATTTTCAGTTTGGGTGTTTATAATGCTTTTTATGAATCGGGACAGTGGATTGTAAAGGGCTTTCGATTGCGCAAAGGAGGTTTTCCATGATAAGGGGAATTCAAAAAACATTGTATCTCATACTTGCATTCTTTATCGGTCTTTTTATCGCATCCTCCTTTTTTATTAGGGCGAAATATAATTATTTCGTATATGGGGACACGCCAATTTTGGAGAGACAAGAGCTGGGTCTTTTTATTCTAGTGATCGCAGTGGTGCTGGCATTAAGCGTTATTTTGTATAAAATGTGCCTGAAGCTTAATAAGTACAGTTGGAAAATAGTCATTCCAGCCACACTGCTGTTTTCTTTTGCAATCCAGATGGTGGTTATCTTTCTGTTTCCACGCTTGCCGACGGATGATTCGCAGACAGTGCTTTCATTGGCACTCGACATGCTGTACAGGAATGATTATTCGTCGTTTGACACGAACGGCTATCTGCATATGTTTCCGTTTAATTTTTCGATCGTTTTATATTTAAAGACGTTGTTGTTGATCTTTCCGGATAATTATCTGGTAATCAAAATAGTCAATATTCTATTTACACTCTTAACCTCATTAATGATTTACATGCTGTATAAAGAGCTTAATTATAAGTCCAAGGATAAGGATTATGGCATCCTCGTGTTTGCCGCAACCTATATCCCTTCATTGTTTATGAGTAATTTTATCTATAACGATGTGATCGCTACCGCTTTTCTGACAAGTGCTTTATATTTTGCCATAAGATTTATCAAAAGAAGGTCCATTAAGGATATTCTCTTCGCAGCTCTCTTACTGGCAATAGGCAACTATTTCCGCAGTATCGGTGTTATTTTTCTGATTACCGTGGTGGCGGGTCTTTTATTTAACATACGTTCTATCGGGGTGAAAAAGGTTTTTAGCGCTTTGTTTATCACGGCCATATTGTTTAATGTTCCCGGCTGGACGCAAAATGCTGTGCTACAGGCGACGAATGTTGTAGATGAACCGATGAACGAAAATTCTGCACCTGTCTACATGTGGCTGAATATGGGGATCAATCTGGAGACGTTTGGGTTCTGGGACAACCGGGAGAGCTACGCTATCTATCAGCAGGATGCAAATTATAATAAGGCAGAAAGTACGGAGTTATTTAAAGAAGAAATCCGTAATAAACTCTCCGAGGCGGGCCTAAGTGACTTAGTGAAGATGTATTATAAAAAAATCGTTTGGACCTGGACGGAAGGAACCTACCAGATGGAACGATATGGACTCGGAAACGACGGATCATCCAGTAACGGGGGAAGAATGGGCTTTGTCATGGACCGTTATAGCTACACTAATGCTGCTACGGATTTGTTTAAGGCAGACTCCAATTATAGAAGCGGAATGTTGTGGCTGCTGTATGTCCTGAATTTTCTGATGTATGTATTTATACTCGTTCGCTTAATTGGTGGAATAAGAGCCAAAAGATTTGAAGAGACCTCTTTGATTCTTGTGGTGCTGGGCTTTATCGGATTCTATCTTTTATGGGAGATCAAGTCCCGGTATATTTACCCGGTGTATCCGCTGCTGATCGTATTATCCTACATGGGTTTTAAGGACGTATACGATTATATGTTAAAAAGATATTTTCCACGTTAACTATGTTCGCTCGGAAAGAGGGGATTCAAAGATGCGGACCAAGCGGTATTTCGCTTTGCTCATAGCAGTGCTAAGTTGTTCCATGGTGCTCGTCTCCTGCGATGCTATTACCGCACAGAAGATAACGAGTACTGACTCCGGGTCAAGAGCGAACGGGGGACAGGGCTTCACCGGCGGGCGGGGTAAAGATGGGGGCGGATCTCCCGGCATGAATGGTGGGACAAGGAGAAACGGCAACCCAGGTATTGATGGCGGTGGCGCACAAGGTGGGCGGCAGTGAACAAATTTCATGAACTTGCCCCAAGCCTACGAAGATTAAGTGTGATAGGATAAGGTTACATTTAAATTCCCCGCGGGGGTAAGAAAAGGGAGCACCATGAGAATCATTATATCGCCTGCCAAGAAGATGAAGATGGATACGGATTTCTTGGATTGCCGCCAGATGCCGCAATTCATAAGCGAGTCGCAGACTCTTCTGGCCTTATTACAAAAGTTGAATTATGAAGAAGCCAAATCGTTATGGAAATGCAATGATGCCATCGCCACGCTGAATGTGGAACGGATTCGGGATATGGATGTAACACGGAATCTTACACCGGCTATTTTTTCTTATGAGGGTATCCAGTACCAGTACATGGCACCAGGGGTACTTCAAATGGAGGAGCTGGAATATCTTCAGCAGCATTTACGGATATTGTCCGGATTCTATGGAATCGTCCGGCCATTTGACGGCGTTGTTCCGTACAGGCTGGAGATGCAGGCAAAGCTTAGCGGACCTGGTTTCAAGTCTATCTACGAGTTCTGGAACAGGAAGCTGGCAGATCAGCTATTGTCGGAGACTGAGATCATTCTGAATCTGGCCTCTAAGGAATACAGCAAGTGCATCTCCCCTTACATTGGCGGGAATGTTCGCATGGTTAGTTGTGTATTCGGGCAGGAGATCGGCGGTAAGGTAGTAGAGAGAGCGACCCTGGTCAAGATGGCCAGAGGTGAAATGGTACGCTTCATGGCTGAGCGGCAAATCAGCTGTGTGGAGGATATCAAAGGCTTCGACGGATTTGATTTCAGCTTTGCTGATGAGCTGTCGGATGAGAGTACGTATGTGTTTATTCAGAAAAAGAATGACTAGAGCAAGCAGTACATGAAGGTAATTCTGAAGGAGGTTGAATAACCGGCTTCAGGGTTACCTTTATTTTTTGGTCAACGAAACAACGAAATCAGATGCTGATTTCTAGTTTTTTTAAAGGGGATAGATTAGGGTATAGAGAATAAAGTTCGGGTGGAATAAGAACAGGTTAACGAGGAGGACTTATGATTTTCAAAAGAAATCCATTGGATAAACAGAGCTTACTTAAAGAATTGGATTCGCTAGGCTATTCTGACAGAATCAAAAAAGTAGCAATCTTAGGCCGTGATCATCTCGGATCTGTCCAGTACTCCCAATTACTAGCCTCTTTGCTGGAGGATGGCGTTTATGAAGCACGACTTGCCTTAATCGGCGCCATTGCAACACAAGATGCTGTTATTATTCTATCAGCACTGCGGCATCCCAAGGCAAGTATCAGAAATACGGCTGCGGGGCTTTTGGCAAAGGTGGCTTCGGATGCTGATATTGAACGTGAGCTCCCCCATTTATCCCATGATTGCCGCCGCAAGCTGCTGCATAGTATTTCACAGATTAACCGTCAGGAATTAGCGGAACGCTTATTGCCTGTAGTGTATGCCCGATGGGGAGCGGAGGAAGCCGCAATTATATTGCAGGCCTGTTATTCGGCAACGGTAAGTAAATGGCTTGCTGATATCGGGTATGCCATAAAAGACTGGAAGAAATTATCCAGCCGGCATCTTGACGTAGTAGCGGAATACTTTGCAACAACACTGGAAAGCACACCACTCAGGGAAAAAGGCTATGTCTGGTGGAGATTCTCATCAGCTCTGGAGATCCTATGCAATCTGAAGGCAGATTTGGTGCTGGAGTGTGCGCTGAATCATGGACCCATGGGCATCATACATCCTGCTTTAAAAGAACAGCTTGGCACGCTTTTACGCCAAAATCCTAATAAGGTGTATCAGCTGTTAACACGAACGGAGTCGCGGAGCGATCTGATTTCTTATGGCGTTCCTGAAGCTGTTCTTAAAAGGAAAAAATATTTATCCATTGATCAATGGATTGAGATAGCGAAACTACTGGCAGATCACCCTATGCACATAGCAAAGCTGCTTCATAATATTGCACCTTCTAACCGCAAGGTCATTTTTGAAGCTGTGTATGAAGAAGATCAACGCAATGAACGTATTTTTCCGGAAAGATTACTGTATGTATTACCGCATGCCTTGCGTGACAAGGAAGCCACCCGGATGCTTGCCCTTCGTGAAATCAATGATGACCGGGAGAGAACAGTCAGATTTATAGCTTGCCGTTCTATTCTTCATTCAAGAGCGGGACTTGAGCAAGCAGCAAAGGTATCCAGTGCAGACGAACGTGCCACGGCGCTTATGCAGCTGATCAGAAGTACCGTTCTGTCGAGACAGGACATGAATGAAACTTTGGTGTATTTGGGCCGGATTAAAAATGATCAGGATCCTGTCCGGGGCGCTGTGTTTAAAGAGCTATCGGAAAGTCCTGCGTCTGTGTTCACGGATGCCCATGTACAAGAGCTTACTTTGCTTGTTGATAGTGTTATAGAGGCCAGAGATACTTCATATGGTACAAAATTTTCCGTTCAACAACTGGCATTTGCTATTCTCCGGCATAACGCATTACTTCCTCACGGTGAGCTGTTTAAGTTTTCTTTAAATACGATTCAGAAATTGGCCAAGCAGAATGGGCAGCTTTCCCTTCCATCATTGGAGAAGAATTTACCCCGGGGAGTAGAAGAGATTATCTTCGACGAAATTTATACATTAGCTGTACAGGCCAACAAAAGAGAAGACTACAATCTGGTGTTAAGCCTAGCTAGCTCATTCGGTAAAAGAGGTTACGGCATCATAAAACTTCAGAATCTGTTAAAGGAAGCAACGGGGGCAAAGGCAGATTCTACAGCCATACAAGCGGCCAGATACTGGCTTGCGCCTCATACAACGCGTGATGCCAGAGTTAAGGAATTATTAGCTTTAGATAAATCGTATATTACGATCCATGAAGTATTCCAGCATCTGCATCTGAAGCGTCAGGAATGGCTCGATCCTTTTATTTCAGGGGCTGTCATTAAGGGCAAGTTCCTATCAGGCAAAACTATCTATCTTGTGCCGGCTGCGGATGGATTCCACAGATGGCTGCCACGTCAGCAACAAGCTTTAAGTGCCTTATTAGAAAAAATTGCATACGATGCCAAACGTAATCTTTGGGAGCGTGCAAGCGTTATTAAGATCATGGCAAGCATGCCTGATCTCGGTTCGGATAGGTTACTTGGGCTTATGCAGGATAAGGAAGTAACTGTAGTAGAAGCTGCACTTCATGCCTTTTCACTTATGGAAGAACCGGAGAAGGCACTTCCCGTTCTGCTGGAGAATCTGGATGGGGACCGGGCCCGTGTAGCCATGTACTCGATACCCAGATGCATCCGCAGGGTGAATCCGGTGTTACTGGTTACCATGCTGAAAGAGCTGCTGAATCGGGATAAGCTGAAGATTACTGTCAGAAAAGAAGCCATCCGCTTACTGGGCGCTTATAGGAGCGATGACAGCCTTCCGCTATTAATGAACGAGTTCGAGAAACCCAATGCACACAAGGATGTAATCATAGCCATAGGGCATGCTGCGAAACAGCTTTTAGATGATGAACGCGCTTGGGATATGTTAAGTACAATGGCTTCTTCCTCAGAAAGTGACATCGCAGGAAGTTTATTATCTCAACAGCCTAATGCTCTTCCGCTAGACTATAGACCACGTTATCTAGGATTAATCCTTGAAATTGCAAGGCACCAAGATGCGTATATTGGCAGATATGCTTTCATTTCTATGATGCGGTGGACAAATGGAAATGAAGGGATTGTTGCAGCTGCCACCGCTCAGTCTATTACGGATTTGGAAGACAGCACTAGATGGGAAACTGCTATGAACACGCTGGTAGAAACCTGTCGCGATGGTACGATCAATGAGGTAGTAGTTGGTGTATGTCAGAGACTGGTTAGTGCAGCGATAAGTGATGATTGGAACGCTACTGCCAAAAGAGATTTGCCTCATCGGCAACGTCTACTGAAATTAGTCAACCAGCTGATAGCTTTGCCAAAAATCACCCGGATGCACCTTATCCCTTTGTATACGGATCTGATTGACTGTCTGGCATCTGATGAGACCTTACAGCAAGCTGTGATGAAATTGTATATAGCAGCAATAGACTGGAATAACGTGGAGGAATCCGCCAATTATCTGAATCGGATCGTTGCCACTATTTCAAATCAGCCCCAGCTATTAAGCGATGTTTATAAGCAGGTCGCGTATAATTTAGAAGAGAGCACGGGATACTGGAGTCCGGAAACTTTATTGGAAATTGTAGATGTTCTAGGGTCTGAGAGCCGTTACGAATCTCAGTATATTGGACTTTCGCTACTTGAAGTTGCCGGAAGTGCTCTATTGTGGAGTTCAGAGCCTGCAGAGCGTCTGCGGTTGTACAGAGATCACACGAACCTTGCGATTCGCTCACTTGCGCTAAATATTTGGACGGCGATAGATTAGTTTTTGATATTTTTTGAAAATATAAAACACCAAAAGAGCTCAGGCTGCAAATCGGCCTGAGCTCTTTTGGTGTTTCTTCAATTAAGCTTCCATCTTCTGTGCTGTGTAGAGGCGGTAATAAAGGCCCCGCTGTGCGATAAGCTCATCATGTGAGCCGCTTTCCGCGATGCCTTTGTTAGATACGTACATAATACGATCGCAGTTTTTTACGGTGGAGAGGCGATGCGCGATAATGAACGAGGTGCGTCCCTTAAGCAGTTCATTCAGCCCTTTTTGCAATAAGCGCTCAGTCTTCGCATCAATGGAAGAAGTGGCTTCATCCAAGATGAGAATGCGCGGATCTGCCAAAAGTGTTCTTGCGAACGAAATGAGCTGCCGCTGTCCTTGAGACAGCTTGGAGCCACGTTCATTGACCTCTGTCATGTAGCCTTGATCGAATTCACGGATGAATTCGTCGGCGCAAACGGCTTTTGCAGCGGCGATTACTTCTTCTTCGGTCGCATCCAATCGGCCGTACCGAATATTGTCTAGAATAGTACCGGAGAAGATGAAGCTATCCTGTAACATAATCCCCATCTGGCTGCGAAGAGATTTTAACGTCACCTGCGAGATATCCTGGCCGTCGATCAGAATCTGACCACTGGAAATGTTATAAAAGCGTGAGATCAGATTGACGACGGTTGTTTTGCCCGCACCTGTGGGTCCTACCAGCGCGATGCTTTCTCCCGCTTTGACCTTGAAGGAGATATTCTCCAGAATATTAAGCCCCGGGTCATAGGCGAAAGTTACATCGTCGAAGGTGACATGGCCCTGTACAGATGGCAGTGTTTTTGCATCCGGAATATCACTGACGGTAACCGGTTCATCCAGCGTTTCGAAGATACGCTCAAGATAGGCAACGGCGTTGATGAAGTTATTGTACAGGTTCGAAAGACTCAGAATCGGCTGCCAGAAGCGGGCGGCGTAGCTGCTCATCGCCAGAATGACACCGAGGGTCATGTCTTGAGGACTCAGAGTTAGTAGGCCTACAAGGAAAATCAATGATGTAACAATCGTAGACAAGTTGTCTACAGAGAACGGAATAAGTAAGTTGTAACGTTGAGCCTTCATCCATTCTTTACGGAAATTACCTGCGAGACGTGTGAAGATTCCTTCGTTACGTTGTTCCCGGGAGAACATTTGTGTCACACCAATACCGCTGATGCTCTCTTGCAGATAGGCGTTCAAATTGGAGCTTTTGTTGGACACTGCTTGCCATGCCCGGCGTTGCCGGGTTTTGATCAGCAGCATGATGCCAAGGAAGACTGGCAGTCCGGCAAGGATGACAAGTGAGAGTCGTACATCGACAGCGAACATGAAGGCTGCGATAAAGATTAAATTCACGATTTCTAGAATAAAGTTGATAATCCCGTTGGACAGCACATCTGAAACGGCGTTGACGTAGTTTACGACCCGGATAAGGATCTTGCCCTGTGGGCGGTCGTCATAATATTTGAAAGGCAATTCTTGCAGATGCTTAAACAAATCCGTTCGGATGTCAAAAATAATATCCTGCCCAACACTCGTCATGATGCGCGAGCGTATCGTAGCCAGATAAACACTGACCACGATGGTCACAAGCATCAGTGCAGCCCAACCCAGCAGTGCAAGCTTCTCTTTTGCCGGAATGGTCACGTCGATGACATGTTGCATGATCAGCGGAGCCGACAGTGAAATGGCTGCTGAAAGTGCACTGAGCACGAACGCAACAATCATTGGCGTTTTCTTTCGTTTGATATATACCATCGCACGCCGGAAGTGTTTTATATTAAACGGCGATTCAAGATTTTCATCGACGTCAAATTTATTCCTTGCCACTTGCGGTCACCTGCCTTCCAATACCCTCGTTCTGCAGTTTAAACACTTCGTAATAGTAACCACGTTTCGCTAGCAGTTCAGTGTGTGTCCCTTCCTCAACTAGCTTCCCGCCATCCAGAATGAGAATACGGTCGGCTTGCGAGGTAGTAGATACACGCTGCGCAATAATAATTTTCGTACAAGGATAGTCCAGTTCACGCAGACTTTTTTGGATATGCTCCTCCGTCTCAAGGTCGACCGCAGAGGTCGTATCATCGAGAATCAGGATAGGACGGTGTACCGCCAAAGCACGCGCTAAGGCAATACGCTGCTTTTGCCCCCCCGATAGTCCGACTCCGCGTTCCCCGACAACGGTATCATAACCTTCAGGCATTTTGGTAATGAAGTCGTGTGCGGCTGCGAGCTCTGCATAACCCATTGCATCTTCTTCCGGAAGATCAGGATCGCCATAGGCGATGTTTCCATCAATGGTATCAGAGAACAAAAGTACATCTTGGGTCGCCATGCCGATATTTCCACGAAGTTCATCAAGCTCCAGCTGCCGAACATCAACACCGTCTACGAGTACGCGCCCTTCAGCTACATCGTAGAAGCGAGGGATGAGGTTGATGATTGTTGTTTTGCCTGATCCTGTCGCGCCCATGATTGCTACAGTTTCACCGGGTTCAACGGTAAAGCTAATATCGTCCAGTACGATAGCGCTATCATATTTGAAGCGGACATGATCGAATTCAATACGGCCTTCATAACGGCGTTTGTCAGTGACAGTATGCTCGTTAACAATATTTGGCCGGGCATAATAGATATCTACGATTTTGGACAAGCTCGCAAAAAAGCGCTGAATGTCGTTGATAATGATACCAATGTTGCGCATAGGGTTGGATATAGCCCAAATAAGCGAAGAGAAGGCCATAAATTCACCGAAGGTGATCCGGCCGTTCATAAGGAACAAACCACCAACCAACATAAGAATTACGTTGAAGCCCTGAGCGAAGGATTCCAGATAAGGAAAATAATCAAGCCATACAAGGGCGGCCTTTTTGTTCGCCGTAGAATAGTTGACATTCTTCTCTGTGAATTTTTCGACCTCGAATTCCTCGCGGGCAAAAGCCTTGACCACACGGTTGCCTGAGATATTCTCCTGTGTAGTCGTGTTAAGCTGGGACAGCCGTTCACGCAGGTCAATATACATAGGACGGACGCGTTTAGCAAATATGTAAGCCACGATAAAAATGGGCGGTGACAGGATAAGCATCCACAGCGTCAGTTCCGCATCTATGGTGAAAAAATAGATAACGGCGGCAAGGAAGATCGTTAGCGATTCAATGATCGTCTTAAAAATCCAGGCCATAGAGTGACGGACCATGTCCAGATCGCCTGTCATCTTGGTCATGAGATCGCCGGTACGATTATGATCGTAGTATTTTCTGTCCTGTCCCTGAATTTTGTTGTACAAATAAATGCGGACATTGTACATCATATTTTGCGAGGATATCTCGTACTGCATAGTCGTGAAATATGCGAGACCTGTGCGCAGTAGAGAAAATCCAATCATGCCCAGACAGAGCATAATCAATAATTGCCGTTCTTGTGTAAGATTCTGCAGGGCGTTGTCACCGGCTATAAACGTATCGACAATGCGCTGACTGATGTACGGATTCACGATTGTAAGACTTGAGCCCACCACCGAAAGGCAGAGTGCCAGAATGTATCGCGTCCGGTTTCCCTCTAGGTTCTGCCATAGCCATTTCAGTTCGAACATCTGATCACCTGTTTCTGATTGTTCTTGTTCTTTCACTCTTGCCTGAAAAGAGTAAATAAAACAAAGTGATTATAACATTATCAAATGACTAAGTATCGTTTACGGTAAAATTTCCTTGTTACATTATTGTTACAAAAAAATGAACTTATTAATGATGTGAATTTCACCTTGTGTAATGAGGGTTGCCATTCGGGCTTGGGCGTTCTAATTATGATAAACTGAGACAATGTAGAGTAATTAGACTTAGTTCGGATAGGGACAGGAGGAAGAGGAATGAGTTTTGTTGCTGTAAAAGGGGAGTACAAGCGTTACAAGATGGGCGAGAATGTAATTGTCGCGAATGACGGGATTGATTTTGAGATAAAAAAAGGTGAATTTGCCGTGATCGTCGGCCCAAGCGGTGCGGGTAAATCTACGGTGCTTAATATTCTGGGTGGAATGGATTCCGCCGATGAAGGTCAGGTCATTGTGGATGGCATTGATATCGCCAAGTTTAGTGCCAAGGAGCTGACAGGCTACCGCCGAAATGACGTAGGTTTTGTATTTCAGTTCTATAATCTAGTGCCTAATCTGACCACACTGGAAAATGTTGAGCTTGCTTCGCAGATTTCCCCGCGTGCATTAGATGCACGTAAGGTGCTGGAGGATGTGGGTCTGGGCGCGCGGTTAGATAATTTCCCGGCTCAGCTGTCCGGTGGTGAGCAACAACGTGTCGCTATCGCCAGAGCGTTAGCTAAACAACCGAAGCTGCTGCTCTGCGACGAGCCGACAGGAGCGCTTGATTATAACACCGGCAAGCAGGTGCTGAAGCTGCTGCAGGATACTTGTCGTAACACCGGGACAACGGTTATCGTAATTACACATAATCTGGCGATCGCCCCGATGGCTGACAGGGTTATAGAGATTAACAACGCTAAGGTACGGAAGATGGTGATCAATCCTTCGCCGGTATCCGTTGACGATATTGAATGGTAAGGAGAAGGCATCTATGAAAAAGCGAGCATTGTGGAAAGATATTTTTCGTGAAATTGGGCATACCAAAGCCCGGTTTATTTCGATTTTTGCAATTATTATGTTAGGCGTCAGCTTTTTTGCCGGAATCAAGGCCACTGGGCCAGATATGCTGAATACAGCTGGAGCCTTTTACAAAGAGCAGCGTTTGATGGATCTGAAGGTGCAGACTAACTACGGCCTGACCGAAGACAACATCGGGTTACTCAGAAATGTACAGGGGATCGATGAGATTCAGCCGAGCTATAGTGCAGATGTATTCATAGGTGATAATGCCTTAATACTTAAAGTCAATTCTTACAACACGGATAAACCACTTAATCAATACCGTATTATTGAAGGCCATCTTCCGGTACATTCCGGTGAAATCGTGTTGGACGATAAGCTAGCGGAAGAATATGCGTTGGGTGACAAGGTATCTTTAAGTGGAAACGGTACGGATGCGGAGCTGTCGAACAGCTTCGAGACACTGGAGTATACCGTAGTTGGCTTTGTTAGAAGTCCACAGTTTATTGAGCAAAGTACCCGGGGCACCAGTGGGATCGGCAAAGGTACGGCGGATGCGTTCGCCGCGATCCCGGAGTCGGATTTCAAGCTTCCGGTGTATACGGAAGCCTATCTGTCCTTTAAGGATACAGCCGGGGTGAAGGCTTATTCGCCGGAATATGAAGATCTGATCGAACAGCATACCCATGCTGTAGAGCAGGCGATGTCCGGCGTGCCGGAAGCAAGGCTTGCTGAGCTGCGGGCGGAAGGCGAGAAAGAGCTTTCTGGTGGCCGCGCAAAGGTGGCAGCCGCCGAGCAGCAGCTTGCGGATTTGCAGCGCCAGCCGGAGGAAGTGCAGCAGAAACAGGCTGCAAGTATGAAGGCAATTGCTGCCGGACTTGCTTCTGCCAAGGAGGAATTGGCAGCAGGGGAGCAAAAGCTTGCAGAGCTGGAGCAGCTTAAGGTCTATGTTACTGACCGAAGCGCTAATCCGGGATATGCCGAATATAAAGATAACGCTGATCGGTTGTCGGCGATTGCCAGTGCGTTTCCTGTGTTCTTTTTCCTGATTGCTGCGCTGGTCAGCTTGACGACCATGACACGGATGGTTGAGGAGCATCGCCTGCAGATTGGGACACTGAAAGCACTTGGTTATGGCAACCGCGACATTATGGCCAAATTCCTGGTCTATGGTACGCTTGCCAGTCTGGCGGCTTCAATTGCGGGTCTTGCGGTTGGTTTTACCCTGTTTCCGGGTATTATCTACGATGCGTATAGTGCAATCTATAACTTGCCGGATATCACGAAGAATTTCTATCTTTCGTATTCGATCATATCCGTTATCGTAGCGTTAATATGTACCACGTTGACGGCGTGGATTGCTTCACGGGTAGAATTACGCAGCAATGCTTCCGTATTGATGCGGCCGAAGGCACCAAAGAGTGGCCAGCGTATTTTACTGGAGCGGGTCACTTTTATATGGAAGCGATTAAGCTTTGTCCAAAAGGTTACCGCACGAAACTTATTCCGCTATAAGCAGCGGATGTTCATGACTGTATTCGGTGTGGCTGGCTGTACAGCGCTGATCCTGACGGGATTTGGTCTCAAGGATTCAATTGGCAGCATCGCCGGGTCGCAGTTCGGCACGATTATGAAATATGATGCACTTGTGGCACTGCATGAAGATGTGTCTGCCGATGTGCTAAAAGCCTACGAAAAACTAATCGATGGTGAAACTGCAGTAACTGGCACGCTGAGTGTGGCGCAAGAACGGATGACCGCACATGCTAGTGGTGTAAATGATCAAGAGGTTCATCTGTTCGTTCCTACTTCCGTTGACTCCCTATCCGATTTCGTGGAGTTGCGGGATCGAAAGAGTGGAGAAGGGCGGATGCTTACGGATGATGGGGCTATTGTCTCAGAAAAACTGGCTAAGCTGTATGGGCTGGAGTCTGGTGATAAATTGACCGTGGTGGACAAAGATAATGAGACGTTCGAAATTGAGGTCGCAGCGATTACAGAGAATTATGTAATGCACTATGTTTATATGACACCGGCGTATTATGCTTCTGTGTTCGGAGAAAAACCGCTATTCAACACAGAACTGCTGAACTACACCGCACATGATAAGACATGGGAAGACAAATTTGGTGAGAAGCTCACGGCTAATGAGGGCGTCGCTGCCATCAGCTTTTCCAGCAGTGTAGGCTCCGCCTTCGATGAGACTATGAAGAGTATGGACGTTGTAACCTTGGTGCTCATTGTTTCAGCGGCGGCGTTGGCTTTTGTCGTCCTCTACAATTTGACCAATATCAATGTGTCTGAGCGGATCCGGGAGCTGTCAACCATTAAGGTACTGGGCTTCTACGACAAGGAAGTAACCATGTATATTTACCGCGAGAATATGCTGCTTAGCCTACTCGGTATTGTGGCTGGATCGGGTCTCGGCATAGTGCTGCATAGCTTCGTCCTGAAGACGGCCGAGCTGGATGCGACGATGTTCGCTCCGATCATCAAGTGGCCAAGTTATATTTATGCGGCGCTCCTAACACTGTTATTCTCCGGTATTGTTATGGCGTTCATGCATATTAAGCTCAAACGAATCCATATGATAGAGGCTTTGAAGTCGGTGGAATAGCATCTGAAAATTCCAGAGCTGCGGCTCTTTCTATGGAATAGCGTCACTGGAGTCCGAAACTATGCTTCAAGGGCGATAAATGAGCAAATAGCGTCCTCTGGGTCCGTAAGGAACAGGGGATGGTTAGGAATCGCCGCTATCGTTCGCTATCTGACGGTATTGGACGCCATCCGACGATTTCTGACGATATTGTTTGCTATCTGAATTTATGCCCGAAGCTATCGGACCCAGAGGACCTTAAACGCTGGATTATCCGTCATTTGGAATGATATCGGACTCCATAGCAGCTATTGGCATAAAAAACGCTAGATGTGAGGCTCTTTCTATGGAATAGCGACACTGGAGTCCGAAACTATGCTTCAAGGGCGATAAATGAGCAAATAGCTTCATCTGAGTCCGCAAGCAACTGGGGATGGTTAGGAACTGACGCTATCGGACGCTATTGGATGCCATCCGACGATTTCTGACGATATTGTTTGCTATCTGAATCTATGCCCGACGCTAACGGACCCTATCGGACCTAGAGGACCTTAAACGCCGGATTATCCGCCATTTGGAATGATATCGGACTCCATAGCAGCTATTGGCATAAAAAACGCCAGAAATGATGCTCTTTCTATAGAATAGCGACACTGGAGTCCGAAACTATGCTTCAAGGGCGATAAATGAGCAAATAGCGTCATCTGAGTCCGCAAGCAACAGAGAGCTTTGATTTGGCAATGTGCGTGAGGGTATATGCGTAGATTTAGAAGTAGAAGCAGAAGCAGAAGCAGAAGCAGAAGCAGAAGCAGAAGCAGAAGTAGAAGTAGAAGTAGAAGTAGAAGTAGAAGTAGAAGTAAATGTAGATGAAGAAGTAGAAGTAGATGAAGAGGTAGAAGTAGATGAAGAGGTAGATACAGCTGAACCGAATACTCGGAGCCGCTCCGCCTATCCGCTCCTAGCTTCGCCAACCTAAACTGCAGACAACTAAACAATAGAGCAGCATTCTCAAACGAGAGAATCGCTGCTCTGTTGTCTTTTACGATACTAAAATGCATCGAACTGTCTCCTGCATAGGAAAAAGCTACTTAAGCGACATGTGCAGGATAGGAAAAGGATTACCTTGTTCGTCGAGTGCTGAACGCTCAAAAACCTGAAATCCCATATGCTCATAGAAACTTAAAGCTTGGGGATTTTGCTCATTCACATCTACGAGGTGTACGTCGAGTTCCTGCATGACATAAGCTACAAGCGCTTTTCCAGCGCCTTTTCCCATTGCAGCAGGTTCTACGAACAGCATTTCAATCTTATTATTCTGAACCCCTATGAAGCCAAGCAACTGTTCCTCATCATCAGTAAAAGCAATCAGATCGCTTATGCCCTCAAGCGCCTGCGTGACCAGCGGCCGCAAAGCATCAATATCCTGCTCGGATAGAAAAAGATGAGTATGCCGCACGGATGATTCCCAAATGTTCAGTAGACGGTTTAACAATTCTTCATTTCTAGTTGTGAAGATTTTTATTGAGTCCATATCTTTCCCTCACGATTCAATCTAATTCGAAGAAGAAGCTGCAGCCGCAGCTGACGCAGCCGCTGCCCCGGCAAGAGCAGCCTGCTGAGCAATTATAATATTGGTAATGTTGGTGGAAAGCATCGTAGTTAATACGCCGGTTTGCACATCCTCCACAGATCTGAAGGCTACCAGTGCAGAAGACAAGAGCAGTAATTCCTGCTTGCCAATAGACCAGTTCCCGAAGCCCTTTTTTGTACGCAAAAATTCGTAAGTCTCCCAGACATCAGTAACGATGTCCTCCTTGTTGCAAGGGAGCAGGGATAACACGCCCAGTGAGGAGAGGGTATATTCCTTGTCTAGCCGGATACCCTGTGCACGAAATGTATCTCTTAATGCCAATACACGGTCCGCTGCTTGAGGGGCTTCTTCCCCAAGAATCAATACCTGGGTCAGGGCCTGCACACTGTTGCCTGACATAAACTCGGGCTTAAGCGTTACATAGAGCTGCTCCATGCGGTCTACGCCACTCTCAACATCGATATCGGAAAGCCCAAGCATAGCGGAGAAGATATAATCGTCCTGTCCGGTAAGGAAACGATGTTTTGCCTTCATACTATCGTAAAATAGCTTTGCCCGTTCTACCGTACGCTGATATCGATCCGATGTTGCATTAGCAGCGATTTGATAGGCAGCAACGACGAGATAATCAGAGGCTCTGAATTTGGCTTCCTTCATTAAATCATACACGGCAAGTGTGTTTGCAAGCAGAGTTTCCTTCTCGTCAGAAAGAGAGAGCAGGGCGGCAATGCTGATCACCGAAGCTCCTCTAAATTGAGAGAAAATCCCGGTACTCTCCTTAATTAGCTCGTAGCTAGCACGGATAGCTTCGTCATCTGCAACTTTGTCCTCTACAGCATACAATAGTGCCGCTAACCGGTTAACCATTGCATTTTGCCATGGGAAAGCTTTTTTGATCCTCTGAGCGTTGTCTGCGAACAATTCAAGCCTAGCTGGATAATGCTCCTTCATTGGATACACCTCTTATCTCTACTTTTAATTCATAACATTACGAAAATCCCGTGTTGTAGATTCATTTTACTATAAAAAATAAATCGGTTGCCCACGAAAGCGGCCTACCAATAGACTAGAGGTTGTTCAGGTAACCCAATGATTGATTTACTATGAGGATGTTATAATAATTATAAGATGGATCGGCAGGGGCTTAAATGACAACAAAGGAGAAGTGCGACGATGACTGAGAGAATACCTGAAATCGTATTGAACGATGGAGTGAAGGTGCCTGCTATTGGTTTTGGTACCTACGCGTTAAACGGTACTGAGGGAGCACAAAACATCACTAAGGCGATTGATGTTGGCTATCGTCTGATCGACACTGCGTTTAATTATGAGAACGAAGGTGCGGTAGGCCAGGCTGTTCGGCAAAGTTCTGTGCCTAGGGAAGAGCTGCTCATTACTTCCAAGCTGCCAGGACGCCATCACTCTTATAAAGAAGCGTTGGCTACTATACAGGAGTCTTTATTCAGAGCCGGATTGGAATATTATGATTTCTATCTCATCCACTGGCCTAACCCTAGAGTGAATCTATACGTTGAGGCCTGGCAGGCGATGATCGAGGCACGTAAGCAAGGTTTGATCCGCTCCATCGGTGTATGTAACTTTTTGCCGGAGCATATTGAACGTTTGATACAAGAAACTGGTGTAGCGCCGAGCATGAATCAGATTGAGCTGCATCCTCATTTTAATCAGGAAGAACAGCGTTCATGGAACAAAGAGCATGGGGTAGTGATTGAATCGTGGAGTCCATTGGGACGGGCTAGCAGTGTACTGGAAAATGAGAAAATAGCGGAAATAGGCAAGGTTCATAATAAATCAATATCGCAAGTTATCTTACGTTGGCATATACAGCTTGGGGCTATTCCCATTCCAAAGGCTTCTTCTCTAGAGCATCAGCGTGATAATCTGAATATTTTTGATTTTGAATTATCGGAAGCGGAGATGACCATTATTTCCGGATTAACCTCGCCAACAGGCCGCATAGCTGATCAAGATCCCGCATCGTATGAAGAATTTTAATAAATTTAACTACAACACGCCATTTATTGGCGTGTTTTTTATATATTAGGCTCTTACGAGCTCTTTGGCATACTGTTTGCCAGACGAGAGCAGGTTGTCGCTCAGTTCAGGATCTTTAACCGTCCGTGCAAGAACAAGGGAGCCAACCATAGTACTGAACAGTGCGCTACCTTTGGACGCGTCAATTCCCGCCAGATCAGAGATAAAAGCAATCATCCGCTCCAGTTCCTGCGTGAATACCTGCCGAACTTCTTCTGAGGAACGGGATATTTCGCTAGAGAGGGCAGGGATAATGCAGCCCATCTCCATTTTGTCGCGGTGATACGGACTTAAATAATAATCAATGACAGCATTGATTTTGGGATTCTGCTCTTCCTGGTCAGCGACCTTCTGCAGAAGTGCGATGGTATCGCTGATGGCATACCGGCAGGCTTCCGCGACAAGCTGTTCTTTGTTGTCAAAATGGGAATAAAACCCCCCATGAGTTAATCCGGCCCCCTTCATAATGAACGGAACGCTTACATCGTGAATACCATTGGTGCGAAAAGCCTGAGCAGCACTTTCAACGATTTTATTTCGCACTTTTATTTTATGACCTTTGGGATACGGCATTGTAATCACTCCACAGCTTCATAGTTCTACTTTTAAAATATTATAGTCGTCATAATAAAGCCTGTCAATTTAGCGATTCTGAGAAAGTTAGCTCGTGAAAGGCGAGGCAAGGTTATTGACTGTTTTAAAATATGATGGTAATAATATATTACGTTCATCATATTTTAAAAAGTTCAACAGGAGGTATCAGGAGATGAGTAAGCTTGAAGCCGTAGAAACATTGGTCATTGGATCAGGTCCGGGGGGGTATGTGGCGGCGCTGCGATCTGCACAGCTTGGGATGAAGACAGCGATTGTTGAACGCAACCAGCTTGGCGGAGTCTGCACACATGTTGGATGTATCCCATCTAAAGCATTAATTGCAGAATCACATCGCTATGATTTGCTCAGACCGTTCAATTTTGCAGATGCGTCAGCATCTTTTAAAAATGCTCAGCATTTTAAACAAGGAGTTGTGAATAAGCAGGCAGGTGGAGTCAGTTATTTATTAAAGACTGCTGGGGTGAGCATTTTCGAAGGAGAGGCTAGCTTGATGGATGAACATACAGCTATCATCAGTCAGTCTGGACAGGAGCAAACCTTATCCTTTAAAAAAGCTATCCTGGCTACAGGATCTCGTCCGATTGAGCTGCCAGCCTTTCCTGTTGGCGGACGTATTTTGTCTTCCACAGAAGCTCTGTCGCTCCCTGAGATTCCAACTAGCCTAGTAGTTATAGGTGGGGGCTATATTGGTGTCGAGCTGGGGCAGATGTATGCCAAATTCGGAACAAAGGTAACGATTCTGGAAGGAGGAGAACAAGTGCTGCCTGGATTTGAGGCGGAGCTTGTGAGCCCTGTTGGAAAGCAGCTGAAAGCCGATGGCATGAAGATTATTACCGGAGCGACAGCAGTGAACGTAGTGGAGAGTACAGATACCATTACACTGCATTATTTAAAAAATCAGGAACAGCAGCATGTTACAGCGGAATATGTGTTAGTTACTGTGGGCAGAAAACCAAATACAGACGGCAATTTAGGACTAGATCGCATAGGCTTGCCAGTGACGAGTAGGGGATTGATTGCGACGGACGAACAGTGCAGAACAGCTATCCCGCATATTTTTGCAATTGGAGATATTACGGCAGGCCCGACTCTCGCTCATAAGGCATCGTACGAAGCAAAGATTGCGGCAGAGGCCATTGCAGGTCTCTCCTCCGAAGTTGATTATCGAGCCATCCCGCTCGTTGTTTTTTCGCACCCAGAGCTGGCCAGTGTCGGCTTAAGTGAAACAGAAGCAAAGGCAAAAGGCATTTCGCTGGTTATTGGCAAATCCTCCTTTGGGATTAACGGAAGAGCCTTGGCCTTGAGGGAGACGGAAGGTTTCGTCAAGCTTGTAGCGGACCTAAATTCAGGAGTCGTAGTGGGTGCACAAATCGTTGGAGTAGAGGCATCCACACTCGTGTCGGAGCTTGCTCTGGCTATTGAGATGGGAGCCACTGTGGAGGACTTGGCAATGACCATTCACCCTCATCCCACATTGGGAGAAGTAATTATGGAGGCTGCTGAAAATGCAGTTAAAAAAATGGGGATGAAAGAGAGTGGAAAATGAAGATAAAAGCAGGGCTATATATAGGAATTGCGATTGTGCTGATTGTTGGTGGGGCGCTTCTTGCTGTAAAAGGAAAGGATGCAGTCAGTCAGGCTGAGAGCAGAAAACAAGGGATTCTGGATGCGGAGCAGAAGACAATATTTTATCAGAATAGTCCAGGGTCAATTGTCGAGGTCAGTGTGGCTGTGGGTGATTCCATAAAGCAGGGAGAGGTGCTGTTTAAGGTTAAATCTGCTGAAGGAGAAACGGATGTAGTTGCACCGGAGGACGGATCAGTCAACAAGATTATTGTAAAGCCGGGAGATCTAGTCCAGCTAGGAATGCCCATGGCGGTTTTGCAAAAAAACAACTTTTATACAGACCTCTACATACAGGAAAGTGAAATCCAAAAGCTAGAGGTGGATCAAAGCATTGGCGTTCATTTTCCATATTTGGAGCACCCAACGGAGGTGACAGGTGTAATTACATCCATCGCAACTGCGCCTCAATTTGCGAGCTTACGTATGTCACGTGAAAAGGGGCAAGCTGATTTAAGCATGTTTCTTGTCCGTGTAACTATGGATGGGAATGCTGATTTGCTTCCGGGGATGACAGCGGAGGTGAAGCTCGATGAAGTCACTGATTGACGAATGGAAGTATGTGGCGGGCAGTAAGTATTTACGCCTGATTTTTATAGGTCCGCTTATTGCGGCCCTGTTTTTTGGCTTAATGTTCTCGAAGAACCAAATCAGCGAATCGCATGTTATTGTCATTGATGAGGATCACAGTTCGTATTCACGTCAGCTGATCTCAAAGATAAATGCCTCTCCATATATGAACGTAACAAACGTGTACTCCAGCCGCCTGAACCCAGAGACGTTACTAGCAAATGAGCAGGCTGTAGCGGTCCTCATGCTTCCCAAAGAGTTGGGGCAACATCAGCAGCAGGGGATATCAACGAATATTGGCATCTTAATGGATAATACAATGCCATCGGGGTTAACCAGTATCCGGACTGCGATTCAGGAAGTCATCCAGACGGAAAATGCGACTCTTTCTATGACCCGGCTCCTTCAAAAGGGGATGGATGCCGAAACCTCTAAAGGGCTTGCTTCTCCGTTATCTCTTCAGCAGCGGATGTTGTTTAACCCGACCACAAGTTATGTGAGCTTTATGGTCATTGGATTTGTGAATATTGTGGTGCTGATGATTACAACAAGCGCAGCGGGTTCAATTGTCCCTCGGTTGCGGCAGGAGGGGAAACTCTTTGCAAACGGGAAGTCTCTTTGGCAGATTTGGGTTCGCAGTGTACCTTACGCTGTTTTGACCACTATTTCGCTGCTCCTATGTTATGGCTTATTAAAGCAGGTGGGGGGAATACGCTTTGAAGCAGAGCCTTATCTGTTTATTATTCCGCTGTTTGTATATGCCTTTGCCTTGTCGCTTATGGGACTGTTAATTGGTTATACTGCCAAAGACGTATCCAAAGTTAATTTACGAACCAATTTCGTGTTGTATCCGTCGTTTCTTGCTACTGGAATCCAGCTGAGCCCACTTGCCTTTCCAGAGTTTTTTCAAATTTCCGCATGGGTATTACCTATGAACTGGCTTAATCGCCTCATACGTGGAATGGCTTTTCGGGATGGGGCGCTAACAGCCTACAGTCAGGAGCTGGGGGCGCTGCTGATGATTATCGGCGTTGTATCCTTATTCATTGGATTGCTGGTGCTTAGGGAGATGAAGAAACCAGAGATTCAGTTCTCAGAATCAGTCAGCGCTTGAGTAATTTGATCTAGTCTAGTTTAGTCCAGTCGTGCAAACCGTTGTTCTGTTTTATCAAGATGCTTCACCCGCTCTTCTAAGCTGCGATCTGACATCCCGGCATAATTATACCAACGCAGGTTCTTTCGTATTCCCATTTTGCGGAAGGTGCCTCTGAACAGAATTTTGGTGATGGGGTTGCCAAAAATCCAGCGATAAAAGAAGTCGGGCGTGTTCATTACGGTCAGGAGGGACACTCCTTTGATATTCGGGAGCAAGCATTTGAAGGGCCGCCCAGGTTTAGTTTCTTCGTAGACAATGCCTTTTGCGAATACCTTATCAAGAAAACCTTTGGTAAGAGCGGGCATAGCTTCCCACCATATAGGGAAAATGAAGACGATATGATCCGCTGCTATAAGACGCTGCTGATAATTGGCGACTAGCGGGTCGGTGGTTCTCATTTGCCGCCAAGCAGTGAGTTCTTCGTGCGACATGACTGGATCAAATCCATCGGCATGCAGATCGATAAGATCAATCGTATGGCCTTTGGTGGTGAGACCTCGCTTTACGGAGGCTAATAAGGCTGCGGAATAGCTTCGCTGATGGGGGACATTCTCGGACGCTGTTGCTCCGTAGGGATGATCAAAAATAATTAAGACATTCATATAAATACCTTCTTTTCGTATTATTGTTTCCTTGAAATAAAATATTAACTATGGAAACAATAATACGTTTTAAGTTTCCCTGTTGTCAATATTATTTCTAGGAAACTTTATTTATGATCTGTGTCTTGTTAAAATGAGCATAAGATGAATTTACGAGGAGACTTAACAGTGACGCATTCTTTCGAGAACTTAACTAATAAGGATATTTTGATAAAAAAACTGATAGAGATGATTCCCCAACTACAAAAGCGATTTCAATCGGAGGATGATGAAGAGAAGGAATGGTTGATTCAGAACTGCAGTAATCCCCTTATCATTGATTTCCTCCAAGACTCCACAGTCATGATGCTGCATGTAATAGATGCGATTGGACAGCTTGAGCCGGTGAATGGCACTACCATTTCGAAGCAATTCGGAATTCCAAAAGGCAGCGTGTCCAAAATCACTAGAAAATTAGTGCAACAGGAAATTATTCGCACGGAGTTTCTCCCCGATAATAAAAAAGAAGTGCTTTTTCTTACAACACCTCTAGGGAAAGAAATATTCGATTTGCATTCAGCCCTACATAAGCAGATGAATAAAGGGATAAACCGGTTTCTGCAGAGATATAACACAGATGAATTGTTATTTATAATCCAAGCCTTCGAGGATACTTTGGAAGCGTCATGGGTTCATTCGGAATCGGTTGCTGAAAAAGAATTATTAACTGCTGGAGCATCTCTTGAGCCAGTGGAAGACGATGAAATGAGTCAAATCGTAGACATGCTAAACCAACTGGATACGCGCAACCTCAAGAAGGCTAAGGCAGTTCTCCAAGCTGTGTTTTTTACCCCTTTTGCTTAGCTTTATATTTTTTGATAGTGATTTACGAGTTGCTCTAATTTATCTTTGATTATTTGTTTTAAGGCTTCAGGTTTCACAGATGTAACAGCATGACCATATCGCATAAAATAATTAGCCAAGAAATCCTCTTCACCTGGATTATAGAATCCCTTAATGACTGTTTTCGGACCCACCTCTATTTCCATAGAAGGATAATGTTCTTTATAAAAAATATCCTTTGCTTGTTCCGCAATCTCAACTTCAAAGTCAATACTTTTCGCAGACTGATAGATTTCTAATGAACGACTAAGAAGTTCTTCTATAGCATAACGAGCCTTGCTTTCCTCTTCTTCAATGAAGGTTATTCGATCACATCTAAAAACTCTATATGTATTCGTCGTAAGCTCTATTCCAGTGGCATACCATTGACCAAACCTAGCGGAAATCCTAAAGAATTGAACAGGGTAGCGTTTTGTTTGGTTTTCTTTTGTATATTCAATGTTACAGGCACTCTCATTTAGAATACTTGCTAGGATTTTATCTAAAAAACGGCTGACATGCTTATGCTGATACATTTCGAATTTCAGGACCTTTTTCATTTTGTGAATCTGGTTGATTTGTGTACTCGATAGACAATGCTCGAACTTTTCGTTTAGCTTGTTAACACTTAGATGAAAGGGTGTAGATTGATAAGATTCTAACGTCAGCATGGCAAAATACAGCGCATAGACTTCATCTATCGTGAAAATAATAGGGGATAACAATCTGTTTTTTAAAAGTCCATAACGTCCGTGTCTTCCATGTTCCGCGAAAATAGGCATACCTAATTGTTCTAATGAACTAATATCGCGTAGAGCTGTGCTTTTTGAAATAGCGTATTTATCCATGAGATCACTTAAATTAAAGAATTCTCGATTGTTTAAGTACCTCATCATGTCATTTAACCGTTCTGATTTTTTCATATATAAAACTCCTTATAAAGGTGTCATGTTTTGATACCTTTATATAGGATAATAAGTTTAAGGCCAGATATCAAATATATAAAAAGGAGAGATTTATACTATGAGTACAACCCTAGAAGTAGCTATTTTTTTATCGATGAATGGAAGAGCTAAGGAAGCTATAGAATTTTACAAAAAACATTTTAACGCAGAGGAATTGTTACGTGTCACCTATCAACAACTCGCAGAGCGTGACAGCTCCATACAGCTTACGGATGAAAATAAGGATTATATTACTCACTCTGTCCTGTTAATCGGAAAAACAAAAATAATGATAGCAGAAGATACAATGAATACGAATGAGAAATATACAGTGGGCAATAACACTTCATTATGTATTCAAAGTGCTGACTTAGAGGGGATTGAAGGTTTTTATAAAAGCTTAATCACAGACGAGCGCGTGAAAATTATTGCTCCTTTATCCAGCAATGTGTTTAGCAATGCCTACGGTATCATTGAGGATCCCTTTGGTATTCAAATTCAACTCATGTTCGATGAAAGATTACATTAAAAAAGCTTCATGCTTCTAAAACAAACCAAGTTTAAGATGCAGCCGACTAAATTTCAGGGGTATTGTCCTGAGTTTAGACGGCTTTTTTCTTGAGAGACGGATTACCCGCAACCAAACGATAGAACGAAGATCGCGAGACTATGCAGATTGTGCTTTTTGACGTTCCTTTCTAAATTAAGGCGGCACAGCAAAATACCGATAAATATAATAGCTAATGAATATATCTAATGGAGGAAAGACGGATGAAGAGGATTTTTAGTGTTTTGCTAATTGTATTACTGGTTATACCAGCGCTCGGCACTACAACCTTTGCGAGCAGTACGGTGAAGGCTAAGGTAACCGAGAGCAGTACATATTTTGATGGAGAACAGCGGAACCTGAATGGGTTCAACATATCGAATAACAATTATTTCAGACTACGCGATTTGGCAGAGCATTTCTCGGGAACGAGCAGCCAGTTTGATATCACTTGGAATAAAGCGAACAATGCGATTGAGATCATAACTGGACAAGCTTATACGCCCGAAAAGAAAACTACGAGCAACTATTATAGCCGCAATAGAAATTATGCAGCTACGCTTTCAAATTCTAAGGTGCTGGTCAATGGACAGTTGCAGTCTATTACGGCGTACAATATTGATGATAACAATTATTTTCAGTTGAGAGATTTGGCGGGTAAAATCCCGTTCGATATTGAATTTGACGTTCAGTCTGATCGCATATCGTTATTCTCCAAAATCCCAGATCATGCTTACCGGGTAAAGACGGCGGCTGTAGTTGAGAGTAACGGGGAATCTTCTTATTTTCCTAGATGGAAAAGTACGGCCTCTTCTTATCTTGTGAATAATAAGGATGGGACTGTAAGTGTTATTGAGGCGAACAAAGAGTTTACGATTGAAACGTACAATGAGAAGTATGAACTAACAGGCAATAAGAGCATTCCTTTTGAGCTTCCGGTGTTTGGTGGCTTCTTTAGTGGGGAGAAGTATAACTATATTGCTTTTGGCCAAGAGAACCGCGAAGAGAATGATAGCAAAGAAGTCATTCGTATTGTCCGTTATGATAAAAGCTTCAATAGAGTAGACAGTGTCTCCATAAAGGGTGGGGAGAGCTATACCGTTAGCCCGTTTGATTCAGGCTCCGGTAGTATGGCTGAGGCTGGAGATACGCTTGTATTTCACACCTCACGTACAAGATACACGACAGAAGATAAATTAAATCATCAATCCCAGCTTACCATTATCGTAAATACTAAATCCATGACCGTGACCAATGATCTGGGAAGATTCCAGAAGAATCATGTCAGTCACTCTTTTGACCAATATGTATTGTTTGATGGTACAGCGCATGTTCTAGTCGATCACGGCGACGCTTATCCCCGTTCGATTGTTCTGAATAAAGGAGACGGAGCCAGTTATAACGAAGTGGACTTATTTAATATTCCCGGCAAAATCGGAGCGAACGCGACGGGTGTTTCTATAGGCGGATTTGAGATGTCCCCGGCGAACTATATAGTCGCTATGAATTCGGTAGATCATTCCCTAGTCAAAGAGTATACATCTTATGAGATGGTGGGTTTGGAAACAGACCAAAGGGATGTCATGCTTAGTGTGTTGCCCAAGTCCAACCTGAGCAGTACTTCGGTGAATCACATTACCTTGGCTAAATATGTAGGTACGAACCTGATCGCGTCCATCCCTAAACTAGTAAAAATCACAGACGACAAAATGATGGTGCTGTGGCAGGAGTTTGATAAAGAGAATCATCCGGGTGATCTGAAATATGTTCTTATAGATGGAGCGGGGAAAGCTACTAGCGACATCCAAACGATCAAGCATTTTGCCTTATCAGAGTGCAGTCCTATTATTAGTGGTGATAAAATTATTTGGTATACTAACAATAAGGGGTCCCGAGTGTTCTATTCGATCCCGTTAAATTAACGGATTCAATTAATAACAAAGTGGGTAAATTAGACTATAAGCTATAAATAGGACCTTCTAATTAGAAGGTCTATTTTTTCACGCAAAAATCACATCATCCATGGAGGTCGCTATGCATCGCGTAAATCTAAACCAGGAACAGTTCAACCAACAGGTGATTAATCACGCCTCCTTTGGGATCGCCCTTTTATCGCCAAATGGTTTGATTCTGACCGTAAACCCAGCCTTTGAACAGACTTTTGGTTATTCTACTGAAGAGTTTGAGGGTATGCGGTTAGAAGACCTTTCTCACCCCGATGATTTCGGCAACCTTCATGATTTAAAGGCACTCTTGGGTGAGAAGGCGAAATTGCAGATGGAAAAGCAGTTTGTCACAAAAAATGGAGATTATATTTGGGGACAGCTTACTCTCCACTTATTCAGCGACGAGTCGAACCAGCCAGCATATTTCATTTGCCAAATCGTTAACATTACAAAGCAAAAGGAATCCGAGCAACGCCTTCAGGAGTCTGTTGAACGGTATACGTCGCTTAAAAAATATAACCATGACGCCGTCATTTCCTTTGACCTTGACGGTCGAATCATTAACACCAATAGTATGGCGGAAAAGATAACGGGCTACGCCATCGAGTCCGAGTTGATCGGGATGAGGCTTGCGAGTCTGATTGGAGAAGAGAATGTCCAGCGCATACTGGAAAGAGCCCTTTACGATAATACGGTTGAGCAGTATATCAATAAGCTTGTCACTAAGGACAGCGAAGTCGTTGAAGTGCTCACCAGTATTGCACCCATTTATGTGAACAATCATAATATCGGATTTTACCTTATATGCAAGGACATTTCCGAGCAAAGGCAATTGTCGCTAGCTAAGGAAGCCGCAGAGTCCACGAATAGAGCTAAAAGTGAGTTCCTGGCTATGATGAGTCATGAAATTCGCACTCCCATGAACGGAGTGATCGGCATGACTGATATTTTGCTTGAAACAGAGCTTAATGAAGAACAACGTGAATATGTAGAAATCATTCGCAAAAGCGGAGGAATCCTGCTTAATATAATTAATGATATCCTTGATCTTTCAAAAATTGAGGCAGGCCGTAGCGAGCTGCAAGAGGATACATTTGATCTGCGAACTTGCCTCAAGGACAGCTTTTCTGTTATTGCAATAAAAGCTGAACAAAAAAATCTGGAGCTCACCAGCATCATAAATCATGACGTTCCGGAATTTATTTACGGTGACGAGGAACGCTTGAAGCAGGTGTTCTTGAACCTGCTAGGCAATGCTGTGAAATTCACACCGGCGGGCAGCATATCGGTAAAAGTGAGGCTTATAAAGGAAGATCCCTCCCTGCTTGCCTTTACGGTAACCGATACTGGCATTGGAATTGATCCTGATCGACTTACTGATATTTTTGAACCGTTTGAGCAGGTGGATAGCTTTATGATGCGGAGACATGAAGGTACGGGGCTTGGCCTTGCCATCAGCCGCAGAATTGTCGAAATGATGGGTGGTGAGATCTATGCGGAGAGTGACGGCAAGAGCGGTACGTCGGTTACCTTCACAATCAAGCCCAAGAAATCAGTGGTAATCCCTCGCCAAGAGGCTAACATTAACAAGCTTCATACCGCACGTGAGGCAAGAATTTTACTTGCTGAAGACAACACTATTAATGCGCTAGTACTGACCAAAATACTCGAAAAAATGGGTCACAGCGTTATCGCCGTAACAAACGGCATAGATGCGGTTGAAGCAGCACGGAAAGAACCCTTTGATCTTATTTTATTGGATCTTCACATGCCCATTATGAACGGTATAGAGGCTATGAAGATGTTAAGAGATGAGCATCAAGAGAAATGTCCGCCCATCATCGCGGTCACGGCTAATGCTTTGAAGGGTGACCGCGAAAATTGTCTAGCTGCCGGGATGGACGAGTATATCAGCAAGCCAGTAAAGCGTGAAGTCATCGTAAAGATGTTAGATCAGTTCGTGATCTAATATAAACAGCATAACCTCTCAGTGATATTATCCCCTTCAGGTGAACAGTAAAAAGCCAGTCCATTACTGTTACACTTGGAGGGGATCGCTCTATCCATTGAATTACATAGCATTGCACGTTATACTTTGAAAAGAAATACGGACCCGCTTATCATATAACAGATCCGTCCTTCTATAAGGTATGGATCTTATTTTTTGTATGTATATATTCAGTCAGAGATGGAGGCGCAACATTGCAGCTAATCAATCAATCGGAAGTACAAGATAGGATCGACCTGCTTAAAGATCAGGATCTATATATCCATCTTGAGATGACAACGGGAGCCTACGCTGCCCATTTAGATAGTTCGAAGCATCCAGCCGCTACTTTTATTACCAATGCTGTTATTCGATATTCCCATGGTTCGATTTCCGGCAACGGTCCTTATCGGGTCGGCTTAAAAATGTCGCAGGGCTGGGTATACTCAGAAGGGCTAACTCACTATGAAGAGAGTGAGACAGGCAGATTGATTATGGCGGGACATGATCCTCAAGGCAAACTGATCGTATCGTTACAATTAAGCCGAGAGCCGTTCTAATGGAAGAGGAGATGAAGAGTTCTGTGGAAAAACATATTCTTGTTATTTTGCCACATCCGGATGATGAGGCCTTCGGTATATCAGGGACCCTTGCCAAACATATACAAAATGGGACCCAAGTTACCTACGCATGCCTAACGCTTGGAGAAATGGGCCGAAATATGGGCATCCCGCCCTTTGCGAATCGGGTAACCCTCCCAGAAATACGTAAGAAGGAGCTGGAGGAATCCTGCGAGGCTATTGGCATACAGGATTTAAGAATGCTTGGTTTTCACGACAAGACGATAGAATTCGAAGATCAGGTCTTGCTCGATGGGCAGATTGATGCGCTCTTGAAAGAGCTTAAACCTTCGCTGATCATCACGTTCTATCCAGGGTACAGCGTTCATCCTGATCACGATGCTACTGGAGCTGCAGTGATCCGAACCGTTGCAAGATTGCCGAAGGAAGAAAGACCTCCTGTTCACTGTATAGCTTTTGCTAATAATATTGTAGAGATTGGGGAGCCAAAGGTTATCAATGATGTGAGAGATTTCCTCAAGCACAAGATGGCGTCCATTCAGGCGCATCGTTCCCAATTCCAAGCTGCTGAGCTGTTGGGCAGCAAACCTTTAAATGATAAAGAGATCCAAGCTCGTTTTGGAACAGAACATTTCTGGATTTATCCGTTTGAATGATAATGATCTAGTCAGAATTTTAGCGGTGATTTGTTGTCGGTGCTTAACCGGTGATAGGTCGCCGTTTTTGTATGCGAATATTCAACTTTTCAGCGGGGGACGGTGGGAATTTAAGGTGAGGCCTTAAGACACGGGTAATTTGACCTAAAAAATTACTAAGGACTATCCGATATAGAAGATACTAACAATTGAAAGGTGATTAAATGCGAATCGGTCACAACATCACGTCTTTAAATAGTTTGAACAGATTAAATAAAAATAATAAATCTACTACAAGTTCACTGGAGAGGTTATCTTCTGGACTTCGGATAAATATAGCGGCAGATGATGCTGCAGGATTAGCAATTTCTGAGAAAATGAGAGCACAGATTCGTGGATTGTCTCAGGCAGCAAGGAATACACAGGATGGTATTTCACTAATTCAGACTGCTGAGGGTGGACTTGGAACTATACAAGATCCTAATCTGCTAAGACTACGGGAGCTTGCAATACAGGCTTCAAATGATACCTTAACAAATTTTGATCGAACATTGATTCAAAAAGAAGTTGAGCAGATAAAGCTTGGGATAAATGATATTGCTAATAACACTCAATTTAATGGAATTCATTTATTGAATAATGACCTTGAAGTAAACACGAATATTACCCCAGTACAGGGCAATATAAGTACGAACTGGACAGCTAACATACCTGCCAGAGATTTATCTAAGACTTCAGATGGAGGTTACGTCGGAATAAGAATTCCCGGTAATAATCCCTTCAAATTAGATAGTATGGGTAATCTAGTTTGGTCACAAGCAATTCCTAATATGGATGTATATAGTATTAAGGAATCTAGTGATGGTGGTTATATTTTATTAGGAAATGATTTTTCAGCAGGAGCAGTTTCCGATCAAAGGATAAATATAATTAAATGGGATGGGAATTTGAATGAGCAGTGGAGTACAGGGGTATCTGGCGTCTACTCCATTATGGGGAATGAAGTAATTGAGACTAGTGACGGTTCCTTTATTGTGGCAGGGACGGGTTCCGGTATTCAAAATTGGGATGGCCTTATGGCTAAATTTAATAGTAGTGGTGTGCAACAATCCACCTCGATAGTGGGTTCTTCACAATCCAATCCTGTTGGCTATGGAAGCGAAGAATTTAATTCTATTATTGAAACTGCTGACGGCGGTTATTTGGCTATTGGTTCATCAAGTCTCAAACTAAACAGTTCTTATACCGATAAGTCAAGCTGGGTTGTGAAATATGATAGTAACTTAAATCCGTTATGGGACACACGAGTCGGTGCTGCTGGGGATGATGAAGGTTACCGCGCCATCGCAACCAGTGATGGAGGGGCCATAATTGTTGGTTCTTATAACGACTCTACTAAAACTAGTGGATTAATCTATAAACTAGACAGTAGTGGAAACGTATTGTGGGAGAAGAATATATCAAATGAAACTTCCAACTCCAGTCAACTTACTAGCATTACAGAAATGAAAGATGGGAATTACATCGTTGGAGGAATAGTAGATAATAATTATCGTCTTTCCATTTTTGATCCACAGGGAAATGAATTGGCTAATGTTAATCTAAATGGTGGGGGCTCTACGGATAGATTAAATAACATTATTAGTAATGATGACGGAAGTTACACTTTTTCAACTACAACTGGAATAACCAATTTCAATGTATCTTATGGATCAAACCCCGGTACCACATATGATTACAAAACAGTAAACCTTCAGGTCGGAGCAAACTCTGGGGATAACTTCACTGTTAAATTAACAGATGCTAGAACTACTGCTCTGGGAATTGCGGATATAGATCTTTCAACTAGACAAGGTGCCGAATTAGCGATTTCGAAAATAGACAAGGCTATAAATACCGTTTCATCCAAGCGTTCAATGTACGGCGCGTATCAAAATGCATTAGAACATATCCATAATAACCTAACCAATTACGAAGTAAACTTAACAGCAGCTGAATCACGAATAAGAGATGCGGATATGGCAAAGGAAATGATGAAGCTTACCAAATTCAATGTCCTATCTCAAGCATCACAAGCCATGTTGGCTCAAGCTAATCAACAGCCTCAAGGCGTGTTAGAGTTGTTAAAATAGGGCTATACATACAGTCTATGCATTTCAGTGCATAGACTTTTTTTAGAATCTATGAGGATCTAAGAAATGATTTACAAAAAAATTTCCAGAGACTATTATATTTCTATGCGTAATATTTTCCTTTTTTAACTAGATTATTGTAAGAATTTATCTTTGGAGGTTCAAATGAGAAAGCACGACAAAATCATTTCCTTCATCTTCATGTTCATTATGATGGTGACGGCTATTTTCTGGGTAAACTCGACCACTAGTTGGACTATGATGGGTACCCTTGCTTCCGTGGCCTGTTTCGTACTTTTTATATTATTGGGACTCCGCACTATCCCTGTTTTGACAGATTTTGTTCTGACAAATCCAGCACCTGAAGTAACTCTGGAAAATAAAACACGGGACAGAAAGCAGGCTTGGCTATATATTATCGGCTGGATAGTGGCTAGTCGGGTCTTGCTTATGTTTATCGGTTATATATTTTTGATCATACAGAATGGCTATTCCGGTGGTTTGTTTAACAAAATAGCTGAGACCTGGCATATATCGGTGATCGACGCTTCACATTATTTGGGCATCGCGGAGAATTGGTATGTGACGGAGGGAGATCCGAAATACCATATTGTGTTTTTTCCTTTTTTTCCAAATCTAATTAAAGTAGTTCAGGTATTCGTAGGGAATTATCTCGTCGCTGGTTTCATCGTTTCTAATATTTGCTCGCTTGTTGCTGCCTTGGTCGCCTATGAGCTTGCCTCACTAGACATGCATCGAAAGAGTGCTATGCGAGTAGTGAAGTATATTTTTATATTTCCGGCTGCGTTCTTTTTCTTCATCCCAATGACCGAATCTCTATTTCTGGCCTTATCGCTGTTGTGTTTATATTTTGTGAGAAAAAAAGAATGGCTCATCGGATGTTTATGCGGTGCACTCGCAGCGTATACGCGTTCTCCAGGGGTGCTGTTGATTGTACCGGTTGCGATTGAATTTGCACGGGAACTTATAGGAATTTATAAATTACTAGATAAAAAAGCGTTTATACATAAGGTGACCACCGCCGTTGGCTGTCTTGCTATCATATCGATGGGTTTGCTGGCTTATCTTTATATCAACTACTATGTTACGGGAAATGCTTTTCAGTTCAGTATTTACCAGAGAGAGCATTGGTCACAGAAGTTCTATCTCTTTTTCGATACCGTAAGATATCAAGTGGAATATGCGGTGGGCACCTTTAAAAGTGGAGATAGCCGTTCTTTTCTCGGCATGTGGCTGCCTAATTTAATCGCTATATTCTCAGCACTAATTATCATGTTTATGGGAGCAAGAAAACTACGGCCATCCTATACTGCTTATTTTATCGTGTATTTTGCTTTCGTAGTGGGAGCTACCTGGCTGCTGTCAGCCCCGCGTTATTTGCTTGTTGCTTTTCCGCTAGCATTTGCAGCCGTTGCGCTTACTAATGAAAAGCCGAAGGATGTTGCACTCACTGTTATATCTGTTGTGGGTAGTATATTGTACTTGGCAATGTTTGTAGCGGGGTATCCGGTGTATTGAGGAATCATGTTAAAATAGGAGAACGCCTAGGTGCGTTCTTCTTTTTTATTGCGAATAATCTTATAGAAACGATGGTGGGTATGAAGATTGATTACGACAATCAGGTGATCGAGTTTAATGTTCAATATGGAAACGGGAAAAAAATCTCCATTCATATAGATTCGTCAGGGCGCATAACACTCAAGGCACCTAAGAAAACATCTGAAGAGACGATTAAAAGTGTGGTTGAGCGTAATGGCAAAATGATTGTGGAGAAGCTGCAAAGTCTCGAAGCGGCTCGTGAAACGCCAAAGATGATCAGAGCCTACGAAGATGAAGGGAAGTTCCTGTATCTAGGCAAATATTATTCTCTGCATGAGCTTATAGAGACAGCGGAGTTAAGTGAAGAACAACTTCAGTTAAAGCTGAAAAAGTTCTATTTCTCTAGCTGCAAGAAGCTTATAGGAGAGCGGATCACTAGGTACCAGACGCAGCTTAGAGTAAAACCTAAGAGTATCGAGATTGTAGAGTCCAGGACCAAATGGGGAAGCTGCAGCTCCGATAAAAAACTAACCTTTAACTATCGTCTGGCCATGGCTCCCGTGGAGGTTATCGATTATGTGATCATCCATGAGTTATGTCATTTGCTGCATATGAACCATGATCGCTCCTTTTGGCGACGGGTTGGAAGCCTAATGCCGGATTATAAGGAGAAGGAAGAATATTTAGCAAGATATGGAGGTGCTATGACGTTATGAAAAAAAGGGTATTCCAGTGCAACTAGAGTAAGGGTTGCCGGGAATACCCTTCGTTATTTTAACCCCTTTGCAGCAATCGATAGAGGTTAAGTGCCAGTTGAATCTCGAATAACTCATCTGAGTTTTTCAGATCTATATTTAGCAAATCTTTGATTTTATCAATCCGGTAAATAAAGGTATTGCGGTGAATAAACATCGCTTTGGCGGCTTCGGTTACATTCTGATTGTACATAAAATAATACTCCAAGGTAGACATGAATCTCGTGTTCATCGTCTGGTCATGTTCATGGATGCCTCCCAGAACTTTGTTAAAGAATGTCTCCATTTCCGTAGGCTTAATATTGGAATCCAGAAAATGATAGACAGAATAATCCTCGAAGTGAGCAATGCTCCGGCTGTCTTTATTAAACCGCTGCATGAGCCGCATAGCTTCCTGGGCCTCGAAGAAGCTTCGATGGAGCGAAGCAAGTGTCTTATACTGACTGCCAATGCCGATGAGAAAATGGTTTTTAGTCATTTCCTGAGCCAGCAACTGCAGCACCTCTTGTGCAAAGGCTTTCGTATCGCTTACGGAAATTGGCGGTTTATTTTCATTTTTGCCGATCAAGATGATGATTTGCTGATTGCGATAGTAACAGATTAGCTCTCCACCTGCATTACTAGACAAGCCATAGATCAAATTGACACATTTTTTGACCATATGCTCCATTTCATATTTTCTATAAACCATGTCCGTGTAGTTTTCCAGCTGTGTAGCTTCAATATGGATAACTGTACAGTAATACGCATAGTTAACTTTAAGCCCATGCATAGCAGACAGGGAATGCAGTGTTTCTGTTGAAGTAATATTGCCAGCTAATAAGTCGTCGAAGAAGTCCTGCCTGATTTTATGCTTTACCTCTTCGATTTCCTTGGCTTTGATCCGGTCCAGTGCAAGCATCGTGGATACATGCTCTAACGCGGTGTAGTCAAATTCAACCAGCTTGCGTACCGTTTGCAGAACGACGATATACGCGTAAGCGTTACTGGATACAGAAACCGGCATAATGCAGCACTTGTACGGCTGTCCCTGAGAATAGTAGGTGCGTTTGATGGATTTTTTGATTTCAGTAATATACTTTGGGAAAGCTACCGTGAACTCTGGTGGAAAAACAGGCCTGTTCTTCACCAGTGGCAGGAATTCCTGAAGTGGAGATGGGTTATCCTTATGATCTGTATAGCAGAGTAGGTTCCAGTCTCTATCTAATATAAGAACAGGGTTATGGATGGTGTCGGACAATTCCGCCGATATTTGCTCAATACCGCCTCCTTCGAGTGCGATTTTGAACAGTGCGTTATGAAGGTCGAGCGAACGTCGGTTCACTGCATCGTAATCCGCGTTGGTCTTTTCGTTAATGATCGCAATGACTCTGGACAAGGTGTATTCAAAAGGGAGCTCCAGTAGCGGAAGTCCATGCTTATCAGCAAGCTCGATCATGTTCTGCGGGATAGCCTCGAAATATCGCTTCATTTTGATGCAGAGTCCTGCACAGTTATTCTCCACCAGCTCATGAATGAATTTGTTCTGCAGCTCCGTGCTGTCTTTGAAGATATAGCCGGTGGATAAAAGCAGCTCGTTCGAGGTCAGCCAGTCAAATACGTCCGGATTCTCGATGATATTAACTACGGAGATTTGATTGTTTAGGCCAGAATGCCCCGCAACGATCTTTATGCCTTCGATGGATTTGATTTGTAAGATATCTTTTATCGTTAGCATCAATTCACACCTCTCATCATCACCCATTGTGCAATGTGCATAGTGATTACTTGTTGTTTTTAGTGTTCTTGTATGATGACCCCCAGTGTACGGAGGACTACAATAAGGGTGTCAGGTAACGTTTAACCGTTAAACTGTGATATATTTCACAAAAATATCCTTTTTTACACAGAAAGCAACTCAATCTTCATCATTCTTGGAATTTTATGAACTGAGTGTAACATCTTCTATCATTCATCATCAACCGTTACGGTTTTTTTATGAGAACGCTTTCTATATAGGATAACCTGACAATAAGTGACCAAACCATTATCTACTTCCTTCTCAAGGGGGCGATCAAACGGAGTATTCTCAGAGCAAGTGTACCTCTTATTTAAAAGCTGGGATATCCAGTGATAGCGAGTTCTTTCATCGGATTCGAGAATCAAGATTTTTCGGAAATGTACACAGCATATTTGAGCGGACAGTAAATGTAAGGTGCAAGGCAACTGATGAATTATATACCATTGCGAGCAGTAGGGTAGATAATGCGCCTAATACTTTGATCACAGAGGTTAGTAGTTTTTCGGTTCTTGGACTGGTTGTGGGAGAAGAAGTTTTTGCGGAGAGTGATCAATTATATATTGGCACTAAGCTTTCAATATCGATGAAGGAACTGACAGTTTGGCAGAGCTCTTTATCTGTTTTTCCAATAGAAGTAAAGACGCTAAGAGATAATTTGGCTGCGGCAAAAGCTTATATCAATAGCTATGGAAAACCAGGCGGTATGAAGCAGTTTGCGGGTTCTAGCAGCTTTGAGAGAGAAACGATGCGGCTGCTGGAAGAGCGATCTTCAGGTCTTCTGAACGCCTTGGCGAATGACAGCATGGAAGAGGCTGCTTTTTATGCAATTCGACTAATGGGATTAGGCCCAGGGCTGACTCCGTCGGGAGATGATTTTTTAGTTGGATTGTTTGCTGTGATCCATCTGCCTCAGAGTCCTATTAGTAAATACCAGCTGTGGTGCAGGGAAGTCGTGAACGAAGCAGCTGAATTAACGAATGAAATAAGCTATATGGCTCTGAAAAAAGCGGCTTGGGGTCAGGTGAGAGAGTCAATGGGTCAGATGCTGCATTCGCTCATGTATGAGAGTAAGGAAAATATGCTTCTTGGCTTATCGGCAGTGCTGGATATAGGTTCTTCTTCCGGAACAGATATTGCCTTGGGAATCATTAGCGGTTTGGATCTTAATCTAGAACAACGTTGGAGGTAAGATATGTCGACTAAAATAGTAATTAAAAGAAACACATACTTTGATTCCGTCTCGCTCATGTCGTTGTCGACCAAAGCGAATCAAATAGAGGGTGTCGAACAAGCTTTTATCGCTATGGCTACTCAAATGAATAAAGAGGTATTAGCGAATGTAGGGCTGATAACCCCTGAGCTAGAGGAAGCTAAGAATAGTGACCTGATGATCGTAATCAAAGCAGCATCCCCTGAGCTGGCTGAAGTTGCCTTTGAAGTAATCGAAGAGCTGTTTATTAAAAAAGACAGTGCAGTTGGTGGTACAGAGCTTAAATATCCAACAATTGAGTCGGCAGTGAAGAATATGACAGCAGCTAATCTTGCAGTGATTTCAGTCAACGGAGCGTTTGCAGCCAGAGAAGCAAGAAAAGCGCTGGAGAATAATCTCCATGTCATGATGTTCAGTGACAACGTAAGCGTAGAAGACGAAATTGAATTAAAAAAAATAGCACATGAGCGTGGATTACTGATGATGGGGCCGGATTGCGGAACCGCGATCATTGGAAATATGGCCCTATGTTTTGCCAATAAGGTTCGTAAAGGAAATATCGGCATCGTGGGTGCATCCGGCACAGGAAGTCAGGAAATCAGCGTGCGGATTCACGATTTTGGCGGAGGCATCTCACAGTTGATTGGTACAGGCGGCAGAGACCTAAGTGAACGTGTCGGCGGAGTAATGATGCTTGATGCTATGAAAGCGCTTAACGAAGACGAAGCCACTAAGGTCATTGTGTTGATTTCCAAGCCACCAGCCAAAAGTGTGGAACAAAAAGTGCTGAATGAAATCAAAAATATGCATAAGCCTGTCGTGGTCTGCTTTATCGGAGGAACGGAGGAAGCTGTTCTGGAGGCAGGTGGACATTTTGCCAAAACAACCAAAGAGGCCGCGCTGAAGGCGGTAATTCTATCCGGCATTGATGAGAGTCAAATTGACAAGCATCCGCTAAACCTTCCGCTGATTGAGGAGATTAAGGTCAGGCTGAAACCAGAACAGAAGTATATTCGTGGGTTATTCTGCGGCGGTACTTTATGTGATGAAGCAATGTATCTAGCGATGGAGAAATACGAAGATGTCTATAGCAACATTCCAAAAGATCCGGAATATCAGCTGGGTGATATCCATATCAGCCAAGCGCATACGTTTATTGACTTTGGGGATGATGGTTTCACTAACGGCAAACCACATCCGATGATTGATCCTTCTTCACGGATTGCCAGATTCAAGCAGGAAGCGAAGGACCCGGCGGTGGGCGTGATCATTATGGATTTTGTATTAGGCTATGGATCGCATGAGGATCCAGTAGGTGTTATGGTGCCTGCAATTATTGAGGCTAAGCAAGCAGCGGAACAAGAAGGCAGACATTTGGAGATTATCGGCTATGTACTTGGAACCGATCTGGATACACCCTCCGCCCAAGAACAGCTTGATAAGTTGGTATCCGCAGGTGTTACCTATGCAAGCAGTAATACGAATGCAGGACTTCTTGCCAGAGGTTTTGTAGAGAAGGGAGTATAACATGAGCAGAATCAATGAGTTATTTAAGAGTGAACTTCACGTTATCAATGTCGGCCTAGAAATGTTCAAGGATGATATTCTGAAGCAAAAAGGCAACGTAACCCATCTGGAATGGAAGCCACCTGGTGGAGGTAAGCCCGAATTAATTGCTGCACTGGATGCGTTAGAGCAAGAGGGGATTGCTGCAAAAATTGAGGCTGCCAACAAGCTGGCTGTAGAGCGAATCGTGAATTCACAACCGGTATTGATTGGTTTTGATCAAGCGATCAACGTCGTACCCGGGATGACTAAAACTACGATATTGCATGCAGGACCTCCGATTACTTGGGATAAGATGAGTGGTCCCATGAAAGGTGCAGTTACCGGCGCTTTGGTCTTTGAGGGCTTGGCGAAGGATCTCGATGAAGCTGCCGAACTAGCGGCATCAGGTGAGATTACGTTCTCCCCTTGTCACGAGCATAATTGTGTGGGTTCCATGGCAGGGGTAACCTCAGCCTCTATGTTCATGCACATTGTAGAGAATAAAACGTATGGCAACATCGCTTATACGAACCTTAGTGAGCAACTGTCGAAAATCTTGCGGATGGGTGCAAACGATGAAACGGTCGTTGCCCGTTTGATCTGGATGAGAGATGTGCTTGGACCGATGCTGCGTGAGGCGATGAAGTTCTCTGAGAACGGCATTGATCTGCGGCTCATGTTATCACAGGCACTCCATATGGGAGATGAATGCCATAACCGCAACAACGCTGGAACGACTCTTTTGATTCAGGCATTAACGCCGCTTATCCTGAGAACAGATTTTACTAATGAGCAGAAAATCGAAGTGTTCGACTTTGTGGCAATGAGTGATTATTTCTCCGGACCAACTTGGATGGCTCTTTGTAAATGTGCACTTGATGCTGCCCATGGCATCGAGCATAGTACCATCGTAACAACGATGGCCCGCAATGGCGTGGAATTCGGTATTCGTGTCAGTGGAATGCCAGGCAATACCTGGTTTACCGGCCCCGCTCAAAAGGTTGTCGGACCGATGTTTGCAGGATATAAGCCGGAAGATTCGGGACTCGATATCGGTGACAGTGCGATTACCGAAACGTATGGTATAGGTGGCTTCGCCATGGCAACTGCACCGGCCATTGTAGCATTAGTTGGGGGAACCGTAGATGATGCCATGAACTATTCTGTGAAAATGAAGGAAATCACTACAACGGAGAATCCAAATGTGACGATTCCTTTGTTGAACTTCCGCGGAATTCCTACTGGAATCGATATTCGTAAAGTGGGTCAAACCAGCATTATGCCAGTGATCAACACGGCTATTGCCCATAAGGATCCAGGCGTCGGAATGATTGGAGCCGGAATCACTCATCCTCCAATCGAGTGTTTCGAGCAAGCCATTCTCGCTTTTAGCCAGAGCATGCATTCATAGAACCATCTGCCCTTCAGGCCTATTCAAGGGCCTGAGGGCTTCATAAGCCATTGGTATGTAAGCGCTAACGATCTAGGGGGAGATTTATTATGGATCAAGTATTTATGAAGATGTTCTGGAAAAAGGGAGATTGGGCCGCGTTTTTCGGGCTGCTTGCTAACAATTTAACCAATCTGCTTACGATGATTTCACTGTTAATTTTTGTAGTAGGATTTCCGGAAGGTATGGTTTACGGCAGAGTCGTTCCTGCGTTTGGACTCGCGATTTTTATCGCAAGTATTGCTTATGGCTGGTTTGGATATCAGCTAGCCAAAAAAACAGGCCGAACGGATATAACCGCATTACCTTCAGGACCTAGTGCTCCATCGATTTTTACGGTAACTTTTCTAGTGTTAATTCCCGTATTTAGAGAAACCAATGATGCATCATTTGCGCTGCAAATTGGTCTCGTATGGTGCCTGTTTGAAGCCTTGATTCTTATTGTCGGCTCATTTCTGGGAGATATGCTGCGCAAGGTTATTCCAAGAACCGTACTTTTATCTTGTTTATCTGGACTTGGATTGTTATTGCTGGCCATGAACCCGATGCTGCAATCCTTTGAAACACCTGTGGTGCTTTTGTTGTACTTGTGATCATCTTTATTAACTGGTTTGGCAAATCGCCGATATTCAAAAAAATTCCTACAGGATTTCTGCTGCTGATTGCTGGAACTGCGCTGGCTTGGATATTCGGCTTGCAGAATCCAGAAGCGATCACAACGGCTCTTTCAACACTGGGGTTTAATCCACCTGAGGTGCATATTACCAGCCTAATTCAAGGGATACCGCATGCCTTGCCATACCTGGCTTCTGCAATTCCATTGGGACTGGCGAATTATATTTTTGACCTTGAAAATATTGAGAGCGCACACGCTGCGGGAGACCCTTATAACACTCGTAACGTTATGCTAACGAATGGGGTTGCTTCAAGTATTGGTGCTTTCACAGGTAATCCGTTCCCGGTAACTGTGTATATTGGTCATGCAGGCTGGAAATCTATTGGGGCTGGACTTGGTTATACCATAGCTTCTGGTTTCTCCATGTTAATTATTTGTCTCTTTGGCATAGGGGCACTGCTGTTGTCTATCATACCTGTTGTGGCGATTGTTCCGATTCTGGTCTATGTCGGGGTCGTTACGGCGAATCAGGTGGTTCGAGAGACACCTAAAAATGAAGTGCCCGTTATCTTTATCACCTTGTTCCCATGGATTGCTAACTGGGCTTTAACGCTTGCGAACAACATTTTTACTGCGGCTGAAACTTCGGCTTCTAAGGTGGGGATTGATCTCTTATTAAGTAAAGGGGTTTATTACAACGGCCTGATGCATTTAGGAAATGGTGCACCGCTTAGCAGCTTGATTTGGGGCTCCATCACTATTTTCTCTATCCTGAATAAACCACTGCGGGCTGCTGTCTTTGCTGTAATCGCGTCTGGTCTATCTTTATTTGGGATCATTCACGCGCCGACTGTTGGATTTGCTCAAGCTTCACTTATGCCGTTCGTATACGCCTATTTGATGGTTGCAGGGTTATTTGTTTATAAGCATTTTTCAGACCTTCGTGACCCAGCGAACAAGCTGCAATCCGAATAAATAATTGATAAAAAGAAATAGGAGAGCTAAAGCCATGACTAATCAAACTCTGTCAGAAGATTTAATTCAAGCAGCGGATCGCGGGGATTTAGCTGCCGTAGAGCAGCTTTTAGCTCGTGGTGCCGATGTTCATCATAAGGATGCCAGTGGCCGAACTGCGCTGATGGCGGCAACGCAAAAAAATCATATTTCTCTCGCTCAAAAGCTGATTGATGCAGGCAGTGACGTGAATGCAAGAGATATCACTATGTTATCACCCTACCTGTGTGCCGGTGCCAATGGATTCCATGAGATATTATCTTTAACTCTTGCCGCAGGTGCGGATACAACCAGTGTGAATCGTTTTGGAGGAACTACACTGCTGCCCTCCAGCGAGAAGGGATATCTAAGAACTGTTCAGAAATGCTTGGAAGCAGGTGTTGCAGTTAACCATATGAACAATCTGGGATGGTCTGCCTTGTTGGAGGCAGTAATTCTCGGGAATGGTGGCCGTTTATACTCCGATATTATTCAATTGTTGGTGGATGCTGGAGCGGATGTTCAATTGCCGGATCGTGACGGCAAATCATCGTTGCAGCATGCAGAAGCGATGGGTCAGGAGAAGGTCATCCGTATTCTCAATAAAGAAAAGCTAACGATTCATCCAAGTATTCAAAGCGCTCAAGAGCTAGCTCGGGCAGAGGATTTCCTGAAAGCAAGCTTGGTTATGGAACATGCAATGCAAGAGGACAGTAATAATTCAGACTTCTATTACTATAAAGGATACTTCTTAGGGGAACTCGGGAGATATGAGGAAGCTCTGGCAGCCTATCAACAGGCACTTACTGTTGATCCAGATGACCTTGATTTCTATTTCTATACCGCAAATGCCTACCGAATGATGAAGCGATCCGAGCAAGCGTTAGCAGAGTATGACAAAGCGATAGAACGTGATCCTGGCGAAAGCTTCTTCCGCTATCATAAATCCAACTATTTAAGAGAGTTGGGCAGGCATGAGGAAGCGGTCAAAGTTATGGATCAGCTTCTGGAACAGCAGCCTGGACGGTATGATTTCTCGTTCCATAAGGCGAACAGCTTGAGATCACTTGGCCGGCATCAAGAGGCAGTTGAGGCGATTGAGAACGCAATTGCTAACGATCCGAGCAATCCTTTATATCATCATCATAAGGCTCAGTCACTTGGTTTACTTGGTAATCATGAAACGGCCATTCAAGAAATAGATATTGCTATCAGCTATAATCCTGCCAATCCGGATTTTCACTCCGCAAAGGAACAATTTCAGCTGGCCCTTAAACGCTAATAAATGAGGATCAACTGATCCGTCAGGAGGAATGGAATGAGTAAATTTATAGTTGTAGCCATTGGCGGTAATTCATTGGTGAAAGACAATGGCCGCGATTCTATAGAGGATCAATCTGAGGCAGTACGGGAAATTGCTGTCAATATCGCTGATCTGGTGCAAGCAGGAAACGATGTGGTGGTTACTCACGGTAACGGTCCACAGGTTGGATTCGAGCTGAGACGAAGCGAGGTGGCTTCGGAAGTCACTGGAATGGATGTTACTCCGTTGGTCAATTGCGTGGCGGGCACGCAAGGGGGCATAGGCTATTTAATTCAGCAGGCCTTAACAAATGAATTTATTCATCGCAGATTAGACAAGAAGGTTGCCACAGTTATTACTCAGGTCGAGGTTAGCAAAAATGATCCGAATTTTCAGTCTCCCTCGAAACCAGTGGGCTCCTTCTTCACGCTTGAGCAAGCAGAGGAGATGAAGCGTGCCAAGCCAGATTGGGTCATCATTGAGGATTCAGGTCGAGGTTACCGCCGTGTTGTTCCATCACCTAAGCCGATAGATATCGTTGAAAAAGATGTCATTAAATCACTCATTGAGACGGGTTATGTGGTGATTGCTGTTGGCGGAGGCGGGATTCCTGTGATCAAAACCGAAAATAATACCTACGAAGGTATCGATGCGGTCATTGACAAAGACTTTGCTACAAGTCTGCTGGCCGAACAGATCGATGCAGAATCGCTGATCATTACAACAGGAGTTCCTCAGGTATGTGTGAATTTCGGTACGCCTGAGCAGAAGGCTCTTGAAGAAGTTACAGCGGCAGAAATGTTGGTATATGCGGAGCAGGGTCATTTTCCTGCCGGCAGTATGCAGCCTAAAATTGAAGCAAGTCTTAGCTTTTTGAAAAAAGAGGGACGTAGAGTTATCATTACTAATCCGGAAAATATGAAAGCTGCGATGAGCCAACAGGCTGGCACACATATTGTAAATTAATAAGATCTGATTTATCTCATCATTTCATGGAGACCGCCACTGATCTAAATCAGGGCGGTTTTTTGACATATTCATGAATTGTTATCTAACTGTTGCTTTCATATGGCCATATTCTGGTGAATAAAAGGAAGATAAGAGGTAAAACTATGTCCACTATAGAGAAAAAAATACATTAAAATGCGGGGGTAAAAGATGATATCGATTAAAGGAACAACACAACGTTTTTCCAGGGCTACAATTCTTTGTTGTATTTGTGCATGTACGGTATTGCTAAGTGGATGCACTAAAGCAGCGGATGAGACTCAAGTGCCTACTCCAACAGCTCAAGTAGAATCCGCAGCACCTTCTGCCGAAGCAACTACACCTGTACCTACGAATAATGCAACAGAACAACCCCTAACATCTACGGCACCCGGCTCAAATACTGGGAAACTTCCAGAGGGGGTTAGCATTCAGAGAGTTATCAAGGAGGTTTCGTTAAAAGATAACTATCATAAAAAGGTTGAGCTGCTAACTGACGGAGGCAAGCGGGTCACCATTACAGATCCGAATCAAAAGATTGTTTTGCAGCAGATTGAATATGACGGAAGGATCACTGCGGTTAAGGGTAAACAGGTTACCGTTCAAGTGGAGGGCGGTAAAGAGCAAGCCTTAACGATTCCTGATCATATAGTCATTGAAGATGAAGACAAGCTCGGATTGAATAATGGCGTTGAAATCGAGTGGACGGTAAATGCAGAGGGACAAATCGAAAGTGTGGAGTTGGACGATTAAAAATTTACCGAGGTGAGCTGGATGAAATTTCTAATCGTACTTGGTAGTATTCTTGTTCCCATTGTTATGCTGATGTTACAGGGTAAATCGATAAAGTGGCGTATGGTTTTTAATGTTGTTTCGGTCTTAAGTGCGATTATCTTTGGAAACATTTCCGCCTTGGCAATTTACGAGATATTAAGAGATCATGCTGTGTTTATGACCTCGATCCATGCGATATTTTTGAATCCAATGTTTCTTATTACCGGAGCCTATCTTGGCGTATATTTAATTTATCGGTTGATGATAATTTCGTATGATGAGGTTTATATGTGATGGGTAGAATACAAATAGGGATGTTCCCTGAAGGGACACCCCTATTTGTGTTGTTAACAGGACCGATGCTTAAGAGGACTTTCCTACAACGTTTGTTCCGCTCTTCGTGATCTTGTAGGTGATAATATCCCCATTCCAGAAGTGGAACTTCAGGATAACCTCGCCGTCTTTAACATCTTTAAAGAACGCGGGAAGCAGCTTGATTTCTTTAGTGTTATAAGAAGGTGAGAAGGTATTGCCGAATTCCTTAAATGGAGTCCAGTCCTGCGGACCTGCATTGCCACCAGCGGTATATACAGCTTCCATTGTGGCAAGCTGGTTACCATTAAAGGTGGTCGGAATGGCAAAGGATTCAGTCGTGCCTTTTGCATCGCTTAATTTAGCTGTGTCATACACAATGACCTTAAGTCTCCACGCAACACCCTTGTTGAATTTCAGAGTCAGCACGGCATTTTCACCGTATTTTTGGGAAGCTGTGAGCTTTTTGAGTTGACTGGCTTTGAGGATGAGCTCCTCACCATTTAAGGTGTAATCTTTACCTTTGGTCAGATATTTTCCGTTGGCACTAATGGTGGTTAGCTTATTGCCGTTCAGGTTTAGCTTAACCTTGGTATCTTTGATTTGTGCCCCTTTTTTTAGGTAGACCAAATCGCTTTCGGTGCTGGAGGAACGCTCCTTCAGACCAGACATTAATACATTGTGGAGTTCAGGGTCAGACCACTTATAAGTTTTACGGTTGAAATGCTGCCCGTTATCCCAGAGCATGGAAGTCATTTTCTTTTCTTTCAAATAATAAGTCAGATACTCGAAGAATTTAAGCTTCTCGCCCTGTTCAATCACACCCGTGTCTTTATCGAAACCTAATAAACCAAATTCGCCGACGATGACAGGGATGCCTTTAGCTACAAATGTATTGTAAACGTTATCAAAAGTTTGAGTGATATCGTTTTTTGTATCTTTTTCAAACGTGGTGTAGCCGGCAATGTTCACACTAAAAGGCCAGAAGCCATAGAAGTGAACGGTCGCAATAATATTTGGATCGTTCAGAGCCGTAATCGTCTTATAGAGATGATCCATTCTTGTTTGCGTAGGTGAAGACTCTAATGAAGGTAATACAAGTGGGCGGAGGTCGTTTTTCCCACCGGATTTCCGCACGATTTGATAGAAGGAGTTATTAAGTTCAGTAAGCATTTGCTCCATTTTTGCTTCGTCTGTGCTTCCACCATCGGTGAACCGAGGTTCATTTATGCTCTCGAACATCAGCTTATCGGATTTGTCCTTGAAGCGATCGGCAATTTGAGTCCAAGCTGCATTATAACGTGCCAGCGTTTCATCGTGTTTTTCTTCCATATGGCTTACCCATAGCCAGGAATCGTGATGGACATTAATCATGACATAAAGCTTGGCGTCCAGTGCCCAGCCGACAACTTCTTCCACACGGTCGAGGTAGGCCTTTTCTAGGGTATAGTCTGGTGCCGCACCCATGTGAGTATCCCAGGTCACAGGAATCCGAATGCTTTTATAGCCTTGAGCGGCGATCTTTTTAATAAGATCTTGGGTCACACGTGGATTGCCCCAGGAGGTTTCATCCTCACCTGTAGCATCTAAAGTATTGCCAAGGTTCCATCCGGGCTGCATTTCGTCTACATAGGATTGGATCTTACTCTTTGGCGCTGCCTTAGCTTGTTGCTCGTCCTTAGTTGCAGCTGCGGCCATGGATGAGAACAGAGAGAGCAGAAGAGCGGTGACAAGTGTCAATGATAAGAAGGATTTCTGGATTCGCGTAGTCATTGAATTCTCCTTTGTGAGATAATTTAGGATGCTTGGACCTGGCTTTGACGCTGTACTTGGTGGTTAGATGAACATAAACACCTCCATTTTTTATTTTGTAAACGCTTTCTTAATATACCCTAACATAGAATACACTTAGCGAGTACCTTACTAATTTGTGGTAAATTCATATAAGAATTAGTGATTTAAACTGATTTCCCCCACAGTTGGATAAAGAAATTATTTAAATAACCCCTAGTCGTAGAAATTGGTTATTCAATAGGATTATCTCTAGCTGCCCGTTATACAAAAAAGAAATATAACATGACAAAAGCATATATATTAGTTATGATGAAGCATGAAAATTTAAAATTAGAAATAGGTGCCAACTATGATAGTTGCGGAAGTACAATCATAGATTGGTTAAATGGAAAGCGGGTGTGAATCCCGCGCGGTCCCGCCGCTGTGAAAGAGGAGTCCTTGCAAAATGCCACTGGGAAACTGGGAAGGCAGCAAGGGTGATGATACTTGAGCCAGAATATCTGCCTTTTTCTGTTACACCATCAAACTCTACGATCGATAGAGAGGTGCTTGAATAGTGTTGGCCAGCGATTATTGTGGTTCACTATCTTAACCTCTTGACGTTTATGTTGAGTGGTTTTTTTGTGGTTATAAGAAAAGTTTATTCTGTTTTTTATCATAGGTATGAAGGGAAGGGTTATGGAAAAATGAAGAAAAATAAGTTTTTAGCGTGGTTACTAATTGTAGCTGTATTTATTACGACATTCTCTACAAGTGTAATCCCGGCTCAAGCAGATGGAGCAAGCTCTACCCTTAAAGGGTATGTATCTGTATCCGTAGAGAAATTCTCCTTAGGCCAAGGGTATATTAAGGAACCTATTAAAGTTCCGATTTATGAAGGCGATAATGGCGCATCTTTAATAACACGTGCGCTAGGTGATGGGAATTATAGATATTTAGGAAATATAGATAGTGGTTTTTATTTATCAGAAGTTAAAGATAGTGGCAGAAGTGAAGTCAATATTCCACAATATATTTTAGATATGATTTCAGCCGATGGGAAAACAGTCGGCACTAAAGCAGACCCAGAGTGGTTAAGTCAGTTTGACTATACCTCCATGTCGGGTTGGATGTATGCAGTAAATAATGTGTTTCCTCCGTTTGGGATGACCGATTATAAGCCTCAAGACGGTGACATCATTCGAACTCAGTTCACCACTTATGGTTATGGTTCTGATCTTGGCGGCTGGGGGGAAATCCCAGTTCAACTTGCCAATAAGGATGCTTTAACTGCAGAAATCGCCGAGATTAACAGTGCCCCTAATAAAGAAACTATTTTGGACAGACCAGTAGTGCAATCGGCAGTTTATCAAGCCTATTCCGTGCTCGAAAACATGGCAAGCTCTCAAATAAGTGTAGATCATGCGCTTGTCGGTCTTAACAATGCATTAGACATAGAACCCCCTGTTATTACAGTAAGTGGCATACAAGATAAACAGGAAGTATCCAATAAAGAAATAAGCTTCAAAGTAGCTGTCACAGACAATGTATATAGTGACATTACTCCAGAAGTGAAGCTGAATGGAGTTACTTTATCACCTGCAAATGGGGAGTACAAAGCTACTCTGAATTCAGGCAGTAATGCAATTACTGTAACGGCTCTTGACGGAGCTGGAAACAAAACAAATGTAACTTATCAGGTTACTTACAAACTGGAAACTACAGTTGCCGTCAAACAACAGTTAGATAAAAACCTTGCTTATATTTTAAATACTGTAAAGAATCCAACGTTCGGAACAGGTAGCGGAGAATGGTCAATCCTTTCTTTGGCTCGGGCGAACTATACAGTACCTAACGGTTATTACGATCTTTATTACAACAATGTAGCAACGAAAATAGCATCAACCATTAAAACGGATGGAAAACTCGACGCCAATAAAAGCACAGAGAATTCCAGAGCAATATTAGGACTTACCTCTATCGGAAAAGATATCACAAATGTTGCGGGATATGATCTGAGAAAAGCACTGGCTGATTATCAATATATCCAGAAGCAAGGCAATAATGGTCCGATTTTTGCTCTGATCGCGTTAGATAGCCATAACTATGAGATTCCTGTAGTTGATGGAGTTACAGAACAGACCACAAGAGAAAAACTAGTTCAGTACATTTTAGATAAAGAGGTTAAAAAAGGTACAGCAGAGGCCGGTGGCTGGGCATTAGGCGTAACCAAAGCCGATGTCGATATGACTGCGATGGCAATGCAAGCTCTTGCACCTTATTATGCAACCCGTGATGATGTAAAAGCTGCCGTGGATCGGGCCATTCAATGGCTGTCCGATAACCAAAACAATCAAGGCGGATTTACAAGCTGGGGAAGCACTAGCAGCGAAAGTATCTCACAGGTAATTGTAGCCTTAACTGGTGTAGGCATAGATCCGCACACGGACACTAGATTTGTTAAAAGTGGAAATTCGCTTATTGATGCACTGCTTAGCTTTGCTGCACCTGAGGGTGGATTTAAGCATATCCTCACAGGCAAAGTAGACAATATGGCAACGGACCAAGGTACGTATGCTCTTGTGTCCTATGATCGTCTGATCAATCATAGCAACCGTCTCTTTGATATGAATGATGTGCAATTAGAACAACCTACTACTGTAGTAGCCAAACAACAATTAAATAAAAGCCTTGCCTATATTCTAAATACTGTAAAGAATCCAACGTTTGGAACAGGCAGTGGAGAATGGTCAATCCTTTCTTTGGCTCGGGCGAACTATACAGTACCTAACGGTTATTACGATCTTTATTACAACAATGTAGCAACGAAAATAGCATCAACCATTAAAGAGGATGGAAAACTCGACGCCAATAAAAGCACAGAGAATTCCAGAGCGATTCTAGGGCTTACCTCTATCGGAAAAAATATCACAAATGTTGCGGGATATGATCTGAGAAAAGCACTGGCTGATTATCAATATATCCAGAAGCAAGGCAACAATGGTCCGATTTTTGCTCTGATCGCGCTAGATAGCCACAACTATGAGATCCCTGTAGTTGATGGAGTTACAGAACAGACCACAAGAGAAAAACTGGTTCAGTACATTTTAGATAAAGAGGTTAAAAAAGGTACAGCAGAAGCTGGCGGCTGGGCATTAGGCGTAACCAAAGCCGATGTCGATATGACTGCGATGGCGATGCAAGCTCTTGCACCTTATTATGCATCCCGTGATGATGTAAAAGCTGCTGTGGATCGGGCGATCCAATGGCTGTCCGATAACCAAAACAATCAAGGCGGATTTACAAGCTGGGGAAGCACTAGCAGCGAAAGTATCTCACAGGTAATTGTAGCCTTAACTGGTGTAGGCATAGATCCGCACACGGACACTAGATTTGTTAAAAGTGGAAATTCGCTTATTGATGCACTGCTTAGCTTTGCTGCACCTGAGGGTGGATTTAAGCATATCCTCACAGGCAAAGTGGACAATATGGCAACGGACCAAGGTACGTATGCACTTGTGTCCTATGATCGTCTGATCAATCATAGCAACCGTCTCTTTGATATGAATGATGTGAAACTGGAACAACCAGAAGAACCGGGGCCTGGGCAACCAGAGGGTCCGAAAGAACTTCCGTTACCTTCTGGGGAGAACCCGAAAGTAGAAATCCCAAATGACGCTAATGATTATATCGTTCCGATCAGCACTGGAGATAGCAACAAAGAAATCACAGTAGCTATTTCGGAAGAAAATCAATCGAAGGTTAGTGTCAATTTACCAAGTAACAGCGACCTTCCTCAGATAGAGGCCATAAAAGGTAACGTATCTGTAGTCATTCCTAAGGGTGCAAAAGTTACAAGTGGGGATGCCTCTGCGATTGAACTGATTTCAGCTTTAACCGGTGCAGAATCTGCACTAAAAGATAGTGTGAATCAGATTATTCCCGGGGACAAGAAGCTTGATAACATTCTTCAAGCATTTTCCATGGGTGGTAGTGCAAGAGTAGAATTCAGTCAATTTATTACGTTAACCTTTAAGGACCTTAAAGGAAAAGAAGCTGCTTATATTCAAAATGGCACCCCTCATGCCATTCAAAAATTTGCAAGTGATGACTTAGGTTTTGCAAGCGGTAAGTCTGAGTATGCCTATGATAGTGGAAATGACTTAATTGTAAAAACCAATCACTTCACTGACTACATTGCGTATGCTTCCAGTGCAGTACAAACACCTGGCGGCGACGGTGGTAGCGGAAATGGTGAAGGAAATGGCGGCAACAATGGTGGCAACAATGGTGGCGGAACCACTCCATCGAAACCATATGTAACCCTGTCCGTGGATAAGCTTACAATTAATAAGGGATATGTTGTTCCATCTGTACAGGTAGAGCTACAATCTGGTGACACGGTGTGGTCTGTATTAAAAAGAACATTAGATAGCCGCGGTATCGAATATCGAGATTCTTGGAGCGGTAAATATGGAAGTGTGTATGTAGAATCGATCGCAGGCGATGGAGAATTTGACCATGGCAGCGGCAGTGGATGGATGTATAATGTGAATGGAGTCTATCCTGATTATGGTGCATCTTCATATAAACTAAGTGCCGGGGAAAGAATTCAGTGGCGTTATACTACGAATTTGGGTGTAGATCTAAATGCACCGATACCAACTACAAGCCCTACTCCAACCCCAACGCCTAAGCCTGGTGCTACTCCTGCTCCTGGTGGGGGAGCTAATCCGGAAGCCGGCGTTGATCCAAATGTGAGTCCATCTCCAACAGTGACTCCTAAGGATCCTAACCAGAACACGAATGATATTAAACAACTGTATACAGATGCTGATAAGATCTCTTCCTGGGCTTATTCAGCGATTGAAACAGCTACGGTAAAAGGATATATCCAAGGTAACAATGGTCAGGTGAATCCGAAAGCTTATATCACAAGAGCGGAGTTCACTAAGATTCTCGTTTCTGCATTAGAACTTGATATTAAGAGTGATAAAGGCATTACCTATAAGGATGTCGCTCTAGGCGATTGGTTCTATCCATATGTGAATGCTGCGCATAAGGCAGGTCTAATCACAGGCTTTAATAATGAGTTTAAGCCAAATGACAAAATTACTCGGGAGCAAATGGCCGCAATTATCGTCAGAGCATTGGCTATCCCGGCGACGAAGCCAGGAACAGCGATTAAAGATATCAACACAGTATCGGCATGGGCCAAAGCAGATGTAGAGACCGTTGTTGCGACTGGTTTGATGTTAGGCGATGATAATCAATTTAAGCCTAAAGAGCTTGTAACTAGAGAAATGGCGGCTGTTGTAGCTACTAGAACCCATGATTATAAGAGTGGGAACAAAGTGGTTAGTCCAACTATTCAGAATACAGCAGTTAGTTCTTACATTCAGAACACAGCTGCCTTTTTGCAAAAAACAGTAACAAACCCGGTCATCTCCTCGGTTGGCGGGGATTGGACAGTATTTGGGCTGGCACGTTCTGGTGTGAAGGTTCCAGATAGTTATTACGCTAAGTACTATGCGAATGTAGAAGCAACTCTTAAAGAAAAAGCTGGGAAGCTGCATAGCGTAAAATATACGGAATATGATAGAGTTATTTTGGCATTAACTTCAATCAACAAAAATATTGATAAAGTGGCGGGTTATAACCTACTTGTACCTCTCGCGGATTTTGATACTGTAATTAAGCAAGGTATTAATGGTCCTGTGTTTGCTCTCATTGCACTGGACAGTAATCATTACGACATTCCTGTGGTTAAGGATGTAAAGACGCAGACGACTAGAGAGATGCTCATTAATTATATTTTGGGCAGAGAGATCAGCGGCGGTGGATGGGCACTAGGCAGTAATGCTACAGCGGCTGATCCAGATATCACGGGGATGGTCATTCAAGGCTTAACGCCGTATTACAAAACCAACGCCAAAGTAACAGCTGCTGTGGACCGGGGGATTGCTTGGTTATCCAAAACACAGACAGCAGACGGTGGTTTTGCAAGCTGGGAATCTACAAATTCCGAAAGCATCGCTCAGGTGATTGTAGCTTTAACTGGCCTTGGTATTGACCCGCATAAGGATTCCAGATTTATTAAAAATGGACATTCCGCAGTAGACGCATTGCTTAGTTTTGCTGCACCTGAAGGTGGTTTTTATCACGTGAAGCAGGGTGGAGTAGGCAATGGAGGCGCGCAACCAGGAGAAGTAGATCTTATGGCTACGGATCAGGCGATGTATGCACTGGTTTCCTATGATCGGCTCGTTAATGGCCAGACACGTCTTTATGATATGACAGACGTCAAATAGAATTATATTTAGAGAGATAAGCAAGGGTAGCGTGTATACCCTTGCTTATTATTTAAGGTGGGACTAGAGAAATGAACAAGAAGAAATGGTTAACAGCGATACTAATCATAGGTGTATTGGCTATCGCCTTCTTTTGGGGCGGGGATTACCAGAAGAGCCCAAACAAGGTCGCTAATAGTAGCGTTGAGACACAGGTTATAGAGCCAGAGAACACTGCTTCCGCAACAAATGTTGATGTTGAACCCACTGAGGCAATCGCTACCGAGACAACGGAGATAACACCTTCAGCTACGCCAAGTGAAACAGCTAAGCCCATTGAAACCCTAAAACCAAATGAATCGGCAACACCAACGGAAGCTGTAACACCAACAGGAACTGCAGCACCAACAGAAGTTGTAACGCCGGCCGCAACAACAAAACCTGCTGCAACGAAGCAACCGACCGCAACGCCGAAAGCGGCTAAACCGTCCGTGCCGGAAACGAAAGCGACGGCAAAACCCGTAACAAAACCTGATTCAAAAGTAGCGACAACAGAAACCAAGCAGGAACCGAAAAAGGATAAATTTCTTACCGATCCAGTGCCAAGCGGGAAACCTAAACCAGTGGAATGGCAAGATGCAACGGTAGATAAGAAGAAGCAATTAACGGCTACCTTGTCCGTCTCAGCGGCAACAATTTTAGATAACATGGATATTTTTAATAAGGATAAGCTTGAAGTATTGCCGGCAGATGGTATCATTTATAAAGCGCAGAAGGTAACCTTTTATGAAGGTGAGTCTGTGTTTGATGTTTTACTAAGAGAAATGAAAAAGAATAAAATCCATATGGAATTTAGCATGACGCCGATCTATAACAGTAATTATATTGAAGGCATAAATAATCTGTATGAATTCGATGCTGGAGAGCTCAGTGGATGGATGTACAAAGTAAATGGCTGGTTCCCTAACTACGGCAGTAGCCGTTATGTTCTCAAAGATGGCGATGTCATTGATTGGGTATACACTTGTGATCTAGGTCGAGATGTGGGTGGTTATGTTGCCACAGGAGGAGCTCAGAAATAATGAAGGATAGCTTTTCTACCTTTCATCCGTTTGTGAATTTTCTATATTTTGTTGTTGTATTGCTGTTTAGCATGGTGTTCATGCATCCTATATTTCAAGTGATTGCCCTTATTAGTGCTGTAGCCTACTCAACTATGTTAAAAGGAAAAAAGGGCATCCGGTTTAATCTGCTTTACATGATTCCTTTTCTGCTGTTTATGGCAGTGATGAATCCTGTTTTTAATCATCAAGGGGTAACGATCTTGTTCTATTTAAACAACGGGAACCCTATTACGAAGGAATCGATTCTTTATGGCGTGGCAGCGGCGTGTATGTTTGTGACGGTAATTATTTGGTTCTCCTGTTATAACGTCGTGATGACCTCGGATAAGTTTATTTATATATTCGGAAAAATACTGCCGGCACTGTCGTTGATTTTTTCGATGGTGCTTCGTTTTGTTCCTAGATATTTAGCGCAAATCAAGGTGATTTCGAATGCTCAAAAATGTATAGGCCGGGATGTCTCACAGGGGAATCTCCTCGCGCGTGCGCGGAATGGGATTACGATCCTTTCCATTATGACCACCTGGGCTTTGGAAAATGCGATTGAGACAGCGGATTCCATGAGATCGAGAGGGTATGGATTGCCGGGCCGTACAAGCTTTTCTATCTTTCGGTTAGATGCCCGAGACAAAGTAGTCCTCTTGATCATGACAGGCTTAATTGCGCTGGTAGCCGTAGGGGCAGTGATGGGTGAGAACACCATGAGATTCTATCCGTCGATTAAAGCGAGCGCAATTACGCCTTTTAGTATTCTTATATATATCGCTTATTTTGCGTTATGTATGATCCCAGTGCTCATCAATATGGTGGAGGCAATGAAATGGAAATCTATCGAATCGAAGAACTAAGCTTTACTTTTCCTGAACAAGAGCAAGCGGCTCTTTCGAATATTAATCTAACGATTGAAAGTGGAGACTTCATTACTATTTGTGGTAAGTCAGGCTGTGGCAAAAGCACTCTGCTTAGACAACTGAAAACAATTCTAACCCCACATGGCAATCGCCAAGGGGCAATTTATTATAAGGGTCAACTTGTTGAGGAGATCGATCAAAGAACGCAGGCCACGGAAATTGGTTATGTACTCCAAAGTCCGGACAATCAAATTGTGACAGATAAAGTATGGCATGAGCTTGCCTTTGGGCTGGAGAGCTTGGGGTATGATAATTCTACGATTCGTCTGCGTGTGGCGGAAATGGCTAGTTTTTTTGGGATCCAGACCTGGTTTCATAACAGTGTGACCGAGTTATCAGGCGGCCAGAAGCAGCTGCTTAACTTAGCCTCCATAATGGCTATGCATCCCTCGGTTCTAATCCTCGATGAGCCTACCTCCCAGCTAGATCCTATTGCGGCTTCCGATTTTCTGGAGACGGTCAAAAAAATAAATCGTGAGCTGGGAACAACCGTGATCATGACCGAGCATCGTCTAGAGGATGTTCTTCCGCTTACAGATCGGTTGATTGTGCTGAATGAGGGAGCTGTGATCGCCGATGATCCCCCGCAAAAAGTGGGCGAGGCTTTAAGTAAGCTGAACCATCCGATGTTTCTGTCCATGCCCTCGCCGATGCAGATTGTTGCAGGAGTAGATCATGACTTAGCGTGGCCTGTTACTGTGAAGGAAGGGCGCCAATGGTTGGATGCTTTTCTAAAGGGTAAGACTCCTGCAACGATGGCAGAAACTCAGCCTAGCACGAAAGAGGCCGGCCCTGTAGTCATAAAGTTTAAGGACGTATGGTTTAAATATGATAAAAATGGATCGGATATCATTAAAGATTTGTCGTTTGAAGTGAAGCAAGGGCAATTTTATTGTATTGTTGGCGGGAATGGGACGGGTAAGACATCAACGCTGTCGCTGATGAGCGGGATCCTTCAGCCTTACAGAGGGAAAGTTCTAATCGGCGGGAACAACCCTGCGAAGATGAATGCCAAAGCGTTGTTTACTAGCAATCTGGGCATCCTCCCGCAAAATCCGCAAACCTTATTTGTGAAAAAAACAGTCGAGCTAGATTTATATGAGATGTTATCCCAGCTCTCTTTGACGAAGGAAGAAAAAACCGCCAGAGTTGAGGCTGTGGTTAAGTTTGCAGAACTGGAACATCTCCTCTCCATGCATCCGTATGATCTCAGCGGGGGAGAACAACAGCGTGCAGCGTTGGCAAAGGTGCTTTTGTTAGAACCAAAGATTCTGCTGTTGGATGAACCGACCAAAGGACTGGATGGGCCCTTCAAAGAGAAACTAGCCGTATTCCTGCAAAAGCTCAATGCCGAAGGAGTAACTATTGTAATGGTCTCGCATGACGTTGAATTTTGTGCTAAGTATGCTGAGGTCTGCGCCATGTTTTTTGATGGAAGTATCATCACTACGAATGAAGCGCAGAAGTTTTTTGCGGGAAACAGCTTCTATACAACTGCTGCCAACCGTATGGCGCGTCATGTATGGAATGAGGGAGTAACGATAGGGGGTGTGATTGATTTATGTCAAAGAAGCAGATAACGGATCGTCGTTTGAGTCGTCGAACTTTATTAGCGGCACTACTAATCCTCATTGTCATTCCAGCTACGATTTTATTAGGGATCTTTGTGCTAAATGATCGGAAGTATTATTTTATCAGTCTATTAATTGTTATCTATACGATGATTCCTTTTGCGATGGTGTTCGAGAACCGGAAGCCGCAGGCGAGGGAGCTGATCGTTATAGCGGTGTTAGCAGCCATTGCCGTGGCGGGACGCGCAGCCTTTTTTATGTTGCCGCAGTTTAAGCCAGTGGTTGCTATTGTCATCATCGCAGGGGTAAGCTTGGGTGCGGAGGCAGGTTTTCTGGTTGGCGCTGTTGCAGGTTTTGTCTCGAATTTCTTCTTTGGGCAGGGACCTTGGACGCCTTGGCAAATGTTTTGTTTTGGCATCATTGGCTTCCTGGCGGGCATTTTCTTCAAGAAGGGTCTGCTTAAAAAGAATAAGCTGTCGCTGTGTATATTCGGAGGGCTAGCGACGTTTTTCGTATACGGAGGCATTATCAATATAGGCTCGTTGATGATGTTCACTTCAGAGTTCTCTTGGCCGGCTTTAATGACCACTTATATTTCAGGTTTTTGGTTCGATATGGTGCATGCGATCTCGACGGTGGTGTTTTTGTTTTTTATTGCTAATCCTATGATTGAGAAGTTGGATCGGATAAAAACGAAATATGGGTTGATTGAGCCTTAGGTTCTTGGTGTTAGCTTTTGGACGCTGTGCGCTTTTTACGCTGGCGAACGCTCCGCTTTTCCACAATCAGTCCGTTCTCTCCGCTGCTATCAGCGCGAATTCCAAAACAACAACACACAAACACAAACACAAACTAAAGGCTCAACGCCTCCCGCTTCGGTTTTTACCGGAAGGGGGAGGGGAACTAGTGGCTACGAATCAAGCCACTGTGACAAACCACTGAAAAGAGAATATACCTAGTAGCGATGCTCCTAGGTGAAAACTTATACAAACAGGCGATGTTCCGGTATCCGGTATCGCCTGTTTTTTTGATTCACTTAACGTTCAGCAACAACTTTGTGCGGGGGAACCCCAGCATCGGGCGGCTTATGAGTGGCTTCAAGTGTGGAGAGGTCGCCGTCCAGTGTTTTGAGTCCGGGGAGCAGCAAGGCAGCGATGGCACAGAGCAGTGGAAGCAATCCGGCGATGACAAAAAGCGCAGGCACGCCATAGAGTTCAGCAATCGCGGCGCCGGCAAAAGCACCAAAAGGCTGCAAGCCGCCACCGATTAAAAAACGGATGGAGTTGACTCTTCCTTGCAGATTACCCGGAACCAGACGTCCATGGAGTGAAGAGCTTAAGGAGCCGAAGAAGGGAGCTATCGTTCCGGTGGCGAATACGGCGGCGAGAGCAAAAGAAAAACTAGGAAATAACCCCCATAATGTTGTTACTAAACCGATGGTCCCCAGACTGCCGAGCATGACAAGCCGCCTCTTTTTAATTTCCCCTATCATGGAAATGATGCTTAGCCCGACTAAGGTTCCAAGTGCGAAAACTGTACTAAGTGTGCCCATCGTCGCCGCATCACGGTGGAGCACTTCGCGTACAAAAGGAACCATCATGGTCCAGACGGCAATTGAGCTTAGATTACTAATAGAGGCCATCATCATTATCGTAAGCATGGCGGGGAATTGTTTATAGAAGGTAAAACCCTCAGCAATTTCGCGAACATAGACGGTAATGGAGAAACGGCCTGGAGCTGGAGAGGGCTTGGGTAGCTTCTGCAGGCACAGCAAGGTAATGATGGCCGCAACATAACATAACATGTTGATGCTAAGGGCTGGCAGTGCTCCACTGGCAGCGGTCAACGCCCCAGCCAGGGCGGGGCCTAGCAAGACTGCTGCACTTTTGCTGCCATCGATGATAGCAAAAGCCCGCACCAGCTTCCGGCTATCGGCAACGCCGGGAATAACAGCCATGGCTGTTGGCATGAACAGAGCGGCGCAGGCCCCGCTGAGACCAGCGGCGACAAACAGATGCCACAGCTGCAGTTGGCCAGCCAGACCCATGCCTAGCGGCAGTGCTATAGCTAACAGGCGAATGGCTGCCAAGCAGGCCATAAAGCGTACCCGGTGGAGCCGGTCGGACAGCGGCGAGCCCAGCAAGCGCAGCAGCAGCTCAGGTATGCCGGAGCTGAGCGCGAGTGCTCCCATCGCTAGCTTGGAACCCGTCAATTCATAGACGAGCCATTCCATAGCCAACAAGCCAAAAGCATCCCCAAAAGCACTTAGAGTTATGGTTGAGAGTAAACCATAATAGCTGCGTTTTATCATAGCCTGTTCACTCCTTTCTTATATTTCTCGCATATACGCTTACCGTCCTTATAAGGACGCTTAAGGCGTTTATGCTTGACTCTCTAGATACGACCCAATCTGCTGTGGTAGCCCATTTAAGGCTTCCAATCGCAGGCTGTACGATGTGCTTTTAACGTTGGTATGGACAATGACCAGCCCTGCTGCGCGCAACGCGATCAGATGGTAGTGGATTGTACTTTTAGAAAGTCCGACTTCCCGCACGATTTCCGTGAAATTCAACTGCTTGCCTGTAAGCAAACGAAGGATATACAGCCGCGTCTCATCCGAGAGTGCCCGGGTAAGTCGAAGTAGTGCTGGAGCAGGCCGGCCAGCTTCCGGAGGGAGAACATCACAAGAGTAGCTAGTGAAAACGAATTCATCAAACATAGAGGTGGTGACCAGTGGGCGGGCATGATATTGCGGAATGATAATGACCTGCTTCAGACGTTCGGTTGGATAGAGGCGCATTCCGTCGGTTGCTGCTTCAAAGACTTCCATATCATTGTTCCCATTCAGTGTCGTTCGTCTTGACTCGGCTTCCTGTTCAAGCCCTTTGAGGATATTAGGGTCGATTCCATTGAAGTAACCCGCGTTCCATTCGCGCAGGATGTCAGAGGCAGTGTCCCTTAGCTCAGAAAGATTAGAGGGAACCGATTGGCCGAAACGTCCAGATATTTCATACAGTTCACCCGAAGATAAACCATCGAACCAATTCAAAAAGCCGTCTACAGAACGCTCGCCCGGTGAAGACCAAATGTAGGGAGCCAAACTGAAATCATCAAGTTTTTTAACGACCTCTTGCATTTTACGAAGCAACATCGGGGCAAATCTTGCTTGGACTTCACGTACCCAGAGCTTACCGGAATCCATAGCAGTATGGTTCTGCTTGCTTAGAAAAGCAGTCATACTGTTCACACATTCATACATGGGGGCAAAATCGACTTCTACTTTATATTCCATGAGCTTCTCCATTCTTTGAGTAAGTTGCTAAAACATTTATTTGTTCTATAATTATAGAACTTATTATTGGTTTTATTGTAAACGAACTAAAATCCGTTTTCAATAGCCATTCGACTGAAAAACAAAAGAAATTTTAATTACGATAAAAAGACAGTTCCGGTAGGCACATTTTGTGCATTAGGAACTGTCTTTTGATGTCTACACAATTTATATACTTTTTAGGAGTTCCACCTTCTGTCTCCAGGCTCATAATGAAGAGACTAGGTTAAGAAGTAGCCCACAGCAAAGACCAGCACAACAATAAAGTAATGAAGCCAGTTATTCGTACCGAAGACAAACTTACCGTTGAGCCAGCGGGAGATAAGACAGTTGAGAAAACCGATAATAAACCAAATGAAGTTAAGCGGTTACATAAGGCATAAAGGGTGATGACGACTAACGTAATATGAGATAGCAAAAACAAATAAATATAACCCACAGCAGATTTAGCGGAGCCCTTAATTAGAATCCCCACTGCCCCAAGCACACTAACCATTCCATATAAGATTATAAGACTTGAGCCTATCATTTGATGCACCACCCTCCAAGGGACCAGATGGTAAACGGATATATACAGAGCAGCATCTGGCAGATTATTTTGCCATTCAAGAGTTGAAAAGTTATGGAGTGAAGCTAAGGGATATCCAGTCTATTTTTAAATTGAAAAGGAGTTATGGGTGTGCCCATGCAGAGTTAATCAAGGAAGTAGGCGAATCTCTGAATCTTCAGCTGGACGGATTGAGACAAGAAGAATTGGAACTCCTTAATCGGATACGGATGCTTGAAGCGCTGGTCCAACAGATTGCTCAAATATAATCAATTGATTATATAAGTGTTTGGTTATATAATAAATCTGAAAATCAGATGAAGAAGGTGTTATTAGATTTGAAGGAATTGCAGGGCATGAATGATTTGACTCAGGGTCCTATTATGCCTACCTTAATGAAATTAACGCTTCCCATTATTGCGACGAATTTCATTTCCACAACCTATGGCCTCGTCGATATGATTTGGGTTGGAAGATTAGGAAGTGGTCCTGTTGCCGCGATTGGCACGGCGAGTTTTTTCATTAATCTAGCGATTGCATTGTCGACTATGATTACGATCGGTACAGGGATTAAGGTTGCGTTTTGTATGGGATCTGGCCAGATAGAGAAGGCTAAATCTTATATGAAAAACGGGTTTATGATGTCTATTTTATTAGGACTTCTCTATATGAGTTTAGTTCTGTTGACCAACAATCAGTTGGTTGGTTTTTTTGATCTTGGAAGTGATGAAGTTGAACGGATGGCACGACAATTTTTAATGATTTCGATCTTCGGGACGGTATTTTCCATCGTAAATACTTTGTTTGCCACACTCTTAAACTCGATGGGAAATAGTAAACAACCGTTTCAGATCTTCTCCGTTGGTCTTATGGTTAATATCGTCCTTGATCCATTTTTAATTTTTGGCTGGGGCAGTTTTGAAGGTTGGGGAGTAGCGGGGGCAGCCACGGCAACATTGACAGCGAACATCTTAGTTACGGCTCTTTTTATCATAAAGACAAGAAAGTCAGAAATCATTTCGAACACATCAGCATGGGACAGTCGTCAAATGAAAGAAGTAATCCGTATGGGACTTCCGATCACAATCCAACGGGTCACCTTTACGCTCATATCGATCGTCATTGCTAAGATCATAGTACGTTTTGGGGCGGATGCGATTGCGGTGCAAAAAGTAGGGATTCAAATTGAATCTATTTCTTATATGACTATTGGAGGACTACAGGGAGCTATTGCTGCCTTTTTTGGACAAAATTATGGAGCACGCCGATTGGACCGTATAGGGCAGGGATATCGTAAGGCTTTGATCTTAACCTCCATCTTTGGCGTGATCATATCGCTTATATTTATTGCGTTCCCGCAGCAGCTATTTTCCTTGTTTTTATCAGATCAGACAAGCCTGGAATTAGGCACTGATTATATGCGCATCATTGGCTACTCACAATTATTTATGTGTATGGAATTGATGACAGTAGGTGCTTTTAACGGCATTGGCCAAACGCATATCCCGCCGATTTTCAGTATTACATTTACTGCACTACGAATTCCACTAGCCTTGATTTTATCCGAACCTTTTGGCCTGAATGGGGTGTGGATGTCGATTGCTCTAAGCAGTGTGTTTAAAGGGGTTATTCTTGTGTTCTGGTTTAGAAGATCTTTATTCAAAATGAACAAACAGCAGATAAACTACTAAGCAAAGGATGATCGTTGAAATGGCTTTATTAAATCGTAAACTCATACAGCTTCTAAGGGATAACCATTTGAATAAGGAGCTTTTTCACGGCGAATTTGGACTGGAAAAAGAAAATGTCAGAGTGGATCCAGAGGGAAGACTGGCGCTGACACCACACCCTAAAGCTTTTGGCAACAAAATGGAGAGCCCGTATATTCAAACCGACTTCTCAGAGAGTCAAATTGAAATGGTCACCCCCTCTTTTGATTCTATTGATGAGACTTATAACTTTCTGGAGGCGTTGCAGGATATTGTGTCGCTTGAGCTCAAGGAAGAATATCTATGGCCAAGTAGTAATCCTCCGAGGTTACCGAATGATCAGGACATCCCCATTGCCAAGATGGGTAATCCAATTGAGGATGAATACAGACATCAGCTAGCAGACAAATACGGTCGCAAAAGACAATTGCTGAGCGGAATCCATTACAATTTCTCTTTTGATGAACAATTTCTGCGACAGCTTCATGACATCGCAGATCCGCAGGTGAGCTTTAAAGAATTCAAAGACGCTACCTACTTAAAAATAGCCCGCAACCTATTGCGGTACCGTTGGCTTCTCATCTATTTAACAGGCGCCAGCCCTGTTTTTGATAAGACATATATGGAACAATGTGTAGCTCGCGGGGAATCAGATGACGACAAAAGCTTTTATTATCAGAATATGAATTCACTGCGGAATAGCGAATGCGGGTATCGAAACGAAAAACCTCTTTATGTATCTTTTGCTTCGTTAAAGGATTATGTTCATGATTTACAAGCTTTGATCGAATCGGAAGAATTATTAAGTGTAAAAGAGTTTTATAGTCCGGTTAGAGTGAAGACAGCAAGAGGCAAACATCCTTTAGAGGAACTGATGCAAGATGGGATAGCTTATTTGGAGCTTCGGTTTATTGATTTGAATCCACTCTACAAAATAGGAATCGGCAAAGAAACGATGATTTTCATTCATCTTTTTATCCTGTATATGCTGCTGAAGGAGGACGAACCGTTCGGAGTAGAGGATCAGAAGCTGGCGAATCTTAATCATGATCAACTAATCATGGAAGGAATAAAGGGATGTTTGCATGATTACGGGGATTCATGTACAACGATGGAGCAGCAGGCATTAACTTGTATTCATGAGATGCAGGATATGATCCAACTGTTGAACCCGGAGAATGAACTGTTTTTGAACGTTTTGCATGGAGCTAAGAATAAAATTGTAGAGCCAGACCGGAGCTTTGCAGCTATTGTGAAGTCGGAAGTTCAGCAATCCTCTTTTGTACAATACCATCTGAATAAAGCTAAACAATATGCTAAGGAAAGTCTTGCGAATGGATACCGTTTTGTGGGATATGAGGATCTGGAGCTATCTACACAGCTTCTTTTGAAGGCAGCGGTTAAACGTGGCATTAAGTTTCAATTGATCGATCGGGAAGAGAACTTTGTAGTTCTTACGCAAGGTGATCATAAAGAATATATTAAGCAAGCTACGAAGACCTCCCTTGATTCTTATAGTACGGTATTAATCATGGAGAATAAGATCGTTACGAAAGAAGTTCTTAAACAGCAAGGCATTCGTGTTCCGGCAGGAGAAGCTTTTCGAAATCTGGAAGAGGCAATGAATGCGCATGGCACTTACCGTAACAAGGCTATTGTGATTAAGCCCAAATCAACCAATTTTGGACTCGGCATTACTATTTTTACAGACGACTTCTCTAAAGAAGATTATCAAAAAGCCTTCGAAATCGCCTTCGGGTTTGATCGAACAGTGCTACTAGAGGAATTCATGACGGGTAAAGAATATCGTTTTCTTGTCATGGGTGATGAAGTAGTCGGAGTATTGCACCGGGTTCCTGCAAATGTGATTGGAGATGGTGTACATACGATTGAACAACTGGTGCACGAGAAGAATAAGGATCCGTTAAGAGGTCGTGGGTACAAGACTCCACTTGAGAAAATTCAGATCGGTGAAGCAGAAGCGATGTTCTTGAACAACCACGCTCAGGCTTGGAGTGATATTCCTCCATTAAACGAAGTCATCTATCTTCGGGAGAACTCTAATATTAGCACGGGTGGTGACAGCCTGGATTTTACGGATGAGATCCCAGATAGTTATAAGGCTCTGGCTATTCAAGCGGCTAAAGCTGCGGGCGCCACTTTTTGTGGAGTGGATATGATGATTGATGACATCAAGGAAGAAGCCAATGCTACCAACTATAGCGTTATTGAGATTAACTTTAATCCAGCGATTCATATTCATTGTTATCCTTATAAAGGGAAGAACCGAAAGGCGGATGAACGGATTCTGGATCTATTATTTGGGGAATAAACAGAAGCTCAACCAGTACCTTTGGTTGAGCTTCTGTTTTTAAAGGGGAAATTCGCTTCCCACCCACTAGATGTTCATGTTAGGAGTTACCCGCAGCTGCAACGCCACTAAAGTTTCTGGCTTGGACATTATTAAAGGGATCTGTTGCAGCTGCATTTGTGAAGATCTCTGCTGTGTACTGAATTTGACCTGTTGCGACAGCCGCTGGTGGTGGAATATCTACTGCTGTAAAACCGAAAGCTTCATTTTCTCTGCTGATCGCAACCCCAAATGTCGTGGTGAAAATGATCGTTCCGTTTCTGCGAACATTAACGGTATTGGTATTGAAAAGAGGATTGTTTTCTACTTTTAGAAATCCGGTCAAAAGTACGCGGACATTGCCCTGATTCTCAGCCGACACGCCTGCGGTCTGAATACCAATATCCCCAAAAACAAGGGGAGTTGCTGCTAGTGGAATAACTGCTGGTGTAGCATCCGAAGCTGCTTGGTTGGATAGTCTTAAATCTACAAACTGAATGGTCATATTATATTCACCTCCTAGAAATAGAATATGATAGAAGGAGAGTTACCTCTTGGATTTGCTATATAATTCATCAGCTACCTACTTGCATGGCTTGATGATCAAGTGTTAAATGAAAGAAGGGTTAGAAGTTTACGGAAAGGCGGGAGCTTATTATCAAACATAGGAATAAGTCTAAAAGGATATTATTGATTTCATTGATGCTGTTGGCAGTAGTTATCATTGGTGCGGTGGTGCTTGGGGAACGCGGGGGAATAATGAGTAAATCCGAGAGCTCTTTCAAAAGTCCTGCTGAACCGTCGCCCCTTATCATTACACATGAGAATAGTACAGATGCTATAGAGAACTATGTCATTCTAAAGACGAGCTGGAATGGAGCGGACTATGATCGGGCTTCCTTTTACTATACGGCTTGGCATAGTGAACCTACGCTTCTAACGGGTCTGCGTCGCTTGAAACCAGGGGAGAAAATGCAGGTCGACTTTGGAGATTACGCACCGAGTGAAGTCACAATAAACATGGCCTATCTAACTGAGAGCTTTGATGAATCGCAGCTTCCAATTGTAGAAGTTCCTGTAACACTCGTCGAAGGGAAATATGAATTTGTGAACCCTCCAGCATCCACCAGTGATATTCCCACTTCGGGTCGCGTCTTCAGTGTTATAGCTAGATGGGGTGAGAACATCTGTGAATATGTCTTCGCCTCAGATGGCAAGTTTGATAACTATGAATATGATTTGTGAGGTTAGTCGAAGATAAGAGATGTTCTAAAGCCGGTCCGGTTTTGGAATATCTCTTTTTAGTGATACTGTCATGACGCAATATCTCGTTGAGCTTCTTGTTGTTTGGATACACTCTAAATTAGAGAATACTCTCTATCATATCCTGCATTTGAGAAGTGGTTAGTCCCTCATCAGAAGAGAGAGAGAAGCTTAAGCCATCTTTTTCCCATACAGCAAGGCTAATTGATCCGCCATTTCCTTTACATGTGATTTGAGAATTATTTACTGTAATTACTTTAGTGCTGTCATATACGTTAGAATTGCCGCTGTTATCTTTGCTACCTGAACTGACGCGGTAGTTGATAGTATTTTTGCTGTCAGAGAAGCTGATTTCAGCTAAATTCCCGCTAATATCCTGAATAAGGCTGATTGTATAACCGGCAGGAGCAGTTGGCACTTCAAAGTTAAAACTGACAGCTTTTTTCAGAGCTTCAATTGTAGTGTGCTCAGTAAGAGGACTAGGAATTTGTGTATTATCAGGCATTTTAGTTTGAATAGATATCTGATGACCATTCATAGTAACTACATCATCTCCGTTGCCCAGTAGAACACGGAACAAACCAAGAGGAACATAAGCAGAGTCTTTAATTATTACTGGAGCTGCTCCTAAAATGAAGGGAGCCGTTGTACCGATTGCTCCTGGAATGCTGGTGGAAGCAATATAAGCATCTTCGCCAATCGTGATTGTGCTATGCATGGTTCCGTCATCCAAAGTGACGGTTTTGTCTTTGTTCCAAGTCACAGTAAAACCAAGTTTCTCGCAAATTTCACGTAGTGGAACCATTACAGCCTTCAGATCAGCGCTCGGGCCCTTTACAACAACATCTACATCAGTCTTTTGCCCATTTACAATAATCTGATATTTGCTGGCCTCCTTTGGTGTGGTTGTAATTAAGCTGTGCTTTGGTGCAGCAGCAGTTAAAGCAATGTTCGAAATATCAGCAGCATTGACGGAGGCGGACATTGTGAGCGTGAGTGCAAATGAGGCACTTGTTAAAAATAGTTTTTTCATGATATAAACCATCCTTTCAAATTTGAATTGCTTCTGGTGACTCTGCTTTATACACAGTTGAACTATAAGAAATGTTGCAAAAACAGAATGAATTTTAATTCTTTTTTTAAAACTCATTAATAATAGATTTAGTTAATGCAACATTTTGGGTTTGTATTTTGTATATGGGATAGAGAGGTTTGGATATAGGAGGAGAAAGGATGTTCGTCTGTCTAGTAGAAGAAACAGTGTGGACAAGACTGCTGAAATACAGGGTCAAAGCTGCCTCATTGTTGCGCCAAGTGACAACATTATTCATCAGTTCAAAGGGGAAGCTTCACTCTAAGGAGTCTCAGAAATCATTTGCTGGAGATTTCGTCGAAGCAGCATACAGAAATGACATTGGGCTTACGCTCAAGCTATATGGGAATTCGATTCTAAGAGTAGCTTATTCCTATATGCATAACATGAGCGATGCAGAGGATATTGTGCAGGATACTCTGCTGCAATTGATGAGGGCCAATCCGTCTTTCGAAAACCCGGAACATGAAAAGGCATGGCTTTTACGTGTGGCCATTAATCTAAGTAAAAACAAGCTGAATTCTGCATGGTTTCGTAAGAACTCGGAACTGACTGAGAATTATCCGGTGGCGGAGTTAACAGAGGATTTAAGCTTTGTTTGGGATGCGGTCAAAATTTTGCCTGAGAAGTATCGTATAGTAATCCATTTGTATTACCAAGAGGAGTATTCAACAGCAGAAATTGCTTCATTACTAGATAAAAAAGAGGCTACTGTCCGTTCTCTTCTACACAGAGCGCGGGGTACGCTGAAAATCAATTTGAAAGGAGCTTACGATTTTGATGAGCAAATATAACGAAATTATGGAGTCAATCCGCCTTACTCCCGCTGATGAAATCCGTATATTGTCCAATGTGTTTGTAGGCCAGCATACCAATAAGGTTGCTGCAAGAATACGGTGGAGAAGATTTAGCGCACTAGCTGCATGTATTGTTCTTATGATCTGTAGCATTGCCATATTGACGAATTTGCAAAAGCCGAATCAGGAATTAGGAGTACAAGGACCAAATAGCATTGTGGAATATAGTACGGTGGAAGAACTGGCCGCCAGCTTGCCTTTCCATTTAAAAATTCCTACCAAACTGCCAAATGGATACCAGTTCGAATCTGCAATTAATCAATTTGGAATGGCACAGGTAGTATACACTAATGGGGCCAATCAGTTGAAATATTTCATGCTAGAAGGTACAGGAGATTCTACAGATTATTTAGGATATTCAGAAACAAAAAAGGTTGGATCTATAATGCTTTACGGAAATGAGAGTGATTATTTAGTGGCAGCTTGGACAGACGGGAAATTCACTTATTCTCTTATGAGCGATAAACCACTGACCGAAATTGAATTAGTTGATATGGCAAATTCTGTTGCTGCGCAGCGAAAATAAAGGTAGGGTTTAGCTGTCCACTAATCCTTGTGACACTCTTGTAACAGAGATTGGCTACGATAGGTTATGAGGTGAGGGAATGAAGAAGTTTAAAGGATTTATCGTATTGATTTTGTTGGCAGTCGTAGGATGCAGTGCAGCAACACCACAAGCAAATCATGAACCGGAGAAGGAGGTAAAGAAAGAGGTCAATGAGAAGATCGCTTTCTGGGATCAACAGCGAAAAGGAACAAATTTCATGAATTCCAAATCTATACCCGAGAATTATGATGCGGCGAAGGAAAATAATATAGAGTTCATTCGACTTGCGCCAGATAAATGGGCAAAAGATAGTGATTTTCTGTTTAACGATCAACCGGATGCTACTCCAGATAAAGACTTTTTAATAGGGAATGCAGATAAATACGAGGGGCTTGTTGAGGATGATTTTACAGCGTTAAAAGCAGACTTGGATGCAGCTGAGGCGCGGGGTTCAAAAGTAGTGCTGACAGCCCTTAGTCTGCCCGGAGATCGGTGGCGGCAGTTTAATAATTATACAAATGATGATCGAATCTGGAAGGATTTCAGTTATCATGAACAAGCGGCAACGTTTTGGAAGGATCTTGCGGAAAGATTAAAAGATCATCCTGCGGTGGTCGGCTATAATCTTATTAATGAGCCACATCCTGAACAAGCTACTGGATTTAATGATTTTTGGACAGAGGATTACAACGAATGGTATAGCTCAGTGGAGAATACTCCGGCGGATTTGAATCTTTTATATGAGACTATTGTGACAGCGATTCGAACCGTAGATACGGAAACCCCTATTATCGTCAATTCTGGTCTGTATGCTACACCATGGGCCTTTAAATATTTGAAACCCATCGATGATGCGAATGTATTATATGCTTTTCATATGTATGAACCCTACGAACTCACCAGCCAAAACAAGAAAAAAGGCTTAACCTATGAATATCCTGGAACGGTTAAAGTAGGTGAGGAGAAGACGGAAAAAGCATTTAATAAGAAAGCTTTAAAGGATTTTCTAGAACCTATCGCACAGTGGGCAGAAAAGAATAACATCCCTGCTAATCGTATTGTCGCTGAAGAATTTGGCACGAACCGGCTTGTAAAAGGTGCAGATCAATACTTGGCTGATTTAATCTCGATTTTTGATGATTACGGCTGGCACTGGGCGTTTTATGCGTTCCGGGAGGATACTTGGGATGGTATGGATTATGAACTTGGCACTGAGCCTCCAACCTGGGAGTATTGGGAAGCGATAGAGAAGGGTGAACAGCCTGATCGAAAGACAGTCGATAACCCGATGTGGAACGTACTGACGAAGGGGCTAGAGAAGTTGCAATAACGTAGCATGAAAATATATGAAAAGGTGAAACCTGTAAAGGATTTCGCCTTTTTCTTCTGATAACTATAGGGAGGAGAATCTACTTTGAATATTTTAATTGCGGATGATGAGAAACACATGACCATTATATTGAAGACTTATTTTGAAAAAGAAGGCTATAACGTTTGGACAGCAGCGGATGGTGAGGAAGCGCTAGAGCTCTTTTTTTCCAATAGGATTGATCTTGTGGTGCTGGATTGGATGATGCCTAAGCGAAGCGGGCTTGAGGTTTGTAATGAAATCAAGAAGGTTAGTTTGGCTAAAGTTGTAATGCTGACCGCAAGGTCTTCCCATGATGATGAATTCAGTGCCTTGGATATAGGGGCAGATGAATATATAAGAAAACCATTCGACCCAAGGATTTTGATGCTTAGAATTAAAAAAATGCTAGGCACTGAAAAAGTGGCTGCGATTAGGGATTTAGAAATCGATTTTGAGCGGAAGAAAGTGTACAAGAATGGGGCCGAACTGGCGTTATATAAAAAAGAATTTGAATTGCTAACCTTCCTGTACGAGCATAAAGGACGCATTTTATCCAGAGATGCCTTATTGTCTGCGGTTTGGGGAATGGATTATCTAGGCGAAGAAAGAACGGTAGATACGCATATTAAGAGGCTGCGCGATAAGATTGGGGCCGACCACGTGATCACGCATAGGGGAATGGGGTACAGCTTCCATGATAAAAATTCATAAAATAAGTACGAAGTTATTGATCATGGTGAGCATTATTTTGCTGATTGTTTTTGGTACGTCTTATTTCCTGCATAACTATTTCTCAGCAGATTATTACCTATACAAAATGAAAACCAAGATCAACAGCATTTATGACGAAGTAAAGGATCTCCGTTTGGATCAACTCATGGAGAATGAAAGCAGGATCGAGAACAATAATAACGTAACGATTGTTAGGGTTGAAAACAGTGGAAGTACAGCAGAAATTAACGAAAATATTCAATTTGCGTTGTTTAAAGATAAGGTGGCACTTAATAAATTTTGGATCACAGATGAGGTATTACAAAAAGTAAAACAAGGCAACGCGGTTAATCTTTTATTTAATCAGGGCAAATTGAAATCGAGTCTGTTAACGAAAATATACGAGCAGGATAGCAGTCTAATCCTCATAGGAACTGTGGTTGTGCACAATACAGATGCCTTGACCCTCGTAAATCAATTCAGCTTTTACTCCATTCTACTGGGGATTATTATCAGTTTGCTGTTAGTGGCTTATTTTTCAAAAAAGATCATTACACCGTTAGAACAATTGCAGGATGTCGCAAAGGATATATCCAATCTCGATTTTAAACAAGTGACGATTCAAACGGGGGATGAAATCGAAGAGCTCTCGAAAAGCATCAATCAGATGAGTCAGCGTCTAAAGAGCACTCATGCCAAATTGGAGGAGAAAAATCAAAGTTTAAATACCCTTATCTCAAGCATTTCACATGAAGTGAAAACACCATTATCCTTAATCCAAGCATATACGATTGGCATTCAGGACGGTCTGGATGATGGCACGTATACGGATATCATTTTGGAGCAAGTGAAGTATACGTCGGATATGGTGGATTATTTAATTAAATTGTCCAAGATCCAGAAGTCAGAAGTGCATAAAGAGCCTTTTGATCTTAAAGAGCTTCTGCTAAAAGTGATCTCACAATATAATATTACGTTAAAAAATAAAAACATAACCTTAATGACCGACTTTCATTCGCTTGAATCCTCTGTCGTTGAAGAAGATATCAGCCAAATCGAGATAGTATTCAACAACTTAATTAGTAATGCCATTAAATATGGTGAAGAGAATTTTTTTGAAATAAAACTACGGAGTGACACTACGCGTACATTAAAATTCACGATCTCCAATAAAACCACTCGCCTGAAAACGGAGCATTTAGCGTATATCTGGGACCCATTCTATGTAATTGAAGAGTCTCGAAATAAAGAAATCTCCGGTACTGGACTTGGCCTGTCCATCGTCGCGGAGATTCTTGGCAAAAATGATCTGAAATACGAGTCCAGATTAGAGGACTCGTATATTAGTTTTAGTATTTGGTTTGAAGTTAAGGAGGGAACTTTGGAACTGTAGGAGCGTTAGCGTTCGCCTGAAAGCTTTCCGAAGGAAAGCTCGCATCGGAAGCATAAGCTGTCTCCGGATGTTATCCGCTGATAGCGGTAAAATCAAAAACATCTGGAGACAACAGCGACCGAAAGTCCAACATTCCCGCACAACACCTTTTCCCTGAGTGGCTTTAATTTAACTTCAATAGCGCCGCATTATCAATAAAAGTAGCCGTATTAAAAAGCAGCAAGACATCCTTGATGTCATTTTGAGCCATATAATCACTGATGTTTCCATTATAATAACGGATGTCGATCACATAGATTTCAGGCACATGCTGAGTCAGGAAAGGAATAACGCTATGTGCATAGGAGTCCTTGATGACGAGCAGCTTTTTCTGTTTGACCGTTGTTGGATCAAGCTGGCTGGTGATTTTCATGAGCGCATGTACGCCCCCTAAGAAATAAGAGTACTTATCTTTTTTCGCCAGATAACTTGAGTCATACATACTTGTTAAAGTCTCACCGGTATCTTCAATGTACATTTGGGTGGATACCTCATGATTAGGTTTGTACAATTGAATGGAATCAGGTGAGACCCCGATAAATTGCCCCCGGGTATGATAGCTTCCGAGAAATGAATTACTCACAGTCTGAATCTGGTATTCGCTCCGGGACAGAGGCTGCCAGCCCATGCTTTGAGCATAGGCTGCATAAGCTAAGTAGGCACCGTAGGTTGTCCAGTGATGGTCGGTGCGATAGTAAATGGGCTCTGCGGCATGTGGGCTAAGCACATCAAATCCATCTATAAAAGTAAGGCTATCCCCTACATCCTTAGCTATTGTTTGATTCACCTCAGCTTGCGAATAGACAGGAGCTAACCAGGGCAGACGTTCCTTGTACAAGCCAACCGATGTAGGTGCGAGTAAGAAAGTGGTGTTTGCATCAGGATTGTTATCGGCAAAGCGTTTCACAGCTGCTGCATATTGCTGAACTTTAGTGTAATCAGGTGCTGCGAATTTTTCGAAAAGATAGCCGTCTTTTCCTTTATAGATTCCGTTATTCTCTTGCTGCAGCCTCATCTGTTCCACCGCCGATTTCACCCATACCCATTTGGGCCGAAATGGAAAATGATCGGTTACAAAGCTTTCGGCCTCTTCCGCATAGGTGTGGGATAATAAATTGTCCCATGTCAGATGGGGGGCCTTTTGCAAATACCGGTTCTCAAGCTCAGAGAAACGCTGAACAGGCAGTAAGAAAAAGAGGATAGCGACCAGAAATAACGTTGCAACAAATCCCCCAACCAGGATTCGATCCGTCTTCTGCTTCATAAACAATCACCCCCTAATGGTTAGAATCGGAAATATAAAAATGGATTAAAGGTTGCATCTACTAAGTAGGCAACAGATAGGAAAAATAACACGCCATACCAAACAAGAGCAGGAACCGATCTAGAATCCATCCGCTTAGAGAGTTTCACAGGTGTAGAGGCAAAGGTTAACACCACGAGTAGAATCGCGTTCGTGTAAGTGAAGTATAAAGTGGTATTATTCCATAACGGCTGTCCATTAAAGCCAAGCATCGCTTGGAAGTAGCCAATGACCAGAGGAAGTTCTTCAAAAGCGAATAAGACCCATCCGATGAGTATAAGTACTACGGCATATAAATGCCTTGTCCAACGGGGGAGACGGCTTAGCAGCTTTAATCCCCACCATTTTTCAAAGATAAGAATGACCCCGAAGTATAATCCCCAGAGCAGAAAATTCCAGCTGGCCCCGTGCCAGATACCCGTGAGCAGCCATACGATGAGGATGTTGCGCACTTGAATGCCTAACCCCCGGCGGTTGCCTCCAAGCGGGATATAGACGTAGTCACGAAACCAACTGCTAAGGGAAATATGCCATCTCCGCCAGAAGTCAGTAATACTCTGAGAGATATAAGGTTTGTTGAAGTTCTCGTTAAAGCGGAAGCCGAACATGAGACCGAGACCAATAGCCATATCCGAATACCCGCTGAAGTCAAAATAGATCTGAAAAGCAAACGCAATAATCCCAAGCCAAGCGGTTAAAGCAGGCAGGGAATCTAAATTGGAGCTGGATATGGTGTGCCAGAGCAGACCGATGTTGTTGGCGAGCAGCACTTTTTTGGCTAATCCGATTATGAATCTCCGTACACCTTCTGCGAACATGGGGATATCGACCGAACGTTCACGTAGTTGCCCGGCAATGGTGTTATATTGAACAATCGGACCTGCTACTAACTGTGGAAACAGCGCTACGAATGTAACAAAATCAATCCAATTGCGTTGTGCTTTCGAAGTTCCTCTATAGACGTCAATAATATAGGACATGGATTGAAAAGTATAAAATGAAATCCCAATAGGTAAAGGTAAATCCGTTAAAGGAATATGTGTACCGAGGAGTTCATTTATATTTTGGATGAGAAAATCTGCGTATTTAAAATACGACAATAAGCCTAGATTAATAATGACGGAACTAACCACAATCCACTTGCGCTGCACCGCAGTCAGCTTTGGTCTGCTGAGCAGTAGACCAAAGCTGTAATCTGTAATGGTGGACAGCAACATGATAACAATGTAGACAGGTTCGCCCCAAGCATAAAAAACCAGGCTGCTTAAAAACAATATGAGGTTTTTGATTCGCCAGGGCGAAACATAATAGAGCGCTAGGACAGCCGGCAGGAATAGGAATAGGAAAAGTAGGCTGCTGAATACCATGGTTATTTATTTTTCTGTGAAGTAAGTATCGAAGTCTGCTACGAGTTTATCTTGATCCGCAGGATCAGCAATAACGAACAGGAAATAGTTACCCTTTTTAATAAGTTTATAGTTCTTGGCATTTTCGTATTGATCAGGCAGATAGGTTTCGAATTGTTTTTGGACATCTGTTGCACGCGCTTTGATGGCATCCTCAACAGTGGTCATATCTTTTACATCTTTAACTTTCAGAACCGCAATTTCGTTAGTCTTCACATTCATCATAGGCATTCTAATGCTATAATCTTCAAGCAATTCTGGGTTGAGATGATATAGCTGTTCAACTGTAGCCGCATCAAGCTCCATTAAAGATGGCTGCTCTACTTTGCTCAGCATTTGATCGACCATTTCTTTTGCAGTCAGATTCGTTTCAATGGCAGCTCCATTGTTACTGTTGTTGCTGGAACAGGCGCCAAGCACCACACTTAGTACAATGGTTAACGCTAGCATGAAGGTATGCTTTTTCAACTTAGGTCACTCTCCTTGATGTATTGTCTGAATTTCTCTAGTTACTAACGTATATAGTCGATAGAATGTTGCGCTGGCTACTTACTCCGGATACTTTACCCATATTTTTGCGGAAATATGATATTCACATGAATTCATGCAAAGATCTTCCTCTCTTAGCTTGCGCAATGGTTGGTTATACTGTTACTGTAAGATAGATAGTTTTTAATAGAAGGGGATTGAACGGAATGATCGAAGAACTGAACAATGAACTACCGGAGAATTATGAGGAATTAAAGAAAGCTGCCAACCGCTCTGCGGATTGGAGAGCGCGTCTAGAAGCAGTTGAAGAGCTGGGACAGACCAACCACAAACAAATTATCGATATCCTGACGCGTTTAATGGAGAGCGATCCTGTATATACAGTTCAAGAAGCTGCTTACCTTAAGCTGAAGGCTTTTGGTGAAGACGTTAAGGTGCCATCGAAGAACAAGCCTGAACTAGTTAAAGGCGTATCCAAGATCCTGCTGAGAATTAAAAAGAGCCTGCCAAGAGATCATTCTTACGAGGACTTCAAAGAGAAGCTGAAGAAGATGAGAGTTGACGTGTACGACGCTTATGAAGGTGAAAAAGGCGCTGACTTCGATACGTGGCTGATGAAGATGTGGACTTCCGCAAATAAGTAAAGGATGACAATATGCACACCAATAAATTGACAGAACAATTCCAAGAATACCTTAAGCTGTCCGCAGAATTACGCCCTGATTATATTGCCAGCTTGGGCAAGGGTGGTAACGAAGCAAAGATTACGGCAGTTTTGCCGGAGACTCCTGAACTGCTGAAAGCTATTTATAGCACTGTCTCAGGGACAAGCAGTGAGGAAGAGGAACCAAGCCTTATCGAATTTATTCCAGGGTACCGCCTGATTCATATGGATGAATATGAAGAGGAGATGAAGGTATTAGCTGGGATATTGGAGGAAAAAGGTCAACATCCTGATGGAGTTATCTTGCCTATCTTAACGAACTATGGCAGTGATTTCATTTGTTATTATAAGTCTGCCGATGGTGTGGAACAGGTATGTGACCTGCTCCATGATTTCGGCGATTTAATCGTGATGTATGATTCGCCCGATAAATTCTTGGAGACCTTATGCGAGTTCTACAAGCAGGAGGTTTATTTCCTGGATGAAGAGGGCTACCTCGATTGCGATTTAGTATTAGAAGGTGAAGTTGGCGCGTCGCTGAACCCGGATGCGAAATATTGGTCCGAGTAACGACCTGATGCCAAATAAACAAGAGCAGCAGTCCATTTATGGACTAGCTGCTCTTTGTTTTTTAATAAGGTAATCTTTATGGCTATGTTTATTCCTGCGCAGCTTGGTTCTCCTGTTCACGAAGCTCTACTCGCCGTATTTTACCGGAGGTCGTCTTCGGAAGATCCTGAATAAACTCGATTTTGCGCGGATATTTATAAGGGGCTGTCCACTCTTTAACATGGGATTGCAGCTCTTTTACAAGCTCTGGTGAACCAACAATCTCATCCTTGAGTACGATAAATGCTTTAACAATGTGCCCACGGATCTCGTCTGGACTGGCTACGACCGCACATTCCTTAACGGAGGCATGCTTCATCAATGCTTCTTCTACCTCGAAAGGACCGATAGTGTAACCTGAGCTAATGATAATGTCATCCCCACGACCCTCGAACCAGAAATAACCATCTTCATCTTTTTTTGCCCGGTCGCCGGTTATGAAGAATTCGCCGTGTGTGGAGCTTTCTTTTCTACCGGGATCTTTGTAATAAGTGTGGAACAGAGCTGGCATACTCAAATGTACGGCAATATCACCAACCACTCCAGCAGGTAGTGGCTTGCCGTCTTCGTCCACAACCTCGACTAAGCCGGGTGCGATTGATTTACCCATAGAACCAATGCGTATTGGAGTATCTTTGAGTGTTCCGATAATTAGGGTGCTCTCCGTCTGGCCGTACCCATCACGGATTGTGATATCGAATTCACGCTGAAAGGTGTTAATGACCTCTTGATTTAATGGCTCTCCGGCAGATACTGCACAACGCAGGGTAGACAAGTCGTAACGACCTAAGTCTTCTGTTTTAGCCATTAGACGATATTCTGTTGGGGTGCAGCATAATACTTGAATTTTGTGATCCTGCAATAGCTGCAAATATTTTTTGGGATGAAAGGATCCACTATATACAAAACCTGTAGCTCCGTTGCCAAGAACGGTTAAGAAGGGACTCCAGATCCACTTTTGCCAGCCGGGAGCTGCTGTTGCCCAGACGGTGTCAGATCCTTGAATATCCAGCCATTGAGGTGAGGTGATCCGCAAGTGAGCATAACCCCAGCCATGACTATGAACGACCGCTTTAGGGTTGCCGGTAGTACCTGAGGTGTAGGCGAGAATAGCCATATCATCCCGGCGGCTTGCGACAGCTGTGAAGGTATCTGGTTGTCCAACCATCAGATCTTCTAGATCCAGCCAGCCTTCACCGAGTTCGTCTGAGCTGCCAGATACGGAAAGACGGTAATCGAGAGCAGGAAGATCCTCTGAGATTTTATTCACTTCCCCGGTTACTTCGGACCAAGCAATAACCGCTTTGGCTTCAGAATGGCGCAGGCGGTAGGATAAATCTTTGGCACGCAGCATTTCTGAGGATGGAATGATGGCAAGTCCTTGTTTCAGACAAGCTAAATAGATGACATAAGCGATGATGCGGCGTGGAACCATAACAAGAACACGATCCCCTTGTTGCAGCCCAAGCTTCGCAAGTCCTCCGGCCAGCCGGTTAGCTTGTTTGCGTAATTCGCCGTAAGTAATTTCCTCATAATCTCCTTGCTCATTTAACCACTTAAGCGCAATCTTCTCAGGAGCATGGGTTTCCATTTCCAAAGTGAGATTGTAGAACTCAGGTGCGATCCATTGCTGATTATCCAATATGAACCTCTCCTATATCAAACAAGATGTGTATAACTGTTCTATTTAGTATATCACGTTATCCTAGTACCAGGTACTAGTACCTTGAGTTCTTAATGAATTTCGGGTTAAGATAATATGTGTAAGGTATACTTATAATAGACCACAAATCCAGAAAGTGAGAACTTATGTTATGAATCACACAACTTTTGATGAAATATTCGCTATTATGGAAGCCTCATTTCCTACTTCTGAGATCAGAACCTTTGAGGGACAACAGGAGTTATTGGAAGTCCCAGATTATCGTCTCATTACCGAGATGAACTCTGAGGGTGAAATTGTTGCTTTTATGGCCTGCTGGGAGTTTCCCGGCTTTCGTTTTGTAGAACATATAGCAGTCGACCCGGGCATCAGAGGTGGAGGAATCGGCAAAAAGCTGATGACTGAATACATCAGTCTATCTAACAAGCCTGTCCTTTTGGAAGTTGAGCGGCCACTGGGTGAAATGGAGCAGCGGAGAATTGGCTTTTATGAGCGGCTGGGCTTTCATTTGAACCCTTACGATTATGTGCAGCCTCCTTTGCGTGAAGGAAATGAAGACTTACCACTCTTAATTATGACTTACCCTAACCCTGTTGATGAAGAAGAATTCCAACTTTATAGAGAAATTTTATATTCGGAAGTGTATAAGGTTACAACTCCGTATCAAGGTTAAAGCTCTCAGCAATCCGTTAAATCCTTATGGGATAAGCGGGTTGCTGTTTTTTTTATACAAACCAGAGCTCCAGATGAATAGTTTCTTTACAAATTGGGTACAAGTTAAATACAACTTAGAGACATATTCTTTTAAAACTTGAGCTAAAGTAAAAACCGAGATTGATCTTCTAAGGAGGCATAACATATGAAAAGTAAAAAGATTATTATAGCAACGATGGTATTTGGGATGGCAATCACAGGTTCGGCTGGTGTGTACGCAGGAACTAAGCTGCAAAAAATCACCGCATACCTCAATCACAGCATTGGATTTAAAGTGAATGGTGCAGCTTATACACCTGTTGATAATAAAGGTAACACATTAGCTCCGATTACTTATAACAATACAACCTACCTTCCTGTACGCGCCTTGGCTGACGTATTGAAGGTGCCAGTGACTTTTGATGCAGTGGCGAATCAGGTCATTCTGGGTACTGGAACTGTGGTGCCGGATAAAGATGCATTAACACCAGTACAGTACAGCAACGCTCAAAAAGAACAAATTTCTAAAGCTTTCGCAAATTTCGATGGGTTTAAGACGGTTTATGCACCAGCACAAATGGTGAGTGGAGATGCTTTTCAAAAAGCAGCTAGCTCTGAAGATGGAGTGTACTTTTTGTTCAACCATATGAGGGTGAACGTTTCTCCACGTGACTACTCCTATGATTACAAAGGCGATACCATAAAGCTTTCCAATGGTACAGAAGCTAAGTGGTACAGCCCTACCAGCGATTCATTGTTTTTGACCTATAAACTGGATGATCGTTTTGTGACGATTAGTTCTCCAGACAAGGCTTTGAGCAAGGCGCAATTAGAGAAGGTAGCCGTGAATGTGGTGAAATGGAGTAAATAACTCCTTTGAAAGCAAGCTCAATATACAAAAAGTAAAGCAGCAAGTCACTCCGATCCGGGAGGGCTTGCTGCTTTTTTTGTTTTCGTGTAGGCGTGTTCTATTTACTGTGCTGTTTATTAGGCAGCTTTTGGCTTGGTGTTCCTTTACCGTGATTCTGTTTGTTCTTTTCTGCTTTCTTCTGGGTGTCGTGTACTTTGTCTACAAAAGCTTGAGTATCGTCCATGTTTGTCCTCCTTGATCATAACCTTGCCGTTACTGTAACCACTTTTGCCTGATTAAATACACAAGCCGTTTTTACAAACTAGTGGATCAATCCGTACATTGTGAAAATATTTAGTAGTTACTATGAATGGATGCAAGCATTTCATAATAACAGTAAGGGAGACTGATTATGAACAGGTTATTAAAACAAGCAGTATCCATGACACTAGCCTTCGTTATGGTACTGGGACTTACATTTACAGGAATGCCAGCTTTTGCAGAAGACAGCAATGAGGATGCTGGATTACTGCAATTACAAACGCTAGAGCCAATTACACTACTGGCGGGCAATTCTACATGGAAATATCTAGATAACGGAACGGATCAAGGTTCGGTATGGCGGTCTGTTTACGATGATTCTACATGGGCATCAGGCCAAGCGCCGCTTGGTTATAAAGATTCTGGGGCCGGAGTCAGCAGCAAGCAATTTGGTGCTCTGAATACAAATATAAGCTACGGCTCGGATAAAAAGAAGAAATATCGTACTTCCTATTTCCGGACAAATGTAACTGTGAATAAGGAAGAGATTACGAAATCGGATAAAGTATTAGGTAATTTTGCATTTGATGACGGAGTTGTGCTGTATCTGAATGGTGCAGAAATCTACCGCGAGGCTATGCCTGCTGGTGAAATCGACTATCAGACACTTAGTACAACTAATGGCAGTGATCCAAATGAGTATACAAAGGTTGACCTAACGGAAATCGTAAAAGCCAATCTGAAGGATGGAAGTAATGAGCTTTCAGCTGAAGTTCACCAGACGGGCGACACTAGCTCTGACCTTTATTGGGATATGAGCCTGATTGCTTATCCTGTAGTGGAGACAGTAGAACCTGGAGTTGGGAAGCCTGATTCTATCGCAATTACTTTTAATGGCAACCCGCAGACTAGTATGGGATTCAACTGGTATGCACCTGAAAGTGTGACTGGCACCAAACTGGAAGTAGTAGAAGCTTCTAAATTGGAGAATGGCCAGTTTCCAGCGGCAGGAGCTCAATTGTATGAAGGAACATCCGTTACAACTAGTGTGTACATGACAAAAGCGGATAAATCTGCTAAAAAACCAGTTGTGCTAACCAGCCATAAGGTAATAGCGGATCATCTGCAGCCGGGAACGGAATATGCTTACCGTGCTGGGGATGGACAAGCTGATAATTGGAGCGACGTAGGAACTTTTAAAACAGAAAGCTCCAGTAATCAGGCTTATAAATTCTTATACACAACGGATTCCCAAGGAACAACTGAAGAAGATTTTGATATCTGGAATCATACCCTTCAAGAAGGATTAGCTAAATTCCCGGAAAGTGAGTTTATCCTGAATTCTGGTGATTTAGTGGATAACGGTGATATTGAGGAGCAATGGGGATGGTTTTTCAATAAGCCTAAGGATATTTTAGCGAATATTCCGTTGGTTCCTTTGGTAGGCAACCATGAAAGTAAAAATTACAGCAATTATAGCGCTCATTTTAATTTGCCGAATGTTTCGAATACAGGTGCAAAACCTGATGGTTCTGTATATTCTTTTGACTACGGTTCAGCGCACTTTATGGTAATTAATACAGAATATTATGGTGCAAGCTCGAATCTTGAGAATAACGAAATTTACAATAAACAAGTGGAGTGGCTTCGTAGCGAAGCGGCAAAAAGCAATCAGAAATGGAAGGTTGTGCTTCTGCATAAATCTCCTTATTCCGTTGCGAATCACACCAATGATACAGATGTACTCTTTTACAGAGCGCAATTAACGAAGGTGTTTGATGAGCTTGGTATCGACATGGTAATTGGCGGGCATGACCACACCTTTGCTAGAAGTTATCAGATGTACAACAACAAGCCATTGACGGATATTATTCCGGACTCAAACGGAGTAGTAACTGATCCTAAGGGTACTTTATACCTGATTACAAATGCAGCGGGCAATAAGAAATACAACGTAGCTTCAGGAACATTCCCTTTTGCAGCTAAATACGGACAGCCTGGCAAGGAAATGTTCACGGGGATGACGGTAACGAATGATGAGCTTTCTTACGAAGCCTACACCACAACAACTGGTGGTTCTACAGACTTGTATGATAACTACAGCATTCATAAATCGGAAGTAGCAGTTAAACCTGTGCAAAATGCAAAGGCTACTGCAGCAGATGGTGGTAAAATAACGTTGACTTGGGATGCGCCTGCTTCCGGTGCACCAGTGTCTGGATATCGTATTTATGAGCAAAATGATCTGGTATCCGCAAATTGGACGGCCAGTGTTCCTAATGAAGAAGGTAAAACTTCTTATACTTACACTGTAGAAAATACTAATCCAAACCAAACCTATCAATTTGTTATCAAAGCTGTAAGTGAAAGAACAAATTCAGAAGCTGCTATCGCTTCAACGGATTCGATTAAAAAGGTTACAGTTACCTTTAATGGCGACCCAGTGAGTGCAAAAGGCTTCACTTGGTACACAGCGTTGAAGTCTACTGGAAACGATCTGCAGGTTGTAGAAAATACGGGCGTTACTCCAGACTTTGCTAAGGCTGCTGAGTTTACAGGACGTTCGGCGGTTTCCAGAAATTCAAAAGATGAATTAGTTCATAAAGCGGAAGCCTCTGGCCTGAAAGCTGATACAAAATACTACTTCCGTGTAGGTGATAAAGGACTAGGCCTGTGGAGTGCAGTGGGAACTTTTGAAACTGCCGCTAAGACAGGAGCATTTACTTTCATCGATTTGGCTGATACACAGGCTAAGACCGAAGATGAAGCGATTCTTTCCGGTGAAACGATGGCAAAAGCACTTACGACGTTCCCGAATGCTGAGTTTGTGGCGATTAACGGAGATATCGTAGATACCGGAACCAATGAATCACAGTGGAATTGGCTGCTTGGTCATTCACAAGATACCCTGCTTAACACGACCATCGTGCCTGTTGCGGGGAATCATGAGGATAAGGCAAATGCCTTCTATGAGCACTACAATATTAAGGAAGCACCGGGCTCTGCAACAGAAACTGGAGCATATTATTCCTATGACTACAGCAATGCTCACTTTGTAGTCCTGAATACAAATGAAAATTCCGATGAATTTGCTAACTTCAGCCAAGCACAGTTGGATTGGATGAAGGCTGACGTAAAAGCAGCGAAAGCTGCTGGAGCGAAATGGATTATCGTAGCTATGCATAAAGGTCCATACACAACCTCTAACCATGCTACCGACAAAGACATTATGGGTACAAATGGAGAAAGAGCGAAGGTTGCTCCAATGATGGCTGAACTGGGCATTGATTTAGTTCTTCAAGGCCACGACCATATTTATGCGCGGACCAAGCCAATTAAAGCTGATGGAACTGCGGCAGACACAGTGAAGATCAAGGAAAGCTTCAATGGTCAAACTGTAGAGTACACAGTAAATCCAGATGGAACAATCTATTTGATCCCAGCTACAGCGGGAGCGAAGGTCTATTACAAGAACATGAAACCAGAATTGGGAGATGCGTATTATAATCTCTTCGAAGTAGCAAATGAGAATACAGCAGCTAAATACGGACCGGACCCAAGTGATGCTACGCGTCCAAAACGCGGTCAAGTTCAGACCTTTGTAGGTATTACTGTAGATGCTGGCAAATTAACAGCTGTATCTTATGAGATCGATCAGAATATTAATGATGCTAAACCATATGTTCTGGAAGAGTTCGGTATTATTAAGGAGTCAGATCCTGAAGTAAACCCAACACCAGAACCTACAACAACGCCGACAACGGAACCGACGACAGCACCAACAACGGAACCGACAACAGCGCCAACGACAGCACCAACAACGGAACCGACAACAGCGCCAACGACAGCACCAACAACAGGATCATCAACAGGACCAGTGACAACAACAAAACCAACAGCAACACCAACGCCAACAGTAGCACCAACAGCTACACCAGCACCAACAACGGTGCCTACACCATCTGCAACGCCAGTAGTCAAACCATCATTGACGGATACCGGCAGCCATTGGGCAGCAGCGGCTATTGAGAAGGCAGTAGCAGGAGGCTTCGTTAGCGGTTATCCGGATAATACTTTCCGTCCTAATCAGAAAGTAAATCGGGTTGAATTTATCACTATGCTGGCTCGTGCACTGCAATTGCCGGACAGTGGTAGCACTTCAAGCTTTAAGGATTCAGCGAAGATTCCGGCATGGGCTAAGTTCTTTGTAGCTCAGGCAGTAGCTTTGCAAATTATCAGCGGCTATGACGATGGTACCTTCCGTCCTACGCAGGAGCTTACTCGTACAGAATTGGCAGTTATGGTTGTTAGGGCTCTGGGCATTACAGTAGATCCAAAAGCGACCTTAACCTTCAATGATGCTAAGGATGTACCCGCATGGGCAGTGCCATATATTGCGGCAGCAGCAGAAGCGGGCATTGTGAATGGCATAGGACAAAACCGTTTCGCACCTAACCAGGTAGCGTCCCGGGCCGAAGCAGTAACAATCATTCTGAACCTGCTGGAGAAGCAAGGAAAGTAACTAAATCGGATCGTTTGAAAAAAGATTGCCTCAAGGTCATCGTTGATGACGGAGAGGCAATCTTTTTTTCGTAGCTGGGTAGTGTGAGGGAGGCGGCGATACGGTGGTGTGGCGGAAATGAGAGGTAAAAGTGCCTCTGATTTGAGCGAATACGGAGGATTGGCGTGAAAGAGAGGCAAAAGTGCCTTTGAAATGAGCGAATGCGGCGGATTGGCGTGAAAGAGAGGCAGAAGTGCCCTTGAATGAGCGAATGCGGCGGTGCGGCGTAAAAGAGAGGCAAAAGTGCCTTTGAAATGAGCGAATACGGCGGAGTTGCAGTAAAGAGAGGCAAAAGTGCCTCAGAAATGAGCGAATACGGCGGATGGGCGTGAAAGAGAGGCAAAAGAGATTACACTCCTTCATCCTCTTTATATTTTCAACCAACATATGTTTAACGACCCACTCATTGCCAGGATATCGAGCCCTGATAGCACGATAATCTTTAATTTATCCAGCATATCTTTAATTTTGCGGCTATTTGTAAGGAAAGATCTGGGTTAGATTAGGGTGGACTAATCAAAGTAAGGCAGGAGGGTTGCCGACAAAATTGAATGCGCTTGCACAAACGGGGTTGAATATAGAATGTGCTTGCACGAATGTGGTTGGATACAGAATGTGTAGGCAGAAGAGAGTAGAAGCAGAAGAGGGTAGGAGCAGCAGAGGGACGGGACAACAGAAGTAATCTACCTGGCTGTTCGGCGACATAGACAGCACACATTACGCTTCATGGATGAGAGTAACCGAAACAACTACAGGACGAGGAGAGTGGAAAATGAACCTTCACACCGGTAAAAAGGCGCGTCGTAAGCTGACATCAGCTGTTCTGGCGGCAGCTTTGCTAGTTTCAGGACTTCCCCTAACGGCTTACGCCGGCGATACGTGGCCTTTTACAGGAGACAGTGCGCCGGGTGCCAATCAGCCTAATGTACATGGATATACGAGCAGCCATATTGCGAACTGGAGTCCGGCAACCGATCCGGATGCAGAGCTGTTGAGATCGCGGGTGCCGCTGCAAAAGCGGAATGCCCCATTTGCTGCAACCCAAGCTAACCCAGCGCTTAGCGCAGATACACAGATGATCAACGTTGCTGGCGACTACGGGAATGCTTTTATTGAGAACGCGCCGTATACGAACAAGTTTGCGCAGTATCATTTTAACTTTTGGCAATATATCGATTACTACTCCTATTGGCACGGTACAGCGACTGCGTACACCCCGCCGGAATATTATGATGAATTGGCCCAGAAGGACTGGCAGCAAAAATGGTTCGAATTCGGCATGCTGAACATCCCGAACCCTACCTACACCGATGCAGCGCATAAGAACGGCGTGTTGTCATTGGCGGGAATCTTTTTTTCCAATAATGACCGTGGACAGCAGACGTACAAACAAATGATAGTTAAAGATGAGAATGGTAATTTTCCGGTGGCGGATAAACTGATCGAGATGGCCGGGTATTTCGGGTTTGACGGTTATTTTGTAAATCAGGAAGAGATGAATCCGAATGTAGCGACCCAGGATATCCCCGATTACATCGCGTTTATGAAGGTGCTGCAAGAGGGGGGCCTGTATGTACAGTGGTACGACTCGCTGAACACCAATACCGGTGCTAATACGTTCGCCCGGACGATTAATGATACCAATATCTCCTTTTTAGTGGATAAAAGCACCAAGGAACCCGTCTCCAATTCGTTTTTCTTCGACTACGGGGCTGGCAATACGCAGATTACCAACGCGGCTAATTACTTAAGCAATCTGAATGCCAGTCTGGGAACAAGCTACAACTTGTTTGAAGTTGGCTTTGCAGGGCTGGAAGCAGGCCGCGACCGGTTCAAGTCCGTTAACGGAACAGCGTTGATGAGCAAGCTGGACAGCAATGGCTTGCCACGGCTCAGCTTGGCTACACTCGGTGCGGACTTTGTTCATGCCGGTCTGGATGAGGACATGAACCTGTCTTACCCGGTCTCGCACAGATCCGAAAATGGCTACCAATGGATGACAAAACTGCGTGAGCAGCTATGGTGGTCAGGCCCGAACGTGGACCCTAAGAATACGATCAAATCGGCAACCAATACCGTGTCCGATGTTTATGCCGACAACCGTTACTGGCCGGGAATCTCGTCCGTCATTGCGGAGCGTTCGGTAATTAAGGACAAGAACTTTTACACCAACTTTAACACTGGACAGGGCTTGTCCTATTCCGTGAACGGTGAAGTATCGAACCCGGATGAGTGGTCTAATATGAGCCTGCAGGATATCCCAGTGACTTGGCAGTGGTGGCAGGATACTGCTGGCAATAAGCTTACCGTAGATTTTGATTATGGACCGGAGTACAACCTTGCGGGTACAAACCGTTACAACTATGAGCAGATCGGTGCGTATAACGGTGGCAGTTCACTGGTGGTGAACGGCAATCTAAATGCGAAGAACTTCTTGCGTCTGTACAAAACAGAGTTGGAGGTCAACGGCAACTCCAAGCTGTCGATCAGCTTCAATAAGCCGTCTGCCACGGATGCTTCGGCGATGGCGGTAGGACTCATCCTGGCTGATGATCCGAATACCGTAGTAGAGGTCGCTGTTCCAAACAGTGGTCAGCACTCGGAGGGTTGGGTGACAAAGGAGTTGGACTTGAGTGCATACGCGGGTCATAATATTGCAGCCCTTGGACTGGTCTTCGATCCCGGGCAAGGAACAGCGTCCACCTACCAGATGAACGTCGGACAGCTGCGCGTTTATGACGGGTCTGCCGTAAAGCCCGCAGCTCCTGCGGAATTAGCAGTTGCAGAAGCTTTTACAGATACAGGTGAAATGGTTGTGAAGTGGAAGCTAGATCCCGATTACACTAAGATCAAGCAATATAATGTGTACGTGAATGATGTATTTATGGGCGGCAAATACGATGAGGTGTTCTATCTGAAGCATCTCCCGGTGAAATCTGGAACCCTTAAAGTGGTTGCAGTGGGTGCGGATGGAGTGGAGGGTGAAGCGGCATCGTTGGCTTTTGATCTGGATGCGGCGGTTTCCGGAGTGAAGGTGGATTCAAGCGCGGACGGGGAGTTGACTGTGAACTGGACGAACTCCACCCAAGCTTCCGGTGACATTACCGTTCGAGTGCAGTCTTTGAATTGGATTACGACATCCGAACCGGTGTCACAGCAAGTGGTTGCCCCGGCAGGTGCAAGCACTGCGCTGTTCACGGGGATGCCGGTAAACGGCGATGATTACATTGTCACCGTTACCGCAGGCAACACCGATCCAGTCTCGGTCAGCGGCCGGTTCATCGACACGGTCGCGGAACCTTACGCGGAAGAATGGTCCTGGACGGACGGCAAACTGAATCTGCCGATGCCGAATACCAGAGACTGGCGGTATATGTATGTGTATGAAGATGGGAATCCGAAATCTTTTGCCACAACGTATAGCTCTGGCAATAAGCCGATGATTATCCGTGGACGGACAACTAAGGCGAGCTTAAGCTTTACCTCGACGGCAAAAGTTGTGCATGTGGTGATGGAGGATTATGCAGGCAACCGCTCCAAACCGGTCTATGTGAAAGGCAGCTATCCCGTTCTCTTTGATGCTAATGGGGGTGAACCAGCAAATACTGTGGCCGAGGCTGTGTATGGCACTTTGCTCTTGGAGCCTACGGGTATTGCCAGAGAGGGCTATGACCTGGAAGGCTGGTATGTTGGAGAAGGTGAAGGTGCGCGAAGATGGAATTTTGCCGAAGATCTAATAACCGGTGAACTGAACTTACAGGCGAAGTGGGCCTTGCAAGCTCCAAAGGTGCAGATCGTAGGGGAAGGCTCCTTTCGTGAAAATACGTCCGCGACACTAACGGCAGTTGCCACTGGCGCGGGGCAGCTGACTTATGCCTGGTATGCGGACACAGGCAGCGGTTATGGAGATGCGTTGGGAATGTCCGCCTTCTATACTATCCCTGCTTTGACTACAGTGATGGATGGCGATAAGTACAAGATCATCGTCACCAATGAATCTGGTGGCAGCAGTGAAGCAGAGTACACACTTAATGTAACTCCGGCTGAAGCACCATGGGAAGTGCCTGATTTCATAACCGATCTTCCGTCTGCACTTGATGTCATTATGGGTGAAGAAGTGAAGCTGTTCGTACAGATCCGCGGGGATGTGGAATCAATTCGCTGGGAGACGAAGGCAGCAACCGCAGAGGAATGGACTGTGGTGGAGAGCGTGACTTCGGCGGTATACGCGTTTACAGCTTCTGAAGCAGACAGCGGTACGCAGTTCCGTGTGGTTCTGATTGGAAAAGAGGGAACGGAGCCTTCAACAAGAACCGGTAATGAACTTACGGTGACAGTACATCCGACACCCGATGCGCCAGTTATCACCTCTAATAGCGTAGATAAGAATCCGGCAGTTGTAGGTGATAAGGTGTCTTTTGCCGTAGTAGCTTCTGCAGTTTATGGCGAGTTAAGCTACCAATGGTTGAAAGACGGGCAGGCCATTGAAGGTGCTGTGGAGCGTGATTATACGATTGCTTCTGCAAAAGAAACGGACAGCGGCGAGTACACGGCCGTAGTCACCAACACCAAAATACTGAATGGCCACCCTTATACGGCTGTTCAAAAGAGCGGAACTATTGATTTTAAGGTCCACAATACTCCTGTATCTACACCGCAGCCGACATTGGCTCCAGGGACAGGTATGGGAACTGGTGGGACGACTCCGGCAGCGACAGCAACGCCGCCTCCAAGTCCTACTAGCACAACTTTGACAGTTCCAGCAAGTGCACTCAGTACATCTACTGAGAACGGCAAAGTGACGGTAAATGTGCCGGCAGGCGTTACAGCTATTGAGCTGCCTGTGAATGCAGGTGAATTGCTAGGGATCCATCAACTTGAATTGGCTGCCTCGGGAACCACACTTGGTATTGCGCCGGAATTGCTGGTGCAATTGAAGGCTCTGCTTAATGAAGCCCAAGCTTCAGGCGGCAAGATTCAGGCGAAGCTCAGCCCGGAGACTTTGAACATGAGCACACTGAAAGCAGAGCGTGGGGTGGTCTTGCGGGGTACGGGTATGACGTTTGATCTGAGCATCATCGCGGGAAATGGCACATCTAGCCGTCTTCCAAGCTTCAGCAAACCAGTAACCTTACAATGGAGTGCAACAAATACGGATTATAATACTAATTTGCTTGGTTTATATGCTATTGCTGAAGGGGGTTCGCTTACCTATCTCGGCGGAGTGTACGCGAATGGCTTCCTGCAAGGGGAGTTTAGCGGAACAGGTAGGCTGGCTGTGCTGGAGTACAATAAATCCTTCGCTGATGTTCCGTCTACTCACTGGGCTGCGGACACTATCCGCCAGCTGGCGGCTAAACATCTGGTACAAGGCAGTTCCGAAAATGGATTTGAACCCGCCCGCAGTATTACAAGAGCAGAATTTGTGAAGCTGCTGGCTGGCGTGCTGGGACTGCAAGATCAGGCGGAATTGAAATTTAGTGATGTGCCTTCTGGTGTCTGGTATGAGCAGGACCTGGCGCGCCTGGTCCGGGCAGGTATTGTAGGCGGACGCACTGCTGAGCACTTCGATCCGAGTGCGAACATCAGCCGCCAGGAGATTGTCACTATGCTAATGCGTGCCTATGTGCTGGAGCATGGAACGCTTCAGTCATCAGCTCCGGCAACATTTACCGATTCCAATGAGGTAGCAGCCTGGGCGGCAGACAGCGTGAATGCTGCGTCATCACTGGGTCTGTTGAATGGCCGCACGGACGGGAATTTTGTTCCCGGTGGCTTGGCGACCCGTGCCGAGGCTGCGCAGTTCATCTTGAATTACATCCGGTAGATGATATAGCCCCACCACGGTCTGCCCAAGGAGCCCTTTGCTCCATGGGCAGACTGTCTTTGCTTGGCGGAGGATTGCAAGCTTTTACCAGCCACAGGCAGGAAGCACCTCATGCTATACTTTATCCATAATGACAAGCAGCGAAGCTTAGTCTTCCCCCTGCTGTAGGAGGTTGCTGATGTTTCCGGGGAAATTGTACAGAAAGTATCTGAAGAATAATCTGTTTATGAAAATCATCCTGCTCTTCTCAGTCATTGCCGTGGTCACCATTATCACCTTCTCCTACCTGATGTTCTTGCTCATGTCTCAGGCTGTAGTGCAGCGGCAGATGGAGATTCAGAAACGTACCGTGGAGAGCATCAATAGCTATATTGAGCAGAAATATGACTCTGTACAGTCTATGATGCGGGACGTGTACCGGGACACGGAGCTGACTGCTAATACGTCGTATTTGCTGGAGCATCCGTATGAAGATTACGTGAGGTACCGGCTGGACCGCTATTTCAACGAAAGTAATGCTACGACGGATACCGTGCAGTTTTTTCGCAATCAAGTTGAAGATGATCCTGATATCCGCAGTTTAATGCTCTACAGTGCAGCTGAGCAGCAGCTGTATGTCTATAACGACCAAGGCAAATTTCAGATTATTTCCACTAATGCAGCCCACTCTTTTGTACCGGATGCGCTGTATCTGGAGGAGGAAGGCAGTGTCACCGCTCCAAACACTTGGGTCAGTCAGGCGATCTCATCTCCGGAGGGGCCGATGTTTACGGTTCGTACCCCGGTCAATAACAAGATATCACTGCGCAACATTGGTCAGCTTCTAGTCTATTTTGATGCCAGCGAGGTCTGGGGGAGTATGGGCAATTATAAGGATGACTTCAAGGGAAAGATTCTGGTGCTGGCAGCGGATGGGGATGTGTTATTTGATACCTCGGGCACCTATTATGGAAAGCGCTATCCTTATCCCGAGCAGATGAATTCTGCTTATACAGATGGTGAAGAAGTTGGCGGAATGATCATTACTAAGCAGACTCACACCCAAGGCGGATTTACTGTGTTGAGTGCTGTACCTAAGCAGGAATTAGCCGCCACCTATAGGGGATTGCGGAACATGATCTTCATCATCTGCTTGATCTGCCTGTTGTTTGCAATTATTACACCCACTTTATTTATCAATAATTTTGCCAGACGGACTCATAAAATTATCAAGTTCACCCGCAAAGTGAAAAACGGTGACCTGGATGCCCGGATTACCGATGTCAGAGAAGACGAGCTGGGGCAGATCTCCAAGAGCTTCAACGACATGCTGGATGAGCTGAATCTTCATATAGACCGTGTGTTTAAGGCTGAAATCAAGCAAAAACATACCGAAATCGCCGCGCTTGAAGCCAGGGTAAACCCACATTTTCTCTACAATACCTTGGAGGTGATCCGGATGAGGGCAATCTCTCAAGGGGCATCAGACGTCGGGGAGATGATCTACAGCTTGTCGGTGTTGTTCAAAAGCTATGTTCACCAGAAACCCAAGCATACGATGAAGGATGAACTAGAGGCCTGCCGTTTATATCTGGAGCTGTTCCGCATCCGTTATAAGGATAAATTCTCTTATACAATGGAATGCGGGAAAGAGCTTACCGGAAGAGTTGTACTCAAAATGTCGCTGCAGCCCATCATTGAAAACTACATTCTACATGGGATGCGCGTGGACAAGAATGATAATCACATCAGTGTGGCTGTGGCCAAGGATGGCCAATATTTGCGTGCGGTAGTTACAGACAATGGGCGGGGGATTGCCCCGGACAGATTGGTCCAGCTCAAAGAAGGTCTTTTGCAGCCAGATGAACAATCGGAATCATTCGGCCTGCGCAGTATTCATGAACGTTTGAAGCTGCTTTATGGCAGTGAGTATGGCATTGAATTACAAAGCGAAGCGGGTACCGGCACAACCGTGACTGTGTATTTTCCCGATCTGGGAGAGGATGATCCAAACCATGTATAAAATATTCATTGTGGACGACGAGCCTTTTATTATCGAAGGATTATATGACATTGTGGATTGGGCAGCACTGGGGATGGAGATTGTCGGCCACGCCGAGAACGGCCAAGAAGCGCTGGAGTCATTGCGGTTTGTTCCAGCAGATATACTGATTACGGATATTTCCATGCCGCTGATGAACGGGCTGGATTTGATCCGGGCTGTGCGGGAGATCCAGCCGGAGATCAAAGTTGTTATCCTCAGTGGTTATGATGAATTTGGATATCTTAAGGAAGGAATGGCGCTCGGCATTGAAAATTATCTGCTCAAGCCTATTAATTTGCAAGAGTTCCGGGCAACACTAGTGACTGCCGCCGAGAAGCTGGGTGTCTCCCGTCAAGAGAGTCAATTCAATGCGCATAGTATTTCCATTCTACGCGATAATGTGATGTACCGCTGGCTGCGGTGCCAGATTGGGCCGAAGGAATTCAGTGAACGGACTGATTTTCTGGGACTTAGACTAGATAAGCCGCTGGTGCAGGTGGCCCTGCTTCGCTCTGAACAGGACGCTGCCGAGCTATTTCAGGCGGTGGAAGAGGTTGTAGGCGGTAACCCGTCTTTGATTGCATTCCGGGATATGGATGGAGATACCGTGCTGCTGCATCTGCTTAGTGAGTATCAGCAGGGTAAAGAAGCGGTGGAGAGGCTTCATGCGCAGCTGCTGTTATCCCTAACTGGCGGTCCGCCAATGCGTCTGTCCGTAGGAAAGGTGGAGGAGATGGAGGAGGCGGCGGCTCAGAGTTATGCCCATGCAAAGATGACTCAGGAATATTTCATGCTGTTTCCAGAGCGGAATCTGCTGCATTATGAGGAAGTTCAGGACAGGCATGAGGTTGCTGTCCAAGGTATGCCGCTGAATTGGGAAGATGATCTCAAGCTGATTATGGCGAAGGATAAGGAAGCGCTGCTGGTGCGGATCCAGGATCATTTTGAGCAGCTGCGGCAGATGGAGGGAATTACACCTGTGCTGCTGCAAGGCATTGCCATGGAATGGTTGATCCGCTTCAAGATGCAGCTGCAGGAGATCCGTCATGTGGAAGAACCGGAGCTTTTCGCAGACGGTTTTGGCCTCATTCGCTCCACAATTTCCATAAATGAACTGACTCAGATTATTCAGGAAGCCGCTACCATTACGGTAGACGCCTTAGTTCGGGACGTAAAGAGTCCAGTCGTGCAGCAGGTGCTGAATTATATCCATGAGTCCTACAATGAAGATGTGTCACTGAAGACCCTTGGTGCTCAATACCATATTCACCCGGTGTATTTGGGACAGCTGTTCCATAAAGAGGTGAATGAGTCATTCACCGAATATATCAATAAATACCGGATTGAGAAGGCGAAGGAGCTGCTGCGGAATACCTCACTTAAAGTTCATGAAATCGCTCTCAAAGTAGGCTATTGGGAGACCGGCTATTTTTACAAACAATTTAAGAAGCATGTCGGGATATCTCCTACGGAGTACAAAGGGCTTGTCTAGCGGACCCCCGCTGCAAGCTTTTTCTTTATTTTCTACATGATTTATTTAGTTTATCTTCTGTTTGAAAATGCTTTCATAAATTACAGTAAAGATAGTCCTTGAAGGAGAAAGCTGCTGGTTTAATTCCGGATTAGGCCAGCGATCTTGAGGTAAACAAAGGGGAGGTTATACAGGAATGGGCAACAACAAAAGAAAAAGGTTTTCCCTGTTACTGACATCACTTATGGCATTCTCGCTTGCGCTCAGCGCATGTGGCGGCGATTCAAACAACGCGGCAACTAACAGTTCAGGAGCGGGCGGCGACGGTGCACCATCCGAGAAACCGGTCGAACTGATCTGGTACACGATCGGCGGACCGCAGAAGGATCTGGACCGTGTCTTGGAAGAAGTCAATAAGTACACTAAAGAGAAGATAAATGTCACCCTGAAGATGAATATGATTGATTTTGGCGATTATACACAAAAAATGCAGGTCAAAGTAGCCGCTGGTGAACCCATGGATATTCTCTTTACGTGCTCCTGGGCGTTCGATTATGTGCAAAATGCCCGCAAAGGCGCTTTTATGGAATTGGACAGCCTGCTTAATGAATATGGAAAAGGCATCGTAGACACGATTGATCCGGCGTTCCTGGAAGGCTCCAAGGTAGATGGACATAATTATGCCGTTCCTGCCAACAAAGAGCTTCCGGCGCAAGAAGTTTGGCGCTTCAATAAAGAGCTGCTCGACAAATATAACCTCGACATTTCCGGGGTGAACACAATGGAAAGCATTGAACCACTGCTGAAGACGATCAAGGAGAATGAACCGGGCATCACGCCTTACGCTATGGTGAAGGATTTCATGCCAGTACTGCCGTTCGACTACATCATTGAAAAGATGCCAATGGCTGTTTATATGGACACGAAGGATTACAAGATCGTGAACATTCTGGAATCCCCAGAACTCAAAAGCACACTTGAAACCGTTCGCAAATATTACAAGGCAGGTTATATCTCGCCGGAAGTAGCAACTACAACTTCGGTGGATGATCTATATAAATCTTCGAACTGGTTCATGGATCGCGCGGCTACCCAGCCGATGGCGGACAATCTGTGGTCGGCAAGCTACGGCTATCCTGTAGTTTCCACGCCAGCTGGCAAACCTTACATCTACAACTGGTCTGTTATGGGTTCGATGCAAGCCATCTCGGCTAACTCTGCATATCCGGAGAAAGCGATGGAGTTCCTGAACCTGCTCAACACCGATCCGGTGCTGCGCAACATGATTGACTCCGGAATCGAAGGCGTGCACTACGAGAAGACTGGTGAGAATTCCATGAAGAACCTGGATGAATCCAAGAACTATGACATGCCAACCTTCTCGCTGGGCAATATCATGATCAACTATTTGAACGAGGGTGACCCTGAGAACAAATGGGAAGAGTTCAAAAAGTTTAATGAATCCGGTGTAAATGCACCGCTGCTTGGTTTTAACTTCGACACTTCCAAGGTGACCACTGAAATCGCTGCGGTTCAGAACGTAAAAGAAGAATACTGGTCACCACTAATGACTGGAACCGTTGATCCTGACGAGTATCTACCGAAAGCTATTGAGAAATTCAAGGCAGCTGGTTTGGACAAAATTATCGCTGAAGCGCAATCGCAAATTGATGCCTGGAAAGCGTCCAACAACAAGTAAAACATCAACGTAAGAGAAGATCGGGGCAGGGGCGTGGCCTCTGGACCCGGTCTTTTTTTGAAATATAAGGACATACAGGAGGGATCTAAGTGTGAAGACAATCAGCGGATTTATAAAAAATATTATGAATAACAAGATTATGCTGCTCATGGTTTTACCAGGTGCGCTTTGGTTTCTCTTTTTCTCTTACCTGCCGATGATAGGGACGATTATTGCTTTCAAGGAATACCGCTTTAGCCGCGACGGCTTCTGGGCGAGTATTATCAACAGCAAATGGGTGGGGCTAGACAACTTCAAGTTTTTGTTCACCACCAATGACGCGTACATCATTACCCGCAACACCTTGCTCTACAATGGAGCGTTTATCCTGCTTGGCTTGATCTTGTCGGTTCTGATGGCGATTGTGCTGTCCGAGATTGTGAACAAGAAGCTGGCCAAAGTGTATCAGACCGGCATGTTCCTGCCCTACTTCCTGTCATGGGTCGTTGTCGGCTATTTTGCATTTAGTTTCCTGAGCTCCGAACGCGGGATGCTGAACCAGATCATGGGCTTTTTTGGCGCAGAGTCAATTCAGTGGTATTCGGAAAAAGCCTACTGGCCGTTCATCCTGATCTTAGTCTATCTGTGGAAAGCGGTTGGTTACAACAGCGTAGTTTATCTCGCAGCTATTATGGGGATCGACAAGTCGCTGTATGAAGCGGCGATGATCGACGGAGCTAGTAAGTTCCAACAGATTCGCAATATTACACTGCCGTTGCTGAGTCCGATTATTACGATCATGACCCTGCTGGCCATCGGTAAAATCTTCTACGCCGACTTCGGTCTCTTTTACCAGGTGCCTCGTAATTCCGGTACGCTCTACAGTGTCACGAATGTTATTGATACCTATGTCTATCAAGGCCTCAAAACAACGGGTGAGATTGGTATGAGCACTGCCGCAGGTCTGTATCAATCGGTTGTCGGCTTTACGCTAGTCATGACCTCCAACTATATTGTCCGCAAATACAACAAGGATAGCGCTTTGTTCTAGAACCTCATGAAAGGAGTGGGCCATATGTCTTCCATTACTAAGACTAAAAAAGAACGTGATTTCCACCATCTCTCAACGCCCTGGAATATCACTTTTAATCTGATAGCCGGCATCTTTGCGTTTCTGTGCGTGTTTCCGTTTCTGTTCGTCGTGATCATCTCCTTCACCGATGAGGTGGCGCTGGCGCGGGATGGCTATAAGCTGATTCCGGCAAAATGGAGTCTCGGCGCATACCGTTATGTGTTTGAATCCGGAGATATGCTGCTGCGTTCCTATGGTGTGACGATTTTTGTAACGGTGATCGGGACGATCATCAGCCTTTTGTTTATCGCTTTTTATGCGTATGCCATTTCCCGGAAAAGCTTCCGTTACCGCAATTTTTTCTCGTTCTTCGCGTTTTTTACCATGCTGTTCAACGGTGGACTTGTGCCGACTTATATTATCGTTACGCAGTTTCTAAGCCTGAAGGATACGATCTGGGCGCTGATTTTGCCGCTGGCGGTGAATGCTTTTTACATTATGATTCTGCGCACCTTCTACAGCACGAGTGTGCCTGATGCCATTATCGAATCCGGCAAAATCGACGGGGCGGGCGAGTTCCGTATCTTCCTGAAATTAGTGCTGCCTTTATCACTGCCCGGTCTGGCTACGATTGCCTTGTTTAGCACCCTCGGCTATTGGAATGACTGGTTCAATGCGCTGCTGTACATCGACAACCCGAATTTAGTCCCGCTGCAATCGATGCTGATGCGGATCGAGACCAGTATGCAGTTTATTTTGCAGAACTCCCAGAACAGTTCGCTAAGTCTGGAAGCTCTTCGCTCCATGCCGCAGGATACATCGCGGATGGCGATGGTCGTGCTGGCGACAGGGCCGATTATTTTTGCTTATCCGTTCTTCCAGCGTTATTTCATTCAAGGTCTTACTGTAGGGGCTGTTAAAGAATGAGTTATACAAACCCGAATTTACCTGCTGAAGAACGGGCGGAGCATCTGCTCGGACTGATGACTTTGGAAGAGAAGGCCGGCCAGCTGATTCAGCCTTTCGGCTGGCAGGCCTATGAACATAGAGACGGTAAGATGACCTTGACAGAAAGCTTCAAGGAGAAGGTTGCGGGGGGCGGCGTGGGCTCGCTTTACGGGATGTTGCGCGCTGACCCGTGGACCGGTGTGACGCTGGCCACTGGCCTGTCTCCGCGTGAAGGTGCGGAAGCGGTGAATACGCTCCAGCGGTATGTGCTGGAGCATTCGCGGCTGGGCATTCCGGTATTGATCGGCGAGGAGTGCTCGCATGGCCACATGGCGATCGGGGCCACCGTATTCCCGGTGCCCCTGTCGCTCGGCAGCTCATGGAATGTGGAGCTGTATCGTGAGGTCTGCCGCGCCGTAGCGCTGGAGACACGCAGTCAGGGCGGCGCGGTTACGTACTCGCCGGTGCTGGATGTGGTGCGCGATCCCCGCTGGGGCCGCACCGAGGAGTGCTTCGGCGAGGACGCTTACCTGATCAGCGAGATGGCGGTTGCGGCCGTTGAAGGTCTGCAGGGGGAATTCTTGCAGAGCGGCGGCAGCGTGGGGGCTACGCTGAAGCATTTTGTGGGATACGGCAGCTCAGAAGGCGGCCGGAATGCCGGACCTGTGCACATGGGCTGGCGTGAACTGCTGGAAGTGGATCTGCTGCCCTTCAAAAAAGCGGTCGAAGCGGGTGCAGTCTCCATTATGCCTGCTTATAACGAAATAGACGGCGTGCCTTGCACGACAAATACAGAGCTACTAGAGGATATACTCCGCGAAGCATGGGGGTTTGAGGGTCTAATCATTACCGACTGCGGAGCTATCGAGATGCTGGCCTCTGGGCATGATGTGGCTGAAGATGGCATGGATGCAGCTGTGCAGTCACTGGAAGCCGGCATCGACATGGAGATGTCCGGGGAAATGTACGGCAAATACCTGGTGGCCGCCGTTCGTGAAGGCAAGCTGGACCTGGCACTGCTAGATCGTGCGGTCCGCCGCGTGCTGACGCTCAAGTTCAGGCTGGGCCTGTTCGAGCAGCCATACGCTGATCCTGATGCGGCTGAACGCGTCATCGGCAGCAAAGCGCATCAAGATCTGGCCCGGCAAGTGGCGGACGAGAGCATCATCCTGCTGAAAAATGAAGCAGGTGTGCTGCCATTGTCCAAGACCGCCGGCACGATCGCCGTCATTGGCCCTAACGCCGATGCCGGGTATAACCAGCTCGGCGATTATACCTCACCGCAGCCTCCGGCTAAGGTAGCGACCGTGCTCAGCGGCATCCGCAGCAAGCTGGCTGCAGAGCCGGAGCGGGTGCTCTATGCACCGGGCTGCCGGATCAAAGGCGATTCGCGCGAAGGTTTTGAAGCCGCGCTCGCTTGTGCAGAGCAGGCCGATACCGTTGTTATGGTCGTCGGCGGCTCCAGTGCACGCGATTTCGGGGAAGGCAGTATTGATCTCAAGACAGGCGCGTCCAAGGTGACGGAGAATGCCTGGAATGATATGGACTGCGGCGAAGGCATTGACCGGGTGTCATTGACCCTGTCGGGAGTGCAGCTGGAACTGATCCAGCGGGTTCATCAGCTCGGCAAACCTGTGATCGTCGTTTATATTAACGGCCGTCCGGTGAGTGAGCCATGGATTGACGAGCATGCACATGCCATTCTGGAAGCCTGGTATCCAGGCCAAGAAGGCGGGCACGCTGTTGCGGATATCCTGTTCGGCGATGTGAACCCGTCCGGGAAGCTGACTGTATCCGTGCCGAAGCATGTGGGCCAGCTCCCGGTCTATTACAACGGCAAACGTTCCCGTGGCAAAAGATATCTGGAGGCCGATTCCCAGCCTCAATATCCGTTCGGCTTCGGGCTTAGCTACACTGAATTTGCGTACTCCGGGTTGAAGGTGGAGCCGGAAGTAATTGCGGCTGGGGAGACGGCTACAGTTTCCGTGGACGTTCAGAATACAGGAGACCGTGAGGGCGCAGAGGTGGTGCAACTGTACATTTCCGATGTCGCCAGTAAGGTCACCCGTCCCGCCAGGGAATTGAAGGCTTTTGACAAAATTAAGTTGGCTCCGGGTGAGAAGCAAACCGTGTTGTTCACGGTAGGACCGGAGCAATTGCAATATATCGGACCGGACTTAAGACCTGTTGTAGAGCCAGGAGCGTTTAAAGTGCTGGTGGGTAAGCATGTAAATGATACACTGAGCACCGATTTGACGGTGAGGGGGTAAAGACATGGAACGCATTAAACGCTTCATCCGCGAGCTCTCCGAGCAGCAATGGCTAGAGGTGCAGGAATTGCGCGATTGGGAGATTCTGTCCTCGGTGTATCAATTGCCGGGACAGTATGACAAGCTGCAGCCTTACAAAGAAGGCGGCAATTATAATCTGTTCCCGAGTGTGCAAGGAACGACCTATTTCTTCCGCCGTACTTTAGAGATTCCGGTTAACTGGCTACCGGGCCACACCGGGCTGATTTTTGCTTCAGGTGGGGAAGGGCTGCTGCGGGTGAACGGTGAATCGCAGCAAGGACTCGACCGTAATCATACCTTCGTGACTCTGGCAGGTGATCCATCTGGCCGTCCGTTGGACCTGGAAATCGAACTCTTCGATCCGGTCCCCGAGCCGGTGGATCCATTAAATCAACAGGCGGTGATCCAGCCGCCGATTCGGATGATCCACAGCCAGCTGGTGCTGGTGAATAGACCTGTGCAGAGTCTAATGTACACGGCAGTAGTGATTCGCGATTCGGCAATTCTGCTGCCTGAGCAGGACCAGCGCCGTAACCGGATGCTGGAAGCTTTGTATGTGGCAATGGATGAATTCGTTGGTCTTACCACGCAGGAGATCCGCGAGGGTGGTGAGATTACGCGAATCGAGCAGAAGCTGCGGGGCAGAGTCGGGGAGATCGGCGGTCATGCCGAAGGAACAATCCACATGGTGGGCCAGTCCCATATCGATATTGCCTGGCTGTGGCCTGCGCGTGAGACCGTGCGCAAGACGAGCCGGACGTTCTCGACGGTGAATGCCCTGATGGACGAATATCCTGATTATCAATATGCACAGAGCCAGCCGCTGCTGTTCGAATATTTGAAAGACAATGACCCGGTACTCTATGAGAAGGTCAAGGCACGCATCCGTGAAGGACGCTGGGAACTGGTCGGTGGGATGTGGATCGAACCGGATCTGAACATTCCGAGCGGAGAATCACTAATGCGGCAAATGCTGTATGGCCAACGCTTTTATCTCGAAGAGTTCGGGCGGACCTCGCAGATTGAGTGGCTGCCGGATACCTTCGGCTACTGCGCTTCTCTGCCGCAGATTCTGCAGCATGGTGGAATCAAATATTTTATGACCACCAAGCTGGGCTGGAATGACACAAATGTCTTCCCTTACGATCTGTTCCATTGGGTCGGCATTGACGGCACGCCGATGTTGTCTTACCTGAATCATGGGGTCAATGAGAATACGCTGCCCAAAGATGTTCATGAACACTATCAGTCCTTCCGCGAAAAAGATAAACATAATGAGCAGATGCTGCTCTATGGGCATGGTGACGGCGGCGGCGGGGTCACCCGCGAGATGCTGGAATATATCCAGCGTGCCGAGCTAATGGTCGGCCAGCCGGAGAGTAAATACAGTAATGCCGCGGATTTCTTCGCAGGTATTACGCGCAGTCAGCCGCAGCTGCCGCAGTGGCGGGGTGATCTGTATCTGGAGCTGCACCGCGGCACCTACACTACGCACGGCCGCAACAAGCGGAACAACCGCAAGGCGGAAGTGTTGTACCGTGAAGCAGAGCTGTGGCAGACATTAGCTTCGCCGCAGCTGGACACGGAGCAACATGCCGTAGTTGCCGGGCAGCTGCATCAGGGCTGGAAGCTGATTTTGTTGAACCAGTTCCATGATATTATTCCGGGCTCGGCGATTACCGAAGCTTACGAGACCTCGGAGAAGGAATACGCAGAGGTGTTTGAGCTTGGCCGTGTTGCGCTTCAGCCGGGGCTTGCGGCATTGGCCGGGAACATTAACACGTCAGGCGAGGGCACACCCTACATTGTTTTTAATAGTTTGGGTTGGGCGCGGGATGCCGTGGTCGAACTTACCCTCAGCGAAGAAGTAGCCGCCAGCGGAAACTTTGCGGTGTATGGCGAGGATAACGTACTGCTGGAAGCAGATGTCCTGACGGAGGAGGCAGCAGTTTCTGGTGTCTCGGTTCTCGTTCCGGAGATTCCGGCCTTTGGCTACAAAACAATCTGGATTCGTGATCTGTCACAGAACACATCCGATGAAAGTGATGCAGAACCTGCCGCTGCTGAACATAATCAAACAGCTGCAGGAGCTGTTCCCTTCGGCGACCGTTGGGAGACGGACTATTATCGTATTACCTTTAATGAGCGGGGAGAAATCACCAGTCTTTTTGATAAAAAAGGAAACCGGGAGATCGTAAAATCCGGTGAGCCGGCGAACCGCTTCCACTTTTTCCATGACCGTCCGACGCTTTGGGATGCCTGGGACATTGACAACCGTTATGAAGTCCAACCCGCCGGGGAGGCTGAACTTATAGAAAAGGCAGTGATCCGCACTGGTGCGGTGCAGGATATTTTGCGCTTCCGCTGGAAGCTGGGCCAATCCGAGATTACTCAGGATATGATTCTACATCACCATAGTTCCCGGATTGATTTCCAGACGCATGTGAGCTGGAACGAAGCCCATAAGCTGCTTAAGGTAGGGTTTCCGATTGATGTTGTCGCGGATAAGGCGACTTACGAGATTCCATTTGGTGCGCTGGAACGTCCGACACACCGCAACACCAGCTGGGAGCAGGCGCAGTATGAGGTTTGCGGGCACCGTTTTGCCGATGTATCCGAACGTGGATATGGCGCCAGTCTGCTGAATGATTGCAAATACGGCTATGACATCCAAGGCAGCACCATTCGCTTGTCGCTCCTGCGCGCGCCGAAATGGCCGGATGCTACTGCGGATCTCGGCGAGCACGACTTCACCTATTCGCTATATCCGCACCGTGGGGATTGGCGGGAGGCTCATACTGTTCACCGTGCAGCAGAGCTAAATCATGAGCTGTATACTTTTGCAGCTTCATCAACACAGGGGCAGCTGCCGCCAACAGGCTCATTTATCGGATTCTCCGGTGAGCATGTGGTGCTGGATACGATTAAGCCATCCGAGGACGGGCAGGGGACTGTTCTCCGTTTCTACGAATCCTCAGGAGGCCGCGAGCGGGTTCAGCTCAAATGGCAGCATCCGGTTCAAAGCTTCTACCTGTCCAATGCTCTGGAAGAGCAGCTGGAACTGATCGGACACACGGCTGGCGGTGAATTGGAACTTCACTTTGCCCCTTACGAGATCAAAACAATCTACATCAGAAATTAAATAATCACATCACAGATGCAAAGGAGCATAACTCACTTGGAACAATTCCGATTACCCAAAATAGCAATGCCCCAGCTGCCGCTGCCGCAGGCCGTACAAGAAGTGCTTGCCGAAGCGGAGGAGAAGCTGGCACATCGCCCGAAGCTGTTGCAGCTGTTCAAGAACTGCTTTCCGAATACGCTGGAGACGACTACTAAACTGCTGGATGACGGAACCACCTTTGTGATTACCGGCGATATTCCGGCCTCCTGGCTGCGTGATTCAGTGGAGCAGGTAATTCAATACGTGCCTCTGGCCAAAAACGATCCCGATCTCCAGCGCATCATCGGCGGTCTTATCAAACGCCATATTCAGTATATTCATATCGATCCTTACGCCAATGCATTTAATGAGTCGGCCAATGACTGGCACTGGAACACTACGGATGTGACCGAGATGTCACCATGGGTGTGGGAGCGTAAATTTGAGATTGATTCGTTATGTTTTGTTGTGCGCCTCGCTTATACCTACTGGAAAGAGACGGGCCTGACGGATTTCTTCGACGCGGGGTTCAAGTCGGCCATGCGCCAGATCTTCGATTTGTTCAAAAGAGAGCAGCGGCATTTCGAGCAGTCTCCGTACCGGTTCAGCCGCAATAACGGCATTCCGGAAGATTCTCTGCGCAACAGCGGTCTAGGCATGCCGGTGAACTATACCGGAATGATCTGGTCGGGCTTCCGGTCCAGCGATGATGCCTGTGATTTCCACTACAACATTCCTGGCAATATGTTCGCCGTTGTCGCGCTGCGCCAGATGCAGGAATTCGCGGAGTGGGTCTTCCGCGATCTAGACTTCCTGGCTGAACTTAAAGAGCTGGAATTTGAAGTGGATCATGGCATCAAGCTCTACGGCATTTATCGCCATCCGGAGTTTGGTCCGATTTATGCTTATGAGACCGACGGCTTCGGCAATTACTGCCTGATGGACGATGCGGGAACGCCCGGACTGATCTCCATTCCGTATCTGGGTTACGCTTCGGCGGATGATCCCATCTATCAGAACACCCGACGTTTCGCATTGAGCAAAGAAAATCCGTTCTATTATGAAGGCACAGCTGCTAAAGGGATCGGCAGCCCGCACACTCCGGAGAACTATATCTGGCATATGGCGTTGTCTATGCAGGGCATTACGGCTCAGACTGCCGAAGAGAAGCTGGAACTGATTGCCATGCTGGAAAGTACGGATGCCGGAACCGGATATATGCATGAAGGTTTCCATGTGGATGATCCTAGTGTATTTACCCGCAGCTGGTTTGCATGGTCGAACAGCTTGTTCTCGCAGCTTGTCTATCGGGCGATGAAGGAAGGTATTCTGTGAGCGGGGGCCGCATCATCCTGTTCGCGGATCCGTCTTTTCCCGGGTATACCGCAGCGGGCGGACTGACAACGGAACAGGCACAGTCTATAGGAATACATCATACTGACCCTCCTGTTTATGCAGAACAGCTGGCCGCAACGCTAGACAGCGCCAAGGCCGGGGACTGCTTCGTTAGCTTCCATGCTCCATACTTTCCGAAGGAGGCTTGGCCTTCCATCGTCGCCTATTTGAGCAGAGGCGGCAGCTTGATCAGCATTGGCGGTGCCCCGTTTAAGTATCCAGTCCGCCTAGTCGCTGAAGAGTGGCGGATCGAAGCTGAGCAGACTGCCTATCACCGCCAGCTGCATATCCATGAAGCGCTGCGTGTGAGCAGCGCAGATCGCATACAGCAGCATGTCGCGCTTAGAGACATTCCGCTCTTTGTAGGCGATGAGCAGCTGCTGGCCCTGTCGGATACCTGGAACCTGGTGCCGCATGTCACTAAAAGCAGTGACCTGCCGGAGCAGATGGGTTCCAGTGGCCCCATGGACACGCGGATCTATCCGCTGCTTAAGGGCATTACCGCCGCCGGGCGTGAAGTTTCTGCTCCAGCTGTGCTGTGGGAGCATATCGGCGGGCCTTTTGCCGGTGGCCGCTGGCTCTTCATCGGCCAACCGCTTACGCCTGATTTCTGGAATCAAGGCGGAACGGAAGCATTAACCCGCTGGGCAACCTTTGCCGCTCGGGGTGTAACAGAGCTGTGGCTGAAGCCCAACTATGCTTCTTATGAAGAAGGCGAGCGGCCGCTGCTGTTTTTGCAGGGCCAGCGGCTAAGCCGTAGCCAATCGTCACCGACATCAGCGCAGTGGACCCTGAACATCACTCTGAGCAAAGACGGGGAGTCTATCCCATGTTTCACTCACGAGTGCAAGCTTGAGGTTAGTCGCGAGCTGAACTTCCTACGTGTACCGCTTGCTGTAGAAATTCAACCTGGCCTGTATCATCTTTCTTGCCATGCTGTATCGGAAGAAGGCGAAGTGCGGATGTTGCGTCAAGGCTTTTGGGGATATGACGTGGGCCTGTTATCGCAGGGGGAACCGATTAAGGCGGGAAGAGATTATTTTATCAAAGACGGTCAGCCTTTACCTGTTGTCGGCATGACTTACATGACCTCTGACGTAGCGAGGAAGTTTCTATTTCTGCCAAATGCTGATGTCTGGGATCGGGATATGGCACAGATGCGGAAGGCAGGCATCAACTGGATTCGTACCGGCATCTGGACAGCCTACCGCAATATTATGCAGGTAGACGGTCATGCCTCGGAAGAAGTGCTGCGGGCGATTGATGCTTTTCTACTGACTGCGAAGCGGCATGAGCTGCAGGTTACCTTTACGTTCTTCTCCTTTACGCCGGAGACTTGGGAAGGGACGAATCCTTATCTCGATCCGCGCAGTGTAGAAGCGCAAAAACGGTTCATCCGCTCCATCGTCGCACGGCATCGCACGACAACCCATGTCGATTGGGATTTGATCAATGAACCGTCAATGTTCGATCCGCCGCGGATTTTCTCGGACGGACCGAGCTCGGCGCGAGATAAATATGAACGCGCTGCTTTCTCTGCTTGGCTGGAAGAACGCCATGGTGATATAACTTCGCTGCAAGAGCGCTGGAATATGACGCCGCTGGAATTGCCGGATTTTGCGGCTGCACAACCTCCTGAGCAAGAAGAGATTAACTTTAGTGTGCAGGATATTCATTCCGGGAAGCGCGGCACACGTTGGCTCGACTACTGCCTGTTCTCCATGGACATGCACAACGTATGGGCAAGGGAGCTAAGCGGTACTATCAAGGAACTCTGCCCAGATCATTTAGTGACCGTAGGGCAGGATGAAGCTTTGGGTGCCCAACGGCCATCGCCGTTCTTTTATGAGCGCGATGTCGATTACACCACTGTTCACAGCTGGTGGTTGAATGACAATCTGCTCTGGGATGGGATTTTTGCCAAAACCCATCACAAACCGAACCTCATTCAGGAGACCGGCATCATGTACGTAGAGACGCCAGACGGACGGGCTAAACGCAGTGAGGAAGAATTGCGGGCCATGCTGGAGCGCAAATATGCCTATGCGTTTGCTTCTGGAGGTGCCGGGGCTGTGCAATGGATCTGGAACACGAACTTTTATATGGATAATGCCAATGAATCGCAGATCGGTGCGCTGCGGGCCGATGGGACTGAGAAGCCGGAAGCGGATGTGTCTTATGATTTTGGGCGGTTCATCGGCGAAGCGGGGGGGTTATTTGACGGGCGGAAGCTGGAAGAGATTTCCGTGGTTTTCCCTTACTCTAATGACTTCTCGAACCGGAAGCTCGCCTATGATGCGACTACCCGCCTGACACGGATCTTATCTTATCAGCTTCATTTGCCTTTCCGCGCCGTATCGGAATACGATCTGGCTCCGCTGGAGGCAGAGCCGGCTAAGTTGATTCTCCTGCCGAGTGTGCACAATCTGGATAATGACGCTCTTCAGCAATTGCTGGACATAGTGGAGCGTACAGGTGCCGTTCTACTCATTACTGGAGCATTGGGGGTTGATGCGTATTGGCAGCCTTCGGATCGTATGGACGCAATAGTAGGAGCCCGTAAACTTGGCAACATGCGCCGTGAGGAGCAACTTCTATTGAACGGACGCAAGTTTGCAGTGTCCTACGGACAGAAGCGAATCGCGGAGCTAGTCAAAGAAACGCCAGCAAATGCAGATGTTGATTCGTCTAGCTCAGGCGGTGTAGGTGATTACCTCATCGAACGCCAGCTTGGCACAGGTCGCCTGCTCTGGTGCCCGCTACCTTTAGAACTGAATGACCGAGACGAGCCGATCGCCACGCTCTACCAATATGCTGCACAAGCCGCAGGTATCGTAACCGAGCTGGAGTGGATCAGCGGGGGAGACTTGCCAGGTGTGTACGGGCGGAAGCTTGCTTTTGCAGAAGGTTCATTGTATATCTTCGTATCTGAATACGCCTGGGATGCCGAACTTGAAATAAAAGATCCTGCAACTGGAGCTCACTACTCATTTTTACTGGAGAAAGAACGTTCGGTGTTGTTTGCAGCTGATTCAGCGGGCAAGCTGGTAGCTGTCTATAGACCTGAAGAGGTTAACATTACGCTTAATAAATGCTGAAGAACTGAGGTGTACACACAGATGACCCACGCAACAACCAAAACAGCCCATATCGTGTCCCATACTCACTGGGACCGTGAATGGTATTTGCCCTATGAGAAACACCACGTCCGTCTGGTTCAGCTGGTGGATGCACTGCTTGCGAAGCTGGACGGAGATTCCGCCTTCTGCAGTTTTTACCTCGATGGGCAAACCATTATTCTGGAGGATTATCTTCAGGTTCGGCCAGAGAACAAAGAGAAGCTGGAGAAGTATATCCGGGATGGGCGAATCTTGATTGGACCTTGGTACATTTTGCAGGATGCATTCCTGACGAGCGGCGAGGCAAATGTGCGGAATATGCAGATCGGCCATCAGGATGCCGAGAAATACGGCAAGCCTTCCAAAATCGGTTATTTTCCTGATACCTTTGGATTGGTTGGACAGACTCCGCAGCTGATGTTGCAGTCAGGGATTACGAATGCTTTTTTTGGACGCGGGGTGAAGCCTACGGGATTTAACAACACTGTATCGGATGCGGGTTATGAGTCCTCTTTCTCCGAGCTGATCTGGGAAGGACCGGATGGATCTAAAATTCTCGGTATCCTATTTGCCAACTGGTATTCTAACGGCAATGAAGTTCCTGTTGAGGAAGGTGCGGCTCGGGAATTCTGGGACCGTAAGCTTGCGGATGCAGAGAAGTATGCTTCAACGGGGGAGTTATTGTTCATGAACGGGTGCGACCACCAGCCTCTGCAATTGGATTTGCCGGAAGCTATTCGCACCGCCGAAAAGCTATACCCTGAGGTGAAGTTCGTGCATTCAAATTTCCCGGACTATCTGCAAGCCTTGGATCAGCAATTATCCTCGGGTCAGCGGGAGCTCTCCACCGTTACAGGGGAACTGCGCAGCCAGCGTACAGACGGATGGGGCACCTTAGTGAACACAGCCTCAGCCCGGGTTTATTTGAAGCAGATGAACCAGCTGGGCCAGACTCTTTTGGAAAAAGTAGCCGAGCCGCTGGCCTCCATCGCCCGCCTGTCCGGACAAGACTACCCGCACCATCTATTCACCTATGCCTGGAAGACGCTGATGCAGAACCATCCGCATGACAGTATCTGTGGTTGTAGTGTGGATGAAGTGCATCGTGAGATGGTAACTCGTTTTGATAAAAGCCGGCATGTTGCCGAAAGCATCATAGATGACAGTGCTAAGTTTATCGCAGATCAAGTGGAGACTTCGGGCTTTTCCGCCTACGGGGAAGATGCAGTTCCTTTTGTAGTGATGAATACCACAGGGTGGAAGCGTACGGGAACGGTGACTATAGAGCTGGATGCTGAACGGTTATATCTGCGCGAGGGTTATCCTTTGGATGAGACCGCCCGCAGAATGCTGGCTGTTGATTTGTCCGGCCGGATTCTCGTCGATCACACAGGGGAGGAATTAGCGTCTACAGTGGAAGACCTGGGTTTAAGCTTTGGTTACGATCTGCCTGATGACCAATTCCGCCAGCCGTATATGTGCCGCAAGGTGAGACTTACTTTTGAAGCACGCAATGTGCCTGCACTTGGGCTCTGTACTTACGCTTGGGTACAATCAACTACGGAATCCGCTCAGGGAAGCTCTTTAATAGAAGGAGAGCGCAGCTTGGAGAATGCATCTCTCAAGGTAGTTGTTGCTGAGGATGGTTCATTTACGTTATTGGATAAGCATAGCGGTACCACTTATCGTGAGTTGGGGATTTACGAGAATACCGGAGACGTAGGCAATGAATACATGTACAAGCAGCCAGAAGGTGAACAAGCGCTGACGACCAAAGGCCAGCCTGCAGTCATTAAGGTGATTGAAGACTCTCCCTTCCGTGCTGCCATTGAGATCCGAATAGACTGGGAGATTCCGGCTTCGGCGGATGACACCTTGGAGGCGGAACAGCGTGCACTTGTGTATTATCCTGAGCGTAAAGCGCAGCGGAGTGTAAACACGGTGGTTTTGAAGCTTCGTACCGTCGTTTCGCTGGAGCGGGAAGGCAAAGGTGTGCATATTGAATCCACAATTAATAACCAAGCCAAGGATCACCGGGTGCGAATGCTGTTCCCGACCGATCTGTCTACCGATGTGCATCGTGTAGATTCTATGTTCGAAGTGGCTACGCGGGACAATAATCCGGCACCAGAATGGGCAAATCCGAGCAACACTCAACATCAGCAATCCTTTGTGGATGTCAGCAATGGCGATGTAGGACTTACGGTAGCCAACCAGGGATTGAACGAATATGAGGTTCTGCGGGATGGACGCAATACTATTGCCGTCACCTTGCTACGCAGCGTAGGGGAATTGGGGGATTGGGGCTGGTTCCCAACACCGGAAGCTCAGTGCCTGGGCGAATATACAGCACAACTGGAGCTGATTCCTCATTCTGGTGAGGGAAGTGAACAGCGGGCATTTACAGAGGCCTATCAATTCCAGATCCCTTGGACGGTATGTCAGACCGGCCTGCATAGCGGGAAGTTGAACTCTGGATATACCCCATTGGTTTGGAGGGAGATAACATGGCCTTCTCATCCATGAAAATGAACGGAACTTCCGGCGACTTGTTTTTGCGTTGGTACAATATGTCCGCTCAGCGGACACAATTGCAACTGAAAGTGAACAGTCCTCAAGAGTATTTATTTAAAAGCAATATCTTAGAGCAGTCTAACCCTGCTTTACAAGGAGCAACGTCTTCGGTTCACCATTTAGAGATCGGACCATCTGAGATTGTAACTGTAGGTGCGAAATTAAGCTTCTAAGTAAAAAGATGCCCCGGCGCTTCCCTGCCGGGGCATCTTTTGATTTACTTTCTTCTATAAGACTTATGCCAATCTTGAATGGCCTCTTGGCGGGAGGGGGATCTCATCTGGATCCAATTGTTTGTTTCCCATTCATGAATCGCCTGCTGTTTAGTTTGGTAAAAGCTGTAGTCGCAAATGTTCCAGCTGTTATACAGTTTCTGATACCATTTCCCTTTAGGGATGTCGCCATGGTAGCGGCGGACGGCTTTATTGGCTTGTTCTTTTGCCCATGAGGAACCGTGTTTCTGTTGATCGCTGCACACGGGTTGCTTTTTCACACTTCTGCTCATTGATTCTCCAACCTCCTTTTTGAGGGAAGCTAGAGATCATGCAAGGTCTTTATATGAATCACCTCTTTGCCAAAAAAATAATGGAATTGATTGATACCTATGTATGAAGGGGCTCTGATGTTAATAGATAGACGCGGAAAAGGGGAATACGGTTGCGATACAATTGCGGAGAAGTATGTGTTTAGTTTTTTTAAAATAAAGCTTGCAATGCATCTCCATACATGGTATATTCTAAGTCCGGCCAAGAAGTACACATGCCGAGCTCGAAAAAGAAGTTGAAAAAAGAGCTTGACATTAAATGGACGAACATGATATAGTATAAGAGTTGCTGCTGAGACATTAACCGGCGCCAACGAGAACTTGATCTTTGAAAACTGAACAACGAGTGAGTAGGAAATCACGTAAGTGAAATCCAAATTAGAGAATTAATTTTCTCGTCAGATGTTTCAAAATGAGCATATCGCTCTTTTCAATACTAATTGGAGAGTTTGATCCTGGCTCAGGACGAACGCTGGCGGCGTGCCTAATACATGCAAGTCGAGCGGAGTTACTTTGAAAGCTTGCTTTCAAAGTAACTTAGCGGCGGACGGGTGAGTAACACGTAGGCAACCTGCCCTTCAGACTGGGATAACTACCGGAAACGGTAGCTAATACCGGATAATTTCTTTTTTCTCCTGAGAGAAGAATGAAAGACGGAGCAATCTGTCACTGAGGGATGGGCCTGCGGCGCATTAGCTAGTTGGTGGGGTAACGGCCCACCAAGGCGACGATGCGTAGCCGACCTGAGAGGGTGAACGGCCACACTGGGACTGAGACACGGCCCAGACTCCTACGGGAGGCAGCAGTAGGGAATCTTCCGCAATGGGCGAAAGCCTGACGGAGCAACGCCGCGTGAGTGATGAAGGTTTTCGGATCGTAAAGCTCTGTTGCCAGGGAAGAACGTCCGGTAGAGTAACTGCTACCGGAGTGACGGTACCTGAGAAGAAAGCCCCGGCTAACTACGTGCCAGCAGCCGCGGTAATACGTAGGGGGCAAGCGTTGTCCGGAATTATTGGGCGTAAAGCGCGCGCAGGCGGCTATTTAAGTCTGGTGTTTAAACCTTGGGCTCAACCTGAGGTCGCACTGGAAACTGGGTGGCTTGAGTACAGAAGAGGAAAGTGGAATTCCACGTGTAGCGGTGAAATGCGTAGATATGTGGAGGAACACCAGTGGCGAAGGCGACTTTCTGGGCTGTAACTGACGCTGAGGCGCGAAAGCGTGGGGAGCAAACAGGATTAGATACCCTGGTAGTCCACGCCGTAAACGATGAGTGCTAGGTGTTAGGGGTTTCGATACCCTTGGTGCCGAAGTTAACACAGTAAGCACTCCGCCTGGGGAGTACGGTCGCAAGACTGAAACTCAAAGGAATTGACGGGGACCCGCACAAGCAGTGGAGTATGTGGTTTAATTCGAAGCAACGCGAAGAACCTTACCAGGTCTTGACATCCCTCTGAATCCGCTAGAGATAGCGGCGGCCTTCGGGACAGAGGAGACAGGTGGTGCATGGTTGTCGTCAGCTCGTGTCGTGAGATGTTGGGTTAAGTCCCGCAACGAGCGCAACCCTTAACTTTAGTTGCCAGCAGGTAAGGCTGGGCACTCTAGAGTGACTGCCGGTGACAAACCGGAGGAAGGTGGGGATGACGTCAAATCATCATGCCCCTTATGACCTGGGCTACACACGTACTACAATGGCCGGTACAACGGGAAGCGAAGCCGCGAGGTGGAGCCAATCCCATCAAAGCCGGTCTCAGTTCGGATTGCAGGCTGCAACTCGCCTGCATGAAGTCGGAATTGCTAGTAATCGCGGATCAGCATGCCGCGGTGAATACGTTCCCGGGTCTTGTACACACCGCCCGTCACACCACGAGAGTTTACAACACCCGAAGTCGGTGGGGTAACCCGCAAGGGAGCCAGCCGCCGAAGGTGGGGTAGATGATTGGGGTGAAGTCGTAACAAGGTAGCCGTATCGGAAGGTGCGGCTGGATCACCTCCTTTCTATGGAGAATCGTTCTCTGCAATGAGAACATTCAAATCGGAAGTTTAACTTCCACAAACTCAGGTTTAGGCCTGTTACTCACTCGTTGCTCAGTTTTGAGAGTTTAAGCTCTCAAGTAAGACTTGATCCTTGAAAACTGGATACCGAAACGAATTTGCGTTTTAGAACATCTTTTAGCAACTTGTGTAAACAAGTAAATGTTATTAGTGAGGTTTTTCTTCGGAAAAATCAAGGTTAAGCTAATAAGAGCACACGGAGGATGCCTAGGCGCCAGGAGCCGACGAAGGACGTGGCGAACAACGAAACTGCCTCGGGGAGCTGTAAGCAAGCTTTGATCCGGGGGTGTCCGAATGGGGAAACCCAGCTGTGGTAATTCGCAGTTACTCATTTCTGAATACATAGGAAATGTAGAGGCAGACCAGGGGAACTGAAACATCTAAGTACCCTGAGGAAGAGAAAACAATAGTGATTCCGTCAGTAGCGGCGAGCGAACGCGGAACAGCCTAAACCTAAGAGCTTGCTCTTAGGGGTTGTGGGACGTCTCACATGGAGTTACAAAGGAATATGGTAGGTGAAGAGGTCTGGAAAGGCCCGCGATAGAGGTAAAAGCCCTGTAACCTAAACTGTGTTCTCTCCGAGACGGATCCCGAGTAGTGCGGGGCACGTGAAACCCCGTATGAATCCAGCAGGACCATCTGCTAAGGCTAAATACTACCTGGCGACCGATAGTGAAACAGTACCGTGAGGGAAAGGTGAAAAGCACCCCGGAAGGGGAGTGAAATAGAACCTGAAACCGTGTGCTTACAAAAAGTCAGAGCCCTATTAATGGGTGATGGCGTGCCTTTTGTAGAATGAACCGGCGAGTTACGTTTAACATGCAAGGTTAAGCCGAGAAGGTGGAGCCGCAGCGAAAGCGAGTCTGAATAGGGCGACTTAGTATGTGGACGTAGACCCGAAACCGTGTGATCTACCCCTGTCCAGGGTGAAGGTGCGGTAACACGCACTGGAGGCCCGAACCCACGTACGTTGAAAAGTGCGGGGATGAGGTGGGGGTAGCGGAGAAATTCCAATCGAACTCGGAGATAGCTGGTTCTCCCCGAAATAGCTTTAGGGCTAGCCTCGGTATAAGAGTAGTGGAGGTAGAGCACTGATTGGGTGCGGGGTCCGCAAGGATTACCAAGCTCAGTCAAACTCCGAATGCCATATACTTATTGCCGGGAGTCAGACAGTGAGTGCTAAGATCCATTGTCAAAAGGGAAACAGCCCAGACCATCAGCTAAGGTCCCCAAGTGTGTGTTAAGTGGGAAAGGATGTGGAGTTGCACAGACAACCAGGATGTTGGCTTAGAAGCAGCCACCATTGAAAGAGTGCGTAATAGCTCACTGGTCGAGTGACTCTGCGCCGAAAATGTAACGGGGCTAAACACACCACCGAAGCTATGGCTAGATGCTTTGCATCTGGGGTAGGGGAGCGTTGTGTAGGGGTTGAAGGTGTACTGAAAAGAGCGCTGGACACTACACAAGTGAGAATGCCGGTATGAGTAACGAAAAGATCAGTGAGAATCTGATCCGCCGAAAGCCCAAGGTTTCCTGAGGAAGGCTCGTCCGCTCAGGGTAAGTCGGGACCTAAGGCGAGGCCGAAAGGCGTAGTCGAAGGACAACAGTTTGAAATTACTGTACCACCGTAATCCGCTATGAGCGATGGGGTGACGCAGGAGGGTAGTGACGCGGACTGATGGATGTCCGTCTAAGCAGTGAGGCTGGTGTGTAGGCAAATCCGCACATCGTTAAGGCTGGGCTGTGATGGGGAGCGAAAATTATAGTAGCGAAGGTCATGATCTCACACTGCCAAGAAAAGCCTCTAGCCAGGAGAAGGTGCCCGTACCGCAAACCGACACAGGTAGGCGAGAAGAGAATTCTAAGGCGCGCGGAAGAACTCTCGTTAAGGAACTCGGCAAAATGACCCCGTAACTTCGGGAGAAGGGGTGCCCCGGTAGTGTGAATAGCACGAGGGGGCCGCAGTGAAAAGGCCCAAGCGACTGTTTAGCAAAAACACAGGTCTGTGCGAAGCCGCAAGGCGAAGTATACGGGCTGACGCCTGCCCGGTGCTGGAAGGTTAAGGGGAGTGGTTAGGGGTAACCCGAAGCTATGAACCGAAGCCCCAGTAAACGGCGGCCGTAACTATAACGGTCCTAAGGTAGCGAAATTCCTTGTCAGGTAAATTCTGACCCGCACGAATGGCGTAACGACTTGGGCGCTGTCTCAACGAGAGATCCGGTGAAATTTTAATACCTGTGAAGATGCAGGTTACCCGCGACAAGACGGAAAGACCCCATGGAGCTTTACTGCAGCTTGATATTGAATTTGGGTACGATCTGTACAGGATAGGTGGGAGCCGTAGAAATCGGAGCGCAAGCTTCGGTGGAGGCGCCGTTGGGATACCACCCTGATCGTATCTAGGTTCTAACCTAGTGCCCTAATCGGGTACGGGGACCGTGTCAGGCGGGCAGTTTGACTGGGGCGGTCGCCTCCTAAAGAGTAACGGAGGCGTTCCAAGGTTCCCTCAGAATGGTTGGAAATCATTCGCAGAGTGCAAAGGCATAAGGGAGCTTGACTGCGAGACCTACAAGTCGAGCAGGGACGAAAGTCGGACTTAGTGATCCGGTGGTACCGCATGGAAGGGCCATCGCTCAACGGATAAAAGCTACCCTGGGGATAACAGGCTTATCTCCCCCAAGAGTCCACATCGACGGGGAGGTTTGGCACCTCGATGTCGGCTCATCGCATCCTGGGGCTGAAGTAGGTCCCAAGGGTTGGGCTGTTCGCCCATTAAAGCGGTACGCGAGCTGGGTTCAGAACGTCGTGAGACAGTTCGGTCCCTATCTGTCGTGGGCGCAGGAAATTTGAGAGGAGCTGTCCTTAGTACGAGAGGACCGGGATGGACGTACCGCTGGTGCACCAGTTGTTCCGCCAGGAGCATGGCTGGGTAGCTACGTACGGACGGGATAAGCGCTGAAAGCATCTAAGCGTGAAGCCCCCCTCAAGATGAGATTTCCCAATTAGTAAGACCCCTTGAAGACGACGAGGTAGATAGGTTGGAGGTGGAAGTGCAGTAATGCATGGAGCTGACCAATACTAATCGGTCGAGGGCTTATCCTAAAAATACCCCAAAAAGTGAAGAAAAGGCTGCGAAGCTAATTCCGAATACTTTCCGGGGGCCCCGAAGAGATGACGGGCGACGCAAATTCAATTCGGATTCAGTTTTCAGGCGATTAAGCCTGAGCATTTACGCTGTAAATGCCCGTTTGGTGGCGATAGCGGAGGGGTTCCACACGTACCCATCCCGAACACGACCGTTAAGCCCTCCAGCGCCGATGGTACTTGGACCGAAGGGTCCTGGGAGAGTAGGACGCCGCCAAGCGGACAACCACATTACCCGTGGTATTTTTTTTGCCCTTAATATTAATATGTCTTAGAAGGGCCTTTAGCTCAGCTGGTTAGAGCGCACCCCTGATAAGGGTGAGGTCGGTGGTTCGAGTCCACTAAGGCCCACCATATTCCCTGATAGCTCAGTTGGTAGAGCACTCGACTGTTAATCGAGTTGTCACAGGTTCGAGTCCTGTTCGGGGAGCCATTTATGGAGAGGTGTCCGAGTTTGGCCGAAGGAGCACGATTGGAAATCGTGTAGGCGCCACAAGCGTCTCGAGGGTTCGAATCCCTCTCTCTCCGCCATAAAAATCATTAGCATGGCCCGTTGGTCAAGGGGTTAAGACACCTCCCTTTCACGGAGGTAACATGGGTTCGAATCCCATACGGGTCATATCATGGAGGCTTAGCTCAGCTGGGAGAGCATCTGCCTTACAAGCAGAGGGTCGGGGGTTCGATCCCCTCAGCCTCCACCATATTATTTTCACTGACGCGGGGTGGAGCAGCCCGGTAGCTCGTCGGGCTCATAACCCGAAGGTCGCAGGTTCAAGTCCTGCCCCCGCAACCAATTTACTCTTATACATTATGTTTAGGGATAAGCTGGTATGGTGAAAATGAATAGTATATACTTATTAATGACGCGGGGTGGAGCAGCCCGGTAGCTCGTCGGGCTCATAACCCGAAGGCCGCAGGTTCAAATCCTGCCCCCGCAACCAATTTACACTTATGCATTATGTCTATGGAACCGTGGTGTAGTTGGCCTAACATGCCTGCCTGTCACGCAGGAGATCGCGGGTTCGAATCCCGTCGGTTCCGCCATTTAGTTAATTATTATTGGGGATTAGCCAAGCGGTAAGGCAACGGACTTTGACTCCGTCATGCATAGGTTCAAATCCTATATCCCCAGCCATTTATGAGAGCCATTAGCTCAGTTGGTAGAGCACCTGACTTTTAATCAGGGTGTCGAAGGTTCGAGTCCTTCATGGCTCACCATTTTCTTTAAAGTGTGCGCGTGTGGCGGAATTGGCAGACGCACCAGACTTAGGATCTGGCGTTTCACGACGTGGGGGTTCGAGTCCCTTCACGCGCACCATGTTTTTGCGGACGTGGCTCAGCGGTAGAGCATCGCCTTGCCAAGGCGAGGGTCGCGGGTTCGATTCCCGTCGTCCGCTCCATATAGATTTTGCGCCCTTAGCTCAGCTGGATAGAGCGTTTGACTACGAATCAAAAGGCCGGGAGTTCGAATCTCTCAGGGCGCGCCATTTTTATTACTAAGCAGTTATAGTATTGTTAACGGGATGTAGCTCAGCTTGGTAGAGCACCTGGTTTGGGACCAGGGGGTCGCATGTTCAAATCGTGTCATCCCGATTTTATACCTTTGCGGGTGTAGTTCAATGGTAGAACTTCAGCCTTCCAAGCTGATAGCGTGGGTTCGATTCCCATCACCCGCTTATAAAGAGAAACACCTGCCGGTATTAGGCGGGTGTTTTTTTGTATAACTAAGCACGTACAGATACAATAGGGACTAGAGATTTTTATTTAGGGAGGGACCTATGTTTGAATTTGAAGCAAGGTTAGTCAGACCAGATACGAAGGGGAGCTGGACATATCTTACAGTTCCTTTTGACGCTGAACAAATATATGAAACTAAATCAAGGATACAAGTTAACGGAAGCCTGAATGAAATTCCCTATAGAGGAACACTTATGCCGCATGGTAATGGGAAACATTTTATGGTTGTGAAAAAAGAACTGCGAGACTTAGCCCATGCTCAACCTGGAGATATAGTTCGGGTGACAATGGAACAAGATCATCAATTGCGAGTGATAGAAGCTCCAGAAGATTTTCTGGACGCACTAAGCAGCAATGAGCAGGCAGAGGTGTATTATAACAGCTTGGCTTATTCCTATCGGAAGGAATATGTGAGCTGGATTGAAGGGGCGAAAAGACCGGAAACCAGAGCAGCAAGGATCCAGAAGTCAGTTAATAAGCTAGAAGAAGGTTTGAGGCTTAAATATTAGAACAGCGTCCCTCTCCTTAATATCTGGAAAGGGACGTTGCTGTAGTGGGGTATAAGGGATCGTCCTTATATAAGAACGCCTACTTCACCATTATTCACGAACTTTATGCTTTCGATCTTTACCTCTAGTTGACCTGAAGGAATCGCTAGCTGACAAGTACTGCCGAGCTCAGCCAGCAGCAGCTGCATGCCAATAGGTGACAACATAGAAATCTTGTTATCGTTAGGTTCTGCTTGGTTAGGAAATACGATGGTATAGATATCTGTAGTATTATCGTCCAAGTAACGAAGCTGCAGCTGACTTCCGATAAAGACCTGTGAATTTAAATCTTCGCCATTGAACTCAGTTAGTAATTGTTCCAGCTCGGAGCAATAACGGGTCAACAGCGTTTCAGCGTTGCTTCTATCCTTGCTCCGTACCGGAAAGTATTGATTTAGAAATGCGATTTTTTCCTCATCAAAATAGATAAGCTGCTGAAGCAGCTGTGTCCGTGAGCCTTCATAGATAAGACTATGGTTCATAGTAGATTTCACCTCCTCTAAGTAGCACATTCCTTGTAAACTTGATATGGTGTGTTGCCATCTTAAAATCCCTCCTATACAAATAGAGGTCCCCCAATGGAGACCTTCTGATCAGTATACCAGCTTCTATTTGTAAATCCAATCCATTTTAAAAGGGGAATTAAAACCTTCTAAATATTGTAATGAAAACCTTTGACTATTACATACTTGGGTGCTATGATAGGCTGATGCATAGGCATTTCGTAGAAAACTGCGAAATGCCTATACTGTATTTTGTAGATATTTTTACATTAATTGTTACCTGGGGAGTGATACGCCATGTACATTTCGTTGAGTTCACATATAGATTCCAGAACTATAAAATAACTACTTAATTTATTAAAGGAGGAGATCAGGATGATTCAAGTTAAAGAGTTTGTAGATGCTGATAATTCTTATGCAGAGAATAAAGCTAATGAGTTCCTGGCAGGACTACGGGAGGAACAGATTGTGAATATCTGTTACGGTTCGGTAGTTAAATCATCACGTGATGGGGCAGAGCACCAAAGAACCACTATACTGGTCGTGTATAAGACAAATGAAAGGCAATAACTGGAACACTTTTTTTTCATGTCTATCCATTGTCTCCACGCTGGGCGTTGTGATTGTCATCATTTATTATGTTTTCAGCTAATTAGCAAAAAGAGGACCTTTCCCATCTACGGGCAAAGGTCCTCTTTAGTTTATAAATGCATTTACAGTCTTACATTCCGTCTGGTACAGATAAACCCAAAGCGGATGCGATACGCTGTCCCAAGTCTGGATCAGCCTTAAAGAAATGTTCAATCTGGCGACGTTTGATATCGTTACTTTCAACAGGAGTCATAGCACCCACGATGTTTTGAACTAGACGGGTACGTTCTTCTTCAGACATTAGGCGGTACAAGTCACCTGGTTGTGTATAGTGATCGTCACTATTGTAAGAGACACTATCCGCATAACCAGAAACCTCGAACGGCGAAGTTTTATGCTGTGGTGATTCTTTAGGTCCTCCTAAGCTGTTAGGCTCGTAATAGGCACCGGAACCGCCATTGTTGCCCAAGGCCATGCCACCATCACGTTGATAGTTCTTCACTTCTACTTTTGGACGGTTGATAGGTAGACTGTTATGGTTAGGGCCAACCCGGTGACGGTGTGCATCACCATAAGCGAACAGACGGCCTTGTAGCAATTTATCAGGCGAAGCTTCAATACCAGGAACGAAAGAACCGGGGGAGAATGTAACTTGTTCTACTTCAGCAAAGTAGTTCTCCGGATTGCGATCCAATACCATACGTCCAACCTCGATTAACGGATAATCTTTTTGCGACCAGACTTTTGTTACATCAAATGGATCAAAACGGTAAGTCTTCGCATCCTCGATTGGCATAATTTGCACGTAGAGCTTCCAAGCAGGGAAATCTCCTTTATCAATAGCATTAAACAAGTCCTCTGTATGATAATCCGGGTTTTCCCCAGCGATTTTGGCAGCAAGGTCTGCATCTAGATTCTTAATGCCTTGTTCTGTTTTGAAATGGTATTTCACCCAGACTGTATTGCCCTCGGCATTTACCCACTTGAAGGTATGGCTACCAAACCCATGCATATGTCTCAGCGTAGCTGGAATTCCGCGATCCGACATCAAAATCGTTACCTGATGCAAAGATTCAGGCGACAAAGACCAGAAGTCCCATACAGCATTCGGGCTCTTCAGATGTGTCTGTGGATCACGTTTCTGTGTATGAATAAAGTCCGGGAATTTAATCGCATCACGAACGAAGAATACAGGCGTATTGTTACCTACGAGATCATAGTTTCCTTCTTCCGTATAGAACTTCACGGCAAAACCACGAGGGTCGCGTACGGTATCAGCAGAACCTAATTCACCAGCAACAGTAGAAAAACGAATGAACAACGGTGTACGTTTGCCTACTTCAGACAAAAAGTTAGCTTTTGTGTATTGGGTCAGATCTTTTGTAACTTCAAAATACCCGTGAGCGCCAGCACCTTTAGCATGAACGACACGTTCAGGAACACGTTCTCTGTTAAAGTGGGCTAATTTCTCAAGCAGATGGACATCTTGCAGCAAAGTGGGACCGCGGTCACCGGCTGTCATTGAATTCTGATTGTCGCCTACTGGAGCACCCCAGCTGGTTGTAAGATTATTATTATTGGAGCTCATTAATAGAATCACCTCATGAGATTTGATTTTAGATTTAGTATAAGTTCTATATTAATGTTTTTTTGAGAAATTGCAACACTTTTTAAATTATTGACTCATTACAATATGTGGTAATCGTCATTACAGCGTTGGCACATTCAGATATATATGATAGACAAAGTGATTAATTGCTTAGCAGAATTAAAAAAGAAACAGCGCATCCCTACCATCACTGGAGGGGTGCGCTGCATTTTTTGATATAGAAGATATTCGGTTCTTGTACTTAGGCTTTAATGTACATTCTGTTGTAATATTCATCTAACATTCTTTTGGTGGCAAACTCCGTACGGGTGGTTTCGATACTCTTTTTCATCATGTGTACCCACTGTTCACGATTCTCGTAAAAGGTTGGGAGCACACGTTTCAATAAGGTGTCGTACAGTGCATCACTATCATGCTTATCCAGCACCTCGAAGTCTGTAGTTTCGAAGCCGTCACCAATCTGCCAGCCATTCTCACCATCGATGCAGGCTTCTGGCCACCAGCCATCCAGAATAGAACAGTTCAATACACCGTTCATTGCTGCTTTCATCCCGGAGGTGCCGCTGGCTTCCAATGGTCTGCGTGGATTGTTGAGCCAAATATCAGCACCGCGCGTCAGCTGGGCGCCAATCGTCATATCGTAATTCTCGAGGAACACAACACTCTTTGGATACTTTTTCATCATCGCTACTAGGTTGCTGACGATTTTTTTACCGTTATCATCGAGTGGGTGCGCTTTGCCGGAGAATACAATTTGTATCTTTCCAGACTCCAGATAAGGTTCGATAATTTCTGGCTGCGAGAAGATCAGGTCGCTTCGTTTATATGGAGCTGCTCTGCGTGAGAAGCCGATGAGTAGATTGTCAGCATTTAAGCTAATGCCGGAACGTTCTTTGATGAATTGGATCAGTTCGCCCTTGATCTCTTTATGCACTGCCCATAAGTCGCCATCCTGTTCGTAGGCTTGCGTCATTCTATCATCTACCCAGGTAGGAGTATGGATGGCATTAGTAATGCCTATAATTTCCGATCTTCCGGCTACTTCCTTCCACATTTTATTAGCCGTATCGGCGTGTAGCTGGGCTACTGCGTTGGAAATACGTGACAGCCTTAGACCTGCAACCGTCATATTAAATGGCTCGCCGCCGATCCGCTCCATCTGGTCACGGGTTAAGCCGTTGAACGCACTCATATACTCAAGTCGGTCGAGAGGATGGGTTTCGTTGCCTTCTTTGATTGGTGTGTGTGTAGTGAACACTACTTCTTCGCGAGTGGCTTTCCACGCTTCTTCGAAGGTATGGCCTCCGGACATTTTTTCACGGATTAGCTCGATAGCCGCTAGAGCCGCATGACCCTCATTGAAGTGATAGACATCAATAGGGATTTGCAGGGCACGCATAGCTTTGACTCCACCAATCCCAAGCACGATCTCTTGTGCGATTCGTTCCTCGCCGAACCAGCCATACAATTGGCCTGTAATCCAGGCATCATTATTCTCGGGGATATCCGTATCCAGTAAATACAATGTGCTGTTGCCAAAATAATCAGTTTTCCATACCTTGCATACCACATCGGTTTTTCGGACTTTAACAGTTACCTTAACCCCTGTATCTTCAAGAAACTCATAAACATAATTGTGATAGGAGTCGTACGGATTGCCATTGGCATCAATCTTTTGGTCCGTGTAACCTTGTTTCCACTTCAGCCCAATAGGGATGATAGGGGCGTTGATATCTTTTGCACCCTTGATGTAGTCTCCGGCAAGAATGCCCAGACCTCCGGCATACATTTTGAAATCGGAATGCAGCCCGTACTCCATACTAAAATAAGCGACTGACGGTAATTTTTGTTCGTTCACTTGATAAGCCTCCTAATCACGGATTAGATTGAATTGCAGTGAAGCTGCGGGCATTATCTTAGGTGCAAACGTTTGCTCAAAATAGTGCAGGCAATCACTGTGGAAGCGATTGCACCACTATTCTAGCACACTCGATGAATAAAAGCATAACGTCAATTTGGTGAAAACACCCATTTTGGATCCAATTGAGCGGAATTGATTGATAAAGTGGACAGAAGCCCCTAAGATAAAGAGATTGAAGAAATAATTAATGGTGGTGTCTAAGTTGGATATAGTTGTGATTGGAAGCTTGAATATGGATATGGTGGTACGTACAAACCGGTCACCAGATGCAGGAGAAACCCTGATTGGACAAGCCTTTGCTTTATCTCCTGGCGGAAAAGGGGCAAATCAGGCCGTTGCCGCAGCACGTCTGGGTGCAGAGGTTAGTATGATCGGAAGAGTTGGAAAAGATACCTTTGGTAGCGAAATGCTGGAGATTATCAGGAATGAAGGCATTCATATAGAGCATATTTCCGTAAGTGAACATCAGGCAACAGGAGTCGCCTCGATCATTATTGAAGAAGATGGAGAAAATCGGATTATCGTGGTACCTGGAGCGAATATTGAGCTTACGGTAGAGGATATTCAGGCATTGGAGGCTGTGATTAGCCAGACTAAGATCATTGTGCTGCAGCTTGAAATGGATCTGGCGATGAGTGAGCAGGCGATTGCGATTTCCCATCGTAAGGGGATTCCGGTCATCCTTAATCCTGCACCAGCTAGAGTGCTAAAGGATGAGATGCTGGCTCAGGTATCTTACCTGACACCTAATGAGACGGAAGCCGGGATTTTGTCCGGAATGACTGTAGATAGCGCAGAGACTGCTGAGCAGGCAGCCCGGATTTTGCTGCAAAAAGGAGTACAGAACGTAATTGTAACCTTGGGTTCAAAAGGTGCCCTGATTGTGAATGCTGAAGGTGCCAAGGCTGTTCCAGGCTTCCCGGTAAAGGCGGTAGATACAGTTGCTGCCGGTGACTCATTTAATGGCGCATTAGCCCAGCAGCTGGTCTTAGGAAAGACTTTGGAGGAAGCCGTGAGCTTCGCTAATGCTGTAGGTGCATTGGCTGTAGGGAAAGAAGGGGCGATCCCTTCATTGCCGCAGTTGTCCGAGGTAGAGCAGTTTCTAAAACGTAATTCGCTGTAGAATAGACAGTACAGGATACTCAAGATCTATACTAGATAAGATAGGATAAGGAGCTTAAATAATGAGCAGAACAGTAACCGTTAAAAATGTGATCATCGGCGAAGGAATCCCTAAGATATGTGTTCCGCTAATTGGAGTGACCTTGTCTGAGCTGAAGCAGGAAGCGGAAGCGCTGAAAGTACTGCAACCTGATTTGGTGGAGTGGCGGACGGATTTTTTTGCTGAAGTGGAAGACGTTGCAGCTGTTAAGAACGCACTAAGCGAAATCTGTTCTGTGATTCCAGATTTACCGCTGATTTTCACTTTTCGGAGTGCAAAAGAAGGCGGAGAGAAGCAAGTCAGCACGGAATATTACACAGCACTGAATAAAGCTGCTGCCGAGAGCGGTCTAGTAGATATAATAGATGTTGAACTATTTAATGATGAGCAGGATGTAAAGCTACTGGTCGAAGCTGCTCATGCTCATAACGTGTCGGTCATTATTTCAAATCATGATTTTCATGGTACACCTCCTAAAGAGGAGATCATCTCACGGTTATGCAAGGCGCAGGAGCTTGGCGGAGATTTGCCCAAAATTGCCGTTATGCCCCGAGATGCAGGCGATGTGCTAACTTTGCTGGAAGCTACACACATCATGAAGGAAAAATATGCAGACCGCCCAATTATAACGATGTCTATGGCGGGAGCCGGGGTGATCAGCCGTTTGGCAGGTGAAATTTTCGGTTCAGCGCTTACCTTCGGAGCTGCACATAAACCTTCTGCGCCTGGACAGGTAGCTGTCGCTGAGCTTCGGAATACATTGTCGCTGCTGCACCGCAGTCTGTGATTTCTGCTGATTGCTATTGTCGCAAAAAAAGGTGTCCGGATAATCCGGATACCTTTTTTTATTTTTAAAGTTGAATTATTGTTCGTGAGCTTACTCATTTTTTCCCGTATATACATGTACAGCATCTCTTAGAAACGCAGCGAGTCCAGGGCGGCGTTTGTCATAGTATTCGGTAAAACGTTCATCATCAACATACAATTGTGCAACACCAGCATGAGCTTCTTTGGAATAGGAATTCCAGTAGAAGGAGAGCCACTCACGGTGTAGGTCAGCACTTTTTTGCGCCAATACACTGGCAGGATCTCCATGCTCCATCGCTTGCAAGAGCGTTTCAAACAGCTCTTCTTCAAGCTGTTGTATAGCTGAATATTGTTCTTCTGTCATTCCTTTAAGCTTTTGGTTGGTTTGATTAATGGTGTCATCTCCATATTTCTCCCTTATTTCTTGACCATATTTCTTTTCGTTGTCATCTACCAGCTTTTGTTTAAAGCCTTCGAATTTTTCAGTATCACTCATGGTAATTCTCCCTTCTTTTTGAGCCAGCGTCTTTTCGACGTTAGCGATTAATAGATCTAATTGCTGTCTTTTTTCCAGTAGCTTGTCATGATGCTCCCGCAGCGCTTTGGCTCCGTCGAATGAGGGTTCTGTCATAATAGCCTTGATACGTTCCAGACTTAAGCCAAGCTCCCGATAAAATAAAATTTGCTGTAGTAGATCTACTTCGGTACGGCCATAGATACGATACCCTGAAGAGTTGATTCTCGCCGGCTTAAGAATGCCAAACTCATCGTAGTAGCGCAGGGTCCGTGTGCTGATTCCAGCTAACTCTGCGAGCTTCTGCACTGTGTATTCCGTAGTATCACCTCCTACAAATCAAATGTACACCTTTACGTAACGTGAAGGTCAAATGGTTTTTTTAGCATATCCAAAACAGCGGCAGCTACCCTCTGAATGATCATGGGGAAGTCTGCCGCTGCTATGAATAAGTCTATAATGTTGAGCTTTGCTGCTGCTTGAATTTATTTATGGCCCATTTGTGCTGCAAAATAATTGTGCAATTCCTCCAGCTTACGAGGGTCTGCAAGGGTTGCTTTGTCTGAGAAGTAGTGTTCAACGACAAGGTCCCAGGTAGGTACAATTTTTTGTGAGGTCATAGCCTTAATGGCTACCTTAACTGTTTTGCGTTCTTTGGCATTGGAGAAGGTATCTACGTAATGCTGTGAACGCTCAAAATCCAGATCCTTAAACACGGCGCGGAAGATCTCTGACGTCATCCGTGCATCATCCAGCGCCCGGTGTGCAGATCCAGTAGGCTCAAGCTCAAACAATGCCATCGCGCTTTCCACGCTGACATCATTGCTAAGGCCACGCGCACGCAGAACTCCTTTGAGCAAATCGAAATACGTGGCGGACATCCAGTAGGATTCGTCCATCTTGTGCATGCGCACATCCTGAATGATTCGCTTCATGTCTTCGCCACCCCAGGTAAGCAGCAGAACTCCGTCTGTACTTAGATCAAGCCACTCTCTAAAAGCAGTGATGACTTTGGGGAAGCGGGCGGCAATGTCAATTTCCTCTTGAGGGATACCCGTTTTTTTCTTAATAAAGGAATTCAGGGTGGAGAAATATATAGGTTTGATCAAGGAAGAAAATTCATCCTTATACTGCAATGAAGAGTCTAACCGGACGGCTCCAATCTCAATGACCTCCATAGGGTGCTCGCTGGCAAACTTACGGCCGTTGAATTCGATGTCCAGAATAATATAATCCACAGGTACTTGCCTCCGTTTCCATGACTGACGCTGTAGTGCTTAATACGTCGACTTCTCTATTTTAACAAAAAAAGTGATGTAATGGGGAATATGGAGACAAGCTAATATTTGCACAAAAAAATGAACCAGCACAACATTTGCGCACTGGTTCATTTAATCAGTATTTAAATTTAATCCTATAAAAGATTAATGTCCTGAATCGGCAGCAGGTTCAGGCATATGAATCGGCTGTTCATTTATAACAGATCCGTCATCAAGACGAAGCCAGGTATTGAAGTCTTGGGTGCCTTTGACCAGTTCTATGACGCGTGCTCCCCGCATGAAGCCTTCTTTTCCATAAGTATTGTAACCGGTAGCACGGCCATAAGAAAGACGTATACCATAAAGGCTGCCGCTAAAATCGTTGATATGGTCATGTCCGCAGAAGGCGCCAAGCACATCACCCATTTCCAGCAAAGCCGAGAATAAGCCCGAGTTCACCTCAGGTGAGCATACACGCTCAAACTTATGGCCATGACAGACTTGTGTAGACCAGACATCCCGATATTCAGGAATTGGGATATGGAAGAAAGCCAAGGCAGGCAGCCTGTTCTCAGCACTCTTCGGATTCAACCGCGCAGATTCAGCCGTCAGCCAGTTGATCTGATTCCGCCCAATCCAATTGTAGCCCGGGATATCCTCATACTCGGAGTAGCCGCCAGAATCCAGAAAATACAAAATAGCGGCCGAGTGGTCTTCCTGATCTTTAATTTCAAGAGTGTAATTGCCCGAGCCTTCCAGCTCTTCTGGGCCGGCTTCGGTCAGGCAGTGGGGATGTTCCAGAGCAATTTGCATCAGTTCACTCTTTGAAATCAGAGTTTCTGTGTCATGGTTACCAAATACAAAGGTCCAAGGGATGCCGGATCTCTCCACGGCAGCGACAGCCTCACGAAAAGCTTGTGCGGGGTGCTCGCATGCTTTGTTTCCCGGCGATACAGGACCCGTGTAAATAAGATCTCCCGTGAAAACCACAAGATCAGGTTGTTCCGCATCCAGAATGCGTTCCATCAGTGCCTCGGTAAGCTGATCCTCAGCTCTTCCATCCATCCAGTGCAGATCGGTAAATTGTACGATTTTAAAAGTGCCATCTTGCTGAAATGATAAACTGTGTCTCATTAGAATAATCTCCCTTACTATCGAATATTGAATAGCAAGCTGTGGAGGCGCCAACCACTCATTGCGCCAAGAGGGCGTTGAGGGATGACGTCGTTAGAAGCATAGCTATACGCAGGTCAGCCGATCCAGATCCGCTGAGTGCAATGATCTCCAGAGTTTCTACCGATCATAATATCATATTCTCCAGGCTCGAAGACCAACTGATCGTCTTTCCCGTAGAACATTAACATTTCTCTGGTGATTTCGAAGGAAACCACCTGTTTCTCATGCGGTGCGAGTGTTATCTGCTGGAAACCTTTCAGTTCCTTGACCGGGCGCACGACACTTGCGCTGACGTCGTGGATGTAGAGCTGAACGGTTTCCTTGCCGGCGATGTCCGAAGTATTCTCTACTTCAATGGAGGCAACCACCCGATCCGCAGCTTCAACATTGAAGCTGTTGTAAGCAAACTTGGAATAGCTCAGGCCATAACCAAAACAGAACAGCGGGTCATTCGGGCAGTCCAGATAACGGGTCACGTAACGCACATTAGGATACTTAGAATCATAAGGTCGTCCCGTTTGATACGCATTGTAATAGACAGGAATTTGCCCAACCGAGTAGGGGAAGCTCATCGATAAACGTCCGGAAGGATTATAATCTCCGAACAGCACATCGGCCAGTGAATTTCCTGACTCTGTACCCAGAAACCAAGCCTGCAGCAGAGCGTCGCTGGCATCAAGAACGGGTTTCAGCTCCAGTGGTCTGCCGCTGAATACAATGGTGATGATCTTTTTTCCGGTATCCTTCAGACGCCAGATCAGCTTCTCCTGATTGGCCGATAGGCGGAGATTGGATTTGCTTCCGCCTTCTCCGGTATCCTGCTGATTCTCACCGACAGCGGCGAGAATTACATCACAATCCTTCAGCGCTTGGTAGGCATCCTCAATTTCATCCTCCACATCAAAAACACCCTCAAGCATGCTTCCCAGCTCACCAGTCATGGCCGTGAAAATATTTTCGGCAGATGTTTTTTGCGAAATGCCGGTGTAGAGTGATACAGCCGGATCTTTTTCTGTCCCGGCCCAACCGCCCAGTACATGAATGGAGGTGGCGAAAGGACCAGCCAGACCAATCTTCATGCCACGTTTAAGGGGCAAAGCATCATTGTCGTTTTTGAGCAGTACAACTGAGCTAGCTCCAAGCTCCCGTGCAGCCTGCAGATGCTCCGCGCTAGGTTTCGGAGCCTCATCCACCAGCGGATCTGCATCCTTAAATGGATTATCGAACAAGCCAAGCGCGTCCTTGAGCTCAAGCACCCGGATAACGGCTTCATCGATCAAGGCGATATCAAGCTTTCCTTCCTCGACCAGAGCAGCGCCGTGGTTTAGATAGTGAGTGGACATCATTTCAATATCCAGCCCAGCAGCCAGACTTTTCTCCGCTGCCTCACGGCCATCTATCGCGGCGCCATGGGGAATCAGCTCATTAACGGAATTGAAATCGGCGATGGTAACGCCGTTGAAGCCCCATTCTTCCCGTAAAATCCCGCGAAGAAGCTCGGAATTACCACTTGCCGGGATACGGTCAATGGTATTAAATGCGGCCATCACCATGGCCACACCAGCATCTACGGCAGCCTTATAGGCTGGCAGGTAGAACTCACGCAATACGCCAGAGGACATATCCACCGTGTTGTATTCCCGTCCGCCTTCGGGAGCACCGTAACCAGCGAAATGCTTCACACAGGCAGCGATGCGTCCTTTTTCTTTTAGGTCTTTGCCCTGATAACCCCGCACCATACTTTCGGTGACACGGGCATTCAGATAGGGATCCTCACCAGATGTCTCCATGACGCGTCCCCAGCGCGGGTCGCGTACGAGATCAGTCATGGGCGAGAAGGTGACGTGAATGCCGGCAGCCGCACTCTCCTTGGCGGCGATTTCAGCAAACCTTTCACAGGCTTCAAGGTCAAAGCTGCTGCCCATGGCCAGCGGAATCGGGAGGATGGTCCGGTAGCCGTGAATGACATCCGCCATGAAGAGCAGAGGAATCTTTTGTCTGCTGGTTTGCAAATGCCGGGTCTGCTGCTCGATTACATTCCGGGCTCCAATACCGTTAAGAACACTTCCGATACTCTCCATTACCTGCGGCTTAATGTTCAGTTCCTTAAATGGTCCGGTTAAATCCACGGTATCGTCCAAACCCCAATAGTGAGGACCTAGCTGGGTTAATTGGGCCAGCTTTTCGTCCAGGGTCATATCGTTCACAAGATCTTGGATAAACGTTTTAGTCATGGTTAACTCCTTCCTCGTGAGCGCATTGAAAGTTAGTTTGTTAAATAGATGTGTACTTCCCCGCCGGGCAGCGCAAGCTTGATTTTATTGGCAAAACTTACGTTATAAAGGCGATAAGGATGGGAGTGAACCGTTAACTCTCCTGGCACGCAGCTCCGAGATGCGGAATGGGCCTGAGCTATATTCAGGTTCATTTGTTGTGAAAATCATAGCAGTTCTCTCTTCGGATACAGGATGAGGCATGAATTAAATCAGAAGAGGATTGCATCATTAAGATGTTACATATGGAGACTGACATGTCTATGAAAGAAAAGTATAAAAACGTTTCCACAAACGATACACCTCGATATTAGTCTGAACACCAAAAAAAGTCAATCGCCTTTGGAAAAACAGCTAATTTATATTTTTTTACGTGAAATGTGTAACTTTAGTACTTGTAATTCGAAAATAAAATAAATTGACAGCGCATACATTTTGGGAGTATGCTTCTCACACAGAGAGTTTTACAGAAACACTGGAAACGTTTCTACAACACTCGATACACTTTTTTTTGAAGGTTGGGCAAACTGTTTTTATTCTGGCTGCTGGACAAGAAAGGAAGGTAATTTATGCATGTGACTGAATGCATCTTTCAAATTGGAGGTGGGCACTTTGGCGAGACTGAAGCTTGTGGGTGGAAACATTGTTCGGGAAGTCATTAAGAACAAAGTTCTTTTTCTAATGTTGCTGCCTGTAATCGTATATTTCGTTATCTTTCACTATGCTGTAATGCCTGGAGCTTACGTCGCATTTGTAGATTACAAGCTCAATAAGGGGATTTTTGGAAGTAACTTTATCGGACTTAAGAACTTTGAGTTTCTGGTTCAAAATGGGGATCTATGGAATATTACCAAGAATACGCTGCTCTATAATATCGTCTTTCTAGCATTAGGTAATATCATTCAAATAGTATTTGCCATTATGTTGTCTGAGATCTCAGGCAAGTGGTTCAAAAAAATATCACAATCCGTTATCCTGTTACCGAATTTCATCTCCATGGTTATCGTCGGTGTGTTTGCCTACAATATATTCAATTTCAATTCCGGGTTTATCAATACGATGTTAACTGGAATGGGGCTAGACCGTTACGAGTTCTATTCCGATCCGGGCATCTGGAAATATATTATTGTGGCTTTCAAGATCTGGGCGGGTACCGGATATGGAATGATTGTTTATCTGGCAACGATCACAGGGATTAATCATGATCTGTACGAGGCTGCTTATATGGATGGAGCGACTACCTGGCAGCGAATCCGTTATATGACCTTGCCGATTCTGAAGCCAACCTTTATTCTGCTTCTACTGTTCGGTATGGGTGGAATTCTCAAGGGATCCTTTGACCTTTTCTATAATCTGATCGGTACGAACTCTGTACTGTATCCGCAGACAGATATCATCGATACCTATGTCTTCCGTTCACTGGTGGGACAATTCAACTTCTCTATGGGTGCCGCAGTGGGCTTCTACCAATCCTTATTCGGTCTGATCCTGGTGCTTGTAGTTAACTTTATTGTACGCAAGGTAGAACCGGACAGCGCTTTGTTCTAAGACTAGACACGAAACAGGGGTGATAAATATGGAAAAGAGTACAATCAAACAGGATTCCGGAAGCATTCTCATAAAAGCAGTCAGTTATATCTGTATCGCTATCTTTGCGCTATTCTGTTTATTTCCCTTCGCGTTGATGATCTCCTCATCGTTCATGAACGAGCAGGAAATTGTTCGTGAAGGTTACAAGCTGCTGCCGAAGGCATTTTCCTTTAAGGCTTACGAGATGCTATTCAACAACTCTACTCAGCTGGTGAATGCTTATCAGGTAACTATCTTCATTACCGTAGTGGGTACGGTACTCGGACTGTTTATGATGTCGATGGCCGGATTCGTGCTCAACCGTAAGGATTTCAAGTACCGCAACTTCTTTTCCTTCTTGATTTACTTTACAACACTATTCAGTGGCGGCTTGATTCCGACATACATCCTGATGGTTAAGCACCTGCATATGAAGGACAGCTTATTCGCCATGATTCTTCCGGGTGTAGTTGGTGCATGGTCCATCTTCCTGATGCGTAATTTCATGAAGGCGATTCCGGATTCCTTATATGAATCCGCTACCATTGACGGTGCTGGCGACTTTCGCATCTATTGGCGGATATTTATTCCGCTGGCGGTTCCATCCTTGGCTACTATTGGGCTTTTCTCAGCACTAGGCTTTTGGAATGAGTGGTATAACGGGATGTTGTATATTGACAGTCCGACGAAATATCCGCTCCAATACTTTTTGCAGCGAATGGTCAATCAGACGAACTTAGGAGCGCTAATCAACTCGGGAGCGGTCATCAATACTGCTGATCTTCCGACGCAATCCATCAAGATGGCTACAGCTGTGCTGGCCACTGGACCGATTATTCTCCTGTATCCATTTGTACAGCGTTATTTCGTAACAGGCCTCACCATCGGGGCAGTAAAGGGTTAATGGACGCAATCTTCTTTTCGAAGAGCGTTTATTATAAATGAAAGTTTCATAAATAGAAGAGAAAAGGGAGGCTTACCTAAATGAAAGGTAAAAAGATCGCGTCTTCTTTAATTGCTGTCCTCATGCTTACTGGAGCACTGACAGCCTGCACATCCAAGAACAACAATGAGCCGAGTAATGATCCGGCAGCCACGAAAGCTCCAGAGGCTTCAGCCAATGCAGGCGGAGTGGATACTTCCAAGGAAGCTAAGCTGGTGTACTACCTGTGGGGCAGCGAAGGAGTTAAAAATAAAGAAATCCTCGCTGAGATTAACAAGAAGCTCAAGGCTGACCTAAACGCTACGATTGAAGTGAAGTATATTGACTGGCCGGATATCGCTACTAAGTACCCGCTGCTATTTGCTTCAGGCGAAGAATTTGATATGTCGCATGCATCTCCCGGAGCTCCGGTATCTTATTTCACATTGGCTAGTGAAGGCGCTCTAGTGGACCTTACAGATATGCTGGATAAAGTTGCTCCTAAGCTGAAAGCGGAAATCCCGGAAAGTGTGTGGGAAAATACAAAATACAAAGGCAAAATTTATGGTGTACCAAGTCTTTATAGCGAATACACACCTGCCGGTTATGCCTATCGTTCTGACTTGCTGAAAAAATATGGAATGGACAAAATCACTTCCATTGATGATATGGTTAAATACATGGATAATGTGGTTGCTAATGAGTCCTTCCCACCAATTAACGGCAAGGCAGAAGATGCAGCCAATATGTTCAGAATGCTCGTAGATACTACAGGGATGTGGCTTAACGCTCCTGGTATATCTTTGAATGAGCTGAATCTTGTGACTAAAAGTCCAGAGGACTACAAGACTGTCTTCCATCCAGCCTTCACTCAGGAATTTGAAGATTGGGCTGTGAAGATGCGTGAATGGGCGGATAAGGGCTACTGGAGTAAAGATGTGCTGTCTGCAACCCTAGGCAGCAAGGATAACTTCAGAGCAGCTAACTCCGCAGGTTATTTGACTCATGCTCAGGACTGGATCGGCCAATACGGTGCGGATTTGAAGGCACAACCGGAATCAGATCCTTACTTCTTTACTTTTGCGGAAGCCAATAAGAAGATCAAACGTAAAATGGGCGTTGACAACTCGACTGTAATCAGCACGAACTCAGCTAATCCAGAGCGCGCTCTGATGGTGATTGAGAAGTTCATGACCGATGAAAGCTACTACAACCTCATCCAAAACGGTATTGAAGGCAAACAATATGTGATGGAAAATGGTGTTAAAAAGCAGCCTGCAGGCTTCAACGATAAAACGGACGGCGGAGGTTTCGCTGCTTGGTCACTTCGTAATGACAAATTCGTAGTTCCTACGGATACAGAAAACCCAATCCGTAACTCCTTATTCGCAGAATGGGATAAAGTGGCTATCGATGATCCTTACAATGGCTTCAGCTTTGATCCAACCAATGTTACAACTGAAATTGCTTCGATTTCCAACGTGAATTCACAGCTCGGTATTCAATTGATGCTTGGTAAAACAAGCAAAGATCCAAAAGCAGCTGTTGCGGAGTACCGCGATCAGCTGAAAAAAGCAGGAGTTGACAAGGTCATTGCCGAAGTAGAGAAGCAATTGGCTGCGTTTGTTCCTGTCAACTAAAGAAAGTTAAGGGGTGTAAGGGAGCTATAATTCGATATAGCTCCTTTACCCATAAATGGGGGAGTAAAGTGGATGTAAATATCAAGGATATCGCGCGGATTTCCGGTGTGGGCATCTCGACAGTCTCCAGGGTAATCAACAACAAGGGACCGGTGAGCAAGTCTACACGTGAGAAAGTAATGAGTGTGGTTAAGGAATACAATTATATTCCTAATTCCAACGCGCGGAATTTGAAAACTACACAATCTAAGAACATTGCACTTATGGTCAAGGGGATTACCAATCCTTTTTTCTCTAATATGATCAGAGAAATTGAACGGCAGGTCAATCTGCGGGGCTACCCGTTTCTTATCCAGCAAGTAGAGGATGGGACCGATGAAATCAATGCTGCAATTCAACTGGTGAAGGAGAAAAATCTGTGCGGGATTATCTTCATGGGTGGAACCTATGATCATTCTGAAGAGAAGTTCAAACAGCTGACGGTTCCGTTTGTGCTGACAACGATCACCTCAACGCAGCAGGTGAACCCGCTTATTTTTTCCAGCGTTATTATCAATGAAACGAAGGAAGCCTATAAGGCTACCAATTATTTGATCTCATTAGGTCATACGAATATCGGCTTTTTAGCCAAGTCTCCTTTATTGGATGAAACCACGGGCAACCGGCGGTATTTAGGCTACAAAAAAGCACTCGAAGAGCAGGGTCTGCCCTATGATTCGGGGCTGGTCGAGGATTGTGAATACAGTCCCAGCTCGGGATTTAATGCTGCGCGAAGATTGCTCAACAAGAACAAGGGAATTACAGCTATATTTGCCGCTTCCGACACGATTGCCATCGGTGCTGCCAAAGCGGTGCTTACCGCGGGGTTATCTATCCCTGATGACATTTCGATCATTGGCTTTGACGGGATCGAGATGGCTGAATATTATCATCCTTCTCTTGATACAATCAGCCAGCCGGGTACGGAAATGGCCTTATCCAGTGTAGGTGTTCTGTTTGATCTCATTTCCGGACGGTCAAATCATCAGCATATTGTCTATGATGCGGTATTGCTCAAACGTGGTTCCTGCAAGATGATTAAACCTCGTTAAGATCACACTATAAACTTTTATTGGAGTGGAACCGAAATGCAAGATACACTGAGAATAGGTACGATTGTTCGTGGTGGAGAAGCCGTTAAGGTCATTCCACAAATCGTGGGGCATGGATTTGAATCATTTAATCTGAACTTTTGGCAGACCACCGGCGAAACTGATTTGATCGAAACGGCTGCACGACTGAGGGAGTTAGCTGCTGAACATGATTTTGTCATCTCCTCTGTGGGCATCTATGGAAATCCGCTGAATGGCAGCGGCGACAATGCCGACACATTGGCCAGCTGGGAGCGGCTGATTGATCATGCACATTTATTTGGCACAGATATTATAGGCGGGTTCACCGGCCGATTGCCAGGTTTGTCCATTGATGAGTCGATCCCGAAGTTTACAGAGGTGTTCGGAGAACTGGCGAAGAGAGCGGCAGATCGTGGCCTGCGGATTGCTTTTGAGAATTGCGCTATGGGCGGAAACTGGCAGAGCGGAGAGTGGAACATCGCTCACAATCCTTCGGCCTGGGAGAAGATGTTCAATGCTGTTCCGGCAGATAATCTGGGATTGGAATGGGAGCCTTGCCACCAGCTGATCGCATTGATTGATCCGCTTCCGCAGCTGCGCAAATGGATGGATAAAGTATTCCATGTGCATGGCAAGGATGCGACCATCGCTTGGGACATCGTCAAGGAATACGGTATTCATGGCCCCAAACCTTATGTATGGGATCGGACCCCTGGCTTCGGGGATACCAATTGGGTAGATGTAATCACCGTCCTGCGCCAAGCGGGTTATAAAGGTACGATTGATATCGAAGGCTGGCATGATCCAGTGTATCGTGATGAGCTGGAAATGACCGGCCAGGTGCATGCACTGAATTACTTGAAATATTGCCGTGGTGGCAGCTTTGTGCCTAATCCGGTTTAAATGGTGCCGTATGAAAACAACCCAAAAATGACCTCGAAATCCACAGTGAAGTGGAGGATGAGGTCATTTTTTATAGTTAATCCTGAATTAATCCTGAATCAGATATCCTTGTCCCAGCTGTATTTCTTTGAAGCCAGCCAAATGGCGGGCTTGAAAGCGGATAGGGGTGCTGCCGCCAACCATAATGATATTTTGGATATCGGCGGCCCCTTCTGAAGGCAGGGAAAAGGCTTTGATATAGGCGTACTCTTCGGCAAGTGTCGTATAAATCGCGTTGATAAGCGGGTCGTTTTCACCTTTTCCCATTAGATTCATGAGAATATATCCGCTTGTGTTCAGCTTCGAACGGGTAATACTGAAAAATTCACGGGAGATCAAATGCCTTGGTGTACCAGCGGCAGTAAAGGCATCCAAAATGATGTAATCATATATCAGCGGGTCTTCGTCTTCAAGGATCTGACGTCCATCTCCGATCACTACGTTATCTTGACTGTATCCGAAGCAGCGGCGGCTTAATTCGACTACTTCGCTGTCTAGCTCGGCCACTTTAAATCTTTTCTCCGGAAAATGCCCGGCAATTGTTCCAATCCCATGCCCAATAAGAAAAACATCCTCAAAAGAGGGGAGGTTGAACTCCATGAAGTGAATGATGGCCCGCGGATATTCAAAGAGAATTCGTTGCGGGTCATTAAGATCCATCGCACCTTGAGTGGCATGATTCGAGAACTGCATAACGCGGAAGGAGCCTTTTTCACCATATAGTTCTGTTGTGTCGTAGACGGTTATTTCATGATTTTTGCTATTTCTTTGAAGCTCTGAATGCAAGTGATCAATCTCCTTATACAATACTAATTCGTTTATATTCATTGGGTGTAACCCCGACAACACGTTTAAAAAGCTTGTTGAAGTAGGCAGGATCGCCATATCCAACCTCTGCCCCAATCTCGTGAACCTTCAGGTCCGGAGCATTCTTGAGCAGATGTTTGGCTTTGCGCAGCCGAATTTCCGTGATATAGTCCGTTAGTGTAAGTCCAGTCTCTTGCTTGAACAGCTTGCTTAAATAGCTTGGGGTCAAAAAAACCATATTTGCCAAAGTGTTCAGATCCGCATGCTGATTATAGTTAGAGGATATCCAGCGTTTTATGGTTTCTATGGCTGTGCCGGACATCTCCAGACGATGGGTTCTGATTTCGTTCAGAATGCTTGTGAAGTGGGCGGTAAACATCTCCTCAATGTCGCAAAAGCTCATGCTGGACGCGATTCTGTCATCCAACCTGAGGTCGGGAGCACTTTTATTGCGGGCCTCGAATTCTTGCAGTTCCTTTTGTGCAGTTTCTTCAACCCATCGACAGATTCGGAGAATTTGGTCAGGAGCGGCTTGTTGTGCTTTCAGGACTGAGAATAGGTCATGAACCCATTCTAAGACGCCTGTCACATTCAGAATCTGCAGGTTATGGATCAGCGGTTCTCTAATTGTATTAAAGTGATCCAGGAGGTTTATCTCCGGCTGTTGAATATTCTGAATATTCGCGTAATGCACAGGCTCCGGATTATATATGCCCATGTTGCAGGCTTGTTTAGCATCTAGGTATGCCAGTCTAAGCTTGGATACCTCATTATAACAACCGCTGGTACCTACATGTAGGATCTTTCCGTGTGCAGATATCCGCATAATGTCACCGATATCTTTTAAATCGTTGTCTGACAGCGGCTCAGCAGAATATACAATCCAGACGTAGAGTCCTTTTTGAATCTCCAAGCTGTCGAAGCTCAACGCCTTCTCTTGCCGCAGACTGTCTGCGCAGGAGCAGACGGTTTCTCTGGCGCTCCCTTTGAGGACAAAGACCGAGAAATAAGGCTGGGGCAAGGTAAGGCTGGATAAAAGCAGAGGGGAAGAGGGCTCTTCGATATGCAAGAATGTCAATAAAAGCCCGGAACGGTGGCGTTCTTCCTTGTCGCGCGCGAGCTGCCGTTCTTTGTCTAGCCGATAAAGCAGCTCGAACAGCTGCTCTTTATTAATTGGTTTTAATAAATAGTCTACAGCTGAGCTGCGGATGGCTTCTCGGGCATAATTAAATTCAACAAATCCACTCATTAGAATAGAGTAGATCTGCGGGTGGGTCGCTTTTAACTGTTTAATCAGCTCCAAGCCATTGATTTGCGGCATACGAATATCTGTAATCACAACATCAAGTTGAAGTGTGCTTAACTTATCTAATAGATGTTTTCCGTCGGAGTAGGTGCCGATGACCAGAAATTCGGCGCTTTCTTTACTGATCATTCGGGCCAGTCCTTCGCGGATTAAGATCTCATCATCAACAATCGCAATACGCAGCAATCTGAGCAGCCCCTCTCCTAAATAAATTCATCTTCACTGTATTTAGCGTTAATATCCGCAATGCGCAGGGTAACACGAGTGCCGATTCCAAGCTCACTCTCAACAAGCAGACCAAACGAGCTACCGTAATGCAGGCGAATTCTTTCATTTACATTTCGTAGTCCAATCCCGAACCTTTCATTGTCCGTTCCAGTCTGCAGACTATTGTTTAAGGAACGAAGTGTGGCTTCATCCATACCGATCCCGTCATCTTCTACACAGAATACGGCATCTCCATGCTCGCTCCATGCGGTGATGCTCAAGGTGCCCAGTCCTACCTTTTGATCCAAACCGTGAAAGACAGCATTTTCTACGATCGGTTGAAAGACAAGCTTAATAACAGGAAGATGAAGGAATTCGTCCGGCACTTCGATGTTAAGTCTGAACTTGTCTGGGAATCGGATTTCCAGCAGCTGATAATAATTTCTCACATGATCCAGCTCTTGTCTAATTGTAACAGCCTCTTCGTTTCGGACAATGCTGTAACGCATTTGAAGCCCAAGTAAATAGGTTAGCTTCGCCACACGTGGATCATCATTGCTCTCTGCAAGCATGCGAATGGATTCCAGCGTATTATAAATAAAATGGGGATTGATCTGGTTCTGAAGCGCCCGCATATCAGCCTTTTGCTTCCGTTTCTCCGTGATAGACACTTCTTGTAACAGATCCTTGACCCTTATGATCATCCGATTAAAATGACTGCCCAGCATCCCAATCTCATCATTATATTTGGAATGCTGCCAGACATCCAGATTACCATGCTGCACCCGTTTCATTAAGCGGACCAAGGATTTAAGGGGTTTAGTAAGGGCATGAGAAATTATAGTCGCAACAAAAAGTGCAAAAGCAATAATAATCAGTGTGGTCAAGATAAGCGTATTACGATTCTTTTGTACAGGGGACAGGATACGTGTTAAAGGTATCGTAACCATAGTGGTCCACCCGGTCTGTTTTGAGACGGTGTACACTACAAGATAAGACTGGCCATTCAAGTCTATTTGAAAATGATCCTGCTGCTGATTTACTTGCTGCAGCAACAGCTTTGTATTCAGAGTTTGTGTTTCGGCAGCCAGATTCGGAACCGCGGAATCTTCACTGGCATAGATCAGATCTCCATTGTTATCTACAATGAACGTGTTTCCTTGCGTAACTGCATTTACGGGATCGATAATGCCCTTAAACAGATTGATGTCTACATCGAAAACGAGAATTCCTATATTCTGCAAAGTGCTTACAGAGTTAATTGTACGCAGAACACTAAAGACCTCTTTATGGACATTCGAGTTGGTGCGGATCGTATGTCTGCCCTGAATGACAGGCGCTGCTCCGGCATCTTCACTCATGGTTCTCCATTTGGCTAATCGTTCCTCTGGATACAGTTCATTTATTCCAGCGTCTTTATCATAAAAGACAGAGCCGTACTGATCCACCAAATACACGGCAATGATCTCTTCCTTAGTATGATTCAAATAGCTAAGGAACATCGCCATGCCCGTATTTTTTTCCCAGTCGGTATTTTGCTGTGTCAGGTAGACTTGCACATCGGTGTTATACAGCGGCAGGGCCGTATACCTTTTGAGGTCGGCAATATATCGGTCAATGGTATCTGAAGCATTCGATGTCATTTGACCCGCACCGTCAGTCGCATTCACAAGAACCGAGTTGAACATGGAGCGGGACGATAGATAACTTACATAAGTGATCGGCATAGAGATCAGAAAGACAAAGATAACGATCAGCTTGCGCTCCATCGGTAGATTGGCAAGGAACAACCACATTTTGCGTAAAGTTAACCGGATGTATGATAGCATTTGCGTTGTTCCTTTCCTGTAATAAGCTACCTACCTTATTTGACCGCTCCACTGGTTACGCCTTCAAAGATGTAACGCTGCAGGAAGAAATATAGAATTACTGTTGGCAGCAGGATAAGCAGAATAGCCGCACAGATTAAATTCCATTCCCCCGAATTGACCCCTTGAAAACGCATTAGGATCGTCGTAACTACACCAAGGCTTTGTTTCGGCATGTAGAGATAAGGGATGTACATGTCATTGTAAATACTAATGGTTTTCAAAATAATCAAAGTAGCCGTAGCTGGTGTAAGTAAAGGGAAAATAATCGACCGATAGATTCTGAAAAGAGAGGCACCTTCTACCATCGCACTTTCATCGAGATCCACGGGAATATTACGGATAAATTGCAGATATAAAATAATTTGAATTACATCCGCTCCAATATAAAGCACGATCGGGGCGCCGAGTGTATTGTAAAGCCCCATACTTTTGATGATACCAAAAGTCGCCACTTGTGTCGTGATACTAGGAATAATGGTGGCTACTAGATATGCACCGAAGACAACGGGTTTCAATTTGAAAGAGAAGCGTCCCAATACAAATGCTACCATAGTGCCGAACAGAATGTTCAGAATTAAAGTAATAGCTATAATGATTAACACATTACCAAATCCGTTAAGTAGACCCCCACGCTGGAAGACGGCAGTGAAATTATCGAAATTCAAAAAGCTTTTTGGCAGTGCCATGGAGCTGCTGCTGTTAAATTCGTCAGTGGATTTAAAGGCATTGACGATGACCACATACGGAGGAAATAGTACAACAAATACGCCGATAAGCAGCGAGAAGTATTTAATAACATCTGTGAAGCGAAATTTGGTGTATGTCATATCTATTTGTCCCCTCCCCGGCTAAGAACTAGTTGCTGTACTAACAGTACGATGACGACAAAGAAGAGCAAGATAATACTCATGGCAGAAGCGAGGCCATAATTATTGTAAGCAAATGCTGTATCTACAACTTTTTGTACGTATGTTTCGCTGGCGCCTGCAGGGCCGCCCTTGGTCAACACGAAGGGGAGATCGAATACTTCCAGTGCCCCTGTGACGGTAAGAAATAAGTTAAGCTGGATGACTGGCTTCATATTCGGTAAAGTAATTCTCCAAAGTGTTTGAAAAGGTCCGGCACCATCGATCTTTGAGGCCTCATAAATATCGTTTGGAATGGCCTGCAAGGAGGCGATGTAGATTACCATGTTATAACCCATGAAACGCCAAAATCCTGTAGATGCCAGTGAATAGTTAACCAGTCCTTCTGTTCCAAGCCAACTGGTCTGTCCTAGTCCGGTAAGACCAATGCTATTCAGAAACATATTCAGAGAGCCGTTGGTGGTGTCAAAGACATAACCAAACATAAAGGCGACGGCGACACCGTTCATAATGTAAGGGAGGAAGAGTAAGATTCGAAATGCATTTTTTCCTTTCAGCTTACTATTGAGCACAATCGCAAAATAAATAGCGACGATATTCTGGAGAATTCCCATCGCGAAATAAGCAAAGTTATGGGTAAATACCTTGAAAATATCGGGGTTGGAGAAGACTTCGCGGTAATTATCGAGACCGACCCAAGGCTTCTCAGGGCTATAGCCATCCCAGTTCGTAAAGCTGTAATAAATCAGCTTGAGTGCCGGATAATACGTGAATGTTGCGAGCAGCAACAAAGGAATCGTGAGGAAGGATACAATGATAATCGTCTTCTGTTTGTTATAGGAAAGTGTTCCGAACATCGCTAGCCCTTCTTTCATAAAAACGTGGTATGGAAAGGCAAAATGGATTATCCGTAAAAGCAATAATCCATTTTGCTCCGTAGTGTACTTCGAATCAAAAGCTCAAATTAATAACCGAGGTCCTTCTTGGCTTTAGCCCAAGCTTTATTCCACTTGTCTAATACGGTTTGTGGATCTTTGGCAAGTACAAATTCCTGTACAACAGCAGGGAGATCCAGCTGTGCCTTGTTGCCGATCTCTGTAACCTTTGCATCGTCAACAGTTCCTTCTACCAGTTCTACTCCGGTAGCTTGGAATTCTTTCAGCTGAGTCAGATTGGATTCCTTGCCTTTTAATGGAGAGATAAAGCCGGCGAAATCCTCATAACCTGAATCCTCAATCATCCATTTTACGAAGGCTTTAGCTGCCTCTAAATTTTTGCTGTTTTTAGCAACGGCATAGAAGAAGTCAGGGCTAAGGGTAGCAGATGGTTTACCTGAATTGTCATAAGGGAATGGGAAGAAGCCAACATTGTCTGAAGAAGCGCCTGCTCCGATGACTTGGTTAATAACCCAGTTGCCAAGATAGTACATGGCGAATTTGCCGGAAGCGATGTCCTTTTTCGATTGCTCCCAGTTGGTGGAGTTGATGTCTTTTTCCAGATAGCCTTTTTCATTCAGTTCTCTAAGTAGGCTGAAGGCTTTGCCATAACCGTTGTCCATAGTGAACGGTGTTTCAGAGTTCAGCTTAGCATTTGGAAAATCAGGATTGCCTTCAATTAAGCGTGGTGTGTCATAAGCCCAAGTACCAAGTGGCCATTTGTCTTTGAAGTTAGAGGACATTGGAATAACACCTTTTGCTTTCAGCTTCTCGCAGGCAGCCAGGAATTCATCCCAAGTCTTAGGTGTTTCGGTGATGCCGGCATCGGTGAATGCTGTTTTGTTATAAACAATACCGGAAGTAGAGTTCCCTGTAGTAATTCCGTAAAGCTTACCATCAAAGGATTTGAAGTCTTTAAAGGTGATCTGATCGTTCAAGCCGAGATCATCCAGTGAAGCAAAATATTTCGGCAGGTCGGAGTTAGGGATGGAAGGAATAAACATAACGTCTGGAAGCTCGCCGCTGGCCATTCTGACTTTAGCCTGTTGGTTATAGTCGGTTTGGGAAGCTTCGAATTCGACTTTAATGTTCGGGTATTTTTCATTAAAGCGCTTTAAATATTCGTCATATTCTTTGCCGATCATGTCTGTTCTGTTAGTTAGGAAGGTGATTTTGCCGCTGATATCAGCTCCTGCTGCAGGTTCGGCAGTTGCATTCGTGTCACCGCCGGTATTCTCTGCGTTAGTTGCTGCGGGCTTTTCAGTTGCGGCAGCGCCGTTATTCGTGTTGTTGTCATTATTAGAACCACAGCCAGCAAGCGTTGAAGATAAGACCATAATCATAACAAAGGATAACGAAAATAACTTATTTCTCATAGCTTAATCCCCTTTTCGTTTTTATTGTTAGCGTTTACATGAACATTATAGCTTTATCGAAGCCGTTAATAAATGTATTGTATTATTATTTATTGTCTTTATTTGTTTTGTTTCTGCGTTTATAATTAGCGTGTACCTAACAATCAGATAACAAAATACAAAGAATATCAAAAGGGTTCAATGAATTAATTGAAGTCTTATGCTATTTTTGAGAAGTCTATGCTTACAAAACTTTTAGGAGGTATTATGAAACATTTGCATATGAATCTTGCGAAGTGGGAATTTAGAGGCTGTGGTGATGAGGAGTGGCTTCCGGCGACTGTACCAGGTACAGTCCATACGGATTTACTAAAGAACGGAAAAATTTCAGACCCCTTTTATGGCACAAATGAACATGATCTACAGTGGATCGATAAGAAGGACTGGGAATATCAAACCTCGTTGCAGTTGGGGGAAGAGTGGCAGAAGTTTGCTTGCACGGAGCTAGTTTTTGAGGGACTGGATACTTATGCAGATGTGTACGTGAATAATGTACATGTGCTTGCTGCTGATAATATGTTTCTGGCATGGAAAGTGGATGTCAAAGATCAGTTGAAGACTGGAGAAAATAATATTCGGGTGAAGTTCCGCTCTGTGGTTAAGGAAGATTTACCGAAATTAGCGAGGCTGGGTTACGCGCTGCCTGCCTCAAATGATCAATCCGAGCTTGGGGGATTAGATGAACAACGAATTAGTATTTTTGCGCGCAAAGCACCTTATCATTACGGCTGGGATTGGGGCCCGCGTTTCTTGACCAGTGGAATATGGCGTGCGGCAGCTCTGGTGGGACGTGACACTGTTCAAATTATAGACCTCTATATCCGTCAAAATTTGATTGCTAAGGAAGAAGCTCGCCTGACCGCAATTGTAGAAGTGGATGCTCCTGCTGCTTGGCGGGGAATGCTGCGAATAAGTGCCGATGGTTTGGAGTGGATGCAAGCGGTTACTTTAGAAGAAGGCAAGCAGCAATTAGAGATGAATATGGTTATATCCGAGCCACAGCTCTGGTGGTGCAGAGGGCTGGGAGAGCCACATTTATATACATTCCAGGCAGAATTGGTACAAGGTGCGGAAGTAGAGGTTAGCAAAAGTGTGCGGACTGGGCTCCGCAGTATTGAATTGATTCGGGAGCGTGATGCCAAAGGAGCTTCGTTTTCTTTTGCGCTGAATGGAGTTTCCGTCTTCGCCAAAGGTGCCAATCATATTCCAAATGACAGCTTCACCACAGAAGTAACCGAGGAGCGGTATCGGCATGAAATTGCCACGGCAGTAGAATCGAATATGAATATGCTGCGCGTTTGGGGCGGCGGTATATATGAAGAAGATATTTTTTATCAGCTCTGTGATGAATACGGATTGCTGGTCTGGCAGGACTTTATGTTCGCTTGCAGTATGTATCCCGGGGACGAGGCGTTCCTAGAAAATGTGAAAAAAGAAGCTGAATATAACGTCAAAAGATTGCGCAATCATCCCTGCATCGCCTTATGGTGTGGCAACAACGAGATTGATTCGGCCTGGTCACAGTTCGAGGAAAATATGGGCTGGGGCTGGAAAGAAAAACTCGGCGCTGAGCAAAGAGCGACAATGTGGGCCGATTATATTAAAATCTTCCACCAAATTCTGCCGGAGGCTGTAGCCACATTCCATCCGGGAGTGGACTACTGGCCGTCTTCACCGTTGCGGGAGCTGACTGGCGATGTTAATCAGCATGCGACGCGGATTGTGGGCGAAGGGGATGTGCATTACTGGGGCGTCTGGCACGGAATCGAGCCTTTTGAGAACTATAATACAAAGGTTGGCCGCTTCATGAGTGAATATGGCTTCCAGTCGTTCCCGGAACTAAAAACGGTAATGAGCTATGCGGAAGAGCAGGATTTGGAGCTTACCTCAGAGGTGATGCTGGCGCATCAGAAGAATGGTCGCGGTAATCTGCTGATCAAAGAATATATGGATATGTATCTGCCGCAGCCAAAGGACTTCAAAGCCTTTTTATATATGAGTCAAATCCTGCAGGCCGAAGCGATCCGAATCGCGATTGAAAGCCACAGAAGAAATAAACCTTATTGTATGGGCACTTTATACTGGCAGATGAACGATTGCTGGCCGGTGGCTTCTTGGGCGGGCATGGATTATAACGGGCGCTGGAAAGCCCTGCAATATACCGTGCGTTCAAGCTTCCAAGATGTTCTGTTGTCTATCGACGGTACAGGCCGTGAGAAGGTAGACATTCATGTCGTATCTGATTTAAGAACAGCAGTGAGCGCTGAGTTGGTGCTTACTTTGTATCAGTTTAACGGTTCGGTGCTGCGAGAGTGGGCACATCCCGTTGAGCTGGGAGCTGATTCTGCAGCTATCGTATTCTCGTCTCCTGTGGCAGACCTGCTAGAAGGTCAAGGGGTGGGTGATGTCTTGCTTGGAATTTGCTTGCAGGCGGATGGCCAGGTGATAGATCACAAGCTGCATTATTTTACTCCGGAAAAAGAAATTCCATTGCAGCGCTCAGTAATTACCGTGCTGGAAACTCCAGAGAGCGGTGGATTAAGCTTCACCGTGACCAGTGATGTATTGGCTAGAGGTGTATATCTGACTTCGGAAGATGAAGGAATATTCTCTGACAATTATTTTGACCTTCTCCCAGGTCAGACCAAGACGATAGAGTTCTCACAACGCGGGAACGATGGAAGAGACTGGATTCCTGCCGCACCTAAGGGGCTAAAGGTTCAATCGATGGTTGATTTTGTGAGCGAAGATTTGCTGTAAATCCTAAGGAGAGAAGGACTGGCACATGGGGATTTTAGTTCAGGAAGATAAGGGATTATTCCATTTACAGAGCGCAGGGATGAGTTATATTCTTCAGCTTGTTAATGATTATCCGGCACATGTGTATTGGGGCAAGAAGCTGCGGAGTGACAGCAATTTGGAAGGGTTGTTGAATCTGGGAGGAAATACGGGTCTCGACCGGCTCCCGCAGGAATATCCCCAATACGGCACAGGAGATTTCAGAACACCTGCTTATCAAGTTCGGCTCGAAGACGGCACTCGTATTACAGAGCTGAAATACAGCGGGTACCGGGTATTTGAGGGTAAACCCTCACTGCCGGGTCTGCCATCTGTATATGTTGAGTCTGCGCAAGAAGCACAGACGTTGGAGCTTACACTTAAGGATGATTACGCCAAGCTGAGTGTTATTTTGCGCTATACGGTTTTTGAACATACCAACGTAATCACCCGCTCTGTGGAGTTTACCAACGCAGGGGAAACGCAGCTGCAATTGCAGCGTGCACTGAGTGCTAGTGTCGATTTCCCGTCTGGCGATATGGATATGATCTATTTGGCAGGAGCTTGGTCAAGGGAAGGTAATCTGACCCGTAGACGTCTGGTGCAAGGTGGTACGACCATTGGGAGCCGCAGAGGGATGAGCAGCCACCAGTTAAATCCATTTGCTGCGCTGGTGAAACCTGAAACGGATGAAAATCATGGAGAGGCCTACGGCTTCAGTCTTGTATATAGTGGAGGCTTTGAAGCTGAGGCAGAGGTCGATTCCTTCGGGATGACCCGGTTTACGATGGGGCTGAATTCTTTTGATTTCTCCTGGCTGCTGGAGCCGGGTGAACAATTCCAGACCCCAGAGGTAGTGATGGTTTATTCCTCCGAGGGGATCGGAGAAATGTCGAGGACCTATCATCGCCTGTACCGGACCCGTTTATGCAGAGGGTTATATAGAGATAAGGAACGGCCCATTCTGGTCAACAATTGGGAAGCCACCTATTTCAACTTCGATGCGGATAAATTGGAGTCGATTGCAGCGGAAGGAGCGAAACTCGGGATAGAGCTATTCGTACTGGACGACGGCTGGTTTGGCAAAAGAGATGCAGATAACTCCTCTCTCGGAGACTGGGTAGAGGATCTGCGCAAGCTTCCAGGCGGATTATCTGATGTCGCACAGCGCGTGAATAATCTAGGCTTGCAGTTTGGCCTCTGGTTCGAGCCGGAGATGATCTCGCCAGACAGCGAGCTCTATCGTAAGCATCCCGACTGGTGTCTGCATGTGCCGGGACGCCGCCGCAGCGAAGCTCGCTGGCAATTGGTGCTGGACTATACACGGGAGGATGTTCGGCAGTACATTTATGAGTCACTGTCCCGGATTTTCTCGACCGTGCCCATTAGTTATGTGAAATGGGATATGAACCGCTGTTTAACGGAGATTGGCTCTGCAGAGTTACCTTCTGAACGCCAAGGGGAAACCGCACATCGTTATGTGCTTGGGCTGTATGAGCTATTGGAGCAAATAACTTCAGAGTTTCCGCATATCCTGTTCGAGAGCTGCTGTAGCGGTGGCGGCCGCTTCGACCCAGGCATGCTGCATTACATGCCGCAGACCTGGACCAGTGACGATACCGATGCTGTGGAACGACTGAAGATTCAGTATGGAACAAGTCTGGTGTATCCGGTTAGTTCGATAGGCGCGCATGTGTCTGCCGTGCCGAATCATCAGGTAGGACGGATCACTCCGCTGTCTTTTCGTGGAGATGTAGCTATGTCCGGTAATTTCGGTTATGAGCTGGATCTTACGAAGTTTACAGACGAAGAGAAGGAACTTGTGAAGGAACAGGTTGCGAACTATAAACAAATCCGCAGTCTTGTGCAGCAAGGGAATCTGTACCGGCTGCAAAGCCCGTTTGAGGGCAATGAGACAGCATGGATGTTCGTGTCCGATGATCAGCGAGAGGCATTAGTTTATTACTTCCGGGTAATGGCTGTGCCGCATCCGCCCCGCCGCAGCCTGAAGCTGAATGGTTTAAATCCGGAGCTGGATTACATTCTGGAGGCAAGTGGTGAGGTTTACGGTGGTGATCGGCTAATGCAAGCTGGACTGGCTCTGCCGGATATCCAGCAGGATTTTGTTAGCGGATGTTATAAATTGAAGGTGCAGGAATAGAGTTTATTGATAAACAGGAAGCAAACCACGGGCACGAGCAAGCTATGAGCAAGCCATGAGCAAGCTATGAGCAAGCCATGAGCAAGCAATGGGCAAGCCATGAGCAAACCATGAGCAAGCCATGAGCAAACCACGAGCATACTATGAGCCTAGCTCGTGGTTTGCTTTTTTTTGTTGGCAAAGATGAATTTGAATCAGTTGAAGCTGCGGTTGGCAAAGCAGCCTTGATCGTATCCACCTTCACACATATATTCCTCCTGTTATGGCATCCTGTGAAGCTACCTTTTGTATGATGCTATAGCTTTTTTGCATGTTCATATTCCGTTCATATTGAGGTCATAGGGAGTACATCTTCATTGGTTAATCTTAGCTTAGCAGTTAGTTATGGTAGTCCAATACACAGCTGATGACAGGAGAAGATACGAGTGGAAATAAAAGAAGTAATGAAAATGAAGGCGGGCACGAGAACAAGTAAAATACTAAACATACTACTTAAAGTAGTAGGAGCAATAATCATCGCCATCGTGCTTTTTCTCGCTATTGTCTATACAGTTAATTTGATCAGCAATAAATCGGAACAAGGTAAAATAGAACCCTATGGTCAGTTAGTACCCGTAGATGGGAAAAATATGAATGTTTATATTCAAGGAAAAGGTGAAGAAACAGTCGTGCTACTACCGGGTTATGGCACAGCAGCGCCAGCTCTTGATTTTAAAGCATTAATAGATGAACTGTCGCCGTTTTACAAAGTTGTCATGATTGAGCCTTTTGGGTATGGATTAAGTGATCTGACCAAAAAGGAGCGCAGCAAAGAGAATATTGTAAGTGAAATTCATGAAGCTTTACAGGCTCTTAATATTGACCGTTATATTCTAATGGGTCACTCTATTTCAGGTATATACGGATTAGATTATGTTAACAAGTATGAAAATGAAGTTAGTGCATTTGTTGGGCTTGATAGTAGTGTTCCATCGATAAGTGAGAGGAAGATCGAAGCTTCTGAATTAAGATCTATAAATCTGCTCAAAAAATCAGGTCTAATCAGATTGCAATTGAAACTTAGTGCTGACCCAATTGCGGAACTACCATTTGATGAAAAAACAAAAGAACAAATGAGATTGATCAATCGCAAAAATATATTTAATCCCACCCAATTAAATGAAGCTGGAATGATGTATTCTAATTTTAAATCAGCTGAAAGTTTAACATTTCCTAAAAATCTTCCTCTTATTTTCTTTATACAAGCGAATCAACCAGCAACGGATAGATGGATACCAGAGCATGAAAAGCAAATCAAGGACTCTGTGCATGGAAAAATTGTGAAGTTTGAAGAGGGACATTATTTATATCGCACTAAAGCAAAAGAAATCGTAGAAGACTTTCAGGCATTTATGAAAGAAATAAAATAAGTTTTGCTGTCGAGCCGACCGGATTTCAGGATTTCCTCTGATTTTCGTTCGGTTTTTTATTAGTCCGTAAGATATGAGGAGGCACCACCAGTTAACGAAGCTCCAATCATTATGGTTTGGTCTGGGTTAAGAACGAGAAGGCGCCGATTACATTTGATGGAGAATTTCCTTGGCTGCTGCTAGATACCTAGGTACCCTGCTTCGGATCGGACTCAGGAGTCCTTATTTGCTAAAAAAGAGGCTATTGAGTCTACTTTCGGACCCCAGCGACGTTATTGGCTAATTATCGCGATCGTATGGGGTGTTTTGGAGTAAATAGCTGCACCTGAGTCCGATAGCATCTCAAATGTGCGTTTTTTTCGCGAATAGAGGCTATACGGTCCGTAAGTAAATAGGGAGTGGGGGAGTATGAGAAAGTTGAGTAAGTATGAGAAAGAATGAGCAAGTATGAGGGAGTATGAGGGAGTGTGAGGAGGTACCAACAGTTAACGATGCTCCAATCATTATGGTTTGGTCTGGGTTAAGAACGAGAAGGCGCCGATTACATTTGATGGAGAGTTCCCTTGGCTGCTACTAGGTACCTAGGTACCCTGCTTCCGATCGGACTCAGGAGTCCTTATTTGCTAAAAAAGAGGCTATTGAGTCTACTTTCGGACCCCAGCGACGCTATTGGCTAATTATCGCGATCGTATGGGGTGTTTTGGAGTAAATAGCTGCACCTGAGTCCGATACCATCTCAAATATGCGTTTTTATCGCAAATAGCGTCTGTGCGGTCCGTAAGTAAATAGGGAGTAGGGGTGGTATGAGGAAGTATGAGCAAGTATGAGGAGGCACCACCAGTTAACGATGCTCCATCATTATGGTTTGATCTGGGTTAAGAACGAGAAGGCGCCGATTACATTTGATGGAGAATTCCCTTGGCTGCTACTAGGTACCTAGGTACCCTGCTTCCGATCGGACTCAGGAGTCCTTATTTGCTAAAAAAGAGGCTATTGAGTCTACTTTCGGACCCCAGCGACGCTATTGGCTAATTATCGCGATCGTATGGGGTGTTTTGGAGTAAATAGCTGCACCTGAGTCCGATAGCATCTCAAATATGTGCTTTTTTCGCAAATAGTGGCTATACGGTCCGTAGGTATATAGGTGAGTACGACCAGTATCGCGTGACCAACTAATCGAATGGGTGAGCACGACCAGTGGAGCGTGACCAACTATTCGAATGAGTGAGTACGACCAGTATCGCGTGACCAACTAATCAAATGGCGCTTCCCAATGATCGCCGGCTGACTCGCTAATTATCCGTAGTTTCCAGTAATCTATGGTGAGCCTCATCTTTCCACAACCTCCATAAATCCCACAATAAGCGCCACGGTAGCCTTTTTAAGCTAGAGCATGTCCTATTTCCCTATAATCCACATTGACTTGGGTTTGTCACACCCCTATGATGATTATTAATATAAAAATATATGACACAAAGAGGAGCGAAACATCATGGCTTTGGAGATCGAACGCAAGTTTCTGCTGCCGGAATTTCCGGAGCAGCTGATTCAAAAGGGAGAATTGAAGATTGTTACCCGTCATAGTATCGATCAGACATATCTGGCGATAGATGGAGGGCAAGAGCTTCGTGTGCGTAAAATTACGGATCTGGACTCAGGTGAGGTAACCTACACGCATACGTTTAAGGATGGCAAAGGGATCAAACGCGAAGAGATCGAATATTTTATCTCAGAGGGTTTATATAATCAGATGATTGAAGCTGTAAATGCGGTAGCTTTGGTCAAAGAGCGAATTACAGCGGTGTGGAATGGCACAACGGTTGAGATCGACGTATATTCCCAGCTGAAATTGTCCGTATTGGAGGTTGAATTTGAATCTCTGGAGGAAGCGGAAAGCTTTAAAGAGCCGGAATGGTTCGGCAAGGATGTTAGTACAGAACGGCAATACAGCAACAAAACAGTCTGGAGAGAGCTGCAAAATAAGACAAAGAATTAACGGACTTTAGCGCGTAAACGTGGTAGTATATAGGAAAAACAAGCAGAAATAGCTTTATCATCCCTAACTAGCTTAAGGATAACGTTTAGGGTGAAACTTATAGTTAATTATAAGAACTTATAAGTGGTGCAACTATAATAGCCTTATATTTCTGCGAGAAACAGTTGTCTTCTACATAGAACGACAACGTGGTTTTCTTCTTATCATATATTCTTGTCATATATTAACGAGGGGTTCAGGAGGATGAGCATGAAGTTTATAAGCACAAGAGGTAATGTGGAACCTAAAGGTTTTATTGATACGGTGTTGATGGGACTTGCGGACGACGGTGGGCTGATGGTTCCATCCGAGATTCCAGTGGTTTCAGCAGCAACGTTGGAAGAGTGGAGAAGTCTTAGCTATCAGGAGTTGTTCCTGAAGATTGTTGCCTATTACACCAATGATGAGATTCCTTACGAGGATTTGCAGGAAATGGTCAACACCAGTTATGCCAATTTCCGCACACCTGAAGTAACACCTATACACCAAGTGGATGAATCTTTATATGTCCTTGAATTGTTCCATGGGCCTACTTTTGCTTTCAAGGATGTAGCGCTGCAGTTTATGGGTGAGCTGTATTCATATATTTCCAAAAAACAAAACAAAATCATCCACATTCTCGGTGCAACCTCTGGGGACACTGGAGCGGCGGCCATTCAAGGTGTACGCGGCAAAGAAGGCATCAAGATCTGTATTCTCCATCCACATGGCAGGGTAAGTAAAGTGCAGGAGCTGCAGATGACTACGGTGGACGACAGCAATGTCCTGAATTTGTCTGTTCATGGTAACTTTGATGATTGCCAGAAGGTGATTAAGGATCTGTTCGCAGATCTGGACTTTAAAGGTCGGTATCATCTGCGTGCAATCAATTCCATTAACTTTGTGCGGATTCTGGCGCAGACTGTTTATTATTTCTATGCATTCCTGCATGTCGATGGCAGCAACGAGAAGAAGATTAATATCAGCGTGCCTTCCGGCAACTTCGGTAATATTTTCTCGGGCTATTTGGCTAAGCAAATGGGACTTCCTATTAACAAGCTAATCATTGCTACAAATGAAAATAATATTTTGGAGCGTTTTGTGAATACTGGCGAATACAAACCAGGTAATTTCACAAGCACTTACAGCCCTTCGATGGATATCCAAGTGGCCAGTAATTTCGAACGGTATCTGTATTATCTGGTAGGCGAGGATTCTGAGAAGTTATCCGCGTATATGTCCAAGCTGCAAACCGAAGGCAAGATTACGGTTGAAGGCGAGGCGCTTCAGCAGGTGCAGAAGGATTTTGCAGCGCTGGGTGTGAAGAATGATCAATGCTTGAATACGATCGCTAAGTATCAAAAAGAATACGGCTACCTGCTTGATCCGCATACAGCATGTGGAATCGCGGCTTACGAAGCGTTTAATGGCCCGGATGAGATTGGCATTACCTTTGCGACTGCACATCCAGCTAAGTTCGATGAGGCAATTACTTTGATCGATATTAAGCAGGAATTCCCGGCACAGATTAAAGCATTGTTCGAGATGCCACAACATCAAACCGTAGTGGATCATGACAAGGATGAAATCGTACGTCAGCTGCAAGCTTTTTACGGATTGTAATATCATATACAGTTCTACTTCACAGCACAGCCCCCGTTCTTGGGATAAGAACGGGGGCTGTTTGTGCGTTTATAGTAGCTTCTAACATTAACGTTGCGGCGTACGGGTCTGCTCCCTAGCTTTTTCACAAAAAGCAGCGACCTTGTAAGAGACATAGTACGCCAACATTTTTTCAGAATCGGTAAAGTCGGTGTCCAGCAGTCTGCTAATAAGATCGAGCTTATATCTGAGTGTATTCCGGTGAATGTACAGCTCGTCTGAGGTAATCTGCATGTTCCGGTTATTTTTGAGATAAACGTAAAAGGTATGATACAGATTGGACTGGTGCACAGTATCGTATTCTTGAAGCTTGAGCAGCTCTGGATGGTAGTAGTTATTATCCTCGTTAAACACAACATCAGCAGAGAGCATCTCATAGAGCTGGATATCTGAATAGTAAGTCAGCTGCTGCTGCGGGCTGAGAATGGAACCGATCCGAATAGCGTTTCGGGAGTGAAGATAGTGTCTCCTACATTGCGTAAGATTAGTGAACATATTGCTGATGCCAAGCGAGATGCCGGTTTGGGCTAGAAATTCCTGCAGCTGCTTATTTACAAGCTCTTTGGAGAGATTTCCATCATGGATCATTACAATCTGCCCGTCATAATAAGTGGAGGGACTGCCCGGAAAAAGCTGTTGCAAACGTTCTCTTAAATAATCATCATAACGGCCTGAACCCTCATACCAGGTAAGATCGAACAGCAGCACAAGCAGCTGATTCCCGAACTTTAGTCCTGCACTCCGCATTCTATCTTGAATAATCCGGTTGTCCTGAAGCTGTTCCTCTAGCAGAGCGCAGATAAAATCTTCAACTTTTATATTTTTGGCGTTGCGATAGTAGCTGTTTTTGCCCATCTCTTCGGCAAGTATGGTAGCGGTGATGGACAGCAGCTCGTTATCTCTGGCGCGAAAAGGATTTTTGCATCCAAGAAGCAATACATTGCCGATTTGTTTGCCGGCTACTTTTATTTTGGAGATCAGTTTGGAGTTTGACGTTTCCTCGCAGGTTACCTCATAAGATTCATCGCTTTGTTTCCCACGCTGGACACTGTTCATTTTGCTCACGGCCGCAATGAAGTCGTAAGAGCAATAACCTTTGCGGATATTATCACTCCATATGTAATCGTCGATATCGGAAAGGTCAGAGTGAGCTACAATTTTGAAGCTGCAATCAAATACAATGACGGGATTCTGCAGTAGCTCGGCAGCTGTCTGTACGATAGCTGAAAGGCCTGCACCTGAAATGTATGCAGTAAACAAAGATGCGGTATAATGCTCCATTTCGATTTTACCTGATACTTGCTCATTTAAGGAAACATCCATTCATATCGCCCCCTGTTTCAATAATAGTGCAATATGCACTATAAAGAAGTGATTTTTGGTGCTTGTAAATATATTCACAAAGTATTGGACGCCTTAAACTAAAGGTGGAGGTGCTAAGCAGATGAAATATGAAAAACTGTTTGCAGCAGGTAAAATTGGACGCCTTGAACTTAAGAATAGAATTGTATTGCCGGCTATGGGAACGTCACTGGCCGCGGCCAGTGGTGAAGCGTCGGATGAAATGATTGCTTTTTATGAGGAGCGTGCCGCGGGTGGCTGTGGTCTAATCATTACGGAAATTACGCGTGTGGATAATGAGACCGGAGTAGGTACACCGAACCAGCTGAATGCAAGTGACTTGCTGTTTGTGCCGCGTCTGGAGAAACTGGCAAGAGCTGTGCATCGTCATGACAGCAAAATATTCCTTCAGCTCCAGCATCCGGGCCGGCAAAATCACGGACGGCTTATTGGAGGCAAACAAATTGTTGCTCCTAGCGCAGTGATGTCTTCAGCGATTGGGGAAATGCCCCGGGAGCTGTCTACTGAAGAGGTAGAAGAGTTAGTTCGTAAATTTGTGTTCGGAGCTTATATAGCTAAAACAGCAGGTATTGATGGCGTGGAGATCCATGGTGCCCACGGCTATCTCGTAGGACAGTTTCTGAGCCCGCTTACCAATCTGAGAACTGATAAATATGGCGGTTCACTGGAAGGTAGAATGTCATTCCTGAACGAAATTGTGCTTGGCATCAAAAAGACCTGTGGCGCAGGATTCCCAGTATCGGTGCGAATCGACGGCGATGAATTTGTCTCAGGCGGGATTACACTGGATGAGGCTATCCAGACTGCGAAACATCTGGAAAGCATCGGAGTGGATTGCATAAATGTAAGCTCCGGCACTTATGAATCATCCAATACGATCATTGAGCCGATATCCTACCCGCAAGGCTGGAAAAAACATCTCTCCGCAGCCATTAAGCAAGCGGTGCAAATTCCAGTGATTGCTTGTGATGTGATCCGTAAGCCTGAATTTGCTGAGAGTCTGCTACAGGAAGGAAACACGGATTTTGTAGCCCTTGGAAGAGCCCAACTGGCCGATCCGGAGTGGGGGAACAAAGCCGCAGCAGGTAAAGAAGCAGAGATCAGAACCTGTATCTCTTGCCTCTACTGTATTCAGGAAGTGATGGAGTGCAAGGTAATCAAGTGTGCTGTCAATGCCAGAGTGGGCCGGGAGCTTGAATTTGCAGAACCAGCAAAAGATGGCAATGGCAAAGTAGTAGCTGTGATCGGCGGAGGTCCAGCAGGTATGGAAGCAGCACGGATTCTGGCACTCAGAGATTTTAAGCCTGTATTGTTCGAAGCCAGAGATGTGCTAGGCGGCAGCGTAGAGCTGGGAAGCCGGCCACCATTGAAGGAGAAGCTGAACTGGTTTATTGATAATATGCAGCATCAGTTAGAGGACCTGGATGTTGATGTGCGTCTCTCTAAGAAACCTACGCTGGAACAACTGAAGCAACTGAACCCTTATGCGGTATTTGTTGCTGCTGGGGCACAGCCTATAGTGCCTGCTATTCCGGGAGTGAAGAAGGCAGCGGTCTGCACCGTTGTTGATGTACTTAGTGGGTCAGTTGTGATTAAGAACAAGCAGGCTGTGGTCATCGGCTCCGGCATGACAGGGCTGGAAACGGCTGAATATTTAGCTGATATGGGAAATCAGGTCACGGTGGTGGAAATGCAGCCGCGGGTTGGCCCAGACGCCTATCTGCCAAATCTGATCGACATTGTGACTAGGCTGAAAAAGAACGGCGTGGAGCTCTTAGCATCAACCAAGCTGGTAGAAGTGCAGGACGGCGCGGTTGTGCTTGAGAATACGTCCACTGGGGAAACTTCGCTGAAAAAGACGGATGCTGTTGTATTATCCATTGGTGTTACACCCGATCGCTCATTCGTTGATGAGCTGAAGCAGGTACTGCCCAATGTGAAGGTAATCGGCGATGCAGGCAAGCCAGGACGAATCGGACAGGCCATTCAATCTGGATTCGAGACGGCATTTGTGCTGAACTAAAGGGTTACTAATCTAAGGAGGGTTCATTCATGGTGAGTTTTGTGAAAAGTTTCGCAGATTTGCAGAAATACGGAGGCAAGCCAACCACTTTTTATGATGCTGAGATGCTGACGGTGTATTGGGAGACCAAACCAGAGATTATCGAGCGTTTGTTGCCGAAGCCACTGAAGCCAACAAGCCGGCCGCTGGTAAATGCTTTTATCGCCAATTACCCAGCTACGAACTTTTGTCCACCTTATCGTGAAGCTGGATTGTTCGTTCTAGCAGACTATAACGGACAATTAGGCAACTACTGTCTGTCGATGCCTATTACAAGCGATATCGGGATGGCTATGGGCCGGGAAGTATGTGGGCTGCCTAAGAAAATGGCCGATGTGCGTATGAACACCTCAGAAGATGGCATTGATGGGGCAATCGGCCGGCATGGCATTGACTTTTTCAACGTAAAAGCCACTATGGATGGACACTTCAATGACAATGGAGCCGAGAAGATTCTGGAGGAATATTACGGCAAAGATATCCCTTTGTATAACATTAAATATGCCAATGCAATTGACGGAAACGGCTTCGATCTGATGCCAACCTTGGTCACACAGCGTTTAGTAAGTGAGGTTAAAGTCTATAAAGCGGCTGAAGCCTCTATCACCTTCCAAGACTCTCCGCATGATCCTTGGAGTGAGCTTGAAGTTGTGAATATGCTGGGCGCGGTTTACACCGTCAGTACAAATGTGCTTGAAAAAGGTAAAATTCTGGAGCCTCTGAATCCAATGGAGTATCTTCCATACTGCTATCTCCGCTGGGACTGGTGGGAGAACAATTTGCAACCTGTTTCCTCAGTATAAGCCTACACGTTTGAAGTGAGTTTGTACGAAATGAAACCGAAGAAGGAACGGCTAACCAAACATTAGGAGGAATTAGAATGACTAACCTTTTTGATTTGACGGGTAAGACAGCTATTATCGCAGGAGCATCCAGTGGGATCGGGGTACAATTCGCAGAGATGCTTGCTGAGCAAGGAGCAGACATTGCTATTTTGGCTAGAAGATATGACAAGCTTGTAGCAGTAGCCGAGGATATCCGTGCTAAATACCCTGAACGCAGAATAATTCCTATTGAGTGTGATGTAAGAAAAGAGGACCAGATTATTGTGGCTGTTCAAAAGGTTATGGAAGCCTTTGGCAAAATTGATATTCTGCTGAACAATGCTGGTGTGGTGGATGCGGTTCCGATTGAGGCACTGGAAGAAGAAGCTTGGGATCGGGTACTGGATACTGATTTAAAGGGCGTTTTCCTGATGTCGAAACATGTGATCCGGCATATGAAGGAACGGAATTACGGTAAAATCGTCAATACAGCCTCAATGCTAGGCCTTACAGCTTCTGCTTCGGTTCCTACACATTCTTACAATGCTGCTAAAGGTGGAGTGATCCATCTGACAAGAGGGGTGGCGGCAACTTATGCTAAGCATGGGATTACTGTTAATGCGATTGGACCAAGCTTGTTCAAAACTGAAATGACTGAGAATACGTTATTTGCAGAAAAAGCGCTAAAAATGTACAACGCAGTGTGTCCGATGGGTCGCCCTGGTAATCCGGGGGAATTAAACGGCGCTGTGCTCTACTTTGCTTCAGATGCTTCCAGCTACACTACAGGTCAGACTTTGTTTGTAGATGGCGGCTGGACGATTATATAGAGCTCATCTGGGTCCGTAAGCTCAGGGAATCATTTTAATTCCAAAAAAAGGGTATCTCAAAAGCCATGAAAGGGTGGCTGGGATACGCCTTTTTTTGCGTTGTACGATGAGAGGTGCTCCGCCAGTAACAAGAGAATTGCTGAATTTATCAGAAATTGTCGTTAATTTGCCTTAAAAAGTAGACATGACTACCTATGAGTGAGAAAATAGCATGTAGAGTTAGTAATAACTAAAAAGGACGGGATAACATCATGACAATTCGTTTCGGGGTCATTGGAACAAACTTTATTACAGACCGCTTCGTGCAAGCCGGCTTGGAGAATGAGGAGTTTATCCTGACAGCCGTGTACTCTCGCACAATGGAGAAAGGTCAGGCCTTTGCTGCTAAATATGCGGGAGCTACAATTTATACGAATCTGGAAGATATGGTGAAAAGCAAAGATGTAGATGCTATATATATTGCCAGTCCAAATTCTATGCATGCAGAACAAGCGATTATGTGCTTAAATCACGGCAAGCATGTGCTCTGCGAGAAACCGGCTGCATCCAACAGTACGGAGCTTAAAGCTATGATTGAAGCTGCGCGTACAAATGATGTGCTGCTGGTAGAGGCGATGAAATCGACTTTTATGCCGAACTTTGGAGTGATTCGGGATAATTTGTATAAACTCGGCCAAGTTCGCCGTTATTTTGCAAGTTACTGTAAGTACTCCTCCAGATATGATGCTTATCGGCAGGGGACTGTGCTAAATGCGTTTAATCCCGCTTTTTCCAATGGCTCATTAATGGATCTTGGTGTGTACTGTTTGTATCCAATGGTAGTGCTCTTTGGCAAGCCTCAATCAGTACAGGCAGTGGGTGTCATGCTCTCCTCAGGTGTGGATGGTGAAGGAAGTCTCATTATGAAATATGACGATATGGATGCGGTAGTTATGCACTCCAAGATTTCCGACTCCTATCTGCCAGCTGAGATTCATGGAGAGAACGGTACGATGGTGATCGACAAGATCAATGAGCCTTATCAGGTGAAAATTTACTATCGTGATGGTACAGTTGAGGAGCTTACGTTGCCTCAGGTGTTTGAACCTATGTATTATGAGGTTGAGGAATTCATCAACTTGATTAAGAATGGTGAACGGGAGAGCAGAATTAATACTCATGAGAACTCCATGGCCGCAGCAGAGATTATGGAGGAAGCCAGAGCACAGATCGGTCTCCGCTATGCCTCAGATTTATAATAAATAGAATGGGGAGCAGGACTTGAAGACTTTTAAAAAGGTTTATATTGAGATAACAAGCGTCTGCAACCTCGCCTGCAGCTTTTGTCCACAAACCGCCCGGACGAAAAATTTCATGAAGCTTGATACGTTTAATACGATATTGGATGAAATTAAACCACACAGCAATCATATTTATCTTCACGTCAAAGGGGAGCCGTTGCTGCATCCCAAGATAGGTGAACTGCTGGATGCTGCTCATGCCAAAGGGTTCAAAGTTAATATTACAACTAATGGCACGTTAATTCATAAAGCCGGACCTAAAATTCTTGGTAAGCCCGCACTGCGTCAGATGAACTTTTCTCTGCACAGCTTTGATGGGCATGAAGGGTCAGAGAACCGTGAAGGCTATCTTTCAGAGATAATTTCTTTTGTACGGGAAGCCTCGGCGCAAGGGGTCATTATTTCTTTCCGCTTGTGGAATTTGACGGAGGATAATCTGACGAATCTGGAGAGAAACCGTAACCGTGAAACCCTCGCCCTGCTGGAGGAAGCCTTCAACTTGGATTTCAAGATCGAAGAAAAGGTTATGCCTGGCAGTGGTGTCAAGATTGCCCCACGCGTCTACCTTAATCAGGACCATGAGTTCCGTTGGCCAGCGCTAAATGAGCCGGAAGATGACGGAAAAGGGTTCTGTCATGCCCTGCGGAGCCAAGCGGCGATCCTTGTGGATGGCACTGTTGTGCCATGCTGTCTGGATGGTGAAGGAGTAATTAACCTAGGCAACATCCATGAAACTCCGTTCTCAGAGATTGTGGAAGGGGAGCGGGCGAACAACTTATTCTATGGCTTTTCACGTAGAGAAGCGGTGGAGGAGCTGTGCCGCAAATGTGGGTATCGGCAGCGGTTCGGAACCTAATGATTGGAATGCAAACAGAACCGGGACATGGCTATTTCATGAGTCCTGGTTCTGTTTTTTAATTAACGGGATTGTATATATATAATAATAGGTCTTTATAGTCTCCACTTTGGAGCGAAGGAGGAGCATATGCTGAAATCACTGAAAGCCATCGCCTTATACCGTGAAGGTGTGCAAGATCATTTGGAGGATCACCTCTGGCTGAAGCTTATTGTCCAAGCGGAGGAGCAGATTGTAAATTTGGAACGTGTGGAATCTCTGGAGGAGCTGGATCGCAGGAATCCCGTACTGGATTATGTGGAACGTAGCTTGCAGATTCTGGACCAACTCCCCCGTTCTATTTGGATAAAAGAGCTGGTGGAGGAAACGTTAATTTGGTCAGAAACGGCTAAGGGAGGTACAGCAAAGGAGCGGCTGGTTTGGCAGGAGGAAGGGATCAATTGTTTTGTACATAATTTAGGTTCCGCACAGTTATATGAGAGATATTTAGGGAGGGCTGTCTCCGAGAAAGGTGCGATGATTCAGCGGCTAATTGAGACTCATGGACTCATAGGACAGCAAATTCGCGGAGAAGTGCCGCCGGAAGTCAATAAGCCACTCCATGATATAGTGGAAGATCAGCTGCTAACCGCGGAGGAACTGGAACGCCTGCTGACCGTGCTCAATCAATGCATCATCGGAGCTGTGTCTCCCGAGTTATGGCAGAATGTGCAGCATGAAGTGAAGCAGCTTATTGAGCTGATTTCTTCAGGCAATCTTGCTAGTCCTATGCCGATGAAGGAACGACTGCGCAGAATGCGGCTGGGTCCGATCTCTAGAGGAGAGGATTTCACTACGGAATGGGCTAAGCTGACGCAGGAAGGTTTCCATGCCGAACGGTTGGAGTCATTAAGTAAGATTACCTTCTGGTATGTGGAATCTGCACTACAGACCTTTTCGCTGGAGCAATTTTTGAAGGTGATGGTGCTTGCTGCCCAGAGGGCGCAGAATGAATTCTTAAGCCATATCAGCTTCGAACACGTCATGAACAGCATTTACTACGATTACAAGGGTGTTAAGAAGACCAATGTTTATAAGAAGCGGATTATCGAAAAATATTTAGCGGAGCTTACATGGAAGGATATCGAGCAAGGGACTTTGCCTGCTGAGAACCTTCACCTACTCTTGCAGCAATATTCTAAGGAACATCTGCCAGGCACGGTGTTTTTTCAATTCCAATTCTCGGCAGCGGCTGAGAAGCTGATTGAATTCTGTATGGAAGCTGAAAAATCACCCTTGTATGAACGTGCTGTATTGCTGTTATTCGACCTATTCGAGTTGCGCAGGGATGCTTTCGACCGTTTTCATAATGAAGAAACCTACCTAAGCCAAATGAATAATACAGCAGATTATAAAGCCGTAATTCTGGATCATGTCACTGGACAAAAAGTGCTGGATATCGGTCCGGGCGGCGGTGTGCTGCTGGATTTACTGGAAGAGCGTATGCCCGAGGTTACCCCTATCGGCATTGATATATCAAGCAATGTAGTGGAAGCCTTGCGGCAACGCAAGCAGCGGGAAGGTCGCCACTGGGAGGTGCTGCAGGGAGATGCGTTGAACCTTAAAGATTTCGTGGAGGCCGGAACGGTGGACACGGTAATTTTCTCTTCGATTTTGCATGAGCTATATTCTTATGTGCCGCTAAATGGTAATAAATTCAATCACGACACCGTCTCCGCAGCTCTGCGAAGTGCCTTTGCGGTATTGTCAGCTGGCGGGGTTATCATTATCCGCGATGGGATCATGACCGAACCTGCATCATTGCTACGGAGAGTTCGCTTTTTGGAAGAGGACGGTCTGATGTGGCTGGAGCGTTATGCGAAGGATTTTGCTGGACGTCAGATTCAGTTTCAGAGATTAGGGGAACAAGAAGTGCTCATGCCCGTTAATGATGCCATGGAATTTTTATATACGTATACTTGGGGGGAAGAGGCTTATATTCACGAAGTCCAAGAACAATTTGGTTATTTCACCCCTACGGAGTTTGCCTCATTTATTGAACAGAATTTAGGAGAGCAGGCGAAGATTGAGGTCTTCCGGCATTACCTGCAAGAAGGTTATACCGAAGCTCTGCGTGATAGAGTAAGGTTCATGGATGAGAGCGGACAGGAAGTGGCGCTGCCGGACAGCACCTGCTTTATTGTGATTCGGAAGGAATAGCCGAAAAATAACATCAGCTGCATCTAAAAAAGCAATCGGCAGACCCTCTGATGCGAAGGAGATCCGATTGCTTTTTTATATAGAGAATCTTGCCCTTGTTAGATTAGTATTTCTAGCTGCGACTTATCAGATTCTTCGGCTAAACGTTGAATTTCTTGATAGGTAGCTAATTGTTCTGTCCGCTCATTGGTATTCTCTTCAGAAGGTTTAATTTCTGTTGCACCTGCTTTATCGATCTGATCTTTAATTTTATCTCCCGTGTCTTTCATGGCATCGCCTAACGTTTCGTTCATTTCCGATAGTTTAGTTTCGATTTTGGATAACTGCTCCCGTTTGGCTGTTGCAGAATGCGTAGAACGAGTCTCATCCAGCTCTATTTCCTTGGTCAGAACTTTAGCCTCGCCACGCATCTTAGTGTGGGTAGAAGAAACTACCTCCATTTGGCTAACATCTTGGCTTACAGAAACAATCGTATTCAATCTTTCATTTTGTATCTCTTGCTCGGTTTTAGGTTCATCCGTTGGATTAGCTTTTTGTGCATCTTCTAAGTTCTTTTGTTGCTCTTCGAAGCTGTATTTTGCAATTTGTTGGTCAATCGTTTGAAGCTGCTTGTCGAACTCCTTAAGTTGATCTTGAATAGATTCGAGATTATGTGAACTTTTGGTAGTTCTTTCAATTAGACTGTTCTTACTGTCGATGATATTTTGTTTTTGTTTAAGCAGGGAGTTAACCATTCCGTCCATTTTGGATTGACTTTGAAAAGCGGCCTTTGCAGATTTACTTATTGATAATTTGTCTCCATTACCATTACCACTAATATTGCTGTTTGATTTCATAGTTTTATCATTAGTTTGGTGACTAACAGATACATTAAACCTCGTTCCCATAGATGAGGTCATATTCGTTATATGCATGGTTCATTATCCTCCTACGACGATAAGATCTATCTATAATATATCGGCAAATCAGCAGTAATATTTAATAAAGAGAGCTGTTAGCGGCAGCGCTTTTTGATGGACGCTTAACAACTTCTTTATCCGAATTATATTTGGTAAGCATATCTGAACAAAGCCTGGAAGAGGAAGATATTTTCGATGCCAGGCTTTGTTATGTCTATTTGCCGGTGAATTTTTGTCGGAAGTTAGAGGGAGAAATGCCTTCTTTCTTGGAGAAGCAGGAAGAGTAGTAAGTAATATGATGAAAGCCAACCTCTTCAGCGATGCGGGCAATGGACCAGGAAGTTTGAATTAACAGCCGTTTGGATTGTTCTAGACGATAGGACAGGAGATAGGCCATAGGGGTCACACCGTATATTTTTAGCATGTTTTTGGCGAGATAGTTGGGATGATAGTTAAGTTCTTTTTGAAGTAAGGAGTTAGAGACATCGCGAGTATAATTTTGCCGAATGAACAATTCAATCTTCTCGGCGAGATGAATGGCGGTTGCATCGGATGCCTCGGCCAGATCGCGGTCCAAGAATTGCAGGAACTGTTGAAAGGAGGCTTGGCGCTTCCAGTTGCGCATCGACTGGGGTTCTTGTTCCAGATGGAAAAAGAACTCTAATACCTCCATTGCCTTCTCTGATATTTCCGTATACTTCGGAATAAAGATCGAGCATACATCGCAGTGATTTAAATAAGCTTTTTGTTTATGGCTTTCGATGAGCTCGCTCTGATTCTCCAGACATTCGTTCATATCCTGACACTCGATCCAGCTGCCGAAGGTCTGAAAATGAATCCAGATGATTTCTGTTTCGATAGGACAGGGGGCAAAGCCATAGTGATGGGCATCTGGACGAAGGATGAGGAATTCTCCTTCCTTTAGCTCCCAGTGCACCTCGTTCTCGGCGATGGGCAACATCCCCTTTTTAACAATGATTAGATCAAATACGCCGATGCAATTACGACTGATATGATAGTCTCCAGCATTGTAGTGAGCACGGCCACAGTCTATGAAATAAGGAATAGGCGGTGTGATAAAGCTAAGAATCGGTGAGTTCATCGCGAGCCTCCAAAAGGTTGTATTTCCTAAAAAATCAGCTTGGAATCCATCGGTTTTTTTATGATGTAGATAAAACTAGCCTGCACCTTTCCTAAACTCCGAAGGCGAGCATTTCATCGCTTTGCGGAAAACCTTTATGAAATAGCTTACATTATCAAATCCGACCTCGAATGCGATGTCGGATATTTTTCTTTCACTTTGTTGCAGCAGATCGGCAGCCTGGCGAATCCGGTAAGAGTTGATATAATCGACCGGCGTTTTACGAGTCATCATTTTGAAGAAGCGGCAGAATTGCCCCTCGCTCATGGGAATAAGCTCTGATAGATCACGGGTACGTATCGGTTCCTGATAGTTATCTTGGATATAAAGGATCACCTTTTTAAGGCGGTTAATCTTGGTGGTATCTGCATCATCTGATTGGCTGCGGTTCTCAAATCGGCCCTCTGCGGTAATCTTGGAAAGCATGATTAGCAAAGTTCCTTTCATAAAGGTCTCAAATCCGGGCATTTTATTAGCGTATGCCTCCATCATTTGCTCCAGATGATGAAGCAACTCCTGCTGCCAAGGGACACCGGGTGTAAGATGTCTCGGAAAGCTCTGGCGTTTCTCTTGCAGTGGCAAAATCGCGTTTTGCTGGATCGCATCGTACTGGGCGCTAGCCAAAAGATCAGGCAGAAATACAAGCGCACAGAATTTGCAGGGGGTGTCTTCGTTCAGCACATAGGCGGCGTGTATATCGCCAGATTCGATAAATACTGCTTCGCCCGCGTGGAGTGGAAAATATTCTGTGTCTACTTGGAACAGAATTTCTCCTTCTAGCAGCATAAAGAACTCCGCTTCTTCATGCCAATGTGTATCGAGTACATGCGTTCCGGATGGAAGTTCTATCCAATAAGCTGCGAGTGGAAACATACTATCTCCATGAACTCTGTTTTCTTTTAGCAAACTCTGAGTTGTACGGTCCATATAAAGGCCTCTTTTCTTAAAGAACATCAAAATAGTGTTATAAATGAGCTATATAGTATTAGTTTTGTTCATTTTTTATCGGTATAATGCAACTATAAACACCAAATTGAAAGGTGGCAAGTACACAATGAAATTTACTGATGGTCTCTGGCTGGTTCGTGAAGGTATCACGATTAACGGCGCAGTTCAAAATTATGTTGTAGAAAAGACTCCCGAAGGATTAACAGCAATTACACAAACGACTCCAATCACAGGGCGCGCAGCAACGCTGAATTCAACCCTGCTTACTGTAAAATTCCATTCCCCGCTTCCAGGCGTGGTAGGTATTAAAATTATTCATCATGATGGTGTACAGGAACGTGGTCCGGTTTTCGAACTGACTAAAGGTACTGGCGATCATGTGAAGATTGAAGAAACGGATCTCGAAACCGTGCTGATCAGCGGCGGACTTCGTGTAGTGATTCGCAAAGGCGAACAATGGGCGGTGGATTTCTATCGCGGCGAAGAACGTATTACAGGCAGTGGCTTTAAATCCATGGCTTACATCACCGACCAAGACGGCAACACGTACATGCGTGATGAGCTGGATCTCGGCGTAGGCGAATTCGTATATGGTCTGGGCGAACGTTTTACCGCTTTCGTGAAAAATGGACAAACCGTTGATATCTGGAACAAAGATGGCGGCACTAGCTCTGAGCAAGCTTACAAAAACATTCCTTTCTACGTATCAAGCAAAGGTTATGGCGTATTCGTTAATCATCCGGAATTGGTTTCCTATGAAATCGCTTCAGAAAAAGTGAAAAAAGCCCAATTCAGCGTAGCTGGAGAAAGCTTGGAATACTTCGTAATCGATGGACCTACCATTAAAGACGTTATTAGCAACTATACTGCTCTTACAGGTAAACCAGCGCTTCCACCAGCATGGACTTTTGGCTTGTGGCTGACAACTTCGTTCACTACCAACTATGATGAAGAGACTGTAAATTCCTTCGTAGAAGGTATGGCAGAACGTGATCTGCCGCTGCATGTATTCCACTTTGACTGCTTCTGGATGCGTGAGTATCAATGGACTGATTTTGAATGGGATAAACGTGTATTCCCAGATCCAGAGGGCATGCTGAAACGCCTGAAGGAAAAAGGCCTGAAGATCTGCGTATGGATCAACTCTTATATTGGTCAACGTTCACGCTTGTTCGAAGAAGGCAAGAAAAACGGCTACCTGATCAAAAAGCCTAACGGCGATGTTTATCAATGTGACCTGTGGCAAGCAGGTATGGGACTTGTGGATTTCACTAACCCTGCGGCTTGTGAATGGTATGCCGGCTACCTGCGCGATTTGGTAGATATGGGCGTAGACAGCTTCAAGACAGACTTCGGTGAGCGGATTCCTACAGATGTAGTTTATTTCGACGGATCTGATCCGATGAAAATGCACAACTACTACACGCAACTGTACAACAAAGTTGTATTTGAAGTATTGGAAGAGAAGCTTGGTAAGAATGAGGCAGCATTGTTCGCACGTTCTGCAACTGCTGGCGGCCAACAGTTCCCAGTTCACTGGGGCGGAGATTGCTACGCAGATTATGAATCCATGGCAGAAAGCCTTCGTGGCGGTTTGTCCCTGGGCTTGTCCGGTTTCGGTTTCTGGAGTCACGATATCGGTGGTTTCGAGAACACTGCACCGGCACATGTATTCAAACGCTGGTTAGCTTTTGGACTATTGTCCAGCCACAGCCGTCTGCACGGCAGCACTTCGTACCGTGTGCCTTGGGCATACGATGATGAAGCTTGTGATGTCACCCGTTTCTTCACGAAGCTTAAATGCAGCTTGATGCCTTACCTGTATGATGTGGCTGGGCAGGCTGCAGAGCATGGCTGGGCTTCTATGCGGGCGATGGTTATGGAATTCCCGGAAGATCCAACATGCGAAGTGCTGGATCGCCAATACATGCTGGGTGATTCCTTGCTCGTAGCGCCTATTTTCCAAGAAAACGGCGAAGTGAAATACTACCTGCCAGCAGGTCGCTGGACTCACCTGTTATCTGGTGAAACTGTACAAGGCGGATCATGGCGCAAAGAGAAATATGATTTCTTCAGCCTACCACTGTTCGTTCGTCAGAACTCCTTGCTGGCAATCGGCAGCATCGACAACAAACCGGATTACGACTTTGCGGATGGCGTGAAATTTGGCCTGTATTCACTTGAAGAAGGTACTACTACTTCTGCAACCGTACGTGATCTTAAGGGTGCTCCTGAATTGACTGTGAAGGCTGCCCGCAAAGGCAACAGCGTAACAGTTACTGCAGAAGGCAGCGGTAAAGAATTCTCGCTTTCCCTTAAAGATCTGGGAGCTATCGCTTCCGTAGAAGGTGCAGAGCAAGTAGATGAGACTACAGTGAAAGTAAACGCAGGTGCAAAATCCGCATCGTTTACCATTACACTGAAATAAGATGATTTTTTAAAGCATATTGATATAGCCATAACCTCTCTTGTAGACTGGGTGAATGATCCGTTCCCTGGTTTATAGGAGAGGTTTTAGTGTTACAATCTTAACTAATAACGGGGGAAACGTTATGAATACTAATTTAATTAAGGGAAGTGGAGTTTTGAATCAGACGGACTATACCTCTGCTACGGTTCTTTCAACCGCCGCTAATTTTATTATGAATAGGCAAGAACCTTTTACACATACCTTCCGGACTTATATTCGTTTACGGGAAAACGGCCCGTTGCAGCTGAAATTTTGGCATAGCAATGCGGTGGATTCCACCTGGGACCAAGGGCTTGAAGCTTCGGGCAGTGAACCTGGGGGCAGTTGGGTCATCGAATCGGCTTTTATCGCTGATGGGGGCACTGAGCCAAACGGAGCTATTCTTGAGCATACACAACATGCTGTCACCTTTGAAGGCAATGTCTCCAAGTCAGTAGCAGCTGGTGAATGCTTCTGGAGTGATGAGACAAGCATTCATCTACCCGATGGCCATTACTTAGCGTTTACATGGACGATTAAGACAACTACTGCGGGCAAATCCATTCCTTTCAACGTAGAAGGGATGCTGGCAACCGCTTATGATGCGCCCGGAAATCTGGCTGCACAGGAATCAGCCGATGGATTTACAGAATCCGACAAGCTTCTGGTACTGCCAAGCTATATCGGGTATAAGAAAGCTGTGAATAAGAAGCTAGTATTTTTGGGAGATTCGATTACTCAAGGTGTGCGGACATTAAAGGACGGATACGAATATTGGGCAGCGAGAATTGCGGATGGTCTTGGTGCAGAGATTGGCGTATGGAATCTCGGCTCAGGCTGGGCTAGAGCGTATGATGTGGCTGCGGATGGCCCTTGGCTTCACAAAGCTAAACAGAGTGATGAACTGATGATTGTCCTCGGCGTAAATGATATTGATATTGGCTGCCGCTCTGCAGATGAGTTACTTGGTGATCTGACAACTATTATTGCTAAGATCAAAACAGCAAATGCTGATGCTAGTATTATTCTAAGTACGGTGCCGCCGTTTAATTTTCAGGAGGCAAGAGAAGAAACTTGGCGTAGAGTGAATCATGAAATCCTGACTAACCCACCCGCTGGAGTAGACCGTGTGTTTGATATAGCAAGCCTATTATCGTTGCCTGCACCAGACGATCACCGGATCAGACGGGAATATATGAGTGGACAAGACGACCCGCATCCGAACGGCATAGCCGGTAAGACGGTTGCGGACGCCTTTTTAAACTGGTATTGATCAACTCTTAAATGTGTCCCGGTAGTCCTTAGGTGAAGATCCAACCTGCTTCTTAAACACTTTGCTGAAATATTTAACATCATGAAAACCGACCATTTCGGAGATTTGGGCCAGCTTCAGACGAGGATTCTGCAATAGCAGTTTAGCTTTATCTATTCGAATATTAACAATAAAGTCGGAGAAGTTAATTCCGTATTCCTGTTTGAATCGGCGGGAAATATATTCACGGCTAACAAAAAACTTTCCGGCCACTTCCTGTAAGGACAGGTCGGAAGCGTAATTAAGCTCGATGTATTTGACGATATCATGCATCGGATTACGTTCTTTAGCTTGTTTCAGGGCGATTACTTCGGCGAGCTCCTGCATTAGGGTATACGACCAGTCACGCCAAGCGAATAAAGAGAACGAGTAACCGTTCGTAAAAGGAGCTGGGTGAAGCTGGTCGGCCTGTTCAAGCTCGGCCAGTGCGCCTTCAGCTTCAGGGCCTAACATTTCCCGAACCAGCTGGGAACGAAATAGTAGAGCATCATTTTTCCATGCGTTTAGGATTTCTGGTGTCACAACCCCGCCTCGGCTAAGCTCATCTACCCAGTGCTGCGCAGCTGTTGATAATATCTCTGGACTTCCGCTGATGACTGCCATCTTCCAATCTTCCTTGACGTCCGCAAAGTTCGTTGTTGATACATTACCGCGGACCTCTGCTTTGGCGATCTCTTTACGATCTCTGAATTCTTCGGAGGAAGAGGAGAAATGGCAGTAATCCTCATGAATTAATAAGTTTCGGCGCTGTAATGCCTCTGCCACCTCTGCACGCTGATAAGGTAACTGCTTAGGTAGGTTGCCGATGCTGCTGATTCCAAAATGCATTCGGACCTGCAGGGTAGAGTAGATGCCATGATTGATTCGGCCTATTAGCTCGACCACAGAGGTCTGAATATCCCACAGAATAATCGCAATCTCCGGAGGACCTCCCCAATAACGAAAAGCAACACCCTTATGCGGACTGTGCAAAAATTCATTACAAATATTGACGATAGCGTAGTTCATTAGCTCGGTGTCTCCGCCAAAACGTTTAATCAACGGATTGTTCCCCGCATCTGTCTGCACCAATATTAACCGAGCGGAATGGATGTTTTCCGGAATGATACCATCACTGCATAACCTCCGCAAAGATAATTCAGAATTGATCGGATCATCAATTAGTGCGGATAATAGCTTTTCCCCATAAATGGGTTTGAACTCATTAAGCTGAATACTCTGTTTCTGCCGCTCGCTTCGGTCATCTTCTTCTGAGCGCCAGGCTGCAACTGCTTTAGCTACCGCTACATTGATTGCCTCGGCTTCGATGGGCTTCAGGATATAATCAATCCCCCCATGCCGCACAGTCTGCCGTACGAACTCAAAATCATTATGTCCGCTGACTACAATAAACTTAGTGTTGCCGGCGAATTCATTCACCCAGGTCATTAACTCTATCCCATTACCTGATTCCATCATCATATCCATAATGACTAATGCTGGTTTAACCTGCCGGATGATCTCGATGGCTTCATTTCCGTTTCCGGCTTCCAGAATTTCATCTATTTGATGGGCGTCCCAGTCGACAAGCAGTCTGACTGCCTTTCTAACTCTTGCCTCGTCATCAACAATCAACGCCTTCATATCTTTTCACGCTCCGCTATAATTTCAATTTCCAATTTCACTACTACTCCGCCCGCTCTAAGGTTATCAACAGTTAAAGTGGCACTATCTCCGCACACAAACTTGAGTCGAGCCAGAACGTTCGGCAGACCAATACCTGATCCTGTAGCTTCCTTGGTTTGCTCTGTATTTCTTAATAAATCTATATCTGTTCTAGTAGGATGCTGTAGCTTCTGCTTTAAAAGATCTAACTTCGCTGAAGGGATCGCATTTCCGTTATTTTGGATACAGATTTCCATCCGGTTGTCATCCACTCTTGCTGCGGTGATTTCAATGAATCCGTCACTGCGGGAAAGATTAAAGCCGTGTTTGAAATAATTTTCGACAATAGGCTGTAAAATCATTTTCGGCATAAACGTCTCTAAAAGTGATTCCTCCATATCGTAGCGGAAACTGAACTTATTTTCAAAACGTTCCTTTTGCAGTTCATTGTAGGCTTTGACATGATCCAGCTCATCCTTAACAGTTACGATCTTCTCCTCATTGTACATGCTGTAGCGCATCATTTTAGCTAGAGCTGAAAGAAGTGAGTAAATTTGGGGCACTTTAAGCTCTAAGGCCAGCGTGCCAATGATCTGCAACGTGTTATTCAGAAAATGCGGGTTGATTTGTGCTTGCAGTGCCCGCAGTTCATTGGTTTTATTGGACAATTCCAGCTTGTACTCTCTTAAAATCAGGTTGTTGATCGTGTCCATCATACTGCGGAATCGCTCGGTAACCACGCCAATCTCATCTTTGCCCATAGGTTGAATTTCTACATCAAGATTACCGGTCTGTACCTGATTCATGTAACGAGTCAACTGCTTGATCGGAGCTGTGATTCGAAAAGAGATCAGGGTCGTTAACGTGGCAATTGTAATCAAAAGTAGAACAAGGAGGATTATATTGATCGCTGCCGCCTCGTTGGCTTCCCGGAACAGATAGGACGTTGGAATCTGCTTCACGAGAGTCCAATTTAAACCTTGGGTTTCGATTCTTTGGTAAATAAACACAGCATCTTCTTCTTCAAAATACCCTTGCGAGCTTTGATTCGCGGCGATTTGCTTGTTGTACCAAGAAGCGTGTAGGCGTTTGCCGTATTCCTCACTGTTGCTTCCGTATACAATCCTGCCATCGCCATCCAGCAGCCAAATGTTCTCCTGCTTCTGATCATATAACTGGCTGACGATGTCGGTAAGAGCCGTTAGCTTAACATCGATCGACAGGAAGCCGAGTGGAGTGGTAGTTGGAATCCTTTCAATTCGTCTATGCAATGTGAACACAGGCTCCGGTATGAGTTGCGGGATAGGTGAAGTTAGGCCATAGCTGTGGCTTATATGTGTACTTTGTATAAATACAGGAGAACTGCTAGTGATCTCTGAGTCGGCATAAGGGGGGATACCCTGCCAACGTTTGGGTGTATTTTGGGTGAGCAAAGTGGCTTTTCTATCCTTGACACCGTAAAGATACACCTGGGATATATCTGGCATGGATGAAGAAATGTAATTTAGAGAAGAATAAATTCGTGTATTTGCTGCCATATCCTCGTATCCCGCTTCGAGCAGTCTGTAGAAATCTGAATCTGAATAGACAATAAGGGAGAGACGATTGATCTCCTGAATCAGACTTTCGATGTTTCTATTGCCTTGAAAGAGGAGGTTCGTATTCTCATCTACTGCCCTTGTTCTTAGGGATTGAGTGCTATAGTGATAGCTAATAAACATGGTGGCCATAATACAGATTAACGTTGGTAGTAGGATAAAAACGATCAATTTTGTGCGAATCGTGTTCCATTTCATCGAAATTTGTCACATCCGATCAATATTTTACACCTGAAAGATCACTTTAGTAGGTGTGAGGTACCCTGAAAAAAACAGATAATATGTGTATAAAGCATAAACAAGTAAGTGAGCAAAAGAAAGGGGGGGGCAATAAATGCGCGGCACTAAGTTGTCCCAGTTAGGTCAACAGCTTTTTTTCGTTGGTCCGGCAGTTTTGTTTTTTACCTTAATAACGATTATCCCATTTTTGATGGGGATGTATTACTCTTTCACAGATTGGAACGGTGTATCGGGTAACGTAAGTTGGGTCGGATTTCAAAACTTTTCCACTATTTTCTCAAATGACCCTGACTTCTGGTCTTCCTTTTGGTTCACGGTAAGATTTACGGTGTTAGGTGTGATTTTGACTAACGTGGTAGGCTTCTTCTTAGCTTATCTGTTAACTAAACCTTTAAAGACACGTAACATGCTTCGGACTATTTTCTTTATGCCGAACGTGATCGGGGGATTGTTGCTTGGTTTCATCTGGCAATTTATCTTCATCAAAGGGTTCGCCACTATGGGCGACCTTACAGGATGGTCCTTCTTTAATCTTCCTTGGCTCGGTGATGCCACAACAGGATTCTGGGCGATTGTAATGGTCTTTGTTTGGCAGTCTTCTGGTTATCTAATGGTTATCTACATTGCCTCGTTGAGTAACGTATCTAAAGAAGTACTAGAAGCGGCTGATATTGATGGTGCTTCCCGTTGGCAGGTGCTACGCAATATCGTAGTTCCACTAATTATGCCTGCTGTAACTATCGGATTATTCTTGGCCATTTCCTGGTCATTCAAAATGTTTGACCTTAACTTGTCCTTGACGAAGGGCGGACCGTTCAAATCGACGGAATCCGTTGCTATGAATATTTACAATGAAGCCTTCCTGAACAATCGTTACGGGCTGGGTACTGCAAAAGCGCTGCTGTTCTTTGTAATTGTAGCCATCATTACTCTGATTCAGGTCCGTATCACGAAGAGCAAGGAGGTTGAAGCGTAATGAAACCTACAGAAAAAAAGAGATGGAATATTGGCACGGAAGTGATAATGATCCTACTGGCCCTGCTCTTTCTCTCTCCATTCTATTTCTTGCTCGCGAACTCGGTGAAATCCTTCGGTGAAATTCTGAGTGATGCGGCAAGCTGGCCAAAAGTATTTATGTGGTCGAACTATTCAACCGCTTGGAAATTAGCCCGTTTCGGTGAAGCATTCCGAAACTCGGTTATTATCACAGTGATCAGTGTTATTCTAATCTCTCTGTTCAGTGCGATGGCATCCTATCGTATGGTTCGGGCGAATACGAAATTCAATCAGTTCTTGCTGCTTATCTTTGTAGCGGCAATGGTAGTTCCGTTTCAAACGATTATGATTCCAATTCTGAAGGTCGTAAATGTTATTGGAGTAAACAACTCTTTCCTTGGTTTGATTATCACGAATCTAGGGATCAGTGTTCCGATGGCGATCTTCCTGTTCCACGGCTTTATCAAGTCCGTTCCTCTTGAAATTGAAGAGGCGGCTACAGTAGATGGATGTAATCCTATTACCGTGTTCTTCCGTATTGTGCTTCCTTTGCTGAAGCCAATGGTGATGACAACAATCGTGCTAAACGCACTTGGAATATGGAATGACTATCTGTTGCCATCCTTGATTCTTCAGGCACCAGAGCTTCGGACCATTCCACTGGCGACTTTCTCCTTCTTTGGTCAATACACCAAACAATGGGATATGGCACTTCCGGCTCTCGTAATCGGGGTCGCACCAATTATCATTTTCTACCTGTTTATGCAACGTTACATTGTTGAGGGAATAGCGGCTGGCTCGGTGAAAGGTTAACACCGAGCCCTCCGTTCCAAATATTTTTTAAGCAGTCCACTATTTTAAGGGGGAATATATAATGAAGAAGAAACACTCCGCAGTTGCTCTATCAGCAGTAATGGCAATGAGCTTAGCTCTAACGGCATGTGGTGGTAATAATAACGCTTCTAGTAACTCACAAAATGGAAGCGCTGGCACAAATTCAGGTGAAGTGAAGACCGTTAAGATCTTCCAATTCAAAACTGAAATCGTAGAAGGCCTCAATGAGCTTAAGGTTGAATTCGAAAAAGAATACCCTAACATCAAGCTGGATATCCAAACAGTTGGTGGTGGTGCGGACTACGCAGCAGCATTGAAAACTAAATTCGCTTCCGGCGATGCGCCTGATATTTTTTCCAATGGTGGATATGCAGAAATGGAACTTTGGGGAGACAAGATGGAAGATCTGTCCGACCAACCTTGGGTAAAAGATCTGATTCCTATGGCTGCAGAGCCTATGACTAAAGATGGCAAAGTATACGGTATGGCAATGAACCTTGAGGGTATCGGTATTGTGTATAACAAGGACTTGTTCGCTAAAGCGGGAATCACTGAAACTCCAAAAACATTGTCACAGCTTGAAGAAGCAGCTAAAAAGCTGCAAGCTATCGACGTAACTCCTTTTGGTAATGCATATCAGGAATGGTGGCTGCTAGGTAACCAAGGGATCAGCGTAGCCTTTGCACAACAAGATAATGTAGATGAATTCATCAAAGGTTTGAATGAAGGAACTGGTACAATTGTAGGCAATAAAACGTTTGAAGAGTGGAGTAAGTATCTCAAACTGACTTTACAATATGGACAAAAGAATCCTTTGACCACAGATGCTAACACTCACCTGGCAATGTTCGCAAAAGGTGAAACTGCAATGATGCAAGAAGGTAACTGGGCACAAACTCTTGTTGATAACATCACACCTGATATGAACATTGGTATGTTCCCTATGCCAATCAATGAAGATGCTGAGAAGAATGACAAAATGACTGTTGGTATCCCTGCGAACCTTGTAGTCAACAAAGAATCCGGTTCTAAAGAAGAAGCAAAAACTTTCTTGAACTGGTTGGTAACTTCCGATATGGGTAAAGAGTACATCGTTAAAAAATGGAAATTCATCCCTGCGTTGTCCACAATCGAAGCAACACCTGAAGACATCGGTATGCTTGGAGCAGACGTATGGAACTATGTAAAAGAAAACAAAGTTTATGGCCTGCAATCCTCCAAATTCCCTGATGGTGTAACGCAAGAATTTGCCAGCGTGATCCAACAGTTCATCGCTGACAAGGTTGACGTTAACGGCTGGATGACTGGTATGCAAGCTGCATGGGACAAGCTTAAAAAATAAGTGAAGCACATTATAGAGAAGATTTAATGGATATTAGTGGTTAACAGAAGCGCTCTCCGTATACCTCATCAATTTGAGACGGGGAGCGCTTTTTTTGGGAAACAGGGCTGAATATCAAGGGATGGGGAGAAGCGCCAATGAAACGATATGATCATGTTCAGATGGGTGTGGACTATTACCCGGAGCATTGGGATGAATCCATGTGGGAACCAGATATCAAGTTGATGAAAGAAACAGGTGTTAAAGTAGCCCGGGTTGCTGAGTTCGCATGGAGCCGACTGGAGCCTACTGAGGGGAACTACCAGTTCGAGTGGCTGGACCGTGCGCTGGACCTTTTTCATCAATATGATCTGCAGGTTGTGATGGGTACGCCAACAGCTACACCGCCAAGATGGTTAACGACGAAATTTCCGGATGTGCTTCCGGTGTTTGCTGATGGAGAGACCTTTCACCCGGGGGTACGTGGTCACCGCTGCTATAACAGCACATCGCTGCGTGAGTATGGCAGCCGTATTATTCTGCGTCTTGCCGAGCGTTACAGTGAACACCCGGCTGTCATAGGCTGGCAGACTGATAATGAATTTGGCATGTTGGATTGTCATTGTGACGCTTGTAATACTGCTTTTCGAGCATGGGTGCAAGCTAAATACGGAACACTGGCTGAGGTCAATGCAGAATGGGGAACCGTTGTTTGGAGCGGGGAGTACAGCGATTGGAATGAGCTTACCGTGCCGTTGGGCGGATCACCTCATCAGAATCCATCTTTTCTGCTGGACTTTCAGCGGTTTCAGTGGGATTCGGTGGTAGCGTTTCAGACAGCACAGATCAATATTTTGCGTATGATATGTCCAGAGCATTTCATAACCCATAACTTTCACAGCTATCCGCAGCGTCTCGATATGTACGCAGTGGGTGCAGATCTGGACGTGGCTGCGTTTGATTATTATCCGAATACTTCGCCAACCAAACAAGAGACGACACTTTATAGCGGAGCACTTTCATTGGACGTAACCCGTGGCATCAAACGCCAAAACTTCTGGATCATGGAGCAGCTGAGTGGATCTCCGGGTTGTTGGATGCCGATGTGGCGAACTCCTTATCCAGGACTGATTCGTGCCTATGCATGGCAGGCGATTGCTAGAGGTGCGGATACTGTTGTTCATTTTCGCTGGAGAAGTGCAACTTCAGGAGCGGAACAATTCTGGCACGGGCTGATTGATCACAGCAATGTTCCCGGACGCAGATTAGCCGAGTTCACGCAGCTATGTCATGAGCTTAATGGGCTGAGCGGCAAGCTCCAAGGAACGATGCTGAAAAACGAAGTGGCTATCCTCCATTCTCATGAAGAGAAGGCTGCGCTGGATATTCAGCCGCAGGCAGAGGGCTTTGATTATTATGAGAACATTAAGCAGATTCACCGGGCGGTGACCAAGCTTGGCATGGGCTGCGATGTTATCGACCTCAGACAACCGCTTGATGGATACAAAGTAGTAATCGCTCCAAATTTATATTTGCTGGATGAGGAGATCGTACGTCATCTAGAGGATTTTGCCCTCGCTGGCGGGACCTTGCTGATCACCAACCGTAGTGGCGTCAAAAATATAAACAACATCGCAGTCATGCAACCGCTGCCTGGGCAGCTGAGCTATTGTACCGGCGTTGAAGTGCTGGAGTATGATCCGATTGGCGTTGAAACACATGTCATCGTGGATGCGGAGGGTAACTCATATGAATGTACGCAGTGGTGCGACATCCTCCGACCTGTAGTGGCCCAGCCAATTGCCTGGTATGGTGATGATTTCTATCGCGGCACACCCGCTGTAACTGTTAATTCCTTCGGCAAAGGTCAGGTTTATTACTTCGGAACCCATGCGGAAGAGCGATACTGGTCAGTTCTATTGGAGAACCTGGCTAAGGAAAAAGGGTTGTTACGCTTTGAAGGATTGCCAAACGGAGTACAAGCCTCCGTGCGGACTGGAGATCAGGGAAGCTTCTTGTTCCTGCTTAACCTGAGCCGCGAGTCGGTGATCGTTCCGTTGCCACGAGAATACAGCAGCCTGCTGGATAATAAGATTCGATCGGGAGAACTCCAGCTCGAGCCGTATGGCGTTGAGCTGCTGGAGATTTGAGTAGTTTTGAGTAAAAAATTATTAGAGTGGGTTTGAGAGTGTGGCAGGAGATGGGAAAGTGGAGTGGGGAATGTGTGGAGTAGGATGAAGTGAGGTTGGTGAAGATGGAGTGAGGGATGTGTGGAGTAGGATGAAGTGAGGTTGGTGAAGATGGACTGAGGGATGTGTGGAGTAGGATGAAGTGAGGTTGGTGAAGATGGACTGAGGGATGTGTGGAGTAGGGTGAAGTGAGGGGTGGTGAAGATGGAGTGAGGGAAGAGAGGAAAGTGAAGGGTGAAGTAAGTAGATGGTGGAGTAAGTGAAGAGCGGTGTAGGGGAATGTGTGGAGTAGGGAATAGTGAAGTAAGTGGAAGTGTGGAGTAAAAAATGAGTGGATTAGGGGATGGAGAAACTTCAACAGAAGTACAACAGAAGTACAACAGAAGTACAACAGAAAATAGTTGCACTTCGTACACTTATTTGAAGTGTTGGAGTACTTAATTGGTTTTAGTTGCACTTTGTGCAGCTAAAAATTGGCTAATCCCGCTGCAAGGTCGTATTCCGAGAATATAGTTGCACAGAATACACTTATATGGATAATTTCTGCCGTGCAGGCTATTTTAAGTGTACAAAGTGCAATTATTTCGTCTGACTTACTCATACTGAACTGAAGAGAGCTGCACAATGGAGTCCCCATCACTGGCAGATTTCCATATGGAGTCCAACCATGAGCAGATTTCCATATGGAGTCCAACCATGGGCAGATTTCCATATGGAGTCCACCATGTGCAGATTCCCACATGGAGTCATCCATGAGCAGATCTACACGATCCAACCCCAGAGCTGCCGTACACTCGCAGCCATAAACCCAGCCAACGGGCCATACCGCACTTCACCGTATCGCCCATTTCTACACAATAGTAGCGCATACCATACTCTTACTACGTTCTAGCCGCATATTCCCAACGAGTAATTTCTCCACAGTGGGCGGGACATTTTTAATGCAGGCGTCTAAATTGCTCCGGCGTAGTCCCGGATTGCTTGCGAAATGTGGCTACATAATGGCTGACATCGCGGAAGCCGACTAGCTGGGAGATAGCTTTTACCGTAAGATCGGGTTGGCTTACGAGCATTTCTTTGCTTTTGCGGATGCGTAAACGTACGAAATAGGCATAAGGCGAGAGTCCGAAAGTTTGGACGAATAGGTTGTTAAGATAGCGCCCAGATACCCCTAGTTCATCGGCTAGATCGTTCAGTCCGAGATCAGGATCGCCATAATGGCTGTCCATCCATTTTAGCAGTGGCTGCAGTTTATCTACATTGCGGGAAATCGCCGTATTATTATGAAGCTGGCCATATTTACTCAAAGTAAGTAAAAAACGATAAGCATCTGTGGAGGCGCCGAGACCAAACATATCCTGATAGGCATCATGACGATCCAGCATTTCCTTCAGCAGATTGGGGAGAGGCGCTTCATTTTCCCAACGGTAAAAAGAATTACTATTCATCCCAAGCGTCTCCAAAATAGATTGTGCCGAATCGCCACCGAATGTTAGATAATAGGTGCCCCAGTTTTTGGTGGAAGCCTCATAACGATGGGGTGTATAAGGAAGTAGTAATACGCCGCTGCCTTCGGGCAGGGAAAAGGTTTTATTATCAAAATGGATGATCCCTTCACCTTCTGAGGTCTGAAGCCAATGATACGTGTCATAGCCATCGGGGCGGGATACTTTTTCCTGATCATGATTGTGCCCCATACTGTCTAAAGTGATTGGCAAGTGCTGTCCACCTTCATGGACGAATACGATCCTGCGATGCATGATTTCGGACAATGTTATCCTCTCCTGTTAGTTCTATATTCTTATATGTATGAGATATTATTTTATATTTAAAGGGCAACCTTAACCATTTACAATAGATATATAATTATACTATAAAGGGTGTGCGAAGTGTGATTAACGATAAATTACCTAAAATTTGGTACGGTGGAGATTACAATCCGGAGCAATGGGATGCGCCTGTATGGGCTGAGGATGAACGGATGTTCAAGCTGGCGGGAATTGATGTTGCCACAATTAATGTGTTTTCCTGGGCTTTAATCCAACCTTCCGAAGATACTTATGACTTCTCCTCATTGGATGAATTAATGGATAGACTATATAAAAATGGAACTTATGTATGTCTAGCTACAGGAACAGGAGCACATCCAGCTTGGATGGCTCATCGTTATCCTGAAGTGACCCGTGTCGATGTGCAGGGCAGAAAACGTAAGTTCGGCGGACGACATAACTCCAATCCGAACAGTTCAGTTTACCGCAAGTATGCAGCGAAGCTGGCTGGTAAGCTAGCAGAACGCTACAAGGATCATCCGGCACTGGTAGCTTGGCATATTTCTAATGAATATGGTGGCTATGACTATTCCGAACAGTCCGCTGCTGCCTTCCGTGTCTGGTTGAAGGAGCGTTATGGTTCGTTGGATGCTTTGAACAAGGCTTGGAATACACGCTTTTGGGGACATACGTTTTATGATTGGGAAGAAATTGTGGTACCAAATGAGCTGAGTGAAGAATGGAACGGTAACCGTACTAACTTCCAAGGAATCTCGTTGGACTATCGCCGTTTTATGTCTTATAGCTTGCTCGAATGTTACAAAATCGAATACGAAGCGATCAAAGAACACAGCACTAACGTACCTGTTACAACGAACCTGATGGGCTTTTATCCGGAGCTGGATTATTTTGAGTGGGCCAAGCATATGGATGTAATTTCTTGGGACAACTATCCTTCACTGGACACACCAGTCAGCTTTACAGCAATGACACATGATCTTATGCGTGGATTAAAAAATGGCCAACCGTTCATGCTGATGGAGCAAACACCGAGCCAGCAGAACTGGCAACCGTACAACTCTTTGAAACGTCCAGGCGTTATGCGTCTATGGAGTTACCAGGCTGTAGCGCGTGGTGCAGATACTGTGTTGTTCTTCCAGCTGCGTCGTTCGATAGGGGCATGTGAAAAGTATCATGGAGCGGTAATTGAGCATGTGGGTCATGAACACACACGGGTATTCCGTGAATGTGCAGAGCTGGGTAAAGAGCTGGAGCAGCTTGGAGATCAACTACTGGATGCGCGCAGTGCAGCTAAAGTAGGGATCATCTACGATTGGGAAAATCGTTGGGCGCTTGATCTCTCAAGCGGACCGTCGGTTGCCTTGGATTACGTGAATGAAGTTCACAAATATTATGATGCGCTGTATCAGCAAAATATCGAAGCCGACATGATCGGGGTCGAAGAGAACCTGTCCAAGTATGAAATTGTTATCGCACCTGTAATGTACATGGTCAAGCCAGGTTTTGCAGAGAAGGTTGAAGCCTTTGTAAAAGCGGGCGGTACATTCATTACGACTTATTTCAGTGGTATTGTTAATGAGAACGACCTCGTGACGGTTGGAGGTTATCCAGGTGAACTGCGTAAGGTGCTTGGAATTTGGGCAGAGGAAATTGATGCATTACTGCCAGGTATGAGCAATGAGCTCGTGCTGGATAAAACGTGGGGTAGCTTGAGTGGTTCTTATAAATGTGATCTGCTCTGCGATCTGATCCATGCCGAAGGGGCAGAAGTTTTGGCGGAGTACGGTTCTGATTTCTATAAAGGAATGCCTGCGTTGACTGTGAATAAATTTGGCGAAGGTAAAGCTTATTATGTGGCGACTAGCCCAGAAGCTGGATTCCTGCAAGGTTTCCTAGCGAATCTGTGTGCCGAAAAGAACATTCAGCCGCTGGTAACTGCACCGGAAGGTATCGAATCTGTTCAACGTGTGAAGGATGGCGTAGCTTACTTGTTCTTACTGAACCACACTGCCGGGGATTTAAGCGCGGATATTGGGCCAGCTGAGCGTACTGATCTACTGACTGGTAATGTAATCAGTGGTTCAGCAGTTGTACCGGGTCGTGGAGTATTGATTTTGTCGGATAAAAAATAGTTTATAGTATACGATTTTTAAAAAACTTTCCGGGTATAGCTTGTCCCCGGAAAGTTTTTTTGTTGTGAAGAAACTGATTAGCTGCTGCTGCCCGTGCTCCCGGCTGGAGCGGATCCGCCGGGGTTTCCGCTGCTTAAGGTAATGCTCTCCGCCACATTGGAATCTGATTTAAGTGTATATTGGATAATGTCCTCAGCTTTCAGGTCAGCTAAGCTGATCGTGTTCTCCTGACTTGTGCCATTGTCAAAGGTCATCGTTACAATTTTGGTATCAGCATCAATTGTAATATCTGTGGTTTCCTCGGAGAAGGTTTGCTTCATCCCACCTCCTTGTGGTCCACCACCTTGTCCACCGCCGTCAGGGGCTCCTCCTTCCGGTATTCCCCCCTCTGGAGGTGTACCGTTTTCTGAGCCTTGATCACCTTCGGGTCTTTCCGGTGGAGTACCAGCCTGGCCGTTCTGCTTATCGGCTCCAGCCGTATCTCCAGTGCCTTGTACGGGCGGGGAAGGCATTTCTGACGTATAGATTGTAATTGTGTTGTCGCTAATACTCTTAATCTTGCCGAAATTCATAGACATGTCGGGTCTGCCGTTTTGTTGATTGCTGTTTCCTTGAGATTGCTGTGCCTCAGTGTTATCTGCGGGTGCCGTGTTCGCTTGGTTATTAGCGACTGCTGTTCCTTCGGCCTCCGAGTTCGTGCTGCAGCCAGCCAATAGTAGAGAAGCGAGTAGACTTCCTGAGATCATAATCGGTATTAATTTCTTCATTTATTTTCTCTCCTTCATAGTTTTAGATTGATTAGGAGAACTATATCAGAAGGTTCTGAAAGGTTGCTTAAGATCAGCTGAAAGTTTGCCTAAAGAAATAGATCAAGGAAATGCTATATAATAATCATAAAAGTGGGATAAAACTCTACAAAGGTAAGTCATGGTAAGACATAACCAACGTTCAGGAAAGAGGCAGTACATGAAGAATTTACTCGTAACAGGCTACCGTGCGCATGAGCTCGGTATTTTTGACAATAAACATCCGGGAATTCCTTATATCAAAAGGGCGCTGTCTAACAGATTAAAACCGCTAATTGAAGAAGGCGTCGAATGGATTATTACCCCCGGCCAGTATGGTGTCGATCTTTGGGCTTGTGAGGTGGTAAGTGAACTCAAGACTCAATATCCTGAATTGAAATTGGGGATCATTACGGCGCATACTGGACAGGAAGAGAAGTGGAAGGAAGAGAAGCAGGAGGAATACCGACGTATTATTGCGGGCGCGGACTTTTGCAGGGCGGTCAGTAATGCTCCTTATGACGGCAGCTGGCAGTTCCGGGCCAGAGACGACTTGTTGTTCCGCAAAAGTGACGGGATATTGCTCTTTTATGATGAGGATGCGGCGGAAGGCAGTCCAAAGTTTTTTAAAGAACGAGCGCTGAAGCTGCATGCAGAGGGGGACTACGAGCTGTTTCTTATTCATTCTGATGAGATTCAAAATATTGCCGATGAAGAAAATCAGCGAGATTATGAATGAAGCTACGAACGAAGACATCACGAAATAAAAAAGCCCGAATCGGCATTGGGAAATCACCGTTACGGGCTTTAGTTTCTATTTGAACGAGAGGTGGAGAATAGGATGAGTGAGGTCAATCAAGCAGATATTTGTTATGTTATTTTGCTTAGCCCGACGAATCAAGACCGTAGAGACATGGAGATTATTCGTGGTCATGTTAAGCATTTACAAGAGCTGGACCGTAAAGGTCAATTAGTGCTGTGTGGTCCCTTTAGTGATTGTCCTGGTGGTATGGTTATTGTAAGAGCGAGCTCACGCGAAGAAGCCGTTCTCCTTGCCGAAAAAGATCCTTACGTGCTGTCTGGCATTCGTAGCTATGAAGTGCGTACATGGAGTCTTTCACATGAGGGAAACAGGCATTTAGGTATTGTTCCACTCCAGGAATAGGCTTAATCAAATGAAGCTTTTTAGCGAAGGTGCTTTTCGCACCTTGTAATGCTGCTCATAAGCATAGGCTAGCTTGATAAGCGTAGGCTCCTGATAAGCTTTTGCGGAGAAGGTTACACCAAAGGGAGCACCGGCTGACGTGTATCCAGAAGGAACGACGATAGACGGATATCCTGCTCTGGAAGTAATTCTGGCGCCAAAATCGGCAGGGAACAGCAGGGCATCCAGATTGTATTCTTTCATAGTGGCATCGATCCCTTCTTCCTTACACAGCTTCAGGTCAGTCGCACGATGGCGTAAATATTGAGCTTCACTTTGTGTGCCGGAGGAGGTATATTCCGCATCTATTAACGTAGCTTGACCAAATCTCAAAGTCTCCACAGGGTGTGCATGATTAAAATCAATAATATCCTTTAAGGTTCGCATAGGTGCTCCGGGGCCCAAATGAGATAAATAAGCATTCAGTGCTGTTTTGAATTCGTTTAATACCACCGAAGAGTAACTAATTTCGCGGGCGGTCTTAATATCCGCGGGATCAATGATGGTCGCTCCAAGCTCTCTCATCCTGTCGACGGAAGCGTTGAACAAAGCAAGCTGCTCATCTGTGAGCTCCTCAAAATAATAATCACGTGGTATCCCAATTCGAGCGCCCTGCAAACCATTCGGATCAAGGAATACAGTATAATCCTCGTGGATTTTACCTGTATTTGTTCCCATAGCTGCATCGTGCTGATCCTTGCCCAGCATGGCGTTTAGCAGCAAAACAGCATCATGAACGGTTCTAGCCATAGGACCTGCGGTGTCTTGTGTATTGGAGAGCGGCAGGATTCCTGAACGGCTGAGCAGCCCCACGGTTGGCTTAATGCCGATGATGGAGCCCAAATTACCGGGGTTAAGAATCGATCCTGAGGTTTCTGTGCCAACAGAGACCGTACAGAAATTACAAGCGACAGCTACTGCTGAACCCGCACTAGAGCCGCCGGTTGGCGTAGAAATATTGTAGGGGTTAAGGACTTGCCCGCCGCGGGAGCTGTACCCGGAGGGCATGCCGTTCGTCATAAAATTGGCGAATTCGGTCATATTGGCTTTACCCATAATAATGGCTCCGGCTTCACGCAGCTTGGTAACTATAAACGCATCTTCCCCGGCAAAAGAATTCGCCAAAGCCAGCGAACCCGCACTTGTATGCATTTTGTCCCCAGTATTGATGTTATCTTTCAACAACACAGGTATCCCGTGCAGGGGTCCTCTCGGGCCTTTAATTGCCCGTTCCACATCCAGAGATTCTGCGATAAACAACGCATCAGGATTAATCTCCAGTACAGAGTTAATCGTTAGGCCGTTTTTGTCGTGATCAGCAATGCGTTCATAATACATGAGAACTAGTTGTTTTGACGTAATTTCTCCGGCTTCTAATGCGGCTTGGATGTCCGGTATGGTGGCCTCTACGATTTCAAAACTCATATACGTTCACGCTTCTTTCCCTCTAGGATATGGCTTCTTCTTCATCTAACCATAATTTGGGTGTCGTTGGTAGTTTTCTTTTTAGACTTACATTTTGCTTGACCATTTGATATATTCAGGTGTGCAAAGTAATACTTTATTTTTCTAGATTAGGAGCTAAATTAAGAACATGAAAAACCACAACTTTGCTTCAAAAATGATCACTTTTTTTATGGTGATGATAAGTTTTGCTGTTTTATTTTCAAGTCAAGCCTTGGCGGACGACAGTGATCTCAAATGTTATTTGGACGGTAAGCAATTACATTTTAATGTAAGTCCTATACTGAAAGATGGAGTTACATACGTACCTATGCGGGCGATATTTGAAGCTTTAGGCGCAACTATTAAATGGGATAATCATGCGAAGTCGGTCTCAGCGGTTAAAGGGGATATTAACATTTTTTATCTGGTCAGGGAAGGAAGAGTAATTGTAAACGCCAAAGAGCATGAGCAAGTCTTAAAAGGTATCAATTTTCAAAATAATACACTCGTCCCTCTAAGATTTATTAGCGAAGTGTTAGGTAGTAGTGTCACTTGGGATGAAGGTGCAAAATCTATTTACATAACCTCACCAGTTGCCGAGGAGAAGCTTATTGCTCCGGTTAACAGAACAATTTCAGTAGGAAGTCAAGAGCAATCAAAATCGTTATCAGATGAGAGAAACAGGTTTGTTATAAACGTAAAGCACTACGGAATTAAAAATAATCAGTTGTATAGCTTGCTCGAATTTTCTAACATGGATAATAAAGACATCTCAATAAGTTTTAAGTCTGGTGATCAAAAAATCATTAAGACGTTCTCTAAGGAAAAGGACCCCATGCCGACTCTGAAAATTGAAAATTGTACGGAAGTAACCCATAAAGTAGTTATCGATAATATGGGCGGGAATATATATAAAATCCCGGAATTTTCAGTTAATCAGGCATGTGTCAGTTCCAACCAATCCCAACAAGATGCGCTTGATGAATGGCGGAACAACAATTCCGGCCTCTCGGAATTAGGCAGTAACCTCGTGTCTGTCCGTAAATATATTCAAGATCAGACGGGTGGGCTGCAAAACTTTGTGATCCCAGCCAATAAAGCTGAACAGCTGATCTTGGTCGCCCCAGTTGGAGGGAAGGATAGGTTGGTTGTGGAGGGCAGCTATTTTGTAGGAGGTCTATCAAATAAGATTATAGAATTCCAACTAGATTATGAAGTGGTTTCCGAGCTCGATTTGGGTATTTATAGTTACATATATACGGAACCTGTATATTAAGGATCGTTTTATTAGAAAAGAGGTGTCCGAACGGCCAAAATAAATGGCTGCTCAGACACCTCTTTTGTTGTGAGTGTGTAGATTAAAGTCTGACAATTACTCCTGCGCTGCTGTAAATCCCTCTTCCGCTAAATATTCTTTAGCTTCCTCAAGCGTTTCAAACGCCATCTCCAGATTGAGGTCGGCATAGACATACCATAAATCATCCTCAAGCTTTAGGGTTAGGGTTTGGCCCTCATCATTAGTCCAGAGTGTATCGGCAGTTGCCGCAGCCTTTTTCTTTCTTTTGCTGGCTACAGGAGCATCAGGAATGTAAATAGACAGTGAGGTGATGGAGGCATCCAGCAAACTACGCAGCTCGGATTCCGAGTAGTCGCGAATATTCACGAAGCCCTTATCGTCTGTCTCGTAGCCCCGCAGTAAGCCTGCGAACACATAGCCATTACCATTTGGATGCAGGTGAAAAGCCACGGTTTTCTTATCATGCTGGCTTTCCTCGTAGTGATAGTTCACGCGCCCAAGGGATACGTTTTTGCGTTCCAGCTGGGGGTAAGAGTCGAGAATCGCTAATTTTTGTTCAAAAGTAAGCATATACAGCCTCCGGTTTTCGGTGTGATTGTGCACATGATTATACCATGTCGATGGATCGTAGACTATTTTTTTAGTCATCAAGCGGCAGAGACAGCACGAAGGTGCAGCCTTTGTCTGAGTGCGCCTCAAGCACGAGGCTTCCATTCATAGATTCGGCCAACAGTCGGCTGAAGGTTAGGCCGAGTCCTAGACCACGCAGTGTGCTCTGCTTGTCGCTGCCCCGGAAGAAGGCTTCGAAGACATGCTCACTATGATTGGATGAGATGCCAAGCCCATTATCTTGAACACGAATTTCGGCAAAGCCATGACCTTGCTGCTCCAGCAGTTCTATCGTAAGCTGCACCCTTCGATCAGGAGCTTTGGCTTGTACGCTGTTATTAAGTAGATTGACGATAATCTGCTGGATACGAAGGGAGTCCCCACGCAAAAATAAGGGATTGATCGGCATATGGAGCACGGGTTCAGCGACTTCTTCCGCCTGTGTCAGCTTCCATTGATATACGATTTCGGATAACAGGGGTACGGCCTCGAGTCGGTCATGACGAACGGAAACCATTCCTGCAGTCAGGGCATTGTAATCCAGAAGGTCGGCTACCATTCGCTGCAACCGCCCAGCCTCCAGCAGGGCAATATCCAGAAATTCCACAGCTTCATCACCTTCAACGACCCCTTCGCGGACGGCATGCACCAGGCCTTTAATAGAAGTTACGGGTGTTTTCAACTCATGGGAGACTCCGGCCAGCATTACGGCTCGAGACTGCTCAAATTGCTGTAACTTGCCTGCCATCTCTTCAAAAGACATCATCAGCTCATGAATTTCCCGCTCTTTAGCATCCTTATCTAGAATGATATCATAACGGCCATGGCTGATTTGAGCCGCTGCCTCGACTACCTTCTGAATGGGTTTGGCCAGTTTACGAGATAAGAGGTAAATGGTTAGCCAACTTAAGATGATTAGAAACAGCAGCAGTATGGAGAAAAATATGATCTCCTCCTGTGGAATATGCCGCAGCGATTTTTTGGATTGCAGGACAATAACCTGTCCCAGTGTTTTGTCATTCGAATTTATGGGTGCCACAGCAGCTTTAAACTCCGGACTGCGGGAGTCGTTAAGGCTATCATTAAGCTTATATCTCATTTCCTTGTCAGTTAGAGGTGGCAGGGAGAACAGCATTTGACCTTGTTGATCAGTAATGATCACACACATCTCTATGGTTAACTTGAAAAACCGCTTCCGGTCTTCGATCAGTTTTTCGAGATTTTGGCTGATTTCAATGGAGCCCTCCATATTTAAGCTGCGATCTGCAATCTCCTGTGCCAAAAGCCCCGCAGTCTGCAGACGATTGCTCATAGCCTCCTGACGGATCCACCATAATGTAGCTAAAGCTGTGAGGAGCAGGCCTACACTAATAATGAGCAGATAACGTATCGTCCAGTAAGAAAGGATAGAGGTGCGTTTGGCGTTGGTTCTCTTTAAGTTGTCCATAATTGATATCCCGTCCCCCTTAGGGTACGGATTTCCCCCTCACTAGTAGGCCAGTGCGACAACGCCTGGCGTAGTCTTTTGATCGACAAATCTACCGCCCGGTCACTTCCTTCATAATCCATTTCCCATACAAATTCTATTAATTGCTCACGCGTACAAATCTGATTAGGCCGTTCAGCGAGAAATAACAGTACTGACATATCCCGAGGACTAAGACTCAGCTCAGCCCCATTCAAAAAGACAGCACGTGCTGTGAAGTCGATAAACAAACTGCCATAATGCCGTTTACGGCTGCCATCTGACCACTGCGAGGGACGGCGTAAGACAGCGTTCACGCGTGCCACCACTTCCTCGGGAATAAAAGGTTTAGACATATAATCATCCGCACCACCGTCGAGGCCGGCTAACCGGTCATTGATCCCATCTCTTGCCGTCAGCATGATCACAGGGCAGCTGCTTTTTTCACGGATGAGCTTAAGCAGTTCAAAGCCGTCCATGTTTGGCAGCATGATGTCTAGTAATACTAATGAAGGGGGAGATATAGCAAAAGACTCCAGCGCAGCGCGTCCATCAGCTACACGGGTGACTTGAAAGCCTGCTTTTTTCAGATAAGCACTGAGGACTCTAGAGATGGCTTCTTCATCTTCTACAACAAGAATGGATTTCGTCAAATTGGAGTACCTCCAGTCCATAAAATTTACGACAAGTTTAACACATCATAGCCCGTTCTGCTCTGACTTCTTCCCGACATATTGTTTTGTTAGAATGAGGGACGAGCTTGAAAGCATACAGAAATTATGAATATTGGAGGGAACAGGATGAAGAGAAAAAGAATAGCCTTGATCGCTGCAGGAGTTATTATCGTAGGAGTAGTCACAGGTTATACATTACTGGATAAATCGCTGGGCAATAATGTAGAGATCGAGTCCGTGATTCCGAATCAAGCAACAACAGCAGGTGCTGGAGAGGCAACAAATAACACTGGAGCATCAGCAGGGGTGGCGGTCACGGCCGAACAATTAAACGGGGATTGGACCCTTGCGGAAACCTCTAAAGTCTATTGGTCAGTGACGACCTCTAAAGAAACAGTAAACTTCGTAGACAACAAAGTTCAGGGTACCTGGAAGGTAAATATAGAGGATTCTACTTCGATGGCCGGGGAAGGGACAGTGGATATGAGCGCTCTGGATTCTGGCAATAGCCAACGGGACGAGCATGTAAAAGGAGAGGATTTTCTATCCGTTACGGAATTTCCACAATCCACGTTTGTAGTGAAGTCATTTTCGGAGCTGCCGGCAGAATGGACTGAAGGAGCAACTGTGCCTGTTGAAATGAAGGGGACGCTTACCGTAAAAGGAGTAGAAAAGGACGTCACCTTTCAGTCGCAAGCGGCGTATAGCGGGGGACAGTTGATGTTGTCGGGAACGACAACAGTGGCCTTTTCTGACTTTGGTCTAAGCAATCCTCACACCGTTGTGCTGGATACAGAAAATAATCTTGAGGTTCGCTTGGAGCTTGTGCTGACAAAATAGTAGCTCTTCCGTAAGGATAACGCTGCTGTGAAATGTATAGAGAGACTGTACTGAAGAGATTTTCCCAGACCGTGTTGGCTTTTGGGAGAGTCTCTTTGGTTTGGAATGAATTGTATGTTTTAATAGTAGTATCTGTCGAATAACTAGCAATAGTGGAGGTGTTCTTTGTGATCAAGGTGGCGGCAGCAATTATACATAATGAAGAAGGGCAGATTCTTATTGCCCGGCGGCGGCAAGGTAAGTCGCAGGCAGGTCTGTGGGAATTTCCTGGTGGCAAAATAGAGCAGGATGAGAGCATCGCAGAGTGTCTGCAAAGAGAGCTTCAGGAAGAGATGGGGATCACAATCCTTCCCTATGAGAGCTTTGGCATAAACGAGCATAACTATGGAGAGATAAAGATCCAATTGATTGCTTGGAAAGCGCGGTATCAGGGAGGTGTAATTGATCTGGTGGATCACGACGAACATAGGTGGGTGCTTCCGGCTGAACTGGGTCAGTTCATGTTTGCTCCGGCAGATCTTCCTTTTGTAGAACGTCTAGTGATGGAATCAAAGCCGGATTGAAGGGAGATAGAATATAATATAGAAGAAAGGAAGAGCTTAAATGCCTGTATATGAAAAGCTAGTGCGTGACGGCATCCCTGATTTGATAGCTTCTCAAGGTAAAGATTTTAACACAAGGATATTAGAGTCCAAAGAATACATAACTGAACTACGTAAAAAATTGCAAGAAGAGTCGGAGGAATATTTTCAGGCAGCAAGTGATGAAGAAGCACTGGAGGAGCTTGCCGATATGCTGGAAGTGATTCAGGCTCTGGCGGTGACACACGGGAGCAATAGCGTGGAGCTGGAGAAGCAACGTGCAGAGAAAGCTAAACGTCGCGGTGGATTTAAGAAGGGGATATATCTGATTAAAGTGGAAGGAGAATAACGGGGAGATTATTTTTCCGCACAAGGAGGGTAAAACGTTGTTCAAAACCAAACTGACGATGATCTTAAGCAGTGTGGTGGCCTTGATTCCTGTAGCTATTTATTTATTCCTTTATTCTAAAATGCCGGATACCGTTCCGATTCATTATGATGGGAACATGGCTGATCGATTTGTAAGTAAAGCTAGTCTGGAGGTTATTTTGCAAAGCGGGCTGGGTTGTTTGGGATTCATAATCATGAAGCTTTTACAGTTCCTTTTGCAAAAAGCGTTTATTCAAAGCTCTAACGAGCACTCAGCGGCCTTGAGCAAGATCTGGAATATTGCTATTTTGGTGGTGACGGTGGTGTTTGCTGGCATCAGTTCCTATACATTCATTAGAATGGTCTGATAGAATTAAAGAGACTTAGCAGAAGGATTAGGAGGAACATGCAAATGAAAATGGACAACGCTTACAAGGTGAGATGGGGAATTATTAGCACAGGTTGGATTGCCCATCAATTTGTTACTGATTTGGCGCATGCCAGCAATGGTATGGCTTATGCCGTTGGGTCAAGATCTCAGGAAAGTGCCGATAAATTTGCTAAAAATCATGGGATTCCGCATGCCTATGCAACCTATGAGGAATTGCTGAATGACCCGAATGTAGACGCGGTATATATTGGAACGCCGCATCCTTTTCACAAAGAAAATGCTTTAATGGCGCTGCGTGCAGGCAAAGCTGTCTTGTGTGAGAAACCTTTTACCGTAAACAGCGGTGAATTGGAAGAAGTTGTGGCCTATGCTAGAGCACATAAGCTATTCCTGATGGAGGCAATGTGGAGTCGCTACATCCCGGCGATTGTGAAGGTTAGAGAATGGATTGCTGAGGGCAAGATCGGTGATGTTCGATTGGTGAAGGCAGATCTAGGGTTTCGTACCGACTGGAATCCGGAAGGCAGATTGCTGAATCCGAAGCTGGGCGGGGGAGCGCTGTTGGATGTGGGAATTTATCCGGTTTCTTTTGCCTCCATGGTGTTTGGACCTCATCCTGAGTCTATTTCCAGCACAGTGCACATAGGTGAGACTGGAGTGGACGAGCATTTCTCGATGCTGTTGTCATATGGTAATGGGAAAGCCGCTTCGTTGAACGGTGGTATTCGTCTTAACATGTTGGAGGAAGCGCATGTGTTTGGCACAGAAGGCCGTATTATTGTAGAGGGTACATTAGTGAACCCGAAATCGGCTGCGCTTTATATAGGAGATGAGAAGGTAGAGAGCTTTGTGGATGACCGTGCTTCTATTGGATATTGTTTTGAAGCGGAGGAAGTAGGACGTTGTCTTCAGGCAGGGCTTACAGAGAGTCCAGTGATGACATTGGATGAATCGTTAGCGATTCTGAAACTGCTGGATCAAGTGCGTGCACAGTGGGGGCTTAAATACCCTGGAGAGTAATTAAAATATAAATTAAACACCCCTCGGTGCAGTGCTACACAAGTAGCTCCGAGGGGTGTTGTTATATTAACTAAGTTGCGCTAGTTCTGATTATTGGCGTTTTTGCCTGCCTGAACCCAGCCGGCCACTTCAACGGTACGCTTCGCTTGATGAAAAACAGCGTCACGGATCCGATCCTGATCTTCGATCATTTTACCGTCTCCATCTACGCTGACACTTGTTCCGTAAGGGTTGCCTCCCGCACCGAATGTGACTGGATCAGTATAACCGGGTGCTGCAACAATTGCTCCCCAGTGATACATCGACGTATAGAGTGCCAAAATCGTAGCTTCTTGTCCACCATGCGGGTTCTGTGCTGAGCTCATGGCGCTGACGACTTTGTTTACTGTTAATCCTTTGCCCCAAATGCCACCGGTTGTATCAATGAACTGCTTCATCTGGGAAGCAATGTTACCGTAACGGGTTGGGGAACTGAAAATAATCGCATCCGCTTCGACTATATCGTCGGGTGTGGCAACTGGGATATCTTTTGTTTTCTCAGCTAGGGCTTTCATGGCTGGATTTGCTTGGATTTTATCCTCGGGAACCAGTTCCTGCACCTTCAGCAGTTTTACTTCAGCTCCTGCTTTTTCTGCGCTTTCCGCGGCCCATTGTGCTAGCTGGTAGTTAGTTCCTGTGGCACTGTAGTAGATGACAGCTAATTTGATTTTTGACATGCAGTAGTCATTCCCTTCGAGTGTAGTTCCATACTATTAATTACCCTAATGGTGTCTTTATAACCCAGAATGAAATCAATCTATTCGAACTGGACAGACAGATGTCCACTTTGCCTGTGTATACTAAGTTCAATCACAGGAAATGAGGGAGAATGGATGAATACTTATTTTGTAGAGAAAGCAAAAATGACCTTGGCGGGGGTTAGCATCCGCACAACTAATGAAGCAGAAATGGGACCTGATGGAGGTTTGCCGCAGCTGTGGGAAACTTATTTTCAGAGTAATATTGCGGGGCAGATAGCTACGGTAAATCCTGAGTATATCTATGCTTTGTATACGGATTATGAGAGTGATGCGAGCGGAGCGTATACCGTTGTGATCGGGCATGAAGTAGCTGAGGAGGGACATTTAGAGGGAAGTCAGCTAGAGGTAGGCGAGCTAGAGGAAAGCGAACTAGTGGAAAACGAGCTAGAGGAAAGCGAGCTAGAGGAAAGCCAACTAGTGGAAACCCAGTTCACCTATGCGGCTGTACCGGAGAGCAAATACATGGTTTTTACGACGAAAAAAGGTCCGGTATTTGAAGTAGTCGCGCAAGCGTGGGGGGAGATTTGGGCGTACTTTAAGGACTCTAGGGAGGTAAGAACTTACACGGGGGATTTTGAGATTTATGATTCCCAGAATTTTGATCCCGCTGACACGCAGGTTGAGATTTATATTGCGATTGAATAGGTAGGGGAAAGATGGTTTTGTGTGCTTAGTGGCTTAAGTGCTTAAGCGGGAGATTTTTTTGGGAAAAGTGTTATAGGAAGTGTTTATAGAGAACTGTTTTAAAGTGAAGTGTTTTATAGGGGAAAAGGGATTTGAGGGACTTGCTTCTGACAGTAGTATCAAGCAACTTGCGAGAGAAGGGGGCTGCCGAGAGGTAGTCCCTATTTTTGCTGACGTGCCTCGTACCGGGGGGAAGGGTTACTTGACGGTGGAAGAGAATAAACAGCTTTAAAGAATATATACATCAGTAAAAAATAATTGATAACGACTCTTGTCTCGTCTGGGGATATGTTGTTAATCCTTGCTGAGGCGCTTGCATTTAGGCAGACGGGGGAGACATAAGAGAAGCCCTAGAGTATATATACTTAACTAATGTGTCTGCGGAAAATATACGGTAAAAATCCCGTGGATTTGCTGGTTTGGGCTCAAGTGGCGAGAATGAACGGTAAAAATCCCGTAGATTTGCTGGATTGGGCAGAAGTGGCGAGAATGAACGGTAAAAATCCCGTAGAATCGCTGGATTGGGCAGAAGTGGCGAGAATGAACGGTGAAAATCCCGTAGATTTGCTGGGTTGAGCCAAAGTGGCGGAAATGTACGGTAAAAATACTCTACATCAGCTGCATAGCGTCGAATTAGTCAGAAATAAGAGCAAAAGTGCTCTACATTAGCCGCCCCAAGCTAAAATAGCAAAAAAGAGAGACAAAAATGCTCTACATTAACCGCCCCGAGCCAAAGTAGCAGGAAAGAGAGGCAAAAATGCCCTACATTAGCCGCCCTGAGCTAAAGTAGCAGGAAAGAGAGACAAAAATGCTCTACATTAACCGCCCCGAGCTAAAATAGCAAGAAAGAGAGACAAAAATGCCCTACATTAGCCGCCCCGAGCTAAAGTAGCAGGAAAGAGAGTCCAAAATGCCCTACATTAGCCGCCCTGAGCTAAAGTAGCAGGAAAGAGAGTCCAAAATGCCCTACATTAGCGGCCCGAAGCTAAAGTAGCAGAAAAGAGAGACAAAAATGCTCTACATTAACCTCCCCGAGCCAAAGTAGCAGGAAAGAGAGGCAAAAATGCCCTACATTAGCGGCCCGAAGCTAAAGTAGCAGGAAAGAGAGGCAAAAATGCCCTACATTAGCCGCCCCAACCCAAAGTTAGTTTGCTGGAGGAGCTAGTGGAGCTGTTATTGTTAGTGGAGTTAAAGCGCTTAAGGAACTGATCCAGTTGGTGTAACTAACGGAGTTGATAGAGCTAATGTAACTGTAGAAGTTAATGTAGTCGGCAAAGCTAGTTAGTTAAGCAAATGTGGTTGATGGAACTGAGGTGATTGGTGAAGCTGCTGTAGATCATGTAGATCATGTAGATCATGTAGATCATGGAACTTGTTAAGTCGGTGGATCCGATGGAGTTGAGTAGAGATGACCAATTAGCCAATACACAAATATACAGAAATGGAGAATGTCAAATGGGAAAACAATTTACCGCTATACTACCTGTACATGAAGAGTTTATTCTTCGGCAGCACCTTTTTTTCGTAGGGTCAGCGCCGCTTTCAGGAGATGGGCATGTTAACCTTTCGCCGAAGGGACATGATTGTTTTCGGATTTTGTCTCCTAATCAGGTGGCCTATCTAGATATGACTGGTAGCGGTAATGAGACGAGCGCGCATCTGCTGGAAAATGGAAGAGTGACGGTTATGTTTTGTGCGTTTGAGGGACCGCCTAATATTTTAAGGCTGTATGGAACAGGGGCTGTGGTTTTGCCTGAATCAGCAGAATGGGAAACACTGTCCCCTTTGTTTACATCTCTGCCTGGAGCTAGACAGATCATTTTGATAGATGTTCATAAAGTACAGACTTCCTGCGGGTTTTCGGTCCCATTCATGAGTTATGCGGGTGAGCGGGATACGTTGCAGCGTTGGTCTATCCAAAAGGGCGAGACAGGCCTGAGAGAATATAGACAAGAAAAAAACAGAAAGAGTATAGACGGGCTACCCACACCTCTTGGACAAAAAAACTAACCAGACAGGAGTTCCCATTCCCATGGTCGGCAGAAGGAGCCTACTACCCATAGGGAGTGCTTACCCAATCGTTCAAAGTTGTCTGCTTCGTATATGTACACCCAAGTCGCTATAGTTACTTGACTACTCATTATAAATGTTCACTAGTTGGTACAGTGTATGCTATAAACCATTACATTCGATCTCATTAGGTAAAGTAATGAGCTAATTGAACGCAACAAGTAATCCCGTAATCCGTAATCCCGTAATCAAAAAAATGAAGGCCATAAGGGTGGCGACTCATTTGGCACCCCGTTGGGGGGATTTTTTAGAGTGTCTTTCACTATTTAATAGTCTATTAAACTTATTGCTTTTACTGTTATTTCTATCATCGTGTGTTCGTTTATTTAAACTTATAATGAAGGCTATGGGATGACTGCTTTTCCATCTAGCATCGTTTACATTCTCATGTAGAAATCATTTAAAACGTAGATTAATAAACGGACAAAGGAGATACAGCATGCTGCCATCACTCGCATTTCTTAAAGGTCAATTAGAGGGGATTTTACGCAATAAATTTGCACAGGGGCATCAAACCTCGGGTTATTTAGCCAAGCTGGAACAGCTTCCCGCAAGCTATGATGCCTATCTGGAATTCGCTCATAGCTTGGCTGCCATTCCAATGAGGGACAATTGGCCTTACTATGAACCAGACGATTTAGAAGAGATATGGCAGGAATGCGATCCGGCACGACCTTTAGGCCAGGTAGGCATCTTGAATCTGAAGGATAGCTCCAAGCGTGTGGAGGCGGGATTCCTCGCTTCAGTCTGTGGTTCAATGCTAGGCAAACCGATTGAGGTAAACCCCAGTTTGTTGGAATTGCGTAAAGCGTTAACTTCTGTAGGGGAATGGCCACTGAATGATTACATTTCTGATGAAGTTCTCCATGCTTTAGATCGTCGACATTGGTCTTGGTTTGAGACGACGCGGGGGCGAATTCGTTATGTGGCACCTGATGATGATATCAATTACACATTAATGGGAATGATGGCGTTAGAACAATTTGGTGATGGTTTTACGAAAAGAAATTTAAGAGATTTATGGATAAATCATCTTCCGATAAGTACTACTTGGGGGCCGGAGAGAGCCATTTTGCTTCGATCGGGAATTAGCTATCTGGAGCATGATAGAGAACTGTTCAATCATTCTGAAATAGAGGCTTGGCCCGACTTCATGGTACAAGATACAGAACTATGCGGAGCAGCAATTCGCGCAGATGCTTACGGTTATGCTTGTCCTGGTCAGCCCGCGCTTGCCGCTGAGCTAGCTTGGCGTGATGCGAGTTTTACACATCGCCGGACGGGTATCTACGCCACGATGTTCATCGCCGCTGCGATTGCAGCTGCGCAAGTGCTGCGCGATCCTATTAAAATAATAAGTACTGCACTGCAATTCGTACCTAGAAGGAGCCGGTTCTATGAGATTACTCAGGATTGCCTGCAGATGGTAGCGAATGCAGATAACTGGCTGGAAGCTTATCAGAGCATTAACCATAAGTATGCAAATTATAGTCACTGTCAGGTTTATCAGGAAATAGGTACCTTAATTAATACATTTCGATTTGCAGACAATGTCGGTGACGGGATATGCAAGCAGGTGATGCAAGGCAACGATACGGACAGCTTTGGAGCAACAGCAGGCTCTCTGCTCGGGGTTTATTTCGGTTCTGACAGCCTGGAAACAAGATGGCTTGAGCCTTTCCAAGACCGGATTCATACAGGATTATCTAATTTTCATGAGCAAAAGCTATCCCGTTTGGCTGAGCGGATGGGGCGTTTGCCAGAGCTGTTGCATACTCGCCAACATCGAATTGAACCCAGCGAGCTCTATGTAAACGAGAACACCGATTTAAACCTTTGAATTTGATTTTATCAAAAAATGGTTGAGTGGGACCTATATAGAAGTGCTTCAGAAATTATAAGTGCCAATTGAGTAGCTGAGTAAAAGTCACCGTGCTTAATGCAATACGTACATTATCCCGTAACAGGTTACTATTTGATTTTTTTCATCTATCCATAGACTGCTACTACATGGACAAAAAGACACCAACCCCCGGTTAGTGTCTTTTTGTCCAGCAACAGGTATTGCTAACAATGGCAAATTTGCTTAAAGAAGTTACATCAAACGGAGATCACATAAGGGATGATGCGTAACCAATGGTGTGATAGCGTCTGGAGTAGATTACTTGAAAGTTCAATGAATTGGTAAAAATATCCGAAATAGGTGACTTAACGAGACTTAGACTACAGGATAATTACGAAGTGACTAACGAGCTGTGTGATCTTCATGCCATTAGGTACCTATTAACCATCGCAGCGCTGTCCAAGTCAGTTGCTATAAGTGGTGGAGCTTACAGGATCGTGGAGCCGAGCCAAAGACAAGGTTATCCCGTATCCCGTATCCCAAATCCCAAATTCCTACCTCCCAAAGCTCATGCTACCTACGGATTCCACTATAAACACAGGTACATATTGCTCGCCTATGTCTGTTCCAACGAGCTCATATCCATTCTGATATTGGCCACTAACTAACGCATTACCTGTAACGGAACCCACTTCTCCTTGAAGCAAAATATAAATCCCATCCGAGTAAGCAAGACTATTGCCGAAGTTATCTACGACGATCTCACAATGAAAAGAGACCTTTTCAAAAGGATGAGTGGTTAGATCGGAAGCTGAAATTACTGCATACTCCTGAACGATCTCCGCAAATTGATAGATGCCGTCTACTTTACGGTAAAGTGCCGTTTGCCCGTCAACACCGTCTCCAAGATCCGCATTAGGCACGAGAATAGAGTCATCGGGCTGCAATTCATAACTATCGCCAGCTAAAGAAAATAACTGCGAAATACCATTCGATTTCATCTCATACGCTGTGAAAAGGGTGCGTCCACCTTCAACCTCAGATTGGGCTAAAACCACAGGTACACCTGAGGAGGTTGCCAACTGTTCATTAAAAGTAAGACTGCGCAGACTCTCGAAGCGTAGCAAGCTGTTTCCGGTTAATGTGACCACATTGTCGTCGTTATTCATCGCGGCATAATAGAGCACGCCACTGTTATCCGTCCCGGCGACGATCACTTTTGTGCCCGATAGTCCTTTGCGGGAGATGACGTTGTCGTATTTGCCTTGCTCTTCACCGCCAGGAAGGAGGCGAACAGGCTCTGCGATATTCCAGGCCAGCCTAGCAGCGGCAATGTTTGTCGAAGTATCTTCTAGCGGAGCAAGCGCTCCGTATAATTGTATCGCTTCAGCATATTGACCTTTAGTAGTCAGACGTTTGGCATTTTTCAGTACCTTAGCCTTACTAGTATCGATCAAAGTCAGCACCTTGGATGACGTGATGCCTGCCGATCCTGCAAAATTACGATAAGCTACAGCATGCCCAGCAAAAGCTGTGATATTGTCACCTTCAAGATCTTTGTTCAGGATGATCTTCCCGCTGCTTTCTGCTTGTTGAAGTACCCAAGGAGCTTCGTAATTATGCTGGCTATAAGCACTCATCAGGGACAGGGTGCTTTCCAGCATGCCGGTAAAGTTTCCTGCTCCTGCTAAGGATTTTAATATAGCTGTATCATGGCTTTTAAACTTTGAGGTTAGTAAATCCTCTTTGGAAGCTGCACTTCCATAATAAGCATCAGGAATCTGCAAAAGATTCCATTTAAAGTTCTCTTCATTACTCACCCCTCCGCTCTGGTTCTGGGCAAGCTCGGCAAGGAACTGCTCCTTAAACTGACGGAAATAAGAGGTGAACTGGTCTGAAATGCCTGAGGCCGAAGATAACTGGCGATAATAGGATTCATAGGGGCCGTCTGGCTTCATATATGTAGCTTTTAAACTAAGCAGAGCTTGATAGCTCTTCATAAATCCGGCAAAATCCTTAGTTGCTGCTTCCTCCTTAGTAGAGGCTACCAAAACATTCAGAACTTTGCGGATGTCTGTGATTGGAGCTAATTCATCCAGACGTTTTGCGACTCTTTCTTCCTGGTAATCAATGGAATAGTTGGCCGCTGCTTGGCGGTACTGATTCTCTGCATTAATCAGATCCCCAGCAGCGTAGAGACGGTCGGCTTCTTTGGTAATTTGTATTTTATCTGCGATGAGAAAAACCTTCTGTCCAAGCAGCACAAGCATGCATATACACAAAATGATCATAAAGTTTCGCAGGGTTATTAATTGTTTGAACGTCATATAGAGTAGCCTCTTTTTTCAAAATATAAGAAAGCCTAAGAAAGTATAAGTTTCACGGTATACATCATCCTTATATTTCTTTGAGAAACGGTTGGTTGTCATCAATAAGGATGTTTGTTTTATATTGGCTCATCTTAGCTTTCAGATCTATTGGACCTCCGGGTCCCAGCGATATTTGGCTTCACGAATGTCAGCTACCCTGAGGTCTAAGCCGTTCCAAGGTTCATGGGGATTCGCAGTAATGAGTTTGGACAACCGCATAAAACGGTCTTTAGGCAGATCTTGCACGTATCGGCCAATCATATTGGAGTAGAGCAGGGCATAACGCTTCATTCTTACCGCCGCTCCCGCAACGCTCGTAAGGATGGTTAAGCCGTTAGCCATCTGGCGAATCTCCACTTCATAGTTCTTCACGTAGCGTAGTGTACGATCCTTAATGAGATCGGGACGGACTTTAGCGATCTCGCCGATATATTCGGCTAGCAGTGGTTCGAAGTCTTTTAGAAGAAGCTGCTCCAGTTCTAGATCCATATCCTTGCGGAGTAAAAATCCATGCAGCAAAGCCACTCGCTGCCGCGCGATCCGGTCGCCGCGAAGCAGGATGGAGAGCTCGCGCAGCTTCTCATAGGCAAGAACATCATCCTCACGGAGTACGGAGACAGCTTCCTGACGGTTGACCTCCAGCCCTTCCTTGATGATGCCGATCCCACGACCAAGCAGCTCATTGAGAGAACGAAGATTCTCGTTCTGCCTTACTTTTCGCTGCGTATAGTACAATAGTCCAGCAAGCACAAGACCACCGGCACCACACAATATCATTTGTTGGATGCTATTTCCAAAATAGACAGAGGCTAGTGTGGGCAGTAAGATGAATAGTAGACGGGTATGCATCTTCCGTCTGGCTAGTGATGCTGCGTGCTGCTCTACAGTAATAAGTGAGGCTCTGCCACATTTGCTACAGCGGTCTTCGCCAAGAGCGGTATACCGCCCGCAGTGGCGACAGATGCGCAGCTTGACATAAGCGTAACGAGGGGCCTTAAAGGGCCGGAAGGTAACGGGTCTTTTCTTATTCACGGCCTTTATCGCCTCCGTTCAAAGCGGCTAGCAGTCGATCGTTAATATCATCACGTGTCAGTGGTTTGCGCTGATGTGCGGCATAAATGGAAATCTGAATTACGGCAATTAGGAACGTAATCCCAAGAATGACGTATGAAATCATGGAACAATCCTTTCTCATGGACGCTCTGCAGTCCAGATGGCTTTTAGAATGATAATCTTCTATGCATCAATGCACTGGGTCCGGCGGTCCTAAAGTTGAAGTTTACAAGGTTTAATTATATCATAATGGCATGCTATTTACAGATTTTAGCGATAGTGCTGAACCTGTCATATGTGCCTAATATAACACAAGAGGAGCCCTATTTATGCTTCGTAAATATCAAAGTATTAGAACAACCAAGACTCTCTTTCTACGTATCTTTCCGGCATTGCTCCTGGCTCTTTGTCTAGCTGCCTCGCCTTTTGCAGCTGTTAAGGCCTATGCGGCAACGTCGGCGCAATCTCATATTGACGCTGTGCTTCTTATTGATGTCAGCAACTCCATGAAGACTAGTGACAAGAACAAAATCGCCAACGAAGCGATGAAAATGTTCATAGATATGTTATCCACCCAAGGTGATAAAGTAGGTATTGTTGCCTATACCGACAAGGTACAACGGGAAAAGGCCCTGCTGCAAATTAGCTCGGAGAGCGATAAGCAGGATTTGAAGGATTTTATTGATGGTTTGGACCGAGGAGCTTATACCGATATCGCTATTGGCGTAGAGGAAGCTGTGAAGGTTCTGCAGAATGGAAGCGACCCTTCCCATGAGCCTATCATTGTAATGCTCGCTGACGGCAATAACGATTTCAACAAAGCGACAGGCCGGACGCAAAGTGAATCAGATAAAGAGCTGAAGGCGGCCGTAGAGGTTGCCAAAAAGAATGGCTATCCCATCTATACCATTGGACTTAATGCAGATGGCAAGCTGAATAAACAAAGCCTCGCCGACCTGTCCAATGAGACGGGGGGTAAAGCATTTTCGACGGACTCAGCAGATGATCTGCCGCAAATCCTGAGTGAGATTTTTGCCAGCCATTTGAAGCTGAAGGTAGTGCCTGTGCAGTCGATTACTGCAAATGGCGATTATCAGGATGTGACCGTCAACGTACCTAACGGCAGTGTTTTGGAAGCCAATATCTCAATTATGTCTTCACAGCCTGTGACAGCGAAGTTAACGGACCCGTCAGGGAAAGAAGTTGCGATCCCCTCAAACAATGTCCTGCTGTCCAAGTCTTCTACTTATAGCTTGATTAAGCTACTGTCACCGCAGGAAGGAGATTGGAAACTTCAGGTTAAAGGTGTGCCAAAGGATAAGATTGATATTAATCTAGTCTTTAACTATGACCTGGAGCTTAAGATCGATGCGCTGCCATCAGCAACCTATAAAAAGGGTGATAAAATCGACATCACCTCGCATCTGTTCAGCAACGGTACTCAGGTAACACTCAGTAATTTGTATCAAGATATGAAGGCGGTACTGCTTGCTACAGATATCGATACAGGAGATGTGCAAGAAATCGAACTGGATAACTCCGGAGCTGTCTTCAAGGGTACCTTTGAGGTAAAAGAAAGCCATAACTACGAGCTGAAGGTACGGGCAGAGGAAAGCAGCTTCTATCGGGAAAGTGCACCTGTCCAAATCAGCGCGAAGACAGGCGGAGCAGCAACAACAGCACCTTCTACAGGGACTGGCAAGGAAGAACCCCTGAAGGAAGCTTCGTCCAAAACCCTGTATTACATTATAGGGGGTATTCTTCTAGTACTGGCAGCTGGTGCAGCATGGTATGTGCTGAATAAGAAATCGGCGCGTGGTTTTGTTGGACAGCTGGTAGTAGAGGTTAAAGACAGCAATACGGGTGAGAAGACCTACCCACAATATAAGAAGCTTGCAGGCTTCAAGGGCAAGTTCACCCTTCATCAGCTGCTGCAATTGGCGCCTGAACTGAAGGAGAGCGAAAGTGTTGTTTTCACCCCGGCTAAGAATGACCGGTTGCTGTTACGCAGCGGAGAAGGTGTTACTGTGGAGAGGTCCGGACGTGCTGCGGATGCTTCGCGTGGTCTTGAACTGAAGAGTGGGGACCGCGTTTCAGTATCTCTACAGACGGTAGATAAGACGATTTATCTGGAATATTTAGTATAGTAGGCAATGGGCAATGTATGCCGCAGAAACAGTTTTGCTGCAAGATATCTGAAGTACAGCTTCCGCAAAACTTTTAGGAGGATAAGCATATGAAACCAGTAGTAAGAGAGCATATACAGCAGTTGGATGTATCACTAGGCGGCGGGATTGTCAGCGATAAAATCAGGGTGGATACGATTGATAATCCGATCCTGATCATTGGACTAGGGGGCACGGGCATTGATGCCCTGCTGCGTCTTAAATATCAGATTAACCGCCGCTTTAAGCTGCCGGAGGATCCGATATCCAAGAAGAAACGGGACAAGCCGGATAATGTAGAATTTCTAGCTTTTGAGACGAATGAACAGGATCGCGGAAAAAAATACAAAGGTATTGGGCTGGACCCGCAAAATGAATTTGTACTGTTGGCGAATGCTGAAATCGGCGGACTGCTACAGAACCGTAGTATTCTCGATTCTTATATTACAGATTGGCTGTCACCTGAGTTAAGTATTACAGATGGTATGAATGGTGCCGCTGGTGTGCGGCAGGCTGGACGTCTGCTTTTATTCACCAAGATTAATCAGGTTGTAGGCGCGATTGATAAGAAGATCAAGACGTTATCCGTAGGCACTAACAAAAAGCTGATGGTCTTTCTACTGACAGGTCTGTCGGGAGGTACAGGCAGTGGGGCGTTCTTGGATATTGCCTATATCGTACGCGGTATTATTGAACGTGACTACGGATCAGCCGGTATTGACCGTGTGAACACGCTGGGCTACCTCTTTACACCTGACGTGAATTTGTCTAATAAAAGTCTAAGCGAGCACACGCGTGAATATATTCGCAAGAACGGTTATGCAGCGCTAAAAGAGCTGGATTACTGGATGAATGTGGACAGTCGTGGTGAGCGGTTCCAGCAGCAATACGGTAATATTTTGACGGTAAATTCACCGTTGCCTCCATTTAATCTATGTCATTTGATCTCTGCTACGAATACCGAGGGTAAGCTGCTGGAGAATGCGTACGATTACTGTATGAACGTAACGGCGGAGAACATCACGAACTTTATGGCGAGTGAAGAAAAACAGTCTGGTGAAGAATTCGCCATCCATGACTATATCAGTAATATCCGCACCAACATTGCGCAGATGAACAAGACCTACCCAGCTAACTATGAATACAACATTATCGGTGCCTCGTCCGCTGTGCTTCCGATTGAGGAAATGACGACTTATCTGGCTTTCCGCTTGTTTGATAAAATGGAAAAAATGTTCCAGCAGGCGCCAGGTCAAGAGGATGTAGAGAAATTCGCACGTAAGCTTGGGATTGATCTCGACAGTATGATCAAGACGTTTGAATCCCGTGTGCCTGAGCCGTTGCCAGGCTACGAGAACAGCGAACGCTTGAGCCATGCCAATGTTGTTAAGAATCAAGTGGTAAGCATGGATACAGAGCTGGAGCAGAACTTCCTGGCTCGTGCCCGTGAAGAATATATCAAATCGAAAAAGCAGCTGCCTGGCGAAATTGTGGGACGTTTCAGTGAAGAACTGGAGCGCATCTTCCTGCATCCAGAGCAGGGACCGTTCTACGTTTCCCGCCTGCTGTATACCGAGAAGGGCTTCTGTATTTTGAAGCTGATTCAGTCTTATATTGAGGCTTTGCGTGAAAGCTTGTTGCGTTTGCCACGTGATATTGAGACGGCGCAGGACAGTGCGGATGAGAAGCTGAGCGATGCCCGCAGTGCTTTTGTCTCCAAAGAGAAGAAGAAAAATGCCTATATTGAGGCTAAAATCAATGAATATTGGCTGCACGCCGATGTAGAACGCACTGAGCAAATGATTCAATTTTACGAGGACTTATATGAGCTCTTAAACGATGAGAACAGCCGGATTTACGGTGTGTTTACAGAGATTCTTAGTGCGCTTAGCTCGATTTTTGCCAAGAACGGGGACATCCTTATCAATGGCGAAGAGCAGGCAGACTATAAAGGAAACAAAACTTATTATTGGAACATTGTGAACGTGCCGGATATTTCGGCGACCATCTCCAAGATTATGGATCAGAAGGATGGCGACGACCTGATTCGTGACTTTACCCGTGAAATGCTGAAGCATTCCGGACGTTGGGTCAAAGAGCAGGAGATTGATATCGTCCGCTCGATTTCGGAATTCCTTAGTGATAAGTTTGGGGATCTGATTACCCGTTCGATGGAGGATTTCCTTGTGATGAAATTCGGCCATGAAGAGCCGCTGGATAAGTTCGTAGAGCGGATTATTGCCGGTAAATTGGACGAAGAGGCTGTGCCTACCTTCCACCTTAGCAATAGCTCGGGCAGCTTACATTTCCCATCATGGGGTTTCGTTTCCGTGCCTGTTAAAGCGCCGGGTATCCTAAAAGGGATTCGTAATTATCAGAATAATGCGCTTGGCAAATCGCAATTTACGATCAAGGAAAGCCAAGTGAAAAACCGTATTTTCTGGCTTAACACACGTAACGGTGTGCCACTTTTCGTATACACGCCGCTGCGGGTGTTTGAAGAGAACTATGAGCGGACCATTCTCGACAAGGAAGGGATTGGCCGCCATCTCGTGATGACGGATAAGAACAACTGGACGTATCTGCCTTCTCCGATTCCGGAAAAATCATGGGGCGACACTTACGTCAATTCTCGTGTACGTGATTATAACGCTAGAGTGCGTGCAGACTTTGCAAAAGCGCTGGCAAGTGGAGTTATTATTGAAAAAGGTGTAGATGAGAACACAAGTAACAGATATTCTGTTGTGTTCACCAAACCTTTTGATCTGGACGCCATTTTGAGTGGTTTCGATATGCAACTGCAATCCACACGCCCGAATCTCGGTGAAGTGAAGAAGGCGGTTGATGAGCTGAAGAGCCTGCGTGAGAAGGGCTTGGAGCGTGAAGGCATTAAAGATATCTTTGGCAGCATCAACAAGGACATGGCGCAGGAGAATCTCATTCGTTCACCGCAACTGATTTCACGTGTTCGTGTCGAGCTGGCTAAATATGCTGAACTGACTGCTAAAGCCGCTGAGCTTGAAGGTGTGCTCCATCAATATCTGGACGAAGATAAGTGGATGGATCAGTTCATTGAAGCTTTGTATACGGACAGCATTATCAAAAAAGGCGCACTCTATGTTTATGACCGTGATGAAGAAGAGGACGCTTGGGAGCCGTTTGCTAATTTGATGAAAGAGCGCAGCTACGTAGAGTATGCCGTGTATCGGCACTTCCGGGAGCTGGATGAGAAGAGCCGCAGTGTACTGCTGCGTAAGGCAGCACGTCGTGCAGGTGAAATGACTGCCGCTGAAGACGTTACCCCGCTGCTCTATAAGCTGGAAGGACTGTATGTATCATTCCTGGAAGCACGCGACAGCTTGGAGTACGAACGGGTAGAGTATGAGAGCGGCGATGAGATGTACGGATTCTACAAGAGCATGACTAGCAAGCTCGGCAGTATCCGCAGAAAGTTGAAATAGGCCTATGATCAAAACACAGGCATTATCTTATGGTGAACAATATGCGGTACAGGAAGAGGCACAGCGCAGCAAAGGGGATGGACGCAGCAGCATCCATTACCCTGCCCTGTTTCTGTTCGTAGGCGACAAGGTTGCTCCGGCCATCGGTCCGGTGCTGGATAGCTGCGAACGAAAATGGGATAACGCCGGCGGGGTTATGGCATTACATGCTGTGTCAGGTGCGGCAAAAGAGGGAACAGACGGAAGCAAAAGTGAATCTGTTGCGGGAGGAAAAGACCGGGTGCTGGCCATGGCCTTGCCGGAAACGGCAGGGTCAGATCCACGCACTGTGCGTCATGAACTTTACCGCAAGTTTCATGAGGATACACGTTATCTTGCTGAAATGAATAAAGTTATCCGGCGGCTGAGCAACAGTATAGCGGATTATGGACGTCTATATTCATCTTTTGACGTCATCCATCTCTCTATCATTACGCGGGTTGATGATCCGCTTAATGTATTGCTGCCGGAAATTACACTGCTGGCTCGTGCTGTACTCGGCCAGTCCTTTAAGTCCGTACAGACAGATCTCTACGCTCTGATCAATGAGCGGGAGCAGGGGGATAATTTTGGATATTCCAGCTCAGTAGGGCTGGCTTTTCTGCGTGAATTGGACAAAATGCAAGCTACGGACTATAAGTTTAATGCGCCGTTACTTGTGACGGAAGATGGTCTGTCGATTCCAGTTGCCCATGGTCCTTCCGCATTATTTGACCTTGTGTATCTGCTCTCCGATAAGAATGAGCGCGGTATGATGTCTGCACACGGTATGGATGACAACTACGAGATTATTTCTCATATTAGTCTGCTCAAAAATCGGGTCCGCCCGGCTTCTGATCAGGCTACTGGTCATGGCGGATATAACAATATGACCTTCAAAAGTGGCATCAGAGGCAGCACTGGAAGACAAGGCTACGCCTCTGCTGGCTTTTCCGGGGTAAGAAGACCTAATGTTCAAATTGCTTTGGCAGTGCTGTATCATGCGTTCCGGCGGCTTGTCTCCGATATGCGTGAGGGCAGTTCGTGGACTATACGTGAACGGCAGGCGTTGTTAGGGCTGGACCCTGACAGCTTGCGGGAACACGCGGTACAGCTACTTCCGGAGAAAGACGGCCTGAATGAAATGACGGGGTTAATGAGTCACGGACGCCCTTCCTATAATGAACTGAAGCAGCTGTCACTTCGTGAAGCTGAACGGCAGTTGTTCGGTGACGGGGGCGAAGCTTATTTCCGTAATAACTTTGTGGCAGAGTCAAACCGGAGAGTGGAGGGAATGAATCCATTACGCCAATGGCGCACTATGCTGGCGGCACAGGAAACATCTACGCCAGCGGTAAGCTTTTATCAGCTTGCGGAGTGGACGGCAGATCGTGATGAAGCCGGAAGTGTGCTCCATCTTTTACGTCAGCATATGGCAGGCTTGCGTTCCGCGATTCTCTCCATGCAGGAGGAGCTTGAGGATCTTTATGCAGAAAGCGTGGAGCGCCAGCCGTTCCAGCGTGTGCCGCTTTTTGACAAAAGAACAGTACGTAACTTCATTCATTACTTATTCTCAGCCGTATATGGCAAAAAATATGAACTATTGGGCCTAGAAAGTGAGCTTGCCCTATGCAGTCGTTTGGAATCTGCACTTGAGCAGCTTCATATGGAAAGTATAGCTCGTGTGAAAGCTATGGAGACTTTGGAGGAAGAATTGCGTATTACTGTTATGGACAGCATTGGGCGAACAAACGAAACAACGGGCCAGAACGTAATGGAATACTACCGCGTAGTCACAGAAGAAGTGATGAAGGATATCGAAACCCGGCGTGGCCCTGGAATATTCTTCAGTGAGAAGTACATGGGCAGTATCTCCAAGCTCTTAGAACAAGGGAAAGAAGCTGTGATTGAGCGTTTGATTGATATTTGCCGCCGGGAGCTGCTGGCAGCAGAACCTTTCAATTTATCTTTTGAGGAAGAGCTTCTGCGTCGTGCAAATGTTGCGGCAGCCTATGAGAATCGTCAGGTTCTATCGAGGGAAGAGCTGTTCAAGCGCTTGTATCATAATTTAGAAGAGGGCGCGGCCATTAATGTTCGGTTATTCGAATATACGCAAGAGCATCGTCATGAGGAGAAATATTTCTTCGGAGACAGTTCATCAGAGTTTCTACGCTACGCCTTTGGAGTGGATGAGACAACCCGGATTTACCGGTTAGGATTCGTGCATGAGCAGCGGAGGAGCGGAGTGGAGAAGCTAAACCTGATGGGCGGCTTTCATTTAGAGGACCTGCTCTATTATCGCAACGGTAAGGTCTATTATGAGACTTATGCTCAGAATGGCTATCAGCTCCATGGACTGAGTGAAGATCAGCTTCCTGAGATGCGCTGATGGCGTAATAGATAGGGTCCCCTCACTTTGAGTCCCTTTATTGCCTTTGTGCAATAGAGTCATCGGATATAACCCTTAATTAGAGTTCTGGGATAGGGACATTTCTCCTTATTTCCAATGCACACTATGCAATAGAATAGAAATAGATGTTCCTCCTATTCCGTTCTATTGCACAAAGCGCAATCTGGGGGATGATAGCACATCCGGGTAGCCCGTTTATCAGGCAGCATAACCCCCGGAATCTTAAAGGATAAGAGTACAATTCAGATTTTACCCGGAAAGGAAGTATAACGATGCAGAGAAAAATCAATCTGCTGCTGCTCTTCTTCAGTCTGATCGGCGGCGGGGTCGCCTTTCTTTTTGGCGAATGGCTGCTAAGCTGGTATAACGATCTGCCTTCCATCCTGCTTGTGGGTATTTATTTTGCCATTGTGGCGTTGGGTGTCGGTGTAGGCTGCCTGCTTGCAGAGATGATCTCGCCACGACTGAACGGAGCTTCATGGAAGCAGCGCTACCTGGGATTATCGTGGAAGCTGCTGCCTCTGATGATTGTCCTTGCACTTGGAGTTGGAGCCTTAACGGAGTTCGTTTATGAGCTGAATTTTGGCGGTGCGAGACCGGTTAAGAATGTAGTGATGGCTATCGATGACTCAGGCAGTATGACACAGAGTGATCCCGATAATAGCCGGTATTCCGCAGCAAAAGCGTTAATTACAAAAATGGACACTGACAATAAGGTAGCCGTGGTGACCTTTAACAACGAAGCGGTAGTTGTCCAACCTTTAACGCCACTTTCAAATTTGGAGAATCGTGAGAAGGTGCTGACTGCAATCGATAATCTGCAGCCAACCGAAGGCGGCACGAATATCAGCGGTGCGGTCTCAGAGGCACTGAAGGAGATTGACAGTGACGGCAAAAAAGACCAAGGGGCCATGGTCATCTTGTTGTCTGACGGAGTGAGTAATTTCGATACCACAAGAGAGCTGCAGGCTTATGTAGAGCGCGGTATTGCTGTGAATACCATTGGTCTGGGCTTGAATGATCCAGCAGGCACTCAGCTGTTGCAGGATATTGCGAGAGTGACAGGCGGACACTATTATGATGTCAAGGATTCAGCCCTACTGGGCGATGTGTTCCAGCAGATCTATGACCGTCTGGGAGACCGGACGCTGCTAACTGAGCGCAGTGATTCAACGGCAGACAGTCCTTATTATGCTGCGGTTCGTATTTTGTCACTGATGTTGATGGGGGCTGCGCTTGGATTAGGTCTGGGAATTATGTTTGATAACCGTCATTTGGCTAAAAGCTTTGGGATTGGCGGCGTAATATCAGGCTTGTTCGCAGGACTGATTCTGGAATTTGGTCTTAGCGGTGACTCCTTTACAGATAGTCTTATTCGTCTTCTGGCTGTTCTTATATTAGCTGCTATTATTGCATTATTTACAGGCGTCATTCCGGTAGGTGAAGGACGTATTTATCGAAATAGAAGAAACAATAACGCAGCGCCTGCACCAGCATCGGATAACTTTCCGGGCCGGCGCAGAAGCCGGAACAGCAAAGGATTCTAGTGTAGCGGAAAGGGGTTTACAGTAATGAGGTACGCCGAGGTTAATGCTTCCGCTCCGGGAATAACGGATGTGACATCCCAAGTGGATGACCGATTCTGTACGCTGAGATGGCGCTGGCCGGACGGCGTGCAGGCGGTGTACATCCACAAAACCTCCGCAGAAGCGGCTGACATGGGAACCGGAGATGATCCGCCGATCGGTATGAAGCTCTACACTCGTGAGGAATACAAATCTAACAATGGTTATCGTGATCGATTGGATGAGATCGGTCTGATATCCTATACGATATTTGCTCGTCTTGCTGAGAACGGTCAGACTGCCCTGGTGAGGCAAAATGATGGTGTGAACCGGGTGATGGTCAGTGCAGGCAAAGCCCGGATCTATTATTCCATTCAACAAAAAAAGGCCTTATTCGGAAAACAAAAGACCGTACATATGGCGATTACGGCAGAAGTACCCGTGGCACGGGATGTCCTCTGTTATGTCAAGAAACGTGGAGGGCATCCGGCAGGGAAAGAGGATGGTATTCTCTTTCCCTTCGTCCAGGATTTCGCTCCTGGACGCAATGTACTTCCGCCGATTGAAATCGGTAAGGATGATTTTGTACGCATCTTTTTCACCGATGGCAAGAAATATGGGCTTTATTACGAATTGGTACCGGAGTGAGACTTGGTCTACGCGTACAAGCGGGTAATGAGCAGTGCGTTCATAGCAAGTACGTAGATACAACTTTTGGGAGGATGAGTAGATGTCTTTTTTTAGCCGTTTTATGAAAAAGAATCAGCCGGAGCCGCGGCCGCTTTTTTACGATATAGTGTGTCCGTATTGCTTCACCAAGTTCTCTCCGGAGGATGTCGTCTTTCGGGCTATGCACAGCCGGGAGGACGATGAAAATTACGCATTGGGTGAGGATGACGCCTTGAACAAATACCGTGAGCGCTTCGGGCTTGATACGGTAGATGACATAGAAGCGATTATCAACCCGGCAGATATTCCGGAAGAATATCATCATTACACAGATCATGTGTTAACTGGGCTTACGGATCGTTACGGTGTGCTTACGCGCAGACGGCTTTGCCCGTCCTGCCATAATGAGCTGCCGGTGACTGCCGGGAAGGTGCCAAGTAACATCATCTCGATTATCGGGGCATCCCAAGTCGGGAAATCGGTGTATATGACCTCGCTGATCCACACATTGCAGCATACTACAGCAGGTCATTTTGATGCCGCTTGTATGCCGCTTAATGCAGAAATTAGCCGTAAGTTCCGTACATTGTATGAGGAACCGCTTTTTGAGCGTGGGGATCTGCTGGCTTCTACACAGAAGGAAAAAATGCAGGAGCCTTTTATCTTTCAATTTGTCTTTAAGGATGAAAATAAACCGCCACTGACACTTGTATTCTTTGATGTAGCAGGTGAGGGTATGGTGGATCAGGATTATCTTGGACTTCATGGTCAGCATATCAAGAACTCAGCGGGTATTTTGTTTATGGTCGATCCGCTGCAAATCCGTTCTATCCGTGAAAAGATTCATATTAACATCGGTGACCGCCCGGGAGAATGGGTCTCACAATATGACGAGCCACGCGATGTGGTGCTGACGATGTTCGGTGATTTTATTGCCTATCAGGAAAAGAGCAAAACAGACATTCCAACAGCGGTTGTGCTTGCCAAAAGTGATATGCTGCATTCACTCAAGGATGAAGATGGCGATTACATCAAGTCTAACAGCAATGTGTTCAATAACTATGTTCACCGCAAAACATTAAACATGGACGAGTTTCATAATATCGACGGGGAAATTCGCAGATTTATTGGTAAGGTGGACAGACCCTTTAAAGATACAATGGATGTTTATTTCGCGAATACGGGTTATTTTGCAGTATCTGCGTTGGGCAGCAACCCTGTGAATCAAAAGATTGAGGGTGTAGTAAGCCCGATTCGTGTAGACGAGCCTTTTATTTGGCTGCTGCATAAGCTGAAGTATATTGAGGGGAGCGACGGCCCGTGAATGTTTTCTCAGGGTCAACAATCGCCCAACAGATGTACACCCGCGAACGTCGCGGAGTGTTTCGTTCCACAGAAGGCTTCGATACGGTAGCGAAATCAGATAGTCTAGACAATAATTTTGTGAAAAAAATCCTTCATCCCTTCTGCCTCTACGATGCTCCTGCGGAGTTAACCGCGCGTGGGGAGAAGGATGAGGCTGCATATCCTGGTGCGCTGCACCTATTTCATGCTGAGAACGGGGATACAGTTATTGGGCTTAGTCGTTATCAAGCGGCCGATTTCACAGGCCAACGAAGCGCTTTTTTTGCACATAACTATGTAGTACCTGCTTCACGTTCCGAAGAAATTGTGCAGAGCTATGGAGACTGGCTGCATGCTGATTTTGCAGAGCGTTATACTGGAGAGCTTGGTGGAACCTTGCCGGAGCTGCCCTCTATTCCAGTTGTTCGCACAGACCGCAGCCCGGATCCAATCGCAGGCTTACGCTTGCTAGGGATTGATGAAGGGATATTCAAGGCGTTATTGCAAGCGGTAATGCTCTCTGTAGCAGGTAAGAAAAAAATCTACGTGGCTCTAAACGTACCTATCACCGAGTTGTCCGCGCGGGCGGTGGAGCTTACAGAAATTCTGTATAGCGTGCTGCCGTATGAATTCCGCCGTAGATTAGGCGTGATTACGTATGCGAATGAACCGCAAAGCCGTAAATATATACATCTTAGCTTTGTGGAAAAAGGTTCACTTCGTCCCGGTGACCGCAGTATTGAGAAGGATTATACCTTTGATTTGGCTTCCGGACGGATGGGGAATGTCGATTTTGGCGAGTCCCGCCAGCCTTATGCTGATTTGGTATGGAAGCTGTTACTGCTGAATCCAGGAGATATTAACGACTTCGTAAGCTTCGCCGATCAGATTCTGCGTGGAGAGAGTCCTGAGCACAAGCTATCTCTTTCTTTCTATAATGAGCTGGCTATCTTTTATGAGATTGAGCAAGGGAACGAGCATTTATATACGGAAAACAAGAGTGCGGTGCTAAGTGGTTTGCTTTCATACCTAAAGCCAGACGGTGCAATTCATTCTAGAATCCGCTTGAATGATATTTTCTTAGAACGGTTTGACCGGGAATTTGATCTGATTCGGCAAAGAAATGTGCCAGATCCAGCGATTATGGAATGCTTTAAAGAGTATTTTGTACTTAAGGATCACAATTACAGGGTAAGAATCGTGGATTATTTCATCAATGGGATGCTTCATAGTGTGGAAGCGGGCCGCAAGGATATTTTGAGTGCTGCTTACGGGATCATTGAGAGTAATGATGAGTTAAGTGCAGCTTACTTCCAGCGCGTGATGTCTGAAACTTATTTCCGTAAGCAGCTACTTGAGCCTTATATGGAATCAAGACTAGCTGCGGCGTCCAGATCTGCGGATATTCTGAGCTTTGTGCTCCATTGGGGGCGGTTCCTGCCTGTGGCGTTAGAGCAGTCTTTTGCTCAAAATGCTGTGAAGGATTATTTGCTAGAAAAGCTCCAGCTGGAGCATGATCCGGTGGCTTCTGTGGCGGAAATTCATGAAATTGTAGATAAGGCAGAAAAAGATCGCCGTAAAGGAACAGGAGTTGCTCCTAAGGCACTCTCCCTAATGCAGGATCTTGCTGCTTCAGCAGATAGATTCTTACTGAACCGCTTATCGCTTTCTGATATGACGCAGGAGGAGCTTCTGGAGGTAGTTTTTTTACGATATGGTAATGTTGTCGATTGGCAGCCGCCACTGGATAGGATTAGCAAGCAGAAAGAGAATGCGCTGCGTGCAGCTTACCGCTGGTTTGGTGAAGAGAAGCCAAATGAAGAGATTTTTACAGGATTGTCTCCGCAGGAACTAGACGATGTGCAGCTACTGGGTCGTCGTTTGCTAAAAGAGGCACGTGTTCTGGAACCCTTTGAACGGCTTCCGCTAGCCTTTTACTATACAACTCAGCGTGAAGGGGGTCCGCTGGATTACGATGCGCTTCTGGAGCTGTTAAAGCGTAAAGCCGGTTCCGACAAAGAAATCATCTATCGGTTTTTTGCTTGGTCGCAAGGAAATTCTTTATTTAAGGTTTCGAATAAAAAGCTGCAACCGGGTTACCGTAAGGCGATTCTGAAGTATTTCCTGAGCAGTGATCGTGAAGCGTTCAAGAATCGGGAATTCCGAAAGAACTATGTCGCGGCAGCTCGGCCTGCTCTGCAAAATGTGTACAATGAAGCCCGCTCCCAACTGGCTTCCCCGCTGGCGCGCTGGATCAGCCGCAGCCGATTTCGACTCTTAATCTCCGGCTCCATTACGGGTATTCTGGTGATTATTGCAATTATCGTATTCAGTATGCTGCGTCCGGATGATACGAAGACGGCTCTGCCGGGAACAAGCCCTGAGCCGACCCCTGTTCAGAGTGCAGGCAATGTGCTGCCTCCGGCTTCAGTATACTTGAAGGATCAGAGCGGCGAAGGAGATAAGGGGAGCAGCATATTGGTGTTCACCTTCGCAAGTGCAGATGACTGTGTGCAGTTTCAACCGACTGAGATTAGTTTAATGTCTTCGTCTACAGAGATAGATAAAAGCTTTAAGGTCGCTGCTACGAATGGGACTTGTCCAGTGCCGTCAACGGATGGGACGGATGAGAGAAACGCCGATGACGAGTCAGATGCCGCTGGCACTACTGGAGGAACAGCAGAAGGTGCAGATGCTACTAATGCTGTAGCTGATGTATCTCCGTCTCCTACGCCTTCCTCTGATGCTGAGGATAGCACTGGGTTGCCTTCCGCAACAGCTGTGACTGAAGGGGAACAATCTTCCTATCAGGTTGAGGTTACATTGGAGCCTGGAGCGACAATTTTAGAGAAAAGTATGATCAAAGCCGGAAGATTTACATTGATCGTAGATCCCGATCCTAATATTCCACCAGCTTCTGATTCAAGTGCTGAACCTTCCCCAACTGCAAGTCCGGAAGGAACAGCAGAATAACAAGCTTTCTGAACAGCAATACCTACCGGCAGGTGGCGTAATGCTGTTCATTTTTTTGCTGCCCATACTAAGCTTTTCTATAGACATGCTATGTATTAATAGATATGATTATGGATGTCAAAATAAGATACTACATACTGGAAAAGGTGCAGACTCTATCAATCTAGTCGTCTGCTTAAAAGGGAAGTCCGGTGCAAGAGTCCGGCGCGGTCCCGCCACTGTATGTGCGGAGTTTTTCTTCTATAAGCCACTGCCCCTAAGGTAGGGTGGGAAGGTGAAGAACAGCGATGAAGCATCAGCCAGGAGACCTGCCTTTTTCGTGAGCGTTTCTATTCTTCGTGGGGTAAGAATGTGGAACATATACAGATGGACTGTTGGCAGGAAGCAAGCGCCTCAGCCTCGATTTGTAATCTTCCCTGACCGCCCTCTAAAGGGGCGGTCTTTATGTTATGCGTCTTATTCCCAGCAGTACCCATTCTTATACAGAAAGAGGTTAAACAATGAAGAAAATCATGTCTTCCAAGTTTGTAGCACTTGGGCTGGCCTTATTCATGGTCATTTCAATTCTAGGAACATCTCTTGCTCCGGCAGGACAAATATTTGCAGAAGCGAGCGCTGGCTCCGGTCTGGAAGCAACTGCTGCGGAGCGGATTAATGTTGCGGATGCGACTTATGCGGCTGCAGAATATCTCTTGAAAGGTGGCGTGCAATCGGATTGGCAAGCTATTGGATTAGCGCAAGCAGGATATAAGCTGCCAGCCAGTTACCATTCAGAGCTTGAGAAAAAAGTAAAGGATGCAGCTGGAAATTTCGCCAATGTAACCGATTATGCTCGAATCGTGCTCGCAGTGAGAGCGATTGGTGCAGATCCTACTAGCTTTGCTGGTAACGGAACGACTCCTGGCTATAATCTGATTGAGAAAATTTATAATAACAGCAAGCTCAGTGAACAGACGCTTAATAATCCGGTATATGCTTTACTTGCGCTGGATTCTGGTAAATATAATATCCCAAGTGACGCGAAATGGACGGCGGATAAGCTCCTTACGGAGATTCTCTCCAAACAAAATCCAGATGGGGGCTTTGCACTAACCTCAGGCACAAGTGAGCCTGATATGACAGCGATAACCTTGACGGCTCTGGCGGCACATAAAAATAATCCCGAAGCCTACTTAGCAGGGCTACAAGCCGTAGCCTGGTTATCCGCAGCTCAAGATAGCCATGGGGGTTACGGTGACAGTGCTGAAAGTAGCGCACAAGCAATCCTTGGACTCACATCCTTTGGAGTTGATCCTAGTGGATTAGAATACACCAAAAACAAAGTGGATCTAATGGAGAACCTGCTCAGCTATCGTCTAGCTGATGGTAGCTTCACCCATAGCCGTGGTGGAAGCAGTAATGTTCTGGCGACAGAGCAAGGGCTTCAGGCGCTGGTTGCCTATAATTTGCTGTATAAAGGAAGCAACAATAAGCTATACGATTTTTCCAAGTCCTCCATTCAGAGCTCACTAATCTACGCTCCTGTAACGATTGAGGGGCCACAGGCCACGTTGGCACAAGGGTACGCCTATGCTGGCAACGCACTTGGAGCGTTAGAGAAGCTGGCGCTTCAAACGAACTTGCCGATCACGAATCCTTCGGGCAATTATGTGACTGGCATCGGAAATATTGTTGCTGGAAGCTTTGGTGGTTATGACGGATGGATGTATGTTGTATCGCGTGACGGAAAATGGATGAATCCCGATGTAGGTATGAGTGATTTTGTACTTAAAGATTCAGATCAGGTACTGGTTTATTATGCCGGAGATGACACTAAGCTTGTGGATTCCGTTACGCTTTCCAAAGCAAATCTTAAAGAGGGCGATTCTTTTACCGTCACTGTAACTAGTAAGACGTGGAAATGGGACGCTGCTACGAACACTTCCTCTCCTGTAACTGCAAAAGCTGCGGGTGTTCAGGTCCAAATTGGAGCTCAGACGGTAACGACGAATGCTAAAGGTGAGGCCGTATTCTCAGGAAATGTGCCCGCAGGTGACTATACACTGACTGTAACTGGCTACCGTGAAGGCAAAGCCCCAACGATTGCTAAATATACAAAAGCTCTAAAAGTGATTTCTAAGAATGTAACAGCTTCGCTAACCGTTGAAGGCCCGGAAGGGTTGATTAGTGAGGGGACTTTGAAAGCCTCCAATGCCCTTGAAGCGTTGCAACAACTAGGGTCTACCGATGATTTTAAAGTAGATATCACCAAATCGTCTTATGGCAACTTTGTATCAGGTATCCATGGAGTTTCGCAAGGTACTTACGACGGATGGTGGAGCTTCGTGGTATCACGAGGCGGGGAGTGGATATATCCAAGTGTGGGTATGGATGCGTTCGAACTACAGGAATCCGATCGTGTGCTTGTCTATTATGCAGGAGAAAATACACAGGTTGTAAATTCTGTGGTGCTTTCCCCATCACAGCCAAAAGCTAATGAAGCTTTTACTGTAAAGGTTTCACAGAAAAAGTGGGTGTGGAATCAGGAAAGCTTCACTTCTGATCCGGTTACGTCACCGGCTGCAGGTGTGCAGGTTTCGATTGGTGATAAGAAGGTAATCACGAATGAACAAGGTGTGGCTGTTGTTGATGGCGGTCTCCCAGCAAATAGCTATACAATAGCTGTTACCGGTTATGCTAAAGACAGCGTACCGAGCGTAGCGCGTTATACTCAGTCTCTGACTGTCGGATCGTCTGTTATTGCTCCAGTTAAAGCTACCGCTACCCTTTCAGTGATTGGAGATAGCCGGAAAGGAACCATCCTAGCCAGTACAACAATAGCTCTAAAAGAGGGCGAAACGGCTTATAGCTTACTGGTCAGTCAATTAGGTACTAAGGTAGTATCATCCGGCAACGCTGGAAGCATCTACGTGAAATCTATTGACGGGTTGGCTGAATTTGATGGAGGCCCAAGCAGCGGATGGAAGTATAAAACGAACCGGGATGCTGATCCAAGCATCAGTGCAGACAGTTATATTTTGCAGAACGGTGATACTTTGTACTGGTACTATACCTCTGGAGAATAAGGAAGAGGAATGATTAATTAGGCGGGCACAGGGATTCGGAGTAATAGCGGATCGGGTGCCCGCCCTTTTATTTTTTTGGAAAAGTCGTTTTATGACAATATATACTTTTATTCGACACAATATTTAAAAAATCATCAAACTCTTAGCCCTTCCGACCGATAAAAATAGATAGATCATAAGATAATGTGAAGGCGGAGTGTAGATGAAAAATTTGAAAGTGAAATACAAAATAGGGTTGCTTTTGGTATTCGCTGTAATCATGGTGAATGTTGTAGGTGGCATAGGCATCATCACGATGACCCGAATGGCCGAAAAAACAAATGAGACATATAATGAAAATTTATTGCCTGTTTCTTACGTAGGGCAGATGCGTACGAATAATCGGGCTATTGAATCCTATCTTTTGGAGCGTTTGATTAGCGTAAATGCCAGCAAAAACAAAGAACTTTCTGAGAGTATCCAAGTGAAGGTTCAGGATAATAATGAACTTATGAACAAGGTGAAAGCGATTCAGTATAATGATCCTGCTATTGTAAGTAAAATCAAAGAGTATGAGTCCTTTTTGCCAGATTATCGTGCACAGCGGGATAACATTATAAAGATTGCTGATAGTAATCATAATCAAGAGGCCTATAAAGTATTTTCAGGCGAATTTAACGAATCCCGTGAAAAAATGATCAACCTACTTAAAGGAATTAGTGATTCTTTGCTTAAAGATGCTGATGAACACAATTCAGATTCCATGGCAACCGCTAAAAGCATGCGGGTAAACAATACCATAATGATTACGTTCGCCTGGGTGATTTGTTTCGTAATTAGTATTGCAATTATTCGACTGATAACAAAACCCCTTAAAGAACTGCAAGGACTAATGAAGCGGGCAGAAGATGGAGATTTGACCGTGGTAGCAACGTACACCGCCAAGGATGAGATCGGCCAAATTAACAGTTCATTTAACAATATGCTGCAGGGCTTGCGGAAGATGATGCAAGGGATTGCAGAGAGTGCAGAACTGCTGTCAGCTTCATCGGAAGAGATGAGCGCTAGTGCTGAGCAGACCTCATTGGCTTCACAAATGATCGCTGTATCTTCTGAAGAGATTGCCGCGGGTTTTGATGAACAGACAGAGAGCATTAACAATACAACACGTTCCATAAAAGCAATGACCAATGATATTGCAGCCGTAGAGGGCAGCAGCTATGAAATGTCGGATCTAATGGGCGTAGTTTCCGGTTCATCGGATCGTGGAGTAGAGGCTGTAGACCAAATCATTGTGCAGATGAAGGAAATTGACCTCAGTGTAACTCAGAGTCAGGAGATTGTTTCTAATCTGGGGACATTGTCACAAGAGATTAATACAATTATTACAACGATTAACGGTATTGCTACACAGACGAATCTGCTTGCGCTCAACGCTTCTATAGAAGCAGCACGGGCCGGTGAGCATGGACGGGGATTTGCTGTAGTTGCTGGAGAAATTCGTAATCTGGCGGAAGCAACTAGAAATAGTTCTTTGCGGGTTACAGATATTATTACACATATCCAAAAGCAAACCGAAAGCGCAGTAGAATCCATGGCTTTGGGTACTGAGCTAGTCACCAATGGCGTAGTTCAAAGTCATCTGGTATCTCAAGCGTTTCATGAGATTCAGACTTCCATTAAAGAAGCTACCTTACAGACAGCCGAAATTAGAGAAGCGGTTGCTCATGTAGCCATGGAATCACAAGGTGTGGCAGCAGCTATGGAACAGGTCAACGTTATATCTAGTAAAGGCGCAGAAGGTGTTCAGGACACAAGTGCAGCGAGTCAGGAGCAACTATCGGCAATGGAGGAAATGTCGGCTTCAGCTCAGTATTTAGCGGTGCTCGCAGAAGATCTGCAAAAGACATTGTCCAGCTTCAAACTATAGGCTTCATAATATTGTTAAAACCAGCAGAGCAGCGGTTCTCCAGTAACGGAGATCGCTGCTCTGCTGTTTGTGGTTATAGCAGATTGGGAGCAAGTGCGAGCCAGTTGATCTCAGTTGGTCAAGTGGGATAGATGTAAGCGGACTCAGCAGCTCAGGAGCGGATAGATGTAAGCTGGTCTCCGTAGGTCAGGAGCGGATAGACGTAAGCTGGACTCAGTAGGTCAGGAGCGGTTAGACGTAAACTGGACTCAGTAGGTTGCGGGCAAACATATGCTATGTGGGCTCCAGCGACAACAGTGGCAAGACGAAGGGAAGGAAACAATAAAAACCTTGGAGATGATCGGTATGCTCATACCTCGTAACCTGTAACCCGTAACCCGTACCCCGTACCCCGTACCCCGTACCCCGTACCCCGTACCCCGTACCCCGTACCCCGTACCCCGTACCCCGTACCCCGTACCCCGTAACCCGTAACCCTATTGTCCCCGGCTGTTCTCTAGTTTTTTAAACACACTATCTACTTGATATTCCCCAGTTTAATGTCATCTGGGTCCGATAATGTGGGCTTATGCTTACCCCCACAGGCTATCGGACACAGCCGCCGCTATTTGCACATTTATCGCCTTTGTAGCAAAGTTTCGGACTCCAGTGCAGCTATTGGTGTGGAAAACGCTGATAACGGGTGGTTTTTGCACCAATAGCGGCTATGAGGACCGATAGCATCCGAAATATAGCTAAATCCAGCATTTAAGGTCATGTGGGTCCGATAGCGTGGGCTCATACTCATCCCCACTGGTTTGGCGGACACAGCAGATGCCATTCGCTCATTTAGTGGCTTGAGAGTGGAGTTTAGGACACAGCCGCCGCTATTTGCACATTTATCGCCTTTGTAGCAAAGTTTCGGACTCCAGTGCAGCTATTGGTGTGGAAAACGCTGATAACGGGTGGTTTTTGCACCAATAGCGGCTATGAGGTCCGATAGCATCCGAAATATAGCTAAATCCAGCAATTAAGGTCATGTGGGTCCGATAGCGTGGGCTCATACTCATCCCCACTGGTTTGGCGGACACAGCAGACGCCATTCGCTCATTTAGTGGCTTGGGAGTGGAGTTTAGGACACAGCCGCCGCTATTTGCCCATTTATCGCCATTGGGGGTAAGTTTCGGACTCCAGTGCAGCTATTGGTGTGGAAAACGCTGATAACGGGTGGTTTTTGCACCAATAGCGGCTATGAGGTCCGATAGCATCCGAAATATAGCTAAATCCAGCAATTAAGGTCATGTGGGTCCGATAGCGTGGGCTCATACTCATCCCCACTGGTTTGGCGGACACAGCAGACGCCATTCGCTCATTTAGTGGCTTGGGAGTGGAGTTTAGGACACAGCCGCCGCTATTTGCCCATTTAGTGGCATTGGAGCGAATTTTCGGACTCCAGTGAAGCTATTGGTGTGGAAAACGCTGATAACGGGTGGTTTTTGCATCAATAGCGGCTATGAGGTCCGATAGCATCCGAAATATAGCTAAATCCAGCAATTAAGGTCATGTGGGTCCGATAGAAAAATTCGGGAGCATGAATGTGGTTGGATTAAACAAAAATTAGTGTTTAGATCAAGACCTGAAAAAAGAGGGAATCCCAGCAGCTAGTTCACAGCTGTTGGGATTCCCTCTTGATTTTTTTGAAAAACTCAGCGTGTATCCTTCCAAAAATTCAGAGGTTTCAGATCTGAGCTAATGACGTGGAATGTATAGCCTTCTTTTTTCAATGACTCTAAGATACGCGGAAGTACTTTAAGTGTAGCCTTTTGATCATGCATCAGAATCACTGGATTGGTCTGTGATTTCTGCAGCTTATGAACCTGATTCATTACCGAATTATAGATCGTCGCACTAGCATCCTTGTATTTCCAATCCTCTGAGTCCACGTTCCAATCCCATAGATGATAACCTTGAGCCAGCACTTTATCTCTAAAGGCCTTTGTGAAATAAGGCTTACTTCCATAAGGAGGACGAATCAGTGTAGTGCTTTGACCTGTAATCTTTTTCAAAATGGCGTTATCGTTATCCATCTCTCCCAGCGCAGCCGCAGGTGAAGCATAAAACTTCTCTTTCCGGTGCGTCATTCCATGCAATGCGAGACCATGCCCTTCATTCGCAATCCGTTTCACTTGCGCAGTATGCTGGTTCATATTCGGTCCAATCATGAAAAAAGTTGCCTTCGCATCATATTTTGCCAAAATATCAAGCAATGTAGAAGTTGTAGCCATTGGCCCATCATCAAAGGTGAGGTATACGCTCTTACCTTGCTTCCCAACAGTTGGCGTAGAAGTTCCAGGAGTTGCGGTTGGCTTCAATTCCTTTTTAAACTTACTTACAAATGATGCATCATCTAATGTGGCCGAGCCATCTTTTACACGCAATAAATATTGATCTGCTTTAAAGGAAATTCCAAAACCAAGATAAGAGGTCAATTTCAGTGGAACCATTGTTTTTCCGTTTTTCAAAAATGTACTCATGGATATGGTCTTTCCATCGCTTAGAGTAGCTGTTGCATGATCATTCAGCAGTTTGATTGATCTGTTCTGACCTGTAACTTTTATCCCATCGCTCACTCCAGTTAGCGTTAACTTAAGTTCCTGTGACAGATCACGTAGAGGAACGTAATAGGTATCTTTTACCGAAACGGCTTCAATAGTTGTTAACTTATCGTTCACACCTAACCTAAGGGAGCCTGCACCTGCTGCATTCACTGAATCTATCGCTCGTATTGATCCGGAACCTATGAATAATACGATTAATAATAGCCATACTTTCTTTAAAGACATCGTCAAAAATCTCCTATCTATGTATATTTGTCTATTACCTTATCATACATTGATAGAATGAAATTTGAGAGATTGTAACCCCCAGCAGAATAATTTGTTACCTTTTAGAAGTTAACTGTGATTTCAACCACAATCATAAAAAGCACGTAACTCCGGCTAAATACTGACACATCAACAAAAATGGTTAAAATAACCCCGTTTTGCGCAAAATAGATGTGTCCAAATTAGCAACTTTAGTAAACTATTGAACAAAGTTTGAACGGAATTTTTCAACCCATAAACAGCGCCGTTACAGTGATCTTTATCATACTATTAGAAACTTGTAACAAATTGATCACACATATTTAACTTGTTCGCCATTATTAAGGTCTTTTTTAGGCTAAATGGAAAAATAAGTCTTTTGCTTTCTTCCCCATAAATTCTTACTATATATAAAGGTTAATGTTGAGGGTTAATAAAAGAAGTATTGAAGGAAGGAGCTTAAGCATGAACAAAAAGGGACCGTTATACGCTTTATTTCTCAGCCTAATTTTACTCTTGCCAGGATGCAGTTCAATCGCTGTTCTGAATCCGAAGGGGCCGGCTGCAAGAACTTTATCTGACACGATCATTCTCTCCATTGTTATGATGCTCGGTGTTCTGGCAGTTGTCTACATCTTATATGTCTTCGTGCTTCTGAAATACCGTGCCAAAAAAAGCAACGAAGATTATATTCCTCCTCACGAGGAAGGAAACAAATGGCTGGAGGCTATCTGGATTACCATTCCGATTATTATCGTGGCATTCCTCTCCGTAGTCACCGTCAAAACAACAGTAGATGTAGAAAATGTTGCAGCGGATTATAAAGATCAGAAACCGCTTGTAATCTATGCTTCCTCCTCTAACTGGAAATGGCATTTTAGCTATCCAGAAGAAGGTATCGAAACAGTAAACTACGTTAACATTCCAGTTCACCGCGCTGTAGAGTTCAGATTGTATTCTTTCGGTACGATCTCAAGTCTTTGGATCCCACAATTGGGAGGACAAAAATACGCGATGAGCGACATGATCACAACCCTGCATCTTTCAGCTGATACTGTAGGTTCTTATGTCGGAAGAAATGCGAACTTTAATGGTAAGGGCTTCGCCCACATGGAGTTTGAAACACTTGCGATGACAGATAAGGACTATCAGGAATGGGTGAAAGACGTTAAAGAAACGGCGGGTCCACTGACGGAAGATGAATTTAAAGGTCTTTTGGAAATGGAACATGTCGGACGTAAAACGTATACGAATACTCACTTATCCTTTAGCCCGCCTCCGGGAAGCCATGGTGACCATATGAGTAATGGCGGCACTGAAATGGATACGGATAACGGAAGTATGGAGCATCAGGATAATAAAGAAATTCACCCGACTCCAGCACCATCCAGCGAGACGGAATTCAACACCGAGCCTAATCCAGAACTGGATGAGCCGACACCTAGTTCTCCATTAGAAGAGAGCACAACACATGACGGACACTAGTCAATGTTAATTGAACAACTTGAAAGGAGCGATTCCTAATGGATTGGGATAAATTTAAGGTCCACGGCGAACCCCTGATATACGGAGCTATGGCAAGTATTGTTCTGGCTACAATCGGGATTATCGTCGGCCTGACCTATTTTAAAAAATGGGGATATTTATGGCGCGAATGGTTGACTACTGTTGACCACAAACGTATTGGGATTATGTATATCCTCGCTGCATTGCTTATGCTTTTCCGCGGCGGCGTTGACGCTATTATGATGAAGCTGCAAACAGCAGCCCCGGACATGAAATTTCTTGACGCACAGCATTACAACGAGGTATTTACAACACACGGTTTGATTATGATCCTTTTTATGGCCATGCCGTTTATTATCGGTCTGATGAATGTTATCGTTCCGCTGCAAATCGGCGCTAGAGACGTTGCCTTCCCGCGTCTGAACGCTGTCAGCTTCTGGCTCTTCTTCTTTGGAGCTATGCTGCTTAACATTTCGTTCGTTATCGGGGGATCGCCAGATGCTGGTTGGTCCGCATATTTCCCGCTAGCAAGTCTAGAGTTCAGTCCAACGGTGGGTAATAACTATTACTCGCTCGCACTACAAATTTCAGGTATTGGTACGCTTATCACAGGCGTTAACTTTATTGTAACGATTCTGAAAATGCGTGCACCAGGCATGAAGTTGATGAAAATGCCGATGTTTACTTGGTCCGTATTGATCACCAACGTAATTATCGTATTTGCCTTCCCTGTGCTTACGGTAGCACTTGCGTTGATGATGTTCGACCGGTTGTTCGGCTCTCAATTCTTTACGATGGCCAATGGCGGTATGGATATGTTATGGGCCAACCTGTTCTGGGTATGGGGTCACCCTGAAGTATATATCGTTGTCTTACCGGCATTCGGTATTTATAGTGAAATTATCGCCACCTTCTCTAAAAAGAACCTGTATGGATATACATCCATGGTATTCAGTATGTTGATCATTTCCCTCTTGTCCTTCCTAGTATGGGCTCACCATTTCTATACAATGGGTCAAGGCGCTATGGTTAACAGCTTCTTCTCGATTACAACCATGGCCATTGCCGTACCAACAGGTGTGAAAATATTTAACTGGCTATTCACCTTACGAAAAGGGCGAATAACCTTTACGACACCTATGCTATACACCCTGGCCTTTATTCCGATCTTTACGATTGGTGGGGTAACAGGTGTCATGCTGGCTATGGCCAGTGCCGATTACCAGTACCATAATACGATGTTCCTGGTTGCCCATTTCCACTACGTTCTTATTCCAGGTGCGGTTTTCGCCGTTATCGCAGGGTTCCATTACTGGTTCCCTAAAGTATTCGGTTTCCGTCTGAATGAACGTCTTGGCAAGCATGCCTTCTGGTGGATTATCATTTCCTTTAACGTATCGTTCTTCCCGCTGTTTATTCTCGGACTTAAGGGCATGACCCGCCGACAATACACCTATTCTGCGGATACCGGATTTGGCCCGCTGAGTATGGTCTCATTCGTAGGTGCGATTGGTCTCGCTATTGGATTTGTAATCCTGGTTTATAACATTTACTGGAGTACTCGTTACGAACCAAGAGATACTGATGGAGATCCGTGGGATGCACGTACTTTGGAATGGGCAACGAAAAGCCCGATTCCAGCTTACAACTTCGCAGTGGTTCCAAATGTAAAAACACGCGATGCTTACTGGTCTGCTAAGCAAGATAAAGTGCCGCTTTTTGAAGATAAGATTACTAAGATTCATATGCCTAGCAACACAGGAAAACCATTTATTCTGGGTGTTATCTTCTTCATCGCAGGGTTCTCTCTGGTCTTCAGTCTTTGGATTCCAGCGATCCTCTCTGGAGTAGGTATCCTCATTGTTCTAGCTGCTATGTCCTTTGATCGGGATCACGGATTCTACATCCCAGCAGAAGAAGTTATTGCTACTGAAAAGAAATTGCGGGGTGAGACAGTATGAAAATAGATGCGTCTAAGCCGCTTGAATACTCAACAGAAGAGAATAGTAATAAAATCTTTGGCTTCTGGGTTTTTCTAGGAGCGGAGATTGCACTGTTCGCTACATTGTTCACTGTTTACTTTGTAATGGTAGACCGTTTTGCCAGCGGCCCTAGCGGGCCGGATCTTTTCGAAATTGGTCCAGTGATGATCGAAACATTGCTGCTGCTGACAAGTTCGTTCACGATTGGTCTTGCAGTTCATGCCATGCGGCATGGTTACCAAAAAGCCATGATGGTCTTTTTCGGACTAACCCTTCTAATGGGTCTCGGCTTCCTTGGTATTGAAATCACGGAGTTTGTCACTTATGTTCACGAAGGGGCTACACTTCAAACCAGTGGTTTCCTATCCAGTCTCTTTGTACTGCTGGGAACACACGGAGCTCACGTATCGTTCGGGTTCCTGTGGGGTGCGGCTATTCTAATCCAGTTGAAGCGTCAAGGTATTAATCCGGCTACGGCCAATAAATCCTTTATCTTCTCGCTGTACTGGCATTTCTTGGACGTTGTCTGGATCTTTATTTTCAGCTTCGTCTATCTGAAAGGACTGATGTAGCATGATGAAGCAATTGTTTCCAATTCGCCATGTGATGGGTTTCTTAGCCTCTCTTGTCCTTTCTGTGGCTGCACTTGCTGTAATCTACCTTGATCTATCCAACACTGCGAACATGGCGATCCTGCTTGTTACAGCCCTCATTCAGGCTTCCTTGCAGCTCTTCCTGTTCATGCATATTGGTGAATCAGCAGATACCAAGAAAGAACTTTACATCAATATCGCCTATGCCTTATTCGTTGGTTTAGTTACGATATTCGGTACGCTCTTCATCTTCGTATGGGGCTGGTATGCTTAATTACAGTCACTAATACTCAAAGGGACGTCTCCAAAGCCAAAATGGCTTAGGGACGTCTCTTTTTTTTGCGTTTATTTAGGAGGTTCGGTGTAGCGGATGCTCGGAAATAAGCGCCTTTCTAGGCAATAGCTGCACTGGAGTCCGAAACTTCGCTCAAAAGGCGGAAAATGTGGGAATAGCGTCATCTGGGTCCGAATGCCCCGGGAGACAAAGGCGACTCGGCGCTGTCGGACTCAGATGACCTTAAAAGCGGGAATCAGCGTCATTTGAGTCCGAAAGCCCCGGGAGACAAAGGTGGCTCGGCGCGATCGGACTCAGATGACCTTAAAAGCGGGAATCAGCGTCATTTGAGTCCGAATGCCCCGGGAGACAAAGGTGGCTCGGTGCGATCGGACTCAGATGACCTTATAAGCGGGAAACAGCGTCATTTGGAGTAGTAACGGACCTCAAAGTCGCTATTGGTGTGAAAAACGCCCAAAATGAGCACCTTTCTAGGCGATAGTTGCACTGGAGTCCGAAACTTCGCTCAAAAGGCGGAAAATGTGCGAATAGCGTCATCTGGGTCCGAAATCCACGGGGGATGAGGTTGGCTCGGTGCGATCGGACTCAGATGACCTTAAAAGCAGGAATCAGCATCATTTGGAGTTGTAACGGACCTCAAAGTCGCTATTGGTGTGAAAAACGCACAAAATGAGCACCTTTCTAGGCGATAGTTGCACTGGAGTCCGAAACTTCGCTCAAAAGGCGGAAAATGTGCGAATAGCATCATCTGGGTCCGAAATCCACGGGGGATGAGGTTGGCTCGGCGCTGTCGGACTCAGATGACCTTAAAAGCAGGAATCAGCGTCATTTGGAGTAGTAACGGACCTCAAAGCCACTATTGGTGTGAAAAACGCCGGAAATGAGCGCCTTTCTAGGCGATAGTTGCACTGGAGTCCGAAACTTCGCTCAAAAGGCGGGAAATGTGCGAATAGCGTCATCTGGGTCCGAAATCCCCGTGAGACAAACGTGGCTCGGTGCGATCGTACGTAATCTTGATTAATAACAAGGGATAGATAGATCCCCAAAGGATAATCTTGGGGGTTTTTTGTTGACATATAAATCAAACTGTATTAATAATAGTAGTACAGTTAATACACACCAAAATGGATTTAATGCAAGATAGTGGAAGGAGGAGGGTTATGTTTGAACTGGACGTTCGTAGTCGGAAGCCGATTTATGAGCAGCTGACCGATAAGGTCAAGGAGATGATTCTGCATGGTATTTTGCAGACGGATGAACAACTACCTTCTGTAAGGACGTTATCCCAGCAGCTAACCGTGAATCCCAATACGATTCAGAAGGCTTATCGTGAATTGGAACGTGAGGGGTATATCTACTCACTACAGGGGAAAGGAAGTTTTGTAGCCCCGATGAAAAAAGAACAAAATGCGATTAAAAAAGCGGAAGTCCGGAATGAGTTGCTGAGGCTGATGGCGGAGGCGGTATACCTTGGGTTCACCGCAGCTGAGATTAGTTCTTTGTACCAACAAGTGGAGAAGCAAAGAGAAGGAGGGAAGAGTGATGATTGAGATTCGAGGAGTCAGCAAGTTATTTCAAGGCGAGAAGGCAGTCGACGATATCTCTTTAACGGTACATAAAGGAACAATTTATGGGCTGCTTGGCTCTAATGGCGCGGGCAAAACTACGCTGCTCAAAACATTGGCGGGCATCTACTCTCCAGATAAGGGGACCGTACAGGTGGATGGTGAAGCAGTATTCGAACACCCGACAACTAAGCAACGGGTTATTTTTATGCCGGATGCTCCTTACTTTTTCCCACAATCCACCATGCTGCAAATGGCGGCCTTCTATCGCTCGATTTATCCGAGCTGGAATCAGAAGCGTTTTGAAGATTTGGGAACCGTATTTCAGCTCGATAAAAAGCGCAAGCTCAGTCGTTTCTCCAAAGGGATGCAGCGGCAAGCGTCATTCTGGTTATGTTTAAGCTGTATGCCGGATGTGCTGATTATGGATGAACCGATTGACGGATTAGATCCAGTGATGCGGCGTCAAATCAAAAACCTGCTATTTCAGGAGGTTGCTGAACGCAAGTTGACGGTAATCATTTCTTCCCATAACCTTCGTGAGATTGAAGATCTGTGCGATCATGTCGGGATTATGCATGGTGGGAAGATGTTGATTGAGAAGGATCTGGATGATCTTAAGGCGGATACACATAAGATTCAAGTGGCGTTTCGGGATGAACGGCATGAGATTCCGTTAGCTGCCAAGTTACAAGTTCTGCATCAAGAGCGCCGGGGAAGTGTGAACCTATATATTGTAAAAGGGGATCGTGAACGGATCAAAGCGGCTTTTCAGGTGTACGAGCCATACGTATTCGATTTGCTTCCATTAACGTTAGAAGAGATCTTTATTTATGAAATGGGGGATGTCGGATATGACGCGCAGCCATTACTACTTTAATAGCAGTGTTTTTCGCCAGAACTTCCGCCAGCATGGCTGGATAGGGATTATATATGCACTCGGCTTATTATTCGCTCTTCCATTACAGCTCTTCATGAGCAACAATCCGGATGCAAAACCGCAGGAAATTGATCATTTATTTCGCATAGCTGGTAGTGTGCAAGCCTTGTTTATCATTACAATCCCAGTTGCCGCAGGACTATTCTTATTCCGATACCTTCAGGCAAAATCACCCGCAGATCTTTGGCATAGCCTGCCTTTACGCAGAGATCATTTATTTACAGTTCATCTGACGAGTGGACTTACCTTACTGTTGCTGCCTGTTTGGTTAACTGCTGGGGTGGTTGCCGTTGTTAAGCCATGGAGTGGGAATTTTTATATTTTTCAAGGTGCAGATATTTGGCAATGGTGTATCACAGTTAGTATTCTGACTTTGTTCCTCTTCTGTTTTAGTGTTTTTGTGGGAATATGTACGGGCCAATCTATTCTTCAGGGAATTATCATTTATATTTTGCTTATTCTTCCTGTTGTACTGATCTCATTAATCAATAGCCATTTAGTCATGTATCTTTATGGATATGCAAATGCAAATGTAAACTTCAGTGATTCTAGTTTGCAAGTCTGGTCTCCGTTTGTTCATATCGTGTATTATTTTACCGGCAAACCCTTCACCAATACAGAATTATGGATTTATGGGGTATTGGCACTTCTATTTATTGGATTATCTTACCTTTTATATCGAAAACGTAATACGGAAAAAGCGGGTCAGGCTATTGCTTTTGGATATTTCAATCCACTGTTTAAAGCAGGGGTTATGTTATGTACTATGCTTATTTCCGGAAATTATTTTGCACAAATGAAGCAACAGCAAATGGGCTGGGTGATTAGTGGATATGCCATCGGAGCCATTATTGGTTATGTTGCCGCAGAAATGATTATTCGGAAAACATGGCAGATTATGACGCGTAAAATGGTAGCTGAGTTTGCAGTTTATGCGGTAATGATAGGGTTACTTCTGTATATCCCGGTATCAAGTGTTACGGGGTATGAAGCAAGAGTGCCTTCCGGTGATAAGATTAGCGGTGTATATATGGGAGCTAACTACCGGTTGTATACCCCAACGGATGATTTGTACACTACACCCTTCATGGGGCAGAACCCTTTTTCCGATGATAAAGATTATATAGAAGCTGTCCATAAACTTCATCAAACAGTAGTTGCAGTACGTCCAGAACTTACCTCACAACAATACGTTTATGAATATTTTACTCTGGCTTATCAATTGGAGAACGGCGACAAGCTAGTGAGGGAATACTGGATCCCTAATAAGGGGTTTGAATCAGAGCTCAAGGCGGTTAAGGATACTGAAGCTTACAAGTATGAAAAGTATGATTTAGCTCTCTTAGACAAAGATCTGGATTTTATGTGGGTTACTAACAGGAATAAAAAAGTAGCCATCTCTGATCCCGGGGAAATTTCAGAGCTAAAGGAGATTATCAAACGCGAAATTTCGAATATGTCCTACGAAGTACAGATAGATAAGGACGGAAAACCTGATGTGGCTAATATCCAAGTGGAGGTGAAGGCAAAAGAGAACAGTAATCAAGTTTCTACAGATTATGGTTATTATTATCCGTGGAAGTCATCTTTTCATGAGTTAGAGAAATGGATGAATGAAAAAGGTTATGCCGATAAAATACGAATAACAGCTGAAGATATCCAATCGGCAGAGATTATAAAAGATGATTATATGGACGAGCAAACACCTAAGAACCCTACTAGTCCTGAACAAAGAGTAGTGCTTGCACGTGAAAAGAATCGTACGGCTGTTACGAAGGATAAGACATTATTAACAGATATTTTGGACCATCATTTCCATTATGGTGTTGAGAATGGTAACTACATTGTGAAGTTGATGTACAAAGAGGGTTATAGCGATTTCGTAATGTTAAAAGAATCAGATATGACGCCCGAATTGAAAGTATTGCTGAAATGAGTTAAGAAGTAAGTAAAAGATTACAGATAAAAGATTACAGATAAAAGACTACTGGTTGACATAAACTGGATAGTTGGATTATGCTTTTGGAGATAGGATAAGGATGAAATGGACCTTTCAGGTCAGCCTCTGAACCAGTATATTCGTTTCCGTTAAAATAACATCGCTGTATTAACTGGTAAGGAGTTCTGTATTTAGGTGAAGCCCGACCATGGACGATAGAGTCCATGGTCTTTTTTTGCATATTAAGAGGTAATACATGGATGTGTGATTGCTGTAATGCCTCTGGAGTCTGCTTCGGCAGATCCTTTACTGTAGAATAATATAAATAGGAAAAATTGAGGTGGAAATATAATGTTAAGCAATACAGCGGAAGTGTCGTTAAGTAAATTTATGACTAAGCTGCTTCGGCATACCCCGGAGCAATATGGTCTTATTTTGGATCCAGAGGATGGTTCCTGTAGGTTGGATGATTTGCTGTCTGTTATTGTAAGCACTCCTAGATGGTCAGAGGTGACTGTGGGAGATATTCGGCAAGTGGTCGCAGGTTGCGACAAGCAACGATTGGAAATCGTTGATGACCGGATCAAAGCCCGGTACGGGCATAGCCATACAAAAATCACTTATGAGCCGGGGACTCCGCCTGCTGTACTTTTTCACGGAACTCATGCTGGTGTGCTTACTGTGATTTTGGAAGAGGGGCTTCAATCGATGGGACGGCAGTATGTTCATTTGTCTGAAGGGACTCATTTTGCCAGTTTAGCCGGAAGTCGCAGAGGGAAATTGATATTGTTAACTGTTGATACGATTAGAGCGGGTCAAATGGGTGTAACCTTTTATAATGCGGGTAATAAGGTATGGTTGGCAGTTCATATACCGCCTTCTTGTCTTAAGGTGTATACACCTGTAAGTTGAACTAGATCGACGTTTGGTTAGGAGGCATAATAACATGGATGAAATTCCAGATCACTTAGATCACGGATTACAGATTGTATTTATTGGGTTCAATCCTAGTATCCGTTCTGGCGAGGTAGGACATCATTACGCCAATCCGCGGAATAATTTTTGGAGAATATTACATCAGTCTGGACTTACTCCCCGGTTGTATGATGCGTCTGAGGATGGGAACTTGCTTAAGCTGGGCTATGGGTTTACAAATATTGTTGCCCGTCCCACACGGGGAATCGACGATATTACTCGTGAAGAATACCAGGAGGGTCGGGAATTGCTTCGCTCCAAGCTGGAGAAATATCGGCCTCAAGTCGCCTGTTTTGTAGGTAAGGGTGTGTATACAGAGTTTAGTCGCAGAACAAAAGCTAACTGGGGATTTCAAGGGGACGTGCCTCCGAAGGTAGATGGTGTCCGTGAATTTGTTGCACCCTCTTCAAGTGGATTAGTTAGAATGCCGAAGGAAGAGATCGTTGGAATTTATCGAAGATTAGCCGAGTTTACGCAAGAGAACGATGGGTGATTGATGTATTCGGAGTTAGGGTGCTAAAGGACACAGGAGTCGCTAAAAGTAACAAATCACTCTAATTTGTGCGCTATCGGACACCAATGCAGCTATTGGGTGGAAATTGACTGAATATGAGACCATTTTGGGTAGATAGCGTCTCTGGAGTCCGAAAACACCACTAAATGGCCGCAAATCCACGAATAACGGCGCCTGAGTCCGCAAGGGTAAAAGCTGGGAAGTTGGCGCAGATTACGGTGTAGATCCGTAGACCCCATAGACCCCGTAGATCCCGCAGATCCCGCAGATCCCGCAGATCCCGCAGATCCCGCAGATCCCGCAGATCCCGCAGATCCCGCAGATCCCGCAGATCCCGTAGATCCCGTAGATCACCGTAGATCGCAACTGTTCCAACCAGCAGCAGAGTGTAGGTTAGAAAGACTGAGCAGTAACGCTGTAAATGGTGCTAAAGGACACAGGAGTCGCTAAAAGTAACAAATCACTGTAGTTTGCGTGCTATCGGACACCAATGCAGCTATTGGGTGGAAATTGACTGGAAATGCGTCTGGTTTGGTGAGATAGCGTCTTTGGAGTCCGAAAACACCACTAAATGGCCGCAAATCCACGAATAACGGCGCCTGAGTCCGTAAGGATAAAGGTTGGAGAGTTCGCTGTGGAACTCTGTGGATCTCTGCGGATCCCGTAGACCCCGCAAGCTCTGGCAAACTATCGCATCTTAGCTATCTCTCGCTACTCTAGAATACCCTCCAACACAAAAAGAGCAAGATTCCATATCGGAATCTTGCTCTTTTTATAACTTTAAAGGGCAGTCTCAGTATATGAGACGTGCCCTTAGTCCCTAAAGCATTAGGTCTCAATCAGCAGCAGAATGATAGAGGATAAGGATAGGCAAACACTAATCAGGCAAAGCACGGCAACGACCTGCTTCTGGTTCAGGCCTGCCCGAAGCAGGCGGTAATGAGCCTGGGTGGCATCGGCTTGATAAATGGACTTGCCTTGGATGAAACGTTTGACTACGACAAAAATGTTGTCGAAGATCGGTACGCCCAGCGCCAGAATCGGAATGAACAGCGACAGGACGGTGGCTTGCTTGAACGCGCCGTCGAGTGCAATTACCGCTAGGATGAAGCCGAGAAAGGTTGCCCCGGCGTCGCCCATAAAGATTTTGGCGGGCGGTTTATTGTAGCGCAGATAAGCAAGCGTAACGCCAATCAGTGAAATAGCCATAATGGCAGATGAGGATTGCCCCTTTGCCAGTGCTACAACAAATAACGTAATCGCCGAAATGGCCGTCAAGGCACCAGCCAGACCGTCCATGCCATCCGAGAAATTAATAACTGTGGTTACACCGAAGATCCAGATAATCGTCAGCAGAAACGATAGAATGACAGGCAAAACGATATAATCGCCTGAGAATGGATTGTAGAATCCGGTAAAGGCGTTGCCAGAAGCATAAACCAGGATCGCTGCGCTAACTTGTACAATTAACTTGGGCAGGGCTGGGAAATCTTTGCCCTTCGTTTTGTACCAATCATCCACCGTGCCTATGGTCAGCAACAGTACGCCACCTACAAATAATGCGACAGTCTCCATGGAGAAATCACGCGCGAACACCAGATAAGTAATAAAAAAACCGAGAAATATGGCGTAGCTGGCCGTTAGCGGAATGGGCTCTCTATGAATTTTACGCTCAACGTCCTGCCGAGGCTTGTCCACAAAATCAAGCCGAAAAGCAAGCTTGCCGAGCGGCGGAATTAGAAAGTAGACGATAAGAAATGACATTAGAAATGATAAAACGTATAAAATGACGCTCACCACCGTTTTCTTTTTAAAATACCACAGATCGATTAAATCTACCTTAAAAAAGTAAAATTTTGTCGTGAGGGGTGTGAAGTTGACTTGCCAGCAACGCTGTAGTACCTTGTTGAGAAAAGCCTTTGGGGGATATTTATGAAATACGATGTTATTTTATTTGATGCCGACGATACGTTGTTTGATTATGGAATGGCAGAAAGTCACGCGTTGTCTAATGCCTTTCTACACTTTGGGATGCCCACAGGTGCAGCAGATTATGCTGCCAGTTATCAAGAGATTAACCACGCATTGTGGAGGGATTTAGAACAAGGAAGGATTTCATCTGCGGCGCTGCGGGTAGAGCGGTTTAACCGGTTGTTTGCTGCACATGCGCTTGAGCTTGATCCTGAAACATTCAGTGAGGCCTATCTACGTTTCTTAGGCGAAGGAACCTTTCTGATGCAGGGAGCGATCGAGCTATGCGGAGAGCTTGCAGATTGCCGCTTGGCGATTATCACGAATGGAATCAAGGATGTGCAAACTTCCAGAATCCAAGGCTCGCTGCTAAGTGATACATTTGAGCAGATCATTATCTCAGAGGAGGCAGGGTGTCAGAAGCCAGAGACAGGGATTTTTGATTACTCTTTTGCCAAATTGGGGATTGAAGATAAGGAAAAAGTATTGATTGTGGGTGACTCCTTAACCTCTGATATTCAAGGCGGAATTAATTATGGAATTGATACCTGCTGGTTTAACCCGCTCGGTAAGATTAATGAGTCCAGCGTTCAGCCAAAATACGAAATCCGAAACCTGTCGGAGCTAATAGATATTGTAGGGAAAGCTACTAACCTTCAATAAAAAAATAAGGTGTGAGCGCATAAGCGCCTCACACCTTTTATTTAGTAACTGAAAGAGGTTTATTGCCGAGTATCCAGCGGCTTCAGATACGCCTCGATTTGCTGGCGTTTCGATTCCAGAAATGGCGGCAGCGCAAGCGATTCACCTAAACTTTCCATAGGCTCATCTGTAGCAAAGCCTGGTCCGTCTGTTGCTAACTCAAAAAGGATGCCGTTAGGCTCGCGGAAATAGAGGGAACGGAAGTAGAAGCGGTCGACAAAACCGGAATTAGGAAGCTGCGCCTGGCGGATGTGTTCAATCCATTGCTTCAATTCGTCTTCATTATCAACGCGGAATGCGATGTGATGTACCCCGCCACGTCCCAAATGCTCTTGCTCCAGATCATTGCGTTCCTCCAGATGAACCTCAGCACCTGAACCGCCTTCACCAGTCTGGAATACGAGCACATCTGGCTGACCGGCAACTGTTGAAGAGTAGGTTCCTATACGGCGGAAGCCAAGCAGCTGCTCTAGCACTACCGCAGTATGTTCTGCGCTTTCTACTGTGAGATGTGCGGGTCCTAAGCCTATAATGCCATATTGGGCAGGTACTGGGCTTTTAGCCCAAGGAGTACCGCCGGCAACACCGGTATCATTTTCGTCGGATACGAGAATGAAACGTTGGCTCTCGTGATCGCGGAAGGATAAAGTCTGGCGTCCACCAAGTACCTGTATCGTCCCATGCTCCACGTTAAGCTCGGTGAAGCGTTGCTCCCAGTAGGTAAGTGCGGCATCGCTTGGCACTCGAAGGGAGAGCGCGGAGATGCTGTTATTTCCCTCACGGTTGCGGCCTGCCATCGGAAGCTCGAAAAAGGTTAATTCGGTTCCGGGATTACCCTTCTCATCTCCATAGAATAAATGGTACACTGAAATATCATCCTGATTTACTGTTTTTTTAATGAGACGCAGTCCAAGTACCTCTGTATAGAACTTAAAGTTCTCTTGTGCTTTGCCTGTAATAGCTGAGACATGGTGAAGTCCTTTTAACGTTAAACTCATGATAGTTACCTCCGTGTAAATGCTTTGGGTTTGTGGATTATTTTAATTTATTGTTAATATATCGATAGAATTTCAAGTGAATATTATTAAGTTACTATAATTTTAATAGTAATAAGTAACTTTTGCAAGTGGATATTAATGTTTCATGAAATTTAATTCATACATAAGGAGAGAGTATAGTGCACACAACAACAAGCTTGATGAAACAATTACAGGAGTTAGAGATTGATCCGCGGGGGACCATTCTAGTTCATTCCTCTTTAAAAAGTGTTGGCGAAGTAGAAGGAGGCGCGAACACGGTGCTGGATGCACTCAGTGAATATATGAAGGACGGGCTGCTTGTTTTGCCAACGCATACATGGGCTTATATTAATGCGGATAATCCACGCTTCTCTGTTCAAGATTCCCCATCTTGTGTTGGGATATTACCGGAGCTGTTCAGAAAACGTCCGGGCGTTGTTCGCTCTTGGCATCCGACTCATTCTGTAGCGGCTTTGGGTGTTGATGCTGAGGCGTTTACTGCAGGGGATGAACGTTGGGATACGCCATGCGCCCGTGGTTCAGTGTGGGGCAAGCTGCTTGATCGGAAGGCGGAAATAGTACTGCTGGGCGTCGATCTGCGGCGGAATACGTTCATTCACGGTATTGAAGAGTGGGTGGATATTCCGGGCAGAATGACGGATAGTCATGAGGAATTATATACGGTGACGCCGGGTGGCGATGAAATCATGGTGCCTTCTCGCAGACATTGTGGTCTCTCTTGGTCGGAGCATTTTTGGAAAGTGGAACGCGAGCTTGAGGAAGGCGGTGCCATGCGTAAGGGGAATTTCGGGGATGCGCTAGTTAGAGTGTGTGGAACAGTAGAAACGACGGATATTTTAAGCCTGATGCTAAAAGAGAATCCTGATCTTTTTTCCGATAATGAACCGCTGCATGGTGAGTCCAAACCAGATCCGCTTCCAAAGACCAGACGTGAACAACCGTAGGTGGGAGAGGCTAAACCATTTTTTCAGCACGCACAATCTGGAAGCCGCTATCAATGTATGGTATATTAATCTCACTAAAACATAGTAAGGAGATTGGAAATGGAAAAAACATTGGTCTTTGGACACAAAAATCCGGATACGGATACTATTTGTTCTGCAATTGCTTATGCAGCACTCAAAAAAGAATTAGGCTGGGATGCTGAGCCAGTTCGTCTGGGAGACGTTAGTGGTGAAACGCAATTTGCGCTTGATCATTTCGGAGTAGAGGCTCCTCGTCTGGTAGAGAACGTAGCTGGAGAAGCTAATCAGGTTATTCTTGTTGACCATAATGAACGCCAACAAAGTGCGAATGACATTGATCAAGTGCGTGTAGTTGAAGTTATCGACCATCACCGGATCGCTAATTTTGAGACTGCACATCCGTTATACTACCGTGCTGAGCCAGTAGGCTGTACTGCTACTATTCTTAACAAAATGTATAAAGAAAACGGTGTAGCTATCCCTAAAAACATCGCCGGATTGATGTTGTCTGCAATCATTTCTGATTCCTTGCTGTTTAAATCTCCAACCTGCACCGCTGAAGATGTAGCTGCAGCACGTGAATTGGCTGAAATCGCTGGTGTAAATGCAGAAAGCTACGGTCTCGATATGCTGAAGGCTGGTGCTGATCTTAGCGACAAGAGTATCGCTCAACTGATCTCCTTGGATGCTAAGGAATTCAAAATGGGTGAATACAAAGTAGAAATCGCCCAAGTGAACGCGGTTGACGTTAATGATGTACTCTCCAAGCAGGCTGAACTGGAAACTGCACTGACTTCCATTATTGCTGAAAAAGAATTGGATCTGTTCCTGTTCGTAGTTACAGATATTCTAAACAACGATTCGGTGGGGCTGGCTCTGGGCCGTGTTGCAGGTGCAGTAGAACAGGCGTACAACGTGAAGCTTGATGACAATAAAGCCCTTCTTAAAGGTGTAGTATCCCGTAAATCGCAAATCGTACCGGTACTTACAGAGACGATTGCTAAACTGTAAAGCATTTTGACAGTTGTCTATGAGAGTAGATTGGATAAAAAGAGCTCATGCCCCATCAGTAGTTAAGATGGTGACATGAGTTCTTTTTGTTTTACGGCGTATTCTGCTACAATATTTTGGGAGGGGATCCAACTGATTCTCTTCCAAATTGCATGAACTTTGAACCAGCATGAGGAATATGACAAAGGGATAGGGGATATTGGAAATGGAATTGTTTGCAGCATTGGAACGGGACGACTATGAGGAATTATTATTTTGTCAGGATAAGGCGTCGGGATTAAAGGCGATCATCGCGATTCATGACACGACACTGGGACCAGCACTGGGTGGAACACGGATGTGGACCTACGCTACGGAAGAGGAAGCTATTGTTGATGCGCTTCGATTAGCAAAAGGGATGACCTATAAAAATGCAGTATCCGGCCTGAATTTGGGTGGTGGGAAAACAGTAATCATTGGAGATCCCAAGAAGGATAAAAATGAAGCCATGTTCCGTGCTTTCGGAAGATACATACAAGGTTTAAATGGACGGTACATAACTGCTGAAGATGTAGGGACTACGGAAGAGGACATGAACATTATTTATCAAGAGACAGATTATGTTACTGGCACCTCACCTACGTACGGTTCTTCGGGCAATCCGTCACCAGCAACGGCTTACGGTGTTTACCAAGGAATGAAGGCAGCCGCTAAAGCCGCCTTTGGCAGCGATTCACTCGAAGGGAAGACGGTAGCTGTTCAAGGTGTGGGGAACGTGGCCTTTACACTGTGCAAACATCTTCATGAAGAAGGAGCACAGCTTATCGTAACGGACATCCATAAACCAGCCGTTCAACGTGCAGTAGAGGCCTATGGCGCCAAGGCTGTAGATCCAGGCGATATCATCAGTGTAGATTGTGATATTTATGCTCCTTGCGCTCTTGGAGCGACAATTAACGATGAATCCTTACGGGTAATCAAGGCGAAAGTGATTGCAGGAGCTGCTAATAATCAGCTGAAGGATTCCTCGCATGGTGATGCACTTCATGAGATGGGGATTATATATGCTCCAGATTACGTGATTAATGCAGGTGGCGTCATTAACATTGCGGACGAGCTGAACGGCTATAATAAGGAACGTGCCTTTAAGCAGGTGGCGAAGATTTACGATAATATTACCCGCGTAATGGAAATTTCCCGTTTGAACGGAATACCTGCTTATGCCGCTGCGAACCAGCTTGCAGAGGACCGGATAGCGCTATTAAGAAATAGCCGCAGCACCTTTCTGCGTAATGGTCAACATGCACTTAGCAGAAGATCGCTGCGGGGATAAGCTGTAAAAAAACTCGGCAAGCTCCATCCGATTACAACTTCGGAGGGACTGCCGAGTTTTTTATGTTCTTTTATTTCTGTAAGAAACGTTTATCCTCTTTCGAGGACGGTAACGTCGTTTCTGTTTATTCCTAATTACTGAACCTTTTGCGGTTCTGGGTAAGTGACGCCGAAGGTGTCGACAGTCACCTTTTTCATTACTGGTGGCTCATCTGGACGATCAGAACCGTCACGAGGCAGGCTCACAATTCTTTTTACAGCTTCGATACCTTCGGTTACTTTACCAAAAGCGGCATAGCTTCCATCTAGACTAGGGTAAGCTGCATCCATAATAAAGAACTGGGAACCGGCAGAGTCGGGAGCCTGTGATCTTGCCATGGATAGAACACCTTCTGTATGCAGAAGGTTATTGGTGAACCCGTTGCCAGAGAATTCTCCGGCGATACTGTAACCCGGGCCTCCCATACCTGTGCCATCAGGGTCGCCGCCTTGAATCATGAAGTCAGGAATTACTCTATGGAATATAGTGTTATCATAAAATCCTTTTTGAATAAGTGAGATGAAATTGTTTACGGTGTTAGGGGCAACCTCAGGATATAGCTCAGCTTGGATGATATCCCCGTCTTCCATTTCAATGGTTACTAAGGGATGACTTGCCGTAGCTGAAGGAACGCCTTCAGTTGGGGCTGCACCTTCCCCAGGTGCTGATCCGCTGCTTCCATTATTACTGCTTGCATTGTTATTGTTTGGCTTGTTACCGCAACCTGCCGCAATAACCATGACCAGGCATAACATGATCAGAAGAATAGCGGATTTTGTTCGTGTAGACTTCACTAAATAATCTCTCCTTTTTATTGAATAATCTCGTAGGTACTTCCCATAATACCTCCTTTGTCCTATTACATGCAAAGGTCAGTTATGACTTCTGGGATTGGCACATCTTAAAAAGAAGTTTACAATGGTAGGATGTTTCCAAAGAGAACATCGAGAAAGGATGTGCATAGGATGCTCTTTTCGTGGAAGCGGAATTTGATCGTGCTTTGGGTAGGGGTTTTCTTTTGTAGTACAGCTTATTCGATCTCGATTCCCTTCCTTTCCATTTTTTTGAGCGACGAACTTGGGGTTTCAAATCATTTGGAGATTTGGTCAGGGGTGAGTTTTGGAATAACCTTTCTTGCCAGCGCTTTAATCTCTCCCTATTGGGGTTCGCTAGCCGACAAGTATGGTCGGAAACCGATGCTTATTCGCTCGGGTTTTAGTCTGGCAGCTTTATACCTTATTAATTATTTTGTACATGATCCTTATGTTTTTTTGATTGTGCGTGTGCTGCAAGGTTTGCTTGCCGGTTTTGTTCCAGCAGCTATTGCAATGGTAGCCACCAATACACCTGAGCATAAGACGGGGTACGCTTTAAGTATTATGTCTACAGCCGGAGCTACAGGTAGTATTATTGGGCCATTAATCGGCGGTGTAGTGAGCTATTATACCAGCAACCGGATTGCTTTTTTATTCTCAGCGGGTATTGTACTTATCTCAGCGCTCATTGCTACTTTTTTTGCAAAAGAGGAGAACTTCGACCGTTCGGCTCCAAGGTCACATGTAAGTGATGATATCAGGGAAGCGAGAAGTAACCGTGCCTTTATTACTTTGCTCTCGCTGGCGGGAATCAGTACCTTCTCCGTTATGATCCTGGAACCGTTAATCCCAATTTATCTACTGGACATGGGGATCTCCAAAAATAGTGCCTCGCTAAGCTCGGGAATAGTATTCTCTGCTGTGGGGATTGCTACGGTGCTGATGGCTCCGCAGTGGGGCAGACTCGGCAGCCGAAAAGGCTTTGGGATGATCTTATTTATTGGACTGATCGGGGGCGGCATCGGTAATATTTTGCAGTTTTTTGTTTCGGGCTATGTAGAGTTCGCTATCCTTCGCTTTGCTTACGGCCTGTTCTATGCAGGTGTGCTGCCGTCAGTGAATGCCATGATTGTACAAGTAATTGAGCCGGGATTCCGTGGACGGGCCTTTGGCCTGAATCAGGCGGCATCTCAGCTTGCGACGATGGCTGGACCGATTATCGGCGGCTTATTAGGCGCGGTGATTCCAATTCGCTGGGTGTTTGTAATCAATGGAGTGATGCTGCTCGTAGCAGCGATATTGGTTAAGACCCGCAAGCTGGAAGCACAAATCGCCGCTGCTCGTCCCGCAGAACAGCCAACAACGATGCAGGGTTAACTGCTAACTCAATGAGCATGTCGTTATTTAGAAACAACATAAAGCCGCCGGGCTCATAGCCCGGCGGCTTTATTCATATTAAGCTGCTATTCTCCCTGCGAACCGTTCAAAACGTCTGTTCCCGGCATAACATCCACTGGCGGGGAGGCAGGGTCAATAATGGAATTTGGATATACATCGTCTGCATCTGGAACATCCTCCAGCGGCTGATCTTCTTCTTCCATCTCCAAGAATTCCTCATCTTTAGTATGATCCGTATCATCTAGGGTTAATCCTGCGGTTTCAGCGGCTAGATATGCATCGGATTCCACCAACTCATCTCTTTCGATTACATCCTTAGGTGAGTTTAAACCAATATCTGCTGCCAAGTATTTATCGCCAACCAAGACAGGATCTGCGTCATCATCAACAATATCCTCTTCATCCATATCAGCTTGTATATAACGTTCATATTCAAAGTCAGCTTCAGTTTTATTTGGTGAACTATCCATAGCCGTTCACTCCTTTTTTATGATAAAATTTGAACTTCCTATGTTTATCTTTACCCGTTTGACCATGTTCGAATCGCTGATCCAATAAATGGGTATGTCTATATTGGATTAGTAAAAAATGGGTGAAAGCAAAAGTCGATGAAAAACGTTCTTTTTCGAGAAAATTTACAAGATTAGGCAGGGATAGTGCGAAGCTTGTCGAAATTAAGAAGCATATATGAACGTTTAAACAACTAATGAATTACTGAGGTGCTACGATGAAGTTGCCAAAGCCCAATATAGCGGCTGCTTTTTTATTAATTCTACTGCTGACCGCTATGGTTCCTTTTGGTACGGCGATAGTGAGTGCTGAATCATCAGACTCTACGCTGCCCAATTGGGAGATTAAATTTGAACGTATAGAAGTAGATCATATTGAAGAAGCTGTGGCAGCTCTTGATGAAGAATGGACTCGTGTTATGCCTCATGGGAAAAGCCCAGAGACTCCAAGTGGGGCAACCTCAGCCTGGCTGCGGTTTACTTTACCACAAATTAGTGATAAATCTGCGTTATTCATAGATAAAGTATATGGAAATAATGTTAAGGCTTATTTAAATAACGAATTAATATATGATTCCGGAAAAGATTTTAATTTCAATGGCAGTAAAATTTTCATTCCTCTGTCCAAAAGTGTTGGAGGACAACAGCTATATTTATGGACCCATGGTGGCAGCAAAGACTTAGGGATCCACGGCGAAATAAGAGTAGGCCAATACGATGAGCTGTTATCTGTTTATGTAAAGCAGGGTTTAATGGATTTGATCATTGGAACGACGCTTATTTTTATTGCGATTGTACTGCTGATCTGCTCGCTATTCATGAGAAAAGGCTATTTTTCAGGCGGATTTCTATTGGTGCTGATTATTTTATCCATTGGCGTCTTAGTGGTAACGTATTCATCGTTCCTGCCGACAATCCTCGGCGATTATGGAGAGATCGTACTTGTTTTCTTTGATGTAGCTTTATATACGCTTTTGCCATCCTTTACATTTTATTTTGAGAAAATATTTGGTCCAGGGAAAAAGAGAATCGTTACACGATTCCGTAAGTTTCAAATTGTCTATTCTGTATTTTGTTTTTCCCTAATGGCTATTAATATTCTTCTGTCCTATCAGGTGGATGACTTTTATAGATTGATGACTACGAGTGTGCTAGGTATCCTTATGATTGTGCAAATTATACTTTTGATCAGCTTAGCGTTTATACACGCGAACCGTGGCAATGTAGATGCTGTTATTTTTACTTCAGGGTTCTCAATATTTGCTTTCATGTCTCTTAGTGAACTGATCATGTTCTATGCATCGGGGCAATCCTATCAATTATATTGGTGGAAATGGGGAATGGTGATTTTCGTAATTGCCTTAATCGTCATTCTGGGAAGAAGGTTTACTCGAAACCATGAACAGCTTATTGAATATTCCCATCAGCTTGAGAAGTTCAATAATGATTTGCAGCGCTCGGAGAAGATGGAGATTATTAGTGAGCTGGCAGCTTCGGTTGCCCATGAAGTACGAAATCCATTGCAGGTTACCCGGGGGTTTCTGCAGATTCTTGGGGAGCGTTCAGATCAAAAGGAGCGGGAATATCTGCAAATGGCAGTGACAGAACTGGATCGAGCTACGCTCATTATTACAGACTTCCTAACCTTCGCTAAACCAGGACTTGAAACCGTAGAGCAGCTTGATGTGTCCGAAGAGTTGAGGCATGTGACGGGTATTCTTTCTCCGTTAGCGAATCTGCAAGGGGGCGTCATTGAACTAAATTTACAGCCAGGTCTTTACGTTACTGGATCATCTGCCAAGTTCAAGCAAGCGTTTATCAACATTCTCAAAAATAGTATTGAAGCTTTAAAGGACAATGGGCTGATTAAAGTCACAGCCTGGAAGTCTGGAAAACATATAATAATCAGTGTTCATGATAATGGGGAAGGGATGAACCGGAATGAGCTGGCTCGGTTAGGGGAACCATATTACTCCAATAAGACCAAAGGAACGGGGCTTGGACTGATGGTAACCTTTCGGATTATTGAGGCGATGGAGGGATGCACTGAGTTTCGCAGTGAGAAAGGGGAAGGGACTGAAATTATAGTAAAAATACCAGAACTTAGAAGAATTTAGAAGTAATTTATGATAATTCCGTTTTTTAGAAGGAAAGAGTGAGGGGCTGAGCGAAGTAGTACAGACAGAATATTGTTTCTGATACTTACTTCTGAGGTGCATATATGCGCTTGATGATTAAAGTCCTACATATAGCAATAGCCCTTACTCTCCTTCTGATAGGATATAGTTCAATTGTTGTATCAGCAGCGGCCCCATACCCATCCCAAGAAATTACCAGTTGGCAGATGAGATGGGGCGATGGAACCGAAAACAGCGGCGTAGAGGTTCCTCAGAATAATGACCAGCGGTATTGGATAAATGTGAATGCTACGAAGGAAATCCCACATCTGCCATCAGGCGTATCCACTTCTTGGACTCGTATTTCCATACCTAACTTTAGTTATATCTCCCCTTCAATCTACATTGATACTTTATATGCTCTTCATGTGAAGGTGTATGTGAACGACCGTTTGATCTTCGAGGAAGATCGTAATTATATTAAGGATAACTATTCTTTGTTGTTGCCTTTGAGTCAAAGCGATAGTGGGAAAACATTATACATTTGGACTGAAACGCTGCAGGATAGAATCGGAGTTAAAAATGAAGTAGTGATCGGTGAACACAACCTGTTAATCAATGATTATATTAAAAATGGACTCAGCGATGTGATTTTGGGCTGTGCTTTTTTTCTTGTGGCTATCGTTCTATTTATAAGCTCTCTCTACATTAATAGGGACTATTTTTCCAGTGTGGCTTCACTAGCCGTTGTAATAGGTTCAACCGGAATTCTCTCGATAACCTATTCTCCTTTTATTTATACCTTTTACAGCAATTTGGGCGCGATTAGTAATGTGTTTCTTGATTTGGCTTTATTCTCACTTTTACCAGCGCTTACTCTTTTATTTGAAAAAATATTTGGCAGTGGAAAATATGCGATCGTCCGTCGTTTTCGTCAATTTCAAGTCATTTACTCCTCATTTTGTTTGCTATGTCTTTTGATCAATTTTCTATCGAATAATAGCTATATTGAGTTTTATTATTTTGTATCCACCACTATTATCGGGTTCATTCTTATCCTTCAGTTCATCTTGCTGATCGTATGTGTGATTATATTTTCGCTTAAAGGGAATAGGGACGCTATCATTTTTGCCATTGGCTTTGGAACGGCTGCATTTACTGTAGTGTCAGAGTTACTGTGGTATTACATTCATAAGGGGAACTATGATTTATTCTTGTGGAAGTGGGGCATTGTTGCCTTCATAATCTCCTTAATCGTAATTCTGGAGCGAAGACTAGCCTATAGCCATCAACAGGTTGTTAACTATTCTAAAGAATTAGAGCGTTTTAACAACGAATTGCAGCGTTCGGAAAAAATGGAGATTATTAGCGAGCTTGCTGCATCTGTTGCTCATGAAGTGCGGAATCCACTCCAGGTAACTCGGGGTTTCCTTCAGCTGCTTAGCGAGAAATCCGTTGGTGAAGAGGAAATATTTATGTCGATGGCCCTTAGTGAGCTGGATCGTGCTTCCGGGATCATTACGGATTTCTTAACCTTCGCAAAACCGGAATTTGAGACGATTTCCAGTCTGAATTTGTATAATGAATTTAAGCATATTGAGAGTATTATGCAGCCGCTTTGTCATTTAAATGGAGGGAAAATGATTCTCGATGTATCGGGCGAATTATGGGTGAAGGGGAATTCCTCGAAGTTTAAGCAAGCCTTCATCAACATTATCAAAAATAGCATTGAATCTTTCCGTGAAGAAGGATTTATCTATATGTCGGTGTATGCGGAGGAGGAGAACGTAATTATTCATATCAAAGACAACGGGGAAGGGATGGACGCGGATGTCCTGCACCGATTGGGAGAGCCTTATTTCACTAAAAAGAATAAAGGGACAGGTCTTGGATTAATGGTCACTTTCCGCATCATCGAAGCTATGCAAGGTAAAGTGAAATTCACAAGCAAAAAAGGAGTGGGAACCGAATCCATCACCATACTGCCATTGGCAGAAGCTCCGGATGATTCTCACTCCTTAGGGGGTTAATCTTGTTGTCTTACCACGAACCGCGTGGTGCTGCGGTTGCCTTCAATACATCGGATGTAGGACTTGGTGGAATTACAAGATAGAATTCGTTTGAACCTTCTTCAACGGCTTTCAAGGTAACGCTGTCGGGAATGATTACGCCTAGTGCTTCTTGGAGTGCCGCTTTTGGGTCTGAGAGTAGTCTTTTCTTGAAACTTGGATCTTCCCATGCCTTTTGAATGACTTGATTTCTAAGAATTGCTTCTGACATAATAATCACCCTTCCCAAATTGTATATATTTACCTTTAATAATATAACATAGCAAAACTACTAATACTATTCTTTTTATTACAAAATAATAGAATTAATGGACATTTTTTGACAACCAATGATATAATCCTCCGTTTAGCAAGAGCTGCTTGTCCGCTTCGATGGAATCAGAGATCTGCTGTAAGTTACTTACTAGCATGGAATGGAACGCGATAAGATGAGGGACATTAAGGTCGGAAGCTGTAACTTTGTTATGTGTGTCGTGTGCTAATTCCGTATAGGTATGTAGACCATTTGCAGTGAATAGATAAAATTCGACCTCTTGTGAAGTGAGTTTAGCTGCACTGTTGTTTGGCAGATGTTTGCGAGTTAGGGAGAGAAGACAATTATAGTTGCCCGCGGATAAATCTTCTTTCCAGTCCTCATAGTCATCCAGCATTTGCAGTGTAAGCAAAACCGAATGGATAAGTTCTTCAGCTTGCGGCACTAAATCACTCTTTCCAGACATCAGAAGGGCAGCGGTGCTGGATAGCTTGAGGGGACTGGCTTTATAGGCAATTTTGACCCGATCATTAAGAAAATAGTCACTGGTTTTTTCGTTGCTAACACTATCTGCCCACTCCATGATATAACGATTAAATAAGATCCAGAAAGCGGATGGCTCCGGAAATAGTATCCGGTAGATATTTAAAAATTCGACATAAAGCAAATTCGCCAAGGGCAATTTTTCGTATGCGGAGCATTCTTGGCTGTCCATCAGGTCATCTTGTATGAAGAAATACAACATAAAAAAGACGTTGCCCATCGACATCTGGCGAGTAACCTCTGCTGAGATTCCGCATCCCTTTTGCAACCAAAAGGGTAAAAGATAACATATGTAGTTTTTGTGGCTTTCAGCGTTAAATACGTTAAAATGCTCAAGATAGGACATGCCTTGTTGATTTAGAGGTTCTGGAAATTCGGAAATAATCCGTCTGCTTTCTTGGAATACCAAGCGCAGTTCATCTTCGTAGTCATTTAGCCAATCCATAACAATCCTCCTATAAAATTTTTACGAAAATGGTTCTTTTGCCCTGATTATAGCTTTCTCTTTATTCCATTACAACTAAAATTTAGGAGGTATTAGCGAATATGGAATGGTATACTTTCGGCCAAATGCTTATGGCTATTCGAATGGGTCAAAAGGCGGAAACACCGGATGGCCGCATGGTTATGCGTACCTCCACGGGACTTTTTTGGATAAACGGAATCCTGCAGGGAAAAGTGGTACAAATCAAAGACTATCTGTTCTCTGACCTATGGCGAATCTATGAGGATGAGGAAAGCCAGCAGGAGGGAATTGGCAGGGAACAACACGAGCAACGTGAGCGGGAGATGCTTGAGAATCAATATGAAGAGCTGCGTTGGGCGAACCGAAAACGTTAGTTCAACGTTCGATTACCCAACAGCAGCTATATAGAGAATATTAATAAGAGGGATTAGGAACTTACGGATGCGGAGAGCTCTGATTTTAATGCTTCATATTGACTACGCAGGCGTTGAAGTTTCGAGATACTTTGCTCCAAGCCGCCTAGCCGGTTGCGTTCCGTCCACAAGAGACGATATTGGTGAAGGAGTATATCAAGATCATTGATTTGCTTCGTAATCAGCGCAGGATCAAGCGAATCTGGTGCTGATGTCAACTTTAGCTTGATTCTGCCCAACTGCACAGCATGCTTCACAAAATGGATGCCATTACTCAGTTCTTTCAGCACAAGAGCAGCATCCTCGCATTGAAGATCTAGCCCCGATAGCCGCGCCTCAATGGAGAGCAGATATTCTTCGAGATGATTGAAGTGTTCCTCAGTAAGCTTCTCTATGATTAGGAAATTGTCCAGATGGGTACGCAGCAGCAGGGACATTTCTGCATCATTTGAACGGTTGATACTGGATTCAAGCTGATAGTAATTGCCGAGATCCAAGAGCAGCTGGCCAATTCCCTCAGAACGATCTGCAAAGATAAATCTATTTAAATACTGTGCAGTATCTGCTTCCAGATTATGATCTACACTCCAGGATAGGGCTGCGCCGTAGGCGAAGCCGGCATAGCTGACCGGCAGATGCTGCCAGTGTCCAAAATCTCCCCAATCCGTAATGAGATAACCGATAGCACCGTTGTTTTTGCCATGAATAGCTGCACTGCGCAGATTGGCTAACATATTGTCCGTGCGTCCTGTAATGGAGTTCCATGAGCTGGTGCCTGGGCAGACATAAAAAGGAATACCAGCTTCACGGAATTTGAGCGTATCGGACTCGAAGGGATGCTCCGCGCTATAACCCCATTCCATAGCAATAATATCCTTAGGAAGCTGAGGAATCAGTTCGGGATGCTGGATAATGATATCGCCCCAGAATTGCATCGTTTTGCCACGTTTTGTAACCAACTCATAAATCTTTTGCAGGAATGATAAATAGAGTTGACCTTTGCCTTGAGTTTCTGCCAGAGCTTTATTTTTACCAAGACCGAGTTCATAGGTCTCATCGCAGCCTACATTAAACTGATTGGAGCTAAAGTAGGGCAGCAGATCGTCAAACATTTTGTCTAGCAGAGGTAGTACAGCAGGATCTTCGGTATCAAAAGTACCAGGATGCATAAATAAGCCTTCTGGATAAACGTCCTGTGCATACAAATTCTTCGGAAGCATAAAGCCTTCGGGAATTTCAGCTAAAGCGTTGAATTCTGGACGAGAAAGCCAGCCCTCCATATGCCCAAAGCTGTTCTGATTGGGAACAAGCTCTATATAACGTGCTTTGCAATAGGCATCCAGAAGCAGGATTTCCTCTCCGGTAATTGGGGTTTCAAGCTCCCAGACTTGAGGGAAGGATTCATAAGCGAAGGGAGCACCTTCTATATATAGCTGAAGTTCATTCATCTTCAAATCAGCCATAAGGTCAATGATCCGGTACAAGGTTTCTTGCTTCGGAATTTTATTGCGGCTGATATCTATGAGCAGGCCTCTGGCTCCAAAATCTGGTTCATCGCGAATATGCAGCTGAGGTATAGATTTGCCACTTTGTTCTATGATTTGTTTCAGGGTTGCTGCTGCGTAGAAGGCACCTACAGGAGAGCTATAGGAGACAACGATACCCTTCTGATCGACAACAATCTCATATGCCTGTGCAGACAATAATGGCACATAGTTAAAGTTACAGACAGATACAACGGTTGGACGTAAGCCAATGGATAAAGTCAGCTGCAGATTCAATGCTTGTGCAATCACTTCCTGTAGTTTTCGTGCAGCTGGCATGGCAGATTGTTCTTCCATATTAGGAAGCACGATGCTTCCGCTTGTTGGGAAATGGAAGGAGTCTTGTGACAATGTGATTTCACGCGGATTAGGGAAAAGCAGTAGTGCAGAATGATTAAGCATAGCGTGGACACCTCTTATTCATGTAGAATATGATCATCTTCACAATAACCTTATCACTACTAAACAAGGGGAGGAATGCCTATAATGTCCAAGCACATGGATTATATGATCAGTCCATATCCAATAAGAATTATTGATCCGAAGGTTGAATCCTCCAAGCTGAAGCTCAAGAATATAAGGGTGGGACAGGCAGGTCATCTGCCAGGAAGAACGTTATTCCGTTCAGGTGTAGTTTTTGAGCACTGGGCCATTGTTTACATAGTGTCAGGTAGTGGCTCCTACATGGAGATTGGGGGAAAAGAGCAGCAGGTGCGTGAAGGCAGCTTATACTTTTTTCGCCCAGGTTACAGTTATAACTTTGGTCCACCACCGGGAGGCAGCTGGGATGAGTATTATATTAACTTTAATGGCACGCGTGTATCCGAATGGCTGGAATCGGGCCTCATAGCCGGGGGAAATGTTTTTCAAGCCCAATCTATAGTAGGTCTTACTACCTTATTTGAAGAAGTGCTGGAACGGATGGAGAGCGGAGAACCTGTAGATGCGGATCGGGCAGCATTATTGCTCGAAAGAATGCTGCTGGAGTGTTCTTTTATAATAGAAGAAAAAAGTTGGAATTCTCAGGCTGATTATATGCGCCAGATTCGGGAAGACCTGAACTTATGCATTTATGGTGAAATGGACCTAGAACAAATAGCGGCAAAACATCATGTTTCGATGTCTACACTTCGTCGTCTTGTTCGGCGCAGCAGTGGATACCCGCTTCATGAATATATTCACCGTCTAAAAATGGCGGAAGCCAAAAAGTTGCTTTTCAACACGTCATTACAAATCAAGGAAATTTCTAGTATGCTTCATTATAATGATCCGTTCTATTTTTCTCGTTTATTTAAAAAATATATGGGGATCGCACCCCAGCTTTGCCGGAATAACATTTAAATCGACATCATCCTACTAGAGTCCCAACGGCAATTGTTATAATTTGTATAATTGTTGTCGTTTTATAAGATATGTTGAAAATTATGGATTAATATTACATAAATACGTTAGTTCTTATTAACTATAGTGGATAAAATTCCAAATTTTAGTGATAAAACCTACTGAAAAAATAATAAATTTTTTGTAACTATTTTTCAAATGGAAGCGCAAACATGGGAAATGTCAACTTGTTATTGTGATTTTTCTCATGTATGATGCTTTTATCGAGCACAGTACAATCTCGCATTTTCCAAAAAACTGGAGAATAGGGTGGTGGGATGAAAATCAAACCAACTGCAGAAGACAAACTGATTGCGTATTACAGGTATTTTTCATTGTCCCTCACATCACTCATGTATCTTCTAGATCAGACGGGACCTTCCATAATTTATAAATCACTTATTATTGCTATACTTGTTATGTTTGCACAAACGTTCTCATTTTGTTATCGAAGGCTACGCAGCAGGCCGAAGACTCTCGTCCTGGCTGTTAGTATAGAGATGGTGGGAATTATCGCATTAACCTTGTTTACGGGTGGGTACGAAAGCTCTTTTAGGCTTTATGTGCTAAATCCTGTATTGATTGCTGCAGGCTCGTTGTCCATTTATTTTGGATGGTCGTTGCTCTTAAGCTATATCAGTATTTTTGCGGTGCTCTGTTATTTTTTTATCAATTCTGCGAACAGAAATTTTCTAGAAATTGTATTTATAAATGGGAATCTGTTTCTAACACTGGTACTTACGGTTATAATAATGCAGATCGTTAATCGGATGAAGCGGCAACGTGAAGAATCGAATGCCCGCACGAAAGAGACGATGGAGCATATCAAATCCCTGTACCATATCGTGGAAACCTCAAGCCAACATGATTTCATGAATATCGGTCAAGTGATCACCGATTATGTTGTTAAGCTAACGAAGCTGGATAAGGCTTTGTTTTGGTTCGCCAAGAAAAGCGGAGAACCAGCTCCGCAGAGCAGGCAGACCGGCTGGCAGCAGGAAGAGGAACAGTTCCTATTCTCAGAACTGGGAAAACATGAGCATGAATGGAGATTGCAGCGAGAGCCTATTTTTAGAAATCTGCCGGGATTAGGAGATTTCCTGCTGATGCCTGTACGGATGAGCACCCGTTTTGTAGGGATGATTGGACTCAAGCTGGAGTCTACAGAGGGGCTGGAAGGCCGCAGATGGTATATTCAACAATTGATATTCTTATCTGAGCTAAGTGCGAATATTCTTGAAAGACATGAGCTTGGTGTGATCGAGAACCGGTTGATCATCACGAACGAACAGAACCGGATTGCGGATGAAATGCACGACAGTGTATCGCAGAGCCTTTTTGGTATTGTGTATGCGACGCATTCGCTGAAGGAATCGTGGAAGAGAATGTCAGATCATGAGCTAGAAGAACAAATTGAGCTAATTCATGATTCTGCTACAAAGGTTGCTAAAGAACTGCGGATCACGATCTACAGTCTTAGCTCCAAGAAGAGTGGCGGGCCTACTTGGTTGGGCATGGTAAGATCACATTTGAAGAGCTTATCCAGGTTAAATGATGTTGATATTGATTTAAAAATAACGGGCGATGATTTCAGTCTCCCTTATCCTTATCACAAAGCGCTTTTTCGGATTATCTCCGAAGCCACTGGTAATGCCATCAGACATGGTGCTGCCAGTCGAGTGGATGTAGAATTGTCTCTGAAGCCGACTTGGATTCGATTATTGATTTGTGATAATGGTGTTGGTTTTGATACTGATTTGTTATGGATTGAATCTGAAGATAGTGTAAGCGGACTTGGCATGAAGAATATGCAATATTTGACCCAGTCGCTCGGCGGCGACTTTCAGTTGTCCAGTAATGAGAGCACAGGAACAAGAATTATGATTTCGATTCCTGTCGGTGTAGCTGAATTAAAGAATGCATAAACTTTAGGCGGGAGGTCGTTTCTGTGAAAATCGTCATTGTAGATGATCATCCTTTAGTTAGAAGAGGACTGGCATCTGTCATTTCAATGCAGCCGAATGTGCAGTTTGCAGGTGAGGCAACGAATGGCCAAGAAGCGCTTCTTGTGATTGAGGAGACGCAGCCTGATCTCGTATTGATTGATCTAAAGCTAGCAGATGAATCGGGATTGGATGTCATTAAGACAGCACGTGCTCGTGGTATCGTTAGTAAGTTCATTTTGTTGACCTCATCTGCGAGCAGAGAGGATTTCCTGAAGGCTGAAGAAGTACTAGTAGATGGATATGTACTGAAAGAGGCGTTGCCTGAAGAGTTACTGTTTGCTATCCAATTGGTGCATAAGGGAAGAAAGTATTACGATCCTGGTCTGATGGAAGATAAAATGCGCATGAGTGGAAGCAGCCCAACGGATGAATTGACACCCAAAGAAAAGGAAGTCCTGATCGAGCTGGGGCAGGGCGCATGCAACAGAGAAATTGCTTCACGTCTTTTCATTAGCGAATTTACGGTGAAAAAGCATGTCAGTCAGATTTTAGCTAAATTACAGGTGGCTGATCGTACACAGGCAGCGCTTTATGCAAATGCTGTCGGATTAACCAAATATGAAATGTCATACGAGTGAAAATTGAAATAATTCGTAAGCATTGTACATGAACACGGACAGGTTGTCCGTGTTTTTTTGTGCGTTAAAACTTAAATCAGCCCTATATATGGCACTAAAGTATACCTAATCCCCCTCTTAAGAGGTATAACGTCTTACTCCAAAGTGAAGAGGAAAGTGATGGTATGAGCCATGTGGCGAATGGTGTGGATTGATAGAATTAAAGCAACAACTGAAACTTTCATGAATGCTTTCAGAATGTAATTTTAGCGGAAGGAGGGTTACTGTGGAAAAGACGATTCTGGATTACATTAACCTGATTAAAAAAAGGTTTTGGCTCATCATGGTGTTCGTTTTGATCTCCTGTGCTACGACTTACTATGTTAGCAAAAACTTCGTTGAACCCGTCTATTCCGCTTCCGGACAGCTGCTTGTCAACAACATTGCCAAAGCTCCCGAGAGCAACAATCTTAACGATTTGAGCTTTAGCCTGAATTTAATTGAGAGTTACAAGGAAATTATGAAATCACCAACCATCATGAAAAGCGTAATAGAAAATCACCCGGAGTTTGGTCTCACGGCCGATGAACTAAGTCAGAAGCTTGAGATTAAAACTTCAGAGAAAAGTCAGGTGATCAACCTCAATGTTCAGGATGAAAGCTACACCAAAGCTGCCGGGATCGTAAATGCGGTATCGCAGACATTCATTCGTGAATTGCCATCGCTGATGAGGGTAGACAATGTTACCTTGCTGACACCGGCCGATCCGACTGATGTTCCAGGGCCCTCGAACGGCGGGTTTGCGATGAATCTCATCATCAGCTTTGTTGTATCACTTATGGCTGCCCTAGGAATTATCTTGCTGATGGAAACACTTAACGGCACATTAAGGTCTGAAAAGGAAGCGGAATATGACCTTGGTCTACCGGTAATTGCTTCGATCGCAACTATTCGCAAACGTGACTTGGGTAAGGCGGCAGGCGACACCAGAGTGAAGGAGGGTGCTTATGTTGCGGCTAAATAAGAGTCTGGTTACAGACGTTAATCCGTCCTCGCATATCTCCGAATCGTTCCGATCACTGCGCACATATATACGTCAGCTTGGACTAGCGGAGGGCGGCGGAGGAAAAGTGCTGCTCTTTACGTCAGCAGAAGCTGGAGCAGGCAAGACGACAATCTTGTCGAATCTCGCGGTTTCTTTCGTCCAGGATGGCAAGAAGGTAGCGGTGGTTGACTGCAATCTGAGACATCCCGGTCTTCATACCGTGTTTGAAGTAGAGGGGAGTGACGGGCTTGCGGCTTATTTAAGTGGGCAAGAGGAAGCAGATAACATCGCTGTCCTCGGAAACTTAGCCAATCTTTCAGTCATCCCGGCAGGAAAAACTCATGTTAGTCCGCCGGATTTGCTGGGGAACCCCAAAATGACCACTTTGCTTGAGGAACTAAAAGAAAACTACGATCTGATCCTGTTGGATTCTCCTTCGGCAGTCGATTTCAGTGATGCTCGTATATTGGCACCTCAAGCGGACGGCGTGATCCTGGTGGCCAGATACGGAAAGTCCAAACGGGAATCGATTCGCAAAGCGAAGACGCTGCTTGAACAGACCGGCTCTAATCTAATCGGAATTGCCATGAACCAGGCGAAGTAATTGTTTATGCTTTCGAAGTAAGTTTTGCTTGAAGTCAAATTATTGAAGCTAATGCTCACAAAACTTAAGTTTATGCTTTCGAAGTGAGTTTTGTACGAAGTCAAATCATTGAAGCTAATGCTCACAAAACTTTTAGGAGGTAAAGTGCGATGAAAAAGGTAAAAAAAGTAATCATACCCGCGGCAGGACTAGGTACGCGCTTTCTTCCCGCAACGAAAGCCATGCCTAAAGAAATGCTTCCGATTATCAATAAACCAACCATTCAATACATTGTTGAGGAAGCTATTGCTTCCGGTATTGAAGATATCATCATTGTTACTGGTAAAGGTAAAAGAGCCATTGAGGATCATTTTGACAATGCGTTTGAGCTGGAGTCTAGGCTTCTGGAAGATGGAAAGCTGGATCTGCTTAAAGAGGTTCAGCGTTCAGCCAAGGTTGAAATTCACTATATCCGCCAGAAAGAACCGAAGGGTCTGGGGCATGCCGTTTGGTGTGCAAGACGGTTTATCGGAGATGAGCCATTCGGTGTCATGTTAGGTGATGATATCGTCACAGGAGCCGTACCTTGCCTTAAGCAGCTGATTGATCAATATGAAGAAACACAAAACTCGGTTATCGGAGTTCAAGAGATTCCTGATGAATTCACGAATCGTTACGGTATTATTGAACCGGATTTGCAGGACGGTAAATTGTATCGGGTTAACAATTTTGTAGAGAAGCCGCCACTAGGTACGGCACCTTCCAATCTTGCGATCATGGGCCGGTATGTGTTTACTCCGAAGATCTTTAAGTATCTCGATTTGATGGAAGAAGGCGCTGGCGGAGAGATCCAGTTGACAGATGCCATTCAGAAGCTGAATCAGAGCGAACGGGTATATGCCTATAATTTTGACGGAACAAGATATGATGTCGGCGAGCGGCTTGGATATATTTTGACAACACTTGAATTTGCACTGCAAAGCGAAGATTTGCGCTATCCGGTGATGGATGCAATGGCGGAATGGCTGAATAAAATGGGACAAACCAGCTTGAGTAGTTAAGTTGAGTTCGCAAAATTTTAGATGAGGAGGATGAGCATGCAAAAACTGCCGGAAGACTACGAGGCGGTCCTGCCGAAACTTTACATGCTGCATACCGATGAGAGAAGGAAAGAAGCAGAGTCCTATTTGATAATGAAACGGATAATCGATATCTTTTTTTCCGCTCTTGGTCTTCTCGTGTTAATGCCATTATTTGTTGTCGTGGCGATTCTGATCAAGCTGGAGGATCCGAAAGGAAAGGTGTTCTTTCGGCAAAACCGGGTTGGGAAGAACGAAAAGCAATTCCCAATGTATAAGTTCAGATCCATGGTCAGTAACGCTGAGGAGTTAAAAGAAAACCTGATGGCCTATAACGAAGTGAGCGGTGCCATGTTCAAGATTAAGAACGATCCGCGGATCACACAAATAGGGAGATTCCTGCGTAAGACGAGCATCGATGAGCTACCTCAGCTGTGGAATGTGCTGATAGGTCAAATGAGTCTGGTCGGTCCTCGTCCTCCGCTGCCAGAAGAGGTAGCTCAGTATACGGAATATGACAAACAGCGTTTGACGGTTACACCAGGCTGTACCGGATATTGGCAAGTAAATGCTCGAAACAGTGTCGGCTTCGACGAAATGGTACAGCTGGACTTAACCTACATCCATATTCGGAGCACCATGCTGGATCTAAAAATCATTGCTAAAACCGGACTGATGTTACTCGGTTCAAAAGATGCTTATTAATAATGTGGAAATTAGGTGAATGCCGATGCGTGAATACGGAGACGTTCCTAAGCTTTCCATTATCATCTGTACCTACAACAGAGCACCTTTATTGATCAAGACGCTTCAGTCACTTTTAAAGCTGGATCACTTAGAGCAGGCGGAGATCATTGTTGTGGATAACTGTTCCAAGGATGATACTGAAGCTTGCGTCAAAAAGTTTATAGGAAAGCATGGAGCTGATGTGGATATCCGCTACATGATGGAGCCGATGCAGGGGCTTTCAGCGGCTAGAAATACAGGAATTCTGGCTTCCAAATCGCCGCTGATTGCCTTTCTCGATGATGATGCGATACCTTGCCAGCGTTGGATAACAACGATTGTCAGTACTTTCGAGAGTAAAACGGAGGTCATGGCTATGGGAGGCAAAATTGCTCCGATATTTGAAAGTAAACGTCCGGACTGGTTGATTAAACCCTTTGAGCTTCCGTACACGATTGTTGATTTAGGTAGCCGGATTAAGGAATATCCCAAGCAACTTCACCCTTGTGGGGCCAATATGGCGATGCGGAAGCTCGTATTCGACATCAGTCTTTTTCCCCTAGATCTCGGAAGAAAGGGTGATTCTCTGCTCTCCGGTGAAGAGACCTGGTTATTCGGACAGATTCAAAAAGAAGGGCATTCCATCCTCTACCATCCGGAAATGGCGGTTGACCATTTCGTTCCGGCGGCCCGTTTGACGGAAGACTGGATTATGAGGCGCTATTATAGCCAAGGTATCTCTAACGCTATGAAAAGCGAAGGACTAAAAGGCAAGCTGCTTCTAGTGGGAAAGACAGCCGCTAAGCTCGTGTATATCCTGGCTGATTCTATCCTCTCAAGAAGTAAAGGAAGAAGGCTTTTGAACAAATGCAGGCTGGAGAGTATTCGTGGAACGCTTCATATGATTCTCAATCGGGAGAGGCATTCCGCAGCGGGGTGAGGGATTAACATGACAAATTTTGAGTGGGGCTCCAAATTAAATGTTTTGCCATACGGGATGCTCTATCTCATGTCGGCCCTGTTCTTTGGAACGGCGGTCATCTACCAGCCGATGATTGCGATAGCTGCCGTGCTTCTGATTATTTTGCTGGGAATCTCGATTTCACGGCCTGAACTGATCAGTTATTTCGTTCTAATCACGACAGCAATATCGATTAACTTTTTATATGATGGCAGCATGTTTGGAATGGAGATACTGTCCCTTTATAAATTGGTTATCGTGATGCTGCTTGTTCCTTGTATTCTGGTCAATGGCTTGCGGTTTCGTCTGAGTCACCCCTTGTGGGCAATGGTAGCCCTGCTGGTGATTACCTTTGGATCTTCGATCTGGCTGCCGGAAATGACCTCATCCATTGCAGTTAAAGCTTTTATCGGTCTATCCATTCCATTCGTATTTTTATTAATCAACTGGAAAAAGAATGTAGCCGAGCTGCAAATCAAAATTATCTGTATGCTTCCCCTTGTTAGTGTAGTGGTTGGTTTGTTGCTGCAGCTTGCGCATGTTCATAATTTTCTCAACATCGAGTATACAGGCGCTGTACGGATTCAGGGGGCTAATATTCCTGCGCATCTAGCGATGCTGGCCTTTATGGGAGTAGCGATTCCATTTATAGAGGTGAAGCGGAATCCGCAGCAAGCACGCTTTTTCTATATCATGTTAGTTCTAAATTTCTTTATCTTGATTGGAACAGGAACAAGAGGGCCTATATTGGCACTTGGACTTACCGTTCTCTATTACTTCTATGATATTCTTCGCCAATATTTGAAGGGCAGAACCTATCTGCTAATTCCGTTAATGGGTGCATTTTTCCTGATTATGGTCGCCGTCTTCTGGCAGCTCGATAATTTTGAGAAACGTTCCTTTGAGAGACAGACAGACACGGCTGTTGATTTATCAGGAAGGTCAGAGGCATGGGAGTATTTTTTAAATAAGGCTGCGGACTCTCCTTGGTCTGGTAGAGGGCTTGGAGCAGTGACGGTAGCAAATGATGGAACATTGTATAAGGGTTTTGTAGTTCCACACAACGAGTATATCCGCTTTTACTTCGATGGGGGATATATTGGCGCTATTCTGTTGATGTTCTCTTTATTGGCTGTATTTATTCTGGTGTACAGAGCATTGGCTCCGCCGATCAAACCTTATTATCTGTTATTTATTGCAGCGTTTTTAATCTACTCATTCTCCGATAACACGCTGTCGACGGTCCAATTTATTATTCCGTTCTGTTGGTACCTGAACTGCCTGTATCGATCTTCACAGCCAACCGATTCCCCACAAAAAGAAGTGATACGATGAGTCAAGTGAATATGTTCGATGTCAATTTTGATAACTATGATTTCATGGATTTGCTTGATTACATTGATAAAACCATTCAGGAGAGGAATCAGTCTTATATCCTCACTTGCAATGTAGATCATGTGATCAAGCTTCGAAAGGATAAAGAATTTCAAACGGTATATTCGAAGGCAGGTGCAGTTGTTGCTGACGGAATGCCACTGATCTGGGCATCCAAAATGCTAGGCAAACCGCTTAAGCAGAAGGTATCCGGCGCGGATCTATTTAATCGATTGGGCAACGCCTTTGAGCAAAGGAAGTACCGGCTGTTCTTCTTAGGCTCAGCTGAAGGCGTGGCGGAACGGGCAGCGATGAATTTGAAAACAGCGCATCCCGGAATAAATGTGGTTGGCTGTTATTCTCCATCCTATGGATTCGAGCACAATGAGGAGGAGAATGAACGCATTATAGAAATGCTGACAGAGTGCCAGCCAGATATCGTGTTTGTTGGTGTAGGAGCGCCTAAGCAGGAAAAGTGGATTTATCGCCACTATACCTCTTATCAAGCTCCGATATCGATCGGAGTGGGAGCGACCTTTGATTTTCTGTCAGGCTCAGTGAAACGAGCACCTAGCTTTATGCAAAAAACAGGGTTCGAATGGTTCTGGCGGCTTAGCCAGGAGCCGGGTCGGCTCTGGAAAAGATATCTTGTGGATGATGCACAATTTCTACTTTTATTACTTAAGGAACTGCGTAAGCGGGATAAGGTGAAGGAAGGAGGCTTGGAATGAGTGTATTTACGCCCCCATCACTTAGGTTCATCAAGACAGTTGGATTAATAGGGGGGACTGCTGCTATAGGTGTCTCTCTTCCGCTGATCATCGGCTTCTCCAGTGCGATGCTGAGTTCATCGAACAGTCTGCAGGGAGCCATTCTCTCAGCCATCCTATTCCCAGCTTTCTTGTTAGCCGTACTTAGACCGAAAATGCTGGTTGCTTATACCTTGCTAATCTGGGCCGTAGCTCCAGAGCTGCGCCGCATTGCTGACTGGTCAGAAGGAGTGTATCACTCTGTATCTTTGCTGAGCTTAGCTCCCTTGTTAACCGGTGTAACCTTGATCATTCCGCTGCTGAAGGAGATTCATAATATTCAAAAAGCCTCCACGCGGATCATGTTAATGTTCGCAGTTGCGCTGGGTTATGGTGCTTTAATCGGTTTGGCTAAGAATGGCATGGGCTCAGTTTATGACTTAGCGAATTATATTGTGCCACTGCTGTTATTGCCGTACTTTGCCGTCACGAAGTTCAAGCCGAAGGATATCGATCGATTGCTTACCGCTTTTGCCAATATTGCAGTCCTAGTTGCCATTTACGGGATTGTTCAGTATTTGACGGTGCCACCTTGGGATGTGTTCTGGATGAAACATGCGGATATGATGTCCATCGGAAATCCATATCCATTGGAAATCCGAGTGTTCTCTACACTGAATTCGCCCGGACCGGCTGCAACCTTCTTAGCATTTGCTTTAGTTCCGATGATACTGGAGAAAAAATGGCGGGGAACATTGCGCTGGATCGGCGTTCTGCTAGTTGTCATCTGCCTGCTGACTACTTTAGTACGTGCGGCATGGCTGATACTTCTGGTGATGCTGCTTATGTACATTGGAACCTCTCCTTCTAAGGGAAAGTGGAAAACCTTGATCCAATTAGTTTTTGTGGCTGCTGCGTTGTTCTGGGTTGTGCCGAAATTGCCTGGTGCCGAAGGACTGGTTGCTCGGGTAGAGACACTTTCTTCTGTTCAAGAAGATCACTCTTATAATGAACGGCTAAGCTTATGGCAAAACATGCTGCCGATGGTCGCCGCCAATCCAGTAGGTCAGGGAATTGGTAGTGTAGGTCAAGGGACTAAGCTTGGTAATGACGGCGAGCTTGGTGAGTACGGAATTATGGATAACGGAGTTATCGCTTTACTGCTTACCTTTGGTGTTCTGGGTGCTGTTTTCTTCTTCGGAGCTTTAGGCGCAGTTGTCAAACAGATATTCGCTAGAGTAATCAGCAGGGACCAATTGCAGCCCTACGCCCGACTTGCGTTAGCTACTTGGACCGGTGCGATTGTCAGTCTAGTTTCAGATAATGGGTTTCCCGGACTCAAGGGATACTTAATCTGGATGCTGATCGGTCTTGGCCTCAGCGCAAGGGAGATTACTCAAATTAGAAGGAAGGGAACACCGTATGCAGCAGTTGAATGCAAAATCTCTCCCCGCTAGAACAATCTGGTCATCTTTTAGATTGTTCGCCAAGAGCAAGGACAACAGCTCGGCAGCCGTAAAAACTATGTTTGTCAGTGTCATGATCCTATTGATTAACATGTTAACGGGTGTACTGACCGCCCGTTATCTTGGACCGACAGGTCGTGGGGAACAGACGGCAATGATTAACTGGTCACAGTTTCTGGCGTTTAGCATGAGCTTTGGCATTCCTTCAGCTCTCATCTATAACGCTAAGAAAAACCCGGAGGATGCCGGAGTGCTTTATCGTATGGCATTACTGCTTGGTACCATTTTTGGGGTCATAGCGATGATTATAGGTATCGTAGTCTTGCCTTATTGGCTGAAATCCTTCAGTCCGGAGGTCGTGACCTTTGCTCAGTGGTCTATGATTCTGTGTCCGATTATAGTGATCTCTCAAATTAACAATGCAGCTTTTCAATTCAGAGGTGAATACAAGAGGTTTAATTGGATTCGCTATCTAGTGCCGTTGCTTACACTGACGATGATCGGGATATTGATCGCGCTGGATCAGATGAATCCATTTACAACTGCAGTTGCCTATCTTCTTCCTGGAGCGCCGCTGTTTATCGGAATGACGATTTCCTTGCTTCGTACCTATAAGGTGAAGATGAGAGGGGCCTATCAGAATTTAAAAAGATTGTTTACTTACGGACTTGGTTCCTACGGCAATGACTTGCTTGGCAATTTCTCTACCTATATCGATCAGATCGTAATTGCCGGTTTGTTAAGACCAGCTGATTTGGGGCTGTATGTAGTGGCTGTGAGTCTATCACGAATGGTTAATTTTTTCTCAAGCTCGATTACGATCGTGTTGTTTCCTAAGGCTTCTGAGCTGTCCAAAGAACAGGCAGTTGAGTTAACATTCAAAGCCTTCCGAATAAGTACGACCTTCACCATGCTTGGTGGAGTATTCCTGATGCTCTTAGCCCCTTTAGTAATTCCGTTGATGTACGGCAAAGACTTCAATGCGGCATTAACCGTGTTTCGCTTATTGCTCCTTGAAGTGACCATTAGCGGAGGGACGATCATTCTGGCGCAGGCCTTTATGGCGTTAGGCAAGCCAAAAGTGGTTTCGATGCTTCAAGGTTTCGGCTTACTTTTGGTTATCCCAATGTTGTTCCTGCTCATCCCTAAATTTGGTTTACTCGGAGCAGGGATAGCGATGTTGTCATCAGCAATCCTGCGGTTTTTCTTCATTGTTCTCAATATAAAGTACACCTTAAAAGTTAAACTTCCGCGGCTGCTCATTACCCGGGAGGACATTCAGTGGATGAAGACGACGATGAATTCTTACATTCGCAAGAAACCTATGGATATGAATGGATAATGCGAAAGATAAAGGAGGAAACCTTCATGGATTCAGTAAAAAGCGTGGTAGGCGGCCAAGGCAATTATCCAATATCGGCTGTCATCATCGCTCAGGATGACGAAGTTCGAATATCTAAGGCCATACAATCCTGCAGGTTATTCGCCGACGAGGTGGTTGTGATTGACGGAGGCAGCAAAGACGGGACAGTACAGCTTTCTGAAAGCTTGAATTGTCGTGTATACGTCAACCCTTGGCCCGGATATGCGAAACAGAGAGAGTTCGGAGTAGAACGCGCGGTTCATGATTGGGTCTTCCTTATTGATACTGACGAAGTGGTCAGCGACGAGTTGGCCGCAAGTATTCTTGAACTGAAACCGGGGCTTATGGATCAATCGGTTGCCTATTCTATCTACCGGATTGGTGATTTCATGGGTAGATGGCTGGATCGTGGCGAATATCTAGTGCGCCTTTACAACCGCAAAGCGTATGGAATTCGAAATAGCTTGGTGCACGAGATGCCTGAGGTCTCTGAAGAGCGAACCATACGTTTGACAGGAACCCTCTGGCATTATGGTTACCGCAGTATTAACGATCATGTGGCCCGTTTCAATAAGTACACTGACTTGGAAGCTGAAAGTGCGTATGCCAAGGGCAAACGATTTCGGGTCAGTCATCTGCTGTTAAGACCACCAGCCCGTTTCCTGCAAAAGTATTTCTTACACGGGTTGTTCAAGAAGGGAATGTCAGGTTTCGGTGTATCCGTATTCTGGGTCATGTATGAATTCATGGTCGGCTTCAAGCATTACGAATTAATTAGATCGGGAAAGCTGACTCAGCACAATGCGAAGACGAGTCAGACCGAGAAGGAGAATAAAGGAGAGAGAAGCTATGCCGTACAGTGACGGATTGAACATTATGACGACAGGCCTTAGCTGGCCGTCGCTACAGCCGGGTGGGCTTAACACGTATTTCAAATCCGTTTGCGAGCAACTCTCCTCACGTAATCGGGTGCATGCGCTGATTTGCAGTCAAGAGACGCCTGCTACCCCTGAGGAATTGATTATTCACAATGCCGGAGATCCAAAAGATGGGATCTGGAAACGTAAGGATGCTTTCCAGCGTAAGGCAGCCGATCTGATGGGAGAGGGCAGTGGCCGTATAGATATTTTATACACTCACTTTGCTCCTTATGGTATTGGTCCAGCCTTGGAAGCAAAGAAACGTGGGATTCCTGTAGTGATGACTTTTCATGGTCCATGGAATGAAGAAATGAAAATCGAAGGCCAAGGCATTAAGCACCGGGTCAAAACAACCATCGCCAAATCCATTGAACATAGAGCTTATAAGCTTGCGGATAAGTTCATCGTGCTTAGTGAGACGTTCCGCGATATTCTCCATAAGCTGCACGGAGTGCCACTACACAAAATTATTGTGATTCCAGGCGCAGCTAATGTGGAACGTTTTATCCCCGCTACAAACCGATTGGCGATTCGCCGAACCTTGAATTTACCTGAGGGAGCAACAACCGTGCTGACTGTCCGGCGGTTGGTCAATCGGATGGGACTACTCCAGCTGCTTGAAGCCTGGAAGCAAGTTGCGGAGCGCTTCCCGAATGCAATTCTGCTGATTGGTGGTAAAGGGCCGTTGCGGGGGGAACTGGAAGAAAAGATCGCCGACTATGGCTTGAGCAACAAGGTAAGACTGCTAGGCTACATTCCTGATCATGAACTAGCCTCTTATTATCAGGCAGCGGATATGTTTGTGGTTCCCTCACAGGCATTGGAGGGCTTTGGTTTGATTACCGTTGAAGCCTTATCTTCGGGATTGCCAGTGATGGCTACACCGATTGGCGGCAATAAGGAAATTTTGCAAGGCTTCCGGCCGGAGTTGCTATTTAAGAGTTCAAGTAGCGACCACATGGCTGAAGGTATGATCCATATGCTCAGCAATCGAAAGCTGCTTCCGAGCCGGGATGAATGTAGAGAGCATGTACTGGAGAGATATACCTGGGAGCATGTTACGGATCAAGTAGAATCCGTGTTCCTGCAAGCTTTAGGAGAGGAGGTGACCACGTAATGCTTAGAGTGGCCTATATAGATCACACTGCTAAATGGAGTGGTGGAGAAGTTGCCCTGTTTAACATCCTTACCCATATTGGAGAACAGATCGATCCACTGGTAATTCTGGCTGAGGATGGTGCGCTGGCTGAACGGCTACGTGAAAAAGGGATGGATGTCCGTATTATTCCGCTGGATGAGAGCATCAGAAGTCGTGGTAGAAATGCAGTCAACTTGGGAGCACCTGCTGCAGCCTTCAAGCTGTTGGCTTATGGCCGCAAGCTTGCGCCGCTTTTAAAAGCGGAGAAGGTAGATTGCGTGCACACCAATTCCCTGAAATCTGCATTATACGGAGCCATCGCTGCCAAAATAGCGGGCGTTCCATTGATCTGGCACATCCGGGATCATATTGGAGCTCCTTATTTAAAGCCAATCGTTGCCAAAGGCATTCGTTTGCTGTCGCGTCTGCTCCCAAATGGAGTCATCGCAAATTCACATTCTACGCTGAATGCTTTGGAGTTGCCGCGTTCGAAAAAAACGCTGGTCGTATACTCCGCTTTTGCTAAAGCGATTGGTAATGGGATCGGCATGCGGGACCAGAAGGATTTTAACGTACTGCTAGTTGGTCGATTGGCGCATTGGAAAGGTCAGCATATTGTGCTGGAAGCCGCAAAAAGCTTTAAGAACGAACCTCGTGTGAAATTCTGGCTGGCCGGAGACGCTCTGTTTGGAGAAGAGGCTTATAAGCAGGAATTGCTGCAAAGGATAAAAAACGACGAGCTTACTAATGTAAGCATGCTAGGGCATGTGGATGATATTCAAGGCCTTATGAATACTGCTGATTTACTGATTCACACTTCGGTAACTCCTGAGCCTTTTGGCCAAGTTATCGTTGAAGGAATGGCAGCGGGATTGCCGGTGATCGCCTCCAATGAAGGCGGGCCGGTAGAAATTGTAGTTCAAGGTGAGACCGGGCTACTGATAGAGCCTGGTGACGCGGCGATACTGGCAGACTCCATTAAATGGATGCTGGATCACCCAGAGGAAAGACGGCGGATGGCGGACAATGGGATGAAACGAGTGAAAGAGCATTTTGTTATCGAGAATACGGTCAAGGACATCGTTGACTACTATAAAGGTTTGTTGGCGGGCACCTGACAGATGAGATGACGCGGTAATTCTGAAGATGATGCTCCATAAAACTTTGAGGATGATTCACATGAAAATTGCGATAGCGCACGATTACTTAATCCAAATGGGCGGCGCGGAAAGAGTGGTGGAAGTCTTTCATCACATGTATCCCGAGGCTCCAATCTACACAACGGTTTTTAACGGAAGCCGCCTTACTGACAATCTCAAAGATGCGGATATCCGTGCCTCCTGGTTGCAAAAGATTCCGGGGGTAAAGACCAATTTTAAAGGGGTGCTGCCACTTTATCCAATGGCCATCCGTGATTTGGACTTTCGCGGTTTCGATATCGTCCTGAGTTCCAGCAGTGCTTTTATGAAAAGTATTCAAGTTCCTAAACATACGTTTCATCTTTGTTACTGCCATACGCCTATGCGCTTCGCATGGGATTATGACACCTACATGGAACGTCAGTCGAATTCCGGGCTGTTCAAAAAAATGCTTAAGGTATACATGCAGCAGCTCAAAACGTGGGACCAACGGACTTCCAAAAATGTGAATCAGTTCGTAGCCAATTCTTCAGTAGTGAAGACGAGGATTCAGAATTATTATCACCGGGATGCTGATGTCATATTTCCACCGATTAATACAGCCCGGTTTACAAGCTCTTCTACCATTGGTGACTATTATCTAATTGTCTCCCGGCTTGTTTCCTACAAGCGGATTGATCTGGCCGTAGAGGCTTTCAATCGTAACGGTCTTAAGCTTTATATCGTAGGGGATGGACCGGATCGCAAGCGTCTCGAAGGCATGGCTAAGGATAATGTATCGTTTCTGGGCCGGCTAGAAGATGAACAAGTGACTGGAATGATGGCACAATGTAGAGCATTTATTTTTCCAGGAGAAGAGGACTTTGGAATTACACCGCTGGAAGCGAACGCTGCAGGAAGACCGGTAATTGCTTATCAAGCAGGTGGGGCACTGGACACTATTATTCCTTATGTAAATGGTGTGTTCTTTCAGCATCAAGAAGTGGAGGATCTACTTAAGGCCATTTATGAGGTAGAGTCCTACGCTTGGGACATCGATCAAATTATGGAGCATGCACGAAAATTCGATGAGCAGGCGTTTATGGTTAAGTTCAAGCAGTATGTTGAGCAGGCGTACGTCAATTTTCTAAAAGGAGGATGATTATATGAAGCTGACAGTAATCGGTACTGGGTATGTGGGTCTTGTATCTGGCGTGTGCTTTGCATTGAGCGGACATCATGTCATCTGTGTGGATAAGGACGAGGAAAAGATTGAGAAGCTGAAACAGATGGAATCGCCCATCTACGAGCCGGGAATCGAGGAACTGATTGAACTGAATCTTCGTGAGGAACGGTTATCTTTTTCTGCAGATCTTCAAGCGTCGGTGCGCCGTTCAGATATTATCATTCTTGCTGTAGGTACGCCATCATTGCCTAACGGTGAAGCAGACCTAACCTACATTGAGGGTGCAGCCGCTGAAATCGCCAAAGCGATGGAAGGGCACAAAATTATAATGACTAAATCTACAGTTCCAGTAGGCACAAATGAAAAAATCTCTCAAATGATCTCTAAGTATACCCAACATTCTTTTGATATCGTGTCTGCACCTGAGTTTTTACGTGAAGGGTCAGCGATTCGCGATACCCTCCATCCTGATAGAATTATCATTGGCCTTGATAATCCAGAGCTGGAACCAACTATGCGCGAGCTTCATAAGGGTTTCACAGAAAATGTATTTGTAACAGATATACGCAGTGCTGAAATGATCAAATATGCTTCGAATGCATTTTTGGCCACGAAGATTTCCTTTATTAATGAGATCGCCAATATTTGTGAAAAAGTGGGAGCTGATGTAACCGAGGTAGCACAAGGAATGGGTATGGACCAAAGAATTGGGTCATCCTTCCTGCAGGCTGGTATCGGTTATGGAGGCTCCTGTTTCCCGAAAGACACTAATGCGCTCATTCAAATTGCGGGCAACGTCGATTACGAATTCAAATTATTGAAATCTGTAGTCGAAGTGAACAAGGGACAACGGTTTATGATCATCTCCAAGCTGCATGAATCACTTGGCAGCCTGCGCGGTTCGACGATTGGGATATGGGGACTTGCTTTTAAGCCTAACACTGATGATGTCCGCGAAGCTCCCGCCAGAGAGATTGTTGAGGCACTGGTAGCTGAAGGGGCAACAGTCAAACTATATGATCCAATCGCAGCTACAAATTTCAGACAGCAATATGATCATCCGCAGCTTCGCTGGTGCAATCTGCCAGAGGAAGCGGCTGAGGGCAGCGATGCCGTCTGCCTGCTGACCGATTGGAGCCTACTCAAGGAGATTGATCTGCATCAGCTGGCGAAAAGCATGCGCAATGGGGTGCTGATCGATGGACGCAATGTGTATTCCAAGGAGCAAATTGAGGGTACCGGCCTCGTTTATCATTCTGTCGGCCGCCCGCAGATGGGTGGATTGAGCGGTTATTCTGCTAGTGTGGCTGGAGCGGTTTAATCTAAGTTATATGGATTGAACTTGTGATTTTTCTATTTAGGGATGAGCCGTGACTCCAGAGAATGTTTGGACTTCCAGCCGCTGTTGTCTGCAGATTTCCTGATTTTAACCGCTGATAGCGGTAGAAATCCGCAGACAAAGGTGGACCTATAGCTCCTCCAGTTCCAAAATTCTCCTCCGCCACTTCGTTCCCTTATTTTAAGTTTCTAAGCAATTTATATAGTTAGTGTACTCTGATTGTTTATCGCAGCAGCAGTAGCAGTAGCACTTATTGTTGTCATTGTCTCTGTCTCTGTGGTGGCAACTAGTCTTGCTCTTTTAGTTGCAGTTGTTCTTGCAGTTGCTGCTGCCTCCATAGGAGCAGAAGCAAATCTTTAGAAAAACGTGCTGCCTTCCGGCTGGTACAGCCCGGTGCAGTACGGTTCAAGCATTTAGAGGAAGTTGGTTAGGTAAAGAACGGAAAGGGAATTTGGAACTGTAGAAACGGAGTGTTCGCCTTTATCCTCGGATTTCTACCGCGAGAAGCGGTCCAATCAGGAAATCTGAGGATAACAGCGATCGGAAGTCCAAAATCCCTTGGAGTGGTTCATACCTAATAAATTTTTAAAAAAATGCATCCGCTCGAACTAAGGCTAAGCGGAAGCTATACGTTTTGATAACAATTCCATTATGCTCGATTTCCATAATTCAAGGAGGGTTCATTCTATGAAAATGGTACTTCTATCAGGCGGTTCAGGTAAACGGTTATGGCCGTTGTCCAACGACTCACGTTCAAAGCAATTTCTAAAGGTACTTGAAAGCCCTCAAGGTGAACCGGAATCTATGGTACAACGTGTCTGGAGACAGCTGGAGGAAGCAGGGATGGCAGAATCATCTTATCTGGCCACCGGCCGCGGCCAAGTAGAAATGATCCAAAGCCAATTGGGAAGTCATGTGCCGATTATCGTCGAACCGGAGCGTCGGGATACTTTTCCGGCTATCGCCTTAACAGCTACCTATCTTTATTCAGTGGCAGGTGTTTCTCCAGCGGAGACGGTAGCAATATTGCCTGTTGACCCTTATGTAGAAGCATCCTTTTTCGATACCATAGCTATGCTTGAGGGGACCATGCTGGAAAGTGGAGCAAATCTGGCACTAATGGGTGTTGTTCCTGAACATGCCTCAGAGAAATACGGATATATTATTCCTACCACCGAAGAGGCGGGGGAAAATGGTTTTATGAAGGTAAGTCACTTTCAAGAGAAACCAGACCGCATACAAGCAGAACAGCTCATCGAGCAAAATGCCTTGTGGAATTGCGGAGTGTTTGCTTTCCGCTTAGGGTACTTGTTAGATATTTTGCAGCGTAAAGGGTTGCCTTTAGGATATGAAGAATTGCAGAAGCAGTATAAGCTATTGTCTTCCATCAGCTTTGATTATGAAGTGGTGGAGAAAGAAGAACATATTGTAGTGCAGCCGTATGATGGATTCTGGAAGGATCTTGGAACGTGGAATACGCTGACAGAGGAAATGAGCAGCAAGCATGTAGGAAAAGGTTTTGTGACGGCGGATTCTGAGGGGACTTGCTTGATTAATGAGCTGGATATTCCGATTACGGTAATTGGTGCGAAGGATCTGATCATTGCGGCTAGCCCGGATGGGATTCTAGTTACTCATAAAGCTGAGAGCCCACGGATTAAAGAAGTGCTGAAAACCTTTGAACAGAGACCGATGTACGAGGAACGCCGTTGGGGCCATTACAAAGTTATCGATTATGTGAAATATGATGAAGGCAATGAAGTGCTGACCAAACGGATTTTTATATCCGAGGGGAATAATATCAGCTATCAATTACATCGCAAGCGTAGTGAAATTTGGACAATCGTTAGCGGCGAAGCAAGTATTGTGCTGAATGAGAAAAAACATAATGTGAAGGCTGGGGACGTGGTACGTATACCTGAAGGAACGAAGCACGCGATCCTTGCTTTGACGGATGTTGAGTTTATAGAAGTACAGACAGGTTCTGAATTAGTTGAAGAAGATAACATACGTATTACTTTAGACTGGAATGATATAGAACTACAACAATTCATTTCATAGGTCTAACCTATCTATTTAACCAATTGAAAATTTCTTGAAACAGGTAAAATGACTCAATTATCAAAAAAAGTCATAAAAACACTAAATATATCATTAATTGTCGTCGATACTTACGGTAAGAGAGAATATTTCTCTTAAATTGAAAAGGCAAACCTATCGAAAGGTAGGGACGCAAAGCTATAGGGCCTTCGAAAGAGTGGCAGCCTGGCTACCGAAAGGGAGATTATTTTGAAAGCTTACCGTACGTATCGATTGTTTGGTGCATTTCTGTCACTCGTCCTGTTTCTGACTGCACTTCCGCTTGCTGTTGGAATTTCGCCGTCTGTTGTCATAGCTGCTTCAAATTCTGGAACGCCAGTTACCCCAGGTGCCTCACCTGAAGCCGTAAAGCTGCTTAACTATTTTTACTCGATCTCAGGAAAAGGTATTATTGCCGGTCAACATGACTATTTAGAAAGTCCAGATGAAATTAACAATATGCTGAAGGGAACCAGCGGACAATATGCGGCTCTTCACGGTTATGAAATGGGTGCGATCAGTGGTCAGTCCGAAGCAACGATGGCTTGGCAACGTCAAAATGTGGTGAACAGCGCCATCAACTGGAATAAAGCGGGCGGGATCGTAGCTATGACTTTTCATGCTAACCTGCCGGGCACCTCTTATGACTGGGATAATGTAAAAAAAACACTTAGCCAGAGTGAGTTCGATAGTTACGTTACACCGGGTACCAAGCAATATAACAATCTGATCGCTGAGCTTGATAAGGTGGCAGTCTCTTTAAAAAGCTTGCGCGATGCCAATGTTCCGGTGCTTTGGAGACCCTATCATGAAATGAACGGGAACTGGTTCTGGTGGGGGAAGAAAAATAACTTTTCTAAACTATGGAATATTATGTATGACCGTTTTGTTAACGTTCATAAATTAAATAATTTGTTATGGGTATGGAGTCCGAATGCTCCCAATGTTTGGTCAGATCCTTATGCGCTAACTTATCCAGGTGCTGATAGAGTAGATATTCTGGCAGCAGATATATATGAAAATGATTACCAGCAAAAATACTATGACAGCTTATTGAGTCTAGCCGCAGGCAAACCGATTGCGATCGGGGAGAATGGTGAAATGCCTAATCTGGAGAAGCTTCAGCAATCGCAAAGTAAATGGACGTACATGATGAGCTGGGGAAAAATGCTTTACGAGAATAACAGTTCAGACACAATCAAAACATTTATGAATAGCAACTATACCCTGACCAGAGATAAATTAAATACGGGTCTGGCACCGACACCTAGCGCCGCCCCAGCGCCGGCACCTTCCGAAGAAGAGGGGGAGGCAGCAATTCCTCTCGCGAAGGGGCTTGCAGGAGAGTATTACAACAACATGCAATTGTCGGGAGCAGCAGCTCTTAACAGAACTGATGCAATAATCGATTTCAATTGGCGGCAAGGCTCGCCGGATGCCGCCCTCGGGATTGATCGGTTCTCCATACGTTGGAGCGGTAAAATTAAGCCATTATATAATGAGCAATATACATTTTACACTACCTCAGATGATGGCATCCGTGTCTGGGTGAATGGGGAATCCCTTATTGATAGTTGGACTAAGCAAAGTGGTACTGAGCGTAAGGGCACTATAACGCTGAAGGCTGGCCAGCTATATGATATCAAGGTGGAGTATTACGAGAATGAAGGCGATGCGAGAGTCCGCTTGATGTGGGAAAGTGCTAGTCAAGCTAAAGAGACAGTACCAGCAAGTGCACTTTTTCTTCCGGATGTCTCCTGATTGATGAAAATTAAAGGTCGATCCTTAGTGGCTCTGCGTTATTGCAGAGCTACTAAGCTATAGTCCTCATTAGGTCAGAAGACGATTGTCCGATAACAGGTATGTTTTTAACACCTGTGGAGGCAGTACAGCTACCGAAAGGAGGATTTATTTGCTTAAATATTATAAGAAAAACAGATTGTTGTTTACTATGTTACCGGTGTTTATTATTTTTTCCTTGCTGCCTTGGGGAGAGGTTAAAAGTCTTCCGAAGGCTATGAGTGTTTCTTCCTCCCTACCTCCGGCTATACCAAGTAATCCTTCGGCTTCTGAAGAAGCCAAGCAACTGCTGAGTAATTTGGTGAATCTACGTGGCAAAGGGATCTTGTCCGGCCAACATGATTATCTAGAAAGTCCAGATGAACTGGTTCATAAGCTGAAGAATACTTCGGGACAAAATGCTGTTCTACATGGTTATGAATTAGGGGCGATTAATAATCAATCCGCAGGGACAATCGCAGAACAGCGGCAAGCTGTTATAGACAGTGCAATTGAATGGCATCAAGAGGGTGGCATTGTAGCCATGACATTCCATCAGAGTTTACCTGGAACCTCTCCAGAATGGTCCAATGTAAATAGAAGTCTCAGTCAAGAGAAATTTAATGCTTATGTTACACCTGGGACGGCTCAGTATAAGAGGCTAATCTCAGATCTAGACGAGGTTGCGGGGTATTTGGGTCAGTTGCGTGATGCCGGAGTTCCGGTCTTATGGCGACCTTACCATGAAATGAATGGCGGTTGGTTTTGGTGGGGGAAAAAGGACAATTTTTCAGAGCTGTGGAGTATTGTCTATGATCGTTTTGTAAACACACACAAGCTAAATAATCTACTGTGGGTGTGGAATCCGAATGCGCCGAATGAATGGGCAGATCCATATGCTGCATATTATCCCGGTGGGGATAAACTCGATGTTCTGGCTGCGGATATCTACAATAACGATTATAAACAGTCCTACTATGAGGATCTGCTCGCATTGGCCGAGGGTAAACCTATCGGAATCGGGGAGAGTGGGCAACTGCCGAACCCGGATGTATTAACTGAGAAACAAAATAAATGGGTCTATATGATGACCTGGGGAAAATTACTGACAGAAAATAATACGCTACAGTCAATTAAAAGCTTTATGAAAGACTCGTTTATAGTATCGAGAGAGGACTATGTTCTCACAACAGGAGGTCCTTCGATAGCACCCGTAACTCCGGTAACCCTAACGGGTTTAACTGGAGAATACTATAACAATACTGATTTAGAGGGAGAAGCGGTACTTATCCGTAATGACCGTAAGATTGATTTTAACTGGCATGGTGGGTCCCCTGCCTCAGAGATAAATGAAGATCACTTTTCTGTACGCTGGAAAGGGAAACTCAAACCCAAATTCAGTGGAAAATATACGATTTCGGCATCCTCTGATGATGGAGTCCGTGTCTGGATTGACGGAAAGCTAATCATCGACAATTGGAAAAATCAAAGTGCAACCCTTCATAAAGGCAGTATCCCGCTCACAGCTGGAACGCTTTATGATATCCAAATTGAATATTATGAGAATGAAGGAGATGCCAATCTTCGTTTGCTATGGGAGAGTTCCAGCCAGAAGCAGCAGGTAATACCACAAGGGGCATTGTTTCTTCCTTAATCTAATGAAATGATAGGATAAGACATTCCGGAAGAAAGAGAGGACCTATGGATGGGAATAACGAGGAGAATATCTAATAGAAAAAATAAGATATCTGCAAACAAACCATTACTGTTATTACTAAAATTCGCCGCATTAACCGTCTTGTTTCTGTTGTCTGTCTCTGTCTTCGGAACGAATAGGACAAACGATTATAAGGTAGGTGCCAATATACCGAGACTATCTGCAGGAACTGATGCTGCAGCAGAAATACCGGATGGTACTGTGATCTGGAATCTGGGACAACATGATGGCTCAGCAGCTGAATTCGCTGCGAGTGGCACTTCCGGCAGCAAGAAGGAATTTAATGTTCCTTCTTCGGTGCTCAAATCATCGGCTCTGCAGAGCTTGCCTGCAGGCTTGAATGGAAAGACCCAGCCGGAATTAACGATCACATATCAGCTAAATAAGATCCCGGAGAATGGGGTCTTATTTAGCGTAGGTATTCTGGATGCTTATAAATCCGTGCCGCAAATGAGTGTGTTCTCCAATCATCAATTGTCGGGGATCATTCAAATTGCGGGGGTTGCTGGCACAGAAAGTGAATATAGCTTTCAAAAGACCTATGAATTATATATTCCCAAGGAGCAATTGAAGATAGGAACGAACGAATTGAAGCTGCAAACGGTTCGCTGTTTATATTGCAGTGACAAAGAAGACGAATATTCCTGGTGGACTTGGGATAATCTCCGTTTAGAGTCTCTTAACGCTCCAATTTCTGAGCCTATCCATGGCAGCTACACATTGACCGGAACAGTAGTGAATAATAAGCAATTTTATTTCGATGAAGGTGCAGTTACGCACTTGCCTTATGTTATCAAATGGCTAGGTATGGCTTATAGCGGCAATGTGATGCGTACTAGCTGTGCCAGTGATGTCGGGAGATCCTGCTCGGATATGATGGAATATTACAAGGTATTGCAGGATTACAACATGCAGGCGGTAGCTTTGTATTTGCATACTGGTGATATTAAGCTTAAGGCTGATGGATCGTTGCCCGCTGATGCAGAGAAAAAGCTGACGGATTATTTTGAGCAATATAGCCCCTATTTTCAATATTATGAGGTAGATAATGAGCCAGGATTATTCAATCGATCTAAGGCAGTGAACCTGGCAATTGCGGACTGGCTGAATAAAAAGGGCAAGCAAATTGCGCCCCATTTACAAACTGTTGCTCCGGGTTGGGCGTATTGGCCGAGCTACAGTGAGGATTCCTGCGGTAATCAGAAGGGAACTGGGAAGGAATGTGGAGATCCGGATGGCTGGGAACGTGATCCAGAGCAACGTATGGAGCTGGAGAAGGTTACGGATTTGACCAATGGACATTCCTACGGCGACTCTTATATTTTTAGTAATGGAGGAAGCTTTACTGAGAATTTGAAGACCTTCACTGGCGCAGATAATGGACTCGGCAAAAAAATGCTGACCACTGAATTTGGTACCTCGGACAGTCATGTGGATGCCTATCAATACGGGGCAACGGAGCGGACAGCGGCTGTATTTGACCGGATCATGCGTGCACATATTGGTTATGCGGATATGTTTGTGCAGCATGCTGCTTTTTTTAAGGATTTCAGTTTATTCAAATATGGGTTTAATTTAGAAGAGCATGATCCGGCGACCACAGAGATTTATTATACAAAAGAAAATGAGGATTCACGTGTCAGCATCATGAGAAGGCTTAGTCTTGCCTATGCTACACATGGAGCTCCGCTAACTTATCAAATAGCTAACAAAGATGTGTTAGCCGACAAGCTGGTATATGTTCGGGCCGTGGATACTTCTACATTGAAGCCTCTTGCGGGAAGTGGAGCGACCTCAAATAAGGTGTTGGTTAATTTCGTTAACTTTGAGTCTACTCCACAAACGGTGAGTGTAAATGTGACTATGCCGAAAAACGGGGTGTATGAAGGGGAGCGTTTTGGAAACGGGAATACGTATGAAAAAGCAAGAAGTTATGTAACAGGTAAAAAGGCTACTCCCACGTTAACCTTTACGGAGACACTTGCTCCAGGAGAGGCTGTGCAGTATATTTTGCAGCCTTCCTCTGAAGTAAAGCCGTCGGCACCGAAAGGATTCAAAGCCGCAGCAACAAAAGGTTTAGCTGTAAAATTAAATTGGTTGGAGGCACCGGGAGCAAGCTATGAGCTTCTTCGTGCTGAAGGTAGCGGGGGGGAAATGAAGGTGGTGGCCACCGATGTGAAGCTTACAGAATATACGGACCATAATTTACGTGAAGGGACGTTATATACCTACGCGGTATGGGTATCCGGCTCTAATTTACTGTCCGATAAAGTTCAGATTACAGCCACCGGACTGGTTCCCCTGGATCGTACTAAATGGAAGGTATCCTCAAATGTGAATACGGCAGCATCAGCTCCTAGTCTGGCTATCGATGGGGATCGGCGCACGCGCTGGGATACGGGGAAACATCAGGTTTCCGGAGAGTATTTTCAGATTGATCTGGGTGAAGCACATGAAATTGAAAGAATAGATTTGGATAGCACGTTATCACCGTTTGATTATCCAAGAGACTATGTAGTTTATATTTCTGACGATGCTCAAAACTGGAAAAAACTCACGTCTGGTAAAGGTACGAAAGAGCTTACTAAGATATCCTTTTCTAAAGTGAAGACGAGGTATGTCAAAATTGTACAGAACGGAGCCGGCGGGAATTATTGGTCTATTCAAGAGCTACAGGTGTACTCCAGAGAATAAGCAATTATTTGAATTTATATAACTGTTAATAGAGCATACTAAATAACCTCAGCGGGATCATTCTCCCGCTGAGGTTATTTTTGTGCTTTAAATAAAATGGAGGCCTGACATATAAGGTAAAGGAATTACCTCTGATTCCTCCAAGGAATCAGAGGTGCGAAGCGGGCTCGCTGGATCAAACAGCAGCGAGATCAGCTCCTTGTCGTCCACGGACGACAAGTCGAGGCTGCGCTTGCGGCATACTTCCGTCTGCCGCAAAAGCGTTTCCCGGTCTGCGATGCAGACCGTCCCGCTGTTCGCGCCGGCGCTTAAGGCGGCGCCGGCGTCCCGCAGAAGCGCGAGCAGGCTGCGCTCCTGCCACGGCACAGGCACTTGCAGCGTGCCAACGCCGCTGCACAGAGCCGCCTTGGCCAGCAACGCCGCTACCGCTTGCGGCTGGCCGGCCCATTCCACCGCCGTCGCTGGGCTCGCCGCCGGCACACCCGCCGCGGGCACAGCCATCGCGGCGAACCCCTCGATGCTGCCGTCCCGCACGGCTACGAGTGTGCGCTGGGACAAGCCCAGCACACCTGCGTAAGCCTCGGCACCCAGCAGCAGCGCCAGCTCACCCGGACTGTATACCTGTCCGGCTTCGCGTTCATTCAGCAGCCGGTTGACGGCGAAGAAGTCGCCCGGCTGCATGGGCCGCAGCGTCCATTCTTCCCCTGCTGCGGCAGCAAGTGCGTGAGCCGAGCTTGCGTTCAGCTCGGCAAATTGCGTACCGCCGAACGGTACGCAGCCCGCTCGGGTATACAGCGAGCGGTCACCCGAGACAAAGATAAGCGATGCGCCGGCATTCGCAGCATGGGTCTGGCATAGCTGTAGAAGCTGACCGGCTAGTCCCTGGCCGCGATAAGCAGGATCTGTGCAAACCGCGCCGATGGAGAACACGTTCAGGAGAGCTTCTCCAGTGCGGATCGTGGAGGGCACTAATCCCATAAAAGCAGCGATGTTACCGTCCTCGGCAACGGCTGCATAAGAGTGAGTGTAACCAGGGCTGAAAATCAGCGGAAACAGCTCTTTCATAGAAGTGTCGCCGGCTTGGCGAAAGATGGAATGGGCTAGAAGAGCAGCTTGCTCCAGCTCCGCAGGTTTAATTAATCTCAATTGCATATACAGTCAGCCTCCTTATATGTAAATACGAGTAGGGTAGAAAGGAATTATTTTAAGTATAAGCCCCAGCGGATGAAATCTTCAATCCTGCTTATATTATTCAATGTCTCAAAAGGAGGTGGATAAGGGTAATAACGTACATAAATAAGGAAGCTTATATTTTAAGCTAGAAGCGAAAGGGAAGTGAATAAACGGTGACCCAACTTGCAGATAATATCATATTATTGCTGGCAGCTCTCTTACTTGTAGGTGTGTTTTCCACCAAATTCTCCACTAAATTTGGAATGCCAGCTCTAGTGCTTTTCCTTGCTGCGGGGATGGTACTGAGTCAATTTATCTTTTTTAACAATGCTTCCTTAACACAAATGGCTGGGATTTTTGCGCTGGTTGTTATCCTGTTCGAAGGTGGGATGCAGACCAGTATTAAGGATATCAAGCCTATTATTCGGCCGGCATTATCCTTATCCACGGTAGGCGTATTGTTAACGACAGCTATCGTTGGGGTGTTCGCTAAGCTGATTCTTGAGGTGTCATGGGCGGAAAGCTTTTTGTTCGGAGCTATTGTGGGTTCGACTGATGCGGCTGCGGTTTTTTCGGTATTAGGCGGTAAGAATATTGACAAACGACTGACCTCGACACTCGAAGCGGAATCAGGCAGCAACGATCCCATGGCGGTGTTTTTGACAGTATCGCTGATCGAATGGATTCAGCATCCGGATATGGCGATATGGGGACTTGTGTTGTCCTTTATATGGGAGATGGCAGTTGGTTTGGTGATAGGGATTGTACTTGGCAAAGTCGCAGTGTATCTTATCAATCGAATAAACCTGGATTCCACCGGGCTTTACCCGGTATTGGCAATTGGATTTGCTGTCCTAACCTACGGCTTATCTGCACTCGTTCATAGCAGCGGCTTGCTGGCTGTCTATGTAATGGGTCTTACTCTTGGCAATTCCGAGCTGATGTATCATCGAACCATTATGAATTTTAGTCATGGCTTTGCTTGGATGATGCAAATATTTATGTTTATATTGCTGGGTCTACTGGTATTTCCACAGGAGCTGGCAGAGGTGGCTTGGCAAGGTATATTGCTGTCCGTCATTCTGATGGTTGTGGCAAGGCCAATAGGCGTGTTTATAAGCTTGCTCTTTTCCAGATTCTCTATTCGTGAGAAAACACTGATTTCCTGGGCCGGCCTGCGCGGAGCCGTTCCAATTGTGCTGGCAACTTATCCGCTGCTAGCTAATCTTCCCCACGGCCGACTGTTCTTCAATGTGGTATTCTTCGTCGTGCTGACCTCAGCAGTGATTCAAGGAACAAGCATTTCACCGCTGGCTTCCCGGTTGAAGCTGGTGGGGCAAGAGGATTCAGCACAGCCATCACTGATGGAGCTGGTCGCCCTTGGCAAGACGGATTCCGAGTTTAACCACATAGGAATTGAACCTTACATGCCCATTGCCGGGCAGAAAATCTCCGATATCGGACTGCCAGATGATATCTTATTTACTGCTATTATCCGGAATAAAAGCATTGTCACCCCCCATGGCAGTACGGTCATTGAGCCAGGGGATACTGTATATGTCTTAAGTCCAAAGAGCAAACGCGATGAGATGAGGGCTTTTTTCCGGAGTCAGAAAGGGAAGACGGCGGAGGAAAATATATCTTTGATTTAAGTCTAGAAAGAGACCGTTATCCAGAGTGTGACAGAGATAATAGGCGTTATAACAAAAGTTATGCTAGAATCGGCAACATGTAAATCTTCAGAGTGGTTGCAAAAAGCAAAAGGATGTGTTAAATTGTATATAGATTTAGAACGAGTCTAAATACAATATAATAAATTAACCATAGGAGGTTTTATTAATGAGTACACAACTAAAGAGCCAAACTGAACTGCACGCTGCTTTGAACCGCCAGACCGCGAACTGGTTCCTGCTTGGGGTAAAGCTTCATCATTATCACTGGTATGTTAGCGGCTCCCAATTCTTCACGCTGCATGAGAAGTTTGAAGAACTCTACAATGAAGCTGCTGGTTATGCAGATGATTTGGCTGAGCGCCTGCTTGCTATTGGTGGACAACCTGCCTCCTCTATGAAACAATATCTGGAGCTTTCCGATTTACAGGAAGCTCGTGGCGGCGAAGATGCCAAGGGTATGGTAATGGAGCTGGTTAGAGACTTTACAACTGTTTCTAAAGAACTGCAAGCTGCGATTGCTACTGCAGAAGAACTGGCTGATCAACCTACTGCGGATCTGCTGATTGGTATTAGAAGCAGCATTGAGAAACATGCTTGGATGTTGAATGCTTTTATCGCCTAAGACAACATTCTTATAAAGGATAGAACCACAAAGAGCGCCTGCGTGTAGGATACGCATGGCGCTCTTTGTTTTGTTGTTTTACTGCTGAACACAACTATTTAATAAATACACCCCCGAAGGGGACTACCTCGCGTAGAAATCGTTTAACAATTCCATCATCGTTATTATCTCTTTCGAATCGGCGATTCTGGCGTCCTGCCTGAAACAGCACAGGCCCGTGACCTGTCATCTTCCAGTGATAGCTCATATGCTGGCTAGCCAAATGGTTGCCGTAAACGGTGAGCTCCAACTTGGCATTCTCAGGGTAGGCAATAATGCTGCCAGCATCCACATAAAGGGGGTTGGTCGGATGCAGTACAGCTTCACAGACCGTACCTTCTGTCAGTATGCCAATCATGCCATTGCCCGAAAATTTCACCTTTACAATATCCCGTGTAACGAGCACATTCTTCATGCTTAGCACTCGGGTCTCCAGCGAAATACCAATACTGTAGAAGAAAAGATGCTTAAAGTCGTACAGCAAATCGCTTTTACCATCGAGCTTCAGGATTTTTATGCGATAGCCTGGTGGAAGGGCGGCAACGAAATGGCAAGGACCTGCCATATCGGAACGAATCAACTTTCGCTTGCGGTATATGCCCTTTACATCCATAAATCTGTCCGCCCGTCCTGAGGAAGGACCTTGATAAGCGATAATTTGTTGTGGATGGAGTATATGAACCTCTTCCTTCTCCTCAAGGGAGAAGGCTACGGCTTGTCCGCTTCCACTGTCGCTTTCATCTTGGATATCGATGTTCATAGTTCATCTCCCTCATGCTGTGACTGTGATCTTCAAGAATACATAAGACTAACGCAGACGGTCGCCCTTTCGCGAACGGTAAAGCATGCTGAAACGAATAAAACGGATCAGTATAAAATAACCTAGGATTAGTCCAATCCCTGTAAAAATAGTCACTTTGATTTTGTGATAATATTCTTCGCGTGCCGTCCGGTCATTTTTTAATTCATCAACCATCTGCGTCAGTTGGCGATTCTGCTCTTGTAGGCTTTCGTTCTGTATCCGGTAAGCTTCCATCTCCTGCGTGGTATTCGCGAGCTTATCCTTTGCCTGCTGAAGCTCTTCAGCAGTTTGCTGAAAACCTTCCTTTAATTCATTCACTTCGTTTGGCAGCTCGGAGAAATTTTTAACTCCATTATAGATATCACTGAATATATTAGCCTTTGCTACAGGAGCTGGCAGGCATACAGTAAGCGTCAGCAAGAACAGGAGCGAATATAACAGCTGTAGATATGTTCGGGATTTATGTTGCTTCATCTATATAATCACCACCCAATTTAGGCTTGTAGTTCTTTTATTTTAACACAGCTTGACAGCTTCTGACAGCGTACGCCATGGGACTGGCAATGCTTATAATGAAAGTAATTTTTACCTCCTTAAGGATTTCGTTTACTCATTATTAAACACGATCAGTCCGTGATTATCTCGATTGAGAAGAGGTACTATTTATCGTATACTTTGGACGAAAGGGGCTGCTGTCGATTGAACAAATGGCTTAAAACAATATTGCTTCTGATCGGATCTGCTTTTTTGACTAGATTGATCCCATTTTCATCTTTGTTTCGGAATTTAGACACGATGATTCATGAATTTGATCATGCTTTGATGACCTTACTACTGTCGGGCAGTGTGCTGAGGATTGAATTATACGCAGATCATAGCGGTGTAACCTATTCAGCGATTCAAGAAGGGGGCAAGGCAATATTAGTTTCCCTCTCGGGTTATTTGCTAGCCTCCTTATTTGCACTTCTGCTCTTCTATTTATATAGTAAGGGACGCCATGATTGGGGCCTTATCTTAGCTACGGGTGTGGCGTTGATTATGCTCCTGCTATACGTACGAGGAAGCTTTGGCATGATGTGGTTGGGCGGATTTATTACGCTAAATATTCTAATGCTGGTGGTTTGGAAGAAGGCCAGCAAATATTATTATTTGTTATTGGCCTTTTTAACCTTGGAGGAGTCTGTAATGGGAAGTTTATTTCTGGTATACGCGGCTGCTGTATCACCGTCCCGTGCAGGAGATGCCAGTAATCTGGCAAGAATGACTCCCATACCCGCAATATTTTGGGCCACACTGTTTTTTATATTTTCTCTGTTGTGTGCTAAATGGGCACTGGGACTATTTTTCAAACGAGAGCGAGTGCAGACTAAATTAGGGAGTCGATGAGAAAAAAACATAAAATTTTCGTCATAAAAAGACAAAAGGGGTTGTTTTTACAAGAGTCAGTCTACTAAGCATGTAGAATGACTCTTTTTTTGTCGATAATATAGAACCGAACATACATTCCATGACATGGAGTTGTCCGCCATTATTGGTACATTAATAGAAGACCCAAAAAAAGAAAGAGGTGGAAATAATGATAGAAAGTATTCATCCCGTATTCACATGGAGTCAAAATCGTATTTTTGCAGGCGGCAATCGTAATGTTATTTTGCTTGTTGAATGGAAAGGGAATATACCTGCAGAGCATAGCCGACCCAGCAGTTATAAAGTGGTTGCCCGTGAAATTGAGCTGCGGGTTTGGCTTGAACCCCATGTAACTTTTAAGCGCTCGTATGGGTGTGAGTTTGAAGTCGGTGAAGGCAGATCGCTACTTCTTAAGCTTGGCAAAATAAAAACGGGGCAACGAAAGTTTATTGCTTTGGAATTCAATATCTCTACTACTATTGCAGGTAGATATGAAGCTCTTTCCTTACAGTGGAAATATAAAAAGCCAACCGTAGAGCGTGTTCAAGAACTTCCAGTAAAGGTTCTTGAGCTAGAATACACCCATCATACTCAGGTTCTGAGTGAAAGCTGCTGCTTTCACGTAGAGAAACATTTGGAATTGTTAAAAACAGCTGAAACGATTGAGGAGGCAACCATGTTGCAAAATAAAGGACAACATAGTCAAGCTCATGAAATGCTCTGCCGTCACGCAGATAAATTACTATTACTAGCCGTACGTTCTGGAGATCCTTTACTACTTAAAGAGGCCGAAATGTTGTATAAACAGATTGGATTCGAGTATCAGAAGCGGGGGAAAACTGCTACTGGAAATTGATATAGGACATACAACTAGAAGATGCATATTGACGAAAAAAGACCTATACATAAATTTGTTTTGTCAGCGGGTTCGGCGGAAAATAATCAGAAGAATTGTAATATAAAATGTGGTAACATAGTAAAAAAGTTCTATCACACTATTACTTTTTTTCATAAAATAATGGGTCTATTTAACCATAAATCAAGGGGAACTGAATATGACAGACCGATTAATCCGACTGATGCGCATTATTACACTTGTTCAAGCCAAGCCAGGGATATTAGCCCGTGAATTGGCGGAACGCTGCGGCAACAGCGAGAGAACGATATACCGGGATATGGACGCGCTTAGCGCCATGCATATTCCTATAACCCACCTTGGACATGGAAAAGGCTATGCTTTTATTGGCAATTTTGCACTTTATCCTTTGGATTGGTCGGAAGAAGAGGCGTCTGCGTTTTCGCAACTACGCTATATTATGGAAGATATTAAACCCGTTCTGCCTATCGGTTTTGAAGGCGCTTATGAAAAAGTAGTTGCAGCTGAATACAAGCGAAAGGCGGAGCGGGAAGAAACGATAGAACGTGCAAGAAGAGAAGCAGGTACAATCTGGTTGGAAAGAAGCGGTGCACAGATGGAGCATCAATCTTTTTTAACACCTATTTTGGAGGCTTTATTAAAGCAGAGGAGTATTCAAGCGAATTATTGTGAGAATGCGGTGGAGGAGAAAGAAATAACCATCGATCCTTATTGTTTAGTCCCACTGGAAAATCGTTTTCATCTCATTGGATTTTGCCATCATCAGGGTGTTATTCGTACATATCATATCAACGATTTTTCAAACGTGAAGCCACTAAACCGCTGCTTCTCAAAGGAATCATTTGATTTGCAAGCTTTTATGAAGCAAAAATGGTCGCTTGACCGCGATAGTTTGCAAGTAGAGTTTAAAGTGAAATTTTCGGAGCGAATCATGGAAGGGCTTAAGAGAGAGGATCTGCCCTATAAGCCGAATAAAGTAGACCGTCAAGCTCGGTGTTGTTATTTTAAAGTCGCGTTGGAACAAGATATTGCATTTGTCCGCTGGATTAAGAGATTCGAAGAGGATGCAGAAATCATAGAGCCGTTATATTATCGGGAAGTGCTCAGGCAGCAGTTGGAGAAATGGATATCACAATATAAATAAGATGGATTCTCACCTTCAAATGAAATATTCGTTTACATATATTGTTACAAATCAAAAATTATAGAATATTTCTCTTGTTTGGTGAGTCTTTTTATAATATCACCATACATTAAATAACATAATTGCAATTTATAGAGTTATTTTTATCCTCGAATTTGACCTTTGTTCAATTTTATACAGAAGAAAGCTATTCTCTAGATTCATTTGATTCTTAAAAATGAATATATTAATCCGGGTGAGGTTTCTGGGGGAGTGGATTATCCATTATGTTGACGGTACTGGGCTTTAACTTGATGGGTGATGGTCTGCGTGCTGTGCTTGACCCTCGTATAAAGAATTAACATCATTCGTGTGGTGTCTTTGCAGCCCTATTTAGGGGCGTCAGAGGCATCTTTTTTGTGTGCAAAAAGCCAAAATCATCGTTATATATTGTCTAATTATAACAATATATAACTAAACATATCCAAACACAACTGTAGTTATAGAAAAACGAAAAACTGTATGCTAGAATAGCATCTAAATATATACATACGAAATTGGGAGGAATGGAAATGTTTAAGAAATGGGCACTCTCCGTGATGGGGATATTGGCAATCCTTCTGGTTGTAAATTTATCTGCAGGTTCAGGTGTAGAGGTGCAAGCAGCCACCAAGAAGACCGAAATTATTGTTTCCGCAGCGGCTAGTTTGCAAGACAGCCTGGATAAGATTGCCCTCCTTTATGAAAAGAAACATCCCGATATTGATTTGGTTTTTAATTATGCGGCATCCGGCACTCTGCAAAAGCAGATTGAGCAAGGGGCCCCGGCGGATCTGTTCTTCTCTGCAGGTGATAAACAGATGAATGCACTGGTGGAAGGTGGACTTATCTTCGATCATAAGGTTCTGCTTAAGAATCAATTGGTTGTAGTTGTACCCTCAGATTCAAAGGTCAAATTAACTACGATTACTCAGCTTACGGATAAAGCTTTTAAGAAGGTGGCAGTGGGACAGCCTGAATCTGTGCCGGCGGGTCAATATGCTCAGCAATCGCTGGCAGCGAAAAAGGTATGGGATCCGCTGCAAAGCAAACTCGTATTTGCCAAGGATGTGCGTCAGGTTCTCTCTTATGTAGAAACAGGAAATGCCGATGCTGGTTTTGTCTATAAGACAGATGCGCTTACTTCAAAGAAAACTAAAATCGCTTTGACGGTCGGTCCACATGTACACAAAGCCATAAATTATCCGGCAGGCATCGTGAAGAGCTCGAAGAATCAAAAGGCAGCTAAGGAGTTGTATAGTTACCTTCAGAGCAAGGAAGCTAATGATATCTTTGTAAGTTATGGCTTCCTGCTTCCTTAAATAGAAATTACGAGTAGAAGCGGGTGGAATAAGGTTGGAAATAAATTGGACTGATTTCTTCGCCCCGGTATGGCTTTCCGTAAAAATATCTGTGATTACCAGCATTATTGTATTCATTTTGGCAACAGCTGCTGCGAAGGCCATGGCAGGCCGGAAGTTTCCCGGTCACAGCTTAGTAGAGACCATAATGCTGCTTCCGCTCGTTTTGCCGCCGACGGTCGTGGGATTTGTGCTTTTAGTTATTTTAGGCCGACGAAGCTGGATCGGCAGATGGTATGAACAGATGACGGAGCAGACGATCCTGTTCACATGGGGGGCAGCTGTTATCGCCGCTGTAGTCGTAGCTTTTCCACTCGTATACCGCACAGTGAAGGCGGGTTTCGAAGGGATAGAAGCAGATCTTGAAGATGCAGCGCGGGCACAAGGGGCAAGTGAACTGCAAGTACTGCGTTATGTCACGCTGCCGCTTGCGGGCCGGTCGCTGGCAGCCGGTTATGTTCTTGGCTTTGCCCGCGGTCTTGGGGAGTTTGGAGCTACCATCATGGTAGCTGGCAATATTCCGGGTCGTACGCAAACCTTACCCACAGCGATCTATGTTGCGGTAGATGGAGGCAATATGACGCTCGCGTGGATGTGGGTATGCTCAATTATTGTTATTTCAGCCGCTATGCTGATGTTTGTGAATCGGCGTTCTTAAAAAACACCAGACAGCGATTCTCCGGTTATGGGAGAGTTGCTGCCTGGTGTTTCTGGTTTGCGGCGGCGGTTTGAGCAGATGCTGAGCGAGTGGAAACCCGGCGACTTTGATGTCAGCTTTTAGATTAGCTTTTAGCACCGCCAAATTTTGATGGAATCTGTGAGTTAACTGCATTCTATACAGTTATTCGGTCTGCATAAGGGATCGTTCTAGCTTTAATTGTATTCTATACAACTAAAACGCGAAAATCACCTATGTGGTAGTAATTCAAAAGAAATAGATGTACCAAATACAGTTATATCTAATTTGCTAGTTGTTCGAAGAAATATAGTTGTACGAAATACAGCTAAACGCTTCTGCATATTGCTTCCTTCTTCTGTCTGCGACCATTAAGTCTCATAAATAATCGTCCCAGTTTCCGTGAGATCATATCCGTGAATGGATCCAAGCTCATTCTGGAAGGCTGGTGAACGCAAAATATCAATCACGGCAGCGATCCATTGCTCATGCTCCGGTTTTTTAATCATCACCAGGTCGTAGCACTCCTGAATCATAGGAATAAAATCAACGCCGTTGACAATCTTGGCGGCTTTCTCGGTGCCGATAGCTACATCAGCTTCTCCCCGGGCCACTTTACCGGCAACTGCCAAATGACTGTTCTCCTCGTTCTTATAGCCTGTTAGGCTGGCTGCTGGAATGCCATGCAATCGAAGCTCTTCATCCAATAATACGCGTGCACCTGAGCCTCGTTCTCTATTGATCAGCGTGAGTCCATTCTGTTCTAAGTGAGACCATTCCTGAATACCTTTAGGGTTCCCTTTTTGTACATAAAAACCAGCACTTCGGGTTAGCAGGCGAATTACAACATAAGAGCATCCGACGAGTATTTTACGGATATAGGGTAGGTTGTATTCTCCAGTATCCCCGTCGAGCAGATGTGTGCTGACAATGTCCGATTCCCCTTTATACATGGCTATCAGGCTGTCTAGACTCCCGGCATAAGAACGAAGAGGACGTTCAGTAGGCAGAGCCCGTTCTAAATAGGTAGCTAGAATATCTAGTGACATATCCTGACCTGTAATCACCAAGCTGTGTCCTACAGCTTTAAGGTGAGGAGATTGTGCTGGCATTTGAGCTGGATTTGTACCGGAAAAGGCTAAGGGTATTGCTGGTGGAGTTTGGCCCATTATAGTAGTAAGGTTAGCGGTAGACGCCCCACTCCGTGTATTTTGTTTGTAGGCTTCCAAATCGGATTGATCCACGCGCATTTGTTTTCCTACACGGTAGGAGGGGAGCTCCCCTTTTTTAATTAGATCATATACTTTTAATTTTGATATTTTTAATAAGCGGGCAATTTCCTCTGTCGTATAGGATGTATTATCGGGCATCACAAAAGCCTCCAGAACTTCATATTAGGACAAGACTACCCTATTTTGAAGCCCTGTGCAATTAGCCTATTGTTGTTTCCCAGCCTGCTGTGTACTGGATAATTTGATCAACTCAGAGACAGTGACAAATCGAAAGCCTTTCTTTTCTAATTCCGGCAAAATAATTTTAAGCGCTTCTCTAGTTTGTGACTGCCCGTGCACATGATCATGAAACAGAACGATGTCCCCATTACGCGCATTTCGAATGACCTTGTTCGAAATACTGTATACGCCTGGGCGATTCCAGTCACGTGTATCTTGATGCCAGGACCATAATATTGGCTTCAAGCCCATATTGTTAGACAGATCTACTAAGGTCTCGTCATACATGCCACCTGGTGGTCTGAACAGTGAACTATGTTTACCGGAGACTTTTATAATCTCTTCTTCGGTTAATTTTAGCTCCTGCTCAAATTGCGCTTCATTAATAGGTCTTTTAAAATAAACGTGATTGTAGGTATGGTTAGCTAATTCATGCCCCTCAGCAATAACTCGTTTCGCTACCTCTGGATAGGCTGCAATTCTTTTTCCTATCGCAAAAAAGGTGCATTTCGCATGGTATTGATTCAATACCTTTAAGATTTGATCGGTTTCAGTAGGGTCAGGACCGTCATCGAACGTCAATGCAATCACTTTTTGGTTAGTATGTACTTCCCAAATCATGTCTCCTCTTTTTTCGTAGTAGTCGCGGTTTTTGCTTGGACTGCCTAGAGCAGAGTTCGTGAAGCATAAAAAGAGTGTAAGGGTGATCATCATAATTTTGCTGCGAGTTTTCATCATTTCACCTGTTTTTTTTATTTTAGAGTGCTCCTTTTGGGGGTAGGTATATTCATAGTTTAAGTTTTGTATAGACAACCAGTCTTTTTTCGTGCTCTTTCTTCTTTCTACTATACCTTCATGTAAAGGTTATGAGATTCATTTTGGCTTCTGATGATTACATAGTTATCGACATGCCCGTTTATAATTAAATTAGCTTTTGTATTTTGATGTGAAAATAGTTATGAAAATGCCTTATAATGAAGTACTATATACAGACATTTGGTTAGGGGTGGGAATATGACACTTATTGAAAAAAGAGAACACCGGCAATATCCGGAGATTACCCGCCTTGAAACGTCGAGAGCTGCTTATGAGCGTGATTATTCACGTCTGATTCATTCGCCTACTTTTCGTAGGCTACAAGGTAAATCACAAGTATTCGGAGCAGGGACGGGTGATTATTACCGTACGCGTCTGACTCACTCACTTGAAGTTGCGCAGATTGCCCGTGAGGCGGCGAAAAGTCTGCTGCGATCGTATCCAGAAGTGGAAACCACTAAGGCAGAGAATCCGGGTCTTGTTATTGATCCAGAGGTAGTGGAATGCGCAGCTATCGCTCATGATTTTGGCCATCCTCCCTTTGGACATAAAGGGGAAGAAGTGCTGGATAATATTTTGGAACAGCTTATTGAAAAGAAAACTAACGAAGCTGCGCTGCAATCAGGCGCAACGGGTGTGGATCGGCTGCTGATCCATGAGCAGATGAAGCAACGTTATGAGCATTTCGAAGGAAATGCCCACAATTATCGGCTGATTATGTTTCTGGAGAAGCGTGAAAATATTGATGGCCTAAATCTGTCGGATGCTGTGCTGCTAGGCATAAATAAATATCCTTTTCCCGGCACCTCGCTGAAGAAGGGGATGTACCTGCACGAATGGGGATATATTTCGGAGATCCGCAAAGAATGGGGAATACCAACAGGTAAGAAAACGTTGGAGGCTCAGCTTATGGACCTTTGTGACGATATCGCTTATTCTGCACATGATCTGGAGGATGGGATTAAAGCCGGAAAGATTGAAGTGCATGAACACTTTATGCATGATTCTTATATCCAGCGGTTAATCGTGGAGAAAATCACCACGCTCGAGGATTTCTTCTGGAAGGGCTGGGAAGAGGAAGGCATTCGCGCGAAGGTTGAGGAAGTGCTCAGTTCATTTCTTCGGGTTTGGAAGGAAAAAATGCCAACCTGTGAAAACGACTATTCCCGCACTCGACGTGAAGTTAAGGCTTATTGGGTAAGTACCTTTGTCGCAAGCTTGGGAGTGATCCAAGATGGAGACTGGAAGAAGGTCACCTTTATAAAGGAAGGAAAAGAAGATGAAGATATGCTGCGGACCGTCAGTGTGCTGAAAAGCTTCGCATGGGTCACTATGATCCGTGATTTGCGTGTGCAGCGGCTGCAGAAACGTAGTGAGTGGATTTTGCGCCGTCTATGGGGAGCATTTCTGGATCCACAGACCTCTAAAGCCATTATTCCATCGGATTGGCTGCAGCGCTTTGAGAAAGATCAGAAGCAGGCAAAGCCGATTTGGACTTGGGAGCATATGGTGATTGATTATATCGCAGGGATGACTGATGCTTTTGCAGAGAAAATATATAATGAGCTGTACGGACTGAAAGTCGGCTCGATTTATGATTTGGATTAGAGGCTCTTAGACAAGTAGTCCCTGCTGTTCATTTAGGATGATCTAAATGAACAGCAGGGGCTATTTTTATAAGGATTATTGATTTAAATACCACTCATATGCCCTTTTTTCAAGATTAACTACAAATTCTTCTTTCCCGTCTATATAAGCTCCACTGTCTTCTGGGAATTGTTTGGCAAGAGTATTCTTTAAATCTCCGTACTGTTTAACCGCCTCCGGATGTGATCGAAGGTAGTCTCTTACAGCCAGATGACGACCGATATCTATCTTATTATCCATTTGGAAGACATGAACATGATGGGTTCTGCTATTTCCGCCTTTTCTGAAATATCTTCTGCCACTGATACCGAACTCACCCATACATTCATAACCAAGTGCTGTCATTTGCTGGTTGAACTCATCTACAGCTGCGATATTTCGTACTACAGGCATTATATCTATGATTGGTTTCGCTTTGAGTCCGGAAACAGAAGTGCTGCCAATATGGTGAATATCAACAAGGGCATCAGCAAAGATATCTTTAATCTTCTGAGCTTCTTCGTTGAACAGTAGACCCCATTGTTCGTTAAATTCTGTGACCGTGACCTTCATTGCACTAACCCTCTCTTTATGGATAACTTTGGATTTTCTTATTATAGAACAGATGTTCCTGTTTTGTAAAGCTTATTATTAATATTGCCGGTCATAATCAACAAGATTTAGAGAAGGCGTGCCTGATGATAAGTAAGACTTCACATTTTCGGTAAAAATATTAACGATCCGGTCAGCGTATTGATCTGTAATTCCAGCGGAGTGTGGAGTGATGATAACCTGCTCCATAGACCAAAGCGGATGATCCTGCGGAAGAGGTTCGGTCTCAAAAACATCCAACCCAGCGCCACGGAGTTGTCCGCGATTCAAGGCATCGATCAGCGCCTCTGTATCGGTAGTTGCGCCCCGGCCAATGTTAATGTAATAGGAGCCTTCTTTAAACGCGGAGAAGCTGGTGGCATTAAATAAATGCTTGGTCTCATCGGTAATAGGAAGGGTATTGATGATGAAATCGCCTTGACTTACAGCTTCGGATAAACGATCTGTTGTATAGATTTGATCAAAGTCTGCAACTGGCTTACCGGAACGGCTGACACCGATAGTCTTCATCCGGAAGGCTTTAGCAATTCTGGCGGTTTCACTGCCGATCGCTCCAGTTCCAGCTATTACAGCTGTTTTACCGAACAGCTCGCTTTCACTGCCATCAGATTTCCAAATACGGTTCTGCTGATTACGTACAGCCGTATGCAAATTACGGGTGAAGAGAAGCATAAACCCGAAGATTACCGCAGAAATAGGTTCGGCATGAACTCCGCTCCCACTGGTGAGCAGGATTCCTTGTTCTTTAAGACGATCGAGAGGAAGCTTCTCAATACCAGCAGACCAGGACTGAACCCAGCGAAGGGAGGACTCGGGGCGAAGGAGTGTATCCGAAATACCTTTTGCCCAGCCAATTACAATTTCTGCTTCTGCAAGCAGCTGCAAATCCGGATTTTTTGCGTCTCCTTGTGAAAATGTATAGCCTGGGGCAGCGGCTTTGATCCTTTCCTGCTGCTGAGATGTAAGTGGTTGTAGACATACTATAGACTTAGTCATGATGTATTCCTCCTACTTTGTGGTTTAATGGATATGGATCATGTTATAGGTTAAGAATACCAAATCTATTGGAGAAGGTGAAATTGACCATGGATGCTAAACCATCAGAGAACGAATCAGAACGGCTTTTTCTTGCTGTAAAATTACCTTCTGAGCTGCGAGAAATAGTGGCACAGGCATGTTCAAAGCTATCTGAAAATTTTGATTTTGCTAAATGGACAAATCCGCAAGATTATCATATTACCCTGCAATTTTTAGGAGATACCCCAAAGTCCAAAATTCCAGATTTAGTAAAATTCTTGAGGCAGACTGCGGGTCAAGGCAGACCCTTCAATCTGTCTTTGGACAAATGGGACACATTTGGTCTTCCAGCTTCCCCAAGAGTCCTGTGGATAGGGGTTTCCGGCGAAATAGAGGCATTAAATCAATTAGCTGCCAGAGTGCATTCAGCGACGTTTCCATTAGGTTTTTCAGGCGAATCCAGGGCCTATAAACCGCATCTTACCGTGGCTCGAAAGTACCGGGGAAAAAATTCATATGATGATAAATTGCTGGAAAACTTACTGAAATTGGATGATGATTGGAACCTAAAAAACTATCAGAGAGACTGGACGATTGATAGTTTTGTGTTGTATGCTACCAGAATGTATGCCATTCCTATGTATGAAATTATTGAAAAGTTTACAGTTTAAAATCGATAATAAAGTTTTCAAAGCTTCCGTTTTCGGTTACATACAATAGGAATGTGCCGTGAAATAGGAGGAATATCATGTTAATTTTTAAACAAAACCGCTATATTGCGTTGCTCGTTGGCGTTATACTAGTGTGTTTCTCTGCCATAAGCTTATTGCAACCCGAACAAGTTGCGGAAGGGAAGATGGACAGGGTGCAGATGGATAAGTTGCAATCCACCAGCCGTGCATCCGTACTTTCTCTTTTGCAAGATGAATCGAAGTCTAGTATAACGAGTAGCATTACGAGGGGCATTACTGAAGTTACACAAGCCAATAAGCTTAATAACACATTCAGTCTTTTAAGTTCCGCTTGGAAACCGGCGAAGGGTGTGGAATGGCTTAGTGTAAAAAAATTAAAACAAAAAAACACAAAAAACACATCGAACGTTTCCATTATTCGGGTGAAGGCTGATGTAGTACAATCCAAGCCAGCTGCGCAAAAAGCGTCGCAATTGGCGGAAACAGCAACAAAGAGTAGTCAGGCGACAGCGAAGACAGTCTCGGCTTCTCAGAAACATCCCCTCACAACATTGTACTTCTCTCGGACAGAGCTATTAAGCCAGGAGCAGCAAAGTAAAGCAACCCGGCGCTACGCTGTATCCGAAGAAGAACTGCTTCTGCTACAAAAAATTGTAATGGCAGAGGCGGAAGGTGAACCGTACAAGGGCAAGGTGGCAGTTGCCAACGTTGTTCTGAATAGGCTGCGGTCAGCCAATTTCCCCGACACGATATATAAGGTTATTTATCAGAAGAGCCAGTTCAGCCCTGTAGCTAACGGGCGTCTTAACCGTGTGAAGCCTAACGATGATAGTATTAAAGCGGTGAATGCTGCACTCTCCGGAGTAAAGGAAGTTCCCGATAATACTTACTTTTTCTTGTCGCTAAAACTTGCACAGGATCTGACCGTACATCATACACAGACTTATGTTAAAACCATTGGCAATCATACTTTTTATAAATAAATTTGGTGGATCTGTGAACCTCAGCGCTATATAGGGTAAACTAAACTATATGAATCTGGAGGTGAAGATAACCATGAAAATCACTTATTATGGACATTCAGCTCTGCTGGTAGAGACGGGGAACGTGAAGGTTATTATTGACCCCTTTTTGTCAGGCAATCCGAACTCCGGTATTTCACCTGCCGAGATTTCCGTTGATGCCGTTCTGCTTACTCACGGCCACTCTGATCATTTAGGAGATGCTGTCGAAATTGCCAAGCAGAATGATTGTCCGATCTTTGCGGTGTTTGAGCTTGCCGAATATTGCCGGATGAAGGGTGCACAGGTAAAGCACATGAATATAGGTGGTAGTCATACCTATGCCGGGATGACTGTGAAATTTACGCAGGCATTTCATTCCTCATCCATTCAGGAAGGCGACTCTTGGATTTATGCTGGACAACCCGCGGGGATTTTGTTAACGATTGAGGGCAAGACGATTTTCCATGCGGGGGATACCGCGCTATTCAGTGATCTGCGCCTCATTGGAGAAAGGAATGCGATTGCCTTGGCAGCTCTGCCTATAGGCGATATGCTTACCATGGGACCGGATGACGCCTTGCTGGCCGCACGCTGGCTGCGGGCGGATAAGGTGATCCCGCTACATTACAATACATTTCCGGATATTGCTCAGGATGGTGCTGATTTCTGCGATCGCCTGCACCAAGAGGGAGTGGAAGGTTTCCCGCTTAAAGCTGGTGAGAGTGTAGAAATTTAAACCAATCCGATTTATATTAAAAAAAGCAGGTAGCCGGGGGAATTCCCTGACTACCTGCTTATTCTTTAAGGTGTAATACATACAGGTTCTTCATTACGTGCTGGCGCTCTAGAGCCTCTGATTTCAGTTGCCTCGCTTACGGGATTACCTAACATCTTCAGAACAGTAGTCGCACAGCTTTGCGGTTGATGTTTATCTGGAGCGAGACGTCGTCTGCGTTGCTCTTCCAGAACTGAATATTCACGCAGCATCATAGTGAACCATTTGTTCACTACTTCCGAGTCGAGCACCTCTGCCAGCCCAAGCTCTACGAAATATTGGCAGTTTTTCTCTTCCTGACCTGGAATGGCTTTATAGAAAAGCATCGGAATTCCTTTGGCCTGACCTTCTGTGCAGGTCATCCCTCCAGGCTTCGTGATCAGCAGGTCTGAGGCATCCATCAATTTATTGATTTCACTGCTATATCCCAGAATTTTAACATTGGGATGATTGAGCAGCGGATTGGACTTCATTTTGGCGATTAGCTTCTCATTGCTGCCCATACAGAAGACGAGCTGAATCTCATCCATTCTGGCGGTGAGGGAATGCATAATCTCTTTGCCGAACATCAGCCCCCAACCTCCACCCATAATGAGTACGGTTGGTATATCAGCCAATCCCAGTTCCTTGCGCAGCAGCGTCTTGTTGGAGCGTTCCCAGAACTTTGGGTGCACTGGGATGCCAGTGACGGTTACTAGCTCTGGAGCGATCCCACGGCCCGTCAGAATGGATTTGACGCGTGGGGTAGATACGAGATAACGATTGACCTCGGAATTTACCCAGCTTCCATGGGCATCATAATCTGTAATTAATGTATACAGAGGCACATTTAATCCACGACGCTTTAGTCTGGAAATGACCGCAGCCGGAATGGGATGAGTGCAGATAATCAAATCAGGCTTTAGCTGTTCGATCACCTGTGAAGCATGTGTATAAAAAATCCGGTGAAGCGCCATTTTAGTCAACGGGTTCAATGATTTATGATATTGTGTCTTATACATCATGCCGACCAGCTTAGGCTGGCTGCTAACTGTTTTGCGGTAAGCGGAAAGAATCCAAGGGGCGACCGTCGGGTTAAGAAATTTCCCCAGCTCGATGACTCGGCACTGGACATCCGGATTCAGCAGCTTTATTCCTTCGGCCAGAGCATAGGCTGCTCCTGTGTGGCCCGTACCGAAGCCTTCCGAAAACAGCAGTACTCTTTTCTTTCGCATAAGTTCACCTGCTACTTTCCTTTTCTATAGAAATGCTTTCCTTCTTCTAATTATACTAGGAAATCTATACTATACTCACATTATACAAGTAAGACGTAAATAGAAAGTTAAAACCCTGCAATAAATAAAAAAATAAAAGGTTCGCCCAAAGTATTGCAAACTAGAAAACAACATGATAAAGTAGTGAATGACCAAATGACCGGATTAGTAAAGTGGTCAGAAGTCAGCGGGAACGATATTTTCTGGAGAAAGGAAGTGTGCACAGGTGGCAGTGGTGGATCGAAGACAGCAGGTGCTTCAGGCCGCAGCAAAATCTTTTTCATTATTTGGCTATAAGGCAACTACAATGGATCAGGTTGCTAAGATTGCAAATGTCGGTAAGGGAACCATCTACACCTTTTTTACAAACAAAGAACAATTGTTTGACGAGATCCTGCGCGATATGATGATGGAAATGAAGACGATAGCTGAACGGGAGATCAGGCGAGACAGACCTTTCTTTGATAACTTGCATCGTGTGCTGGATGCCCTGCTTGAGTTTCGAAGTGAGCAGGAGCTATTCATAAAACTTTCCCAGGAGAATCGCGAATTCGGTACGCCGCAGGCTGGAGAAGGACTCGAGAAGATCGAGAACGTAGTTTTAGAATATTTAGAACGGGAGGTGCAACAAGCGCTCCAACAGGGAGAAATCAAACCTTGCGATCCCAAAATCGTCTCGGTAGTCATGTTCAGATTATATATTGTATTGACTGCTGAACTGAATAAAACACATACTCCCTTGGACAAGGAACAGATCAAGATGTATTTTCATTTGTTTCTCGCCGAAGGATTGGCACAGTAAGGGTTGATTCAGGATAGGGATGGCGTTCTCAGCATCACTCGATTCGCTTTCCCTTAACAATTCTCAAGATGATTAGGCATTGAAGAAGAGCCGCAAGGCATTTTTTTATACCCTGAATTGACCGAATGGGGAAAACAGTCATTTAGTGTTACGTAATATTTCGCAAACAAAGCATTTTAAAGAGAGCATAAGCTCATAAGGAGAGAACCAGAATGAAATCATTATCCGTATTTACCAAGGATCTTGGCGCAGCCCTTAGAAATCCGAAGGTGCTGATTCCAATGATTGCTATCCTATTTATTCCGGTGATGTACAGCGGATTCTTCCTGAAGGCATTCTGGGATCCGTATGGCAAGATGAATGAACTTCCGGTTGCTGTGGTCAACCAGGATGTCGGCGCTAATTATGAAGGCAAGCAACTACAAGCCGGTAATGATCTTATAGAAGAGTTGAAGGTAACCGACGGCTTCCAGTGGAACTTCGTTTCCCTTGAAGAAGCGGAAGCAGGAATGAAGGACAATACTTATTATATGTCGATCATTGTTCCGGAAGACTTTTCTGCTAAAGCTACTACTCTTATGGATGATGAACCACAGCCGGCAAAAATTATTTATGAGCCAAATGAAGGTTATAACTTCTTGGCAGGTCAGATCGGTGGTACGGCTGTTGCAGAAATTAAAAATAAAGTATCTGCTAAAGTAACAGAAGCTTATGTTGAGTCTGTATTCAATCAGATTACAGAAGTATCTGATGGATTGGGCGAAGCCGGAGATGGTGCTTCCAAGATCGCTGATGGCGCTGGTAAGCTAGATGACGGAGCCTTGAAGCTGAAAGATAATCTTCTTGTACTGACAGATGGTACAGGTAAACTTCAAAATGGTGTAGAACCCCTTACACAAGGCGTGACTGATTTGAATGCAGGTGCTACAGCACTTAAAACAGGATCAACCACGTTGGCAAGCGGATTGCAACAACTGTCTACTGCACATACGCAACTTCAAGACGGTGTTGCACAAAGTTCTGCCGGCAGTAAACAGCTTAGTGACGGCTTGAAACAAGCTGTAACAGGTGCTACACAGCTTCAGGCGGGAACACAGTCTGCTGTGGATGGTACTTCTAAACTACAAGCAGGAACACAATCTTTAGTTGATGGCAGCGCGAAGCTGGAAGCGGGCTTAACTTCTTCCGTAGATGGCAGCGCAAAACTGGAAGCAGGTTTGCAAGCTTCCGCCGCAGGCAGCACGAAGGTAACTGAGGGTGCTAAAGCGGTAGCTCAAGGATTGCAGCAATTGGCACAGGCTAGTCCTGAGCTGGCACAAAATCCAGCGGTACAGAAGCTGCTGGCAGCTAGTGCAGCTGTGGCACAAGGCAGTGAGCAACTGCAACAAAGCCAAGAGCAGCTGGCACAGGGTGCAACTGCACTCCACAGTGGGCAAGAGCAACTGGCACAAGGTGCAACTCAACTGCACTCGGGTTCACAGCAGTTAGATGCTGGTGTAACTCAGTTGCATGATGGAGCAAAGCAATTAAATGCTGGTAGCACACAGCTGTTGACAGGCCAACAAAAACTGGCACAAGGCGCATCTGCACTTGTAACTGGTGGCGACAAGCTGAATGCAGGAATGCAACAATTTGGTGCGAAGCTTAAAGAAGCTGCAGCTGGAGGCAGCAAGCTGGCTGAAGGCGGTAAAGCACTTGGTGATGGTACCTCAAAACTGCTTAGCGGTGTAGGCGAACTAGGTTCCGGTATCAGTGCTGTAGCAGATGGTTCGAAAAAACTGGCTGATGGCGCAGGCGAGCTGAAAGATGGTATGGATGATCTGAAATCTGGATCAACAGAACTGGCAACTAAGCTTGGCGATGCTGCTGAAAAAACAGGCAGTGTGAACAAAACAGATGCAATGATGGAAATGTTCGCACAACCAGTTGTGGTTGAGGATAAAGTTGTGAATCATGTTCCGAACTATGGTACAGGTTTTGCTCCTTACTTCCTATCCCTTGGATTGTTTGTAGGTGCTTTGATTTCAACAATTGTTATTCCAATGCGTGATTCGGCTGTCCTTGGTGCTAGCCGTATGAACCGTTTCATCAGCCGTACGCTTACCTTCACAATCATGAGCTTTATCCAGTCTATGCTGGCTGCTGTGGTTGTATTGTACGGACTTGGACTGGAAGTACAAAGTAAACCGCTATTCTTCGTATTTACATTCTTAACCAGCTTAGTTTACACATGGGTAGTTCAAGCGATTGTTACTTGGATGGATCAACCGGGACGTTTCGTTGTTATCGTTATTCTTATCTTCCAATTAACAACTAGTGCCGGAACATTCCCACTTGAATTGATCCCTGACTGGATGAAATTCTTTAATCCACTGCTTCCAATGACTTACACAGTTAGTGGTCTCAAAGCAGTAATTTCTACAGGTGACTTCAGTGCGATGTGGGGAGATGTGGGTATCCTGGCAATCTTTGGTCTTGGATTCCTTGCTCTTACCTTCGCTTACTTCATGACTCGTAGCCGTGAGAATGAAGTTGGAGTGAATAGTGAACAAGTTTTGACTGTATAAACTGATAAATTTTTTGAAAAAAAAGTATAAAAAAGCGTCTCCTCCGGGAGACGCTTTTTTTGATTTAAAATCATAAAAACCCTTTTTCTTGCAAACATAATAGAAGGAATGAAAAATCTTGTAACGCTTTCATTGCATATGCACTTATGCGTTATTTATGTATAATTATGCAATATGAAGTTTTTTTAAACTTTTACTCACTAAAGCTGTGATGCAAAAACAAATGTTAATCAGCATCATAAAAAAGTTTAAATTGCGCTGATGATACCTCGGTGATAAAATAATAGCACTAATCTGGATTGAATAATTATTAAGATTTTCATGTGAAAAATTTTCCTAAGACATTGCATACTTTATAATAGAAAGGTTGCGTTCGATGAAACACACTGAACTGCCCGTAAAACAGGGCCTGTATGATCCCCAGTTCGAAAAAGATGCTTGCGGCATGGGATTTGTAGCTCATATTAAAGGCACACCGTCTCACAATATCGTAAGTAATGCTTTGACAATGCTCTTTAATATGGAGCATCGGGGAGGCCAAGGTAGCGAACCCAACTCTGGTGACGGAGCAGGTATCATGCTTCAAATTCCGCACCGTTTCTTTGCAAGCGAAGCTCAGAAGCTAGGCTTTGCTTTGCCGGAACAAGGCCATTATGGCGTGGGCATGATCTTTTTATCTCATAACGAAGAAGTTCGGGCGCAGCATGAAGCTCTCTTAAGCAATATTATTGCTGAAGAAGGTCAAATAGTACTCGGCTATCGTGATGTGCCTACCTATGATGAAATGCTTGGCAAGACAGCGAAAGCTGCTAAGCCTTTTGTGCGTCAAGTATTTATCGGCCGCTCGGCTTCGGTCACGAATGAGTTGTCTTTTGAACGTAAGCTTTATGTAATCCGCAAACGTGCAGAGCTTGCCATTCGTTACGGTGGTGCAGAAGAGGATGAATCCTTCTATATTCCAAGCTTGTCGTGCCGTAAGATTGTATACAAAGGCATGCTGACTACAGAACAAGTTGGACAATTCTACCTGGATTTGCAGAACGAAGAGCTGGAATCAGCGATCGCGTTAGTTCACTCCCGTTTCAGCACGAACACCTTCCCAAGCTGGGAACGTGCACATCCCTACCGCTTTATGATCCACAACGGTGAGATCAACACCTTGCGTGGTAATGTGAACTGGATGCATGCGCGCCAATCATTGTTTAAGAGCGAAGTGTTTGGTGAAGATCTGAACAAGATCAAGCCTGTTATTAACCCGGATGGATCGGACACTGCAATGTTCGATAACACCTTCGAGTTTCTCTATTTGAGCGGACGCTCCCTTCCACAGGTAGCCATGATGATGGTTCCTGAACCATGGAGCAATCATGATAGTATGGATGCTGATAAAAAAGCATTTTATGAATATCACAGTACTCTAATGGAGCCATGGGACGGGCCTGCTGCAATGGGCTTTACCGATGGTATACAAATCGGCGCTATTCTGGACCGTAACGGCCTGCGTCCTGCTCGTTATTATGTAACGAAAGACGATATGATTATTTTATCCTCAGAAGCCGGTGTACTGGACATTCCAGCAGAGGACATCTTATATAAAGACCGCCTGAAACCTGGACGCATGCTGCTCGTGGATACGAAGGAAGGCCGCATTATCTCCGATGAGGAAGTTAAATCGGCTATCGCCTCTGAGAAGCCTTATCGCCAGTGGCTGGATGAGCATTTGATCAGTCTTGATGAGCTTCCGGATGCGCCTGAACTGCCAAATCCTAAGCATGACAATGTACAACAGCTACAGCAGGCTTTCGGCTATACTTTTGAAGACTTGCGCAAAGTGCTTGAACCAATGGCTTCTACTGGTGCTGAAGCTGTCGGTTCCATGGGTTATGATGCTCCACTCGCCGTATTTTCGGACCGCCCGCAACGTCTCTATAACTATTTCAAACAAATGTTTGCTCAGGTAACGAATCCACCCATCGATGCCATTCGTGAAGAGCTGGTTACATCCACAACGACTACGATTGGACCAGAGCGTAATTTGCTTAAACCGGAACCGGAAAGCTGCCGCCAGATCTCGCTGCAAACGCCAATTCTTTCGAACGAAGATTTTGCTAAGATTCGCCATGTTCGCCGTGCAGGCTTCAAATCGATGTCTATTCCAATTCTTTTCCCGGCTGAGCTTGGGGCAGAAGGATTACGCATCGCGCTTGAGCGCATGAACGAGGCTGCTGACCGTGTTATGGCTAAAGGGCATAACATTCTGATTCTGACTGACCGCGGTGTGGACAGTGAGAATGCTGCGATTCCAGCGCTGCTTGCGGTATCAAGTCTGCATCACCATTTGATCCGCCAAGGAACACGGACGAAAGTTAGTATTTTGCTGGAATCCGGTGAACCACGTGAAGTCCATCATTATGCGCTGCTGCTCGGTTATGGTGTGAGTGCAGTAAATCCTTATCTGGCTTTTGAAAGCTTGGATGACATGATCGGCCAAGGTTTATTGCGGGGAATCTCGCATGAAAAAGCAGTGAAGAACTATATTAAAGCTGCGACTAAGAGCGTAGTTAAGATTCTTTCCAAAATGGGAATTTCGACGATTCAATCTTACCGCGGTGCGCAGATTTTTGAAGCTGTGGGTCTGAACTCTGAATTCGTGGATCGTTACTTTACTTGGACACCTTCCCGGATTGGCGGTATTGGCCTGGAGGAAGTTGCAACTGAGGCGCTTATCCATCATAACCGTGCTTTTACAGAAAAAGACGGAAATGATAAGGTGCTTGACTCCGGTGGCGATTATCAATGGCGTAATGATGGGGAAGAGCATCTATTCAATCCACAGACTATTCATCTGCTTCAGCACTCTGTGCGTAGCGGGAATTATGATATGTACAAGAAATATGCTGCCCTTGTTCAAGGAGAAAGCGAGAAGCAATTGACGCTTCGTTCCTTGTTGCAGTTCAAGTCAGCCTATGAACCGATTCCACTGGAAGAAGTAGAACCGGCATCATCCATTATGAAACGGTTTAAGACGGGTGCAATGTCCTTTGGTTCCATTAGTAAGGAAGCACATGAGACATTGGCCATTGCGATGAACCGGATCGGTGGCAAGAGTAATACAGGTGAGGGCGGCGAAGATCCAGCCCGCTATATTCCGGATAGCAATGGTGATTCACGTCGCAGTGCGATTAAACAAGTAGCTTCTGGACGTTTTGGTGTTACCTCGAACTACCTAGTTAACGCTGATGAGATCCAGATTAAAATGGCTCAGGGCGCTAAACCAGGGGAAGGTGGACAGCTTCCGGGACGTAAAGTTTATCCTTGGGTCGCTGAAGTACGTGGCTCAACAGCAGGTGTGGGTCTGATCTCACCTCCACCGCATCATGATATTTACTCTATCGAGGATTTGGCAGAGCTGATCTATGATCTGAAAAATGCAAATCCACGTGCAAATATTAATGTTAAGCTCGTATCGGAAGTTGGAGTGGGTACGATTGCTGCGGGTGTAGCCAAAGGGCGCGCTGATATTATCTTGGTTAGTGGCTATGATGGAGGTACAGGGGCATCGCCGATGAACTCCATTCGTCATGCGGGTCTTCCGTGGGAGCTTGGCTTGGCTGAAACCCATCAGACATTGATGCTCAACAATCTGCGTGACCGTGTAGTTCTGGAAACAGATGGTAAAATGCTAAGCGGCCGCGATTTAGCTGTAGCTGTATTGCTTGGGGCCGAAGAGTATGGTTTTGCTACTGCTCCACTAGTCTCTGTTGGCTGTATTATGATGCGTGTCTGCCAAATGGATACTTGTCCGGTTGGTGTAGCTACACAGAATCCGGATCTTCGTAAGAATTTTACCGGTGATCCGCAGCATGTAGTTAACTTTATGACCTTTGTGGCACAGGATCTGCGTGAAATTATGGCAAGTCTCGGCTTCCGTACAATTGAAGAGATGGTAGGCCGTACCGATTGTCTAGACGCAACTCAGGCGTCGAAGCATTGGAAGAAGAAAGGCATAGATTTGAGCAGCCTGCTGCATACACCGGAATTACCGGAAGGAAGTACACGCTTCCGCAGTAAATACCAGAATCACGGTCTGGAAGAGACACTGGATGTTTCGCAGCTGCTCGACCTGGCAGCACCTGCACTGGAATCAGGTACGGCTGTTGAGGCATCACTGCCAATCACGAACGTTAATCGTGCCGTCGGAACTATCCTTGGCAGCGAGCTGACCCGCAAGTATGGGGCCGCAGGTTTGCCGGATGATACGATTCGGCTTCATTTCACCGGTTCTGCTGGTCAAAGCTTGGGTGCATTCGTGCCTAAGGGAATCACGCTTACGGTGGAAGGAGATTCCAATGACTATGTAGGTAAAGGATTGTCGGGTGGTAAGATTATTATCAAGCCATCTCCGAAAGCTACCTTTGCTGCTGAGGACAATATCATTATCGGAAATACTGCATTCTACGGTGCAACAGGTGGAGAAGCCTATATCAACGGTATCGCTGGGGAACGTTTTGCCGTCCGTAACTCCGGAGCGAAGGTTGTTGTAGAAGGCGTGGGTGACCACGGCTGTGAATACATGACTGGAGGCCGAGTGGTTGTCCTTGGTGAAACTGGCCGTAACTTTGCGGCAGGGATGTCAGGCGGTATCGCTTATGTCTACGACCCAGATAGAACCTTCATCGGCCGCTGCAATCTCGAAATGGTACTGCTCGAGAGAGTGGAAGAGTCTGAGGAGATCGAAGAGCTGCGTGAGCTGATTATCCGCCATACCGAGCTTACAGGTAGTGCGGCTGGCGCACGGGTACTGGATCAGTGGGCAGATAGCTTGCCGAACTTCGTTCGTGTCATTCCGAAGGATTACAAACGGATGATGGAGCAAATTCGCAAGGTAGAACAAACCGGATTGACCGGAGAAGCTGCGTTGATGGCTGCATTTGAAGCGAATATGCGCGAGCTTGCCCGTGTTGGCGGTTAACTGTTGTACTTGAATGAAATAGGAACTATATGAATAAGGGGACCTGACTCTTCCTAATACCGGAGAGGTCAGGTTCCTTTTTTTAGATGGCAGACTCTTATCCTCTAGTGATTTTCGGAAAAAAGGGTATATGTGGTAAACTAGGTTATAGATGAAAGGAAGTGAGACTATGTCGAATACAGAAATATTGATGGAGCCTGTTGCCCGCCTGCAGGGAGTCACCAAAAAAATCGGCTCGAAAACGCTGGTGAGCGATTTAACGCTGGACATCCCGCCAGGACAAATCTTCGGTTTTTTGGGACCCAACGGAGCAGGTAAGACTACTACAATACGGATGATGGTAGGATTGATTTCCATTAGTCGTGGAGACATCTTGATCTGTGGCCGTAGTATTAAAAACCATTTTGAAGAGGCTATCGCAAATATAGGGGCCATTGTAGAAAATCCAGAGATGTACAAGTTCCTCACCGGTTATCAGAATCTGCGCCAATATGCACGAATGGTACCAGGGGTAACGAAGCAACGGATAGATGAGGTTGTCGAGCTAGTCGGATTGGGTCAAAGAATTCATGACAAAGTTAAGACCTATTCGCTAGGTATGCGTCAGAGGCTGGGAGTGGCTCAAGCACTGCTGCACAGACCCAAGCTGCTGATTCTAGATGAGCCAACCAACGGGCTGGACCCACAAGGGATACGCGAGCTCCGAGACTATTTACGCCGTTTATGTCAGGAAGAAGGAACAACTGTATTCGTCTCCAGTCATTTACTTTCCGAGATGGAGCTCATGTGTGACAGCGTAGCGATTATCCAAAATGGACGACTGGTGGATGTGAAGCAGCTGAAAGGGGTAGGCAATACTGTAATGCCTCTGGGAGAAACCTTGTTCGAGGTTGATAATGCTGAAGCTGCCTTAGCCCTCATTGGACGTGGAGTATTTAAGAGTGGGGGACTTGTGCTTGAGGCAGAGCGTGAGGAGATTGCAGAATTAAATGCCAAGCTAGTGGCAGGTGGGATTAAGGTGTATAACATCAGAACTCTTGCCCGTACGCTGGAGGATCAATTCTTAGAGGTTACAGGAGGTGAAGGAATTGGGTGAGTTTACAGCTCTCATACATAATGAGAATATCAAAATATACAGCCGTGTCCGCACATGGATTATGCTGCTTATTCTTGCAGTGATGAGCGTGCTGCTTCCTGCGCTTATTTATTTCACAAGCGAAGGCGATTCATCGCTTCTGGGGCTTTGGGACAACTTTCAGATGACGGTGAGTATTGCGTTCTTCTTGAATACAATCTTTACCGTTGTAGTGGCTTCTGACTCCGTAGCGGGCGAATTTACCTGGGGAACCATCAAGCTGCTGCTGATTCGCCCGTGGAGTCGCTCCAAGATCCTGCTCTCGAAATATATTTCCATGGTGTTATTCAGTTTGCTTAGCACCGCAGTATTGATTGCTTTTGGGTTTGGTGCTTCGTTAATCTTCTCCTCATCTTCGGGAGATACGATGTCGTCCATTACGGCTTGGAGTCCAGCGGAATATTCCTTCCTAGATCTCCTATGTCGTTACATTGAGCTTTTCCTGACTGCTGCTCTGGCTTTCATGGTATCTAGCGTATTCCGCGCAAGTGGGCTGGCTATTGGATTATCCTTATTTATTATGTTTGCCAAGAGTATTTTTACGGTTATTTTTAGTCCAGAACGGTTTGAATGGGCCCAATACTTGATCTTCACACATATGGATCTAAGAGGCTACCTATTGTCAGATACGGGTCCGGGGGGCTCTACACTTGGCTTCTCCATAGCTGTATTAGCGGTGTACTATATCCTATTCCTGGCCATTTCCTGGATTGTCTTCCGTAAAAGGGACGTTGCTTCATAGAAATAAGTCTAGCCGGCTTCAAGTGTTCCTTGAGCTTTGGAGGAGCGCTTGGCTGCCTTGTCCTTTTTCATATTACTTTTGGGCTCACCTGCTTTTTCAGAGGTGGGCTGTTCTTGCATGGCAATGGAGCCATTCAGGAGGCTGCCTTCCATAATGCTAAGTGCTCCTGCTGAAATATTGCCATGCAACTCCCCGGTTCCGGTCATAATGAGTCTGCGATCAGCCGTAACATCCCCGTATACTTTGCCGGCGATCACGATTTCCTCCGCTTTAATACTGGAGCGCACTGTTCCTTCTTCTCCTACAGTTACGACACCACTGCAAATAATCTCACCGCTAAAGGTACCCTCAATACGCAGGTTTGTATCACATTGGACCTTACCCTCTAGTGTTCCTCCATGCCCAATTAGGGAATCGGTAGATTTAAAGGGGACACGCTGCTGCCGTTTGTTCCACATTTATAAATTCCTCCTATTTTGAAATTAAATGCAACCTTTTAGGGTTTGACATACGCCAAAGGGTTGACAGTTTTATTCTGCTTCACAACCTGAAAATGAAGATGAGGACCTGTGCTTCGGCCAGTGCTTCCAAGTAAGCCGATTTTCTGCCCCTTGCTAACCTTGTCTCCCGCAGATACGATCATTCCGTTCAAATGCATGTACCAGGTTTCCAATCCATTTGGATGCTTAATCACGATGTATTTTCCGCGTGCGCCCATTTGTTCCGCAGTAATAACCTCGCCATCTAAGGCAGCATATACAGGATCACCGATGTTCCCAGCAATATCGACACCGGAATGGAACGCAGATAAACCTTTGAATGGATCTGAGCGGTAGCCGAAGCTTGAAGAAATGACTTTGGACTCGGTAGGCCAGAGCGGTACTGCGTTAAGTTTAGCCTTTTCTGCACGGGCCTTTTGAGCTTGCAGATTTGCCTGTACGTTATTCTCATGCTCTGCCTGTGTGATTGTCTGTGTGATACTTTCCACCATTTCATCAAGCATCCCGTGAATCTCCTCAAAGTCATCCTTAGTTTCTTCCACCAAGCTCGTAGCGTCGTTCTGATACACTGCGATGTATTCTCCACCAACCTGCGGGGTGAGTGTTTTTGGAAGGGCTGCGGTGATGGCTCCAAAGCGGAAACTTATGGCGGATAGAGAAGTGGAAGATGAGTTCTCTTCAGTACTCTGCTTAAAGGAGGTCTCTTTAGGAACGGGAGAAGAAAGACGGCTCGATAAACCTAATGTTGAATTTGAAGTGGCCGATCCAGCTTTTGATTTTTCTGTTGCAGATTTCTCCGTTTGGGATTCATTCGAGTCTGTAGCGGCAGCAGCACCTTTGCTTTTGTTAATCAATGCTTGCAGCTCCTGTTCCAGTGCATTTACACTCTTCAGCTTGTCTTTAATGTTATCTGCCTCTTCCGAAAGCTCGCTGACCTGGCTACGAAGCTGTGTTAAATCTTTATCCTTGTCGGCGACCTTCATTTCCATGCGGAGATTGGTTAGCGATAGTGCGGCTGCCTCGGCTTCTAGCTGTGAGATGGACTGAGAGGCATGGAAATGCATAGAGGTGACCAGACTGGAGATAGACAGGGCTGCTGCTGCCGGTAAGGCGAACGCTAGCGGTTTGGAGATGTGGAGCTGTTTGACTGGACGTCCGGCATCCCTTACGACAAGCAGCGTAATCCGTTTATGATCTGGCTGACTCTTCATGGCTTCTCCTTTCTGCGGCTTATGGTAGCCGCTTGCGATACCTGAGGCTAACGACTTTTCTTCCATTAGGCTCATCCGAATTGTCCTACTACTCTATGTATTCCATATCTTTCAGGAACATGACAACGGTTTGTTTGAATAAAGAAGGAGAGTTACGGCAAAACCTGTACTAGAGTCATCATAGAGAGTCTATTGCATCTGTTTTTATGAATTGAGGGGGGTAGAGAATTGAAGATTTTCGCGATAATTCTAATTCTTTTTATCATACAGATTGCATTGATTGTATTTCTGGAGTACCGCCGCCCGCAAAGGGCTATAGCATGGTTGTTTATTTCCTTCTGTTGTCCACCGCTCGGTCTGGCATTCTATTATTTTCTAGGTCGTGACTACAGACAGAATAGAAAATTGAACAAAAGATGTACTTCGCTCTTCCGGGAAATTCGTTCGTATGTCACTGGTAAGATTAAGGTAGTAAAACAAGCATCGGATACTGGCAACGCTCAGTTTGAGAATAACGAAGGTTTATTGGGTTTGCTTGCAAAGCTCTCGGAAGGGCCTATTACAGGCCATAACAAAAGCAGAGTACTGTCAACTGCAAGAGAAGCTTACGACGCTATGCTGGAAGCCATGGAAGAGGCAAAAGAACATATCCACATGCAATTTTATATTTATCGTGATGATGAGATTGGAGAACAGTTTCAGGACGTTATGATTCGAAAGGCGCGGCAGGGAGTAAAGGTGCGTTTGCTTTGTGATGGACTGGGCAGTCATCGATTAAGCCGTAGGTTTATTCGAACCCTGAGAAATGCCGGGGTCGAGTTCCACTTTTTTTTACCTCCGATTAGTTCTTTACTGGATCGTCGGTTTAATTTCCGCAATCATCGGAAGATCCTAGTGGTGGACGGATTGATTGGTTTTACAGGTGGAATGAATATCGGGGATGATTACTTAGGAAAGGACGCCAAGATGGGTTACTGGCGCGATACCCATCTGCGTTTAGAAGGAGATTCTGTTTATTATATTCAGTATGTCTTCCTGAAGGATTGGAGACTGGCCTCTGGTGAAGGTATGAGCCATCCTCGTTTGTTCCCTGAGCACTCTTGTAAGGAGCAAGAAGCCGTGCAGATAGTAGGAAGTGGACCGGATGCTGCAATCGATGCTTCTCAGGAGATGTATTTTGCCGCTTTTTGCTCTGCTAGGGAACGGATCTGGATTACATCGCCGTATTTTATTCCGGACCCTGCGATTTGTCGTGCTTTGAAGAGTGCAGTCCTTCGTGGAGTGGATGTTAGAATCATCATTCCGGCGAAGCCCGATAATAAGCTTGTTTATCATGCTTCTTTGTCTTATCTGGAGAATTTACAAGATGCAGGCGTGAAGTTCTATCGCTACACCAAAGGATTTATGCATGCCAAAGTCATGATAGTGGATGATCTGCTGGGTACGGTGGGAAGTGCGAATCTGGATATGCGCAGCTTCTATTCTAATTTCGAAATGACAGCGGTTTTGCTGCATGCTGAGACGATAGCAGTGCTAGTCGCGGGGTTTGAAAAGGATCAAAAGAACAGTGAATTCATTGATCCTGTAAAATTTAAGGAGAGAGGGAGAATTGTCAAACTCGGTGAAGGGCTATGTCAGTTGTTATCACCGCTGTTATGACCGGAAAGAGGACTAAATCTGAATTTTTCGAAGGATAGTACGTGTTCCATTCATTATTAGAGCATATTTTGTGATATAATAATTGTATAAGAAGAAATGTAAGAAAGTATAGATTGTAATTATACTTCCGAATGTTTCAAAACTATACTGTTAAATTGTAGGGGGAGTTCTATGAATGTGAGTCCACAAATGTTTACCAAAGAGGAGCAGAACAAACTGCAGAAGACCGGTGCCCATAAAATGGCTAAGTTCGCGCAGCGTATGATCATGTTATCCGTAGGGGCCGCCATGATGGCTGTTGCACTTGAGATATTCCTAGTACCTAATCAAATGATTGATGGCGGGATTACCGGTATCTCCATTATGTTATCACATTTATTCGACATTCCTCTGGGTATATTATTGACATTGCTCAACCTTCCGTTCCTGTTAATCGGTTATAAGCAAATCGGTAAGACATTTGCCTTATCTACGTTATATGCGATTTTACTTATGTCTATCGGCACTTCAATGCTGCATCATGTAGAGGCCTTTACAGTTGAACCGATGCTTGCTGCCGTGTTTGGCGGTATTATTCTAGGTGTAGGTGTTGGGTTGGTTGTACGTTTCGGGGGATCTCTAGACGGTACAGAAATTGTTGCGATTTTAGTAGCCAAGAAGCTTCCCTTCTCTGTAGGTGAAGTAGTTATGTTCTTCAACCTGTTCATTTTGTCCGGAGCTGGATTTGTGTTTGGTTGGAATAACGCGATGTTCTCCCTGATTGCTTATTATATTGCATTTAAGGTTATTGACATCACCCTTGAGGGTCTGGATCAATCGAAATCAGTATGGATTATCAGTGATAAATTCCGCGATATCGGGGAAGCTTTGACAGAGCGTCTTGGACGTGGTGTTACTTATTTAGATGGAGAAGGCGGATTTTCCGGTGAGAACAAGAAAGTGATCTTTGTAGTTATCACCCGTCTGGAAGAAGCTAAGCTTAAAACCATTGTTGAAGATTGGGATTCTGATGCATTCATCGCAATAGGTAACATCCATGATGTTAAAGGTGGCCGCTTCAAGAAGAAATCCATCCACTAGCGTAGCTCTTAAGTATCATTAACTGAAAGAAGGTATTTTTACGGATAAAAAAGCAATAAATACGGTGAACAAAGCTAGGCATGCCGTATTCTTATATAGTATACCTTCTGTCCTTGAGTGGGACGCCAAATAAGCTCGTAGCATGTAGTTGATGCTGCGGGCTTATTGCTGTTTTTGGGGCTTTTTTCAATGGGATTGCTCCTTTATGGGAGCTTAGCAATGAGCTGTTCAACGGGCTGTGGTGGCACTTTCTCTAAAAGATCTCCCATACGCTGAAGGCGTTCCTCGATATTGAGCAGATGAAAATCAGAGGGAGATACATTTTGCTGAACCTCCTCCCAGAGCAAGGGTGTAGAAACTGTAGCGAGTGGTCTTGCACGTGGCGTGTAAGGTGCAGCTAATGTTTTGCCGCTATAATGCTGGAGGTAGTCAAAATAGATTTTATCTCCGCGATTCTTTTTTAGACGTTCCAGGGTGAACAGGTTGGGATGCTTTTCGGTGACATAACGACCCACAAAATGCCCGATTTTCCGCAATCCATCAAAAGTAACGCCAGTCTCGATAGGGACGATAATTTGCACCCCGGTAGCACCGGAGGTTTTGGGTACAGAGGAGAGGCCGAGGGAGGTTAAGACCCCCCCAACGATCGCAGTTGCTTCCATGATGCGGGGTTCGATCTCAAGTGACGGATCAAGATCAATCATCCACTCACAGGGCAGCTCGCTGCCTACATAATGCAGGGAAGGGTGGAATTCCAAAGCAGCGAGATTTCCCAGCCAAAGCAGCTCAGGTAAACCTTGCAGCTTGATATAGTTAATATTCTCGTGCACAGCGGTTTGGACAAAGGCCGGAAGCGGATCAGGTGCATTTTTCTGATAAAAGGACATTCCAGAGATGCCGTGCGGATAACGAATGACGGTAAGCAGCCGGTCCCGGCAATAACGCAGCAGATAGGGAGAGAGTGCAGCGAGCTTTTGCAGATAAATCCGTTTTGTAATGCCACATTCGGGCCACAGCAGCTTCTCTGGATTAGTGATGATGATTTCTTCTCCGTCTATGGTAATTGTACCTTTGATCGCTGCCGGCATCGGGGAAACTCCTTTCTGTGATAGGAATGAAGGTATTATGTGTCAGTCTGCTCCTTTTCATGAAAAAAATATTCCCAAAGTGTCCCTTTTGGATGATCATAAGACTTATAAGGATATACGTTAATGAGAAAGGGGAGTTTGCTGATTTTGGACGGGATCGAGCACACCGTTGTTCGGGTACAGGCAGGCGAGGTAGATTCCTATGCCTTAATCGTCGAGGCGTTTCAAAAGCCGATTTACCGCTATTGCTGTCGGCTGCTTGGGAGCCGTACTGAAGCGGAGGATGCAGTACAGGAAATTCTGGTAAAGGCATATCAGCATATAGGCACATACCGCCCTATCGCGAGCTTCTCTTCATGGCTATATAAAATTGCCTACCATCATTGCCTCAGTCTGATCCGCAAACGTCAAAGCCAAATAAAGTTTATGGCGCTTTTTCAACCAGATCCGCCTGCGGAAAGCCCGGAACAGTTGATGGACCGTTACATATTTAACGAACATCTGATTTTTGCCCTCGCGAAGCTAAAGACAGAGGAGCGAAACCTGTTAGTACTTAGAATCTTTGAGGAACAGAGCTTCCCGGAGATTGCGGAGATTCTGGATAAGAATACTGATGCTGTGAAGAAGAAATACAGGCGAACGATTACGAAGCTTGGCAAAATGCTGAATGCTCAGAAAGGGGGAACGGAATGGTGCGGCAACGAGGCTTTGTTGAAGAGAAAATGATCAAGAAAATGGGTGCGGTAGGGAGCTGCGAAGAGCTGGATGTAAAAGCAGCTGTTATGAAGCGGGTAAGAGCAATTCATGAACAACAGAATAGGATTGACGGTGAAAGGACGAGCATGGTTAGCGAGCTGAAGCCGTTCCCAGAACCGGAAGATCCTATTATGCAAAAGCAAAGGGAGATGCCCCAACACCCGTCTAAGTTTAGAAAAAGAGTGCTCACTGGAGTCTCCGCGGCTGTATTGCTGGGGATTTTCGGGTTGGGTGCTCTGCAGCTGTCTGAACATGGAAAGTTATCGGAACAAGGTAGCCAGTTTACAATTGATATCACAAAACCCCAAGGTGGTATTATTACACTAGTGAACAGCGGAGGGAAGGCTGTTGTGAAGACGATGCATAATAATACGCCTGATCCGACAACCTCGCCTGCGATAGAGAAGTATCAGAGCTTATCTATGACTTATAAAGAGCAAGTGCTTGCTCGTTTAAACACTGGAGAAATGGCTGCTTATTATGTGAAGGATGCTGAATTAAATAAGCTGCAGTTAGGGTTAGGCTATGGAAATCAATTGCAGTTTGCTTTTATTTCGCCGGTGTATTCGAAATATCAAGACTTCGTAAAAGAATTAAAAACTGTTGGCGATTTCTGGCCAGGGTTGCCTTCCTCGTTAGCTGATGGTTATGAATTCGAGCAAGGAACCTTTAATGCAGCTCCCCTATACAGGTCGCTAGACCCAGAATATGAAGAAATCCTTGAACAATTTCAAAAAAAGGCTACAACCGATAAAACTGGGCAGAACTTATTTATGGAGAAGATAGCTGCAAATTCCATAGATAATGCTGAGGTTACCTACGACAAGGGAGATCAAAGAATTACACTATCCTTAAGGCAGAGTGTTTTTAAGGGTTATACCATGCAAGTGTCTATCTTGGAAGGCCAGACTGCTGAAAAATGGTCTGTGACAGGTACAGGTAAAGAGGCAATATTTATCGCGGCGGGTACTGGAAAAGGGAAGAATGCTTGGTTTTCTCAGAATCGATTGTATTGGTATGATGAAGTCACCCAGATGGTTTTTTCTCTAAGCGACAAGCAGGAGAATAAACTGACTCGTGAGCAATGGCAAAAGATTGCCACCAGTTTTATTCACTAGCTACTGTTCTAACAGTACATTATGAGAAGCTGTCTCAAAAGTAGTGAATTCTACTTGGGAGGCAGCTTTTTTTATGGAATAGGGGAATGATGGATTTTACTGTGCCATGTGACGATATGCCACGCGTAGTGTTCTATGCTAATGGTTGGGGCGGTGGGCGATGTGCTATGTGTGATTTTCGTGCGGCTTGCAGTAGATGATTTTGTGGAATTAGTTGGTATATGTGACGGTGGACTATGGGCGTTACGTTCTGTGTTTGTGCAATGTATAGAGTGCTTTAAACTAATTATAAGTCCGATGAACAGAAATCTCTGAATTTTAGGGAGAAATTCCCAATTATTCTATAAGAGCTTTACTTATTGCATCACTTGATGCGTCACTTGTAATGTTAAGAATAAAAAAGAGGCTGTCCCAAGCAACTATTTCATGGCTTTTGGGACAGCCTCTTTTTTGTGAGAAATGTCCCTTTTTCTAATGTTGGATTGTTATAGAAGTGTAGTTAAAAACAGGGGTGAAAATACATTTACCTTATTGAAGGAGAGGATGTTAGAAATTGAAGCTCCATTCTGATTTCAAAAAAACAGTTATCACGTTCTCTGCAGCAATCTTGCTGGGAACAGGAGTGGCCGGGGGTGTGGATGTACCCGGCTTGTCTTCTACAATTGCGGCGGCATCAGGAGCACAGGTTGCATCACAAACCGATCAGAAGACCCAAAAGGAATTGCAGGCACTCGTAGCTGGAGTGAAGGAAGGTACGCTTTTGGCCTACTACGTACGGGATAAAGTCTCCAATCCACAGGATACGATCAGCTTCTCTGGCAAAGGGTTTGTTTTTAAAGACTATAAATCCTTTGCTGCGAAGTTTAAAGCGCTAAAGGGTCCGTCTATTCCGCAGCCCGGAAATCTTCCTAAAGGCTTCACTCTGGCGAGAGCGATCATCTATCCACCGGCTGTAGCTAATGATTCAGAGCTGTATTTGCAACTAGAGCAGGAATTGAAGGCAGCAGCGGTTGCTGGTAATTCTAATAAACAGTTGTTTAGTAAAATCATCAGCTGGAACCAGACGAATTTGTCTATGCAGCTGTATGCCAAAGGAAAAGCCAATTTTAGCATTGTAACTGGGTCGCCGCCATCCAAACTTCCGGAAGGAGCAGTACCATTTGTAAGAACCTCGGAATCTAAGAAAGAATTAACGGTCAACGGCAGGAAAGTAGTACTTACAACTGATTCCGCTAAAGACGCAAGCTTTAACACAAAGCTAGTATGGCTGGATAACTCAGGCACGATACAATACACCCTTTCAGACAATCGGGCCAGTACGCTGACGACAAATGAAATGCTGGCGGTAGCTAAAACCATGATCAAATAACCAAGGGGCTAAAGGAGGATATTATAATGACGATTAAGAAAAGCGCGGCGATTACAGCCTTAAGCTTATTAGTATTGATGAGTGCGGTGAGTGGAACAGCAGGAGCAGTGCCTGCGGGGAGTAATAATAAAAGTAAAGCTACCGCACCCGTTGAGCAGAATACGCCCGTATCTTCAACGATTGAAGCTTTGATTGCTAAAGAAAATACGGTTCCCTTACAAGCAGGCGAACTTAAGGTCCTGTATGTAAATGATAAGAAATCTAATCCACATGAAACCTTGAGTATAAGCTATATGCCATATAGATTTAGTTCTATAAACGAAGCGGCGCAGAAGTTACTTTCCTTAAGCGGGAAGTCACTCCTGATACCCACTTCTCTACCAGAGGATTATAAGTTACAGGATGTCGTTTTAAATCCAGTGATTCCAATGTTTTTTAGCTCAGAGTATAAAACCCTCAGGGATCAATTAAAAGCTAAAGCCCAAGCTGGTGGTAAAAAGGTGATTTCGCAAAGCTTGAAGTGGAGCAATACAGAAACCTCTATCACCTATCTACGAAATGGAGAGAGGGTGAATTTAAGATCTGCACCTGCATACACGCTACCGGAAGGGGTGACTTTGGCCCAGCTGCCTGGGGATCAGGATGAGAGCTTGACCATCAACGGGGTTGAGGCGGTCTACACAGTCTTCGGGCCTCATCACGGTGATCGTAAAGTCCAGCTGGTATGGTCCAGTGCTGATGGAAGTGTCGATTATACACTTACGAGTACAAAAAATACCGCGCAGACAAAGGCAGAGCTGGAGGCCCTTGTAACAAGTCTTACAGCGCAATAAGAAACGTCCTCCCACTTCAGATTGGGAGGACGTTTCTTTATTAATTTATCCTTTTTGCTCCATTGTGCATGCCTCCGGGGGAAGATCCACTTTAGCTTGAGTAACAGGCTGACGCAGAGTGCCCGAGGTGTTCCATTCCAGAAAATGAACTTTGAAGACGAGCTCCGGCTTTATCCAAAAAGCACCCTTGCCTCGCTGTGGAACATCTGCAAAGGGCATCCGATCCAGTTTAAGGCGGTGTGCCTCCGCAGTTAAGTCGCGTTTATCCTGTACAGTCAATTTGCCCGGACCGGCATGTCCTATATAATGCAAATTTCCTTTTTCGTCATAAAGACCAAGAAGCAACGCGTTGACGATACCGTCACGGAACGTCACACCCCCGGCTACAGCTGTAATATCAGAACTGATTTTGCGTTTCTGCCAACGTTTATCTTTTCCGCCCGGAGCATAAGTACTGTTGACGTCCTTGCAGACGATCCCTTCCAAGCCCTGGTTCTGAGTGGCGGCGAACAGTTCTGTAGGATCGGTATAACTTGGCACAGCTTGAACATGGGGATGCGGCAGCAGAATGTTACTTAACAGCTGCTGCCGCAAGAATAATGGTTGATCCATCGTCGATTGGCCATTATAAAACAGAATATCAAAAATCATATAAATGACAGGAACCTGATGCCTAACGACGGAAATTGTGGAACCATTTTTCAAACTGTCCCTCCGCATCACCTCATGAAATGAGGGTTTGCCGTCCTTGAGCGCGATAATCTCACCATCTAGAATAACGGAGTCAGCCTTGCAGTAAGCAGATACCTCAGTAAGTTCTGGATATTGCGTAGTACGGTAATTGCCACGTCTGTTAATAAGCTGAGTAGTGCTTCCATCGTAATAGGACAACATCCGTACGCCGTCCCATTTAATTTGTGCGATCCACTGGTCACCTGCTGGAAGCTGCCCAGCCAGTATAGGTTCAAAAGGAATAATGGGCTGAAGCTTCATCCGCAGAGCCTCCTAAGATACGGTTGTTTTGCTTTTCGTGCTGCGGCGTTTCGGTTTCGGCGTGATGACTGGAGCCGGCCCGGAGACCTCGTTTTGCTGCTCCGCAGGTTCCGCGGCGGTTGTTTTGGTCTTGACTGTTTTTCTTTTGGCAGCAGGAGCCGCTTTAGTTTTGGTTTTTGTGTTGCCTGTTAATGAAGGACCAGGGTCTGAAGGAATATGCTGCACAGCTTGAATACTAGCCTGTAAGGCGGCCATTAGATCAATCACATTGCTTTCCTGTTTAGCAGGAGCGATATGAAATTCCTCGCCTGCAATTTTATGTGAGATCAGATCAAGCATACGCTGGCGATAATCATCGGTATATTTTGCCGGATCAAAAGGAGTGGATAGCTGTGAGATCAGCAGCTTAGCCATTTCCAGCTCTTTATCGTTCACTGTTCCTGCTTCGGGCAGACCAGGCACTTGTGAGATCGGCCGCACCTCATCGGGATAAAAAATGGTCTCAATCGCAAGGCAATCCTCAAGCACACGGATCGCTGCCAGACTGCTTTTTGAGCGGATTGAAATTTTGGCGATGCCAATTTTACCTGTCTGCTTCATGGCTTCCATAAGAAGTCGATAAGCATTTGATCCTGCCTGATCCGGGGATAAATAATAGGTTTTTTGAAAATAAATCGGATCGATTTCTGTCAGGTCAACAAAGTCGAGAATGGAGATGCTTTTACTGGTCTCGTCGGATAGTTGATCCAATTCCTCTTTGTCGAAGAGCACAAACTTCCCTTTTTCATACTCATATCCTTTACCGATCTCTTCCCAAGCGACCTCTTTGTCACACACCGGGCATTTGCGTACATACGACAGCGGGCTGCCACATTCCTTATGGATATAACGCAGAGAAATGTCCTTGTCTTCCGTAGCGGAGAACATTTTAACCGGAACATGCACAAGCCCGAAGCTTATGGCTCCTTTCCAAACGGTATGCATGAGAAACACCTCCTGATCTAAGTTGATTTGCTTTGGGTTAGTATGAGGCAGGAAAGGCTTTTCTAGCCGGGTGCATTTTTTGAGAAGCTTGGGAAAAAATAAACTCGGACCTGTGAAGTTGAGGAGGAGAATCTAAGGTATGGAACCAAGAGATAACGAATGGAGCGATGCGCTGAGCGAGCAGGATATTCCGGCCACAGTTGTGGATTGGGAGAGCATTATTGCACCCGCGGAGGCCAGTCAGGTATCCGATTCGGAAAAGCTGGATGCGGAACGAACCCTCGAAGATACATCACCCTTAGAATCGTAAACTTTAGGAAAGATAAAGGAGGAGAACAGTTGTGGACGTCAAACGGGCACAGGATATTTATGCTTCTAAAGAAACGGTAAGTGTACATTTGGATGGGGAGCCTGTATGGATTGAACATGTGGATGAAGAGAACGGAATGGCTACGGTACAAGTTGGTTCTCGACCAACCAATACGCACACTGTGGGTGTTGAACGACTCGAAGAGCAAGAGCACTAACAAAGGTCTACTTAGAGCCTACGTTAAAGCTGAATTATAGTTTTTAAAAAAAGAGACTTTTTATGCTTAAGTTTGCGTAAAGGTCTCTTTTTTGCGTAAGAATTAAAGCAATATATTGGGTCAGGCAGGACAGTCCATTATTGTTGCGCTGTGTTCAGGAGTTATTGCGACAGTATTATTCTTTCAGGCTACAGATATGGTAAGGAGCAGCATGAGCGGATTAGCGGCAGTCGAAGCCACCCAATCTCGCAGCGTTCATTATCGAAATCTGCTTAACCACGCAAGTGAAGAAGAGGGCTTTACCTCCTTCAGCTTAAACAATGGGCAGGGACAGTTGTTGCGGTGGATGGACCATACCGATATAATTGAATGTAATGGTTTTCGACAGGTATATTTTAAAAGGTGGTAGTTGTAGTTGGACAAAACAGTCGAAACGGTGTTCACTTACCGTTCTTACAATCTGCAGGATACGGAGCAACTGGCAAGTGCAATAGCTGCTGCTTCAACGGCAGGCATGGTTATCGGTTTGGACGGTGATCTAGGCGCAGGAAAAACGGCCTTCTCGCAAGGTTACGCTCGCCATCTTGGAGTGAAAGGGATCGTAAACAGTCCTACTTTTACTATTATTAAAGAGTACGAAGGTCGTCTGCCGTTATATCACATGGATGTATATCGGATTTCACTTCAGGAAGCAGATGAGCTTGGATTGGATGAGTATTTCTATGGTCAGGGTGTTTGTTTGGTAGAATGGAGCAGTATTATTACGGAGTTGATGCCGCCGCGGCATATGCATATATACATGGAAACAGTTGGACCGGAGGAACGAATCATTACGGTGACCGGAATCGGGGAGCCTTATGGTGAGCTTTGCCGGGAGCTGATCCAGAAGTGGGGTTAATAAAAATGACGAACGAGAATACTGAGCCGCGCAAGCGGCTTTTAGCGCTGGATACATCAACTGCCGTATTGGGGGTTGCAGTGACCGAGAATGGAGAATTATTGCATGAAATTAATGCTTCCGGTGAACGGAATCATTCGGTGCATTTGCTGCCGATTATAGAGCAGGCGCTGCAAGCTTCGGGAACAAACGTTGCTAATCTGGGCGGGATTGCGGTTGGTGTGGGCCCGGGATCTTATACGGGAACACGGATCGCGGTTACCGCTGCCAAAACACTGGCTTGGGCATGGAATGTCCCGGTAGTTGGTATTTCGAGCCTGCATGCTGTGGCATGGGGTGGGCATGAAACAGCCCTTAAGAATAAGACGACAGCAGAGTCAGGACAAGCCACTGCGAACAGTGGCTACGGTCCAGACTGGATCATTCCACTGATGGATGCGCGTCGGGGACAGGTCTACACAGGATTATTCGCAGCGGATGGGAATAGTTCTCTTAGCCGCCTTGAACCAGATGCCATCCGGTTGATGGCTGACTGGGTGGAGTACTTGGCAGAACGTTTACAACAGGCTTCAGCTGAAGGAACTAAACCAGCTATTCTATGGTTTGTTGGAGAAACCGCTGTACATGGCAGCGAAGAATCACTACATCCACTGGCGGAACTCGGCACTTCTGTAGCTGTTCCATATGAGCTGGAGGGCCGCTGGACAGGCTTCCTTGGTGAAGCCCGGCTGCAAGTAGAGAATGATGATATTCATAGCTTGATCCCTAACTATACTCAGATTTCGGAAGCGGAGGCCAATCTGCGGTTAAGTAGTAAAGGAGGCTTAAAACGATGACGGAAGTGGAATCATTGAGAGCACAAGAGGCTGACCTTGTTTTTCGTCTGATGAAGCTGGAGGATATTCCGGACATTCTTATTATTGAGCGCGAAGCCTTTACCATGCCGTGGACGGAGGAAGCTTTCCGGAATGAGCTGACGCATAATCATTTTGCTAAATACATGGTCATGGAGCTGGCGGGTCATATCATTGGCTATGCTGGAATGTGGGCTATCGTGGATGAGGCGCATGTGACGAATATTGCCTTACTCGAAGCTTATCGTGGACGTAAATGGGGGGAGCGCCTGTTGGAGGAGTTAATGAATACTGCCTCTTACGTAGGCATGAAATCTATTACGCTTGAGGTGCGGGTATCCAACGAGGTAGCTCAGAATTTATATCGTAAAAAAGGCTTTCGTTCTGCCGGTACGCGCAAAGGATATTATTCCGATAATCGCGAGGATGCACTCATTATGTGGGCGGATCTACCGGAGTATAAGGAGCAAGGCTATTTGGAAGGAAGCGTGGACTTGAAATGAAGACAGAAACGGGCGCAGCTCAACCTGTACTAATACTTGCTATAGAGACCAGTTGTGATGAAACCTCGGTGGCCGTGGTCAAAAACGGATCAGAAGTGTTATCCAACATCATCTCGAGTCAAATAGAGACACATCGTGCTTTTGGTGGCGTGGTGCCAGAAGTGGCTTCCCGTAAACATGTGGAGGTAATTACGCTCGTAATCGAGGAAGCGCTCGCCAAGGCAGGCGTTACACCCGAACAATTGACTGCGGTAGCGGTGACTCAAGGCCCGGGTTTGGTGGGAGCTTTACTGGTCGGGGTAGTAGCAGCTAAAAGCCTTGCTCTTGCATGGGGCAAGCCGTTAATTGGCACGCATCATATTGCAGGCCACATCTATGCTAACCGCCTAGTTGCAGAGTTGCAGTATCCTTGTATGACACTAGTGGTGTCAGGTGGACATACTGAACTGGTTCATATGGAGCGTGAGGGTGAATTTCGAATTATCGGCCGTACGCGTGATGATGCTGTAGGTGAGGCCTATGATAAAGTGGCTCGGGCGCTAGGGTTCCCTTATCCCGGCGGACCCCATGTAGATCGCCTGGCACGCGAAGCAACGGAAGTTGTTGCATTGCCGCGGGTATGGCTGGAGCCGAACTCTTATGATTTCAGTTTCAGCGGTCTAAAATCGGCGGTGCTGAATGTGGTGAATCAGAGCAAAATGAAAGGTCTTGAACCCAATGTGGCAGGTATTGCCCGGGGGTTCCAAGAATCCGTAGTAGAAGTACTGGTGGAAAAGGCGGTACGCGCCGTTAAAGCCACTAACTCCAGACAGTTATTGCTCTGTGGGGGAGTCGCTGCTAATGGCGGACTCCGCTCGGCATTAATTTCACGCTGTGAAACGGAGGGCATTGAACTTATTATTCCTCCACCGGTGTATTGCACGGATAATGCGGCGATGATTGGAGCGGCTGCATACGTGAAGTGGCAGCATGACGGAGGAATACCGCTGGATATGGTTGCTGACCCTGGATTCTCACTGGAACAATGGTCTGTATCTGCCTATTGACATCATTTGGAGCTAACGAGTATAATCAGTTCAATTAAACAAGGCAAACGCGATGAGCGGAAGTAGTAAGGATACTCTGGGATAAGAGAACTGCGGGTAGGTGCAACGCAGTCGAAGGAGTCCTGAACTCGTCTGGGAGCGGAGCGGTGGAAGCATTACTGGCAATTGTCGCCGGAACGTTTGTACATCGTTTACGGGTAACCTCCGTGATAGGGTGGTCTAGTACCTAACATACTGGACCGTAGAGTGGATGTTCAATTAGAATCGGCAGGAACTTAGCTGATACAGAGCATCAACAAGAGTGGTACCGCGAAGGTTAACAGCCTGTCGTCTCTTGAATGAGATGGCAGGCTTTTTTGTATGGATTTAGAGTGGTGAATAATTTATATAATACACGCTAAGAACGGGAGTAGTAGAGTTTGACGGTGAACAGAGAGCTGCGGGTTGGTGCGACGCAGTCACCGGATTTCTTGAAGCTCGCCCGGGAGCGGAGCGGCGGAACAAGAGTACGCTGCCTACGGCTGTCCTCGTTATCGGACCTTTCCGGATTTAAGCTGGCATGCCAGCTTGAACCGGGAAGAAGAGCTGGACGCAGCTTTAAGGCTTGTTATTAAGACAGCCGATGCGTCAAAAAGAGTGGTACCGCGGAGGGGTAACCCGCCGTCTCTTTATTAGAGACGGCGGGTTTTTGCGTTCTTGTAGAAAAAGTCCGGGGAATGGACTCATCGCTACATAAAACGCCAAAAGTGAACACTCTGCACATTGTGCAGAGATTCATTTGTTTCAGCTGCCGGCAGCAGTGGGTGGGAAATGAGCAGAACCGCAAGTCGACGTGTGGTTCTGCGCCGAAGCATAGGATAGAGATAAGGCATCCAATTACATGAAAACAAAACTAGGAGGAATTCAGATGATTATTCCAGTTAAGAAACGTATTCAAATTTTCGATACGACCCTGCGTGACGGTGAGCAGGCCCCTGGGGCTAGTCTGACTCCTGAACAAAAAATATTGTTGGCCTATAAGCTCGCTGATCTGGGTGTTGATGTAATGGAGCCGGGGTTCCCGGTATCGAGTCCTGGAGATTTTGCAGCGGTGCAGACGATTTCGCGTAAGGTGCGCAACGTGGAGATTTGTGGTTTCGCGCGGGCCGTAAAAGGAGACATCGATGCTGCAGTCCGGGCCACTCAAGACGCTGAACGTCGGCGGATTCACTTGTTCATCTCCTCTTCTGATATTCATTTACAGCATCAACTGCGTATGAGCAGAGCTGAAGTCGTAGCTAAAGCGCGCGAGATGACGGCTTATGCGCGACAATTCTGTGATGTAGTTGAATTCACGGCCATGGACGCTGCGCGGACAGGGATTGATGATCTGATTGAAATGGTTGAAGCAGTTATAGAGGAAGGAGCCTCCATTATTAACCTGCCGGATACAGTAGGATACGCATTGCCACATGAATATGGCGAGATGTTCCGTAGAGTGCGGCAGGGAGCAAGAGGCGGCGGCAAGGTTAGCTATAGTGCCCACTGTCATAATGACTTGGGGCTGGCTGTAGCTAACAGTCTGGCAGCGATTGATGGAGGGGCGACTCAGATAGAAGTCACCGTGAATGGTGTAGGCGAGCGCACTGGGAACTGCGCACTGGAAGAGCTTGTTATGGCACTCGAAACCCGCGGCGATGCAATTGGTGCAGAAACAGGCACCGTGCTCGATAAACTGTATGATACTTCACGGCTGATTAGTGGAGCGATGCATTTCCCAATCGCCTATAACAAGCCGGTCGTCGGAAGAAATGCCTTCCAGCATGAATCCGGGATTCATCAGGATGGCCTGCTCAAGGATCGTAGTACCTATGAGATTATGGATCCCGAACGGCTGGGCATCCCCCGCAGCATGATCATTCTGGGCAAACATTCTGGCAGACATGCGCTGAAGGATCGGGCTGCGAAGTATGGAATAACGCTGGAGCCTGCGGAGTTGGATGCACTTTATGAGTCCTTTAAAGAGACCGCTGACCGTCAAAAGGTCGTAAGTGATGACCAGCTGCTGCAAATGGTAAGCAGTACAACTGGACAACAAGCTCAGGTCTATGAGCTGGGTGAGGTTCAGGTATTGGCGGGCAGTGCCCAGCGCCGTGTAGCTGCAGTTACGGTACGCCATTTGCAGACTGGCCGGGAAACGTCACATACCAGCACTGGTGAAGGTCCGCTTGAAGCGATTATCGCTGCTATTGGGCAAGGGATTGCTGAGGAGATTGACTTTGCAGGACTCGAGCTTCATTCGCTTGGAAGCGGAGAGAATGCGCAAGCAGAAGCAGCGGTGATGGTGGAGTGGGAGGGCCTTAAATTCAGAGGCACAGCCACTCATCAAGATATAATTATGGCGGCAGGCATCGCTTATATCGCAGCCTGTAATGCTGCCCTGCTCTCTACACAGATTGTCTAAAATACGACGTGCCCGCTGTCAGTTTAGGAGATAGCGGGTTCTTTTTTAGCAGAAAATCAGTCTTGTAAAATGGGGTTACGTCTTTTGTCAAGTTGTGGACAACGTTATCCACATATTCTGCCTGAGTTGTGTAAAAAGTGCGTAAAATCAGCAATAACGGCTTTTTTCAAAATGCGCTAATAAACAATTTTGTTGGCAATGAAACACTGTGAGAATTGTGGATAATGTGGATAAATCCGTGGATAATAATTCCTTTTCTTTGAAAATACCGATTTAACGCATAAAAAAGACCCCGAAGGGTCTTTTGAAGTAGGGAGTTATACACGAAACCTGTGTATAGAGCTGTGGATAACTATTTATGAACAAATCTAGAACGATTAAAAAATATTTATAAGGAGGATTTACATTATTCGTCAGCAAGGATTTCCCATTCGCTAAAGAAATCTGTCAGCTGAGATTTTTTGTTCTTCAGGTCCTCTTCATAACCTTGAAGTGCTAAATAATCCTGATAAACTTCAGGTTTAGTCATTTCATGCTCTATAAATACGATTGATTCTTCAAGTGAGGCGATGTTCTCCTCAAGCTCTGCGATACGCCGTTTGCGGTTACGTTCTTCACGCTTAGCCTGCTTGTCTGCTTCAAAAGAGGTTACAGCGCTTTTTTCAGGTACAGCAGCGTCCTTATTGACGTTTTTAGTAGCTAGTTCAGCGGCATCTTTTGCAATCTCTTCTAATTCTCGTTTCTTCTCGACATAGTCATCGTAGTTGCCGAGGTATTGGTCGATCCCTTCGGGATGCAGCTCCAGTACCCTTTCAGCCATCTTGTTCAAAAAATAACGGTCATGGGAGATGAACAGCAGGGTGCCTTCGAAATCAATTAAAGCAGATTCCAGAACCTCACGGCTGACCAGATCCAAATGGTTGGTAGGTTCATCGAGAATTAGCATATTTGCACCGCGGAGCATTAGTTTAGATAACGAAACCCGAGCTTTTTCGCCGCCGCTGAGTGCGGAAATCTTCTTAAGAACATCCTCTCCGCTAAAAAGGAAATTACCAAGGATCGTACGAATTCTGGCTTCCTCGATCATTGGATATTCACTCCACAGTTCTTCCATAACCGTATTTTGTGGATTAAGGCGGGTCTGTTCCTGATCATAATAAGCAATTTTTACTTTAGTGCCCCAATTCACCGTTCCAGCAGAAGGCTCACGGGCTCCGGTCATACACTGCAGCAGTGTGGATTTACCGATACCATTGGGACCGATCAGGGCAGCAGTCTCCCCGCGACGAAGCTCAAAAGAAGCGTCCTTGAATAAAGGTGAACCTTCATTAAAGGCAACCGCAACATTGCGCACTTGAAGCACCTCTTTTCCAGACATGAAGTCTGGCTCAAAGGAGAAGCTAGCCTTCTTCAGATCGCCCATTGGACGATCTAGACGATCCATCTTCTCAAGCGCTTTGCGTCTGCTCTGCGCACGTTTTGTGGTGGAAGCCCGGACAATATTTTTCTGAACGAAATCCTCCATTCGAGAAATTTCATCCTGTTGCTTCTCATATTGCTTCATCCGTGCTTCATATTCGGCAGCCTTCAAATCTACATAACGACTGTAGTTACCCGTATAACGCCGGGACTGGTGCCGCTCGATCTCTACAATAGTGGTCACGAGCCGGTCTAGGAAATAACGGTCATGGGATACAACCAGAATCCCGCCAGCATAGCTGCGGAGGTAATCCTCCAGCCACGTTAACGTTTCGATATCCAGATGGTTAGTAGGCTCATCCAGCATCAGAAGATCTGGAGCCTGAAGCAAAATACGGGCCAGCGCGAGCCGGGTCTTTTGGCCTCCACTAAGGGTAGAAATGGGTGTATCTGGTGGGAAATCACTGAAGCCCATGCCGTGTAGGACACTGCGAATCCGTGTATTCATTTCATAGCCGCCGTGGTCCTTGAACCAATCCGAGCGCCGCGCATACCGTTCAAGCAGTTCTTCGTACCGCTTGGGGTCTTCCGCGAGCTTGGGATCAGCAATACTCACTTCTAACTCTCTCAGCTCAGTTTCGGCTTCGATCAGCGGAGCGAAGACCGCCATCATTTCTTCATGAATGGTTTTGTCAGATTGAAGTCCGCTATTCTGAGCTAAATATCCGATTGTTGTTTCTTTTGATTTATGAATTTGACCGCTGTCATAAGACATCTCACCGGCCAGTATTTGTAGAAAAGTTGATTTGCCGGCACCATTCACACCCACTAGCCCGACACGTTCCTTTTCATTTACCTGTAGGCTTATGCCATCCAGTACGTTCTGTATACCATATGATTTAGTAATTCCTGTCGCTTGAAGAAGCATAACGATGAAACCTCCACCCTTGCATATTTCGCCTTGGTATTTATCCCTCAGCCGTATGAACAACTTATTCTATAGTTTACATGAAAAGCGTTTCCCAAGCGAGGGTTCGATCTAATGTAAGGAGGGAATAACGACCTAGTCCGATAACACAGTTCTATCCACCTTGGCGAACCGGGGAGAAGAGTGGTAAACTGGATTTACAAACAAGGATAAGCTAGGGATGAATAAGAGGGGGAGGCCGACAATGTCCAGCGAGGAGTCGGAGATCTCCAAAGTAAAGCAACAATTACGAGCGGAGAAGACCATCGCCCGAAACGAGCTGTCTTCGGACCAGAGAAGTAAACTATCATCTGAAGTCTGCCACTATGCATTGGAGTGGCTGGAGACGAAGGGTATAACTTCACTAATGGCCTATGTGTCTTTTCGTTCAGAGCTTGATACCCGCCCACTTATCACACAGGCGTGGAAAGATCAGCGTAAGGTGCTGTTGCCGCGTGTAATTCCAGCGAGCGGTGAAATGAGTGTCCACGCGGTGAATGCATGGAGCGATTTAGAGCCGGGGGCTTATGGTATCCATGAACCTGTTGTCTCCAGCAGAGATTTATTAGAGATTGAAGAGATTAAGCTACCTGCTGTTGTGTTCGTACCAGGGCTAGCATTTGATCTTCAAGGCGGCAGGCTTGGCTACGGTCGAGGATACTATGACCGGCTACGTGCGTCTTGGGAGAAAGCCGGGTACGTTAGCGCACAGCCCCCGATATGGATCGGGTTAGCTTACGGCATGCAGTTGGTTCCAAGGGTGCCGATGGATGAGCATGACGCTTTAATGGACATGCTGATTACTGAAAATGGTATAGTGCACTGCCGAAAAGGAGAGTGAGCCATGGAATTGACCCATTTCAACGAGCAGGGAAGAGCTCGTATGGTGGATGTGAGTGAGAAGGAGATCACGAAGCGGACAGCTGTCGCGCGGAGTATGATCAAGATGGCTGCTGGAACGCTGAGCGCCATTAAGAGTGGCAAGATCAGCAAAGGTGATGTCCTTGCTGTTGCGCAGATCGCCGGGATTATGGCGGCTAAGAAGACGTCAGACTGGATTCCGATGTGCCACCCGCTGCCACTTACCGGTATTGATATCAGCTTCTCCGATAACAGCGAAGATGAACTTTATATAGAAGCAACAGTCCATACTACAGGAAAAACCGGAGTAGAGATGGAGGCCTTAACCGCTGTTTCTGCCTCAGCACTAACGGTGTACGACATGTGTAAGGCTATTCAGAAGGATATGATTATCGGACCGACGCTTCTGGTATCTAAGAGCGGGGGCAAGAACGGAGATTATGCGCTCAAATAAGTATCAGCTGCTTTTGTTCGAAGCGCTGATGCGAGCAGGCTGAACTGTACAGCCAACTATACATATAGAGAGGAAGGACAAACCTATGGCGTGGAAGACAGCAATCCTAACGGCCAGCGATAAAGGGGCCAGGGGCGAACGGGAAGACACGAGCGCCCAGGTTATTCGGGAGCTGGTGGAAGAGGAACTAGGTGGCGAGATCATTGAATATCGAATCGTTCCCGATGAACAAGATGAGATTATCGCAGCCTTGATTGAACTGACGGACTATTTTCAGGCAGATTTGGTACTGACCACCGGAGGCACAGATCTGGCAATTCGTGATGTGACCCCGGATGCTACTCGGCGAGTGGTAGAACGGGAAGTGCCTGGGCTCTCAGAAGCTATGCGCAGCACAGTGATGCAAAAAAACCGTGCAGCTATGCTTTTTCGTGGGATATGCGGCATTCGCGGTCGCACGTTGATTGTCAATTTACCTGGAACGCCGAAGGGTGTTCATGAGAATCTGGCAGCTATTATGGATCAATTACCGGAAGCACTACTCATGGTAACTGGCCAATACCGCCAATAACCCTTTGTCATCTTCTTGTCACGTCACAATGATAATCTATTTATAGAAGAAAGTGGATGTAACTGTGACATAAGTTATGGTATTATTAAATTAAAGTAAACGATACCATGAACGGACAGGTGGACAAGGAGGAATAATAATGTTTAGTGGAATTGGTACTCCTGGTATTATTTTGTTGGTCATACTGGCACTTCTGCTCTTTGGCCCAAATAAACTGCCAGAGCTAGGCCGTGCAGTTGGACGAACCTTCCGTGAATTTAAGGAAGGCGCGCGTGAAATCATCGGGGATAATGAACCGGTGAAGAAGAGCGAAGCTCCTGTGCCGACGGCCCCGCAAACGGTCGCTGCAGATATTCCTCAGGACAAACGCCTGCCGGAATAATAGAAGATCTTTCAATGGGGCAATCTCAGGAGTCTACTAGACTTGAGGAGACGCCCCTTTTTCTTTGCTTTCCGCAGCAACGGACACTGCTTTGAAGAAAGTTAGTGTTATCTTTTTTACTCTTGTCATGGGATGGTGTCTGGATGTCTCTGAAATCGGAAGAAATGTCGGTGGTGGATCATCTCACCGAGCTGCGCAAACGGATTATTTATGTGTTAATCGTATTTGTCCTTGGATTAATAGGCGGATTATTTTGTGCAAAGCCCATTTACGATTATTTGATTAGCACGGACCTGGCGCAAGGTTTTGTTCTGCATGCATTCTCATTCTGGGATGGCATTGGGATGTACATGAAGATCGCGATGGCCGTTTCGCTAGTGATTTCTGTCCCGTTTATTGCCTACCAGCTGTGGGCATTTATCAGTCCGGGCCTGCGGCCGGAGGAGCGAAGTGCGACACTTCGTTATGTTCCCTATGTGTTTATTCTTTTCCTTATCGGTCTTTCTTTTGCTTATTATATTGTTTTTCCAATGGCACTTTCGTTCACGATCTCAATTACCAGAAGCATGGGACTGGAAGAGACCTACGGGATTGCACAATATTTTAACTTCATGTTCAGCCTGGTATTGCCGCTGGCCTTGCTGTTTGAACTTCCATTGCTGGTGATGTTTCTGACCAAACTAAGAGTTCTCAACCCGCTACGCTTGCGTAAAATGCGTCGGTACGCCTATTTCACGCTTGTTTTTATTGCTGTAGTTATCACGCCCCCGGATTTTATCTCAGACTTTCTAGTGACGATTCCACTGCTCATTTTGTATGAGTTCAGTGTATTTTTATCTGCATTTGTCTATCGCAAGCAACTTGCTGCGGACGCGGCACGGGATGAACGCTATGTTCAGAAGCAGGAGTGAGGAGAGAGGCTGCCGCTTAGTAGATTTTCTACGAATGTGGCAGCTTTTTGCTATAAGTTGATTTCATTAGTTGGATTGAATACACTTAATAAGTAATTGTTATCGATCGATCAGGATCATTAGATGCAATGGTTTAACCATTCTAGCAACGTTCATATCTATAAGGGGTGAGAGGAAGGCGCTGGAATCCTACGCATATTTTCAAAACCCGTGGATACAATGTAATAGAGTGTGTGCTTGGACAAGCAGTGAAACGTATTTTTTTGCGAAAACTAATACGAATTTGTGTAAAAAGACTTGAAATCCGGGCTCAAGTTGAGTATCATAAAAATTGTTGTTAGCACTGCACGCTGTTGAGTGCTAACGCTCTTGAAAAATAGGAGATGGGCTGGAGATTAGCAGGGTTCCATTGATATTTTTCAAGAACATCACAGAATTCTAAGTTTGACCGGTAAGTTCTAAACTATGTTTTGAAGCAAAATAACATAATTTTAAAGGAGGCTATTTTTTCATGATCAAACCATTAGGTGAACGCGTATTGGTGCTACCGAGCGAGCAGGAGGAAACAACTTCATTCGGGATTGTGCTTCCGGACTCCTCGAAAGAAAAGCCACAAGAAGGAACTATTATTGCAGTAGGTAGCGGAGCTTTGAAAGATGGAGTACGTGTAGCGCTTGAAGTTAAAGAAGGCGACCGTGTTCTTTTCTCAAAATATGCAGGTACAGAAATCAAATATGAAGGTAAAGAATATTTGATTATGAAAGAAAGCGACATTCACGCGATTCTTGACTAAGCAAGAGTCGATCATAAGCGAAATCTAAACTACTTAAAGTAATATGATATACAAAAAATTCTAGGAGGTAATTACACAATGGCTAAAGAAATTAAATTCAGTGAAGAAGCTCGCCGCTCTATGCTTCGTGGTGTAGATGCTCTGGCAAACGCGGTAAAAGTTACACTTGGACCAAAAGGCCGCAACGTGGTGCTTGAGAAGAAATTTGGTAGCCCACTCATCACTAACGATGGTGTAACGATCGCTAAAGAAATCGAACTTGAAGATGCATTCGAGAACATGGGTGCTCAACTGGTTAAAGAAGTTGCTACTAAGACTAATGATGTAGCCGGTGACGGTACTACAACTGCAACGGTTCTGGCTCAAGCTATGATCCGCGAAGGTCTGAAGAACGTAACTGCTGGTGCTAACCCAATGGTTATCCGCAAAGGTATCGACAAAGCGGTTCGTGCAGCTGTTGAAGAATTGCAAAAAATCGCTAAGCCTATCGAAGATTCCCAAGCTATCGCTCAAGTAGCTGCTATCTCTGCTGCTGACGATGAAGTAGGTCAATTGATCGCTGAAGCTATGGAAAAAGTAGGTAAAGACGGTGTTATCACTGTTGAAGAATCCCGTGGATTCGCTACTGAGCTTGAAGTAGTAGAAGGTATGCAATTCGACCGTGGTTACATTTCCCCATACATGATTACTGATACAGACAAAATGGAAGCTGTTTTGGAGAATCCATACATCTTGATCACTGATAAAAAAATCAGCAGCACTCAAGAAATCCTTCCATTGCTTGAAAAAATCGTTCAACAAGCTAGACCGCTTGTTATTATCGCTGAAGATATCGAAGGCGAAGCACAAGCTATGCTGATCGTGAACAAACTGCGTGGAACATTCAACGCTGTTGCTGTTAAAGCTCCTGGCTTTGGCGACCGCCGCGAAGCTATGCTGCAAGATATCGCTGCCCTGACTGGTGGCCAAGTGATCACTGAGAAGCTCGGTCTTGATCTGAAGAGCACTTCCATTGAACAACTGGGTAACGCACGTCAAGTACGCGTAACTAAAGAAAACACAACAATCGTAGACGGAAGCGGCGACAAAGCGGACATCAATGCACGCGTAAGCCAAATCCGTGCTCAACTGGAAGAAACAACTTCCGAGTTCGACAAAGAGAAATTGCAAGAGCGTCTGGCTAAATTGGCTGGCGGCGTAGCCGTTGTCAAAGTTGGCGCTGCAACTGAAACTGAACTTAAAGAGCGCAAACTTCGCATCGAAGATGCCCTGAACGCAACACGCGCAGCGGTTGAAGAAGGTATCGTATCCGGTGGGGGTACAGCTCTTGTGAACGTATATAACGCTGTTGCTGCTGTAGACGTAACTGGCGACGAAAAAACTGGCGTTAACATCGTGCTTCGCGCGTTGGAAGAGCCAATTCGCACCATCGCAGCTAACGCTGGTCAAGAAGGTTCCGTAATCGTGGACCGCTTGAAAAAAGAAGCAGTAGGTATTGGTTACAATGCTGCTACTGGTGAATGGGTGAACATGTTCGAAGCGGGTATCGTTGACCCTGCTAAAGTAACTCGTTCCGCTCTGCAAAATGCTGCATCCGTAGCGGCTATGTTCTTGACTACTGAAGCTGTTATCGCTGACAAGCCTGAGCCTGAAAAAGGCGGCGGCATGCCAGATATGGGCGGCATGGGTGGAATGGGCGGCATGATGTAAGGAAATCATTATCGAAGCAATTCGATGATGAGTTTCCTTGAGAGGAAACACCATTTGACCACATAGTACAAAAATGAGAGACCTTTCATAAGTTCATTGAACTTTTGAGAGGTCTCTCATTTTTTTGTGGGTATAATTTAATCTAATTCTTGCTCTAAAACAGTTTTTACTAACCGACGTACTTCATCAGTTGATCTTGTATCCATTAATTGGTTTCTTAGTTCACCTGCGCCTCTAAATCCACGAACATAGATTTTGAAAAAGCGAAGAAGTGGTTTAAATAAACGTGGCTCAAGTTCATTTGAATATTTATCGTGAAGATCCAACTGTAAAAGAAGTAAATTGAGAAAATCCTTCGCGCTGTGTTCTTTAGGTTCTTTTTCAAAGGCAAATGGATTGGTGAAAATACCGCGGCCAATCATGACTCCATCAACGCCGTATTGTTCTACTAATTTTAATCCTGTTGCGCGGTCAGGAATATCTCCATTAATAGTTAACAACGTATTTGGAGCAATTTCATCGCGCAATTTTTTTATTTCAGGGATTAGTTCCCAGTGTGCCTCTACTTTACTCATCTCTTTTTTTGTACGAAGGTGAATGGAAAGGTTCGCAATATCTTGTTTCAATATATGTCCTAGCCAATCGCGCCACTCGTCAACATCAGAGTAACCCAATCTTGTTTTAACACTAACCGGCAATCCACCTGCTTTTGCTGCTTGAATAATTTCTGCTGCTACTTCAGGATGTTTTATTAATCCAGCACCTTTTCCATTCGAAGCGACGTTTTGTGCCGGGCATCCCATGTTTAAATCGATACCACGAAAACCAAGTTTTTTCATATCAATGCTCATCTGTTCAAAAAATACGGGTTTATCACCCCAAATATGAGCGACAATCGGTTGCTCATCTTCTGTGAACGTTAATCGACCACGTACGCTGTCTTTTCCTACAGGGTGACAATAGCTTTCTGTATTTGTGAATTCTGTGAAAAATACGTCGGGTTTTGCAGCTTCACTAACGACGTGACGAAATACAACATCTGTGACATCTTCCATGGGTGCTAATATAAAAAACGGCTTCGGTAAATCAAGCCAAAAGTTTTGTTCGTTACTCATATTATCTCCTCTTGTTGTAATATATAAAAACGATATAAGGATAGCAAAGTCCTATACCCATCATACATAGTATCATTTTTTCTCGTTTGATGCACAGAATCAATGATATGAGAATGTTCGTCCATGGCTATTTGTTTATAATCTGTTTATTGATACTTGTTATAATCCTGTAGATGAAAAGTTTGTAATATAAAGTCGAATCGTGTTAACGAATCGATTATAGACAAACGACATAACGCATCCAAAGAACAGGGGGATAAGCAAGTGAACAAAAAGCAATGGATAAGCTCTATATTGGCTGCTGCTGTATTATCAAGCCCTATCATTATGCCGACCAAAGGATCGGCAGCTGCTTCCTTTATTGATATTGATGGCTCATATGCAAAGAAAGCGATTGTTGAGCTATTCGATCAGGGGATAGTGACCGGTGTTGGAGAGAGTAAGTTCTATCCTACGTCGAATATTACAAGGCAGGATTTTGCAATTATTTTAGCAAAGACATTAAAGCTGGATGTTTCGAACCCTCCTGCACTGCCAACCTTTCTGGACGTTCCCACAAGTAACTACGCATACAGCTATGTGGAGGCGGCTGTCAAAGCCGGATTGATTAAGGGTACAGGCAGTAATCTTTTCGGTACGGGGCAAAATTTATCACGTCAGGATATGGTCGTCATGTTCGTGAGAGCATTGGGAGTTAATCCTACGGGTAAAGCTGGAACTTTGCAATTTGCTGATAGTAGCCAAATTGCTGATTATTCTAAGGATTCTATAGCTGCCGCTGTGGAATATGGATTGATTACCGGATATAATAATTTTTTTAATCCTGATGCCAAAGTAGATCGTCAGGCCGTAGCTCTAGTAGCTTCTAAGTTTCTGAAGTTTAAGGAGAACGGAAACACTGAGCAGCCCGCTTCCACCCCAACTGCTCAACCGAGTAAAGAGCCGGTAACAGTGCCTACTCCTGTTGTTGGAGGGTCTTCGTCTTCGCAAAGTGAGCATAGCAGTAATTCAGATTCAAATGCACCTGTGGTTGAAAGTACCAAGTTCGAGGCGATCGACAACTACAACGGGACACAAGATCAGCTTCGCGGGTTAGCGGGAGCCATCGGGGAGCAAGGAGCAGCGGTACAAGCCTACTTGTGGACGGATGCGAATGAGAACGGTGAAGTAGATGCCGATGAATTAGGAACAGCCATCGAATTAGGCACCAGTGCAGCAGACGGATCTGTGAGTGCGGCCAATATTGGGGATCTAACCGCAGGAGCGTATACTTTCGTGATTACCGCTAAGGATTCATCCAATAATGAATCAGCGAAGAACGCTGCACATGCGGTTACGGTGACCTTGAGCAAAAACGAAGTTCCGGATACGAGTGCACCAGTAGTGGACGCAGCCAAGTTCGAGGCGATCGACAACTACAACGGGACACAAGATCAGCTTCGCGGGTTAGCGGGAGCTATCGGGGAGCAAGGAGCAGCGGTACAAGCCTACCTGTGGACGGATGCGAATGAGAACGGTGAAGTAGATGCCGACGAATTGGGAACAGCCATCACATTAGGCACCAGTGCAGCAGACGGATCTGTGAGTGCGGCTAATATTGGGGATCTGACCGCAGGAACGTATACTTTCGTGATTACCGCTAAGGATTCATCCAATAATGAATCAGCGAAGAACGCTGCACATGCGGTTACGGTGACCTTGAGCAAAAACGAAGTTCCGGATACGAGTGCACCAGTAGTGGACGCAGCCAAGTTCGAGGCGATCGACAACTACAACGGGACACAAGATCAGCTTCGCGGGTTAGCGGGAGCCATCGGCGAGAAAGGAGCAGCGGTACAAGCCTACTTGTGGACGGATGCGAATGAGAACGGTGAAGTAGATGCCGATGAGTTAGGAACAGCCATCGGTTTAGGCACCAGTGAAGCAGACGGATCTGTGAGTGCGGCCAATATTGGGGATCTGACCGCAGGAACGTATACTTTCGTGATTACCGCTAAGGATTCATCCAATAATGAATCAGCGAAGAACGCTGCACATGCGGTTACGGTGACCTTGAGCAAAAACGAGGTTCCGGATACGAGTGCACCAGTAGTGGACGCAGCCAAGTTCGAGGCGATCGACAACTACAACGGGACACAAGATCAGCTTCGCGGGTTAGCGGGAGCCATCGGGGAGCAAGGAGCAGCGGTACAAGCCTACTTGTGGACGGATGCGAATGAGAACGGTGAAGTAGATGCCGATGAATTAGGAACAGCCATCGAATTAGGCACCAGTGCAGCAGACGGATCTGTGAGTGCGGCCAATATTGGGGATCTAACCGCAGGAGCGTATACTTTCGTGATTACCGCTAAGGATTCATCCAATAATGAATCAGCGAAGAACGCTGCACATGCGGTTACGATTGAGCTTGTTAATGGTGTTCTGACCACACCTACGGTTACTAGCTCTATATATGGCTTTGACGGAGGCGGCGGTTCAAAAACAAAACAACTGATAACGGGTTCTACACAATCGCGCATTCGCTTCGACTTTTTCTCCGGAGAAAGCTTTACGAATGCTGAAATTCAGGTAACGATGGAAGGCATTACCTTTACCACAAACGACTATTATACCATTAGTGGATGGACACATCCGACGAGTGATCAAATTAGCAATAATGGGCATACGTTAACTTTCACAGGAAGTAACATAGGTGTTTCGGATATTGCTTTTGAACTTCACAATAAAGTGATGCCGGCACCCGGGACCTATCTCATTAAGTTCAAAGCAGATGCGGATGGACCTGGAACAGCCAGATCTTATTCCGAGGAACGAGTCATTACCTTAATTATTTTGCCACCGGCTTAAACTAGAAGCTTCTCATGAGTTCTTTGAACTTGTGGGAAGCTTCTTTTTTTATGAAAAATAGGATTGCTCAATATAGTCTAAATGAGTATTATGAGTAAGGTATGTTCATATAAAAATAGAGATAAACAGGATGGAGAGCACCATGAAAACAACACGTCAGAACGCATTGATTTTCTCGTTTACTTTTATGGCTTTTATTCTGGGTACGACGGAGTATATTATTGTTGGTTTACTCTCTGAAATATCCTCAAGCCTCGGAGTTACGCTTGCGACAGCCGGGGGATTGGTATCTGGCTTCGCGATTTCTTATGCCATTGGCACACCAATTATGATGTCCTTGTGCAGCCGTGTTCCGAAACGGATTACGATTCTTGTATCACTTGTATTGATTTTACTGCTAAATTTGTGGAGTGCTGTAACTGGAACTTACAGTATGCTGCTGGTGACTAGAATAGTTACTGCCATACTATGTGGCTTTGTTCTTTCTGTAGCCATTACGGTAGCGAATGAAGCGGTTGATCAGGAGAAGAGAGGCAAAGCGATTGCTACAATTTTGAGTGGTTTTGCTATTGCGAATGTTTTTGGTGTGCCGATCGGTACTTTCGTCGGGCAGTTTTTTAATTGGCCAGCAGCGTTTGTTCTGAATGGGATATTAGCTGGAGTTGCCATAGTCCTAAATTATATCTATATTCCACGCCAATTACCGAAACCTGTGCCTAGCTCACTCAAGGATCAGATCGGATTGCTCACAAACGGCCGCATTATTCTTGCATTTCTCATTCCGGTTACGGCAGTGGGAGCCGTATTTGTGATGTATACTTACATTACACCTATTCTGGAGCAAGTCATGAACGTTCCTAAAAGCTCGGTTAGCGGTGTGCTGTTTGTATACGGAATTGCCACGATTGTCAGCAACTGGATTGGTGGCAAGGTTGCGACCGGGAATGCGGTTAGTAAGCTGAGATTCGTGTTCCTTATCCAAGCTGTGGTCTATGTTATCTTTAGTATGACCGCATCTGTTTCCATTCTTGGAATGATTGTGCTAATGGCTCTAGCCATGATGTCGAGTATTGTGAGCGCCCCTGCTCAGCTCTATTTGATTGACTTAGCTAAGCAGTTCTCACCAAAAACGAAGGATCTTGCTGCCTCATTGAATCCAGTAGCCTCAAACCTGGGAATTGCAGGCGGGTCCGCGATCGGTGGAGTGGTTGCCGGGCATGGAGGATTAATCTCTCTTCCTGTAGCAGCTGCCATCCTGGCGATATTGGCCTGTGTGATTACGTTGATATGTTATAAGATGGATCATCAAAGCCAAGCAGCGGTCATCACTCAGCATCATAACTTAACCTAATGAGATGATATAAAATATCCCGGCTTCATACGAGTTCATTGAACTTGTGTGGAGCTTTTTTTATATGATAAGCTTCAAAGCGTTGACTTCCTACAGATTCAGTGCTAAACTTATCTTAAGTTAAAGATATTTAAAGTGAAGATAAAAAATCTCGATACTATCCACCAAAGAGCTTGTACAGTAGAAAAAGATCTTTTTTTTAAGTGATATCTTAACATTAAGATAATTAAACTAAACCTTCTTGTTCTTGGGAATTATATTACGAGTCAAAATCAACTAAACATTAGGAGTGTATAACAATGAGAAACTTAAAAGGGATTCACCACGTTACAGCCATCACAAGCAGCGCAGAGAAAAATTACGAGTTTTTTACTTACGTGTTAGGTATGCGTCTAGTGAAGAAAACAGTTAATCAAGATGATATTCAGACGTATCATTTGTTTTTTGCAGATGATAAGGGCAGCGCCGGAACAGACATGACCTTCTTTGATTTTCCTAACATCCCTAAAGGGGTTCATGGAACTAACGAGATTGCGAAGACATCCTTCCGGGTACCAACAGATGCTGCATTAGACTACTGGGTTAAGCGTTTTGATCGGCTTGCAGTGAAGCATACCGGCATTAAAGAGCAATTCGGCAAAAAGAAATTATCCTTCGTAGATTTCGATGATCAACAGTATCAACTTATTTCAGATGAATTGAATAAAGGTGTCGTATCAGGTACACCGTGGCAAAAAGGGCCTATCCCTTTGGAGTATGCAATAACGGGCTTGGGACCGATCTTTGTACGAATTGCTGACTTCAGCTACTTCAAAGAAGTATTGGAGAAAGTGATGTTGTTTAAAGAAATTGCTCAGGAAGAGACGTATCATTTATTTGAAGTTGGCGAAGGCGGAAACGGTGCACAAATTATTGTAGAGCATAACGAGTTCTTACCGAATTCACGTCAAGGTTTTGGGACTGTTCACCATGCTGCATTCCGTGTAGAGGATCGTGCGATGCTGGACGAGTGGACAGAGCGTTTTGAAGGCTTTGGATTCCAAACTTCAGGATATGTAGATCGTCACTTCTTCGAGTCGTTGTATACACGTGTTGCACCACAAATATTGTTTGAGCTTGCCACTGACGGGCCTGGATTTATGGGAGATGAGGAATATGAAACCGTTGGCGAGAAGCTTTCTTTGCCACCTTTCTTGGAACCTAAACGTGAGCAAATTGAGAAGTTAGTCCGTCCTATTGATACCGTTAGAAGTACGATCGACTTTGTGAAAGAGTGAAGAAGGGGCTGAGGAAATTGATTTCAATTGATCCAAAGCACAACAGTGAGCGGGAAAATTACAAATTATTAATTGGCACTATTATTCCTAGACCTATAGCCTTTGTCACAACACAATCAGAAGAGGGTCTCTTAAATGGTGCACCTTTTAGCTATTTTAATATCGTTTCTTCTAATCCTCCAATGGTTTCATTGGCTATTCAAAGACCAGCAGGCCGTTTAAAAGATACAGCCCGTAATATTTACGATAATCAACAGTTTGTTGTGCATATTGTAGATGAGGAGAATGTTGCGAAGATCAATCAGACTGCAGCCACATTACCTGCTTCTGAAAGTGAAATTGAATTGGCGAATCTTACACCGATTCAAAGTACAAGTGTTTCTGTGCCTGGCGTTTTGGAAGCGAAGGTGCGGATGGAGTGCAAGCTTGTTCAAGCAATCCCTCTAGGGGGTGAAGAACCTGGGAGTGACTTGTTTATTGGCGAAATTGTTCAATTCCATATCGATGAATCGATCTATCAGGAGGGGCACATTGACCCGAGAGTTCTAAACGCTGTGAGCCGCTTGGCGGGAAATAATTACGCAACTCTTGGAGAGATTTTTACAATAGATAGGCCGGAATAAGCAACTATAGAATAGACCTGCTAGTAAGCAATGAAGCCTACTTAGCAGGTCTTTTTGTGTACCGAAGCTACAGCTCGTCCGCAACCCCCAACAAGGCAATCCCTAGAATCACAACGATAATAACGGTATATTGTGCCTTGCTTAGTTTTTCTTTGAGGAAGATGCGCGATAATATTACGGAAAAAATGCTGTATGAAGCAATAAGTGGTGCCGCGATAATGGCGTTGCTGGACATAGCAAATACGTAGAAGAATTGTCCGGTCGTTTCCAGAATGGCTGCGAAGCCCTTATCCCGTTCTTTAAATAGGTTGAACTTTACCTTTTTAAAAAATTTCAGGTATGTAAAAGACAAGATGGCACATATAAAGAAGGTGTATTCATACGCGAGCAGAGCTGCTTTTTCGCTAATCAGGCTGAGTTCATCCAAATAAATAGCATCGGCAAAGGTGCCAAGTCCATCGATTAGGCAGTATAGGATTGGAAAAATGATGGCGATCACGCCAATCTGATATTTTTTATCAATCTGTGTGGTGCTGTTTTGAAGCGCTTGGTGTTCTGCTCTCTTTTCCAAGATGGCGATCCCGATAATGCCTAAGGTGATAACGGCAACACCAACGATTTCAAGCGCCCCTAGCTCATGGGTGAAAAAGATAAATAATAATATCGTCGTTACAGCGCCTGATGAATTTTGTACGGGGGAGGCAATGGATAACTCAATATATCTAAGTCCAATATAACCAACTGCCATCGACAGGATATAGAGTGCAGACACAGGGAAATATCGGATTAAGTCTATAGGATCAAAGGTTAATCCTTGAATGAGCATATAAGCTGTTGCGTGAATACCCATGACTATCCCCACGATAATGACAATCTTAATATGGCTATACCGATCCTGACTATCGGTCCCCTTTTTATAAAATAAGTCAGCCCCTCCCCAAGCGAAGGCCGTTAATAATGCAAACATAAACCACATGATCATTGCTCCTTGATGTAATTTAAAATCCCCGCCGATTATACCAGATTAGATTCTACACAGGGTGCTCATTTCGTCACACATAAAAAATACACCCTCTAGAAGCGACCGGACAAACCATAGGTTTATCGAAAGTCTATTCTAAAGGGTGTACTTCATAACATAACAGAGGGGGAAGGCGTTCTATCTTAACGTAGAGTTTTCAATGCGCCACTCCAAGCCAAGACTTGATCCAGCATCCCATTAAGATTGGTAAGATGAAGATCCGCTGGTTTGAACACAGTTCCGTTCTCGAAATCAGTGAACAGTGACAACGCAGGGTGTACACGAACGTCTGCTACCGATAGTTCTCCCAAGATTCCGCGTAGATGTTCAGCTGCACGAGCGCCCCCTACGGAACCATAACTTACGATACCTGCTGCTTTATTATTCCAAGCTTCACGGGCATAATCGAGCGCATTTTTCAGTGATGCAGAAATACTGTGGTTATATTCTTGTACGATAAATACGAAACCGTCTAGTGTAGCAAGTTTAGTGTTCCAAGCTGTTGCTTGTTCAGTTGCATCAGCCTCACCCAATAGTGGAAGCTTGAAGTCTGCAATATCTATGATCTCATAATTAGCATCCCCGCGTGCATCCGCAATCTTTTTAACCCATTCTCCTACTTGCGGGCTTAAACGACCTTGACGAGTACTTCCGAGAATAATACCGATGTTTAATTTTGACATTGTTTGTTCCTCCTCAATTTTTGTTCTACCAAATAGTTTGTCTAGGAATCCCATGAAGTACACAACCTTTTAAAATTATTATCTCAAGAGTAGTAAACTCTGGTTGTCTTTAAGTTAAGTATCTTTAAGATGAGATAATAATACCGCACATAGTGTGCTTTGTCAAGCAACTTTATAATAGTTAGTTTATAGCTTTGCTTCACCTTTACAAAATTAGTTGTTAGGAATATAATTGTTTAAGCAACTATTAAAATAGTGTTAATTGAGAAGGGATACGATCATGACGACAAAGCATAACCAATCCGAGCTTACGTTAGGATTTATGATGGGCACGACTTATCGTAAATTAAGCATGTTATTTCAAAGTGGGCTGAAAGAACATGATATAACACCGGAGCAATGGTCAGTCCTTTTTCATATTGACAGAACGGAAGGTCTGATTCAGAAGGACATCGCTAAGCGCTCTGGTAAGGATAAGCCAACTACAACGCGAATTCTGGATCATTTGGAAGGAAAGGGACTGATCTACAAAAGAACCGGTGAAAACGATCGGCGTTCTTTTAAAGTCTATATCACAGAAAAAGGAAGGTCTCTGGTGAAGGAAACCGTTCCTATTGAAGATAAGGTGACAGAAGAGATTATGAACTGTATTTCTAGTAAGGAATATGAGTTGCTCATGGAATTGCTGCTAAGAATAAACAATCATGTAGATCAAATAACAGATGGAGAGTAGGAAGGCAAGTTATGTTAGAACAACAAGAACTACGTACGAAATTATGGACCAAATCTTTTATTGCTTTAACGATTAGTGCTTTATTTTTATTTATGAATTTACAGATGTTGTTATCTTCATTTCCGTCTTACGTAAAAAGCGAATTTCAGGCCGGAGATATTATGGTCAGCCTCGTTACCAGCGTCTTTGCATTAACTGCGATCGCTTCACGTTTTATGACCGCTTTTCTGATGCGGAAGGTTAGCCGCAATGTATTATTATATATTGGCTTAGCAATTGCCGCCGCTATAACCGGCCTTTATGTTGTAGCAGATTCCATTGGCTCGCTGCTGCTGATGCGTGTGGGCTATGGGATTGGATTCGGGATTGCCAGCACGATTATTCCAACGATTGTTTCGCAGATTATTCCGAGCAAAAGAATGGGTGAAGGGATAGGTTATTTCGGTTTATCTACCAGCCTGGCGATGTCGATCGGTCCGATGATTGGCTTAAATGTGATGAAACAATCGGGTTTTGGAACACTGGCTATGATTGGTATGGTAACCTTACTTCTTGCCTTTCCAGTACTTTTATTTTCTCGTTCACTTCCTGCACAACCGAAAAAACAGCCAACCCCAACTCAAAGCGAATCCACCAAACCTCTCAAGGTTCCGTTTAATACAAAGTTAGTATTGCCTGCCATTCTGAATGTCATGTTGGCAATTACCTACGGGGGATTGTTAAGCTTTATCGCTTTATTCGGCGAATCAGTTCATCTGGAGCAAGTGGGTCTGTTCTTTTTATTTAATGCGGTTACGATCATCATTATAAGACCTATCTCCGGCAGATTATTTGATAAAAGAGGACCAGCTTCTGTCCTAATCCCGGCGGCGGTTTGCGTCGTTGCAAGCTTAACTGTGCTTTCTTATACGACCTCTATGCCAATGCTCATCGTTTCTGCACTGCTATATGGACTTGGTTTCGGCGCTATTCAGCCAACGATCCAGGCTTGGATGCTTCGCACCTCAACACCTGCACAATATGGTATGGCCAACAGTATGTTTTATAACTCAACGGATTTGGGTGTAGCCAGCGGAGCCATTATTCTGGGGGCAATCTCGGCAGCAACTGATTATGGGATAATGTATCGTTATTCGGCTGGGTTTATGGTGTTGTTCCTTATCGTGTATGTGGGAATTCAGATTAACAAGGCTAGAGTGAATCCTTCAACCTTAAGTCAATAGGGTTCGGAGATTAAGCCAATCTTTATCTACTATTCATATTATTTTAAGCTAAGAGGGTTATAGTAATCACATAACCCCCTTATAATATAGACTTTGACCCTGCCGGACGTTGGCAGGGTCCTTTTTTTGTGTATGAAGAGAAGAAGTACATTATTTCGATGCACTTTTCTGGCAGGATGGATTATGCTTAGAAGAATAGGAATCGAAGGGGGAGAGATTTGCGGATGAATATGACATGGAACTTAGATAGTTTATATCCTTCCCTTGAATCGGAGCAGTTAAAAAGGGATCGCAAGCTACTGGGCCAGCATGTACAAGATTTAAAGCGGTGGGCTAAGCACCATTTGAATGTAAAAGACGTTACAGCCATGCCTGTGGAGGGCTTTTTAAGAATTTATAATGATTATAAAAGCATATATGTATGCTTGTTAGCTTATGCAGAGTTAACACTCAGCGCAGATCGTGGCTGCGAGGAAGCCATGAATCTTGCTGATGATATTGAGGAGGCCAATTCAGAAATCATTGGGGTAGTTGTGGCTTTTAAGCGCTGGTTTAGCACTTGTGATCATATGGATGAGCTTATCGTTAGCTCCCCTTATCTAATGGAGCATCAATTTTATTTGCGAGAACTCCTGTTACAATCCCGCTATGAGTTAAGCGAAGAACTTGAAATGGCTATAGCCAAAATGCAGAGTACAGGATCCAAAGCATGGAGCAGACTGTATATGGAGAGGACTTCAAGTACACTTGCAGATTTAGTGGTGGATGGGGAAACTAGACAAGTGACGCTTGCGGAGCTAAGAAGTATGGCTTATGAGAATAATGCCAGCTTAAGAAAAGCTGCTTATGAAGCAGAGGCAGAAGCCTGTAGTCTTATTGCTGAGGTCTGCGCAGCCAGCTTAAATGGCATTAGTGGTGAGGCGCTGACGATTTATGGCATGCGGGGTTATCAATCTTCGCTGGAAAAAGTGTTAATCGCTTCGAGAATGGACAGTGAGACTTTAGCCGCTATGCTCACTGCTCTTCGGGAGAGCCTGCCAGCCTTTCATACCTATTATCAAAAGAAAGCCGAGTTGCTGGGACATCCGGCAAAGCTGCCTTTTTACGATATTTTTGCACCAGTCGGTGTAGAAAACGGGAAAATTACATACGCTAACGCCAAAGATACAATCATCGCGAGCTTCGCAACCTTTAGTGAGGAACTGGCTTGTTTTGCTCAGAAGGCTTTTGATCAGCAATGGGTTGATGCAGAACCTAGATCAGGCAAAGGGGGTTATGGATTTTGCATCGATATTTTCCCGATTGGCGAGAGCAGAATTATGACCCAGTTCACCGGAAATGCCATAGATATTAGTATCCTTGCCCATGAGCTCGGCCATGCCTATCATAGCTCCTGTCTGGCTAATGAAACGATGCTGAATACGGATTACCCGATTCCGATTGCTGAAACGGCTTCGATTTTTTGTGAGACGATAGTGAACCATGCCATAATTACAAATTCAACGGAGAAGGAAGCTCTGCTTATTCTGGAGAGAAGTATTTCTGATGCCGGTTATTATCTTGTAGACTTTTATGCCCGTTATTTATTTGAGATCAAATTATATGAGAGAAGAGCATTAGGCCCGCTGTCTGTTCAAGCGCTAAATGAATTGATGATTGCCTGTATGGTGGAAGCCTATGGTGAGGGCATTGACCCGGGTACAATCCATCCGTACATGTGGATGAACAAAGCTGGATATTTTATGGCTAGTAATGAATTTTTGAATTTCCCGTATTCCTTTGGTTTGTTATTCTCTAAAGGACTGTACGCGGAATATTTAAAGAGGGGCGAAGAGTTCGCCCCTAAGTATCGCCAGTTCCTTAGGGATACCAGCAAACATAATATTGTTGATGTAGCAACAACAATGGATCTAGATGTTCACTCCGTCGACTTCTGGAGAAGTGCGTTGAAGCTGATAGAGAGCGACATTGGGGTGTTCATCGCTAAAGCCTAAACAACTCTCCAATTATGGTCACAGGTAGCTTCAATTTGGCCATGCTTTTCAATGTAGTCGGTGACAATTTCAGATATGTCGATCATGATTTCTTGAACAATCGGCTTACCCTTATACATCTCATAATCTCCGCCACCGCTGGCTCTATAATTGTTCATAACAACCTCATATTCTTTAGAGTCCTCTATAGGCTGACCTTGGTACAGCAGATGGAGGACTCTTTCGCCTGCAGATCTAGCGGTATCAAGCTCGTATTGTATTCCTTCCCACATATCATAATTGTAATGCTGCGGTTTAGGCTCGTTGTAGGCGGGGTTAACGACTATTATTCCGTTCTCGTCTTGTTGGAAATAGTTAGCAGTTTGTTCTAAGGCCTCTCTAATATCTTGTCCTGTCAGTCTTAGGACGGTTAAGGTGTTGGGATATATGAAGTTGGATAAAATGTCTCTGCGTGTGATGGTATCGCTGAAACCCTTACAATCGTTACTGAGTAAGGCTGCTGTAGAAATATCTACGCCAGTAGCCTCCATTTGTACCTTATTCATAAATTCTATAAAAGGGTGGTCAGCTAAGCGGCATTCATCAGCACTGGAAATAGACAGATCCCCGATAACCGTTCCTATTCTCTCATCCAGCCAGGTTTGTGTTTCTGATTCAAGAGTACTGTTCAGCTCTAGGATTATATCATCAGCAGCTGTTGTCTCATTAACGTTAAGGAGCTCGGCATGTTTACGCTGAATCTTCCAGTGTGTATTTTCTTTTTGGAAAATAACCGAAATTTTACCGAGGGAAAGTCCATTACAACCAGGTTGTATGATTGTAACACCGTTCAACTCCCCAGCTATGGAGCGGTGCTGATGTCCGGTAATTAGCACATCTATGCCCTCTACCTCTGTACACATGGCGTAGGCTTGATTCTCCCCCGTTAGTCTCTCTACAGGTTCTCCACTGCTTAGATCGCGTTCGAATCCGCCGTGGTATGCTACAACGAGCAGATCAGGCTGCTCTTCTGCCCGTATAATGGCACACCAATGCTTTACAGTCTCTAGCGAATCCTCAAATTGAAGCCCTTCAATATGGCTAGGGTTCTCCCAGTGGGGGATGTAATGCGTCGTAACCCCTAGAACGGCTACTTTGATTTTATCTACCCATTTGATGATATAGGGTTTACCAAAGGCGGGTTGATTTGTCGTGTTATCTATAATTCCAGCTGATAACCAAGGAAAGCGGGAATCCTGAACGGCTTTATTCAGCAGAGTTTTGCCAAAATTGAATTCATGGTTGCCAATAATTGCAGCGTCATATTTCAATTCATTTAGTGCAGCTATGCCCGGATTCAGCTCATTACTATAATGTTTAGCTGCATAATAAGTTAACGGTGTGCCTTGAATAAGATCGCCGTTATCTATAAGGATCAGCTCAGGAGTATGGGATCTTTCTTGTTTAATGAGGGTAGCAATTGTTGCTAAGCCTGCTGGTCGTTTCTCCCCCGTGCGGTAATCGACGGGCCCAAAATGTCCATGTAGATCACTTGTTACGAGGATTTCACAGGTTATTGAATTCTCTTTATTCATAGGTAGCCCCTCCTGATAATAAGTTCAGACCTCATTCTAGCAGATAAATTGCTAACTTTAAGAGATTGGAATAAATTTTACATATATTTGATGCTTGGTTGCTATTGATTTAATAAAACACATCTATAGTTTAGAAGTACTCAAAAATAAAAATAGAAAACAGTGGAGGTCTTTCGTTTGAGAAAAATCAGTAAATTCGTATTGCCGCTAATGATGTCTATTACATTGCTTAGTGGTTGTGGCGCTAACAACACTACAAATAATGCAAACCAAGGATCGACGGACGGGGCAAATGCACCGAAGGAAACGGCAGCTCCTGTAGCAGAGGGTTATGTTCCAGAGAAGCTTACTGTACAATTTGTTCCTTCTCAAAATGCAGATACGCTCGAAGCTAAAGCGAAACCTCTTGAAAAATTACTGGGTGACAAGCTCGGTATTCCTGTAGAAGTAAGTGTCTCTACTGATTACAACACCGTTATCGAAGCTATGGCCTCTAAAAAAGTGGATGTAGGTTTCCTTCCTCCAACTGCTTACGTGTTAGCTAAAGAAAAAGGAGCAGCTGAGGTTATTCTTCAGGCTCAACGTTTTGGTGTAAATGATGAAACCGGTGGTCCAACAGATGAATTAGCGGATTTCTATAAATCTATGATTATCGTCAAGAAAGATTCTGCGATCAAATCGGTTGCCGATTTGAAAGGTAAAAAAATTGCCTATCAAAACGTTACATCCTCTGCAGGATTTGTATGGCCGGCTGCAACGCTTATGGATGCGGGACTTGATCCGCTGAAGGATGTACAAGCCATTACGGTTAAAGGTCATGATCAAGGCGTGCTTGCTGTGCTGAATGGTGACGTAGATGCAGCAGCTATTTTCCAAGATGCCCGGAACACGGTCGTTAAGGATTATCCAAAAGTATTTGAAGATACTCAAGTTCTCGCCTTTACTGATAAAATTCCTAACGATACGATTTCGGTCCGTTCAGATATGAATAAAGAATGGATTGAAAAAATCCAGCAGGCATTCATTGATATCGCAGCTGACACAGAAGGCCATGAGATTATCAAAGACATTTACTCTCATGAAGGTTATGTGAAATCACAAGACAGCAACTTTGACATTGTTCGCGAATACAACAGTAAAGTAAAAACAGAGTAGAACAGGCCGTTCAAGGATACAACGATGTTGGTGTATAACAGGCATTAAGGATAGCCAGCTCCGGATTCCCCCCCGGATCTGGCTATCTCTTTTATACGAATATACGAAAACACATAAAGGGATGATTTCATGATAGAGCTTCGTAATGTATCCAAAACGTATCTAAACGGAACCAAAGGATTAAACAACATTAACCTGACCATTCCAGCCGGAGAATTTGTAGCTATTGTTGGTCTTTCGGGAGCAGGGAAGTCGACCTTGCTGCGTTCCATTAACCGGCTTCATGATATTTCCGAAGGTAATATTCTTATTAACGGACAGTCCATTACGAATTCAAAAGGAAGCCGGCTACGAATGATCCGTAGGAATATCGGAATGATCTTCCAAAGCTTCAACTTAGTGAAACGTACGACGGTGCTTCGTAATGTTTTGGCAGGACGGGTGGGCTATCATTCCACACTGCGGACGATACTTGGCAGATTCCCACAAAAGGATATCGATTTAGCCTTCGAATCCCTTGATCGGGTAAATATCGCGGAGAAGGCCTATACACGTGCAGATCAGCTATCTGGAGGTCAGCAGCAACGTGTAGCTATTGCCCGTGTTCTTGCGCAGGAGGCACAGATTATCCTCGCAGATGAACCTGTAGCTTCACTAGATCCGCTCACAACCAAGCAGGTTATGGATGATCTAAAGAAGATTAATATGGAACTCGGGATTACGACCATTGTGAATTTGCATTTTATTGATCTGGCTAGAGAATACGCTACCCGGATTATCGGGCTCCGGGCAGGAGAGGTTGTCTTCGATGGTCCTGTATCAGAGGCAACCGATGAGAGGTTTGCGGAGATTTACGGCAGACCGATTCATCAGGATGAGTTGTTGGGTGAGCCTGTACTCGGAGGCGTGTGAGATGAGTGTGAATGCAGAGAAGCTACATCCCAAACCGCCAAGAAAGATAAAACATTATTTTACAGCCATTATATTAGTAGTATTACTGTGGAGAAGTGCTGTCTTAACCGATTCATCCTTCGGAGAGCTGATTTCCGGTCTGCCGAATATGCTTGATTTGCTTAAGGAAATGTTTCCCCCGAACTGGGGGTATTTTGACAACATTATAGATGCGATGCTGGAGACGATCCGGATGGCGCTGGTTGGCACAACGTTTGGTGCCATTCTAGCGGTTCCGGTTGCGCTGTTGTGTGCAAGCAATATTACGCAAAGCCGTTGGCTTCATTATCCGGTCCGTATGCTGCTGAACCTGATCCGCACGATTCCCGATCTGCTGTTGGCTTCTATCTTTGTGGCCATTTTCGGCCTCGGTGCGCTTCCTGGGATATTTGCTTTGACGATATTTTCGTTGGGGCTGATCGCCAAGCTTACCTATGAAACGATGGAGACGATTGATCAAGGACCTTTGGAAGCAATGACTTCAGTGGGGGCTAATAAGATTCAACGCATTATGTTCGGAGTCATTCCACAGGTACAGGCTCATTTTATGTCTTATGTCCTATATGCCTTCGAGATTAATGTTCGTGCTGCGGCGGTTTTAGGTCTGGTAGGAGCGGGTGGGATCGGCCACTATTATGAAGTCACCCTAGGCTTTTTGGAATACGATAAGACTTGCACCATCATCTTGTTCACATTAGCAGTAGTACTGATTATTGATTATGTAAGCACTAAGCTGCGGGAGAAATTAATATGAGTAAATCATGGAATACCCTTGTCCCTAAACCCCGTAAAAACCGTTTTCGTTGGCTGATTTATGTAGCCCTAGCCGCGTTATATATTTGGGCTTTTTCGGGAGTGCCGTTTAATGGATTCAAAGAAACCGCCGGGATCATTACTAAAGCAATTTTTGCCGGGATATTCTCACCTGACTGGGCCTTCGTTTATTTACCAGATGGGGAGGATCTCCTGCGGGGATTGCTCGAGACGTTAGCTATTTCAATCCTAGGCACTTTTATCTCGACCTTTTTATGTATTCCTTTTGCATTTTGGGCTGCAGTTAACATGAGCAAGGGAAAGGTAATTTCAGGTTCCGGCAAGCTGATGTTGAGCTTTATACGAACCTTCCCTGAGATTATTATGGCTTTGTTATTCATCAAGGCTGTTGGACCGGGTTCTTTTGCAGGTGTGCTAGCTCTGGGACTACATTCGGTGGGCATGCTCGGCAAATTGTTCGCGGATGAGATTGAGAATATCGACAACGGTCCACTCGAAGCTTTAATTTCTTCTGGTGCCAGCCGCATGCAGGTATTGTGGTTTGCGGTGTTACCGCAGGTGCTGCCGGGATTCTTATCCTATACCTTATATAGATTCGAAATTAACGTTCGTTCGGCTACGATTTTAGGTGTGATTGGAGCAGGGGGGATCGGCACACCGTTAATCTTCGCGCTCAGTTCACGGAATTGGGATCGCGTGGGGATTATACTGCTAGGTATCATTGCGATGATCACAATTATTGATTTGATTTCCGGCAAGATCCGGAAGAAGCTGGTGTAACCGAGTTGCATAATGATATGTGAGACAAAGACCTCCTTAGGGTATGAACCGAACCTAGGGGAGGTCTTTTATGATATGATCCATACTATATTGGACCATTCGAAAATGTATGAAAAAGTAATAATTATTTTTTCTGAAACATATGTTGGTCTATCCGACTTGTACCAAAGGAGTTGAAGGTTTGGAATCTGCGCTTATTGGCAGCTTTGTATCGGCAATGGCTACCGTTCTTGGAGCATTTCCGATCCTGTTCGTGAAGAGGTTATCCGAGAAGTGGAAAGATATCCTCGTAGCCTTCACTGCGGGGATTATGGTGTCCGCCTCCACGTTTGGACTCATGCCGCAGTCGATCAAAGAATCGGGGATTATCGCTTTAACCTTGGGCTTGATTACCGGAGTGCTGCTGCTTGATTTAATTGAAAATAACATCCCGCATATCGATGTGGAGAATAAGCCCGGTTATACCAATATGGATTCAAAAGCGCTGCTTGTTATGATTGCGCTGTTCATCCACAACATACCAGAAGGCCTCAGTACAGGTTTCAGTTATGCCAGCGAACAGGCCAGTTTAGGTCCTACCGTGGCGATTGCCATTGGCGCACAGAATATGCCGGAAGGTTTGATTCTTGCAGTCTTTCTAATGAATTCGCGAACAAGCAAGCTAAAAGCCTTAGGAATCGTTACGCTTACCGGTTTGATGGAGATGGTATCTGCGGTGATCGGGTATTTTACTGCCAGTTACCTGCATAATGTTGTGGGTTATGGTCTCGCTTTTGCAGCCGGAGCTATGCTCTTTATCGTCTACAAGGAGCTGATTCCGGAGAGTCATGGCCATGGTTATGAGCGTCCTTCGACGTATTCGTTTATTTTTGGATTATTGATCATGGTGTACATCACGCAGATTTTTGGGTGAGCAAATAGAACTCTAATCTATAAAAAAGAAGACCAATGAAATGCCAGAGCAGCTTTAAGCTGCCTGACCTCATTGGTCTTTGTCTTGTTATAACTAAGCATTATCCCCGCAGAATTGCCTCAATTTGCTCTAGCTCTTCAGCGCTAAGCTCTGGGGCATTTAAGGAAGCGACGGCATCTTCAATCTGGCTTACCTTACTTGCGCCGATCAATGCAGAAGTTACTTTGCCTCCACGGAGTACCCAAGATAACGCTAGCTGAGACATTTTTTGTCCACGTGCAGCAGCAATCTCGTTCAGTTTGCGAACCTTGCCGATCGCCTCTTCGGTAATGGCATTCTCAGACAGGAATACACTTGGGCCAGCGGCACGGGAATCAGGAGCGATTCCGTTGAGATAGCGATCGGTCAGTATGCCACCTTGTAGCGGGGAGAACACAATGGAGCCGATGCCTTCTTCAGACAATACATCCTGCAAGCCATCTTCAATCCAGCGGGACATCATGGAATAGTTTGGCTGATGAATCAGGCATGGCGTGCCAAGTCGAAGCAGAATTTGTGCCGCTTCGCGTGTTTGTTCAGGTCCGTAATTCGAAATCCCGACATACAGCGCTTTACCTTGGCGTACCACGAGGTCCAGCGCAGCCATGGTTTCTTCCAGCGGTGTATTTGGATCTGGGCGGTGGTGATAGAAAATATCAACATAATCCAGTCCCATACGTTTTAAGCTTTGATCTAGGCTGGAGACGAGATATTTTTTGGAGCCCCATTCACCATAAGGACCAGCCCACATATAATATCCAGCTTTAGTCGAGATAACCATCTCATCACGATAAGGGGTCAGATCCTTTTTAAGAATTTGGCCAAAGCTTTCTTCGGCGGAGCCTGCGGGTGGACCGTAATTATTGGCAAGGTCAAAATGAGTGATTCCAAGATCAAAAGCTCTTCTTACCATGGCGCGGCCATTCTCAAATAAGTCGTTGCCGCCAAAGTTATGCCATAGACCAAGCGAGATCGCTGGCAGGAGTAGACCGCTCTTTCCGGTGCGATTATATTTCATATTGTCATATCTGGTAGCGCTTGCGTTATACATGATTTATTCCTCCTATAAACACTTATTACTTAGTACGTTACGTCCTTATTGTAGCGAAAGATCGCGGACAAACGTATGTCAGCAAGGAAGAAGTTTATAGTACAATGTCATTTTCGAGATGACGGCTACGGTATTCTTTTGGCGAACAACCTTTCACCTTCTTGAACATCCGCGAAAAGAGTAAGGGGTCCTGATAGCCCACAGAACGTGAGATTTCACCAATCGTGCATAAGGTCTCTGTCAGCAGCTCGCACGCCTTAGCGATGCGGAAATTTAATAGATACTGCTGTGGTGGCATACCTATTGTCCGTTTGAACAAGGAGGATAAATATTTGCGATCCAGCTTGAGCGAAGAGGACATCATCTCAACCGAAATATTTTCACAATAATGTGTATGCAAAAAGTGCAGGCATTGCTCGACGTAAATACTCTTTTGACGTGGTAGAGGAAGTACATCTGGAACTGCTGGCACCGCTCGAAGTAACAGAGAGAAGAACTCATACATAATTGCTTTTAGAGGTAGATCCAGGCTGTCCGAAGCTTCAGCTGCTTGTGTCAGGAGCTCGTACAAATTAGGCATAAGCTGCTCATCCATTGGAAAGATCGGATGCTCAGGTGACAAGGCAGTTTTGGCTAAAATATAATCAACCTGCTCCCCGGTAAAAGCTACCCAAGAATAGGTCCATGGATTTGCTATGTCTGCTGTGTAGGCAGTTACGATATGCGGATAGGTGAGAAAAGCTTGTCCTGGTTTAAGATAATGGGTCTGTTCACCCACAGTAACTTCACCTGTTCCTGTATGGATAAAATGTATCTTATATACGTCACGGACCCCAGGCCCAAAAAAATGCCCGGGAAGACACTGCTCCCGCCCCCAGTAATGGAGATGCAAGTCGGGATTGCCTCGGAAGGGACGCTCAGAATTATAGTTAAATATCGCCATGGATGATTCCTTCTCTTTCTTCTATAGAGTTGATCTAGGGTAGTTGTACCCGCTTACTTTTATTATACAGCATATTTTAGAAGGAATATTAACTCGGAATTGCAGGCAATTCAAAGATCGTAGTTTATCCTTGTCCAGTTTGGTTAAGTAAGCTATGAAGCTGAACGTATGAGCTAACTACATCAATAGGAGGTAATGGAGATGAATAAGAGAATAGTGGGTGTCTTTGCTGCCGAATACGAAGCTTCGCGAGCTATTGAGGAGTTGAAGCGTCAGGGCTGTAGGACAGAGGATATTTCGATAATCGCGAGAAATAAAGCGGATGAGGAAACGCTTAGAGACGAGTCGGGAACCGTGGCCCCGGAAGGTATGGCTACTGGTGCAGCTACTGGTGGCCTGCTGGGTGGAGTAACGGGGCTGCTGATGGGAATTGGCGCTTTGGCTATTCCTGGTATTGGACCTATTATTGCAGCCGGACCTCTTGCGGCAACACTAGCCGGAGCGGCGATAGGCGCAGGCAGTGGCGGGTTAGTCGGTGGACTTATTGGCCTTGGCATTCCTGAAGAGGAAGCAGAGAGCTACGATAATTACGTGGATGAAGGTCATATACTAGTAATGGTGGATGTGGAAGGCGAGCAGAAGGAGCAAGAAGTGAAACAAATCTTCGCAAAGTATAACAGCCTGAACGCAGAACGCTTTGAGAAAGTTGCTAATATAGATCCATTAGCGAGTGAGCGTATTGGAAATAAATAAGAAGCAATTAGCATTCAGTGTAAAAAAACAAAACAGGCTATCTCACTAGCAAAGGATACTGCTAGTGAGATAGCCTGTTTTTTGTGGTTTTATAGAGAGACAGCATTTTGTCTAACGGTCTGCGCAGCCGGTATTTCTTTTCCTGGCAGGAAATGAATGCTGCGGATATAGCGGATCGTCCGGCTCTGTGCCCGCATGATTACCGAATGTGTCTCCGCGCGTTCTTTGCCGATGAAACGGACACCGTTCAGGAATTCACCTGACGTTACACCCGTGGCGGCAAAGAGGACGTCGCCCGTGCCAACCATGTCATCCATGTGTAGCACTCGCGTAGGATTGGCAATTCCCATGCGTACACAGCGCTGCAGCTCTATGGGTCCATCCGGGAGCAATCTGCCCTGCATTTCACCACCAAGGCATTTCAGTGCAGCGGCAGCAAGAACACCTTCCGGTGCTCCACCGGAACCCATATATAAATCGACATCGCTGTCTGGCAGTGCAGCCGCAATAGCGCCAGCGACATCTCCGTGACCAAGCAGCTTAATTCGTACCCCGGCTTCACGCAGGCTATTAATCAGCTGCTCATGCCGTTTGCGATCCAGCACCATTACGGTTAACTCGGAGAGGGATTTGCCAGTGTAATGGCAGGCTTTTTGCAGAGTGATCTCTACAGGGTCCTCGAGTCTAAGCTTACCTGCAAGCTCGGGCCCGCAGGCTAACTTCTCCATATAAATGTCCGGGGCATGCAGCAGGCTGCCTTTATCTGCTATAGCAATAACAGATTGCGCATTATGCAGGCCGCAGGCAACAACCTCAGTTCCTTCGAGTGGATCGACGGCTACATCGACAGAGGGACCTTTCTGGTTCCCGACTTTCTCACCAATATAGAGCATTGGAGCATCATCCATCTCTCCTTCACCAATCACAACAGTTCCGTCGATGGACACAGAATCGAACATGGAACGGATCGCAGTCGTGGCTGCATCATCTGCCGCATTTTTATCGCCCCGCCCAATCCAACGAGCCGAGGATAAAGCACCTAGTTCAGTTACCCGTACAATCTCAAGGGCCAGTTCGCGCTCCATTCTAATTCCCTCCAGTGCATTCTATATATTTTGTAAACTTAAATTTAGATATAACCCATAATAATACCAGCGGTTTCTTCTATAGCCTTGTCGGTAATATCAATTACAGGACAGCCCAGCTTGTTGAACAATGAAGCGGCGTATTCCATCTCTTCGGTGATCCGCTCCAGACTTGCATATTGGGAGCCTGTCGGTAATCCGAGAACCTTAAGCCGCTCAGAGCGGACCTTCAGCATGTACTCGGGTTTCATGGTTAATCCGATAAGCCGGTTCGGCGGCAAGCTTAATAGTTCTTGTGGAGGACCAATCTCCGGGATAATCGGATAGTTAACGACTTTTTTTCCTCTATGGGCTAAAAAGATGCTAAGCGGTGTCTTTGAAGTACGGGACATGCCCAGCAGAACGATATCGGCTTTGAGCATGGCACCCAGATCACGGCCGTCATCACAGGCGACGGTGAATTCTATAGCTTCTATGCGGCGGAAATAATTCTCGTCGAGCTGGTGGAGAAGACCCGGCCGCTGCTGAGGAGCATCGTCGAAGGTATCAATGAAGGCCTGCATCATAGGGCCCATGATATCAACGATCCGCAAATCAAGACGTACCGCTTCCTCGCGGATCATTTCTCTTAATTCTGGCTGCACTAATGTATAGGCGACAAAACCTTGATGCTGAGCTGCTTCTTCCATAAGCTTGCGTAGCTCGTCTTCATGCCTAATATTGCCGTATCTTTTAATGGTGACCTGCTGATTCTGAAATTGGTGAATAACGGCCTGCACGACAGCCTCTGCCGTATCTCCTATAGAATCCGAGCATATCGTTATTAAGTTGGAAGATTGCTCGATGCTCATGGGTTCCTCCTGTTATCCTTTGGCTTCAAGTTCGAGGAGAAGTTTGATGATGGAGGTTTTTGTTAAACGTCCTACCACATCCAGTTTTGTACCGCCGTCTTCAGCAGCGCTGGGAACAACCACCGGCAAACTGTCTACCTCGTGAAAAATCATCTTATGTGCAGCTTCAAGCACCGGCTCATCCGGTGAAGTTGTGACCACTTTGGGCTGGCGCGTCATAACCATGCTTACGGGCATGGAGACTGCACCGGGGTTGCCCAAGGTTACCTTTAGGAAATCCTTACGTGAAGCAACGCCCGTGAGTTTACCCTCTTCGTCACAGATAATAAGAGTGCCTACATCTTGTAGAAAAAGCGTAACTACGGCATCTTGAATAGTTGTGGTCTCACGGATAACTATAGGTACACTTTGAATTTCTTTGACTATCGTTTCCTGCAGCAGATAACCGCTTCCCTGACGACTGGATGATTTCAATCCTGGGAAGTACCCGACCTTCGGCTTGGCGTCGATATATTTGAGCATAACCAAAACAGACAGATCCGAGCGAATTGTAGGCCGGGTAAGATTCAAACTTTCGGCAATCTGTTCGCCGGTAATCGGAGCTCTTTTGTTAACGATATCGATAATCTCTATTTGACGTGATGTCAGTTCGATCACAATTCCCTCCACTTCCGATAAAAAGGCATTCCTCTTTAGAAAAGAAGCGCCGTTAAGCGAATCCTCCTTTCATATATGAGTCATATTTAGCTGTGTTTAATTTAACTTGTTTATATAATACGCAATAGTGGTCATAAATGCAATATATAGTACGTCATATATTTGATTTTTTTAACGCAATAGTGTTGATCTTCTTTTTTTGCAGTAATTGCTTTAAAGCATCAGCATTCACTAGGATTGTTCCGGCAATGATGGTGAACACTCCGAGAATTGTAATCCAAGATACGGACTCCTTGTAAAAGAAAAAGCCTACACCCACCGCAATCGGTGGAGAAATATAAAGCCAGGTAGAAGGAAACACTGGGTTGGTCTTAGCTACGAGCCAGTAGAACAAGGTATGGCCGACCATGGAGCCGATAACTGTGAGATAGAGCAGTGAACCTACTGTCTCGAATGAGAAGAGAAATGCAGGATGTACTTTTTCCGTGGCAAAAGAAAGAATGAATAACAGCGCACCGCCATACATCATTTGAGCCGCATTCAGCGCAATCGGTGAGACCTCGGGCATACTGTTAATTACTTTTTTGGAGTAAATCGCACCTACAGCATAGCAACACTCTCCAATTAGGACTACGGCGCAACCGATGAGCCACAGTGGTGAAATATCAACGGCGAGATTGGGGAGAACCAGCAGCAGTACGCCAGTGAAGCCGATGATGCAGCCATATAGGGAGATGGCGGGTGCTTTTTGCCGAAGAATAGAGGTTTGGAGCAGCAGGATCATGATCGGTCCAGTGGCAGAGAGTACAGCTGCAAGCCCTGAAGAAACATATTGTTCAGCCCAGTAGAGACCCGCGAAGGTGCCGAAGGTTAGTGCAGACCCGGTGAACAACATTTCTTTGCGCAACAGCAAGGAGAAGCTGGCTTTACGTTTCCAGACCATCCATAGGAATAGAACAGCGCCCGCGACAAAAAATCTTAAGCCCGCTGAAAAAAAAGGAGGCGCACCGGCATCTACGCCGATTTTGATAGCTAGAAAGGTCGTGCCGAAGATCAGACATACAAGTGCATAAGCAAATAAGATCATTTTAAAAGTCCCCTTTTTTGTGCTTTATAAAATATAAAAATTTATAAGCTGGCATTTTGTTAATCATATAGGGGAGGTGACAGAACAGATTGCCTTGAGTAGAACAGATTAATTCAGAAATCGTGTACAATATGATTACAAGGTTGTTCGGAGAGGAGTTGTAGCCAGATGAAAAAGGTTGTGGGAGCGGAGCATAATCATCCTTTGTTTCGGCAGGTCTATGAATTTCTATTAAATCGCATGGAGCGAGGGGAGTGGGTCGCACATGATAAGCTTCCTTCTATACGGCTGCTGGCGGAGGAGCTTAAGGTACATCGACTGACCGTATTCAAAGCGTACAGACGGTTGACGGAGGATGGAAAGGTTTATGTAAAAGATAAATCAGGATATTACGTGGCACCCATAATCTCGCTTCCTGCTATTGAAGTAGGAGCCGCAGTATCGGCTTATGCGCTCACTAATCCGCTGTCTGATATTCAGAGAGTGCCAGTTAAGTATCAGTTCTCGCAGGCGCTGATTGATCCGGGGCTGCTGCCGAATCTTTTTCTATCTGACTATGTCAAAAAAGTGTTCGATCTATATCCCAAGGTAATGGGAACGTATGCCTCGGTCCAGGGGGATAACGAGCTGCGTGAGACGTTAAGCCACCACTTTCGGAAGCAACATCGGCTGCAGTTAACTTCGGAAGAGCTGCTTATTACCTCGGGTGCGCAGCAGGCGATCAATCTGATTGCCCGGATTGTACTTGGTCCTCTGGATACGGTGCTTGTGGAGCGGCCTACTTATAGTGTTGCTATGGATATTTTTCGCCGGGAGGGGGCACGGTTGGTCCCGGTAGAGATCACTCCGGAGGGATATGATCTGGAGGAAGTAGAAGCTTTGATGAAAAAGCATAAGCCGCGTATGTTCTACATTAATCCAACGCATCACAATCCAACTGGATACACGGTACCTGTGCAACAACGCAAGCTGTTGGTAGAACTAGCCGAACGTTATCGCTGTTTACTGGTGGAGGATGACCCGTTCCGCGATATGTATTTTGATGAGGAGCCGCCGCCGCCCTTTTTTGCTTATGATACGGAGGGGTGGGTGATCTATATCAGCAGCTTCAGTAAATATGTAGCCCCTGGCTTACGAATCTGTGCGGTGGCTTGCCGATATCCATTTATGGAGCGTCTAATCACGGCCAAATCACTCGCGGACAATGGCACTCCGCTGCTGAATCAAAAAATATTTCTACATTACTACACCTCCCCACGCTTGCAACAGCATCTCGGTAAGCTGCGCATTGCGCTTCAAGTGCATAAGGAAATCGTGGAAGAGGAGCTGGCGGGAACTGGCTGGGAATGGACGACTCCGCAAGGCGGATTAAATCTATGGGTGAAACTACCGGAGCATCTTACGATGGATCGCCTGTTTGCTTCAAGTATGGCGCAGTCGATCGCTTTTGTTCCTGGGGAGTTATTTGATCCACTGGGAGAAATGAAGTCAAGGCTTCGCCTAAGTTATTCCTTTGCAAGCGAAGGGGTGCTGCGCGAAGGAATACAGCGTTTGATTGGGATCGCGCACAGTCTGTGAGTGGTACAGCAGGTATGGGGGATTAATGAAGAGGATATGAGGAGTTAAAGAGGATTAGAGGAATTAAAGAAGAAGATTAGAGGAATTAAAAAGAGGATTAGGGGAATTGCTCCCGGGTAAACTTGTATCACTTGTTTGGGAATTCCTGTAACACTTTCCACGTTTGCTCCGTCTGTAAGGTAAAGAAGGGGGTTATCAAAGTGCGAAAGATCAAAGTGCGAAAGATCAATTTCCGAAGTCCAATGATGATATTTCTAGGTGTCCTATTAATATTTACGGCTTTGCTGACGGTGCGGCCCTCAGTCACTTACGCTTGTTCCTGTGTTATGCCTGCGGAGCCACTGGAAGCTCTTGAGAAAAGTACAGCTGTCTTTGTCGGGAAAGTAGTGGACATGAAGGAGCCGTCTCAGGGGAACATAATTTCTTCTGCTGATCCAGTAAAGGTAATCTTTGAGGTGGATTCCAGCTGGAAAGGGGTCGAGGGAAACCAAGTTACATTGACTACGGCTTTATCTTCTGCAAGCTGCGGCTTTGAGTTTGTGGAAGGGGAAAGTTACATTGTCTATGCTTATGCTAGAGACGGTGGAGACTCTGGTAATCTGGAGGCTAGTTTATGCAGTCGAACTAAGCGGCTAACCGCTGACTCAGTGGATCTAAAAGAGCTGGGGCCGGGTATTTCGGCAACGACGCCTACCGCTTCTCCGGAGGTAACCCCGAATAATTCACCGGAGTCAGGAGCAGGGAGTAATGAGCCTGATCAAACGGGGGACCCCGCTGCGGACAGTGATTCCTTTCCACTTGTTAATGTGGGGATTAGTGGAATAATTATCGTTCTAGTAGCTATAGCTGGGGCTGTTCTATACCGTCGTAGAAATGATGGAACGCGCAAAAAATGACTCTAACTGTAGAGTCACGTCATGTAATGTAATGGTGGGATCAAGTTAGGACGTAAGAGTATATAAGGGGTTGTGATAAAATAAGCGGTCGCTCGGGATAAACATCCGAGCGACCGCTTATTTGTTTGAGAAGACCTTGAGTAACTGGAGTTGGGCTGTGTTGGTGGCTGGTGCAGGGTCTAGTGCTGGTAGGTGTGGAAGGGCGGCGTAGGTCTAGTGCTGGTGCTAGTGTTGGTGCTAGTGCTGGTGCTGGTGCTGGTGCTGGTGCTGGTATGTAAGGAAGGGGGCGCAAGTTTAGTGAGAGTGCTAGTGTGATATGGGGTGGCGGACGATGACAGTTTGTGTTGGTGGATCAGTGGCGGAATTTGTTGGTGGGCGGAAAAGGTGCTGATGCTAATGCTGGTGTGTGCTGAAGGGCGATGCAGGTCTAGTGCTTGTATGTGTGGAAGGGCGATGCAGGTCTAGTGCTGATCTAGTACTCAAGTGTAGCTCGGAATCATCTAGAATCAATAATTAGGGAAATCCTCCCTGATTTTATCGTGTTTTACTCATTATTAGCGATAATTGGGGAATTCCTCCCTAAAATTCTGCGGAAATTGCCCTTTTTGCCTATAATCGGCTAATTATTAGGGAGAAATTCCGCAAAAAGTCCAACGTGTGCTTATAAAGTTCGATTATTAGGGAGAAATTCCGCAATAAGTTCAATGTGTGCCTATAAAGTTCGGATCTGAGGGAGAAATTCCCTGAATATGATTTCAAAGTGGGCGGGACTTTGTGAAGCAAATTCTAGTTATTGTTGGTGTGGCAAAGTGAAGCAAGATGAACTCTAGATATTGTAGGGTGTTGCAAAGTGAAGCAAGTTGAACCTTAGATGTTGTAAGGTAAAGTAAGGTGAATTCCGTGTAGCAAGGTTAATTTGGGTGATGTGATTAAAGTGAATTTAGTGAGTTAATGATGAGTTTTTGCGATGTAAGTTGAAATCAGTTGAAGTAAGTTGTGAAGTCAGTTGAAGTTAGTTGATGTAAGTTGAAATCAGTTGAAGTTAGTTGTGAAATCAGTTGAAGTTAGTTGTGAAGTTACTTGAAGTTACTTGAAGCTAGTTGAAGTCAGATAAAGTTAGTTAAAGTTAGACGATGTCACTTGAGTTTAGATCGCAAGCCTACCTCGCCCTCGTCACACCCACCCAAATAACCGGGCAAGCTGAGCGACAGCAAAGGTTACTCCGATGGCGATACCCAGCGGAATGACTGCTGAGAGAACGGCCCACTTCATGCTTTTTGTTTCCTTGTAAATGTTCACGAGTGTCGTACCACAAGGATAGTGGAGCAGGGAGAACAGCATCATGTTGAGTGCGGTCAACCAGGTCCAGCCATGTGAGAGAAAGACATCTTTGATACTGCCTAAGCTGTCGATATCAACCATAGCGCCTGAGGACATATAGCCCATAAGCAGGATAGGCAATACGATTTCATTCGCAGGAAGTCCAAGAATAAAGGCCATGATGATAAAGCCATCCATGCCGAGCAAATTTGCGAACGGATCAAAGAATGCAGCCATATGATTCAGTACAGAATCGCCGCCAATAAACAGATTTCCTAGAATCCAAGTGATAATCCCGGCAGGGGCAGCAACGACGATAGCCCGAGTAAGTACGTTAAGGGACTTATCTTTGGAGGAAATAAGTATGGTCTTCCAGATTTGTGGACGGCGGTAGGGAGGAAGCTCCAATGTGTAATGTGTGGGAACCCCACGCAGCGCAGTTTTGGACATGACCCAGGAAACAGTCAAGGTAACAATGATGCCGATTAGAACCATTCCCATTAGGACGGAGGCAGTGGTGAATGTACGAAGCGCGCCTGTCGTAGCGGCTCCTGCCATAAATAAGGAAGACAATAAAATCAGCGTGGGCCAGCGGCCGTTGCAAGGGACAAAATTGTTGGTCAGTATAGCCAGCATTCGTTCACGCGGCGATTCGATGATTCGTGTGGAGAGGATAGCGGCCGCGTTACAGCCGAAGCCCATGGACATGGTTAAAGCTTGCTTGCCATGACCACCTGATTTTTTGAACAGTCGGTCCATGTTAAAAGCTACGCGTGGCAGATACCCGAAATTCTCAAGCAACGCGAATACGGGGAAAAAGATCATCATTGGTGGCAGCATGACACTGATTACCCATGAGGTGCCTCGATACAAGCCAAGCACAAGCACGCCGTGCAGCCAAGCTGGGGCATGGAGAGCTTCAAATCCCGCTGTCAGATACCCTTCGATGAAGCCAAAGAAGGAAGCGAGCCAGCTAGAAGGGTAGTTAGCCCCGGCAATCGTAATCCAGAATACGACACCGAGAATGGCGAGCATGATGGGAAAACCCCAAATTTTGGAGGTCACGATATTATCCAGCTTATAAGTGCTGTTCAGTTTCTTCTTATCCCGATAAGTAACTGCATCCCCGCAGATGCCTGCAGATACCCCGTATATACCACTGACAATCTCATCCCGAATGGCTCCGCCGTCAGCGAGCTTTTTTGCGGTGGACAATAGGGAATCTAGAGCGTCAGATCCCTTAGTGATAGGCAGTGACTCCATGGCCGATGACCTCCTTTGCTTCGGGTAAATCCTTGCTTTTCATATGCTCTTTGAGTGAAGTAAGCAGGCTGTCATCACCGTCCAATAAGCGCAGTGCAATCCAGCGAGCGGGATATTTGGTGCCGATGGTTTGCTCTACCAATGGTGTAAGCTCGGCAATTCCCCGTTCGATCTCTTCGTTGTAACTAATGCGCAACGGCTGCGCTGTGAATGCGCCTGTAGCCACTCGCTCCACTTGATCCAATAAGGCATCGATCCCGATTTTATTGCGTGCCGATATCGCAACGACGGGTACGCCGAGACGTTTGGAGATACTCTTCAGGTTGATGTCGATGCCCAGCTTACGTGCTTCATCAATGAGGTTGATGCAGACAACCGCCCGTCCGGTAATCTCCAGCACTTGCAAGGCAAGATTGAGATTACGTTCCAGCGAAGTAGCGTCAAGCACTACAAGTGTCACGTCTGGCTGTTCAAAAATAATATAATCTCTAGCCGCTTCTTCATCCGCGGAATTTGAGTATAGGGAGTACGTTCCTGGTAAATCTACCGCGAGGTATGAATGGTTATTGTGTTTGAATTCGCCTTCGGCAGTAATGACGGTTTTACCTGCCCAGTTTCCAGTATGCTGTCGCATGCCGGTTAGCAGGTTGAATAGTGTGCTTTTTCCAGTGTTAGGATTGCCTGCAAAAGCGACGGTGAACTGACTCATGCTTCTACACCTCCAATTAATTCTCCGAATATTAAAGAACTTTCTTCTCTACGCAGTGCAATGGTCGTATTGCTTACCCGAAAAGCTATAGGATCTCCTAATGGACTACGCCGCAACACCTCTACGATATTCCCGACTACGAACCCGAGGTCCAGTAATCTTCTTCTAAGCACACCTTGGACTTCAATGTCGCTGATGCGCAGCGTGCTACCCTTTGCAGCTTCTGATAAAGGAATAGTTGTTCCAGTCATGAGATCCCTTCTTTCATTTATATTTTTACCGCCTATGGTTTTTATTTTGTGTATTAGAACATTTCTTGTAGTCTGGCACAACATTAGTATATGGTAACAACTTTGTCCCTGCAACAAGAATGTTTCCCTTAGGCAAAATAAAATTAAGCAAAAAAAGCCCCTGACGAAAGAGGGCTTGTACGCTCTTTTCCGCAGGGTTGAGCTTAATTCCAAATTAGCAGTAAAATTACGACCAGCTGCCAAAATCAAGTGTAAGTCCGGTCTCGACCAAGGTTTTAATATTACTCAGAACCTGCCACCAGGCGTTGATACTGCCAGCATATGAAGGATCATCAGGATGCCATTCATCGTGGATAAGCGTAAGCTTAGTAGTTCCACCCACCGGTTCAAGCAGCCAAGATATACGCGATTCATATCTTTCTGTACCCTTATGATAGGAGGGGCCGACCTTATGCGTGAAACGAAACGCTTTTTGTGGAGTGAACTCCAGCAGAGTCCCATATACATGTATCGTTTCATCGCCATCTGCACCGGGACCAACGTATTCCAGCAATTCGCCTTCTTTAAAGGTGGATTGGATTACACTCCCGTAGTAAATCTGTTTAGTACCTTCGGGAGAGATCAAAGTCTCCCATACCTGCTCAGGTGTTCCGCCAATATAAAATTCATAGTGAAGTTCTTTCATTCCTTATTCCTCCTTGGTTTGTACAATCATTTATTCCCTTAGACTTATTTACACTATACAAAAGGATCACTGACAACTACGGTCAGTGATCCTAAAATAATCATTTTAAGTTTTATAATAAGCTGCCAGATCGGTAGCTATAGCGGACAGCTTTTGTTTCAGAGCTAAAGGCTCTAGGATTCGTAGTGTTGATCCATAAGGCAACAAGAAGTAAGGCGCATAAGTCAGTAAGGAGGTCTCATCGACTTGAAAGCGGGCTTGTCCGTCAATGCGCTGGACCAGCGTATGTCCAAACAGCCAATGACTGCATAGATCGTTAAGGATTCCTTCATCGGCGGCGATGACTACTGCTATGAGTTTCTCTGGAGTATTTGGTGTGGGCAGCAAGCTTTTTAACAAAAAATCACGTGCAGAGAAGCCAGCAGGACGGGCAAACACAGCTTCTGTACGTTTCAGTTCAGTCATTCTATCGACTCGGAAAGACCGAATTCCTTGCCTCTGATGGCAATAAGCAACGGTGTACCACTGCCCTTTCCACAGTACAAGTCCATAAGGATCAATAGCGCGGGAAGAAATTGTCTCCCCGTTTCCCTTCCGATATTCCATCTGGAGGGTATGTCCGTTCGCCGTCGCTAATTCAAGCTCTTGCAGCAGGTGGGGAAGCGGCACAGCAGGGGAGTGGATGGTTTCTATCCCGCCCTCATGACGCTCCATCTGTTCTAATTGCTGCGCATTGCTGTATCGTTTCAGTTTGGCGATTGCTTGATCTAGAGCTTCTACATAAGGATATCCAGTTCCCCGCGCAAAGGAGGCGGCTTGCAGGAGGGAACGCTGTTCGTCGGAGTCAAAGAATAACGGGGCCTCGGAAAAATGCTCCGGAAGGCTATAGCCACCACCAGGTCCACTATCCGCGATAATGGGTACGCCACTGATGCATAACGCGTCGATGTAACGATAGACAGAGCGGACACTGATCTCTAGCGCTTCTGCTAGTTCCCCGGCGGTTCTTCCCCGTTGCTTGAGCATCCAGAGAATGGATAACATGTGATCAGCCTTGGACATAAATCAAGAACCTCCTTGCTTCATTAATTAATAGCTCACTAACTATAGCAAATTGCCTAATGATCAGCTAGAGAACCTTTTGGTGCTGACATAAGTTCCAAGCCGCGAAGTACATCCAGGGTTATGATTCTTTTCGACATGTCGTTACACCATTATTTTCTTGAGACTATGAATGTAACGTGATCTCGCAATAAGGAAATAGATAGTTTGCACAACCAGAAATACAGCTGATGTAGTAAGCACGGGCACAGTTACATTTGTGATATTAATCTGTTTCAGTATCGGACGAATCACGACAAGAGTCTGGATGGTGGCAATAATAATCGGAATATAGAAAAGTACCGAAATCTGTTTGGTAGCAGAAGCTGACATTTCTTTAGTGCTTAAACCGATTTTGGATAAAGCATTATACATTTGCTTATCTGTATTGAGCTCAGTATGAAGCTTAAAAAAGAGAAAGCTGGCCGATGAAAGTGAGAAGATCAGAGCGATAAAAATCCCTATAAAGCTAAGCATGGCGGCTCCCTGCTTGGTCGAGAGATAGCTGTCTACTCGCGATCCCAGTATAGAGCTGTATTGATGATTAGCCTTGTTAGCAGCTTTATTCCATTGGATGAGGTCTCTGGTGACAACAGCTTCAGCTGAGCTGTCATTAGGTGTAGGACCGTCCCATGCAGGGATTTTGTATAGATATTTCACATAAGGTCTCGTGTACTTCTCTGTTGAATTAGAAATCTTATGATATAAGTTGTCATCTACGATTAGAAGTGAGGTGGCCATTGGATCTACTGGATGCACCTTTGGTGTTCGTAATTCTTTTAACATCAGTTCCTCATCTTTCTGAACCTTCAAATGAATCGCTCGATTAGCAGCATAATTCTGTGAATCCATATGTGGGTTCAGCAGTAATACAGCTTCTTTTTCAGACAAGGGTCCAACCTCGGATACATCCATCTGTAAGCCCAGTTGATTGAACTGTGAGCGGGAGATCAGATCAATTCCAAGTATTATTTCCTTATCGATTCCTTGAATGGAAGCAGAGATTAAGTCTACTTTATTTTCTGTATACTCGACTTTAGCATTCTTTAATATAGTGTGAATGGGCTCTAAATCTGGTGCTTCATCCTTCGGATCATAAATCGTATAATTCACAGCGAATGGGGATTTTTTATAGAGGTCTGAGTTCGCTTGATTAATCGATAAAAGAATTCCCGAAGCCATGCAGGCAAGCGAGGTAACCACAGTTACAAGGAACAGCATTCTTGCATTGTCTTTAATTTTATAACTCATCTCGGAAATCCACAGCAGATTGGTTCCGCGCCACAACCGTTTGCGTCTTAGTTTTAGTAGGCGAATGCCCAATACAGATAACTGAGAATAGAAAAAGTAGGTTCCAGCGATACCTGTGACAGCGGCGACTAACAGTGAGGACGGGGACAATTGCTTCCGAATCGCGAGAGCGCCGACGGTCAACAGCAGAAGTCCAAAGAGCGAGAACAACAAGGAGACACGGGGTTCTTTTTTAGGTTTAACATTTCCCTTAAGTAGTTCAAGAACTTGATGTTTACGAATGAACAATAATGTGAAGATCGAAATGACCAGAAATAATGAAATAAAAGAGATAGAAGTAATCATTAACGCCTTCATTGGCCAATAAAAGGGCAGTGGCTCCATGCCCATAATTGTCGTGCTTAGCAGCAAGAATAATTTGGATAAAAGCATGCCGAAAGACACACCTGTTACTATAGAGAGCAGTCCGATCAGCATGTTTTCTATAAGAATCAGCTTGTTGATCTGGCCAGGGCGTGCGCCTAAAATCATCAGTATGCCGAACTCCAGATTACGCATTTTCAGAAACGCACTAATCGAATATAGTACGAAAAAGAACGCAAAGATAAATACGATGTAAGAAGCAATTTGCATGCCGGAGGCTGAATTCGCACCCAGCGCGATGTTCGTAATACTAGGGTGATAAATAAAGACTGAATAAGAGAAAAAGATCATGACCATAAAAGCACTGCTTAAGAAAAAAGCAAAATAAGCGCGCGAATTACGGCGTACATTATTAAACGCGAATTGAGGAAAGTTCATGACTATTCCCTCCCCAGAACGAAAGTGTGTCGATAATCTTTTGGAAGAAGGCCTGACGGTTATCTCCCCGATGAATTTCCGCTGCTAGTTTGCCGTCTTTTATAAAAACAATTCGGTTGCAGTAGCTCGCTGCCAGTGGATCATGTGTTACGAGCATTAGCGTGGTGCCTTCTTTGTGATTAATATCCTCCAGCGATTCCATCACCATCCGCGAAGAATTGGAGTCAAGCGCACCCGTAGGTTCATCGGCCAAAATAATCGAAGGAGAGGTGATGATCGCCCGGGCAATTGCGGTCCGCTGACGTTGTCCCCCTGAAATTTCATAGGTGCGTTTGCTCAGAATATCGGTAATGTTTAAGCGTTCAGCGACTCTTTGAAGCAAGATCTCCATCTGTGAGAGCTTACGGTTATCCAAAGTCAGGGGCAGCACAATATTTTCGGCGACGGTTAACGTCTCAAGCAGGTTGAAGTCCTGAAACACAAAGCCTAGCTGTTTTCGGCGAAAGTGGGCGAGCTCTTTTTTATTCAAAAGATAAGGGTTGCTGCCATTGATATTCACTTCGCCAGAGGACGGCTGGTCGATTGTGGATACCATATTGAGCAGTGTTGTTTTACCGCTACCAGACGGTCCCATAATTCCGACAAATTCACCTTTTTCAATATTAAGATGAATATCGGTGAGGGCTTGGGTCACTATTTTGCCGGGGTATACCTTATGAAGTCCTTTGACTTCCAATACGTTCATATCATTCATTCCTTCCAATAAAAAAATGATTTCATCCGCCTTATTCGTGGAACGGGTTATGTATATAATTTATAAGATCGAGAGATTAGCTGCTATGGATTTACCTTAAGGTTTCCTTACAGAGAAGTTAAGGTTATGTTCGCTTTTCTCATTGTGGAGAATGGGTTGAGAGATAAGTAGCCTATAAAGAAGAAGGAGGCTTCAAAGCCATGAATAATGACGACGAAGTCCCCTCAATATTATTTCTGTAGATGATCACTGTTGCTAAAAATAAGCCGCACGCGGGTTCCTTCCCCGAGCCGGGACTGAATATCCACCTTGTGTTCGAGCCTGTTGCAAATCTCCCGGACGAGATACAGTCCCATTCCTGTCGATTCATGATAATGTCGTCCGCGGTCACCCGTAAAGTAGGGATTAAAGACCCGCTTCAGATCCTCAGGAGAAATGCCGATCCCTTGATCGGTAATATCCAGAATAGTGTCGGTGCCCACACGCTGAGCTGAGAGGGTAACGGTTTTGCCAGAACCGGAGGTATAGTTTACGGCATTAGTTAAGATTTGGGCCAGCATAAACATTAACCATTTGGCATCGCTATATACTGCTAGATTGGCATCCACCTGTACATCTACTTTTATGCCCCGGCGTATGAATAGTCTGCGATTTTCGGCTACCGCCTTACTAACGGTTTTGCGCAGAAGTAACGGTTCAACTTGAAAATCATTTTCAAATCGGTCAAGTCTTGAAGTGTAGATGACCATCTCCAGCCCTCCGCGCAGACGTTCCAGTTCCTCCTGAATACTTGCGGCAGCCTCCTCTTCAAGATCCTTTAGCGTAAGCTGAATTACAGAGAGCGGGGTCTTCATTTGATGAACCCAGCGATTCATGAATACGATATGCTGATCCATCTGGCGCGCATGCGCATTCACTTGCTCCTGATACTGGCGGTCAATCAGCTGCAATAACTCATGGATAGCTTCTGAAAGAGGAGTGTCTCCTAAGGAAACAAGATGTTTTTGGAGCATGTCCATAGGTTCGCTTAATGCTGCATACAATCTCCGGTGCTGAACGTATCGGTAGCCTAGATATAGCAGTAGAACTACGGTACTCAAGGCGATTCCATAAAGCATGATAGAGATAGGTCTGTTCTCACCAGACAGCCAATACAGCAAAGGGATAAGCAGCATCTGAAGCAGATAGAATAGGATCAGTGAGATCTGGTCTCTCCAAAAAAGTCTCATGGCGTATCCTTAGAGACATTAAGCCGATAGCCAGCGCCTCTTACGGTTTCCACAATGTCGCCAAGACCGAGATCCTTGAGCTTTTTGCGGACACGGGTTATGTAGACATTTAATGTATTGTCATCTATGAAATGCTGATCTTTCCACATGAGATCGAGCAGAAGCTCCCGGTTAACCACTCGTCCTTCCTTAAGCAGTAAAGCTTCCAGTAGAACCGCTTCCTTCTGGGTTAGCTCACTCGTGTGCCCGTCGTATTGGATCATATATCGTTCAGGATAGAGGATTAAACCTCCAGACTGGAGTTTATGCTCTTCTTGAGTCTGTGAGTATGAACCGTATGCTCTACGTATGTGGCTGCGGATTTTGGCAAGTACAACCTCATAGTGAAAAGGTTTAGTGATATAATCGTCCCCACCATTCTCAAGCGCCATCACCTGATCCATTCCACTATCCCGTGCAGAAATGAACAGAATCGGGCAGAGTGAGAGGGAACGGATCTGGCGGCACCAGTAGAACCCATCATATTTAGGCAGATTGACGTCCAGTAAGATAAGGTCAGCCGAGCTTTCATTAAAAGTCTCCAGCACCCTGTTGAAATCCTCTACAATAATTGTACGGAACCCATATTTCGATAGGTACGTGCTCAGCAAGCTTGCCAGCTTGGCATCGTCCTCTATGATTAGAATCGTCTCCATATTTTCACTCCTTTGTTCAGTTATACAGTAACATGGACAAGGAAAATTATGCAAAAAGAGTACTAATGATCAACTTAAGAATCCACCTAGATTTATCAAGGTGAATTTAGCTGATCTAAGTCTAGCTGACCTAGCTGGCCTAGCCTAGCTGGCCTAGCTGGCCTAGCTGTAGCTGGCCTAGCTTCAGCTGATCTAGCTCTAGCTGATCCAAGTCTAGCTGACTTAGCTGTAGCTGACCTAGCTGTAGCTGACCTAGCTTTAGCTGACCTAGCTCTAGCTGACCTAGCTCTAGCTGACCTAGCTCTAGCTGACCTAGCTCTAGCTGACCTAGCTCTAGCTGACCTAGCTTTAGCTGACCTAGCTCTAGCTGAATAGCTCTAGCTGATCCAACTTTAACCGATCTACCGCTAATCGATCCAAAACTAACTGATCTAAAATCTAACCGATCTAGATCTATGCAATCCAGATTTAGCTCAAGCGGATTATCCAGACTTAATTGCACTTTGTACACTTATTTCTGAGTAGATAGTCCCTAGAAGCCATTTAATTGCACTTCGTGCAACTAAAAAGGGTGAATCTAGTGGAATTAAAGGAAAACCCGAAATTTAACTGCACGAAATACAACTAAACTAACTTTTGAATGAGCATTCTGAGGAATAGTTGTACTAAATGCAGTTAACGGATGTGTGGAGCTCATAAAAATCGCTTGAAAATACTTGATCAGTGACTATTTCCTCCGGAAGAAGATCGCCCACTCCAAAACTTACTCTAATTGCACTTTGTACATCCTCCGGAAGAAGATCGCGCACTCAACAAACTTACTCTAATTGCACTTTGTACACTTATTTCAGCGTAGATAGTCATTAGAAACCGTTTAGTTGCACTTCGTGCAACTAAAAAGGGTGAACTCGGTGCAATTAAAGGAAAACCCGAAATTTAACTGCACGAAATACAACTAAACTAACTTTTGAATGAGCATTCTGAGGAATAGTTGTACTAAATGCAGGCCTGTTGATTAGCTAAATTATGGCAGGAAAAAACACTGCATTAGCTAAATAAATCCTCCACTCCGGTGGTAAAGTTTGTAAAGTAAATAACCGATCAAAGTCGGCGAATGTCAATTTAGCGCTTCCATGCACAACTGTATTTCCTTGCTCAAACAGGAATTTAAGCAAAACATAAATGAGTAACGCCGTGTACAACTGTCCATACACTGCATTTGGCGTTGTTCCAAATAATTTCGGAATGTTGAGATGTTGCTTGATCCAACGAAAAAAGACCTCAATCTGCCACCGTTTCTTGTAGATATCTGCGATTCGTTCGGCTGAATGCCAATGCAGATTTGTAGCGAGAATGACGGGATTGTCTTTCGGATCTTTTAGGATCACCACCCGAAACCTGTTCTGAGTGAGCGCCTTTGTCTTACCTAATTGGCAGGTCAGATCCTGTTCAATCGTTCCCGTAAAAGGGCTTTTTCGTTCTCTTGGGATCGGATTCTGGAAGGTCGTATTGTCACGAAGGCGAATTACAAAATATTGCCGATTTTCTTGCTCTTGATAGTTGTCAAATCCCTTATGCTTGCCATACGCTCGGTCTGCTACCAAAATATATCTCCAGTCCAATAAGTCTGGGCAACTCTTCAAATCAGGTTCATATCCCGTCGTTTCGGTGACTCTGTGCAATTCGCCGTGGTCTCCAACGATCCCTACGTGTAGCTTAACACCCGCTTTTTGACCTTTGTGTGGAGCCCAAGGCAGTCGTCCCAAACCTACCGTAATTGTGGTAGAATCAACGACCAGCAACTCTTTTGGAATACCAAGTACACGCCGAGTCTTTCGATTACACAACCCAATCATGAGATCCAGCAAACGCTTGAATAATTCAAAAGGAACGTCTTTGGCTTTTTTGGAGAGAGTAGAATGATCTACAGAACGTTGCCCACAAAGGGCCATCCGCTGTTCTCCGTCCCGGTATCCATCCCACTGCTGGAAGGCAGCTTCGCCCAAAAATAGAAACAAATCATATACCGTAAACTTTCTTGCCACATCAATATACTTCAGCTCTTTAAGAAGATGGAGTATCTTTTCCTCGGGAATCACCAATTGCAGAATATTTGATAATGAAGTAGACTTTCTCATGAGGTCGCCTCGTTTCGGATGTTTGTAGGGGTACAAACACTTTACCGAATGAGCGGCCTTTTTTCTACCTTTTATTGGTTAATCAACAGGCCTATACTAAATGCAGTTAACGGATGTGTGGAGCTCATAATTATCGCTTGAAAATACTTGATCAGTGACTATTTCCTCCGGAAGAAGACCGCCCACTCCAAAACTTTCTCTAATTGCACTTTATACACTTATTTCTGCGTAGATACTCATTAGAAGCCGTTTAATTGCACTTCGTGCAACTAAAAAGGGTGAATTCGGTGCAATTAAAGGAAAACCAGAAATTTAGCTGCACGAAATACAACTAACTATTTTTTTAAGTAACATTCTGAGGAAATAGTTGCACTAAATGCAGTTAACGGATGTGTGGAGCTCACAATTTCCACTCAAGAAATGTTTGTTTTGTGAACGTACGGATCATATTCGGTAGTATAAAATAATAATAACTAATTATGATATATGCTTCATTTTGCATCCCCCTTAATATGAAATTAAAGAGAGGGGCGCGGAAAATGAACATTAATTTTAGAAGCTACCGTTCAGAAGATCTGCTAAAGGTACGTCATTTTCTTATACAAAGTTACAGTAAGCTAAAGACTCCAAATACCTGGCTTATAGACCGCTGGGAATTTGTTGTTTTTTTTCAGGAGACGAGAAGTGGAACGCTGGAGCAATGGGAACAAAAAGTGGGCTTATGGGAGTATGAGAATGGAGAGCTTGCAGCTGTAGTATGCAGGGACGATGGGTTCTATTTTCAGTGTGCTGAGATGAATCCTCCGGAAAAATTACTTGAAGAAATGTTCGCTTTTGCTGAACAAAAAGCTGAGGAAGAGAACGGTGGTTACGTAGAGCTGTATGTGCCAATACCGGAAAATATGACTTCTGCGGCAGAGGTTGCTCGTAAGAGGGGGTATCATCAAACGGGTGGTAAGGAAAGCGTAAACTCCTTGCGATTGGATAAGCAATTTCCTGTGGAGCTCCCCTCTGGCTTCAGAATTTGCAGCGGAGATGAGATCGAGGTTACTGCAAAAGCGCTCGGACATATTATGGCCTTCGACTATGCAGAAACGGCGGAGGCAGAGCTCACGCTGCTGCATTATGGGAATATGAGTAACGCTCCAAGCTATAATCCGCAGCTCGATCTTAGCGTTGTGAATGACGCGGGTGAAGTGGTTTCCTTTTGTAATATTTTTTGGGACAGCAGCAATAGAATTGGTATTCTGGAGCCTGTAGGGACATCCATTAATTATCGAAAGCTGGGATTGGGACGGGCGGTCCTACACGAAGGATTTAACCGTTTAAAACAACTCGGAGCTAGTAAAGTTTATGTAGGTTCGATGCAGCCTTTCTACGAGAAATTGGGCTTTACTACAGAAGTTTGGTTGCAGGTGTGGGAATATTCAGGTCACACAGATTAAGTTGCTCCGGCTGCCCCCAACTCTGAATCTGTCAGCAGTACCTAAACTGGCAATATATTATGAAAAATCCCCTTGATGGTTAAGTCATCAAGGGGATTTTTGGGTTAAGCTCGGCAATCATATGCTGCATAGTAATCTCATACGTCGCACAGCAATTATACCGCCATAGCAATTATGCGCTGCAAACTACCTCTGATTGCACTTTGTACAATATTCTTAGTAGCCGTAGCCGTAGCCGAAGCCGAAGCCGAAGCCGAGCAGTAGCTGTAGCTGAGCCAAATCGCAAAGCTCAGCGCTCGCAACTAATCGTCTGCCCAGGAGATTTTATTGATATTTGACTACAATCGCATTGCTGATCTGACGCCCAGGGGACGTAAGATATTTGCCGTTATAGTAGAGCCCGCTGGATGCACCACCATCCAGATTCATGGCTTGATACGCTCCAGCTTGCTTCATCATTTCTGCCAGCTGTGGGATGGTGGCTCCACCAGTGGTCAGCAGAATGAGCTTATGGTCGCGTGTTAATCCGAGCGCGCTGCGTGCTCCGCCGCCGGTTAAGATTTTCGGATCTTTGAAGCCTTCTGCCGCGACATTAAGGGATACCTTACCGTTCACAAGAAGACGCGGACCGGCTTGAAGAGCTCCTTCCATAGAACCGGAAGCGAAGCGGCTTGTGAAATCCAGCCCAGGAATCAGTGTCGCCAGATGGTTGCTGTCATAGGTGAAAATCGTCCGGCGATCCCCGGAGCTGTTTTTAAGCATTTTTCCGCCGCTGACAATGTAGCCGTATGGAGCTTTGTATGCTCCTTTTGTATAGGCATCAAAAAATGTTCCGTTAATGGCAACTACGGCATTATTACGTTTAGCCAGACTGCTTAGGTCCTCCACTTTTCCAACCGTATTTCCAGCCAGTACGACATCAAGTTTCACCTTAGGATGCAGCAGGGACACTGTAACTGTCTGGGCTTTGAAGGATCTGCCGCCAACCTTGAAGGTTTTACTAGCGCTGACAACTGGTGACGAATCCGCTTTGATTAGTGCGCCGGACTGTACAGGAACAGTGGTTGCAATATCATTACTCTTAAGGGTTAATGAAGAGGCTTCCTTATCCCAAGTTAATTGAATGCCAAGCGTTGTACTGATAAAAGACAACGGGATATATACCGTGCCATTATCACTGAAAGCAAGATCAGTTAGTGTAACCGACTTTTCATTGACGAGCGCAGCGGTTTGACCTAATGTAAGCGTAATGGTGGAGTCTGCATTCGTAATGCTTATACGTTTTTCGTTAGGATTCCATACAGACTGTATACCAGTGAAGCTATTTAAGAGACGCAGTGGTATGTATGAATGGTTATTCTTGTCCACATAGACGGTGTTTTTAGGAACTGGTGTTGCACCAACAGTGGATGGGCAAGTGGCGACAAGTGGAATGAGCAGTAAGAAGGTAAGAAACAGAGTGGACCCTAGCTTTTTCATCATTAACAATTACTCCTTATCTTGTAGCTGTTGTAAAAAACGACAAGGTTTATTATACCTCATGTTCAAAAACTTGGATAACCTTTATTTTTAAATGTTCATAGGGTGAATCTGATAGAATATAGATTATATTATTTATATTAGTACTGAAATTGCACTGAGATTAGCACCATAACTAGCACAATATCCAGCATCACAACGGCCACTAGACTCAATAGCTAAAAGGAGATTTTTATGACTACAATAGGTTTAATTCGCCATGGAAGTACCGCGTGGAATAAAGAAGGCAGAGTGCAAGGGCATACGGATAATTCATTGGATGCTGAAGGTCTGCAACAGGCACAACTACTGGCTGAACGTCTGAGCACAGAACAATGGGATTACATATATTCAAGCGATTTACTCAGAGCGCGGCAAACGGCAGAGGTTATTGCAGAAAGATTAGGCCTTGAGATCACGGGTTTAGCGCCGGGCATTCGAGAGATGTATGCGGGACTTATTGAAGGAACTACGCAGCAAGAGCGGATTGAACGCTGGGGAACCGATTGGAAGACGTTAGATTTGGGTTTGGAAACTCCAGAAGCCAGCGAGCTCAGAGGCAGCGAAGTGATTGAAGAAATTGCGGCGAGACATCCAGGCAGTCATATTCTGATCGTTAGCCATGGTGCGATTTTACGCAGTAGCCTTAGAAGACTACTTCCAGAACTGGACGGCACAGTATTATTGAACAATACGTCAATTACGCGAATAACAAAATCCGAATCGGATGGCTCATGGAACTGCGAGTTATATAATTGTGCGCGGCATTTGGAGAAAGAGTAAGTGTTCAGATAATGTTCAGAGCTTTTTTATATATTGGTATCGCAGTACAGTAAGCTAATTATTTGTAGTTCAGAAGGATGTGCGAATTAAAGGTGGTAGAGGTTCAGATTTATTTACAAACGTTAATGTCCATTATCATCGCAGGGGTTGTAGGTTATTTAGTATTGAGATTTTACCGGGATGTTGCTAGTAAGGAACCAAAACAAAGAGCGGTTTATACGGGCCTTTCCATTATAACTATCGTCGTTGGATTGTGGGCAATGCATCAGCTAGGCAAAAAATCCTTAGAAGAAACTATAGAGGTCAATGGGGGGATTTTCACTCCGTTATTGATATACGCGCTTACGATAGCTGTTTTAATGTTTTTGCTTACACGGTTGAACCTTGTTTTGGCGGAAAGAGAGCAGCTTAAAGAACTTGCCTATAAGGATGGCTTAACGGGGCTGTTAAACAAGAATGGAATGGATCACTTTTGGGATCGCTGCAAAGTAAATGAGCAACTAGCTGTATTGTTTATGGATTTGAACCGTTTCAAATCCATCAATGACAGCTTAGGACATCATGTGGGCGATTTACTGCTGCAAGAAGTGGGAGGAAGGTTAAGTCAATTTTCCAGCAAAAGAAAACGCCATATTTTCCGTATAGGCGGTGATGAATTTGTGATCGTAGCTAAAGGCTGCAATCAGAAGGAAGCGGAGCAGTTAGCGGTGCAGATTCTGGAGAAGACGACCAGACATTATCAGCTGGGAGAGCACAACCTCTTTGTATCTGCGAGCATAGGCATCAGTATTAGTCATGGCAAGGTGGATCATTTCAGGCTGCTGCATGAGGCAGATACAGCGATGTACACCGCCAAACAGCTCGGTACAGGTCGTTATTCAGTTTATAAAAATTAGTTTGTTAAGTGTAAAATATAAGCGTCAGCCTTGGACATAAATAGATGTCTAAGGCTGACGCTTTTTTAGGCTCCCGGTGTGTGAAACTTGTGGGGCACTTGCTTGCGTCCCTTCATCAAGAAAAGGCAGAGCAGGGCAACCGCCATACTAATCGCTGCTACATAGAACAGGATGGAGTAATCAAAAATATCAATCATTAGCCCCAGCAAAGGTGGTGAGCTGATCGCTGCCAGTGAAGAGACCAAATAATACATCCCTGTTCGAGTACCAATACTTTCCTCAGTCCCCGTAGCAACAACATAAGGATAAGAGTTGATGTTGATACAAGCCCAGAAGATTCCTCCTGTCAGGAGCAACGCTCGAAGCACCAGCAGGTCCTGTGCAAACCCAACAAGCGCAAAGACCGTCATCAGGCCACATACGCCGACGATAATGATCTTCTTTTTCCCGAATCGCCCACCCAGCCAACCGCTCGGAATAGCGAACAGCACAAAGGCAAGGGAGAAGAAGGTAAGGGAGAAGGAGGCTGCTTGTTCACTGAGGCCCAGATGGTTTTTGCCATACAATGTAAACAAGGTTTCGACCCCTTGATAAGCTACAAACCAGAAGAAGATCGCTGCCAGTAGAAAGACTGTAGTACGATCCAGCTGGCCGCGAAAGGAGATTCTGGAAGGATTAACTACTGTCGCAGAAGGGCTCTCCGCTGTATCGGATAAAAGCATAGGGCTTTTATTCACACCATCCCGTTTTTCTTTGATGAAACGCGATACGATAAACAGACATAACAGGGTAATCAGTCCAGCAACGAGAAATGGCAGTGCAGGATTTGATTTATAGAGGATCGAACCCACGCCGAAAGCCAGAATTGATCCGAATCCACCCATGAAATTAATTAATCCGTTAGCCTTTGTACGCTGCTCTTCAGGTGTTATGTCGGGCATGAGAGCGACGGTGGGGGAACGGTATAAACTCATGGCTAAATTCATCAGCATCATAAATAAAAGCAGTGTAAATAGTCCGGTATGAAACGGAATCAGCATAGTCAGCACGGCAGCGAAGGGCATACCGATCATAAGATAAGGCATTCTGCGTCCAAAACGCGAGGTCGTGCGGTCACTCCGATTGCCGATCCAAGGCTGCAAGAATAAGGCGAAGTAATTATCAATCGTCATCATGAAGCTGATAAGGGCTACACTATGTACATATTTTTCGAGGAAAAAAGGTACAAATGCGTTATACAGACTCCATGTAATGCTGATGCTGAAAAAGCCGAATCCGAGCAGCCAGACTTTTTTCACACCATCACACTCCCTTGTCAGCCAGAAGTCCAGCGAGTAGGTCTGGATGATCGGTAATAATGCCTGATACACCCGCTTCAATTAAATATTTCATCCGCTCGGGATCATTAACGGTCCAAGGATGGTAGGCGACGCCATGCTTCGCAGCTTCTTCGACGAATTCAGGCAGTACCGCAAAATGATAAGCGTGCAACGCAGTCGCTCCAAGTGTAGCTGCATAATCCCAAGGACGATACAGGCCTTCCCCGTACAGAATTCCAGTTCTGATCTCCGGTGCCAGCGACTGACAGTAAGCTAGTGAATAATGGTTGAAGCTCGAAAAAATGACGCGATCGCTCATCTTGAAATCCCGTACGGCCGCGATCACTTTTTCCTCCATGCCCGGATATAAAAAAGTGCCATTTTTAAGCTCGATATTTAGTATGGTATCTCTACCTTGCAGCAGATCTAATAAATCTTCCAGCAATGGAAGGCGCTCACCTTTGAATTCAGGTCCGAACCATGAGCCTGCGTCCACCTCCAGCAGTTCTGCGAGTGTATGATCCTTCACATAGCCGGTTCCGCTTGTCGTGCGGTTTAGAGTTTCATCATGAATGAGGACTAGGCCGCCATCCTTGGTCATTTGTACATCAGTTTCTATTCCGGTTGCACCCAGCTCAAGACCTTTGCAAAATGCCGCCATAGTATTTTCTGGACACACTGCCGACGCTCCACGATGCGCAAAATTAATGATGTTGTTCATAAGTTATTGTCCCTCCAACTTTAGTGTTTGCTATGCCCCTATAGATGGGGGCTACTTGTCATATTCCACAGAGAGTAAAGAAACCCTGTCTGGAATTTTAAAATCAGTTGTTCATAGCGCCATAAGGGATTCGTTCCAAAAGTCCATCCTCATAGATGTTCCGCAGCTTCAGCTCGGGCATATGAATATAACCGATATAACAATCGCATACCTTCATTCGGCAGCTTCTAACCGCAGAGAGACCTTCGAGCCCATCACGGTAAAGATTGCCTATGACCCCTCTGTCCTTATAGCAGCGTTTCACAAGCCCAGCGCCCTGTACATAAAAAACATCTTTTCCTGCATTGCAGGCTTGGCCAAGGCTTTCATAATCCATAGCATTCACAGAAAAATGTGGATCAATCTCGCTAAGGAAGGCAAAATCCTCTGCTGTATAATAATCCGGTTTATCTTTGTAAGCATTGACCCATAAGTACACGTTCTCTGGTAATGCAGAGCGAAGTGAAGCTATCGCTGAAAAAGCGCTGCGTATTCCAACGCTTCCCACACTAAATGGAACGTCGTTCTCGTATAAAGTCAAACACTGCGACAGAAATTTATCCTCTCGCACTTGTCCGGGGTGGTAGGTGGCCCAAAAGGCCACTTTTTTACGATTCAGCTGGGAGATGAAATCCAGGTTGGCAGAAAGGTTGGTCTGAATCGCTACCTTCTCTACATGGTCCATATTGGAGAGAGCAATCATTGCTTCTTTGTACCAGCGATGAATTAGCCCTTCGCCATAGGGATTAAAAAATATAGAAAGCCGATGACCTGTCGCACCTTGCTCAGAGGCCCACGCTACAAAGGCTTCCAGCCCCTGGCGGTCCTTGGCGAGTGTAGCTGCGCTGTCTCTTGTTTTGCCAAAAGGACAATAGGGGCAATCATAGTTGCAGGACGTGAGGGAGCCGCGGTAGTAGAGGACCGCATTCATGGCAATACGAACCTTTCCATCTGCTCTCGGATCTCCCCAGAAATAAACCAATCCCCAATCGAATCAGAGTAACCCATCCCTTCGGTGGTAAGACGCAGGATGCCATCTCCCTCCTGCCCAAGACCGGAATGAAGCAGGTTGGACAGCTCAGGATAATCACTCCAGAGTGATTGATCGAAACGCTGGCTGTAATCTTCAAGCTTCAGCCCTTCGCTATGTAGAATCGCCTTCAGAATAAAGCGGCGTTTCTGTTCTTCAAGACTCAGCACAATTCCGTAATCCGCAGTATCGTAACGATCCGTCGCAATGTAATCAGCAATAATGCTCTCGGTTGCTTTACGGCTTACCCCATAACGGGAAGCGTAATGCACATGGCGGGTGTAGGATCTGGCTCCGCAGCCCAAGCCGACCATTCCTTCTTCTTGGCAACTATAATCGAGAATGGGTTTAGCTGTTCCGGCGTCTTCCTTGGCGAAACGACGCATGGAGTATTGGCGATATCCTCTCGCTCTAAGCAGCTGACCAGCGGCTTTGTAGCAGTCTAGGCGAATATCGTCCTGACGCTGGATATCACCAGGCTTCACAATCGTATGCTCTCGAGTGTAGAGCGGATAGATGAAAATTTCCTCTGGCTCAAAGCTGATCGCTTGATTGAGCGAATATAGCCAAGAGTCGACCGTCTGCCCCGGAAGCCCGTAGATCAGATCTAAATTTAGTATGGGAAAATCATATTTCCCCAGCAGCTCTAGTGCCCGATACACCTCATCCGGATTTTGTGGGCGATAGATGGCTGCCGATTCAGCTGCAACAAAACTTTGGATGCCCATGCTGACCCGATCCACCGTATACTCTTTAAGAATATTCAGCTTCTCTTCGGTAATCGTCTCCGGTGAAGTTTCCACTGAGATGGAGGCTGTATTTGTATCCAGTCCCATCGTATCAACGGCAATATGGAACAAGCGGCGGAGCTGATCTGCTGCCAGCAGGGTGGGAGTTCCACCGCCGATCGCAAAACGGGCATAAGGCCTGTGTCTGGTGAATTCCGCCCATTGCTTTGCTTGGCGTTCCAGTGCATCCACGTATGTGGCATGAACATTTGCACGTTTATCAGGCAGGGTAAATAGGTTGCAGAATCCGCAGCGTGCGCCACAAAACGGAATATGCATATATAGAAAGAAAGATTCCGCAGGCTCATCACGCCAGAGTGTTTCTAGCGGCATCGGAGGTTGCAAATCCCTGTAAGCCGTTTTGTGTGGATAGGAATACAGATAAGAACGGTAAGGGTGAGCAGTAATGCTGTCTTTCCACTTGTGAAGCTCTTCTAAAGAGAAGGACGATAACGTCATATCAGTTCTCCATCCTTTCCTTGTTATAAATATTATAAAATAAACTCCCGATAAGGGACGTTCCATACCGTCTCGTGGGCAAGGCGATGCCCCTGATAGCCATCTTCCCCATAAGCGGTTCCATGATCTGAAAAAGCCAGGCAGAAGACCGGATTGCCGCGTTCCCGGAACGCATCGAACAACCGGCCCAGTTCACCGTCCACATAACGAAGAGCGGCGCGCTGGCTGTCTACAGAGTCTTTTTTAGCACCAGGTACAAAATAATGATTTGGTCCGTGAATGGCAGAGACGTTGAGGAACATAAACAATCTTTGCTCGCTAGGAGTATCCTTTAGCAGCTTTAAGGCATGGTTCACCTGATGCTCTGTGGAACGCGGATTGGTCACACCGAAGGTCATCCGCCAGTAGCTTTGCTGGAAATAGCTTGGCAACACACGAGCGAGTGGATTTTTTTTGGTGAAGAAAATAACACCTCCAATACAAACCGTACGATAGCCCTCAGCAGCAAGTCCTGACACGATATCCGGCGTATCGAACAGCCATGTATGGGGATGCGTCTTCATGCCGGTGTTTCGGGAGTGGAACATGCGGATATGCTCAGTCTTATCCGTTGTAGCTGGAGTAGGCAAGAAGCCGCCGAAAAAAGCGTGATGGGCCGCATAAGTAAAGCTGCCGGGAGTATGTCTTTTCTCCCAGGGTCCCGTTCCGCACAGGTTCGGGCAGTTCGCTTCCTCCATAGTAGCTGCATCGTATCGAAGGGTATCAAGCGTGATCATTAGAATGTCATGGGTGCCAACGATAGTGTTCATATCCATTAAGAGGATCCTTCCTTTATAAGCGGTGTTGAGGGATGAGTAATATAGTCTCTGGCGGTCAATACCTTCATTTCCCATTCGTAGGTGCTGCAGCCACGGTATTTCACATCGTACAGCAAATCGCCAAAAGGATTAACATCGGCGACAAAACACTGCTGCGATCCTCCAGATATCAGCACGTCTATCCCGGCAACTCCAGAACGGGGAAATGCCGCCAGCGCTTGCAACGCGGTATTTCGTACCTGCTCCTGTATGAATTCTGATAGACCGGCTTCTGAAGGAGACATCCGCTGGCTGCGTAAATGCAGATTCGTAATTGGGGTGGAACTTACACGAGCAATTGCATGACAGGCCTCGCGGAGAACCACGAGCTGGCGGATATCGAAGGCTTTGCCGTTATGGCCGATCTTAGGGATCCATTGCTCGGCATAACCACCATGTCGATAAATCCAGTTAATAATGCCGGAGATCGTGGCGGTATCTGTGTACCGCCGCAGTTTACCGGAATTATAGTAAATGGGTGGTCGGGTGATATAATTCTCGACCCCCACTGTAGTTAAGGCAACTTCGGCACCTGTAACGGGATGGAGCTGATAGGCGATCACCCCGGAAGCGGCAGAGCCGAAGGCTAGCTTGATGAATACCCGGTGCATTCGCCGGGAGATCATCATCTCACGGAGAGAGGCATAGTCCGTAGGCTGCTGTTCCTCGCCTAATGGACGAGGAATAGTGATGCCTGCCTCACTCAGAATCTGTTGTGCCCGCCGTTTATCGGTCATGGCCGCAATGTCAGCGGGGTCATTTAACCATAGCGAACCTGGACAAACCTCTTTGACTTCGCGCTGTAGTCTAGCCAGCATGCGGCAATAACCGCGGAACCATTGCGAAGGATGATGCAGGACACCCTGCATCTCCTTCAATTGATGGGCTACCTTCACACGGAGTGGGCGCGGATCAGGTCTTTCAGCGTAGGGATGCAGCGAATCGTCAACATCAACGGCATCCGGTGCGCCGAGAGCGATCAATGCTCGTTCTACCTCAAAGCTGCTGCCAGGCGATTCCAATCTCAGCAGCGGAGGAGCCGCACTGAGATCTATGCCGTTATACACGACTGGCTGACTAGATAGCTGTTGCTTCTGCACTTTCAATAGATCACTTAACGATCTTCCTTGCAGGAACTCAGCATACGATAAAATGATGGCGGGTGGCATTCCGAGATCGGAACGCGCTTGCTGAATGCCGCTAGTTCGTTTATCTCCGGGAATACCAATAACGATCATTGGCCGCATGAGGGGCTCATTCTGTGATGGAAGGATAACGCCAGTCTTCCTCATCATCGCTTTCCTGCTTGTCGCTGACATCGACAGGCAATCCACTCTTTTGCCAGCGGCTGATCATCTCGTCAGACATATAATGATGGCTTAGGTTCAATGCCTTTAGTCCCTTGATTCTCTCGCTGGCTAGAAGCAACTCAGCCCCCTCGTCGCTGAGGGTACCTAGAGACAGATCTAGCGTATCCAACTGATCCAGAATTGGAGCATTTGCTACTGCACCGGCGATTTCATCTTGTATTTCGCTATTTTTTAATCCCAGATAGGTAAGTTTAGGGAACTTTCCTACTTCTAAAAGAGGTAGAATATCTGCGAGGCTTCCGTCAAAGCCGTAGTTATCTACGCCAAGATATAGTTCCAGCTTACGCAAATTCGGCAATTGGCTGGCTGCAATATTTTCAAGCACGGTTTTACTCAAGCCACCAGTAATAATAATTAGCTTTTCTAACTTGTCATGTTTTAGCTCTGAGAGGCTTAGCTCATTTCCACCTTGAATGGTGAGTGATTGTAATTCTGGAAAAGCAGGCAACAGCGGTGATAGATCGCTTTGGGTAATCCAAGAAATCTCGCACTCCTCATAACCCATCTCACCAATAAAAAGCTTGCGTAAAGCAGGGAAGCTTGCACTATGCGTAACCAGCGCATCCACAACCTCATCGGAGCTATTCTCGTAGGCTTGCCCCCAATCACCAATAATTAGGCTGGTTAGTGACGCACTTTCAGCGCTGCTGCTTAACTTCTCAATTGCTTTGCCAATTCTTTGACCTTCTTCGAATTCGTCGTATCCGATGCTAAGCTTTACTGCCGTCATGGGTGTTCCCTCCCGGAAAAATTTAACTTCGAAAATACCCTATCATCTGTAGCCGAGGGAGTCAAATAGCTGAATATAACTATAGTTAAACTCTCCATATTATTGAGGTGAAATTTTGTGGTAGGTTTATACTAGAGGCATTTTTATTTTTTTGGAAGGAGTTATTCGTATGAAGAATAAACTTCAGGAATGGATTATTGAGACGGATATAATTAAAATGCAAGAGGCTCTGGAAGCAGGTTTAATCAACTCAGAGGATATAGTTCAAGTGTATTTGGAGCGGATCCATAAATACGATATAGACATAAACTCTATTTTAGAAATAAATCCAGAGGTTATACAAATCGCGCGAGCACTCGATAAAGAACGAGCAGAAAAAGGGAGCCGGGGGAGCCTGCACGGTATTCCTATTGTATTGAAGGATAATATAGACACCGCGGATAAGATGCATACGAGTGCCGGTTCTGTAGCTTTAGCTGGATCAATTGCGGCAAAAGATTCATTTGTAGCGGCCAAGCTTCGATTGGCGGGGGCTATTTTACTTGGGAAGGCGAATATGTCGGAATGGTCTAATTTTATGTCTAGTACAATGCCTGCGGGATATAGCTCGCGGGGAGGGCTTGTACTGAATCCATATGGACCTGGGACGGTATTTGTCAGTGGTTCCAGCTCTGGGCCTGCGGCAGCTGTAGCAGCGAATCTGGCAGCAGCAGCGATCGGAACGGAAACCGCAGGATCTATTATCGGTCCAGCCAGCCAACATGCTCTTGTCGGAATCAAACCTACGGTGGGATTAGTCAGCCGTACTGGAGTCATTCCCATTTCAGTAAGTCAGGATACACCTGGCCCTATAGCTAGAACGGTTACAGATGCGGCAATTATTTTAGGGGCATTAACCGGAGTGGACGCCAACGATTCAGCAACATTTTCAAGCAAAAAATACGCTTATACAGACTATACTTCAAGTTTAGATAAAAGCTTTATACGACAAGCAAGAATAGGTATTCCACGGCATTATTATAAGCATTTAGACACTGAGAGGCTTGCAATTATGGAAGCAGCTATCTTGACCTTGAAGAATGAAGGGGCTACCATTATAGATCCTGTCACAGTACATGTTGAACAACAGAATTGGAATAATGATGTGATTTGTTATGAATTTAAAAAAGGGCTCAACCAGTATTTAGCACAAGTAGATGAATCCGTTCCGATTCACTCTTTGCAGGAATTGATAGCCTATAATGAAAGACATGCTGAGATTGCCTTGCAATATGGGCAAGACACCCTGACAAGATCAGAAGAAATAACATTAAGTGAAGAGGTCTATGAAGAGAAGAGACAAGAATACAAGGAATTAGCGCTTGAGCAAGGAATAGATTATGTGTTGGAACAATATAGTTTAGACGCGTTATTGCTGCCTGGTGATGTAGATGGCATGTATATTGCGGCACGCTTAGGTTATCCATTAGTTACCGTTCCGGCGGGATATGTATCTCAAGGCATTATTGATGCGGATGGGGATTCGACCAGGGGGCCTTTTGGTGTTGTTTTTTCCGGAAAAGCTTATAGCGAGCCTACGCTCATAGCCTTAGCATACGGGTTTGAACAAGCTACGTATCACCGGATTGCTCCTCAATTGGAGTAGAATTAGGCTAACTTAGAATAGAAGGAAGCGATCAGTTTGAAGTATTGCCTGGAATGTGGAACTGCGTTAGTAATGAAAGAAGCCGATGGGGAAGGGCAGGTACCTTATTGTAATGCATGTGAAATGTTCCGATTCCCTATTTTCAGTACGGCGATTAGTACAGCAGTATTAAACAGGGAGAAAAACAAGATTTTATTAATTCAGCAATATAATCGGCCAGACTACATATTACTCGCAGGATACGTGAACAAAGGTGAAGATGCGGAAACGACTCTCGTACGTGAGGTAAAAGAAGAGGTAGGACTTGATATTGTCGCTTATGAATATATGCGCAGCTTGTACTTCGCGCCATCCAATACGCTAATGCTGAATTTTATAGGTGTTGCAGATTCGGAGGACTTGAGCCAGGTGAGTACTGAGGTTGATCATGCTGAATGGTTTACCTTGGAAGAAGCCGCCAGAGCGATTAAAAAGAACAGCCTAGCCGAAACCTTCTTACTGGCGATTATCGAGAAATTGAACGCGGGACAGGTACAGGTCAATCCGGTAGCTGTTGGAGGAAAGTAAAAAGGAGCCGTGAGGCTCCTTTTTGTTGTTTCCATGCAAGGGGGGAATTATTTAAGCTTATACACACGAGCTTCATAAGGGCGAAGCTGAATTGTATTTAGTTCTTCTTCTGGATTTACCTCGTAGTTGGCAATGAGCAGTTCCTTCGTTTGAAATTTCACAGTGGAAGGAAGCTCGAAGGTCGCGGGCTCTCCGAAGAAATTCAATACAACCAGTAGCTGTTCTTCTCCAAGAGTACGCAGATAAGCATAGATTTGCTCGTTCTCTTCAGCCAAGATCGTATAGCTACCATATACGATAATTTCATGCTGCTTGCGCAGCTCAATAAGTCTCTTATAATAGTAAAAAATAGAATCAGGATCAGCCAGCGCCTGCTCCACATTAATTTCCTTGTAATTAGGATTTACGGCTAGCCAAGGAGAGCCCGTCGTGAAGCCTGCCTGCGGCTCGGCGTTCCATTGCATTGGCGTACGGCCATTGTCCCGGCCTTTAATGTAAATGGAGTTCATGATAGCTTCTTCCGAATGACCGGCAGCCAAGTATTCTTTATACATATTCAAGATTTCGATATCTTTGTAATCGTTGATAGAATTAAACTGTACATTCGTCATGCCGATTTCTTCGCCTTGATAGATGTAAGGTGTGCCTTGGAGCGTGTGCAGCAGTGTTGCCAGCATCTTGGCAGATTCTTTCGGATATAGCTTATCATCTCCGAAGCGGGATAACATACGCGGCTGATCGTGGTTGTTCATATACAGACTGTTCCAACCTTTACCGTCCAGCGCGACTTGCCATTTGGAAATGATGGACTTGATGTCCGCCAGCTTCCAAGGCTGCACATTCCATTTGCCTCCAGGTCCGGAATCGACGTCCATGAGCTCGAAATGGAATACCATGTTAAGCTCGTTGCGATCCTCGGAAACGTACAAGGAAGCCTCCTCGGGAGTGACATTAACGGCTTCGCCCACTGTCATGATATCGTACTTGGACAGGACCTCACGGTTCATTTCCTGCATATAATCATGTACGCGTGGTCCGTTAACGAAATAGTCTCCTCCGAAGTGGTACGTAGGCTGTTCTCCGTTATTTTCTGGGGCAACGCTAGGTAATTCTGGTACTTTGGAAATCAAGTTGATTACATCCATGCGGAATCCGTCAATACCCTTATCCAGCCACCAGGTCATCATATCGTAGACTTCCTGGCGCAGCTTAGGATTATCCCAATTCAGGTCGGGTTGCTTTCTCGAGAAGAGATGGAGGTAATATTCCTCCGACTTCTCATCGAATTCCCAAGCCGAACCGCTGAAGAAGGAACCCCAGTCGTTAGGCGTCTGTCCGTCTTGGCCCGGCCGCCAGATATAATAATCACGATAAGGATTATCCTTTGATTTGCGGGACTCCACGAACCAAGCATGCTCATCAGAGGAGTGGTTGACCACGAGATCCATAATCAGCTTCATGCCGCGGCTGTGAAGTCCAGCTAGCAGTTCCTCCCAATCAGAGAGTGTTCCGAAATCATCCATAATAGTTTGATAGTTACTGATATCATAGCCGTTATCGTCGTTTGGCGACTCATATACCGGGCATAACCAGACTACGTCGACGCCAAGCTGATTTAAATAATCGAGTTTCGAGATAATGCCTTGCAGATCACCGATGCCGTCCCCGTTACTGTCTTTGAAGCTGCGGGGATAGATTTGATAAACTACGCTTTCTTTCCACCATTTCTTATCCATGTATAACTCTCCTATCTCTCTATATAAATCTTAGTTATTTAATGGACCCTGATGTTAGTCCACTGATAATCCATTTTTGCGCGAACAAATAGACCACGAGCATCGGGGATAAAGCAAGCAGATACGAAGCAAAGGCTAAGTTGAAATCTGTGCTGAATTGACCTTGGAAGACATACTGTACAAGCGGAAGTGTGTATGAATCCTGATCACCGAGCAGAATCAACGGCAGCATAAAGTCGTTCCAAGTCGACAGACAAGAGAGGATACCAATTGTTGCACTGACCGGAGCAAGAAGTGGGAAAATAATCTTCCAGAATGTTCCGAATGTCGTTGCACCATCTACTGTGGCAGCTTCCTCTAGCTCATAAGGAATAGAGCGGATATAGCCAGTGTATACAAACACGTTAAAAGCCAAGCCATAAACAATGTATAGAATAATAAGACCCAGAATGTTGTTCATATGCAGATCCGTTGTCACTTTGACCACAGGCAGCATAATAATCTGGAAAGGAATAAACATTGCGCTGATAAAATAAAAGTAAAGCGCTTTGAAGAATTTTCGGTTCATATTGCGGGCAATCGCGTAGGCTACCATGGAGTTGGTAAGCAAGATGAACACTACTGATGTTATTGTGATCGTGGCGCTATTTCCTAAGGCGTTAAAGAAATTGGTTGCCTTAATGGCATTGGCGAAGTTCTCAAAATGCAGGCCAGTTGGCAGTGAAAAGATGGATTGAGCCATTTCCTCGGGATTTTTTAGCGCGATAGCAATAGTCATGTACAGCGGAAAAAGGATCAGTAGTGAGCCTAGCGCGATAAGAATCGTTGCAGGCCAGTTGCTTGATTTTTTGATCATAAGTCCATCTCCCGTTTCTGCAGAAATTTAAGCTGAAGGGCGGAGATCACAACGATCACGATAAAATAAATCACGGCGTTCGCCGATTGATAGGCAAATTCTCCGCCTTGGAAGCCGCCTGTATAGATTAAGTGGGCAATGGATTGTGTTGAACGTCCAGGTCCCCCACCTGTCAAGGCTACGATTTGGTCGAATACCATTAAGCCGCCTTTCATCGCCAGCACCATGTTGATCGTGAAGAAGGAAGCAAGCATTGGAAAAGTAATGCTCCAGAATTCTCTCCAGCGGCTAGCGCCGTCCAAATTGGAGGCTTCGTAAAGATCTTGCGGAATCGTCTGTAGACCTGCCAGATATAGAATCGTGTTATAAGCAATTCCCTGCCAAACGGCTACAATGACGATACCGATCCAGGCCCAATCGGAGTTGCCGAGAATGTTCTGCGAAAGGAATTCACTGCCAAGCTTCTCGCCCCAGATAGGGAATACATTTGCGAACAAATAGTTGAAAATAAAGCCGACAATCAGCACGCTGAGGATATTAGGCAGGAAATATACACCGCGGAAAAAGTTTTTGGCTTTAATCTTGGCGTTAAGTCCAAGCGCAATCAACAAACTGATGATGTTGATGAGAATAGTTGTTAAGATGGCATATTTAAAAGTGAACACATATGAATTCAGCACATTTTCGTCTTGAAAAATGTTAATGAAGTTCTTAAATCCTACGTAATCAAAGCTGTCACTGAAGCCGTCCCAGTTAGTGAACGAATAATAAATACCCTGCAGTGCAGGAAAGGTGTGAAAGGCAAAGAAAAGAAGCAATGCCGGTATAGTCATTAGATAAAAGGCGACTCGGCGTTTGGCCATCATGTAATCCTCCTTGGAAAAGAGAAAGAGAAGGGGGAATCCCGTTCTCTTTCTCGGCTCTTATTTGTCAGGTCTCGTTATTTCCGGTCAGCTACCTTATCCCATTCTTTATCAAGCTGTTTCAGGTACGCATCAACATCTTTCTTTTGCAGGAAGGCTTGATTGATGGTATCCACTTTCATTGCACTTGGGATGTAGTGGTCCGCAAAGTCGGCCAAGTTACCTGAGGTAAATGCTGCTTTGAAGCCGTCCATTGTTGGATCATCTTGTGTTACACCTTGCACAGCTGGGAATGCTTTTTGCTCGTTAATGTAGAGGCTAACATTCTCAGGCTGGAGCAGGAATTCAACGAATTTTTTAGCTTCTTCTTTATGTTTAGTGCTCTTAGAGATAGTCAACAATGTGTCTACGCCAGAAATGACCTTATTATTAGCAGCATCATTTGTCGCTGGGAAAGGGAATACACCAAGCTCAATGGATGGATTAGCCTTTACGATTTCTGGGATCGCCCACACCCCTTGCAGATACATTGCAGATTCACCTTTAGCGAAAGCTGTGTTGCCGTCATTGTAGCCTTTTCCAAAAATATCTTTTTGACCGAACTCCGTCAGCTTAAGCAGCTTTTCAGCAATTTCGGTGAAGCTGTCTGTGAAAGTCACCGTACCCTCAGTACGTTGCTTGAAGAAATCATTGCCTTTAATGATTGTAGAGAGAGAGTTGAACGGCGTAAGGGTTGTCCAGGAATCCTTAAGGGTCAGGTAAAAAGCATTTTTACCGCTGTCCTTGAACTTTTGAGCGACGGCAATGAACTCATCCCAAGTGGTTGGCACGGTAACGCCGGCTTCAGTGAACATCGCTTTATTGTAAATGACACCACTTGCGTTCGAAGAGAATGGAAGACCATTCAGCTCGCTCGAACCCGTCAGGTCTTTCAGCATTTGAACATAAGCAGGCTGGATATTTTCAGCAAGTGGATCACTGGAGAAGTCTTCAAACAGACCACTTCCGGATAATGTTTTGTAGGTGTCAGTGGCTCCGATACCCACTACGTCAGGGATGTCTTTTTTAGCTGCACGAGTCTTCAGCACGGTTTCGGCATCCGGTGGGTTCACTTGAGTGACTACGATGTTCGGATTGGCTTCATTAAATTTCGCAACCAGCTTGTCGAAGGTAGCTTTAGCTTCGGTCTTATTTTGGAAAAACTCGATTTTCACTTTGTCACCGGAGGAGTTCCCGCCGCTAGATGTGTTGTCAGCCGCATTGTTACCACTATTGCTACCGCAGGCGCTAAGCACGGACATTGCCAGTAGACTAACCATTACGGGTTTAATTGTTTTTTTCATGATAAATCCTCCTAATAGTGTGTTGGTATTATGATGAATTTGGTAAGGGTAAACGTTTACGTTGACTGCAAACTTAAATGATGTTCATGTTCTTCTAAGCGACGGGTATGCAATAAAGTGGACGGTAAACGTTTACGTTGACTGCAAACTTAAATGATGTTCATGTTCTTCTAAGCGACGGGTATGCAATAAAGTGGACGGTAAACGTTTACGTAATATTGATAAAAAGACTTAGGTAAGCGATCTTACCGTTTGTCTTTCCACAATTGTGTGATCGACAATCTGGCTGTTGACAGACTCACCTGTTTCAATCATCTGAATGAGCTTCTCCACGGCGATCTTTCCAATATCGTACAGCGGTTGGCGTACTGTTGTTAAAGGCGGAATAACCATTTTGGCTAATCCAAGATCGTCATATCCCATAATGGAGATATCCTCGGGCACACTTAGACCATTTTTGATAACGGTGGAGAGGGCACCAATCGCCATTTCATCACTAGCACAAAAAACGGCAGTCACATCAGGCGCTTGCTCCAAAAGAGTCTCCATAGCTATACTTCCGCTCTCATACAAAAAATCTCCATAAGCAAGATAGCGGCTGTCAAAAGGAATGCCATTTGCTTCAAGCGCATGCTTATAACCTTCTGCTCTTGGCGCACCAGCGATAAGATCGCTAGGGTTTCCACTAATCATGGCTATTTTGCGGTGACCTTTTGAAATTAAGTAGAGGATAGCGTCAAAAGCTGCTCGATAATCATCTACTTTCACATAAGGGACCTTGGCGAATTCTGTTTGGGAAGAGACCAATACAACGGGGATCCTCATGGTTTCGAGCACATCGTAATATTCTTTCTTAAGGACTTCACTAGAAAAAATAATGCCATCAACCTGTTTCTCTCTCAGGAGCTGCAAATACTTCAACGTTCTTTTACCGTCCTGATCGGTATTGCATACCATCACACTGTAGTTCCGGTCATTGGCCAATTCTTCAATACCCTTGAGCAGATCGGAAGAGAAGGCACCAGAAACACTAGGGAACATAACACCAATGGTTTGTGTACGCTTATTGATTAGACCCCGGGCAATCGCATTGGGTTGATAACCAATTTCTTTGATCGCCTCATTTACCTTTTGTTTCGTTTTGTCCGAATACCCACTTAAATTGTTTAGCACGCGAGAGACTGTGGCAATGGAGACGTTCGCTTTCTGTGCAACATCTTTAATCGTTGGGTTCATTCCTATGAGCTCCTTAAACTACGGTTATCCTTGAATTAAACGCTTACGCTGATGAGAGTAAGTTATGAAGGAAGAGAACGTAAACGCTTACCCCGAATATAAATGCTGGTAGGCGCTTTTGTCAACTGTACTTAAAAAATAAAAAAATGATCAAAAATACGCAAGAGCAGTAATCTTTTAATAGGAATGAAACCGATGCATATACCAAAAATTTACTTAGAAATATCGGAATTGACAAAAGAATATTGGAGGTCTAACATTTAGAGAGTAAACGCTTACGTAAAATTTTTAAATATGGCATGAAAGCCTTGGTTTTAATGATTTACTCGGATAAGGAGTTGTATTTATGAATATTTATCTCGAGATTCCGGATGTGGATAAGCACTTTCCTTACCGCAGTTTACTCTGCAATGGTGATACGTTATGTTATCCGCATTGGCATAAAGAAATTGAAATTATCTATGTTACCAAAGGAAGCCTGAATCTGGGAATTAACGATACCCCTATTCACATGGAGCAGGGCGAGGTTCAGTTTATCAATGGTGGGGATGTGCATTATTTTCTCTCTTCACCTGAGAGTGAACGGGTAGTGATTCAATTTGACTTGAATTTGTTTCAGGAAGTAGCCGCTTTGAACGGTAATGACTACTCACTTCGTGAGGTCTTTACGCTTATGGAGTATTCCAGTTCTAGATGGCCCGTGGCAACTGCCGCGAAGCTCAAAGGGCTGATTGAGAGTATTTACGAGGAAGATGTACAGCGAAGAGAAGGGTATGTTTTTCTAATCAAGGCTAGATTGTTTGAACTGCTGACCGTTATTTTACGTGAGGTACCGAAAAGTCCGATCAATAAACAGCCTAAGTTCTCAGAAGATACACTGAATCAATCGAGAGAAACATTGGAGAGACTAGAGCGGATTTTTATTTATGTGGAGCAGCATTATCAGGAGGCTATTTCGCTGAATGAGGTAGCTAATTATATGGGTTTTAGTCCTTATTATTTTACCAAATTGTTCAAGAAAAACACGGGCATGACCTTTATCGCGTTCTTAAACGAATACCGGCTTAACAAAGCCAAGTGGATCTTGATCAATGAAGATCTGCCGATGTCTGCCGTGGCGGAAGCAGCCGGGTTTGGCAGCGTGAAGACCTTCCATCATTTTTTCAAGGAAGCGACGGGGATATCCCCGCTGAAATACCACAAGACAATATTCGGGAATAATACAGCAAGATTGCAGGAAGAAAGCCCTTCCTCAGCTTTGTATGATAGAGATATCAAAACAGGAATAAGTGGAGGTTAGACCAGAATGACTTTAACAGTAGGAATTATCGGCTGCGGAGGTATTGCGAACGGCAAGCACATGCCCGCGTTAAAAAAAGTAGAAGGTGCGCGAATGGTTGCTTTTTGTGATATCGTCGCTGAACGTGCCGAGAAGGCAAAAGCGGAGTTTGGAGATGAGCAGTCCGTAGTTTACACAGATTATAAAGAGCTTCTTAACGATGCAAGTATAGATGTGATTCATGTATGTACGCCGAATATTTCCCATGCGGAGATTTCCATTGCGGCTATGGAAGCAGGCAAACACGTAATGTGTGAGAAGCCGATGGCTAAAACCACGGCAGAAGCACAAGCGATGATCGAGGCCTCAGAACGAACTGGTAAAAAGCTGACCATCGGTTATCAGAACCGGTTCAGACCAGACTCAGCTTATCTGCATGCGGTATGTGAGAATAATGAGCTTGGTGAGATCTATTACGCCAGAGCTAAGGCTATCCGTCGTCGCGCTGTCCCAACTTGGGGTGTGTTTTTGGATGAAGAAGCGCAAGGCGGCGGTCCGTTGATTGATATCGGGACCCATGCGCTCGATTTGACCCTGTGGATGATGGATAATTACAAACCTAAATATGTCGTGGGCAACGCTTATCATAAGCTGTCCGGTCGTAAAAATGCTGCGAATGCTTGGGGCCCGTGGGATCCTGAGAAGTTTACAGTTGAGGATTCCGCCATTGGATTCATCACTATGGAGAATGGGGCTACCATCGTCTTAGAGGCAAGCTGGGCACTGAATACACTCGATGTCGGTGAGGCCAAAACGGTACTTTGTGGGACTGAAGGCGGAGCAGATATGGAGAAGGGTCTACGCATTAACGGGGAAGCCTACGGTAAAACCTTTGAAAAGCATATCGGTCTGGATGCCGGTGGCGTCGACTTTTATGATGGTGCAGGAGATGATCCAGCTGTGATAGAGGCAGCTCAGTGGATTGACAGCATTGTAAATGACACCGAGCCTGTAGTGAAGCCGGAGCAGGCGTTGGTTGTGACTCGCATCTTGGAAGCTATTTATAAATCCTCTGAAACTGGAATGCCTGTGTTTTTTGAATAATCAAGCAAATTCGATGGTCATAGATAAATATGAACTAGGAGTGTGTCCCAAGTGACAAGAGTAACCGTATGGAATGAATTCCGTCATGAACGGCAGGAAGAAAGAATTCTTAAGGTCTATCCGCAAGGTATTCATGGACAACTGGCAAGTTTTCTTCAAGAGGCAGGACTGGACACTCAGACAGCTACGCTGGATGAACCAGAGCACGGACTGACGCAAGAGGTATTGGATAACACGGATGTGCTGATCTGGTGGGGACATATCGCCCATCATGAAGTAAGTGATGAGATTGTAAACCGTGTACATGCGCGAGTGCTGCAAGGTATGGGGCTTGTAGTACTTCATTCGGGCCATATGTCCAAAATCTTTATGAAATTAATGGGCACCAGCTGCGATCTGAAATGGCGTGAAGCTGAGGAGAAGGAGCGCCTGTGGGTCATGGACCCAAGTCACCCGATTGCTGAGGGCATTGGTGAATACATCGACTTGGAGCAAGAGGAAATGTATGGTGCACATTTTGATGTGCCAGCACCAGAGAGTCTTGTATTTGTCGGCTGGTTCGAAGGCGGCAACGTCTTCCCTAGCGGATCGACCTACCGTAGAGGCAGCGGGAAGATCTTTTATTTCCAGCCTGGTCATGAATCTTATCCAACCTATTACAACAAGGATATTCAAAAAGTTATCATCAATGGCGTAAACTGGTGTGCACCAACGAAACGTGACTATCCGGTTTACGGACATTCTGAAGCCTTAGAGCCTATCAAAGAAAAGGTGGTCGTATAAATGAAATTAGGCGTATTTGATCCTGTATTTGGAAGCTTGAGTCTTGACGAGATGTTAGATAAAATCGCCGCCGCAGGTTTGAATGCGGTAGAAATCGGCTCGGGCGGTAATCCCGGTAATGCTCACTGTCCGACAGATGAGCTGCTTGCGAGCGAGTCAGCACGTCTAGAATATTTGGAAAAGTTCACAAAACGTGGCATTATGATCAGTGCCTTCAGTTGCCATAATAACCCGATTTCACCAGATAAAGAAGAAGCCCGCGCCGGGGATGAAATTCTCCGTAAATCGATCAAGCTGGCTTCACTCATGGGTGTTAAGGTCGTGAACACTTTTTCGGGAACGGCTGGGGACAGCGATGAGGCAAAAGCACCGAACTGGCCAGTCACACCTTGGCCTACCGTGTACAGCGACATCAAAACCTGGCAGTGGGAACATAAGCTGATCCCTTACTGGAAGGAAATCGGCAAGCTGGCCGAGGAGCATGGCGTTAAGATCGGCATCGAGTTGCATGGCGGCTTCCTGTGCCATACCCCTTATACGATTTTGAAGCTTAGAGAAGCAACCTGCGATGCTATCGGAGCTAATCTGGATCCGAGCCATCTGTGGTGGCAAGGTATTGATCCTGTAGGTGCCATTAAGATTCTCGGTAAAGCTGGCGCGATTCACCATTTCCATGCCAAGGATACTTACTTGGATCAGGACAACATCAATATGTATGGTCTGACCGATATGCAACCTTATGGCGATGTGCAGACCCGCGCATGGACCTTCCGCTCCGTTGGTTGCGGCCACAGCATATCTGAGTGGTCAGATATCATGAGCGCGCTGCGCACTTACGGTTATGATTACGTGGTGAGCATCGAGCATGAAGACCCTCTTATGACGGTTGACGAAGGCTTCCAACGTGCAGTAACCAATTTGCAATCCATTCTTATTCATGACCAGCCTCAGGGTATGTGGTGGGTGTAAGGTCGAATTAGAAAGCCTTGATTCTCTATAAGAGAATCAAGGCTTTTTTTGTGTGTAGTGGGGATGTAGGGGGAGCGTAAGAGCGGGCGAATGGTAGAACGGAAGAACGGGAGGGGAGAACGGAAGGTAAGAACGGAAGGGGAGAACGGAAGAACGGAATGGAGTAGAAACGAGCTGGCTAAGAGATAGGGAGGAGGTAGGGACGAGTAGGAGCTAATAAGAAACGAACTAGAAACTAACCAGAAATGTACTGGAAACAAACTAGAAACGAACCCAGAAATGAAACAAGAAACGAACGAAGAGCCAACTAAACACGAACTAACTACCAATCAAAAATGAACTAGTATGCTAACGGACTCAGATGCAGCTATTCGCGTGTTTTAGGTCTTTTTGAGCGAGTTTCGGATCCGAGAGACCTTATTGGTCGTGAAAAGTAAGGAATTCGAGGTGTTTAGAGCGAATAACTGCGCTGGAGTCCGATAGCATCTCAAAACAGCGAAAAAGTTGCAAATAGGGTCTCTGGAGTCCGTAACTAATGTGCTTATGCGCATGCTGATCTTCGATGGTACAACCATAGTTAGTTTGGGGGCTGGTGCGTTGAGCTTCGGTAGAATGGGATACGGGTAAATGTGCAGCGCAGTTAGTCTGGGGCTGGAGCGGAGCGTGGTGGAGAAGTGGTGGAGTTTTGGTGCAGATGTGGTAGGTAACTGTGCTAACGGTAACGGGCAAATGAGCGGACGCAGTAATGTATGAGACGTAGGGCGGAAATGTATGAGACATAGGGCGGAAATGTATGAGACATAGGGCAGAAGTGTATGAGATGTAGGGCAGTAATGTATGAGGCATAGGGCAGAAATGATAGAGACATAGGAAAGAACAAGGTAGAACTGTGCTAACGGACTCAGATGCAGCTATTCGCGTGTTTTAGGCCTTTTTGAGCGAGTTTCGGACCCGAAAGACCTTATTGGTCGTGAAAAGTAAGGAATTCGAGGTGTTTAGAGCGAATAACTGCGCTGGAGTCCGATAGCACCTCAAAACAGCGGATTTGTCGCAAATAGGGGCTCTGGAGTCCGCAACTTATGTGCTTATGCGCATGCTGATCTTTGCGTATCTAAAGATCGGCTTTTTGTCGTGCATTCACTGGTTACAGTATTGCAATCTCTGCGTCAAGCGGGAGTGGACGAGTTGAAAAGAATAGGTACAGGCTGGTACGCAACATATTTGAAATGATTTCGTCTTTATATAACGGAGGTGGAGCAAGATGAATTTATGCTTTTCGGGAAGCCGGTTTCAAACTTTTTTACAGCGTAACATTAAACTGATGCTTGTATTTGGGCTTTTGTTCGCTGCTTGCTTTACAGGAGTTGGAAGGGTAGAAGCTGCTGGCTCAGATCTGATCATCGTGAACAAAAAAACAAACAAACTCGCGTATTTCAGTGACGGCAAGCTGGTGAAGACTTTTCCGGTTGCCACAGGGAAGTCGAAGGAACTGACGCCAGAAGGTAGCTTCAAAATGGTGGTTAAAGTAAAAAACAGACCCTACTACAAAGAGAAAATTCCCGGTGGTGATCCGGCCAATCCGCTTGGTGACCGCTGGCTGGGGCTGGAAGTGAACGGGACCTATGGCACGACTTATGCGATTCACGGCAATAATAATGAGTCATCGATAGGGAAGTACGTTAGCGCCGGTTGTATTCGAATGCATAATGATGATATTCATTGGCTGTATCCAAAAGTAGCCAAGAATACTCGAGTTATCATTACAACGAGCACACTGGCTATGGAGAATATTGCAACTAAAAACGGGTACTCTGTGGGAAGTAATAAGTTTGTGGGGACTTTTGAGATCAATGGGACGACAACAAAGCTGAAGGATCCTTTTATATTGGAAAATTCCCGTGTGTTTGTTCCGCTGAGAGAATCCGTGGCCTTACTGGGTGGAACTTTGCAGAGTGAAGCGGGGACAGGTGCACTGCTAATTACGATCGGCAATCGTACGGTGACACATAAGCCATTATCCAATAAGGCTATTGTGAATGGCAAATCCATTACGATTTTACCGTCACGCAATGAAAATAACCGATTACTAATTCCGCTGAGTATCCTGCCTGATTTATTTGCTGTTCAGGTGCAGTGGAATGCGCAGACTCAGGTGGTAAAGATTAAGTTATAATTGTTCTTGACCTTTTAATTCTGATTTAAATTGTTATATACTGTACTTATTCTAAAAATACGGACAATTACGGAGGGCCACCGACTGATGAATAACTAACACGTTTCCTGAAACAGACCAGAAAGTTTGTGAAGTGCATATGCACAAGTCACGGAGCACCCGCGCAGGGTGATAACGGTCAGGGATACGTGTGTCGGTCGGGGGTCTTACGATGCTCTTATATGGATAGTTCTATCTATTGTGTTGGTTTACTCTGCATCCAGCAGGTGAACACGGCCGTAGTCTATCCATGTCTGGGCACATTCCCCCTTCATACGCTATTCGACCGCAGACCGCTGGCTGCGGTTTTTTATTTGCAATGAAATCGGAGGAATGAAAGATGACTGTAATTAAAGTGAAGAATTTACGTAAGGAATGGAACGGGATCCCTTTATTTAAGGAGGTATCCTTTGAGATAGCAGAGGGAGAGCGCGTGCTTTTATTCGGACGAAACGGGATTGGCAAAACCACACTGCTTAAGGGGCTGATCGGTCGGCTTACTTTTGAAGAGGGGAGTATCTATCATGGTTTGCCATCTGAAGAATGGGGTGTGCTCGATCAACAGCTTGAGGTACCTGAGGAAGTAACCGCATTGGACTACGTTCTTTCAGGGTCAGCACAGCTGCCTGAATTAAAACGCCAGCTTGAAGCCCTCAGTCAGAGATTGCAGGAGCAGAAAGCTGATACCGAAGCTGAGTTGGCTGAATATGCAGAGGTGTACGATCGTTACTTGCAGCTTGATGGATATGGCTGGGAGGTCAAAGCGGAAAAAAGTCTAAAGCAGCTCAAGCTTGAACGTGCAGTCTGGGATTTGCCATACGCCTCACTTAGTGGTGGGCAAAAGACACGGGTGCAATTAGCAGCATTATTAGCCCGGCAGCCCAAGCTATTGATTCTGGATGAACCGACCAATCACATAGATGGAGAAACGATGGAGTGGTTGGAGCATTGGGTGTGCACCTACGCTGGAACCGTGTTTTATGTATCACATGATCGTACATTTATTGATCGAACTGCAACGTCTGTGCTGGAGCTTAGTCCGGAGGGATGCCGGCGTTATTCGGGTGGATATACACAGTACCGGGAGCAGAAGACTATAGAGCTGAGAACATTGGAGGGACAATATAAAAAGCAGGAGCAGGAAAAGGAGAAGCTGCTGGAGAGCATTAGGCGGTATGCAGAATGGTTCCAGCAAGCGCATCGTGCTGCCGGACAAAACGATTTCCTGCGTTCGAAATCCAAGAAAAATGTGTCTCGTTTCCATGCCAAGGAAGCAGCGCTGGAACGGTTAAATAAGAACCGTGTAGAATTGCCCCGTGAGACTGGCAAGCTGAAGATGAAGCTGGAAAGCGAAGAGTTTCTGGCAGATTCTTTACTGACACTCCGTGAGATAGAGTTTGCCTATAAGGGGAGTGCGCCTTTTCTTAGGGATTTCAGTTTGTCGCTAAACCGGGGAGACCGACTGTCTATTCTGGGTCCTAATGGTGTTGGAAAGTCTACGCTGCTGAAATTGATTGCAGGGATCAATAAGCCTACAAAAGGTGAAGTGCGGCTGCATCCACGGACGACAATCGGTTATTTTGCACAAGAGCTAGATAACTTAGAAATGAACTCTACGATTCTGGATAGCTTGCTTGAACTGCCGGGAATGACCCAGACGGAGGCGCGGACGATTCTGGGTTGCTTTTTATTTACACGGGACGATGTATTTAAACGGATTGGGGATTTGAGTCTGGGGGAGAAATGCCGTGTGGCTTTCCTCAAGTTGTATTTTGGAAAAGCGAATTTATTGGTTTTAGATGAATCCACTAATTATCTGGATATTGACACTAGGGAACGAGTAGAAGAGGCGCTTATGGTGTATCCCGGCGGGTTAGTAATGGTCTCGCATGACCGTTATCTTCACTCTAAAGTGGCTAATCGCTTGGTGATTTTAGAGCCGTCTCAGGTACCAAAGTTTTTTCAAGGAACGTATGCTGAATATTTTGCAAAAGACAGAACCCTTCTGCTTACTGGTATAGAACAGGCTCGGGAGGATGACCTCGCCCTTCTGCAGCTGCGTCTGAATCAGTTGATTCAGAGTAGCGGTGTGGATTCTGAGGCGGAGAATGCAGTGCTAGTGGCGGAAATCGTTAATTTGCAGCGACAAATACAAGAACTAAGGGGCGAGGGGAAACCCGTATCCTCCTAAGCGGATAAAAAACACAACCTTGCTCAGGATAAATTTAACTTGGGCAGGTTGTGTTTTTAGTTAGGAGTCGTAAGGTGTATAATTTGGAGGAATGTGGATTTTCTTGGCGATAAAGAAACCTTGAGAGGATGGTTGCAGAATTGCTGAAATTGGGCTCTTTTATATTGGAATTACTTCGCTTATGTATATTGCTTGTGCTGACTTTATTAGTTTTGGGTTGGGCAGAAAGATTGATCTATCAATTGATATTTGGTCAACCTGTGTATAACTGGAGTATGGGATTCGGGAATTTATTGTTATTTTTTATGCTGTACCGGAATCATTTTCAGTTTAAAGGCTGGTATAAATCAGAGAAGAACCAAAAGCTAACGCTCTTCACCACAAGAATAATCACCGTAATTTCCATAGGACTAATAATCCTGCCGATAGGGCTAGGCTGATCTTATGAAGATTAGAATCATTGGCGCTTGCGGCAGCGGCAAATCCTATATCGCCCGGGAGTTATCTAGAAAATACGGTGTAGAGTATTACGAGACAGACAACTTGGTATGGGACAGAAGTGCCGAGAATTTGCGCTTTTCAGTTGAAGCAAGGGATGCTCAGTTGGAAGAAATCCTTGCTAAACCCTCATGGATTCTGGAAGGTGCACATTACAAATGGGGACAAGAGAGTTTTAAAGCTGCTGACTTAATCGTTATTTTGAATCCTAATAAAGTGATCAGGGATTTGAGAGTGTTTACAAGGTTTATAAAAACAAGACTGGGTTTAGAGCAAGCGAATTACAAGCAGTCATTTAAGAATCTGTATGTGATGATTTTTGAATGGAACCGTGGATATGATCAGGAGGCCGCACATAGGATTATAGAGTTAACGGATACTCTGTCTGATAAACGGGTAATTGTTAAAGATAATCAAGAGCTGGATTCTATTATCCAAGAGCATCTGAGGAAGGGATTGTTAAATAGGGATTGAGCGACAAAGTAAATGATAGAGAGAGGAGTGCTTGCATGGATAACATTCTACCCGAGCATTTGGATCAGGAGAATTTTATAGGCTTTTGGAAAAGAGTGCTGGCTTCCATTCTTGATTTCTTGGTCATTGGAATACCTGGGGTTATCGTATACTGGATACTCAATTCATTAGCTGTTTCATTACACTCGGAGATACCTATTATCCTGGAGTACATTTTGTTTATCGCCTTTGATATCTTTATGATCGTTAGATTTGGCGGAACCCCTGGGAAGCTGATTTTAAAAATAAAAATTGTCAATGAGCAAGGGAATTACCCTACAGTGAAGGAAGCTCTGATTCGAAATGTTTTCCGAATGATTAGTATGATTCTTTCAATGGTAATTGCGGTCAGCAGCTATGACTTTACCGTTATTTCCGCTAAATTATCCTTATGGTCGGATTTGGCTTTTGACCTCACTCAAATCCTGGGTCCAATCATGCTGGTGGATTACTTGTTGGTTGGATTCCATCCCCGTAAACGTGCGATTCACGATTTGCTGGCTGGCACTTATGTTGTTGAAAAATCCGCAATTTGAAGAATGCTTTTCACCAAGCATTCTTTTTTTTAATATTATGTATTTTACTATTAAATATTTTAATGTTAAAATACTTTTATGAGCAGCCGATCATCATGAATGCCAAAGGAGAACCTACTTGGAAAATCCAGATATTTTTAAGCTAATACATGCAGTTGAATTATTTACGAATGAAGTTATTGTCCGGTGGATGAACGCATTTGATCACAATATTGGGATATCTCCAGTTCTAGTCTTGGGCGAATTGAATAAAAAAGGCCCCTTGAAGCAGACTATTTTGGCTAAGAGACTAGGATATACGCCGGGAGCAATGACTAACATTGCTAATCGCCTAATTAAGCAGGGGATGGCCGAGAGAAAATATAACGAAGATGATCGACGGAATGTACTTCTATCTATCACGGACAAAGGAAAAGACGTTCTGAAGGAAGCACAGCTTAAGGGACAGGAGCTAAGAGCTGAAATGTTCCAAAAGCTCAATGAGGAGGAACTGCAGCAATTCTTGAAAATCTATGAGAAGTTGTTAACGAGCTTTGATAGCTCTAAAACATAAACCAAGTCATCTTAGAAGCACAATAACATTATAAAGGGGTATGAACATGGGAAGAGTTCAAGGTAAAGTTGCATTAGTAACTGGAGGCGCTTCAGGTATTGGCTTATCAGCTGCCACTCTATTAGCTAGAGAAGGAGCAAAGGTTGTCATTGCCGATTTTAATGTGGAAGCAGCCAAAGAAGCAGCATCTAAGATTAAAAGTGAAGGCGGAGAGGCTGAAGGTCTTTTCTTGGATGCCTCCCAAGCGGATTCGATCAAGGAAGCTGTTGACTTCACAGTTGCTCAGTATGGCACCATCACAATATTGTTCAATAATGTCGGTCTAACTAATCTGCAAAAAGACCTTGATGTGGTCAATATAGATTTGGAAGAGTGGGATCGCCTGATGAACGTAAATACCAAAAGTGTTCTGTTAGGCAGCCGGTTTGCTATTCCCCATATGATTAAAGCGGGCGGAGGCTCGATCATTAACACGGCTTCGATGTCAGCATTCGCAGGGGATTCATTGCGTACTGCTTATGGCTCCTCTAAGGCAGCGGTTGTGAACCTTACTCGTTACATCGCTACACAATATGGTAAAGACAAAATCCGTTGTAACGGGGTGGCACCAGGGCTGATCCTAACACCTGCCGCTGCAAGAAATATGCCGCCAGCGGTATTGGATATTTTCCAAAAATTCAACGCGCTTCCTTATCACGGTGAAGCTGATGATATCGGCAATACGGTTTTGTTCCTGGCATCGGATGAATCCAAATTCATCACAGGCCAAACGATTGAAGTAGAGGGTGGCCACTATATGTCTAACCCAAGTATCACGGATTTCCAGAATTACATGATGGAAGCTAAATCTAAATAAAAGACTCGCGCAATTAAAAACCCGGTCCATGCTCGAATTTGTCGAGCGGGACCGGATTTTTGTTTATTTTAATGAATTAGCGTACCTCTAAAACCTCCTGCATAAAGGCCTTCAGAGCGGAAGGTTTGGCACTTGCAATCCATTGCTTCAGCACATCCTTCTGACCGTTCACGTACCATTCAAGCTTCTCTTTTAACTCTTGGTCAAAGACTTTAGGTTGATTTTTTCGTTCCGCTAACAGTTGTTTAATCATTTGTGGCCAGCGATACCCACTATGACCAAAGCTGAGTTCAGGATAACGCTCAGCTAGTGCCATTACCGAAGAGAGTGATTCACCAGCGTATAATTCTGCCGCCAAAAAGCTGCCAATAAAACGATGGCTATCATCATACTTTAGGGCGATCGCGAATTGTTTACGAGCTTCTTCCAGCTTCCCTTGTTGCATGAGGGCTGTGGCGTTAATAGAAAGTACATAACCGTTAGTATTGGGTCGGTTTAGTTCGTTGTAGTAGGAATAATATTTGTTATACGACTTCCAGTCCGCATGCTCAAAATAGTACTGCGATAATGTGAAGGCGTAATTAGTAGAAGGCTGTAGTTGTATTAGCTTTTCGAGTAAAGGAATCGCCTTATCTTCTAATGTTGTATCCTTTGTGAGGGATGATTTTGCCAGCATCAACTTTACTAGCATGTGCAGGGCGTGAACATCCTGTGGGTCATCGTCAATATTTTGTTGGTACATTTCTAGTGCCTGATCCGTTTTCTTATCCAGTAGTAGTTGGTCAGCCATAGTAAGCTCTCTTTCCTTGAGATAAAAGAACGGCAGATTGCCGACGGTGTCTTCGTTCAATCTGTAGCCATTACTGCGGGTAATCAGGTGTCCATCAGCATCTAAGGCTTCAATATTCCAAGAAAAGCGCACTTCGGGATTCATAAATCCGAGAAGGGAGAGGGGGTCAATAGATTCCCAGCCATCTCCCCTGCTGCCATAGGAAAAACCGCCGCCATCGTAAAGTTCTTCTACAGGAATGGAGATATGATTATCTACAATACGATCCCGAATTTGTACGCCCAACACGGCCCCCTCCCCGCCACCGCTTAAACGATAGTAAGCTGCACCTTCAACAGCTTTCCAGCGGAAATTTATGGTCTTGCCTATTAGGGTTTCCTGATTAATGGGAGACTGCAGCTCAAGCAGAGGTTGTAGAACTATGCTCTCATTCAACCTGTCATCTGGTTTTACTTCAATCCAATCGTCATATTGTACAGGCCAAGTCCAGCCGTCGATCTGATCATAGCCAAGTCCAAGCTGTAACTGATAAAAGCCCGGAATCACACCGTGAAATTCGAAACGTCCTTCAGTATCTGTGACGATTCGGTAAGGTTCAGCAGAAGTGATGCTATGGTTAACTTCGCTTTCAGCGCGGAGAAAAATACCTGCCCGCGGAACTGGGGTGCCATCGCTTCGTGTAAGGGTACCGGAGACGACAGCAGTTGAAGTGTTTCCCATAGCTATAGCAGACTGAATTGCGGTTCGAAGCGATTCCAGCTGTCTTTCAGTATCTGAAGTCCCAGCTTCTGGTGCTGCTTCTGATCCTGTATTGTCTGTGGAGCCTTCGTTCGAACTGCTGGTGGCAACGTTCATTTGTTTATGAATTTCCTGCCAGAATTTTTTGTAGCTCTCCAAGCCATTTTTTACTACGGCAAGTGCTTCCTGCGCTTCGCCTTTTGTAAAGAGTAAACGCCCGGTAAGCCATGCTTTTTGTGCGTTTAGCTCTTCCTGATACTCGGATGGAAAGGGGGTTTGTTCAAGAATTGTTTCAGCGGTTGTTATATCGCCACTATTTAGGGCTCGCTCCGCTCGAAGGAGCTCCAATTGTTTAGCTACAGAGGAGCTGCTGTTTAACTGTTTCGCTGCGGTGATTAGCGCTTGATCTCCATCTTCCTTCCGGCCAAGAGCATCATATTCATAAGTTAACTGCTTAGCCGCAAATATACGTGTATTATCCGAAGGCCCCTCAAGGATATATTCCTCAAGCAAAGGTACTATGTCCTCCGGTAACAGACCGGAACGCTGGGTTTCATCATTATTCCACTGGCTCATCGAAGGGCTGACATTAACGTCATATCTGTAGGGATCATAGCTGTGATCCTTATCAAGGATATTTGTACGGATTAGCTCGATACGTTTACTCCCGGTTGTGGAAGCCAGCTTTTGCAGAAGATCAGTTCTATCTATGTTAGATTGAATAGTTGTGCTCTGTTCCATCTGCCTCTGTGAAGGTAAGAAGTTAAACAGAAGAATAAGCAGGGAGGCAGGGAGCAGCACGAATAACACCAGATGTTTGATTTTTATCTTAATTCTCATGTTTTTTCACCGCCTGCTCGTAGATATCCTTCCAATACGTATTGCCTCCAGCTTCGATTAGTTCTCGGTTCGCACGCTGCGGGGTATTTTGTTGTGGCTGCTGTTTAATCTCTGGCTGATGCAGGGTCAGCGAAACGATTAGAATAATGGCACCGATCGCACCTATAGGTTTGACAGGGATCTCAATTTCTTTATTCCACAGCGCCAATAAACGGGCTCCAAAGGTTGGAGGGTGAGTCTGCTTAATAACCCGGTCGTGTCCAGTGAACTGGAGGTTCTTTAATTCTTCATCCAGCTGCCTTTTGACCGCATCGCGTTCTGTATTCATAAGAAATGTCCCTCCTTCACCAAAATCTTTTTTAAGAGCGTCCGGCCTCTGGCGAGTCTGGATTTGATCGTATTTTCAGATGTATTTAATTGCTCGGAAATTTCCCGGATACTCATCTCATGAAAGTAATATAACGTCAGACATTCACGGTATAGATAATCGAGATTTTTCAGGGACTCAGCGAGCCTGACATTATGCCATTCCACCATAAAAAGCTCTTCTGCTCCGGCAGTGAAGTCAGCATCTTCGTTAATTTGCAGCTCTGACCCTCCCGCCGGGAAAATATTACGCCAGCTCCAAGTCCGTTGCCTCATGCGGCAGCGATTGACCACTATCCGTATCAGCCATGCCTTCAGCCGATCCGGCTCCTGTAACTGACTCATTTTGGCATAAGCTTGAATAAAAGTATCTTGTACCGCTTCTTCGGCACTTTGTCTATCTTTGAGCAGTAAAGAAGCGGTTCGCAGCAGCATATCTCCATATTCGTTCATTAACAGGCGGAGAGCTGACTCATCTTTTGCCACAATTCTCTCTATAATATTCAGATGCAGCTCCCCTCCCTTTACTAATAAGATGCGGCTTGGAGGATTAAGGTTGCGTTTGGATGGAAAATTCTTCAACAAATGTCGCGATTGCAGTTCGTGTTCTCAGAAGGACGCAGGAATGCCGGATATGGGTTTACTGTGGAATCTATTGCACGTAGTGCAATGGATTGCTTTTTCAAGCAGGATTAGCTCCTTTCTATTGTACGTTTTGCAAAAAAACACATTGGGGCTGGGAATGACGTCTAAGGTTATATGGTTCTTGAGTTTATGAGCTTATGAACTTATGAGTTCACGAGTTTATAGTTAGATGGAGTTATGTGGAGATTTTAAAAGAGAAACTTATCTGAGTTAGGTGTCGGAAAAAAGAGTTTTATGTAGAAAATAGAGTGTGTATGAATTTATATTTGTAGATATGGGTAAAAGAGGGTTAGCCAGAAAAATTGCCGCTATCCTGCAACTATTTGATTTTCACCTCGTCTGTATGTTCAGTTTCATTTTTTTGCAAGACGACTTTAAGGTAATCCACTAAGGAGATGACATCATGCCAGTACAGATAAAATTAATAGCAGGCTCTATCCTACTCGCAGGAATGATTGGGCTTGCTGGATGCAGCTCGAACAATGAGGCGGGGAATTCAGAATCCCAGGCAACGGCCCCAACAGAAACGGCTGTAACAGCAACCTCTGAGCCGGAAGTTAGTCCATCAAGCACCCCAGCAGAAACTGCACCAGCAGCGACTTCCTCCCCTACGGAGACTGATAAAGATTTAACCAGCTCAAATTCACAAAATAGCGACAAACAGCTTAAAGAGTTACTCGAGCTTGCCAAAAAGGGGAAGGTACCCGGTGTAAAATATGCCGCTCATACCGGACTCATTGATGAGGTCGAAGCGGATTGGGGCAAACCTGATCAACAAGAGTCAGCGGGAAAAGGTATTTATGCTACCTACACTGACAGACATGTCGTGTTTGGATTTAATAAAGGAAGTTTAATCTTCGATGTTCGTTCAAGTGATTCCGCGCTGCAAAAGCTGACGCTGAAGCAAATTGAGGCAACACTCGGCAAGCCAGATGATACCAAAGTGAACGGAGAGGATAAGATTTACACCTATCAAGCCAATGACCAATACCAGCTGAAATTTATTATTCCAAGCTCGACCGGTACAGTAGATCATATATCCGTATTTAGTGAACAGGATTCCTTTAACAATATGGCTGGGTAAGTGGCATGGGTTAGAAGAGGAGAGAGCAATCACGCAGAGGAATCTGTGGGTTGCTCTTTTTGTATGTTCTTTTTTGAGGTGGAGTAGGCCCTGGACGGACTGTTATAATGTAACCAATGAGCGGGTTCGGGGAAAGTGAGGTTCTATCATGCAACTGGAATTAAATGAAAGTGAATATAAAGTGACCGCAGAAGGGATAACGATAGAATTATTCCCAAAAGAATTTACGCTTTTTCAGTTCTTGTACAAAAACAGAGGGCGTACATTCAGTCGGGAACAACTGTTGGATAAAGTATGGCCGCTTGAATATCCGGTAGAGCGAACGGTAGATGATCATATTTATCGGCTTCGTAAAAAGCTAGGCAAGCTACAGGGCCTGGATATTAAGACTGTTCGGGGATTTGGTTATAGTCTGACTATGCAAGAGCCCTCAGCTGCTATGGCTAATCCGACTACATATGACTTAGAGATGCAAAAGACGATGCGGGAAGTATTTAAGAAATATCACCTATATGGCCAAGGTCGCTCGATGTTAATCCTCGCACGCCAACAGGATGTTTTGGGGTATGCGATGGATCCGTTTTATTCGATCTATATTCATTTTGTACAGGGAGATTTGGATTGGCTGCTGAACACAACCGAGGTGGGGATCGAGGAACGGTTTTATTCCTTATTAATCTGTTATGTTCTATTGGGTGATCCTAAGAAAAAACTAGAGTTCTGTGAGTTGGTTCTTGAAAAAAAGATTCTTTTGCCGCCTCAGCATCGCGAAGTGGAGATCCTTAATATTCTGGATTTGTACATACTGGCTGGGCAACCGGAAAAAGCACTGGAACGACTAAAGCTAACATATGAAGTGATTAAAGAGCCGGGGTATGAGAGTTTTATTCCTATAACGGCGACCTCAGAAATGCTTGCACACTTGTGGATGGGAACAGAAGATCACGTAATAGAACGGATGGCAACAGACATTGAAGCGCTTTTGCTGGAGAAACCTTTTTTGCGTGAGATCGGCAGTTACAAAGTTGCAAGGGGCTTGTGGTTTCTACGGCGCCAGTCTTGGCGTGAAGCCGAGCAACTGTTAGATGAGGCACTTCAGGTGCTTGAGATGTCAGGGTTCGTGCCGATGCGGATATATGCATTATACCGAATTGTTCACTATTGTAACCGATTTCCACCCAAGCCAGCTTTGTATCACAAATATATGAATTTATTTGAACGAGAGAAGGAAGAGCGGGGGTTCCATCGGTTAGAACAATCCTTGGATACCGTGCTTACGAACCTTGTGACTGCTCCATGACTGCCCCCTGACTGCCCCATGATAATTCTCTGACAATTCTCCATTACATTAAGGTCATGCTAATAAGTTCTTAATTGTAATTTGGAGGAATGTTTAATGAATGCTTCAACACAAGCAGGCACGAGCCTGCTTAAGAACAAGGTGTATATGCGTGTGTACAGCGCATTTGCGACAGCGACCTTTGGGGATTGGTTCGATGCCTTGGCGATTCAGGTACTCGTAGGGTACCGCTGGCAGGCCAGCCCGCTAATGCTGGCTTTGATTCCGGTCTCCATAGCTTTGCCGGGGATTTTGCTGGGTTCGTTCGCAGGGGTAGTGGCTGACCGACTGAACAAGCTGAAGCTGATGCGGATGTGTGATCTGCTTACGGCATTGTTAACCGTATTCGTATTATTTGCTCCGAGTATGGTGTGGCTACTCCCGTTATTGATGTTGCGTGCTGCCATTTCTACGTTAAACGTGCCTGCTCAGCAGTCGATGACCCGCAGTATGGTTAGAGAAGACCAGCTGCTTCAAGCTACCTCGCTTAATGGGCTTGTAAATCAAGGCTCGAAAATCGCGGGACCTTTACTGGGCGGCTTCGCGTTGTCTGTGCTGACCCCGCAGTGGTGTATTTTGATCAATGCTTGTCTCAGAGGCTGCTCTTATTTGCTCTTACTTACCGTTAAAAACAGTGAGGCAGGACAAGTCAGCTCGGAAGGTAAGGGGGATCAAGAGGAGCGTGTTGCTCTCCGCACCATGTGGAAGGAAGGCTGGAGCTTTATGCTGCGCAGTAGATTGCTTCTAAACAGCATGCTGTTTGGTTTAGTGGGTGCGTTGGCCATTCAGATGATCGATTTTCAATTCACTAGTCTATTCAGAATTATTGCACCTTTTGAGGAATCTATGCTGGGCTGGCTTGTTGCGGCAACGGGTGTGGGGGCTGTATTCATGATCATGGTCCTGAACAAATTGAATAGGGGAACAGGCTACGGCTGGAAGCTGGGTACGGGTTACGCGCTTATTGGTATATCGGTCGGAGGGCTGGGCCTGCTTCAGCCGGGAGTCTCCATCCTTACTGTATTGCTGCTAGGATTTTTATTGGGTCTCGGGAATGGAATGTTTATGATCACGTTCAATTATTGTCTGCAAAAAGAAACGCCCCCGCACATGACAGGGCGTGTGTTCGGTATTCAGAGTACCATCCTTAGCGGTGTTATGATCGGCGCGCCACTCCTCGGCGGAGTGATGGTGCAGGTTGCTGGGCCTAGCCGTATCTTTTTGAATTTTGGCATCGTAATCGCTCTGATTGGTGTGCTGGGCATCACATTCGGGCGTGTACTGTGGCCCGCGCAGAAAGAGAAGAGCGATAGCTCTGCGGAGCAATCTAGGACGGTTGAGGTGATGGAGGGTAGCTAGGAGGTAGCACGCTATCTAGCTAGCTGGACTTCCTAGCGGAACTAGAAAGCTTGAGTGGGAGAGAGAATCTAGCGTGACTTTCTAGCATTTAGTTGCAGAATGTGCAGTTAAATTCCCTTTCAGCGATCGAACTGGGACTTAGTTGTACTTTGTGCAGTTATTATTTGATTTTCTCCCTTTTAGTCTAGGAATGATGATTTTTAGTTGCACAGAATACACTTATTTGCTCAGGAGTTCTCTTTTACCGCTTAATAGTTGTATATAGTGCAATTAAGAGTCTCCTTAGTCATAGTCGCCTTAATATGTGACTTCTCAGTGAGTGATTTCTCAATAAGTGACTTCTCAATAAGTATCTCCTTAATAAGTCACCTCTCAATAAGTTATTACTTTGTGATCTAAAGCAACTGCTGCACGAAACGTTATAAGTTACAATATTACCTAGCCCGATAGGACAGTTTCATGTCCGTAAGGGCTTTTTTAGTGTATGGAGGAGATTGGTTAGAGCATTAGAATTTATAGAGGTAAAGGAGGGGAAAGGATGGTTACTTTTATTTATATGGTGAGGCACGGTGAGTCGCCCAAACTGCCCGGAGGAACTGAAAGGACTCGTGGACTAACTGCGAAAGGGGAGGCAGATGCCCGCAAGATAACGGAAAAATTACGTCTGGAAGGAATTCAAGTCTTCTATTCAAGTCCATACCTTCGGGCTATACATACGATTTCTGGATTGGCGCAGGAGTTAGGAGCAGAGATTCAAAGTGTTGAAGACCTGCGGGAAATCCATTTCTCGGACGGAAGTACGATTATGACTGATCAGGAACTGTATCCATTACTGGCAAAAATGTTTGAAGATCCGGATTTTGTCCCAGTTGGTGGGGAATCCATTCATGCGTGTCAGAAGCGATCAGTTAGTGTACTGGCAGAAATTCTGAGTAATCACAGTGGTCAAAAGGTTGCTATTGGCACTCACGGTGCAGTCATGACGCTTATGATGAACTATTTTGATGCCAAATATGATCTGAATTTTTTACTTCAAACCACAAAGCCGGATATTTATAAAATGGAGTTCACAGGCGGAACGTTAGTGGGTGTGGAGCGGTTATGATTATTGGGGCTGCCTACAGGCACCTCGAGCATCATCAACCTGAGACTTACGGACCCAGATGACATTATTCGCAGATTATTAGCCTTTGGAGCAAGGTTTCGGACTCCAGCGTCGTTATTCCTTAAAAAGAGCACCTTATTGGGTGTTTTTTATACCAATAGCGACTCTGGGGTCCGTTCTCATCCCAAAAGTGGGGAATTGTTGCATATAAGGTCCACGGTGTCCGATAGCGGCTTCACACGCGTAAATACGTACGAGTGAATACGTACGAGAAATACATACATGTAAATGGGTACGTGTAGCTACGTACAGGTAACTACGTACAGGTAAATAAGCGCGTAAACTACGTACACGTAAATACGTACAGATAAATAAGTACGCGTAAACTACGTACACGTAACTATGTACAGGTAAATAAGTACGCATAAATACGTTCGTGTAAATACATGCATGTATAAGTACGCGTAAATGCGTACAAGGTATAAGTACGTGTAATTACGTTCGTGTAAATACATGCATGTATAAGTACAAGTAAATATATACGCAAATATATGTACGCAAAAATATTACCGACTCAAACGAAAATTGGTAAGGGGATTTGAATTAAGTAAGGTCGGCTTGTGAACAGTACTTCCACTATGAAAAATACGGATTTACTAGCCAAGCTGTGTTTAATCATAATGTTGGTCTGGCGTTAGGGCAGGCTCGCTAAGGAGCGGCTTTTCTATTTTCTATGAAGCTATCGATCTATCTATAAGCTATAAAACTATCTACAAGCTATAAAGCATCTACAAGTTATAGAAATGCTTAGTATTCGCAGTCAGTAACTCTTCCGCTTCGCCGGGGGTGTAACCATGGAGCACTCCCCAAGCAGCGGCGACTTCGCGAATCATAGACGGATGGGTGATTTTCCCCGCACAAGGTCCTTCGAACGGCCAAGGACCATCGGTTTCAGCCATGACTAGCTCTGGGGGATAACGGCGGGCAAGCGCCTGAATCTCTGGCTCATACAGGATATCCGGGGTGAAGGAGATATAGTAGCCGTTCTTCATCATGCGGGCAATGGCTTCTTCCGGACCTTTGAACCAGTGGAAGTGGGCACGCTGTATGTTATGTTTCTCCAGGAGATCACAAGCAATAAGCGCATCTTCATAGACAGCATGCAGCACCACAGGTTTATCGAGACGGGCAGCTAACCCAAGCAACTGATCCAGCAGCTCAATATAGGGCCTCATATCAAAGGTTTCGCCACGTTCTAAGGCTTCAGCACGCGAATAGTAAGGTAGCCCGATTTCCCCCACAGCAATATAATCCTCAATAGATTGACTCTCGATCCATTTCAGTAGAGCAGCCAGCTCAGCATCCTGCGGCAAGGGTTGCTCTGGATGAAAGCCATAAGCTGGACGGATCACTCCGGGATTTATGGCTGCAAGTCTTTGGGTGCGTATACAAGAGTCCAAGTTCATAGAGACAGCGATAAGGGCTTTAATTCCCATGTCAGGCAGTTCACTCAGTATCTGTTGGGCAACTTCAGGTTCATATTGCTCTAAATGTATATGGGCATCAATCATAACTGTTCACCCTCCACGTAAGAAGCTAATTCCTCATGAACCTCAAAGCGAATAGAGTCGGGTTCCATTCCATCTTTTCCCGGTTTGTAGGCAAAAGTTAGTGTGCCAATACTCTCCAGAAATCCAATATAAACATTTGTTTCCGCCTTTAGCTTGCCCTCTTCCACTATGTAGTGAGTAACAGCACCAATGCCGGCTTGTTCGCCTAGATTGCCATCTTCGGCACGATCTGGATATCGCAAGGTTACCATGGATGGACTTGAGCCTTTAACTTGAATTTGAATCAGGGCATCTCCTTTATCATTGGAAATCTTTGACGCAACCATTGCGGAGGCAGCTTTATCCGCGGAAGGGACAGTGACTTCTTTCCACTGGTTAGGCTTAATCACGTGAAGCTCCTGCATAGACATGCCTGTACCTGTTCCGAGCCACAGAATAACAACGATTTCTTCCTGCCCATCCTGATCGATGTCGGCATAATGAATCTCAGGAGGGTAGCTTAGGAGTCTGGGTGCTTCCCAATCAAATGTATGCTTGTTACCGTTCACCTCTACAACAAATCCTTCGTAGGTACTGCCATCTTTAAGGGCAGTATACAGCTTCACTTGGTCATTTTCTGTAGCAATAGCAAGAGGTTCGCTGGGTGTTCTGACGGTAGTACTAACATCCCCTGATGTTATTAATACTTCAGTTCCAGCTGCATTCAGCTGCGCAGTGGCACCAGACAGAGAGTTTAAGGAATCGGCTGGAATATATAAAATACCGTTTCGTAGAATAGCTGGTCCTTCAAGCGAGGTTTGATATCCGTCAGCTTGTATATACTCATTGTCCGGCGTCAGAACATAACTGCTGCTTCCGTCAGAGATGGTTAAGGTCTTTAAGTTATTATCCCATTTTTGTTCTGAGGTGTAGTATTCCATTAATACTTTTGCAGGTACATAGACCTTATCATCTAGGGAAAAAGGGGAGAGAGTAGGAAGAACGGCTTCGCCGTCGACGATTAGTTTCAGTGGTGCCGAAGTAGCTTGTGTTTGGTTAATAGCCATTGTTGTATCCATATCTATGGTTGCCGATGCTCCGCATCCGGCCAAAAAGAGCGTGATAGCTCCGATAGCGATGATTTTATTCATAATTACCTCCAGGATAAAGTCCAGTCCCCTTAAGTATAGAATAAAACAGCGCGTTGTAGTTCACTTTCTATTAACAAAGAGAATACAAGCTTGTTACAGTTCGCTAGTTTTTAATAAAATGCAGGCAGCCGCGCAATAAACGACGAGTGTAATAGAAAGAAATGAACAAAAGTAAGGAGAGGCAGAGACCGATTGGAAGGCTGAGAATGTTCGGTAAATCATAATCTGGGAAGGCATTTAGTCCTATCCCTTGAATGCCAACAATACCTAGTACACCACCGATAGGTGCAATGATTGCACAGAGAACACTCCCCACGGCCCAGACACTAAGGATCGGTACACAGAATAAGATGGTGGCTCCTTTGGTGATGTTTTTGAGCACAGTGGCTCCTGACAAATGAGTGCTTTTTTTCATGTAAACTCTCCTTTATGGGTTTAAAAACACAGTTCGGTCAACTTGCGACTTAAGATCCACCGTCAGACTTTTGCTATAGCGGATTTCCCCAATGGTACAACCCGGTCCGACGATGATTTCTTCACCGCACACAAGGTCAGCTGTCGTCCGGTATAACGTTATGTTAGTTCCTTCAATTGTTGAGCAGGTAAGTTTTCGAAAAGGGTGCATCAGCGCATTAATCAACTTGGAAGAGGGTTTAACGATAATGTTACCGCCAGCTCTCATAACCTCGACAGTGCTTCTATTGCCTAAACGGATCTCAATCGATGAATCTGCAGTTAGTCTCTTTATCTTCACAGCACCTTCAGCATAAAAAGTCCCAGCTGCAGCATTTTCTGCTACGGACATGTATCCAGAAGAGCGGAGATTATCTGCTTGGATATTTTGAACGCGCAGACTCCCTAGATTGTTTACCTGATTGGCCTTACAATTCCCCCCAATTGTACAGTCACCAGATACTTTGAGTTTAGAAGTCGAGACGCTCCCTTTGGTACTTAAGTGGCCAAACACATCAACCGTGACCGCATTAATATTCTCTCGAACAAACTGCGAACCTCTTACCTTCAATGGTGGATCGATCATGTCAGTACGTTCATAAGTATTGTTATTATTGGACATTTACAGTACCGTCCTTCGAAATATATTTTAATCATTAAAATATATATTCATTATAATATATAGTCAATATAATAATTTGGGAATTAAACCTAAAAAAACACTGCCGTCAGTTTCCTGACAGACAGTGTTTATAGAAAAGAGTTAGCTGATAAGGAACAAAATGAAGGCTGTTAGTGCATCATTTGTTCCATCAATTTATTTATTTGTTCTAAAGTTCCGGAGATTTTATTCAGATCTGGGGTAGGAAATGCTTCAAATATTGTATGGATACGCTGATCACCTTGTTCTGTGAGGACAATATTCACAACTCTGCGGTCTTCTTTAGTCCGTACCCGTTCAATAAGTCCAGCTTCCTCAAGCTTATCGCACATGGAAGAAGCAGCTCCGGGTGTGACCACGAAGCGTTCAGAGATGTCAGTAATGTTCAAGCTTCCGGTCAGCCGGAGTTGAAACAGCAGCATGATCTGATTGTGAGTCAGGGTTTCCTTTTTAGTGATCATATCAATGAAAAACTGGGATTTCTGCTGCACATTTGCCATAGATTCCATGACCTTATGGATAGCATTTTGTTTCTCTTCCTTTGTGCTCATAACATTGCCTCGCTCCAATTTACTTTAGTTACTAAAATATATAGAAGCTATAATAAGCTTGTCAAGTTGACGGGTTACTGTAGCTTGGTTAGAAAGACTGAATTTAGCGCTGGAACTCTTCTTTTTTATATCTTGTAATGAAATTGGAAATGTATCGTATTAACTGATGAATTTACTTAGCTAAGTGAAAATGTGGTGGGAAAGGAGAGTTCGATTGATGCATGAGCGCGCATTGCTTCATCCTTTTGTAAAAGAGAATATACAGGAAAATGCTGACATAGATGTTTTGTTCACAACGATTTTTGAAACCTACTATAAAAGAATATTCAACTACATCGCTTACCGGGTTAGTTCTCTCCATACGGCTGAGGATCTGACAAGCCTCGTTTTTGAGAAAACGTTGGCGAAACTATCGACCTATTCTCAGGAAAAAGCTCCTTTAGAGGTATGGTTATTCGCCATTGCCAGAAATGTGGTCAATGATTATTACCGGAGTCTTAAAAGAAGAAGTTTCTTTTCGCTGGATGCCGTCAAGGAACTGGTTTCTAGCAGGAAAGATCCAGAAAGCTTGATCCTCCAGGGAGAACGTAGTGGAAGGCTTAACGAAGCCTTGAATACATTGAGCTCAAAGGAGCGGAATATTGTGGCTCTAAAATTTGGTGCTAATCTGAGAAACAAAGAGATTGCCCAAGTTACGGGAATTTCGGAGAGCAATATCGGTGTGATACTCTACCGGACTATGAAAAAGCTGAAGACTGAAATAGGGAGCGTGGAGCAGCTATGAACAGTAAAGACATACAGCAGAAGTTCTCAGCAGATTTTGATGAAAGTATATATGGAGCGGCAAATGATTTAAAGGGTGCTGGGGAGTACAAGGAGCTGCTGGAGCTAGGCAGGGTTCTGGCCCATAAAGATTTCAGCGAGGGTTCTGACAAAACAGCCATTCTGAATAAGGCACGGAGAAAGTATGCCGGCCAAAAGGAGGAGAAAGGATTGCGTACAAAACATAGATTAAGACGTCTTGCTATTATGCTGGCTACTTTGCTAGTGGTTAGCGTATTAAGTGTAACTTTTGTGCAGCCGTCATTTGCGCAGGAGCTGTTAATGAAAGTATTGCAAACGATAAACTTAGGCCACATTGTAGCCCATGAAGTAGAGTTTTCTGCGGATTCCCACGTGATTCCGGATGACTTTAAGGGGAAGATTTTTGATAGCAAAGGAAATGCGCTTGTGACCCTCGGCGCTGCTCAAAAGGCAGGTGATATCTACAATGCTGACGGGGAAAAAATCGTCGGAGTTGAAGACGGCAGACTGGTTACGCAATCTGAGAGGGATCAAGAGAAAGCGGAATTGCTGATCGAGAGGGATTCTAGCAAGCTAAACGAATATACGATTTTTGATGTGGGCTTACCGGCGTATTTACCAGAGGGTTATACCTTTGATCGTGCAGAGTTTTATAAGGATAGCAATGGTGAAGTGATCAACAGTAAATATATTAATTTATATTTTGTTAATGAAGCTACCGATGAGATCATCTCGATGCAGCAGCGGCACGCTGATTCCGAAACGGCTTACGAGATGTCGACGGATGGCACCATCGAAAAAGTGAAGATTAACGGAGCTGATGCTGTATTGGTTAATGGAAAAGGGTTGGACTGGGAAGCCAATGGAGTGTTATACGGTGTAACCTCAGCTAGCTTGGACAAAAATGATTTGATCAAAGTTGCTGAGTCTATCCGCTGACTGATTTTTTAGAAAGATAAGCGGTTACTATTCGAGTGTATACGGGTAAGGGGATGATCCATAAGGATCTCCCCTTTTTCGCTTTATTGAGGGCACATGCAAACAACGATTGGGAGAATATAGCTGTACTTCGTACAACTATATTCCTGCGAAATATCTCTCCAATGAAAATAGCTGTATTTCGTACACTTATTTTAACGATTTACACCATTGTAGGAAGTTTTTCTGCTTTTTAGTTGTATAGAATACACTTAAAATCAGAGTAACCCCTTTTGTATACGGAATAAGTGTACAGAATGCAGTTATCTCATAGATTTCGGCAGGGTCCGGCCAAAACTGAAGACCAGCTTCCACCGCCCATAACTTGCTCAAGCAAAGCTGAAGACTAGCTTCCACCTACGCGTAATCTGCTCAAGCAAAGCCGTGGTCAGCCTCCGCCGACTTCATCTATTCCAATAAGCCGCTGCAGAGTAAACACCAGTCAGCGATTCTCCAATAACCGGAAATCGCTGACTGGTTGTTTTTAAAAATAAATCGAACGATTTATTCTCTATTTTACCAATACATAGTGTAAGACCGAAGGAGGGATTGAGAGGTATGAAACATCCAAATGAATATTCTCAGCTCATTGCGCTTACGCTAGCCGGCAGCCGTGAAGCGTACAGTGAACTATATGAAGCAACGATTCGGGATGTGTATCAGACCGTTCATTTTCTCGTTCGCGAAACCTCCGATGTGGATGATGTTGTTCAGGAGATTTATATTCAGGTGCACCGGTCGCTTGAGCAATTTGATGTCAATCGTCCTTTTAGGCCTTGGCTTATGGGGCTGGTTATGCGGCAAATTCATGCCTATCGAAGAAAGAGATGGACGCATCTCCGAATGGTCAAAAAAGTAGAGCAGACTGATCTAAGGATGGAACCTGATTTCACTAGTGATGTTGTGGACAGGTTAGCTAACCGCCGTCTACTAGCAAGTGTAGACCGTCTTCCATTTAAGCTGAAGCAGGTGATTATTCTGCACTATTTAAATGAATATTCACAGGAAGAAAGTGCCGCGATACTGGGTATCCCTCTGGGGACGGTGAAATCCCGTATTCATGCTGCACTGCATAAGCTTCGTCAGAAGCCAGAAAATCATACTCTTTTTAAGGGAAAGGTGGAGGACCTGCATGAATTTCAATGAAGAGTTACGGACAGTTCTGCAGGAAGAGGCGAGAAATCTAAGTGCCCCACCGGAACTGAAGGAGCAAATACTAAATCAGACCGAGACTAGGTTAGGGGGAAGACGAATGAAAAAATGGCTTGTAGCAAGCCTTTTGGCGGCTGCATTATTAATTCCTACTGGAGCATATGCCGGATATAATTATTTGGCGGATACCCTGTATGGCTCACAAGCAACTGCTGCTACGATTGGAGTAACCCAGCAACAATATGACAGGCTTGAAGCCAAGCTGCAGAGCGCGAAGCAAAGCTTTAACGAAGAGGAATTTACAAGATTGATGTCTTTATTAGAGGAATTGGGAGCTTACAATCTGCAAATGGCCGATGCGGACGGAGTCTTTCACCTGGAACAGTTAAGTGCGAAGGATCAAAAGGCATATAACGATTTACAGGTTGAGCTTAAACCTTATTTCGAGAAAATGAATGAAAATGAAATCCCTCAGGCAAAGGCGGCTGTCGTTGATCGTGATACTTTCTGGAATGGCTTGCTGGAAAAAGCTGAACAGAGGCTTACTAAAGAAGAGTTTGCGGAGATCGAACATTTAATAAATGAGTTGCAAAGCTATGATGCCAAGGTATTTGATGCAGATGGAAGTGTTCATATGGATCGGCTTTCGAAAGAGGAGATACAAAACCAAGAGAAGTTAATTGAAGCGCTCGGCCCTTATATAAATAAGCTGGACATGATGATTAAACCTAGTTCTTAGTTGAATTTAAATGCATGTATTGAATAACAATGGATAGAAGTAGCATTAGAAAAGCCACCAGAAAAGGTCTAATACACCTTGTGTTCTGGTGGTTTTTTACATTCGGCTAATTTGTATTTTATACATCACTAATTGAATAAATTTATAATCAATTGAGTCAAAAAAAGTATTTGACCACTGGAATAATTAGACATATTATTATTTAAATACTATTGATCTATATATGAATCATGATGGCGAAAGGTGGCTTTGATCATGAAGCAGATGACCATTCGTGCAGAACTGGCGGTCTACCTCAAGAAGAATGGAATAACGATTAATCAATTCGCAGAGGTATCTAAAGTAAATTCAGGCACGATTAGCAACATTATGAATGGGAATCGTCCTATAGCCATGCAGCAATTAGATCGGATTACAAAAGGTATGGGATTAGAGGAAGGCTGCTTTTACGATATGTATGTGGAGGAGTGTTTTATACATTCCAATCCCAATTGGAGACGTCTTCGACCTTTTCTATATCGCTGTGCTGAACTAGATAAGCTGGAATGTATAAGTCGGGTGATTGGAATCATGATGGACAGCCTATCTTATACACACCCGTTGTTTGATACAGCAGAAGATTTCTTTGCACAAGGGAAATATGAAGCTGCAGCGTTGTTATACCGGAGTGTGGCGGAGAGTGAGAAGTATCAGCATTCAGAGCGGCTGGCTTTTTGCCAATACAGATTATTTACGATTGCTCTAGGGGGCGATCAGGATGTGAATTTGCGAGCAGCGGTGCAGTTTGAGGGCTTTGTAAATCGGCTTGATGAAGTTGATCAGCTTGACGCACTGAAGGTTCTGGCGAATACATATAGCGCTTTGAGGCATTGGGATAAGGTAATGGTAATGACTAAGGAATTGGGTAAAAAAGCATCCATTCAATATAATTATAATAATGAGCGAGCCAGAAAAAACGGGGTACAGAAGGAACCTGCAATGCCCTTATTTTCATATATTTTATATTCTTATGTGTTACGTTCAGTAGTTTACAGAGAGCTTGGAGATTATGATAGAGCATTGCATTATATCAATCTTTACATGGATATGAGCTGGATTCGTGAGGATACGGAGGAAGCTTTGCAACTTATGGATCAATGTATGGGTTGGGCGCAGGCTAATATTTTTTTGCTGAAAATTTTAAAAGGTGATGCAGCAATGCTTCCGGAATATGTGACCTATATTGAAGATAGAAAAGAAGAGTTTCTTCCAGGACTGTTCAAAATCCTTCAGGCAGCCAATCACTATGATTTTAATGTGGACGATATTCTTCAGCGGTTTGAGCCAGAAATATCAGATTTTAGAGATCAGCAGAGAAATCTTAAATGTTATAATCGACAAATTATCGAAGATAGACACACTTTTTTTATGGCTGAAATAGCATTGTATTATATAAGAAGAGGAAAATATGAGCTTAGTATAAAATATATAATGGATAGTTTAGAGAATTCTGTAAGGATTAATAACGAATCATGTATAATTAAGTGTGTCGGAATGTTTGAGCAGCTTCGGCATATTGCATCTTTAGAAACGCAGAAGGAGTACCAGAATCTGCTTAGAATCAATGAAAAGAAAAATTGCTTTGTTATTGACAGTGCTTAGTAGTGATAGTTTCATAGAAAATATCAGTCAAGAGAGTTCTCAGATTAAATCTGGAATCGCTTTTTTTTGAATTCTAGTAATGCACTTCAATGTAAAATTAAGAATTTGACATATACCTCTAGAATATTTCATTAGGGAGGTAGTGTTAATGAATGATCAGGAAATTATCCAAAAGAGAATAGAGGGTGCTAGAAACAAACTTTATTTGATGGAGAGGCAACATGGAGGGCTTTTGCATCCAAATGTGATCAGACAGTCCATGAGATTAGATGAATTAATTAATCAGTACAATAAAGCAGTACATAGTGATAACGAGAATTGAAGAGAATGGTTAAAACACTCTACATAATGATATTACAACTTCTGATGAAGTATAGAGCCAGCGCTGTGCGCGGGCTTTTTGGCTTGTTGGAGCTTATAAAATAAATCAATGCAACACGCTTGTCATGCCCGTCTGCATATTGCGGCCAAGTCCCTCATAGACATGTACTAATCAATGCATTCAAAACAGGTTAAGGGGATGATGTCATGCGCCGGATAACATGGGTACTCGCGATCATTATGAGCGTGGCCCTGGTGATGACGGGGTGCGGGAAGAAGGATGCCGCTTCCGTAGTCAAGGATTTGAACAATGTGGCTGACAAGTTGGAAAGTAAGCAGGGAACGTACCAAGGTTCTGGCACAATGACCCTGTATACCGGGGAACAGCCGCAGGAGTATAAGGTAGAGGTATGGTACAAGAATCCTTCCTACTACCGGATCAGCTTGGCAAATGTTCAGAAGGATATTACGCAGATCGTACTTCGTAATGATGAGGGAGTGTTCGTACTCACACCAAGTATGAATAAGAGCTTCCGTTTCCAAAGCGATTGGCCGGATGATCAAGGTCAGGTCTATCTGTATCAGACGTTGGTTCGTGGCATAGTTTCGGATAATAATCGCCAATTTGTGGAAGATGGGGATAACTATGTGTTCGAGGTAGCTGCGAATTATCAAAGCAATGCCCTTGTACGGCAAAAGATTTGGCTTGATAAAAAGACTTATGAACCTAAACAGGTTCAAGTCTCGGATTCTGAAGCGAAGGTAGTTGTAAACGTGAAGTTTGACACCTTCAAATTCGATACGGATTTCACCAAGGATTCTTTTGATATGGAAAAGAACATGGCCTCAGGTAAGTCCGCAGAGAGCACAGTAGCTGAGGTTGACGAGAATGGTAATCCGGTTACAGCTCCTGAAGGCCAAGAACCGGCTGAGCAACCAGTGGCTGCAGAGCTTGGAGACTTTGGGATCATTGAACCTGATTATATTCCAGCTGGTGTCGAGTTTAAGGACTCGCATAAATTGGAGGGGAACAAAGACCATGCTGTTCTCATCCGATATGATGGGATTTATCAGTACACTATTATGGAATCCCGTCCACTGGACCGTGCGGTAGCACTGGCGCCTGGAACCCTGAAAGACCTTGGTTTTACATGGGGAGTTCTGAGTGGGGATGAGCAGCAGACATTGACCTGGATGTCTGAGGGAGTAGAGTACCGAATTACAAGTGCCAATCTTCCTGCTAATGAAATGATGCAAATTGCCGCTTCTATGGAGGCACAATCGGGTAAATAATAAAAAGTAGGCGGATACTGCGTTTTGTGGGATTCTTTCCTCTACAACGTAGTATCCGCTTTTCTTTATTTGCCGGGGCTCCAGCACACATTGACAGCCACCTTCTGTAGCATTACCATTGGTACTAAGACAATGATTAATGCAATGCAGCAATGACGTTTTACTACAACGTAAGAAGGTGACTTGAAGTGCAAGCAAGCTATCGACCGACAGTAGCCGAAATTAATCTGGATGATTTGCGTGCCAATTACGAAGCCTTTCGCCGCTACTTGCCGGCAGAGACAAAGTTTATGGGATGCGTCAAAGGAAATGCGTACGGCCATGGAGCAGTGGAAGTGACACGGGAGCTGGAAAGACTCGGAGCAGATTATGTTAGTGTGGCTTTTTTGGATGAAGCATTGGAGCTGCGTCAGGCGGGAATACTGATTCCTATACTGGTGCTTGGCTACACTTCCCCAGAAGGAATAGCCGTTGCCTGGGAGAACCATGTAACTGTAACACTGTTCACACCGGAGGTACTGGAGGCTATAAGACAGCTTCCTATAGATCCGGAACATCGGCTGAAGGTGCATATCAAGATTGATAGCGGGATGGGACGACTGGGTCTTTTACCAGCTGACGCACCTGCATTTATCTCTGAAGTGCAGTCTGTTGCGCAGGCGGAGCTGGAGGGTATGTTTACCCATTTTGCCAAGGCAGACGAACAAGACAAAAGCTATACACTGGAACAGCATCGACGGTTCATGAGCGTGGCGGAAACGCTGCGGGAGCAGAACATTCAGATCCCGATCATACATACGGGCAATAGCGCTACGGCCATTGATTCACCTTATTTATCCAGCAACATGGTGCGTGTAGGCATCAGCTTGTACGGATTTTATCCCTCCACAGAGGTGAACCGTCAACTGGTAGAACTACGTCCGGTATTGACGCTGAAGACGCAGGTTGTATATGTCAAAAGCCTGCCTGCCGATTGGGGCGTCAGTTACGGCACTAGGTACATCACAGAGAGCGAGGAGATTATTGCAACGCTACCTGTGGGGTACGCAGATGGATATTCCCGCATGCTAACTGGCAAAGCGGAGGTGCTAATACGTGGACGCCGCGTTCCTGTCGTCGGAACAATCTGCATGGATCAGTGTATGGTATCACTCAAATCTTTCGCTGTAGAAGCGGAACAAATTAAAGCAGGCGAAGAAGTTGTTCTCATCGGCCGTCAAGCTGACGTGATGATCACGGCAGACGAGTTGGCTCTCCAGCTTGGAACAATTCACTACGAGGTTATCTGCATGTTGGCTCATCGGGTGCCCCGCGTTTATATAAGTGAAGGCACACTTCCTAAATTAGTAAATGCTCTGCTCACAAACTGAAAGTTCTTGACAGTGATGTTATACAAGGGAGAAAATAGAAGGAATTGTATCGTATTAGGAGATGTGACTAAAAGCCTATACGAACCACCATTTCTAGTTTATAATGGGATGCAGCATACTTGATATACTGGCGGCATATATTCCTTGTATAAAATTCCTTGTATATTGTAACACTGGAACACAAGGGCAGAAGGTTTGTGGGGGTGGAAGAGAAGGTGGCTAATTTGCAGAACACCAAAAGAATCATGATCAGCTTGCCCGATCATCTCTTGCAGGAAGTGGACGGAATTGTTCAATTGGAGAATTCCAACCGGAGTGAATTGATTAGGCAGGCCATGAAGCTGTACTTGAGCGAACGGAGGAAACGTTCCATCCGGGAGTCCATGCAGCGCGGCTACATGGAAATGGCTAAGATCAACTTGACCATGGCATGCGAGGCTTTCCTCGCGGAGGAAGATGCAGACAGCACTCTTGGCCGCTTAGTAAGCGGGGTGTAGACATTGATCGTTAAACGTGGCGATGTTTTTTTTGCTGATCTTTCGCCGGTTGTAGGTTCTGAACAAGGCGGAGTAAGGCCAGTTCTGGTCATCCAGAACGATATTGGCAATCGCTTTAGCCCGACGGTAATTGTGGCTGCAATCACAGCCCAAATCCAGAAGGCTAAGTTACCTACACATGTGGAAATTGACGCAGCTGCTCATGGCTTTGACAGAGATTCTGTTATTTTGCTGGAACAGGTTAGGACGATTGACAAACAACGCTTAACTGACAAGATCACCCACCTTGATGATGAAACGATGAAAAAGGTGGATGAATCGCTGCAAATCAGCCTTGGTCTGATTGATTTTTAATCACCCTAGGTTATAGATAACTCATGAGATTGGCGCTCGGGTACGAATCCGGGCGTCTTTTAATGTGCGTTTTTGCGTATAGTAAATAAAGAATCGTTAGGTCTTCACTTTTTGAAAATGATCTGATATTATTAGACCGTACGGTCGGTTTAGGAGGTGCTTAGAATCAAAGGACGCTCAGACGGAGAAGAAACTAAAAAAAGAATTGTGCGCAAGGCCACGCAGCTGTTTGTACAGAAGGGTTATGCTGCCGTAACTATGAATGAAGTTTGTGTAGCCTCGAATGTCAGTAAAGGCAGTCTGTATCACCATTTTCCGAGCAAGGATGAGCTTTTTCTATTTGTAGTGGAAGTGGATACGTTAGAATGGCTGCAAGCGTGGGATGATAAGAAACAGGAAATTGTAGGGATCGAAGAACGATTTTATGCGTTAGCCGAACACTACGCAAATGATTTTCAGAATCCATTGATTCATGCGCTCGAGGAATTCTCCAGAAGCAGATGCCACCCGGAAGAGATTAGCAAGCGGCTTTCACTTCTTTATGAAGCAGCCTCACATGCTTGTCGTGATCTTTTGAAGGAAGGTATTGAAACGGGATATTTGGTAAAGGGCGACTTAGAGAACTATGTAATCATCGTGAGTGGCATGCTTGAAGGGATTGGAAGAGTTTCTGAATTCTCGATTCATGAGAAGACCCAGGAGGATATAAAAAAATATTACCGGGAAGCAGTAAATTTATTATTACAAGGGATCCGTACGGGGTAAGATAACGAGGGGCATGAAAAGAAGCTTTACATTCAGGATCATGAAGGCTGAAGCTTCTCAAAGGCACCGGGATAGGAAGGGTTATTTTTTTACTATTATTTAGACCGGATGGTCGGTCTTAACATGCATAATATTCGAAGTTTTGGCTTTAAACACACGGAGGGTTAATACAATGTCATTGTTACTTAGAAACAGAGGCGCTATGCTGCTTGTTATGCTTAATATTTTTCTGGCTTTCACTGGAATTGGGCTAGTAGTCCCAATAATGCCAACCTACATGAATGAGCTTGGGATCAGCGGAAGTACTGTCGGGCTCTTGGTCGCCTCCTTCTCGCTTGCCCAACTATTAATATCGCCATTTGCCGGCAGATTATCCGACAGAATCGGTAGAAAAAAGGTGATTGTCGCAGGTTTGATCGTGTTTGCGATATCGGAGCTGATTTTTGGTCTGGCCAATGTACCCTGGCTCTTGTTCGTTTCGAGATTGCTTGGTGGTGCAGGAGCTGCTCTAATTATGCCGGCAGTTATGGCTTATGTAGCGGACACGACTTCTTTTGAAGAGAGAGCTAAAGGAATGGGGCTAATTAATGCAGCCATTACCACCGGCTTTATTATTGGTCCTGGGATTGGCGGTTATCTGGCTGAGCTTGGAATGAGGGTACCTTTTTTCTGCGCGGCTGGTGCAGCTGGAGTTGCAGCTCTAATTACAGTTTTAATCTTGCCTGAGTCTCTGTCTGAAGAGAAACGTAAGGAAGCGAAGTTATCAAAAAACAATCAGGAAAGCTTCTTGACGCAGCTAATGCGTTCTTATCGCGAGCCGTACTTTTTCGGCTTAATTATTGTATTTGTCATGGCTTTTGGGCTGGCTAATTATGAAACGGTGTTCGGATTGTTCGTGGATCATAAATTTGGCTTTACGCCTAAGGATATCGCTTTTGTAATTACCTTTGGTTCTATTGCAGGTGCGGTGGTGCAGGTGTCCGCGTTTGGCTGGATCTTGAATAAATTCGGGGAGAACAAGGTGATCTCCACTTGTCTTATAGTCTCATCATTGTTTATTCTTCTGACCTTGTTTGTAAGCGGCTTTTGGGCCATTATTACGGTTACCTTTATTGTGTTCTTTGCAATGGATATTCTGCGTCCAGCAGTAGGTACACAGCTTTCCAAAATGGCCGGAGAATCGCAGCAAGGTTTCGTAGCGGGAATGAACTCAGCTTATACAAGTCTCGGAAATATTGCTGGGCCTATCGTCGCAGGGTATTTGTTTGATCTTAGTATTAACTTCCCATATGGGGCAGCCGCGCTCGTTCTGGCTTTGTGTTTTGTATTGTCACTGAGTTCCGGCAAACGCGGAATGGGACAGCGGGCGTAATCGCTAAATCCGGGCTCTGACCCGTCTACCATGCCTCGATATATGGGCACAGCGGTTCAGTACAACGCGCGCTATTCGGGCTGGTCTTTGGTGCAGAGCCGAATCTGTGATACTATTTTAATTATGAGATCAAGATATGTATAAGCAGATTGTGTACGGGAAGAGGGATACTAATGGCGGTAGATAACAGCAATACGGAAGTCATTACGGATGAGGCAAACGCACAGCGGGAGCAGGAATTGATAACCGTAGCGATTGCCAAGGAATTGAACATTAGTCTGAAACAGGTACGCACTACGGTAGGACTGCTGGATGAGGGAAATACTATTCCGTTCATCGCCAGATATCGGAAGGAAATGACGGGTGAGCTGGACGAGAATGCGCTTCGTGATATTGAAGAACGGCTTGGTTATCTTCGCAATCTAGGGGAACGTAAAAAAGATGTTATACGCAATATTGAAGAGCAGGGCAAGCTGACCAAGGAGCTTCATGAGCAAATTATCAATGCGGTCAAGCTTCAGGAAGTAGAGGACTTGTATCGTCCCTTCAAGCAAAAGCGTAAGACACGGGCTAGTGTTGCGAAGGAAAAAGGACTAGAGCCGCTTGCTAACTGGATCTTGGAGCAGCAAAGACAAGGGGACCCGCAGACTGAAGCATCGAAATATATTGATGTGGAAAAGGGAGTAGAGAGCGCAGACCAAGCACTGCAAGGCGCACTGGACATCATTGCCGAGAACATAGCAGATGATCCTGCGATCCGCTCTTGGGTTCGCCAGTATACAGCAAGTCAAGGTATTCTTGTGTCTGAAGCAAAGGATGCAGAACAAGAATCCGTATACGAAAATTATTATAGTTACCGTGAACCTGTACACAAAATGCCACCTCACCGCATCCTAGCAATTAACCGTGGTGAGCGTGAAAATATATTGAAGGTAGGCATTGAGGTCGTCACTGATAAAATTCATGCCTATATTGCACGGAAAATCATTAAAGGGCCATCCCCGGCGAAGGAACTGCTGGAAGCAGTGACTGAGGATGCCTACAAACGTTTGATTGCTCCTTCTGTAGAACGCGAAGTTCGGGGAGAGATGACCGAACGAGGGGAGAACCAAGCGATTTCGATCTTCTCTGGCAATCTACGTAGCCTGCTGCTGCAACCGCCAGTCAAGGGGCGTTGTGTACTGGGTGTTGACCCTGCATACCGCACTGGCTGTAAGCTGGCTGTTGTAGACGATACTGGTAAGCTGCTAGAAGTAGCCGTGACCTATCCGACGCCGCCGAACAACAAAAAGCTCGAAGCTGCTACTAAGTTCAAAGAGTTGATTGCTAAGTACGGCATTCAGCTCATCGTAATCGGCAATGGTACAGGCTCGCGTGAAACGGAGCAGTTTACTGCAGAAGTGATTGCCGAGATTGGCAATCCAGAGCTGGCGTACCTGATCGTTAATGAAGCGGGAGCGAGTGTCTATTCGGCTTCCAAGCTGGCGCAGGAGGAATTCCCGGATCTGGATGTAGCGGAGCGCAGCGCGGCTTCAATTGCCCGCCGTGTGCAAGACCCGCTGGCGGAGCTGGTGAAAATCGATCCGAAAGCTATTGGTGTGGGACAGTATCAGCATGACGTCTCTCAAAAGCATCTGGAGGAGAGTCTGAAAGCTGTCGTGGAATCGGCGGTAAACCATGTTGGTGTTGATGTGAATACAGCATCTCCTGCCTTGCTTTCTTATGTAGCAGGGGTTAATGGAACAATTGCTAAGAATATCGTTAAATTCCGGGAAGAGAACGGCAAGTTCACGACTCGGAAGCAGCTGCAAAAGGTACCTCGTCTAGGTGCCAAGTCCTATGAGCAATGTATCGGCTTCCTGCGGATTCCGGGTGGAGACAACACCTTGGACCGCACGCCTATTCACCCCGAGTCCTATCCGGTGGTGGATCGTTTGTTCCGTGAGCTAAGCCTCGATGTGAATAAGCTTGGCAGCAAAGAAGTAGCCTCACAGCTTGAGGTGCAAAATGCCGAGGAGCTGGCTGTGAAGCTGGATGTCGGCGTACCTACGCTGCGTGACATCCTGGAGAGCTTGCAGCGTCCGGGCCGCGATCCGCGCGAGGAGCTGCCGTTGCCGATCTTCCGTACCGATGTGCTGAAGATCGAGGACCTGGTTCCTGGCATGGAAATGCAGGGAACGGTCCGCAACGTTATCGATTTCGGCGCGTTTGTCGATATCGGCATCAAAAACGATGGGCTGGTGCATATTTCCCAGCTCAGCGGCAGCTTTGTGAAGCACCCGATGGACGTCGTCTCCGTAGGAGACAATGTCACCGTCTGGGTGATGGGTGTTGACCTGAAGAAGGGCCGGGTCAGCTTGACGATGCGTCCGCCGCGTGTTGAGGCGGGAAGTGTAAAGTAGACAGATCGCTGTGATCCTCTAAGAATGACAACAAGAAGCCAGTCTCTATTATTGGGGACTGGCTTCTTGTTGATTATTTTCAGCTGGAACCCTTTTTGTCATTAAAGGAGTGAAGGATGTGCACTCTTTGGGTAAGTTTAGAGTAACAGTTGAACTAATGGCTTATTTCTAGGAGGAGACAGACATGGGAAATCCATTGAAAGAATTAAAAAATAGTATGAATGGCCTGAAGCAATCCCTTGACGGAGTTAAGCAATCAGTAGAGGGATTGAAAAAACCTATAGATGAGATGAAGGGAAACATTCAGATCACGTTGGAGCAGGCGAAGGACAGATCTGAGGGATTCAAATCGGGGATCAATCGTATGAAGGAAAGTGTGGAGGAAACTAAGCTGGTTGTTAATGAGGCAAAGGAAACGGTAATGGAGGCGGGCGAGGTGTTATACACTCAGAAACGCTATAAAAAATTGTTGAAGCGAAACCGAAAAATGCAGCCTGCAAAGGCAGGCCGCCGTTTACTATAATCGTCGGAAGTCCAAACATTCACCGCAGTTACAACCCGTACCTTTTAATTATAGGAATGAGAGGGAAGCGCATTTAAAAAAATCTGCAACAGCTCATTTACCGAAGTCTCCATATTGGAACGTTGCTCAGCTGCAAGCCAATCCTCTTGAATGATGATGTAGCTGCAGGAACTGCTTTTTAAATAGCTGTATATTATTTGTGCTTCGTCAATTTCATGGCGTCCAATCGCTGCCGGGGTCTGATTGGGTTCACTCTGAAAGGTGTTCATAATCGCTGATTTTATTGCCGCTTGCAGGTGGGTGATATCCGGTTGATCATATTGTAGCTTGGTATGGGACAGGATACGGTTGCCCTTGAGCAGAATGAGTTTAAGCGTCTGTTCATTCATGGCCTCAAGAACTGCGATATTCTGATTCTCTTGAGCAAATTCGATAACCTTTTCTTTGTGAATCAGGAAGCTGACAGCTCCAATATAATCCCTGTATTTGGCGGCGGTTTCGAAGTCATAGTGCTCCGCGGCCACTGCCATCCGTTGCTCCATTTCCTCGAGGATGCTGGAATCTGAGCCGTTTAGTAAGCCAATGATCCGATCAATAATTTTATTATATTGAACAGCGGCATCTCCGCCTGCACACATCCCTATGCATAATCCAAGCGAATGGTTTAGGCATAGTGAATTTTTAAAGCCAGGGTTGCTGCAAAGGATTTTTGAGCTTTCTTTAATGCCTTGCACTGCCCGTTCCACCGTGCTTCTGCTTGTATAGGGACCCAAAACCTGAGTGCCTTCTTTGACCGCAGGATCATAGGTAATCTCTAACGAACGTATTTTTTCATCCGCTCCTATTACGATATAGGTATAAGCCTGCGGGTTTTTCATTTTTTTATTGTACATGGGTTTGATCTCTTTAATTAATTTGCATTCCAGCATAAAGGCTTCAAATTCGGTATCCGTAAGGATGATTTCCAGATCTTTAATATTTCTTACAAGCTGCTTAACCTTTGGGGAATGAGATTTTGAGTTTTGAAAATAGGATTGGACTCTCCGTTTTAACTGTTTTGCCTTGCCGACATATATAATATGACCGAGATTATCCTTCATGAGATAAACGCCGGGAGTTAGGGGAAGGCTTTTAAGTTTTTCTGTTAAATGAATAGTAACCCAGCCCTCTCATAAGAGTTGTATAATTGATAGTTTTAGTATAAGCTTGCAACCTTCATTTGTTCAAATCAGTCTAAAGAAGTGAAGGATCGAAGCTAAGGAGGGATCTTATGTACTTCGCAAAAAACATCGGTAGGCTGGCGCTGATAGCAGCAATGTTATGGCTTACAGCATGTAGCGGAACGCCAGAAGCAGGGACGGAGCCAAAGCAGACGCCAGAGCAGACACCAGTGCAGACACCAGTGCAGACGCCAGAGCAGACACCAGTGCAGACGCCAGAGCAGTCACAAGAGCAGACACCAGTGCAGACATCAACTGCGTCAGCGGCTACTACGGAATCACCACAGGAGACTGTGACATCAAGTACGGGGCAGCCGCAGGATCTAGAGGGATTGCCGCCATTAGTTGAGGAAGCGGCGTCTACGGTAATGAACTCCATTAGGAATAAGGATATGCAGCAATTAGCGGCATGGGTACATCAGGAGAAAGGGCTACGTTTCTCTCCATATGCATACGTGGATACAAAAAATGACCTTGTATTCACCCGGGAGGAAGTAGAAGGGTTAATGAAAGATTCCACCAAAAGAGTCTGGCGAACATTTGCTGGCTCCGGTGATTTAATTGAGCTGACATTCGCAGATTACTACAAGCGGTTTGTCTACGATGCGGATTTCATTCAGAAGGCCGAAATTACTGTGAACAAGGGGCTTGGGCAAGGGACGACGATCAATAACTTAAACGAAGTGTATCCTAAGGAGCAATATGATTTCGTTGAATATCATATTGCTGGCATCGATCCTTCTGTCGAGGGAATGGATTGGCGCAGCCTGCGCCTAGTCTTCGAAAAGATCGGAGAAGACCATGCATTAGTCGGCATTATTCATGATCAATGGACGCCTTAGCTTACGGACTCAGACGGCGCTATTATGGACGCCCTTAGCTTACGGGCTCAGTTGACGCTATTATGGACGTTGTTTACTTGATTCAACGAATTATTCACATCCGTTGATATATGCTGAACCTTACGGACCTAGATGACGCTATTCGCGTGTTTTTAGCGATTGGAGCACAGTTTCGGACTCCAGTGCAGCTATTCATTACAAAAAGGCACATTTAAGGTGCTTTTTGTGCCGATAGCGACGATGGAGTCCTTTAGTAGTCCAAATGTGCGATTATGCGGCGAATAAGGTCATCTGGGTCCGATAGCAGCTGCGTCTCTGCAAATATGATCTAACCTCTCGAAGTTTGATGTTCATCCCCGTCAAGTAGCCTCATGTACACAAATATGATCTAACCTCTCGAAGTTTGATGTTCATCCCGTCAAGTAGCCTCATGTACACAAATATGATCTAACCTCTCGAAGTTTGATGTTCATCCCCGTCAAGTAGCCTCATGTACACAAATATGATCTAGTCGCTCGAAGTTTGATGTTCATCCCCGTCAAGTAGCCTCATGCACACAAAGATGATCTATTCGCTCGTAGTTTGATAATCATCATCGCCAAGTAATCAGCATTTCTAAGCCTGAGTTAGCTTGCGGACCCAGCGACGTTATTTGCAAATTTATTGCGATTGGAGCACAGTTACGGACTCCAGTGCAGCTATTCGTTAGAAATAGGACCATATTGGATATTTTTTAGACAATAGCAACTATGGAGTCCGATAGCCGCTGCATCCGTTACCTTATCATTCGGAGTTTGGAATTGGGATAAAGGGAGAAGGAACAACAAACAAGGAACAACAAACAAGGGATGCTTCAGCAACCATTATGATGGCTTTTGAGGCATCCCTTATTTACTTATAAAAATGAACTTAGAAAGCTAAGGAAAGGAAGAGAGGCGAAGGGAACTTTGGAACTGGAAGAGAGACAGCAACCGCCCTAAGCTTTCCACAGGAAAGCCATCTTCGTAAGCATAAGCTTCTCGTATCTCAGCCGTCGTAAACGGCAGCTGGAAGTCCAAATGTTCACCGCAGCTACGACTGACCCTTAACTCTAGAACCCTCAAGCTCAATTTATATTATTGTGCCGCGCTAGAAGAAGAATAAGAAGCGGAGCCAGTTACAGGTTGAGCGACAGCTTTGTATCCATCTGGCAGATAAGTGGCAACAGATGCTTTTGTGATCACCTGCGCGTACATTTTCCCTGGTTCAGGAGCAGTCACGTTAAAGTAAATCACAGCCGTATTATCTTTACCAAATTCGATTCGCTCAATCACCAGCCCATACCCGGGGTTAGGTAGATTATTAACGGTAAGGGTGGCTTTATTTACGCCTTCACCCGCTTTGGTCAACGTAACCTCAGTTTCGTAGGTTGGAGTAGTGGGACTGCCATTAGATACAATTACACGTTTAGCAAAAGCGGCTGCATCATAGATCAGAGCGGCTGCTTCAGAGCGGGTAATAGCATCATTTGGCCGGAAATTACCGTTCTTATCGAGTGTGGCAATATGTGTATTCAGCAGGATCTGGAGACTATTTATAACCTCCGTAGAGAGTTTATCGCCATCCTTAATGTCTACATACATCAGCGTAACAGGGAAGTTACCTTTACTTTGCAGCGCTTGCGTCAATAAGTGCGCGAACTGAGCACGGGTGATAGTTCCGTTAGGATCCACTGTCCGGTCGAGTGAAAGACCATTATGCTTGGCAGTCAGGAAAGCTGAAGCATACCAGGATTTGTCGTTCACTTTATCAAAATAATCACTGGCTTTGGAAGAATTACTACCTGCCGCTGGTTGCGGAGTCAGATTCAGACCCCCAACGATGAATTGTATCCCTTGCGCAAAGCTTACCTTAGATTTAGGGGCAAACTTATCTTTGTCTACTCCGTTTATAATCCCCTCTTTATGCAAAGAGTTGATTTTTGCTTCCGCAGGATCACCTTTCAAATCTGAAAAAGCAAAAGCGGATGCCCCAAAAGACACACTCGCTGCCAAAATGCCGCAGGCTATAGTCATTTTTTTAGCGTTATTTATGAATAATGGTTTTTTCATTTGCGTCACCTCCATACTCTTAGATGGTAGATTAGACCAAAATGTTGCATAGAATTTAAAATATTATAACGATTCAAGTAAAATATTATCCACGCAGGAGCGATTCGGCACCATCTACATAAAGTTCAGTTCCCGTCACATGAAAGGATTCATCCGATGCCAGAAATAATACCAGATTGGCAACCTGCTCAGGCTTACCCGGTGCATTTTCCAGCGGATGATTACCTTCCGGAAATTCCACAGGAATCTTCACTTCTTGAAGTTCATCGCTTTTATACGTATTATCTCCAATTTGTGTATCGATTGATCCAGGACAGATGGCATTTACTCGGATGCCGTATTGCGCCAGCTCTAGTGCCGCCATTTTCATAAAAGCAACTTGTCCAGCCTTGGAAGATGAGTAAGCGGAGGCGCCAATGTTCGAGAATACTCGGTTGCCGTTAATGGAGCTGGTGATAATGATGCTGCCGCCATTTTCTTTCATAAGGGGGATGGCATATTTTACTGTGGCAAAGGTGCTGCGTAGGTTGGTATCCAGTGTCTGGTCCCAATCTTCTATTTCTAGTGTTTCGATGGGAGACCATGTACCATTAATGCCAGCATTGGCAAAAACAATATCAATTTTCCCGGCCGCCTCCCCAACCTTACGAATACTTTCTTCGACCAGACCTGGATTGGAGACATCGCATTCAATTACTGTTGCTGTACCGCCAATAGATTCAATCTCACGTTTAGTTTCGTAGGAATCCTCGGGAGTGCGGTCAAGCATATATACCTTAGCTCCGTGTTGGGCAAACCGAATCGCTGTAGCTTTTCCAATACCGGAACCAGCACCTGTAATCACTGCAACTTTATCCTGCAAACGTTTATCTGTCATGATGAATTTCCTCCTCGGCATTAGATTTCTTAATTAGTAATTACATACCCGGCATAGCTGAATCTAACCATTTGAACTGGAGGGTGGAACAACGTGGATGGATATATTACTATGGAACATAAGAGTGTAAAAAATATAAATTCAGATAAATTTAGATAAATCTAGCTCATGATAGGGGAACTATAGATGATTCAGCAGCAGGGAGCAGAACGGATTAATGTGGGGATATTTGCCCATGTGGACGCCGGGAAGACGACAACAACGGAGCATATTTTGTATGAAAGCGGTCGCATTCGAGCGCTTGGCAGCGTAGACACAGGGACGGCATTGACAGATTCTATGGATGTGGAGCGGCAGCGGGGGATCTCCGTACGGGCGGCATTGGCTTCTTTTGCTTGGAAAGGTGTGCAGATTAATCTGGTCGATACCCCGGGGCACGTCGATTTTCTGTCCGAAGTTGAGCGGTCTTTGCGGGTGATGGATTGTGCGGTGCTTGTTCTTTCAGCCGTGGAGGGTGTGCAGGCCCAAAGCGAGATGATCTGGAACGCGCTGCGCAAGCTGGGAATCCCCACACTTATTTTTGTGAACAAAATGGATCGTGTAGGCGCTGACGCTGAAGCTGTGCTGGCAGAGGCGCGGAATTATTTGTCTAGTGATATCATTCCAGTTCAGCAACCCATCGGCAAAGAGAAGGAGTACATAGGAGCAAGAGATTTATGGGAGAACGAAGCTGATGCTAACGCGCGAACAGAATTATTAGAGGCTTTAGCTGAACGGGACGAAGAGCTGTTGGAGAAGTATATGTCAGGTAGTCCTATTGATTTGTCTAAATGGAAAAAATATATGAAAACAGCCGCCTCATCAGGTCGCCTTTTTCCAATGGTATATGGCGTCGCCGCCAAGGGGCTTGGGATTACTGCCTTGCTGGATGCGATGGTTGAGTATTTTCCGCGCGCTGGTGGGAATGTGGAGGGTCTGGTGTCAGGCATCGTATACAATATTCAGCGTGATAAAAGTATGGGACGGATGGCGTTTGTCCGCCTTTATGAAGGGACAATTCGTAACCGCGATACGCTGTTGAATTATACGCAGGATATTCAGGGAAAAGTGACTCAGATCCGCAAGGTCGAAGGTGGTCGGACCGAGGATGTCGGAGCGCTTGAAGCGGGAGATATTGCTGTTATCTATGGTCTTTCCGGGGTGCGCATCGGAGATGTGCTCGGCCATCCGGGGGCCATTCCGGAGGAGGCGAAGCTGGCTGTACCGCTGCTAACGGTGCGTGTATTCTGGGAACCAGATATGGATGACCATAAGGTTATCGGAGCGCTGCAGGAGCTGGCGGATGAAGATCCGCTTTTGGATGCACAGTGGCTGCAGGATGAGCGGGAGCTGCATATCAAAGTAATGGGACCGATTCAGCTGGAGATTCTGAACAGTGTTCTGGAGGAGCGATATGCGCTGAAGGTTACTTTCGGTCAGCCTTCTGTCATATATAAAGAAACGCCAGCCCGTGCCGGGGAAGGTTTTATCGCTTACACGATGCCGAAACCGTGCTGGGCGATTCTACGCTTTCAGATTGAGCCTGGACCTCCGGGCAGTGGTTTAGTCTATGATTCGATAGTGCGGAGTTCCGATCTGCTGCCGCAATACCAGAGCGAAACCGCACGCCGTGTACCGGAAGCTCTACAACAGGGCTTGTACGGCTGGGAGGTTACCGACCTTAAAGTGACCTTGATCGAGGGACAGCATCATGTATGGCATACCCATCCGCTGGATTTTGCTGTGGCGACTCCAATGGGAATTATGGACGGACTCGCTCGGGTAGGCACTAAGCTTTTGGAGCCGATTCTGCAGGTTCGAATCGTGGTCCCTGAGGAGAATGGTGGACGGGTGATGAACGACCTCGTGCAGATGCGTGGCACGTTCGAGCCTCCCATGCTGCAAGGCGAACGGATGATCATCGAAGGACGTCTGCCGCTGGCAACGTCGCTTGATTATCCCGTAAGCTTAAGCTCCTACACGAAGGGGCGCAGCACGTTTACTTCTTTTTTTGCCGGCTATGAAGAATGCCCACCAGACGTATCTGCTGAGCGCACCCGCCGGGGCGTGAACCCACTTGATCAGGCGAAATATATATTAAGCGTGCGAAAGGCACTGCAAGGGTAAATTGAGGTAGAATGGCGCTGACGGGAAATAAAAAACTAGGGAGAGTGCCGGGATGTTAGTACTAAGATATACTCAGAAATTATTAAAAGATATGAAAGTAGCTCCAGTAGAAGTAGAAGACATCTCCTCATTTTTCAGTTGGCATGTGAATATTATGCAGCTCAGAAAAAAACATATTTTATTTGTACATGATGCAAGCCAGTTATGTATAGTATTGGATGGAATAAGAAGTGGTCAAGCTGATAAATTGGTTGAAAAGTTCAGAATAGAACTTAAGGAGTATTTATTGCAGGAGGGTTTTAAGAAGCAGCTCATAAATCAGTATTTATTAGAGGCCGGAGAAATCACTATATCCCGTACAAATAATAAAAGTGTACTTGGAACAATGAATGAAATAACACTATACAATTCGGTAGCTCAAAGTGATTTCAGCAGCTTGCTTGAGAGGAATAAGTGGTTGAACACTATTATATATAAACCTATTGATTATAAAAAGCCCATTAATGTCTTTAGAGAATCCTTAAATAGTTACTATTCATAAGCAAGTACTTGTCAATCTTGGACTAGCTGAAGCTTTTATCGGAAATCTGAGGGGGAAATAAATTGAGGATTAGAGAAGCAACAGCCAGTGATATAGACGGGATCGCTTTTGTCCACGCTGCGAGTTGGAAAACCACGTACAAAGGGCTAATTTCGGACGAGTTTCTCGATAAAATCACCATGGAAGCAAGAAGGAAGCTCTGGATTCGGAATTTTGAAAACCCCAATAAAGACGAGGTTATGTATGTGGCTGAAGATGGGGCTGGGACGATTATTGGTTTTGCAAATGGTGGAGCGCGAAGAGGGTCAGATCTCTCAGATCTCTATGATGCGGAGCTATATGCACTCTATTTGCTTAAGGAACAGCAAGGAAAGGGTCTTGGAAGGCAACTCATAAGAAGCGTAGCACAGAATTTATTGGAGGAAAATTATAGCTCGTTCATGACTTGGGTGGTAACAGGAAATCCCGCGATTCATTTCTATCACAAAGTGGGTGGGCAATCTGTTGCGACAAAAGAAGTGAAGATTGGGAATGAGGTCGTCGAAGAGATCATGATCGGATGGAGGGATATTGGGGTTGTTGGGGATTAAGAGCTAAGGGAAGCGACGTGCAGAAGCTTTTAACTGTATTTTGTACAACTATAATCCTGCAAATAACCCGCCAAAGGATATAACTGTATTTCGTACACCTATTTTTGTGATTTATTACTCTATGGGCACATTTTCTAGTTTTTAAGTGTACCGAATACAATTAAAGTCTTGATGATCCCATTGGGATATGGAATAAGTGTATGAAATGCAGTTATTTTACGAGTTCATAAAGCTATGCTGGCCTTATTCCACTTGCCCATAATCTGCTGTAGCAAGCCACCGCAAACCGGAGTATCGTTGCTGCAACCGCCTATTCCCCCTCAAACTCAGCCTTCTTCCGCGCCCGAAAACGCCGCACCTTCATAAGATTGCCACAGGCTTTGTCATCGCAGTACCGCTTGGAGCGGTTGCGTGTATCATCGTAATAGACCCAGAGGCAATCGGAATTCTCGCAGATGCGGAATCTGTTGGGTTCTTTTTCAAGCAATGCCTCGGCAAAAGACGCCGCAATCTCCGCCATCACCTGCTCCCAACCGCTATGGAGTGGCAACAGCTTTATTTCAGCTTGCTCGTCGCTTTTCCATACAATTCGCCGTGTAACAGGACCCTTGTCCATATAGACATTGAGCTGTTCCAGCATTACTCCATACACCGCATTTCCTTGCACAATAGCCTGTACCCAGTTCCATAGTAGAGAGCGAAGCTCTTTAAGCTGCGCCATTTCTATCGTGTTCGGCATCTGTGTTTCTAAAAGAGAATACTCCTTCAGCCATTTAAAAACCCATTCTTCTTCATCGAGCCTGTCCCGATCTTTATTCTTATCTCCTGTTCGCCAATCCCGCCAGTAGCTGTTAATGAAATTCTCCCACAACACGGTCTGTTCATCCTTTCCGATTCAACGCTCATTACAAATCATTGTAACAGTTAAAAATAAGTTTAGCTAGTTACTTGAATGCAATCTGGAAATATGCTACATTTCTTTTGTAACCACTATATTATGGTTTAAGTCGTTACATACTAGTTGGCTTTGAAGTAGTTCTTTTTGAAGCTACACCATGAAGTTTATGTTTACACAAATTTTAGGAGGTTGAACATGCAAAATAAAATCAGTGAGGTCTTGCTCCAAAATTGGGATTATTGCATGGATATCGAGGATTGGGCTCCGCCGCTTAGCGATGCGCTGGAAGGTGTGGATAGCAAACAGGCTCTCTGGAAGCCAGAGGGTGGGGCGGCCAATTCTATCTGGGAAACGGTTAACCATCTAACTTATTATAAGGTGCGTTTGCTCCGAAAGCTAAAAGGGTTGCCCAAACAACCCGATGCTGAAAGCAACGATGATACCTTTACTGTAACAGCTGAAGGAGAAGAAGCATGGGCGAAAGCCGTTGCAGACCTGAAGGACGTGCATGCTGCTCTTAGAGAAATCATTGAAGCGTTGGAAGAAGGCGCGTATGATTGGGGCGGTTCGGGTCATGCGCCAGGGGAAGAGGTAATGAGCCTTATCCTACACGATTCTTACCATACTGGACAAATTATTATGCTGCGTAAATTGCAGGGTTCTTGGGTGTCCAACCGTAGTTTTAATTAGAACCTCCACATTTAAAAATACAAGCCGTACACTGCTATTCCGGTATACCCGGGTCAGCGGAGGTATGGCTTTTTTTGTGCAACTCTGGTAGGCACGAGTATATATTCTATATTGTTTTTTTTGGTTGATTTGGATAAATTAAAACGCGATATGGATATGGGCTCAGAAACTAATCACTGATATCATATAATCCAAAGGCTGAATTAACAAATAACTAGAGCTGTAGATGATTCCTGAAGATTCAAGGGTCATCTTTTTTGATGAGGAATCAAAGACTATCAGGCGGAAGGGAGTGTAAAGATTGACGAGGTTTGGACAGTTAAACACATTGCGTAATCAAATTTTCCTGGGTTTTATGTTTGTCATGGTGATCGTACTCGCCACGGTTGGTTTTTTTATGTACGGGCAAGTTTCGGTTCTATTACGCAATAGTGCGGAGAAGCACATTGAACAGACTGCAGTTCAGGCAACGGGCAAATTGGATGTACTGATCCGGCAGATTAACACGTTGACGGCGCAAGTGGCAACCAACGCCTCCATTCAGCGATTACTCGCTCAAGAGGCCGAAGGAAAGCCGATCAGCTTCGCCGAACGTCAAACCATCCAGCAGGAAGTACGTAAATATGAGGCGTATGCGACAGGGATTCGTTCCATTGAGCTGTATGCAGGTGATTATCAGAAATTACTTTCTGTTGATGACGCCAGTCTGAACAATCGCGTATCCGAAGAATGGATCAACCGGGTGGACGAGGGCAAAGGACGTCTCGTATGGTTTGGACTTGACCCGCGGAATTCGGATATCGTCATCGCGATTCGTAATATTAGACTGATTGATCATTCATTCACGAAAGCTGGCTATATTATGGTTCAAATTGAGAAAAGTTACTTCCAGCTTACAGATGAGGTGGACAGATCACAGGCGGAAACGCGTGAATTAATGAGATTATTTGATGAAGCGGGACGGCAAATTTCTTCCGATTTTTCCGTAAATGTTAATGCAAATAAGATACTGGATCATGGAGGAGAAAAGGTTGAGGTTGGCGGAGAAGACTACATTGTGATTCAGAAGCAGTCCAAGGCAACAGGTTGGAGGCTAGTAATCCTCACTCCAGTTGACTATACGACAGAGGGGATATCTGTCCTTCGTACAGCGATCATCGTATCCGGTGTTGTTGGCAGTTTATTGTTTCTCATCTTTACTTTTATTTTATCCACGATGATTACACGTCCCATACTGAATTTGATTAAAGTGATGCGCGGTTCACGATTTGGAACCTTGAAACCGATTTCAGTCACTTCTACCACCATGGAGATCAATGAGCTCAATAATACTTATAACCAGATGGTTCACTCTCTGAATGAACTAATTGAAGTCGTCTATCAGAAGGAGATTGTCCAGAGTCGCACAGAATTAAAGGCACTTCAGGCTCAAATCAATCCGCACTTTCTATTTAACACATTAGAAGCATTCTACTGGGCCCTCGATGAAAAAGGTGAGGAGGAATTAGCTCAAATTGTGGTTGATATGTCGGGGCTTTTTCGTTATGTCATCAATCGAACTGATGATGATGAATGGGTGACTATCGGCGATGAGCTCGACCATGCCGAAAGATATTTGAAGATTATGGAGATGCGTATGCTCGACAGGTTATCCTGGCGGATTGAGTCAGATGAAGCTTGCCGAAGTGTTCCGCTACCGAAGCTGTTAATCCAGCCTCTTGTCGAAAATGCGATTCTTCATGGCGTAGAGCAAAGGGTTGGACCGGGGACAGTCATGCTAATTGTCAGACCCTCAAGTCGTCCGGGATATACATTGGTTACGGTAACTGACGATGGTCCAGGGATGGATGCAGCAAAGATATCGTCTATCTATCAGACCATGGAGAAGGGGAGTATGAGGTCTTCCAAAGGGACCGGGATTGGTATTGCTAATATAGAGCGGAGACTGAAACTCAGTTACGTAGACAATACGGACGGGCTTGAAATACGAAGTGAAGAAGGTTATGGAACTAGCATTTCTTTTGAAATACCGAATGAACCTGGAGAGGGGAAAAACACGTGAAAACTATACTCATCGTGGATGATGAACCGAGAACAAGAGAAGGGGTTCGTAAAACATTAGAAGTCTGGTCATCCGGTCAATATCGCATCGAAACCGCAGCAAGCGGTGTTGAAGCACTGGCATGGCTGCAAAATAACGAAGTTAATCTACTTATTACCGATGTGCGCATGCCTGAGATTGGAGGGCTAGAATTAGTTGAAAAGCTGAACGAAATGCCTCATCCTCCAGTGGTTATTGTGATCTCTGGCCATCCTGAATTTGACTATGCACAGAAAGCCTTGCAGTTTGGTGTGGTTGAATATTTACTGAAGCCACTCGACAAAACGAAGCTGGTCCGAGCAGTGGAATTAGCACTGAAACGCAAGGAGGATATTTATCGAATCGAACGAATGGAGAAGCTGATCGATCCCAAGCTTATGGAAACGGTACAGCAGGAGAAAGTGTATAGCACCCAAGTGCGGGAGGCACTCCAATACTTAGACGAACATCTTCACGAATCGATATCCATGCGTGATATAGCGGAGCAATTACACATGAATGCCAGCTATTTCAGCGTCCTTTTCAAAGAGCAGACGGGACTGACTTACAGTGAATATGTAACGAGAAGGAGAATACAACGAGCCAAAGAACTACTGGTTAGCACACGGCTGTCCATTGCTGAAATCGCGGAACAAGTAGGCTATCAAACGGCCAAATATTTTGTGAAAGTATTCCGTGCACTCGAAAATGTTAGTCCAGGGCAATACCGGCAGAACGTCATGTCCACGGAGGAAAGAATCCAATAATAGTGGTATTAGTCCCAATCCTTATGACCTTACGACATCATGGGATCCAAGCTACAATTTAGTTAAGCGGTTACAAGGCCGCTAGACAACAATAGAAAAGGGGTTGTAAGCGTGCGCAATAAAAAATGGACAATATTGTTCTTAACGATGTGCCTCGTTCTTGTCACAGCTGGTTGTGGTCAAAAAGATAACAATGCAGGTGAATCTAAAGGTAGTGCAAATGGGGGAAGCGACAAAGTCACCGTTAACTTCATGCATTTATGGCCAGAAGGTGTTTCTGCCGGGCAAAATAAAATTGTTAATCAAATCATTAAAGAATATCAAACAGAGCATCCCAATGTTGTGATCAAGCAAGAGGTTCTGGACAACGAGCAATACAAAAATAAGTTGAAGGTATTGTCTGCTTCTAACGAATTGCCAGACGTTGGGGTAACTTGGGCCGCTGGCTTTTTGCAGCCTTACGTTGAAGGAAATCTCTTCGCTCCTGTAGATGACTTGTTGAATGGTGAATTAAAAGACAAGTTCGTCGCAGGAACTACAGAAGCTTATGCTATTAACGATAAAACGTATGCGCTTCCACTTGAGTTTAACATTGCACCTATCTACTACAATAAAGCTATTTTTGAAAAATATAATCTTGAGGTCCCACAAACCTACGATCAGTTTAAGCAAGTTGTAAAAACACTATCTGAAGGGGGCATTGCACCGATTGCTCTCGGCAATAAGGATCGCTGGACAGGATCGCTTTGGTATATGTATCTGGCTGATCGGATCGCAGGCCAACAGGCACTTGCAGGTGCGATCAGTGGTTCAGGATCATTTATGGATGAAGGATTAGTAAAGGCGGCTTCTGAGGTTCAATCACTTGTTGACAGCAATGCATTTGTTAAGGGATTCAACGGTTTATCAAATGAAGAGGCAAAATCAGAGTTCGTAAATGGCAAGGCAGCAATGTACATGATGGGATCATGGGATCTGCCAAACTTCACAACGAATGAAGAAATTCCACTGGAATTCCGTAATAGTGTTGGTTTCTTCAAATTCCCGACAGTTGAAGGCGGGAAGGGAGACATTAACAGCTGGGTAGGTGGACCAGGTGTAGGATTATTTGTTGCTGAGAACTCTGAGGTAAAAGAAGAAGCAAAATTATTCGTCGAGTATTTCGTGTCCAAATGGGGAGAGCAATCCGTAACTGGAGCAGGCGTTATTCCAGCTACGAAGGTGGACACCGCCACACTGGACCTACCACAGCTATACATCGATTTGTTTAACGAAATGAACAAAGCAAGCAGCATCACATTATTCGCAGATGTTCAAATGCGTGCCAATGCAGCAGAAACGCATCTGAATATGATCCAGGCTCTTTTTGGCAAAGCGGTGACGCCAGAGAAGTATTCCGAGGAGCATGACGCAGCCATCTCCAAAGGCAACTAAAGCTTCGACAACTAGGTGAAGGGGACAATTAGCTTATCCGGCAGCGTGATGCCGGATAAGCCTTTCCTCAAACGGTTTATGAAGGAAAGGAGTCGGACACTTTGGATAAAGTGATGTCTAACAAAAAAATAATCGCGTTATACGTATTTCCCGCCTTGCTTCTCATTCTGGCTATTGTATATATTCCGATTGTTCTAACGGGTTATTACGGACTGAATAAATGGAATGGCATAGGCGCTCTGACTTTTATCGGATTTGATAACTATAAAGCTTTGCTAACAGACCAAACCTTCTGGAATAGTGCTTGGCATTCTCTGCAGTTAGCGTTGTTTTCTACCCTAAGTCTCATTATTTATTTGGCAATTGCTATGGTATTAGCCGCCCGGATCAAGGGAGCTAACTTGTTTCGCAAAATATATCTGATTCCGATGCTGCTATCGTCCGTTGCGATTGCGCAGCTTTGGCTAAGAATTTATCATCCGACGAACGGAATTGTGAACAGCTTATTAGTATCCATTGGTTTTGCTAATCCTCCTGCATGGCTTGCAGAGCCTACATTAGTTTTGTTTGCTTTATTTATTCCCATTCTGTGGCAATATGCTGGTTTCTATATTCTGATCTATTACGCAGCACTCAAGAATATCCCGACCTCTCTGGAAGAGGCGGCAAAGATTGATGGAGCCTCTGCCCTACAAATCGCTTGGAAAATTAAGCTTCCACTCGCAATGGAAGTCATTAAAGTTACAATTGTTCTGGCCGTTGTAGGTTCTCTGAAGTATTTTGACTTAATCTTTGTTATGACGGATGGAGGTCCTAATGGCTCTAGTGAAGTGATGGCGTCTTATATGTATCATCAGGCTTTTCGGGCTTATGATTTTGGCTACGGGAGCGCAATTGGATTCTTCCTGCTCGTCATCTGTCTCGTCATTACTTGGGTCATTCGCAAATTAACTGCTACGAAAGATTCGATCCAATACTCATAAGGAGGGGCGCTTCATGATGTCTGGAACTGCAGGAAGGCTAGAAATCGGGCCAAAGCCAGGCGGCGCAGGTGCGGAGATCACACGTAAATTAGGATACTCATTGCTATATATCGTGTTGATTGCCGTTGCTGCTCTGCAATTGTTTCCGCTTGTATGGCTGCTGTTTTTCTCATTAAAAAATAATCAGGAAGTGTTCAACCTTCCTGCTCTATCGTTGCCGATGAATCCTCATTGGGAGAATTACGCGAAGGTCTGGAATGTAGGGAACATCAACGTGTATTTCTTCAACAGCGTATGGATTACCATCGCGGCTACGGTGTTAACGGTTATCTTCGGGAGCTTGGTTACGTATGCAGTTACCAGGATGAAATGGAAGGGAAGCTCGTTCGTACTGGGATTGTTTATGGTAGCGATGATGATTCCTGTTCACTCCACGCTTATTCCGTTATTTAGTATATTCAATAAGATTGGCTTAACGGATCACCCTTTGTCACTTATTTTGTCTTATGTCGCTTTTAACATGCCGATAACGATTATGATTTTGCTGGGTTTCTATTACGCACTGCCACGCGAAGTGGAAGAGGCTGCAGTAATTGATGGTTGTTCCGTGAACAGAATGTTTTTTAGAATTATACTTCCTATGACAAGCTCGGTGATCGCGACTACAGCCATTATTAATATGATCTATAACTGGAACGAATTTATTTTTGTAAACACATTTATTAGTTCTGATTCTTACAAGACGCTGACCGTGGGGGTGCAAAACTTCATTGGTCAATATACGACGGATTGGGGTGCGATCGGGGCAACGCTTATGATCAGTATTTTGCCTATCCTGATTACATTCCTGTTCCTCAGTAACCGTATCGTTGAGGGAATTGCCGCAGGTTCGGTTAAAGGGTAAGTAGAAAGAAGACCTGAATTTCTCAGCTCGAAAAGCTGAAGAGAATTCCGGTCTTTTTTTTGATCCAATCTAGAATTTTGATTCAATCCTGAAAGCCCCGGGTTAATGGAGGCTATCAAAGATGAACATTCGAAAGGAGAGATTGCTGATGGAACCGGGCTATAAGGATCGAAGTGTTGAAGTGGAGCATAGGGAGGTACAACGGAAATCGGATTCCAGCGTTGTCGCATCTACCTTTATTAAATATGCTGCTTACATTATTATATTTTTTGGTTTCCTGTTCTTTTTGGTTAAATATGTATTTCCTAAGTTTTAATAGGAATTGATTCTTAAGGCGGAGTTTTATTGTTTCTCTGCGATGATCTTTTTTATTACTGCTATAGTTTCTGGTGCAGCATTCTCCAGCATAAACTCAATTGCAGCGAACTGCCGCATAATGTACCTGTGCTCAAGCTTCTCTAAAGGGTTGAAGAAGTCTTCCGGATAATCGATAATCTCCAGATCCCGCTCCGTGACCTGTCCTATGTATTCAAAGGCGTATTCGAATGTACCTTCCGAAAGATATAAATCGACGACTTCTTCAATTCGCTTGCGATCAATATGATCCACAACAGTTAGATAATTAGGTGCACTCCAGTAGGCCCCATTTAGACAAGCACTATTTTGGATGTAGTCTTGTCGGATCGCTTCGATGTTCTTGAAGGTGTAGAAATCCGATGCCCAGCGGGAGCGGTCAGGGAATGTGACTATGACATAGAGATTATTATTGTCCTCTTCCTCAGTCTCACTTTCCGGAGAAAGCTGTATATGTCTTGTTCTACTTATCATGATTATAAGTCCCCCCTTTCTTAACAAAAACGGATACCGTCTTTTTAAAAGACGATATCCGTTGCTTTAAAGATGTCCTAGATCTTAATCATCCGAGGCTATAACTTCATCTCATTACTCGATTCCGCAGAATTACGATAAAAGAACCAGCACTCATTCAGCAGCTTGATCTGACGGCGGTCTTTTTTGTAATAGGCTTTCATTAGCTGATGGCAGAGCCACTGTGGCAAGCGAATCCCTCCTCTAACAACTTACGTAAGTTAGAATATGGAGAAATAAGCCTAAAGGTGCGGATTACAGTAGGCTTTCTGCTTCCTCTTCGTACCACTGCTCCAATTGAGCCTGTAGCGCTCTTATCTCAGTAAGCAGGGAGATCAGTGGGTAGTTCTTCTGCTCCTGAACAGAGGCGAAGGCTTGTTCCAATCTATTGATATAATCCAGACCGGACTCCAGGGAGTAATCCTCACGTAACAGATCCAGCGAGTCACACTCGGCGATGGCTAAGGGCAGATCCGGAACATTATCGGCTGTTAGCTTGTCGATTTCTTTGTTCAGGCGTAAATTGAGCGCACTTAGTTGATACGCATATTCCTCAGGCATTTCAACGAATTGTAATTCTTGATTTTGCTGCAAAATTACATACCGCATTTTCGGCATTGTTCATTCTCCCTCCGTACTTGTCTTCCTTCTTGACAGTTTAGCCTATGCACAAGTTACAATTCAAGTAGAGATCTTATTTCCCGTGGAAAGGACTTGTGATAGAACGCTATGGAAACTATGAGCAACGAAGAGCTGCAGCTGTGGATTGAGCAGGTATCACGGGACAGCTTTGGCGTGCCGTTTAGACACAAGGCGAGCTTTAACAGCCGGTTGTCCTCAACGGGCGGCCGATATTTTACCAAAAGCCATAATATAGAGATTAATCCCCATCAGCTTGCCATGTTTGGCAGAGAAGAGACGGAGCGGATTATAAAGCATGAGCTCTGCCATTATCATTTGCATTTGGCTAAGCGCGGGTATATGCATCGTGACGCTGATTTCAAAAGCCTGCTGGCGCAAGTCGGCGGAAGCCGCTACTGTCAGACACTGCCGGGTGCAAAAGCTCGGAAGTCGCTGCCCTATCGATATAAGCTTGTATGCAGTGCCTGTGCCATGGAGTATCCGCGTAAGCGAAAAGTAGACCCTAAGCGTTATCGCTGCGGTAAATGTTCGGGCAAGTTGAAGCTGTTTATTTTATAACCAAACCTAATAATCCGACAAAAGAAACAGCTTGCTGAGGCGAAATGATGCATCCTTCTAAATCTTTGATATCCACGATCAAGCCACTGAACTCGCAGTCACTAAGGTCAATCCCATTAAGCTTTGATCCTGACAATGTGGCTTGATCCATATTACACTCGCTGAAGCTGATTTTTTGGAAATTTGACTGATAATAGTCGGAACTCATTAATGAACTGCTCTCAAAAGCAACCTGCTTCAGATTAGCGAATCGAAACGTAGCAAAATCCCCGATACAATCTACTACCCGAACATTCTGGAATCTGCCTCTTGTAAAGTCTGTGCCAATGAGCTTGCAGTTTCTAAATTCAGTTCGATGAATAATGCCATTCGTAAAATCCACATTAGATAGATCACAGCGATCAAAAATCACGTCCATAAGCTCGATCCCAGTTAGGGAGCACTCCGTAATCGTTACATTTTTAAAAATCACACGATCAAAGCTGACCTTATTAGCCTCTTGATTATCAATAACCGTATCGCTGATGCTGCAACAGCTGAATTCGTCTTTGGTTTGCAGCGAATATATTTGCTCAGGAAGAAGAGAGTCTGGATCTGCTATTTTTGGCGAGTCAATTTTGAAATTCATATGTACCTCCGTTTGTTTACTCCTTGCGGGTAGCTAAAACTAACTATCATCGCGTTAAACCGATTTGTCAATCTTCATAAAGGTTGTAGGGATTGGATATCCGTACAAATACACCTTTTTCTGGATAAAATCGCACATCGTTTTGTAAGCGTTCCCAAACTAATATGAAAAGGAAGTCCATATTAATTAGAGGGGGCACATGTATGAAACGAATCAGGTCCGCAATGGCGGGTCTGCTCGCGCTGCTGCTGATTTTTTCAAGCTTGCCTGTAATGGGAACCGGTAGTGGTTCCGTGGGAGCAGAAGGGGTTGGAGGAACAGGCGCTGAGCAAATTCCATCAGGTACGGTACTCATCAAGAATAAGTGGAAAAACAACTTTTTATACGAGACATCCGCAGGAATCGTGCGTTATGGCATGACCAATCCAGCCGATGCTTCAGCGCATTGGACGGTTGAGACGGTGAACGGGCTGTCACGAATCAAGAATGTGAAGACAGGCCATTACATTACAATGGCTGGTAACAACGGCAAAGAGGATTCACTTAAGGCGGCAGAACACCAAGGTTCAGGAAGTGTTGCGGATCAGTGGCTGATCGATACTTCCAATCGCAATGGATACATGATCATCCGAAGTGCGACTGTGCCAGAGGGGAAGTTGGTTATCCACGAGGAGAATCAGCTTGGTTATGCGCAAGTAAGCTCGGATATTAATGTTACGTTTGAGAGTCCGCAGTGGGCTTTTATAGATCCAAATGCAGCACCTGTACGGCTAGAGAGTCGTCTCCGCCCCGGTCAGGTAATGTATGAAAGTGAAGGGAATGTTCTTTACGGTAAACAGCCTGTCAGCAATGAAGCGGCCCAGTGGTATCTTGAATCAGGGACGGATGACGGAACAGTAATGATTCGCAACCGTGCGACAGGTCATTATATTAAACAAAATGAAGTGACCTGGGCGGGGGTTTTTTCGCAGGAAGTCGATTTGGATCACGTGAAGCTAAGTGAATGGGTCCAAGAGCATGCACCAGGCCTTGATGGAACGAGCTTCATTACCCTTCGTAACAGTGGTTTAACTGAAGAGGGGAGTCCATTATGGCTAAATCCACAATTCAGCGATGACAATAATGTGCGATCTAACAGCTGGCCGGGTTCAGCCTCTAATCCAAGCGCGCAGTGGAGAATCGTGCCTATTTCCGAATTACAGCCTGTACGTCTGGCCACTTATACGGATGCACAAGTGGCTACAGATTTTTTATATGAATCCGCAAACGGCGAGCTTAAGCATGGAATTATTGCGCCAGATGCCGCTAACACCCCTGACTATCTATGGTATATAGAAGATTATGACGGCAATAAGCGTATCCGTAATGCGGCAACCGATCATTATGTTTCTTATAGTGAAGGTACTGCCAGGGCCTTGCAGATTAGCGGAAGTCAGCCGTCGGATCAATGGATTTTTAATGATTCCGATGATTATGATGATTACCAGACGCTTCAGAATCTCGAAAGCACAGGCATTTATTTGTCTACATTGGGTGGAGAACAGGCTGGTGCGATTGGGGATGCGACTTCTTTGAGCGCTCAGTGGCAGCTTTTAGATCCTAACACACCGACTGACGGCACAGTGCCATATTACCGGATTCAGAATGGCTGGAAGTCATTTTATTGGTATGAGAGTGTTGAGGGTCTTTTAAAATATGGAAATATGCAAAAGGACGGCTCCGATCAGTGGCTCGTGGAGAAATATAACGGCCGCAAGCTGTTCAAAAACAAGAAAACAGGCCATTACATGAACACGATGAATATGCCAAATGGCCACCTTCAAGTCACAGAGCTTCCAGACAGAAATCATGTGGAACGAGAATACATCTGGACAGGCAAAAATGTTGGGAACAACACCTACGTAATCAGTAGTGTTCTCGACAAGGAACCTAATAAGATCCCCGAGAAGTATATTTCACTTCAAAACCTCACTAAATATGCTGAGTACGGAGTGATCAATCCCGGTTGGGGCAGTCCGCAGTGGAGATTTGTTCCGGTCACCGAGAAAAAACAAGACTTGTTCCGTTTTCAGCTAGATGCTGTAAATGGAGAGGATCAATATCTTAAGGATGGTCCTTTGCTGACTTCTCCAGCCGCACTAGAGGAATTGCCAGAATCCAAGACGGTTACTGAAGCTGTCTATGCTGATCAGGACTCTGCACACTCTAACGAAAGTCTTGCACCTCTAGCAGTTGCCAACGAGGATGTAACAGTAGGCCAGGCTACTTATGGTCCACTTGATTTGAATGACGATTCCTTTGTCTGGCAGTTGCAAGAAATAGCCGGCAGCAATGGATCGGTGAAGATAAAAAATAAAGGCACTGGACGTTATCTCTCCCTTGAGCATATAGGTGGGGCTGTAGATGAGATTGATCCTAAAGTTAGCGTTCAGACTTTGCAAACAGTGTACGATGTATGGGCCAGCATTAAGTGGAAGGTTGATATGAAGGCGTCCGGTGTGACTACCATTATGAGCTCATGGGCTGGTCACTATATCTATGGTGCGCCTGATGATAACGGCAACCCGATTCTCCGAATCAGTAAAGCTGCAGATACAGCGGAAAAAAGCAGTGCACATTTTACTGCTGAAGCGGTTGAAGCGATTGCTCCGCCACTGCCTGATTACTCTGTAAGATTCAAGAATGCAAGCAGCGGAGAGTATTTATACGAAAATGAGCATGGGGTTGTTCTGTACGGGCAACCGTCAGCAGACAATGGATTTTCGCACTGGAATGTAACTGTGCAGGAGGGTAAACAGACGATTACCAACCGGGCAACAGGTCATTTTTTAACGCTGAATGGTGATTATTCATATTTGGAGAGCAGTAGTACAGAACCTGCTGTAGACGGAGCCTCTGCCTGGGAAGTAAGCTTGGCTTCCGATTATACACATTACACCATTCGTAGTCTCTTTGGAGAATACGATGATGAATTAATAAACATTGCCAATAAGACAGGATATGCTGAACGTGCGCTATTGCTAGAAAGTGAGGGTACGGCACTATGGACACTTGAGGCGGCTCCACAGGAGTTTACTACTCCATCTGGAGAACTGCGCAATAACAATACAACAACTCCAGTTCAAAATGATACCAACATCATAACCATTGTACCGAAAGGCATGGCTGGTAAAGTATTGGCCGAAAAAGAGGGGGCTGTCCTATATGCAGATGCTTCCGATATGGCGGCTCAATCCCAGTGGCTGGTTCAGGAGATAAACGGACGCAAACGGATTATGAATGTTCAGACACAACATTATCTTTCGCTCAATGAATCGGGCCAAGTGGTCTTGTTAGCTGCTGGAGATACAGAAAGATCCCAATGGAAGCTGGAAGAGAAGTTAGGTTATACTCTTCTGCTAAATGCGAATGGAACAGGTCTTCTTACTCACAGCACATCGGCTGTTCAGCTTGGTTCTGCTACAAATGGAACGGATAGTGAGCTCTGGAGTTTCTTACCTATCCCTAGTGATGCAATTTATGCAGGAGGAGAAGCATTCAAAGGGGAGCGTATTATACGGTTTGCAGTCAACGCCCAGCAGACCGGAGAATACGATGCTGTTATTCGATACAAAAATACCACTGCTGCCGCAACGGATCTGGCACTAGAGGTGAATGGATTAATCGAAGGGGGCAAGGTTAGTCTTGGCAAGTCTGCCTCTTGGAAGACTGTACAGGTAAAATTGCAGCTTCGTGCAGGCATCAACACGGTTTCTCTAAGTAGTGACAACGTGGATTGGAGTAAAGTAACCCTTGATAGCCTGACCGTAAAAAACAGCGTAAACAAAACATACCGTGGAGCAACGGTTCCATATATCAGCTATGAAGCTGAGGATGCGGCAACAAACGGAACGCTGATTGGCTCGTCGCGAAAATATCTCAGCATGGCTTCCGAGGCTTCTGGAAGACAAGCGGTGGCCTTGAAGAATACGGGAGATTATCTAGAGTTCAAGCTTGCAGAATCAGCTAACTCCATCGTTCTTCGATATTCTATTCCTGATAGTCCAGATGGGGCTGGTGCGGAAGAAACCTTGACTCTATATGTAGATGGAGTTAAGAAGCAGCTTAAGCTGACATCCAAATATGCTTGGGAATATGGCAGCTACCCATGGTCAAATGACCCTCGCCAAGGCAGTGGACACCGCTTCTTTGACGAAATCCATGCTCTGATCGGCGATGCTCCTGCCGGAGCAACTATTCGCTTAGAGAAGGGAACAGGAGACAACGCCGCTTCTTACGTCATTGACCTGGTAGATATGGAGCAGGTTGCCCCTGAGTTGGCTCGCCCGGACGGATTTATTTCCGTAACGGATTTTGGAGCGGCAGCGAATGATGAGGGAGATGATACCGCAGCCTTCAAGGCAGCCCTTGCCGAAGCGAATGCGACAGGTAAAGGTGTGTGGTTCCCGGCGGGTACCTTTAATGTCGGTGAGGGTCTGCTGGATCTGGATACCGCTGAAATACGTGGTGCCGGCATGTGGTATACGGTTCTGAATGGAGCTAAGTTTTATGGTCACGGCGGTAAGGTTGGTGTTTACGATCTGATGATTGAAGGCGGCATTAACGAACGGGATGATGAAGCGATCACCAACGCTTTCCATGGTGCTTTTGGCCAAGGTTCGATTATTCAGAACGTTTGGATAGAACATACCAAAGCAGGCTTGTGGTTAACTCAGCCGATGGGTGAAAAGGCGCGTACGAATGGTCTGTACATGGCAGGTCTGCGGATCCGCAATCTTATGGCAGACGGGATTAACTTTGCCGTAGGGACTGGCAACAGCATGATGGAACAAAGTGACATCCGCTATCCAGGGGATGATGGAATCGCAATGTGGTCGTTTACAGACGGCAAGTTGACGGATGTGAATGGTACGGAACGTACACCGAGCTATAACAACACGGCACGTTTTAATACGGTATCCTTGCCTTGGTTAGCGGATAACATTGTAATCTTTGGGGGGAAAGATAACAAAGTCCAGGACAACGTGGTAAAAGACACTGTGACTAATGGAGCCGGGATTGCAGTCTCTACCCGTTTCACCGCCGAGCCATTCCAAGGAACAACGGTTGTGGAGCGAAATACCTTGCTTAGAACTGGCAGTTACGATTCCGGTTACGGCGTGAATCTGGGTGCGTTATGGCTTTATGCTGGTGAGAGTGATCTGAAAGGAAAAGTACTCATTCGCAACAATACGGCACTGGACAGCACTTATTCGGGGTTGATTGCTCAAGGTGATCTAGAGGGAGATACTCTCACTTCCATTGATGGAGTTGTGCTGACGAATAATGTATTAGATGGCGCAGGTACAAGCGGTATAGAAGTTACGAAAAATCTGAAAGGAAGTCTGCTGGTCGACAACATGATTATTCGTGGCGAACGGATGAATCTTCTGACCAATGCCTCTCCTGACCTAAGCATTAAAGAACAAAATCAAGGGATAGCCACAGCCATTAAACCGTTCTCTATCAAACTAGCAGATGGACAGAGCGGTCCTGTGATATTAGAGCAGGGTAAGTCAGCTACGCTTAAGGTACTAGATAAAGTAGGCAGAGATATTACCGCACAAGCTACTCTGAATCTTATGAGCAGTGAGATTGCTACATTTACCAACGACAGTCTTAATGGAATTAAAGCGGGTATCACAGACTTCACGGTAACTGTGGGCAACGAGAAGAGGGTATATACAATTGAGGTGCTATCACCTGGCGGGATAGATCCTGTAGACCCGATCGATCCTGTGGATCCAACAAGTACTCCTAGCCCGACGAGTACTCCTAGTCCAACGAATACTCCAGAACCAACAAGTACTCCTGGTCCAACAGACCCTACTGGGTCAGTGAACCCTGTTCAAACCGGCACACCGACCGTTACACCAGCACCTACGCCAGCAGGTAATCATGATGCGCAGCTAAAAGCTAAGGCGACTGCTGGGCAGGCAGTTATCGAGATATCAGCTAATGGTGACGGCACAGCCCGGTTTAGTGCAGATGCTTTACGTAAGGCGGCGGCACTTAGCCCCAAAGCTGTGCTTGTTATTGAAAGCGGAGGTATGAGCTACCGCTTCCCGTTAGAGCTTGTGGAGAGTGTGCTCAAAGCCGCACAAATGCCCGCAGGCACACTGGAGTTCAATGTAAATTCGCTAAGCGGAAAAGGATTGGAGCAACTGCTTGCCAAGGCTAAGCAGCAAGGATTTACTGTGCAAGGAACACCGGCTAATATCACTCTAAAGGTAACGGATGGAAAAACCTCTGTAGCAGCAAGCGGGTTCGGCACCACTTATGTAGATCGTACATTTATGCTTAAGGAGGCGCTGGATGCGAAGACAGGTGTAGTCCTTATTTACGATGAACAGACGGGTTCCTTCCGTTATGTACCTGCATTGTTTGAGCCAGTTAATGGGATGACCAAGGTTACGGTTAAGAGCAGTATTGCGAGCGGTGTATTTGTCGCTGCGCTGCACCCTGTGACTTTTGGGGATATTGCTACACATTGGGCGAGAAATGAGATTGAGGGACTTGCCAGCCGACTGATCTTGACCGGACAATCCACAGATACCTTTGCACCTCAGAAATCTGTCAGTCGTGCCGAGTTCGCAGCTATGCTGATTCGATCGTTGGGTCTCGTAGCTGCGAACACGACGAAGACCTTCAGTGATGTGTCCGATTTGTCGTGGTATGCAGCCGATGCCAGAGCTGCTGCAGCCTTAGGACTGATTCAAGGCTATGAGGATGGAACCTTCCGTCCGAACGCCCCTATTACACGGGAGCAAATGGCTGTTATGGCAGCCAGAGCAATGAAGCTGCTGAACCTAGAAGCTGAAGGATATGGAGCAAACGTTGCTACAGATGTTTTCACAGACGCTTCAACTATTTCCTCATGGGCTAAAGAAGCAGTGTCTGACCTGGTTGCAAAAGGTATTATGAAAGGTCAACCATCAGGCAGCTTTGCACCTAGCAGTGATACTAGCCGTGCAGAGGCCGCCGTAATTCTTGTCCGGTTGCTTAAAGCAGCTGAATTATTGAATTAGCTACCGCGGTAGAAGCTACAATATAGCATAAGTAAAAAGACAGCAGAGCAGCGATCTCCTCCGGTTATTGGAGAATCGCTGCTCTGCGTTTTTGACGATGGCTGGCCTGCTATAAAAGCTTATGGGCAAGCGAAAGCTCATTGACTTTGCGTAACCCATTCACTTGCATCAACACCAACACCGACATCAACATCAACACCGACATCAACACCAACACCGCCGAGCTATCATCGGCTGAGGCTTACGGACCCCAATGACGCTATTGGCAAGTTATTAGCCTTTTGGGCAGGGTTTCGGACTCAAGTGACGCTATTCGTTCGAAAGAGGCTCATATTTGGTGTTTTTCGTGCCAATAGAGGCAATGGGGTCCGATAGTATGCCAAATATCCGATTATGCTGAGTATAAGGTCAACTGGGTCCGATAGTAGCTTCATATCCGATTCCGATGCAGCCTTACTTCAGTTTTCCCATCGATAGATTGACTCTGTAATTTCCGAACTTCAGCAGTTCGTCGAGAAAGCTATTCAACTCCTCTTGGCTTCCGGTACGAACACGTATCCAGTAGCAGCCTTCTCCGCTGACCCTATGTATTTCTTTTACACTATCATGCTGCTTTGCGAATGTCTGAAAGGCTGGGTGGACGGTATTCGAACCCAAAAAAACAGTAATAAAGGCATGAATAGTCTCCCCAACCTTATCCGGATTCCAGCGGACCGTGTAGCCTTCAATCACTCCGGTGTCCATCATTTTGCGAATACGTGCGCCCACAGCCTGACCGGTCATATGCACTTGCTGCCCAATATCTTTGTGACTGATCGTGGAATCTTCAATTAGAAGCTGCAGGATGCGAAAATCTACATCATCTATAAAATAAGAACTCATTATTATCTAAAATCCTTTCTGCGTGAAAGTAGAACGGGCCAATCTTTTACCAATCACAATGTATTCTGTTTCAAGGTCCAACTATAATTAATTGTAGCAGAAGATATCTGAAAGAAAGAAGGGCTTCCGATGAAAATACAGCATATCCGCAACGCGACCCTATGGCTAGAGTATGGTGGCAGTACATTTTTAATTGATCCTATGTTGAGTGAACAGGGGGCTAATCCGCCTATTTTTAATACTGAAAATGACCGCCGCAATCCGCTCGTTCCTTTGCCGGGAGCCGTAGAACAATGGCTGAGTCCTAATGCAATTCTTGTCACACATCTTCATCAGGACCATTGGGATGCCGCTGCCATTTCTTTGTTGCCGCATGATCTACCACTATTATGTCAGGAAGGAGATGGAGATAAATTAGCGAAGCAGGGGTTTGAGCATACCACGGAAATTAGCGATTCTCTGACGTTTAAAGGAATAACTATAACACGTACGGATGGACGGCATGGCACTGGAGTGACTGGTAAACTTATGGGGAAGGTATCCGGGTTTATGTTTCAGGCGGAAGGCGAGCCTGTTCTATATGTGGCTGGAGATACGATTTGGTGCGATAAGGTGAAAATGGCATTGGACGTTTTTAAACCTGAGGTGACCGTTGTGAATGCTGGTGGTGCGCAGTTTTTAAGCGGATGTCATATTACAATGAATGAACAGGATGTCGTAGACTTATGTGAATATGCACCTTCTACTAAAGTGATTGCTGTGCACATGGACGCCATTAACCATTGTTTGGTTACCCGAGATAAGCTAAAAGCTTATTTGGAGAAGGAATCGTTGGGGGATCGGGTACAGCTTCCGCAGGATGGAGAATGGTGTAATCTATAGACGGAGAGGGATGGAAATCTCTTTAAAAAATCTAGCAAGCGGCCGAATCATAGCATAAATTTGAAAACGATCACAAAAATTATTTTGCCCGCTTGACTAGACCTTGAAATCATGATAAATTAATTCATGTTCACTTGTAATGTTCCCTGATAGCTCAGTTGGTAGAGCACTCGACTGTTAATCGAGTTGTCACAGGTTCGAGTCCTGTTCGGGGAGCCATTTTCATGGAGAGATACCCAAGTGGCTATAAGGGGACCCTCTGCTAAGGGGTTAGACTGCGTAAGCGGTGCGTGGGTTCGAATCCCACTCTCTCCGTTCTGAATTACATAAGAAGAGCTTCCATTCTGGGAGCTCTTTTTTGTTGTGTGAATTTATTTTTCGGTTGCTATATGCGATTCTGAGAAACGGTGAATTCAATATTATGGAAGGGGAATGGTGTGGAGGGATCGAATGTTTATTTGATAAGTGTGAAGAGTTTAAAGGAGGAGCATGAAAACTATAAATCAAATACAAACAAAACCGTCAAGCCGATATGATAGTTTTGATCCGGATCAAGAGGGAAATAAAAATACTGTTTTTGCCGACGTAATAATTGATGGTAGATCTCTTTACCAAATGTTAAAAAAATATGATAGGGTTCCTTCCCTCGGGTGGGGTAGTGAAGAGCATCAAAGGAAAATGATTAACTATTTTTTGTTAAACGAAATGCATGAATATTTGTACTACAGGTACCCAATATTAGTCTGTCCCTGGTGTGGCGATGAAGAATGTGGCTTTATATCAGTGTTTATTGAGAGAGAAGGGGATCTTATTATATGGAGAGATTTCAAATTAGAATCCGGTAATAAGGCTATTGATATAGGCCCTTTTTGCTTTAAATGGGATGAATACGAAAAAGTTATTAAAGAGACATTTGGAACTGCGGGGATTCAATAAAGTAAACCTGAAAACCCACGGAAGAGATGTGCTCAAATAATTTATATGGAAAAGATCTATGAGTAAATCCAATTACTACATGATCAAAGGAGTGGAATCAACATGGAACTGTTTAAGCAAATCCCCTTGTACAGATTTTTGGCATTATGCAATGAAAGTGGTATGGAAAAAAACATATTAGACTGCGGAGCGGGAGGGGATTCACCTCCACTAAGTTTGTTTGCGAACTATGGATACAGTACAAACGGAATTGAGATGAATGACGAACAAATTAAAAGAGCTAATCAGTTCGCAACTGAAAGGGGACAGAATCTAAATATACAACAAGGCGACATGAGACAGTTGGCGCTAAGTGATGAGTCGATGAGTTTTGTGTATTCATATAACTCTATTTTTCATATGAGAAAACAAGATGTGAAAAAAGCGATAAATGAAATGAAACGCGTTCTAAAACCTAATGGATTATTATTTGTAAATTTTTTAACCCTAAAGGATTTTAGAGTCGGCGATGGAGTTGATTTGGGGGATAATCAGTTTGAACAGATGGAAGATGATGAATTCGTAATACACTCTTATTATGATTATCATGAAGCAGATTCTATGTTTGATGATTTGCAGTTAATATACAAAGAAGATCGAGTGCTGGAAAGAAAGTTTGAAGGCGAATGGATACGACAAGGATTTATCGATTACATATATAAAAAATAGCTGGATGCTGAAGAACATATTAGTAGCTCCGAAAAAGCTAGATATCTGCGAACAATACGTTCACGCTGTGGACCACGAGGTGTTGGTTTGATAGAAGGTAAAAGGTTTGAAGAAGAGTTAGCCAGGTGGACAACCCCACGAGTCTAATGCTAACGACTGTTTCCTAGGGTGATTTAAGCCGCTTGAATGTCAATCAGCACTTGATACTTGTTCGCAACTAATATACTTCGGGGGGGATTTCAGATGGATGTAATTATAAATAACTCAATGATTCAGTTGATTCAAGGAGATATAACTAAATTAGATGTTGATGCTATCGTCAATGCAGCAAACACAAGCTTGATGGGTGGAGGCGGAGTAGATGGAGCTATCCATAGAGCTGGTGGAAAAGCGATATTAGAGGATTGCATGAAAATTCGTAGTCAAAGGGGAGGTTGGAGAAGCGGTAATAACAACAGGAGGAAATTTTGATGATTACCAAAAAAGGAGATGTGCCAATGAATAACAGATCAGATTTGCTAAATCAGTTTAAGGAATGGAATGGATTTGTTTTAGAAATTATTGATTTAGATTGGAAAACACCCATCGCTGAAGGAAAATGGACCATTCATGATGTTGTTAGTCATATTTTGTTATGGGATAAATACTTCTATGAATCGACGATCGAACCGATAGCATGCGATAAAGCAATAACACTTCAACTTATTGATTTCGATCAATTCAATAATGATGCTGTTACATATGGTAAGACAAAAACCAAAGACGAATTAATAGAATTGACTATGAAGTACCGTAACTTAATATTAGATTGTATAGGTAGTCTTGAAGAGGGAAAATACTCAGACAAATATGTGGACGGAAGGTTTTCCTTTGAGTCCTATTTAAAGGATTTTATATCGCATGACCTACATCATATGATGCAGATTAAAGAACTAAAAAAGAAAATGATGAGTAATTGACCCGTGACGGAAGTACAAAGAATGGAGCTGACCACCATAATTAGCTTTCTCTCACTCCATTATTGTGTGGGACAGAGCTTTTTTTTGTGCAAAAATAGAGAAACAACTTGACCGGTAACTCATAATAAACTCGAAAAACACACGTCGAAAGAGACAAATGTTATATTATTTATCTTTAAATGCAATCTGTAGGTAAAATCAAAGACTCCCCCCTGAAAATCAAACTTTAAAAATCTCCGTAATTCTCCTGTTTTCTTCTCTTTACCCAATTTCTATCTTTATACATCCCAAAGAATTAACTCGATATGTTATGTAATATAACATAAATATTGAATATTATAGTAAAAAGCACAAATTTTACTGACGCATGTATAGTACTGTGTTAATATAAGTGACATAAAACAATGAAAATGAATGTAAGCTAAAGAAAGGTGTTTTTAAAAATAAATATGGGGATTGGGGGACGGCGATGGAGTATTTCATTCAACAGTTAATTAACGGGATTTCTGTAGGGAGCATCTATGCTCTGATCGCACTTGGGTACACCATGGTTTACGGGATTATTAAATTGATCAATTTCGCCCATGGGGATGTGTTTATGGTTGGGTCGTTTATTGGATTGTTCAGTGCCAGGTACTTGGCTTCAGCAGGGCTTTCTCCGATACTGGTCTTACTTATCTCATTGGTGATCTCTATGACAATCAGTGCGTTGCTGGGGATGTCAATCGAACGGCTAGCATACAAACCTCTACGAAAAGCTTCGCGAATCGCTGTGTTGATTACTGCAATTGGCGTTTCTTTTTTGCTGGAATACAGCGGTGTGTTTGTGCTTGGTCCTCAGGCTAAAGGATTTCCGGAGATTCTTAATAAGCAGCAATACAACTTGTTTGGTTCCTCGATTCAGGTGGACTCCAATCAAATCATGATCTTGGGGACGACGGTTATTTTGATGATTATCCTTCAGTATATTGTGCACCGAACAAAGATTGGTAAAGCGATGCGGGCCGTGTCTTTTGATATGGAAGCAGCACGGTTGATGGGGATTAATGTAGATCGGACCATTTCAGCCACCTTCGCTATAGGATCTGCACTTGCGGCAGCAGCAGGCGTTATTTTCGGAATGACTTACAATTCAGTGGATCCGATGATGGGGGTACTTCCGGGGCTTAAAGCTTTTGTGGCTGCGGTTTTAGGTGGCATTGGCAGTATTCCTGGTGCTCTGGTAGGGGGACTTCTGCTGGGCACAGTCGAGACAGAGGTTTCTTCTCTGGGATATTCTTCGTGGCGTGATGGTGTGGCATTTGCTGTACTCATCCTAATCCTTATCTTTAAACCATCCGGGCTATTTGGTAAAAATGTCCGCGAGAAAGTGTAGGGAGATGCCGTATGAAGAAGATAAATAAGTCATTTTGGATAGGCATTGTCTTTTCTATCATGCTTTATATCATCATTCAAGTTCTTCTAACAACGGGAATATTTGATGATGTCATGGAGTCTACGCTAATTCTAATTTGTATAAATGTCATGCTGGCGGTGTCTTTGAATCTGATTAATGGGATAACAGGGCAATTCTCAATCGGGCATGCTGGATTTATGTCCATTGGTGCTTATGTTTCTTCCATTTTAACTTTGAACTTTGATATGCCATTCGTGCTGGCGCTAGTGATCTCTGGACTGGTTGCTGCATTTTTCGGTGTGCTAATCGGGATTCCGACCTTGCGGCTGAATGGAGACTATCTGGCGATTGCTACGCTGGGATTTGGTGAGATTATCCGGATTGTCCTGCTCAATACAGAATATGTGGGCGGAGCTTCAGGTCTAAGCGGCATCCCCAATCAAACGACTTGGACGATTATGTTTCTGTTCACATTGGTCACGATTGTTGTGATCAATAACTTTATACGTTCCACTCACGGCCGGGCTTGTATAGCGATTCGTGAGAATGAAATTGCTGCTGAAGCGATGGGGATTAATACAACTTTGTACAAAGTCATTGCTTTTTCACTTGGAGCATTATTTGCGGGAATAGCGGGTGGTCTCTCTGCTCATAAGTTCTACGTCATCAATCCTGGAAGCTTTAATTTTCTAAAATCATTCGAAATTCTAGTCATGGTTGTGTTAGGTGGACTAGGAAGTACAAGCGGGGCCATCGTGGGTGCGATTGTACTGACGGTGCTCTTCACGGTGCTTCAGGAATATCCGGAGCTGCGGATGATTATTTACTCGGCGATTCTAATTCTGATGATGATTTTTCGGCCTAAGGGGCTGCTTGGCAGCACGGGTTTTTCTTTCTTGAAATGGTCTAAAAAGGAGGTCAAACCAAGTGACAGCATCAACAGTGGAAGTGCTTCTTGATGTTCAACAAGCGAGTCGTGCATTTGGCGGGCTTAAGGCGCTTAACGAGGTATCCCTCCATATTAATAAAGGTGAGTTGATTGGGCTCATCGGACCTAATGGCGCGGGAAAAACAACCCTTTTTAATTTGCTGACAGGTGTATACCCGCCTTCCAGTGGCGATATTATCCTCGGCAATCAGGCAGTAGGCGGGATGAAGCCTTATCGGATTAACCGAAAAGGGGCAGCGAGGACATTTCAGAATATTCGTCTGTTTACCTCTATGACGGTGCTGGATAACGTTAAGATCGCATTTCATCAGCATGCCAGACATTCGATGTTCACTTCCATGCTCCGCCTGCCTAAGCATTTTGCAGAAGAAAACGGAATTACGCAAAAGGCTATGGATATTCTCAAAATATTTAATCTTGCCGATCAATGTGATGAATGTGCCGGGAATCTTAGCTACGGAAATCAAAGGCGTTTGGAAATTGCACGCGCGCTTGCAGCAGGACCTAAGCTTTTGCTATTGGATGAACCAGCCGCAGGGATGAACCCGAATGAAACTCGGGATCTAATGAATCTTATTGCCTGGATCCGTGAAGAGTTTGAGCTGACGATCCTGCTTATCGAGCACGATATGTCCCTTGTTATGGGGGTGTGTGACCGGATTTATGTGCTGGATCGCGGAATGTTGATTGCTGAAGGTACGCCCGTTGAAATACGGAATCATCCCAAAGTCATAGAAGCCTATTTGGGACAGGAGGCGTAGTGGACCATGCTTAGCGTACAGGGGATCAATGTATATTATGGGGCGATTCATGCCTTGAAGGATTTAAGTATGAATGTAAAAGAAGGCGAGATTGTGACTCTAATCGGCGCAAATGGAGCAGGCAAGTCCACGTTGCTTAAGACGCTTTCGGGACTGCTGAAACCCAAAACAGGCAGTATAGATTTCATGGATAAATCTATTACGAATCAGAGTGTTCAGTCCATCGTAAAACAGGGGCTTATTCATTGTCCGGAAGGCAGGCGTGTATTTGCTAATATGTCTGTGGAAGAAAATCTGGAGCTAGGAGCTTTTTTACAAGATTCGGGCAGCTTAGCTGCTGATTTTGCCAAGGTTTACTCCACCTTTCCGCGTCTTTTAGAAAGAAAAAAACAGCTTGCCGGCACATTATCCGGCGGGGAGCAGCAGATGCTTGCTATGGGGCGTGCGATGATGGGGCATCCCAAGCTTTTATTATTAGATGAACCCTCGATGGGGCTTGCCCCATTACTCGTTCAGGATATTTTTCGGATCATCCAGGAAGTAAATGCCTCTGGAACAACAGTGCTTCTTGTAGAACAAAATGCCCATCAAGCGCTTAAAATTGCTCATCGGGCTTACGTTCTTGAGACGGGCAGAGTGGTGCTTGAGGGAGATGCCAAGGAATTGGCAGATTCGGAAGAGATCAGAATGGCTTATCTGGGACATTAATTCATCGGCTAGTTCACAACAGCATCACAGAAAGAACCTATAAATTATTTATTTTGGGAGGCTGGAAGAGGATGAAGAAAATCGGGGCCATATTGCTGACTGCGTTACTGGCTGGTGGATTGCTGGCAGGCTGTGGGAACAAGACAGACAACACTACCGCAGAAGGTGGGAATGCTAGTGGAGGGACCATCAAGATTGGAGCAGACCTTGAGCTTACAGGCGGCCAGGCTTCCTTCGGTGATTCTGCACTCAAAGGGGCAAAGCTGGCGGTAAAAGAAATTAATGACGCAGGTGGAATACTAGGCAAAAAACTTGAACTGATTGAAGCGGATAATGCCTCCAAGTCGGAAGAGGCGACACGCGCAGCGCAAAAGCTGATTACTACCCATAAAGTTGTAGCTATTATCGGTGCAACTACATCTACGAATACACTCGGGATTGTTCCCGTTGCTCAAGAAAAAGGCATCCCACTGGTTAGCTCCTCAGCCACCAATCCCAAAGTAACAGTTGATGAACGTACTGGAGATTTGAACGAATGGGTATTCCGGGCCTCATTTATTGATCCTTTCCAAGGCGAAGTAATGGCTAACTTTGCTAAGGATACACTTAAAGCGAAGACGGCAGTTATTTATACGGATGCTTCAAGCGATTATTCCAAAGGACTGCAGACCTTCTTTAAAGCAACGTTTACTAAGAACGGTGGCTCTATCTTAAGTGAAGAATCCTATCAACAAAAAGATTCTGATTTTAAAGCTGTATTAACACGTATTAAAGAAGCTAATCCCGATGTTATTTACCTTCCAGGCTATTATGAGGAGGTCGGCAAAATCGTAAAGCAAGCTCGCGAAATGGGGATCACCGTTCCGTTTATGGGCGGGGATGGCTGGGATTCACCTCAGCTGGCTGAGATTGCCGGAGCGGATGCCCTAAACAATACGTTTATGTCCAATCACTATTCACCTGAAGATAGCTCGCCAGAAGTAAAATCGTTCGTAGATGCCTTCAAGGCTGCTAACGGTGATCTTGTTCCAGATGGGATGGCTGCGCTTGGATATGATGCTGTGAAACTAGTGGCAGACGCGATTAAGCGTGCGGATTCCACAGAACCTGAGAAGCTGAAGAATGCACTGGCGGGGACAAAGGATTTACAACTGGCCACGGGTAAAATCACAATGAATGAAACGCATGACCCGGTAAAAGCAGCTGTGGTGCTAAAGTTTGTAGATGGAGTACAAACCTTTGAGGCAAAAGTAAATCCATAAGCGTTATGATTAGAGGCGCGTACCTTTATTGGTGCGCGTTTCTTTTAGTTTAAACTTTTTTTAAAAAAAGGCTTGTCAAAATTCTTATGGTTTGATATACTCATTTTTGTTGTGACAAGAAAATAACTTGTAAAGCATGGCCCGTTGGTCAAGGGGTTAAGACACCTCCCTTTCACGGAGGTAACATGGGTTCGAATCCCATACGGGTCATATTATGCGGTAGTGGTGGAATGGCAGACACGCTATCTTGAGGGGGTAGTGGGTGTATACCCGTGGAGGTTCGAGTCCTCTCTACCGCATACAAATAAAAAGTAAGAAACCCTTTGTTCGCAGAGGATTTCTTACTTTTTTTTATAAGATTAGAAGTGAAATTCAGTGGCCTCAGGTCATCTCTTAAAAGCCCCAGCATACTGGGGATAGAGCTGTCTTATGCAGTCTGGGCAGATATCATGGGTGAATTGCAAAGAAAGCTGATGCTTTAAGAAATGTTCAATGGTGATCCATTCATCCTTGGGATTACGAATACATTTACAGGAAGCACAGATTGGGATTAGCTCAAAAGATGATGGTAAGGTTGAACGGAGGTTTATGATCTCCGGATGAAGAGGTTCTTCTTTGTAGGGGCCCACATCATATAGTGAAATTATAAAAGTGGCTTCTGGGTGCGGATCTGAGAGAAATGGATAGATCTCCAAACGGAAGATTCGTTTCCCTTTATTAGCGGTTTGTATGGAGAATTCGGAAGTATAAACCTGATGCTCTCTGCGGAGTATATATTTCACTGATTCATAAAGCTTGGCCCATTGATCGGGATCGACAATCACATCTAGCATGAGCTCTGAGTAATACGCACCCATCCATTTCTTATTAGTAGAAAGACCATATTCATGACTAAAGGCCTTCCACCTACTGTTGGTGAACTGGATAATCCCATGACTGTTGATTACCACCGCATTGTGCGGTAAAGCTTCAAGTGAATGGATAATGGAAGATGATAAGCATTTTGACAAAAGTCACCGCTCCCTCCTAGAGATCATTCAGGATGATAAGTTAACAAAGGGGGCCAGACGGTATTCTACAGATACTTGTCACCTGAGTCGCCTCTTATCGTCACTCCAGCCATATGATATAATCGGATAATACATAACAATACTAATTATATACTTTTTTACGTTATTTTGCAATAGGAAATTACGTAAATAAGTAATTTATTTTTAGATGGAGGGCGATTCACCGATGCAGACCATATACGAACGTATAGAATACCTGATTAAGCAGAAAGGTTTGACCAAAAAATCATTCTGTGAGCAGTTAAACATAAGCACAGGTAATATGGGAGATTGGAAGCGGGGGAAGACTACTCCAGGGACGCATAAGCTGATTGAGATCGGTGATTTTTTTCATGTTAGTCTGGACTGGCTCATTCTCGGCAAAGATATACCGGATACTGTAAGAGAGAGCGGCGTAGACTATGATTTGAGTGGTGTTCAGCTATCGGAAAGCCGAGTAGATGAATTACTTCCAGCAGAAAAGAATTTTATCAAGGAATATATAGCTTTTGCTGAATATCGTAAACAGAAAATGGTCGACGAAGAATCTTAAAATCTGCATCTTTACTTTTGAGAAAAGTACATTTATAATAATGAATGTTGACCTCAAACAAATTTATGTTCTATGTTTAACACACCGCGCGGTAGTGGTGGAATGGCAGACACGCTATCTTGAGGGGGTAGTGGGTGTATACCCGTGGAGGTTCGAGTCCTCTCTACCGCATACAGAATGAAGAAAGAGGCCTTGCGATGCAAGGCTTCTTTTTTTGTTCAATCCTCAATCACATAACCTACTTCTTTACAAGCGGCACGCATAGATTGGCTTCGAATCCTTCATCATCCGGACCGGACTTTTCCGTGTATTGGATGTAAAAGACTCCATCAGGGTTGAACTTATAACCGGAATCCGGCAGCCATTCATTATATATATAATTCCAGGTGTGTTGAAAAGCCAACTGAGGGAATCCGTTTGCAGTAAATATAGCATAGGTAGACGCAGGAAGTTTTTTATGAACAAGGCCTTCAGGGATACAATCTAACTGCCCGACTTCAACACAAAGGAAAAAATCAATATCCCATGCGGTATGCTCCCACAGTTTAGGCACTGATGTACGGTTCTGAAATAGACCGAGATAACAACCGCTGCTTTGAACTTTTGTGGGTATAGCATCAAATTTTGCATCAATATCCAGCTCGCCAAAAACATATTCCCAAAGATTCGCATATGGCTCCCCGGATGAGTTTACATTTGCCCAGCCAATAACATTTAGTTCGGGTATATCAAGCAGTTGAACAGTCACCGATTGTCCCTCCCAGCAAAAATATTTCAACCATATTATAAAATATTCCAAGAGATTAAAGGGTGCTGATATATAGCGATATTATGACGTTCTTTCTAGTTAAAAAGGATACTTTACCGCATAACAACAGGGGGCTGTGTGATGTGGTGAGTATCCTTTTTCTAATGAATTATTTTAAAAGCTTGGAGATATCGGATTCGATCTGCTGTGGAGTGGTTTTAGGAGCAAACCGTTTTAGAACACGGCCATCTTGGTCAACCAGAAACTTCGTAAAGTTCCATTTCACACTTTTTGAGCCTAAGACACCAGGGGCTTCCTTGGATAAGTATTTGAATAATGGATGTGCTTCATCGCCTTTTACGTCAATCTTCTCGAACATAGGGAAGGTTACCCCATAATTAATCTCGCAGTATTCCGCAATTTCATCACTTTCGCCAGGCTCTTGTCCAGCAAATTGATTGCTTGGAAATCCTAAAACTTCGAACCCGCGGTCCTTGAATTTCTCGTACACTTCCTGAAGACCTTTATACTGGGGAGTAAATCCACATTTGCTGGCAGTATTCACAACCAGGAGTACTTTACCCTTGTACTTTGACAATGATTCCTCTTCACCCTTAAGAGTGTTGACCTCAAAATCATAAATACTCATGGATGACACCTCCATAGCTAATTTAAGTTTTTAACAATTTAATTGTACACTATTTATGGTCTGGAGCCAAATAAGAAAGTATTATGAATCATTCCTCATCATCGTTTCAAATCATACCTGTTGTTTAAAGTATAAAGTATGAGCATGACCAATACAGCTTGATGAAGGAGAAGATGACTCATGAAAGCATTATACACAGCAACTACAACAGTCCATGGCGGTCGTGAAGGCTCCATTGAATCCTCGGATGGCGTGTTAAAGCATAATCTAAGCATGCCTAAAGAGCTTGGAGGACCGGGAGGTTCCGGTACCAATCCAGAGCAACTATTCTCGGCTGGTTATGGAGCGTGTTACGAGAGTGCACTAGCGAATATCGCCCGTAAAGAAGGCGTGAAACTCCATGACGTGGAGGTAACTTGTAATGTGTCCATTGGGAAGGATGACAGCGATGGAGGCTTTAGACTTGCTGTGAGAATGGATGTGAAGCTGCCAGGGATTGAACACGACAAAGCAGAGGAACTGGCGAAGAAGGCTCACGAATTCTGTCCTTACTCCAAAGCAACCAGAGGTAATATCGAGGTTGAATTAAAGATTGTTGATTAAATGTATCTGTATATATTTTATGGAAATAATGGCTAAATAGAGACGTAAATCATAAAAGAGTAATAAATAGCTGCCGTGTTAGGCGTCTTTGGTTGACATCACCCTTAAAATTCTTTAATATGTCTAAGTATCTGAGAATGTGCCTGCGTGTGCAATTTACAACCAAAAATTTAAATAATGGGTGATGAAGATGTCTTACAGACCGAATATTACGAATGTGACCAAAGCCAGCAGCAACGATAAGGAAGGATTGTACGAGTTCATTATCAAGCTTGCTGATGGAACGGAGTGCCGCGCGTTTTATCATCGGTTTCCGGAATGGAAAATGACGAACATCAGCCGCCTGCTTAAAACTCCATGTCCAATTTGCCGCAAAGATTTCATCTGCAAATGCATGGAGGCATTCACTGCTGATTTCGAAGGGCAAATGATCGGGGATCAATGGATTGAAAAAGCAATCGCAGAATAATTAAAGAACGGCACTTGATGGCGCGGGAGGATATCCCGCGTTTTTGTTTACCCAAAAAAGCAGAAATTTACGCCTTTATGACGGAGGGGGAGCCATGAACGAGGAACTGAACCTTATGAAAGATAAGTCCATCGTGTTGATAGACGGAGTGTGTCATCTTTGCCAGGGGGTAGTTCGTTTCATTATCCCGCGTGACCCCGAGGCTAAATTTCTATTCGCACCTCTACAGAATGAGATTGCGGCAAAGCTAATGAAAGCGTCCGGACTTCAGCCTGGACAATTAAACACGGTGATTTTACTGGAGAACGGAGTGTATTATACAGAGTCGGCCGCTGTGCTAAGAATTGCCCGTAAATTGAGATTTCCTTGGCCTGCCGTGTACGTGTTCATCTTAGTACCACGTCCATTGCGCAATGCCCTTTATCGGTATGTAGCTAAGAATCGCTATCGTTGGTTCGGACGTGATGAGCAGTGTATGCTCCCTACCCCAGAGATCAAACGGAGATTTTTGTAAACCATAATCTGGGAAAATGTTATAATGAAACTATAAATGGGTACAGTTTTTTCATATTATCACTAGGGGTGAACGAATAGTGAAACGGAAAGGGCTTCTGCTTTTTATAGTCATGTTGTTATCTTTAAGTATGATCGGTACGGCCTCAGCTGCCCCCAAGCTTCGCGTTATGGTGAACAATTCAAGTGTGGATGTTGGTGTGCAAATCGTCTCGGGGAAGATGCTGATTCCGCTGAAAGCTTTTGAAAGATTCAAGAATACTTCTATTCAATGGGATGCTAATACCAAGCAAGCTACGATTGCTAGAGATTCTATGAAGATTAAGCTTGCGGCTGGCTCACGGACGGCTTGGAAGAACTCGGAAGCTGTACAACTGGATGTATCCGCCAAAATAGTGGAGGGAAGAGTAGCGGTACCCCTGCGGTTTATTGCGGAGGCTCTTGGAGCGAGAGTAACAGTAGATGCTGCTACGAATACGGTTTGGGTTCAGGAACGGGCCAATGCTAAACTTGTGCAGAATTATAATAGTAATGACTTAGTTGTTTCCCGCATAGCTGCTCTGCAATTCCCGTTTGAAGAAAGAGAAGCATCTAAATTGACGGGTGATAATGAAGCATTGTCCATGACGTATTATTTTCCTGAAGGTAGATCTGATGGTTATTTTATATTGTATGGCCATTTCGTAAAGTATTATGAGATTAAAGATAATATTGTAAAAGTAGTTTGGGAAGCTGATCTGGATATATCCAAAGAGGCTAAAAGTAAAGATTTTACCGCGATATTCGGTTACCCAGTTGCCAAGGAATATGGTAAAGCACCTGTTCTAGCTCCATCCTATGCCTCCTTTTATACGAGTGTTTGGGGAAGTCAGATTATTTATGGAATGGTTAATGCGGATGGAACTACTAAAGTTTCAGGTCAGTCTCTGTACTGGGGGAATAATGAACCTTTTGTCGTAGCTATTCCCGGAGAGACTAAGCTTTAAGCAATATACAAGTCATATAAATATGGAGATGAATTATGAACAAGGGGAAGCCTAAAGGTTTTATGCGTTTTGATTGGCCTTATCATTTTGTAACTATGCCGCTAGCGCTGATTATATTTGTATGGTCGGGAATTTATGTCGTTCAGGTGTTACGTGATGATGGTGCTTTAACAGTACCCTTGCTATTATTTGGTTTATCTCTATGCCTGTTATTTGCGATTACTCGAATTCGAATTTATGCCACAAAAAATCAGGATCGAGTAGTGAGGGTGGAGGAGCAGTTCCGGTATTTCCGATTGACAGGCGAAGCATTAAATCCAGAGCTTGAATTAGCTCAGATTATTGCGCTTCGGTATGCAGGAGATGAAGAGTTTCCGGAACTATGTCAGCGGACGGTGAAGGAAAAGCTTAGTCCTGCCGATATCCGGTCTGCCATCAAGAATTGGCGTGAAGATACGATGAGAGTCTAAAAACCACTTGATGTGCGAAAAAACTTATTGCTGCCTTCTTATATATATGCTACTATAGCTGTAAATTAAAGGGATAGTAACGGAAGCACCGTTCAATGTACCGTATCCACGGTTATTGTCGGTGCTTTTTTGCTGTCTTTTTTTTGACAATATTTATAAATTTCTTGCGAAAGGAGAGAGGTTTTATGGCGGCAAGGATTGTACTCGCAGTGCGTGAAAGTCAATATATCGAACCATTGCTACACTATCTTCATCATAGTGAGTATGGAGAAATGCTGCGAATCACGGCTTTTAGTCGGCTGGATGCTTTTATCGAATTTATGAGGGGAGAGGATATGCCCGATGCTGTTGTAGGTGACGTTACTTTTATCGAGGCTTGGCTTGTGGAGGGAAGAAATAAGGTGCCTTGGGCAGTTTTAAGTGAGGAGGGAGCTTATCTTAGCAGGAGTTCTAAAAGCTTGGCTGGAGGCATCATGATTGCGAAATATCAGGCACTGCCTTCTCTGCTGGGAGCATTTATTCAACTATGTGAAGTGAAACGAGCTAGAGGTTCCTCTGTATTAGATGAAACGCTGCTGCTCGGTATCGTCTCCTCAAGCGGGAATACGGGCAAAACTACAGTAGCTATGAATATGGCTAAGCAGCTAGGTGAATTGGGGCTTTCGGTCTTTTATTTGAATCTTGAAAGTGTGGACAGCAGTGGATTATTTTTACGGCCCCCTGCAGGAAATACGCCTGGACTAGAGCGGCTCCTTTATGAAATCAAAGCCAGCCGGGATAAGGGCGGAGCCGATACGATTGATTTGGGACAATACGTGATTAGGTATGATCACCTTCGAAGTGCTGCTTTTAGGCCAATTATTAATGTAAAAGAAATGCTGCAGATGACTACGCAGGATACGCTAGATTTGTTGGCGCTGTTGGTTGCGGAAAGAAATTTTGACGTAGTTATAATAGATACCGGCAGTATTGAAGAAGAACGTGCCAAAGCTGTGTTACATAAATGCGGAATTCTATTGTGGGTAGTTAGAAATGACGAGGTAAGCATTCATAAGACCATGAGATGGCTATCCCATTGCAATGCTCCTAATTCTGGTATGCCCACCCAAGTGATGGACAAAAGTAGATTTGCCGTGAATTTTGCCGCAGATGGTTTGGAGGTGTGGGCACCTCCGGAAGGAATTACCGTTGAAGGTGTACTTCCTTATATCCCATCTTGGACGCTGCAGCACCGTGAGGAACTTTTTCTGAACTCACCACAATTTCAAAAGGAGATCTTACAGCTGTGCAAGCAAATTATAGAACCGTCGCTTCCGCAAGTATTCACTGGTAAGGGTTTACATGAATGAGGAAATGTTTAAGGCACTTCGTAGTGATATCCGGGCAGGATTAGATGTTACTTCTGCAGTTGGGAATCGTGAACTCACCCAATATATTGAAAGGACAATTTTGGACAACGAAAATCTGCGATATTTAACAGCACAGGAGAAACATGAGCTCGTGAAGAGATTGTTCGATTCTTTTCGAGGATTGGATGTGCTCCAGCCATTAGTGGATAATCCGGCGATCACTGAGATTATGATTAACAGCCATACTGAGATTTTTGTAGAAGAGGAGGGCCAGATTCGTCGTCTCCATTTGGAATTTGAGTCCAGCAGCAGGTTGGAGGATATTATCCAGACGGTTGTATCCGGTGTGAACCGGGTTGTAAATGACTCTTCTCCTATCGTTGACGCTCGGCTAAAAGACGGATCGCGTGTAAATATCGTGCTTCCGCCAGTAGCTCTGAAAGGCCCAGCGATGACTATTCGTAAATTTCCTGAAACACCGATGACGATGCAGGATTTAGTTCGTCGTGAAGCCTTAAGCTTGGAAGCCGCAGAGCTGCTGCAAATTTTAGTGGCTGCTAAATACAATATTTTTATTAGTGGCGGGACCGGCTCTGGGAAGACTACTTTTCTAAATGCGTTATCTCAGTATATCCCCCCACAGGAGAGGGTCATTACGATAGAGGATTCGGCTGAACTGCAGATTGTAACCGTGCCGAACCTTGTTTCACTGGAGACCAGGAATGCTAACACGGAAGGTAGAGGGGAGATTTCCATCCGAGATTTGATTCGTTCTTCCCTGCGAATGCGCCCAAACCGGATTGTTGTGGGGGAGGTACGGGGACCGGAATGTCTTGATATGCTGCAGGCTATGAACACCGGACACGATGGAAGCTTGTCTTCGGGCCATAGTAACAGCGCACACGATATGGTCAGTCGACTGGAGACGATGGTGCTGAGTGCTGCGGAGCTTCCGGTAGCTGTTGTTCGCCAGCAAATCTCATCGGCAATTGATATTTTTGTACATTTATCCCGTCTCCGTGATCGTTCCAGGCGGGTGATGGAGATCAGTGAGGTTGCGGGGTTGAAAGACGGGGAAGTGATCTTGAATCCCTTATATGAATTTCAAGAAGCTGGTGAACGAGAGGGAAGGGTGCAAGGGGGGCTGCTTCCCTGTGGTAACCCATTGTTGCATACAACGAAGCTTAGGATGGCTGGTGTAACCTCCTATCCATTGGCTCAATAGAGATTCAAAATTCCAGAAGGGGGGGAGATCATGCTTAAGTTTAAATTTGTTGCTGCAAAGCCTGTAGAAGCGGATCCTGACGGTCCTTCGTTATTGCCAGATTATAAGGTATACGAATTGACCTTGCTGCAGAGGATTCTGACCCTTACTGCAGGTGGACTGCTGATGTATGGAATTGGATATCTTTTTTATCATCATTGGCTGCTGTCGTTGCTGCTTATGCCGGGGGGAGCTTATGCCCCGCATATGCTGCGTAACTATCTACTGAAAAGACGTCGAAATGCACTGAATTTACAATTTAAGCAGACGTTATTTTCGCTGTCTTCCTCCCTTTCAGCTGGGCGTTCGGTGGAGAATGCATTCCGAGAGGCGGTTCAGGATTTACGTATGCTCGATCCGGAGGGAAGCAGTGATATGATTTCCGAGTTAAACATTATCTGTGCACGCATGGAATATGGACAGCCTGTGGAAGAAGCGCTGCGGAACTTTAGTGAAAGAGCGGGAATGGAGGACATCGAGCGATTCGCGGATGTGTTCTCGGTCTGTAAACGTACTGGTGGTGATCTTGTAGAAGTGGTGCGCCGTACATCAACGATTATCGGTGAGAAGCTGGATATTCAGCAGGATATTGCTGTAAGTATTGCTCAGAAGAAATTTGAGGCTAAGGCACTGCTGATATCTCCGCTGATCATGGTGATGTTTATGAGTTTGACGGCTGGAGATTATATGAAGCCAATGTATACAGGAGCGGGTATAGCCATATCGACATTAGCGCTTGTTGCTTTATTTCTATGTTATCTCTGGACTACTAAAATAATGGACATTCCACTGTGAAGGGGGTGAAATCATGCGCTGGCTATGTGCGGTGGTTACTGTTATTTTGCTCATAGTCTGGGTTCTACTGCGAATTCAATGTGGCAACAGATATGTCGCGTTACGCAGTCTTCCTATGGAAGGATTACGGCTTCGGAAGTTAGGCGAACCTTTATTACTGCTTATTGAGAAGAGTGGTATCGCCAGTCGGTTTCCCTCACTGTTGTTCAGAATTCAGCGTTCTCTACAGCGGAGTTATGGGATGCGTTATAGCGCAGAACGGACCCTGCTGTTCATGGGTGAGATGCTAAGTTACAGCTGGTTGTTGCTTGTAGGTGGAAGCTTGATTACAGCATTTAGTGGCGAACAGGCAGGTATGACATTGGGTGTATTTTTGGCAATTGCTCTACCAACCGCTATGGTCAGTGATCTGCACAAAAAAGTGAGAGTTAGGGAGCAGAATATTATGCTCGAATTGCCAGAGCTGCTGAACAGTATTGTGTTGTTGGTTGGCGCAGGAGAGACCGTGCAACGAGCTATTATTCGCTGTGTGGAAAGCCACCGGGGGGATACGAATCATCCTCTGTATAAGGAGCTAATGACTATGACTAGTGAATGGGAGGGCGGATATTCTTTCCAGCAGGCCTTTGAAAATTTCAGCAAGAGATGCGCTGTACAGGAGGTATCGGTATTCACAACGACAGTTTTGCTGAATTATCGCAGAGGTGGAGCGGATTTTGTGCTATCGCTACGTGATCTGTCACGGATGCTGTGGGATAAACGAAAGGCACTTAGCCGGACGCGCGGAGAGCAAGCATCCTCTAAATTAGTTTTTCCGATGGTAGTTATCTTTTTAATAGTAATTGTACTGGTGGGAACGCCAGCATTTTTGATGTTAAAAATGTAGGAGGCTGAAGCTGATGGTATCAACAATGTTGGACAGTATGAGTAACTTTTGGATAGACGAGGAAGGTTTAGGAACTTTGGAGATGATTTTGATTATTGCTGTGTTGATTGCGGTTGTTCTTTTGTTTAAGGACAAAATTCAAGAGGTAGTAGAAGCCTTAATTAAAACGGCGGGTGAAAAGAGCCAGGAAGTATTCGATTGAACAAGCTTAAGGGGGATCAAGGCAGCTTTACCATTGAAGCTTCACTTCTGTTGCCGATCGTCATGTTTATTACAATGCTTCTTTTGTTTTTTTGCTTGTATAGCTATCAGAAGTCCATCCTGTTGCAGGTGGCTTCAGGAGCTACTGAACGGGCGGCGTACAACTGGGACAACAGTCACAAAGAGGTCTCTGGTTCTTACATGGCTGGTGAGTATGACTCCCTTTATTGGAGAATTGGGGATGATGCCTTGCTAACCTCATTATTCGGTGGAGAAGCTGGCAGTGCTGGCGTGACAATAGAGTTGCCCGGTGAAGTATCAGAGAAGAGTGATTTGCCAGTGCTTAAACTGGGCCATTCGTCAACTATGATTCCCGACAATATGCCAGGAACTATGCGTTATACTCACAACCTTACAGGACGGAGAGTAAATGCTGAGTTAAATCGTCTGCTGAGCTTACCTGTGCTTGATAGTGTTCTAGCGGATGAGGCTAACCCAACTGTTAAAGCCCTGTCTATCATTGTCGAGCCTGTTGAGTTTATTCGCACGGTCGATTTGATGCGTTATTTTGGAGCTAAATTTAAAGGTGGCTCTGAGGGCAGTGAATCTGCAGTTTACATGGATAAGAAGGATGCTTCTGCTATGCTGACCAAGCTTCAGGATAAGTAAAATCTCTGCTCAAGGGAGGGGGTTTTAATGAAAAGTATAATTACGGGTTGTCCTGCTAAGGACAAAACAGAAGGCTCAGTTACAATTTTCCTAATCATGGTGCTGGCTTTCGTCTTTCTATTTACTGCTGTGCTGATTGATTATGCGCGAATCGCTGCGTTCAACGTTCAGGAGGAACGATTAGCGAGAGCCAGTGTCCGCTCTGTTATGTCTTCATATCATGTTGAATTGCGTGAGAGATACGGTTTATTTGCATTCGGTGATAGTGATGGTGATATGCTGCTGTCCAAAGTGCTCAATGAAAATTTGCATAAAAGTGGGCGGGGGGATACGTTCAATCTCTTACCCTTTGCACTGGAGTCCTCCTCTTTGGAATGGAGCCGGCCGCTGGGAAGTTATGATGTTTTTCGGCATCAAATACTGGAAGAAATGAAGTATAAGGCTCCGGTAGATTTCGCCTTGGAGCTGGCAGCTAAATTTAAGCCGTTGTCGTGCGTAATGGCAGAGGCCTCAAGAGCTACCGAATTACTTAGTAAGCTGCAACCTTTATATGATGAACGTGAAGAGAATTTGGATCTAATGATAGAGCGGAGAAGTCAGGCAGCGGAGAGTGGAAGAAGAGTGCTGCTATGGATTATGAATCCGCCCGGAGATTCTATCTTGGCCCATTCTCTCGGAAACATGCAAGCAGCCGCAGATATACCTGCACAGTATAGCGACTATCTTGGGAAATATTACGACGATCTGTATCGCGATAGTAAAAAGCCTGCAAAGTACACTTATCAGTTGGCGCTTTATCAGAGCCGAACTTCAGAGATGTTGTCGCGGCTCCCAGCCTTATTAACAACCTTTCGTGAAGAACATGGACATTCAATGGAGGAAGCGAAGGATGCATTAAACAAGGCGCAGCAATTGAATGACGAGATGAGAGATGTTTTGGCAACTTCCCGAATAAGTGGCGTAAATCTGGCAGACGATCCTGCTAAGGACTGGGATATTCCGGGAAATTCCGGGGAAATAAGCGCTGAGCCACTTAAAAAGCTGCATGAACAGGAGGATGCCTTAATCCTCTCTTCGGCTGACATTAGTAGTATGGAGAATAGTTTATTTAAGCAGCAAAGTGCGTACGAGTCTATTGAACCGACGGTAACAGGATTATCAGGAGTGTTGCATGAAGCTTTGGGAGTCAACGGCGATTCCTACCAAATGATTTCCTCTGTTCTAGGGGCTTCGCATGTAGTGGGCAACTATTATAAAAAATACGGTAAGAAGGGAAGTGTTATCGCTAGTGATTTGGCATTTCTTGAACAGCATCGCAGCTCAGATAAAGCACGTAAGCAAGTAGAGTGGGAAGCCAAATCCAAGCTGGGCGAGGTTAGAGCACTGCTGGACAAAATTAGGATGCTAGGTAGCGGAGCGGCAGCTTCTATGGAACGTTATCAAATCCTTCATCAATTTTATGAGGACAATGTTTCATTTAACAACGGGTTGGAGTCTCAATCCTCTGATAAATCTGGAATATCCTCAAATCCCTATGCTGCTGGAAGCTCGGCGATGAAGGATATTGACGGGATTTATGCAGCAATGAGTGGCATTATGGGGGGCGCTAGAGACAGGCTTTTTCAAACGGAGTATTCCGCTCTTTATTTTCAGCATTTTGATGTTTCAAAGTTAGCTAGTCTGGCACTGAATTCTCTGGAAGACACTAGTGAGCTCACAGATCAGCTTGATCCTCGCGCTCAGGAGCTGGAATACATTTTATACGGATTTCATAATCCCGCAGGGAATGTGGCTGCTGCCTATGCCGAAATATTCGCGATGAGGTTGTCCATTCGTACGATGGAAGGATTTATAGAGAAGGCAACCTTGGGAAATCCACTGGCTGTTCTAGCGGCGGCACTGTTGTATGGAATCCAGCATGCCATTCAGGATATGTTGCAGCTTTGTGAGAAGGATGCGATTCCTTTATCCAAATATGTGCCGGCACAGCTGACTTACCGTGATCATCTGCGACTGTTCATGATAATGCATGGAGGCGGGGAAGTGCAGCTATCGCGGATGCTGGCTCTGATTCAACTGAACACAGGAATAAATCCAGAGGAAAGAAACACCTATGTATCATCGGAAATTAAGCTCCAAATGCAGTTATGGTTTCTGCCAGGTGTAGTTAAAATGTTGAATTATACTTCTAGTTTTCCGGGAGATGTACAAGGGAATAAGTATCTGAGGGCAGTAAAAGCTGATTATTCTTATTAGCGGGAGGTTGGTAAGGAGATGGGGGATGGGCATGGAATCAGAGGGAAGGACAAGGAAGAAGGTAGCATGGTAGTAGAAGCGGCGATGGTTCTTCCGTTCTTCCTGTTATTCGTCCTGTTCCTGATTTCTATCATACAGATGACCTTGTATTCGACAGCTTTGCAAAGTACAGCATCAGACACTGTAAAGTCTCTTTCAACTCATATGTATCCTGCGGCTTTGGCGGTGCAGAAATGGGGAACATCAAGCGAAGTAAGTGATGATTCAGGAGGGGGTGACAGTGATCATTCTGCTGGCCTGAAATGGAATATTCCTCGCTTGTCACTTACTGATTGGGGCAATAGTTATGCTGAGTCTTTACCCAAGCCGTTAAATGAGTGGGTTATGTCAGCTTTAGAAAGTGGTGAGGGACCGTTGCAGAAGCTTCAGGCAGAGACTAGTGAAAGTGTACTTGATCTTGCGATCTTACCTTTATTGAAACCATACCTGACATCAGATTTACTGGATTATGAGCGAATTCATGTATCCAATGTTATGGTGCCGGAGCTAAAAGAGGGTACTCGTCCCTATCTTGGGCTAGTGGTTAGTTATAAGCTGCCGATGAAGGTCCCCTTTCTAAACCAAAGTATTGTATTAGAAGCAAGTGCTGTTGAACGTCTCTGGATCGGGGATACGGGAGAAGGCACAGCCAAGGAGGGGAACGGTACTGGCCAACCAGAAGAATTCATTGAAATCTTAGAAAAGCCGAACCCGGCTGTAGCGAATAAGCAAGGCAAGGTTCGTGCCAGAATACCGCCGAATGCTTCTGCCAGCTTGTCAGTCTTTTATAAGAGCGGGGGCAGTACTGCCAAATATTTAGGCTGGAAACAAGCGGATACAGATGGATATATCGAGTGGGAATGGAAAATTGGTGTAAATACCACACCGGGCTCGTGGCCGTTTGTTATACAACTGGATGACGGTAGATCTGTTGAGGTTATGTTTACAGTAGTGAAATGAAAGGGTGAAAAAAGGAGTGTAATGAATGGCAGAGTGGGCATTTTGGGGATGTCTACCGTTTTTAGCAGCGGCACTTATTACAGATTTAAAGTCGATGAGAATACCAAACTGGATCACCTTGTCAGGCTTGCTCACCGGTCTGCTTGCACAAGGAGTGATAAATAGCTGGCATGGACTGCTGAGGGCTTTCGGGGGAGCTGCTGTAGGATTTGCAGTCCTTCTGATCATGCATTTAATAGGGGCGGTTGGCGCGGGGGATGTTAAGCTTTTTGCTGGAATCGGCGCGTGGACAGGGATGTTTTTTACACTGCAAGTCGTGATGTACTCCGTACTATTTGGAGCTTTAATAGGCTGGCTAATTGTTTTAAAGAGACGGGAGGCGGTCAGTCGTTCGCGTAAGATCATCAGTAGAATTTCCGGATTTATTTTATGGAAAAGCCCGTTTCTATTAAAAAATAACGATAGTGAACTGTTGAAATTTCCCTTCATGCTGGCAGTAATCCCTGGTTCCATATGCGCTTATCTATACTTTTAGTTCGGGAGGTGATGTTTGTTGTTCGGATTAACCCGTGATTTTATACAACAGGATGGTATATATATGATCCTTGGTGAACCCGAAGGAATAGCTGCGGAGAAGCTTAATTTGATTCAGGCGCGCATGCTGATGAACACCGACATTCCTCATCATTTGAGGCTGCTACTTAGAGAAATAGATATGAAGGTTACTATGGAATACGCTGTTTTACGCAAAAAAATGCTTAGTCATCTACTCAAAGGAGAGAAGCTAAGTATGAACTCGTTTTTCGGGTTATTGCTGCAAATTGCCCAAGGCATGGAAGATGGCAGGTTATATATGCTGCGGGCGGAACAGTATGCTTTGCATGCAGATTACATTTTTATTGAAGGGTCGTTACAGAGCGGTAAAGTATACCTGACCTACATACCCATTCAGGAGAATAAGTCTAGTTCAAAGCTTGGTGAGTCACTCAAGTCGCTAATCATGGTGTTAATGGCATCTATCACAGAGCTTACTGGCAGTGGTGTGCAAAGGTTGCTGCAATATTGCAGTGAAGAGGGATTTACTCCAGCTGGCTTAAAGATTCTTTTATCAGAATTACTGACAGAAAGAGAGCCCGTTACACCAGAAAGACCGGTTCATGAATGTGTAAAGGAATATCTAGTGAAAGAGGCAGCTCTGCCATTAAGAAAAACATATGAGCACCGCGAAGCTAAGGAATTGGAGTTACAAGCGACTGCTACTCCTTGGATCAGCAGCTATCCTAATCTTAAGATAAAAGAGGAGGAGAGCGTGTCTCTAGGCTTGGAGGATGAGCAGGTAATGAATCCACAAGCCTCAAGCTCAAGAACCTATATAGCGTTAGGGTGTCTATTAGGCGATGCACTCCTGTGGAAGTTTCTATATTTGGATAGCCCAAAGCCGTTATGGCTTGCCGTCTGTGGAGTTGTGACGATTGTATTGGCTGTTTTAAGCTGGATGGTTTGGAGCGGAAGGCTGAAGGTTGGTAAAGAAGATGAGGATAGTCTGAGTGAGGATTCTGAAGATACTAACTGTAATCCGAGTCGAAAAGAATTGGAGTGGAATTTTGGCAGGAACCCTGTGGCTTCTATGCGTCCTCCAGCAACAATTCCAAAGGTAACTCCGCAATCCTCAGATTCAGCAGCTAACGTTCCGGCAACCCGTCATGAATCACTAGCAGAGGAACATTGTTCTGTTAAAGCACCAGAAGCCATAGCACCAACAACTTTATTATCACGGGAGAAAACGCCTGAGCAAGGACGACAAATCGAAAAGCTGGATCCGAGTCTTCCTTATCTCCAAAGAAGCGGTGAGGAGGGTGAAGAGGTGGAAATGATCGAGTTAAATCGAACTAGCTTCATTATCGGCCGATCGGCAGAGGTGGCTCAATATGTGGAAAGATCAGAAGGAGCCTCTAGAGTACACGCTGAGATATCTAGAAGCACCAGCGGATATATTCTGAAGGATCTTGACTCCAGAAATGGAACGCTTTTTCAAGGTGAAGCCATGGTCCCGTATAAAGAGTATCCACTAACAGAGGGGACCACATTTAAAATTATAAAAGGAAGCTACACATTCCATACAGTATGAAGGTGAGTTCTAACGATGAATGTGGCTCTACAATTTTTGTTTTTTCAAATCTTCTAAAGCGACTTGAAGTGTAGGGAAGGTAAAGTCAAAGCCATGATTTAATGCCGCTGCGGGCAGGACGCGCTGACCTTTGAGTAAGATTTCGGATAATTCTCCGACTGCTGTTTTTAACAGGAAGGCTAGCAAAGGGAACCAGTGCGGCCGTTTGTAGACTTTGCCAATCGTTCTGCCGAACTCTTCGTTCGTTACCGGATGTGGAGCAGTCGCATTAACAGGTCCGTTAATCGTGGGATTTTGCGTACAGAAATCAATTAGACGGACGATATCCGTCAGATGAATCCAAGAGACCCACTGCTTTCCGGAGCCAATGTTACCGCCAAAACCTAATAAATAAGGAAGCTTCATTTTGGGGAATGCTCCGCTCTCATTGCCGAGCACAACTCCGGTACGCAGCTTGACCACGCGGATACCATGGTAGGTTTCATCTGAAGCCTCTTCCCATGTCTTAACTACTTCTGAAGGGAAATCCATGACCTGGGCTGGTGAGGACTCACTAAAAGTATCCTCTAAAGAGGTACCGTAAATCGCCACGGCGGAAGCCTGAATGATTACGGAAGGCTTTTGCTTCATTTGATCTACTAACTTAGCTGCTGCGGAAACGGTTGCAAGTCGGGACTGCATAATCGCTTTTTTGCCACTTGGACTCCAGCGCTGGCTAAGGGAAGCTCCGGCGAGATTAATTAGGGCAGCTGCATTTTCCACTGGAGCGGGATTAGAACTTAGACTGTCCCAGGTGTGGTAACTCAGCTTATGATGAATTGTTGTTGCGTCTTTTGGTAAATTCCGACCTACAATAGCAACTTCATTACCTGCTTGCAACCAGTATTTTGCTAGTTCGCTACCTATAAAACCGGTGCCGCCACATATCACATATTTCAAAGGAGGGCCTCCGTTCTAAATCGTACAATTTATTAAAAATTACTTAAACAAATGCTGGTAAGCAGAGTAATCGATTTTATTCTTTTCAAGAAAATTGACAAGAAAACGGTTATCGCGCCGGGGTGTGGCAACTATGTAACCTTTAATGCAGTGATCGCGAGTAACTTCTTTTGCATTGCTCTCGACGGCGATCTTTCCGATCTCGGCAGCAATAGAATGCTTCGCAATATCACGAAATGGCCCAGGTACAGGTTGAACAAGCTGGTCCAAAAAGGCTTTTGTTTCGTCACTCCAGAGCGGGCGGCTGCGTTCCACCCAGTAATTTTGCCAGTCTAGCTTTGACTTTCCATCAGCTTTGGGCAGGACCTTTAGGAATTTGCGGAACATAAAAAAACCGCCGATACACATGGAACCAAGCAGCATAAATGTCCAGAAAGCGATAGAGTTCATAAACCAATTGCTCGGTGTGGATAATAAACCAAGTCCTGATTGGATAAACATGCATACACCACCTTTTGGCAATGAGGATTCTCACACGAATTATTCTCATATTAAAGTATAGCTTATTTCCAAAGTTTTGCGAAGCAGAACCCGGCATATTGGCCTCGTCTAGATTTATTTTTCCGATCACGGTAGAATAGGGGTTAATTCGTGAAGGAAAGAGGGAAGAAGTATGCTGAAAATAGGTTCACACGTGTCTTGCTCGGACAAGGGTCTTTTGACCGCAGCAAATGAAGCAAATGAGTATGGTTCCAGCTCGTTTATGATATATACAGGAGCGCCGCAGAATACGCGCCGCAAGCCGATTGATGCCATGTATCCCAACGAAGGGAAGCAAGTTATGAAAGAGAATGGTGTAGAGGAGATTGTTGTCCATGCACCGTACATTATTAATCTCGCTTCCTATAAAGAGAATACGTACCAACTGGCTGTTGATTTCCTGCAAGAGGAAATTCGCCGTACCCATGCACTTGAGGTCAAGCATATTGTATTACATCCAGGTGCGTTCACTGATAAAGATGCTGAATATGGTATTCAGCGGATTGCAGATGGCCTGAATGAGGTGCTTGGAGGCACGAACGAAACGGAAGTGCATATCGCTTTAGAAACTATGGCTGGTAAGGGAACAGAGATCGGCCGCAGTTTTGAAGAAATCGCTTCTATTATTGCTAAGGTCGAACATAACGAACGTCTATCGGTCTGTCTTGATACTTGCCACATTCATGATGCTGGCTATGATATCGTTAATGATTTGGACGGTGTTCTCAACAAATTTGATGAGACTATCGGATTGAACCGTCTTGGTGTAATCCACATTAATGACAGTAAAAATCCATGTGGCGCTCGCAAAGACCGTCACACTCCAATTGGCTCGGGTTGGATTGGCTTTGATACGATTAACAAAATCGTACACCATGAAAAGCTGGAGGGTCTGCCTTTCATTCTGGAGACCCCATGGATTGGTAAAGATGCTAAGACACAACGTCCGATGTATGAGGTAGAGATCGCTTTGCTGCGTGGTAACGTAGCGGAACGCTTTGGACCGGAGTTCGTGCAGGATGTTGAGACATTACGTGAATTTTTTGCCAAACAGGAAATCGATTCCCGTCAATATGTACTAAATGTCTGGGAGTTACTGAAAAATGATGCCAAAGCTAAAAAAGCTGATCCACGTGAACCGCTAGAGCGTCTATACGATGAAGTTGTCGCTGCTCAGCTGTTCCCGCAACTAAGCGAGGAAGCTATTAATCATCGCTTGATTGCTTGGTTAGCAGGCAAATAAGTGCTCATGAACGCTTAAGTATACTTCAGATTGTGTATGTAGATGAGAGGATGGGAAGAGGGTCATGGAATTACACGTAAAGAGAAACAATTCGTCGGGTGTCGAGCATTATTCCAACCGGGCACGTATGCTTATTTCCTGCCCTGACGGACCGGGAATTGTGGCGGCTGTCTCACACTTTCTGTATCAGCATGGCGCAAATATTGTGCAGTCGGATCAGTATACGATGGATCCAGATGGTGGAATGTTCTTTATGAGAGTCGAGTTTGATCTACCTGAATTAGGCGATCGTCTGGAAGAGATTCGCTCTCAATTTGGCGGAGTGGCGGAGCGTTTTAAGATGGACTGGAAGATCTTTAATGTTCGTCATAAGAAGAAACTTGCCATATTTGTCTCTAAAGAAGACCATTGTCTTGTTGAACTGCTCTGGCAGTGGCAAGCAGGCGATCTCGATGCCGATATTGCCCTCGTCGTTAGTAACCATTTGGATATGAAATCTTATGTCGAGTCATTTGGCATTCCATTTCATCATATTCCAGTCACAGCGGATACTAAGGCTGAAGCAGAAAAACGCCAGTTAGAGGTCATCGGAGACGATATCGATGTGATTATATTGGCACGGTATATGCAAATTATCTCGCCGTCCTTTATTGAGCATTACCGCCATCAGATTATTAATATTCACCACTCTTTCCTGCCTGCCTTTATTGGCGGCAACCCATATGCCCAAGCGTACCAACGCGGAGTGAAAATTATCGGGGCAACCGCTCATTATGTTACTGAAGAACTAGACGGTGGACCGATTATTGAACAGGATGTGCAGCGGGTTAGTCACAGTGATGATGTTATTGAGCTGAAACGGATTGGACGTACCATTGAACGTGTTGTTCTGGCTCGTGCGGTGAAATGGCATATCGAGGACCGGATTCTCGTCCATCAGAACAAAACTGTAGTATTTAAATAAAGGTTATTCTCCGGTGAAAGGAGCGGTTATGCCCAAGAGCTTTCACCGGAAACCTTTAATTTAATAGTTCACTAAATCTCTATCAGGTAAAAAAGCATTTTACCAGCAGCTTGGCTATTTATGCCAAGGTGCTTTTTGTCGTTCTCAAAAATCATGTAGTTAAGGAGGTGGAAGGTTTGGCGTTACAGCGGGGACGTTTGTTAAAACGTAATTATTTCTTCGCAAGTCTTATTTTGATTACTGGATTCGGGGGATTGCTAGGTTATGATCTCTATTTCAAGCCCTACGTGCTTTCCCAAACCGTGGTCAAAGTTAAGGTGGGAGCTGGAGAATCTCTACCTAAAAATTATGAGCTGAAAGCAAGTGATTTGTATCTGGATTCTGTTCAGACCAAGGACATACCCTCTGGTGTAATCACGCAAATCGCACAAGTGGAGCATAAAATTACGAATGTGAATCTGACTAACGGTAGTATTTTGACAGCATCACTGGTGGATATTAGTGATTTAGAGCCTTTGCAGGATGAAGGTATATTTCCTATTCCGAAGGAGGCCATCTATGCGATCAATGGTTCGTTGCGAAGCCGGGATAAGGTAGACATTTATCTTGTAGAAGGTGAACGAGAGAAGCAGCGAGAGGTGCTCGGTTCAAATACAGGCAAAAAAGAAAACGAGGAACAGGTGAAAGAACAAAGCTTGCTTAGCGATCCTACTAAAGAGATCTTCTTATCTGGAGTTACCGTGAACTATGTGCGAACAGAAGACAATAATGATGTGCAGGATTCTGAGAGAGGTAACAACAATAACCGGTTCACATCTACTGGCAAGGTGGCGACACCAGAATTGAAGCTGAAGAAAAGTGAGGGTCAAAGGCTAGGGCAATTTCTGGAGCAGGGCAAAAAGCTGTGGATCGTACGGGTAGAGTAGGGGGAGATTGCCTTGAAAATATTTAGTCTCGGCATAGATCAGTTAACGATTAATGATATCAAAAACTCGGGATTTAATGTAATTACACAAAACGTGTATCCCGATCCGGCGCATACCGAAGGTCATATGTTAATGGTTACTAGTGACCAGGTACCTGTTCAAGCGCTTAGCGAGCTGCGACACAAATATCCAAGCTCTATGATCCTGTATTTATATCTGCAAAAGGGAATTCGTGGCTATCAAGCTGTGCATATGTTATGTGAAAGCTTAGGGGTATATTTTATTCCTCCTCGTTCTACCTCGTCAGCAGTGATAGAGAAGATTCGTTTTATCCTGGAAGAGGATGGCGAGGAACGGAGCAATTTGGTTGGCTTTTTTGGCTCAGGTCCAGGCATTGGTTGCACAAGTGTGGCGAAGCTGTTCGCAAGACGAATTGCTGCGGCAGGTCTACGTGTTCTTGTACTTGGTTTGGATTTATATGATCCCGGGTATGACCGCAAAGCGACGATCAGTCTAGACAAACTGCGCCCCAAGCTTACAGGGAAGATGATTCATGATGAAGATTTCGAACAATTGATTAGACAGGATGGCTATTTGTATCTACCGGGAAATTACGACTACTTAAGTGTTCAGGATTATCTGGAGGAGGAGATCGAATATTTCTTGGCTAGAGCTGGAGCAAATGCGGATGTGGTTATTGCTGATTTCGGTTCAATTCCCGAGAGTGCTGCGTGGTATGTCGGTATGCAAAAGTCGTTGTTACGCATGATTGTCACTCATCCTAAACATGAATACAGATTAGAACCTCTACTCGAGCTTGCGGGGCATATAGATCTGCATCCACATGATTTCCAGCTGATCATTAACCGCAATAATGTGGAGGAAATATCTTCGTCCAAAAATATGGCCCTTAGATTTGGCACTGAAATCTTGCTGGAGCTACCGTATTACCAGCCCTTGCAGGAAAGCTTGCCTCTAGGCAAAAAAGAACTGCAGCATGTGGATGATAAGGTACATTCTCTATTGGTGTCGATGGGATTAGCGCCAGAGGCCAAAAAGAAAGGGATATTTCTATGATTGAAACTCTCGCGAGTTGTCCACTCTTTTCTCTAAAACAAAGCGTGTTAAGCACTAGCAAACCGGGCAAGGAAGATTTTTATGCTTTTTTACAAAAAATGAAGACCGAGATGAACGAAGGGCTAGAACGTGAGGATGACGCTTACTACGAGCTAAATGCAAAGGCATTAATTGGCGATCCGCAGGCAGTTAGCTTTTTTATGAATGAAATTGAGAAGTACTTACGAAAAACACCTTTTACTGGAAAGGTTCCAGAAGCGTACCGAACGGCGGCAGAGGCGCTGTATCACGAGTGGAAGGGTTTTGGACCAGCGTATCGTTGGTTTACGGATCGTGCATACAGCGAGTCAACCGGATTACAAATGATTGGGAAGCAAATTTTTTATAACCATAAAGGTGAGTTTATAGCTTATCCGTATGAGATGCCTTCACTGGATCGGGTCGAGCAGCTGAAGCGTTCCTTGCTAAAAAGTGATCCCAATAAAAAGCTGAACAAGGATAATCCTTCGGTGGAGTTCAAAATGGATGATCCGCTTTGGCCAGGTAGATTTATTCGGCTTGCGATTTGGGTATCACCTAGGGTCTGGGAGGGTTTTACTACGATATCACTGCGGCGACAGGTTGTGGAATTTCTGGATTTGGAGGATCAAGCGGGTACGGAATGTATCCCTGTGGAGGCGGTTGAGTTCATTCGGGCGTTATCGTCCACGTTTCGCAATACCATTATTGCGGGTGCTGTAGGGTCAGGGAAAACAACCTTTGCCAATACGATCGTTGGTGAGCAACTGCTTGGCTCTTCCTCCTGCATGGGAGTAGTGATGATAGAAAAACATCCGGAATCCATTTTACCGTATCAGATTAAAGGCCATCGGATTATTCCAATTCAAGCTGCGAATGAGGAACTGATGGAGGTGGGAGTAGAGTCGCTGCGGCATGACCCGAATATTTTGTATATGACAGAAATGCGTTATAACGAGTGGGAATTTTATTTATGGAGTGGGGAAAAAGGATACGACGGGATCACCGGAACCTTCCACACCGTGGACTCGGAGGACATTCCTTATCAAGGTGCGTTTGCTGTATCCACAAGAATTGGCGGCAGTCTAAAGGGGCATTTGATCTCTGCGCTGAAATCATGCGAGCTAGTGTTTATTTTGGAGAGTGTTCCGAACGGGAAGAAGCGGCTGGCGCGAATATCAGAAATCTTTTACGAAGAGGATAGAAATTCAGTGTTTGCTAATGATCTTATGCGCTGGGAGCCGCAGGAAATGTGTTGGTCTTACAATGACAAGCTGACGAAAAATCTGATGCTGAAAATGACTAAGAAAAATGCGCAGGCTACGCAGATTGTCCAAAAAGAGCTGGGACGACTTGCTTCAACAAAGCCGATGGATCAGCCGCTTAAAGAAAGCTTGAAATCTAAGATAGTACTTAATGAGTGAGGAGGTGCTGCTATGGATTTACTATTGTATATTTTTCGTTTTGTCCTTCATTTATGGATTGCGTGGGGACTGTGGTTACTCACCAAACTGCTCATCGAAAGGCATTTACGGCAGGTATTCCAGAAAGTCGATTTTCGAATTAAACATAAGATGAGTATTTTTGGCAAAAGAGTTAGTTCGGTTAAAAAAAGGCTGTGGCTCTACCGCCATCTGGACAAGCTTCTCTATTTCGTACACCGAAAGTATGAGCCGGGCATTAGCGTAATGCGTTTTGTTATGCGTACAGCTATTTTATTTATTGCGGTTTTCTTATCAGGACTACTGACACTTAGTGAGCTCCCTGGAAGGTTGAGTTTTAACAATCCCTTTTTGGAGGGGATTACTTTTAATGAAGGACAGCCGATTCAGGGGGCGTGGAGATTTCCGCTTTTTATAGCTGTAATATCTGCGACGATTCCTTATTTTCGTATTAGATACATCTATGCACAGCGGAAGGTACATGGAAGCTACGATCTCCTCGATGTAGTCAAAATCTCCACCAAATTCACTCATTTGTCGGTAGATTCGATTCTTGATCGTACAGCGGATTTTCTAACAGATAAAAATGTACTAAAGAGTCCTCTGAAGCTGCTTGGTGCCGCATTTTCTAATTACAGTAATGAGAAGGAGCTTGTTGAGGAGGCAGGGAGATTCTCCAGTGCGATTGGCACCACCTTCGCTTTAGAGTTTATATCAGATTTGCTCTATGCCGAGAAGGAGGGAACCCGTTATTTAAAAAGCTCGCTAATGCTGTTGAATCGTTCTATGGAGCAGCAGAGAGAGACGATTTTAACTGTAAAAGCAGGAAGCAGAGATGCGATCAGCCTTGGCTTATATGGGAATCTTCTGGTGCTGGTATCTACGGTTGGAACCTTTATGTATATGCTGAAGCCCGATGTCTATTTCCAACTACAGTTCGAAACTACGGTAGGCCTTTCCTTTTTGATGGTGATCGTCTCCGGTCTTTTTATCTCTTTTGTGATCAGTACTATTCTTGCCAGGCCCAAACTGGACTACCACTAAGGTGATGAACTATGGATAGATTATTACTACTAATTACAGTGATCGGGATCGTGTATATCGCATTACTTGTGTTTGTGAGCAGCAGCAGTAAGCAGGAACGATATCTTGTCCGACTGGGCATCCGGTGGAATTCGCTGGGTGAACACGTGCAGAGTGATAGATTTCAGCAATTGTTGAATGAATGCGGTTTATCAATTTCGGCTCGAAAAGTTACGCTATTTCGTTATTCAGCGGCAATCATCTATTTATTTAGCCAAGTCGTCAGCGATTTCATTCGATCTGTTCCATTTTCATTCTATGCCCCTCTAATTGCTCTACTTATTCTCGTAATCAGCAGTCCGATGCGTTATCTTCCGCTTGGTTGGGTGTTGGCGTGGCTTCACCAAAAGACGAATATTCAAAAAGATGGCGAGTTGATCTCCTTCATTCGTCTCTATGAGAATAATCGCCTACGTAAGCGCGGATATGTGCAGTTTGGTGCTTTTTGTGGGAGTACAGCGGGACATTTTCAATATATACGTCAGGACTTGTATGAGCTGTCAGAACGGGCAGTAGATGAGGGAGTGGAGGGGGCGATTGAATGGTTTTGTGCCAAATTTCCGGATAACCATCATTTTATTAATGACATCCGGTCCATTTTACTGGCTACAGAAGGCATGGATGATGACACGGAAGCTGCAAACTATTTACGTGAACAAGGCAAGATTATCTCCAAAATCTCCAGCGATCAGTATTTTAAAAAATGGTCTTTCATCGGTGAACTATCGACGATTATTAATGTTATTCCATCGATTGCTACTTTTTTGATGATCGTTGCCATGGCGATGCAGTACATTTTGCTAATCAAAGGAAATTTTAATGGAGTCGGCATGTTCCAGTGAAAAATTGTATATTCAACCTTATTTTTAAAACCTAAAATAAAAAGGGAGAAATTAACAATGAAAAAAGACGCTATTTCTACAGGTTTATTTATCGCTATCGGTTTTTTGTGTGTGGCCATCGTAATTGCCATTTTGATTCCTCTGGTGCGTGACGTGATTAATGCTGCCGATGATAATAGACCGACGATCCCGGGGGTATCTCTAACTCAACCGCTGGATTCCAGCCAGACTGCACTAACTATGTCCATGACTCACGTTTCGGTATAAGTCTGATGAAAAAAGACTCTATTTCCGTCGCTATGTTTTTGGCTATTGGCTTTGTAATTGCGGGGATGTTTGTCACGGTAGCTACGCATATGATCGGCAGCAGTCAGGACGACATCATCTCACATACTAAGCAAGTGGAACAGTATTAGAAGGAGGCGTGTCTAATGAAGGAGACCGTCCTCCGGGCATTGTTCATGTGGCTAGTCCTGTTTATTATCCTGCAGCCTATCTTCTCCTACATAGATTATCTGCTAGATTTACAGGTCAAAGCTAATACGTCCTATATCACACAAAAAGCAGCAACAGAGGGGATGGTTACAGCTTCTATGCGGAATGAAGTGATTTCAAATCTGAAGGCGATTGGATTTTCTGAAGCTTCGATAGAAATTACGAGTAGTACAGATACCGTTCAAGAGCGAAAGCAACGAATGGATGTGTATGTAACCGCGCCGCGGATAAAACTGTTTCCTTATAATTTTTCTACGGTTTCGCAGCCGACTCGATATTATGGGCACGGATCAATTATGAGTGAGTATCTCGATTGACTAAGGGATGAGCGTAATTTATGGATTACATTATTAAGCTGGCATTTGTGCTACTGATCTTTATCTATTCCTGGTTCTTTCAGATCCAGAATCAGGAGTGGGACCAGCTGCGCAGCATGTTAAAAGACGCAAATAATATCGCTGTTCACGATGCCGCACAGGAATTAGATGAGACCGAATTGACTCGTGGTCGTCTGATTATAGATCCTACAGATGCGTACGATACTTTTCAGCAAGCCTTGCAGAACAATCTAGGCCTTGATAGCGGTCTTTCCCCACAAGCGGGCAGCCGTTTTAAGACACAAGTAAAGATTGTAAAGTTCGATATTATTGATGATTCCGATGGCGTGACGTTTCCACTTTTATACGAGGATAGCGAATATGGCATAACCAAATACATCGCAGGTCCTTCGGTTATTGCAGTCATTGAGACGGAGCACCCGGTTCTGATCTCCCGATCCAAAACACAACAGCCCATCAGGGTGCCAGCAGTTCAAGAGTATAAGATCAATAAGTAGTGAAAATCCAATTAAAGAAAAGGGAGAGATTCAGTGATGAAGAAGACCATTGTAAGGGCAGTTTTGACTACGACAATGTTATTTAGCATGGTATTGGGGCAGAACGTGATTACTAACGCAGCAGCGGTTACACCAGTAGCCACAGCTACATCAACAGCTACAGTAAAACCTACTGCTACACCAACAGCTACATCAAAACCTACTCCTACACCAGTACCTATTATGAGGGATAACTTAAGTAAATATGGTTTGAAAAAGGATTTGGAGTTGCCGGTTACGGTTACGGCAGGTGGGCTTAGCTATACGCTTGAGAAGTTTATGATTTATGATTTCAAGTCAAAAGATGCACAAAATCTAGTGAAGAAATATGATTATGATTCTTTTGGAGTAATGGTTAGCAAACCTAAATATTTAATCTGGACTAAGATTACGATTAAGAATAACAGCAATAAAATTGTTAAAAGATCCTTAAATGATCAAAAAGAAAAATGGATTTTAAGTTTACAAGGTAAGGGACAATTAGACCAAATTTGGCCAAAAGTAAATGTGGAAAAATTAAATAATAAAGAAGCGTTTTATTATTACACTCTTAAGCCAAGTGAGCAATTAACTACTTATCAAGCATATTTATATGATCAGGATTTCAACTATTTTGCCATCCGCTTGTTCCATGATGGCGGATTCGACGAAAAATTTATAGTTAATTCTACGGAGTAAGTATAAATGAAAAAAATAATCATCTCATGTCTATGTTTTTTATTGCTCATTCAGCTTATGACAGCTATTTCAGTAAAAGCAGCCGAGACGAAATTGACCTCGGTTGGTGTCCCAATTACTACAGGTTTACAAGGATCAAACAATGCTGCTAAAGACTTCTATTTGGAACTTCCTAGTGGAGTATCTAGTTCTTCAGTTAAGACAGGTACTTTAAAATATAGTGGATCTAACGAAAAAACTAGCCTCTCTCTTGAGAACGGGAAAATTAAAGTGACATTACAAGGAGTTGCAAATCAAAAATATATAAAAGAGGTTCAGGGTTATAGAGCATCCTTTGAGTTGCTATATAGGACCGATATTTATAATTCAATATGGTTATACTCTGACGGAAGAAGATGGCAAATAAATCAGTATGATGAAAAAAGAGATAGTTTGGTGACAGATGATAAAGTTGCAACTGATAGTTATCCTTCTAAGAATCCACCAATAACGGTAGTAACTGCAGGACCTTATCAAGATAAAGATTACCTAAAATGGTATAACGGATCTAAAACTGAGGTTATCGATTCTCAAAATATCATTGAGTCTACTATAAAACCTCAAGTAGTTAAGAAATCTTCTTATGCTCAAGATCCAAAGTTTAAAAATGGAAGAATTATTTTGAACTATACGATTCCTGCAGGAGTACCTTGGGATCCTGAAGATAATACGGATTTAACTGGAAAAGCAGAGGGACGAAGATATAAAGCATTCGCATCCTATTATTACACCGCAGACGCTAAAGTCACCACCTACAGCTACGGGGGAACAGTCAGCTTTGAATATGGTCTCCCAGATGAAGCTACTCTTACAGGTTCTGCAATTCTAGAACAACCTAATCCAAACCCAATTAAGTTTGATAATAAGAATGTGCCAGTTAAAATTGCTTTGAAGGGCGAACTCGTATCCTATAAAGATACTTCGAACATTTCAGAATGGATTTTTTATGCCAAAGAGAAAGGTAATGAAGGCTCACTCCAGACAAAAAAGGTGTATACCAAAACTCTAACGGCAAACGAAACTTTCAGGTTTGAAATTCCGAAGGAGAAAGTGGCAGTTAAAAGTAACTACAGTCAAGAGTACGAACTAAGTATAGTAGTGAGATTTAAGAATGAAGTCGTGACCAAAAGAAGTAAGTTCGATTCGTTAAAAGAATCTTTTACAGTCAAAGCAGGAGCGTATACAACCTCAGGTCCTCCGGGAGGAGGGTTTCCAGGTCCTACATCACCGCCAGAACTACCGAGAGAGTTAAAACCTCCAGTAGCCCTTATAAATGCACCGAAAACTGTAAAAGCAGGACAAGAGTTTGTAGCCAGTGCAGCAGGATCGTATGACCCCGATGGTTATATTACGGATTACTTTTGGGATACGCCTAATGCTAAGGGAGAATTGAGCACTTTGCCAAGGGGAACGCTTTGGTATGATAAAGACCATTTGGGGGAACAAACCCTTGCTTTGACTGTGATGGACGATGACAAAATGACTGGAAGTACTAGCACTGAGATCCACGTCATCGAACCAAAACCAGATGCATCTATCAGGGTAGATGGTACATTAAAGCAAAATCGAAAGGTTATCATACAAAGTTATGTTAGTAGCCCGACCCACTATCCGTTAGTGGATGCTAAGACTAAAATCAGCATCACAGCCGTATCAGGTGGAACGAATTCTGATATTAAATATAGCGGATCGCTGAACGGGGTATATAGTAAAGATGTGCTATTCAAGAAGCCTGGGAAATATAAAGCAACCATTTATGTGGTGAATACATTAGGGCTAACTGCGAGTAACGAAGCAACTTTTGATATAGCACCAGACCAGAAACCTTTTGCGTATTTTACGATGGCTGGAACAGCGTATCGCAATCCTTCAGATGGTAATCAAGCGACCCTATCAATAGATGATATGTCGTACTCACCAGACCAAGATATTGTGGCTCGAAGGCTTTGGGAGTACCGCTACGATTCTGATAACAACGGAAATTTTACGGATGAACCATGGGTTGTTTTTAATAATGAGAATTTAGATCGTTTGAATCTCAAGGTAAAGGAAGTCGGAAAATACGAAGTAAGACTAACTGTATTTGAAGAGTTTGGCCAGCCGACCATCGAGGAGTTTGTGACGCAGGCTGATCGGCAATCCATAGATTCAGAAGCTACACAAAATGTGATCGAACGGATCTTCACGGTTAAAAATCAGGCACCTGATGTCGATTGGTCATGGTAGAGAGGAATAGAGATGCAGAAATTTAAAAAAACAATTTCAACGTTTATGGCCCTTGTATTACTACTTCTTTCATTCCCTGAATTTTATTCGGGGAGTGCAAAGGTAGAGGCGACAGGTGACCCAAATATCATCAATTTTATGGATATCCGTCTTGAAGGATTTAATAAAACAACTCCTTGGGAGCCGGCTATGGGGAATATAGGATCTTTAAGTTTGAATATGCCTGCTATGACCCTAACCAATATTACTTTTGATCTAACAACAAGAATACTGCGCTACGATTATGTACCTGATGCACCTGTAGTTTTAACATCAGGTTATATTAATTGGTACTATGATACGCAGCGTACTAGATTTCTTAATATTTACAGTTATATGTACAGGACAGATGGAAGTGGTAATACTGATTATGCTACTGATGCCTCATGGAGAATTGAAGAAATGCCACCTGTGAAAAGTTCGGATAGTCTTCAGTTTAACCTTGACAGAAATACAACCGCTTTTTATGAAAGTTATGCTTATCCAGCGAAGTATGGCATTCCAAAAGCCCTTAGAGTCGCGCTAAGAGCAAGTGATGCGCAACACCAACCTAACGAATGGATGAATGGTTGGCATAACAACGTATATTATGATTGGGAGAACATACCTCTAGTAATAAATTCGGCACCTACTCTTACAGTGACTACACCAAGTGAGCAGCAGCTACTAAATGAGCCAGGATTCAGTGGTATGAACCTTGAGGGATATGTTCGAGATGTAGACAATAATGATCTAGTCGTTAGTGCTGAAATCCCTAATGTGTTCTATAAACAAGTCAATGTCCAACAGGCACTAAATAATAAATGGTTTTCCATCCCAATAGATGTTTTGGCAGACGGAATTCCTCCCGGACGCCACAATATCATTATCAAGGTTGTGGATCCCTATAATTATAAGGATGAGAAATCGTTGGTCGTTAATGTATCCTATAGGCTTAGGAATAAATCCTATATATTGATTAACACTCCTATAGACGTATCAACCATATACAAGGACTATGAAGGAGATTCTAAATATCAAGAACGCTATAGATACGATCATAACCCGTATTTCTTCGATAATTCGATGGGTATCATTTCGGATAGTGGGTTATGGCGTTCAGAAAGGTATACCTCCTTTCCATATAGCGGACTCTATAACGCAACCTTTCAAGCACGAGATAATCCTAAAAACGATGACAGATTCGATGTCTATCGTTTATGGAGCCGAGATAATTTATCTTCAATGACCTATCATGTTCATCGGAAGCCCATTGCATTGTTTGCTGCCAAACTGGCGTGGGGATCTCTTCTGCTAACAGATAGTTCCTACGATTTGGACCACATCACGGCTGTTAATAAGGGACTTATAGCTTGGCAATGGCAGTATAAAAAAACTGATTCTGAAATATGGACAGATGGTCAACCGCCAGCTCAATTACCGAGTTCTGGACAATATGACATACGCCTTAGAGTACGTGATGTCGATGGCGAAAAAGGGTTAGGGGTCTGGAGCGACTGGTGTGTAAGGACGGTGGGGGCTGCAGGTAATCTACCTCCCGTAGCGTTATTTAGTGTTGATCCTAATATTGTTTCCTATCGTAAAGCTACTACCATAACAGACAAATCGTTTGATCCGGATAATGATCCATTAGATGTGTATTACTGGACGGTTATCAAAGACGGTTGGAACAAAGTTTGGGAGCATTGGGGTGGAGCTACAACGCCACCTAATATCGCAGCTTTTGGGATCGGTAATTATCAAATTAGTTTACAAGTGCATGACAACCGAGGTTTATGGTCAGATTGGTATCGCCAAAATGTCCAAGTGATTAATCACCCACCCGCAGCAGCATTTAACATGCCAGCTGAAGTATATCGAGATACTGTAATTACAATGGATAATCTAACACCAGATCCTGATGAAGATGGAGATTCGCTTGCTTATTTATGGTACACCAAACTCAGCAATAGTCCTTATTATTATGCTGGCAGTAACCGCAACCAATCTTTGACGATACGAGATCTTATTGCTGGAAACGGAATTTCACCGCAGCAGGCTATATCAGAAGGATGGGAAATGCGCCTTAAGGCAACAGACGTACCTAATCCCTCGAGTATTGGAGCTTTAAGTTCCAATGCAACACGTGTATTTACTGTTAAAAATCATGTTCCAACAGCTGCTATTAGTGGCCCATCGGCAGTATTCCAATATGATACCCGACAATATACATCTTTTGATGAGGATGGAGATCCCTCAGATCTCGCTAGTCTGCAATACTTCTGGAAAGTAACAGATAGTGATGGCATTATGCAATGGTTTCGAACTCCTAATATTGATGTTAATTTTCCTGAGTCCGGTATCTATACATTGGAACACTGGGTTATCGATCAGATCGGTGATAAGTCTAATATAGCTACGTTGAAGGTGAATGTTACTAAAAATCTAGCGCCCTCAATGACATTGATAACCCCGGTGGGAACCGTAACCAATCCATCCGTAATAGATGCCGAAATACAAGGAGATCCATTAATAAAATGGAATTATACAGACCCAGAGAGTGATCCGCAGGAGAAGTACCGTTTAGAATTTTTTTCAAAAGACGGACTGTTAGTTAAGACAGTTGAGAACCTTGACACCACAGGTCAGCTGCGGCAGTATCAACTCCCTAACCATACATTCAATCGATTTGAATACTTCACTGTATATGGTCGGGCTTATTCCAAGTTATCCTGGTCAGAAATATCTAACGAAAAAACGTTTATCATCGACAATCCGCCGCAGCCTGGATTCACAGTAATCACGGATACAGGTAGAGATGCTGCCAAAGAGCCAATTTATCGCACGGATCTTCTAAATATCAAGAGCAAAGCGACGGATCTAGACCTTCCAAAAGGAGATACGATCAGCCATAAGTATGATTTGAAATCATCTATCGGGACGGAAGGATTGGCTAGTATTCAAGCTGAATTTACGAAGAAATTCACCTCAAATGGCGTCTTTACCTTTAAACAAACCGTTACGGATTCTCTAGGACTGTATCGAGAGCTATCTCTGAGTATCACTGTAGCCAACCGTAAACCGACCGTAACGATAACGTACCCAACAAGTACTGACTCAAGTAAGCCTATGATCGCAAGTACGCTTACACCAATCATCAAGTGGGATTATCAAGATAAGGATGGAGATGAACAACAGCGGTATAAGGTACAAATTATCAACTTGGCGACAGGGGGAGTTAAGGCTGAGTCTGGCGAACAAAACTCAAGTGTCAAACAGTGGCAAGTGCCCGCGGGAATATTGGTTGAGAACGAAAAATATGCCGTGGAAGTGGAAGCTTTTGATGGTTATAACTGGAGTAATATCTCAGCGCGTAAATATTTTATGGTTAATCTGCTGAGTATTAAAGGTGGGGTCCAGCACACAGAGGAATGGAATAACAACCGTAAAGGCTACAATTTGAACAAGAGCGGTAATGAGGAGAGTCCAAGAGGCTACAATGTGTTTTGGGCGGGCGAACGGTTTATTTTGGAAGGGACAGCAACCGGCTTGCCCGATACTGTTGAGGTGGCAATGACGGGAGGTTATTCTACGCAACTAAATCCAACGAACAGTGACAAAACCTTGTGGACAGGCGAATTATATGATCCGGCATTTGTGAAACTTCCCGATGGTCCAGTGACCTTTACCTTCACAGCTAAGAATGAGTACAATACCAAAATAGATACAGTTACTGTTGTGATTGCTGGCGATTGGTCTGAATATTTTCGGAACCATCGTGTGAAGTAATGAGATTTTTACGGCTGTATCCTTATTCCATTTAAAAAGGGCTACGCGGAAATACGATCCGCATAGCCCTTTTTTTTACGAGCAACAACTTATATAACTCCTTCAGTCCGTTCTTCATTCATTCTCATCATTCTTGTCGCAACGGAAGGTGTATGTAAAGGTATATTCGTCGAACGTGCAGAGGCTCTTTGAGCTCTACGCACATAATAGGATAACTTGCCGCTGAATATTTTATGGGAACAGAGTGAAAGAGCGAAATCCTCCGGGGTAACAAAGCAGGAAGGCTTATTCACAGGCTGAACTGCGGTATTTTCAAATAAGGAAGCAACAAAATGAGAGCAGAAATAAGCGTTCTCTCGATCTATTTTAACATTTAGAAGTACGCCGATCAGGCCTAAAAGATGGTATTTATAACGTTCCTGATTTTTCATCATCCCTTGGACATGATTGTACATAGCATCGTATTCCGCGGCACTAACACGTAACTGATAAATAGAGCAATTTGCGCTGCTATAGAAAGGGTGAATGAAATTTTCTTGAATCAGACCCGCGACGAATGGATTGTGCATTTTTTTTCTTCCGAAGCTGTACACCTCACGTAGTTCACTATCAAAGGCGATCGAAGCATGGTTCAGATCAGCTTTTGTAAACCACTTAATGAAACCACTGAAGGCTGTACCTGTACCGGTAAGCACAATATAAACATCCTTTTTCGAAGTCATGTTCAGAATTCCTTTCCACTTGGAGATATTGGATAATGAATGAAAATTTTACTTGAGTAACTCCATCTTACTTTATATTCGAGCATTGTAAAACAAACTTTAGTCGCAATAGAAAACTAGACCATAGGCTAAGTAAAAACCCGTCTCATGACATAGTTACTTTTGCGTATATAAATGCGTAGATATTGCAAAACATAAGCTGTAAAACAAAGAGTTTTTAAAAACAATTGGAATTGCTTCCACACTAGTGATACAATAAGAGTCAAAATGACATTCTTGAGATTTCAGAGGAGGAACTATTAAATGAGTGAACAAGAACAAGCGATCCAGAAGGAAGAAAACTCAACAGTAGATAACCTGTCTATCACAACAATTCGTACGTTGGCTATTGATGCTATCGAAAAAGCGAATTCCGGCCATCCAGGTATGCCAATGGGTTCTGCACCAATGGGCTACCAACTGTTTGCAAAAACAATGAATCATAACCCTGATCATCCAACATGGGTAAACCGCGATCGTTTTGTATTGTCCGCTGGTCATGGTTCCATGCTTCTGTACAGCTTACTGCACCTTAGCGGCTATGATCTTCCTATGGAAGAATTGAAACAATTCCGTCAATGGGGTAGCTTGACTCCTGGTCACCCGGAAGTTGGTCACACAGCTGGTGTTGATGCAACTACAGGTCCGCTTGGACAAGGTATTGGTATGGCCGTTGGTATGGCTATGGCCGAAGCTCAATTGGGCGCAACCTACAACAAAGAAGGACATAACGTAGTTGACCACTATACTTATGCTATTTGTGGTGATGGTGACCTTATGGAAGGGATCTCTTCTGAGTCCGCTTCTCTTGCTGGTCATTTGAAACTCGGAAAATTGGTTGTATTGTATGATTCAAATGATATTTCCCTTGATGGTAAATTGAATCTTTCTTTCTCCGAAAATGTAGCTCAACGTTTTGATGCTTATGGTTGGCAAGTTCTGCGTGTAGAAGACGGAAATGACCTTCCGGCTATTGAAAAAGCTATTGCTGAGGCGCAAGCTGAGACTAGCAAACCAACTTTGATCGAAGTGAAAACAGTTATTGGTTATGGTAGCCCTAACAAACAAGGTAAAGGCGGCCATGGCGGTACTCACGGTTCTCCGCTTGGAGCAGAAGAAGCTAAGCTGACCAAAGATTTCTACAAATGGGTTTACGAAGAAGATTTCTATGTGCCTGATGAAGTTCGTGCACATTTTGCAGAAGTGAAGAAAAACGGAATCGCAGCTAACAAAGCTTGGGACGACAAATTTGCGGCTTACAAAAAAGCATATCCAGAGCTGGCTGCACAATTCGAAACAGTAATCAATGGCGATCTTCCAGAAGGCTGGGATGCTAACCTTCCAACTTACACTACTGAAGATAAAGCAGTATCGACTCGTGTCGCTTCCGGTAGTGCACTTAACGGTCTGACTGCTGGCGTTCCTCAGCTAGTGGGTGGTTCCGCTGACTTGGAAAGCTCCACTATGACGCATTTGAATGGTTTGACATCCTTCACACCAGAATCTTATGATGGCCGCAACATTTATTTCGGCGTACGTGAGTTTGGTATGGCTGCTGCAATGAACGGTATTGCCCTGCACACTGGTCTTAAAGTATTCGGAGGAACATTCTTCGTATTCACAGACTACCTGCGTCCAGCAATTCGTTTGGCTTCGATCATGAAATTGCCAGTAACCTATGTACTGACACATGACAGTATTGCAGTTGGTGAAGATGGTCCTACGCATGAACCAATCGAACAATTGGCTTCCCTGCGTATCATCCCAGGTCTGACTGTTATTCGTCCGGCTGATGCTAACGAAACTTCTGCAGCATGGGCTTATGCTATGGAAAACAAAGAGAATCCGGTTGCTTTGGTTCTGACCCGTCAAAACTTGCCAATTCTTGCTGGAACCGTAGATGGCGTTCGTGAAAACATCAAACGTGGTGGTTATGTTGTCTCTGATTCCAAAAATGGCACTCCACAAGCACAACTTATCGCAACTGGTTCTGAAGTACAGTTGGCAGTTAAAGCGCAAGCTGCTTTGGCAGAAGAAGGCATCGATGTTCGTGTAATCAGCTTGCCAAGCTGGGATCTGTTCGAAAAACAAGACAAAGAATATCGTGATTCCGTAATTCTTCCAGGAGTCAAAGCCCGTCTTGCTATCGAAATGGCACAAACCTTCGGATGGGAACGTTACACTGGTGACCAAGGCGATATCCTAGGCATCACTACTTTCGGAGCTTCCGCGCCTGGCGATAGAGTTATGAAAGAATACGGCTTTACTGTAGAGAACGTAGTTAGCCGTGTGAAAGCACTTCTGTAATTAACTGAATAATCATTAGGGGGAGAACAAGTAATGAGTCAGTTTAACAACGCAACGATCGAAAAAGCAGCCAATGTATATTATGGCGGACAAGTAACCAGCCGTACGGTAATTTTGCAAGATGGATCTAAGGTGACACTGGGCATCATGTTGCCGGGTGTGTATGAATTTGGTACAGATGGTCCTGAAATTATGGAGATTCTGTCCGGCGATCTTAAAGTGCTGCTTCCCGGCACTGAGGTATGGCAGGAGATTAAGGGAGCGTCAACGTTCAATGTTCCTGGCAACTCTAAATTTGCGTTGGAAGTATTTGAAGTAACTGATTATTGCTGTTCTTACCCGGTTCTATAGAAAACAGACTTTTCTAAGGGCTGTCCTATAAGTAGCTTTTTTCTATGAGTGAGACGACCCGGATTCGATTTAAAAATCGTAAAGTCAGCAAGGCAGCGTCTCCCGTTATTGGAGGATCGCTGCTTTTTGTTGTGGCTGGTGATTGCTTGATGTTCAATTATGTATTCACCATTCTCTTTTGAGGCTTATGGACTCAAATGACGTTAGGGCTGGATCGGATCATTAACAAATTAGCACTGAGTCACCACCATCCTCACTGCGTTCGGACTCAGATGACGCTATTAGCAAATTTATAGTCTTTTGAGCAAGTTTTCGGACACCAGTGCAGCTATTCCATAGAAATAGCCTCATAATTGGCGCTTTTTATGCCAATAGTGACTATGGAGTCCGATAGCATGCCGAATGTGGGATTATGCTGCAAATAAGGTCAGCTGAGTCCGAAGGCGCTGTGTCATCACCAGCTTAGCATCGGATCCGCACCAACCCACTGCGTAGGGACACAGCTGACATTAACACTGCATCAACACCAATGAAGCCTCGAATCAACCCCAATCCTACCGCTAAGGACGCAGATGACGCTATTAGCAAATTTATAGTCTTTTGAGCAAGTTTTCGGACACCAGTGCAATTATTCTATGGAAATAGGCTCATAATTGGCGCTTTTTATGCCAATAGCGACTATGGAGTCCGATAGCATGCCAAATGTGGGATTATGCTGCAAATAAGGTCAGCTGAGTCCGATGGCGCTGTGTCATTACTAACTTGTGCACCGGTTAGCGCCAACCCACTGCGTACGGACCCAGCTGACGCTATTAGCAAATTTATAGTCTTTTGAGCAAGTTTTCGGACACCAGTCAACTATTCCATGGAAATAGGCTCATAAATGACGCTTTTTATGCCAATAGCGACTATGGAGTCCGATATCATGCCAAATGTGGGATTATACTGCGAATAAGGTCAGCTGAGTCCGATAGAGATAGCTGTGTAACGCAGAGGTTACTTAGTTAAAGGAGCTTGAGGTTTGGAGCGAGCGAGGGAGAGGTTCCAGAAAATACGGGATATACCGTAGTCATCAAGCAATCAACTTGGTAACCATGTTGCAACCATCCAGTAACTTCTCAAGTACCTACCCAACATTTCAGCACTCATTCAGTAACTTTTTTACGAATATTTAGCAACTCATCAGTAACTCCACCAGCAACTATCAACCATTTCATCATTAATACAGTAACTTTTGCGACTAACCAGTACTTCGCGACCTCCTTAGTAACTATCCCACCAACACCGCCACAACGTTCGGAGTAACTCCACAGCAACCAATATTTTCTTGCACTACAACTGCTAATTTGGTATTATAAATACACAAACAAACGTTCGTATATTTAATTTCAAAATGGGATTGTCCATAAAAAAAAGACCGCATCGCAATAGCATGTGCGAGGCGGTCGTAAATGTTCTTATGAAGAAGGTTTTGAGCTCTTGAATTTATTTATTGGATACATTTGCACCCATCTTTTGGCCGATCCACTCTTCGTAACATTTCACTACGGCAGAGAGATCTTCTTCACCATAACCTTGGGTGAAGCCAGCTTGGAACATGCTTTTAGCCAAGCCCAGCATAGGAGAAGGAACGCCTGTTGAATCGCTGTGGGCAGAGGCAAGCTTCAAATCCTTAAGCATTAGAGCAAGGGAGAATTGATTGCTGAAATCATCTTCTATGATTTTACGGCCTTTAAGCTCAGCTTGTTTGCTGCCCGCAGAACCAAGTTGTACCAGTTCCAAGAACTTGTCTGCTGGTACGCCTGATTTAACAGCAATGGCGAATCCTTCGGCTAGGGCAACATTATGAATACCAACCATAGCATTGTGAGCCAGCTTAGCCACAGCGCCGCTGCCGTTCTCACCCATATGTAGCAGCTTCTTACCCAAAGTATCAAAGATATCACGATGTTGTTCTATGACCTCAGCACTACCGCCGACCATGAACACTAAGGTTCCTTCAATCGCTGCTGGTTTGCTTCCAGTTACTGGCGCATCTAGAAAATGTCCACCGCGAGCTTCTACAGCAGCGGCAATCTCACGAACTAGTCCTGGTGAAATTGTGCTGGAATCAATAATTAGCCCACCAGGCTTCACAGCATCAAGAATACCATCTTGACCATAAAACACTTCACGAACCGAATCATCATTGCTGATCATGGTAATAATAACATCCTTACCCTCAGCCGCTTCGCGGGGCGTGAGAGCAGTCTGGGCACCTTCTGCTTCAAGAGGTTTACATTTGGCTGCCGTACGGTTGTATACCGTAACCTGAAAGCCGCCACGTAGTAAATTGGAGGCCATAGGCGCACCCATTGTGCCGAGTCCGATAAAACCGATTTGTTTCATTTATATAGCCACCTTCCGTTTTCTTTATTCTATCACGGCACTTTGTCCAGCACCACAGCACACCTATGTCTTTTGATACAGGAAACGCTTCCAAGGAACTTTGGAAAACTTGGTTCTAATGCCCTCTATGTGCCCTAAGACCTTGCCAGTCAAGGCAAATTAAAGTATCCTAATTATAAAGTTGTAACAAACGGTTTCAAATTTAAAGAGATAAAACAGGAGGTTACCATTACCGATGTCTAAGAAGATTAATTTTGACTACACAAAAGCTCTTTCGTTTTTTAACCAACAAGAAATCGACAACCTTGCCGCCCCAGTTAAGCTAGCACACGAACAGTTGCATAACAAAACTGGTGTAGGCTCTGACTACCTTGGATGGATCGATCTGCCGACAGCTTATGATAAGGATGAATTTGCTCGCATTCAACAAGCTGCTAAGAAGATCCAAAGCGATTCCGAGGTACTGATTGTAATTGGTATCGGAGGTTCTTATCTGGGAGCACGCGCAGCTATTGAGGCGCTATCGCATTCTTTCTACAATAACCTTTCTAAAGATAAACGCAAAACTCCAGAAGTTTATTTCGCTGGTAATAACATTAGCTCTACATACATCACGCATCTGCTTGATCTAGTAGAAGGCAAAGACTTCTCCGTGAACGTAATCTCCAAATCAGGAACTACTACTGAGCCAGCAATTGCTTTCCGCATTTTCCGTGCTGCTCTGGAGAAGAAATACGGCAAGGAAGAAGCTCGTAAACGCATTTACGCTACTACAGACAAGGAAAAAGGTGCCCTTAAGAAATTGGCAACTGAAGAAGGTTATGAATCCTTCATCATTCCAGATGATGTAGGCGGACGTTACTCCGTATTGACACCTGTAGGCTTGCTGCCGATTGCTGTAGCTGGCATTAACATTGAAGAAATGATGCAAGGTGCTGCTGCCGCTGCGGATGAGTTCAACAATCCAGATGTAGCTACTAACCAAGCTTATCAATATGCTGCAGTTCGTAACGCTTTATACCGTAAAGGTAAAACAACTGAAATCCTCGTCAACTATGAACCTTCCTTACACTTTGTATCTGAGTGGTGGAAACAATTGTTTGGCGAAAGTGAAGGTAAGGACTTCAAAGGAATTTATCCTTCTTCCGTAGATTTCTCTACAGATCTACACTCCATGGGTCAATTTATCCAAGAAGGTAACCGCAACATTTTTGAAACGGTTATCCAAGTAGATCAAGTAGCTCATCATGTTACGATTGAGAATGATCCGGATGATCTGGACGGCTTGAACTTCTTAACAGGAAAGACTATGGATTTCGTGAATAAGAAAGCTTTCCAAGGTACAATGCTTGCACATACAGATGGTCAAGTACCTAACCTTATCGTTACTATTCCTGATCAAACACCATACACCTTTGGATATTTGGTGTACTTCTTTGAAAAAGCCTGCGGTATCAGCGGATACTTGCTCGGTGTTAACCCATTTGACCAACCAGGCGTAGAAGCATACAAGAAAAACATGTTCGCATTGCTTGGCAAACCAGGTTACGAAAAAGAAAAAGCAGAGCTGGAAGCAAGACTTACTGAATAGTATTGCAGTAGGTTTTACAATGGCTATTAATCACAGAATATTCATACTAATGTAAGTCACCAGGAGCAGTCCATAGGTAATCCAATACCGGGACTGCTCCTGACATTATATGAAGACATCATATGTAAATAAGGACTGGAATAATTATGTTAGAACAATATCAAACGGTACGCTCTTCCGGCTCAAAGGAAGTTGTGATCCGTAAATCTCGCTTCATTGGTCATGTTATGCCAGTGGAGAATGAAGAAGAAGCTTTGTTGTTTATCGAGGACATCAAGAAGAAACATTGGAACGCAACGCATAACTGTTCTGCTTATGTGATTGGGGAGAGAGACGAAATCCAGAGGCAATCGGACGACGGGGAGCCGAGTGGTACAGCCGGCAAACCGATTTTGGAAGTAATCCGCAATCAGGGAGTTAAAAATGTCGCAATCGTAGTTACCCGTTATTTCGGAGGCATTATGCTGGGTGCCGGTGGGCTGATTAGAGCTTATACGGATGGAGCAGTGCTTGCGCTTGAAGCAGGAGAAGTAATCACCCGTGTACTGAGACGAGAGGTATTCGTAGAGATCGAGTACACTTGGCTGGGCAAGGTTGAGAACGAACTTCGAGGAAGAGGGATTCAGACTGGCGAGACTTTGTTCACCGACAAAGTAACGCTGTTATGTTTGCCGCGAAATGATGAGGGTGAGACTTTTATGGCATGGATGACAGATCTAACCCAAGGGCAAGCCCTGATAACAGAAGGGCGGCGGATTTACTACAGCGAAGGGGATTAGTATATGGCAAGGAGAGCAGTGGAGCAGGAGTTGTCGAGGGAAAGGATTCTAGAGGCCGCTAGGCATCTGTTTATAACCAAAGGGTATCGGGCAATTTCAATGCGAAGTATTGGTCAGCATTTGGGATATAGCCACGGCTCTCTCTATTATCATTTCAAGGAAAAGGCGGAGTTGTTCTACGCTATTGTTGTAGAGGATTTTAATCATGTGGCTGCTTTACTCAGCCAAGTAATGAATAAACCGCCTGAAGAAGGAATGACAAGGGTAGAACAGCTGATTATGGAATTTATTAGATTTGGAATAGATCACCCCTATCAATATGAAATTATGTTCATGATTCGCGATGAGGAATTGCTAGCTTATTGTAGAGCAGAACAGGGACGATGTTTTGATTTATTCTCAAGTATTGTGCGCCGTCATATGAAGGAAGAGGGATATGTGTCTGAGGACTGGCAGAATGTGCCGTTAACAATGTTCTTGTCTGCACACGGATTCATTTCTTATTATATCCAGGATAAAGTATCATTTGACGATGTGAAAGAGGCAGCGTTAGCTCATATAAAGGTTTTATGTCGCAGCCTTTAACATGCTGTTTTTTTTATAGATCTTCACTTTAAAGCTGTGCATTGGTATAACACTGCTTCTCTGCTTGATGAAAGTATTACTAGACTCTAGTTATTATCAAAATGGCCGCTCCGCAGCGATAACGGAAGCGGCCATTTGTATGTTTATTATCCCTCTACTATTTTTAAGAAACATTGCCGGCGTCTAGGGCCATCGAACTCACAGAAATAAATACCTTGCCAACGACCGAGAATTAATTCACCTTCGTGGATGATCAGGGTCTGGGAAGGCCCGGTCGTAATAGATTTAAGGTGAGAGGCAGTATTGCCTTCCGCATGCCGATACTTGGGATGCTCCCAAGGGTAGACCTCATCCAAACGCATCAGAACATCATGCTTCACATCAGGATCCGCATTTTCATTAATAGCAATACCAGCAGTGGTATGGGGACAATAAACTACAATCAATCCGTCTTGAATTCCACTTTTTTTTACATAAGAAATGACTTCCCTAGTAATATCACGTAATTCATCCCGCTTTGTAGTAGTGATCTCCAGAGTATGCAACATAATACATTCCCCTTCCTGTGAGGTGCCATTTTTAGTGTACCTTTGATACCTATATTTTAACCCAAATTCACTTGAAAGTAATTGACGGCGGTGAGAAGGATTTGGTAAAGTAGTAATAATATAAAACCAAGTATATAAATAGGAATAATTAATGAGGATTTTGGTTAGTATACCGACCGGTTATCCGGAGGTGGGAGGGCAAAAATCATTGAATTCGCTGCTTAGACACAAAGGCTGGACTTGGGGTTTCCGAACTACAATTTTGCTCTATTTTGTAGTATTGATCGTGTTGCCCATACTCGGGGTCTATTACAACTCTTTTTCTCTTGGTTTTGGCAATTTTGTGGAAAGCGTCAGCGACCCAATTGCTTGGAAGTCGGTGCTGCTAACCTTAAAGCTGGCGATTATCGCTACTTTAATTAATGTCTTGTTAGGAACTATGATTGCTTGGGTCCTTATTCGTTATCAATTTGCTGGTAAAGCGCTGCTAAACAGTCTGGTCGATTTACCTTTTGCACTGCCAACAGCTGTCGGAGGTTTGATGATTCTACTGCTGCTTGGACCAGGGAGCCTTATCGGCAAAGCAGCTGAGGCACTTGGATTTGAAATTGTTTTTCATCAACCGGCTATCGTAATTGCTATGGTGTTCGTGACGTTTCCATTCGTGATTCGAGCGGTTCAGCCCTTGCTGGAGGAGTTGGATCCATCCGAAGAGGAAGCAGCATATACAATGGGTGCCAAGGGGGCAAGGGTATTCTGGCAAGTTATTCTTCCATCAATGGCGCCTGGGATGATCAGTGGTGGGATGCTCGCATTTTCTAGAGCACTTGCGGAATTTGGTGCAGTGGTACTCGTCGCAGGTAATATTCCGGGCCGTACGCTTGTATCTTCTGTTTTTATTTTTGGTGAAGTTGAAAGTGATAATCCGGTCTCCGCCGCAGCGGTTTCTGTTATTCTCTTGACCTTATCCTTTCTCATTCTTTGGCTGATTAATATGCTGCAGATGCGGGGGAGACGCTCATGAGAAAATTATGGATTGCTCTTACTTATTTAGTGTTTTTTCTGCTGATTGCTGCTCCATTAGGAAAAATGGCTATTGGTGCTTTTAGTGAAGGATTTGGTGGTTTCTGGAATGCTCTGACTAGGCCCGAAGCGCTGCATGCGCTTATGATGACTGGGCTTGTTGTGATAGTAGTTACGTTATTAAATACATTGTTCGGTATTATGATGGCTCTGTATCTTGTTCGGGCGAACTGGATCGGCAAGCGTCTAAAAGGATTATTGAACAGTATTGTGGATTTGCCTTACGCGGTATCCCCTGTAATCGGAGGATTGATGATTGTCCTGTTGCTGGGTCCCGATAGTACCTTGGGAGCGATTTTTGAGGGGATTGGACTAAAGATCGTTTATGCGATTCCCGGGATGATCATTGCCACTTTATTTGTTACCTTTCCTTTAATGGTGCGCGAGGTGATGCCGGTGCTTCAGGAGATTGGTTCACAGCAGGAGGAAGCGGCTTCGACATTGGGCGCTCGTAGCTGGACTATTTTTTGGAAGGTAACTTGGCCTTCGATTCGTTGGGCGGTTGTGTATGGTGTCATTCTTACGGTGGCACGTTCACTTGGAGAGTTCGGCGCGGTGCTCGTAGTTTCGGGGAACATTATGAACAAAACTCAGACGGCGACAACTTTAGTCTATCAGGATGTTGAGAATTTTAATGTGACGGCTGCTGGAGGAATAGCGCTAGTTCTGGCTGCATTTTCCGCAGGTCTGCTGCTGTTGATGGAATGGACCAAGAGAAGAAAGGAAGTGCAGTAATATGCATGTAGAAGTGCGGGGGTTAAACAAGCATTTTGGAGATTTTCATGCGGTCAAGGACGTCAATTTCACCATTACAAAAGGTCACCTGATTGGTTTGCTCGGCCCAAGTGGAGGCGGGAAAACCTCAATTCTACGTATGCTGGCGGGACTGGAGTCACCGGATACCGGAGAGATTATTTTTCATGGTCAGACGGTGAACAATCTTCCTCCTCAAGAACGTGGGATCGGCTTCGTCTTCCAGAACTATGCACTCTTCAAACATATGACTGTATTTGATAATATCGCTTTTGGCTTAAAGGTTAAAAAGGCTAACAAAACAGCTATCCGCGATCGCGTTATGGAACTTGTAGAGCTTACAGGGTTAAAAGGGTTCGAGAAACGTTATCCGCATCAGCTATCAGGGGGACAACGTCAGCGTGTGGCTTTTGCACGTGCGCTTGCGCCTGAACCACAGCTGCTGCTTTTAGATGAACCTTTTGCCGCTATTGATGCGAAGATCCGCCAGGAGCTGCGCGCTTGGTTGCGTGAATTGATTGAGCGTGTAGGTATCACCTCTATTTTTGTAACCCATGACCAAGATGAAGCGATTGAAGTAGCGGATGAAATTATGATCATTAATCAAGGACGCTTGGAACAAAAGGGTACCCCGTGGGATATTTACAAGGAACCCAAAACACCGTTCGTGGCAACGTTTATCGGCGAATCTACGCTGATTGAGAACGCTTCTGAGGTTAAAGGCTTTACAGGTGCGGGGGACGGCAAACCTACCAAAGCGCTGATTCGTCCTGAATATATTGAAGTGGGAAACCTGCATGAGTTCAAGATGGCTTCTGCTACGGAAAAAGGTGTTGTGAAACATCTGCATTTCCGCGGCAGCGAATGGCTCGTTGAGGTTGAAGTAAATGGCCACAAGCTGGTCACCTACCGTTCGTTGGAGAAAGAAACCTTGCAGCCGGGTCAGGAAATCTCAGTACTGGTACATCGGGCTTATCTGTTTAATGATGAGCGCAGCTGGATCCAGGAGAACAACCTGAAAGAAGATCCAATGCCGATTTTTATTTAAAAATAAATAAAATGATTTTCAATTTTTTTGGATAGTTGCGAATGTGATTCGCTAGGATTAGAGGAACTGATGTGAAGGTCAGAAGTAATGAAGTGGAAGTTTGGAACTGTAGGAGCGGAGCGACCGCCTTTGTTTCCGGATCTAATCCGCTGAGGATATAAAATTAATAAATCTGGGAACAACAGCGGCCGAAAGTCCAAACATTCCGCGTAATTACGGCAAATACCAAACGTGGGTTACTTGAATTTTAAGTTTCAGCCATAGAGCTACTTTCAAGGAAATATTAAAAATCATTACCTCGAAGGATGTGGGCCGCAATGAATGTCAAAAGGAGCAGACAACTGCACGGATGTTTTGCTGCCCTAATGCTGGCCATACTCACGCTGACAGCAGTCGGTTGCGGGAATGAGAAGGCAGCTACGACGATGGTAGAGCCTTCGAAGCAAGGGGATGTTACGCTGGTAATTGGCGCATACAGTGTGGCTAAGGATGCGATGCAGGATATTTTGCCGTTATTTGCTGCCAAGTGGAAGGCGGATACGGGTCAGGATATTAATTTTCAGGAGTCTTATGAGGCTTCAGGGACACAGGCGCGAGCGATTGTAGGTGGATTTGAAGCGGATGTGACGCTGCTAGCTATGGAAGGTGATGTCGAGAAGCTAGTTAAGGCTGGACTCGTAGCGCCGACATGGAAAGAGCAGGGTGAACAAGGCATGGTGACACGTTCAGTAGTAGCTCTTGGTACCCGCGAGGGAAATCCTAAAGGCATTCGCGATTTTGCGGACTTAGCCAAGCCGGGGATTAAAGTATTATATCCAAACCCGAAGACCTCTGGTGGTGCGCAATGGGATATCAACGCGATCTATGGGGCTGGTCTGAAGCTGTCAGAGGAGCAGGAGGGCGCAAAGGATCCAGCAGCAGCCAAAGCTTTTTTGGAAAGCATTCATGCCAATGTAGAGTCTCTGGATAAGAGTGGCCGCGCTTCTATGGCAGCCTTCGAGTATGGAGTGGGGGATGTAATTGTCACCTATGAGAATGAACTGCTGGCGCGGATTGCCCAGGGAGTCAAATACGAAGTTATTATTCCTAAAAATACAATTCTGATTGAGAATCCGGCGGCTGTCGTAGAGAAATATGCGGATGAGCATGGGACACGCATAGCATCAGAAGCACTGGTTGATTTTTTGATAACCCCACAGGCACAAGAGATCTTTGCAAAATATGGCTTTCGTCCCGTGGATAAACAAGTCTATGCCGAGCACAAAAGCGATTACCCTGATCCGGCGGGCCTCTTTGATATTAACTATTTAGGAGGCTGGGATGAGGTGCGAAGCTCACTTTATTCCAAGCGTGGAATTTGGTATCAGGTACTTGCCGGAATATAAGGTAGAGGTATAGTAAAAAGTCATCCCAACAGTTCTTCTGTGGTGAGGATGGCTTTTTTTGGTGGGTCTCTTTAAGATAGAGAGAGGGTAATTTAGATTTAAGACTTCGTTGATGAGAACCTGAAGGAGAGATAGCAGATGGATACGTTGGTGTTTTTGGGTACAGGGGATGCCATGGGGGTTCCTCGGGTATATTGCAGCTGTGTGACCTGTACAGAGGCAAGGGAACAGGGTAAGAATATTCGCCTACGCTCTTCTGTACTTATAGATAATGGCAGTGATTTTTTAGTGATCGATTGTGGGCCTGACTGGCGGCGTCAGATGGAGGCGCAGGGAGTACGCAATATGCGCAGACTTCTGGTGACACACGCTCATTTTGATCATATTGGTGGGCTGCCGGAATGGGCGGATTCTTGCCGCTGGATGGGATATAAGGGCCAGCTCTATGCCCCAGCAGAAGTAATTCCGATTATAGAGCGGCAATATCCATGGCTGCGCAATCAGATCGAGATGATTCCTTGTGATGAAGGCATAGAGCTAGACGGCTGGACAATAGATACCTGGAAAGTGAACCATGGCAAGAATGGATACTCGTATGCTTTTCGTCTGGAGAAGGAGGGCTATGTATGGGTGTATTGTCCAGATTCGATTTCTCTTGGAGCTGAAGAGACACGCCTGATGCATGGAGCTGACTTGCTGGTATTAGGTACAAGCTTCTATTACGAAGCCGCGGAGTTATCCACTCGTTCTGTATACGATATGACGGAAGCGGCGGAGCTACTGCAAACGGTGAAGCCTCAAAAGGCAATTTATACCCATATGTCGCATGATGTGGATATGAGAAAATCATATATTTTACCGGAAAATGTTACGCTGGCCGAAACGGGGATGAGAATACCCTTAGGGTCTTCGGAGATCGGCTGAAATTTAGATAAAAAAGAAAACTCCCTTCTTTTGCTGGAAGGGAGTTTTCATGATCCTATTTAAACCTGTTATATTCCGCCTTGTTGAATCCGTTTAATTAACTCTTCAAGCTAAGAAATGGAGTGGTCCGCTTTAGCTGAGATATTCATTAAATCAAAAAGGGACATCATTCGGGCAACTTCCACCTGTTGATGTTCCTTTGTGATTTCTTTTGCATTCAGTTTTCAGATCCCCATTTATACTATATAATCAAAAAGCATATCGTATTATTTTTACATATTTAGAATAATTATCATCGTCAGAGGAGGCATATGAAGTGGCTGACTCCAAGGATCCATTCCTGCTTGATTTTCCCGAGAGTTTTGAAACAGAGAGGCTGCTCATTCGTGCCCCTGGCTTTTGCTCAAGTAATACCCCCACTAGAAGAATCAGAGAAAGTTAATAGAGAAGGCAGACTGGAGTTTCTAAAAAGGTATAAGCTACATATGCGTATTTTTAGAAGGGATACGGAGGGTTTTATCGGCTGCATTAGCCTGCATCATCTAAACTGGGAACTCCGCAGTTTTGAGATTGGTTATTGGATCCGGAGCACCTGTGCAGGCAAAGGATATATGACAGAAGCCGTAAATGGAATCACCAATTTTGCCATACGTGCGGGTTTTACACTGGAAGGGATCCTGCGCAGTGCGAGTCTTGGGTATGACGGGGAACGGCATGATAATAAGGTGTTCGCTAAGGTTAGAGGTATAGAATTTTAAGTGAGAGGGCTGGTTCTTTGAAGCAAAAAGGCGTATTTTCAAGATTAAGTACATATATGTTAAGGCACAAGCTTTTGTATACGATTTTATTATTTACGACTTTATTTGGGATTGTTCTAGATTTAACGATTGCTTGGCTGCTCTCAGTAATTACGGATGCTGCGGTTAGACTCGATGTGAAAGCTTTTAAAGGGCTGGTTATTTTCGGATTAATCTACTTATTAGTGAGTGCAATTAATGGTTTTATCGATCGATATTTCAAAAATAAAATCTCTGCCAAGATCAGAAATGAGCTGCGGTTGGATATGATGCGGCATGCCTTAGCTCTTCCTCAGTCTTATTTTGACCGTAATCATTCCGGGGATTTGTTGTCCCGCTTTACCAATGATAATCAATCTGTGGGTAATGCTACAGGCGAAGTAATGATTGATCTAATCCGTAACCCTTTACTAGCCCTTGCGGCTTTTGGTTATTTGCTCTATATTAACTGGCTACTGGCATTGATCTGTTTTGCAATGGGGCCTTTGATGTTCCTTACGGGAAAAATCTTCGGTTCAGCGATGCGTGAGAACAGTGTGAAGATTCAGACTAATATGAGCAAGATTACTTCCTTTTTACATGACATTCTAGGCAGTAGTATGGTGTTTAAATCCTTTAGCATTGAACGCAGACTAATGAAGCAGTATCAGGAGCATAGTGAGAATATTACTTCTGAAGAATTGAAGCGGGGAAGAATTGAGGGAGCTACTGGCTCATTCTCCTCTTTTTTGGGAAACTTTACGTTTCTTCTGGCGCTGGTCGTGGCTGGTTATTTTGTGGCAAAAGGATCACTTGAGGTCGGTGCGATGATTGCTTTCATCCAGCTCATGAATTATTTAGTAATGCCGTTCTCGTCATTGCCGGGACTGATCAATTCGATGCAGCAATCACTTGGGGCGGCGGGGCGGATCTTTGAAGTGTTGGATAGCCCGGTGGAGGTTGAGACCCTTCCAGAAGTGGACACAAAGCAACCAGAATTTGAGAGTTTGGTAATGTCGTCGATCTCTTTCTCGTATCCGGGAGCAGAGAGACAAAGTATAAACAAGATCAGCTTAGAGCTTCAAAAAGGAGCACAGATGGCGGTTGTGGGACCCAGTGGTGGAGGGAAATCTACGCTTTTCAAACTATTGCTGGGATTGTATGAACCCGATGAAGGCGAAGTAATAATCAATGGGCAGCGGATCAACGAGATGAGTCTGGCTAAGCTTAGAAGTTATTTTTCCTATGTGCCGCAAGAGGCAGGTCTTTATACGGGAAGCATTCGTGATAATATCCGGAATGGAAATCCAGAGGCGGATGAGCAAGAAATCCTGGAAGCATTGCGAAAAGCGAATGCCTATGATTTTGTAATGGAATTGCCTGAGGGACTGGATACTGATATTGGTGAGGAAGGCTCACGACTGTCCGGGGGGCAACGTCAGCGGTTATCCATTGCAAGAGCAATTCTGAGAAACGCTCCTATTCTGCTGTTGGATGAAGCTACTGCTGCGCTTGACAATGAATCAGAAAAACTGGTGCAGCAGGCCATTCGTAAACTAATGGGAGACAAAACTACACTCGTTATCGCGCACCGTTTATCTACGATTCAGAACGCTGATATCATTCTCGTGATGGAGAATGGTGAAATTGTGGAGAGTGGAACGCATGATGTACTGCTTGCTGCCGGAGGAAGATATAATGATCTGTACTATTCTCAGCTAGAGCAGGAAGAAGAGAGTGGAATGGGACCCGAGAAAGTGGAATTAGCTTCTACAGGAGTTTGAGTGGTGGAATAAAAAAGGGTGTAGCAACGTCATGAAATATGGCGTTGCTGCACCCTTTTGCTTAAGGAAATTTAGTTTACTTTATTAAGAATGAATTTATCAATCGCATATTTCACGCCATCGTCATTGTTGCTTAAGGTCACGAAATCAGCAATTTCTTTCAGAGCAGGAATAGCATTCTCCATAGCGACGCCAAGTCCGGCAGCTTCCAGCATCTCATGGTCGTTCCAAGAATCACCTACAGCGATGGTCTCGGAAAGCTCACAGCCGTAATGTTTGGCTAGGAATTCAAGTGCAATGCCCTTGGTTCCTTCATGATGCATGATTTCTAGAAAGTGTGGTTTGGATTTGGTAATATGCACGGAATCACCAAGCAATTCATGCAGGATTGGAGCCAGTTCATCCAAGAAATCAGGATCATCGATAATTAGCATTTTTGGTGTTTTTTGCGGAACAAGCTTTTCCCAGTCAGGCTCAATAAAATATTGCGTTTTATTCAAGTCCGTATAGTCTTTGATCTTTTGGTTGTCTTCACGGGCATATAGCTTGTCGTCAATGTAAGTTTGCAAATGCAGATTATGCTCCACGCAGTAAGTGAACAGCTTGCGGACTGCATCTTGCGGGACGTAACGCTCATACAGTACTTTTTCATCGAGCAAGTTCTTAACGAGTGCACCCTGGTAAGTAATGATAGGTACGTTTAGTCCAGTTTGACGGGCAATGGCTTGAGCGGAAGCGTAAGCTCGGCCTGTAGCAAGGGTTACAACAACACCTGCGGCAACAGCCTCTTCAAGCGCAGTTTGGGTAGCGGGTGTTACTTCCTTGTCATCATTAATCAGAGTGTCATCAATATCAATCGCGATCAATTTGTACATTTGTCTCTCTCCTTATCTCTTTCTAAATAGATGTAATTTGGAAAAATAACTCTTCTTATGTTGATTCTGACCCGGTTCCGGGCTCAGCTCTGCCATAAGCATAGCCCCCAGAATACAACCACAACCGAGCAGAGCGGACAACCCGAGTGTTTCCCCGCCAAAGGCTAAACCCGTCAGAACGGCAAATACCGGTTCTGTGGCATAAATAATGGCTACCCGTGATGGGGTAGTATATTTCTGACAGGCGGTTTGAATCCAGAAGGCAAAAGCGCTGGTTGGCCCGATGGAGATCAGCAGAGCCCAAAGCACATCTGGGTCCTTAATCAGCTCCCCGCTGTGGGCGAGAGGTGTTGCCCCTTCAAAAATAAGCGAGGCAGCAATACTGAACAGCCCAACGAAAGCAAGCTGCAGAGTAGCTAGCGGCAACGCCGGATAATGAGGTGCATAAACGCCAGTATAGGCTACCTGTAACGCAAAAGCTATGGCACATAGAAGAATCAAGGCATCGCCTTTATTCAAGGATAATGCAGAGCCCGTGAAGGTCAACAGATAAAGCCCGATTGCGGCGAGTGCCGCACTGAACCAAGTGTATCGTGAAATCGCATGCTTCAATAAGGCTAGAGACAGAAAGGGTACTAGGACAACTGATAGCCCGGTAATAAAGCCGGTATTAGAGGTTGTTGTATATAGAAGTCCCATAGTCTGAAAGCCATAGCCCATAAACAAAAAAAGGCCAAGCAGCAGAGAATCGCGTACCATGCGGAAACTTAGCTGTTTCCAATCCTTGCTGTAAAAAATAACTGTGATTAGAGCCAGCAACAGGGCAGCGCCCATAAAGCGGATGCTATTAAACGCGAGCGGTGGCAGCACCTTGACAGCATTTTGTACAATCAGAAAGGTACATCCCCACATCATCGCCACCAATAGCAGGCTGGAATCGGCTATACGGGAACGCTTCACTACTTAGGTCATCCTTTCTTCAGCAGCTGCCGTCTCTATGTAGACGACAAGGACAAGTTGTCCAAATTGTATCGTATATTCATGGGGAGGACAAGATAGAAATCGCGTAAAGGCTTATAGACTAAGCGATTTCAGCGTTTTATGTAGACAAAAAAACCGGGTCTTGATATACTTCGATAACCGCACATTTGTTCTTGTTTTTGCATCTTAGAAAGGAGCGGTTTCACTATGATGGGCAGATCCCATTTAATTATCAGCACCGGGGTTACCCTATCTGTTATGAGTTTGATGGCCCATGAGATTACAATCCCGGTTATTGCCGTCGCGGCATTAAGCTCGCTCCTGCCAGACATTGATGAACCGAATTCGTTACTGGTACGCAAGGCGATTCCTGACTTTCTGCTCAGGGTACTACAGGTTGCTTTGATAGGAGCAGCAATTTATCTTTATTTTGCAGGAATCGTTGAAAGCCCTTGGAATATTGTACTGGCCCTACTTGTGGGGAGTGTGACTTTCCTGCCGGGAAGAAAGCTGCGGCATCTGGTGATGGTACTAATCGCTACTGCAGTATTTGCATACGGAGGTGCATATGATCCTTGGAACTACATAGTAGCTTGTATACTCGTAGTTACATCACTTGTCCCGCATCGTGGATTAACTCATACCTTATATGCTGTTGCAGGCTGGAGTACTTTATTGTATTTTGCTTCATCGGGTATACAGGATGGTGGCAGTCTATGGATAGCAGGCGGCATGTCTTATGCGCTTCATCTATTAGCCGACTCTCTCACCCAAAGGGGAATTACGCCCCTGCCACCCATTCCATTTAAGCTGCGTCTAAAGCTAATGAGTACAGGCACGAAAAAAGGTGGAGCTGTAGAGAATGTTTTTATCCTGCTGACACTCGCCCTAGTTGTATATGTATTTATACTTTCTCCTTGAGATTTACGGATATGAAGCACATAATGAATTACCGCTAGAACACACAGGAGGCGGCTGTTATGCGGGGGGATTCCTTAGTGAAGTGGTTTGGAAGATTGCAGATTCGTAATAAAATTATCCTTATTTTTATACCGTTGATCATTTTTCCATTGCTTGCTTTAGGCTTGCTCTCAGGGCAGATGTTCAGCCGATCGATGATCGAAAAGGCTAAGTACAATTTTAAAGATGAATCCAAGCTCATCATGCAGCAAATAGATACGATTGTAAAAAATACGGAGAGCAGTGCCAACATTATAACTACCGACATCCATCGGATGTATGCTGAACGTCCGTTGTTATCCTCGACAGTGGAGCAGACGCGGTTTCGCAATTTAATGCAGAGCCAGCTTTCTATCGATCTGATTATTTTTCCGGATGTCGATTCTGCTGTGTTCGTAGATACGGAAGGCCAGATTTATTCCTCTTACGCCTACGGTAATCCTAACGAGCAGAAGGTATTCAGCAGCGATATGCTGGAGAAGGCTAAAGAAAAAGGCAGCTACGGAGTCAACCGTTGGCTTCCCATGGAACAGAGGGATTATCTGGTTAGTGATCCGGCAGTTCCGGTGCTCACACTAAGTAAAGTCGTGTACAATCTTAAAACGGGCAACCTAATAGGTACATTATTTGTGAACGTAAAAGAAGATACTCTCTCTGCTTTTCTGGAAACCGCTAGAGAAACCTCTTCGGACAAGAAATATTTTGTAGTAGACGGAACGCAAAGGACCGTGTCTACACCTGATAAATCAAAGCTTCTACTGAAGCCTGAGGACAGACTGAACGGCAGTCTTAGGAAGACGGGAAGCTCTGTCTCGGAAATTATCGGCAGGGGGAGCGGGCGAGAGCTGGTCACAGTGACGTATTATGATAAGCTGAATTGGAAGCTTGTGAATACCATTTCGCTGCAAAAGTTAACCGCTGATATTCATCGCAATATAACGTTAACTATATTCGTGGGAATAGGATGCCTGTTACTGTCTCTGCTGCTTGCAGGAAAGCTGTCACAGATTATCGTAAATCCGCTTCTTCAGGTGACGAAGGCGATGCGTAAAGTAAGGGAAGGCGATCTGAATGTCACCTCACCAGTGACTACAGAGGATGAGACGGGGCTGATCTCCACCGTATTCAATTCTATGGTTGGTCGTATTCAGGAGCTGATGCGGACGATTACGAACGAACAAGTCCGGAAACGTGAATATGAACTAGCTCTGATTCATGCCCAGATCAAACCCCATTTTCTGTACAACACACTGGATACGATTTATGTACTCAACGATTTGGAGCTTAATGAAGCAGCTCGGGATACGACCAAGGCACTGGCAGACTTCTATCGGGTTGTTCTTAGCAAAGGGAACGAGGTTATTCCACTGTCCGAGGAAGTATCAAATGCAGCTGATTATTTGGCTATTATGCAGGTTCGCAACCCCGACGTATTACGTTACGAGATTAATATCCCGAAATCTCTCGAAGAAGTCAAGGTACCCAAATTGTCCCTGCAGCCGCTCATCGAGAATGCAATCTACCATGGATTAAAAACAAAGGGCAGTCAGGGGCTAATCTCAATAGAGGCTTATACACACGGAAAAGAAGTTATCATTACCGTGGAGGATAACGGTGTTGGCATGTCAGAGGAGCAGGTGTCCCGGATTGTAGAATACCGTTCACGAGAAGGAAAACCGTCATCCATTGGTATATACAGCGTTCATGAACGGATTAAGCTTTATTTTGGAGAATCATATGGCCTATCGGTGGAAAGTAAACTGGGAAAGGGTACTGTTATGAAAATGACAATTCCCGGAACAGAAGCGCAGGGGGGCAGCATAGATGTATAAAGTGATGGTTGTGGATGACGAGCCGCTGTTTCGTTATTATATGCGGACCAAGCTGGATTGGAGTAAATATGATTTCAGTGTCTGTGGTGAAGCGTCAAATGGCAGAGAAGCGCTGGAAGAAGCGGAACGGACGAAACCTGATTTGGCTTTAGTGGACATTAGCATGCCCTATATGGACGGTATGGAGCTGGTTACCCGGTTACAGACCAATGCTCCTGATATGCTGATTGTTTTTGTAACAGGGCACAATGAATTTGATTATGCGCAAAAAGCGATTCGCTTAGGTGTACAAGATTATTTATTGAAACCGTTTAACCAGCAAGAGTTTAACGAGATGATGATCAAGGTGAAGCAGCGCCTTCAGTCACATAAAATAGGTGCACGCAAAGCTGGGAAGCCGGAAATAATTGCAGAAGGAACGGCTTCCAATAAGCTCTTTCCACTCCAAATGGACGAGCAGAATTCCTCTGAAGGGATAGAGGAGTTCTCCTTTCCATCCAAAGAAATCACTCATCTTGGAATTCAGGATGCCATGCTGATGGCGTTAAAGATGGGGGATGGCGATGCAGCGGCGAAGGACATAAGCAAATTAATTGAGATTCTACGACGCCAGAGAGGGGGAGGCAGCTATTCCTTTACTCTATTAATGAGTATAGTATCCCTTTGCCTTGCCTATGCTGGAGAAAGAGGGATCAATCCGGAAAGTCTCTGGAAACCAGCAGGTTCATCAGAGCAGCGGCTACGGGAGATGGATAACTGGGATGAGACCGAAAGCTGGATAAAAGGCTTGTACAGTAAAGTCATTGATCAAGGTCGTGAGCACCGCCCCTCTAAGTCTTACAATTTATTCATTGCCGCCAAAGAGTACATCCGGGAGCATTATTCCGATTGTGAGCTGACAGTTGACCAGGTGGCGAATGGCGTGTATGTAGATACCAGCTATTTACGGAAGGTTTTTCGAAAAGAAGGTGGAATCTCTGTACTTGATTTCATTACCTATACTCGTATGAAGCAGGCCAAGGAACTGCTTGCTGGAGGAAATGTGAGACTATCTGAAATCGCCGGTAAAGTAGGCTATAATGATCCGAATTATTTCAGTAAATGCTTTAAAAAACACTATGGCATGCCGCCGTCTGAATTTGAGCAGCTGGCTGCCCGTTCCCGCCATATTGGCGTTAATAATGAAATTTAATAAACAAATTTGGTGGCGGCTCTCTGGTGAGGCCGCTTTCATTTTGTCCTGTTTATTACCGATTGTGCCCGATATGGCTCTTTTTGGGTCTTCAAGGCTCAAATATAATAGAAACAGGACGATGAAAACGCTAACAAATAGCGGATTCAACTAGCTCCACTAAATAGAGCATCAGAAAGGGGATTCATTATGAGCAACAAGTTATTCAGAACACTGGGGGTTGCAACCGTTTTATCCTTAGCTTTCTCACTTACAGCCTGTGGTGGTAACAATGCCGGAAACGGTGGTTCAACCTCTGAAGGTTCCAATACGACCGCTGGGAATACCGATAAGAAAATTCAAATAAAAATTTATGCACAGCATTTTGACGAAGATACTTCAAAGCCATTTGATTATGCCGTAGAGGAATTAAAAAAGGAAATGCCGGAGGTGGAGATTGTACTGGATGAGGCTGTTCAAGATGGCTACCAGAAGCTGAAAACATATGCCGCGACTGGGAACATGCCGGATATTTATGAAACAGACTGGCCTACGCTGCAAACCTTCGCCAAATCTAAAAATGTCGAGCTGCTTGATGAATACCAAGCCACCAAAGATTTCAAAGCGAATCTAAACACAGGGAATGAGTCCCGTCTGATTGCCCCAGACGGTCATGTATACGCATTCCCGTATACGGGAATTGAATTCCAAATGTTGTTTTACAACAAGGATATCTTTAAAGAGGTAGGCATAGAGATGCCGATCAAGACGATCGATCAGCTGGCTGAAGCGGCTAAGAAGCTTTCTACAGCAGGGTATACACCGCTCTCCATTTTCGCGAAGGAGAAATGGATCACTACTTCCTTCTATAGCGGACTTGTGACTCGTGAGGAGACGAAAGGGTTTGGCCCACTCGAAACGAAGGGAACGACAACATTGCCTTCGCCTTATGTAACAGCAGCAGAACAAATGAAGAAGCTGGAAGAAGCAGGCTTGTTCGACGTCAATGCTACGAATACCAATTATGATCAAGCTTCCTCTTTGTTCTACCAAGGAAAAGCTGGCATGTTCGTCAACGGGCAGTGGGAAATCTACAGCAGTGCTGAGAAGCTTGGGGATAAAGTGGATTGGATGTACTGGCCAGCTAAGGACGAAGCGACTTATGAGAACAACAAAATGTACATTAACGGTGCAGGAGGTCCTGGTGGCTTTGCCGTTTCTCCAAGCAGCAAGAATGTAGAGACTGCAGTGAAAGTAGCTAGTTTCATCGCACAAAAATATAGCGAATACAAATATACACAGCTGGGTAGCCCGATCGTAGCGACTAAAGTGGATAAAGAAATGACCGGTGAAGTGCCTGCCATGATGAAAAGAATCGCTGAAGAAGTGCTGCCAAACGTGAAGGGTTACGCTAATGCGGTAAGCAGTGTTCAAATTAAAAATGCACTGGACGACAATACACAAAATATGTTGATCGAAGGATTCTCGGCTAAGCAGTTCACGGATAACATGAACCGAGTGCTGAACAAAGAAAATAAATAATTAGAGAAATAAAATAAATAAAAATTGGTCCATGCCCTGCAGCTCACCCGGGTCGAGCCCTTATATCGGCTGAGCTGCGTGGCAAGGAAGGAGTGGAATCTTACCGCATGCATAAATACTTAGGTAATAAGAAAGCCATAATGCTGTTTCTGCTTCCCGCTCTGTTGATTTATAGCGTAGTGATTATCTATCCGGTGCTGCAATCCTTTTATCGTAGCTTTTTCGAGTGGGACGGGCTCAGTACGGCTACTTTTAACGGATTTTCCAACTATGTAGAGATGTTTGATGATCCATTGCTTTTGACATCCCTTCGTAACGGCCTGATTTTTGCACTGGTACTCGCTGTATTTCAGATCGGATTGGGAACCATTCTTGCGCTTGCCTGTGCCGATCCGCGAATCAAAGGGCGTAAGTTGTTGAAAACAGCTTATTTTATTCCCGTAGTTCTGTCGGTTACGGTTGTTTGTCAGCTATGGATTGCCATCTACGATCCGAATAACGGATTGATCAATAGGCTTTTTGAAATTTTGCATATTCCTTATCCACAAAACTGGCTCACTTCGCCAACCACATCCATTATTGCGATTGCCTTTGTTAATGCTTGGCAGTTCATGGGTTACCAGTTCAGTCTTTTATATGCGGGGGTTAAATCTGTCCCTGAGCAGTACATGGAAGCTGCCACGATTGACGGTTGCTCCAAATGGATGGCGCATCGTAAGGTGACGATTCCAATGATGAAGGAGACGTTCAAATTCTGTCTGATCATTGCCATTACTTCAGGAATCGGTGCTTTTGTACAAATGTTGATTATGACTAACGGCGGACCGGGAACGAGTAACTATACGCTTACCTTTATGATTTATCGTTATGCATTCTTGGAAAGCAACTACGGCTATGCCTGTGCGGTATCGGTTGTGCTTGTCCTTCTGTCGCTTCTGGCCACCATTATTATCAACAAGACATTTGACCGAAATGAAGCATAAGGCAGTACGCCGGAAAGGAAAAGGAACGTTATGAAAAAAGTGAGAGCATTGCTCATACAGCTTCCCTTATGGATTTATTTTATCATTTCCATCTATCCGCTATTATGGATGATTTCTTATTCTCTGAAAAATAACGATGAGATTTTTGTCACCAACCCTTTCGGATTTCCGACTAATTTCCGGATTGAAAACTATGTGGCCGCTTGGTCACAGTTCAATATACCGCGATATTTTACGAATAGCTTGGTAGTCTCTACGATTTCAACGCTACTTATTATCATATTATCGCTGATGTTCTCATTCGCAATTTCCCGGCTGCGGTGGAGATTCCGTGAAGGGGTCAGATTGTATATGACGATCGGAATGTTCATGCCGCTGCAGGTAATTATGATTCCACTGGCTATACTCGTGCGGGATTTACATCTGACGAATACCTACGGTGGGCTGATTGTTCCTTATGTCGCCATTGGGTTGCCGTTCTCTTGTCTGGTATTCTACGGCTTTATGAAGGGGATCCCTGGGGAGCTGGAGGAATCCGCTTGTATGGACGGTGCTAATGTATACCGGATGTTTCTGCAGATTATTGTGCCGGTTGTAACACCAGCTGTCGCAACAGTAGCCATTTTTCAATTTCTGAACAACTGGAATGAATTTTTGCTGGCTTATATTCTGATCTCTGATGAGGGGATGAAAACACTGCCGCTGGGTCTATTGTTCTTCCAAGGCCAATACAGCACAGACTGGGGTGGCATGGGGGCGGTTATGACGATGGCGAGTCTGCCAATGGTTATTGTCTATTTGTTCTTTAGTGAGCAGGTAGAACGGGCAATGACAGTTGGATCTGCTGTAAAAGGATAAAGCGAAGAGTATTAATTCATGCAAAAGAGGACTTCTGGCAAATGCGCAGGAGTCCTCTTTTTGATTCAAATCATGACCAGTGAATTCATCCTATTCCTCTAGGAAGACCAATCCGATAAAATCCTCCGGCTCAATACGACCGAAATAATGCTTCAAATCGAGATCAGCTAATGCTTCTCTAACCTCAGCCTCGTCATAACGTTTGCCACGAAGTGCATTTTCAACATCTACTACGTCACCGACTCCGAAGAAGTCACCATAAATTTTGATGTCTTTAATAAGGGAATCTTCAATATCCATCCGAATATCAATAATTCCGGCAGGGAATTTGCGTGTGTGCTTAACGTTGCTTTTTGGTGACAGACCGTAGTTCCAGTCCCAGTTCTGGTAATGCTCCTTGGAGATCTCGTTAATTTTGTCCCAGTCGGCTTGTTGCAGCTTGTACTGAGGAACCTCAGAAGGGTCCATACCAAAGATCGAACGCAGCAGGCCGGCGCGGAACTCCTCGATCGTCATATCTGTACCCAGCAGCTCTTTGATATTCGCTACACGGCTGCGTACGGATTTGGTACTCTTTGATTTAAACTTCTCTGGATTTACTTTTAGAGAGGCTTGTACATCATCTAAATTAAGATTGAACATCAAGGTACCATGGCTGAACATACGTCCGCGTGTGGAGAACTGAGCGTTACCGGAAATCTTTTGCTCACCAACTTGCAGATCATTCCGTCCGCTTAGCTCGGCGTTAACACCCATGCTTTGCAGGTAATCGATGACCGGTTGGGTGAATTTCAAAAAGTTATGAAAGGATTGGCCGTCATCCTTGGTAATAAAGCTGAAGTTCAAATTTCCAAGATCGTGATAAACAGCTCCACCGCCGGATAGACGACGTACGACCTGGATATTATTATCTTTTACATACTCTTGGTTAATTTCTTCGATAGTATTCTGGTGTTTCCCTATGATGATGGATGGGCTGTTGATATAAAAAAGCAGGTAACTCTCGTCCATCGGCAAGTGCTTCAGCGCATATTCCTCAATCGCCAAATTGATGGATGCGTCAGTAATCCCTGTGTTATCAATAAAAAGCATAGTGAATTCCTCCGTCGCAGCAAAATTGATTACAACCTTCATTTTAAACCAAAAGCGGTTTTTTAACAAAAGAGATCACATTATTGAGATTCATGTCGGTTTGAGGGAAGCGGGGGATTTAGCTGATTCCTTCTGCGAAAGCATTGACGTTCTTCCGGCAAAGAGGCAATAATGGTGGCAATGACATACATATCGTGCTAGAGAAAGTAGATAGAGGGAGTGTAATTATGCTTGAAAAATATGGGCATGGCGGTGATTTGCTGACGGCAGCGGAGCTCTATGGAGAAGCTGGGGGCACATTTCTCGACTATAGTGCCAACATCAATCCGCTCGGTCCTCCACCGCAAGTTTTGGAGCTGCTCAGAACAGCACTGTCGACGGTGGTGGCATATCCGGATCCTGGACACCGACGCTTTAAACGTCTGCTGGCGGAAAATCTTGGCGTAGATAATAGCTGGTTAACTGTAGGCAACGGAGCAGCGGAATCTATGGCTTTGCTGCTGCTGGCGATAGCTCCGCAAAAGGTTGGCATCGTGGAGCCTTGTTTCTCTGAGTATCAGCAGCTTTCTATACAATTTGGCGCTGAAGTATTATCGGTTCAGGGGACAAAGGAACAGCATTTCCGCGCTGGAGTGGAGGAGATTGCCGGGCTGCTTGAACAGGTGGAGCTGTTATTTCTCGGACAGCCGAATAATCCCAATGGCGTTCAGTATGCGGTGGAGGAACTGCGCTTGTTAGCGCAGAAGGCTGAAAGCTGTGGGACTTATTTGGCTGTGGATGAAGCTTTTATTGACTTTATCCCGGAGTCAGAGCGAAATACACTCCTGCCGGAGCTGGAGCGGTTTCCGCATACGGTTCTGGTGCGGTCGATGACGAAGTTTTATGCGATTCCCGGACTGCGTCTCGGGTTTGCAATTTCGCATCCGGAGCTGGCGAAGGCGATGAGCGGAAAGCAGGTCACCTGGAGTGTGAACGGCTTGGCGCTGCTGGCAGGGGAAGCCTGCCTTACAAGTGGACGTGACTATGAACAGCGCACGCGTGAGCTTATTGCAGCAGAACGCGAAACGCTGCGGCAGGGTCTTATGCAGCTGGGCTGCGATGTCCCACCGGGAGAAGCCAACTTTCTGCTCTGTGGTTTGCCATCACCATGGAGCGCGGCTGAGTTTCAGACTAGGCTTGGCCGCGCAGGTATACTAGTGCGCAGCTGCGCTATGTATTCAGGGTTAGGTGCTGAGCATATTCGAGTTGCCGTTAAGGGACATGAGGATAATGCCCGCCTTTTGCTGCAGATGGCGGAGATTCTAGCGACTAAGTGACAGGTGGATGTAGTCTTTAATGACTCTATGTGCGGAGCGAGCTGACAGTGCGATTGGCGGGGTATCCTTTCGCGGATGGTTGTAAGTATTCAATGAAAGAAATGAGCGGTGAAAGGAGCGGGATCGGCTATGGTGGAAGTGAAGATTCCATTTAATCTTACAGGGGGAATCAGGGAGTATCGTCCGGCCGTCTGGCCAGGGCTTGCTCTGCAATGGAAGGATAAGCATCTGCTGCTGGAGCTGCCAGCAGAAGCCGATGGTTTATCGAGCGCGTTCTACGGCGGAGGAATGAACCGGCTGCAGCGGGCCGTCAATTTATATGTTGATCGCAATTACGAATGTAGTGATCCTGTCCAGGATATGGAGAATAAGCTGCACGATTGGGGTTATCCTTTATCCGGCTGTGCCGGTCTGATGACGGCTGTGCCGCTAGAGCATGCAGCGGTAGCTGAAGAGGACACGGGTTCAGCGGGGATTTTTGTTTGCGTTACAGCCGCCGCAGGAAATGCTGCGCGCGCAGGTGTGGAACGCAATGTATTGGCTGTGTATCGGGCGGGTACGATTAACATCATGCTCTGCATGGATGGCCGCCTGACACCGGCGGCCATGGTCAATGCTGTGCAGACAGCTGTCGAAGCCAAAGCTGCTGCGCTGGCAGATCTCGGGATTACCGATCCCGAGAATGGCCTGATCGCAACCGGCACAACTACGGATGCTATTGTGCTCGCTGTGAGCCAAAGCGGGCGATACAGCGCCGAGCATGTATATGCCGGAACAGCGACCGATCTTGGAGGCGCTATCGGCCGGCTTGTATATAGCGCTGTGACGGGCAGCCTGCTGTCGGTGCAGGCAAGGAAGGACAGCTAATGAGAATGGATAGCTGGAGATGTGGAAGTTCGTTCAGAGGTGATCGCTTGTGACAATCGCTTTGGTGTTGCTTGCGGCTTATGTGATTGACCGGATCGTAGGTGATCCTCGTAACCTGCCTCATCCCGTAATTGGTATGGGCAAAGCAATCACGGCTCTGGAGCGGGCGATCCGTCGTTTATGGTCCCGCCCGCAAAGCCTGCGCAGAGCAGGGGTGTTACTTCCGCTATGTGTGGCGGGCGGTGCTTGGGCACTGACAGCCATCCTGCTATGGCTGCTGTCATCTATCTCACCGTGGCTCGTCTGGATAGCCGAGGCTTGGTTGATTTCAACCACGATTGCCTCCAAGGGACTAAAGGATGCAGGAATAGCGGTGTACGTGGAATTGCAGAAGGGCGATATCCCTGCTGCCCGCAAGGCGTTGGGGATGATCGTGGGACGTGATACTATTTCTCTAGACGCCCCGGAAATTGTCCGTGGAACGGTGGAGACCGTAGCAGAAAACATTGTAGATGCGATTATTTCTCCGCTTTTCTACGCGCTGATTGGCGGTGCGCCGCTTGCTATGGCTTATCGGGCGGTCAATACACTCGATTCAATGGTCGGTTATAAGAATGATAAATACCGTGATCTCGGCTGGGCATCTGCCCGGCTCGATGATGTTGCTAACTTTATCCCGGCACGAATTACGGCATTGCTTTTGGCGCTATGTGCAGGGATGCTTCGTCTGGATTGGCTCAGATGCCTGCAAATGGTGAAGCGGGATGCACATCTACATCCAAGCCCTAACAGCGGTTATCCAGAATCAGCTGTGGCTGGCGCACTAGGCATCCGACTCGGAGGCGAAAATGTGTATCATGGCGTCGCTTCTTTTCGGGCTTATATGGGTGATCCGGTACGTACGATGGAACCGGATGATATCATCCAGACCTCGCGGATGATGATGCTCTGCTCTTCAATATTTGTAGGTCTATGTGCGGTTGCGGCATGGATATGGATTGGAGGCTGAGCGCCGGTATGGCAATTCCCTCTATAGAGCTTGAGCTGGTGCTTATCCGACACGGGCAGACGAAATGGAATGTTGAGCATCGTTACCTGGGACATACGGATCTTCCATTGCTTCCTGACGCAAGTGAGCGGCTGTCCCAACTTCAGCAGCAGATCTGCATGCAGGCTGAGTTATCAGGTGGTTTTTGGCGTGTGTTCTGTAGCGATTTGCTAAGATGTCGGGAGACCTTGGCTTTCGTAGTACCTTCACGAGAGCAGGACGCTGTTTACGATCAGCGGCTTCGTGAAATGAACTTCGGAGCTTGGGAAGGCTATACCTATGAGCAGCTGAAAGATAACTCTCTATATAGACGTTGGATTGATGATCCTTCAAAGGTTATACCGCCAGAAGGAGAATCATGGACAGAATTCGATGCACGGTTGCGTAGTTTCCTGTTGGATCTAGGTCAAGCTGCTATGGCTGCATTTGGATGCTGTGCTATCAAGGAGAAAAAAAGTGAGGTTACATCGAATAGAGTATTGGTAGTGACGCATGGGGGTGTAATCAGGAATTTACTTGCACAGTTAGTTCCTGACCTCACATTCTACAGTGCAGTGGCTCCTTCTCCAGGGAATGTAATGGTACTAAAAATACTCTGGCAGCGTGGACAATGGTCAGCTGATAAAGCTGATATTGTGGAAAAAGGATGATTACATGAAAAAGGGTTCCACATCATTAGGAAAACCTAATAGGTGGAGCCCTTTATGTTTGAACTATCGTTCGCAGTCAGCTGAATAACGTGGTTAATTAGAGGTTAGGTAACCATTCCTTATAGGTATCTGCACGTGATTGTAATTCATTATACAGCATGCTGGCATGGTAACCGTCGCACACGGCATGGTGGAATTGCCCCGAGATGGGTAATAGTATTTTTTTGTCTTGCTGAAAATATTTCCCTATCGTAAAGATGGGAAGTAGGTAGGTTCCTTCGTTATACACGTTCAAGTTAAAGCTCGTGAAGCTGACCCACGGAATGCTAGAGATAGGGAAGGTGTTCGGTGGTTCGTTTGCTTTAGCGATAAATTGTTTCACGCTTCCGTACATTTTCATATCATCGAGATAACGGTTATAGAAATCATTAAACTGTTCACCGTACGAAGTCCAGATGCTTGAGAAAGTTTTATCATCAGCATGGAAAATTGTAAAACTAGGTGACAAGCTATCCCAATAACCTATTCTACCTTCAGAATCAAAACATGTGCGGAATTCACTATGACGGTTCACCACCGTAGTTATCATGTGGATTAGTGCTGGGTACAGCTTAATTCCCATATGCTTAAGCTCTGACAGTAGAAGGGTGATATCAATATTTACGGTCATGCTATAGGTGCATCTGACATTGTTTAAATAATGTTCAAAATAGGGTCTTCTACTCCAGTTATCAATGACAATCGGGTTAAAACTCATTTATTATGACCTCCTAAAATTATTTCGTTTTTCATTTTAGGAGGTCTGCTGGACTGATTTCACCATATCCTTATCACAATCCCTTGAGAAAGTATTTTGTAACGATGAGTATACCATCAATTGGAAGGGAGATGCATTTATAATGCTGAGCGAAAAGTTGGTTATTGAAAAATTGCTTCAGCAAAAGCGTACGAGTGTTGTTTCCATCGTAGTGATGATGTGCGGTGTAGCGGGGTCGGGTAAAACAACCTTTGCTAAAAAGCTGGAGAAAGAGGGATTCGCCAGACTTTCGATAGATGAAGATATTTGGGCCACGCACGGCCGTTTCGGGGTGGATTATTCAGAGCAGAATTATGAGTCCTATAAGGAAGAGTCGGAGATAAAGCTGCGGGGGGAGCTTGTGAATCTGCTTCAGGAAAAACACCATGTTGTCATCGATTTCAGCTTCTGGCAACGTCAGAGACGGAACGATTACAAGCAACTCATTGAGAGTTATGGTGGCGTGTGGGAACTGATTCACTTAAAGGTTCAGCCAGATGAATTGCGTCAGAGACTGCTTATCCGGAGTGAACGTTTTGACGCCAATGCCGCATTTCCGATTACTGAGGAGATACTAACCCGGTTTTTAAATGGTTTTGAGATTCCTGCTGGAGAAGGGGAGCTTGTGATCGAAGCATAGAGTTGTAACTTGATTTTTTGGGCATTTGTCCTCTCATAGAACCACAGCCGGATTAAAATCCCATGGCTGTGGTTCTTTTTTTAAGCGAGTGATTGTGCCATGATAGTCATGGGGGCGATTGAGAGATGTTTAAGGATTTTAAGCTCATAGCCGGACGGCCGGTGTATATACAAATTAAAGACTATATGAAGCACTTAATCATAAAAGGCGGTCTGCAAGGCAATCAAAAGCTGCCCTCCACACGAGAGCTCAGCACATTGCTTAAGGTTAGCCGCAACTCCGTAATCTCTGCTTATGCAGGGCTTGAGGATGATGGCTTTGCTTATGCCGTGCAAGGGCAAGGAAGTTATGTTGCAGCTACGCCGCCCGGCAGTGAAACGATCTCTTCCTGGACGATGGACTGGAAGTCACGTCTCAATGATCACGCGGTGCTGGCAGAGGAACTGGATATCATGAAGCGCGGGATCCGAGCGGAGAAGGGGACGATCTCCTTCACCAGCATAGCGCCTGATGAGAGTCTTTTTGATCTGGATAATGTGAAGAGATCCTTTATGGATCGGATGTCGGTAGAAGGCAACGTTCTGCTAAATTACGGCTATGCCAAAGGGTATAAGCCTTTAATAGACTATTTGAAGCAGTATATGGAGCACAAGGGCGTTGAAATGAGGGGCAAGGATATATTGATCACCAATGGTTTTACTGAGGGATTCGATATTGTATTATCTGCTCTGAGTAAAAAAAATGGTTCGGTCATTTGTGAGAATCCGACGCATCATACAGCGATCAAAAATTTGAAGCTGAACGGTTTTGAGATCACCGGGATTTCGATGGAGCGTGATGGGATTGATTTGGCGGAGCTGGAGAAAGCATTGCAAGAGCAAGCTTTTGACTGTGCATACTTCGTCCCTTCTTATCATAATCCAACCGGAATTGTAATGTCTCCAGAGAAAAGACAGCGGCTAATGAAGCTGATGAATTGCTACCAAGTCCCGGTGATTGAGGATGGTTTTAACGAGGAATTACGATATTCGGGCTCACATGTGGCTCCACTTATCGCAGCAGCAGGCAGCGGCAACAGCGTGATTTATCTCGGCAGCTTCTCCAAGGTATTATTTCCGGGACTACGTGTAGGTTGGGTGCTGGCGGATCAGGAGTTGATCAATTCCCTCGAAAGCGTCAAGCGTGCACGTACCATTCACACCTCGACGCTGGATCAATCCATTTTGTATCAGTATTTATTGGGTGGTCATTTAGAGAAGTATTTGAAAAAAGCCAGAGCGGAATACAAACGAAAGTATGAATTAACCCTGCAATGCTGCAAGGATTTTATTCCTTATACGGCGCTGTCAGGGGACGGTGGCCTGCATCTTTTTGTAACCTTCGCGGAGGGCTTTAATACAAGGACGCTGTTGGCGGCCTGTCATGAGCAAGGGGTTATTTTTACAGCAGGAGATATATTCTTTACAGACGGTAAGGGTCAAAATACGATACGGATCGGTTTCTCCAGAGTGACGGATGAGGATATCCGCAAGGGGATTGAGATTATTGGCAGAACTGCTCGACAACTAATGGGATAAAGAGGTGCTTGAGATGAAGGTAGGCGTAATTATGGGCGGGGTATCCTCAGAGTATGAGGTATCCATGAATAGCGGTAGAGAAATAATGAAGAATCTAGACCCCAATAAATATGAAATTATTCCAATTGTGATCACCAAGCGTGAGGAGCTTATTGAGCAGGCAAAAGGGATCGATATCGCACTGCTTGCACTTCATGGAGCTTACGGCGAGGATGGTACGGTTCAGGGAATGCTGGAGACGATGGGGATTCCGTATACGGGCAGCGGGGTTTTGTCTAGCAGCATTTGCATGGATAAAGATCTCTCCAAAAAGCTTATGCGCTGCGCAGGCGTCAATACAGCAGATTGGCTATGCTGGGACAGCATAAAGGATTATTCGGCTGAAGAGGTGGAACGGCTCGGATATCCTGTTATGGTGAAGCCATGTTCAGGCGGCTCGAGTATCGGAATGGAAAAAGTGAGCAGCAGCGAGGAGCTGTTGTGCGCAGTGCAGAAGGCTTTTGCCTGTGATCAGTCGATTTTGATTGAAAGCTACATTCAAGGCCAAGAAATTACCTGTTCTATTCTAAACGGAGAGCTGCTGCCTATTCTGGGAATTACCTCAGCAAATGCCGAGTGGTTCGATTACAGTGCTAAGTATGAAGAAGGCGGGGCAGATGAACGGGTCATTGAATTGCCTACTGAGGTGCATGAGCGGGTACGCGAGGCTGCCTTGAGCTGTTACAAAGCACTAAAATGTAGCGTGTATGCACGGGTTGATATGCTGCTTAAAGAGGGGATTCCTTATGTGCTGGAGGTGAATACGTTACCAGGCATGACGAAGGCCAGTCTTTTACCCAAAAGCGCGCAAGCGGCAGGCTACACCTTCAGCGGACTGCTGGACGAAATCATCTCCCTTTCCCTAACGGAAAAGAGTGCAAAAGAAGAGGTGTACAGCCATGCATAATGAATGGATTGCTCCACGTGTGCGGGAGATTGCACCCTCGGGGATTCGGGCTTTTTTTGACCTAAGTGCGGGGAATCAGGATATTATATCGCTGGGTGTAGGGGAACCAGATTTCGTTACACCGGAGCATGTAAGAGCTGCCTGTATTCGTGCCTTGAACAATGGGGAAACGATGTATACACCAAATTCCGGTTTACTGGAGCTTAGAGAGGAGATCGCTTCTTATCTGCACACAAGTTTCAAGCTTCGTTATGAGCCAAACGATGAGATTATGGTTACGGTGGGAAGCAGCGAGGCTGTGGACTTGGCATTACGAGCTTTCATTACACCCGGGGATGAGATTATCGTCCCTTCTCCGAGCTATATCGCATATTCGCCGATTACCCATTTGAACGGGGGGGTTACGGTGGAGGTAGAATCATCGGCCGAGCAGGGGTTTAAGCTTACTGCTGAAGCGTTGCGGAAGGTGATTACCCCGCGTTCCAAGCTTCTTATGGTAAATTTTCCGACTAATCCTACAGGTGCAGTAATGACTTATGAAGACTGGCTGCCGATTGCACAGATTGTAAAAGAGAATAACCTACTGGTCATTTCAGATGAAATTTATGCCGAGCTTACGTATGACAGTCAGCATGTCAGCATCGCCTCTCTTCCCGGGATGCTGGAAAGGACGATTGTGATTAGCGGCTTCTCCAAAGCTTTTGCAATGACTGGCTGGAGAGTGGGTTATGCTTGTGGCAATCGAGAATTAATTGCTGCGATGCTAAAAATCCATCAATACACTGCGATGTGTGCCCCCGTGCTCGGTCAAATTGCTGCGATTGAATCATTGCGCAACGGAATGCAGCATAAGGAACATATGAAGCAATGCTTCGATGAGCGGAGAAAGCTGCTGGTTAGTGGATTTCGATCCATAGGACTACCTTGCCATGAACCTGCGGGTGCGTTTTATGCCTTTCCTTCCATCGCTCATACCGGAATGAAATCAGAAGACTTCGCTTTGCAGCTGCTCAGGGAGGTCGGTGTCGCTGCGGTTCCGGGTCATGTTTTTGGAGCAGGCGGAGAGGGTTATATTCGCTGCTCTTATGCCGCTTCCTTACAAAAATTGACGGAGGCGCTGGAGAGAATCGAAGATTTTATGAAAGTGAAGTTGTAATTCTAGAAGTCCCCCTCTATCATAGATGGGGGCTTTTCTGCGAATATGAGATAGAATAGGTTATACGGATACATTTAATAGGAGGTCGTAATTATATGCTTTCAGATATTCAAGACGTAATTAAACAAATCATTCCGGCTGATGATCAGTCCATCCTCAAGGCGGAGCATCGGCTGAACATTCTGACCAAACCTCCGGGCAGTTTGGGACAATTGGAACCTCTGGCTGTTAAGCTCGCTGGAATTTCGGGTACGGAGCAGCCTAGTTTCACCAAACGAACAGTTGTTGTGATGGCTGCTGATCATGGGGTGTGCTGCGAAGGGGTTAGCGCATTTCCACAGGAAGTCACGCTACAGATGGCCCATAACTTTCTCAGCGGTGGAGCGGCTGTGAATGTATTGGCACGTCAAGCTGGGGCAGAGGTACAGTTTGTTGATGTCGGCATAAACGGCGATCTTAGTCATGTCGATCTGATTGATCGTAAAGTGCGCCGGGGAACGGATAATATGGCTGTGGGACCTGCGATGAGTCGTGAGGATGCCATGAATGCTCTTCTTGTTGGGATAAGCGTTGCGCAGGAAGCGGTTAAGAACGGAACGGAGATTTTTATAACAGGCGAAATGGGCATTGGAAATACTACGGCTAGTGCTGCCATTCTATGTGCTCTCAAAGGAATAGCCCCTGAAGTAGCTGTGGGACGAGGAACGGGAATTGATGATGAACGTTTACTACATAAAATTGCAGTGGTGGAACGCGCCTTAAAGGTAAATCAGCCGAATTCAGCAGATCCGTTGGATGTATTATCTAAAGTTGGCGGACTGGAAATCGCTGGCTTGGCGGGACTGATTCTTGGTGCGGCTGCTAATCGGACACCTATCATTTTGGATGGTTTTATTTCGGGGGCGGCAGCGCTTGTGGCAAAAGCCCTTGCACCTGAATCCATCGCTTATATGATAGCCTCTCATGTATCAGGAGAACGGGGTCATAAGCTAATGCTGGAGCAGCTTGGACTTGAACCGCTGCTTAACCTAGGTCTACGATTGGGTGAAGGAACAGGGGGCGTATTATGCCTTCATTTAATCGAGGCGATCTGCCGCATTTTGAGCGAAATGGCAACCTTTGAAAGTGCAGGCATCTCTGGAGCTGGTCAACGATGAGCATTCTTGTAACGGGAGGCGCACGTAGCGGGAAAAGTGGTTTTGCAGAAAAACTGATACAGTCACTGGCAGATCAGGCCTTCTATGTAGCAACCGGACAGGCCTTTGACGACGAAATGAAGGAACGGATTGCTCTGCATCAGCATCAACGAATGGAAAGTGGTTACGCTTGGGAGACGCTTGAGGAACCGTATGATTTACCAGATCTGCTAAAGCGATTATCGGGTGAAAAAGCGGTGCTCGTAGATTGTTTGACCTTATGGTTATCCAATGCATTATTGGCCGTGGAGGGTTTTGAAAATAGACAAGAGCTTGTTGAGAGTGAAATAACAAGACTTGAAGACAGTGTGCGTTCTTTTCAAGGGACGCTTATTCTGGTCACTAATGAGGTTGGCGACGGGATTGTTCCAGAGTATGCGCTTGGCCGATTGTATCGTGATCTGGCGGGACGAATGAACGCCCTGATCGCTCGGCAATGCGAACAGGTCTTTCTAGTAACTGTTGGAATTCCGATTGAGCTGAAGAGCAGGGAGTATCGTTTATGAGGGAGCGTAGGGATGCGGCCGTAGCTGCTTTTCAGTTCTTATCCCGATTTCCTGTAAAAGGTGATCCGGGATTCTCTCCTGAACTGTTGCGCCGGAGTGTAATCTTCTATCCCATGGTAGGCGCAGCAATTGGGCTGTGTGTAGCTGCTGGAGCAGCCCTGACGGGATTGCTTTTACCTGCTTGGCCAGCAGCTGTGCTCACTCTGATTCTGTGGGTAGGCCTCACTGGCGGGTTGCATCTTGATGGCTGGATGGACAGCGCAGATGGTCTGCTCAGCTATCGGCCACGGGAGCGTGCCCTGGAGATTATGAAGGACAGCCGTGTGGGTGCGATGGGCGTACTCGCCTGCGTGCTGCTCCTGCTGTTTAAAGCTTCTTTGCTGGCAGCTCTAATCGAAGGCTACGCCTACTACGAGCTGCCGCTGCTCTTGGTACCAGCGGTCTGGAGCCGCTGGTATATGGTGCGGGCAATGGTGCGTTATCCCATTGCCCGTGGAGACGAGGGGCTGGCCGCGAACTTCGCCGGCCTAGCTTCCTCGCATGAGCGGCGCGCGCTGGCCGTCGCCGCGCTGCTCTCGCTGGCCGCCGCCGCTGCGCCACTGGCGCTCGGCGCTGGCTTAGCCGCGTGGCCGCTGCATCTGGCGGCAGCTCTGCTGCTGCCGGTCGCGGCCTTGGCCTGCGGCACCGCAGCTGCGCGGCGGATCAGCAGCCGGCTCGGCGGGCTCACCGGCGACGTGTACGGCGCGCTGAACGAGCTGCTGGAGGTTGTGCTGCTGCTAGTGTTATTGCTGCTCCAGCACAATTTAATGTGAGCTCCACGGGGGGAACCTTGAGTAGTTTGCTGTAGGTGGTACTACGGATGAGCCTTGAGTAGTTTGCAGTAGGTAGCACTATGGGCGAACATTGAGTAGTTTGCAGTAGCTCCGCAGATGAACCTTGAGCTGGTTTGCTGTAGGTAGCTCCACGGTGAACCTTGAGTACAATTTGTTGTGAGTAACCTTTTCGTTTTTATGAGATAGATAGGGAAGAGGGATGACATGTTATTTGCCATTCTGCTGTTTATAATTGCTGGGCTTGCTGAGATCGGTGGCGGATATTTAGTATGGTTATGGTTGAGAGAATCACGGCCACTTTGGTACGGTTTAGTGGGGTCCTTGATTCTGATAGCATATGGGATTATCCCTACGTTGCAGAAATTCCCTTCCTTCGGCAGAGTGTATGCGGCTTACGGCGGGGTGTTTATCGTACTCGCGGTCTTATGGGGATGGCTTGTAGACAAGAAGACACCAGACGTATACGACTGGGTCGGAGCTGTTATTTGTGTGATCGGTGTTTCGGTCATCCTCTGGGCACCGCGGCACTAGGTTGAGTGAGGGTTACTTAGCCATAAAAGCTGAAAAACACTGAGTATCCCAGTTTTTACTAAGTGAGTAACTTGACTCCGGACTCAGGAGGCCTTATTTGCGATAAAAGGGTTATTTTGGAGCTTTTTCGGACACCAGAGGCGCTATTTGAACAAAATAGGCTGAGTCTGGGTTGATTATGAGGCAATAGCGTCTCTCGAGTCCGAAAAAGCCTCCAAATGGCGGTTTTTCGAGTAATAGCGGCATCTGAGTCCGCAAGCCAGCAGCAAATGGTGTGTTGAGTCTAAGTGAGAGCTTCGCGCAAGCTAGCGCATGTAGCCGATTCTATTGCAGTAGGTAGCATCCACGGAGGGACTTGGAGTAATTTACTGTAGGTAGCATCGACGGATGAACTTTGAGTAATTTGCAGTAGGTAGCGCCACGGATGAACTTTGAGTAATTTGCAGTAGGTAGCGCCACGGAGGCACTTTGAGTAATTTGCAGTAGGTAGCGCCACGGAGGCACTTTGAGTAATTTGCAGTAGGTAGCGCCACGGAGGAACTTTGAGTAATTTGCAGTAGGTAGCATCGACGGATGAACTTTGAGTAATTTGCAGTAGGTAGCGCCACGGAGGCACTTTGAGTAATTTGCTGTAAGTAACTTGGCTCCGGACTCAGGAGACTTTATTTGCGAAAAAAAGGGTTATTTTGGAGCGTTTTCGGACACCAGAGGCGCTATTTGAGCGAAATAGGCTGAGTCTGGGTTGATTATGAGGCAATAGCGTCTCTCGAGTCCGAAAAAGCCTCCAAATGGCGGTTTTTCGAGTAATAGCGGCATCTGAGTCCGCAAGCCAGCAGCACATGACGCGCCGAGTCTAAATGAGAGTATCGCGCAAGCCAGCAGCGCATGACGCGCCGAGTCTAAATGAGAGTATCGCGCAAGCCAGCAGCGCATGACGCGCCGAGCTAAACGAGAGTATCGCGCAAGCCAGCAGCACATGACGCCCGAGTCTAAGCGAGACCTCCGCAAGCGCTAGCGAGCCATCGTAAACTAAAAACCCCTGTTCAACACTTTCGTGTGAACGGGGGTTTTTGGTTTACAAGCGTTAAATCTTAAATTGCTGCACAGCTTCTTGGAGTTTCTTGGCTTGCTCGTACAGATGTTTAACGGTTTCTGCATGGCCTTCCAGTTCGACGCGCTGCCGCTCTGAGTTAGCAGCGAGTGTGTCCGCACTTTCTTGCGATCTGGATGTAATTTGTGCAGTTTCTTCGACGGAAGCGCTGACTTCTTCTGTACTTGCCGAGATTTGCTGTGTAGCCGCAGATACGGATTGGATGCTGTGATTGATGCTTTGGATAAGAATCAGGAGGTGATTAAAGGCATCACCTGCTTCTGCTACTTTGCCGACTCCAGAGGCAACCTCAGAATTCACATGGTTCATCTCGGTAACGGAGCGGCTCATATCTTCCTGAAGTCCAAGTAGGAAGTCACGGATCTGTTCGTTTGCGTTGCGTGATTGTTCGGACAGCTTGCGTACTTCTCCAGCAACAACAGCAAAGCCGCGTCCATGCTCTCCTGCGCGTGCAGCTTCAATTGAAGCATTCAGCGACAGCATTTGGATTTGTTTCGTAATTTCAGTAATGCTGTGAACGACTTCTCCGATCATTACTGAACGCTCATTCATGATTTGTAACTGATCCAGTGACTGTAGGGAAGCACGTTCAACCTGGCGCATTTGCAGCACAGCGCTTTGAGCAATTTCATTACCGCCACTTGCTTCAGCGGAAGCCTCACTGATTTGCTCCGTGACTTCATTCGCTGCTGAGGCAATACTTTGAATGCCTAAATTGATTTCTTCCATTGCTCTCGAGTTATCTGATGCACTGCTAGCGATAGTCGTACTACCTTTGCCGATTTCTACTACCGATGAGCTGGAGTGTTCTGCCATATCATTGAGAACCTCAACACGTTCTTTTAAAGAGTTGGAATCTGCAACGACAGTATTAGAGGTTACCAGTACATGTCCGATCATTTCTTTCAGGCGTTGGGTCATCGCTTGGAAGCTTACGGACAACTGTGCAACTTCGTCATTTCCTTTAATTGATAATTCTTCGGTGAAATCTCCCTCTGCGAGCCGGGCACTATAAGCTGCCAGTTTTGAGATTGGACGTGTTATACGCACACTCATAAACCATGCACCAGTTAGGCCGATGATCAACGTCAGAAGTGTGATGCCGGCACTTGTCCATAGAATGCTGTCTGTTTTTTCTTGAATGAAGCTTACGTCACTGCTTACACCGATGATCATCGTACTTCCGGGAATACCGATATAAGCTGTTTTATGTATACCATGCGCGTCGCTATATGTATCGCTTAGTCCAGTTTTTCCTTTAGAGGCTTGTTGCATTGCAGAGGATACGGTGACACTTTCTGCCCGTTGCAATTTTGCATCGTGATCTGCGGATAGAATCTCAGCTTCTTTCCCTTTCAGATTGACCAGAAAAATGGTTTCCACTCCATGTTGTTTCCTCTTTTCCTGAAAATAGAACTCGAGATTGGTGGCAGACTGATCGTTCTTATTTAGAGTTTGCTGGGCGTGCATTACGTTGAGATTCTTATATACGTCCTGAGCAGCGGCAGTAAGGATTTTGTTAATCTGCGGCATAACATAGCTGTTGAAGATACTGATAGAGATAAAATAGAAGCTGGTGCTTAACAAAAGAGACGTGAGCAACAGAACAACAAATAATAAACGCGTAAATTTGCGACTGATCGAATGCTTGATACGAAACATATCGTTCTCTCCTTTTTTTATGGACGGTGAGGTCATTTCTTTTTTGGTCTTCACTAGATACTCCATGCCAACTGCTGGAAATTGGCGACCCGAGATATATTCCATAGTTATGTCATATTTCTACTAAATGGATCGGGAATAAGGTGTTTGATACTATTCTATAGAATTAACCTCTGGATGAATAGTGAAAGTTTTGTCCTATAGAGCATTTTTTTCTGAAAAAAATGAATTATTGCTGACTATTTTAGATAATTGTCGAAAAAAAAGAACTGGAACTACCAATTTCATATAAAAATATTATTTTTATGGATTGTTTAGCGCTATTGTGATAGAGTATTAATGTTTTGTTCCGAAAATTTAATATTGTAAGCCGCGGTTCGTAACCATCCCGCGTAAACAAAACTAGGAGGAATTTCAGTAATATGTTTAATTTGCTGTGGGGAGTTTTATTTGTTATTGTCAATTTTGCTTTTTTTCTGCTCTGTTACCGCCTGTTCGGGAAAAGTGGAATGTATGCCTGGGTAGGTATTGCTACTGTAATTGCTAACATTCAGGTAGCTAAGACGATTGCTATGCCATTTGATATTGTGATGACACTCGGAAATACGATGTATGTCACTTTATATATGACCAGCGATTTACTTAATGAGAAGTACGGAAGAGCGGAAGCGCGTAAAGCGGTCTGGTTTGGTTTCTTCACCTTGCTTATGACTACAGTCATTATGCAGATGGTACTAGTATTTAAGCCGCAGGAGACCGATATCGCTCAGTCTTCTTTGGAGACGATTTTTGGGCTGATGCCTCGACTAGCTTTGGGTAGTCTTACTGCTTACTTCATTAGTCAGTTCCTAGATGTTCGGTTGTACTCTTGGATTCGTAAATATTACAGCACCTCAAGTCAGCTGTGGATTCGTTCCAACGGCAGTACGATGATTAGCTCCTTTGTGGATACACTTATCTTCTGCACCATTGCGTTTGCGGGCTTGTATGACTGGAATGTATGGCTTGAAATTTTGCTTACAACTTATCTAGCGAAGTTCTTACTAACCGCAGTAAGCACACCTATCTTATATATCGCCCGAACCTTTACTTTTGCTGAAGAGGGTACACCATCATCTGTTCAAAAGAAGGACTAAACAACAATACAGCCAGCGCGTACCGATCATAATCGATACGTGCTGGCTATTTTTTTAGTTGTAGGATGGACTTAATAGTTACATGAAAATGTGTACATAAAAATAATATAAAGCTAAAATAAGCTATCGTAGCAATTCTAGCGGATTAGTTTAACAGGAGCGCCTGCGATGGCGCTTATCACATATCCTTTGGTCTGGGCTGGACTTGCGGGGCAGTCCGATTGAAGAGAATGTATATAATCGGTAGTCACAGAAATTACGAACAGGTGTGATCAAGGATGAATCTAGTAGTGCCTATACTGCGTCATGCAGCACAGCAGCCCGACAGCATTGCCTTAACCCATGACCAAGCAAGTCATACCTATGCCACATTAGTAGAAACGATGCGGAGAATCGCGAATGGCTTACAGCAAAAGGGTCTGAGGCATGACAAAATCGCGATTTTATCTACGAATCGTATTGAATTTGTTGAGGTTTTTTTGGGGGCGATTTATGCGGGCTGTGTTCCCATTCCCTTAGATCCCAAATGGAGTGCTAATGAACTGCAGGTTATTATAGAACAGTGCCAGCCGACAATGATTTTTGCCGAGCCGGAAACCGCAAAGAATCTGGTCTTCAAGGATCAAGCGATCCCAACACTGGCCTTCTCAAATGAACGAACAGGTTCCTATGATCAGTGGCTGGCTGCCCTGAAGCCGGAGGCTGAGTTGGATGAGACGAATGAATTATTATTTATTGGCTTTACTTCAGGCACAACCGGGTTGCCCAAAGGTTATATGCGTACCCATTTATCATGGTTAAAAAGCTTTGAGGTCTCGAATATAGCTTTTGAATTGGAAGCTATGAAGGATGTTTTGGCACCAGGTCCATTTGTGCATTCCCTATCTTTATTCGCCGTTATGCAGAGTCTATATGGTGGAGCAACTTTTCATATCACACAAAAATTTAGTGCCACGCAGGTGTTAGAGCTGTGCCGGCAAATTCCGGGTGTGGTGCTGTTCGTCGTACCAACAATGATCGAATCCATGATGCAGCAGGCTGTACCTGGGCAGATACAGATTGATGCGATTATTAGCTCAGGTGCAAAGTGGTCGGAGTTGTCCAAGAAAAGGGGCATGGAAGTGTTTGGTGGAGCGCGCCTATATGAATCCTACGGTTCTTCAGAAGCGAGTTATATTAGTTATTTGGATGTTCTGACCGAGCATAATCCGACCTCTGTAGGCAAACCTTATCCCGGGGTGCAAATTTCCATTCGTGATGAACAGTTCCGGGAAGTCCCTACTGGGGAGATTGGGCAGCTATATGTGCGTAGTGATATGATATTTTCAGGCTACCATCAATTACCGAATGAGACAGCAGCAGCTTTTAGAGAGGGATGGCTTATTTTAGAAGACTATGTTTATCAGGACGAAGCTGGTTATTTATATATGGCGGGACGTTTGAAGAATAAAATCATATCCGGAGGGCTGAACGTTTATCCAGAAGAAATAGAGAGGGTGCTGGAGTTTCTTCCGGAAATAGATGAAGTGATGGTGCTTGGCGTGCCTGACGATTACTGGGGAGAACAGCTGATAGCCCTCGTGAAGTGGAGCGGAGAGCAGCACTTATCTGTCGACGAAATTAAGAATTATTGCCGCCAGTATTTAGCGAGCTACAAAGCGCCGAAGCAGCTGCTAACCCTGGATGAATTTATCTATACAAGCAGCGGCAAAATTGCCCGGCAAGCGATGAAAGACTATGTGAAAAGAGCGATGGTATGATAGAAGCAGTAATTGTCATGGCAAAACGTACACCGATTGGCAGAATGGGTGGCTTATTAAGTACACTTGAGCCGGAAGCATTACTGGCGCCGCTTATTCAGCATATTGTAGCCGAAACGAACTTGCCTAAAGAACTGATCGATGATGTCATTATTGGGAATGTTGTGGGCCCAGGAGGTAATATTGCCCGGGTAGCTGCGCTTGAAGCGGGGCTGCCTGTTTCGGTTCCGGGCGTCACCGTGGATCGTCAGTGCGGATCTGGGCTAGAGGCAATTAATATAGCAGCAAGACTGATTCAAAGCGGCGCTGGTGAGATTTATTTAGCGGGTGGTGTCGAAAGTACGAGCCGTGCTCCATGGAAAATGGCTAAACCACAGACCTTAATGGGGGTTCCGCAGCTATATACCCGTGCACATTTTACGCCTAGCTCTTACGGTGATCCGGATATGGGAATTGCTGCAGAGAATGTAGCAAGGAAATACGGGATTTCTCGAGAAGAGCAGGATCAATATGCCTTAAAAAGCCATCAAAAGGCGGTTTATGCTCAGCAAAGTGACCGGTTTCAGCAGGAGATAGTACCTCTTCAGGTAGAGGGGCAGTGGGTGAGCACCGACGAATGTCCTCGGGCAAATACGAGTCTGGACAAGCTGCAAAAGCTGCCGCCAATTTTTGAAGAAAAGGGTACCGTCACTGCTGGAAATGCCTGTCCTATTAATGATGGCGCAGCGCTTCTATTAATGATGTCTCGGGAGAAATGCCAGCAGCTTAAGCTGAAGCCTATTTTACGGGTCGTGGATGCGCAAGCTGCGGGTGTAGATCCGAACTATTTAGGGATGGGGCCTGTACCAGCTGTGCAAAAGGTGTTAAAACGCCAAAAGCTTACCGTTGCCGATTTAGATATCGTAGAGTTTAACGAGGCTTTTGCTTCACAAGTATTGGCTTCACTGAATGAGCTTCAAATTCCACAGGAAAAGGTCAATCTTGGCGGGGGTGCTTTAGCAATAGGCCATCCATACGGAGCTTCCGGGGCTATTTTAATGACTCGGTTATGTGCTGAAATGCAACATGCTCCTTACCAACGAGGGCTTGCTACTCTGGGAATCGGCGGCGGGATAGGTCTGGCAACACTCGTGGAGGTTATAGAATGAACAGTGTCCGACATCAGATCCATATGACGGCTGACTGGATTTCGGACTACGCACAGAGTATTGAAGCACCCGTGCAGACGATAAATGGAAAGCTGATCGCTCCTGCGACGATGCCTATTATTTTCTGGCAAGACTTCGATATTCCATGGTTAATCATCGGTGAACCCTTGCTTCACGGCACTCAGAAATTTTCATATCAGGCTCCGATTACGGCGGGGATGATTTTGGATTGTGAATTAGCGTTAACGGGTGAGGTGCAAAAAGAAGGCAGACAGGGTAAACTGACTTTTTACACACATACGCTGGTTTGTAGGTGTGAGGGTGAGCTTATAGTCACCGCAGAAACGGTGTTAATTCGGGTAGGTGATGATCATGATAAAAAAGTGCATAACAGCTGAAGCTATCCGGCAATATGCAGCTGCTTCCCAAGATTTGGCGCCTATACATTTAGATGTAGATGCCGCAGTCAAGGCTGGTTTGGAGCGACCCATCGCACATGGGATGTATCTTATGGGATTAGCCCAATCCTTGTACATTGCTGAGCACCCTACACAGTGGATCACTCAATATGATATGAAATTTCATAAGCCTATAGAGGTCGATAGTGTCGTGATTTTTGATTTTGCAGCTGACGACTGCTTTGTGAAAGTGATCCTTACAACAGAAGCTGGCGATGTTATTGCCGCGGGAGCTTTTGCAGTGAAAGAGGTGTAGTGATGAATAAAGTGGCCTTAATTACTGGAGCAACAAGAGGGATCGGACGTAGTATCGCCATGCAGCTTGGTAAGTCAGGTTATCTAGTGGTTGTAAATGGTACGAAACAAGTCTTAATCAATGAGGTTGTGCGCGAGATCCGCCAGGCAGGCGGAGAGGCGCTAGGGTACGCTGCTAATGTAGCCGATCCAGTCGCAGTCACTGCCATGGTAGATGAGGTCATTGCCCGATACGGTCGTATTGAGGTATTGATAGCTAACGCGGGAATTGTGCAGGATCAGAAATGTCAGCGGATGACGGATGAACAGTGGAGGGCTGTTCTGGATGTGCATTTGAATGGCACCTTTTACAGCATTCAACGAGTATTACCGCATATGCGTGAAACAGGTGGGGATATCCTGTTGATGAGCTCTGCTGCTGGACTAGCAGGTTCCGTGGGTCAGGTGAATTACAGTGCAGCTAAGGCTGGAATACTCGGCATGATGTGGACGCTCGCAGCAGAGCTGAAACGTGACCAGATTAGGGTCAATGCGATTTCTCCAGCGGCGTTAACGGATATGACCAGACCTATAATTGACCATCTGAGGGAAAAACATGCCAGTCGGAATGAACCTTTGCCTGACTTTTGGAGAATAGGTGACCCGGAGGCTATTGCTTCCTTCGTGACTGCATTATTGAATGAGTCCGACGCGGATTTAACCGGTGAAATCTTTGCTGTGAATGGATCAAAAGTGACAAAATGGGAGAAGCCTGCACCTGCATTTTCCGAGAATAGCATTGAGGCATTTTTTGCTGCTTGGCACCGTCAAAAGGGGACTGAATAAATGCTTACCTTCGATCAAGTTTGTTTTTATTATAAAAAAGGACAACCTCTCCTGGAGGATATTAGCTTTACGATAGACGCAGGGGAGTTTGTGGCGATAGTCGGGGCGAATGGTTCTGGCAAATCCACTATTGCAAAGCTCATGGACGGACTGCTGCTGCCGCGAAAAGGGACTGTACAATTTAAGAGCTTGGACACAGCAAAACCAACGGATCTTGCGGAGATTCATCAGCAAATTGGTTTTGTTTTTCAGAATCCAGAGGATCAATTTATCACCACAACCGTTATGGATGAGGTGCTTTTTGGTTTGGAGAATATCCGTGTGCCGAGGGAGGAAATGCGCAGCCGATTGGATTATGCCTTACAGGCCGTTCATATGGAGGATTATCTGGAGGCTATGCCACATCAGCTATCTGGAGGTCAAAAGCAACGTGTCGCTATCGCAGCTATATTGGCGATGCGCCCGCAAGTCATTATTTTTGACGAGGCTACCTCAATGCTTGATCCTCAGGGAAGACAGCAGGTTCATTCCATCATGCAAGAGCTGCATCGTCACGGCCTGACCCTTATTCATATCACCCACCATATGGAGGAAGTGCTTGCAGCAGAACGCGTATTGCTCCTGCACCAAGGACGACTTGAGTTTGACGGCGATCCACTGACTTTTTTTGAAACCATGCCTGTTGCGGACTATCAATTACATCTGCCCTTCGCAGTGCGTGTACATACATTGCTCCATTCAGCAGCACCGCTAACAGCCGATTGGAAGGGGATAATTCGATCACAATGGTCTACCAATTAAAAAATCTAAGTGTGAACTATGCCGATCATGTGGCTTTGCGCAATATAAACTGCACTATTCCTGAAGGCAAATGGATTTCTATTATCGGTCCAACGGGTGCAGGAAAGTCTACCTTTGTCAAAGTGCTGAAGGGCTTGATTCCCACCGTAAAAGGAGACTATTGGATTAATCAGCAGCCTGCGAGCAGAGATGCTAAAGGGCGCTTAAAGGTTGTCACCGAGTTGGGTTTCGTTTTTCAATATCCGGAGCATCAGCTATTCGAAACAACGGTGCATAAGGAGCTTGCTTTTGCTCTGAATCAGCAGGGTGCTTCACGTCAGCAAATTACAGAGGCGATTAAAATGATCTTGCCGCAAGTGGGGTTGTCAGACGGAATACTCCCCTTAAATCCATTCCAGCTAAGCGGTGGTGAAAAGCGCCGTGTAGCTATTGCCTCTGTACTGATGACAAATCCGAAGCTGCTGATACTGGATGAACCGACAGCGGGTCTCGATCCAGCTAGCCAAGTGTCTTTGCTGAGGCTATTAAAAGAATGGCAGCAACAAGATAATCACACCATCCTCTTCGTTTCGCATCAGATGGATGATGTTGCCGAATACTCAGATGAGGTCATGGTTTTTCATGAAGGTCAGTTAAAAGGGCATCATGATACCAGAACAATGTTTCTGGAAAAGGAAAAATTATTGCTGGAACTTGGACTATCCTTGCCTGAACCCGTACAGCTCTTGAAGCTAGTGGAGGAATTATCTGATCAGAAGATTGAAGTTGCCAGCTGTAAAGAGCAGGATATCTTCGAAGCGATTTTGCCGATTTGGCATTCGAGGGGGTAAGGGCATGGCTGATTCCGTATTAGTCGGTCAATATGTGGAGACACATTCGATTTTTCATCGTTTAGACCCACGTACAAAGCTTGTAAGTATCGTGATGCTGATGCTTAGCTTTATGATGCTTGGTACGGGGCTTAGTTATGTTATTGCAACCTTTTTTGTATTGGGAATGTTATTACTGTCTAAAGTTCCTGTGCATTTTTTTTGGCGAGGGCTGCGGCCGGTATTATTTATTTTATTGTTTACTTTAGTTTACAATGCCCTGTTCACCAAAGGGACGATTCTCTGGTCATGGTTTTTTATCGAGGTGACTGAAGAGGGACTGCGAATAGGATTACGTTTTGTATGGCGGATTATATTGCTCATCTTGTTAGCCTCAGTTCTAACCTTAACTACTAAGCCGCTGGACTTAGCTTATGGTCTGGAAAAGCTGCTTGCCCCTCTATCCAAATTTGGGGTACCCGTAGAACAGTTCTCTTTAATGATAGTGATTGCGATCCGTTTTATCCCTACTATCAAGGAGGAGCTTGATCGTATTCTTCTCGCACAAAAGGCTAGAGGTTATGATCTTACAGTATTATCACTGCCTAAACGGATATATGCGTACATTCCGATCATTATTCCTCTGCTCTTCACAACGATTCAACGTGCTGAACAGCTGAGCTATGCAATTGATGCGCGTGCTTATGGGAATGGTAAAGGGAGGACTTCTTTTAAAAGACTGCAATTTCAGCAAATAGATTATCTGGCAGGGGGAGCTGCCCTTTTAATTGCCGTGATTCTGCTTTGCTTAAAGATAGGAAAGGTGTAGATGAAGATGAAATGGAACACCCGTATTACGGAGTTATTGCACATAGAATATCCTATTATTCAAGGAGGACTTGCTTATTTAGGTTATGCAGACCTCGCGGCTGCGGTTTCAAATATCGGTGGACTGGGTCAGGTCACAGCAATGAGTCTTCCGGATGCGGAGGCCTTACGTGCAGAAATACGTCGGGTACGAACACTAACGGACAAGCCATTTGGGGTTAATTTTGCTATCGGCATGCATGGGATTGGTTATGAAGATCGGGTGCAGGTCGCCATCGACGAGCAGGTTCCCGTGGTGAGCCTCACTGGAGGGAATCCAGCCCCTATCCTGGAAATGTTACAGCCCACCGATATTAAAACACTCGTGCTCGTCTCCTCACGCAGACAAGCCCAAAAAGCTGAACAATTAGGGGCTTCTGCGGTTATTGTTGTTGGGCATGAGGGAGGGGGCCACTTAGGGCGTGACGATGTTGGAACCATGGTGCTCGTTCCGCAAGTGGTTGATGCGGTTAATATTCCTGTGATTGCTTCCGGAGGGATCGGAGATGGCCGTGGATGGATGGCTGCTCATGCACTTGGGGCTGAAGGAATTGAAATGGGCACTCGTTTCGTTGCTACAGTGGAATGTGTGCATGCAGCCGCTTCTTATAAAAAAGCTTTAGTAGAAAGCGCAGAGTCGGATACGGTTGTAATCAAACGTTCTATTGGAGCACCCGCACGAGTGTTACGTAGTGACTACATTGATCAAATTCTTGAAATCGAGCGCGTGACACCGACCTATGAAGCATTAAAAGAATATATCAGTGGTGCAGCCAACAAGCGCTGGATCTATGATGATATCAAAGAAGAGGGCATCGGCTGGGCAGGTCAAGTGACAGGAATGATCCAAGATATTCCTACAGTCGCGGAGCTGATCGGCAGGATGGTGAAAGAGGCTAAGTTGGTTCGCGGGATGTGGGGAACACAGGTTTGAATTTAAAAAAACACAGAGCGGCGATTCTCTCATTATTGGAGGAATCGCTGCTCTGTGTTTTTGGCTGTGGCTTGTAATTCTTTTCTACAAATGAAGAATAGTCAGTTCCTTAGGGAAGCTTGTTAAGGTCTCTGCACCTTCAGCTGTAATAATCAGATCATCTTCGATACGCACACCCGCTAGTCCAGGTACATAAATCCCTGGCTCAACGGTGAACACATTGCCGATCTCGATAATGTCATCGTTCTGTCCGTGAAGTGATGGATATTCATGAACATCCATGCCCAGTCCGTGTCCGACACGGTGTAAGAAATATTCTCCGAATCCAGCTTCTTCAATTACATCACGTGCAGCTTTGTCGACTGAGCCGAAAGGTGCTCCAGGATTGGAGGCAGCGATCCCAGCTTCGTTGGCAGCCAGCACAGTGTTATAGATAGTGACTAGCTTGTCGTCCACGGATTCAATAGCAAAGGTACGTGTAATATCAGAAGCATAACCATCGGCATACACCCCGATATCAAACATCAGGAAGTCGCCGGGTTGAATGACCCGGTTGCCCGGAACACCGTGAGGCAAGGCAGTTTTCGGACCAGAAAGCACCATAGTATCGAAGGAAGGACCGGAAGCGCCAACCTTTTTCATTAGATATTCTAGCTCTGCCACTAGATCGTTTTCTGTAACGCCTGTTTTTACGTGGGTAAGAACGCGGCGCAAGGCTTCTTCAACTAGCTCAGCGGCATGTTTCATGCGCTTAACTTCATCCGGGGTCTTTTTGGAGCGCATGCTGCGCAGCAATGGACCAATATCACTAAACCGTTCAGCTGGAACAGCAGCGGCTAGGTGCTCAAAACGGGCTACTGAGAAATGTTCCTTTTCTATGCCAAGAGTACCTAGCTTACTGCTGCCGAAACAATCTTTTAGCAGTTTATAGGGATTATCCGTATCAGTGTGAGTTAGGATTTTGGTGACCGAAGAAGCCGCTTGAGCTGCTTCTGCATCCAATGCAGGCAGAATGAGCATAGGCTCTTCTCCGCGTATCAGCAGCAGACCCAGAAAACGTTCATGCGGATCGCTGGCGAAGCCGGTTAAGTAGTAGACATGCTTGGGATCTGTTACGAGCAGGGCATCCAGGCCCTCGCCCGCCATTTGCTGCTCTAAGCTTGTCAGAGCATTATTCATAGTTGGTGTTCCCCTTTCAACTTCACGATTAGAACTGCAATATTCCTATTATAGATCAAAAATAGACCAGACGCACCTGACGAACTATAACTATCGTTGGCTAATCATGACATGAAGCTTTTCTTAACCCTACTAGTTGGTGTAACATATCTTTAAATATACTTCTCCTAAGGTTAGGCTGAAGCTTATTCGGGTACGGTTGTTGAGAGAGGAGTGATTCTTGGAATGAGAGGAACAATCGCACTTGTTACCGGAGCGAATTCCGGTATGGGGCTGGCCACAACAGTTGAACTGGCTCGCAAGGGAGCTAAAGTGATTATGGTTTGCCGTAATCGCCAGCGGGGAGAAGAAGCACTTGCTGCCGCCAAACAAAAGAGCCACTCCGAGGATATCGAGCTCATGTTGTGTGATCTGGCTTCACTTGAGAGCATTCGCAGCTTTGCTGATGAATTCACTATGAAATATCCGATGCTAGACATACTTATCAATAACGCCGGGGTAGTCACGATTAAGCGTCAGCTTACGAAGGACGGCTTTGAGATGGATCTTGGCGTAAATCATTTGGGTCATTTTCTACTTACCAATCTGTTACTTGGGTCGCTGCAGGCAGCAGAGCAAGGCCGTATCATTGTGGTTGCCTCCGGTGCTTACAAGATAGGTGCGCTCCATTATGAAGATCCAACCCTCGCTCGCCGTTTTAATCCTGCAAAAGCCTATGCCCGATCCAAGCTAGCCAATATTCTGTTCACGCGGGAGCGGGCTTCGCGCCTTCACGGAACAAGGGTGACGGTGAATTGCCTGCATCCAGGAGCAGTGGGGACGAATATAGGTGTAAACCGGGAGACCGGTTTTGGCAAGTCGGTACTTAAGTTACTCTCTTACTTTTTCTTAACACCTGAACAAGGTGCCGATACAGCGATTTATTTGGCTACAGATCCCGATCTTGGAGAGGTAACCGGTCAATATTATTATCGAAGAAAGATTAAACAACTGTCTCCCAGAGCGCAGAATACAATAGAGGCCGAACGGCTGTGGCAATGGAGCCAGGAGCAGGTCGGCCTGAGTTAACTAACACATTTGGAGGAATTAAGGGATGAATTGGGAGAACAGCAGAATTGAAGATGCAACATCTGCAGACTTAGCAGCTATTGTAGATATTTATAACTCAACGATTGCTGGGAGGATGGTAACTGCAGATCTGGAACCCATTACTGTTGCAGACCGGGAGGAATGGTTTCTTGAGCATAATAGCCATCACCGTCCCTTATGGGTACTGAAGCAAGGAGATGAAATTGCTGCATGGTTCAGTTTTCAATCCTTTTATGGTCGTCCAGCGTATAATGCAACAGCAGAAATCAGTGTATACGTGAATGAAAAGTTCCGTGGTGGTGGTGCTGGCAGAATTCTTCTGACAGAGGCCATTGAGAAAGCCCCTAGTCTCGGAATTAAGAATCTAGTCGGCTTTGTGTTTGGACATAATGATCCAAGCCTTGGTTTACTGAAAAAGTTTGGTTTTGAAGAGTGGGGAATGCTGCCTGGTGTGGCTGAACTTGACGGTATAGAGCGCGATTTAGTCATTGTAGGGCTTAAAATCTAAAGCCCCAGATAAAACGCTTACATTTTGAGGGTTGAATTTAGGTTATCGGTGTCACAATCGACCCATTCCTTGGACCAACTCTGTAAGTCTCGGATGACTGATTCCAGGGCAAGACCTTTATCCGTCAAAGAATATTGGATCCGCACGGGGGTCTCTGGGAACACTTCTCGAAGAACGATCCCTTCCTGTTCCAGCTCTTTGAGCCGTTCGGAGAGCAGTCTTCCACTGATGGGCAATGCCGCTTCAATTACATTGAAACGTTGGGGTCCTTGAAGGAGCTGGTAGATAATTAAACCAGTCCAACGCCTGCCGATAATATCCATACTTTTTTGTAGCCGGGGACATAAATCATTGGACTTCATAGGGCTCACCTCTTAGTAAACATTATAAACGAAAAGACCAATAACTTAAACAAATTCCAATTTAATTTAGTACTAGAAAGGATGATGGACAGTGGCTAAAAAAAAGAAAATGCCTACCACACCTAGAGCCGCTACGAATGATGGTCCTGCTACGTTAAAAGACCTGCTAAGCAGTGATGTTCTAGGAAAGCTGAAGGCGCAATCTGATGCATTGAAAGCGGAGGAAAATGACCGTAAAGAAGCTGCCCGTAAGGCAGTGGAAGATCAACGCAAGGCTGAGCAGAAGAGGTTGGAGAATGATTTTGCACATCTGCTGGAGAACAGTAATCAGGATTGGAAGAAATACAAATAAATCCTATACCTTAGCGCTAAAAATATGGCAGAGATTAAAGAGGCACCCGTTAGGGTGTCTTTTTTATGTAACTTAAGCAGATAAGCCTAAGTCTAAGTCTTAATTATTTTAAATTTAAGTATATGAAAGGGTTGACCCTCAAAGTAGGCTTAGGTATAATTTAAAACATTGCGAATGAAAATCATTATCATAAAATCGCATTTGTAAACTATTAAACAGATAAGGAACAACTCATGAAACTAAAATATTTGTCCCTACTTCTAATAGTATTTTCATTTATATCTTTGTTTATAGGCGTTAAAGATATATCCCCATTAGATCTCTTTCATCTTACGGACTCTCAAGCACAGACCTTACTGGTAAGCCGGATTCCCCGGTTAGCCGCATTGATTATCGCTGGAGTCAGCATGAGTATTGCCGGATTAATTATGCAACAGCTGTCACGCAATAAATTCGTCTCACCGACTACGGCAGGGACGATGGATTCCGCGAAGTTTGGTATTCTCGTATCCCTCATGTTATTCACAGGCGCAACGCCAATGCAGAAATTGCTTGTTGCTTTTGTTTTTGCACTATTGGGCACCTTTATTTTTATGAGAATCCTGGATCGGATCAAGTTCAAGGATAGTATTTTTATCCCGCTGGTCGGACTCATGTTCGGAAACATTGTAGGTTCGATTACAACATTTTTTGCGTATAAAAATGATTTGATTCAGAATATCTCGTCTTGGATGCTTGGAGATTTCTCAACGATTATCAAAGGCCAATACGAATTAATTTATATCAGCATTCCACTTGTCATTCTGGCGTATCTCTTCGCTAATAAATTTACGGTAGCCGGTATGGGCGAGGATTTCTCCGTTAATCTTGGCATGAATTACAAAGCGGTTGTTAACGTGGGATTGGTAATTGTAGCGTTAATTTCTTCTGTTGTCATTTTAACCGTAGGTACGATTCCATTTCTGGGTCTGGTAGTACCTAACATTGTAACGTTGTACATAGGGGATAACCTCAAAAAAAGTCTGGCACATACAGCCATTCTCGGTGCGGTGTTCCTCCTGTTCTGCGATATTTTGGGCAGGCTCATTATCTATCCATATGAAATATCAATCAGTCTCACGGTAGGCGTCATCGGTAGTGGTCTGTTTATCTACTTGCTGATGAGAAGAAAGGCGAACTAGTGATGAAGACAAAACTAACTATATTATCTATAAGTGCTGTCGCCCTCATCGTCTTGTTCATGACGTATCATGCTTTGGGAAATTGGGACTACGTTCTGCCCAGCCGGGGAAGAAAGCTGGCGGCCATTCTGATTACCGGAGCTGTGATAGCTGTCTCTACCGTAGTTTTTCAGAGCATCACGAACAATCGTATTTTGACACCAAGTATTCTCGGGCTCGATTCCCTGTACATGTTAATCCAGACGTTCGGTGTATATGCCCTAGGTTCATCGAATATGACCTTTATGAATAAAAACATCAACTTCTTGTTCTCGGCGTGTCTCATGGTCCTGTTTTCAGGCGTATTGTATAAGCTAATGTTCCGTAGGGAAGGACAAAATATTTATTTCCTGCTGCTGGTAGGGCTGATCATGGGGACGATGTTCCAGAGCGCGTCTTCTTTTATGGAAGTGCTTATTGATCCGAACGAATTCCTGATTCTACAGGGGAAAATGTTTGCCAGCTTCAACAATGTCAGCAGTGACCTATTGATTCTTTCCACCATTGTTCTGACGCTAACTACGTTGTATTTCTTGCGATTTGTTAAGTATTTGGATGTTATTTCGCTTGGAAAAGATGAAGCCATTAATCTGGGCATCAATTATGACTATGTGGTCAAAAGGTTGCTAGTTATTGTATCTATCTACGTTTCGATCTCGACGGCTCTAGTGGGGCCAATCACTTTCTTAGGTTTGTTGGTAGCTAATGTGGGACACCAGTTGTTCCGTACCTATAAGCATGCCTATCTGATTCCTGGAACGATTCTGCTGAGCATTGTTGCGCTTGTCGGCGGGCAGTTTCTGGTCGAACGTGTTTTTGGATTCAATACTACGGTTAGTGTGATTATCAATTTTGCAGGCGGCGTCTACTTCGTCTATCTGCTGTTAAAGGAGAATAAGTCGTGGTAGAAGTTAAAAATTTAACCAAACGTTATGGCGGAGTAACCGTCGTTGATGATGTGTCCTTGTCCATTAAAAAGGGTGCAATCACCTCGTTTATCGGACCAAATGGTGCGGGTAAAAGTACACTGCTCTCCATGATCAGCAGACTTATCTCCAAAGACGCGGGAGAGGTGCTGATCGAAGGTAAGGAAATCGGTACCTGCAAAAGTAATGAGCTTGCTCGTAAAATATCGGTGTTAAAGCAGTCCAATCATATTAGTGTACGCCTCACTGTGAAGGAGCTCGTTTCTTTTGGGAGATTCCCGTATTCACAGGGGAAGCTGAGTCCGGAAGATCGGGCGTTCGTTGACGAAGCAATTGCTTACATGGATCTCCAAGAAATGCAGGATAAATATATTGATCAGCTCAGTGGAGGGCAACGCCAGCGGGCATATATTGCCATGGTCATGGCTCAGGATACAGAGTACATTCTGCTCGACGAACCGCTCAACAATCTCGATATGAAGCATTCCGTCCAAATTATGAAGGTGCTTCGCCGCTTGGTGGACGAGAAGGGGAAGACGATTGTGCTCGTTATCCACGATATTAACTTTGCATCTTGTTACTCTGACTACATTGTTGCGCTTAAAAATGGAAGAGTAGCTTCCTCGGGTACAGCGGATGAAATTATAGATTCTGCAGTTCTTAAAGAGGTATATGACATGGACATTCCTATTGAAACTATAGGAGGCCGAAAAATCGGTGTCTATTTCTAAAATGGTAACTATTACAATGCGGATATTATTATGACGTAACGTAAGAAGTGAAAGGCGCCAGCTTCTTAACGCATACGCGAATAATTCAAATAGCTTCACTATAAAAATTAGGGGTGAATACGTTGAAGAAGAACTTATCTTTACTGATTATGACAGTATTTCTTGCGGTAATCTTGGCGGCTTGTGGCTCCAATAATGCAGCAACTTCAAATAACAACACAGCAGCGGCAGGCAATTCGGAGGCTACTACTGCACCAACAACGGAAGCAACTACAGCACCGACAGAGCTTACTTTCAAGCATGCGCTTGGCGAAACAACTATCAAAAGCAATCCGCAAAAAGTGGTTGTTTTTGACTTCGGTACACTGGATACGCTGGATAAACTGGGTGTAGAGGTGACTGGAGTGCCTCAAAGTAATGTACCGGCTTATCTCTCTAAATATAACGATGCTAAATATGAGAATGTTGGTGGTTTGAAAGAGCCTGACTTCGAAAAAATAAACAGTCTTTCTCCGGACCTGATCATCATTTCCGGCAGACAACAGGATTCTTATGAAGAATTCAGCAAAATTGCACCTACTCTGTATGTGGCTGTAGATAATGCAAACTACATGGAATCTTTTACGAATAACGTGAAAATGCTGGGTCAAATTTTTGGAAAAGAAGCAGAAGTAGAAACTGAGCTTGCGACTATCAATGATTCCATCAAAGCTTTGAATACGAAGGCAACAGCTGATGGCAAAAAAGCACTTGTTATTCTTGCGAATGAAGGCAAAATCAGTGCTTACGGTGCAGGTTCCCGTTTTGGGATTATCCATGATGTGTTCGGATTTGCACAGGCTGATGATAAAATTGAAGTATCCACTCACGGACAAAGCGTATCCTACGAATATGTAGCGGATAAGAACCCGGATTATCTGTTTGTAGTGGACAGAGATGCGGCTGTGAAGAGTGATGGCGGCGAATCCGGCTCAGCTAAAAAAGCAGTTGAAAACGATCTAGTGAAGAACACAAATGCCTTTAAAAACGGTAAAATCATTTACTTGGATCCTAACTACTGGTATTTGTCCGGTGGCGGTTTAATATCCGTTAGCGAAATGCTCAAAGAAGTTGAAGTTGTTCTGTAAGCAGAGTAACTTGGTGAATTAAAAAGCCTGTTGGCAGGAGTAATACTCCTTGCCAGCAGGCTTTTTTTCGCTTTTTTCCATGGAATTACTGGTATATTCATACTAGTTACTAAAATCATCTGTAACTTTTTAGGCTGGGATACGTGGATAGGTTAAGGGGGGAGTGCATGAAGCGAAATTCATTGGATGAAATATATCAGATGTATGTAATGGATATTTACCGCTATTTGCGCTCCCTTTGTGGTGATCATTATGCGGCTGAAGATTTGATGCAAGAAACCTTTTATCGCGCTTATCTACATTTGGAGAATTGCAAAGAAGAGAAGATTAAGCCATGGCTGTTCCGTGTCGCTTATAACGCCTTCGTAGATTACAAGCGAAAGGAAGGCCGCAGCACAGTTCAGAGTGAGGATTTTTTCAAAAAGCTTGCTCATCCAGATACCACAGAAAGCACACTGCTTCATCAGGAACGTTGGGAAGAGATGAGGATAGCGGTAAGTGAGCTACCGGACAATCAGAGAAATGCACTGCTGCTGCATGATTTTCATGGGCTGAGTTATCGGGAAGCATCGGACATTATGGATGTGGGCTTGTCCCAATATAAGATATTGATCTTTCGGGCCAGACAGAAGCTGCGTGAGGCAGAGCGGAGGAGAAATGAACATGAGTGAAGAGTTTAAGGAGAAGTTAAGAAGGTATGGCGAAGGCACTCTTGCTGATGAGGATAGGGATGAGGTTGAACGTGAGCTAGAGAAGATGGAAGCTTACCAGGCTTATCTGGATGAACTCATGGGCGAAGAAAAGCCGGCTTCAGATGAGGAGAAGAGCATAAAATTCGGAAAGGGTAAAAGAAACAGACCCGGCAAAGAAAAAAAGATCATCCGCCGTGGCAAGTGGAAAGCACGCATATCAAATACTTTAACGGTGATTTCTGCGTTTTTGATTTTTTTGATTGTCAGCAGTATCATCACAGCGGTATTTTATGGCACTGGAGAAAGAGGAGAGACTTACCGTGATGTCGTTTCTTCCGCAATTGCTGTTTCACAGCCGAACACGATCGTCCATTTGAGTAGCGATTCCGGACCGTTTTTTAGTATGAATCTGCAGGGTGAAATAATAAAACAAATTGGTGATGCGCGGATTAATGTTGGAGATTATTCGATGAAGTTTCTATTAGGCTGGCCTAGAATCTATAGTTATTCATGGACATATGAACGCAGTGGGACAGGTAATTACTTTATTTATCCCATTGAGAACCAGTCTGCGGAAAATAGGATAGATGACAGCAGTGAGTGGGAAAAACTAGAAAAGCTCCCTGAAGGTACGGTAGGAGAAGCCTATTTGTCTTTTGAACAATTTTTTTCGACAGATGAGCTATTGAAGAAGTTTCAGCATAAAAATCTTGAGCTTTTATGGTTCGCAGCAGATACAGGTCCAAGGATACAAGAGCCAGTAATAAATGATCCCTTAGGATTTCCAAGTACGCCTATCTGGCATGCTGATGATATGAAGGTGACACAAGAGTCAAAGAAAAAGTGGGGTTGGTTTGGAGGGGGGACTAGCCGCACGAGTGTTTCTCCATCTGTTGACTCATATGGGGATGGTGAACTGCGTAATGCGAACTTCCTTAAGACACTGCACTTAATGCAGGAGCATAAATCGATCGCCAACAAGGTAATTCCGTTTATTGATCTGGATGACTCCATTAGTTATCTGGAGAAGAACGGAGTTAGGCTGTATGGAGCTGTCGTAACCGGTCCGGTTAAAGAACTGCTCAAGTTAAAGGAAGAAAAATGGGTCAGTAATATTCATGTTGAAGAAGTAAGATTATGGAATTGGCAGGATAGAGAGAACTGAGTCGGGATGCTAAATACTGTAGAAGGTAGTAAGCGTAAATGATTTCTTCGTAATTCCTTAATGGCAGCCGGATATGCTCTGTTTTACTGGGGTGTACCCGGCTTTTCTGTGTGGGAGAAGTCACAGAGCTTGCTTCTCGTTTAAGCAAATCGTACAATTATTTGAATATGAGATGAGTATGATAGATTAGGAGCTGAGTTATATGAAAGTAGGCGTGGTATCAGATACACATATGACAAGAATGGCTAAGTCTCTGCCCAAAGCACTTGTTGCTGAATTCCGGAATGTAGACTTGATTCTACATCTTGGAGATTGGGTGAGTATGGGAATCTACGATTTGTTGGCTGAATTGGCTCCAGTGGAAGGGATTGCTGGGAATAACGATGGAATAGAGATCATCGAGCGTTTCGGGGAGCGTAAGCTGCTAACGCTTGAGGGATTCCGGATCGGAATGGTGCATGGGCATACGCCACACTCCCGCAAAGGAACGGACGGGAATGCGCTGCTTGCTTTTGCGAATGATAAGGTGGATTGTATTCTTTTTGGTCATTCGCATCAGCCTTTATTGCGGGAAGAGAATGGGATTCTGCTCTTTAATCCAGGATCGCCAACAGATAAACGACGTGAGAAACTGTATTCCTTTGGAATTTTGGATATCGAAGAGGGTAAAGTCAGTGCCCGGCATGTGTTCTACGATTCCAAAGAATAAGAATAATTGTCCAAATGATCTGGCGTTCGCTCCATGGTGCACGGAACGGCTGAAATATACAATAACGTTAAAACGGCCCAAGCCGGAAAGTGAGCGCTGAGCATGAACAACTATCGTATTGAACATGTGATCTATGATGATTTGGAACGGCTTATCCCATTGTTTAATGAGTATCGGGTATTTTATGGGGCAGTCTCTGATCTGGATGGTGCGCGTGCTTTTTTATCAGATCGATTGAAGCTGAACGAATCGGTAATCTTTATTGCGGTGGAGGGAGATGGCGAGGAGAAAAGAGCGTGGGGCTTCACTCAGCTCTACCCCTCTTTTTCATCAGTCTCTATGGAGCGTCTCTGGATTTTGAATGATTTATATGTAACTACGGAACTGCGAGGACATGGGCTCGGCTCCAAGCTGCTGGAAAGTGCCAGAGCTCATGCGCTCGCAACGAATACGAAGGGCTTGTCCCTGACAACAATGACGGCGAATGTGGGGGCACAGCGTTTATATGAAGCGCATGGCTACATTCGGGATGATGACTTTTATACCTATAACCTTTTTTTCTAAAAGCTAGAGAGAAAGACGAGTAAGGGGCGTTAAAGTGGATACAAGTAATAAGTTGGCAATCTTTTTTGACCTTGATGATACCCTATATGATCATTTGGTTCCTTTTAAAGAAGCGGTGCGTCAAGTACTTAAACCGGATGAGAGCAGTCTGGACTTTGCGGAATTATTTTATAAAGTAAGACATCATAGTGATGTATTATGGCCTATGTATTTACGTGGAGAAATTCCGCTGGAGGAGACTAGGGTACGCCGATTGGAGCTTGCTTTTGCAGAGTATGGTCTACAGCTTGATCGTGACCAAGCCACGGCGGTACAAGCGGCATACATTGGCCGTCAGTACACCATTCAAATGATAGATGGAGTCCGGGAGCAATTGGAAAGGTTCATTGCTGCTGGTCATAAAGTAGGCATCATTACGAATGGACCCAAGGATCATCAAATGAAAAAGATTCGCGGATTAGGTCTGGATCAGATGATCCCCGAGGAGATGATTTTTATTTCTGACGCTGTAGGTCTGGCCAAACCAGATCCGCAACTCTTTTTGCATGTAAATCAGAAGTCTGGCACTTCACCAGACCATTCACTTTATATAGGCGATACCTGGGCTAATGATGTAGTAGGAGCGCTTGCGGCTGGCTGGAAGGTCTGCTGGTATAATCCGAGAGGCAGACAGCCCGCTACGGATCATGAGCCTAGTTATATTTTCACGAATTATAAGGAATTTAGCGAGTTGCCTTTGGTGCTGTAAAAATCTTGATCGGGAATTAATTAGGGAAAAACTCCCTGAAATTAACCGATTAGAGCTAGAAATTGGGGTTATTGGGGAATTCCTCCCTAATTAAAATGAAATAAGCAGGGTTATAGCCATATTCGGGTGATTTTTAGGGAGGTTTTCCCTAATCGAAGGTTTACCTTGAAAAAATCTAATGATTTTAGGGAGGAATTCCCTAATTATCAGGCTGCTGGGCGATGAACATCCCTCAGCCATGCCTAAGAACCATTATCTGCAACAAAAGAGCTTGCCCCTAAAAGCCAACAACGGCTTTATGGGGGCAAGCTCTTTTCAACTAAATTTAATCAGCGAAGCTGTACGTAGGGTCAGTCAGATTCATTCTTTCTTTAATGCCTGATGTGGCGTAGATTTTATTGTCATCGGTAATAAAGAAAGCTTCTACATCTTCAGGTAACGACTCTAGATATTTCATGCCTTCTTCGATCCCCATCAAGAACACCCCAGTGGACAAAGCGTCCGCATCTGTTGCATTAGGGCTCATAATGGTCAAGCTTTTGAGACCGTTCTGAGAAGGGTAACCTGTGCGTGGATCAAGAATATGGTGATAACGAACATTGTCTTGCATAAAATAACGTTCGTAAACACCAGAAGCATCGATGACCTCATCCGCGATTTTAATTGTTCCTAGCTGAGTGCCGCGGCTTTGGTCAGGGTCTTGCAGGCCAATATTCCAATCCGTTCCGTTTGGTTTCGTACCTAACGCAATAATACTGCTGCCGCCGAGGTTGATCATTGCACTGTTAAGGCCTTGCTCTTTTAAATAATCAGCGATACGGTCAGCAGCATATCCTTTGCCGATACCTCCAAGATCCAGTACCATATTTTCCTTCAGTAGCTTCACGGTCTTAGCAGCTTCGTCAATTTCAACGTCCCTGTAATTGGTTAGGCTCTTGGCTGCATCGATAGCTGCTGGATCAGGGACTTTATCCCCGCCACTACCGATGTTCCAGAGGTCGATCAGCGGACCAATCGTGGGATCGAATAGCCCGTCCATTTCTTTTGCATATTGCACCGATTGTTTTACAACATCTAAGGTCTCGTCCGAAACGACAACCGCTTCTTTTCCTGCTGCTTGATTGACTGCGTAAACCTCGCCGCCTTCTTTTGTACGGCTAAGCTCCATATCCATTCGCTCCAGCATTTGCTGAATATCATCCATATTTTTTTGGGCTACATTTTCTCCGAACACTTTGATATTCACGACCGTGTCATAGATATAAAAGGTCTGTGAGAGTGACTTGGCTTCACCTTTTCCTGAAGCTGTTGCGCCACCCGGTGTTTCAGTCGCTTTGTCATCCTTATTTTTAGTAATTAGCCAAGCGCCGACAGCTATGACGGCGATGAGGATAACAACGAGTATCAACGTCGTTTTTTTGTTCTTAAACATATTCCACCATCCATAAAGTTAGTTTCTAAAACACATTATTACTATCATACCCTAGATCAGAAGTTGATGGAAATTAATTTCATGGCATATTTAGGTACAACTCCGTCTGCATGAAAAAAAAGCCCCGCAATCTGATTCGGAGCAATGCTGTGAATATAGAGGTAGTTACTGAGCTAATCTAGCATGTATTCACGGTATTTGTTTTTACGAGGATTCATTACGAAAAGGATTCCCTTGGCATAACCGCTAACGGCTTTAAAATTTCGTTTGAGAGTTTCTTTGCCTGTCAGACAGGTTAACGTCCAGATCAATGCGGCATAATTCATAGGGGGTGCTTTACGTAAGTTGAGCAGATAATAATGATTGATGGCAGTAGCTCTTGCAACAACGCCCGCCTTATCCCGAGAACCCGGCGACTCATGATGAATGATTTTCATAGCGGGGTTAATGACAAGCTTGCCATAACGGCTAGCCAAATGGGACAAGTAAATATCCTCGGCAATGGAGTAACTTGTCATCCAGGGATAGGGTTTCATATCTTGTAATGCTGAGCGCCGGAATGACATATTACAGCCGTGAAAAAAATCCGTCTCAAAAACCTGCTCCTTCTCTCCCCAGAGGAATAGGGAGCCTGCAAACATGCTTGGGGATAATCTGCCCGGGGATCCGGACATTTGTCCGGTCAGCATGCCAAACAGCCGGCCCGGTTTGCTGCTGCGCATGCCTTTAGCCACCCCGCCTACACCTACAATTGAACCGTCCGCTGCATAAGTATCAAGTAATCGTCGAATATATAAGGAATCATCTAATTCTGCATCATCGTCTAAATGAAGCACAATTTCAGCATTTACTAGTCCAAGTGACTCATAACGGGAAAGCCAGAGCCCCGGATTAGTCTTACGATGATATCGAAACTCAGCCTGTGGCAATTTGTTCAGTATGTTACGATAATAGGTTAATCTTTCTTCAGGAATCTCACCGTCATCCACAATCCAGAGCTCGATGGAGACATTCTCTAGCTGTGTCTGCTTGCTAATAGACTCTATGCACACTGTAAGGTCGTTTATACGGTTACGGGTAGGTATCACTATAGATACATCATGCATATGGGGATCTCCCTTCGGAATTTCTGGTGTTAACTTTATTCTATCTGCCCTGAAGGGGAGCGTATATACCACTTTCGTTTACTTTTTGCTTTAACATTCACGTCTATAAATGTTATTTTAATAAAAGTTAAGTTTGTAATTTTGAGTTTTTAACTATATAATAGTAAGCGACATATATTTAGTTATTACTCTTATATAACAGCTACAAATTATCAATAATATTAGGAGGTTTTTTCGTGAGAATAGATATCTGGTCCGATTATGCATGTCCTTTTTGTTATATTGGCAAAAGACGTTTGGAGAATGCGCTAAGCCAATTTCCGAACCGTGATCAAGTGGAGGTAGTATTCCGTAGCTTTCAACTGGATCCACATGCAGAGGTAAGTACAGACAAGAGTATTCATGAGCTGCTGGCTACCAAATACGGGATGACCGTCGAAAAAGCAAAAGCAATGAACGCACAACTAGCGGAGCAGGCTAAAGATGTGGGTTTGGAATTTAATTTTGATACAGTAAAGCATACCAACACTTTCGACAGTCACAGACTGAGTCATTTTGCAAGCACAAAGGGAAAAGGTGCAGAAATGTCCGAACGTCTGCTGCGCGCCTACTTTACGGATTCTTTAAATCTTGGAGATCGCAGTGTACTGGCATCACTCGCTGCTGAAGTTGGTCTGGATCAAGTGGAAGCTGCGGCAATGCTGGAGACGGATGCTTTTGCGAATGAGGTTAATGGCGATATTGAAGAAGGAAGCCGCCTTAATATTACCGGTGTACCTTTCTTTGTATTCAACAATAAATATGCTTTATCTGGTGCACAACCAGGTCCTGTATTTACAGAGGTACTGGATACTGTGTGGGCGGAGGAACAAGCAGGACCAACGTTACAAGTGGTTGGTAAGGGGAATTCTGAAGTATCCACCGATGATGGCTGCGCAGATGGATCTTGCAATATTTAAAGTTTGGATTCGAGTAAAACAAAAGAGCTGAGGGAGCCCTCAGCTCTTTTTTGTTTTGATAAAACTGTTCTTTTGTTGCTTCCCACACTCAAAAACAAGCGCTCCCGATATCCGGAAGCGCTCGCCGCTGAATTGTGGTTTTATCTGAAAGATGTAACAAAGCTTGAGAATAGTGTACGTACATCGTATTGATATTGGTTGATTGGCTCGATAGGCCGTTCGATACCAAGTAGAGTATATACCGCAATTCTCGCTGCTCTCACGGAGTATTCTTCAGTGAATACAACGTCATCTGGAATTTCACAGAATTGTCCAATAAAGGCCAGGTTCGTGGAACCCTCAGGGACAACTTTTGGTCGGTCACTATTGAGTCTAGGCATGAACTGAGAAGTGATATAAGGCATCATGCAAGGAATACAGTTGGCGGTAGCCATGATCTCGTCCTTATGTTCTTCAAAGTGAAGATGACCGATCAATTCTTGCATGATTTCTTCGCCGGTACAATCACACATTCTCTTTTTCACGAAATCCCCAACTTTGTCTGGATACAGTCCGTAACCCCAGAACACTTTAACATGCTCAGGCTGATTGCGGAAATGCGGTTGGTAAGCCAGTACAACGGACATAAACCAGCTCGAATCCTTGAAAGTGACCAAAGCGCCTGTGCCGGCACGGTTACGTGTGAAATTTTCCATCAGATCGAAGAATTTGGAGTCATGGAAAGTTACAGTAAAGGACTCCCATTTCGAACCGTCTACATGATCATCGAACGAAGAAGGATTGCCAAGACTTGGTTTCTTAGAAGCGATGTTTTCCCATAATTTCCATGAGCTTCCTTTGCCGTTAAGGCGTGGAGCAGAAGTCATAGAACCAAGGCTGGAGCCTTCGGTCATAGAACCGTTTGTGATAATCACGAGATCATCTTCTTTTACATCAATCACATCTTTGACACCTTCGCGCACTACATTCATTTGGGTTACGGTAATTCCGTCACCTTTTTTGAACTGCAGATCAGTAACTGTACATTTCAGTGTGAAATCGACACCGAATGGTTCAAGATATTTGTGCAAAGGCAGAATGATGGAGTCATATTGGTTATAAGGAGTGCGAGTTACACCTTCCAGTGTTTGAATTCTTGGGAATTCATGGAAGAAACGAAGCATATATCTTTTAAACTCTACAGCGCTGTGCCAAGGTTGGAATGCAAAAGTAGTAGCCCACATATACCAGAAGTTGGTTGTGAAAAAGTGAGGGGCGAACCAGTCGTTGATACGCGCTTTTCCCATTTTATCTTCTGGTGTAATAATCAGCTTGCCCATAGCGAGACGATCAGCCATATCAAAACCCATGGACAATACATCTTCTACTTTGCCGTCTTTGTTTACAAGTCTGGCGTTTGAGTGTGTTGGATTAGCGGTATCAAAAGCAATAATTTCATCCCGCACAGACAACCCCGGACGGTCGACAGAAGGAATCGTTGTTAATAGTTCCCAGAGATTCTCATAAGCTTCGTCGTTGAGCATACGGCCGCCGCGGACAACGTAACCATGTTCAGCGTCACCTGCGCCGTCATTGCTACCACCAAGAATCTTCATCTCTTCAATAATGTGAATGTTTTGTCCCGGAAAATCACAGTCTCTGACCAGGTAAGCAGCGCCCGCTAGGGATGCAATTCCGCCACCGACAAAATAAACCTGTCTATTACCGTACTCTTTTTTCACAATGGTCGCCTCCAAGTAGTTGTTTAAATAATCACACTCTTAATGTAAACCAACTCCTATTTTGAAGGTATAATCAAACTCTTTAGAGTGTCTGGATTTTTGTCATTATGGGTGATCTGTCTAGTTTTTAGACAAAAAAAACCGCTGCAACCAAAGGGTTACAACGGATGGTTCTCATATTTGTGTAAAGCTTTCAGAAAATTTCCTTCAATTAGATCACTTAGCTTCTCAATCATATGGTGCGGTTGTTCCTTCATGCCTTCTCTCATCCACTGAATGATTAGGCCTGTGAAGGCTAGCGTGTAGAAATTGGCTATAAAGTGCTTGTCTTCTTCGCAAACCTCCATCCCGGAGGACAACTCGTTTATAACCCCCATGATGAGATCGTTTGTCACTTCGTACAGATATGCATCCAGGTGATTTCTGCCTAGTGAATTTAGCGTGTTACAGCAAAAGGATTTATTCCGCTCAATGTAGCAGAAAATTCTATAAAAACCGTCCGTCCAAGTGCTGTAGCTGCGATACTGGGCGAGGCTTTCGACAGCCTCAGTCTTATAGATCCAACCTAGCAAATCAAATATATCCTGAAAATGATAATAGAAGGTTTGTCTGTTTAGTCCGCAATGGTCCACTAGTTGTTTAACAGTAATTTTATTGAGCGGTGTATGCTCCATTAGTTCTTTTAAAGAATGGGACAATGCATTTTTGGTTAGAAAAGAATTGGACAACAGCGTTTCACCTCTTCCATTCAAGACTTCGATGCTCGCGTATACAGCAGACGAATACCTTCCGCTAATAAACCCAGTGCAAATCCGGCACATGAAAATAAGGAAAATGCGAGGAAGCCTGCGAGATCCTCCCAACCGGACATCTCTTTGTAGGTGTAGCCCAGCATAAATGCCGCGCCTATGATTATTCCCGCCGTACTAAATACCCAGAGCAGACGTGCTCCAAGCCAGCCTAAAGTGTTGACAATGCCAGCCACTACTACGGAAAAAAGAGCAAAGCGTAGTAAGAGTGTGGCATCCATTTCTTGGGCCAGCATCACAAATCGGTGCAGAGGGAAGAGAAGCCATAGCAGAATGGCATAAACGGTCATCCAGAGAAACCAACGTTTACTTTTGGCAGCAGGCAGGAATTTCATTTCATGCACACCTCTTTTCCCATAGTTCGAACGTTAAAAAGTAGGGATTATACCGTGAAGGATTCCAGTTCTTCCGCACTTTGCAGCAGGTGGCTTAGCAGGTTGGGAATGTCCTCCATTTGTTCTTCTGTAAGTTGTCTTTTGAATTGCAGCTCGATGCAGTTATTGTAAGTTTCACTTTCCTGGCCATATATGAAGCTTAAAGATTGCACAGGCTGGAAATCAGGTCCCCAGATCGCTTTCAGAATACTGTCTATCGCCTGACATTCGCTAGGAATATCTTCGACTTCCATATAAAAACGAAGTGAAAGATTACAGCCGGGATCCGTATTAGGAACCTCCAAGATTTCATCGCTGAGATCTTTCGTGGACGAAGTGAGCAGGATTTCGGCGGTTACTTTCCTGCCTGCAGTTAATTGGAAGGAGAGACTGAACTCTCTGGACATCAGCGCCATATTCAGAAGGTCGGAGCGATCCGTAACCACCAGTATTCCGTCTAAATTATCGTAGTCATAAATCTGGTTCTCAAAGGCGATCTTAATATTATCGAAAACAGTAGGATGGAACAATAAGGGCACCTTCTTTGTTTATTTATATTGTAACATGATGTGATAGGAAGTTAAAAAAGACGCCCAGGACCAAATGGACCGGGCATCTTGTGTAGAAGTTACGGCTACCCATAAGCGGGAATGCTCGTCAGTCGTGGGTATACCGTTCAATTCTTAGTTTGTAGGCGCAGGCGCAGTATATTTCAGGAACGTCTTCGGAATCGGGCTCTCAAAGGTCATCAGTTCTCCAGTGGTTGGATGAATAAAAGAGAGCACTCGAGCATGTAGGCCAAGTCTTCCTACCGTTTTGGTCTCTGCACCATATTTCTTGTCACCTGCGATAGGGTGGCCGATATCTGCCATGTGCACCCGAATCTGATTTTTTCGTCCGGTTTCGAGCTTAACCTCTAGCAAGGAAAAATGGCGGTTAGCCTGAATAAGTTTATAGTGTGTAATTGCATGTAGTCCATCGCCTTCATGAGGACTGGAATACATTTTAAGGGTTGAGGTTTCTTTGAGCCACGAGCTTATCTTGCCTTCAGGTCTTTTAACCGCGCCTTCCACGAGCGCTACGTAAGAACGTTCCTTCACAGTATCTTTCCACGTAGTTTGTAATGCCTGCTGAATCCGTTCGCTTTTGGCAAACATCATTACACCTGATGTATCTCTGTCCAAACGGTGTACGACAAAAATCCGATTTTTTGGATTGCTAACACGGACATGCTCCATAAGCTGGCGGTAAGCCGTCAATTCGTTTTCTTCCGCAGTGGCGATAGATAGCAGTCCAGCATCCTTTTGAACAATAATCAGGTCATCATCCTCATGAACGATTTTAAGTCCGATCATCTCTGCTGTTTGTACAGGCTTCTCTTGATCAATAGTAACGCTTTGGCCCGGATGCAATTGGAAATTATGCTGTGTAACTACCTTATCATTTACTGACACTTGTCCACGCGATAGGATGGATTTAATCGCATTTCGTCCGCGACCCGTGACGTGGGTGAGTAAGAAAGGCAACAGTTCAGAAGGTTCGTTTACAGTAAAAGACTTGGGTGCTGCGGGTGCTTTAGTTTTATGGTTAAGCTTGCCAGTAGGCTTGCTGTGAGAACGAGTACCTCTTTTGGCTGTTTCTTTAGGATTTCTTCTTGAGTTCATGGATGCATTCTCCGTCCTTTAATATTGTACTCCTCAATATACCATGGGCTGTGAAGAAATACTATGGAGAGGGCAGGCTTGCTGGTTTGGTTTGTAAATGCTCATAGATAGAACAGTTGGGCTAATCCAAGAAGCAGGAATAAACCGAGATATACCCAGCCTAACAGTCTGGCATATTTCTTTTCCCGGTGCATAGCATTGACTGCATATATTTTAGTATCTACAGTAAGCAACAGAACACTGGAGATCAGCAGCGCAACAATTACGTAGGTTAGCTGGTGATAGAGCATAGTAGAGCCTCCTATAAACGTCCTTTAATTTTGTTTAAGACCTACTCTGTCGATGTGAGTTTTCAACTTAACTTCAACACTTAGATTGGAATACTGCTGCTCCCAGTCATGTTTGTCACGAATATTGGCTTTCCAGTAGGAGGGAGCATATGCACGAATATATTCACCCATGCCAAAGACATCGGAATGCGCTTGTTGCGTTTCTTCAATAAGGTGGTTGAAAATACCGATCACTCTCTTTTGAAAGATTTCTTCAATCTTTTCTAAAGAACGGCTGGAATCGATAGGGATATCACTACGTAAATGCTCATCTAGAGCCGCCTCTAAAAAAAGGTTATAGGTGATGTGGGGTTTGCCCTCTTTGAAATGAACCTTCACCCTCGTGAACCGGTCGTTGACCTTGAGCATCACCGGACCGAATTCATCAGCATGAAAAAGATCGGAGTATCCCCCCGGATTAATGCCCTTCATGGACATATATGCGCCAATCTCAATCGGAATCGTCGATCCGACCATCACTCCACCACTAAAGTAAGCTAGGCCTTTAATCATGATATTGTCTTCCTGATGTAATGAGACGTAAGGCAGATAACCACTTTCGCCCCATTTGGATTCTGCTGACCAGAATACACCTATATAATCAGCGGGGAATTTTCCTGATGTTACTGCTTTTTCCATGGTGGAGAGGATGTAAAGGGTCGGCACTCGCTGCAGCGGAGGATTAATATTCATAAATTTAGCAGCCTCCCCTTCGGATACTAGCAGCCAGGTCCGGCGACGAACTTCTGGATTTCGCCGCAAATAATCATTTAAATCATTCATGCTTTTTTTTGCTATGTCCTCACTAATAATAATCACTCGTAAATGAATTAGATAACGTGGATCAGAAATTTGCTGCTGTAAATTGTTCATGGCGTCATCTAAGGTGTACCCGTACACTTCTACGACCCATACTGGATTTTGATTCACGCCTCCGCCTTCACCCCCACTGCCTGGTCCGAGTGGAACTCTTCCCGGAACCGCAATTTGGGCGGTCACACGGATTTTGGGAAGGTTAATATTTGCGCTTTTAAGATGAGTGGTTTGATCATCATTTATTTTGCTGTCTGGAGGGACGGAATCAATGGATAATCCTAGCACCAATGCACGGTCTTCTATTTCAAGCTGGTCCCAGCACCCTGAGAGTAAGCCAGACATGAGTGAGAGAATAAATATAAGAACTACACGCTTGTAAATTTTTTTATTCATGAGAAATGGCTCCTTTATTTCGGATTAGAGAGACTAACCATAATAAAAGAGGATAGAAGGTCAAAAAAATCAAACCGATTATTGCTGTAATGCTAGCAAATGAATAGACCTGAAATATATTTCTCGGAAAAAGTGAAAAAGTGATGATAAATGGAAGTAAGAAACTGGATATTAGGCGGTGATCCTTGTGCCGCAGCACTTGTTGCAGAGAGTATGCGGCTAAGTAGTAGTTCGTAAAGATGGAAGTGAATATAGAAACCACCCAAATTATTATAAAAAGAGCATCAAACCGTTCTAATAGTCCTGCGCCGATGGATATGGAGCGAGCTGCTTCTAGGGTTGGATAGGAAAGTAATTTGGTTTCTTGAGCTCCAAACATGCCTAAAGTGACCCAAACGATCATTACATAAATGAATCCAATGATACAAAGCGCAACAGTGCCTGCTTTGAGGATCTGTTGAGGTTTTTTCATTAAAGGAACCAGCAGGATGATGACAAATGTGCCCTGATAAAGGCCAGCGGACGTAATCGTTCCTTTGGAAAAGCTTGAAAAGGTGGTGTGATTTCCGGTGAGGGGTAGCAAGTTTAGAACATCAACATTTTTCATAGCTACCAAGGCAATTGCTATCACAGATAATAGAATAAAAGGTAAATAGAAAACATGGACATAAGTGAATTTCACAATATTTCTACGGATTGATAAGGCAACCAGTACGAGCATTAAGAGAATTACTGCTTCGATGGGTGTCTTTTTAAAGACAACCGCAATACATACTTCTCCGAATTGGCGCATGGTGATCCCGGCAGAGAAAGCAAAAAACAAAGAAATAAAAATGGAGAAAATATCCGCGAGCCCAGTTCCGAGAAGGCGGCGGCTAAATACGAACAACGTTTCGTTCGGGAATTTTCGGCAGACAGCTGCCGTAAACCAGCAGCCCAAAAAAGCAACAGGTACGCCAGAAGCAGTCACGAGCGGTGCACCACTGTCTCCAGCTTCAGCCATATAACGAGGAATACTTAAGATTCCTATTCCTATAATCGTACTGACGATTACAGCCATGACTTGGATCGTTGATATGGGGCGGTTACTATTCATCAGCTTCACTTTTCTCCTTAAAAATCAGATCGGTATGCATTTTGGGAATGTCCTTCGCAAGAAGATCAGGATCAGGTGTATTAAGAAAGCTTGGGCGGCTTCGCATCCACCATAAAGGTACCCGAACGATACTATCCTTAAGGTCCTTCCATATTGTAGGGACAAAGGGTGTCATGTAGGGAACGCCAAAAGATTCCAGAAATAATAAGTGGTTGATAATAACAATAGTGCCCAGCATTACTCCGTACAGGCCAAAGCAGCCTGCCAATATGATCAATGGAAATCTAAGCATTCTTGAAGAGATTGCGGCATTGTAAGCGGGTGTGGCAAAAGACCCTATGGTCGTTATAGCGACAACAACTACGGTAGTTGGACTCGCCAGACCTGCTGCTACGGCTGCCTGACCAATGACAAGCACACCTACAATAGAAAGAGCCCCGCCAATCATTTGCGGTAGGCGAATGGTTGCTTCGCGCAGCACCTCCATGAAAACTTCCATAATCAGAACTTCCAATACGGCTGGAAAGGGTACGCCAGCTCTTGCACCAGTTATTGCTACGGCGAACTCTGTCGGCAGTAGCTCAGGATTGAAAGAGATAATGGATACATATAAGGCTGGGAAGAAAAGGGAAAATAATAATGCGATCAGGCGGATCATTCTTAGGAGGCTTCCTACAACAAAACGTTCTGTATAGTCATCCATCGTCTGAAAGAACTGATTGAAGAGCGCTGGGACGATGAGGCAGAATGGTGAGCCGTCTACAAGGATGATGACTCGTCCTTCTAATAAAGAGGCTATAGATTTATCCGGACGTTCGGTTGGCTGAACCTGTGGAAACGGGGAAAGGGGATGATCCTCTATGAATTGCTCGATATACCCCGCATCAAGGATGCCGTCTACATTTATTGCTGATAATCGCTTCATCACCTTTTGAACTAGCCCTGGATCGGCTATTCCTTCGATATAACAAACCGCTACTTTTGAGCGCGTCCGTACGCCAAGAGGGGCAGTTACTACACGAAGATCGGGCGTTTGCAGTCGATAGCGAAGCAAAGAGATATTGGATTCTAAATTCTCTATAAACCCATCACGCGAACCGCGTATGACTTGTTCAGTTTGAGGTTGCTCAATGCTACGATGCTCAATTTTACGCAGATTGAAGTAAAGTGCCTGATCCATTCCATCTATGATTAGAACTACATTTCCATCCAACAAGACGGAGGCTAGAGTATTTAGGTCCTTAGTGCGGTTACCTTGTGTGACTTGTACCGTCATACTCCAGATGTAATCAGGTAAATCCTTTAGATCTTTTGGAATTTCTGAGTGGTCGGAGGAAACATTCATTAATGGCTTTAAGACATAGTTCTGAATTTGATTCTGGTCCACCACAGAAGAAAAAAAGATAATAGCCGCATCATATCTACCGTATACCTTGAAGTTACGGACAATAAGGTCGCTGTCTTCTCCAAAGACTTGTCGAATGAAGCTTATATTGCACTTCAGGCTGGAATCCAGTGGCTTGACCGGATGATTGTCCTGGGCAGAGGACTCTTTACGTGCAGGCTTTTGTTTAAAGGAGGTATATTTTTGTTTCCAATTTTGCACGGTCGCTCCACCTTTCTATGAAATCACACTTATTAAAGCTTGGCTTAAAAGAAGACCTTTTATGTAAATATTTCAAAAGAAGAACGGGGTGATGATAGTTAAGAGGTGTTGCTCATTACACCATTGACCGCTAAACTAAAGATAGAAACGCCTAAGGAGTTATGAGAGATATGAAGATGCAAGCACCTACTATTGAACAGGCGCAGGCTGAGCTGCAAAAATATTACGGTTATCCAGACTTTCGGGATGGCCAGAAAAAGATTGTTCAGAACTTGCTGGAAGGACGCGACACACTGGGAATCCTCCCTACGGGTGGCGGGAAATCGATCTGTTATCAGGTTCCTGCACTGCTCCTGCCAGGGCTGACTTTGGTGATATCACCACTGATCTCGTTGATGAAAGACCAGGTGGATGCGTTAACTACTGCGGGTATTCCGGCAGCCTTTATTAATAGCACGTTAAGCGGAAAAGAAGTGAATGAGCGGATTCGGGCTGCCCGGCGGGGCGATTTGAAGCTGCTCTATGTTGCGCCCGAAAGACTTGAGCTGGACTGGTTCCGTCTGGAAATGGCTGAGCTGTCTATTTCCTGCGTGGCTGTTGATGAAGCGCACTGTGTATCCCAGTGGGGACATGATTTTCGGACAAGTTATCTGTCGGTATCTCCATTTGTAGATGAGCTGCCTGAACGTCCGATCCTGGCAGCATTTACCGCCACGGCGACGCCGGAGGTTATGGAGGATATGGTCCGGCTGCTGCGCTTGCGCGAGCCGGGTATTTTCATGACGGGGCTAGGAAGAGATAATCTGGCAATGTCTGTGCTGCGGGGAGAGAACAAGCGGGAATTCGTTATGGATTATGCGGCTACGCATTCTCACCAGCCGGGGATTGTATATGCGGCGACCCGCAAAGAAGTAGATGATCTGTATCAGAGGCTGCAAGCTTCTGGCATAGCGGCAGGCCGCTATCATGCGGGTATGAATGATCAGGAGCGGGCAGATAGCCAGGAAGGGTTCCTCTATGACGATATCCGGGTCATGGTAGCTACCAATGCCTTTGGCATGGGGATTGATAAATCCAATGTCCGGTACGTAATTCACTACAATATGCCCAAAAATATGGAAGCTTATGTCCAGGAAGCAGGTCGTGCTGGACGTGACGGGGAGCCAAGTGAATGTATTTTGCTGTTTAGTGCGCAGGATATTATGACGCAAAAGTTCCTGATCGAGCAGAATCCACAGGACACTGACCGTAAAGCTAACGAATATCGCAAGCTTCAGCAAATGATTGATTATTGCTATACTACTCGCTGCTTGCGCAGTGCCCAGCTGGATTATTTCGGGGAAGAGCATGGGGACAAGCCATGTGGTATCTGCAGCTCATGTACGGATGAACGAGAGCTAGTGGATATGACCGTCGATGCGCAAAAGATCTTCTCCTGCATCCACCGCATGCGGGAGCGTTATGGTGTAGCGTTGGTGGCATCTGTGCTGAAAGGCTCGCGCAATCAAAAGGTGATGCAGTACGGCTTCGATAAGCTGCCCACACACGGGACGATGTCGAGCCGGACGGAGAAGGAAATCTCAGAGAGTATCAATGTGCTTATCTCAGAAGGGTATCTTGCCTTGTCGGAAGGCCAGTACCCTGTAGTACGGCTTCAGCCTCTGGCTGCCGAGGTTCTGCGCGGACAGCGTGAGGTGATGCAACGTGTGGCACGGCCTTCGCGGACAGGTACAACATCTGGTACGAGAGTTCGTAGTCGGGGGCATGACCTGTCGCCATCAGCCGTCAATGAGACTGTCTTTGAGCAGCTGCGTCTTATCCGGCGTGAATTGGCAGGACGCGAGCATGTGCCGTCGTACATTATTTTTAATGATGCCACGCTGCGTGAGATGAGTGTGGTTTGCCCGCAGACCGAAGCGGAAATGCTGAGGGTAAAGGGTGTTGGGGAAGTGAAATACCGGAAGTACGGTAAGGCATTCTTAGAGTTTTTCCAAAATGAAATGTAGAAAAGGTCGTGTAGCATGAAAATCGTCCTGACCACGTTAAACGCCAAATATATTCATACCTCACTCGCAATCCGCTTGCTAAAAGCGTACAGTGAGCATGAATTTAAGGATATTCATTTGGCAGAGTACACCATCAAAGATCCCGTGATGAATATCGTGTCCGACTTGTTTCAGAAACGGCCAGATGTGATTGGTTTCTCCTGTTATATCTGGAACATCGAAGAGACGCTGAAGCTGATTGGTATTCTTAAGCAAGTGATGCCTGAAGTTACGATTGTTCTCGGAGGACCGGAAGTTTCGTATGAGCCGCTTCATTGGATGAAAAGAGAAGCTGGCATTGATTTTATAGTTAATGGAGATGGGGAAGAGACGTTCCACCATTTGCTGCAGGAGCTAAGGGATGATCGTAAGTTTCACTTTGTGTATGGTGCCGCTTATCGCAAGGGAGAAGAGATCATCGTCAATCCTCCACGTCCCAAAAGCGATCTGAATACGCTGCCTACGCCGCATCGTTTTCCTGAGGATATTCCAGATTTGAGTAAACGTATTGTTTATTTTGAGACAAGCCGCGGGTGCCCATTTAACTGCCAGTTCTGTTTATCCAGTATTGAAGTAGGCGTACGTTATTATGATATTGAACGAGTGAAATCTGATCTTCTTTATTTAATACAGAATGGCGCCAAAATTATTAAATTTCTGGACCGTACCTTTAATATCAACCGCAACTATGCAATGGAAATGTTTCAATTCCTGATTGATAATCATCAAGGCTGTGTGTTTCAGTTCGAAATTACCGCAGATATCATGCGGCCGGAAGTTCTGGATTTCCTATCTAAGAATGCGCCTCCGGGTATTTTTAGATTTGAGATTGGGGTGCAATCTACCAACGATGAGACGAATGAGCTTGTTAAACGCCGCCAGAATTTCAAAAAGCTGTCCCGTACCGTAATGAAGATTAAGGCAAGCGGCAATATCGATCAGCATCTGGATTTGATTGCCGGACTACCTATGGAGGATTACAGCACCTTCCGTAAAACGTTTAATGATGTATTCGTTATGGAGCCGGAAGAGCTACAGCTTGGATTCCTCAAAATGCTGCGGGGAACGGGGCTGCGGGCGCAGGCGTCTAAATATGAGTACACGTATATGGAACACGCACCTTATGAAATCCTTAGCAGTCATATGATGCCTTTCTCAGACATTATTCGTTTGAAGCGGCTTGAGGATGTGCTGGAGAAATACTGGAACAGCCACCGGATGGACCATACGGCTAAGTACTTGATCCGTCATGTATTTGATTCGCCATTCGATTTCTTTCAGGAGTTCGGTGACTACTGGGAGGAGCGAGGCTGGCAAAAGATCGGCCATCAGCTGGAAGATCTCTTCACCCGCTTGCAGTCCTTCCTGATAGATCGCGGGACGCCGTCTATGGATGTTATAACTGGCTTGATGAAGCTGGATTATTTTCTTGGACACAAGTACAAGCCGCGCAAAATCTGGTGGGATTTCGTGCTGGATAAGTCGGATTGGTCGAGTTATTTGAAAGATATCGCGGCTAATCCGGGTCAAATTTCTGCCCAGTTAGCAGAAGCAGGACTTAACGAAAGAGAACTGCAAAAGTATACTGTGCTGGAAGTATTGCCATTCTCGCTGGAAGCGGTGCTGGATTCCATCAGCGGCATGCGTGCCGATGAGGGCCTTGAGGATGGTGAAGCTGATATGGCTAATCTGGAGGCTTTGCCTTCAGCAGACTCGCCATTACAGGGAGCAGCAGATAGTAGTTTAGAAGAGACTGCGCAAGCAGCAAGCTCGGCTGTAGCAGTAGCGGATCCCGCTTCCATTAGGGAAGGACGCACGCTACTAATCGTAATGTATCAGCAGAACGAGAGCCAACGCGCTCAGTACTACACACTGCCTTTGTAATAGGCGGGTGGAAGGATAGATCGTTCCCTTATGGGACGGTCTATTTTTTTGCCTTGGGCGATAGCGTCATCTGGGTCCGGAAGTGGCTGGGAAGGGGATGAGGTGGAGCTTAGTGACGATTGAGTCCGCATGTTGTGGAGGAGAGTAATGGTGTGGAGATAGTGACAACTGAGTCCGAAAGCGGTGAGTAACCTGACGCAGGCGGACCCAGCGGACCTTATACGTGGAAATATCCTGTTTTTTGGATGCTAACGGACCGCATAGTCGCTATTGGCACGAAACACACCAAATATGAACCTGTTTCGCATGAATAGCTGCACTGGAGTCCGAAACCTAGCTCGAAAGGCTATAAATTAGCAAATAGCGTCAACTGAGTCCGGAAGTAGCGGGGGAAGGTGATGATGTGAATCTAGTGACGATTGAGTCTGCAAGTGGTGGAGGAAGGTGATCAGCTGGAGACTGAGTCCGAAAGAAAGCGGAGGAAGAAGGTGATGATATGTAGCTAGTGACAACTGAGTCCGGAAGCGGTGAGTAACCCGACGCAGGCGGACCCAGCGGACCTTATACGTGGAAATATCCTGTTTTTTGGATGCTAACGGACCGCATAGTCGCTATTGGCTTGAAAAACATCCAATATGAACCTGTTTCGCATGAATAGGTGCACTGGAGTCCGAAACCTAGCGCGAAAGGCTATAAATTAGCAAAAAGCGTCAACTGAGTCCGGAAGTAGCGGGGAGAGTAATGGTGTGTAGTTAGTGTCAACTGAGTCCGAGAGTAGGGGGAATGGTGATGATGTGTAGCTAGCGTCATCTGAGTCCGAAAGCGGTGAGTAACCTGACGCAGGCGGACCCAGCGGACCTTATACGTGGAAATATCCTGCTTTTTGGATGCTAACGGACCGCATAGTCGCTATTGGCACGAAAAACATCCAATATGAACCTGTTTCGCATGAATAGGTGCACTGGAGTCCGAAACCTAGCTCGAAAGGCTATGAATCAGCAAATAGCGTCATCTGAGTCCGGAAGTAGCGGGGAGAGTAATGATGTGTAGTTAGTGTCAACTGAGTCCGGAAGTAGCGGGGAGAGTAATGGTGTGGCGATAGTGACAACTGAGTCCGGAAGCGGTGAGTAACCCGACGCAGGCGGACCCAGCGGACCTTATACGTGGAAATATCCTGTTTTTTTGGATGCTAACGGACCGCATAGTCGCTATTGGCACGAAAAACATCCAATATGAACCTGTTTCGCATGAATAGGTGCACTGGAGTCCGAAACCTAGCGCGAAAGGCTATAAATTAGCAAATAGCGTCAACTGAGTCCGGAAGTAGCGGGGAGAGTAATGGTGTGGCGATAGTGACATCTGAGTCCGAAAGTAGAGGGGAGAGTAATGATGTGTGGTTAGTGTCAACTGAGTCCGGAAGTAGCGGGGAGAGTAATGATATGTAGTTAGTGTCAACTGAGCAAGCGGCGTGGGAAAGTAATGATGTGTAGCTAGTGACAACCGAGTTTGTACGTGGTGTGGGAGAGCGATGAGCTGAAGACAGCGTCAACTGAGTCCATTAGCGGTGGAGGAAGTTTATTTACTAAAGTTCAGATGCGCGGAGGCACTGGAGATTGTTAGATTGAGAAGTCTGCTGAGACAAGCTACCCAAACCGCAAACCGCAAACCGCAAACCGCAAACCGCAAACCGCAAACCGCAAAGAAGCGATCTCCCAAATACCGGGAGCATCGCTTCTATGTTGTCATATTTGTTGTCTCATTTCTCGTCTCATAAATTCACTAACAAGCGCGTTTTTTCTTAACTTATCGTTGAAACCTCTGAAGGAAGGTGGCGCTCTAACCAGTTGAGCACATCGGCTGTGACTTGATCTCGATTCACTTCATTTAGCATTTCGTGTCTGCCTTCTGGATAGAGTCGGTACTCAACGTCTGACACTCCTCGTTTCTTATACAACTCCGCAAGACGGGGAATGCCTTGACCGTTCATTCCGACAGGGTCCTTATCCCCACCAAATATATAAATGGGCTTACTTGTACACAGTGTGCTAAGTGATTCCTCAGTATGGATCTCTCTTAGGAGGTGGAAGAAACCACGGAAAAAGCGGGTTGTACAAATAGCTCCGCAGAATGGATCGGAAATGTATTTATCTACTTCTGCAGTATCGCTGCTCAGCCAGTCAAATGTTGTTCTGACCGGGGAAAAGGCGCGGTTATAGCTGCCGAATACCAGACTGTTCAGCAGTACACTGCGATGATGCTCACCCTTTAGCTTAAGCTGCGCGCTAGCCAAAGATTCTCCAATACGCAGCATACTGCGTGGACCGTTTGTCCCGCTTAGGATAAACCCTGAATAGATTTCGTTGCCTTCTTCGCACATGAGTTTTTGACCCAGAAAGGAACCCATACTGTGTGCGAATAAAATGATGGGCATTCCTTCATGCTTGGAGAGTGCTGCGGCACCTACCTGCAGAAGATTGCGCCGCATCCAATAAAATCCGTCCTCCCCAACATCACCAAGCAGATTGACTTGACCAGCGGTTCTACCATGTCCCCGGTGGTCATTGGCATATACTGCATAACCAACTCCGGTTAAAGCTTCCGCAAAACGAGCGTAGCGGGCAGCAGTTTCACACATCCCATGTGAAATTTGCACGATTCCTCTAACTGGCACATCGGACTCAGGTAACCATTCATAGACATGGATGGTTACACCTATGGGATCCGTTAGAGTAAAGCTGTTTTCCTTCATGGTCCATTCCTCCTAAAGGTTCTCGACTTATGGTAAATAAGAGCGAAGCACAGTAGAATGACCCTCGATAGTATAACGGCCTAGGTTGGAAGGAATCAGATAACATTCCCCTGCGGCATAAGGCTGGGAGCCGCCTTCCCAAGTCAGATGTCCGCTGCCTTCGCAGATAACCAGAATAGTGAAGCTGTCTTCTGAAGTGGTGAGATCCCATGAACCATTTACGATCCCTTTTTCGACAATAAAATAAGGTGAAGCGGCAAGCTGCAGCCACTCTCCAGCCACTGCATGATCGGTCTTCATCGAAGTAGCGCCGGCGCCTTCATAAGCTGTAACATTCAGAGAATCCTCGATATGAAGCTCGCGTGGTTTTCCATCTAGACCTGGACGGTCGTAGTCATAAATACGGTATGTAGTGTCGGAATTCTGTTGAATTTCCGCTACAACGACACCAGCGCATAGAGCATGTACCGTTCCGGCAGGGATGTAGAAGGAATCGCCAGCGGAGACAGATACCTCTTGAAGGCTATCCATAACCGTGCCTTTTTCCAGTGCTTCGCGTAATGTTTCACGGTCTACGCCTTCTTTAAGGCCGTAGATGATTTTTGCATCTGGCTTAGCGTCTAGTACGTACCACATCTCTGTTTTACCCAGTTCACCTTTAGGCAATCCTACATAATCATCCGTAGGGTGGACTTGAACGGAAAGGTTGTCGTTGCAATCCAACAATTTGATCAAGAGTGGAAATCTTCCGCCAGCTTCTGATATTCCCTTGCTTCCGAACCACTCATGACCAAATTGCTCACGAATTTGATCCAGACCTTGTCCAGCTAATTCTCCATTAACCACCGAAGATGTTCCATTCGCATGATCGGCAATCATCCAGCCTTCACCAATATGGCCTTCTGGTAGATTCAGGCCGAATTTCTCCAGCGCGCGGCCACCCCAGACACGTTCTTTAAACTCTGGTTGAAATTTTAAAGGATATGGTTGTGTCATTCGTAATCTTCCTTCCCAATTACAAGATAGTTTGATTGTTTACAAAGCTTAAGACGGAGAATCTTTTTTCTTCTCGAGGGCAATTACATAAGGTGCGTCCGTGCGCTGCAGCTGGCGATATACAATGCTCTGCGCTACCTTAGGGGAAATAGTCCCAGCCCAAGCTTCAACAGCGGCGGCTTCGAGATCTCCGCCTGCATGGCCAGGATACAGTACAGCTGTAATAATTCCCCCCGGACGCAGCAGCTGAAGTGAAGCTTCCAGGGCTGCAATAGAGCTATCCGGCTCAGTAATGATATTCTTGTCGGCATCGCTTGAAGGCAGATAGCCAAGATTGAACATTACAGCACCAACGGTGCCTGGCCAGTTACCCGGGACGGCTTCTGCCATTTCGGCATGGCTGCGCTCCAGTAAGGTAACGGCAGAGAGCAAAGGAGTTTCCTCCCGCGCAAGCCGGAGACGTTCTTCTGCCAGCTTCAGCGCCGCAGCTTGAATGTCAAAGCCGTAGACTTCGCCACGAGCTCCGGTTGTTTTGGCTAGAAAAAGCGTGTCAGCACCAGTACCTACAGTTGCATCAATTGCACGGTCACCTAAAATCAGCCGCTCAGAGATTAATTTATGAGCAAAGCTTAGAACGGACATAAAGCCCATTAGCCCTTCCTCCAATACTTACCCTGCCAAGTATCACGAGCAACAAGCTCATCGTCAATGGCATTTAGCACTTCCCATTTCTTGAGACTCCACATCGGTCCAACTAAGAGATCCCGTGGGGCATCTCCAGTCAAGCGATGTACAATCATCTCAGGGGGCAGAATTTCAAGTGAATCAGCAATCAGCTTTACATACTCGTCTTGTCCCATGAATCGGAGCAATCCTGCTTCATACTGCTTCACCATTGGTGTTTTGCGCATGAGATGCAGAAGGTGAATCTTAATTCCCTGCACATCCATGCGAGCTACAGCAGATACCGTTTCGAGCATCATTTCGTGCGTCTCCTGTGGGAGACCGTGAATGATATGGGTACAGATTCGAATATTGTGACGGCGCAGCTTCTCCACAGCCTCCACATAACACTGCGTATCATGCGCCCGGTTAATAAGCTCAGAAGTGGAGTCATGTATAGTCTGAAGACCCATCTCTACCCAAAGATACGTACGCTTGTTCAGCTCTGCTAAGTATTCGACCACATCATCTGGCAGACAGTCAGGGCGCGTAGCAATCGATAATCCAACGACACCAGGCTGCTGCAAAATAACTTCGAAATATTCTCTCAGCTCTTCGACCGGAGCGTACGTATTAGTATAGGCTTGGAAGTAACCGATATATTTAGCATTTGGCCATTTCAGATGCTGTCTGTCACGGACGTTATTGAATTGTGTGACTAGGTCATCTCGGCGGCTTCCGGCAAAATCACCAGAACCTCTGGCACTGCAAAATGTGCAGCCTCCCTTAGCAATGGAGCCGTCACGATTGGGACAGGTAAAGCCTGCATCAAGCATAACTTTGAATACCTTGGTGTTCATGTGTTCACGCATTTCGTAATTCCAAGTATGAAAACGTTTATCTCCCCAAAGTTGCGGAGGAGAAGTGTATTGAAGATTAGACACGAGAAGCCCCTTTCTGAAAATATAATTATGGATAAGTTTCCTTATCCTTATATTTTTCTGAGACAGATGGCGTCCTTATCCCAGAGAACGCACAGCCGTTTCTTATAATCCAATACATTGTATCAAAAAACCGAGCTTGGCGTAACATTGACTCCTCATAGCGGCATGAAAAATAGGCAGGAAATAAGGCGCTTTCAGCTTGAAAATGCTTACATAGTATGTTATATTCAGAGTGTGAAAAGCTGCTGTGGCATAAAGAAATTCATCCAGGAGTTCATAATTTCGTGTCGTCCGATCCATAATAATAACCGTGAGGTGATAGCAATGAATTCTCAAACGGTATATGCTGAGGGTAAAGATTCGATTGAAGTCCACTTAACACCAGATGAAGCCCTTGCACTAACGGGCGTGGAATTTAACGGCAACCCTAAGATTAAGACAGATGCGCAGCGTAAAATTCGTAGCGCATTCGAAAAAAAGACATTTGCCACAAACACAAAGTAAATCCTGATTTGCCAGACAAGAACGAAATTTATTTCCAATATACAACAACGAAGGAATTCCTCTGAACAGCTCATTTAAGAGCTGAACCAGAGAATTCCTTTTTCTTTTTTATCGCAATCCCTTTACTTTTTGGGACAATTTCGGCACAATATTGCAAGTGACAGTTATCGTATAAGAGATAATCGGAGGAATACCTATGCGTTTACGCGGAAGAAAAGGAATACGTGAAAGTTTGGAAGAACAGACGGATTTAGTTATTCTAGATCCTCGGAGTTATAAAGGTGAGTGGTCCAAGCTGTTCGGTAACGATCATCCGATCCATGTGGAGTTCGGAATGGGCAAAGGACAGTTTATCAGCCAAATGAGCTTTAAATATCCTGATATTAACTTTATCGGAGTGGATATGTATGATGAGCTGATCCGCCGTGCTGGAGATAAGGCTAGAGCAGTATGGGAGCCGGCAGGACATGAAACACCGCCTAACCTGAAATTGGCACTTGCAAATATCGATTATGCTGAGGAAGTATTTGCTCCGGGAGAGCTTGAACGGATTTATCTTAATTTCAGCGATCCATGGCCTAAAAGCAAGCATGCCCGGCGTCGTTTGACACATCCGCGTTTTCTTGACAAATATCGCGGTTTGCTTAGCGATCTAGGTGAAATTCATCTGAAAACAGATTCCCGCAGTCTTTTTGAGTTCTCATTAAATGCTTTTGCGGACTTTGGCTTGCAGATGAAAAATATTTCTTTGGACCTACATGCAGATGGCATCATCAACGAGGATCATATCATGACAGAATATGAGACGAAATTTGTCGGACGTGGCGTGAATATCCATCGTTGCGAGGCAATTGTAGGTGCAGAAGCACTCAAACAGTATCAGGCTACCCGATTGGATAAATATCGGCTGTAGTTACAAAGCACTGCTCCAAATGGCATGCTTCAATAATAAAGCGGCAACTCTCCAAGTAAATTAGTTTGGAGGCTGCCGCTTTTTAATTTACTATTCCAATAATTCGATGATACTCTGAGCACATTGTAACGGGTGGTAGCGAGCAATGTCTTCAAGATGAAGTTTGCGCTTGTTTTGCACATCCTCATAGTTGTTTAAGAGGCGCTCCATCCACATTTCGACAACCTCTAAAGATTCGATGGGTTCTCCGAAGCCGGCTGCAGTAAAGTAGCGGCAATTCTCCTCCTCCTGACCGGGAAGAGGGTGATGGAAGAGCATCGGAATACCTTTTGCAAGCCCTTCACTGCAGGTCATTCCACCCGGCTTTGTAACCAGCAGATCGGACACCTCCATCAGCTTGTGGATTTCACGCGTAAAGCCGATTAAGGAAATATTAGGATGATTATAATGCGGGTCTTCTTTCATTTCCTTTAGCAGCTGTTCGTTTTTGCCAAGACAGAAAACAATCTGAATCTTGTCACGCCATTCCGCCAGACAAGCATTTACGACTTGGTCGTTCATGATTCCCCAACCGCCGCCCATGACTAGTACGGTTGGCATCTCCCGCAGATTGAATTGCTCTCGAATCTCCTGCTTTCCCGGATGCTTCCAAAAATTAGGATGTATTGGTATGCCTGTTACCTGAATTTTCGTGGCAGGAATATTTCGGCTGCGCAATTTGGATTTAACCTCAGGTGTTGAAACCAGATAAAGGTCTACCTCTGGGCTAATCCAGGTTGCATGCGCATCATAATCCGTTATGACGGTGACGAGCGGCACATTTAGGGTAGGATCCAATCTCTTTAGGCGGGATACTACAGCACCTGGTATAAAATGTGTGCAGACAATTACGTCGGGTTTCAGTTGTCTCACAATATTTTTGGCATGCGTATAAAATATACGATGCAAGGCAAGCGTGGTAAGACGATTAAATGATTTCTGGTGACGGTAGACATAACCCATCAATTTTGGCTGTGTCGTTACCGTCTTTCGGTAAGCAGACAGAATAATAGGTGCCATCTTGGGGTTTAAAAAATTCCCAAGTTCTAGCACCTTCGTTTGTAAATTAGGCGATAATTGGCGCAGACTGCTGGACAACGCATAAGCTGCTTGTGTATGTCCGGCGCCAAAACCTTCCGAGAGTATTAAGATTCTTTTTTTACGCAATGTTGATTCACCTATTCTCAAGGGTTTTCCCGGTTATTAACAATAAATGCTTTACATCCATAAGGCTATAGTACCAGCTGCTACGCAGGAACCGATCACTGCGCCAGCTATAACATCTGATGGATAATGCAATCCAAGATAAATACGAGAAAATCCGACAATACAAGCTAGCGGCAGCAAAATAACGGTCAAAGCAGGAAACGCCAGCATATAAGGGACCGTAGAAGCAAAGATAGCTGTAGTATGACCAGATGGAAAAGAATGATCCTTTAACGGATTACGAAAAGTATTGGTTTCCGGTAACGCCAGATAAGGACGCATACGCGGGTACAGTTTTTTGGCGATAGCTACGGGTATATGGCTGACAGCTAGTGCTGTCAAGGCTTGTAAACCTGTAGTTCTCCAAGGCTCAGGAGCTAATATCCATACCAGTATATTGATAACAATCGTGCTTGTAGCTCCGCCCAAATGAGTAAGGTAAAAGAGCCAAAAGTTCAAAAAACGATTATGCATACGTCCGTTGATCCACTTAAAAAGATGCCGCTCCCAGAGATGTAGTTTCATGAATAAATGTCTCATATCTAATTCCCTCCGCTAGTCCGGCTACCGTTAACAGATGTTAATGCAGTAATCCGTTCTATAGCTTAGATCTGTCTTAATCATACTTTTTAAAGGTAGTTCATTTCAAGGAAAAGCTCAGGTTTACACGAAATTTGCCAGTTTTGACTTAGAGCACTATTACGCTTTACAATGATTCAAGCAGACTAAACCTGTTTAAAAGGGTAAGAGATAAATAAGGATTCAAAAAAAAGGAATCCATAGAATTCTTTTAAACAGCATATATAAAAATTGTGAAGTCTGCCGAGAATAAGAATACTCTTGGTCTATTGTTAAGGGATGCAACAAAAGGGTCAGAAAGAACGTCAAGCAAGCTAGAGAGAAAAAAAGAACACCAAGAGTGAAAAAAGGGGGCATCAAAAGGTCATGACAGACGCACTGTTTGTTACGCTCCAAGTGATCTTGGCAGCAATCGCAGTCTATCAGTTTACGTTTTCATTATTCGGGCTGCACAGGAAAAAGAAAAAGACGCAGTATAAGCCGGAAAAATCTTTTGCCGTACTTGTTGCCGCACATAACGAGGAAGAAGTTGTCGGCGCATTAATGGAGAATCTGAAGCAGCTTAATTATCCATCAGAACTGTACGATGTATTCGTAATTTGTGACAATTGTACAGACGGTACAGCTCGCATCGTTAGAGAACACGGCATGAACGCCTGTGTCCGCACCAATCCAAATCTGAGAGGTAAAGGCTACGCAATAGAATGGATGCTTAAAGAGCTGTGGGCTATGCCGCGGCAATATGATGCTGTTGTCATGTTCGATGCCGATAACTTGGCGCATACCGAGTTCCTGATGGAGATGAATAATGATCTTTGTTCAGGTGCACGGGTAATCCAAGGTTATATCGATACCAAGAATCCAGAGGATTCATGGATTACAGCTGCTTATGGTATTTCGTACTGGTATATTAACCGTTTGTGGCAACTTTCACGCCATAATTTAAATATGGCTAACTTCCTTGGCGGAACCGGAATGTGTTTTGAGACCACACTTCTTAAAGAAATGGGCTGGGGAGCTACAAGTTTGGTCGAGGACTTGGAGTTTACGATGCGTAGTGCAGCACATGGTGTATATCCTAAGTTCAATTATGATGCAAAGGTATTTGATGAGAAGCCGTTAACCTTCAAGGCCTCCTCAAGACAGCGTCTGCGTTGGATGCAGGGGCACTTCACTGTTGCTCGCCGCTATTTTTTTCCATTGCTTTGGCAAAGTATTAAAGAACGCAGCTTAACGAAGTTTGACCTCGCGCTTTATGGAGCGAATGTATATATTGTATTGCTCACTTTTTTAATGACGGCGGTAATGTGGGTGGATATGGCGTTCTTTAACGGACCGAATATCGCTAACATTTACGGCAGCTTGCCGATCTGGCTCAGCTTCCTAGCTATTGGCGCCAATCTGGTGACTTTTGGTATTGCGATGGCATTGGAGAAGGTTACGTTCAAGAAAGTATATGCTTATCTTGTATTCTTCCCGATCTACTTGATCTCGTGGTATCCGATTACGTTCTATGCGTTCTTCACGCAGAACAATAAGCAATGGAGCCATACCAAGCATACTCGCGTAGTGCGACTTGAAGAAGTACAAAGTAAGCAGGTATAAAATTCACGAAATTTCTGCATAAAAGGATTGACACCCCAAATAGTGTGGTGTATAGTATTCAAGTACGCAAATCATAGGGATTGCAAGAAGAAGCACCTGCTTCTCACCTGACTGGCATATTCGCCGGCTGGTTTTGATCTCAATGCTTTATGAATGTTAATGTTCATGAACGTTGATCAAACACGGGGTGTCGGGTGTTACCGGCACCCCTTTTTTATGGAGTTACGTGAGAATAGTTGTTAAAAAGATCCGGAGGTGGAGAGTTATCAGTAAGGAACATATGATCAATGATGAAATTCGGGCCAAAGAGGTACGGTTGGTTGGTGCGGAAGGTGAGCAAATCGGAATTAAACCGATCCGCGAAGCGCTGCAAATGGCGATCGATCTTAATCTGGATCTAGTCAATGTAGCACCACAGGCTAAGCCGCCGGTATGCCGCATCATGGATTACGGCAAGTTCCGTTATGAAACGCAGAAGAAAGAGAAGGAAGCGCGTAAAAACCAGAAGGTCGTTGATATCAAGGAAGTCTGGTTCCGTGCTAACATTGAGGAACATGATTATCAAACTAAGTTCCGCAATGTGATCAAGTTCTTGGGTGAGGGCGATAAAGTGAAGTGCTCCGTACGTTTCCGCGGACGTGAGATTACACACGCGAATATCGGCCAAAAAATCCTCGAACGAGTGAAGAACGAAGTGGCTGATATATCTGTTGTTGAGCGCCAGCCAAAGCTGGAAGGTCGCAGCATGATTATGATTTTGGCTCCTAAAGCTCAATAAATCTGGAGTCACTTGCTTATCTGCAATTTGGCGCCGCATAATATTCAAGGAGGAAACACCATGCCTAAGATGAAAACACACAGCAGCCTGAAAGGCCGCTTCAAAATTACCGGAACTGGTAAAGTAACACGTTACAAAGCTCACAAAAACCACTTGCTGTCCCACAAATCTAAACGCGCTAAGCGCGTTCTGAACGGAAATCCAGTAATGGCCCCTGGGGATGTAAGACGTTTGAAACAAGGATTGGCTAACTTGAAATAGTTTATTACACATTTTTGGGAGGTTTATTAATATGGCAAGAGTTAAGGGCGGATTTGTAGTTCGTCGTAAACATAAAAAAGTGTTGAAATTGGCAAAAGGTTATTTCGGTTCTAAACACCGTATTTTTAAAACAGCTAAAGAACAAGTAATGAAATCGATGGTTTACGCTTATCGCGACCGTCGTCAAACTAAACGTAACTTCCGCAGACTGTGGATCGTTCGTATTAATGCAGCAGCTCGTTTGAACGGTCTTTCTTACAGCAAGCTTGTATACGGCCTGAAATTGGCTGGTGTAGAAGTTAACCGTAAGATGTTGGCTGATCTGGCTGTGAATGATCTTAACGCATTCAACTCCTTGGCTGGTATTGCTAAAGAGAAAATCAACGCGTAAGTGTTGTAATATAACCGAAAAGCACCGCCTGCGGGTTGCCCATGCAGCGGTGCTTTTTTGTGCGGTAAGATAGGGATGAAGCAGCGTTGGAATTCCCTACATAAAAGAAAAAGCTCTGCATCTGCAGAGCTATTCCCAGTACTTTATGGTGTTTAATTGAGCGGCGAGTTTTTTGCTGATATTGCGGCGAACTTTTCGTAGCTCAGAACGTTCATTAGCAGATTCGTTGATCAGCTTCTCTTCGTCTGTTTCTGGGATGATAGCTGGAACCGGAGTAGGTGTGCCGTCCTCTTCGACTGCGACAAAGGTTAGAAATGAAGTAGCGGCGACAGCGCGCTCTCCAGTATATAGATTTTCTGAAATGATCTTCACAAACACCTCTATGCTTGTCCGTCCGGTCCAGGAGACGAAGGATTCAAAGCATACGGAGTCTGTAGGCCGAATGGGTCTCAAGAAGTCTACAGAGTCTGTAGAGGCTGTGACAACGTTAGTTCGACAATGGCGCATAGCAGAAATGGAGGCGACTTCATCGATGCCGCTCATAAGCTTACCGCCGAATAATGTTTTGTGATTATTGACATCATTAGGGAAAACGCGCCCGGTTTTGAAGACACGGGATTCACGGCAATATTTGAAGGCCGGTGTTGTTTGTGGAATTTTTTCTTCGGTCATGATCTGATAACTTCCTTTCAGTGCAATTACTAAGGAATCATAATAATAGAAAACACTTAAGTGTGCAATAATATTTGTAATGTGTTGGAATACTATACAGAGTAAAATCAGGGTTTCTGACATTAACCAGACATAACTGTAACATGCTATGTCATGGAAAGCGGTTACTTGCTAAAAAGTGCAAATTATTATTGACCTGAGGTCATTTATGCACTGGATTTTAGATTTTATTGCAGTTATAATTTGAACTAATGGAATGTCCAAGCAGAACACAGAAGACATCCAATATTTTAAGGGGGATTACATTCAATGAAAAAAGGTTTAAAGCTATCTCTTGCAATGTTGCTGTCTCTTACAGTCGTTTTGACAGGCTGTGGAAACAACAATAACAACGCCGCTAAAGGTGAAACTAATGCAGGAACCAATGCAGGAACAAACGCACCTAAATCCGATTTCAAATTTGGTATGGTTACTGACATTGGTGGCGTAAACGATAAATCGTTTAACCAATCCGCATGGGAAGCATTGCAAGCTCTTGAAAAAGAAACAGGTAGTGGCGTTAAGTACTTGCAAAGTAAATCAAATGCTGACTATGAGCCAAACCTTAACTCCTTCGTTAAAGATGGATACAACTTGACTTGGGGTATTGGTTTTGACCTTGGCGACGCAATTAAAAAAGTAGCTACTGAGAACCCAAATGCTAACTTGGCTATCATTGATAGCGTAGTTGAAGCTCCTAACGTAGCTTCCGTTACTTTCTCCGAAAATGAAGGTTCCTTCTTGGTTGGTGTGGTTGCTGGTCTGACTACAAAAACTAACAAAGTTGCATTCATCGGTGGTCTGGAAAGCCCAGTAATCAAACGTTTTGAAGCTGGCTTTAAAGCTGGTGTAGCAGCAGTTAACCCTTCAGCTAAAGTAACACCTACGTATGCTGGTGGTTATGACAAACCAGACGTTGGTAAATCTCTTGCGGCTACATTGTATAACGACGGAAACGACATTATCTTCCCTGCTGCTGGACAAACAGGAAATGGCGTATTCAACGAAGCTAAAGCTCGTAACAAAGCAGGCGGTACTAAAGTATGGGTTATTGGTGTAGATAAAGACCAATCCATCGAGTTTGGTACTGACGTTACTTTGACTTCCATGATCAAACGTGTAGACGAAGCTGTTCTTAAAGTTTCTAAAGAAGTAATTGACGGTACGTTCAAGGGTGGTACTACAACCGTTCTTGGTCTGAAAGATAATGGTGTTGGTATTTCTGATACTAAGGACAACGTTTCTGAAGAGATCCTGGCTAAAGTTGAAGAATACAAAAAACAAATCATTGATGGAACAATCACTGTTCCTTCCGAGTAATAGTTAGTCTCCATTTATTGCATTACAATAAGGATCAAAGAATAAGGCCGGTGTTGTGCTGGCCTTATTCCTTGTTAAAGCACTGGTTATGATAAGAGGAACATAGATATACCGCCTTACAAAGGGCGGTACATCCGTGTCTATAAGGTAGTTATATATTCTGTGATGAGGGTGATTCCATGAGTGCTGCGGCTCCTGTCGTAGAGTTGAAGCAAATCACAAAACGCTTTCCCGGTATTGTTGCTAACGATTCCATTAGCTTGACGCTTAAAAAGGGTGAAATCCTTGCATTGCTTGGTGAGAATGGTGCAGGCAAGTCCACTTTAATGAACATTGTATTTGGATTGTATCAACCGGATGAAGGCAGTATTGAAATCGACGGGAAACCGGTTATTATTGATAACCCCAATAAAGCTATTGAGCTTGGTATTGGTATGGTTCATCAGCATTTCAAGCTTGTGGAGCCTTTTACGGTGACCGAGAATATTGTTCTTGGGATGGAGCCGAAAAAAGGTCTTAAAATTGACTATAAATCCGCTGCGGAACAGGTTCGGAAGCTATCGGAGCAATATGGCCTGCAAGTGAATCCAAATGCCGTTATTCATGACATTTCGGTAGGTATGCAGCAAAGGGTAGAAATTATGAAGACCCTGTACCGTGGAGCGGATATTCTCATATTTGATGAGCCGACCGCAGTACTTACGCCTCAAGAAATTACGGAACTCATGGCGATTATGAAGCGGCTTGTTGCAGAGGGAAAATCCATTATTTTGATCACGCATAAGCTTAAAGAAATCATGCAAATATCTGATCGGGTCACCATTATTAGACGTGGGAAAGTAATTGATACTGTGAATACCGCAGAGACTAACCCTAATGAGCTAGCTGAAAAAATGGTTGGGCGTGGCGTAACTTTCAAAGTGGACAAGAAGGCTCCTGAGGTTGGCCAATCTGTACTCAAACTGAAGGATGTCAGCAGTAAGAGTAAAGATGGGGTCTCCGTACTGGATGGTCTTAGCTTTGAAGTTAAAGCAGGGGAGATTCTCGGGATTGCTGGCGTAGATGGCAATGGACAAAGTGAGTTGATCCAGGCCATTACAGGTCTGCGCAAAATTGATTCGGGTTCGATAACCGTGTCTGGCAATGAAATTGCTAATTTATCACCGCGGAAGGTTTCAGAGATGAATGTCTCTCATATTCCTGAGGACCGCCACAAGCATGGGTTAGTGCTTGATTTCACCATGAGTGAGAATATGGTTTTGGAAACCTATTATAAGAGTCCTTACAACAAAAATGGCTTTTTGCAAAATGATGTCATTGATAAGTATGCAGCGAAGCTTATAGAGCAATTTGATGTACGTACACCTTCAATAGAGACCAAAGCACGTTCTTTATCCGGCGGAAATCAACAGAAAGCGATTATTGCGCGGGAAATAGATAAAAATCCGACATTGTTAATTGCCGCACAACCTACGCGCGGTTTAGATGTTGGGGCTATCGAATTTGTTCAGAAGCAACTTATAGCTCAGCGTGATCAAGGAAAGGCTGTTCTACTTATTTCCTTTGAATTGGACGAGATTATGAACGTTTCTGACAGAATCGCTGTTATCTATGAAGGGAAAATTGTCGGTGAAGTGTTCCCGCAAGATACGAATGATCAGGAACTGGGTCTTATGATGGCAGGCAGCTTGCAGCGGGGAGGTAAGGCAGTTGAATAAGTTCAAAAAAATCTTCACAACTGACAGCTACATCGTTCCTCTGGTTGCCATCGTGCTTGGTTTTCTTGTGGGAGCAATAGTTATGCTTCTGGGCGGTTATGATCCGATAACTGCTTACTCCGCACTGTTCAAACGGGTGTTTGGTAATTTGTATAACTTTGGTGAAGCTGTGCGCGAAATGACACCATTAATGCTTACAGGGCTAGCCGTAGCTTTCGCATTCCGTTCAGGGATGTTTAATATCGGGGCAGATGGCCAAGTAATGATTGGTATGACAGCGGCAACAGTGGTGGGTATTAAGATGGCAGGTCTGCCATCCTTCCTGCTTGTCCCGCTTGCCGTAATTATTGCGGGTGTCTGCGGTGGTTTATGGGCAGGGATCGCCGGTTATTTGAAAGCAAAACGTGGGATTAACGAAGTTATTACCACAATCATGTTAAACTGGATCGCTCTTTACCTGTCGAATTATATCGTAAGAAACTTTTTGTTGCTTCCAGGACAAAATCGTTCCGAGGATATTCCGGCCTCGCTTTCCATGACCTTTTTGAATTCGATATTTGATAATGCGCGTCTACACTGGGGTACAGCTATTGCTCTTGCTGCAGCGGTATTCTTCTATGTGTACTTATGGAAGACCAAGCAGGGCTACGAAATGCGTGCAGTTGGTTACAATCCACATGCTGCCGAATATGCAGGGATGAATGTTGGACGTAACGTTATGAAAGCAATGTTCATAAGTGGTGTATTCGCCGGTCTGGCCGGAGCAGGAGAGGTGCTTGGTGTATTCCATTATCAAGCTATTTTCGCGGCATCGCCAGGATATGGATTTGATGGTATCGCCGTTGCTCTTCTTGGTTTAACACATCCACTTGGTGTTATTCTGGCTGCGATTCTCTACGGTACGCTGACTTATGGTTCTGCGGGTATGAGTTTTGCTGCAGATGTTCCACCAGAGCTTATTCGTATCGTTATTGGTTCAATCATATTCTTTATTGCGGCACAAGGGATTGTGCGCTGGGTGCTTAAGCCCTTTTACTTCAAGCGCAAGAAAGAGAAGGTGTTATAGATGGATCTGCAGACGTTAGGTCAACTGCTTAATACAACGCTTGTTTTTTCCACAGCGCTCATTTTTGCCTCACTTGGCGGCATCTTCTCTGAACGTTCCGGTGTCGTAAACATTGGACTTGAAGGTTTGATGATGTTTGGTGCCTTTGCGGCAGCAGTAGGCGGTTATTATGCTCAGGATGCTGGAATGGGCGAATGGGCTCCTTGGGTTGGTGTACTCTGTGCTATAGCTGTTGGTGTGCTAGGCTCACTAATTCATGCGGTTGCATCTATAACCTTTAAATCTGATCAGACGATTAGTGGTACGGTTATTAACTTTTTAGCTGCAGGAAGCACGCTCTATATGGTAAAGCTCCTGTTTGATGGATCTGCTGAAACCCCGATCATTGACGGATTCAGCAAGGTTGCAATTCCTGGGCTCTCCAAAATCCCAGTGATTGGTGAAGGGATTTTTAATTCCTATCCTACAACTTATCTGGCCATAATACTGGTCATCGTTATTTATTTGGTTCTGTTTAAGACGCCATTCGGATTGCGTTTGCGTGCTGTGGGTGAGCATCCAAGTGCTGCAGATACACTGGGTGTAAAAGTTAATCGGATGAGATATATCGGTGTAATGTTGAGTGGATTGATGGCGGGTATTGGTGGGGCTACAATCACTTTAACAACAACGGGAACCTTTGGACATAATACAATCTCTGGTCAAGGTTTTATCGCCATTGCAGCGATGATCTTTGGGAAATGGAATCCACTTGGTGCCTTTGGTGCAGCGGTATTCTTCGGATTCTCCCAAGCGATTCGCAACTATGTTCAATTGTATGAGTGGTCACAAAATATTCCTCAAGAGTTTATCTTTATGATCCCTTATGTACTGACTATCATCGTGCTGGTAGGGGCTGTAGGCCGTTCCTCTGCTCCTAAGGCATTAGGACAGCCATATGATCCTGGTAAGCGATAGAAATGTAACTTTTCAAAGCCGTATTTCCGGTCTTTTCCCGGAAATACGGCTTTTTTATTAGGATCAGCAAGGATAAACATTGAGGCAGGAGGGCAAGTGTACAGGCGAAGGTTCTTTCCAGCGAATAGACTGTTTTGTAGATGATGCGAATGAGAGGCGACAAAACATTTTGGAGGGGATCATATGACTAAGCCAGTTACGAAGAATCAGGTTATGAGACTCGTGGGTAAGCAGATCATTGCAGTAAAAAAGGACGGTACTCAGGTAACAGGTAAACTGCTTCGTGTATCCGGAAATCGTCTGATATTACAACGCGTAAGTGGTAAAAAAGTACAAACTAAAGCAATCATTCCTCTAGTGTTGTTTGATTTGCTAGCCATTGGTACAGCACCTTATGCTTATGGTGGTGGCTATGGCGGTGGAGCGCCTTATGGTGGAGGTCCTGGCTATGGCAATCCTTATGGAGGTTACGGGTACGGAGGCACACCCTATCCACCTTTCGGATTCTTTTAAGTTCAGTTGAAATTTGATTTAATTAGATGAACCTTTTCTCCAATTCGTAACAGAAGCTTAGGGATTGATAACGGGCTACGCTGTAGCCCAATTTTTGATAAAAGGCAAGAGCTGCTGTGTTTCCTAAATCGACGGATACCTTAGCCCGATGACATCCGCGTGATAGTGCAAATCGTTCTGCTCGATCCATGAGCATATTCCCCAAGTGTTTGCGCCGTGCTGCGGGTGCTATGGCTAACATATCGATATAAAGTAAATCACCATGCAGCAGGAAATGGACAAACCCCATTGGATCACTCTCATAGTCGGGACAGGCGACTAAGGTGATACCGTGTCCCAGACGACGGGGGATATCTTTTTTGATTTTAGCAATTTCAGTCTTTGGCAAATGAGATAATGGTACAAGCTGTCGCTCGATTAAATCAAGGATAATGACGTCATCCTGCTTGGGTCGACGATAACGGATCATAGAGCGCCCCCTTTCTACGCATTGTCGTACATCATATGTCGGGAGCGTGGTGGGGGTTCCCAGCACGTAGAAGTAGGAGTTGTGACAATATTAAAAATAAGGGTATTGACTTATCCATGTTAGGAATCATATAATGTGTCTAAACATTTTATCGAACATACATGTATCGGCAATGATGAGGACGAAGTTTTAAGGGCTCTTTTGCTCAGAGAGTGTGAGGATCTGCTGCAACCTCCACCGAAATCCCTTATATACGAGCTCACCTCGGAGCTGTTTTCCTGAAAGGTCCACTGGCTAGAGTGGTGGAATTATTAGGGGAAATCGTTTAGTCCGCGTTAGGGACTTCAGGTTACAGAGATTAGGGCCCTTGCCTACATCGATGGATTTTTGTATACCTGATAAGGCGTTGCATCGCGAGATGTAATGCAAACATGGGTGGTACCACGGAAGATCAACCTTTCGTCCCTCACGCGCTAATACTGTGCGTGGGAGGCGAAAGGTTTTTTTGTTTTATAAGGAACCATTTGCTGATGTATAAAGGACGGTCCGTCATTTGCATAATGAATGTTAAATATCGGAGGAGGAATACTGATGAGCGCGCAAATACCGGAATTACGGTCTACTGAGCAGTTAAAAGAAAAATGGATGGAGCCGGAGGTCATTTCCGGTTCCGAGATATTACTCCGCAGCCTTGTATTAGAAGGTGTAGACACTGTATTCGGATATCCGGGTGGAGCTGTACTATACATCTATGATGCATTGTACGGTTTTACGGATTTCAATCACGTGTTAACACGTCATGAGCAAGGTGCTATTCATGCAGCTGACGGTTACGCTAGAGCAAGTGGCAAACCAGGGGTATGTATAGCTACCTCAGGTCCCGGAGCAACGAATCTTGTAACAGGTATTGCTACAGCATATATGGACTCCACTCCATTGGTTGTAATCACAGGTAACGTATTCTCCAGCCTGATCGGTACAGATGCTTTCCAGGAAGCAGACATTACCGGGATAACGATGCCAATCACTAAGCATAGCTACTTTGTGAGAGATGTTGAGGATCTCCCGCGTGTTATACATGAAGCTTTTCATGTAGCGAATACCGGTCGTAAAGGTCCAGTGTTGATCGATATTCCGAAAGATGTGTCAGCAGCAAAGACGTTGTTCACACCAGTGAAAACAGTGAATCTTCGGGGCTACAATCCTTGTACAGTTCCAAACAAACTGCAGCTTGATAAATTGGTTCGTGCGATTGCGGTTGCTGAACGTCCGATCATCATTGCAGGTGGTGGAGTTATTTACTCCGGAGCACATGAAGCTATGTTCGAATTCGTGAAACGGACAGAGATTCCAATCACTACAACCTTGCTGGGTCTCGGAGCTTTCCCTAGTGCAGAAGAACTTTGGATGGGAATGCCGGGTATGCATGGTACGTATACCGCGAATAATGCGATCCAACAGTGCGATTTGCTCATTAATATCGGTGCTCGTTTTGATGACCGTGTTACTGGCAGACTGGACGGCTTCGCGCCAAAAGCCAAAATCGTGCATATCGACATAGACCCTGCAGAAATCGGGAAAAATGTATCGCCTGATATTCCGATTGTAGGCGATGTGAAAACCGTATTGGAAATGCTGAATCCTGAGGTTGGCCGCGCATCTAATGCTGATGCTTGGAGAACACAGATTGCTCAGTGGAAGCTAGATCAGCCGCTTCGGTATAAGGATTCAGAAACAGAGCTTAAACCACAATGGGTGATTGAAATGATCAATGACACCACTAAAGGTGAAGCGATTGTTACAACGGATGTTGGTCAGCATCAAATGTGGGCTGCACAATACTATAAGTTCAATCATCCGCGTTCATGGATTACTTCAGGCGGTCTTGGAACGATGGGCTTCGGATTCCCGTCAGCTATCGGTGCACAGATGGCACATCCTGAACGGCTGGTAGTATCGATTAATGGTGATGGCGGCATGCAAATGTGTTCCCAAGAGCTAGCGATATGTGCGATTAACAATATACCAGTCAAAATTGTAGTAATTAACAATCAGGTGCTTGGCATGGTTCGCCAATGGCAGAATCTTATCTATGATAAACGTTACAGCTTTACAGACCTCGCAGGCAGTCCGGACTTCGTTAAGCTGGCTGAGGCCTATGGTGTAAAAGGTCTACGGGCGACGAATAAGGAAGAAGCACGTGATGCATGGCAGAAAGCACTGGAAACACCGGGTCCAGTATTGGTAGAATTCGTTGTTCCAAAAGACGAGAATGTCTACCCGATGGTAACTCAAGGTTCAACCATCGATCATATGCTGATGGGGGATGAATAACAGTGACAAGACATACGATTTCTGTACTCGTAAATGACCAGCCGGGTGTACTTCAACGGGTGTCGGGTTTGTTCGGTCGCCGCGGATTTAATATTGAGAGTATTACGGTTGGCCAGTCTGAAGAAGTTGGATTGTCCCGGATGGTTATCGTTACTCTTGGAGACCAGCATACGCTTGAACAAATCGAGAAGCAGCTCTACAAGTTAATTGATGTAATTAAAGTCGTTGATCTTGGATCTAAGCCAATGGTTGCTCGTGAGCTGGCTCTGATTAAAGTGAATGCTGATCCAAGTGAGCGTCCGGAAATTATGGGCGTTGTAGAAACCTTCCGGGCTTCAGTTGTTGATATTGGCAGCACTACATTGTTAGTACAGGTAGTTGGAGATACAGTGAAGATTGATGCGATGATCGAGCTTTTGAAACCTTATGGAATCAGAGAGCTGTCTCGCACGGGTATTACGGCTATGGTACGCGGTAACTCTTAAATATTTTATTTTGCGACTTTAACGGATTACTGCTTGATTGCATTAATCTGATATGATATGAATGAACTTCCCGCTAAAGAGCGGGAGCTTGAGGAGCAGCTAGAATCTTCTATGAAACCAGTTCTCTTGAAGCACCCGCTCTTTATGATGGGTCTCAAATTAAAGGAGGATATTGACAATGGCAGTTACAACGTACTATGAACAGGATGCAGAACTTAGTGTATTAAAAGGAAAGACAATTGCGGTAATCGGGTACGGTAGCCAAGGACATGCCCAAGCACAAAACCTGCGTGACAGTGGTCTTCAAGTTGTCATCGGTCTTCGTGAAGGTAAATCTTTTGAAACTGCGAAAAATGACGGTTTTGAAGTATTGCCAGTAGCTGAAGCAGTATCCCGTGCAGATGTTGTGCAAATCCTAATGCCAGATGAAACACAGGCTTCGGTATATAAAAATGAAGTAGAACCAAACCTCAAAAAAGGTGCAGCTTTGATGTTCTCCCACGGATTTAACGTACACTTTGGACAAATCGTTGCTCCTAAAGATGCAGACGTGCTGCTTGTAGCACCAAAATCTCCAGGTCACATGGTTCGTCGTACTTATGTTGAAGGCTTTGGCGTTCCTGGCTTGATTGCTATCGAACAAGATGCAACTGGAAAAGCTAAAGAAATCGGTCTTGCTTATGCAAAAGGTATCGGCTGTACACGTGCAGGGGTTATCGAAACTTCCTTCCGTGAAGAAACCGAAACTGACTTGTTCGGTGAACAAGCTGTACTTTGCGGCGGTGTATCCGCACTGATCAAAGCTGGCTTCGAAACATTGACAGAAGCAGGATATGCTCCTGAGATGGCTTACTTCGAATGTCTGCACGAATTGAAGCTGATTGTTGACATGGTATACGAAGGCGGATTGTCCAGCATGCGCGATTCCATCAGTAACACTGCTGAGTACGGTGACTATGTAACTGGACCGCGCATTGTAACTGAAGATACTAAAAAAGCTATGAAAGCTGTTCTGACAGATATTCAAGAAGGTAAATTCGCTCGTGACTTTATCCTTGAGAACCAATCCGGACGTGCTTTCCTTACCGCTACTCGCCGCAACGAAGCTGCTCACCCAGTAGAAGTTGTAGGTAGCCAATTGCGTGAAATGATGCACTGGATTAAGAAATAATCATAATCATACTTATGATTAAATAGTATTACCCTCAAATGCGGCCGTGACTTTGCGAGCCGCATTTGAGAGTTTCAGCACAATTTTTGGGAGGTGCTTAGCATGCGGAAAATTTATGTGTTCGATACGACACTGCGAGATGGAGAGCAGTCACCAGGTGTGAACCTCAACACGCGTGAGAAAGTGGAGATCGCTTACCAGTTAGAGAAGCTGGGAATTGATCGCATGGAAGCGGGTTTTCCTGCAGCTTCTCCAGGTGATCTAGCTTCTGTTAATGCGGTGGCAAGAGCTGTGAAGAACGTCACGGTAATCGGCCTTTCTCGTTCTAGAGAGACAGATATTGATGCTGTAAAAGAAGCACTACAGGGAGCGCAGGACCCTTGTATTCATATTTTTCTAGCTACATCTCCTATTCACCGCCAGCATAAGCTACGGATGGATAAGACTCAGGTGTTGGAAACTGCACAGTCTGCTATCCGTTACGCTAAAAAATATTTCCCTAAGCTTGAGTTTTCATTAGAAGACGCGGGCCGTACGGAGTATGATTTCATGGCTGAAATGGTCGGCATGGCTATCCGGGAAGGCGCTAATGTTGTTAATATCCCGGATACTGTAGGTTATTTGAATCCTTCGGAGTACGGAGCTATCTTTAAATATCTAAAAGAGAATGTGCCTGATATTGAACGCGTACAGCTTAGTGCCCATTGTCATAACGATCTTGGTATGGCTACAGCAAATACGCTGGCTGCGATTCAGAATGGTGCAGATCAGATCGAAGGAACGATCAACGGTATCGGTGAACGTGCCGGGAACACAGCGATTGAGGAAGTTGCGCTAGCGCTTGAGACACGGGCTGAATTTTTTGGCGCAAAAACATCGCTTACGTTATCCGAGATTTCTCGCACAAGCCGTCTGGTCAGCAAGCTGACAGGTATGGTGGTTCCAGGGAATAAAGCGATTGTAGGAGCTAACGCATTTGCTCATGAATCGGGTATTCACCAGGACGGGATGCTGAAAGAGAAAACTACCTACGAGATCATGACACCGGAGACTATTGGACTTAAAGAGAGCAAGCTGGTACTCGGCAAACACTCTGGACGTCATGCTTTCCGCGATAAGTTGAGTGATCTAGGGTATGATTTGTCCGAAGAAGAGCTGAACACCGCTTTTTCTAGATTTAAGGATTTGGCAGATAAGAAAAAAGAAGTATCAGATGAAGACATTTTGGCTTTGATTGAAGAGAAATTAATTGATACGCCAGAAGTCTTTAAGCTGCAAACGATGTTCGTTACTTATGGTAATGAAGCTGTTCCAACCGCCAAGGTTATTATTGCAGGTCCTGAAGACCAGCCGATTGTAGCTGAGGCCGAAGGTAATGGTTCAGTAGATGCCATCTACAATGCTATTGATAAAGCCACGAATGAGGAAGTTACCCTTGGAGATTATTCGATTAAATCGGTCTCCCGTGGTAAAGATGCGCAGGGTGAGGTTCATGTGGTGCTTTCGCAGGGAGAAGTAGCTGCACAAGGCCGTGGACTTAGCACCGATATTCTAGAAGCAAGTGCCCGCGCTTATATTGATGCGCTGAACAAGCTTCTGGAGAAGCGTAAGACTTACACCAAACGTGATCACGCTAGTCTATAAGATCTACAATGTTATTTTTATTTTCCACTAAGTAGTAAATACGACAGGGATATGCGAGTTATTGCGCATATCCCTGTTTTTTTTGCAATAAAAAGATCTCCAAGACTGTAATAGGACGCTGTTCAGATTATGTATAGATGGACTATTTACAATAGTTGTTAGGTTGCAAATTTATATCATGAGAAAGAGTCAAGGAGGTTAATGCGGGGGAGTAGAGTACGGGATTCAAAGGATAAAGCTTAGGAAAGCACGATAAACGGAGTGACAAAGGAGGCATTTTTAATAATGTTATCAAAAAAGAAAATTAGCGCATTGCTCGTAGTATTCTTGCTTGTGACGCAATGGGCTTACAGCTTTGGCTTTGGAGTCAATTCGCAGGCATATGCGAGTGGCAACGGTACTGTAATTGGAGATGACCTCATTACTAGTGTTACGCTTGCTGTATACACCGATGATAAATACACAAATACGGTTACAGAAAGTGTATATGAACTTGATTCCTATTCGGAATTGAACTATACATGGTCACTTCCAGATGGGCATGGATATAAGGATGGGTCCACCTATACCTTTGATCTTCCAACACAGTTTGAACTTTATAACGATCTGAATGGTGATCTTATTTTTGACGATGAGCCTGTAGGGACTTATACTGTCGACAAAAATACTAACCGCGTTGTATTTACATTTAATGCTTATATCGAAACCCACGATAAAGTGGGAGGGACTTTCTCCGTAAGGTCGCTTTTGAGCTCCAAGAAGATTACAGGCTCCACGAAGCAAACCCTGATTTTCCCGATACAAGGCGGTACTCAGACCATTGAGCTTAATTTTAAGCCGAAGGTTAGCTCTACTATAGAAAAAGACGGTTCGCCTAAGCCGCAGTATTATAACCCAACAAGCATCGCTTGGACGGTTGATGTGAATAAGGCACTGGAAAGCGTAAAAAATGCAGTTGTCACAGACACACTCCCTGCGGGATTATCACTGAATACGGTATCTATTGCTGTTTATGAGCTTGATGTGAAGGTCGATGGGACTGTGAGTCTTGGCAGTATAGTGGACAGCAGCAAGTATGATGTGACAGGATCCACTTTGGGAGAGTTAAAGCTGAAATTTGCGGATAACCCGCTTACTAAGGCCTACCGGATTGGCTTCTCTACGGATATTACTGGTACTGGTGTAGATGCGAAAACCTTTTTTAATGAGGCAGTCTTAACAGGAGATAACGGATTCTCTAAAAAGGCTAGCACTACAGTTACAGTAGGACGTGGCAAACCACTATCGAAAGAGTCCACCAAATACGATGCAGCGAATCAGGTAATTTCCTGGGCTGTTAATTTCAATTACAATGAAAAAACAATTCTAGCGGCAAATGCTATTTTGAAGGATACATTTATTAACACCCAAGATCTAATTCTCAGCTCGGTTAAAGTTTATCCTGTAACGATCGACAGTAATGGCAACGGGGTTAAAAGCGCGGAAGTCGCTTCAAGCGAATATACAATAACTCCAACAACTGCAACGGGATTAAATGGTTTTGATCTGAAATTTAACAATGATATTAATTCTGCCTACCGTATTGAATATCAGACAAAGGCAAACGGCAGAGTATTTGTTGATGGTCAGATTACGAACAAGATTACTTATGATGGAAAAACAGAAACGGGTTACAGTGATATCAAGCAGCAAATTCTCCATAAAAATTATAGCAACGTTAATTATGCGACTAAGACCCTCGATTGGACTATCCAAATTAACGATGACAGCAAGACTATGGAAAATTTAGTGGTGACAGATACTTTTGGCAATGCTGGATTAAAGCTTGTCCCGGGTACATTAAAGGTTCAACCAACTAATGGTGGAACTGCTACCGTCCATAGTGTTGTTTACAATGCGCATGCTCCGGTTGCAGTAAACGATGGATTTGTGATTACTTTTAATGCGCCGATAAATGAGCCTTATACAATTACTTATACAACAAGCTTTAACTATGATTGGCTGGCTCCGGGTAAAACTCAATTCACTAATACAGGTGCACTCGATTGGAAAGAAACGGTTAATGGGGTGCAGGAGTCTAAGCATAAAGAAGCGACCGCAACCTTTAATCCAAGAGATGAGGTTAAAAACAATGGGAAGAAGAGTGGTTCCTACAATGCTGTAACTAAGGAGATCACTTGGAACATTGGGGCTAATTATAATCAGAAAACGTTAAGCCAAGCTCAACTGGTTGATACCATTTCAGCTGGCCAAGTTGTAAATATGGATTCTGTGAAAGTAAATAAATGGGAGTATGGTAAGGATGGAAATCCTTCTCCGCAAGCTAGTGTGAATTCCGCTGATTATAAAGTGGAGCTGGATGGCAGTGAGCTGAAGGTGACATTTAATAAAACGATTAATTATGCGTTCTACGTCACTTTCAAAACAACGTTCGCGGATCAAGCAATTGATTCAAATGAAATTAAAAATACAGCTACGTTATATGACGGTACGAAAGTAGAGTCCGCTAAACTGCAAGCTTCTGTTAATATCCCTCAGGGCGGGGAATATGTTAACAAGGAAGGTGCGCAGGATGGCAATAAAATACATTGGACGGTTTACATCAACCGTAACCAATCTTTTGTAAAAGAAGCGGTAATTACGGATATTCCAAGCGACAATCAAATCCTGCTGTCCAATACATTCCATGTCTACAAAACGAAAGTTGCAAGCAATGGGGATGTAACATCCACCAACCAAGAATTGGTGAGGGGTACAGATTATAAGCTGGAAATCACTACAGATAATGACGGAAAAGAAAGCTTTAAGCTTAGTTTCCTCAAGGATATTTCCGAAGCATATATTTTAAAATATGATTCCCTGATCACAGCACAAAACAATGATAAAGTAACCAATCAGGTTAGTTTCGATGGTAAAAACATCAAGGTAGTTCCAGGTGTAAGTACCGAAGAAATTATCGTTAAGCTCTCTAGCGGCTCCGGTACAGGAAGCGGCGTAAGAGGACCGTTGACGATTACCAAAGTAGAAGACGGGAATACGAGTAAGGTGTTAAGTGGGGCCGTTTTTGATCTGTATCGCGTAGTTGATGCCGATAAGATCTGGATTAAGGAAGGCACTACGGATACAAACGGGATACTTGAATTTACTAAACTGACAGGTGGGAAATATGTATTAATTGAGAAAACAGCGCCTGCTGGTTATGTTCTTGATCAAACACCACATGAAGTGACTATTTCTTCGACGACAGGGATAAGCCTTGAGGTAAAAAACAAAGTTCCGACACCAACAGCAACGCCTATACCGACCGTAACGCCAGCACCAACGGTAACACCAACGCCAGCGCCAACAGCAACACCAACGCCGACGCCGATAGCAACACCAACGCCGACAGCAACATCGACACCAACAGCAACGCCAACGTCGACACCGACAGCAACAGCAACGTCGACGCCAACAGCAACGCCAACGTCGACACCGACAGCAACGCCAACGTCGACACCGACAGCAACGCCAACGTCGACACCGACAGCAACATCGACACCAACAGCAACGCCAACGTCGGCACCAGAGGAACCGACAGGTCCTATCTGGACACCATCACCGACTCCGGAAGTAGTCGTTACTTCTACGCCAACACCAACACCAGTTGTGGTGGCAACACCTTCACCAACACCGATGGTAACGCCAGTGTCGACAGCAACGCCAACGGTTACGCCAACAGCTACTCCAAGCCAGCCTGTGGCAACTAGTACGCCTGTTGTTCCGCAGGTAACTCCACCTGTGCAGAAAGAGATTACCAATGAAGATGTTCCTATTGAAGGTGAAATTCCACTTGGGGGAGTGCCAAGCCTGGGAGATGAGCCGGGACATGGTAAAGTAATTATTACTAAGGATGGCAAATGGGTCTACACACCTGATCCGGGCTATATTGGTAAAGATAAGTTCACCATTATTGTTACAGATGAGAATGGAAATGAAGAAGAAATCCTCATAGAGATTGATGTGGAGGAAGTACCAAAGGGTACAGTCACTAAGCCAGGAAATAACAGCAATAAACCGACTCAGCTTCCGAAAACGGGAGAAGACAGCGCATTTCCGATCTACTTGGTAGGTGGAAGTCTGGTACTACTAGGGTTTGTCTTAACAAGACGATTCAAACGTAATAACTAGGTAGGAAGGTAATAATAAAGACACCCGGTTTTATCCGGGTGTCTTTATTATGTCTTGATAGGGTACTCAGCTCATCGCACTCTATGGTTAAGCTGTTCCCATTGCTCGTACCATTGCTCAACGCTGGCTGGAAGGCCAAGGTTAAGTTCCTTTTGGAACAAATCCTTGAGCAGCTTGTACTGCTCTTCCACAGCGGAACGTTCTCCAATACTGTCGTAGACCTTCATTAATCCTAAATGCCCTTGTTCAAAATAAGGCTGCAGCTGCACGACTCGCTGATAGACAGTAACGGCCTCGGCAATTCTGTTGCTTTCTATATAAAATTGGGCTATGCCCATTGCATGGTGCAGCCAAATGGTACGAAGGCGTTGCCGCTCACTTTCAGCCCATAAATAATCATAATCGTCAAAGTAATCTCCAGAATAAAGCTCGAATAAAACTTGATGCTCCGCACAATTAACTTCACTGATGGTTTCCAGAGCCAGAATCCCCTGTTCCCACTTATCTACATCGATCAACATTGATCCGGTTTCAAGGGTATAGCCTTCTCCCCCGCTAAGGTTGCTGATATGCAGGTCGACTTCATTCTGCTTTAAGCATTGCCGGACTTGATAAATTGTTGTATAGAGATGGGTAGAAGCCTTTTTCTGATTGAAGTCAGGCCACAGCAGTTCAATCAGCATGTCTTTACTTACGAAGCGGTTGCGATTATGGAGCAAAAAGGCAAATAACTCTTGGGCCTTAGAGGTTCTCCAACGCAGATTATTCAGAGATTGTCCGCCTCGTTCAAAACGAAGCGATTGAAGACAACGAATGGTTACCTCTTCTGTTGCAATTATGATTTTTGGTGCAAGTGACAATCTTTCTTCTAAACGCTGGACAGCTTTCAGTAGTCGGTCATTTCGCACAGGCTTCAAAATATAATCGAGTGCATTAATCTCAAAAGCTTCCACAGCATAATGGTTATACGCGGTAACGAAGATAATATTTGCGTTTGGACAAGCCTCTTGGAGCATCTCCGCAGCTTGAAGACCGTTAATTTCAGGCATTTCAATATCAATAAAAATAACGTCAGGATGATAAGACGGAGCCTCTTGAATGGCCTGCGAGGGGTCCGTATAGGAAGCGGCTATATGTAAAGATGGTATTTTTTTTAACATAAACTCTAATTTCACAAGGGCAAGCCGTTCATCGTCAACTAATATTGCCTGAATCATTATTAATCACCACTCAGATATAGTATTTTAGCCAAAAATACGCCGAATCCTTACTTGATATTTCGGTTCACAATAGTTTGTCTGTTAATCAGAAAGTTTTCGAAGCGGATTTTTTTTGTCAGAAGGAATAATAAAACTCACAGAAGTTCCTTTCCCTTCGGCGCTTTTAATCTGCAGCCCTTTTCCGTAGACCCGCAACAGCCGTTTATGTGTATTTAAAAATCCGATTCCTCTTACATCATTAGACGGATTGCTGAGCAACTGCTGGAGTTGTTCGTTTTTCATACCTTGGCCATTGTCTGATATCGTGATTTCAATATCGCCAGCTTGTTCCTTGAGGGTTATGGACACCGTTCCTCCTTGGGAGCGACTCAAAATACCGTGCCGGACAGCATTTTCAACCAGTGGCTGTATAGTCAGAGGCGGCAGCTGAAAATGCAAGCTTTCCTCATAATCCCAATGAATGGTCATCCTATCTTCAAAGCGCTCCTTCTCTATGTAGAGGTAGGCATGAACAAGCTCAAGCTCTCGTTCAATCGGTATCATAGGCTCAGCATTCAGGAAATTGAAGCTTAAACGCAAATAAGAGCTGAAGGCATCTACAAGTTGGCTCATTCTATTAATATCAAAAGAAGCCAGCGCGGATATTGAATTTAATGTGTTAAATAAGAAATGCGGCTGTATTTGCGCCTGAAGATAGGCAGCTTCCACACGAAGCCGTTCGTTTACGGACTGCTTTAGATCTGTTAAGGAGCGTACCCGGGCCTTCAGCTCTATTGCATTCATAGGCTTCATTACATAGTCATTTGCACCTGAAATGAATCCGGCATAAATATCTTCTGGTTGGTTTCGTGCCGTCAGAAGCAAAATGGGAAGCTCAGCAATGGTATAACGTTCACGAATTCTATGCGCCAGTTCATACCCGGACATTTGTGGCATCATTACATCTGTAATAATTAAATCCCACTGAACGGTATCCAGCAATAGTAAAGCATCGTTTCCGCTGGTCACCGTAACGATTTCATAGTCCTTGATGGAAAGTACGTTGGTAAGTATTTTTAGATTAACCGGATCATCATCTACAGCCAGAAGCTTGGGTCTCCTTCCATGGGCTGATGATGCGATACCCGGCGCGGTTAATTTGGATAAAGTGATCATAGATGGCGTGTCCGAGAATTCAGCCATAGAGGGCCGTTCTGAACTCAATACCCGGCTGGTTGAATCGTATAACGGCATTGTGAATGTAAAGGTAGTACCTTCTCCAAGTGTAGAGACTACACTTATTTTCCCGCCGTGAAGTTCAACTAACTGCTTGCTGGTGCTTAATCCAAGCCCGATGCCACCGCTAACTTCGTTCATGCTGGAGTCGCCCTGTTCATAGGGCTGGAAAGCTCTGAGCAACGTCTCCTCGTTCATGCCAAGACCAGTATCCGTAATATGAATCTGCGCCGATTTTTTATGAATATCTGCATGGATTCTTATCGTGCCTACAGTCGTATATTTGACAGCATTTTGAAGCAGATTGAACAAGATCTGAATGAGTCTTTTTTCATCAGCCACAATAGAAGGGAATGAATCTGGTATTTCTGAGATTAGGGTTAAAGATTTCCCTTCCGTTAAGAATTTGAACATATCAAGCACACCCACTGCGAAGGATTGAATCTTAAGTTCTCTGAGCTGCAATTGTATATTGCTTTCACGGAGCTGGGATTGATCCAGCAGATCGTCTACCAGAAGGGACATACGTCTTCCAACGGTAATGAGCAGTTTTAAATTCTCAGCATTTTGATGCGTTACAGTGTCACGCTCGCTGTCCAGGACAGTTTCGGCAATGTTAATGATACTGTACAGCGGATTTTTTAATTCATGTGAGGTGTTAGCCAAAAAAACATCCTTTTGCGTAACACTTCTCTGCAGGCTGTGCGCCAGTTTTTCCGTCTCCTTGGTATTCCAGTGATATCGCTTAAATCCAAAAGTCGCAAAGCACAAAAAGGCGATAATTAGATCAAAAGGATAATAGGTAACGTTGACCCAGTTATAATTCTTGAACATTCCCCAAAGTGTGCTGTTAACGATGGCAAACATAGATAACAACAGGAAAATAGAGCCTTCGTAATTTTTAACAATAGATCTCAGAAAAAGAATTACGACACCTAATGCTAAAACTAATAAATTTATGCCGAAAATCAGTGTGTGAAATTCATAATAGTGAACAACGGGTCCAAATAATATGAACAGGATGTCTACTACGGACAGGATGGTTAGGATACGAATACTTTTTATTTTTAAATCCGCGAACAAAAGATGTTTGCTTGTCTGCAGGATAAAAATAAATACAGCAATATAAGAGATAAAAAATAGTTTGAAATTCCATTGATAGTTCAAGGGAAATACGTGCAATAAAAGCCTGTCATCATCTATGAGTACGGTAGTTATAGCGGATATTACCAGCAGAAAAAAATAGATCAACATCTTTTGCCGCAGTCCAATTATATATAAAATAACAGCATATACAGCGTGCAGCAGTAGAACAACACATAATAGCAACTGTAGGCTAATAGAGAGCAGTCTTTCCCGTGCTAAAGCTTTTTCGCTGCCAAATACAATTGTTTTAGAAATTCCTCCCGTTTGGGAAAAGGAGTAGTTGGCTACATGGATTACAATTTCAAGTTCACTTTTATCGGTTGTAAAGGATACTGAATAAGGCAGTATGTATGGAATATAGTGCTCTTTATTCTCAGCAGGAGCACCAGAGCTGCCCAGTCGTTCACCATTGACATACACTTCTGAAGAAGAGCGAGCTCCGGAAATGAGAAGACTATAGGATTGCTTCTTATTATTATCTGTAAGCACACGTAGCCGATAGGAGCCGTAGCCATAAGCAGATTTATCGCTATCGCTACCGCTAAGGGCATCTTTCCAGTTCCCCGGGACTTGTATATATTTTGCAGGAGCAGCAGTTACAGATTGTTCGTTGAATGAAGGAAGCAGCATACCCGGATAGAACTCCCACTGTCCACTTAAAATAAGGAGCTTGTCCTGATTCAATTGTTTATCCCGTAAATCCAACACACCATTGATCAGTGGTGGTTGTGTGGTGTGCGGAGAAATCTTTACCCATAGGATACGGAATCCAGTGAGTATAATAAGAAACAATGCGATAATTAAGAAGAGTTTTCTTTTAGTCATAGTAGTTAAACATTATTCGACAACAAACTATATATTCCTCTCTTCAGTCTATTTCAAAAAATTCTAAAAAATTTATGTATAGGTTGCAGGGGAGAAGGATTGGCTGGCGTCTAACGTTATGAAGGTGAAGGAGGGGAGAAAGCTGGAAGAGGCAGAATGGATTGCTGCTGTGCTGAACGGTCAACATCAAGCCTTTGGGCATTTGGTGACACGTTACCAAGGCATGGTATACAGAGTATGTGTCAAAATCACAGGAGAAGCCGAATCGGCCAAAGATATGGCCCAGGAGGTTTTTATAAAAGCATATAAAGCGCTCCCCTCCTTCAGAGGACAATCCTCCTTCTCGACTTGGCTGTATCGGATTGCCTATCGAACCTGTCTGGACTGGAAACGGGCCAACGATAGGGAGTGGAAGTACCGAAGTGCAGCTGATTACACAGAAAATGATTGGGTAACGTCTCAAACTCCGGAGCATGAGGTACTTGAGCAGGAAACATCAGCTGAATTAGGAGAGAATGTGAACAGTCTGGCGGAACCGTACCGGTCGGTCGTCCAGCTGTACTATTTTCAGCGAAATTCCTATCAAGAGATAGCAGAGCAAAAGGGAGTTTCCGTGAAAACAATCGAATCGCAGCTTTATCGAGCCAGACAGATGATGCGTAAACAAAGGGAGGAATGGCGATGAATTGTGCAATAGTGAAGGAATGGATGCCACATTATATAGACGGCCTACTGTCTCCAGAGATGGAGCTGAGTATCCGATTGCACATAGAGTCATGTCCTGATTGCGCAGAGTGGCTGGAGGAAGCCAAAGCAATGTCGGAGCTGTGGTCGGAAATGGATGCTGACAGAGAACAGTTGCAGGCGCAGATGGACTTCCCGGATCTCGCAGCAGATGTTATGACACATATTGAGCAGCTCGAAACAGGGCGCAGATCACGAGCGACTAAGGCGACCAATGCAAGACGTCGTTCTGCCCCAAAAACCTCATGGATTCATTATGGAGTGGCTGCTTGCCTCAGTTTGTTATTGTTGCAGTTTGGGGTATTTGAGAATTTGGCCTATGGTATTACCGAAATAAACGGCCATATGTCGAATTCAGTAACCCAGTGGTTTGGTGGCTTTGGGAGATAGTAATAAAATAATTGAACATTAATAGATGTTTAAATTGGCTAAAGTTTTGCTACCCAAATTTTAGGAGGATGTATTATGATTAAGAAGAGACGTTGGCTCACTTTTATGCTGGCTATGATACCTGGAGTAGGTCATTTGTACTTAGGCTTTAAAAAGCAGGGTTTACAGTTTATGATCGGGGCGTCCTTATGTATAATGTTTATTCCGTCCGAGCCCTTGATCTTCCCGTTTGCCCTGGCGGCGCTGTGGTTTTATCAGTTGTTTGATGCCCTGCAGAAGGCGGCTTGGATGAAAATAACTGCTGCTGAACACGAACGAATGATGTTTCATCCAGACAGCTTCGGAGCCCCTTGGACCATGGGTATGTCCTCTATGCCTGGATATCCACATGAAGAGATCAATCCAGCTTGGGTGGGAATCGGCTGTGTTGTTGCTGGATTCCTCATGTTGGTAATCACAGCTTTCCCTACCCTTTGGGATATGCTGACTGAGATCAACATCGGCACGATCTTATTATCAGTGGGTCTGATTGCGTACGGACTGAAGATGTTAAGGAACAATACGAGAGCATAAGAAACGGGGATTTAACTATGGGGAGATGGAAAATAGGAAGTTTCACAGCAGCCTTGGGCTGCATTGCCCTTGGTGTCATTATCGTGATGGCTCAGTATGATATGATCAGCTATGAGGTGCTTGGTTTTTTATGGCCGGCGTTGTTGGTCTTATTCGGACTTGAGATGTTGATTAGACTTTTTATCAAATCCGATGTCAAAAGCCGTGTAAGCGGCTGGGCCATCCTGTTAATTATTGTGCTGATCGGAGCAAGTGGTGCTCAGACAGTAATGGCCGGAGGTTCACTCAGCAATCTGATCGGTAATACACATCTAACTCCGCTTAGTGGGAATGTGGAAGTGAAAGAGAATATTACGACGCTCAAAATTGTACTTCCAAGTGGAAAAGTAAAGGTTGAGGGTGTAGCTGGAAGCTCTTTGGATTATGAGGGAAGTTTACTGCTGCCTGGAAAATCGCAAAGTGATGCTGAAAGTGCACTAGAAAAGAAATGGAAAGTTAGTACTGAAGGAGATACACTGATTATGGAGCTTGATACCGATCATAATTGGTTCTCTAACATTCAGTTTGGATTCAATACCAAAAGTCCTTATTTAAATGTAAGTGCACCCAATAACCTTGCTGTTGAGGTTGAGACAAGTGATGGCTCTATAGAAGCCTGGAATCTTAAGTCAGGTATAGAGGTTGAGACAAGTAATGGTGCATTAAATATTCATGATATTGTCGGCGAAGTGGATGCACATACCAGCAATGGGTCACTATCCGTACAGAATATCCAAGGTGAAGTTGAACTTGTGAGTTCTAATGGAGCCATAGTATTGGATAACATTGATGGGGCATTGTCAGCCAAGAGCAGCAACGGCAAAATTACTATAAATTCAGCTGTGACCGGAAACTGGAAATGTACATCCAGTAACGGAAAGATTATAGTGGGCTTGCCGGCCGTGTCGGATGCGAAGATTATTGCAGATACAAGCAATGGCTCGCTGAAAGGGAATGTGCCCTGGGATCGGGACGGAGATAGCTATGGTACCGCTGTGCTTGGTAAAGCCACTTATACTGTGGATTTAAGCACGAGTAATGGAAGTGTGACCGTGGACACAGCTGAATAAGCAGGAGTAAAAGGGAGCTGAGGCTTCAGCGAATGGATTCTGCTGAGGCCTCAGCTCCTTTGTGATAGAACTTACCTACCAAGCATACGCTTTAGGGGCTTCACCGCCGGGTCCAGGGAATATTTCATCTAGCCGTTTAAGCACAGCTTCATCTAGCGTAATCTCAAGACTGCGCAACGCACTCTCGAATTGCTCCAGTGTGCGGGGGCCAATAATAGGAGCAGTTACAGCAGGATTAGCCAGTAGCCAAGCAAGAGCGACATTATCCTGTGGTTCTCCTAGCTCTATACATAAGCTGGAAAAGGCTTCAAGCTGGCTCTTGTGCTGCTCTACACGATCTGCATTTCCGCCACTCCGGCTGCCCTCTATTTTTTTGAGTGCATTTCTTCCGAGCAGACCTCCATCGAGTGGGCTCCAAGGAATAATACCTAGCCCCAGATGGCGAGCGGCTGGCAAAACTTCAAGTTCAGGAAGCCGACAGGCCAGGCTGTATTTATGCTGCTCTGAGACTAGTCCAAGAAAACCACGAGCCTTTGCTTCTTGTTGAGCTATGGCGATATCCCAGCCTGCAAAGTTACTGGAACCGACATAACCAATCTTGCCTTGACTCACAGCCAGCTCGAAAGCCCCCCAGAGTTCTTCCCAGGACGTACTGCGGTCTATATGATGCATCTGGTACAATTCAATATGATCGGTCTGAAGACGCTGCAGGGACCCTTCAAGATGGCGGCGAATGATATATGAGGATAATCCTTCTTCATCATTAGGACCATCAAGCTTATCATTCATGGCTCCATAAACTTTGGTGGCTAGTACAACCTTTTCCCGCCGCCCGCCGCCTTGTTTAAACCAGCGTCCGATAATGGTTTCAGTCAGGCCAGAATTTTCGCCCCAGCCGTAAATGTTAGCGGTATCAAAAAAATTAACACCTGCATCCAGTGCAGCGTCCATGATGCGGAAGGCTTCTTTTTCATCCGTCTGCGGGCCAAAATTCATCGTTCCTAGACATAGGCGACTGACCTTCATGCCGGATTTGCCAAGCTTTGCATATTGCACTTCGCATTCACTCCTTTGATAGATGACTTCATATTAATTGTAAACATCTTCAGAACTAAGAGCAAATATGCTCAGCATTGACTGTAGTGGTCTGATCCTCTCTATTTATAGGCTATACCTATCAGCTCAATAGAATCTATATCTTTGTCCTTTACGACTGGGTATGATACAACAATATAAAGAAGAACTATGTCTGTTAGAGCAGAAAACTTGAGGAGTGACTGAGATGAGTGAAGTTAAAAAAATCGCCGTAATCGCAGGGGACGGTATTGGACCAGAAGTTGTAGCAGAAGCGGAAAAAGTATTGAAAGTAACAGAAGAAGTATTCGGTTATGCTTTTGAAACAGAGCATGCATTATTTGGCGGTATTGCTATAGACGAGAAGGGCACTCCGCTGCCGGAAGATACCCTTGAAATCTGTCGTAGCGCAGATGCTGTGTTATTGGGTGCAGTTGGTGGACCGAAATGGGATAATAATCCAAAGGAGCTTCGTCCCGAAACCGGACTGCTTGGAATTCGCAAAGCACTGGGGTTGTTCTCCAACCTGCGTCCAGCTGTCGTATTTGACTGTCTTAAGGATGCTTCGACTTTGAAGCCTGAAGTCCTGGAAGGCACAGATCTTATGGTAGTTCGCGAACTGACTGGCGGGATTTATTTCGGAGATAAATTGCGCCGTCAAGGAGAACATGGTGAAGAAGCTGTGGACACCTGTGTATATAACGTAATGGAAGTAGAACGAATTGTCCGCCAAGCTTTTGAAATTGCCGGCAAGCGCCGTAATAAACTGGCGAGTGTTGATAAAGCGAATGTACTTGAAACTTCACGTTTGTGGCGTGAGGTTGTGAATAAGATTGCTCCAGAATATCCAGAGGTAGAGGTAGAGCATGTACTGGTTGATAACTGCGCAATGCAGCTGCTGCGCCGTCCATCTAGCTTTGACGTTATCGTTACCGAGAACATGTTTGGTGATATCCTGAGCGACGAGGCTGCTATGCTGACAGGTTCTATCGGTATGCTTGCTTCAGCTTCGATGGGTGACGGCAACTATGGTCTCTACGAGCCCGTTCACGGCTCTGCTCCTGATATTGCCGGACAAGGGCTTGCGAACCCGATCGCAACAATCTTGTCGCTGGCCCTGATGTTCCGCCTAACCTTTGGCTATGAGGATGCTGCTGCTGCAATCGAAGCGGCAGTTGCTGCAGTATTGGATGCAGGACACCGTACAAGTGATATCGCCGTGGATAAGAGCAAAGCGATCAGTACAACTGAAATGGGCGACCTGATTGTTGCAGCAATCCGCAAAGCCTAATCTTCTATTTGTAATAATTATAAATAAATAATTGATCTAATCTTGACTTTGATTTTGTGCGATGATACCATTTGTTAAGTAGACAAGATATTATCTATTTCAGCATTTTTCAGTATATTGAGAGATACAAATGGTATTTTTTCTTACATAATCAGAGGGAGGATTCTAGCAATGACGGAACGTTTAGTAGGTAGACCGGCTCCCGATTTTACTATGGAAACCGTATCAGGTGATGGTAAGGATTTTGGTAAAGTAAGCTTGTCTGATTATCGTGGCAGATGGCTCGTATTCTTCTTCTATCCGCTTGATTTCACATTTGTATGTCCAACCGAAATCACAGCTCTCAGTGACGCAGCAGCACAGTTTGAAGCACTTGATACAGCGATTCTCGGCGCAAGCATCGATTCGATCCACAGCCACAAAGCTTGGATTAATACCCCTAAGGATTCCAACGGCCTGGGTCGTTTGAATTTCCCGCTTGCAGCTGATATTACGAAACAAGTTTCTAAAGACTATGGCATTCTGATTGAAGAAGAAGGTATCGCATTGCGTGGCTTGTTCATAATCGATCCTGAAGGCGAATTGAAATATCAAGTCGTTAACCACAATGATGTAGGCCGCAGCGTGGAAGAAACTCTTCGTGTTCTGCAAGCCTTGCAATCTGGTGGCTTATGCCCAATGAACTGGAAGCCGGGCGATAAGAATCTGTAAACTTTAGAACGTTATCATAGTGATCTTTGATATTCTGATTTCTACCTCCTTGCAGAAAATTTTCTGTAAGGGGGTTTTTTGCACCAAAAGATCTTGTATATCTAAATAGATTTGAAAATAGGCGCGAAAAGTTATATTATGTCCTCGAGTGGAGGAATCTCCATTGGGGTAATGTAATACAATAATAAACAATCAAAGGGTTATTTCTAAGGAGGGCGAACAAATATGAGCTTTTGCTGTGGAGCGAGTATGGTAGGAACAAAGGGGACCCTAAAACATTATCGCACGCAAGTCCATAATGTTCCCCTGCTTTTTTGTCCGGTATGTCATCGTGTGGAGGTTCACTACAAGGTCGAGAATGAATATGAGATCTTAGCGGAATATGCACATGGAGATGGTGTTACCGACGTGGACTTTCAGGACTATGTCATGGAAGACGAAACTGCAATATTCGAGAACGTCATTAACGTCGAGAGTGAAGATCCTCTAGCCGTTGTACGCAATCAAATCGATATGGCGCTTGACCTGCTAGCTGTAGCCAAACAGATTGAGGATACCAAGTGGGAACGGGAATTGAAAAAAAGGTTAGCAGTGATGAGTCAGCGCCGTCTACGCCTGCAACAAAAGGCATAAGTTTATTACTAATTTTTTGGGCATGCCCCATTTTTCCATGTAAGCCTCCGCAATCGCGGGGGCTTTTTAGCTTTTTATAATCCTTTTTAGTTTTTCGTGATCCTTTTTAGATTTTTTTAAATCATTTAGGCGAATAAATAGCGATAAATATAATTTGATGTGATGTTTCATATGTCTTTGGAATCATTTTATGAATTTTTTTACCATTCGACAGTTTCTCCGATTGCGTTGTCTAGTTCTCTTGGATATGATTGGAATATAATTGAACCGGTTGGAAAAAGTGCAACGATTACCGAATGTTCTGGCGGCTTCGTCATACACTCAAATACATAGTAATTTGATGTCGCTTAAGCGTCTTCGTCAAATGCAGTAAAAGGGGGAACTTCGTATCGTGATTAGCCAATATCAAGAAAGTCTTCTATTACCGGGAAGAACCTATCAAACTGGACCTGTGGATACTACATACGAGGATGTTCTAGAGAATATTGACAGCGGAATCATGCTTTTTGATGAAGAGGGAGTTATAAGTTTTGTAAATAAGCAAATGTACGGGATGCTTGAGCTTACCCGTCACTCTCTTGTGGGCTGCACATTTTCCCATCTACTGTCTAATGTTCGACTGAGCCGTTCCAAGAAAAAACAAGTAATGCAGAGCTACAGAGAGATGGTATACAAAGGAAAATCAAATTATGAGTTTCTAGACGAGTATGGCCGTTACTGGAAGGTTACTTTATGCTGCGGAGAGCAAATGAAAGGATGTTATTTGTTCACTGTCAAGGAAATCTCGGATTATAAGTTAATCGAACAAACGGCTTACCAGAACGATAGCTTGGCTATGCTAGGCAAATTATCCGCATCTATTGCCCATGAAATCCGGAATCCTTTGACCGCGATCCGGGGATTTATTCAACTGCTTCATCCATACTTGCACCAACTGGGGAAAGAGGAATATGCCAAGATTATATTGGCCGAGATCGATCGTGCGAACGATATAATCCATGAATTTCTGTCCTCCTCTAAGCCGTCAGTTCCGCAGGTGGGGATGATACCCGTGTCGGCATTGCTCAAGGAGGTTGTTCTCCTTACAGAGAGCGAAGCTTTAATGAAAGGCTGCCAGATCAATCTTCAGCCTCTTCAAGAGGACATGGTGATTTCTGGAGATGTCAAACAGATGAAGCAAGTCGTGCTTAATATGATTAGAAATGCAATGGAGGCTGTAGCGGATCGAGAAGATGATTCGATGGGGAAAATCGAGGTTGGTGCCCGCAGAGAAGGCTCTGAGGTCCGTATGTTCATATCTGACAACGGTAAAGGAATGGATATTCGTACACTGGACAGGTTATTTAATCCTTTCTTTACTACCAAAGAGAATGGTACAGGATTGGGTCTTTCCGTAAGTGACCGCATCATCAAAAATCATGGCGGATGCATTTCTGTTAGCAGCAGAGTTAACGAGGGTACTCATTTTGTGATCTCTTTGCCACTAATCCATTAGAATAAGTAATAAGAGGCTGATCCCTGCGGATAATACAGATGCGGAGATCAGCCTTTGCTTATGTTACAATGGGTGTTGGTTTTGGGAAACAAATGGAGGTAATCGCAATGAATATAGAATACAACAGTGGTGTTGCCAACAATGTGCAGGGTGATGCCCTTATCCTTATTACTTCTGAGTCTGAGGTCGAAAATGGAGGCTTTTCCGAGGGCTGGGATGACAGAATTCGCCTATTGGGAAAGGCAGGTCTATTTAAAGGCAAGCTTAATCAGACTTATGTACTACCTGCTGAGAATTCATCTGGTTGTCCTGTTGTTATTTTAGTTGGCAGGGGGGACCAACTTCTCACGACTGAGGATCTAAGGCAAATGGGGGCTCAGACAGCCCGTGCAGCGCTTCGTTTGAAGGCGCTCAAGCTGGTATTTGAAGTGCCGGACAAAATACAGGAGCTTACCGTAGAGAAGGATGTGACTTCTATTGCTTATGCGCTGACGGAGGGACTATTGCTTGGTTCCTATCGTCGGACTACCTATAAGCAGGTGCAGTCTTTTTATACAGGCCCAACAGCAGTTGTTTTCACTATAAAAGAGAAATTAGAGGGTACTACCGGACGGGATTGGACTCAAGGCATTCAGAAGGGGCTAGCTTTTGGTGAGGCCACGAATTTGGCGCGGAGCTTGACCAACATGCCTGGTAATCTATTGACCCCCTCAGACCTTGCTGTGGCCGCTATAGAGGTTGCAGAGCGATATGGCTTTCCTTCTGAGGTGCTGGATGAACGGGAAATTGAGCAAAAAGGAATGGGCGGATTGCTCGCAGTTGGAAAAGGAAGTGTAAACCCTCCACGAATGATCGTCATCCGTTATCAGGGGACAGGGAATTGGGATAACGTAGTGGGGCTTGTAGGGAAGGGAGTTACCTTTGACACCGGCGGGATCTCCTTAAAAAGGGCACCAGGTATGGAAGAGCTGATTAGTGATATGGGAGGGGCAGCGGCAGTACTCGGAGTAATGGAGGCGCTTGGCCGCTTACGTCCACGAATTAATGTCGTTATGGTTATTCCATCTGCAGAGAATATGCCATCTGCCAATGCTTTTAAGCCTGGAGATGTTATTACCTCCATGAGCGGACGAACGATAGAGGTGTTGAATACCGACGCTGAAGGCAGAATTGTCCTGGGAGATGCGCTGACTTATGCTCGGGAATGGGGAGCGAAACGTATTATAGATGTAGCTACGCTGACAGGCGCTGTGTTGTCCACTTTGGGAGATATAGCAACAGGTGCTGTGACTAATGATGAAGCCTTTCTGGAGCGATTTCTGGCCGCTTCAAGCTATTCAGGGGAAAAGGTCTGGCAGCTTCCGGCATACCCGGAATTTCGTGAGATGCTAAAGAGCGAGGTTGCCGATATCCGTAACACTGCTGGAAGATATGGTGGAGCTACTACAGGCGGATTATTTGTAGGTGAGTTTGCTGAGGGCTTGCCATGGATTCATCTAGACATTGCTGGCACTGCATATGTATCTAAAGAACGTGGAGTTAATCCTAAGGGAGCAACAGGTGTCATGGTTCGTTCTATCATTCAGTGGCTGCTGAGTGAAAGCGAGATCTAAACATCCGGAGAGCTGTCCGTTCTAAACAACAAGGGGTGTGCCCTAAACCAGAGTCTGGTTTAGGGAACACCCCTTTATTGAAATCCAAGAGCAGAAGCTTAAACAGTACCACTGGATTTTTTGGCCTTCGATTGGGAAGTGTAGGATTGAATGCCGTTCATAATTTTATCGCGAGTTCCCTTATTCTTCAGTAAATATACTGCTCCCAATGCGACCGTTGTAAATAATGTCTTTTTGGTATTCATAGGAATTACCTCCTTGGTATTGTCTGTAGTTGCTTATAACAAACATACCCGTTAGTTAAGGAGGCTAAACGATAAATCTCTATTTATTGCCCATTTTACAAGCCTACTTCTTGTTGTTAACCGGTGTAGAACAACAAGAAAGCGGGGAATCCATCGATGCTGCCGAGCAGCTTTTTCCTTTATCACAGCCTGCACAAGCGCCTTGCTTTCCCTTTTGCACATGTCGATAGATGGTCCAGCCAGAATAACCGAAAATTAAGGCGACAATCACAACATTTATCATAATGGTACCCCACTTTCATCATGAGAATCTTATAATTTACAAGTCTACGACCATCCTAATAACCGTCCGCCTTGAAAAATAATTAAAGATACGATATACGCCAGAACGAGAGAATAGCCCATGGAGAAGAAGGTCCATTTCCAAGACGCTGTTTCTTTTTTGATTACCCCTACAGTAGCCAAACAAGGAATATATAGCAGGATAAAGGCCATAAAGCTGATCGAACTCAATGGTGTGAAGACTTGAGAAATTTGATTTTCTAAACCAGCAGCATCTGGTGCGTGATAGATGATATTCATGGTAGAGACTACTACCTCTTTTGCCAAAAATCCCGGAACCAATGTAGAGCCAGCCTGCCATGTTCCGAAACCAAGCGGTGCCAGTAGCGGGGCAATCATACCTCCAAACTTAGCCAGGAAGCTGTGATCCATGTCTACATCAAACCCGCCAGGACCGGCATAAGACATAAACCAAATAATTGCTGAGCCTGCAAGAATAATAGTTCCAGCTTTTCGCAGGAAACCCTTGCCCTTTTCCCAAGTACTGCGCGATAAGGTCTTGATCTGCGGCATACGATAAGGTGGAAGCTCGATCATGAAAACTGAGGATTCATTTTTGAATAAATATTTAGAGAATACCTTACAAAGAATCAGCGCAAACACAATACCCATCACATACATGGACAGAACTGCTACGGCCTCTTGCGCCGGGAAAAATACTGCTGCGAATAAAGCGTAAACAGGCAGTCTCGCAGAACAGGACATCAGCGGCATTAGCAAGGTGGTCAGCATTCGGTCTTTGGGCTGTTCGATGCTGCGCGCCGCCATTATGGCAGGTACATTGCAGCCGAAGCCAATGATGAATGGAATAAATGCTTTTCCGTTTAGTCCCATACGTTCCATCGTGCTGTCCATTAATAAGCAAACCCGAGCCATGTATCCTGAATCCTCCAAGAAGGAAATGATCAGGAAGAGAATGAAGATTTGCGGGACAAAGACGAGGACGCCCCCTACACCGCTAATTAATCCATCGACGATCAGGGCATGCGTGAAGCTGGATGCTCCAAGCGTCTGAAGCAGGGAATTGGCCCCATCACTAATCGGTCCGGAGATCAGGCCATCAAGGAGATCTGATAGAGGTCCGCCGACCCAGTCAAATGTGGTCTTAAAGAGAGCGTACATAAAGAAGATAAATAAGGGCAGTCCTAGAAAACGATGCGTCAATATGGAATCTAATCTTTCTGTTAAGTTATGAGGCTTCTGTGTTGTAGTATCAAGTACTACCTCACAAATGGAGTGGATATAATCCATCCGCTGTGAGCGAATCCATTGGGGGAGCGTCAGGGCCAGCTTTTTGATCTGTAGCTCACTCTGACAGGATTCACAGATGTTTAGCAGGCGGGTGGTGTCCATACGTGTCTTTAGAAAATGAAGAATAACCGGATTCTGCTCCATAAGCTGTAGAGCAATCCAGCGGTGATTGGGTAAGTCCTTGATAGGAAGTAATTCCTTCTCTATAGAAGATATCGCATGCTCTACAATCTCACCGTAGTTCAACTTGAACTTTACAGCGGGAATCGCAGAGGATTTCTCTAAAATACTGAGGACTTGTGCGCAGCCTTTTCCCGTTCTTGCAACAAGCGGGAGGACAGTTATACCCAGTCGTGATTGTAAGACTTCATGATTGATGCGAATTCCACGTGCATTGGCGACGTCAATCATATTCAGTCCGAGTAAGGTAGGTTTGCCATACTCAAGTAATTGAAGCGTGAGCAGCAGATTTCGTTCCAGCTGTGAAGCATCCACGATATTAATTAAGGCTTCAGGAGATTCTTCTATTAAATACTGGGCAGCAACTCCCTCATCACGTGAGAGTGGGTGCAAGGAATAGATGCCCGGCAAATCAATGAGCTTGCCAGCGCCGTTCTTCAGGCTGCCAATCTTCTTTTCTACCGTTACCCCTGACCAGTTACCAACATATTCGTATGAGGAGGTTAACGTATTGAAGAGAGAGGTTTTACCTGTATTTGGGTTACCTACAAGTGCTATTGAACTCAAGACACGTTCACCTCAATCAATGAAGCTTCCTTCCGGCGGATGGCGAACAGTTGGCCATTGCATTCTAAGGTAATAGGTCCTAAAAAAGGTCCTTTCCCTTTCAGGCGAATGCTCACACCCTCGGACACTCCAAGATCAGCCAGACGACGACGCAGGATGGGGTTGATTCCTTCTATTTTATAAATATATCCGGTCGATCCCGGTTGTAGTCGCAGTAATGAGCAAGAGGTAGAAGCCATTTTTATCCCTCCAAAAGAGACTGATAATCAATCTCAATGATTTTCTTGTAATGTAGCATTTTTAGGGCTTATTTACTGTGATTATTGTCGCTGACACGATGTGGTAATAGTATTAAAGAGATGAAGATGAAATTCCTTTACATTTTATTCTTCATTAAAGTATGATTATACGATATAAATTGCATAGTAAAGCTATATGTTATAATGATTGCAATAGTTGAAGGGAGATAATTATGAAGACTAATCAATGTAAGATTGTTGACTGCACCATCCGAGATGGGGGCCTAGTGAACAACTGGGATTTTAGTGTGGAATTTGTACAAAACTTATATGCCGGCTTGAATGAAGCTGGTGTTGATTATATGGAAATCGGTTATAAAAATTCACCAAAATTACTCAAAGGAGCAGAGGGTGCCGGACCATGGCGTTTTCTAGACGATGATTTCCTGCGTAAAGTGATTCCGCAAAAAGGTCACACCAAGCTATCTGCTTTGGTTGATATCGGCCGCGTGGATGAAAATGATATTTTGCCTCGCAGCGAAAGTATGCTGGATTTGATTCGTGTGGCATGCTACAGCAAAGATGTAGAAAAAGCCCTCCAATTGGTACAAACTTTCCATGATCTAGGCTATGAGACAACGATCAACATTATGGCTTTGTCTAATGTTATGGAGAATGAATTGTTGGAAGCTTTTGAAATGATCCGTGAGAGCGTTGTTGATGTGGTATATATTGTAGATTCATACGGCAGCTTGGATCACAATGACATGAATTATCTGGTTGAGAAGTTCAAAACACATCTGCCAAACAAACGTCTAGGCGTACATACTCACAATAATCTTCAGTTGGCGTTCTCCAACACGTTGATTGCTGCTGAGAATGGTGTAGAGTTACTGGATGCTTCTTGTTATGGAATGGGACGAGCTGCAGGAAATTGCCCTACAGAGCTGTTAGTAACTCATTTGAAGAATACACGTTACTCCTTGCGCCCTGTGCTTGATATTATTGAACGCCTGATGATTCCTTTGCGTGAGAAAGAGGAGTGGGGCTATATCATTCCTTATATGATCACAGGTACACTTGATGAGCATCCACGTTCAGCAATGGCACTTCGTGCCTCTGCAGACAAGGATAAATCCGTTGATTTTTTTGATAAGCTAACAACACCAGAAGTAACCTTTGGAGACAAATAAACTTGAGTTTCTTAGAAGCACTGAACCCTTTCGTAGGGGGAAGTGCTTTTTTGGTTGCCTGCTAGCAGAAAATGGTTTATATTTATGCAAGATTTATGAATATATAACTTATAAACGCGCCTTCCATTTGAATGCTCATAAAAGAAATGTAACTTAAAAGTCCTATCCCGCCGATATTTATACATAGGACATAACTATACTTGAATGTTAATTAATAGATATTATTTTCAGACGCGAGGGACTTATGAGACAAGAAGAGAAAAAGACAATTCAAGCAGCTGCTGTAGGCGCCTTGCTGTTCCTTTTAATTCAAATTTTCCATACATCGCTTAACCGATTGGACGATTGGGATATTATTTCTTCTCTCTATCTCATTGTCGGCTGCTGTAATGTTGCTTTTGGATTTGCAATATTTGCACAGGGCTGGTTATTCTTCTCTAGCAGATTATCTAAAGGAAGATTATATGCCGCTGCTCTTTTTGGTGGAATATGTATTATTGATTTCTTGCATACACTGGGGTTTGTCGGCGTCCCGTTGATTTCATCATTCATAACTTTTGAAGAATCTTTATGGCTGCGAACCCTCTCACGACTAATCAGCGGTTTAGGAATGTTGTTTATTTTTAGCAGGGAAGATAAGCCCGTGTCTGTCTCTGAAAAAAGAAAATTGTTTAGAATAGCCTTCATGCTGATTGTGCTTTCCATTGTTTTGTTTATAATCAGCCACTCGGCGTTGCCACAGTTTTTAACTAAGCCTTGGATGAATCCTTTGAAGCAGATTGCTGATTTAGCAGTTCTTTTTGTTTACTTGGCAGGTGTTGCAGTTATTGTATTTCCTGAAAAAAGTGAAAAGTCAGCCTCACTTCTTATTATTATTCGAGCACTTATCTTTTTCTCTTTGGGCCAAGCCTTTTTTATGAGTCCATTCAGTAGTGGCAATATAGATGATCTTTTTGGAATGGTGTGTAGCGGAGTTGCTTACTACTTGCTGCTTACCGGAGTATATCGTCTGACGATTGAAGAACCCTTTTACGAAAAGCAGTTGGCTGAGGAGCGGATCAATTATTTAGCCTATCATGATGATTTAACGGGACTTCCCAATAGACGTCGACTGACGCAGCGTGTAGAAGAAATGATTATTGCTGGGGAAAAGAATACGAGCGATAAATTCTCAGCGTTAGCTATTATGAATATTAATCATTTCAAGAATATAAATGACTCCCTGGGCCATTTTGCCGGAGACCATTTATTGAAGCTGGTGTCTGAGCGGCTTGTGAATGAGGCCAAATCTACTGAAGAGCTTTATAGTATGGGGGCGGATGAGTTCGCTTTTCTTATGATGGAGAGAGCAAGTCTTGGAGAATGTTTAGTTCGAGCTACGGAGCTGCATCGATTATTTGAGATACCTATTGCTTTAGAGTCGGGGGAGTACCATATATCGCTTAGTATGGGTTTAAGTATTTATCCCGGTGACGGTGAAACTGCGGAACATCTAATTCAGAATGCTGATACGGCTGTACATAATGCCAAGGAACAGGGAGTGGAGATTCGCCGGTATATCCCAGCTATGCAGATGAAAGCAAAGGAACGTCTAAAGCTGGAAAATGACCTCCGCAGAGCGCTTGAACGCAATGAATTCTTTCTGGTGTATCAGCCAAAGGTTTTGCTGGAGACGGAAGAGATCGTAGGAATGGAAGCCCTGCTCCGCTGGAATCATCCGAAGCGTGGTCTGGTCTCTCCTGCGGAATTTATCCCGTTAGCTGAGGAGAGTGGCCTCATTGTTCCGATTGGGGAATGGGTTCTCAAAACAGCTTGTCTGCAGAATAAAAAATGGCAGCTGGCCGGCTATGTGCCGATTTGCGTCTCCATCAACCTATCTATGCGGCAATTCCTTCAGCCTAATCTAGCAGGGAGGATTCATACCATCTTAACCGACATTGGATTAGATCCGTGTTATGTCGACCTTGAGATTACTGAGAGTATGACCTTGGACAAAGAAACAGCCTTTGATCAGCTGAAACGTCTGAAAGAGCTTGGTGTCTTCATCAGTATTGATGATTTTGGTACAGGCTACAGCTCCCTGCATTATCTAAAGAACATGCCGATCGACAGATTGAAAATCGACAGGTCGTTCGTATCAGAGGTTATGGAGGACAGCAACAATGCTGCTATAGTCTCTACAATCACTTCTATGGCGCATCATTTGAAGCTGAAGGTTACAGCTGAGGGTGTTGAGAACAAGGAGCAGCTGCAGTTTCTGCGTGAGCAGCATTGTCATGAAGCTCAAGGATTTCTGTTCAGCAAACCTATTCAGCCAGCAGAGTTTGAGGCGATATTTTTAAAAAAGGCACCCCTCGGCGCTTCCCTGTAAACTAAAAAAATGTTGATTTTTACTTGTAGGGATGATACAATATCTCTTGTATTCACTTTCTAGTGCGGGTGTAGTTCAATGGTAGAACTTCAGCCTTCCAAGCTGATAGCGTGGGTTCGATTCCCATCACCCGCTCCATAATTCAAACTTCCAAATCCTTGCGATGCAAGGATTTTTTTATATCCCATCAGCCTATTAATGGTTGGTGGGATTTTGTTGTTTATACTATTTGCCTAATGGAAAAACTTTAATATAGCGTACTTTTAAGAAAAGGTTGTGAAACTTTTGAATGGTGCAAAGATTGCGTTCCTATCTGTACTTAGCAATACATTTATCGTTTCTTTAAAGCTTATGGTCGGAGTACTTACAGGTTCAGTAGCAATTATCTCGGAAGCGATCCACTCCTCCTTAGATTTAGTTGCTTCGTTGATTGCTTTTTTCTCGGTCCGATGGTCGAGTCGCTCTGCGGATAAAGCTCATCCTTATGGTCATGGCAAAGTGGAGAATATCTCAGGGACGATTGAAACGTTGCTTATTTTTGTAGCTGGATTCTGGATTATAAATGAGTGTGTTCATAAAATAATGAATCCAACCGCAATCGAACTTCCCTTTTTGGGCATTATTGTGATGGTGGTCGGAGCGGGGATTAATTATATGGTTTCGCGCAAGGTTAAAAAGAAGGCAGACGAACTTCACTCTGTGGCTATGAAATCGAATGCTCTGCATTTGCTTACGGATGTTTTCACCTCTTTGGGGGTTGCATTCAGTTTATTATTGGTCACCCTCACTGGATGGACGATCCTCGACCCTGTCATTGGGATTGTGTTGGCTCTGTACATTATGGGTGAAGCCTATAAACTTCTAAAGGAGTCATTTCCTCCGCTGTTGGATGCACGATTAACTGAGGCAGAAGAAAATGAAATATTACGTGTCATAAAGTTATTTCAAGGGCGATATATTGAATTTCATGATTTTCGTACCCGACGATCTGGTCCAGAAGAATATGTCGACTTTCACCTTGTGATTCCTTCTAAAATGAGTGTTGCTACTGCGCATCAATTATGCGACGAAATTGAACAAGCCATTCAAGGCATATTTGAACGTGCTCAGGTGTTAATTCACATTGAACCCGAACATGAACAGTTGGCTAACAAACCTATATTACATGAAGGCTAATAATGGTGATTACTCACAGATTTTCTCTGCTATTTCAATATTTTGTTTTAAGTGATATGGTGATTATATCTCTTTTATATTCATTCTATATGGGGGACAGATAATGATCGCTTATTTAAGACCTTTAATAATAAGTAGCTCAGTTAAAAGCTTGATTTTTCTTTTAATAATATTGGTGATAGCAATGGTATGGTGGTTTTATAAATGGACTAAGTAATGATGTTTTTTTGTTTGGCCGCATACTAAAAAGCCAGGCTCCCAATTTAGGGATCCTGGCTTTAATTGTTTGTAGGTATCTTATACAGTCTTTAGGAACTCAACGATGGTGAGTAATCCCTTGTCGAAGTTCTCCAGGTTGAAATGCTCATCCGGTGCATGCAGGTTCTCATCATCGAGACCAAAGCCCATCAGAACGACGGGTGCTTCCAGCACACGGGAGAAGCTCTCCATGATCGGAATGGAGCCGCCGTCTTTGGTGAAGAGGGCACGGGTTCCATATACTTTGCCATATGCGTCTGCTGCAGTTTGCAGAATAGGATTCGACGGATCGATGTTAAAGGCACGTGCCTTCTCCATTTGCTTAACATGCACTTTCGCTCCGGTCTGAATATTAGCTTTCAGATGTGCTTCAACGGCATCGAGGATATGCTGTGGATCCTGATCGCCAACTAAGCGGCAGGTAATCTTCGCATGGGCTTCTTTAGGGATAACCGTCTTACTGCCTTCCCCTTGGAAACCGCCGTATACGCCGTTAAGCTCTAGCGTAGGACGAGCGCCAATCCGTTCTACAAAGGAATAACCTTCTTCGCCGTATAACGATTCCAATCCAAGACCTTCGCGGATTTTATCTTCATTCACACCTTGCTTCACGAATTCTTCCCGCAGCATTGGGGAAAGCTCAGGAACGCCCTCATAGAATCCGTCTACAGATACACGTCCTTTGTCGTCATGAAGTGAGCTTAGCAAAGATACTAGGGCATGCAGTGCATTCGGAACGCCACCGCCGTAAGAACCGGAGTGCAGGTCTGTCAAAGCAGTAGTTACGTCAACTTCAAGGGAAGCTAGACCACGTAGCCCAGTGCAGATGGCAGGACGACCGCGTTCCAATAGGGATGTATCGGAGACTAACACCGCATCCGCAGCGAGCTTTTCTTTATTGGCTTCAAGGAACGGAGGCAGATTCACACTGCCGATTTCTTCTTCACCTTCGATGCAAAGCTTGAGATTCACAGGAAGAGTACCTTCTTGTTTCAGGATCGCCTCAATGGCTTTGAGGTGAACGAATACTTGTCCTTTGTCATCTGTTGCTCCGCGTGCATAAAGCTTGCCATCACGAATCTCTGGTTCAAATGGAGGTGTGGTCCATAGGTTTAATGGATCTACTGGTTGTACATCGTAGTGACCATACACGAGAATGGTTGGTTTGCCTGGAGCATGAAGATAATCGGCATATATAACGGGATGTCCCGCTGTCGGATGCAACTCAATGTTCTCAAGTCCGGCTTTTTTCAGGGTGTCTGTCAGCCAATGGGCTGCCTTCAGTACATCGTCCTTATGTTCAGATAAGGCAGAAATACTTGGAATTCTGAGCCATTGTTTTAGTTCTTCGAGATGTTCATCCCGGTGGGTTGAAAAATACGTTTCGTATGACATAGTGAGTATGTACCTCCTTAAGTTTTGCTGCGCAAAACCGGCTTTGTAAGCGCCTGGGCATAAGCTTATTGGCCATGCGTGACCGTCTTGTTTAGCATTCTATAGGAACCATTATACTGGAGAACTCACTATGGATCAAAAGCGATGGGGCAAACCTCTCACCAGATGATTGTAGCCGGTGTCACACCTTGGGGAAAAGTATCCTCAGCTTTGCTTTTGTCCATATACATTTCATACCAAACATCAGCGATGATTCCTGGATCTGTAGCTGTGCCGGGTTTAATGAATACACCAAGTGCTAAATGACCTACATAGATTCCTTGTGGAGCCAAATCTGCATGCAGGTTAAGTGCGTAGTTTCTTAATCCGCTAAGCGCAATGCCTACATTACCCATCATCTGCATGGGATAGACGGAGGACAATCCGGTTGTGAACAGCAGTGCGCCGCTGCGTTTCTCCAGCATCTCAGGCAATACCTGTGCTACGCTGCGGATAGCGGCTACAACCAGTGCCTGAAAGGCATCCTGTGCATTTTCTTCTGTTACTTGTGAAGCAGGAGTAGGAGGGTGATTTCCACTTGTCGGGCTGAATTCGAGCACATCGATAAAGCCGTATTTTTTCTTGATATTATCGAAGGCTGTGGCTACTTGTTCTTTATTGTATACGTCGGCAGGAAAAGCAGCAGCCTCAATATTCAGTGCTTGCAGTTCCTGAACAAGGGTGTTCAGCTTCTCTTCATTTCGAGAGATTAATGCCACTTGAAATTCGTTGGCTCCGAATTTTTTGGCGATTGAGAGTCCTAGGCCGGGTCCAGCACCCATGATGGCAATGGTCTTTTTCATGATTTATTAGTTCCTTTCCGGTTGTTGATTACTAACAGTAACCATGATAAGCTGAATAGGCTTGAGGGACAAGAAGGCACTATTACATGCTTAAGTTACATGGAGGTAACCACAGTTGGAACATTCAAAGGAAGAACCCACCCGGTTCATGCCGATGCTGGAGGATTGCTCCATTACCCGCCAGATTCTGGACAGGGTCGGAGACAAATGGAGTGTACTGATCATAGTCAATTTAGGTGCTGAAGCTTTGCGGTTCAAAGAGTTGCAAAGGCGCTCTGGAGGGATATCACAACGGATGCTGACCCAGACCCTGCGCCATTTGGAACGGGATGGATTAGTTTGGCGTAAAGCGACGCCTACAGTCCCATTGACTGTGAAATACGGTCTGACGAGCATAGGAGAATCATTGTTAGGACCTTTAACCTCGCTTGTGGACTGGGTCAACAAAAACAATGGGAAGATCGCCAAAGCGCGTATAGATTATGACCACCAGCACGACACACAGGAGTAACAAGACAGCAGAACAATTCACTGGGATAGAGGATGGATTATATTGCATAAGGAAAGTGAAACCAACACATTTATTTATACTTACACCTGTTCAGAGGACGAGTTATCGCTGTGTCAGATGGAGCTGCGATGTCTTTTTGGCGAGCAGGTGCCGACTGCTCTTTTTAAGAGTGAGGTTGAGGTGGATGTCAGCCGCAGTCCCTTCATTAAAGAGCGGATTGATGTAATGTATGAAGGGGATAGTCTGCCTGAGATTTATGATCAAACGGAGCAGGTGGAGCTTGGCGGCAAGACGTTTAAGGTTATTTTTGTGAAGACCAACGATCTGGGCCCTGCAGACAAAATAGAGTATGATGAGCGCAGAGTGATCGAGCGGGAAATTGGGTTGCGGATTGAAGGAGAAGCGGATGTTAACCATCCGGAGCTGGTATACGGCATTGTTACGTTGGGTGGACGCTGGTACTTCGGATCTTATCATAAAAACAAGGCAACTTGGTTCCGCCAAATGAAGAAGCCACGCAGCTATTCTATCGCGCTTAGTACACGTGTAGCCCGTGCCGCGGTTAATATGGCTATTCCGAATCCTGAAGGTATACGTGCTATAGATCCTTGCTGCGGTATTGGAACTGTAATGGTAGAAGCCTTGTCAATGGGAATCGATATGGTTGGACGTGATATTAACCCTATGATTGCTACCGGTGCGAGAACAAATATTGCCCATTTTGGATTCACCAGTGAGGTAACGCTTGGGGATATTGCGGATATCACTGATCATTACGATGTAGCCATTGTAGATATGCCATATAATCTATATTCTAGTATTACACCTGAGGAGCAGTTCGCGATTCTAGTGAATGCGCGCCGGATTGCAGATCGGGTGGTTATCGTTGCGATTGAACCGATGGATGAGATGATCACTGAAGCTGGATTTACAATCATAGACCGTTGTGAAGCTAAAAAAGGAGCCTTCTCGCGTCATTTAATGCTTTGCCAGTAATCCTAATCAGGTACCGAAAAAGGGGTGCAGCAATGGAGCAGAAATGGTTAACGTGGGCCAAAGAAATTCAGGCCATCGCACAGACTGGATTAACTTATGCTAAGGATGTTTATGATATAGAACGGTATCAAGCTTTGCGGGAGCTCAGTGTAGATATCCTCGCTAATTATACCTTTGAAAGCAAGGAGAGAATTAGACTCTCCTTTGCGGGTGAAGGGGGTTATGCTACCCCAAAAGTTGATGTCCGTGGTGTTGTATTCCGGGAGGATAAAATTCTACTTGTTCGCGAGAAGTTGGACGGGAATTGGGCGCTTCCTGGTGGCTGGGGAGACATTGGACTGTCCCCGAGTGAGGTTGTTGTGAAAGAAATCAAAGAGGAATCGGGTTTTGAGGCAGAAGCAATTCGCTTACTGGCTGTATTAGATAAGAAATTTCATAACCATCCTCCGGAGCCTTATCACGTGTACAAGTTCTTTATTTTATGCCGCATCGTGGGCGGAGAGGCAATGGAAGGGGTAGAGACTAGCGAAGTTTCGTTTTTTGCAGAAGATATGCTGCCTGAGCTTTCAGCAGAGCGGAATACAGAGGCACAGATTCGGACGATGTTTGAATATTTACGAAATCCGGAAAAAGTAGTAATATTGGACTAAGAATCTGCATATACTGTATGACTTCCGTAAATTTAAGTTTTTAATTATTCAAAATTTGGTTAATATCTAATATGTAAGCACTTACAACGTTTTGGCCGCTGAGCCTTTATATCTACCAAAATTCAAAATTTTAATTTTTTGGGTCGAGCGGTCTACATTTTTTCCTCTACTGTGACGATAAGATATTTTAGGAGGGGATCGCATGGAACAAGAAGAATTGAGCATTCCATTGAAACAGGAAAATGTGGTGCGTCCTGCAGAAGGCAATATTGCCACTGGGCTGGTTTGGGGTATCTTAATCAGCATTCCGTTATGGATCTCTGTTATTGGCTGGATTTTGGGATTTTGGCACTAAACCATAAATTAATGAGGATCTAATTCTGTTGAATTTATAGTATACACAAAAGGCTGTCCCTTCTTTGTGGAAGAGACAGCCTTTTGCGTTTTTTGAAGATCTTAGCCTTTTGTAAATACCACTTTGAAATTCTCACAAACAACTTTCATCTTTGGATCAAAGGGTTTGTTTAAGAATTTTAAGGATTCTCGGGTGAAGAACTGCTCATGATCATACCGCCATGACTTAAGCGTCCGGTCACCTTCTCCTTCAGTATAGGCAAACTCAGCGCTAACCTCATCAAAAGGTATAATTTGTACATCTGTAGTAACAATTATTGCCTGCGGATCACCAGAACCATCCAGCACGATACTGTGACCGCCGACTTGCGGAAACGTCTCGTCACAAGTTTCAAATATATCATAATTTGAAGCAGTTCCTGTCTTAATCCCACGAATCACCAGATCGAGCAGTTCATCGGCCATCTGGGGACTGTCACCAAAGGCCCACGCGTCATAGTTATCCGCTGTTTGTGGATGAAGCTGGGTATATTCTTTCCATAACAACTTAATTTTCTCTTTGTTGCTCATATGCTCATCTCCTTATAGATTAATTTATAGATCAGTTGTCTCCATCCATCCTGTATAGAGCTCATCCAACTGTTCCTGTATCGCATCACGTTCTTGTTGTAGTTCAGCAAGTTCAACTGCATCGCTGCTGATCAGGGGCTCTAACATCTTGGCATCGATCACGCCAAGGCGTTTCTCTACCTCTGCAATGGCCGTTTCCCAGTCGAAGTTGTTGTTTTTCCTACGGGAACTGGAGGATTTAGCGTTGGATTCTTTCCCTGAATTGTTAGATTGAGGCTTATCAGAGCCTGAACTTGTTCGTTCTGCAGAGAAAGGTTTAGCTTGATCCGCAAAAGAGGGAGCTAGTAATGCTTTTTCAGCTTGTTTTTCCTTGTAATATTCATAGTTTCCGTTGAACACTCCAAACCGCCCGTCTTCAATGGACCATAGTTTGTGAAATAGACGATTGATGAAATAACGGTCATGAGATACCGCCAGAACTGTGCCTGGAAATTCCTCTAGTGCTTCTTCGAGTGCTTCACGAGAATCTATGTCCAGATGATTGGTCGGCTCATCGAGAATCAGCAGATTTGGCTTGCGATGCATTAGTACAGCGAAACGCAGGCGGGTCCATTCACCACCGGACAGATTCGTAATGTCTTTGAATACATCGGGACCATAGAATAGGAAACGTGCAAGCTGCCCGCGAGCTTCACCTTCTTCTAGTCCAGCTTCTTCGCGGAAGTAGCGGAGTACAGACTGTTTGTTATTTTCCGGAACAGCCTCTTGTGCGAGGTAGCCGACCACAGTTCTTGAGCCGAGTGTACAGCTTCCGCTGTCCGGGGTTTCTTGCCCTAAAATAATTCTTAAAAGTGTACTTTTACCTGCCCCGTTACCGCCGATGAGTGCCGTAGTCTCTCCGTAGCGAAGTACTTCGTTTGCCTCTGCGAAAAGGCTTCGCTGACCATAGGCTTTTCCGAGATCCTCCAAAATGACAACCTGATTACCGGAACGGTCATTTTGCTGTAGCTGCAAATCCATCGATTTGCGCTCCAGAATAGGACGTTTAACCTTCACCATACGATCCAGTGCTTTTTGCATGGATGCTGCTCTCCGGTAAAAGGAAGGGTTAGGAGGGGTCCCGCGATTGCCGAAATCAATGAGACGTTTGATGCTTTCCTGCATTTGTTTTATTTTTTTCTGCTGCTCTTGATAATCAGCAAATTGTTGAAGAAGCCGTGTTTCCTTCTCCACTTGATAGCCGCTGTAGTTGGTGTGGAAGGTAAAAGCCTCGCCATCTTCAATCTCGATGACTTTCTTGACTACAGCGTCCAGAAAGTAGCGGTCATGGGAAATCGCCAGCACTGTTCCATCATAACTCTGTAAAAATTGCTCCAACCATTCGATGGCATTCATATCGAGATGATTGGTTGGTTCATCCAGTAGAAGGATGTCTGGACGGCGCAGCAGCAGCTCCGCAAGTCCGACTTTTGTTTTTTCTCCTCCTGAAAGAGAGGCGAACAGTCGGCTGTATTGTCCGGTTCCGATCCCGAGACCCGAGACTACGCGCTGAATAGAGGATTCGATCTCGTACCCTCCGGCGGCCTCGAACTTATCCTGCAAGCTGCCATATTCTTTAAGCAGCCGATTCCAGAGGGGTTCATCCGTTCCGCTGTTAAAGCTGGACATTTCCAGCTCAAGCTCCCGCAGGCGATGCTGCCATTGCAAAGGTTCGGCAAAGCTGCGCTGCAGAACATCATATACGGTTTCTTTTTCGTTAACTTCTTGAATTTGAGCTAACAGACCTACTACGCTGCCTTTGCGTATTGAGATTTGCCCTTCATCGGGGCGTTCCTCCCCGTTCAGCAGGTGGAATAGTGTCGTTTTGCCACAGCCGTTGCGGCCGATCAGGCCGATTTTTTCCCCTTGGCGGATATCGAAGGTGATGCTATTCAGCACGAGTTGTGCCCCGTGGTATTTTTGAACATTTTGGCATTGGATGATCATTTATATTCTCCTTTAAGAATGCCCTTCGCACCGCCAGTACCCTAAATGGCTCCGAAATCCTGTAAAAAACCATAAAAAAAGACCGTAGGGAAATTTCCCCACGGCCTTATCATTCTCCGGTTAACTGATCCGTCCGGGTGATGGCAGGAAAGGCATTTCACAATTGTGTAGTGTTATTAAATTCATACAAATGGACAGACTTCTCCCGTTATCGCCATTTACATGAGCAATGCCAGCTATCGCTTTAGGTAGCCGACTCATAACACTGTTGGTCCAATTGTGATCCATTCCTTCCACACCCCTCTCTTAGTAAATTTAATGACAGTGTAATCAAAAATCAGAAAATAAGCAAGTAAAAAGATGTCTTTTACACAGCATAGAATATGGAAAATAGAATAATATGGTTCTGTAGTGGGGGGCAAGTGGCTAAATTTAACGGATGAAAAGAGGAAGAGATATGGCACTTTTTGACGGATTAATGGGCAATGCATCGCAAGTGAATCTTACGGAGGTCCAGCGGGAATACGCACAAATTCTTGCTCCTCAGGAGAAAATCGAACGTGCCTATAAGCTGATTAGAGATATGTTCATTTTTACGGACAAGCGGCTTATTCTGGTGGATAAACAAGGTCTGACGGGCAAGAAAACAGAATATCATTCGATCCCTTACAAAAGCATCTCGCATTATTCCGTGGAGACGGCAGGGCATTTTGATCTGGATGCGGAGCTATGTATCTACATTTCCAGCAGCACGCTTCCGGTGAAGAAGACCTTCAATAAATCCGTAAATATTTACGAGGTGCAGGCCGTGTTGTCGCAATATATTTTAAAATAAATTGTTTATTCGGTGTTCCAAAGCACAAGCCCCCCCTAAGTAAAAGTGGCTAAGATTACTAAGGTTGGATTCAGCTAGATATATCTGAGATAGGCAGCCAGTGGAAGAAATAGGTTAGAGACATATCCGAGATAGGTAGGCATTTGGTGGCAAAAGGTGACTAGACATATCTGGGATAGGTAGCCATTTGACGGTAAAAGGTCACGGTAGTACGCCATGGTAGTATGCGGCTCCCTGTAATTAAAATGATTTTATAATATTCGTAGACGTGAATCTACAAGGTTAAACAAAGATAACCTCTTATTTGTGCATGGCTCACAAAAAGAAGAGGTTTATTTTGCGTTTCAGCGTAACCGATTGACAAAGGATTTTCGTGTAATGTTAAATGACACTAATTAAACCTGAAGTTATAGGGGCTCGCAGAGGAACCTGGTGCAGAAGATAGGAAGATTGAATATGTTGAAGAATCCCGCCGCAAAAACAAGGAGTTGGGACATGATGGTGAACTCATAAAACTTAGGGGGATGGGCATGAGGAAGAAACCCGTAAAATTTAGGGGGATGGGCATGGCGGAGTAATCCGTAAAAACATAGGGGGATGGGACATGGCGGAGAAACCCGTAATAGGCACAAAAACTATGGTAGTTAGCCCACATTATTTAGCCTCGGCTGCTGGTGCACGTATGTTGGAAAAAGGGGGGAATGCCTTTGATGCAGCGGTGGCGATCAGTGCGACATTAGCTGTAGTATATCCGCATATGACGGGGCTAGGCGGAGATTCCTTTTGGTTGACCTATAACACGCAAGAGGCACGTGTTCGGGCCTATAACGGAAGCGGGCGCTCCGGGTACGGAGTCCGCAGAGGCAGCTATGCCGGGGATGCTTTTATTCCGCGGCGGGGGATTAGCAGCGCCATTACGGTGCCGGGGATGGCAGACAGTTGGGATGCCATACTGAGTAAGTATGGCCGCTTTACGCTGGCGGAAGTACTGGAGCCTGCTGTTGGTTATGCTTTGGAGGGGTTTCCGCTGTCGCCGGATCAGCGGAATAACACGGCTGTTGCGGGCTCTGCGCTGTCGCCGGAGGCGGCAGCGATTTACACGCCAGGCGGCGTGATTCCTTGTGCTGGATCGCGATTCCAGCAAAAACAGCTGGCAGCCACCCTGCGGACATTGGCGGCGGGTGGGCGGGACGCTTTTTATAAGGGGAAGATTGCGGAGGACATCTGTGACTTTATGCTGGCAGCTGGCGGGTATCTGACTCGGGATGACTTTGCGGATCATCAGGGCGAGTGGGGCGAGCCGCTTCAAACGGATTATCACGGGCATACGGTGTACCAAGTGCCGCCTAACTCTCAAGGTTTCACAGGACTAATGAGTCTTAATATGTTGGAAAATTTCAACTTCGAAGCAATCGAACATGGATCGTATGAATACTACCACCTGCTTGTTGAAGCGTTGAAGCTAAGCTTCCGCGATCGGGATAGGGTGCTTACGGATCCGGATTTTAGTGCTATACCTTTGGAGCAGCTGCTGGATAAACGTTATGCAGGACAATTAGCGTCTGCGATCTCGATACAAAAAGCTGCGCAACTGACAAGTCAGCCTATCGGCAGTGATACAGCTTATGCTGCGGTTGTGGATGAAGATGGGAATGCGGTCTCTTTTATTCAGAGTCTGTATTTTGAATTTGGCTCGGGCGTGGTCGCTGGGGATACTGGGATTCTGCTGCAGAATCGAGGTTCGTTTTTTTCGCTGAACCCCGGGCACATCAATACGCTTGAGCCACATAAGCGCAGCTTCCACACACTGATGCCAGCGATGGCCTGCCGCGAGGGAAAACCTGCAATTCTTTATGGGACGCAAGGTGGCGAAGGTCAACCACAGACTCAAACTCTGCTGCTCACACGGATGCTGCATTATGGCATGAATCCACAAATGGCTGTGAATGCGCCGCGTTTTGTGTGGGGGAGAACGTGGGGAGAGCCTACGCAAGAACTGAAGGTGGAGAGCAGGGTAGCTGATGAGGTGCTGGCAGATTTGGCCGCAGCCGGTCATATTGTCCGGAAAGTAGATGACTACGATGGGGTTATGGGGCACGCTCATGTGATTTCGATAGATGACAATGGATACCGCAGTGGGGGGACGGACCCGCGCTGCGATGGTGCGGCGATTGGGTGGTAAGTATAGGAATGATGGAGCGACCGGAAGGACTCTGAAGGAATCGTAAGAGGGGGATTAAGGAGCTAACGGGCTATGAAGGAGTCGTAGAAGAAAGATGAGGGAGCGAAAGAGTGGAGGAGGGGCGTAGGTGGAAAGACCAGGGAGCAAAGGGACTGCTGGAGGAATCGTAGGAAAAAAGGTGAAGAATTCGAAAGGCTGCTGGAGGAATCGTAGGCGAGATTGTGTGGGATCTGAAAGGCTGCTAGAGGGATTGTAATAGTAATGGTGAAGGGAGGAGGAGTAATTATGGTTTTGGATAATCGGTATGGTGCGTTTATAGATCCTGAACTTACGGTTGAGAGTTTAGGTAGCGGGATATTGGATGGACTGACCTTTGCAGTAAAAGATGTATTCGCTGTAGCTGGACACAGCTCTTCTGCAGGTAATCCTGATTGGCTGCATAGCCACCATCCGTCCACGGCAAATGCGGTGGCTGTACATCGTTTATTGTTGTCGGGTGCTACACTTCGTGGTGCTGCCCATACGGATGAGCTGATGTATAGTCTGGGTGGTGAGAACCATCATTATGGAACGCCAGTTAATCCGCGTGCTGTAGGTCGTATTCCGGGCGGATCTTCAAGTGGTTCGGCAGTAGCGGTAGCTTCTGGTAGTGTTGATTTTGCGCTCGGTACGGACACCGGTGGCTCAATTCGAGTGCCGTCCTCCTATTGCGGAGTATATGGCTTTCGACCAACGCATGGCGCTGTGGATTTTCAAGGTGTTATTCCATTATCTCCGGCTTTTGATACCGTTGGCTGGATGTCAGATCGTTTGGATGTGCTCCAGAAGGTAGGGGAAGTGTTGTTTGTGGCTGGGAGTATATCTGTGAAGACGGCGAAGAAAATAGAAAGTAGTATAGAGGGAACTGTAGGGAAGAGCATGGAGAAGAATGTAATGAAAAATTTAGAGAACAACCTAGAGGGAGACATGGTGAAGACTGATGAAAATAATTTAGAAATGAGCCAGAAGGAAAGTTTTGAAACGATTTTGGAGAAGCGTATTGAGAACAGTACGGAGGAAATTTTAGAGATTGGCTCGGAGAACAAGGCGAAGAAGAAAATAGAAGACAAAACCAAAATGGGTACTGTATTTGTTGCTACTGACTGTTGGGCTCTGGTTAATCTGGAGGATGCAGCTATTTTATCGGAGGGATTAAGGTGTTTGCGATCCGGGGCAGATCATCTCATAGAGATAGAGATTGCTTTGGAGGGGTTAAAGGTCTGGATGGATGTTTTTAGAGAATTGCAGGGGAATGAAATTTGGGAAACTCATGGCGTTTGGATTGAGAACAAGAAACCAGTTTTTGGACCTGATATTGCAGCGCGATTCTCGTGGGCTGCTAGTTTGGCGGAAGAGGATCATAGTGTTGCGAAATGTAAGCAAAAAGAGATTTCTAATCAGTTGCGCTTGCTGCTAGGGGAGAACAATTGTCTTGTGATTCCGACAGTTCCGGGACCAGCGCCGCTGCGTGGAGGGGATTTGCGCCAATTGGAGGAGAATCGTAGTGGTGCGATGATGTTGAGTTGCATAGCAGGGTTGGCGGGTTTGCCTCAGGTAACAATACCTATGCTCTCCACAAGTGGATTGCCACTGGGATTATCCGTTATTGCCGGACATGGTCAGGATCTCCGGTTACTCTCTTGGGTGAATGAAGTGTGGCAGCAGTCCTGAGATGCTGGCTGCAGTGGTCTTGAAAAAGCGATACTAAACAGATCGTAGCTACTGAACAACATAGCTTGATACTTTTCTAGTTACTGTTAACCGGTACTCCTCCATTACCCTCTTGGAATACACTCTTGGATTATACTTTTGGAATACACTCAAGGAATATACTCTTGGAGTACATTCTAAGTACATTCTAAATACACTCTAGAAATACACTCTAACGCCACACTCACTTATTCGTTCACAAATTAACGGAATACACATGTGATTCCCTCCTGCTCTTAGTTTTATTGATACCGGGGAGCCTAGTGGAGTTGCTTTTAATACTAAATTAGTTGGAGTTCGGCTCAATAGTGGGGCAGTAGTGTGAAAAAGATAAATTCAGCGCTCGATTATGTTGTAAAACCAGTGGAATTGAGTGAATACGTCGCTGGAGAGAAAAAAACGGTATAAATCCCGCAGAAGTCGTGGAAATGGCTCAAGTAACTAAAAAGAACGGTATAAATCCCGCAGAAGTCGTGGAAATGGCTCAAGTAACTAAAAAGAACGGTATAAATCCCGCAGAAGTCGTGGAATTGGCTCAAGTAGCTAAAAAGAACGGTATAAATCCCGTAGAATCTAGGAAAGTGGCTCAAGTAGCTAAAAAGAACGGTATAAATCCCGCAGAATCTAGGAAAGTGGCTCAAGTAGCTAAAAAGAACGGTATAAATCCCGCAGAAGTCGGGGAATTGGCTCAAGTAACTAAAAAGTACAGTATAAATCCCGTAGAATCTAGGAAAGTGGCTCAAGTAGCTAAAAAGAACGGTATAAATCCCGCAGAAGTCGTGGAATTGGCTCAAGTAGCTAAAAAGAACGGTATAAATCCCGTAGAATGTGGCGTAGACGCCTATGTAGCCAAAAAGAAGGGCAAAAAAGCCCTCCACCTCTACCGGCAGCAGTGGATTTATAAGAGCTTGTACCTCCGCCACAGCTATAGTGGGGTGATATTATCTCTGCTCGTAAGGATCTCCTACACAGCTCAATTCCCCGTTTTGCAACGCTGGTGTGCCTGCGACTTCGATCCGATGGCCCATTCGAATGGCCCGAGAATACCCTCCCATCAACTCCCATGTAGAACCCGTAAAAACTTGTTTTACTTGAAAGCCCTCCCTCAACTCCACCTACTATTTTCCAATCCCTTTATATAGTTCACGCGAACGATATGAGTTAAAGTTCAATAATTCCTCATTCATAATTCCTCATTCATAATTCCTCATTCATAATTCCTCATTCATAATTCATAATTCCTCATTCATAATTCATATTTCATAATTCATGTTCACTATATGTTATGTTTAATAACACGTTGATCATGAAATTTTAACTTCACTCTATTCAACACGGTTCATTTTATTTATAATGTTACATAAAATAACATTATAAATCAGAAATGGTTCTATTGATCCTAATAAGGAGGGGTGGCATGCATCTTACGGTTGAAGAAGCGTTGTCCATTTATCCTTTGTCCGAGGCGAAGCTTATCGCTGGGTCTAAAGGGAAACATCGAATTGTGAAGTCAATTAATGTGATGGATGCCCCCGATATCTCGGATTGGATCAAAGAAGGCGAGATGCTGCTAACGACAGCCTATTTGATAAAGGACAATATGGAGGAAGCCTCTGCCTTGCTGCAGACTTTGAATCGCCGGGGTTCTTCAGCCTTGGGCATTAAGCTGGGTCGGTTTTGGGATGAAGTACCAGAGCAACTGGTCGCAGAAGCGGAGAGTCTTAACTTCCCTCTAATCCAGCTGCCGTTCGAGTTTACTTTTTCGGATCAGATGAATGGTCTGTTTCGCGCCGAGCTTAGCCGCAGCACTCACGTTCTGCAGAACATTATGGAGAAGCAGAAAAAGCTGATGCAATTCGCCTTAAGACCTGTCCGCAGCCGTCCATTGTTTGATTCGGTGTCTGAAGTGATTGGCCATTCACTTGTGGTGGTTAGCGCACGGGGGGATGTGATCTACAACAACTCTGAATACCATCCTTCACAGCTGCTTGAGGGGTGGCCATGGCAGAAACGGAATCAGCGCTTTCGTGTGGGAGATCATGTGGGCTACCGTACACCGCTTTTGCAAGGAGAGAAGTGCTCCGGATATCTATTGTTTTGTGCCATCGACCCTTTATTGCTCCCAATGGAAGAAAGTTTGTTCGTTCAGGGAGCTGAACTTATTTCCTATCATATTCATTCAGGATACGAAGATTATTTTGAACAGGCAGAACACAGGGAGTTTAGCGGATTGCTGAGACGTTGTTTGAGCGGTAATTTATCTTACACAGATTTGGCGCAGGCTGCTGTCGACTTGGAGATTGAGCTGCTTCAATCACCATTTTGTCTCTTATTGACCGATACAGCTGCGACTGGGGAAGAACGTCAAGGGGAGCTGCTCAGACTAAAAGAAGAATATCTTGAACATCCCGGGCTGCGGGAAGTAAAGGGAATTCATGTGATCATAGATCAAGGGCTTTTGTCTATATATCCGGGAGATCGTCAGCGTCCTGAACAATTTCGGGATTTAATCCAGGTTTGTTTTGACAACATGAAGTTTGATAAGGGATATTATCCGCGAGCTGCGATAAGCAGTTGTAAAGCGAAGCCGGAGGGGCTGAAGGAGGCTTTTGCGGAGGTAAAGGATTGTATGGGAATGCTTCAGGGCGGGGGAGTAAAAGGGAATGTTGTGCATTACCGGCAGCTTGAGCTTAACCTGCTGCTCGGGCAAATTCCGGCAGAGGTTATGGAGAAATATTGTAATGGAAGTCTTAGAGGGTTGCTTAGCCGAGAACCGGAGTATGTCAGGGAAATGCTGCGGACACTGGAAGTTTATCTAGAGAACGATGGTCATGTTAATGAGACGGCTAAGAAACTGTTTATTCATCGAAACACGGCTACCTACCGGATCGAGAAGCTTAGTGAGCTGCTGGACGTCGATTTTAAAAAAATAAATGATCTAATGAGGTTGAAGTTAGTATTCATGTTTCGGAGGATGCTCGGACGGGACTAAGTTCTAAGTTCTAAGTTCTGGGTTGAAATGCAAACACGGAGGAGGGGAACCTCGTGAATACACATGAGATCGCAATGCATATTCAAACCCATCAGGCGCCTGCGGTGCTGGCAACGCTGATAGAGGTGGAGGGACACTCGTATCGTAAACCCGGAGCGGTGATGTTGTTTTTTGAAGAAGGTACGATTGGGAGCCTGAGTCCAGGTTGTCTGGAAAACGATCTGCAGCTGCGAACTTCTGAGATCTGGGAACGAGGGCTGCCCGAAATTGTGGAATACAACATGCTGTCTCCGGATGATCTGTCCTGGGGTGAGGTTGTCGGCTGTGGAGGCAAAATCAAAGTAGTGCTTGAACCCGTGCAGGGTCAGCTCTGCAAGCTTTTAGTGCAGGCGAGTGACAGATTGGCTAGGGGAGAGAAGTTAATTCTGTTCCGCGAAGCAGTGGAGAAAGGTTTTGCCTATAAGCTGGAGCTGGATCCAGACCTTGTACTGCCGCAGAGCAAGAAACATCCGAAATTATCCCACTCGGCAAAAGAAAGCCTGGCGGCAGGTCGCTTTATGGCCGCTCCAGCAGAATTGACAGCATTTCATACGTCTTTCGTGCCTAAACCGCGGCTTGTGATTTTTGGAGGGGGACGTGATGTGGTTCCGATTGCGGAACTTGCTGACAGAGTTGGCTTTCGGGTAGCGGTTGCGGATTGGCGCGAAGGAAGCTTGCACAATAAGTTTCCTCGAGCTGAACAAGTAATTTGTTCTCCTATGGAGGTTGTTCAGCGATTGGGTATAGCTCGGGAGGATTATGTATTAATTTGCAGTCATCAACTTGGGCGGGATAGACAGTTCATGGAGAGTGTGATTCCGCTTGCTCCTCTATATATAGGGATTATCGGTTCGAAGGCGCGGATATCTCTTTTACTGGAAGGGCTTGAGGATCCTGCATCTTTGCATGCACCTGTAGGGTTGCCGATTGGAGGAGAAGGTCCGGAGGAGATTGCGGTCAGTATTATAGCGGAAATTATTCAAATTAGAAGGGTGGGCTCACGAGAGCTGCCCAAAGGAGCGGATAGTCTTGAAGGTAGCAGGAATATATTTGGCAGCGGGGCAGAGCAGGCGGATGGGCGTGTCCAAGGTTTCACTGAAATTGTCGCAGGAGGTCTCACTCGGGAGCGTCGCGCTTAGTGAACTGGATCGTTGCAATCTAGAACCGCTAATCGTGGTAGTGCGTGCGGATGATAACTTGGAATGGCTGCCACCCGCGATTGAACCGCAAGCATCCAGACGTACCGAAACTTGCTTGACCGCACATCTAGGATTGTCTTTTTCACTGCGCTGCGGCCTTAATGCGGTATTACCTTTGCAGCCCGATGCAGTAGTTGTTGCGCTTGCGGATCAGCCATTTATTACTACAGCATTAGTGAACCGTCTAATACAAACGTTTGAACAATCTCCGGAGATGGACTATGTCGCTAGCGTCAGCAATGGGTCGGCTATGCCCCCGGCTTTGTTCTCGAAGACGTTGTTTCCAGCTCTACAGGGATTAGATGGAGATCGAGGAGCGGCGGGGATATTGCGTTCACCTGATTATAAGGGGATTGTTCTGGAATCTGAGTCTGCCCATTATTTCATGGACGCAGATACAAAAGAGGATTTTGGTGAGATTCAGGAGCAATGGATTCTGAGACATGGAAAGTGAAGTAAAGAATAGTCTGGAAGGTAATCTGAAAAGTAATCTGAAACAGTGTTCCTTTTCCACTTCTGGTCATATAATGTGACACGAAACTCACCATACAAAAACCAATTAGTGCATTACACACAAAAAAAGTTCTGATTCTTATATTCCTATACAAACGTATGTTATATAAATTTACGCCAAGGCCACCTCTAAGTATAGTAGAAGTACATTAATGGTTGCAGCCATGATGAGAGATGATTTGGAGGAGGAGAATTATGAAAAAAAGGGGTCAGTTCATAACATCTTGTCTTGCATTAATGGTTCTAATGACGGTGGCTTTGGTGGGGTGTGGCAGCAATAATAATACTTCTACAAATGCAACGGAGGCACCAGCGACAACTGCAGCGGCAACAGAGGCAACTGCAACAACAGAACCGGCTGCAAAGAAACCGACGGTTGCTTTTGTTTATATCGGACCTCCAGGGGATGGCGGCTACACGTACCAACATGATCAAGGACGGCTGTATATGGAGAAGGAGCTTGGGATTAAAGCTGACTTTGTAGAAAATGTCCCTGAAAGTGCTGACGCCGAACGAATCATCACCGAGCTTGCACAATCACATGACATCGTGTTTACAACGAGCTTCGGATATATGGATTTTACATTAAATGTAGCGGGCAAATTCCCCAACGTGAAGTTCCTGCATGCTTCGGGTTACAAAACCGCAGAGAACATGGGAACCTACTTCGGGAAAAACTATCAGGCCAGCTATCTGAGCGGCATAGCGGCAGGAAAAATGACCAAAAACAATCAGTTGGGTTATGTGGGCGCTTTTCCGATCAGCGAAGTGATCTATAACTTGAATGCTTTTACCCTTGGAGCGCAAAGTGTCAATCCTGATGTAAAGGTGAATGTGGTATGGACGAATACATGGTATGACCCGACGACTGAACGTCAAGCGGCAATCAGCTTGCTGGATAAGGGTGCGGATGTGCTTTTGGCCTATCAGGATTCACCTGCAACACTGCAGGCTGCTGCTGAACGAGGGGCTTTTGCCGGGGGAAATGACTCGGATATGAGCAAATACGCTCCGGACAATTATTTGACGAACCCGGTATGGAATTGGGGGCCGTATTACGTAAAAGCTGTGCAGGCAGTTATGGATGGAACCTGGAAGAGCGAGCAATATTCTGGTGATATGGCTGACGGTATGGTGGAGCTGGCTCCTTTCGGGAACAAGATCCCAGATGATGTGAAAAAGCTTGTCGAAGACGCCAAAGCGAAAATTATCAGTGGTGAGCTCGAGGTTTTCACAGGTCCGATCTCAGATAATCAAGGGAATGTGAAGGTTCAGGAGGGTCAGAAGCTGACCTTGGAGGAAGTGCTGGGCATGAACTGGCTCGTAAAAGGTGTGGAAGGAACTATCCCGCAATAATGTTTAAAAATAGGGAATAAAATGTGCACAATCTATGGGTGGGGCGGGTTCCGTTAAGCGGAAACTTCCCCACCCGTACTACAACTTGAAGGAAGGAGGGTTCAGGCCATGCGGGGAACTTCAGTTGAAATGCGGGGGATTGTGAAAAAATTCGGCTCGGTAACCGCCAGTGATCAAGTCGACTTTTCGGCAAATGCGGGTGAGATTCATGCGTTGCTTGGGGAGAATGGGGCCGGAAAGAGCACGGTGATGAGCATGCTGTCAGGGGTGTATAGAGCAGACGAAGGAGAAATTTTCATTCATGGGAAAGGTACTCAGATCCGTTCTCCTAAAGATGCTGCGCAGCTGGGTGTAGGTATGGTGTTTCAGAACTTTAGGCTGGTGCCAAGCCTCACAGCAGCAGAAAATATCGTGCTTGGCGAAAAGTCGTCTTTCTGGCGCGGCCGTAAGTGGATGAAGAAGAAACACAAGGAGATCGAGGCATTAGCGGAACGGTTTGGACTGAATTTCCCGGTGGATCGCCCGATCTGGCAGTTGTCCGTGGGTGAGCAGCAGCGTGTTGAAATCGTTAAGACGCTGTATCGCGGGGCTGACATTATTATTCTGGATGAACCAACCTCTGTACTGACCCCGGGAGAGGTGGAACAGCTATTTGAAACGCTGCGGGTCATGAAGCAGGCAGGAAAGACGGTCATTATGACTACTCATAAAATGAAAGAGGTTATGGCGTCCTCCGATCGGATTTCCGTCATGCGCAAAGGGAAAATGATCGCCACGCTGACCACGGCAGATACAGATGAACTGGAGCTGGCTCGTCTGATGGTGGGCAAGGAAGTAACCATCACCCGTCAAGAACGGGAAGCCACTGAAGGGGATTCTTTATTAGAAGTGAAAGATGTGGACGTATATGCTGATCACGGGCGAAAAGCACTGGATCACTTCTCTCTGAACGTATGTAAAGGGGAAATTGTAGGTGTAGCTGGGGTAGCTGGTAATGGGCAAAAGGAACTGGCTGAAGTGTTAACAGGTCTTAGAGGCTGGAAAAGTGGTGAAATCACGTTTGATGGAAAGACGGTGAAATCGGCTTCGGTTAGAGGGGCAATTGATTCAGGAATCTCCCACGTGCCGGAGAACCGGATGAAGAGCGGTTTAGCTGGACGCCTCGGATCGGTGGATAATCTTTTGTTTAAGTCTTACCGCTCAGAGGAGCATTCCAAATTTGGTTTCTTGAAGTCCGCGAAGAACCGTTTGTGGTCACAGGAGCTGGTCCAGCGCTTTAACGTCAAAACACCTGAGCTCGAGACGCCAGTACAACAGTTGTCAGGTGGTAATCAGCAGAAGCTGCTCTTTGCACGTGAAATCAGTCATCGGCCGAAGCTGATGGTCGCCGTTCATCCGACACAAGGGCTGGATGTAGGTGCCACGGCTGGTGTTCACGACCTGCTTATGGAGCTGCGTGGTTCAGGTAGTGGCGTGTTGTTAATTTCGGAGGATTTAGATGAATTGCTTCAGTTGTCCGACCGGATTCTAGTGATCTATAACGGCTCAATTATTGGTGAGAGTACACATGAGGAAGCGAATCGAGAGAGCATAGGACTACTAATGGCTGGTATTCAAAATAGAGAGGAGAGCGCCGTATGAGCCTGGAGAATGGAAGAAATACCGCAGCAGCTGTACTGGAATCCCTCCCCTCCCACTCCGGAAAACGATTCTCTCTACGTTTCGAATACGATGCCAGCCGCATCCGTTCTCCTTGGTGGACACCTATTGTATCTATAATTTTAGCGCTATTGTTGTGTGCCCTATTTATTGCGGCGAATGGCATGAATCCGGTGCTGGTCTATGAAAAAATGTTCCGTGGCGCATTTGGCACTGCGTATGGGCTCACGGAAACGATGGTTAAAGCGATCCCGCTACTCCTATGTGGGCTTGGGATTGCTGTGGCTTACCGCATTTCGGTATGGAATATTGGAGCAGAAGGCCAGTTAACCGTTGGGGCTATGGCGGCCACAGCGGTCACGATTTATTTTCCTGGCTTACCTTCATTCTGGTCCCTGAGCTTAATGCTGCTGTTCGGGATTGCCGCGGGTGCGCTTTGGGGACTGCTGACAGCTATTCCGCGGACGCATTTTGGAGTGAATGAGCTAATCACTTCATTAATGCTGAATTATGTTGCCCTATTGGCGCTCGATTACGTGGTATTCGGACCCTGGAAAGATCCTAAAGGATTTAATTTCCCGGGATCACCTATGTTTACTGCGGCTCAGTCGCTGCCTGTTCTCGGAAGTACAAGATTGCATATTGGATTGTTATTTGCACTTATCGCCGTTGTGATTTATTACTTAATGATTCGTTTTACCAAGTGGGGTTACGAGCTCCGGCTGATTGGGGCCAATGCTGTTGCAGCCAGATACGCGGGGATTCCTATCAAGCGTCATATTATTATCGTCATGCTGATCAGTGGGGGGCTCGCCGGGATCGCTGGCATGGCGGAGGTCTCCGGTGTTACACACAAGCTGATGCAGGGCATTTCACCGGGTTATGGATACACCGCCATTATTGTAGCTTGGCTGGCTAAATTGAATCCACTCGGTCTAATCGTTACTTCTATTCTATTCGGTGGCTTAATTGTTGGCGGATATAGTGTTCAAACCATCGGGCTGCCCTCATCGATATCTGAGATGCTGCAAGGCTCCATCCTGTTTTTCTTGATTGCTGGCGATATGATCTATCGCTTCCGCATTCGCCGTAGCCGGGTTCAGCTGAAAGGGGGGAGATAGGCAATGGATTTTACAACACAGCTACTTATTGCCGCTATTTCCGCAGGGACCCCGCTGCTGCTGGCTACGCTGGGAGGCATTCTAAATGAACGTGCCGGCATTATACAGCTTGGGGCTGAAGGTCTAATGCTGATGGGAGCGGTCACCACTTGTATCGTGTATATTCGCTCCGGAAACCTGCTGCTGGCTCTGCTGGCTACCGTAGCTGTAACGGCTGTGCTTGGTTTGCTGCATTCTTTTCTCTGTGTGACCTTGCGGGCGAATCAAACGATGTCCGGTCTTGCGATGACCCTGTTCGGCAGTGGGTTGAGCGCTTATCTTGGTAAACCGATCAGCGGCATTCCTTTGCCGGGAACCTCCCCTAAGCTGCATCTGGCTTGGCTGGAAAATGTACCGTTCATCGGAAAAATATTCGGCAATATGGATTACCTAACCTGGTTCAGCCTGCTGCTAGTGCTTGCTCTGCATTTGCTAATTCACCGCACTTCATGGGGCCTGCATTTGCGGGCAGTCGGAGACAGTCCGGCTACCGCAGATGTGATGGGGATCCGTGTACGGCTTATCCGCTACAGTTATGTGATCACCGGTGCTGCTCTCATCGGCCTGGCCGGAGCGGATATGGTATTGGCCTACGCGCCAACCTGGAATGAAGGGCTGACAGCCGGTCGAGGCTGGATTGCGGTAGGGCTAGTGATTTTTTCCAGATGGAATCCGCTGCGCGCCTTGTTCTGCGCTTACTTTTTTGGGGCATTGGATTCACTTGGCTTCCGTATTCAATTGCTGGGCAGTGCAGTTCCGCCCTATTTTCTCAAAATGATTCCGTACCTTGTGACCATTCTGGTCCTGATGTACCTGGGGTACCGCAATCGCAACAAACCATCCGGCACACCGGAGGCGCTCGGAGTTCCTTATATTCGGGAACAAAGGTTTTAAGGCAGGCTATACGAGAAGGGAAGCGGCAATCTGGTACTCAAAAAGGGAGGCGGAGTGTATGGGAGTTATACGGGAAGAGGAAGGAAGGCTACCTGAAGTAATTCAACCCCGCAGCCTGCACGAAGCTTGGGAGAGAAAAACGGCGTTTGGTGACAGTGCCCGATATGTCGCAGGAGGAACACTGCTGAGAATAGGGTGGGAAAATGGAACGGCTCATATGCCCAAACAGCTGATTGATCTTCGGCAAATTACAAATCTCGGCGACATTACCTTAACGGAATTTCACTTATCTCTGGGCGCTCTTGTTCCACTCTCCCAGTGCCGCAGTAATGAGCATTTGCAGGCCTTAGCTCCTGCGCTGCAAGAGGCTGCACGTTGCATAGCGGCTCCGTCGGTGCGTAATCTTGCCACGCTAGGGGGCAATATCGCTTCTGGCTTCGGAGATATTCTACCTGCGTTACTGGTCTATGACGCGGAGTTAATCTCCTTTGACGGCAAATTTATGACTCCTCTACCTTTGATAGAGTGGCTAAACAATCACTGGAGCGGGATAAAACCTGCGGCAGATCTTGTGGCTGAGATTCGCATCTCACCTACTCGCTTAGAGAGTCCGTTAACGGATAGGCTAGAAATTTTTCGTAAGGTTGGCCGCAGGGAAGCGTTCACCCCTTCACTTGTAACGGTAGCAATCTCAGCATCAATTGATGAGGAACACCGTTTCCGTGAGGTGCGTATCGCCGCAGGTGGGGGCTCTGGGCGGCCACAGCGACTAAGTAGGGCTGAAGTTATGCTTGAAGGTGTGAGGTATACAGAGGAGCTGTTGGCTTCTTTATATGAAGGGGTTGAGAACAGCTTTGAGACGTATAGTGATCCCTTTGCAACAGAACTTTACAAGAAAAAGACTGCTGGGAATTTGGTTGTATCTGAGCTGTGGAAGGCTATGAATGTACGGAGTTAAGAGGTGAATAACCCGACGAAAGGAGAGAGGGAAAATGCTGCTGAATAAGGAATCCAGCGGTAGCCGCTGGCGTACACGACCTGATGGAGAGGGCAAGGTATCCGGTAAGCTGCAGTATTTGACCGACATGAGGGCAGAAGGAATGTTGATCGGCCGCGTGCTCCGCAGTGAGCAGGCACATGCTCGTATTTTGTCCATACGCATTGAGAAGGCCATTGAAGTCCCTGGTGTACACGCTGTAATCACTCATGAGGATGTGCCCGGACTTAACGGCTTTGGCATAGCTTTGCCGCATCAACCGGTATTTTGCAGTGACCGTGTGCGTTACACTGGCGATGCGATTGCGGCAGTCGCGGCAGAGACGGACGAAATTGCGGAATACGCCCTATCTCTTATCGAAGTGGATTATGAGCTTCTACCCTTACTCGAGAATCCGGAAGAGGCGATGAAAAAGGACGCAATTCTGCTGCATGCCGAGGGAAACGTGCTTCATCATACGGAATATCGGAAAGGGGATCCGGAAGCGGTATTTACGGATTGCTGCCATGTGGTAGAGGAGACTTACTATACACCACGCCAAATGCACACCTATATGGAGACTGAAGGTGGACTGTTTATCCCAGAGGATAACGGACGGCTTACCGTATATTCAGCTACACAACATGGGTTAATGGATCGCTTGCAGCTATCCAGAATTCTGGCTATTCCTCAAGAAGATATTCGCGTCATCTCGAGTCCTATCGGCGGGTCCTTTGGAGGAAAAGACGAGCTGAATGTACAGCCGTATGGAGCGCTGCTCGCCTTGCGGACACTCCGTCCGGTAAGGCTGCATAATTCGAGAGCTGAATCGGTACGTGCAGGACTAAAACGCCATCCCATGAAAATCACCATGAAGACTGGCTGCGACCCCGAAGGAATCATCAGGGCACATCAGGTCAGCATTATTTCGGATACGGGAGCTTACGCAACACTGGGGGCGGAGGTGCTCAACTTCGCAACAGAACATGTGATGGGCCCCTATATCATCGATCATGTGGATGTGAAGGGTTTTGCTATATATACCAATAACGGTGTATCTGGTGAATTTCGCGGTTTTGGCGGCAATCAGGCGATTTTTGCTTTGGAGGGACAAATCGATCGGTTGGCTGAGCGATTGCAGATCGACCCGTGGGAAATGCGCCGCCGCAATTTGCGTAAATATGGAGATCTGGGGCCACTGGGTCAGGAAATTGCTCAGACCGATGGTGCCTTTCAGGTGTGGGAAGCGCTGGCGGGTTCGCCTCTTATGACTGAGGCCGCATCTACAGACAGTGATTCAGGTGTTGTGGAACCTTGGATCGTAACTGGCACGGGTGCTGCTATAGCTATGCATGGTGCAGGACTTGGTTATGGTATTCCCGATCCGGCGGGAGGCAGGCTCTCTTTGACGCTAGAGGGCAAGATTGAGGCGGTGTTTGGTTACGAGGAGTTTGGTCAGGGCTTAATTGCAACAATGGAACAAATGCTGATTGAACAGTTTGGCTTGGCGGTAGAGGATCTAAGCATCGTCATTGGCGATACGGATGTTGTGCCCGATAGCGGATCTAGTACGGCTTCCCGATCAACCAGCATGATGTGGATGGCCTTGAAACGGCTGCATCCAGACTTCACCGCTCGAGTGCTGGAGGCAGCTGCGATGATAAAGCCGGAGCTGGATAGCTATGAAATGAAGCTCGGCCCTGGCGGCATTTGGCTAAAAGACGGCGGTCTGCTTCTGACTTACAAGGACTTGGCACAGCGTATTTCAGAACCCATTGTCTGTAATACAAAGTTTACTTATCCAACGACACCCTTTAAAAGAGTGGGGGCACATTTCCTATACACCTATTCTGCAATCGCAGTCCGCGTGGAAGTTAATCTGCTTACTGGACGTGTCCGTGTACTGGACCAATATCATGCGGTAGCGGCGGGACCGGTGGCTAATCCGCAAGGTTATCTTGGACAGATCGAAGGTGGCAGCAGTATGGCGGTAGGCTTCACCTTGTCAGAGGATGCTGTGATGTCTGGCGGCAGCTATGTCACCAAAAATTTAGACACCTATTTGGTGCCGACCATTGCCGACATGAATGGCAGCATTCAGGTGCAGCCGATAGAGGATTTACCGGATCATGACACGTACGGTCCTCGCGGCATTGGAGAGGTGGGTTCCGTCAATTTAGCTCCGGCAGTCGTGTCAGCCATATTTCAGGCTGTAGGGAAGCGTGTAACCAGGCTGCCCATTGATCCCGAATGGCTGCAGTCTACACCGTTTATTCCACAAAAGGTGGTGAACATCCATGTCGAGCCATAATTCAGATCACAATCTAGATGAAGATAACCTTGACCCCTTATCGTCTGAGGAAGCTTTTGCAGAAGAGAGGTTCACCTTTAATTGCAATCTCAATGGGAAAGCGATATCCACAGAGATTCCACCCTCTCGCCGGCTTTTAAATGTCATACGTGAAGATTTGGAGCTGACCGGCACAAAACGTTCATGTGAGATTGGCCGCTGCGGGGCATGTATGGTGCTGGTGGATGGACGTCCAGTGAATTCATGTCTGGTTATGGCCTATCAATGCTCAGGTGCGGAAATTACAACAATTGAGGGTCTTAGTGAAGTAGGCCTACATCCCGTTCAACAGGCTTTTTTAGAAGAGGGGGGGTTCCAATGCGGTTATTGTACTCCAGGGATGGTTATCTCGGTGGTTGCTCTGCTGGAAGAGAACCCGCATCCTTCTCAGGCTGAAGTGGAAGAAGCTTTATCGGGTAACATTTGTCGCTGTACGGGGTACGGTGGCATTTTACGAGCTGTTAACAAAGCTATTGGAGGTTGAGTGGATGGTCGTTTCTGAAGGCAGGTTTACGTTGGAAGAGATAAATGCCATGAGTATAACGGATTTTGTGAATCATCTAGGCGGCATTTTTGAACATTCACCGTGGGTAGCAGAGGAGGCTTATAAGCAGATTCCGTTCCATTCTTTAGAGCATTTGCATAGCACAATGATGCAGACCGTACTGAGTGCTGACCGGAGCCGAATGGAGGAACTATTAAAAGCTCACCCAGATTTGGCGACTAGGCTTCAAGTTACGGCTTTGTCTGCCTCGGAGCAGCAGGGAGCTGGACTGGATCGGCTAACAACGGAAGAGTTCAATCTATTAAATGATCTGAACCGAAAATATACGGACAAATTTCATTTCCCTTTTATTCTAGCTGTTCGTGGCAAAAACAAAGATGACATCATCGGCGCCATTGGAGTGCGAGTTGAGCGTTCCCCTCAGGAGGAATGGGTTCAAGCCTTTTCTGAAGTCGGTACAATTACGAGATTTCGCCTAAGTGATTTAATTATTTAATTATTCATTCATTCATTCATTCATTCATCATAAACGGGGAGGGTGTCAGCCATGCTGGAACCAATTAACGGACGTACAATATTTTATGGAAAAAGTGATGTGCTAACTTATCGTACCTATGCTAAACCGCTGGCCGTTACCCCCGTTCCCGAATCTTCCTTCACGGGCTGCGAGAACATTATATTCGCACATAATATTACATTCGCGGTCACGGGCGAAGCGTTTCTTCCTTCTTTTTCAGAGGGGGATAATTCCATGGTTGTTGCTACCGATTCTATGAAAAATTTTATTCTGCGCAATACCGCGGACTACACTGGCAGCACAACGGAGGGGCTACTGCAGCTTCTAAGCCGCCGTTTTCTCGATAAATACGATCATGTCACCGCAGTTTCAGTTTCCGCAGACCGGTTACCTTTTGAACAGGTGATGGTGCCCGGGGTTGAGGGGCTTATACAGAGTCATTTAGTACTGCGTCACTCCAATAATGAATCTTATTCGGCTTCGTTAACTATAAAACGTGGAGAAAATGGGACTGAGGTTATCGCTCATGAATGCCGATTGAAGGATTTACAGCTGATAAAAGTGAGTGGAAGCTCGTTTTATGGATTCGTCCGTGATGAGTACACAACATTGCCGGAGAGCTTTGACCGTCCGCTTTATATTTTTCTGAATATTAACTGGACCTACAGTAATGTTCAGCATGCTCTGGATGGAGATCTAGGCCAATATGTGGCATCGGAGCAGGTTCGCGATATCGCCCATAGCGCTTTTCATGAGCTGAACAGTCCATCAATCCAATCGTTGATTTATCAAATTGGGCTGCGCGTATTGTCCCGTTTTTCACAGCTGGCTACCGTTTCATTTGAGTCCAATAACCGGACTTGGGAAACCATTGTTGAGCCTGAAGAAACTAAAGGTGGAGTCTTCACCGAACCTCGTCCACCCTATGGTTTTCAGGGCTTTTCTGTCAGCCGTGCAGATCTGGCCGGAGAGACAGTGTAATGAGCGGGCGTCTTACCACCCATGTGCTGGATCTGTCGCGGGGGATTCCTGCTACAGGTCTGACGCTTCAGCTCTGGAAGCTTACGGATGGGATGAGCAAGCTTCTGTATGAAGAAGTCACGAACAGTGACGGGAGGCTGGATGCTCCGCTGCTGGAGGGAAACGAAATGGAGGCTGGATGTTACGAGCTGCTGTTTATGGTTGGCGATTACTACCGTAGAGCTGATGCCAAAGCGTCAGCAGCTGGCATAGGAGTAACAGAAAGCTCAGCAGATACTCAACGTGAGATGTCTTTTTTTCTAGAACAAATACCTATTCGCTTTCATATAGAGAGCTCCATGCAACACTACCATGTCCCCTTGCTAGTAGCTCCTGGTGGATATAGTACGTATCGGGGAAGTTAGGAGAAAGTTGACGACCGGAGGAGGTGGCAGCTCATGAAGGAATCCTATGAACTTGTGATTAAGAACGGGAATGTAGTGCTGCCCGATCAGGTACTCAAGCTGGATATTGCAGTATCAGAGGGTAAGATTGTCGCACTTGGAGAGGAACTTTCGCTTGCGCCGCTAACCAAAGTCATCGACGCAGATGGGTTCTATGTGCTCCCCGGTATGATTGATATGCATGTCCACTTTAATGAACCAACGTTTGGACATTGGGAAGGCTTTCGCAGCGGCTCTGCGGCGTTGGCAGCTGGCGGCTGCACAACCTATGCAGATATGCCGCTTAACGGCAATCCACCTACTGTGAACGAGGCTGCACTTCGTCAAAAGGTGGATGCTGCGGCTGGAAACTCTGCCGTTGATTATGTGCTGTGGGGTGGGCTCGTTCCCGGCAATCTGGATGATTTAGAAGTTTTGGCAGCCGCTGGCGTCACTGGGTTTAAAGCCTTTCTCTCCAATCCTGGAGGGGAGGGCGAAGGCAGATTCCGTGAAGTGGATGAGGATACACTCTATCAAGGGATGCAGCGAATCGCTTCTCTGGGCGGGATTCTGGCGCTGCATGCAGAAAGTGAGGCTATCACGGCGGTGTTGACCGCAGATGCAGTGCGAAATGGCAGAACCAGCGCAAGTGATTTTGCGGCTTGCCGCCCTGCTGAAGCAGAGCTGGAGGCAGTGTCCAGGGCGCTGCTGTACAGTGAACGTACGGGCTGCCGGTTGCATTTTGTTCATATCAGCACGGCCGCCGCCATTGAGAAAATCTATGAAGCTAAGCTACGAGGTCTGGACGTTTCGGCCGAAACCTGTCCACATTATCTGGTCCTCACTGAAAATGATATGAAGGCTTTAGGCCCTGTGGCGAAGTGTGCGCCTCCGCTGCGAAGTGCGGTGGAGCAGGAGAAGTTATGGGAGATGCTGGCCCAAGGCAAAATCGATCTGATTGCTTCGGATCATTCCCCCTGTCCAACGGAATTGAAGGTGAAGCCGGACTTGTCCTTTTTTGCAGCTTGGGGTGGGATCTCAGGTGCGCAGAGCAGTCTGGAGCTTATGTTCCATGAAGGTGTGAATGTGCGGGGGTTGGATGTTACGTTAATTTCCAGTCTGCTCGCAGGGCAACCCGCAAAACGTTTTGGAATAGAGCATCGTAAAGGCGCTATAGCCCTAGGTCTAGATGCCGATCTAGTTCTGCTGAATCCAAGCACAACCTATACGCTGACTGCGGAGGATTTATTGTATCGCCACAAGCACAGCCCCTACATCGGAAGAACTTTATCCTGCAAAGTAGTTGCTACGATCTGCCGCGGGAATGTGATCTATACCTCTGAAGAAGGAGTGATCAGTGAGGGAGGTGGACAGTGGCTGCGAATTAGGAAGGAGCAGTACAGCCTATGAATGATTCCAGAGTTCAAGCGTCGACTCCGAAACTGCTGGAGCTGCTGGAGGAGCTGGCGGCATTCAGCACACCTGGGCCAGGAGTTACTAGACTGCTATATACGGAGGAATGGAGCCGGGCGCAGATTTTTTTGCAGGAAAAAATGGCTGGGCTCGGCTTAGAAGTTTCCATAGACAAGGTTGGCAATGTATATGGACGATTGAGTGGATGCAATCCGCAGCAAAAGGTTATTTTAACCGGATCGCATATTGATACTGTAGTCAATGGCGGGAAATATGATGGTGCCTATGGGATCGCTGCGGCTATGATTGCGCTTCAAGATTTGCAGAGGAACTTTGGCCAGCCGCAGCGGACGCTTGAGGTCGTATCTTTTTGTGAAGAAGAGGGGAGCCGATTTCCGCTTGCTTATTGGGGTTCGGGCCATGTCACGGAAAGGTATGACGGAAGCGAGGCCGAGACCTGTATGGATGCAGAGGGCGTGACGTTAAAAGCAGCAATGGCACAATTCAGTTTCTTACAGGACATAACGGAGGAGAAAGCTTCTAAGCGGACCGGAGTCAGAAATGATATTGGTGCTTTTGTAGAACTGCACATCGAGCAGGGGATTATTCTGGAGAAGACGGATACTCAGATAGGCGTAGTTCAGGGGATTGTTGGACAGAGACGATATGTGGTCAAGGTCAGTGGTATTGCTAATCATGCGGGCACGACACCGATGTTTATGCGGCAGGATGCACTGGCTAGTGCGGTTGAAATGCTGTACGTGCTTGAAAGTTCTGCTAAAACGGCTGGTGAACCTCTTGTAGCAACCTCGGGTAAGCTTGAGGTGTTCCCGAATACGCCAAATGTGATCCCGGGTGAGGTTCTTTTTACATTAGATATCCGCCATAGTGAAGAGGACGAACTGGAACGTTTCTGTGAGAAGCTTTTTGCGGAATGTAATGAAATTGCTGTTAAACGTGGGGTGATTCTTGAGGTTACATCCGTGCTCCACACAGTCCCTGCACCTATGGATACGAAGCTATCTGTAATGCTGGAAAATATCTGCCGCCAACAGGGGAAGACGTACCGCATGATGGTAAGTGGAGCGGGACATGACGCCCAGCTCTTTGCGCCGCGTTGCCCTACTGCGATGATATTTGTGCCAAGCCGAGCTGGGATCAGCCATTCTCCGGAAGAGTATACTTCCCCTGAGCAGCTCGTTGCTGGGCTTGAGGTGCTGACTGCGATGTTATATGAGTTAGCTTATTAAAAAGAGTTCGCCGAACTTTTAAGGGAGGATCATCATGAAGCGTTACGAAGATTTGTCGCCGTCCCAACGCTGTATTATGACTCCAGGTCCGGTCGAGGTAGATCCGCGTGTACTGCGGGCGATGTCTTTTCCGGTGCTGGGTCAGTTTGATCCAGAGTTCACCTCTATTATGAATGAAACGATGGAAATGCTGCGGGAGCTGTTTGCTACTCGTAATTCATGGGCTTACCCAATTGATGGTACCTCCCGTTCTGGAATTGAAGCCGTGATGGTTAGTTTGATCCTGCCGGGTGAGCGTGTGCTGATTCCGATCTTTGGCCGCTTCGGACATCTATTGCATGAGATTGCTGAAAGATGTGGCGCTGAGGTGTTCGTGCTGGAAAAGCCATGGGGGAGTGTGTTTGAGCCGGATGAAGTGATAGCAGCTATGGAGACTTTTAAACCACATGTGGTGGCAATGGTTCATGGGGAGACCTCTACAGGACGTGTGCAGCCACTCGCGGAAATCGGTAGAGCTTGCCGCCGGATGGATGCTTTATTCATAGTTGATGCAGTTGCAACCATTGGGGGCATTCCTGTCGAGACAGATGCTTGGATGTTGGATGCCGTCGTTGGCGGTACACAGAAATGCCTATCCGTCCCTTCCGGAATGGCACCGATAACGTATAATGATCGTGCCGAAGCTAAGCTCATGACCCGAAAACGAGTAGAACGCGGGATTAGAACAAGTGATGTCCAGCCAGGTGACTTATCTTTTGTCCGCAGCAATTATTTCGATCTCGGCATGCTTCAGGATTACTGGAGTCCACAACGCCTCAATCATCATACAGAGATGACCTCAATGCTTTATGCACTGCGGGAGGGCTTGCGGCTTACCCTTGAAGAAGGGCTGGATGCCAGATTCGCCAGACATATCCTCCATGAAAAAGCACTTGTAGCTGGATTAACAGCTATGGGTTTAGAACTATACGGGGATCCTTCCTGCAAGCTTACTGTTGTTACCTGTGTGCTGATCCCTGAGGGGATAGATGGGGAAGCTGTCCGTTCGCTGCTGCTGGGGCGGTTCGGAATTGAAATTGCCAGTTCTTTTGGACCGTTAAAGGGAAGGATCTGGCGCATCGGTACGATGGGTTTTAGCTGTCGTGAGAATAATGTGTTGCGGCTGCTTGGAGCGCTGGAAGCCGCATTACAGCGTCATGGATTTAAGGGGCCTTGCGGGTTTGGGGTTCCGGCAGCACTTGACGTATATGAGGCAAAAGTAAGATAATCGTTGGAATAGAGCGGATGGCGGGAGCGTAAAAACAGGGGCATGTCCGGATGGTTTGGACAATCTTTGGGAATAAGTAAACGGCTATCATCTACAGGGATGATTGAGCCGTTTTTTCTTACAAATACAGACCTGCGCAACTATATTATCCTAGGCTTAATAGTTAGGCAATCCTCTATGATTACGGATCTATTCACTACATCAAGACAACACTTGGATACTAACGGGGGAGAGATGAAGATGACAACTTTTACAAGAAAGCCTTTAGCGGATTGTGTACCTGAGCTTGTGGCTACGGCAAGAGGCGATAAACCGGCAACACTGGTAATTACAGGTGGAAAGCTGGTTAATGTATGCTCTGGTGAAATTCTAGAAGGAATGTCTGTTGGTGTTCAAGGTGGACGAATTGCTTATGTTGGTAAAGATGTGACACATATGATTGGCGAAGGAACGCAAGTTATTGATGCGAACGGCAAGTATATAGCTCCGGGATTGCTCGATGGCCACTGCCATATTGAGAGCACCCAGCTAACCGTTACTGAATTTTCCCGCGCTGTTCTGCCGCTTGGCACAACAGGTGGTTTCTTTGATGCGCATGAGATTGCTAATGTATTCGGGCTGAAGGGTATTCAATTGATGCTGGATGAGATGCGGGGTACGCCGTTAGCTGCTTACATGCAGGTGGCTTCTTGTGTGCCTGCGGCAGGTGCGGAATTCGAGACAACGGGTGCCTCAATTGGTCCTGAAGAAGTTGCCGAAGCTTTTACTTGGGGCAAAGATGTGATTGCTCTGGGCGAAGTGATGAATTTCCCTGGCGTTGTTTACGGCGATGAGAAAATGCTTGGAGAGATTCAAGCTACGCTGCGGGCAGGCAGATTTGTAGATGGTCATTTCACATGGCCTTCCAGCGACTGGAGACTGCCCGTGTATGCTGCGGCAGGTGTGACTGGCGATCATGAGTGTGTGACGGCAGACGATGTGATTGAGCGCGTTCGACTGGGGATGTATGCCAAAATGCGCCGGGGTTCCGCTTGGCATGATGTGGCTAAAACAATTACGGCCCATACAGAACACGGCATAGATACACGCCGAATGATGCTGGTAACGGATGATCGTAGTTCGGAATCCTTACGAGATGAAGGGCATATGAATTTCGTCCTGCGTGATGCTATTGCTCAAGGTGTTAAGCCTATAATGGCTATCCAAATGGCTACCATTAATACTGCTGAACGCTTTGGTTTAGCGCGGGATATCGGATCTATTACTCCGGGTTCTTTTGCAGATATCATCCTTTTAGACGGGAATTTGGCGGATATTAATGTAGTGCTGACAATTGCCGCAGGTGTAGTAGTTGCGGAGAACGGTGTGATGACGGCAGAGCTTGCTAAATTCACTTATCCAGAGGAAGTGTTGGCTTCGGTTCATTTGCCACAGCGTCCTACCGCCGAAGATTTTATTATCGCGGCTCCAATTGAAACAGGTGAACTTACTACAAGAGTTATTAAAGTAAGAGAAAATCATGTGGAGACCATTGAACGTATAGTTTCGGTACCTGTAGTGACAGGGCAGCTGGATGTAAATGCTGTAGAGGGTCTGTGTAAAATCGCTGTGCTCGAACGGCATAAAGGAACAGGAAATAAATCAGTGGCTGTTGTGGAAGGCATCGGTTTTAAAGAACCGGCTGCAATCGCAATGACTGTTGCTCATGATAGTCATAATGTACTCGTCATCGGCAATGATAATGAGTTAATGGCTAAAGCTGCGAACGCGGTGGCGGACGCTCAGGGTGGGGTTTGCATGATCACAGCCAGTGGAGAAACGTTATTCCCGTTGGCCATTGCAGGCCTAATGTCTACAGAGCCATTTGAAATTGCTGCTGAGAAATCAGCTGCGATCAGCAAAGCGTTGTATGATGCCGGCTGTACTTTGAATTACGCGTTTATGACTTTATCGCTGCTTGCTTTGGCGGTTATCCCAACGTTACGTATCACAGATAAAGGACTCGTGCGGATTTCACCCGAGGGAATACAGTTAGTGCCATTGTTTGTTTAAGTAAATTAACTGAAGTATAATCCTAATGCAAAAAACTGTTCTGAGGTTGTAATGACCATTCAGAACAGTTTTTTTTGTTTAAATATAAGAAAGCAAAAGCTTCACATGTTGCGTAATCTTTATATATCTTATTGTAATGAACAATAATATTAAACAGATTTTTAGAGAATGAAACATTTTTCTGAGCGAAATCCTAAAAAAATATAAATAAAGCATAGTCAGGTGACGATAATAATGTTAAATTAGATAAAATTAAAGTGAATTAATGGAGTTAATTTTACACTAATGGCATATAAAGAATTATAGATAATGGCAGGTTTCGAATAACCCAACTAAGAGGGACGAGGTGCATGAGAGATGATCAGACTAGAAACGCAAGATATTTTGAATATTAGCATGAAGCAAATTGCTACTATTTTTAAGATGAAGCCGCTTGAACTGAGATTTGTTACCGATTTTCAGGGTGAGAAATATCTCTTAACTAATGATAAGTTACACCTCAACAACCAGCAATATTGGGCAAAGGTTATGGAATGTGTCTTTGATGATCATGTTAGACCTGTGTTAATGTGTGAGGTATTATATTTCCTTCGTAATGAATTTCTGGAAAGTGACATTAAGTTATGTTTTTCTTATGATTACGCAGAGGATGGGAATGGCGCAGCTACAGCTATGGCTGAAGTATCCTTTAATGACTCAGCAGATTTACAGTCGAGTGAGATTGCCGAGCTGATTGATTTTGCGTTGACCTTACAGGACAAGCAGTGGTTCCATGAACTGACTACGAAATATAAGCAGCTTACAGCATAAGTATCCTTTCGATTCTTCATGCTTAACAATTGATATAGCTAACCGTCTTGTCTGCAACAGAGATGATCTGTGGACAAGACGGTTTTTTGTTTTACCACCCTTGGGCATTTTTTTCTACATGTTCAGCCAAAAAATCAAGCCAATCCTCATGGTTATTCAAACAGGGGATTGCCATAAATTCCTCTGCTTGTCCTCCACCAGCCTCGAATTGTTCTCGTCCTTCTATGGCTAGCTCATGCAGCGTTTCCAGACAATCGGTCACAAGACCCGGTGAAAAAATCAGAGGTTTACGTATTCCTCGTCCGGCAAGCTCTCCCAGAACATCCGCAGTAGAGGGTCCTACCCATTCTTCTCGTCCGAAACGTGATTGAAAACTAAGCTGCCAGTGTTCGGGCTCCCAGTTCATAGCAGAAGCAAGAAGACGCGCAGTTTCCATACATTGCTGCGGGTAAGGATCACCGGTATCCGCATACCGTTTGGGAATCCCATGGAAGGTCAGTACAAAATAATCAGGTTCTTTGCTCAGAATCTCCATTTGACGCAGTAGGTGTGACTTCAAAGCTGAAATATAACCGGGCTCATTATAGTAGGCATCAATAAATCTTAGAGCCGGAATCAGACGTTTAGTTACAGGACCAGTGGAGCTTTGGCGACCTAAGGCTGCAAAGCTGGCCTGATCGAATACGGATGCGGTAGTCGTGGACGAATATTGCGGAAACAGCGGCACAATGATAATTCGGGTAACTCCGGCGGTGTCGAATTTCGCCATCGCTTGCTCCATGCTGGGTTCGCTATAAGCCAATCCAAGCTCTACCTGATACCGCGGGCCAAGCAGTTCTTGTAATCCAGATTGCTGAGCTAAAGAGTGAAAGAGCAATGGTGATCCTTCGGTTGTCCATATTTGACTGTACAGCTCAGCGGACCGGCGTGGACGTGAACGCAGAATGACACCTCGCAGCAAAGGCTGCCACAGCAGAGGAGAATAATCTATGATTCGGCGATCTGATAAAAAACGTTTCAGATAAGGCCGTACAGCTTTTGCAGTTGGTGCAGTAGGGGTGCCGATTTGGGCGATTATAACTCCAATAGGTGGCTGTTTGCTCAAAGCACAGAACTCCTTTCCCATATAAGAGATCGTTCTAAAATAGCATAGCTGGCCTTGAATGCACAGTTATTGAGATCACTTTGCGCGTATAAATTAAATTTAATCGCAAATAGTGATGTTTCTTATAGGGTGTGTGATTTTCGATACAGAAGAACCGCAGAAAGGTCTGGTAGTATCAAACCAGAAATTGATGGAAAACGGGTGTAAGTGTTTTTATAGTAACTTATGTGAATTATTTCACCTTTTATACAGCTTTGTGTTAAAAGGAAGAAATGAAATAGATTCAAGATATTTTTTATTGAAAATCGAGCATGCAAAAGCATGAGAGGGGGGATGAGTTCTTATGAAGAGAGAAGTTATGCTTCATAAGAAGAGAAGGGGCATCGTACGAAAAAGGTTTGGTTAACAAAAAGCTACATATCACTGGGGTTTGGTAAAGGAGAATTTTCATTGAAAAAACTAATTTCTTTAACGGTTAGCGCGGCTATATTGTTAGCGCCGTTTGCTTACACACTTAATGTGCCTGCTGTAAACTTGAAGGTGGATGCAGTATCGGCAGCCTCCGAAGAAGCGGAAGCACCGGCAGCAAAACCAACGGCAAAACCAACAGCAAAACCAGCAGCAACACCAAAAGCAACGGCAAAACCAGTAGCAACACCAAAGCCAACGGCAAAGCCAACAGCAACGCCAAAGCCAACGGCAAAACCAACAGCAACACCAAAGACAACAGCCAAACCAGCAGCAACCCCAAAAGCTACAGCAGCACCCGTAGCAACCCCAAAAGCAACCGCTGCACCGGCAGCGACAGTAGTACCAGCGGAAACTGTTAAGCCTGTAGCTACAGCAAAGCCTGTTACAGTTAATGAAAACGTATACCAGGATGGAGTTTACGTAGCTTATGGCGATGCATACTCCAAAGGCACGGAAGGTGCCAAGATCGAAATTAAAGATGGCAAAATTACCAGCATTGAGCTTTTGAGAACCAGTCCTAAGCTGATTGATAGAGATGCTCGTAACAATTATAGTGCTTTATGGCAAGCTTATGGATTGATGAAGGATAGATTGCTTGGCAAAACAAGAGATGGAGCAGCGGCAGTTGATGCTGTTTCGGGAGCTACCCGCTCCAGTAATGGCTGGAAATTGTCTGTAGATAGAGCGTTTGAAAGAGCTCTAACAGTGAAAGATACAAATGCCGTTTACTTTGATGGAGTTCATATGGGCGTAGATCCTACAGGTAAATATTCTGTATTTGCGACCTACGAATCCAACAAGCTCACAGATGTTAAAGTGTATCCTATGAACAGCGCTGGTGATTTCATTGAGGAGAAAGCTTACACAGCTGAGCAAGCGGCAGCGGTTGCAGCTATAGCTCCAGCCTTGCTGGCCAAAGGAACAGAGGCACAGCCTGCTGCAGGTCTTGAAGCCGACTTTAAAGCAGCGATTAACGCTTTCTGGGATGCTGAGCAGAATGCAATAATCAACAATACATCTGCTTATGTAGACGGATTCTATTCCTCTTATGGTACGGCAAGAAGTGTTGGCGTTGAAAGAGCTGACATCGTGATTCGCAACGGTAAGTTGGTTGATGTGAAGCTGTTTAGACTTGGCAATAACCTGATTGACAGAGGGGCAACAGCTTATGCGGAAGTAGTAAAAGCAAATGCCCCTATGACAGCTAAGCTACTAGCGAATGGTTCATATATCGCTAACTATGATGAAAAGGTTGACGGAATTTCCGGAGCTACGGAAAGTAGTCACAGCTGGAACCAAGCTGTAGAAAGAGCATTTGAGAAAGCGCTGAAGGTTCCTGCTGAAGGTCAATATTTTGACGGCAAATTTGCCGGAGTAGATAATCAATCTAAAGTGCTGCTGCTAGTTGATGTTGATGCAGATGCGGTAACAGGCATTAAAGTAAGTCTGTTTGGAGCTGACGGCAAGCTGATTGCTGACGATAAACTGAGTGCAGAACAAAAAGGATGGGTAGCTACACTCACATCCGGGCTGTTAGAAAAAGGTGTACAAATGGCCGATATTACAGGCCAAGAAGCATTGTCGGCAGCAGCTAAAGCAGCACTGACAGATGCTTTGACCAATGCTTCCAAAGTCCAAGGAACCTATAAAGACGGAACCTTTACTGCATTTGGTGATGCTTATGATAAAGGAACGAACAGAGCAGACGTTACCCTGCGTAACGGCAAAATCGTAAATGTAGCCTTGTACCGTGTAGGAATGAACCTTGTAGATAGAGGGAACGCTGCTTACCCTGAGGTGGTAAAAGCAATTCCTCAGTTGACGGCTAGCTTCCTCGCAGCAGGAACTAGAGAAGGTGTGCAGGAAGTAGATGCTGTGTCCGGTGCAACCAGCAGCAGCGTGGCTTTGAAGACTGCGGTGGATAGAGCATACGGAAAAGCTGAGATTGTAGAAGCTAATAAAGCGGCTTATTTCGATGGAATCTTCATTGGTGTAAGTGCCGATAAGCTTGTAAATGTTATGGTGAATGTAGAGTACGGTGTTCCTGTCAAAATGCTTGTTTATTATTTGGATAAAAACGGAAGTGTAAGAACAATCAATCAGTTAACGGACGCGGAGCTGGCGGTGAAGGGTGAAATCGAGTCTACATCAACCGGATATAGCCTGCATAAATATGGTTACCGTCCAGCAGTCTTCGGAAAAAATGATGCAGAGAAAGAAATATCCGCTAAAGCGGTAGAAGCTATTAAATCAGCGCTTGAATCGGCTGGTAAATAATTATCTTCTATAATAAAAGGAGGGTATTCCAGTGCCAGAATATGGCCGGGGAGTAGCCTCCTTTTTCAAATATTCTTGGCTTGTACATAAATATGAAAATAGATCGTATAGTGATTTAAAGGGATTTTGGAGGTGAGTGTCTAAAGTTTAATATAGAGAGCAGGCCAAAAGCCTGTTATTAATAGGAGGCTCCAACATGACACAAATTAAACAGCTCGCTCCACAAGATGAATTTGTTGGCTTTTATCTTTTAAGAGAGCTGGCAATTAAACAAACGAACGGCACTCCTCCAAAAGATTATTTTGACATCGTTCTGGGGGATTCCACTGGACAATTATCTGCGAAATATTGGGATGCCAGCACAACCGATAAAGAAACTTTTTTTCCTATGGCGCTTGTGAAGGTACGCGGGATTGCTCATACTTATCGTGAGAAATTACAAATAAAAATTACTAAAATCAGGTTGGTTAACGATGAGGATGGTGTTGCACTTACGGATTTCATCCGTTCTGCCCCAATTCGTCCAGTAGACCTTATTCATACGATTAAAGGGGTTATGGCAAGTATTTCAGATCCGGAAATTGCTTCGATTGTCTCTTTTTGTGTGGGTAAAGTGGAAGAGAAATTGATGCATTATCCGGCAGCCAAAACACATCATCATGCTTATTTTGCCGGACTTGCTTATCATATGGTGCGTATGCTGGAAATTGGTGATTTTCTGTGCAAGCAGCGTCCGTTCTTGAATCCAGATCTAATGAAGGCCGGGATCATTCTGCATGATATCGCGAAGCCGGAGGAGATGGTCTCCCAGCTTGGGATTGTTTCGGAATATAGCGTTCAGGGCAAGTTGATTGGCCATATCTCGATGGCGTCTAACTGGATCACGGAAGCGGCTATCCGTTTAGATATTGATTTGAATTCGGAAAAGGTTATGGCGTTACAGCATCTTGTATTGTCACATCATAATTTGGGCGAATGGGGTAGTCCTGTTCAGCCACAGACAGCTGAGGCAGTCGCTCTGCATCATATCGATGCGATGGATGCGAAGCTGCAAATGGTGGAGGATGCTTTGGATACCACACCGGAGACCGAGGAATGGACACCGTTCATCAGAGGTCTAGAGAATAAGGCTGTGTATCGTTTGAAGATTTAAGTGATGCCCTGTAAAACAAATCCCCAATCAGCAGAAAGGAGCTGGCTGGGGGTTTTTGATGTTCTTTGGTTATTTGGACAACGTGGCGCGGCTGCTATAAATGGAGGGTTTATGTTTAGTGCCTTGTTTCTTAGCAGGCTTTTTCGCGCGAGTCGAAAATGGGGTATACCCGCCGGCAAACATCGTTCCGCTAGTATATCCTTGACTGGCAGAGAGCAATAGAGGATCATAGTGCTCCTCCTGCTCCATAAGTTTTACTAGAATTGTAGCGGCTGCGCGTGCGTCATCCAAGGCATCATGGTGCTTCAGCGTAATGCCGAAAAACTCGGAGATTACATTAAGTTTATGGGAGGGCAGGTCGGGCAGCATTTTTTTGCCTAATAAATAGGTACATAAGTATTGAAAGCTTGGGTAGCTCAGGGACACTCCATCGAGACAATAACGCAGGACACTCATATCAAAAGCAGCATTATGCGCCACGACGATTTGTCCGTGTAGTAACGGTTCAACGGTGGGCCATAGCTCTTGAAAAGTAGGTTGCCCGATTACCATTGATGGTGTGATGCCGTGTATCGAAATGTTCATGCCATCAAACCGCTGCTGCGGGTCAATTAGCCAAGAATGTTCTGCAGTTATATTTCCAGCTTTAACTTCCACAAGTCCCAAGGCACATGCGCTGGATCGACTGGAGTTCGCGGTCTCAAAGTCAATTGCTATAAAGTCCATTCATAAAGCTCCTTATCTATCATATATACGTTTCATATTAAAGTAGTAAAATGATAAATACAATCTAGTGAATCACAATGAGCTGTTCAGTAAAAATAAGGAGATGATAGAGTGCGGCTTATAAAGGGGCAAAAGGTGGATATTACGAAAGGGAGAAACGTGAACAAGCTTTTGCTGAAATTTGGGTGGATGACTGCTGATACTAGAATTGGCATAGACTCTGCTGCTTTTTTACTGTCAGAACAGAACCGTTGCGAACGCGATGAGAACTTTATCTTTTATGGTAATCCGTTGTCTATAGACGAAGCTGTAACTCATTCTGTCTTACAACTAGGGGATAAAGAAGCTATCGCCATTACGCTTTCTCGACTTCCTAAGGATATTACTAGAATAGCTTTAACTTTAACGATCTATGAAGGAGAAAAATTAGGACACTCTATGAAGCAAGTAACCTCTCCTTATCTACGCTTAGTGGATGCTGCTAGCGGTGAGGAATTATTCGTTTTCGAATATGGCTCTGACCTGTCGACGGAGACAGCTATTGTGGTTGGAGAGCTATATCGCTATGGTTCAGAGTGGAAATTCAGTGCGATTGGTAGTGGCTTTGAGGGAGGATTGGCTGCGTTATGTACAAACTATGGGCTCGTTATTGAAGAAGACGAAGGAAACCCTGAGGTAGCGGCCACAGCTGAGTTAACTCTGCCTTTAGAAACGATCCGTTATGAAGAGAAGAATGTACTGTCCTCTATTGATTTACGTAAAAAAATTGTTCAGATTACCTTAGAAAAAAAGAATCTGACAGGAGTCATTGCAAGGGTAGGCGTTGTCCTGGATATTACAGGATCTATGAGAAATCTCTATAATAATGGAACCGTTCAAGAAGTAGTTGAGCGTATATTAGCCGTTGCCTGTAAATTTGATGATAACCAATCGTTAGATGTGTGGGTGTACGATACGGAGTTTAGCCGGCTGCCACCTGTGACAGAGCAGGATTTAGGAAGATATGTATTTACGCATATTTTAAATAATCGTACCATTCATAAGTTTGGCCGCAATAATGAACCGCCAGTAATGGAGGATATCATTAAAAAATATACGGAGGAAGAACCCGATTCTACACCGGTATTTATCATATTTATTAACGATGGTGGTGTGGTGAAATCCACTAAAAATGTGATTATGGCTGCTTCGGTCCAACCGATTTTCTGGCAGTTTGTCGGAATCGGTAACTCGGATTTTGAAGTATTGAAGCAACTTGATACGATGAAGGGCCGTTTGGTGGATAACGCCAATTTTATTCATCTGGATCACATTGAAAAGGTGTCTGATGAAGATCTGTATGATCAGCTGCTGAATGAATTCCCCTTGTGGTTAAGCGCAGCGAAAGAAAAAAGAATCCTGCGAGCATAAAAATACATTACTGAGAATGAATAAGCCTGTGCGCTACAATAGGCCATAACCACCTATCTTAGGAGGTATTATGGCTTTTTATAGTTTCGCTATCTTGCTATTCTATTCAACAATCCGTACACTGCCAAATAGGTATTGTATATTAGGATTAGGGTCATCACTATCAGATACAGGAGGAAACACTTTGAGCAGCGTAATTACTAAGTTTTTTGATTATGGGCAAGAAGACATAGATTATCTCCGAAGTGTGGATCCAGTACTTGGCGCAGCTATGGCACGGATGGGCAGAGTGGAACGTGTAATTATACCGGATCTTTTTACTGCGCTTATCTATGCTATAGTAGGACAGCTTATTTCAGTAAAAGCGGTTCGGACCATTTGGAACAGAATGTTGGCTCAGTTCGGAGACATCACTCCGCAGCAGTTAGCCTTACATACGGCGGATGAAATTCAAAGCTGTGGGATGACGATGAAAAAGGCACTATGTATCCATGAGATTTCCAATTTGGCCGCTCAGGGTGATTTTAATCTGGAGGAATTGCCTGGGTTATCAGATCAAGAGGTTATACAAAAACTTATGACGTTAAAGGGCATTGGCAAGTGGACGGCAGAAATGATGTTAATCCATTCTATGGAACGACGGGATGTGGTCAGCTGGGGAGATATTGCGATTCGTCGAGGGATGATGAAGCTGTATGGACTTGATAAGCTTACCAAAGATCAATTTGAACAATACCGGCTGAACTATTCTCCTTCGGGTTCTGTGGCTTCAATATATTTATGGGAAATTTCTTTTGAATAATGGACGGCAAGGAGTACTACTATGGAAAAAACAATAAGAGAACAGCTATTCAGTTTGGCAGATGTGGACTACCAAAAGTTTTCTGCGGCCTTAATTCCGACGATAGATAATGTTATAGGCGTCAGGCTACCGGAACTGCGCAAGCTTGCTAAAATCATTGCAAAGGGTGATTGGAGAGCCTATTTGGAGCATGCCGAGACAGATTATTTTGAAGAAGTGATGCTGCAAGGTATGGTGCTGGGTTACGTGAAGACAGATCTTGAAGAAATCCTACGTTATATCGCTGACTTTATTCCCAGAATCGATAACTGGTCGGTATGCGATAGCTTTTGCACAGGCCTGAAGTTTACCGTAAAGAATAAAGAACGGGTATGGGAGTTTATAATGCCGTACTTATCATCAGATAAAGAATATGAGATCCGATTTGCTGTGGTAATGCTGCTTAATTTCTTTATTGAAGAAACGTATATCAGCCGGATTTTACCATTGCTCGATAAGGTCAGTCATGAAGGCTATTATGTAAAAATGGCGGTTTCTTGGGCGCTTTCGATTTGTTATGTGAAATTGCCAGAGCCTACGATGAGTTATTTGAGAAACAACAGCTTAGATGATTTCACTTACAACAAGGCTTTGCAGAAAATCACTGAGTCTTATCGCGTGGATCCGGAAACGAAAAAATGGATTCGCGGGATGAAAAGAAGTAAAAAACAAACCCCTTATTCAGCACAATAGCTGAGTAATAAGGGGCTTGTTGTCCTATTTATTTTTTCTCAGTGTTTACTTCAGTGTTGGTTTTACGGTTGCGGATTCGCTCGATTTCGATGTCAACGGCGCTACGCAGGTTAGGATCGATGGAAGGACTTATTCCTGTGCCTGTATTGAATTTATTTTTGGAGTTTTCCGCCAATGCTTCCCACTCGAAAATCTTCTCTTCCATACGTTCGAAGCCTTGTGAAGCTGATCCTACATTTAGACCTTTCGTAGAACTACGTGGAGCTGAGTGGAGTGTTTCTGTGGCTTGTTGAGCGCGAGCGATAAGCTCAGTTCTTTTCGCTTTGAGATGTTCACGCTCTTCTTTAGCTCTAGCGATATTGATCTCAAGCTCTGCCAGGGATTGCTTAGTTTGTACTTGGCTATTTATGGACTCTTCCAGCTGTTCCACGTACCGCAACTTGGCTATGAGTGCCAGGCGAGCTCTTTCTTCATTTCCTTGCTCAACTGCTTGAACGGCTTCGGCTTCACTTTGCTCTACTAACTGAGTGTATTCTTGCTTGCGGCGTTCCAACACACTGGCTGTTACTTGTAAATCACGCTCATTGCGTTCCGCCTTAGCAATATCATTTTCAAGATCACGTAAATACTGACCTGTCAGCAACACCGGGTTTTCTAATTTATTTAGACCTTCGTGTAGGGCTGCTTTAGTAATTGTGGAAATTCTTTTTAATAGACTCATGTTCTATCTCTCCTTTTGTATGGTTGGATTAGGGCTGGCTTGTATTAAACGACGATTAATTAATAGAAATCATGTCCATCTGAAAAGCTGTTAAAAGGTTCTTTAGGAACGATGATACTAGCGATGACGTAGAAGATAAGTACTGTTCCGAAGCTGAACAATGCTGCGGCAACAGCAACGAGACGGATTACTGTAGCATCAATACCAGACCAACGAGCAAGACCTCCGCACAAACCACTTATCTTCTGATCACTTTGGGAACGATATAATTTTTTCATTTATTGTTTTCTTCCTCTCGTATGGGTGTGATTATTATTGAATCCTGCAACCCGTTTGCTTATGTACTCATTCTAATGTCTTTTTGCATGCGAAAAAACGGCCTGGAGGCGGTTTTGTATACCAGACCTGAGTCGAGGTTCGTTCCCGCAGGAAGGCGGGGAAAGGGTGAGTAAATCGGTTATAGGGTACAAACCATGGACGAAGTTAGGTACAATAAAGAAAGGAATACTTCTGGCGGTGTCGAAATATGCTTATATATGACTACTACGGAATTGGGGGCTGAATATGAGTTTTTTTAACAAAGTAAAAGCAGGGGTAAGCGAGGCTGGGAATAAAGCAAAAACAGTGGTGGAGATTAACCGGTTGAAGCTGCAAAATAACGGTAAGCAAAATGATATTGACCAGCAGTATCAGGTCATGGGCAAACTGTTATTTGAAGCCGTAACTCAAGGTGCAGGACCACTGCCAAGTGAGCAAATCGAGACTAATATCAATCGTATTCTCGAATTGAAGGCGGAGATTGAGACGAACCTTCAGCAAATTGCTGAGTTGTCCGATGTAAAGCATTGTAAAGCATGCGGTGGGAATGTGGCGATTGAGGCGCGCTTTTGTCCAGCCTGTGGATCCACTTTTGAAGTGGCAAAAGAACCTGTCAGTGATGTAACTCCATCCTCGATTTCTTTGGATAAGAAGGAATAGATTTACTTCATACAAGAAACTTATGAACAAAGAGGCTGTCTCAAAAGTAGTGAATACTACTTTTGAGGCAGCTTCTTTTTTAGTAAAAAGGCTGTAAGCGGATTCTTGCTTTAGCCAATAGACTATGGGCTACGCACACAAAGTATTCTATGCCATTAGGTTGGGCGGCGAAATATTCATTTTGTGAGATACCTGTTGGGAGTGATATCGATTGGACGGTGCGATATGCAGTATGCGGGGGCCGTTTGTGTTGTCTGCGTTTTTGAGGGTGCGAAGTTGGGCCTAAGCGGGATTCGTAGCTACAATCTTAATTTCACTTGTCCATAATCTAGTGTCAGTTAAACCTTAGAAGCATGGCGTTTCTTAAATTGATACACAATTAGCAACATAAGCGGCAGAACAAATGCACAGGTGAAATCCCAATCTACCCAGTAGGCGGGGATCTCCTTCACATAGAAAATGATGTCTTTGGCAATCAGCTGTGACATTCCGAATAACAAAAATCCAGTGGGTATGATCAGAGGACGGTGGCTTTTGAGTTTAAATAATTGGGCTGTACCTAAGGTTAAAGCATAGTAATAAACTGCTGTTTTGAAGTACGTGCTGATAATCCATGCTGTAGCCATAAGCGCTTCAATACGTTGCAGAGAATTAGCAATATTAATTTTTTGAGCAAGAATATAAGCGGCATAAAATTGATGTTCAGAAGCGTAAACACCTAGAACGGTAAGGGAAAACAATAAGATGAGGTTAAGCCCCAGAGCTCCGATGATCAAGGCTATGAAAATATCCCGGCTTGTTTTGCTATTCTTCTGAGCATAAGGATATATCATTAGAAACACGCACAATTCGCCAAAAGGATAAAAAACACCATACATCAAAGTATGAAGCATGTCTGGTACTGGTGTGTTCAAGATGGGGTATAAACGTTCCATTTTGACATCGGGGGTCAGCAGGAGCAGCAGACCGATTAAAAAAACTGCAAATAAAGGGAAAAAAAGCTGAGCTGCCCGACCCAATGTTTCTAGGCCAAGTCGTACCCCATATACCAGCAGGAAAATGGCCATGAAACGAATAACCCCACCGGGTGTTTTCTCGTAAATCTGTGTACACATGAAATCTTCAATTTCTCTTATGTAGGTGGAGGCAGCAATCAGGAAGAACCCTAAATAGAATAGGGCCACAGCAGTTCCGACCCATTTTCCTAAAATTTGTAGGCTAAGCTCGATAATATTCTTGTTTGGTTCAATGTCTGCTAAACAGAGTAACAGTTTTATGGTCACTAGTCCCAAGGGAATACTAATCAAAGCAGCAATCCATGCATCTTGTTTCGCTCCTGATATCATTAACGCCGGATACACAAGCGCCATATCCCCAATAAATGTGAATAGCCCGAGTATAATCATTTGATTGGTACTAATTCGATCTTTCTCCAAACTCATATACCCCCTCAAATTTATTGGACTAGTTTTAGTATGGTTGTAGTTACCAGAATTATGCCATCCCGATTTTTTAATCCGAAGGAATAATTATCATAATTAACATCAAACTATACTCATCTATCTATGGAGAAGTGGAGGCAGCATCATGAAAGACACGGAGATTGGTACATTATCAAGCCGGTTGGAAGTTAATATTGCTAATTTGTACCAATTGATGGGTGAAAGCTCTGATGTAGTGATAAAAGAGTTGCAGATAGAAGAAAACACTCATATTTCTTTGATTTACATAGATGGTCTTGTGGATACTCAGGTGCTGCATAATTCAATTTTGTATTCCTTGCAGGAACACATTCCTTACGAACAGCTGAGGGGGCTTTCTCCCGAGCAGAAGTTTGAGATGATTAAGAAACAGATATTAATAGCCGGCGATATAGCCGTCATTGACGATTACAGCCAATTTATTCATCATTTATTGTCCGGTAATATAATGCTGCTGCTTGACGGGTTAGCCAGCGCCCTGCGGATCGGCTTACCAGGCTGGGAAGATCGTAATGTAGGGGAGCCTAGCTCACAGTCGGTTGTTCGGGGTCCAATGGAAGGATTCACTGAGAATTTACGGACGAATACGGCACTGGTTCGGCGAAAAATCAAAGACAGCCATTTATGGCTGGAAACTGTTCAGATCGGCAGAGTGACTCAAACCAGTGTATCTATTATGTATCTAAGCAACATCGCAAATAAAGAGTTGGTGCAAGAGGTAAAGCGCCGTCTGAATAAAATAGATACGGACAGTATTCTCGAGAGTGGATATATTGAAGAATTTATTCAAGAGACGGCAGTTACACCCTTTCCTACCGTATACAACAGTGATCGTCCAGATACGATTGCAGCGGGTATTTTGGAAGGAAAAGTGGCCATTCTTGTTGATGGAACTCCTTTTGTACTGTTGGTGCCCACATTTTTTGTAGCATTTTTTCAGTCAGCGGAGGATTATTACCAAAGGGCCGATATTGGAACATTGCTGAGATTAGTTCGTTTTATTTCGTTTTTTATTACTTTGCTTGCCCCTTCATTGTATGTTGCGATTACTACTTATCATCAGGAAATGATACCAACCAATCTTGTAATTAGTTTAGCTGCCCAGCGGGAGAGTGTTCCTTTTCCTGCTTTTGTTGAGGCACTGATTATGGAAATGACTTATGAGATTTTGCGGGAAGCCGGGGTGCGGATACCGAAAAATATTGGTCAGGCGATTTCCATTGTCGGAACGTTGGTGATTGGGCAAGCAGCGGTAGCAGCGGGTTTTATTTCATCCGCAATGGTCATTATTGTATCGCTAACAGCCATTTCTAGTTTTGTTATTCCGGAGACAGGAATGTCTATAGCTGCGCGGATGATCCGTTTTGTGCTTATAGCTTTGGCCGGATTTATCGGATTATATGGAATTCTCTTCGGTATTTTCATCATCGTATTGCATTTGTCGAGTCTGCGCTCTTTCGGAATGCCTTATATGAGTCCGCTCGGACCGTATAATTCCAAAGATTTAAAAGACTCTATTTTTCGCTTTCCGTGGCCGTTTTTAAAGACAAGGCCTGCTGAGAATAAGACGCAGAACCTGTTTCGTCAAAGCACATCCAGTGATAAGGAACCAACAAAATGAATAAAAAATTAGTTAGAGGCGTTCTTCGATTAATGATAGCTCTCCAATTTACGTTAGTGCTAAGCGGCTGTTGGGAAAGAAATGAGCTGAATGAGATAGCTTTTGTCTTGGGGATAGGGATTGACAAGGCAGAAAAAGGATATACCGTTTCGATGCAGGTCGTTATTCCATCTGCGATTTCCTCCCAAACGAATGGAGGAGGGGGAGGCAGTGGAGTCCCAGTAGTTGTATATAAATTTACGGTACCTACGTTTTATGATGCGCTGCGTAAGCTGAATCTGGATAGCTCTAGGTCAAGTTATCTCGGTCATATCCGGGTGTTGGTGATTGGGGAGGAGCTTGCCCGCACCGGAGTGGGTGAGGTACTTGATGTATTTAAAAGAAGTCGGGAACCCCGGATGGATTTCTACGTTATGGTTGCCAGAGATACAACCGCCAGCAATGTCTTGAATGTCCTTACACCTATGGATAAATTACCAGCGAATAAATTATTTAGTTCCCTGGATAATTCTTATAAAGATTCAGCAAAAACAGTCGCTGTCACGCTGGATGATTTTATTGAAAATTTATTGTCTGAAGGCGAGAATCCTGTGCTAACCGGAGTGAAAATTATAGGAGATCCCAAAGATGGAGAGGACAAAAGCAATGTAGAGCGAACAATGCCTAAGGCAAGATTGGAATACCATACTGTAGCTGTGTTCAAAAAAGACAAGTTGATCGGTTGGCTTAACGAGGGAGAAACGATTGGTTACAATTATATCAACGATAAGGTAACCGCACATTCTGGCCCGATCGCAGGGGAAGACGGAAAGCCCATTGTAATCGAAGCGATCCAGGCTACAACTAAACGTAAAGTGAAAATCATTAATGGGGAGCCGCATATTTACCTTAGTGTTAAGACGCTTTGCAATATTGAAGAAGTGCAAAGTGTAGAAAATTTGGAATCGGAAAGCACTATCAAACGTTTGGAAAAGGAAACAGAGGAGCGGATTATAGAGCGGATGCAAAAAACTGTGGAGCATGTAAATGATCGTTTCAATGTTGATATTATGGGATTCGGACAATCGATCTACCATGCCAGCCCTAAAGCTTGGGCAAAGTTGCAGCAACAAAAGGGTGACGATTACCTTAAATCCTTGCCCATCCATTACAAAGCCTCAGCAGTTATTAACCGCGTGGGTCTAACAGATAATTCTTTTCTTGAAAAAATCAAGGAGTGAAGTCAAATGCTAGTACTGTTGTTTTTGGTGATTGCTGTAGGTTGTATGGCAATTGATTTGCCTAAATTAATGCGAAAGCGCCGAGTGCGTGATCTTAGCGTATATTTTATTTTTTGGATTTTGGGTCTTGGTGCGACCTTCTGCTCGTTGTTAAAATTGAACATCCCCAGTCCGCTGTTTCTTATTATTTTTATCTATAAGCCAATAAATAATTTATTTGGATTATTGTTTCATTAACAAAGAAGCTGCAATTATCGCGGCTTTTTTTGTTGTATCATCTAGAAGTTCGTTTCCTTAAACTTAAGAATATTTTATGGAATGAAAAATGAGAGGTTGACCATATTTGTTGGCGGGGCATATGATTTGGAATGAACAATTTTTAAGGTAGCTTACGGCTTTACTTGTATAGAAGCTTGCTCCTTGTTGGATGTATTGTATACTATCAAATGGAAAGAAAACGGTTACAAGGGGGAAGAAATGAAACCAATATTCAATATTATGATTGTTGATGACGAGATGCTTGTAAGACAAGGAATCAAACATCTTTTGAATTGGGAAAATGAAGGGTATCGAATTGTCGGTGAGGCCGCTAATGGTCTAGAAGCACTAAATATGATGGATGAGGTCAGCCCTCATATCATCATTACAGATATTGTTATGCCGATAATGGGCGGAGAGAAACTGGTCAAGATCGTGAAGGAGAAATACCCTCATATTGAAGTAATCGTCTTAAGTAGTTTCAGTGAATACGATTATGTCCGATCCACATTTCAAAGTGGGGTAGCGGACTACATTCTGAAGCCAAAGCTGGAAGCTGATTATTTGTTATCCATCCTAAATAAAACCACTGCTAAATTGGTAGGGATGGAGATGTCCGATCAAGGAACGGATCCTGGCGAAAAGCAAATTTTGCTAGTTATCGAGAAGCTTATGACCGGATATGAGTCTGGGCTTGAACCTGCTTTGCTTCATGCAAAGTTTCCTCACCCACTATTTGCTTTCTTCGGAGCGGATATGAGACATATTAAAGATTCTGGGGATAGGTTAACTCTCATACAAAAAATAGAAAAAGGGCTTAGTACGCTCCCTTTGGGTGATACAGTGTTTATTCGGTTGAAGTTTGTCAATGATTCGGTTATTTATTTGCTTAATGCAAACCCGGGACAGTGGGACGACCATGTTATAGAGCTCCGATATCTGGTCTCGGAAATGGATAAATGGACGAGAGAAATACATTTCGTTATCAGCCAAAGCTTTACGGAGTTTAATAAGCTGGGAGAGATTTATCGAGACAATTATTTAAAGCTTACACGATACAGTTTCTACTTACCGGATCGAAGCTTAATTGAAAACGATCATTTGCCCAGCCTTCCGAGTGCCTATCAGGAATATGATATGGGCGAATTAATGGAGCAACTGAAACGTAAGCAATATCAGAAGGCATTTACTGGATTTCTGGAATATGTTCATCTCCGTTCGATGGATTATCGGACCGATATTTTCGAATTCAAATCGTTATTGGGGAATTTCATATTTAACGTAACGACCACACTTGGAAAAATGAAGTACGAGACTGGAGGCTTGGAGGCATCCAAATACGACTTCTTTCGAAAAATAGATGAAGCGATGTATGCCGGAGACGCAATCGCTGTTGCTGAAGCCTTTATTCGCGAAGCTGAACGTGCGATTGGTGAGACGAACCTAACGATCAATCCCAATATGACCCGATTGCTTGAATACATTCAGACTCATTACGCTGATCCCATCACGTTGACTGGGGTTGCGCGGCAGTTTCATTTCAACGCTTCTTATTTATCGAGCCATTTCACTGCTCAGAATGGTGAAGGATTTAATGAATATTTGAACAAGGTCCGGTTGGAGAAAGCCATGGAGTTACTCGTGACGACGGAAAAAACAATTTCTGATATCAGCGCTAGTGTGGGGTATTCGGATCAGAGTTATTTTACTAAAGTGTTTAAGAAACAGGCTGGTATTTCTCCGAGCCAGTACCGAAGACGGGACGTAGAGCGACCATGATTGGAACTATCATTAACAAGATTAGAAAGCAGGGCCTATTTCTCAAGATTTTTCTTGTGACCCTCATAAGCATTGTTGCTGTATCCCTGCTGACTTTGTCTATCACCATCCGTATGTCAGAAAATTTATTCTTAAAGACCTTCAGCATAACGAATGGCAAACTACTAAATCAGATGAAGACAAACTTGGAGTCCTACAACAACGTTGTAGCTACGGGTGCTACAATGACAGCTCAGAAAGGTGCCATCCGCAGCTATTTGTCTGGAGGAGAGACGGATTCATTAACACTCGCTATCAAAACCTACCAGATGACAGAAAGTATGCGGGCAGTCCGCTCCAACCTCAGTGCTTTTGATGTGGGGATTATGATTGTAGGTGCGAATGGCAGAAGTTACTCAACTGACCCTTGGTATTGGTCTGCTACTGCTGAAGAATTGAAGAACCACCCGATTACGAAAGCGACAGTGGCCCATCCGCAGCAAATTCTGTACCAGCTTTATCAAAAAGAGGATGGTCAAACCCATAAGAAAGAGATCATGTTAGTGGCTTCTAAAGCTCTATTTGATCATTCGACCGGCAGTATCTATGGCACTATGTACATTGCAATTCGTGATAGCGATTTTAAGGCCTTCTATGCCAATTTTACGAGTGAAGGTAATGATGTCGTGTTGTTGAATGCAAAAGGACAAATCATATCCAGCAACAGGACAGAGCTGATTGGGCTGACCGATCAACAGCTGCTTCAAGAAGTAGTTGATGAACAGAGCACAGTAGACAGTGGAGAATCTGTCTATGTGATGGGGAATGAACGGGTAGTATTCTCGGAATACTTGCCTGAATTTGATGTTTATTTGGTGAACCTGATCGATAAGAAAGCTGTGACCGGTCAGATGGTTAATGCCAAAGCAGTGTCGTTGACGATCATGGCTATCGTAGCCATTTCGCTTATTATTGTATTTTTAATTACAAGGAAAATGACGAAGTCCCTGCGTGTACTCGTTGAACAGATGTCGAGTATTCCTAAGGGGGGATTCGATAACCACGTGGATGTCGCCACTAGTAGTTATGAAGTTAAGGAGCTAGGCAATGCCTTTAACTTTATGCTTGATTCCCTACATGATTATGTTGATCGGTTGATGGAGACCCAGAAGCAGCAGCGTAATGCGGAGCTGGCCGCCCTTCAAATGCAGATCAATCCCCATTTTTTATACAATACACTGGCTTCTATCAAATTTCTGGTGCAACAGGGCAACAAGGAAAAAGCAGCTGGCACGATAAATTCGCTAATCTCACTCCTGCAAAATACTGTCAGTGATGTTCAATCCACTATACCTGTTAGTCAGGAATTAGAATCGCTGAAGCATTATGTGTATATCAATCATGTAAGGTATGGCGAGAAGATCCGCGTGAATTATTTTGTGGAGCCTGAAAGCTTAGATTATCATATGCCAAAGCTAATTCTGCAGCCTTTTATCGAAAATGCGTTCTTTCATGCATTCAATCTTAAAGATGAGGGAAGAATTCTAATCATGATCGCCGTTCAGGAAGATCAGCTTGTATGTGAGGTTGTAGATAATGGTGACGGGATGGACCTTGATCCTAATTTTCTGAAAGAAGAACAGTTGCCAGCCTCGAAGCACAAACGCCAATTGTTCTCCGGGATCGGTATACGGAATGTTGATGACAGAATCAAATTGCTGTACGGAGAGAGTTACGGTATTAACATTACAAGCAAACGAAATGAAGGTACGAAGATCATAATTACGCTTCCATTGTTAAAAGGCTAAAAAATTTACAAAAATCTAAAATTAGTACCAGCGTCGATCTCAGAGTGAAAATAGAATCCAATAATAACACCAAAGCTAACAAAGATACTGCCAAAGAAAGCGAATACAAAATGATAATATGGAATTGCAGCAGAGAAAACGCTTCCATCTTTATTATTTTACAGATTATCAAGGGGGTTACGAAGTGAAAAAATTATTATCCGTGATGCTGGCTAGTGTGGTTCTACTTTCGGCATGTTCCTCAGGTGGAACGAAAAACGAAACGGGCAACTCCGGAAGCGAAGGTAGCAGTAAGCCACAAGAAATCACAGTTTGGGCTTGGGACCCAGCGTTTAACATTGCAGCCATGAATGTTGCCAAAGAAGCTTATGCGAAAGTCAATCCAGACATAACGGTAAACGTCGTAGAGAACGCGCAGGCTGATATCGTGCAAAAGCTGAACACAGGACTGAACTCTGGATCTACGAAGGGTCTTCCTAACATTGTATTGATCGAGGATTACCGTGCGCAAAGCTTTTTGCAAGCGTATCCGGATTCCTTTTATGAATTGACTGATGTTGTTAAAGCCTCTGATTTTGCGGATTATAAAATTGGCCCGACCAGTGTTGACGGCAAGCAATACGGTGTTCCGTTTGATTCTGGTGTGACTGGAATGTATGTACGGACAGACTATCTTGAGCAAGCAGGCTACAGCCTGGATGCACTACAGGATATCGACTGGAAGCAATATATCGAGATCGGTAAAGCTGTAAAAGAGAAAACCGGCAAAAGCATGATCACGCTGGATCCCAATGATCTTGGTCTTATCCGGGTCATGATTCAATCGGCGGGTGCATGGTATACGGGTGAAGACGGTCAGACTCCGACCATTGCAGACAACGCGGCTTTGAAAGAGGCACTTGTATTGTACAAAGAAATGATGGATTCCGGCATCGTGAAAGTTAACTCAGACTGGAGCCAATTTGTAGGCGCATTTAATAGTGGTGAAGTGGCAACCGTACCAACAGGTAACTGGATTACCCCTTCAATTAAAGCCGAAGCTTCCCAATCCGGTAAGTGGGCTGTAGCTCCGCTTCCTAAGCTGGCAGCAACAGCAGGCTCTGTCCATGCATCTAACCTTGGAGGCAGCTCCTGGTATGTAATGAATGTGGATGGTAAAGAAGCAGCTGCGGAGTTCCTTGCAAAAACATTTGCTTCTGATGCTGAATTGTATCAAACGTTGAATACAAAAGTTGGTGTTATCGGCACTTTAAAAGCTGCAGCAAGCGGAGAAGCTTATTCAGCTGCGGATGAATTTTTCAAAGGTCAAAAGGTTGTATCAGATTTTGCGGCATGGACCGAGCAAATTCCTAACGTCAACTACGGCATGAACACTTACGCAATAGAGGACATTATGGTTGTAGCAGTGCAATCTTATCTTGGTGGAAAAGATGTAGATACTGTTCTGAAAGATGCCCAGAAGCAAGCAGATACCCAAGTTCGCTAATCACACTTAGGCTGTACAATCTAAGCCCTTGCTTCTACTTCTCCTGTAAATTGGATTTCTACAGAAGGATGGGCAGCAGGGGCTTTCATCTCTAATAAATCAGACAGAAGGGTGTGAAGTGGAGTGGAAAATGTAAAGCCAGGGCTAAGCTCTCAAAGACATAAAAGCTCTAAGGGTCAACGGCAGATCCATCTGACAGGTTGGTTATTCGTTATTGTGCCGGTAATTATGATCTGTATTTTCTATTTCTATCCAATGATTCAGGCTTTAATTCTATCCTTCAAGACAGGTAGAGGCAACAATCTTCATTTTACCGGCCTTGATAACTATATTCGACTGTTTAGCGACACCACTTTCCTTACAGCCGTCAAAAACACTTTTATTTACTTGATTATTCAGGTCCCAGTTATGCTAGTGCTGGCGCTCTTTATCGCCGTGCTGCTAAATGACGAAAGACTGAAATTTAAAGGATTTTTCAGAACGGCCATATTTCTGCCAACGGTAACTTCACTTGTAGCGTACTCCGTTGTTTTCAAGTACATGTTTGGAGCCGAAGGTATCGTCAATAAATTTCTGGTGAATCTGCATCTAATCAGCGAACCGATTCAATGGATTACTGACCCCTTCTGGGCCAAAGTCACTATCATTATCGCTATCACTTGGCGCTTTACTGGCTATAATATGATTTTCTATTTGTCCTCACTGCAAAATGTCGACAAATCAATATATGAGGCTGCTCATATAGATGGTGCAAGTGCATTTACACAATTTTTCAAAATTACAATTCCCCTATTGAAGCCGATTATCTTGTTCACGACGATCACATCGACCATTGGAACCCTTCAGTTGTTTGACGAGGTGGTTAACATCACGAAAGGTGGACCCGGTAATGCAACCATGTCGATTTCCCAATATATTTATAACCTTTCCTTTGAATACACGCCTAACTTTGGATACGCTGCAACCGTCTCCTATTCGATTGTTGTAATGGTGCTCATTCTGACGCTTATTCAGAACAAAGTAGGAGGGGATAAGAGATAATGAAAACCAAACGCATGTTTACTTATGTATTTCTAGTCATCGCTGCGCTGATCTCTATCTTTCCATTTATTTGGATGGTTATAAGCGCCACGAACCAGTCGGTTGATGTAACCAAAGGGACATTGTTGCCGGGTGCACATTTAGTGGAAAATATAAACAATCTATTTAGTTCAGTGGATATGTGGCAGGCTCTCTGGAACTCAGCAAAAATCTCTGTGGTGACTACTGTGCTTTCACTGCTAGTAGCATCGGCGGCTGGGTATGGTTTTGAAATGTACCGTAGCCGGAGTAAAGATATCGTATTCAATATTTTGCTTGCTTCAATGATGATTCCATTTGCGGCGATCATGGTACCTCTATTTCAAATGTTCGCAAAAGTATCGAGTGTAGTGCCTTTTCTGGGTATCGATACAGCATCGGCAGTCATCCTTCCGACATTTACAACAGCATTCCTAATTTTCTTCTTTCGTCAAAGTACAAAAATGTTTCCTAAGGATATGATGGAGGCTGGGCGCATCGATGGTCTTTCGGAATTTGGATTGTTCTTCCGCATTTATATGCCAACGATGAAATCAACTTACGCCGCTGCTGCGATTATCACATTTTTAAACAGCTGGAACAATTATCTGTGGCCTTTGATCGTATTGCAATCACCAGAAAATATGACTGTGCCCCTTCTTATCTCGAATCTAGGCTCAGGTTATGCCCCTGACTATGGTCTGATCATGTCTGCGATTGTCATTACGACCTTGCCGACAGCACTAGTGTTTTTCATGATGCAAAAGCAATTTGTAGCTGGGATGACGGGTTCGGTTAAATAAGTTAGCGATCATGTTATGAATAGAGGAGGAAATATAGATGAAGCAGCAGGTTGAACGAAACCTCACTCCAAGTCTGGAATGGTTATCAGACCCTTCCATTTATGCAATAGGCAGAGTGCACGCGCATTCTGACCATCGATATTACCAAACGAAAAATGAAGCCGAAGCGCTTGGAGAAATGCCCTGGCGCCACAGCCTGAACGGCAGCTGGAAATTTAGCTATGCCCAAAATGCCATGGAACGACAGGTTCAATTTTATAAGGAGGACGTGTCTTGCAGAGGCTGGAAGGATATTAAAGTTCCCGGTCATATCCAACTTCAGGGTTATGGGCAGCCACAGTACGTGAATACGATGTATCCATGGGACGGTCATGAGCATCTTAGACCTCCGATGATCTCTGAGGACCACAATCCTGTAGGCAGCTATGTCAAATATTTTGAAGTTCCTGCGGGCTGGGAGCAACGTCCGGTGTATATATCTTTTCAAGGAGTTGAATCGGCTTTTTATATATGGCTAAACGGGGAATTTGTTGGCTATAGCGAAGATAGCTTTACACCGAGTGAATTTGATTTAACATCATACTTGACGGAAGGCGAAAATAAGCTGGCGGTCGAAGTTTATCAGCGCAGCACGGGGAGTTGGTTGGAGGATCAGGACTTCTGGCGCTTTTCGGGAATCTTTCGTGAGGTGTATCTATACACCGTGCCGGATGTTCATGTGCGGGATCTCCATGTTCAAACCGATTTGGATGAAAAGTTTGAGCAAGGAACGCTGACGGCTGCCATGCAATTGATAGGTAAGTCTGCCTCAAAAGTGCTCCTTGAGCTTAAGGATAGAGCAGATAATCTTGTGGCTAGTACTGAAAGTGAAGTTTCAGGAGATTCCCTTTCGCTTACGCTTGCGGCAACAAAGGTGCAGCTGTGGAGCGCAGAAGCTCCTAATCTGTATACCCTTTACGTCTCTGTTTACAACGCCTCCGGGGATCTTGTAGAAGTTGTGCCGCAAAAAATTGGTTTTCGGAAATTCGAAATGATAGATAAGATTATGCACTTAAACGGCAAACGTATTGTATTTAAAGGTGTCAACCGACATGAGTTTAATCCGCGCTTTGGACGCAGCATTACGAAAGAAGATATGCTGTGGGACATAAAAACCTTAAAACAGGCGAACATCAACGCTGTGCGGACCTCGCACTATCCGAATATGACACTCTGGTATGAGTTGTGTGATGAATACGGAGTCTATGTCATTGACGAGATGAATTTAGAGTCGCATGGATCATGGCAGAAAATGGGGGCAGTTGAGCCGTCTTGGAACATCCCCGGCAATAAGCCTGAATGGCAGGATATCGTGATGGATCGTGCGATTTCCATGGTAGAGAGAGACAAAAACCACCCCTCCATTCTAATTTGGTCCTGTGGGAACGAATCTTTTGCAGGAGAAGTAATTCTGAACGTAGCCAATTATTTTCGAGAGAAGGATCCTACTCGTTTGGTTCATTATGAAGGGGTGTTCCATAACCGTGAATATGATGATTCGAGCGATATGGAAAGCCGCATGTATGCGAAAGCGGCAGATATCGAAAGGTATTTAACAGAAGATCCGTTAAAGCCATATATTAGCTGTGAATACATGCATGCGATGGGCAATTCCGTCGGGGGATTGCATAAATACACAGAGCTAGAGCAAAAGTATCCCATGTATCAGGGTGGATTTATCTGGGATTATATGGATCAGGTGATTGTGAAAAATGATCGATACGGTAAGCCCTTCATGGCTTATGGAGGAGACTTCGATGACCGTTCAACCGATTACAACTTCTCCGGTAACGGAATTGTGTATGCGGATCGGAGATGGTCGCCAAAAATGCAGGAAGTAAAATTCCTGTATCAGAACGTCAAGCTGCTCCCGGATAGTCAAGGTTTTACAATCAGAAATGAAAACTTATTTGTGGGCTTGGATGCTTATGAATTACAATACGCTCTGAACTATGAGGGTAGGGTCATCCAGCGTGGAACTGTATTCGTTCAGGTTAATCCGGGCGAGGAAAAATATGTACAAGTGGATCTACCTGATATTAAGAATCAGCCTGGCGAGTATAGCTTGGATGTTTCACTTGTCCTGAAGGAAGATTCATTATGGGCGAATAGCGGTTATGAAATCGCTTTTGGCCAGCATGTTTTTCAAGTGGCAAATACGTCAGCCGAGGAGTCTTTAACAGATGCTAAGATAACATCTGTCGTGAATGATTTTCGCGTGGTTGAAGGAGATGTGAATATTGGCGTACATGGTCGCGACTTCTCCGTAATGTTCTCAAAGCAGGCGGGTACATTAATTTCTGTTAAATATTCAGGGCAGGAAATGATCTCTTCACCGCCGGCACCGCTCTTCTGGAGAGCAATGACCGACAATGACAAGGGGGCAGGAATGCATTTCGACTCTTCCCCTTGGTATGCAGCAAGCTTGACCCGTAGAACGTTAAGCTTCGAGCTCGTGGAGGAGAAAGACCGTGCGACGGTGACTTACGTGTATAAGCTTAGTGTATCAGAGGCGGTACGTGTAAGTGTAACTTACACCGTGTTCTCCGATGGAAGCATAAAGGTGAAATCAAGCTACCATGGAGCAGCGGGTTTACCAAAGCTTCCGATCTTCGCTTTAAGCTTTAAGGTGCCAGCGGATTATCACCAGCTGGATTGGTATGCAAATGGGCCGGAAGAAAATTATATCGACCGTGCGTGTGGGGCGAGATTGTGTCGCTTCCAGAATCATGCGGTGGACAATGTGTCGTCCTATTTGGTGCCGCAGGAATCGGGCAACCGCACAGGTGTGCGCGAAGTATCCATAAAGAACGATTATGGCCAAGGCATTATAATATCGGCACCAGCTACAGCCCCTGTTGAAGCCAATATCTCGCCTTACTCGGCAATGGAGCTGGAGAATGCGACACATCATTATGAGCTGCCGAACGTTCACTATACCGTTGTTACCATTGCTGGACGTCAAATGGGTGTAGGCGGGGATGACAGCTGGGGAGCTCCAGTTCTTGATGAATATCAAATCAATCCATCCTTAGATATGAATTTTGAATTTACAATTCGCAGAGCATGATTTTTTTGCAATATTTGAAGTCATGTATTAGATGATAAAAATTCAACAGGCTCGGTTCAATGTTAAATTTGAACCGAGCTTTTTTATGCTCGTTATAATTCCTTATAATTTGAGCTCAGTAAAACCTTATAAAGTCCTTAGATTTGCTATATATGATCAACGTATAGCAAATGAGAGGATGATATAGGATGGGAGAGTATATTTTACAAACTAATAATTTATCCAAGAGTTTCAGGGGGCAGCGTGCGGTTAACGATATCAGCATAACCGTAAAAACTAATTCGATTTATGGACTGTTAGGCCCAAACGGCGCAGGTAAATCGACGACTCTAAAAATGATAACAGGGATTCTTCGAGCGACGTCAGGACAGATTTTATTTGACGGTCATCCATGGACACGTAAGGATTTACTCCACATTGGAGCGCTGATTGAGTCCCCGCCACTTTACGGGAATCTGACTGCTGCCCAAAATTTGAAGGTACATACGACAATATTAAACTTACCGGATTCTCGGATTCGGGAAGTTCTTGAAATTGTTGATTTAACAACAACAGGCAAAAAAAGAGCGGGACAATTCTCTATGGGTATGAAGCAACGTCTCGGGATTGCGATCGCTTTGTTAAATCAACCCAGACTCTTGATTCTGGATGAACCGACAAATGGGCTTGATCCGATTGGGATTCAGGAATTACGTGAGCTTATTCGCTCATTTCCTGCACAAGGGATTACAGTCATCTTATCGAGTCATATTCTTCATGAGGTGGAGCAAATTGCCGATCATATTGGAATCATTAGTAATGGTGTTCTAGGGTATCAGAATGCAATATATCCCGGTGATGATTTGGAGAAATTGTTCATGGAAGTCGTGACTCGGAACAGACAGGAGGTAACAAGATGATCCACTATCTTTTATCCGAAAATATTAAATTCAAACGAACATTTTCGCGAAAATTGATTGTCGTGGTGCCACTGTTTTTTCTTCTATTTTCATTTTTCACACAACAGAACCTGCAAACTGAAGACCACTATTTTATGGAAATGGTCTTTAATTGGTGGCCGCTGTTATTCATGACCATAGGTTCTGCTTTGTTGTCTACACTATCGAATAACAAGGATCGTAAGGCTGGAGGGTACCGTAGCTTAAGCAGTCACGGAATTAACATCGCTAAACTGTGGCTCAGTAAAATTATTGTGGTGTCATATTATTTGCTGCTGTCTTCGCTGCTCCTTATTGCAGTAATGTACCTATCTGGTCTTTTGTTTCCTTTGGGTGCAGCACCCTTATCTGAAATTACAACAGCCGCTATGGTTGTCTGGTTGACCTCTTTGGGGACGATTCCAATCTATTTTTTCTTAGCCGAACAATTTGGGGCGGTAGTGTCTATTCTTGCAGGTCTGTTTGGGATGATTGTGAGTGTACTAGCAGCGGATCAACCTTCATGGATTTATGTTCCGTGGAGTTGGGCTTTAAGGTTAATGTGCCCCATTGTTGGTGTGCGTCCCAATGGTGTGGCTCTTTCAGCACAGGATGCTCTAAGAGACTCTTCGGTTATTTTACCTGGAATTGTGGTGTCGCTTGTATTCTTTTTGGTAACCCTCACCTTAACTAGCTGCTGGTTTAGTAGAAGAGAGGTGCGATAGAGATGGTGATACTCCGACTATTACAAGCTGAATGGTTGATGACTAAGCACACTGCAATTCGTTGGTTGATATTCCTTGTTCCTGTTCTATATCCGATGATGGTACTTTGGTATTTTTCACAGCGTGCGGATCAGCTTCACATCTATGATGGTTATTTTTCATTAATAGCCTTTGGGTTGCCTGTTGGGATAGGATTATTCTCTGCTTTAATGAGTGGTTTAGAGGAGGGGGCAGGTGGATTCTATAATCTATTAAGTGCTCTTTCACGTCCGAAGTGTTATATAAGAAAACTCGGGTTCATAATCTTGGCGATGATATGGATCGTATTCGGTTCAACATCAGTTCTAATACTGGGCATGAAAAAATTTTTGCATATAGAGCAGATCCAATATCTAATATTTTGGCAAGGAGCTTGTTGGGTAGTAGGTACTGCTCTAATCTTAATGATCTTTCATCTCATCTTAAGTTATGCTGGAGGCATGGGACTTTCTCTAACGGTGGGTAGTGCAGGTACGCTAATTGCAGCCATCGTAGGTGGAACCATTGTAGGCGATAAAGTGTGGTTATACATACCGTGGGCCTGGTCGATGCGGATGATTCAACTTCCCTTATTTTATGCACAACCCAACGGGCTCATTGAAACGGAAGTATTGGAGCTGCAACTTCTTCATTCCGTACCTGCTATACTTATTAGTACAATGGTAATTGCAGCGTTAGGCTTGATATGGTTTTATTACTTTCAGGGTAGGAAATCATATGAATAAATAGGAGTGAGGTCACTGGCTAATATTTTAATAATAGATGATGAACCTGATATTTTGGCGCTAGTAAATAATATTCTTAGCAAAGATCACCATAGGGTTACGGTAAAAACAAGTGCACGACATATGTCTTTGAACGAGTACTCGACATTTGATTTAATCCTGTTGGACGTGATGATGCCAGATATCGATGGTTTTGAGCTCTGTACTCAAATCAGGGATATCGTAGACTGTCCGATTCTGTTTCTTACAGCTAAATCAATGGAAACGGATATTATGTTTGGACTTAGTGTAGGTGCAGATGACTATATCGTGAAGCCTTTTCGCGCAGGCGAGTTAAAGGCTAGGGTCAACGCTCATTTGCGGCGTGAAAATCGAGGGAAAAATCATATGTTAAGCGCATCTGGAGTGAAATTCAATCTCTCGGCAAAGGAGATTTCTGTTGATAAAGAGAAAATAAATCTCACTAAAAGTGAATATCAGATATGTGAATTTCTTGCTAGAAATAAAGGTCAGGTTTTTTCCAAAGAACAAATTTATGAATCGGTTTATGGTTATGACAAAGAAAGCGATAGCTCAACTATTACAGAACATGTGAAAAATATCCGCAGTAAGCTGAGTGAGAGGGAGGTTTCACCGATTGAAACCGTTTGGGGGATAGGCTACAAATGGGTGTGAAACGAATACGGCTCCGTACAGTCTTCATTCAATATTTATTATCATTAGGTGCATGTACTCTATTATTGGCATTTCTGTGTTTAGGGGTATTTACTCTCTTAATGCAGTATGGAATGATTGTTCCAGCAAACCATACTGAGCAATCCATTGCAAAGTCTTGGGATGTTTTGCAGCGTGCGCCACAAATTACGGAAGAAATGATCCCTTGGGGAGCGGAATATGCGGTATTGGATCAACACGAGAACTATATTTCAGGAAATATACCTAAAGAACGCGCTCTAGATATATTGCAGAAGAATCAAAGCAGTTGCAATCTGTTGGGTACAAACTGCAGCGATGTGATTGAGCGGGAGCATGAGGTTATCGTACTGCAATATGCGATCGTACCGCAGTTCACCTCGAATTTTCTGCATAACACGCTGCCTAATCCGCAATTAACGTTATTGCTGTTTTTTGTAGTTCTGATGTTACTGGAAGTTATTCTGATTTCTGGATTTTTCGCTCGAAGACTGAGTCAAAAAATGGCTTCCTTGCAGGAAGCAGCACATCACATTGAAGCTAAGAATTTGGATTTTACTGTCGTGTATTCTGGGGTCAGTGAAATTGATGAGGTGCTATCATCTCTGGAACAGCTGAGAGAGGAATTGAAAAAGTCGCTAGAACAGCAATGGAATCTGGAACAAATGAAAAAAGAGCAGATTTCTGCACTTGCCCACGACATTAAGACTCCTCTTACGATTATTCAAGGAAATGCAGACTTGCTGATAGACTCAGATTTAGCGGAGAATCAGCAAGAATATATAGGGTATATTTCTAAAAATGCGGATCAAATCGAACAATACATGGCAACACTTATTGAGATTTCTAATACGAGGAAACAAATTTCTCCCCGCTCTAAATGGGTGAGAACGGAAGCCTTTATCCAGCAAATTCGTACGCAGTTAGATGCGTTGGTTGTCCCTAAGTGTCTTCAGATAGAATTCCACCAAGACAATCATCTGCCCCCTGAGGTGTTGATAGACAATGAGCTACTTCATCGGGCTGTGATGAATGTGCTCGCTAATGCGGTAGAGTATTCCCCGTATGAGAGTGTGATTTATTTGCAGGTTGAGGCAAAACAAGATCGGTGGAGTATAACGGTAGCAGACAGTGGATCAGGATTTACAAGTGAAGGACTCCAATCTGCAGTTAAGCAGTTTTATCAAGGGGACAGTAGCCGTACCTCCAAAAGTCACTATGGATTGGGACTTTATATTGCCGACACCATTGTCAGGCAGCATCAGGGCAGTCTGCATATTAGCAATTCTCCTCTGACGGGTGGAGGTCAAGTTCGAATCGACGTCCCAGTTCGTGGAGTTAGGTAGAGGTTTATTACACCTCTTAGATTAACATTGGATAAAACTTCTAGTTTATCTGATGAAATTCTAAGGGGTGTATTTTTTATGACGATCAAAACCAAATTCTCAATTGTTGGAAAAGTAGATTAAAATATTGATTGCTATATACAATTAAATACAATAAAGTTGTCATATAGAGGATAATTTTGTCGATTTTTCTGCAAAAATGTTCCAATCCACATTGTATCAGGTGACATTAGGGTCTATGAGGTTCAAATCCTCTTCCTGAAAAAGACATAAGAAAGTGGTGCGCATAATGAGTAGCAACAGATTTGAAAACAAAGTAGTTATTATTACGGGTGCTGGTACCGGAATCGGAAAAGCTACAGCATTGAGAGTAGCAAGAGAGGGTGGTACTGTAGTAGTTGCCAATCGATCAGATGCTGGCGCTAACACAGTCGAAGAAATCAAAGCTTTAGGTGGAGAAGCTCTGTTTGTGCGGTCAGACGTTTCAGTTGAAGCAGACTGCAAAAATATCGTAGATCAAACCTTAGCAGCTTATGGAAAGATTGATTGCCTTTATAATAACTCAGCAATTACAGGAGATAATGCGGATGTTACAGAATATGATCCGATATTGTTTCAAAAGGTGATTCAGACAAATCTTAATGGCCAATTCTACATGTTGCATTATGCATTACCACATATGAAATCCGGTGCTTCCGTTCTAAACTGTTCCTCCTTGCATGGTATTTTTATTGGGATGGCAAATGATGCAGCTTATTCAGCAAGTAAACACGCCATTGTGGGCATGACTAAATCGGTTGCTAAAGAAGTGGGTCACCGTAATATCAGAGTAAATGCTATTTGCCCTGGTCCTATCCCTACACCAACCATGAACAGATACGAAAAGCTGTTGTCTGATGATGTAGAGATGCTTCAATCTCTTATCGCTTCTGGAACGGCTTTGGGCAGATATGGTACGCCTGAGGAAGTAGCAGCTTTTGCATGTTTCCTTCTAAGTGATGAGGCTTCATTTATTACAGGTACAGCACATGTGATTGACGGGGGCTACTCCGCAACTAAGTAATTAGACGGATTAATTTACTTATATAAGCATCTAGTATCGAAGGCTTTGCGGCGTATTCCTGTTCGAAAATCCTGTAGGATGAATGGACTGGAGTTGGAAGGCGCACGCAGAGCCTTTTTTAGTTGTTTCTAAATGATAACAATTACACAAGTGTGAATGAAATTAAGGCAAATATAACCATGGATATGTTGGAATTTGTAGAAATTTGTATTTTAATATAAATAAAAAAAGAAATTTGTCGATAATAATATAGGTAATAGGTATGAGTTAAAATATATTAGAAAGGATGTTGCAATAAAACGATACAGGAAATAGATGTCATTAACTATTGATTGTAACGATATGGCATCATTTAAACAAGGCAGTTTGTTCCAAACCCAGTTGCCAAAAGTAGAAGTTACTGAAAAGCCTGGGCAGAAATTTTTTGTCTGTTGGAGTTACATACATTACTTTCTATCATTAAAAAATAACTATTAAACCTTGGAGGAATACAATTATGTCATACACAATTAAGTACAACAAAAGTGAAAACCACATCGATGTAGTATCTATCGATTTTTCTGCTGAGGATGTTCCAGGATACTTGAAAGATTTTGAGAATATCATGAAGCTGGTTAGTCCTAAATTTACGGGTACAACTGATGTAACTGAATCTGCAAGTGTACTTTCTCCTGAAGTTGCAGCAATGTTGGCTCCAACAGGTGAGATGGCGAAAGCAGCTGGCCAAGCAGGATGGGCTTATGTAACTAAAAACCCAATTTGGAAAATGCAATTGAAACGTATTTTTGGCAGAGATTTTGCTGATGCTTACGATACCTATGAAGAAGCTAGAACAGTACTGAAAAAATTGCAATAATCTAATAAATAGAGTTAGCAAAAAGTGCGGAGAAAGCTCTCCGCACTTTTTGTTTTATCTATATTTAAAATTGAAAATCTTCATCCTTCAGTGGCTCCACATTAAGCGCCCGGACATATCCGTTGCCTTTCTTCGAGAAGAAGTCATGCTGCTTGGTGTGGGTGCTGATCCCGTTCTGAACAATCGGGTTGATCTCTTCCTCGTCAAATAGCGGATCATGGCCCAGATTCATCATCGCTTTATTGGCATTGTATCTTAGGAAAGTCTTAACCTCGTCCACCAATCCGATAGGGGCATAGATCTGCTCGGTATAACGCTCTTCATTCTCATGCAGCAGTCGAAGCAATTCTACCAGCGTATGGTGAAGTTCGCGTTGCTCGTCTTCTGGGAGTCCGTCAAAGATCTCCTGTGCCAGCACACCGACATATACCCCATGGATGCTCTCATCCCGTAGAATAAGGTCGATGATCTCACCGCTGCAAGTCATTTTGCCCTGCCCAGCCAGATATAGGGGATAGAAGAAACCACTGTAGAACAAGTAGCTCTCGAGCAGCACGGAGGCTGCCATGGCGAGGTACAGGTCTTTTGGTGAGTCTATGTTTTTGTAATATTGTGAGATGGTCTCCGCTTTGAACTGGAGGAAGGGGTTCTCTTCTACCCAGCGGAATACACTGTCGATCTCCTCTGTAGAGGACAAAGTGGTGAAAATACTGCTGTACGATTTGGCGTGAATTTGTTCCATCATGCCCATGAAGCCCAGTACGGCTTTACGTTGAAGGCCTTCGACATGCTCCATAATCTGCGGCATTCCGACTCCGCCCTGAATCGTATCCAGCAGTGTCAGGCCGCCCAGCACCTTCATATAGGAGTCCTTTTCTTGCTCACTGAGCGTGAGCCAGGACATTTTATCATCGGATAATGGAATTTCATCGTCCGTCCAGAATTGCATAATGTTCTGATTCCAGAACATCAATGAGAAATCGTCGTCGGGACGGTTCCAGTTAACGGCTTGGATAGCGGTCATAATATTGCAATCTCCTTTTCTGCGGCTATAGCCTTCCTTTTAGATCGAGCAGGTGAGGCATTCCTCGACAGACAGCTTTTTGGTCCGGGTGTAATACAGCGACTTCAAGCCTTTATGCGCCGCATACAGGTAGGAGCGGGCCAGTTCTCTGGTGGAAACATCACTGTTAACATGCAGAACGGTCGAGATACCTTGGTCGATATGGGGCTGAATTTCCGCGATCAGATCGATCACCTTGAACTGGTCCATCTGATAAGCCGATTTATAGAAAAATACATTGTCCGGCCGCAGGTACGGCATCGGATAATAAGTAGTTGAATTAGCGTAAGTCCGAGTCTCAATCTGCTCGACAATCGGCATAACGCTTGAAGTGGCGTTTTGGATATAGGAAATGCTGGCCGTTGGCGCAATCGCCAAACGGTAAGCATGGTATAGGCCATTTGCTTTTACCGCATCCCGCAATTGTTCCCAGTCTGCTGGGGATGGGATATAAATATCTCCGAATAACGCTTGTACCCTTGGGGTAACCGGACGGTAATCAGTAGTCAGGTAACGCTCAAAATAAGCTCCCGTAGCATAATCAGAAGCCTCAAATCCATGGAAAGATCGGCCCGTTGCGGCAGCGATTTCCATACTTTTCTCCAGCGAGTGGAAATTCATGGTCATAAAGAAGGTCCGGGCAAAATCGCGGGCCTGCTCGCTTTCATAAGCAATGTTGTTCTTAGCCAGATAGCCGTGCAGATTCATGACGCCAAGACCGACAGAGTGCATCTCCTTGTTTGCTTTGGCTACGCCTGGGGCATTGGAAATGCTGGTCATATCGCTAACAGCGGTCAGAGCGATCATGCCCTCATGTACGGATTCACGGATTTTGCCATGTTCCATCACGTTAACAATGTTCAAGGAAGCCAGATTGCAGCTTACATCGCGGCGGATTGTACTCTCCTGTCCGTAGTCGGCAATTTCTGAGGTCTCCTGCAGCTGAAAGATTTCAGTACAAAGGTTGGACATTTTGATCTGTCCGACGTTTTTTAGGGCATGGGCCGCATTGGCATTGCTCTTGTTCATGATATATGGATAGCCGGATTCCAGCTGGATCATGGCAATTTTAGTCAGCATATCCCGTGCGCTCATAGCTTTCTTCTTTTTGACACGTGGATCGGCCAGCAGCTTATCATACATATCATCCAGATCCATATCGTCGAGATGCGTGCCGTAGGCTTTGTACACACTGTAAGGAGCAAATACATGCAGCGCTTCATTGTCCTTCGCCAGCTTATAAAAGCGGTTTGGAATAATCAGGCCGATGGACAGGGTTTTGAGTCTTGTTTTTTCGTCGGCGTTGATCTTCTTGCTGTCGAGGAATTCCAGAACGTCCCAGCCAAAAATGTTGTAATAGGCTGCTCCTGATCCTTTACGTTGACCCATCTGATCTGCATAGGAGAAGCCGTCTTCCATCAGCTTAAGTACTGGAATAATTCCCTTCGCAGCATCCTCAACACCCTTGATGGTCTCACCACGGGAGCGTAGCTTGGATAGGTTGACGGCCACACCGCCACCGATCTTCGACAACTGCATGCAGGTATTCAGCACATAGTTGATGGAATTGAGCGAGTCGTCCATTTCGATTAGGAAGCAGGAGACGAGCTCACCACGCCGGCTCTTACCGGCATTTAAGAAGGTTGGTGTCGCAGGTTGCAGGCGCTGTTCCATCATCGAACGGGCAAGTACCCCGGCAGTATCGGCATTGCCGCGTCCCAGGTGAAGGGCGACTGCCGCCACACGGTCCGGGTAATGCTCCAGATATTGTTTGCGGTCATTGGTTTTTACAGCGTAATCCGTGTAGAATTTCGAAGCTGCCATATAAGATGGAAAACTGAAGTTGTAGGCGTGGGTAATCTGGTAGACTTCTTCAATTTCCGCCGTGCTGTACTGTTCGTAAAAATTCTCGTAGAAATCCTGTTCAATCATATAATCAACCTTGGCTTTTGTATTCGCAAAAACCAGACTCCGGCGCTCTACATCCCGCATAAATTCGGCTACTGCCTCAAGATCTTTGTCTAACTGAAAGAAGCCACTTTCGTCTCTCTTCATTAACATGTTATTTAATTCAATATGCCGCAACCCGGCTCACCTCCTGTTTAATCCGTTCTACATCGCCAAATGTACCTGATAACTCAAATTTACCGATAACGGGCACGTTATACCGATCTGCAATCAAGTCCGCGCTGTGCGCGAACAGCTCGCCCCAGTTCTTATTGCCGCTGGCGGCGATGCCTTTCAGATTGGCATTATTGTTCATCAAGAAAGTAGACACCTTTTCTGGAATCTGTCCAAAGCCGGTGGTATATGTAATAAGCACATAGGGCTCATCAATCGTCATATGCTCCTCAATCTGCACAGCCGGCAACTTAAGTTTGCTGATGAAGCGTCTGACATTTCCTGTTTTTGAATCATACGCGACTAGCATGGTGTTTGTCCCCCTGTAAATATTAAAAACTATTGAAAATAGTATGAAAACTGAATGGATAAGCTATAAATACTGAAAAATCGCATCTATACTATATTTAGTGTGCGTTGTTTATTTTAATTACTATATGTTGAAAAGTCAATATGGGAACAGTAGTCTTAATAGCTGGGAAAGTGTCTCGTAAGCGGTTTTTTGGTAGACTTTTAGGGCAGAAAGACCGGAGTATTAGCATTTTGCTAGTTTAAAAATAAAAATAAAAAAATTGCAGGAATAAGGGGGATACTTAGGGATGCTGCTGAGGGTGATGGCAAGCCAATAAATCTGCAAGGAACAGGGCCTGCTCCTTGCAGATTTATTGGCTTTATTTTTGCAAAGTGAGATTATTCTTAATAATCTCTTGATCTCAAGAACGGTTGTTTACTCCGAGGCTTCGGTCAGATGGTGAATCTGCTTTAAGTTGCTGCATGTATTCCCTGGGGGAAATTCCGGTTACCTTTTTGAAAACTTTACTGAAATAGAAGGCACTCTCATATCCCAGCTTCTGTGAGATTTCGTAGATGCGTCCTTCCCCGCGTGCCATCATTTCTTTGGCTGTCGTGATTTTGATCTCCGTGATATATTCCACGTAGTTGACCTTGGCAACCTTGGAGAAAAGGTGGCTCAGATAGTTGGGACTGAAATTGAAGACATCAGCCACTTGATTGAGCGAGAGCTTAGTTCCTAGATTTCGTTTAATATATTCTTGGACATTTTTGACGAGCTGCTCCTTGTAGCTTTGTCTGCGGGTAGAGAGGATGTCTGAGCAACCGTCCCGGAACTGGATCAGCCAGCCGGTGATCTCTTCAATCGTATGCATCTGGTAGATAGCCCGGTAGCCCTCCGGTTCATTTTCGAAAATTTGTTCCACAATGTTCTCACCGTCTGCGAGCAGTGAAGTGGCCATGTACAGAATGTTGCAGGCGGCATCAGTGGCGGGAACCAGCAGGTCGGCCCGGCCGTCGAAGATTTCGATCATTTTGGAGATAATGGCGTATAAAGCTTGGGTATCCATTTCTTCAAAAGCACGGCGGATCTCTGTACGCAATTCGGAGAAATCAAACAACAGATGATCCTGCTCCAGCGACTCTCCTTCGGCAAAAAACACAAACGACTGTGCTTTAACCGCAGCAGGAAGCGCTTTTCGCGCAGCGAGGTAGCTTTCCCGCAGCAAATAAGGATCCTCGACCGCAAAGCCGATCGCGCCGATGATCCTTACATTGAAGTAGTTATGGAGTATGGAGGCCATATGGGTCAATAGCATTTCAATCTCTGCCATCCATTGCCGTGAATCCGTCCCGTTGACGGGCAGGGTTACAGCAAAATTGCGCAAGTCCAGACTGGTCACATAACAAGGTCTTATGGAAGTAAGCGTATCTTTGGCCATTTGGACGGTACTTGAGCACAGAGCAACCATTTTATCGCCGCGGGGCGGGACACTGTCTGGCCCCAAAATACGGCAAGTGCAGACTAGATATGCAGGTTCCTTGAGCTCAAGGTTTAAATCATCTCTCTGCAAAAGGTACTGGTTTTTATTTGCGAATAAGTTATTGAACAGGCGGATGAAAAATTTATCGCGTTGGGCTTGTAGATTGCCTCTATGAGCAAGCATAGGATAGCTGTCTAGGGTTTGAAAAGCCTCCAATTGGGAAATTGCTTTCCGAATGGAGGCATCAAGTGCCTCTGGTGTCAGTTCTAGCTTCACTAGATAATCTGTAGCCTGCACTTCAATCGCTCCACGTGCGTATTCGAATTCCTCGTAGCTTGTTAAGATGATGAACAGCGGAAGCCGGCCGTGTTTTTTGCGTACCGCACTGGCAACTTCTAAGCCGCTTTTAATTGGCATTTTTATATCGCTGATTACGATGTCAGGACGGAGGGTGTCAATCATTTCTTCCTCTTGAGCCCCGTTGTGTGCAATGCCGACAATTTCTATATTATATTGCTCCCACTTCAGCATGGACTGCAAGCCGATACAAACCAGCGCCTCGTCATCAGCAATTAACAACTTGATCAATTCCATCACATCCTTGCTTGGTATGCTACTCTATTCCTTTTGCAGGAACGGCAGAAGAATCTTCATCCGGGTATATTGGCCCGGCTCACTCTCAATCGAAAGACCGTAATTTTCTCCAAATGCCAGGCGCAAACGTTCATTTACGCTGCGGAGTCCAATATTCTCGGGCATTTCTTTGCTTCCCTCACCTGGATTCGACAGAATCGTGGAGATTTCTTCTTCCTTCATCCCTACACCATTGTCTTCAATCGTAACTAGAATATCGGCGAATCCACTTTTGGCCACCTTAATGAGAATTTCTCCTCTGCCTTTGGGCTCAATGCCATGGAAGATGGCGTTCTCGACCAGGGGCTGGAGCGTGAATCGTGGAATTAGGCCGGTTAGCAGTTCCTCGTTGTCAATCTCCTTTACCATAGAAACCGTACTGCCATAGCGATATTTCTGAATTAGAAAATAATCATCCAGCAGGCTCAGCTCATCTTTTAGCGGCATTAGTCTACGGTTGTCTTTGGCGATGCTGCGCAGCAGTCTGGATAGTGAAGTGGTCATTTCCGCGATGCCGGTAGCATTCTGAATTGTAGCCATCCATTTGATCGAATTCAGTGTGTTGTACAGGAAATGGGGATTAATCTGACTCTGCAACATCCGGTATTCCAGCTCCTGCTTCTGTTTCTCGTCAGCGAGCCGGCTGTCCATAAGCGCTACGATATCTTGGGACAGGCGGTTAATGCCCCGGCCGACATCGCCAAGCTCGCTGTTCCATTCGATATTGCGGTCCAGCAGGAAATTGCCCTGGGCGATCTTATCAATCCGCTTCTTCAGTTTTTCCACCGGAAGACTGATGGTACGGGTAAGATACAGCGTAATGATAGCGCTTAAGACAATAACTAGGAGACAGACGCCGAGCATAACCAGAATCCATATATTTGTCTTGGGAGCGAACAGGTCATTAGATAAAGTCTGTGACAGAATGACTCCGCTGCGTACGGGATAAGATACCACGATATGGCTCTCTTTCTCGTCCTCCAGCTTGACCATGGACAGCTCGGTTTGCGGACCGACAGGTTTATCATTGGTATAGGCCACCGGTTCATACGGCTCTGCAATGGCGATGACCTGATCGCCGATGAGCTGATAATGATGATTGCCGAGCGTTAGCAGCAGCCGGGAATTCTTCGGCAGGGAGTACCCTTTCAGCTTGTCGGTAATAACAGTGGTATTCGCTAACAGGTACACTGTTCCAACGCGGGAAGCTCCTTTGCCGTAAATAGGAAAAACAAAAGGAATTCCGTTCGTGTTGGAGAGCGGATCCTTGATCACCCGGTCCCATTTCTCCTCGGCATCGTTGCTAAGGCCGGTAATTTGACCGATATTGTGTATGGTAAGCGGAACAGAGGTGCCGGTTTTATCTACCTGCAGAAACTTTCCGTTGCTGTCCGTAACAATCAGACGGCGGGCATAGCTGTTGGAGCGGTTGTTCAGGAAGTCCTGCTGCATCGAGTTAAATACATTAACTGCTTCCTTAGAGCTAGCCTTAGGGGAACTGAAATAGTCCGTGATCAGGGTATTAGTAGAAGAGTTAGTGCTGCAGGTCATCGCCAGCGATGACAGGTCAATTAAATCCTGTTCAATAATATGGGATACCAGCTGCAGATTGAACTCGGTCGCCTGGATGGTTGTTTTACGCTGATAATAAGTAATTAATTCATAGCTAAAAAAAGACAGCAGCGACGCTATCAGCAGTGCGAATACGGCCATGAGCAGAATAATGCGACTTTTAATGGTGGATTTTCTTACCGTATTTAACACTCCTCTACAAAATGTGAAAACATATAAAGCGTTTTCATATACCATAGCATATTCCTGCGTTCCGATACAGAGGGAGGTACATAAGCTGAATATTTTACATGTTTTAGATAGAAAATTACAGGTTTGAATCCGAGCAGGGAAGAAGAACACAGAAAAGTGAATGAACTTTGTTTGATAATGCATGCCATTCTTGCGAAAAAAGCTATAAACTTTGAACTAAGCTCAGATGAGCCGATCGTAGTTACACAATCAGAAGAAAAGGGGATATTTAAATGAAACTGAAAAGATTCTATGGCATAACCCTCGCCACAGTATTCTCCATGAGTCTGCTGGCTGGATGTTCTGGTAATAACAACAACGAAGGTGCTGCTGCAACGACAGCTCCAGCAACGGGGAATTCTGCAAACGCTTCCGCTGAACCGAGCCTGGAGCCTGTGACTTTGAAATGGGCCTTGTGGGATTGGGAAGCTACCGCTTACTACAAGCCACTAATCGATGCCTATAAAGCTGAGCATCCGAATGTAACGATCGAATATGTCGATTTGGGGTCGACGGACTATATGACTATGTTAAGCACACAACTGTCCGGTGGCGCAGATCTGGATGTACTTACAATTAAAGATATTCCGGGCTACTCGAACCTTGTGAAACAGAATCACCTGGAGCCGCTTAAAAGCTTTATGAGTGGCAACGCGATTGATCCTTCGGTATATGGAGGTACTGTAGAACAAATCGAAGTGAACGATGAGGTGTATGCGCTTCCTTTCCGCAGCGATTTCTGGATTCTCTACTACAATAAAGATTTGTTCGACAAAGCAGGCGTGGAATATCCAAGCAATGATATGACATTCGAGCAATATGATGAGTTGGCCAGAAAAATGACTTCCGGCAGCGGTTCTGAAAAAGTGTACGGAGCTCACTACCATACTTGGCGTAGTGCGGTTCAACTGTTCGGTATTCTGGACGGCAAGAACACTGTTGTTGACGGAAACTACGATTTCTTGAAGCCAACCTATGAGCGGATCCTGAAAGAACAGGAAGACGGCATCGTAATGGATTACGCCACACTGAAGACTTCAAGCACGCACTATTCTGGCGTATTCTACAATAATTCCGTTGCTACTATGAACATGGGCAGCTGGTTTATCGCTACACAGATTGAGAAAGTGAAGAGCGGCGAGTCCCAATCGGCTAACTGGGGCATTGCGAAATACCCTCATCCGGATGGTGTGGAAGCCGGTACAACCCTGGGTACAATTACTTCTCTGGCTGTAAATCAGAAATCCAAACATAAAGAAGCAGCACTTGATTTCATGAAATTCGTGACTGGTGAAGAAGGCGCTAAAGTTATTGCTTCCACCGGAACCATTCCAGCGATTAAGAATGATGAAGTTATCAATTCCATTACTTCCATCGAGGGCTTCCCTGCGGATGAGAACAGCAAAGCGGCACTGACTACTGTTAAGACTTATCTGGAAATGCCTATGCATGAAAAAAGCGCGGACATCGAAGTTATTTTGAATGAAGCGCATGACAATATTATGACTAAAAATGCTTCGATTGACGAAGGTTTGGATGATATGAATGCTCGCGTACAGCAGCTCTTGAATAATTAACCTTAAGAGAGCCAGCTCTAAGGGCGGGTGAAAGCCCGCCTTTTATATTAAAAAGTATAGATTTGTGGGGAAGTTTTAGAAGGTTTGGAGGAGAAAGAATGCAGAACGAAACCATATTGGGTACAAAAAAGATCCCTAAACGTCATTTGTCAAAAGGTGTCCGGGAAAACCTGGTAGCTTACAGCTTCATTGCGCCGAACTTTATCGGATTTGCCCTGTTTACGCTGGTACCCATGTTTTTTGCCTTTATCCTTGCTTTTGTGAAATGGGACGGGGCCAATCCAATGAAGTTTATCGGGCTGGACAATTTCACCCGGTTGATCAGAGATACAACATTTCACAAAGCATTATGGAATACCATTGTTTACACTATTGGCGTAGTACCGTTCACCATGATTGTCGCGCTGGCGCTGGCGATTCTGCTTAATCAGAAGATAATGGCCCGCAATTTCATGAGAACCGTATTCTTTTTCCCTTATGTAGCATCCCTGGTAGCCGTTGCTGCCGTATGGAACTTTATCTTCAGCCCTACGATGGGTCCGATCAACAATATCCTGCATACCCTTACCGGTATCCCGCTGGAGGATCTTCCCCGCTGGGCAGCGGATAAACACTGGGCGATGTTTACAGTAATACTGTTTACAGTGTGGAAAAACATGGGTTATTACATGGTTATTTACTTGGCAGGTCTTCAGGGCATCAACCCTGAATTGTATGAGGCTGCTGAACTTGATGGTGCGGGCGCGTGGAGAAGATTCCGCAATGTGACGGTCCCTCAACTGGCGCCTACCTCTTTCTTTGTTCTGATGATTCTAGTCATCAATTCGTTCAAAGTCTACGATATCTTTATCAACCTATTTGCCGGCGCCGATAACCAGTTGAATGATTCTACAAGGGTTATGGTGTATCAAATCTACAATACGGCGTTCCGCTCGCTTGATTACGGATATGCCAGCGCCATGGCCATTGTATTATTTCTACTGGTACTTGGCATCACCATCGTCCAGTTCCGCGGCGAGAAGAAATACGGACAATAGGAGGATTCAAAAGATATGGTTGGTAAAAGTAAAGGACTTAGAATCAGCATTATGGTTCTTGTGTATATATTGTTGTTTGCGACAGTACTAGCGATGCTGGTTCCGTATATATGGATGTTGTCTTCTTCACTCAAGATGAACAAAGATGTGTTTTCCTTCCCAATGCAGTGGATTCCACAGAATCCGCGCTGGGAGAATTTCGCGGATATCTGGACACGGATTCCGCTGGGACGTTTTATTTACAATACGGCGAAATTATCGATTATCGTAACGATTCTACAACTACTGACTTCCAGCTTTGCTGCGTACGCGTTCTCCAAACTGCATTTCCGGGGAAAAAACATTCTATTCCTTGGATATATTGCAACAATTGCGATCCCTTGGCAGGCTTACATGGTGCCGCAATTTATCCTGATGCGTTACATGGGGCTTAACAACACGCATTTGGCAATCATACTGCTGCAGGCATTCTCGGCATTTGGAGTATTTCTGATGCGCCAGTTCTATCAAGGTGTTCCGGATGAATTATGCGAGGCTGCCCGTATTGACGGCTTGAGCGAATATGGAATTTGGGCGCGAATCATGCTGCCGTTGTCCAAGCCAGCATTGTCTACATTGACGATCTTCACCTTTGTCGCTACCTGGAATGACTTCCTGGGGCCAATGATTTATCTGACAGATACGAAACTCAAGACCATCCAAATCGGACTAAGAATGTTCATCTCGCAATATTCCGCCGAGTATGGCCTGATTATGGCTGCAAGTGTGGTGTCCATTATTCCGGTTGTGATTGTTTTCCTGGCTCTGCAAAAGTACTTTGTACAAGGTGTTGCAGCATCGGGCATTAAGGGCTAGAACCGTATTTGACCTGGCAGTTGCATGCTTCATAGGCTGCTAGGTTTTTTTATAAGTCAAAGGGGTCAGTATAACTCTAGTAATTATTCATTTATCAATGAAATGAATACGCTTTCTTTTATTATTGGCCATCAAAGGAGGAGAAGAGAATGAACAGAAAGCACTTTCGAAAAAGGCTTTTCTCAATAACGATGACTACTGCGCTCGTAGTTGGGATGTTTCCGGCATTCACTCTGCCTGCAGCCTCAGCTGCTACCGTAAATTCTATCTACGCTGCCGCCCATATGGGGGCTACAACAATTGCAGATACTACTCTGCCAGCCAGCATTGATATCGGAGGCCAGAGCACAGCAGTGAACTGGAATATTGGAGCAGATACCTTTGCCGTGCCATACGATGCCGTGACCGTCAGCGGTACAGCAAACGGGGGGCCGGTCGTTGCCAGTGTGGAAGTTATTCCGCCCGCAAGTAATCCGTTGGTTTACTTTGTGGATAGCGGCAGAGGGGGCGATTCCGTAGGCAACGGGCCTACTTCCTCGCCGCTGTACGAAGCGGTCCGTACGCTGAGCGGCAGCGTCTTGCTCAACCAGTTACCCGACCAGAAGTATATCAGCGGTACGGCGGACTGGGGATTTGATGATTCCGTAAACAAGGTCAAGAATTCTAAAGACGGGGGACTTACCGATCCAGCTACCGATCCGTCCCTATGGACTGTCGGACTTCGTGCCGACCCTGCCAGCAATCATATCGTGTATAAATTAAAAGCGCTTGAAGCTGGAACCTATACGCTCAGCAGCGGTTTTCATGATTGGTACGGCAGCCGCTCTCGTGTAATACGTCCTCAGATCGAGTATAAGGATGCTAGCGGGGCAACCAAGAACATCTTGTTTGACCAGTTCAACACTAATGTGACTAAGCTAATTTCAGGCGAATTCACTATTCCTGGAGACATTGACGTTAGTAGTCCAATGACGCTGACTTACGCCTATGTTGCTGACGAAAAACCTATTTTGAGCTGGTTCGCCGTTGCCAAGGGCGGAATCAAGAAACAGATCGAAGAGGCTACACAGAGCGCAGCTTCTATGGTCAAGGTTCTGCTTGACGGCAACGATATCCAAGCTGACAATGTCAACGGCCTCACATTCAAGGGATTTGGCGTACTAAGCGCTAACAGCACCAGTGCGCTTTTGCTGGACTATAAGTCAGAGCATCCAGAGGCTTATGCAGAAATGCTACAGATCTTGTTCGGTGGAGAACATCCGCTCATGACGCATGTGAAAATCGAGATGGGCAATGACCGCAATAACTCCACGGGACCTGACCCGGCGACTATGCGTACGGCTGATGAAGAGGCAAATGTTACCCGGCATCCCGGCTTCCAGCTTGCCGCAGATGCCAAGGCAGTGAACCCTGATCTTAAAGTGAGCATCCTGCGATGGAGTGCTCCGGCCTGGGCGAATAACAACGACAAAATCTATACCTGGTACAAAAAAACCATTCTGGCCGCTTATCGTGAATACGGTTATATGGCCGATTACGTTAATCCTTATATCAACGAGCACGCTCCAGATTTGGCGTGGACTAAACAGTACGCTGAGAGAGTCAAGACTGACAGCGAAGGCTTCAACAGCACCGAAGAGCGGGAACTGTACAACCGGATCAAGTCTGTGATATCCGATGAAGTCGGGATTGGCAGCTTCGGTGCCAGTATGGTGAGTGATCCTTCTCTGCGGGAAGCTGTGCCGATTGCTGGATACCACTACAACACGGACGATGATAGCGCAGGCAATTTCAAAAAACTCGCGGAACAATATGATATTGAGATCTGGAACAGTGAGGCGCAGTCTACCTTCAGTAATTCCTCTTTCCGTCCTAACAACAATATGAAAGATCCTACAGTGGCAGGAACCGGCATTGGTGGTGTCGGCAGTCCGCTGGAGATGAGTAACACGATTATTAAAGGATTCGTTAACTCCCGCCGGACGCACTTTATTTACCAGCCAGCCATTGGCTCCTTTTATGAAGGCGGACAATATTCCTTCAAGGAATTGGTCAGCATGCGCGATCCGTGGTCAGGCTGGATTCATTATGATGCGGGTCTTGTCACTCTGCAGCATTACAGCTGGTTTGCGAATGTAGGCTGGGAGAACGAGGATAATACTGCTGGGATCTGGCGAGCGGTTCCTCAAGCCAGCTCCACAGGTGCGACAGGCACCAATCCGGTCAGCGGCCGCAACGGTTCTCCTAGCTATATAACCCTTGCAGCACCTGATAAAAAAGATTTCTCGACGGTTATCGTGAACGACAGCGAGTATTCCAAAATCTACAAGCTGCAGACAGTCAATATGGCTTATACGGGTAATCCATCCATGGAAGTATGGGAAACCCGTGCCGCTGATGCAGGAGAAGCGTTCAACAGCAATTATATGCAGTATCTTGGAGACGTCACTGCAGACGGTAGCGGGGTATATACCGTTAAGATTAAGCCGTATTCGACCGTGACTGTGTCTACTTTGAAGAACAAGGATAAAGAAGAATATAATACACCGCTGCCTGTAGAAGGCGAGCGTACCGTACTGGATACTGATGCTACAGGAGCGGGACACAGTACTGGGGACAACATTTTGTACGCTGATGATTTTGACTATTCCAAGCAGACTGTTGTGAAGATTGGTGCAGGCGGTCAATCTGAGGGTACCCAGAGCTATATCGAATCCCGCGGCGGTTCCCAAAGCGTTATTCCGCGTTATACCCATGACCGCAACGGGGCATTTGAGGCCTATCTTCCAGAGGGGGCAGACAATTATGTCCTGCGGCAGCAGCTGGACACGGGAACCATGGGGCTTGGCGGCACATGGAACAGCGGAGATCCTGTAACGGCCATCGGCGACAACCGGTGGATGAACTACAAGGCCAGTGTTGATGTTTCGTTCGAAACAAACAATACTCAGGGCGGAGCCAATTATGCTGCGATAGGCGCGCGTTATCAGGGAGGTGGCAGTTCCCACTCCATAACCGGTACACCGTATGTGCTGAAATTCTGGTTCGACGGCGGCTGGCAGCTGCTGGTCAACAATAGTGCAGTAGCGAGCGGAAATGCCGCGAACGGTTCCGGCGGCGTGAAGATCGACGGATTCGATACCGCATATGACGCATGGCATAATATCGCCGTTCAGGTTGCGGGCGATAAAGTGACTGCCTATCTGGATGGGGTGAAGCTGGCTTCCTATACCGATCCTACTCCTGAATTGTCCGGCCGGGTAGATCTGGCCAGCGGCTACTATCACGTCCGCTTCGATAATTTGAAGGTGGAGAAGGTTGAGGGCTACACGCCGTATTATTCAGAGCTTCTAGACAATCTTGAAATGTATGACCTGGCTGCGGCTCCGAACCCTAAACTGATATATACCGGGTCGTGGAGCCATATAAACGGAGCGGGCATGTACATTTACCAGCGTTCTCTTTCTACCAGCCAGGCTGTAGACGCTGCAATGGAATATACGTTTGAAGGCACCGGACTGGATATTCTAGGAGCAAATAACGGGTCGGCTAAGCTTGAGGTAACGGTGGACGGAAAAGTCATTGCACTGTCGGCTGATACATTAGCTTCCAAGGAGCTGTACCAGACGTACGCACTCCGCGGGCTTAAATATGGCCAGCACCATGTGCAGATAAAGGTGGTAAGCGGAACTTTGGTTGTCGATGCGGTGGCGGTTGTTTCCGGGGAAGTAACCGGTACTGTAGATACTGCTGCTCTTCAGGCGGCGGTAACAGCCGCGAAAGAAATAAACAAACAGGATGAATATTCGGACAGAGACTGGCAGCTCTTCGTAGATGCACAGAGCGCTGCACAGGAAGCACTGGATAATCCTATTTTATACAAATTGGATCAGGAAGGAGTTACTCAGCTTGAAGCACGCCTGATCTCCGCCCAGAACCAGTTGACTACGGGAGATATACGGGAGCTTGTCGCTCCTCAGGATTTGGCTACTTATACTGGAAAACTGCCGAATCTTCCAGACAAGGTGGAAGCCACTCGGGCAGACGGATCCAAATTGCTGGTATCCGTAAAGTGGAATGTAAATGCGGCCAGCTTCAACAATCCGTATGAACGGGTAGCTGTAACCGGCACTTATGGAAATCTGAAAACAACTTGTTATGTGGAAGTGGTACCGGAGGGGCTCTTATACTTCCTCGATGCTGGTGTATCGGTGGACGGTATCACGCCGCCGTATACATTAATCAAGGATTTTGTAGGTGACAGCTTGCTTAATAACAAGGCGGATCAGCCTTCGACAGGCAGTGGGGTTTGGGGGCATACCAGTACTAAGTACCTCCTCAAGGGGCTTGGTGGTGCTGTAGTTCCTTCTGATAAAAGTCAGACAGGTGTTTATGGTTCGGATACAAAAAACAATCCACTTGTATACCTGCTCCCTTTGAACGCAGGCAAATATACGATTACGTCATTCCATCGGGACTGGTGGAACAACACCAACCGCACGATGGATATTACGCTCAGCTACATTGACGCTGAAGGGAAAGAAGTGACCAAACCGGTCCGAACCGGCCTCGTCGCAGGTCCTAATGGCGCTATGATTAACTATGACTTCACGCTTCCGGTGAGCGGTACTGTGAAATACTCAATAAACAATACGTATTCAGGCAATCAGGCTGCATTGATCAGCTATGTGGCTGTAGCTAGAGATAAAGCCAGTGTTGCTAATGAGCAGGCTGTAAATGCGGCTAAGAGTATCATAGAAGGTGCGGTATACAGCGTGCAGAAGGAAGCGGCAAACAGCGAAGAAGCTGTCCAGACTTGGCTGCTGCAGACGATAGGCGCTTTGCCCGGTCTCAATGATACCGGAGTTGCGATCGGTGAGATTACCTTGTCTTCCTTCCAAGAAGCAACCGATGAGACTAACGGCAGCTTCAGCTTTACGGTATCACTGAGTAAGGGAGAGGCTACAGCGGACAGTTCAGCGAGCGGAACAATCAAGCTGCCGGAGCCGGATACTGTTCAGCCTTTGATTACTCTGTTAGGTGATGCGACAGTGAATTTGCACATCGGTTCGGAATATACAGATGCAGGAGCGACTGCTTATGATGACAAGGATGGTGATATTACAGACCGTATAACTACAACAGTTAGTAGTGAAGTATACGGCTTGACTGCTCTCGATACGGCGAAAGCTGATATTTATACCTTCCATTATAATGTCAGCGATTCTGCAGGCAATGCGGCTGAGGAAGTGACAAGAAAAGTAGTTATTGCATTTGATCCGGATGTAATGAAGCCGGTGATTACACTGCTTGGTGAACCATCTATTCAACTGGAAAATGGCGCAAGCTATACGGATGCCGGAGCCACAGCGGTAGATGACCGTGATGGCGACATTACGTTGCACATTGTAGCAACGATTACGAAGAATGAGGAGAATGTACTGGCACTGGACACTAAGGCGGCAGGCATCTACACCTATCATTATAATGTGAGTGATGCGGCGGGCAATGCGGCTATCGAAGTGACTAGAACCGTGACAGTGGGCGAAGCAGAGCAACCTCCGGTAGTGACGCCAACACCAACACCAACACCAACACCAACGCCGACGCCGGAACCGGAGCCAACAACAGCACCAACATCTACGCCGGCGCCAACGGAAGCACCAGTGTGGACGGTAGCACCAACGCCAGCAGTCACCCTGTCCCCGACGCCAACACCGCTTGCGCAGGCCGAAAAGGTTCTTGATCGAAAGGATTTCACGGCACCGGTTGGAGGAGTAATAACGGTTCAGCTCACTGAAGCTACAGAATCCGTGCTGCTTCCAGCAGGACTATCAGGAATCATCGGAGAGAACACTCTGCGTCTGGCTTGGAGTAAGGTTGCTATCGATCTGACCCCAGAAGTGCTGAAGAGCATTCAAGAAAAAGCTACTGGAGGTCAAACGGAGGGGGCGCGAATTAAGCTCTCAGCAGTGAAGGTATCCAGAGATGCTGTGGAACAGTTAATCAATAATCGGGCTGTTAATGGTTCCGTACATTTATCTGCGGCAAGTGATGTGATCCACTTCAGCTTGGAGGTTGTTGCTGCGAACGGCACTGCTGTAACGGTAACTGCTTTTGATAAACCGTTGAAACTTACGTTCAACGTAGATCCGGATGCCAATATAAGCTTGCTAGGCAGCTACTATATTTCTGCGAATGGTGCGCTTGATTTCATGGGTGGAACGTTGACTAATGGTAAGTGGACTGCTGAAATAAGGCATTTCAGCCAGTATGCGGTGCTGGAATACGATAAGCTGTTCACGGATGTCAGCAGTGACAGCTGGGCCAGTAATGTGATTAAGACCATGGCCGCGAAGCATATTATCGAAGGCATTTCCAGTACGGAGTTTAATCCGCAAGGGGATGTAACTAGGGCACAATTCGCTGCTATGATTGCACGCGCGCTTGGGCTTAAGGCAGGAAGCCATTCAACATTTGGTGATGTGGATTCCAAGGCCTGGTATGCCGAAGCCGTTGCAGCTGTTAGCGGAGCTGGCATCGTGCTCGGACGAAGTGCAGATTCGTTCTCACCGGATCAGAGCATTACCCGCGAGGAAATGGCTGTGATGATCGTTCGTGCTTATGAATATTTGCAGGGAAGCAAGACCAATGAACCTGCTGTAGGATCGTTCAGTGATTATTCCCGGATTCACGACTGGGCGAAGAGCGCAGCAAACATCGCCGAACAGGCGGGACTAATCAAGGGACGCGGCAATAAGCAATTCGCGCCACAAGAGACGATGACCCGTGCAGAAGGTGCACAAGTTATCTCCAATCTGCTGGGATATTTGTAAGTAGCATTTCAAAGAACCTGGCAGGCTGCATTAAGCGGGCTGCCAGGTTCTTTATAGATTTGGAGAGGCAGGGGAGTGCTTAGGAAATCAGCAGCCGGAAGTCCAACTATTCACCGCAGTTGCGATTACATCTTTTTTTGAAAAATCCTTGAATTTGAGTTTTATAGCTCAGCTCTTTTACCATATTTTCCGGGTGGAATGCCCGTGATGTTCTTGAAGGTACGGATGAAATTGGCATAATCGTTAAAGCCGGACAGATAGCAGGTATCGGATACGGAGTTCCCGGCGGACAAGAGCTGCTTGGATAACGCAATTTTTTTGAGCAAGACGTAACGGTAGATGGTTCCGCCTGTCTGCTGTTTGAACAGATGGCTGAGATAATATTTATCGACGTTCAGATCTCCAGCGATTTGCTCCAGTGACAGATTTAGATGCAGGTGGTTGTCGATATAGCTCATGGCTGATTGAATATGTGAGGAAATAATGCTGGGCACGGTGGATCGGGTACGGCTGTACAGCTCATTGATGAGGACGAGGATCTGAACCAGGTAGGTCAGAGCCAGAACTTCGCTCCCGTACTGATGATTCTCTAATGTCTCAATCAGGCGGGAAGCAAGGGCTGTATACTCTGCAATCAGCGGTTCATCCATTTGCGCGAGATTATGCTCTCCGGGCTGGCGGTTCTGGAAACAAGCGAGCAGATTTGTAGATGCGGTACAGAAGGGATAAACAACAGGAGCTTTGAAATGGATTGTCAATCGTTCATAGGGCTCCGGAGATAAATTGATGATTTTATGAATCTCGTGATTGTTGAACAACAGGACATTGCCCCGCTGCAGGGGATAGCTGAACTGATCTACAAAACCGTTCACCTTGCCGCCCAAGAATAGGAAAATTTCATAGTGATCATGGATGTGAAAATCCCTGGTAGGTGAGATCTGCGAATTTCCGATACCTGCCAGAATATCTCCATCGAACGGTTCATAATACTGGGCATGCTTCATTGGAATTGCCCCTTTCAGATTGATCACAATATACGCAATAAAACATCATTATTCGCAAAGACATTGCAATAATACAACACTAAACTATAGTAGAAGATTACGCAATATAACAAGATTCAGGCGGTGGGCAAGAGAAGTAGCTGTAGCTGATTAGACGCAATTGAAAGGGTGGAATTGTGCATGAATGGGAAGGAACAGCGTAAATACTGGCTGGATACAATGCTGCTGATCGGGGGGCCTGTGCTGAATGCTTTGGCTGAGCGGAAATTAAAGGAACAGCTGCCTACAAAGTTTCATAGTGACCGGAGCCAGTTTGCCCATTTGGAGGCTTTTGCGAGATTGGCATGCGGAATGGCCCCTTGGCTTGAGCTAGAGGGACTTGAGGGTGAGGAAGAACAGCTTAGAGCCCGTTATGCCGGGCTAATGCTGGAAGCCATTGATGCCGCTGTTGATCCGAATTCACCTGACTATATGGAATTCAAGACTGAAGGCCAACCGCTGGTTGATGCGGCATTCCTGGCACACGCGCTGGTGCGTGCGCCAAAGCAGCTTGCCGGCAAGCTGAGTGCGCGGGTCAAAGGCAATGTAATAACAGCGCTGAAGCAGACACGCCGGACAGCGCCAAGCGGCAGCAACTGGCTGCTGTTCAGCGCAATGGTGGAAGCCGCTTTGTATATTCTCGGCGATCCTGAATATGACCGGATGCGCGTTGGTTATGCGGTCCATATGTTTATGGATTGGTATAAGGGCGACGGGGTTTACGGGGATGGCAAGGACTTTCACTGGGATTATTACAACAGCTTTGTTATTCAGCCGATGCTGGTGGATGTGGTAGCGCTTTTTGAACAGGAGTCGGAGCAATATTCGGCATTGAAACCGCTGATTCTGGAACGGGCACAGCGATACGCTACTGTTCTCGAACGGATCATTGCACCGGATGGAACCTATCCCTTTATCGGGCGTTCGATCGTTTACCGTTTTGGGGCGTTTCAACTGCTGTCGCAGGCGGCGCTGCAGCATTTTTTGGAGGAAGCATTGCCTCCTGCACAGGTACGCTGCGCTTTGACAGCTGTGATTACGCGAATTATGAAATATCCGGGTACGCTGGATGAGTCCGGATGGCTACGTCCGGGGGTATACGGTTATCAGCCGGAGCTTGCGGAGAGCTATATCAATACAGGCAGTCTTTATTTATGCGCCTCCGTATTCCTCCCGCTGGGGCTGCTCCCTTCTGATCCTTTCTGGTCAGGGGAAGAGATGAAATGGACTTCACTAAAAATTGCAGCCGGTGAGGATGTTATGAGAGATCATGCCTTGGAATAAAAAGTATTCAGCCATATTAGTGAAGAATGAGATGCTTCGCGGATCTGACTGATCTATAAGGAGGAAAAAAGGCATGAATAAACAGATGCTTTTGGAAATAGTGCATAAAATGAAACCAGTCGATCTGAGCTTGTATTATCCAAAGGGGGATGCGGCTGCTTTTTGGAAACGGGCGTTATCATCGGGAGTACTACAGGCAGATATCAGCGAGATCCGCGCGGAGGCGGTAAGGCTGGACGGGCAGTCTATACCTGAATTGTCGTATACGTTATTTTCCATTTATTCGCGTACGGGTTCGAGGCTGGAATATGAACGGGTCTATTTTGAACGGAGAAGAAGGCTGAATACTTATGTTTTTCTGGCTTTGCTGGAGCCGGATCATCCGGAAGTACTGGAGAAGCTGGAGGACATCCTCTGGGCTATATGCGATGAGTACACCTGGTGTCTTCCGGCCCATCTCCCAGCGGATCATAATGCAGCTGATATCAACCGGTATATTGATCTGTTTTCTTCCGAGACCGGATTTACTTTAAGTGAAGTTTTACTTTTGCTCGGGGAACGACTTTCGCAGCTTCTGAGATCCCGAATCCACCATGAAGTAGAGCGGAGACTGTTTCGTCCATTTCTTGTAAATGGCCCTTATGATTGGGAGACAGCGCGGCATAATTGGGCAGCGGTCTGTGCGGGATCAATCGGGGCTGCTGCCTTGCTGTCTGTGGAGGACCCGGCCATGCTTGCGGATATTCTGCTGAGGACAGAGCGCGCCATGTTGCATTACCTGGAAGGGTTCGGTGAGGACGGTGCCTGTCTGGAAGGCCTTGGGTACTGGAATTATGGGTTTGGTTATTTCACTTATTATAGCGATCTGCTCTGTTCCAGAAGCGCAGGCAGACTGGACTGGTTCAAGCAAGAGAAGGTAGCGCAAATCGCGCGCTTCCAACAAAAATGTTTCATTGACGGAAGTCATGTAGCCAATTTCTCTGATTCAGTGCCTCAGGTGCTTGTACATATGGGATTGTCCCATTATCTGGCGGAAGTCTGTACGGATGTCGAACGACCCCCATCTGCTTTGCGCGCTCCTTACACTGAAGATCATTGCAGCCGCTTTGCACCGGCTTTCCGCAATCTGATCTGGACCAGGGCTGGCAAGGAGGACGAAGCTTGGCGAGCCGCCAGCTATTTTCTCCCTGATGCCGCTTGGCTTGTCTCGCGTCATATGTCGGAGGCGGGTTCATTCGGATTCGCAGCCAAGGGCGGGCACAATGCTGAACCGCATAACCATAATGATCTGGGACATTTCATTCTGAGCGGCCGGGGAGAAATCTACGCATCCGATCTTGGGAGCGGAGAGTATACTGCTGATTATTTTGGGGCTGGCCGTTACCACTATGACTGCAATGGATCGCAGGGTCATTCGCTGCCGATCATTGATGGCCGGTATCAGCTGGCCGGTCGGGAGTTCAGCTCCACAGTGCTGCATGCATCGGCGGCGGAGGAGAATGATGAGCTGACACTGGATCTGACACAGGCTTATCAGGTAACAGGACTACAGTCCTTAATCCGTTCGTTCGTCTGGCATAAAGAGGAACGTCCTCGGCTGGAGCTGACAGATACCTACCGGTATGCGGGAATTCCGGCGAGCTGGACGGAGCGGTTTGTCACCTGGCGTGAGCCTAAGCTTCTTCATCCGGGTACCTTGCTGTTGCCGGGGACTACGGCTCGCGGCGTTGAAGTGACATACGATTCACTGAAAGTTGAGCCGGAGATTACTGTGCATGTGTACCGGGATCATTTTGGCATGGAGAAGCTCTGGTATAGTCTGGACTTCCATGTGCTTCAGCTTGGCGCGGTGGGCAAACTGGTATTCACTTTTCAATTTCTATAAAAGATGGGTCTGAGCTTATAAAAAGTCCTCTATCAGAGGGTAGAGGCTAATTCGAATAAAGGCGGGATTTAGATGAGTAGATTAGTAAAGCAAGCTTGGGTAGACGAGGCTTGGGGCAAAGCCTTGGAGAAGACTAGAACGAACAGCCGGAGAATCGGTGCAGAATTCCCCCATGCCAGTCAAGGCGGCAAATACGTGCTTGAAGCACCAAACTGGTGGACGGCCGGCTTTTGGCCGGGAATGCTCTGGCAGCTCTATGCTGAGAGTGGTGATGAGGATTTGAAAGCGGTTGCTGAGTGGTGTGAAGAACGGCTTGACGAGGTGCTGGATGGTTATGTGAAGCTGGACCATGACCTAGGCTTTATGTGGCTGTTGACCAGTGTTGCGAACTATAAGCTCACGGGCAGAGAAGCATCACGAGTCCGGGCGTTGAAGGCAGCCAACTATCTGGCGGCCCGCTTCAATCTGAAAGGACGCTACATCCGGGCCTGGAATCCATGGAGTGAAGGCGAGGATAACAGCGGGGTAGCCATTATCGATTGCTGCATGAATACCAGCCTGCTTTTCTGGGCTTCCGAAGTAACAGGGGATCCACGTTATCGACATATCGCTGAGGCGCATATGGATACGGTGCTGGAGCACTTCATCCGGCCGGATGGTTCGGTTTATCACATCGTCAAATTCAACCCGGAATCGGGCGAAGTGGTTGAAAAGCTTGGCGGGCAAGGTTTTGCACCCGAGTCAGCTTGGTCGCGCGGGGCAGCCTGGGCGCTCTACGGACTGTCATTGACCTATCATCATACAGGCAAGCAGAGTTATCTCAATGCAGCCAAGCAGGTCGCGCATTTCTTCTTGACCCGTCTGCCCGAAGATCATGTTCCACATTGGGATTTCCGTGCTCCCGGTGAAGTTGGAGAGATTCGGGATAGCTCTGCTGGTGCCTGTGCAGCGAGTGGCTTGCTGTTGTTAGCTAGCCAAGTAGATGACTCGGAGGCGCATGTATATCAGAACGGGGCTATAAGAATTACAGAATCCCTTTATAGGAATTATGGAACTTGGGACAATGCAGAAGAAGAAGGATTGCTTCTTCATGGTACGAGTAACTATCCTGAGAATCGGAATATAGATGTTCCGCTTATCTACGGTGATTTCTTCTATGTCGAAGCGCTAGCCCGGCTAAAAGAAGCCGGACCGTTCTACTGGGAATAGGGGGCACATAATGCAGACTGAGAAGACATTTACGACTATTGCTAAAAATCCGCTAAAGACCCGGGAGGATCTGATCTCTGCTCTTGAACAGCTTACAGATCCGCTTCGGCCGCTCTACAGCAGAGGTGGTGCACGGCTGGCAATCGGCGGAACAGGAGCCAGCTATCCGGCTGCAACTGCAGAAATGGAAGGTTTCTCCCGGGTATTATGGGGCTTAGTGCCCCTGCTCATAGGAGGGGGAGAAAGCGGGCTTTGGGATACTGTGCTGGATGGCATACGCCACGGCACGGATCCTGCCCATGAAGAATACTGGGGTGAAGTTCAAGATTATGACCAGCGTCTGGTAGAGATGGCGGTCTTCGGTTTCGCCTTAGCCGCCATTCCTGAACAGATCTGGTCACCACTTACCCAGAAGGAACAGGAGCAATTGTACAGTTGGCTGAATCAGATTAATTCCCATCCTTGCTATGACTGCAACTGGCTTTTCTTCAACGTGCTGGTTAATGTCGGATTCCGCAGAGTCGGCTGTCCCTACGACGCGGAGCAGCTGGAGAATAATCTGAAGCGAATGGATGATTTTTATCTGGGTGATGGCTGGTACAGCGATGGAATTAACGGGCATAGCGATTATTATGTTCCTTTTGCCATCCATTACTATGCGCTACTGTACGCGAAGCTGATGGAACAGGAGGACCCGGAACGTTCACAGGTGTTCAAAGAACGGGCCCGGCTTTTTGCCACCGAATTCTTGGGCTGGTTCGCTCCGGACGGATCTGCCCTTCCTTATGGAAGGAGCTTAAGCTACCGTTTTGCCCAGTCTGCTTTCTGGGGTGCCCTCGTCTATGCAGGCGTTGAAGTATTCCCTGTAGGTGTGGTCAAAGGATTAGTACTGCGCAATTTGCGCTGGTGGTTCAGCCAGCCGATCTTTGATGCCAGAGGCGTTCTGATGATTGGTTATACCTACCCCAACTTGGTCATGGCGGAGAATTATAATGCTCCCGGTTCCCCCTACTGGGCGTTAAAGACATTCCTGCCATTGGCTCTCAGCGCGGAGCATCCATTCTGGAAGGAAGAAGAACTGCCGCTGCCGGATATTCCTGCAGTTATAGTCCAGAAGCCTGCGCATCTTGTCATTGTCCGCGAACCTGCTTCCGGCCATGTGGCTGCCTTCAACAGCGGTCATCTATATACGAATGAACACACCCACACGTCTGCCAAGTATGAGAAATTTGTATACTCAACAGGCTTCGGATTCAGTGTGCCTCGTTCCGAATGGGGATTGTCTCAGGGTGCATTTGATTCCATGCTCGCTCTGAGTGAGAGCGGGGACAACTTGTATCGGGTCAGACGGCGGAATATGGAGACAAGAATTGTGGACAATGTGCTGCACTCCGTCTGGAAGCCATGGACTAATGTTGAGGTTCGGACCTGGATCGTTGCTGGGCTGCCTTGGCATATTCGGATACATCGGATCGAGACCGGACGACCGTTGGACGCCGCAGAGGGCGGCTTTGCGCTTGGTCAGGAAGCGGGGGTGGAGCAGCAGATTGGCCTTACAAGCGCGGCAGTGTCTACAGCATGGGGAACAAGCGGAGTCAAGGGTTTGATCGGCTATGAAAAGGCTGAGCTAATTTGGCCTAATGCCAACACAAACCTGCTTCATCCCCGGACTGTTTTGCCTACACTGACGACTTTCCTTGAACCTGGAATCCACTGGCTGGCTTCGGCTGTATACGGTGATCCGTCAGGAGATTCTTGCGGCGGTATTTTAGAACAATCACCAGAGTCTATATTGAAGGTTGCTTTTGATAAGGACATCATTAAGGTTCTTACGTCTAGTGAAGCGGAATTTATTATCAGAAGAGAGTGAGAATTACCGCTAACAACATCGTGTTAAAAGACAAGTGAATGAGTAGAGTATGACTGATTTCTCGTATAAAAAATAAATTTCTGTGGTTGTACAATTTCCCCCGTACAGGCACTTCTAGGCGCACGCCCACATACAATAAGGATGACCATGAACCCGTAAGGCAAACAGATCGGTTTCATTGTACAAGTGCGGGAGGTGTCGCCAAGTTGCCTGGATTCTTAAGCACGATTGCGTTGCTGATCAAAGAACTGACGCTGCTGGTATCATACGTAAGGAATAATGCATTTCCACAACCGCTCTCGGAGCAGGAGGAAAGCCGATACTTAGGGATGATGGCTGAGGGAGATGCCAAGGCCCGCAATTTGTTGATTGAGCATAATTTGCGGCTCGTTGCCCATATAGTGAAGAGGTTATGGACACGAAACGATGTCATATTGCTAAGAATTTATACATAAATGGAACAAAGGCAAGATCACAATACTTCATTTTAACTGTTATAATGTATAAGAATAGAAAATAAGAGTTTCCTATTTTGTCCGAAATTAAAATTAAAAGCACTTTTAGCCTTATAGCTGTGCTGATTTCATTTCTAAAACGAGTGTGAAATAACTTAAAGACGGTGAGCTCAAATGAAAAAGTTTATTAAGAATCCCATAATTGTTGAAGCATACCAAACGGATAAAGAGTTAAGGATAGATACTTTAGAAGGAATTTTGACTGCTTCACCTGGAGATTGGATTATAACGGGAATAAACGGAGAGAAATACCCGTGTAAGCCAGAAATATTTGAGAGGACATATTCTCCTGTCGAATCAACTGATTAACCTAAAGCAGCACTAATGGATTGAAAAGTGAATGATTTAGCCCAAGTAGCGCCAGCTCCTAATATTCCATTAGGAGAAGTATTAGTGTTATCAACTTTAACAGCAACTAACACTAATCCTAACTCTTTTGCTTTTTCAATTTCCCAATCACACCAAGTGCTTTTATTTGTTTTGGATCCAATAATTAATAAAAAAATGTCGCATTGAGCCATTCTTCTTGAAATTGCACGTTTAATTGCGGCGACATCAGTAGAATTAATAGATATATCTGTTGAGCCATCTTCAAATGTGAAATTCTTGAAATGAGCTGCCTCATTTTTAGACCAAGCAACCAAAAGATTCTTGTAATGTTTATCATTAGTGTAATCATAAGAAATAAAGACTATTTTCATTCTGATTTCTCTCCCTTTTTTGGTGAGTGAAGATTTGCCCAGTTTACATTTTCTTTTGAAATTACACTTTCTATTCTTTCTACTAATAGATCAAATGCTTCATTTGGACTTGTTTTGTAAACCCCAGTTAACGTGAGATACATGTACTTTTCTTGCTTTAAGGTTTCACATATACTTCTGTAGTCAATCCAATTTTCATGATATTTTCCTAAACTAACAACCCCCTCAATTATTACAACGATAGCCCCCAGAATACTTACAATTAATGCGAATGAAACCCAATCCGAGCTTTGTGTAGATAAAATAGGAATAAGTGCAGCAGATACAAGTTCTACTCTTTTCATCCATTTGTAAGTTTTTTGGTAGTGAGTACTTTTGGTATCATACCACTTAATTTGATCCTCCAGGCGCTCCTTCAAATACTGATCTTCAGACAATTTCAAATAATTCACCTCTGAACCCTAGGACTCTTGTCCTTATTTACACTAATATTCTACATTAAATGTATTATATTGGCGATATATTCAATTTGAAGGGAAAATTAAGATGAAAACAACAGTTTAATCAATCGAAAAACAGAAGATTGTGGTCATAAATAAAGAGAGCAGTGAGATATATCTCGTTGTTTTTTTATTTATGTGGTATACTGCTATATAAAATTAGTTCTAAAGAACCGGTATTTTGTTATGTCATTCTCGTTGATTGATACAGAAACTACTTTTAATTTTTAGACATCAGGTACAGCTAATTAGTATTTATTTAGCTATGTCTGATGTCTTTTTTTGGAGGTTTAAGATGTCTAAAGGATTATGCTTTGTTGTGATGGGGTATGGTGTGAAGGTAGATTATTCAACAGGAAGAGAACTTGATTTAGATAAAACTTATCAGAATATTGTAAGACCTGCTGTGATCGAAGCTGGTCTTGAATGTATACGTGCTGATGAAATAAAGCACTCAGGGATGATAGATATTCCTATGTATCAACACCTGTATACGGCCGACATAGTCATTGCGGATCTATCCACGTACAACCCGAATGCTTTCTATGAGTTGGGTATTAGGCATGCATTAAAACCACATACAACAATCGCAATTGCAGAAAAAGAGCTTAAATATCCATTCGACTTAAACCATACAGTTATTCGTCAATATGAGCATTTAGGAAAGGGGATTGATTATGATGAAGTCCATCGTTTTCGCAAAGATCTCGAGGAAACAATTGCTGCAATTTTAGCCAACCCTAATATTGATAGTCCTGTTTATACTTACCTACACGATTTAAGTCCTCCTGTATTGAATAGGGCATTAGAAAAAGAAGCAATCGAAAATCCCAAGGAATCTTTAAGTTCTATTCTTAGTTTAGCTCAAGATTGTATGAATAAAAGTGAATTTTCTGCTGCTAAAAGTTTATTTAGGGCTGCATTAGACATAGATCCTCATAGTAGCTACATAAAACAAAAGATCGCTCTAGCTACTTATAAAAGTAAAACTCCTGATATAGATTCTTCTTTGTTAGAAGCGTATAGTATATTAATTTCTTTAAATCCAGAAACTACAACTGATCCAGAGACACTAGGACTCTTAGGTGCCGTTTGTAAAAGACTTTGGGAATCAACAAATGAGAGACCATGGCTAGATAGAGCAATACTATTTTATGAGAAAGGTTTTTATATCAAAAATGATTACTATAACGGTATTAACTTTGCATTTCTGTTAAATGTAAGAGGGAGTATTAGTGATCAATATGACTCAATTGCGGACTATGTTTTAGCTAAAAGGACTCGATTTAAAGTAATTACAATATGTGAAATCATTCTAAAAAGCAATTTCGAAATAAGGATGGATAAATATTGGGTGTTAGCTACTTTAGAAGAGGCGTATTTTGGTAATGGAATTCTAGATAAGTACACCGAGATTAAAGTTCGTTCTGAGTCAGCAGTTACGAGTAAATGGGAAAGAGATTCAACAGAAGAACAATTAAGTAAATTAGAGTTACTTTTAAAAAAATGGCCATTTACATTAAATTAGTAAATATAAAATATCCTCTATAAGGAAACTAGGATTACAATAAAAATAATATTATTCAAATATTTCGAGGAGATAATAAAATGACGAGAGTGTTTATATCGCATAAAAAAGAAGATTCTTATCAAGCCACAGAAATAGCTCACCAACTAACTCGAAATAATATTGAGTCCTACCTAGACGTTTTAGATCCACACCTTACGGGTACTGGTGACGAATTGACCAAACATTTAAGGAGTAAATTAGATGAGTGTACGCACTTAATTGCACTCTTGTCTCAGGTAACACAGCTATCTTGGTGGGTTCCATTTGAAATTGGATTAGCAACAGAAAAAGAATATCCTATTTCTAGTTATGTAACATCAACTGCACTGAGAAATATTCCCGATTATTTGAGAAAATGGCCAGTTCTTTTAGATGGTTTAGATCTTAATAAGTACATTGCTTTATTAAAACAAAACAAACATATAATAATTAATGAAGCAACCAATATGGCTTCTTTTAGCAAGCCTAGTTATGCGGAAGCTTTCCATAAAAGAATGAAGGAAGAATTGAACCAATAAGGGAGGATAATATATGGGGAGGAAGTGTTTTATTTCATTTAAAACCGAAAATATTGAATATAAAAAATATATCCAAAATTCTTTAAATGTTGATATGATCGATAAATCATTAAATATTGCAATTGATTCTGATAATGAAGATTATATTATGCGAAAGATTCGGGAAGATTACCTGTCGACATCAACAGTCACCATTCATTTGATTGGACGTTTTAGCGCAGAGAACCTCGGGGAATATGAACAGCGATATATAAAAAGAGAATTACAAGCATCATTGTATAATGGAAAAGATAATACCCGAAACGGCATATTAGGTGTTGTACTGCCCGAAGCATATAGCAATATTTATAGGGGATTATATTACTGCAACACGTGTGGGCAAACGCATAATGGTATAGACATAAATGATAGTACAACAATTAAAGAATTTTCTTATAATTACTATATTCCTAATAATAGATGCTTATGGATTGAAGATGACAGGTACTGCGTTTTAGTTAAATGGGAGGACTTCATAAAAGAACCTGAAAAATATATTGAATATGCTTTTAGTAAGAGAAAAGAACCAATTGCTTCAAAAGTAAGGGTTAGACCATAAATGAATAGTTTTTGTGAAAAGTGGTGACAGGCTATTATTTGTCATCGCTTTTTTAAACGATTATTTAAAGATCACTACTATGATAGTCGGAGAATCATCAGTCGGCATAAATAATGAACTGAGGGCATTATAAAGAGCCTTTGAATGATACCAAACTATTTTTATTTAAGAATAGTAAATTTAATACTTCTGACATTAAAAAGTCAAGTTGTCGATAGTAGGCTGCAGAATGTGATAGCAATGTTAAGATAATGAGATCGATGAAATGCAGAGTTAAGTAGTAAGATTGTCTGGTCGTCAAATGTAAAATAGGATATCAATAATTTAAAGGGATATTTTGGCTTTTTTTGATATTATTCCGATTTCAATTACTTTTGTTTATATATTAAATAGCTGATAATTATGCTTAATTAAGATTAAGATTAGATTAAGTTTAGACTAAAAAATAATGGTGGTGGGATTATGAGTTTCATATCATTTGATATCTTAATTCCCTTAGACACTCAAGGCTTTATGGAACTAGAGTGCGACTATTGTAAAAATCGTTTTATGGTTCTTGGAGATGAATTCAAAAATGGGGATTTTCTACACATGTTTTGTCCTGTTTGTGGTATTCCTAATCATTTGAATACATTTTATACTACAGAAGTTATTGAGAAGAGCCATGAAATAATAACACAATGGGCTATTGATCAAATACAAAAAACATTAGGTGCTTCGATTAAGTCATTAAATAAAAATAAGTTTATAAAAGTGGATATGAAAATTCCAAAAGTTAATTCTAATCTCGAGTTATATGAGGCTTCAAATTGTTATCTTAAAGTTAATTTAGAATGTTGCAATATCGATTTAAAAATTAGAGAGATTGATCATTTAGTTGGAGCTTACTGTCCTAAATGTGGAGGTTGTCATATATGAATAAGAAAAATTTAAGGAAAACATCAGCGCAATTTAGAAGAATAGCGGCTCAGTTTCTGTCAATGGATAGCGAAGAAGAATTTAACTTTCTTGAGGATATGCTGAATTTCATTGAGAAAGATGCAGTTTTATCTGAGTATATAGAAAAGTGCAATGTACATCAGTTTGATATTCCGACTGCAATAAGTGAAAAAAATGCATGGGGGCCACTTTTGCTGCCTAGCGGCGATGAAATGGTAGTGGCTTTCGTTTATCAATTGCTCAGCTTCTTCAGACTTAATCCGAACAAGTTGAGAGGTTTGGTTATGTTTTATACAAGTGAAAAATCGTATAAGGATAAATACCAAGCTTTTACTAGAAAAACAGTTGCTCCTTTCATTAATTACATTCTAAGTTATCTTGAGGTTTGTTTAATTGATGCTGAAGATGAAGATTCTATTACTCATAATATAAAAAATAAAAGGGTGTTTCTTTCCTATTGCAGCAAAGACGGAGTGATAGCTGATATAGTTGATAAAAAGCTACAAGAGGTATTAACACCACATGGTGTACATGTTTCAAGAGATGAACGTGACGTTATGTATAAGGAAAGTTTTAGAGATTTCATGAACAGCATAGATGAACATGATTTTGTTGTAATGATTATTAGTGATTCCTATTTAAAATCAAGGGCATGTATGTATGAAGTTTTAGAGACAATGAAAAACAGAAATTACGAAAATAAAATTCTGTTTATGATTCTTTCTGAGAATGAAAGAATTCGGTATAGTGGCATAAATGATGATTTTTTAGTAGGTGCTAATGTCTATGATATATCTGGTAGAGTAAGTTATGCTAAATATTGGGCACAAGAGGAGAAGAAGCTTCAAGAATTAATTGAAAGTATTGAAAGCCCTCTAAACCAAATTGAGCCTATTAAAGAATTAAAGAGTGTTAAAAAGATCTTATTTGATATAGACGAATTTACTTCAATGCTTGCAGATAGGAAAGGCATTCCATTTAAGAAGATGGAGGAGAGCAACTTTTCTCCATTAACTGAATTAGTGGTTCCTAAAGTAGAAAGTAATTAAGCATAGGGTTATATAATTTAATTTTTATGTAATTAGAACGAAGCATAAGGCTGAAAACCATTATAAAATATATTTAATTTCCAATGACAGATAGTACTTCTTTCTAGAAATAGTATCTATTAAAATCAGAAGTAGAGGATTAATTGAAGAGGAAGACATTAGGAAGAGGTGTAGTTTGGATTTGGAAAAAAGAATACTAGACAAAAGAAAACTACATGATAGAATTTTTGACTATAAAGAAGAACTTGATAAAATAAATGAACAAAAATATCAAAGAAATAAACAAAAAATACTTGATGAATTTTCAAAAATATTACCAAGAAAAATCTTGGAATGTTGCGTTAAGGAAGTATACAAAGTTGATATATATTTCAAAAAAAATGAATCCCATCATGTTTGTGTATTGCCGGAAGACTCAGAAAAAACAAAAATAATAGATGCGGTAGAAATTTTTATAAATAATGAATTTCAAAGGATTGAGTCTCTAGAAAGTAAAACAATGCATTTTTCTTTTACAATAGAGAAAAATTTACATAGAAAAAATGACGAGTTTGTATATTGGTGCTCTAATGCTACTGAATATGGTAGATATATGTTTGATCCGCGTAGTGATTATTCATTTGAATTAGTATTAATAAAGTTCGATAGAATAATGTTTCTAAAATACTTAAACTGGACAAGGGATGTACATCCATTTATTAAGCATCTAAAGATTGGTTGGGAGTTGGGTTACAATAATCATAATTATGACGAAATATTTAAACGTGCTGTAGTTAATTCAGAGAAATTTTTAATGGATAATTATACTCATTTTGATATATTATCTGCTCTTAAATACGAAAACCAAATAAATAATGGAAGTATTATTTATATTAATTCAAAGAAAAATATAGTTAGTGACGATGAGCATAAAGTTAGAATTTTGGTAGAACTTGAACATAATATTGAAATTAAAGAGCACAAGCATATTAGAAAATTATTGCAGATGACTAATGATTCTATATCTTTATTAATTAATGATAATTATGAAGCGTATGCTATCGGTTCTGTTAATAAAGAAAGTAATTATTTCAAGGTGAGGTTTAATGAATACTTACATTGGCAACTGGATAAAAATGGACAGAGGTTTTTAGGTTTTTTAAATCTTAGGCCGTATTTACCAACAGAAATTAGTTATAGAGATGAGTTATACTCAAAGTTAGATATCATGATTGGAAATGATATATCTGATGTGGATAAAGCAAGACTAGATGATTTAGTAGGGCGAGCAGCAGCTCAAAGACATGGAACGATGATAGTAATTTCCGAAAAGGCAATCGAGGAAACAGAAAGATTAAGTTATTCCGGTACTTTAGTAAAGGCTGCATTTTTAGAAAATGAAGTCATTGAATTAGTTTCTAATATTGATGGTGCAATAATGGTCGATCAATACGGTCAATGCTTTGGTCTTGGTATAATACTTGATGGAGCTGCTCGTTCAATAGGAGAACCATCTAGAGGGGCAAGATTCAATTCTGCATTAAGGTATATTAGTAAGCAAAAAGAAGAAGGCATTAAGTGTTTAATTGTTGTTATTTCTGAAGATCAGTATATAGATATACTATCAACAAGTGATAAAGTAGTATAGTTTTTTAGTTATTCATGATTAAAATAAAGGTGCTCAATCTTCCCTTGAGCACCTTTATTTTATTTATCAGGACTACAGTAACGGTTCTCGAACACAGCATACCGGTAGATGGTGTGGTTCACAGTACTCTACATCTGCTTATACAGCAAGAAGATATCAAACTATTAGCCTTCTCACTCCATAACCTTAGTTTGTTGTATTGCGTAATATTACAAGGGGGGGGCTAACACCACATCTATGAATGTAGAATGTAATAAATAAAAGTGAGGTGGAACTTAGATGATATTTAATATAGTGTCAGAGTATCATAAGCAGTCTCTAATGGATAAACATCATAGATTCTTATCTTGGCAACACTGCTATCGATTTTTTAAAGGGAATCATGAGATGTTCAACGAAGTAAGAGTATTCGATCACGCTTGTTTACATTTGGCTTTTTATTTGGCTAGTTGGGGGATGCTTAGAGGAGGGACGTTTTTACTCCAGAAGGATTACAGAGTACATGAATATCTTCTTAAAAGGGTATTTAGGGAAGAAAGGTATACACAGCTTTACTCTCCTGAGTATGATAATGTTCTTTCATATCAATATTATGACGGAATCGACATACTTATAAAAGATGTGAGAGAAGCATATTCATATAATGTTTTATCCATCAGTGATAAAGAGAGTATCTCAGTTAGTGACACACTTGCTTCAAAAATACTGTTAGGGCTATTTGGAATTGTTCCCGCTTACGATCGTTTTTTTGTGAGTGCAATGAAGATGCATGGATTAAGCAAAACATCCTTTACCCAAGAGTCACTTGTTACTATAGTAGATTTTTATCTGGATAATGAAGTCGAATTTAATAAGTGTAGAGAGTTACTAACAAGTGAAGGTAATGAATATACCCCTATGAAACTAGTTGATATGTATTTTTGGCAAGTCGGATACATGATGAGTGAACCAAACAGATTCCCTCAACATGAGCTTGATATGATCAGTAAGTTTGCGGAGAATCAAACAGCTATTAACAACAGTCGCAAAAAACCTTCAACTGTAAATAATAAAGCTTCAGCTATAAATAGCAGAGGTCTGACTGATGAAATAAGGCTATACATATTTGAGACTATTGTAAATGCAACGGAACAAGGTTTGCCTTATATCGATTTTATCTCAGGCGAAATACATAAAGAAATGAATTTGTCGAATAGGATGCCTTCAGTATGTAGTGCTATGCTCAGTATTGAAGATGTAGAGATCGAAATTTTATCAGATACTCCTAGTGGTATGAGTTCAACAAAAAAGGTCCGTTATTGGTTAGAAGGACGTGAGTAGTGCGGAAAGGCTGTAATAGCGAGGTAATTAATAGTATGAAATTAGTGGTTATATGGGGGTTCGTCCATTGAAGAATCTTAGAAAGAATCATCACTATGTATCACAATCCTATTTAAAGGCCTGGGCGAATAATCATAATAGAGTATGGACTTATCGAACTCTAGTTTCGCATAGTTCAGTCCCGGAGTGGTTTCAATCTTCCATTAAGAGTATAGCTAATCACCACCATCTATTTACACGTAGTATTCTAGGGGCTGATTCAGATGAAATTGAAGTATGGATGGATCAGGAAATAGAGACACCCGCGCAAATTGCTTTGTTTAAAGCTCGTTCTGGTAAGTCTTTGAGTAAACAAGAATGGGAGCATCTGCTCAGATTTGTTGCACTTCAAGATATTCGTAATCCTGAAAGGTATATAGAAAATTGGAGCGATGGAAGTTAGAGATGCCAACCATCATTGAAGAGGCAATGCAGAAAGCTCTCAGTAAAATGAAAGCTGTCCCTAATGAGGAGCTTATTCCCGCAGACAAGGAATATAATGATAGCAAATTAATTCCAATGAAAGTAACTAAGCAAATTGGCACTGCATCTGAGTTGGGACTGTTGAAAACAGAAGTATTGTTGGGGCGTGGAGTTTGGTTATTTTCTATCCGTCACTTACTTACTACTACTTATAAGGTTCTGAATGAGCATACATGGAGTATACTTCGTTCTCCTGGAGAATTGCTTTGGGTTACAAGTGACAATCCATTAGTTCGGCTAAATTATTATGAAGATGGAACTTATGATTTTAAGGGTGGCTGGGGAAATAAGGGGGCAGAAATCATCTTTCCGTTATCACCTAGATTATTGCTATATACTCAGGTCGGAAATAAGGTAAGAATGAATAATGTTACCAGAGAGTTAGCTGAGACCCTTAATCGATTTATTGCTGAGAACTCGCATCGTCATATATTTGGATTAAATCCTGTAGATGAAATAAGTGAGATTTATCCCAGAATTGTTAATCAAGTGGCCTACGATCATGAGAAAAAAGAGTGGGAGACTTGGCATGTACGTCAAAAGAAGTTAGAACAGGAGTACTAACAAATTGGGGGATTATGCTTATAAAAATTATATTTCAGAAAGTACAAGTCTAAAAAATATTAAGGTTTTTGAGAGAGGTTCTTATGAGAAGTAAATTTTATGTTGTTATTAAAGGGAAGAAAATAGGAATTTTTGATATTTGGGAAGAAGGAGCCAAACAATACGTAGAAGGATATAAAGGGGCTGTATACAAGTCATTTTCTAAGATTGAATTGGCTGAAATGTGGTGGGGGAAAATGTTACCAGAATCAAAAAGTCCGATCTTTCATTTTGATACTGCAAAATATACTGTTCAAAATTACTCTTCTCCCATGGAAGATGAGGAGTCAGGGCCATATTTTACTTATCTTATTATTGATCCACGGACTAATATACCTTTTTATGTAGGACAAACTCGTAATTTAGAATACAGGAAAATTAATCACTTAAAAGACTCGCATAAATATAGGGCATATAAAAAGATGATTTCCAACATTCAGATGGACAATCTAGAACCAGAGTTTCAGATCGTTGATATCCAGCCCACCAAAACAGATTCACTTCGTTCAGAAACAGAGTGGGTGAAAAAACTTGCGTGCCAAGGAATTCGTGTCTTAAACGGTTGGAGGGAACATAAGGAATGGATAGACTTGATTATGAGCAATAGTACACATGAATTTTTTACGCAGTAAGCTACTGAATATTAGTCATTTCAATAGATCTGAGATTAAATCAAGTATTACAGCAGCTAAAGAGCACTTTATTTTCGAGATCGAAACTTTCGATAAAATTCTTCATGCTCTTTTATTCGTATGTGTGCATTCCTCCTGTAATATGACTGCGTATAATTTAGAGTGGTTTGAAGTTTCTGATGACCTAGAAGTTCCATTAAGGTTAATAAATCCATACCTTCGTCTCTCATGTGAGTAGCGAAGGAGTGCCGGAGACTATGAATTCTCAAATCAGGTAAATTGGCCAAGTGGAGATATTTTTTAAAGAGATTACTTGCGACCTGTCTAGTAATAGGGATGTTTTTGGCCTTTCCAGGGAAAAGGCATTCGTTGTCTCTTAACTCGTTTACAGACTGGTACTTACGTAGTAGAGCGCCAAACCCCTTGCGAAGGACTATAACCAGTTGAATTTTATTTTTTTTTTTTTTTGAGAATTGTGATCATCTCATCCTCAAAATTTATATCAGAAACCTTCAATTCTGTTATTTCAGATATTCTACAACCTGTAGTTAAAAGTAATGAGAATAAGAGAGTATCACGGATCATATTATCGCTATGGGAAATTAAACTATGTAAAAACCTTAGCAATTCATGCCTGCTGAGTATTCGTATTGGCTTAGCAGCTGGGTTATAATCGTTGAGTTTGAATCACATTTGAGGCACAATATTAGAGAAATTACGGTTGTTTGTTAAAAACCTGAAAAAACTCTTTAAAGCAAGGGTAGATGATTCTAAATTAGAAAAACCATTATTTACTTGGTTCATAAGATAGTGGTCAATGATCCCTGCACCGATATTTACAGATAAATAGGTTACTATTAATCTTATATGCTTTAAACCGTATGTTCCCTTTTTTTATACATTCTACAGGTCAGATCTGGCGCGATGACTGGGGATCATTATAAGAAGAGTGGTAGAATTAAAGTGTTAACCGAGAATGTTTATTATAGAAAAACGGTTATACTTATACTACTGATAACATGGGTAGGATTAATAGGGTTGAAGGCAGCCTTGTTTTAAATTCAGCGACTAGAAACGAATATGCTCAAGGTATAGCAGGTAGACAAGATCGTATTAGAGACTTACAAAAACCAGATGTTGGTGGACATTTAATAGCATCTTCATTTAATGGATCTGTAGATTTAGATAATTTGGTTGCTATGAACCCTCAAATTAATGGACCTGGCGTGAAATGGTATCAAATGGAGGAAGTGTGGGGAATCGCGCTTCAAAATCACAAAAGTGTAAATGTTAAGATAGAACCAGTATATTCTGGAGTGTCACAAAGACCATCTTATTTTCAAGTGAAATACACTATTAACAATTGCGAACCTTAAATCAAGTTGGAGGTTAACATGTCAGTGAATAAAACGGAAGAACTATATCAACTTATCGGAAATAAGCTAATAGGAATAATCCCTGATGAGTGGAGTAAGATTTATCTTTACGCAGAAATATTACCTGGTTCAAGAATTATCTATTTTTACTTCGAATCTAATACAAAAAAGGAGCTAATTTATAGTCATAGTATCCCTAAAGTTTATGGAGTAGATGAACTTATATATGATCGGTTATGTAGGGAGTTACAAGAATATTTTGTTGAATTAAATGAGGGCTCTAGAGGCACACTTGATCAAGCTTGGACAAATCTGACAATGAATTTGGATTCTTCAGGTAAGTTTAATATCGATTATAATTATGATGAGGTTGTTTTCAATCCTTCTAAACAACGAACGATCTGGAAATATAAAGTTCTGGGATTACTTCCTACAGATGAATTCCATCAAGTGTATTTAGATGAATATTTAAACAATAAACTGATTAATACTTAAGAGGTGTCCCGAAAGCTAATTAATGGCTGCTTAGGATACCTCTCTTTGTTTGTATGAGATTAACTATAATACGTGGTAAAAGAGGAGTAATAACATGAACCTGAATTTTTTCGATCATCGTGAAAAGATTGCTAAAAACTTGGTTATCTTTATTCGGAAGAAAGGTTATTCGAAATTATCTTTATCGAAATTATCTGACGTCTCCCGGCGTAATATTGATCGGATCATTAAAGGTGAAGGTCTTGAATCTGAGAAATACAATAAAGAAATTGAAAAAATCAATAAAACATTTGATTTACCAGATAACTATTTCATAGCCCCTCTTATTTCTACAACTCCAACAACGTATACTTGCTTAAATGATTGCGTGGGTTCAAAGAGAGATCCACAAGTTGAAGAATTATTGGATGGATTGGATAATATTCTTGACATTTATTCACTGTACTTAAAGTGAAAAATGATCTAAATAGTACAAATTACAAGTGTAATTCAGATGAAATCTGGAATGTCATGTATTTATCTTATTCAAACTCTATTAATGTCTAGTTTTAATTATTTTCATCTGAAGTCGGGGATCCTTTATGATTTGCTCATAAACTACGATCTGTTTTATTCAATCGTTTTTTTCTCATATCTGAAAATATTGAATCGTACAGTGGAATATTTATGGTTTCGTTACGTACGATACCATCCCCAATATAGATTTTTGTAGAGTTTATGGTTTCATGATTTATGAGTTGTCTAATAATATCGATATCTGTGCCGTTCTCATACATGATGGTAGCGAATGAACGTCTTGTATCATGGATTCTTGCTGGAAGGATATTTTTTTTCTCAAGATAGTAATTTAATAATTTTCTGACACTACTCTGTGATATTGGTTTACTGTTACTTCCGTTAGTGAAAATATAATCTTCAGTATCTAAATGTTTTTTTTGACAGTAAATTTCAATCGCTTTTGTTAATCCAATTCTAGTGACCACATATTTGCTTCTTTTGTTCTTCGTTTTGGCTAGAAAAAAAACATGGTTTTCTGTACGAATATCTTTCTTTTTTAAACTAAGTACCTCGTCAATTCTGCCTCCGGTCGAAAGTAAAGTGACGAAGAGAAGACAGTCTCTCTCAACATCTTTGCTGTACTCGACAATACTCATCATCAATTTTAGTATTTCTTGTCTATTTAAAATACGCTTGTTTTTTGGTTCTGGCTTATGATCTTCTAATCGAAACTCAATTTCATAAATAGGGTTTTGAAAATTATAATTTGCACCTAGGTATTTAAAAAGACTGCTAATGGCTGACTTGAAGGCTGCTAACCACCTATATCCTTTGGCTAGATGTAACTCAAAATATTCATCTAAAATCGGAGCATCGATTTGATAAAAAATAGAATTCGCTTCAGCATCGTTCATTGAGATGTAGTATATCTTGGTTAGTGTGACTTGCTCTACAGGTTCATTAATTAATTTAGAGAGATACTCAGTAAAAGCAATGAGGTGTTTTCGATATCTTTGTTTGGTGATATTTACATAGTTTGCGCTGCTTAAAAACCTTTCTATCTCTTCGATTAACGGTCTCATCTAGTCTTCAACTCCTAATAAAGTAAAAAGAACTTCCTCAAGGGGAATAGGGTATTTTTGAACTTCTTTTAATAAATCCTCAGAAAGCATAGTAGTATAAATCATCGTTGTCTCAATATGTTCATGCCCCATTAATTCCGCAATGTACTCAATCTTCATGCCGGCTTTTAGGCAATTGACTGCAAACGTATGTCTAAAACAGTGGGTTGAGTATTCATTGGCATAGCCTATATCCTTAAATAGTTTGAAAATCATTTTCTGAACAGAAGATTTGGTCATTCCATTCTCCTTTTTTCTATATGAAGTCGTAAATAGGTATTGGTTTGATGTGAGATTGCTTATTTGACGCAGATCAAGATAGGCAAGTAAAACTTTTTTTAGTAAAGGATACAGTGTCACAAGTCTTGTTTTTCTATACTTGCCTGTGAGTTTGATGAAATCTTTTTCAAAATTAACATCGTTGATTTTTATATTTACAAGTTCCTCTACTCGTGCACCAGTTGCAAGAAGTGTACAGAGTATGGCGTGATTACGATAAGGGTTTTTGGTAAAGGTGGATGCTCGTAGAATCCTCTTAACCAACTCATCTGGTATACACCTTGGATCACGAGGTATGCGGTCCCATCGAAACTTATTTTTTATATGGTATTCTCCATCTTTTAAAAACAAATATCCATTATCCATTGCAAAATATAGCATTTTACGAATGAATTTTAAGTAGGTATTTTTAGTACCTGCTGTTACGGCATCTTTATTTTTAAAAGACTTGCATGTAATTAGATATTCGTTAAATATAACTATATCAAGCTTACTAATATCATATGTTTTGTAGTTTTTCTCAATGAATTGAAGAAATGGTCTAAGAAAGTGGATGTAACTCTCAGCAGTTTTCGCTTCAATGATCCCCAGCTTTACATTTTTTCTTAAATATTCAATAAATTCTTGGATCACTTCGGATATGGTCTTTAGCGCATTCAATGAAAGCAGTTGATGCGATACAAATTCTTTATTCTCTTGAACAGCCTTTAAAAGCTCAAATTCTATGTTTAAAGCATCACATAATTCTCTCAGACCATTAACTTTTTTTTGAATGGCCATCTTCAAACTCCCTCTCATATAACCCTGTGGGGTCATATTCAATAGTATTATTTTTCAAGCGTTCCGTACTTCTATATCTGTAGTAGTCTGTTGAACTCCATATTTTGTGACCTGCGGCTTCTGCTACTTTTCTTATGTCATTTAGACTATCCAAAGCATTTGTTATATAAGTATGCCTGAGAGACTTGGGGGAATTAATCATCTTATTAAAAGTTTTTTTATTTACTCCCTGGAAGACTTTATAGATGTTTCTTTGAAACATACCGTCACCATCTTTTTTGAGAAAAAGAATGTCGCTCTTGGGATTAAAAGTGTGACGTATTTCACAGTAATGTTTAAGATAATATACAACTTCACGGTCTAATTTTAATTTTCTCTTTCCTGATTTTTTAGATCTTAGCAAAATTGCTCCTTCAGATAACCAAATATCAGAGGTACTAAGATTGCAAACTTCAATGGGACGACATCCTGTATTCAACAAAATCAGGAATATGGCTAAATTTCGATATAGGAATTTTGGGTTTCTGTTTGTTGCACTTATTTCTTTAAAGAAAGAATCAATCATTAATCTTATATCTATTTCTTCTACGTACTCGTTCGCCCGATTACTATCTCTTTGTAGGAAACTGGGAGGAACATACTTAATATTCGATATTCCTTTTTTTCTCAAATAATCGAAAAACATTCTCAATGAGCGTGATATTGAATAAACATATTTTTTTGATATTTTTTTAAATGAAGCTCTTTCTAATTGATATTTTTCAAATTCTTTGATATGGTGCAATCTCACATTTGAGAAGTCTGACTGTTCGTCCAACTTTAAATGTGGAAAGTGTTCTTGAAGATATTTATAAAAAGTTTTCAGATGTTTCTTGTTATTGATAGTTTGGCTGAACTTTTTAAAGTTATCTAGATAAGATACAAAATCTAAAATCTTTAGATTTTCAAGCTTTTTGTTTGGATTATGATTCTTTTTTAGGGATCTACCAGATGGAAGAGTAAGTAAATGATCAAATTGATATATACTATGAAAATGAAAGACACTTTTAACTACAATTAGTAGGTTAGTCTGATAAGATACTGAATATTGTGATATTTTTTCTTTATAGTCCTTAAGATACCGTTCGTTCAAATTGGCCAACTGTTCATCAAAAGATACGGAGTCAAGGAAGTCGTTGAATTTTTTTAGATGAGAAAGTTTATTGGGGTTGATTATTCCTTTATTCTTCTGTTGAATTGTCTCCAAATATGAACGAATTTCGCTAATGAAATGATTGAGTTTTTGATTAGTTTCATGCTCAGAGGGGCTATTTAAATCAATATTTGATAAATTATTTAGCATTAATTTATCCTCCTTAGAAATAGTAGACGGATTACTAGATGTTAGATATAATTTTCCTATATAAAAACAGTCTAAAATTGCTCTCCTGGCAAGCGCCTCAAGGAGAATTTAATTCTTAATTGCCGAATGGCTTGATCCTCAGCTTATTTGCGTTGTGGAAATTCACCTTACAGGTTGGGTTCGAACTCATTAATAACATTAGGTAAATCTTTTTCGCTTCTAATATTAGAAGTTGAAAAAGATTTTTTTATTTATACTTTGAGTTATTGACCGATAATGGTAAAAATAAACATTAGTTTCCACCTTCTTTTTTGAAGGTGGAAACTTTGCTTCTTCGTTACAGAAGAAATCAAGATTTCTGCCTTTTTTTGTTATTTTATAAAACCAAAATTAACTAAAATGTATTTTATTACTTCCTAAATTCGGAAAACGATCAAATAAGTAGAAGAAACTTACGAAAGGAGGTGGGGCTATGGAAAACAAATATTTAGAGATTAATAGAGTACTAATAATCTTATTTGGATTAATCCATTCGTTCCCTCTTTTTTTACTTCATACTACAGGTCCAATTTGGGACAAATGTATTGTTAAAGCATGCATTTTGTAATTGATTACGTATTATAGACGAGTAATACTTGATATGCTCATTTGTATTTTTGAAAATACAAATGAGCATCGATACCCTACAGCTTATACACTATATTTGGTGATAGCATGGGAATGAGTAGTTCAACCGAAGAGTATTCTTATTTAAGTAGGATGTTAGAGGCCGGGAAAAATGTTGGCAGAGGAAAAATGACCGTTAAGTATTATGAAGAAAACTTCCTTAATAAGGGGCAGTTTGTGTGTAATCCGTTGTTAAGATTATCGGCAGATGATTATAATAGGTTTTTAAAGGGATTGTCTTTAAAGATACGACGTGAATTTCTACTCAAATCCACTGGTATGACATATAGAGAAACTGCCAAAATTATTGGTTATGCTAGTCATACACCAATTCAAAAGTTCTTGGGATCGGGTTCTTTTGATACAAAAATTACCCAGAAACTCATTGCTCAATTAGCGATACTTTTCCGTGTCCCTCCTGAATGGTTAGTGGAAGAAAGTATAAAGGATAACGAATGGGTAACGTATCACTTTCATCATTTAGGTCTTGAAAAGGATAAGTTGAAATCTTTTTTGAAAATGTTAAATAGTGTGAAGGATACAGAGGTCTGGATACGGAATTTCATTCTTAAGGGAGTTAATCCTGATAACTCTTTATTCCTCAGAGTTGAATGTAGGAATGGGAATTTCCTCGTGGAGAGCTTTAATCAGTTAGGAGATATAAGGGAATATAATGAGTTGTTAGCTGCATTAAATAGTAATTTTGACTGTATTCTTGGAGATGTACTGACTGCCATTCCGAGCCAAAGGAATGCAGCAATTATATGTTTAGCAAACCGCCAAATGCTATTTAGTGTACCCATAGAATTTAGAAAATTGGATTTTTGAAAATACAAATGAAAAGCAGTAGCTATTAGCGTAAAACCTTCTGATAACTTGATTATCAGGAGGTTTTTTATTTTGTCTAACGATGACCAGAAAAACAGAGATAGGGCATTAGAGATTATAAAGCATTGGATCAAGGAAGAAGAAGAAAGGATTAAAACGATTGAAGTTACGAAAAGTAAAGAAAAAAATGAACAATAATCGTCTAGAAATAAACAAATTAGAAACAAGTAAGAATGCATTGAGAGTAACTCAAGCAGCGAATGCTAAGGAGAAAGTCATCGATTATATCTTAAAAAAAATAATCAAATAACCGACTAATTGCAGTCGGTTTATTTTTAATTCAATTGGACAGAATAAAGATATACGAACGTATGTTCTGTTGATGGAAAATAGATAGATGGCTCTTTTGGAAACCAATGATGTTCATACTACAAAAACGAAAAAAATGTGAATAGTCCTATTTAAGCTATAAGGATGTTTTGAAGAGAGAAAAAAATGAGTTATTGAATAGGAGGGATTCTTTGTATACTGCAATTTACGGACGGGTCTCAACGGGAATGCAAGTAGTAGAGGGACACAGTCTTGAAAACCAAATCGAGCTCTGTATGATCAAAGCTATTGAGCTTGGTATTCACACTGATTCTGTTAAAGTTTACCGTGAAGAAGGCTTTAGCGGCGAAGACATTGAACGGCCGGCAATGAATGAACTGCGTCAAGCAATTAATGATCACTTGATTGACAGGGTTATCATTACCCATCCGGATCGACTGTCGCGTGACTTAACAGATAAGTTGTTTTTGTGCCGGGAATTTGAGTCACGTGATGTTCAACTGATATTTGTTGATACGGAGTATCAGAATACACCTGAAGGACAGTTGTTTTTCAACTTAATGAGTGTCATCGCTCAATATGAGCTTTCACTTATTAAGAAGAGAACGGTTCGGGGAAGATTGAAGGCCGTAGAGAAAGACAAAAAAATTATGCCCATGCGCGTGCCCCCCTTTGGCTACGATTGGGTTGAAGGAAAGTTGCTTATAAACCAGATGGAAGCAGATTATGTGAGAAAGGTATACCACTGGTATCTAAATGAAAATATGACGATTCGTCAAATTGGCAATAAACTTTTTGATTTGGGAGTCCCGCCAAAACGTTCAGCAAATGGAAATTGGGGAGCAAGCTCCATTGCCAGAATTCTTTGTTCTGAAATCTATATAGGGAAGTATTATTACAACCGTAGAAAAGTGAAAAAAATCAAAGGACAGCGAACTCAAACAGGTGCTCCTAAAAAGACCTATTCAGTTCGGGATCGAAGTGAATGGATTATGGTGGAAGTTGAACCTATTGTGTCAGTGGAATTGTTCGCTCAAGTGCGGCAACAGCGTGTTAAGAATAACACTCGATCGGGAAATATGCACAATAATTATTTGTTAAGATCTCTTATTCGATGTGGTGATTGTGGTCATAAATGGGGAGGGACTACATACTCAGGGCGTAAAGATAAGAAGACAGGTACTAGAGTGAAGTACAGATGTTACCGTTGCCTGTATCTTTTTCCTAGGGTTTACGGTATAACTGATCGCTGCCCTACTCGCAGTATTCGTGCGGATGTACTCGAGGAGTTTATCTGGGATATGGTTATGGAGGCCTTGTCTAATCCAGAAGACTATATAAAGAGGCTGGAGGGTCAAGTAGCAGAAGTCGTCGATGAATTGTTATTAACCGCAGGCAAGGTCCAAGGTCAGATCGAGGATAAAAGAAAAGAGACAGACAAGTTGAAAATTATGTTTCGGAGGGATGTTATTTCGGAGGATGAGCTGGCTACTGAGTCCCATAAATTAACTCGGGAGATAAATGATCTACAGACTGAATTTGATCGATATGAAGAGCAAATCAAAAAACACAAAGAACGGCATTTTTCCCATGAGGAAAATATTAAGCTGATTGAGCGGATAAATATGTTTATCAGCAGCAAAGGAGCGGAATTAGCTTTTGATGATAAAAGATTTATAGTTGAATCACTTATCGATGACGTTATCATCAAATCAGATGAAGAAGGGTTTAATATCAGCATAGTTGGCAGCCTAAGCGAACTTGTGGGAACACAAAATGAAAAAGGAACAGATACTCCTTTTACGCTAAATAAGAAACTATACATGCAAGCACGAGAAAAAGGTAACAAAAGTGGTTAATGAGGATACTCTTTGATTTTTGTTATCTAGATTTTCGACGTACATGCACTTCTAGGCATCTCCCCACATACAATAAAGAGACCATGAACCCGTAGTGAACACTACTGGCCGGTTTCATTGTACAAGTGCGGGAGGTGTCGATATATTGCCAGGTATAATAAGCACAATAGCGTTACTGATTAAAGAATTAACCTTGCTTGTTTCTTATGTAAGAAACAACGCTTTTCCACAACCGCTCTCGGAACAGGATGAGAGTAAATACTTAGGGATGATGGCTGAAGGAGATGCCAAAGCTAGAAATCTATTAATTGAACATAATCTTCGTCTCGTCGCACATATAGTAAAAAAATTCGACAATACTGGGGAAGATATGGAAGATTTAATTTCCATAGGAACCATCGGATTAATTAAAGCCATTGAGAGTTACCGACCGAACAAAGGTACAAAGCTCGCTACTTTTGCCGCACGTTGTATTGAGAATGAGATATTAATGCACCTTCGCTCTCTGAAAAAAACACGAAAAGACGTATCTCTTCACGATCCGATTGGGACAGACAAGGAAGGTAATGAAATCACATTGATCGATATCCTTGGTTCTGAAGCAGATGATATTGTTAAGGAAGTGGATCTGAAGATTGAGAAGAGTAAAATTTATCGTAACCTTGATATACTAGATGATCGGGAAAAGGAAGTTGTGGTTGGTCGGTTTGGATTAGATACAGGTGGGGAAGAGCGGACGCAGCGGGAAATCGCAAAGGAGTTGGGGATCTCGCGGAGTTATGTTTCGCGGATAGAGAAAAGGGCACTGATGAAGCTGTATCATGAGTTTTATAAGGCGAAGCGGTAAGATATTTAAACACTAATTTCAAAAGAGTGATTTAGAAGCGACTTGCCAACAAGGGGGTTGCTTTTTTGTAAATGAAAGTAGTTCGACTAAATAAATTTAAAAAGAGCATATTCAAAAAAATAAACTTTTTAACAGCTGAAGGGAGTTATTATGAAATACAAAGAAATTTATGATCTTCATGTTAAACTACTACACGTATATGAAAATAACGAAAAGTACCAAAGTCCATATCAGACACAAATAAACTATTACAAGAGGCAATTTTTTATAGCTGAAGACATAGTTCAACGTATTTTTGTTCTAAATCAGCTATTGAAAATCCATGAAAAAAGTAGAGAAGTAAAGATAAAGTGGTGTTCAGAAGAATATTTTAAATGATGACGGACAGTTTTGAGTCACAAGCTAATCCATAAGAGGCAGGAGGAAAATAATGAATAATCCAAGTAGTGGACATATGATGGACAAACCCTATGTTAAAGATGTGATTCGTGAACTTAAGCTTCTGGGATATGAGAAAGATGAGGCTACCAAAATTCTAGTCAAATACTATAGACCACTAAAGAGAAGTTTGGGGTTTGGCCCCAATGCTTACAATTTTGCTAAAGAAATAGATTCAATTCATAAAGCTGTTATCAAAAAAAATGATCCATCTGAACCAAAACAAATCTACATAGGTCATTTGAAAAATCGAATAAAATCAAATCTGAAAGATAAGCTTTGAAATAAAGATTGAGTATTTAAGTTTTTTCAAAATAGAGAGGGTAGTTAACATGTTCGATGAAATCATGTTAATCGATTTTCTCGGGTCAGAGATGGACGATATCATCAAGAAGTGCAAAGAGTAATATTTACCGCAACCTTGATATTCTGGATGACCGGAAAAAGGGAGTTTACGGGCAGTTCCACCGGTCCGCTGCTTGGATCACTGCTGCTGCCGTCAACGGGAAGCTGGTCTGTCTATAATACGGTAAACATCCCGTTCACGGGGGCAAGTGGAATCAAGAATGTCTTTATGGTATTCAAAAAAGCGACAAGCGGCAGCGTGGCCGATATCAACTGGTTCAGCTATACCACACAGACCCTCATCGAAGCTGAGAACTATTCCGTGCAATCCGGCCTCAGCGTATCGACTACAGCGGATGCGGGCGGCGGCAGCAAAATCGGCTCCACGGACAACAATGATTATGCCGGCTACAATAATGTGAATTTCGGTTCCGGGGGTGTGTCCGCGATAGAGGTCAGATACGCTACCGTCAATACAAACGGAACGTTTGAGATCCGCTCCGGCAGTCCGACCGGCACGCTGCTGGGCTCGATCCTTCTGCCTTCCACAGGGAGCTGGTCCGTCTTCAATACCGTCAGTATTCCGGTTACAGGAGCATCGGGTGTTAAGAATGTTTATCTGGTCTTCAAGAAACCTGCAAGCGGAAGTGTCGCGGATGTGAACTGGTTCCGTTTCTGACATAACTAAACGAACAGCGCGTACCGGTATTCCAACCGGTACGCGCTGTTTGAGTTTGAACTGAAAGAAGCAGCTGGCTCCGGCATAGGCACCAAACCGCCCAGAGGGAATATACTTTCATTAGAATGCCAAAGTGAAAGGAAGACCCCTATGAATGTAAATGAGCCGTGCCTTGGAACAGAACTAAAATGCCAGGAGATCCCTATCAGCTTTCCTCCACAGCATCAATTCCAACAACCAGGCCTGGAATACTTAATGGTACCGCGTCCCCTATTCGACAATCCTGAATATATAGGCACCGGCAAGCTGAAGGATAAGGTGGCTATCATTACCGGAGGCGACAGCGGGATCGGCCGTGCGGTGGCTGTCGCCTTCGCCAAGGAGGGTGCGGACATCGTGATTGTGTATCTGAACGAACACCAGGATGCCGTGGAAACCCGCGAAGCGGTGAACCGGCTGGGCAGACGCGCCCTGCTGCTGCCGGTTGATCTAAGATGTGAAGATACCCCTGCGCACATTGTGAATTCCACCCTGCAAGCCTTCGGCCGCATTGACATTCTGATCAATAACGCCGGGGTGCAGTTCGTCCTCCCTTCGCTGCTGGAGATCAGTCTGCAGCAGCTGCGTACCACCTTCGAGGTGAACATCATTGCAATGTTCAACCTTACCAAGGCGGTTCTCCCGTATCTGCGCCGGGGCAGCAGTATCGTGAATACAACATCGGTGAATGCCTATATCGGACGGGAAGATCTGATCGACTATTCCTCCACGAAGGGGGCGATCGTCAGCTTCACCAGGGCGATGGCCAACAATCTGGCCACACAGGGCATTCGTGTCAATGCGGTTGCTCCGGGGCCGATCTGGACTCCGCTTAATGCGGCAACCCAGCCGCCGGAGGCCATAAGAACCCTGGGTTCGGATGTGCCGATGAAGCGTGCGGGGCAGCCTTATGAGCTGGCTCCCGTCTATGTTCTGCTCGCCTCCGGCGACGGATCGTACATTACGGGCCAGACCATTCACGTGAACGGCGGACAAATGGTCACTACGTAGACAGCAGGCGGCAAGAGGCTTACAGCTTAAGAGCGGCTGCCGTATCCGGTCCGCCAAAAGCCAATAGGGCAGTCATGCAATTCGTTACCGGATGATAGTCGGTCTTGGGCGGCGGGCTTTTGATATTGCTGTATCGCCGGTTCTTGCAATCCAGCAGATGATACCAGCCGCCGTACTGATGATCGATGAACACATTCCAGCAATACGCAAAGATCTCTTCGTACCCATTGCCGTACTCCGGCCGGCCGGTCCGGGCGCTGAATAAAGCAGAGGCTCCGATGGTCTCGGCCATAACCCAATACAGCTTATCCGAATCGATAATGGCTGAGCCGTCGGCGGCCAGCGCATAGAAGATGCCGCCGTGCCTGCGGTCAGTGCCCTTGGCAAGCGCTGCATGGAATAAAGCTTCCGCTTGCGGCAGCAGCCAGGTCTCTGGAGCATGCCGACAGAGCAGCTGAAGCAGCTTGCTCCACTCAATATCGTGGCCGAAGATAAAGCCGTACGGGCGGTACTCGCTTTTCGTATTGTCCTTGTTGTAGTTCCAGTCAATCTGCCAATGCTCATTATAATGTTCCCAGATTAATTCGCCCGACTGCGGCAGCAGCTTGAACATGACGGAGTGCGCCAGGCGCCTGGCGCGGTCCAGGTAATGGCGTTCGCCGGTGGCCTCGTAAGCCGCCATCATCGCTTCGCACATATGCATATTTGCGTTCTGTCCACGGTAAGGGGATACGACAGCCCAATCGGCAGATATTTCGTCTACATAGAGCCCGTCATTTTCTCTCCAGAAATGTTCTTCAAGCACTGTATAGATTTCCCCGATGACCGGCTGCGCCCAGGCAATTCCCGCTTTGAAGGCAGTGGCTGCAGCCAGCAGGGCAAAAGCGTGTCCGTATGCAAATTTGGTGGAGTCCACGACCTGCTGTCCGCATAGAGTCCAATTGTATCCCCCGTGCTCCCGATCCTGCTGATGCTCCTGAAGGAAGCGCAGGCCATGCTCGGCGGCGGCGCGGTATCCCTCTGCCTCCGTCCCGCCGATCAGGCTGGCAGCACTGAAAATGTAGATAAATCTTGCCATTCCCACCAGCTGCCTGGTTAGAGGATCACACACCGTTCCATCATCCAGAAAGCAGTTGATATATCCCCCGTGCTTATGGTCAATGCACCGGGGAGCATAGAAATTAACCGTATGAAGAATATGCTGTTTCAAAAAAGACGGGTCTCTGAAATCTGGGCAACCGGCTGCCGCAGTGTTCATGGGTTATCCACCACCTATCGTGTATTCCGATCAAGACAGAATATGCACAAGCGGCAGACAATAGTATCTTGCTGTGTTTTTCCTGCTGCAGGAAGGCTTCTTAGTTTTCAGCAGTGTAGCCTGCAGGTGGTACAATGACCGCTGGAACAATCTCTTGAAAAATCACCGAATCTAAAATAGATTGGTAATACCAATATTGGTATTACCAATCTATTTTTTTAAGGAGAATTCCATGTGCCCTTCGGCCAGACCTAATGTACGGGAGCAAGTCATTGAATATATCCTCTCCGAGATTGAGCGCGGAGAGCTGAAAGCCGGGGACAAGCTAATGAATGAACGGAGTTTGTCCGAGAAGCTGGGGATCAGCCGGGTGCCGCTGCGCGAAGCGATTTGTGCATTGTCCACGCTGGGCATCCTTGAAGCAAGGCAAGGGGACGGAACCTTCGTCAGCGGATATAATCCCGGCGCTATCGGCAAGGTGATCCGAACCTACAGCCTGTTCGACCGCTCGTTAATTGAGGAGATTTTCGAGGCCAGAACAGTTCTTGAAGCGGATGCTGCCCAGTTAGCGGCAGCGAACCGGACGGCCGCCGATCTTGAGAAGATAGGCGAGGCGATCCGGAGGCATGAGGAATGCATAAAGCTCTATATCCGGAATGAGGCGGCTATAGAAACGGTTTTGAAGCATGACAACGATGTGCATCTGGGAATTGCCGCCGCCGCCCACAATAACTTTTTCCTGCAAATTATTGATACGATTCGCCATGTAAGCCAGAGCAGAGGGATCTTCAGCAGCGAACATACGACGAATCCTCGTCATTTTGAAGAATCTGTAGCTTATCACCGGAATATTTTTGCTGCCATTCAGAATCAGGATGGAGCGGCTGCGTACCAGGCTATGAGGGATCATATCCAGCATATTCAGGAATCTCTTGATCTCGATAAACTGAAAAGCATGGGCTGGAAAAAATGAACGGCCCGCAGAGGAGCAGAATGAAATGATCAATCCCAAGCTTCGCAATATGGCCTTGCTTGTGGCCGGATGCTACTTTATGGAAAATTTGGACAGTACGATTGTTACTACAGCGGTTCCAGCAATGAGCCGGGCATTTGCAGTTTCTTCCTCGGCAATAGGTCTGGTTATTACTTCATACATGGTTACGCTGGCCGTTCTAATCCCGCTGAGCGGCTGGCTTGCCGAATACTTCGGCACGCGCCGGGTATTTCTTGCGGCAATTGCCGTTTTTACCCTCGCTTCCCTGGGATGCGCGCTGTCCACAAGCTTGCCCGGGCTCGTCGCGATGCGTGTATTACAGGGTGCAGGCGGGGCAATGATGGTTCCGGTCGGACGGGTGGTGGTCCTTCAGCATACGGAGAAGAAGGATCTTATGAAGATCATGTCCTATCTGGTATGGCCCGGGCTGATCTCACCTGCCATTGCGCCGCTGCTCGGAGGGCTGATTGTGACCCATGGCTCGTGGAAATGGCTGTTTCTTATCAATCTTCCGATAGGGGCAGCCGGATTTGCCGCTGCCTGGAAGCTGATAAGAATCCCCCCGGATTCCTCTGCACCAAAACTCGATGGAACGGGAGTGGTGCTGATGGGGGTCGGCGTCGGCGGACTGACGTATGCGGCGCATATGCTTGCTGATTCTTCGGCCTCATGGAGCTCGGGGCTGATGATGTCGGCGGTGTCTTTACTCTTTACGGTAGCCGCCATCCTGCATCTCTACCGCGCTGCCCATCCCATTGTGAATTTAAGGGTGCTGAAGATCCGCACCTTCCGGACCGCTCAGCTAAGCAGCTCATTGTATTGGATTATGGTCGGCTCTGCGCCGTTTTTGATGACACTTTTGTTCCAGAACATCTTTGGCTGGAGTCCTACGCTTGCGGGCGGAATTGTATTGTTCATCTTCATAGGGAACATCGCGATCAAGCCTGCGACCACTCCTCTGCTCAACCGCTTCGGATTTCGCAATGTTCTGATCGCTTCGACACTGCTCGGGGCCATCACGATGCTGCTCAGCGGAATTATTACGGCGGCGACGCCTATTGCGCTGATTGCGCTGCTTGCCCTGGTGAGCGGCATTGCGCGTTCCACCGCGCTCACCGGCTTCAGTACGATCGCATACAGCGATGTTCCGCCGGAGCAGGTGCGGCATGCCAATGCCTTTGCGTCCACCTCGCAGAATCTGGCCGCCGCCTTCGGCATCGCTGCCGCAACCATCGCCCTGCGTGCCGGAGAGCCGTTATCCCGGTTTTTCTTCGGCTCGGTGAGCAAGGCGGGGGCTTATTCCATCGCTTTTTTTCTGCTCGCAGTCATGGCAACGCTGGCTGCGGTTGGAGCAGCCCGGCTGCAGCCGGGCGCAGGAAATGCGCTGCGCCGTCTGCAGCCGCAGACCGCCCAGGCCTCCGAAAACTAACTATTGCGGCAACGCTGCGCTCCGTACATTTGTATCTTTCACCTCACAGTGCAGCCTAATGCCGGAGCGAATTTGCCCTTTACAAACTGAATTACACGTGTTATCTTAACGCGGAAGAGTCTTCCGGTGAATATTTGGCCTCTGTGATCCGGCCGGCAGGCTTAAGGTATTAAGGTATGACAAAATTGGATAAACACGCGTTATAACACGTGTTATTAAATCTATTTTTGAACAAGGAGAGAGTTAAACATGTCTATTAGTCTTAAACAAAATGCCTTGGTCCTGTTCCAGGGCGACAGTCTTACCGATGCCGGCCGCAGCAGGGAGGAGCTGTCCGATCTGGGGAGAGGCTATGCGCTGATGACCTCGGCTGCCTTGCTGGCGAAGTATCCCGAGCGGCAATTCACCTTCCTCAACCGCGGCAAGAGTGGAGATAGAGCGAGGAATCTCCGGGAACGCTGGCAGGAAGATTGTATAGAGTTGCAACCGAATCTGGTATCTGTCCTGATCGGTGTCAATGACACCTGGCGGCGTTATACGGAGAATGATCCGACAAGCGCCGGGGAGTTTCACGCGCTGTACCACAGCCTCTTGACTGAAGTGAAGGCTATGGGAGCTGAAATGGTGCTGATTGAACCGTTCTTATTTCCCAATCATCCTGAGTACAAGCTGTGGAGGGAAGACCTGGACCCCAAGATCGGCATCATCCGGGAGCTGTCCCGCGAATTCAAGACGGCATTCGTCCCGATGGACGGCTTGTTTGCCCAGGCATGCGTCAGGGCAGAGGCGGCTTACTGGTCTCATGACGGGGTCCATGCCACTCCTGCCGGGCATGCGCTGATCACCAAGGCCTGGCTTGATGCTGTGAATATCCGTTAATTTGTTCATCCGGGTCCAATAAAGCCGTTTATGGAGGCGTTTATCCGTAAACGGCTTTTTTAACATAAGAATTTATATGTTTTGAGGTCTCCGCAAATCACCTGAATAATCATCGAAGCGCAGCCTCACTTTGTGAGGTTATTTTACGCTTCCTCTGGCAATCCGGACAAAGGATGGAGTATCATGGTGCTGACAACATTTCAGACCACTGGGGGCTATTGTGAAGAACAGCTGGATAAAAATCAAACTTGCCTTGCAAACACCATTTCAAAAGATCAGAAATCGCTTTCTCGCCGCGATGATCCTGCTCGCGGTCCCTCCACTGTTCATTTTGGGCTATATCTCGTTTGATATTTCCAAAGAAACTCTAATGGCCACGAACACGCAGAACAATCAGGATCAGCTCCGGACATCCAGCGAAGTCGCAGACTTGCTGTACCGCAATATCCTGAATATGAATGAATCGATTGTCCTGAACAACGGGGTCCGCGACAGTCTGCGCAATGCTCGGGATGTCGCGTCCTCTGATAGATATACAATCCGGGACGAGATTGTAAGGCAGCTGCAGCGAATGATGAACAGCAATTTTATAAGCTCCAGGTACGTTGACTCAGTATGTCTGATTGACCTGGAATTTGAACCTTATTGTCTGGGACGCTCCGACAATCTGGGGATTTATGAGCAGAAGGACAAGCGGGCAATTATAGAGCAAACCAAATGGTATAAGGATGTGGTGAAGGCTCAGGGCAAGGTCAGATTTCTGCCGGACAATGTTTTTGGCGATTCAGCCAAAACGTTCTCGACGCTCAAATTATTCAGAAATTCCGATGACCTTAATGGAGCACCCACCGGTATTCTGGTAGTGAATGTATCCCGGGCCATATTCAGCGCCATATTCGCGGATAACAGAGCCGGAGGCGGGGAGTTTATTGCGCTTGATGCTTCGGAGGGCGACATTCGGGTGATCCATCCCCCCGGCTCCGCAGAGGTGGCCAAGAGCCTGACCGGCAAGCTGCCGGATATTTATAAGCGCCTGGAAGACCAGGGCTTCCTGATCGTGAATTACAAGAATGAAACCACCGGTTGGATGTTCCTGAATGTTATTCAGGCCAAAGAACTGCTGAAGGAGTCCACCAAAATCGGCACCGCCACCGCTGTGATTGCGTCATTCATTGCCGCCATTGCCATCATCTTCTCTTTCTTTATCTCGGGCAGCATTACACAGCCTCTCCTGAAGCTCAAAAAAATGATGATCGACTGGACCAAAGGGCGGAGAGATTTCGCCGAGCCCTTTGGCCAGGATGAGGTGGGTGTGATCGGTGAGACCTTTAAACGGATGGCTTCCGAGAACGAAGAGCTGAATGAACGGCTCATTCATACAGAGCTGAAGGAGCGGGAGGCGGAACTTAGGGCGCTGCAGGCGCAGATCAAGCCGCATTTTTTATACAATACCCTGGATTCGATTTACTGGATGGCAACCCTGAAGAATAATCACGAAGTCGCCCAGATGGCTATTTCTTTATCGGAGAGCTTCAAGCTCAGTTTGAATAAAGGCAATGAAATGATTCCTGTCTACAAAGAATTGAAGCACATCGAGCACTATTTGACGATCCAGAACATCAGGTATAACAATCGTTTCGAATACATTCAGGATGTAGACAGCGCTATAATGGGGATGGAAATGCTGAAGCTGATCATTCAGCCGCTGGTGGAGAATGCGATCTATCATGGTCTGGAGCCAAAGGTTGGCGCCGGAAAGATTATGCTTCACGGTAAGGTGAAGGATGGCTGGATCACCTTCGTGGTGGAGGATGACGGAGTAGGCATTGCGGATATGGCGGCCATTGAACAAGGGTTCGGACTGCGCAATGTAAAGGAGCGGCTGAAGATGTATTACGGGGAATCCAGCACATTTAGGATTACAAGCGAGGTTGGCGGCGGAACGCGGGTTGAATTCCGGTTTTACTTCCAGCCGAAAGAGGTGAACGATCATGCTTAAAGCTGCTGTATTTGATGATGAATATATCGTCCTGCAAGGCCTGCAAACGATGATCGACTGGTCGGGCCACGGGATTGAACTGTGCGGGACTGCGACTGACGGACATTCGGCGCTTGCTTTGTTTCAGGCCTTGAAGCCTGACATTATTTTTACCGATATCCGGATGCCGGGGCTGGACGGGCTGCAACTGGTTGAAATCGTGCTTAGGGAAGCACCTGATACTTATTGTATTGTCTTCAGCGGGTTCAACGAATTTGATTATGTGAAGCGGGCGATTCAGCTCGGAGTAAAGGACTATCTCGAGAAGCCGATTACCATTCAGAGTATCGAGAAGGCCATCGGGAAGATGAAGAATCATCTTCATTCACAGCAGGAAATCAAAACCCTGCAGCAAAAATGGAATGCCAGCAAGCATGAACGGCTGGAGCAGGCGACACTGGATCTGCTGCTGGCGGCGGAGGAAGCCCTGCCCAAATGGAAGGACAGCTTCGGCGCTGATGCAAACAGACTGCAGGGGATTACAGTCCTTGTCTGTACCGAAGAGCTTGTTTTGCCTGCAAATGGCGATTTTTTGTCGGTTCCGCTCCGCTATGGTCAGGAACGGATATTGGTTGTGTATCATTTTGAGCTTCCCGCCGGCGGGTTCTGGGATATGATCGAACACCCGTCTGAGGAATCGATGGCCGGTATAGGAAGGACCTATCCTGCGGTGCTGCTTGCTTCACAAAGCTACAAGGAAGCGCAAAAAGCGCTCCGGTCTGCCCGTTTTCTGAAGATCAAAGGCAGTCTGCATGTTGAGGAAATCGGGGATTTCCTTGTTGTGCCGGAAGGGCTGTCGGAGCGGGAAGAGGCGATTATTCTGAATGTCCGCGCCGGCAACAAAGCGGAGCTGCTGGAACAGGTCGATCAGTTTATTGATTGGCTTAAGTCCGAGAAGCTGGACCCGGAAATTGCCGAAAGCCAAATTCTGAAGCTGATATATCTCGCTCTGCGGGCCTACAAAGAGAATGGGGCAGCGGATCGGATTGCGGAGCTGGAGAAGCACTACCTGCCGCATATCCAGATTCGTGAGATGAGCGCGGAAGGCAGGATGCTCGACTGGTTCCGTGAGCAGATGAAGCGTTTTGCCAATGAATTGGCAGAATCAAGGGAACGGGTCAAGCATGTTTCGATCGAGGAGGCGCGGGCTTATATTGAAAGCAACATTACCCGCGACTTGACGCTTGTCGAAGTGGCGGAGCATGTCAATATGAATCCTGCTTATTTAAGTGTGCTGTTTAAAGAAGTGATAGGCGAAAGCTATATCAAATTTCTGACCCGCTGCCGGATGGAGCTGGCCAAGAAGCTGCTGGGCAAGGGACTCAAGGTAAATGAAGTCAGTGAAATGGTAGGATACCATACCTACAGGCATTTCTCGGAGGTATTCAAGAAATTCACAGGACAAACGCCTGGACAATATAAGGAGACGTCAGGAAATTCTTGATCCGCGATCCAAAAAAAACGGACAGTAAACTATAAAATGAGGCAATATCGGCGGACAGGCGCCGGCTATATAATAAACCTATAGAGAAACCGGGCTCTGTAAGATATCCAAGCTGCACTAATTTGTACTTCGAATGATCAAGGGGGATATTAAATGTCAAACGTAAGAAAAGTTTCATCAATGCTCGCTGGCGCCCTGCTGCTGAGTGGAATGCTTGCCGGTTGTGGAAATTCGAATAACAACGAAAGCGCTTCAACGAATACTGGGAATAAAGCCGGCACTTCTAACGAAACCGTTTCCAATGCAGCCGATGAAAAAGTGACTATCTCGCTGCTTACGGACAATTCCCAAGAAGCGGTCAATGCCAGCAAAGCGCTTATTGAAGCCTTCGAAGCCAAATATCCCAATATTACCGTCGAGAGTGAAACTCGCCCGAGCGGTGCTGAAGGAGACAATTTTGTCAAAACTCGGCTCGCAACCGGAGACATGAATGACGTATTCTTCTACAACTCCGGCTCGCAGATGCAGACGCTGAATCCGAGTCAGAACTTTCTGGATATTACCAGTGAGCCGTTTATGGATAATGTAATCGATTCGTTCAAGACAACCGTTTCTTTTGAAGGAAAGGTATATGGTGTGCCTAACGGCTCTACCTACAGCGGCGGATGGTTCTACAACAAGAAAGTGTATTCCGATCTGGGACTGTCTGTACCCAAAACCTGGGCTGATCTGATGGCCAATAATGAAAAGATCAAGGCTGCCGGAATTGTTCCAGTCATCGGGACTTACAAAGACAACTGGACCGCACAAATGATCGTGCTTGCGGATTACTATAACCTCCAGCTCGACAATCCGACCTTCGCCGAGGATTATACAGCGAACAAAGCGAAGTTTGCCACAACACCGGCTGCTTTGCGCGGATTTGAAAAGCTGCAGGAGGTATATGACAAGGGCTATATGAATTCCGACTCCCTGGCCACAACCTATGACGCGGGGATTGCGATGCTGGCGGAAGGCAAGGGCGCTCATTATCCGATGCTGACCTTTGCAGTCCCGGTGTTTGAACAGAACTTCCCGGATCAGCTGCAGGACATTGGCTTCTTCGCTCAACCAGGCGACGATGCGAGCAAAAATGGTCTGACGGTATGGATGCCGGGCGGTGCATTTATTTACAAAAACAGTGAGCATACCGAGCAGGCCAAGCTGTTCCTGGAATTCATGACCACGCCTGAAGGGCTTGCCGCATGGGGAAGCCAGTCCAAGCCAACCGGCCCTTGGGGGATTAAAGGTGCAGCATTGCCGGATAATGTGGCACCGGTTGTGAGAGACATGCTTCCTTACTTCGATGCAAATATAACAGCACCGGCTCTGGAGTTCCTCAGTCCGGTAAAAGGACCGAACCTGCCGCAAATCGCGACTGAAGTCGGTTCCGGCATCAAAAACGCCCAGCAGGGTGCGGAAGAATATGACAAAGACGTGAAGAAACAAGCTCAGCAACTGGGTCTTGAAGGCTGGTAAAACTTATTACGTAACGATGCGGCCCTGTGCGAGAACGGCAGGGCCGCATAATTTAGAGAGATAGCAAGGAGTGTTCGAGATGACCAAGGTGCAAAAGCGGATTTATTCCTATTCTTTTCTACTGCCGGCAGCCATTATTTATCTGGTAATCTTCATATTGCCGACGCTTTTGTCTTTCTTTTTCAGTATGACGAGATGGACACTTTTCGACTATGAATTCATCGGGTTTGACAACTATATTACTTTTTTCAATGAGTCTTCGCTGAATATCGGTTTCAGAAATACACTGATCTATGCGGTGGTATCCTGTGTACTCAAGCTCGTGCTTGGACTTTTTCTGGGGGTATTCCTGACATCCAAAATCAAGACCCGGAATTATCTCAGATCCGTGCTCTTTTTCCCTACACTGGTCAGCACCATCGCGGTCGGCATCGCCTTCAGCATGATGATGCATCCGACGACCGGGATCATTAACCAAGCCTTGTCGATGATTGGAATTTCCGGCCCGGACTGGCTCGGAGATACACGGATTGCGCTGCTTTCGGTGGCAATGGTTGATGTCTGGAAGGGTGTCGGCTTCTCCACTGTAATCTTTATCGCGGGTATCATGTCTATTCCTGAGGAATATTACGAAGCGCTGCAGATTGACGGCGGTAATGGCTACAACAAGTTCTGGAGCATTATTGTTCCGCTTAGCCGTCCATCCATGAATACGGTTATTATCCTGTCGCTGGTTGGCGGCCTGCGTTCCTTTGATCTGATCTGGTCCATGACCGGAGGAGGTCCCGGCTTCACCACCGATGTGATCGCTTCTATTATATATAAACAATATCAAGGCGGATTTTATGGACTGGCTACTGCAGGGAATGTGATTTTGTTCATTTTTGTAACTGCGCTGGTATATCCTCTGTCCACGTATTTGAGCAGAAAAGAGGTTGACCTATGACCGGCAGAATCAAGGGATTTGCTGTAGAGACAATAGCGGTGTTGCTATCGATTGTGATGTTTTGGGTTCCGTTCTATTTCATTATTGTCAATGCGATGAAGGATAAGAAAGAGTCAGCACTGCTCAATATGAAGTGGCCATCTGTCAATCATTTATGGAGCAATATCAAAGAAGTAATCTCCTTCCGCGATTATATCCTGCTGCGGGCGTTCTACAACAGTGCAGTGATGACGATCCTGTCCATTGTCCTGCTGATAGTCATTTGTGCGATGGCCGGTTTCGTAATGCAGCGAAGAGTAGGCAAGGCTACGCCATGGATTAATTTCTTCGTCCTGGCCGGACTGATTATTCCGCCTTCCATCGTGCCGACGATCTGGCTGCTGCAGGGGCTTGGCTTGTTCAAGACGATGACCGGCATTGTGCTGATCGAAGTGGCTCTTGGATTTCCGTTCTGCGTAATGCTGTACAGAAGCTTCATCGCGGCCATTCCGCGGGAAATTGACGAGGCGGCGATCATCGACGGCTGCGGGAAGTACCGGCTGTTCTTCTCGATCATTATGCCTTTGCTGAAGCCTGTAACCTCAACGATCATTATTACGCAGTCTGTATTTATCTTTAATGATTTTACGAACCCGTTATATTTCTTCCCGGGCGCAAAGAATGTGACTGTGCAGCTTACACTGTATAACTTCAAAAGTCAATTTGTCACACAGTGGAACCTGCTGTTCACCAACATTCTGCTGATTACTGTTCCGATGCTGTTGTTGTTCATCCTGTTCAACAAGCAGATTGTGTCGGGAATGACAGCAGGCTCGGTAAAAGGATAACCGGTTTGGCAAGAAGCCAGGGAGGGAACAAGATGGGCGTTACAGCCAAATATGTGGAAAAGGCAGAGCAAGGGATTCCAGCACTGCATAGACAAATTGTATACCCGGAGCGGGTTATTGAAGTGGTGGAAGATAAGGATGCTTTTCAAGGCTGGAGCACGCAAGCTGCGGGAAGCATTGAAGGTCTGAAAGAACAGTCATTTGGCAAAAATGACAGCTTTGTGCTTGATTTCGGCGGTCATCAGGTGGGATATCTGCAGCTGTCGGTCAAACCGACCGGCAGCCCCCCGGATGCGCCGCTCCGGCTCAAGCTGGTATTCGGGGAAATGCCCTGCGAGATCGGGGAGAGCTTCGAGGATTATGAGGGCTGGCTCAGCCGTTCCTGGCTGCAGGAGGAGATCATCAATGTTGATGTGCTTCCCTGTGAAATCAAGCTTCCCCGCAGATATACCTTCCGCTACCTGAAGGTTACCGTTCTGGAAACCTCGATCAAATATAAAGTGGCGTTCCCGGATATTCACTGTGAAGCGGTTACCTCTGCGGATCCTTCCGTACTTGAACCGCTGCCGGGCAGTGTGCCGGAGGAGCTGCGCCGGATGGACAGGATTGCGCTGAGGACCTTGGAGAACTGCATGCAGACGGTATTCGAGGATGGACCCAAACGGGACCGGAGATTATGGATTGGGGATTTGCGGCTCCAGGCGCTGGTGAATTATGAAACATTTCGGAATAATGAACTGGTTAAACGCTGCCTGTATCTGTTCGGAGGCATGACACTGGCCGGAGGCGAGGCCGGAGCCTGCATCTTTGAACAGCCGAGGCCGCATGTCGATGATACGTATTTCTTCGACTATTCCTTGTTCTTCACTGCAACTCTGCATGATTATTATAAGGCGACCGGCGATATGGAGACGCTGCAGGAACTGTGGCCTTTAGCCTGGGAGCAGCTTGAACTTGCCTATAAGAAGGTGGGGAGTACAGGGATCATTGAAGAGGCTGCAGCGGCAAGAAGCTTTATCGATTGGCATGGGGAACTGGATAAGCAGGCGGCGGCGCAGGGAGTATTCATTTATTGCCTGAAAAGAGGGCACCGGCTGGCACTGGATCTGGATCTTCAGGAGGCCGCAGATCTGCTCGCGGAGCGGATAGAACGGCTGTCGCAGGCGGCGATCACGGAGCTGTATGATGAACAGACAGGCTTGTTTGCCAGCGGGGAGCAGCGCCAAATTTCCTGGGCTTCGCAGGTATGGATGGTACTCGCGGAAATACTCGGCCAGAAGGGTAACCACAGACTGCTGGAAAGACTCCTCGCGGAATCACCGGCGATCCGGCCCAATACACCCTACATGTTCCATCATTTAATAGAAGCCCTGTTTGTTGCGGGCTGCAAGGAACTGGCCGTGCAGCAAATGCATGCTTATTGGGGGAAGATGGTGGAGCAAGGTGCGGACACCTTCTGGGAAGTGTTCAATCCGGAGGATGACAAGCTGTCGCCTTACGGAAGCCATCTGATAAACAGCTATTGTCACGCCTGGAGCTGCACACCGAGTTATTTTATCCGGCGGTACCTGGTGTAAGAATCCGGCACTAAGCGGATAATTCAAATTTAACCAAGAAGGGAGGAGTCTTGCCGCTTAATTGAGGAGTTGGTTATCATTTCATAGTTCACCGGAGAAAAGGTTGCTGGGTAGTTATTTTTCCAGTTTTATGTAATCGCTTTATATTATTCCAAAAGGAGTGAATTGTATTGAAGCAAATTCGTAGCTGGTTTTGTGCTTTGTTTGCGGTGGTCATGGTATTCTCGTCGGCAGTGGAAGTTATGGCCTACTCCCATCCGGGAGGAACGGTGACGGCAAGTGAATTCACGGTGATCAAGGCGAAGGTGACGGCCGGCTTGTCGCCCTGGAAGGAAGCCTATGCTGTAATGATGAACGATGCCAATCAAGGCTTGCTTGTGAACAGCCATGCGGTAGCGAATTGGAATGTGCCGGGATATTATGCGGATCCGGCAGGGCATATCGCAGCCAAAGGCGGTTTCGAGCAGGATACGCAGGCTGCTTATGCGGCTGCGCTGGCCTACCGCTTCACAGGTGACGCCAAGTATGCGCAGAAAGCGGTTGCGTTAATGAACTCGTGGGCCACGGTCAACAAGTCAAACGGCGGAACGGACGCTCCGCTTGCCTCGGCTTATATCGGTGTAGGCATGCTCAATGCAGCTGATCTGCTCGCAGATTATTCCGGCTGGAGCGCAGCGGATCAGACCGTATTCAAGAACTGGGTAGAAACCGTATTGATGCCCAAATGGAATGCCCGTCTCAACGATGCCAATAACTGGGGAGACTGGATGATGTATGCCGAGCTAGCTTATTATCATTACGCCAATAATGAGACTGCTTTCAATGACCTGGTCACTAAGCTGAAGCAGAAAATTGACCAGTCTATTGACAGTCTCGGCTTCCTGCCGGCGGAGGCAACACGGGGCTCCAATTCAATGTGGTACCACTTCTTTGCGCTGTCTCCGATGACGGCTTCGGCAGAAATCGTTCTGCATGCGACAGGAGAAAATTTGTATACCTGGGTTTCTCCAAGCGGCAAGAGCCTTAAGAAAGCGGTAGACAACCTGTTCTATTATGCTAATGGCCGCTATACAGAGTGGCCCAATGAGTATGGGGGCAAGCAGGTGTACAATACTTTTATTAACAGCAACTACTTCCCGCTGAATATGTATGAAGCGATGGCGGAAGTTTACCAGAATAAGGACTTCGAGATTTATGTGTCGCCATACCGTCCGGTCGGCGGTAATATCAACGAGGATACGGGGTTCTACCATAATCAGGCCTGGGTGTATCCGACCCTGCTCCGTTCCTCCATTATTGAGATTCCGGACCCCGGCTTTGTGCAGGTTGAAGCGGAGAACTTCACTGGCAGAGAGAAGGTTGGCACTGCCGCTACTACCGATACCGGCGGCGGTATGATGATCAACTCTACGGATAACGGAGACTATGTGTATTACAATTATTTGAACCTGGGCAAGGGTGTCCAGTACTTTGATTTCCGCTACTCCACTCCAGCCACGGATGGGGCGATGTCCATACGCTATGGCAGTCCAACGGGACCTGTGCTTGGTTCCACGCAACTTCCCTCTACCGGCGGGTGGGATAAATATGAGACGATCCGCGTTCCACTTACGGGTGCGAGCGGCATCAAAAATATTTATTTGGTGTTCAGCAAACCAACTGCGGGTTCCGTTGCCAACATTAACTGGTTCAGCTATACAACGAATCCCAATACGGTGCGGATGGAAGCGGAGAATTATACCGGACAATCCGGTGTCACTGTTGGAGACATTACAATAGGTACTGAGGTTATCCGCAGGGTGGGTTCTACGGACAATAATGACTATGTGTACTACAATGGGCTCAACTTTGGTCTTGGCGTCTCCTCTCTCAAGCTGCGTTATACGACTCCATATACCGACAGCAGAATTGAAGTGCGCGACGGAAGTGCAACCGGAACCCTGCTTGGCTCGGCCAGCCTGCCGAGGACAGGGGGCTGGGAAACCTATTCTACCGCAGATATCAACTTTCAGAATGCGAGCGGCGGAACGCTTGAAGTCAGCGGAAGCAAGAATATTTATCTTGTATTCAAACGTGCAGGCGGCTCGGCTGTGGCAGATATCGACTGGTTCAGCTTCACCGCGAAGTGAGCTGTACCGTGAAGCTTCCGGCAACGGCATAATTAAATAGCCATGCGGAATTTATGACGCCCTCCCGCAAGCGGATTCTCCGCTTGCGGGAGGGCGTCTTGCCGTATGCTGCGGAGGAAGGCCATGAAGCATCATCCGCGTATAGAGGAGTCTACCAACAATGCATTGCCCTTACCTTCGGAAGCGTCAGCCGGCAGTTGTGTGATTCTCCAGCCTAATACAATCACAATGCAAGCGACCGCAATAAGCAAGTATAGGGTTGGTGTAAAGCTGTGTGACAGGTCGTGGAGCAAACCTGCCATGAGGGGCCGACGGCTCCAATGGTATAGCCGATAGCCTGAGTCATCGCTGACCAGGTGCTTGCTTCAGCGGGAGTAGCTGTTTTGTCGATAGGCAGCAGCAGTGCAAGAGATACAAGGCCTCCGCCTCCAAGTCCAAGACATGCAGCAGCAGCGATTGGAGTTATGCTGGAGGAACAAAGTATAGACAAGCCTGCGATCTCGCTCAGCGTGAAGAACGTAATCCAGACCCGTCTGCTGGGAAATACCCTCAACAAAACGGGTAATAATAGGGTAGCCGGCAGCTGGGCAAGCATAAACACGGTTCCGGTAAGGCCGGCAAAGGCAGCTGACCCGCCTTTTTCCTCCACAATAGCCGGCATCCATGCGGTGAAGCAGTAGAATAAAAATGTAATCAGACCGACAAAAGCCGTCAAAAGCCATGCCTGCTTATTTTTCAGCGGAAGGGAAAAGTTCTGATTCTGTACAGAGGTATGGGGAGGATTCATTGGCCGCCGTATTAGCAGCAACCAGACCGGAACCGCCAGCATTGCGAATAGGCTCCAAAATCCCAAGGCCCCTTGCCAGAAGCCGGCAAACCGGGTCTGCAGCGGAACCGTTAGGCCGATGGCCAGGGAAGCACCAATGACCATGGAAGTAGAATATATGCCGATCATCAGTGAAACGGAGTTCGGAAAATGCTGTTTGATAAAGCCCGAAATCAAAGGACTGACTATACCGACACCGGAGCCGGCTATTAAAGCCGTCAGCAGCAGATTCGTATAATTGTTCATGAAAAAACGCAGGAAGGTTGCCAGGCCAATCAGGAGCAGGAAAAAGGCGATTGTCCGCTCCAATCCGAACCTTCCGCTTACGCGTCCGGCGAAAAGTGAGCAAATTCCGATGCACAGCAGCGGAATGGAGGTGAGGAGACTGGCGGCAGCGGAATTCAAATGCAGCTGGTCTGTAAGCAATTGCAGTATGGGGCTGACAGACGTTATAGCGGGTCTAAGATTTAATGATGCCAGTATTACGGCTAGAATTAATAAAAGCCTGCGGAAATTCATCCGTGTACCTCCTTGTATACATTGAAATTAAGTTCTTAGTTATGATACATTCTATTTAAGTATAAATAAAATGAATTATTGTTATATGGGGGATATCAGATTTGGTATGAATAAGGCGCAGATTGAACTGATTGTGAGAATATCTGAGGAAGGTAGCTTTTCTAAAGCAGGGGGAAAATTAAATATGACACAGCCGGCTATAAGCCGGGCAGTAGCAGCTATTGAAACGGAATTAAATACGGTTCTCATTCTGCGCAACCGTAAAAACAAATTGGTTTTCACAGAACTGGGTGAACTCATTTTGATTTCTTTTCGAAATATACTGAGTGAATTTACTAAAATCGAAGAGTTCGTAGCCGCAAAAAGATGACTGGAAACCGGCCAAATCCGAATCGGCGCGTATCCTACGGCCTGCACTTATTTTCTGCCGAAAATTATTCGCAGGATGGAGGAAGAGCATCCCAATCTTCAGATCAGTTTATCTGAGGGAAGCGTTGATGAAGTGAAAAGCTGGCTGCACAACCGTGTGGTTGATGTGGGAATCATTATACCGCCTAATGAAAACTTCCATTGCATACCCCTTGCCAGGGATAAAATGATTGCGGCCGTGAGCTCAGACCATCCTTTGAGCCATAGGGAACAGATTCGTGTGGAGGATATCCGGAGGCAGTAGCTGCTGCTTGTCAAAGGGGGGTATGAAACCCAAATTTCCACCCTCCTAAAAGATGCAGGAATTGAACCGGACACACGCGTGAAGTATAGAGTCAGTCATTTGGATACGGCCCTGAGAATGGTTCAGGAAGGCTTGGAAATAACATTTACGACAGAACGGTCCATTATCTCTTTACCGGAGAATGTTATTATCTGTAACCTGGAGCCTGAAGTCTACCGCGAAATTAATATTGCCGTTTTGTCTCTAGATGAATCAACGAGTGCAGTCAAATATTTCATTAAAACCGCTAAGGAGCTTTATGCCGGAATTTAAATAAAACTGAGGTCACAGAAGCTTCATATCATCAAAATAAAGAGGACAAAGGCACTTTACAGCGCCTGCTGTCCTCTTTTGCATTCAGGTATTCTCATACAAATCCTTTTGATTATTCTCACGGAATCTACGGGGGGATTCACCGATCACACGGGTAAACAGAATGGAGAAATAATTGGGATTATCGTATCCTACCATTTTAGCAATCTCCCAGACCTTCTTATTCGTGCTAGGCAGCAGTCTCATGGCTTCTCCCATACGACGCTGAATCAAATAATTAATGGGTGATATCCCGAAGTTATTCTTGTATATGTGAACCAGATAATAGGTATCGATATGGAAGAGTTGTGCCAGATCCATAAGGCTTAGCTTACGTCTGTAGTTTATATCTAAATATCCTTTGATTTGATTGGCAAGAGGAGTCTTCTGTTCCTTTGCAGTGCGATGCTGTGAGAGAATCATACGCTCAAGCAGGAGCAGGATAACTTCGAATAAATGCTGAGAGATCTGTTCGTAACCACTATTGCGCAGCGAAAACTCGCCAAATAATGTTCGCATCAATAGCGACAGCTCGTTAGAATATGGATTCGAACGGATGACCGGTTCCTTGTCAGGGTGAATGACCCAATCACGTTGCTCGGCAATAGGAGAGTTGAACCGAAATCCGCAGTAATAGGTAAATAACGGTTTGTCAGGATCGGACTGTTCCTGATGCAATATTCCCCGGTTATATATCAGCACATCCCCTTTTGTTGCAGTATAGGCCTTGCCGTCAATCACAAATGAACCCACCCCGTCTTCAATGAAAATAACTTCATGCAAATCTTCATGTTTATGAAGCGCAAATTTCCACTCCGGGTTATCACTTAGTTTGCCGGCATAAATCAGCTGGCTGTTGAAGGCCGAAGAAGCATGGGTTAATAATAAATCGTTGCGCTCAGGCATGGGGCCCCTACTTTCAAACATGATTTTTTGGGTGAACTTCTTAATGACAAGATATATCACATTTTTTTAAAAGACAACAATAACCTTTATTGTTCCCCGATCGGTTCATTTGTAAAATTGAGAGGAGCAAAAGGAGAGAAATTGAGCGATTACTGAACTTGGCCACCAATTGCTTGGATACTATCAGTGGTGAACTGAGATGGGGGAGAGAGAATGGAGGCGTTAAAATGTGGGTTTTACACAACAACCCCCAGATAAAAAACGCTCATAGTCTGTTATTTGTGCAATATATATAATGATTTTTTGGAGATGTAACTATGACAACAGTCAATGAACGCGGTTTGGTCTTTTCTTTTACATTTATGGCTTTTTTACTTGGAACCACCGAATATATCATAGTGGGTTTGTTATCAGAAATTGCTGAATCGCTGCAAATTACGCTGGCTGTTGCCGGCAGTCTGGTCTCCGGTTTTGCAATCGCCTATGCCGTAGGAACGCCTATATTAATGACCATAGCGAGCCGGCTTCCGAAAAAGAAAACCATTCAGGGGACCATCGTCCTGATTATCTTGTTTAACTTATTCAGTGCGGGCTCGGACACCTTTGGCTTACTAATGTTTACCAGGATTGCAACGGCCGTCTTGTGCGGATTAGCCATTTCCCTTTCACTCTCAGCCGTAAGTGAGGTTGTGGCACCGGCCAATCAAGGAAGCTCCGTTTCGTACATTCTGGGGGGATTTGGCATTGCTAACGTGCTGGGTGTGCCAATCGGCACTTTTGTGGGGCAGCACATGGAGTGGCAAGCCTCCTTTATCTTGACAGCGCTAATGGGAGTTGCCGCTTTGGTGCTCAACGCCATCTTTATTCCAGCTCATCTTTCGAACACCAAAGGATCACTTAAAGAACAACTCGTCCTGCTGACTAATGGGCGTATTGTGCTGGCCTTCATGATCCCAGTGCTTGGAACTGCGGCAGTGTTCAGCATCTATACCTATATCAGACCCATTATGGATAAAGTTATGGCGATACCGGCCAACTCGGTTAGCTGGGTTCTTCTGGCCTATGGATTGGCGACGATCTTCAGCACCTGGATTGGCGGACGAGTTGCGTCCGGTAATGCTCTGGGCAGATTGCGGATTGTATTTCTGATTCAGACAGCCATTTATATCCTCTTCTTCTTTGCAGCACCTGTTCCTGTCTTAGGGCTGGTCTTTTTGATCCTCAGCGCATGTGTATCGAATATTCTGAACGTGACCGCCCAATTGTATTTAATTGAACTGTCTGTTCAACAATCACCGGCTTCAAGAGATTTTGCTGCCTCCCTGAACCCTGTAGCGGCCAATATCGGCATAGCAGGCGGATCAGCACTTGGCGGGTTAGTTGTAGGAAGCGCGGGATTGTCTGGTTTACCTTGGATAGCAGCCTGTATCGCATTGTCCGCATTCGCAGTAACCATAATCAGCTACCGGATGAAAATAAGACACAACCGCGTACAGTCCAAGTTCCTGCTGTCTAGGTAGTGTTAGAGCTGAACCATGAATTTTAAAAGGCGAAGCGTTCATACCAGCGAGAGATTACTATTTACAAAAGAGGGCAGAAGCACCTACGAGTGCTTCTGCCCTCTTTTGTAAATGTTGACCAGACGATGCCCTGTATACGGTCAGCAAAAATCAGCTTAGAAGCCAAAAGGTCACCAAAGTACAAAATCGGGTCACCGGAGAGGGGTGTCACGAACTTTTCAGTGCTTTAGGATTAAGGCAAATCCTTTCAAAAATAAGCAAACTTGAAAGCGTATTCTTATGAGGAGGTGAGGCCAACAAACAAATGGCACCTGTCCCCCTGGATTAGCTTGCTGTATCTAAATCGATGGAGGTGTTAATTTTTGAAAGTGAAAAAAAGTCTTGTGCTTTCTTTAGTCTTTGTTTTGCTGCTTAATGGATTGAATATGGTAATAGTACCGGCGAAACCGGCAGCAGCGGAAGCAGCGCCGATAAACTATTCCCGCGGAGTGAATTTGGCAGGACCGGGATTCGGTAATGCTTCCTATTGGAACTCACAAGAAATGATTGACTACTATGGTGCCAAGGGATTTGAAACAGTCCGCACCTCAATTAAATGGGAGCGCCTTCAGCCCGTGCTTGGAGGTCCGCTTGATGCCACTTACTTAAATAATGTGAAGGCGGAAGTCGGACGAATCAGTAATGCCGGCATGAAAGTGATTATCGATCTTCACAACTACGGCAGATACAATGACAAAATCATCGGAGATGCAAACTCAGGGGTGACCACAGAGCATTTTACAGATATATGGACCAAAATTTCGAGTGAATTCAAATCCAATCCGGCCGTTTATGCCTACGATTTGATGAATGAGCCCCATGATATGGGAACCATGGACTGGAAGGATATCTCCCAGGCGGCGGTTACAGCCATCCGGGCCAATGGTGACAACTCACTGATCATGGTTGAAGGCACGGCCTGGTCCAGCTCCTATCAATGGGAGGCCAACAACAATTCGCCGACGAGCTGGATTACCGATCCGGCCGACAACTTTATGTATTCGGCCCATATTTACTTTGATTATGACCGTACTGGCACCTATCAAAAAACCTATGATGAGGAGATCGCCATCAATCCGGATCTGAATATGATCGGCATCCAGCGGACCATGGATTTTCTCGTCTGGTGCAACAAGAATAATGTCAGAGGTTATTTCGGAGAATTCGGCACACCTAAAGACGATCTGCGCTGGAATCCGGTGCTGGAGAATTTCCTCCAAGTATTGGATGACTACGGCATGGACGCAACCTATTGGTCGGGAGGGGCATTCGGTGATTCCTATAACCTGAATCTCAACCCCGTGAACGGGACGGATGCGATCCAGATGCGCGTGCTGACCGATCATTTATCCGGAACTCTTGCTTCAATGCCGCCGCTGCCGGCAGGGATTCATGAAGCGGAGGCCTTGAACGTGCAATCGATAAGCTCCACCGCGACGCATGAGGCCCGGAGTCTGCGAACGGCCAGCGGAGGAAAATACGATTTGTTCAATGCGACCAAGGCGGGTGACTATATTGAGTATAAAGTCAATGTGCCTGCGGCCGGAACCTATCATGTGACGGCCAAAGTGCCGAAATCCTTGAGCAACGGGATCTATCAGCTGTCGATAGACGGGGTCAATCAGGGTAATGCATTTGACGCTTATTATTTCACCGTGGATGATGACAAGATTTATGACCTGGGCTACGTTGAGTTTGCCGGCGGAGGCGATAAGCTCATCCGGTTTACCAGCACAGGCAAAAACGTAACGGCAACGGGATACAAGCTTCCGCTTGATTATATTCAGCTATCCCCGTTCAGCGGTACTGTGCCTAGTCCCGCACCGGTACCGACACCGGATACCCAGGCGCCGTCTGCACCAGCCGGTGTAACCTTAAAGGCGCTTTCTCTTAGTCAGGTCAATGTGAAATGGAATAAATCCACAGATAATGTGGGCGTGGTCGGTTATATCATTTACCGTGACGGCACAGAGATCGGCAGAACCACAACAACCGATTTCACCGATAACGGTGTTACCCCTTCTGTCTCGCATGACTTCACGGTTAAAGCGTATGACAGGCAGAATCTCTCTGCGGCCAGCGAAACTGCAACCATTAAGACGGTGAATACGGTTCCGGTATTTTTACCGATCGAAGACTTTAACCAGATTCAATATACGGTATCCAAAGCGAATGTCGGCGGGAATATCGTATCCAAAGCGGCTCTGGATGAAAAGACGGGCAAAATTACGCTGACCATGGATTTATCCCCGGCCTGGATCGCGCATGAACAGCACCCGCTGTTCTACTATGTACCGCTGCATGACGGCGGTGAAGTCATTGCACGGCTGACCAGTGCAGAGCTGGCTTCCTTTGCGGGTGTTATGGTCGCGGAGAAAGTAACAGACGATGCTCCGAGATTGTTAATGACAGGGCTGACCACCGATGCCTACAGTGCAGATTGGGGAACTTTCAAAGTTCAGTCCCTTGCCAGAACAGAAGCCTATGCGGCTACTGACAAGAACAGGCATGATGCCGCTACCGACGCAGTGTTCAAACAGGTCAACACCCCGTTCTGGGCGAAGCTGGTACGCACTGGAGAGAATATATCCAGCTATATCAAAAACAGCGATGGCAGCTGGGGAAATGGCAAGGGTGCAAGCACACCGCTCCGGACAGTTGCCTTCAGCGGTCTGGCCAATAGTGCCCCGGTCTATGCCGGTGTGGGCATGACAGGAGACAAGGCCAGAGGCGGTAAATGGTCCGCTGAATTTGACAGCTTCTCGCTTCCGAACTATCCGGTGCCTGCGACGGAGGGCGAGGCAATCTCCTTCCCGGTCAAAACTGCCGACCCGGATGGGCAAACGGTGGCTGTCAGCATCACTGAAAGTAATTTGCCGGGGGATGCGGATTACAGCTTCACAAACGGGCAGTTCACCTGGAACAGTCCTAAGGCCGGCACCTATAAGGTAACCTTCGCAGCAAGCGACGGGCTGGATCAGGCAGAGCCGATGTCGGTTGTGCTGCAGGTTGCAGCGCCGGATACGGTAGCGCCTAGCGCCCCGTCCAATGTCACTGTAACCCCTGTGTCAAGCAGTCAATTGAATCTGAAATGGACAAATTCGACAGATAATTTAGGTGTTGAAGGCTACAAGATTTATTGCGGAGAGGCGGAAGTGGGCACTTCGGCAACGCCTTCCTTCAGCGACACCGGTCTGAGTCCTTCAACCACTTATACTTATTATGTAAAGGCATTTGACAAAGCCGGCAATCTGTCGCCTGCCAGCAATTCGGTTACAGCTGTGACAGATAGCATGCCGCTGTCCTTCCTGCCAGTCGTGGATTTCAGCCAGGTCCAGTACACGGTATCGGCATCGACCGCTGAAGGAACGATAGCATCAAGTGCAAGCATGGATGAGGCGACAGGTAAAATCAGATTGACGCTGGATTTTGCACGCGCTTCCAAAGCGCATGAGCAGCATCCGATATTCTACTATGTGCCTTTATACGGGGACGGAGAGGTCATTGCCCGGCTGACGGATGCAGCACAGGCAAACTACGCGGGTGTGATGATTACGGACAGAATAACCGATGATATTCCGCGTTTACTGATGACCGGTCTTACAACGGACGGTTACAGTCCTATTTTTGGACCACTCAAAATTCATTCCTTCGCCAGAACGGAAGGGACGGCTGTGCTTAAAAACCGTCATGAGTCCACTCAAGATGAACCGTACAAGAACAGGACAACCCCGTTTTGGGTGAAAATGGTCCGTACGGGCACTCAAATCAGCAGCTATATCCAAAACAGCAACGGCAGTTGGGGAAATGGCAAAGGAGGAACGGCTGCGCTTCGTACGGTAACCTTCAGCGGTCTGGTTGCTGACGCGCCAGTATATGCCGGTGTGGCCGTATCGGGTGACAAGGTCAGAGGAAATAACTGGTCAGCCGAATTTGACAATTTCTCCATTTCCACCTATACCCTGCCGGTAACGACAGATGCACCGGTATCTTTCCCGGTCAAAGTGGTCAGCCCGACGGATGAAGTGAATATTACGATTTCCAATAAGGATCTGCCGGCAGGAGCCCAATATTCCCTGGAGAATGGTCAATTCACCTGGAATAATCCCAAGGCGGGTACCTACAGCGTTACCTTCGCTGCCAATGACGGGCATACGGATGCAACGCCTATGACGATCAACTTGAAGGTTTCCCAGGGAAGTACTATTAATGTAAGCGAATTGCAGGCACTTATCACAAGCGCCCGGGCGTATGATAACGCGAACGGCCATTATACAGCCGAATCCTTTGCCTCGCTGCAGCAAGCCATTGCAGCAGCAGAAGCGGCACTTGCCACAATTACCACGGAGCAGCAGCTGAATGATGCTATAGCAGCGCTGCAGCAGGCAGTGGATAATCTTCAAGAGGCGCCGCAGTCCGGCGAGCTGGCGGCCCTGCTGTCGGGGCCGTCCACCCTCCACGCCGGACAGAACGCGGAGTGGACGGTTGGATTGACCGGACTGGGCAGCGCGGAAGCCGGATTCAATACGGCCGATCTGGTCGTGAATTATGATCCGGCCGTGCTGGAATTTGAGACGGATACGGATGCGAACGGCCATCTCCTGCTCAAGGAGGGGGCACTGCAGATTACACGCAGCGGCTTCCAGGTGGTGGGCACAGCGGTGAAGCCGGAGGCCGGACAGATCCGGATTATGCTGGTCCGCACAGGGGAAGCTCCGGCGGCAGAAAACGGCAGCCTGCTTCAATTGTCGGGCAAGGTCAAGGCGGACGCCTCGGCCAGCAGCACAACCGTCAGCCTGAGCGAATTCAGTATCGTGTCCGAAGGACAGACAACGGTACTGGACACGGGCGCAGCGGCAGTGACCAGCCAGATTGTGCTTGCCGACAAGACGGCGCTGAACAATCTAATTGCGGAAGCGAAAGCACTGCTCTCAGCAAGCACCGTCGGCATGCAGCCGGGGCAATATCCGCAAGCGGCAGCGGATGCACTGCAGACCGCGGTTGATGCAGCCCAGGCAGTAGCAGATGACGCGAATGCAAATGCAGCCGCGGTCGGCGGGGCTGTCGGCAGCCTGCAGAGCGCAATGAACACCTTCAGAAGCCAAGTGATACCGCAAGTTCCGGGTGCCGACAAAACGGAGCTGACCGCGCTGATCGGCACTGCAAACGGCCAGCTGGCCCGAAGCGTGGAAGGCAGCAAGGTGGGACAATATACGCCTGGATCCAAGGCGGCGCTGCAGACGGCGATTGCGGCAGCGCAGGCTGTGGTGAATCAGCCTAGTGCAACGGAAGCGCAGGTGGCACAGGCGAAGACGGCACTAAGCAGCGGGCTGCAGCAGTTCTCCAAGGCGATTATTACCATGGTGGACGGCGCAACCCAGGTTACTCTTCTGGATCTCTCCATTATTGCGCGGTACTTCGGCATCACCTCGCAGGATGCGCACTGGAGCGAGGTCAGCAAGGCAGATATGTACGACGAGCATGAAATTACTATCCGTGCGCTGGGGGCGGTAGCCCGCCTGATTCTCGACGACTGGCTCGCGAAGTAATTTCGGCTGATTGTGCTTAAAGGGGAAGAGGAGGACGATCTTGTCATCCTCTTCCCATTCTATTCAGAAGAGGATGAATTCAAAATGAAATACGCTGTATCCGTGCTTGCGTTGATGATACTGCTGCTGGGACTTGGCAGTCCGTCTTATGCACAATCAGACGGAAGCGCCAGCCCCGCAAATACTTTTACACTCAGCGTCAAGGAGAGCCAAGGCAATATCCAGGTCATTGTTAAAGGGGTTAATTTAGTAGATGTCTTCGCGTATGATCTTCAGTTTACTTATGATTCTGCCCGTCTTAAGCTGATTGATTCCCGGAGCGAAGGGTCCGGGTTTAGCGTCGAGCCTATCGTGGACGGGGGCAGGATTCGTCTTGCACATACGAAAATCGGCAGTGTTGCCGGTACGAACGGAGATGCCGATCTGGCCACACTTCTTTTTCAGCGGATTGGGGCCGGAGCTGCAGAGCTGTCACTGGCAGAGGTAAAGCTGGTCAATTCCAAACTGGAAATGACCGCTTATCCGGTGGATATCCGGGAGAGTATTCAAGTGGGGCAAATGACCAGCATGTTTACCGATATCAAAAATCATTGGGCGGAAATGAACATTCTCGGAGCCGCAGCCAGGGGCTTTATTAACGGTTACGGGGATGGAACGTTTAAGCCGGACCGGCAGGTAAGCCGGGCTGAGTTCGCGTCGATGCTTGTCCGGGCGCTATCGCTCCCTGCAGCTGTCCATCCGGGCTTCTCGGATCTGGAGAAGATCCCGGCCTGGGCACGTCCCTATGCTGCATCGGCTGAGGCGGCGGGCCTGCTGACGGGATATGAAGACCGCTCCTTCCGGGCGGATCTGCTGATTACACGGGAACAGGCAATGGTGATGATTGCAAGGGCCATGGAGAAGACGGGATTAAAGGGCCAGCTTCCTGTCCAATCGCCGGCCGCTGCCCTTCTTCCGTATACGGATAAGAGCAAGGTCTCTTCATGGGCAGAGAGCGGCATTACGGATTGCCTGCAGGCCGGGATCGTATCGGGAAGAAGCGGTACCATACTAGCTCCAAAAGAGAATCTGACCCGGGCTGAAGCTGCGGTAATCGTGCAGAGACTGCTGCAAAAATCCGGTCTGTAATGAAATAGCCCAACTAGAGAACTGTACGTTACTTACACCGAACAACTTCAATAAAACGCAAGACGTCTTAAAAAAATGACAAGACGAGGAGTGGATCATTTGAAACAGGTTCGTGTTTGGTTCTGTACTATATGTTCGGTTATTCTGGTATTTTCGTTTGCTGTTAGCGCATTGGCGTACTCTCATCCCGGAGGCATAGTCACAGCCGATGAATTTGCTGTGATCAAGGCGAAGGTCAACGCCAATCTTTCACCGTGGAAAGAGGCTTACAATGTCATGATGAGGGATGCGGACAACGGATTGCTTGTGCAGAACCATGCGGTAGCAACGTGGAATGTCCCCGGTTTTTATGCTGATCCCGCGGGCCATATTGCCGCCAAGGGCGGTCTGGAACAGGATACGCAAGCAGCCTATGCCGGAGCGCTGGCCTACCGGTTTACGGGCGATGCCAAGTATGCCGATAAAGCGGTGGAGCTGATGAATGCATGGGCCGTTACCAATAAAGCAATGGGGATGACGGATGCGCCCCTCGCTTCGGCATATGTAGGGGTAGGCATGATTAATGCGGCTGACCTGCTGAAGGACTATTCCGGCTGGAGGGCAGCGGAACAGGCGCAATTCCAGAGCTGGATCCGTGCGGTTTGGCTGCCGAAATGGATCGCGCACAAGGATGAGAACAACTGGGGAGACTGGATGCGTTATGCCAAGCTCGCATTCTATCATTACACAGATAATGAAACTGCCTTCAACGATGAGGTAGTCAAGCTGAAAAATAAAATCGACGAAGCGATTGACGACAGAAGCTTTCTGCCTGCCGAGGGAACGCGTGGTTCCAATTCAATGTGGTACCATTATTTTGCACTCTCTCCAATGACGGCTTCGGCGGAAATCGTTCTTCATGCGACCGGGGAGGATCTGTTTCACTGGGAATCTCCATCCGGCAAAAGCCTGAAGAAGGCATCCGATAATCTGCTCTATTATGCGAACGGGCATGTCTCGGAGTGGCCCAATGAATATGGCGGCAAGCAGGTATACAGTACATTTTTAAATAATAATTCATTTCCGCTCAATATGTACGAAGCGCTGGCGGATATTTATCAGGATCCGCAATACGAAATCTATGTATCGCCGTACCGCCCGATTGGCGGCAATATTAACGGGGATACGGGGTTCTATCATAATCATGCCTGGGTGTATCCAACGCTGCTCCGCACCTCGGTTATCGAGCTGCCGGACCCCGGATACGTCAAGGTCGAAGCAGAGGATTACACGGGCAGGGAGAAAATCGGCGTTGTGGCCACAGCGGATGAAGGCGGCGGGCAGGCGATCAATTCCACGGATAACGGGGATTATGTTTTTTATAATTATCTGAATCTGGGGAAGGGTGTTAATTATTTTGATTTCCGCTACGCAACCCCCGAAACAGACGGCTCAATCTCGATACGCTACGGCAGCCAAGCGGGTCCCGAATTAGGTTATGTGGATTTGCCGGCCACAGGATCATGGACCCAGTTCGAGACGATCCGGGTGCCGCTGACGGGAGCGAGCGGAATTAAGAACATCTATCTGGTCTTTACCAAACAATCTTCAGGCACGGTCGCCTACATCAACTGGTTCAGTTATAAAACGGATGACAACGAACCTCCTCTCCTGAGCAGCAACGCGAATCTGGTATGGCTGGCAGTAAACGGGGTGCAGCTTGAGCAATTTGTCCGCACTAATACGACCTATACCATGAAGATTCCGGCAGATGCTGCGGTTCCAGTGATTTCGGCTGCAGTCGCTGACAGCAAAGCGGCATTCTCAATTGAGCAGGCAGCGTCTCTTCCCGGGGTAGCCAGGGTGAGAATTACAGCAGAGAACGGGACTACAACCAAGCTGTACAGCATTTGGTTCAGCGCTGCAGAAGCATCGGACTCCAGAAGCATCCGCATCGAAGCGGAGGATTATGCCGGACAATCCGGGACTGCTACGGCCAATGTCACTATAAATAATACGGAAATTATCCGTAAAGTCGGTTCCACGGACAATAATGATTATTTATTTTACAAGGATCTGGATTTTGGTGCAGGTGTCCCCTCCTTGAAGGTCCGCTATGCGACGCCATACACTGACAGCAATATTGAAGTGCATGACGGCAGCGCGACCGGTCCGCTACTTGGCACCGTGACACTTGCAAAAACAGGGGATTGGCTGACCTTTAAAACGATGGATATTGTATTCAGAGACAGCAGCGGCAACCGCATGGAAGTGGGCGGGATCAAGAATATTTATGTCGTATTCCGCAGAACCACCGGTGCAGTGGGGGATATCGACTGGTTCAGTTATGCGGCGAAAATTCCCGCAGTGGCTGCGAACAACAGCCTGAGCGCGTCCGATGTGCAGACAATGCCGGGGGCAGCCGTGACTCTCAGGGCACTGGGCGACCGCCAGCAGGCGGCGGGAGAAGTCGTTGGGGATGAGCGTTTTCTGCCGGCAGGCTGGTCTGCGGGTGAAAACGGCGGAATAACAGGAATATTCACATTTAACGAAAGCAGCCATGTATCGGAAGCGGTGTACACACCGGCGGAAGCGGGCAGCCACACGGTCACAGCTTCTTTCCGGAAGGAGATTTGGAATGGTACGGCGTGGACGGACAGCGGAGCTGCGGATTCGAAGAGCATCACGTTGACTGTACGCACAGCGTCTGGTCCGGACGTATCGGCGGCCCTGCTGTCGGGGCCGTCCACCCTCCACGCCGGACAGAACGCGGAGTGGACGGTTGGATTGACCGGACTGGGCAGCGCGGAAGCCGGATTCAATACGGCCGATCTGGTCGTGAATTATGATCCGGCCGTGCTGGAATTTGAGACGGATACGGATGCGAACGGCCATCTCCTGCTCAAGGAGGGGGCGCTGCAGATTACACGCAGCGGCTTCCAGGTGGTGGGCACGGCGGTGAAGCCGGAGGCCGGACAGATCCGGATTATGCTGGTCCGCACAGGGGAAGCTCCGGCGGCAGAAAACGGCAGCCTGTTTCAATTGTCGGGCAAGGTCAAGGCGGACGCCTCGGCCAGCAGCACAACCGTCAGCCTGAGCGAATTCAGTATCGTGTCCGAAGGACAGACAACGGTACTGGACACGGGCGCAGCGGCAGTGACCAGCCAGATTGTGCTTGCCGACAAGACGGCGCTGAACAATCTGATTGCGGAAGCGAAAGCACTGCTCTCAGCAAGCACCGTCGGCATGCAGCCGGGGCAATATCCGCAAGCGGCAGCGGATGCACTGCAGACCGCGGTTGATGCAGCCCAGGCAGTAGCAGATGACGCGAATGCAAATGCAGCCGCGGTCGGCGGGGCTGTCGGCAGCCTGCAGAGCGCAATGAACACCTTCAGAGGCCAAGTGATACCGCAAGTTCCGGGTGCCGACAAAACGGAGCTGACCGCGCTGATCGGCACTGCAAACGGCCAGCTGGCCCGAAGCGTGGAAGGCAGCAAGGTGGGACAATATACGCCTGGCTCCAAGGCGGCGCTGCAGACGGCGATTACGGCAGCGCAGGCTGTGGTGAATCAGCCTAGTGCAACGGAAGCGCAGGTGGCACAGGCGAAGACGGCACTAAGCAGCGGGCTGCAGCAGTTCTCCAAGGCGATTATTACCATGGTGGACGGCGCAACCCAGGTTACTCTTCTGGATCTCTCCATTATTGCGCGGTACTTCGGCATCACCCCGCAGGATGCGCACTGGAGCGAGATCAGCAAGGCAGATATGTACGACGAGCATGAAATTACTATCCGTGCGCTGGCGGCGGTAGCCCGCCTGATTCTTGACGACTGGCTCGCGAAGTAATTTTCGCTGATTGCGCTTAGAGGGGAAGAGGCTATCCCAAAAGTAGTCTATCTACGATTAGAGACAGACCCTTCTCATTTTCAAAACCGCAAAAAGATCAAAAGAGCAACCATTCTCCCGTCACTGGAGAAGGGCTGCTCTTTGTTTTGGTCATTTGCAGCTTGCTTCGATTCCTTCTATTTCTCGCTGAAACACCCCGTCCTTATAGGACGGCGTAGTCGTTTCGACTTAGATGTCACCAAAGTACAAATTCAGGTCACCAATGCGGTGTGTGGCGCATCTTTCAATGGACTATCATTAGTACATAACCAATAAGAAAAAGAGGATGTGATCAACCACGATGACGCATACGCCTGTCCGAAAGTTTTTCAAAAAATACAAAGTGCTGCTGTTAATGATGGTACCGGGGATTCTCTACCTGCTCTTGAACAATTATCTGCCGATGTTTGGGGTAATGATTGCTTTCAAGAATATCAACTACGCCAAAGGGATATGGGGCAGCGATTGGATCGGCTTCAAAAACTTTGAGTTTTTGTTCAGTACCAGCGATGCTTACATAATCACGAGAAATACGATTTTGTATAATTTTTCATTTATCGTCATCAACCTGATCGGTGCGGTGGGCCTGGCTGCCTTGATGAACGAGCTTAAGAACAAGCTGGCTGCCCGTTTCTATCAAAGCGTGATCCTGCTGCCGCATTTGTTCTCCGCCGTTATTATCGGCTATCTCGTGTTCGCCTTTCTCAGTGCGGATTACGGCTATCTGAATAACAAGGTCCTGCCCTGGCTTGGAATTGAGCCGCTGAGCTGGTATAACGAACCTAAAGTGTGGCCGTATATTCTGATTATTGTCAACACATGGAAGAGTGTCGGGTACTTAAGCATCATCTATCTGGCAGCGATTATTGGCCTGGACAAAGAATATTATGAAGCGGCCGTCATTGACGGCGCGAATAAGTGGCATCAGTTCAGCAAAATCACCCTCCCTTTGATCGCACCGGTCATCATTGTCATGACGCTGATGCAGATCGGCCGGATTTTCTCTTCCGACTTTGGGTTGTTCTACCAGGTGACCATGAACTCGGGCTCGATACTGCAGACAACGAATGTCATTGATACCTACGTATACCGCGCGCTTATGAACCTGGGCGATATCGGAATGTCGTCGGCCGCCGGATTGTTCCAATCTGTGGTTGGATTCATCCTTGTTTTGACAGTGAATCTGATTGTGCGGAAAATAAGCAAGGAAAATGCTTTGTTCTGATGGGAGAGAGAAACGTTATGCAGGATACAAATTTGACTCCGGCAAGGAGTCAGGTTGCTCATTTCAAAAAAAGAAATTCGATGACTCAGGTAATGCTTCATATTATGTTCATCATTGCGGTTATTCTGATCCTAGTGCCGCTCGTTCTGGTGCTGACGGTATCGTTATCGGATGAGAATTCCATCTTTATTTCCGGATACTCCTTCTTACCTGAGAAATTCAGCTTTGCGGCTTATACCTTTTTGTGGCATGACAAAGCCAATATTCTCCATGCCTACGGCATAACGCTTTCGGTGACGCTCATTGGAGCCGTGGTAGGGCTGCTGATAACCTCTTTGTATGCCTATCCGATTTCCCGCCGGGATTTCCCGCTGCGGAACGGGTTTTCATTCTTTGTCTTTTTCACCATCCTCTTCGGGGGCGGGCTTGTGCCGTGGTACATGGTTTACACGAACATCCTCGATGTCAAAGACAGCATTCTGGGGCTGATTCTGCCGGGGCTGCTGATGAACGGCTTTAATGTACTGATTATGCGGACCTTTTTCCAGAACATCCCGTCGGCCTTGAATGAATCGGCTACCATCGACGGCGCGGGTGAATTCCGGATCTGGTGGCAGATTATTATGCCGCTGTCCCTACCTGTTCTGGCCACCATCGGGTTGTTCAGCACACTTGCTTACTGGAATGACTGGTTCAATTCCCTGATCTATATCTCGGATTCCAGACTGTACAGTCTGCAGTATGTGATGCAGAAGACACTGATGGACATCCAGTTTATCTCCATGCAATCGAATGCAGGAAACACCTCAAGCCTGCTCGCTACCATTCCTACTGAAACAGTGAGAATGGCGATGGCGATCATTGGTATCGGTCCGATTATACTAGCCTACCCTTTCTTCCAGCGTTATCTGGTACAGGGCTTGACAGTCGGTGCTGTGAAGGGTTAAGAGGCGTTCATTAACAGAGGAGTATGAAAGGGGGGGTGATTCGGGAGTCATTGGCATGAAGCGGTAAACGATTAAATTGGGGTCTGTCAGCAACAATTAATGAAAATTATAGCTGGAGGTTAGTTTTATGAAAAAGAAGGTTGGTACGCTATTAAGCTTGATTATGATCACGGCGACTGTCTTGACCGCATGCGGCAGTTCAGGGAATAATAATAAGGAGGGAACCTCTGCGGAGCCTGCCGAAAGCGCTTCCCCTACAACGGAGACTGCACAAGCTACTGAAGCTCCCCAATTGGATCCTTATAAACTGGTGATGTACTATCCAGCCTCTACAGCTAAGGACCTGGGCCTTGTCCAGGATGAACTGAATAAATATCTGACAGAAAAGATTAATGCAACGATCGAATTGAAACCGATTGATTGGGGTGCATGGAATGATAAAACCAATCTCATGTTCACCTCCAATGAGAAATTCGATGTAATCTTCACCGCTTCTTACCTGGCCTATAACTCCAATTCAACCAAGGGACAGTATCTGCAGCTGGATGATCTCCTGGACCAATACGGTCAGGGAATCAAGGATACTCTCGGCCCTGACTGGCTGAAGGGCAGCCAGATTGACGGTCACAGCTTTGCAGTCCCCACACTGAAGGAATTTGCCGGATCCGCCGGTATACTCTTCAGAAAAGATCTGGTTGATAAATACCAAATTGATCTGGACTCCATTAACACTCTGGATGAATTGACTCCTGTCTTCCAAAAAATCAAAGAGGGCGAGCCTGGTGTGACTCCGCTCGTTGCTGCCGGATCCCTGAATCTGACCGGTATGGTTGGCGGATATTCCCTGGATAACCTCAGCGACACTTTAGGCGTACTGGACCCGGATAAAGGCGACATGAAGGTAGTCAGCCTGCTGGAAACCGATAAGGTGAAGAATACGATCAATCTGATGCGGAAATGGAACCTTGCCGGTTATGTCAACAAGGATGCCGCAACCATCAAGGATGACCAGCTGTATAATCTGATGAAAGCGGGTAAAGGCTTTGCCTTTGCAGCACCGACGAAACCTGGTAAAGATGCCGAAATGAGTACAACTCTTGGTATGGAGCTGGTTCAAAAGGATTTCCTGAAGCCACAGACCACTACAGGCGAAGCAACCGGCGCTATGCTGGCGATCTCCAGAACCTCGGCTAACCCAGAGCGGGCCATGATGTTCCTGAACCTGCTGTATACAGATAAAGAGCTGATCAATTTGCTCGACTTCGGTATTGAAGGAACACATTATGTGAAGAGTGCGGATAATATCCTCAGCTATCCTGAAGGCGTGACTGCCCAGACCAGCGGATATAATCCTGGTACTGCCTGGATGTTCGGTAATCAAATGAACACTTACCTGTGGGACAATGAAGATCCGCAGAAATGGGAGAAATTCAAAGCCTTTAACGACAGCTCGACCAAATCACCTGCACTCGGCTTTGTATGGGATCCAACCAATGTCAAGAACGAAGTCGCAGCTTGTGCCAATGTGAAGGCAGAGTTCAACGCTTCATTGTTTACAGGGGCAATCGACCCGGATAAATACATGTCACAGTACATCCAGAAGCTGAAGGATGCCGGCCTGGATAAGATTATTGCCGAGAAGCAAAAACAACTGGATGAATGGGCCAAGACGAATCAGTAAACTAAGCTTATAAATCCGCCTGGAGCGTGAGCCTGAATTGGCTCATGCTCTTCCCTGTTTAGTTTATAATGGATACAGGAATAATCCGGAATTGCGGCAAAAGAGGGGGACAGGTTATGACCTTACGGATAAAAATGATTCTTGCATTTTGCATAATAACCCTCCCGCTTGTTTGTTTTTTGCTGTATACCAACTATTACTCCAGTCAGGTCGTCAGGGAACAGGTTGCAAATTACAATTCCGCATTGCTGACCCTATACGGTGATCAAATTGATCAGACGCTGGATAATGACAACAGCTATCTCTACAGGCTGGCCAACCAGGAGCCGGATATCCGCTCCCTCGTGTACAATTTGGATAATGAGGATGAATATACACTCACACGTGTAGCCGTAATTAACAAGATGTACGCGGATTTTTCTTATAATAGCAGCTTTTATTTGAATTTTGTCTACATTCCGTTCAATGAGGATTTGATTGCAGCTCAGATCACCCAAAAGTCCTATGAAGAATCTGTTCAAATACAGAATTATTTGAGCAATCTGTTCTCCTTCAGAGCGAAGGATTCAAGCCTAAGCTTATTCGAAAACAGCTGGAGGCATTGCCGGATCGGGGATGAACAGTTTCTGCTGCGCATTGTGGAGACGGATACAAATACCTATGTCGGAGCCTTGATTAAAAGCGACGATCTGATGGTCCCCCTTCAGCTGATATCGGAAGAGCGCCATATGAAAACTTTTATGCTGGACAGCAAGGGAGGCTGGCTTACCTCTACGCCGCCTGATGCATGGGAAGAAGTGACGGCAGCGATTCAAAAGAAGACAGGACTGTATCAAACCGTGGTGGGGAAAGACAAGTATCTGCTCGTTCATCATCAGATGCGTCTTTCGGATCTCGGTCTCGCCGCGATGATCCCGGAGAAGGTAATGCTTCAGCAGGTTCCGCTGTTTCAGCGGATTAGCTTTGCGATTCCTTTTGCCGCCGGAGCCATTCTGCTCATTCTTCTGATCTACTTCCAGAAGCTGGTGATCAAGCCCATCCATCATTTGATCAAGGGCATGCGGCTGATCAGCAAAGGGAATTTGGATACCCGGCTGTCGACTGATCTTTCCCATGAATTTTCTTTGATCAGCGGCACGTTCAACAATATGGCTTCGCAGATTCAGGATTTGAAGATACATGTGTACGAAGAAGAAATCCGTTCGCACAAAGCCGAACTGAAGCAGCTGCAGCTGCAGATCAATCCGCATTTTTTGTTTAATTCGCTTAATATTATTTACAATTTAGCCGTAACCAAAAGATTTCAGCTTATTCAGAAGATGTCTTCCCATTTGGTTGATTATTTGCGCTTTTTTGCCCGGCTGAGAGAACCGCTGATTTCGATCCGGGATGAGATGGACAACATCGGACACTATATGGAAATTCAGAAGCTGCGCTTCCCCAAACATCTGGAATATGAATACGCCTACGAAGAAACGCTGGAAGAATTTCAGATTCCGCCTCTTACCATTCAGCCATTCGTTGAGAATGCCCTGAATCACGGATTTGCGACCGGGAAGGATGTTTTCCGGGTTCACGTTCAAGTGTATGGACGGAGAGAACAAGAACAGGATTATTGTGAAATTAGAATTGCAGACAACGGTAAGGCATTCCCTGCAGAGCTCGTCGAACATTTTTCCGCAGTGATGGAGGACCGTTCTTTTACAAATGAGCACATCGGCATCTGGAATGTCTTCAACCGTCTAAAAATGGTGTACCAGGAAGAAGCACGATTGATGCTGTCTAACCTGGAACCGCATGGAGCCTGCGTGACCATCCGGATTCCGATCCGCAGCCGAGAACATGAGGGAGGTGAATTCCGCAATGCTTAATCTGCTGATTGTGGATGACGAAATTTATGCTGTTGAAGGTCTTAAGACGGGAGTGGCATGGTCATCTCTGGGCTTTACCGGTGTCTATGAAGCCTACAATGTCAAGGATGCGCAAGAGATCATCCGGCAGGTTCCGATTGACATCGTCATCTGCGATATTGAAATGCCGGAGGGCAACGGCTTCGAGCTGCTGGAATGGATCCGTGGCCATGATCCCGATATCGCCAGCCTTTTCCTGACCTGCCATGCGGATTTTCAGTATGCGCAGCGTGCGATCCAACTGGGAACGCAGGATTATCTGCTCAAGCCGGTAAATTTCTCCGAATTGAAAGAAGTTGTCCAAAGACTGATCGCCATGGTTTCGGAGGACCGGGATTTGAAGGCGGCCCAAGAGGTGGCCCAGGCTTTCTGGGAGATCAAAAAACCGCTGCTGTTCGAACGTTTCTGGCAGGATGTGCTGGGTTCCCGTCTGCCGGCATCGGCAGATCAGCTGCGCAAGGCGCTGCAGGAATTTATGGTTCCGTTCAATCCGGACCGGATGGAAGTGCTGCCCGTTCTGATCAGCGTGGAGCAGTGGACCCAGGTCTTCACGGAACGCGATGAGGAACTGATGGAATACGCGATCCGCAAGGTTGCAGAAGAGATCATTCTGGCGGGAGATCCGGGCTGTACGGTTCAGGACCGCATCGGCGCAAATCTTGTCATTCTATATTGCGACGCCGCGAAGGTGGCAGACCTGAATGAGCTTGCGGGGCGGTGTGAAGCCTTCATCCAATATTGCCGTCGGCATTTCTACTGCAGAATTTCCTGTTATATAGGAGAACAAACAGCGATTGAACGGATGAAAGCAAGTTATGAAGCGCTGCTCAAAATGGAATATGACAACATTACCAAATCCCATGCTGTCCATCTGTACAAACTGAAAAATGAAGAAACGCACCAGCTGCACGCCGTTGATTTATCCGCCTGGCCCGCTTTGATAGAGAAAGGCGATGAGAAAGTGCTGCATGAGCGGATTCATCAATCGCTCGCCGCCTTGAAATTCGAAGGAGGCAACGCGGAAGCGCTGCTGATGTATTATCACAGTGTGCTCCAGTCCATCTATCTGGTGCTTCATAAGCGGGGGAAATCCGTGCAGGAGGTCTTTGCCGAAGCTGGAGTGTTGGAACCGGCATCGTTCCCCAAAACCATCCGCCAAATGGAGGAATGGGCGATCAAGGTGACTGGAGCGGTCGGCCGTTCCGTGAAGACGGATGAAGATTCTATTGTCCATCAGGTGAAGGAATATATCAATTATCATCTGGATGAGCGGATTGAGCGCATGGAACTGGCGGAATTGGTTCACCTAAACCCGGCTTATTTGTCAAGATTGTTCAAAAAAGAGACAGGCGAGCCGCTTACCGAATATATATTGTCCCGGAAGATGGAGCTGAGCAAGCAGCTTCTGCGGGGCAGCAGCAAGCCTATCAGCGAGATTGCCCAGGTAGCGGGATACAGTAATCTGTCCTACTTCTCAAAGGCATTCAAAAAGACGTTCAATATCAGTCCCATGGCTTACCGCAAGGACCGTAAAATAGACTCTGCCGCTGCGGGGACAGATCAGCCAAATCACAGAAAAGGAAGATGAAACATATGACAGAAGCACTGGAGCTTCTTCTGCAGGATGCCGGGCATGGCTTGACGGTATCCTGCCATGCGGTTGCAACCTGGAGAATTCCCGGGTTCTATATGGATGCCGAAGGCCATCTGGAGGCCAAGCGGTTAATGGAACCGGATGCGCAGGCGGCGTATGCCGCCGCCCTGGCCTATCGCTATACCGGCAAAACGGCTTATGCCGAGAAGGCGGTGGAAATGATCGACGGCTGGGCCGCAATCAATCAGGAATTTACCGAGAATGACGGTCCGCTGGTGTCCGCTTATCTGGGGGTTGGCCTGATCCGGGCAGCGATATGGATCAAGGATTACCCGGGGTGGGAGCAGAAAGCGAGAGAGCGGTTTACCCGCTGGATAACAGACATCTGCCTGCCGGCCTGGGCGGGCATTCCGGGCCGGAACAACTGGTGGAACTGGAGTCTTTATGCGCAGGCGGCGTTTTATCATTTTGCAGACGACAACGCGAACCTTAAGCGGATCACAGCGGAGCTGAAGACACACATCGGAAATTCTATCTCCGCAGAGGGATTTATTCCGGAAGAAGCGGAAAGAGGGCAGAACGGAATGTGGTATCACTATTTTGCCCTCGCCCCTCTGACGGCTGCCGCTTATCTGGTGCAGGAAGCAATCGGTGAGGATCTGTTCCACTATACTTCATCTGATGGTAAGAGCATCAAGCTGGCGCTGGACGCCCTGTTCCGCTATGTGGACGGCCGTGTGGAGGAATGGCCTTTCACACCTGATCAGAATTTCCCTGAGCTCGCTGTAGATACTTGGCCGGTAGAACTGTATGATGCGATGGCGGTCATCTATCAGGATGCGGAATATGAACGCTTCGCCGCACCGTACCGCCCGGTCGTGGGAAACCGCAACTCCGGCAGCGGCTATTATTTATCCTATGCCTGGATCTATCCGTCTCTGATCCTGGATTAAAGCATGAATGGAGGTTACAAGATGAATCAGGAACACTTCAAACGGGCGGCTGAGTTCGTGCTGGAGCGGATGGACCGCAGCTTGATTATGCTGGACGGCCAGTTTCCGGCGGCGGCCAGCAGAGGTCTGATCTATGAAGGTACCGGCAATGTAGACTGGACTCCGGGATTCTGGACCGGTATGCTCTGGCTGGCCTATGAGCTGACAGAAGATGAGAAGTACCGGAATGCTGCCGAGGCGCAGCTTGCAAGCTTCAAGCGGCGGGTGGAGGAACAGATTGAAACGAACACCCATGATCTTGGGTTTCTGTACAGCCTGTCGGCTGTAGCTGCTTACCGGCTCACAGGCAGTGAAGAAGCAAAAGCGATGGCGCTTCAGGCTGCCGACCTGCTGACTGAGCGCTATTTCCCCAAAGCGGGCATTATCCAGGCCTGGGGAGATTTGAATGATCCGGAGGAATGCGGACGGATGATCATGGATTGCCTGATGAATTTGCCGCTGCTCTACTGGGCAACCGAGGTGACGGGCGATGCCCGGTATGCGGATATGGCCCGCAGCCACGCCAAGCAGTCGGCCGCTTATCTGGTCCGGCCGGATCACACCAGCTATCATACCTATTATATGGATGTGCTGACCGGAGGACCAAAATACGGAAATACCCATCAGGGATACTCCGACGATTCCTGCTGGGCCAGAGGACAGGCCTGGGGGATGTACGGATTTTTGCTGAGCTACCTTTATACCAAGGAGGCTTCGTTCATCGAAGTGTCCAAAGTATTGAGCGATTATTTCCTGTCACGGCTTCCCGGGGACGGCATCGTATACTGGGATCTGATCTTCACTGAAGAATCCGGTCAGGAGAAGGACAGCTCGGCTTCGGCCATCGCGGTCTGCGGTCTGCTGGAACTGGTCAAGCAGCTGTCTCCGGAAGATCCGGACAGAGAGCGTTATGAGGCTGCGGCATTGGCCATGATGGAATCCCTGTCTTTGAAGTACACGACGGAAGACCACCCGGAATCGAACGGAATTCTGAAGCATGCTGTATACAACAAGCCGCGGGGCTGGGGTATCGATGAATGCAATCTGTGGGGCGATTATTTCTATCTGGAGGCGCTTGTCCGGTTGCTCAAGGATTGGCGGCCGTATTGGTAAAACGCTGACGGCAATGTATTTATCAAAAGCCAAAAATTTCTGTGCTTCACACAATAAATTATCCATATCTTTAACACAGAGACGGCTGCGTCATCCATCTATGGACGGCGCAGCCGTCTCTGCCTGGTGCAGCGAAATTTCCGAAAAAATGTTGTACACGTATTCATAACACGTGTTATACTGTCGTTGAGGTGCTGACATGGGAAAAAAAAGAGTGACCAGCTTTGACGTAGCCAAGCGGGCGGGGGTATCCCGCAGTGTGGTTTCCGCTGTGCTGAATGATACTCCCGGAATCGGGGTTGGGCCGGAGACACGCGAGGCTGTACTGGAGGCCATCCGTGAGCTGAATTACCATGTGGATGCCGGAGCACGCAGCATGAAGACCGGGAGAAGCATGAGTCTGGCGGCTTTCGGAGACACCCGCCATCCGTTGTTTACCCGTCTGCTGGAGGGAATGCAGCGGGAATGCGAGAGCAGCGGATATCACATCCTGCTGTGCTCTCCGCGCCACAGAGGGAACAGCGAGGGCCGCGCGGAGCTTCTGGAGCTCTATCACCAGCGGAAGATCGACGGGATTGTGACGCTTGATCACACCAGCTATGGTGATGAGGAATGGGCTGCGAAGATAGGCGCAGCCGGAATCCCCTATGTTTCTGTGGAAGGGTATGCGGAGGTACCCGGTGTATATTCCGTGCTGGCCGATTATTCCGGCAGTGTGGAGACGGCGCTGAATTATCTGCTGCGTGAAGGGACTCCGCAGCAGTGTCCGGTCTATGCCGAGGTGTACCACAGAGGCAGTGCGGATAACTGGGCGGAGCGAAACCGCCGCGATGCCTATACCGGCTGGTGCAGTGCACATGGAATGAAGCCATCGGTGGTGCGGGTGGATGAGCGGGGGGAAGAATGGACGGATTGCCTGCAGAGACTGACGCAAACCGGACAGTCTCTGCCGCCGCTGCTGGTCAACTGGTCAAGCGCCGTCCCGGATCTGTACCGGGCGGCTCACAGGCTTGGCCTGCGTATCGGCGAAGATCTGCGGATTATGGCTGCAGACAATACGATTCAAGGCCATCGTCTCAGCCTGCCTTCCCTTAGCTGTGTAGAAATCCCCTATGTCAGCATGGGGGAAGAAGCCGTCCGCTGCGTCCTGAGGCAGATGAACGGGCAGAAGGAAGAGGTACAGGCAGACAAGATTTGGCTGCCGGCTGTGCTAAGGGCAGGGGAGAGCGCATAAGGGCAAGGTTTCAAATGAAACCTTGCTTTCGCTCAGCTTGTAGTTGCGGGGCCGCGGCACCGCTCTTAATGGGACGGGACCGTTGCCCTCGCCTAATAACACGTGTTATATATGAGGAGGAGATTGAGAATGAAGATGTTCTGGACGGAAGAGAAGCTTGCCTTAAGATTGGAGGAGCTGGAGACTTACCGGTACCGCGAGATTCTGCCGCTCAATGAATGGTCGGTGGCTGACGATATGGACGGGAACAATGGGGTCTATCCGGCTGTGATTGCGGATGACAAGAAGCTGCATCAAGGAGATGACTGGACGGGCAGTGACGTATACCTGTGGCTGCAGCGAAAAGTGCTGGTGCCTGCGGCATGGCAGGGCAAACGGGTAGTAGGCTTGTTCGACTTCGGACGGACTGGCGGAGGCAACGCCAGCGGCTTCGAGTCACTGCTGTTTCTGGACGGCAAGCCTTATCAAGGGGTGGATTCCAACCATCAGGAGGTATTCCTGGAGGCGGACGCCGCCGGCAGAGAGCTGGACTTCACCTTCAGATTATGGTCAGGCCTGAACGGCGACGGCCAGCAGACTCCCCAGGAGCACCGGATCAAGCGGTCGGAGCTTGCCTATCTGGATGAAGCGGCCGACAACCTGTATTATACGGGCCGGGCGGCGCTGGATACCTACAAGCAGCTCGCGGACAACCAGGCAGAGAAGCATGAACTGCTGATGGCGCTGAACCGTTCGTTCAATAAACTTGACTGGTCCAAACCCGGCAGCGGGGAATTCTATGCTTCAGTCCAGGCGGCCGAGCAGTGCCTGCTGGAAGCTATAACCCGGCTGGAGCAGAAGCATCCGGTTACTGTAACGGCCATCGGCCACACGCATATTGACGTTGCCTGGCTGTGGCGGCTTACCCATACCAGGGAAAAGGCGGCCCGTTCATTCTCCACCGTGCTCCGGTTAATGGAGCAGTTTCCGGAATACGTCTTTCTGCAGACCCAGCCGCAGCTCTATGCCTATCTCAAGCAGGACTACCCGGAGATCTACGCCGAGATTAAGCAGCGGGTGGAAGAAGGCCGCTGGGAGGCCGGAGGCGCAATGTGGCTGGAGGCTGACTGCAATCTGACCAGCGGGGAATCGCTGGTCCGCCAGATTCTCTACGGCACGAAATTTTTCCGTGAGGAATTCGGGGTAGACTGCAAGTATTTATGGCTGCCGGATGTGTTCGGCTACAGCTGGGCACTGCCGCAGATTCTGCGCAAGTCGGGAATCGACACCTTTATGACCACGAAGATCAGCTGGAGCCAGTACAACCGCATGCCGCATGACACCTTCCAATGGAGAGGAATCGACGGCAGCGAGGTGCTGACCCATTTCATTACCACACCGGTGAACCCGAATTCCAGCGAGTGGTACTATACGTATAACGGCGTTCTTGAGCCTTATTCCGTGCAGGGAATCTGGGACAATTACCGGGATAAGAACCTGAATCGCGAGCTACTGCTCGCTTACGGTTACGGCGACGGCGGCGGCGGCGTCAACCGGGAGATGCTGGAGCTGCGGCGGCGGCTCGATACGATGCCTGGCATTCCCCAGGTGAAGCCGGGCCGGGCGGATGAATACTTCGAGCGTCTCCATGAAACGATTGAAGGCACGGATCAATATGTTCATACATGGGATGGGGAACTGTATCTGGAGTATCACCGGGGGACTTACACCAGCCAGGCACATAACAAGCGGATGAACCGCAAGCTGGAGCTGCTGTACCGGGAAGCGGAATGGCTGCAGGTGCTGCTGGCCGCCGAGACAGGCGGATTCGCACAATATCCTGCGGACCAGCTGCTGGAGGGCTGGCAGACTATTCTGCGCAACCAGTTCCATGATATTATACCTGGTTCTTCGATCCATGAGGTCTATCAGGATTCACGGCTGGAATATGCGGAGGCGGAGAACCTTGGCCGGGCTGTTCTCGACGCTGCCGCTGCCGGGCTTGTGAAGCTGCCTGAGACAGCAGGTACGGCTGCACCGGCGGATTCGGCGCTTCAGCAGGAATATACGCTGTTCAACAGCGCGTTCTTTGACGGCGTCCGGCTGGCAGCCGTGCCTTACAGCGGGGAGAACGCCGTCTGGACGGATGCCGGAGGCAACCCGCTTTCAGCCCAGCGCTCCGGCGGACAGTGGCTGGTTGAGGTGGCGGATGTTCCGGCGATGGGCAGCCTGGTGATCAGAGCTGCTGCCGCTGCCTCTACGGGCAATCCTGCACCAGATGTTCCGTTTACCTGGGAGGATTCACGGCTCACTACTCCATTGTATATTCTGGAATGGAACGCGGCCGGACAGCTGAGCCGGATCTTTGACCGCAGGGAAGAACGCGAGGTGCTGGCACCAGGCGAATGCGGTAATCAGCTGCAGGTATTCGAGGATAAGCCGAAGATGTTCGATGCCTGGGATATCGATTTGTATTATCAGGAGAAAATGCGGGCGGTCAGCGATCTGAGCTCCGTAGAACTCGTAGAATGCGGTCCGCTGCAGGCTGTGCTGGAATTTGTCTGGACGTACATGGATTCTTCCATTATCCAGAAGGTAAAGGTATATGCCGGAAGTGCGCGAATCGACTTCGATACTCTGGTCGACTGGCATGAACAGCACCAGCTGTTGAAGGCAGCTTTCCCTGTCGCTGTACGGTCAACAGAAGCAACCTATGATATTCAGTTCGGGAATGTGAAGCGGCCGACCCACTGGAATACAAGCTGGGAATATGCGCGGTTCGAGAGTGTCGGCCATCAGTGGGCCGATCTGTCGGAACGGGGATACGGCGTAAGCCTTCTGAACGACTGCAAATACGGTTATGATATCAAGGATCACACCATGAGACTGTCGCTGATCAAATCGGCAACCAATCCGGACCCGCTGGCTGATCAGGGGGAACACCGCTTCACTTATGCTTTGCTTCCGCATACAGGGGACTGGTCCACAGCGCGCACGGTGCCGGAGGCATGGGCGCTGAACAATCCACTGCTTGCTGCTGAAGGGGCTTATACTGCCGGAAGCGGCAAATCCCTGATCACCACCGATGCTCCAAACATCGCCATTGATGCCGTCAAGCAGGCCGAGGATGGCAGCGGCTGGATCGTCCGTTTCCATGAATATACGGGAACACGCTGCTCCGTGGAGCTCAGCAGTGATTACTCCGTCGCCTCATGGCAGGCCTGCGATCTGATGGAGCGTCCGCTGGAGGCGGAAGCGGTGGCCGGTCCGGCCTTCCGCCTCGATTTTAAGCCTTATGAAATTCACACGGTCCATATTACATTCGCCTAATCTAATATAGCTCTCGCAGGGGATCTCAACAGCCGTTTCAGGACTGCTGAGATCCCTTTTTTTGTTGTTTAGGAAATTATGATTTTCGTCCATTGTGTCCTGCAGAATCCCCCGGAAGTCGGAAGCTCAGTCATTAAAAGGTTAAATCCACTGATTTCGCCAGAAGCGGGCCAAAGGAGAAAATGAAGGACATAAATGTACTTGATTTCGCCAGAAGAGGGACGAAGGAGAAAATGAAGGGCATAAATGCGCTTGAATTCGCCAGAAGCGGGCCAAAGGAGAAAATGAAGGACATAAATGTATTTGATTTCGCCAGAAGCCAGCCAAAGGAGAAAATGAAGGACATAAATGCGCTTGAATTCGCCAGAAGCGGGACAAAGGAGAAAATGAAGGGCATAAATGTACTTGATTTCGCCAGAAGCGGGCCAAAGGAGAAAATGAAGGACATAAATGCGCTTGAATTCACCGGGGGCTTCCCCCGATATAGTGTGAATTGAATAATGAGGTGGCTTAGGAATCAGCATTCGCTGCACAGGCCGCATAAGCTCGTGCTTAATTCGCCCGTTAGGGCAGGGAGAAGGAAAGTTGAGAAGCGATAGGAAACGTTGGGGAAAGCAGCGGGAGAGGCAGTGAGTCGGAGGAGTGGAAAATGAAAATTAAAATAATTATGAAATGTAGTAGAGCCGAACCGTTCTCCATGCCGAAGGATCAAGCGGACCTTTGCTGGAGCGGCAACCGCTAATCATGGTGTGACCCCTTAGTGGAGAACGATCTTGAAAAGGCTGTGCCAAAGCCTTCTGTTCTGCATGCCTTCAGGGCGGCTACGTCAATCTTTGATGCTTTCTGAAGTTCTGATGCTTTCGGGAAACGGGAGATTCATGCAAATAGTAATTCCTGTTAAATCCCGCAATTGCGGGGTTTATAAGGTCTTGTTAAGGTTAGCTCAGACAAGAAGAAGTAGACATGACTCATTACAACGAAATTAGGAGGTCTTTTGGGAATGCAACATGTACGAGGTCGGGGGATGAGCTACAAGCTGCGGCAGATAGCGCGAAATCCTTTTTTATACTGGATGGCGGTGCCAGGGTTACTGTTCTTTCTTGTATTCAGTTATTTTCCAATTTACGGAATTATGATTGCTTTTAAGGATTACGACTTCTCCAAGGGAATCACAGGGAGTAACTGGGCAGGCTTCCGTAACTTTAATTATTTTTTCACATCAGATGATTTTTGGGTGATCCTGCGCAACACGGTGCTGCTTAATGTGCTGTTTATCCTGTTTACAACGCTTGCAGCTGTTCTGATAGCCCTGATGTTCAATGAGATCCGCAACAAGTATTTCAAAAGAATATCGCAATCGCTGATCTTTCTTCCTTATTTCATGTCCTGGATTGTGATTGGCATGCTTGTCCAGTCGTTTCTCGGCGGTGAATCGCCTCCGGTAAACGCCTGGCTGCAGAATCTGGGCTTTGAGCCGGTCAACTGGATGTTTGAGTCGGTGCTGTGGCCATGGATTCTGACGGTTATCCGGGTCTGGCAGGGAGCAGGCTACCTTTCCATTATCTTTTTGGCGGCGATCACCGGAATTTCCGAGGATCTGTATGAAGCAGCCCGGATTGACGGCGCCTCGAAGCTGCAGATTATGATGAAAATCACGCTGCCTCTGCTGGTACCGACGATCTCCATCATGACCCTGCTTGCAGTCGGCAAAATATTCAACGGAGACTTTGCCATGATTTATGCTATTATCGGGGATAATTCTCTGCTGTACCCTACCACCGATGTAATCGATACCTTCGTATTCCGCTCGATGAGGCAGCTCCATGATTTCGGAATGTCCTCTGCGGTAGGCTTGTTCCAGTCAGTTATGGGTCTGATCTTTGTAATTATCGCAATGCGGTTACCCGCAAAATGTCCAAAGAATCTGCTTTGTTCTAGGAGGAAATGATGAAACAGCCGTTGTCTGACCGCTTTTTTACTGCTGCTGCCTATATTATTCTAGTTCTCTTCACCCTGTTCTGTATCTTTCCCTTTCTACTGATGGTAATCGGATCCTTCACCGATGAAGGTGAATTGATTGTAAACGGTTATTCGCTCTTTCCCAAAAAATTCTCGGTTGCCGCCTATCAGGCGCTGCTGCATTCCGATGCCCTGTACCAGGGTTATGGTGTTACACTAATCGTTACGGCCCTCGGCACACTGACCGCACTTTGTATATCAGCCATGCTCGCCTATTCACTGGCCAATAAACGGAATGTGCTGCAGACGCCGTTTTTGCTCTTTTGCTACCTGCCGATGCTTTTCTCAGGAGGGATTATTCCTTTCTATATTGTGGTCAGCCAATGGCTGCACCTGCAGAATACCATCTGGGCGCTTATTCTTCCGCTGCTCTGCCAGCCTTTCCTGGTATTTCTTCTGGTCAGCTTCTTCCGGACCGTGCCGGAGGAGCTGGAGGAAGCGGCACGGATTGACGGTGCCAATGAGATGAGAGTGTTCTTCCAGATTATTCTGCCGATCTCCAAGCCGATTCTGGCTTCCGTAGGATTGTTCTATGCCCTGTATTATTGGAACGACTGGTTTATGGGCCTGATGTTCGTGGACAACGAGAAACTGTTCCCGCTGCAATTGATCCTGCGCCGGATGGTCTCCAACATGGAAGCGGCGAAGAATCTGATTCCGGCTTCCGCAGCGATTGCCACCCAGGCTCCGACCTACGGAGTGCGTATGGCTACAACTGTCCTGACGATCGGGCCGATCGTTCTGCTGTATCCGTTTTTGCAAAAGTATTTCGTCAAAGGCCTTACCGTCGGTGCTGTCAAAGGCTGACCTGATCACGGCATTAACCGGAATTTCCGGTTATCGCATATAAGCATTACACATTTAGGGAGGGTTATAAAAATGAAAAGAAAATTTCTAAGTACCACCCTGGTTGCGACCCTGTCACTTTCCATGCTGCTTGCCGGCTGTGGCGGCAATAACGGAAACAACGGGGCTGCGTCCGAAGCAACAAACGCTCCGCAGACTGCCGAACCAACCACTGCGGCAGAGACGCCCAAAGAAGTTGTGGCGCTCAAAGCCTTTTTCCCTGGCGATAAACCAACCGGCTTCGACGATGTACTCAAGGCCGTCAATGAGAAGCTGAAAGCCGACAATGTCGGGGCTTCGCTGAATATTAATTTCCTGCCCTGGTCCGACTACGGAAATTAGGTATCCGTGAAAATGTCCGCCGGTGAAGAATTCGATATGTATCTGGATGCTCCGTGGCTGTCCATGTCCCAAATGATCGCCAGTGGCTCGATTATTCCACTGGATGATATGGTAGCGGCGCGCAAAGAATTGAAGGAGTCTATTCCTGACCAAATGTGGGAAGCCAACAAATTCGGCGGAAAAACTATGGGAATTCCGCTTGGGACAACCCAAGGAACACTTTACGGGTTCGTAATCCGAAAGGATTTGCGTGAGAAGTATGGAATGCCCGAACTGAAAACAGTAGCAGATGTAGAAAAATTTCTGTACACCGTCAAAGAGAAGGAAAGGGACATCAAACCATTTATTATAGATGGACGCAGAGCGGATACCGCAAATACAGCACAAAACGATATCGATACTTCCGTCCCTATGTTCTACTACTCTAATAGCGACAAGAAAGTTGTCGGTGCTTGGGATGCCAAAACGTTTGATCAAGCATTTGACCGTTCCACCAAATATTATAAAGATGGTATTTTATCCAAAAATATTGCCCAGGAGCAAAATGCTGTCACGTTGTTTAACCAAGGCAAATATGCTGTTAGTCTTAAAAGTGGACACCCGTTAAGAGACTAGGGATAATGAGATTAACGAGGAGGTGTCCACATGAGTGGAACGCGAAAAAGCTACAACGACGAGTTTAAAAAGCAGACGGTAAAGTATATCCAGGAGCAGACCAAAACGGTGGCGGAACTGGCCCTGGAGCTGGATATCCCTGCAAAAACCCTACATCAATGGTTGGGCAAATACCGGCAGTTCCACAGTGAGTCTGTGTCCAGTCCAGAAAAAGTCAGAGAGCTCGAGCGCCAGCTGTAAGAGAAAGATCGGCAACTGGCTGATCTGGCTGAGGAAATGGAAATCTTAAAAAAAGCAGTGCACATCTTCAGCAATCCAAAGAACTGAGATTTCAGTTTATCGAAGATCATCGCTCCCGGTATTCGGTGGAGAAGATGTGCAGCGGCCTCGGGGTATCCAGGAGCGGTTATTACAAGTGGAGAACCGCCATGCCAAGCCCACAAGCAACCCGGAAAGCGTTGCTGTTCCGGCGGATTACCTATTATTTTCACGATACCCAGGGCCGCTATGGCAGTCCTAAAATCACCATTCTCCTGCAGCGTGAAGGGCACAAGGTGAGCGAGCGCACTGTAGGAAAATACATGAGAGAGCTGGGTTTCCGCTCTTGTGTAGCCAAGAAATTTCGTGTGAATACGACCGACTCCAACCACGATTTGCCCATTGCACCTAATTTACTGAACCAGCAATTTTCCACCCAAAAACCAAACCAGGCTTGGGTTGCGGACATTACCTACATTCCCTGCCGGGAAGGCCGGATGTATCTCGCCAGTGTACTTGACCTGTGTACGCGTGAAATCGTAGGCTGGCGGCTGGACGACCGGATGACTACCGACCTCGTTCTAGGCGCCTTGGACGATGCCTATAAGGCGAAGTGCCCGAAGAAAGACCTTATTCACCACTCAGATCGGGGCTCCCAGTATGCTTCCGAAGATTACCGTAAACGCCTGGTCAAGTACAAAATGAAAGCAAGCATGAGCCGGAAAGGCAACTGCTACGACAATGCCTGTATTGAATCGTTCCACAGCCTATTGAAGAAAGAGTTCATTTACTGCACTCGATTTAAGACAAAGAAACAGGCCTACGACGCCATCTACCAGTACATTGAATTTTTTTATAACCGCAAACGAATCCACGGGGCTCTGGGGTACGTCTCCCCGGTTCAGTTTGCAGCCAAATTCAAGCGAAAGTTCGCTTAGTTTTATTTTTTAGTGTCCACTTTCTTGACGGAGGTCCATTGAAGAGTTAGAAGGATCAGTAGATGGACTTGTTAAAGATATAGATAATTCGGAAAATTTTTCTTATTTGATTAACTTACTTTCTTTAGTTAATATCAATTTCAATAAGTATGTTAGTTTAATTGGTAGAATAATCAACCGGAAATTTGATTTTTCTGATTCCTAATCGAATCTATAATAGAACATCTGAAAAGAAAACTATTAAAGATTTATAGTGATATGTCAGATAAAGGTGAAGGAAATACATCTTCAAGTTGTTGAAGATCTATCACAAAAATATAGAGTAGTTTTGGAATAACGAACAGACTTCAATTGAAGGCTTGGATTAAGAATATCAGGAACTTGGAGAGTTTGGACTTGGGGATCAGCGAGGACTAAGAGGAAATATGTCGACAAAATAGGTAAATCGAGCGGTTGAAGTAGAAGAAAGAAATGCTAAAAAGTGCTAGTAGGTCTGGATGCAGGACATGAAAAAGAGTGGTATGAAAAGATTGAAAAATTCGAAATGAATGTCTAATTACTCATCATTGCAAGGTTTTGTGGTCGCAAGAAATGGGTATCACGCTCCTCTAAAACACAAAGAATTCGATCGAGATCTTGATGATAAGACACTGATAAAGAAGGTCTACGAGCAATACAATAGGGTCAGTAAATATCTTATCTAGGTCCTTAATTTTCAAAAGTGTTGAATTGAAAGTTATAACTAAATATTAATTGACTTAGTTCAACTCCTTATAGTTAGTATGTTACAATCTGGAAAGGTATCGTTTCCAGTCTGTCATAATACACTAAATCTATTGCAGAGATATAAGTTACTTTTACATAGATAGTATATTTCTCAGTGATAGAGCTTTTATACCAATCTACTAAGGGAATTGAAAACGCTGATATCTCTTGACTACGATTCTATAGAAAACAAGGTGTTCCTGAGATGACTTTGAAGAAAAGGATTTTTTTCATTTATTTAATAAGTTCGTTGATTCCGTTTGTTTTTATCAGCTTGATCTCATATTATACGATCAATTCGATTCTAACAAATAAACTTGAAACAGGTATCCAAAGTAATCTTAAGCAAGTGACCTTATCCTTGGATAACTCGCTCAGTAGCCTTAATCACATCTCGCAACAGTTTGCTTACGAAGGCACCATCCTGAAAGAACTGGATGAGCTAATGCGAACGGAGGAACCGTTTCGTCGGATGAAATTGCAGCATCAGTTCAAAAGTAAATTGAATTTGATCACCTTCACTAATCCGGAGATCGGCCTTGCAATGTACTATTTTGATAAAGATCAAACCTATCATTTCACCAATTTCCCAGTAAAGTATAGTTTTTCTCCCAACAAACTGCCTCTTTTTGCCCAATCTTATGGCATTACTTACTACGGGCCGCACGAAAGTTTTAACCGGCTTGATAATGAATACGTATTGTCTGTACTTAGAAAAGTGAATTTTCCCGGACGGGATGATGTGTATGTCTATATTGAATCGGGATTTCAATTATTGAAAAACATGCTTGATAATGAGGAGGCACAAAACAACTCTTCACGCTTGATTCTTCTGGATGCAGAGGGGAGGATCATATACAGTGAAGTTCCACGTCTGTTCAAGAGTGGAACATTTTTCCCTGAATCTGACAAAGGAAAAAATTCCGGCCATAGCAACGATTATTACTGGTTCCAACAAAAGAGTAAGCAAGGTTGGAGCGCAATTTCAGTTTTTGCGGAAGCGGATTTCAACCGGGAAAAGAACAGGTGGTTCCTTCAAATTTCTCTATTCTCTTTAGTGTTCCTTAGCGTGGCATTAATCATGGCCTGGGTCTTGTGGAAAATGGTCTACAGGCCGCTTAATTTGTTCCATAACGAAATCAAGATGATGACGCACGCCGAGCATCAATTGACTCTTAAGTCAACGAAGATCCCGGAATTCGACAGTTTACTGCGACAATTTCAAAATATGAAGAAAAACATTTGGGAATTGTTCGGCGAAGTTAAGGAAAAAGAAAAGCAACGCGTTGATCTGGAAGTGGAAAAGCTGCTCTACCAAATCAACCCCCATTTTTTGATGAATACCTTAGATACCGCACACTGGCTGGCGGTTATGAACGGTCAGCATGAAATTGACCGCCTCATCCAGGCTTTGAATAAATTATTATATTATAATCTGGGGAAATTAGGCCGTCCTTCTACCATCGAGGAAGAGATTAATGCTATTAAGCAGTATTTGACGCTGCAGCAAATTCGATATGATTTTCAATTCGATGTCCGTATCCAGGTTGACGAAGTCTTGCTAAAAAAAGAGGTACCCCGGTTTATCCTTCAACCGCTCGTTGAGAATTCCCTGTACCATGGGCTTGACGATGAAGGATACATCCTGGTTATTGTCAGGCTGAACCAAGGTATAGAGATTGCCGTACATGACAATGGAGTGGGAATGTCCGATGAACATATTCAAAAACTGTTGACCAACAAGACATCAGAGCAACAGAAGTCAGGGATGGGAATCGGAATGAATTACGTTAAACGGACGATTGAATCCCGTTATGGTCAGCTGGCCAAGCTGGAGATTGAAAGCGAACCAGGCAAAGGAACTAGTATTTTCCTAACGCTACCGCTAGAAGAGGAGAGAGTATAAACATGATTAAGGTACTTGTTGTGGATGATGACAAATTGGTCCGTAAAGGACTAATTTCAATGATGCCATGGCAGGAATTTGATATGAAGGTTGTTGGTGAGGCGAGCAATGGGGAAAAGGCCCTCCAGTTTTTAGAGTCTCATTCTGTTGATTTAGTATTGACTGACTTAGGCATGCCAGTCATGTCGGGCATTGAGTTAATGCGGGTTTTACGCAAACGTTATTCAGAACTTCACGTTGTCGTTCTTACGGTGCATCAGGATTTTGAATATGTGCAAGAGGCGCTTCGGCTTGGGGCTATAGATTATATTTCCAAGGTCGATCTAGATTTAGAGAAGGAGCAGCTTGAAGACATGCTCGGAAGAATTGCCGACAGAATACAAGGGCAAGCACGTCAAGGAATAGTCCACCAAGATGGGGCATTGGAGCAAGGATATTCCGTCGTGGTTCTTGATCACAAGGATTTAAAAGACTGGGCCGAGGAATTGAAATATATCCCTGATATCAAGGTGGTTGAAGTGGATCGAAACAACTGGTTAGTGCTTGCTTTAAATGGAAATGAGCGCGATCTATTTGATGAACTATCAAAACGTATCCGTTTGTTGCAGAACGTTGTGCTAATTCAATTGTCGGATCTGCAACAATTCACATTGACTCAAGTTCAGCGATGGGTTAGAAGCTTTACGGAAAGAGAGTTATTCTATGAATATAATCCCGACAACACGATTCTGTCGGTGTGCATTAATAAGAATTATGACGATCTGTATGAACAGAATCGCGGAGTAGGAGATCAACTGGAAGAGCCGAAGGAACTGTTGTTGTCTGGGGAGTGGCTTTACGATGATGTATTGTTCCAGCGGCTATTAATACAATTAAAGATGCTTCGTATACCGCAAACGCGACTGATCGGTTTATTATATTCTTTTGTTAACGAATGGAACAGAGCTTTTGCCGGAACGGTGTTTGGAAAGATCAAGCTTGATGAGACACTTCATTCCTGGTTTCAGATTGAGCGATGGCTGGAGGATACCCGCACAATGATTCGGTACACAGCGCTTCAAACTAATTACTCCCCGGAGATTGTCAACTGTGTGCTGAAAGCGGAGAAAAAGGTGCGGATGAGATTGGATCAACCGTTGACCTCTGCCGAGGTGGCGAAAGAAATGAATATGAGCCGGAGTTATTTTAGTCAGTGCTTTAAAGATATCATTGGACGTACTTTCAAGGATTACGTTCGTGAATTACGGATGGAAAAGGCGAAGCAGTATCTGGTGCATACGAACAATACGATTCAATGGATTGCCGAGCATACTGGATATACGGATGAAAAATATTTCAGCCGCACCTTTCGCGATTTAACCGGACTACTTCCGAGTGAATATCGGGTTCGTAAACGTATTCCCCAATAAATCGTTGTGTTTAAGGAGGACCGCATGCTGAAAAGAAGTTTAATGATTCTGTTACTCATATCGCTAATATTATCTGTATCCGCTTGCAGTCAGAACAAAACCGATATCATCAAGGAAAGGGGGGAGGATCCAGCGTTCGAGAAATACGAAGTACCGACTACGCTGAATATCGTAATGGGAGTTGATCCCAACTACAAGTCATATACAGGAGAAACCCCCGCTAATAATCCGTGGATTAAGACAATTAAAGCCAAGTTGAATGTGAATATCCATATCGACTGGTTTGCTACACATGAGAATATGGATCAAAGAATTGACTTGGCGATTTCCAGCAATGTGCTTCCTGATGCAATGGTGGTTTCTCCCTATCAATTTAATCAAATGGTTGAGGCGGATGAACTGGAGGATCTGACAAAAGCTTATGAGGAGTACGCCTCACCGGTCATGAAACGCATTATTGAAGGCACTAACGCGGGATTAAAGGAAGACGTTATGATAAACGGAAAAATGCTTGCTTTACCTTCAGCTAATCCTGAAGATTTTAGCATGATGTGGATACGGAAAGATTGGCTGGACAGATTGGGATTGGCCCCTCCATCCACAATGAAAGAATTGGAGAGTGTAGCGAAGGCGTTTGTTGAACAAGATCCTGATGGCAATGGGCAAAAGGACACAATCGGCATTGCCGCTGGAACTTCCCTTTATGACGAATACAATGCAGGGCCAGGAAGTTTTAACCTGAATCCAATATTCTCTGCCTATGATTCATACCCGGGTTTTTGGCTGAAAGGTAAGAACGGAATGCCAGTTTACGGATCGATTCAGCCGGAAACCCGAACTGCGCTGGCCGCACTTCGTGAGCTGTATGCCAAGGGGCTGATTGATCGTGAAATGGGAATCCGTGAGACGGAGGCGGAGGTTGTGATCGAGGGTAAGGCAGGTATATTCTTCGCTCCTTCCTTCGGGGGAGATTGGCCAATCCCGGAAGTGCTGAAGAATAATCCGCGGGCGAACTGGCAGGCTTACGCCTTGCCACTTGATACCGCAGGCAAATTTAATGTGAAGATATTCCGGCCGACGCAATCTTATATTGTTGTGCGCAAGGGCTATGAACATCCTGAGGCTATTATCAAAATTGCGAACTTGACATTGAGAGACAGGGAGAAGTATGGGGATGTTTTTCAACCTTTACAGAATATGCTCGTACCACGGGATGAAATTGCCTTTTCGGTAAGAGCTATTCAAGACGTGATGGCCGGAAGGCAGGAGGCGGGCAATTTTCAGGGGAAGGAAGAGTATCCGATGCTGGCAAGTGATCTGGAAACTATTTATAATGTCAAACGGCCTCCTTACGATAACACCGATATTCAATATTGGAATCTACGGGACGGTAATTTCAGACGTGCCTATTCCTTGCTGGTCGGAGGAAAGAACCTGTATGATCCGAATTTGAATAAGGTTTACAGCATCTACAATGAAGGCAGGAATTCTTTCGCGAAACAATGGAAGTATCTTGCGGATGAGGAGATGGATGTGTTTACACAAATCATTATGGGGGTGGTTCCGCTGGAAACGTTCGATCAGTGGGTCCAAAATTGGAAGCTCCAGGGAGGCGAGCAGATTACCGATGGGATTGCAAAGGCAATATCCCCTTAAGAGGATCTGAAGGTAGACATACGTCGCTCATCAGGAGGGGGAATGTCGTCTGGCACTAATCATTTATCCACCTTATCTCGGGACGGATTCCTATCTTAGGAATCCGTCCTTTCCTTGTATCCTTAATATATAGGAATCGAATTGAATTGAAAGCGATTGCAAAAGCTGTTTTGCAGCTGCAGCAGTATTCCTTTATTAATATGAGAGGTGTTTAAATGGATGAAATTGCATCTGACGAAAGTGAAACACTCCCGAATTTTGCTGGCCTGCTTCATGACGCTCGCAGTATCTGGATGCAGGCCGATCAGTGAAATTTCCGCTGTGCAAGTGGTAAGTCAAGGAGGGGTGAAGGCTTTAACAACAGATAAGGCCAACTATAAACCCGGTGAATCTGTGAGCTTCTCCCTCCAGTTGAGTTCGCCGGCGCCTAAGGCGGAGCTGATCATCCAGTACCAGCATTTAGGTGAGAAGATTGGCAGTCAAAAGGTGAAAACGGATGAAGGTCAGGCCTCCTGGAGCTGGACTCCACCCAAGGAAGACTATAAAGGATACATGGTGGAAGTTTTTGTGTCCCGAGATAACAAGATTACAGATCAGATGAATATTGCGGTTGACGTTTCCTCGGATTGGAGCAAATTTCCGCGTTATGGTTACTTGTCTGATTTCCCGAGTATGGGTCAGGGACAAGTGGAGAAAGTCATTGAACGCTTGAACAGATTCCATATTAATGGAATCCAATTCTACGATTGGCAATACAAGCATCATGACCCGATCAAAACCTTTGACGGCAAGCCTGCGGAGGAATGGGAGGATATCGCCAGCAGGAAGATTTCCTTCGATACAGTGAAAAGCTATATCGATCTGGCTCACAGCCGGAATATGAAGGCCATGAATTATAATCTCATTTTTGGCGCTTACGAGGATGCGGCCAAAGATGGGGTCAGTAAGGAATGGGGTTTGTTTAAAGACCGTGACCTAACCGAACAGGATAAGCATCCGCTTCCGGGCTGGATCAGCGATATTATGCTGTATGACCCGAGCAATCCAGAATGGCAGAGCTATCTGATTGCGAAGGAGAAGGCAGCGCTTGAGCACTTGCCGTTCGACGGATGGCATGTCGATCAGCTGGGGGATCGGGGAACGCTCTTTAATTCGGAGGGGCAGATCGTCAAGCTTCCACAAGCCTATGTTTCATTTCTAAAAGCAGCCAAAAAAGAGCTGGACGTCGATTATGTCATGAATGCGGTCGATCAGTATGGACAAGGCTTGCTCGCGGCTTTGGCACCGGTTGATTTTCTCTATACAGAGGTCTGGTCCTATCCTGAATACGGGGACTTGAAAGAAGTCATTGATGACAATTACCGCGCCGGCAGAAATAAATTGAATACGGTCCTGGCGGCTTATATGAACTATGATCATTCCAAAGCCGGACAAGGAATGTTCAATGCACCAGGCGTGTTGCTGACCGATGCCGTGATATTCGCATCCGGCGGAGCTCATCTGGAGCTTGGGGAACATATGCTGTCAAACGAATACTTCCCCAACAAAAATTTGTCTGTACCGCCTGAACTTGAAGCGCAGTTGATTCGTTACTACGATTTTCTTACGGCTTACCAGAATATTTTGCGTGAGGGTCTGGAGAAATCGGAGCTGAAGGCCACCGGTTCAGCACAAGCTGAAATTCAACCGCAAGCTGAGCTAGGGAAAATATGGTCGTTCACAAAGCGCAAGGATGATACGGATATTATTCATTTCATCAATTTCACCGGTGCGACAACGATGGAGTGGAAGGACAATCAGGCGGATCAAGCTGAACCGCCCGAGCTTGAAAAGGTGGACGTCGTCTTCCCTGCTGATCGGAAGGTGAGCAGAATCATGTTTGCTTCCCCTGATTATTATCAAGGCTCCACCATCACGCTGGGTTTTGAGCAGAAGGATGGAAACGTATTCTTGCAGCTGCCGAAACTGAAATACTGGGATCTGATCACCGTCGACTACGAATGATGCAGCTTAAACTTCAACGAATTCAATATGAAAATTATGGAGGGTCTTATGAAAAAGAGAATGACCGTTGTTTCTTCAATCCTGTTAGTTTCCGCGCTTCTGTTATCCGCTTGCTCCGGTAACGCTAACACGAACTCGGCAAACGTAAACACCCCGGAAGTTGATGGCGGAAACAATCAGAATACAGAAGCCCAGGAAGCCGAAACGAACTGGACGGATGAGGATGGAAACGGCGTAGCCGACTGGCAGGAGAAGCCGATCGAACTGGATTACGCCATGCGCTTCTACGGTGAGAATGATGATACGAACCCGATGTTCCTGAACGTCCGCAAATTCATGGAGAAGTATCCGAACATCACGGTTGTCCGTGATTCGCAGTTCGCCATTGAGCAGACGGATACGGATGAACTCGAAATTCTGACAGCGAGAGCGATGGAGGGCACGTTGCCCGATATTTTCTATTCACCGCATGCCGCCGAATCCTATGACCGTGAGCTTACGCTGGATTTGACATCCTATCTCGACAAAGACCCGGAATCCAAATGGATCTCTGAAAATGCGAAAAGCTTTATGACCACGTATGACGGGAAGGAAGTTTACGGCATTCCGTTCCAGTCCGTGTCCGAATTTCCTGCAGTAAACCTGAATCTGCTGAAAGAGAACAATATCGCGATACCGCCTTATAACTGGACTTATGCGGATTATGAGCATCTGCGTTCGGAGGTTGCTAAGCTTACTCCGAATAATCCGGTGTTCCCGGGAGGCATCGGTTTTATCGACCATGGCCCGCACTATTTTGACGGTATTCCAAACGGCTGGAAAGGATTTAACTCCGAAACGCAGAGATTTGATTTTGCGAACAGCAAGAAATACGGGGAGTGGCTGGACCAGTTCGCCAAGGAAGACAAGCAGGGATTATGGTTCTGGGATTTACCGGAGGATGTCCGGAAGAAGAAGGTTGGCGAATCTGCGAACCCTTGGGCAGACGGCATGGAAGCGCTCGGAAACTTCTGGTTGTATTCACTGAGTACGGATGTGAATGAAATGATCAAAACCCGGAAAATGGATATCGATATTTACCCGATGCCAACTGCACCTGAAGGGGGCATCACGGATCTGCACGGATATTATGACACGTTAAGCTTGTCCAGCGCACTGGATGAAGATCCGGTCAAAGCTGAAGCAGCCTATCAATTGCTTAAATGGCTGACCTACGGTGAAGATGGATTGAAATCCCGCTGGGCTTTAATCGACGAGTATATGGGTCTTCCTGAAGATGCGCCAATCCGGGCGGAGGATCAGCTGATGGACTTCATTCAGGGCTGGCCGGTTACGACCAATCCTGAAGTCTTGAAGAATCACCCGCTGGTTAAGGGCTTCCCGGAAGATAGTGAACTGGCCATCTTTAACTTCCAGGCGTTCCAGAATGTTGACTTCCAGCAAATGCTGTCCAATCCGGTGCCTTTCCCGAGACAGCTTCCGGGTGTCGTAAAAGCTTATGATACCTTGAACCCGTGGGAAATTAGAAACCAGATTAGAGACAAAGGCAAAAAGTACAGTGATGTCGCAGCGGAATGGGATGCAATGATGAACAAAACGCTCGATGATTACCTGGGCGAGTATAACGCGAAATAGAGCAAATACTGGAATACCCACAGCTACCGGTTAGGAGGAATCCGACCGGTAGCTATGGTCACTTTAGTAAAACTTGACGATGTAAGGTTGTGATCAAGTGCAAACCAAGGGAAAAATCGGTTATGTCATAGCCGGTTTTGGATTCATTGCAGTGGCTGCCGGAGTACTTGCCGTCAGCTTAACAGATAACGGTGCCGGAGCGGTGTTGTCACAAGCCGAATCGCAGCGGAGTATAGCGGCTGTTGAGGCCTATATGACTAACAAAAGCAGTGACATCAACTATTATAATGTTCTTAAACAATGGACCAAAGACCAGGTGGCTGCTCCGGAACTGCCTGAGAGCATTCCGATGAAGCTTGTCAAGGGCGGGCAAATCTATAGTTCTTCACGAAGTGAAGGCTATGGCGGCGATGTCCTCTACGCTGCACCAAAGGATGTTCTGACTTATGAAGCAGAGGTCCCGGCCGAGGGCCTGTATGAGATTTGGCTCGACGACTATATTCTAGAGCAATCTACTTTGAACCCTGAGCTCCAGGTAGAGATCAACGGCAAGCAGCAGTATAACGAAATGAATGAGCTGAAGCTCGCAATAGACTGGAAAACACAGGATACGGAGCACAAGGTTGACCGTTACGGGGACGAACTGACCCCGAGGTCGGTGATCTCTGCGTCCTGGCGGAATGAAGGACTGTCTGATCCCAACTTCTTTTATAAGGAGCCCATGAAATTCCATTTGAACAAAGGCAAAAATCTCATATCGTTCACGCTGAAGGAAGGATATGTGCTGATCGGGAAGGCGGAGCTAAACAATACAGCCAGTTCCGAGGTTTCTTATAAAGAATATGCCGCGGCACATGTGGGAAAGAAGCCGGTTTCAGAACCTGCTGTGACGATTGAAGCCGAAGATATCGCCGTAAAAAGCAGACAAAGCATCCGGGCCAAATATGTCCGTAATTCGAGTATTACTCCCTATTCCTACAAACACAGGCTGTTAAATGTGCTGGATGGTTATTCGTTCGGAGAGAGCGGTGACAAGGTCTCTTACCCTTTGGAGGTTAAGGAAAGCGGCTTCTATCATCTGACCTTCAAATATTCCCAGGACACCAATAACGGGATGCCGACACACCGGCGTGTTGAAATTGACGGAGAAGTTCCCTTCAGTGAATTGAAGTCTTATTCGTTCGACTATTCCAGCGGCTGGAAGAATGCAACTCTTCAGGATGAACAAGGTAGTCCTTATGAAATATATCTGGAAAAAGGGGAACATACCCTGTCGCTGTCCATTGACAATACCCGGATAAGAGATATTTATCATGAACTGCTCAAGACGGCAGAGATGATCGATTCCACAGCCCAGAGCGTAAACCGCTTGACAGGCGGGCTGGTCGATAAAGAGAGAAAATGGAATATCGAAAAGTATATTCCTGAAATCTCCACCTATCTGGCAGGAATTGCCGCAAAGCTTGAGGAGCAAAAGCTCGCCCTGATCGAAGAGACAGGCAACAAGGATCTGCCTGCGCTGTCGCAGCTTGAAGTAGCCAAGCAACTGGTAGAGGAATTTATGGCAAATCCGAACGAGCTGCCTCATTACATGGGCAAGTTCATGGGCGATCAATCCTCCGCTTACGGACGGATTAAATCGGTCCTGCCTATGCTGGTGTATAATCCGATGCATCTGGATAAGATTTATGTCGGCAACAGCGGGGAACTGCCCAAAGCAGATTCCGGTTTTCTTACAAGCTCTGTTGAGAATGTTAAAGCTTTCTTCTACTCCTTTGGCAATCCAAGGTATGCAAAGGCCGGAGAGATCGATGATGACACGGTTGAGATTTGGGTCAATCAGTCCAGATTGTATGTAGAAATCATGCAGCGGATGATCGATGAGGAGTTTACACCTGCTACGGGAATCAAGATCAATTTGTCCATTTTGCCGGATGAAAACAAGATCGTGCTCTCCAATGCGGCCAACAGCACCCCTGATGCAGCGATGGGTGTCAGCTTCGGCAAACCTTTTGAATTGGCTATACGGGGAATAATTGAGGATTTACGCGGTTACGATGGTTTTTACAAATTGGCCGAACAGTTCCATCCCGGAGCGTTCATTCCTTTTATTTACGATGAAGGTGTTTATGCTTTCCCGGAAACACAGGATGTCAAGCTGCTATTCTACCGGAAGGATATCCTGAAATTTCTGGGTGAAGAGCCTCCGCAGACCTGGGAGGATGTAGCGGGCCTTGTTCCGATGCTGCAGAAATATGATATGAACTTCTACACTCCGCTGGGATCGAACAATTCCTTCAAGGGATTCGATACCACGACGCCGTTCATTTATCAGTTTGGCGGGCAATTATACGATGAAACCGGAAGCAAGACAGCCATCAACAAAGAAGGCGCATACCAGGGATTTGAGTTCATGACCGATCTGTTTACAGTCTACAATGTGCCGATAACGACCTCTGAATTTTTCCAAAGCTTCAGAAACGGGAAAGCGCCTGTAGGTATCGGCGATGCGAATACCTACATTCAATTGAAGTATGCTGCACCGGAGCTTGCGGGACAGTGGGGAGTGCTTCCGATTCCGGGTGTCAGAAACGATGATGGTGTAATTGAACGATGGGACCCCACGTACGGCTCCTCCAGCATCATTTTTAAGAAAAGTGAAAAGAAACAGTCTGCCTGGGAGTTTATCCAGTGGTGGGAAAGCGCGAATACGCAAAGTGAGTTCTCCTACAATATCAAATCCACTCTGGGAGAGAAGTTCCTCTATATGACTGCTAATTTGAAGGGTTTTGCCGATAGTGCATGGCCTTCCGATTCGAAGGACGCGATAACGGAGCAGTGGGAATGGATTCAAACGACCGGGAAGGTCCCGGGCGATTACGTGGTGGAACGGGAAATCAGCAATGCCTGGAATGCAGTCGTCTTCAGCAAGCAGAATCCGCGAACGGCTCTGGATAATGCAGTCAAAACCATCAACCGGGAGCTTGAACGGAAGCTGAAGGAATTCGGGTACATTGCTGACGGTAAATTGGTCAAGCCCTACAAGGTTCCGACCATTGATAATGTAGAGAATTGGGTGAGAGAAAATGGAAAGTAGCACCCCGATGAACCGGAGATTGAAGCCAGAACTGAGCGGGAAAACCGAAGGCCGCTTCAAGCGCATAGCAGATTCTCCGTTTCTGTTCATTATGCCTTACGCCGTATTGTTTATATTATTGATCGTACTCCCGGTAGTCATTGCCGCGGCGATGTCATTTACTTACTTTAATACGGTCGAATTCCCGAAATTCATCGGGTTTCAGAATTACATCGATTTGTTTACAGGCGATACGGTGTTTCTGCAGAATGCGGTGCCGAATACGCTCCTGTACGGCATTATCGTAGGGCCCTTCGGATACATGCTGGCCTTCATGCTGGCATGGATGTTGTCCCAGGTGACCCACAGAATGAGAACTCTCTATACAGTAATCATTTACTCCCCATCCATAACAGGCCCTGTCATGATGGCGGTGGTATGGAAGGTACTGTTCAGCGGAGACCAGGCCGGCTATCTAAACTACTGGCTGCTGAGGCTGAATATTGTCCAGGAGCCGGTGCAATGGCTGCAGTCTCCCGAGCTGCTGATGCCGATCATGATATTCATCGCGCTTTGGGGAAGCATGGGGGTCGGCTTCCTTGCGATGCTGGCCGGTCTGCTTAATATTGACAAGACGATGTTTGAGGCAGCTTATATCGATGGCATCCGCAACCGTTGGCAGGAAATTTTCTACATCACGATCCCGTCCATGAAACCGCAGATGCTGTTCGGTGCAGTGATGGCTATTATCGGCACGTTTAATGCAGCCGGAATGGCCGCAACGCTTAGTGGAGGGACGCCGCCTCCCCAATATGTCGGTTGGCTGATCGTAGATCACGCCAACGATTTCGGTTTTGTCCGTTATGAAATGGGTTATGCCTCCGCGGTTACTGTAGCTCTTTTATGCATTGTTATTTTATTCAACAAGGTCAGCTACAAGCTGTTCGGAGAATAAAAAAAGCGTTTATCCTTTCGTTAGTGTGGTGAGAAGAATGGTCAAGTTCAATCCCGATAAACTGCATAAAGACCAGTTGGGCTTTCATGTGTTTTTGCTTGTATTGTCCATATTTATGGTCCTTCCGATTGTGTTTATCATTAATAATTCATTCAAACCGTTTACGGAGCTGTTTGCATATCCGCCCAGGTTTTTCGTAAGCCAGCCGACGTTTGAGAATTTCCGTCTGCTGCTTCATTTTTCGGCGGAATCCGGACTTCCGTTATCCAGATACGTATTTAACAGTGTCCTTACGACAACGATTGTTATTCTGTCGACATTAGCGGTTAGCTCCATGGCGGCCTTCGGCCTGTCGAAGCTGCATTTCAAAGGCAAGGAGACCTTTAACAAGATTAACACACTGGCCCTGATGTTCGTACCGGTCGCGGTAGCGATTCCGCGTTTTCTCATTATCGAGAAAATGGGTATTTTCAATACCTACTTCGCGCATATTATCCCGATGCTGGCGATGCCAATCGGTATTTTCTTGCTCAAGCAATTTATGGACCAGGTTCCGGATGATCTGATCGAAGCCTCCAAAATGGATGGAGGAGGAAACTGGCGTGTATATTGGAGCGTGATGCTGCCGATGGTGAAGCCGGCCCTCGTGACTGTCGCGATATTGACCTTCCAGGCCAGCTGGGGCAATGCTGAGAGCTCGGCCAATTTCATGAACGACGAATCTCTGCGCACACTGCCCTTCTACTTGAACACCCTGGTGGCGCAATCGGGGAACATCGTTGCCGGGGCGGGCTTGTCGGCCGTAGCCGGACTGGTCATGTTCCTGCCGAATCTGATACTGTTTATCATTTTACAAAATAAGGTCATGGATTCCATGGCTCATACGGGGATTAAGTGATATGGGAAAGTGGACAATGCAAAGATCGCTGAAGTTGTTGACGGTTGCGCTGATCATGGTGTTTCTCAGTACATCACAGGCTTATGCGGCTTCGGATGCTCCCTACTTCACTTACACTAGTGACAGTGAAGGGTATACGATCCGGACGCAGGACGCCTATACGCCAGTCACGCAGATTGGAGAAATCAACGGGCAAAGACTGGATACGCCCGAGCATGTGTTTGTAGATGAGCAAGACTACGTATATATTACGGACAGCGCGTTGAACAAGGTGTTTGTTTTGGACGGGAAATTACGCTTTTACAAGGAACTCTCAAGCGACAAATTCTCCGCGATCAAAAGCACCTTTGTAACGAAGGATTCCATCTATGTAGTGGATGCCGGGGGAGGGCTGATTGATGTCTTTGACAAGTCCTCTTATGCGCTTGTGAGGGAGATCGGCAAGCCGGATTCGCCTATTTTTACGGAAGGCTACGAATTCAGCCCGACCCATATCGCGGTGGATATAAGAGGTAATGTATACGTAAGAAGCGCCGGCTCGGTCAACGGTCTGATCATGTTAAACAGGGACGGAGAATTTATCACTTTCTTTGGCGGGAATCCGTTAAAGGTTCCTTTTCTTGATCAATTGCGGTCCAGTCTTCTGACCAAGACTCAGAAAGACAAGCTGGAGAAGGTTCTTCCCGATGTGCCCAGCAATTTGGCGATTGACAAGAAGGGCTTTATTTACACCGTTACATCCTCTGTGGAATCGAGTCCGATCAAGAAGTTCAATGTTTCGGGAACGAATTATTATCCGGATGGTATTGTCGGGACCTATTCCATGGAAAGTGTATGGGTTGGAGATCATAACACTGTCTATTCCGTGAGCTCGGACGGCTGGATCTTTGAATATGATGCCAATGGCAACCTGCTCTTTATGTTCGGAGGGAAGGATTTCAACTCCAGCCGCCTTGGGCTTCTGAACCGGCCAGTAAGCATTGCCACCAATTCGGCGGATGAACTGATCGTAGTCGATCAAGGGATGAAATTGCTCCAAATCTACCGTTCTTCCGAATTCTCAAGTGCGGTTCATCAAGCGATGGACGCCTATCAGAACGGGGAGTACGGCAAGAGTCAGGAGCTATGGGAATATACGCTGAAATACAATTCAACCTTTGACAAGGCGCGAATTGGTCTGGGTGAGGCTTACCTGCGGGCTGGAGAAGCTGATGAGGCCTATGATGAATTCGAGGATGCCCAGTACAAGTCAGGCGTATCGGAAGCATTCTGGGAAATCCGCCAGTCCTGGCTGCAGAACCATCTGGATGTTATTTTCGCGCTGTTACTCGGTTTATTGATTATTGGATATGCCCATAAATTTGCGAGCCGGAAATATCAATACTGGACCCGGATTAAGGATCGGCTGAAGGTTGTCTGCAAGGTCAAAGTCATTAGCGATCTGATGTTCATCTTCACCTTTCTAAGGCATCCGCTGGATGGATTCTACCAAATTAAATACCAGAACAGAGTATCCGGAAAATCGGCAACGCTGATCTATATGCTGGTATTCGCCGTATTCATTCTGCATCATGATTACACCAGCGGTCTGTTTGTCGATAAACAAGGGTACTTTCTTCATCAGTTATGGATCATTTTGGGGCTTGCGGTGTTATGGATGATTTCCAATTATCTCATTTGCTCCATCAGCGATGGGGAAGGAAGATTCAGGGATGTCTATAATGCCACTGCGTACGCGCTGAGTCCAATTCTTGTTGTGTTGCCTCCGCTTGTTGTGTTCAGCAACGGCTTGACGCTGGAACAATCGGTCTTCTATCATTTGCCGATTCAGGCCATGATGCTGTGGATTGCCTTTTTGATGTTTTTTATGATCAAAGACATTCATAGCTATGAGGTTGGAGAGACGTTTAACGTCGTGTTCAAGAGTGCGTTTACAATGCTAATCATTGGATTGTTCCTGTTTGTATTGTATTCGCTGGGCAGTCAATTACTTGATTTCGGGCACGACGTGGTTACGGAGGCGAGCAAAAAATGGTAAAGAGATGGTTGAAATACGGAATTGTTCTTCTGATTGCGGCGGCACTCGGTGTAAACTATTTAATTGGCGACAGCCAGAAAGTCAAATACGGTATAGCCGCCGCCCAGAATGATTATAAAGATATTATTGTGAACGATGCACAGCAGACTTGCTTCAATAGCGGAGGCGGCGCTGCTGCTGCCGGCAGTACCGCTCCAATTCCGGCTGCATTCAGAAAGGTCGCCGGCAACGAGAAGCTGGAGCTTTATCTGGAGGAAGAAACGGCTGCCATAGCAATTAAGGACAAGTGCAATGGCAGCACGTGGTTCTCTTATGATGTCAGTACGGATACGAAAGGGAACAAGTACAGCAATGAGGTTGCGGCCTATATTAAATCCGGCATCTCCATTGTTACGTATAACAAATTCACCTCCGGCCGAAGAACTCTTTTGGGAGATCATGCGAAGATGACTTACCAGTACAGGGACGAGGGCTTTACAGCAACGATAGATTTTACCAAGGCTAAGATCAAGTTTGACCTTGTTGTTGCGCTGCAGGAGGGGGATTTGATTATTCATGTCCCGCGCAGCAGTATCGAGGAGTATAATCCCAAGCTTGGCAAGCCGGGAAACAACGACATCCGGCTTAGCGAGATTATTCCTTATCCGTTTTTTGGCAGCGTTACTCATAAAGAGAACGGTTATATCGTCCTGCCTGACGGGGCCGGAGCCATTGTGAAGCTGAGAGAAACTCCGAAATATGCGACAGGTTATTCGGCACCTGTCTATGGTCCGGATCCGGGATATGAAGATACTCCGGAGTTCACCCCCCGGCGAACTGTTGTGAAGCCGCTTGAGCGGATAACACTGCCGATTTATGGCATTATTCATGAGGAAGGCCGCTCCGGCTTGCTTGTAATTGCGGAGGGTGGTGCAGGGTATGCCAATTATAATTATGTATCCCGTGACTTGCAGACGAATTTCTATCAGTCCTACTTCACTTATACCTATCGTACACAGTATGCGCAGGTGCAGAGCCGGACGAATCAGGATCAGTCTGTTCTCAGCTTTCAGGAAGAGCCGAACCGGTTTGATCTTGTACAGCGCTATGTTTTTCTGGAGGGCAACCAATCGAACTATGTCGGAGTAGCCAAGGGCTTCCGCAACTTCCTGGTCCAGCAAGACGGGCTGCTGAAACAAGCCAAGGGAAGGTACGACAAGGTTCCGATGAAAATTGATTTCGTCAATAATGAAGTGGCGATGGGAACACTGGGCGTGGAGAATGTTCCGGCAACAACCTATAAACAGGCGCAGGAGCTGGTAAGTGAACTGAAGGAGAAGGGGTATTCAGGGCTGAATGTTTCATTCAAGACGTTCGTCAAGGATGAGTGGGCTTACCGTTTCACCATGATGAATCAGCTTGGCGGAAGCAAGGCGTTCAAAGAAGCCATAGACTATTTCTCCGCGAATGACATCAAGTTCAGCCATTATGTAGATTACACGAGATCCTGGTACGAGAAGACGAAATATACGGCGAGCAAACTTAACCGCCTGGATGTGAATGTGCTGAATGAAAACAAGGCGGAGTACAATTATCTGAATAACCCTAAGTATTATAGCCTGCTCGCTGAACGGGATCTGGAGGCTTTCAAGAAAAATCAGATCGGTGAACTGGCCCTGGACGGATTCGGGAATAGTCCGTTTACCCACTATGATCATGGAACAGTCGGTTATGCGAATGAGGGAATGGCGTACACTGAAAAGACTCTGAAGGAATTGAACGACAACGGAATTAAAACGGGCCTGTATCTGCCTGATGCGTATCTGTTCAAATATGCCAGCGCTTATTACGACACGCCGGTCATATCCTCCAATCTGATTTTCATTGATGCTACAGTTCCATTGGTGCCGTTAGTCCTGAGCGGTTATGTGGATATGTATTCGCCTTATATGAACTTCTCATCCAATGATACGGAAGCCATTCTTAAGCTGATTGAATTCGGAGTATTCCCTTCGTTTGTGCTGACAGGCGAGTCGACGTACGAGATCAAACGGACGGGTTCAAGTGATGTCTATGTCTCGCAGCTGAAGGATCTGGAGCAACGTATTGACAATTACCATACGGTTATAAGTGAAGCTTTAGATAATGTACTGGATAGTGAAATGATCAACCATACGATTATTGACGATGGTGTTGTCCTCGTAGAGTACGACAATGGCCGCAAAATTGTGATTAATTACAAGGATATGGAGTATCGCTATCAAGACGTTAGAATTAAATCAAAAGGGTTCGTGATCCTATGAAATTGAGCATAAAAACCAAGCAAGGTTTAATGGGCGTTCTCTTTATCAGTCCCTGGATTGTCGGTTTTCTAGCCTTTGTCGCTTATCCGCTGTACAGAACGATTTATATGAGCTTCTACAAGGTATCCTTCGGATCGAAGTCCGGCTGGAGATACAATTGGGTGGGCATGGAGAACTACAAACGAATCCTGTTAGAGGAGCCAGACTTTGTCGTTGAAGCACAAAATTATTTTATCGGCACTTTAGTGTATGTCCCGGTTATTATTGCTCTATCCATTATTGTGGCGATGCTGCTTAACCAGAAAATAAGGGGAAAGGCATTCTACCGGTTGATGTTCTTCCTGCCGATTATTATCCTGAACGGGAAACTGATTGAGAATATGAGCACCTATGGGGGCATGTCCATCACTGCCAATCACTTCATCCTTGAGACGCTCGGGACGATTATTCCTTCTAAGGGAGCTTTGCTGCTGATTGTGAATTTGTTTGAGCTGATCCTGCAGCTGATGTGGTATAGTGCAGTGCCGATCCTTATTTTCCTGGCGGCGCTGCAAAAAATCAGCAAGGATATGTACGAAGCGGCATCCATTGACGGCGCATCGCCGTGGACGTCTTTCTGGAAAATTACCTTGCCTACTATCTATCCGCTGGTAAGCATATGCGTAATTTATCTGGTGGTTTTCTTGGCTAATTTTGATCTGAATCCGATCAATACGATCATTATGGAGTCCAAATTCGACGGGTCCAGACGTGAAGGCTATGCTTCCGCGCTATCCCTGCTGTATTCCTTAGTTCAAATCGCACTGATACTTATCCTGTATTATGCGACCCGCAGCAGAAATTCCAAAGAGGGGGTGGCCAAATGACCGAGCCACAGGTCCAGATCAAGCCGTATAAGCAACTGAAGCAGCAAATCGGAAGACATACGCCTCCGCTCAAGAAGTTCCTGTTCGGTATGCAGATCAGCGACGGGTTCGTGTATAAGGCGGCAACCTATACAATTCTGACTGTCTTCGGATTTGTATTCCTGTATCCGCTGCTCTATATGTTATCGGCCAGCTTCATGTCAAATGTAGACTTGGTGGACAGCACCGTGAAATGGCTGCCGAGCAGTCTGTATACGTTCAATTACGAAATGACCTGGAAGGCATTGAAGCTGCCCGGCTCTTTCCTGACAACGACTATGGTGGCGGGCGCTTCGACAATAAGTGTAATCATATCTTCCGCTTTAGTGGGATACGGACTGGCGCGCTTCCAGTTCAAAGGGAAAAATATCGTTATGCTCCTGCTGCTGTTCACCTATATCGTCCCGAAGACTTTGTTCTTTATTCCGCGGTTTCAGGTTTTTATGGAGCTCGGTCTGAAGGGGAATCTGGGCGCGCTTATTGTACCGGCATTAACCGGACAGGGAGAGCAGGCGGCTTTGTTTATTCTGATCTTCTTCCAGTTCTTCAAAATGATTCCGAAGGCGCTGGAAGAGGCAGCATTTATCGACGGAGCAGGTGCTTTCAGAACGTTCTGGCGCATCGCCATTCCTATGGCGGGTCCGGCGTTTATCATCGTAGGCGTCTATGCCTTCTCGCTCTATTGGAATGAGACCTTTCTGACTTCGTTCTACCTGGACGGCAAAATCCGGACCGTTCCGATGCTGCTCGGAGATCTGCAGAACTCTTACGGCGCTGCGGTCAAAGCCAGCCAAAGCGGGGACTTCAACCAGAATCCGAATTTGAATTTTACCGAGGCGAAGGCCTTTGCGGGAACGTTATTATCCATTATCCCGCTTGTTACCTTGTATCTGGTTGTACAAAGATGGTTTGTAGAGAGCATTGACAAGACAGGGATTACCGGGGAGTGACAACAGAAGGAAGAAGGAACAAATCTGTCGGGGTCACAATAGTGGCCCTTTCTTTTTGTTGTGGAACAAACAAACGGAAAGGACGAATTATGAAAAATAAGAAAAATTCGCTCGGTGTAAGGCTTATTCAACTGTTTGCTGCTATAACGATTCCGCTTCTTTCCGTTCTTTTTGCAGGGGGATACTATGCCAAGGAAAATGTATTGGCTCAGGTATCCAGATCCTATCAGAATTTGGTCAACTCAAATCTGAAAATGATGGAGAGAAGTCTCGAGGATATAACTATTAATCTGGTAGATATTGTTGATCATGACGATAATTTCCTTCAATTCAACCGTCCGGGGCTGAAAGATTCCGATTATTATTTTGCCCGTATGGGAATTATGCAAAGAAATCAAGCTTATCAGGCCTATTATCATAGCGTGGATATGTTCTATCTGTACTCCGGCGTCAATGATATGTTGACATTATCCAATGTATTAGGGAACACGGAGGAATATATGGATGAAATCAGAGCCTGGATCACGGGCAAGGTTCACAATGAAGATAAAATGGAACCACTCCGGTACAAATGGACAATAGTTAATATAGCCGGGGATTACTATATAAACCGGACAGTCGGTAATAACCTGAGCAATCCCAGTTATATCGGCGCGCTCATCCGAATCGATTCTATGCGTTCACCGCTGGGCAATCTGAACCTGCAATCAGGCGGTGATGTGCTTATTGTGGATAATGAAGGAAATATCTTAACCAGTTCTTCGAAATCGATGGGCTACGACTTCAAGCTGCCACACGAGAAGATGAATCAGAATTCTTCATTTTCTTATATGCATGATGGCCGGAAATGGTTAGTTGTGTCTAGCCAGTCATCCACCCTGGGGATCAATTTATCTGTGGTAATCCCCGATTCCGAGCTACTCCAGGGCTTGAATACATTCCAAATGATTATTAATGTACTGCCCTTCTTTATTTTGATCATTTTACTGGTTTACTTATATTATTTTCGCCGTATAGTCATTCGTCCGATTCTGGATTTGTTGGGCGGCATTCACCGCATCAGAAAAGGGTCTATGGAAGCCCAGCTTCCTTCTTCTAACTTGTTAGAGTTTCAAGCGCTGAATCAGGCCTTCAATACCATGGTTGTAGAAATACAAAATCTGAAAATTGACGTGTATGAGGAACGGCTAAATGCTCAAAAAGCGGAAATGAAGCATTTGCAAATGCAAATTAATCCTCACTTTTTTCTAAATACGCTCAATATCATTTTCCAACTCGCCGATCTGAAACGCTTTGAATTAGTAAAAAAGACAGTACGGCATCTGGTGCAGTATTTCAGATTCATGCTTCAGGTAAAGGATAACAGCATTACTTTGGAACAGGAGTTTGATCATCTCCGCAATTATCTTGAAATTCAAAAGATGCGATACCAGCAGTCTTTTGATTTTCAAATCACAATAGATGAAGACATCATCCTCGCTTCTATACCGTCCTTGATTGTACAGCCCTTTGTAGAAAATGCCATGCTTCATGGCATAAGTTTGAAAGCAGAAACATTCTATCTGGAAATTTGTGCAGTCAAGTCAGAAGAGAACACCGATACAATGATTATTGAAATCTCGGATAACGGAAGAGGTAGTACTCAACAAAAACTACAAGAGCTGAATTCACCTGATTATAGGCCAGAAACTGATGACGGCCACATTGGTATCTGGAATGTGAAACAAAGATTGGCTATGCGCTATCAGGGCAAAGCCAACATTCACTTCAGCGAAAATGAGCCGTCCGGATTCCGTGTGCGGCTTAGCCTGCCCATTGAATATATGGAAGGAGAATGATGAGAGATGCGTTTATTGATTGTAGATGATGAACAGTTCGCTGTGGAGGGGCTTCTCTACTGCTGCGAATGGAAAGCGTATGGGATTGAAGAGGTCTTGACGGCGAATAGAGCCGACAAGGCCAGGGAGATTATGAATGAACACAGAATAGAATTGCTGATTTGCGATATTGAAATGCCGGATGAAGATGGGCTTTCACTGGTTGGCTGGGTGAGGGAATATTCTCCCTGGACGGAATCGATATTTCTGACCTGTCATTCCGAATTTTCCTACGCCAAGAAAGCCGTTAACCTCGGGAGTTTTGATTATTTGCTGAAGCCTGTTGACACAGATGAGCTGTTGTCTGTCGTATCAGGTATGATAGCAGCCAACCGTGAGAAGGAAGAGTATGCGTCATACAACCAAATGTATCATAAGTATCTAAATTTATGGCAAAAAGAAAAGCCGAAGCGTGTGGAACGTTTCTGGCAGGATTTGTTGTCCCGCAGTATCCTGTCTTTTGGGGATTTTGTTGACCGGGAGCTGGCGGAGGCTGGCGTGGGGTTAAATTCTGACGATCTGGTGCTTCCTATTCTGATCAGTATTGAGGAGTGGTCTAAACCGCTCAGTCCGCGGGATCAGGAAATCATGGAATATGCCGTGAAGAAAGCTGCGGAGGAATTTTTTACAGAAGAGCATCAAGGGGAGGCCATCACAGACAAAAATGGGGTTTTGTTCATTCTGCTGTATGCCAAAGACGCGATGGGAGAACAGGCGACTAGGAAGCTCAGAATTCAGCAGCTCACGGACATAGGTAAACGTTTTATCAAAGCTTGCCGGGAGCTGTTTTACAGCATCGTAACCTGCTATGTCGGCTCATTCAAACCCCTTCAAGAGCTGCCGGGAATGTGCGAAAGCTTAAAAATCATGGAGCGTGACAATATTTCTCGCACACAATCGGTGCTTTTATACATGCCACAGGACCAGATGTTATTATCACCTAATTCGGATGATATCCTGCTCAATGATTTGATCTCTTATATGCTGAATGGCAAGCGTGAGTCCGCTGTGCAGTTTATTCATAATCTGACAGAGAAGCTGGAAGCCAATCCTTGCTTTCAGGGAAGAAATCTAGACGCCTTGCATCAGGATACCTTGCAGATTATATATCACTTCTTGCAGGTAAGAGGAATCAATGCGGGAAGCATAGTCCTGTTTACAGACTGGACAACCGCCCGCATACGGGGACTGCTTCAGTACAGGCATTGGGCAGAAGGGATTGTATCGGCGGTCATGGAGGCGGAATTCGAGCGGCAGGAAAAGGGCGGTGTAATTGAGCGGTCCATTCGCTACATCCAGCAGAATATAGAGGAAGAGATCTCCAGGGTCAGCGTCGCTGATTATGTTGGATTGAACCCGGCGTATCTCTCCAGACTGTTCAAAAAAGAGACCGGCCAGAACCTCATTGATTTCCTGATCTCAGTGAAGATGAACCGCACACGCGAGCTCTTGGATACCACGGATATGTCGGTAAGCGCGATAGCGCAGCAGGTAGGATACAGTAATTTTTCACATTTCACCAAAATGTTCCGCAAGCAGTTCGACGTCAATCCTCAGGAATATCGCAAAGTCACAAAACGATTAGACTGAGGTTATAAAAACGGCAGAGCAGTTGTTGGCATCTCCTTATAATAAAGCCATAACCCAATAAGAAGGTGTGGAACTATGGCTTCGGAAAAAGCAACACTGACACAATCTGGCATCTCGCAGCGCAAATTAAAATGGAAAACCATATGGAAGTACAGAGCCTTGATCGTTCTGGCACTGCCAGGTGTGCTGTTGATGCTGATCAATAACTATCTGCCCATGTTCGGTATTTTCTTGGCTTTCAAGGACTTGAATTATACGGCAGGGATATGGGGAAGCAAATGGATCGGACTGGACAACTTTAAGTTTCTGTTTGCTTCAAACGATGCTTGGCTGATCATTAGGAATACATTGCTGTACAACATTAGCTTTTTGCTTATCAATACGATATTGGCAGTGATGCTGGCCCTTCTCCTCAACGAGGTCAAGAATAAATTTGCCTCCAAATTCTTTCAGAGCACAGTGATCCTGCCTAACTTTATTTCCATGGTCATTGTCGGCTACATCGTTTATGGATTTTTAAATCCGGAACTGGGGTTCATCAATAAATTTATTCTGGAGCCCTTCGGGATAGATCCTAGAAACTGGTATGCGGAAGCGCAGCATTGGCCTTATATTTTGACCATTGTCAACACCTGGAAGGGTGTGGGCTACTCGGCCGTAGTTTACCTCGCAGCCATTGTCGGGATAGACTCTGAATATTATGAAGCAGCCGTCATTGATGGAGCCAGCCGCTGGAAGCAAATGACGAAAATTACGATTCCGCTGATTGCTCCGATCATTATCATCATGACATTGCTGGCGATTGGCCGGATTTTCAACGCCGATTTCGGTCTGTTCTATCAGGCAACCATGGCATCCGGGATGATCAAAGAGACAACTGATGTTATCGATACCTATGTATACAGGGCGTTAATGGTTACCGGCGATACGGGACTCGCCTCCTCGGCAGGGCTGCTGCAGTCTGTTGTTGGTTTTACACTTGTCATTACCGTCAACCTGATTGTCCGTAAATTCAGCAAAGAAAATGCTTTGTTCTAAAAGGAGAAAACCATGGAAAAAAAACGAACTAATCCCTTTATCATTATTTTCCTGTCTTTGTTTAGCCTTGCCTGCTTGATCCCGTTTTGGCTTGTATTCATGATCTCGGTTGCTGATGAAGACTGGGTAACTGTTAATGGATACAGCTTCTGGCCCGGCAAATTCAGTCTTGTCGCTTATCAGTATTTGTTTGAAGATGCCGAAAAAATATTGCGGGCTTATGGCGTTTCTGCCTCGGTAACGTTGATTGGTGTTGTCATCAGTTTGTTTGTGACTTCGGCAATGGCCTATGCGCTGTCGCGGAAAGAGTTTCCGCTCAGGGGGGCGCTGAGCTTCTACATCCTGATTACGATGTTGTTCTCGGGAGGCTTGCTGCCCTGGTATCTTATCTACACCCGGTTCTTGCATGTTCAGGATACGTTGATGGCCCTTATTATTCCGGGTTTGATCGGCGGCTTCAACGTTATCATCATGCGGACATTCTTCACGAACAGTATACCGCCTTCACTGATTGATTCTTCCCAGATAGATGGTGCAGGTGAATTCCGGACATACTTCAGCATTATTCTGCCGCTGTCCTTGCCTGTAATGGCTACAATTGGACTATTCACCACCGTATCCTACTGGAACGACTGGTTTACAAGCCTGGTCTTCATCCAGAATGAGAAACTGTTCTCTCTGCAATATCTATTGACCAAAACCTTAATGAACGCTTCGTTCCTGCAGACGATTGCGAATAAGGCTTATAGTTCCACCGCACAGGTCACAACACCGCTGGAATCCATTCGGATGGCGATGGCGATGATTGCAATCGGACCGTTGGTGCTGGTATTCCCTTTCCTGCAGAAGTATTTCGTAAAAGGTCTTACCGTAGGCGCTGTGAAAGGCTGATCCCAGCATAATGCTGGATTAGTATATGCAAGTAAAGGATTTAAAGAAAAACAGAAGTATTCCAGGGAGGTCTACTATTTATGAAGTGGTTGAAAAAGAGTTCTGTTGTACTGACATCGTTGGTGCTGACTTCAGTTGTGGCAACCGGCTGTGGCGGAAATAATGCTGCGAATTCTCCGGCGGGCACAGCTCAGCCGGAGGGGACGGCCAGCTCCGAATTGAAGCCTTACGAAGTCGTAATGGTATTCCCCGATGCGCCTCAGAATGACAATCAGCTGGTACAGGATGCAATGAATGATTATCTGAAAAAAACATATCCGGAAATGAACATGACGGTCAAATTGAATCCCATCGACTGGGGCGCATGGAGCGATAAAACAAACCTGATGATGGCCTCCGGAGATAAAATGGATCTGCTGTTTACAGCGGATTGGCTCGGATTCCAGCAACAGGTGACAAAGGGCGGCTTGCTGCCGCTTGATGATTTGCTCGCCAAATACGGCCCGGATATCGAAGCTGTTGAGAAGGATTATCATGATCCGGCTAAACGCGGCGGCAAGCTGTACGGTATCCATACCCACCAAGAGCTGGGCGGCACACAAGGGGTTTATTTGAACAAAGAGTTGGTGGACAAATACAACTTTGATCTCAGTGTCTTGAAGTCCGGAAAGGTCGAAGATCTGGAACCGATGCTGCAGACAATCAAGGAGAACGAACCGGGGATTACGCCCTTGGTAGCGCCAAGCTTCCCGCTTGAAGCTTACTATTCATCTACGAATCTAGATTCCATTGCAAGCATTGCGGTTATTAACACCGTGGGAACAGCAAAAGATGACTATACTGTAATCAACTCGTTCACTACTCCACGTTATATGGAGCTTGCCAAGCTGACCAACAAATGGTACAAGGCGGGGTATATTAACAAGGACGCACTGACACCAGGTCTGGATGCCTGGAAAAAAATTCAAGCAGGTAAAGGATTTGCATTTGTTACTGACATGGATATTATCGCTGATATGGAGATTGGCAAAGCTGCCGTTTCACCGAATGGTTCGATTAAAGCGGGCCGCGAGATGCTGCAGATTCCGCTCAATATTGACCGTCTGCAGACCGGAAAAATGACGGCAACCATGTATGCGATTTCAAAAAGCTCTGAAGATCCGGAACGCGCCATGATGCTGCTTAATCTTTTCTATAAGGACAAGGAGCTTCTGACCCTTTTCAACTTTGGTATTGAAGGAACACATTATGTGCTTAAAGACGGACAAATTGCGCTGCCGGAAGGCAAAACTACAGAAAATGTCGGCTACTACCATGATATTATGTGGCAAGTGGGCAATCAAATGCTTAACTATACACGTGTAGGCGAAGACCCGAATAAATACCAGAACTATGAGAAATTCAACGAACAGATTACCGCAAACCCTTCGCGGATTTTTGGATTTATCTTTGATCCGGAGCCGGTCAAAAATGAACTAATCTCGATCGACAACGCAAATAAAACCTTTGTTGACGGGTTGAAGTCCGGCCAACTCGATCCGGAAGAAGCTCTTCCTAAGATGCTGGAAAAACAAAAAGCAGCGGGATCAGACAAAGTAATTGCGGAAGCGCAAAAGCAGTTGGATGCTTGGCTGGCTGAAAACGGCAAGAAATAAGCAGAGTGTGATCAATAATTTCATTTGTTAAACGGATCTGACGGACAAAAGGGGCATAATGCGTTAGTTATGCCCCTTTTGATTGTAATGGATCATACAGCGAAGAGGAGTGGAGTATTCATATGGAATATTCGATGCTGACTTATATAGATATGTATCCCGATCAAGCCCAGTACAAATCCGGCCAAGCAGGCAGTATTATAGTCGAGCTGGAGACCCAAGAGGATAGGGTTCTGGAACTGGTTGTTGAGTTCTACAAATTAGAAAAGCAGGTTGCTGAAGAAACATTTGAGATCAGCCTGGAAAAAGGATTGAGACAAATTGCGCGCATTCCCCTGTTCACTGAAGATACCGAGTGGGCTGGGTACGGGGTCAAGGCTACAGTTTTTTACGATAAATTTGCAGTGTCAACAGCTTATACTTCGTACGATATTGCCGATCATTGGAGTCGGGCGCCTCGGTATGGATTCTTAAGCGATTTTCGCAAGGAAGAATCCGAAGAATTACGTGACGTCGAAAGTATGAACAAATTCCATTTGAATGTTATACAGTTCTATGATTGGATGTACCGACATGATGATCTTGTACCGCATCAAGATGAATTTCTCGATCCGATGGGTCGAATGATGTCCTATAAAGTTGTTCGTGAAAAATTGGCAGCCTTGCACGATAAAGGGATGGCGGCCTTGGCCTATGGGGCTGTATACGCGAGCCTTAAGGACTTTTTACAAGCACGGCCGGAATGGGGGCTTTATAATCGCCAAGGTGAGCCGTTTCAATTAATAGACTTATTTTATATTATGGACATTACACCAGGGTCCCCTTGGACTGATCATATTGTTGAACAATTCCGTCAAGCAGTAAAGGTAGGATTTGATGGAATTCATATGGATCAATACGGTTTTCCAAAGAAAGGGATACGTAGGGTCGAAGGAAGGGAAGAATTGGTTGATCTGGCGGAATGTTATCCGGCGCTTATTGATCGAACCAGCGCGGCAGTGAAGGAAATAAAAGCAGAGGCTGGGGTCATATTCAATAATGTGGGTAATTACCCCATTAGCAAAACGGCATCTTCAGATCAGGAAGCACTTTATATTGAAGTATGGCCGCCAATAGTCCGATTGCGTGAGCTTAAAGGACTTATCGATAATGCAAGATCATTGGATAAAGACAAGCCGATTATCCTCTCCGCTTATCTTCCCTCTTTTTACCCGAAAGCTGGACATGACAAGGAATGGGCTGAGAACGGGGCGCTACTAACGATGGCATCTATATTTGCTAGTGGTGGATATCATCTCTTATTAGGTGAGGATAATGGAATGCTGACGATGCCTTACTATCCCGATTATGCAGTGATGCGGCCTGAATTTGTCGTTGAGGTGAGACGCTACTATGATTTCATAGTGCGGTTTGGTACTTTGATACACAATACGCAATTGGAAGATGTGTCTTACACCTATACAGCAGGGGTTAATACCGAAATCACCTTCGAAGGCAGAGTGCCATTTGCACCGAATGGAGATATTGGCTCCGTATGGACCATCATTAAACGGATGCAAGGTTATCACATCTTACAGCTAATTAACCTTGTTGGCATTGAGGATGATTATTGGGAGCATGGCAAGAAAAAGCGTCCTGAAACTCAAGATGGAGTTGTCTGCACATTGCTGATTGAACAGCCGATTGAGTGCATCTTCACAGCCAGCCCTGATGATCATAACCAAGAAGTATGTTTTTTGGATTATGAAATTGTACCTCATGGACAAGGGCTAGCTGCCAGATTTACTCTACCGTCTCTGGAGGTTTGGTCCATGGTTGTAGTGAAATTAAGCGAATAGGAGTGCGTGATATGAATAATACAAGATGGTGGCAGACAGCTGTTATATATCAGATTTATCCTAGAAGTTTTCAAGACACGAACGGGGATGGAATCGGCGATCTCAGGGGAATTATCAACAGACTTGACTATCTCAAGCAACTCGGCATAACTGCAATATGGCTTAGTCCTGTATACAAATCACCCAATGACGATAACGGCTATGATATCAGCGACTACCAGGATATTATGACCGAATTCGGAACCATGGAGGATATGGATGATTTAATCGAAAGAGCCAAGCTACATAACATTCGAATTATTATGGATTTGGTTGTTAATCACACCTCCGATGAGCATCCCTGGTTCGTTGAAGCAAGTAAGGGAAAGGACAATCCCTATAGAGATTATTATATCTGGCGGGATCCTGTAGATGGCGGCGTTCCCAATTCCCTGCGTTCGACATTTAGCGGATCAGCTTGGGAATTCGACGAAGCGAGCGGTCAATATTATTTGCACTTGTTCAGCCGCAGACAGCCTGATTTGAACTGGGAGAACAGTAAAGTCCGGCAAGAGGTATGGGACATGATGAATTTCTGGCTGGATAAAGGCGTTGGCGGATTCCGCATGGATGTGATTGATCTGGTCGGGAAAATACCGGATCAGGAAATTACAGGAAATGGTCCGAAGCTTCATGAATATCTACAAGAAATGAACCGGGAGACATTCGGAAAGCATGATGTTCTGACTGTAGGAGAGACTTGGGGAGCGACTCCAGAAGTGGCGAAGCTATACTCCAATCCGGACCGTAAAGAGCTGTCGATGGTATTCCAATTTGAACATATTGGTCTGGATCAGCAGGATTGGGGAGAAAAGTGGGATCTAAAGCCCTTAGCTGTAAGCGAATTAAAACGGGTACTGGCGAAATGGCAAACTGAATTGGGAAACGAGGGCTGGAACAGTCTGTTCTGGAACAATCATGATTTGCCGAGAATTGTGTCCCGTTGGGGAGACGACAAGCAATATCGAGTAGAGAGCGCAAAGATGTTCGCGATTCTTCTACATTTGATGAAGGGTACACCTTACATTTATCAAGGTGAAGAGCTCGGGATGACCAATTATCCGATTCAGGATATCAGCGAAGCGCAAGATATTGAGACCATTAATATGTACCATGAACGGATTGCCCAAGGGTACAGCAAAGAAGATATTATTAATTCCATTAATGTGAAGGGAAGAGATAATGGCCGAACCCCGATTCAGTGGGATTGTAGTCCTAACGGAGGATTTACAACAGGAGAGCCATGGTTACATGTGAATCCGAATTATACGGAAATTAATATGGAAGCAAATCTGAAGAATCCAGATTCAGTTTTTCACTGCTACCGTAAATTGATTGAACTAAGGAAGAATAACCCAATCGTTGTATGGGGTGACTTTGAACTAGTGGCGGGCGTGCCGGATCAAGTATTTATGTATCTCCGCAGGTATGAAGAACAGACCTGGTTAATAGCGGCCAATTTTAGTGGAGAAATAACGAAGCTGGAATTACCAGAGCTGGGGCCGGTCAAAGAAATGATTATTTGCAATTATTCTAGAGATAACGTGGAATTTAAGCAACTACAATTACAGCCTTATGAGGCATTTGCTGTCAAACTCGCGTAGGTTAACTTGCCCGGTTTAGGTTTTTGGTATTGCTGTCTTCATAATTAAATTCTTCTATATATAGAAGAATTTCGTTAATAGCATGAAACAGAGGTGGAAGATTTTTTTTGAGAAAGGATAGGGTGGTGAAATTGGCAAAGCTGAAAATTGGTGTAATTGGTTTAGGTGGAATAGCAGACATGCATATTTCCGGTCTGTTGGCGAATGAAGAGGCGATCCTATGGGCGATTTGTGATTGCAAGGAAGAGGTACTAGCGAGAAGGGGAGAACAATTTAATATCCCGGAAGCGCGAAGATATTTGAATTACAAAGAAATGTTATCGGACCCAGAACTTGAAGCAGTGACGATCGCTACGCCGAATTATAACCATTTTGAAATAGCCTGTGAGGCAATCAAGCATCGTAAGCCGTTTGCCCTAGAGAAGCCGGTGACTCTCGATGTACAGGAAGCTGCCGCGTTGCGTGATCTGCTGGCTGAGGCTCATCTACCGCATATGATTTGTTTCAGTTATCGGTACAAATCGGCAGTAAGATATGCGAAATGGTTAATCAATCAGGGCAAAATAGGAGAGATCAAGCATGTCTACGGTCAGTATTTACAAGGCTGGGGGCTTAACGAGCGGCTTCCGCTAGTCTGGAGATTCAGAAAGAAGCTGTCCGGTTCAGGCGCGCTTGGAGATTTAGGTTCGCATTTGCTCGACCTTCAACGTTTTCTTGTGGGCAATGTAGAACGGGTGATGGCAGATGCCGATACGATTATCAAGGATCGCACCCTACTTGAAGACGATGGCATGGGCGAGGTGGATGTTGATGATTTCTGTCATGTGCTGGCTCGGCTTGAAGGGGGAGCCTCGTCCACGATGGCCATTTCGAGATTCGCATTCGGGCGGGGAAACTTTCAGCAAGTGGAAATTTTCGGCGATCGGGGAGCGATTCTTTATAACCTGGAAGAAGAGGATGTACTATATGTTAAGTCTTCTGAGGATGGCGGCGAGGTCTTCATAAAAGTAGATATTCCTGAAGAATTTCATGTGGATCAAATGACATCTTTTATTAATCTGGTTAATGGACAGGGCGACGGATGCGACGCCAATATGGAAGACGGATATATAAACCAACATGCCATTGATTCAATTATTGTCTCATTAACTGAACAACGGTGGATTTCAATATAACGGGGAGGGCATATCATGTCTAAAATCAAAATTACAGTATGGAACGAGTACCGCCATGAAAGACACAACGAAGAAGTTAAAGCTATATATCCAGATGGTATTCATATGGCACTTGCCAACTATTTGAACACACAAGAAGATATGGAAGCAAAAACAGCGGTTCTGGATGATCCCGAACACGGATTAACTGATGAGGTGCTAGAACAAACAGATGTATTGTTATGGTGGGGGCATTTAGCCCATGATGAGGTTAGTGACGAAATTGTGGAAAAGGTACGTCAAAAGGTGCTAAATGGCATGGGATTAATCGTTCTCCACTCTGGACATAACTCCAAAATATTTCAATCTTTAATGGGTACCAATACTGGTGCTCTGAAATGGCGTGATGAAGGTGAGAAGGAGCGAATCTGGGTCATTGAGCCGGGACACCCGATTGCCAAGGGCCTTGGAGAGTATATTGAAATTAACAAGGAAGAAATGTATGGTGAACGTTTTGAGATTCCGGCGCCGGATGAGCTTATTTTTATTTCCTGGTTCGAAGGTGGAGAGGTGTTCCGTAGCGGATGCTGCTACAAGCGAGGACAAGGCAATATCTTTTACTTCAGACCAGGGCATGAGACTTTCCCGGTATACCACCAGCCTGAGGTACTTCAAGTCATTAGTAACAGCATTCGTTGGGCGGCAAAAGATGAACTTCCTAAAGTTTCTTACGGACGTGTAGCCCCGTTGGAACTTATTCCTTAAAGCGTGAACAATGGTCACCATATCATGATTATTTTGTGTCAAGACTTTGCTCTCCCTTGATAAGGAGGGCGAGTCGTTTGTTATTGAGATTAAGGGCTCAGAGGATGCAAACGTTTATTTTATAGTTAAATGCATTCGCAAGAAGGAGGAAAGTGTCATTACTCCAACAATTAAAGATGTGGCTAAGGCAGCCAATGTTTCAGTATGTACAGTATCAAGGGTTATTCATAATCTAGAAGGTTACTCTCATAATACTAAGCTCAATGTACTTCAGGCTCTGGAAGAACTGGGTTATTATCCTAACGGAGTAGCTAGAGGACTCATTAATAAACAAACAAGAACTTTAGGAGTGCTTTTCCCCAGCGTAGCAAGTGATTTTTTTTGTGGTATTCTTCATGGGATTGAAAAGGCTGCCTATGATAAGGATTATATGGTCATTGTTTGCAATACTGGTGAGGATGGCAAAAGAACAAAAAACTGTCTGGAGATGCTCCAGGAAAAACAAGTGGACGGAGTAATATTTACAAGCGAAGTTTTGAAGGATGAATATTATCTTCAATTACGACAGAAGAAAACTCCCTTAGTGCTCGTCAATGCATATTCTTCAAAGTACACCATCCCTTTTGTAAAAGTAGATGATAAACTTGCTGCCTATCAAGCTACTTCCTATTTAATCAATAAAGGGCACTATAATATTGCTATGATTGCTGGAACGCCATCTGATATGATAGCGGGAATTCCTCGTGTGGAAGGTTACCGGCAAGCGCTCGAGGAACAAGGATTTATATTTAACGAGGCCAGAATAGCTTACGGAGATTTTCATATGGAAAGTGGCCGTGTGGCTATGGAAAAACTATTGAGTGAAGCCCCGCCGTTTACTGCAGTATTTGCAGCTAGTGATGAAATGGCAATTGGAGCCATGGGAAAGGCCTTTGAGAAAGGGTTGAAAATACCAGAGGATCTTTCTATGATTGGCTACGATGATTTGATGTTATCAAAAATTATATCTCCTCCTTTAACAACAGTACATCAATCGTTGGATCAAATGGGGCGATTGGCGGTGGAAAAGTTATTATCTATGATAGAGAAACCTCTGGAATTACCAAACAGCACTCTCATGAATCATTATATTGTTGAGCGGGAAACAGTGCGTACAATAATTTGATTTTTATATTATTTATTGGGTAAACGTTTACATTCATTTCAGAGACATTCAGACGATGTGACATAAAGTTGTTTTCTAAATATAAATCTCGTCAAAATATAGTTTTTTATACTACGGTTGATCTAATTGCTGACGGAAAGACACTTGCTTCATAAACAATATAGAAGTAGGACTGGGCAATGTGTCCTATTCTAAATAAATCACAAGATGGAGGAAATATAATGGTGAACAAGAAGAAGCCTTACATTGCATTACTCACACTTATCCTTTCGGCGCAGTTAGCACTCCCTCTGTCTGCGGGTCCGCTGGGACCATCAACGGTGCATGCAGACAATGAGAGTGGGAGCACATTAAGCAATCAGTCAATTTTGAAAGCGATTACATACCTTGGGGTCAGTAAAGCTCGTTATTCCCCAGGTGAAGAGGCCGAACTTATCCTCAAATTGAAGGATGACGAACAGTGGCAGGGAAAGCTGAACGTTGAGATCTACAACCTGAATACGCTGATCGCCAAAGGGAGTAAACCGATTACCGTCTTGAAAGGACAAGGTGACTTGTCGATTAAATGGAAGACCCCTGATGATGATTTTACCGGTTATCTGGTAAAAGCGTGGGTAAGCGGAGCAGCTGATCATGATTATGTTACGGCGGCTATAGATGTTTCAAGTGACTGGAAGAGATACCCGAGATACGGGTACACAAGTGAATTCAGCAGTGAGACTGCAGCGCAGAGTGATGCCAAACTAAAACAGTTGTCACAAGATTATTATCTTAATGGTTATCAATTTTATGACTGGATGTGGAGACACGATGTGTCCGTTTACTCCAAAACTGATGCAGATGGTAAACCGCTAAAGGACAGTGAAGGAAATTTTGTCGATGAGGAGATCAACGCTGATACTCATTATCTGGATCTGTTAAACCGGGAATTGTATCCGCTTACGATTAAACAGCAGGTAGAGGCTGCCCAGAAATACGGCTCAGCGGCAATGGCTTATGAGATGAACTATGCGGCTCGGGAAAATTATGAAGACTATGGCGTTAGTCCGGAGTGGGGGCTTTATGGCAGTGAAAATATTGATAAAACCAATCCGCAGCAGAGCCAAAACGGTTATCACTTCGATTTCAACGGTAAAGAAACAGCCCTCTATCTTCAGGATCCTGGGAATGTAGAGTGGCAGAATTATATTACCAAACAGTTTGACCGTGCTGTAAATGTCTTTGGATTTGACGGCATCCATCTGGACCAATGGGGAGCCAATGATAATAGTCATCTCTATGATTACAATGGAAATAAACGCTATTATTCCCTGGATTATGACAAGCTGATAAACTCGGTTAAAAAATCACTGGTAGAAAATAATCCGGCAAAAAGTGATGTCACATTCAACATGGTGGGAGGGAATTTAGATTACAGTGCTGTGCCAGATCCGGATACAAAGACGGACTTTGATTACAGCGAAATATGGCATGACCGTAATCAGTACAGTGATCTTCAGAAGGTAGTGGAGGATACACGGGCGAAAAACGGCGGCAAGGCAATGGTAATTGCGGGTTATATGAATATGAAAGAGGCTACAGGTGTGAAAACACGTGGAACGGAAGCCGAGGATGTTCCTGCTGCTGTAAATTATCAATCCCGGATCTCCAAAGTTCAGGACAGCTGGGTAGGGAATTTCGGTCGCAAGGATACGGATGCGGTTACATTTACGGTTAATGCGCCTGCCACCGGTATGTATAAGCTTCTTCTCCATTATGGACAGGGTAACGACTCAGGTTACCCTGAAGGAAAGCTTACTGTTAACAATGAAATTGCGGCTGCTGCAATTCCATTCAGTGCTAACACCGGTTGGGGGAATCCTTCGGCGACAGCCGAAGTGACGGCAACGCTGAAGGAAGGTAACAATACGGTTAAGCTTACACTGAATACGAACAGTTTGTGGCTTAATCTGCATAGTCTCGAGGTACAAGGACAAGACATTAAGCAATCTTACGATGCAGTGGATGCAAAACTCGATACCGTAAAGGTGGACCAGTACAGCCATGTTTACTATTTTGATACCAAAAATGATTATGTGACATTCCATGTACAGGTTCCTACTGAGGGTAACTACCCGCTCGGATTTAGTTACGCTTCCGATTGGCAGGAAGTCAGCCGTACACTCATGGTCAACAATTTATCCCAAGGCGAAGTTTCTTTCCTTGGACAGGGAGACTGGACAAAGTTTGCCCGCAAGGAGAATATGGCAAGCGTCTATCTGAATGCAGGCGTCAACACGATTACACTGAAGGCTCCCAAAGATGACTTGGGTATTAAGTTACGCTATATGACCCTTAATGGACAGCGATATGAAGCAGCTGAAGCTGAACTGCCGCAGACCAACAGCGTTACTTTCACGGAGAGCAAAACTGACAATTTCGGCCAAAGCGGCCAGACGGTAACATACTCGGTGTATGCCGAACAGCAGCTGAACACGTTGACGGTTATGTACCATGGAGGCAACAGTCCGGTTATGTCGGTGCTTGTTGATGGAGAGCCTGCTCCGGATGCCCAGAATATAACTTTTGCTAAGACGCCGGGAGAATGGGATGGTCCTATGCAAGCAAAAGAGTTGTTCGTAAACATTCCGCCCGGGAAGCACAAGATTACACTGAAGATGGAATCCTCCGGACAGTATATTAATGTTGGCGGGATTGTCGCCGGTGATTATGAATACAGTACAGGCGACGCAGAAATGAAGAATGGTGTAGTTGCGGTTGTCGGTTATGTCTCGGAGTTCAACAATGAGAATGACCGGATAGTATTCAATGTAAATGCGGTTGAAGCTGGACTGTATACACTCGGTTGGGTCTATCAGAATAATGGAGCAGCAACAGTCAGCCGCAGCGTGTATTCAGGCGATCCTGCAGGAACCTTGGCATCTTTTGCACCAATGTCAGGCAGCCAATGGGGGGAAACAGTCCAAACCGGAATTTCCCTGGTTCAAGGGTGGAATCAGATTGTGATTCAAATGACGGAAGGGACAGACAGCGGTATCAAAGTGGACAAACTGAAAGTAACCAGTGATGGGCCGGAAGCAATAACCAGAATGTACGAAGCGGAATCCACTCAGGAGAAAAATGATTCGGCCTTCTCCCTTTATAAGGATACGGTACTCAACTTCAGCGAGGTAGGACAGCAGGTTACTTATCCGATATCCATTCCTCAATCGGGAGAACAAAGCCTGATCTTTACGTACTCCAATGCCGGAGAGTATACAAACCGCTCCCTTTATATTGATGGCGTACGGGCGAAGGACAGCAATGGCAATGATCTTGACGTTGCATTTAACGGCACAGGCAGTCTGGACGATTATTCCGAAGAGGCCTATGTGATTGTACCGTATATGGAAGAAGGTAACCACAAGATCACGCTGAAAATGGAAGAGGATGACACAGCAGGCATGATCCAACTCCGGGGTGTGACTGCAGGCTATTTCAACGAGCCGTCCGTTCGGTTAATGGACGCTGCGCTCTCAGTTATGGGGGCAACTCATATTGAACTCGGAACGGCAGATCATATCGCTGAAGGGCCCAATATGCTTGCCAACGAGTATTATCCGAACCGCAGTAAAAAGGTGAATCAGAGCACCAAGACAATAATGAAGGATTATTACAAATTCTTTGCCGCGTATGAAAATCTCTTGTATGACAGCCAGGCAGTCAATGATAGAGAGATTGCTGTCAAAGATACCGCGGGACAGCAGGTTGAGCTGAGCCGAGACGGTTCAGAAAATACGCTATGGTACACTGTTCGATCTGACAATAAGAACGAACGTTATCAATCCTATGATGTAGTCCATCTGGTGAACCTGCTGAACAATGACTCTAACTGGAGAAATTCAGCCAATGAGCCGGATGTGCAGCACAATTTGCAAGTGACTTATCCGGTTCGCCTGTCTGCTCAAGATGCTTCTGGACTCAAGGTTTTTGCGGCAACCCCTGATCTAAACGGGGGAACGATGCAGGAATTGGATTACACTTGGGATGGAGATCAGATTGTGTTGAATGTTCCAAGCGTCGAATACTGGACGATGCTTGTGGTGGATTATCAACCGCGGCAGTCAGAGGTTCAGAAGCTGTTCCCAGATGAAGGGAACGAACCTTCACCAACACCAGAACCTTCACCAACACCAGAACCTTCACCAACGCCAACAAATCCGGCAAAGCCAGGAACTTCGGCAGATGCAGCGCCGGTAGCGACTGCGGTGCAGATGGGTGAAACACGGATGATCTCCGAGCAAGAGCTGAAATCCGCTCAAGGTGAAACTGTTGATATTGTAATAAATGAGCAGATAAAATCCATACTGCTACCGCTAAATGCTGGAGAATTAATTGGCTCACGCAATTTGGTCATCCAAACAGATGGACTCTCAATGATTTGGAAGGCAGACAAGCTGAAGGAGATTGCCGCGGCAGATTCTAGCGGTAAAGGGGCTTATCTTGAGCTGAGAATAGGCAAGGCGGGGGCTCCGTCTAACGGTGTTTTGAGCCCTTCTCAGGAGTATACTCTGAAAAGCAAGGTGTACACACTCGTGTTAGGAATCAAAGATAAAAACGGAAAAAGCCTAGCGACGCCGGGATTGAGTCTGCAAGCGACTGTGAAACTAGAGGTAACGAATGCTAAGCTTAAGGGGAAATTGTTGGGGCTCTACATCATAGAACAGGGAGATGGGCTATATAGGTACGCAGGGGGAGTATTTGATTCTTCTGCCGGCACCCTGCAGGCCCAACTGAACAATCAAGGTGAGTTCGCTGTTTATGAGAGGTTGAAAACATTCTCCGATGTGCCTAGTACCCATTGGGCTTACGAAGCAATATCTTCACTGGTGGCCAAACACGTCGTTACTGGCAGGACAGCGAATCATTATTCTCCATCCGTAAGCATTACACGGGCGGAAGTTACAGTTATGCTGGTGCGTGCGCTGGGTCTTCAGACTAGCGGAGACAAGGCTGTATTTGCAGACGTGCCTGACTCCTCGTGGTACGCGGCGGAGTTATCAGCCGCTTACAGCAACGGACTAATTCATGGTCGGACGGCGGAGAAATTCTCACCTGATGCACCTGTCACACGCCAGGAATTGGCGGTCTTGCTTTTACGGGCGTATCAATATGCCGGAGGACAGGCTGCAGGCAATATTACTGCTGAGTATTCTGATGCTTCAGATATTGCTGAATGGGCTCGGCTGGCGGTACGTCTCGCAACTTCATCTGGATTGTTTGTAGGAAATACAGACGGTCAGTTTTCTCCTCTGAACCCAAGCACCCGTGCAGAGATTGCACAAGCAATTGATCGGATGCTGAATCTGATAAACCGATAGATTCTATTAATTTAAAGAAGCGGCAGAAATTGTTGCTGCTTCTTTTTTACTAGCTGTTCTGTTTAAAGATTCATTTACTTGTGGTCGCTTTTTACTAGCCCTCAGGTCATACGGACAAGGTATGGAGTATCATAGTGCTGCTGACAATTCAGGTCTAGGAGGCCGCTTTGAAGAAAAGATGCTTGAATTGCAGGCACCTTTTCAGAAGATCAGGGATCGCTTACTCGCCGCGATGATAGGTTTGAATTTATTTTTCGGAAAGCGGAGTTGCAAGCGGTTACTCACCAAATCAATCCTCATTTTATGTTTAACACGCTGAATACGATTCGCTCGCTGGTTAAATTTGGAGATGAAAACAAAGCATATGAAGGGATCACAAACTTTAACCGTCTAATGGAAGCGTATATGGGGAAAACGGGTATGATGGTACCGATAAGAGAAGAATTGGACATTATCGCTAAATATACGGATATCTTACAGCTTCGTTATGATCTCATTTTTACCTTGCGTACCGAAGTCGACCCGGAGGCTCTCGAATTTATGATTCCACGAATGTTTTTTCAACTGATTGTGGAAAATGCTATTTTTCATGTTATTGTCCCAAGCGGTCAGAACGGAGAAATCAACATTACGATTACAGATTCCCCTGAAAATATCGTTGTACAGATTAGCAATAATGGGATGGGAATAGGTGATGAGCAGTTGGAATGCTATCCCGGCTACAGCATAGACGCGACTTTTCCGAGGTAGGCATCGGTTTGAAGCATGTAGATCCATCTTTATTTTCTGCCGGGCTCGGAAATGGAGGTATTCAGTAACGCCGGACAAGGTGCAGTCGTCCAGCTAAAGCTAATAAAAATGGCCATTACTAACACATGAAGAGAGGAGAGAGCGTCATGTACAAAGTGATGATCGTGGATGATGAACTGATTATTCGAGCTGGTGTGAAGGCAACTATCAATTGGGAGGATGAGCGGCTGCAGTTTGCCGGTGAATATTCCAATGGGGCGGAGGCGCTTCAAGCCTTGGAGGTCGAGCCGGTTGATATTCTTCTTACAGATATCAAGATGCCATTGGTTGACGGATTGGAGCTAACGAGACAAGCGAAACAAAAGTGGCCTGATATCAAGGTGATCCTTATTAGCAGCTATAGTGACTTTGATTATGTTCGGGAAAGCGTGGTGCTAGGGGCGATTGACTATATACTGAAGTCTACCATTGAGTCAGAGGAGCTTGCAGCGCTGCTGGAGCGTGCCATTCAATTGATCGAGAAAGACCGTTTGCTTCATCAGAGCGTATCTCGGTTTCAACAAAACGTTCAAGAGGTAAAGCGCAGAAAATCCGAGCATGATTTTAAGAAGGTACTTTCACAAGACATGGATGAAGACACGTTTGCGCAATGTTTATCAGAAGCTTATCAAGATAAAGGCTATTCGATGATCGTTTCCTTACTGAACGGGACCAAAGAATTGCAGGAAAAGAAAGGGTTTCTTTACTTAAGTATGCTGAAGGTGGAATTGCAGGAACAGTTTTATTTGCATGATAACGATGGATTGTCCATTGTTATCAATGAATCGCAAATCGTGTTTTTGACGCCGCTGACAACAAACATCGTGAATTTAAAAGAGAATCTGGAGACGAGAACGGGCTTACGGCTTACCTTTGGATATGTCACGGAATCGCAACCGAAGAACTGGTTATCAAATTATCATAAGACTTGCAACGTATATGAACGTCACTTCTTTGATGGGAGCGGAGGCCTATATGATTACAGTCATAGCTGTCCCGATGGTTCTCCACAGCTCGAGGATACATATCATCCCGAACTGCTAATGAAGATCAAGGAGTTTGCACCGGATATGGAGATCCGTTTAAACAGTTGGTTACAGCAATGGAAGAAAGAAAGCATCCAGGCTGAACATATTAAAAGGGAAGCATGCGATTTATTCTCAGGCCTTGTGGGTAAACATATCGATTTGCTCCTTCTACTTGAATATTGTGGGCAGCTTTTGAAGAGTGAGACCTTTCATGAACTATGGACTAATTTGCTTTCAGGTGTTTACGAATGCTGCAGAGCGATTGAAGCGGATGAGCCGTATAAATCGACGAACAGTGTTATTGATAAAGCAATGAAATTCATCCACGAGCATTACACAGAGGACATTACGCTTCAGACTGTAGCAGATCATGTTCACATCAGCCGGAACTACTTCAGTCTTTTATACAAGAAACATACACAGCTAAATTTTATTGATTATTTGATTCAATTGAGAGTGAAGCGGGCAAAAGAGCTTTTAAGAAACAAAACAACGAAAATATACGAGGTAGCAAGTGAATCGGGTTTTAATGATGTGAAATATTTCAGTAAATTATTTAAAAAGATGACCGGCTTGACACCTGCCGAATACCGAGAACAGTGTCAGGGAATCGAGCATAGGGAGGTTGAATAGCTTACGCAAAATTCTGTTGAGCGCTTTGCTCTTGGTCGGCGGCTGTGGACCGAAAATCCATCGAAAACGAAGGAATCAGCCCTATTGGCTGGGTTCCTTTTTTTGTATACAGTGGGAAGTGGATATTTTTATTGTAAAAACGAAATATAAGACACCTTGCGAAAAAAATGTCTTGAATTTTAGAAATGCAAGGAATATAAGACACCTTTTCAGATATGAAAGCGGTTACCGAATATTTCTATCGCTACTATAATGGAAGTTGATAATAGTAGGAAGGGGCAAATGGAAATGCAGAGTAAAGGAAAGAAGAAACATGCTTCGTTGAAGAAACAGTTGCTAATAATGCTATGTTTCTTGCTAGTTATACAGGGCGGCCTTGCAATGGCTGGCGATTGGTTAGGGTCGGTATCGCGGGTTTCTGCGGAGGAGCTGGGTGCACATTCCATGAAAACGCTGAACGTAAACAAGACCAAGTTTACATCGGGTGAATCCGTCGAGTTTACGATAGAGCTGGATGCAAAGGCAAGTACGCAAAGTAAGCTGGAATTGGAAATATGGCACCTTAACGAGAAAGTTGCGGTGGGCAGCTATCCAACGCAGACCTCATACGGAACGCTGAAGGTGAATTGGACTTCGCCGATAACGGGCAATAATCGAGAGTATACAGCCAAAGCGTATTTGGCAGAATCCCCTAAAAGCTATGTCACGGCCACGTTCGAGGTCACCGGTGATACGGCGCATCAAGTCGAAGTACTTGACGGAAAATGGAGTATGCCGTTGGATGATCTCGCGCCTGATAGCAATGGCCGAGTTTCGATTGAATGGGCGGACGGAGCTGATCAACTGCTGCTGCCGCTAGGAGCCAGTGAGATAAAAGGAGCGAAAGCTTTTGTCATCCGAGGCAGCGGCGTAACCGTGCAAATTCCTGCATCGGTGCTGCGGCAGGTGGCTGATTTGTTGCCGGCAGAGAAAGCGAAAGGTGCGCATATCGCTTTCATTGCAAAGAAGTTGGACTCAAAGGAGAGGGATTCCTTAGCCAACAAGCTGAATGTGCCGGAAGATTCGAAAGCCTCCTTAGCCAGTGAAATCTACGACTTCGCGTTGAAAGCCATAGATACGGACGGCAACGCTAAAACGTCGGAAGCTTTCGCTGCACCAATCGAATTATCATTTCCGTTGGGTTCGGATGCTAATCCTGAACTAGCGGGAATTTACAATTTGACAAATTTCGGCGACTTTGAATATGTCGGTGGTGAATGGAATAACGGTTCTATGATAGCGGCAGTAACGCATTTCAGTCTTTACGCTGCTATGCAATATAGCCAGGCATTCACTGATGTTCCTGGCAATTACTGGGCTGCCAACGCGATTAAGACTGTCAGCGCGAAACATATCATGAACGGTATCGACTATGGCCAGTTCGCTCCAGATGGGCTCGTAACTCGCGCTCAATTCACGGCTATGCTGGTTCGCTACCTGGGGCTTTCGGCAAATGGGAAGAAGGCGAACTTCTCTGACGTAGCGGAGCAAGACTGGTTTGCCGATGTAGTTGAGGCTGCCTTCGAATCCGGCATCGTTACTGGAACATCGGCAAACACATTCGATCCTAATCGGACGATTACCTCAGAAGAGATCATTGCTATGGTTGTTCGGGCTTATGAGTATAAATTCGGTCCTTACTATACCGATGTGAAAGCTGTGTACACGGATGTAGCCCAAATCAGCGATTGGGCCAAGGTATTCATCGACAAAGCATCTGCTCTCGGTTTGCTGCAAGGGATCGGCAGAGAGCAGATTGCGCCTAAACAAGCTAAAAGTAGAGCGGAAAGCGCGCAAATTATGTACAATTTGATCTCAAATCAGCCGCGGACTTACGATCCAATTTATAAAGCTGAGGGCGGGGAATTGAGTAAAGGAGTATGGATCGGCGATAGTGGCCAGGGTTCCGGTGGCCAAGGCTCTGGTGGCCAGGGTTCCAGCGGCGAAGGTTCTGGTGGTCAGGGTTCCGGCAACCAATATTCTGAATATTATGAAGCTGAGGATGGGGCATTGGGTCAAGGCGTCTGGATCGGCGATACGATACAGGCTTCCGGCGGCCGATTTGTCGGTGGTATTGACTCCACTAACGACATGTCCAGATACGTGGAGTTGACGGTCAATGTTCCGGCAGCCGGCCCTTACAACGTTTATCTTTCCTACGCTAACGGCGGAGGCGATGCCAAGCTGATCTTGCTCGTGAACGGCCAAAATTACGGTGTAGATATCCTCACTCCCCACACTGGAGACTGGTCCATGTTTGGCAGAGGATCTGCGGATTTTACGGTTAATCTCCAGCAAGGGAGCAATAAATTAAAGTTTGCCAATAAAGAACAATATACGCAAATCGATTACATCAAATTGTCCGCACCAGGAGCAAAGAACAAGACGGTACGTGTGGCCGGCGGCTATGAGATTGATATGTCCGATCTCCCGAAAGTGCATTTCGGGGAGCATCCGGAATGGGCAGAACTCTTTGATAAAGCTTGGGACACTCATAAAGGGAATATCAGAAAAGCTAGGAGCGCATTAAATCCCACTCCAAATTCGTATTATGTGGATGAAGCTTATAACGATTACATTTATGCCTGGGACACGATGTTCATGACGATGTTTAATAAATACGGTCTGAATCAGTTCCCGACATTAAGTTCGCTGGATAACTTCTACTATCACCAAGTGGACAGCGCAGGTCCTGATGACGGCTTTATTGATCGCGAAGTCAGCGAGGTGACCGGTGAATTCGCGGCATGGAACGCTGCATACGATGACCCGAAATCGCTAAATCCCCCTCTATGGGCGTGGGCGGAATGGGAGCAGTACCTTGTTCATGGAGATGTCGATCGCTTCACGAAAGTGATCAACGGAAAGACGATCTTCGAAAGACTCATTTCCCACTTTAATTTCGTGGAAAGAACGCGGACGATGAGCAACGGTTTATACGGTAAAACGACCGGTCTCGCCAACGGGCTTGATAATACGCCGAATCAGGATCATGGCGACCTGACGCAAACGTATAATGATCTGAGCATTCAACAGGCGCAAGCGGCATATTACATTTCGCTTATATCCAAAGAATTGGGAGACACGAATAAAGAACTGGCGTTTAAAGCGAAATACGAGGAACTGAAGCAAAAAATTAATGACTTGTTATGGTCTGAAGACGGAAAGTTTTATTTTAACCTGGATCAGAACGGAAACTTCACGAATATCGCTACGCCAACGGGATTGTGGGCAATGGCCGCGAATGTAGCTACCCCCGACCGCGCCGATTCGATGATTAGAAATTACGCCTTGAACTCGGAGAAAATGTTCCGTCCGAACGGCTTATCTACGGTAACCTATGATTATGCGAACCCGAATAACCCCAACAGCAAGTTTTGGCCGATGGGCAACTATTGGGAAGGCGCTGTTTGGGCACCTACGTCTTATCAATATATGAAGGGATTGCATAACTACGGTTACAATGAGTTGGCGTTCCAGGAGGGTATCCGTCATCTTAATATGCTGACCGACGTATATGAGGCTGGCAAAACCGATGACAAGATCGGGCAGGCTACCTTCTGGGAGAATTATTCAAGCGAATATACGTTGATGGGGCAACGACAATTTGACCATGAGTATGCCCGCTCCCATTTTGTCGGTTGGACCGGAGATTTGGTGATAGGCAGCATGATTGAAGATGTGATCGGTGTTAGATTGAATGCGCCGGCCAATAAGGTGAATTGGAATATCAACCTTGTTGAAGAACACGGCATCAGCAATCTTTATATGAAGCATCAAGGTGTAGCGAATCGGATTTCCTTGTCCGCCGCCAAGCGCAAAAGCGCTGCTTCATCGGTGCAGATCACAGTCACCGCGTCACACGATTTTACACTGAATGTAACTAGCAATGGTGTGGAAAAAACGTTCCAAGTTGAAGCGGGGACCCATGACTACATCATTGCGGGCCAAGATGAGGAAGAAGCTTATCTGGCTGCTGGCGCTCACAAATTTGATTCGGCACACAGCGATCTGAGCAAAGCACAGTTGGATGCTAACGCGGCTGATTATGTGGTGTTCACCTCACAAACAAATGCGCAGATCAAAGACGGTATCCAGAACAGGCTGCAAAAAGGTAATTTGATCTATAATATCAACACCATTGGCTATCGAGCGAATTCTTCTGAAAATCCGATGAGCTTGGCTGACAATCAAGAAGCGACCGCGCTAGGCTTCAACAATGCGAAGAGTATTGTGAAAGCAGGTTACAGCGAGGGAGAGGAAGGCTTTATGCTCATGGTTCCCGCCGATAACGCCTTGAAAACATTGAAGGTGTTGGTGGGGGTAAAGAATGCTAAAGTAACCATTAAAAGCAGCCTGTCCGATGGCTCCAGAAAACGCCAAAGCCAGGTATTGTATGGAAACGATACAGAACAAACCTACTTGGTTGAAATTCCGTACAGAGCTTCCGCTGACGGCAATTATTTGCAGGTCGAAAATGTGATTGAACACGGAAACCTGAACGGTACCATTTCCTTGAAAGGTATTTTCTTGTACGAAGGCGGCAGTGAGATTCCACAACAAATGGATAAGGTCACAGTAAGCTCTAGCGACCGCCAACTTGTCATTGGGGCACAACCAATGGATTCGATCGACAGCTACCGGATTTACTACGGTACAGACCGGGCCGAATTGAATCAGGTCGTTGAAGCAAATAATCTGCCGTACACCATTACGAATTTGGTTAACTACAAAAAATATTACGTAGCGGTTGCAGGCGTAAAGGCAGGAACAGAAGGTACCCGCAGTGATGTGGTCAGCGGGATACCGGAAGAAAGGCCGATGTCGGACAGCGAACGCGCCACCAAGGATATTGAGGCTGCGTGGGACGTCGTGTTGAATGGAAACCAGAGCTTTGATGCCATTACAGGGAACTTGAACTTCGCGGTGCAAGGCAATCTGTATGGCAGCAATCTCATTGTTGAAAGTACTAATTCTGGCAATGTCTACGGAGTAATGTCAGATGGTACCGTAAAGAATCCAATCCAGCCGCACCTCAACGTAGAGGGCACACTGAAGATATCGTCCACTTATAATGGGACAACGGTACAAATGTCGAAGAATATTACAGTTGTGGCGCTGTCGCCGCAGGAAGTAGCTTCTGTTTCTGGTTCAGTCGTAGATTTCACCGGGAATACGCTGGATCTAACGGCTGAAGGTACCAAGGACTGGACGCAATATTATAGTGGAGACGAGAATGTATTCGCTCGGAAGCAAGGCGCGAATTTCATTACCGGCTTCAAGCGATTGAGTGCCGGAGACGGGAACGCAACCGATTCGCCGATCTCTTTCAGTGCTACGGATGCTGGCGGACATGCGCCAGCGAATCAGAATGTCATTACTCACCGTGCTTCCGGGCAGGTAGGGTTTGAATTTAATTTGCCGACAAGCGAGCAAGTGCAGCAAGTTCATGTATACCCGTTGGCCTATGATTCCGTTGTGCAGTTGGACTTCTTGGTCAATGGCAGAGTCCTTTACAGCGATCAAATCTCGCAAGTGAACGGTTCGAAGATCGGTAAATTTACGATCGATTATAAAGCATTGAATTTGACAGACCAAATCAAAGTACGTCTGCGTATGGTCACGGATTATCACACCAATTCCTGGGGAGGCAGCGCTGGTCTTGCGGCTGTAACGTTGCAAGAAGAGGCTAAACCAACGCCTTATGTTGCTGGTACAGTCGCAGATTTTACAGGGAATACGTTGAATCTAACGGCTGAAGGTACCAAGGATTGGACGCAATATTTTAGTGGAGACGAGAATGTCTTCGCTCGGAAGCAAGGCGCAAATTCCATTGCCGGCTTCAAGCGATTGGGTGCCGGAGACGGGAACGCAACTGATTCGCCAATCTCTTTTAACGCAACGGATGCTGACGGAGCTGCGCCAGAGGATCAGCATGTCATTACTTACCGCGGCTCCGAGTCGGCAGGGTTTGAATTTGATTTGCCGACAAGCGAGGAAGTACAGCAAGTACATGTATATCCGTTGGCCTATGACTCCGTTATGAAGTTGGAATTCTTAATCAATGGCAGGGTCCTTTACAGCGATCAACTCTCGCAAGTAAACGGCTCCACGATCGGTAAATTCACGATCAAGTATAAAGCGTTGAATTTGGCAGACCAAATCAAAGTACGCCTAAGTATGGTCACGGATCATCACACCAATTCTTGGGGAGGAAGCATCGGTCTTGCGGCTGTAACGTTGCAAGAAACGAATTAACTGGTGAAGAACATGGTTCCGATTAAGAGTCCTGTGGATGAGAAACTGAACCGTACCTAAATCGCACAATTGATATTCAATCTATTCCAGAAATGACAAAAGGGGAATGACTGCTGATGAGTCGCAAATGGCTTGTCTGTGGTCACTCCCCTTTTTAGACTTGAATATCATCTTTCGACTAAAGGAAGGTCACAAAAACGGAAGGGAGATCTAAAATAGGGCGGTATACTAAGATGAAACAAATGAATGTGAGGAGATGATAAATCATGAACACATTTCAAAAGAGGTTGTCGTGGGGCGGTTTGGATTGGATACAGGTGGAGACGAGAGGACACAGCGGGAGATTGCGAAGGAACTGGGGATCTCGCGGAGTTATGTTTCGCGGATAGAGAAGAGGGCGCTGATGAAGTTGTATCATGAGTTTTATAAGGCGAAGCGGTTAGGGAATAGGAACTGTCTCTCCAGCGTGTAGTCCAGAAATATCTACCAAATCGCCCTGTAAGCTTATGCTTGCGAGGCGATTTTTTTTACATAATTGGAACGTGAATTCTAGCATAACGTACGGTATATTAAGGTGAGAGTTGATGGGAACTCGATAGCGGATTGCTTATTAAAAGCTGAAATCAATGTATTTATAGGGGGGGGATTCTTTTGTCAAATTATTTTAAATTCGTTGCTATCTTCGGTTTAGTTTTTGTACTGGTTTCCTGTTCAGACAACAGTGTCAACAGCGTCAACAGTATTAATGATACGCTGCCGCAAGCGAATGAAATAGTCCACAAGGATGCCTTTGAAGAAAAGCTTGATCAGTATATGTCCAAGAACTATTCGGGATCTGTGCTTCTCGTCAAAGATAACAAGGTTATAATTTCCAAGGGATACAATATGGCGGACTATAATAATAACCTGCCTAATGGACGAGATACTATCCATCAAATCGGTTCGCTTACTAAAGCATTTACCGCTGCAGCTATCTTACAGCTTCAAGAGGCCGGTAAGCTGAGTGTCGACGACCCCGTAAATACATATATTAAGGATTACCCTAATGATAGAGTCACACTTTACCACTTGTTGACCCACACATCCGGGATCCCCAATTATACCAATTCTCCGGATTTTCTAAAATCAATAAACATTAAAATTAGCGTTGACGATTTAATTGCCAAATTCAAAGACAAGTCACTAGAGTTTGAACCGGGCAGCCGATTTTCTTACAGTAACTCCGGGTATGTGCTGCTAGGTGCTGTGATTGAGCAAGTTAGCGGACAGTCGTATGGCGACTATCTGAATGAGCATATTTTTACACCTCTCGATATGAAAAGATCAGGTTATTTAACAAAAGACAACAACCATACAGATATTGCTGTTGGGTATTCACTTATTACTCCCGACATCTCTGAGATAGCCCGGCCTATCGATATGACCGTCCCTTATTCAGCTGGCGGTATATATTCCTCCGTACAAGATCTTTATAAATGGCTTCTAGGGCTCGAGAACGGGACAATCATCAGTGATGCATCATGGGAAGCGATGCGCAAACCGAATCTGGATGAATACGCTTTGGGATGGGGGATACCCGATCCAATGGGGATGATGTACGCACATAATGGGGCAATCAATGGTTTCTCTTCTGAGATTTGGAGAGATATGTCTCAGGGGACAGCGGTCATTCTGCTCAGCAATGCAGAGGGAATCAACCTTGGGGATATGAGAGATGTGCTGTTACGCATGCTTGATTCGGAGGAATAGGCCTTACAGTTTGATGATATAACGAGGAATAAGCAATTATTTTTGACATCATATCGTGTCCACAACCTCAAAAAATTCGATAATACTGGGGAAGACATGGAGGATCTGATCTCCATCGGAACTATTGGCCTGATCAAAGCTATTGAGAGTTACCGTCCAAACAAGGGCACAAAGCTGGCCACTTTTGCAGCACGATGTATTGAAAACGAAATCCTGATGCATCTTAGATCATTGAAAAAGACCCGCAAGGATGTTTCATTACATGATCCGATAGGGACTGATAAAGAAGGAAACGAAATTACACTCATCGATATCCTTGGTTCCGAGGCTGATGATGTCATTAAAGAGGTCGATCTGAAGATTGAGAAAAGCAAAATTTATCGGAACCTTGATATTCTAGATGACCGGGAAAAAGAAGTCGTAGTGGGCCGCTTTGGATTAGACACTGGTGGTGAGGAACGAACGCAGCGGGAGATTGCCAAGGAGCTTGGTATCAGTCGCAGCTATGTGTCACGGATTGAGAAGCGAGCGCTCATGAAGCTGTATCATGAGTTTTATAAGGCGAAGCGGTAGGGTCTTAGAGATAATAACTGAAGATTCACTATAGAGTGCTTTAAAAGCGACTTGCCAACAAGGAAGTTGCTTTTTTGTTAATTCAAGTAGTTGGGATAAATGAACATAAAAAAAGCATATTCAGAAAATTAACTTTTTAACTGCTGAGGGGTGTTATTATGACATACAAAGAAATTTATGATCTCCATATTCAATTGTTACATGTATATGAGAACAATGAAAAGCACCAAGGTCCATATCAGAAGCAAATAATTTACTTTAAGAGACAGTTTTTTATAGCTGAAGATATAGTTCAACGAATTTTTGTTCTAAATCAGTTAATAAAAATTCATGAAAAAAGTAGAGAAATAAAGATAAATTGGTGTTCAGAAGAATACTTTAAATAATGCCTAAATTTAATATATGTTTTCTGTGTAGGAATAAGCGATAGATAACTCTAAAATGATCGTTAGCAAAAAAAAGAGTAGTTATAAATGTCGGTAGACTTATATCTACAAGAGTTGCAATGTTGTGAAAATAATACGGAAATAATGAAAACATATTTTTAAGTCACTAACTAATACATGGGATCTTGGAGGTAATATATGAACAATCCAACAAGTAGACATATGATGGATAAACCTTACATTAAAGACGTGATTCGTGAACTTAAACATCTAGGATATGAGGAAGAAGAGGCTACGAAAATTCTAATCAAATACTATAGACCATTAAAGAGGAGCTGGGGTTTTGGACCCAATGCTTACTATTTTGCTAAAGAAGTCGAATTAATTCATAAAGCTGTTATCAAGAAATTCGATCCTTCTGAATCTGGTCAGATCTTTATAGGTCATTTGAAAAATCGAATAAAATCAAATCTGAAAGATAAGCCTTGAATTGAGGGATAGAATGCAGATAACAATTCCCTTAGGGGCCCCCAAGATGATACATAGATTTTGTGAAAGTATCGTTTTAATTATTCGAATGCCCTGATGTGGTGATATTAATGAATTAACTGTATGATTTTTCACATTTGCGATCGCAAGATGGGGATAATTATTTTTTCGCAAACTCTTCCTGGCTATTCACATCAATGTGTTCAATTGGTAATTTCCTTATTACTGTAGTAGTCTTCCTGATTCTTACAGAGATAGAAATGCAAATGAAAGCGTTCGTCGGTGCTGAAACTATTAATAATATTGACCTGACCAGATTTGAGTCATTTGAGCGGCTCAAAACTCTTAAGTTTTGGCCCCCTCCTTATGTAGTGAAAATCAGACGGTTTAATGGGGTTTAGCGGGTGTCATAACTGGGGGTCATAAATCAAATTAGGCGGTGGGGGTAAATGGGTGGAATTATTGGATACTGAAGGGTCTCTACAAGAACACAACTGGACGGTAATAGCTTGGAGCAACAGATCCTGGAGATTAGAAGTAGGTACAATAACGCATTTATTATTGAGGAGCAGTATAGCGGTGCTAAAGAAGATCGGCCTAAATTCAACTCCGTAGTTGCTAGTTTAATCGCCGGAGACATTCTAGTGGTTACAAAGCTTGACCGGTTCTGTAGAACTGTAAGAGAGGGGTTGCGATATGTTGAAGAGCTGCATAGGAGAGGTGTAATAATATACATTCTAAATATGGGACTTGTTGAGGATACACCAGTCGGTAAAATGCTGTTAACCAATCTATTCGCATTTGCAGAATTTAAAAGAGCTATGATTCTTGAGAGAACCCAAGCTGGTAAAGCCCTAGCAAAACAAAAAGAGGGGTTCCGTGAAGGAAGACCCCCAAAATTCACAAAAAGACAATTGGATCATGCTATTGAGATGTTGCAAACACGCACAATGAAGGAAGTTGTTGATATAACTAGAATTAGTGAAAGTACAATTAAAAGAGAACTTAGGAAGAGGAGGTTATAGTTAATCATAATAATGAATCTGAGATGACTTCAACATGAGTGATTCTTAACATATTCAGTAAAAAAGATATGACGTTAGAATAAAACTATTCAAGATGTTTATTTGCTTCACATGCAAAAGTCGATTTTGTCATGGGTGCGGGAAAAAATATACGGATGAATGGGCGGAGAAGCAGCAAGAGCGATTTCTGAATGTGCCCCATCGCCATATGGTATCTACGGTGCCTCAAGAATTGCGAGACGTGTTCAATCAAGACCGGCGGAAGCTAAATGAACTGAGCAACCAGGTAGCCAAGGTGATACAGTACTACTACCGACGGAAAAATAAGAGCAAGAAATATGAGGTTGGAGTGATCACGGTCATCCATACCTTTGGACGTGATTTGAAGTTTAACCCGCACATTCACGCACTCATAACAGAAGGGGCGCTGGATATCCATAAAGAATGGAAAAAGGTTGAATACATCTCGTATGAGTATTTACGGAAATCGTGGTAGAAGTTACTGCTGGATTAAATGATGAAATGGTTTCCGAAAGAAGCACGGGTGAAAACGCTGGTCAATGAACTCTACCAAAGGTATCCGCAGGGCTTTTATGTGAACGCGGAGCAGCGGATGAAGGATGCGCGAGGAGCTGCAAAATACATCGGGCGATACTTGGCACGTCTAGCGATTGCGGTATACCGAGTGGTGATCTATGACTACTACCAGGTGCATTACTGGTACGAGGATCACCGAACGGGCAAAGGGGTAGATGTGGTGTCACCAGTGATGAAGTTTATTTACGATCTGGTGCAGCATATACCGCCGAAGCATTTCCGGATGGTGGGACGCTATGGGTTTTACAGTCGTGGGAAAAATAAAGAGTCGTAGCAGGTGATTAACCTGTGGAGATATATGATACATAAACAGATAGAGATGATATTTCCAGTGACACGTGGGAAGAAGAGAACGTATCGTGAGCGAATGCTAGAGGCGTATGACCGGGATCCGCTGAGGTGTCCCTGCTGCAGGCACCGGATGTTGCTTGTGGCGATTTGGCATGCAGAATATGGACGGATTTATTATTATGATGAACAGCGAGAGTATGAGAATCAAAGGAAATAGGGGATAAGGAAGCATGAAAAAGACAGAAGGACAAGAGAACGAACAGGATAAAAGCAGAGAAATGGAAGCGTGGGAGGACGAGCCTGAGGTATGGATAGACTATGTCTGGGTGGAATGTGGAACGATTGACCCTGTGCCTGAATTTATAGTGGCAGAATGTTCGGATGGACTGGAAGACGGAGAATCCCCAGAGTTTTTTGTCCAGTTTGTAATGGAACCTTGGTGAGAAAAGAGGAGCCAGCGGACGAATGACCGCTGGCTAGAAAGCTTATTCACCCGTTAGGGTGATTTTGTTCTTTTATCGGTAAGTTCTTGTCCTTTCTCAAGACAAGAACTTGTACTGATTGCCGAAAATGACAAGAACTTGGTCTTTTTGCCACTATCCTTGGTTTGATCAAAATATTAAACCTTCCCCAAAGGCGTTTCGTGTTGAGTACAGCATGTATATTGGCATTTAAAGGAGCTTTTAGTAGGTTGGTATCATATGAACACGTATCGACAGAGCGAGTATTTGCTCAATGTCCTTTATCTCCTGTCCAGTGATAATATCTTTTATTCTGAATTTTTGTTGAAAATTGCCATTTTATCTGTTATAATCAAACTTGTGTTTTTGTAATATTTTAACACAACTAAAATTCTTGTTTGAAAATAAAAACGTTTTTATTGTTTTTCAAAGCCAATTATATTGGAGGGAATTTAAAAAGCCAAATTATCTGGGTAATAATGCTTGGAGTAATCACGTAGGACTAAAAGACGGAATTCTGAAAGGGTAGTATATCAGTTTTTTACAGATACTATATTAAGTGAGGATTGTGTATTATGAACAACGCAAGAATTGCTAATAAAGATACAGGTATTTCTGAAAACTCTGAATCTATAAATAATTAATCTGAATCCTACATTCTAAAAGAATTAGATGGATGTTTTACAATTACACTAGGTAGACTCGTTGATTACATAGGTCATAGTACTGCTGTTGCCCATATTATTTATGCAATAAATAGGTGTATTAACATTTTTTTGTTGTATAAAACATTCCATGTCTGAACAGTCTCGCTTTTCCAAGCTTTTTGGCAACCCTTCAAATGGGCAAATTCCTACTAAATGCAGGGATCTCCAAGTCGTTTGGCCCTCTTTCTTACTGCATCATGGGATTGTGAAAATATCTTCCAGTCGCGAAAGTTGAGTGGATAATATGTTACCTTTCAATTTTTTTATTTTAGATCATTTCAGAAAAAATTGTTGTGTATATTGGAATGCATAAATTGAAATCGATTTCATTTTGAATCATCTAGTTTCGATGAGAGGATTCTAAACGTAGGGAAAGGCGGTTAAGTCACAATTATTCTGCCACTCATAAAGGAATACAGGCCTGATGATCAGGTCGATATACAGAGTTAATATGATTGGTGGAAGCAGTAAGTCTGAAATTCGTTTTCACAGGAGTCGCCCCGCAGTGGTGAGTAACTCTATTGATGTATCGGTTCTAATTTTGAGGGAAAATGAACATATTAATTATTTGGGGGAGTATAATTCGATGAATATTCTAGGTATCAATTCTGTCTATCATGAATCGTCGGCTTGTCTAATCAAAGATGGAAAGTTAATTTCTGCAGTAGAAGAAGAGAGATTTTCAAGAATTAAACATGCTAAAGAATCAACAATATTTAATCCAGATGAACTCCCAATTGAGGCCATTTCATTCTGTCTCAAACAAGGCGGAATTGAAATGAAGGATGTAGATTATATAGGTTTCTCTATGTTGCCAGAAGAAAGAAGAAAGAACAAAAATTACTCAGATCAAGTAATTGAGGGTGATTGGGGAAGTGAAAGTGGAGAAGAAATATTTTATGAGAAGTTACTTAATGTCCCCATTAAGCTAAAAGAGATGGGGTTTAAAGGCGAATTTAAATGGTTAAGTCATCATCTTTGCCATGCGGCTTCGGCTTATTATGCTTCGCCTTTTGCGGAAGCTAATATTATTGTTGTTGATGGAATTGCAGAAACTGCTTCAACATTAATAGCAAGAGCAGAAAAAAATCAGTTGAAGGTTATTAAGGAAATACATTATCCGAATTCGATAGGTTTCCTATGGGAAAAAATATCTAAGTATCTAGGATTTTCTGAATACGACGCATGCAAAGTAATGGGACTAGCTGCATATGGAGAACCGAACGAATTCATGGATAAGTTTAGAGAGTTAGTTAGATTTATGCCTGAAGGTGCATTTGAGGTTGATAATTCAATATTAAAATTTAGGTCAAATGATTTCAGTTCTCTGGAACAATTTTTTGGTATGCCATCTCGTAATTTTAATGATGAAATGACACAAAAATATATGAATATTGCTTCTTCATTACAAGAATTGACTGAAAGAGTTGTTAATCATCTTGCAAAATATGCTTTTGAATGTAATCCTACAGAATACATTTGCTTAGCAGGAGGGACGGCCCTAAACTGTGTTGCGAATGGCAAGTTAATTGAAGAAGGTCCATATAACAATTTATTTGTACCTCCTGCTGCGAATGATGCTGGTACGTCTTTAGGTGCAGCTTTAATTATTTATCATGAGCATCTTGGAATTCAAAATAGACTTGACATTGATACTGCTTATCTGGGGCCCTCTTTTGAGGAGAAAGAGATTGAGGACATTTTAAAGGAAAATAAAGTCTCATATACATACTTGAATAATATTGAAGAAGTTATCGCTAGAAAGATTAGTGAAGGAGCAGTTGTAAGCTGGTTTCAAGGAGCAATGGAGTTCGGGCCACGAGCATTAGGGAACAGAAGTTTGCTAGCAGACCCTCGGGACCCTAATATGAGAGAGAAGCTAAATAGAATAGTGAAACATCGGGAAGACTTTAGACCGTTTGCTCCAAGCGTTTTAACTGAAGAAGCGGATAAATGGTTTGATATTAAAAAAGAATCAATAGCTTCTGAGTATATGCTGGTAGGATATAGCTGTCATCCCGAAAAGAAAAAAGAAATACCTGCTGTTGTTCATGTAGACGGGACAAGTCGAATACAAAGGGTCAGTAAGAGTAAAAATTCAAAATATTATAAACTCATAGAAGAATTTTTCAAGTTAACCGATGTACCAATTTTATTAAATACCTCATTTAATGATAGAGAACCTATTGTATGTTCCCCTTTAGATGCAGTAAATACTTTTATGAAGACAAAGATTGATTACTTAGCTATCGGTAACTTCTTGGTTTCAAGAAGATGAAACGGAGGTCAATAAATTGAGTAAGATGAATTTGGAGGAAATAGTTTTATCGGTGCACCCGGAAGTCAGCGATATTTACTTGTTATCTTCATTTGTATCTGAACCAATCTCAGATCACTTGAAATATTGGTTAGACCATTTTGACATTAAGCATACCATTAATTTTGCAGCTTATAATCAAGTATTCCAAGAGTTATTAGATGATTCAAGTATGTTTTATAGAAGACCTGCTGATGGCATAAATGTTATTTTGATTAGATTTGAGGATTGGTTACGTGACAGTAGCTTACTAAATGAAGAAGCCAAATGTGAATTGCTAAGAAGTAATTATAATATTTTAATGGAAGGACTGAATAGAGTTGATTTAAGTATTTCAACGCTATTTGTGAGATGTCCTTTTAACCCCGAGAGTTTTCTCGGGGTTAAAATAACATCTGAAATATATAAATTATATAGACAGCTTGAAATTGATATTCGAAAAACTAATGTTCAATATATAAATGCAGAAAAAATAAGTGAATTATTCCATATGTCAGTGATTTTTGATAATAGAAACGATATTACATCACATATGCCATATAGTGAGGCTTGTTATGCAGCATTAGGGACAATGATAGCTCGTAGAATGGTTATGGCTCATTTTCCAATATTTAAAGTGATCGTATTAGATTGTGATAATACATTATGGCAAGGTATTTGCGGTGAGGAAGAAGTGAATGTATCCAAACATCATCAGCTTCTTCAAAAAAAATTAATTGAAAAACAAAATGAGGGTTTTTTAATTTTGTTAGCTAGTAAAAATAATGAACAAGATGTATGGAATGTTTTTGATCATAATCAACAAATGCTGTTGAAAAGAGAGCACATTGTTGACTATGCAATAAATTGGGATAATAAATGGAAAAACTTATTGAAAATGTCTAAAAATTTAAATATTGGTCTGGATAGCTTTTTATTTATTGATGATAATCCGTTTGAATGTTCTGAAATGATTGCTAATTGTCCAGATGTCTTGACTCTTCAGTTACCTGAAAAAACCAGTTTTATACCACAATTTCTAGAACATCTTTGGGTACTTGACAAAATAACAGTTACTCAGGAGGATAGGGAACGTTCTTCTATGTACTTAGCTGAACGCAAAAGAAACGAACTCCTTGCTAGTAACTCTGGGTTAACATTAGCGACATTTTTGAAAGATTTAGAGATTGAATTGACAATAAGTAAAACAAGTTCGTTAGAACTTAAAAGAATATCGCAATTAACATTTAGAACCAATCAATTTAACATGAGTACTAAAAGAAGAACAGAAAAAGAAATTAATGAGTTAATATCAAATGATAGTTATTATTCTTGGAGTATTTATGCAAAGGATCGCTATGGTAATTATGGACTAGTCGGTGTAATAATTTACGAGATTACAAATAATGTGTTATGTATGGATACCTTCTTGTTAAGCTGTAGAGTCTTAGGGAAAGGTATAGAAGGTGCAGTATTAAACGCAGTAAAACAATACTGTATAGAACACGATATTTTAAAAATTGAAATAATATATATTGCATCTAAAAAGAATACTCCAGCTAAGATATTTTTGTCTGAAGCAGGATTTGTAAGTATTTTAGAGCCCCGATATGGAATCGATGTCAATGATCTTTGTATAAGTAGTGACCATATTAAAACACATCTAAATAAAGAATATATTAAGTTTAAAGAACAGGAACAAATAATTACTAATACAGACAATCGACAAGAATTGATAGTGGAAAGCGTTAATTCAAAAGTATCTCACTCGTACGTTGTTTATCCGGGGTATGATGATCAAATTGATTCTGAGAAAATGCTACACTATAAGTTTCTTCTGCCTTTAATAAATGCATCTGGAGAAAAGTTGTTATCATTGTTGTCTTACCGTTCAGCCCCATCAATTGAGGTTGAGAATGAAACTGAGCTAGATTATTTAGAAAATAATATTATAAACATTTATAACAACATATTAAGAATGGATAATATTGGATTGGGACATAACTTTTTCCAAGTTGGGGGAGATTCTATAAGAGCCATTCGACTTATTAATGAAATAAATAAGAGTTTGCAAGTAGAATTAACTATCATAGATTTGTTTAATAAACCAATCGTCCGAGAGATAGTTGAATATGTGAGGAACTCAGAATTAGTAACGTCTAGAATTGTAAGGAATAATTCAAGGAGAAAGTTATTCCCGCTGACTCCTGCTCAACATAACATGTATGTTCAATACAAACTGTTACCAGATACAATTCATTATAACATCCCATATATTGTTACCATTAAAGGTGACTTCTCTATTGAACGACTGAAAAAAAGTATGAGAAAATTAATTCAACGGCACGATATGTTGAAAAGTTATTTTGTGTATAAAAAAAATGTACCAATGCAAAGTCGGGCAGTCACTATTGATTTTGAAGTAGTTGAGTTAACAGGTCATCAAAATAATATTATTGAGTCATTTGTAAGGCCATTTGATCTTTCAAAGCCACATTTATTCAGGGCTGCTATTTATAAAAGATCTAACCAAGAACATCTGTTGTTACTGGATTTTCATCATATCATAGCTGATGAAAAGTCGGTTCAAATTTTTATTAAAGATTTATTTGAATTTTATAATGAAGCTCCTTTACAGCCATTAGATATCAATTTTATCGATTACACTTTGTGGAGAGAAAAGGGAAGAAGAGAAGATCACAATAAATATTGGATTGATCAATTAAGCGGTGAAATTCCATTACTTCAATTACCATATAGTTCGATACGCACTCAAAGCGAATATGGCGAAACTTACAGTTTTGAAATTAATGCTGAACAATACTCATTATTGAAATTAAAAGCAATTGAAAATAACTGTACTACTTATGTAATTCTATTATCTCTTTTTTCTGTATTATTATCAAGATATAGTAATGAAGAAGACATAATAATTGGTGTTCCATACTATGGAAGAAGTGATGAGAAACTTGACCATATTATAGGTATGTTTGTTAATTCATTGCCTATAAGGGCTTCCGTTTCTAATGATATTGATTTCAAAAGTTACATAACCAAAATAAAGGATATTATGCTTGATGCAATTAAACACCATGATTTTTCATTTGAAGATATTAAGAATGACCTGAATCTTAAAAGAGAGGCTGGAAGAAATCCATTATTTGATGCTTTTTTTTCTATGCAAATTTCAGATGAGATATATCTTGAAAATGATAATTTGGTACTTAGTGCTTTGAAATATCAAACGAAAATAGCCAAATTTGATATTACTTTAGATGTAGTTGAAAAAAGTGACTATTTATCGATGACTTTTGAATATAAGTACCCGCTTTTTGCAAAAGAAACAATTATTGAAATGAAGAATTACTATCTTCAATTGTTAGATCAGGTGCTCAAAAATCCCTTAATAAAGACATGTCAATTAGGAAATTTATATGTTAGTGAAAGACTAAGTGATTATAATTTTACAACTAAAGAAATCTCAACAATAGAAACTGAAACTATCTCCAGTCTGTTTGAAAAGAGAGTTCTTATTTGTCCGGATGAAATCGCTCTTGTGAATGGTAATGATACTATGACTTATCAGGATTTGAATCAAAGAGCAAACCAACTTGCTTCATATTTAATTAATAATCAAGTACAAACTACTAACCAATTCGTAGCTATTATGCTGGATAGATCTTTTGAGATGTTTATAAGCATATTTGCTGTATTAAAATGTAACATGGCATACCTTCCGATTGATCCGAACTATCCGAATGAGCGAATTGTTTATATGATGAAAGAGTGTGAAACGGATTTCATCATAACAAGTAGTGCATTATTAGAAAAAGCAATATCGATTACAATGAATGTCTGTGATGTCAATGATAAATTGTTAAAATCATTAAATAGTGGAAATAAAGAGATGCCTGTAGATGTTAATAAACTAGCATATGTTATCTTTACCTCAGGAACAACCGGGCGTCCGAAAGGAGTTATGATTGAACAGAAAAATATAATCAATATGGCATTTAGTGAAGCAAATCTTATCTATAGAAACGCAATTGATTTCAAAAAGATTGCATTTACATCTTCTTTTATTTTTGATGAATCTGTTGCTTTTATTTTTACAACTTTATTGTTTGGAAGTAGATTATATATTATATCAGAGGAAATGAAGAAGAATAATAATGATTTTGTAGAGTATGTAGCTAAGAAGCATATAGATATTATTGGAGGTACTCCGACATTTCTTAAATTATTTATTACATCGGTATCTCAAATGAGAGTTCGACCAAGTATTGAAAAGTTTTTAGTAGGCGGAGAAGCTTTGAGTCGCACTCTTGTAAATGAATTCTATAGTTATTTTGATAATAATACGGAGCTTATTAATATGTACGGTCCTACGGAATGTACTGTTGATGTTACGTTCTGTTCCGTAGGAGAGTTATCACAAACCTATGGTCAAACTGTTCCAATAGGAAAACCACTTCCAAATCATAAGATATATATACTTGATGAGTATTTTAGACAGGTGCCAGAAGGTGTAATAGGAGAATTATACGTGGGTGGACTGGGTTTATCCCGAGGTTACATCAATCAAGAGGAAATTACAAATGCAAAGTTTATTGTCAATCCTTTCAATAAGGCTGAAAAAATATATAAGACCGGTGATTTAGTCCGACTATTAAATGATGGGAATATTGAATTTGTTGGAAGATCAGATGACCAAATAAAAATTAGAGGGTATCGTATCGAGTTGGACGAAATAGGATCTGTTATTTTGTCATATGATGGTATAAAGAATGCAATTATTTTGCCGAATAAACACCATGATTCGACAACCTTGGTAGCATTTATAGTTGCTGAGGAAATTATAAGCAAATCGGATATTAATAAATTTTTATCTCGCATATTACCAGATTACATGATACCAGCACAGATTAATCAAGTAGATGAGATACCTATTAACTCTTCAGGAAAAATAGATAGGAAATTGTTGTTAGCTAAACCTAATTTAATGAAGGCTGATGTAACTAACGAAGAAGCTGTTACGAACACGCAAAAACTTATGGTTAAAGTATGGTCTAAGGTGCTAGTAACAAAAAAAATTGGGATTTATGATAATTTTTTCTCGCTTGGCGGAGATTCCATTAAAGGCATTCAAATTGCTGCACATTTAAGAGATTATAACTATAAGCTGGATATGATGGATTTGTTTAAGTATCCAACGATCTATCAATTGAGTGAGAAAATAGTGCCTATAATAGATGCAGTAGATCAAAAAATAATTCAGGGTAGTTCAAACCTCAGTCCAATTCAGAAATGGTTCTTTAGCCAAACATTTAATAATGAAGATCATTGGAACCAAGATGCTCTAATCTTCAAGGAAGAACCATTAAATAATAAGCATGTAAAAAAATCATTGTCGAAATTAATTGAGCATCATGATGCTTTGCGATTACATTATATCAAAACAGATAAAGGAATATCGGCAGTTCATAAATCACCTAATGATACTATTTATAAATATTGTATCGTAGAATCTGAACAATCTAATGATGAAATAATAAATGACATAATTCAAAAGGCACACAAGCGAATAAATATTAAAAATGGTCCATTAATTGTCGTAACACATATAATTACATCAAGTGGAGATTATTTGCATTTTGCTATTCACCACTTACTTGTAGATGCAGTTTCTTGGCAGCTTATCATTTCTGATTTTATTGATTTATATAATCAATGTACAACTAATATTGAACTGAAATTACCACTTAAAACTAGTTCATATGCAGAGTGGGTAGGGCACATGGATAAATACCCGCTGAGCAGTAAGGAAATACAGTATTGGAAAGATATTGTACGTTATAATTTAACCCCTTTTAAAAAGGATATTGTAAAGAGAAGTCATGTCTCATCATTTACATTTCCCTTATCGGTTGAAACAGACATAAGGAAGACTTGCAAAATTGCAGACGTAGAATTAGGTCATTTATTATTGTCTGCAGCCGGCAGGGCACTTGCTGAATGGCTAGAACGTGATTGCTTCTCAATTAGTCTAGAAAGCCATGGAAGATATACCTTTGATAAAAGTATTTCAATTAACCGCACAATTGGTTGGTTTACGAGTGAATATCCTTTCCTGTTTAAGAATATCTTGACTGATTCGCATGATGAATCTTTAAGGGAAGTTAAAGAAAGAGTGTTGAGTATACCTAACTATGGGGTAGGTTTTGGAATTTTGAATTCAAAAGAAGAATTTGATCTTGTTATCCCTAATATTACCTATAATTTTCTTGGGGATTATCGACAAGTTTCAAACCTTGAAGAAAACCAATTTAAAGTAAAATACTTTAATTCGGGATTGGTAACTGATCCTAGTGAGAAGAGGACTGATGACTTAAGTATCGACTGTTATATTGATAATAATGGACTTCATTTCCAATTGAGTATTAGTGCTGAAATGAATAAAGAATATTCAGTAACATCACTTGAACTATTATATAAAAAGGCGCTACAAGAATTTATTACAATTGGGCAAAATCGAGAAATACATGTTGTAGATAATATTCTTCCTTATAATGAAGTATTTGCTCGTGACTGTTTCTATCATTCCTTAATCCCTGTAATCAGACACTTTAACAAGTCTGAAATACCATTTCTTTTTAATGACATTTATTATTATACAATGGTGAATGGTTTGATCAAAATTGAACATGTAGCAAACAGAACGATAGGTGAACTGCTAGAAGATCAGGGGTTAGCATTTGATGAGATTTCAGGGGTAAATAATTTATTAAATAGTCTGAAGGAACAGTTGAATCTAAGCAGACCGGTTATCGTATCAGTTGATAGCTATTATATCCCACTTCGTAAAGATATGTACCATGAAAAACATTGGAGCCATGCGATATTAATTTATGGATATGATGACGAGAGAAAGTTGTTTTATACGATTGAGCAACTTACCAGTGATTCATTGACATATGAAGAACGTTTAATTCCCTATAATAATATAGTGGAAGCAATAGATGGTTTTAAAGAACAGTTTCCAAATGGAAGTATGTATCCTACAAATAGGTCGGTATACATATCAAATGGTTCTGATAATTTCACTTTTAAAGAATGGTTTAATTATTATAAGGAAAGAGTTATCTCGAATAAAGATATTATTTTAAATGGTATCAGCCATATAAATACGTTCGTAGAAACTCTGGAGGATAAATTTAATGAAAAAAACATTGGACAGGTTTTCGAATGTATACACAATATAATTATCGAGAAGCAACTCGATAGGCATAAATTAAAGTTATTAGATTTAGAAAATCAAATGCTTTTAGAAAAATTAGAAGAGATAATAAAGATATTAGGAAATGTGAGAAGTATTCTTAATAAATGTTTAATTACCAAGAAATTCACTAGGAAATCGTTTGAAATTTGTAAAATAAAACTATTAGAACTTGAAAAAATGGAGTCATTATATTTTCAACTATTTATTGATTTTCTTTAAAATAATACGGGGGATTTACTTGCAAATAGTCTGGTGATCTCCCAAAAAAAAATAAAGAGGGTAATTATGTTTATCTATAAACTTGGTCCATACCGAATTAAAGTAGTATTCCATCGATATACCGAAGAGATATATCAGAAAGCATTAAATTGGTATTCCCATGTATTGGAAAATTCAACTCAGGGGAAAGACGATTTCAGTATCGACCATACTTGTTATATAGAAGAATGGACCTTTAATAATTGGTCTCAAAATCAACAAGAAGATTCAATAGAATGGAGATCCAAAGACAATGTCCAGTTTATTTCAAAAGAGGGCATAGATATTGATGTTACTTGGGAGAATAATAAAACTGTTTCTCGAGTAAAAGTTAATCAAAATACTAATATTGTGTTTAATGGCATCCCGGAAAATTATTTCTGGGACGCCATCCAAAGATTTGCAGTAATGCCCTTTATTACTAATAGAAGATCGTTATTTATTCATTGCGCTGCAATTATAGTAGAAAATAAAGCTCATGTATTTCTTGGGGAGAATGGGGCGGGCAAAACAACACTAGTAAATATTGCATTGAAATCGAAGTATGAGGCTATTACAGATGATACTGCATTGCTCATTAAAGAGGAAGGTAAATACTACATATCTGCTACTCCATACCTTTCAAAAAGTGGATTTATCGGACGTAACGGTAATTTTGAAGTGGATAAACTCTATTTGTTAGAAAAACATCATATAACAATTCTGGGGAATGCAACAAGAATGGAATTCATGGATTCATTGGCTATAAGGTTTTATGAGACACTCCTACTAGGCAATATATTTGTTGATAGTGAGATTGGAAAAAATATAAAGAATCATATTATGCAAGCATCACTTACAATCTCTAGGAGTTATAATTGCTATACATTATTATTTTCACAAAATATAGATCTGAAATCATTTTTTAGATATGTTAATACTTGAACAATATTTCAAGGAAAGAAGTGTTGATTTTGAAAGAACATGATTTAGGAAAATACTCTACACTCACAGCTTTAAATAACTTTAGAAGGTTTAATCAGAAATTTATTCCAAGGTATATATTTATTTCTGGATTAATACTTGGAGTGGCTTTTCTAACTGTTGCTTACGCTGAGATGTTACGTAGAATTATTAATGCTGCAACAAATAAGGACACAGTGCTGTTGGTACAAAGTATATTAATCATGATTGGTATAAATTTAATGGATTTTATATTTAAATTTTCAAAAAATGTAGGAGTTCAGATTCTGAATAATTTATCGACTTATCATATTCAATCGTTACTTATAAAAAAAGTCTTAAAAATAAAAATAAAGGAACTAGATGCAAATCATTCATCGGATATCATTTACCGTTTACAGGAATCCTCTACTAAAGCTCAGGCCGGTATGAATACAACACTATTTGATCTATTTGGAAATATTATTCAAATTATATTCATGCTTACATATCTCAGTTTTCTTGACCCAGTACTTACATTAGGGTCAATAGTTATTGGATTTGTTGTTCCAACTTTAATAAAGAATAAAGGTGCAGGTTACAATAGAAATCATTATGATCGTATTCAAAGAACTGAATCAGAAATGCAGGCATTTGCTCAAGATTCGTTACAAGGTAATGAAATTGTAAAAACTTATTCATTAGAAGATCAAATGTCCTCTCGTTATCGGAAATTTATAGAAAAACGTTTGGAAACAGTAAAGAAAACCATACTAATGCAGAGTTTCGTTTCAAGGATGCACACTTTTTCTAAAATTTATGGACTAGTATTCATTTTTAGCTATGGCGGTTATCAGGTTTTAAACGGTTCTATGGACATAGGTGCACTAATCGCATTTTCAGTTTCTTATCATCAAGCGATACTTCCTATATCGAATATTTCCTCTACATGGATAAATTTGCAGCAGTCGATTTCAAATGCACAGCGTGTTCTTGAAATGATGGTTTTAGATGAAGAGGATATAAATAATGAGCAACTGAAAATAGAAAATTGTAAAGGTACATCTGCGATTATCTATTCCGATGTAACTTTCTCTTTTGAATCAAGTCAAGTACTTAATGGAGTCTCATTTATTGCAAAAAAAGGTAGTACTACTGCGATTGTTGGACCAAGTGGTTCAGGGAAAACAACGCTTTTTAAAATTTTACAAAGATTTTATGAAAAAGACTCTGGAGATATTTTCATTGAAAATCAACCTATTGAAGAGGTACCAATAGACCAGTTACGGCAGTCTATTGCGGTTGTAGAGCAAGATCCTTATTTATTTTCAGGTACAATTTACGATAATATCTCATTCGGCAAACCTAGTGCTACTAACGAAGAAATTGTACAAGCAGCTAAATCAGCAAATATACACGATTTTATTTGTTCTACAAAGAATAAGTATCAGACTGTTATAGGGGAGAGAGGAATTACTTTATCAGGGGGAGAAAAGCAACGAATTTCAATTGCAAGAGCATTTCTTAAGGATTCTAATATCCTACTCTTAGATGAACCGACAGCCTCGCTTGACAGTGAAAGTGAAGGATTAATACAGAATTCTTTAGAGAGATTGATGAAAGATAGAATTACACTTATTATTGCACATCGCTTATCAACTATTAAAAATGCTGATAATATTATTTATTTGGAGAATGGCATCGTAGTAGAAAGTGGCACACATGAAGAATTAATTAGTCTGAAAGGAAAATATAATAGTTCAATGAACATTTCTTTGGTAAGTTAAGTTACACATTTATGGGAGGTACTATGGACAAAGGTGTGAAAAATAGAGAAATATATTTGAGATTGTTCTCTTATACAAGATCATTTAGATTATTATTTTTGTTTGCTTTATTACTTGTATTTGTTGAGGTTACTTATTACATTACCTACTCGGCAATCCAAGAGTACTTCCTTAATGCTATAAACAATGGAAATGGAAATCAGCTTAACAACTTGTTGATGTGGTATTCCGCAGGAGCCCTTATTTTAATTCTACTTTTTTTTATCTTATTTTTTTGTAATAACTATATAAATGAGCTTATTCAAAAGGAAATTTCAATAGAGTTGTTTGATAAAATTAACAAGTTACCATTCTCTTATTTACAAAGTAATCATACAGGAGATCTTTTGAGCAGGCTTAATTCAGATGTACAAAAAGCATCGCAAGTAATAAGCTATATTAGTTTTAATTCTTTATTTTGGGTTGTGTTTTTTGTTTCTAGTTTTGTGTACTTATCTCGAATCAGTTTTAAATTAACAGTTATGATTGTTGTTTTCACTCCTTTATTGATATTTATTGGTAGGAAGTTTAGTAAAAAAATGGTGCATGTATCTTTGAGAGTTCAAGAATCTAAGGCCCAAGTAAGAATTATACTTCAAGAACTTATACAAGGAATGCAAGTGATTCGGAGCTATAATTTGCAGGGAGTTTTTTTATCTAAATATCTGAATGCTCAATTAGCTGAAAACTCTAATATCAAGAGTCAAAAAATCACTGAGTATCTCATGATCCAGTCAATTGAAACGTTAAGTAAATTGATAAGTACATTAGTTTTTGTAATTTTAGGATTCTCAATAATTGATGGGAATATTACTGTTGGTGCTTTCGCGGTTTTTATTACACTTATTCGTTCTCTTCAACAACCTGTTGAGGAAATAACCAAAGAATTAGGCAAAGCCCAGGAAGGCATAGTAGCTGCTAAACGTGTGTTTTCTATCATAGATTTGCAATCTGAATATGAGCTGATGCATTCAACTTCTGATATTTGTGTTTCAAAGCAAATATCACCCACCCCGGCTATTGAATTTGTTAATGTGAATTTCCAGTATGAAAGCGGGGCAACTTTAAAAAATATAACTCTACAAATAAATGAAGGTCAAAAGATTGCTGTGGTAGGCGCAAGTGGAGCCGGTAAAACAACTTTTATTCGACTCTGTTTAGGGTTATTGAAACCCACTAATGGGGAAATCAGGATATTCGGAAGAAACTTGTTTGAAAATCTTGAACGATCTCGCTCTTACATTAGTTATATTCCCCAAACACCATACCTATTCTCTGGAACAATACTTGAAAACATAGCATATGGAGATTCGAATAAGAGCGCCGATGAAATTGATGCTTCTATAAAATTAGCAAATGCGCATTTTATCTATGATTTACAGGGTGGTTTAAATTATAATGTTGGAGAAAATGGAAGGAGACTGTCTGGAGGACAACGTCAAAGATTAGCAATTGCCAGGGCATTTTTTAAGAAATCACCAATAATTGTGTTGGACGAAGCGACATCTGCACTAGATCACGAAAATGAGAAGTTGATATATGACTCCATAGATAATCTTCTTGAGAACAAGACTGCAATTATTATTGCACATCGTTTAACAACGATCCAGAACGCTGATATGATTATTGTATTAGAAGATGGAAAAATTGTTGAATCAGGTTCACATGAAGATCTTTTGAAAAACGGTGGTCGCTACACAAAACTATACTCTTCTCAATCAAATGTGTGACATGGGGGAAAAGGTATTGAAACTAGTTGTATCGCAGTCTTTGTTGCATCCATCTTTCATTATAAAATTTTTATTTAATGAATATAAATTAATTGTTAATAATTGTAAATTAATTAGTGCTAGTGTGAATGACACATATTTAATAGAAGCAGACACCGATTTATTTATATTTCGTTTATATGGAACAAATTCAAGGTCAATTGATCAAATCAATTTTGAAATTTCTTTGCTTGAATATTTAAAAAGCACCGATGGTGTGACAGTTTCTTATCCTATACAGAAGCAGGATCGTAGTTATCTAACAAATTTATATTTACCCGAAGGTAGTAGGTATGCTGCACTGTTCTCTTATGCTGAAGGGAGGGAAATCGATTTAAGAAAGGATGCCCACATTTTTGGTGAATCGGTTGCTAAAGTTCATTCTATACTAGACAATTTTAATTATAATAAAAAAATTAATAGTATTAATGTACTTGATAGCTTGTATGAGATCCAAGAATCAATTAGGGAAATATCTAGTGAAGACCGGCTGGTGCTAGTGAAAATTTGCCAGTCTATTGAAAAAAAAATAAAATTATATACTGATTCTCATCCTCCCATGGGGATCTGCCACGGAGATCTACATGGCTATAATATGCATATTGGAAAGGATGGTAATATAACTCATTTTGATTTTGAGTTTGTTGGTTTTTCTTGGAGAATATATGACGTTTCTGTATTTTGTTGGGAATTGCATTTTAATTGTCAATATAGTATGAAGAAGAAAAAGGAGATTTGGAATACTTATTTAAATTCTTATACTGAAAACAATTCAATTAATCCTAAGGATTATGAGATGATTCCTTATTTTGTTTTATTAAGACAAATATGGTATATAAATTTTTTTTTAAAAAACAATGGTATTCGAAAGCCTTTCGAAAATAAACTCCCTGTCCTTTTCTCAAAAATGAAGGAGTTCGCTCAAAATATTATTATTTAACAAGGAGATTAAAAAGATGCAAGATAATTATGTTCTCAAAATTAAAGAATTGATGAACGAAGTATTGGATCATGAAGTAGAATCTTTTGAACTTGAACTTGAACTTGAACTTGAACTTGGACTTGACGATGATTTAGCGGATTTTGGAATAAACTCCCTTAATTTTATACACCTATTGGTTGCTTTGGAGGAAACATACAACATTGAGTTTGTAGATGAAGAACTTGAATTCGAAAATCTAAATACATTACGTAAACTTAATTGTTCTATTGAGAGTCTAATTAATATGGATTAGACAAATTTTTTTTATTTGTTTTAAATTGATTATTGCGTTTCAAAAACTGGGAGGATGAGTTCTCTGTGTGTAAACCTTGCTGATTCTGTGAGAACAATTTAAAGAATTATGACAGAATATAATCACATGCTGGAACTCATCTTTCAACAAGAATTATTATGTAAGGTTTGTTTAAACTTGTTACGATTTATGAAATTAAATGTTCAGAAGGTATAAAAGACAATTCGCATAAACATAACTTTAATTAAACCAAAGCTGGAAATAAATCTCTCATTTTTATAAAAATACGGTATTAGTATCAGATTATTTTAGAAATCTCAGTTCGAAAGGTAAGCAGGAATTTGGCTTGTCAATTACAAACAAACTTACATGTTTATTAATTGAAACAGTCATTCATATTTCAAAAACACCATTATTTAGCTCAATTATCCCTAAAAATAAAGTTAATTTTTCTCAGACCGAATATCTTAAATAAGAAGATGATAAATTGACAAAATTATATTTAATGCAAATACCAAATAATTTGGTGCTTGACGATAAGTTTATGGAGATTATACCTAAATTTAAAAGAAGTAAGATTAAACAAATGAGGAAAGAAATAGATAAGCAAAGGTCGTTGTTATCTAATGCACTTTCATGTTGGATTTTAAGTCTAAAATTACAGAAAAGCATTAATGAACTAGAATTTTATTGTAATGATTATGGAAAGTTATTCTTAAAGAATGAGGAGTATCATTTTAATATTTCACATTCAGGTAGTTGGATCTGTGTCGTCATAGACAATCAGCCGTTAGGAGTGGATATCGAGAAAATAACTAATATTGATTTAACCATTGCTAAACGATTCTTTACATATGAAGAAAATACCTATATAGATAATAGTTTGGATAAATTCAAGGCTTTTTTTGAAATTTGGACTCTTAAAGAAAGTTACATCAAAACTATTGGCACTGGATTTTTTCTTAATTTGAACTCATTTTCGATAATAAAAAACGATGAGGATTTTATTTGTAAACATCAAGGTCAAATAGATGATTATTATTTTTATCAGTATGCTATTGAAGGTTATGTAATAGCTGTTTGCTCAAGGAAAAGAAATGTAGATGATATAATAGTTGTAGATTATGAATCTTGGTATGATGAATTCAAAAAAAAATAATCATGTAATAATTTACAAATTGCTAGTGGTAGAGGAAAGAACAGTTCACTTATTATTATTCAAATTTTTTCCGCAATAATAATTCTATTTGAAAGTCGTAAGCGATAGGTGAAGCACAACTATTCTTGATGAGATAACGAGCTTAACAGTAATACATATATTATTTACAAAATGAGAAATAGAAGTCAGCCAGAAGAGATTATAGGTAATAACTTATATTTACTTATTTTATTGAGGATGGAGCAACTGACATCAAAATATCTGCTGTTCAAAATGACTCTTCTAGAAACGTTATCTGATCTAATTCTTTTTACATAATCTAAAAACTATAGTAGGGAGTTACTGATATGCTAAGCGAAATTAAGTTACCTGTAGTCCATCCTATAATAAATGGCTATTCTCATTTTGGGAGTGTTTTTTCAATAATTGGTACTGATGAGGACTCATATATTCCGTGGTTTTTAAGTCGCTTTGGACAATTGTTCTCTGATCCTGTAAAAAAGAACAAGGGTTTGGTCATAAATATGGACGAGCCTGATTGGTTTCCAGCTAAGACTAATTTTTGTCCCTTTTTAGATATTAATATCTTGAATAAAGAGATTATTGAGAGTGAAAATAAAACAAATATTGTTGAATGTATGAAAGCATTAATTAGAGATGGGTATTATTTGTTTATGGTTTTAGAACAATATTATATTCCTGGATCTTATGGATTTGGGAAGTACTCATACCCCCACGACGTAATGTTATATGGATTCAATGAAAACGAGAAAGTTTTCTATATTGCAGACAATCTTAGTGGCAAATACCGATTTAGTAAATGTTCATTTTCGCAGTTTGAATCAGCATATTTTTCTTTAGAAAAACGTAAAGATCGATTAGATTCTAAAATATGTTTGTTACGAAAAAAATCTAATAGTCATGAAAAATTTGACTTACTTCGTGTAGTTGACACGCTACATGGCTATTGGAAATCCGCTTCACCTGAGATTCGCTCATCTAATTGGAGCAAATCTTTTTCAGGATGTGTAAAAGGGTTAGAAGTATATAATAATTTGAAGGAATATATAGCACTGCTAACACATGATGAAGCAATTTTTGATATAAGGCCATTTCATGCTTTATGGGAACACAAAAAGATCATGGTGATGAGAATACAATTTATGATCGATAATGGATATATAATTAAGAGTGATAAAATTCTAGAAAATTATAAGATGATAGAAAAAAAATCACTATCACATAGAAATTTATTTATAAAATATAACTTTACTAAAGATATTGCAATTATAAATAGGATTATTGAAGGCATTGATGAAATAGTAGTGTTGGAAAATGAGTTGATTCCATCTTTGTTGAATAGTATATGTAAAAGTGATAACAATATAAACAATAAAATTCTAGGACTAGAGATGAATCATAATCTTAGATGGTCTTTATCGTGAAGAAAGAGGAAAAGTTTTTCTGGATTTTAGAAAGGGATATTGTTATAAAATAAGAGCTAAATTAAAAACTTATATTGCAGATCTATTTCGAAGAATAGCTAAGTTATTTTATACAAGAAAGGCGTAGGTGAATACCTGACAAGGATAAATAAATATTTCGTCGACTGACAAGAAAATAAGCGCTTTAGAAGTCGCATCACAGGTAATATAGTAGGAGGATGTAGCCCAAGAAATTGCATGGGAGCGTCCTTTTTTATCGGCAAGAATACTACATGAACAGAAGTTGTTTGAGTCAAATAATTGGATGGGAAAATATTAAGGGAAGTAGGACGTTAATGATGACAGAATCACTTCTATATAAGTCAGAAATATATGTATTTTATTTTAGTTGCAGAGCATGAGGAACTATAGCTGGGCTGTTCACGATTTCTTCGATTGTCAGCAGATTGAGCTTACCCCTGACCGATTCATAGAGCGTAAACAGCAATGGCATGTGACGGAACATGAGCTGTTTGAATCCTTTAATCTCGATTTGGCGGATACACTCTCGTGTGATGCCTTTTTCATCCGCAATTTCTTGAAGCGTCCGTTCCTTGCCTAAGTGCCCTTTATTGACACGTTTATAGAGGATTTCCCATACGTTTGGCTCCAGCATTTCGGGTTAGCAGAAAGGCACAAAGCTGGCCACTTTTGCGGCTCGCTGTATTGAAAACGAAATCCTGATGCACTTAAGATCATTGAAGAAAACACGGAAAGACGTTTCCCTGCACGATCCGTTTGGGACAGACAAGGAAGGTAATGAAATTACACTCATTGATATCCTCGGCTCAGAAGCGGATGATGTCATTTAAGAAGTAGATCTGAAGATCGAAAAGAGCAAGATTTATCGTAACCTTGATATTCTGGATGACCGGGAAAAGGAAGTTGTAGTGGGTCGGTTTGGATTGGATACAGGTGGAGAAGAGCGGACTCAGAGAGAGATTGCCAAGGAGCTTGGTATCAGTCGCAGCTATGTGCCACGGATTGAGAAGCGAGCGCTCATGAAGCTGTATCATGAGTTTTATAAGGCGAAGCGATAAGATTTAGACGGTAATTTAGATAATAATTAAAGGTTCACAATAGAGCATTTTAAAAGCGACTTGCCAACAAGGAAGTTGCTTTTTTGTTAAGTCAGAGTAGTTGATGCTAAAAAAATATAAGAAAGCATATTCAGAAAATTAACTTTTTAACTGCTGAAGGTATTATTATGACATACAAAGAAATATATGATCATTATATTCAATTGTCTCTTGTATATGAAAATAGTGAAAAACACCAAGGTCCATATCAGACACAAATAAAAAATTAGGAGACAATTTTTTATAGCTGAAGATATAGTTGCGAATTTTTGTTCTTAATCAGCTATTAAAAATTCATGAGAAAAGTAGAAAACTAAAGATTAAGTGGTGTTCAGAAAGATACTTTAAAAGAAGATTTACATTTCTACTAATTATTTATTATGGGAAATGTACTTCAAAGAGATTTTTATGAAGGCAATAATCAGATAATAGACTCATTAACGAATCAAATGAAAATTCTGTCTTCTCTGGCCATGTAATGTTATGCAAAGGTGAATAGTAGCAGAATGTTCTACACGGTAGGAGTGATACCACAGACCAGTGAGTAGTTTTAGGAAAAGAAACTGTAACTTGTATGGTCAATTTGAAAAGCAGACTTATGATGGATAGAGCCTATATTAAAGAGGTTATTCGTGAACTTATTCTATTCGGGTATGAGGAAGCTAAGTCTAAAAAAGAGGACGTGAGAATTTGAAAATTCGGAAAAATCAAACTATTAAATAAATAATAGATAAAGAGACTATCTCTTTTATAGATAGTCCCAGGCTGTCGAGAAGCTCTCGACAGCCTTCTTTACGCTCTAATTATTTAAGACGACATCGCGTTAATGTTCTGAAATATAGGAAACTATTTATAGAACGGATGGTGTGTTGAATGTTACGTTCCAACCGAGAAAGACAACAATCCTACGAATTTGTTTCCATAGAAGATTTGGCCCCCGAAGACCACTTGGTTCGTAAGGTGGATAAATATATCGATTTTTCTTTTATCGATGAAAAGGTTCGACCGCATACTGTGCCGATAACAGACGCCCAGCTATAGATCCAGTTATTTTATTTAAGATGATTTTTCTTGGATACTTTTACGGTATTCGTTCTGAACGTCAATTGGAGCGAGAAATCCAAACCAACTTATCCTACCGTTGGTTTTTAGGACTAGGGTTGGGCGATAAGGTTCCCGACCATACAACGATTAGCTGGAACCGGCGGACCCGGTTTAAAGATACAACTATCTTTCAGGATATTTTCGATGAGATTGTTCTCCAAGGCATTTCACACCGAATGATTGGCGGACGTGTTCTCGTGACCGATTCGACCCATGTGAAAGCCAATGCGAATAAACACCAGTACACCAAACAACAAGTGCTACGAAATACCAAAGATTACGTAGACGAACTCAATGCCGCCGTGGCCGAAGACCGGAAAGAACATGGAAAAAAGCCCTGAAACCCAGAGAGGAAGTGGACGAAGAGAAAGAAATTAAAGTGTGCACAACCGATCCAGACAGTGGATATATGATTCGGGAGGGTAAACCAGAAGGCTTCTTTTATTTGGACCACCGTACGGTCGATACCAAGTACAATCTCATTACCGATGTGCACGTAACGCCCGGAAATGTTCATGATTCCGTGCCCTATTTGTCGCGTTTAGATCGCCAGCAAGAACGTTTTGGGTTTGCTGTTGAGGCTGTTGCACTCGATTCAGGATATTTGACTACACCAATTTGTGGGGGTCTAAAAAGTCGAAAGATTTTTGCCGTGATTGCTCACCGGAGGTTTCATCCCAAGCAAGGCTTGTTTCCAAAGTGGAAGTTTACCTTTGATCCCGAACGTAATCTGTATGTTTGTCCAACTAGTCACGAATTGAAATACCGAACCACAGACCGCAAGGGTTACCGACAGTATGCTTCCGATCCGGAGTATTGCAAGAGTTGCCCGTTGCTGGGCCAATATACACAGTCCCGAAATCACCGGAAGGTGGTAACCCGGCACGTTTGGGAGGACAGTAAAGATTGGGTCCGGAACAACCGGCTCAGCAAGTCTGGCAAGCAGTTGTACCGCAAACGAAAAGAGACGATTGAGCGAAACTTAGCGGATGCTAAAGAGCTCCATGGGTTTCGTTATTGCCGTTTGCGTGGACTCCGAAACGTCAGTGAACAGGAACTGATGACGGCAGCCGTGCAGAACATGAAGAAGATGGCGATCCACCTGCATCGCCTGGAAAAGCAGGGGTAATCCCTTGTTCCCCCGATTTTACAACTACCTAAACATGAAAAGAAACCCAAGATCTTAAAATGACCTGGGTTTCTCGACACTCTGAGACTATCTCCTTTATAGATAGTCCTTTTTTAAAAAAATATTACTCTTTCTTTTTCTTGCTATGGTGATAGGAGCATTGATATAACACTGTTATTTATTAAGAAAAATGTGCTAGAAGAAAAGATTTTGTATTTACACATACGTGAGACCTATCAGTGTAGTTCAAAACATCAAATATTTATTTTTTAGTGTAAAAACCCTAATTAAACTGGGATATTTGATTGTCGAATCTTGATAGAGTTGATAAGATATGGAAGGGAGGTTATGACATGCATGAAAGTGACTGGCTACCGAAAGTGCTACTCAAATCTGAGTTAATTCATATCTGCAATATTTTAAGTTTGTCTGAAGATGGTTTTCGCCTTGCAAGTTTACCATCAAGGCCTGTTATGAACATACGTAATGTAGTCTCTAATGCGTTAAAACTAGGAATTGGAAGAAAAAAAAGAAGGAATGCTGCAATCCCAATTAATGTGTTTTATGAAGATATTGCCATGGATGTCACTAGGGGAAGGTCAGATTTGAATCACGATGATTTTTACACATTGCTACCTCGTATAATGATGGATAGTTCATTACGACCTTATCAGCGATTAGCGGTGTTGTATGACCGAAATCGGGAGTTTTACACAATGCATTACAATCAGATTGTACAAAATGCACAAGCGAAAGTAGATTGGTTTCTTGGTGTGTACCAAGTCGATGAGACAGCAATTGTTAAACTAATGATTTCCGAGACCACATATCCAACCTTAGGTCAATATGAACGCTTTGTAGAGGAAAAAGGATTCGAGCTCAACTATCTAGAGATTAAGGAAGTTCTTAAAGGTAAGCCAGACAATATATCAAAGATCGAATACGTAAACACATTATCAGGCAACAGGCGATTTTTAGGGCAGTTAGCTTTGCTTCCTGATATTAAGGAATTGGGGTCAGTAGTATTTTCGTATTATGCCAACATTCGTATTGCCGAATCAAATGATGATGTCTCCAATGAACTAATAGACCAATTACAAACTCAGTTGAGGGAGGAAAATTCTAAACGTATGGAATTAGAAAACTTTCATCAATTGTGGAATGAATTATTACCTAGATCCAATAAGGTTATCATTGTTACAGAGACAATAGATCAAAGAATCTGTAAGTTATTCGAGGGAATGATCGTCCCGAAAGCATACATATACGAAAAACGGAAAGAGAACATAGACGAGATAAAAGAAACAATTTGGATGATTGATCGAAATTGTTTCACTAATACGAAAGAGTGGATGGAACTTCGTCTTTTTTTTACAAATAACGATATTTCATTTGAAGAATTTCATGATGACATAATACTAATACAGGAATGCGCAAGAATCTTACAGGACAGAGTGATGGAGGAAAAATTATGTTATTAAATCCAAAAACACAGCGTGAATTAAGCAGTTGTTACATCGTTGGTAGGCTTGCCGATGATAATGACCCAACATTTATACCAGCTTTAGGGCTTGAGCGAAAAAGTGTAACATTCACTCATCGGTCAGATAGAGGAATTGTATTTTACATACAGGCGATAAGCGAAGAGCCGAAACCGGTAAAAGAAATTAAACATGAAAAGGATTGTTACGTTTCTTTTGATGAGCGTAACGAGCGATACTTACGTACGATAAAATACTACGAACAAACTAATAAAGTGGAGTTTTTACGAGACCACTTGGAAGGTAAGCTAATACTCTTTAAACCAAAGCTAAATCTAAGGCATGACAATACAGAACACCCGTATCATTACAATTTTGATATTGTTTTTGTATCGGAAGATAATCGTGAGGCGAATTTTTATGTGGCCGTTCCTCAAGTGAAAAAAGGTTTGCCGGCTATTCGCTTTGAAAAGGCTCTCTTGGAAGGTACTCCTTTTCAGCTTCCCGAATATCCAAACCATATGGAAACACCTGAATTTATATTGTGTGACGGATTTTTGTATTTCATCCCGGAACAAGATATTTTAAAGGGTAGCGAAGTTAATATGACAACTTACTATGCTTTGAAACCAGAATCGATACGTAAAATGGCGGTTACCGATTTTGAGGATTTCTGGGGGAACCTTAAGTGTGCCTATCGAGAAATTGGGTTTATAACCGACAAAAAAGCAGGTGAATTAAGAGACATTTTGAATCATAAGGGCTTACCATTGCTTATACAAGACGCTCCATTAAAAGAAGATGATAAGAAAGAGGCACCAGCGTCTCAAGATACGAGGGATATTTTGTCTGAAATCGACTTTATTGCCCGACTAAAACATTATGCACGTGAAGAGAAACTAGTGTATCAAGAAGAAGAAGCACTTATAAATTTCCACACCTCCCTAAAAACCGGGAGTATTGCTATATTAGGTGGAATGAGCGGCACAGGGAAAACTCAATTAGCTCTCTTATATGCTAAAGCTTTGGGTCTCAAAAAAGACGAAAATTTACTGTATGTACCCATCTCACCCTCTTATACGGAGCCAGCTGACATATTGGGATACTTAAATCCACAGTTGGGGCTTTTTATGGAGAGTGAAACAGGACTTGTATCATTTTTAGAGCAGGCAAGTCAATGCCCAGATGAAGTTTTCATGGTTTTATTTGATGAAATGAATTTAGGGCAAGTAGAACACTATTTCTCTCCGTTTATTTCTCTTATGGAGCTTCCGCAAGATCAGCGTGATTTACGAATTTATAGCCAGAATTCTGTTTGTCACAATAAAAAATTGGCAAAGGGTTGTATTCCTATTCGTGATAACGTCTTGTTTGTCGGAACGGCTAATTTTGATGAAACAACTAAAGATTTCTCTAACCGTATGCTGGACAGGACCAATGTCATATTTTTGGAAAAATTAACCTTTGGGGAAGCAAGCGTACCAAAAGAACAAGAGAAGGTTGAGTTGGATCTTACGACCGTAGTAAACCGAGACGTTTTTCGAACAGTTTGGACTAAGCCAGTAAACGATATGGAAGATCATGAAATTTTACTATTGGATCGAATTCATGATCGAATGCGTGAATTTGATGCCCAAATTGGGGTGAGTTTCAGGATATACAAGGGAATAGAAAGGTACCTATCAAATGTGCCAACTGACTCTGACGGCAACCCTCTGATAACACGAAGTACAGCTTTTGATTATCAAATTAAGCAACGCATTCTAACTAAAATAAGAGGACATAGGGAGCAGGTACAAGAGCTTATTGGCATGTTTGATTCTGAAAACCGCTATCAACGGGGATATATTGCGCAGTTGCTAATGGAAGAGGGAGAAGGTGAAGAAGTTTTTCTATCCTCGCTTACGTTCTTGAAGCAAAAAGCAAGGGAATTAACGAGGAACGGCTATGCACTTTAATGCGGAAGATCTGCCTTTTGTCTTGGAGTTTTTCACTGAATATTCTGAGCGAATTCCAGTCAGATATTTTTGGAGTAGACAACACGTCCCTACTTCCATCCATCTTTTAACTCCCGTGAAAGAAAATGTGTCGCTAGGAATTCGACTTTACTCAAAAAATGGAGAGCCATTGGATGGCGTGAAGATGGTCTTGGAAACCAGTATTTACGATGAGCATGGTAAACAAAAAGAAATGATTGTACCTCTAACTAGTAGGGATCATCAGGAATATGTGTATCGTTCACAAAACAGTACTGAATTTCCCTGGCGTTTGGGAGTTTATTTTTTTGAAGTTCAATTAGAAGATAAGATATATAGTTCGGGGATCTCCGTGTCTCCTATACATTTGACACAAGAACAAGTTCAACACATACATTCTGTTTTAGAACAAGAAATTGATGGGATGATTTATGATCTCATATATACCCAAACTTCAACGAGTCAAGAGCACGAAATATTGAAAAATAAAGCTTATTATGATTATGTTCTTCGACTAATCGATCAGAAGGATCAGTTGTCATCTTCTTTGATCCAATTAGAGCGAAATCCGTTAGATGCTATAAAAACTGCCTATTCGATCGATGAGTTCGAGAAGAAACAAGACCATAAAAGTTTACGTTGGAAGGATGTCCGTGGAGGCCAGTCTGAGTATAACAAACGTAAATTGCTGTCTATGGACATCCCACAAAACCGCTGGATGGTACATATTCTCCTAGTTTGGAAACACGAGTTGTTAGCTGTTGGAAAGGCTATTAGTTCCGATTTGAACCAGGCGAGAGCTGTCATTAGCCATAAAGAAGAAGAGAAGCTAGCCAGTGAAGAGCACAAGCACCGTTTTTTTCATGCCCATGATATCTCTTTTGAATCTAGAAACGCCATGAAATTTCGAATTAGTCGTCTAGAGGAAGAAATTAACAAAAAGCAACGAGAAATCGGAGTTCTCTCACGATGGAATGTAGCAGTGGAAAATATGACTGGGCGTTTGACCTATATTTTGTTGTCTACGAATTTTAAAGAAGTTCCTCGCGGTAAGTATAAGCCGCCATTAAAAGAGCTGCACTACCGTTTAATCAGCAAATGGGTGGAAGACGGACGTAAAGTATTGCTTGGTAATCAAGCGGCTAAGCATACTGTACGGGTATTAAAGCCAACCTGGAAAGTATATGAACAATTCGTATTTTTTCAGGTGGTAAATATGATTCAAAGATGCGGATTCAGTGTGGTAGAAGGTGCCAAACTGAAGCTTTTGCAGCAGCTGGATTCCGGATACTGCTTGAAATTTGAAAACGAAGGGTGGATTGTTCATATATGGTATGATCGATACGTTGAAATGAGGGAGGATGCTGCGCGCACTGGAGATCCATTTTATTCTCGTCAGGTTATCCAGCCAGATATTCGTATTGATTTATATAGGAAGGGACTAGAACCGACGTTTATTTCCTGTGTGGCGATGGATGCCAAACACCGTAGGTACAAATCCTTGTACAATGAGTCATACACTAACGATGTGTTTACCCAACTTTCAAAATATCAAAGTATCAATTATAGCGGAGAAAACACCACTAGTCGTAACAAACGTCGTACTGTTGTGGATAGAGTGATTTGCGTCTATAGTCGGGATCGTAGAGCAGATATCGTTCAAACAGAACAGCCGCTTGTATATATTCAGTTGTTCCCGGATGTTAATGACGGAAGTATAGTGGGTTATTCTGAATTATTAGGGGAACTAAGTCTCTGGTTGGAAGAAAATACTGAAGGAATTTGAACTATAATTCGACATCGTCAAATACGGACGATGTTTTTTTATTTATCTATCTATTTAAGTATAACGGATGCTTGTTAAATGAACCTCGAATCCACGTATACTTTCGGATATATTTAAATATTCTAAAAAGGTTTGAATTTGAACTTGCGTTTAGTTCAGCATAAGAGGAGGTGATGAAACATCTTCTTAATAATTTAGAGAACTTTCAGGGGGATGAGCGCGATGTCGGCTGCGGAAAAGACAAGCATGGACAAATCTCCTATAACTTTAGGTCATTAAATCGTCCCGGAGGTGAACGCAGGTTTAGTGTAGTCGTTATTGGAATCTAAAAACATATTATTATCAGAAAACACCATTTTCGAAACAAAAACATCGTCAGTATGACGATGTTTTTGTTTCGAATTTTATTCAAGATACTCATCGAAGATTAGCTCTAACTTTGCGATTATATCACTAATTATTTCATCGCGTTGCTCCATGGACTCTGCGTCAGGATAACTTTCCGGGAAACAGTCAAAGTCAGTTTTACACTGTTTTAGAGCCTGGTCTATCAAATTGTCGAATTGTTTCTGCTTCATTTCTGAGAGACTAATGTAGGTGTCATATGCTTGCTGCAGATTATCTTGTTCCTCCCAATCCAGCTCTAGCTTTTTGGCGAGTACGATGTTATAGGTATCAGTTTGCGTAAACATTTCGGTTTCCTCCCAGCTATTATAATGGTACGTAAACTGCTTCAGTTGCAATCCGCCGCAAATCACTTCCCTAAATTTACACAGTAGGGGGCCCTTCCTACCTGCAAGAATAATATTATCATCGACTCAACACAATTTACTATTGTGAAAATTTTATGCAGAATTCACAACAGCTTCTGATATTCCAATTGTTTTCTAAGTGCTTCAAAATCAATATCAGGAAGATCTATGGATGGATTCGTTTTTCTCATGTCATCATCTTCCTGTGCTTCTTTCTGTTGTTTTATTGCCATTTCTAGTAGTTCTTCAACAGGCATCAAAGAAGAATAATCCGGATCCTTTTCTTCATAAGCTTCCTTCGTGTAATTTGGGAAAAACTCTTTAATAACTTGTTGTCTTATGTCCATGAAGAGATATTGCAACCTTTTATTAATCTCCATAAACTTCCTTTCTACTTTTGCAACGTGTGGCTTCTTTATTGGTTTATTTTTAGGTAGACTCTCACCATTAGATAAAGCAAGGTTTTCCTCTATGCTCTCAGAAATTCCTAACATTCTATTTCTTTGATCATACAGACTGGAGTATTCTGTATTTTCATTGAGTCTTTTAGACAGTACCTCTGCAATAACAAAATCTACATGTGCCTCATAAGTTTCAGCTAGGCTCATTTCATTTGCTGCTTGTTCAATAATATCTCCCATTTCACAGCACCTTATTTCTTTCATGAGATAAAACAAATCTAACCACTTTGAGATAAACTGATAAAAATCATTTTCCAAACCAAGAAGCCACTGATATTTCTCTGTAACCCCCAAATAGCATGAGACACTATCGACATTTTCTTCAATAAGCTCCTGCATTCTAACCTGCATAGATTCAATTATAAATCTACGCTTTCTCATTGAATAATTAACTCGAGTATTCATTTTTTTCGCCACTATTTCAAGTCTGTCATCCTCTAAACCGGCATTACGGAATACCTCGATAACCCCTTCGAATAGCCAAACAACGAATCCATTATCAACTTTACTATAATCTGCACGTCTTAGCGGATCCATTTTTTTCGTGAAATCCTTTAAAACATTGATCCAAAAATCTCGATCACTCTCATTAAATGAAAAATTCCCACCAGTTTTTATCCACTCAATTTCTTCTTCCAAATTAATTGTACTAATTATTTCTTTAAAGTTTTTCGTTTGACTGATATAGAAATTATGGACTACATCCTGCTCAGTCCAGTCTTCTGATTTGATTTGCTTAAACAACTCATCAGTTATATCTTTAAATGTATACCCCACTAAATCCACCCTTTCTATACAAATAGTAGCCTTAAAAAAATCCTACTGTTGCTTCTAAGTACAATAATTCAGTAATATATTAAAATTTAACTCATAGTTGGTCGATTAAAGTGCTTACGGCATTTATGAAATCGCTAATTATAAATGATAGATGGTGTTTTCCAAATCAGTCCCAATACCTCGTAAGATCTATTAAAATTTTGAAGAATTTGCCGACATGTTTTCGCTGGCTCACGACGGGGCAACCGTCCCATGAAGTGCTGATCTAGCATCTTTAATTTACACCCATCGTCATAGGATTTTCTATGAGATGATCGCTCGAATTTTTGGTTTGCCTTTTTTTCAGTATGCCTTGCCACTCGTGCTTTCGGATTCTTGTCCCCCAGCTTCCACGATGATCACGTGTTGACATGAGAATCGGTGTCTCTCTCTAGTTCAATTTGCACGGCAACCTGGATCCCGAGCAGTTTCGATCAGAGCGCAGGCAGCTAGCTCCGAGTATCTGCGATTGATCTCATAGGTTTTCCCGGCTCAACTGCATGTCCGAACTGTTACTGATCGATTACTTTGTTATTTTGGCGCTCACAATGTCCTGCTCGACACATGCCGGCGACAGCGGTCGACTCCGAGTTGATGTGCTCATGCTGCTTCTGGTTCGTGTAACGATTGACACGGCAGCTACAGGTGACCTTGAATAGATGCCGGCTGCTTCTGTTTTATTTCTGGAGTCAGTCTAATACTTATATATCTCTCTGACAATATAATTTTCAAGAACATCGTATGATCAACACATGAAGTCTAACACTTTATATTCTAATGTCATCCGGAAATCTATGCTCATGAATCGAAATGAAAAAAATTATCCCTTGGTGCAGTTGTAAATTGACAGTATTGTTTGATAACGATTCGCATGATTTACGGTTCAAGTTATGAAGGTTCTCGGTAAATGAATAAGGATTACAGATTGTTATTGGAGAAGATAGTGTGAATTTATGAGTTTGTGTTTTGGACGCTTTAGGTGAATGCATCACAGATCGACAACCATCCGTTCTGGAACAGGATGATGCGGAAAATCCAGTGTATTCCATATGTTCGGAGACGATGAGGTTTATTACATAGATGGACATGAAACAAACCAAAGTCAGTGAGGAAATACACTATACATTTCTGCGTGGAATTTCTTAATCACAGAAGTGAATTACCAGTGGTTTTAAACTTATTGAATTGAATAAACGAAATTATTTGACATCGTATCGTGTCCATAACCTCAAAAAATTCGATAATACCGGCGAAGACATGGAGGATTTAATCTCCATCGGAACAATTGGCTTGATTAAAGCTATCGAGAGCTACCGCCCGAACAAAGGCACAAAGCTGGCCACTTTTGCTGCCCGTTGTATCGAAAACGAAATTCTGATGCACCTGCGTTCGCTCAAGAAGACTCGTAAAGATGTATCTCTGCACGATCCGATTGGGACAGACAAGGAAGGTAATGAAATTACTTTGATCGATATCCTTGGCTCCGAGGCCGATGATGTCATTAAAGAAGTCGATCTTAAGATCGAGAAGAGTAAGATATATCGTAACCTAGATATTCTTGATGACCGGGAGAAAGAAGTTGTGGTGGGTAGGTTTGGGCTGGATACAGGTGGAGAAGAGAGGACACAGAGGGAGATTGCCAAAGAGCTGGGGATCTCGCGGAGTTATGTTTCGAGGATAGAAAAAAGGGCGTTAATGAAGCTTTATCATGAGTTTTATAAGGCGAAGCGGTAAGACTGATGACAATTACACAGTAATAATCCATTAATAATAAAACTTGAAAAGCGACTTATCTACGGATGAGTCGTTTTGTGTGTGGATAGGGTTCGCCCTACTTATGATACAGTTCATCGCACTATCTGTAACGGCAAGTTATAAGGCCATCCCTTTCGGGATGGCCCTTCCTGTAAACATGGTTACTCAAGTACTCTGTCATTTATAATTGAACTTATTTTAATTATTAGTTTCTAGTAATCTGGATACAATAGTTGCAAACTCAGCTCTAGTAATATCTTTTTCAGGCTTAAATGTACTGTCTGCGTACCCTGTAATAATATTATTGGATGCGAGTGCATCGATGGAATCATAATACCATGCATTTCTTTTAACATCTTTGAATGATGTGTTTCCAGTACCAGTTAGCTTAAAGGCTCGAGTGATTAGTGCCGCTAATTCACTACGGCTAATCTTCTCATCTGGACGGAAGCTTCCGTCGCTATATCCGTTCATCAAGCCTGATCCGGCAGCTGCACCGATAAACTTATTCGCCCAATGAGTTGAAGCTACATCTGTAAAGTTACTTTCATGTCCTTCAAGTCCCATGTGCGTTGCAATTACCTTGATGGCTTCCGCACGAGTCAAACCTGAATTTGGGCGGAATGTTCCATCGGAATATCCCGTCAATAATCCCTTAGCAATTAGTGCGTCAATGCTTGTTTTTGCCCAATGATTCATTGTATCTACAAAACTAACAACTTTCGGCTTATCTGCTGGTGTTATTGTTTCTGCAGGTGCCGGTGTTTCTATAGGCGTTGTTATTGCTGGAGGTGTCACTGTACCTCCTCCAGTATTTGGATGGGTTGGTCCATTATCTGTGTTTGGATCAGGATTAGTAGTGTTTGAAACGTATTGAAGTGCTGGAGCAAATGTTGTAAGTAGTCTAGCTTGACTTTGTTGCTCAAGAGCGTAGCTCATGCCTAAAACTTTTGCATCGTCCCATGCTCTACCAACCAGTTGCATAGAGATAGAATATCCGCTGTCATTCGTTCCTACAGGAACAACTACCGTAGGTAGTCCCATAGTAGAGGTTAATACGCCTGTATTACGGTCTGAACTTAATTGAGAAGCTGCTGCGTCATTGTTATATATGTCGCTAATAAAACCTGCATAAACAACAGCATCAACACCATTCGCGTCCATCCAGCCTTTGATAACTTCCTTATAGTCAGTTCTATACTTAATGTAATCTTGTACAGCCTGTTCAGTCATACGAGTTGGGGTACTATATCCTCTTTGGTTATAGATAAGCACTTTATCTGAAGCTAGTACACTTGCTCCATCAATATAAGGGAAGTCCTTATGAAGCTCAATATAACGTGCCCAACCTTCAGTAGATCCATTAATACCTGAAGGACGACTAGGGCCTGATGGTACAGCTGACATTTCAACCATAGTCGCACCCGCTGCTTGAAGCTCTGAGAACTTATCCATCACTGCCTGTCCAGTATCATCATCAGCATATGCAGATACAAAGGATGCAGGAATGTATCCAATTTTCTTTCCTTTCAATGCATTAGCATCCAGAGATTCCTTCCAATCCACTGGACGCTTATGATCTGCATCAGCAGTGACTGTGAAAATATCCTGTGGGTCCGTACCCGTTGTAGCATTCAATATAATGGCTAGGTCAGTTACTGTTTTAGCAATGGGACCTGCATAATCTTGTCCCCAAGTGAGTGGCAGTACACCTGTAGTACTTGCTATACCGTCTGTACCCCGGAAGCTTTTTAAGCTAGCGCCTGTAGTTGGTGCATAGAGAGATACCCCTGTTTGCGATCCCATTGCTGCTGCTGCAAAATCAGCTGCAACAGATACTGCAGACCCGCCGCTTGAGCCAAAAGATGTTTTCGATGGATAGAGTGCATTCCATGTTTGCTGCCAGCCGCTTTCACTAAAGCTTCCGCTGTTAGCAAACTCAGAAGTGTTTACTTTACCAATAATTACAGCTCCAGCTTCCCGCAGTTTTTTCACTTGGTATGCATCAGAATCAGGCTGCCAGCCTTCAAGAGCTTTACTGCCACCGGTAGTAGGCATATCCTTTGTATCATAAATATCTTTTATCGCAATTGGAATACCCAATAAATCACCTTTTACACCTTGTGCACGGGCATCGTCAGCAGCCTTTGCTTGGTTAAGCGCAGTTTCAGATACATGCAGGAAGGCATGGAATCCCAATTGCCCCTCATCGTATACCTTGATTCTATCTAAATAGGCTTGAGTAATTTGTACAGAAGTAGTTTTGCCAGTAACCATATCCTGCTGCATTTCTGCAATGGATTTATTCTTAACATCATACGGCGATGAAGTTACTAATTCTTTAGGTGCAGGAGCATTTGGAATAACCAGATGATCTCCAGTATCAAGTCCCTCTATAGCAGATATATCCCAGTTGCTAATTGAACGAATTTGTGCGTTTGTTAATCCGGTTACGTCTAGCAGACTATTAAGTCCATCTAGACTAGCAACCAGATTTTTTAATCCTTCTTCACCAGCTTCTCCAACTTGTACATAATTTACTAGGGACTTCGACTCACCCGGCCTAATATTTAATGTGTTAATGAACCCATAGAAATTCGCTTCATTTCCATGCTCAGCTAAGGGTATTGTGAATGGATCCTGTTGCTGATTACCTAGACCGGTTAATCCATTATCAAACGGTTTTGGAGATCCCACTGCAACGCCTAGCGGCTTATTGTTTTTGGCGCTACTATCTACAACAATCCATGAATCATCTGTAGTTACCTTTAGATCGCCTGAATAGGTTGCCTTAACTACTGAAGCATTTGTTGTTGTACCATATCCTAAAGAGCCACCGAATGATACATCAACTTTTATTGCCACATCATTTTTATTAGTGAAAGTATCAAAGAATCTCGTTCGATTATGAATAGTATCCACATACACCTCACGTGTTACAGTTACATTTCCTAGATTTACAGATTGAGCCGAAGTAAACTTATTAACGCCGTCATATTTCAAGTCAAACCCACGCATCATTTGACCATTCATCAGTGGAGCTGAAGGCGAGGACACTTTAACAAAGATATTGCCGAAACCTTGTACTTGTGTAGCACCAACTGTACGTAAACTTCCTGTGTCTAAGCTAGGAGCAAAAACATCGTGAATCTCCCATACTGTGCCACTTTCTGAAGTAACTCTAGTTAAAGCGTCAGCTGTTTGGAACGGAATTACACTCGTAGCAATAACAGATAACACAATTGAAGTAGCTATAAATTGCTTTTTACTCCAATTTTTTTTTGCTGGTGAATATTCAGAGCGGGTGGAACCAGAATGCTCTCTTTTAGTTTCACGTTGACGTTTGAACTTATTCATGTGCGTAATCTCCTTTTCCTGTATGTATTTTATTATTTAATGTTAGGAAATATAACACTAGTATTTGTTTCAGTCAATGAATATTATGAATTTAATATATTTTAAGTTTGTAAAAAGAAAAAGACTTCTCTTTTAATTATTTTATGTAATGTATATGTAAACTAATGCATTAAATATATTACATTTAATGATAGTTTCTGGAGAATCCATAGGATATTGAGTATCATCATCCAGCTGCATCACCAAAAACCTTGAATTTCACTTATCTCTATGTGAATTTGACGAAATGAAAAAGAAAAGGAATAGCTAAAAATTAACGGAGAATATTATGTTTTTCATTTCATGAAAGTGGAAGATTCTATATCGGAGTATGGCATAAAGCAGAATCACTGATGATTCCAGATGCATAGCCGTAAGATCACTAATGGGCATCCTGAAAAGAGTAAAATATCTGCTGGGAAAGAAGCCATAAGAATAGCCAGGTAGTGTATCTGGAATAAGTGGGATTTCATTGTGGAAACCATTTTAGCGGGTGGTAACGTTATAAGGCAGATGAGGATGCAAAGGAACAAGGCTTTGAAATTATTGTGTTTTATATGGGACTAGCAAATGTTCGGCTAAATATTGAATGTATCGCTCTACGTGTGAAAAACGGTGGCTATCATATTGAAACCAAGGATATTGTTAGACGCAATTTAACAAGTATGAATAATCTGATATCTCACTTAGAGTTGATTGATCAAGTAAAGTGTTATTTAAATGGATTACCAGGATGTACACAAGAACTCAATCGGAAACTACAAATTAAATATAATATGCAAAAGGAAACCAATTCGAATCAGAATCGATCGTAATTGGTTTATTTTTTTGACCTCACATCGTGTCCATAACCTCGAGAAATTCGCATAACAATGGGGAGGACATGGAGGATCTGATCTCCATTAGCACCATCGGCCTGATTAAAGCTTTTGAGAGCTATCGTCCAAACAAAGGAAGCAAACTAGCCACATTTGTAGCACGTTGTATTGAAAACGAAATTCTGATGCACCTGCGTTCGCTCAAGAAAACACGTAAAGACGTATCCCTGCATGATCCAATTGGGACGGACAAAGAAGGTAATGAAATTACACTTATCGATATCCTTGGCTCCGAAGCTGATGATGTCATTAAAGAAGTCGATCTGAAGATCGAAAAGAGTAAGATATATCGTAACCTTGATATTCTGGATGACGCAGCGGGAGATTGCCAAAGAGCTGGGGATCTCGCGGAGTTATGTTTCGAGGATAGAGAAGAGGGCGCTCATGAAGCTTTATCATGAGTTTTATAAGGCTAAGCGGTAAACTCATAATCACAAGGTAGTATCCGTTAACCGGCATACATAGAAAGCTTCAAGGACCATATTAGAATTTTTTAGAGAAGATATAGTTCAGCGAATTTTTGTATTAAACCAACTCATAAAAATACATGAGAAAGGGAGAGGGCAAATTGTTAAGTGGTGCTCTGAAGAGTACATATATCCAGTCATCTTTTGCGATTATCCTGGGGATTGGGCACATTGCATTTTGGCTGTGAAGATATTTAGCTGTTGTTGCAATTAAAAAGAAAGGTACGGAAATCTTTGGTTAAATACAACACAAAAGCTTATTAAATATAACTAAATTTGAGTATCAAGCGAAATAAAAAAACCACTTATGCTCGGAAATCCCAAGCTTGCTTAAGTGGTTAATCGTGCTTTTGAATCTTATAACAACCTTAAGTTGTCGGGTTCAGTGCCCCTTGATACTCATCCATTAAATTGTCGATAATCTGCTGTACGGACAAAATCTCTTTAATCTCATGAACTCTGGACCCAGCAAAAACCAATCCGTTCTTAACATCTCCTCTAAGGGAAGTGAGCAGGGATTCCATTGTACAGAAGCGATGTGAACAAACCTTTAGACAATTATAGCATTTGACTATCTTTAATTTGGCATCATTACTGATCCGGTCCGTAAATTCATTCCGAATCGCTCTACCTTCTAGACCCACAGTAGACTTGATTAGGACAGTATCTCCTTGCTGAGCATCTACATACTTTTGCTTGAAGGCTAAGGGAGCATCACACTCAAGGCTAGCCACAAAACGGGTACCCATTTGAACACCAGATGCGCCGATCCGAAGGGCTTTTGCGATATCATCCCCTGTTAGAATTCCACCGGCAGCAATAACAGGAATCGAAACGGTCTCTAAGACTTCAGGAAGGATATCAAACATGGATCTGTCTGTACCTAAATGGCCTCCAGCTTCGAACCCTTCCACAACGACTGCGGAGGCACCAAGTCTTTCGGAAATTCGGGCTAATTTGGCGGATGAAACAATAGTTACGACAGGAGTACCATATTCTTTACCCCAAGCATAAATATCTCTAGAAATTCCGGCTCCGGAAATAATAAAGTCAACCTTTTCCTCCAAAGCAATCTTCATTTTTTCGGCAAAGTCCTTCACTGCGAATAGTACATTCACACCGATGTAGCCATTCCCTTTAGAGAGTTCTCTTGTTTTGCGAATATGCATTCTCAGCTCATCAGGAGTGATCCCTGTACCAGAGATGGTGCCGATCCCGCCTGCATTGGCTACAGCAGCGGCTAGTCCACTTAAGGATATGCCTACACCCATTCCACCTTGAATAACAGGAACTCTCGATTTAATATGTCCGAATTGGATTGTTGGAAGTTTCAATTACACACCTCTTTTGCAAGTTGTTGACATTATTAATACTCCTCTAGAGTAATAAGATATATCGTAACACAGCTAATTCTTTCCCGGATGTGACTGTAAACATGTTCAAACTATGTTAAATATCATGTCTTTCAACTGTTTTCTTTAAGTTGTTGATATCAAGTGAAAATTTAAGAAAACGAAGTGACTATTAAAAAAGGACAATGAATAACAAAAAAGAGCCATCCATCCGGTAAAACCTTCATACTTCTATCAACGCTTTTCTATCAAGAAAGTGGATTTTGACATCGTATCGTGTCCACAACCTCAAAAATTCGATAATGCCGGAGAAGACATGGAGGACTTAATCTCCATCGGAACCATTGGTTTGATTAAAGCCATCGAGAGCTATCGTCCGAACAAAGGAACCAAACTAGCCACATTTGCAGCACGTTGTATTGAAAACGAAATCCTAATGCACCTACGTTCGCTCAAGAAAACTCGTAAAGATGTATCTCTGCATGATCCAATTGGGACGGACAAAGAAGGTAATGAAATTACACTTATCGATATCCTTGGCTCTGAAGCTGTATCATGAGTTTTATAAGGCGAAGCGGTGAGGATATTAGATAATAACTTAAGATTCACTATAGAGTGTTTTAAAAGCGACTTGCAAAAAGGGAGTTGCTTTTTTATGTGCGCCCAGCATTGGCGATCTATAGGGTTGAAGTTCCGCATACATCGTACAAAAATGGCAGACCTTGCGGCAAACGATAGAAGAAAGAACCTATGAACCGAGCCCCTCCCCTACATAGAATTAGAAGGAATAACGGAATCGTGCAAAAAGTAACTTTCTTTGCTAAATAAAAATATCCATCATTCCTATATAATAAAGGTGACAAGGTATCATAACAAGGAGCTTGGATCAACATAAAATAACCTCCGCGAGTGAGAAGGATAGGATGGATGCATCATGAAAAGGTACGGGGCGGTCGTGATAGGCTGCGGTTATATGGGCTCTCTCCACTTGGACGCGATATCACGACAGGTGCGGGTCCGGTTGATCGGCGTGGCGGATTGGAACCGGGACAGGGCCTCCTTAGTGGCAAGCCAATACGGAGCTGAGTGTTGGAGCACGGATTACCGGGTCTTGATAGAGCGTGATGATGTGGATCTGGTCATTATCGCCACGTACCCGTCCTCCCATCTGGGGATCGCAAAAGATTGTCTCGCTGCAGGGAAGCATATCCTATGCGAGAAGCCGATGGCGGGCAATGCACGGGAAACACAGGAATTCATGAAGCTGGCCCGTGGAGCTAAAACCAAGGTGCTGATCGGTCACATCCTTCGCCATAACACTACGTACCAGGCGGTTATGAAGATGATCCGGGAGGGCGCCATCGGCTTCCCTTTGGTCATCCGGCTATCCCAATTGAAGCCCTCCAAAAATTGGGCTTCCCACTTATCCCTGCTCCGGGACGTCTCGCCGATCGTGGATTGCGGCGTCCATTATATCGATGTGATGCGTTGGGCTACAGGGGCGGACGTAGTAAGCGTCAATGGGATCGGGCAGCGTCTCTACGAAGAAGTCCCGCCGTATACTTACAATTACGGACTCATGACCCTCCGTCTGTCGGACGGCTCCATCGGCTACTTTGAGACAGGGTGGGGCAAGGGACTTCCGACTGATAACCGGAAGGAATTTATCGGACCGGCAGGCCGGATTCGCATCATATACAAGAACGAACGACCGCGAGAGGATCAGCATCTGGGGAATCTGATCGAGGTCGAAGACTACCAGAAAGGAGCGGTCCGGCAGATCAATATGGACTTCTCCGTAAAGCCTACGGGTGCCCAGCTGGACTATTTCCTGTCCATGCTGGAGAACAACTTGCCCCCTATACCGGCAATGGAGGAAGCCTGCCGGGCGATGGAGATCGCTCTCTTAGCCGACCGGGCGATCCATGAAGGAATTACGTTACCTTGCGCGAAATAAGGGTTGACCAACATGGTGGTGGTAACAGGGGATGAACCGGTGCATGGTGTACACCTGCTGAGGAATAAATTGTCCACACCCATGCAAAGTACGGCAGCCGACATCAGTCAGTCGAACTGAGGGATGTATACGGTGCCGTCGGGTACCACCCGCTGGATCATCAACGGATTGCAGGGCTAGTAAGCTCCGGAGCCATATTCCGGGAGGTTCCATTCGGCGAGGTGAAGGTAGATTTCGACGCCTATTTCGCCGCATTGCAGGAGAACGGATACGGGGGGATCTGACCATCGATCGGGAAGTGGGGGATGCGCCCGAGGGGATATAGAGTGTGCAGTTCCATCATCCGCCAATACAGGTAACGGCAGACGGCCGTGCGAAATTTCGGGGATCGAGACTGCGTATTGGAAAACCGGTAAGTCGCGGGTCTAAATAATCAAGTTAATTAATAGGGTTGTTTTGCTGTGTTAGCCTAGTGGGATTTCCAACCGAAGGGAATGAACCATGGAAAGAAAATTAGAAACCTTAGTGATTTCCCGCCTGATAAATCAGACGGATGTTTCAGTTACAGAAGATTTCCAGATCATTAAACAGTATCAATGGCTTAAAGGATATAACCCGGTCGTTACAGCAAGATTAAATTACAGTCAGGAGGATCTGAAGCTTCAGTTTAAGGTTTACGAACAGAATCCAATACGAACATATAGAAACATGAATGATCCTGTGTATAAGGATAGCTGCATCGAGTTCTTTTTTCAGCCTACTCCGGATTCGGACCAGCGCTATATGAATTTCGAATTTAATGCGAATGGCGCAATTCTCTTGCAGATAGGAGCGGATCGGTATGATCGCTTCCCAATCACTATCAATCCAGCACTTTTCCAAGTCCTATCCACCACGGATCAGATTAATGATAAAGGGGAAGCGTATTGGGAATTAAGCTTTTCGATCTCATGGGCATGGGTACAATCTTATTTTTCGGATTTTCGGGCAGTGCCGGGAAAAAGGATAAGAGGAAACTTTTACAAGTGCGGCGATGAAACGGTTTATCCGCACTTTGGAACATGGAGCAAAGTTCATTCGAACAAACCAGAATTTCATAGAAGCTGTGATTTTGGGGTTCTGTACTTAGAGTAACTGCGAAATGCAGGTTAATGAATAACTTCCGAAGCCGCATATACGGGTTTGGAGGTTTTTTTGTCGTAGTAGACACATCGAACAAATGTCATATTGGCAGCGCAAGGATACTATTATTTTAAAAAATCACCTGTTTTTTAAACTTTTAGAAGGGAGGGTCGTTATACTGTTCGACAATCTACTCGTGCGCACGGTAGTTGGCCAAGTACGAATGGAGGCAGGTAATGATGCATGTAGTTATCCAGCAATTGTGCAAAAAATATGGCAGTAAACAAGTACTGAACGGAATTAACCTGACATTGGGTACGGGTATGTTCGGCTTACTCGGTCCCAATGGGGCGGGAAAATCAACATTGATGCAAATATTGGCAACAGTAATACCGAAAACATCAGGGGATGTACAAATTGGACATTGCAAGCTTGGGCGGGATGAACGTGAAATTCGTGGCTTGCTTGGCTACCTGCCACAAGAGTTTGGCGTATATCGCAAGTTGACAGGCGCAGAATATCTCGATTATGTCGCGTCCATGAAGGGCATTACAAATGGAAAAGCCCGGAGGAAAGCAGTAGCCGAAATGTTGCGCCGAGTCAATTTGGAGGAGAAGCGCCATGTGCGTATAGGCAAATATTCTGGCGGGATGCGGCAGCGCATCGGTATTGCCCAGGCGCTGCTAGGTGATCCGCAGTTCATTATTGTGGACGAGCCTACGGCAGGGCTTGATCCCGAAGAACGCATGCGATTTCGTGATATGCTGACTGAGCTGGGTAAAGATCGTACTGTGCTACTGTCTACACATGTCGTCGCCGATATTGATAATAACTGTAAGAGTATGGCGATTATGAGCGGAGGGCGCATCGTATTTCACGGTACGCAAGAACAATTGCTCCAGCGTGTGCAGGGACAAGTGTGGACGGTCCAAGTGGGTGATGAGAAGCTTGCAGAGCTCAAAGAAACTGCAGCCATCGTGACTGCAAAGCGTTCAGGAGCCGGCTATGAGGCGCGTGTTCTTGCCAGTTCTGTCCCATTACCTGGAGCAGTCCAGGCAAAGGCAGGACTTGAGGACGGATATATCGCGGTCATGAGAGCGGGGAATAGCCAATGAGCCTGATTCGCTATTACAAAACAGAGTGCAAGCTACTGCTGCGTGGCCCAGGCTTGTATCTAATGCTGGCAACTGTGGTCGGCATCCTGTATTTGATGTTTCAGACCGCCGATGCCAAATTGGATCGTGCAGTAAACGTGATGGATATTTCTGAGGTGTATTGCCTTGTAGCCCTCATTATTTTGCCTTTGCTGGCAACAGCGATAGCACGGCGGGATGAAGAATGGAAGACAGCAACCATGATGGCTACCTTTCCGTATCGAACATGGGAAATGGAGGCTGCACGCTTGCTCTGTGCTGTAACCCTTCCGTTAGCAGCTGCGCTCGTGCCGATGGGGGCTTATGTATGGTTGGTCGTAAATGATGGCATCTCATGGGGAATGCGTGAATGGTATACCTCTGCTGTATTGGCTTCCTTTGCCATCCCGATGTTATTTGCAACTGTAATTGCCTACTTAGTAGGTATCCTTATCCGCAATCGATATAGTTACTTGATCAGCTTCGTCCTGTTGCTTAGCTTGGCAATTATTTTACCGGAATTTTTTAAGACCGATCGCCCTTCTTTTTCATTACCCCCTCATACGCAGATTTGGTTCGATTATTCACTAGTTAAATATATTGGTAAGTCTTACTCACGTATGTGGGGATTTATATATGATCCGGTATTTTGGCTGCATCGCGGCATCGTTGCAGCTTTAGCAGCAGGAATGGTCATGACTGTTCTACTTGTAGTATGTAGACGCAGGCGGGAACGGGTCAAGGCATGGCTGGTCTATCCCACGATGCTGATTCTAGGTGCAGCATTGTTATGGGCAGGTAGTGCGATGTACGGATACCTGCAGGAACGGGTAGATATTGCGGATGCCAATGAACGTTTCTATCGCGAACGTCTTACTTCAGCCAATGATATCACGCAACAGCGTGAATTGGAGCAACTGCTCGTTGCTGGAATTGCAGCGGGTAAATATTCGGAGGCGGATATTGAGGAAATGTCTCGGATCACCCTTAACACAAACGGGAATACCAGCAATCCGCTCTCGGTATCGCATATTAAAGATCTGCTTGTCGGAATGAAGTTCCAGGATCTACACATTAACAGCTACAAGCTGGAGTTGGAATTACTGCCGCGGCATGGGTTAGAAATACAGGCGACGATGCAAGCAAGCAATGGACAAGCGGCAACACTAGAGCGATTCCCAATCATGCTGCGACATATCTTTGATGTACAGGAACTGAAGGTGAACGGTGCTGCTGCTGCCTATGAGTGGGAAGAGGCTACAGATGTACTTTGGATCAAGCCTGCTACGGATGTTATGCCTGGGGAGCATCTGGAGATCGAGATGACATATAGCGGTACCCTAAATGATTGGCGGCATTATTATTCCGTCGCTCCTAGCAGGGATAGCTGGGAGCAGATCGCTGTTGTCGACGATAACAGGATTTTCCTGCCAGCTTTCTATGGCTGGTACCCTGTTATCGGCAATAGCCGGCTATCGGAATTGCTTACCGATCACTATGAATGGGGGCGTCACGCTACAGATATTCTGGACACACAATTGCCGCGCCCTATGGCGGGCTTTGAAGTTGCTATTACAGGGCCAAGTGGCTTGAAACTGTTCTCCAACGCCTCTGTCATTACTAGTAAGATGGCTGGAGAGAAGGGAGCGACAGTCACGCTCCTGGAGCTGGATAAAGCAAGCGGACTTACATTATTTGGGGGCGATCTGCAACTTGCAGAAGCGACAGCAGACGACAAGACGTTGCGTCTGCTGGCATCTGGTCAATTGCCTACCCGTTCTGTCGAAGAAGCAGCACAGTTCGCAGCCAGGCATTACGCCCAAGCGGCGCGTACTTTGAAAATGTTGGATGGAGAAGCTGCAACGAGCTTTCCCCAGACGGTTACTATGGCACTTGCCGATTATCCGTATTATAGTTTGAATATGGTGAGTATGAGCACCCTTGGCATGGTAGATGCATCAGTTGGAGGTCCGGAAGCTCGCGATGTCCACTTTTTGTCTAAGGTGTCTGTGTCAAGTTATTTTGGGGCGGAAATTGATCGAGGGAAAAATGGGAATATCCAACTGAGAACGGGGCAGTACTGGCTTGATTACAGTGCCAAACGTAGAGAGATTAGAAATGCGAGAATGTTAAATTTAAACGCCCAATATACACTGAATAACTTTTTTCAGGCTTATAACGAGCTCAAGCTGGTCGGAGGGAAACTGCCAGATCGACTGTTCGAACCTGTTAGTAGCTATTTTTTGAACGGTACACCGAATCAGGTTTATGACCTTATGAATACCATATACAGCCAGTACGGTATTGAAAGTGTCTACGATGTCATCAAGCTTGTCTATGACAGTATTGGCACAGAGCAGCTAATCGAGGACAGTGATGAACAAATGGAAGCGCTTCTGCGAGGCTATTTGCAAAGGAAAATGGAGGGAGGACAATGAAGGTTGCCCTCATTCTTTTGTCCCGTGCAAAATATGCTTGGCGCATCCTATGGGGCGGCTACTTGCTAGCTATAGCTATTATTGCGGCGCTGATAGCAGCTGGTTGCCTCATGCTGCCAGAGTTGTTACCATCTCCAGGTTTTTATCAAGTCAAAATGGTTTATATTTTTATTCTGCCTTTACTTACGATTGCTTTAAGTGCGGCCTTGTTCGCCGATGATTTCGGTGAGGGTACTTTTGCCCATCATTTCAGCTATCCATATTCACAATTACTCGTGTTCGCCGAGCGAGGAGCGGTCGCTGCGCTATTGCTAGTTATCTATGAAGCAGCGTTGCTCTGGGCAATTGACCGCTGGGCGATCGCTTTAAGTACGGCACAACTAGCTTACATAATTAAACATAGCCTCAGTGTGAATATGTTCCTTGGCGGTCTGGCGGCATTGGGCAGTCTGCTAGGGCGCAATATGGCTGTCGGGCTAGGAGTGGGGGTAACGGTGTGGCTGCTGGAGTATTTTATGTCCAGTATGCCGCTCAATCGGTACTATTTATTTCAAGCCGTCTGGCCGGTGAGTCGGTTCGCAGATAAATCGCATAACGCTAACGCATTATTTGCGGCAGCTGGAATACTGCTTTTCTGCTGTATGCTTCTATTGGGGAAAGGCAGAGGTTGGCTCGTGTGCAGGCAATAGTGCTGAGCGAAAAAGGAGGGAGTCAAGTGAACAGCAGGGCTGTTGTTACGGATGAGCAACTGCTCGAGCAATACAAGCAAGGGAATACAGCCGTGCTGGAGTTGTTCGTCTATCGGTATCATCAGACCATCTATGCGTATTTATACCGAATGACCAGCAAGCGTCAGCTCGCAGAAGATTTGGTGCAAGAGTGTTTTGTCAGAGTATTCACGGCTTTGCAAGATGGTCGGTTGCCTGAACGGTTTCGACCATGGATTTATCGAATTGCGACGAACCTGTGCCGTGATGTATGGAAGTCCGGAGCTTATCGTTATGAAGTAGCGGCTAAGGATACCGGAGTGTATGATGCGGCAGATGGCGGTAAGGATACGGTAGCGTCTTTTTTAGACAAGCAATATGAGCGTGAAGCAGTCATTGCTGCCCTTGGCGCTTTGCCTGAGGAGGAGCGGCAAATTGTTATTTTGCGTTTTTATGAGGAGCTCAAGCTGGATGAAATAGCCGAGTTGCTGGAACTGCCGCTTGGAACGGTCAAGTCCAAGCTGTATCGGGCGTTCAGGCGACTGGCCCATACATTGCAGAAAGGGGAGGATCAGGATGAGTTACATATCCGGAGCCGGTAGCGCCGATAAGGCTAGTCGCGACAGTCAACTGCACAGGGAATTGCAAGAGCAGCGGCAACTAGAGGAAAAGGGTGAAGCAGCAGCGGATCGATGGGAGCATGACCAGATCGGAGCCGTATTCAGCCAACTGGATCGCTATACCGTCGATGGTCCCAACGGCCAGCAGACGGAATCTCTGCTGGCGCTTGCCGCCACATATGCCACACAGCCTGAGTGGGCGGTTGCTGTACCCTCTTCCAAGCGAGTGGCAAGACACGACAGGCCTGGGCGGCAAGCAACTGTCGCTATATCTTTACCAGTAAGGCTTATGCAACGCATGGCAGCTCAGGTAAGGACGATGCATTGGCTGTTTTGGCTTACATCAGCGCTTATGATTGGCATAGGAGCAGTCGTTGAGGGGCTGGTAGCAAGTGAATGGTTCAGTAGCTCTGCCAAGCCGGATGTATTTTTATTTACGATTCTGTTGCTTCCTGTAGCCAGTGTGGCCTATTCACTCCGATCCATGCATACGCCAATGAGTGAGCTTGAGGCGACCTTTCCTGTTACACCCGTACAGCTTATGGTAGCCAGAATAGGAACCATACTGCTATATGACCTCCTTCTGGCGCTGTTGTTTTATGGAATACTCGTTATGACGGGTACCAGCGGTGAATTCGGATCTAACACTACTTTACTGATCACAGATCTATTACTGCCGATCTGCCTGAGCGCTTTTGCAGCGCTGGCTGCAATGCTTCGTTTCGGGACATGGCCTGGTACCGCGGTTGTCCTCGCAGTGGGCGTCATCCAGTTTTCCGCTGGCGAGAGGCTTGGCGTATTTCAATTGTTCAGCGAATACGGGTCCGAACACTGGCTTGCAAGCAAGCTTGTTGCTGTTAGTCTGGCAATAGCGCTGGGTGTTATAACAAGTATTTTGCTGCGCCATCGGCATTATTACAAGCAATATGGATAGGAGGGAAGAGTGGTGCGAGGAGCTGAGCTAAAACTTACCGCGGTTGAACTTCTTGCAGATAATGGTCACCTGCTGCTAGGGGATGTGAATCTGGCTTTGCCGCCAGGCTGGTATGGTCTGGAGGGCGCCAATGGCAGTGGGAAAACAGCATTGCTCAAAGCGATAGCTGGTCTATACCAGCCTGTACGCGGCCTGATTACCTATCAGCTTCATGGCGTGGAGTTGTCAGGGAATGCTTTCAAGTCATATCTGGGCTACAAGCCACAGCAGGCAGCATACTATGACAATATGAACGTCGAGGCGTACTTGCGTTATGTGGGTGAGATGAAGCTGATGCCACGGGCGACCATTGAGGAACGATCTCGTGAGCTATGTGAACGTCTCGGGCTTACTCCCGAGTGGAAGATGCCCATACAGCAGTTGTCAGGCGGCAACAAGCAACGGCTTATGATTGCTCAGGCGATGCTTGCTGATCCATGGTTTCTGCTGCTGGATGAGCCTCTCTATGGCATGGATATCGAGATTCGTTTCCTGCTGTTAGACACATTGTACGAAATGACACCTGGCACAGTCGCTATCTTTTCAGGCGCATTGGAGGGCCTACAGGGAGGTTGGCTGGATGCTGTGATCAAACTTGACAATGGTACAGCAGCGCTGCACTGATGCAGCACAGTTTTCTATATTAAATTATCCTGTTGCGGCTGCGATACTTGCCTGGCGGATAGCCAGACACTTGTTTGAACCATTTGCTGAAGGGATGGATAGAATCGGCCTCTAGCTGGCGGGCAATGGAGACTTTTCTACCCTTATCATTGGCAAAGAACGGGGAGTTTTGAACACAAATAAAATAATGAGAAGTGACAGATTGCTTGGGTAGTGTTGATTATAGACTGTTCAAAATAAAGGAAACAGCTATCGTTCAATTTTTTGTAACGGACGCATTTAAACAACTAGTGGAACTACATGTCCTTAAGGGCTTAGATTTCTCAGAGGTATACGATTCAGCTTTTACTGCAGAAAAAGAAGAAGAGCAAGAACGTAATTACCAAGCTGCCCTTGATTTCATAGAGCGTAATAAAGGAATTGAAGTTTCATATGATGAGGCTCGTTTCCTTATGGAGCAGGAAAAAGTTGTTGCCAGCGGAAAGTGGAGAATGCAACTAGATGAGAATGGGGAGCTATGGCTTGCGAATTTGACAGCTTTTTCAATGGCATGAAGTAGAGAAGTCTGAAATTAACTTATAGAACCCGGTGGAATGAAATATACTCTTATGAAGCTTTATCGTGATTTTTAAAAGGCTAAGCGCTTAGCTTAAAGTCATAAGTTAGATCCATTAACACTAAAGTTTTACAAAGGCGACTTATCTGCGGACGGGTTGCTTTTGTTTTTTTCAGTTCCCATCAAAACAATATAGTCCTGACCGATCGGCTTGTCCAAGTCATTGAATACTATCAATAAAGATAACCGTCAAATAATAGAATATATGATATAATGACGTGGTTGTTGTAAGGTGCAATTTTAATATGAAAAATAGGATGGGCAATATGAAGGGTTATCTTTATAACGTGGATAAAAAACGATTGATTATTATGGTTATCGGCAATGTATTTCTGGGTATGGGAATCAGTATTTTTAAGCTGTCCGGTATGGGGAATGATCCCTTTAGCGGCATGGTAATGGCACTTGCAGAGTGCGTGGGTATAGCATATGCAAATTTTCTGATCTTGCTGAACCTGGTATTGTTTGTAATCGAATTCATAACCGGACGAAGGTATATTGGAGCAGGGACTTTTGTAAACGCAATCTTTTTGGGGTATATCGCTACGTTCTTTCATAGTACTTGGCTATCTCTGTTGGGCGAACCTCAGCTGTTATGGCAGCGGGTGGTCGTCGTAGCGATTGGCGTGGTGGTATGCAGTTTTGGGGTATCCCTGTATCAGACATCGGCTGTGGGAGTAGCTCCTTACGACAGCTTGTCCCTGATTATGAGGGATAACGTCCCGAAAGTATCTTATTTTTGGCACCGGATGTTTACGGATGCTCTTTGTGCTTTGATTTGCTTCCTGGCAGGAGGCGTTATAGGCTTAGGAACTCTAGTGTCTGCACTTGGTCTGGGACCCATTATTCATTTTTTTGATGTGAATTTTACGGAGAAGCTGCTGGCAAAAAAACGTCCAAATTAAGAAAGGCGGGGCAGACCAATCTGCCCCGCCTTTACTGTAATTTGAAGGTCCATATTTAATGAGTAAATGCACTCTTAATGTTATTTTTTTTATGAACATCTTCCGTGCCGCTATCCAAGGCGGTCTTGTAGTAGAAGCATTTATGGTCTATGACTTCCATCGTTTTTTTCAATTCTTCCATCTGTGCTTCTACAGAAGCTTTCCGCTCCAGGAACATGTCATATCTCTGCTGCAAGGTGGAGTCCCCTTCAGAGCACCACTCAATGAAATGTTTTATTTCCTTAATCGGCATCCCGGATGACTTCAGGCATTCAATTACTTTTAAAGCATCCATATCCGTTTCTTTGAAAACGCGTTTACCGCTGGGGGTTCTTTCTATAAAAGGCAAAAGCCCCTCCTTGTCATAGTAACGCAGGGTATGTGATGTCATATTAAAATATTCTGCAACTTCACTTATGGAGTATGTCTTCATCATCTATCTCCAGTCTTAATTATATTTTGTGCTTGACTTAGAGTTAACTTTAAGTAATAACATAGGTTTTGTAAAGTCGGCATTACAGTTTTTTATATTAACTAGAAGAGAGGTTTCACTATGATAAAAGTTAATGCACGCGCTACATTTAGTCAGGAAGGCCCGTTCAAGCTAACTACAATCGAACGCCGGAATCTGCAGCCGCACGATGTTCTTATAGAGATTAAATACGCGGGCATTTGCCACTCGGATATTCATACAGCCCGCGGGGAGTGGGGACCGGTTAAGTATCCACTTGTTCCAGGGCATGAGATCGCCGGTATTGTCAGCCAGGTCGGTTCCGAAGTTACAAAGTACGCAGTTGGCGATCGTGTAGGGGTAGGTTGTATGGTTGACTCCTGTGGAGAGTGCAGTAATTGCCAAAAAGGTGAGGAGCAGTATTGCCTGAGTGGAAATACGGGCACCTATGGAGCTATCGACCGGCATGGTCACTATACTCAGGGCGGATATTCCACGCACATCGTTGTAACAGAAGACTTCGTGGTCCGGATTCCTGACGCTATTCCGCTTGACGCGGCTGCACCGCTTTTGTGTGCAGGAATCACTACCTATTCACCGCTGCGTCATTGGGGAGCCGCTCCGGGTAAAAAAGTAGCTGTAGTGGGTCTCGGCGGGCTTGGGCACATGGCTGTGAAGATTGCTCATGCCATGGGAGCTGAGGTTACTGTGTTATCACAGTCACTGAAGAAGAAGGAAGACGGATTGCAATTAGGAGCGGATCATTATTATGCGACCAGTGATCCGGAGACATTTAAGCAGCTTGCCGGTTCATTCGATCTTATTGTGAATACAGTAAGCGCACAAATTAATATTGATGCCTATCTTTCACTTCTGGCATTGGATGGTACATTAGTCAATGTTGGTGCGCCCGCTGATCCATTGGCAGTTAACGTATTCTCGCTGATCGGCCACCGCCGTTCGTTTGCCGGATCGATGATTGGCGGAATCCGTGAAACGCAGGAAATGCTTAATTTCTGCGCTGAACATAATATTGCTTCTGAAATCGAGGTCATTTCTGCTGACCGGATTGATGAAGCTTGGGAGCGTGTGCTTGCTTCAGATGTCCGTTACCGGTTTGTCATCGACATCAGCACGATGGGGAACGAATAAGAGACGTCCTCTTTCTTGACGTTGGTTCGTGTCCACAACCTCAAGAAATTCGATAACATAGCGGGAAATCACTAAGGAGCTGGAGATCTCACGCAGTTATGTTTCGAGAAGAGAAAAACGGCATTGCTGCATACAGCAGTGTATGTGTATAAATGCTAAATAGGCAGAGCAGTGCTTCTACCATTGGGGTAGGAGGGCGGCTCTGCTTATTGTCGTTACTGCAAGTGAATATTTTGGATCAGCTGATTCTGCCGTTTTTATGAAAAAGATGATTCTTTAAAGGTTGGAATTTTTAAAAATCAGGTTGAAAAATGCTATTTTCCCTAATAGAAAATCATGACACAATAACAATAAAGCGCTTACTTCATTAAAACATCCCAAGTTCATGAAGACTCTATACCACTTTTTGAAAATATTTACGATATTAAAAGTCGTATCCGCTGGCCGAAATTTCGGATTCCAAGCAAAGGTTGAAATTATTAAAAAAGTTGGTACTAAACGTTTAACTCAATCACTTAGGGGGTCAAACGGTTGGACATATCTATGTAATTATGAAGGGGGAGAGGGAAATGAAAGTAGGTAAAGCATTCGGGGTAAGTATTCTTTCAACTGCACTAGCATTAAGTGTCATTGGCTGCGCGAAAGAAGAGACAAACACAGCAACCAAGGCCTCTGATGCACCCAAAGCATCTGAGAACGCAACCTCCAAGCCTGAGGAGAAGGTCAAGATTACCTATTCGATGTGGGGAAGTGCGGAAGAGGGAAATGTAACCCAGGGAGTGGCGGATAAGTTTAATGCTTCTCAAGACAGAATTGAAGTAGAAGTACAAGCAATTCCTTGGGAAAACTACATGACTAAGCTGAATACAATGGCTACAGCAGAGCAATTGCCTGATACAGGGATGCTCAGAGAAGATGGGGTCGTTCAGTGGTCTACCCAAGGCATGCTGAATGATGTAAATACAATGTACGAAGGAAGCGACAGCAAACCACTCGATAGCTTAGCCTACAAATATCAAGGGAAAACCGTAGCCTACGCGGCTGCCAATGAAATCTTACTCCTCTATTACAACAAAGATATGTTCGACAAAGCCAATGTACCCTATCCCCCTGCCGCTTTAGACCAAGCGTGGACATGGGACGAATTTGTAACAACAGCAAAGAAGCTGACCCTTGATAAAAATGGTAAACATCCTGATGAGAGTGGCTTTAATGAGCAGAGTATCGTACAGTTTGGCGCATCTGTTGAAAACTTACCATGGCAGCTTGAGACCTGGGCGCTTGGTAATGGTGGTGGATTCTACTCGGGTGATGGGACTGAGGTGAGAATTGGAGAAGACGCCAGTATAGAGGGAATTCAGAAGGTTGCAGATCTTTACTTGAAGGATCATGTTGCTCCGTTGTCTGTCGGACAGACTGATGATGGCATTCAACGAACCATCATCGCGGGAACTGTTGCCATGGCTACTAACGGTGCGTGGAACGTGGGAACTAGTCTGAATACGGCCAAAAATGAAGGCTTGAACTATGGCGTTGCAGTATTACCTTACATGAAGGAAAAGGTTACTCTCAACACGGGTGGCGCCAATGTCGTCTTCTCCCAGACTAAGCATCCAAAAGAAGCGATGGAGTGGCTGAAATGGTACAACTCAGAAGAAAATAACTGGGGCCTCATTAGCTCGGGGATCTGGATGCCGACGCTGGAGAAGTGGTACACGGATGAGACCCTTACGCGTAAATGGGTCGAAAATCCTAACTTCCCTGTTTATGACGAATATAAATCTGCAGTAGTCGATTATGCGCAATCACCTGCTGTGAAGCCCGCAGCGTGGTTCTATACGAATCATACGACGGAGTTTAACACCTTACTCGGGTCGGTGCTAGGGGATGTATGGACGGGAAAGACGACCGCTAAGGATGCTATTTCTAAGAATCTCGATGCGTTGAAAGCAGCCCATTCAGGCAATAAGTAAAGTCTGTAAAAGAATGGCCGCTGCTAAGCTCACACACGTGGCGGCCATATTATGATCTTCAGGTGGGGAGATAGAGATGGAAATGATTAAATCTCCGAAACGTAATTCACGTATTCATGCAGGTGAGGCACGAGCCGCGTATATATTATTGATCCCTGCCTTCATTGGCCTGATCTTTCTAACGTATCTACCTCTTATTGGGGTGCTCGGGATCAGCTTAACGAATTGGACGGGACTTTCAGACCCCAAATTTGTTGGCTTCGAGAATTATATTAATCTATTTACCACTGATCCTTATATTAAAGATTCTATTATAGCTACGGTCTACTTTGCCGTCTTATCGGTTGTTGGAGGTATGATTTATTCACTTTTTATTGCGATGCTACTGAATCGTAAAATTCCGGCAAGAGGGTTTTTCCGAGCTGTTTTCTATGTACCGTACGTTTTGCCGGCAGCCGCAATATATGTAGGATGGTCTTGGTTATACGAAGCTAATTTTGGATTTTTTAACTTTATTCTCTCTGAGATTGGTTTGAACAAAGTTTCTTTTATCGCGGATTCCAGCTATGTCATTCCATCTCTATCCTTGATCTCGGTTTGGCTGTCAGGTAACTTAATTGTTATTTTCTTAGCTGGGCTGCAGAATGTTCCGGTTGTCTACCATGAAGCGGCTGAAATGGATGGTGCGAATGGATGGAAACGATTCTTGCATATCACTTTACCGTGCATGTCGCCCATTATCTTTTATAATTTGCTAATGAGCTTGATTGCCAATCTCCAAATTGTTACGCCGGCTCTTTCATTAACGAATGGCGGTCCGGGTAATTCTTCACGATTTTTAACTTATCTGATGTATGATCAAGCTTTTGTAAATTATAAATTGGGTTATGCTTGTGCGACAACGGCCGTTATTTTTGTTATTCTTGCAGGCTTTACTGGTGTATTATTCAAAACCTCCAACCTATGGATCTTTAATGAAGGAGGCGATGATAAATGAGTGTAGCCACATACGGAAGATTAAAGAGCAAAAAACGTAATAATCAATGGATGAACCTGATCTCGTTTGTCGTTGTTATTTTATTTACTATACTCGTGCTCTTTCCAATCTGGTGGATATTTCGCACGTCGCTCATGTCGAATGCCGAGATATACAAATATCCGCCTTCACTGCTGCCAGGAAATTGGTTGTTTTCAAACTATGCAGAAACGCTGGAGATTTTTAAGTTTTGGAAATATTTATGGAACACCATGATTATTATTGTACCCGCTTGTTTGGCAGGAACCTTTACAGCGACCTTATGCGGTTATGCCTTTGCAAGACTGCGTTTTCGGGGCAAAAAATTGATTTGGGCTCTTTGTGTCGGTTCGATGCTTCTACCTGCCATGGTTACACTCATTCCGCTATATATTGGATGGACGAGAGGCTTAGGAATTCATGACAGCTATCTACCGTTGATTTTGCCTTATTTCTGTGGTGGTGGCGCTTTTAATATCTTTTTGATTAGGCAGTTTATCATGTCTATTCCGAGAGAGCTTGATCAAGCAGCAACGATCGATGGCGCTGGATATTACCGCATTTTGTTCAGCATTATTATGCCGGCTATTAAATCTGCTATGATCGTCGTCGCATTATTTATCTTTATCGGTTTATGGAATGATCTACTTCAACAGATGATTTACATAAACTCAAGCGATAAGTATACCATAGCCTTGGGATTAACCGCCTTTAGAGGCCAACTAAAGCAGGACTGGTCGCTGACGATGGCGGCTACGTGTATGTCCTTTGCGCCGGGTGTCATTTTTTATCTGATTGGTCAAAAATATTTCGTAGAAGGAATCACGTTGACGGGACTGAAAAATTAGCTCCAATGGCTAAAGATAGCGCACTGTAATCTGCTCTGAAGTATTAAGGGGGCACCTTTCTGCTAAGGCTTAAGTTCCGAGCCGGGCGGTATAAGGTGCTCTTTTTTTGTGCTGTAAAAGCTTCTAAAGATTATGAATCAAGTATGGATTTACAAATTCAAAGATAAAATCCTATATGAGATAGAAACAATCCTTTTTGCGGTAGTTGCTAGTCAACATGTCTTATAGACTAGTTAATGCAGGGAGTCCCGTATAGTTTTTGAACGAGGACTTTGCATATTCAGTCAAAAGAAGGAGAGAAAATTCATATTATGAACACAGTAACACAGATAAACAACAGCAAAGACAAGCAGACGCATTTTATACTCAACGGTAATCTATGGAATATTATGGTCCAGTTATCATGGCCCGCTATCATCGCAATGGTCCTCTATGGCTTAAATGCGGTTATCGCCGCTGTATTTGTGGGAAGGTTTGTCGGAGAGGAAGCACTGGCTGGGGTTTCGGTAGCTTATCCTTTAACCCAGATCAGCTTGGGACTAGGCTCCTTGATCGGGGTGGGTGCCGGTTCTGCTTTAAGTTTAGCCCTCGGCAGGCAGGACAAAGAAATGCAGAAGCGTTTGATGGGAAATGTTAATTATCTGTCCATCCTTGTAACGCTTGTCTATATGGTGTTAGGTTTAACTTTCTCCACACAGTTGGTGCGAATTATGGGAGGAGAAGGGGAAACTCTGGCTCTTGGAGACAGCTATTTTAGAATTACGGTGATCGGTTCATTTTTCTGGATTTATGGACTGGCTGCCAACATGATTGTGCGTGCCGAAGGGAAAATGAAATCGGCAGCCGTGGTAATGGGCATTGGGCTGGCAGTTGATGTATTGTCCAATTATATTCTGGTAGCCTGGCTGGATTTTGGAGTAGAGGGTGCTGCCTGGGCTACAAATATCGGGATGCTGGTCTACACCTTGCTGGGATGGATTTATTTTGGCAAAGGATTCGCCTCATTCCGTACGAATGTCTTCGCAATTTATCGGGATGCTGCCACAATCAAATCTATAGTTGGACTGGGAATGTCCTCTTTCATTATGAACTTTATGAATCTGGTACAGGCTGTTGTAGTATTTAATGCACTGTCGAGATACGGGACTACAGCAGATATTGCATTTTATGGTGTGGTTTTCCGTGTATTCACCTTCCTGTTGACGCCGATATTCGGATTAATGCGCGCCTTGCAGCCAGTCATCGGCATTAATTTTGGAGCAGAACAGTATGAGCGCGCCATCAAAGCCTATAAAATATTCACACTCGTCTCCATGCTGCTGACTTTGCCTTTCTGGATAATTTCCATGATCTCACCGGCTTCCATTCTGGGGCTGATGCTGCCGGATCAAATCTTTAAGACCAGCGAAATGTTATATTTCCGCTTGAACATGGCGGTTCTGCCGTTATTGTCGCTCATTTTTATGGCCATGACCTTTTTCCCTGCGATTAATAAAGGGAAGCCGGCGGCCGTTATCGGCATCACCAGACAACTTGTTTTTTATGTGCCGGTGATGCTTGTTTTGCCAAGATGGTTAGGCGTCTCCGGAGTATATTGGGGTTCGCTTGTGATTGATTCTGTGGTTGTAGTGTGGACGGTAATCCTGGTAACTAAGGAATTCACCCGGCTCAGAGCTAAGTCCAAGCTAGCCAGGACTTACAATATGTGAAGGCAGGATGCTGGAACCTCTGCTTTGCCTGGATGGACGATTTAATAGATATACCCCGAAAGAGCCTTGGAACTATAAGGCTCTTTTTTGTGCTACTGGTTGACATTATAAACAAAAAGAAAGTATGATATTTTAAATCGTAATAATTACGAATAAATACACGTGGAAGTTGAATTGATTTGTGGAGAATGAATCGTCACAAACCAACTCTATCGTTTCTCACGAGGACTTCGAGCGGCAATTAGAGCAGGTTGAACTGGATTCAGAAAGGATCTTTTGGATTTCTTGAAAATAATCATTTTAAAGGAGCTTCAATAAATAATGAACAAAAGCAGCACCAATCAACGTCTACCCAGAGCAAAAGGGATTGATATGGGTACCTATTATACCCCCAAAGAATGTGCCAAAAAGGTTAGACATCTCGTCCTACCCGATATGAATCGAAAGATTGTTGAAGAATTCATTACGATCTTAGGTATGAGGGGAAGCTTTGAAGAACATCGAGTTCCCATTCCCAATAAAGTGGTTATGTATGGTCCACCGGGCACAGGGAAAACACTTACTGCATTTTATATGGCGCAAATGCTGGAGCTTCCACTTATCCTGGTTAGACTTGATGCAATTATTCACAGCCATTTGGGTGAGACTGGAAGTAATATCCGGAAAATATTTGAGTATGCCAAAGCATCTCCTTGTGTTCTTTTCCTGGATGAGTTTGATGCCATTGCAAGAACACGGGAGAGTAATGACGAGGTTAAAGAAATGGCCCGTGCGGTGAATACACTGCTGCAATGTCTCGATGATTTTGGTGACAATAGCATTTTTGTAGCAGCGACGAACCTAGAAAATGAACTGGATAGAGCTATTTGGCGAAGGTTTGATACAAAAATGATTTATGCTAACCCGGATGAATCAAGTAGGCGTCAATATGTCGAACTGTTAATTAATGACTTTGAAAGTGAAGCTGGCTTGATGGAGGAGGCATGCGAACGTCTTTCCGGTTGCAGTTTTGCTGATATTGAACAAATTGTCCTGAAAGCGAAACGTAAGGCGATCATAGAGCATTGTCTGCTAAAACGAGAGCATATTGTTCTATCCTATGAAGAATACAATCCTTCCATAAACTAATTGTGGGCGATTATATATACAGGATATTGTAATTGGAACAATTCAACGAAAAAAAAAGAACTCCAGCGACGGAATTTTTAATCGCTTGGGTTCTTTTTAAATTCATCAACTGATATTAGGTGTAGATTCTCTTAGGATGAGTTTGGTATAAATATGAGATACCTGATAGGGTTGCTTCGGATCATGAATTCGGGAAAGTAGCATTTCGGCTGCTTTGACACCCATCTGATTACTATAAATATGAACAGTAGTGAGATGGGGTTCTACAATGCTTGATTCAGGACCATTATCAAAACCACAAATGACGATGTCATTAGGAATGGAAAGCATGTTTTTGAGCGACTTCATAAAGGTAACCGCAATATAATCGTTAGCACACACGAAAGCAGAAGGAAGCTCATTGATTTGGCTCAGCCTAGTATCTGCCCACTCTGGACTCGAAAAAAATAGTCGGTCGTCATCGAGAATACATTGTGAGAGATCAAGCTGAATCCCAGATTCTATCAATGCGCGATTAAAGCCCACCCATCTTTCGTTAAAACTCCTACAGTGATTATAGTCCCCGATGAACCCCAGTGATGTGTAACCGCCATCAATTAATTTTTTTGTAAGTTGATATGTGCTGTGTTCGTTTTCCATGAGAAGTACATCCGCTTGGAATTCAGGGTAGCAGATATCTGCAGAACAGTCGATGAAAATAGTTGGAATGCCAAGACTTGTAATCAGCTTACTATATTCCGAATTGAACAACTCAATACAAATAATTCCGTCTACATTGGCGACATCAAAATTATTTGGAAGAGACAGGGACGCCTGATCAATGTCTCTTATAATGTGCATGGATAAATTATATCCTTCTGCACTGATTCGTTTCTCCATGCCACTGATCAGTTTCGATCCAAAGTGGGAAGTGTTAGGCAAGTTTTCTGTTAATAAAGCGATATTTCCAGAGTTTCTTGGTTGAACACTCTCGGTGTCCATAAAAGCAAATTGTTTATATTTTAACTCTATCGCTTTCTTTATAACCTTGTTTCTGGTTTCATCAGGTATACCATTCGTTCCATTTAAGGCTTTGGAAGCTGTATTTCTGGAGATACCTAAAGCATCCGCGATGTCTTGTATGGTTACTTTTTCCCTGGCCATCTATGTAATTCACCTCTATATTCTTGTTCTTAACCTTCGCCACAAATAGTGTACCATTTGCCATGATTCCAACTCTCTTTAATGTATATTAGTTTACTCAAAATAGCAATACAATATTTACAAATGCACAATTTAGTTTACATTTTATTAGTGGATAAGTGTGCAAAAAAGGTATTATTCTTTTCACCTTCATGAGAATATGTTGACTTTAAAGTATATAATCCTATTTAAATTGGCTGTATTTGTAATTATGTAAAATTATATGCATCATTTATGAACATAATACTTTGTCATATGCACATAAATATTTTTACAAAATGTATTGACGAACGATTAAGTGTTTGGTAAATTGTAAAAGCAGCAGGACATAAGCCAATTGAAAGCCCTTACTGCATCAAGATATCAACATTGATAAGAACGGAGGTAAAGGCATTGCAAAACCTAATAGAAGCTGAACACAGAACAATGGTGACTAAACATAAGAGCTCCTTACTAGACTATCTAAAGAAATACTACTTTCTTTATATTTTGCTCGCACCAGCTGTGATCCTGACCCTGATTTTTAAATACGGTCCTATGTATGGTGCGATTATCGCCTTTAAAGATTTCAGCCCAATCAAAGGGATTATGGGGAGTGAATGGGTAGGCTTGTACAACTTCGAGAAATTCCTGTCATCCCCCAACTTCGAAGTTATCTTTATGAATACGCTTAAATTAAGTTTCTTCGGATTAATTCTGAGTTTTCCAATTCCTATCCTGCTTGCGTTGATGTTAAATCAAATTCGCCGTGCAGGCGTCAAAAAGAACATTCAGTTGTTCTTGTATGCACCTAACTTTATTTCTGTTGTCGTTGTGGTCGGGATGTTGTTTATCTTCTTGTCCCCAACGGGACCGATTAACCAGTTTTTTACCTGGCTTACAGGTGAACCAATCATGTTCATGTCTCGTCCGGAGTACTTCCGTTCGATCTACATTCTGTCCGATATTTGGACCGGAGCCGGTTGGGCATCCATTATTTATGTAGCAGCGCTTGCTAATGTCGATCCTGAGTTACATAATGCAGCCAATCTTGACGGCGCTAATCTTCTACAAAGAATCCGCCATATCGATTTGCCAACCATTCGTCCAATTATGGCTATTGTATTTATCCTTGCAGCTGGTGGGATCATGTCCATTGGCTTCGAAAAAGCCTATCTCATGCAAACGGCGATGAACTTGCCAACCTCAGAAATCATTCCGACTTACGTTTATAAAATTGGTTTGCAGTCGGGCGATTATGCCTATTCAGCCGCAGTAGGATTGTTTAACTCAATCATTAACATCGTCCTGCTCATCACCGTTAACTTCACCGTGAAGAAACTGAATGAGGGTGAAGGTCTTTACTAAGAAAGGAGCAACAAGCTATGCCCATTAAACATTCCGGATTAGATCGCTTTATCGTCGTGCTGAACGCGATCTTCCTGACACTGGCCGTACTTATCATTGTACTTCCTTTGATTTATGTAGTGATTGCATCTTTTATGGATCCATCAGTTCTGCTCAGTAAAGGATTATCATTCAACCTTTCGGATTGGTCATTAGAAGGGTATATAAAAATTCTTTCTAATCCGGCCATGATCCGAGGTTTTGGAAACTCTGTTTTATACTCTGTTTCATTTGCTATGCTTACCGTTCTCGTCTCTATCTGTGCAGGGTACGCACTGTCTGATGACAGGCTCAAAGGAAAAGGATTCTTCATGACCTTGTTTATTATCACCATGTTCTTTGGGGGTGGGCTTATACCAACCTATCTGCTCGTTAAGAATCTTGGTCTGCTTGATACCATCTGGGCGGTGATTATTCCAGGGGCAGTCAATGTATGGAACATCATTCTCTCTAGAACTTTCTTCAAAGGCGTACCGAATGAAATGAAGGAAGCTGCTAATGTCGACGGAGCTTCGGAGATGCGGATTTTCTTCAGTGTCGTATTACCGCTCTCCAAACCGATTGTTTTCGTACTTGCTCTTTATGCTTTTGTGGGCCAGTGGAATTCCTATTTTGACGCGATGATCTATTTAGATAATCCTAATCTTCATCCACTGCAGCTCGTGTTGCGTTCCATCTTGATCCAGAATCAGGTAGATCCGGGCATGATCAGCGATCAACTCGCCATGGCGGAAATGAAACGATTGTCTGAAATCATCAAGTACGCTGCCATCGTTGTTTCCAGTTTGCCACTTATTGTTATGTATCCGTTCTTCCAGAAGTACTTTGAAAAAGGTGTTATGGTCGGTTCCCTTAAGTAGGAAACAGGCTGCACATAGATAAAGATTAATTCATTCATATCTAATTTGGAGGTCATACCCTATGAAAAGAATTAAGAAATCAAGAGTATCAACGAAAGTAGCTTCTGCATCTGTGCTTGCTTCGTTTATGTTCCTTACTGCATGCGGTGGCGGAGGAGGAGGGGGAAGTGCGGCTAGTAAAGAACAGGACGCCAGCGGTAAAGTAACTTTGAACTTTATTACGCAAAGCTCTCCACTTGCACCAGCTGATCCAAATGAAAAACTGATTAATAAGCGTCTTGAAGAAAAGACGAATGTTCATATTAATTGGAAGAATTTCACGAAAGACGTATTTGTTGAAAAAAGAAACTTGGCTGTGGCAAGCGGTGATCTTCCTGATGCAATTTTTAATGCGGACTATAGCGACTATGAGCTGCTCAAGCTTGCTAAAGACGGTGCCATTATTCCGCTGAATGATCTCATCGAGAACAATATGCCCAACTTCAAAAAGGTGCTGGAAGAAGCCCCGGAATACAAGAGTATGATTACGGCACCAGACGGTAATATTTATGCCTTTCCGTGGATCGAAGAGCTGGGCAATGGTAAGGAAAGAATCCAGGCGGTAGACAGTATGCCTTGGATCAATGTGGAATGGCTTGAGAAGCTGGGCCTTGATATGCCTACAACAACAGAAGAATTAAAAGAAGTATTAATTGCATTCAAGACAAAAGATCCAAATGGCAATGGTAAGGCTGACGAAATTCCTCTGTCCTTTATTAACAAGCCTGGAGCAGAAGATCTGGTTTTCCTATTTGCTTCATTTGGATTGGGGGAGAACCCCGACCATGCGGTTGTAAGCAATGATGGGAAGGTAATATTTACGGCGGCACAAGATGACTACAAAGAAGCCGTTTCTTTTATTAACGAGCTGTATAAAGAAGGGCTCATTGATATTGAAGCCTATACACAGGACTGGAGTACTTACCTTGCAAAAGGGAAGGATCAGAGATACGGACTTTACTTCTCATGGGATAAAGCCAACATCACTGGAGCAAATGACACTTACGAGGTTATGCCTCCACTTGCTGGACCAGATGGTGAAGTTAACGTAACAAGAACGAACGCGCTTGGTTTGGGCAGAGGTAAGATGGTTGTTACTAGCGCCAATAAGAACTTAGAAACGACAGCGAAATGGGTTGATCAACTCTACGATCCGATTCAATCTGTACAGAACAACTGGGGAACGTATGGAGACGATAAACAGCAAAATATCTTCGAATTTGATAAAGAAAAAGAAATGCTGAAGCATTTGCCGCTGGAGGGTGCAGCTCCTGTAGAGCTACGTGAGAAAACAAGTGTCGGTGGACCCTTAGCTATCCTTGATTCCTATTATGGAAAATTCACAACCATGCCGGATGATGCCAAAGGCAGAATGGATATTATCAAGAACATCATGGCGCCAAAAATGAAAGCAGAAAACGTAATGCCGAGTGTATTCCATTCTATTCAAGAGCTTGATCGCCTTACGACAATTGAGACGGATCTTTTTGCCTACGTGCTTAGAATGCGTACTGAATGGTACCAAAACGGTAAAGTTGAAGCGCAGTGGGATGAATACCTGAAAGAATTGGACCGTCTGGGCTTGCAAGAATGGCTTGAAATTAAACAAGGCGGCTATGACAGAGCAAGCAAATAATAAACTATAAATAATATACGGTAAAGACCGTGTTCGGGAGTAAAGGAGAAAACAATAATGTCTACGATTGCGAAACAAAATTACCGCGGAGTGTATCATTTTTCCCCTAAGGAAAAGTGGATGAATGATCCAAACGGAATGGTTTATTTTGAGGATGAATATCATTTGTTTTTTCAGCACCATCCAGGTGGAATGACTATGGGCGCTATGCACTGGGGCCATGCGGTCAGCAAGGATCTTGTTACGTGGGAGGAGCTGCCTATCGCTCTTGCTCCAGATGAATTAGGTATGATTTTTTCCGGCAGTGCTGTAGTTGACTGGAACAATACGACTGGATTTTTTGAAGATAAACCAGGTCTAGTAGCGATTTTTACACACCATTTAGATATGCCGGAAGGCAAGCCAGCCATTCAGCGTCAAAGCTTGGCTTATAGTAAGGATAACGGAAGAACCTGGACGAAATATGATGGAAACCCGGTGCTTGAACATGATACATTCATTGATTTCCGTGACCCAAAAGTATTTTGGAATAAAGATACTAATAAATGGGTGATGATTGTAGCTTGTGGCCAAACGGTGTGTCTATATCATTCTCCTGATCTGATGAACTGGACATTTGCCAGTGAATTCGGAGAAGGAATCGGTTCTCATGACGGGGTATGGGAATGCCCGGACTTGTTCCCGCTGGCCATTGATGGCGATCCTTCGTACACGAAATGGGTGATGCTAGTGAGCATCGGTGCGGATCCCGCTTTTGTGGAAGGATCAAGAACACAGTATTTTACAGGGGATTTTGATGGAGAGGTGTTCACGCCAGATGAAGATTCGATAAAAGTTCGCTGGCTTGATTATGGAAGAGATAACTATGCAGGTGTAAGCTGGTCCGATATACCGGCGGAAGATGGAAGAAGACTATTTATCGGCTGGATGAGCAACTGGATGTATGCTAACAAGACGCCAGCAGAAGAATTCCGTGGTGCGATGACAATTGCAAGAGAACTTCAGCTCGAATCAAGACAAGGGGGAACCTTTCTTGTACAGAAGCCGGTACAAGAGTTGGAATCAGCTCGTGTACAAGTCCTTTCTATAAAAAATGCAACGGTGCAAGAAATCAATACTCTTCTTAAAGAGATTCACTTGGAATCTTATGAGATTATAGCTGAGTTCGCTCGGGGTAAATCTGTAGGGTTCAAGGTAAGAGTTGGTGCGGATGAACAAACAGTGATCGGTTTCAACGGTGAGACAGAGGAACTTTATGTAGACCGGAAGGCTTCGGGCCAGCATGATTTCCATGAACATTTCGTAGGACATCATTCAGCCAAACTCGTAGCGCTTGATGAGTCAAATGATCTCCGTATTTATGTGGATCGCTCTTCCGTTGAGGTGTTTAGTAATGGAGGTCAGGCCGTAATTACGGATCTTATATTCCCTGGACTAGAATCTAAAGGTATTGCTGTATTTGCAGAAAATGAGAATGACTTGCTGATTTCCCTGGATATCTATGAGCTTACTCTCTCTGCTGAGCAAGACAAGAATTAGTCACCGAGAGGAGTCTTGTATATGCGTATAGGAGCGATTGAAGCTGGCGGGACAAAGTTTATATGTGGCATCGGGAATGAAAATGGGATCATTGAAGATCAGATCAGTTTCCCGACAGAACATCCTGAGTTGACGTTGCCCAAAGTTATTCAATATTTTCAAGACAAACCAGTAGAAGCTATCGGAATTGGATCGTTTGGTCCAATTGATATACGCTCAGATAGTCCAACGTATGGTTACGTTACAACAACACCAAAACCAGGTTGGGGAAATTACGATATGCTGGGCACTATGAAAAGAAACTTTTCGGTTCCCTTTGGCTGGGACACGGACGTCAATGCAGCGGCATTTGGTGAAGCCAAATGGGGCGCAGCCCAAGGGTTATCCAGCTGTTTGTACTATACAGTTGGCACGGGTGTTGGTGTGGGAGTGTATTCAGAAGGCAAACTTATTCATGGTCTTGTGCATCCTGAAGGGGGTCATGTTCTTACAAGACGCCATCCTGAAGATGAATTCCCAGGGGGATGTCCTTATCATGGGGACTGCCTAGAAGGGATGGCGGCAGGTCCTGCTATTGAAGCAAGGTGGGGGAAGAAGGGACATGAACTTCCTAAAGATCACCTTGCATGGGAAATGGAAGCATTTTATATTGCGCAGTCGATTACCGGTGCTATACTGCTTAACTCTCCTGAGAAAATCATTCTGGGTGGTGGTGTTATGCAGCAGTCACAATTGTTTCCACTTATTCGGCAGGCCGTGCTTCAGAACCTGAACGGTTATGTCAGCTCTAGTACTATTTTGGAACACATAGATGAGTATATCGTTCCACCAGGACTAGGCCAACAGGCGGGATTATGCGGTGCTCTCGCTCTTGGACTCACGGCACTGGAAAGTCAGAGTTCTGTTCAATTGTAAAAGAATATAGAGAGGAGGTCAGTGCAATGAATTGGCCTCCTTCTTATTTTACAATAAAAGAAATGATTGATGATAGAAAAAGAGGGTGAAGAAGATGGTTAATAAGGGAAAATTACTTTTATGCTTTCTTATGGCAACAGGACTTGTTATGACTTCAGCAGGCATTTATGTAGCAAATTCCGGCACTGGGTGGGCTGCGCCCGCTGAACAGGAGGTAAGCAAACGAGCTAAGGAGGGACTTTCTATTTTTGAAAACGTAACCAATACCAATACGAATTTGACAGGTTGGCAAATAAAAGGAAAAGGGAAGTTGGCAGATACGGTTGAAGGGATGTTACTGACTTCCGATCCACAAGAAAATGTAATGGCAATCTCCGAAACGGTGTCAGAGGATTTTATCTATGAAGCTGATGTCATGATCAAGGATATGCAAGCGGACGCGACCTTATTGTTCCGTTCTAATGAAGATGGCTGGGGTTCCTACATGCTCCAAATTGTTCCGAATGCAGGTATGATCCGCTTACGAGACGCAAGTGAGGGTGAAGGGAAATTAAAAGAGGAGCGGAAGGTTACTGTTAAGGCAGGAGAGATCTATCATCTCAAGGTGAAAGCAGAGGGTTCATCACTGAAAGTATATTGGGACAATGCATATAAACCTGTGATTGAGGTTCAGGATCATGCGTATCGTACTGGTAAGCTGGGACTCAATGTATGGAATGGTTCTGTTTTGTTCCAAAATATTATCGTAAGCGACCTGAAAGGAAATCTGGGTGCTGTGGTTACAAATCAAGGACAATGGCAGCCTAATATCAGCGGCAAAAAAGGAACGGCAGTAAACCAGATTATTTCACAGCAAATTTATAATAGACAAGCTGCTGATTTTGTATATGAAGGAAATATATCTCTTCGTCCTGATTCTGTTGCAGCACTCGCCTTTCGTTCATCGGCGGATGGAACAAAGGGATATGAAGCCGCCCTGACAAAGGAAGGAAACCAGGTTCGTGTAAGTCTGACGAAAGCTAACGGAACAACCATTGCAAGTTCACAGCATACCTATCTAAGTCAGGCCGGAGCAAATCATCATGTGGAGATAAGGGCGAAGGGAAACAGAATTCAGGTCTTCCTAGACGGATACACCCCGGCCGCAATCGATCTAACAGATAAAACCTACACCGAGGGATATGCAGGAATGGTCGTTAAACAGGGAACAGCTTACTTCCAGGATACCTATGTGACGGATGCCAGCAATTATTATAATGAAAAATATCGTCCTCAGTATCACTATACGCCAATTCGTGGTTCTGCCAGTGATCCGAACGGACTTGTCTACTTCGAAGGAGAATATCATCTATTCCATCAGGATGGAGGCACATGGGCACATTCTGTCAGTAAAGATATGCTGAACTGGAAGCGCCTTCCGATTGCGCTGCCGTGGAATGATCATGGGCATGTCTGGTCTGGATCAGCTGTGGCAGATGTGACGAATGCATCAGGTTTATTCGGGGATTCAGGAGGCAAGGGGCTGATTGCCTACTACACTTCCTATAATCCCGATGGCCCGAATGGGAATCAGCGTATCGGTCTTGCATACAGCAAGGACCAAGGTCGTACTTGGGAATATTCCAAGACGCGTCCAATGGTTATCGGAAATCCAGGCGATAATGGAGGGGAGCCCGGAGGTTGGGATTTCCGTGATCCGAAAGTGATTCGTGATAACGACAATAACAGATGGGTAATGGTTGTATCCGGTGGAGATCATATTCGTTTCTTTACTTCAACAAATCTACTTGATTGGACCCTAACAGATAGCTGGGGATACGGGGAATATGTTCGCGGCGGTGTATGGGAATGTCCGGATTTGCTTCAGCTTTCGGTAGACGGAACATCACAGAAAAAATGGGTTCTGATGATTAGTACAGGAGCGAATTCAAAAACAGGCGGATCAGATGCTGAATATTTTGTGGGTCATTTAACAGCGGAAGGTAAATTTGTTAATGATAATCCGGCAGGGAAAGTTTTGCGAACAGATTTTGGAAAAGAATTCTACGCTTCAATGTCTTTTTCGAACATGCCAGATCATCGCAGCGTAATGATGGCGTGGATGACAAACTGGGACTATCCGTTTGCTTTTCCAACAACCCATTGGAAAGGCGTACTGTCAATCCCAAGAGAAGTCTCATTAGTGACGACTAAAGATGGGATTCAGCTGGCTCAAAGCCCAATCAAGGAGCTCCAATTACTGTGTAGTCAGCTGTATTCTACTGTTAACAAAGAGGTGAGTCCTTCTTCTCAGAATCTATTGAAAGGGGTTACCTCTGGTGCATACGAGATTGAAGCTGAAGTAGAAATTCCAACAGGTAGTCAGGTTAGTGAATTTGGTTTTAACGTTCGTGTAGGTGAAGGTCAGAAAACGGTAGTTGGATATAAACCTGGTGAGAGTCAAATTTTCGTGGATCGGTCTGCATCTGGTTTGACGGATTTTTCGAGTTTATTTAGTACAAGACATGAAGTGCCAATGCAAACGGAGAATAAGCGTGTTAAGCTGCGTATCCTTGTAGATGAGTCTTCTGTTGAGGTTTTTGGCAACAACGGTAAAGTTGTTTTCTCTGACGTCATTTTCCCGGATCCAGCCAGCAGAGCTTTGAGCTTTTACACCAATGGAGGCAACGTAAAGGTCGTATCTCTGAAGATGAATCGGTTAGGCTCTGTATGGAATCAGGAGACGGGCTCAGCTACCAAGATAATGATGGATACAAGTGATCGTGAACTTAGCAAGGGGCAAAGCGAAACACTTTTGGCGATGGTAGAGAATGGCACAGGTAATGGGGCACAGCCGCTTAAATGGAATTCCAGTAACAAGGATGTTGTTGAACTAAACGTGGTGGATAAATCCCAGGCAACCCTTGTAGCTAAAAAAGAAGGCGAGTCTATCATTACCGTTTCTACTCCAAATGGGAAGACATCAGCTAGCATAATAGTTAAGGTATCTGGGGGTGAATTTCATACGAATTTAAGTGGGTGGACTAAAGATCTATCTGCAGCCTCCTGGGTCATTGGTGAAAATGGGATTCGTGGAAATTACCCCAGTGACGCGAATTATATCGCAGAGAAGCAGGCTGGAGACTTTACTTATGAAGCAGATATAATGTTAGGGAAATTCGGGGGAGCAGGCTCTATGTTGTTCCGCGCCAGCGAAGATGGACGCAGCGGATACTACTTAAATCTGGATCCGAATATGAAGTCCATCCGTCTGTTTTATAAAATCGGCGGCCGTTTTGAAGAGCGTCAGATTCTAGCAAAAGTTCCGACGTTCATTCAGCCGGGTCAAACCTACAAAGTGAAAATCGAAGCGAAGGGGCCGAATATCGTAGTTTATGTAGACGGGCAGAAAGTGATCGACTTGCAGGACGGCACATTTGCAGAAGGCCGCTTCGGACTACATGTATTTGGCGGAAATGTTTCATATCAAAACGTTAACATGAGCGGAGCAGCACCTGCCAATTTAACCACTTCCAGTCTAGTAAATGCAGAACTACAGAAATCCCTTTATACAGCAAATCTTGCAAATGGTGAAGCTGTTACACTGAAGGATGCGAATGATTCTACGGATCAGAAGTGGGTATTCGTGCCGACGGGGGACGATGCAGGTTCTTATTCTATTCGTACAACAGCCGGTCAGGCGCTTGATCTAGACACAGGGCAAAATAAAATTCAGTTATACCCTTATCTCGGATATAACAATCAGCGTTGGATTTTTCACAAAAATGATGATGGTACCGTAAGTATTATTTCTGCTCATCATAAGAAAGCGCTCGAAGTATCAGCGGATGGGTCGACACTGTCCCTAGGCGAGCTTGATCCTACTCTTGTTCGACAAAAGTGGGTAATTACCAATTAACCTGAGGATGATAGAAGCAATGGAAGGGCTAAATAGCGTGTCTAAAAAGCAACTTGTCTGCGGATGAGTTGCTTTTTGTTTTGGCTGTATTTTATGTATTGACGGATATTGGAAATGTAAGTAGAATGTAAATTAGTTAAAACCTTAAAACTTTTGTAAAGAATTTTGGTGTTCTTGATAAAGGAAAAGCTGACATTCAGTGTGCAATTTTCAATCAGAACATAGAAATATCACGAAAGGTAAGGTTTTTTTATTTACCTAAAAAGTTTAATCGTTTAAACTTTCGGGTGACGGAGGTATGGAAACTAAAATGAATATACATGATGTAGCCAAAAAGTCGGGACTCTCTGTAGTGACCGTATCCAGGGTGCTTAACAATTTACCATCTGTACGGGAAGCTAATAGACAGAAAGTGCTGAAAGCTATGGAGGAATTGAATTATCAGCCCAATTCAGCAGCGCGGAGTCTTGTGAGGGGCAAAACGGGAGTCATCGGGATGTCGATTACCAACTTTAACGACTCTTTCTATGACCGGGTTATTCGCGTGGTGAACCGGAAGCTGGCGTCGCAAGGGTATTTTTTAGCTCTGTCGATCGCCGAGAATGAGGATGAAGGCGATAATTTCCTGTTTCAGAAGGATCGCGTTGATGGAATTATCCTGTTGTCCCCACTTGAAGAAAAGGCATATGTAGAGGAACTGAAAAGAAAAAATATTCCGTTTGTATTGCTGGATAACCAGTTTCAGCATGAGGATGTGCCTAGCGTCGTGGTCGATAACTATCAAGGCGGGTATGAGGCTACAAAACACTTGATCGATCTTGGGCACACTCAAATTGCCTATATTGGCGGCCCTTCGGTATTTCTAAGTGTAGCGGAGCGTAAGCGCGGTTATGTCCAAGCGCTCGAGGATGCCGGGTTAACGCCATTCGGAACGGAATACTGCAGTTTTACAGTAAGCGGCGGCTATGAGGTGGCCAAGAGATGGATCCGCGAGGATAAGCTGCCGACAGCTTTTTTTTCCGGGGACGATTTTATTGCTCTTGGAATGGTTCAGGCTCTCCGGGAAGAGGGAATTCGAGTACCCCACGATATCTCAATTGTTGGATTTGATGATCAGCAGTTCGTAGGTGAATTTTACCCGCGGTTGACGACGGTCAGACAACCTGAGGCACAAATGGGCAATATAGGCGTTGATTTACTACTAAAAATGATCAATGGGGAGGTGATGCCGCCCGCTGTAACGAAGCTCGCTCCGCAGCTACTCATTCGTGAATCCACCGCATCTGTTAGATTACCTTGAATTTTAGGAGTGAAATCATCCGTGAAGTATTTTTTGGGAGTTGATGCAGGAGGCAGTAAAACCCACGCAATGATTGCAGATGAACAAGGGAAGGTCATCGGAGTTGGCAAGGGTGGGATCGGAAATCATCAAATAAACCGTGAGCAGGCGGTGAACAGTTTACAGCAGGCTATATCGGAAGCAATTATGGCGTCAGGGCTGACCAAGGATCAGCTGGATTACTCCTGGTTCGGCTTAGCGGGAGCGGACAGAGAGGCTGATTTCCGGATTTTGCGACCGATTATCAGCAGCTTTGATCTTCCCCAAACTGAGATTTCCTGCGATACCTGGATTGCCTTGCGGTCAGGTACAGAGAAGAACTACGGGATCGTGCTGATTTGCGGATCGGGCGTGAACTGTAGTGGCAAAAATCCGTTGGGTGCTACATTCCAATGTGGTGGATTCGGCTACCGGTTCGGGGATTATGGCGGTGGCTATGATTTAAGTATTGAGGTATTCCGTAGCGTCCTTCGGGCGGATGAGGGTAGAGAGAAGGAGACGGTCCTAACCGAACGTTTAACGCAATTGTTAGGCTATTCCAATGTGTCGGAATTAAGAGAGGATTACCTGGATCATTTCAGAGACCTGCCTCCCCATATTGCTGAACTATTGTTTCAAGCGGCAGAGGAAGGGGATCAGGTTGCCACCGAGCTGCTGGTTAAGCAAGGGGATGAGCTGGGTTTGGCCGCGGCATCGGCTATCCATCGATTGGGCATGGAGGAGGACTTCTTCGACATCGTACTTGCAGGCAGCCTGCTGACAAAGGGAGACCGCTCAGGCATCATCCGGCGGGCCATTGAGAGAAGAGTGAAGTTGTCAGCTCCGAATGGCACTTTAAGGATTTTGACCCGGGAGCCGGTTGTAGGATCGGTCGTTCTGGCTATGGAAAGCAGTGGTATGCGTGTAGATCAGAAGGTTCTAGATAATCTATCACAGGGGAAAGTACCGAACACAATAGGCTAGTTTTTATAAGACCAAAATGAAAAGATGAAGGAAGGGTCTATCATGGAGGAAACATTGAAGCTGGTTGTCATCGGAGCGGGATCATCGTATACGCCTGAGCTTATTGAAGGCATCATCCTGCATCACCAAGAGCTTCCCATCCACGAAGTATGGCTGGTGGATATTGCGGAGGGAAGGGAGAAGCTGCATACGATTGCAGAACTGAGCAAACGCATGATTGCTGAGTCCGGACTGCCGATTACCGTGGTCCAGACGCTTGAGCGCAGGGAGGCCATTGCCGGAGCGGACTTTGTATGTACGCAAATCCGGGTAGGCATGCTGGAAGCGCGCAAATGGGACGAATTAATTCCGCTTCAATACAATGTCATCGGCCAGGAGACGACAGGACCCGGAGGGATGATGAAAGGCCTACGGACCATTCCGGTCATTCTGGATATTTGCAAAGACATGGAGGAGCTGGCTCCGGATGCCTGGTTGCTGAATTTTACGAATCCGGCCGGTATGGTGACTGAAGCTGTTCACAAATACTCATCGGTAAAAAGCGTAGGCCTGTGCAACTCGCCGATCGGTTTTCAAAAGTGGCTCTCCGAGTTCTTCGGGCTTCCTATGGAGAAGATCTACGCGGAGTTTGTCGGCATCAACCATCTGCACTGGGTATCCGATATCGTGATTGACGGTAAAAGCAAGCTGCAGGAGCTCATTGATTACCCTCAGAGTTACAAGGCGAGCAATGTGCCGTTTGATTCCTGGGACCACCGGTTTCTGAATGCTTTGAAAGCGATTCCCTCTTATTACCTGAGCTATTACTATATGACGGACGCGATGCTTGCGGAACAGAAGGAAGCAGCAGCAACGACTGGATCGCGCGCTGAGGTAGTGAAGAAGGTGGAGGAAGAGCTGTTTGAACTGTACCGGAACGTAGAGCTGAAGGAAAAGCCCAAGCAGTTGGAACAGCGCGGCGGAGCCTACTACTCGGAGGCGGCAGTGCTGCTGATGCGCTCCATTTATAATGATTCCCGCGATATCCAGACGTTGAATGTAAGAAATAACGGAATGATTGATTTCTTGCCGGACGATGCCTCCATTGAGGTGAACTGTATGGTAACCAAGCAAGGCCCGCTGCCGATTCCGCTGCGCATAATTCCTCAGTCCGTAAAAGGCTTGCTGGCCGCGGTCAAGCAATACGAGAGCCTCACCATCGAGGCGGCTGTGCACGGAGACCGGGATATAGCCCTGCAGGCTATGGTTCATCATCCGCTCGTGCCTTCGGTCAGCGTAGCTGAACAACTGCTGGATGAAATGCTGGAGAAGAACAAATCGTTGTTGCCGTTGTTTCACTAGAATCGTCCAGAGGAGGAAAAGCGGATGAACACGGCCGAGAAACCGCGTAGATGGAAGAAATTTATCAGTCAATTGGATTTGCAGTCCATGGTTTGGCCGGGAATTATCTTTGTATTCATTTTTAGCTACATTCCGATGTATGGCGTTGTTATGGCATTCCAGCAATACGATATTTTTGGCGGCATTATGAAGAGCCCCTGGGTTGGATTTATGCATTTCAGAATGTTCTTCGAGGCGCCGGAGTTCTGGAATGTGATGCGAAATACCCTTCTGATCAGCTTGCTTAAATTGATTATCTCTTTTCCTGCCCCGATTCTTCTTGCGCTGATGCTGAATGAAATCGGGAATATGGGCTTTAAACGCATTATCCAGACCGTCAGCTATTTACCTTATTTCCTGTCCTGGGTTATAGTATCCGGTTTTGTATTTTCGCTGTTATCCGTTGACAACGGGACGGTGAACTATGTGCTGGAGCGATTCAATCTGGTAGGGGAGCCAGTTAACTTCCTGGCGTTACCCAAATACTTCTGGTCGATTCTAGTAAGCGTAAATGTATGGAAAGAGGTCGGATTCGGGAGCATTGTCTACCTGGCCGCGATTGCAGGCATTGATCCAACCCTATATGAGGCCGCTTCTATAGATGGAGCAAGCCGGTTTAAGCAAATTCACTTGATTACACTCCCCAGCATTACCCCCATAATCATCATCTTTATGATTCTTGCCATCGGCAGTCTGCTCAGTGCGGGCTTCGAGGACATTTTGCTGCTGGCAACCAATCCAATTCTGCGACCCTACTCCGATGTTATCGACACCTATGTGTACCGTGTTGGGATTTTAAATGCCAGATTCTCTTATGCGACAGCGGTAGGGCTATTCAAGGCGGTGATCAGTGTCATTCTGCTAGTGACGGCCAACAAAATCGCTCGCCGGGCAGATGTTAGTCTCTGGTAGTACTACTACTCATAGCGAATGCTTCCGATGCTCCATAAACCTTTTAGGAGGGGTGAACAATGAGACTAAGCCTAGGCGACAAAATCATGCAGCGGAGTATTTATATCCTTTTGACACTGCTGGCGTTACTCATGCTATACCCGTTTTGGAATGCGTTGGTCATTTCCTTTAATCTGGGGAGCGATACGGCGCTCGGTGGTGTAACCTTGTTACCGAGAGCTTTTACTCTGGAAAATTATTATATTGTGTTTCAGGATCAACGCCTGCTGAATTCTTTTCTGATCACCATTCTTAGAACGTTATGCGGCACGGCATTGTCTGTCTTTTTCACGGCACTGTTAGCCTACGGAATGTCCAAGAAGACATTGCTTTTTCGAAAACAATATATGGTGTTCTTCATGATTACGATGTTCTTCAGTGGAGGGCTCATCCCTAGTTATTTACTAGTTCGCTCTTTGGGTATGCTGGACACCTTTTGGGTGCTGATTATCCCCGGCATCATCAGTGTCTGGAACATGATTGTCATCCGCACCTTCTTCCACGCTCTGCCGGAGGGGTTAGAGGAATCGGCCAAAATCGACGGCAGCAGCAACTACGGCATTTTTTTCCGAATCGTCATTCCCGTCTCCGGCCCGGTGCTGGCCACGATTGCCTTATTCACCGCAGTAGGTTACTGGAATGACTGGTTTACGGGAGCGATCTATATTACAAAGGATCACTTGCTTCCTATACAGACCCTGCTGCGCCAGATTATGAACTCCAACATCATGACCCAAATTGGCTCATCGAATGCTATTGCGCTGGATCATATGAACCGGAATCGGACGATTACTACGAAGTCACTGACTATGGCTACGATGATGATCGCTACCATTCCAATTATCCTGACGTATCCTTTTCTCCAAAAGTACTTTGTTAAGGGCGTAATGATCGGTTCGATGAAAGAATAGCAGTCACCATATTATGTAGAAAGAAGGGAAAAGATGCGCAATCGTATGAAATGGGTATCTCTTTTGCTGACTTCGCTGGTGCTTCTTCTCGCTGCTTGTAGCGGAGGAGGAAATTCTAACACTTCACCAAACACAAGCGAGAAAAATCTGAATACTGAGGCCGCCACAGATGACGGCAGCGGGATCAAGCCCGTCACCTTCAGCTTCTATGGAAACTATGACTGGCTTACGACATCACCATGGGGGGATAATGAGGCGACAAAATGGATTCAGGAGAACCGTAAGGTTACTATTGAACCCATACAATCCGGAGGAGCGGCCGGAGAAAAGCTAAACACGATGATCGTCGGCGGTGATTTACCGGATGTCATTTTTACTGACCGGGGATCCTCAGTGGAACGGCTGGTGCAGGCAGGACAACTCGTTGCGCTGGATGATTACTATGAGAAGTATCCGAACTTCAAGAAATATGTGAAGGAATCCACCCTGAATTTGCTCCGTTCAGAAGACGGGAAAATCTATCAAATTCCGAACTGGTATACATCCGGGCAATTCGGCAACGGCGGATGGATGGTGAATAAAGATATTTATAACGAACTCGGCAGACCTGCGCTGGAGACCTTCGATGATCTGTATCAATATTTGCTTAAGGTGCAAGAAAAGTATCCGGATGTAGTACCTCTGGAGGTTGGGGAGAAGGGGGCAGGTCTGGAAATTATGTATGGTGGTTTTAAGGAAAACTCCACTAGTAAGTTCATTTCACTCATGGGATATCCGGATGGCGACAAGCTGTCATCTATCTTGGACGATCCCGCTTACGAGGAGATGGTGTTGTATATTAATAAGCTGTATCGTGAACGGCTGATTACGCAGGATGCTCTGCAGCAAACCCAGGATGCGGTCAAAGAAAAGGTCAATACCAACCGGGTAGCAGTCATGGTCGAATCCAATATCACTACGTATGGAGCCGAGGGACACCGGGCATTGACAGCGAATAATCCGGACAGCGGTTATGAGATTATATGGCCGATTCATAAAGCCGGACTAGACAAAACACAAGTGTTTGTAAGCGGCTTTGAGACGCTGGGTTGGAACGTTAATGTCATTACGAAAAAGGCCAAGGATCCAGAGGCCATCTTCGCTTATTTTGACTGGATTACGGGTCCGGAGGGACAGAAGGTGCTTTTCTTCGGTCCTAAAGGCTTGTACTGGGATGAAGAGGATGCGGACGGAGCGCCAATCCCGAACGAGAAATACAAGACGACTGCTGCTAACGAACGCACGGAAACGATGCGGAAATTCGAGGACTTTAACTGGGCGGGAAATACAACCTTTATTGATACGGCGAAAATGAGCCTCGAGGCGCTGCTTTCCGCGAACCAGAAATCCTGGGAGACCGTGGCGCAGTCCACGGTGACCTGGAAAACCGCGTTGGATATCACGGAGTTTGTAAATACCGATCCGATTCCGGATACGGAGATCGGCATCATCGCACAGAATATCGGGGATATTTATACCCTTGCTTACGCCCAGATGGTTCAGGCGAAGTCGGATGAAGCGGTGCTGTCGGCGCTGGAGACAGCTAAAAAGAACACCGAAAAAGCGGGGCTGGCTAAGCTGCTTGAATTCAGAACCGAAAAATGGCAGGAAAATGTTAAGAAAATCAACGCGACGAAATAAGACTATTTATAAAATCTTATACTAGTGGAGGCGAGATTATGGCATTTGCGTTGAGATCGAGGTTTATAGCACTGTTAAGCATCGTGTTGGTTTCTTCGATAGCCGGTGGTTCCGTTCCTGTTATGGCCGAGGAGGAGAGTAACCCCCCTTTCGAAACGGAAGTTATTGTACGGACCGTAAACCAGTTTAAGAACATGACGGATGTCCAGAATTTCATCGCGCTGTCTACAAGCTATGGCGTCGATGTGATTAGCATGAACGTGAAGCAGGATGAAGATGATGAGGTTCCGTCTGGAAGTGTATTTTATCAGAGTGATATCGCACCAATTGCCCAAGGCTACCAGAATTTCGACGCCCTGCAGGCTGTCATTACCGCAGCCCATGCTGCAGGAATCAAGGTTCATGCCTGGATTCCACAGTTCCATGATCAGCAGGCCTTCCTGGAGCACGATGAATGGCAGATGCAGGCGCTGGTTGACGGGGTTCAGACTCCGTTTACAGGTTCTAACGGCAACGAATACTTCGTCAATCCAATTCACCATGAAGTGCAGCAGTATGAGCGTTCCATCATTCAGGAAGTGATTGAGAATTATGATGTGGATGGCGTTGTGCTAGATTGGATCCGCTTCGACAATTACAACATGGACGTCAGTAATTATACAGTTGCGAAGTATCAGGCGCAGTTCGGGTATTCACCGCTCAGCATTGACTTCGAGACAGATTCGCCTCAGCGTGAGCAGTGGAATGAATGGAGGACCGATCAAATCGGACAGTATGTGGGCGATATTCGTCAGGATATCACCCAGTCCTCGAAGCCGGATGTGCAGCTCGGCGTGTATATTTTGCCGCCAGAATTCATTGAAGTTGGGCAGAATGTGGCGAAATTCAAGGATGATATCGACTTTGTTGCACCAATGGCGTACTTTGATGACTGGGAGTTCAACAGTGACTGGGTATACAGCACTTCCTACGGCATCCTGAAGGATACGAGCGACCGGATTAGCGACAGTGACGTGGAAATTGTTGCGACGCTGGATAATGACTGGACAGATGATCAATATCAGGAGATTTACAAGGGAATCCGCGAGAATTATCCAGGTGTGAAGCGTCTGTCGTTCTTTGCTTACGGGGCCTGGCCAGAAGATGAGCTGGCCAATATCAAAGAACGTGAAACCTGGCCTACGCCAGGCTGGACACCTCCGGTAGAACAAGACTATCCGGCTCAATTACCAGCAGGATGGAAGGCACGGAATATTGGTTCCATGCCGGGGAACGTTACCTACAATTCTTCCAATAAGCAATTTACACTCAGCAGCAGCTCTACGGATATTTGGGGAAATGGAGATCAACTGAATTATATATACCAATCCGTGCGAGGCAATGCGGAGATTATTGTTAAAGTGCAGTCCACTAGCCGATTGGACGGCTGGGCCAAGGCCGGCATTATGATTCGGGAGTCGCTGGGTCATAATTCGAAGCATGCAGATATGATGCTTACCCCCGAAAATGGGGCAACCTTCCAGTATCGTGCAGAGACTGCCGGCAATATGGTTGATCAGACTGCGGCTGCCTCGGCTCCAAGATGGCTAAAGCTGACCCGAAGTGGAAATACCTTCAAAGGGGCTATTTCGAGTAACGGGAATAACTGGCAAACGGTCGGAACTGTTCAGATTCCGATGAACCGCAAGGTGTATATTGGCATAGCACTTAGCAATCCCGGGGATGACTCGAGGAATAAGGCTGTGTTTGGAAATGTGAAGATTACGGATTAAGCTTAATACAAGGGTACCGGTTCTTCTTTATCCGGGGGAGTTTTCGTTTATCAGGTTAACCAGAAATATCTGGTTAACCTTTTTTATTTCGGTATAAGGTGATGGTGGGGGATATATCCAATTGAAATCTGAAATGAATTTAAAGCTGCTAAATCCGGTGGTATATTTAATGCAGCTAATTCTATAATATAGCTAATTCTATAATGCAGTTTAGCTTATTAATAATAGTCTTTGAGAATAACTTATACAGAATAGGAGAGATCCGATGAGCGAGCGTATACCCTGCCAAACCTCAGGCTGCAAGGGAAGCATACTTCCTGTAACTGCTTTAAAGACAGGTGGAATCTGCATGCCCTGTCATCAGAGGAAGCTTGCGCTGGAGCAAAAGGCTTATATTGAACAAAATCGAAAAGACATTGATTTGTACGTAGGTGTGAATGATCCGGTTGAAATTCTTAAAATCATGCACAAACCGCGGAGATGGAGCCCGCTTGAATACGAAATCCCCTATCACAAAACCGCGCAGGAGTTGTATCGTCAACTGACTGAAAGCGAAAGGGAGCGATTGGAATCCTACGCCATTGAATTGATGGAAGAAGATGATTTTGACCAGGCTGAGACTATTTTACTGTCGCTTATATGTTTTTCAAGTGCTTGCATTGAACGGGGGCTGGAGGTTTTTTTTCACAAAGGGAAGTATTATCCCGGTATTCTCTATAAAGAAGCGGGTCAGGAGATCCGTGATAAGATCATTCATCAGTTAGAGCATGACTCGGAAAACCGTAATCATTTGCTGCTTGCAATGGCCTGGATTGGCGATGAAGAGGTTGTTCGGCAGTTCGAGACATGGCGGCAGCATCCGCCTCGATGGACATCGGAGTTAAATGTGGCTCCGGAAACCTATGCTCACGAAGCAGGATGGGAATTAGATCCCGACGGTGGGAAAAGGCTGCTTTTTTACCCCGAGAGTTATCATTTTGAAGTAAACAGGGACGGAAAAAATGGGATGGATCGGGATTATACGGCGGTAGTGGCGCTGCAGGAGGGTGAGCATTCCTGCCCTTGGTGTGGCGGTAAGTTGACAGTGCTGTTTGATTACGATTTGCAGAATCCACTGGTTCAATTTATGAAGCTTTCCGGCCAGCGGTTAAGGATTGCAGCTTGCATGCATTGTAATTGTTATGGCACCGTGTTTATGAAAGCGGAGCTGGATGGCCAATATTCGTGGAGTGAAAATAATACCGTTCCTGATTTTTTGCCTGCAAATGAAGACAGGGAAGAAATAGCATGGCATGCCATGCAGCTATCGGAACGGCAGATGGGAACCTATGAAAATTCATATTGGATGCTTGAGGCGCCTGCGTCGCAGATTGGAGGACATCCGGCTTGGATTCAGGATGCGGAATATCCTGTGTGCCCTTGCTGTTCGACGACGATGAAGTTTATTGCCCAAATGGACATGGAACAGGCCGAGGACAGCGAGGGGATTTATTATGCATTTTTGTGTGAGGGTTGCCTGCAGGTAGCTGTGAATTACCAGCAGACGTAAATCAACTTATTTCTGGTTAGCGTAGATTGGAACTTCAGACTTAAAATAGAAAAATGCTGCCTTAGACAACTAAGGACGGCATTTTTTTATTTTGTATAAACATGATGATCAAAGTACCTTGACTGTCACAGTAGTATGATGTACAATGCGATTATGAGGTGATGAAATGAGTGAGAACAAAATCACATCCGATCTGCTGCGAGGACATACCGATACGATGGTATTGCGGCTCTTGTCCGAAGCCGATCGTTATGGATATGAAATCGTCAAATTGATTGCTGAGCGTTCCGGAGGCGAGTATGAATTAAAAGAAGCTACGATGTACTCCAGCGTCCGGCGGCTTGAGGCAGACGGTGACATTGAATGGTATTGGGGGGATGAGTCTCAGGGGGGACGACGGAAGTATTTTCGGATTACCGAGAAGGGGAAAGCTGTTTACGCCAATAACAAGACTAATTGGGAGTATGCAAAGCGTGTGCTTGAAAACTTATTATAAGGAGACTTGATAATATGAATGAGAAATTAAACATGTATTTAAATGGCGTATTCGCACCCTATGACGGGATAAAAAGCGTTGCTGAATTAAAGAGTGACCTTCTTTCCGATTTGCAGGAGCGGTTCAGTGAACTCAAGGCTGAAGGCAAGGATGATGAAACGGCGTTTAAGATGACGATAGACAGCATCGGCGACATTGAACAGACGGTGCAGGAGGTTGCCAATCTCTCCCGTTCACTTGAGCGTCAGGTGGTGACGAGCTTTAGGGCGAGCAACTTATCGAAGAGTGATTTTGCAGGCGTTACCGCCCATAAAGGGGATTTTAAAGTGAGCGCGTTGCGGGGTTCGGATTTTACAGGCGCTGACTTGACTGGCAGTTCTTTCGCGGGCAGTGACGTAGGCGAGGCCAAGTTCGACAGCGCTAATCTCACCGACTGCAATCTGTCCGGCATTGAACTGGCAAATGCGAGCTTTCACAAATCTATTCTTGTTCGTACCAACTTTAGCTCATCAGGACTTACAGGGGCGAAATTTATCAATACAAGACTGACCGACGTCAAGCTGTGTACGACTGATCTCACGAAAACAATCTTTGAGAACTGTATCTTTGACGGTGTGGAATTTAAAACCTCTGATCTGCGGGGATTATGTTTTGACGGCCAGACCTTTATCGGGGTCAAGTTTGAAAAGTCGGCGCTGAACGATATTTCGTTTAGAGGTGCGACGTTAAAAAATGTGTCATTCCTCTCCGGGTTTTCGTTATCCAAGAAGTTTTATCGTGCAATTAAAACGATCAACTTTGACGGTGCAATGATGGATAAGTTGACCTTCGCTGCGCTCAAAGGCATGGAAGCTGATTTGACAAAGGTTACAGTCCTATAAGCCTGAGCTTCCGAAGTGAGTTTTGCGGGGAAAATTCCATGAAGATATGCTAACAAAACCTTGGGGAGGGAATGCAATGAACAAGTCCATTAAAGTGGTTGGGTTAGAAAAGTCCTACAGACAGCTTCAAGTTTTAAAGGGGGTGGATTTTGAAGTGGAGCAGGGCAGCGTTTTTGCTCTGCTGGGCTCCAATGGTGCAGGCAAGACCACCATTGTCAAAATCCTCACCACTTTGCTGAATCAAGATGGCGGGACTGCTGCAGTGAACGGATTTGATGTCGCCACAAAGCCTGATTATGTACGCCAGTCCATCAGCCTGACGGGTCAATTTGCCGCCGTGGATGAGATTCTGACCGGCCGGGAAAATCTGATCATGATTGCGAGGCTCCGCCATGAGAAGCATCCGCGTCAAGTTGCGGACGATCTGCTGGAACGCTTCACTTTGACCGATGCCGCGGATCGCAAGGTATCCACTTATTCAGGCGGGATGCGCCGGAGATTAGATCTCGCGATGAGTCTTGTTGGGCAACCGCAGATTATTTTCCTCGACGAACCAACCACTGGACTTGATCCTGAGGCAAGGATTGATGTATGGAAGATGGTTAAGGAGCTTGCCGATGGGGGTACGACTGTCTTTTTGACGACGCAGTATTTGGAAGAAGCAGAGCAGCTTGCTGATCAAATCGCCATTCTACATGAAGGTAGAATCATTGCGAGCGGTACACTCGAAGAACTAAAAAAGCGTTTCCCGCCCGCAAAAGTTGAGTACATTGAAAAGCAGCCGACGCTGGAGGAAATATTCCTCGCAATCATCGGCAAAAAGGAGGGAAAGTAAATGGAAATGATTAAGAAGCACTTTTTCAGTGACATGAGTGTAATGCTCGGACGTTCTATGCGCCATATTCTCCGCAGTATGGATACCATCATCACGGTAACTATCATGCCAATTGCATTTATGCTGTTGTTTGTTTACGTGTTCGGTGGCGCCATCCAGACGGGTACGGATAACTATGTGAATTATTTATTGCCCGGGATCATACTGATCGCTATTGCAAGTGGTGTAACTTATACGGCTTACCGCCTGTTTAACGATGTGCAAAAAGGGATTTTTCAGAGATTCCATTCTATGCCGATTGCACGTTCTACCATGCTGTGGGGGCATGTGCTGACCTCCCTGATATCCAATGCGATTTCAGTTAGCGTCATCATTCTTGTTGCATTGATTATGGGTTTTCGTTCATCGGCAGGAGTGCTCTCATGGCTGGCGGTTGCCGGCATCCTCATATTGTTTACGCTGGCTCTAACTTGGGTCGCAGCAATTGCTGGACTATCCGCAAAATCGGTGGACGGCGCGACTGCTTTTTCCTATCCGATTATTTTCCTTCCTTTCATCAGCTCGGCCTTTGTGCCTACCGAATCGATGCCGCCAGTCGTTCGCGCCTTTGCTGAAAACCAGCCCGTTACATCTATAGTAGAGGCGGTTCGCTCCCTCCTGATGGGGCAGCCTGTCGGCAATGATATTTGGGGAGCCATCATATGGTGCATAGCCATTCTAGTAGTTGCTTATTTATTAGCGATGCGGGTATACAAACATAAAGTAGTTTAATTTCCAGATAACGTTATAGGGTTAGAAGCGACTTGTCTGCGGATGGGTTGCTTTTTTTCATCTCTCTACGTATCACTAAGCCGTATCCCTTTTTCTTTCACAAACTTCTCCAGAACCTTGAAATCCTCAGTAACTTTTTTAAAAGGTAAGGCTTCCAGTACCTGATTCCGGTAATCCTTTTTGGCGGCAATGGACAGGCGGGAATCGAGTATGCTGAGTACACCAAGGTCAGTTTCACTGCGGATCAGGCGCCCGGTTCCTTGTCTTAACCGAAGCAGCATGTCCGGTACAAAAACCTCTTTCAAGGGATTCTTTGCCATCGAAGTCTTATATTCATAGACAGGATCGGCAGGAACAGGGAAAGGCAGACGGAAAATGATTAACTGCGACAAATCGGAACCTTCGATATTCACACCTTCCCAGAATACACCGGTGCTAAGTAGAACGCCTTTACTGCCCCGAAAATCAGCGATCACCCCGTCCTGGGACGAGCCTTCCCTTTGAACATGTAATGCCCATGCAAGCTTCTCAGAGTTTAATTTCTTATGAATATACTTCATATCCTCTTTAGCTGAAAAAAGAACCAATGTCCGCCCGTCTGTTAAATTACAGAGCCTCATCATTTCCTTGTATGCCGCTTCAAGATAATCTTCCCGCCGCTGATGGTTATAGTAGGGGATGTCCTTGGCAATATACAGCATGGTGTGGTTGTCATAATCAAACGGTGAAGCTTGGCGCTCCATATAATCTCCCCTGTAACCGAGGGACTCGGTGAGATAAGCGTATTGTTCCTCCAGCGTTTCTCCGCTTTGACACATGGTTGCTGACGTTAAAATAACAGAGGTTTTCCCGTTAAATAAGGTATATTTCAGAAACTGGCTTATCCCTTTAGGGCAGATACTAAGGGTACTCTCCCGCTGGGTATTGCTTACCCAGATCAGATAGTTATCCTCTACTCCGGCGAGTACATCAAAGAGGTCGATAAGTCCGTTCATGGCTTCGAAAATATTGTCAATCTCCCGCTCATGCCGTGAAGTTAAGACGGAAAGGCTGAGATTAAAATCTTTTAAAACCTGTGCCGCTCGTTTTAAGGGGATTCCTGTGATCTGCGATATTTTTATACGGTCATTATCCTGCTTGGCTGTTTGCAGTAAGTCTGCCTCTACTTGTTTAAAAATATGGCCAACGCATCTTTTTATAAATTTAAATTGCGGCATAAGCTCCGTATCGGCAGTTTGCTTGAAGAGAATCTGTAAGGCGTCATCCAGAATACGGCAGGTTCCCCGGTATGTAAATTCGACCGTTCTTGCATCTCTAACCTTTGCTTCCAGATTATGAGCTTCATCAATTACGATCAGAGCCGGCCGTTCGGTGATTAACCCCTTTGTTCCTTCCTTTTTCTTGATTAAATCACGGATGAGCAGGTCCTGGTTTACGATAATAAAATCCATGTCGCTCGCGTTGGCATTAATTTTAGCTCTCATCTCATAAAACGTACATGTACTTTTATAATGGCAACGTTCAAATTTGCAATCATTCACACAAACGTTAGACCATACTGCATCACTAACCCCGCCCTTAATATCTGCCCGCTCATCAATTTCATAATTCACAATCTGCTGGGCAAGCGCAGACAGAGGGGTGTTTGAATCCTCCGCTTGGAACAGATCTGCTGCCCTATACCGGCAAGCATACTGCCCCATGCCTTTTCCAACCACCGAACGTACCCTTGTAAATCCGAGCCGACTTCCGATGAATCTCAGATCTTTATGTATTTGTTCTGAAAGTTGTATGGAGGATGTCGCAATAATAACCGGTTGTCTTGAGATTTGGTTAATAAGCAGGCTGGGAATGAGGTAGGCAAAGGACTTGCCGATGCCGACTCCAGCTTCAATCATCGCGTTATGGCCATTAATATAGGCATCAGCGATATCCAGAGACATATCCTGCTGGCCGATCCGCTCTTTAAGTCCAATCCTGAAAAATTTATCATACATGCGAAAGATAGCATTGACTAAAGAGGGCTCGATGTCCTTCTTTAGCTCCTGCTTCTGTAATTTATAGAGATCACTTAACCAGCTAATGACGACCGCCCCTTTTCAAAATCAATGATCTTCCTAATTATAGTTTTTTTGGTGAGGTTGTAATTATCTTCGATGCTACTCTAACAGTCAAGTGTCAGAATATAATATAGTATTAAAACAAAGTGAATTACTGTGTTTTTGAAGCAGGAAAATATACACATATCTTGAATACAAACTACAAAGAAGGAGGATGAAAATGTCATACAAAGAAAATGAATTGCGTTCGTCATTAACCTTAGCAGTTCCAATCATTTTAAACAGGCATTATCATTCTATGACTATGAAAAACATCGAATTCTCCTGGTTTGTAGAGGCGCATAAGGAATTGTTAGATTCATCATTCAGTACGATATTAATGAGTATGGTAGAAGCCTTGTTTTTTGATTCTTTTGGTTACGATCAATACCTAAACCTGCTAGAAAAAGAGGGGGCTGAGCAAGGGGTTTATACTGCAGAAATATTCGGTGATCATTTTGATATTTTACTTGATATGAGCAAGGATTTGAATTTAACCGCTCAGAATATTATGTTTAAGATCATTGAAGAGTTTGTAGATGATTCCGCGATCCGATTGTTTTTTTATAATCGTTTAATGGAATGTAACTGGACCCGTTTTACTGGCTTTGCACAAGGTTATTTGTCTAATAAAAATCAACAGATTGACAATTTACATGAACAAAAAATTGCTGTTATGGGACAAATGGCAGCAGGAATGGCGCATGAAATAAGAAATCCGCTAGCTTCGATTAAAGGTTTTGCTCAGCTTGTAAATATCAGGCTAAATGAGCCGGAGATCAAAGCGGATGAATTGCGTGCATATCTGGATATCACTATCAAAGAGATTGATGCTCTGAATGGATTAGTAACGGACTTTCTAATACTGGCTCGAAAAGGTGACAGTACAAAAAATAACGGCGTAGTATTTAACGTTATGGAGGTTATACATAGAGTTAATAACATTGTGAATCAACTCATACTTAGTGATGATATTATACTTTCAGTAGAGTGCTCATTAGAAAAAGTACTAACGTTTGGAAGCGCCTCTCAGCTAGAGCAGGTAATTCTTAATATTTTGAAAAATAGTATCGATTCCTTCACAGCTTTTAGAGGCAGAATAGATATTTCTGTTACCACAGCTGCTGAGACAAACGAAATTATTCTACTCTTTAAAGACAATGGAGAAGGAATTCCACAGGATAAATTAAAACGGATATTTGACCCTTTCTTTACTACCAAGCAAAAAGGGACAGGGATTGGATTATCGATTTGTAAACAATTAATTGAAATGTATGGGGGGCATATTAAGGTAGATTCAGAGGTTCAGGTTGGAACTAGCGTGATGGTTATTTTGCCTTGGGTTTATGATTATCATATTTGAGATGCTGCTGCATCTAAGGAATGAAGGAGCGACTTGCCAATTGGGAAGTTGCTTTTTTTGTTATAGTTCTATAAAAAATTAGGATGTGCGTAAGATCACAAAGCAATTATTGGATACGTTTATACTCAATATATCAATTAAATTTGAAATATAAATTACATAAGCAATTGGAGGCTACTGGCATGGATCAATTTACTTTTACAGATATGAAAAAAATAAAGAGAAAAAATTTAGGTAATGTCGTACCTTTAGAGCTATTCAGAACGATCAGACTTATTGGTTTATATCAAGCGTTACCCATGAATGGTAAGGGTACAACGTTGACTATAGGAAGAAAAATTGGGGAAGAATTTGGTGTTGCCTCGGTTAATGAACTATTCGAGTTATTCGAAGAATTGAAGATAGGGATCCCTATAATAACCCATGAAGATGACAAGGGGATGACAATTGCAGTGCACGATTGTTTCTGCGAAGGGTTACCTATTATGGAAGGGAAAATGGTTTGTGACCTGGAGGGGGCCATTATCGAAGGAGCACTTACTAAAATCCGTGGAAAGCGGGTTTCCGTCCGGGAAATAAAATGTAATGTTAATGGGGATGAATATTGCGAATATATCATCAAATATTAAATTCATATATAAAAGCGAGTAAGCGACCTTTCGATTTTAAAAGGTCGTTTTTTTATGAAGAAATTGGTATGGAATTAACATTCATTTAACATGCCTCTTATGCTGAAATGATATAACAGTTACAAATAGATAAGAAGGTGGCTGTTAGATGAAGCTTAGCAAAGAGGAAAAATCATGGATTTTATATGACTGTGGGAATTCAGCCTATTCGATGGCGGTTACAACTGCATTATTGCCTATTGTATTTGGCATGTTTTCAAATGTTAACAGCAGCATGGATTTAGGGTACTTTAACTCCATTGCTAGTATTCTTGTGGCTATCCTTAGTCCGATTTTAGGCACGATCGCAGATTACAAAGATAAGAAAAAGCGCTTTTTCTTATTTTTCTCTTTGATCGGTGTGCTGGCTACGGCTTCGTTGGCATTCGTTGCACCTGCGAGCGGGCAGTGGCAGTTATTGATTGTGTTTTACATCCTGTCTGTCATAGGTTTTGCAGGAGCCAATATTTTTTATGACTCTTTTCTTGTGGATATAACCACTGAAGAAAGGATGGATAAGGTATCCACAAAAGGTTTTGCTTATGGATATATCGCCAGCGTCATTCCATTTGGCATCAGTCTACTATTGATTCTGTTTATGGGGATGGATAAGTCGATCGGTTATCAGATTGGGTTTATCATTACTGCCCTTTGGTGGGGGCTGTTGACCATACCCATGATCAGAGATGTGAAGCAGAGATATTATATTGAGCCTGAACCAAGACCTGTGATCAACAGTTTTAAAAGACTGGGAGACACCTTTAGGAATGTTAGAGAGCATAAAGTTGTATTTGTTTTCTTAATTGCGTACTTTCTTTATATTGATGGGGTAGATACGATTATTAAAATGGTGGTGCCCTATGCCACATCGGTTCTGGGTGCAGATGCTTTTGACACCTTTACCCTACTGGGGATATTATTAGTTATCCAGATCATCGCTTTTCCTTGTGCAATCCTGTATGGTAATCTCGCCAAAAAATACTCCGCCAGGACTTTGATAATCGTGGGAATTGTTACATATATCATTTCCTGCATCGCGGCTTTTTTTATCACTTCAGTGTGGCATATATTTATTTTAGGTGCGCTAATTGGTTCCGCTCAGGGAGGCATTCAGGCGCTCAGCAGGTCTTATTATGCGAAGATCATTCCAAAGGAGAATTCCAATGAATTCTTTGGTTTTTACAATATTTTTGGTAAGTTCGCGGCCATTGTTGGTCCTGCTGTAATGTCTTTAACAACAACAATAACAGGTAATGCTAAATTTAGTATTTTAGCGATTATCCCACTTTTTATTATTGGATTATTCGTATTTATAACTTTACCTAAAGAGCAGCCTGAACATGACGAACCTAAGGGGCTTATTCTATGAAGTCAATTAAAGCACAAACGGCTATGGCCAAGCATTTAATCGTCATCTCTTACGATGCCTTTTCAGAAGACCACTGGGCATTGGCCAGCCGGCTTCCAAACTTAAGTAAATTAATTAAAAACGGAGCTCATAGCCATAAATTGAAAAGTGTGTATCCGACACTCACATATGTAGTGCACACCACCATAGCAACCGGTGTATATCCGGATAAGCATGGCATCCACCACAACAATCCGTTTCAGCCCTTTATTAAGGAAGAGGAGCAAAATTGGTTCTGGTTTAGAAATGCGATCAAGGTGCCAACGATTTACGATGTTGCGCGCGAGCATAAGATGAGCACAGCCGGAATCCTATGGCCAGTATCGGGTAAATCCTCCATCCAATACAATATACCTGAAATCAGAGCCATCAAAAACGAAAATCAGGCACTGAAGATATTAAAAAGTGGAAGCCCCTTATACTGTGTGGATATGGAGCTGAAATATGGCCGGATCCGCAAGGGGATTGAGCAGCCTTATCTGGATGACTTCACGACCAAATGTGCTATAGACACGATTAAGCGCAAAAAACCTAATCTTCTAATGATGCATCTGATCGATCTGGATGATGCCAAACATGCTTATGGAACTGACAGTGACGAAGTGAAGCAGGTAATCACACGTATGGATAATAGGTTAGGCGATATTATGCAGGCAGTGGATGAAGCGGGGATGAAGGATGATACGATTTTTTTAATTTTGGGGGACCATGGCCAGTTTAATGTTAGGTACAGAGTGCATTTGAACATCCTTTTGCAGGAAAAGGGCCTGATCTATGAAGAGAACGGCGAAATGAAGTGGAGAGCTTACTTTCAGTGTGGGGGTGGAGCGGCCTACTTGCATATCCGGCAGGGCGATGAAGAAGCTGAGCAAATAGCATTAGCTGTTATTGGAGATAATATGAGAGAGGAATCTTCAGGTATAGAGAAATTGTATGCTAGAGATGAACTGGATTATTTTCATGTGGGCCAAACCACAAAGTATATGCTTGAGGCTAAGAGAGGTTATTGTTTCGACGAAAGTATGGATGAACCAACGATTGTTGATTTGGACAAACAAGGCGTTAAATTTGCCACGCATGGCTATTCTCCTGATAAAGACGGCTATAGATGCAACTTGGTTGTCTCCGGGGAAAAGATTAGAAATGGGCATCCTATAGGGGACATCGAAATGGTAGATATAGCCCCCACGATGGCAAAGATTTTAGGGATTGATTTTAATCCAGGTGACGGAAGACCTTTAGAGGAAATTTTTATGGACTAAATTAAGCAATGTGAAACGGAGAAATTCAATGATTGAAACGCGAAAACAGAAATCAAATAAACTCAAGATATTCTCAAAAGTATTCATGATTATTATTGGGGCGCTAATAGCTGCCTATGGTCTAGAATCTGTATTGATACCCAACAATGTCTCAGATGGAGGTGTCACAGGTCTAAGCATCGTTGGCTCTGAACTGTTTGGCTTACCGCTAGGGCTGCTAATTGGCATAATTAATATCCCTTTTGTGTGGCTAGGATATAAGCAAATTGGTAAAAGCTTTGCTCTTTATTCCGTTATCGGTATTGCTTCACTGGCTATTGGCACTAGTCTTATGCATCATGTACCGACGATTATAGAAGGTGATACCTTATTAATTACCGTTGTTGGCGGGATTATTATCGGTTTTGGTATGGGTTTAGCCTTACGTAATGGTGGAGCATTAGATGGGATAGATATGTTAGCTGTCTTACTTTCACGAAAATTACCTTTTGGGACCAGTGATTTAATCTTATTTCTAAACATGTTTGTCTTTATTGTTGTTTCAACAGTATTTGGCCTACAAGGAGCTATTTTATCAGCGCTTGCTTATTTTATTGCTTCTAAGGTCATTCATATTATTGAAGAAGGTTTGAGTGGCTCTAAAACGTTTAAAATCATCACTATTCAACCGGAAATCATGGTCGAGACTATTCGTGACCGATTGGGTCGTGGAGCAACTTATACAGATGCTTATGGCGGCTACTCAAATGAACAATTCAAAGAAATCACTTGTGTCATTAACCGTCTGGAAGAAAGTAAAATAAAAGATATTATTCGTGAAATTGACCCTAATGCCTTTGTAGTAGTCTACGATGTTGCAGAAGTTAAGGGCGGCAGTTTCAAAAAGAAAAATATTCACTAATGACTATAAATCGCGTTGGAGAGAAGCTAATTATGCTCTTGCCAGCGCGTTTTTTGTTTTCTTTGAAGGAGAGGAAAGGCTTGGTATAGATTTAATATAATTAAAGTCGGAATACCTACTTTAACAACATGCTTATACAATAGAATTAATAAGGTTGGAGAGGGGACATGGATATGGATGCTGTTCATAAAGACAAGATTTTAATCAAAAATGAAAAGCTTATTAGCATGGTCATTGAACGGGCTAAGAGAGATTTTTCTGATGATATTGCAATTATAGGGCTTACAGGTTCTTTTAGTACTGGGGATTTTCATGAAAAAAGCGATCTTGATCTAATCATAATTAATAACACAGAGCAAGGCTGGGGGATATCTTCGTGTTTTATTTTGGATGATATTGGATACGATCTATATTGTACGCCATGGGAAACAAGGATAGAAGATCAAGCCAATCTTGAGAGTCCAATGATTTCATGTCTGGTGGATTTACAGGTATTATACTGTGCAGAACCCGAATATTTGGAAAAGCTAAATTTATATAAACAGAGAGCACTCGATGCTCTGGCAATGCCTATAGGGAGAGAATGTATCAGTAGAGCGAAAAAGTGTATAGACATAGCAAAACAGGAATATGCGAATACATTACTTTGTGAAGATATAGGAGCAGTAAGGTATGCTTCAAGCGAAGTTTTATACAATTTGTTAAATGCGCTAACTCATTTGAACAATACTTATTTCAAACGGGGAATTAAGAGATATTTAGAGGAAATAGCTACGTACTGTTATGTTCCTGATGATTTTGAAAAGACATATATGGCTGTGATAGAGGCGAAGACTATCGATGGAATCAGAAGTGCAGCATATAAGGCACTTAAAAACATCAATGATTTATATAATAAAATGTATAAGGCTTTTGTAGTACAGCCTGTCCCAAGCTATGATAATCTTGGCGGAACTTATGAGGAATTATGGTGCAACTACCGCAATAAGATTATAGCAAGTGTAGAATCGGGTGATAGATCGTATGCGTATCTTGCAGGAATGGGCATACAAGGTTTTCTTGATGAAATGACAGAATGGAAGGGAACTAAAAAGTTTGATATCATGCAGTATTTTGATTCTGACCATCTTCAAGTCTTTAAAAATGAGTTTCTGAAGGTCATGGATGAATATCTGGAGGAATACAACAAGGTAGGCAGGAAAGTCGAACGATACAATACTTTCGAGCAATTATATAACCAATATATGAAGGTATAGAAAATAGCCCACTACCAATCTTTGGATTGGAGTGAGCTTTTTTATATTTGACAAGAAAACTTGGCGTATTATAATAATGATGACAAGAAAACTTGTCACCATCTTTTCACTTTGAAAGGAGAAATTTTTATGAAAAAGGAAGAAATATTAGAAAAAAGCAGAAATGAAAAAGGAGACGAAGGAAAAGAATTTGTATTTGCTAAAGGCAGAAAAAGCGGATTCATTGGAATGTTGATTGTATTTTGCATTCTAAGTGTCTTCAGTTTATATAATCATAGTCAGGAAACAAATCTTGCATTAAAAGCCTTGATAGCCATGTTTTTTGGATATTTGAGCTGTGAAGGTCTTGGGATGTATTCTGTAACTAAGAAAAAGATGCATTTACTCAATTTCATTTTAGGATTAATTATAAGTGTTTCGTTTTTGTTTATTTACTTTTATGGGATGAGTGATTAGTATGAGTGAACCTTTGGTTTTAAAAAATAAACTGCGCGAAGCAAGAACAGAACAAAAATTATCGCAAGCACAATTGGCAGAAATGGTGGGTGTCTCAAGAAATACTATAAGCTCGATTGAAACCGGACAGTTTAACCCTACTGCAAAATTAGCTTTGATTTTATGTATTGCGTTGGATAAAAAATTCGAAGAATTATTTTATTTTGATTAAAATCAAAAGAAGCTTTTCTGGGTTTAACTCTAGATGTCAGAAAAACAGCGATACTCCATCATTGGAGATCGCTGTTTTGTCTTTTCAGTCGATTATAGCTTACTCAGGAATTTACAGGGTTCTGTTCAACAGATTTGGGTGTAAAAGCTCTTCGAACAACCTTCGTTAATTCCATTAGGATGAGGGAGCCGAGGGCTAAGCCTGCTGCAATCAGCCACTCCGACATTCCAAAGGAAGCCGGAATCGAGAAGATTTCTCTAACCCCTGGCAGAAGAGCAATGCCGTAAAAGGCAAAGCAGACCAGAACGGCTCCGATGACGTATTTGTTGCTGAAAAGGCCAGCTTCAATAGCAGTTTGACTATTCGAACGGGCGGCAAAGGTCTGCAATGTACGAGACAAGATCAGGGTTGTGAATGCCATAGCTACGCCCATATCAGGCGAATCCTGAAGTCCGATATACAGGGATATGATAACAGCTATACCTATGAGTAGACCACGGGTGACAATGGCCTGCATCATTCCTCCTGCGAATATTCCTTCTTTGAGCTCTCTTGGTTTTCTGTTCATCACATTAGGTTCAGGTTTTTCCATCCCAAGAGCTATGGCGGGCAGAGAATCATTCGCCAGATTGATGAATAGAAGCTGAATCGCTGTGAAAGGATTAATCCAGTTGAAAATAAGGGCAAAGAGGATGGCGATAATTGCACCCAGGTTACCAGAGAACAAATAGGCGATCGCTTTTTTAATATTGTCAAATACCGTTCTGCCCACAGATACAGCATTGACAATAGATACAAAATTATCATCGGTCAAAATCATGGCAGCCGCATCTTTGGCAACATCGGTTCCACTGCCCATGGCAACTCCGATATCTGCTTGCTTCAAAGCAGGCGCGTCATTTACACCATCACCGGTCATGGCTGTTATTTTGCCTTTCCGCTGCCACGCGCGGACAATTCTGATCTTGTTCTCCGGAGAGACACGGGCGTAGACACCGATCTGTTCAAGTTTTTGATCAAGTTCCTCATCAGACATGGCATCGAGTTCTTGGCCGGTTACGGCAATTTCATTCTCAGTCATCAGGCCGATATCGCGGCCGATCGCTTGTGCGGTTGTCTTATGATCACCGGTAATCATGATGGTTCGGATTCCAGCCTTCTGAGACTCTGCGATCGCGCCGTAGACAGCTTCCCGAGGTGGATCAATCATAGCAGTCAAACCTACGAGCACCAGATGTTGTTCATCCTCCAATCCGACTTCAGTAACCGTATTTGGTACGGTTTTGTAGGCATAGGCAAGTACACGGAGTGCTCTGCTGGAGAACTCCTCATTGGCTTCGAAGAAGCGTTCAAGAACTTCTGGTGTCATCGGCACTTCTTTTCCACTTAACAGTACATGCGAGCATAGACCAAAGAGCACATCGGGTCCACCTTTAGTAATTATTGCTTTTTGTCCGTTAAAAGTATGCAAGGTCGTCATCAGCTTGCGATCCGAGTCAAAAGGTAGCTCGGCTTCGCGCGGGAAATTATCGCGTATTTCCTTATAATCTTTATTCTTGCTGTTACTGAAGGCAATAAGTGCTACCTCTGTAGGATCACCCAGCTCTTTACCATCCTCATTAATGTTAGAGTCGTTACAGAGCACGGCAATATGCAGGAGCCGCCGGGCTTCTTCAGACCATTCTTCAGGCACTTGGTTGAATTGATCACGCTCCCCTTCTGGTAGAAAGTAATCTACAACAGTCATTTTATTCTGGGTGAGGGTACCGGTTTTATCTGTACAGATAACACTGGTTGACCCAAGGGCTTCGACAGCGGGTAGCTTACGAATAATCGCATGTTGCTTAGCCATCTTGTTAGTACCTACGGATAGGACAATAGTTACTATTGAGGAAAGAGCTTCGGGAATCGCAGCAACCGCCACAGCGACTGCAAACATTAATGCATTCAGGATAGCTTCTGTTGTATCCACAGTATCATTCGACAACCAAACACGTCCGGCCTGGATGGCAAAGATAACAATGGACAGGAGAATAATTGCTACCCCCAGCTGCTTGCTGAATGTTTCGAGCTTTCGCTGCAGCGGCGTTTGCTTAGCTTCGGCGCTTTCAATGAGTTCAGCAATTTTTCCGATTTCGGTAGTGAGTGCAGTTCCCGTTACTACTAGGCTTCCGCGGCCATATACAACTAGTGAACCGCTGAACGCCATATTACGCCGGTCTCCAAGCGGAGATTCTTTCGCGATGATATTTGTATGCTTTTCCACAGCTTCGGATTCTCCGGTTAGCATACCCTCATTTATTTTTAAGCTTTCCGATTCTATAATCCGGCCATCGGCGGGTACAAAATCGCCGGCTTCCAGCCATACGATATCACCGCGTACAAGTTCCCTTGCTGGGACGGTTTGTAATGCTCCATCACGCAGCACTTTGGCCTCGGGTGCTGACATCTGCTGCAAGGCATCAAGTGAACTCTCCGCTTTACGGGTCTGGATGACACTTATAACTGCATTGAGAATCAAGACGAGGAAAATAATAAGCGACTCCATAACTTGTCCCATAACAATCTGGACAATGGCCGCTATAAGCAGTACGACTACCATAGGGTCTTTGAAGTTTTCAAGAAAAAGCTTCCAAACAGGATCTTTTTTCTTTCCTTTTAATTCGTTAAAACCATAATCTTTCAGACGTTTGTCGACTTCTGCCGAAGTAAGCCCGTTAGCTGAACTCTGAACATCCTGTAAACTGTCGGATACATTGTTGCGGTAATATTCCACTAAGGATAGCTCCTCTCTGCTGTGCTGTGTCGTTGTTCTTAAAAATTACGGTTCAAGCCGGGACAAGTTTCAAAATATCGAGCTGCCGAAACTGTTTTCACATCATAAATGTGTCTTTTGAGCTTGAAATTGGACTGAGCATTGAGCTTGACGTATAGTATTAATACTGTCGAACCTTGTAATAAATTGAGTTCTGAACTAGATAGAAATTTGGAGGAACCTCGTGAAGTTTACATTCAAGGAAGAAAAAATATATGTAAATCTGGTTCGTTTCGTTGGGTCATTGCTCTTAGCAATTTCCTATTACAAAGATTATAGCGGTCAAGGATTCATTAACCTTCTAGGTGGCCTGATCGTGTTGTTGCTATATCTGGTGTTGATTTGGGCAAAAAACGCTTGGTGGACTGAAGTGAAATATTATGCTGTTACTTTTATAATGATTTTGATTATATTAATGCTTCATTATGTTTTTGGCTCACCGAATACAAGTTTACTATGGCCGCTTTATTTTATTATCCTATTTATGAATCGATTTTATCCCCGTGTTTCTTTTATTGTTGGAATCACTACACTTACTGCTGTTTTTCTGATTTATTCATTGTCCTTAAGCAGTTTTTTAGGGCTGCTTTGTGTAATCCTCGTAGCGCGAAGTATAAAAATCAGAAGAGATGCTCACCACTTAACAACGCTCCACCTTGAAGAGTTAAATAAAACTCATAAAGAGCTGGAGGCTACGCATAACGAACTTCAAGAAGCTATGGTTCATTCGGTACGTTATGCAGCTTTAGAAGAAAGAACCCGGCTTGCCAGCGAAATTCATGATGGACTGGGTCATCAATTGACTTCACTGATAGTGCAATTGCAAGCCCTTCAGATTATGCAAGTAAATGATCCTAAAAGAGCAGCTGAGTCCACCAGCCAGTTAATTACTATTGCTCGTCAAGCTATGGCGGAAGTTCGAGTTGCGGTAAAGGAATGGTCAAATGACGAAATGGGTTTAGGGCTAGTTGCTTTAAAAGGCCTCGTATCCCAAACTCAAAGCAGATCTTCTATACAGTTCAAACTTAATCAAAAATCGGAAGTCACAGAGTGGCCTATTGAAACAAGTATCGTGTTATATCGAGTTCTGCAGGAGTCATTAACCAATGTGCTTCGTCATTCAAATGCGACTATTGCCAGCATTGATATTGAAGAAGTAAACGATACGATTTACCTTACGGTCACAGACAATGGAATAACTGTTAAAGAAGAACCTTTAAATTTAGGGTATGGTCTAAATGGCGTAACAAAGCGGTGTAAAGCATCGGGGGGCTACTGTGTTTTTTCGTCTATAGAACCTCATGGCTTTCGCCTGCAGGCAGTCGTTCCCGTTGCATGTAGACCTATTGTGGAAGAGAAGGAGTAGTTCACTTGGATAAAATAATTAGGATTGTACTTGCTGACGATCAGCCTTTCGTCCGGCAAGGATTAAGGTACATTATAGATTCACAGCCTGATATGGAATGCGTAGGAGAAGCCTGTGATGGGGAGGAAGCTTACCTTGTTTCACTTGAAACTAAACCCGATATTGTGTTAATGGATATTCAAATGCCTAATTCCTCGGGGCTTGAAGCAACTCGCAAAGTTCTCCGTGTAAATCCAGAAATTAAGATTGTACTTCTAACCACTTTTGATGTTCAAGCCTATGTTATTGAAGGGATACGTGCAGGCGCAGTAGGGTACTTGTTGAAGGATACGGATATGCAAGAAGTTCTTGCTGGAATACGCTGGGCGAATCAAGGTAATGCAATTTACAGGACACCTACTGCAAGTAAGGCGCTTATAGCAGCCATTTCGAGTGATGCTAAACTAAACAAAACAGAGCAAGCATCAGATGATTTTTCTGAATCTCTGACCGAACGTGAACTTGATGTACTCCAACAAATGGCATACGGGCGCAGGAACTCTGAAATTGCGGAAATTTTGAATATTTCACAGGGCACGGTTAAGACTCATATTCATCGTATTCTCCAAAAGCTTGAGGTCGAAGATCGTACACAAGCTGTTGTGTTGGCTATACGGACAGGGATGGTAGAGTAATAGAGGGAGAAGTTGTTCTATAAAAAAATAACCATGTAGTTAGAAAGACCGGCCACAACCGGTCTTTTTTGTTTTGTTTATGGGTTCTGCTCAAACATTGTATATCTCTAGATAGAGGTATCGTTGCTTAAAAATCAATCGCTGTGTAGATGTGTTAGTCCCTATGATTTTTTATTATTAGTAAGGCAACACAGTGGAACTGCAACGCTCTATACAAGGAGGAAATATAATGCACATTACAGTCACACAAGTAATTTCAAGCACACCATCATGGGTGTGGATATTATTCATTCTTTTGTTCATAATGGGGATTAAAAATTCTCAGGAACGGCCTGTTGTTTTTTCACGGATGTTTATTGCCCCGCTTATTTTTATGGCATGGGGATTACGGACAATAACAACTACTTTTCCTCAATTAGGTCTGACGTTGACGAGTTATATGATCTTTATCATTCCAGGTTTCCTGATTGGCTATTTTTTAAATAAGAGGTACCAATCCTTTGTTAGAATAGAATCAGTAGTATTCAAGAAGAAAAGTTATCTTCCATTATTTATTGTTCTACTGAATTTTATTGTTAAATATATTCTGAATGTGATGTTGATTTTTTACCATAGCAGCGTGTTTCATATCATTTATTCTTCAGCAAATGGGCTAACTGTTGGATTGTTTTTTGGAGGTATCGTATATACCTTTTATATGCAAAGTAAGCTTAAAAACTCTATAAGTGGCAGAAGGGGGATCAATTGATCTCGTTAAAAGAACAAAACAAGACCTGTCTGATGACAGGTCTTATTTGTCTGCCCTTTCCTATTTGCTAGCGCCCGAATTAGCCGACTCCTGCAATTGCCCTGATTCACGGTGCTTCCGACTCATGAATACCAAAGACAATGCAATTATCGTGAGGATAACCCCAAGGACTTGAAATCCCTCGAAGCTAAACTTACCTCCCATTATGATACCTATTAACAATGAAGAGAGAATGGTTCCCAGGTATCTCGATGTATTAAATAATCCGGAGGCTACACCGATGATTTCTTTTGGAGAACTTTGGAACAAGACTGCTTGCAGGCCGACATTGTTCAATCCGTTGCTAATACCAAATGCAGCTAAAGCCACACATACACTGATCACCGGTGAAGTCTGATTTAAGGTCACAAGCCACACTGATCCCAATGTCATCAGGACCCCGGACACCAGCAATGCTGGCCGGGGTCCTGATCTATCGATCCATCGTCCTGCTATTGGAGCAGTAACCAGCGAGCATAATCCCAGCGTTAGCATGAGAATCCCAGTTTGGAATTCACTGACATGACGTACCATTTGCAAGTAGGATGGAATCCCGAAAAAGAGTGAGTAAAAAAGTACATTAACGAGCATGAATTCAACATTAACCCAAGTCATTGCCGGATATTTGGCAAATGTACGTAAAGGAATAAAGGGTGACGCCGCTTTTAGCTCATGCCGGACGAATGCCCCCAGCAGAATGAGTCCTGTTAGCAAGGTAATGACATGTATTAATGAGATATGTCCGGATGATTTTGCTGAAAGCAATCCAAGGAGCACGCCAACCAGCCCCACAGTGAAGAGCAGGATTCCTGACGCGTCAATCAAATCAAACCATTTGCGCAGGGACATTCCCCGGGTAACGGTTGTTGACGGTTCGTCTTTGGGGATATGCCTCCAAGATAATAGAAAGCTCGCGACCACGAATGGAATATTGACGAAAAAGATAGCTGGCCAGTCCCACCAGTGAATAATAACCCCGCCAATAAAGGGTCCTATTGCTGCCGCGCCGGATAGGAAGATGGATAAAACAGACAGTGCGGTCGCTTGTTTCACCGTAATATGAATCCGCACAATGGCCATTCCAACGGCAACCATCATGCTAGTTCCAATGGCTTGCACAATACGGAACACGATGAGACAACCAAAGTTTGGGGAGAGGGGAGCTAATAAACCTGCAATGAAGGATATGACAAGCCCGGTAAGAAATATTTTCCTCCGGCCGAATAAATCGCTGGCCTTTCCCATGACAGGTTGAGCGATGCTGCTTGCAATGTAAAAAGAAAAAATAATCCAGGAAACACCTGTATAGTCAAGCTGGAATACATTTTGCAGCCTTGGAATAGCCACAGACACCATCGAAGAATTTAAAGGGTTCAATAAAATCCCCAGACCTACTGAAATCATTAACCACCTGTTGCGAACACTCATTTTAAATCCCCCTAAAGCTTATTAATGTCATCGTACTTGAAATCGATTATTCATTCCAACGCATTTTATGTTATGATCTCATTGACTTGAGGGAATGAACGGAGGTGCGAAATGGAACTTCTGCAACTGCAATATTTTCTCGCGGTAGCTCGGTTGGAACATATGACTGAAGCTGCACGAAATCTACACGTTACTCAATCATCACTAAGCAAAACGATTCAGCGTTTGGAGGAGGATCTGGGGGTACCTTTATTCGATCGTGTAGGAAGAAAGCTGCGACTGAATGAGTCCGGAAGCCGGTTCCTTCGCCGAGCTGAAAGGGCATTGTTTGAATTGGAGCAGGGAAAACAGGAGCTTAGCGATTTATCCAGTCCTGAACATGGCACACTCGAATTAGCGGTGACGACCGCAAGCACATTACCCAATATCCTGCGAGAGTTTCGGAAAAAGCGGCCTGATATTCAATACCATGTGCAAATGCTGACCACGCAGGAAATGGTTACACTTCTTAATAGAGGAGAGGTTGATTATTGCTTATCCTCACCTCCAATAAAAGGGGATGACATCGAATGTCAAATCGTCTTTATCGATCCAATCCTTGTTGCCGTTCCAAAGGGGCATAGGCTGGCCAATCGAAGCAGTGTATCTTTGACAGAGCTAAGGGATGAATGGTTTGTTGGTGTAAAGAGTGGCTATGGTACTCGCGATTTAATAGACTCTGTATGCAAATCAGTTGGATTTGTACCTAAATATGTGTATGAGGGGGATGAACCTGCAAGGCTTAGCACTCTTGTAGAAGCTGAAATTGGCTTAGCTTTCATACCAAGCACGGCACGGAATTCACGGGAAGATATCACATACCTCCAAGTAGAGAATCACGAATTGGAAAGGGAGATAGCTTTATTGTGGCACAGGAGCCGGTATATTTCGCAGGCTGCTTTGGAATTTCGAGAGGTAGTTGTAGAATATTTTGGAGCGTTATCCAAACAGACCCTGTAATTATGCGGCAGAACAAATAACAAACCCAATCCCCGTTACCTTCCGTTACGTTCAACGGTCCGTAAGTGGGGTTTTCTTTTTGGGTTAAATTCGTAGAATCTTTAATCATACATAGGTTTTCCTATAATTATGGGGGGTAACACCTTTAATATTAGCGTAGTAGTGCGTAGCAGCGAGGCTGTAAAATAGTGTGAGTACACATGAAAGCGTTTACATATGAGGAGGGGATCTGTAAGTAAATAGACTCATTTGTGATGATGTTCTACTGCTCTTCGGGATGATTGTACCACTGTTGAAATTGAGGATTTAGCAGGTAAGGAAATTAGCGTGGGAATATAGGGCTGGTGCTAATAAGGTAGGTCATTAACTGATTTTTATGAAAATCACTAGAGGAGGAATGCATTAAATGAGTAGAATGCTTAAACAAGTAATCTCGATCTTACTCGCAGCTGCCTTGCTTATTCCTACAAGCTGGATCGCTCCGGTTACTGAAGCTGCGGCGCAGGATACGACAGTATCATCAGATAGGGTAACGGTATATCATGAAACCTTTGCGAGTGGCAAGGGGATTGCAGCTCAAGCAGGCAGTGCTAGCCTTACACCTGTGAATGATAAAGTTTTTACCGGCAATACTGACGGCGCAGCTTTATATGTAAGCAACAGAGCGAATAACTGGGACGCGGCTGATTTTAAATTCAGCGATATGGGCCTAGAGAACGGCAAAACCTACACAGTGACTGCAATCGTTTATGTGGATGCTAATGTGACTATACCTAGCGGTGCCCAAGCTTATCTTCAAGCGATAGGCAGCTACGCCCTTTTGGCAAATGTGAATTATGAAGCAGGCCAAGCGGTCACCTTGACGAAAGAATTTACCGTGGATACGTACAAAGATACGACACTGCGCGTTCAATCCAACGATGACGGGAAAACGGTTCCGTTCTACATTGGAGAGCTCCTCATTACAGCAAAAAAAACAGTGACGGAAACGGATAAAGAAATCTATCATGAAACTTTTGCGAGTGGCAAAGGTTTAGCCTCACAATCAGGTAGCGCTAACCTAACCCCTGTCACCGGAAAAATTTTTGCGGGCAATGCTGACGGGGCAGCTTTATATGTAAGCAACAGAGCGAATAACTGGGACGCGGCTGATTTTAAATTCAGCGACATGGGCCTAGAGAACGGCAAAACCTACACGGTAACTACATCCGTATATGTGGACGCTGATGTGATTGTACCTAGCGGTGCCCAAGCTTATCTTCAAGCGATAGGCAGCTACGCTCTTTTGGCAAATGCGAATTATGAAGCAGGCCAAGCGGTCATATTGACGAAAGAATTTACCGTGGATACGGACAAAGATACGACACTGCGCGTTCAATCCAATGATGACGGGAAAACGGTTCCGTTCTACATTGGGGATGTACTGGTCACAGAAAAGGTGGCTACAGTAGAGCCAACTCCAACACCAGAAACACCTAGAGACCCAGCTTTACCTTTTACCACTGTTACTTTTGAGGATCAAACGGCAGGTGGTTTTGAAGGCAGAGCAGGTACTGAAACGCTTACGGTTACTAATGAAGCGAATCATACGGATGGTGGTTCATATGCTTTGAAGGTTGAGGGCAGAACCAGTACATGGCATGGGCCGACATTACGTGTGGAGAAGTATGTGGACAAAGGCTACGAATATAAAATTTCGTTATGGATCAAGCTGATCCAGCCTGCAAGCTCGCAGTTCCAGCTGTCCACGCAGGTTGGCAATGGCAGCAGTGCCAATTATGTGCAGCTCGCTCCTAAAACCATCAGTGCAAGCGATGGCTGGATTCAGTTCGAGGGAACCTACCGTTATAACAATGTAAGCAGTGAGTATTTGACCATTTATGTGGAAAGCTCCAGTAACAGCACGGCCTCTTTTTATATCGATGATATTAATTTTGAAAAGGTAGGCTCTGGCCCGGTCGATATTGAAAAAGATCTGATACCGATTAAGGATGCTTATCAGAATGATTTTCTGATTGGAAATGCGATAACCGCTGAGGACCTGGAAGGTGTCAGACTTGAGCTTTTGAAAATGCATCACAATGTCGCTACGGCAGGTAATGCCATGAAGCCGGATGCGTTACAGCCTACGAAGAACAACTTCACGTTTACCGCGGCAGATACAATTGTAGATAAAGTACTGGCGGAGGGCATGCAGATGCATGGACATGTGTTGGTATGGCATCAACAATCGCCTGCATGGCTGAATACAACAACAGACGCAGATAACAACACGATCCCCTTGGGACGGGATGAAGCTCTTATGAATTTGCAGACCCATATCCAAACCGTTATGGAGCATTTTGGTGACAAGGTGATCTCCTGGGATGTTGTAAACGAGGCGATGAGCGATAATCCATCCAACCCAACCGATTGGAAAACAGCGCTGCGATCTGCCCCATGGAAAAGTGCCATTGGAGCAGATTACGTAGAGCAAGCTTTCCTGGCGGCAAGAAAAGTACTGGACGTGCATCCAGATTGGGATATTAAGCTCTATTACAACGATTATAACGAAGATAATCAGAATAAAGCGCAAGCCATCTACAGTATGGTCAAAGAAATCAATGATAGGTACGCGCTGACTCACCCTGGCAAATTGCTTATCGACGGTGTTGGCATGCAGGGGCACTACAGCATTAATACGAACCCAGCGAATGTGAAGCTTTCCTTGGAAAAGTTTATTTCCTTGGGTGTCGAAGTAAGCATAACTGAGCTGGACATTCAGGCTGGAACCAACTATCAGCTCTCTGAAAAGCTTGCTAATGCGCAGGGTTATCTGTATGCGCAGTTGTTAAATATCTTCAGGGATCACGCTGATTCTATCAAACGTGTTACCTTTTGGGGAATGGATGATAACACAAGCTGGAGAGCCTCATCCAATCCGTTGTTATTCGATAAAAATCTGCAAGCCAAGCCGGCTTACTATGGCGTTATCGATCCTGATACCTTCATTGAAGAGCATGAGCCTGAATCAGTAGAAGCCAATCAATCTACTGCCAAATACGCTGCACCTGTTATAGACGGAACAGTTGACGAAATCTGGAGCCAGACCCCTGAGATTCCGGTCAATCGGTATCAAACCGCTTGGCAAGGAGCGAGTGGAGTAGCCAAAGCACTCTGGGATGATCAAAATTTGTATGTCCTGATCCAGGTGAGCGATACGCAGCTTGATAAGAGCAGCGTGAATGCACATGAACAGGATTCGGTCGAAATCTTCGTGGATCAAAATAATGGGAAAACGACGTTCTATCAAGATGATGACGGCCAGTACAGAATTAATTTTGACAACGAGACTTCATTTAATCCTTTAAGTATCGCAGCCGGCTTTGAATCGGCAACCCAGATTTCCGGAACAAACTATACGGTTGAAGTGAAGATCCCACTTCAAGGGATCACACCGGACAACGATAAAAAGCTTGGTTTCGATATACAGATCAACGATGCTAAAGAGGGCTCACGTCAAAGTGTCGCGGCGTGGAATGATACGAGCGGAACTGGATATATGGACACATCCGTTTATGGTGTGCTTACTCTAAAGGGTAAATCTACAGGTCCGGAACCAACTCCAACGCCGACAACAGCTCCAACACCGACAACAGCTCCAACGCCGACAACAGCTCCGACACCGACACCATCGAGTCCAACAGACCCAACTGACCCAACTGACCCAACCGATCCAACAAAACCAACGGAACCATCGGCAACCCCGACACCTGTTCCAACAGCGACGCCAGCACCAACAAATGCACCAACGGGTAGCAGTAACTCGGGTAATGTAGTATCAACTCCACAGCCTGGAGCCATTACAAACAAAGATGGTGTTGTTACGATTAAACTGGAGGTAAAGTCCGATAACGGGCGGGTTATAGGTACGATCTCCAGCGACAACATGAAAAAAGCGCTTGAACAGGCTACTGTAGCAGCAAACGGCAAAAAACAAATTATCATTGAAGTGCCAAAGCAAACGGACGCGAAAGGGTATGATATACAATTACCGACCCAAAACCTAATGGGAAAAGAAAACTTTGAACTATGGCTTAAGACGGAAAATGCCACAATTCAAATTCCAAGCAATATGCTGTCCAACATAACAGACAATGCTGAGCAAGTATCTATACGAATAAGTAAAGTCACCACGGACAGCTTGGAAGCTGCTACCCGCGATATGATTGGTAACCGTCCAATTATCGGTCTAAGCGTAGTAGCAGGTGACAAAGTTATTCCTTGGAATAACCCTAAAGCACCTGTAACGGTAGCCATTCCTTACGTGCCGACAGCGGAGGAGCTAAGCCATCCAGAGCTTATCGTCGTTTGGTACATCGATGGAAAAGGCAACGTACTGCCGGTTCCGAACGGCCGATATGATGCTGCAACCCAAACGGTTGTCTTTCAAACAACCCACTTCAGCACTTATGCAGTAAACTTCGTAAAGAAAGACTTCGGAGATTTGCAGAATCTGACTTGGGCCAAACAAGCTATAGACGTTATGGCGGCTCGCGATATCATCAAAGGAACGTCAACGGACAGCTTTTCACCTGCAGATTCAATCAAACGAGCGGATTTCATTGCTCTCCTCGTAAGAGCGCTTGAACTGAAGGGAACGGGCAAAAGTGCAATAATGTTCAACGATGTCCAAAAGACGGACTATTATTATGATGAACTGGTCATTGCGAAGGAACTGGGAATTGCTACAGGTTTTAAAGATGATACGTTTAGACCCAATAGCAATATCTCCAGACAAGATATGATGGTGCTGACAGCACGCGCACTGGCGGCAGCCGGCAAGCAAGTTAAGGCGAGCGGCGTTGTAGCTGCTGCTTATCTTGATGAAGCAAGCATTTCCAGCTACGCAAAAGACAGTGCATCATTGTTGATCAAATCCGGAGTCGTAAACGGAAAGAGCCATAGAATTGCACCGAACGATACGCTTACCCGTGCAGAAGCGGCAGTCATTCTGTACCGTATCTGGAAGTAGTAGTCCCGGCAGCAGAGAAAAAAGTCTGAATTGACTCATGGCCATATTTAGTCTGAAGAGTGGAAATACGTGTGCAACCATCCCTTGCGTTCTTCTGTTTTAAGCATCGCTGCTCACCTCCTTGTGGAGATGAGCAGCGATTTTTTGTGTGTATGTTCCGTTAAGTTGAAACTGAAACGGAAAAAAATGTCACGAAACAGAAGTCTACCTTTTTTCAGATATTATCAGACTCTAGCAACAAGGTCATATTTATTAAGGCTTACCAAAACATCGGACATTTTGAGACGAAATGTGGCGTTGGGCAATGGAAATGTGTCTTTTTTAAGTATTCACAAATAAAGAACGAATATCCTATCATACCAATATTTACAAAATTCGATATAAAGTGATATAATTTTCGAGATTCATATACATAAACATGAAAGAAGAGTGTAAGATGCTAAAGGTAACAAGCAAGAAAGTCATGTCAATTATTACAGTTAGCTCAATGCTGTTGGCTGTGGGTGCAGTCGCTTACGCAGACACGACATTGAAGAAGATTTCTGCATATCAGAATGCGGCCATCAGTATTGAAGTGGATAATCAGAAAGTGAACCTGTCGAGTAGTGAAGGAACAATGTACCCAATTATCTATGAGGGCCATAGCTATGTATCCGCCAAGGCTGTATCTGAAGCACTGGGAGCAACTGTGAAATGGGACAATAGTCGTCAAGCTGTTGTGATCACATCGGCGAACGGCGGTACATCAACATCCGTTGTCCCGGATAAGGACAATACTGTTGCACAAGCTACTGCGAAGCCTGCAACCGTATCTACTCCGCCTGCAACCGAGTCCACTCCGCAGGCAACACCAAAGCCTGCTGCATCATCTTCCGCTACAACTTCCAGTAACAGCGGCGCTTCGTTTGCAGATGCAGTGAAGTTGGGTACTTCTTTTACTTATACGGACCTTGATAACTATTATAGCCCTAAGGGCGATTCAACATCTGCTCAATATACTTTCACTATCAATAAGGTTACGTCGACTACTCTCGGACAATTAAAAGCTCTTGGGTTTGAAGAACATGTCACTGATCCCGATGTAGCTGTAGATTATGTCCTGCTTGATGTAACGCTTAAGGTGAAGAACGCCAGTCTTGTAAAAGGTAGTCAGGGCCAAGGGTGGAAGTTCCTTTCAAGTTTTACACCTAGCATTTGGGGAGCAGAAACTTCCAGTGGACAATACTATATTGGTGGCTCTAGTGATTATTTTGAGGGATCTCTCGGAGAAAATATCGAAAAGCTGTTGGCTGATTTTCCTGAAGTCACCCCAAGTAAACCGGGTTCTTTTGAAGCTTCGGGTAAAGTTATTTTGCCAATTATCAAAGGCAAGGAGAACAGCCTTGTTCTTCGTAGAAACGATAGTAAGCTTGAGTCCGACAAAACGTCCATCTATTTCAAATTGAAATAGTTATGCAAGTTAGCAGATGGTTTGGTCGCTAACTGTTGTAGTAAGGATCAAACTAAAAAGAGATCAACGATGTTATTCATCGTTGATCTCTTTTTTATGAGGTTTAAACAGTGCTGATAACTTCTATATATCAAGCTTCTTTGGCAATTACTTTTTTGAGCTTCACCTTGGGTTCTTGCTCAGGGTCAGGCGCTTGCCCAACACGTTTAATAAAGAAAGATAGCAGCAGACCGAGGATACCAATTCCCACAATCACTAGATAGGAATCATTGATCCCTTGAATGGATGCTTCCATAATCATATGTTCCTGTGTTCCGTTCTGTGTACTGCCAGAGGCCAGCATATCCTTCATATGCGTTGTAGTACGGCTCGTCATTACGGTGACGAGCAGGGAAGTCCCAACGGCGCCAGCTACTTGTCGAATGGTATTCGAAATCGCTGTACCATGCGCACTAAGCTTGGCGGGGAGTTGATTTAGACCCAGAGTTTGTATAGGCATGAGGAGCAACGCCATCCCGATCCGGCGGCCTGTTGACATGTATACCAGATACATGTAGCTGGTTGAGTCGGTTAAGTTCACAAAGCTTAGAGTCGTTGCAATTGTAATCAGTAGACCGATGATAGCGAGCCATTTTGCCCCGAACCGATCGAACAGCTTGCCGGTTACCGGCATCAACAATCCCATTACGAGTGCACCGGGAAGCAGCAGCAAGCCGGACTCCATCGCTGTAAAACCGCGGGCATTCTGCAGGTACAGAGGCAGCAGCATCATATCCGCATACATCACGATTGTAACTGCGATACTGATGACAGTCGTTAAGGAGAACATATTGTATTTAAAGGCCCGGAGATCAAGCAGTGGATTTTGGGAAGCCAGCTGTCTCCAAGTAAATAAGCCAAGGGAAAGCACACCTGCTGCTAAAGACAATAACACTTCTGCGCTCGACCAGCCTGCACTGGCAGCGCGGCTGAAGCCATACAGCAAGGTTCCAAAACCGATCGTAGAAAGAGTTACACTAACAATGTCCAACTTGGGAAAGATGCGTTCCGATACATTTTTTAAATAAATAAATCCGCATATGATTACAATGACGGTCAAAGGAATCATGCCATAAAACATAGTCTCCCAAGAATAATGTTCCAAAATATATCCAGCCAGAGTAGGTCCAATCGCAGGTGCGAAAATAATGGCTAACCCTACCATCCCCATGGCAGCCCCTCTCTTTTCAGGAGGGAACAGGGTCAAGATGACATTCGTGAGCAGTGGCATGATAATCCCAGCACCAGCTGCCTGAATCATACGCCCGGTCAACAGAACAGGGAAGTTTGTCGCGACGGCCGATACGATCGTTCCAGCCAAAAATATAAACATAGAAGCTTGAAAAAGCTCCCGCGTCGTAAACCGTTGCATTAGATAAGCTGTAATCGGAATTAGAACACCATTAACCAGCATATACCCCGTTGTCAGCCACTGAGCTGTAGCCGCTGAGATATTAAAATCATGCATTAACTCCGGAACGGCAACGCTCATTACCGTTTGATTCAGTGTCGCAAGAAAGGCGCCCAAAATCATAATGAATAAGATGGGGCCCTTTTTCACGGAACTGCTTGTTACTTCTGTCTTTGTACTCACTCCACTCCATCCTTTCAACTCGTCGATCATGGACTAAATTTACAGTGTGTTGTATAGTTTACAATGCATGAATTAGATTATAAATGAAATTTTCATGTAATCAAGCAACAATTTGCGAAAAAATGTAAAGTAGTTTACATTCGTTGTAAAAATGTAGTTTTTTGTTTTAAAAAAACAACAATTATTTAAAATATGTAGCTTACAATATGAAAGTAAAAGATTGGAGTGTAGAACATGAATAACACAACGCAACGTACAGATCCCCGGGTACTTCGGACACGTCAATTACTTAGAGATGCTGTGATTGAATTGCTTGAGGAAATGGATATTGAGAAAATATCAGTAAACCGTATTGCAGAGCGGGCTAAAATCAATCGGGTTACTTTTTATCTGCATTATCGGGATCTCCCGGATATGTTAGAAAAGATGGCGGATGAGATGGTGGAGGACATTCTACAAGTGGTGAACAACGATAGCAACCATGATGAATCGGTTGATGAAGAGAATCTGAGAATATTAGAGAGTCTGCTTAAGCATATTGCGGAAAATGCAAAATTCTACAAAGTCATACTTACATCGAAACGAAGCCCGATTTTTACAGATCGCCTGTTTAATTTGATGGCGGAAATCATTTCTGCACACCAGGAGAAAAAGGAGGGGGCCGTTGATCATTCAAAGGTACCGATACAGAAGGACATTGCCGTTTGGTACGGTTCAGCAGCTCTAATTGGCACGGTTATTTCTTGGCTCCGAGATGACATGCCCTATACGCCTGTGTATCTTGCCAGACAAATTAGCATGCTGCGTGCGAACTAACAACGGGTTCTGACTAATGAACGGAGAGGAATTAAATGAACACGCAAACAGCCACGCATCGTTGCGCGGCTGTTTGTCCGTATTTAGAGCAGGTAAATCACTGCACACTGAGATTATCCCAGTTGATTTGGAATTCCTTCAACATCCCTTCTTTGGTCAGCTTGCCGCCGAGATACCCTTGAATGCTGCTGGATAATTCCTGTGGCATCCCGTTCGGCAGGCGGGTCCAGTTCCAGGTCAGCGCTTGATCTTTATCGGTATAAGCCAGTACCTCAGCACCTAGCGTTCCAAGATCTTCTTCGGTTCCCTTAATGTTGTCGAGCGCAGGGATGAATTGGAATTCTTTAGTGATATATTTTTTCCCGGTCTCGGAGGTGACGAGCCAATTCAGGAAGACCTTGGCCTCCTTCTTAACGGGAGAGTTTTTATTGATAACCCAATTGCTGGGTACACCTACATAAAGCTTGTCGTTATCTTCGGGAGTGTCGTCAATGGGCATGGGCAGGATGCCCAGGTTTAGATTGGGATCGATGCCGTCGATCTGTCCTTGTGTCCAGTTACCCTGCTGCATCATCGCCGCTTCGCCGCTCGCTAGCATAGTGACTTGTGTATTATAGTCGGTCGAAAGCGGGTTCTTATTGCCGTACTCTACAGTAAGGTCAAGTAGATCGATCCACTTGGAGAAAATAGGGTCTCCGATGAAGGTTTTGGAACCGTCTGTAAGTCCTGCGATGAATGCCTCTGGATCAGGCTGCTGGGCGAAAGGCACGTTTACATTATGATTGCCAAGCACGAACCATTCTTGGTAACCATTCGCAAAAGGTGTGATGCCTGCCGCTTTTAACTTCTCGGAGGCTTCACGTAGAGCGGTTAGCGTTAATGGCTTCTCGGTGATTCCGGCTTTCTTAAACAGATCCTTATTATAGATGAAGCCGTATCCTTCCAGATTCATCGGCATCCCATACAGCTTGCCATCTATAGTCATTTGTTCTGCTGCGAGTGGCTTTACATCCTTGGCCCAAGCTTCGCCGCTCAGATCCTCCAGATATTCCAGCCACATATCACGTTCATTGTTGCCGCCGATGGTAAAGATATCCGGTTCATCTCCGGAAGAGAATTTGGCACGCAGCGAGGCGCCATAATCGGTCCCGCCACCCACACTTTGTACCTCAAGCTTAATCTTGGGATGTTCTTTCTCGAATTCAGTCTTGAGCGAAGCCAGCGCTTCAGATATTTCAACCTTGAACTGGTAGATGTGTACGGTTTTGACTCCATCTGCATTGTCGCTGCTGCGTCCGCAACCGGCTGTCAGGGCAGCCAGCAGCAGGGAGCATGCGAGGAGAATTCCACGTTTTGTTCTCATATTCATTCATCCTCTCTGGCTGAAAGCAACATGTATCGTTAGCCCTTCACGGAGCCTTGGGCAATGCCTTCAATAATATATTTTTGCATCACTAGGAAAAAGATGACCACCGGCGTAATCCCTAGTACAAGTCCTGGAAGCGCCAAATCCCACTGCTTCGTATATTGTCCGAAAAAGCTATAAGTGGCGATAGGAATGGTGCGAAGCACCGGATCCTGCAAAATTAGCGATGGCATCAAGTAATCATTCCAGATCCACAGGGTATTCAGTATGATGACAGTGACGATAATCGGCTGCATAAGCGGAAGTACAATCCGGAAAAAGGTACCATAAGGACTGCTGCCATCTACTCTTGAGGCCTCCTCGATATCGAGAGGTACCGATTTGACGAAGCCGTGGAATAGAAAAACAGTCATTGGGGCGCCAAACCCAAGATAGGCTAAAATCAAACCGGCGGTTGAATCCATGACGCCCAAACCGCTGACGACCTGCACCAGCGGGATCATAATAGATTGAAATGGGATAACCATGGCGGCTACTAGTGCAATATAAAGCACACGGTTATACAAGCTGTTGTTGCGGACCATTTTGTAAGCGCACATAGAGCAGAGGAACGCTAGCAGAATATTACTAATCACCGTGATGATAAAAGAGTTCAGGAAGGCGCGAGGGAAATTGGTAGCTTTCCAAGCTTCCGCATAGTTGCTCCACTGGAGTGCGGAAGGCAGCGCAGCAGAGTCAGAAAGTATTTCACTATAGCTTTTCACTGAATTAGCCAACAAAAAGTAAAAGGGCACTAAAAATAGAAGCCCCAGCAGGATTACAATCACTTCGATGAGAAGCAGGGGGACATTAAATTTCTTGGCGGTAGTCTCCATTACAGCTCCACCTCTCTTTTCTTGGTTGCTCTTACCTGTAGTAGGGAAATCACGGCCACGATGACGAAGAAAACCATCGCTTTAGCCGAGCCCATTCCGAACCGGCTGATGGTATAGGCTTCATTGTAAATATTCAAGGCTACAGATTCAGTAGCTTTAAAGGGTCCACCCTTGGTCAGCGACAGGTTGAGGTCAAACAGCTTAAAGGACCAGGAGATAGATAGAAATAGACAAACAGTTACAGCGGGCATGACCAGTGGAAGAGTGACATGGCGCAAGGCCTGAAAACGTCCGGCTCCATCCACTTTGGACGCTTCAATTAGGCTTTGGGGAACATTGTTGATAGCAGAGATGTAGATCACCATCAGATATCCCGCATTTTGCCAGACAAATACGATAACAATCGCCCAGAATGCTGTCCCTCCGGTGCCTAGCCAGGGAAGATTAAAGAAGGACCAGCCGGTGGCCTGCCCGATAGAGGAGAATCCTCTGACAAAAATAAACTGCCAAATAAACCCGAGCAAAAGTCCGCCAATCACATGCGGTACAAAAAATACCGTTCTCAGGACATTGCGTGTGAACAGTTTGCGCGTCAGCACATAAGCGAGTGCGAAGCCAAGCAGATTGGTCAGCACTAGACCGAAGAAAGTGAACTTCGCCGTGAACCAGAATGAATTAAGAAAGGAAGGGTCCTTGGTGAAAATATGTAGATAGTTCCGTAGTCCGGTCCACTCGACATGCCGCGAGATTCCGTTCCAGCTGGTAAATGAATAATAGAGTCCCAAAAAGAAAGGAATCAGCACAATAATAAAGAAAAACAAGGAAGTTGGCCCGACAAAAATAAACTGCTGCATCAGGCGTGATCTTTTTCTATGGTCCATCGTTCCTCACCCCTTTTGTTAATTTAAACTTTTCATTCTATAACCGAATTGGTGATTAACCGAAACAAAAAGTAATATAACGCACCAAGTATTCTTAACCAGTTGCGGCATCGGGAGAGGTCACAAAGCCTTTGATAGCGCCGAAAGTATGCGAGTTGGAGAAAAGAGAGGTAAAAATGCCTTTGATAGCGCCGAAAGTGTGTGAGTTGGAGAAAAGAGAGGCAAAAATGCCTTTCATAGCGCCGAAAGTGTGTGAGTTGGAGAAAAGAGAGGCAAAAATGCCTTTGATAGCGCCGAAAGTGGGCGTTTTGGAGAAAAGAGAGGTAAAAATGCCTTTGATAGCGCCGAAAGTGTGCGATTTGGAGGAAAGAGAGGTCACAAAGCCTTTGATAGCGCCGAAAGTCGGCTGAGCTTTCTCTGGATAATTTTCGCTGGCCCGGAGCGATTTCTTTTCAGGCTTGACAGCCTTTTCAAAGAATCGGTATGGTGGACTTGTCAGACAAATGGGAGGTAGGGTACATGTCAGGATGGCTGGGAAATCATTTTGTTACGCAGATTGGAATTTTGGTGAATGATGTTGAAAAGGTAAGCACGGCTTATGCGGAGTTTTTTGGACTGGAAAAGCCGCAAATTATCGTTACAGATACAGAAGATAAGGCGCAGACTCGGTATAATGGCGAGGCGACGGTGGCGCGGGCTAAGTTGGCTTTTTTTGAGATGGGCTCCTTGCAGCTTGAACTGATTGAGCCAGATCAGCAGCCCAGTACGTGGCGTGATTATTTGAATGAGCATGGTGAGGGACCTCATCATATTGCTTTTGTGGTTGAAGGAATGAAGGAGAAGATTATGCTGCTCGAAGGCAAAGGGTTCCCACTCCAGCAAAAGGGTGAGTATACCGGTGGGCGTTATGCTTATATGGACACGTTCAAGGAGTTAAAGGTGATTGTGGAGCTGCTGGAGAACGATAAGGATAAAGGAGAGGTTGTATAGTGAATATTCTAATTACTGGTGCCGGACGTGGACTAGGTTATGAGCTGGCGGCTGAGGCATTGAAGCGGGGGCATGGGGTCATTGCCGGGGTTCGCCGTCCCGATCAGGAACAAACAGCACTATCCCAGCTTGCTGCAACCTATGGGGAGAAGCTGACTGTGGCCCAGCTGGACGTGACGGACGAAGAAGGAATCGCGGCTTTAGCTGCGAATCTGCAAGGACAAGGCCGGACGCTTGGTGCCATTATCAACAATGCGGCAGTACTGACTGCAAGGGACACACAGATTGAAGAGCTGGATCTCCAAGATATGCTTACCACGATGGATATTAATCTTTATGGACCGATGCGAGTGGTTAAGCATTTCTTGCCGCTACTCACTGAACCCGAGCTTTCAATTATCAACATATCGTCGGAAGCAGGCAGCATCACTAATGCTTATGCGGGAGACTATCCTTATTCCATCTCCAAAACGGCACTTAATATGTTCTCACAGCAGCTGCATGTATATTTAAAAGAACGCGGGGTACAAGTACTCGGCGTACATCCCGGCTGGATGCATACGGATATGGGCGGGGCAGAGGCGCCAACGAATCCGACCCAAAGTGCTGAGGGCATCATGGACTTGATCGAGAAGCGGACTACACCGGAAGGTCAATTCATGTTTGTAGACTATACGGGTAAGGATATGAAGATTTAATAAAGAGTGTTCTAACTAAAAGAGGTAACTCAATAGCCATTCATGGCTTCTGAGTTACCTCTTTTTGATCTTCTATATGCTTATTTATTTCTTAATCAATAAATAAGCGAAATAAGGTACGCCGATCAACGCTACCATGATCCCAGCCGGGATGCCATCAGGGGAGACGAGATTGCGGCCAAAGGTGTCCGCGATCAGAAGCAACCAACCACCCAGCAATACTGCGACGGGAATAAACATCTGATTGCGGGCCTTGCAGATTTGAGGTTCCATAGCCTCCGTTACCTATAATTCTATGAATGGTATTATATTCTTCACTTCTATGGGACTAATTATAACATCTCCCCTTTGGGACAAGCAGCATAAATGACCACAAAGTAGAAGAGAAACTAATCTCCTAGATGAATCCATTGGTCCAAGAGTCCCTAAGGTCAAGCGAATATAAATACTACTATGATCCTTTATCCATTTTAAAAGAGGTGAATCTAAGATGAAAAGACAGGTGAAACCTAGTAGGAAAAGAAGACCTTCCTCCAGACTGCAGCCTAAACGTAGTTTAATTCTCAAAGCAAAAGCGCAAATCATTAACTTTGCGGTTATTGGTGATAGTCATGTGGGGTATGGAAACAGCGCAAGCATTTTTAGAAATCTTTTGCCTAAAGCTGTGAATAGCGGGAATAAGAGATTTGTTATTTTTGGAGGAGATAATACGCAAGCGGGAGCTAATCATGGAAATAATGCGAATGCTTACTACAAGGACTTCAAGGATACGGTAACAAGCACGCTTGGGAGCATTCCATATAAAGCATCTATAGGAAATTGGGAGGCAAGCACACAGTCCTTATTCACACAATATTTAGGTGCTGTTGAAGGTCAAATGAATTTTCCGGGTACGCAGGGAAAGGTCAAGTATGTATGGCTTAATTGTGCGCTTGGACGGTTTACTCCGGGTAGTATAAATTTGTTGAGAAATTTAGATGATAGTTTTTATTATATTATAGATTTTCATTGGCCCCTCAAAGTAAGTGGGATTACGGTGGACCCAACCCATGTATTAAGCGCATCGGAGACGAATAAGTTTTTTTCATCCATTCCTACAAAAGTGAGAGATAAGGTGCTAGCTATTTTTACGCATCATGGACATCTGTTTTACCGAAAGCTTAGTAATATATATCCCGGTTACAACAAAACTAAATTTTTCGTATGCGGGTGTTCAGGCGAATATAAATGCAAAACAAATGGTGATCGGGGTTATTACAATGCCACATTATCCATCAACGGGACAACATTTAATGTGGATGCTTTTAAGGTAGCGGTAACTTAGTAAACAAAGCTGAAGCTGATTTTCGGGAGAAACCGGGGTCAGCTTTAGTTTTGTTTAGCGAATAGTTAATAGAAACTCAACAATTCAGTCACAGGATAATAGTAAACTAGCAGGATTACTTAATATATTTGTATAATAGTTTATATATGTATTAAATGAATCATATTGGAGGGCTACCGATGAGAGGGTTAGTATTTAATTCTTTAGAACAGGCGGGTGTCTCAGCTTTTGGTGTGGAGCGCATTCGTACAGCCGCCGCACAAATGGTTGAAGACAATATCACACCTGCGCAAGTTATTGTTGCTGCAAGAAAGGGGACGCTGCTGGTCCATCAAGCGAATGGGAAATTCGGACCTGAAGCAGACGCAGCAGATTTAACAGTGGATGCTATATTTCCACTCTGTTCCATCACAAAACTATTTACTGCAACCGCTATTATGATGTTAGTGGAACAAGGGAAAGTGGGCCTAAACAGGCCGGTTTCTGATTACATCCCCGAATTTACAGGAGAGAACAAAACAAAGGTATGCGTACATCATTTGTTGACACATACTTCTGGAATTGAGGTTGATGGAGGTTATGATGCACCACTTAGCCACGAGCCAGGTACTGTGATGTCTTATTGTGGATATGGTTATGAGCTGTTGGGTGAAATTATACGGCGTGTTAGTGGACAAGCTTATGATGTATTCGTAAAGGAAAGCATTTTTAAACCGCTTGGAATGGAAAATACATATTATCGTGTGCCAATGGAAGTGCGGAACAAAGTAGTTAGACGTGCCCCTGAGGCAGCATGCGCGGAATGGGTAGACAGCGAATACAATTTGAATTCTGTATCTGCGGGGGGAGGCGCTTACTCAACGGCTATGGATATGGCTGTTTTTGGCCAGATGTTCCTTAACGGCGGAATTTATAACGGAGTACGATTGCTTAGTCCGGTAACAGTAAAAGAAATGACCCGCAATCAAATTCCGGGCGTATCCTCACAATATAGAGACGAAGTTTTCCCTGAAGCGTACTGGGGGTACGGATGGGCGATTAATGGCACGAAGCGTGACGGCGGAGATCTGCTCTCTCCAGATGCCTATTCACACTGGGGGGCGGCAGGTCCTTTCCTCTGCGTGGATCCGATTTATCAGACAGTGACGGTTCATTTATCCGTAGAGCTGGATCACCAGAAGCCATTTAAAAATATGTATGTTGATTACTTCAACAATACTGTTCTTGCAGCAATCACTGATCTTTAATTCGGCAAGGATCTGCAAAAAATTATTAAGAGTTGATTTTATAAAAAACTAATATAAGTAAGCCAGTGGCACATATTAGTCCTATCTAATATGCTCACTGGCCTTATTTGTGTAAATTTCTTGTTTGGATACCGTTACCCTTAAACTCGATAGGTGCGCCTTAACATTTCCTTGCAGGAAATCCGTAATCTTTAGCGCGCCACGCTACTAGCAGTGCAAGAATCAATAATATAAATATTACCCACGGGAAGGAGCGGACACCAAGTGTTTCAATAAGAATTCCGCCTATCACTCCGCCACCGCCAATAGCTAGGTTCCATGCCGTCACCAACATCGATTGGGCCACATCTGCACTTTCGCCAGCGGTTTCGGCAACGGCTGTCTGGAGCAAAGTAGCCGCTCCTCCGAACGTCAATCCCCATACACCAACCACTAAATAGATCACTATGGGCTGGCTGCTACTAATGCCTAGTACAATGGATGACAAGGCAAAAGCAGCTAGGCTGATCAGAACCAATGGACGCAGTTTGCGGTCGATGAAAATACCGATGACCCAGATGCCAACAAGCGCTGTAATGCCAAAAATAAGCAGTACCAAATCAACTCGCTGGGTTAAACCGGCCTGATTAAGATAGGGAGCAATGTAGGTGTACAAGATGTTGTGTGCTAGTACCCATGCCAGAACGACAAACAATACCGGCCGTACCCCCGGAATAACGAAAACCTTGTAGAGAGGGAGCCGCTTATCAGAGGCTTCTCCTGGATAGTCTGGTAGCTTCCAAAATACCCAAGCGGTCAGCATGAGAGCTAATAGCGACATGATCCCGAAGATAGAGCGCCAGCCTACAAGGGTGCCAAGAAGTGTTCCAGCAGGGACACCGAGTGCCAGAGCGAGAGGTGTGCCAACCATCGCTACCGCCATTGCTCTTCCCTTGAGTGACTCCGGCACCATACGCCGGGCGTAACCTGCTATCATCCCCCATAAGACTCCAGCGGATACGCCTGCGAAGAACCGAGCTGTCAGCGTAAGTATATAATTGGAAGAAAAAGTGGTGACGGTGTTGAATATGAGAAAACCAAGAATGCACATTAGTAGCAGTGGTCGCCGCCGCCATCCACGCGTCACAGTTGTTAAGGGAATTGCGGCCAACAGGGAACCAAGAGCATACAAAGAGACAAGCTGACCGGCAAGGGCCTCGGAGACTCCAAGCCCCTCACCTATTTGGAGTAACAAGCCTGCAGGAATCGTTTCGGTAAGAATACAGATAAACCCAGTCATAGCTAAGGCGAGTAATCCAGCCCATGGCAGACGTTCAGAAGAGGGAGTACTGGAGGCACTTTGTGTGGCAGAAGATGTGTTTTGGCTCATAGAGAAGCCCCTCTCTTATATAATTTTAGCAAACTCAATGATATACACGACGAATAGGTCTATTAGACAGAGAGCCTAGGCCGGTTCATTCCGGACCCAGGAACCTTGTGTAATTTTGCTCTATTTATTACGTCTATCATAAATGGCATCACAAAGGTCAATAGTAAACTGACCCGACATGCCTTCCAATGCAGTATTAGTGAAAGCGACGACACTGAGGCGTTGCTTGGGATCTACGAACCACGAATGACCATAAGTACCCCCCATGCGCCAACTACCCGGGGATTCCGGAGTGTCTGCGGCGACAGGATCCTTTAGTACCGTAATGCCTAGGCCAAAGCCTCGTCCTGGCCAGAAGGCCATGGGCAGATCACCGATCTGGTTGGTCGTCAAATCGTGAACCAGTGACTCCGGTAGCAGCGGCGCTCCGCCCTTACGTAATGTTTCCAGCAGTTGCAAAAAATCTCCGGCGCTGCCAACCATGCCAGCTCCTCCAGAAGGATAGGCAGTAGTGTCAAGTGCTCGGCTAGGAGCAAGCAGGAACCCGGCCGTTCCCTCCACAAAGGCAATACTGTCGGGATCAAGTAAGGGTCGTGGCTCTGGAGTATCATTGGCATAGGAAGTGGCCAGCCGTTCTCGGTCAACTGCAATAAAACCCGTGTCGTTCATGCCAAGCGGCTTGGTCACGAGTGAATGTACAGCCTCATTGAGCGGTGTTTCTGTGACCTTTGCAATTACTGCTCCTAGCACATCTGTCGCGATGGAATATTTCCACTCGGTACCTGGCGTATAAAGGAGGGGGACAGAGGCGAGACGACGCAGGTTCTCTTCCAACGTGATGCCGGACTGATCCATACCATCTGATACCCCTGCTGACAGATAGGAACCCTTCTCTTCTTGGAAAAATCGGTAAGACAGGCCTGCGGTGTGTGTCATCAAATGACGAATTGTCAAGGAAGCGAACTCACCATTCTGCAAACGCGGCCGAAACTCTGGGAGCCAACGATCAACGCGGTCGTCCAGTTGGAGGCGACCTTGCGCAACTAATACTAGGGCTGCCGTTGAAACGATAGGTTTAGTAACTGAAGCTAGCCGGAATAAGGCATCTTCTCGCATAAGTCGGCCTATCTCGCGGTCGGCAAAACCGGCAGCGCGGCTATAAACCAGTTCCCCATCTATCGCCACTTTAATGACAGCACCGACCAAGCGCTTGTCAGCGAGGGTTCGATCGATTACTCTATCGATGCGATCTGATAAACATTCTGTATTTATTTTGTTTGAAACCAATATACTCAACGGTCTTCATCCCTTCGGAATAGTTAAAGCCAAGAACACTTTACTATTGTAGGGTTATTATATATAACGAGTTATCTTGATTACATAAGGCAACTAAGTTAAATTAGCCTTATAACGGTTAATTACAAGCTAGTTAATATAGGAAACCTTAAATTTAAAGGAGGCGATTTTGATGGACCATGTTGATAAGCAAATTCTTTTCCATCTTCAAAATCAAGCAAGAATTTCTATGACAGAGCTGGGGAAATGTGTCGGCTTATCGCAACCTGCGGTTACGGAGAGAGTTAGGCGTATGGAGGAAAAAGGCATCATCAGCGAATATCGCACCATAATTTCTCCTGAAAAGATTGGGAAACATGCTGCTGCCTACATGTTATTTCATTCTAGGGATTGTAATGCATTCCTTGATTTCTGCCGCTCAAGTCCTGATGTCGTCGAATGTTACCGTATAAGCGGGGAACACAACTACTTATTGAAGGTAGTAACCGACTCTACACGAGCCCTCGAGGAGTTCGGAAATCAATGTGACAAATACGGAACTTACACGATTCTAATCGTGATGTCATCGCCAATCGATCATAAATTTCTTATACCCTCGCTTGAAGAAGCAAGCCTAAACTTGCTGAGTTAGATTTTAAACATAATCCGTTAGCCTGCCGCAACGCAAAAAGACTCTTCTATATAAATAGAGGAGTCTTTTTGGTTTAGATATTGTAATAAAAATGATTGCAGCTGCTCCTATTGCGTAGATATCAAGGACTCTCTATCTTATAAGTCCGGCGGTATTTTAATGGAGAAAGCCCGGTGATTTCCTTAAATACCCGACCAAAGTGAGTCATATTATCAAATCCAACATTTTCAGCTATCTTGGCTACTTTAAAGGCAGTATTAATTAACAAGGCACGAGCTTCCTTTATCCGCACATTATTCAAATATTCTGTAAAGGTGAAGCCTGTACTATCACGAAAAGTTTTGCAGAAGTAGGAAGGACTGATATAGAATCTGTTGGCAATATCGCGTATGGAATGATGTTGGTCGTAATAACGGTTGAGATAGTCAACAATTTCAAAGATTTTTTTGTTCAGATAGAATTCATAGCCGGGAGGTTGCTTCGTAAATTCAGAGACCATTTTATTGAATAATTTCTCGATAAAGTTTTGTTGGGCTACCTTCCATAAACGGCTTAGAACAATGGTTAGTCTAGACCAACTATAAAATGAATTAAGTAGCCAAGCTAATGCCGGCATCACCTAGTTTCCAACGGCAGGTCATTCTCAGCTGCTCACCCTCCAGTTCGGCTGTCAGCGTGCCACCCATTTTATTCATTAGACTTTTGGCGATGGAGAGACCCAGCCCGGAGGCTTGAGAAGATCGGGTACGGTCTGCGGTATAGAATCGGTCAAATAAGAGGTTAACATCGCTTCCGGCTAGTTCCTTCGCATCATTTACTATCGTTAAGTCAGCTGTTTCCTGCTGTCGTTCGAAACGGATTTCCACATACCCGGTCGCGTGTTTGACCGTATTGACAAGTAAATTCTCGACAACTCTCCGCACAGCAGATTCATCTGCGTATATGGATACATTTTCCTCAGGTAGCCGTATATCCGGTGTAATATTGCGTTCGTTGAAGGAATCGTAAAATCCGACCAGAATTTCTGAGAGTAGGGCCGTCATCCCAAGCTTTTCGGAATGTAGAGGATAATCTAGCGATTCGATCAAGGAAAGCTCAAAAAAATCATTCAGCAGCGCCTGCAGCCGTTTCGTCCGATTTTTAACGATGGCAACATATTCAAGCTTTTCACCAGGGGTAATAGAATCATCCTCCAACAGTTGAATATAACCAAAGATGGAGGTGAGGGGTGTACGGATATCATGTGAAATATTTGCAACAGCCTGACGGAATTCTTGTTCGACACGTTTTCGCTGGGCATCCGCTTCGACGATTAAATCAGATTGACGATTGATTTGTCCCGCAAGCGCCTCAAGCTTCTGGTCGAATAGAGCCACATCAATTTTTTTACCGGTTGCTCGCTCATTGTAGGTATGCAATTGCCCTGTTATCCGCCCTAGCTCTCGCCTTAGCATCAACAAACGGAAAAGCAGGAGAGCTCCTGCCGCAAACAATATGATTGTCAGAATAAGAAACACTCTCCTGCACCTCCTATTTGTTATTTGATTTCTTTTCGGTGGAATACGAGAATACCGAGTACCCCGGAAACGGCTATTGTCAACAACGGTACAAGTAAAAGCGCTGGCCAATCTCCGCTGTCGATACTGAGCTTACCGATATCGCTCACCCGTTTGAAGATGGAATAATCGTACAAATTACTAAAGAAAGAGATCTTCGAACCTATACTAGCCAAAACCGTATCGATCATAAGGAAGAAAATCATTGAGAAGCCGATAGTTTTGCCGCTGTCGGTTAGGATTACGGTGAACAGCGCCCCGATGGCTGCATAACCAGCCGTGTACAATAACGTTAGCCCGAGGGCTCGTGGTATGAAAAGTGTAGTGCTTCCTTCCGGCAGATGACCGAAGCCCGAAAGCAGCGTGACTTCCACTGTGCTGAGAATAGGAAAGACGAGCGAAATCGCCATGGCTCCAACTGCAAATACGATTAGTTTTGCTGCGAACAGCCGGCCTCTGGTGTTGCCCGAAGATGCGATCGTCTTCATGACCCCTGTGGAATATTCGTTAGAGATAAAGAATCCAGCCAGAATGGCTACGCCGAATTTAATAATGTAGGCATTGCTTGAAATGAAGGTAGTCAGAAATTCAGCGCCGGTGATCTGAGGTTCCCCATTGGAGCGATGATCAAAATAATATAGCAAAGGGTACGCAAGCGAGAGGACGGAAAGTGCCAATAGAAAAGTCCAAAATGATCTATTCTTTCGGAGCTTGAAAAACTCCACTCTGATCAGATTATACATTTGGATTCCCTCCAATTCGCTTCGTAAAATAACTCTCCAAGTCTTCACCCATAGGCATAAACTTCTCAATCTCGAGGCCGGCATTGAATAACGCTGTTGATACTTTGCCTGGCTGCCCAATACGGCTATACAACTTGATGGTTCCATCCTGCATCACTTCAAAATCGGTCGTACCCAGCTCGTTCTGAATGACGGCTGTTGCCTTGCCCGGATCATCCACTTTGATAAATAAATACTGCTGACATTTCTCGTTTAATTCCTCCGCAGTGAGTTGTTCAAGCAACTGACCGCGATGAATAATGCCATAATGACTTGCCATTAAATGCAGCTCACTTAGAATATGACTTGAGATCATTATCGTAATGCCTAGCTCACGGTTTAGTCGCTTGAGCAGTTCGCGCATTTCGACGACACCCATCGGATCCAACCCATTGGTCGGCTCGTCCAGAATCAGAAATTCCGGATCTCCCAGTAAGGCGATGGCAAGACCTAACCGCTGCTTCATTCCAAGTGAAAAATTTTTGGCTTTCTTCTTGCCGGCGCCCTGCAGTCCAACTTGCTCTAGCATTCTAGGAACACAATCTTTGCCGGGAATACCACGTAGAATCCGGTTTGCTTCTAAATTTTCGCTCGCAGTCATATGGGGGAACAAAGCGGGGCTCTCGATAATCGAGCCGATTCGCTTACGAGCCTGGATTAAGGCCTGCTCTTCACTGGCTCCGAACAGCTCGATTGTCCCCTGAGTCGGAAAAGCAAGTCCGGTCACAATCCGGATTAATGTTGATTTTCCGGCTCCGTTTTGCCCAATAAAACCATAAATAGAGCCTTTACGGATTGACAAATTGACTTTGTCCAGCGCTGTATGGCCCTTGAACTTTTTGGATAGCTGATTTGTTTTTAATACATACTCGTACATCTCGTCTTGGCCTCCTTTTCGTGATAGACCAAGTATAGAATTGGAAACATAAGAAGAGCTAAAGCCAAATCTTAAGAATGTCTTAAGGCTTGAGCCGATAACCTATACCCCATACCGTCTCGATAAATTCGCTTCCTGGCGCGGCCTTGATTAGCTTGCTGCGCAAATTGCTCATATGGACATTGACTGTATTGTCGTCCCCGTAATATGGCTCGTGCCAGACTCTTTCATACAAATTCGCTTTCGTAAACACCTTTTTGGGGGCTGACAAAAGTAATGAGAGAATCTCAAACTCTAGAGCTGTGAGCGTCAGTTCCGCACCATTTGCCGTAACCGACATTGCATCTCGATGAAGTACAAGACCCTGATGCTGGAGCAGGTTAGGCAAAGCCGATTGCGTAATCCGCGAATACAAACGTAGATGAGAATCGATCCTTGCAGAGACTTCCTCAACGTCGAAGGGTTTCGTAATGAAATCATCCGCCCCCGCCCGCAGAGCAGACACCTTGGTCTGGGGCTCACCCTTGGCAGAAATGATAATTACCGACATATCGTCCCGCCCGGCAATCCTCTCAAGTAGTTCCTCACCCGACATGCCAGGCAGCATCAGATCCAGTAGCAGCATGCTCCATTGGCGTTGCTCCAGATAGAGAAGTGCCTCCGTTCCCGAGTAAGCAGGTTGGGGAATGTAGCCGCCTTTCTTGATAATGTTGCACAGCAATCGGTTGATGTCGCTGTCGTCCTCAGCAACAAGAATATGTATCGGGTTATTCATTTAATCTCCTTTTTTTACCTAAAATAGGTCGTTGTTCGGATGAATGCCTATTAAATAGGATAGCAGGTTTTAGATTCTGTATCCAGATCCAGCCAATTTCTGCATTTTGGTTTTTCAAATCTTTGTCACCGGTTCTCGTGAGTTTATTTTTATATAGGAAAGAGACTCTTCTATTTTAATAGAGGAGTCTCTTTGCGGTGTTAAGGTATTTAGATAAATAGATTATGACCCGACTGATCGGCTTGGCCGAGGTAATAACCAACGCCGCCGATTCCGACACCGTCAATCAGTTCTTCACGAGTGATGCCCATAAGATCCATGGACATTTGGCAGGCGACGATTTCCACACCTTGGTCGATAGCCATCTGAATCAATTCCTCCAAGGAAGAGATATTTTTGCTCTTCATTAGAGAGCGGATCATCTTCGAGCCCATGCCCATCATGTTCATATTTGAAAGCGTCAGCTTCCGGCTGCCGCGTGGCATCATGGCACCAAACATTTTACCGATGAAGTTTTTGTTCACAGGCACCTTCTCATCCTTGCGGATAATATTGAGGCCCCAGAAGGTAAAGAACATTGTGACTTTTTTGCCGCTGGATGCTGCTCCGTTGGCAATGATGAAGGAAGCGATCGCTTTATCCAAATCCCCGCTAAAAACAACCATTGTGCTTGCGTTGCTAGTTTGAATTACTTGTGCGCCTGCTCCGGTTGGTGCTGATGCTGAAGTCTCGATAACTCCTTTGCGCAGATAAGCTTCGATCATGCCAGTAGGCAGCTTTGTGAGCTGCAAAAGTGTATTGTTGGACATACGAGCCCAAGCCTTGATATCCTCATAAAATCCGGGATCGGAAGCAGTGACCTTCAGGACTTGCCCGTCCAAGAGCGGGTCCATGCTCATTTTAACTTGGATCAGCGGTCCTGGGCAGCACAGTCCGCAGGCATCAAGCACGGAATCAGATGCTGTGAAAGCTGCAGCGTTAACAGTGGGTGTAACTGTCCCAGTTCCAGTTCCAGTTCCAGTGCCAGTGCCAGTCGCAGTTCCAGTCCCAGTCCCAGTCCCAGTCCCAGTCCCAGTCCCAGTCCCAGTCCCTGGATCCGTCATTACTCCCGTTGCTGCGATTTCTTTACGGGCTGCTGGTGTATCAACGTTTGGCGTCAAGTTATCTTTTTTTTTAGGCGTAAATTGGCTCATCTGATAGGTTTTATAACCGCCGGTCAGATTCTTCACACGATAACCTTTTTGCTGTAAAATCCGGGAAGAGGTGTAGCCTCTGAGTCCAACTTGGCAATACACCCAAATTTCTTTACTAGAGTCAAGCTCGCTTAGCCGACCCCGCAGATCATCCACAGGGATGTTAATGGACCCTTCAATATGACCATTAGCATGTTCAATTTCCGAACGTACGTCAACTAAAATGGTATTGTTTTTGTCACGACTCTCTAAATCCTTAGGGACGAATACCGTAGTCAAACCTTGCAAAATATTTTCAGCGGCAAAGCCAGCCATGTTCACCGGATCTTTAGCGGAAGAATAAGGAGGGGCATAAGATAGCTCCAACTCCGTCAAATCAGTGACCGAACCTCTAAAACGAATAACTGTAGCGATATCGTCGATACGTTTGTCTACACCACTGTAACCTACAGCTTGTGCTCCTAGCACCGTACCTTTTGGATCAAAAATCAGCTTCATAGATATCGGAGTTGCCCCCGGATAATAGGTTGCGTGTGAGCTTGGATGTATATAAATCACGTGATACGGCAGACCCAGACGTTGTAGTGTTTTTTCGTTATTTCCGGTAGAAGCACCTGTGACTCCAAAAACCTTAATAATAGAAGTCCCTTGTGATCCTTTGTAAGTTGTGCCGAGACCACTGACGTTGTCCGCAGCAATCCGCCCTTGCTTATTGGCAGGGCCAGCTAGTGGAATGGCGGTTTTTGTTCCGTTTACGAAATCAACCACCTCAACCGCGTCACCTACAGCGTACACTTGATCCAGATTGGTCTCCATCCGCTCATTGACTAAAATATGGCCGCGGGGACCGAATTCTAAGCCACTGTCCTTCAGAAAAGAGGTATCCGGAGAAACGCCGATAGCCAGCAGAACCATATCACTTTGCAGTACAGTGCCACTTGCTAATTGCACCTGTATTTGTTCTCCCACCTCAGCAAACCCTTGGACCATATCGGAAAAAATAAGATTAACACCATGCTCGTCAAGTTCTTTTGCCAAAATAGAAGACATTTCAGTATCGAATGGAGCTAATATTTGTGGTCCTGCTTCAATTAAGGAAACTTCCAGACCAGCTTCTCTAAGATTCTCAGCCATTTCCACACCGATAAATCCACCACCGATCACCACGGCCGAACGTGTGCCTTCCGCAGCGACTTTAGCTTTGACTTTGTCAGTGTCGGGAATGTTACGCAACATGTGTATTTGGGAACTCTCGATACCGGGCAGATTCGGACGAATCGGTTTAGCACCTGGCGATAAAATAAGCGCATCATAGCTCTCTTCATAGGAGCCTTTTTCTATACTTTCTACTCGCACTTTTTTGTTCACAGGGTCGATAGCCACTACTTCACTTTGAATCCGAACATCGATGTTAAAACGTTTATGCATCGCCTCCGGCGTCTGCACCAGCAGCTTGGAGCGGTCCTGAATGGACCCACCGATATAATAAGGAAGTCCGCAATTGGCAAAAGAAATGTACGGATCACGCTCAAACATTACAATATGGGCATCTTCATCTAATCTCCGAAGTCGAGCGGCTGCTGACGCGCCTCCTGCAACTCCACCAACAATCAATACTTTTTTACTCATGATGACTTATTCCTCCCCTAAAAATAACTGAATCAGATGTTTAATTTTTTCGTCTTTAACAGAATAGTTAATCTCCAGCCCATTACGTTCGGTTTCAACGATGCCTAATGATCTAAGCTTCTGTAAATGCTGGGACACCGTAGATTGTGGAAGATCGAGGCAGTCCTGCATGAAGCTCACGTTGCAGCTGCCCTTTTCCAGAAGTCCTTTAATGATGCACAAGCGCACGGGATGAGCTATAGCCTTTAAGGTTTCGGCGGTTTGGTTATAAGCTTTAAAATTTTTGTCCATGGTAACGAACACCTCGCTTTACAATATCCTTATATCGTAATATTATGATATAGTGATATGAAAATCAAGTTATTTTTATAAAGGTGAAGGAGAGATGCTCAATGTCTTTTAAAATTTCAAAGGAAATTACCCCACAGCAAGTGGCGGAACGCTTGAAGAATGGCGAGACTCTTACTATGTTGGATATACGCGAACCAGCCGAATGGGTGGAGGGACATGTAATGGGTGCTAAACATATTCCGCTTGGACAGCTATTGATGCGCACAGATGAACTGGATTCTTATGGCGAGATAATTGTGATGTGCTTAAGTGGTGGCCGTAGTGGACTGGCTTGTGAGCTACTGAGTGAAAAGGGGTATAACGTTGTGAACATGACGGGTGGATTAGGCGCTTGGACGGATGATTTTTTGGTACGGGAGTAATGGCATGAGCATGATGGTACGGATTCTACTGAGTATCTTAATAGTCTTTAGTATTGTGAGGTTTTTGCGTTACGCTTGGCCTGTTCGTTCACTTACTTATATAGAAGTCCGTGAGGTTCGTGAATTAGCGGATCAATCACTGGATATGAAAATGCTCGACGTCAGGGATGCCGTTGATTACCAGAAGGACAGTATCCGTGGTTCGATAAATATTTCGCTGGGGCGGTTACCTTATGTCTGGCAGCACTGTCTATCTCTGGAAGATTCGGTTCTAATTCTTGCTGATAGCTACTATAAAAGAAATAAAGCTGCGAGAATTCTTTATAAGCAGGGATTTCGTAAGCTATATGCGGTAAACGGTGATTTGTTAGGGAACAAAAGAACGCTCTCCGACATTCCTGTGAAAGGTTGTTGTGAAGGATAATGGATTTAGGGTCATTGATTTCCCGTCGATATATTAATGTTGCTAAGCCGCGATGTTGTAGCTAGGTGGCTCGGTCAATGTAGCTAAGTCGCGATGTTGTAGCTAGGTGGCTAGGTCAATGTAGCTAAGTCGCAATGTTGTAGCTAAGCAGCTAAGTCAATATAACTAAGTCGCGATGTTGTAGCTAGGTGGCTAGGTCAATATAACTAAGTCGCGATGTTGTAGCTAAGCCGCTAAGTCAATATAACTAAGTCGCGATGTTGTAGCTAAGCCGCTAAGTCAATGTAACTAAGTCGCGATGTTGTAGCTAAGCCGCTAAGTCAATGTAACTAAGTCGCGATCCAGCCAGCCTCATCTCGAACTCAGTTTTAATTGTATTTTGTGCAGTTAAACTTCAGTAGTTTTAGCAAAAGTAACAGTTAACTGCACTTTGTACATCTAAATTTGATCATTTACGCTTAACTACCTAATGTTTCCCTTTTTAGTTGTAGAAAGTACAACTAAATGGACTTTTAGGGGGATAAGGGTTAAATAGTTGCATGAAATACAGGCCTGTTGATTAGCTAAATTATGGCAGGAAAAAACACTGCATTAGCTAAATAAATCCTCCACTCCGGTGGTAAAGTTTGTAAAGTAAATAACCGATCAAAGTCGGCGAATGTCAATTTAGCGCTTCCATGCACAACTGTATTTCCTTGCTCAAACAGGAATTTAAGCAAAACATAAATGAGTAACGCCGTGTACAACTGTCCATACACTGCATTTGGCGTTGTTCCAAATAATTTCGGAATGTTGAGATGTTGCTTGATCCAACGAAAAAAGACCTCAATCTGCCACCGTTTCTTGTAGATATCTGCGATTCGTTCGGCTGAATGCCAATGCAGATTTGTAGCGAGAATGACGGGATTGTCTTTCGGATCTTTTAGGATCACCACCCGAAACCTGTTCTGAGTGAGCGCCTTTGTCTTACCTAATTGGCAGGTCAGATCCTGTTCAATCGTTCCCGTAAAAGGGCTTTTTCGTTCTCTTGGGATCGGATTCTGGAAGGTCGTATTGTCACGAAGGCGAATTACAAAATATTGCCGATTTTCTTGCTCTTGATAGTTGTCAAATCCCTTATGCTTGCCATACGCTCGGTCTGCTACCAAAATATATCTCCAGTCCAATAAGTCTGGGCAACTCTTCAAATCAGGTTCATATCCCGTCGTTTCGGTGACTCTGTGCAATTCGCCGTGGTCTCCAACGATCCCTACGTGTAGCTTAACACCCGCTTTTTGACCTTTGTGTGGAGCCCAAGGCAGTCGTCCCAAACCTACCGTAATTGTGGTAGAATCAACGACCAGCAACTCTTTTGGAATACCAAGTACACGCCGAGTCTTTCGATTACACAACCCAATCATGAGATCCAGCAAACGCTTGAATAATTCAAAAGGAACGTCTTTGGCTTTTTTGGAGAGAGTAGAATGATCTACAGAACGTTGCCCACAAAGGGCCATCCGCTGTTCTCCGTCCCGGTATCCATCCCACTGCTGGAAGGCAGCTTCGCCCAAAAATAGAAACAAATCATATACCGTAAACTTTCTTGCCACATCAATATACTTCAGCTCTTTAAGAAGATGGAGTATCTTTTCCTCGGGAATCACCAATTGCAGAATATTTGATAATGAAGTAGACTTTCTCATGAGGTCGCCTCGTTTCGGATGTTTGTAGGGGTACAAACACTTTACCGAATGAGCGGCCTTTTTTCTACCTTTTATTGGTTAATCAACAGGCCTACATGAAATACAATTAAATATAAAAATCACAGGTCGATAACCAGTGAATAGTGGAGAATGGGAGACGGTTTTGGGCAATTTCAAAAAGGTAGGACGAATAATATTATTCTAGCGGAACTTAGTCAAACTGAGATTACTTTAACTGAACCTACTTTGCAAAACCTACTATATTGAGCTAAATCTAGTTGTCTAACTCAAATGTTACTTAACCGAGATTGCTCTTGCTGAGCTAATTCTAATTGAACTGTAATGATCTACTCTAGCTGGACTAACTTTAGTGATCTGACTCTAACTGGACTTGCTGTAGTGATCTAACTCTAGATGGACTAACTTTAGTGATCTGACTCTAAATGAACTTACTGTAATGAGCTAACTCTAACTGAACTTACTGTAATGAGCTAACTCTAACTGAACTTACTGTAGTGAGCTACTCTAGCTGAACTAACTTTAGTGATCTGACTCTAAAATGAGCTTACTCTAATGAGCTAACTCTAACTGAACTTATTTTTATGCAAGATACTTTAACCAATTTGAGTTTTTTAATAGAACCGTATATTTAGCTCGAGTGCTAAGGTTGAATGTAGAGTGTCATTGACAGCATAAGAAGGCGAATACTATACTTTTGATTAATAGGACGAAGTACGTCCCGCATCCATAATTGGGTGCGGGATTTTTTTATGCCAAGGAGGAGGGGAATGTTATGGGGTTTACGGAAGAACATCGTAAGTGGGTGGAAGATCATATTAGTCGAAGAACGGGAGAAAGACGGGGGAGATTGGAGCGGGGACATGGGCATGGTGAGCGAATGTTTGCGGAGAAGGTTTGGTGGCCAATGATGGGTCATTTTAATGATCTTCATCCTGAATATGAAGTGTTGGATTGGCGGGGATGGCCTTATTTTGTTGATTTTGCGTGGAAGCCTGGGCAGGTTAAGTTTGCTTTTGAGGTAAAAGGCTACGGCCCACATGTGCAAAACACAGATCGGACGCGTTATCGGCAGGAATTGAATCGAGAGACTTATCTACAAATTGCGGGTTATCGGGTAGTGGCGATAACATATGATGATCTGGAAGCGAATCCCGAAAATACTATTTTTTTGTTGAGATCATTACTGATGCCGTACCTCGCTTTGAGGACAGTAGAGAAGGAGGCGTTTAGTCGACTGGAGCGTGATATTCTGCAAATTGCGGTGCGTTCGAGCGGGGACATTCGGCCTGTTGATTTGGTGAGAGAGCTTGGCATTGATCTGCGTACAGTTAGAAAATGCATGAGGTCACTTTGTGAGAAAGGTAAGTTTAAGCCGATAGTTTCCCAGATGAGTGGGAGGGTTTGTCGCTATGAATTTGTACATTCACTTAACGATATTCAGCTGTGGTGAATAAACGGTATAAATCCCGTAGATTGCGGGCGTAGAGTGGGAATCGAGTAAATGTGCGGTATAAATCCCGCAGATTGGGGGCGTGGAGTGGGAAGTGGGCAAATGAACGGTATAAATCCCGTAGATTGCGGGCGTAGAGTGGGAATCGAGCAAGTGTGCGGTATAAATCCCGCAGATTGTGGGCGTGCAGCGGGAAGTGGGCGAATGAACGGTAAAAATCCCGTAGATTGTAGCTATAGAGCGAGAAGTGGGCAAATGAACGGTATAAATCCCGTAGATTGCGGGCGTAGAGTGGGAATCGAGCAAGTGTGCGGTATAAATCCCGCAGATTGTGGGCGTGCAGCGGGAAATGAGCAAATGAACGGTATAAATCCCGTAGATTGGGGGCGTGGAGCGTGAAGTGGGCAAATGTGCGGTAAAAATCCCGTAGATTGCGGGCGTGGAGTGGGAAGTGGGCAAATGAACGGTATAAATCCCGTAGATTGCGGGCGTGGAGCGAGAATAGGGCAAATGAACGGTATAAATCCCGTAGATTGGGGGCGTGGAGTGGGAATCGAGCAAGTGTGCGGTAAAAATCCCGCAGATTGTGAGCGTGCAGCGGGAATCGAGTAAATGTGCGGTATAAATCCCGCAGATTGTGAGCGTGCAGTGGGAATCGAGTAAATGAACGGTATAAATCCCGCAGATTGTGGGCGTGGAGTGGGAATCGAGCAAGTGTGCGGTATAAATCCCGCAGATTGGGGGCGTGGAGCGAGAAGTGGGCAAATGAACGGTATAAATCCCGTAGATTGCGGGCGTGGAGCGAGAAGTGGGCGAATGAACGGTATAAATCCCGTAGATTGCGGGCGTGGAGCGAGAAGTGGGCGAATGTACGGTATAAATCCCGCAGATTGGGGCGTGGAGCGAATAACGAGCAAACCACGTACTCACATCATCCCCCCAAATCTCTAATTATGACCTGATTTCTATTTAGATTGTTAAGGTGTTGCGGAGGAGGGGAATCTTCTATGATTAGATGGATAGGACGTATGGGTGTTTTTTTCGAAGATTGTCCTTGAGAATGAATGAAACCGCTATCAACAAGAAACGAAGGAGCGATTTTGATGGGAACAGATATAGCTAAATATCCATTTCAACAGATTGATTTACCTTTAAATGAGCGAGTGCAGGATCTGATCTCCAGACTAACACTTGATGAAAAAGTAAGCCTGATGCCTCAGTATCAAGCTGCGATAGAGCGTTTGGGTGTTGGGGCCTACAAGCATGGTACGGAAGCGGCGCACGGGATTTCTTGGCTTGGAAAAGCGACTTCTTTTCCTCAGCCGAGCGGACTGGCTTGTACTTGGAATCCAGAGCTGCTGAAGGAGATTGGTTCGGCCATCGGAGATGAAGCTAGAGCCTTTTATAAAAAGAATCCAACGGTGAACGGTCTAACATTATGGGCGCCAACGGTGGATATGGAACGTGACCCGCGTTGGGGAAGAACCGAGGAAGCTTACGGTGAAGATCCAGAGTTGACCGGCCGCCTCAGCACCTCTCTTGTGCAGGGAATCCAAGGTGATCACCCCGTCTATTTGAAAGCGGTAGCAACACTGAAGCATTTCCTCGGCAACAATAATGAGATTGAACGCGGGAACTGCTCCGCGAGCATCGATCCGAGAAATATGCGGGAGTATTATCTGGAAGCGTTTAAGCCTGCTTTTCAAGAGGGTGGCGCACAGTCCATGATGACCGCTTATAACTCGGTGAATGGCGTGCCTGTTATTCTTCATCCGGCAGTAATGGATGTGGTCAAAGGCGAATGGGAAATGGATGGCTTTATCGTAAGCGATGCCGGCGATCTTTTTGGGATCGTGAAGGATCACAAGTATTATGAATCTTTTGCACAATCGATGGCTGAGTCTATCAAAAATGGAATTGACAGCGTAACAGAAGAAACCGCAGAAACAATCAAGGTTCTTCATGAAGCACTGGACCAAGGCCTCTTAGCAGAGGAAGATTTGGATCGTGCGCTTGCCAACACTTTCAGAGTTCGTTTCCGTCTGGGAGAGTTCGATCCAGCTGAAGGGAACCCATACGCAGCGATCGACGATTCCGTTATACTTAGCAAAAAACATACCGCGCTCTCCTTGGAAGCAGCGAAACAATCGATAGTATTGTTGAAGAATGATCAAGGCACATTGCCATTGAACAAAGGCAGTCTGAGCAAATTGGCGATTATTGGTCCACTTGGTGATGAAGCTTTTAGAGACTGGTATTCTGGCACATTACCTTATGGAGTGACTCCGCTGCAGGGGGTTAGCAAAAAGCTGCCTGGTAAACACGTTACCTTTGAGAGTGGCGCAGATCAGATCATTCTTACTTCAGCTGCAAACGGCCAAGCCATTGGAATCACAGGGGAGGACGGAAGACTGGCTGTACAGCATGACATAGCAGCGCACGGAGAATTGTTCCAACATACAGCCTGGGGCTGGACTAGCAATACTCTGAAGTCGACAAGTCGCGGTCAGTATGTAACTTTAAGCGAAGCAGAGACTCTCACAGCATCTGCTGATGAAATTTACGGCTGGTTTGTAAAAGAATCGATTAACATCGTTCCGGAGAGCGAAGATACGGTATCTTTGCGGACCTGGAATGATAAAATGATCTCGGTGAATCCGGAAGATGGAACGCTGCAGGTGGCAGATCAGGATGCCAATGCGCAAGCACGTCTTTTCAAAAAGAACATCGTAACTAACGGTATAGAGGCTGCAGTAGAAGCTGCCAAGGCTGCTGAAATCGCTGTGGTTTTTGTGGGCAACCATCCACTCCTTAACGGAAAAGAAGAAATCGACAGACCGGATATTGTGCTTCCAGAGGAGCAAGAGCAACTGGTCAAGGCTGTCTATGAAGCGAACCCGAATACGGTAGTGGTCATTGTCGGCAGTTACCCGATTACTTCCACTTGGATTGACGAGAACATTCCAGCTGTATTGTACACCTCCCACAGTGGACAAGAGCTGGGCAATGCGGTGGCAGAAGTTCTTTTCGGCGATTACAGTCCTTCCGGCAAGCTGAACATGACTTGGTTCCGTTCTGTAGAACAGCTGCCTGAGCTGATGGATTATGATATTATCAAAGGCAAAAGAACATATATGTACTTTGACGGAGAGCCACTGTATGCGTTTGGACACGGCTTAAGTTATGCGCAAATTTCCTACAGCAACCTAAGCCTAAGCGCTAAGGAGCTGCAAGCGAATGAGACGCTGAAAATTTCTGTTCAAGTAGAGAATACAGGCGTTGTTGATGGGGACGAAGTGGTGCAGCTATATGTGCAAGCTCTGAATTCCCGGGTCAAACGTCCGATTAAACAGTTGAAGGGTTTTGAAAAAGTAAACCTAGCCGCAGGTCAATCGCAAACCCTAGAGTTTACGTTGCCGGTTGCCGAGCTGGCATTCTGGGATGTTACCCGTGAGCAATATTGCGTGGAAAATGGAGAGTACATGGTTCTGATCGGTCGTTCATCTGCTGACATCCAATTATCCGCTCAACTATCGGTCCAGGGGGACGTTATTCCATCACGTAATCTGTATATCAATACCAAAGCAGAGAATTACGATGACTACGAAGACGTATATCTGGACGAGTGCAAAGCAGGCGGTGCTTCCATACATCCGGTAAAAGATGGCGCTTGGATCGCTTTTAAAGATGTATTGTTCGAGCAAGGGGCAGGTGCTTTTGAAGCGTTGGTATCCTCTGCAAAAGGTGGCACCCTTGAGATCAGAACGGGCAGCCCAGCAGGAAAGCTGGTTGGATCTGTTACTGTACCGTCGGGTGGCGTGTTGCAGCAGTGGAACACACTTACTGGTGAAGTGTCCGTGGAATCTGAAACTACCGATGTTTATCTCATTTTTAATGGTGAGGTACTGCTTAGCCGTTTACAATTTAATCAATAAGATAAGCTAGAACGCTCTTAATTTCTTCGGATGGAGTGGTGGTGCCTGTATGGATTGTTTGGGATGTCGAATCGCTAACGGGATTGAGGCTAACGTAAACGTAGTATACGAGAATGAATTTGTAACTTGTGTGCTCGACATTGCTCCATTTAACGAAGGACATCTCTTAATACTCCCTAAAAAAGCATTATTGGGATCTTGAAGATATCGATTCAGAAACATCGTATGCGATTATGGACGCTTCAAAGAAGCTATCAGTTGTCCTGAAGGTTTTGTTTGAACCTGCTGGCATCAGCATTTGCCAAAATGGCGGGAAGTTTAACGACCTGACTCACTATCATATGCATCTTATCCCTAGATACGAAGGAGATGGCTTCGCTTGGAGCGAACCAATCCATCCGCACGGTGCCGAAAAGTTATTAAGCCAAACTCAAGCTAAAATTCTCAGTATCATAAATGAGTATTAAAAAAAAGGGCATTCCTGAAGGATCAGGGATGTCCTTTTCGTTTCTTTTCAATTAATCACAACCGCCCCCGCCAGCATCTCCAAACCCACCGCCGTCTCCACCGCCACTATGTCCGCCGTCTCCACCCCAGCTATGCCCCCCGCTGTCAGGTCCAGAATGGTGATGCGAGTGATCTCCGTGGTGATTATGGTGGTGGTTAGAATGATTAGAGTGGTTAGAGTGGTTTGGATCCAGCAGATCCGGATGACTGGCAGCCATAAAAGACATGTTGGCGGCATCATTTTGCCTATTTCTATCAAAGGTACTTCTGTTCGAGCTCGAGCCATTCCGTATAACGGCTTGTATAATAATAAATACAGCGACACCTACAAATAGTATCCCAAAAACCATAACGAACCTCTCCCTTCAACTCCAAAAATTAGTTATAAGCTGCTTTCGTCAAAAACTCAAGATTTCTGTAAAAAATACTCCCATAATTCCAGCCCAGATAAGGCTCAGGAATTTCTATATGGTTCACATTCACATTCATGTCTTCGTGTATCAATGATTCGCTAATATGGATTATATCATTTATATACCGTTTTATTTGCTGTAGATAATGTTTTTGAGTAACGGGCCCGTGACCGGGAACAATTATATTCACATCTAAGCGCTCGACATAAGTAAGTGCCTCCAACCAGGATAAGGGATTACCGTCTACTAATAATGGATGATTATCAACAGCGACAATATCTCCAACAAAAGCTAAAGAATCGGAAGGAGAAAATAGAATAGAATCGCATTCCGTATGGGCAGCACCCACCGATAAGAGCTCAACGGATCTAGCCGAGCCATGTATGGTCATTTTGCGGTCATAAGTTAGTTGGGGAAGCGTTACTTCAAGCGTTAGTATAGACTCTTTGATTTCTTTTAAATAACTTATTTGCGAAAGGAGCTCTCGTTGTTTGGAATCGTTCAGTTCGAGCTCGAGAGATGTATTAAGCTTCGTAAGATCTTCTTCAAGATTAGGAAGCAGTTTCTTCATTCGGGCAAGCCAGTCTGGTTGATTTTTTATCATGAGCTCTCTAGTCCTACTGGAGGATATGATTACTTCATCCGAGAAGAATTGGTTCCCTCTAACATGGTCTCCATGCCAATGGCTGTTGACGATGTATTTGATAGGTTTATTAAAATAATACAGAGCGGCATCCCTAAGATCTTTGCCAGCTTGTGGAGTGTTGAATGTATCAAAGATTAATGTGTAATCACCCATATCTATCAAACCGGCATTGCTCATGGCTCCGCCTTGCTCCTTCGCTTCAAGGCAATAAATGCCTTCCACTAGAGGGACGCAGTTAAAATGTCTGGAAAGGAACATGAATTAACCTCTTTTCCTAGATAATCGAATAAAATTTATATCTATTTTATAATTTTATGGAATTTTATACTGTGATTTAATTACGCTTGAAATAGAAAAAAGGTTGCTTTTATACGCCCGATTTGCTACCATACGATGTAACTTAATCATTTATTTGTTTTCTAGGGTTCCGCAGCGAGTGCACAGCTGGTCTGGTCCGAGGGAAAACGCACGAACATTAAGTTTGTGTCTACACGGAGGGATAAAAGCCCGGGAGGTATCGCCATTTGGCGATGACCTTCCGGGCTTATTTGTTTGTCCGTGGGCAATCATAAGATAGGGTGAATTGAAGGAGGGCTTGAAATGAAAAGAAATTCAGAGTGGCTGAAGGTAGTTGGCGCTGCGATTTTCGAAGTCATGTGGGTCATTGGTTTAAAGCATGCTTCAAGCGTGTGGGAGTGGCTGATCACAGTTGTAGCCATAATAATAAGTTTCTATGTCATTATTTCAGCAAGCAGTAAATTACCGGTGGGTACCGTATATTCTGTATTTGTTGGGTTGGGGACGGCAGGAACAGTCATTGCGGACATGGTTTTATTCGGTGAACCCTTCAAGCTAATGAAGCTGGTACTAGTGGTTATTTTGCTGGCAGGAGTTATAGGTCTGAAAATGGTAACTAACGAAACCAAAGATATCAAAGAAACTGAAATAAAGGGGGAGTCTTAAATGGCATGGGCATTTTTGGTTGTTGCTGGATTGTTTGAAATGTTCGGAGTGGCTATGATCAACAGGTTGAATAAACACCGGAATCTGCAGTCGTTTTTGCTGCTCTTCCTTGGTTTTGGAGGAAGTTTTCTTTTTCTATCATTTGCAATGAAAAGTTTGCCTATGGGTACAGCTTATGCGGTATGGACGGGGATCGGTGCATCCGGTGGAGCGATTTTGGGGATGCTTTTATATGGGGAGGCCAAAGACTGGCGGCGGGTTATCTGTATTTTTATGATACTGGGAGCCGCAGTGGGGCTGAAGTTGATAGCGTAGTTAGCAATCAATTTGTTGCTTTTTCTCTCCTAAAGGAAAGATAAGTTATAAATTAGACACGATTCAGATGTTTCGAAAGGGTCATAAAGGTCGTATAAAGTAAGTATACAATTTATCGGTAAGGAGATTTTTACAATGACTAAGGATTCAATCGAGCATTTGGCTGAAATTGTGAAAGTGAACCGAGCTAACCGCATGCTGCTTCCAGACGGTACCTCTGTGCCTAGAATAGGACAGGGAACTTGGAATATGGGTGATGATGCTTCCCGTAGAGAGGAAGAAATTGCTGCTCTTAGATTAGGCGTGGAATTAGGCATGGATTTGATAGATACGGCGGAGATGTATGGGGAAGGAAACTCAGAGCTTTTAGTAGGTGACGCTATTAAAGGAATTCGGGATGACGTTTTTCTGGTATCCAAAGTATACCCACATAATGCAGGCAACGAGAATCTTATTCGCAGCTGTGAAGAAAGCTTGCAACGACTGAATACGGATCATCTGGATCTCTATTTACTGCACTGGCGGGGAGATATTCCGCTTGAAGTGACTGTGGAAGGCATGGAGAAACTGGTCTCTCAAGGTAAAATAGCAAGATGGGGTGTATCGAACCTTGATGTTGACGATATGAAAGAGCTGCTTAGTATAGCTGGGGGAACTCACTGTGCTATGAATCAGGTGCTGTATCATTTAGGGTCGAGAGGCATTGAAGCTGAATTGCTGCCATGGCAGAAAAGTCACCGCATGCCCGTAATGGCGTACTCTCCGCTTGCACAAGCGGGCGCGCTCCGCAAAGGGGTTATCGAGAGTGAGGCAGTTCAGGAAATTGCCCGTGTTCATAACGCAACCCCACTACAAATTATGTTAGCTTGGACGATTCGCGAGGAGGAGATCATTACGATTCCGAAAGCTTCTTCACGTGAGCATGTAATTGAGAATGCTGCTGCAGGTTTAATTACGCTGAGTGAAGAAGAAAGATGGAAGCTGGATGAGGCTTTCCCGATACCTTCGTGGAAAGTGCCGCTGGATATGAGTTGATATAACAGTTAAAGAGCTCGCCGTTGAGGCGGGCTTTTTTTATATGAAAAGAGATAAGGGGAGTCTCTATAGGACACAGATGATCTTAAACGCAGAATTATGCCACTTTTGGAGGAATATCGGACACCAGAGTCGCTATTAGCATGAATGACACCGATTATGAGGCCATTTCTCTGGAATAGTGTCACTGGGGTCCGGAACTTTACTCCAAAGGCTCTAAATTAGCAAATAGCGTCATCTGGGTCCGGAAGCAACTTGAGAGCGTAAATTATAAACAACGTGTCGCCGTAAGCAAGTAACTTGAGAGCGTAAATAATAAACAACGTATCGCCGTAAGCAAGCAACTTGAGAGCGCAAGCAATAAACAACGTGGGTTCGTAAGCATCATGGGTCCGTCGTTGTATCAATGGCGGGATCAGCGGGTAATGGGGTGCATAAGCATAAGCGCAATTGGTTTTTAAAAGTAATATCGGGGTTTGTAAACACCACTGGGGCGCAAGTGACACAGGTCTGTAAGCCCCGAGCCAAAAAAGAGCAGCAATCCTTTCAAAAAGGATTGCTGCTCTTTTAAAAATAAGAACTTAGCTGTTCTCAATAATTGTTTGCAGTGTAGTGCGGTCGAGGCCTTCTACCAGTTTAACTAACAGCTCTTTAGCAGCTTCGTAGTCATCGCTATGAATAACTGATGAAGCAGTATGAATGTAGCGGGAGCATATTCCGATGACTGCGGAAGGAACGCCGATTCCACTTACATGAACCTGACCTGCATCTGTTCCACCTTGGGAGACAAAATACTGGTATTTGATCTTGTGAGTATCCGCTGTGTCTTGTACATATTCGATTAAGCCGCGATGGGTAACCATCGTAGGATCATAAATGCGCAGGAGAGCGCCTTTACCCAAATGGCCAAAGGCTTGGCTATCCCCGGTCATATCGGCAGCAGCGCTCGCATCCAAGCCGAAGAAGATGTCTGGGGACAGAAGATTAGCGGCTGTACGTGCTCCACGAAGTCCGACTTCCTCTTGGACGGTAGCACCAGCATAAACAGTATTAGGCAGCTTTTTACCATGTAATGATTTAACCAATTCAATAGCGAGACCTACGCCGTAACGGTTATCCCACGCTTTAGCCATGATTTTTTTAGGGTTAGCAAGCGGGGTGAACGGACAGATCGGCAGTACTTGTTGACCTGGTTTGACGCCAAAGCTTTCTGCCTCTTCTCGGCTGTCTGCACCGATATCAATATACATTTTGCTAATTTCGCCTGTCTTGCCGCGTTCTTCAGCGCTTAGTAGGTGGATAGGCGTGCTGCCAACAACACCGGTCAAAGTCCCTTTTGCTGTAATGATTTGGAGACGCTGAGAAGCAACAGCAGAAGCGAGCCAGCCACCTAGCGGTTGAAAACGAATCATCCCGGTGTTAGTAATTCCGGTGACCATAAAGCCCACTTCGTCAAAATGTCCAGCGACCATAATTTTTGGCCCGTTTTCCTCACCGCGCAATACGCCGAACAAACTTCCGAGACGATCCTGCACGAACTCTTCGGTATAAGGTGCCATAGCATCCTTGACGTAAGCGCGGAGTTCGCGCTCAAAGCCCGGGGCTGCCGGGAATTCGGTAAGTGTTTTGAATAGATCCAATGTTTCTTGATTCATTAGAAATCACTCCTTTATTAAAATATAAGGACGTATAAGCCTTGCGTTATACATTATCCTTATAGTTCTACGAGAAACGGTTGCCATCCAAAATGGACGACAACGTTATTTCTTCCTGCCACTTAGTATGAACATTGTGAGCTCACTTGTCCATGCTAAAGAGACAAATGAACACCCGGTGAACGCTCCGCGAATACAATGCAATAGGGGCTCTGGTGGCAGGAGCTTTAGAAAGGATGCGAAGGAAATGAGGGTAGCAGGTAGTGTACCCAAAAGAAGGGTGCAGGGAGGATACTCCAAAAGAAACCTAAAGGTTAGCGGAGCGCGCAGACGTTACTGGCGCCACAACTCTCTGGAAAAGGAAGCAGTGCTTATTCTTGTGCTGTTCTTGCTGCTGATAGTTGTGTTACTGTATTTTTCCTGAATTGGAGGGACATAACGAAGCGGGGTATGGCAAACAATAAGGAAAACTTCTAAGCGAAGAAACAACTTGAGGGGCTCAAAGTGAGTACTACTATTATGCTTGTCAGCCCCCTTCGCCTAACTTTCAGGAGGTGCCCTCAATGCCGGCGAAAACGAAAAAATCGGGTGTCAAGCTGAAGCTTGATACCCTGACCCCGCAAGATTACGAGAAATTGTCCAAGCCCTTTGTACCCGCTAGGCCCGTATTCAAAAACTGTGTGCGAGCATTTCTTGCTGGCGGCCTAATCTGTGTAATTGGACAAGGGATTCAGGAGGCTTATATGGCAATATTCGATATGACCTCCAAAGAAGCCGCAAGTCCAACTGTAGCGACGATGATTCTACTCTCTGTAATCCTGACCAGCTTTGGCGTGTATGACAAACTGGCTCAATGGGCCGGTGCAGGAACTGCGGTTCCGGTTACTGGTTTTGCGAACAGTATGTGCTCAGCAGCTCTTGAACATCGTGCGGAAGGACTTGTGCTCGGTGTAGGCGGCAATATGTTCAAGCTGGCGGGTTCAGTCATCGTATTTGGTGCCGTCGCTGCTTTCATAATTGGTATCGTCTATCTCTTTTTAGGCGTAGGCGGAGGTGCACATACATGAAACAGCTTGGCAGTCAGACTTGGGAGTTCACGAGCCGTCCCGTTATTTTAGGCTCTTCTGCTGTAGTGGGTCCTGAAGAGGGAGAGGGTCCATTAACGTCAGATTTTGATTTTATATTTGATTCCTTGGAAATGGGTGAAAAAACATGGGAAAAGGCTGAGCGGGCTCTTTTCGAAAAAGCCTCCCTACTGGCACTGATTAATGCAAATTTGGATAAGGAGAAGCTGGAGTTTTTTGTTGGCGGAGATTTGATGAACCAGATTATCAGCAGCTCCTTCGCGGCAAGAAAATTAGGTGTGCCTTATCTTGGAGTTTTTGGTGCTTGCTCCACTTCCATGGAGAGCCTTGCAATTGCCTCTATGATCGTTGATTCCGGAGGCAGCAAATACGTGCTCGCGGGAACATCCAGCCATAACTGTACGGTAGAAAAGCAATTTCGTTATCCTACCGAATACGGTTCACAGAAGCCGCCAACGGCGCAATATACGGTCACAGGCTCGGGCTGTGCTGTAGTAGGTCAGAATGATGGAACTGGCAACAATCCGGTAGTGGTCTCGGCTACCCTTGGACGAATAATGGATCTCGGTTTGACAGATCCTTTTAATATGGGAACTGCTATGGCACCGGCGGCGGCGGATACGATCACTGCGCATTTTCGGGATACTGGACTATCCCCCGGGCATTATGACTTAATTGTTACAGGTGATCTTGCCTCTGTAGGCTTGCCCATTGCGAAAACCTTATTAGCTAAAGAAGGGATCCCAATGGAGCAAACAACCTTTGATGATTGCGGTTTGCTTATCTACGATTTGGAGAAACAGAAGTATGTGATCGCCGGAGGAAGTGGTTGCGGGTGTTCCGCGGTAGTGACTTATGGTCATATACTCAAGCGTATTAAAAAAGGTGAACTAAAACGGGTGCTGATTGTGGCAACTGGAGCCTTACTATCCCCATTGTCATACCAGCAGGGAGAGAGCATTCCGTGTGTGGCTCATGCTGTTGCTATAGAAAGTGGAGGTGTAGTTTAATGATGATTTACTTATGGGCTTTTCTGATCGGAGGAGCCATTTGCGTTATAGGCCAGCTGATGTTTGATGTATTGAAGCTGACACCTGCACATACGATGAGTACATTAGTTGTAGCCGGAGCGATTGCTGATGCTTTTGGCATCTACGATCCACTTGTGAAATTTGCGGGTGCGGGCGCAACCATTCCAATCACAAGCTTCGGTAACTCTTTGGTCCATGGGGCATTGACAGAGCTGGAACGGGATGGCTGGATCGGTGTAGTTACAGGGATTTTTGATATCACAAGCGCAGGGATTTCGTCAGCGATTGTGTTCTCTTTCCTGGCTGCATTGGTTGTTCGGCCTAAAGGATAATGGGATTATAGTGCTTTAGATTAGAACCTGCGGGACATTGTGTCCTGCGGGTTTTTGGTTTGTTTACACTTCGTAAGCTTCAACAATGTACTTTGGGTCCCCTAATCATGTAAAATATAAATATTACTGCTTATTCTGACCTAGGAGGATCATATATGCCCGTTCGTCAAGAATCAATGCACATCATGAATGCTGTCCGTAATAATCTAGAATCCTGCATACTTGGAAAATCATTTGAAATACAATTGCTGCTAACAGCGCTGCTTGCCGGTGGTCATGTTTTGATCGAGGATGTGCCGGGAACAGGAAAGACCCAGCTTATTCGCGCACTTTCCAGATCAATGTCCGGAGAGTATCGCCGGATACAATGTAATCCGGATATTCTTCCGAGTGATATTACCGGTGTATCTGTGTATCATCCAAGAGATGAGATGTTTCATTTCCGCCCAGGTCCAGTGATGACGAATATCCTGCTGGCTGATGAAATTAACCGAGCCACGACGAAGACACAATCCGCCCTTCTGGAAGTGATGGAGGAACGAAATGTAACCGTAGATGGGGAGACCTATCCGCTGCCGCATCCATTTATGTTGTGCGCCACCCAGAATCCGATAGATTTTGAGGGAACCTACACGTTGCCGGAAGCTCAGTTGGATCGGTTTATGCTAAGAATTAGTCTTGGTTATCCTGATGCAGCAACCGAAAAAAATCTATTGCTGAGCCATCAAGAAGGTCAACCAGTGGACAGGCTTACGGCTGTCACTAGTATGGAGCAGATCGCTAGTATTCAGGAGGAGATTCGTGAGATTTATATGAGTGATCCTGTACTGAATTACTTGTTAGATATTGTGCGCCAGACAAGAGAGCATCCGCTTGTATTGCTCGGTGCAAGTCCGCGGGCTTCGTTATCGTTTATGCTGGCTTGTAAAGCCTATGCTTTCTTACAGGGAAGAGATTATGTGCTTCCAGATGACGTAAAGGTGCTTACTCCATTTGCCTTGGGTCATCGTATATTGCTGCGTCCAGAGTCGCGCCTAGATAATGTTAGCGTAGATTCACTGCTTCAAAAGCTACTGCAGAGTATTCATGTGCCTGTTACGATGAGGCAATAATATGAGACGTTATTTGTCTACGATGGCAGCTCGCATTCAGCCTACTAAATTCGCCAGCATCCTTGTAATTTGGAGTATTACGCTCTTATATGTACTATTTCAGGGCGGTAAAACTGCATTTATGTTGTTTATTATGGTCTCTGTACTTATTGCATATCTGATTGCTGGAGGTTTGGGAGGCGTTCGGCGGGCTAAGGGTGTTCGCAGTTTTTATGCCGAACAGGATAAGGGAGATTTGCTCTCTGCCGGTGGGTATCTTCGTGTAGGTCTGAAGGTCACAATCCCAGGGATTTTGCCTTTACCTTATGTAGTTGTTAGGGAAGTTCTGAAACGGCATAATGGCGAATCATGGGTATTTGAAGAAAGTCTGATTCCCAGCCTCAGAGGACTTGGGGAACTGCGGTTTCAGACACCAGTACTGGAACGGGGCACTTACACATTTTCAGATACGGATATCATCAGCCAAGATATTTTCGGACTTGTCGAGCATAAAGGTACTTTTCTGGCTGAAGGACAGTTTCAGGTGTTGCCTCGTGCAATCTATGTTCCGCGTTGGCAGTTATATGAAAGAAAATCCCGTCTTTCTGGGCCACAGACCTCTGTAGTTCAATCCCGTCGTGAGACTACCCAAATTAACGGTGTACGCGACTATGTATATGGCGACCGCTTAACACGTATTCATTGGAATGCAACGGCAAAGACAGGCTCGTGGAAGTCCAAAGAGTTCGAGCATGAGTCGATTCCCAAAACCATTCTAGTTCTGGACGGCTCTGCTTCTGCTTATATGAATTCGAATCAATTTGAACTCGCAGTCTCCGTCGCAGCCTCACTACTTGGATTCGGCATTCGAGAGCGAATTGGGATCGGTCTTTGCTGTTTGGATAAGACCACGAAGGTATTTGCACCTGTTGAAGGTGCTGCCGAGCGTCAGAAAATGATTCAATATTTGATCGATCTTAACGCCGAAGGGCACGGTCCACTCATTTCCCGTTTGGAAAAAGGTTACCGTATGTTCCCTAAAGGCTCATACTTCGTACTAATTAGTCCTCAACGTGGTCAGCCTGTACTGGATGCACTACGTTGGGCTGACAGCAGAGGGATGACTCCGTCGCACATTCATTTAGGAAATTCATCAGAAACGAATAGCAGCACAGATTGGACAGACGTTCTAAGATCACGGGGGATTACAGGCTACAGCATTAGCTCACTGCAAGAGCTTCCCATAGTATTAGGAGGGGAAGTCTGATATGAGAAACTGGTGGAATCAGATGAAATTCTCCTGGCACCGTTCTTTAGGTCTATTGTGGCTTTTGATTATAGCCCACCAGTGGGTCTCTTATACGGAGCCTATCTGGTTAAGACAGACAACTGCTGTTGTGTGGGCTGCATTAATAACGATCACTGTGATTGAAATCATAATTCCTGTAAAGGTTCAGATAAGGCTCTTTATTGAAGCGACAGCTATTATTTATATCGTTTATCGGATACTTATCAATTATGGTATATACGTTACTGATCCTTGGGCAACAACCCTCCCGGACAGACTGCAGGATATTGCAGTTCATATGGTGCCCTATATCTGGTTTGCTCTCGGAGCCTCGGCCCTGCTGCTGTTGTCGTCTTGGTGGGCATCCTCAAAAAGACGTATTTTATGGTTTATAGGAATGAACATAGTGGCCTTGGCTGCCTTGGATTCCTTTACATCTATTGTTTTGTGGCAGGAAGTAGCCTGGACGGTATTTGCGGGGATGGGCTGGCTGGTCAGCCAGCATCTGAGAAGCTTCCAGCTTCATTATCCGCGTGGTTGGGTGCATCTGCTGAAATATCCCACGAAAATAGTCATTAATATTGCCATCGTCTTCTCTTTGGTCATCCTAATTGGAGTGAATATGCCTGGGGTAAGGCCTACCCTGACCGATCCTTATACCGCTTGGCAAGAATGGAATGGGATTGGGAAGTCTTCTGGGAAGGGCACAGTTGGGACCACGAAATCTGAGATGGGTTCTGTCTCCGCTACTAACAATACTTCGTCAGGCTACAGTCTGAATGATGATCAACTAGGTGGCGGCTTTACCTTCGATTATACACCGGTAATGACAGTGGTTTCTGATTTGCGTATTTATATGCGGGGAGAAACACGCAGATTATATTCCGGAAGAGGTTGGGTCGATAGAGATCGGTTAAATCGGGGACCTCTAGAAGCGGTGGATGTAGGTGAAGCTTTAGAGAGCAGTGTGGGTTCTAAAGTAAATACACGAACACTGAAACAAACAGTAACCGTGCTTAATAATAATGAATTTCCCGTACTATTTGGCACTTATTCAGTTTCTTCGGTGGATTCTTTAAATGGGGAAAAAGCTGGAGATGGACTCTCCTGGAGAAGCCGAGACAGCGAGCTGATCTGGGATGTGGATGGGAAGAAACTCGCTTACCCGTCTACTTTTGAGGTGACGTCTGAGGTTCCTGTAATTCCTGTTCAAGAATTGACAGCAAAGACGTATGAGGAGCTATATAAAGGGAACGATTTGGAGAAAATGTTTCTTCAACTGCCTAACGATTTTCCTAAAAGAGTCAGGGAGCTGGCTGAGGAAATCACGGCTGAAGGAAAAACGCCGTATGAAAAAACAGCGCTTTTGCAACAATACTTACAACAAACCTTTCCATATACCAATAATCCAGATATATCACGTGTCACAAGCAACGATTTTGTAGAAGGGTTTTTGTTTGAGTTAAAGGAAGGTTACTGTGATTATTATTCTACGGCACTGGTTACTATGGCGCGCTCTCTGAACATCCCTGCACGATGGGTTAAGGGGTACGCACCTGGGGAACAGCCAGAAATCCCAATGAATCCGGCACAACAGCAATCCGGCACAGTGAATAATAACTATACAATTACCAATGCGGATTCCCACTCTTGGGCTGAGGTTTACTTTGGTGATTATGGTTGGATTCCAGTTGAAGCTACACCGGGATTTAATATTCCGCTGTTAACTCAGAATGAGCAAACTCCTGAAGTCGAACCAGAAGATCAAAAAGAGCAGGCAGAACCTACACCAGCGCCTGTGAATAATGCACAAGAAGATCAAGGGTTTCATGTAGGTCTATGGGTTGTTGTGGCAGCTGTAGTGGTGTTGCTGTCTTGGGCGATTTTTATAGTTTGGCATAGACGCTTTAAGCTTCGCTTCTTCATGCAGCAGCTGCGCAATGGCCGGCCTTTAACGCCAGATCAGAAAGTAGTGGCGGAAACTGAGCGTTGGGTAAGGTATTTGCATCGCAAGGGAATGCTAAAAGAAGAACACGAAACTTTACGTGAAGCCGTAGATCGCTGGAGTGGAGAACGGCCGGCAGTGGCTGATCATCTACACTCGCTACTAACAATGTTCGAAAAGGCGAAATATAGCCCTGAGGTTATTGAAGACAAAGACTGGCAGAGCGTGTATACTGAAGCTTTGTGGGTGCGGAGAAAAATGAGATCCAAGAAATAACACTTTGCGTGAAAGTATAGCTACAGATTTATTTGCGATGCGCAAGGAGTATGTTATAGTTTTTTGTATGAAATCGAGGTGAACGTATTGTTTGAAATGTTAGTTCCCAAACTCCGGGTGAATACGGTATTCGATATTGCTCTGGACGAGCTGTATAGACAGGGATATCGCGGAATCATCACGGATCTGGATAACACACTGGTCGGTGCCAAAGCGCCTGTGGCTACTCCGGAGCTGTTGTTATGGTTCGAAAAGGTGAAGGAACTGGGCTTTAAGCTCATCATCGTATCTAACAATAACATGGAACGGGTGTCCCGCTTTGCAACACCGCTTAATATTGAATTTGTGCACCAGGCTCGTAAACCGAGTAATGCTCCTTTTCTCAAAGCGATGAAGCAGATGGAGCTGCCCCCTGAACAAACGATTGTGGTGGGAGACCAAATGCTTACTGATGTATACGGCGGCAATCGCCTTGGCCTGTATACTGTTTTGGTATTGCCAATCTCCGTCAAGGACGAGGGGTTCGGCACAAGGTTTAATCGCCGGGTAGAGCGGGTTGCTCTGACACGGCTTCGCAAAAAAGGATTGTGGCACGAGGAGGATAAATAGTAATGAACGAACAAAGCGAAACACAGCGTCCTGAGAAGTGCAGCGGTTGCGGCATCAAGCTTCAGACGGAGCATAAGGATCAACCAGGATACCTTCCGGAGGTTGCACTTGAACGGGACCCGGTGATTTGCCAACGCTGTTTCCGGATTAAAAATTATAATGAGGCTTCATCTGTTTCGGTGAATCAGGATGAATTTCTTCGCCTGCTGAGTGGAGTAGGAGAGAAGAATGCGCTTGTTATTCATATTGTCGATATCTTCGATTTCGAAGGCAGTCTGATTTCCGGCCTGCAGCGGTTTGTTGGCAATAACCCTGTTATTCTTGCAGTGAATAAATGTGACTTGCTGCCGAAGGTTACAAACTGGAACAAGTTGCGTAACTGGATGCAGCAGCGCTGTAAAGAGGAAGGCTTGCGGACGGCTGAAATCGTACTTTGCAGTGCGAAACGCAATCAAGGTTTTGACCGTTTGCTGGAAGCCGTAACGGAGTTGCGCGGTCAACGCGACGTATATGTAGTAGGTGCTACCAATGTGGGCAAATCCACGCTTATTAATCGTCTGATTTCGGACTATAGCGATTTAGAGCAGGAGTTAACGACTTCACGTTATCCTGGCACAACACTCGATACGGTCAAAATTCCACTGGATGACGGCCACTACATTATAGATACTCCAGGGATTGTGTATCCTTGGCGTTATAGTGAATTAGTTGAGCGTCAGGATCTGGATGCAGTTATGCCTGCCAATCCTTTGAAGCCAACAGTCTATCAGTTGAACGAAGGACAGACTCTTTTCTTCGGTGGACTGGGACGTTTTGATTTCGTACAAGGCCCGCATCAATCGTTCACTTGCTTTATTAGTGGTACTTTAAAAATCCATCGCACGAAGCTGGAACGCGCAGATTCCCTCTATCAGGATCATCGCGGTGAAATGCTGTCTCCACCGGGAAGTGACCGGATGGACAAGCTGCCACCTTGGCAGCGGCATGAGTTCCGGATTAACCGGGGCAGCAGAGCCGATCTGTATATTTCGGGTCTGGGCTGGATTAAGGTTAATGGGACTGAAGGTGCAGTAGTGGCCATTCACGTTCCGCGTGGTGTGAAGGTGCTTACCCGCCCTTCGATGATTTAACGAGGGAGGATAATCTATTGTCTACAACTGCAGTCGAAGGCTACAATAGCGGTAATATTCTACTCGGTGTAATGGGAGATCCTATTATACAATCCAAATCTCCAATTATGCATGAAGCAGCGCTGCAAGCGCTGGAAATTCCGGGTGCTTATGTACCGCTTCACATCCGCCCGGAGAAGCTGGGCGATGCAGTGCAAGCGATCCGTACGCTTGGTTTCCGTGGTGTGAATGTGACGATTCCGCATAAGGTTGCGGTGATGCAATATTTGGATGTATTAGACGAGAGTGCAGTAGCTGTTGGTGCAGTCAATACGATTGTTAATGATAACGGAGTGCTCACCGGATATAATACGGATGGGATCGGTTATGTGCGTTCACTCAAAGCGGAAGCTATTTCTGATTTGTCTGGTGTGAAGATTATGGTTATCGGGGCCGGTGGAGCAGCAAGAGGAATTGTTGCCGCACTACTTCAGGAGAAGCCTTCTTCAATCATTATTGCTAATCGCAGTGTTGATAAGGCAGAGGACTTGGCGACACAGTGCCGGAGCAAAGGGAATGTCATCGGGGTTAGCATGAACGAAGTAGCAGAAATGCTAAGTAGTGTAGACGTGCTGATCAATACTACCTCCGTAGGTATGTATCCTCATATGGATGAGACACCGATAGATCCTGGACTGCTTCGTGAAGGAATGGTCGTAAGCGATCTGATTTATAATCCGCTGCGTACGCGGCTATTGTTGGAAGGACTCGAACGGGGCTGTACGATTCATGGAGGCCTTGGTATGTTTGTCTATCAGGGGGCTTATGCACTGGAGTATTGGACAGGGCAGCCTGCACCTACGGAAATCATGCGGCAGACCATTCTCGATTGTTTGGGTGGAAATGAGTAAGAAATGGATTCATCAAGTTAGGGTAATAATAGGTAATAATATATGTTAATTAAGGAGTTATTCATTTATGTTAACTGGTAAACAAACACGGTATCTTCGTTCATTGGCGCACCATCTCGATCCTATTTTTCAAGTGGGCAAAGGTGGAGTAAATGATCACCTCGTACGCCATATTGAAGAAGCTATTGAGAAGCGCGAGCTTATGAAGATTAGTATACTGAGCAATAATATTGAGAATCCCAAGGAAATCGGTGCTGCTCTGGCTGAACAATCGGGTTCTGAGCTTGTGCAAGTGATCGGTAAGACTGTCGTTCTGTACAAAGAATCACGTGATAACAAAACCATTGAGCTGCCGCGTTAATAGCTGTAAGTATACCTTACCGAGGAGGTCGTCCTCTTGAAAGTTGGAATTATGGGAGGTACCTTTGATCCTCTTCATATCGGTCATATGATGGCAGCGGAAGCCGCAAGAGATACTTATGGGCTGCAAGAGGTATGGTTTATGCCTTCACATATTCCGCCTCACAAACATGAGGCGGGTGTATCTGGAGAAGACCGACTAGCCATGGTGCAGGAAGCGGTGAAGAATCACGAAGCTTTTTGCACATTAGATTGGGAAGTTGTCAGAGGTGGCGTCTCCTATACCTATGAGACCATAAGACGTCTGCAAGAGGAGTATCCGCATTTCGATCTTTATTTCATCATTGGAGCGGATATGGTCCAGTATTTGCCGAAATGGAACGAGATTGAAGAACTGGTGCAACGGCTTACATTTATTGGAGTGGGTCGCCCGGGAACACCTCTTGATCTGGATGCATTGCCAGACTTTATAGCAAAGAAGGTATTGCTTGCAGATATGCCACTGGTTGATATTTCGTCAACGATGTTAAGAGAACGGGCGGCAGCAGGTAAATCTATTCGTTATATGGTTCCAGAGGCAGTGTTCGATTATGTTCAAAGGAGTGGATTGTATGGCATACAGCCGCGAAGCGCTGATTGAGGCGGTCTCCGCACAGATGCCTGATAAGCGCTGGAAGCATACACTCGGCGTGATGGAGACATCTATTCAACTGGCGAAGCAATATGGTGCTGACCCTGAGCGTGCAGAGACAGCAGCAATTCTGCATGATGTGGCCAAGTATTGGCCAGTTGAGCGTATGAAGGAGATCATTGAACAAAATCAATTAAATTTGGATCTTCTGGTGTATGACAAGCAGATGTGGCATTCGGAAGTAGGCGCCTTTGTAGCTGAGAAAGACTATGGGATTACGGATCCAGATATTATCAATGCGATTCGTTTCCATACCTCAGGCCGTGAAGACATGAGTTTACTTGAAAAGATCGTCTGCCTAGCTGACTACATCGAGCCTGGGCGTGATTTTCCCGGGGTTGATAAAATACGCGAGAAGGCACAAGTAAGTTTGGAAGAAGGATTAGTCGCTGGGTTCGATTCTACGATTAGTTTGTTACTGGAGAAACGCCGGGTGATTTTCCCCTTAACGGTACTGGCGCGTAATGATTTAGTTAGAATATTGGAGGATAAAATATGAGTGTACAACCAAGCAAGCTGTTAGAACTGGCCCTTAAGGCTGTTGAAGATAAAAAAGCAATGAACGTCGTGGCACTAGATCTACGTAATGTTTCACCAATCAGTGATTACTTTATCGTATGTCACGGTAACTCGGATATTCAGGTACAGGCGATCGCTACCGAAGTCCGTAAAGTGGTTCATGAAGCAGGCGGAGTGATCAAAGGGATTGAAGGCATGGATTCAGCACGCTGGGTGCTGATGGATCTTGGCGATGTTATCGTTCATATATTCCACCGCGATGAGCGTGAATATTACAATATCGAGCGTCTGTGGTCCGATGCCAAGGTTGTGGAGACTGTATGAGCCTGATTGCAGGAACTACGGTTACACTTCATGTAGAGCGGGAAGTTTCCCCATACGGATTTTTTCTGAATGCTGGAGACCAAGATGTTATGCTGCATTATACGGAGCTGACAGAGAAGGTAAAAGCCGGCGATAAAGTTGAAGTTTTCATTTTCTTTGATACCGAGGACCGTCTTGCGGCAACTATGAAAAAACCATTTCTTACGCTGGGCGAGATGGCGTTATTGGAAGTGGCTGATATTCATCCGCGTCTGGGCTGCTTTTTGGAAATGGGTCTTGGACGTCAGCTGCTGCTGCCTATCCGTGAGCTTCCAGAGCTTCCAGAGCTGCGTCCGCAGGTTGGGGACTATGTGTTTGCGATCATGGAGCATGATAAACAGGGGCGTCTGCGTGCTAAGCTGGCCGGAGAACAGGAGCTTGCTCCTCTAGCTCTGCCTGCACCTGAATCTTGGATGGGACAGACTGTAACAGCCCGAGTGTATAAGCCGCTGCAAATGGGTACTTTTGTACTTGTGGATGCGGGTGTGTTAGGCTTTGGAATTATCGGTATGGTCCATTCATCGGAGCGGAGCCGTCTGCTGCGTCTTGGTGAGCAGTTTGAAGCACGTGTCTCTCATATCCGTGAGGATGGACGCGTTAACCTTTCTATGGGTCTTCGTAAAGAAGTGGGGATGGATGTAGATTCTGCCGCACTTTTGGAGTTCTTAAATGCTCGTCCAGGTGGAGCAATGCCTTATTCCGATGCTACGCCGCCAGATATTATCAAACAACGATTCGGAATCAGCAAATCCGCCTTCAAGCGTGCACTTGGGAAGCTGATGAAGGAAGGCCATATTACTCAAAAAGAGAATTGGACTTATCTTGTTGCTAAGGATAATGAAGACGGAACAACCGAAGTGCAAGAAGAAACGACGGATTAAGTTCACGATTCAATAGACGGAATTTATAAAATGTTGTTATAGAAAGCGGTGTAATTGTGTCTTCCTATGGGAAATTTGCTTATGTATACGATGAGCTTATGGCAGATATGCCGTATCCAGATTGGATATCCTTTGCTGAAGCCGCATGGAGTAAATACGGCAAACCGTTAACTGTAGCCGAGCTTGGCTGCGGAACAGGAAGTATTACAATTCCTTTGGCGGGTTCAGGATATCATATGACCGGAATCGATTTATCTTCTGATATGCTCTCAGTGGCACAGCGCAAAATGGAGGAGCATCCCCAGGGACGGCGTTTTTTGCGCGAAGGCAGTGTTCGTTGGATTAGGCAAAACATGAAGGAATGGGAGCTTCCGGAGCTGGTGGATTCTGTAATTTCCTTTTGTGATTGTCTGAATTATGTGTTGGAAGAGGATGACATCAGCGCTGTTTTTGCCAGTACCTATGCAGGGTTAAAGCAAGGCGGAACCTTCCTGTTCGATGTGCATCATCCAAACACACTAATTCGTTATGAAGAAGAACAGCCCTTTATTCTGGACGAGCCATCTGTTTCTTATATTTGGACTTGTGAGATGGATGTTCCACGCCGCGAAATTGAACATCATTTGTCCATTTTTGCACGTGAAGACGGACATAGCGATCGCTATCGCCGATTCGAAGAGACCCATATTCAGCGTGCCTACGATCCTAACTGGATGAAGGAAGAGCTGCTTAAGGCTGGGTTTAGTGATGTGAAGATCTACGCCGATTTCGAGTGGGTAGAGGCAGAAGATGATGCTGAACGATTATTTTATGTAGCTATAAAATAATTATTCAAATCCTAAGAGGGGCTGTCCCATAAGCTATGAAAATAGCTGCTGGGACAGTCCCTTTTTTTGACTTTAGCTTATTGATGGGGGAAGCGAGTGGAATGCTGCTGTTGGAAGCACATTGGTTGACGCTGCTGGAAACAAGTAGGTTCCCGCTCTCGAATGCTCATGCATCACCGCTGTCGTGAGTGTGTGGATTCCTGCTCTCGAATGCTCATGCATCACCCTTTGCGGAAGCGTGTGGGTTTTGACTACCCAACACACATGCATGCACAACTACCATCAGATATACGCATTTGTAGTAGCTATCGGACCCAGCTGACCTTATACGCAGCACTTTCCAATATTTTGGGTGCTATCGGACTCCATTGCAGCTATTGGCTTGAAATACGTCCAATATTGGTCATTTTCCAATGGATAGCGTCACTGGAGTCCGAAAATATGCTCCAAGAGCTAAAAATATGCAAATAACGTCATCTGGGTCCGTAGCCACGTGAGATACGTGAGATACGTGAGATACGTGAGATACGTAAGCTACGTGAGATGATGGAGACAAGGTTGGAGCAACCAGCCAGCGCTCCAAACATAAACAGCGCTTCTCCGATATCAGGAGAAGCGCTGTTTTTTTATGACGTCATCCGTTGGAGCAGCTTGTAATTGCGCCAACATAAGAAATACAAAATCAACCGGGCAGTTCATACCACCCGGCATCTTCCAATCCTTACCGATGCTCAAACAGATCAATGGCACCCAATACGACATGAGCCAGACCAAATCCAAGTACGCCTGTTGCTGCCATCTTATACTTGCTTCCAAGAAAAGCGGCGCTAGAAGCGGTTACGACGGTTCCAAGAACAGCAGGAATTAGACCTTCACGCATTCGAAACACTCCTTCTCGGTGGTTTGGGAGACAAAGTTATTATGGTTCAATATCGAAAAAATATACGAAGCACAAAAAGACCCTAGATCAGCCTTAACTGAATCTAGGGTCTTCTTATTTAAATCAGGGTTGGTTACTCTGCTATTATAACAGCGTTACGAGGAAGGCCCTCTCCAACTTCATGTACATCATATAACACACGTGCCAGTAGGTCCTGGCTATAATTGCCGAAATGTTTTCCGTAAATCGTGAGTCCACGTTTGTTTGTAGGCTTGTCGGTTACTGCGATACGGAATGTGAGTTCACTTTTGTAATCCAATTGGATATCATCAAGGGTCACATCAGAAATCCGACAGCCATCAATAAAGCTGCCTTCATTATTGATACGGATCAGCTTCAGCATACCGTATTGGTTTAGGTGCGGAGGCCACCAATCGGGGTTAAATGTTCCCCGGGTATCTCCGAAATCGCCAGGGCTAGTCCAGAATCCGATTTCAATTCCATTTAAATAGAAATAAAGGTCGGACGGATAGTTATCGTTAGACCCAGGAGCTTCAGAGCCGATCTCCATCGAGAACTGAATTTCGCGGAACGTTTGGTTGGCTTTAAGGTAGTTCGGAATTCTATATTCGAGGAACCCTTCAGCCATCCAAATAATTTCGGATTCAATTCGCTGTGGATCTGCAAAATAACGCGGCTCGTCGAAATCCCCGATGATGCTGTCTTTGGTAGCCAGTCCACAAGTTGGAACAGCCTGATAGTTACTGTAATGACCTACTTGAATTTCCACTTCGTAAAGATTATCAACATCCTTGCTGCGAAGGTCAACAATAAGCTTGTCTTTATTTAAGTAGCAGACCTTTTGAATACCGTGTTTACCCACTGACGTGTTTATCTCAATGAGACCGCTTTCTTCTAACTTTTTAATATGCATGGTGATGGCGCCGTTGCTGAGGTTTAGTTTCTTGGCAATTTCATTCAGGTTCAAGGCTTGATTGGTGGCCAGGAGCTCTAAAATGAGGATTCTAATTTCTGAGCTTAGTGCCTTAAAAATTTCTAATCCACTCATTAAATCTTTAATATAGATCATTTTATCAATACCTTCTTCCGATTACGTCATAAATTATACTATTTTATAAAATTATAAACTAATAAGGCATATAAATAAAGTATACTTCCTTATTTTGTAGAATGTACGAATATAAGAGGGGTTTTTGGCGTGATTTTTATTTGATTTAGTAAAATTTAAATGAATGAAGAATTAATCTAAAGAAAAAGGCTGTTATTTCGCCATAATTCATTTATTCCGAGTTTAATTTCATATAAATATAAAAAGGTTTATAGAAATACATTTACAAGGCTTTTTATATATGTTATTTTATATTGTAAGCGAATACATATTTTTCATTTTAAATTTAATATTTATTGCTACTCAAGCTGTTGCTATTTCTGAGGTGATAATCTAATGGTAAAAAAAACAACAGATCTTGTCTTTCCAAGTTCCCCGGGGAACATGCCAATGTATGATTTATCAGTGATTGATATCGAGTCTTTATGGACGATTCACAACACACATGATCCAGGCATTATTAAAACAGATGAGGGTTACTATGTTTTTTCTACCGACATAAGAGTTGGAGGAGAATTACGTCCAGGCGTAATGGTTCGGAAATCACAGGATCTTATCCATTGGGAATGGGTTCATTATGCGCTGCCGGGAATTCCCCAAGTTGCGAAGGAATGGGCAGGGGCTACTAATTTATGGGCACCCGATGTGGTGAAATATGGTGATCAGTACCGAATGTATTACTCGGCCTCCTCTTTCGGAAGTAGACAATCGCTAATCGGACTTCAAACTTCATCTTCTATTGAGGGACCTTGGACCGACGAAGGTGTAGTGATTCAGACGCGTGCTGAAGATTCACTGAATGCAATTGATGCCAATGTGCTTACCGATGCAGATGGACGAATGTGGATGGTGTATGGTTCTTTTTTTGGTGGAATTCATATCATTGAGCTGAATGCGGAAACGGGCAAACCGAAGCAAGAAGGTTTTGGTACGCTGATCGCTAAACGGGATAATACCATTAAAGATGGAGCAGTTGAAGGACCGTACATAGTGTATAACGAGCAATTCAAAAAATACTATTTGTTCGTCTCCTATGACTCCCTGTTTGAGGATTATAACGTTCGTGTCGCTCGTGCAGATACTATTACCGGCCCATATGTGGATTATAACGGACGAGATATGACTGATAGTGTGCATCAACCCCGATATGAGGTCGGCAATAAAATACTGGGTGGCTATCGCTTTGGACAAGATCCAGGTTGGATTGCTCCCGGTCATAACTCAGTTCTTCATGAGGATGGGAGCTATTATATAGTTCATCATGCACGTGGTGAAATCGATAAACATTGGTCCTATTTACAGGTTCGTCGAATTCTGTGGACAGAGGATGGTTGGCCTGTTGTATCTCCAGAACGGTATGCGGGTGAAGTCGAACAGGATATTCCAGAACAGCTAATCGCAGGACAGTGGGAATGGATTGTAATGGACCCCTCAGCGGATGGCCAGATTCAGTCTGCCGTCATAAGTCTATCCTCTGACTTTAAGCTGGAAGGTGCGAATGGAAAGGGAAGCTGGTCTTTTGATGGATGCAGAGTCCTGACCTTGGTCTGGAATGATGTTGTCGAGGGTAGAGGCCGGATAGAGAAGGTGCAATTGCTTCCGTCATGGGATTGGGAGAAAGAAACTCAGACCCTTGTATTTACTGGATTAAATGAAAACGGAATTTCCATCTGGGGTAAGCAAAAGAATGGAGAAGAGAATAGATGACTACGATCAAGCTACATGCAGGTAAAGGAATTAATAAGATCAGCAAATATCTATATGGTCATTTTGCTGAGCATTTGGGCAGATGTATCTATGATGGGATCTATGTGGGGGAAGATTCACCGATTCCGAATACCAAGGGCTTCCGCAATGACATCCTAGCAGCACTCAGAAAAGTTAATATTCCTGTCCTTCGTTGGCCGGGGGGCTGTTTTGCCGATGAGTATCATTGGAAGGATGGCGTCGGTCCAAAAGAAACCCGTAAGCGGATGGTGAATACCCACTGGGGCGGTGTTGTCGAGAATAATCATTTTGGGACGCATGAATTTTTTGAATTATGTGAGTTGCTGGATTGTGAACCGTATATTTGCGGGAATGTTGGCAGTGGCACTGTTCAGGAGATGTCGGAGTGGGTTGAATATATGACCTTTGAAGGCGAATCACCGATGGCGGACTGGCGTCGTGAAAATGGGCGTGAAGAGCCGTGGAAATTGAAGTATTTTGGTGTAGGTAATGAGAACTGGGGCTGCGGTGGCAATATGCGTCCAGAATATTATGCAGATTTGTACAGACGTTACCAGACATATGTGCGCAATTATGGTGAAAATCAGATCTATAGAATCGCTGGTGGCGCCAACGTTGATGATTATAATTGGACGGAAGTGTTAATGCGCGAAGCTGGACGGTTTATGGATGGTCTCAGTCTTCATTCGTATACGATTCCTGGAAGCTGGGAAGAGAAACGTTACGCTTTAGGTTTTGACGAAGCCGAATGGTTTGAGACTATGCAAAAAACCTTGCATATGGATGAATTGATTACTAAACATTCAGCGGTTATGGATAAATATGACCCGGATAAGCGGGTTGGAATGATTATAGATGAGTGGGGAACCTGGTTCTTAAATGAACCTGGTACGAATCCAGGGTTCCTGTATCAGCAGAATACACTCAGAGATGCATTGGTAGCAGGGGTAACGCTGAATATTTTCCAAAAGCATAGCAGTCGTGTGCAAATGGCGAATTTGGCTCAAGTGGTCAATGTACTGCAGGCTCTTATCCTGACGGAGGGGGACAAGATGATTCTAACGCCTACCTATCATGTATTTGAAATGTACAAAGAGCATCAGGATAATGAACTGCTTGAAGTTACTATTGAGAGCCCTGATTATACGTTTGGGGAGCTTACAATTCCACAGATTAGCGTTTCTGCATCTCGTGATACGAATGGAAAAGTCTATGTTTCACTCTGTAACCTGAGCCATAATGACAGCGCATTGCTAAGTATTGGTATTGAAGAGGTTACCTTTAGCAAAGTGACAGGTCAGATTTTAACGCATTCCGTGCTGGGAGCGCACAATACGTTTGCGGCACCGGATACAGTTACTCCTGTAGCTTTTGAGGGTGCGTCTTTATTAGGTGAAAAGCTAAGCTGCGAGCTTCCACCTGCTTCCGTGGTAGTCTTGACTCTGGAATAACATCATGTCAGAGAACCAAGAAAAAAACCGTCGCTGCAAAAGCTGTGATGAGAACATGAGAATAAGCCCAGAAAAACTGGAGCGTTTAATAGAAATAGCCACTAAAGAAAGACCTTTAGCGCCGGAGGGGCAATATTTGCAGCGTATTGAACATTGCCGAGATTGCTCTGGTCTGCAATTTGGTAGCACTTGCCGTTATTGTGGCTGTCTCGTAGAGGTAAGAACAAGATTGCAGGACTCTACTTGCCCTTATCCCTCGGCACCTCGCTGGTAGTTACTAAGTTTTTAAAAAGGACGTGAAAATCATCAAACAAAATTTGTTAGCTGCTACGCCCCCGATGGGCTGGAATAGTTGGGATTGTTACGGAGCCAGTGTAAATGAAGAAGAAGTAAGAGGCAACGCAGAATATATGGCTACCCATTTGAAGGACTTTGGTTGGGAATATGTAGTTGTGGATATTCAGTGGTATGAGCCTGGGGCGAATTCTTCGCAGTATCGCAACTTTGTACCGCTGGTTATGGATGAGTACTCCAGACTTCAACCTGCTGAGAACCGGTTTCCTTCCGCAGCGGGAGGCAAAGGGTTCGCGCCACTCGCTGAATATGTACATGGATTGGGTTTGAAATTCGGCATACACATTATGCGCGGAATCCCGCGTCAGGCTGCTCATGCGGCCAGTGCCATTCTAGGATCTGAGCAAACCGCACGCGATGTGGCTCACCCAAATTCTATTTGTCCATGGAATACAGACATGTATGGAGTAGATGCTTCAAAAGAAGGCAGTCAGGCGTATTATGACTCGCTGTTCCAGTTGTATGCCAGTTGGGGTGTGGATTATGTGAAAGTGGATGATATTGCCGCTTCTCGCATTTATGGATATCACAAAGAAGAAGTTGCTATGATCCGTAAGGCTATTGACCGCAGCGGTCGCGAGATGGTGCTCAGTCTTTCGCCTGGACCTGCTCCAGTGGAAGAGGCTGAACACTTAACCGGACACGCTAACCTTTGGAGAATGACCGATGACTACTGGGATCATTGGCATTTGCTGCGCGGGATGTTTGAGCGCTGTGAGAAATGGGCTCCTTATGTGCAGCCGGGCCATTGGCCGGATTGTGACATGCTGCCGTTAGGTCATCTGGGCATTCGTTCTGTAGATGGCGGGGGAGACCGGTTCACGCGGTTTACTCATGACGAGCAGGTCACCATGATGACACTTTGGAGTATTTTCCGCTCCCCGTTAATGTTTGGAGGAGAACTTCGGGACAATGATGATTGGACATTATCTTTATTGACCAATAAGGAAGTGCTTCATCTGCATCGTTATGGTAAAGGCGGCAGACAGGTAGCGCTAAATGAGGAGCATGCGATCTGGACATCTGAGGATGAACAAGGTAACCATTATGTAGCTTTGTTTAATCTTAGCGATGAAGCCTTAACGCTACAGGTGTCGTTCGAGCAGCTTAAGGTTTCAATTCCTAGTACTATACGTGATCTATGGCAAAGCCGCGATTTGGAAGTGGTTAACGAAGGTATTTCTCAAACTCTTCCACAGCATGGTTCTGTATTGTTAAAGTTTAAATAGAGGAGAGAGATTATGAATACGAGTGTAGAATATAAAAATCCATTGGTGGAGCAACGTGCTGATCCATGGGTATATAAACATACAGATGGTTATTACTACTTCATTGCTTCTGTCCCAGAATACGACCGGATCGAAGTGCGGAGAGCATCAACTATCGAGGGATTGGCTGCTGCAGAACCGGTTGTAGCTTGGCGTAAATATGAGACGGGTCCGCTCAGTGCAAATATTTGGGCACCAGAGCTCCATTATATTGACGGGAAATGGTACATTTACTTTGCAGCGGCGCGTACTACGGAGACTAAGGATGGATTATTCGATCACCGTATGTTTGCTCTTGAGAATGAATCTGCTAATCCTTTAGAAGGAACATGGGTAGAAAAAGGCCAGGTGAAAACCGCTTGGGAATCCTTCGCTTTGGATGCAACCACCTTTCAACACAAAGGGAAATTGTATTATGTATGGGCACAGAAGGATCTGAATATTGAGGGGAATTCTAATCTGTATATTTCGGAAATGAGTAATCCATGGACGCTAACCGGTCGGCAGACGATGATTGCTACTCCTGAATATGACTGGGAGATTATTGGATACAAGGTAAACGAAGGAGCTGCAGTGCTTAAACGTAACGGCCGTATCTTTATCAGCTTCTCGGCTAGCGCTACGGACTTCAATTACTGCATGGGACTTTTGGTTGCAGATGAGGACAGCGACCTGCTGGATGCCACTTCATGGACGAAACTGCCGGAACCGGTATTTCAGACCAATGAAGAGAATGGACAATATGGGCCGGGTCATAACAGCTTTACTGTAAATGAAAATGGGGAAGATGTACTCATCTACCACTGCCGCAATTATAAAGAAATTACCGGCGATCCACTGTACGATCCGAACCGTCATACTCGTGCTCAAGTCTTCTATTGGAATGAAGATGGTACGCCGAATTTTGGGGTTCCCGTTAAGGATGCTGCTAAACAATAATTCGTTGAGTATATAAAAAAGAGGGTTACTCATAAGCCATGTACATGGCTGCTGAGTAACTCTCTTTCTTATGTTGCACCTTAAGGTATATATTGTTGAACGATAGAAGTAATTACGCCATCCTGAATGGTGATGTGATACGGGAACTGGCTCAAGTCGATGACATCCGTTTTATTAAATTGATCCATAAATTGCTGTAAGGTGATGGACTCATTCCAGTTGATATCCAAGTCATCCATATTGCCATTGTGATCAAAAATTTGCATCGTCACTGTGGCGTTATCCGCAATCGGATAAGTTGTCAGAGTATCAACATCATTTACAATATAATAACTGTCTGGAGCTCCGCCTATTTCTGCTGCAGCTTCTGGATCTCTTTCAGCAAAGATTCGATCGGCATCAGCACCCTGATACCAGTTTATTTCATCGGTCGTACCGGAGAGCTTGCCATGGTCGGATTCAATAGTATGAAAGTAAACTGTTTGATGCTGGGTCTTGTCACTATCTTGCGCATCTACCCGTGTTCCAACGGTACTTGCAGAAGTAATGAGGGAAAGAAACAACAGAACAACAACCGGTAACACATACGCTGACTTTTTCTTAAACATTATTAATCTCCCCCTTGAGATATGTAAGACGTTGTATAAAACTTATTACCCGCTCTGTTTTTTCTTAAACGGGTTTTATATTACTCTTTACGTGAGAAGAGCAGTTTTTGTTGCATTTTTTTAAAAGTTTTTTTAAAAAGCAATGAGAAGTCATGAGTTCCCTAAAATGAATAGTAAAAGCTTGTCTCCTCGGGCATATTAAAATATCAAAACATGCAGATTAGGGGGAGCAGCGAATGGGCGGAATACTACGGATTTATAGGAACGATTGGCGTAACTTATTCAGAGTTCCTGTGGCCGTATTGCTGGTTGCCGCTTTGGTGGTATTGCCCTCCGTGTATGATTGGGTGAACGTTGCGTCAGTATGGGATCCTTATAGCAATACTTCTGGCATTAAAATTGCTGTTACCAGCTTAGATGAAGGTACTAAGGTGCAGGAGAAGGATTTTAATATCGGCAATGAGGTCATGGAAAGTCTTCGGAGTAATAAAAACTTGGGCTGGACCTTTGTAGATGCAGAGACTGCACATAATGGTGTCAAACGCGGAGACTACTATGCCAGTATTGTTATCCCTGCTAATTTCTCCAAACGAATGACTGGAATTCTTGAAGGAACGATTGTGAAGCCGGAGATCGAATATACCGTCAATGAGAAAATAAATGCGATTGCTCCTAAAATCACGGATAAGGGCGCCACTTCAATCACCACACAGATCAGTGAGAATTTCACGGAAACGATTAGTGAGACGGTATTTACTGTTTTAAGTCAAATCGATAAGGAATTTCAATCTGAATTGCCCATTATACGCAAGGTAGAAAAAGGATTGTTTAAATTAGAGGCGAGTCTGCCAGAAATTGAAACCGCAGGTAAACGAGTATTGAAAATCCAGGAAAATTGGCCGCAGATTCATGCCTCAGCAGAGCGTATTTCCACATTGGAGAATAAGCTGCCGGAGGTGGAAAAAGCGGGTGAGGCTTTAGAGAAAATTGCTGAGCATTGGCCGCAAATCGCGAGTACCTTAGATCATTTAGGGGGGCTACAGGACAAGCTGCCCAAGATTGAAGAAGCGGCACAGCTAATCGTTCAACTTGATAACCATTATGGTGAAGTTGAACAGATCATGGCTCAGACCTCGCAAGGTCTTACGGAAGCGCATAAAATCGTTAATGCTGCCTTAACAGCACTACCTGAGGGAGAAAAGATTGCTTCAGCCGGAAATGATTTTGTTCTGGAGCTTCAACAATTTTTGGAGAAGAGCAGTGCTGCATTTGAAGCTGTTCCAGCAGCTATCAAACAGAATCTTAATTTCCTACAGCAAACGGAGAACTCGGTGGTCAAGCTTGCTGAACAGTTAAAGGGAGAGGATAACGAGCCGCAAGCTGTACGTGAGCAGTTGGAGTTACTCTCAGCACAGTTGGCTGCAGGAAGCAGCGTGATTGAACACACACTTTCTATGTTAAATGCATTGAACACATTTTCACCTGAAACAGTGCCTATTGCTGATCTTGCAGCATTGAAAGGTGTAGACAGTGTTTTGAACAGTCAGAAGTCCTTGGTAAATGCTATGACGGCTGACCTTCAGAATAAGGATAACGCTGATTCCAGTGCAATTAACCCATTGTTCCTAAAGTCTGGTCTTGGGAAGCTGGCAATTGCGAAGCTTATCTCAGGGTATGATTCGTCGACTATCCCTGCCATAAAAAATACACTGGAGCAAATAACTTCGGCGGCAGATGTCACAGCCACCGCATTGCAGCAGGTGCCAGATCGTATACCCGCGCTGGGTACCCTGCTGGAAGAGACGATGTCGGCGATTGAGTTCGGGCAGACAAGCTTAGCTGGTCTGCAGCAGGATTTGCCAGCTATACGCGAAGCGGTCCACACAGCAGCCAGTGGGGTTGCCGATCAGACCCAGGGCTTTGGTGCTTTCATCCGAGATACACTTCCGCTATTGGAGAGCAGCTTACCTACTGCAGGGGAAAAGATACAACAAGCTGCGAATTTCGTGCGTCAGGATCTGCCTACTGTAGAAGAGCGGGTTCATCAGGTCTCGGAGTTGATTCGTACAGGACTCCCCCGTGCGGATAAAGGAGTGGCGCTTGCCGCAGATTTGGTGAGAAATGATCTTCCAGTACTGGAAGACTCGATTCGAAAAGCCGCCTCCACGATCCGCCAAATTAAAGAGGAGATTGATCTGGGGGAAATTGCGCAACTGCTCGGAGGAGATATTAAGAGCAAAAGTGATTTTTTGGCCAATCCGGTAGTGTTAAAAGAGAATAAGTTATATCCCATTCCGAATTACGGCTCAGCAATGACTCCTTTTTATGTTGTACTTTCCTTATGGGTCGGAGGCACACTGCTTGTCTCTCTTCTCCGCACAGGTGTGGATACGGGAGGCCTAACGTACAAAAGATATCAATTGTATTTTGGCCGCCTGCTGACCTTCCTTACGGTGGGAATTCTTCAGGGACTGGTGGCTGTCCTTGGCAACATTTTTATTCTGCACTGTTACGTGGTGAATAAGGTGTGGTTTGTACTTTTTGGAGTGTTAATCAGCATCGTGTTCGTAACCATTGTATTTACCCTTGTCGCTGTATTTGGCAACCTGGGAAAAGGGATAGCGATCGTATTTATGGTGCTTCAATTCTCTAGCTCCGGCGGTACATTTCCGATTAGTACGACTGGGCGTTTTTTTCAAATATTAAATCCGTATATGCCGTTTACCTATGCAATTAGTCTGATGCGGGAGGCGGTTGGGGGAATTCTGCCGGAAGTGGCGATTCGTGATGTAATTTATCTGATTATCTTCGGTGTGCTGGCACTCTTGCTGGCATTACTCCTCAAGAAACCACTGGAGCCGTTTATCCATAAGGCATCTGAACAAGCCGAAGAGTCTAAATTGATTTCCTAAAGAAAAAGAGGATGTACCTAAGCCATGGTGATGGTTTTTGGCACAACCTCTTTTGTGTATTATATGGAATTGTGCAAAAGGTTATCTGGCAGGAGCAAAATCAGCTACCGGCTTAAGAATCTCTTCGATGTGCTGTAAAGTATCTGCGGAGAGTACTGCATCTACAGCTTTGGCGTTCTCTGCAACTTGTTCTGGCTTACTGGCACCAATTAATGCTGAACTTACACCAGGCTGGCGTAGAATCCATGCCAATGCCAATTGCGAAAGCTTCAGGTCTAAACTGTGAGCGAGTTCATCCAGCTGTCCAACCACAGACAACACATCATCACGGAGGTAGCTGGAGATTACACCATTAACTGAATTATCCGCTGCACGGGTTCCTGCTGGAGGTTGTTGTCCCGGTTTATATTTGCCAGTCAGAATTCCTTGCGCCAGTGGAGAGAAGACCACTTGGCCCAGCCCCTCACGCTGGGATACTTCAAGGACCTCGTCTTCAATATAACGTTCGAACATATTATAGATAGGTTGATTCGAGATCAGTGGACGCAGATTCAGTCTGCGGCTGATACCAGCAGCATTGGAGATTTGGGCTGCGCTCCATTCGCTAACAGCGGAGTAGAGAATCTTACCTTGAGCCGTCAGATCATCCAGCGCGCGTAGAGTCTCCTCTACAGGGGTCTCTGTATCAAAGCGATGACAAAAATATACATCAATATAATCGGTGCCTAAGCGGCGGAGGCTGGCTTCACATTGCTCCATAATATGCTTGCGGGACAAACCACGGTTATTAACATCGTCTCCCATGGGGAAAAAGACTTTTGTACTTAGCACATAAGATGATCTTTCATAGGAGCGTAGAGCAGCCCCCATCGCTTTTTCGCCTTCACCACGGTTATATGCATTAGCCGTATCAAAGAAATTGATACCGCATTCAAAAGCTTTGCTGATACAAGCATCGGCTGCCTTTTGCTCTGCTGCTGTTCCATATGTAAGCCAACTGCCTAGTCCGATCTCGCTGATTTTGAGCCCTGAATTGCCTAGTCTTCTATATTTCATTTTTCTCTTTCCTCCTTGTATTCTATATGATAACTTTACTTGTATTATAGGAGACATTCAAGTTGAATGATTAATATACTAGTAATCAAGGAGATGAAAGATTCAATGACTAATCCAGCTACTAAAAAATCAAAAGTGATCTTATTTCAGGGTGACTCCATTACGGATGGGAATCGAGGTCGTGATGAAGACCCGAATCATATTCTTGGACATAGCTATGCGTATATGATCGGAGGCAAGCTAGGGAATGAGCGGGCAGAAGAGAATCTGGTATTCTATAACCGCGGAGTGAGTGGAGATCGAATCTCCGATTTATATGCACGCTGGAATGAAGATGCAATTAGCTTGCAGCCTGACATCATTAGTATATTGATTGGGGTTAACGATATTTGGAGAATGATGAAAGGGGAACCAAGTGGAGTTACGGACCGTTTTGAACGCGCTTACCGTCACGTACTTGAAGAAACACGTGAAGTTCTGCCACATACGAAGCTGGTTTTATGTGAGCCTTTTATTTTAAATACCGGAGCTCCAGCTGAACAGTGGGCAGAATGGGAAGCGAAGATTAGACATTATCAGGGAGTGGTTAAGCAGCTGTCTGAGCAATTTGATACGGTCTATGTACCTTTACAGGATGCTTTCAATGCAGCTGCGGAGAGAGCAGAAGCAGCCTACTGGCTGTGGGATGGCGTTCATCCGACGACTGCCGGGCATGATCTGATTGCTGGGGAATGGCTGAAGGTCGTCTTGGAAAGTGGTCTTTTAAACAACTAAGTTATAAAGCCATTATCTCTCTTTATCTATGCACCTACTGATCACTCAGCGGGCGCATAGATAAGAGATACATGGTAATTATTTAAGAAATCGATCCATTCCTCAGAAGGCTTCTGATCTGTAACGATATAATCCACTCTATCAAAGCTGAACAACTTAATGAACGCAGTCCGGTCAAATTTGGAGTGATCTACGAGCAGAACCACTTTATTTGCCTGCTGCTGCATAAGCACCTTCAGTTCACTTTCTTCTTCATTTGAATCGCTTAGCCCGCCTGTCATGGACAATGCTTTACAGCTGAATATGGCTACATCCACATTATATTTTCGAATCGTCTGTGACGCAGTATTTCCAACAAAGGAGCTGGTCTCGGGGCCTAAAATTCCACCTGTGGAAATTAGCTTTTGACCGGAGTGTTGAAATTCGGATAATACCACCAGAGAGTTCGTAATAATTGTCAGATTGTTTTTCTCCTCAATAATTCTACGCAAGGCTTCAAACACCGTTGAGCTCGTATCCGTCACCAAGCTGTCTCCATCATTGATTAATTGCAGTACATTATCGGCTATGATTCGCTTCGCTTCAATATTGACCTGATGTCTGCTGATGTAGGAAGGATCTTCATTGGTATGGGCGTTGAGAATGGCCCCACCATAATTTTTTTTGGCAAGACCTTCTTTGTCCAGTTTATCTAGATCCCGCCGAATGGTCTCTTCCGAGACGTTGAATTTTTGCGCTAGCTCTGCGACATGGACCTTCTTCTGTCTGTAAAGCTCTTTAATAATTAGATCCCGTCGTTCAAATGCTTTCATTCGTTCACTCACCTTTATATATAAATCGTCTGCTTTCTAGTGTACTACATTGTTGTTTAAATCTAAAAATAATTACATATTCACATAAAACCACAATATATAATAATGATATCACATAAAACCACACTTTTGTTTAGGTAATATGTTGTTTTATGTTGACTAAAGCGCTTGCAGATTTTATGATGAAGGAGAAATGGATCTATTAACGATGACTCTAAGATGATCTTGAGGAGGAACGGCATTGATAGAAAACTATCCGAAAATTGGTATCCGCCCAACCATTGATGGCAGAAGAAGAGGCGTTCGTGAATCACTGGAAGAGCAAACGATGGGCATGGCTCAGCGGGTGGCTAAGTTTATTGAAGCGAATTTAAGGTATCCGAATGGAAGTCCTGTAGAGTGCATCATCGCCGATTCTACGATCGGTGGTGTTAAAGAAGCTGCTGCTGCGGCTCAGAAATTCTCCGGGGCTAACGTAGGGGTGTCGATCACCGTGACGCCTTGCTGGTGTTATGGCTCAGAGACAATGGATATGGATTCATCCATTCCGCATGCCGTGTGGGGATTTAACGGAACGGAACGGCCGGGTGCTGTGTATCTAGCTGCTGTTCTCTCTGCGTATGCTCAAAAGGGAATTCCTGCGTTTGGTATCTATGGTGAAGAGGTTCAAGAGTCTAGCAGTGAAGAGATTCCAGCGGATGTGCAGTCTAAATTGCTACAGTTTGCCAGAGCAGGCTTAGCAGTTGCTCAAATGAAGGGAAAATCATATTTATCTATGGGTTCTGTTTCGATGGGGATTGCGGGTTCCATTGTGAATGAACAATTTTTCCAAGAGTATCTGGGCATGCGCAATGAATATATAGATATGTCTGAATATGTCCGGCGCTTTGAAGAAGAGATTTATGATAAAGAGGAATTTAAGCGGGCGCTTGCGTGGACTAAAGAAAACTGCCAAGTTGGCGCCGATAATAATCCGCAGCATCTGCAAATCAGTGCAGAAGAGAAAGAGAAGCAGTGGGAGACCTGTGTGAAAATGACATTGATCGCCCGCGACCTGATGATCGGCAATCCGGTTCTCGCTGAGCTTGGTTTTGCGGAGGAAGCTAACGGCCACAATGCGATTGTTGGCGGTTTCCAAGGCCAGAGACAATGGACGGACCATTTCCCTAACGGCGATTTCATGGAGACGATGTTGAATTCCTCTTTTGACTGGAACGGTAAACGTGCACCTTATCTCGTAGCGACAGAGAATGACAGCCTGAATGGGGTAACGATGCTGTTCAATTATTTGCTTACGAATACAGCACAAATCTTTGCTGATGTCCGAACCTTCTGGAGTCCTGATGCTGTGAAGCGAGTGACGGGGCATCAATTGGAGGGAGAAGCAGCTCATGGAATATTGCATCTGATCAACTCTGGTTCGGCTGCGCTTGATGGCACAGGTGAGCAAAGGATAGAGGGTAAGCCTGCAATCAAACCTTTTTGGGAGATTACAGACGAAGAGGCTAAGGCTTGTCTAAGCAATACACAATTCCGGCCTGCTTCTCAAGAATATTTCCGGGGAGGCGGCTTCTCTACCGATTATTTAACCCAAGGCGGAATGCCGGTTACTATGGCTCGTTTGAACCTGGTGAAGGGGCTTGGACCTGTTCTTCAGCTTGTTGAAGGTCACACCGTAGAGCTGCCTGAAGAGGTTCATCATACTTTGGATCAGAGAACAGATCCGACATGGCCGACGACCTGGTTCGCTCCTAAGCTAACTAACAGTGGTTCATTCCAATCGGTATATGATGTCATGAATAATTGGGGCGCCAATCATGGGGCGATCAGTTATGGCCATATCGGGGCGGATCTGATTACGCTGGCGTCGATTTTGCGTATTCCAGTAAGTATGCATAACGTTGAGGAATCACGTATTTTCAGGCCACGGTTGTGGTCGTTATTTGGGACGGAGAATCTGGAAGGAGCAGATTACAGAGCCTGTCAGAATCTCGGACCGCTATATTAAAATCTTCTTGTGGAGCAGGTGTGCTTGAAATGGGTGATACGATTAAGCTTCTGGCTATGGATCTTGGCGCCAGTTCCGGAAGAGTGATGTTGGGATTGTATGACGGTAACACCCTTCGCATGGAAGAAATTCATCGGTTTGCTAATACGCCGGTGTATGTTGGCGGGCATTTGTATTGGGATGTTTTGAAGCTCTTCCACGAAATGAAAAAAGGAATCCAGAGAGCTTATAGGGCGCATGGAAAATTGAGGTCTCTAAGCGTGGATACTTGGGGAGTCGATTACGGTTTTATTGATAAAAGAGGGATGTTGCTCTATTCCTCCCATCATTATAGGGATAGGAGAATGGGAAGCCATCGTCTAGGGTTGGAGGCGCTGCTTCCACCAAGGGAGCAATTTAGCATTACAGGTATTCAACCGAGCTTGATTAATACGGTTTATCAGCTGTTTGCTGATTTTCAGGATAATGATTCTCTGCTAGAGGTCGCAGATACTATTTTAATGATGCCAGACCTGTTCCACTATTTATTCTCTGGTATCGCGGCAGCAGAAAGCACGATTTGGAGTACAAGTGGCTTAATGGATGCTGTATCTGGTGAAGTCTCCACTGAAGTATTCAGCAGGCTTAATATTCCGGTTGGTCTAGTGCCACAACGGGTTCAAGCGGGAACGGTTATTGGTTCTATCCTTCCGGTAATTCAAGAGGAGCTTAGCGTAGGTTCAATGGAGGTAATTGCGGGTGCTTCTCATGATACGGCTTCAGCAGTAGCGTCTATTCCTTATTCTCTAAAGGATGATGCAGCATTTATTAGCTGTGGTACATGGTCGTTAGTGGGCATGGAGACGCCTAAAGCTGTCATTACAGAGAAAAGCTATGAATACGGATTCACAAATGAGCAGTGTTACGGCCAATCTAATCGTTTGCTCAAAAATATAACGGGACTATGGATTTTGCAGGAGCTGCAAAGGAATTGGGCCGAAGCGGGAAAATACGTCAGCCAAGGCCAAATGGTTGAGCTAGCCGAAACTATAAATCATGCCCCAGCAATTATTGATCCGAATGATGAACTGTTTAGTACACCCGGCGTGATGACCCAGCGGATTAGAGAATATTGCGAACGAACAGGCCAGCAAGCCCCTTATACGAAAGCTGAGATTATACGCGTCATACTTGAGAGCTTAGCAGAGTCCTATCGCCATACGATTGACGAAATGGAAGAGATCACCGGCAAAAAAATCAATATCATTCATATGGTCGGTGGTGGGATTCAGAATGAATTGCTCTGTCAGCTTACCGCTAATATTACGGGGAGAAAAGTTGTAGCAGGGCCTGTGGAAGCCAGTGCAATTGGCAATATAATTATTCAACTGGCTGCCCTAGGGGAACTGGAAATCTGCGAGGGCAAGCAGGTAGTGGAAAGATCTTTTGCCTTTAAGACATATCAGCCTTCTTTGGTGAAGGTTTGTGAAAAATAGGATACGAGGAGAGAAACCCTATGGATACCTTGGAACAAAAATTACGTTTGCAGATTTGTGATATCGGGAGAAACCTGTTTAATAAAGATTTTATCGCGGCTAATGATGGGAATATTTCTGCTCGCTTATCAGAGAATGTAATTCTGACTACCCCCAGAGCGGTGAGTAAGGGATATTTAGAGCCTCACATGCTTGTAAAAGTGAATCTGCAAGGTGAAGTCCTTGAAGCAGCTGAAGGCTACAGACCCTCAACGGAAGCGAAAATGCATCTAAGAATTTATAATGAGCTGCCAGAGATGAAGGGTGTGGTCCATGCACATCCCCCGTATGCTACTGCATTTGCCATAAAAGGTGAGGCGCTCGACAAGATGATGATGCCAGAGTCGGTGATTATGATCGGAGATATTCCGTTGGCGGAATATGGAACACCATCGACGGAAGAAATTCCAGATTCACTGATGCCTTTCTTGGGCAAAAAAACTGCGGTCCTGCTCGAGAATCATGGAGCCCTTACATGGGGAGAAGATGTTATGGAAGCGTACTTGAACATGGAGCGGCTTGAGTATACCGCCAAGCTCACCTTCATTACCCGGATGATTGGCGGGGAGAGAGAATTGCCGCAGCATCGGATTGATGAGCTGGTAGCGTTGCGATCATTTTATGGGAAGTAAAGAGGTGCCTTATGTTAAAAGGAATTCCTAAGCTGCTCTCTCCGGAGCTGGTACGCATTCTGATGGAAATGGGTCATGGGGATGAGCTTGTATTGGCTGATGCGAATTATCCCGGACATTCGTTGAATCCGAGGGTACTGAGATATGATGGCATCGGTATTCCCGAACTGCTGGATGCCATCTTAGAGTTGTTACCTCTGGATCATTACGCAGAGCAACAGGTGGCTTTTATGGCAGTAGTTGCAGGAGATCCAACTGTGCCGGTTATCTGGTCCACATATGAGACAATCATCGCCAAACATGATGCTGAAGCCACGATTAAACATGAGGAACGTTTTGATTTCTATAACCGTTCTAAGCAAAGTTATGCAGTTATAGTTACTGGTGAAGAAGCGTTGTATGGGAACGTTATTCTTAAAAAAGGCGTTATTAAAAGTTAAAATAACGGAAACGAAGCCGCTAACCGCTTGGGTGACCAAGGAGTTAGCGGCTTTTTATGCTGCAAGGATAAGTATTTATAACCGGATTACTCGGTACTCATATGCACCAAGGGAGAGGGGACCGTTGGCCACGGATTTGCCTGAGAGAACATCATGTCCGTCCCGCAGGAGTGTGAGACTTCCCCCGTGTCCATCCATATTTACAAGGGTCCAGACTTCGGCAGCTTGGTCATCGCTTCTAGGGCAGACAAGGGTTCCCTTAGTGACATCACTGCGTAGGGTAACACCAGCACGTTCTGCATAATGATCAATGAGTTTACATAACATTAGGTTGCCTTCTTCACCGGCAGGCATTGAACCCAGCATAACAATAGTGCCTTGTCCGTAAGGCTGCTCCGTCAGGAAGGACAACCCCGGCGTCACCCCCTCCGTAATCATTCCGATACTGGAAACGGACTCTGAAACAGGTTCAAAAACAGAACTCCACAAGGACAAGGGAGCAGATAGACCAAAAGCGTGTCCAATCGTGCCTGTTGATTCCAGCGGATAGGTAAACTTAGTTTTGACGCCTGCTAACCGTTCCAATTCCCCAAGTCCGGCATTCGTGTGAAGGGTATGCTCCTTCGTTCGTCCTCCGGTAAGAGGACCGACAATCCAAATCCCGCCAGCTGCTGTGAAGTCCAGGGCACTTTGCACATACTCGGGGGACAAATAATGTACGAATGGAGTGAATAACAGCTTGTATCCCGTTAAGTCTCCGCCTTCTGGCAGCAGATCCCTGTGAATGCCCATATGAAGAATTCTTTTGTAGAAATCGCCCAGCAGACTACGATAATTTAGCTTCCGATGAGGTTCAGTTGCGAGATAAGCTTTGGTTCTGTCCGAATAGGTAATCGCAACATCTGCCCGAAGGGGCCGGGTGGAGAGCATAATTTGTTCAATTTCTTGCCGTGCTTGATTGGCCTCCAGCACATTAACGTACCCTAGAGCGGGTTCTCCCCAGGCACTAAGGATCGAGCTATGCGTTTGTTCACTTCCGGAAGTATGCTGGCGCCAGAGCCAATAGCAAAATGCACCTGCACCCAGCGCATAGGCGGCAACTGCTTCTGCTTTCAGATATCCGTTCGGATGTGGCACACCAAAACTCACTAGAGATGCGGCAAACGAGGGTCCGGTCTCCATTATCCAGAAATCTTTTCCCGGCTTGAAATTTCGCCACAGATCACAGTTAAGCAGATAAGCATGCATATTTTCCTGTGAGGCATAGGTGTCGTAGGCAGCAAAGTCGAGATTTTGAAATAGCCGCTCATTATCTAGATGAAAAGCGACACTGCTGTTGTGGGTAATTGGCGCAGTGGAGTGGCGGCGGATAATATCAGCCTGCTCATCGGCGAATTCAGCGATCTTTTCCATTGAAAATAAGCGGTACATCGTCCGCAGGGATGAATTGTGGAGGAAAGGTGCGGGCCCTGGCTGTGGCACCTGATCAAAACGTTGATAAGTTTGGCTCCAGACGGCTGTTCCCCATGCCTCATTCAACCTTTCAATGGAGCTATAGCGCTGCTGCAACCAGATATGCCATAAGCCTTTACAGGTTTCACACATACACTCCGCCACATGCGCTTTGAATTCGTTATCGAGCTGCCAGGCGGTTAACCCCGGAAGTGCTCCGGTCTCCTTGGCAATATGCTCCGTAATGATGGCAGCCCGCTTACGAAAATAAGGATTGTTCGTACAGATATGCTGCCGTGCTCCATGTCCCATTACCGTTCCGCTTTCATCCACATAACAGCGCTCAGGATGTCCATGAGTAAGCCAGATGGGGGGTGTAGGTGTCGGCGTACACATTACTGTGTCAATTCCGTTTCTATGTAACCTTTCGATATATTTCGCGACGGGACCAATATCAATCTTATCTTCTTCTGGCTCCAAGGCAGACCAAATGAATTCTCCGATTCGTACGATATTAATCCCCGTTTCTTTCATTAGAAGGATGTCCTGCTCAAGCACCTCTTCACTCCATAGCTCGGGATACCAAGCAGCACCGTAGTATAGCTTGTTCTTCAATTCAGTTCCTCCTTTAAGGCAAACATTTGCTGGAAATCATCACTTGGAATCATAGGTGCTTAATGTCTTACGGACAATAGTAAACTTTTGCGCGGTTTGGACTTTTTAGATAAAATGGGATTTTTAGCTTATATAGAGCGTTCAAAAAAGTCCGATTGCTGGAAAAAATCACTAGCAGCATAATAGGAGTCGCAGTAAGGGTGATTGCAGTAATCCATGGCTACAGTAATCGCGAGCTGTACATGACAAATGGAGGTGAACAGGATGAAGCACGTAACAGTTCCGGGAACTGCAGAACAACAGCCAAAACCGCAGACCTATCGAAATATCCGGGTAAGAAGATGGAAACGTTTTAAACGTGATAAATGGTTATATATTCTGCTGCTCCCTGGAGTCCTTTATTTTCTTGTTTTCAAATATGTTCCGATGTGGGGCGTGCTGTTAGCTTTTAAGAATTACCAGCCGTTTCTTGGTTTTCAGAAAAGTGAATGGGTAGGTTTTGAGCATTTTCGTGTTTTTTTCCAGAATCCCGATTTCTTTATGCTGCTGCGCAATACGTTATTGTTATCGTTTTATAATTTGATTTTCTTTTTTCCGGCGCCGATTATTCTGGCACTGCTTCTAAATGAAATACGGCTTTCCTTCTATAAAAAGACGATACAAACGATGATTTATGTTCCGCACTTTATATCCATGGTCATTGTGGCCAGTATGAGCTATGTATTTCTAACTACGGAAGGCGGGACTGTAAATGAGTTTTTGTATACGTTTACAGGCAGGAAAATTGATTTTCTAGCTAATCCCGATTGGTTCCGTCCATTGATTATTCTCCAGACGATCTGGAAGGAGTGCGGCTGGGGGACGATTATATTCCTGGCAGCGCTGGCCGGTGTAGACGTGGAGCAATATGAGGCTGCGGTAGTAGACGGTGCGAACCGGTGGCGGCAGATTTGGCATATTACGTTGCCTGCTATCCGCAGTACAATTGTTATTTTACTTATTCTTCGGATGGGAACGATTTTGGATAACGGTTTTGAACAAATTTATTTAATGATGAATGCTCTTAATCGTGAAGTAGGTGAGGTGTTCGATACCTATGTATACGCACTGGGGATTACCCAGGGAGCTTTTAGTTACAGCACGGCTGTTGGATTATTCAAATCAATAATCGGTGTGACGCTTGTGCTCGGAACGAATTGGATCGCCAAAAAATTTGGTGAATCTGGACTTTATTGAGAAGGGAGAAGCTTGCCGTGGCCAAACAATACAAGAGTACGGGTGGAACTGCATTTGATATATTCAATTATATATTTTTAGGGATTATCGGAATCGTAGCAATTCTCCCTTTCCTCTTTGTGGTTTCGGGCTCCTTCGCTACAGATGCGGAAATTACTAAACGTGCTGTATTCCTGATCCCGACCACGATTTCATTTGACGCCTACCGATTTATCTTTTCAACAGATACGATTATGCGCAGTATAGGGGTTTCTATTTATGTTACGGTAATCGGAACTGTCGTTAATTTATTCTTCACGGTAACTATGGCTTATCCGATGGCAAAACGATATCTGATGGGCCGTAATTTGGTACTCAACCTAGTTATTTTTACGATGCTGTTCGGTGGAGGAATGATTCCAACCTATCTCGTCATTCGGGAGCTGCATCTGCTGGATACGCTCAATTCTCTTATTTTACCGGGAGCAATTAGCGCCTTTAACCTGATTATTGTCAAAAACTTTTTTCAGGAGCTGCCTATAGAAATGGAAGAAGCGGCGCGTATTGATGGTTGTTCTGAGCTGGGCTTGTTGTGGAAGATTGTCCTTCCTTTATCCAAACCGGTTCTCGCTACATTTACGTTGTTCTATGCTGTGGGACATTGGAACAATTTCTTCTCGGCACTGCTCTACATTACGGATCCGACAAAATGGCCTCTGCAGGTGATGCTGCGACAGATCGTAATGTTATCCCAATCTGCGGCTGGCGATATGAGTTCTATGGATCCGAGCTTCGTGCAGCCACCGGAGCAGTCGATTAAAATGGCGGTTATTGTAGTAGGTACTCTGCCAATTTTATGTGTGTACCCATTTCTGCAAAAACATTTCGCTAAAGGGGTGATGCTGGGTTCTGTTAAAGGATAGCAAACTTAACTTATTCCAATTTGGAGGTATAATAATGGAAGCTAATCGTTCGGTAAAAAAGAAGCGCTGGTTGTTACTTTTACTTGTGGCTATGATGGTTACCACTGTTGTTGCAGGTTGCTCAGGTAATGAATCTGCTGGTTCTAACAGCAAAAGTGAGGGGAGTAGTAATACTGGAGAAGAGAAAAGCGAGTCCCCGCTGGATCTGACCCTCATGCTGCCGATATTCAAAACAAATTATCCGAAGGATGGCAGTCCGGTTGCTGCTGAACTGGAGAAGCAGACCCACACAAAAATCCACTTTGAGTGGGTCCCGAACGCATCTTATGCAGATAAATTTAATATTACGCTAGCTTCTGGGAAGCTGCCGACTATTATCTACGTGGGGGATGTTAAGGCTTCTAGTTTTGTGAACGCTGCCAAATCGGGTGCATTCTGGGAAGTAGGGCCTTATCTTAAGGATTATCCGAATTTAAGCCAAGCGAACCCGGTTATTCTGAAAAACTCGGCTATTGATGGGAAGAATTACGGAATCTATCGGGGGCGTGTACTCGGCCGTAACGGTATGGTTTTCCGTAAGGATTGGTTAGAGAAGGTGGGGCTGCAAACACCGCAGACAGTAGATGATTTCTACAATATGCTGAAAGCGTTCAAGGAAAAAGATCCAGACGGCAATGGTAAAGAGGATACTTATGGCATGGTGCTGGTCAAATGGAGCGGCCAATGGGCCAGCGGTTTTGATACCATTAAGTTATGGTTTGGAACACCGAATAAATGGGGCGTGCAAGATGGCAAGCTGGTGCCTGAGCATGAATATCCGGAATATTTGGAAGCGCTTAAGTTCATGAAGAAGCTGTATGATGAGAAATTGATCAACTCCGACTTCGCTGTGATGGACAGTGCCAAATGGACAGATCCGATCGTGAACAATAAGGCAGGAGTAATCGTCGATGTGGTCGATACAGGCGCCCGGGTGGATGATAAAATTCATGCTGCGCTAGAAAAAGAAGGCAAAGACGAACCGGATAAACATTATGTAGATGTAAGCGGGGGCGTAACAGGTACGGATGGCAAGCTACACACATTGCCGACCTCTGGTTTCTCGGGTATGCTGGCTATTCCAAAATCATCTGTGAAGAGCGAAGAAGAACTGAAACGGGTACTGGCTTTTCTAGATCAAATCAATAATCCGGAATTACAAACGATGTTAGGTTTTGGTTTGGAAGGTACTCACTACACGATGGTGGATGGTTTTATTGAACGCTCCAAAGACACTGTACTTGTGGAGTCAGAAGTGGAAGGCCTAAATCAAATATTGGCCTATATTCCTGAGGATAAGTCCAAGACTGTAGCACAAACACCGCTGCGTCTTAAACAAACTGAAGTTCAAAAGGCAAATGAAGCTTCGATCGTGGTTAATCCGGCAGAGGCCTTTATTTCCACAGTATATTCGCAAAAGGGTGCTCAACTCGACAATGTAATTAATGATGCACGCATAAAGTATATTGTTGGACAAATTGATGAAGCTGAATTGAAATCAGCATTTGACGTATGGAGAAAAACAGGTGGAGATGATTTAGTAAAGGAAATGAACGAATTATACGCTAAGGCTGACCACTAGATCCTTCCTAGTGCTTTTATCCGGCTGGAAAGGATCTGAGGAGCAAAACGAATGTGGTTCGATTGCACTTCAAATTTATCTGATTCGGCTGGTGAGAGCATAGTGATGAGAAATGTGGCGAAATGGAAGCGTTATACAAAAGGCTGGTCAGGCTGTAAAGGCCGGTATTATCGGAAAAACCTGATCATTATGCTGGTGGTGTCATCTATTCCGGGGTTTATTATTGGTGCGCTTGTCTACTGGATGGCAGGGGGACGTCTGGAGAGCGAGCTGTTGCAGATGCATAACAGGCAGATTGAACAGCGGGCGGCTAATATTGATGATCAGCTGTCCAATCTGGAGCTGATGCTGGCACATTGGGCTTTTGATCCCAAGTTTGATTACAGCTTGAATGGCGTTGATTTTATTCAGGATCATGAGCGGGCTTGGGATATTACGAAGACACTCGTAGTGATGCAGGGCTCAAACACGATGACGAGTAACGTTGAACTCTATCTATCGGGAGATCATCCATTACTATTTAATCCCGAATATGGCACGATTGACTCCAACGCGATATCTGGTCAATATGACAGATTAATTGAAACTGAACAAAGCACCTATTGGACGCAGTGGGCATTCGATCCCAATAAACCAAATGTCAAAGAATTAACGCTTGTCCATCATATTCCGGGCGGAAGCTTGAAGCCCTTTGGGGCTCTTTTGCTCCGCATGGATACGGAGAAAGTAGCTGCGATGCTACGAACTATGACACCTTATAATAGCGGCGAGACATTTTTGCTGCAGACGACGGGGGATTTGTACGTATCTGCTGGAGACAGTGCCGAGGATTCTCCCTTACTAACCGCATTGCATAATGAGATTGTGAAACGGGGCGCGAATCAGGAGTCAAATCTTGAGTCCTCTTTTCTCTTCGACTGGGGTAAGGCTACATATGCAGTGACTTATGGTGAGTTTTCCCGACTCTCCGCAGATTGGCTCTATGTGTCCGCTTCACCGATAACCAGCATAACTTCACCTGTCGTCTTCATTTCAAGACTGATATTTTTAGTTAGCTTTAGTGCTTTGCTGCTGGCGGCGATTCTGTCTTGGTTTGCTTCCCGTAAAATCTATTCACCGATAGGACGGTTGCTGCAGACTTTGTTGCCTGACCAAGCAGCGGCTGCGAGTAGGGAGGATGAGTTCATTCTGATTGAACGGCATTGGCAGAACTTGCACGGGGAGAGCCATGCTCTGAAGTACACTCTTTCCGAGCAGCTTCCACATGTGAAGGAAAGCTTCCTGCATCAGCTGTTTCAGGGGTATTTATATTCTTATTCTGAGCAGGATCTGCAAAGCCGGATGCGGCGTTTTAAGTGGGAAGTAGAGGATTGTCATTATATTATTCTTTATATTCAGCTTACAGGCATCTCCAGCCAGGAGGGGAAGTTCCGCAACGGTGATGAAAGTCTTGTATCATTCGCCGCCGTCAATATTATCGGAGAATTGTCTGCCGAGCACTTCAACCAGGCTGATATTATCAATTTCCATGATCTCACGGCAGGATTACTTCTTATCGAACCCGTTGCGAATCCATCGCTGGAAGCGGTGCAAGCCTTTAGCGAAGAACTGACAGGAACGATTAATCGCATGTTAAAAATGAGGGTAACAGTGGCGTTTAGTGCACCGGTTGGAAGGATATCCGGTATTCCGCTAGCGTTCGAGGCTGCGAAGCAAGCCGCTAGTTATCGCCAGTTTGGTGGTGAGAACCAGATTATTAATATGGAGCTACTGGATCGTGAGGGGCAAAGTACGCCTGAACCGCAATATTCGTTCACTTTGGAGCGCGGAATGATTCAGGCCCTGCGCACAGGAGAAGCGGAAGAGGCTTACCGGCTGTTGGAGGAATTTCTGGAGGCACTGTGTGCCAATGGGGCAAAAGTGATTGATGTGCAGCAGGGCATGCTTCATTTGTTAGGCAGTATTCAGCATGCCATTATGGTCTCAGGCATTCATCCAAACCAACTGTTCAAAGGGGCTAATCTGTACGCGGCACTGTCGCAAATTCATGAGCCGAAGCTTATCCTTGCCTGGTTTCAGGAAAAAGTAGTCGCACCGTATCTGACGGAGCTGAGTGAGCGTTCGGATGCCGGAATCAAACGGACGATTGAGCATGCCATGATGTATATCAATGAGCATTATATGGATAATATTTCGCTGGATGGATGTGCGGATTATACAGGGATCAGCCCATTTTTACTGAGTAAATCATTCAAACGGGTCACCGGGAAAAATTTCATCGATTATCTGACCGAATTACGGCTTGATAAAGCCAAGGAGCTGCTGCGTGATACCTCACTGCGAATTAACGATGTAGCTGAACAGGTGGGTTATCAGCATAGCTATTTTAACCGGATTTTTAAGAAACAAGAGGGAATAACTCCAAGCCGCTATAGAGAGCTAAGCCATAATAATGAAGCTCTTTAAAAGTAAAGAGGACGTGCGGCGAAGAACGTATGAAGGAGATGGTTGTTGTGCCTACGGCTCTGCCGATTAGCCTGCATTGGCTAAACAAGCCCGCTATTGATGTGGGTGTTACCTGGGGGGTTCCTTGGAAAAAAGGAGCGCTCGACAGGGAATCGTTAAAGAATCTCTGCTTAAGTATGCCGAAGAACGAAAAGCATATGCCGCTGCAAAGCTGGCCAGCAGCTTTTTGGCCAGACGGGAGCATCAAATGGTCCACGCACTCAGTAGTAAACAAAAATTCGGATATTCAGCAGGATTCCTTAGCGACAATGACAATAAATCAAGCGACTTCAGCTACGGAAGTGACTGAGCGACTAACTGTGCAGGAAACAGAGGAAGCTTTCATTATAGATACAGGTGTTATTATTTGCACGGTTAACAAGCAGGGGAAGGGTCTTATCCGCAGTATTGTGCGCAGAAATCCGGCGGACACGGAAGGAACCGAAGTATGCAGTAGTGGCGAGCTTGTATGTATACGTGAACAGAGGGATGAGGGTGCTGGCACCCTGAGCATACGTGAGGAGCGATTCGCAGGACGAACGTTAAGTGCCATCCTTGAACAAGACGGACCCGTTCGCGCAGTAGTGAAGCTAGAGGGACTCCACCAAGCTTCGCACAGTGCTCGTGAGTGGCTTCCCTATACGTTACGTTTATATTTTTATGCTGGGCTGGAATCTATTCGATTAGTTCATACGTTTCATTATGACGGTAATCCGCAGCAGGATTTTATTAAAGGATTAGGAATAGAATTCACAGTGCCGCTGCGTGGACCGCTACACAACCGCCATGTTCGTTTTGCCGGAGATAGCGGCTTGTTTAGCGAGTCTCCTAAGACGTTGCATACACGGCGAACCAAAGGTAAGTACCGTGATTTATTCGTCGATCAGGTAGCAGGATGTGCTGTGAAATTTGATCCAGAAGAGGATGCCTATTTTCTTAGTTTATTGGATGACTCCGCGACTTGGGGCAGCTTTCGGCTGGTTCAAGATTCTTCCGAGCATTATGGGATCTGGAAGCGGACAGAGGATGGGTGCGCTTGGATCAAGGCAGCAGAAGGCCGCCGGGCAGGTGGGCTTGGTTATGTTGGGGCAGAGGGCGGAGGGCTAGCCGTCGGGATGAAGAATTTCTGGCGTAAGCATCCGGCAGGAATGGAGATTGGTTCCACTGCCACAGACGCGGCAGCTCTTACTGTCTGGTTCTGGTCACCTGATGCGGCAGCTATGGACTTACGGCATTATGATACGAAAACGCATGTGGAATCCTCGTATGAAGGTGCAGAAGAATTACGGGCCACTCCATTTGGTATCGCTAATACTAGCGAGCTAACATTCTGGTGTACGGCACAGACTCCCGGGCCTGAATTGTTGCAGCGGATGCAGGCAGAAGCTGATGAACCTTCATTGCTGGTTTGCGAACCAACTTATTATCATGAAGCGGGTGCTTTTGGTTTCTGGAGTTTGCCTGATCGGAGCACGCCAGCCAAGGCGTATCTGGAAGAGCGGCTGGACGGGATCATCTCCTTTTACAAGGAAGAGATCGAGCAGCGCAAATGGTACGGTTTTTGGGACTACGGAGATTTCATGCACAGCTACGATCCGGTCAGACATGTATGGAACTATGATCTCGGTGGCTGCGCCTGGCAGAATTCCGAGCTGGTGCCAAATATGTGGTTGTGGGTAACGTTTCTCCGGTCCGGGAGAGCGGATGTGTTCCGAATGGCTGAAGCTATGACCAGGCATACGAGTGAGGTAGATGTATATCATTTTGGCGAATACGCCGGACTGGGCTCGCGGCATAATGTCATCCACTGGGGCTGCGGCTGCAAAGAGGCTCGTATCGCCATGGCGGGTCTGCATCGCTACTATTATTATCTGACCGGAGACGAGCGGGTCGGCGATATTATGGACAGTGTAAAGGATGCTGATTATTCAACAGTTACTCTGGACCCGATGCGGGCGTATTTTCCGAAGGATGAATTCCCGACTCATGTTAGGGTGGGTCCGGACTGGGCAGCCTTTAGCTCTAATTGGATGACCCGCTGGGAGCGGTTCGAGGATACCGCTTATCGTGACAAGATTATAACAGGCATGAATTGCATCAAAAGGGCAAATTTATGGCTATTATCTGGTCCCACATATGGTTATGATCCGGCAACTGGCCTATTGTCAGGAATGGGCGACGATAACTGGGGGCGTCATTTAGCGATTAGTATGGGAGGTCCGCAGGTGTGGTTCGAGCTGGCGGCAATGCTGGAGGACCCGGACTGGGAAGATATGCTGGCTGAGTTCGGTGTATTTTATAATTTGCCACAAGAAGAGAAGGACGCATTTACAGGAGGGTTGATTTCAGGAAAACTCCGTTTTGAGCATCCTGTACTCAGCGTAGCCATTGCGGCATATGGAGCATATTACCGCAAGGATCCAGCGACGGCAGAGCGGTGCTGGTCGATTCTGCTGGAGAATCCGTTTGGTTGTGTGAATCTACAGGAGGAAGCTGATCGGGTCACTTATATGACTGAGTTAAATGAGATCGATTGGATGAATACAAATGAAGCCTCGCAGTGGTCTTTAAATACGATTATTGCCTTGGAATTAATCGGTAGTGCTTTAGTGGAACGCGCGAATTAAAGGCTTCATTGTGGGGAGGAATGATTTATGGCTAGGCCGATGCAGGACACGGGTATAGGTGGTTTGATCCCTGAAGCATGGAAACCAATCTACCATAATCCCCTCGCTTCAACTAGTGATATCGCTGGATTCCAAATGGAGGGAGAGGGAGCGGTTTCCTTCCCTTTGCAACGAATGAGACTAGAGAGTACTATCCATGCCGAGGCCGGACAACAAGCAAATGTCGTTCTCTGGTGTCCAGAAGAGTTCCCGGCAGACCTCGCCGTATCTTGGAATTTCCGGCCATTGCGTGAGCCGGGGTTGGCGATTTTGTTTGTAGCGGCCAAAGGAGAGGGTGGGAAGGATTTATTTGATTCCACGCTTGCTCGCCGTACGGGTGAATATGATCAATACCATCACGGGCAGATAGACACGTATCATATCTCGTATTTTCGCAGGCGTTGGGTAGAAGAACGTGAATTTCATACCTGTAATTTGCGCAAAAGTTATGGTTTTCATCTGGTTACGCAGGCAGCCGATCCGCTTCCGGACGTCAGCGACATGACTGAGCCCTACCGGATGTTAGTGGTGAAACGTGGCCCTATGCTGTTTTTTGCAATCAATGAACTGCCGATTTTTACATGGATAGATGATGGTGAAACCTATGGGCCGCTACTGACAGGCGGGAAAATTGGGTTCCGACAGATGGCACCCCTGATTGCTGAATACTCGAATCTGACGGTTTTTGGACAGTAATGCGAAGGAGGCTTCAGATGGATGTCTATTATTTATTATTGTTACCCTGAGGGCAGACATAAGGCGCTTACAATGAGCTATGATGACGGCAGACGGGCTGACGAAAGATTGGTAGGACTATTTAACCGCCATGGGATTAGAGGAACATTTCATCTCAATTCTGGCCTGCTGGGTAAAGGTGATCGTATTACGGCAGATGAAATAACTGAGCTGTACCAGGGACATGAGGTATCTGTCCATACGCAACACCATCCGACGCTGGCCCGTTGTCCGCAGGAGCAAATCATCCATGAGATTATGGAGGATCGAAAGTATTTTGAGACACTGCTCCAGGTGCCGATACGGGGAATGTCTTATCCTAACGGTTCCTTTAACAAGGAGATAAAGAAGCTTTTGCCTCATTTAGGCATGGAATATGCCCGTGTGGTGCAGACCACTGGCGGCGGCTTTGGGCTGCCGGAGGATTGGCTGGAATGGCGGGGGACTTGCCATCATAATGATCGTTTGCTGGAGCATGCGGAGCAGTTCGTGAAACTGCATAAACGGCAGTATTTATATCTGATGTATGTGTGGGGTCATAGTTATGAATTTGATAACGATAATAACTGGGAGCTGATGGAAAGCTTCTGTGAAGCAGTGGGAGGACTAGAGGAAATCTGGTACGCGACAAATATTGAACTCGTTCATTATATGAAGGCTTGTGAAGCCCTTATTATCTCCGCTGCTCGGGATTTTGTATATAATCCGGGAGCGGTATCTGTCTGGCTGGAAATCGACGGTATGATTATAGAAGTAGCAGGCGGACAAACCGTCCGTTTCCCTGAGATCTAATCGAAGAGAGAAGACAGGAGGATTCTAATGAAAACGAAGGACACACAATTAGTCTATCAGCTGGCAAAAGTAGATATTTCCGCTGCCGGTCCACGCTGCAAAATGCTTATTGGCGATCTGAATGGGGATGGACGTGCGGAAATGCTGCTGGTTCAGCCGGATAATCGCCAGGATGTTCGTTATATTCCCCATCAGGTGCAATGCCTGACCGCTTTTGATATGGATGGCAAGCTGCTGTGGCAGGTGGGCACACCTGATCCTGACGCTGGCAGCCAAGGCTCGGACTATCCAGCGCAAATTTATGATATAGATGGTGATGGGGCGCTGGAAGTATTATGTGTAATGGATGGACGGTTTCATATTCTTGAAGGTTCAACAGGAACGGTTAAGTCGATATACGACTTACCTGCTGAACATGCACATGATTGTATTATCATCGCCAATCTAACAGGGCAAGAACATGCTTCCAACATCATTCTGAAGGACCGTTATCATCAACTGTGGGCCTTGGATAAGGATTTCAATTTATTATGGACGCATACAGGCAATGTAGGACATTATCCGTGGGTTCACGATCTTCATGGAAATGGACAGGATCAAGTGATGGCAGGTTATGATCTGCTTGATTCTAAAGGTGATTTATTATGGAGCTGCCACGATCTGGATGACCACGCGGACTGTATTTGGGTTGGCGATGTGAATGGAGATGGTTATCCTGAACTGGTTGTCGGCGGAAGCGTAACGGTGATGTATGACCGGGACGGGCAAGAGCTTTGGCGTTATGACGGTTCCATAGAGTCACAGCATCTGGCGTTAGGCCGATTCCGGCCTGAACTGCCTGGCCTTCAGGTTGCCGGTCTGGACCGAATGATCCGCGAAGATGACGGCAAAGGGCTGAAGGGCAAGGATGCGTTGTTTCTTCTAGACTGTAATGGCAAGGAACTGTGGAAAGAAGAACGTACAACCGACGGTTGGCTGACTATAGTGGAAGCCGTGAGCAACTGGCAAGAGGGTTCTCCGGATTATATTCTCGCGTACCGCCGGGGAGGCGGGGTATATCCTGCTTTGTACGATGGACATATGAGGGTTGTAGCTGAATTCAAGGAGGAAGGTTATGCCGTTCACGGCGATCTTCTGGGATGTGGCAGGGAACAGGTTGTAATTTATAATGATGAGTCAGCAACGGTATATTCAAGCGAGAGGATAGATATTAGTACCTGTGCCTCTGAGAAATCGTTACCTCACCCTAAAAGATTGTACAGCTCGACGCTGTATCCTGGTGGAGAAATAACGGTGTGAAGGAGGATACGCTTAGTGAGTACTTATATTCCAGAATACTTTCCTGATCCTGATTGTATTGCCAAATCTAATGGGGGCAAAATCGAAAATGTACTGGCCACTGTGGCCAGCCGTTTTATCGGTGCCTATCCCCCGCAGCCTCCGGTTTACCGGGTACATTCACAGAGTGGTTTCAACCGGCTCCGCGACTGCCGTTACGATATGAATCTGGAAGAACGACTGCCGGAGCTAGAGGTGGGACAATTCGTATATGTATGGGGAAAGCTGTGGAGTGACAATGAGGTAGAAGCCCCTTTCTCAGTTAGTTGCTACAGTCCAGTTAAGGTTTACATAAATGGACGTCTGGTGTTTAGCTCCAATCTAAATGATGATGTGTTTCCGGACCGGAGGACGTTTTTTCGGGCGGGCATGGATAAAGGCTGGAACCATCTTGTACTGGAGTATGTTGCAACAGGTACAGGTTGCGGAGGGGTTTTTGGAACGGGCAGTGTCAAAGGTGCACCGGTACACTTTCTTACTCCAACGGCGCAGTTAAGCGGTTGTGAAGGTTGGATATATAGTGGACCCCAGCAGACGTCTTGGGCAGCTTGGCTGAAGGCTGAATTCACTGAAGAGCAAATGACTGCTCGCTGCGCTTGGTTTCCGATACAGCAATGGTCGCCACAGGAACAGGCATCTGGCAACTGTTCACGTATATTTGGGGAAAAGCTGGGAGCCAAGGCGTTTGCTTGGTGTAAGCTGGAAGTTAACAGCCTACAGAAAGACGACATTCGTCTGCAAGGTAGCTATCGTGGAATGGTTGAATTCTCTATCTATGTGAATGGGGAACTTGTAGCTGAGCACCAGAACGTGACAGGCATGCTTGATATCCATCTGGAGCTTGGTTATGGACTACATGATCTCGTCGTGGAGTCCGTCTGCGGAGAGGAAAACTGGGGATTTGAACTGGACGTACGGTCTGGTGGTGTTCAGAGTAGTCTCGTGCAACCTTATTCAGTCGAAGGATTAATTGATCCTTGGTTGTACCTTGGACTATTCACCCCGGGGACAGCGCCGAAAGTCTTAGAACTGACCTCTATGGATACTTTATTTGGGGAAGCGGATGAAGTAACCTTTTGGCGGGTGGACCAACCGAATAGCTGGGTTAGGCCTTATTTGGAGAATGTTATGTTTGGGCGCTGGAATTACCCTCTAGGCGTAACCCTGTACGGATTGCTAAGAACAGGAGTAGAGCTTAAGGCTTCCCATTATGCCGAATATGCACAACACCATATTGAGCAATGTACAGGGCTGCATGAATATGCCTTATGGGACCTTGGACGTTATGGCGCTCCAGGCATCAATCATCAGCTGGCGCTGATGGATTCGCTGGACGACTGCGGATCCTTCGGGGCAACGATGCTGGAAGCAAATAAGCTTCGTCCACTACAGGGTGCAACGGAAGCTGCTGCTGAAATTGCCAATTACATTACTAAAGTGCAGAGCAGGCTGCCTGACGGAGCTCTGTATCGGACCAGTGGCACAGTTGATTTCATGCAGCAGACGATGTGGTGTGATGATCTGTATATGAGCACGCCATTTCTAAGCAAATATTATGAATTGACCGGAAATGCTGCTTATCTTGATGATGCGGCGGCGCAGTTTTTACATTACAAGGAGCGGCTGTTCCAGCCGGAGCTTGGCATTATGCATCATGTATATGATTATAAGTTTAATAAACCCAATGGTGTGCCTTGGGGCAGAGGTAATGGTTGGGTGATTTTTTCGCTGACTGAGCTGCTTGAAGTTATGCCTGAGCAACATCCGTTGCGGGCTGATTTGCTTGATTATTTCCGTGAGCTTAGTAAAGGCTATCTTAAGCTGCAAGATGAGCATGGCTTATGGCATCAAGTGTTAACAGATCCTGAGTCCTATGCAGAGGCTTCTTGTACCTCTATGTTTATTTATGCTTTTGCTAGAGGCGTCCGCTGCGGTTGGCTGCTGGAACCAGAGTCATACGTAACCTCTGCACTCCACGGCTGGAGCGGCTTAACCCGTCATTGTATTGACAAACAAGGCAATGTTTACGGTGTCTGCCGCGGTTCGGGTTATTCGTTTAACAAACTGTATTATAAAGATGAATTGACCTGGCAATTAAACGATACACATGGGATTGGCATCGTGCTGCTGGCCGGAATTGAGGTTCACAGGCTCGTACGAGATTTGGAAATGAAATCACATAACGAAGCAAAATGAATGGCATGATGAGGAATGAAACGACCGTATTAATCACAAAATGCCAGCGGAGCAGCGATTCTCCATTAGTGGGGATCGCTGCTCTTGTTATGCGTTACAGTGCTGCTTAAACCCCCGGCCCCCCTTGAAAACGCCGATTACTCCTGCTAGACAAAGTTATGCGGACTCAGATGACGTTATTTGCAGATTAATCGCCTTTTGAGGCCATTTCCGGACTCCAGTGACGTTATTCCCTCGAAAACGCTCAATATAGGTAACTTTTTATGCCAATAGCGACTATGGGGTCCGATAAAATCCCAAAATAGCGATTATGCTGCGAATAAGGTCCACTGGGTCCGATAGCCTCATGAACTTTGTTCGCGCGAAAAGATAATCTAGTGACGGGGTATTGTTGTTGCTCAGATGCTCCCGGTGCTCCCGATGCTCCCGATGCTCCCGGCGCTCCTGATGCCCCCGATGCCCCGTATGCCCATGACAGTTCACATAAGGTACTTTTGATCGACGGAGCGGCTACATAGAGAATCGGTTGTGATTTCTAACTGTGGATCAGCGGTTTTGCTTGCGATATTGCAAAGGCGAGCGTTTAACGATTTGCTTAAACACACGCCCGAAGTGGGCGATGCTGTCAAAGCCGGTATCCTCGGCGATGTTCGTAACTTTAGCGTTGGTGCTCTGCAAGAGACGTTGGGCTTCCTTGATCCGAATGTAGTTTAGATATTCTACGATAGTGAAGCCAGTCGTTTGCTTGAACACACGGCAGAGATAGGTGCTGCTGATGAAAAAAGTTTCAGATAGCCGCTCCAATGTAAGCTTTTCAGCATAATGTGCTTGTAAAAAATCGATAATTTCGTAGACTTTTAGCTGCTTCTCACTGCTCTCAGGGGCAATGGGCTCACGGCTTATTTCCTGTATTCTGTTCATTTCAATAAATAGTTGGATGAGTAGCGTCTGAAGATAGGGGATTTGCTGTGTCCGTGGTTCTGTTTGTTCTTTTAGCATGCTGAAAAGTAGATATTCAATGGCCCCCTGTTCATGTACTCCGGGCCGCAAAAGCAAGCTTTGTGTAGCCATAAATGGAAAATGCAGCTCGAAGTGCGCCAATGTCTTTTGCAGAAAGCTTTCCTCAAAGTTAATTAAGATCCGTTCATGGCTTGCAGAGCCTTTAGAGGTGGTACGATGGAGCTCGTTCTTGTTAATAAAAATCAGATCACCTTTACGCAAGGTGTAGATCAGATTGTTAATGTAATAACTGCGTTCCCCGGCGAGTAAATAATAGATTTCATAAGTATCGTGATAATGGTCGGAATCCATGCTGAATGGACCGGCTCTTTTTATTTGCTCAATCATAAAAGGAGGCTGAGGCTCCTGTTCCATGCTAAATCTGCTCCTTTCAGATAATGAAGATAATATATGCAAAGATTTTATTGTTTCTGCTAAGAATCGCTTAGATTCAGATGTATTTTATACTATACACTATAAGAAGAAAACGCTTTTAAATCAATAAGTGATGGAGTGATCCTGATGTCCAACAAGAAATATGCTTTCGTAGGAACCGGCGGCCGAGCGGAGTTTTTTTATGGTGAGATTACCACGAATTATCGTGAAACCTCTGAAATTGTAGCCTTTTGTGATGTGAATGGAGCAAGAATGGATTATGCGAACCGTTTGCTGGAGGAAAAATATAAATATCAAGCGGTTCCTACCTATAAAGCTCATGAGTTTGACCGTATGATTGAGGAAACCCAACCTGACACGGTAATTGTCACGAGTATTGACCGCACGCATCATCGTTACATTATCCGGGCGATGGATCTTGGCTGCGATGTTATTTCGGAGAAACCGATGACAGTGGATGAAGAGAAATGTCAGGAAATTCTTGAAGCGATTGAGCGGACTGGGAAAAAGCTGCGTGTGACCTTCAATTACCGCTATGCACCACACAACACCAAAATCCGTGAACTCATTATGGACGGCGCGATTGGAGAAGTGCTTTCCGTCAACTTCGAGTGGCTGCTGAATACGCAGCATGGGGCGGATTACTTCCGCAGATGGCACCGTGATAAACGGAACAGCGGAGGTCTCTTGGTTCATAAATCCACACATCATTTCGATTTGATGAATTTCTGGCTGGGTTCGCGCCCGGATACGATTTATGCGATGGGCGATCTAAGATTTTATGGCAGAGAAAACGCGGAGAAGCGCGGGGTGACTGAGTTTTATCAGCGTGCTCATGGAAGTAGCGCGGCAGAAAATGATCCGTTTGCCCTGCATCTTAAAGACAACGAGCAGTTAAAGCAGATGTATCTGGATACGGAGCATGAGGATGGTTACCTGCGAGACCAAAGTGTGTTCGGTGATAATATCAGCATTGAGGATACGATGGCGGTTATGGTCAAATACAAAAATAAGACGATTATGAATTATTCACTTAATGCTTATCTGCCTTGGGAGGGCTTCATTGTAGTATTTAATGGAACGAAGGGGCGGATGGAAGTAAAGGTCGTCGAACAGTCTTATGTAAATGCCGGAGGAAACAAGGAAGATGAAGGGGCGTTAAAAGACAAGCGGATCACGGTCTTCCCTCATTTCGCAGCGCCTTACGAAGTGGAGATAGAAGAAGGAGTTGGGGGGCACGGGGGCGGAGATCCTGTGATGCTGCGTGATATTTTTGAACGTCCGCTAGAGGATCGCTTTAATCGTGCGGCTTCCCATGTGGACGGGGCGTTGTCTATTATGACCGGGATTGCGGCAAATCGTTCAATAGCTACTGGACTTCCAGTTAAGGTAGATCAGTTAATAAAATTGAAGTAGCCCGTTTATGAACAAACGGCTATGAGTTCGGAGGGTGCGTTTCTCCAGAATCCCGGAAGGCCCTCCGCGCTGTCCGCACGTTAAGCCAACTTCTACTTTTAGATTGAGCTAAAAAAAGTGAAAATAAAAGGCTGTCTTCAAAATCATCGTAGATGACTAAGAGACAGCCTTGTTTATTTTAGCTAAAACAATTATTGTTTGACGACGTTAAAGCCATCTTTTTGCAATTGGGTCACGATACCATCGTCACCGAGCATATGCAGCGCGCCAACGACGACAAGGTAAGTCGCTTTTTTATCACTATTCAAATATTCTTTTACATGCTTCACCATGTTGACGTTACGATCTGAAACCAGACCCTTATAATACTCTGGTTCTTGCGCGACCGCTTTTGTCATCGCTACGAGCGACTGCTCATCACCTTGCATCCACATTTGGGATAGTGCATCCAGTGAAGCTGCTGTGGAAGTATTGTCCGTTTGATTGAGGCTGCCGAGTGTGTCGACAAGAAGCTTTTCTTGCAATCCATCTGAGAACTGGTCGAACATATTCAACTGCAATTGTGTGTTTTCCAGTTCAATAATAGGTTTGTTCAGCTTGCCTGCTTTTTGTAAAAAATATAAATCAATGCCGGTATCCGCCGTATAACTTGTAACTTGCATCTGTAGACTTGAGACACCTTGGGTAACGACCCACGGTTTGAAGGAATCGAATGCATTTTCCGCCAGACCATTTGCTTTTAGCAGCTGAGTCACTTTGTTATAGGTATCTGCGGATACATGATCCTTGAGCTTGGTTCCATCTGTATAAGAGCCTTTTTCCAAAATAAACTTTTGGATCTCAGCTTGATCAATCTTAGAGATATCTACTTCGACACCTAAATATTGCGAGGCTTCAAAGGCAGCTTCAATCTCCGGACGCAGCGGGTACATTTTGTCGTTAGCCACATGGATAGAACCAAGCAGATAGACGGTGTTGCCGTTGTTCTCCACTTTCCATAAGAATCCGGTGCTGCCGGCAGCTTGAGTATTGGCCACAAAAGTGATGGTGCGCAGCGCTGGACTCCACTCCACCTTATAGCCGATCGTTTCTCCTATAAAGCGGACAGGAACATAGGTGACATTGTTGATGGTTTTAGGAGCCACCTCTAGTTTTTTCTTCTCCCCGTTTACCGTTGCGGTTGTGCTGCCAATGGTCAGTGAGAGGGCCAGTCCATTTTTGGTCCCTGTTACGGTTTGGGTTTTTTTATTCCAATTAATATTTACATTAAGCTTCTCTAGCAGGGGACGCATAGGAACTAGGGTTGTTCCTTTTTCTACAACAGGGTTAGAATTGCCTAACTTTACTTCGGTTCCATCAATCCATACACCGACAGGCTTTTCAGCAGCATGCGCAGTGGTAAAGACAGACATAACCATGAAAATGGATAAAAATAATGCACCTAGCTTTTTCATTAATAGGACACTCCGTTTCTAAAAAAGAATGAAAGATGTAAGCCACTCTCTGATTTTAACGTATTTTCCCATAAACAGTTATACCTTTTGTTACTATATTGATTTGATGCCTATGATTGGAAAGTAAACTTACAGTACTTCACGTCATTCAAAAGTCAAAATAATGCACATCAAAGCAAAAATCGCCCCTATTAGATCCTGTTCACTCTCCTTATCATGAAACGTAAGAAACGAAGAGCCTGAAGGGAGCAAGGAACTTATGTGGAGCAGTGCGATTGAAGATGCGATAGAGAAGGTACGTAAGAACATAGACCGGTTCGGGGGCAGTTTCCCTCATGTCAGCAGGAATGGAACTTATCAGCTCAATAACAACGACGACTGGACTAACGGATTTTGGAGCGGCATGTTGTGGTTGTGTTATGAATATACGCGGGATGACAGCTTCCGTATTGCGGCATCCCATACCGTAGAAGATTTTCGCCGCCGTTTCGCGGCAAAGACCGTGCTTGATCATCACGACATTGGCTTCCTGTATTCGTTATCCTCTAAAGCCCAGTGGATTATAGATAAAGATGAATCAGCGCGTCAACTGACGTTGCAGGCGGCAGACCTGCTGCTGAAGCGCTGGCGTACAGCTGGCGGTTATATTCAGGCTTGGGGGCCGGAGGGGGATGCTCAGGAAGGCGGGCGCATCATTATTGATTGTCTGTTAAATCTTCCCCTTTTGTATTGGGCAGAAGAACAGACCGGTGATTTCGTATACCGGGAGGTGGCGGTTATGCAGGCAGAGAAAACGAGACGGTATCTGGTCCGGGGAGATGACAGCTCTTACCATACGTTTTTCTTCGACCCGAAGACCGGAGAGCCAATTGGCGGCGCCACACACCAGGGTTATACTAACGGGTCGACTTGGACGCGCGGGCAGGCTTGGGGTGTTTACGGTTTTGCGTTATCCTACCGCTATACCAAAGATCCGTTGTATTTGGAAACGTCCAAGCGGATGGCCAGCTATTTTCTGGAGCATTTGCCGCAGGATCATGTCGCTTACTGGGATTTTAATGCTCCGGTATCTCCGGATACTTACCGGGATAGCTCGGCCTCAGCAATAGTAGCAGCCGGACTTCAGGAACTGCTGGAGCTAATGGATGGGGAGGATCCGGAGCGGGCTTATTTTCAGCAGGGATTAATGCAGTCGATGACTTCGCTTGTGCAGAACTATTCCACGCTCGGCGAAGAGGCGGAGGGGCTGCTGAAGCATGGTTCTTACCATGTGCGCGGCGATCTGTCTCCAGATGACTTCATGATCTGGGGAGATTATTTCTATCTTGAAGCATTGATGCGGCTGCAAAAAGGCAACAAGGGGTACTGGTATGAACACTGATATCAGACAAATCTCCCCCCATGCCGTCTTTGCGCTGCTCGACCTTGAGTTGCCCGCTTTAGCTCTAGTGAAGAATGCGCTTAGTCAAGCCCGGCAGGACGATGCGCTGACTGAATTGCATCGGTATTTGACCCGCCGGAGCATGCCGGGCTGGCGGATAGAGGATAACCGGAAGCAGCAGCTTATTGACTATGTACGGCTTTATTGTGCAGACGAGCTGGAAGCTGTAATGAAGACAGCGGATGAAGTTGTGGAGCAGACGTTTCTCTTTCGTTTTCCCTGGGATATGGAGCGCAGCCGCATTCCGGTTACCTTTGAGGAAGAAATTGACTGGCGTCATGTTCCGGACAAGGATGTAGAATGGGCTTATATGCTGAATCGCCACCGCTACTGGGTGGCATTAGGACAAGCGTATGCGATAACAGGTAAAGAGGATTATGCGAGAGCATTTTGCTGCCAGCTTGAAGATTGGATAAACCGTAACCCCGTTCCAGACAAGCCTACGAATGATTCGCTGACATGGCGCACAATTGAAGCGGGCCTTCGTTGTGCTAACTGGATTAAAGCGCTGTCTTATATACAGGATAGTCCGCTGCTCACACCGACGCTGCTGGCCAAAGTGATGATATCTCTGCATGAACACGGCCAATATTTGGCTTTATCGTTTACGGGCTGGAAGAAGATCAGCAACTGGGGGGTGTTAGAGACTTGTGGTTTGTTCCAAACTGCGCTCTACTTCCCTGAGTTCACTAGCGCCAATAACTGGCGACAGCTCAGTAAGGAGAGACTGGGTGAGACGGCTCGAATCCAGATCATGGCGGACGGCATCCACTGGGAGCAATCGCCCACCTATCACCATGAGGTTTTGGTATGTTTTCTCGACTGCATCCGCTTAGCCCGATTGAACGGACTGGAGCTTCAGGAAGAATTTCAGCAAAAGGTTCAGCAAATGGCTGTCGCTTCATTATATTGGGCCAAGCCGAATCACCGGCAGCCGATGCTTGGCGATAGTGATGACAGCGATATCCGTTCGCTTTTGACTTATGCGGGCTGGTTATTTCAGGATGCTGTACTCCGCTTTGGCGGATACGATCAAATGGATTATGACAATGCCTGGTTGTTTGGGATAAATGGAGTTGAGGGCTACGAGCGGCTGACTGCGGAGCTACCGCCAAACTTGTCACACGCCTATGCACATTCCGGCCATTATGTGATGCGAACGGGCTGGGACGAGCAGGATTTGTACCTATATTTTCACTGCGGACCGCTTGGGGGTGGACATGGGCACGCGGATCTGCTACATTTCGATCTGTATGCTTATGGGCGGGATTTGCTTACCGATCTTGGCAGATACAACTATAGTGATCATACACCACTTAGAAAAGCGCTAAAAGAAAGCGCTGCCCATAATACGACCACTGTCGACGGAATTGGATTTACCGAAGTCACGGATACCTGGTCCTTCTCTCAGATTGCGAAGCCAACGGGCTGCCAATGGATCAGCCATCCGGACTTTGATTATGTAGAGGGCAGCCATGACGGCTACCGTCATTGGGATGATCCGGTCTACCCGTTAAGGCGGATCCTATTTATTAAGCCTTTTTACTGGTTTCTGGTGGACAGCTTCAGTTCCCGGCAGGAGCATACATTTTCCCAGCATTTTCATTTTGCACCCGGAACGGTTCAGATGGAAGATGGAACGCTAATATGCCGTACAAAAAATGAGCGGGAAGCCAATCTTTGTATCCTTCCTGTTCATGTTGATGGTCTTCAGGGCAGGGTTGATGCTGGGGTAATCTCCCGCGAATATAATCTGCTGGAACCCAATCAGTATGCTGTGTACTCCCGAAAGGGGAAAGGAACGGTCTCGATCATGCAGGTGCTGTACCCGCAGCCTGCGGGTGAGTTGTTCTGTCCGCTGGTCGAACAGGTGCCGATTTACCGCCATACAGGTGAACTGGTGGCTGCTGCACAGGCTGAGGCCTGCCGCATCATCTTCCCCGAAAGGGATGAGGAGCATATTATCGTGATCAGCCACGAGATTCCATCCAGTCATTTAGATTCCTATGTAGTGGAAGACGTACAAATTTTTGGAGAAGTAGTGCTTATTGTTTCTGCAGACGGTCAAAAGAAGGTCACGGTAATCAGATAATGTATGAATACTGGACAACGGGCTGATAGAATAAAAGAAAAGAGCATGAGAGAGGCGCGGAGAAAACATGTTCAAATTCACTTACTATAGACGTATCCAGGTTTCATTTCTTTTGCTGATTTTTATCCCGCTGATTGCAGTATCGATCATTTCCTTCGTGCTCATCCGGGATACGATGGTAGAGAAGCTGCAGCTCAGCAACGATAACTTTCTGAACGTTATGATTGACGAACTAAATAAAACTATTGATGATGTGACGTTCGCTTCCCATTTTATTGTAAACGATACCAATTTCCGCGCTAATCTGAAGTCTTTTGCGGATACCGGGCGGCTGAATAGCTATAAGGATTACGTACATTTTACGCAAATTCAAGATGTGTTTTCGCTCATCAACTCTAAGCCGTTGAATAATAATATCCGCATGTATTTGGTCAACCGGAAACACTTTGTGATCTCCTCTGGGACTGAGAATTTATCCGTGATCAATGCCAACCTGGACAAGCTGATGAGCCGTGTCAATATTCACGAACCGGAGACCTTGCAATGGCTTGGGATGGCTGACAGCGGTTCCGGTAAAAGCAGCAGCTATTATATTGCCAGAGTTATCTATGACAGCCGGGAGAAACGGCAGGTGTCCGTGCTGCTTATCTCAATTCCTGAATCCTATTTCAATAAATTGCTCGGACCTGTCGAATTTGGCAAGGTTGCGTTGTTTGATTCTGGAGGAGGCTTGATCGCTGGGAACTCAGAATTGGCTCCAGAAGGCAAGGAAGCGAGAGGAAGCGTTCGTACAGCCAGAGCTATCGACAAATCCAATTGGCAGCTGATCTATGAAGCTTCGGAGAAAGAATGGTCAGGCCAGATCTCGCGGACATTTTATAGTGGCATTGGCTTGGTACTCCTCTTATTTATTGTCTTTTCGGCTACCTCCATGCTGATTGCCAAAAGATTGCATAGTCCGATCATGAAGCTGCAGCGCGTTGTGCGCCAGTTCGGGATGGGGAATCTTGATGTCAGGCTGGAGGTCAAGGGCAAGGATGAAATCGCTGAGCTGGGGCAGACGTTGAATACTATGCTGGACCAGCTGCAAGGACTGATTCACGACATCGAGCTGGAGCAGGAACAGAAGCGGGTGATGGAGCTGGAGGCGCTGTTTATGCAGATTCGCCCCCACTTTTTGATCAACACGTTGAATTCGATTAAATGTAGTCTTATTTTGTCCAAAGATAAGCTGCATAGTGGGATCATCGATTCATTAATGAGTCTGCTCCGGGCCTATTTGAAGGTCAATGAACCGGCTACCTTGCGGGAAGAATGCAAACTGCTTGGCCATTATATCGATATAATGAAGATCCGCAACGAAATCCCTCTTGAACTGGAGGTCGATCTGGAAAAGGATACAGAGAAGCTCATCGTCCCTAAGCTAATTTTGCAGCCCCTTGTAGAAAATGCAATCGTCCACGGATTGGTTGACCACCCGGCACCGCGTATTGTCGTTCGCTCGCGAACGGTCCCTGATGGGATCATGATTGAAGTTGAAGATAATGGCTGCGGTGCAGGGGCTGAAGTTCTGGCGGGCCTGAACCGCAGGTTACTGTATAAGGACAATGAACAGGATGAAGCTTATCAAAGAGTCGGGTTAATGAACGTAGTTCAAAGGCTGAGGCTGACCTATGGGCAGGATACCCGCTTGTCGCTGCATAATCTGCCGCAGGGTGGGGTGTCCGTTTCTCTGTATTTGCCGCAAGGCAATCATCAGGTTAATCTGTCAGAGAGAGAGGGATATGATGTATAAAGTGATGCTCATAGACGATGATGTTCCTATGCTCAAAGTGCTTCAGCAGATGATTGACTGGGAGGCACATAGCTTGCAGATTGTCGGCAGCACCTATTCCAGTGCCAAGGCGTTATTAATGTTTGAGGAAGTGCAGCCTGACATTGTGATCACGGATATTGGTTTGCCGCAAAAGAACGGGATTGAGCTAGCCGATTGTTTCACCCGCATGAAGCCGGAGGTCAGAATTATTTTCCTGACCTGTCATGAGGATTTCCATTATGCTCAGCAGGCGGTAAAGCTGAAAGTAGATGATTATTTAATCAAGGACCAGCTTACAGAAGAGCAACTGGAGAAAAGTCTTGCCAAGTCCGTACACTTGCTTAAGTCGAAGATCGGGTTGATCAGCCATGGGGAGACAGGCTACAACAGCCAGCTCTTCCGGCAGAACCTGCTGCAAAGGGTGATTGGCGGTGCTCCGCCTGAAACCACACTGGCTTATGCGGCGCAAATCGGCATATCCTGGACGTATCCGTGGTTTATGCTGGGCACGGTTAGTATTCATTTTTCCAGCTTCGACAAGCGATACAAGCAGAGTGAGTATCCACTTATTTTATATGCTATTTACAATATAGCCTTGGAACTGTCCGAAACGTGTGAAGGGATTACGCCTTTCTTGGAGCAAAAGAATATTGTGATTTTATATAATTACCGTGTGAATCTGGCGCAGAATGCCAGTCTTCATTTTCATGATTATTTACAGCGGCTGTGTTCCGAATGCTCCCATCTCCTAAAGATTCAACCGGGCATTATTGCCGTCACAGAGAAAATGGAGCTACAGGCGATCGGCCAGATCCATCGGCAGATTGTTCAGGACAAATGCGAGTTCTATGCAAGTGCGGATTACACGGTTCTGGATACTCTGCAAATCGCTTCTCCACGTTTCCAGCCTGCACCCCAAGGATTTCTGGACAGCTATATCCCGCAGATGGAACGGGCCGTGATTAAAAAAGACCTTGAAGCCATCCGTGGCACTCTACAGGAAATCGCTAGGACTGCAAAAGTTATGTCTATTCATCCTGGCGATTTCGCCCGGGATTTATCCTTTATGCTCCGCGGCATCGAGTTAATGTTTACGAGCCTGATGTTCGATGAGGATCTGTTCGTCTATCTCGTGCAGACCCGCACACTTGAAGATACGATGGAACTGGTGGAAAGAAAGCTTGTACAGATTACAGGCAGCAAGCAGCAGGTGGCAGGAGCTTCTCCGCAGGAGCCCAAGCTGCAGCTTATCCAGCAGTATATCGACCAGCATCTTGGCGATAATATCACCTCAATTGATATGGCACGTTATCTGTTTCTGGATCCAAGCTATTTTTCGCGTTATTTCAAGCGCATGACTGGCCTGACCTTTACGGACTATGTACATCAGCACAAGATGAAGGTCGCTACCAAAATGCTGAAAATCTCCAGCCAGAACCTGGAGTCGTTGGCCGTCGGCCTGGGATATTCGGACAGAACCTATTTTTCAAAAGTGTTCAAAAAATATGTAGGAACTACGCCAAGCGAATATAAATCCAAACATTCGGTACGCTGAGAAGCACAATTGTTAACGATATGAACAGACCCGCCGCCCCTCTAGGGCGGTTTTTTGTTGTCGGCGGACAAAGGTCAAAATCTTGCACATTCCGGGTCATAATCACTCCTTCTTGCGGAAGGCGGATGTATTACTATAATGACAAATCAAATTGTCGAGGTGATACAACGTGGAGGCTGCAAAACAACCTGTGCCAAAAATTCTGCAAGAGAAGCGGAAATTCTGGACTCCGCAACGGAAAGAGGCTTTAACCGGGTGGCTATTTTTGGCACCGGAAATTGTCGGGATGCTTTTTCTTAATGTATTTGCGCTTGGATTCTCACTTTATTTGAGCTTCTCGAAATGGGATCTATTGTCGGGAGTCAAAGGAATCGAGTTCATCGGATTGGATAACTATATCAAAATGTTCCATGATCCGAGTATCATTCAAGCTTTGAAGAACAATGCTTTTTATATGATTATGACCGTGCCGATACCGATTGCGATTGCGCTGGTGCTCGCGGCATTGATTCAAAACAGTGTGTTCCTCAAAAATTATTTTAAAGTGGCTTTCTTTATTCCTTATATTTCTTCGATTATTGCGATAGCTGCCGTATGGAGTGCATTGTTCCATCCGTCTCTTGGACCGATCAATCAGTTGCTGATGGAGTTTGGAATTTCCAGCCCTCCGAAATGGCTAGTTGATCCAAAGACCTCACTGTTATCTATTGCCATTATCAGTTCTTGGGCGAGTCTTGGCTACACCATTATTATCTATATGGCTGGCTTGACGAATATTTCCGATGAAATCTATGAAGCCGCCGAAATAGATGGCGCCAGCGCGCTGAAAAAATTCTTTGCCATCACAGTTCCGATGCTGCGTCCGACCACATTTTTCCTGCTTATTACCATGCTGATTGGCTCGTTTAAGGTGTTCGACATCATCGCCTTTTTGACCGAGGGTGGCCCGAATAATTCTTCTACCGTGCTTGTATTCAGGATCTATGAGGAAGGGTTCAAATACTACAACATGGGCTACGCTTCTGCAATTTCCTGGCTGCTATTCGCTGTTATCGGCTTGATTACCGCAGCCACTTGGAAAATGAGAAATGAAGAATAAAGGGGGGAGATTAACATGCAACTGATTAGAAAAAATATGTCCAGAGTGATCACAACCTGCATCATGGGGGCTTTGTCCATTGTGTTTCTTATTCCGCTGATCTGGATGATTTCCGCAGCCTTCAAATATGAAAAAGATGTAATGCGCTTCCCGATCCAATGGATTCCCGAGAAGATCAATGTAGCGTATAATTTCAAGATGGTTTGGATGGGACGGGTACCTTTCTCCCATTTTTATTTAAACTCCTTTAAAGTTGCGATTATTACAACCTGCATCACACTGATCATCTCATCTATGTCGGCGTACGCCTTGACCAAAATCAAGTTTAAAGGACGGAATATGGTCTTTCTGGCACTGCTGTCGTTCATGATTATTCCTGACCAGGCCACGCTGATTCCGCGTTTTCTGCTGATTCGTTGGTTCGGCCTCTATGATACTCATGCTGCTATCGTATTAATGAGTATGTTCTCCATCTACTTCACGTTCTTGCTGCGGCAATTTATGATTGGTATCAGCGACGAATATATTGAAGCGGCGCGAATTGATGGTGCAGGCCATTTGCGGATATTCTGGTCTATCATTGTTCCGCTCTGCAAGCCGGTGCTCGCTACTGTGGCGATCATCAAATTTATCTGGACCTGGAATGACTACCAGAATCCGCTGATCTTCTTGCTAAACAAGAATCTGTACACTATCCCACTCGGTATGACACTGTTCCGGGACGATTATTCGAACAACTATGCGATTATGATGACGGCAGCCGTTTCGGCGATCATCCCATTGGTCATCGTGTTCATTGCCCTGCAAAAGCAAGTCATTAACGGAATCTCCTTGGGGGGCGTAAAGGGCTGACTTGTGGGTATGTAAAAGAGGGTAAAAGTCAAAAATGTGATCCTACTACAGCAAAATTGTGCACTTGGCTTGTACAGCGGGTGCCTATAATAAGAAATGAACAAGGCACTATACTTAAATTTCAGTGCGGGGGGAAGTAAAATGAAAACAAAGGGCAAAAAAAGATTATCCGTTGTACTAGGCTCCATGCTGGCGGTTTCCTTAACGTTAAGCGCCTGTGGAAGTTCCGGAAATTCAGAGAAGAATGGCGGTGCTGAAGCCAGTACGAATGCCGGGAACACCAAGGTGGACAAGCAAGTCGCCATCAAATATTACAACTGGGACAATGAAGCCCAATCAGCAGGCACGGATGCCATGCTGCAGGAATTTATGGATCAGAACCCAAATATCAAGGTAGAGCATGTGACACTCGTTCCCGGTGATTCTGTGGAGATGCTGAAGAAACTCGACTTCCTGATTTCATCCGGCGAAGCGATTGACGTTGTTCAGGTACCAAGCCTTGGAGGCGTACTTGAACGGGCGACCCGGGGAGCACTTGCCCCGCTGAATGAATTCTATGAGAAGGATAACCTCGTTCCTGAGGATGAATATTATGTGAATGCTAAGGTAGACAACAACTATTATGGGATGCAATATACCAAGAGCAGTAACTATGTAATGCTGAACAAAGATGCACTGGATGAAGCTGGGCTGCCTGTACCTACTTTTGGCTGGACATGGGATGACTACCGCGACTATGCCAAAAAACTGACCAAAGGTGAAGGCGTAGACAAACGTTACGGCACATACTTCCACACCTGGGAGTTGTATATGAACGCTCCGGCCCAAACGATGATGAAAGATCCATTCGTGTATGGTGACGGGACGACCATTTTCGCGGATCCAACCTATAAATACTTCTTCCAGCTGCGCAAAGATATGGAGTCTGCTGATAAATCTGCGAAAACTTATGCAGACGCTTTAGCGGCTAAGCTCAATTACCGCACGGAATTCTTTAATGAAGAAGCTGCTATGATTCTGGCTGGTAACTGGACGATTGCTGATCCGGGCAATACTGAGCAGTATCCGCATGATTTCAAGACAGCTTTTGCTCCGGTGCCGGTGCCTCCGGCAGGATCGGAACCAAAAGAATACGAGGGCAAATACTTCACCAGCGGCAATATGCTGGCGATGGGCGCTACTTCGAAGAACAAAGAGGCGTCTTTCCAACTGATGAGATTTATGTCAACGGCTGTTAGTGATAACAGACTGGAATTCTCCGGTTATAAAAAAGCGGATAATGAAGCCTTGCTGACCAAACTGGTAGCTGGCAAAGAGGATATGTATGATATGGAATCACTCAAATATACACTCTTTGACAGTGCAATCCAGTTCCTTGATGGTGCGCAGGTGATGACGACGGCAACGTCCGAATTGACCAAAATAATCGATGACGGCTTCAGCAGATTTATGCTTGGAAATGAATCGATTGATAAGGTGCAGCAATGGATGGTTGATGAAGCAACGAAAATTATCAACGAAAAAGGTGTTATCAAATAAATAGGGAATAAGCAAGTATCACAAGTTGTGGACGGGGCTTTGGAAGGTCATCAACTGGCTTTCCAAAGCCTTATTTATATATTGGGCCTACACAAACATATGGGAGAGTGTAGAAATGATTGAAAGCAGATTTTCACAGAACAAGCCGGAAGAGCAACTGGCGCTGCCTTCTAGGGAACAGCTGGAGTGGCAGGACCTGGAGCTGGGGATGTTTTGCCATTTTGGCATCAATACGTTTTGCGATCAGGAGTGGGGAGAAGGCAATGATTCACCTGCGGTCTTCAATCCGCTTCATTTGGATGCCCACCAATGGGTTAGTACAGCCAAAGAAGCTGGATTCCGTTATTTTATACTGACAGCTAAACATCATGATGGCTTCTGCTTGTGGCCGACTGAGACAAGTACTTATTCTGTGGCTTCTAGCCCATGGAAAGAAGGTCGCGGCGATGTCGTTAAGGAATGCGCGGAGGCTTGCCGTGAACTTGGAGTTGGCTTCGGCATTTATTTGTCTCCGTGGGACAGACATGAGCCCTGTTATGCAGATCCGCAAGCGTACGATGATTTCTATGCCCTGCAATTACAGGAATTGCTTACGGGCTATGGTCCGCTTACGGAAATTTGGTTCGACGGCGCAGGGTCGGAGGGCCGCAATTACGATTGGCAGCGGATTATGGATCTGATCAAGCGCCATCAGCCAGGCGCTATGGTGTTTAATATGGGGGCACCCACGATCCGCTGGGTTGGCAATGAGGATGGCGTTGCTCCTTATCCATGCTGGAACACTGCGAATTCTGCGCGGGGTAGCATGTTCAGTGAAGCTTCATTGAACTGGCTTCCCGGAACGCCGAGCTGGGTGCCTGCGGAATGCGATGTGCCCATCCGTAAAGACCGCTGGTTCTGGCATCCTGAGGAGGAGCATCTGCTGCTGTCTCTGGAGCAGCTAATGGATATTTATTACCGTTCGGTTGGACATGGGGCAACTTTGCTGCTCAATGTAGCCCCTGACAACCGCGGGCTGTTTCCGGAGGCTGATGTGCAGCGGCTGCTGGAATTCGGTAAGGAGATAAGACGCAGATTTGACAAGGTTCTGGCGGTAACCGCAGGTACTGGAGATATTGTTGAACTGGAATTGCCAGCAGCTACTGTGATTGATCATGCTGAGATTATGGAGGATATCGCTTACGGCGAAAGAGTAGAAGGATATATGCTGGAAGCGTACAGCAACGGAGCGTGGCTGGAGTTGAAGCGTGGCAGTGCGATTGGCCATAAGAAAATCGACGCCTTCCCTCCGGTTGTCGCAGAGAAAATCCGCTTACGGGTGTCAGAAGCTGCCGCAAGCCCCAAGATCAGACGGCTTGCCGTCTACCACTGCGGGGAATCGTTAGAATAAATATTAATAAAGGAGGTTGTCGATAATGAGCCTGCTCACCTGGAACGACGGACACTATTTGCTGGACGGACAGCCTTATCGTATCGTATCGGGAGCCATTCATTATTTTCGAGTTGTGCCTGAATATTGGAAAGACCGGCTGCTGAAATTGAAAGCCTGCGGATTCAATACCGTGGAGACCTACATCGCCTGGAATATACATGAACCTAAAGAAGGGGAGTTCGTATTTGATGGCATGGCCGATGTGGTATCTTTTATCGAACTGGCTGGGGAGCTTGGGCTTCATGTTATTGTCAGACCGAGTCCATTCATCTGTGCGGAGTGGGAGTTCGGAGGCCTGCCGGGCTGGTTGCTAGCTTACGGGGAACTCCAGCTTCGCTGCTGTGACCCTCTTTATTTAAGCAAGGTAGACCGTTATTACGATGAGCTAATTCCTCTGCTGGTTCCGCTGCTCTCCACACATGGCGGACCAATTCTGGCCGTTCAGGTAGAAAATGAATATGGCAGCTATGGTAATGACAGTGGCTACCTGGGCTATATGCGTGATGGACTGGTCAGCAGAGGGATCGATGTGCTGCTCTTTACTTCCGACGGGCCAACCGATGAGATGTTGCTCGGCGGAACACTGGAGGATGTGCATGCGACAGTCAATTTCGGCTCCAGTACAGAGGAATCCTTCCGCAAATATCGGGAATACCGCTCTGAAGAGCCGCTTATGGTGATGGAATACTGGAACGGCTGGTTTGATCACTGGATGGAGGATCATCATGTACGCGATTCCGGGGATGTAGCAGGTGTTCTGGATGAGATTCTGACACAGGGCTCCTCATTTAATATGTACATGTTCCATGGTGGAACCAATTTTGGTTTCTATAATGGTGCGAATCATATCGTCACCTACGAGCCAACGACTACAAGCTATGACTATGATGCCCCGCTCACGGAATGGGGAGATACGACGGCGAAATTTGAAGCTGTCCGGTCGGTACTCAGCAACCATGGATTTGCCCCGGCTTGTCCACTCCCTGAGCCGATTCCGAAGATTTCTTACGGGAAAGTCGCTTTGACGGAAAGAGCGGAACTATTCACGGCTTCCAATCTGGAGAAGTTATCAGAAACGGTGAACAGCGTGTGTGTACAGCCGATGGAGAAGCTCGGACAATCCTATGGTTTTATATTGTACAGCACTTATGTGAAAGGGCCACGCTCTAAACAGAAACTCTACATCGAGGGCGTGCGCGATCGGGCACAGGTCTTCTTGGATGGACAGGTGCTTGGCGTAATTGAGCGCTGGAATCCGCTGCCACTGGAACTTTCCATCCCCGCTGGGGGAGCACAGCTGGATATCCTCGTCGAGAACATGGGACGAATCAATTACGGGCCGCTCATTCGCGATTCGAAAGGGATTCTGGACGGGGTTCGGATTGATAACCAGCTGCAATATAACTGGACGATTCGTACTTTGCCGTTGGAACAGGAACAGCTGGCTTCACTAGCGTACAAGAAGCACCCGGTGGAGAAGCAGCAAGCTGCGTCCCTTTCGGGTCTGCCCGGATTCTACCGGGGGAGCTTCGAGGCGGAGGAGATTGGCGATACCTTTCTACGATTCGATGGATGGAATAAAGGGGTCGCCTGGATCAATGGTTTTAATCTGGGCCGCTACTGGAACGCAGGGCCGCAACGCGCCCTATATATCCCGGGCCCATTGCTGCGCAAGGGAAGCAATGAACTTGTTCTTTTGGAGCTGCATGGTTGTGCGGAGACTTGCGAGATTGAGCTTGTGAACCTTCCTGATCTGGGAAGAACTTCGGCCGTCGATGACGCCGTGTTGAATTTTGTGCAGGATGATAACTTGTAGATGCCTTTAGCTTTAACCAATTCTAAGATTGGGGTGAACAAATGCGTAAACCAAGTCTATTTTTAGTATTAGTTCTCATTGTTGATCTTTTTTCTTCCTGTGGGGGAGTTCTTTATCCCTCGCATAGCAGGGCATCTGCGGCTGCATCAAATCTTATGCTTAACGGAAGCTTTGAGAATACAACGACAGCCCTTGACTCAACCTGGACAGGGGTTACAGACGCTGCTCCGGTGGGCTGGAGCTTATGGGTCCCTACAGGTAGCGGGAAAGGCACGAATAAAACAGCGAATATTAAGATAGACACTGGCACTGCGCATGAAGGAACCCAGTCCATGCTGTTCGATGCCTTTGCCACAAGTAGGATTTCCATCAATCAGGGGGTAACTTCGGTTATCCCCGGTAAATCTTACAGACTTAAAGTCTGGCTAAAGACGGACAACGTCACTGGACAGGGAGCCTACTTTAGAACACAGTATTACAATACTGCAAAAGTGGGAGATGGACCTTCCTCTCCCAAAATAACAGGCACACAGGACTGGAGTATGCAGCAAGTACTTCTAACTATGCCGGCTAACGCGACGAAGCTAGTCATCGAGCCTTTTTTGGAGACTGGAAAAGGAAAGCTATGGATAGATGATATCGCATTGGAGGAATATGCGGGTCTTACAGGAATTGCGCTAGACCGTACGGCCTTTTCTATGGTAAAAGGGGACACGGTTGCACTTCTACCGACGTTATCCCCTATAACGGCGGTGGATAAAACGGTAGTGTGGACTTCGAGCAATCCAGAAGCTGCGACTGTGGACGCACTTGGTAATGTAATGGGTACGGGGATCGGCTCTTCGATTATCAAGATCGCTACACCGGATGGTAGCCTTGCTGCCGAATGTCTGGTTACTGTCGAAGCTCCCGACACGATACAGGCCTACAATAAACTGAGGCTGAAATGGTACGACCGATTAAGTGGTGGTCAATACGATGGGAGTGATCCTGATATAGCTGCTAGTATTAGCGCTCAGGCTGCATCGGCTGCTGCACTTTGGGAGAGTATGGATAAATCCTCCGGCCGCATCTCCTTGTGGAGTGATACCGCGAGCACTACAGATTCGCAGTTTATTACAAGCACTTACAATCGCTTGAAGACTATGGCATTGGCCTATTCTGTGGAGGGATCGGAGCTTTACGGCAACAGCGCTTTGGCGAATGATATTGTAAGCGCAATCAATTGGATGTATACAAACCGCTATAATCCGAGCAAAAGCGCTTATGGAAACTGGTGGGACTGGGAGATTGGCACACCGCAGATTGTGAATGATCTTATGGTGCTCATGTACGACCATCTAACGCCGCAGCAAATCAATCAGTATCTTGCGGCTATTGATGCCTTCTGTCCAGACCCCAAAGTAGGGTCGGTGCTTGGCGTTAAGGGCACGAAGATGACGGGAGCAAATCTACTAGATAAAGCGCTTGTGGTCACGGTAAGAGGCGTGATTGGCAACAACAGTGCAAAGATCATTCAGGGCCGTGATTCCATTGGCTCCGAGTATGTGTACACGACCCATGGTGACGGTGTGTATAAGGATGGTTCCCTCGTTCAGCATAATAATATTGCCTATACGGGAGGATATGGTTCGGTCTGGCTCAAAGGGACGGCGGATATGTCTTATCTGCTGACCGATTCTCCATGGCCAATAACGGACCCGAATGTTCTGAACATTTACGAATGGGTGGCTCAGACTTACGAGCCGGTGATCTACAACGGTCAATTTATGGATTCGGTAAATGGCAGGGGTATATCTAGAAAAGGAAGCGGCAGCGCAAGAGGGTTAATTGTCACCTTGCTGCGGATGGCTGAAACTGCTCCGGAGAATATTGCAGTATCCATTAAGCAAGCGGCGAAAGAATGGATCTCAGCGAATATGACATCCGGCAATTATTATGAAGGGTTGTCGCTTGCCGATATAACGATTGTGAAAAAGCTGATGAATGACGGGAAGATCAATCCAAGAGGAGCTCTCATTAAGAATCAGGTATTTGCCGGCATGGACCGGGTGGTTCATCTACGCGAAGGTTACGGCTTCAGCTTGAGTCTGTTCTCGAATCGCATCTCGGCGTTTGAGAAAGGGAACAACGAGAACCTGAAAGGATGGTATACGGGGATTGGGATGACCTATTTATACAATCAGGATCTGACCCAATACCGCAATGACTTCTGGCCTACCGTCAATTCCTACCGCTTGTCTGGCACGACAACGGATGGATCGGGGCAGGGAATGGTGCCTGTGGAATGGAAAAGTTACATGAATCCGAAAACCTGGGTGGGTGGATCGTCGCTGGAAGGCCTATACGGTGCAGCAGGTATGGATTTCTCACTCTCCCAAGTGACCGGTAGCGATTTGCAAGGCAAGAAATCCTGGTTTATGTTCGATGATGAGATTGTGGCACTTGGTTCGGGAATTTCCAAATCAACTGCCGGCCCGCAGTCTGTTGAGACGATTATCGATAACCGGATGCTAAACGAAGTGGGAAACAACAAACTTCTAATCAACGGAGCTGTAGAACCGTCACAGTCCGGATGGTCAGCGACGTTAAAGAACGTTCAATGGGCCCATCTGGAGGGTAATGTGCCAGGTTCCGACGTGGGCTACTATTTTCCTGAAGCTCCAAGTATACTGGCGCAACGTGAAGCCAGAACCGGCAGTTGGAAAGAGATTAATACCACTCAATCCGATGTTCCCATTACGCGCAACTATTTAAGCCTGGCAGTTGAGCATGGTGATACGCCTACGAATGGCTCATACTCCTATGTTCTGTTGCCTAATCGTGACATTGCCGGTACTGAAGACTATAGTGGCAACCCGGATATCGAAGTGCTGAGCAACAGCAAGGATGTGCATGCGGTCAGAGAGAAGAAGCTGGGCATAACCGCCGCTAATTTCTGGAATCCAGGAACGGTAGATTCCATCAAGGCACTCAATCCAGCTTCCGTGATGATTCGGCAGATCGATCAGGAGCTTGTCGTTTCGGTGTCTGATCCTACTCAGTCGCAAAGCCTATTGTCCCTGGAACTGGATATACCGGGGTTGACACTGCTCAGCAAAGATAGCAAGACGGATGTAGTGCAAGCTTCGGGAAATACAGTTATAACGGTGGATGTGAAGAATTCTATAGGGGCAACGCATGTATTGAAATTTAATATTACTGAAGGTGAGACTCCAAAAGACGAATATGACGAGCTTCGTGGAAGATGGGTGGAGTATTTGACCGGAGGGCAATCCTTCGACCCGAATAACCCGGACATTGCCAAGTCTATAAAGACTTTATCCGATAAGATCAGTAATCAGGAGCGAACTGGATTCTGGGATACGATGAACAAGCAAATGAACCGTACTTATTTATGGAGCGATAAGCCGGGCAGCACAGCGGATGCTTTTGATACGGCAGCCTCTTATAACCGGTTGAAGGATATGGCTATTGCCTTTTCGACATCCGGCTCACCATTGTACGAGAATATGCAGTTGAAATCAGATATTCTGGACGGTTTAGATTTCCTATACGCGAATTGGTATAACGAAACCAAACTAGAGAAAGGCAATTGGTTCGAATGGGAGATCGGCATTCCGCTTGCATTGGGAGATACGATGGCCTTAATGTTCGAGTATTTGTCAGCCGATCAGATTACCAAATATACCAAAGCCATTGATAAATTCTGCCCGGACCCAACCAAACGGACCAATCAACCCTCGTTGATGGAAACCGGTGCGAATCGGTTGGATAAAGCACTGGCAGTAGTCCTGAGGGGTATTCACAATCGTGACAGCGGGAAGATCAAACAGGGACGGGACGCCGTTAGCCAGGTATTACCCTATGTAACCCGCGGAGATGGATTCTATGAGGACGGCTCCTTTATCCAGCATAATAATATTGCTTATACCGGCAGCTACGGGGCTGTACTGCTTGGCGATATGATGAAGATGATGACCTTGCTGACAGGGTCTTCTTGGCCGCTGACTGATACCAATTTGAAGAATGTATATAACTGGGTAACGGATTCTTATGAACCTCTTGTCTACAGAAAATTAATGATGGATATGGTGTTCGGTAGATCGATAGCCCGGGGAAACCGGCAGCTCGTGCCTTGGTCGCATATTTTGCGGCTGGCTTCTTCCGCTCCACCGGAGCAAGCGGCCCGATTTAAATCGATGGTGAAGTATTGGTTCGAAGCCGATACGGTAGTAGAAAGTTATTACGACGGTCTAAGAGTAGCCGATATTGTTCTGCTCCAGACGCTTATGAATGATCCAGAGGTGCAGCCATCGGGAGACCTTACTGTGCACAAGCAATTTGCAGCTATGGATCGGATTGTCCATCACCGGCCTGGATATGCCTTTGGGCTCAGCATGTCTTCGGCCCGAATCGCCAACTATGAAGCCGGGACGGAGAACCTGAAGGGCTGGTATACAGGCGAAGGCATGACCTATCTGTATAATCAGGATCTGGATCAATATGCAGATGCATTCTGGCCGACTGTGAACGCTTATCGTCTGCCTGGGGTTACATCGGATGGGGCAAGTCGCGGTGCAGCCAAGACTACATCTAAAACATGGGTGGGAGGATCATCCATAGACGGCCTTTATGGAGCGGCCGGCATGGATCTGGATCCGGATAACAGCACATTGTCCGGTAAAAAGTCCTGGTTCATGTTCGATGATGAAATCGTAGCGCTTGGGGCAGGCATTACAAGCACAGATAACCGCAAGGTGGAGACCATCGTAGATAACCGTAAGCTCAAGGCGAGCGGAGACAATGTACTTACGGTCAACGGAGAGGCCAAGCCATCCGCGCTGGGTTGGTCTGAGTCAATGAATCAGGTGCATTGGGCACATCTGGAAGGCAATGTTCCCGGCTCGGGAATCGGTTATTATTTCCCTGATGCCCCAACGATTGACGGTCTGCGTGAGTCTCGGACTGGCGCATGGAAGGATATTAATCAAGGGGGATCAACGGAGCCGATTACGAGAAATTATGCCAGCCTGTCGATTGCTCAGGGAACGAATCCGGTGAATCAATCGTATTCGTATGTGCTTCTGCCGAATCAGGATGAAACGGCGACAGCGCGCTATAGCAGTAGTCCTGACATCGAAATTATAGCCAACACGGATAGTGTGCAAGCCGTCAAGGAACAGAAGCTGGGACTTACGGCTATGAACTTCTGGGTACCGGGAATGATCGAATCCGTGCGCGCCAATCATCCAGCCTCCATTATTATCAAGGAGTCTGGAGATGAACTGACGATAGCCATTTCGGATCCGACACAGTCTCAATCTGTGGTGAATGTGGATGTCGGCAGAACCGCGCTGGAAGAACTGATGAAAGATCCAACCGTAACGGTAATGCAGACCTCGCCGAGGATTGAACTCGCAATTCATACAAGCGGGTCCAAAGGAAAAAGCCATGTTGTCAAGTTCAGAATTGATCCGAATGCCGAACCTTCTGAGCCTTCCGATTCGGAACCAGACGAAGCGGCAATAACGAAGCTGTATGTTTCTGAAGATGCGTATGTCAATGGAGGATCGAAAGCTGCAGTCAATTATAGTTCGGTCAATTACTTGCAAATCAGAAATGGCAGCGGGGACACAGACAGAAGGGTTTATCTAAAATTCGATCTGAGTCCGTTTGTCGGCGAAGTCGGTTCTGTGAAGCTGAATGTGTTCGGAAAGACAAATGACGGGGCAGGCACTTTGTCCGATATCGGTGTATTTGGAGTGCAAGATGATGATTGGACGGAGGCAACGCTAAATTACAATAATGCTCCAAAAATCGGTACTCAAGCTGCGCTGCAGACTTTTTCCGGACCGGAGCAGTGGCGGCAGTTCGATATCACCTCATGGGTTGGCACGGAGTTCCCTTCCGATCCGGTGATAAGTCTGGCTCTTAGGCAGGTAGGCTATAATCTCGCCACAGACATAAGAAGCCGTAAGAGTGAGAATGGCAAATATGCCGCGTATCTGGAAATTTTGCCGAAAGATACAACACCTCCAGTCACGAAGGCTACCATTCTTGGAGAAACTGGAGAAGGTGGCGCATATAAGGGCAAAGTCAATATCATATTTGATGTCACCGACCAATCCAATGGGGGAGCTGTCGGCTGGGGAGTCAAGCGGACAGAATACCGGCTCAACGGTGGTGCATGGAATACGGTTACTCAGAGCGTATATATCGAGAACCCCGGAACCTTCGGGATCGATTATCGTTCGGTGGATAAGGCTGGCAATGTAGAGCCGTTCCGACAGCTTCAGGTGACGGTCATGGAGCCTACAGAAAGAGTCTCAACGGCAATTAGCGGCCCGGAAGGCCTGGGTGTCGGGGAGACCGGAACGGCGGTTACTTCGGTAGTGTACAGCGATGGCAGCCGTTATATAGTAACCGAAGGTATAGTCTATGAGAGCAGCGATCCTAACGTCGCAAGTATAGGCAAAGATGGCTATATTGAAGCTAAAGGCCCGGGCGTTTCGGTTATATCATCCGTATATGACAACATGACCGCTTCCTATTTATTAAAGGTGTATGAACAACTGCCGGAGCTCGTCTCTATTTCGTTAAGCGGTCCGACATCCTTGGAAATAGGGCAGAGCGGTAAGGTGGTCACAACGGCGGTATATAGTGATGATAGCCACCTTACGGTAACCGTGGGTGTAATCTACGAGAGCAGTAACAGGAAGGTAGCCACAGTAACGGCAACGGGGCAGCTGCAAGCACTTGATCCGGGCATGACTGTGATTACTGCAAGTTACGGAGGACGGCAGAGCAGTCTGACGCTTCAGATTCTACAAGCGGAAGACAATACTTCAACTGTTCCGAGTCCGCAACCACAAGTGCCTTCCGTACCGGAGGTAACGGCGGGGCGGCTGCAACTAAACGCAGCTTCGTTGAACGATCTTTCGGCAGCCATTGTCTACGAGGGTAAATTGAGAATGCTAGTATTGCCGGGGATGGCAGCAGACATGCTCAAACAGAAGCCGCTTCGGGTAGAGGCTTCTAACTTTAATATGACCCTTCCGGCAGCGGTGCTTCAACAATTACGGGGTTTGATTCCTGCGGAGCAATTGGCCGGTAGCCAGATCTTTCTGGAGGCTTCTGAGGTGAATGGGGAAGCGGCGCAGAGAATACTAGCTAGCGCAGAGAAAAAATCTGGTGCAGTGCTAAACCAGGCAGGAGAGTTCCTTTTCTTTAACCTGTATATTGTTGCTGGTGACGGTACAAGAAGCATACTTCACCAATTTGTTGAGCCCGTTACATTAGAGCTTAATGCCTACCCTGAGGCCAAAAGGAATTTGCTCGGCGGCTATTATTTTCCGGATTCCGGAAATTTAGAGTATGCGGGCGGTTCCTGGCTGAAGGGCAAGGTGGCTTTACGCACCGAATACTTAGGCACATATGCCGTGCTGGAATACAACAAATCGTATGACGATGTTCCTTCTGGACATTGGGCGGCGGCGGTTGTACAAGAGCTATCGGCCAAACATCTGATTCAAGGAGTCGGACTTCGGAATTTCGAGCCGAACCGGTCAGTGACCCGTGCAGAATTTACAGCTATGCTGATCCGCTTGCTGGGACTTGAAGGGAAATCATCTACAGCATTTGCGGATGTATCTGCGGATGAGTGGTATGCGGAGGAAGTAGCGCAGGCTGTAGAAGCGGGGATAGTCCATGGGGTGAGTGAGACTCTCTTCGCTCCAGAAGCCCCTATATCCCGCCAAGAGATGGCGGTCATGGTGATGCGAGCCTACGAATATGTCAGCGGGAAAAAGGTGGAACCAAAGCCTGTAATCCAATTCGGTGACTTGCATGCGGCTGCCTCATGGGCCCGTGAATCGATCATTGCTGCCCAAGCCCTTGGACTTATCCAGGGTCGAAGTGACCAGCAATTCGCTCCGGGAGGCTCAGCAACTCGAGCTGAGAGTGCAATGGTTCTATACAATCTTTTAGCAATTAAGACTGAAAAGTAAGAATTTGAAGCCAGGGCTTTGGGAAGGTTCAGTAGAACCATTCCAGAGCCCTTTTGACGTTTAGAGAAATCGGCAGGTTTGGATGGGCAGAGCTTTCGTTGAGGTTTCATTTCTACTCGGTTTGTGAATAATGGCGGATTGAATAGGAAGGGAGCATTAGAGATGCAGGTGTATATGGACATTGTGCTTCGGGCCTTTGTTGCTATGATCATGCTTTTGCTGATCGCCAAAATATTGGGAAAACAAACGTTATCTAACTTGACCTTCCACGATTTCGTGACGGGTATTATATTGGGCTCAATAGCCGCGAACTTGGCGTTTAATAAACAGCTGCATTCTTCCTACATGATCCTGGCGCTTATAGTCGTTACCGTTACCTCTTTTTTACTATCTATCATCGCTTTAAAAAGTCGTAAAATGAGAAGCTGGATTTCAGGTTCACCCACTGTACTTATTGAGGATGGGAAAATTCTTGAGCAAAATATGAAAAAGGTAAGGTATTCGTTGGACTCTTTGGATCAAGCCTTGAGAGAAAAGGAAATTTTTAATCTAGAGGTAGTAGAATACGCTGTACTGGAAGATAACGGAATGGTATCTGTATTAAAGAAACAAGAGTACCAATATGTTACCCGAAAAGATCTAAAGCTGTTGTCCGTTCCTCAGAGCTTTCCCGTTGAATTGATTATGGATGGAATAATGCTCGCAGATAATCTTAAGGATAATGGCCTAACCCAAGAATGGCTGGAGAACGAGTTAAGACGTAAGGGAAAACAAATTTCTGATGTGTTTTACGGGGTAAGAGGAACGCAGCAGCAGCTCATTTTTGACTATTATGAAGACGGGATAAAAAAACCTATTGATAAAGAATAGCTTTTGTTCATATTGGAGATTGACGGATACCTAAGCAGCGTCTTATAATGTTTATATAATTATTAATTAGTTAATAAAAATATAAACGTTGAGAGGCGGTATTTAACCATGGCAGAACGTGCGATCCTTAATACTGACATTCGCAAAGGGACGATTAACAGAAATATTTACGGACATTTTTCTGAGCATCTTGGCCGTTGTATTTATGAAGGGATTTGGGTTGGAGAAGATTCAACTATTCCTAACACCAACGGTATTCGTAATGATGTCGTGAAAGCGCTTAAGGAAATTAAAATTCCTGTACTTCGCTGGCCAGGCGGCTGTTTCGCGGATGAATATCACTGGAAAGATGGTATCGGAGCCCGTGAAGGTCGTAAACGTATGATCAACACTCACTGGGGCGGAACGGTTGAGAACAACCATTTTGGTACACATGAATTCATGGAATTATGTGAGATGCTGGAATGTGAGCCTTACATTAACGGTAATGTGGGCAGTGGTACCGTTCAAGAGATGTCCGAATGGGTGGAGTATTTAACCTTTGGAGGCGTATCTCCAATGTCCGAGCTTCGCCAGCAGAATGGCCATCAAGAGCCTTGGGCTGTGACTTATTTTGGCGTGGGGAATGAGAACTGGGGCTGCGGCGGGAATATGCGTCCAGAATATTATGCAGATCTTTATCGCCAATATCAGACGTATGTACGTAATTACGGGGACAATCGTATTCACCGGATTGCTTGTGGTCCTAACGTGGATGATTATCACTGGATGGAGGTTCTGATGCGTGAGGCAACACGCTTTATGGACTCGATTACTCTGCATTATTATACAATTCCTGGTCCAGCATGGGAGAATAAAGGTGCAGCTACAGGCTTTGAAACGAGTGAATGGTTTAGTACATTAGAGAAAGCCCTTCGCATGGATGAGCTGATCACCAGACATGGCGTTATTATGGATAAATATGATCCGGATAAAAGAGTAGGTCTTATCGTAGATGAGTGGGGAACTTGGTATGATGTAGAGCCGGGAACGAATCCAGGGTTCCTGTATCAACAAAATTCTATTCGGGATGCTCTTGTAGCAGGCGTGACCTTGAATATTTTCCATAAACATAGTGACCGGGTACGGATGGCAAATATTGCGCAGACGATTAACGTACTTCAGGCAGTTATATTGACCGAAGGGGAAAAGATGGTGCTGACTCCTACGTATCATGTGTTCAATATGTTTAAAGTTCATCAGGATGCGGAGCTGCTGGATTTGGCACTGGAAAGTGGCACTTACAGCTTTGAAGGCCGTGAGATTCCTGAAGTATCTGCTTCGGCTTCCGTAACTGCTTCTGGAATCATCCATGTCAGCCTTTGCAACTTGAACCATGCTGCTTCTGCTGCTGTTCCACTTGAGCTTCGTGGTCTTTCCGGGAAGAAGGTTGAAGTGACAGGCACAACACTTGCCGGTGATAAAATTGATGCTCACAATACCTTCAGCCAACCGGAGGCGCTAGTGCCGCAAGCCTTCACTGCCTTTACTCTGGAGGGCGATCTTCTTAATGTTGAACTGCCTCCAATGTCAGTAACTGTGCTGGAGATTACGCCGAAGGCTTAAGGTGGTGTTACCATGTCAACAACATCAACATGCAAGGGATGCAGAGAGGATTATAAAGTTACGCCAACGCAGATTAATCGTATCTTGTCTTCTTCCATGTTTAAGCCAGAGTTTTGTGTTCCAGATGAAGTTTATGCTGAACGGGTTGCCCTTTGTGGGACTTGCCCTAAGCTGCACGAAGGGGTAACTTGCGTCGCTTGCGGCTGCATCATCCCCGTAGTAGCCAAGCTTAAGGAACGTAGTTGTCCATTGCCCGGGGGTGGCTTGTGGGGTCCCTTTATCGAAAAGAATTAAGCTAAAATAAGAGCCGCATTCGACTCTCCAATGGGAGGGGAATGCGGCTTTATTCTTGGTTATCCGTATAGAACAACTCAACGATTAGATCTTCATTATAATTTCCAAAACCTTTGCCAAAAAGAGTAATCCCGCCAATATGCTCGGCATCTTCATCTACGGAAAGCTTGAAAGACCACTGTTTGTCACGGATATTCACTTGATCAAGGGTAACTTCTGAGAGCTTCAAACCATCCATAAATGTACCTTTTGCTGTAATGCGCAGCTGCTTGAGCAAGCCGTATTGGTTCGTGAGTGCTGGCCACCAGGCTGGTGTATATTTACCACGGCTATCCCCGTAGTCACCGGGACTTGTCCAGAATCCAAGCTTCACTCCGTTCAGAGTGAATGTGATATCCGAAGGCCAATTATTATTAATGGAAGGTGCTTCGGAAGCAATTTCCATGGTTATAATCAGTTCCTCAGGATGCTGGCTGGAGAGTAGGAAATTAGGGATTTTATATTCGATAAATCCTTTGCCGAACCAAAGAATCCCCGCATTCATACGCTCAAGATCCCAGAAATAGCGGGGATCATCAAAACTGCCGATCACTTTCTCAGTAGTTGCAAGACCACAGGTTGGCTCGATTAGGAAGTCGGAGTAATGTCCAACCGGAATTTCCTTGCGATAACTTTTGCGCTCATTGATTTGTCTGCCTGGGAAGGTGATTTCTGCTCCTTCAGCAGCTAGAGTACAGATCTTTTGCAGACCACTTCGACCAGGTGCCATATGCGTCTGGATCAGTCCGGCAGCTTCCAGCTTACGCACATGCATAGTCATAATGGCGCTGCTCAAATTTACTGCTGCGGCCAATTCCTTAACATTCATAGGATTTTCGGCAAGCAAACGCAACATGTGCAGGCGTACTGAGCTGGCTAAAGCTTCATAGACGGGAAGGGATTCTTCCGACAGGTCAAGTTTCATAAATGGCCTCCAATTAAAATTTATGGGCTAATCGCCAATGATTAAGAAATTTATTAATAACAATATAAAAATCGACGTTTATTTCGGATGTATAGTTAATGATTATATTAGTTAAAGACTTTTTTTACAATATGGGACTTTAAAAAAAGAACGGAGCCTGTGGCTCCGCTCTCTTTTCAAATCAAATCTTGCTTAATCTACGTTCGAGCTATACTCTGCCTGTACTTCATCTGACTTGAGTGCTCTGCTGTAAATCTTCAGTTCATCAATCATACCCTTAAATGGTGCATCCCAATAGTTGACGCCTAGAGCGAAAACGCCGTTTTTGTTCTTAAAGACATTCGGGAAGCCCTCACCAGAGAACTGTTCTACTCCGTTGAGGTAAACTTTTACGGTACCATTGCTGACCGTAAACGCAACATGTGTCCATGTATTTACTGGAATCTTCATGGCAGAAATAGCATCATACCAAGCTTCTCCGGACCATAACAACGTTTTACCGCCACCGTTCTGAGGAACGAAGCTAATCCAGCTATTTTTAGTGGCAGCGCCGAAGAAAGTAGTTGTTGCATCTGTAAGTTGTTCAGGGTTTAGCCACATAGATACGGTATAGGTATTGCTGTCAATTAATCCATCAGGCAAACGGATACCGGAGGTACCGTTGAATATTGCAGCTTGACCGAGGACACCGTTACCGTATGTGATATTGCCTACTGTTGGGCTATCTACTTTTGCTCCTGTAACTTCGCCTTTTCCGTTCAATTGGAAGGAGTCATCCAGGTCGCCATCAAAAGCATAATGAGCTACTTTTCCATCAGTTACATTTACTGTGTAGCTGGCTGAAACTTCGCTTCCATCAGTCGCTGTTGCAGTAATTACAGCTTGGCCACCGACAGTTAGTGCTGTTACTATTCCGCTCGCTGCGTCAACAGCTACTACGCTGGAATCGCTAGAGCTCCAAGTTAGCGCCTTATTTCCGGCATTGGTCGGAAGCACACTTACTTGAGGGGTGAAAGTATTTCCTACAGCTACTGATTTAACAGCTTCACTGAATGAAATATTACTTACTTTAATGTTCGTATCAGGCTCACCATTTACAAGCCAGCCAACAGCTTCCGCAGACAATGCTCTATCATACACGCGGAATTTATCAACCAAACCTTTGTATGGTGCATCCCAGTAGTTCACACCAAGAGCAAATACACCGTTTTCTGTATCAAAAATATCTGTGAATCCTTTTCCAGAGGATTTCAATAGACCATTTACGTACATATTGACTGTTCCAGCATTGTAAGTGAAGGCGACATGCGTCCACTGGTTAACTGGAATTTGTAAGCCTGTATCAGCATCTAGCCAAGTCTCGCTACCGAACCAGAGTCTGGTGGTTGCTCCACCGTTTCCATATGGCAGCAGACTGAACCAGTTCGTTTCGGTTTTAGCACCGAAGAATACAGGAGTAAAAGCTTTTAATTCGGATGGGTTCAGCCACATCCCTACCGAGTATGCGCTACTTTGAATTAATCCGTCAGGTAGACGAACACCGGATTTGCCATCAAACTTGGCTGCCTGACCGTCTTTACCTGCTTCAAAAGTGATGTTCCCATCCGTCTTGTTGATCAGATTTCCGGTGACTATGCCGTCAGCTGTGCGATCACCATTTTCTGCAAGGTCGCCATCAAAGTCAAAGGCAGCTACTAAGCCGTCTTCCAGTTGCGTGCTCTTTTTTTCCATAACAATGGCGGTGAAGGTTTTAGTTACTGCGACTTCGCCTAGCTTAATTGTAGCAGTCAGTTCAACTGTAGCGTTTCCAAGTCCAAGTTCAGGACGAGTAACCTTACCATTGTTAGCAATTACAGCCTCATTGGAAGAGGACCATGAAATTTCTGCTCCGCGCAAGCCTTCCGTAGGAAGGGTGATATCATCGTATATTTTTCTTGTGTCACCAATACTCAAGCCTGCAGCAATATTGTTCAAAATCTGCTCAGCGCTCATCGATTCCATCTGGCTGCCCCAGATAGTGATCCCTTGATCTGACATTGCGGTGAACGTCATAACATGCTGTTGGCGTGAGGAATCCCATTGCTTCACAAATACACCTTTGTAGAGATGTTGTACGGTGTTTCCATTTTCCGTTTCGTTAATGAGCAAATGAGCGAAGTACTCATCCTTCAATTCCCAAGTTCCGGTTAACGATCCAGCGATCGTTCCGTCACTTTTTAGCTCGATATCTACTGTAGGTTTGATAATGCCTGAAACATCCTTGCCGTGGTTAACGAACTGATAAGAGCCGACAACATGATCCCGTGCTACAGCCCCAATAGTTTCACCCGTGTAACGATGTACGGCAGTTACTGGCCAGCCATCTTCGTTAGTGAACATTTGATGCACACGAAGTTCATGTGTTTCACCACGGAGTGGGAAACGAGTGTGGAAGAAGTTAAATATTTTACCCGTTTCATCATCATATTGTACCGAGTTATGTCCTGAGGACACATAACCATACGTTTGGAAATTCGGGTCTGCATTTTGATTTGTAAACATGAAGTTTCCTAATAGCTTATTACCATATGGTGTGTTGTCACCATCGGTAGTTAGAACAGCATTCTGTCCTGCTGCATCCGTATAAGGGCCGTCCGGATTTGTTGAACGGAACTGCCGCATGCTGTAACCGCCTTTGGAGTCCAGTCCACCGTAAGTTACATACAAGAAGTAGTAACCAGTATCCTTGTCGTAAACGATATACGGACCTTCACCCGATTTGGTCATTCCGCCAGAAATATGGGTTCCGAAATAGCGGTCGATAAGACGTCCATCAGCGGTCTTTCCATCTTTGCCAGGATATTTAGGTTCTCCTGTCGCTGGGTCAATCTCCAGAATGAATATACCACCTGACCATGAACCATAAGTCATCCAAAGCTTGTTGTCTTTGTCGTAGAAAATAGTTGGGTCAATTGCATTTGTATAGGTTTTGTTTTGATACAAACCACCTGCATTAAACCAATCTGGATTGACACCTTCCAGCGATCCATTGTCGATAAGGTCCTTGATATTTGTATTGTCCCATTTCTTATTTACTTTACTGTCACTGTCATAAGCCTCTTCCTTGGTGAAACCGGAATAAATTACGGTATTTCCATAAGTATAAGGCCCTTCGATATTTTGCGAAGTGGCGTAGCCAATCGCCGAACGGATATAAGTAGAAGAAGCGCTGTAATACATCATATAAGCGCCAGTTGTTCCATCAGCGTTCTTATAATCGTTATTCCAGAATACGTCCGGTGCCCAGATGGAAAATCCGCCTTTACTGTCCGAATCGTTCTCGCCAGCCCATTTGAAGGATTCTGCCAGATTCTTGGACAGATCACCAAAAATCACGTTGCCCGGTGTTGTATAACCATTAGTGAACTGTGTCCAGTTCATCAGATCATCTGATTTGGCCGCATCGATATGGGAGCCGAATACATAATAAGTTCCTTTATCCACAACCACAGATGGATCATGTACCGAGACATTGGTGAGTGCTGGTGCAGTTGCTCCAGGACTAGGTGTAGCCGTCGGACTAGGTGTAGCCGTCGGACTAGGTGTAGCCGTCGGACTAGGTGTAGCCGTCGGACTAGGTGTAGCCGTCGGACTAGGTGTAGCCGTCGGATTTGGTGTAGCTGTCGGATCTGGTGTAGCTGTCGGATCTGGTGTAGCCGTTGGAGCCGGAGTAGCTGTAACTTCCGGAGCCGAAGTAGCAACAGAACTGCCGTTAGATCCACCGGTACCAGTGGTTGCCGTAGCCGTTGGAGTTGGTGTTTCAAAATGGATTAGCTGACTGTACTTGCTATCAAAGATAACCTTACCCGTGCCTTGAATGGTTAGGATATCGTTGAAACCAAGGATTAAATTCTTGATTTCTGTACCTGCCTCTACACGCAGCTTGGCTTTTTGCTTCAGTGTAACTTCAGCAATACTGCCTGCTGTCAGATGGAGTGTAGGCTCTCCCAACGCTTGAAGCTCAACGGAATCAAAGCTTCCTTTCAGCTTGAGGATGGAATCCTTAGGCAGCGTATTCTCAACAATAACCCGGCTGAAACCTGCCCCTGTTAATGCATCTTCCTCTAGTATTGCACTGGAATGTACGCGTACGTTTGGTACGGCACTTGTGCCTCTAGTAACGACGCGCAGCTTGCCGTTATGCTTATCTACTACCATTTCAGCAGCATTGGAGTCGCTTAGTACGACACTGTTCTCACCGCCACCAGAAACGAATACTTTTCCCTTAACAGTGACATTATTCAGCGTGACATCGCCCTCAGCAATACCTTCGGTAAGGTAGAGATTCCCTGAAATTGTGGAGTTTTTCAACTCTACGCCTGGGCTGCTGATAACCATATTCCGAGTGTTAATCCCTGAATAGCTTCCGCTCTTAGGCGTGATTTCTCCGCCAAGCTTCTCAATCATGCGCAGTGCTTCCGCTCTTGTTACAGCCTGAGTTCCTTTAAAGCTGCCGTCAGTGTAGCCTTGCAGATAACCTTCACCAAGTAAAGACAATACTGCTTCTTGGCTCCATTCTGGCAAATCAGCAGCATCCTTTGGTGCAGAAGTGCCAACAGATGAGTTGAGTTGGAACAGTCTGTATAACATTACTGCAGCTTCTTGCCGACTTACTTGCTGTGCAGGTCGGAAGGTGCCATCGCTGTAACCTGTTACATATCCTGCAGCGGTTGCTTTTTGGATATCGCTGTAGTAACCACCTGTCGTGGAAACATCCGTGAAGCCTATTTCGGCTTTTTCCTGCAAATTAAAGACCCGATTAACCAGAGTAACCCACTCTGCACGGTTGATTTCTTGATTTGGCTTATATATTCCGTTTCCGTAACCCTGAATCAAGCCCTTCTCTACCCAGGTTTGAAAATCTTTTTGTGCCCAGTGGCCGGAATAATCGGCGGTTTGTTGCTGAGTGGATAATGCGAATGATTTGGAATCGCTTGCAGAAGCTGCAGAAATTAATGGAGCAGGCACTAATAGAGTGAGTGCAAGCAGGGAAGCGGTTAGTTTACCAGTAGTTTTTCTCAAATGTATGATCCTCCGATTTTAGTGATGTAGAGCTTGTACACGCGTATTTTTCCAATTCCTCCCTTCTTTACTGAAAAAAATGTAAAACGCTTACATAATTAGCTACTAAAAAAACGCTTTCGAATATGAAAATGGTTTTAATTTATCTATTACTAAACCATAACACGGAAAACGTTTTATAATGCTCTCATTTTAAGCATGATATCAGCAAATAGTCAAACAGAAATTTAATGATCTATGAATCTTTTTATATTTATATAAATTATAAATTCAAAATAGAGGCACATGATTTAACTACTGGTGATTACTGCTGAAATGGGTAAGAGTGAAATGTGGTGAATGGATGACTAGGCGGGATATATCAGCAAGATAAAGAGAGGGGATAGGGCATAACAGGTGGGGGGGAGCTAAGGAAGAATAGCTAATTAGTTGTTCACCCCCGCAAAAAAACCAGTTTTGCTTAGATCATAAATGAAAAATTTACAGATAGTACAATTTGAAAATGATATCTTGATCATGGTTTCCGAATTTTTTTCCGAAAATCGTTGCTCCTCCTACGTGTTTTGCATCTTCCTTCACTTCGATCCGAAAGGTCCAACGATCACAATTCGTATCTAAATCCTCTATCGAAACCTGAGACAGCGGGTCACCGTCAATGTAAGTTCCATTGTGGTTTGTAATTCTAATCGTTTTTAGCAATCCGTATTGATTGATATTGTGTGGCCACCATTCCGGTGTGAATTTACCTCTAGCATCAGCGAAATCTCCGGGGCTCGTCCAAGTCCCTAATTCCAAGCCATTCAAAGAAAAGGTGATGTCTGAAGGCCATACGTCATTAGCAAAGGGGAATTCGGAAGAAAGCTCTAAGCTAATCTCAAATTGCTGTAGGGTTTCCTCTTTTTTTAGGAAATTAGCGATATTATATTGCACATAACCTTGCGTGAACCAGAGAATCTCTGCGTCCACTCTTTTAGAATCCATGAAATACTTAGGTTCGTCTACTCTGCCGATAAACTCCTTATCTGTAGCAAGTCCGCAAGTAGGTTTCAGATCATAATCGGTATAATGACCAATCGGCACTGATGTCTCGTAGGAGGCAAAGGAGTGAAAGATTTTTTTCGGGAAGTTAATCTCAATATGATCCACCCTAAGGATTGAGATTTTTTGCATTCCGGATTTACCAGGCACCTTTTCAGTTTTTATGAGCCCTGCATCTTCTAGTTTTTTAATGTGTTTGGTAACGATAGGACTGCTTATTTTAAGTTCTTCTGCCAAATCTTTGATGTTCATCTTATTTTTGGAGAGCAACTGAATAATTTTGATGCGTACTTCACTCGCTAAAGCTTCGTAAACAACAAGAGAGGATTTGTCGATTTCCAACTGCATTTTACCCACTTCTTTCAAAGTTATTTCATATACTGTAAAGTTTATTAATCTATATATAAAGTAACATGAAAGGTAACCGAAGTAAATATAATATCGCTTTCATCTCCGAGAGATGAATCAAAAGGTTAATTAAACGAAAAAAAATTCTGTTAAGTTTATTTAAATGTTATTGACTACGCTTTCACAATGAATGTATACTAATCTCAAGTTAATCGTTTTCAAAGAAAGTGAACATGAATGGTTATCTTAACATTACAGCTGCAGGGGGAGAGAGTAATGAAAAAGAAATTTGGAGTTTTATTAGCAACGGTTCTAACATTATCGACAGTTTTGGCAGGATGCGGTGGTAAAGATGATAGTAAGACGATTACGTTCTGGACACCGCTGACCGGTGATGACGGTGCTTATATGGATCAAATTGTTAAAAACTACAATGCAACGAATCCCGAAATTAAAGTAAAACATGTTATTACGGCTGATATGTACACAAAAATTTCTACAGTTTTGGCATCTAGCAAAGGTGTTCCTGATTTAGCAATTATCCACGCTGACCGTGTTCCTGGGTTTGTTAAACAAGGTGTACTGGAATCCATGCAAGATACCGTATTGCCAGCACAACCTGAACTGAAAGCTGAAAATTACTTACCACAAGCTTGGAACACTGGTAATATCGATGGAACTCAATACACAGTTCCTCTTGATATTCATAGTAACGTAATGTATTACAATAAAGATTTGCTGAAAAAATATAACGCTGAATCCTTCTTGGATGATAACGTTGTTACTATTGATGAAATGCTTTCCTTAAAAGGTAAATTGGATGAAGGCGATTACGTAGTTAATGATGCCTTGCTGGGCTGGGTTATCTTGGCTCAAATTCAAGATTTGGGCGGGGATATCCAAGTCGATGGAAAACCGGCTGTTAACACCCCTGTATTTAAACAAGCGTTTGAAAATGTTAAGAAAATTGCCGATGCTGGCCTGATGACTCCATTTGGTGAAGACGGTTACTTGATGTTCCAATCTCAAAATGTACTTTTCTCGACAGACGGAACTTGGAGTTCTACAGCACATGCTGGGGTTGAAGGCTTGAACTTTGGCGTGACCAATGTTTATTCTCCTACTCCTGATAAATTCACCAACAGATCTTCTTCTCACTTGTTCGCTATGTTGAAAAATGATAAGAGAACAGATGAAAAAGAAGTGGGTATTGCTAACTTCTTGGAATATGTTCGTACGAATTCGATGGAATGGGCAAAAGCTGGACAAAACGTAGCAAGTAACGTAGTTAACCAAAGCCCTGAGTACAAAGACTTTATGCAATCCTTCTTTACATCTGATGAAAAAGAAATCGAATCCCTATACATTTACACCTATGAATACTACCCATACATTGCGGAAGCTGTAGATACTTACTGTGCGGATATCGTGCGTGGCAACGTTGATATTGATGAGACTTTGGCAACGATGCAAAAATTTGTTGAAGATAAAATTGCGGAAAGCAGCAGTGCAGCAAAATAAAGCAAAATAGAATAGATTGTACGAAGTAATGTGCCATGTTATGGTGCATTACTTTGTGCAAAAGGAGAAATGAATTCCTATGAAAAAGAAAATCAATTGGGCACCTGCTTTCTTTGTAGGTCCGCATGTTATTTTGTTTGCTGTCTTCATTTTATTGCCAACGATTTATGGGATTTATGCTTCATTTACAAAATGGAATTTAATGAGTGATCCGGTATGGGTAGGCTTTGATAACTATAAAGCTATTCTTTTTGACAACAGTTCAACCTTTCATACTCAATTTTTCAGAGGCCTAAAAAACACATTGATTTTCGTTGCTATGTCTGTTCCGTTGCTGATTATTATTCCATTAATGGTCGCGGTGGCGTTGGAACATAAAAAAGTTAAAATGAAGAGCTTAATTCAATCTATTCTTTATATTCCTGGCTTGATTTCAATTTCTGCAGCCGCACTAATTTGGCTTTTGATCTTTAATAAGCAACTTGGGATCACTGGTAATCTATTTGGATCACAAATTGCTTGGCCTGCAAATCAACCCTATGCGTGGATTATTATCATTGTAATTACTTTATGGGGTGGTATTGGGGGCAACATGATTATCTATCGTGCTTCCTTAAGTGGCGTGTCTCAAGAGTTATATGAATCGGCTGAGCTCGATGGTGCGGGTTCTATTAAAAAATTCACTAGTATTACCTTGCCATCTATTCGTTTTCCATTAATTTATACCTTTGTTATGACAACTGCGGGTGCCTTTAATGTATTCGGCCAACCGTTAATGATGACCGATGGCGGACCTCGACAAAGTACACACGTTCTAATGATGTATATTCGTCAATTAGCTTTCGGTAACGGTGAGTCCATCGCCGGGATGGCATCAGCTATGGCAGTTTTACTGGGATTAGTTATTTTGGTGATCTCAGCGCTGCAATATTTTGTAATGAACCGAAATGCTTCATAGGTTCGCAGAAACTAATTGACTAACAAGGAAATGGAAAAGGTAGGTGTACTAAAATGTCAAACCAGGCAGTAAATCCAGTTGTAAATACAACAGGCAAAATAAAAGGCTCCTCCAGTGTAAGTATTTCAAAATATATTTCCTATATATTTCTAGGTATCCTATGTGTGATTTGGATCATTCCTGTTATATTCGGGATTTCCACCTCATTTAGATCACAAACGGAAGTAGTATCCTCGGGCTTTAGACTATTTCCTAAAGAGTGGGTCTTTGAGAACTACGTTACAATCCTAAACAATACCTCTACAGCTCCAATTCTACGTTGGTTAGGTAACTCATTGTTTATTGCTACATCTCACACCATTCTGGTTGTTATTGTTATTTCGATTACAGGTTTTGGATACACCCGTATTAAGTTTAAAGGAAGAGACACATTGTTCTTTACTTTGCTGGGGATCTCCTTCTTCCCGGGCGTTGTTAACTTGATTCCTTCGTATAAAATCATTGACTCCTTTGGTTGGGTGAACACTTCCTGGGCTATGATTATCCCTGGTCTTGCGGGTATGGGTAATATCTTCTTGGTCAGACAGTTTATGAACGGTATCCCAAAAGAATTAGATGAATCAGCTAAAGTTGATGGTGCAAGTGACTTTAGAATTTTCGCACAAATTATATTGCCGTTAGTTAAACCAATATTGATTGTTTGCGGACTGTTCTCCTTTACTGGATCGTGGAATGACTTCCTCTGGCCGGTTATCGTGTACACAGATGTAGACAAAATGCCAATTACCGCTGGTTTGCTCTTATTGCAAGACATCTACGGAAACTATCGTATGATCGGACAATTAATGGGCTCGGCAATCATGGCGATTATTCCAACATTGCTGCTATTCGTTTTTGCACAAAAATACTTCGTTCAATCCATCAACCTGAATTCGGGTATCAAAGGTTAGATCGAATGAACTTAAACTTAAATACACCTTGACTTCTTATAAGGAAGGGTGTGTTTTGGTGACCTGCAAATATAAAAAAAGAGATAAATATAGGAGTTGTCATTGTGAGAGAATTTAATGTAAAAAATCCACTAGTTGAGCAACGAGCAGATCCTTGGATCTATAAACATACTGACGGGTACTACTATTTCATAGCTTCAGTTCCAGAGTTCGATAGAATTGAGCTTCGCCGTTCTGAATCCATTCAAGGATTGGCTGAGGCTGTAGGAAAGACCATTTGGGTTAAGCATGAAACAGGTTTGATGAGTGCTAATATTTGGGCGCCAGAGATTCATTATATTGATGGAAAATGGTACGTGTATTATGCAGCTGCACATACCTCTGATACGAAAGATGGTTTATTTGATCATCGCATGTTTGCATTAGAAAACCCATCCGTAAATCCTTTAGAGGGTGAATGGGTGGAAAAGGGTCAAATAAAAACAAAATGGGAATCTTTTGCCTTGGATGCAACAACTTTTGAGCATAAAGGAGTTAGATATTACGTTTGGGCACAAAAAGATCCTGCTATCCCTGGCAATTCAAATATTTATATTTCCGAAATGGAGAACCCTTGGACACTAAAAGGTGAGCAGGTGTGCATCACCACTCCAGAATACGAATGGGAAAAAATCGGGTTTTTGGTGAATGAAGGCGCGGCAATCCTTAAGCGTAATGGACGCATTTTCATGACTTTCTCAGCTAGTGCAACAGATCACAACTACTGTATGGGATTGTTGACTGCTGATGAAAATAGTGATTTAATGGATCCAAAATCATGGGTCAAGACACCTGAACCTGTGTTTACGACTTCTGAGGAAAACGGCCAATATGGTCCAGGACATAATAGCTTTACTGTCTCTGAGGATGGCACACAGGATATCCTGGTTTTCCATGCTAGAAGCTATAAGGAAATTGTCGGTGATCCGCTTTACGATCCGAATCGTCACGCACGTGTGCAAGTAATCCAGTGGAATGAAGACGGAACGCCAAACTTTGGTGTACCTAGACCGGATACGAAATAAAAAGGGATTTGTCGCATAAAACAACAGAGCACTGATTCTCCCAGTGGAGAAACACTGCTCTGTTGTTTTTTATAAGAGTCATAGTTATAACCCTCCTGAGGCTTAAGGACTCAGCTGACGCTATTTGCAAATTTTTGGACATTTGAGCAAGGTTGCGGACCCCAGTGCAGCTATTCCTTTAGAAAAGGTTCATTTTTGCTGTTCTTCAAGCCAATAACGACTTTAGGGTCCGTTAGGTACGCAAATTTGTGCTAAAGTTGCATTTAAGGTCAACGGTGTCCGATAGTTTCTTTGGGAATGCGTAAAAGCAAGTTGATCAAATGAGGTACTCTTATAATGGAAGATCCCGTCTTCTGAACAGCTCTACTCCCAAGGAAAAGGTGAACACTCCGATCAACAGCAGCCAACTGGAGACCTGAATAATTTCCACGTTGCCCTGAACGATTTCCCCGGGTTGATAGAAGGAGAATAAGGTTAGGAAACGCAGTCCTTCAAGTTTGTCGCTTATTTTACCGAGTAGATCCAGAGTGAAAAATCCGAAGGCGATGGCGCCGGAAATTCCGAGTGCTTTTTTCTCGTCATTACATACAGAGGACACGAGAAAGGTAAGGCCGCCTACCGCAAAAAACAATAAAAACGCCACGGTATTCAGCTGAGCGAAGCGACCACTGTTAAAGTCATATTCACTGCCAAGGAACCATGCTTTACCTAATAATCCGGCGAGGGTAGTTACACCCATAATTAAGAGTAATGCTGTAGTGAGAACAAGTGCCTGCGTGGTAGCGACTTTTCTCCGTGTAGTTGGGGCTATGAGCAGATAAGCCATGGAACCGCGATCCACGAGTCGAGCCATAAGCTGCGTTGACATTTGCACACAAACTATGGAAAGAATCAGAACTAGTATAAGTCCATAATATTCTCCGGAGATAAAAGCTTCAGCACTGGTAAATCCGCTATTTAATCCAAAGGCTTTACCCACACCCTCTGGCATCGCCTTAATAAGGTCATCAATTGCTTGTGTACTCCCCGCAATCCCAGGATAAAGCCAGATCATAAACAGAATATAGAAGGCAGAACCAAAGGCGTAGTTCAATATGCCTTTCAGGTTCACTCGCATCATTTCCTTATAGAGCGGAAGATTCATTGCACTGCCCCCTCGCGGTCATAATAGTCCATGAAGATGTCCTCCAGATTCTGCGTGAATACGTCGATGCTGCGGACATTGTATTTTCCAGTTTCGCGGATGAATCGGTCATAATTGCCCTGCACAGCTATGCGGACCCTATTTCCCTCATGAGCTTCCACTTGTAGGCCGGAGGCGGCAAAATTCACTGCATCTTCACTATTCGCAAAAATGACCTCAAACAGCTTCCGTTGCATCGATTGCAGTTCATGAATATTTTTTACGGTGATAATCCGTCCGTCTTTAATAATTGCGGCGCGGTCACAGGTGCGTTCAATTTCCTGAAAGCTGTGTGAGGACATGAGAAAGGTGGTTCCGGCTGATTTTTCCTCCAGTACCAGATCAATAAATACCTTTTGCATAAGCGGGTCGAGTCCCGAGGTGGGTTCATCCAGAATAATAACTTCAGGATTGTGCATAAAAGCAGCGACGATTCCGACCTTTTGCTTCATTCCCTTTGACATTTTTCGGATCGGAGTGGTGGCATCAAATTGAAAACGTTCAATTAGTTGCTCGCGTTTGGTAGTATTTTTGATGCCCTGCATGGCTGATATGAATTTAAGGAAAGAAAGGCCAGTCATCCCATCAAAAAAGTTGATTTCACCGGGTAAGTAGCCGATATGCTTCTGGACTGTCCCTTGTGCCTTCCATACATCAAGCCCATGGATACTCGCATGCCCTTGATCTGGTTTCATAAAACCCATGATATGCCGTATGGTCGTCGATTTACCCGCACCGTTAGGACCTAGAAATCCAAAAACCTCGCCTTTATTTACGGTAAATGTTACATCTTCGATTCCTTTGCCATTCGAAAATCGTTTAGTTAAGCCTTCTACAACCAGCATGCCGCCACCCCCGCCGCGAAATAATGAACTAATATGAAATGAATATTTCATATGTTATATTATTCCTAGTGGTTAATGAAGTCAATATAATTATGAAATAATTGAAATGAAATATTTCATTAAATTTGAATATACATACTTAATAACGAAGTTAGGGTGGAAGCTATGAATGGATTTGAGAAGAGAGCAGCACAGATTAAACTCAAAATTATGAAAACTACCATGGAGATGCTTAAGAACTGGGAACCGAAACGTCTACGGATCGCTGATATTGCGAAAGAAGCAGGGGTCTCTCAGGTGACGATTTATAATTATTTTGGCAGTAAGGAAGCGCTGCTTAGTGAGTCTTTTAAGGACTTTGTTCAGAAGGAAATTCAGGAATTTGAAGATTATATTTATCAAGAGCATTCTCTAAAGGAGATTATTGGTTACATTCTAACCATGGAAAGGGAAACTTACAGCGGTTTATCTCCCGCAACTGTGAAAGAGCTTATGGTTGAGGATCAAGAAATGTTCCATTATATTGAGGAACGATATGCAAATGACATTTTACCGGTGCTGGTGAAGATGGTCGAGGATGGGAAAGCGCGGGGAGAAATCTCAAATAAAGTATCCACCAAAGGGATACTTTCACTAATGGGAATGTATATGCGTAATGCGGGTGAACTTCTAGACGAAGCTAGCAGACAGGAAGATATGGATGCCTTCATCGAGGAAGCCATCCATATTTTCTTCTATGGCATTTGCGGGAAAGAGTAAGGGGAGCTTGAGCTGCGAGAGCATCTCCCTTAATTGATCAGGTGAACAGCGGATTTCCAGTCATGCCGACCCAAAGAGCGGATTGTTCAAGCTGGGCAGCAAGCTGAAGCAGCAAATCTTCACGGCCTTTGTTCGCCATGACTTGAACGCCTAACGGCAGGCCAGTTGCTGACTTATGGACGGGCACACTCATTGCTGGCTGGCCTGTCAGATTTGCGAGCTGGGTGAACGGTGTATAGGTTAGGCTTGGCTCAAACATCTCGTAAATTAAGCGGCTCTGTTCTTCTTTTGGCAATTTGTTTACGTGCAGCAGCTTTGCTATCTCTGCAGGTTTATGCGTTAATTCACCAATTTTGGGAGCAGAGTTTGCATTCGTAGGGGTTATATATAAGTCGTAATGATTAAACAGTTCCGCCATTTGGGCGGCTGCAACGTCCCATTCATCCAGACTATGTACGAATTCGGCCGCTGAAACATTTTTTCCGGTCTCACCAAGGACCCACGTAATGATATCGACATCGTCAGCAGTTATGGAACGTCCCATATTTCTCTCCAGGGAGACGAACATGGCTGCTACCTCTCCGGCATTCATCGTATAGTAGTTCTCCATCAGTCTTGTGCCATTCACAGGACTCTCTATCTCTTCAACCGCATGTCCTTCAGTTTCGAGCCATTTCACGGTTTTGAGTACAGCATTTACGGCCTCTTCAGAGACAGGCGTACCTACTGGGGAAGCAGTCGTAAATCCAATTCGTAGTTTACGTTGCGTAGGCTTTAACAGATCATCCAGATATACGCCCGGATATAACGGGGTCTGGAAGGCGGCTTCCGGCTGCACAACCTGCAGCAGATCTAACATAGCAGCGCTATCGCGGACGGACCGGGTTAAGGCAAAATCAATAGAAGCCCCTTGCCATTGACGGCCGGCTCCGGGTCCTACTGGTGTGCGCCCGCGCGTGGGTTTAAGTCCGAATAGGCCTGTGAATGAGGCGGGAATACGGATGGAGCCACCACCATCACTGGCTCCCGCTACTGGAACGATACCAGAAGCTACAGCCGCCGCGGCTCCGCCACTTGAACCTCCAGGAGAATATTCGAGATTCCAAGGATTACGAGCAGGGCCATGGAGGACATTCTCTGTAATGTTCTTTAAGCCGAACTCGGGTGTATTCGTATGTCCAAGTGGAATAAAGCCGGCTTTCCTAATCCGTGCAACATAATTTGAATCCCACCGTGCGACATTGTTCTTCATCAGCATAGCCCCACAAGTGATAGGCTCGCCAGCGATAGATTGGGAAATATCTTTTAATAGAAACGGAACGCCAGCAAACGGCCGAGTGTTATCCTGAACAGGCATCTCGTCGGCTTCTCTAAGAGCAGCTTCACGACGGGTGCGCACCACCGCATTTATGACTGGATTGACCTCATCTAACCGAGCGAAGGCGGCTTCGACCAGCTCACGAGGTGAAATTTCACGTGCTTTGACAAGTGAAGCAAGTCCTAGAGCGTCATAGGTAGAGTAAGAAAAGGACAAATTAGATACCCACTTTCAATTTAGGATGATTATTATATTATACATCCCATTAGTTATTTTTTGAAAATGGGTAATCTGACATCTATCAATTCTTTTTTACGTCATATTAGGCTATACTTAGTGTTAAATGATTTTATGGGGTGTACTGATGAACGAAGAGAAATATCAGAATGTGGATGGATTAATGGAGGCTTTCCAACAATTCGCTAGAATGAATTGGCGTAAAACCACGATTTGGGGCTTGAAGCCAAGTGAGGTCCGGATGTTGGTTTCTTTAAAGCTTGGTAAAGAACGGGAAGGGAAGAAGGGACAGACGGTTTCGGAGATTAGCAAGTTTCTGAAAGTCACCTCTCCTACGGTTACCCAAATGCTCAATAGTCTGATTGCACAAGGATATGTGGTGCGTACTTCTGATGCACAGGATCGCCGAGTTAGTGAAATTACGCTTACGGAAAAAGGGGAGCATCTAGCTGAGATGGCTGTAACGAAATCCCGGAATACCTTTAAAGGTATGATCGATTACATGGGCAAAGAACAGACGGATACGTTAATGGAGCTGTTAAACGGAGTCTATGTTTACTTCGAAGAATTGAACGATCAACCCAACGAATCCTAGCCCTTCTTATAAAAAAGAGATGCCGCACAGCCTAAGCTGTTTACGGACATCTCTAATGTAAGTTTATTTGTAATTAATGTGCAGCAGGCACAGATTTTTCGAGTTTTTTACTCCCGTTTTTATCCTCTGCGTGTGCCTCCATTTTTTTCTCTCCACTACGTAATGGAATCTCTTTAAGGAACAGAACGAGAAGTGCTGCGATAACTAACAGTGCCGTACCACTTAAGAACACAACTGTCAGGGAATCGCTCAGTGCGTTCCGCAGCATCTCAATCAATTGATTGAAGAGCGGCTGGATTTGCTCTGGCAGTGTTGCATGCAATTCTTTAAGCTTAGGCTGATCTAGCAGCATTTGAGGATTCATAAAGGCAGAAAGCTGTTTAGCGGATTCAGGATCAAGTTTGGATAAATCCGGACCTTTGCCAGAGGACACCGCTGCCTCTAATTTTTTCGTTAATGAGGAGTTCATAATGGTACCCATGATGGCAATACCTATGGTTCCACCTAAATTACGGAATAAAGTATTTGTAGCAGTAGCAACACCTAGCATTGAAGGTGCTACAGCATTTTGTACGGTTAGTGTAAATACAGGCATCGATAGTCCTAACCCAACCCCGAAGATAATCATGCTGACTACAGCAGTAGCAATGTTACTCATAAAGGCCATTAATATCATAGCTACAACCATGAATGGCATCCCCATTAGAGCATAACGTTTATATTTTCCTGTTTTGGAGATCCATCTTCCCACTAAAGTACTTAGTACAATCATAGTAAGTGACATTGGCATATTGATGAAACCAGATTTAGTTGGGGAGACGCCCTCTACCCCTTGCACGAAGAAAGGCAGGTAGATCATTGCGCCCATCATACCGGCATTCATCAGGAAGCCGACAATCATAGAGATGGATACGATGGAATTTTTAAATAAGGATAATGGCAATACTGGGCTTTTAGCTTTACGTTCAATCAGAATCAGGATAATCAGACCCAGAATGGAAGCCCCAAACAAGCCGAGAATCTCCGGAGAACCCCAGTCATATTTTGTTCCCGCCCAAGAAAAGCCCAGCAGGAGCGCAACGATGGTCAGGGAAAGGAAAATGGAGCCTAAGTAGTCGATGGACTCAGATGTAGAACGCGTTGTTTTAGGGAACATTTTCAAAATCATAAAGAAGGCCACGATACCGAAAGGTAAGAAGATCCAGAAGATCCATTTCCAAGCCATGTGATCTACCATGAATCCGCCAAGGGTAGGACCAATTACGCTGGAGAAACCAAATATCGCCATCATAATTCCAGTCCACTTGGCTCTCTCTCTTGGAGCGAACAAATCACCTACAGCGGTTACGGTAGCCGACATTAGAATCCCGCCGCCTAGACCTTGTATCCCGCGATAAGTGATCATTTGAAAAATGTTGGTCGACAATCCGGATAGGAAAGCACCTATAATAAAAATGACAATCCCTGATAACAGGAAGGGCTTTCTTCCGTAAATATCGGATAATTTACCGACAAGTACGGTGGCGATGGTTGAGGTGAGCATATAGATGGTAATTACCCAGGTATAATGTTCAATGCCTCCAAGCATCGCAATAATTCGGGGCATTGCTGTGCCCACAATTGTCTGGTTGATTGCTGCGAAAAACATAGCCGCCATTAAAGCAATCATAATTGTAACTTTCTTTTTCTGAGTGAGATGCTCCAGAGCAGTTCCTCTCCTTTAACTTCTATATATTGTAGTTTGGGAATTCATGTCGTGATAATTAGGTAGCCAAACTATCATTTATGTATAATACACAAATTCATCAATTAGCACAACAGGTTAATTATTAAATTTTAATTTAAAGAGAATTTGAATTTGACTTGATTTTTTGGGAATAGGTAAGTAATCTAATTAGATTGAGGTATATTGGAGGTGCCCTATGGATACCCATGACAATCAAGAGCAGAAGCTTATCATAGCCCTTGAAAATATAAAGCGTCTGACTGCTCGCCCCTACTCGATTGATGTAGTATCGTATAGAGAGTTTGTTATGATGTACGTCATTCACACTGTAATGAAGCAAAAGAAAGCGGCTGAAGGTGACAAGCAGCACCGGGGAGTTATGATTTCTAAATTAAGTGACCTGCTCCAGATAAGTAGACCTACTGCCACGCAAATGGCAAATACTTTGGAGGAGAAAGGTTATGTAGTGCGTACAACATCCGATACAGATCGTCGGGTCGTATATATCTGTCTGAGTGAGCTTGGAGAGCAGATTTATAGCAGGCAGATGGCATCCTATTCCGGCATTTTGAGTGAAATCACGCAAAAGGTCGGTAAGGAAGAGATCGACCAGCTGATCTTTTTGTGCGATCGTTTTCAAGAAGCGGTGCATGAGGTCAGAAGCCGTCATTTTTTTCCACAGTCGGATGAGGAGCCATTAGTTATAGATTCAGTATAGAAAGCCAACATCAAAAGATATTCCTGCAGACCAGCGGGAACATCTTTTTTTGCATCTTAGAGCAAGGAGTGATTATCATCAGAATATTAGCAATTAGTGACCTTCACGGAAGTTATGTAGAATTCAATGCCCTGTTATCAAAAGTGAATTATCGCCCAGCGGAGGATAAGCTTATTTTAATGGGAGATTATGTGGATAGAGGTCTGGACAGTAAAGGAATTGTGGAGCAAGTGATGACTCTGCAGCAAGAATGTGGAGCTATAGTTCTCAAAGGAAATCACGATAAAATGGCTTGCGATGCGCTCACCAGTGAAGATGATAAATTGGATACCCATTGGCTAACTAACGGCGGATTTCATACACTGATGAGTTATTTGGAGGCGGGCTACGAAGGTTTACAGAAGGATTTTGGCTGGAAGGATTATATGCAGCTAAAAGAAAAAATTAGGCGGGACTATAGACATCATATTGACTTTCTAAGCACATTGCCGCTTTATCATGAGACGGAAGAACATATTTTTGTTCATGCAGGCATTAATCCATTAATAGAGAATTGGAAACAGCAGGACCCTTATGATTTTATCTGGATTAGAGAACCCTTTTATAAGAATCCGGTAGTTAGCACTAACAAAACGGTTGTTTTCGGTCATACTTCGACGATGGATCTGCATGATTCGGAAGAAATCTGGTTTAGTCCACTGGGAGATAAAATTGGCATAGATGGCGGCTGTGCATATGGCCAACGACTAAATTGCTTGGAGATTTCCGCAGGGAAATACATAACGCACTTTGTTCGGAATGGTGAGACGCTTTGAGCGTTCTCCTATTTTTTTAAGAATAGTAATGAATTAAACGTTAACTATGTATAAAATAAAGATAGGAGGGGTGCAAATAGGTGAATGCGAACAGCAAATATCATATCCTCATGCAAGGGGCCATCAGCAAGAATGTGAGCGAAACCTGTAAGGAGTTTGGCATTTCCCGGACGATCTATTATAAGTGGTCTAAAGCTTATCAACAACATGGGATGGATGGACTTGGGGAGAAGAAAAGAAAGCCGGTAATGCCTAATAAAGTAGATAAGAGAACGGAAAGATTGATCTTGGAGTACGTCGCCAGATTTCCTGAGGATGGGCCTAAACGTATCTTTTATGAATTGCAAGATGAAGGGATGCAAATAGGGGAATCCGGTATTTATAATGTACTACGTCGAAACGGACTAAATAAACGAATAGAACGTGAAGCTTACGCCAATCAAATCAAAGCAAAGAAGAGGAATGGCGCACAATCCACTCACACTAAAGGATTTAAAGAGAAACGGAAAATATTAGATTATAAGATGAAGAATCCGATAAATGCTCATCCCGGGTATATGTGTCAGCAGAGTATTAGCTATTTGGGAGTTTTCCCGAGGGTCGGAAAGGTATATCAATATGTAATTTATGATGCCTACTCCAGACTAGGTCTAGTTAAGCTATACAATCGGAAATCTACCATTCATTTTATAGATTTTATGCATCTGAAAGTTCTCCCATTGATGAAGACATTAGATTTTCATATCGATAATCTGGTTACGAACAAAAGCCGTGAATTCATTACGAACTGGGACAGAGGAAAACATAAATATAGTGAATTTTTACATAAGAACAATATTAATCAAGTAGCTATAACGGTAGACCAAACAGAGATATTTCAGCCCTTGCAGCAATTTGCGGCGGTGTTGAGCAAAGAATTCTACCAGCAGGCTTGGGTAGATGATACGATAGAGTCTTTTGAAATTTTAGAAAAGCGCTTACATGAATACTTGAGAACCTACAACTTCAACAGGCAAATTACAGACGGACCTAATCAAGGTAAAATACCATCGGATGTCGCACTTGCCTATACGGGACAACGAGAAACTTTGCCATTATGGTTATTTACAAGGAGATAACGGATGATGACAAACACGAAGAATAAAGACCGAATTGGAATCATCGGTGCAGGGATTTCTGGGGTTACGGCTGCTTACGAATTAGCGAAAAAAGGATATACCAACATTACCCTCATGGAGAAGTCGGATAGAGTAGGAGGAAAGTGTCATTCTATTGAGTACAAAGGAAAAAGTTATGAAATGGGGACGCTAATCGGCCTGCCTACCTATAAACATACGATGGATTTAATGAGAGATTTTGATCTGATGGATAGGGGACCCTTGTTAGAACGTGGATTTTTTGATAATAATGGGAGAAAAACTTCACAGATTCCCATGGAGCAGATAGAGGCGTTTACACAGGAATTCAAACGACTGCCGGATATTCTAAAACGCTATGAGTCTCTCCAAGAACCGGGTTTTCTCCATTTACCACCAGATTTATGTCAGCCATTTTCACAGTGGTGTGTAGAGAATAAGCTGTCTGTCCTTGAGCAGGTCTACATGCATTATTTTAATACTTTTGGATTTGGTAGTATCCATAATGTGCCCGCTGCATATGTGTTGAAATTTCTAAGCTATGATAATCTGTTGTCGTTTATTGAAATTACTCATATGATAACCTGGCCTAAGGGTGTTACTGAGCTGATTAGACGAATGGCCGACCAAGTGAACGATCTACGCCTGACATGTGAAGTGCTTTTTATGGAGCAAGAACAAGATGGACAGGTTCGAGTAGAGACGAGTCAGGACATCTTTTATTTTGACAAGGTCATTTATACAGCAGCTTTAGAGCAAATGGGCGAGACAGTCAGCCTGTCAAGTGAGGACAAAACCTTATTAGCGAATATAACCTATGAATGGTTTAGGGTATATGCGTATAGAGTGAAGGGGCTGCCGGAGCTTTCTGGCTATATCCCCCGGAATATGTACCCTGAACGTAAAGGGCATATGATGGCATGGTACTATCGGTGGGCAGATATGGGAACTACGGATCTAGTTACGGTTTATGTAGCAGAGAATGAAGCTATGACTGATCTGGAAATGCGAGAGACGGTAGAAAATAAACTTCGCGAGCTGGGCGGAGAGAGCATTCGACTGTATATGATGAAGCGTTGGAGGCATTTCCCACATGTGGATTCTAGTGCGCTACATGAGGGATTTTATGAACGGGTTGATCAGATGCAGGGGAAAAACAATATCTATTTAGCTGGAGAAATCATGAACTTCCCTACACTTGAGAATTGTATTATATACGCGAAACACTTGGTTGAACGATTCTTTTGAATAACATTAAAGAGGAACCTTGTCCACAAAGAAATTTGTCGACAAGGTTTTTTTACATTCAAGTTAGGTTTGCAGTATGTAGTTCTGTAGGCATGTATTCTAATAGATTACTCAGAAGAAAGGTAGAAAGTTTGGCGGATTCTAGTGCTCTAGTTGTGTAAACTCAACTTGAAATGAAACTAAAAAAACACTGATAAATCAACGTTTTAAGCGATTTGATCGTTCAAAGAGGGATGTACTATATTGGACCTGAGACACAGATTATATACACCAAACTACAAGGAGGAGTAAAACATGTTTTTATTTGAATCGATTCCCTGGTACTCTGCGCTAATGTGGTTAGTAGTACTAGCAGGATTAATGTTTGTAAATGAAATCGCACGGAAGAGCAAGTGGTTCTCAATCATTCTGTTTATAGTTGTCCCTATTGTTCTTACCATAGCGGTCTGGCCGAATACGGCAGGCGAAGGCTCCAGTACTGGAACATGGTTTCACTGGGTAAAAGTATATTCTGCTTTGGCAGGATGTATAGGGTTTATGGCTATCCGTTATGTTAAAGGATGGGACAAAAATAAATATATATTAATGTTCCCGGCTATTATCCTTGCAGTTAACATTCTTGAAGCAGTTATTCGTGATTTCCAAGTGTACAGCTTGCAAGGTATGGTGGATGGTGTAATGATGGTAGGTGGTCCTTGGAACATTATGAACGGGATCGCAGGTATTCTGAACATTATTACGATTTCTGGTTGGATGGGTATTGTGATCAGTAAAGATAAGAGTAAAGATATGTTGTGGCCTGACCAGCTTTGGTTCTGGATCATTGCTTATGACATTTGGAACTTTGCCTATGTATATAATGCAGTTTCTGATCATTCCTTCTATGCAGGTGCAGCATTGTTGATCTCTTGTACCATCCCGGCGTTCTTCTTTAAAAAAGGGGCATGGCTGCAGCATCGTGCACAGACTTTGGCGATTTGGATGATGTTTACGATGTCGTTCCCGGCGTTTGTTGGCGAGTCAAAGTTCTCTGTACAATCCTCTCATAGTGAAACCGCTCTGTGGATAGTAAGTGCATTATCTTTAGCTGCTAATATTGCAGTGTTTGGTTATCATTTCTATAAAATCATCAAGCATAAACGCAATCCGCTTAAAGAGGAAGTTTATACTGATTTAGCTGCTTATAAAGCTATTGCAGAGGGTGCGAATTAAAAGAGACATTATAGTAATAGTGATAGAAGTTCCTCCTGCTTAAAGGGTGGAACTTCTTTTTGTGAATAATTAAAGTTCTAATTATCAGTGCCCCATATCCGCCCGCTGCTGCGCACGAAATGTTTTCCTTTTTATACAAAGCAAAAGACAGGTCAGTAATAAGACACATAATAAAGTTGCCGTATACGTGAAATTGCTGTTCCAAAACACTATCTGAATATTCATTAATGAGTGAACGCCGATCACGAAAAATAAATTTCGGGTTAAGATATAGAGTAGAGCGAATATAATGCCTAGAATTAGAAGCATGATAAAATCATAAACAAACTCCATTCCAACTAATCCTGAGTAAATCCGGTTTGGGATATGTATGGCGGCAAAGATCGATTGTGAAATCAGCATTGCAGAGATCATCCGTGTAGTTTTATTGTTGATTTTTTTTAAGTATAGATAGATTTGAACGAGCAGGAAGCCGCGAAATAAGATTTCTTCCAATAAAGCATTTCCGAAGATTTGACCTAGAATTTCACCGGAAACTAAATTTGAATGGCTGAAGATAGCATTGTTAAGTGTTAGCTTTGAGTGATTCAGGTGTACCATACACAAATCTACTATATTTATAGCGAGCCAAAACAGAAAGGTACCCAGCAGTCCGGCTCGTAATTTTTCTGTTTTTAACCCAAAATCCCGGGGCGAAACTTTAGCTATCAGAATCAAAAAAATAATTACTTCTAAGAGAAGCCCAACTAGATTGGCAGCTAACGTTTCATTGATCCAGTGGTTTGTGTTTTTGGCAATAAAACTTAAATATCCATGCTCAAAAAGGATGAGATTAACCGCAAGAGTAAAGATAATATGCATAAAAATGAGGCTCGCTATAAAAAGGTAGTGTGTAGGCTTTGCTTCAAAAATCGATGATGGGTTGAACTCCTTGGAGTGAAGCATCAACGGCAGTCCTCCTGAATACAAAATATTCCAAATTAACCTTAGATTTCACTATATCCTTTTTGAGGCCAAGTTTACTGTTACAAAAATCATGTGTTATTCTTCACATTCGCCTATCCTCAGATTGACAGAAGCAAGGGCACTGGCTATACTTGAAATGTTAAAATGCAAATCGGACAAATCGTTGATGAAAATGAAGTACACCGGAGGATGGCTTGATCAGAGAAAAGGTTCCTTTACGAAACGTTTCGTAATGGCTGTGAGAACCTTGAAGACAGGCCGGTGGAAAGCTAATTTCGGAGTGTGAGATCAATGCTCACCGGGGGCGCCCGTTATCAGCCGCGACAAGGCGATCGTCTGCAATTGTCCCATTAGTGGGGTCAAGGCGATAACCAGGGTGGTACCGCGATATTAATCGTCCCTGAATTATTCAGGGGCGTTTTTTTGTTTTTATTTTTTAGGTATTTTGTAATTTCCGGTGTAAATGCCGAAGTAAAAAGATGAGACGGGAGCTGTAAATTATGAAAGCAAGTGAAATTCGTTCCAAATGGCTTAAGTTTTTTGAAAGTAAAGGTCACAAGATTGAACCAAGTGCGTCCCTCGTTCCTCACAACGATCCTTCGCTTCTATGGATCAATGCGGGTATGGCCCCTTTGAAAGTATACTTCGATGGCCGGGAGGTTCCAGAAAATCCGCGCCTGACTAACTCACAAAAATGTATTCGTACCAATGATATCGAGAATGTGGGTAAGACACGCCGTCACCATACATTTTTCGAGATGCTGGGTAACTTCTCCATCGGCGATTATTTCAAAGAAGAAGCTATCACATGGGCTTGGGAGTTCCTAACCGGCAAAGAGTGGATCGGCTTTGACCCGGAACGTATTTCCGTAACGGTGTACGCAGAGGATGAAGAGGCATTTAAGCTGTGGAATGAAAAGGTTGGCCTGCCTGCTGAACGCATCATTAAGCTGGGCGACGATAATTTCTGGGATATTGGCGAAGGCCCATGCGGTCCTTGCTCGGAAATCTTTTATGACCGCGGTGAAGCTTACGGCAGTGATATGAGCGATCCGGAAATGTATCCAGGTGGAGAAAATGAACGCTGGTTAGAAGTATGGAACCTGGTGTTCTCACAATTCAACCATAATAAGGATGGCAGCTATACACCGCTTCCGAATAAAAACATTGATACAGGTGCTGGTTTGGAGCGTTTTGCATCCATTCTACAGGATGTAGATTCCAACTTCGACACTGATTTGTTCCAACCTATTATTCAAAAGACAGCACAGCTCGCGGGTGTAACTTATAAAGATAACGTTGAGCAGGATATCGCGCTTAAAGTAATCGCTGACCATGTGCGTACCGTTACTTTTGCAGTAGGGGATGGAGTACTTCCTTCTAATGAAGGACGCGGTTATATTATCCGCCGTTTGCTTCGCCGTGCTGTTCGGTACGGAAAGACCTTGGGTCTGGATCGTCCATTCTTGTATGAGCTGACTGAAACCGTTGGCGAAATTATGGGTGTCTACTATCCATCCGTTGTGGACAACCGCGAATATATCGCAAAGATTATTCGTACTGAAGAAGAACGTTTCCACGAAACATTGTCTGACGGATTGGCTATTTTGGGTGAGATCAGTGCTAAAGCAAAAGCAGAGGGTCTCAGCAACATTGCTGGAGCCGATGCCTTTAAGTTATATGATACTTATGGATTCCCATTTGACCTGACCGAAGATTTCGCAGCGGAGCAAGGTTTAACTGTAGACCGAGAAGGTTTTGATGCGGCTATGCAGGAACAACGTGACCGCGCGAGAGCTGCACGTCATGATGGCGGCAGCATGAAGATCCAGGGAGGCGCACTAGCAGACCTGACGGTTAAAAGTGAATTTGTTGGATATAATGACTCGGTAACAGAGTCGAAAATCCTGGCTATTGTTGTGGGTGATGAATTGGTAGATGTCGCCGGTGAAGGCACAGAATGCCAAGTTATTCTTGAAGCAACACCGTTCTATGCTGAGAGCGGCGGACAAGTAAGTGACACGGGTGTGCTTACTGGGGGTTCAGTTACAGCTAAGGTAAAGGGACTCTTTAAAGCTCCACACGGCCAACACGTACATTTGGTAACTGTGGAAGCGGGAGAATTGAAAGTGGGCGAATCCGTTCGCGCGGAAGTGGATCGTGCGGAGCGTGAAGATATCGTGAAGAACCACACAGCTACCCATTTATTGCACAAAGCGCTTAAAGAAGTTCTTGGCGGGCATGTTAATCAAGCTGGATCTTTAGTAGAAGGTGCTCGTTTGCGGTTTGACTTCTCCCATTTTGGAGCGATTACTCCAGAAGAATTGAGCGATATCGAACATCGCGTGAATGCACAAATCTGGCGCGGTTTAGATGTAGTGATTGAGAACAAGCCGATTGATGAAGCTAAAGCAATGGGAGCAATGGCACTCTTTGGTGAAAAATACGGTAATATCGTCCGTGTCGTTCAAGTGGGCGATTACAGCCTGGAGCTTTGCGGAGGTTGTCATGTATCCAACACGTCGCAAATCGGAATTTTCAAGCTGCTTAGCGAAAGTGGTATTGGCTCCGGAGTGCGCCGCATCGAGGCGGTTACCGGACGTTACGCTTACCAGTTCACTGAAAGTCAGCTAGATCTGCTCAAACAATCAGCGGGCCTTCTTAAGTCTTCTCTAAATGACGTTCCGAAACGGATCGAAGCGCTGCATAACCAGGTGCGTGAGCTTTCGCGTGAGAATGAGTCCTTGCAATCCAAGCTGAGTGCTACTTTTGCTGCTGAACTTACAAGCAGTGTGAAGACAGTTGGCGCAGGTACGCAGCTCCTGGCTGTTGCTGTTCAAGCAGGCAATATGGATGCTTTGCGTTCCACAGCGGATGAATTGAAATCCAAGCTTCCGGATGCAGTGCTTGTATTAGGTGCGGCGATGGATGATAAGGTGAACTTTGTAGTATCTGTACCGCAAGACCTTGTGAAGAAAGGTTTCCACGCTGGTAAACTCGTTAAAGAAATTGCAGCGGTTTGCGGCGGTGGTGGCGGTGGGCGTCCAGATATGGCGCAAGCCGGCGGTAAAGATGCTTCTAAGCTAAGCGAAGCATTGGCAAAGGCTGAAGAATTGGTAGCTTCCTTAGCCTAAGTTAAAATTACGAAACCATTTCTCTAACTAAACGTATTACGAGAAAACATAGCGGTACTGAGAGTTTGATATCAGTACCGCTACTCTTTATTAGCAGGATGTTAGATATTCATGAATAATTGTGCTTGACAATAGCTTAAAAGCCAAAAATATCATAATTTTTGTAGAGAAAATGCCAAAAAAAGCGTTAATAGCGGGCAGGATTTCCTCGTTGGGGCATGAATATGTTATGATAAAGGAAGCAAGCGAGCTGCACAGTAGCAACTTTGCGAAGCCGTCCCAAAAGGCGATTTTGCAGAAGGAAGGTGTCACAAATGGACTCCATGGACAAAACGGTCAAATTCAATGTGAAGGGCGACGAAAAGGAAGCTTCTCCCCAGGAAATATTGCTAGCAGTATACGATGCACTGGTGGAGAAAGAGTATCATCCGATCAATCAGATCGTAGGGTATCTTCTTTCCGGAGATCCGGCTTACATTCCGCGCCATAACAATGCGAGAAGTTTGGTCCGGAGAAAAGAACGTGATGAGCTGATTGAAGAGCTGGTTAGATTCTATCTCGTCAATCACAGGGTGGACAATCCGAAATGAAGAAGAAGTTAGGTTTAGATTATGGCGACCGTAGAATCGGTGTAGCCACAAGTGATGTTTTTGGCTGGACGGCACAAGCTCTTGAAACGATTGAGCGCCGAGGTACGGGTAATGAGTTCGAACGCATTCGTGAACTTGTTGCAGAGCACGAAATTGGAGAGATTGTAGTTGGTCTACCGAAGAATATGAACGGCTCAGTAGGACCCCGGGGCGAAATCTGTATAGAGTTCGCTGATAAGCTACGGGAAGAGTTAGAAATGCCCGTACACCTTTGGGATGAGCGTCTGACGACGGTATCCGCAGAGCGGGTGCTGATTGAAGGGGACGTCAGCCGGAAGAAACGCAAGGGGATTGTGGATAAAATGGCTGCAGCCCTGATTTTGCAAAATTTTTTGGATGCTAACAGTAAAAGGTGAGGGGTGCGAGGATATGACAAACGAACAGATTGGCCAAGAGGAAGAACCGGAAATTATCTATATTCCCGATGAGGAAGGTAATGAAGAGGAATTCGAGGTCATTATGAAGTTTGAGGTTGATGGCTCGGACGCTAAGTATATGATGGTGGTTCCGCTAGACTCCGAGGACGAGGAAACCGATGAGGTGTACGCGTTCCGTTATGTGGAAGAAGGCGACGATCTTCAATTGTTCATGATCGATAATGACGAGGAGTGGGCGATTGTCGAAGAGACTTTCAACACACTGGTCGACGAGTTGGACGGAGGATCGGAGAATGACTGAGATATCCGCTGATCAAGCGGTATGGACTTCACGGCTTAAAGAAGCATACGGAGAAACTGTAGAACTGGAAGATGAGCAAGGCAAATCTTCCATTTACGATATTATCGCCGAATTTGAAGTCGGTGATCGCGGATATGCGGTGCTGAAAGGCTCTGGCAAAGACGTGGAATATGAAATCCTGCGTATCGTTGTCTCTTCTGACGGACTTCCGGAATTGGAGAGCATTATGGACGATGAAGAGTGGGAAGACATCTCTGAGCTATACGATGAGATGACTTTTCCAGCAGATGGCGCTGAATAAAACTTAAACATGTACGTTACATTTATGATGGGCACGGAAGAGGGCGGAGAATTCCGCGCTCTTTTTGCTTGAAATGCGAGCAATATCCTATATACATCAATCTAAGGAAATATATATTGAATTTTAGGCAATACACTTTTATACTTTATAGTCGGAAAGTGAGGAACCAGACTTGAAATCCGCAATCCGTACTGTGTTAATCATTATTCTTTTGCTGGTAGCAGCAGGAGGTGGGGGCGCATGGTACATTTGGAACGGGATGCAGCCGGTAGAGCCTGCAGGTCCTGCTATAACATTTACGATAGAGAAGGGCATGGGAAGTGCGGAGATTGCTGATCTGCTTGAGCAGAATGGCATTATCCGTAAAAGTCTTTTTTTTAAGGGATATTTGAAATGGACTAAAGAAGGCTCTAGCTTCAAAGCAGGTACTTATATCGCTAAGCCGGGTGACAGCTATGATGAGCTCATTGCGAGATTAAATGCAGGTGATGTAGTTAAGGAAGAAACTGTGGTCTTTACTATCCCCGAAGGATATACTGCTGAGCAGATCGCTAAGAAGCTCGCTGAAGCCTGGAATCAGGATGCGGCTACTTTTCTTAAAATTATGGATACTGGTGCAGGTTTGAAGGGGATTGATATTCTTGGTATCCCGCAGGATAAGAATCTACGCCACCGTCTTGAAGGATATCTGTTCCCCGAAACCTATGAACTGGCCAAAGATAGCACGCCCCAGGAAGTTGTAGAAGCGCTTTTGGATCAGTTCCAGAAGAAGCTGGATACGATTCCTAACTGGCAGCAAAAGCTAGAAACGCGTGGATTGTCTCTGCATGAACTGTTGACCGTAGCTTCGCTGGTAGAGCGGGAAGTTGTGGTGGATAGTGAACGTCCGCTTGTGGCCGGTGTTATTTATAACCGCCTAAAGAAAGAGCAGAAGCTGGAGATCGACGCTACCGTTCAATATTTACTTAATAAGCAGAAGGAAAGACTTTTGTATAAAGATTTGGAAGTTGATAGTCCATATAATACGTATAAGAATATTGGACTTCCTCCGGGACCTATTAGTAATCCGGGGCTGGAGTCCATTCAGGCGGCACTCGAACCAGAAGCTTCTGAATATTATTTCTATGTGACTAAGAAAGATGGTACACAGGGCCATTTATTTGCTAAGACCTACAAGGAACATTTAGCCAATATCGAAAAAAGTAAGCAAGAATCGAAATAAACTATTAAAATGAAGAGTGGTGCGGTTGAAATAACTGTACAAGTAGGAGGTACAACATGACTAACAAACCGGAATTGCTGGTGACGGCAGCGTCCTTGGAGGAAGCTGCTGCTCTGCTGGATGCCGGAGCAGATGCGCTGCTCATTGGGGATGACCGTTTCGGAATGCGGCTTGCTGGACATTTCTCTCTGGAGGATACAGCGACTGTCTTAGAAATGGCACATTCGCGAGGCTGCAAAGTGTATGCAAGCTTGGGTGGGCTGATGTCCAACCGTCTGCTGGATGAGCTTCCTGCCTATGTGAAGGCTTTAGGTGAGCTTGGCATTGATGGTGTTGAATTCGGGGATCCAGCAGTGTTAACCACAGTGAAGAAAGAAGCGCCAGCAATGAAGCTGCACTGGAATGCGGAAATGACTTCCACCAACTATGCGACCGCGAATTATTGGGGACGCAAGGGGGCTTCTCGCGTTGTGCTGGCCCGTGAGCTGAATATGGATGAAATGACGGAAATGGTTCCGCTTTTGGAGATTGAGGCACAGGTGCAGGTTCATGGAATGACCAATATATACCATTCCAAGCGGAAGCTTGTTGAAAGCTATATGTCACATCAAGGCCGTCCTAGTGATGGAGGAAGTCTCGGGAAGGAACGCGGACTATTTCTGATTGAGGAAGAACGAGATGACCAGAAATTTCCGATTTATGAAGACGAGAACGGCACTCATATTATGAGCTCGGATGATATTTGTATTTTGGAGGATCTGCATATTCTGATGGCTGCAGGTATACACAGCCTTAAGATTGAGGGACTCTTGAAATCGATAGCGTATAATGTGACGGTTGTTAAGGCTTATCGTAAAGCTATAGATCTTTATGCGGCGGATCCGGAAGGTTATGCCTTTGATGAGGAATGGATGGATGTAATCAGAACGGTGCAGGACCCTGAACGGGAGTTAAGCTTCGGATTTTTCTATAAAGAGCAAGTATATTAAGTTTGACAAAAATAAAGAGGTTATAGGTCCCCACGAAGATTAGGTACAGCATTTATAGCATGTGACTTAGCTTTGTGGGGCGATGGAGGGGAGAACAGGAATGGGAACCATGACAAAGCCGCAATATAAGGGCAAACGTTACCGTCTGGACAAACCGGAGCTCCTCGCTCCGGCTGGTAATTTGGAAAAATTGAAGTTCGCAGTACACTATGGTGCGGATGCTGTTTATATCGGAGGACAACAATACGGCTTGCGTTCCGGCGCAGATAATTTCAGCTTCGAGGAAATGCGCGAAGGTGTTGAATTCGCCAAGAAATATGGCGCTAAGGTATTTGTTGCAACAAACATTTATGCTCACAATGAAGATGTCGCGGGAATTGAAGAATACCTGCGTAACTTATATGAAGCTGGCATTGCTGCCATTATCGTAGCTGATCCAATCATTGTAGATACAGCACGCCGGTTAGTGCCTGGACTTGAAGTGCATTTGAGTACACAGCAGTCTACGTTGAACTGGCAAGCAGTGTCCTTCTGGAAAGAAGAGGGGCTTCCGCGTGTTGTTTTGGGCCGTGAGACAAGCTTGGAAGAGATTGCTGAGATTAAAAAACATGTCGACATTGAAATCGAAAGCTTCATCCACGGTGCAATGTGTTCCTCATATTCGGGTCGTTGTGTTTTGTCCAACCATTTCACCGACCGTGATTCCAATCGAGGGGGCTGTTGCCAGTCATGCCGCTGGAAATATGATTTGTTTGAGGATGCACGTCCGGAAGGGACTTGGGTGTCTGAGGAAGAGCAGGCTGAAGCGAAATCTCCAGCTCCTTTGCTTCCAGGTGTAACTCAGATTCCACTGCATCAGCAAGGAGATAATCCCTTCTCCATGGGCTCTAAGGATTTGTGTATGCTGGAAAGTATACCTGAACTGATTGAAGTGGGCATCGACAGCTTCAAGATCGAAGGACGAATGAAGTCAATCCACTATGTGGCTACTGTCGTTAATGCATATCGTAAAGCCATTGATGCTTATATGGCAGATCCGGAAGGGTATGAATTGAAGCAGGAATGGCTGGATGAGCTTAACAAAGCGGCTAACCGTCCGCTAAACACAGGATTCTTTTATGATACTCCGGATCATGAAGATCATATCTATGAGCCTGAAGAAAAAGCAGCTCCGTATGATTTTGCCGGACTTGTAATTGAATACGATGCTGAAAGTGGTACGGCACTAGTTCAACAGCGCAATCACTTTAAGCCAGGTCAGGAAGTAGAATTCTTTGGACCTAACGATACGTTCTTCAAGCAAACGGTTGGCGAAATATGGGATGAGAAAGGCAATTCGCTTGATGCCGCCCGTCACCCACTGCAGCCTATTCGTATGAAGGTAGATCAACCGGTTGCATACTTTGATATGATGCGTAAGAAGAAGTTTTAATAAAAAACAGGGAAGCCTTTGGTCATCCAAGAGCCTCCCTGTTTTTCTTTTTGACAAAGCAAACAATAAGTTATATATATTAGGGATTAACAAATATCTCCAAGAGAGGAGTTGCAGCAAGCTATTTATTATGTTTAAACATACATAGGTTAAAAGTTGTAAAAAAAGTCTCGTAAAGCTAAGGAAAAAGACCTAATACGCCGATATATATATTGGTTAACGCTTTCATGCGTATTCTAATATTAGCGGGTAGGTGATCAAGATGGGGGATCCTGATCAAGATAGTATTAGTGAAAAGCATAATGAGAGAAGGTTTAGCATGAATAAAAAGAATAAGAAATCGGCGATCACAGGAAACAAGGAAACAAGCAAGATTGAAGGGGCAGTTAAGACACCTAAGTTTAATTTGAAGAACGGGATAGATTTGCGGGGACAGATCAAAAGAGTTAATCCTATGGAATCTGTTGGCGTGAAGATATTCCTGATATTTTTGTGTGCAATTGTAATTGTGGTAATGGCACTTGGACTGCTATCTTATTCAAAAGCCAAGAAGACAATTAAGAACAACGTATCGGAAGCCTACCGTCAGACTATTATTCAGACCTCAGAAAAGCTAGATATTACTTTGAAGCAGTACGAGAACTTGGCTTTACAGCTTTATTTTGATGCGCAGATGCAAGAAGATTTGAAGTCTTTAGTGACTGCACAATCTTCCTATGAGAAATTTGAAGCTACAAGCGCAGTAAGTAAAAAGTTGTCCAGTCAGATTACAACGGATTCTAATATTCTTAGTGTTTCTTTGATCCCGGAGTCGCCTGATCAAGACATTGTTACAAGTGGCAGTGGCGGCATTAAGTTAGATAACATAAGAGAACAAGAATGGTATAAGAAGATTGTCGACAACACTGCGTCTTATGAATCCTATTATTCTAAAGGTGATGGTGATGCAGCCAAGAACATATGGTTCTCGACAGCTGTTCAAGGTGATGGAGACAAAAATATTGCTATGGCAAGATCTCTCAAAACCCTGGGCTCAGGTACAGGATACATAGTCATCCTTGTGTTGAAGAATACATTGCTGGAGGAATCATTCGCAAGTGTACAGCTGGGAGATGGCTCTCGAATTCAACTTGTCACTCCTGATGGAACCGTAGTAGCTTCTTCAGATTCAAAAGACGATGGTAAACCTTCAGAGTTCGCTTTTATTCAGGCAAGTAAAAAAGAAAACAAAAGTTTGGATGAGAAGGATACAAACGGGAAAGAAATCCTCGCGGTCTTTAATCCAATGATCCGGGCGGATTGGAAGTTGGCAGGGGTAGTCCCAACAGATGAGCTAGTAAAAGAAGCACGTCCGATTCTGTTGACTACTTTTATTGCGGCTGCTGGTGCGGCTCTGCTAGCCATAGTAATCGGGATCTGGATGGTGCGTATGATTGCTCGCCCTCTAGCACGCTTGAAGGATCTTATGGTACAAGGTGCAGGTGGTGATCTAAGTGTACGTACAGAATATGTCTCTAAAGATGAAATTGGCCAGCTCTCAGCTTCCTTTAACGTGATGATGGAGCGTATTACTGAGCTTGTCTCGCAAACGACAGAAACCGCTCGGGATGTGCTGGAGACCGCTGGTGAGCTTGGTGAAGCCTCACGGAAGACAGCTATTTCTGCGAAGGAAATCGCAGCCGCTACGGAAGAAATTGCCGGTGGGGCAGGCAGTCTGGCGCTTGAAGCTGAACGAGGTAATGAGCTTACAGATGTGATAGCTACGCAAATGCAGACTGTAATATACGCCAACACTGAGATGGATGAAGCAGCACGTGGGGTTGGTGAAGCTAGTGCTCAAGGTGCTAAGCAATTAACTGACCTGCTGGATCAGACCAGCCGCACTGGAGAAAAAACAAGTGCACTTGTCGAACGTGTCAACCACCTGAAGGAGACAGTATTCTCCGTAATTAAGGTGTTGGATGTGATGAAGAGTATCACGCAACAGACGAATATTTTATCATTAAATGCGACGATAGAAGCCGCTCGTGCAGGAGAAGCTGGTAAGGGCTTCATGGTAGTTGCGGGTGAAGTGCGGCAGCTTGCTGACCAATCGAAGCAATCTATTGCCCTTGTTGCTGGAATTACGGATAAGATCATGGCGGAAATGAACGAAACGGAAGCTGTATTATCCGAAGTAGCACCACTGTTTAAAGAACAAGTAAGCTCCGTAAAGAGTACAAGTGATATCTTCCTGTCTGTAAAAGGACAGATGGATGAATTCATAACAAGCCTGGAATCGGTGACGACAGCGATTAGCAGTCTGAATCATTCGCAAGGTGTGTTGTCAGAGGCTATGGGGAACGTTAGCGCCGTAGCTGAACAATCTTCAGCAACTTCCCAAGAAGTAGCTTCACTCAGTAATGAACAGCAAAATGTAAGTGATCAACTCGTTTCATTATCTGGCAAGCTGGAAAGTGCTTCAGGTCAATTGAAGGACAAGCTGTCATTATTCACTATAAAATGAGTAGATTCATCACTAATCTCTAAATGTTTACCCTACAAAACCGCTTCTTCAACACGAAGAGGCGGTTTGTTGTTGTGTAATGAAGAACTACACCGTATAATAACTTTGTTAGGTATTTGTTATAATTTAATAACAAGTTAGGTAAAAAGTATTAAGGAGAAGGACCAAATGAAAGGTAGACGCATCTCTGGCTGGTGGTCCGTTATCGGGGACATGAGCATGGAACGCAAGCTGCTCCTCGTCTTTTTAATTATCATTACCCTCCCGCTATCCTTCATCAGTGTATTTACCTTCAAGAGCTACTCAGAATCTATTCAGGGGAACACCATTGCTTATTCTGAGAAATTAATCGATCAAATGATGGATGGAGTAGACGATTATATCGAAGATATGAAGCGTATTTCATCTATGCCCGCCTATGTGAATGATATCAAACTTAATTTAATACGTTCGAACCGCTACCATGAGCAGAAAAAGATTATGGGAGGCGCAACTGGGAGTGCTACTTTGTCGCCCGGTGATTTTGATCTACTGTTGTCCATTCAACGGGGGATAGAGGGCAATATTTCATTTATTAACAATATTAAGCGAGGCGCGAACTCGGTTTATATTTTTGACGCTTACGGAAATGGTTATTATTCTGCGAAGGATGGTGGCGTACGGCTCGATCTCGAGCAAAGCTATAAATACTGGAGCCAGCAGACTATGGATTCCAGCGGAGAAGCATTATTGTTCGGTACTCAAGCGTATACAAGTAATCTGCAGAGCACCCGATATGCTTTTACCGTTGTTCGCAAAATCGTGGATGGCTTGTTAAATCCAATCGGGCTGATTGCGGTTGAAGCGAATATTAGTAATTTGGAGAATCAAGTTACGGAGCTGGATAAAGTCACCCATGGGAAGTCGTTGATTGTGGATGAGAAAGGAATGGTCATCTACGACAGCGACAAGAAGCTGCTGGCCACAGATATTTCTGATTCAGACTTGTTCAAAAGAGTTGGAGGCATTTCTGGAAGCTTCTATGATACAGTCAACGGAAAAGAGCGGTTGAATATTTACTCTGGCTCTACCAAAACCAATTGGAAGGTAATTATCTCTATTCCTGTTGATGTACTGATGCGTGATGTGAAGCTGACCCGTAATACAACACTTGCTGCTACATTAAGTATCATAGTACTGGCGTTAATTATTTCGATTATTCTTTCCGTTGCCCTTACTAAATCGCTGAGTCAAATGATTCAATTGATGAAAAAAGTTCAGGGTGGCGATCTGGATGTGATGTTCAGAGTTAAACGGCGTGACGAAATTGGTCTGCTGGGGCATCAATTCAATCGTATGTTAGCCCGAATCAGGCAGCTAATTCAGGATATCTACCGCATAGAAGAACAGAAAAAGGAAGCAGAGCTTCATGCGCTGCAGAGTCAAATCAATCCCCATTTTATCTATAACACACTGGAGTCCATCCGAATGACCGCCGAGCTGAATGATGATGTCGAAGCTGCGGATATGATCTCTATTCTAGGCAAACTGCTAAGGTATAGTACAAGTGATCTGAGTGGTAATACGACATTGAAGCAAGAGCTTGGATATGTGCGTAATTACGTCGAGCTGCTGAACTATCGTTATCCTAACCGTTTTTTACTGGATATCGATGTGCCGAAGTCGTTAGATAGTTACTCTATTATCAAGCTGGTCTTTCAGCCCATCATTGAGAATGCAGCTTACCATGGTTTAGATGATAATAAGCCGCAAATGCATTTAAGCATCCGCTGTGAGATTACAGAGCAAATGCTGTTGTTTCATATCAAAGACGACGGGATCGGAATGGATGAGAAGACTTTGGAGAAATTGAATGATGGGCTGCAGAACGAAAGTCCTCCCAAGAAAAGCATTAACGGGGGTATAGGCATGAAAAATGTACAGCAGCGAGTGCGTCTTCATTATGGAGCGGCATTTGGGATCCAGGTATATAGTGAGCTTGGACGAGGGACCGATGTTATTTTGTCGCTGCCATTACTGGAGCAGGAATTAATTGGCTTACCTGAGTAACGAAATAAGAGGGGGCTGTCCGTTGAAGGGGTTGAAATTAGAATGGACTATGCGTACCATACTGTTACTTCTCTTAGTGTTATTGAGTAGTAGCTGTGCCAATAACAATAAGCAGACGGAATCCACTCCGCCTCCAGTTGGAGACGAGGTGAAGTCTGACTTGTCCGGCACCATAGTCATGATGACCAATCGAATAGATCTGATTGAGAACGGAACTTTTCAAGGATACGCGGACCAATTTAAACAGAGATACCCCGAAGCCAATGTGGAATTTGAAGGCTTATCCAATTACGCAACGGATATTCTGGTACGGCTGTCCACGAAAGATGCCGGTGATGTACTGTTGCTTCCGGTGAATCTTCCGTCAAAGGAGCTGGATTATTTTTTCGAGCCGCTGGATGAAGAAACCGCTGCTAGTGAGAGGTTCACCTCTTTTGCTACGTATAACGGGAAACGATATGGGCTGTCCACTGGGACTACTACGGTTGGGATTGTCTATAATAAAAAGGCATTCGAAAAAGCAGGAATAACTACTGTTCCTAAGACGCTGGATGAATTCTACGAAGCTTGTGCGAAATTAAAACAAGCGGGTATTATCCCCCTATATATGAATTATGGAGCCGTCTGGCCTTTGCGTGAATGGGGAAACAGTCTGGTTAATTATATGACAGGCAATCCGGAGTATCTAAATAATATGGTCACTGAGGATAGCCCCTGGCAGCTTGATAATGAGTGGGGGAAATCAATTTCCATTGCTCGAACCTTAATTGGTAAAGGCTATGTTGAAGACGAACTATTCTCGAACAATTGGGAGATATCGAAGACTAAGCTAGCTAAAGGTCAAGCAGGAATGTATTTACTGGGAAATTGGACGATTGGACAAGTCCTTGATGTGGGGGCTGCCCCGGATGATATTGGATTCTTCCCTTTTCCGTATGATAACGGCAGTGATCATTATGCGCCGATCAATCCAGATTGGTTCATGGGGGTTAGTAAATATACCAAGAACAAAGAGCTTGCTATGGCGTGGTTGAATTTTTTTGTGAAGGAGACTTCCTATCGAGATGATTGGGGATTCCTTCCAGCCGATGGAAGCTTGAATTCCTCTATGTCGCAGTACCGTGAGTTTTTATCTTATAAGCCTAAGCTACTCGATGCTACTGTACAAAGTGATGCGTTCATCGAGCTGGCGAATAGAGCCAAAATGTCCTTTTGGTCCGGGGATTATATTCAGGAGTTATTGGCTGCGCCTGATTTACAAAAGGCTTTTGACGAATTAAATGCAAAATGGAAGGAAGCGCGGGCAGGAGCGCCACAAACTTCTCAGCCTTAAAGTTAGTACTACATAAATTTGATGACATTCTCTGGAGGGTTATATATGGCTAAAAAGGTTACCATGCAAAAAATCGCTGATCATCTCGGCGTATCCAAATTCGTTGTCTCCAAGTCACTTTCGGGTAAAGGCGGCGTTAATGAGACGACAAGAGAACGAGTGATTCAAGCGGCATCGCAGCTGGGTTATTTTACGCAGAAAAATGCTTTTGTCCAAGGTATAAAACGCACCCCTCCGGTAGGTGGCGGGGATCGGAATAAGCAATCCGTGCTGGTGTTAATGCCGAATATTCGTTCTCAGACGCAGGATTCCTTGTATTGGGGAAAAATTGTGGATGGTATTGCTATTGCGCTGGATCAGGAAGGGCTTGGGATGGTCATTATCTCCGAGAACCGTGCGGATAATTTCGTTAATATATTGAATCCTAATGGAATCCTTGGTTTGATAGGTGTGGGCCAAATCTCTACTTCCTTGCTGCTTGAGGTACACCGTATTGGTCTGCCGATGGTGTTGATTGACCACGAAGATCCGCTAATTCCAAGTGACACCGTGTTTGCGAATAATGTGGATTCTATGGCTCGACTTACGAATCATTTGATGGGCACAGGCCATACCCAAATGCATTTTATCGGCAATATTGGATTTTCACGCAGTTTCCGCGATCGCTGGATTGGTTTCCGGAGTGCGCTGGAGGAGAGCGGAATAAGACTGCCTTTGGAAGATGATGCGAATCTTTTTCTGGAAGGGGTGGAGGAAGACTTATTTCAGGAGGATTTTAAAAACTGGGTGAATAAGCGTAAAAAAGCGAAAACACTCCCGACAGCCTTGGTCTGCGCTAACGACTCCACAGCCCTCTCGGTCAGTGACATTCTTAAGGAAGAAGGGTTTAGTATTCCGGAGGATATTTCGGTTACAGGCTTTGATAATATTGAGGATGCCTTAAGAGGCGTTCCACCCCTTACAACTGTTCATGTTCCTAAAGAAGCGATGGGCCGAGCCGCAGTGGAGAAACTTCTGAGCCGTATTCATAATCCTTCTGCACCGCTTGAGAAAATCCTTATCGCAGCGGACATTGTTCATCGTGATTCCGTGGATAAGCCGCGAGACTAGAACTTTGTTGATCTAAAAAGTATAAAAGCTGTGGAATCTAGATTTACGTGAGTAAGGGGGAATTTAGTTATGACAGAACCAGTTGCCATCCCAAAAATTGATGGCGAACAGATTCAACTACGCGGCGTGCAAGCATCCGATCTGGAGGCTTATTATAATTTTTTGCTTGATGTTGAGATGGGGCAATTAACAGGATCGCAAGGAGATTTCTCTCGTGAGCAAACGGCAGCTTGGATTCGTAAGATTAGTGTTCCAGCCGAGGATCGTGTGGATCTTATGATGATAGTAAAGGACACGGGTGAGCTCATTGGAGAAGTGGTACTAAATGAAATAGATCCGGACAATCGTAGTGCAAATATCCGGATCGGCATTTGTGGACATGAACATCGGGGTAAGGGTTACGGTACTGAAGCTATGACTCAAATGCTACGATATGGCTTTGAAACCATGAAGCTGCATCGCATCCATCTCGGCGTATATACTTTTAACCCCAGAGCCGTTCATGTCTATGAGAAGCTTGGTTTTCAACGCGACGGTGTGGAGCGGGATGCTCTTTATGTAGACGGAGAGTTTCATAACATGATTCTGATGTCCATGCTTGAGGATGAGTTCCGCAGTTTGTACAATTAAAAAAAGTGAATCTATGGTAAGGAAGATTGTAAGTAACTTCCTCACCATAGATTCACTATGAATATTAGTCTGTAATGTTTCCAGCCATTTTGAGGCGTTTGGCAATTTCTTTAAAGTCTTCGGGGGAGATTCCGGGAGCGAATTCCTCTTCGACTGCCGGAGCAACGGGGATCGGAAAGCCTTTAGGGGCTCCTTGAATGACTTCAAGCGGAAGATTATCCTCTGGGTGGGTTCCCTTCCAAATCTGATCGATGGCACCGAAGTCACCTTCACTCCAGGTGTATAGCTTGGTATGCACGCCTTTTTCTTCATATTTTTTTGCTTCACTGAATGATTTATTATTTAACGAAGGAATCGGCACGAGCTTAGTTACATTAACACCTGTTGCCACTTCGATTGCTTTGGCATAAGCGACCACGTGGACACCACCACGGACTAAAAGGAATCCGACTACAGCGCGTGCAGCTGGATGGTCTGTCATTTCGTAGACCTTCATTTTATGTGTTCTGGCTCCGCATTCGAGGAAGAAGTTATGTAGCAGATCTTCCACTAGATTGCCGCTATTAAAGACGTTTGCTCCGGTCCACGGGTTCCCCGTTGAATCAAAAGGCATAGCCCCTTGTGCACCAGCCAGAAAGTGATAGGATAGACGCGCATCTTTTGCGGACCCTAGAGGGGTGGAATCGGGCTCTTTAAAACTTGTTGACCCTCTAAGACATTTGTTGATGGCATGCGAAACCAGCTCGACATGGCCAAGCTCTTCCGCTGTTATGCTCATCACCAAATCATAAAAGGGCTTCAGCTTGTCTTTTGAACGGAAATTAAAGGATTGAAAGAGGTAATTGTTAAGGGTGGACATTTCTCCGAACTTTCCGCCAAGCAGTTCCTGAACAGCGGCAGCAGCATTGGGATCGGGCTTCTCAACTTCAGGAATCTCAATCATGATTTCATCCATACGTTTGAACATTAATATCTCAGCCTCCTTGAGGTTAGGGGTTACTGAGCTATTTTGAGCTTAATCTATAGGAATTACTCATGAATGGGCTGAAAAGTATGGATGTGCATCATGTAAATGGCTTTTTGTGTCGAAAAGGCAAACGGCAAATACTATCAAATACGCAATCAAATACGCACAATCAAATACGGATAGATAACCCGCTAAAGGACACAGCTGTCTCTATTTCAGTATTATCCGATATTTGCAATGCTAACGGACTCCAGAGCAGCTATCGGCCTAGAAAACGCCCCAAATGGGCCTCTTTTCAGGGAATAGCGTCATTGAAGTCCGAAAACTTAAATTAAAGGCTAAATACATGTGAAAAGCGTCATCTGAGTCCTTAAGATACTTTGGATGATTGATATTCGCTTGAAGTAAACAGTGAATGATCAAAACGCAGAGCAGCGATTCTCCTATTATTGGAGAATCGCTGCTCTGTTGATTTGTAGGGTTTATGAACTTTTTTTATAATGCTAAATTACGATCAATAAGAGCAATACGTTGCTGTACACAAGCATAAGAGCGAAGTGGATCCTCTGGAGTGTTCAGCACATAATCTAACATTTGGTCAACGGTAGTTGTAGCCACATGGATACGAGTGTCGGAGGAAGCGTAGTAAATATAGATTTTACCGTTATCACGTGCAATCACGCCATTACAGAACACGACATTGGAGACATCGCCTACACGTTCTTCACCATCTGGTGCGATGAAATGACCGCCTGGTGAATGAGTGACTTTGTTTGGCTCATCCAGATCAGACAAGAAAGCATATAGCACGTATCGGAGTCCAGCAGCAGTGTTGCGCACACCATGAGCAATATGCAGCCAGCCTTTTGCCGTTTTGATTGGAGCTGGACCTTGGCCATTTTTAACTTCTTTGATGGTATGGTAGTAGCGTTCATCCATGATAGTCTCGCTGGTAATTACGGCATCTTCAATTGTATCCGAGAGTCCCCAGCCAATACCGCCACCGGAGCCTGCATCGATAAAGCCATCTTGTGGGCGAGTGTAGAAAGCGTATTTTCCATCTACCAATTCAGGGTGGAGCACGACATTACGCTGCTGAGCAGAGCCAGTTTTGAGATCCGCCAGACGTTCCCAGGTTTTCAGATCTTTGGTGCGAACAATACCACACTGTGCTACTGCGCTAGAAAGGTCACCATGTGGAGCTTCTGGATCTTTGCGTTCTGTACAGAAGAGGCCGTAGATCCAGCCATCTTCATGGCTTACGAGGCGCATGTCGTAGACGTTGATATCAGGAACTTCTGTCTCCGGCAGCACAACTGGATGATCCCAGAAGCGGAAGCCGTCTACGCCATTGTCGCTTTCTGCTACAGCGAAAAAAGATTTGCGGTCATTGCCTTCAACCCGAGCAACAAGATAGAATTTGCCGTTCAGTGCAATAGCACCCGGGTTGAAGACGCCGTTGACGCCAATTCTTTCGGCAAAATAAGGGTTGGTGTCTGGGTTAAAATCATAACGCCAGATTAAAGGCGCATGCTCAGCAGTCAGCAGTGGATGAGCATAACGGTCATAAATACCGTTTCCATAAGGAAGCTTTTCGTTCTTGCGAGCGATCAGGGCTTCATAACGTTCGGTTAATTGTTGTTTGCGTTCTTGGAATAATGATGACATTAGACAGTCTCCTTTATAGTTGATTTCAGTCTTGCGATCATTTCGAAACAGGCTCTGCTGTTATGATAAGGACATTTCCAGGCGCTAACCTTTGATCCGTGAGCCAGGGGCTGAAGGTTCTCGTCCACGCCCCAGTACCATTCACCCAGCTTGTGATCCACCATGTATTTATCGATAAAAGTCCAGGAGGCTTGGGCAGCCTCATTAAATTTGCTGTCACCAGTCAGCTGATAAGCATTATAGAATCCAACAACCGCCTCAGCTTGCGGCCACCAATCTTTATCTTTACTCAGCAGCCCGCTTGGGTCAGCTTCATTCCATATCCCGCCATCGCTATCTATACCTTCCGCAAGAACAGCTTCTGCCATAGAGACAGCGACTGTTCGCACACGCTGCAGCAGCTTCTCTTCTCCAAGGGTTTCAGCGGCTTCCACGAGCAGCCAGCTTCCTTCGATGTCATGCCCATAGGAGATAATATCTGATTTCACATTCCATGCCTCATCTAAGAAAAGATGAAAATGCTGGCCTTCCTGATCAATGATATGATCCAGCATCGTTTCGATTAGCTCAGTTAGTGTGCTCTTTAGTTCCTCCGACTTCCATACTCGATATAGACCGGTATACGCTTCCAGAACATGCAGATGGGTATTCATAGATTTTTTTTCATTCATATCCTTGCTGCTGAGACTGAGGTTATCAGTGATTTGCCATTCCCGAGATAAAGCTTCGACATAACCTTTATAAATAGAATCATAGCCGTATTTCTCAACGAGCTGGAATAATTGAATCGCATCCTCTAAGACCTCTGGACGTCCGGTCGCATGGTAGAATTCAGCCAGTGCGTAGATAGCAAAGGATTGGCCATAGATCTGCTTTTTCTCTTGAGAAGGTCTGCCTTCAGCATCCACCATCCAGTATAATCCGCCATACTCTTTATCAATGAAGTGTTCCATCAGATAGGTATAAGCGCGTTCTGCCATTGCCAAATATTCCGGTTTACCGTAGATCCGGTAAGCGCTCGCAAAGGACCAAAGGATCCGGGCATTAAGCACAAGGCTTTTCTCTGCGTTAGGAGTAATGTTCAGCTGATTGTCGATTTCACCTACAAAACCACCGTTCACTTCGTCCTTCGTCTGTTTCATCCAAAAACTAAGAATATTATCCTGCAGCTCATCCTCAAGTTGGGTCAACCATAATTCTGGTGAATTAATCATTGTAATCAGTCACTCCTCACATTATTTGGTGATTTTTGAGGTGAAATATTCGTTGATGATCCCAGCGGCTTGCTTACCGTACATACAGTAATCATCATTCTGTGCTGCTTCTTCAATTGGATAAAGATGAGTAGGCCAATCCCAGAGCATAAAGCCCCGAACCCAATCTCTGCGCTCACAACCCTGAAACATTGCCTGATAGAATTTGCTTTGTTCTTCTTGGCTTGGTTCGCCCTTTAAGGTCCAATCATTAGGAATCGCGGCACTCCCGCTCCGGCTTGGGCAACCCGCTTCCATGAAAAAGAACGGCTTATTCTGTGAGTGCACCACTTGCTCAATCCGGTCGAGCTGAGCCTCCCAATCACTAGCTGGATAATACCCACTTGAAGAAATCACATCGAGCGCATCCCACCAGGTTACGTTATCTTCCTGATACTTATCGCAATTATAAGTAAGAATACCTGAGTAGACCTTCCGCACCTCGGCAATAAGCGAACGCCATTCGGTTTCGCGTCTATCCGTCTGTACAAGCTCACAGCCAATACAGAACATTTCACAGCCTGTTTCCTCAGCGATAGCGGCATAGTGCAGAATAAATTTAGTATAAGAGCTGAACCACTCAGACCATTTAGGCTCGCAAGGGACATCCTTATCAAAAAAGTTAATATGAGCACGCCAAGTTCCGTCAGCACAATTAACAATCGGCTTCAGGCATACTTTTAACTGCAGTGACTTCGCTTTGCTGATGGCCCATTTCACTTCTTCGTCGCTAACGGTTGGAGCTTCCCAGTAGGGAATTTCCGTAGAATGAGCGGTAGCTTGAAGCGCGCTTAGCGCAATGGCCGTCCAGTTCGCTCCGGTGACAGAGGACATTAATTCCAGCGAACACTCAGCTTCTTCTGTTGTCCATGAACCCCGTCTACCCGAGAAACCCCAGGTTACACCTGCAATGTATTCGTTGTTTAACATCATCGAGAATCCTCACTTTACACACGAAAATAGAAAAATTAGCAGACATCATTTTGTTAGATAGTTATTATTCTTTTGTTAGTTTATAATAACAACTTAATTTAGTTATATACTTTTTCGCAGATGATTTCAAGGACAATTTGTAGTTGAAGCTGGGAAATTTGAATAACTTTAGTTATAGTAAATATAAGACTATAAAAGGGCGCAATCGTACATTGACGTAATATATGGGGAGATACTATTCGTGATGATAGCGCAATCATAATAACTGGCGGATACAACTGGAGGGAATTACTCAAATGATAAATGTTATGATTGCGGACGACGAGGAAGTCATTCGCAGAGGGCTCGAAAAAATCACATCGAGAATGGAAATAGACGTACATGTAATTGGATCTTACGGCAACGGGTTGGAAGCTTGGGAACATTTAGAAAAGTTATCCCGGGAGGATATAGATCTGCTTATTACAGATATTAAAATGCCTAGAATGGATGGTTTTAAACTGATTGAACAGGCTAGAGACCATATGGAGGATATACCTATTGCTGTCCTTAGCGGTTTTAGTGAATTTGAATATGCCCGTCGAGCGATCCGTCATGGGGTGATGGATTATTTGCTTAAACCGATTGATAAGACTCAGCTATATGAGCTGCTTAAGAGAGTAGAGGATGTAAAGAAAAAGACCGTGACGGAGCATGAGGAGATTTTCTCACAAGCTGCGGATGGTGGAGAACATTATGTAGTTGAGCAGACAAAAAGCATTCTGGAGAGAGAGTATGATCAGAACTTCGAGCTTGAACGCCTAGCGGAGATGGTGGGCATGAATGCGAGTTATCTCAGCCGTTTGTTCAAGTTAAAGACGGGGCAGACGATCACAGACTATCTGATTCGGATTAGAATTTCTAAAGCAAAGGAACTGCTAATGGAGCATCCTGACCTGAAAAATTATGAAATTGCCGAGAAGGTGGGTTATAGCGATCCGGTATATTTTAATAAATTGTTCAAGAAAATGTGTGGTATGACACCTAAGGATTATAAAAGTGGCTGTAAATTCCCGAAAATCGAACGTGAGTTTTAGGCATATATAGGAAGCTATTCATTAGGAGAGCGAATTGCTCTCTTTTTTTGTGGGTATTTTTTATAAATTAGATAACAAAATTATTATAAGTAAAACAAAAATAACAAATACAAGACCAGAAAAAGCAATTGAAACCATCGTTTTGCGTCGAAAATAGATTTATAATGGGTTTGTAAGCGATGTCATCACTTGTTTTTAAGAGTAATTCAGATAATCCGGTATTAATGGCTACTCTTTCAAGTTATGAGTGATGATAAAAGTTATTATTTTTGTTATTTACCTAAAACTAGAGTTGAATTGAAGAGAGGGGTCGTAACAGCATGAAAAAAGGCAAAACAATGATGGGCTTGATGGCACTAACGCTTGTGGCGGGATTGTTTAGCGGTTGTTCCTCAAACAACAACACTAACAATGAAGCTGCTAAAAACACAGGAAACAATGGTTCTTCAGCAGAGGCAACTGCTCCAGCTGATGGTACAGCAGCCAAGGATATCAAAGGGGATATCACAGTCATAACCCAAAGAACAGATATTGTTGATACCGTATTCAAAGAGTATGCGGCTAAATTCAATGAGAAATATCCTGATGTAAAGGTGAACTTTGAAGCGCTAGCTACTTACGAAGACCAAATTAAAATTCGTATGAGCACTAGTGATTATGGCGACGTTCTTTTGTTACCTACTAGCATAGCTGTAAAAGATATTCCTGATTTCTTCGAACCCCTTGGCAAGCTCGAAGAAATGAGCAAACAATACACAGGGTTGGAGGAACGTGCAGTAGACGGAGTTGCCTATGGTATTCCGATGACCATCAACTTTAACGGGATTATCTATAACAAACAAGTCTTCAAAGATGCCGGAATTACAGAGGTTCCCAAAACCCCTGAACAATTCTTGACTGCCCTGCAGACTATTAAAGACAAAACACAAGCTGTTCCTCTTTACACAAATTATGCAGCAGGCTGGACATTGACACAATGGGAAGCGGATCTGGCTACAGTAGCTGGTGACCGTGATTATGTGAACATTGCTCAAGTGGCTAGCGACGACAACTATGTAGCGGGTCAACCACACTATGAACTGTACAAAATTCTGTACGATGCAGCACAAAAAGGTTTGATTGAAGAAGATCCAACTACAACAGACTGGGAATCTTCCAAAGCTGACCTGGCCAACGGTAAAATTGGGACTATGGTGCTTGGATCTTGGGCAATTGGCCAAATCAAAGGCCTGGCTACAAATCCAGACGATGTTGGATTTATGCCTTTCCCAACCAATGCGGATAAAATCCTTGTGCCGCTTGCTGGTGACTACAATCTGGGTGTCAGCGTGCACAGTAAAAACAAAGAAGCTGCTAGAGCTTGGGTGGATTGGTTCATCAACGAATCTAACTACCCTACAACTGAAGGCGGCGGTATGAGCCCGGCTATCGGTGCAGAGCTTCCAGAAATCCTGAAACAATATGAAGGTACAGATGTAACCTTTGATACTCTTGCTCCTGCTAAAGCTGGCGAAGAAGGCTGGTCTGATGAAATCGACAAACAAGCTGAGATCGGTGCTTGGCAGCCAGACTTCAAGAAACGGATTATTGAAGCAGCGATTGGTAACAGAAAAGAATCCTATGATGACATCATGAAAGACCTGAACGACAAGTGGAAAGCCGCTCGCGCTAAAGTCACAGCACAGTAACAACTATAAGCTTCTTAGATGCTATAGGCGGTTAGGCGGTAGTGAATGTGGGAGGGGATATGCTAACAAGCATTTCCCCCTTCACATTTAAACGAGTCTTAAATAATTAAGGATGCTTTTTCTGGAGGTGTATCGGGTGTTTAAGTTTTCAAATTTGAGCTATAAAAATCAAAGAATCGCTATCATCATTTTATTCTCATTAGTGCCGATATTGTTGCTGCTCACATTCGCTTATTATCCAGTCATCAGTATGTTTCGGTACAGCTTCACCAGTTGGAATGGATTGAGCAAAAATATGGAATATGTCGGTTTAGAAAACTACAAGACCATTTTTACGAAACCTGAGTATTTTTCTGTGTTTAAGGTCAGTTTGTATTATTTCTTTACCACCTTTATTCAGATGGCACTTGCCTTGTATTTTGCAACCATCTTGAGCTTTAGTGTTCGCATGAAAAACTTGTTTAAAGGGATTTTGTTCTTCCCAACCTTGCTAAACGGTGTAGCAATCGGTTTTATCTTCCTGTTCTTTTTCAAACCAGATGGAACGTTAGATACAATTCTCAATCTGATTGGGCTTGGCAGTCTGCAGCAGAAGTGGCTTCTAAATCCTAATTTGATTAACTTCTCGCTCGCAGGTGCGTCACTGTGGAGATACATGGGAATGAACTTCCTGATTTTCCTCGGAGCTATTTCTTCTATTGGTAAGGATATCTATGAGGCCGCTGAAATTGACGGTGCAAACAGATGGCATCAGTTTATGCATATTATTTTGCCAAGCATTAAACGAATTCTGCAATTGAACTTGATTCTTGCGGTTAGTGGCGCTATTGGGGTATTCGAAATTCCATACGTCATGACAGGCGGATCTAACGGAAGTAGTACATTCGTAATTCAGACGGTCGATGTAGCTTTCAAATACAGCAAGGTTGGTTTGGCATCGGCGATGGCCGTGGTATTGCTGGGTATTGTTATCATAGTTACTATTTTGCAGCGCGTTCTGATCAAGGAGGAGAAATAAACTATGCATTCTGTAAAATATACCACTGCTAGTATATTCAAATATCTCACCTTGATTTTGGGAGCACTTGTAGCTTTGATACCTATCGTGGTCGTGTTTTTCGCTTCATTAAAGACCGGAGCCGAATATGCTTCTACCGGACCGTTAACGCTGCCAGAGAATTGGTTGAATTTCTCCAACTACACTAAGGCTTTTGTAGACGGGAAAATGCTGCTCGGTTTTAAAAATACTGTCATTATCGTTGTGATTTCTATTGCGGGTGCTACGTTGACGGGTTCGATGATGGCTTATATTTTATCGCGCTTCAAATTTAAAGGCAGTAAGATCCTAATTAGTATGTTCCTGATTGCTACCCTGATTCCAGGCGTAACTACACAAGTGGCTACTTTCCAAATCATCAATCACTTGGGATTATTTAATACCAGATGGGCACCAATTGTTATGTACTTGGGCACGGATATTATCGCTGTTTATATCTTCATGCAGTTTTTGGATTCGATCTCCGAGTCACTGGATGAATCTGCGATGCTGGACGGAGCTTCGTATTGGACGATTTATTGGAGAATTATTTTGCCACTGTTGAAGCCAGCGATTGTAACTGTTGTGATTGTGAAGGGTGTTAATATTTATAACGATTTTTACACCCCTTTCCTTTATATGCCGAAAACAGATCTGCAAACGATCTCCACAGCACTCTTTAAGTTTAAAGGCCCATATGGATCGCAGTGGGAAGTAATATGTGCAGCGATTATGATCGCAATTATACCTACATTGGTTGTGTTTACCGCCTTGCAAAAATATATCTACAATGGTTTTTCACAAGGTTCTGTAAAGTGAGCTCAATAGTAAATTTAATAACAGTACTAGATAAAATAGCATACTGAAAAGTTGCATACATTTGGAGGGAAAACTAATGAGTGAAGTAAAATTGGTTGGAGCAAGTGCAATTAACATCCCGAACATGCCTTGGCAAGAAAAGCCTGCTGGCTACGAGAATCCGATTTGGAGACATAATGATAACCCGGTTATCAAAAGAAATCCTGCAAAAGGTGTAGCCCGTATTTTCAATAGTGCGGTTGCTGCGTATGAAGGCAGTTTTATTGGTGTATTTCGTGTGGAAGATAACACTACTCGTCCGCATCTGCGTATGGGACATAGTGTGGATGGTTTGGATTGGAAAATCGATGACGAGCCGATCCGATTTATAGATGAAGAAGGTAATCCTTATCAGCCGCGTTATGCTTACGATCCGCGTCTGGTTAAGGTTGAAGATACATTTTATATTATCTGGTGTACAGATTTCTACGGAGCAGCTATTGGGGTAGCAAAAACACAAGATTTCAAAACATTTATCAGCTTGGAAAACCCATTCCTGCCATTCAACCGGAACGGCGTACTGTTCCCTAGAAAAATCAACAATAACTTCGTGATGTTGTCCCGTCCAAGTGACAGTGGCCATACGCCATTTGGTGATGTATTCCTTAGTGAGAGCCCTGACTTCGTATATTGGGGAAAACACCGCCATGTAATGACCAAGGGTGGTCAAGGTTGGTGGCAAAGTGTCAAAATTGGTGGCGGACCAGCCCCGATTGAAACTACTGAAGGATGGTTGATGTTCTACCATGGCGTAACTGGAACGTGCAACGGTCTTGTGTATAGTATGGGAGCGGTTATTTTGGACATCAATGAGCCCTCGAAAGTAAAATATCGCTCGAAGAACTTTGTATTAACGCCAGAAGAATGGTACGAGGAAAGAGGTTTTGTGAATAACGTCCTGTTCCCATGTGCTACTCTGCATGATGCAGAAACCGGCCGTATCGCCATCTATTATGGCGCTGCTGATACTTATGTAGGCGTTGCTTATACAACGGTTAATGAAATCGTCAACTATGTCATCGAAACCCATGAAGAGGTTGGCGATGATGCAGGTTTAGGCAAAATCTAATTGGACTTAATGACCTATATTTGCAGAGAGCTTGCTTGTCCGGAGAATTGCTTAGCGTAGAGTTCGAAAGAAGTGTGTTGGGTTTGGTGTGTTGGGTTTGGTGTGTTGAATGTTGTTGTGTGTGCTCAGTGCGGAGGTTGCCTTGTGCGACCTCCGTGTTCTGTTGCAGAATGTACAACCGAACGACACATTATCGCCTGTAATAGATAAGTAGCAGGCGAGGGGGGAATTCGGCTCTGTTGGCGATTCTGTCACTTTGTTGTTTAGTTACTCTGTGGCTTAGTTACTCTATGGCTCAGTTACTCTATGGCTCAGACGTAAATAGTTGCACTCTGTGCACTTAAACTAACATTTCTTTGGTTACTAGGCGATATAATTGCACTTCGTGCAACTATATAAGCCAAGTAACCTCCAAAAGCTCCTTTTATCGTTTTTTAGTTGTACAAAGTGCAACTAAGATTAGAAACACATATATTTCAGCTGTAATAGCTGCACAAAGTGCAACTATCCAGCCAGAAGCTGTTATTGTGCCGATTATAGAGAAGTTAATTGGCAAGGTGGAAAATGTGGGTGTTGTGAAGGTAATAAGAAGGTAGTAGGTACATGGATTGTGATTAGTTGTAGAGGTAAGAGGAAGATAGCGGGTAAGTGGAATGTGAGTGGTTGTGGAGGTAATAAGAAGGTAGTAGGTATATGGATTGGGATTAGTTGTTAAGTTATGGAAAAGTAGTAGATGAGAGGGAAATGTATCTCTGTTGGCGACTCTTTCATTATGTTGCTTAGTTACTCCATGGCACAGACGTAAATAGTTGCACTATGTGCACTTAAACTAACTATATCTAAGGTGCTAGGCGATATAATTGCACTTCGTGCAACTATATAAGCCAAGTAACCTCCAAAAGCTCCTTTTGTCGTTTTTTAGTTGTACAAAGTGCAACTAAGAGGGGAAAAACACATATTTCAGCTGCAATAGCTGCACAAAGTGCAACTATCCAGCCTCGGAGCTGCAATTAAACTACTCAGTCGCAGAAAACGCAACTACCCCATCTCACTATCCCATCTCACTATCTCATCTCACTATTTCATCCCACTATCTCATCGCAAATATCCATACATCAACGTAAAACCCATATTGGGTTTTACGTTTCTATCTAGCATAGTAACTATAACGATGCTTCACGGTTACGAACAGCCACCGAACAATATCGTTACATAACTTAAGGAGGAACAATATTTTGGGAAGCGACATGAATTTGTCACAGTTAAAGGAATATAACGGAAGTAGTCCAAAGCCGGATGATTTCGAGCAATTTTGGGAGCGGGCATTACGTGATCTGGATGCACAGCCGCTGGATTATGAGCTGGAGCCGGCGGAGTTTGTCAGTGAACTTGCGGAATGTTTTCATTTGTATTTTACAGGAGTTGGCGGTGCAAGAATCCATTGCAAATATGTAAGACCGAAGAACAATGTACATAAAAAAGGCCCCGGTGTAGTGATGTTCCATGGATACTCCTGTGACAGCGGGGATTGGATGGAGAAGGTGGCTTATGCTGCTCACGGGATTAGCGTCCTGGCGATGGATTGTCGCGGACAGGGCGGCCTCTCCGAAGATAATCTTACCGTAAAGGGCACCACGATACGTGGACATATCATTCGAGGGATGGATGATCCTAATCCAGATAACCTCTATTATCGCAATGTGTTTTTGGATACGGCACAGACTGCCCGAGTTCTGATGTCTATGGATGAAGTTGATCCTGAGCGTGTAGGTGCCTTTGGACTATCTCAAGGTGGAGCGCTTACTGTCGCTTGTGCAGCATTAGAGCCACGCTTAAAAATAGCCTTGCCTGTGTATCCCTTCCTTTCAGATTATAAACGTGCTTGGGAACTGGATATTACCACCTCCGCTTATGAGGAGATCAACTATTATTTCCGGTTTTTTGATCCCCATCATTTGCGTGAGGATGAGATTTTTAATAGGCTCGGGTATATCGATATTCAGAATCTTGCGGAAAGAATTCAGGCTAAAGTACTGTGGGTTACCGGGTTATCCGATACGATTTGTCCACCTTCAACTCAATTTGCCGCATACAATAAAATACTAGCGTCCAAAGAGCTTATGGTTTATTATGAGTACGGTCATGAGTATTTACCATATCTTGCCGATCGGGCGTTGGAATTGTTCATGACCTTGTAAGAGATAAGCCAGCAGGCATAACTGAAGACAACGGTGGTGAACAATTGATGAAGTCGCAAGTAAAAAAAGAAAAGGCGCATTTCCAGCTGCACCCTGCCAAATCGATTGGGGTGCGGCTTTTTCTCATCTTCTTCATCTCAACAATGGTGCTCGTTCTCTCACTTGGCTACATTTCCTATTCCGTAGCTGAGCAAACGATCGAGAATAATGCGCTGTCAGCCAATCAACAGACAGTCGTCCAAGCTGCAGAGAAGTTTGATGTTGAATTATTGCGTTATGAGGATGGCCTAGGAAGAATTCTTTACAACAATGAGATTCAGGATGCACTCAAACAAGGGAATAATCCCACTACAAGTAATGAGGAACGTAATTTGCAGTCCAACCAGATTAGCGCCGAACTAAATGCCTGGTTGACCGCATCAAAGGGGGTAGAAGCTGTATACCTCATCCCGATGAACCAGAAAGTCCCCACTTCGTCAGCGGGATCAAAAAACAGCGCTTTTATCAAGGGATTCAGGGAGTCCTCATGGTTCAAGCAGCTTGAGGAGCAACCGCAAACATTGTGGATTCCCCGAACAGAACAGGGGCAAGCCGGAAATACTTCGGGTATGTTTCATTTGGCACAATCGATAGCTGGGGATACACAAAGCCCGGGATACATAATTATCTGTGATATTAGAATTAGTGAATTAGAAAATCAGCTTCGTAAAGTTGATCTCGGACCCAGCTCTTACATGCAATTGCTGACGGATAAGGATGAATTGATCGCATCGTCCCAGCAAGTGGGAACAGATACTTATCTCAGTCTGGGAGGGACCCTTCTTCATGGTTTGGAGCATGAGGCTGGGTCATTGCCAACGAAGGATGAGAAAGGAAAATCCATTCTGGCTGTGTACGGGACGATGGAAAGCTCCGGCTGGAGATTGCTTGGTGTTGTTCCGGCTGAGAATCTTACGAAAGACGCCCTTCGTATTCTAAAAACTACATATATTATTGTTGCGGTGGCTGCTATTGTCGCCATTCTAATTGGTTACTGGATGTACAGAATGGTATCTAAACCCTTGACCCGACTTAAAGATCTAATGTCTAAGGGGGCAGATGGAAATCTTGGAGTACGCACGGATATTACCTCACGAGATGAAATTGGTCAGTTGTCGGGATCCTTTAATAGGATGATGGAACGGATTACAGAACTGGTAATCCATACTAATGAAACCGCTCGGAAGGTAATGGAAACTGCCGATGAGCTTAGTAGAGTATCGCGTAAGACAGCGATGGCAGCTAAAGAGATTGCCGCTGCAACAGAAGAAATTGCCGGAGGTTCAGGCAGCCTAGCGTTGGAGGCGGACCAGGGCAACGAGCTTACGGGGCAAATTTCGGTGCAAATGAACAAAGTGAACTCAGCTACGCATGAGATGGATCATACCGCACATAGTATCGGCGTGCTTAGTGAAGAAGGTTTTAATGAGTTAAAAGAGCTGCTTGGCAAAACCAATAAGACGGGTGATATGACGAATAAGCTTGTGCTGAAAGTGAATGAGCTGCAAGACACCACATCATCAGTGATGAAGGTGCTTGATGTTATGCAGAATATTACACAGCAGACGAATATTTTGTCTCTAAATGCAACGATAGAAGCGGCAAGGGCCGGGGAGTCCGGCCGGGGATTTATGGTAGTGGCCGATGAAATTCGCCAGCTTGCAGATCAGTCCAAAGAATCCATTGCTGTGGTGGCTAATATAACGGACACTATTATGAAGGATATGAACGAGACCGTAGGTGTTCTCTCGGAAGTAGCCCCTCTTTTTAATCAGCAGGTGACTTCAGTGGAGAGCACTAGCGATATCTTCGTATCTGTACAGGATCAGATGCGTCATTTTATTACACGTTTGGAATCTGTTGCTTTATCGATGGATAGCTTGAGCCAATCCCAAAAGGTGCTGTCAAATTCGATGGGCAATATCAGCTCCATTGCAGAAGAATCATCAGCAGCTTCTCAAGAAGTGGCTTCGCTTAGCGGGGAGCAACAAAGTGTGAGTGATCATTTAGTGGAGCTGTCTGAGCAGCTTGAGCATGCGTCACGGCAGTTGCAAGAAAAACTGTCCAAGTTTAATTTGTAACTTTTTATAACCTAAGTAAATAATTTTAACACAAAGACCATTCTCTAATTATTTGGGACTGGTCTTTGTGCTATTCAAAAGGCTATAAATTAGCTAACTAAGCATGAGTGTAAATAATCCAGCCGGTGGGACATAATAAAGGCTATGAACGTCAGTCAGGAGGAATGGGATTGCACAATAATGTCCACAGACGTATACTCGGCGGACTGATTATTTTATGTTCAGTAGTAGCCGTGTTGGTCCTTAGGCTGGCGTGGATTCAACTGTTTATGAAGGAACAGACGGTCCCTGGAACGAATTATACACTTGCAAAGATGGCAGAAATTCAAAGCGAACGGGAAACTGTATTGGACACTGGGCGGGGGCGCCTGTATGACCGAAAGAGTGAACCCCTTGCCGGGGAAACCATTTGGACGGCTGCTTTTTTTCCTCAAGAGGCGAAGACTAAGAATACCGTGACACAGGTCGTATACGAAGAAGCTGAGTCCATGCACCGATTGGCAGCTATCCTTGGAGTGAGTTATGAGCAATTGCTAAACAAGCGCTCTTCCCTTAAGGAACCATTGCTTTGGCCATCCTCAGTGGGAAAAGGACCGCTCGCACTTACCTCCGCACAAGCGGAAGAAGTGAGTGCATTGGGGATCGACGGCGTAGGCGTGCTTCCTTTTGCTCGCAGATATGATGGGAACGCAACTGGACGGCAGTGGCTTGGATATTTATCGGAAGCGGTCCCAAACACTGGTGGGAAGGCATCGCCATCGGGGCTGAGAATTCCGATGACAGGAACGGACGGGTTAGAAAAGACCCTGGAGCCGTTGCTTCGAGGTGTAGGGCATACAGAGGCATATGCTCAGGTTGATGCGCGCGGGCAACGTGTCCCGGGCAGTCACATTCAAGTGCGAGCCCCGGGCAATCCGTATTATCCGCTGTCTTTATATACAACAATTGATAAAAAGCTTCAGGAACAAATAGAGGAGTTAGCTGTCAAAGCTGGAATGAAGGAAGGAGCCGTGGTGGTATTAGACACCGGAACGGGAGATATTGAAGCCATGGTATCTTTACCTTTTTACGACCCAGAGAAGATATCCCCTGAAGGGGGAGAGTGGAATAACCGGGCGTTGCAGGCTGCCGTACCTGGATCAATTTTCAAAATTGTCACAGCAGCAGCAGCACTAGAAGCCGGGGTCACCTCAGCGGATGAGCTCTTCTATTGTTCAGGGCAATATGAGAAATATGGATTGTCTTGTCTAAAAGGAAAAGGACATGGTCCCCTCACGTTGGCGCAAGGGTTCGCCATGTCCTGTAATACTGTATTTGCTGCGCTGGCAGAGCGTTTGAGTGGGGCGCAGCTTCAAGCGACAGCACTCGCGCTGGGGCTCGGAAGAGATATTAGCTGGCAAGCGGAGAATACGCTTGGTTTTCCAGTTCTTAAGCCATTAGCCGGTGAGCAGAAGGGGACGATCTTTACTTCTTTGCTGCCGGATGATCCAGGCGCCAGAGTGCAGACGGCCATTGGGCAGCGAGATGTGCAAGTGACACCACTTCAGGCAGCGAACCTGGTGGTGACGTTACTGCATGGCGGGGAAGTGAGAGCGCCAAGAATTCTCCAGCGTGTAACCTTTGCAAATGGGCAAAAGCTAGAGGATCTGCCGGGTCATCTTTCCCCTTCAACTGCCGGGAGGATCACAGAATCTACAGCCCGCCAGCTGCTGTCCTGGATGCGTAAAGTAGTTACGGATGGAACCGGCACAAGTCTGCAGAGCACGAAATGGCCGGTTGCCGGGAAATCAGGTACGGCACAAATTCTTGTTAAGGGTATGCCGCGTAACAATCAATGGTTTATCGGCTATGGACCGGTGGATCATCCCAGATATGCTGTGTCGGTAGCGGTTGAGAACGTTGCTCCGGACAGCTCTCATCTAGCCGTTAAGCTGTTCGGTCAGGTATTGGATTTATTATCATCGGTTCCCTCTGGAGCTTGAGGTTCAGGTGGTGGCGCAGAGCTGGTCTGATTGGAAGCTGGACCGTTAGCTGCAAAGGGCGAAACGATAAATTCCTCTTGCGGAAGATAGATCCAGCTCTGAAGATACCCTTGTTGAATCAGTTCTTTTATCAGAATAAGCAGAATCGGCGATAGGATCAGACCAGCCATACCGAAAGCAGATGTGGACAGAATGACGAACGACAGCATAAGGAAGGCTGAGGATACGCCAATCGAATTCCCGGTAATCTTCGGCTCAAGCAATTGCCTAACAATTAGTACAATGGCAAGGAGGATAATTAATCCGATAGCCAGTGAAGTATTGCCCACGATGAACAAATAGATGATCCAAGGGACTAAAATTGTCGTCACGCCAAGAAGCGGCAAAACATCAAATACCGCGCAGACTAATGCCATTGTGATTTCGTTGCCAGTTCGCAGAATAAATAAGCCGACTAGAACTATGGCAAAAGTAATGCTGATCAGAATAAGTTGTGCTTTTAAATAGGAACCGATGGCTTTGAATACATTGCCTTGTAGAAAGGCGAAGGCATTCTTAAAAGTTTTTGGCATTTTGTCATGCGCGATTTTACGCCAATCTTTGATCTCCATGCTGAGGAAAAATGCTAAAATGATGGCTATCCCGAAATTGGCCATGAAGGTGGAGAAAGAGCCTAGAATCCCAACCATATATTTTAGAAAAGTAATCAGCCATCCTGTTAGGACATTCGTGGCATCTTTAAAGTATCCATTGACCTTGTTCGTAATATCGGGTGGTAAGTTATCTATTTTTTGCTGCAGGTAGGTCGTGGTCTCCACAAAATGCTGCTGCACCACATATGTATATTTAGGTAGGTTCTCTTGGAAGTGAAGGGCCTGGATCGTAATCAGTAGACCGGCACCAAATAAAGTACCTAACAGCACAATCAGAAAGAGCAGCACTGAGATGGCGGAGGCAAAAGGTTTACCAAGACCACGACGGTTCAAGAAACGGGCCAGGGGTTCGATTAGTAAAAATACAAAAAAAGACAGGAATACAGGTGCAGCTAACTGATACAGTTTACTAAAGGAGAACATGATTAGATAAACCGTGAGGACAATTAATCCGATGTCAAAAAATGTGCGCCAATATTTTTTGTATAACGGCAGCATAGATATAAACAACTCCCTTTTTTTATAAGTGGATACGCCAGGTTGATTACATTGTACATGATTTTACTTTAAAAGCGTCTATTTCTTTGATACATGTGTTAAAATAGGGGGTAACGTTTTTTTTATTCTACTTCACTTGGCCGTTTCACAGGTTCTGCTTGCAGACATTAGGCGAGCCAAAGTCAACTCTGGAAAAGCGGGGAATTAATATGCAGACTTTGCTGCTCTGGTTATTTTACATCTCATCATTTTATGCTTTTATCCCTGGTATGATCAGCCGGATTTTTGGTTACCGTGTCTTTCGTAAAGGAACTGGGCGGAATGAATTCGCACTGACCTTCGATGATGGACCTGATCCTCGATTTACACCATTACTGCTGGAATTACTGAAGAGGTATGATGCAAAAGCAACCTTTTTTGTAGTAGGCTCTAATGCTGAACGTTATCCTGATCTTATTCAGCGTATCCATGATGAGGGACATCTCATCGGAATTCATAATTATGTTCACAAGACGAACTGGCTCATGCGGCCAGCAACCGTCCGCCGGCAGATTCAACGTACGAATGATATTATTTATAATATTATTGGCGAACGCAGTACGTATTACCGTCCACCTTGGGGCATTGTCAATTTATTTGATATTTCTAAACGACGCCAAGTTGAAATTGTGCTTTGGTCGGCAATGTTTGGCGATTGGCGCGAGAAGCTCGGTGCCGAAAAACTTACTGAGAAGATGCTGGCCCGTCTGAATCCCGGGGAAGTGATGTTGTTGCATGATAGCGGCACAACGCTGGGTGCAGATGCGGATGCTCCAGGGAATATGCTTGTGGCTCTTGAGCAGACACTGGAGGAAGCCCGTAAACGGGGACTCCGCAGCATTCGGATTGACGAAATGATTAAGATGGCTGAGACGTCACCTATCCGGCGCTTATCTTTTGGTAAACGGGTGCTTGTAGGACTTTGGTTAGCTTGGGAACAGGTATTTCAAGCTCTTTTTCATCTCCAAACGATTACTCCGTCAGATCCTTTCCTGCATTATCGGATGCGGAAATATCAGGGCGAACCGGTTGAACTCGAGGGTGGAGCACTGCTGCGTAAAGGTGACAAAGTCATTGAGCTGCACATCGATAATAAACAGTTGTTCGAATTAGGAATTCATTCACGTTCTTCCGCTCAACTAGCGATTCGAATGATCCGCAGAATGGAAAAGGATCTGCCCATTCTTGCTGAGATCATTGCCAAAGATGTGGATCTTGCAGAAGCCAAAGCGCTTTACGGAGTCAGCATGATTAACCGGGGACCGGAGAAATTCGGCTTTACCGTACGTGATTTACCGGATGGCTTATTCGCACGTTCCTCCAAATTTTACTTAAGGATCCTGTTAAGTGTGATTCATCCAGCAGGTGGGGCAAGGCTTAAAGAACGGAGCGAGGTCCTTGTGCCGAAGCTTATCCTGATGCCTGTCTCAGAGCTGCTCAAAAAGATGAATCAACAGCTGCCTCATCATCCTAAAACTGCAAAAAAACGCAAATCGCAACAGGAAGAATCGTTGTCACTTAATGATTCGGTTGCGGATGTAGAAATGCCAGGTGCGACAGTAACAAATTGATTCATGATCTTATTGATAAATATTTTCCAGTGGACATGTAAAGAGATGTTCTACAATCCAGCGATGGGTTGTGGGACATTTTTTTTGTTGGGATAATTTAAAAAAAGAGCAGCCCGCCAGTAAAAATACTTAGGTGGGACTGCTCTTGCTTGTTTTAATATTCTTTTCTGCTAAAGAGATTAGATCTTCAGCACAGCGCCGTTACTTGCGTTGGTAACCATTTTGGAGTAACGAGCCAGGTAACCAGTTTTAACTTTAGGTTCGAATTCTTTCCATCCTGTACGACGAACTGCTAATACTTCTTCTTCAACCAGCAATTCAATCTTCCGGTTGTTGAGATCCAGCTCAATGATATCTCCATCCTCAACAAAAGCGATCGGACCGCCTTCAGCTGCTTCTGGAGAGATATGACCGATACTGATTCCGCGGGAAGCCCCCGAGAAACGACCGTCTGTAATCAGACCGACCTTAGCACCCAGACCCATACCCACGATTTGTGAAGTAGGCGCCAGCATTTCCGGCATTCCTGGTCCGCCCTTAGGACCTTCGTAACGGATAACGACTACATGACCCTCTTTAACTTTACCGTTCGCAATACCTTCCAGTGCAGCTTCTTGGGAATCAAAGCAGATCGCAGGACCTTTATGATATCCGCCTACTGAAGCATCAACGGCACCAACCTTGATGATAGAACCCTCTGGAGCCAAGTTTCCGTAAAGTACGGCAAGACCGCCTCTTTCGGAGTAAGGGTTGTCGATAGTATGAATTACGGAAGTATCTTGGATCTCGTGTCCGATTACGTTCTCGGCTAATGTTTTGCCGGTAACGGTCATACATTCCCCGAACAGAGCACCTGGTTTCTTCAGCAGTTCATTCAATACGGCACTAACGCCGCCCGCACGGTCCACATCTTCGATAAAGATATCGGAAGCTGGAGCCAGCTTAGCCAGATATGGAACACGGTTTGCAACTTCGTTAATGCGTTCAAGCGGATAATCGATACCTGCTTCTTGAGCTAGTGCAAGGGTGTGCAGCACTGTGTTAGTAGAACCACCCATTGCCATATCCAGCGCAAAAGCGTTATCAAGGGATTCTTTAGTTACGATATCTCTTGGTTTAAGATCCAGCTTAATCAATTCCATCAGTTGTGTTGCGGATTTGCGAACAAATTCTCTACGCTCATCAGCAACAGCCAGAATCGTACCGTTACCTGGCAGTGCCAGTCCAAGTGCTTCGGCAAGGCAGTTCATAGAGTTGGCAGTGAACATTCCGGAACAAGATCCACAGGTTGGACAACCAAATTGTTCTAATTCAAGCAGCTCTGCATCGTTGATTTTGCCGACTTGGTGAGCACCAACGCCTTCAAATACCGAGGTCAGAGAGAGCTTTTTACCTTTACTATCTACGCCGGCTTTCATTGGGCCGCCGCTTACGAACATGGTTGGGATGTTAACACGCAGTGCGCCCATCATCATGCCCGGTGTAATTTTATCACAGTTAGGGATGCAGACCATGCCATCGAACCAATGCGCGGAAACTACAGTTTCCAAGGCGTCAGCGATGATCTCGCGGCTTGGCAGTGAATAACGCATGCCGATATGTCCCATAGCAATCCCGTCATCTACGCCGATCGTATTGAATTCAAAAGGAACGCCACCAGCTTCGCGAATCGCTTCCTTAACGATTTTTCCGAACTCTTGCAAATGCACATGCCCTGGAACAATATCAATATAGGAATTGCAGACCGCAATAAACGGCTTTCCGAAATCTTCTTCTTTTACTCCGGCTGCTCTCAGGAGACTACGGTGTGGAGCACGGTCAAAGCCTTTTTTAATCATGTCTGAACGCATTTTCTTGGCTGCCATAATGACATTCCCCCCTAAATGAATTTCAATCAAATATAGTGTCGCATTAACGCAATGAACTCCAAAGACCTGCGTATATACGGTTTATAGAAAGAACGGGGACCTGCTTCCTCAAAAAGAAAAGCGATGCCGTTTCTATAAAAAAAGCCGCTGTTTTGGTATAAACAGTTACCGCCTAAAATGAACGGAGAAGTCATTGTTATTAGTGAGTCTATCACAAAGAGCACGTTTTTTCTACCGGACAATGTGAAGTTTGTCGATTGACGCAAAGCGTGGGAAGTGGAGGAAAAGCTCATTTTCGAAAGGAAAGTGCTTTATTTGGAAAATGGATCAGGGCCCGGATGTATCTATTTTCCACTCTAGACAACTTTAGGAGAGCTGAGTATGATGGGAGTTACTATTTTATGGGAGGTGCTGGAAAATTGGGATTCGCCTATTATTATCGCCGCGGTGGATCGTTTTTACGGGGATGAAAAGCTAAGGAGGGAAAGGGAATGTCACAGCGTACAACTTTTTTAAATCCAATTGTAGCAAGCTCAGGAGACCCATGGGTATTCAAACATACCGATGGCTATTATTACTTTATGGCCACAAAAGCTAAATGTCTGGAGCTGACGAGATCTAGAACCTTGACCGGCCTTGCGGAGGGCGACAAGAAAGTGATCTGGTCTCCCGAACCGGGGGGCAGCTACAGTTACAATCTGTGGGCGCCGGAAATTCATCATTTGGACAACAAATGGTACATTTACTACACTGCGAATGACGGAGGAGGCGACGATTCACGACGGATTTGCGTGCTGGAGAATGAAGAGGCAAACCCGCTGGAAGGGCAGTGGGTATGGAGAGGTGCTTTGCAGACACCTGTCCCAGGGTTGGATGGAACAGTAATGTCTTTGCGGGATCAGCTGTACTTTCTGTATGCGGGATATGGTCATTTCCCTGATTATGGGTCGGCTATTTACATTATGCGAATGAGTAATCCTTGGACCTTGGAAGGGGAGCATCACCTGCTTACCGCTCCAACTCTGTCATGGGAGAAGCAAGGTGGCATGGCGATTAACGAAGGTCCGGTAATTTTGCGGCGCAACAATCGTATTTTCATGGTTTATTCGGCAAGTACGACTTGGTCTGAGGATTATGCACTAGGGATGCTCACCATGAGCGAAGCGGCAGATCCTTTGCAACCGCTGTCATGGGAAAAATCAATGTCGCCTGTATTTTGCAAAAGTGTAGAGAACGGGATTTTTGCCACGGGGCACAATAGCTTCACACGATCTCCTGATGGCAAGGAAGATTGGATAGTCTATCATGCGCTTCCTTCCGCTGGAGCGGATGTGTCTTTGCGAGCAACCCGTATCCAGAAATTTGGGTGGAAGGTGGATGGGACACCGGATTTTGGGGTTCCTTGTAGGGATACGCTTGCTCAGACCGTACCGTCGGGAGAATAAGAATAAAACAGAAAAACAAGATTGAAAAGGCCATTCATTACAGAAAAACTGTAATGAATGGCCTTTTCATGTAATGCAGATATTTTTATTCGCTTTCGATAATAATTGACGAAAAATGCCTGTGTTATAAGGGGTTTTTCGCCAAAATACAGGATGTGTAGTACGTTTTTTTAATAGGTTTGTAGTTGGTGTAGTCATATATTTGTTTGAGAAAAGATCGTAAGATTACAAAATTATTGTATGAAAGCGTTGACATATGGATTTTGGATGCTTATAATTCGATCTGAGATACAGAAAAACTGTATTAATCAAGGGGAGTTATCTACAGGGCAAAAAGGAGCGTGGTTCCAAGCTTTGGATTTGCTTAAGGCGTTGTGGCAAATATTTTATAGTGGGAGGTTAAGTATGAAGAACAATGCAAAGCGTTTTTTTAGTCTTTTATTTGTGTTGATACTGATCATTTCGACTGTAACAGCATGTAGTGGCAACAGTGCAAACAATGGGGCTGATAACGGTGGCTCCAACAACAAAGAGAACGAGAGCACAGCCAAAGACCAAATTGAGTTTACAGATATCAGCGCAGACATACGTGGCAATACAGCCCCAACGCAAGAGCAAATCGACGAAGTTAATCATTCCTTGAATGATACATACCTCGGCGACGTCTTCGATGAAGTCATTCCAAATGATTACTCAGCTTATCCTGTTAAAGGTGATGTGGTTCTGGATGTATGGATGCCTGCGAATTCCAATATTCCGGATATGAACAATCATGCTGTCCAGAAGCAGGTGGAGCAATTAACGGGAATCAAAGTAAACTTCATCACGCCGCCAATCGGCCAGGAAGCGGATGCCTTCACGCTGATGATCTCCTCCGGTGAACTGCCTGACATTATCATTGAGCCGGGACGTTATCCGGGAGGTTTTGAAGCGGGGGTAAATGACGGCGCTTATATCGATCTGACAGATCTGATGGAGAAAAATGCTCCGAACTATACGAAGTGGCGCAATTCGGATGAATCAAGAAGAAAAACCACGGTCACGGATGACGGCAAGCTGCTCGGTTTTTATGGCATCGCCCCATATTCAGAGTGGACTTGGTTTGGAACGTTGATTAAGCAAGAGGCGCTGGATAAAACAGGGCTTGAAGTTCCAAATACGATTGATGAATGGCATACCTTCCTGACAAAAGCAAAGGAAGTCGGATACAAAGCACCACTTAATTACGGCTCTACTTACGGCCAGATTTTTACCGGCATCATAAATGGCGCATATGGAGTATGGGATTGGACATTCCTTGATGAGAATGGCAAAGTGGCTTGGGGGCCAGCACAGCCGAAAGCTAAGGAATATTTGACCACCATGCAGCAATGGAACAAAGAAGGATTATTGAACCCGGACTGGGCAACAGCAGACTTTAACCAGAGAATGGCGAGTGCCATTTCGGGAGATACCGCGATGATGATGGACTCTCCGGATACGATGTGGAGTTATTGGAAAGAGCAAAGCGGTATCGACTTTGTGGGAGCACTGAACCCGGTTCTGAACAAAGGAGATAAGTCCGCAACCACGTACAAAAATTTCAAAAGAGCGGGGATCGAAGCTGCGATCACCACGCAAAGCAAAAATGTAGAAGCGGCAATGGCTTGGCTTGATTTTAATTACAGTAAAAAGGGCTGGGAATTGATTAACTTTGGTGAATACGGAACGGTCCACCTGATTGATGAGACGGGAATGCCTTATTATCCAGAGAACAGTTATATCTTTAAAGACCCTGAAGGTCAGCCCGTATCGACAACCTTATGGAAATACCGGATGCACAACTGGCCGGATATCCGGGATGAGCATCATTCCAACCCGCTGATCGCTGCCAAAGGAAGTTATTCGGGAGACATTCGCAAGAATTGGACAGAAAATATGGACACCAGTATGGCTATGCCACCTATTTCCTTTACCAAGGATGAAGCTTCGCGGGAAGCCGAGCTTGGAAACCAGCTGTCGACACTGCGCGGAGAGTATTTTGCAAAAATCATAATGGGAGACCTGCCGGTAGATGCCTATGATAAATTTTTGAAAGAAGCTCAGAGCATGGGACTGGAAGAGTTTTTGAGTATCCATCAGGCAGCCTTAGATCGATATAACAAACGATAGGTGGTTGTTTTATGGAAATATTACGAAAAAACAGAGCGATAAAGCCCATTCCTCAGGACGCCAAACCTAAAAATACCAAGCTAGTGATTAAGAAGGATTTGAAAAAGAACTGGTTTGTCTATCTGTTGGCCGTCCCTGTTGTAGCATGGTTCCTGATTTTCTGCTACGGGCCGATGTGGGGGGTTATGATCGCCTTCAAGGATTTTAAACCCCTGCTGGGGTTTGGCCAGAGTGAGTGGGTAGGGTTTAAGCACTTTATTGATTTTTTCCAAGGGCCTTATTTCTGGCGGGTCGTTAAAAACACCCTTCTCCTCAATGTTTGGGGGATTGCCTTTGGATTTACAGCCCCGATTATTCTGTCCTTGATGCTGAACGAAATCCGTGGGGTTAAGTTTAAAAAAGTGGTCCAAACGATCACCTATATGCCGCACTTTATTTCCCTGGTGGTGGTCTGCGGGATCATTCATATCTTTGCCGCAGATGAAGGGATTATCACGCAAATCCTGCAATTTATTACCGGAAAAGAGTACTCTTCACTGCTCGGCTACTCTTCCTTCTTCCGGCCGATTTATACCTTCTCCGGCATTTGGCAGAGCATCGGCTGGGATAGCATCATCTACCTTGCGGCGATGAGTTCCATCGATACTTCATTATATGAAGCTGCTGAAATTGACGGAGTGGGACGGATCAAAAAAATGTGGCATATTACGCTGCCGCAGATCAGCCCAGTTATCATCATTCTGTTTATTTTTGCCATCGGCGGGTTGATGTCATCCGGGTACGAGAAGATTATCCTGCTGTACAATCCTCTGATCTATGATACGGCGGATGTTATTGCCTCTTACGTGTATCGTCGCGGTTTAAGAGAAGCCAGTCTTAGTTATTCCACGGCTGTGGGCTTGGTCAGCTCAATCGTTAACTTCGGGCTGCTCTGGATGACCAATACAATAGCCAAACGCAGGTCCGAGGTCAGCTTATGGTAAGAAAGAGGGACAGCTATGAAAGATAATTTGCAGCGTAAAGCGAAAAAAAGACGAAAACATAAATCCATCGGCGACAGAGTGTTTGACGGCACACTTTATACTCTGCTGACCGCATTAACCTTGGTGTGTTTTTATCCGATCCTGCACATCCTGTTTGCCTCCGTCAGCGACCCCGGCATGTTGATTGCTCATAAAGGGATTTTGCTGAAACCGCTGGGATTCACTTTGGATGGCTATAAGCTGGTGTTTAAAGATAACAGTCTGATCAACGGCTATAAAAACACGATTATATATGTAGGATTAGGCACATTAGTCAACATGATCATGACCATTCTGGGAGCTTATGTATTGTCCAGACGAGGATTGTATTTCAAAAACTTCATCATGATCCTGATTACAATCACCATGTTTTTTGGCGGCGGGTTGATTCCTTGGTTCTTATTAATGAAGGATATTGGTCTGTACAATAATTTGTGGGCCATGATTTTGCCAAGTGCTTTAAGCACATGGAACATTATTATCCTGCGAACTAGCTTTCAAGCCATTCCGCAGGAATTGGAAGAAGCGGCTACCATTGACGGGGCAAGCCAGGCCCATATTTTAACGAATGTGATTCTACCGCTGTCCAAAGCTACGCTGGCCGTAATCTTTTTATATTATTTAGTGGGGAACTGGAACTCATGGTTTAATGCGATGGTGTTGTTGAAGGACAGACAGCTGTTCCCGCTGCAGCTATTAATGAAGGAAATATTAGTAGCTAATGATGCTACCGCAACCTCAATCGGCAGTGCAGGCGGGGTAGTCATCGATAGTGCCCAGAGCCAGACGGCTTTCCGCGAGCTGGTTAAGTATTGTGCGATCGTCGTTTCTACGCTTCCTATATTAATGGTTTATCCTTTCTTGCAAAAATATTTTGTTAAAGGTGTTTACGTAGGTTCGATTAAAGGATAGCGGGCAAAAAAAACAAGTTCATCTTATATAGAAATTATTTAATAGGAGTGAAGTACACCATGTTGAAAGAAGCAAGCAGCACATCCGTTCCACGTCCAGAATATCCAAGACCCCAATTTGCCCGTAAGGATTGGCTTAGCCTAAATGGAGAATGGGATTTTACGTTTGATGATGAAGATGTCGGTGAGGAAGAACAATGGTATCGGGCGGACACAAAGGATTTATTTTCACAGGTTATTCAAGTACCCTTTGCGTTTCAGAGCAAGCTGAGCGGGATTGAAGATCCTTCATTTCATGATGTTGTGTGGTACAGAAGAACTTTTGAAGTTCCTGAGGGTTGGAACGGGAAGCAGATTGTCCTCCATTTCGGCGCCGTAGATTATTTGGCAAAAGTCTGGGTGAATGGTCAGCTGGTGGCCGTGCATGAAGGCGGACATACGCCATTTCAGACCGATATCACTCCTTCGCTGATCAAAGGAAATAATACGATTATACTGCGCGCAGAGGATTTCAGCCGCGATGTCACCTTGCCGCGGGGCAAGCAATATTGGCTGGAGCAGTCTGCTGCCATCTTTTATACCCGCACAACCGGAATCTGGCAGAGTGTCTGGCTTGAACCGCTGTCTGCAGTGCATCTGAGTAAAACCATGATGACACCTGATATTGACCGCAATGAAATCCGGCTTCGGACCTTTCTGCAAGGATTTAAGTCTGCTGATCTGCTCAAGCTGCGCATAACGGTATCGTATGACGGTGAAGTGATTGCGGAAGATCAATATATGATCATGAATGCTGAGCAGCTGCGCACTATCGGCTTGGGTGATTTTGCGGATCATGGTCTTGGACGTTTATGGAGCCCTGAGCATCCGAATTTGTATGATATTCAATTCCAATTGCTTCGGAATGAGGAAGTAATTGATGAAGCCGTGAGTTATTTCGGCATGCGCAAGGTGTCGATTGAAAATGGCAAGCTATGCTTGAATAACCGCCCATATTTCCAGAGACTGGTGCTGGATCAGGGATACTTCCCTGACGGGATACTAACCGCACCTACAGACGAAGAGCTGAAACGTGATGCCCAGCTGACGAAAGAAATGGGCTTTAACGGGGTGAGAAAACATCAGAAGACAGAAGATCCCCGGTTCCTGTATTGGTGTGATAAGCTCGGCCTGCTGGTATGGAGTGAGGCAGCCAATGCTTACGAATATTCCGAGGAGTATGTCCGCCGCTTCACGAAAGAATGGCAGGAGATTATCGAGCGCGACTATAACCATCCTTGTATTGTGACCTGGGTTCCACTTAATGAAAGCTGGGGTGTGCCCAATGTCCAGATTGATACACGCCAGCAGCAGCACGGATTGGCTATGTATCATTTAACGAAATCCTTGGATGAGATGAGACCTGTTGTGTATAACGATGGGTGGGAGCATATGACTACAGATTTGGTGACTATTCATGACTATGAGAGCCATCAGGCAGTGCTGGAGGAGAGATATGCCACGGCAGAATCTTCTGTAAATGCGATGCCGGCCAACCGCAAAATATTTGTCGGTGGAGCTTCGTATCAAGGCCAGCCGATTCTCGTATCCGAGTTTGGTGGAATTGCCTTCAAGAAAAGTGAGTGGGAGGGCTGGGGTTATTCTGGGGCAGAGAACGAAGAGGATTTCCTGATGAAGCTCAAGGCTGTTGTTGACCCGATGTTCACTTCCCCGGTGATCCAAGGGTATTGCTATACTCAGCTGACGGATGTCGAGCAGGAAATTAACGGACTGCTCACCTATGATAGACAGCCCAAAGCTCCGCTTGAAGCGATCCGCAACATCATGATGCATATCCAATAAATAACATTTACTAAAAGGAGTTACACCATGACACAACAAGCAACGCTTCCGCGTCCTGAATATCCCCGCCCTGACTTTGTTCGACCAGAGTGGATCAATCTGAACGGCCAGTGGCAATTCGAAATTGATCATGGCAAAAGTGGGAAGGAACGCGGATACCCTGTTAACGAACATAATCTCTCAGGGACAATTACTGTGCCCTTCTGTCCGGAAAGCAAGCTGTCCGGTGTAGAATATAAAGATTTTATGGCTGCTGTATGGTATAAAAGGGAATTTAACGTGCCGGAGAGCTGGATAAATGGCAGAGTTATCCTTCATTTTGGCGCCGTTGATTATATGGCGGAGGTCTGGGTGAACGGCGTATCCGTAGGTACGCACCGCGGAGGATATACTCCGTTTAGCTTTGATATTACTTCTAATCTTTTAGCGGGCAGTAATGTGATTACTGTGTATGCTGAAGACGACGTTCGATCGGGACGACAGCCACGGGGCAAGCAGAGTGAACAGTTCCATTCGCACGGCTGCGATTATACACGCACTACAGGAATCTGGCAGACGGTATGGCTTGAGCAAGTCCCTGAAACCTATCTGTCTAATCTGAAAGTTGTCGCTGATCCCGACAATGGCTGTGTGCACCTCGAAATGAAGGTACAAGGGAACGCAGCGGGAGACACGCTTAGCGCTACTGCTCTTTATGGCGGCAAACCCGTTGGGGACAGTAATGTGATCGTTTCCGGAACCTCTATAAAACTTACGATTCCACTATCAGAGATTCACTTGTGGGAAGTTGGAAACGCCAGATTGTATGACCTGAAGTTGTCCTTGCATAGTCAGGGACGGGAGAGTGACGTGGTCCATTCTTATTTTGGACTCCGCACGGTACGACTGGATGGGATGGCATTCCGGATCAATGGGAAATCCGTATTTCAGCGGTTAGTACTGGATCAAGGTTTTTATCCGGAGGGAATCTATACCGCTCCTACTGATAAAGATCTGCGCAGAGACATCGAAATCTCAATAGGGCTTGGCTTCAATGGCGCGAGGCTTCACGAGAAGATCTTTGAGCCGCGTTATCTTTATTGGGCTGACCAATTAGGTTATCTTGTCTGGGGAGAACATGCCAATTGGGGGCTAAATATTACTGGAGCGGATAGCCTGACTCACTTCCTGCCGGAATGGCTCGAAGGTATACAGCGTGATTTCAATCATCCCGCGCTAATCGGCTGGTGCCCTTTTAATGAGACTTGGGACCGGGACGGTGTGAAACAGCATAACCCCGTGCTCCAGATTGTTTACGACGTAACAAAACGTATGGATCCAACACGTCCAGTAATTGATACAAGCGGCAACTTCCATGTGGCTACAGATATCTTCGATCTTCATGACTATGACCAGAATCCGCAGACGTTCCGGGACAGATATGAACCGATGAAAAGTGGCGGAGAAGTATTCAATACCTTCCCGGATCGCCAAACGTATGAAGGTCAACCTTACTTCATCAGCGAGTATGGCGGAATTTGGTGGAACCCGCAGCAGAAAGATGAAAAATCATGGGGGTATGGGGACAGACCGACCTCAGAGCAAATGTTTATCGAACGCTACGAGGGGTTGACGAATGTTCTATTGGATCATCCGCTGATGTTTGGATTCTGCTATACCCAGCTGTACGATGTGGAGCAGGAAGTCAATGGACTGTACACTTATGACAGACAGCCGAAGTTCGACCCCGAGCGTATCCGCCGCATCAATGCGCGTAAGGCTGCAATTGAAGATTAGAGGCGCTACGTAACTATTCATTCGAAAGGAATGTGATAGATTATGAAAGTGAATTTCCGGCAAAAATGTCTGGTCGCCTTAAGTGTTCTTCTTATTCTTCCAATGGGGAAGGTGACTCTTGCAGTCTCTGATCATAATGACTTTTACAACGTGGTTATGCAGGACGGGGCGGACCCATGGGTGTATAAACATACAGATGGCTTCTATTATTTCACCAAAACAACAGGTGGCAATGTTACCCTCTGGAAGTCAGCCCAGTTGACCACTATTGATGCAGCGCCTACTAAAGTTGTCAACACGGGCGGTAGCGGCATCTGGGCGCCTGAGCTACATTATATAAACGGAGCTTGGTATATCTACTATGCGATGGACGACGGAGATAACGTAAACCACCGCATGCATGTAATGGAGAACACAGCGGCAGACCCGATGCAGGGAACTTGGCAGTACAAAGGCCAGATCACAGATTCAAGCAATAAGTGGGCTATAGACGGTACTGTGCTGCAAGTGAACGGCGAGCTGTATTTTATCTGGTCCGGCTGGGAGGGGAATGTTAATGTGCGGCAGAATCTCTATATCGCGCATATGAGTAATCCCTGGACCATTGATTCCGAACGCGTAGAGATTTCAAGACCAACGTATAGCTGGGAAACGAATCATTCCCCAAATGTGAATGAAGGACCACAGGTGATTATAAATGGAGAAGTCATTAGTTTGGTTTACTCGGCAAGTGGAAGCTGGACTAATGATTATTGTCTGGGACTGATCACCGCAGACATCTCCAGTGATCTGTTAAATCCGGCATCATGGAATAAACGCAATCAGCCTATCTTTTCTTCAGGCAATGGACTTTATGGACCTGGACACCATTCGTTTACTAAGTCTCCTGACGGCCAAGAGGATTGGATCATGTACCATGTCGCCAAATACAACAACGCTGGCTGGAACCGCGAGGTGCGAATGCAGAAATTCAGCTGGAATGCTGATCATACACCTAATCTGGGCATTCCCGTTGAACCTAATCTTCCGATAACTTTGCCTTCAGGTGAAACCATGCATACCCGCTACGAAGCGGAAAAAGGGACATTTGGCGGCGATGCCTATGCCTCTTCGAGTCCCAAGGGCTCGGGTGGGCTTAAGGCGGGTCATATTGATACGCCGGACAGTTATGTAGAATTTTCGGTTGATGCGGCAGCCGCAGGCGAATATATTCTTTTGGCTCGAACGGCGAATGGAACGGCTGGCGGGAATTGGTCGAATTTTCAGCTTAGTGTCAATGCAGGACCTTCCAGCCCATTCTATATCACCAATAAAGGGTGGGAGAATTGGGGGCTGTCCACAGCCCGGATTCAACTGAAAGCAGGCATGAACAAGCTTCGTTTTACCAAAGGCGAAGGTTACGGAGAAATTGATTTCATTGATATTAAGCCATTGTGAATCGAACAAACCTAAGAGACATATGAAATGGCTTCCGGTTTTCCGGAGGTCATTTCTAGGTGAAAAGGCCTGTAGGTGTAATTGTTTTTCATCTCATTAAGAAGTAAGATTAGGATAATTATTAGGATACAAGGAGAGCTGATTTGTGCTGGAACTTAGCTTAAACGACCCGGAAAAATTAGTCACAGTAACGCATGCTTTATCAACTCGTTCTAGGATTGATATTCTTCGGCTCTTAAACTCCAAAAACTTAAATATTATTGAAATCGCTGAGAGGCTGAAGCTTCCAGTGTCGACGGTAGCAAGCAATATTAAAGTGTTAGAAGCAGCAGAATTAATTCATACAGAATTGCTTCCGGCTTCACGCGGGGCGATGAAAGTTTGCAGCCGGAATTATGATGATCTTCATATTGCCTTGAATTTGAAAGAGCCGATGTCAAAGGGATTAACTCATGTCTATGAAGTAGAGATGCCGATCGGCCATTATAGCGATTGTGAGGTATCTCCTACTTGCGGAATGGCTAATAGTGAGGGTCTTATTATCAAAGAAGATGAACCGTCGAGTTTTTATCACCCTAAACATGTCAACGCTCAGCTGATCTGGCTCCGCAAAGGATTCCTGGAATATTTGCTGCCTATGGATATCCCCTCCGGAGCACAAATTGAATCGCTGGAATTATCCATGGAGATCTGTTCGGAAGCTCCGAATTATGACCAGAACTGGCCTTCGAACATCTCTGTATGGGTGAATGGTTCAGAGATTGGCATGTGGACCAGTCCCGGTGATTTCGGTGACCGGCGGGGCAAGCTGAATCCGAACTGGTGGTGGGATGGATCTACACAATACGGGTTTCTCAAGACCTGGCGTGTTGACCATGAAAAGACGACACTTGATATGGAGAAGGTGTCGAATGTTTCCTTAAATGATCTTCTGATTAACCGGAGCCCCAAATTGCGGCTGCGCATTGGAATCAACCCTGATGCAGTTCATCAAGGCGGACTTAACCTGTTCGGGCGCCAGTTTGGCGATTATGAACAACATATTATGATGAAGGTAAAATATACCATGGATCAGGATGAAGTTGAACTTTAGCTTAGGAGATGAACAAAGCAAGGCGGTTCCTCGGAAACGAATCTTCGTATCCAAGGAACCGCCTTGCTTTGTTTGTTCTGGATGTAAAGTTAGAGTGTGCGCCGTAGGGCGGCACGCTGAAGGGTGATCATCCAGTCAACGGACGGCTCAACCAGCGGGTGAAAGAGCCGTTTAACTGACGGCTGAGCCAGCAATACGGTGAATAATAAGGCGGTGAGCAGCAGGACTACTGCCCCAGCAGCATTGCCAATATAGGTGTAAATCCCGGAAACGGCAGCCAGACGAACGATAAAACCATGAAGCAGGAAAACATACAACGTGCGGCGTCCCCAGTCGGTCATGCGGCTCGCTCCGTAAGGTACAAGACCGAGGAAAGCAAGTGAAGCGACAATTTGTAGTCCGTACAGTCCCAGGCGGTATACGCCTGCATACCATACATTGGCATCAAGCTGCATATAGGTCATGTTGCCATATAACCAGCCAAAGGGAAATCCTGCTCCCCATGTGGCCATGATGGCAAGGAGTAGAACGGAGGCTGCTGCTGCAAAGATTTTGATATATTTCTGATAGAGCTTGACGAAGGTTTCGAAGGAGAAATGATAGCCGATAATGAAAAAAGGCAAATATACAAAGGTACGGCTGATGCTAAACCATACACCGTCCAGCTGGAGATATCCGACAGCCACCCCCGCTGCTACAGCGAAGAGGAGCTTAGCGGTTATGGACCATCTGCTCATACCGAGCATCAGGAGGCGCCAGCAGGCATGACTGGCCAGAAACCATAGGAGCAGATAGGGTGCGAAAATGGAATGCTGGATGTTGCTTACATGAAAGAGGGAAATGTCGAGTGCGGAATATAAGCTTTGAAAAATGAGGTATTGCAATCCAATTTGCAGCAGCATTTTACGGCCGGTAGTTCCGGCAAGGCTTTTTCTGGCGAAATAGCCGGTCACCAGTACGAACAGCGGCATGTGAAAGCTGAAAATCCACATATATAATCCGTGTATTCCGCTCATTTTGTTAATCAGAGGTTCAATTGCATTACCGGCAAAAACAGTGATAATAAGCATAAAACGCAGGTTGAGAAAAAAGGTTTCTCCGCGCGTTTCCAGCGAGTTTTCCCCTACCATGATTTAGCCTCCAAATTATGCTGTATGCAAATTAATTTAATTTTAAAATACTAGATTTTCTTTGATTTAATTGTGAATTAAGTCACAAAGGAAAGCGTTATCATGTGTGCGAAATGTGGCGATGTGTTGAAGGTTGTTAGAATAGAGGGATTCCACTATAATTTTTATATGCATTAACATCTGGGAGTGGAACATGTTGAAGAGAAGAATAACTAAGCGTCGCGCCGCTATTTTTGTATTGATTATTTTAGTTGTAGCCGGGTTGCTGATATGGAAGTATTTGACGCCATATGCACCGGCTCAAGAAGCCGAAACCGCACTGATTTCAAGTGGTGGAGTTACCGTCGAACAGAATGATAATTGGATTTCGTTCGAACCTTCCATTACTAAAGGCGCCTCGATTATATTTTATCCTGGGGCTTTGGTTAAACCGGAAGCTTATTCCCCTCTTGCGAAGAGTGTCGCTGCTGCAGGGCATCCCTTCTACATCGCCAAAATGCCGTTTAATTTAGCGGTAACGAAGGGGGATGCCGCAGAAGAGATTATTCGTGTGCATCCGAAGCAATCTTTTGTGCTGGGTGGACATTCACTTGGGGGTGTCATGGCCTCACGTTACGCAATGGAGCATACGGACCAGCTGGAAGGTGTATTTTTCTTAGCCTCTTATCCAGATGAAAAGGGCAGTCTACGAGAGACTACTTTGTCAGTGTTATCGGTTGTGGGTACTGAGGATCAAGTGATTGACAGAGACAGCTATAACAAAGGCCGCTCCTATCTGCCAGATAATACAGTTTATAGTTCAATCGTAGGTGGGAATCATGCGCAATTTGGCAGCTACGGGCCTCAGAAGGGGGACGGCGAAGCCACAATATCCGAGGAAGAACAGCGGAGTCGCACAGTAAGTGCCCTGTTGGATTGGCTTGGAAATCTGAGGTAGTTACGGGTCATTCAACAGAGGGAGGAAACAATTCATGCCAGTATTACACATTAACGATGAATGCGTTCCCTGCTCCGGAATATTGTTTGATAAAGACGGGACATTACTCGATCTATTAGCCACCTGGGGGAATTGGGCGGAGCTTGTGCTGCTTGGACTGGAAGATCAACTTGCGATCATGGGAGCGGGATTTATTGTAGAGCGCAGCAAGGTGCTGGGTACGCAACATGATCCGCAAGGGAAGTTAATAGGGTACGACCCGGCGGGGCCGCTTACCATGGCTACAGAGGAAGAAAGTTACGGTGTACTCGCATGGCAGCTATATGCAGCAGGAGTTCCTTGGAATGAAGCACTGACCCGTGTGAAAAGCATAACTAAAAACGCGATGTATGAATTACGCCGACGCCGTATGGCACAGCCTTTAGCGGGACTTCATTCTTTTTTGGAGCAATGCTCTGCGGCATCTCTTAAGCTTGGCGTGGTTACCTCCGACGGGGCAAAGACCACCGGAGAGCATTTGGAATGGCTTAATGTGGCAGGCTATTTTGATTCGGTAGTCACTAGGGACAGAGTCAAAAGCGGAAAACCAGCTCCTGAAATGGCTGAATTGGCCTGCCGGGAGCTAGGGCTTTCGCCTGAAGAGACGATTATTATTGGGGACAGTAATGCCGATATGCAATTAGGTAAAGGTGCAGGGCTTCGCCTCGCAATTGGGATTTCCGCCAGTGGTGATGGGAAGCACCTAATAGATGCAGATGTAATCATTTCCGGTTTTAATGAGCTCTGGATCACTTACTGATCAGCTAATAAAAGGAAAGGATGTGCTACTTAGCATGGATCAATTGCAGACACTTGCTTCTTGGATCAAAGAAAGTGACAACATCGTTTTTTTCGGAGGGGCGGGTACGTCTACAGAGAGTGGAATTCCCGATTTCCGCTCCGCAGCTGGATTATATCAAACTCAGCACAATTCACCTTATCCACCTGAAGTGATGCTGAGCCGAACTTTTTTTATGTCCTCACCGGACATTTTTTTTGATTTTTACCGCAGTAAAATGATTCATCCAGAGGCCCGTCCGAATGGTGCGCATCAGCTGCTAGCGGAGTTGGAACAGCAGGGGAAGCTGAAAGCGGTGATTACGCAAAATATTGACGGCCTGCACCAGCAGGCGGGCAGCCGTAGTGTCCTAGAGCTGCATGGTTCCATCCATCGCAACTATTGTATGGACTGCTCACGGTATTACGGGCTGGATCAACTGCTGGAAATGACTGAGATCGTTCCACGCTGCCCGGAATGTGGCGGAATTATCAAGCCGGATGTGGTTTTATATGAAGAAGAATTGGATCATTCCGTGCTTATGGGCTCTGTCGCAGCGATTGCCTCTGCAGATATGCTTATTATTGGTGGGACCTCGCTAACGGTTCAGCCTGCGGCCAGTCTGGTGACTTATTTCCGGGGCAAACGTACGGTGCTGCTGAACGGAGATCCCACACCTTATGATGATCAAGCGGATCTGCTGATTACAGATCGAATTGGAAAAGTAATGGGCAGTGTCAAGGATCTATTAAGCTAGGAGGAAAAAGCTGTCCTTTGGTTTCTCTTGCCAGATTATTATTACGCTCAGAAGTTTAAAGATAAGGTAGGCTCACAACAGCGTGTAATGAGAGGCAGGGATAGGCAATGGTATATGTAGCAGATGATAAACGGTATGACAACATGCGTTATAATCGTTGCGGGAACTCAGGTCTCAAGCTCCCAGCAATCTCATTAGGATTATGGCAGAATTTTGGTGGGATCGATAATTACGAGAACGGCAGAGAAATGATCACTCGTGCTTTTGATCTTGGAATTACCCATTTTGATCTGGCCAACAACTATGGTCCACCAGCTGGTTCAGCAGAAGAGCTGTTCGGTAAAGTTCTTGCCAATGATATGTTTCCTTATCGTGATGAAATAGTGATCTCTACAAAAGCAGGGTATAACATGTGGCCCGGCCCTTATGGCGAATGGGGTTCACGTAAGTATATGCTGGCTAGTCTGGATCAGAGCCTGAAGCGGCTAGGCCTAGATTATGTTGATATTTATTACTCTCATCGTCCAGACCCGGAAACACCGCTTGAAGAAACCATGCAGGCGTTGGATTATGCGGTACGTTCTGGCAAAGCTTTATATATAGGACTATCCAACTATAATGCGGAGCAGACGGCTGAAGCCCTCAGCATTCTACAAAGCCTGGGCACACCGCTCTTAATCCATCAGCCTAGTTATTCTATGCTCGATCGTTGGATTGAGGGCGGCTTACAGGATGTACTGGAACATAGTGGTGTAGGAAGCATCGCTTTTACACCCCTGGCTGAAGGCTTGTTAACCAACAAATATTTGAATGGTATTCCAGAAGGGTCAAGAGCTGCCAAGCCGTCTGCCGCCTTGAATGAGAGCCGGATTACACCGGAGGTGCAGCGGAGGATTCGCGCACTTAATCAGCTTGCGGTTTCGAGAGGACAGAGTCTGGCTCAGTTTGCACTGGGATGGACACTCCGGGGTGGTAAGGTTACTTCTGCCCTAATTGGAGCAAGCAGAGTGGATCAGATTGAAGAGAATATAGCTGCTTTAGCTAATCCTGATTTCAGTCCAGAGGAGTTAGAGCGGATTGAAACGATTCTAAAGACAGAACTATAGTATATTGAACACAGTAACAGCCCGGTTCCTTACGTTAAGGAAGGCGGGCTGTTGTTGTATGGTGGATTTATGGATTAAAGGGCAAACTAACGTTAAGGTTTCTCTGCTTGTCTCGTTGTAGTCATCCGGTAAGCCGTCGGTGACTGGGCACAAAACCGTTTGAATTGGCGAGAGAAGTATAAAGCATCGGTGAGCCCCACAGATGCTGCTACCTGTTCCACGGACAGCTCCGGTCGTTCACGCAGCAGCTGTCTGGACTTTTCAATCCGCAGCTTCAGCAAATAGGTCACCGGAGATAATCCGGTCTCTTGCTTAAATACACGGGACAGGTAGGCTCGATTATAACCCAGCGTATCACACATTTGTTCAATAGAGACCGGGTGCGCATATTGAGAAGCCATGTAGTGGATCATTTGCTTCACAGTACGCTTAACCTGTGATTCTGCGCCGGGCAGACGGGAGAAGGAAGAGAGCAAATCTGCTGCTTCGCCGACAATGAGATAGAGATACCCAAGCGAAGTCAGATGGGCACTCTCTTTGTTGGCGTTGAAGGCTTGCATGATGCTGGACAGGGCACCCGGAATGAGGCTTTCATCTGTTGTAGTCACCACAGGCTGTTGTGGTGTGAACCCTGTCTGCAGCACCAGATCGTCAGCTTCGCTGCCAGTAAAAGCTGCCCAGCGATAGCACCAGGGCTGGTCTTTATCCGAGACGTAACTGACTAATTGTCCCGGATGGATCAAGAAGCAGTCTCCTTTACCCAACTCATATTTATGATGTTCTGTACGGAAAACGCCCGAGCCAGATTCTATGAAATGCAGCAAATAATAATCATAGATCTTGGGTCCAGCTTGATGCATGGGCAGGGTCTGACTCTGGCCGGCAAACAGTACATGAAGGTTCTGTTTATCGTAATACACTGGATTGGATCCTACGGAATAAGTATGCTCCATTTGGGACAGCCTTTCTTGTGTTAATGTCATTTAATGGCTTATAGTTTAGAGAGTAACAGTAATATATGTAATTATTATATTATGGGAAGTCACATTTATCCATACATTACACACATGATTGCATTATCAGAGGATGAATGAATCTATTATAATGAGTACATAAAGAACGCTTTACTAATTCCCACTGGCTGAAGCAGCGAAAGGATGGAGTGGCATTAATGAGCATACAGGAACTTAATAACAAATTTATTGAAAAATATGGGGTGAGCGGGGAAGAGGCTAAGGTGTTTTATGCACCAGGTCGTGTCAATCTCATCGGGGAGCACTTGGATTATAACGGCGGGTATGTACTTCCCGCAGCTTTGGAATTCGGTACAACGCTGATTGTGCGTCCACGTAGTGACAGCAAAGTGAATTTTGCATCAACTAATTTTCCTTACGAAGCTTCTATTGATTATAGCGAAATTGGCAAAGCCAAAACGGGTGAATGGATTGACTATCCGATTGGGGTAATGGTTGAGCTGGATAAGAAAAGCACCCCAGTATCCAAAGGGTACGATCTGCTGTTCCATGGCGATATTCCGAATGGAGCAGGCTTGTCCTCCTCGGCCTCTCTTGAAGTTGTTACTGCTTATGCGTTCCTGACTCTCGAAGGTGGCGATACAGACACGGTTGAGATTGCACTTTTGTCCCAGCGTGCTGAGAACCAGTACGTAGGTGTAAACTCCGGAATAATGGATCAATTCGCAGTTGCTAACGGCAAACGTGATCATGCGATTCTGCTGATGTGCGACACACTTGAGTACAATTTGGTACCGTTCATCACAGGTTCATACAAATTGGTTATCGGCAACACGAACAAACGCAGAGGGCTTGTAGATTCCAAGTACAATGAACGCCGTCAGCAGTGTGATGAGGCATTGGCTATTTTGCAAAAAGAAGTGCCTTCACTAGCTTATCTGGCACAGCTTAATCGTGAACAGTTCGAAGCACATCAAGATAAAATCACAGACGAAATTGTAAGACGCCGCGCTCGCCATGTTGTGGAAGAGAATCAACGCGTGCTAGATTCCGTTGAGGTATTAAAAAACAATGATCTGAAGCAGTTTGGACAGTTCATGAATGATTCGCATGCGTCCTTGCGCGATTTGTATGAAGTTAGCTGTGCAGAGCTTGATATTATGGTTGAAGAAGCTGGGCGTATCCCAGGCACACTTGGTTCCCGTATGACTGGCGCGGGTTTCGGAGGCTGTACAGTATCTTTGGTACATGAAGATGATATAGAACGTTTTATTCGTGAAGTTGGTGAAGCCTATACCACAAGATCTGGTTTGGTTGGCGAGTTCTATGTTTGCGGCATCGGTAATGGTGTCCAAGAATTGAAGGGAGTGTAATCAGATGGCGATTTTAGTAACAGGTGGAGCAGGGTATATTGGGTCTCATACTGTAGCGGAGCTGCTGGATCGTGGTGAAGAAGTGGTGGTCATCGACAATCTGCTAACAGGGCATCGTGAGGCGTTGCTGGGTGGCAAGCTGTACGAAGGTGATCTGCGTGATAAAGAACTGCTGGGTAAGCTGTTCGCTGAAAATGAGATTGAAGCGGTTATCCATTTTGCTGCAAGCTCTTTGGTCGGGGAAAGCATGAAGGACCCTGTAAAATATTACGACAACAACGTATATGGTACACAGTGTCTTTTAGAAGCTATGCAAAAAGCTGGCGTGAACAAGATCGTATTCTCGTCCACAGCCGCAACCTACGGCGAACCGGAAAAGGTGCCAATTGAAGAAACAGACCGCACTGAACCAGCCAATGTGTATGGAGAAACTAAGCTGACCATGGAACGGATGATGGCTTGGTTTGACAAAGTACTGGGCATCAAATACGTAGCCTTACGTTACTTCAATGCAGCTGGCGCACATGCCAGTGGCAAAATCGGTGAAGACCATCGTCCAGAAAGTCATTTGGTGCCGCTGGTATTGCAAACGGCCTTGAAGCAACGTGACAGTATCGCAGTTTTCGGAGATGACTATCCTACAGAAGACGGTACTTGTGTTCGCGACTACATCCATGTCAGCGATCTGGCTGACGCCCATGTTCGTGCGGTAACTTACCTGCGCAGCGGAAGCAGCAGCAATATTTTCAACCTGGGCAATGGACTTGGATTCTCGGTAAAACAGGTGATTGAAACGGCGAAGAAGGTTACTGGACTTGAAATTCCTGTAGTCATTCAAGAACGCCGTGCCGGCGATCCGGCTGTGCTGGTAGCTTCCTCCGACAAAGCGCGTAGCGTCCTTGGATGGAACCCGCAGCATGCAGATTTGGAAGATATCATTCAAAGTGCATGGAACTGGCACTCTGCCAATCCGCAAGGATACGGAGAATAAGGGACTTTAGGTTAGCTTAACTTGAACTTGAGACCCTACTGAAGGAGAATTAAAATGCACAACGAGAATAAGATTACGCCTGCTGGCCAGAAAGCATTACATGCGATTGAGCAGCTTGTTCTGTTCGCACTGCGCCAGCAGCTCATAGCTCCATCCGATGAAGATTATAGCCGTAATGTGCTGCTCGAACAGTTCGGGTTCAGTGAGCCGCATGTAGGTGACATCGATCAAAGTCCATTGGAAGGGCCGCAGGCTCCACTCGATGCACTGATTGATTATGGTTTTGAAATCGGATTGATCCCAGAGAATAGTGACACTTACCGTGACTTGCTGGATGCCAAGATTATGGGACTTCTCATGGCCCGTCCTTCGGATGTAAATGCTGAGTTCTATAGTCTGACTGCTGAAAAAGGCATCTCCGCGGCTACAGACCGTTTTTATAAATTGAGCATTGATTCGAACTATATTCGGATGGATCGGATCTCGAAGAATGTCTATTGGCTGCAGGATTCGCAATACGGAGACATTGAAATGACGATCAATTTGTCCAAGCCTGAGAAAAATCCGAAGGAAATCGCAATGGCTCGGCTGCTCCCGCCGCCAGTCTACCCGAAATGTCTGCTGTGCCGTGAGAATGTAGGTTATGCCGGACGGATCAATCATCCGCCGCGCCAGAACCTGCGTATCATTCCGCTTAACCTGAATAATGAAAAATGGTTCTTCCAATACTCGCCATATGTTTACTACAATGAGCACTGTATTGTATTCCATCATGATCATGTGCCCATGAAGCTTACCAAGGATACCTTGAAGCGGCTGCTTAGCTTCGTGGAATCATTCCCGCATTATTTTATTGGCTCAAATGCAGACTTGCCGATTGTTGGCGGCTCTATTCTGACGCATGACCATTTTCAGGGCGGCCGCCACACGTTCCCGATTCAAAAAGCGCCTAAGGAAGATACATTTACACATGCATCTTATCCGGGTGTCAGCATTAATATCGTAAAATGGCCGATGTCCGTATTGCGCTTAAATGGAGAAGATCCTGCCGTTCTACTGGAATGCGGAAATGCGCTTTATGAAGCTTGGAAAGCCTACAGCGATCCAGAGGCGGAAGTGCTAGCCTTTAGTGAGGTTGACGGTGAAGTGCAACCTCATAATACCGTTACTCCTATCGTCCGCCGGGCCGAGGACGGCAGCTTCGAGATGGATCTTGTGCTGCGGAATAACCGGACTAATGAGCAATATCCTGAAGGGATTTTTCATCCGCACCGGGAAATGCATCATATCAAAAAAGAAAACATCGGTTTGATCGAAGTTATGGGACTGGCGATTCTGCCGGGCCGTTTGAAGGAAGAACTCGATTCCATCGCAGGTATTCTTGCAGGAGATCAAGCGCTGTTAGAAGCGGTGAAGAATGACCCTAGTCATTCTCTTGCGCAGCATGCGGCTTGGATTCAGGAGCTGGTGGAGCGATTCGGAACTGCACTGCAACACGAGGAAGCGCTCAAGATTGTGCAGAACGAAGTTGGCATCAAGTTTACACATATTCTTGAACACGCTGGCGTTTACAAACGGACTCCAGAAGGTCAAGCAGCTTTCCGCCGTTTTGTAACAAGCTTCGGTGCTTTGTAGTAAGTGAATTTGGATTTAAAGATGTCCTCAAGCCTATGGGCTTGGGGCATCTTTTTTTATTCGGGATGACGAAATCCAGCCACCTAATTTGAATGCGGGTAAACAGAGGTTTATAATACGAAGAAGTAAGACATTATGAATTAACTACTGGAGGTTTACACATATGCGTAAATTTGAATTTTATAATCCTACCAAGCTGATTTTTGGACAGGGTACCCTTGAAGCTTTGAAGACGGAGGTTCCTAAGTACGGTAAAAATGTGCTTTTGATGTACGGTGGTGGCAGTATCAAGCGCAGTGGTCTGTACGAAAAAGTAGTTGCTGAGCTGAGTTCAATAGGCGCTACAGTGACTGAACTCTCTGGAGTAGAACCCAATCCACGTCTTTCCACAGTACATAAAGGCGTAGAGCTGTGCCGGGAGCATAATATTGACCTTGTTCTCGCAGTAGGGGGCGGGAGCGTATTGGACTGCGCAAAAGCTGTTGCTGTTGGAGCGAAATATGATGGTGATATGTGGGACTTTGTAGAGCGTAAAGCAGCGGCCCAAGACGCGCTTCCACTGGGCACAGTGCTGACAATGGCTGCTACGGGATCCGAAATGAATAATGGCTCCGTAATCACAAACGAGGTTACTAAGGAAAAAATGGGCTGGGGCAGCGTGCATGCCTACCCGGCATTTTCGATTCTTGATCCAGAGAACACTTTTTCTCTGCCACGTGATCAGACCGTTTATGGCATGGTGGACATCATGTCACATGTACTGGAGCACTATTTCCATACAGACGGCAATACACCGGTACAAGACGGGTTCTGTGAAACTTTGCTGCGCACTGTAATTGAAACTGCGCCGAAGCTTATCGAAGATCTGAATAACTACGAGCTGCGTGAGACCATCATGTACTGTGGTACGATGGCGCTTAACGGAATGGTCAGCATGGGTTTCGCCGGAGATTGGGCGACTCATAATATCGAGCATGCAGTATCGGCTGTATACGATATTCCACATGGCGGAGGTTTGGCGATTCTGTTCCCGCAATGGATGAAATATAACCTCAGCACAAATCCTGCGCGTTTCCGTCAGCTTGCAGTAAATGTGTTCGGAGTTGAACCTGCTGGCAAAACTGATGAAGAAATCGGGCTGGAGGGTATCGAGGCTCTGCGTAATTTCTGGGATTCCATCGGTGCGCCGAAGACGCTCGGTGATTATGATATTGATGACAGCGAGATCGGCAGTATGGCTGACAAGGCTGTTCGTTTCGGAGCGTTTGGTAATTTCCGCAAGCTTGAGCGTGAAGATGTAGTTGAGATCTATAGAATGGCTTTGTAAGTAACTCTTCTACGAAAAGAGACCATATTTCTTTATTCTAGAAGCCGCAAAAGCATGTCAAAGAAGCGATTCCTCGTTATGGAGGAATCGCTTCTTGGTGTTTATGGTCTAGTGTGACTTGCTCCTCTTACGGTACTTTTCTGTCGCTCTCATCACAAGGTTTCGCTGCCGCTGACCGAACTCCACTGCCGCAGACCGTATCTCGCTGCGGCTGTCCGAACTCTGCTGCCGCTGACCGTGTCTCGCTGCGGCTGTCCGAACTCTGCTGCCGCTGACCGTGTCTCGCTGCGGCTGTCCAAACCTCCGCTGCCGCTGTCCGTACCTCCGGCTACCGCTGTTCGCACCTCGACTGCATCTGACTAACCTCCGTTGCCGCTGACAGATACCCACTGCCGCTGACCGAACTCCGCTGCGGCTGTCCGAACCTCCGCTGCCGTTGTCCGAACTCCGCTGCGGCTGTCCGAAACTCCGCTGCCGTTGTCCGAACTCCGCTGCGGCTGACAGATACCCACTGCCGCTGACCGCTCCTCATCTATCACTGTTCGTTCCCGTAATCTAATCCGTCGACCGTCCTCCAAAGTCTTACGGACCCAGCTGCCGTTATTTGCGAATTTTCAGCCTTTTGAGCAAGTTTTCGGACACCAGAGACACTATTGCTTGGAAATGCTCTTATATTTGCTGGTTTGATTGCCAATAGAGGCTATGCGGTCCGATAGCATACCAAATGTCGGATAAAACGGCGAATAGGGTCTGCTGAGTCCGTTGGGCCGAAGGAGCATAAGCAGCATAGCTTCATACGCGCGAGAGTGTTACCCAACCAACTAGTGTTTGTAATCTCCCTCAACTGATTCCTCTACCAATATACGCCCTACCTACGGACCCAGCTGCCGTTATTTGCGAATTTTCAGCCTTTTGAGCAAGTTTTCGGACACCAGAGACACTATTGCTTCGAAATGACCTCATATTTGCTGGTTTCAATGCCAATAGAGGCTATGCGGTCCGATAGCATACCAAATGTCGGATAAAAGAGCGAATAGGGTCTGCTGAGTCCGTTGGGCCGAAGGAGCATAAGCAGCATAAGCAGCATAAGCAGCATAGCCCCTTCATACGCGCGAGAGTGTTACCCAACCAACTAGTGTTTGTAATATCCCCACACGACGGATTCCTCTTCCAATATACGCCCTACCTACGGACCCAACTGACGTTATATGCGAATTTTCAGTCTTTTGAGCAAGTTTTCGGACACCAGAGACACTATTGCTTCGAAATGACCTCATATTTGCTGGTTTCAATGCCAATAGAGGCTATGCGGTCCGATAGCATACCAAATGTCGGATAAAACGGCGAATAGGGTCTGCTGAGTCCGTTGGGCCGAAGGCGCGTAAACAGCATAGCCTCTTCGTACGCGTGCGAGTGTTACCAACAAAAATCAGCGCCTCAGCAACTATTGGACGTCCTTTAGGACAACCCCAGCACATGTAATAAAATAGTGCCAATGTGAGCATGCTTATCCTCTGAATGGAACTTATTTGGGTGAATATCCAAAGATTGTGAAACCAAGGACCTACTTTGTACGTTTAATGTAATATGACAGTCCTGATTGAAGACAGGAGGAAATAAAAATGCAAACGCTGTATTTAGGCTGCTTGGCGCTAGGCGTCATATTTGCCATAGTCAGCGTCCTGGTGGGTGATGTGATCGGAGATGCCTTGCATGGGGTCTTTGATTTCGTATCCGTAGATTTTCTGAATCCCACCGTATTGGCAGGAGGAATAACCGTGTTCGGCGGAGCGGGCATTCTTCTAACCCGGTACAGCGCTCTGGAAGCTGGGGCGATCATTGCTTTGTCTTTGTTAGCCGCCGCTTTTTTGGGAGTACTTATGTATCTAGGGGTGGTTAAGCCCATGGAAAAAAGCGAAATGTCCAATGGTTTCTCAATGAGTGATCTGCCTGGCAAGATTGGGGAAATCACAATTCCTGTTCCCGCCACTGGTTATGGTGAGATTATGGTAAAGTTTGGCGCCGGCAATAGCCTGCATACGGCAGCAAGCTTTGATCATGAGCTGCTTCCAGCAGGGATTAAAGTTGTTGTAGTGGAGGTTAGAGAAGGCGTTGCATTGGTATCAGAATTCGAAAAGAGAAGAGGAGTGGATCTTTAATGTTCGGTATTCCTGAGTATTTGTTAGTCCCTGCTGTTGTCGTTGCTGTTTTGTTTGTGCTAGGTATCGCATTCTGGGCACGTTACAAAACGGTTGGACCCGATGAAGGGATGATCGTAACGGGGTCGTTCTTGGGGAAAAATCATATTTCAGACGATGGTTCTGGTCGTAAAATAAAGATTGTACGCGGGGGCGGGGCCTTTATACTCCCAGTCTTTCAGAAGGCTGAATTTATGTCGCTTCTTTCTCATAAACTTGATGTGACGACCCCGGAGGTATACACCGAACAAGGGGTTCCGGTTATTGCCGACGGTGTAGCGATCATTAAAGTGGGTAGCTCAACGGAAGATGTGGCGACAGCTGCTGAGCAATTTATGGGCAAACCGATTGAAGCACTGAAGAGCGAAGCACAAGAAGTTCTTGAAGGTCATCTGCGGGCCATTCTCGGTTCGATGACGGTTGAGGAAGTATATCGTAACCGTGACCGCTTTGCGCAAGAGGTTCAAGGCGTGGCGGCACGTGATCTTAAGAAAATGGGTCTGCAAATTGTTTCCTTTACCATCAAGGATGTGCGAGACAAACATGGATATCTAGAGGCACTAGGTAAACCGCGGATAGCTGCTGTGAAGCGGGATGCAGAGATTGCTGAAGCAGAAGCAGTGCGGGATGCAAGAATTCAAAAGGCAAACGCAGAAGAGCAAGGGCAAAAAGCTGAGCTGCTGCGGGATACGAATATTGCCGAAGCCTCCAAGGAAAACCAGCTTAAGGTGGCTGCGTTTAAACGGGATCAGGATACAGCGAAAGCGGAAGCCGACCAGGCTTATCATATTCAAGAGGCACGTGCAAAGCAGACCGTTGTTGAAGAACAGATGAAAGTTGAGCTGGTACGTAAGGAACGTGAAATCGATTTGCAAGCCAAAGAAATTCAAGTTCGCGAGAAGCAGTATGATGCTGAAGTGAAGAAAAAAGCAGAAGCGGATCGTTATGCAGTAGAGCAAGCGGCGGAAGCCGATAAGGCGAAGAGAATGCGTGAGGCAGATGCCTTGCAATATAGTATTGAGACGCAAGCTAAAGCGACATCTGAGCAGAAGCGCCTTGAAGGTCAAGCGATGGCGGATGCAGAGCTGGCTAAAGGTACAGCGGATGCTGAGGTTATCCGGTTGCGCGGTCTAGCGGAAGCAGAAGCCAAAGAGAAACTGGCGGAAGCTTTCCAGAAATTCGGCGAAGCAGCGGTGCTCGATATCATCGTCAAAATGCTGCCTGATTTGGCTGGCCAAATTGCGAAGCCGCTGGCATCTATTGATAAACTTACCGTTGTAGATACCGGTAACGGGGAAGGTGCAGCCCGGGTCAGCAATTATGTGACTCAGCTAATGTCCACCGCTCCAGAGATGTTGAAGAGCGTCTCAGGGATTGATGTAGAGGCACTGATCAAGGGGTTGACCACTAAAGCTTCCGGAAGCAAAGGAGCCTCAGTTACACCAGTCGCACCTGTTGCACCAGCTACACCTGCAACATATATTCAGCCATCAGTAACATCTAGTACAGCCAGCGACACTTTAACTTCTGTGCCTGAACAAAAGGAAAATTAGTTTAATGCAATTTATATTGATTTAATTTACTTAAGGTATGACTGGCAAAGCTGCTGGTCATACCTTAATCTTTATGTTTTGATCTGTTTTGATCTAAATTAGACAACATGATAAAAAGCTCCTGCGTTTACAGGTGATTTTTGATGAAGCGTATAGCTTATCGGCATCCCGTGGGAATTATTGTATATATAGACATCGACGCTTTCACTGGTGTTTAAAGATTTTTTCAGGTAAAATAAAAGCCTTTAAGGCTGTTCACTCTGATCTACTAGCTTAGTAAGGACACAGAGTGTTCTTCTAATATGCAATTCTTGGTGTTATGATGGTAGCAAAGCTTGTATTCATCGTACGATCTCTTATTGCGTATGCTGCTGGAAGTTAGGTGTTTAGAAATAAAAGAGGTGTCAAAAATGAGTAGCATAACAGTGGCGAAGGTGTTGAATAACAACGTTATCATTGCCCAGCATCCTCAATATTCCGAGGTTGTAGTTATCGGTAAAGGGATAGGGTTTAACCGCAAGCTGCGTGATCAGATTAATCTATCCTCCGTGGAGAAGATGTTTATTCTTCGCAGCCAGGAGGAACAGGAACAATATAAACAGCTTCTTCCCCAAGTGGATGAGAAGTTGATTGAGGTCGTTCAAGAAATAGTATTACATATTATGCATTGTAGCCGTCAGCCGCTTAATGAGCATATTCATATTGCACTTACCGACCATATTTCTTTTGCTATCCGTCGTTTTGAACAAGATATCCCAATTCATAATCCATTTTTGTATGAAACTAAGGAGATTTATCCTGAGGAATATAAGATGGCAGAATATGCGATTGGACGGATCAATGAGGCTATGGGCGTGGAATTGCCGGTGGATGAGATAGGTTTTGTGGCTCTTCATATTGTCAGCGCACTTAGTAATAGGCAAATTTCTGAGGTTAGACAACATTCTCTCTTGATTGGAGAGCTGGTTGGATTAGTCGAAAATTATCTGGACTATCGAATCCCACGTGATTCACTTGATTACTCAAGACTGGTAACCCATCTGCGATTCGTTCTAGAAAGATTACGCCGTGGAGAGGCGGTACAAGAGACCTCAACCCTGGATGGGCTCATGAAACGGGAGTATCCTGAGATGTATTCGTTGGCTTGGAAATTAACAAAAATTATCGAACAGCGTGTGCGAATTCCCGTGTATCAAGCTGAGGTAAGTTATTTGACGATTCACCTGCAGCGTATTGCCCAGAAAAAAGTGGACGAACAAGATATGGATAAGAATGGTGAAGCTCCTTAAAGTGCAAAAGTTGTAACAAATCATGGTTTCAAAAAAAACGCTTGCTACTTAAAAAAAACGATGCTACAATGTTCACTGTCATCAACAAAACAGAATATCGAGCGTGTAACTGATTCGATCAGGCATGAGTGAATTACAGTATTTTGGTTGTTAACCCCCTTCTTGGGGCAATCTAACGATAACGTTAGATTACAACTTCTATACTGTGTTGCTCATGCCTTTTTTGGCATCTGTTTTAGTGAAATTAATGAAAGGAGTAACCTAAATGTTTAAAAAGTTGTTTGGTGTTTTACAAAGAGTTGGTAAAGCTCTGATGCTTCCAGTAGCTATTCTGCCTGCGGCAGGTTTGCTTCTTGGAATAGGTAACATGCTGGTAAACCCAGACTTCCTGCAATATGTTCCAGCACTGGAGAACCATGTTGTTCAGGCTGTTGCCAACGTATTGATGAATTCAGGACAAATTGTATTTGATAATCTAGCCTTACTCTTCGCGGTGGGGGTTGCGATAGGTTTAGCCGGGGGTGAAGGTGTTGCGGGTCTAGCTGCCATTATCGGTTTCCTCGTAATGAACATTACGATGGGTACAGTTATTGGCGTTAATGATTACGTGCTGAGCCAAGGCGACTTCTCGTATGCCAGCGTATTAGGGATTCCAACACTGCAAACAGGGGTGTTTGGAGGTATACTCGTCGGTATATTGGCTTCGGCCATGTACAAGCGATTCTTCAAAATTGAGCTTCCTTCTTACCTAGGTTTCTTCGCAGGTAAACGTTTCGTACCGATCATGACGGCGGTAACAGCTCTAATCTTGGGCTTGTTACTGACAATAGTATGGCCACCCATTCAACATGGTCTGAACTATGTGTCACAAAGTATGATTGATACGAACAAAACGCTTGCAGCGTTTATCTTCGGAACGATCGAACGTTCGCTCATTCCTTTTGGACTGCATCACATTTTCTACTCTCCATTCTGGTATGAATTTGGTACCTACGTTGATAAAGCAGGAGAATTGGTACGTGGTGACCAACGGATCTTCATGCAGCAGCTTCGCGATGGAGTAGACTTCACAGCAGGGACATTTACTACGGGTAAATATCCATTCATGATGTTTGGTCTTCCAGCAGCGGCATTGGCTATCTATCATGAAGCTAAACCTCAGAATAAAAAGATCGTCGGAAGTTTGATGATTTCCGCGGCATTGACATCGTTCTTGACAGGGATTACTGAGCCGCTCGAATTCTCGTTCCTATTCGTGGCTCCATTGCTGTTCGCTGTACATGCTGTGTTTGCAGGTCTGTCCTTTATGACTATGCATATTCTGGATGTTAAAATCGGTATGACATTCTCGGGTGGCTTTATCGATTTTGTGCTCTTCGGTATTATCCCGAACCGCACAGCTTGGTGGCTGGTCATCCCGGTAGGTCTGGTCCTTGCCTTAATTTATTACTTCGGCTTCCGGTTTGTAATTCGCAAATTCAATCTTATGACACCGGGTCGTGAAGAAGATACGAATGAAGAAGAAGTGAATACGGAGTCTGTCTCCAGAGCAGGTGATGATCTGCCGCGGAACATTTTGTCCGCTCTAGGTGGTAAAGAAAACATCACTCATCTAGATGCTTGTATTACCCGCCTTCGTGTTGAAGTTAAAGATAAGGCAGGCGTAGACAAGAACCGTCTTAAGAAACTTGGTGCATCAGGTGTGCTCGAAGTGGGTAATAACGTTCAAGCGATTTTTGGCACACGTTCAGATACGATTAAATCGCAGATCCAAGATGTGATTAACGGAAAGACACCTGCGGCTTCAGCAGCTCCAGTAGTGGTTACTCCAGAGCCAGAAGAAGAACAACAGGCAGGTGAAGCTGGTGAAGCGATTATCAAGGAAGATATCGTATCTCCAGTAAACGGTGAATTGTTGGATATCACAGAGGTACCAGATCCAGTATTCTCCCAAAAAATGACGGGCGACGGCTTCGCGTTCCTATCCGAAGATGGGAAGATTGCTTCACCGGTTTACGGTAAGGTATTTAACGTGTTCCCGAGCAAACATGCCATCGGTATTATGTCTGACGGAGGCAAGGAAGTGCTTGTTCATATTGGGGTTAATACGGTTAAGCTTAAAGGTCAAGGCTTCACAGTATTAGTTGAAGAGGGCGATCTTGTAGCGGCTGGACAACCGATTATGGAAGTGGATTTAGAGTATGTAAAAGCACATGCACCTTCTGTAATCTCACCTGTTATTTTCTCGAATTTACCAGAAGGCTCTTCTGTAACATTGAAAAAGCCGGGTAAGGTTTCTATAGGAGACCAAGACATCATTACGATTCAGTAAAAGTGCAAGGGCCGATGCTTCCTTGTTTATACAAGGAAGCGAAGCTTTCACTATAAATTTAAAATACTTTAATAACAGAAAGCGAGTTGGATAATATTATGCAAAAAACATTCAGAATTGTCGATGAAGATGGAATTCACGCACGTCCAGCAACTGCCTTGGTAAATACAGCAACAAAATTCAAAGGTACAGAAGCATTTGCAGAAGCTAAAGGTAAAAAAGTAACTTTGAAATCCATTCTTGGCGTATTGTCATTGGGTCTTGAAGCTGGAGATACTTTGTCTTTGATTACTGAAGGAAGCGAAGAAGCAGAAGCTTTGAACGCTCTTCAAGAAGTAATGATTAAAGAAGGGCTAGGGGAAATCCATGAATAAGATTTCAGGAATCGCGGCTTCAGCAGGGATTGCAGTAGCCCGTGCTTTTATCCTGAAACATCCGGATTATACGATTACGAAGACAAGTATCAGTGATACTGAAGCAGAAGTCGCTAAGTTGAATGATGCACTCGCCAAATCAAGAGTGGAGCTGCAAACGATTAAAGAGCGTACTTTGGCAGAGCTGGGGGAGAAGAAGGCTGAGATTTTCGAATCACATCTGCTTATTCTTGATGACCCAGAGCTGATCAATCCTGTAATTGATAAAATCCGTGAGGAATCGGTTAACGCGGACTATGCGCTAAACGAAGTGGCTACACAATTCATTGAGATGTTCGAAAATATGAAGAGTGCCTATCTGCAGGAACGTGCAGCTGACATGCGTGATGTTACCAAGCGCTTGCTGAACCACCTGCTGGGCATTCATTATGTAAGTCCTGCAGAAATCAGTGAAGAAGTAATCGTGATTGCTCAAGATCTAACACCATCGGATACAGCACAGCTTAATCGTAAGTTCGTTAAAGGCTTCACAACGAACATTGGTGGACGTACTTCCCACTCTGCGATTATGGCACGTTCTTTGGAAATTCCAGCGGTTGTTGGAACTAAAACGGTTCTGTCAGAAGTGAATTCTGGCGATTTGGTGATTGTCGATGGTCTGAATGGAGACGTTCTGATCAATCCTAGCGAAGCTGAAGTGGCAGAGTATACTCGCAAGCAGGAAGCTTACGACTTGCAAATCGCAGAATGGAAGAAGCTTCGCGACGAACCTACAGTATCAGCAGACGGTAAACATGTTGAGCTAGCTGCCAATATTGGTACACCGAATGATGTGAATGGTGTCATTGAGAATGGTGGCGAAGGTGTAGGTCTGTACCGCACTGAGTTCCTTTACATGGGTCGCGATAAGCTGCCTTCTGAGGAAATTCAATATAACGCCTACCGTACTGTACTTGAGAACATGAAGGGTAAGCCGGTAGTCGTACGTACCCTGGATATCGGTGGCGATAAAGAGCTGCCTTATCTTGACCTTCCGAAGGAAATGAATCCTTTCCTTGGTTTCCGTGCGATCCGCCTTTGCCTGGATCGTCAGGATATTTTCCGTACTCAATTACGCGCATTACTAAGAGCGAGTGTTCACGGGGATCTTCGCATTATGTTCCCTATGATAGCTACGCTTGGTGAATTCCGTGCTGCGCGTGATCTTTTGCTCGAAGAAAAAGCTAAGCTTCGGGAAGAAGGTAAGGAAGTATCAGACAACATTCAGCTCGGCATAATGGTTGAGATTCCATCAACTGCTGTACTGGCTGACCAGTTTGCTAAGGAAGTTGATTTCTTCAGTATTGGTACGAATGATCTTATTCAATATACAATGGCTGCGGACCGTATGAATGAACAGGTATCTTACCTGTATCAGCCTTACAATCCAGCCATCCTGCGTTTGGTCAAAAATGTAATTGATGCAGCGCATGCAGAAGGTAAATGGACGGGGATGTGTGGTGAAATGGCTGGTGACGCAACAGCTATTCCGCTGCTACTGGGTCTTGGTCTCGACGAATTCAGCATGAGTGCAACTTCCATTTTGCCAGCACGTAGTCAAATTTCTAAATTGTCGGCTGCCGACATGAAGGATTTGGCTGCAAAAGCGTTGCAGCTTGGCACGGCTGAAGAAGTCGCTGCGCTTGTTCAAAGTATCGCTAAGTAACTTTTTACGCATGCATTAATCCGTTTTAGCGTTCTACTGTTTTCCAACTACTATTGCCGACTTCCGATGGCTGGAGGTCGGCTTTTTTATGTTTTTTAACCTATAATTTTCTATAATTCGACCTTATTTACTGTTCACTGTTTATTTTCTTTATTGCGCAGATGTCTATACCGATAGTATTAGTAATGAGCATAAAGTCGATAAGGAACCCAAACCTATAAATATGTCGTACATATAATAGTAAGGATCCATAGAAAGTTTATACTCCGTTTGCCGACTTGCAGCGCTGTGCAAGTATTAATATGAAATAAATTGGTAATATATGGACTTATAAGCAACCCCACAGGTTACGTGGGGAGCCATAGGATGGTGTTAATTCATGAGTAAAAATTATATAAATGCAGAATTGATGATGGAAGTCTACGAGGGCAAGGATTTAGGCTTGACGTATTCAACGGAGTACAGTGTATTTAAAGTCTGGGCCCCTACGGCACTTGCTGTGTCCCTTGTACTTTACGAAACAGGTGGGCATCAACTGAATACGGAGTCACCTAAGAGTGCTATGGACAATGGTCGTATTGTATATATGCAGCGTAGTAATGGTGGAGTGTGGCAGACCAAGTTATCAGGTGATCTAAAAGGGAAATATTATATGTACCGTGCTGTTTTTGCAGATGGCAATGTGACGGAAGCAGTAGATCCTTATGCAACAGCGGTATCTGCAAATGGTTTAAGATCAGCAATCGTTAATTTGCAGGATACGAATCCAGAACATTGGGATCAGGATGTAGCGCCTCCGTTACAGCATCCTGCCGACGCAGTGATTTATGAACTGCATGTTCGTGACTTCTCCTCACATGAGAGCTCAGGTATGCATTATAAGGGTAAATTCAAAGCATTTACCGAGTTTGGATTAAAGGATTCGGCAGGAAATACCGTGGGGATTGATCATCTGGCTGAATTAGGGATTACCCATGTACATCTGATGCCGGTATTTGATTTTCAGACCGTGGATGAGCTGAAGGTGGTCAATCGGGGTTTCTCCATAGCTAATGTGGACTACAATTGGGGGTATGATCCCCAGCATTATAATGTACCTGAAGGATCTTACAGCACAGATCCTGCCAATCCTGGCTTGCGGATTCGTGAATTTAAAGAGATGGTGCAGGCCTTGCACAGCCGCGGGATCGCGGTAATTATGGATGTCGTTTACAACCATACGTATGCTGTGGAGAATGGCCCCTTTGAGCCGCTTGTCCCAGATTATTTCTATCGCCGCGATTTTACGGGACGTTTGTCGAATGGCTCCGGGGTTGGCAATGAGCTGGCTACAGAACGTCCGATGGTCCGTAAATTTATTAAGGACTCCTTATCTTATTGGGCTTCGGAATATCATATGGATGGTTTCCGGTTTGATCTAATGGGACTGATGGACAGTGTTACCATGCGGGAGATTACGGAAGAGCTTCGGCTAGAAGTGAATCCGAATCTGTTGCTTTACGGTGAACCTTGGACGGGTGGAGATTCTCCGCTGGCCACTAAAACGCTAAAAGGTGTACAACGGGGCAAGGGCTATGCTGTCTTCAACGATAACTTCCGTTCAGCGATCAAAGGGGATAGTGATGGCTTCGGAAGAGGGTTCGTGACAGGCGAATACGGCAAAGAAGGTGCTATTGCAGCCGGAATTAAAGGAGCAATTCATGAGTTTACGGACTCGCCTGTGGAATCGGTGAACTATGTAACTGCCCATGATAATTTGAATTTATGGGATAAGATGCTTATCGTTCAAGGAGGGAGCCAGGAAGCTGATTTTCCGGTAATCGCTAACATGGATAACGAAGATCTGGAAGATGCAGTGGCCCTTGCCAATCCATACGTGAATGTAGATCAGGAGAATATTCTCGGTAATGAAACTGTACGTCGATCCTTACTTGCTAACGGAATTATTCTGACATCGCAGGGGATTCCTTTCCTGCATGCTGGAGATGAGCTCCTGCGCAGTAAATTTGGAGATCATAACAGCTACCGCAGCGGTGATGCGGTCAACTCGATCCGTTGGAATATGAAAAGCACATTTAAGCCCGTATTTCAATATTATAAAGGCCTGATTGAGCTACGGCGCACACATCCCGCATTTCGTCTGCATGGCCGCCAGGAAATTGAACGCTCATTAGAATTTCTGCGTTGTGATGGCGGAATAGTATCGTATCTGCTTAGAAGCCATGCAGGAGGCGATCTCTGGAACAATATTACCGTTGTCTTCAATGCTAATAATGACCGGATGCCGGTATCACTTCCTGAGGTTGCTGATAGTTGGAACGTAGTAGTAGACCATACCCGTGCCGGGATAGACGCTATCCGCAGAATCGAAGGCAATGAGGTAGAGGTGGAAGGGTTGTCGATGATGGTCCTTTATGATGAATGTGGTGAGCCAGCCCCACGCTCTAAAATCATCGAAATACACTATGAACGCCCAGATCAGAATTACCAAGGCTGGAATCTTTGGGTTTGGGATACAGGAATCCAGGATGGACAATGCGATTTCCGTTATATGGAGAACGGGCGTGCAGTAGCCCGTATCGAAGTGCTGCCAGATACCCAATCCATCGGATATATTTTGCGGCTTAATGATTGGGAAGAAAAAGATGGAGACGGAGACCGTTTCATAGATTGTTCTACGAATGGAGAGTTAACCAAGGTCTTAGTTCGGGATCGTGATCAGGAGATTGACGAAATTTCAGAAGATCATCTTCGGTTAAGCAGTTAGAGGCCATACAAAAAGAGCTGTTTCAGGGTTGAATTTTCCTGAGACAGCTTTTTATTTGCTCTTATGGTTTTACAATGGTCTGGTTAGCCAACCCTTCATCCACAAGCTCGTAGTAGAGATTGGCTTTATTGCCACCATGGTCTTTAGAGCGATACATCGCCAAATCGGCGGCACGCAGCAGTTCATTAATACTGCTTCCGTGTTCAGGAAATAAAGCGACTCCGATACTCGCGGAGGTGTGGAAGCTGGACCCGTTATCAACAGACCAAGACTTGTTGAACAGTTTAAGTAACCGCTGCAGTGTTTCTTCAAGCATCTCTGGAGAAGTGAATCGATGCAGTACAACGGCGAACTCATCTCCGCCGATCCGGAAGGCCTGACCTATTCCTTTAACCGTATGCTGGAGTTCACGGGAGAGCAGCTGAAGAAATTCGTCTCCAGCCAGATGGCCTAAGGTATCATTTAGCTGCTTGAATCTATCACAGTCCAGCAGGGCAAGCGCAATATTTTGCCTCCGTCCTTCGGGTTGGGTGATAAGGTTCTCCATATACATTTTGAAATGAGCCCTGTTAGGAATCGCTGTTAAATGGTCATAGAAAGCTAGCTTATGTAGTCGTTCTTCGTATTGTTTTCGCTGGGTAATTTCCCGAGATAACAGCATAAATTGTGCTGGGAATTTACGGCTGCCGAGAACAGGTGACACCTTAGTTTCAAGCCATACCCATTGGCCTTCTGCTCCGCGCATGCGCAGTTCAGAAATACGCGGAGTTCCCTGAACAACACTTTTTAATTTAGCCCAGGCAATTTCCGGTTCACGTATGTAGTTGGATAACGGATCTCCTTTTTTAGGCACATAGCCTAGAATACTGGAGTGTGAGGGAGAAGCGTATAGAATCAACCCGTTGGGATCCGTCAAAATAATGAAATCAGACATGGTTTCACCGATAAGCTGATAAAGTGTTTGTTCTTCCAGCATTTCATTCTGGAGCCAGATGATTTTGCGTCCAAGGTAAATAATAACTAAGAGAAACACAAATAAGAGGAGTGAATAAAGAGAGAACAAAGCGCTTTTTTTATCCTCAAAACCATCCGTTACTTGCAAAGCGTAGTTGCCAATCAAGTCCTCTGCTTGATCGAGATGTGCTCTAGCTTCATTGAATTGCGAGTTTAGGGTGAGCGCAGAATATGAATCCGGGTTCCAGCTGCTCTTCGTCCGTTCTGTTATTAGCGTATGCCCTGAATTTTTCCATTTGAAAATGGTAGTTTCGAAGGAGCTGAGCTCGTTTTTTAATTCGGAAAGGATAATTCCACTTTGTTTCATATCACTGTAAGGGTTTTTTATAGCGTTGATATTTGATCTTGCTAGACTTATTCGTTCCTGTGCCTGAAGATTATTATCTGTAAATTCCTGAGTGAACTGTTCACCTTCCGCGGCTGTTAGGTTTGGACCTATTGCGATTTGTAAGGCTACAGCGGCTTGATGCAGATCACGATCGGCGCTCAGTATGAGCTTAGAGTTCTGATATATATCATCATAAAGAGAATCTGACAATCTATTAATCGTGTAATTTAAATAGAGTAGCGAGGCGACGCTGATCCCAACCAGAAGGACGGAGATTGCAGCGAAGACATAGAATAGTTTGCGTGTTACCTTGAACTCAAAGAATCCTGCCACAGTCATCTTCTCCCTGTATAAGATGATTAAGAAAATCTATTGCTGCTTAAGTAGAACCTGCAGAACGCAATCTATGGTCAGGCGTAATTTATTTCATTCACTGATGTTTGAAGGTGCTTTTGGGATAAAAGAGGTGTTGTATACATAGTGGAAAAACATAGGAAAGTGTACGTGTGAGTAAATGGTAGTTTCTAGTATATCAAGTATATAGGACGTGCTGCTTATAGAGCAATCTTTACTCAGATAATAATCATAAAGACAAAATTTAAAGTTTAGTGTGTGGGCCTATTGAATTATCTATATTCAAACCGATGGTTCCTATTACCCAACTCGATCATAAATGATACCTTTTACAGCTGCTGAAAAAAAACTGCCCCCAGTCATCTTAATGACTATAGGACAGCTAATCATACATTATTCGTTACGCAGTGCGTGAATGGGGCGAAGTCGTGCGGCTTTGTTCGCAGGCATCATTCCAAAAATCACGCCGATGAGTAAGGAAAAAATAAAAGAAATCAGTACCATATCCCAAGCAATGGAAACAGTAAGTGCAGAGTATTTACCCAGCAGCCAACTGCCCGCGACACCAATGCCGACCCCGAGCACCCCACCCAAACCGCTGAGCACGATGGATTCAATCATGAATTGAGCGAGGATATCGAATTTTTTGGCACCAATTGCTTTACGGATACCAATCTCACGTGTTCTTTCATTGACAGATACGATCATGATGTTCATGATTCCGATGCCGCCGACAAAAAGCGAGATGCCTGCTATGCCTGCAAGCGCCATGGAAAGTGTATCTGTTGTGGAATTGACAGTTTCCAGCATTTCCTGAGAGTCAAACACGCTAAAAGCATTATCCGCATAATTGAATTTAGCATCAAGCGTACTTTCCAGTTTTGCTTTTGCGGCTGCTACAGTATCTGCTGAAGTTGTCTTAATGGTGATGGAACGTACGCCTTTGCTTTTTAATTGGCGTTCTGCAGTGCTTATAGGAATGAGTATGATATCGTCGTTGGAACCACTTAGACTGGAGCCTTTTGTTTCTAAAAGCCCAACGATTTTATAGCTAATTCCGTTTAACTGGACCTTTTGCCCTACAGGATTGTCTGTACCGAATAAATCTTCGGCCGTACCTGAACCGATCAACGCTACCTTTTGCCGGTATTCGTTATCAATATCAAGTAAGAAGCGGCCCGCCTGTACATGAAAATCCTTAACCTCCTCATAAGAGGGGGTGATTCCTTCTACAGTTACACTAACGTTGTCCGTTTTATTCTTGGCTGTAGCATTGCCGCTGATTACAGGTGCTACATTTGCTATGCCCTCTATATCCCCTAGAGCAAGGGCTTCCTCATAGGTGAGAGAGGTAGTCGCCCCACGGCCAGTAATGTTTACAGTAAGTTGGTTTGTGCCTAGTCCGTTTAGCTGCTCTGTGATCTGTGAAGTAGTTCCTTGCCCAACAGAAACAAGAATGATGACCGAAGAGACTCCAATAATAATCCCAAGCATCGTTAAAAAAGCTCTAACCTTACTGCTGTTGATGCTCTTCAGGGCCATTCGCATGCTTTGGTACAATTTCACCCCGCATTCCTCCGATCTTCCACGAGGTTGCCATCCTGAATACGAATAATCCGCTCCGCTTGTTTAGCTATTTCCAGATCATGTGTGATGAGGATAATGGTATGTCCTTGCTTATTCAACTCACGTATCATTTGCATGACTTCCTGCCCCGTTCGCGTATCCAGTGCCCCGGTTGGTTCATCGGCGAGTAGAATAGGGGGAGATCCCGCCATAGCCCGGGCAATCGCTACCCGCTGTTGCTGTCCTCCCGAAAGCTCAGAAGGGCGGTGATGCATCCGATCCTCCAGCCCTACTTTAATGAGTGCTTCCTGTGCTAGTTGTCTTCTTTCCCGATGGGGGAGGCCACGGTAAATCAATGGAAGCTCCACATTTTCAATGGCTGACAGCTTGGGGAGTAGGTTGAAATTCTGAAAGATAAAGCCGATCTTCTCATTGCGGATCGTTGCGAGCTTATTGTCGGATAACTTGCGAACCTCTTGTCCATCTAGAAGATAACTTCCTTCATCGGAGATATCGAGGCAACCAAGCATATTCATGAGTGTTGATTTACCAGAACCGGAGGGACCAATAATAGCTACGAACTCCCCCAGATCAATTGTAAAGGAAAGGCTATTTAGGACCGTCATGGTTTCTCCGGCCATTGTGTAGCCGTGGGACATGTCGTGAACTTCGATCAGAGGTGCTGAAGCACTCATCTGCCGCCACCTCCGCCACCACCTGGTGCGCTGCCTATACCACCAGCGCCACCTCCGGTGAAGCCGCCACCCCCACTAAAGCCACTGCCGCCGAAGCCAGCGCCACCCATACCGCCTCTAGTTTCCGTTTCCGTGCTGGTTGTTCCGGTTTTCGTAGAGATTACGGTAGGGATGATCACCTGGTCCCCTTCATGGAGTCCGCTGACAATTTCAATGCTGCTCTCATCATGGAGACCCACTTCGACAGTGACCATCTGTCCTGAGCTATTGCCGCGATTTCTTCCACCGGCAGCGCCGCCGCGAGCATCAGGAGCCCCGCTGGGCATAGCGCTGCCGCGAGCATCAGGAGCCCCGCTAGGCATTGGTGCTTGGCCCTCGCCAGTAGTTTTGGAAGTTGCGGCTGAACCCGCTGCTAGAGGAATAGAAACTGTGTATTTTCCGTTTCTTTCTTGTACAGCTTCAATAGGTACTGTTAATACATCCTTTTTCTCAGCAGTGGTTACTGAAACTTCCGCAGACATTCCGACAAGAGCACCTTCGGAGCTTGTTAGACCTATGGTAACATCGAAGAGGGAGACACCGTTTGAGGCGGTGCCCTCATTAGCTATTTTCGTAACCGTGCCCTTGAATTCTGTATCAGGCAGAGCATCCAATGAAATAGTGGCAGGCATCCCTAGCTTTACAGTAGGAATATCAAGCTCATCCACCTGCACAACTACACTTAAATTAGCATAATCGGTAATGTCGATGAGTTCAGAGCCGTCCATGGCTTTTTCACCGCTTGCAATATTAACTGTCGTTACAGTTCCGTCAATAGGAGCCGTTAACGGATCAGGAGGAAGCATATCTTCTTGGACAGAAGCTATTTTTTCCTGTTGCGCCGAAATGTCGGTTTTGGCCTTTTCAATCGAACGTTTGGCATTTGCCAGCTCATCTTCTGCTGCACCTGCCACGGCCAGCTTCTTATATTGCTCCTGCTTGTCCTCAAGATCGGTCTCAAGTGAGGCAAGTGAAGTTTGCTCCTGCTTGAGATTGTCACTCAGATCATTGCCTTCAAAGGTAATCAAAGTCTGGCCCTGTTTCACGAGATCGCCCTCTTTGACAAGAACCTCAGCTACGGTCCCGCTGTCCTTCGTTTTTACTTTACCAGTTTCTGTAGCAATCACGGAGCCGGCTCCGGATACACTAACTACGATATCGCCCTTTGTAACGCTAGCTGTATTAACAGGCACTTCAGCGGCTTGACTGTTCTTATCAGGTAACAATGTATAAACCAGCATTCCTGCTGTGGCTACAACTACTACTCCAAGAGTCCAGAACACTATTTTTTTCTTCTTCATTTCTATCCTCCATAGCTCATCATATTAATTGCCGGATGCATTGCTGGTGTCTGGATCTGTGCCAGAAGTAGAGTTGCTGTTCGAAGTCGTTGATGCCGCCTGATAAGTGACAACATAGGTTTGTGTTCCCAGCAGATTTCGATGGCCTTGGAATTCGTCGTATAGATTCAACCGGATTGCGCCGCCACCCAGTGTTTTGTAAAGGCTGCTTGTGAAGGTTGTGGTGTACGACTTGAAGTTACCTAATTGTAGATCTGTGCCAAGCGTTAATGGTTTTTCCATGCTTTGTCCTAAGGGGTCAATCAGCTCCAACACCAGTTTGTGTTCATAGGTGCCTGATTCATAAAGCGTGCTGGCTGACATGTTGTAGGTTAGGACAGTGCTGAGCGTATCTTTACCAGCGGTGACGGTGGCGGTTGCATTTGTAACGGATAGGGTATAAGGAAACATTTCCACGTTCAAAAGATTGCCTTTGGGCTCCACCCCCAGCTGGTTCAGTCCAAGTGATACCGTATTGATGTAACCCGTCGATTGGCCGCCAGGAGCGGTAAGCTTGCCTTCTGAAACACCTTCCCCGATATAAAGGACAAGATTCGCTGGATCTATACCTAGAGGGAGCTTACTCCAGAGGGTGACCAGGCTTTTTCCGTTAGGACCTGTGGAGGTTTTGGACTGGGTGACTTCGGCTTCATAATATTGATTGTCTTGTGTTTTGTAATAGGCTACGAGCTGAGCCTGTTCGGATTTACGCGATTCCTCACTGTTCATTTCCAGTTCTGTGTACAAGATATTTGAATCTGTACCTGGGTACACGAGAGTCCGGCGTACAAGTAATTCCGCTTTTTTACCTTCAAGCTCAAGATGGAAAGAATTTTCTGCTGCAACACTCTGTACTCGGCTGTCCAGTTGGGTAGTACTTAGAGAAAGGAAGTTAAGCTTACTTTCACCTGAAGTTTCTTGCAGGGTGATTTTTAATTGATTGAAAGTATAGCTATAAGGAACATTGGCTACGACATACACATCAGCCGATTCATTTGGACCGAGGATGGTTTGCGTACTTTCTGAGACAACCTGGGAAGTGCTGCTGATGTCACTTTCTCCAGCTTTGATGACACTTGTAAGCGTAGGAAGCTGAACAGAGGTTGATTTAGTGTTGCGGATGTTGATTTTAGCCACGATCTGGTCTTTTTCAGACCAAGGGAGTCTTTGAATGTTTGCAATTTTGACAACAAATGTACCGTGACTGTTCTCAATGGGGTATTCCGTGTCCTGCCAATTGTTAGTTTGCAGCGTGTAAGGAATCTGATAATAGGCGGCAGGAAAAATGATCTTGCCTTCAGCAGCCGGCTCAGTCATTTGCAGCTGCAATGTTCCTTGGTTGAGTGTGAGTGGTACGTCTGCGCTGAGTTCAATAATCTTTTCTTCAAGCGGTTTCAATGTTAGGCTGGCAAAATCCTTCGTATCCACCGGAAAGCTATACCCTTCAGCGGCTTTAATAGCAAGTTCATAGGCAGGCACATTCACCGCTTTGTTGCCGCTATTTTTGATGCGGAACTGTAGAGTCCACTTTGCGTTGCCATTGTCAGCATAGACGTTAGCCGTTTTCAGCTGTGTTTCGACTGTATTATTGCTGATTGTAAGCTTCTTCGTGACATTGCTGGCTACGACAAGATCCGGTGTTGTTGCAGCGGGGAGGTTGTAGGCGACAACCGGCAACGCTATTTTTAATGAGGCATCTTCTCCGGCAAATTGCAGCGACATGTTGTCTGTCTTCATATAAGAAGGGATTTCCGTCAAATAGTAGATCGTCTTCTTTTCTTGTGGCTGTACTTTATAGCTGGTGCTGGTGTCATCAAGTGCGAGTTCAAATACAGAACCTCCAGCGGAAGCGAGGTATCCTTTAAGTCCAGTATCACTGAGTACCTTGGTTCCTTGATTAGTGAAGCTAACGCCAACCTTGGCATAGACCTTACCGTTATATTTATAAATTTGCAGGCTCTCTGCCTTGGTGGTTACAGGGAGATTGTTTAGGGTGATCTTTTTACTCTGCCCTCTGGCGACAGCTTGTGAATATCCTGTTGGTACGGTGAAGTTCCCTAGCTTTTTTTGATAATCGGTGGTGTTGAAGTCCCATCCGTACAATGAAATTTTGACCCCGTTTAAAGAGGTGGATTTGCCGATGTTTACATAGTAGGTGATAGATTGACTGCTTTTCGCGGCAATGGATTGGATGGTTGCACTGCTGGTAATAGGGCTTCCTTGAATAACTGTACCGCCGCTAGTAGTTACTTTGGAGAAAAAGTCCACCAGATTGAGGCTAGCGTTGCTTCCATTAGAGTAGCTGAGTGTGTATGTAAGAATATTTCCGCCATCCTGAGTTAATAAGCTGACATCCGTCAGCTTTGCGCTGATGTTAGTCTTCAAGGCTATGGAGCCTAGTTTATCCAGAGCGGATACGGAAGCTGTTGTTGCAACTTTGGTGGATGTAGTCCCGGCCGAAGCGGCATGAGCTCCATACGCCGCAGACTGGCTAAGCACAGCTGTGCTTAGCAGCACCGCGGCTACTTTTTTTCTCCGTCCATGCATTTGATTTCCTCCCAATAGGATAGTTAATAGTCTGCGAAGGTGCACCTGAGTGGATAAGCAAGCCTTCCTAGTAATGGAAATTATCAAGCTCCGCTGAATGTTAGCTGAAAAAAAGTTCTGAAAATGGCTCTGAAGCTTAAAGCCAGCTTAAAAGAAGATAAAAATTAGCCTAATTTTGTCCAGCTTGTCAAAACGACAGATTTTGCATATAATAAAGAGACATATCTCTTGTAGTAAAGAGATACCTGACAATTAGCATGAATTGTGAAATGCAGTGATGGAGAAGAGTACACAGTGCCTGACTTACAGGGAGGAGACGCCGCGGATTGAGAGCGTTTCTAAGAAGCAGAGCTGTCGAAGTTCACTCCGGAGCAGTTCCCTGAATTCCTTAAGCTGTCTAATAGGGAAGGGTAGGGGATACCGGTCACAGACCGTTATTTCTGTATAAAGTGAGATAGGTATCTGTCCAGCCAAAAGAGGGAATGAAGCTCTTAAGGGGAACAGATCAGCTTGTCTAACAAGGGTGGTACCACGGTCTTTTCGTCCCTTACCGGGAGGAAAGGCCTTTTTTTGTTGAACTAGACAATGATTGAAGGGGGCTGTACACGGCCATGAAAGAGAAGTTGGAAGCATTGAAGGTTGAAGCGCTGGCTAAGCTGCAGGAGGTTATGGATCCGCAGGTATTAAATGATCTAAGAGTGAAGTATCTCGGTAAAAAAGGTGAGCTTACAGAGGTTCTGCGTGGTATGGGAGGACTTAGTGCTGAGGAACGTCCGGTAATAGGGCAAGTAGCGAATCAGGTTCGCAGTGCTATTGAGGAGATTATCGGCGCGAAGCAGGAGGCTTTTCAAGAGCAGGAAACCCAGCAACGTCTGCAGGCTGAAAAAGTAGACGTAACCTTACCGGGTCGCCGTATGCAGCAAGGGGGCATTCACCCGCTTAGCAGAGTCGTACAGGAGATTGAGGATATTTTTATCGGCATGGGCTACCGTGTAGCTGAAGGTCCGGAAGTAGAGACCGATTATTATAACTTTGAAGCTCTAAATCTGCCTAAGAATCACCCGGCACGTGATATGCAGGATTCTTTCTATTTAACGGATGACCTGTTAATGCGCACTCAAACCTCGCCGGTACAGATTCGTACTATGCAGGCTATGAACGGTGAAGCTCCTGTTAAAATCATCTGTCCGGGTAAAGTATTCCGCCGTGATGATGATGATGCAACGCATTCCTTCCAGTTCCACCAAATCGAAGGTTTGGTCATTGGAAGTAACATTCGAATGAGTGATCTGAAGGGCACCCTGCAACAATTTGTGCAGGAGATGTTTGGACCGAATACAGGCATTCGTCTTCGTCCGAGCTTTTTCCCATTCACGGAGCCAAGTGTTGAAGTAGATGTAAGCTGCTTCAAATGTGGCGGCGATGGCTGCAGACTTTGCAAGCAAAGCGGATGGTTAGAAATCCTTGGCGCCGGTATGGTGCATCCAAATGTACTGAAAATGGGTGGCTATGATCCTGCTGAGTACAGCGGCTTCGCCTTCGGAATGGGTGTAGAGCGGATTGCAATGCTTAAATACGGCATCGATGACATCCGTCATTTCTATAGTAATGACATGAGTTTTGTGAAGCAGTTCAAGGGCGTTTAGTTTTTGTGGGCGCGCTGGCTGATAGTGGCTGGAGAATGGCTTTGGAGCGTTCTCCCACAGGAAGCAGCGCGAACAACAGTGAAATAAATACATCTGAAACATAAAGGAAGTGAGCGGATATGAAAGTATCAACCGGATGGTTGGCTGATTATACATCGATTGAAGGAGTAACCGCCGAACAGCTAGCGGAGAAGATTACCGCTGCCGGCATTGAGATTGACGGCGTAGAGCGCCGCAATAAAGGCATTTCCGGCATCGTAACCGGCTATGTGAAATCAAAGGAAAAACATCCTGATGCAGACAAGCTGAACGTATGTATCGTGGATGTGGGCCAAGATGAGGATCTACAAATCGTTTGCGGTGCAAAAAATGTAGCTGCAGGTCAAACTGTACCTGTAGCAATGGTTGGCGCAAAGCTGCCAGGACTGGATATCAAAAAAGCCAAGCTGCGCGGTGTCCTGTCGCAAGGAATGATCTGCTCGGCCAAAGAATTGGGACTGAATGATAAATTGCTTCCAAAAGAGCAACAAGAAGGTATTCTTGTGCTGCCTGAAGGGACAGAGATTGGTCAGGATATCTCCAAGGTCCTCGGCTTAGATGACGAGATTCTGGAATTCGATCTGACTCCGAACCGTTCAGATTGCCTCAGCATGATTGGTGCTGCTTATGAAGTAAGTGCAATTCTTGGGCGTGAAGTTAAATTACCTGATCCAAAAAGCGAAATAATTGAGATCAGTGGTCCTGCTGCGGATTCCATTTCCGTCAAGATTGAAGATGAAGAATACTGCAGCCATTATGCAGTTCGTTATATTGCAGGTGTTAAACCTGCACCATCACCGCTGTGGATTCAGAATCGTCTGATGGCTGCTGGGGTTCGTCCAATTAATAATATCGTGGACATTACCAACTATGTGATGCTGGAATATGGACAGCCGCTGCATGCTTTTGATGCAGATAAAGTACAAGGTGGAGAACTCGGCGTTCGTCTTGCCCATGAAGGTGAAGTTTTGGTTACACTTGACGGTCAAGAGCGTAAGTTAGAGCCGCAAATGCTCGTTATCGCTGATGGAGTAAAAGCTGTAGGTCTGGCCGGAGTAATGGGTGGACGGGATACAGAGGTTACTGCTGAGACGGTAAACCTTGTTCTGGAATCTGCTAAGTTTGATGGAGGAACGATTCGTAAAACCTCGCGTCAATTGGGACTTCGCTCTGAGGCCTCCCTTCGTTTCGAGAAGGAAGTGGATCCAAGTGCAGTTATTCCTGCATTGAACCGTGCAGCAGTACTGATTGCACGTTATGCTGGCGGATCGGTCCATGAAGGCATCGTGCAGGCAGGAACTGACGCTGTCCAAGAGAAGGTTCTCACCTTGTCCTTAGAGAAACTGAATCGTTATCTGGGAACAGATTTGTCTTTGTTGGAAGTGAAGACATTGTTTGGCCGTCTACATTTCAAATGCGGAGATACCGCACAAGGGCTGATTGAAGTTCAAGTTCCAACCAGACGTGGCGATATCAGCTACGATGTTGATCTTATTGAAGAAATTGCCCGCCTGTACGGGTATGACAATATTCCAACGACTCTAATTGAAGGAATTACAACGCCAGGAGCACTAACTCACAAGCAAGCGCTCCGTCGTGAACTGCGTCGCCTATTGTCACATGGCGGTTACCAAGAGGTGATGGGTTACTCCTTCATCCAGCCGCAACAAAGCACAATGTTCCCTGAGTTATCAGAAGGAGCAGTAGCGGTAAAACTGGCTATGCCGATGAGTGAAGAACGCAGCGTACTGCGTACCAGCCTTCTTCCGCAACTCTTGGATATTGCCAGCTACAATACCAATCGTCGTCAAAGCGACTTGGCATTGTTTGAAATCGGCAACGTCTTCTTCACAGATGAAGAACAGTTGACTCGCCAGCCACGCGAACTGCCGGTGCTGGGGCTGCTGCTTAGCGGAAGCTTAACAGTGAAGCAATGGAATGTTTCGGCACAGCCTGTGGACTTCTTTGATTTGAAGGGTGCGCTGGAAACGGTATTTGCTCATTTAGGGCTGACTGACAAAATTATCTACGTGGGAGATAGTCCAGAAGGATATCATCCTGGGCGTTCTGCGTCGGTATATTTACTCGGAAACGAGGGCCGTGTGAAGATCGGAACGATGGGACAGATTCATCCAGATCTGCAAAGACAGCTGGATCTGGTGGATACTTATGCGGCAGAGATTTTATTGCAGCCGTTATATGAAAGTGCGCAAAGCCGTTTGCAATATAATGAGCTTCCGCGTTTCCCGGGAATGGAACGGGATATTGCTGTGGTCGTGGATTCCGCTGTACCAGCGGGCGATCTGCTGGCTTCCATCCGCGATAACGGAGGCACTTTGCTCCAGTCCGTCCAGGTATTTGACGTTTATACTGGCGGTAAGCTGGAAAATGGAAAGAAGAGCATCGCGATCTCACTGCTGTATCGTCATAGTGAACATACACTGACTGATGAGGAAGTAGGAGAGGTGCATGAGAAGGTATTAGCCTCTCTTCAACAAACTTTTGGTGCAGAATTAAGAAAGTAGCAGGAATTGTGTAAAGCCGCAGCGAATCCATTTAGAAACTGAGATTCGCTGCGGCTTTTTCTAGGTAGAGTGCAAAGCGGAGAATATCAGCCATAATCTATTGAATATTAGGGATTTTGCCAAATGCTTACCAAAAAAGCTACAATAGAAGAAGTGAAACTAGCTTAGAATCCGCACACATACAAAGGAGGGCACAACTGTGGCTATGGACCGGACACGTGTCGCCGTGGAGATATACGGAACTTCCTATAAACTCGTCGGAAGCAGTACTGAATATATGAAACAAGTGGCCCGTTATGTTGATGAACATATGCGCACGATTTCTAAATCTCACACCAGACTGGACACACCGCGTATAGCGGTGCTTGCAGCTGTACATATGGCGGAGCAGGCTATTCAGGTTCAGGACTTCAAAAATGAAATTAACATGATGACAGGTGAACGCAGTGAACTGCGATTGGAAGTATCTCGCCTGCTGGAGGTACAGCGGGAGCGGCAGGAAGAATTCGAGCGACTTGAAGCTGCGGCCAAAGAAGAGGCTGGGCGACTGATTGCTGCTGCGGAGGAAGAACGTAAGCGGCATTTGGAGATTCAGGAGAATGAACGCAAGGTACATGCGGAGCAGCTTCAGGAGGCAGTGCAAGCTGTGGAAGCCGCACGCAAGAAGCTGGAAGAAGAGTTGCTTGAACGCGAGATAGAGCTGCAAGCACTGCGGACAAGCTACGAAGAAGAGCAGGCAGCTAATCGTGAACATCAGCGGCAGGAACTGGCGAAGGCGGAAGCCATCCGCTTACAGCAGCTGGAGGAGCAGAAGGCTGCTCATCTGCAAGAGCTGGAGAACATCCGGGAGACGTTGACCAAGGAGAAGGCAGATACGCTGTCTGCTCTGCAGCTTGAGCTGACCGAGACCAAGTCAACACTGGAGGAAGAGCTTGAGGTTACCAAGTCTACATTAGGTAAAGAACTCGAAGATACCAGATTGACGCTGGGTAAAGAGCTTGAGGATACCAAGTTGACCTTAGGTAAGGAGCTTGAGAGTACCAAAGCGAAGTTGGGCAAAGAGCTGGCGGAAGAACGTGAAGCACTGCAGCGGGAGCAAACCAAGAATAAGGAACTGCGCCAGTCACAAGGCACTCAAGAGCATAGACATAAGCAAAACATTCAAGAGCTGGAGAAACAGCTGGCTGAGCTTCGTGGTGGGACAGGGCAGCTTCAGTCCAGATTACGTGCGGCTGAAGCCAGTCTTAAGAGTGAGCGAGATGCAAGACAGACGCTTCTTGGACAATATGAAGCGATTGTTAAACGTGAAGAACAGCTCAGTGAAGAGCTACGCACGGCTACTGAGCTGGGCACACTGTTGAATGAGGAGCTGGAAGAGTTACGCCAGCGTTATCAACTGTCACAGAATGAAGCTACAGAGCTAAGAGCGTCACTACAGGAGACGAGTGAGAATCTGCACCGTGTACAGGAAGAGCTTGCGGGATCAGCAGCAGAGGCGGCTAACTGGCAGGAGCTTTCGGATAAACGCATGGAAGATATTGGTGAACTGGAAATGAATCTGCTGGAGTCTGAGGAGAAATCCGTGTTGCTTCAGAAAGAGATCGACATGCTACGTGGGCAAGCCGATGGATTAGTACAGCAGCTGGATCAGGAGGTTCAGCTTCGTACAGATGCAGAACGCGAAACAGCGGTACTTCGGGAGCAAGGTATGCAGGTTCAGAAGGAACTGTCTGCGCTTCGTGTTCGTTATGAGGAATTGATTGCTCAATACGACGATGTACTGCAAGAAGGGGAACGCCTGCAGGAAAGATATCAACTGTTGCAGGAAGAAGGCGAAGAGGCAACACGACGCTTAGAAGAATTATCTGAAGCTAGTCGTGAAGCTGCTGCTGCTGTTGCTGAGCAACAGGAAGTGCTGAAGGAAGCAGAGGCGTACGGAGCTTCCTGGAAGCATAAGTACGAGGAACTATCCGAACAGCAGCTGCAGTGGACGGATCTCGAAGCGAAGCTGCGTGAGGAGATCGACATTTGGCAGCAGGAGGCCGGCGAGGCTGAGATGAAACAGGAAGCTATTGATCGTGAACGTAGCGAGGTGCTTCAGCAGCTAGGTGAAGTTGGTGAAAGCTATGAAATGGTTCAAGGACAGCTTCGTTTGTTGCAGCTCCAGTTTGAAATGCGTCAGGAAGAGCTTGACAAGCTGACAGATGAGCATCGTAACCTTAAAGAGGAATATGCCAAGCTACAAAATGAATATAATGAATGGATTCAACTGATCGAGCAAGACAGTTGAGTGCCGGATGCAAGTAAGAGAGCTGACCTGATGAGTAGAGAGATCTATTTCGGGTCAGCTCTCTTTATTAATGAGCTCAAATTAAAAAAAAACAGCCGAAATCAGGGGGAATCCCTAATAATCGGCTGTTTATGTGTAATCTATTCCACGATGATTGTAGCTCTCATTCCGCTATGTCCGGAGCCACACATAATGGAGCAGGTCATTTCGAAAGTTCCAGCTTCCTCGGGTACGATCACCTTTGAGGATTTTTTTTCATTAAGCTGCAGCTCGAACTCTGGAATAAGGATACCGTGATTGCCGTCATCATTTTTAAAAATAATTTTGACGGGAACACCCTTTTTTAGATGATATTCTTCCTGATCAAAGCTGTAATTTGTAGCTGTAATTATGAGTTCTGTTTCTGCCTCGATTTCCGGCTCCGATGTGTTAGCATTGCCCGCAGCACTATCATTGTTGTTACCACAGGCTGTAAGTGCTATAACGAACACCATTGAAAGTAGAATTGCAAATTTTTTAATAATCTAAATCCCCTCCCAAGAAGTCCAAGCATAGTGAAAATGTGACAATTATGTAGACATCATAACTTAAAATTTAAGTAAGCGCTTTGATGAAATGTGAAAAATATGTGAACAGGTAGACTGTTCAAACTTTGTCGTAAATTGCAAAAAAATGATGAAAATATAACTAAAATTTATTATAATGAAAGCTATTACATTAACGTATAAAAGTAGGGGATACATATTACAAGTATTAACGATGCGCTAAGTACAGAGGTTTGGCACCGTAGAATCTTAAAAGGCTATTGGATGGTAGTCATTCTTTTATTAATCTCACAGTTGCTGTTTTTGTCGAATATTGACCGACTCCAAATAAAAACAACCTGGACACAAATCTATGGCATTTATTCATAGCCTGTAATTTAATAATTGTGGTCCTTATGATTACTGCGGAGCTGTGGCTGCGTTATAGTAAACAGTCCCCTAAATATGGGGTGGTTAGCTGCGGGTTTTTAGTGTCCTACCTTATGTATTTTGTATTAGAGCCTTTTGTTGACGGTGCTCAGATGACACTTATGATGCCGATTATGGTTGCTCTTATTTATTTTGATCGTAAGCTCCTGTACATAATGGGGTTATTTAGTATTGTGTTTTATGCCGGGGTATATTTTGGGTTGGAACGGCCATTCCTACATAAACCGCTGCTTGAATTCTTGATGGTAGAGTGTGTATTTTTGGTATTTGTGCTGATGGCTATTGCAGTAATTATTCGTGCTCGTGAAGCGCGTATTAATTTGGAAAGATTAACCAAGACGGGCCAAGATCTAATGGTGGAGAGGGCTATTTCGGATAAGCTGCTGAAAATAGACGCACTCACTGGACTCTATAATCATAAAACCTTTCATGAATATTTGGATTCATTATTGGAGCAATGTGAAAGCAACAACCTTCAGCTACAGCTGGCCCTTTTCGATATTGATAACTTCAAGCAAGTAAATGATACCTACGGACACAGGGTTGGAGATCTTGTGCTTAAGGTGATAGCGGACAAGGTAGGCGGCATGATTGAGTTAAATGATTTTGCGGCTAGGTATGGCGGAGAAGAGTTCGCTGTGATTTTTACAGACAAAAGTTTCTCGGAGTCCTATGAAGCAGTAGAAAAATTACGGAAAAATATTGCTCAAATTGAACATTTGCAGGCTGGGAATAGGCCGATCACCGTGAGCATTGGAATTTGTGATTATCAGCTTGGGGATGGGAAAGAGCTTCTCTTTCGTAAAACAGACAAAGCGCTCTATACCGCTAAAAAACAAGGCAAGAACAGAGTGGTCAACTGTGCGGAGAGTCATAAAGAGGAGATTGTGTCTTTTGCATAAAAACAACACAGAACCCCTTATTGCCGGAGAAGAACCGGAATAGGGGGTTCTGTGTTGTGAAGAGCTTTTGTTACTTAGCGGCCTCAAATGGAGTGGATACCGGCAGAAACAAGTCGATAATCCCAATGACAAGAGCTGCTAAGATGGCACCCAGAATGGATACGCTGACTCCGCTGACTACGAATTGAGCGACCCAGATAACTACCGCACTGACAATAAAGCCGACGATACCGCGACCGAAAGGCGTTGCTTTTTTGCCGAAGATTCCTTCGACTACCCAGCCGAGTAGCGCAATCACCAGTGCAAGGATTAGAGCGCTCCAGAACCCACCAACCGTGAACTGTGGAACAATCCAGCCAACAACCATCAGAACAAGCGCTGCGACCACAAAACGACCAACATGACTTAAGAAATTCACTGTACTAACCTCCTTTGGCCCATGCTAAGGATATGTGCAGTTCTTATTGTGACCTTATTACGTAATTCTATGCTTAAAAATAAGACCCAAATAGCGAAATTGACCTGAATTCTGTATAATGGAAACATCTATGAAGGGAGCTGTGACTGTAATTGGACGACAAAATTTTGCATACGCTTGAATATCGCAAGATTTTAAATAAATTAATGCAATATACGCAAACCCCCATGGGGAGATTGGCTGCGGAGCAGCTAAGGCCCTCCGGCGATTTCGAAGGCGTGAAGAAGCTGCTTCAAGCTACGGATGAAGCGGCTAATGTGGATCGCCTGAAGGGCATTCCTTCGTTCGGTGGGGTAAGCGATATTCGAGCTGCACTAAAACGTGCCTCTATAGGCGGAATGCTGGGAACAACTGAGCTGCTGGCCGTTGGAAATACCATTGGCGGCGCACGCAGAGTCAAACGTTTCCTGGCAGCTATGCATGAGGAAGAAAAGATTGAGCTCCTGTTCTCACTGAGCGATGTTTTATCGGAGCAAAAACATGTGGAAGATGCCATCCGTTTATGTATAGACGAGAATGCTGATGTACTTGATACAGCAAGTTCTGAGCTGGCTAACATTCGCCGTGAATTGCGCGGAGGAGAGACCAGAATTCGAGAGAAGCTGGATTCGATGATTCGTTCGTCTTCTGTAGCAAAAATGCTGCAGGATCAGCTGGTAACCATTCGTGGTGATCGGTTTGTTATTCCTGTAAAAGCGGAGTACCGTGCCCATTTCGGTGGTATCGTACATGATCAGTCTGGATCAGGAGCGACTTTATTTATCGAGCCAGAGTCTATTGTGGCGATGAATAATAAACTTCGTGAAACACGGCTGCGTGAGGAACGGGAAATCGAGATCATTTTACACAGGCTGACGGCACTTGTAGCCGACATTGCGGAAGAAATGACCTACGATATTGATATTCTGGGAGAACTGGACTTCATCTTCTCCAAGGCGCGTCTTGCTCGTGATATGAAGGCTACTCAGCCGCGTATGAATGACCGCGGTTATCTTAAGCTGCGCAAAGGGCGGCATCCGCTTATTCCAGCTGAGCATGTGGTTCCTTTGGACGTGGAGCTGGGCAATCAATACAGCTCAATTATCGTAACCGGACCGAATACAGGTGGTAAGACCGTTACCCTCAAAACCATCGGCTTGTTAAGCTTAATGTCGATGTCCGGCTTGTTTATTCCAGCAGAGGAAGGCAGCCAGATGTGTGTGTTTGATGCCATTTATGCTGATATTGGCGATGAACAGAGCATCGAGCAAAGTCTGAGTACCTTCTCTAGTCATATGACTAATATTATCTCCATTCTGCGTAGAATGACTCCTAAGAGCCTTATTCTGCTTGATGAGGTGGGTGCTGGAACCGACCCGGCAGAAGGCTCCGCGCTGGCAATTGCCATTCTGGAGCATATACACCGGATCGAATGCCGGATGGTCGCAACAACACATTATAGCGAACTGAAAGCATATGCTTATGAGCGTAAGGGAGTCATCAATGCCAGTATGGAATTTGATGTCCAGACCCTTAGCCCAACCTATCGCTTGTTAATCGGCGTACCCGGACGAAGCAACGCCTTTGCGATTGCCGAGCGTCTAGGCCTGCCTCATGCGATTCTGGAGCATGCCCGCGGTGAAGTGAAGGAAGAAGATCTGCGCGTGGAGCATATGATTGCTTCTCTCGAAGAGAATCGGCTGGGAGCGGAACAGGAGCATGAACGTGCAGAGGGCATCCGCCGCGAAGTGGAAGAGCTGCGCAGCAGACAACAGCAAGAGCTTGAAAAGCTGGAAAGCCAGCGCGAGAAACGCCTCGAGAAGGCAGAGAAGGACGCCAGCGCGATCCTGGACAAAGCGCGTAAGGAAGCTGAAGAAATTATCAGTGATTTGCGCCGCTTGGCAATGGAAGAAGGAGCTTCAGTTAAAGAGCATAAGCTGATTGAAGCGCGGCGACGTCTGGATGAAGCTGAGCCATCACCGCGCAAGAAGGCTGCTACCCGCAAGACTACCAAGGCCCCACGGACAATTGGTCCTGGAGATGAAGTGAAAGTCGACAGCTTGAACCAAAAGGGCTTTGTGGTGGAGCTAAGCGGTAGTAAAGAGGCGCTGGTGCAGTTTGGCATTATGAAGATGAAGGTAAGGCTGGATGATTTGGAATTGCTCTCCTCGAAAGCAACAGCTGCGCCAACGGCCCTTCGCCATGCGACAACCGTCAAACGTTCCCGTGATGAGAACATTCGCAGTGAACTGGATTTGCGCGGGACTAACCTGGAGGAAGCTATCATGGAGACAGATCGTTTTATCGATGAAGCCTTTTTAGGTAATCTGGGCCAAATCGCCATCATTCATGGTAAAGGAACGGGTGTGTTGCGCACAGGAATTCAGGAATATTTGCGCAAGCACAAGCATGTGAAGAGTTATCGGCTCGGGAATTATAACGAAGGCGGCGCGGGCGTAACTGTGGCTGAGCTGCAATAGCGGGATTTCCCGGCAGAAAGAAGGGGAAAGCGTGCAAGAAGATATTGATCTTTTGCTGGGTCATCCGCTAGGTGCCTTGCTTGGCTACTTTGCAGTGGCGATTCTTGGGCTGGTTGTATTTCTGTCTTTTTTTGAAATGGTAACGAAATATAATTGCTGGGAAGAAATACGTAAGGGAAACCTGGCAGTGGCAATGGCCACAGGCGGCAAAATCTTCGGAATTTGCAACGTACTGCGTTTCAGTATTGAAGCAGGTGTTTCAATTTACGAGACAATGAAGTGGTCCGTCGTCGGTTTTTTGCTGCTACTGCTTGCCTATTTTTTATTTGAATTTCTGACCCCTGTATTCTCTATTGACGAGGAGATCGCTGCGGATAACCGTGCTGTTGGACTTATTGCCATGCTGATCTCGGTATCGTTGTCTTATGTAATAGGTGCGGCTATTTTTTAAATCCGTCCTTATAAGGACACCCTGCAAAGGATTATGGATCTGGACAAGCTTTGAATTGAGCAGTCCCACTCTTTGTGGGGTATCTTAGGAGGAAATCATGAAGATTCTCACCCGAGTTCTGTTTCTGTCAGCAATTGCTTTTATAGCAGCCGGTATTATTTATTTAATGATGAATTAAATTTAAAAGTGAAAGTATGAAGGAGATTATAAAGATGGAAACAACTGTATGCCCTTGGTGTCATACTGAAATTGTATGGGACGAGGAATTTGGACCTGAGGAGAATTGTCCTCACTGTAACAATGAGCTTAGCGGATACCGTACGGTCACTGTTGGGATTGACGGCATCGAAGAAGAAGAGGTAGAGGAAGTCGTAGAGGAACCCAAACAAGAGGTTGTTAATGATGATGATCTTTGGGGAGAGCCTGATAAAGACAGTGTAGTTCCAATCTATAATACGCTTAATCAATTCGGTGATGATTATGACTTGAACAAGTACGAAGAGAGTGTCTCAGCTATTCTAGCCATTCAGGAGGAAGCTCCGGAATGTACTCAATGTCATGAGCTCACTATTCTTGCGGGTAAGCAGCCTGTGAGCAGCTTTGAGCCGTCTGCTCCAGCTACACTAGGTAAGTCGGTATTAACCGCTCCATTCTCACTCAATGTTTACGTATGTCCTTCCTGCTTCCATGTTCAGCACAGTCTGGCACAGGAAGATCGGATTCAGCTCGTACGCAATTTGAGCAACGCTCAGGCGTAAGAATAAGTATATAAAAAAAGGGGCGGTCCCATAAGCTAATAGCTGCTGGGTTGCGCCCCTTCTTTTTTGGACTTTACTTGACCGTTGTCCATTGTCGGAAGCGTGCGTATATGTAATCACTGTAGGATGCTCATAGTAACCCGCTAACGGACACAGCCGACCTTAATCGCACCATTATCCGATATTTGGAATGCTATCGGACTTTAGTGCAGCTATTGGCTTGAAAAACGCCTATATTTGGGCCTATTTCCAGGAATAGCATCACTGGAGTCCGAACCTTGTTTTAAAGGCTAAAAACATGTAAATAACGTCAACTGAGTCCGTAAGCTCCATGGGATGATGGATTTACGATTGAAGCAGTCAATTTAATAAAAAGCGGGGCTGTCCCAAAAGCCGTGAAGCGGCTACGTGGGCCAGCCCCGTTTTTATTTTCTACAAAAATCAGCTTTGTTTCATCACGTCCAAATTCTTAGAAGGAGAGGGTTTGGCTGACCGGGTGAGTGAGAATAAATCTAACTCAGGCCGATGTTTGCCGGCAATCGTATCCGTTAACAACTCCGCAGCGATCATACTGTACACCGTCCCATTGCCTCCGTAGCCCTCGATGAAGTAACAGTGAGGGAACTTTGGATGTGGGCCGATATATGGAAGTCCATCACGAGTAGAACCGAACACAGCACCCCAGGAGTACTCCAGCTCAATGCCTTTAATTTCTGGAAATAAGGCTTCAAGCTCTTCGAGCAATTTTTGACCTTGAGAAATCACCCGGACCTCACGACGTTCGGGGTCTGTCAGCTGCTCATCCTTACCTCCCGCAATAATCCTGCCTTCAGGGGTTGTCCGAAAATATAAATAAGGGCGGGCTGTCTCCCACAGCAGGCTACGCTCATGCCACTTTGGAAAATCCTTTAGAGGTTTGGTCATCACTGCATACGTGTTGATCAGCTCAGCGCCCCGGTCTTTTTTGAACTCTTGTGTTTCATAACCCATTGCAAAAATAACATCCTTGGCAATAATCCGGCCATTTTCTGTGTGGCAAATCACGCCATCCCTAGTAAACTCATAATGTTTCGCTTCGCTCTGTTCAAAGACGCGGACGCCATTCGAGGCTGCCTTGGCGATTAGGCTATGCACCGTTCGATAAGGATTCGCTTCAGCATCCCCACGTGAATAAAGTCCTGCTGGTTTTGAAAAAGAGTACAGAGCTGCAATCTTATCCTCTTCCCAGAATTCAGAATCGAAGCCGTTAGCCACGAGATTCTCATATTCTTCCCGCAATGCAGGTACATCCTCTGGAGTGCTGGCATATAAAAGACTGCTGCGAGGAATGATCTGCGGATCGATATCGAGCTTGTCCGGCAGGTCCAGAATGTTCCTGACTCCAGCTTGGCATAACTGATAAAAGAGCAGACCGTTCTTTTGCCCAAAGGTGTTCATACATGAGGTTAATGATTTATCGTTGGAAATCTGCAAAAGTCCAGTGTTAGCATGCGAGCTGCCGCTGCCGACACGTCTTTTTTCGATCAGAACAGCATCTGCTCCACTTAAGGACAAGCGATAGGCGGCCATTGCCCCACCCATTCCGGCGCCTACAACCAGGCAATCACAATGAATAGTACCTTCTAAAGAGGGGTAAGTTGGAGGGTTCTGTAAAGTGCTTGACCAAGGTGTATTTCCACTATTTAAATTCATGAATTGTTCGCTCCTTCATTCGTGCCGTGATTTAGTATTGGCGGCATTTTATCGTCTCATTCGCGGTATGTTCTTATTTCTGTCATAACTCTCTAGTGCCTTTCAGCAAATAAATCGCGGACATAAGCGGCATACTAAAGCCTGTATGAATCAACTACAAGGAGGGACTACAACAAATGCAATCAACGCAAATGCAAGCGCTAAGTGGTAAGGAATTGGAATATATCGCTGACTCCATCTCTAATGAGGACTTGCTTCTTAAGCAATGTGCAGCAACGGCTGCGACAACACAGAATCAACAAGTTCGTCAAATTTGTATGCAGCATATGCAAAATCACACCAAACACATGACTGAGCTCACTCAGTTAATCCAACAACATCAACAATACGCCCCAACAAGCCCACAATAATTGCAATATTAATTCTAAGGAGGTTATTTAATGAACGCGCAAAATACTGGGGCATTTATGCCGGATGAGGATTTACTAAACACCATTTTGTGTGATTTGAAGCGGACCGTACGCGAATATGCTACAGCTGCTACAGAATCAGCATGTCCAGCCGTTCGTAGGGTTTTTAACACTATGACCATGGACACTTTGCAACTCCAGGGTGATTTATACACGCATATGTCTCAACTGAATATGTATCCTGCACCTGCAAAAGCATTGCGCCAAGATGTGGACAAGCAGCTTCAAACCGCACAGCAAATGCAACAGCAAACAGGGCAATTTGTTCAACAAAAAACCGGGCAATTTGGCGCATACGCTCAGAATGCTCATATCCCGGCTAACGGACAACATCAGCCTTCTCATTTAATGTAACCATGATGGTTGGCGAATGAAGCAAATCGCTTCATTTGTGTGGAGCTAACGCCCGTTTTTACTGGTTAAATCCGGTAGAACGGGCGTTTTTTCTGTTTTTTTGTGTATGTGCTATGTAAACTCTGCCTTTCATGGGAGCTCCTATGGGGTTATTTTGTTTGCAGAGATGCACATTTCATGTCATATTAGTATTAAACTCTTTTCGCGGGGCGACGCATTAATAGCGTACCGTCATTGGCGAACTATCCGGAGGGAAGGCATGAAGGAAATGAACGAGCTTAAGAGGAAAGTGCTGGAACTGCTTAAGGAAGACGCGAGAAGATCTACTGCACTTTTAGCAACGCTGCTTGGCGCGGAAGAAGAAGATGTGAAGACTGCGATTGAGCAGTTGGAGAAAGATCATGTCATTGTAAAATATGCCGCCGTTGTAAACTGGGATAAAGTGGACGATGAGAAGGTAACCGCACTGATTGAGGTGCAGATTACGCCTGAACGAGGGCGTGGTTTTGAAGGGATTGCCGAGCGAATCTACCTGTACCCACAGGTCAAATCAGTTTATCTGATGTCTGGTGCTTATGATCTTCTGGTGGAAGTGGAAGGCCGGAATTTACGTGAAGTGGCCAATTTTGTATCTGAGAAGCTGTCTCCAATTGATTCAGTACTTTCAACCAAAACGAATTTTACCCTTAAAAAATACAAACAGGACGGGATCATCTTCGAAGAGCATGAGGAAGACAACCGTCTGATGATCTCTCCATAAAGGAAGTAATCATATGATCACGAATAAATCGCAGCTAACTGGAGAAGACAGCAAATCAATGGATTCTTATTTGGCCCCGTTGGTACAGCAAATTCAACCTTCGGGTATCCGCAAGTTTTTTGATCTGGCTGCAGGCAGTAAGGATATCATCTCTTTGGGAGTTGGAGAGCCTGACTTCAAGACCCCCTGGCATGTCAGAGAGGCTTGCGTCTATTCGCTGGAAAGAGGGTTTACAGGGTATACATCCAATGCAGGGATGCCTGAACTGCGGGAAGGGATCGCGAATTACTTACACAGCCGTTTTGCTGTGGAATATGATCCTGCCAATCAAATTATAGCAACCGTTGGCGGAAGTGAGGCCATCGACTTGGCACTACGTGCGCTGATTTCACCGGGGGATGAAATTCTGATTCCTGAGCCTTGTTATATCTCTTATTCGCCGATTACCGCAATTGGTGGAGGGATACCTGTAGGTATTGAAACGGTTGGTGAGAATAACTTTAAACTTACTGCGGAAAGCTTGGAAGCCAAAATCACTCCGCGCTCCAAGGTTCTGATTTTGTGTTACCCAAGTAATCCTACGGGAAGTGTAATGACCCGAGAAGATTGGGAGCCGATTGCTAAGGTAGTAGAGAAACATGATCTTATAGTGATTTCAGATGAGATTTATGCCGAGTTGTCTTATGGTATTAATCACGTCAGCTTTGCCTCTTTACCAGGCATGATAGACCGTACGATTCTGGTTAGCGGCTTCTCCAAAGCTTTTGCAATGACGGGATGGCGGATGGGGTATGCTTGTGGTCACCCGGATCTAATCGCTGCAATGCTTAAGATTCATCAGTATACAGTGATGTGTGCTCCTTCTATGGGACAGGTGGCTGCACTTGAAGCGCTGACCAATGGGATGGAAGAGAAGGACCGGATGGTGGATTCTTATAACCAACGGCGGAGGTTGATCGTCAAAGGCCTACGAGATGCGGGGCTGGAGTGCCATGAGCCGCAGGGCGCCTTCTACGCTTTTCCAAGCGTGCGCAAGACAGGGCTGACCTCTGATCAATTTGCTCAGCGGCTTTTACTTGAATACAAGGTTGCAGCTGTGCCTGGAAGTGTCTTTGGATTAGGTGGAGAAGGATACTTGCGCTGTTCCTACGCCACATCAGTATCCCAACTGAACGAGGCAGTAGAACGCATTGGTGCTTTTGTCACAAAGCTTACACGTGAGAGAACGGATTAGTGAAAATTGAACTATAGCCGATCATACAATCCTATGGTATTATTTTACTTTGAGAGTAATTAGCCCCTATAATAGAACTTACAAGGATCCATTTACTCTGGAACTAAGCGTTGCTTTAAAGTTGCTTTATTTAACTTTTATGCTCTTTTGCAGCACGCGCTCAATAATACTTTTGGGAGGGATGATTGTGCTTAGCGCCGATTATTACTTACCTTCCTATGGCGGGAAATGTTTCTCTGGAAATGGGAAAATACCCCCCAAGGGTGATGCTTCTGCTCGCATACTCTCTCTGGAAGATGAAATTAGAATACTCCGCAGCAAGATGGAGCAGCTTTTCCTGCAGGAAAAATCATTCACTTCGGATAATGTGATTGAAATTAGCAGTTTATTGGACCTCAAAATAAATGAGTACATGAAGGGGCGTCCAGCTGGAAAATAGTGCTGCTGAATGCTCTTGAGAGGACCCTAGGGTCCTCTTTTTGTTGTTCACTCTTACTAATGATGGTGTTTTTGTGTATACTCTTAATTTGCTATCTTTATTGCCTTCCTTATAGCAGAAAGCTTAAACTATCAGTATATGTTTTTTAAGAATGGATAGGAGGCTTAAACCATGGCGATTTACACACGTACAGGTGATGCAGGTCAGACCTCAGTGATTGGCGGCCGGGTCGGCAAGGATGATGTCCGCGTCGAGGCCTACGGAACGATCGATGAGCTGAATTGTTTTGTAGGGCAAGCACGAAGCCTGATGGAAAGTGATAATTTCGACGATGTCCGCGAGCAATTGCTCGAAATACAGCATGAGCTGTTTGATTGCGGCACGGATTTAGCATTTGTTAGACTTGCTGACGGTGGTCAATATATGGTGACAAGTGAGATGGCTCAGCGGCTGGAAGGCTGGATAGATACTCTACAAGAGGAGAATCCGCCACTTGAGAAATTTATCCTGCCAGGAGGTAGTCAGCTGGCTTCGGTTCTACATGTGTGCCGCACGGTTTGCCGTCGTGCAGAACGCCGGGCGGTTACCTTAGGGCGAACTGCGGACATTAACCCAGAAGCGGTGATTTATCTCAATCGATTGTCAGATTATTTTTTTGCTTTGGCTAGAACGGCTAATACACGGTCAGGGATTACTGATGTAGAATACATCCGCAGTAAAAAGGTGTTCCGAGACTAATATGACAAGCTATTATTCACCCATTACTTATATCATACCGCCTGAAGAGGATGACTTCCTGCTGAAGACCATCCTGCACAAACGGATGGATGTCTCACGCAAGCTGCTCTCTCGCCTGAAGCAGACGGAGCAAGGGATTACATTAAACGGTGAACGTGTGTACATTAGTGTACATGTTAAGGCAGGAGATACTGTGCAGATTCGCATGGAAACGGAGACTTCGGATGATATTTTGCCGCAGCCGATTCCATTTGAGATTTTATTTGAAGATGAACATCTGCTAGTGGTTAACAAGGCAGCGGGAATTATAGTTCATCCAACTCATGGACATTACACCGACACGCTTGCCAATGGCGTGGTTTATTATTGGGCGCAGAAGAATGAACGCTTCCGTTTCCGGCCTGTTCACCGTCTGGATCAGGAGACCTCCGGTGTGTTAGTGATCGCCAAAAATCCTTACAGCCATCAGCATATTTCCGAGCAAATGATTGCCGGTACTGTGGATAAGCGTTACGCTGCATTTGTTCATGGGGTTCCTGCGGAGTTATCCGGTGATATCGACGGCCCTATCGACCGTGATCCTGAAGAGCCACATCGGCGTATCGTGACACCGGATGGATATCCTTCTCTAACCCGATATGAGGTTAAGCAGGTGTATTCAGCTGGCTCTAGAGTTGAACTAAAGCTGGAGAGTGGGCGTACGCATCAGATTCGGGTCCATATGACCTCCATCGGCTGTCCGCTAATTGGGGACAGCATGTACCGTCATGAGCTGTACAATCTACCAGAATTGACTTCTACTCAAAGCGAGCAATTGGAGACCGTTGCAGCACTCGACGCTTCCATACCGCGTCAGGCACTGCATGCAGTCCGTCTAACGTTCAAGCACCCGGTGCTTCTGCAAGAAATGATTTTCGAAGCCCCGTTGCCACCTGACATGGCAGACTTGGAGAAAATATTGGAGCAAGGTCCGACAGCGGATTTGTGATAAAATTATGATTCAGGCGATGGAGTGGCGAAGGGGAAGATTGAACTGTAGGAGCGATAGCGACCGCCTTTTTCCTCGGATTTCAACCGTGTTAAACGGTAAAATTGAAGAAATCTGTAGACAACAGCGGCCGGAAGTCCAGACATTCCCCGTAGTTACGATATTATTAGCCGATTATTAAAGGAGCGCAGCATGAGCAAATTAAAAGTATATCAATATCCCAAATGCAGCACCTGCCGCAGCGCAGTGAAATGGTTGCAGGGACAAGATCATGAGCTGGAGCTTCAGCACATCGCAGAGCAGCCACCTACGGTTGACGAGCTGCGTGAGCTACTCGCGAACAGCGGCCTTGAGCTGAAGAAGTTTTTTAATACAAGCGGTGAAGTATATAAATCATTAGGTTTGAAGGACAAGCTGCCCCAGCTTACGGAACAGGAGAAGTTAGAACTGCTCTCAAGCCACGGGATGCTGATCAAACGTCCGATTGTCACCGATGGAGTTAAAGTTACGGTGGGCTTCAAAGAAGACCAATATGCCGATACTTGGACTAATGTTTAATATCAATACAACGATCAAGGGAGAGGTTTATAAGTGAGAACAGATACAACGGGCCGGGTAATGCTTGTAGATGGAATGGCTCTGCTGTTCCGGGCCTTTTATGCGACCTCTTATGGAGGATATATTCGCAAGACAAAAGAAGGTTTACCGACGAATGCGGTATATGGATTTTTGCAGTATTTTTTTGATGCAGTAAGTGCGTTTGAGCCTTCTCATGTCGTATGCTGCTGGGATATGGGTAAAGGAACGTTCCGTACCGAGAAATATGATGGATATAAATCCAACCGGATCGAAGCTCCGCTGGAATTAATTCCGCAATTCGATCTAGTAAAAGAAGTAGTGGCTGAGCTAGGTGTGCCAAACATCGGTCTTGCCGGCTATGAAGCAGATGATTGCATTGGTACGCTAGCATCCTGTTACAGCGATAATTCTGAGGTTTACATTCTGACGGGTGACCATGATATGCTGCAGCTTATTGATGAGAATGTTAAGGTCGTCATTATGAAAAAAGGACGCTCCAACTATAAAGTTTATGACCTTGCAGAATTGCTTGAGGATAAAGGTCTAACTCCTAGACAGGTTATTGACCTGAAGGGCTTTATGGGCGATACAAGTGATAATTACCCTGGTGTAAAAGGGATTGGTGAGAAAACCGCGCTGAAGCTGTTAACGGAATACGGTACAGTTGAAGGTGTAATTGAGAACCTTCACTTGCTCCCCAAAGGTGTACGGTCCAAAATTGAAGCCGACCTTGATATGCTGCATCTATCAAGAGAGCTGGCTGAAATCCGTTGTGATGTGCCTGTGGTCTGTGAGCTGGCAGAAGCTTTATGGCAATTACAGCGGGAAACAGCCGCGCGTAAATTTCAAGAACTGGAATTTGGCAGCCTGATGCATTTGATCGCTGAGGTGCAGGACGAACGGGGAATTGTACAGATTGAGTTAGGTGATCTGGGTTAACAATAGTCTCCCTTCATGCAAAATAGCATGAAGGGAGTTTTATTATTGTGATAGCGCTTCATCCAACGTATAATAAGGGCTGTTGATTGTTTTATTTTATATTATTTTTTATTTTTACACTGGATGGCGGATTATTGCTTAATGGAGAAGGGAGATAGTTGCTATGAAGTTATTGGGAGCGATTGAAGCAGGCGGAACGAAGTTTGTATGCGGAATTGGTTATGAGGACGGTACCATTCTGGACCGAGTTAGCTTTCCGACAACAACACCGGAAGAAACGATGGGACTCGTACTCGACTATTTTAATGGGAAGAATGTAGAAGCTTTTGGTATTGGATCGTTTGGACCGATTGATCCCGTGCTGGACAGCCCTACTTATGGTTACATAACAACGACACCAAAACCTCATTGGGGACAATATAATTTGGTAGGTACCATGGCTGAGCAATTTAACGTGCCGATCGGTTTTGATACGGATGTGAATGGTGCAGCGCTTGCGGAAAGTAAATGGGGAGCGGCTAAAGGTCTGGACAGCTGCCTTTATATTACGGTTGGGACAGGCATTGGAGCGGGAGCAGTTGTTGGAGGTCAGATGGTGCATGGATTGTCTCATCCTGAGATGGGACATATTCTAGTTCGCAGACATCCAGAGGACACGTTTGAGGGCTACTGCCCTTATCATGGCGATTGCCTTGAAGGGTTAGCCGCAGGTCCGGGGATTGGCAAACGCTGGGGGCAACCAGCAGGCGAGCTGCCTGTAGATCATCCTGCTTGGGACATGGAAGCTCATTATCTTGCACATGCACTTATGAATTACGTGCTGATTCTGTCTCCCGAAAAAATCGTAATGGGCGGTGGTGTCATGAAGCAAAGCCACTTGTTCCCGCTAATCCGTACTAAGCTGCAAGAGCTGCTTAAAGGTTATGTTCAGCATCCAGCGCTCAATACCGATATTGATAATTACGTTGTGCCACCGCAGCTTGGAGATAATGCAGGACTTGCAGGTGCGATTGGACTGGCAACCTTAGCTTTGGCAAGAAACTAGTATAAAAAGATATTGACTGTTAGGAAATATATGGTATTGTAGGATCTAACAGTATAGCATTTAATGAGGGAGCACCTCTTTCACGTTTATCGTGAGAGGGGTGCTTTTTTGCGTTTTCCGAGTCTGACAATGTGGGATTCACACCAGCGAAGAGTAGCTCAGACCCGGTAGGTATAGTGCTTGCTGAAGACGAGAAAGGCAGGGATGAATATGCAAATTGTATTTATGAATCGCTTATCCAGAATATCTGGGGTGGATCAAGAGGTGTTCGCTCAGCTATGGATTGGAGAGGAAGAAGGAGTGTGGAGCCTGGGCTGGCGTGATTTTTCAGGCGGTGAGGAGACGCAGGAGCATTTGTGGTACGCGGGGGGTTCATGGAATGAAATGCTTTGTGTTTACAGGCATGAGCTGGCGGTGAAGATGGGGGATGGCTATCGGCCGTTGATTGATGGCGTATTTCATGAAGAAGACGGCCTTACTGGGCGTAATCACGAGCAGCTAAGGCTGCAATATTACAGTGAATATAATGGGAACGAAGCTATTTATGAGGAGTTATGTGCTTGGCGCCGCAGCCGAGCTTCTAGTGAACGGAAAGCCCCTTACATTCTTGCCAGCAATCGTTTGTTACGTTTGATAAGCACTTTCTTGCCGCATACACCAGAGGAGCTGCTGCAGATCCCTGGTGTAGGGGAAGGAAAGGTAGCCCAATATGGTACGGATTGGTTGGCTATAACCTCTACGGCTGCAAGGGAACATTCCTTTCCTTTGAATTGGGTACACCAAGAAATTGAGGAGGACTCTTTTGTATCCTGGCTCTATAAACAGAAAGAGGTCAAATATAAGAAACAGCTAGAAAGACTGCGATTACGGCGAATTCTGCTGCAAGGGATCGAGAATGGGTTAGGGTTAGAACAGCTTAAGGTGAACAGTGGAGTGAACCGTCGCGAACTGATTGAAGCGGTAGAGGAGCTGGAAAGAGAAGGTTATTGCGTGGAGAAACTGATCGAGGTAGAACTGGAAAATGTGCCGCAGAATGAGCAGGAGGCGATATGGAATGCCTATGTAGAGGTAGGAGATCTTTTTCTAAAGCCAGTGCTGCATAAGGTGTATGGGGAGGATTTTTCAGCAGCAGAAGGGCTGGATAGCTATTATGAACGTCTACGGCTGATGCGCATTCGTTTCCGGCGGGAGCAAGCTCCTAAAGTGGACATGGCGACCAGTTTCTAGTAGCTTTTTCTCATATCAAAAAGACGAAGGCTTCCTTACACCATAGGGTTAAAGGGCCTTCGTCTTACCTATTCGTCCGTTTATTTTCATAGCCATTCTTTCTTGCGGAATACATACAGCATCCCACAGCCTAACGTCAACATTAGACCTATCACGGCAAAATAACCGTATTTCGTATGCAATTCAGGCATATGATCAAAGTTCATCCCATAGATTCCGGTAATTACGGTCAAAGGCATGAATATCGTTGTAATCGCGGTAAATACTCTCATAATTTCATTGGCGCGGTTGGCGATACTGGATTGGTAGGCCTCACGTAAGTTGCCCATGAGATCGCGGTACGTCTCAAAAGTTTCTGATATTTTAACTGCATTTTCATAAATGTCGCTAAAATATTTCTGCAGCTGATCATCAATCAGACGGAGGTCTTTTTTGTTCAGGGTATTGATAACCTCTTTCTGTGGTCCCAGCATCTTCTTTAACCATAAGATTTCACTTCGAAGACCGATAATCTCACTCAGATGAGATTTCTTGGTATGCATTAGAATATCCTCTTCAAGCTTCTCAATCCGGGCTTCAATTCGGTCACCTACGGAGAAATAATTATCTACGACAAGGTCAATAAGCAGGTAAAGGAATTGGTCAGGTTCGCTAACCTCTTGTTCCCATAACATGGGCTTCAGGACGCGTAGCTCGTGAATCTTTTGTTTCGTTACAGTAATAATATAATGTCTGCCCAAGAATATATTGAGCGCCCGCAGGAAGATCTCCTCATCATCAAAGCGGATGCTGTTTACAACAATAAAGTAATGACTTTCGTATATTTCGATCTTTGGACGTTGATCCTCTTCACTAAGGCAATCCTCAACAGCGAGATCATGCAGGTTGAACAGGGGCTGAAGCAGCTCCAAATCCTCCACATCTGCATCAATCCAATAGAACCCTTCTGTTGGGGGTGTCAATGTTTCATCAATTTCATCAATAGGTGTAAAAACCCCTGCATTCACCAGCCGGATTTTCATCTGATTCCACTCCTTCTATCCCCGGGTCTTCACCAGGGACTGCTAATTAAGCACAGAGAAAAAAATCAGCTTGGCCGGCGTTACAATCAATACAAGAGGCCGAATGACGATTCGAGGGCATGAAGAAGAACTGCTCCCGCCGCCGGCAAGCTGATGATTATCCTGTGTGGTTGCTCATTCTGTACACTTAATTGCGAGCTCGGGTCGCCTTCCATTCTTCTTCTCACCTCTTCTTTTCGTTCAGGTATGAAATACTTGTCTAGTATAACAACGGAGTATGCCTCTTTCAAGCAAATTTATTGTTACTTTGAGGCTACTTCAGCATTGTATGGACTTGACGAAAAGGAGGTTCATGATTTAAAGTAAATTTTAAAGAAATTTAATTGAATACAGCTAAATCTTATCAAGAGCAGGTGGAGGGACTAGCCCTATGAAACCCGGCAACCGGCGTGTGAACGCACGGTGCTAATTCTTGCGGAACTTTGTTGACGACTAAACCCCGTCCAAAAGTTTCTGGCAGATGAGAGAGGCGCATATGACAGTAGATATGACCTTTCTCGTTTTCCGAGAAAGGTCTTTTTATTGTTCAGATAGCCGCGATTTGACAACATAACCTAAATACAGTTAAGGAGTGGAAAGACAATGCCAATTAAAATTCCCGACAGTTTACCAGCAAAAGAAATACTATCCGGTGAAAATATTTTTGTGATGGATGATAGTTTGGCTTTCCATCAGGATATCCGTCCACTAAGGATTGCTATTCTGAATCTCATGCCGACTAAAGAAACGACGGAGACTCAATTGCTGCGTTTAATAGGAAATTCACCGCTACAAGTTGACGTTACCTTGCTGCACCCACGCTCACATACTTCTAAGAATACTTCTGCTGAGCATTTGAGAAGCTTTTACAAAACTTTCGACGAGATCAGCCACCGCCGTTTGGATGGTCTTATTGTTACAGGAGCACCTGTAGAGCAAATGGAGTTTGAGGAAGTATCCTATTGGGAAGAGCTAAAAGAGATTTTTGAATGGAGCAAGGATAATGTGACTTCGACCATGCATATCTGTTGGGCGGCACAGGCAGGGTTGTATCATCATTTTGGTGTTCGTAAAGTGGCTTTGCCTGAAAAATGTTTTGGAGTATTCTCCCATACGATTAATCAAAATAACATTAAATTGCTGCGCGGCTTTGACGAGGTATTCCATGTACCGCATTCCCGTCATACCGATGTCTCCCGCGAAGATATTGAGAGCAATCCAGATCTGCAGATTCTGGCGGAATCCGAAGAAGCTGGTATGTATCTAGTAGCTACGACCGACGGCAAACAAATATTTGTGACCGGACATTCCGAATACGATCCGTTATCCTTGAAATGGGAATATGATCGTGATTTGGAGAGAGGCATGGAGATGGCCTTGCCGAAACACTATTTCCCTAAAGATGATCCAGAAAGAACACCTCCTGCAGTGTGGCGTGCACATGCCAACTTATTATTCTCTAATTGGCTCAATTACTATGTATATCAAGAGACACCTTACGATATCGACCCGATTGTTTATTAAGATCAGCGCTACATTACAATTTAGGAGGCATTTATCATGGACGACAAACTTAGGATTGAAAGCAGACTGGCACAAATAGGTTCACAAGAAGATCCGGCTACCGGAGCCATTAATTTTCCTATCTATAATGCTACGGCATTCCGTCACCCGAAGCTTGGGCAGAGCACAGGTTTCGATTATAGCCGTACCAAAAGTCCAACCCGTTCCGTACTGGAGAACGCGGCTGCGGAATTGGAGTCTGGTGATGCAGGTTTTGCCTGTAGTTCTGGGATGGCAGCTATTCAAACCATATTTACCCTGTTTGGGCAAGGCGATCACTTGATCGTTTCGCTGGATCTTTACGGCGGGACCTATCGTTTGTTGGAACGAATTATGTCCAAGTTTGGAATCACTGCTTCCTATGTAGATACGAATGATTTGGATGCGCTTGAGGCTTCACGTCTTCCAAATACGAAGGCAATATTTATTGAAACGCCAACGAATCCTTTGATGATGGTTACGGATATTGCAGCCGTTGCTACTTGGGCCCGCCATCATGGGCTGCTCACAATTGTAGACAATACACTGCTGACTCCATTTTTCCAGCGTCCTCTGGAATTAGGTGCGGACATTGTAGTCCATAGTGCTACCAAATATTTGGGCGGACACAATGATGTACTTGCTGGTCTTATTGTATCTAAAGGAGCTGAATTATCCGCTGAAATAGCGATTCTACATAACTCTATTGGCGCTGTGCTTGGGCCAACAGACAGTTATCAGCTGATGAGAGGCATGAAGACACTGGCCCTGCGTATGGAACGGCACGAGAGTAATGCATTAGCAATTGCCCGCTATCTGCAAGAGCATCCGGCGATTGCGGAAGTGTTTCATCCAGGCCTGCCGGATCATCCGGGATATGAAATCCAGAATCGCCAGTCCTCGGGCAATACCGGAATTTTTTCTTTCAAATTAAAAGATGCCAGATACGTAGAGCCTCTGCTTCGTCATATCCGGCTTATTGCCTTCGCGGAGAGCCTCGGCGGGGTTGAATCGCTAATGACCTATCCTGCAGTACAGACGCATGCGGACATTCCTGTGGAGATTCGGAATGCGGTGGGTGTAGATGATCGATTGCTGCGCTTCTCGGTCGGCATTGAACATGCGGAGGATCTAATTGCTGATCTTGGTCATGCTTTGGAGGCTGCGCGGGCTGAAATCGAAACGAAGTAAAAGTAACGGCAACCCGGATCGGCACTGAATTGCTGGAAAATATCGAGGATCTATCTCACCGTTGATTTAGAGCTGGTGTTAGACGGAGGATGAAATAGAGCTGTCTCATAAGCCGGGAATTGGCTGCTGGGATAGCTCTTCTTTTTGGCCTTTTCGTTATTGGACACAGATGACCTTAGACACAGCATTATTACACATTTGGAATGTTAACGGACTCCACAGCAGCTATTGCGCTAAAAAACCAGCCTTCATGAGTCTTTTGTCAAGGAATAGCGTCGCTGGAGTCCATAACTATGCTCCAAAGGCTAAATACTAACTAATAACGTCATCTGTGTCCGACAGACTCAAGGAATTTTGATTCACCGGGTGCAAGCAGCAATGTAAGGACTCTTTCTGCTGGATGGTATCTTGCTGAGAAAGTAAAAAGTTTTTCAAGCTGTTCAGATTGTGATACGATGAGGAAATGAACTGTTCATTTATTAAAATATAAGGTATAAGTTACATACTTACTTTATCCTTATGTTACTATGAGAAACGGTTGTTATCTCTAAAGGACGACAACGTTATTTTTCTTGTGATTTTGTGAATCTACCATATCCCTAAGGGTTTAAAAGGAGGATGCGAACGATGAGTGCGATAGATCTTATTTTGGATAAAGCCCTGCGGGGTGACCGTCTCCAATTGGAAGATACCATCCGACTATTCGAGAGCAACGAAATTGAGAAAATGGGTGCTGCTGCAAACACTATTATGGAACGCTGGCATCCGGACCCATTAGCTACATTTGTAATTGGCCGTAATATTAACTATACGAATGTATGTGATGTGTACTGCCGTTTTTGCGCTTTTTACCGCAGACCAGGCTCGGATGAAGGCTATGTGTTGCCAGATGAGGCGATTTATCAAAAAATTGCTGAAACGATTGCTGTTAATGGTACAGAAATTCTTATGCAAGGTGGAACTAATCCTAACCTTCCATTTAGCTACTATACAGATATACTGCGCGGAATTAAGCAACGTTTCCCTGAGATTACAATGCACTCCTTCTCTCCTGCGGAGATTATGAAGATGAAGGAAGTGTCAGGATTACCGCTGGAACAAGTGGTTCGTGAAATTCATGCTGCGGGTCTGGATTCCTTGCCAGGCGGAGGCGCAGAAATTCTTGATGACCGTACACGCCGCAAAATCAGCCGGCTAAAAGGCTCGTGGCGCGAGTGGATGGATGTAATGCAGACGGCACATAAAGTGGGTATGAATACCACAGCGACAATGGTGATTGGGCTTGGAGAAAGTATGGAAGAACGAGCTTTGCACTTACTACGTGTACGTGAGGCTCAGGATGAGTGTATTGCCAACAAATATGATTCTGAAGGTTTCTTGGCCTTTATCTCATGGACATTCCAGCCGGACAATACCAACCTGAAGCTGGACAGACAAACGCCTGAGGAATATCTGAAGACGGTAGCGATCAGCCGCCTTGTGCTGGATAATATTAAGAACTTCCAATCTTCTTGGGTCACTATGGGGCCAGAGGTCGGCAAGCTCTCCCTGCAATATGGCTGCAACGATTTCGGCAGCACAATGATTGAAGAGAACGTAGTATCTTCGGCGGGTGCGACTTACAAGGTAAACATCGAGTCGATCACTCAGCTGATTCGCGAAGCAGGCAAAGTTCCAGCGCAGCGGAATACACGTTATGATATTCTGCGGGTGTTCGATGATCCTAATGCGAAGATTGATAATGATTTTGTAATGCAGAACTAATATATATTAATTAATCAACGCTTGATGCTTGTTAATCCTTCAGTGGATTAATGAGCATCAAGCGTTTTTTTGTAAGATTAGGATTACGATCATTTGCAAGCCTCATTGCAGAACACAACTGAATCTTCGCTTGTTATATCATCCGCTGGGCGTACGGACCCAGTGGACCTTATTCTCAGACTCAGCGCCTTTTGAGTCGGGATTCGGACCCCAGCGACGCTATTCCTTGAAAAAAGCTTCATATAGGCTGGTTTTTAGTGCAATAGCGACTGTGTGGTCCGATAGCATGGGGGATATCGGAAAATGTGGCGTATAAGAGCATTAGTGTCCATAGAGCTGAGGTATACGAACATTATGAACTAAGGTTAACTACACAAACTAAGGTTGGTGTGGAGTACGCCTTTTTAAACGAAACTTTATATAAATGTGAACATAAATTCATTTTTTATTTCTTTTTATCCATTCACATTATTATCCAAAAGTGATATCATAATCATATCAAAAGAATATCTAGTGGGGGTGCTTTTATGAAAGAGAAAACGCTTCGTCCTGTCAGTGGATTTTGGGTTCTCGCCTTAATTGCAGTTTGTTTAGCTGGGGGAATTTATGGTGCGGTTCAAGAGTATGTCGCAGTGCCAGTCATTCTGTTCGTTGTAGCTGGGGTATTATGTACAAGTGTTACGGTTGTGCAGCCCAATAAGTCGGTCGTAGTTACCTTTTTCGGGCAATATGTAGGGACTATCGTGACAAGTGGCTTGTTTGCAGTCATTCCATTTAGTTTGCGCAAGACGGTTTCCCTCCGCGTACGTAACTTTAACAGTGTCAAGCTGAAGGTTAATGATGTGGAAGGTAATCCGATTGAAATTGCTGCAGTTATCGTATTTAAGGTAATTAACTCTGCAAAAGCGCTTTTTGATGTAGATAAATATATGGCGTTTGTGGAAATTCAAAGTGAAACAGCGCTGCGTCATGTGGCCAGTAAATACCCGTATGATAACTTCAATGAATCGGGCATGTCCCTGCGGGCCAATGCAGATGAGATTGCTAAAGAATTGGCAACCGAGCTGCAAGAACGTTTGTCGATATCTGGTGTAGAAGTCATTGAAGCGCGGCTCACACACTTGGCTTATTCCACAGAGATTGCCAGTACAATGTTGCAACGTCAGCAAGCATCTGCAATTCTGTCCGCTCGTCAAATCATTGTTGAAGGCGCCGTGGGTATGGTTGATATGGCGATTAAACAGCTTAAAGAGAGTGGCGTAGTTGAGCTTGATGAGGAACGCAAAGCGGCGATGATTAATAATCTGATGGTTGCGATCGTGTCGGAGCGCGGAGCGAGTCCGGTCATTAACGCCGGCTCGTTGTACTAAGGCGGTGCATCATGGCGGCCAAGAAAAGCTTTCCACTGCGGATTGATCCGGATTTGCATGAGGCGCTGGAACGATGGGCGGGAGAGGAATTTCGCAGCGTAAACGGACATATCGAATACTTGTTGCGTGAGTCTTTGAAACGTGCAGGCCGCTTACCTGAAAAAAAACGGCGAGAAGAATAACCATAGAAGGGCTGTTTCGGCATCCATGTATTGGCTGCCAGAACAGTCCTTATGTGTGTCTTCTGCCTGAGCTTCTATCATTTTGGACCCTTTTCTGACTTGACTGTCAGAGAGGACAGATTTATAATTACTCCATAATTCACGTTAACAGCATTGACGAAGATATGAGTTGATTGTTCTGGACCGTTCAGAGAGAGGAAACTTAGGCTGAAATTTCCTCCGGCATCCTGCTTTCGATTTACCCCTTTGTAGCTGCGGTTTTGAATTCCCTGCAATGGGATAGTAAGAGCTGCCGGTTCATGGTCGTTACTCCATGCTTACGAAGGATTCTATCTTTGCTCCGCTTGAGGTTTCAAGGGAGGCTAGAGAGAATCGAATTTGGGTGGAACCACGGGTGTAATCGCTCGTCCCTTTGCGGGACGGGCGTTTTTTTGTGTGCGTGGATGTTATTGTTCCGCAAAGGTTAAAGGGCCGTTAGGCTTAATTATATGAAGGAGGAATTAGCAATGTCAGTAAGTATTAAGCTTCCGGACGGTTCTGTCCGTGAATACGCAGAGGGTAGCAGTATTGATGATGTAGCAGCTTCTATTAGCAGTGGCCTGCGCAAAAATGCAGCAGCGGGGAAATTGAACGGTATCGTGGTAGATTTATCTACTCCCCTTGAAGAGGGCGCACTGGTAGAGATCGTAACTTTGGATTCACCTGAAGGTCTGGAGGTTATGCGCCACAGTACAGCTCACTTGATGGCTCAAGCGGTTAGACGTTTGTTCGGAACAAAAGAAGTTAAGCTTGGTGTAGGTCCGGTCATTGAAGATGGCTTCTATTACGATATGGATCTGGAACATCCTCTAAATCCTGAAGATTTGCTCAAAATCGAAAAGGAAATGGACCGCATAATTTCGGAGAACCTGCCGATCGTGCGCAAAGAAGTTAGCCGCAAGGAAGCCCTTGAAATTTTTGGTGAGCTAGGTGATCCTTACAAGCTGGAATTGATCGAGGCATTGCCTGAAGATAGCGTGATTTCTATCTATGAACAAGGTGAATTCTTCGACCTATGCCGTGGACCGCATGTGCCGTCGACTGCCAAGATCAAAGTCTTTAAATTGATGAATGTAGCCGGTGCTTACTGGCGCGGCGACAGCAAGAATAAGATGCTTCAACGCGTATACGGCACAGCTTGGATTAAAAAAGCTCAGCTTGATGAGCATCTTCGTCTGCTTGAAGAAGCGAAGAAACGCGATCACCGGAAGCTTGGTAAAGAGCTTGAAATCTTTACATTTAATCAATTGGTAGGACAAGGCTTGCCAATCTGGTTGCCTAAGGGTGCCAAATTGCGCAGTATTCTGGAGCGTTATATCGTAGATCTGGAAGCAAGTCTTGGCTATCAGCATGTGTACACACCAGTTCTGGGTAATGTTGAGCTGTACAAAACTTCAGGACACTGGGAGCACTATCAAGAGGACATGTTCCCTAAGATGACTATCGACAATGAAGAATTTGTTCTTCGTCCAATGAACTGCCCGCATCACATGATGATTTATAAGAGCTCGATGCACAGCTACCGCGATCTGCCGATCCGCATTGCTGAGCTTGGTATCCAGCACCGTTATGAAATGTCAGGCGCATTGACTGGCTTACACCGTGTGCGTTCGATGACTCTTAATGACTCCCATATTTTCTGCCGTCTGGATCAAATTAAAGGCGAGTTCATTCGTGTAATCGAATTGATTAAACAGGTATACAGTGACTTTGGTATTAATGACTACCGTTTCCGGTTGTCCTATCGTGATCCTAAAGATACTGAGAAATATTATGCAAATGACGAAATGTGGGAAACTGCACAGCGGATGTTGCGTGAGGTTGTAGAGGAAGCTGGACTGCCGTTCTACGAAGCAGAAGGCGAAGCTGCATTCTATGGTCCTAAACTTGATGTGCAAATTAAAACTGTATTAGGTAAAGAAGAGACTCTGTCTACTGTACAAATCGACTTCTTGCTGCCTGAACGTTTTGAACTGGAATATATCGGCGATGATGGTCAAAAACACCGTCCAGTCGTTCTGCACCGCGGAATCTTGGGTACAATGGAACGTTTCGTTGCCTTCCTGTTAGAGAACTTTGCGGGCTCGCTGCCGCTTTGGTTATCTCCACAACAGGTTAAAGTAATTCCTGTATCGACAGCGTTCGACGATTATGCCAAGGAAGTTACAGACAAGCTGCGTCGCCGTGGTATCTCTGCTGAAGCAGATCTCCGCAATGAGAAGCTGGGTTATAAGATTCGCGAAGCTCAGCTTGAGAAACTGCCGTACATGTTCGTAGTTGGCGAGAATGAGATGAACGCTCAGACGGTCTCCATCCGTAAACGCGGGGAAGGCGACATTGGAGCTAAGCCGCTTCAAGAAGTGATTGAGCTCTTGTCTCAGGAAATTGCTGATCGTGTGATCTCCTAATTTTTTGTAATTAACAACACCAAAATTACGTCTAAATAAGACCTCTGTTATATGCCCGTGAGGATCAACTTCTGATCTTCATGTATAAAATTTTGTGAATCGGGAAACCTTCGCTAATAAGGGGGAGGTTTATCACATGAACAAAATGGGCATATTTCAGAGGTTTTGGTGTCTTTTTGTCACCATCGTTTTGCTATTGACCGCTGCTGGAATCATTCCAGAATCTAAGCAACAGGCAGTAGGGGCCATTGGGACAGGAGACACTTTACAGCACACGGGTATTAACAAAACGCTATCGAACGAGTTGCAATATACCAAGGCTAATTCTGTGTTTATGAGAACCACAGATGATAAGGTCATTCTTGCGACTGGCCGCGCCACACTAATGTCAAACGAGGCGCATTCCGTCGCACCTATATTACCTGCAACAACAAAAAATAAACCAGCAGCGACGAAGGCACCGCAGAGCACCAAAGCTCCAACCACTAAAACAAACGGTGGCAGCGGATCTTCAAAACAGTTACCAAATTCTATTCCTGTAGCCGCACCTGCGGAAGACCAGATTATTACTTCGATGAAAGTGATGGCGACTGGTTATACTGCGGGTTATGAATCTACAGGTAAAACATCTAAGCATCCCGAATATGGAATTACCTATTCAGGGGTAAAAGTGCGCAGAGATAAAAATACAGTCTCAACCATTGCTGCGGACCCTAAGGTTTTGCCGCTGGGAAGTATTCTTTATATACCGGGCTATGGATACGCCATAGTTGCTGATACCGGCTCGGCTATTAAAGGGCGGAAGATTGATCTGTATTTTGCTACTACGAAACAGGTGTATAAGGAATGGGGCAAAAAATCAGTTGTAGTTCAACTTATTAAGCGTGGTAACGGGACTTGTACGGAAGTCATGCTGAAGAAGCTGAGCCAAGCGATTGAGACTTATAAAGCAGTACCGCAATCCCTGCTCGAAGAATCCATTTAAAGGGATTGAACTTATTTTCACTTGGTCATGCATAATAGTGACATCACCTTGCCATAATACGGACTGGGGCAAAGCAATTGCCTCTTCCGAGATGTTCTCTTAGTAAGCATATTCTATGCTGCATAAGAGAAAAGGGGGTGAATTCCGTGGCCAATAACAAGAAATCTAAAGTACAAGAAAATTACAAAACACCAAATGAAAAATACAATGCTGAGTTTGCTGTTGAGAATGACGGCGCTACTAAGCAAAGTGGAAATACTTCTAAACCAGCTCAGAAACCGCAACAATAATGCGCTGACTGAAGCAGAAGACTGCTGAAAAAAAGAGACTGTCCAATTCAGTTAATTACTGAGGGACAGTCTTTTTTCATATATAATGAAGTAAATAGAATTTTATCCCATTCATCTCAGTCTAGAGACTGAGGGGAAGTTCCTTCTCTCGCCGCTGTTTCTCAGCACTTCATTCCTGTAGACTAAGGCTATAAGATTGAAGAAGAGAGCGTTCCACTACTTTAAAGGGGAAATGAATGATGAAAAGAAGGTTCACCAGCCAAGTTTTAGGCGGCCTGATCCTGATAGGGATTGGAGCTATGTTTCTACTGAGACAATTAGGTTACACTGATTTCAGCTTAGGTTACCTGATTTCGAATTATTGGCCGGTAATTTTGATCCTAATGGGAATGAACCGGCTTTTAGGTACAGGGGATGGGCAATCCAAAGGTTCTTCACCTATCGGCGGATTTTTCTTTCTGGCGATCGGAGTGTTTTTCCTTGGACGGAATTTAGATTGGTTCGATATTTCGGCCGGGGATTTTTTCAAAATGTTCATTCCAGTTATGTTGATCGGCGGCGGACTTTATGTGATTTTTAAACCACGCGGTTCAGTACCACCTGTGCCATCAGCTCCACCGTCACCACCAGACCACTTTCCTTCAGGAAAAAGCTCACTAGATGTGGAGCCGCCCAAACCACTGGATTCCACACTTGATGAACAATTTGAGCAAAAATTCGGCAAGGCTTCTGGTCAACGCGACTGGAAGGACTACCTTCAAAAAGATGAAGAAGATGATGAGGACGAAACAGGATCTTACAAGTCCAGTGCTGAAGCACGTTGGCAAGAGAAGCAGGAACGACACGAGCGCAGACGTCAGGAACGTCATGAGCGTCATGCTCATAGACATGGTAAATGGCATGAGGAATTCCATGAATCAAATAATCAAAAGGAATCGACCAATCGTTCTGCTTTTATCGGAGATGTCCACATGGGGCGCGAGCATTTCCAACTGAAGAACACGAATATCTCGCAGTTTATCGGCGATACCGTACTGGATCTGACGAACGCACAGATTGCTTACGGCGAAACGAGGATTAATATTTCCGCTTTTATAGGCGACATTAAAGTCTACATTCCGAATGATATGGATCTTGGCATCTCGGTGAACAGCAGTTCTTTTATCGGGGATATGGAAGTTCTGGATCAGTCTCGCAGTGGGTTTATGAGCAGTGTACAGTGCAAGACTCCTTATTATAAAGAAGCAGGCAAAAAAGTCCGTATAAATGTAAGTGCATTTATAGGTGACATTAAAGTTAAAACGGTGGGTTAGATGGGGACAATCTTCAGTAATACCAAATGGTTGCTGTTGTTTTACTTTTTGCTCACTGGAGCGGTAAGCGCTGGATTGATGTATGCAGGCACTTGCCTTGGCTATATCGAAGTGAAGGATTATCGGATGTGGCTGTACTTATGTCTCGGGATTGTTTTGTTCACTGTAGTTATCGGCTATATGGCAGGCCAGCGGATTCAGCGCCGGATTGATCATCTGGATCTGAATATGCTGCAGGTCGCCAAAGGAAATCTGTCCGTACGGATGCCAGAAAGTGACGATCAGTCTTTTGCCCGAGTGTATCACGAGTTTAATGTTATGATGGATACGGTCGAGAATAAGATGCAGCTTCTACAGCGATTGGGTGAACAAGAGGTTATTGAGAAGGAACAGGCAGCGGAGAGTGCGGTGTTGGAGGAAAGAAGACGTATGGCCCGGGATCTGCATGATACGGTGAGCCAACAGCTTTTTGCCATCCATATGTCGGCTTCTTCGCTGCCTAAAGTGCTGAAGGTCAATGAAGCTCAAGGTCAAATGGTCATGGACCAGTTGATTACAATGTCTCAGATGGCACAAAAACAAATGAGAGCACTAATTGCACAACTGCGTCCGGTGGAGCTGGAAGGTCGAAATCTGTTCGAGGCGCTGGAAAAATGGTTTCCCGATTATTGCCGCCAGAATGGCTTAAAAGGAATGAAGGAGCTCGAACTTCAGGGCGAGTTATCGGAAGCAATCGAACATCAGCTGTTCCTGATTATTCAAGAGGCGATGGCGAATATTGTGAAGCATGCCGGGGCTAGACTGGTTAGTCTATCTCTTCGTGAAGGATCAAGACAAGTTGTGCTGAGTATTAGTGATGACGGTCAAGGTTTTGAACATGTGCAGCAAAAACAAGGCTCCTACGGTCTAACCACCATGCGCGAACGCGCGGAGAAACTGGGCGGGCAAGTGGAGATTATTAGCCGCAAGGGTGCGGGAACGACGATCCGTGTACATATTCCTAAGTTTGTTCAAGGAAATCCAGAATTAGAGCAGAATAGATCGTTAGGAACAGATACACAGGACGAGGAGGAGTAGAGCATGAGTGTCATAAAAGTGTTGCTCGTAGATGATCATGATATGGTACGGATGGGCCTCAAAACTTATCTAATGCTGGAGCCTACATTCGAGGTCATCGGTGAGGCGGCGAATGGACAAGAGGCGCTGGAGATGCTGCGTGCTGGTGGACATGAAGGTCTGCCTGACCTCGTACTGATGGATTTGATGATGCCTGTGATGAATGGTGCCGAGACCACAAGAGCAGTGCTGGCTGAATTTCCTGGTCTCAAAATCGTGATCCTCACCAGCTTCCTGGAGGATGATCTTGTTGTAGATGCTATAGAGGCTGGTGCAGTCAGCTACGTGCTCAAAACAGTGTCGGCAGAAGAGTTAATCTACGCATTGCAAGGGGCTTACCGCGGCATGCCAGTCATGACGGGGGATGTGTCACAGGCGCTGACCCGTGGTATTCGCCAGCGCACCGTGCAAGGTGATTCCTCCGGTTTAACGGAGCGTGAGAAGGAGGTCCTGCTGCTTATAGCTGAGGGCAAGACCAATAAGGATATCGGTGAGGAGCTGCATATCAGCATCAAGACAGTGAAGACGCATGTCAGCAATCTTTTGATGAAATGCGAGCTTGATGACCGTACCCAGTTGGCTATTTACGCTCATCGGAAGGGCTGGGCTCAGGGGTAGGACTTGTAGACTAAGGTGCATTACTATTTGAAATGGTTTTAGAAGCTCGGACCGCGACGTTTTGCGCGCCCGAGCTTCTTTTTTTACTTTCCTGCCTAATCTCCTCCCATTTGCCTATATCTTTTATCTGCGCTTAAATTGTTTTTAATGTGACCTTAAGGTTTAAAGTACAAAATAAGAACATGAAAACAAATTAATCCTTGTCACGGCGACAGGAAGCAGGAGGAAAGATAAACATGGACGATAACAAAAACAACTTCAATCGCGACAATGGACCAGCACCAGATCGGGAATGGGACAATAATAACAATAGCAGCAATAATAATACTACATCTGAAACAGGCTCCTCATCATACTACTATTCTTACGGACCTTTTAAATCTTTGAACAAAGATGAGGATAACGCTGACGGAGGCGCGCAGCACTACAATCGCATGGAGCCAGAACGGGTCGAGGTTACACCTCCACAGCCTGTAAAGCCATTACCATATAATACATCGCTTCGCACCACTGGCTATGATGGCAATGGTGGTGGACGCGGAGGGAATGGCGGTGGCGGTTCTGAAGGTGGCGGCGGCTGGCAATATAATAAAAAACCAAAAAGCTCGTTAAAAACAGTGCTGGTATCGTTCTTAGCCGGTATGGTCGTTCTCTCGGGTTCAATGTATATGGCCGATAGAGGTAACTGGTTTACGGGAGATACAGCTACAACGGTTGCTAGCTCGGGAACGAATGGAACGGCGAAGACAACGGGCGAGAGTGCAGGTGTTACACCTTCTACTTCTACTACATCCTTGGTGACTGGATCTCGTGATGTGACAGGCGTTGTTGATGCGGTAGGACCAGCAGTCGTTAAGATTGAGACATTAGTGAAATCTAATTCGCGTAATGGAAGCTCATCCAGTCCGAATCTGAGTGATCCCTTCTCACAATTTTTCTTCGGGGATCAATACAGTGGAAATGGTTCTTCACAAAATGAACAGGATTCCAAATCAGGATCGAATTCTTCATCACAGCTTATCCCTTATGGAATTGGAACAGGCTTCATTTATGAGAAATCCGGTTATATTTTGACCAACCAGCACGTAATTGACAATGCCGATGTAATCCAAGTCACTGTGGATGGCGTAACCAAGCCTTATGAAGCTAAGCTGTTAGGCTCTAGCAAAGATCTGGATTTGGCTGTGCTTAAAATTGAAGGAGATAGTGATTTCCCTACCGTAGCACTTGGAGATTCGGATAGCATAAAGGTAGGTTCAGAAGTGGTTGCTATCGGTAACCCACAAGGCTTCGACCATACTGTAACTTCCGGTGTGCTTAGTGCAAAAGGACGCAGTATTGATATTAACGAAGAAGATGGCAGTGGAACTCGTAATTACAAAAACCTACTGCAAACCGACGCTTCTATCAACCCGGGTAACTCAGGTGGGCCGTTGCTCAACATGAATGGACAGGTAATCGGGATGAACGTAGCCGTCAGCACGGATTCTCAAGGTATTGGTTTCGCAATCGCTGTGAATACGATTAAAGAAGTCGTAGATAAACTGGAAGCCAACCAAGCCATTCCGAAAGAGCCAGTACCTTTCATTGGTGCAACTCTTATGACGATTACAGATGAGGTTGCTAAGCAAATGGGTACGGATATTAAAGAAGGTTCTGTGGTTGCAGATATTATCTATAAATCCCCAGCGTATACCGCTGATCTGCGCCCTTACGATATCATTACCGGTGCGAATGGAACGAAGTATGCAACCAACCAAGATCTGATTACTTTCATTCAAACGTTAAAAGTTGGTGACAAAGTAACATTAAATGTTGTGCGCGACGGTAAAACCATGGATCTTTCAGTTACCATCGGCAACAAAAATGATTTTGATACAACGACTACACAACAAAGTCAGCAGCAATAATACCGGACGGTAAGTCACACGGAAGGGGCGACCCTTCCGTTTTTGTCTAATTGTGATGTAAACTGCTACAATATATAAAAAGAACTGAACAATGGGGGCTGCTTGATGCGACCGAATATTCTAATTATTGATGATGACGAAAAGATTATTTCTATGCTGCGTAGAGGTTTAGCTTTTGAAGGTTACGATGTGAAAACAGCGGTGAATGGAGCGGATGGATTACGGGCAATCTTGAGCAGTGATCCGGATGTGGTAATTTTGGATGTAATGATGCCTCAGGTGGATGGCTTTGAAGTATGTCGCCGTTTGCGGGAAGGGGGCAGTAATGTTCCTGTTCTCATGCTTACCGCGAAGGATGAAATTGAGCACCGTGTAAAAGGGCTTGATCTGGGTGCGGACGATTATCTGGTTAAACCTTTCGCGCTGGAAGAACTGCTTGCACGTGTACGTGCGCTGCTTCGGCGTAAGAGTGAGCAAAGCGAAGGTGGAGAGCAAGCGGTTTCTTATGAAGATATTACGCTGGATGTGGATTCACGTGAGGTTACACGCGCCGGTAAAAGACTGGAGCTAACAGCGAAGGAGTTTGAGCTGCTTCATCTTTTTATGCAGAATCCGAAACGTGTGCTTTCACGGGATCTGATCATGGATAAAATATGGGGTTATGATTATAGCGGTGAATCTAATGTGCTTGAGGTATACATAGCTATGCTACGTCAAAAGACGGAGGAGCATGGCGGTAAACGCCTCATTCAAACGATCCGGGGTGCCGGTTACATTCTAAGAGGTGACAACTAACATGTCTATAAGATTGCGGCTGACTGCTTGGTATTCAGGGATTTTGGCCGTTATGCTGCTGGCCTTATCAGCCGCAATTTACGGTTTTGTTTATTTTAATACTTATGGGGACTTGAAGGATCGTATACAAAAACAGGGTGAGCAGCTTGTAACCAACCTCAATCCCAACTGGGCGTATGACGGTTCGTTGCAAAGTGTGAGCATTAACCCCTTCTTCGGCAACAAACTGGAAGAAGCAAATATTCTGGTGCAAACCTACATCTATAATAATGAGAACCTGCAAAAGTCCGAGAACTTGCATTATCTAGATATCCAATTCGATGTTCCGAAACTGGAAGATATTGATAAAGCTCACGGGTTCAAACAGACTACGCTTGGCGGATATCATTTGATGGTTTATCAGATACCGATATATGACTTGAATAAGAGCCCTGTGGCCCTTCTGCAGGTGGCAACACCGTCAAATTCGGAAGACAAGCTCTTGGAGCGTTTAAAAAATATACTACTCGTAGGTTCTTTTGCTACCCTGATCGCGGCATTTACCTTCGGCTTGTTCCTTGCGCGCAAATCCATGAGTCCAATCGGCAAAGTAATTGAAGCTGCGAATGGGATTCAGACGGGGAATGATTTAAGCTCGCGTATTGAATACGATGGGCCGCCAGACGAGATAGGAAGACTTATTGAGACCGTTAACAGTATGCTTGGGCGTATGGAAGGGTTCTACACAGAGCTGGAGGATTCGTATGCGGCTCAGCGCCGTTTCGTTTCAGATGCTTCACACGAGCTTCGGACACCGCTCACTACGATTCGCGGAAATATTGATCTGCTGCAAAAGGTTTGGGAGATGGAACCCGGAGAAGGGAAGATGAGTGAAGCTGAGATTCGCCAGCTATCGCTTGAATCGGTGCAGGATATCGCAGACGAGTCTAAGCGTATGAGCCGCTTGGTAGCGGATATGCTCTCGCTCGCGCGTGCGGATACTGGACGTACTTTTGATATAGAGCCCGTGGCACTGGAACCGATGATGAATGAGATTGCGCGCCGCGCCTCTTTCCTGCCCCGTCAAGCCGAGTGGGTTACAGGTGATATGTCAGTCTTAAATGGTAAATATATAGTTGGGAATAAAGATTATCTACAGCAAATGCTCTTTATTTTTATTGATAATGCCTTTAAGTACACGCCTTCAGGCATCGTGAGTTTGGATACCCTCTTCTATCAGAATCAGATTGGCATTCGGATCACTGATACAGGGATTGGTATGGATAAAGATGAGGTTCCATATATCTTTGACCGTTTCTATCGTGCAGATGAATCGCGTGGAATTACGGAAGGGATTGGGCTTGGCTTATCCATTGCTAAGTGGATTATTGACGAGCATGGTGGGTCTGTGGAGGTTGTTACACGCCAAGGTGAGGGTACCACTTTTGTCATCTGGTTACCGCTTCTCTTTGCTCCGCCGCTGGAATAGGGTATAATTTAGAAGTGTCCTATTACAGAGGTCAATGAAAGCAGAAAGCTGGTGAACTCATGGAAGTCATTAAAATCTCTCCCCGGGGATATTGTTACGGAGTTGTCGATGCAATGGTTATGGCACGGCAGGCTGCGCAAAATCTCGATCTTCCCCGGCCGATTTATATACTGGGTATGATTGTTCATAACAGTCATGTCACGAATTCGTTCGAAGATGATGGCATTATTACTTTGGACGGACATAATCGTCTGGATATTCTGGATAAAGTGGATAGTGGGACCGTTATATTCACTGCACACGGGGTTTCTCCTGAGGTGCGTAAGATGGCTAGGGACAAGGGTCTGACTACGGTCGACGCCACCTGTCCTGATGTCACGAAGACACATGATCTTATTCAGGAAAAAGTAGATGACGGTTATGAGGTCATTTATATCGGCAAAAAAGGCCATCCGGAACCGGAGGGTGCTGTCGGTATTGCCCCTGAGCATGTGCATCTGATTGAAAAAGAAGATGAGATTGCTACGTTATCCATCCCTTCTTCACGTATCGTCATTACAAATCAGACTACTATGAGCCAGTGGGATATTAAACATATTATGAAAAAGCTTCTAGAGACCTTCCCAGGTGCTGAAGTGCATAATGAGATATGTATGGCTACCCAGGTACGTCAAGAGGCTGTGGCGGAACAAGCGGGGCAATGTGATCTGGTGATTGTTGTCGGTGATCCGCGAAGCAACAACTCTAATCGTCTGGCACAGGTGTCGGAAGAAATCGCTGGGGTTCCTGCCCATCGTATTTCTGATGTGTCTGAACTCCAAACAGAATGGCTAGAGGGTGTGAATATCGTTGGCGTCACTTCTGGCGCGTCCACACCTACACCTATCACCAAAGAAGTGATTAACTATTTAGATCAGTATGATTCGGCTAATCCGGAGACGTGGGAGATCAAACGTACAGTGAATATGGCGAAGCTGCTTCCACCGGTTAAGAATAAGAGTGCAAGTACTACTTAATGTAATGGGCTAGGCTCGAACTTATATATTATGAACGCTGCAACAAGAGCGCTTAACTTCGTCAGTCGAGGTTAAGTGTTCTTTTTTATCGAAAGAACGCTTCCGACATAGGAATCTAGAATATAGATTGACTATAATCGTTTTTTGAGGTAGAATTACTTTAGTGATTAAAAGCATAAAAGCTTAAAAGCGAACACGCGTCGTAGCGCGATAGTATCTAGCGGAATTATTATAAATTTAAGTGTAGAGAGGGAGTTATAAATATGATCGTCATTACATCAAATCAAACACCGGAAGAGCAGGTTAAAGATATAATTGCTGTAATCGAAAAAGAAGGTTTGCAGGTGCATCTCTCCAGAGGAGCAGATCACACGGTGATAGGTTTAGTGGGAGGCGTCACTCCTAAGCTCGCCGAGCATTTACGGCAAATGAAGGGTGTAGAGAACGTCGTAAAGATCTCCAAATCCTACAAGCTGGCCAGCCGGGATTTCCATCCTGAGGATACGATTATTGATATCAAGGGTGTGAAGATTGGTGGAGAAAACCTGGTGATCATGGGCGGTCCTTGCGCTGTTGAATCTCCAGAGCAGATTGATGAGATCGCCCGGCTTGTTAAAGCGTCTGGTGCTCAGGTACTTCGTGGAGGCGCGTTTAAGCCCCGTACAGGACCGTACAGCTTCCAAGGCGTAGGTGTAGAAGGTTTGACTATGATGGCTGAAGCAGGAAAGCGTCATGGGCTGTTGACCATTACAGAGGTTATGACACCAGAGTATGTTGATATCTGTGCGGAGCATGCGGATATTCTGCAGGTGGGTACACGGAATATGCAGAACTTTGATTTGCTGCGCAAGCTGGGGACCTGTGGCAGACCTGTTCTTTTAAAACGCGGCTTCAGTGCGACCTACGATGAGTTGCTCAATGCAGCGGAGTACATTTTGGCAGGCGGTAATAAGGATGTAATGCTCTGTGAGCGCGGTATTCGCACATTTGAGACCTACACTCGTAACACGCTGGATCTATCGGCTATTCCTGTGTTACAAAGCTTAAGCCATCTTCCAGTAATCTCTGACCCAAGTCACGGAACCGGTCGTCGTGAGTTAGTTGAGCCTATGGCCAAAGCTTCTGTTGCTGCTGGCGCAAATGGGCTAATTATCGAAATGCACACAGATCCGGACAATTCCATGACAGGTGATGGTGTTCAATCGTTATTCCCTGATCAGTTTGATAACCTGCTTAAGGATCTGGAAAAGCTGGCTCCAATTGTTGGACGTAAGTTTTCTACTTCGCCAGAAACGGTTTCGGCTCTATAAAATTTAATCTATTAGCTTCCTCGGAAGCCCTCTTAACCCGCGACCTAGTGGGAAAAGAGGGTTTTTTTGGAGTTGGATAAAATAAATGTGACATGAAAATATGCGAAAATAACAGATTTCACGAAAGCGTTAGAATATCTTACATTGCTGAAAGAAATACCTGACATAAGCATTGACGATGTTAGGTATGAGATTTATAATTACGACAGCAAAAAAAATTAAAACAAGAACATTTGCATACTGTGAGCGGCCTAATGTTCGGAACTTGGGGGAGGAAAAATTCATGTCGGTTGAAAAAGTGTTGCAAACAATTAAAGAGAACAATATCGAGTGGGTAGATTTTCGATTCGTAGATTTAGGTGGTCGTGCCCACCACATCTCTCTGCCAGCTTCTGAAGTGGAAGATGAAACTTTTGTAAATGGGGTAGCATTCGACGGTTCTTCCATCAAAGGTTTCCGTGGTATTGAAGAATCAGACATGGTTATGATGCCTGATCCGAATAGTGTATTCATAGATCCGTTTACAGCTCATCCAACGCTGAACGTGATGTGCGACATTTTCACTCCTGATGGCGAACGTTATGAGCGCGATCCTCGCGGTATTGCTGTGAAAGCAGAAGAATTCCTGCAAAAAAGCGGAGTAGGTACATCTGCATTCTTTGCACCTGAATCAGAATTCTTTATCTTTGACGATGTTCGTTACGAAAGTGGCATGAACAGATCCTCATTCTTCGTAGATTCTGAAGAAGCGGCTTGGAATACGGGTCGTAAAGAAGAGGGCGGCAACTTAGCATTTAAAGTTGGCGTTAAAGGTGGATATGTTCCTGTAGCACCAGTTGACTCCCAACAGGATATCCGCAGTGAAATGTGCCGTCTGCTTGCTGAAGTTGGACTACGCATTGAACGTCATCACCATGAAGTAGCCACTGCAGGTCAAGCGGAAATTAACTTCCGTTTTGATACCTTGAAGAAAACTGCTGATAATCTCATGACTTATAAATATATTGTACAAAACACTGCACGTCAGTATGGCAAGGTAGCAACCTTCATGCCAAAACCGCTGTTCGGAGATAACGGTAGCGGAATGCACGTGCATCAATCCATCTTTGACGGAGACACTCCTTTGTTCTACGAAAAAGGCGCTTATGCTAACTTGAGCGAAATGGCTCTTCATTATATCGGTGGTATTTTGTACCATGCACCAGCATTGATCGCTTTGACTAACCCAAGCACCAACTCCTTTAAACGTCTGGTTCCTGGCTATGAAGCACCGGTTAACTTGGTTTACTCCAAAGGAAATCGTTCTGCAGCAGTTCGTATCCCAGTAGCAGCTGTGACACCAAAAGGCTGTCGTATCGAATTCCGCACACCGGATTCCACAGCTAACCCTTACTTGGCATTCTCCGCAATGCTGATGGCGGGCCTAGACGGAATTAAGAACAAGATTAACCCGCAGGAACTGGGTTATGGTCCTCTGGATAAGAACATCTATGAATTGTCTGATGCAGATAAAGAAAAAATTCGCAGCGTTCCAGGCAGCCTGAGCGAAGCGCTTGATTCTTTGGAAGCTGATTACGAGTTCCTAACAGAAGGCGACGTATTTACTAAGGACTTCATCGATAACTATATTGCTCTGAAACGTTCTGAAGCACAAGAGGTAGCGATTCGTGTTCATCCACATGAATATGCCCTGTACTTCGACCTATAAGATTCGTGCTATTATAATCTTTATAATAAAAGAAGCTGTCTCAAAAGTAGAGAATTCTACTTGAGGCAGCTTCTTTTTTATGGATTAGGACAAGTAATGGATTTTATTGTGCCCTATGACTATATGCTACGCGTAGTATTCTAAGCTATGAGTAGTGCTCTATGTTATGAGTAGTGTTCCATGCTATTGGGGTGGTTGGCGGGTGACTGTTATGTGTGATTTTCGTACGGCTAGCAGTAGCTGATTTGGGGTATCTGTGACGCTGGACTATGGGCGGTGAGCGATATGCATTCTGTGTTTGTGCAATGCACAGAGTGGATTTAAACTAATTAGGGAAAAACTCCCTGAAAATAGCCGATATTTGCTCTAAATGAATGAAATCAAGGAATTTCTCCCTAATAATTAGGGTGATTCCTCCATTAGTTACCGAATAGGCCGAAATTCAGGGAAGTTTTCCCTAATTATAAGTACGATGAACAGAAATCTCTGATTTTTAGGGAGTAATTCCCCAATTATTCTATAAGTGCTTCACTTATTGCATCATTCGGAGCAACACTAGGTGCGCCCATAGAATCATTTGGGCATCAAGTTAAGAGCATAAAAGAGGCTGTCACCAAGCCACAAAATGCTGCTTGGGACAGCCCTTTTTTTGCTATTCGTTTACCTCACAGAAAGACTACACTAGCCCCCGTTCAGGAGCGCCGCAGGACTCTCTAATGATAAGCTCTGGCTCCACGCTGAAAGAACTCGTGCCGGATTGGTTGTTTATTAGATCATATAGCATTAGAGCTGCTAGGCGACCGATCTTATCTTTATTTTGGCGGATGGTAGTCAATAGGGGGGTTGTATAATTGCAGGCCTCGATATCATCACAGCCAATAATTGCGACAGTTTCAGGAACAGCGATAGAAGCCTCTTTAAGGGCGCGCATCGCCCCTATAGCAAGCTGATCGGACGCCGCGAAGATCGCTCTAGGTAAATTTCCATTCTCAATCATTCTACGCATCGTCTCATACCCGCTGGCCTCAAAGAAGTTACTTCCGTTTAAGAACCAGCTCTCGTTAATAGGCAGTCCTAAATCTTCAAGAGCTTTGCGATAACCACTTTCGCGCATATTGGAGATGTCTGAATCTGAGGAGCTGCCGATGTAGCCAAGCTCTCGATAGCCCAGTAAGTAAAAGTGTTCCACCACTTTGGAGGACATTTTGAAATTATCCGACATGATAAAACCAGAGTTGTCACCGGTTAGTTTTAAATCTACGCCGATACATGGAATTGCACTGTTGTCTAGTTCGCTGATAGAGGTTTCTAGCTCCTGTCCGGATAGAAGCACACACCCATCTACATTAAAATGCTGGCAACGGGCAAGATAATCGTTAGTATCGCCACTTTGGAATTTTTCATTGGAAAAAAAGATAAGGTCGTAACCTAGTAGTCCCATTTGTTTTTTAAATGAATTTAGCACCTCGATGAAAAAAGGGTGAGTAAAGTCGACATTCAGCATTCCGGCAAAGATCACTCCGATTAGATTAGACGATTTCGTAGCCAATGTTTTAGCTGAATTGGAGGGGGTATATCCAGTTTCTTTTATAATTTGTTGAACCCTTGTCTTGGTATCTTCCGAAATATCACTGTAGTTATTAATGATTTTGGATACTGTCGAAACAGAAACTCCAGCAATTTTCGCTATATCTTTGATGCTGTAGGCCAAATTAAGTCCCCCTTATAGTGAAAAATGTTCCGTAATATATGTTTAAAATCTACTCAAGGCTATTTTTTATGACTTGAATTTATGATTTACGAAATAGTTTCGTTACTTATTTTATAGTTCAATAAGATTATAGTCAATGGAATATTGCTCTTAAACTAGGATTATGCTTGGTTTTAAAGGTTTTTTTGAATAATCGGTTCAAAAAACGTTCAAAAATGAACAAAGAAAAAAGACTTTACAAAGACAAATAACGATGCAATAATAAAAACACCGAAACCGCTTTCTGTGATATCGTCCTTACTGTTTCGTGATTTTCAGAAATTAGCATGTGGTTTCGTTAAAGGGTCATAACAAATTATCTGGGGGGTAACAAAATGGTAAAGAAGCTTTCTGCGGTATTGTTGAGCTCAGCGCTAGTGCTCTCATTAGCAGCATGTGGAAACAGCAATAACAACGCGAATGGTGAGGCTACTCCGGGCAGCGGAACAAACAAGCCTGCATCTGGTGATAAGAAAGTGATTAAGATCTTACACTGGAAACAAGAGAATATTAACAAGGTGATTACAGAAATCAATAAAAAGTTTGAAGAAAAATATCCGGAATACAAAGTGGAGTACACAACCACGGGTCCGGATGATGAATTCAAACAAGCACAAAGAGCAAGAATTACAGCTGGTGACGTAGATGTTCTTGCCGATCTATCCGGTATGAGATTGTCCCCGAAAGATTGGACACCAGGTGCGAAAGTGCCAGACTGGCAACAATGGATTGATTCCGGACTGATTGCTGATCTGAGCAACGAAGCTTTCGTTAAAAACTACAATGCGAATGATATTGCTAAAGCCGGCACTTATAAAGATAAAGTGTATGCAATCCCAACCGGTAAAGTAGCAATGTCAGGATTCTTCTATAATAAAGAAATTTTTGAACAAAACGGTCTGGCTGTACCTACAACTTGGACGGAGTTCATTAGTGTTCTAGATACATTGAAAGCTAAGAGTATTGTTCCAATCGTAGTGGCTGGTAAAGACGTATGGCCATTGAAATTGCCAGTGTTCGGTTTGCAAGCTAAGATTCTGGGTGGCGGCAACCAACAACAATGGATTGAGGGCGTTTGGAAGGGAACTTCGGCATTTAACGATGCTGAGGCTGTAGAAGTATTGGAGAAAATGAAGACGCTTCAAGATAACTACATCATCGACGGTTTCTTGGGTATCGACTATGCAACAGCACCTTCGTTTTTCGCAACAGGAAAAGCAGCTATGATTGCTGACGGAACTTGGGATGCTCCTACGATCGCGGCAGCAAATCCAGATGTGAAATTTGGTTACTTCCCGATCCCAGCTACAGAAGATGCTGCTAAGAATAATTCTCTTGTCGGTAAATACGATGTAACTTGGTATGCAGCAGAAAAAGGCCCGAACAAAGAAGGCGCTTTGAAATGGCTGGAATTCTTCTCTGAACCAGAAAACTACACAGAATATGTTAAAGCAGCAGGATTCTTGCCTACACAAGACAATATTGCCACTGAAAGTGACTTTATTGACAAAGAACTTGCTCCATACATGACTGGAGATTTCGAGCTTGCTTATGAAATTATGATGATTAACCGTGATAACGTTGGTGAGCACATTGCAGCTGAAGGCGTTCACACTGAGTATTTGGCACCAGGCGGCGAGTTTAAAACCGCTAAAGAGCTTGCAGACGTACAACAAAAAGAATGGGAAGCAGCAGCACCTAAATAAGTAGCTATCCCGATAAATAAAAAAGAATCTACAACATACTGTACACCAAACATGTTTTACAGCTTCGGGGTCTGTTTTGTGCAGGCCCCGATCATTTTATTGAATTAGGATTGGGTAGGTGAGAGAAATGTATCCGTTCGGGAAAGGTTTTAAACGATATATACCGCTTCTGCTGCTAATGATTCCATTATCATTGTATGTAATTTTCTATTTTGGCCCATCTATGATGACGGTCATCTATTCATTTACAGATATCACTAACGTTCCTGGAAGCAAGATGAGTTTCGTAGGCCTTGACAATTATTATGATGTATTTTACTCAGGAAATTCAGGCGAGCGTTGGGATTCCATTATACGTACTATTTATTTCATGGTCATTGTAACCATTGTACAGAACGGTGTCGGTCTGCTTATGGCCGTAGTTATCAATCAGAAGCTGAAAGGCGATTATTTCTATCGCGCGGTATTCTTTTTACCGGTTGTGCTTGGTGTGGCGGTAGTTGCACTGGTATGGGGCATGATGTTCGATCCGCTGAGTGGTCCGGTTAACCAACTGTATGATTCTTTGTTCGGTTATAAAGATATGTTCTTTGGAAGCTTCACTCATGCGTTCGGTTATATTATATTTACGCAAATTTGGATGTATATGGGATATTCGATGTTGATTTTCCTTGCGGGACTACAATCCGTACCGAAAGATTTGTATGAGGCTGGATATATAGACGGAACTACGAAGTGGCAATCTTTTAAAAATATCACATTCCCACTTATCGCTCCATCCTTTACGATTAACATTATTTTGTCTATTATCGGTGCGATGTCCACCTTTGATATTATTCTCGCAACTACGGACGGTCGCTTTAACACAAGAACGATGGCATATGACGTTTATAAAGAGACGTTCCGTGGTTCTCTACAGATGGGACTTCCTTCCGCGCTTTCCGTGGTTCAGTTCCTTATGATTCTGGTGTTTGTAGTATTTGCAGTGAAACAAATGCGTAAGAGAGAGGTGGAATATTAATGAAGGATTCCAAAACCGCCAAAACTCTCTCTTATATTCTGATTGCAGTGTTGCTTGTTTTGTATATCATGCCGTTGTTATTTGTAATCAATATTTCATTCAAGTCCTTTACAGAATATCTGTTAGATCCTATCGGTCTCGTAAAAAGTATTCAATGGGATAATTATAAAGAAGCTTGGCTACAGGGTAATTTCTCTAATTATTTCTTAAACAGTCTGCTGTATACAGCCGTAGCAACAGTGCTGACCCTAATTGTTTCGTTATTCGGGGCCTTCCCGGTGGCGAGAAATTATGTGAAGTGGAGCGGATTTATTTATTTGTTCTTCTTGATGTCTCAGTTCCTGCCGAATCCAATGGTCGCACAGTTCAAGCTGATGCTTACCATGAAACAGGAGCTAGGATTTGTAGGTTATGACACGAAGCTGGGTTACATTCTCCTTAAAACAGGCGGAACGGGTATCGTGTTCATGATGTTTGTAGGTTACATCAAAGGAATTAGCCGGGAGATGGATGAAGCAGCAGGTATGGATGGCGCTGGATATATGCGTTATTTGTTCCAGATCATCATGCCACTTATGAAACCAGTAATTGCTACAGGTGTTATTCTAACAGCAATTAGTATCTGGAATGACTTCGTGGGGCCGGTCATGTATTTACCGAGTCCAGAAAACTATCCAATCACCTTCGGGCTTAAAGAATTCCGCGGTCAATACGGGAACAACTGGCCTATGTTGGCGTGCGGGATCATGATCGTATCTGCACCGCTTATCATCCTATACACCTTCATTCAAAAGTATATCGTTGACGGTGCATTGGCAGGTGCGGTTAAAGCTTAAGTAGTTGTGTAAATGAGAGGATGGAGAGAATGGATCGTAATAAAATTCATGGCTTCGAATTCACTGGTAATGATGGGGAATTCAGGCTTCAGCAACCGGATCGCAGCAGTTTTCTATATTTCCCTCTAGTGAATGAAGGGGGAATGATGTCGACAGTAACTCCAAAACTTCATGGACAGGTTACCACAGGTCATAATACATTTTTAACACCGCCATTATCTGTTGAAGATTTGCATAATTCGCGGGCTTCTCGCAACTTCTGGGTATACGTAGACGGCAAGGGAGCTTGGTCGGCAGTGGGGAACTCCGCTAAGCAAAATGCCGATTTCTATACATCTTCTACTGATGAAGCAGTACTAGAGGCTGGTTTCCTGTGGCAACGCGTAACGCGTTGTAACGCAGAGATGGGTGTTAAAGCTGAAATCACCAGCTTTGTGCCAAGTGGTAATGATAAAGTCGAATTAATGAAGGTTACGTTGACGAATACAGCAGCAGAGGCTATTACGCTGACACCGACAGCGGTAGTTCCGATCTACGCGCGTTCGGCGGATGATCTGCGCGATCATAGACATGTAACCTCTTTGCTTAACCGGATCTATACTTCACCCTATGGTGTTGAGGTTCAGCCTGCGCTCTCCTTTGATGAGCGGGGACACCGCATCAATCACACTTCTTATGGAGTATTTGGTGCAGAGGGTGACGGCAGTCAACCTGCGGGGTTCTTTCCGGTGCAGGAGGAGTTCATTGGAGAAGGTGGAAGCCTGGATTGGCCGGAAGCTGTTATCCTGAACAACACGCCGGAGATTGGCAAGGGCGGAGGCGTACAAAGAGAGGGATATGAGGCTATCGGGGGTCTTCGTTACGAGACGCTTACTCTGTCTCCTGGTGACAGCCATTCTTATATAGTAGTTATGGCGATCCATAACGAGAGAATTGACGTGGATGCTTTGATGAACAAATATGGTACATCTGAAGCTTTTGATCATTTGCTTGAGGAAACTAAAGCCTTCTGGGCAGATAAAGTGAATATGGTAGAATTTCATACCGGTGATTCAGATGCTGACCAATGGATGAAATGGGTTACGATTCAACCCGTGCTTAGAAGACTTTATGGTAACTCCTTCTTGCCTTATCATGATTATGGAAGAGGCGGACGTGGCTGGCGGGATCTTTGGCAGGATTGTCTAGCACTTCTTATTATGGAACCGGCTGAAGTACGCAGCTTACTGCTGAACAACTACGCTGGGGTAAGAATAGATGGTAGTAATGCCACTATTATCGGTCAACAGCCTGGTGAATTTATTGCCGACCGTAACAACATCCCGCGCGTGTGGATGGATCATGGAGCTTGGCCGTTCTTAACGACTATGTTATATCTGGATCAGAGTGGTGATCTTGATTTCTTATTGCAGGAACAGACGTATTTCCGCGATACCTTTATGAGTCGCTGTAAGGAACGCGATACTTCATGGGATACCTCGCTAGGAAGTGATCTCAGAACAACTTCTGGTGAGGTTTATAAAGGTACGATTCTGGAGCATATCCTGCTGCAAAATCTGGTTCCGTTCTTTAATGTTGGAGAGCACAATAATATCCTGCTGGAGGGCGCAGACTGGAATGATGGTCTTGATATGGGCGCAGACCGGGGTGAGAGTGTAGCTTTCACAGCATTCTACGCAAGTAACTTATTGGATATTTCTCGTGTGCTGCGTACGCTAAAGACTTCTAAAGGGCAAGAGACAGTTGAATTGGCAGAAGAAATGAAACTATTGCTAGATTCGCTTGGTGAGCAAGTGGATTATGAATCTGTATCAGGCAAGCATGAAAGACTTAATCACTATTATGCTGCCGCTCCGAACAAAGTCAGCGGTATTCGTGCAGCACTCGACATAGAGACAGTAGCGGACGATCTGGAACAAAAAGCAGAGTGGATCTTTAATCACTTGCGCCGCAATGAGTGGGTGGAAAGTGAACACGGTGGAGGCTGGTTTAACGGTTATTATAATAATGATGGAGAACAAGTGGAAGGAGAATTTGCAGAAGGCGTTCAAATGACGCTTACAGGTCAAGTATTCCCGCTGATGGGTCATGCAGCTGCGCCAGAGCAAATTCCTCATATCATTGCCGCCGTGGATCGTAACCTACTGGATGACAAAATTGGGTACAGACTTAATTCCCGTTTCGGCGGGATCCAGCAAAATCTGGGTCGCGCCTTTGGCTTTGCTTTTGGACATAAAGAGAACGGTGCTATGTTCAGTCACATGACCATCATGTATGGCAATGCGTTGTATAAACGCGGATATGTGAAAGAAGGACATAAAGTATTGGAATCTCTGTACAGCTTAAGTACTGACTTTGCAAAAGCCCGCATATACCCAGGAATTCCTGAGTATATTAACGAGCAAGGCAGAGGGATGTATACGTATTTAACAGGATCAGCAAGCTGGCTGCTGTTAACTATGGTGACTGAAGTATTTGGTGTAAAGGGTAAGCTAGGTGATCTTTTGTTGGAACCAAAGCTTGTTAAAGAGCAGTTTGATTCCGAGGGAAAAGCCTCTATTAAGACAATCTTTGCGGATCGCGAGTTTGAAGTGGTCTATAAAGCCGCAGGAAGCTTAAACTACGGGGAGTACCAAATACACTCTGTTACCCTGAATGGCAGCGAGGTGACGCTGCAGCGCGGCTCAGGAAGTGCGATTATTCCACGTGAAGAGTTGCTCTCTCTGCAGACAGAGAAATGCCACTTGATTGAAGTGACATTGGCGTAGCTTTATACGATATTTTAAGACGTCTGCACCGTTATTCATAGCGGCTGCAGACGTTTTTTTCAATAATGAATATTTATTCATTGTAACAATGAACGAAAGGGCGCGTTAGGTATGGGTTGCAGACTGTCAAATGGCATATTAACTGTCGATATCGCTGATATCGGAGAGTATAAGGGCACTCGTTTTGACTGGACAGGATTTATTACACAGGTGACATTAGAAGAAGGGAAACATACGTTTTGTGTGCCAGAAAGCTTAAAGCCAGGCGAAGGAACTGGGGGCAAGGGGCTTTGTAATGAGTTTGGCATTTCCCGGGCAATTGGATATGATGAAGCGCCAATCGGAGGCTGGTTTCCAAAAATCGGAGTCGGATTGTTACAAAAAGGAAATTCCCCATTATACAGCTTCAATGAGGAGTTCCCCTTAACCTCTTTTAGTAAGGATGTTGAAGCAGGGAATGATGCGGTCACATATACGATCCACCCAATGGAAAGCAACGGATATGCTGTGCAGCTAACCAAAACGATTTCTTTACAGGGAGATCAATTAACAATTGCATATGAATTGCATAACAAAGGGCAAAAGCCTTTCCATACGGAGGAATATATTCACAACTTCATCGGAATCGATGGGTTGAATATTGGGCAGGATTTTGAACTGCGTCTTCCGAGGGAACTCAAGGTAGTAGAACCAGAATCCTCCTATACGAAAGAATTGCTAGAGGTATCCGGGAATACTCTTACTTGGTCAAAGGAACCGGATAAACCCTTTTATTGCAAGTTGAGCGGTTGGGAAGGTCAGGAAAATGAGTTCACCTGGGAGTTGGTTCATAAGCCTAGTGGAACAGGCGTGCGAGAGAGTGGGGACTTTCCAGTAGAACGTATGGCCCTGTGGGGAGAAGGTCATGTGGTCTCTCCTGAAGTATTTGTGAACATTAGTCTTTTACCGCGTCAAAGCAAGAGCTGGCGCCGATCTTACCGGTTTTTCACTGCGAAATGAGTACCGTCTTAACCTTTTATGTGAATAATTATACTTGCTGGTGCGGGAGAATATTGCTATCATAACCATATCCATATTGATAGGAGAGAAAGGGTGGGGAGCAGTTTTGAATAAGAGAGCATACAATTTTAATGCCGGACCGGCAGCATTGCCGCTTACGGTACTGGAACGCGCACAAGCGGAGTTTGTTGATTTCCGGGAAAGTGGAATGTCTATCATGGAGATGTCGCACCGTGGTGCAATTTACGAATCCGTGCATAATGAAGCGCAGGAACGTCTGCTTTCGCTCCTCGGCAATCCGAAGGGCTATAAGGTATTGTTCGTACAAGGCGGAGCAAGCACACAGTTTGCAATGATCCCTATGAACTTAATTTCCGAAGGCCAAGTAGGTAGCTATGTAATGACAGGTAGCTGGGCAGATAAAGCTTATAAAGAAGCCAAATTGGTAGGAGGCGCTCATGTTGCTGCTTCTTCCGAAGATAAGAAATTCTTGGCTATACCTGAATTAAGTTCGATCAAAGCTGCGGAGAATGCTGCTTACCTTCATGTTACTTCCAACGAGACCATTGAAGGAACGCAATATGCAGAATTTCCGGATGCAGGCTCGATTCCGTTAATCGCGGATATGTCTAGTGATATACTTTGCCGTCCAATCGATGTGAACCAATTCGGAATGATCTATGCCGGAGCACAAAAGAACCTTGGACCTTCAGGCGTGACTGTAGTTATCGCGAAAGAAGAATTGCTTGCAGAATCACCTTCTAACATTCCTACTATCATGCGTTACAGCACTCATTATAAGAATAACTCTCTTTATAATACACCTCCATCTTTCTCTGTATATATGGTGAACGAAGTATTAAAATGGATTGAGGAGCAAGGCGGCTTAGCTGGCATCCATTCCAAGAACCTTGAAAAATCGGGTCTATTATATGATCACATCGATGGAAGTGACGGTTTCTACCGTGGCGTTGCAGAAGAAGGCAGCCGCTCTATTATGAACGTTACTTTCCGGATGCAATCAGAAGAACTCGAAAAGCAGTTTGTCAAAGCTGCTGAACTGGAAGGTTTTGTCGGCTTAAAGGGTCACCGCAGTGTTGGGGGCTTGCGTGCTTCCATCTACAATGCAGTTCCTTACGAAAGTGTAAAAGCACTATCCGATTTCATGAACCATTTCCGGCAAACTCAAGGTTAATGAATTCTATCTATAACCTTCCGCCTTCTTGGTGGAAGGTTTTCAGTTTGTTTGGAGAAGCTATGGTTAGGCACTAGAGTAAAACATCTGGCTATTAAGCCTTTAGAGAGGAAGGAACCATATAATGGCACTCCATATCGTATTAGTCGAGCCGGAAATTCCGGCCAATACTGGCAACATTGCGCGTACTTGCGCCGCTACAGGCACTCATCTTCACTTGGTTCGCCCACTCGGATTCCGTACAGACGATGCTACATTAAAAAGAGCAGGATTAGATTATTGGCATGCTGTTACTATTGAATATCACGACTCCTTTGCTGAGGTTTTGGAGAAATATAGCGAGGGGCGTTTCTTTTACGCAACGACGAAAGCAGAGAAAAGATACAGCGACTTTGAGTTCCAAGATGGCGATTTTTTTGTTTTTGGCAAGGAAACGAAGGGGCTTTCTGCAGAGATTCTAGAAGCAGGCAAAGAAACAAAAATGCGCATGCCAATGAGTCATGCTGTGAGATCTCTGAATTTATCAAATTCGGCAGCTATTATTGTGTACGAGGCGCTTCGACAATTGGATTTCCCTAATCTTATTTAAAAAAAAGACAAATTTTTTATTTTTTTCAGCAGGATTCGACAATTAGGTAACGAAATATATTGAAAGAGCCGAAATAAGTAGTAGCTACTAAATAATTTTTTTTGAACAGGAGAGGTGTACGTTAGTTATGAAACCTGCTGGTGTAGTTCGCAAAGTGGATCAGTTGGGTAGAATTGTTCTGCCTAAGTCCCTGCGTAAAAGGTATCAGATGAATGAAGGCGACCCGGTTGAAATTTTGGTACAGGGTGACCATATCATCTTGGAGCGTTACCGTCCAAAATGTGTTTTCTGTGGATCAATGGATGGTGTAAGCGAATATAAAGATCGTTATATTTGTTCTGCATGCCTTTCGGAAATGACTCAATTGCCAAGACATGCCTAAGAAGTACATATTTTGAATTTTGACAGCCAAGAGCTTATAAAAAAACTGTCCTCTTTGTAGAACTCTTCTACTTGGAGGGCAGTTTTTTTATGTATACGAAAAAAATGCCCCCGCACCAAATGGCTGCAGGGACATATCGGCTTTATAGGCCTTTTGTTTTGTCGTCGTTGTAAGATGAGGTAAGGATGCCGACCATAAATAACACAAATACGAACATTACGATCCAAAAGGTTAATGAGAACGACATACTGGCACCTCCAATAGCGAATGTATTCGTTATCAAGATTATAACCTGCAATTTAATAAAAATAAACGCAAATGTGATATGTTACATAGACAATTTACTATATTATTTAAAAAACAGGAAATTCGTTGGCACAGCTCTTAGATTTCCATCGGATGGTTTATTGATAACTCTTCCGTTAAAGATCAATGAGGAAGATCCACCACCATCTAAATTATAAGCATCTACGAGACCCATATTCGATAATTTGTTCTGAATCTCCTCCAGCTGTGCACCAGAGCTGCCATACTCATTATATCCATCTGCTACAAAAAGCAGGATCTGATCATCTTTATATTTGCCGATCACGGTACGTGGTGCCCGATTAGGGGATGTTTTCCACTTTTCGGGTATGGGCGTTTTGATGTTGTTTTTAAGGAGGACAGGTACAAAGGTGGCGCCGAATACCGGATCAAGCTGATCTAATTGTGCGCGACTGTAGAATTTCCCGCCGATTAATTGCCCGGATTTGTTCAGCCCAACAAAACTTAGGTCCTTGTACGTGGGCTCAAAACCGTATAAATACTTTCCATCCACTACAGTTGTGCTTAAGGGATAACGTTTTCCGGATTGATCTGCAAAGCCGCCTGCATTAATACCAGCAATAGCCCCATTACGCTGTACGGCATGCATAGTAGTTTCCGCACCGGAGGCTGTCTCCGCCAAGCTCATCTTCATAGCGGTCGGGTCCTTCAATTTGATTTTCAACGCATAAGCTTTGTAGTTTCCTGGATTTAATCGATATAACTCAACTCTTATGCGGTCGCTGGTAACAATCTCTGAAGGTATTCCAAGCTTGGCTGAAATCCTGCGGTTATAGATCAGTTCAGGCCGGTTCGCCTGAGACTTTGCTGTTTCGACCAGCTTATTCATCGTAGTGGTAGTCTCTTTATATAGCTTGGCACTAGCGCTGACAGCATCAATGGTGTAAGCTGCGGAGGCCTCTGCCAGAGTCAGCTCTTTTTTTAAGGAAGCTGTTTCATTCACTGGCCCAGCGCTTGGTGTGAATTGTCCTACATCAAGGTCTAGCTGTAGCGGTGGCCGATACCACGACATACATATAAACAAGCCTATGAACGGTGCAGTTAGAAGCATGAAGAAGCGATTTACTCTTTTGACAGGCGTCATCATTTGATCAGATCCATTTCTTTCTTCAAAGCTTCTAACTGTTTGCTTACCTCACTCAATTGCGTATATAGCTTGTTGCTGTTATCTGTCTTGGCACTAGCATTATCTTTAGTGAAGGTTAATAGTTCGTTAAAGCTTTGCACTGTATTCTGCAATTCCTTCACTTCTTCAGAGAGAACGGCAATTTTTGCTTCATAGTCGGTCTTCAAAACGGTAAGCTGCTGCTGGCTCTGAGTACTAAGTTCGGTTAGCACTTGTTGCTTCAGATGGTTCGTGTAGCTGTATACAGCATATACGCCGAGTCCGATCATCATAATCCAGAACAGTAAAAACCATTTTACGGAAGGGCCGTTTCTCGCAGTAGTAGAGCGCGAGCGTACCGGGGACGTTTCCGCTAGCGGTTGCATTTTATCACCTCGGGTTGGTCTTTTTTTCAAGTCCCCATTCTATCAGACTTTGACAAGATTCGCAAAAATGTAAGAGAGTATGAAAACTAGAAAAAGTAATTGCATCCTATTAAACTACTGCGATACAATTTCTATAGATTGGAATTCTGATAGACGTACACAAGGTAACCAGCTAGAGATTATACAGACAAGTCATCATACAGCCTTGCTTGCGTTTTAACCGGAAACGCTGCGGCGCTTTCCTTTCTAGATGATTATATATAGAGCAGGGGGTCAGGGCATTAATGATGAAGGTTTGGCAGGTGGTCATTGTGGGGTGTCATCCTACAAGTATGCTGGGGACAAAATTGATTTTGGAAGAGGAAGAGGGGCTTAAGGTTCTGGGAATGTATTCCACTTGGGACGAAGGCGCTACCATCGTAAGGGAAAAAAATCCCGAGCTAGTGCTAGTAGATTATCATATGCCTGAGGGGAATATTGAGAGTGTGCTGTTAAATATGAAAAAAAGCTCACCAAACTCACATTTTGTCGTGATGACAGATGAAGACGGGCGAGAACTGCTTCAGCCCCTCGTAGAACTAGGAGCCAGCGGGATATTCTCAAAGGGAGCTTCTCCCCGTCAGCTTTTACAGCTGATCCTGGGTTTACGGGAGGGTTTTCTTTCAATGCCGTTGGAATGGATTGAAAAAGGAGCTTGGCCGATTTCGACATTTAAAGGATTAGATGATGTTCTGCAACTGACGGAGACAGAGATGTTTATCATGGAGCGAATCGTTCAAGGGATTACCTACGATAAAATTGCGCTTGAAATTGCGGTAAGCCGTCGGTCCATTGATAATTATTTGCGCAAAATCTATGTAAAGCTCGATGTTTCGACCCGGGCACAAGCGATTGAGAAATTCGCGCTCTTCTCAAGACAAAACAGGCAAATCTACGCCTAACCCACGCTTTACGACATAATGACGTATGGGGTGGAATATTCTTGGAGTAGAAGTAAGAATATCATGTTGAATGGGTAACCATCCCATCCTTGGATGAGGATGACGAAGCCGTTTCTACTTGGTAACAGGGAAGGGGGATTTCGCATGATTTACGAATTTTCTGCTCGCGCACACACATTGTTGTCGTCATCGCTTCTTAGTATCCGCACCCAAACACGGAGAAGCTCCATGATATCGCTAGCTGAAGAATTACCAGCGGAAGAACTATTCCCATTGTCACTGCTTGCTGAAGCAGCATCTACGGTGATTTCAGCAGATGCGGGAGCACTGCAATATGGTGATCCTGCAGGGTACGGACCGCTTCGGGAGTGGCTTGCTGGGGATTGGCTTAAAGAAAAAGGGGTAAATGTTGATGAGGGTGGAGTTCTGCTAACAACGGGTAGCCAGCAAGCCATTGATTTGTTGTCGCGGGTGTATATTGATCCAGGAGATCGTGTATTAGTAGAAAATCCGACCTCTCCAGGATTTTTGCAGACTCTTCGGATGCAGGGGGCCGTTATTATTCCTGTACAGGGTGATTTGGACGGGCTTGATCCGGAGCATTTGCGGAGCCAGATCGAGCTGCATAAGCCGAAAATGCTGTTCGCAACCCCTAGCTTTACTAATCCAAGCGGCATTTTATGGAGTTTGGAGAGACGCCGCGCAGTATTGGATTTATGTATCGCATATAACATCTTGATTGTGGAAGATGATTCTTATGGGGATTTGCACTTCCAGAAGCAGGGTGAACAAAAGGCTAAAAGATATCCGTCTTTGTATGCACTGGAAAATATCAGCGATGGCGGACACGTGCTTTATATCGGTTCGTTCAGCAAGACCGTTGCGCCCGCGCTGCGGACGGGCTGGGCGGCAGGCAGCCGAGTCTTGATCAGAATGATGTCTGCGGCTAAGCAGATGGCCGATTGGCAGTCGAGCGCATTAAATCAGCGGCTGCTGCATCATTTATTGGATGTGTCTGCGTTTGATCTGCGTGAGCATATCGCGCAGCTGAATCGAGAGTATAACACCCGTCTGAAGCTTATGGTGGAATTGCTCAAGCGGCCTGCTTGGAAGGGCAGCTCCTATGATCTTCCATCAGGAGGCATGTTCCTGTGGGTCGCACCACCAGAGGGAATGGATGTTATGGCATTGCTCAAATGTGCGCTAGGTAAGGGAGTGGCTTTTTTGCCAGGTCCGTTATGTAGTGTAGATGGAGTCAGCAATCACCTTCGCCTTAACTTTAGCCATCCCGGCCGGGATGAGCTGCTGCTTGGCATGAACCTTATGAGCGAAGCGGTTAAGGAGTTCACAGCCCGGAGTTAGGTAGTGGTATGAAAGTTGTGGATGAAATGATGAAAATGATGGAAATGATGAAGTACGAGTGAAATGAATAAAGGGTCAGGACGATTGAGGATTTATCGTAGAGATGAATAGACGGACTGTGGAAAGATGCATAGGTGGATGAATAGACAGATACGTGGACTGACAGATGAGCTGACGGATGAACAAACATAATACAAGACACTCTTAGAGCTACAACAAGGATAGAATGACACGTTGGGCAAGACGAAGTGCGTGCTGTGAGATTATTTAGGGAAATCCTCCCTAAAACTGGTCGATTTGAACTCTAAAATGGACTGTTTAGGGAATTTCTCCCTAAAAAATCAAGGGATACCCCATTTTAGGGGTAAATCTGGCGAAAATCAGGGAAAAATTACCTAAAATATGGTTTTTAGCGTGTGAATCGAAGAATATTGGGGAGGATTTCCCTAATAACTTAGTGTGCCCTTTTCGGAAGGGTGTTTTTAAAGCTTATTTTGCTTTGAATGATTTAGTATTAGTGGATGTTGAATGTAGCATAGGGGTTCTAATGTGAATAATTCAGCAAGAGTAGCATGTTAAAACAAGAGTAGAGAAAATGGTAATTAGTATATAGCGCTCGTGTTCGAAGATTGTAAATAAGTTAGTTAAGTACAGTCATGTAGAGTAGGATGAGGTACGCATGAGATATGAACGTGATAAGAGTGAGATGCAAACGTGGTACGTATGAGTTACTAATGTGATGAGAATGATTTACGAACGTGGGAAGAGCGAGTTAAACTCGTGGTAAGAATGTAATACGAATGTGGTATGTATGAGATAGAGCGTGGTACGAACGAGATTCTAGTGTGTTAAGAATGCAATCTGAATGTGATGAGCAAGATACTAATGTGTTAAGAATGCAATCTAAATGTGGTACGTATGAGATACTCATGAGATATGAGTGAAATAAGACATGACACGTATGAGATACTAGGGTGTATTAAAACGTAATCTAAATGTGATATGAGTGTAGATAGAGCGTGGTACGCTCCAGATACTAATATGTTAAGTGTAAGTTAAGAACATGGAATGCACAGAGATAGGATTTAAATAAGATTAGACATACGAAAAAGCATCCCGTAGTTGGGATGCTTTTTGGCGTTATGTACACATGTTATGTGTGCATCAGAATAATAAGTTTAAAGTTTGAGTAAATGATTAGAACCGAGCTAAAAGAGTAAGACCCGACTAAAAAGAAATAATCGATAGAAGGACTGTCCAGGCTAGGTTAGCTAATTAATGGGATGATTGCTGGTATTGGGTACGCCGCTTGTTATCGCGGCATATTCCACCAGCGCCGCATGACCAGCTGGGGTCAGGGTGTAACGCCCACGGCTTACCCGGTGAAACCAGCCGTAGTAGTTGTTCTGAAGCATAGCGGCGGCGGTGGGTACGCCGCTACGCTTCCGCAGCTCGGCCGGAGTGATGCCGGCCGAGCGGGGAGCGCTTCCTGCGGCCAATACGGCCGCTGGAAGCGTGCTTGAGGCAGCGCTAGGGGCACCGCTTCGCGTGCCTGCCGCCGCTGCCTCCCGTGCTGCCGCGTCCCCGGCAGCACGGCTCTCCGGCGCTGAGCTCAGCGCCGGAACCTGTTCAGCGGTGCCCGCCGCTGAACGTTTGGCAGCTGCGAGCGAAGCCTTCGCAGCTGCCTTCTCTGCAGCGACGGCGGCGTCCGCCTCCGCTGCTTGCAGAGAAAGCGCGACACGCAGCGCTTTCTCGCGGTAGGCCGTCACGAGCTTGACGCGCGTGCTGCCGCCGGTGTTATAGTCTCCGCTGCGCTCGCGGAACTCATAGAGCAGGCGCTCGCGCCGCCGCTTATTGCTGCGCTGCGCAGGCGGCTTCTCGTCTGGCTCTACGAGCACCTCGACCAGCGGTGCTTTGGTCTTATAAAAGATAACAGTGATCAGCCCAAGACCGAGCCGGCGGCATAATCCGCTAAGTTCGCCCCAGCGCTGGTTCACCGCTCCTTTTTTATCACGGACACGTTCCACTGCGAGATAGACGGTGGGACTGAGCTTCAACCGTTCTACCCCTTGCAGCAGCAAGGCGAGATTGAATGATTTTTTCATCTCCACGATCAGAGGATGCTCAACGTCCTCCCGAATCCCCACCAAATCGCAGGTCCGAACCTCACCTTTGATGCTGTAACCCTGCTTTTCAAAAAAAATCTTCAAAGGAGCATATAGCTCCGTTTCATGTCGTACCGCCATCTTGTCACTCCCGTAGGCCTTTATTTTCGGGTTTCCTAATAAGGTTTTACAGCCATTTTCTGATTCTCTATTATAGCACAGTAAAAAAGAGGTCAACTATTCCGCGCTTGCCGCATAGGTATGTAATACACTTTTTAACGCTATAGGAGAGCAAGTAGAAGAGCAAGTAGGAGCGCAAGAGGAGGCAGCGAGCAATGGACATTTTTGAGCGTATAGCTTCGTATCGGGCTGAGAACGACCGGTTGGCGTGGAGCGGCACCTTCAAGCAGTATATAGAACTGTTGAGAAAAGACCCCTCTCCCGCAAAAACCGCTCACTCCCGCGTTTATGACATGATTAAGTCGCACGGCGTAGAGGACATAAACGGACGCAAACGGTATAAGTTTTTTGAACAGGAGATTTTTGGACTTGATCGTGCAGTCGAAAAGTTGGTCGAGGAATATTTTCACTCTGCAGCACGTCGGCTTGATGTACGCAAACGGATTTTGTTATTGATGGGACCTGTCAGTGGGGGGAAATCGACCCTGGTCACGCTGCTTAAACGTGGTTTGGAACAGTACTCGCGGACAGATGCGGGTGCGGTATACGCAATAGAAGGCTGCCCGATGCATGAGGACCCGCTGCATTTGATCCCGTTGGAGCTCCGTCCGGAGATTGAGAAGGAACTTGGTGTACGTATTGAGGGCAACTTGTGCCCATCCTGCCAGATGCGTCTAAGAAATGATTATGCTGGCGACATTGAGCAGGTTAAGGTGACGCGTGTTATTCTGTCAGAAGAAGAGCGGGTAGGGATTGGTACCTTTAGTCCCTCTGATCCGAAGTCTCAGGATATCGCTGATTTGACAGGAAGTATTGATTTTTCGACCATTACTGAATTTGGTTCGGAATCTGATCCGCGTGCCTACCGTTTTGATGGTGAGTTGAACAAGGCTAACCGTGGGCTGATGGAATTTCAGGAAATGCTCAAATGCGACGAAAAGTTTTTATGGAACCTGCTGTCACTGACGCAAGAAGGCAATTTCAAGGCTGGCCGCTTCGCGTTGATAAGTGCGGACGAAATGATAATTGCTCATACAAATGAAACCGAGTATAAGTCGTTTATTTCTAATAAAAAGAATGAAGCGCTCCAATCCCGTATGATTGTTATGCCTGTTCCGTATAACCTCAGAGTTTCGGAAGAGGAAAAAATCTACGCGAAGCTGATCGCCCAGAGTGATATGAGTCATGTGCATATTGCACCACATGCGCTGCGTGCCGCTGCTATTTTTTCCATCCTAACTCGTCTTAAAGAAAGCAAAAAACAAGGTATGGATCTGATTAAAAAGCTGCGGATGTACGATGGAGAAGAGGTCGAAGGCTATAAAGAGGCTGATCTTAAGGAGATGCAAACGGAGTATTTAGATGAGGGCATGTCCGGGATTGATCCACGTTATGTTATCAACCGCATTTCCAGCGCTCTGATCAAAGGAGATCTGCAGTGCATGAACGCACTGGATGTCCTGCGGGCGATAAAGGATGGCCTGGATCAGCATCCATCAATTACAAAAGAGGAGCGGGAGCGTTATTTGAACTTCATCTCCATTGCCCGCAAGGAATATGATATTTTAGCGAAAAGCGAAGTACAAAAGGCATTTGTCTACTCCTTTGAGGAATCTGCGAAGACACTTTTTGAGAATTATCTAGATAATATCGAAGCCTTCTGCAATTGGTCGAAAATTCGTGATCCGCTGACGGATGAGGAAATGGAGCCGGATGAGCGGTTAATGCGTTCGATTGAAGAGCAAATTGGAATCTCTGAGAATGCAAAAAAAGCATTCCGTGAAGAGATCCTGATCCGTATTTCCGCGTATTCACGCAAAGGGAAGAAATTCGAGTACAACAACCACGACCGCCTGCGGGAAGCGATTGAGAAAAAGCTGTTCACAGACCTCAAAGATATTGTCAAAATCACCACCTCGTCCAAAACACCTGATGAAAGTCAGCTCAAACGAATCAATGAGGTATGCGCCAGACTTATTGATGGACATCACTACTGCCCAATCTGCGCCAATGAGCTGCTGAAATACGTGGGAAGTCTGCTTAACCGTTAAAAAAGAATTCATTTATGCGGGGTGTTCCAAAAGCCATGAAAATGGCTGTGGAGCACTCTTTTTTTTGCCCTTCCATGTTGTATCTTCCTCCTTTTCCCCTCCTAATGTTGATCTAAACGCCGCCACCCGTCTGACTAATTTGGCTGTTGTGCATAGGAAGTCGCTAAAGGACACAGGTGACCCTAAACGTAGATTTTGAGCATATTTAGCAGGCTATCGGACCCCATGGTCGCTATTAGCAGGAAAAACCCTAAATATGAGCCGTTTTTTGAGTAATAGCTGCATTGGAGTCCGAAACTCCGCTCAAAAGGTGATATTTTTGCAAATAACGTCATCTGGGTCTTTAGTCAGTCGTAGGGAGCAACTGAACGGAAGTGTAAGTAGGTTACGTGAATCCAGCGTTGTCTACTTCGAGGCTTAACCAAAATGATGGTGACTAAGAATACGCAGAGTTGTGATCCTTTTTGTAAATGGAGGATCAATGGCTCTGTTTTTTTATACAGGCAATAATGCAGCTCAGCAAAACAGGAACAGTCCATCTCATGCGCAGTTGATATAATGAAATCACCGTACGGGGAAAGGCTGGTGCTGCACTTGAATTACAGTAAAGATATAGAAAAATGTGTTGAATATATAGAAGCTCATATCAAAGAAAATATAACGGTGGAAGAAATAGCGACGGAGGTCGGATATTCGGTGTATCATTTTTGCCGAGTGTTCAGCTTGTGCAAAGAAATGTCTGTGATGGAGTATGTGCGGAGCCGAAAATTATCCTTAGCCTCAATTGAATTATTTGCTGGAAAAAAGATCATTGATATTGCGCTGGACTATGGTTTTGAAACACAAAGTGGCTTTACTAAAGCTTTTCGCAAAACCTTTGGTTATAGTCCGACACAATATGCAGCGCGGATGGATGGGTTTAGTAAAGGAAATTCAATATTTGATATCGGAGGTTATATTATGAATCCTGTTTTTGTTCGTAAGCCAGCTTTTAGGGTGGCTGGTTATGGTATCCAAACTAATGTTGCGGGTAGTATGTACACTAAGGATATTGCTTCTTTTTGGAGCCATTATGAGGGTGAAAACCTGGAGTCCAAAATGTATAAAATACTAAACCCGCCTAAACACGGAGAAGTTGGTTTATGTATTCCGTCTTCAGATAACGGCAATGCCACCTATCTTCTGGGTGTTATTGTTGAGGACTACTCCAAGGTAGAAGCTGATATGTTGACGATGGATGTGCCAGAAGCCGAATATGCCGTGTTTACAACACCTCCAGTGGATACTTCAACGGATACAGAACAAATAGAGTTTGCCCAAGTCATAAAAAGCAGCTGGAAGTACATCTTCGAAGAGTGGTTTAAGGACAGTGGTTACGTTTATGACGAGACTAAGCTGGATTTTGAGTTTTACGATGAACGCTGCCATTCGCGGCCAGATACAGTGATGGAGATTTACGTTCCTGTGAAAAAGTTGACTGAATAGTCTGAACGCAACATTTGAGGCATAGGCTTAAGAATCTGAATCCTCATTTTAGCCAAAGCAAAAAGCGGCAGACCAGGGTGTTAATACCCGTTTAGGTCTGCCGCTTTTTTTAGTTTAAATAAACTTCCGCTGCACCTTTTTGCCATCGTATGAAAACCGCGCCTTTTTGTCTTCCACAACCGTCTGTAGATGAACCGTCCGCCCCCATAAAGAGTAGATGTGAGGGAGCGTGCGCTCCAGGTACTTCAGATCCAGCTCGATGCTTTCATAGCGATGAGTTATAAATAATTCACCATTCTTCTCGAAGTCTGCGTCCTCAATGACCAAGTAAGGAGACCCGCCATTGACCCGGGCGAGCACCAGTTGATCGCGTACATTTTCCCATGCTTTATCGGTGATTTTCCATTCGGGACCTTTTTTCTCAAAAACATAAAGATCGAGGTCGTTCACCAATTCCTTCGACAGATAGCTGCGGATAAAGGAGGTATCGGATTCCAGTTCACGTACTTCAAATATTTTCTCGCGGTCCCAGCGGCGTTCGATGTCCTCAAAGATTTTCAGCCCCAGATAGTAAGGATTCAGGCTTTGCCGTGAGGGCTGCACGACGGATGAATTCAATTTTGCGTATTCCACAGTTTCCTCTTCGGTCAGATCTAGTTCGCGAACGATGCGCTGATGCCAGTAGGAAGCCCAGCCTTCGTTCATGATCTTCGTCTCCATCTGCGGCCAGAAGTAGAGCATTTCGTCATGGAGCATCGTCATGATATCGCGTTGCCAATCCTCCAAAACAGTAGAATATTGCTGGATAAACCAGACCATATCTTTTTCTGGCTCAGGGGGGAAAGCACGGTTTCCAGAGGGTGCTTCCTGTGGCCCAGTATTGCTTTTATCTAAATTCCATAATTCGTCATAAGGATTGGATGATTTCGAGCCGCCTGGAGGGGCATCTTTGAGCTCCTTCATCTTAGCTTCCAGTAGGTGAGTTTTGCCCAGCTTGCGTGGCTGGATCAGACTGGGGTCTATATGCTCTTGGATAGCCAGCACTGAATCGATGAAGCTCTCCACAGCATCAGTACCGTAGGTTACAGAATAACCGGCAATCCGATCTGCTGTAGCTGACATACTCTCGACCATATCTCGGTTGGACATGGAGAAACGCATATTATTTTTGAAAAAATCACAGTGCGCTAGCACGTGGGCAACAATCAGCTTATTCTGAATCAGTGAATTTCCATCCAGCAGGAAGGCATAACAAGGGTTGGAGTTAATAACGAGCTCGTATATTTTGCTCAGTCCGAAGTCGTATTGGGATTTCATTTTATGAAAGGTTTTTCCAAAACTCCAGTGTCCAAATCGTGTAGGCATTCCATAAGCGCCGAATGTATAAATAATATCTGCGGGGCATATTTCATAACGCATGGGATAAAAATCTAAACCGAAGCCAGTGGCTATTTCCGTAATCTCGGCAATGGCCCGCTCTAGCGCATTAATTTCTTCGCTTGGCATGAATCTTTCTCTCCCTCCAGCTTGGGCTTATGCTGCAACCTATTCTGACAAGGCTGCAAAGGTTCCGCGACAACGTCCGGGACTGTTCCATTTAAGTATATGGGAGAGAAGATGAGTGTATGACGTTCTGTATTTCTGAGTGAAGATAATGTGATTTTGTATACATTATTGGAAGGAAGCACTAGCTTTTTTTGTATGCGAATTCTATCATCGGCACCCTTCTCGGTGAATTCGGACTCAGCTGACGTTATTTGCAAATTTCCAGCCTTTTGAACAGGGTTTCGGACCCCACAGACGCTATCCCACAAAAAGAGGCTCATATGTGGTGTCTTTCTTACCAATAGCGGCAATGGGGTCCGTTAGCATACCAAAAGTGGAATAATACTGCGATTAGTGTCATCTGTGTCCGATAGGTGCCCGATAGAAGCTCCATATGAGTTCGAGGAGCAGTTCCATAGGTACCCATAGTACTCCACAAGTATCCGATTAGTACTCCATAAGTGTTCGAAAAGTACTCCACAAGTGTCCAATTAGTGCTTCACAAATTCCCGATTGCTCACCACACGAGCATAAGCCGTTCAGAGAACGTAACCTTCCTCAGAGTTCCGAAACCCTCAATACACAAACCTCCGTTGCGCCCAATAGCTAAATAGGAAGATTGAAGCCTCGGTCAGTAGCTTGGCGGCGACAAGCGGTATAATCAGCTTTTCATTATAGAAATAGAGTAGTCCATAGTTGAATAGCAGCACGAGGATCACCAGCGCAAAATATTTGGGAAGCGACTTCTGAATCTTGGAGCGTTTGCCGCCCGTGAAGACATATTTTCGGTTCATAGAATAGTTGAAGACAGAGCTGCACAATCTCGCGGCCGCGACGGACAGGAATAGGTTATGGCTGAGACTTTGGAACAGGAATAGGAGTGTGAAGTCAAGCAGAGCTGACAGTAGCGAAGATGTGCTGAACATCAGTATCGGCAGGTATATCCGGAAGGAGTCCATCAGAGGCCGGAAATGGGATGATTTATTATCGTCCAGATAGACAGTATCGATGTACTCTTCCGTAATGGTGTAGCCCTCTTTATGGGCGGTCAGCAGCATGTTCATTTCATATTCAAACCGTTCACCGGGAATCTGGCATAGCCAATCAAGCATTGGTAGAGGGTAGCCGCGCAGGCCAGTCTGTGTATCATAAATCTTAGTGCCTGTAGTTAAGGAAAAGACCGTCCGGGTTACCGAGTTGCCGAAGCGGCTGCGCAGAGGAATCGTTCCGGTGAACCGGCGGCTGCCGAGTACGATTCCCGGGGTAGTCTGGTTCTGCAGAGATTCAACGATCCGGTTAATATCATAAGGCAGATGTTGGCCGTCGCTATCGGCGCAGACTACATAATCCGGCAGACCAGCCTCCTGAATATACTGGAACCCTGTCTTCAGAGCACGTCCTTTTCCGAGGTTGACTTCATGGGTTAGGACAGTGCAGCCGAATGCTTCGGCCATATCGAAGATTCCATGGTAGTGCGGGCCGCTGCCGTCATCCACAAGAACAATAGGTTCAAGCTGGAAATTATGCAGCTGTAAAATCAAATCGAGCAGTCGTTCATCTGGCTCATAGGCTGGGATCAGTATAGTCATGATGTTGCACCCTCCTTGATATAAAGAATGTCGCTGACGCCCCGTTCCTTGTTTTTGCCCTGTGGATTATTTACGACCCGTCCCATGAAGTACATAGTGGATGAACCACCGCCGTCCAGATTGTAGGCTTCTGTGGCGCCAAGGTCGGACATTACATCGGCTAGCTCAGTAAGGGTCATCCCACGGCTGTACCCTTCATTGCGCCCGTCAACTACGACAAACACATAATGGTTTGGTGCGATCATACCCACTGCGGTGCGGGGATTCGCATTCTGGATGGAATGGTTGCCGAAGTTGGTATCGATTTTGACATTGCTGAAATCACTGGCAATCTCCCCGTCCTGAATCAGAATCGGACCAAAGGAAAGGGTATCGGTGGCCCCTCGCGCCAGCAGTTCAGAGGAAGAAATCTCTTCCTCGTTATAGGTTTGCATTGTCCCATCATCGAACAGCGCCATAGCATCCCGCACAGGATCATCACGATACACCGTGCCGTTACGGATAATCACTCCGTCATTGCGGAAGCCATAGTAATCACCGTTGATGGCAAAAATCGCATTGTTCGCGGAAGCAATGTCCGAGGTATCCTCAGTGATGTTTGTTCCAAAGCTGTTGTCGGCAAAGGCAGTGCGCAGGCTGCTCGCTTCCTTGAAGACGACATCAGCGACAAAATAAGTGATTTGGTCTGATCCGGAACCGGTCTGCACTTGGTCGATCTGGATCTGAATATCATCGCTGGAGTAATTCCAGTCGTCAGAGGTTGCGTTAACTTCGGCAGCCGTAACGGCTGTAGCTCCTGAGCTGCTAGTTGTAGCTGTATCTCCCGCAACCACGACTTCGACATGTTCGATTAAGTAACGATCTGCCAGACTATATATCACTGTGCCGAGAAGCAGGAGGACAATGATCATGACGATCAGCAGTTTTCGTTTGAAGCTCCAGGCTTGTTTACTTCTCTTGTTCAACATTGAAGCATCACCTCATTTGTAAGTTGTTAAGGCCATAATACCTGAGCTACCTTTAATGAAACTGAAATAAAAACTGAAATAGTAAGCGCTCTGGGAAATTGGTATAATTTAACGAAGAGGTTTTCGACTACGGGGAGGTTTGGACATGCCACAGCGTGTGCTGCTGATTGAGGACGACGAAGCAATCAGTGAAATGGTCAGGTCTTATTTGGTAAAAGAAGGTTATGAGATTGAAGCTGTATTTGACGGTGAAGTAGCGGAGAGAACATTTCGGACCGGGGGTCCATTTGATCTTGTACTGTTAGACCTTATGCTGCCGAAGCGTAGCGGGACTGACATTCTTCAGACTATCCGTGCGGGGAGTCTGGTTCCAGTGTTGATCATGTCTGCCAAAGACAGTGATGTAGATAAAGCGCTTGGATTAGGCTTTGGGGCAGATGATTATATTACGAAGCCCTTTTCTATGATTGAGTTAGCGGCTAGGGTGAAGGCAGCGATCCGTCGTGCAGGTTATGCATCTCCCAGTATCCAAGTGGAAGATCAAGCTCCGGTGAAGCAAATGATCTCCATTGGCCGATTGACTGTAGATTTAGACAACTTCTCTGCGTTGAAGAATGGGGAAGAAGTAAAGCTAACGTCGAAGGAATTTCATATTCTTAAGCTGTTTGTGACGCATCCGGGCCGAGTATTTACCAAAGCGCAGATTTATGCGAGCGTATGGGAGGATGATTATTTCGGGGATGAGAATGTCATTAATGTACATATGAGAAGATTGCGTGAAAAAATAGAAGACGATCCCTCCCATCCCGAATACATTAAGACGTTATGGGGCATCGGGTATAAGCTGGGAGAACAGCTATAATGATTGCGGTGCTAGGTGTTGTCATTGTGCTCTTACTCGCCGTTATTGTGTGGCAATATCAGAATTCGCGTAAAGCTTCTAATGATTTGCGATATATGCATGACAAGTTAAGCAGCATTATGGAGGAAGGCTCACATGAAAGATTGCTGCTGTTCAGCGGTAACTTGGAGCTGCAGAGCGTACTGATTGACCTGAACCGGCTGCTGGATATCAATCATAAAGGAAGCATTGAGCGCGTAAGGCTGGAGAAATCCATGCGTAATATGCTGTCTAATATTTCTCATGATCTTAAGACTCCGCTAACGGTTGTGCTTGGTTATATTGAGACCATTCAGCAGGATGAGCATTTGCCGGCCGGGGAACGGGAACGGATGATGAAGATGATTCATCAAAAAGCCAATGAAGTGATCCAGCTGATGAACAAGTTTTTTGATTTGTCCAAGCTGGAATCTGGAGATCGGGAAATTGCGCTTTCACGAGTTGAGGCAGGTGAAGTATGCAGACGCAACATCCTTTCTTTCTATGATATCCTCAGCGCTAAGGGCAGTGAGGTGGAGATTGAGATTCCGGATGAGGCTGTTTACTTCATGGGAAATGAAGAGGCTCTTGACCGAATATTGTCCAATCTGTTATCAAACGCAATTTCTTATGGCGACGCTGGGGGCGTATTAGGATTAAAGCTCTATAGTGATGAGAACAAAGTATACATAGAGGTGTGGGACCGGGGAAAAGGCATCAGTGAAGTACACCAAGATAAAGTATTTGAGCGTCTGTATACGCTGGAAGACTCAAGAAACCGGGCTTATCAAGGCAGCGGTCTAGGTCTGACGATCACCAAAAGATTAACGGAGCAAATGAATGGAACGATTACACTGGTTAGCCAGCCGTATGTGAGAACGGTGTTTACCCTTACTTTTCGCAGATTACGCTTCTAAGGAATAGAATTGTGCGCAGCTTAAGATTTTCGTAAGAAATGAGTAATAAAAAAGAAAATTCTGCTGTGTACAATAAGAACTAAGGAAGACGAGACGAAAACAAAGGGGAGCGCGGAATTGACTACAATACTTCGGACAAGAAATTTAACGAAAACCTATCAAGGTAAAGAAGTCGTCAGCAATGTGAATTTGAATATTAAGCAAGGTGAAATTTACGGGTTTCTTGGACCCAATGGTGCTGGCAAAACTACCGTGATGAAAATGGTCACAAACCTCGTTAAACCTACGAGTGGAGAAATTGAATTTTTTAATGAAAAAATGACTGAGCATTCTTACGAAATGCTGAAGCGGATGGGCTGCATCATTGAATATCCAGTGTTTTATGATAAATTGACAGCCAAAGAAAATCTGATTTTGCACGGAGAGTACATGGGCTATTATGATCCGCAAGCGATTGGTGAAGCGCTGGAGCTGGTAAAGCTCACAGGTGTCGATAAAAAGCCGGTGAAGCAATTTTCACTTGGGATGAAGCAACGTCTGGGTATTGCCAGAGCCTTCATGACGAAACCTGAGCTGCTCATTTTGGATGAGCCGATTAATGGGCTAGATCCCGTGGGAATCAAGGAGATGCGTGAAGTGTTCCGGATGCTTAGCCGTGAATATGGAATGACGTTACTTGTATCTAGTCATATTCTGGGTGAAATAGAGCAGATTGCTGATACGATCGGTGTGATCCGGCAGGGTGCTCTGGTAGAAGAAGTGGCGATGGATTCCATTCGTGGCCAAAATACTGAATATATCGAAGTGGTTACGAATGAGATTAATAAAGCAGTGTATGTGTTGGAGCATAAGCTTGGGCTCATTAATTTCAAAGTATTGGACCATATTACAGTAAGAATATATGACGGTGGAATCTCACAGCGTGATCTGAATAAGGCGTTAGTGCTAGCAGATGTGGAAATTGAAAGTATCAGCAAAAAACAACATACGCTGGAAGATCATTTTCTGCAATTGATTGGGGGTGAAGGCATTGCTTAAATTAATATCTTTGGAGATTCGGAAGAATAAGCTAAAAACGCTTCTTACAGGTGCAGCAATCGTCAATCTTGCGATTCTTGCTTTTATGATTATGGTTTTATTCGTTGATCAAAATGAGAGTGAACCGTCGTTTGCTTCATATGCAGAGTTGTTTGAGGGCGTGTTCGTTTTTGTAAAGGCTGCTTATATTATTTTCGCTTCGGTTATTATTAGCAAGCTGGTGATTGATGAGTATAAAAACAACACCATTACGCTTCTCTTCATGTATCCTATCTCACGTAAAAAGCTGATGACTGCGAAAATATTGATAGTGTTCGCCTTCACATTTGTGGCCATTATCGTGGCAGACATTGTAGTCGGCGCTATCCTAATAGGATTCAATTCCTTTGCAGGGCTTATTCCGGGTGAACTGACCCTTCATGTAATCACTTCAGAGCTGATTAAGTTAGGCGCAAACGCTTTTTACGCAGCGGGTATTGCTCTAATCCCATTGTACTTTGGAATGAAGAAAAAATCGGTCCCTGCCACCATCGTCTCAGCTGTGTTAGTTACCTCCTTAATTTCTGGGGGATTTGATCAAGCTCGCTTAGGTAATTTAGCGGCGGTGTCGATCTCACTTGGTTTGCTAGGAGCAGGTATTGCCTATATGGCTATTCGCAACATTGAACATAAAGATATAGCCTAATAGGTTCGGAATTCACCCCCTTTTATAACCCTTTTGTAACGATGAAAAAGCATCGTGATTGGGGTTATAAAGGGGGGATTTGACGTTTATCTACGACTGATTTCCGTAATTTTGATATAATAGATATGAAATATATTTTAAATTTTAGATGAACATTGCTCGTTTAGGGGTAATGATAATGGATGAGAGAGCCTGAGGGGATGTGAACTGTGGATAAAGACTGGACGTCCATTCTGAGACGGTTGCTTTCGGAAGAGAGCGCTTATAAATCGTTATATGACCAACATCCTGATTTGATATTCGTTCTGGATAGACAAGGTCGCTGCGTAGGAACCAACCGAACTTTTCATCTAGGCTTGAACGCAGAAGCGAAGTTGCAAAATACAAGTCCGATATCAGCAAAGAGAAAAAATCTTGGCAATATTGCTAGTTTTGAGGCTGCTCTGCAGGGGAACTCCTCAAGCTTTGAGCTACAAGATTTAGAGAATCCCAAAAAAGGCTCGGATTGCGTAGGCGTTAAACTTTTACCCATCAGAACGGAAGAAGGGATCGCCGGGGTATTCGCGATTACCCAAGTGGCTAACGGAAGCGCTCTTTTACATGCGGAATTGTTACAAGACTGGCTAGATGAATTAGCGGACAACTTAGATCCTGAATTACCTATCACGGGCGAAGTGGAGATAAGCTCCAAAGATAGCTCAATAGTAGCTGTGAAGGATCAACAATCGAGTCTTATTCTGAATTCCGTCTCTGCGGGAATCTTTGTGCTAGATACAACGGGGCGCGCTCTATTTATTAATCGTGAGGCAGCAGATATGCTAGGCTATCAACCTACAGAATTGATGGGTCTGAAGCTTATGGATTATATCCATCATATCCAAGGTGACGGTTCGCGCTATTCGACGCCTGATTGCCAGATTAGTCTTACGATAGAGGATGGAATCATCCGCAAGAAAGATGATGAGATCTTCTGGCGTAAGGATGGCACCAGTTTTTTTGTTAATTACCGGGTGGCACCTCTTATTGATGAAGGGGTGATCGCAGGTGCAGTTATTGCCTTCAGTGATATTACGAATGAGCGAGAAATCATTCGTGCTAAAGAATCAGCAGAGCAGGCAGCGCAAGCTAAATCTGATTTCTTAATGATGATGAGCCATGAAATTCGGACACCGATGAACGGAATGATCGGAATGGCTGATCTATTGTTGGATACTGAACTTGGAGAAGAGCAGCGAGGTTATGCCGAGATTTTACGCAGCAGTAGTTATACGTTATTACAGATCTTGAATGACATTCTTGATTTCAGCAAGATGGAAGCGGGTAAAATGTCACTACAATCTGAGAAGTTTGATCTCCGCGAGATGATCTCAGACGTCATTGATTTATTTGCACCGAAAGCGGAAGAGAAGAAGCTGGCATTACGGTGGTGGATGGATACTAGCGTTCCAACCATAATCATTGCTGATCCGATCCGCTTGCGGCAGATTGTCGTGAATCTGGTAGGCAATGCACTGAAATTCACTGAACGTGGGAGCGTGACCCTATCGGTGAAGAACATTCCACTATCTGATGAACAAGAATTTTTGTTGGAATTTTCAGTGCGGGATACAGGTGTAGGAATTGCCGGTAACAAACTCAATCTATTGTTTCAATCTTTCTCACAGCTGCATCCGTCCATAAACCGTAAATATGGAGGCACAGGCTTGGGACTGGCTATTTGCAAGCAGCTTGTGGAGCTGATGGGTGGGACGATCTTTGTAGAAAGTGAAGAGAATCAAGGTTCTACGTTTCGTTTTATGCTGCCTTGCAGAGCAGAAGATATAGAGCTGGAAGTAACTTCAAACTAGGGGGGTTACACACAAATCTCCGGTCCATTTGCTTAAGAAGCAATGGCCGGAGATTTGTGTGTTATTAGTCCTGAAGCATATACATGAGACCTACAGTATGCGGCCCACAATGGCTGCCAATTACACAACCCGCATGGAGAATTGCGATTTCATTAACTTGAGTTTTCTCTCGTAGTGCCGCCTCCAGATAGAGTGCATCTTCTTCCGCCAAAGTATGGACCACGATGAGCAACTCATTATCCATTCGATCGACATGAACCAAAGCGTTCTGAAGCATTTGTTCCACAGCTTTTTCTTTTTTGCCACGGATTTTGCTGGTAGGTATGATGCTTCCATCTACCAGTCTAAGAACAGGACGGATTTTGAGCAGACTACCGATGAAGTTCTGCATGCCTGAACAGCGTCCACCCATATATAAGTAATCTAGCGTATCCACAACGAATTCAGTTTCCACAAGGCTGCGGCTGTGCTCTAGCATAGCTGCAATATCTACGGCAGAGTGGCCTTTTTCAGCAGCTCTGACAGCCTTCATAACAAGGAGGGCAATGCCTCCGCACAAGGTTTGCGAATCTATAACCTGTACGCGTCCCTCAGGAAATTCCCCGGCAGCCAAAAGTGCATTCTGATATGTAGAGGATAGTGAAGAGGAGAGACTGATATATACAATATCTTGTCCGCTGCTAATCACGGGTTGAAATGCAGCAATGAAATCTGCTGGCGAAGGTGCTGCCGTTTTCGGCAATACTCCACTAGCGGCTACACGGCGATACACTTCCTCGGGTGTAATATCTTCACCATCTTTGTAGGTACCTTCTTCAAATACTACATAAAGAGGAACGATGCCGATGTCATAAGTATCCTTCCACTTTTGAGGTAAATCGGAAGTGCTGTCTGAAAATATTTTTACAGTAGACATGAAATTCTCCTTCACCGATAATTCGGATGACAATAATCATTATAGAACTATATAATCTATTTATTATACCAAGACTATGCCAATTCTCAAAATGAAATAGTAGGCAATCCCAAGAAAAAAGACTATCGGGATTTCGATAGTCTTTTTAGTTCTATTCTTTTTTCGTAACAGGGATCCATATCTCACAGCGATAGTCCTCTGCGTCTGGTCTCCCTGGAAGATATAGCTCAAACTCAGGTCCGCCTGTATGCTCGTAGCCTGTGGAAGGGAACCACTCCTGGAAAATGCGTGCCCATACCTGCTGGATCGCATCAGGCATCGGCCCTACTGAGGTGAACACAGCCCAACTTGCAGCTGGGATTGTTGTAGAAGCAAAGCCCTGTGCATCAGTCTCTGGAGTAGCTTCGACAGCGATCCAATAGGAGAAGGTTTCTTTATCATGGTTCATGTCAGAGCAGATGCCTAATAAATCCTTATCTCCACCGAGCTCAATCAGCTTATCCGACGTACCATTTTCATTAGCTTCTATCCACAATTGAGGGATGCGGCGCAGATTCTCCCCATCCTTCGTTGTCATTTCCTCTACTAGTCCGATAACATTAAAAGCGTCTCTTTTCTCAATTCTGTAGTCCATTTCTTTATCTCCCTTCAGTGATAGATGGAAGGAGAGTCTAGGGAAAGCCTTGAGCTGTACCCCTGACTCCCGCGCAGCAGAAGGAGTAATTCCATGTGCCTTGCGGAATGCTTTGGCAAACGACTCGGGCGAGTCATATCCGTATTTCAGTGCAACATCCAGCACTTTAACTTTAGAAATAGCAAGCTCTTGTGCAGCCAGAGTTAATCTGCGCTTACGGATATAGTCTTTAATAGATACTCCGGTAAGCATATTGAACATGCGCTGGAAATGAAAGGGGGAGGAGTAAGCAACCTTTGCGATTTCTTCAATCGTCACAGATTCCTCCATCTTGCTCTCCATATAATCTAAAGCTTCTTTCATGCGGATAAGCCATTCCAAGTCCGTCATCTCCCTTTAAGTTCATACTATCAGGCTGCATGTGCAAAATCCTGTTATTCCGTGCTCTCTAATGACAGGTAGCAGGCAGAAGGATAATCTCATAAAAATCATCCTAAATAGTATAACTCAGGAAGATAGACAAAGTTAGTCTTTCAATCGATACACTCTTGCTTCATAAGGTCGTAATAATTCCCGTGAGGGTGCTTCATCAGGGTAATTTCCAATAATAAGTTCCTTAGCCTTACTTAGCTCTGCGGAAAGATCAACAGTCTGTGGAACCTCATTGAAATTGAGCAGCACCAGCCACTTCTCGTCATCCAAAGTACGCGTATAGGCATAAATATCCTCATGCTCTGGCAAAAGTAGCTTGTATTCGCCATAAGCCATGATCGGATTTTTTTTGCGCAAAGCAAGCAGCCTTTGGTAATAATAGAAGATGGAATCTGAATCTGCCAGGGCCTGCTCCACGTTAATTTCCTTGTAGTTCGGATTAACTTTGAGCCACGGCTCCCCTTCAGTAAAGCCGGCATTTGAAGAATTATCCCATTGCATCGGAGTGCGCGCATTATCACGGCCTTTGATATGAATAGCGTTTAGCACGCTGTTAGGATCAGCGCCGCCTTCGGTAACCTTTTCGCGATACATATTGAGGATTTCAATGTCTTTATAATGTTCAATGGCTGTGAACTTTACATTGGTCATCCCGATTTCTTCACCTTGATAAATATAGGGTGTCCCTTTCAGCGTGTGCAATAAGGTAGCGAGCATTTTGGCAGAGATCACGCGATACTTACCGTCATCCCCGAATCTTGAGACCATACGTGGCTGGTCATGATTGTTAAGATAAAGACTATTCCAACCCTTATCCGCCAGACCCACTTGCCATTTATGAAGAATATCGCGCAGCTTCGACAACGTCCACGGGGCTACGTCCCATTTGCCGTCAGGACCCGAGTCCACATCCATATGCTCGAACTGGAACACCATTTGCAGCTCTTTGCGTTCCTCGTCCGTGTAAAGGATGGCATCTTCGACTGTAGCGCCAGGAGTTTCGCCGACAGTCATAATGTTATAGTTGGATAACACTTTGTCATTCATTTCATGTAAAAACTCGTGAACACGTGGACCATTCATATAATATTCCCCACCCCAGGCAAGTTCACCAGGAGCGAGACCGTCTCTATGGGAGGAAGGGAGACCTTCCACTTTGGAAATCATATTGATTACATCCATTCGTAGACCATCCACACCCTTGTCGAGCCAGAAGGTGATCATCTTGTATAACTCCTCACGCAGCTGCGGATTCTCCCAGTTGAGATCCGGTTGCTTGCGCGAAAACAGATGCAGATAATATTCACCAGTGGTTTCATCCAGTTCCCAAGCAGGGCCGCTGAATACAGAACTCCAATTGTTGGGGCGCTCACCATCTGGTCCACCCGGACGCCAAATGTAATAATCGCGATATGGATTATCTTTTGAAGAACGGGATTCTACGAACCAAGGATGCTCATCTGAGGAATGATTGATTACAAGGTCCATCATCAGTTTTATACCACGGGCGTGCAATCCAGTCAGTAATGCTTCCCAATCCTGCAATGTGCCGAACTCATCCATAATATCTTGATAATCGCTGATGTCATAACCGTTATCATCATTTGGCGATTTAAATACAGGTGACAGCCAAACTACGTCGACACCTAGCTTTTGCAAATAATCGAGACGTGAAATGATTCCTTGCAGATCTCCAATCCCGTCACCATTGCTATCTTGAAAACTGCGGGGATAGATTTGGTAGACAACGGCTTCTTTCCAAAAGGTTCTGTTCATTCATAATCACTCCTTATATAAGTTATCTTCCTAAAAAATAAAGAGACCCCAAAAGCTTTAAGCTTCAAGGGTCTCTTGGGTGTAAGTTTTATACTGTGACGGAATTGCTATCGGCAGTGATGCTGCTTAGTCCGTTTACGGTATATTCTTTGTCGTAGATAGTAATAGAAGCAGGGATATCAGTTTCATTCGTAACAGTAATTTGTGCATCCGTAACGCTTACTTTCAGACGGGAGCCGCGGAACATGATTTTAAAAGAGTAAGCGGTCCAGTGACCTGGGTTAGATGGGCTCAGTGTCAGTCTGCCGTCATGTACGCGGAGTCCGCCGAAACCATGTACGATCGACATCCAAGTACCAGCCATGCTAGTGCTGTGCAAGCCGTCTTCTGTATCATTGTTATAGTTATCAAGATCCAGTCTTGAAGTACGCAAGTACATTTCATAGGCCTTATCCTTATATCCCAGCTCACTGGCTAGAATGGAGTGGATACAAGGGGAAAGGGAGGACTCATGAACAGTAATCGGTTCATAAAAGTCGAAGTTGCGTTTTTTTGTATCGATATCGTAACGGTCACCCAGGAAATATAATCCTTGCAGAACGTCTGCTTGTTTAATGAAGCAAGAACGCAGGATACGGTCCCATGACCATTTTTGGTTAAGTGGCAGATGCTCACGTTCCAGATCTTTGACTTGAATGATCTCTTTGTCCAGGAAGCCATCTTGTTGTAAGAAGATACCCAGCTCTTCATCCGCAGGATAATACATCTTAGCAATGATGTCTTTCCATTTTGTAGTTTCGCTCTCTTGCAGCCCTAGTTTGTCAACTAGCTCAGCGTAACGAGTAGGCTCATTTTCTTGCAGGTAAGCCAGTGCTTCCATGGTGTATTCCATAGTCCACGAAGCCATACGGTTCGTATACCAGTTATTATTAACGTTATTCTCATACTCATTCGGGCCCGTTACGCCGAGCATTACGTATTTGTCTTTGCGTGATGCATAGTGAACACGTTCTTCCCAGAAGCGGGAGATTTCCACGAGAACCTCAAGGCCATATTGTCCCAGATAAGCCTTGTCTCCGGTGTAGTTCACATAGTTGTAAATAGCGTAGGCAATGGCACCATTCCGGTGAATTTCTTCAAATGTAATTTCCCACTCGTTGTGGCATTCTTCACCGTTCATAGTAACCATTGGGTATAGGGCACCTTTTTTGAATCCAAGCTTACGGGCATTTTCTTTGGCTTTCTCTAAGTGCTTGTAACGGTAGATCAACAAATTGCGGGCAATGGAGGAGTCCGCCGTACTGAGATAGAAGGGAACGCAATATGCCTCTGTATCCCAGTAAGTGCTGCCGCCGTATTTCTCACCGGTAAAGCCTTTAGGGCCAATGTTCAGGCGGTCATCTTCACCATTATAAGTTTGATTGAGTTGGAAAATATTAAAGCGAATCGCTTGCTGAGCCGAAACGTCACCTTCAATGATGATGTCGCTTTCTTTCCATTTTTCTCTCCAAGCTTCAATTTGTTCGGTCAAAAGAGTTACAAACCCGGCTTCCTTAGCAGCTTGCAGAGCAGTTTGGGCAGCGTCGACCAATTGTCCCAAACCGTGATTCCGAGAAGTAACATTGGCTACATATTTATAAATGACGATTTGATTGCCCGCTTGTGCGGTTACGTCCAGTTTGCTGGCTACATATTTCTCTTGTTCGATCGCTTCTGCTTCGGCAGTTAACTTCTCACCATTGACAAGGATATCAAAAGCCATAGCAGAGGTGACATGGAAGTCGAGTTTCTTAGTCTTTAGGGTGAGATGTCCATGATCAGGTCCTGCTTGTTTCTCAACTTCATTCCAGAATTTCTCGTCATAGTTGGAATCCTTATTCTTGACATCACCATCAAGATAAGGAGTAATCGTAATCTTGCCTGAGAAATTGACAGGAATGATGGAATAGCGAATCGCGCCGATTTCTTGACGAGTCATGCTGACGAACCGGATACTTTCTACTTTAACTTCCTTACCATCTTCGAGAGTGGCAGTGAAGCTACGGGAGAGCGTTCCTTCTTTCATATTAAGTACACGGCGGAATTCGGAAACGGTGCACTTTGCCAGATCAAGGGGGGTACCCTCGATATCAATGTTAATACCGATCCAGTTCGTGCTGTTAAGTACTTTGGCAAAATATTCAGGATAGCCGTTTTTCCACCAGCCGACACGTGTTTTGTCAGGGTAGTAGACGCCAGCCATGTAGCTGCCTTGCAGGCTGTTGCCGCTATATTGCTCTTCGAAATTGGCCCGGCCACCCATAAATCCGTTACCAAGACTAAATACGCTTTCAGAAATTTCTTGCGTCTGTGGATCAAAGGATTCCTCAATAATGGACCATTCATCAATTGTTAAATATTGTTTCACGATAACCGCTCCTTTAAATATGTTAGGGGGATATATAAAATGAACAAATTTTTTGTTAAACTTCCGGTGATATAAAAGTGACTGCGATGAATCTTTGGACTTTCGATCGCTGTTATAATCAGATTTCTATATTTAAACCACATTTTGCGGATGAAATCTGATTATAAAGGCGAACGTTATGCTTCTACAGTTCCCAAATTCCTCTCCGTCACTTCCTCACCAGAAAGCTAACGATTAATTATTAGTTCATTTAATCTTTGGTAGGAATGTCCATAACAACTCAAATCAGTACTATTTGAGTTCATTATGTTCACTATATTTATGCAAAAGATTCTTTGAGCATGGACACACTCATATGAGCGAGCGATGGAACCACAATATTCGCTGCACTGAGGGTTTCCGGCGAACCAATGCCAACACTGAACATACCGGCCCGGGTAGCCGCCTCAATTCCCGCTTCTGCATCTTCGAAGACTACACATTGTTCAGGTGCGGCATCCAGTGCTTTGGCTCCTAACAGGAACACTTCCGGATCTGGTTTAGCAGCACTAGTGTGAGTTCCATCGATAATTGCATCAAAGTAAGGGGTTAATCCGGTATTATTCAAGATCGTCATTGCGTTTTTACTGGCAGAACCGAGAGCGACTTTGATGCCATTCGCGCGGCACTCTTTTAGGAAATCAAGCGCACCTGGCAGAATCTCAGAACTGTCCATTTTCGCAATATATTCGACATAACGATTATTTTTCTGTTCTGCAAGCTTAGCTTTCTCTTCTTCATCAATCGTTAGTCCGCCGATTTCCAGCAAAATATTTAGTGAAGCCGTTCTGCTGACTCCCTTAAGACGTTCGTTATCTTGTTCTGTGAAAAGAAACCCCAGTCCATCTGCAAGCTCTTTCCAAGCGATATAATGGTATTTTGCTGTATCGACGATTACTCCGTCCAAGTCGAACAAGCAGGCTTTAATTTCCGACATTGTAGTACCTCCTAAAAGTTTTGACAGCGTCGTGATCCAGCGGATGCCGTATTAGAATCTTATTAAACCGTTTAAACTTTGATTAAGATGTGTAAGTTTATCCTAACCTAAGATCCTAGAAATCACCCATAAAGAACTGGATCATTAAGTATTGTATGATTTAGCGCAAACGTTTGTACAGATTTTCAAAAAATAAATGAAGCGAATAAACGCTTCACTTATTCATTCGGTTTCATGCTTTGCCAGAGAGTGCATGGATGACTCTCTCACGATCAGACGATGGGGAATAACAAATCGGTTAGTATGACCTGAACCGTTATCCGGACTCTTGATATTTTGGATAAGTACTTGTGATGCGGTGTAGCCAAGATGATAAATACCTATATCAATACTGCTGATCGGAGGACTAGATAATTCAGATAATGGAATATTGTTAAAGCTTACAATGGCGAGATCGTCTGGAACCTTGTATTTCAGTTCGTTCAACCCGCGTAAAATTCCGAACGATACCATGTCATCCACCGCTACCAGCGCAGTGGGTCGATTCGGCAAATTCATGAAAAAAGACATCGCTCTGTAGCCGCTATCCTGTAGAAATTCACCCTCTACAATCCATTCATCCCGCATTTCTAAACCGCTATTCTGCAATGCTTTACGATATCCGGCGAGACGGTCACGAGAAACGATTAGATTAGGTGGTCCACTTACGAAACCAATACGTTTATGCCCCATGGAAATGAGGTGGTTCGTAGCATCGTATGCTGCCATCACATTATCATTATCGACTGATAAAATATTCTCATATTTATCACTTCGGCCAACAAGCACGAATGGATAATCGTTGCTCTCTAGAAAATCAATAACGGCATCATCCGTACGAGAGTAAAGCAGAATAACGCCGTCAACACGGCGACCCTTCAGAAGTCGTGAAACGGCTTCCAGTTCTTCTTTCTCGTTCGCTCCGGAGCTTATCAACACATCATAACCGGAACGGCTGGCTTGTGTAACGATCCCGCGAATTAATTCCATAAAAAACAGATTAGAGAACAGCTCTTCAGCAGGTTTAGGAAGACTGAAGCAGATGCTGTTAGTAGTTTTCGACACCAAGCTCTTAGCCATCATGTTAGGGGTATAGCCCATATCCTCCATAATAGCTTTAACTTTGCGGGAAGTTTCCAGGCTGATTCTGGGATGGTTGGACAATACCCGGGATACCGTGGAGGGAGATACTCCCGCTTTCTTGGCCACATCCTTAATGGTAACTGTCATTGAAACCTCCTTATGGAACCGTTTGCTTTACACAGTAATATTAATCTAAGAGTTCTAAATTGTAAATAGATAAAGTCATTCAAAAGGAGGAAATTGCTACTTTTGGAAGGAACACAAGAAATTTCAATGTAATATTGTTGCTTTTCACCAAAAAAGTATGAATGATTCGGGAATTTTGATCTTAATATGTATAAATGCGGTCTGGATTTTGTGAAAAGAGCATTCGCTGAATGCAAACGTATGGCTTAAATGATGCAAGAACTTAGCTGAAAGGAAGGGAAGAACAAGTTTCATTTTTATTGCGGCTTTAAATTGAGCTATTATTTTAGAAAATACTGGTTGACAATACCGTAAATTCGGCATTAGTATGTAAATCAAAATACAGCAAGCGTTTTCATTGGGTATTTTTAGGCTATAATCAGTTGCACTAACGAATGGGTTTTATGGACTAGTGTTTGTGCATAGCTTTTTGCAAACGATTGCACTAATTTCGACATGATGTAACAAGCTTTTACTTTGATAAAAGGATGGTGACAGCGTTGAATTGGCTTGACGAGCCCTACATATAGACCTTCTTCACCTTCAGAAGGAATACGCATGATTAATACTCTCATAAATTGGTGGGGTTTGTGAAATCATGTATCCGCTTGCAAAAAGGAATTCAAATTATGGGAGGTTTTGCAAAAATGAAAATAACTTTATGGGGGAAGAGGGCTTTTGCGATCTTTATGATCATCGCTCTCGTGTTCTCTGGTCTTGGACTACATCCTGTTAATGTTACAGCAGCAACGACAAAGGTTGTGTTGGTCGGGGATCTGCAGTCTAAATTTACATCGACAGGTGCGGAAACACCGGGTAAGGATTGGGATGAGACATCGGTAGTTACCCAAATGACCTATTCAGATAATGGCCTATATTCTTTTACAGGCACTCTGCCGGCAGGGGAATATAACTACAAGGTCACTCTTAATGATTTATGGGATGAGAATTATGGATTCACAAGTTACACCAATCCTCAGGGGACCAATGATGGGGAGAATATCCATATCAAACTGGAAACAGAGACTGCCGTAACCTTTTATTATAATGACTTAACTCATAAAATAGCCGATTCCACATATTACACACCGATTGCTTCCGCTAAACTGCCAAGATTGACAGGAAACCTGCCGGCAGAAGCACTTAGTACATTATCTGATCCTGATTTTGATGATATTTACAGTACGGTGGCTACCCTTCCTAAGGGAGATTACACCTACCAAGTTTCTGTTCCAGGAGACGGTGAAGCCGGGGATCAATTGTATCCCGAAACTGCTAATAAACTGAGTCTTCCTTCAGATCTGCCAGTTACCTTTAAATTTAATCCACTGGATGGCAGTGTGACAGCAGAATATAAAATTCCTTCTGAACCTGTTGAGGTTACCCCTGTTCCGGCTGGACACATCCGTATTCACTACAATCGGACAGCTGGTGACTATGAGAATCAGGGATTATGGACATGGGATGATGTTCAATCCCCTTCCGCAAATTGGCCAACAGGTGCAACTTCATTTCCTGAAGGGCAAATCGATTCTTATGGTGCTTATGTTGACGTGCCAGTGAAGGATGGGGCCAAGAAAATTTCGTTCCTTGTGGTAAACCGAGTCACTCAGGCTAAGGATGAAGGGGATAAACTCTTTGCCATTAACACGCCTGAGACGAATGAAATTTGGATCAAGCAAGGCTCAAATGATGTAACACCGTATGAACCAGTTGCACTTGCTCCGAATACAGTGCGAATTCACTATATGAGAGCTGATACAAATCATGATCAATACGGACTGTGGCTGTGGGATGACGTCGTAGCCCAATCCGAAAATTGGCCGTCTGGAGCTACTCCTTTTGTGGCAGATCAAACAGATCGTTATGGTGCATATGTTGATGTTCCACTTATTGAGAACGCGAAGAAAATCGGCTTTATTGTGATGAAACCTTCGAACGGTGATAAGGACGGTGACAATAAAACCTTTAGCCTGCTGGATCGATACAATCAGCTATGGGTTAAAGAAGGAGACAACAATGTTTATGTTTCTCCGTTTGGAGAGACACCAATTGGTTTAGTATCCGCAGAGGTGTTGTCGACGAGCAAAATTCTTCTCGGCTTCACACTGACTGACGGTTTGGATCCAGTAGCCTTAAAGACAGCAATTACAGTTAAGGATAAAGAGGGTGCTGCAGTCCCGATTACTGCTGTAACCCTTACAAGCAAAACTTCAATCGAAGTGGATACAGAAGCTTTTGATCTGGAAAAGGTTCCGCTTAGCGTTACCTATTCAGGTAAAACGGTCTCCGCCGCAAGTGGCTGGAGAATGCTTGATGAAATGTACAATTATTCTGGAGACGATCTTGGAGCTACGTATAATACTGACAAAACAGCAACATTAAAATTATGGGCACCTAAAGCAAGTGCAGTCGTTGTAAATCTTTACGATAAGAATGACTCTAACGTGCAAGTGGGTAGTGTTGCTTTAACACTCGGCGAGCAAGGGGTTTGGTCAGTCCAGCTGAAGCCAGCTGATTTGACAGGCACAACGGCAACAGATGTAAGGGGCTTCTTTTATCAATACGAAGTAACGAATGACGGTGTAACCCATAAGGTCCTTGATCCTTATGCTAAATCAATGGCGGTATTTACTGTGGATACCACAGGTGCTGCTGGTGCTGGCGGGGATACAGTGGGCAAAGCGGCTATCGTTGATTTAAGCCAGACGAACCCTGACACCTTCGGGTATGCTGATATAAAAGGTTATGAAAAACGTGAGGACGCCATCATCTACGAAGTCCACGTGAGAGATTTTACATCGGATGTATCGATCGAGGATAGTTTGAGTGGGGAAAGATGGGGTTCTTATAGCGCTTTTGAAAAGAAACTTGATTATATTAAATCGCTTGGTGTAACGCATATTCAGTTGCTTCCTGTGATGGCTTGGTATTACGGGGATGAGACGAAGATGGGGACTAGAGAGCCAGATTATTCCGCAAAAAACAATGAATACAACTGGGGGTATGATCCTCACAGCTATTTCTCTCCGGACGGGGCTTATTCGCAGAATCCTGCCGATCCAGAAGAGCGGATTAAAGAATTAAAAGGTTTGATTGATGCCGTGCATGAAGCTGGAATGGGTGTCGTTCTGGACGTAGTGTATACTCACATGGCTAAAAAAGAATTTTTAAACGACATCGTACCTAATTACTATGCCTTCCAAGATGCAAACGGCAACTTTATTGGGGGGTTCGGCAACAATTTAGCCACCAACCATAAAATGGCTGAGAAGCTGATGGTTGATTCGGTAAAATATTGGTTTGAAGAGTACAAGATTGATGGAATGCGCTGGGATATGATGGGTGATGCGACAGCTGATGCTGTTCAGCATGCTTATGATGCCGCGGCAGCAGTGAATCCGAAGGCACTCTTTATTGGTGAAGGCTGGAGAACATTCGGCGGCGCCGCGGCTGATCCTTCTCTCGCTGGGCAAGGTGCAGATCAGGATTGGATGGACAAAACGGATAGTGTCGGTGTTTTCTCCGATGAATTCCGTAATGAATTGAAGTCTGGTTATGGTTCCGAAGGTCAGCCTAGATTTATTACCGGTGGAGCACGTCCGATCGCTACAATCTTGGACAATATCAAAGCTCAACCTTCGAATACACCAGCAGATGATCCGGGTGATATCGTCCCATACATCGAAGCTCATGATAATCTGACACTTCATGATGTCATAGCACAATCGATCAAGAAGGATCCGGATATTGCTGAGAATGAGCTTGAAATTCAGCAGCGGATCAGATTAGGAAATATGCTCGTATTAACTTCTCAAGGTACAGCCTTTATCCATGCCGGTCAGGAATATGGGCGGACTAAGCAGTGGAAGGGCACAACGGATCCTGAGGATAAATTCACAGAGATGTTTGACAACAACAACCAATCGTTTGGCTATTTCATTCATGATTCTTACGATTCATCGGATGCAGTTAACATGTTTGATTGGGCCAAAGCAACGGATGAATCTAAGTTCCCGGTACAGAACACGACAAGAAAATATACGTCGGGTCTGATGGAGCTGAGAAAATCAACGGATGCCTTCCGATTGGGCGATAAGGATTTGGTTGACTCTAACATTAACCTGATCCCTGCTCCAGAAATGAAGGATAACGATCTTGTCATCGGCTATTCCAACAAAGCAACAGATGGAACTGGCATCTATTATGTCTTCATGAATGGTGACAGCACAACTAGAAAACTGACCTTATCTGAGGATTTGACGGGTGGTCAGGTGCTTGTGGACAACGATGAAGCTGGTGTTACAGCGATACCGGCTGCGCAGCAGACAGGTTTTGTTTTGACAGCAAATTCAATTACATTAGAGCCTTTGACGGCCGTGATTATTCAAAAGGAAGCTGCACCAGTTACGCTTACCTCTTTGGAGACAGATAGTGCAAGTTACACGCTGGCAGCAGGAAATACGCATCAAACCGCTGTTTTTGCGAAATATGATGACAATAGCAGAAGTAATGTTACTAAGAAGGCTACTTACCTCTCCAATAAACCTGAAGTGGCTACAGTAACTGATAAAGGTCTAGTCAAAGCGGTTGGGCTAGGAACGGCAACCCTTACTATCACTTATGAAGGTATTTCTACACCCGTTACCGTTAAAGTTACTGACAAACGATATGTTCAATTCACTTATACCCGTAGCGATAAGGACTATAAGGATTGGAATATCTGGGTTTGGAACACTGGAGCTAAAAATGACCAGATTGATTTCACAACCTTTAAGAATGGCACAGCGAGCGTTCTGATTGAGGTTGCGGAGAATGCAACAAGCGTTGGATTTGTCCTGCGCAAAGGTACGGATTGGAACACGGGAAAACAAGACTACCCGGACGATCGTGTCATACCGTTGACCCCTGGTGAACCGTTCACTAAGGTGTATGTAACCAGTATGGTTAAAGAGCTTGATATCAAACCAAGTATTAGCGGCCCTATTTTAAAAGATGGAACGATTACTTTCAGATACCGCGACGACGCTTTGTTCCGTAATGGAAATATGGACGCAATAACAGCTGCTAAAGTAAAAGTGAACGGCACTTCGTATCCAATGATCTATGATCCGGCTAACGAGTGGTTCACTTACACACTGGCTGATTTAAAAGAAGGTATGTATAAATATACTTTTTTGATTACTAAAGACGGCGTCACTACCGAAATTACGGATCCAAAGAATACGGTGAATGATGAATCTGTTATTGATTATCATCAGCCTGTCGTTACGATTACGACATCCGTAAGTCCAGAGGCAGTCACATCCAATCAGAATGCTGTTGTAACCATCCACGCTTCCTCTTCGGAAGAAGTAACTTACTCTGAAGCATATATGGATTTAACCAATCTTGGGGGACCTAGCAAAGTTAAGCTGGATACGGAACTCTTGAAACAAACGGTTGCTGTGGAAGACACGGTGTCAGCGGGCATCAAGGATATTCCGATTACGCTCGTAGACCAATACGGCAATGCACATAAGGAAAAGGCTACACTTGAGGTAAAAGCAAGAACCTATACAGGGGATAAGCTGGATTTTGATTGGGATGAGGCTCGAATTTATTTCGCGCTTACAGACCGATTTAAAGACGGTGACCCAACGAATAATGAGAATGTGAATAAAGATCATCTGGAAGCTTATCATGGTGGAGATTTCCGGGGGATGATCGAGAATCTCGATTATTTGCAAGAGCTAGGGATTAACACGTTATGGATCACGCCAATCGTAGATAATATTGATTTTAACAAAGGCGTTGACTTTGGCAGCGAACAATATGGATACCATGGGTATTGGGCAAAAGATTTTACCAAGCTCGACGAGCATCTTGGCGATATGGCAACCTTCAAGGAGCTGATCGAAAAGGCGCATGACAAAGGCATCAAGATCATGGTTGACGTTGTACTCAATCATACGGGTTACGGTCTGAAAGCTGAAGATACCTATCCGACAATTACAGCTGAGGATAAAGCACGTTTCGAAGGGATGCTGCGCACGGATGGTGTATCCGCAGATACAGATCCAATTAAGGGTGAGCTTGCTTTCCTGCCAGATTTCAAGACGGAAGATCCAGCCGTTCGTGAAAAAATTATCGCTTGGCAAACAGGCTGGTTAGACAACGCACGTACGGAACGTGGAGACACGATTGATTATTTCCGCGTGGATACGGTCAAACACGTGGACGATACGACTTGGAAAGCCTTTAAAAATGCACTGACAGCGATGGATCCAAACTTCAAAATGACTGGCGAATACTTCGGTGGAACCATTGATAACAATGGTGGAATGCTCGAAACTAGCCAGATGGATGGTCTGCTTGACTTTGGATTTAAAGATGCAGCCAGAGATTTTGCAAATGGTAAGGTAAACAGTGTGGATGCTTATCTGCAGGAACGTGAATTGAAGATCGACAATACGAAGATGATGGCTCAATTCCTGAGCAGTCACGATGAGAATGGTTTCTTGTCTGATTATGTGGGAGGCGATAAAGGCAAGCTGAAGATTGCTGCAGCTCTGCAAATTACCGCCAAAGGACAGCCGGTAATATACTACGGTGAAGAACTGGGTAATTCAGGCAGCAATGCTGGAAATATGTCTGAAGGTCAATTCAGTGAGAACCGTAAGGATATGCCTTGGGATCAATTGACGGCAGAGAAGCCACTACATGACCATTATCAAAAGCTGTTGAATATCCGTGCGAAGTACTCCAAAGTGTATTCCAAAGGTGCGCGCACGAAGCTCGCAGGTTCAGATGATTCAGGTTATTTGGCTTTCAACAAATCATATGAAGATGAGAACGTAGTGACGGTAATCAATACTAAAACTAGTGAGAGTTCTGTCACGATTCCAGTACCGTTTGCTGCCAATTCATCGGTAACCGATGAATACAGCGGCAAGACATACATGGTTTCCGAAGATCAAAAGGTAAATATTGATCTGCCAGGCAGAGATGATGGAGGCACGGTTATTTTGGCTGAGGTATCGGATGTTATACCGACACCAACGCCGACACCAACGCCGACACCGACACCAACGCCGACACCAACGTCGACACCGACACCAACGCCGACACCAACGCCGACACCAACGTCGACACCAACGCCGACACCAACGTCGACACCGACACCAACGCCGACACCAACGTCGACGCCAACATCAGCACCAGAAGTAACACCGTCGCCTGAGGTGACACCAACGCCAGAAGCTACAGCGGCACCAACCTCTGGAGTTGTTGTTAACCCTAGCCCTACACCGCCAGCGGATACTCAGGTTGTGAATGAGGATAGCTTGAAGAATGGTAAAGAAGGCAAGGTGCAAATTGATGTTGCTACAGGTAAGACAGCGGTACGCTTACCTTTACAAGCTGCACAAATACTAGGAACTAATGATCTTGTGTTTAAAATGGGAGATCTGTTAGTTACTATCCCTAGCCAGCTTTTAAGTACAATGCCAAGTTTAGCTTCAGGTATGGATGGGGTAGGTGCCCAAATTTTGCTGGAACTGAACCCACTGGCGCAGACTGCTGCGAAAGTCATAGTAGACGGTTTAAACAAAGATAGTGCTCATGTTAGCTCTCTTTCCGATGTATTTGAATTCAGACTTAGCGTGCTGATGAAAGACGGTACTCGGATTGTAATTAAGCAGTTCGATGAGCCGATTACGATTTCATTCAAGATTAAAGGGCAATTCAACAAAGACTTAATCGGAATCTATTATTTAAGTGATAATGGCGGGTTAGAGTACGTGGGAGGACAGCTGAATGGAGAGGTGATCACGGCACAAGTCACACACTTCAGTAAGTATGCTGTGCTTGAAATCGATAAGTCGTTCAAGGATGTTCCTGCAACCTATTGGGCATTTAAGGCGATTCAATCACTTGCCGCCAAACAAATCGTGTCAGGGGTCACTACCTCTGAGTTTGATCCGAAAAGTAATATTAGCCGTGCAGAATTCACAACACTACTAGTGCGTGCACTTGACTTAAAAGCGGAAGGGCAGGACCTGTTTACTGACATCAGGTCAGATGCATGGTATGCCTCATATGTAGCCACAGCTACTAAGCTGGGTATTGTTAGTGGACGGAGTAATAATATTTTTGCGCCGAATGCTTCAATTACCCGTGAGGAAATGGCTGTCATGGCGATCCGCGCACTTGAAGTGAAGTCTGGTAAAAAGCTTGAACCTCAACTAGTAGGTTCTACGGCATTTACTGACGCTTCAAGTATTAGCAAGTGGGCGGAACCCTATGTGAAGACTGCAGCAGACCTTGGACTCCTGCAAGGCCGAGAGAACAATCAATTCGCTCCAAAAGCATGGATGACCCGCGCAGAAAGCGCACAGGTTATTTATACGCTGCTGAGCAAGTAGGCCGAACTAAGGTGTGCTGAATTCTGGCACACCTTAGTTTGAGCAGCGGTTAGCACTTTAGAATTCTCCAAAAGAAAACAGGGTATCCCGAAGCGATTATCGCTTGCGAGATACCCTGTTTTGTTATGCTGTATGGCTGGGCAGTGGGAAGAAAAGAAATCTTTTAGATGATTGCCTTTAGGATAGTGAATCCATAGGCAGGCATCTTCACGATCAGCTTGCTGCGTTCTGTGCGCAGTGTTTCGCCTGTAAACAAGTTCTCCCAATCCCGCTCGTCTACGTCAATACGGAAGGTCTGAGCGGTCTCTTCACTGTTGATTAGTACCACAATCGTCTGCAGATCCAGCCGGCGCTCATAGGCTAGTTTGCTGCCTTGTTGTCCTGCCTCCAGGAATGTAAATGTACCTGTGCGGAGAGCAGGGTGGTCGTTGCGTATTTGAATAAGCTGACGATAGAACTCGAAGAGCTCACGATCCTGCTTTTCTGGATTCCACTCCATGCATTTGCGGCAACCAGGGTCACCTTCACCGTCCATGCCGATCTCGTCACCGTAATAAATACAGGGAGTGCCCATGAAGGTGAATTGGAACAGTGCTGCTAATCGCATCTTGTTTTTGTCTCCAGCAGCCAGCGTAAGCAGTCGTGGAGTATCGTGGCTGTCCAGCAGATTAAAAGCAACTTCACTAGCCTGTAGCGGGTAGCGTGATAACTGTTTACCAATGGAATTGGCGAATCCTTCAGCATCAAGAGTGCCATGCACAAAGAAGTCAAGGACGGCGTCAGTGAAAGGATAGTTCATAACGGCATCAAATTTATCGCCTTCTAGCCAAGGTGCAGATTCATGCCAAATTTCCCCCAATATGTAGGCCTCAGGATTAGCACGTTTAACCACCTTGCGGAATTCCCGCCAGAAATCATGATCCACTTCATTGGCAACGTCCAGACGCCAGCCATCGATCCCGACTTCTTTGATCCAGTATTCTGCGACTTTCAGTAAGTATTGTTTAACTTCAGGATGTTCTGTGTTTAGCTTTGGCATTAGCGGTTCAAAAGCAAAGGTGTCATAAGTAGGGACACCGTTTTCAATCTGAAGCGGAAACTTGCGAATATGGAACCAATCTTTAAAGGCGGAAGCTTCTCCTTTTTCTTGAACATCCACAAAAGGTGCAAAGGTTTTGCCAGAATGATTGAATACGGCATCTAGCAGGACACGGATCCCACGTTTATGGCAGCTATCGACGAGCTTTTTTAAAGTCTCAATATCTCCAAAATGCGGATCGACTTTCATATAGTCTTCTGTATCGTATTTGTGATTAGTAGTTGCATCAAAGATAGGTGTGAAATAAATAGCAGTGATCCCAAGCTCGTTAAGATGATCTAAATGATCAATAACCCCTTGCAGGTCGCCGCCAAAAAAATTGGTTGGTGTTGGTTCGGAGCCCCATGGCTGAACATTTTCCGGATCAAGGCTTGGGTCGCCATTTGCAAAGCGTTCTGGGAAGATCTGATAAAAAACAGCGTCCTTTACCCAGGCAGGCGGAGCAAATACATCAACGCGGTTAATGAAGGGGAATTCGAACAGCTTGTTTGGGTTTTCCGGCCGCACCGTTTGAAAGTCACTTTCGGTCATCCAAATTCGTTCGTTATCTTTTTGAAGTAAGAAGCCGTATTTCAAGCGGCGGTAGAGAGGTACTGAAGCACATTCCCAATAGTCAAACATAGCATCGGAGGTGAAGAGGGTCATGGGAATTAGCTCTTTTGTGGTATCCCAAGCGTATTTATCTCCAGCAAAGGCGAACACTTCTGTTAAATCCCCTTTTTTAGCGCGTAGACGCAGGTGGATCGTACTTTCATTATAGGCATAAGACCAATTTAACCGCGGACGATGATACACTGCTTCCAGTAACATGATAAATCCTCCTAAAGTTTTGTTAGCGTTACTTCCTCGAACACTTCGGCAAAACCACCTCGAAAGCATACGCTAAGTTTTGTTAGCGCTACTTCCTCGAAAGCATAAACTATTCCCGGACGGTACTCCACAGAGCGCGTGGAATGTAGAATGTCGCTATTGTTATTGGTTGCACAGTTTTTTATGCAACATGCACTAAATCAGTAGCAGAGTAGCACATAACAAAGAGGCACAACCACCGCGAAGTAGCTTGCCCGAGGTTGTACCTTTGATAAGTAACATTGCCTTTTAATTATATAGAACAGGAGGCAGACAAGGGATGTTGTGCTTCATGCTGGACAGCCTCTTAACGTTTTGGATTATAGCATGGAATAAAAGGGCTTTCAATACTCTTGTTCAAACCATTGCACTAAATTTCACTAAAGCAAACGAGGATTGTGATGGGCAATTTATGAGAAATCTCTTGAAATAGAGAAAATGTGGCATATTAGGGGCAAATAAAATAGATATTCCAATATTAAACACATGAATTATCGACTAATTAAAAGATATCATGTGAAAAATGGAGATATATGCCTATAATGTATATCAAATAATGGAAAATGACCTAATACAGTATATGCAAACGTTTTTAAAAACAATCGTTACTGTTGTATGATGTACTCATGAATGAAGCGCTTTCTTACCTGTGAAATGCAGATACAGAAGGAGCAAGCTAAAAGAAGAACTTTTTTTTTAGCCTTTCTGAAATCGTTTGCGCAGATTGCAGCACTACTATTTTCCATCTTACGTTTTTAAAAATTGGGAGGGGTTAAAGTAATGAAATTGAAAAAAATGATGGTTATCACCGCAGCTTTCTCAATGGCTCTGTCCGTTACAGCATGCGGTTCGAACAACAACAGTGCGAACAACGGGGGCAACAACGCAGCAAAAGCTACTAATAACGCTACTACAGAGACTGCAGCGCCAGAGAGCACAGATGCAGCAGCAACAGATGAAATCGTACCTGAAGATGGCGCAACTCTAGTGGTATGGGAAAGTAAAGAAGAAAGACCTTTTGCAGATGAGATTGCTAAACAGTTCACAGCAAAATATAACGTTCCAGTCAAGGTTGAAGAATTGGCACCACCAGATCAAGTAACTAAACTTACTCAAGATGGTCCTTCAGGATTAGCGGCAGACGTTATTCTTATTCCTCACGATAACTTAGGTAAAGCGGCAAGCGCGAGCTTGGTTCTTCCTAACGATGTCTTCGGTGAAGAAACAAAAGCTAACAATACCGAAGCTTCGATTATCGGCTCTTCGTACGAAGGCGAATTGTATGGTTACCCAAGAGCAGCAGAAACTTATGCATTGTTCTACAATAAATCGCTTGTTAAAGAAGCACCTAAATCATTTGATGATGTTCTTGCATTCAGCAAAACATTCACGGATAAATCGAAAAATAGATATGGGATTATGTGGGAAGTAGGAAACTTGTACTTCAACTACATGTTTATCGCTTCCGATGGCGGATACCTCTTCGGTAAGGATGGTACGGATAAAGATGATATCGGTCTTGCTAACGATGGCGCAATTGCAGGACTTAAAGAATTTGTGAAATTGAAGGAAGCATTGCCAATTAAGAGTGGTGATATCAACAGTGATATCAAACGCAGCTTGTTCAACTCTGGTGATGTAGCTATGGATATCACAGGTCCATGGGAGCTTGGAGGATACAAAGAAGCTCTTGGTGACAACCTTGGTATTGCTCCAATTCCTACAGTGAATGGCAAAACAGCAATTACATTCTCTGGTATTAAAATTTTCGCAGTTAACTCGTTTACTCAATATCCGAATGCTGCTAAATTGTATGCGAATTTTGCTTCAAGCAAAGACGCTCAGCTGTTACTGAACAAAACGATTGGTTCGGTTCCTACAAACAACGAGGCGCTTCTTGATCCACAGATCTCTAGCGATCCTTATGTGTCCGTTTTTGCAGAACAAGCTAAGAACTCCCAACCGATGCCTTCTATCCCTGAAATGGGTAACGTATGGAGTCCAGTAAATGCTGCCCTTCCAGAAATTTGGGATAAAAATGGGGATCCAAAAGCAGCAATGGACAAAGCTGTACAACAAATCAAAGATTTGAATAACAGTGCATCTCAATAAGGATCATAATTCACTGTCTTAACAGCATACAGTGAATCAAGCTGCCCGCCGCATGTTTAGCGGCTGGCAGCTTCTTATTTTCACTCGGAGAGGAGAACGGAAGCGAAATGCAACGACATCGCACGAGGGCCGCAATACTGTCGACGATTTTTATGGGATTGGGACAAATATATAACCGCCAATTCGTCAAAGGAATATTATATTTAGCCGTAGAAGCTGTAGCCGTTTTTTATTTTATTGAGAACCTTGCCAACTCTTTATGGGGCATCGTAACACTAGGAGAGAATCCGAGTCGTCTGGTTAAAGTGAAGGGGATCGCCAAGATGGTTACCGGTGATCACTCGATTTATATTATGATCCAAAGCTTGATCACCATCCTTATTCTTATTCTATTGATTATCGCGTGGTATTTGAATATCAGAGATGCTTACAAGATTGGAGAAAAACGTGATAACGGTCTTCAGGCAAACACTTTTAAACAAAGTGTTCGTTATATCCTGGATTACAAGTTTGCTCAAGCGTTTCTAGTCTTGCCGGGCATTGGTGTTCTATTCTTTACGATTATGCCAATTATCTTCATGATCCTGTTGGCCTTTACGAACTATTCCGCACCTGATCATCTTCCACCCGCCAAATTGGTGGACTGGGTTGGATTTCAGACCTTTCGTAATTTATTGGTCCTTAAGACATGGAGCCACACTTTTTATGGTGTATTAACATGGACAATTATATGGGCAGTTCTTTCAACCATTACTACATACTTCGGAGGACTGTTGGTCGCTTTGCTGGTGAGTCAGAAGGGCATTCGCTTCAAAGGAATGTGGAGAGTAATTCTGATTGTGCCTTACGCTGTGCCACAGTTAATCTCGCTTCTGCTCATGCGTAACTTATTTAACGGTCAATTCGGGCCTATCAATCAATACATGGGGTATTTTGGATTGGATGGATTACCGTGGCTGACTGACCCATTCTGGGCTAAGGTTACCGTAATTATCGTTAATATGTGGGTAGGTATTCCTGTTTCTATGCTGCTTATCATGGGCGTTCTGACTACTATCCCACGGGATATGTATGAAGCTGCTGAGGTGGATGGAGCATCGGGTTATCAGAAGTTCCGTATCGTAACGTTGCCGATGGTATTGTTCTCCACAGCACCAACCCTGATTACGCAGTTTGCAGGTAACATCAACAACTTTAACGCAATCTTCCTATTAACTGGGGGTAGTCCGGTAAATGGTGACTATCAATATGCCGGTTCTACGGACTTGCTAGTAACCTGGTTATACAAATTAACGCTAGATCAGAATAAAAACAACATGGCTTCGGCAATAGGGATTATTATCTTTATCATTGTCGCTTCATTCTCCCTGTACAATTACCGCCGGACAAAGTCATTTAAAGAGGAGGATATGATCCAATGAGCAGAAAAGTCGCGAACATTATTCGCTTAGCAGGTAGTTATATTATCTTGATTGCTTTGTCGATAGCTGCACTCTATCCTGCCCTTTGGATTCTTTTAGCTTCTTTCCGACCTGGTAAATCATTGTACAGCAAAACGTTTATTCCCGAGCAATTCACTTTATCACATTACAGAGAATTGTTCACATCACCCAGCTATATGTTTGGGACTTGGTATGCCAATACCTTGAAAATAGCTGTGTTCTCGATGCTTATCGGGGTAGTTCTTACTTTGTTAACCAGTTATGCCGTATCCAGATTCCGGTTTAAAGCGCGTAAAACAGCGTTATCTACCGTATTGATTCTTGGTATGTTCCCTGGTTTTATGAGTATGATCGCTATTTATATGCTGCTTAAAGAGTTTAATTTGCTGGATACACATATTGCGTTAATTATCGTTTATGCGGCTGGGGCGCCGCTGGGGGGGACCTTTATCGCCAAAGGGTTCCTCGATACGATACCTCGTTCCTTGGATGAGGCCGCTCGTATTGACGGGGCGAGCAATTTCGGAATATTTATGCGAATCATCTTACCTTTGTCACGTCCTATGATCACATATATGGCGCTGACTCAGTTTGTTGGACCGTGGGTAGACTTCATTTTTGCGAGACTCATTCTGCGGACTAAGGAGAACTGGACAGTCGCAGTGGGGATGTGGGATATGGTTAACACCAATCAAAACACTAACTTTACCTTGTTCTCTGCGGGTGCGGTTTTGATCTCCATTCCAATTATGATTTTGTTTGTATTCTTGCAACGTCTGCTAGTAGATGGCTTGACAGCAGGAGCTAGTAAGGGGTAAACCCATTCGCTCGCTTCATGCTAATAAATAATCAGGGTACAGCCTTTATACAGAAATGGAGGGCTGTACCCTTATTTCGTCATGGGGAGTGAACTTAATGAAAAAATCCTGGACTCTATATTTTAAATCTGTTGGGGTTAAACTGTTTGTTATTTTATTTAGTTCTATAGTTCTCTTATCCTCCGTGCTAGGATTGACTTCCTATTTTGCCGCTAAAAATATCATTACGAATGAGGTTGCTGCAGCCTCCACACAATCTGTAGTTCAGGCAGCGGACAAGCTGGATTTTGTGCTGGCAGAGTATGAGGCGCTATCTAGACAGTTTGCACTCGACTCTGTATTAAAGGGTGATTTAGAAAAAATAAATAGTGGCGAGCTTACAACTGTGGCCAAAGCCGGTGCTGAAGATCGGATTCGCAGAAAGCTGGATTTGGTAAAAGGGTCGGATGAGCGGATGTATGGCGTCAGGCTGGTATCCAAGAGCTTGGTAGAATCAGAATCTTATAAATCTACCGGTATAAGTGGGATTCGTAGTGATGAAGGCATTTCCGCAAGATTAGAGCAAATTGCCGCAGCTAAAGGAGAGCCAGTCTGGTTTCCCGTTCGTGAGAAAGGCTTTTTTGATGCTTATACTGAGCCATCCTTAACTATGGGGAGATTGCTGCGTAATCTTTTACATCCCGAAGCGGAGTATTACATGCTAATCGAAGTGAAAGGGAAGGCCATGACTGAAATGCTGTCTAACCTTCAGATTGGGATGACCGGTGAAATTCGTATCTTGAGTGCAGATGGCAGCATTGTGTATGGTGCGGATCATGCCAAGCTGGGTCAACCCTCTTACATAAAAGTTTCAGAAGAACAAGGGAAAGAGCAAAATCATTCATTTACAGCGGAGGATGAGAACGGAAGTCCTCAGCTTGTTGTATACCAGCCCTTGGCGACTGCCAAGTGGATGCTTATGGGGTATGCTCCTGTTAGTGATTTTACCAAGTCTGCGGACAAGCTTTTATATATCACATTTTCTGTGGTGCTGGCGGCAGCCTTAATAGCACTGCTAATTGGTTATATTCTTGTTCGTTTGGTAGGGCGTCCGCTGGGTAAGCTGGCAGTCTTGATGGAAGAAGGAGAGCGTGGGAACCTACAGGTGCGAACCCATTTTAAGGGCAAGGACGAGATTGGCCGCTTGGGTCACAGCTTTAATAAAATGATGGAACAGATCTCCTTGCTTGCAAGGCAGAGCGGGAAATCGGCAGATGAGGTTCTCCTTACCTCGGAACAATTAGTGCAAGCATCAGGTACAATCTCCCTCCATGCCAGAGAGGTTGCGACCGCTACAGGTGAGATTGCAGTGGGGTCAGCCAGCCTCGCTGTTGAAGCCGAACGCAGTTATCACAATGTTGAGATTATCGGCAGCAAAATGAGTGAAGTGACGGAAATAAATACAGTCATGGACCATTCAGCAGAACGGGTCATTGAGGTTAGTAATCAAGGTACAGAGCTGATGAAGCTGCTGGTAGAGCAGAGTGAGTCTACGGTAGAGATGATCAATCGAATTCAAGATAATTCTACTAAGCTCAGAGAAAGCACCCATTTAATTCGCAGTATACTCAGCCCTATGATTGCTGTGAATAAGCAAACTAATATTTTGGCGCTAAATGCTACCATAGAAGCAGTTAGAGCAGGTGCGGCAGGTAGAGGGTTCATAGTGATTGCTGATGAAATCAGGCAGCTCGCTAACCAGTCGAATGAATCGATTCAATCGGTCTCCAAGATCACGGAAGAGATTGGTCTACATATCGAGAACACTGTTAAGGATATCAATGAAGCCGCTCCTAAGTTCCGTGAACAAATCTCTTCTGTAAGAGAGTCGTCAACGATATTCGCGAGTGTCAAAGAGGAAATGGAACATTTCATGAGACATATTAGTGAATCTTCTGCTTCTGTCCTCGAACTGATTGAGTTCCAGCGTCAACTCGGTGAATCCATGGCCAGCGTAAGCTCCATCGTCCAGCAAACCACTGCTTCGACGGAGGAGGTAGCTTCTATGTCATCTCAGCAATTCACGGTTAGTGAGGAATTGGTTGCCTTATCGGAAAAGCTGGAGGGTTTGGCCGCAGATCTCAAGCACTCTTTGGTTTCTTTTCAAGTATGACAATAATACTCTAATAGAGACGAGCAATTTTCCAATATAATGGAGAGCTGCTCGTTTTTGTTGATTTGATCGCTATCGGACGTTATCTTGTCTTCGAAGTGGCTAAAGGGATACACTTGTATTAAGTAATAAATGAAGAAAGTAGTGATCCATTGACGAACTTAAATCTGAGTCCTAGCGGGAGTCTTTTTCAGCAGGTTTTAATCGAGGGAGATTATAGTCCTCATTTTTTTGCTTACTATTATAAACAGTGGAATAACTACAATATGTCTTACCATCAGCATAATTCAACGGAAATCATGTATTTGATCTCAGGAAGTTGTATCGTGGATGTCCGTCCAAGCTCAGGAGGAGAAGAGAGAGTTCGGCTGAAGCGGGGAGAATTGATCATCCTAGACGCGAATGTTCCGCATAGGCTGATTGTTGAAGAGGGGGCACCTTGTCGGATGCTAAATGTGGAATTTGGCTTCATGGAATATAGAGGGGTTGCACCCTCTATCGGCAAGCTTGCCCGTGAAGAAGCGACGCTCGCAGAAATGCTGCAGCTTCCTTTTTCCAGTTTAGTAATGCCTGATCCGGAGGAAATCTATCATGTTTTAAAGGGACTTGTGTTAGAGCTTGATCAGAGCGGCGGGAAAGGGGGGAGTATGGTTGATTTATTATTTTGTGAGCTTCTTTTGCGATTATCCAGACTTCGGCAAGAGCAGCTTCATACCAGCCAACAGCCCTCGCAGCTTTATGTGCGCCGGAGCATCGAATTCCTGCATCAGAACTATGACCAGAACATTCAGGTTAAGGACATCGCTGCCGCAGTTAATCTGCATCCCGGATATTTGCATCGAATTTTTAAGAGCCATACGGGTCGGACACTCAGCGATTACTTAAATATGCTGCGAATGGAGAAAGCGAAGATGCTGCTTGGGCAGAGCGACATCCCGATTGCTGAAATTGCAGATTACGTAGGAATTAGCAGCAGGCAATATTTTCACCTCCTTTTTAAAAAATACGCCGATTGCACGCCTGTAGAATTCCGCAATTCCATTGAGCGTCACGCCTGGAGTTATGAAGAGCATGATTTTCAATAGATAGGTTAGGATTTTTGACACCTTATTTCAAAAGAGGTCATGATATTGGTTACGCTTTCCTCAGGTCCCTTGCTACAATGGACAGGAACAACCAATTCATTACCGGAGGATGATAACCATGTCATTTAAAGTGTCTTTTATAGGGGCAGGCAGCATTGGATTTACCCGTGGATTGTTGCGGGACTTACTAACTGTACCGGAATTTAAAAATATCGAAGTCTCATTTATGGATATTAACAGCCACAATCTGGAGATGGTCACGGAGCTATGCCAGCGTGATATTAAGGAGAATGGTTTAAATATACAAATTCAGGCGACAACGGATCGCAGAGAAGCGCTGAAGGATGCCAAGTACGTATTTTGTACTATTCGGATGGGTGGGCTTGAAGCCTTTGCTACGGATGTGGACATTCCCTTAAAATACGGAGTCGATCAGTGTGTGGGAGATACTCTATGTGCGGGTGGCATCATGTACGGGCAACGCGGAATTGCGGAGATGCTGAATATTTGCCGTGATATTAGGGAGATGGCAGCACCGGATGTGCTTTTGCTTAACTATTCGAACCCGATGGCTATGCTGACGTGGGCCTGCAATAAATATGGTGGGGTTCGGACCATTGGTCTATGTCATGGTGTACAGCATGGGCATCAGCAAATTGCAGACGTGTATGGTCTTAAGAAATCCGAAGTTGATATTATCTGTGCGGGCATCAATCACCAGACCTGGTATATTTCCGCAAGTCATGAGGGGAAGGATCTGACCGGAGGTCTTTTAGAGGCTTTTGAGAAACATCCGGAATTCAGCCGTACGGAAAAAGTGCGGATCGATATGCTACGTCGTTTTGGCTACTATAGTACAGAATCCAATGGACACTTAAGTGAGTACGTGCCTTGGTACCGTAAACGCAGTGATGAAATTATGGATTGGATCGATCTGGGGAGCTGGATTAACGGCGAGACTGGCGGTTATCTGCGTGTCTGCACGGAAGGCCGGAATTGGTTCGAGACCGATTTCCCCAACTGGATGAAAGACCCGGCATTGGAGTATACGAAGGAGAATCGCGGGGAAGAGCACGGCTCTTATATTATAGAAGGGTTGGAAACGGGACGAGTGTACCGGGGGCACTTTAATACAGTGAACAATGGCGTAATCTCTAATTTACCAGAGGACGCCATTATCGAAGCACCGGGATATGTGGACCGGAACGGGATCTCCATGCCGCTGGTAGGCGAATTGCCGCTTGGGCCTGCCGCCGTTTGCAACGTCAGTATTTCAGTGCAACGTCTGGCGGTTGAGGCAGCTGTACACGGCGATGATAAGCTGTTACGTCAGGCATTTATGATGGACCCACTCGTTGGTGCCGTATGTAATCCAAAAGAAATCTGGCAGATGGTCGATGAGATGCTCGTCGCAGGGGAACAGTGGCTGCCTCAATACAGCGAAGCTATTGCTAAAGCCAAGGAGCGGTTGGCTTCAGGAGAGCTTATCCCAACGAACGCTAACAACGAGGGCGCTGCTCGCCTGAAGGTGAAGACGGTGGATGAGATGATGCAGGACCGGGAAGCAGCGAACAAAAATGCTGGTGAGTCTGATAAAGGCAAGGATAGAGAGAAGGTTCATTAGGGTGTAGCGGTGAACGTTTTTTAACTATAAATAACCTCCACATTCCAGAGTTTGGGGTTGGAGGTTATTTTTATGATGGGAATCTAAGCGGGGAAAAACAAAACAGCAGTCATAGCTTACGAAAACAAGCTGACATGGTTGGGGAGTACAAGTTTATCGGGCGGATCCAAATTGTGAAATTAGGTTTATAGTAGGAGTTATTATGTAACTGAAATAAGAAAGGTAGTTTAATTTCACTGGCTTATTTTTTAATCTATACCGTAGCGCAGAGCGCTACAGTAATTCCACACAGTTGCCCGAATTGGATTTCCAGCGCATCCCCTGATCTTTCGGACCCAGATGACACTATTCGTCCCTCCCCCGATACTTGCGGATCCAGATGATACTATTCGTCCATTCCCCGATACTTACGGACTTAGATGGGCAATTTGCCCCTCCGCCGATACTTTCGGACCCAGATGACACTATTTAGCAATTTATCGCCTTTGGAGCATGATTTCGGACCCCAGTGCAGCTATTGCTCAGAATGAGGCTCGTTTTTGGTGTTTTTCATGGCTATAGCGGCTATGGGGTCCGATAGCAAGCCAAATATGCGATAAAGCTACGTATAAGGTCATCTGTGTCCGGAAGCGCCGAGCCCCCAGTAATCCCACAGTTGCCCGAATCGGACCCAGATGACACTATTCGTCCCTCCCCGATGCTTGCGGATCCAGATGATACTATTCGTCCATTCCCCGATACTTAGATGGGCAATTTGCCCCTCCGCTGATACTTACGGACCCAGAGGACACTATTTAGCAATTTATCGCCTTTGGAGCATGATTTCGGACCCCAGTGCAGCTATTGCTCAGAATGAGGCTCGTTTTTGGTGTTTTTCGTGCTAATAGTAGCTATGGGGTCCGATAGCAAGCCAAATATGCGATAAAGCTACGTATAAGGTCATCTGTGTCCGGAAGCGCCGAGCCCCCAGTAATCCCAAAGTTGCCCTAAATACTATTCTGACGCATCTCCTGATCTTACGGACCCAGATGACGCAATTCGTCCATCCCCCGATACTTGCGGACTTAGATGGGCAATTCGTCCATCCCCCGATACTTGCGAACTTAGATGACGCTATTTACGAAGTTTGTTGTTTTGCTCAAGAAGGTGAGACGCCAAAAACGCGGATGTTCCATCAGCCATTTTTGGCTTTGGGGACACCCGCGTTTTGGAGTGGGGGATTAAGAATTAACCGTACCCTTTGGACTAAAGAAAGTCTTCAGCGCCTGATACACTTCTTTTTTGTCTTTAATGACGTAATGCATGAATTGTTCATGTTTCAGATGGCGATAAGCTGACATCAAGGTACTGCTTCGATTGTATTGGTTCACCTCACCGTAGCCGAACATATTGCTTCGTTTCAGCAGTTCTCCGATCAGCTTCACGCAACGTTCGTTGTCGGAGGTGAGATTATCACCATCAGAGAAGTGAAATGGATAAATGTTGTACTGCGCAGGCGGGTAGCGGCTATCGATAATTTCAATCGCTCGCTGATATGCCGAGGAACAAATCGTTCCCCCGCTTTCGCCACGGGTGAAGAAATCATGCTCACTGACTTCCTTAGCCTCCGTATGGTGGGCGAGAAAGACAATCTCTACCTTCTCATACTGACGGCGCAGAAAACGGGTCATCCAGAAGAAGAAGCTGCGGGCGCAGTATTTTTCAAATGAACCCATCGAACCTGAAGTATCCATCATCGCAATAATGACCGCATTGGAATGAGGTGTTCTTATATCATCCCATGTTTTGTAGCGCAGATCATCTGGGCTGATACAGTGTATGCCGGGATTTCCGCTGCTTGCATTGCGTCGAAGATTTTCCAGCAGCGTACGTTTTTTATCGATGTTGGACATCATCCCTTTTTTACGAATATCGTTAAAAATAATGGATTTGACCTCGATCTCTTCCTTATTCTTAGGCTTCAGATGAGGCAATTCCATATCCTGAAAGAGAATGTCCTCCAGGTCTTCCAGGTTGACCTCTGCTTCCACGGTGTCTTGACCGGGCTGATCGCCTGCTTTTTCTCCTTTACCGGGCTGTGCCGATTGTGAATCGCGCCCAAGCACATCGCCGACCTGACTTTCCCCGTCCCCCTGACCTACATGCTTCTGTTTACGAAAGTTATAAATAATCCGGTATTCATCCAGACTGCGAATCGGAACCTTCACAATCTGCTTACCGCCTGACAAAATAATATTTTCTTCGGTAACGAGGTCAGGTAAATTATCCTTGATGGCTTCTCTGACCTTTTGCTGATGGCGTTCCTGATCCTGATGACCTTTACGATGAAGGGACCAGTCTTCTTTTGAGACTACGAAGGAAAAGGGACCGGATGATTGCGACAGGATGACCACCTCCCATGGAATATGAATGTTGATTGAGGGAATTTTTTGAAAAGTATATATTTGGATCCCCCGCAAAGCACCTGAGTACGCATAGAAAGCAAAGCCTCACTTTGTGGGGATGTTTTGGGGTTGTAACTAAAGTATATTCATGGGGATGAGGGATATGTGATTTCTTATTCACTGATCTCATCTACGGTCAACACAAAACTGTTAGATTGGCTTTCGCCAGAGTAGTTACGTCCATCCATATTGAAAGAGTATTGAGCATTTACGGAGCCCCTAAGGAAACGACCCATTACCTGTTCACTCACCTGGATAAAATAATGAATGTTAACCATAGATGCAGCATTAACTATTCCCAGCGGCAAGGTGCCGGTAAATGAAGATTGTGGATTCGGAACTCCATCAATTACAATGCTGTTGGGATCAAGAAAACATTTTTCCGGGGTTAGACGATTCAGAGATATTTCCGCAGGCCAATTTCCGTTATTGGTTAGTGAGATCCAGCATTGGACTCGCTCACCTGCTTCTACAATAGTTGGTTTTGCATGGACTACCAGTGAAATGACAGGTGTGACTACTAGGGTGGTAACTGTATTGGAACGAGAGGTTTGTCGTACGGTCCGTCCGTCTGGAAGCACAAAGGTATACTGAACGCTAGCATGGTTTTGTACGGCTGCGATTTCATGAATGTTAATGGCTGCAGGTATACTCACTTGAAAAACTACTACGGCTGTAGTTCCGCCTCTTAAAGTACCTAGCTGGATGCCTTCTGCTGGTCGTGCACCTTTTTGCAACACTCCATTTAAGAGAACACTATCCCATACGAAAAGAGTACCTGAAGGTATAGCATCTGTTAGGACTGCATTTACGGCCAGATTCCCGTTGTTCGTTACTGTAAGCTCGTATCTCAAATTGTCGCCCGGTGCTGCTGTAACATGATCCACTTTTTTACTAATGGTGACTCCCGCTTGGACAAGTGAGATAACCGCATTGTTACTTTCAATTGTAATAGGATCCTCATCGACTGAATAGGTGACAACCGCGCTATTGGTTAAGCTTGAGGAAGGAGGAATCTCTGTTACTCGGACACGAAAAGTAATATCTACACTCAAGTTTGTCTCCAGCGAGCCGAGTAATATACCCTGCAGCGGATCTGAATCAGGGTTATAAATCCCGCCCGCGATGACACTCCCCGGTATAAACACCGCCCCGTCCGGAATAGAAATTATTGCGTTGATTTGAGTTAAAAGGCTGTTGCCTTCATTCGTAAGCCGCAAGGTATAAGTTACTACATCCCCTATAAAAGAAGTCGGAGTACTTGCAGACAAAGAGGTCGAGAGCTGGTAGGAGCGTAAAGAAACCTGTACGGAATTTGAAAATAGATCTCCTTTAACGATTCTTCCCTCCGGTGTGGAAAAAGAAAACCGGCCTAGCGCTTTATTTTGCAGCACTAGGGAAGACGGCAGGGAAATGATGACGACTTGAAAGGCGATGCTCACTTGATTCTGCGGTGCAATAGAACCAAGGGGGATGCCTGAAGACGGTGTTGCCCCCGGAAGAGGCACACCGTCTCTGAGCACACTGTTGGAAATAAAGGATACACCTTCTGGAAGAATGTCAAACACCGTCAATAAAGCATCTGTATTTCCATTATTACTGGCTGTAATGGTATACACCAAAGTGTCGCCTAAAGAGGCGTGGAGTTTATCTGTACTCTTCAGCAATGAAAGCACGGGGCCCACGACCGGGGTGTTAACGGTGTTGGAGTAGACAATTCCGTCAACACCCGCTGCCGAGTTGAAGAGTACCATGGATTGATTGGTTACGACAGGTTGGGTACGTGAGCCGGGAATCATAATGCTACTACCTGAACCTGGAAGGTAATGGTTGAAGAGGCACCTGCAGCAATTGTACCAATTGCGATTCCCGAAGCCGGGCTGCCACTAGGACGTGGAGCTCCATCTACGGTAATGCTTCCCGTTACGAACTGGCTGCCAGCTGGGATAGGGTCAACCATGATGACGTTATTGACTGGTGAAATCCCTAAGTTGGTGACAACAATCGTATAGGTGATGATATCGCCAACAACCGCATCAATAGAAGTAGTGCTCTTAACCACACTTACGTCCGGTGAAGATACAGGGATAATAAGGACGTTTGAGACAGAGGAGCCCGTGAGTGAACGTCCATCTGGCGGTGTGAATGTGAAATTTGCTGTAGCTTGATTGACCAATTGCTGTGGTGAAGGCAGGGACGCAATAGTAACCTGTAAGGTAATCGTCACTGTTACTGTGCTTCCTGGAGCTAACGCCCCAATGCTTAAACCAGTAGACGGATCTGATCCTGGTTGTGGTACCCCATTCACGAGCACGCTGTTTGGAACAAAGACAGCTCCGTTAGGGATGGTATCGGTGATAACTACATTTGCTATGAGGTTACCAGTATTCGTTACATTTAAGGAATAAGTAATCGTATCTCCGACAGTTGCGGCGGTTCTGTCCGCCCCTTTGACAACTACAATGATAGGTTGATATACCGGAACAACAAGTGTATTTGAGAATGAAGATCCTGAGAATGCACCAGAGGTGAAACTGACGGAAGCTTGATTACTAAGCGTTGCAGGATTAGGCAGCACATTGACAATCGTGTTGAACGAAACTTGGAAAGATGCTCCCGGTGCAAGAGTACCGAGCGAGATCCCGTTCGCTGGGTTGGCGCTAGGGCGTGGAGTGCCATCAACGGTCACACTGCCAGTGACAAAGCTAGAGCCCGCAGGTATTGGATCACTGAGGTTAACGTTACTGATATTTGCTATTCCGCTGTTGGTAACAGTGAGGTTATAAGTGATGGTATCGCCAACAACGGCATCGGTAGCTGTCGAAGATTTAGTGACGATAACGTTCGGTGAGGATACTGAAATTGTTGTTGTATTGGAATTGATCGAATTGTTAAATGTCCGCCCGTCTGGAAGTGTGTATGCAAACGCTACGGAAGCTTGATTGAGCAGCTGTTGGCTTGCCGGCAATGTTGTGATAAGCACTGAGAACATTACAGACAGGCTTCCATTCGCGGAGATTACCCCCAGTGGGATGCCAGCAGCCGGATCTGCTCCTGGTGCAGGAGCGCCTTGAATGAGTACACTGTTTGGAATAAAGGTTGTGCCCGCAGGAATGGTATCACTCAGGGTTGCTAAAGCTCCATAGTTACCTGTGTTGGTCACATTTATAGTGTAAGTAATCGTATCCCCAACGGTAGCATTGACTGAATTAGAGCTTTTTGCTGCTGCAAGGATAGGTAGATAGACAGGCGTCGTGACGATATTTGAGAAGGCTACATTTGAGACAACACCTGAGGTGAAGCTGACTGTTGACTGATTATTTAACAATCCGGTAGGCGGCAGTGAAACTACATTTACGGTAAAAGCAACAGTTACGGTTACACCAGGAGCTATGCTGCCTAGGGTTACTCCAGTAGCTGGGCTGACTCCTGTACGAGGCACACCGTCCACTAGCACGCTGCCTGTCACAAAGGTGGTACCGGCAGGAAGTGCGTCTGTGAAGACCACATTATTTACAGTGGCAATACCGTTATTAGTTAAAGCTATGGAATAAGTGATAGTGTCACCGACTGTAGTTGATGTTGTGGTTGTAGTTTTAACTACAGCAATATTAGGTGAGGAGACCGGAATAGTGACGGTGTTAGAAAGTGCAGACCCATTAAGTGTACGCCCGTCGGGTAAGGTGAAGCTGTATGCTGCGGTTCCTTGATTGACCAGTTGCTGAGGACTAGGCAATGAAGTGATGTCAACCGTGAAAATAACTACGGTCGTTCCTCCAGGCTGTATTATTCCAGCTGCAATTCTGGTGGAAGGATCCGCTTGCGCTAAAGGGAGTCCATTGATGAGCACGCTATTCGGAACGAAGGTGGTACCTGCGGGAATATTATCAGTCAGCGTTAAATTAGCAGCATAGTTTCCAGTGTTACTCACTGTTAGTTTGTAGCTAACGGCATCGCCAACCGTAGCATTGGCTGTGCTAGCACTCTTGACTACGGCAATGTTCGGCTGGAACACAGGGACAGTAACGGTATTGGAAAAAGTGGAGCTTGAAATAACGCCAGAAGTGAAGGTAACGGATGCCTGATTGATGAGTGAAGCTGTAGGAGGGACAGAGGTGACGGTAACACTGTAAGTAACCAGCGCTGATGCACCGGCTGCTAGAGTGCCGATAGATATCCCCGAAGCAGGACTCAAGTTCGGGAATGGAACTCCGTTGACAGACACGCTGCCTGTTACAAAAGTACTTCCTACCGGTGTAGGATCATTGAGCAAGACGCTAGTAACAGATTCTATACCATTATTAGTTAAATTGACGTTGTAAGTGACCGTTTCACCAACAGCAACTGAGGTTGATGTGGTGCTCTTGGTAACGACAATGTTAGGTGCAGAGACTTGTAATGTTACAGTGTTAGACACAGCAGTCCCAGATAACGGTCTACCGTCAGGTGGAGTAAAGGTAAAGCTTGCTGAAGCCTGATTACTAATCTGCTGCGGTGTGGGTAGGGAGATGATATCAACGGTGAAGCTGACTGCAATACTGGCACCAGGAGCGACATTTCCTACAGCTATCCCTGTATCTGGGGCTGATCCGGGTTGAGGCATACCACCTACAATGACACTATTAGGAACAAAAACTGTACCTGCTGGAATGTTATCAGTTAGCGTAAGATTTGCTGCCAGATTACCTGTGTTGCTAACAAGCACTGTGTAGATGACAGAATCACCGACGACCAGAGCATCGAAATCGCCGTCTCCATCAGCGGCACTTTTTACTAAGGAGATTTGGGGCTGAATAACTGGTGTAGTTGTGATATTAGATGAAGAAGAACCGGAGAATACACCGGATGTAAAACTGACAGACGACTGATTGTTAATCTGTGATGGTATCGGCATCGTTATCCTCACCTCGAATGTTACGGTAGCTGTGGCGCCAGGGCTCAAACTACCGATTGGAATGCCGGCGGACGGAACTGCTAGCGGCAGGGTAGTGCCACTTACAATTACGGTTCCGGGAATAAAAGCTACATTCTCAGGCAGAGGATCGCTGAGAATGATATTGCTTACTGTTGCAATACTGTTGTTGGTCAATACAGAGGTAAAGGTAAGGATATCACCAGTAACAGCAGTAGCAGCGTTTACGCTTTTTACAACACTGACGTTAGGGGCGGACACTGGGACAGAGAGCGTATTGGACACTACATTTCCTCCGAGCTGACGCCCGTCTGGAAGGGTAAAGTTATATGTCGCTGAAGCAGAGTTTAGCAATACTTGTGATGGAGGCAGGGCTGTTATCGTGACCAAAAAACTTACGGTGACACTGTCACCAGGAGCGAGCGGTCCAACTGGAATGCCAGTTGCCGGATTATATCCGGGCAAAGGTGTTCCGCCAATAATTACACTATTCGTGTCAAACACAGCTTGGGGTGGCAGGATATCAGTTACTAATAGAGTAGCTGCAATATTCCCGGTGTTGCTGATCAGGATGGAGTATGAGAGAGATCCCCCTACAGATGCCTGAGCTGCATTAGCGCTTTTGACCATACTAAGGATGGGTTGAAATACAGGTGTTACTATTGTGTTTGAGAGCGAAGAACCGATGAACGCTCCAGAGGTGAAGGAGGCGCTGGCTCTGTTTGTAAACTGTGCTGGACTTGGCAAGGAAGCGACATTCACTCTAAAAGACACCGTGACAGAGCTGCCCGCGGCGATACTTCCGATGGCTATACCTGTACTTGGGTTAGCCGCTGCTACCGTCGAACCGTTGACAGTCACACTGCCTGCTACAAATGCTCCCCCCGTAGGAATAGGGTCAGAGACAACAACGTTAGTAACAGTGACGCTGCTTGGGTTGGACACTACGACTGAATAAGTCAGATTTTCTCCAACCGCTACATTAGTTAGATTTGCAGTTTTGGTTAGTGTAATGTTTGGAGCGGAGACCGGAATGGTTAGGGTATTGGATAGACTGGTCCCGGAGAATGATCTTCCACTTGGCAATTGGTAGGTGTAACTGCTGCTGCCTTGATTATTCAGAACAGGTGGAGCAGGCAGAGATTGCACAGAGACAAGGAAAGTCACAGCAACAGCTGCCCCTGAAGCTAAAGTACCTAAGTTAATTCCTGTAAGTGGAGAGTCAGCAGGTCTAGCAACACCGTTAACAGTTACACTTCCCGAGACGAAGGTGCTTCCTGAAGGAATATTGTCGCTCAGGGTTACAGCCGCCCCGATATTTCCAGAATTCTGAACATTTAACGTATAAAGAATATTGCCGCCTACAGTTGCACTGGAAACATTCGAGCTTTTTGCAATTTGGATTACAGGCTGATATACGGGAGTTGTAGTCGTGTTTGAGACTGAAATGCCAGTAAAAGCACCCGAGCTAAAAGAGGCACTAGATTTATTCAATAGCTGAGCGGGACTTGGTAATGAGATAACGTTGACTTGAAAAGTGACTGCGACGGAGCTTCCTGGAGCGATGGTACCGACTGAAATCCCTGTTCCAGGATTAGCTGAGGGTTGTGATACACCGGCGACAGTAACACTTCCAGGGACCAGCGATGTACCCGCAGGGATGGTATCTGAGAGTGAAACGTTGGTAACTGCTGCAATTCCGTTGTTGCTGATTACTGAGGTGTAGAGCAGTATATCTCCGACAGTTACGTCGGCGAATCCAGCACTTTTGACTACAGTAACATTGGGGGTTGTAACGGGAATAGACAAAGTGTTGGACGAGGCTGAACCAGCTACCGTTCGTCCATCTGGAACTTGAAACGTATAAGCGGCGCTTGCTTGGTCAACCAGCTGCGGTGGTGAGGGAAGACTATTCACGATGACCCGAAATTGAACAGTAGAACTGCCACCGGCTGCAACTGTACCGATAGCAATCCCCGTGGCAGGGTTGCCAGCGACAGGATTTCCATTTACGGTGAAGCTGCCTGCGACATAAGAGCTGCCTGAAGGAATGTTATCCGTAAGTGTTGTTACCGCGCCGATATTTCCTGTATTCGTGATTTGAAGAGTATAGGTGATCTGATCTCCAACCGTAGCATTGGTGGTATTGGCTGATTTCACAATGTTAAGGACGGGTGAATATACAGGTAAGGTTACTGTATTAGATGGAATGACCCCGGTCATGATAGGGCCTCCGGCTACACTTTGAAATGTAAAGGCAGCATTAGCGGTATTAGCGATATTTTGCGGACTTGGTGGTAGTGAAGTAACTTTGGCTTGATATGTAACTGTTATTGAACTGCTTAATGCTAATGAGCCTAGTGAGATTCCTGTCGTAATATCAAAAGTAGGTTTAGAGACGCCAGCAACGACTACGCTTCCAGTTACAAAAGTGGATCCTGCCGGCAGCGCATCTGATAAAACGACACTTGCTGCTCCCGCTGTTCCTGTATTACTGACAGTCACCGTATAAGTTACCGTATCACCGACTATGGGGCCGGCTACATTAGCGCTTTTAGTGAGGTTTATTTTTGGAGCATTGATATCAACCTGTATGGCATTACCGTTGAGTACATAAGCATCGCCTGAGGTGGTTAATTGTAATACAGCTGAAGACTGATTGTTTATCAGCCGTGCGGAGACGTCAACATTGGTAATATCCCAGCCTTGACGACCACCGATAATATTGGTTCCTGGATTTCCATTTATTTGGTTGCGGTTTCCAAAGGTACCCGTTGTGTTTAGGTTACCTGCATCATTGTTAATTTGCGACGCAAAAAAATTGTTGGCAAAGTTATTAGGTCCCGATAAAGCAACAAGTGTAGCAGAGGTTGGACCAAATAACGCTTGATCCCCCGAACGGTTGGCATCCCCCTCCTGCGCGCTGAATAACGCTCTGCCGCCAAGCGCACCTGTAATTGGTGTTGCGAAGCCTGTGATCGTAGTTGAAACTGGGGCTGAGGTTGCCTGTACCAGTATTGCACCTGCCCGTAGGGACATATTGCGAAAAGGTAAGGCTGTATTTTGGTAGATTACGCCTAATGTCCAGCCTGCATGGTTGGCTGTGGAATCACTAGGTATAACAATCGTACCCACTACACCGCCAGTGGTGTAGGTGCCGGCGCCGCCTTGTTGGATAATGCTGGTCACGTTGGCGGAACGAACATATGCTGATGCACCACCTCCCAAATCGACTACGTTGCTCGTTGCTGAATCGGGAGTTACACTGAATGTAGTGCCGGCAGGGGTTATGAAGGAGACAGGGTTGTTAATTGCCGAACTAAGGTTTACATTTCCGTTAATATAGGTACCGCCCCAGATTAGCTCCGCATACAGTACGGTGCTGCCTGAGGGTAGGACTAGTATGGCTGCTGAACTGTTGCTTGTATAAAGACTAGTAGTTCCGCTAGGATAGGTACCAAATGTTGATGAAGTATTAACAGTAGTAAAGCCACCGATGCTGTCTAGTGTCCCTGGCACTCCGATCGTATCGGAGCGGCTAAGTCCAAGCGTGTTGCCGGTAAATGTGATAGCACCGGTCGCATTGATCGTTGCCCGTACGACTAGTGGAATGATTCTCACCTCCTTCGAGGTTGGTTATGGTCAAAAGTGAACCGTCCCATAGTAAGGACGGCACAGTTAATACCTGTATGTTAGCCTATGACACAAAATGGGTATTAGTGTATGTCCCATCTTAAAATTATAGAAAAAAATGTCTGTTTTGTGATTTGAGTCTTCGTTCGACAAGAACATGAGGTTCAGGATAATGACTTCTGCTCATCAGCTCCAGCTCCTGATCAGTGATATTGTGCTTGACTACGACAAAATGGTACATGATTTCATGCACTACATTTGCTTGGAGGGTCTTTAGTATTTCTAGTTCTTCAGTTTCGTAAAGAGGATCTTCATAAGGGTGTTGATAGAATAACTCCATCCGCAGCAAGCGATAATCGAAGGGTGGTACGGGTACAGGGTAGTCTGGAATAGCTGGGCATACTGGACCGGATGGGGGTTGGAAGAAGGATCCTGTAAAATGCCGGGGGGTATATTCGTCAAACTTCTGCTTGAAGGCAGGGTTGGACATATGGGCAAAACTGTGGGCATACGGTGCTAGAATGCAAACAACCGCTTTATGGATGCTAATTCTGTGAATTTCCGCCATGGCTGCGAATAAATTGTCCACATAAGGCAGTACACGGCTAGCCATAACAAATTCGGCGCTATTGTCAGGGAGAGGAATCTCTTGGCAAATATCACAGACAATATCTACAACAGGACCCGCGATCCGATCGATCCCGAGATAACCTGCTTCCTTATTAGATCCACAGCCGATATCGATTCTCAAGGGGCTCACTCCTTTGGGATAAATCAGGCTCACACTATTGTATTAATACCGCTGTAGCCTGCATCCGACGGATGCCTACTAGAGGCTGGAAGTTATCTAAAATTACTTCATATGAAACTTTCATAGAGTGGTTAACGTTATAAGAGTATACTTATGAAGATGACTTTGAAAATAATCGCCACATAGAGGAGGCACTCAACATGAAAAAACAACGTTCAATACCTGCCATAGCAGCGATTGCTGCCTTAACATTTGCCTTAACCGCTTGCGGTGGGAATAATTCGGCACAGACTTCAGGAGAACCGACTGCAACACCTTCTCCAACACCAACCGAGAGCGCAAGCACAGCTGAGCCTACAGAAGCTCCAAGCACTCCCGCACCCACTGAGAACCCAAGTACAGCCACACCAACCGAAAATCCGAGCACAGCTAAACCTAGTTCTACTCCAAAAGCAGAAGGTAAAACAATAAAAATGACGGCCGTTTATATCGGACAAATAGATAGTCATTCCGTTGAGATTGCGACAAAAGAAGGTCCAACCGCTTTTGAGATTTCAGCTGGAATGGAGAGTATACTTGATACTTTGAATTCAGATGATTCCGTAGTTATTGAATATGTGGAAAAAGCAGTGGAGGGCGATCCGTCCGTCAAGCAGCGTGTGCTGACAAAGCTGGCTCTAGCAAAATAATTGAATGTATTGATTTGCAAGTAGAGGGTGTCTCAGCAATCATATAGTGGTTGCTGGGACACCCTCGTATTTTTTAAACATAGTTCTTGCTCAAACAATAAACTTAGTTTGGTCGATCACAGTCCGCATACCTAGCTGCACCATTATGATCTAGCAGCCACACTATGGATCTAGCAGACCACTAACGGAACTAGTAGCCCCTATATTGGACTCAGCATCATCGGACCCAGCAGCCCTTAAACGCAGCTTTTCTCCACATTTGATTCGCTATCGGACCCCATCGCAGCTATTGCCATAAAAACCGCTCAATAGGATCCTTTTTCGATGTAATAGCGACACTGGGGTCCGAAACTGTGCTCCAAAGGCGAAAAAAACGTAAATAACGTCATCTGTGTCCGTAAGACGCGGATGAGGGATAGGATCCAGCATCATCGGAATTAGCATCATCGCAATCATTATCATCGCAATCATTATTATCGGACCCAGCAGCCCTTAAACGCAGCTTTTCCCCAGATTTGATTCGCTATCGGACCCATCGCAGCTATTGCCATAAAAACCGCTCAATAGGATCCTTTTTCGATGTAATAGCGACACTGGGGTCCGAAACTGTGCTCCAAAGGCGAAAAAAACGTAAATAACGTCATCTGTGTCCGTAAGACGCGGATGAGGATGAGGACTCCCTAATGCAGATTTTAGATTCATACATAAATAAAGGTATCCTCACAACCCGCTTAAAGTTGTTGGGATACCCTTTTTAATGAAGTTGGCATGTTTAAAAGAAGCTTAAAGCGTTCCAGCATTGACTAGGAAGGTTGTAATAAGCAGCATAAAGAGTAAGATAATAACACCATTGACTATCGTGCCAATAATGCCAAACACCTTGCGACGTTTCCGAATGGAAAGCCCAATGATGCCGATGACTACACCGATTACATTTAGAGCAGCCAGAATAATAACCGTTAATCCTAGAAGCATTATGAATTGCGAGGACTGGCTTAATAGTTCGGAATTCTCATTAACCAATGAAGAAGACTTCATTATAATAGAGATAAAGATGGCTGCATAGCCGATGATCGACACGAGACAGATAATGAATGAAGCAATACCAGGTCCAGAATGTTGAAGATCATGTTCTACTTTTTGATGCGTAGATGATAAATCAGCGCTTGGGTAATCCGGATGAGGGTTGGGATTTCCTACCTCTGCCGCAGGTACGTCTGATTTTGACAGAGAATTTAAGTCCATGGTTTGCACTCCTTGAGAGATTAGAATGAAATTGTTGTTAATATCCACTTTTTCATATTGATGCTAAAAAAGCAACCCCTGAATGAGGCGAATTTAAAAATGACTGCTGGAAATAGGAACTGGCATTACGTTATGATAGAATGAGTCTAAAATTAAGGGGGTGTAATCATTTGCAACGGAAATTTATGGCCTGGGGGGCTGTGCTAGCAATGCTGGCAGTGGGAATTGGTGCTTTCGGTGCCCATCTACTAAAACCCGTTATTAGTGAAGACTATATGAAGGTATATGAGACTGGCGTGCAGTATCACTTGGTACATGCGCTGGGGGTAATTCTCATCGCACTGGCTGTGGGCCAATGGGGCGAAAGTGCCCGATTACGTTGGGCGGGTCGATTGTTAATTGCAGGTACCATTTTGTTCTCTGGCAGTTTGTATGTTCTGAGTATCTCCGGAATTAAGGTGCTAGGAGCGATTACACCTATCGGTGGGGTATGCTTTATAATTGGCTGGTTATGCCTTGCGATAGAGGGGTTTTCACGTAAAACGTCGTCTTAGTTGTTAAGAAAAGAAAGACCAATAAGCACCCGTTCCCCAAAGAGGGAGGGTGCTTATTGGCTTGTAACGCATGCGCTTACAGAAACTCGTCGATTTCATTTAGATTAAAGCTGTACACCTGCTTCTCATCCACATGGTAGACACTTATAGAGTTGGCTGCTTCATCAAAGTTTAAAATACGACAGGGCATGGACACTTGTTTCCCGTACCGGTTCGCTCGTAAACGTACCAATTGATTATTCTGAATATACTGACGAATCTTCCCGTATGCATCAGCTGGCGTTTCAATGGCCGTTTGCTGTGCAGGCGTTTCTGCCTGTTTTTTTATCGGTGTATCCAGCTGCTTCTTCATGGATTTTGGAGGCAGCTTTAATGAAATGGGAGGAGCAGAGTTTTGATTCAAAGCAAGTTTAGCGGAGCGTAGCAAGCTGTCAATGGTTCTCCCTAATTCAAGACCGGAGTTAATGTTGAAATCTGTGATATGGTCATTATTGTTCAACATTTCGAGCAGAAATTGCAGTGCAAGCGGGTTGGTACGGGCATTAATCAGGATGTCGACGTTAAATAAATAATTGCCGTCTGTGCGTTGTAGTTTCTCGTCCATAAATCCCCCAGCTTTTCGTTTAGAACATCTCTGAATGGTTACAGGAATGTAATTAACTATAACATTAAACATGCAATATTCATATACCCAGGACTACTGGAATAGGGACTATTATACTGTATTTTATACTAGGCATAGGACTACCGTCAGCACACCCACAGCAAAATTAGCATACATATACAACGTGGATAGTGAAAAAAAGGAGGTGCTGCTATTGGTTACTATGGAGCCTATTACAGTAGGTGAACATACGCTGATCGGGGTAGAGGTTAAGCTTCCCAAAACTACACTGCTCTCCATCAGCACGAACCGAGGTTATATTATGTGCGGTGCACTGGATGTCGGTCTCCTCAATGAAACACTTAGTGATCGGCATATCATCGCGGCTCGTGCGGTGGGTGTACGGACACTTGCCCAGCTTTTAGCTGCCCCGTTGGAGTCTGTAACGATAGAAGCAGAGAGTCTTGGCATCGTACCAGGTATGACGGGTGCGGAAGCGTTACTTCTTATGGTCTGACCGGAAAATTTAACAATTCCAAACAAACGGGGCTTAGGCCCTTTTTGTTTGTGTGCAAGTATTCACATTTAAGCATAATCAGGTGTGTGTTTGCTCATGCTAGTACAAATAAAGGTGTTATGGAAGGCTTCTCCTTGTTTCGTATTACAGGTAAAAGGGTAAATTAAGAATAGACAAGTTACTACCGGACGAAGGAAATAGTAACCGGTAAATATAATGGATAAGGTAGGGATCATCTCATGGCTAAAGCATCGAATAAAGTAAATACAACTTCACTGGAACAGATCATGAATCGTCAGGTTGCTAACTTAAATGTCCTGTACGTAAAAATTCATAACTTTCATTGGTATGTCAAAGGAGAACAATTTTTCTCCCTTCATGTGAAATTTGAGGAATTATATAATGAAGTAACCCTTCAAATGGATGAAGTAGCAGAACGCTTGCTAACCATCAAAGGCAGTCCGGCAGCAACATTGAAAGAATATTTGGAATTAGCTACAATTCAAGAAGCTACAGGTAAGGAAGATACACGGGGAATGGTTCAGTCTCTGATTGAAGACTTCGCCACCATTTCTGAAGAGCTGACAGAAGGTATCGAGCTTGCCGAAGAAACTAAGGATCAGCCAACCTCAGATATGTTCATTAAAATCCGTAGTGATCTAGAGAAACACCAATGGATGCTACGTTCATTTCTTAGCTAAGCATTAAGCAGTTTGAATAAGACTTCCTGCGGGAAGTCTTATTTTTGCGTTAGTCTTATACTTAATAAAAATCTTCTCTGAGTCACAAGTGATTAGCTAAAGAGAAATTTGTAAAAAAACAAGGTTTGATATAAAATTAGTGAGAATCATTGATAATCATTGTGATTCAATTTATAATAATTATAATGTGATATAAAATCTAATTGTGCTGGGAATCAGGATTATCCTGTTTCAATACAACTTTTGATTTCGCAAATCGATCAATGGAGGGAATAATATTATGGCAGCAGAATTTGTCATTGAGGGTCTTAAAGCGACGATTGAGGGAAAAGAAATTTTGAAGGGGATTAACCTTCAAATGAAAGGTGGCGAAATTCACGCCATCATGGGACCAAACGGTACAGGTAAAAGTACTTTGGCTTCGGCGCTAATGGGTCATCCTAAATACGAAGTAACTGATGGAACTGCAACTCTTGAGGGTGAAGATCTTCTGGAGATGGCTGTTGATGAACGCGCACGTGCAGGTCTTTTCCTTGCAATGCAATATCCAAGCGAAATCTCTGGAGTAACTAACTCCGACTTCTTGCGTTCTGCCATTAATTCCCGTCGTGAAGAGGGAAGCGAAATCTCGTTGATTCGTTTTATTCGCCAAATGGAAGCAAAGATGAAAGAACTAGATATGAACCCTGAGTTTTTACACCGTTACTTGAACGAAGGCTTCTCCGGTGGTGAGAAGAAACGTAATGAAATTCTACAAATGATGATGCTGGATCCAAAAATCGTGATCTTGGACGAAATTGACTCCGGTCTTGATATTGATGCTTTGAAAATTGTAGCTGAAGGCGTAAACTCCATGCGGAGCGAAGAACGCGGCTTCTTAGTTATTACCCACTATCAACGTCTTTTGAACTACATCAAACCTGATTATGTTCACGTTATGATGCAAGGTAGAATCGTGAAATCCGGTGGTCCAGAGCTTGCACAGCGTCTGGAAGCAGAGGGTTATGAATGGATTAAAGAAGAACTTGGAATTGAAGATGAAACTGTAGGGCAAGAAGCGTAAGAAACGCCAGGAAGGAGGAGACCACTATGACGACACAGACCATTCTTCCGGTGGATGCCGAACGCTTGAGCGAATTATCGCACAGCAGCGGCGAACCGGGTTGGCTGAAAGAAAGCCGCTTGAAAGCACTAGAATTGGCAGCTACTCTGACACTGCCTAAATTAGAGAAGACACGGATTGATCGTTGGAATGTCAATAATTATGGTAGCTATAAAGCAAGTGAACCTTTTGCTTCACTAAGTGATGCACCTGCATCTATTTCTTCCTTGATCAAGGATCAGGAGGAAGGCAGCCTGATTATTCAACGCAACTCTGGTGCAGTATATACACGTATCGCTCCTGAACTTGCAGAACAGGGTGTTATTTTTACAGATCTACAGACAGCTGTTAAAGAACACGGAGATTTGGTTCAACGTTACTTGCATAAAGCCATTCAGCCAGACGAGCATTCTATCGCGGCGCTTCATGCTGCATTGTGGAATGGCGGAGTGTTCCTCTATGTTCCTAAGAATGTTGTTATTGAAACTCCGCTTCAAGCAGTGCTGTTAACGGATGATGCGGAAGCGACTTTTGTTCCACACATTCTGGTCGTAGCTGATACTAACAGTTCCGTAACCTATGTAGATAACTACGTATCGGATAAAGAAGAAGCTGGACTACACAATGGTGCGGTAGAGGTATTCGTGGGCGCTGGCGCTAAAGTTCGTTATGCTACAGTGCATCAGCTTGGTGTAGATACTACAGATGTAACTTATCGCCGGGCGGTTGTTGAGAATGACGGAGTCATCGAATGGATTGTTGGTGAGATGAACTACGGAGATACTGCGAGTGATACCAAGTCTGTGCTTAAAGGCAACGGTTCTAGCTCCGATGCTAAAGTAATTGCAGTAGGTACGGGTTCACAGAAACTGAATTACACCACTCAAGCTCAGCATTTTGGCAAAAGCACACCAAGTGACATGATCACTCGTGCAGTTATGCGTGATTCTGCTACTTCTATCATCAACGGAATCACCAAGATTGAGAAAGGTGCTACTAGAGCGGATGGCCAGCAAACGGAAAAAGTATTGATGCTGAGTCCAAAAGCCCGTGGTGATGCCAATCCGATTCTGCTTATTGATGAAGATGATGTTACAGCCGGCCATGCCGCTTCCGTAGGACAGGTCAATCACGAGCAAGTCTTTTACCTAATGTCCCGCGGAATTACACGGCATGATGCAGAGACTCTGATCATCTATGGCTTCTTGGCTCCTGTTGTGTCACAAATTCCACTGGAGGGACTGCGCAATCAGCTCCAATCTCTTGTGGAAAGGAAGTTAGTGCAATGATTAGCAACGCCATCCGGGAGCAATTTCCCATACTGAACCAAAATGTGAACGGACATCCACTGGTCTATCTGGACAGTGCTGCTACTTCACAGAAGCCTCGGAAAGTAATTGAGGCGGTCAAATCGTATTATGAGTGGGATAACGCCAACGTACACCGTGGCGTCCATACTTTAGGCAGCCGAGCAACCGATGCCTACGAGGGAGCCCGGGAGAAGCTAGCTAAGTTTATTAACGCCCGCAGCACTAAAGAAATTATCTTTACACGCGGAACAACTACAGCCTTAAATCTTGTGGCCTCTTCTTACGGACCCTCTGTTGTGGGTGAAGGCGACGAAATCGTCATCACCTTAATGGAGCATCATAGTAATCTGATTCCATGGCAGCAGCTCGCTAAGAAGACAGGTGCTACATTAAAATATATACCGTTGCAACCTGATGGAACGGTTACGTTGGAAGCTGCCGAGCAGACGATTACAGATAAAACCAAAATCGTTGCTATTGCTTATGTATCCAACGTTATGGGAGTAACTCATCCTATTAAAGAGCTTGCGGCTATTGCTCATCGTCATGGTGCAGTAATTGTCGTAGATGGTGCACAAAGCACACCACATATGAAGGTCGATGTGCAGGATCTGGATTGTGATTTCTATGCATTATCAGGTCATAAAATGCTCGCACCAACTGGGATTGGCGCTTTGTATGGTAAGAGAGCACTTCTCGAAGCCATGGAGCCTGTCGAATTCGGAGGTGAGATGATCGATGATGTGGGTCTTTATGAATCCACATGGAAAGAACTGCCTTGGAAGTTTGAAGGCGGTACGCCGATCATAGCTGGTGCTGTTGGTTTAGGTGCAGCCATTGATTTCTTACAAGAAATCGGTTTGGATGAGATACACCGCCATGAGAAAGCTCTTGCAGCGTATGCAGAGCAACGTCTGTCAGAGATCGAGGGTCTGAACATTTATGGTCCTCGAAATCGTGAAGTCGGCGTTGTCACCTTTAATCTGGGTGACGTTCACCCGCATGATGTCGCTACAGTGCTAGATGCGGAAGGCATTGCCATCCGCGCCGGGCATCACTGCTGTCAGCCGCTGATGCGCTGGCTGGAAGCCAGCTCTACAGCACGTGCAAGCTTTTATCTGTATAATAACGAGCAGGATGTAGATCGACTGGTGGACGCTTTAATCAAGACAAAGGAGTACTTCGGCTATGAACTTGGATGACTTATACAGACGCGTAATTATGGATCATTATAAAAGTCCTCGAAATCGCGGTTCATTTGAAGATGATGCTCTAAAAATTGAACTGAATAACCCAACCTGTGGTGACCGTATTACTCTTCAGCTTAAGGTAGAGGATGGAATCGTAAAGGATGCCCGTTATAATGGTGAAGGCTGTTCGATCAGTATGTCATCGGCTTCGATGATGACTGAGGCGATCAAAGGACAAACGGTTGAACGTGCGCTTGAACTGGCTGATAACTTCTCCTTACTGATGAAGGGTGAAGATGTGGATTTTGGAGATTACGAAGACATTGAAGCCCTTTCGGGTGTGAATAAATTCCCTGCGCGGATCAAATGCGCAACACTGGCTTGGAACGCACTTCGTAAAGGAATTGACGAAGAAGAGCAACATAAATAACAGTAGAACAAGGAGGCTGACACCATGGCTAAGAAAGCGCCTGATATGGAAGAATACCAGTACGGGTTCCGTGATGAGCATAAGTCGATATTCCAGTCTGGTAAAGGTTTGACGGCCGAAATTGTTAAAGAAATTTCAGCGATCAAAAATGAACCACAGTGGATGCTTGACTTCCGCTTGAAATCTTTGGAGCAGTTCCGTAAAATGCCAATGCCTACATGGGGCGGCAATATGGATGATTTGGACTTCGAGGATATTCAATATTATGTAAGACCTTCAGAGAAGCAAGGGAAGACTTGGGAAGAAGTTCCTTCCGAAATCAAAGAAACCTTTGATAAGCTGGGTATTCCTGAAGCGGAACAGAAGTTCCTCGCCGGCGTATCGGCACAATATGAATCTGAGGTAGTCTATCACAGCATGCAGAAGAGCCTTGAAGATCAAGGAGTTATTTTTACAGATACCGACACTGCATTGCGTGAGCACCCAGAGCTTCTGAAAAAATATTTCGGGACGATCATCCCTCCAACCGATAATAAATTTGCCGCACTTAACAGTGCAGTTTGGTCAGGCGGCAGCTTTATCTATGTTCCTAAAGGTGTGAAATGTGAAGTTCCTTTGCAGGCTTACTTCCGTATTAACTCCGAGAACATGGGACAATTCGAACGTACTTTGATCCTTGCTGATGAAGACAGCTTCGTGCACTATGTAGAAGGATGTACTGCTCCAATCTATAGCACGAACTCTCTGCACAGTGCGGTTGTTGAAATCTTGTGTATGAAGAACGCTCGCGTTCGTTATACCACAATCCAGAACTGGGCTCCAAACATCTACAACCTCGTTACGAAACGTGCGGTTGCAGAAGAGAATGCTACTATGGAATGGGTCGATGGTAACATCGGTTCCAAGCTGACCATGAAATACCCTGCGGTTGTTCTTAAAGGCCGTGGTGCTAAAGGTTCAGTACTATCCATCGCGGTAGCAGGTAAAGACCAGCATCAGGATGCGGGTGCCAAGATGATCCATTTGGCTCCAGATACAACATCCACCATTGTATCGAAATCCATCAGTAAACATGGCGGTAAAGTAACTTACCGTGGTCTAGCTTCCTTCGGCCGTCAAGCAGAAGGTGCGAAATCGAACATTAAATGTGATACGCTGATTTTGGATAATGAGTCCACTTCGGATACTATTCCTTACAATGAAATCATGAACGATAACATCGTTCTTGAGCATGAAGCAACCGTGTCTAAAGTTTCTGAGGAGCAACTGTTCTACCTGATGAGCCGTGGCCTCACAGAAGCTGAAGCGACTCAAATGATCATCATGGGCTTCATCGAGCCGTTCACAAAAGAATTGCCGATGGAATATGCGGTCGAAATGAACCGTCTGATCAAGTTTGAGATGGAAGGTTCAATCGGTTAATAAGAGCGCTTAGGAATGGAGGCTTGTCCTCCTAACGCTTATATATTTCTTCAAAGCATCCGTAGATATTTTTCTGCGGATGCTTTTTTATGGGCACAATTGAAAAAATCCCCGAATGCTCCGGGGACACACCTTTAATATTTTAATTATCCATTTCCGGCAACGGCAATTCCACTGAAGGATCTGGCTCCCAGAGCTGCCGTTCTAATCGCTGATGCTACAATGGTGTATTGGATCTGGCCAGTAAGCACATCGGTCGAAGGCGGATAGTCGACAGCGGTTATTCCGACCATTTCATATTGGGTCGTTGTATTATTAATGTTTCCGGGGTAGGTTGTACTGAAAATTAATACATTATTGCGGTAAATACTAAAAGTAACATCATTCTGAACTATAATGCTGACATCAACACTAAGTCTGGCAAAAGCATTCAATGTGACTCTCACTAAGCCTGCATTGGCAGGGGTAACATTTACTGTCTGAAGTCCAATGTCACCGAAAATTGCACCTGAACGAACCAAATTAAGACTTTGTGCATCCATAGTGCTGCCCTGTGAAATCCGCATATCAAGAAACTGTATACTCATCCTATTCACCTAACCTCTCATTGTAGATCTTATATTTTATGAGAGAAAGAATAGAATGGCGCCAAATCATTGGTGGGGTTTTTAATTGCGGTATTTACTGTTTTACCAGATCATTCACTTCTTTACTAAAAGCCTCTGAATATTGATTGAATTTACCTGCATCAAGTTTTAAGCTGTTATCGTTTGCTTTTGGAGGTGTCTCCTGGATCTGTTTATATAAAAGATCAATTTCTGGTGAAAGCTTGGCCCATATTTTTTTTATAGAATCATACTTTGTATCTAACTTATTCATATATGTATCGTATTCTTTTTTCTCTTCCATGGCTTTGCCAAGCTGTTCGATCGTAAAGTCAATGTCCATGCTCGCTCCTGTACTGCTTGTACCACTTCTAGTGTATGAGATAACATCTACAAACCCAACATTCCAAATGTCAGCAATAACAAAATTGCTTATTTCTCTTAGCGTTTTTTCAGGTGAGGGTGCTGTATCAGTTTTTGAGGAGATTTCCCCGAAATTAAACAAGTTTTTAGATTCGTTGATCGGTGTGTTTGCGTCCGTAGGGTTATTGTTATTTGTATTGCTACACCCTGAAAGAAGGATAATGGCGATAATACAAGATAAAATAAGCTGCTTTTTCAATATAGTTCCCCTCCATAATATAAGTAAAAAGTGTTGTATTACTATATTACGGTAAATTGTGGTAAAAGTTTTACATCTGAGACAAATTTAAGACGGCGAAAAAGTGAACTCTTCGTATCCCGGAATAAATCCCAATAATTATGCAAAAAACCGAATAAAGGTCCTCCTAATATTACACGATGATTACAATAATCTTGTAGATTCTTAATTCATCAGGATTAAGGAGGAAACACGAGCATTTTAAGATAACGAGGGTCCTTTATATCATGTAGATGCTGCTTTTTTCCGAAATAACCGCAAAAACGCGCAATTCTCCCCTTTGCCGCATTAAATTAGGGATGATACACTGCTTAAAGTCACTAAATTGTAAGCGCTAAAAAAAGCTGGCTTACGATGTAACATTGGCTTTATACAAAAAAATGCTTACTAAGTAAGCCTTAAGGAGGAGAGATATGGATGTTCTCAGGCAACTGCGCGGTTATTATCGGGAGAAGCTGCATTTTCTGATTCTTTCGATTATATGTTTGGCCGCTGCAACTGCAGTGGGGCTGATAACCCCCAATTTGTTAAGAAAGCTGATCGATGATGTTATTGTGCCACTTAAGTTTACAGAGGTGCCAGTGCTCGCATTGAGCGTGTTAGCTGTAGTAATAGTAAAAGCATGCCTGCAGTTTGCACATGGATTTTTTGGAGGACGGCTAGGTAACTTTCTTGCATACCGGCTGCGTAATGCTTGTTATGAGAAGCTGCAATTCCTATCTTTCCGTTATTATGATACCGCGAAAACGGGAGATTTGATGTCCCGGCTAACCGGAGATTTGGAAGCGATTCGTAACTTTATCGGTTTCGGTTTTGCTCAGTTGCTGAATGTCTTTTTTATGGTCATTTTTGGTTCGATTATGATGTTCTCACTCAATTGGCAGCTTACTTTAGTAACTTTGATTACGATGCCAATTCTGGCGTTTATTGCGCTAAAATTCGAGTCTAAGATTCACCCGGCCTTTCAAGAGATGCGTCTTGCACTCAGTTCTCTGACAACGGCTGTACAGGAGAATATCACGGGTGTGCGCACCGTCAAATCATTTGCGAGAGAGGCTCATGAAGTAGAAAAATTTTCACACCGCAACGAACGCTATAAGAATAACCAGATTTTTGCCGCTGAGCTCTGGAGTAAGTTTTTTCCGGCGATGGAGTTTTTAGCATCGATCAGTGCAGCTATTCTGCTTGGAGTAGGCGGAACGTTAGTTATTAAGGGGAAAATGTCATTAGGCGAACTGGTTGCTTTTTTCAGCTTAATTTGGTACATCATTGGACCGATTTGGGGTCTTGGATTCCATATTAATAACTATACACAGTCCAAAGCATCGGGAGAACGTGTATTGGAAGTACTTAATCAGAATATTGATGTGAAGGATAAAGAGAACGCCCGTGAACTGGTACCTTCTGAGGTTAAGGGAGATGTAGCGTTTAATCACGTCACATTTGCTTATGGGAACAAAATGCCTGCGGTTACAGACATTGATTTTGAGGCCAAATCTGGTGCGGTTATAGGGTTCCTTGGAGGTACGGGCTCTGGTAAATCGACCATTACACAGCTGATGATGCGTGCTTATGACGTTAATGAAGGCAGCATCACACTGGATGGGATGGACATCAGAGAATACAATGTTCGCAGCTTGCGTTCTCAGATTGCAACGGTCTTTCAAGAGACCTTCCTGTTCTCCTCCTCAATTCGCAACAACATCTCTTATGGGTTGAAAAATGTAAGTATGGAAGAAATTATCCGAGCTGCACAACTTGCCAAAGCCCATGATTTCATCATGGAGATGGAAGACGGTTATGACACTGTGGTGGGTGAGCGCGGAATGGGACTTTCCGGTGGACAAAAGCAACGGATTGCCATCGCTAGAGCCCTGCTTAAGAACCCGCGGATTCTTATCCTCGATGATGCGACCAGCGCTGTGGATATGGAGACGGAGCACGAGATTCAAGCCGGATTCCAAGAGGTCATGAAGGGGCGTACTACACTTATTATTGCCCATCGGATCTCCTCCTTGCGCCATGCGGATCAGATTATCGTCATGAACGAAGGTCATGTACAGCAGCGTGGTACCCATAAAGAGCTAATTGAAGTGCCGGGTCCTTATCAGGATGTATACCGGATACAGTATGCTGATTATCTGGCCAGAGCGACCGGAAGAGGGGAGGAGTGAGGCATATGAAACTTGAAGCCAAACCAATGACCGCTACGGGAGCAAAAAATAAAGCAGCCGAGCAGCAAGAGCTGGATGAACGTTTTGTATACAAAGATGATGATGTCATCGATAAGGCTTTTGACTGGAAGCAATTCACCAGACTGTTCGGGTACATGAAGCCTTATGCAAAGCAAATGCTTCCATTGGTGTCCATCATGATGATTCTTGGAACCATCACGAAGTTGACCGTCCCGTTCCTAACAAGTTTAGCCATTGACCGTGCGATTGCGCCAAAGGTGGGGAATCCCAGCTTATCACTGCTTTATTCGCTTACAGCAGGGGTAATCGTCTTATATCTGATTCAATGGATTGCGGGAGTGTACCGGATTAAATACACGAACATCATAGGCCAAAGAGTGATTTATGATTTGCGATCAGATTTGTTCAAGCATATTCAGAAGCTCTCCTTTAACTTCTTTGATAAACGTCCGGCAGGTTCGGTATTAGTACGGGTAACCAATGATATCAACTCTCTGCAGGATCTGTTCACAAACGGGGTTGTCAATCTGATGATTGACTGTGTGCAGCTTATGGGGATTACCATTATTCTGCTAGTGATCAACTGGAAGCTAGGTCTTGCAGTAATGGTTACGGTTCCGATTATGTTCTTTGTTTCAACTAAGCTGCGCCAAAAGATTCGGATCGCTTGGCAGGATGTGCGGATGAAGAACTCCAGAATTAATTCTCATTTAAATGAATCGATTCAGGGAATCAGAGTCACACAAGCCTACACCCAAGAACAAGAAAACATGAATTATTTCGATGTTATGAATACCGACAGCAAAAAATCCTGGAACAAAGCCTCTGCGATGAACCAGGCGTTCGGTCCGATTATTGAGGTCACAGGTGGTTTTGGAACAATGATCCTCTTTTGGCTGGGGGCTTATCTGATCCAATCTGGAGAACTCACTGTAGGTATGCTGGTAGCATTCAGCTCTTATGTCAGCAACTTCTGGGACCCGATTAATCGCCTTGGGCAGATGTACAATCAGCTGCTTGTGGCAATGGCTTCCTCGGAACGGATCTTTGAATATTTGGATGAGCAACCGGCGGTGCAAGATAATCCTGGTGCTAAGCCAATGGGAACGATTCGTGGGGATATTAACTTTGAAAAGGTCATTTTTGAATATGAAAAAGGCCGGGCTGCATTAAAAGGTATTGATCTGGATGTTCAAGCAGGACAGTCGATCGCGCTCGTAGGTCATACAGGTTCTGGTAAAAGTACGATCATTAACCTGATTGGCCGGTTCTATGATATTAAGAGCGGCCGAATCACGATAGACGGTGAAGATATCCGCGGGGTTACGTTAGACAGCCTGCGAAGGCAGATCGGAATCGTGCTGCAAGATACCTTTATTTTCTCGGGAACGATTCGGGATAATATCCGTTTTGGCCGTCTGGAGGCTACAGATGAAGAAGTGGAAAATGCCGCAAAAGCCGTGGATGCCCATGACTTTATTATGAAGTTGCCCGGAGGGTATGAGACTGAGGTGGAAGAGCGCGGCAGCGCGTTGTCGATGGGACAACGTCAGCTTCTCTCCTTCGCCCGGGCGCTTTTGGCAAATCCGCGGATTCTAATCCTGGATGAGGCAACTGCCAGCATTGATACGGAGACGGAGCTGAAGATCCAGGAGGCACTCAAAATCCTGCTTCAAGGCCGAACCTCCTTTATCGTAGCCCACAGACTCTCTACCATCCGTCATGCGGATAAAATAGTCGTCCTCGATCACGGAGAGATTAAAGAAGAAGGAAACCATCATGAGTTGACTTCCCGTGATGGGGTATACAACGGTCTGATCGAAGCGCAATTCCGCTTCTTATAGACCGACAGTACAGTACGGAACAGAACAGAACAACAGCTCATTCCCGTTGCTTAGGCAACTGCGGGGTGGGCTGTTTTTTATAGGGATATAGTGATTAATGTGGCCGGGGTATGGTGGATCAGAGTAGAGTGGAATAAGGCAGAGGTATTACGGGAGAAGGCAACCGAAGAATGGCAGAACGGCAGAACGGCAGAATGGGAGAACGGAAGAACAGCAGAACAGCTCAACATAATGCAGCAGGGTAAGATTTCTATGATTCAGTTATTTGGGGCGTTTGGATACCCTGCCCGTCACACGCAGCTCAAACATTTGTGCACAAATGTCTTGATGCCATTGTAGATCAGTTGTCTGTTCCGCTAATAGGATTTCATTTTGTAATCGGGCCATCTCATAGCAGTAGGTAGCATTAATTTGCAGGCACTGTTGTTGCTCCGTTTCCTCAGCAGCAGTAAGCTGTCGTCTACGGCTCAGGGTGAACAACTCGGCAAGGCGTTCATGGACTGGAAGCATGCTTTTTTCCTCCTACAGCATTTTAAAACCACATATTAGTCTCACCATGAGAAGAGAAATTCAAACGTTACGTCAGATAATTAAATTGAAGGGTCTTATTATGTTGAGGGTAGGAGGAACTATCTACAAAGCCAGAAGGAATCAAATTGAGGTGAAAATCGGGGGATGTTCAGGAGTAATCAGGAAACCAATCTTTAGTTGCAGTTTGTACAATAGAAACCACCATTCTCGTTATAAAAATACTGTTAATTGCACTTTGTGCAGCTATTTTCGAGAAATGTGCTTATTTAGGGTATTTTCCTTAATTCTAGTTGCACAAAGTACAACTAAATCAGACATAAGCTCGCTAGACGTGGATTTAGTTGCACAAAGTACAACAAAATCACAGTTCAGCTCGATATACGTGGATACTGTTGCACAAAGTACAACAAAATCCACAATTCAGCTCGGTAGACGTGGATTTAGTTGCATAAAGTACAACAAAATCCACAATTCAGCCGCTATACGTGGATTTTGTTGCACAAAGTACAACTAAATCAGACATCAGCTCGGTATACGTGGATACTGTTGCACAAAGTACAACAAAATCCACAATTCAGCCGCTAGACGTGGATTTTGTTGCACAAAGTACAACTAAATCAGACATAAGCTCGCTAGACGTGGATACTGTTGCACAAAGTACAACTAAAAAATCCCCCGTAGTCAAACCGGGGGATTTAGTGTACGAACAGCAGCTCTGAAGCTTTTGCTAAGCACGCAGGACCTCAAGAAACGCCCTAGTCCATGTAGATTTCCACAATCGTAACGCTACGTTCGCGGGCTAGATCGACAAATAATCCATCGATCTTTACCAGTGGACGGAAAATATCAACTGGGTTGTTCATGATAATCACACCTGTGTCCCCCGTGTTCAGTAATACTCGCTTGCCGATAAAGTTAGGCATTAAATGCTGAATAAAGGCTTGAACCGTTCTGCCGTTCAGCTTACCAAAGCTGAGGTCATTTAGTTCACGTAGGACAGAAATAAGCTCTTGCTTGGACTGATAGACGCGTTTAGAAGTCATCGCACTATAGATGTCAGCTACAGCAGCAATTTGCGCATAAGGATGAATATCGGATTTGGTTAGCTTATTAGGATAGCCAGAGCCGTCCTCACGTTCATGATGCTGCAAGGCTGCCAAGGCTGTATGTGAGTCATCCATAGAATTGCGGATAATTTCGTAGCCGTACTTAGTATGTAGTTTAACTTCTTCGAATTCTTCCGCGGTTAATTTCCCAGGCTTATTTAATAGTGCAGGTGAGATTCTACATTTTCCAATATCAATTAAATATCCAGCTCGTCCAATCTCATAGCATTCTTGTTTGGAATACCCAAGCCAGATTGCAATATAATAAGAGAGCATACCTACCTGCAAAGAGTGATTGTAGGTATAATTATCTTCGCGATCGAGCAGAAGCAGCAGGGAGACTACATCCTTTTGCTTGTCCAACGATTGAAGCGAAGGCTGAAGAATGTCGTTAACCACGGATTGGTTAAAGCTTCCTTTTAATAGTGCTTCCATATAAAGATTCTCAAAGCCGTCAATCATGGTATCAAAACTAGTGGTCACCGTCTGAATAATTGAAGGTCTGCTTAATGGGGCAGGTTCTTCCACTAACGTCTGGATATCAACATAATCAACTCCATGCTGCATCAGCTTGGCGATATCATCTATCTGGAGCAGCGATCCCTTTGGTAATACATGCAGACCTCTTGAACTATAAGCGTCCGAGTTGAGGTGATTACCAGGTTTTAGATCCGAGACGTGTACTCTCAATGCCTATGCCACCTTTTATCCGATTTTATCCAGAATATCAACAAAGTGCAGATTTTTCAATGAAAAAGGAGTGAAGATTAATTGTGGAGGGAATCGGCAGCCTTTTGTTCAGAGCCTACCCAGCGTTGGCCCGATTCATTGATGTCTTTTTTCCAGATAGGGACGGTCTGTTTCAGCAGTTCAATGGCCAGACGACTAGCCTCGTAACAAGTATCGCGATGAGGGGTAGAGACAGCAATGATAACGCTTGCCTCCTTAAGACCAACAAGCCCAATGCGGTGGGAAATCGCGCAGCGTGCATTCCAGCGATTCTGTACCTCGTCACCAATTTCTTTCAGCTTATTTAAGGCCATAGGAATATAGGCTTCATAGTCTAATGCTGTTGTGCGTTGTTCTCCGGTCATTTCGCGTGTAGTTCCTACAAATAACAGGGATGCTCCATGATTGGCATCGAGGACGGCATTCAGAAGCTTCTCAGCATTTAAAGGCAGATCCGTTACGCTATAGAGGCCGTCTGGAGTGCTCTCATACAAAGAACCATTCTCTCCCCCGGAAACGGGAGGGATTAATGCAACTTCGGCAGACTCGGTGATGAGGGCTTCATCAGGTGCATATTCCCGGTCAATAGCGACCAAAGAAGTTCCAATTAGGGATGCTGCATCCGGATAAGAGGTTGAAAGGAGTTCTTTTAATTTCCCAGCGGTTAAGGGATTCTCCGTCGCATGAAAGGTCAGAGAAGATGAACCGATAATCTCAGCCAAACCCGCGAACAAACGGATTGTGATATGCATACTTATTCACCTCTGAAATATGTTGTAATGTCTACAATATACCATAATGAGCCTGAAAATGTTATGCTAGGCACTATAAGATCATGCATCGGCTGCTTCATTAAAGAGCGGCTCAACAGGTAGGAGGAATGTTGCTAATGGGGCATGTGCCGCAAAGACTGACCATACTTCATACCAATGATATACATAGCCATTTCGAAATGGTGAGTCCATTGGCAGCAGAAATCGGGAGACAAAGAGCTGCAGCGGGAGAAGAGCCTGTGCTGCTGCTGGATATTGGCGATCATATGGATCGTGCAGCCGTCGAGACAGAAGGAACTATGGGTCAGGCTAACATTGATGTACTTAACTTAACAGGATATGATGCTGTAACCATCGGTAATAATGAGGGGTTAACATTCTCACAGGAGATGTTATCCTCTATTTTCTCCGGTTTACAGTGTCCAGTGGTATGCTGTAATTTTGTGGAGACTGCAACAGGGGAACCTCCCCACTGGATGAAGCGTCATGCCATCTTGGAGAAGGACGGAATCAGAATAGGAGTGACTGGAGCGACAGCGGCATTTACTTCATTTTATTCCTTGCTGGGCTGGGATGCTCTGGATCCCGAGACAACCCTTCGGGAACAATGCCTTCTTCTAGCTCCTCAGGTGGACATTCTAATCATCCTTTCTCATTTGGGGCTTCCCGCAGATCGGATTCTGGCAGAGCGGCTGGAAGGTGTACATGCTATTCTAGGTGGACATACCCATCATATGCTGGAAGAACCGCTCATGATTAACGGAACAGCTGTATGTGGAGCCGGAAAATTCGGGCGTTACCTCGGGCGGCTTCAATTTGAGCGGAGAGAGGGACAACCTGGATTCAGCCTGGTGACAGGTGAATGTATTCCGATTGACTCAGGACTGAAGGAAGAGATTGTAGGTCCTGCCGCTACTATTCATTTGGAGCGTGGTCGTGAGGCTCTTCAGCAGACCGTTGCGATCACAGATCGTGAGCTTCCTTTGAATTTGCAGGGAGAGTCCCCTTTTGGCAATCTTTTAGCCCAAGCTGTACGTAGATTTACAGGCGCCAGTTTGTCGATAGTTAACACAGGTCAGCTTCTAGGACTTTTGCCTGAAGGGGAGGTTACAGCGGGAATGCTGCACGCCCTATGTCCTTCTCCCATTAACACCTGCGTAATCAAGCTGAAAGGCCTAGATATTCGCATAGCTTTGGAGCAGAGTCTTACTGAAGAATTTTATAATAAGGTGATTTTTGGGTATGGCTTTCGCGGGAATTATCTGGGCAGCTTAGCAGTAGATGGGATAAAAATCTTGTACGATCCGCAGAAGATACCGTATGATAACAATATTGCAGTTTTTGTCGAAGGAAACCCGCTGGAGGATGATAAGGAGTATAATGTTGGTACGCTGGACATGTTTACTTTCCGTGCAGGCTATGAGACGATCGCCAATGGGAAGGATCCTGTATTTTTGCTGCCTCATTTTTTACGCGACCTGCTTGGGATGGAATTGCAGCGTCCGGACAGTCTTGATGAATGTATGCTCACTCGCTGGCAGATCAAGTCTGAGTAAACCTGCAGCTCACAAGATATACTTTTTGATTCCATTTAGACAGTGCTAGATTCCCGAAAAATAGGAGGAGATTATGGACACGATTACAGCTATTATTTTAGCAATTGTCGAAGGGATCACTGAATTTATTCCTGTTTCTTCTACAGGACACATGATCTTGACCTCGAAGCTTCTGGGCTTTGATGAGCAGGATTCGATTATGAAGACATATGAAATCGTTATTCAGCTAGGGGCAATATTGGCGATTGCGCTTGTTTACCGCGAGCGTGTGCTTAATTTGCTGGGCATTGGGCGTAAGAACTCAGGAAGAGGCGGTGTGATGCCGGCGTCTCGTTTGAACTTAATCCATGTAATACTTGGGATTGCCCCAGCACTAGCTGTGGCATTTTTTGCCCGCGATTTTATAAAAAGTCTCTTTGGAGCCACAACCGTTCTTTGGGCGCTTGTCGCCGGAGGGATTCTAATGATTATCGCAGAATGGGTAAACAGACGCAAAATTAGAATTACAGCGCATGAGCTGGACGATCTTTCTTACGGACAGGCGCTGGCTATCGGGATGTATCAGATTATTTCAGTGCTTTGGCCAGGATTTTCCCGTTCGGGATCTACGATCTCCGGAGGGATGTTGAGTGGGGTTAGTTATAAAGCGTCTGCGGATTTCTCCTTCCTTATAGCCATTCCTATCATGTGTGCGGCTTCCGGATATGAAATGTTGGATTCTTATAAGAACTTCACTAGTGAGACAATTGGTTATTTTGTAATTGGATTTCTGATTTCTTTTGTAGTGGCTTATGTAGTGGTTATTTTGTTTATGAAATTGATTCAAAAGATTAGATTGACGCATTTCGCGATCTACAGATTTATTCTTGCTGCTATATTCTGGTTGTTTATTATGCGTTAATGCCCGAAGGCAAAGACCTAGATACAGCCGTTGTTCTTCATGGTGCACCTGTCTGATCTTTACATAAACGGTATAGACAAAGCGTGTGACCCAAGGATTTCAAAACAGAATAGCATTTTACCGTTAAAGGCAGGAGTGAGCTAAGTGCGTTTAGTATCCGTGAATCAGCTTCAAGCAGGCATGAAATTAGGTAAAAAAATATATAATGATGAAGGTCTGACTCTCCTCGCGGATGGGGTGGAGCTTACTGATGCATTGATCAAGAGGCTTTCAAGAATTGACATCGGTTATATTTACATAGAGGACTCTGTCACGGACGATGTTGAGATTATAGGTATGCTTCAAGATGAGACACGTAATCAGGCACTGAAGGTGATTCGTAATCAGTTTCAGCAAATGACAGGCGCTTCAGGAATAAGCAAGGGATTCTACCATCTGGATAAAAAATTCTCAAAGATCATGGATAGCATCCTGGATGATTTGTCTTTACAAGAAGATCCGATGATCATGCTGCTTGATATGCACACCGCTGATAACTACTTGTACGTCCATTCTCTGAATGTCTGCTTGTACACTTTGGTGCTTGGCATTGCGCATGGGTACAGCAAAGAGGAGCTTCGAGTGATTGGTCTGGGTGCGCTGCTGCACGATATTGGCAAGACCCAAGTCCCGATAAAAATCATTCAAAAACCCGGCAAGCTCAGTGAAGATGAGTTTCGCCATATGCAGGCACACACTGAGATCGGGTATCAGATTCTCAAGGAAGAACCGAATATCCCGCTGCTCGCGGCTCATTGTGCGCTTCAGCATCATGAACGCATTGACGGATCTGGATATCCGCGGGGATTAAAAGGACCTCAAATTCATGAATATGCCAAATGGTTGGGCGTGGCTGATTCGTACGATGCCATGACCTCCAACCGGGTCTACAAAAAGGCTATGCTGCCACATCAAGCCGTTGAGGCACTTTATGTAGGTTCTGGTACATTGTATGAGCAGAAGCAGTTAGAGTTATTTAGAGACCGTGTGGCTATCTATCCTCTTGGTCTTACGGTGAAGCTCAGTACGGGTGAAAGTGGAGTTGTTGTCAAAATAGATCCAAGTACGCCTCACAGACCGATTGTACGTGTGCTTACAGGGCCTGAAGGAGAGAAAGTCGTACCGTTCGAAAGGGATCTAGGAAAAGCCCTCTCCGTTGTTATTGTTGACGTCGCAGATCAAGGCGATACTGTGGGAACGCCAAAATATTTATCATAGCAGCGAAGAGAGAAGATTAGGCTTGTCCGCATAACTCGCGGAAGCCTATTTTTCGTCTCGCTGCTATTATTTTTTACAGTGAAGAAGCTTGTAAGGACAGTCCGAAAGACATCCGAAGTGCAGTTTTTCTGACTAACGTGGTATGATATAGGATAAGACACCGTTCAATCTTCATGATTATGGGTTAATAATAGGAATAAGATTTAAAGGAGCTAGTACAAATGAATGTTTTAAGACCATTAACATCTTCACCGAAGGAGCTGTCGCCAAGCTACGATCCATGGGATCCCATTACTTCTTTACGTAAGCATGGACGCCATGTGCTAACGAGTGTGGAATTCACAGTAACCAATTTATGTAATATGCGGTGTGAACACTGTGCGGTAGGTGATAGTTTAACCTCTAGAGAAGGGGATATGCTGCCGCTTAAAAATATGTTGGACCGTTTAGATGAGGTAGAGCATCTGGAGACTATTAGTATTACCGGCGGAGAGCCTATGTTCTTGGCTGGAACGGTGGATAATATCATAGTGCCGCTCTTAAAGTATGCCAAAGAGCGGGGGATTAGATCGCAAATTAATTCTAATCTGACGATGCCGTATGCTCGATATGAAAAGCTGCTTCCGTATTTGGACGTTATGCATATTTCTTTTAATTATGTGAACGGAGACGATTTTCATGAAGTTGGTTTTGCTAACAGCGGGCATGCGGTTTCAAAGGAAAGTGCATATCGGTTATATAATGCAATGATTGAGAATTCTCGACGGCTAAGTGAGGATGGTATGCTAATTTCTGCGGAAACTATGATTAATTACCGTACACATACTAAGCTGCCTGAAATTCATAAGTTGATTGTCGATATGGGCGCCAAACGGCATGAGGTACATCCTATGTACAACTCAAGCTTTGCTTCGGCTCTGCCAGTGTTGTCCTTGAATGAAATGCGGACGGCAATCCATAAACTACTGGATACCCGTGATCCGGAGATTTGGATGCTGTTTGGGACCCTTCCGTTTTTTGCTTGCAGTTTTCTGGAAGAAGACCAGAAGCTGATAAGCAGAATGCGCGCCGAGAAGAATGTTACCCTTCGCAATGATCCGGATGGCCGGAATCGAGTGAACGTAAACATGTTTACTGGTGATGTTTTTGTTACAGATTTCGCTGATATCGCAGCCTTTGGCAACATCGAGAACCAAAAGCTGGATGATATATTTATCGATTGGCAGACTAAACACCCGCTGAACCAAAAGGTGAACTGCCACTGCGATGCAGCAGGCTGCTGCGGACCTAATCTGTTAGTGGCTGATATGTATTATCCGGAAGTTGACTTCAAAACTAGAAAAGCGATCAATCTGTAGAAATGAGGCGTTGTTAAGTGGTGCATACGGAATTTGAAGTAGGGAGATTATTGCTTAATCTTTTGCTGGTTCTGGTGCTCGTATTATTGAACGGTATTTTTGTAGCAGCGGAATTTTCATTAGTTAAGGTCAGGCAGTCCCGCCTGACCCAACTTGTCAGTGAAGGTAATAAAATGGCTGGATATGCTCTGAAAGTTAATAAGAGACTGGATTCCTATTTATCCGCCACTCAGTTTGGGATAACACTTGCGTCGCTGGGCTTAGGTTGGGTTGGAGAGCCCGCGATTTCTGAGCTGTTGGTCGAACCTTTAATGTACCAGATGGGGATCACCGATCATACCCTGATTTCTACCGTATCTGTGATTATTGGATTTTCGATCATTACATTTTTACATATTGTACTTGGGGAGCTTGCTCCTAAATCGCTCGCGATTCAAAGAACAGAAGGCTCGGCACTGTTGTTATCTGCACCCCTGATGTTCTTCTATAATGTGTTCATGCCTTTTATCTGGGTGCTGAACGCTTCAGCCAATGCGTTACTTCGGTTAGTCGGTGTGGAGCCTGCAAATGAAAGTGAAGCAGCACACTCGGAAGAGGAAATACGTATTCTGATGAATCAGAGCGCCAAGAGTGGTGTCATTGACAAAGATGAAATGAAACTAATGGATAATATCTTTGAATTCTCAGATCTGCTTGCACGTGAAGTCATGCTGCCTCGTACAGATATGGATGTGCTTTACAGCAATCTTTCGTTAGAAGAAAATATGAAGATTATTACCGAAACGAGACATTCGCGTTATCCGGTTGCCTTGGAAGATAAAGACCGTATTATCGGTTTTATCCATATTACCGACCTGTTATTTGCTCCCCCGGAGCAGCAGAATGACCTTACAACTCTGGTTCGGCCTATCCTTAACGTTCCGGAATCGATGGAGATCAGCCATACTCTTCGTTTTATGCAGAAGAATAAGGCTCAGCTGACGTTAGTTGTCGATGAATATGGCGGCACAGCAGGTTTGCTGACAGCAGAAGAGATTCTGGAAGAAATCGTAGGCGATCTGCATGACGAGTTCGAAGATGAGCGTCCAAGTGTGGAACATAACGGGGAGTACATCTCTGTTGAGGGCCGGATGCTGATTGAGGATGTCAACGATCTTACGGGTGTTGTGATTGAAGACGATGAGGTGGATTCCATCGGCGGCTGGTTGTTTAAGGAGCTGGAGGGTAATCCAACCAAAGGGAAACGTGTCAAAGTAGAAGATGTTATTTTTGAAGTCGAGGAATCGACAAGATTGCGTATCACTAGAATTAATATCCACCGGGAACCACGTGTCGAGGACGAAGAAACCTCATCAGAACTGAATGAGGATAAAGAATAACCTATTAAAAATTGTAACGTATTGTTCCGGTTGATCAGGGATATAATGAACTCCTCCTGCAAGAGCTGTATGGCTCATGACAGGGGGAGTTTTTTGTGGACACATAAAGGACATAACGCTCGTCTATGCTAATGTTTATTAACTGTTTGAAAGCGGGGTCTAGATTGAAAAAGAAACTTCTTCTCGTTGAGGATGAAATTCGTATTCGTGAACTGGTATCTGATTATTTCTTACAGAATGATTGGGAGGTACTTGAAGCGGATAATGGAAGAGATGCATTGGTTTGGTTTGATTCACTGCTGCCGGATCTGCTGATTCTGGATATCATGATGCCTGCTATGAATGGCTTTGAAGTGTGCCGTGAAGTTCGTGAGAAATCAGCGGTACCCATCATTTTGTTAACCGCCAAGTCTACAGATGACGACAAAATCTACGGTTTTGAATTAGGAGCCGATGATTATGTTACAAAACCATTTAGTCCAAAGGTGCTAGTAGCCCGGGCAAATGCACTTATGAAACGGGTTGAAGGCACCCACCAGCCTGAATCTAGCATAATAAGATTTGGTTCCGCGATATTTAATACCTTAGCTCATCGGCTGGAGGTAGAAGATGCGGAAGTGGAGCTTACCCCTAAGGAATATGATCTTTTATGGCTTTTAATACGAAATAAAGGGATTGTCATTTCAAGGGATACGATCCTCAGTCGGATCTGGGGAATTGAGTTTGAAGGAGATTCCAGAGTTGTGGACAGTCATATCAAAAAGCTGCGAAGTAAATTGGGTTATGAATCACGTTTTATTCGTACGGTAATTGGCACAGGATACATGTTCGAGGAAGAGGCATGAGAAGACGGGGAATTACTTTTAAACTGTTTGTGATGACCGTTATCTTTTTCCTTTGCTTCTATGGCATGGTGATCCTAAGCCAATTGCTGTTGTTTGACAATTTCTATCAGAAGCAAAAAGAGCACCGCGTGGAGAAACACCTTAAGAGCTTTGCGGCAAGATATATAAGCGAGCCATGGGGAAGCACCCGAACCTCTCAGGAGCTTGTCCGGTTTATGCTGCGGAATAAAACACAAATGGTTATTTTGAAGCTGGATGGAAAGATGAATTCAGAAGATCCATTTCATATAAAGCTAATCGATGATGACGGGAAGAGTATGGTTGTTTCTTTATCCCTATTTATGAATCAGTACGGAGATTCACTGAGAGCAGCAAACATTAAAGTAGATGATCAGTTGAGCGTGGAAGGTGAACTTCTGGATGAAGACAGTGCTTCACCCGTTATACTCTACCCCATAAGCATTACAAAAAAAGGGGGCGGAACAATAGGGGAGACGGGAGAGACTGGGACGATTCATGCATCTGGTACTGTTGCAGAAGTTGTACTGCCTGATTTAAAAATATGGAATCCCCGCCAGGGAATACTGTTTGAGGCTCTTGAGGAATGGTTTCCTTTGACACCAGCGCAGATAGAAGACTTTAAAAATTTAAAAATACAGAAACAAGACTGGGTTGCTCCCTGGAGTGGGAGTCGCAATTCTGTGGTGATTCTGCCCCTGAAGCAAAGTAACGGAGAAATTGAATTACTATTCACAGTCACTTCATTACAGGAAGTTAAGGATTCGAACGATGCGTTACGTTGGTTCTTTTTATATCTGGGAATGGGTGGTTTTGTTCTGATTCTGGTGCTTTCTCTCTTTTTCTCGAAAATGGTAACGCGTCCGCTAATTAAGTTGAATAACATAGCCAAACGTATGGTTTCTCTGGACTTTACAGGGGACACATCGATTCGGCAGAAGGATGAGTTAGGCAGCCTTTCTAACAGCATGTTCACCTTATCACTAAGTCTGGATTCTGCATTACGAGAGTTAAGAGAGGCCAATCAGCAGCTAGTTGAGGATATGGAGCAGAAACAAAGGATGGAGATCATGCAGCAGGACTTTTTTGCCAACGCCTCCCATGAATTGAAGACACCACTCAGTATTATCAAAGGTTTTGCTGAAGGCTTGGAAGACGGCGTTAGCGCCGGCAAGCAGGATCACTACATTAAGGTGATTATTGAGGAAGCCGATAAAATGGAGTTTCTTGTTAAAAATATGCTAGATCTAGCGCGGTTGGAGTCGGGCACGATTAAACTTCGGAAAACTTCCTTTATGTTAAGTGAATTGACGGAAAAGGTGACGGACAAGCTGGTCCACTTGCTGAGTGAAAAACATTTGGAGGTCATCATTATTCCTGCAAATGAATTACCGGTCTATGCGGATGTGAACTGGATCGAACAAGTTATGCTAAATTTCATGACCAATGCTATCAGGCATGCGGAAGAAAGAAGTTCTATCACCGTCAATATTGAGAGTCATGCCCAGACTATAGTATTCACTATTCAAAATATAGGAGAATCAATCCCTGAAGATCAGCTGGAGCAGATCTGGGAACGGTTCTATCGGTCGGAGCCATCCCGCAGTCGAATGACAGGCGGTACGGGTCTGGGGCTTTCCATTGCGAAGCGAATACTAGATATGCACGCTTGTCTTTATACAGTGAAAAATACGGAGAACGGTGTCAGCTTTACTGTGACCTTTGAAGGTTAAACCGAATCAACAGAAATGCTGCTATGAAAGGGGTGAAATTGTATGAAATTGAACTGGTTGCCTTCAACGTGCACACTCGGAAACTTGGGACTAGGATCACTATCCTTGTATTTTACGATTCAAGAACGATATAGCCTAGCTTTATTAATGATATTGCTCGCGGCAATATGCGATGTACTGGATGGATTACTGGCAAGAATATTGCAATGTACTAGTGAATTCGGTAAACAATTGGACTCATTGGCGGATATTATATCATTTGGTTTAGCGCCTACCTTCCTTATCTTGTTGTATAGGTTAGAAGATGCCCACTGGATTGGACCGGCAGCTGCAGTTTTCTTTTTGATCTGTGGCGCACTTCGTTTGGCCAGATTTAATCTGTCGGCGCCTTCCAAAGGGTTCGTGGGGATGCCCATTACTGCTGCTGGAGTCATTCTGTCGATGATTTCTTTACTAGATGATCGTATGAAACCAGGATTGGTCATCGGATTAATGGCATTGCTGTCCGTAATGATGATCAGCCGTATCCCATTTCCGTCCCTTAAAAAATCCTTCAACAGGAAGTGATACAACCATGCCTTGGATTATAGAGTTCATTTCACAGTACGGATATTTAGCCATATTTGGCCTTATGGCACTTGGGATTATCGGACTTCCTGTGCCTGATGAGGTGTTAATGCTGTTTGTAGGCTATTTATCCTCCGTTATGGTTTTGGATTTTTCACTTTCTGTATTGGTTTGTTTCATGGGATCCATCACAGGAATGCTTATCAGCTATACCATTGGTCTAAGGCTAGGGCAACCTGTGGTAGCAAAATTCGGCAAGTGGGTTGGCCTTACACCCAAGCGTTTTGCGAGTATGAAAAAATGGTTTTTGCGGTTCGGAAACTGGGCGATTTTTATTGCTTATTTTATTCCCGGTCTGAGGCATGTATCGAGCTATATCTCTGGAATCAGTGCTATGTCTTTCAAAAAATATATACTCATAACGACTGCAGGAGCGCTAACCTGGTCACTTCTTTTTGTTTCCATCGGCTTTTTTGTGGGGGCTAAGTTTTCCTTTTTATAGCCATTGAAGTTTAACATTATTAATCGCAATTGAATGGAGCAAGATCAATGAATGTATTCAAGCGATTCTACGCGAATAGTACTACCAGACGCTTTTTTATTCTCGCACTTATTGGGTTGCTGCTGTACATGGTTCGAGGAATGCTTAATCTGGTACTGCTGACGTTTCTGATTGCTTTTGTCATGAACAGCTTTCAGATTGTGCTCAGCAAACGAATTGGTAAATTCATGAAGGTTAACAGTAAGGTGATTATTGTCATTTTATACCTTGCTTTAATCGCATTGATTGTACTGGCCCTTGCAAAATATCTTCCTAAAGTATTGGAGCAGATTAAGCAATTAGCCATCTTCCTCACCAATCTCAAGTCAGAGGATCTTCCGCAGAACAAGATTACATTATATTTGTATGATATGCTCAGGGACCTTAACTATCAGTCCTATATCAAAAGAGGCATCGATTATGTGCTGCAGGTTAGCAACTGGGGTGCAACTTTCGTTCTATCAACCATTTTAAGCTTTGTGTTTATTCTGGAGAAGAACCGGGTCGTCAGTTTCACTTCTAGGATGAGAGAGAGCAGGATTGCCTGGTTTTATATAGATCTGGAATATTTCAGCCGAAAATTCATCGTTTCCTTTGGGAAAGTAATTGAAGCGCAAATTCTCATTGCCATGTTCAATACCTGTCTTACTGTTATTGGCTTGTGGCTGCTTAACTTCCCGTATTTATTTGCCCTAGCAATTTTGATTTTTCTGCTCAGTCTCATTCCGGTGGTTGGTTTTTTGATTTCGCTCATTCCGCTTTTAATAATTGGTTACAACATCGGCGGTCTGATAACAGTTACTTATGTGCTGGCGATTATTGCGGTGTTGCATTTTATCGAAGGCTATTTCTTGAATCCTAAGCTGATGTCCACAAAAATGAATTTGCCAATGTTTTTCACCTTTAGCGTGTTGTTGTTTTCTGAGCATTATATGGGTGTCTGGGGACTTATTCTTGGTATTCCTATCTTTGTATTTATGTTGGATATTCTTGAGATTACCCACGAAGATTCGTTCAAAGGAGCGAACCCCTAAGCTGAATACTAAAAGACCTAAGTTATAAGCTGTTTCCGGTACTTTTCCGGAGACAGCTTATTTGTCATGCACATTGCACAAAAAAATTGCTAATGGGCTTTTTTTGTAAATAACGTTTTATATTGTGTCCTGCTGTCATAAGTTAGCTAAGGGAGTAATGTTCAGAGTCTTTAAAGAAGGAACAGGAACAAAGGAGGTACAAAAAAGATGGAATCACAGCTGCGGAGGTATACCCCTTTTAGGGGCCCGTTTGATCCTTGCCCACCGGTGCCGTTTAAGACGTATGTAGTTCCACCCAATCAATTTATCACCTTTCAGCCACCCGATTTGCCACAGTTTAGTTTGCAGGAGGCTCTGAAGTATGGAACGCTCTGGCCAGCACTATTTAGTCCGTATGAATCCAAGTGCAAAGGAGGAGGAAAATAGACTATGGAGGCAAATCCTTGCGACCAACGTTATTATGAATTGCTTGAACAGTTGCAGACCCTTGATTTTGCCTTAGTGGAGTTGAACTTATATCTAAATACGCATCCTGACGATCTGAGAAGTATTGAACAATTTAATCAGCTTACGCTGGAACGAACTAAGCTAGCGAATCATTTTCAGGAGCTATATGGTCCGCTGCAGAATTTTGGCCGCGCTTATTCTAAATGTCCATGGGAATGGAATCAACCCCCTTGGCCTTGGCAGGTGTAAGAGGAGTATAACCGTAAGGAACTATTTTTCTAGAGGAGGGAAGTTCCCGAATGTGGATATACGAAAAAAAACTGCAATATCCGGTACGGGTGGGTAAATGTGATGTCCGGATGGCGCGTTATTTGAGTGAGCAATACGGAGGCGCAGATGGAGAGCTCGCCGCTGCACTACGCTATATGAATCAAAGGTACACGATTCCAGATAAAGTTATTGGCGTGTTGAACGATATTTCAACCGAGGAATTCGCTCACCTTGAGATGATTGCCACGATGATCTACAAGCTGACGAAGGATGCTTCGGTATGCGAATTAGAGGAAGCTGGATTAGGTCCACATTTTGCAGCGCATGATCATGCCTTGTTCTATAATAATGCCTCAGGCGTACCGTTTACAACGGCTTATATTCAAGCTAAGGGTGACCCGCTGGCTGATCTTTATGAGGACATTGCGGCTGAAGAAAAGGCTCGGGCTACATATCAGTGGCTGATTGACATGACGGATGACGTGGACCTGCAGGATAGCCTTAAGTTCCTGCGGGAGCGGGAGATTATCCATGCGATTCGGTTTAAAGAAGCCGTGCAGATTATTATTGATGACCGGAATCAGAAGCGGGTGTTCTGACTCAAAGAAGAAGTCGCCATTTTGGCGGCTTTTTTATTTTTCTATTAGATAGTTACTTGGTTGGTTAAAATTTACTGTGTTAATATTAGCGAATATAACTAGAGGAGGAAAATTATTGAAAAGTAAAAGAATTTATACCTTATTAGTATTAATACCTGTACTTCTTGTACTGGCAGTTTGCAGCAGTGGTAATGCTAAGGTCTCTAAGATGGAGCCGGATACTTTCTCCAAACAGGATATGGCCATTTACAAGGTAGATAACAGCAGGGAAAGAGTCAGCTATGGCATGAGTCGTAAGAATGCGGAGAAGGTTCTGGGGACTGGAAATGAAGGAATTTCCAATTGGTATACATATGATTCAGGAGTGAGTGTAATCTACAGACATGATAAGGCTGTAGCCATAACATTGGAAAGAGAATCTCAGGGGGCATATAAAACTGCCCGAGGAGCTGAAGTTGGTACGAACAAAGAGAGAATTAAAGAGTTATATGGAGAGAAATATGCGATAGAGAATGCTTCGGAAAGTATGAAATCTTTGAAATATTTGGAGTATTATTACGATACAGAAACAAAGAAACTAGTAAAAGAAAATACGTCAGATTTTAAATCGCTCTCCAAAAAAGAACTCAGAGCCAAATATCTGCTTTCAACAACCTATAATGAGGACGGAAAGATCGGGTTGATCATCCTGACGGATGCGCAGGCAACCAACACTTTTGAATGATATGGAGATTTATTAATATGCTCTTCCAAAAGGGTGCGAACGATGTTAGGAGGAGAGATTAGGATTCGGAATTTTGATACAGTTTTGAAAAGACATAAAAAGCCGTTCTCTTTTATAAGAGAACGGCTTTTTATGTTAGAAAATATGGAGGCTCCGCAGGAATTGATAGAAGAAATACCCTCCAAAACCGATTAATACAACACCTGCGCTGATAGTCACCCATTTAATAGCCGTCCGGTTCATTGCTTTTCGTGTGGTGGATACAATCGTCATCAGGCCAATATCATGGAGCAGGATACCAATCAGGATACCTAATCCTACGAGCAAAAAGCTGCCCGTATTAGTACGGTCAAAGGAGTCGGACAATACGGTACCAAAGACACTAACCCAAAATACCAGGTTTCCTGGTGAGATCGCCACTAGCAACCCATTTTTGTAAGAAGAGAATAGTGATTTGGACGTCTTCTCTCCTCCAACGGAAATATCATGATCTGCATTCTTGATGCTGTCATAACCAACGTAGCATAGGAACAGAGCTCCAACTAACCACATAATTACTTGTATGATAGGCATGGAAAGAATAGAGGCTAGACCCAGGTATAAGCCTAGAATTAGGAAGAGGTCAATAGTCATTCCCCCGAGGCCGACAATCCAACCATGCATAAAGCCATTTTTTAAGCCTTGTTTGGTCATTTCAATGGTAATGGTACCTACGGGGAGAGCGATGGAAAAGCCGAGCAAAACGTATGTAAGAAATAAAGTCATTAAAATTAAAAGCCCCCTTTATCAAATTAAACGAAAGTATATTTTACACCATGAATTAATAGGGGGCAATTCTTTTGAGCAAATTTATCTATTACAAATTTGCTCTATAATTTTCGACGCTCTAATAGGCCGGTCTTTTTTATTTATTTGAGGATCGGTAGAGATGAATATTAATGGTCTTGATTTTCTTTACCGATGAATTATGGCTCGAAAATTAATATACAATAGTTCATATGATTAAACTATTAAACCTAAGGAGGCAGCCTATGGACAGACAAGAACGCTTAAAAAATCTGGCTGAGGAATTTGGGGAATGCAGTAAAGCTCTTGCAGCCATTGGAGATGAGACACGTCAATCCATCATTATTGCTTTGATTGAAGGTGAAAGTGATTGCGAAAAAGGAATTAGAGTTGGTGAGCTGACACAAAGAACCAATTTATCCCGACCAGCCGTATCTCATCATTTAAAGGTATTAAAAGAGGCTAATTTGATTGGTTTTGATCAGGAAGGCACTAAAAATTATTATTATTTGGATGTACTTAAAAGTGATATTTTCAGACTCAAAAGGCTGTTTGACCATATCGATGAGTTCATCAAGGATTCAGCAGAATCAGATCCTAAAACTATAAATGATGATGAAGGGTGACATGAGATGAAAAATGTGATTTTGTTAGGTGGAAGTGGTTATATCGGAACACATTTGTCGGAAGAATGGCTAAGAAAAGATCCTAAGGTGCAGATCATCAGCGTATCCCGAAACGGAAAGCCTGGAAAGTTATTACCGAGCCTCGTTAATCACAATCGGATAAAATGGATGTCTGTCGATATTTTTGATATCGATTCTTACATTAGTAAGTTACCTCAACAAGCGGATGCCATCGTTGATATGGTCGGCACTGCTACAGCAAACAGCAAGGAGGATTTTGAAAAGCTAAATGCTGAGCCGGTAAAAATTATGGTTGAGCTTATGAGCAGATTGAACATACCCAAGGGATGTTATATTTCAGGACGGATGGGAATGCCCTTTAAAAATAAACCGTTTCTTGAATCCAAGCATAGAGGAGAGAATATCGCCCTTACAAGCGGCAAAAATATCGGCATTGTAAAACCAAGTCTGGTTTACGGGGATCGTCCTGATGCGGTTGTCATGGTTCCTTTTGTACAAGCCGTAGGTCTTTTCAACAAGGATCTAAAACCCATTAAAGTGAATCAGTTGGCTCAGCAGATTATACAAATATGCATTTAATACTATAATATTAGTGATTTATGGACTAGTATATAAGCGATTATTTGAAAAGAAAGAGCCTCATTAGCTTCGGCTAACAAGGCTCTTAATACTATTACGAGTTTTGGATTCCATTATTTAATTGTTATCTTTATCGGTTTGTTTGATCAGTTCATAAGCGATATACCCGATCATTCCCAAGAACAGCCCTGTGCCTGCAATAATGTAAACGATCGTAAATATTTTTCCAAGTGCTGTCTGGGGAACAAATGTTGGATGACCTAAGGTACTAAGCGTTGCAACGCAGAAATAAATAGCATCCAGGACAGACAAACCTTCTTGTTTGACATAAAAAATGGTTCCAGACAACAGCGTCATCAAAACTAATAAGAATAATGCTTGGAAATTTTTACGTTTGAGCGCTTTCCATAAGCCCGAGAATAAACGTTTTAAAGTTAGTAAAAATGATAACATGCAGCTCCACCCTTCATTTATATTAGAGCATACATAACAAATCGTAGTCAAACTATTGAAACCAAGCAGCCTCTTACGAGGTTGCTTATTTGTTTTGAGAAATAGTTAGAGTCAGCAGCGATTTCCTGGTTCTCTCCCAAGTTAAATTCCTTCTAAGAGCATAAGTTTCCTTCAATTTGATAGAAATATTCTGATTCATAGGATCTATTATGGAATGTTGATTTTAAATTAAAGCTTTGAAATCTTCTATTTAGAAATGGAAGCGGACAGGAGTATTGGATAACCTTGAAAAAGTAAATGTGCCAAATGTCTTAAATTAAACTAGAAGAAAAGTACGATGAGGTGACCTTAGAACTGGATCTATATACACTAGTAATTTTACTATTATGAAAATAATGGTTATTTATTGGGGATCTTTGAACCATTTTAGCAAAAAATGTTATGGAAAATATAAACTATTCAGTCTCCAAACCGATAATGCAGTATGTATATCCTAAATTGGAAAATAATTTATAATTTATTTAAAATTTACACTATTATTTCTTGTTAATCCAAAATTCCTATCCAGTGGTGATGAAAAAGATGAGTGCTCAAGAAATGCTAACCAATCAGGTACAAAGAACCCCTCGAATTAAACCAAATTACCCGGAAGGTGAAATGGTTTTGGAGGATCCTGCCCGGCCATCGGGAAAACCAACCTTCTCATGGTTGACGATTATAGTCCCCCCCATCGGGATGTTAGTCATCTCTATATTTATGTCAACATTGACCAGGTCATTTACCATGCTGATATCAACCATGGGTATGACTGTTCTGACGGTCATGGTTTCAATTTTAAATTATAAATCCAGTGTGAAAAAACATCATGAACAGAACAAAAAACTTGAAAAGAAATATCTCAACTACTTATTTCAGGTTCGTAATGATTTACAAAGTGCCGCGAGTATGCAGCGAGAAGCCTATACATATATCCATCCAAGTATTCAATCTTGTGTTGAAATCGTACGGGGGAGAAGCAAGCAGCTGTGGGAAAAAACAGGAATTGAAGATGATTTTCTGAATCTCCGTGTTGGTGCTGGAATCCAGCCGATTGCTCTGGTGCCAACATATAGCTCAAAAGCGAAAGCAATTGATGACGACAACCCACTTGAAGAAATCGCCAGTAAAATATGCGAAGAGATGTATTTTGTACGAGACATTCCAGTCTACATACCGTTAAGGAGTATTAATACGCTCGGAATATACGGTAAACAGCAGGAGGTTCGTGATTTCCTCAATGCTGTTCTGGTTCATTTAACAACACACCAAGGCTACGATGATGTAAGGGTAATATGCGTGATGCAGCCTGATGATCTAGAACACTGGGAATGGTTAAAATGGCTGCCCCATACATGGAATAAAAATCGAAGCCAGAGAAGTTTGGCTACAACATCCTTTGATGCCTCCAATATTGCGGATGAATTACTTCCGGAGCTTAGAAAAAGAGAAGAAAACAGCAAGAATGGTTATGGACTCCAGCCAATGCAGACCCCACATTATGTTTTTCTGGTTTTTGCTCCTGAACTGTGGGACAGCACGGATATGATGAAGTATTTGCTCTCGGGCAATGCTTCACTTGGAGTGACCAGCATTTTTACATCAGAGAAGATTGATGTTGCGCTGCCGCTGAATTGCCAAGCTATTCTGGAAATTAAGGACGGTAAGGGGATGGTTCGCAAAGATACTAATCAGCTGTTAAGTCATTTAGCTGATTATTTCACTGCCGATTCCCTGGATAAAAAAAATTCGGAGTTTTTTGCCCGTTCTTTGTCTCCGCTCAGAATTAAAGAAGGTCAAAATAACAGCTATATCCCACCAATGGTTACTTTTCTGGAGAGCTTTGAGGTTGAGCAGGTAGAGTCTCTAAACGTAATGGAGCGCTGGTCAAAAAACCAGGCTAACCGTACCATGTCCATTCCTCTGGGCCTCGGGGCAGGTGGTAAATTTCTTTTGTTCGATATGCACGAAAAAAGCTATGGTCCACATGGTCTAGTAGCCGGCACCACCGGATCGGGGAAAAGCGAGCTGCTTCAGTCACTACTTTTGGGTCTGGCGGTAAATTATCATCCGCATGAGATTGCTTTTGTACTGATTGACTATAAGGGTGGAGGAATGGCTAATGCTTTTCTTGGGCTTCCACATCTGGTGGGAACAATCACTAATCTTGGTGGTAATCAGATCAATCGGGCCCTTGCCTCCATCAAAAGTGAGCTTTTACGGAGACAGCGACTGTTCAGTGAAGCCGGAGTGACCAGCATTGATAATTACATCGTTCTTTACCGCAATAAGGAAGTTAACCTTCCCTTGCCGCATTTGATCATAGTGGTGGATGAGTTCGCAGAACTTAAATCAGATCAACCGGAATTTATGAAAGAGCTGGTCAGTGCGGCACGGGTCGGAAGAAGTTTGGGGATTCACTTAATATTGGCAACACAAAAACCTTCTGGCGTAGTCGATGACCAGATTTGGAGTAACTCCAGATTCAAATTATGCCTGAAGGTCCAGACACCTTCGGATAGTCAGGAGATGCTAAAACGCACGGAGGCAGCAGAGATCAAAGAAAAAGGCCGTGGGTATTTGCAAGTTGGTAATAATGAAGTATTCACTTTGTTCCAATCCTCCTGGAGCGGAGCGCCTTATCAGGCAGGGGAGACAGATCAGGCTGGAAGTCCCAAGATAGATATCGTTTCACTAAGTGGTGAACGCAGAGCCCTGATTCCGAAGGGGGAAAACAGTGATGATGCCTCGCAACTGAGTGAGCTGCAGGCTGTGGTTAATCATATAGCTGCCATTTCTGCTGAGCAATCGATCGGAGAGGCCTTTCAGCTGTGGCTGCCTCCACTTCCGGAGACCATGACTTTAGCAGATGTTATGGATCAGAATCAGATCTGGGATGGGCAATCATGGAAGCAGCCAGATCAGAATCTTATTGCCACCGTTGGACGAATTGATAATCCGTCAGATCAGGAGCAATACAATCTGGATATTAATTTTAATCAGGACGGACATTTACTGGTTTATGGAGCACCGAGCAGCGGTAAGACAACGCTGTTAAAGACCATTATCATGTCCCTCGCCTTGAAATATGAACCTGATTACGTTCATTTCTATATATTGGATTTTGGTACACGTACCTTGGGAGTATTCCACGAGCTTCCACATGTAGGGGATATTATTTTTCCAGAGGATGAACAAAAGCTTGGAAAACTGATCAGTTGGTTGTTGTCCCAATTGGATGAACGCAAACGTAAGTTTTCTCAGCTTGGAATCAGCAATTTGGTCTCTTACAGTGCGGCCACTGGAGAGAAGGTTCCTTACATTGTTATTCTGCTCGATAATTACACAGGATTCTCAGAAGCCTATGATGACTTTATCTTAGAGCTTTCCAAGTTGGTGCGTGAAGGCGGTAATTACGGGATATACTTCGTGTTCGCTGCCAATGCTGTAAACTCTTATCCTTACCGAATCAGCCAGAATATTAAGCAGGCTCTAGTATATCAAATGTCTGATAGATTGGATTATTCCAGTATTCTGGGCAGAACAGAAGGGATGGAGCCAACGAATACCGTAGGCCGCGGACTGCTCAAAGATAACCGGATTCTGGAATTTCATACCGCGCTTCCTGTGGATGGCAGCTCGGATGATCAGATAGCTGCCTCTCTTCGCCGGATTAGTTCGGAGATGAAAGCAGTGGCAGGTGTGAATAATCCTGTAGGAATTTCAGTGATCCCGGACAAGCTTTCACTGGCAGAGCTTCTGGAACGCGTGCCTAAAGAACAACCGCAAGGGAATTATCTGGTTCCGCTTGGGCTGGATTGGGATACTACACTTCCGGTAGAGATTAATGTAAAGCAGGTTAGCAATTTTGTAGTGTCTTATACTACTCAGAAGCATGTGGACTTTAGATTTAACGCCCTAATACAAGTTCTTGATAAATCGGCAGGCGAATTAACCATGGAATTCCATCTGTTTGACAGTGGTGTTGTCAGTATACCAAGCCTGAAAGTTAGTTCAACGATTACCCGCTATATGAGTACGGCTGAAGAGTTTTTACAGCTCACACAATCCTTAGTGGATCAGCTGCAACTAAGGAAAAATGATGCCCGGCAAGCTTTTGCAGATGTCCAAAACCGCGAAGAATTTGACGAGGCTGAGTATATTCTGTCTAAGTACCCGCTTCTTGTCATTGTAATGCCTCATCTTAAGTCCGCTTTTGATCTGATGGAGAATGATTCACTGGATCATTTGGAGCGTATAGCAAGGTTTGGAGGTGGACTTGGTGTAATGCTGCTGGTCGGCAGCGATTCGTTTGAACTGAATCAAATGCATTTGGTCACTGATTTTGCGGGTGAACTGATTAACAGTGGACATGCATTGTTGTCCGATGGAAGACCCAACGATCATTTGTCTTATGCTCCACTACTCGAGGGTTTGGAATACCATGAGCTGAACGAGGTGTTGGACAATACTGAAGCGATGCTGCTAACAGAGGGATCCATTTCACGCCTCAAAATGATTACAGAACTATAGATAAGCAGGTGAAGAAAGCGATGAAGCCGGCTCGTGAAATATTTGAATTGCATCCTTTAGAAATTATCTATTTAACTGCTTTAATAGGAGGAACCAGTTTTCCAGGTCTGGAAATCGATCTTAAAAGCGAATCGGAGCGCAATTTACGCTCCCTAATGGATACACAGATGAGGTCGCTGGAAGTGAAGGGATATTTAGAGGTTGATTTTGTGGGGCTCGCCAAAGTGAATGAAGTGCTTCATAGAGGTATCGCTGTTGCATCCAGTTGCAAATCTTATTTTTGCCAGCTTATGCATACAAATCAGCAGACTTGCAAGGTCTTCTATTTTGTTCAGGATGAAGTTTGGTTTGAACTTGAGCAACAGCCGGAAAGTAACACCTATAAGCTTCAGGAGATTTATGCACTACATGAGCTGATGTATCAGGTCATTGAAAGAATCCCTTTAGTGTGGGAATTGAGCGATAAAGAAAAATTACAAAAAGCGATAAATAAAGAAGTAGATCTTGAAACGTGGGTGGGGAAATCTCTTCAAGCAGGTGCATTCATAACTTCCTTGGCAGAAATCCAATGCATTACTGAGGAGGCACAGGTGATTCGCGAACTGAACCTGTTGATTCATGAAGAACAAATGTGGCTGCTGCGTGGGGTGGAAGAAGACGTCAGTCAAACCACGCAATCCTTGCCTGCAGTAGTAAATGAGTTATGTAATTGGCTGCAAGAAGCTTAACAAATCTGGGGGATCAGACTATGTCAACTGCACTGACTACTTTTGTATTTAAAGGTGAAAGAGAGAAGTATTTGGATTTGGAAGTCTCTCTTTCTATTTCTACAGGGCAATGTATCGAGCTACTTAAGCAAGCCAACTGGCTTCCGGATAACTGGGAATTTAAATGTGAAGCCAGCCGTACGGGCGAAGAATGGATGGAGTTGGGGCCGCATGCTGTTCTCGCAGAGATTATACAAGGGGACGGAGCCATAGTTCGTATTTTACCCTATTGAGCTGGGAGATCGTAAAGGAGGATTCCTATGAAAAGCGTACACTTAGTCTGCTCGCCTGAACTTATAATGCTGCTATCCAGGTCGCTGGAGCATGAGGGTTATGTAATTTCCGGTAAACATTCTACATTACATAGTTTTATAAGTGGTTTCAGCAGCAAGGAAGTCGATCCTTCATCCATTGTAATTATGGAGGGCGGTGCGGGGCTGGGCACACCGGTCAAGGCTGCGGATATTATCAGTTTCATGACACTGATCCGGAAATATCTTAAACATACGCGGCTGATTGTTCAGTTAGATCCGGTGCTGCAAACGGATATTGAATTTATACGGACCCTTGTAAATATGAACATACATGATCTTCAGTTCACTACGGAATTCCAGGGCGATGATTTTCTGAACTGGATCAAAGAGAAAAAAACTACTAGGGATTATTATCATATCCTGGGTAAAAAGAAAGGCCTTTTTGCATCGTTTAAAGGCTCATCATCAAGAGCAGCTTCTGACGCGGCAGTGGAAGAGGCACCGTCTGCTCCTCCGAGACCGGTGGAGTCGCTTACCCGTCCACAGCCAGTGGCGGCCGGTTCCAGAACTGTAGCAGATGCCGCCAACAGGAGACCTTCCGTTGCTCCTCGCTCTTCAGCAGGATCAACCCCGCCTAGACTGGGGCCTCCGGCCAGAAAGGAGACCCCGTCATTAGCCGGAGCGGAAACGCTGGAGAGTCTGGAACAATCTATTCCGGTAGAAGAAGAGTCGATGCCAGCAGCAAGTACGAGAATTCTAGGCAGCAATGTACCACTTGTCATCGGAGTTTGTGGTGTCGGAGGGGAAGAAGATGTAGGTGCGGCGGCTTTTCTGCTGGCTGCGGGTCTGGCAGAACTGGGCTGGAAGCCTCTGGTGTGCGGAGATGACAGGCCCGAAATCAGTTCGCTTGAACAGATTGTTTTTAAGGGTGAGAAAGAAGATTCGGTTTCTACCATGTTCGAATATGAAGGAGTCACTTTCTATCGCAGAGGGTATTCGTGGGATATTTCGGAGCTTTTGGCCAGTGAGTTCACGCATATCATTCTATGGGTGGATATCCATCGGGAGCGGAAGGGCACCAGCGGACTCGAGCTGTGGTGGAACTCGCAAATTCCTATTTTGGTAGGCAACGGGGCTATGTGGAAGTATGAACTGCTGAAAGAGAAGCTGAACACCCTTAACCCTTATGAGCGCAAGCGGTGCAGGTTACTGCTGGAAAATGGACATCAGGAAGTATTACAAATGTTGAAAAAGGATTTTGCAGAAATTCAAACGACTCTGATGCCTGCACATCAAGATCCTTTGTATCCAGATAAAGCGGCTGTTGAATGGGTAATGAAGCTGCTGACCGTTCAGAAAAAGCTCTTTCGCAAGCAAACGTTGCTCTGGGGAATTGTTGGAATGGTCTTATTTGTGACCTTGTTGTTAATAGGCATAGGATTTTCATTCGTTCCGGAGAGCAGGTAATTATAAATCAGGAGGCTGGGTATGAATTCAGGTATGGTTAGAGGCATTGCTTTTGATTGCCATCGACTTCTCTCCCCTGCCCAGGAGTGCAGCGATAAGATGAGAGCGGCAATCACAGGAGTGTCTGGTTATTGGGTAGATTTGGGTGGGGAAGAGTTTAAGCAGCATTGTGAGGAATGGATTAAGAAAATGAACGAATTTAAAGCTGCCATAGCCCAAATTGAATCAAATATGATGAACTATGCAGATAAATTGCAGGTGGAGGAAGAGAGAGCAGAGGCAGCCAGAATTAAGGAAGCTGAAAGACAAGCCTCCGAACGGGCAGCAGCGGCAGCGGCGGCCGCAGCCGCAAAATCGACAGGGAAAATTAAATAGGGATGGAAATGAGGTCTTGAAGTGGCAATACGTAAGCGGAAAAAAATACTGAGATATACGATCCTATCAGGTTGTCTTGTTGCCGTTGCCACATCCGGGGTATGGTTTGCAACTTATCGCCATTATAACGCTAAGCTGATCGACGAGCGGGCAGCTTATGAAGAACAGCTGAATGATAAAGATGAAGTCTTGCAGCGCTATATGGACCAATCCCAAACAGCCTATGTATTGATATCTCCAAAGCTAGCTGGAGAGGTGATTACTGCTGAGGATGTAATGGAAGAGAAGCTACCCAAATTCTCCTCACCGGATAATCTGATCAGCGAGTCTAAAGCAATTGTTGGTAAGTACTTGAAGATTGATGCATTATCAGGCACAGCGGTAACTACTGAAATGGTACGTGATGAAGCGAGATTGGAGCCATCAGAACGAAAAGAAGAGACTGAATATATTAAACTGCCGCTTCGGTTAACGAAAAAAGATGTCGTAGATATTCGGATAGTTTTCCCAAATGGCGAGGATTACATAGTAGTAGGAAAGAAGTCGCTGAAGGACGTAGATTTAGCGAATCAATATACATTTTTTAATGACAATGAAGAAGAAGCACAGCTCCTGCAAGCTGCCCTGGTGGATGCATACATAAATAACGCAGAGCTTTATATGAAACAGTACGTAGAACCGGAGCTTCAGCCTGAACCTGTAGTCAATTATGTCCCTAATCTGGATGTACTTGGAGTAATTAAGGATAATCCGTTCATTATAGATCAGGCCAAGTGGAGTCTTGCTGCCAATCTTCGTAAGGAACTGGAGAAACGGCTCGAAGTTATGGAGGATGAAGATAGAATTCGTGTGGGAGCACAGGCACCAAGCGGCAGTGGTGTGATCCAGAGAAAGGCTGTGCAGGGAGCGGCGGCAGCAGAGGAGGCTGCAAAAGTTGATGACAGCCAATCCGTGAACGGAGTGATAGATCGGACCAATCAAGCGCCGATCGATTCAAGTGCAGACCAGAGTTCAACGGGTGTGACGAATAAAGAAGCAGCCACAGATGACAGTCTTCTGGAAGGAGAGTGACCAATTTGCACATTGTTGTTGCAGGGGATTGCGAGAAGCATGATTTCATACTGGCAGCGGCTATTCTGTTGAAAAGTTATTTCAACAACGATGTCATGATTATTTCGGATAACAGCAGGAATTATCAGTATTTTGAAGGCGAAGTGTCTGGTATAAAGATTGCAGATTCAACCGTAGCTGACAAACCGGATATCGTTCTGTATGACTGGCATCATGGGTATCCTGAGGGTCTTGAGGAGGAGATTATTGTCTTCGCGACCACCTATGACCGTCAGGCTATGGAGAACGTAGATAAGTTGCTGGATCAGAAACGGATGCCTACTGTACTGCTTGTCATAGAAGAAGAATGCGGACTTGGGCTGAAGTATGTGGATAAATATTATCCAGTGATTACTTCGAAAATCAGTTACATCAGTAGTCCGGAGCGAAGAATTAATTGGGTCCATGATGGAAGGGTGGATCTTAAGGTAGATAAGGATTTTGCCGAAGCTGTAAATGACTTTTTGATTGAAATTTGCGATGTTCCAAAGCAAGACATCAAGAAGCTGTGGCAGTATGCAAGGAAACGGGGGTAGGTAATTGTGCTAGTGGCTTTCTGGGGACCTGCTCAAGGGCAGGGGAGAACAACTTCGAATATGGCAGCTGTTGCGGCTACCATAGCGCTAGATCATCATATCCGCGTGTTAATGACACATACGCATTTGGAGCAAGGTGTGCTTGAGCATTTGTTCTCACAGACAAGAACAACGCTTCAATCTGCAAAGACCACAGGTGGTATGGATGCGATTGAGAGATTAGTGCAGTGTGGAATGCTTACACCTGAAGGAATTAGAGATCATGCAGAGTCCATTCTTAAAGATCGGTTGGAACTGCTTAGTGGATCTATGAGTGCTGAGAAACATGAGACAAAGCTCTTGCTTCCGCATATCTTCAAGGATTATCGCAGGTTTTATGATTTGTTATTTGTGGACCTCTCCTCCGAAGATGATCCGGAGGTTGTGTCTCTGGTTATGGAGCAGGCAGATTTGATTGTGGTTAACCTAAATCAGAATCAGGTAAGTCTGGATTCCTATTTTTTGAACAAAAACAAAGCTCCTGTGCCGAGTCATAAGCCAGTCCTCTATTGTATTGGGGCTTATGAGCGCAGCTCCAGGTTCAATAAAGAGAGAATTATTAAGCTGTATGAATTGAAGAAAAAAGCAGTAGGTGTTATCCCACATCATATTGGTTATATGGATGCTCAAAATGAACGGCGTTTTGTTCAGTTTTTATTGAAGGCAAGAGAAGCTAAATCCCGTTTTCTGGAGTTTAGTGAGGACGGAAACTTCACTGAGGCGGTACGACATATGGGACAGCTTATTCTCCGGATGCTGGAGATTTCTCCAGTATCGGAAGTGGATGCTGCGAATGATTAATCTGATTCTGATCTTTGTAGTCCTGATAGCTATTGGAGTGTTCCTGTACTTATGGCTGGGCAGACGTAAGGATGCTGCTCCACCTTCCGTCCAACTGAAATATGATATGAATGAAATCGTGCAGTTTCTGAGAAGGGCTTTTGAGGAGATTATAGCTGCGTCTCTTTATGAAGGAAGCCCAAGTGAGGAGGAATACAACCGTCGGAAGGCGCGGAGAAGGGAATTGCAGAAAGCGCTCCGAAGTTGCATGCACGGCGATCTTTCCGCTAAGAAATATGTGAAGCTTTATATGAAGGATCTATTAGTTCAGACCTACGGTCTGGATGAAGGAAATGTAGATAAGATTATCAGCTTCGGCCATACGAATCGATTGACTTCACAGGATTGCTTCGATATCTTGCTTTATGTTTTCAAAAAAGATCATGGTCAGAATGCATTTAATGTAATAGTAAGCAAATATAGCCTGGACACACTGCAAAAACTGCCTGATGGATCTAAGGGGTATAAGATCACCGAAGAACAGATCCGCCATATCTATCAGTCAGAGCAGCCGAGATTGTCCATCCAGGACAAGATTGAAATTATTGTTCAGAGAGCTTATCAAATTTATAAGGGGCTCGGCGTTATTGATGAGCTTCGAGATCAGAACATCGATGGAGTTAATGGAGGAACAAGTGGCATGCCTCCTGATGTCGTGCAGACTACAGATTTTCTGGAATATACGAAGCAGCAGCATTTTATTCCACAATCCTATGATGCGGTGTGGACGTTCTACCGCGGAAAGTCGCTTCACCTGGAATTCTTAAGTTTTGGTTCTGAGAAGGAGCTTAAGCGGGTTTGCCAAAATATCTATGGGTTTGGTAATCCTGGGCAATTAAATGAATCGAAGGGTTATATCATCAACGATATGGCTGATGGCAGCCGGGTCGTGGTTGTGCGGCCCAAAATGGCTGAAAGCTGGGCTTTTTTTGTCCGCAAATTTAACGATTCGCTCGTGGAATTGGATCAGCAGATCCAAGATCAAGGGGCACAGCTTGCGATTGATATGCTTATTTTTCTCATCTTGGGCCATCAGGTCACTGCCATTACTGGCAGACAGGGCTCGGGGAAAACAACGCTGCTTAAGGCACTGATCAAATATATTGATGCGAAGAATATCCGGATCCAGGAGACCTCCTTCGAGATCTGGGCGAGAAAAATGTATCCGGGTAAAAATATTTTATCCTTTAGAGAAACACCCTCTGTTAGTGGGCAGGATGGGCTGGATGTGCAGAAAAAAACGGATGGCGCTGTGAATATCGTCGGAGAGGCGGCTACTCATAGTGTGGTCAGTTATGTGATTCAGGCAGCCCAGGTAGCTTCTGAATATACATTGTTTACACACCACGGAAAAACACTGCCCAATTTGGTCAGCGCTTTGCGCAACAGTCTTATCGCATCGGGAGCTTTCAGTAATGAGAAAATTGCTGAGGTTCAGGTTGTTGAGGCGCTTGGTTTCAACGTTCATCTGGTACTACGTGCTGGGAAAAGATATATCGAACGGATTACAGAGATTATCCCGGCAGATCCCCAGTTCGAATATCCTCAGAACTACAAGGATCCTGAGAATATTACGGACAAGCTGGATGCTTTTATGGATACCGTGACCGAATATTTTGGCCGGATGACAGATCGGCGTTCCTATGATTATAAGGATGTCATTGTGTGGGAAGCCGGAGAATACGTGGCCAAACATCCGATCAGCAGCCGTAAAATCGATGAGATGCGCAAAAATATGGATGAAGAGGATGCACTAGAATTCACTGCATTTCTTGAGAAGTATTGGGGGCAATCCGCATGAATCTGCAAAACCTATTGTTGATTATTTTGGGAACCTCAGGAGTGCTACTGCTTGTCCTGCTTGTCCTGCTTAATATAGTGCAGCGTAAATTGAAGGGAACACAATATCAAGAGCAAAGGCGGCTAAAGGCTCTGCTGCCAACGAGAACTAAGGAAAAAAGATGGTTGGAGCAGGCCCATAAAACTTATCCGGTACTTGATGAACTGCCATTAGTGAAGAAACTTCTTCACCGGATGCGCTCGCGTCTGACCTTGGTTCATGCAGGCAATGAAATTATGATCAGAAGTCGTGCGGCTGCGCTAACGCTAATGATTGTTGCTTGTATTCTGATCATTTCGTTGAGTTCATTCCTCTGGACTTCATCGTGGGTAAGCCGTGCGACTATTATGCTAGTCTCAGTTTATCTTGGAGGTGTCCTTAGCGATCTCTTCATTGGGCGTTTAGTGAAGCAGATGTTATATGACCAATCGTCCATGATTCTGGATATTCGCCATGAATATCATCAGACACATATGGTGCAAGTCAGCTTGGAGAATTCTGCGGAACGTTCGAAACCAATGGTAGCCGTGCATGCTCGGCAGATTGCTGGAATTCTGGCAGCGGTGGACCCGGAAGATGAACTGCAGAAATATTATGAGATTGCCCCTAACCGTTATATGAAGCAACTAGCTGGAGTGAGTTACAAAATAGGTGAATATGGCGATGCGGATATCCATAAAGGGGAGCGTTCGATTTATCTATCGATGCTTGGCAATATCAGAGAAGAGATTCATATGGATATTAATCGCCGTGAGCGAATCGATCGTTTGTTATACGGTATTGTTTTTGTAGCCATTTCGCCGGTATTCATGCTGGATCCAATCCGCAATTGGGCGGAGGGAATGTTTCCTATTGTATCTAATTACTACAATTCGGCCTGGGGGTTATATTCTTTAATCTTACTTTATATCACGTTCATAATATCGTTTATTGCCCTGCGGATTCTCAAAGGTGTGGATGAAGACACTCAATCTATCAAAGATGAGGGGAAGTGGTTAAATCGGATCCTGAAGAAAAAATGGATTTTCAAACTGGCGGATCGGATCACTCCGGCAGAACATGAGCCTCTTCATTTCAAGGTAGCCGGCAAATTGAAGGATGCTAACTCTGGGCTGTCGCAACATGCCTTCTTTTTGCAGAAAACACTAGCGGCAGTAGTTATCTTTCTGCTGATCGTATCGCTTCAATTTTCCATCCATGCCAATATCAAGCACAACATTTTGCACCCCAATAAGCAGATTACAACAGGGGGCAATCAGACAGAATCTCAGAAGCTGCTGAGCGAGGAACGGTACGCTTTTGAGCAGACTTTAATTGGAGAACTGGTAGCGAAGGAGATTACACCGGATCAGATGTTGCCCTACATTCAGGAGAAAGCGGAGAATAAGTCTTTCCTTCAGAACAATCTGAACCAGAATGCCTATGCTGCACAGTTAATGAACAGGGTAGAGCAATATCATGAGGAGTACTACAAATGGTATGAACTTTTGCTGGCTTTTGGGCTGGCGGTGGCAGGGTTTTATCTTCCGGATGCTTACTTAATCATTCGTACCCAGCTGCGAAAGTGGGAAATGCAGAATGAGGTGGATGGCTTCAACACGCTTTCAATGATGCTGTCTCAATTTCCGAATATCAGCGTGTACGAAATGATAGAGTGGCTGCATCGTTACAGCTACATTTTTGAGCGGCAGCTGCTGCGCTGCATGCTGGATTATGAGGCTGGAGGCTGGAGCGCCATTGAGAATCTGAAGGAGGACGCACGGTTCGTTCCCCTTGAACGGCTCGCAGACCGCTTGCAGGTTGCAGCCGATCTGATTCCGGTGAAGAAGGCGTTTGATGATATGGATGCGGAGAGGGCATTCGCGATGGATCAACGCAAGGAGCACTATGAGAAGGTCATCAGTAGGAAAAGTACACTGGGTAAAATGTTTGGGTTCTTGCCGATGCAGGCAACGTTCACCTTATATTTACTGCTTCCCTTCGTCTATATGGCCTTCCAGCAGCTGGGTGACCTGACTGTTGTAACTGGCAAAATGTGAAGGAGATACAGGCATGGAGAATATAGCAAGCTTTTTGAAAACAACGATATCGATTCTGATCACGCTGGCCATTATATCATCCGGTCTGTTTTTGTGGGGGAAGACACAGCCAGTTGTCGAATTGGCGAATAGCCAGGCAGCGGCACAGGCTAGGGAGCTTTCGGAGCAGCAATATTCTGCATTTGACAATCAGATTGTCAGCGGCTCCCAGATTCTTACAGCTTATCGGAGGTACGAATCGCAGCAAAGCTTCTGCCTATACGTTGAGAAACCTTATGCCAATGGTCAGAATGAGGCAGAAAGAAGATTTAGCATGAATCCAAGCGGAGAAGGTTATTGCCGTGCGTTTGATTATTCCGGAGCGAAGTTCAAGGAGGGAATCGAAAGTGGTGTAGATGAAGAAAAAATTTCGAATGCTTCAGGAAATTATTATATTAGTCCGCAAGCTAGATATAGAGCGAAGCTGATAAAAGATAAAAATGAGCGGATTGCAGCTATTTTTTTCGTTGCGGAGTAGATGCGTTAAGAGCAATAAAATAAAAATTAGCTTCAAATAAGGTGAGGAGGAAACATCATGGAGAATATCTCGACCGGACTTAAATGGGTGATTGGCATTATTGTTACCATTCTGATTATTGCCGCAGGTGTCAGTATTTATCTGGTTATCAACAACTACTTCATCCGCGCACAAGAACAGACTCTGGCCCAGACCCAGATGATTAATCAAGCGGAATTCAATAGTTATGATAACAAGGATGTATCCGGCCAAGATGTGATTAATGCGGCAATGCGGTATAAGGGACGTCCGCAGTTCGCGATTAAGATTTATACAGGGGAGAATAAAACTGAAGGATTTTATGCGGAAAATACTTATGGAGCTCAATATCCAGTTCCAGCTTCTAGTGGGAGTGTAGACTTGTCTAAAGATGGAGATGGAGTTGGAGGATTCAGAAGTGTTTCTCAAATGCTGGATATAAAAAATGATGATTGTAACATTAATACTCTGGGACGCTTCCACGCTGAGATTTTCAGAGATAATAACGAAGAGGTCAGGCTAATTGTATTTACACAGCCCTAAATTTATTGTATCTATATTCGACTTTTAAAATTTAAAAATAAGCGGTAAGGAGAGCGATCATGGAGAATATTTCGACCGGATTGAAGTGGGTGATTGGTATTATTGTCACAATTTTGATTATTGCCGCAGGTGTGAGTATTTATCTGGTCATTAATAATTATTTCATTCGAGCTCAGGAGCAGACCCTGGCCCAGACTCAAATGATTAATCAGGCGGAGTTCAACAGTTATGATAACAAGAACGTCTCTGGCCAGGATGTTATTAATGCAGCAATGAGATATAAGGGACGTCCGCAATTTTCCATTCTGATAAAGACTGGAGTAAATACGAAAGGATTTTATGCAGAAAATACTTATGAAACTTATTATGGCATTCCAACAGTAAGTGACACTAATCCTGAAGGTGGTTTTGTTAAGGAGTCGTCAGTGGAATCACATAGTGTGTCTCAGATGCTGGATCAAAGCGAAACAGGTGTTGAAAATGCTGAAAATTGCAATGTAAATACGCAGTCTCTTTTTAAGGCAAAAGTATTTAGGGATAAGAATGGTGAGGTTCGATTAATAGAATTTAATCAGGATGAAGCCACTAAATGAAAACTAGCACTCAATTTCTACTAACCCTCTTTGCTTGGATCTTGTTTGCTGTCGGCGGATTTACGTTTTTACGGCTGGAGATGGAGAGTGCTGTTCCAAACAGGCACTATGAGCTGCCGACAGTTGCAGCAGCACCTTACAAAGGGACAGGTGATTTGAACAAAATTAGCGGTGAGCAGGTCATCGGTATGATCCCTCCAGCACTGGAGGGGGAATATATTTTATATATCGATGGCATTGCAATTAATGAGGAAACGGACCTTACAGCAGTGGATTTGCGTGGAGTGCCTGAGGCTGCTTATCAGTTAAGAGTCACGCGAACCGATGAGATGATTACGGAAATCTCCGCCACCCGCTAGAAAGGAGGAGCCGCATGGCAGACGCGCTGAAAGGTGTAATTATTATAATTTTGTTGTCATTTGTGTTCGGAGTCTATCCGGCATTCCGTCAATCCGAAGTTGTAGAGAGGAATACTAAGCTCGCGGTCAATGCGGCTGTGGTGGAATTCGTGGATACCGTTCGTGCTAAAGGATACGTGGATACTTCCGATTATGAGCTGTTTCTTCATTCTTTGGATGCTTCATATGGTGTTTTTAAAGTGCAAATGGAGTATTACAAAAAGAATTTACAGCCCTTATATACGAATCCTGATGATTATTCTACATTCCAGAACAGCTTTAGTGTCCGATATGACGGATATTTCAGCAAGGATATTTTGGAAATCTTATATCCGCATTCAGGAACTTTACTGGCTGCAGATGATCCAGGTAGAAGGTTTACCATGCATGTAGGCGATCTGTTCAATGTCCGGTTAGAATCTGAAGGGACGACACTTGCCTCACGGATGCGAGCGTTGCTTTTTCATAGTGAAATGATTCCGGTCAATTTGAAGTATGGGGGGATGGTCCGAAGTGAAGCCCCTTAGTGTTGTGCTTGTTTTTCTAATTCTGGTCGTTCCTCTTGTTCTTATGGGCGACACTCGAGAAGATCTTCAGGTCTTCAATCAGGACATGTATAAACGCTATTCGGATGATTTTCAAGCCGCGGTGGATGATGCTGGTGATTATCTGTCACGACTGGAACAGCAGCCTACTACCACAGCAGTGCACTATGGGCGGGAACGCCAACTGCAACTGGATCAGGATGTGCTAAGTGTTTTTTACAGTGATTTAGCTTTGAAATTTGGACTGGAGAACAACCAGACTGAAATGAACAATTTAAAAATGCATATACCCGCACTGGTGATGTTTGGATATAGCGGCTATACGTTGGTTACTTTGGACGACACGGCTAGTAATAGCGGGAAGGATGAACTTAAGCCTGTGAGTTGGCCTGAGCGTCCCTATTATTACAAGCTTCAGAATGGCAATTTGCTTTATTTCACTTTGGATGACAATGCGCGGGTGTATGATACTAGCTCTAATGAATTCTATGAGGGGGAGTATACAACCCTAGCGGCTGAGACCAATCTTAATCCTCTGACCTCTATAGAACTATTTCACGAAATCCGGCAGAGTACGATCACATCACTCGTTGAAAAAGACTTGGCAACAGCCATTAACAGACATTTAGAGCTGGTGAAACGAATGGGCTTGTCGATTCAGTTCACCCTTCCCCGTGGCTTGCAGGAGCAATCCATACAGGATGTAGGGATCATGGCTTTTATTCAAGGTTATCCACTTCCTGGGGGAGAACTGCTGGATGCATATTCCTTAGGTAGTGGGGCTGTAATGCGACGAAAGGTTCTGATAGGTACCCGGAATTCAGCAGGGAGACATATTGCTTACGGAGAAAGCTGTGTACCCCCGGGGGTTACTGTTATAGAAAGTCTGTTCGATCCAGAGGAGGCTGCTCGAAAAGGGTATTTTATTGAGGATTGTGCGGTTAGGTGATAGATGTTGGAGTAAAAGATTTGATTTGGATAAATATGGAGAATAGGGTCATCGGATTAAAAAAGTTTCATTGTGGAGGAGTGAGAACATGAGGAATTTTAAGTTTAATAGTCTATCAGCAATTATTAGATCAAAGAAGGCAAGAAGAGGCATGACTATAGTCATTTGTGTGTTCGCAAGCTTAGTGTTGTTAATTACTACAGCGGGAGCGGCAGGAACAGCTGCCAAAGCAGTGAACGTCATCATGGACGGCATTAAATATCCACTGACAAAGGGACATCCTTATTCAGAAAATGGGACGACAATGATCCCATTCCGCATGATTTCAGGAAAACTCGGCACACAAGCTAACTGGAATGCAGCAAACAAAACGTTAACTCTGCAGCAAAAAGAAAACAAAATTGTACTGACAGTAGGTTCTTCTTTTGCAAAAGTGAACGGGCAACCAGTAGCGCTTGGTGCTATGGTTGTACAAAAAGATGGAATGACGATGATTCCATTAACCGTTGTCTCTAATCTGTTATCCGCAGAAGTGGAGGTGGACGAATTTTCTCAAAGTGTGCACATTCACACGCCGGGTAAAGATTTAGGGGAACTTGATTATTTTGGAAGGAAAATACGTACGACAAACCTACCTAAGAACTATAAAGATTATCCATACATTCTGGAAGACATCCCGAATGAAATGTACGAAATGAGGCATACCATAAACTACTCTGCTGGGGATGCTGAGACTGGAGCGCAGGTGTTTAGCAAAAAAGAGTTAACGAGTGAAGATATGGCCAAAATCATTAAACGTATGAAAATTGGGTTTGATCTACGGTTGAACGTGGATTATAAAACGATTAATCCGGCAAGCTATGCGAAAGAATCCTTTAAGTACGAGAATCAATCGTCTTCTATCCGGGAGAAGGAAATTGAAGAATATGCCGAATGGGTGAAGAAAAATAAGATTCAAATTGAAGGGGCAATTGACCCTGAATCGTCCGTGTTGTATTACCCAGGAACCGGGGATTACCGTGTTCGATCCATGTTCCGATTCAGAATTAATAGTTTTACAGAGTATAAGGATTTATTTAATGACGTATACTTCAAACTTGCTGAATTCAGACTTCACGAGAAATTAAAAAAAGGGGTCTGGTATGAGGGTTATGCTGATTTAAGTATCTCTACGAATTACTATAATCCTATAGTAGGTGAGCATTTTAATATAGATGCACTCTCAAGCTTGTTTGAAAACACTACCCTTCATGAAGTGAAGTGATGAAAGATGCGGCGTAAATGCCTCGGTTGTCTATTGTTAATTCTAATAAATTCTTTATTGTTTTCACCTTTTATAAGTCTTGTAGAGGCTGCCTTTATGGCCAAGTTTAAAGATGGGGCATTTCTTTATACAACAACTTCCAATGAAGCCTCTTCGAGTATAAGATTCCAGACGGTAGGTTGGTATATTCATACCCAACCAACGTGTGCATCCTCTGGAGCCTATGGAGGTGAAGTGCAATGCGACCCTACCTCATTGCCTTCTAATCAACGTATTAAATTACAAGATAATGGCGGGGGGCATGTGAAATCAGAAACTATTGTAGATGGGATAGTGACTACAAACTTCGAATGGACTAAAGCAGAAGTGCTCGCCGCTATTGGACAAGCTAAGGCGGAACAAGTCATCTCTGAAGGCACTCCATTATACGCTAGCGCCATAATGCGAGTAGTGACGGGTTCCAGAACGAACCCAATCCAAGTTTCTGGACCCTATCATACGTTGTATGATATTAAACACTCAGAGAGTTGGGCTCATCCAGAAGATTTGAGACAATATTTCGATGTCACAGTTCCCTTTCAGGGAGAAAATTATCCGGTTAATATGATTCTTAAACTTTCGAACGGAATCGTGGTGAGCGATCAATTAATTGGTAATTATAAGGCTGGTTATAACATTGTAAAGTCTTTTCCCCTGACCGTTCAATACGAGGGAGAGGAATATCAAATTAACCAATCTTGGCTTTCTCCGATTCTGAGGCCAAGCGATCAATTATATATTCAAAGTAAAGCTTCGAATGATCCCAGCTTAGTTCAGCGTAATTTTAAGGTTTATGTAGGTGGAGTCAAAATGGTGGCCAGTTACAAAAAAGTTGGTGGCCCTCCCACCGAGGGAGAAGGCTCAGGCGAATGTAAGTATACTATTGATCCGCCAAACAAGATCGCTGCTCCGCAAACGTCATTTATGGAACCGGATGCGAACGGGGCAATTCTAGGTGATGATACAGCAAATGGACGCCATTTTGATGCACCGGTGGGGATCCCCACCTCTGAGAATTTATTTTCCAATGTGTGGGCAAAGAACTATTTGTTTGAACATACCTTCGCCAATATGGCAGGTCAGATTCGTTATTCCTGCAGTGTTAAAGTTACATATCCGACGAAGTGGGAGGAAGCGCAGCCGAATCTTCCAGGACCAAATGGAACATCGATTCCTCAAGCTCCGCTTCCTAAAACAGGGAAATTTGATAAGACCTATACCTTTGACTTGACTCCAAAAGAATATACTTACTGGCAGGTAGATCAGTTAGCTGTTTATCAAATCGATCGTGCCCAGATGGAGAACTATGCGCTGCCTGGAGGAGAAGTCACTCTATATCCTAATAATTATGGTTCGCCGACGCTTGAGCTTACCAATAGTACAGAAGTAGAAGACCATGTTGTTCCCCAAGATACGGGAGGGATAGAATTCAAGCCAGAAGTGGTAGATGGTGGAGACCACGAACCGGGTCCTGACGATGTTGATGATACAGACGTGCTCACAGACCTTGCGGAAATGCAGACCAAAGATCCTGAGGTGCAGAATGACCGACTAGTATTTAACGGGGAAACGATTATGGATGATACCGTTGCTAACAAGACCGGGCCCACCCCAGGGAGGATTCCTGATCCGCAAATCATCGGAGACGAGGTGCTTTACGAGGGCCAGTTGATGATCAATAGTGGTTTACTCAATCGGCAGAATACAACCAGCACGGGTACCATTTATTATACGATGCTGTCGGAGAACGTAGAGGGAAACGGAGATCAGGAATTTTTGATCTCTCCGATTAACTCCGTCACCGTGCACACACCGGTCGTCAACTACTCGTTTCTTCCAGACGATAACCGCCCATTCGATCAACGTATGACACCGGACATGACTAGGGCAGTGCTGATCTTGGATCGGCCGTTCACCATACATTTTACGGAGAGTGGCCAGCATCTCAATATCCCTGGGTACGGCAACCGGGATTATGCCAAATACACGAAAAACAAGCGAATTCAATTTCCGTTTGGTGTGTTTCAGGGCAGCCAGTATTACCCAGAGAATACCTGGATCTACATCCCTGTTGGAACACCGTCCATGACCTTTACTATGCCAACCTGGGTGAATGAAGGCGACTATACCATTTATACGCAGTCTTGGGCTATAAACGCCCCGTCAGATGGATCGGATCTTTGCGAGGAGAACTTGAACGGTAATTTGACGAATTACTGCGCTTCGGAGAGTTTTAATATTGGGGTCGTCGGTCGACTGTTCGATTTTCGGATTTGGGACATCGGTGATTTTCGGTTTGAGAAGGTGTTTCGAACTGGCGTGGGGACACTTGAGCATAGCAACACGATGTACTATACGGGAGGGAATGATGAGAATGGCATACCGACCGCTTTAAGTGGACAACCACAGTGGCAGCTGCCGATCCGCAAGGGTTCTCATCCTACGGAGCAACGGACGGTACCGCATAACGGCTATTCCTTCTTGTTTGACTTCCGGACCATCGGGAACCTTTGGCAGCCGGGCGAGGGTATCCGGATCGAGCCAAGCTTCTATTTTATTCCGAAAAACGGAGGTGCAGCGACACCTGTCGATCTTTACTATGATATCTCCGGTTCGAATAATAAAATGATCGGAGTCGGCTCTTCCAAGGATAAGCTGAGTTATTCTCGGACCTACCGTTTGGCGGATGGCTTGCGAAATATATCGAGTGGTGAATTATCGACGGCAGCAAGCTATGAGTACAATTACATACTGTCCGAGGCGGAGCGGGAGAACACCTCTTGGCTGAAGTTCTATCAGCAATATACAAAGCGCAAAACTAAAATCGCTACAGGCTATAACCTAGAGCTTCTACCTTATAAATCGAGAACCTTAGTAGGGCCGACTGATATCCCTAATGGAGTGAATCCGATAGCGGCGGTTCGGAGCGTTCAACACTGGTACGGAGAATACAACCTGCCGATAGCCCCTTACATCCTGCATAAAGGAACAGACATTGTCACCCTGGCGAATCATTATGGAGGGGCACTAGATGGGCATGAGCAGGAGTTTATCACTGGCGGCTATATCCTGGTAAATTTCGAAATTTATACGGTTAAAAATGGGGATGCCGACACTCGTATTTTAGGCTACAAGGCACCTATTGCTAACATGTGGGCGATTGAAGGTCAGATGACTGGGAGCACAGATGAAATGGGGCAAACGTTCTCTTTTTCCTCTGGGGATATCATTCTGTTTGAATCAGATTACTCTGTACGAAATGATTATCAGGGGCAGGCAAAATAAACTTTAGAAAAAAATAACTTAAATGTTTTATTTATCTTTAAATGGATTTAAATATAAACTTTGTATCATTGAAGACCGATAATTATATAAAGGAAACCGGAGCTATAATAATGAACTTGAAAGATCTTTTGGGGTGTTAAAAAGTATTTTTTAAGTTCATTTTTATATAAAAAAATCACTTAAAGGAGAGGTTAATAATGGCAACAACCAAAGTTACATTGAGTTATGATGGATTAGCTGGACAGGCGAAAATAATTAAAAATTACGGTACGGAAGTAGACGGTTTAATTAGAAAAGTTATGACTACGATGAAAAATCTTAACAGTGTTTGGGAAGATGATGCAGCAAAAGATTTTACAGATAAGGTGGAAAAATTGAAGCCGACATTTGATAAATTTGCAGAGTCGCTTCAGGATCTTGGAGATCATATGAATAATGTATCTATAAAGTATAAAGATCTTTCCGCTGCGGTTAAGAATTCGCAAAAATTCTAATATAGTTTTAAGTAAATCAAACTTCATGAGCCCCACTACATAAGAATTGTAATTAGCTATGCAGAGTGCTGCATAGCTAATTTTATTAAAAGCAAGAAGGGGGAATCATATGGCGTCAACGAAGCTTACATTTAACGTAGATGAAGTCGAGCGCCTGCAGACAAAAATCAGACTGGTAAGCCAAGATACCAACCGGCTGTACTTGCAGCTGAGAGGTCAGACCAATAACTGGGGTGGTATTCCGCTAGGTTCAGATTTGATACGAGCTCAGACGCTTATCAACGAACTGACGGTGGAAGCGGAAAAATTGGAAGACATCATTCGAGGCGCGATAAAAGGTGTTCAAGGCGCACAGGATGAGAATAAGCGGCAGGCCAATCAACTTTTTCAGCAGTTCGGTGTTCTTGGGGGGATGTTCGAAAGGTTTGGGGGCGGAAGTGCAATTGGGCAGTCTTCTATCCCGATGACGGCTCAGAAAGCGGTCACGAATCTGATCACCTCAATTGCTACTTTGATGGGTTGGGATGAGTTGAATAGTGATCCTATGGTGCAGAAGCTACAGGCAACTGTTAAAAAGTCAGGATTGGGAACGATCGACTCCATAGCCGCGCAAAGTAAACTGAAAGATATCTACCTGGCGCGGGATCAGATCGCGAAGGCGCAGACAGCCTATGAGGTATATCAGGCATTTGGAAATCAGACTCAAATGGACGCAATGCATAAGCTAGCGGAAGACGCACGCAAGAAGCTGAAATCCTTGGGTATAGACGAGGTACAGTACCAGGCGGGTAAGAATCTAAGCACTTATTTTAAGAAACCAGCGGTTAAGGCATGTGATTATGATCCGTCGATTACCAGTAGAAGCATACCACTAGTGCAGAATGAAACGTATCAGTTGCTACTACGGACGGCAATGGAAAAAGGGGAGAAGGGAGCCTGGGCAAAAGGGCAACTGGAAGGCGTTCAAACCACCATGGAACAGATGATTGCTACTGGAGTAAGTTTGGGTGTACATGTGATGACAAACCAAGGTGGAAAGGCTTGGGGAGATGTTATAAAATTGACTTCATCAGTCGCCCAACTGGATTCCTATAATCTGTTTAAAAAGAATAAAACGGAGGATCAAGCAAAACCCGAGGATTCTAAAAATGCCTTTTATAAATCAATAGACAGTTTTAAAGAAATTGGAACGGGTTTTGTAGGTACATTAAGAACTCGTGCGGATAAGGCGACAGACTCCCCCTATGACTTTTTCAACTGGTTAACATTAGGCATAACAGGAGATATTCCGGTCGGGATATATGAAGCAGCCAAAGATCGATCAGAGCATATGTTTGATTCAAAGGAGAAGTTTGCGAATTGGTTAACACTGGGAACAGTGGAGATGGCGAAAGGAGCATTTAATCCAGACGAAGCATGGTCAGCGGATCATTGGCTCAACAGTCTGGGAATGGTAACGTTGTTGTATGGTCCGGTAGAAAAATCTTTGCTTCCTACAGGAGGCGGAGGTCTAAAGCCTCCAAAAGGGTTAGATTCTGTAAAAGATTTTGAGGTACAAAAACCGTTGCCGGCATTTAGCACAAATGAAGGTTTTCAATTCAAGATAAATAATCTAGATATAGATACGCCGGCACTTCCACAGACCCCGATGCAAATCAATTTTAAGAATGAAATGGACCGGATTTTAAAAGAGAAGATGGAAGGGAAGAGTGACAGTAATCATTCAATAAAGGATGTAGAAGTGAAGGCGGTTGAGGGGACGGGTAATGTTCCTTTAACAGTTCCAAGAGGCTTTAAAGATGCAAAACAATATAACCAAGCAATGGATGAATTAATGGAGGCTATAAATAAATCAGGACTTGACGTAAATTCAATTCAAATTAGAGGAAGTGCGGCTTCTGGTGTATCTAGCAAAGGTAATGGATTATTCAGAGAAACCGCAGAAAATGGATTGAAACCAAGCGATATTGACCTTGGAATTGAATTAAAAAGCCCTCTAAGCGGAATGAATGCATCTAAGAATCAACCAGGGTTTTATCACCCAGACAAAATAATGAAAAAATATCCTGAATTGAAAGCTTGGTCTGAGAAATGGTCTGAAATACTTGGCAGAGAAATAACACCGGGGGGATGGCAACCAAGCACGTTGCCAAGTGATCCTACTAATATAATAGTAAAGTGAGTGAGTGAAGAAATGGAAACACTATTTTTTGATTCTAACGAAACTTTAGATAATATAGTACCAATGATATTCAACGAATTGAATATTACAAGTACTGTAGAGGGAGAAAACAGTTCATTTATTAATAACACATACTTTGAAGGTAGCGTTCTGGGAATCGTTATTCGAATTGCTGAGAATAATTACGATTACGAGGACGATTTTAATTACATGATCAGTATTAAAAAGTCTATTGGGATGAAATTAAGGGATGAAGATGGATTATATTTAATTGCTGAAATTATTTCGTCGGTCATCGCGATGAAACTTAACATTAATGTCGCTGTAGAGAAATATTGTAAAGAGAGTGATTCTAATTATTTGTTATACTTTAATAAAAATGGAAATGAACTACTTGTAGAAAAAAGATGACGAAGCTATAATTGTTACTTTCTGTAGCGACTACCCAGTACCGAATGAATCCAACATTCAACCAACTACACATATAACCCATGTAATACTTGTATGAAGATTTCGTCATTATGTCTGTACGCACATCAATGCTTTAATTTCATAACCTAAATAACGATTTAGCGTTACATTGGACAGGTCAATTATGGTCAGATACCACCATGATTGACCTGTTTTTTGTTATGTTCACTTTCTCACGGTTTTTTGAAAATGCTACGCAACTGTAGAATACGCCACCCCGATAAAGACGGTGAAAACTTAAGGAAAGAAATCGCACCTTCTAGGATGGATAGCCCGACTAATAATATTGTCAGGACTTATCTGCAAATTGTCCGCAACGAATGGGCTACTTGCCGCGATGGTTACAGTGAACGAACAATTTGACCAGTTGACATAGAACAGGCAGGGAACGTATAAGGCTAGCCACCTGCCCTCTAATTAAGCCCGAAATTCATGAAAAAAATCGGGAGGGGGCGGCACATGTCAAACATGCCAGTGGCTTAAAGAATCAGATGCACCAACAACTAAGCTATCACTATCCGTCCTACAAAAAGTTCTTCTGTGACATAGACGGTAAAGCCGCCCTTGCCTTTTGGGAGAAGTATCCTGCACCCCATCAAGCGTTAACGGTGGGGGTCGAAGAACTAGCTGAATACCTACGTAAAGCGAGTAACAATACTTGTTCTACCCGTAAGGCAGAAGAAATACTTGAACTAGTAAAGCAGGATGGGGAGACGAAGCGAAACTTCCAAGAATACAGAGACTTCCTTATCGTTAACATGGTTCATGACATGCGAAGAAGCAGAGAACTAATCAAACAGACAGAGGAACAGTTTCGTCAGGTGTTAGTCCAAACCGACTACAAACTAGAGTCGATGGATGGTATTAACATTGTTACAGCGGCAGAACTAGTCGCTGAGATTGGAGATATTCACCGCTTCTCTAGCGGAGACAAGCTAGCCCGATTCGCAGGAATCGCACCAATACGCTTTAGTTCGGACGGCAAGGGAAAAGACCAAGCAAGTGGACAAGGAAATAGAGTATTGAACAGCATCTTCCACAACCTAGCCGTTCAACAAATTCAAGTAGCCAAAGGGGAAAACAAGAGACTGCGCAATCCCTTATTCTACGAGTATTATCAACGAAAGCTAGCAGAGGGTAAAACAAAGAAACAAGCCCTCATATGCGTCATGAGAAGGCTTGTAAACATCATTTACAGCATGATGAAGAACAAAACACCTTACATACCAAGTCCTCTGACAGAGCGTCTAGCAAGCTGATATAATGGTGGTAATTGGTAAAACAGTTATCACCTTTCCTTTAGTAGATTTTAAGATTACTACTTAGGGGACGGGTAATGTTCGTTCTTCTGTAATTAGTTCAGAAATGGAAAAGAAAATATTAGATGGGCAAAGAAAACTTCCTACGAAGAATGAGTTGATCGGTGGCCATTCTCCGCAAATCAACAATGCAAATCCTAATTATGCAGTTCAAGAAATAACAGTTAATGCAGATGGAACAAGAAAAGTTAAGTTTACTACTCAATTTCTTGATGGTAACTTATCTAATATTAAAACGAGTACTTTATTCCCAGATTCATGGAGTGATTCGCAAATTATTAATGGTATAAAAGATACTGGTAATACAGCATCCATTGGAGTTCGTGCCTCGGATGGTGCAACTCTTCATAGAGGAACTGTTAATGGTGTTCAAGTTGAAGTTATTAAAATAGGTGAAAATGTTGTATCTGGCTATCCAACAGGTGGAGGAGCTACACAACTTCTAAGTGGTTTTACAGCACCTTAACTTGTAATCTGATCCAAAGGAGTTTTTTAATGTTTACAGAATTTGATGACTATCTTTCAGGATATTTCTCAGATGATTATTGGTATGATGAAGGTTTTTCAATTGCACAGACGATGCTGTTAAAATTCTCCCCACGGGATTGGGAAGAATTATCAAACGGAGTGTTAAATAAGCCAATAGAGTGGCAAAGAAAGTTAGCATATTGTTTGCATAATGAATCTAGCATGGATGAATTGAATATGTTGTTGAAACTGCTAAGTACTGAAGATGAAGAGTTATTCGAAATATGTATTGATGCATTAAGAAGTTTTACTAGTACTGAAAGTGAAAAACGGATATTAAAAAATCCTTCAATTCTACAGAGGATTTATGAGTTAATCCCCAATTCAGGGGACGCGACAAAAAAAGTATTTGAAGCTTTTCTGGAGAAGATACAAAGCCGATGACAATATTATTGGTGGGGGCTACCCAGTGCCGAAAGAATCCATTATTTAATCAATAACACATTTAACCCATGTAATACCCGTATAAAGATTTCACCACTTTATTTGTACGCACATCAGATGCTTTAAAAGTATAACCTAAATAACGCTATTGAGTTACATTGAACAGGTCGATTATGGTCAGATACCACCATGATTGACCTGTTTTTTTGTTATGTTCGCTTTCTTGCGGTTTTTTCGAATTTACTCGCAACTTTAGATTACCCTGTGGCGATAGTGAGGGAGAGGAAGACAGAATCGCACCTTTCAAGATGGATAGCACGACAACTATAGTAAGGTGTTATTCAAAGAATAGGACTTTGTCTGTAACATAACTGACACTTGTAACGATGATGATGGTGCAGGAAAGAAATCTGGTGACGACCAGTCAACATATACAGGTAAGGTAATTAATTTGTTCTTAGATCACGTTTTGTGCGATGGATTTTTAACGGCAAGAGGCTCAAACTACTATAGACAGTCTCGAGGGATAACGATTTCCTGCTCTACTCACTGACTACCGTTTTCCGACTCTTTCCGTTGAGACTGTTTGGTGTGCTTCGCCCTGACTTCATGCTTGCCATAGCCCAAATGAGTATCCATTTCGGCTTCTAACATCTCCTGAATCGTTTCGGTAAATAGATCCTTTAAGGCATTCTGCTCATTTTTTGCAGAAACCAAATTACTGTCCTTGATAAACTCCCGCAATTGTTGTTTTGTCCAAAGTCACATGTGTTTCCCCAACCCTTCTATTATTTTCATTTTATGTACTTTGAATAATTTCTAACAATGTTAATTGAATAATATAAAGCATCAGATACAAGAATCAATCCTATGCGTTCTGTTAAATAGGTTGATTATAGGGAGCTACCACTATAATCAACCTGTTTTTTTGCTATCTACTTATTCTTACAGCAGTGATTAGAATTAAAAAAAATAAAAAAGAAAGGATTTAAAGTAAAATAATGGGAAGTTACGCCGATATATAGGTTAGGTGTGCGCTCCAAATACTTAAGTTTTTAAATATGAAGTAGTACATAAAGACCTGAGGGGTCGAAAAAAGTAGTGCATTGGATGGTCTAAGTGTAAGAACTGGAGGTCATAAATGGCATTGGACAAAATGGTATTTAAAGAAGATGAAGTCGAGCGCCTGCAGACAAAAATCAGACTGGTAAGCCAAGATACCAACCGGCTGTACTTGCAGCTGAGAGGTCAGACCAATAACTGGGGTGGTATTCCGCTAGGTTCAGATTTGATACGAGCTCAGACGCTTATCAACGAACTGACGGTGGAAGCGGAAAAATTGGAAGACATCATTCGAGGCGCGATAAAAGGTGTTCAAGGCGCACAGGATGAGAATAAGCGGCAGGCCAATCAACTTTTTCAGCAGTTCGGTGTTCTTGGGGGGATGTTCGAAAGGTTTGGGGGCGGAAGTGCAATTGGGCAGTCTTCTATCCCGATGACGGCTCAGAAAGCGGTCACGAATCTGATCACCTCAATTGCTACTTTGATGGGTTGGGATGAGTTGAATAGTGATCCTATGGTGCAGAAGCTCCAGGCAACTGTTAAAAAGTCAGGATTGGGAACGATCGACTCCATAGCCGCGCAAAGTAAACTGAAAGATATCTACCTGGCGCGGGATCAGATCGCGAAGGCGCAGACAGCCTATGAGGTGTATCAGGCGTTTGGAAATCAGACTCAAATGGACGCAATGCATAAGCTAGCGGAAGACGCACGCAAGAAGCTGAAATCCTTGGGTATAGACGAGGTCCGGTACCAGGCGGGTAAGAATCTAAGCACTTATTTTAAGAAACCAGCGGTTAAGGCATGTGATTATGATCCGTCGATTACCAGTAGAAGCATACCACTAGTGCAGAATGAAACGTATCAGTTGCTACTACGGACGGCAATGGAAAAAGGGGAGAAGGGAGCCTGGGCAAAAGGGCAACTGGAAGGCGTTCAAACCACCATGGAACAGATGATTGCTACTGGAGTAAGTTTGGGTGTACATGTGATGACAAACCAAGGTGGAAAGGCTTGGGGAGATGTTATAAAATTGACTTCATCAGTCGCCCAACTGGATTCCTATAATCTGTTTAAAAAGAATAAAACGGAGGATCAAGCAAAACCTGAGGATTCTAAAAATGCCTTTTATAAATCAATAGACAGTTTTAAAGAGATTGGAACGGGTTTTGTAGGTACATTAAGAACTCGTGCGGATAAGGCGACAGACTCCCCCTATGACTTTTTCAACTGGTTAACATTAGGCATAACAGGAGATATTCCGGTCGGGATATATGAAGCAGCCAAAGATCGATCAGAGCATATGTTTGATTCAAAGGAGAAGTTTGCGGATTGGTTAACACTGGGAACAGTGGAGATGGCGAAAGGAGCATTTAATCCAGACGAAGCATGGTCAGCGGATCATTGGCTCAACAGTCTGGGAATGGTAACGTTGTTGTATGGTCCGGTAGAAAAATCTTTGCTTCCTACAGGAAGCGGAGGTCTAAAGCCTCCAAAAGGGTTAGATTCTGTAAAAGATTTTGAGGTAAAAAAACCGTTGCCGGCATTCAGCACAAATGAAGGTTTTCAATTCAAGATAAATAATCTAGATGTAGATACCCCGGCACTTCCACAGACTCCGATGCAAATCAATTTTAAGAATGAAATGGATCGGATTTTTAGAGAGAAGATGGAAGGGAAGAGTGAGAGTAATCATTCAATAAAGGACGTGGAAGTGAAGGCGGTTGAAGGAACGGGTAATGGTGTAAGTGGCAGTAAATCGTCTTATTCAAAAAACATTGATGATTTCTTGTCAGGTAATAAAAAGTTTGGTGAAGTATTAGATGATTATGCTACAGTGTATGCAGAGAAAGTTAATTCAAATGTCCCTTGGAAGTGGAGAAATGTACCAGGGGGAGATACACTAACACAAAAGCAAATTAAGTTGATTAGAGAACGAGCGAAGGAACTAGAGAAAATACCAGATGTACCTATGAAGCCTGGTGTAAAACATCCTGATTTTGAGAAAGCTGATTTAATTATAAAGATTGATGAGAATCCTGTTATTTTACAGTTGCCGAAAGACTATTGGAAGAAGTCTGATCCACAACAGTTCCAATGGCTTGATTCACAACTTCCAGGTGGAAAACGCCCACCTGGCACAACATGGCATCATTCTGAAATTGACGGTAGAATGGAATTAGTACCTTTTGGTATACATAATTCCATAAATCATCAGGGTGGGAGAGCTCCAGGTGGTTGGGCGCATGCTAAAAGATAAGAATAGGAAGTGAGAGAAGTGAGATTGGATGTTAATACGATTGTCCTTCCATTGCCAACCGATGAATTATTAGATGTAGTTGAGCGAAGCTTGAGAGTTTCATTTCCTGAGACTTATAGGAGTTTTATTAAGGATAATAATGGAGCTGTACCAATCACAAATATGTTTAGTTTTAATCAACATGAATATATAATTGAAAAGTTTCTTTGTATATTGAATGATAGTGAGTCTGACCCTATTAATGGATGGTATGATGTTGAAGTTATTATTACACAAATAGGTGATAGATTAACTGATAATGAAGATTTAGTGGGGATGAATGTAGTTCCTATTGCAGCACTTTTTTCAGGGGATTTTATTTGTTTGGATTTTAGAGAAATAGAAGAACCTACTGTAGTTATTTGGTTTCACGAAGAGTCAGAGGAATTTTCACCTGTAACACAAAATGTCGCCACAAATATATCAGAATTTTTTGAAATGCTAAAAGAGTAATACTATTTTAGTTCATGTTAGCACGTGATTGATGATTAGCCCTATTCAGTGCCGAATGAATCCATTATTCAACCTTAATACGTATAACCCATGTAATGCCGCAACAAGAATCTCTTGATTTCCTTTGTACGTACGAAAATTCTTGAAAAGCGTAACCTAATTAACGCTAGAGCCTTACATAGAACAGGTCGATTATGGTCAGATACCACCATGACTGACCTGTTTTTTTATATTCATTTTCCGGTGTCGTAGCTTGCGGGTCCATCCAATATCCCTCACAAATAAAGATTTCAAAAGGAGTAAAGCACCCCCAAAAGGCTTTACTCCTTTTTAACATTTAGTCTAAGCTATGTTATTATTACCTTATATTTTCCTATAAATAACAAAATATAGAGTTTGGAGGTTTACGAATGAGAAGTAAGCGTAACTTGATAATGCTGTTATTGTTTGCTTTGACGATTATCCTTTCAGCCTGTAATGATAAAAAAGCTGCGATATTATCCATGGATGAAATACGGGATCTAGCTCAGCAAGGCGAGGCGTTGTCGTGGAAGGATTTTGAAGGTTATCCCTTTGAAGATGTCGGTTCAGGCTTGTACATCCGTAAATATGAAATTAATGAAAACTACCATGTGCTGGTGGGTGGGGGAAGTGTTGATGCAGCTCCTCTGTATATAAATCTTGTCAAAAGAAACGGAGAAAAGATCGATATCCGTTATGATGACATCGATCATTTTATCCTCAATTAAATGAGGGGCTTTTAGGCTATTCAAATCTTATTCCGTTAGATAATTCATCCAGACGCTCCCAGTCGAGTACAACAATTTCTTGCTTAACTTTATATAAAATTTCCATGTCGGTGAGCCGCTGAATAACACGGTTTAAATGGCGGGGAGTAGTCCCAATTAACGAAGCTATATCTGGGATATAGGGTGTCTGAATTTCTTTTCCAAACTCCCTTTGGAGTTGAATGGTCAATAAATAACTTGCAAACCTTTCCTCTACAGAGCCCAGCAAGTTCGTTCGGGATGCGGACGTGCAGGTTAGAAGCTTGTAAGAAAGATGTTTTAGCAACAAGTCTTTAAACCTGTGGTTATCCATTAGGTCAGACTCAACCTTTTGTTTCGGGATAAATAAGAGGCTGGTTTGTTGTACCGCTTCAACTTGGGATTGGATCACAACCTCCTGCACGTATTCAATATCCCCGAATAATGACAAGGGTGAGCAGAAACGTAATAACAAGGATTTTCCCGTCCCCACACTAGAAGAAACCTTGGTACGCCCCTCCACTTGAAAATAAATTCCGTCCAGCTCATCGCCCTCACGCAAAATGATTTCATTCTGCTCATAGACAAGTAACTGGATTAAAGCATGTGTTGACGGCGTGAATACTTGGTCTAGATTAAATTGTGTAATGTAATGTGATATCAGATTTGGATCATGAATAGATTTCATCGTTTACTCCTTTTTGGACATCGGTCCTTTCCATTATATATGAACTCGTTAATATAGAGAAAAAGGGGAGGTTATTAACTGTGAAATTTATTTTTGATTTAGATGGGACGATTTGTTTTAGCGGCAAACCATTGAGTGAATTTATTGTACAAGCCTTGGATTCTCTAATTGAAAAAGGACATGAGGTTATTTTTGCGTCAGCCCGGCCTATTCGTGATTTATTGCCTGTGTTGCCTGCTCATATGCATCATTTTTCTATGGTTGGCGGGAATGGTGCGTTTATTGCAAAGGGTGGGGAGGTTATTTCGACGATACATTTTGACCCACAGACTGCGGACAACCTCCTGAATTTGATTGAAGAATTTGATGCAACATATTTGATTGATAGTCACTGGGACTATGCATATTCGGGTTCTGTAGACCATCCCATCCGGAGAAATGTAGATCCAGAACAACGCGCCAAAAATGTAACTCCATCAGAGCTGGATGAGATTGTGAAGGTAGTTATTTTGAGCAGTCTGAACGGGGAACAACTTATACATAAGCTGCAAAATCTGCCGATTGTGATCTACCAGCATGGACAAGAAGATATTATGGATATAAGTCCACAAGGTGTGAACAAATGGACAGGACTAAGGAGATTAGGCATAGAACCGCAGCAATTTATTGCTTTTGGTAACGATGCTAATGATATAGAAATGTTTAGACATTCCGCACATTCGGTTTGTGTTGGCGATCATATAACCTTGGGAGAAGTTGCAACGGAAAAGGTTAGTAGCAGTGAAGAGCAGATTGTTAGAAAAATAATGGAGCTGGTGGGAGGTCTGCGATAATTGTTGGGATGGTGATCACCAGCTCAGAGGCCATTGTTGCGGACTGTATAGTCGCTATTTCAGGATTTAGCTTCATTAGGCGGAGTGTTCAGACTCAGGAGGCGTTATCTAGTCAGAAGACAGCGGCTTTTGCACAAAAACAACTCAATAACGACTCTGGGGTCCGAATAACCTCATTTCTGTCTATTTCGAAGCCAATAAGGACATTTGAGTCCGATGGTAGGAGGTTGGTCGCTATTTGCAACAAAAAACCTGCCATAAAATCAGCAGGTTTTTTGGCATGGAAGAGCAGAAATAAGTGCGATAACTATTACTATTCTAAATAAGTTCTTGGCGGCGATTTAAATAACGATATAAAACACAACCGGATATCGCGCATATAGCTGCACATAAACCGATAAAACCATACCCAGCTTGAAGTCCACGTAGCAAACCAGTTTGTGATTCTGCTCCGTAAAGCCTCTTTACACCTTCGATTACTGCACCTATGGCATAGTTGCCAATCACGCTACCGACTCCCATTAGTGTAACTGTAAAGGTGATGGCAGTGTCACTGCCATGCGGATACCTTTTTGCGATAAACGCCATGACTGTTGGATAAATCATAGCGATACCTATGCCTGCTGCCGCGAATAGAAACGCGAGCTGTTCCCCACCCAAAATAGCAGCAAATGTACATAAGGCAGAGAAGGCTGAAAAGATGATAAGCGATAGATTGAAACCAATCTTATCTGTAACCGGCCCCAGCAGAAGCCTTGCTAGCGAGAAGCAGAGAAAAAAGGTGGACAACATACCAGAAGCTGTAACTGTATCCCACAAGTATGCTTTTTCTAGAAAATTCACTAACCATCCACCTACTGCAAGCTCTGACACCACGCCGAAGGAAAGAATAAGCACCATCAGCCATAATGCGGGATCGCGGACCAACGTTTTTAAAGGGATCCGGTCCTCTTGCGGAAGATCATCTCCCGGAAATGTACTGCGCAAGGCAGATAGAATAGGCAATAAAGATAAGCTTAGCATAATCAGATACATTCCGCGCCAGTCGAGTGGATGGCCAAATATACTTACCGACATGAGTCCTGTTGCCAGCAGTGGAGCTAAGGTTGAACTAAATCCGTAGAAAAAATGGGATAAGTTCATCATCGTCCCGGTATTTTTTACGAAGATGCGTGCTCCCAAAATGGCAAGACCAATCTCCAGCATTCCGTTTCCGATGTACATCAGGAAATACGAAGCTGAGAAAAAGGGGTAGCTGTGGGAGATATAGATTAACACTCCTGAGAATATCATGGATGCAAAAGCAATGATACTGACAGCCTTGATCCCCCACTTCCTAACCAATACAGCTGTAAAGGAGCAGGCGATCAAATAACCTAATGCATTTAGGGATAAAAGGGTGCCGAGCTGTTTCTCGTCCAGATTAAAGTCGAATTGGATTCGCGGAATGGCAGGTCCTTTAATATTTTCCGATATGCCAAACACTATAAATCCTAAAAAGATGGTTGCCAATTGCATGGCGTAAATCTTGTTAAATCCCCCGAAGCGCTTTTTCAAATTAAGATCCTCCCAGAACGGGTTACTTTATTGCTCGATGTCCCTGTAATAATCTTCTTTAAGTTTTTCCCAGTGTTGCTTATCTTCTTCGGTGATTGCTCTTAATACCTTGCATGGGTTCCCCACCGCAATTACATTGTCAGGGATATCCTTAGTCACGACTGAACCTGCACCGATGATTACATTGTTGCCGATTTTTACCCCAGGATTGATTACCGCGTTTCCCCCAACCCACACATTGTTTCCGATGGTAATCGGTGTACCGAATTCAAGCATACTAATACGCACATCCGCATCTATGGGGTGACCAGCAGTATATACGCCTACTCTAGGTCCGAAGAGAACATTGTTACCAATCGTTACTTTAGCTACATCAAGGATAATGCAGTCAAAATTAGCGTAGAAGTTATTGCCAACGGTAATATTACTGCCGTAATCACAACGGAAAGGAGGTTCAACATATAATGACTCTCCTGTAGACTCAAATAATTGCTTGAGTAGTTCTACTCTATATTCACCTTGTTCTTCCGTCGTATTGTTAAATAAACGAGTTAGCATTCTGGATCTTTTGTTATCTTTTGCTAATTCTTCACCGCCTGCCATATATAGCTTTCCTGCAATCATGTTTTCTTTGTTTGTTGCCATTCGTAGTTCCTCCTGAAGTGTATGTTAGTTTTATGTTTTAACGGCGCTTCTCAACCAGCTGCAACGAGTAGGTTAAGCTTTCCAGTGTGATCGCAATTAATCCGTTCATGTAATGATCATCAGGTTGATCCAGCACAATTAAGTGAGGCATATGCTCCTCTGGAATCACTTCCAGACAACGTTGATAAATCGGCTGTACATTCTCTTGTTTGACTTGTTCTCCTGTGAGAGCTATGGTCTCTGGATTAATAATTGCAATCAGGGACGATATAGTGTGAGCCGCCAAAGGGATGAAGGTATCTGTCTGGTCCAAGCTACTCAATTGCTGTTCACGCGAGATTCCAAACGGTAAAAAAGAGACTTCACCAGCAAATCTAGTATTACCTTTGTGGATATGCCCGTCGATCATCATCCCGGCTCCGGGAAAAGCTCCTTTGATAAAGGTCACTACGGCAATGGTTTTATCCTCTTCATAATCCTGTTGTTTATAGAATCCGTAAACGGTCAGATTCATATCATTTTCAATCGTGACTTCAAGCTCGTATTTTTCTCTGAGCAGTGATTCTAAGGGAGCATTAATTAACTCTTTAATGTCACAGATATTGATAACACCTTGGTGAGCAAGGCCGGGAATCCCAATCCCTACTGCCTTGATGTTGTTATATTGTTGGATAAGTGTATCCAGCAGATGGTCGATGGCTGCAGCATCTATGTACTCTAATTCCATCCATCCATGATCCACACGATCACCGACTGAATTGGTCACCGCATAGGTTATGGATTTCTGGCCATCCTCAATTTTGGCATAGATACATGCAATATAGGAAAAATCAGCGTTATAGATAAATCGTCTGGCCGGTCGGCCTCCATTTGAAGCCTCCAGTTCAGTCTCAATGACTTCACCAGTCTCCAGAAGTTCATTTAGGATATTTCCGCAGGTAGCAATACTTAATCCGGTGGCACTTGCAATCGTGGATTTGGTTCCTTCTTTCATCGATTTCAAGGCCTGCTTGATAAGCTCCTGATTTATCTTTTTAACACGAATAGAATTGTTTGCGATTTGGTTTATTTTATTCACCTCTAGACTTTTGAAAATGGTTATTAAAAGTATTATCAATACTATAACTTGGCTCTATATAATTGTCTAGCAATCGACAGTTTTTTATTATGGATTTTTTTGAAATGACATGTGGCTTTTAATCAACCTGCGGTGTCTAATTAAATGTAAGGTCAAGAGGAGGTTCTTACAATGTCTGGAGCTCATGACAAATCCACTGTTTATCCGGATCTTCCAACTTTTCATCAAGCTGTTGGTGAAGTAGACGCTCCTAATTGGTTCATGGGCACTTTTGAGGGAAACAAATTGAAAATTGTTCCTCCTTTGGATCCAGGGTCAGAGCATACGTATGAAACTATTCTTAAATCCACGCTGCACTTGTTTACAATGTGGTTAATCAGTGACATTAATCCACTTGCTCCTAAATGGCTGTGTCAAGAGATTGCAGGATACGAAGTAAAACAAATGCCTGATGAGTTCATTAAAAATTCGACTTCAGAGCAAATTCATAATCTTGTTATTCCTACTTTTCAAGAATTAAATTCCGAGGGCTGGGATCTTTAAACGATCCGAACTAGAGTTGCATGAACAATTTGTTGTATATTTAACCAAAAGATAGTTATAGTTTTTATTATAAGAGGGTCACATTTGCCATGTATTTGAGGCTATTGTGACCCTTATTATTTGTTTCATCGAAGAATAATCCACCTTTCCCGAAGATTTTCACAAAAAGACCCCTTGTAATGAGTGTACAATATGGAAATTAATAGAATCAATGTTATATAATTCACTAAGGTAGATGCTGAAAATGTTCACTCATAATTTGAACCGAGAACATAATCTAGGGGAAATTTATATTCGGCCAGCCAGAACCTTCTGGTTGGTCTTTTTAATGTGATGCGTCTACTTTGTAGGCGATTTCGTTATATTTAGTAGATTGGTAGATTGGTAGATAGGAGGGGAATTAAATCGGGGAGGACAAATGGGTCACAGAAGCGCAGCAAGGCAATGAGGCAGCGGTGGAATTATTAATTCGGCATACCTATAGTGATATTTATCGATTCATCAGATGGAAAATACATAATGACGAATTAGCCTGGGATCTTGCACAGACGGTGTATGAAAAAGCATGGGCCAAGCTTGGCAGCTATCAAAATAAACAGGGGAGTTTTCGAGCTTGGTTGATGGCGATTGCGCAAAATGTCTGCATTGACTATTTTCGCAGCAAAAGTGCTCGGCAAGCAGAGTTGAATCAAAGCTTATCTGATGAAATTACAGTCGAAGGAGATTTTCTTGAAGGAATATTACTTCGTGAAGAGGTTAAGCAGGTATACGCCGCGATTTGCTCACTGCCAGAGGAACAGAAGGATGCGCTCTTATTAAGGTATAAATATGAATTTACGTTTACAGAAATAGCTGCCGTAACTCATGAACCTGAATCTACTGTGAAGTCAAGGGTAAGTCGATCTCTTATTAAATTACGTGATTTACTAAGGCATTCCAAGCAAGAGGACATATCCCAATCCCTAAAGAAAGGAGCAGGAAAATGAGGGTTAAACATAACCATCAAGATTACCTCAATTTGAATTTACAGGATGAGATAACAGCAGAGTCTGTAGAGGAGATCGTGAATTATATCGAGTGCATTCCTGAGCCGCCACTCCTTGACGGTTTTGCAGAAGAAGCCATGAGCAGGTGGAGAAGATCCAAGCGGGCATTACCTGCGCCAGTCCCACCCGTTCCTCTATTTGCACGGCTACAGATGAGGATTCTTTTTTCACAGGGATGGTGGAAGGAGGTTGTGCTTGGTCTGATCTTGTTTGTAGCAGGATATTTGGTGCTGAGTGTTACGGAGATAGTTAGCCCTATGTTCATTCTGTCCATAGTGGGTTGTATTCCTTTACTGGTGGTCGTCTCTCATACGGCTCGGAATACGCTCTGTGGAATGGGAGAACTCGCACGTAGTTTTAGAATCCCGTTGCATCGGTATGTGCAAGCTCGGTTCCTTATGGCAGGGCTGATCTCACTAATGATTAACTTTAGTGTTACTGCTATGGTAACCCCTTTAGGGGGAAAGGAGTTTATGCTGCGTATGACCTTGCTATGGTGCATCCCAATCCTAATCAATGCGGCGGTAGCGTCAGTATTATCTACGCTGATACGTAATTTTAGACAATTAACGACCGTACTCTTCAGTTTGCCTCTCTTTTGGATGATTTTATTTTCCGGAGAATTTGCAGTGAGCTGGATGATGTCGGTCGAGTTATTTTGGTTAATGGGACTGGGCGTTCTGTCAGCAGTGGTATTTATCCTAGCCATGAGGTTTCAATCCAGAGTATTGAGCAGAGGAGGGTTTCTGATTGGAGCTTAAACTATGTAATATTGTACATGATTTCGGCAAAAGGAGAATTTTGAATACGATCAACCTTTCTATGTCATCTGGTGTCTATGGTCTTTTAGGACCTAACGGAACAGGAAAAACGACATTGATGCGTATTGTTGCAGATGTTCTGTATCCGACTCGTGGAAATGTACTTTTAGATGGACAAAACAAAGATGACATGGGGGATCAGTACCGGGCTCAGATAGGTTATTTACCGCAGGAACTGGGGATGTACAATCATTTTTCAGCTCGCGATTTCTTGTATTATGTTGCTGCCCTAAAGGGGTTGACCAAGAAGGAGGCGAGTGATCGTATAGAGGTTCTTGCTCAAATGGTTAATCTATCCGGAGAAATGGATAAAAAATGTGGTAAGTATTCCGGCGGGATGAAACGTAGACTCGGTATCGCTCAAGCATTGCTTAATAATCCGGGCATCCTCATTCTGGATGAACCCACAGTAGGACTTGACCCCTCGGAACGCGTAAGATTTCGTAATTTAATTTCTGAAATATCAAATGAGCGCATCGTTATTTTGTCTACTCATATCGTTTCTGATGTTGATCATATAGCTAAACAGGTGCTACTGATGGGGCGAGGAGAGTTACTTCGTCAAGGAACAATTAAGGAGTTGACCAATGAATTGCAAGGAGAGGTTTGGGAGGCCCATGTCCCCGGGCGGTTGCTGGCTCAAATCGAAGAGAATGGAACTGTAGTGAATGTGCAGCAGACAGATACTGGACTAGTGGTTCGGGTAGTCAGCAAGACTTTGCCAGTTGAGAATGCACGGATGGTGAATCCTTCATTAGAAGATGTATATATGCATTATTTTCGGAGGGGATGACACACATGAAACGTCTGGTGATGTTTGAATTACGTAAAATTATGATTCCCAGAGTCTGGATTTCTATAGCTGGAAGTATTGCATTAGCCATTTTTTGTTTTGTTAGTTTCTACCCATCCGGTTCGGATAGTCTATTGGTTGTAAACAAGGAAAAGCCTGAAGCTATTGCCGCTCATCTAGGAACGATTCAACCAGATTTAGCTTTGAAATACGCACCTAGACTCAAAGAAGAATATGCTGAAGACAGCGCTTGGCCCAAAGAGGAGAAGATGAAACGAATTCTGGAGCAACACTATGCTGGTACAGCTTATATGGTAGATCAATTCAACAGAAATTTAACAGAGCTGAGAGAGCAGAAGGTTTTATTAGAGAAGCAAGAACCAGGATCTTATGCACTAAGAGATGTTACTAAAAAGCTCTCCATGCTGGAGGAGGGAAAACCACGGGGGTTTTATGTAACGGAGGACTGGGACTTATTACATATATTTTTTTCAAGCTCGCCTGGCGTCGGCGATCTTCTGATCGGTCTTATTCTAGTATTTGCGCTGGCACCCTTGTTCTCTGGTGAGGAAAACTATAGAATGGATGCACTTATTCTATCTAGTAGATACGGAAGGTTGAAGATTGTTTCGGCAAAACTATTAGCTGGATTTATAGTTACGTTTAGTTGGGTTACTCTTTTTTACGGAATTTGCACATTGCTGGCCTGTTTACCGTTCGGCTTCGTGGGCTGGAATGCCCCGCTGAATAGTTACTTTTATTTTGATGAGACTCCATATGCCTTAACCCAGCTGCAGGGATTTGCCCTGAAATATGCTGTAACCTTGCTGGCTGCATGTGGTCTATTGTTATTGACGGCGCTGATATCCGCTTTGTGTCGGAGTAGCTTAAGCAGTCTTGGACTGGCAGCATTCGTAGTTATTCTTCCCCTTTTCTCTTTGCCTGGAATGTTGGGCAAAATAATCTCTTTTTTACCGTCAGGTGTAATGGTTAGCAGATCCTTAATCGAAAAATATGTATCCTATAACATTTTTGGCATCCCTATATTACATCTACCCTTGTCAATCCTTTCGGTGATAATCATAGGTATACTTGCTATAATGCTTATCCCCAAAGCTTTCGAACGTCGATTAAAGGTCTAAGTAGTAGGTAGGTTAAGATCGTTCCCGCTATGAAGGGGAGCGATCTTTTTTGGCTTTTCTTGTGAAAAAGGAGAGCATTATATTTAGGAATTAGACTTTTTACCCGATAGTTAAGATAAAGGGTTAATCACGATAAACCTGACAAAGAGAGCAGGAACCCCTTACCGATAAGAACGAAAGGGATTATTAAATTGAAGATAATGAAGCTATTGGTACTAGGTCTTATCTCAGGGACAATTGTGACATGCGGCAACGTGAGTTATAGAGTTCATGCTGACACGACAACGTACGAGAATACAGGGACATATGAAGAAGTGGAAGAGGACGGTGAGGAGGATCCGGCATCTTCACTGTTCACTGACATTCAAGGTCACTGGTCCGAGCCTTGGGTGCGCTGGGCGTTGGGCAACCAATTGATGGTTGGTTATGATGATGGGAGCTTTCGACCGGATCAGCCGATTACGGAAGCAGAATTTTTGAAATTATTTTATCTTTCTTTCGGCTATCCAAAGGCTACTAGCATAGGCGAAGAATGGACAGCAGCACCGTATAGAATGGCTAAGTGGTGGAATCATCCAGTTACTGGACTACAATATCCAGTGGCAAGATCGACTCCAATCACCAGAATGGCCGCCGCAAGGTTAGTTGTATCTGGTCTAGGGATGAATTACAACGACACGGATTCCGTCGTTTATTTGCTGGGTAACTCTCTACTTCCACTTCCCGGGGAGCCAACGCTAGTAGGTTTCAAAGGAAATCTCCCGCTTACAAGAGCAGAGGCTATACAATGGATGAGAATGCTCAAGCTTAAGGGAATATATACTGTAAATTCTCGTCCAGAAGAACGATCGGATCGGAGTCACTTACCGTCATTACCAGAACAGGGTACAGGCTTGAAGGACTTTATAGCGGCTCCGGTTACTGATCGCGATTTCGGAATCACGGATAGTGGACGTAATCTTTTTATTGATTTTGGGAGTTCAAGAATGTTAGTAGAGGAACATTACGGGGATTCAACAGGTCAAGATGTATTCAATAATGAAATGTATAAAGAAGTATCTGTACATTATGATACCGAAGGTCGGCTGAACGCTTGGAAAATAGACAAAGATAATGAGCGCATTGATCCAATCCACATAGGTACATTGAACAATATTCGACCTGGGGTAAGTACATTGGAAGATGTGCTAAAGGCATATGGTACATACGTTGCAGTGGATAACGAATACGGGATTATAGTGAGTTACTGGTTTGAGAACAAGGGTGGAGTGTATGAGCCCCGATTGTCACCTTTTGAAATGGATAATATGGAGGGTGGGTTCTATATAGGCTTCATTATTGACAAACAATCTCTGAAAGTTCAAACCATACTCATATCTACAGCTCAGCAGGCAATGAATCCTACGGATATATAGGAATTGTACTGGAATCTTATTCATTCTTTAAAATGTGACGGCATGTCTTTCTGAGGCAGCCGTCTTTTCTTTTATAATTTTTTTCACCTCATAAGCTAACATTCCGAGAACTTTATCGTTATACATACGAAGGGAGGTGCAGGATGAAGCCCGGGCAGCTACATCAGATACTTCAACCTAAAATGTTAGAAATTCAAAAATACTTGATTCGTCTCGGGGCACCTGCAGCCGACGCTGAAGATATCGTACAGGATACGGTGTATAAGGCTCTTTTGTATATTGATTCCATTGATGAGAACAAATTCAGTGCATGGTTATATAAAGTAGCGATCAATCGCTACTATGATCTGTGCCGCCGACGCAAGCGGATAGTCATTCCTATTGACTATGTAGATGTGCCCGATATGGAATTGCCAGAGGATCATGTGCTGTTAAAAGAGAAACGGGAAGACATCGAAAGAGTGTTGGATGAGCTTCTACCGCTCCATAAACAACTCATTATTATGAAGTATGAGCTGGAGCTGTCCTATCAGGAGATAGCTGAGCTTCTGGGAATTACGACAGATACAGTGAAATCGGTATTGTTTCGTGCCCGCAAGCAATTTCAAAAAAAGTATAGAGGTGAAGTGGAATGACAGCTCCATGGGAACAAAAGGATGATCAGAACCTTTCAAAAGTAATTAAGAAGGCAAAACGAAAAACAATGATTCGAAACACAATCATTTCTCTAGTGGTGACGGTTATAGTATTATTCGGCGGGATGCTGGGTAACGCCCATCTGACAAGCTGGTTGGCGATGCGTGGTTTGGATGAAGAGAGGATCATGATGAAGATTAGCAGTCCTAACCTTCAGGAGTTGAGAACTGAACTTGATTTAGGGTTTCTATCGGGTAAAGTTGAACTGAGCACTTACAAAGTTGTTGAGGGTGTGCCCATCATATGGGATACTAAAAAACTGTATTTCGATATGGGCAGCCGGTTTTCTCTGCTTAATAGGGGATACTCTAGTATAAATGTTCCTGACCCGGTAATGACACAGCAAAATTATGAATACTACCGAGGATATAACAGTCAAAATGGTCAGCGGGAAATGATGTTTTATGTGCCTGGAGTGAATTATAACGAAAAAGTGCTAAATGACCTGCCTGCACTCGAACAAATGGAACCTGGCAAGCTCATAGAAATGGCTGTTTCTTTTGATAAAAGCTACACTCAGGCAGAGGTAGAGAAGATGCTGCCGGCGGGTTTGACACAGACATGGTATTGGGTGGATACGTATGACAATAAAAAGAACCTTGAGTTTATTAGGAATGACAGCAGCCCGAATAAATATGCCTTACCGGAATCTGCTAGACAAGTATATGGCTACGGTGGGGAATGGGAAGGGTTATTTAAACCGAAACCAGAGGATTTTTTACAATCCTTAACCTATGGGCTTCAGATGAAGGGCAAGCATTACGGAGAGTTTGAGCGAATCTCGAATTACTTGAAAAAGGATAAAGCGGCGCCGGACGCCAGTGATGTACAGCTATTGGGAGTTGTCGTTACTGGAACTGCGAAAGAGCTGCAAAGCCTCAAAGGAAAACTCTATGTAAATACGGCAGTTCTCGGCGCGATTGTGGATAAATATTAGATCAATATAGTAAAAATGTTGGAGGGGTTGTTCTACAGGTGGATTTTCTACGAAAGAAGACAGCCTCTGCTGACCTCAAGCGGCAATTTGTCTATGACGTGATCGCAGAAATCGCTGATATCTCCGGTTGTTTTTAGTTAACCAAATACGCATTCCGACTCTATAATTAGGGAAATTCTCCCTGTTATTCTTAGATATCTGGTCGTCTAACTTATAATTAGGGAAAACCTCCCTGTAATTTACCTAATTTAGTGAAAAATAAACGAATCATCTCGATTTTTAGGGAGAAATTCCCTCATTATGCTCTTTTTTGGCGAATATCGGCTATTTTTAGGGAGTATTTCCCCAATTACACTAAAGCGCACATCACACATCGCACACCGCGGCGCATCACACACAGCACACCGCACGCCGCACGCCGCACGCCGCACGCCGCACGCCGCACACCGCACACCGCACACCGCACACCGCACACCGAACATATCCCATGGGTTAAAGTAAGAATCCATTGTATAGCCAATTTATTAAAAAGAAGCTGCCTATAAGTAGAATTCTCTACTTTTTGGACAGCTTCTTTTTTCATCAGTCACAATCTGCTCAAGCTAAGTCCATTTCGCGGACCACAGCTTCATTTCCTTCAAAATTTGATGTAAATCCTGACCTTTGGGAGTAAGCGAATATTCTACCGTAACAGGAACAGTCGGAAATACGTGACGCTCAAGCACACCATGCTCCTCCAGATGGCGCAACGTAGTGGTCAGTGCGCGGGGAGACACATTAGTGATTTTTCGTTGCAGTGCCCCAAAACGCTGCGTGCCGTCGAATAGCTCTCTGAGGACAAGAAAGGCCCATTTTCCACCTAATACTTCAAGTGTTTTTTCAACATTACATTCAATAGTAACAGGGGTTTTGGGGATATAATTATTAGTAGATTTAGCTGTCTTCAAGGTATCTCCTCCTGTTTGTGAAGCTACTATACTCTAGTATAGTAACTACACTAGAGATCATATAATAAACTAATTTTCACTTCTTTCTATTATATACAAACTATTCTAGAATGAATATGAGTGCTAAGCAACCTGCCAAAATCAAACACGGAACTATGGAGAGGAGCAGTTATTATGAAATATCGCAGATTAGGTGGAACCGGTTTAAAAGTCAGTGAGATTAGTTTGGGAAGCTGGCTGACATACGGAGGCTATGTGGAAAGAGATAATGCTGTTAAGGCCATTGAAACCGCTTACGACTTAGGCGTGAATTTTTTTGATACTGCAAATGTTTATGAAAAAGGTGCTGCCGAGAAAGTACTAGGTGAGACTTTACGTAACTACTCTCGTGAGTCCTATGTATTAGCTACTAAAGTATACGGGGAAATGGGCTCGGGACCTAACGACCGTGGACTATCCCGCAAACATATTACGGAACAGTGTCATGCTAGCTTGAAACGTCTCGGAGTAGAATACGTGGATATTATGTATTGCCACCGTTTTGATCCGGAAACTCCAATTGAAGAAACCTTACGTGCGCTGGATGATCTGGTTCGGCAAGGCAAGGTATATTATGTCGGTGTTAGTGAGTGGACAGCGGCGCAAATGACCGATGCGTTAGCTGTAGCAGACCGCTATTTGCTAGATCATATTGTTGTTAATCAGCCGATTTATAATATGCTTAACCGTTATATTGAGAAAGAGATTATTCCGCTTGGCGAGCGCCGTGGGATTGGACAGGTGGTATTTTCTCCGCTGGCTCAAGGGCTGTTAACTGGAAAGTATAACACGGACATCCCTGAGGATAGCCGTGCTGCTAAGCTGGAACGATTAAAAGATTCGATTACAGAAGAAAAGATTGAAAAAGTCCGCCAATTGAGTGGGATCGCCACGGAACTGAATATCTCTGTTGGGAATTTGGCTTTGGCTTGGATTTTGCGTCAACCTAATGTAGCTAGTGCGCTGGTGGGTGCCAGCCGTCCAGAGCAGGTCGAAGAGAATGTTAAGGCTTCAGGTATTGAGCTTTCGGAAGAGATTTTGAAGAAGATTGAGGAGATTCTGGAGTAGATGTTAGTTTCATAAAAAAGGAGACACACTCATGACGAAAGTAGTTATTACAGGCGGCAGTGGGATGTTGGGCAGATGGGTGGTCCGGCATTTTGTAGAGCAAGGGTATGAGGTTGTGAATGTAGATACGCAAAAATCCGCAGATTCTTTGTGCCCAACGATGATTGCTGATTTGAATAATTTGGGTGAAGTGTATGGTGTGCTTGCAGGCGCTGATGCAGTTGTACATTTGGCTGCGATTCCAGCTGCAAATATAAAGACGAGTGAGGTCACCTTTCAAAATAATGTAGTATCTACCTATAACATTTTGGAGGCTGCGGCGGGTCTCGGGATTCGAAAAGCAGTGATTGCTTCCAGTGAATCCTCTTACGGAATCTGTTTTGCGGTTAATCCTTTGGGGCCGAAGTATGTGCCTATGGATGAGGAGCATCCACAGTTGCCTGAAGACAGCTACGGTCTGTCTAAGGTTGTGAATGAGCAAACCGCTGAGATGTTCTATCGCAGAAAGGGTATACAGGTCGTTTCCCTAAGAATCGGAAATGTTATTGATCCATCGGCATATGAACGTTTCCCTTCCTTCATTCATGATCCAGCGCAGCGCGATCGGATTCTATGGAGTTATATTGATACACGGGATGTAGCAACAGCTTGCCAATTGGCAATCGAAACGGATGGATTGGGCGCGGTTGCTCTTAATATATGTGCAGATGAGACCAGCATGGCTGTTCCTAGCAGAGAGCTAATGGCCGCACGTTATCCAGAGGTGACGGATTTCCGCCAGCCGCTGGAGGGTCACGAGTCGCTACTCAGTAATGAGAAGGCCAAAAAGCTGCTGAATTGGCAGCCGAAGCACGTATGGCGAGATTATGTTAACCAGTAAATAACGAGCCGGATTCACTATAAGGAGCGTGCAAAATGAAGGTCTTATTTATTGGAGGTACGGGATTAATTAGTCAGTCTGTATCCCCGTTGGCTGTAGCTCAAGGAATCGAGCTGCATTTGTTCAACAGAGGACAGCGGGATGAATTCGTTCCAGAAGGTGCAAAAGTAATTAAAGGAGACATTCGTAATCCGGCAGAAGCCGCATTAGTATTACGAGATTACGAATTTGACGTAGTGGTAGACTGGATTGCTTTTACACCGGAACATGTGCAGGCAGACATTGACCTGTTCACAGGTAAAACGAAGCAGTACATTTTCATCAGCTCAGCCTCTGCTTATCAGAAGCCGCAGCGTAATTATGTAATTACAGAAGAGACACCGCTGGAGAACCCTTATTGGGAGTATTCGAGGAATAAAATTGCGTGTGAGCAGCTGTTGATGGAAGCTTACAAGGCGAACGGATTCCCGGTTACGATTGTTCGTCCTTCCCATACCTATGGAAATACAGCCATCCCTGCGGCACTCACGAGTGGCCAGCATCCTTGGTCACTGATCGATCGTATCCGCCGCGGCTTACCTTTAGTCATACATGGAGATGGAACCTCTTTGTGGACACTGACGCATAATTCGGATTTTGCCAAAGGTTTCGTTGGATTGCTTGGACATCCGGAAGCGATAGGTGAGGCCATTCATATAACTTCCGACGAGGTATTAAATTGGAATCAGATCTATGCGGCCATCGGACAAGCGGTAGGTGTGGAACCTAAAGTGGTGCATATCTCCACAGACTTTATCACAGCCTTTTCCCCTCCAGGGACAGCGGATGGCTTGATCGGTGATCAAGCGGTAAGCAGTGTTTTTGATAATAGCAAAATCAAACGTTTCGTACCTGACTTCCAGGCTACTGTGCCTTTCTCCGAAGGGATTAAGCAGTCGGTTGCTTGGTTCGAGGCCCACCCTGAGCAATGTACGGTCGATGCAGAATGGTCTGCGTTACTTGATAAGTTGATCGAGAGACATGGAATTGAGGCCAAACCTCTTTCTTTCTACGCATAAGGTTTATACAGTTATATTTAAAGACGGTCTGTTCCTAAGGGAGCAGCCGTTTTTTTGGGTTTGTCTCGTTCAATGTAAGGTTATGGAATGAATCAGCAAATCATGAATATACTCTCACTACCTAAAATTCCGTTGAAAAAGGAGTCCTGGCCATGCCAACCCATCCCTTTGTCTCGCGTTTTTTCGTAAATTCAGATGCACGTCGTGAGAAGTTAATTTATGATCTGCCGGAATCATGGTGGAGCCGTCCCTTTGAATATGAGTGGTGTATTAACTTTATTTCTCCGCATGGTGTTGTACTGGATGCAGCCTGTGGGATTCCTCATCCCTTGAAGTTTTATTTGGCAGGGGTTTGTGCAGAGGTCTATGCCTGCGATATGGACAGTAGGGTTATTTACCCAAAAGCTATCCAAGAATGTATTGAAAATGAGATTGGGGAAAAAGCGGCAAAGCAGGTTATCGCTAGAAGAACAAACAACCTGCATTTGGCTCAAGCCAATCTGACGGATCTGCCATATGAGGATGAGAGCTTTGACACTGTTTTTTGCATATCGGTATTGGAGCATTTGAGCTTTGAGGATACGGTGGGTACTTTACGGGAATTTCACCGGACGTTGAACGAAGAAGGATTATTGGTATTGACATTTGATTATCCGACGGTAAATCTGAGTCTTATGAATGACCTGCTGCTGCAAACTGGATTTCAGTATTGGGGGGAGACAGATTTTGAGTTGCCTGCGGATGCTGTGCATACGGATGCGTGGGGTGGATTAAATTGTTTTAGAGCCGTTCTGAAAAAAGCAAAGGAATAACAGGTCTTTCTACTCTTAATTTAGTAACCTCTTTCCAGTATGCTAGGATCATAGCTAACAAAAGATGAGAGGAGGCTGTATTTTTTGAGATTAGGATCGAAGGTTTTGCGTAGAATAGCACTCATTACACTTATGTTAACACTAATAGTTCCGGTGACATCTGCTTCCAGTGCAGCTTCACTATCTTCAGATCCTATAAAGCTTGCTTTTGCGGGGGATATCCTTTTGGACGGTTTTGTTGGCGATCAGATTGCTAAATATGGGGTGAACTTTCCGTTTGTAAAGGTCGCACCTACGCTGCAAAAGGCTGACATCGCCTTCGCCAATCTGGAGACGCCTGTGTCTATCCGAGGGAAAGCGGCAGAGAAAACCTTTGCCTTCAGATCCAAACCAGCAACGTTAGGCGGCTTAACCTATGCAGGGATTGATGGAGTGTCCTTGGCGAATAATCATATTTTGGATTATGGAAAAGACGCTATGCTCGACACGCTGATCCATTTGGATCGAAACAAGATTGGCCATACAGGCGCTGGCAAGGATGAAGACGAAGCGTTTAAGCCTTATACTAAGACGGTAAAAGGGAAAAAGATCGCCATCCTTGGCGTTAGCCGTGTGCTTTCAAATCCATCGTGGTATGCCGGCAAAAACAAACCGGGAGCCGCTTCAGCTTACACCTCGCAGCCTATGCTTAGCGCCATTCAGAAGATGTCCAAGGAGAATGATTATACGATCGTATATATTCACTGGAATGAAGAGTTTAAGGATTTTCCTGAAAAGTACGCACGCACACTAGCTAAACAGATGATTGATAGCGGGGCGGATTTAATTCTTGGCGCACACAGTCACTGCCTTATGGGCATCGAATACTATAAGCACAAGCCCATTTATTATTCACTTGGGAATTTTGTGTTTAATCGCTCCACACGTGGTGGGGAAAAAACACTTAATTCTATGCTGTTGAATGTTGAGATTAAGGACTCCAAGATCACCAGCAAGATTACACCTGTCAAAATCATTGGCGGACAGCCTAATTTTATGGATGATTCCTACAATAGGAAAACGATTAAGCTGTTGAACACCCTATCTTTTAATGCCAACATAGACGCTAACGGCAGGGTCACGGAAAAGCAGCTTTAATAAATACAAACTCTGATTAACTATTCACGGATCACGCCCGATCCCGTTGGAATGCGAAATGTGTGGAGTACTTATGGAGTAACTGTGGAGTCCATATGGGGTGGCATGAAGTACGTATGGGGTACGTATGGAGTATGTATGGTGTATACGTATGAGTATGTATGGAGTATGTATGATGTGGTGTATATATTACCTATGGAGTGCCTATGGAGTGCCTATGTAGTCCATATGGGGTGGCAAGAAGTACGTATGATGTGGCGCATGGAATATCTATGGAGTACCCATGAAGTATCATCGCTGTAATTGTGAAATAACTGCATTCTATACACCTATTTTATATGTAAAACGGACCATTCTGCTTTTAAGTGTATTTTATGCAACTAAAAACTAGAGAATCGCCCTAGAGGGCAATAAATCAATAGAATAGTTGTACGAAATACAGCTATATCCATCGGCCGAGCGAGTTACAGAGTTATAGTTGTACAAAATACAGTTAAACTACTAGTTAGTATTGGAACGTCTGTATCAAGAGCAGACCGCAACAGTATGCAGAGTATTGGAACGTCTGCATAAAGGGGGAGATCCATATGGATCCCCCCCTTTTTATGCTGAAGCTAAGTTTGGAATTAGATAATCAGCCCTTCACCGCCCCCGCAACAACACCCTTAACGATGTACTTTTGCAAGAAGATGAATACTACGATCGATGGCAACACCGCCATGACCATAGCTGTCATCGCATATTGCCAATCTGAGGTATATTGGCCCACGAAGGTGTAGGCAGCCAGTGTCAGCGTTTTGGTATCTGGGGAGCCGTTGACCATGAGCAGCGGGAGCAGGAAGTCATTCCAGATCCACATTACGTCGATAATGACAATGGTTGTTGTGACCGATTTCAGCAGTGGGAAGATGACACTGAAGAACAGGCGGAAGCCGGAAGCTCCATCAATCGTGGCACTCTCATCAATTTCAACCGGAATCCCTTTGACGAATCCATGGTAGATAAACACGGCGAGTGGAGCACCGAAACCCCAATATAACAACCCAAGTCCCCAAGTACTCTCAGAGAGATTTAACGTCTTAGCGGTTTGCAGAACGGTCAGCATGATCGATTGGAACGGGATCAGCATCGGCATAATGCAGAGGAAATAAATCACCCCGCTCAGTCTGGATTTCGTCCGTGCCAGCTTGTAGGCTGCTATGGATGAAATGAACACAATACCCAGAAGACCTACACCGGTAATGACAAAGTTGTTCAGAAACAGTTTCGGATAGTTGATAAACTTCCATACGTAGGAATAGTTACCGAATACCAGATGTTTCGGCAGGGCGATGACATCCGTCATGACTTCGCTAAAGCTTTTTAACGAGTTGATAATCGTCAGAAATAGCGGATATAGAAACAGAAGAGAGAGGATGACCATAACAACCTCTAAAATGATTCGGCCTGCTTTGCGGTTTGTATTCATTATGCCTCAACCTCTCTTCGTTTGAAGAATGCTAACTGGAGAATGGTTACCACCAAGACGGCCAGGAACAAGATAAGCGCTTTCGCTGTACCGTATCCATAGAGATTGTTCTGGAAGGTATCCCGGTAGATATCGTAAGCGATACTGTAGGTAGTTCCGCCAGGTCCGCCCCCGGTTAAGGACAGGATGACATCGAACACCTTGATCGAATTGGTCAGTGCCATGAACACAGAAATCGTAATGGATGGAGCGAGCAGCGGCAGCGTAATACTGAAGAATTTTCTCATGGGACCAGCGCCATCAACTGTGGCTGCTTCTTTGAGATCCTCAGGTACAGATTGCAGACCGGCAATATAAATGACCAGATAAAAACCAATCGACTGCCAGATGGAGACGGCCAGTATAGAGACGAAAGCAAGTCCCGGCGTCCCTAGCCAGCTTAGACCAAATATGGACCAGCCTGTACTTTCTCCGAGTGAGTTGAAACCTTGCATAAAGATAAATTTCCAGATAAAACCGACAATGACAAGACTGAGGATATAAGGAATAAAGAAAGCGGCTCTCAGCCAAGGGGTGCTCTTCAGCTTCATGTCCAGAACTAATGCGAGCAAGATGGCCAGCACGTTAACGAGAACAATGTACAGAATCGCATACTTTATGGTGAACCAGGCTGAATTGGCGAAGTTGGTGTCGCCCATAAAGATTTGTTTGAAATTATCAAGTCCGACAAACTTAGGGTGTTTCGAAATTCCGTTCCATTTGGTCATCGAATAGCGGATAGTCATGGCAAACGGAATGTAGAATGCTACAGCGATACAGATTAGGACTGGGAGAGTGAATAATCCGAATTCTGTTTTCTCGCGCCATCTTTTGCCGAGTGATTTTAACATGGATGCACCTCTTCTTGATTTGTTGGGTGGTAATATCGACTAGGCTTGCCACACATAACCATTCCGGTTAGTCTATATTGTGTATTATAGAGCAGTACCCTATACTCAAAAATGGATTTAAGAGTACAGTTAGGGGTAAAAAGGTGAACTGAAATATTTATAATTAAGCTTGTAAATCGTGGGGGAGGTTGCCGGTCATTATTAAAAAATGGATCATAAAGCGGTTTGAACCCGTGCTGGAGCTTGTCTCACGCAGGTTGGCGAACAAGCTTATTTTGCTGTTTACAATCATCATTGTTTTGGTGGTGACCTCACTGACGTTCATTTCATACGGCATGCTGCGAAAAGAATCGGTGGATAACAGCATCGCCAGTACGAGCAACAATCTGTTGCTTGTCGGCCGGAATCTGGAGAGTTATTTGGACGGCATCGAGCAATTATCCCTGCCGCAAATATCGTATGACGAGATCACCTATGCGATTTTGCATGAATCAGAGGATTATGCCTCGAAGATGTATGTGGAGGACTACTTGAAGAACCTGTACTTCTCCCGCAATGATCTGGAAGCAATCTACCTGTATGTGATCAAGGAGCACAAGTATTATTATGTCACCAAAGAGAACTACAATATTACCGTGCGGGTCGCCGAGCATCCGTCGATTGAGAATCTTTCCTGGTATAAAAAAGCGCTGGCCAGCCCGTTTAACCGTTCTTACCAGTCTTTTGTAAAAAACCAATCCTCGATGATCAATAGCTCCGACTACCCTATAAATAAGGATAAAAGCTTCATGGGCTACCATCGATTGCTGCGCTCTATAGTTTCCAGGGAACCACAGGCGGTGCTCTCCCTTTATTTCAACTCCTCGGTTACGGACGAGATTATGAAGGATATTCCCTTCAGTAAAGGGCAGCACCTAATGTACGTCAGTCCCGATAATGAACCTTTTGTGGTGGATGACTCCGGGTTTTATCAACAGAGCGAACAAGAGGGACTGCTTAAGGAGCTGACACCAGCCTCAGGAGGACGCGTGACGTGGTCGGATAAAGAAGAGAAGTATCTAGTGATTTATGACATCAGCAAAAAAGAAGGCTGGAAGCTGATTAAGCCGATTCCCTACAAAGAAATTTATGAAGCGGCCACGACAACACGCAAATTGAACTATTTCATAGGACTGTTATTTTTAATCGTTTCGGTCATCTTGGTCAGCTTTATTTCGAACAAAATAACGAACCCGCTAAAGAATCTGTCGCTGCAGATGAAGCGGTTCAGTACAGGCAGCTTTGACGCTGAAGCACAGGTTGAAGGAAAGGATGAAATTGCCTATCTGTCTCGCCACTTCAATAAGATGGTGGAAAAGACGAATGAGCTGATCAATGAACGGTATAAAATGAAAATTGTCGAGAAAAATGCTGTACTCAAAGCACTGGAAGCTGAGATCAATCCGCATTTCTTATATAATGCTCTGCAAGCCATTTCCACCAAGGCGCTGAAAAACAACAATGATGATATTGTCGATATGGTCGATAATCTTGCTATGACGCTGAGATACTGCATTAGCGGTAAAGATGTGGTCCATGCCAGAGAGGAATTAAAGCATATTGAGCGTTATTTAGCGTTGCAGAAGGCTCGTTTTGGAAACAGGATGCAGGTGGCCTACCAGTGGGAAGACGATTTACTGGAGCTGGAGATTCCGAAGCTGTCCATTCAGACCTTGGTAGAAAATTGCATCAAGCATGCGCTGGAAAAAGTATCCACAACGATCACAATTACTATTGAAGCGCATGTGACGCCCAGCCATACTGTTATTTCAGTGACGGATGATGGGCCGGGTTTTAGCGGGGAGCGGTTGGAGCAAGTGAGAAATTCTCTTCAAATCCAGTGGGAGGATCAGGGCGGAGAAAACGCTGCCGAAAGTGACACGGAAAGCATTGGACTGAAAAATTTGAACACGCGGCTGAAGCTTCTGTATGGTGAGGCTGCGGGTTTGGCCATTACCAGTGATGCTGGCGGAACAAAGATGGACATGCGGTTACCGCGGGGAGGGATTAACCATGTATAAAGTACTGATTATAGATGATGAGGAACCGTTGCGTGAGGCGATCAACATCCTGGGAGACTGGAAAGGACTAGGTGTCGATCAGGTACTGGAGGCTACGGATGGAAATATGGGCCTAGCCATGCTGCGTGAGCAAAAGATCGACCTCGTATTGGTCGACATGAAGATGCCGGAGCTGAACGGAAGTGAGCTGTTGCAGATCGTGGAGAAGGAGTTCCCGGAACTGCTGACGATTGTAATCAGCGGCTACAATGATTTTGAATATACCCGCCAGGCTATCCGTTCTAAGGTAGTTGATTATTTGCTGAAGCCGGTCAACCGGGGGGATTTGAATGCGGCCCTGCGTAAAGCTATCGATGTGCTGGAGGCTAAACGCAAGAAAGAAAGCGAGTTCATCAACAGGAACATTACGCTCAACATGTCTCTGCCGAAGCTAAAGGAGAAAATCTATCTGTCGATCATTGAGCGCAGCTTCAAAAATCAGTCCAACGAGGCTTTTCTGCCGTTGATCGGCGCCGATACGGCCGGAAACTATTTTGCTGCGGGTGTACTGCGGGTGCTCAATTTGGAACAAGTGCGTCGTAATCGCTTCCATGAGGACCGGGATTTGCTGCATTTTGCCGTCACAAATGTGATTAATGAGAATAGCGATGAGCATTTTCAGGCCTTCAGCTTCGCCAGCCATAAGGGAGAACGCGAGTTTATCGCCATCTTCACGATGAAAGGCGGCTATGAGGAGGACGCAACTTTCCGCTCTTTACATCATATGAAGAAGTTAGTCTCGACGCTGAAGGAGCTATTCGGAATTGTTGTTGCCGGAGGAATTGGACAGCCCTATGGTGATATCATGGCGCTTGCTCAATCCTATGAGACTGCCAAAGCCTCTCTCGACGGGATTGACCTCCTGACGCTGAAGGGAGCGATTGTCACAAATAGCAGCAACGATACTTCCCAGGGGAAAGATAATCCCTCCTTGACGGGACGTATGCCCTTGATTCGCAACGCACTGGAGAGCGGGAACATCAATCATGCCAAAAGTATTTTAAGCGAATTCACAAAGAAATGGGAGGCTTCCGGACGTTTTAATCTGGGCGAGGCTGACCGGCAGATAGAGGAATTTATTATTTTACTGAACGATATTGCGACGGAGCTGGATGCGGTCCCCGAACGTATTCGCGGCGGTAAAGATAAAGGATTGCGTGGGCTAGGCATCGTGAGCGATTTTGCTTCCTTTGGCGAATTTGAGCGGGTGCTGAGCGGAATTCTAGATTGCTATGGCAATGAAATCAGCAAAAGCCTTGCTGGCAATCGCCCCAGCGTACTGGAAAATATTAAAGCATACATTGATAATCACTATTTTGAGAATATTAAAATATCGATGTTCACGGATAAATATTTCCTGAGCAGAGAATACTTGATGAAACTTTTTAAAGGGCAATATGGTTATGGCATACATGAGTATGTACAAAAGGTAAGAATGGATAAGGCAAAGGAGCTGCTATCCACCCCCGATTTGAAAATCCAAGACATTTCCGAGATGTTGGGGTACAAGGACAAAAATTATTTCAGCAAGGCGTTCCGGAATTATTATGACTGTTCACCTTCTGAATATCGGGTTCTGCTATTGAACGGGGAGTAGTGAAGCGGTTACATGAGCACACTTTTTTACCCTAATAAGTTCACTTATGTGCATTCTTATCCTTTTTCTTTTTCTTTAGAATTGTCTCAAGACCACTAGATGCATGAGAAAAGGGGGCAACATCATGTTAAAAAGATTTATGGCTTTATCTGCGAGTCTGCTGCTCGTCGGCGGATTACTGGCGGGTTGCGGCGGAAACAACAATGCCGCTAACAATAGCGGAACAGGGAATACTCCTGCCACAGATTCTGGCAAGCCGGTCACGATTAATATGTTCACCGCATCACCCGAGTACACTGATGCTTTTAACGCTTATATTGCCGAGTACAAGAAAGTTAAACCGAATGTGACGATTAATCTGGAGATTATGCAGGCTGACTACAATACGGTGCTCAAATCGAAGATTGCTGCGGGAAGTACACCTGACGTATTCCAGACTACAGCGGGCGGAGATATTGATACTTTTGCGGAGTATAGTGCTGACTTAACTAATGAGCCACTGGCTGCAGCGATGACCGATGCAGTGCGTTCTAACATGAGTTCTTCGGACGGTAAAGTACTCGGTCTTCCGGTAAAAGGAAATCTATTTGTCCTGATGTACAATAAGAAACTGTTGGCTGATGCGGGGATTACAGAAGTTCCTAAGACAACAGCCCAAATGGACGATGCGATTACTAAGCTTGAAGCTAAGGGCATTACTCCTTTTGCCAACGCCTATAAAGAGTGGTGGGTATGGAAACATATCTTCCAACACTTCGTAGATGCGGCAGCCCAAGATGCGGGTACGGATGCTAAGACACTTGTAAATGACTTTATCGCTGGAAAAACCACTATCAAGGATCACCCGGTGCTGTACAATAACTTCTTCAGCTTCGTTGATACTACTGTTAAACATGGCACAGACAAACCGCTTGAACGGGACAGCAATGCTGAAGTCAGCGACTTTGCATCCGGCAAAACAGCGTTCATGACGGGTAAAGGCGCATGGGATGAAGAAGCCATTAAGAAAATCACACCTGACTTCGACCTGGGCATTATGGGTTACCCAGTCAGCGACAAGGCTGAACAGTCCCAGATCATTACGGGTGCGGATCAGGCCCTGCGTATCAATAAGGATTCTGCTGTAGCTGGTGAGACTATTGAGTTCTTCAACTGGCTGTATACTTCTGAATACGGTAAGAACTGGTTCTCAACAGTAGCTAAGGTTATTCCTCCAATTAAGGATGCTCCAATGCCTGACCTGCAAATGCCAAAAGAAATGGAAGAGATCCTCAAGACAGAGAAATCCGGTGACCTGTCCGTGAACTACTCTCTGGATACCTTCCACCAAAAATTTGGTGAGCTCATGCAGGCTTACATCGGCGGCAGCAAAACTAAGGATCAAGCCATCGATGAAATTCAAAAAGCTTGGATTCAATTCGGATCGGCAGAATAACTAGGTTCAGATCAGGGGGCGGGCTCCAAGGTAAGATTCACTTACTGGAGAACCGTCCCTTTTTTATATGTTATATAATCATAAGAAGATACTGAGATAAAGTCAGGAGGTACATTATTATGAATAGCAAAATGATTGAAATCATTGAGAATGGACTATATCTTACGATTGAAGTTACCGAAGATCAGGATGTTCGGCTATTGCATTTTGGCGCGGCACCTTTGGAAGCAGCCATAGCGGATAAGAACAAGCAAGGCTTCCGGCTGCTGGAGCTGCAATTATCGGGCGAAGACCGCGCCGAATATCACGGGCGCACACACCGAGCATCCTATCCGGGTCTTCGGATGGTATATGCGGGACACAGCGATACAGTGAATGCACTCGGGCGTAAATTGGAGCTTAGCTTGGCTGATCCGATTACAAGAATCCAGGCAGTGCAGCATTTTCAGTTCTACAAGGGCGTGCAAATCGTTCGAAGCTGGACAGTGCTAAAGAATGCTGGAGAAGCTGAGGTGGCAGTGGAATACATCTCCTCCTTTGCTCTTACAGGTGTAGACAAAGAGGGGGGCGGGGAGCGCAATGATAAGATTGAAGTAACCCTTGCCCACAGCGGATGGCAGAGTGAACTTCAGTGGCGGACTTACCGCCTGCCTGAGCTTGGGATGTATCATTTGGCAGACCGTGGCTCCAAACGAATTGCCGCAAGCAATACAGGCTCTTGGTCAGCAGCGGAACTTCTGCCGATGGCGGTTTTGCATAATAAGGAGAGCGGGACAAGCTTGTTCTGGCAGATTGAGCATAACGGCTCTTGGCATTGGGAGCTGACGGATCAATACGATCAGCTTACACTGCTGGTCAGCGGACCTACAGAACATGACAACCATTGGTGGCTGAAGCTAGCTCCCGGTGAAGAGTTTACTTCGGTGCCAGCAGCTGTAGGTGCTGTGCAGGGAGGATTTCAGGGCGCGGCAGAACAGCTTACGGTATATCGCCGGATGATCCGCAGACCTAATGAGGATAATGAGCTGCTGCGGATTATTTTTAATGACTATATGAATTGCCTATGGGGAAGCCCAACGACTGAGAAACTACTGCCTTTAATTGATGCTGCCGCAGAAGTAGGTTGTGAATATTTCTGTATTGATGCTGGCTGGTATGCACCCGGAGAGTGGTGGGATGGCGTAGGCCAGTGGGAGCCTTCCAGCGATCGGTTTCCGGAAGGGATTAAATATGTGCTCGACTATATCCGCAGCAAAGGGATGATTCCCGGACTATGGCTTGAGCTGGAGGTTATGGGCATCAACAGCCCGAAGCTTGCGGAGACTGATGACAGCTGGTTTTTCATGCGGCATGGTAAAAGGGTTAAGGACCGTAGCCGCTATCAGCTAGATTACCGCAACCCGAAAGTCATTGATCATGCAAACGGTGTTATTGCGCGTCTGGTTGAGCAGTACGGTGTAGGATACATTAAAATGGATTACAACATCAATGCAGGCATTGGGACAGAAACGGATGCGGACAGCTTCGGAGATGGGCTGCTACAGCATAACCGCGCTTATCTGGCTTGGTTGGACAGCATCTTTGTTCGTTATCCGAAGCTTGTTATCGAGAACTGTTCCAGCGGGGGAATGCGCATGGATTATGCGATGCTTAGCCGACACAGCATCCAGTCTACCAGCGACCAGGAGGATTATGTACAGTATGCGGCGATTGCCGCAGGTTCTCCGGCAGCACTGACACCGGAGCAGTCCGCAGTTTGGTCTTATCCGCTGCGCGAGGGGGACGATGAGGAAGTCATCTTCAATATGGTTAATGCGTTGTTGCTTCGTGTACACCAGAGCGGTCATTTGGCGGAGCTTGAACCTCACCGCAGAAGTCTAGTTAAAGAAGCGCTGGATTATTACAAAACCATTCGCAGTGATATCCCACACGCCACACCTTTCTGGCCGCTCGGCCTGCCGGACAGTGAGGGCGAATGGGTCAGCCTTGGCCTGCGGCGCGGCGAACGACGGTATGTCGCGGTATGGCGGATTGACGGAGAAGCTGCAAATGTCCAATTGCCGATAGAAGAGCTGAAGGGACTTGAACCAGCGATCGCCTGTGCCTATCCTCAGCAGCATAGCTCAACCTGGATTTGGGATAAATCAGCAGGAGTTTTGACGGTGGCGCTCCCACCAGGAAAAACAGCGAGATTGTTTGAGATTACTTCGTAAAGATTGCGGCGGGCCTGCTCCCCTTCAATCTGATGTTTGGGGGAGCGGTCGCTGTAGCTTGCTAGGGAAATAGTTTATTCACTGCCTTTCTAATTCGGTCAGGATTGGCGTATCTGCTGAAAGTATGTTTAAAAAAGGCAGTACAATGATCGTTTCGAATTCATTATTTTGAGCGTTAGTAACCAGATGACCTCCGTATTTTTCGGTGACACTTTGAATATTTGTTAAGCCGAATCCGTGAAAAGCGGGATTCTCTTTAAAATTATGCTGCACTATACTGCTAGAATTGTTCCGTGAGTTGGTGACTTGGATAAACAATGAAGTATCGGTAGTGAAAATTAGCAGCTGAATAAATCTATCTTCTTTTTTTGGAACTCTTGCAGCGGCGTTTAGCGCATTATCCAGCACGTTCCCGATCACGGTACATAAGTCAAACCGGTCAATATCAATAGCTTCGGCATGTATATGAATATCATAATTCATAGCAATTTTATGTTCACAAGCAATATTTAGCGCGTTACCAATTAAAGAATCAATTACCAAATTACCTGTTGATAGTTTTAGAGAAGGCTGATGAATTTGACCGAGCATTGAATTAATATGATGGATAGATTCCTGAATCTCATTGTTCTGAATACAAGTCCGGACATATACCAATTGCTTGTTCGTATCATGGATAACTTGTTTGATGCTTGTAAGGGAATGTGCGGTTTTTTCATAGCTGTTGTGTTGATAATCCATCTGTTTATGTAATTGCAGATTTTCTTTAGTTAGTTTGGTATTTTCATTAATTTTACCGAATAAAAGGATGGTTTCTCTGATTAGCAGAATAAGCAACATCATGATGACCATTGATAGATAAAGAGTCGTCATCCTCGTTCTTTGAATTGTGCAATCATATAATAGGCGTAGGCTTCTTTAACCTCTTTTGCCTGAGTACGGCCAATAGGAAACTGCTCTTGATTGGTCATGACTACGGAAGTAGCTGTAAACTTATGGACATGTTCAAGATTAACAATAACGGAACGATGAATAAGCATAAACGGACGGTTTAGTTTACTTATATATTCTGAAATTGTACCTGAAATTATGTAATGCTGCATTGAGGTAATGATCTTTAGCCGGTTTTTAGCCAAGGAATGTTTGATTTTAACAATCGCAATAATGTCAGAAGTTCTGATCACCATATGTCCATCTTCAGTTTTAATCATTAGAAACCTATTTACAGAAGAAATGATATAGTTACATAGCTTTATTATCTTTGCCTCAAAACACTCATAATCTACCGGTTTAATCAAATAATGGAAGGGTTGCACATCAAAGCTGTTCATTACGTACTGCGGATAGTTAGTCAAAAAAATAATTTGAACCTCCCGATCCGGAAGTGCACGGATTTTTTTTGCAACCTCGATTCCATTTAATCCTCTCAGTTCAATATCCATTAGAAGTATATGAAAAGGATAACTACTCTGTTGATTATAATAGTGAAGCAATTCCTCACCACAAGTAAAATATTGGGTCTCGAAAGGGTAAGCCGTGCTTTGCATAAGTCTTGGGAGATATTCCTTTAGCAACTCGTGTTCCTTTTCCTCGTCATCGCATACGGCTATGTGTAACAAAGTCATTCCCCCCATAATTAAATTTGTTAATCTTCAGAGATACCAAAACCTGACACAAACCGTCATTCAGCCTCCTATTTCAACCATTAGCTACCAAATTACCCCAAATATTCTTTTATATGATATATTGATAGCGTTATCAATGTCAAACCGAAGTTTGAAACTAGAAGAGGAAATATTCTATGAATGATAAGAATACCCTTAAAAAACTTATCGGATTATTCAAACCGCATAAAAAGAATTTATGTTTTATTTTTCTGCTCTTAATATTTTCTACTTTGATTAGTTCCATTTTGCCGATGTTCAACAAAATTATTATTGATGAAGGATTTATGAAATCAGATGTTAGAACCATTATTTTAACGGCAATTTACATCTTTCTTTTGTCAATGTTCAGTAGCTTTTTAGATTTGCTCAAAGAAAAACGAAGAATAAAAATAGCTTCAAATATTATCTACTCGTTGCATAAAGCTGCATTTAATCGACTTATGAAAGTGAAAGTGAAATATTTCACTGATAAAAACTCCAGTGAAATTTTAAATCGCGTTAGCACCGATATATCAAATATTTCGCAAATAACGGATGGTAGTATGCTTTTTATTGTTAGTCAGTGTTTTAGTTTGGTAGGAGGAGTTATTGGACTTTTTATCATAAGTTGGGAACTTACACTCATTGTGCTTATTTTAATCCCTATAGAATATTTAATTTTGAAATCGTTTGCTAAAAAAAGAAAGTCTCTTGCGGAAAAATACATCACGAAGGATGGAGAATATTCGCATTGGTTTGAGGATAGTTTGAACGGTGTGAAGGAAACAAGGCTTTTTAATTTATTCATTTTCAAAGAAAAAGAATTTGCAGACAAGCAGAATCAAGTAATAACCTCCCATATGGGAATCAGTTTATTGGATAATTGGCGGATTACTGTGGAGAGATTTCTAATTGGAGGACTAGTTCTTCTTATATATGCTTCTGGATCGACGATGATATTAGATTCAAAGCTTTCGGTAGGAAGTATATTTGCATTTATTACTTATAGCACTTATGTGACCACTCCTATCTCATCGATGTTGAATATTGGATACTTATTGTCGGGGATAATGCCTTCTGCCCGAAGGTATTATTCATTGCTCGAGGAAGAAATCGAAGCTTGTGATGTAGAATCCGCCAACTATGATGTGAAGCTACTCAACCCTTTTGGGAGCATTCAGTTTGAGAATGTAAGCTTTGCTTATGATACTGAACTGATCTTGTCAAATGTGAATTTCACGATTGGCAGCCATGAGAAAGTGGCCATTGTAGGAATGAATGGTTCGGGGAAGTCTACAATCCTAAATTTAATCCAGAGGTTTTACGAACCACTTACAGGACAAATTTTATTTGATGGAGTGGATATTAAGGCTATTAATTTGAATGAATATCGGGAATTAATTTCGACTGTTAGTCAAGAGATATATCTTTTTGACACAACCATCGAAAATAACATAAAACTTTACAGTGAAAACCATGAGGAGCAGTATAGACAGGCTATTGAGGCTACCCAATTATTAGAGAAGGATACAATCCGGTTTGAGGATTATGTCGTAGGTTCTAATGGGAACAAGTTGTCCGGTGGACAAAAACAAAAAATCGCGATAGCCAGAGCATTAGTAAAAAGCAGGCCTATGGTGATTTTTGATGAAGCGACCTCCAACCTTGATCTTCACTCTGAACAAGCCATCAACCATCTATTAGATACAGCACTCAGTAACAATACAGTGATTATAGTCAGTCATAGGCCGGAAATTCTGAAGCATGTGGATAGAGTAATCTTTTTAGAAAAAGGTCAGGTATCCGCTATTGGACTTCATGAGAAGTTGTCTTATACAAATGAAAGGTATCGGCTCATCACACAACAGCATCAATTCGTTTAATGGTTTACCCTTCGAGTGATTTAAATATCAAATATTGATATTTAGATAAATACGATTTGAAAGGAGGAATAGGCATATGAAACAACTTGTAAAAAGAACAAATGCAAATTATGAAACGTTAGAGGCATATGCAGCTTGCAGTGCATGTCCTTGTTATGCATGTACCTGCAATGCCAGCGGATCAAACAAAGCAGCCATGAAACAAGTAACCTATACTGGTAACTCCATGAAGATGACGGCTATTGGAATCGGGTAGTAAGTGCAATCTTAAGTATAGCTAAGAGCAGGATGGCTAAATGGCTTTATTAAAAAAGCTGTCCTGCTTCACTTTTAGAGTGGGGGGGAGTTCAGGTGCCAGTATTTCATTTATTTGAAACGGTAACGGGAAAATATATGTTCGATGCGAATGCAAATACATTTCTTAAATTAAATGAAAGATCCTATCAGGCTTTGTTGAACTATAGAAATTCAAACTTTGAACAAGTGGAACCGGAGATTCAAAACTTATTTGATTCCGGTTTTTTGGCGGAGAAACAGGATTTTGAGATGATTCATCCCATGAGCGACTCTTTGCAGCACAATTTAAGCAGAAGTGTTGGCTCGATAACTTTGCAGGTCACGCAAAACTGTAATTTAAGGTGCAGCTATTGCGCATATTCAGGGAGCTACTTACACAGAGTACATACCAATAAGAGAATGAAAAAAGAGGTTGCTTTGAAAGCAATTAAGTTTTTGATTGAGCACTCCGTAGATTCTCCAATTATTAATATTGGATTTTATGGAGGAGAGCCCTTACTGGAAATGGACTTAATAAAAGCTTGTGTTGCTTATGCCAGAGAACAAAGTGCGGGCAAAGAACTAACGTTTAACCTTACTACAAATGCAACTTTAATTACCGACGAAACCTTAGAGTTCTTATCTTCTAATGATTTTAATTTAACGATCAGCCTGGATGGCGATGAAGTCGCGCATGATAGAAACCGAGTTTTTGCGGTAAATAATAAAGGTAGTTTTCAGACTATTATGGATAATATTGAAAATATCAAAAACAAAACACCAGACTATGTTAATAAAGTGATGTTCAATGCAGTAATTGATCCAAATTCGGATTTTAGCTGTTCCACAAACTTTTTTTCAAACTATGAGACCGTAAAAGACTTTGCTGTTATGGCAAGTGATATAGCAAGTAGCTACAAAAAAAGTGAGTCCTTAATCAATGACAGTTTTATCAAGATGTATAATTACGAAGTTTTTAAATTATTTCTTTATAAATTTGGTAGGCTTAAGAAAAGTGATGTATCCAAGCTGGTGATGGAAAGCTTTGATCAAATCCAGGAGAATGTCCATAACAGGCTTAGAATCTCTTTCTATGATGTAAAAAAAGACCATCATTCCGGACCGTGTGTTCCAGGAGTACAACGATTGTTTGTGAATGCTGACGGTGCTCTGTATCCCTGTGAAAGAGTTAGTGAAGCATCTAGTGTAATGAGGATTGGGCATATAGATACAGGCTTTGAATTGGATAATATCCGGAACATACTAAACATTGGAACAATAACGGAGAAAGAATGCAAAGAGTGCTGGGCCTTTAGATATTGCACTTCTTGTGCAATGGCCGCTGATGATATCAATGAGTTTTCTGCTGCCAAAAAATTAAGTATCTGCAATAAAGTTAAAGAAAACACTGAGAGTTTGTTTAAAGATTATTGCGTACTAAGAGAGTTAGGCTACGACTTTGATAAAGAAAAAGTGTAATGGGGGAGACAATGGTGAAAAAAAGAGCAATTGTTTATCCATATCATGCAGATTTCGGTCCGGTCGTCAGATTCTCCAATTTACTGGGCAACTATGAGCTTGTTTCATTAATGGCACCTTTAGGTTTTGGACTGAATGAAAAAGATGCAGCGTACAGCTATTATGGTGAGGATGTGGGTATAAAAGTTAAAGATTCTTTTTCAGATGATGAATTTGATGTGTTAATGATTTGTGAATTTGAATGCAGTTTTGAAAAAGTGGTGTTCCCGACAATTATCAAAGCCGCAGAGATGGGGAAAGATATTGTCCTGCTTAACAGATGTGCTGATCATGAAGTTGAAATGGTAAAGAAGGTATGCCTGAAAAATAATGTGGAACTCACAAGTTTTTTTGGAATTGACATTGACAGAACGAAAGTAGAACTCGTTGAGAAAATACTGCTGGATATTAATGTTCCGATAATCTGCGTGGCGAGTCTTATGGAAAAATCCAATAAATTTGATGTTCAGCTTAGCCTAAGGGATTATTTCTTGAAAGAAGGGTACAAAGTAAGTCAAATTGGAACAAAATCTTATTGTGAGATTATGGGATTTCATTCTTTTCCTGATTTTATGTTTAATCATAAAGAAGCGGAGATAGATAAAATATTTCTTTTTAATCACTTCTGTAAATATATTGAATTGAACGAACGACCTGATGTAATGATTATCGGAATTCCAGGCGGGACAATGGTATATAATAATCTGTTTACCAATAGATTTGGTATTACTGCATTCGAGGCGGCTAGTGCAATCCATCCGGATGTCGGTATTATGAACTTGACCTATGATGATTTTAATGGAGAGTTTCTCGATAAGATATGTGTGTCAACAAAGCATAAATTAGGTTTTGATATTGATTGTTTTAATATGTCAAATCATAAATTTGATACGGGCAGAAGCAAACAGGATAAAGAATTGAAGTTTTTTACGGTTGATTCTAAGTTGGTTGATGAAAAAATTGCACAAATATCGCTAGAGTCAAAGGTTCCTCTTTTTAATTCGTTAAATGGGACAGACACTTTGAAATTAGCAGAATGCTGTGAAGCTCTATTGTTAAAGGAAAATATGCAAATCGTATAAAAGAAGGGTGATATTTATGGATCTGGATCAAGTGCGTGAACAGATAAACGAAATATTATTCGACGTAATGGGAATGGACAAGATCAAGCTTAATGAAAACTACTTCTATGAAGATTTATTGGGCGAGGCGATGCAGTTCTCACCACGAGATTTGTTGGTTCTATTTGTACATATTGAGGAAAAACTAAAAATACAAATTCCGGAAACCGATATATTAAATGGATGCTTCAACAGCCTAGATCGAATTAATAATACAGTTTGCCGCATTCTACAGGAAAAAAGAATAAGGGAGTTGGTTTAAGTTGTTGAATGTAGCTTCACTCAGTAGCCTGAATCGTGCGGGGGCTGCAATGGTAATCCAGAAAAATAAGAGTTCAGAGATTTCATTTCAAGACGCGTTATCGACATCGAGTTCAGAAGCGGTTTTGACGGAATTGGAAAAAAAATTCGACATTAAAATCAACGTTCAAGCCATACCAAAGAGCAATGAAGCAGTGAAAAGTGTATACTCTGGTAGCGTTGGCAAAGGGAATGTAACCATTGCTCCAAATATACTGAATCAGTCGGCAACAGATCCACAAATGCAAAAAAGGGTAGAAGCAATTATTCAGGATCATTTTGCTTCCAGCGCTAATGATAAACCCGGTGATGCCAGTGGCGTCATTATACATCCGGATGGAACAGCTACTTTTTGGGTGATTGGTGATTATTTAACACCTGCCGAGCGGGAGAAGATTAATAAAGAAGTAGAGGCAGATAAAAAGAAAAAGGCGGAGCAGTTGGACGCGTTGAGTAAATTAAGTAGTAGCACTAGCCTATCACAATCCGGGTTATTTATTGAGAATTCCAATAATGGCGAAGCAGATAGCATGTATTTAAATAGTGTGCTACAAGTTAGTCTGGATTCGATGCTGCGGAAAAAGAACCTGTTTAATTAAATGATTAATCACTTTTTTAATCATGACTACCGCCTGGGTCAATGGATTTGTGACCAATGAGGCGGTTTTATTTTTGTTGAACTGTAAAAGGAGATGATGAACATCGAAGCTAAAGTGAAAATTGCCGTGATTGATGATGGTATCAACGAATATTTGCTAGGTGAACCGGTTGTTCAACAGTTGATCTTCAATGAAGATTTCACAATAGACGCTTATACAATAGACAGTCCCGAAAGAATAACTCACGGCACCATCTGCGCAGGCATAATTAAGCACTATTATCCGGAAATCTATATGTATAGCTTGAAGATATTGTCTGATACCTTAAGGGGAAATATCCAGAAGTTGTATAGTGCACTAGAATGGTGCATTCAAAATGATATCCAAGTTGTAAATATCAGCTTGGGAAGCCATTGCTCAGCGGATTTATTAGAAACGCAGAGAGTTATAAACAAGGTTGCTGGTCAAGGCTTAGTTATTGTAAGTGCCGCAAGTAATCATGATTATATTACATATCCAGCTTCTTTTTCAAACGTTATAGGCGTTAAGAGAGAGGTAAGCAACACACTGCACGAAGGGGAGTTTTATCTCAATGATGATATCATCGACGGTATAGAATTTACGGCTTTTGCTAGACATCATTTGAATGGTAAAGAGTGCAGCAACTCGAACAGCTTTGCCGCGCCCATGATTACAGCCAAAGTATGTGAACTCATTGGTAAATCTCACCTAACTAACTTGCAGCAAATAAAACTCATGTTGTCGAAAATGGCAAATAACTATAGGGACGATAAACACTTGTCTATTTACTATGCTGACCCTGATTGGATAAGTGATATATTAGTATGCTATGTGAACGGAAAATGCAAATTGGACAATCGGAATCTTTGCGTTAACATACACGGTGAAATTGTCGTTCCCGCTGAGTCGGCTTATGATGCTGTTGATGCAGCCCTATTGGCTTACAAAGAAAATATTGAGACTCTCGTTGTGATCAGCAGAGATCTTTACCCTGATGCTTATGTTGAATTACAGTGGATTGCTTCGAAATACAATAAAAATGTAGTGTTTATTGACAATTACCAAGGAAAAGATATGAACGAGATAGTTAACAATCAGTGTACTAACATTAAGTTATGGCATAGCTTATTCAAAATACACAACATTTACACACTTAACAGCACCCCATTGCTGATCGAAGAGCCAATGGTTTCTATTTACATCCCTGCTGACACTGACTTTGAAGTTATTCTCTGGTTAAAAGGGCAATTTAAAAATAATAACTATAACAGTTATTTTGCATCGAATCACCCTATCGGAGTTTTATACGGAATAGACTATGTTCCTGAGACAAACTCAGCGCAGACATCTTCCTATTTTTCCTTAATTCTGAATAAGAAATCTTACGATATCGCGATATATGTCTTATATGGCTATGATATTTCGGATAAAATAGAAACGGATATTGAAATAGACATTGAACCATTAAACGGTTACTTTCAAGCAACTTTTGCTGTAAATGGCTTATGCAAGGAACGTATTATCAATATTAAACAGATTGATGAAACCTTTATCGGAGAACTATATAATTCTATAGTTTATTTACTCTCTTAATGGGGGACAAAAATCATCAAACACTTAGAATACCCTCCATTAACTTCTTTGCTAGCCCCTCGTTAGTCGACTTCCGGATTCATCGTATTTACACTACAGTGATATCATCAGCCTTGTATTTACATGAGGATTCGATACACACACTACTCATAGCGAAATTATTATTCCAATGATAGATCCTATTTAAGTTTGACTTACTAAACATCTGGGTAAATGACGGAGTAGCGTTCTTGCTAGTTTTCGACAATTTCCTCTTACTGTGATTGCGGATAAGCGGAGTGACAAGATTTACAAATAGATTAACGAAGGTTTTTTAGGGTAGAATTGTCATCTAGTAGGGTTACATTCTGGGCGGATTTCGACATTCCCGAGAAGCCCCTATTTTTTTGTGTTCTGACACGGCTTCAAATCTTGGTGCTCAACAGATATCATACATTGTCGAAATTTTGTCGAATAATATCACATAATGTAGAAAAATAATTGACAGGAAATGAATAGAACTTTAGAATTAGGTAGTAGCGTAATCATTACTATCATATAGAAGCGTACATAGCTTTTAGCAAGAATGATTATAAATGTGACTTCAAGGGAGGATGTACGATGATGAAAGCAACAGGCATAGTAAGAAAAGTGGATGAATTGGGACGTATCGTAATTCCTATTGAACTGCGTAGAACAATGGGAATCGACATAAAAGACCCGCTCGAAATTTTTGTAGACGCTGAAAAGATTATCCTTAGAAAATATGAGCCAACTTGTATCTTCTCCGGAAGCTCAGAAAACCTGATTAATTTCAAAGGTAAAATGGTAAGCAAAGATGTTCTTGATGAACTTATTGCAAGCTTTGATAGAGCATAATCCATATACCACATATGATTTTAAAAAAAAGAACCAGTATTACAAGCACAAGATGTGCATGTAATACTGGTTCTTTTTTTAGGGTGTACTTTCGAAAGCGGGTTTTATTTAGACTCTAGCACACTTTGGATTTTTTTGATAAAGGCATCATATTGTACGAGGCCTAGCTCCATGCACAACTTCTGGTAGGAGGATAACTTATGATCTAGCTGGTTCAATTTCTGTTCCAGATCGTCGTACATTGCCTGCTTTTCTATCAATGCTTGCCGAAGCAGATTATCTATGTTCTCTTTGTCCGTCTTTTCCCCAAAATACAGGTGCATAAAAAAGTCAGAACGCAGAACCTCTTTTTCGGCTGGTGATTGTAGATAAGCGTGGAACTGATCCAAGCCGGCAGAGGTAATGGTGAATACATTTTTGTCGGGTTTGCCTTCCTGTCGCACAGATTCTTTAGTGATCAGATTCAGCTTTTCCATCTTGCTTAGGGTAGGATAGATCGTGCCATAGCTGGCATCGAAGAAAAATGAGAAGTATTCCTCGAAATGTCGTTTTATCTCGTAACCAGAATGAGGTTTTTCGCTTAAAATCCCCAGAATAACATCTTGTATGTTCATAAATCATTGCCGCTCCTTTCTTTCACTTCCTACCATATCACAACTGCATATCGCTCTCAATTTGAAATGGCATAGCCGGAGTGGCAAACTGTATAATTACGCATTTGCTGGCACGGGCTCTTGTTCTCGTGAGATCCGAGTTTCTTTACGTAGGGAAGTGACAAGTACGCTTAATACAGCAATTGTTGCCCCAATACAGAGTAAATAGAAGATATCCTTCCATACCCCGTTACCCCCGATAACCAGGTCGAGCATACCATTAACTGCATAGTAAGCGGGCGAAAAGGGACCGATCCAGTTATAAAAAGGTGAAAGCACATCGCGTGGAATAGTTGCTCCGGACGCTAGCATTTGCATGGAGAGAAGGGCAATATTTAGCCAGCCGCCAGCATCCCCGAGGAGCAGCAGACTAAACTGAGCAAGGATCATGCAGGAGAGAATTACCGTGAACTCGAACAGCCACATAAGCAGAAAGCCACGATTAGAGTGGATACCGAGTGAGTTAACCATGATAGTTCCCACTAGTGAGATAAGCACAGCCGTTCCACCCATAATGACAAATCGGGCTGTAAAGCGATTCCATTTACTAAATTGTCCAGACAAGTTGGAGGAAGCTTTATGGAGATTCATCGCGAGTAACATAGCACCGGTAAATGAGGCGGTAACGATCATTAAGGGAACCATAGTTTGTGCAAAATTAGTTGTAGGGTTAATGATTTCGACGTTGGCGGAAATGCGGCTGCTTGCAGCACTTTTGATGATCTCCGCTTGTGCCTGCGGCAGATTCATAGCATCCAAGGTGTGGCTTAGTGCTGAACTACTGCTTTGAGTGTTCATTGCAGCCGTGACTTTAAGTGTTACCGTCTGCATGACATTGCTGACCATCTGCGGATTAGATTCATTTAAGAAGTAGTGGAGTTCAGTCTTTGCAGATGGATTGCTGATCTGTCCAGTGAACCCTTGGGGAATATTGATAATCATGCGGATTTCCCTATGCTCAAGTGCTTCTTTTGCATTTTCTAGTTGGAGATCCTGTCTGGTTACGAACTGAAGTGATCCTGCAATTCCATCGACTATAGGCTGGGCATTTGTACCATCCTCATTAACAATAGCAATGGGCAACTGATCTACCCGATCCGTTACATGATCGTACCCTGTAATCCAAATTAAGCTGAAAAAAACTTGGAACAACAGTGCAGTTATAATTCCAATGATGGTAGCAGGCTGCTTGAGGAAGCGCATGATTAATGGATTTGACATGGTTATTTCTCCTTTATATTTCAAGTTGTAATATTACAGATTGAAATATAGCATAACGAAATATAAACTGCAACAGAAAAAGTTAAGAGCATGGACATTACAAAGTGATTTCATATATCATAGGGCTTGTACTGGAAATATCGCACAGATGAATGTCTTACCTGAAGCAGAACAGAATGGGGAGGAACAACAGATGAGTAACGAAGTACATGGAACGGAACAAAACGTGGTTCATGCGAAACTGAACAAGCCAGAAGCGATTGTATTTGATATGGATGGAACATTGTTCCAGACTGAAAGTCTTTTATTACCTGCATATCATAAAATGTTCGATATTTTGCGGGAAGAGGGACTATACGTAGGACCTACACCACCAGAAGAACGTATTCTAGGCTGCTTAGGGATGTTGCTGGCAGACATTTGGAAGAATGTTATGCCTGAAGCAGATGAAGCCGTACACCGCCGGGCGGATGAATTGCTCCTGCAGCTGGAGATTGAAGGGCTTGAAGCCGGAGGCACACTACTGTATCCACAGGTGGTTGAGACACTGACAGCGCTTAAAGAGCGCGGAGTGAAGCTGTTTGTGGCTAGCAACGGGCTGGAGGATTACATTCACAGCATCGTTGTGGTGCATGAGCTTAAGGAGTTGTTCGAAGGCTTGTATAGTGCGGGAGGTCAAGGCACTGCGACTAAGACCGAGCTGCTGCGCATTCTATTGGATAATCATGGTATCAGCAGTGCCTGGATGGTTGGGGATCGTTCTTCTGATGTTCAGGCAGGTAAAGGAAATGGCCAGACCGTAATCGGCTGCGCCTATGCAGGCTTCGGACGTCAGGATGAGCTGAAGGGCTCTGATGTCATTATTACCTCCTTCGACGAATTGGTTGACTTATACGACAACGCAGCGATTAGTGAATAAGAACTTACGATGGGGAGTTTGCTTAGCTTACAAGCATGCGCTTGATCACATAAAAGACAACCTTCTTCAAGAAGGTTGTCTTTTTATTAGTCAAAAAAGATGGTGGTTCAGTTGAAAGAAATCAGTATCGTCGTCTTGCAGCAAAGATATATACATAAATAAAGGAAGTAATCCGATAAATCATGGAGAGGTAAAATATGGCAACTGAGAAGTGGGCCAAGGGAGCATAAATATGATAATGAGTTTCTTTTTTATTGCTTTAAGTGCTGCGATTGGAGTGGGGATGTGGTTTTTAGTTATAGGTATAGTCTTTTCTATTGGTGGAGGGAGCCTATTTGTAACTCATTATGATTCCTTGTTTTTTTATAGTGCTGTTCTTTTGTTGTGCATTGTAAGTTATCTATGGTTTATAAAACATCTATTTGAAAAAAAGTTGGAACTATTACTCCTTATCTGTGTGGGTACCACAATGCTCTTTTTTTTCCTTACAGGTTGGCTTAACTAATCATATGGGGGGGAGGACAGGCAATTCTTTATGTATTACTCGTTATTGGCTTATATCTTATCTTATTAATACAATTTATTCTGACTTTATATTATTTAATCAAAGTAAGAAAAGAGATTTAAATAACATAAAGGGTTCTATATGTTTTGCATGCCTAATATGTAAACCCTTTATGTTAAACTATCGTTCTCTGTGGGTTAAATTACCAATTGGATGCATTTACTTTAAAAGAAGTGATTCAATAAATGGCTCTATGTCAAAGGGTTCAGTCGTTGTTTCGTATCTACCGTATACATGACCGTTTCTATCGAATTCAACAGGCTCACCATGAATTGACTTTGCTTGAAAATCATAAATAGACATCAGACCATCCCTCCACGTTATTATTATAAATAACATAATAGCGTTGTAGGCATTTATTGGTCTAATATATAATAGGAATAATATTTATAGTATTAACCTATAACGAGTGTATCTCCAGTATAAAATGGCGCTTGAATTACTTTGAAAATTATTGTAAGAGTATCAGCAACGAAAATTCCCCAAACGTAATCATTTGGCACATAACTCACCCTTATCCTTTTATGACCAAAAACCTGATTTAAGTATTCGGTGACCAATTGAATTATCCTGCTCGCCGTCGTATGATTCAAGGTTGGCCATTATACCGCTTTCACCACGGCGTTCGAAGACCAAAAGAAGCGTGCTCCTTAATGGAGACACGCTTCTTGAGCTGTATGATAATTGCCGCGGCGGTGCTTACTGCTGCTTAGCGTACCATTCGGAAAATTGTTTCTGGTATTCAGCGATATATTTGTCTATTCCTGCTGCTTTTAGTCTGTCCAGTGCTTTGGGGAAGGCGGTGTCATAATCACTGAAGCCGCTGCCGATCGGAGCGAGGTATTCAGTGAATACGCCGTTCAGCTTCGTTTCTTCATTCTTGACGGGTGTATTGTCAAAGTTGAAGCCGGCACCTTTGGAAATGATGGCTCCATCGTCCCAAGCTTTATATTCTGCAATAAACTCGTCCGGTACCGTGTTGTCGAAACGCATGAAGTTTTTGTTCATCAGCAGCCAGTCAGGGATCAGCGAATCAGTGGTTATTTTGGTCAAACGCCCGTTTTCATCCAGCGTATAGTCAGTTCCTTCTATCCCGTAGGCGAACAAGTCGTACAGGTCCTGGTTTTTTTGCAGCAGATTGAAGAACTTGACGTAACGTTCAGGGTCTTTAGCTGCGGTGGAGACAAAAAAGGCGGTGCTGTAAGTGCCGCGGCTGATTTTTGGACGGCCGCTGCCGAGGAAATAGTTGACCAGTTTGGCATCAGGCACTGCTTGTGAGATGGTTGCTGCACCTTCGAACGGACGTGCCGCTGTGCCGGCCCAGAACATCGCTTTACCGGAGTTCCAGTCAGACTGCAGCTGTGGAACATTGGTGGCGGCATATTTCGGAATGATTCCTTTTTCATACCAGCCGTGCATAAGGTTCGCATAACTCTTGAACTCTTCGGTTTCAAACCAGCTAATAATTTTATCATCCTTCACAGACTCATCCAGGGCAATAAAATCATTTTGCCAATAGAGGTTTTTGTCCGTGTAATCATATTGTAGGAGTCTGCGTGCATCGGTGTTGGCGTACCCGATCAGTTCGGGATGAATGGCATGGACCTTATCATAGAACTGCTCTAGTTCCCCCAGTGAAGTGACTTGTGTCATGCCGGCTTCTTCAAGTAAATCCTGTCTAACTAGCGCACTGTAGAATTCCGCAGAATTCGGTTTGTTGCCGACGGGAATCGCATATTGCTTGCCTTCCAGCTGAAAGGCTTTGAAGGAAGCCTCGTCCACATTTTTACTCAAATCAGCTGCTGCATCGGCATATGGAGTGAGGTCGGCATAAAGCCCCTTTGCCACAGATTTTACCATGTAATTGGCATCTGTATAGGTTGCGAAGTCTTCTCCCGTAGACAGCATTAAGTCAGTTTTGCCGCCGCCATATTCGGTCCAAGGAAGAAACTGAAATTCAACCTCAGCATTGATTTCTTTCTTAATAGTGTCGTAGAACGATGTCTTCGCTAGTTCCTTCATCCGGTTGGACTCATCCCCGTACAGCACAATTTTCAATTTGGCAGGAGCCAAGGCGCTGCCGTCTTTACTACCGCTATCCGTAGAGGAAGAGGTACCTTCATTTCCAGTCCCAGAACTAGGGGGAGCGCTTTCATTGTTGCCCTGAGCACAGCCACTTACCAAGAACACCGCAGCTAGGAGCAAACTTAACCAACCTTTTTTCTTTTTCATGATGAACCCTCCTGAAATAGAATCATAATGTTTGAGGCATCTATTGCAAAGGTCGAGCTCCCTTAAGTCCCATTGTACATCAAGAAGTAGGGGAGCATAAACCCGGTGCAACCGAACATAATTTGGTATCTTTACTGAAAATTAGCCTTTGACTGAACCTACGATAATGCCTTTGACAAAAAAGCGCTGGAGAAAAGGATATAAAATGGCGATTGGCAAAACGGTCAGACAGGTCATTGCCATTTTGGCTGTCTCCAGTGGCGGTGCGATGATAGCTCCACCAACTTGAGCAGCGTTGCCGGAAGCCAGGAACTGAATGTTCGCCATCATGTTGTACATCAAATATTGGATCGTATAGAGATCCTGATCGGATACCAGCATTAGTGGCAAATAGAAGTCATTCCAGAATTGCAGTGCGTAAAAGAGTGAGATGGTGACCAGTCCGACGCGGCCCAGCGGAATCATAATGCTGAAGAAGATGCGCAGATGTCCGGCACCATCGATTTGCGCAGATTCCACAATTTCATGCGGGATGCTGCGGAAATAGTTAGCCATGAGAAACATCAGAAAGACGCTAAGCACATAAGGGATGAACAGGCCGATGAGCGTATCGCCCAAATGATAATATTTGGTGCTGAGCAGATACCATGGCAGCGTTCCTCCGCTGAACAGCATTGTAAAATAGGCGAAGAAGGCGAAGAAATTTTTGAGCCGGAAGCTTTTAACGGAAATGACATAAGCGTAAGCGGTGGTCACCAATACGGCCGACACGGTACCCAGCACCGTAACGATCACCGACATGGAATACGCCCGCAGAATCTGCTGTGCCTTCGAGCCGAACAGGAATTCATAGGTTTCAAAGGTAAAGCCTCTGGGCCAGAACGAATAGCCTTCCGCGGCGATTCTGGATTCGGTAGATAATGAGCCGGATACTGCCAGAATAAACGGCGCTAGACAGATTACTGAAAATATGGCGATACAGATGTAAAAGAAAATGAGCAGGCCTTTGTTTTCGGTAGTTTGCATCTTATCAGTCTCCTAAAATAGTTTGCTGTCTTTGTCATACCAGCCGGCTAATTTGTTGGCCACCAGCACCAGAATGAAACCAAAGACGGATTGATAGAGCGTGATGGCTGAAGCAAAGCCGAATTCTCCGGAACGGATGGCTGTGCGGTATACATACACGTCGATAATGTCGGTAGTCGGCAAAAGCAACGGGTTCAGGAACGTTACCCCCATAATCATACTGAGGTCGCCTTTCAGCATGCCCCCGATGCCCAGCAGCGTCATCAGAATGATCGACGGAATCAGCATGGGCACCGTAATTTTGGTGATAATCTGCCATCTGGAGGCACCATCGATTCTTGCAGCTTCATAATAGGAAGTGTCGATGCCTTGCAGCACCGCATAATAGATGATGGCGCCGTAACCAGCGCTTTTCCAGATATTCGCTAGCACGAGAATGATTACGAACAGCCAAGGGCTGGAATACCAGTCAACCTGAGAGAAGCCGAATGTCTGGAGCAATTGGTTCATAATGCCTTTGTCGTAATCCAGCAGGGAGAACAGAATAGCTCCGATAATAATCCAGGAAATAAAATACGGGAAAAACATGACGCTCTGCGTGATTTTGATAAACCATTTGCTGCGCAGCTCATTTAAAATAATGGCGATGGCCACTGAGAAAAACGTGCCGGTTAGCATATACAGCGCATTTAACATCACCGTGTTGCGTGTAGCCCTAAGAGAATCTTCCATACTAGAGAAGAAAAACTCGAAATTAGAGAAGCCGGCCCACGGGCTGCCGAAGATTCCGTCGTTGAAGTTGTAATTTTTAAAGACGAGAATCAGACCACTCATCGGCAGATAAGCAAAAAGAATTAGAATGACGATTCCCGGAAGAGCGAGCAAATAAAGCGAGCTGTCCTTCCTTAGGGATTTACGGAAGCTCTTGGCTTTGGCCGTCCTAATTCCCGGACTTGGCATTCCTTGTGTCTCCGATGTAGCCTCTTGCATCATTAACAGTCCACTCCTTTATACTAGCGTTGTCATTTCCGTCTCTTGTTTTAGGAGAACGCTTTACATGAAAATCATAAATCCACACGGAATGTAAACGCTATCATAATAAACGGAAAAAAGTTAAAAAAAGCGGAAAAAGGCGGCTTAAAAAAACGAAAAAGACAGAACTTTTTTGTTTTTAGGGTGCTCAAAAGCCTGATTTAAAGGGGGATTTCATAGTATAGGCCGGCGCGAGGGTTATTCATTGAAAGCCAAAAAGGGGATGTCTCCGGCTATGAAAATGCTGCCGGGACATCCCCTTTGTTCCTTACTTTTGGCGGGTCAATCAGGAAAATTCTGTTTTTGCAGAATATGATTCATTCTCCATTTGGAAGGTGTAACCCCATAACGCTTTTTGAACTGGGTTGTAAAATAGGTGCTGCTGTTGTAGCCCACTTTCTCGGCAATTTCCCGGATATCCAAGCCAAGCTCAGTGACTAATAACATCTGCGCCTGCTCCAGACGCAGCAGGTTAACGAAATCGGGAAAGCTGCAGTTTACTTCGTCGGCAATAAGTCTACTGAGATAAGCGGGACTTAGCGATAGCTTGTCGGCAAGGGCATTAAGGGAGAGCCTGGAGTCATCATAATGATCTCTGATATAACAAATGGCTTCACCAGCAATGCTCTTGGTCTGTACAGCGCTCATGCTGGCAATGCGCTCGTGGGCGGTATAACAGCTGTCTACAATCCAATTCAATAGCTTGTCATAGCTTTGGATCTGCCAGATATGCTGGTAATTATCTAAAAAGCCGGAATGCTGGACGTCTGCATTAAGCTCAGCCGTGCGACTGAGCTCAAAGACCAGTCTCGATAAAGCGATGGTGGCAGGCTCGACGCGGTAACTGCAGGCTACTGCCAGCAATCTCTCCACTGCCTGCGGAATATGGTTAGAGAGTTCCGTCTGCTTAACGGCTTGCAGTACCGGTTCAAGGGCACTGTCGGGCATTGGGCTGCTGTTCAGATGGATCGTATCATCGGCAAAGATGATGTTCTGCTGCACATGAAATTTATTATATTGCAGACTGTCCGCAGCTTCATTGTATTTAGCCCTCAGTAGGTTTAAATCATCCGTCAGCCCGCTGATTCCGAAGGCGCAGCAGGCTCCGGAAAGCTGCAGCTGAGCGGCGACTTCTTCCCATTTGCCGCGGTACAAAGCGTAATCGCCGAAGCTGCCGCTGTGAAGCTCGCTCAGAATCAGCACAGCAGTGCCCTGATGCGGGCGGAAGGATTGAATGGCTGCAAGTTCACAGAAGGCATGTTCAATCTGCTGTATGTTGTCCTCAAAGGTATGCCGGAAGTCGGAGTCTTCAGGTTGTTCGGGCTCCAGAGCGGTCAGCACGCATACACAATATGCTCCCCCAGCAGCGGCTATGCTCATCAGGGGTGTCCTGCTGTTCTCCGGTGTTCTCTGCGGGGAAAGCAGCCACCGCATCAAGGCGCTATCATCGCTTTCTTTTTTTAGCTGCTCCAGCTTAACGCCAATCTGTTCGAGCTCCTGGCTTACGGTATCGAAATCGCCACCGGTTTTCAGCGCTTCTTCATTGCCAGATAGATGAGCGATATTGCCGAACAGCCGGCCGATTGGCTTATACATCCGCCGCGAGATCAGGTTGGCGGTTATAGATGCGGCGGCAATCAAGGCCAAGCATAGGCCAGTCATCAGATTGCGGGCATTGGAGATATCACGGATGCTATCCTTGTAGGAAGTCTCCGACACAAACCACAGCTTGTCCGCTGCAGAATATACATAAGTAATCAGCTGCGGCTCTTCACCTCCCCTATAGACAAAAGAGCCTCTCTCAGAGGTGGAGGACACCACCTGCTTTAACATGCCCTCTTCCAGAGGGATGTCAGATAATGCACTGTGCATGAGCACCGATGCCTTTCCGTCAAGTACAGCGTAACGGGTGGCTTCGCCTTCTTTTTGCGTAAACAGATTATTCTGCAGCTTTCCCAAATTGACGGTCAGCGCTACCGCACCATTATATTCGCTATCCGCAAATGCCCGGTCATTATAGAACACGGTAAGCAGGGTAATGGGGGCACCGTTATTCAAGGTTGCTTCCCACAGAAACGGTGATTCAACAATAATGTTATCCCGCATTCTCGAGAACAGCTCCAGCTTGGATTCAGGGCTTAGCGGAAGGTTTTCGAACATGGCAACAGGCTCATCCACTCCCATGATGTAGGCATTCTCCATATATTGGTTCACAACCAATGCTCCGCGGATTTGGCTTAAGGCACTGTACAACTGGTCGCTCCAGCTGGTATCGCCATTCATCATGAGCGCGTTGATGTTTGGATTCCTATAGAAGTCCATAGCGTAGTTCTGGACGATCTCTTCATAGTTTGTGAAAACGGTTTCAGTATTCACCAGTACATTTTGGTTCGCCTTGTTGACATTATCTATCGTAATATTCCGGTACCAATAAAAGATCACTACAGCGAGTACTAGAATACAGCAAACTGAAATCGCGGTTAGGCTCATAAAAAAGCGGGAGTACAATTTCTTTCTTTTTCCCAAGCTGCTCACCCCTTCAGGTAAATCCTATTACACCCATTCTAGAGGGAAAGGCTATTCGCTGACAAGGAGTGAAATATGGGCAATATAGCATGAAAGTATAAAAATGAAGAAATAGAACATAGAAAATACAAGAAAGTTAAACTTATACGAACTATAATTGGTGGTGCTTACATTTGAATTGTTTTGAGGAGGATTACTTTTAATGAGAACATTCCGCAATCCAGTGCTGCCGGGATTTTATCCTGACCCTTCCGCTATCCGTGTTGGTGAAGATTATTATCTTGTGACTTCAAGCTTTGAATTTTTCCCAGGCGTTCCTATCTTCCACAGTAAGGATCTGGTCAATTGGCGCCAGCTTGGCCATGTACTGGACCGCCCGTCCCAGCTCAATCTGGATCACTCGATTCCCTCCATGGGCATTTGGGCACCGACGCTTCGCTATCATGAGGGAGTTTTCTATATGATTACTACTTTTATTGACAATGACAAGAACCAGCATAATTTCTATGTAACAACAACCGATCCGGCCGGAGACTGGTCTGACCCTGTATGGCTGGAGGATGCACCCGGTATTGACTCCTCTTTGTTCTTCGATGAAGACGGCAAGGTGTATTATACCGGCAATCGTGTTCCGCCGGAAGGGCAGGATTATCCGAAGCATATGGATATCTGGCTGCAGGAGATTGATCTCAGCCAAGGGAAGCTAATCGGTCCGAAGCATAGTATTTGGCAAGGCGCACTCAAGGTAGCTCATGCGCAAGAGGGACCGCATATTTATAAGATCGGCGCTTGGTATTACGTGCTGATTGCCGAGGGCGGCACCGGGCATACTCATGCGATTACGATTGCCAGAAGCAAGAGTGTGACCGGTCCTTATGAGGGCCATAAAGCCAATCCGATTCTGACGCATCGCCATCTTGGCAGAGCGTATCCTATTGTTAATGTGGGTCATGGAGAGCTAGTGGAGACTCAGCATGGTGACTGGTGGATGTTCTGCTTGGCTTCACGAACCAGCGGTGGTTATTACCGCAATCTGGGACGTGAAACCTTCCTGACACCGGTAATCTGGGAGAATGAATGGCCTGTGGTCAATCCCGGCAAAGGAGTGCTGGAATTTGAGACGGAGGCTCCGGATTTGCCGGAGACAAAGTGGCCGGAATTGCCTGCACGCGATGAGTTTATGGCCAATGAGCTGGCACCGATCTGGAATTTCCTGCGGACTCCGCGGGGTGAATTCTGGAGTCTCACCGACAAGCCTGGAGTTCTGCGGCTTCGCCTGAAGCCAGAACGGCTCTCGGAGATCACCAATCCATCTTATATCGGTAGACGTCAGCAGCATTTGAGCTTCAGAGCGGCGACGGACATGACGTTTAGTCCTGCTGCAGAAGGGGAAGTGGCTGGTCTTGTTCTCCTCCAAAATGCGGATCACCACTTCCGTTATGAACTGGGGCTGGAGGCAGGCGAACGTGTATTACAGCTGATTCATCGGATGGGTGGCAGCGAGCAGCTGCTGGCGTCAGTGCCATATCCACAGGATCAGATACAGCTTAAGGTGGAAGCCAGAGGACAAGAGTATAGCTTCTATTACAGACCTTCTGAAGCCGCCAAGTGGACAGCCTTCTGCGAACGGACGGATGGCAGAGTGCTCAGCACCGATCTGGCCGGAGGATTCACAGGAGCATACCTCGGGATGTACACAAGCTCTCAAGGCGCAAAGAGCGAAAGCTATGCTGATTTCGACTGGTTTAGCTATGAAGGACTTGAGTAATAGGAGGAGGTGAAATTCAATGAGCAGCAATCTTGTAACTAACACGTATCCGATCCCCGAGCTTCCCCAGATTCCCGAACGGACTTTTGCAATCACGGATTATGGGGCAGAAGAGGGGGGATTAACCCTATGTACCTTTGCTATTCAGGCTGCACTGGATGCCTGCGCTGCGGCGGGAGGCGGAAAGGTTGTTATTCCAGCTGGCATCTGGCGCACGGGACCCCTTACTTTGCATAGTCGAATTAATCTGTATGTAGAAAAGGGAGCATTGGTGCAGTTTGACCCTGATCATACCTTGTATCCGTTACTTTCTTCCCATTATGAGGGGAATGCCGGCTGGCGCTGTCAGGCTCCGCTCGATGGAGAAGGTTTAAGCGATGTGGCAATAACCGGTGAGGGGATATTCGACGGCAGTGGCGAAGGCTGGCGCCCAGTGAAGCGGTTTAAGATGACCGAGAAGCAATGGGAGCGTTTGATCGAATCTGGAGGAGTGCTTGATCCACAAGGCGAAGTATGGTGGCCTTCACGGGAAGCTATGGAAGGTGAGGACTTCTGCCGGAAGCTGTGGGACAAGGGAGAAGCTAGTATGGAGGCTTATCTGCCTGCTCGTACGTATCTGCGTCCGACGTTGCTAAGCCTGCGCAATTGCCGGCGGGTGCTGCTGGAAGGACCGACCTTCCAGAATTCACCTGCTTGGTGTCTTCATCCCATTGGTTGCGAACAGATTACCGTGCGAAATGTTCAGGTACGTAATCCTTGGTATTCGCAAAACGGCGATGGTCTTGATTTGGAATCCTGCACGCATGCTCTAGTTGAGCACAGCAGCTTTGATGTGGGTGATGACGCCATCTGTCTCAAGTCAGGCAAGGATGAGGAAGGCCGTAGGTTGGGAATGCCCTGCCAGTATATTACCATCCGGAATTGCACGGTATATCACGGACATGGAGGCGTTGTGATCGGCAGCGAGATGTCCGGAGGTGTACATGCAGTTCGAGTTAGCGACTGCCTATTCATCGGCACGGATATTGGCCTGCGGTTCAAAAGCACCCGGGGAAGAGGCGGTGTGGTGGAGGATATTGTAATGGAGAATATCAATATGACCGGCATCATCCACGAGGCTGTATCCTTTCATATGTTCTATGCAGGAGTTGAAGGATCGGAAGGGTATGACGAGCAGTTATTTTCGGTTACAGAGGAAACTCCGCAATTTCGGAAGATTACCCTGAAGAACATTGTGTGCCATGGTGCGGCAACCGCTCTACTGGTTAACGGGCTGCCGGAGATGCCGCTTGCTGATCTAACCATTGAAAAATTCCACGCAGTGAGTGACCGGGGAATTGTGCTGCGGCATGCTACGGGGCTCAAGCTGGATCGTATTCGGTTGCAGACTTCGGAAATGCCGAAGATAACAGCATATAGATGCAGTCACGTCACGCTCACTCATTCCGAAGATTTGACGATCACAGAGAGATAAAAAAATTCTATGGATGATGGAAATCCGTCTTGAACTTCCGTGGGTGTGACCTTGCTTCTTTTCGGTATTGGAGCGGGGTCAGACCGGTTGATTTTTTGAATGTTTTATTGAAATGGGAAAGATGTTCAAATCCTACAGCGGAGGCGATCTCCTGGATTTTGCCTGTAGATCCGACAAGCAGGCGTTCGGCTTCCCTTACGCGGACATGAACGATGTATTCCCGAAAGTGAAAACCCGTCAATCGGTGAAATACCCGGCTCAAGTATGAAGGACTAATGTAAAAATTACTTGCAGTCTCTTCCAGAGTAAGGGTCTCACGGTAGTGATCGCGGATATAGGTGGCTACATCCGTTACTAGATGATGGAGCGGATGTTTCGTCCCTCCAGCTTGTGAGATACTCTCTGAACGCTGAAGGAGAATCATCAGCTCGGAGAATAAAGCGATTACGCTGGTTTCGTAATACGGCCGCTGCAACCGGCATTCTTCCAGCATCCGGTTCATTAGGATTTCCGCTTCGTCCTGCTCGCGCAGGGTCAGCTTGAACAAGCGGTACCCGCGGTCATGAAACCAGATGGCTTCATTCTGCAGGGATGGCGGTAGAAGAGCAGGATCATAGTTGATCAGAATCCGCTCGAATTCGGCTACTTCCGAGCTTGCTGTGGAATGAAGCTCCCGGCCGGAGATAAGAATAAGCTCACCCTTATGAACCGTAATGACTCGGTCGTCCACAAAGTATACCCGCTCCCCTTGTATCAGATAGTACAGCTCGGCTAAGTCATGGCTGTGGGGACGTGGCATAGCAGTGATGCCTTTACGTTTCATATGCTGGATGCTGTAGCGGTCTTCTTCAATATGATATTTGTGATTGGGGCTAGTCAGGCTAGTCATAATTCTCCTCTTCTCTTACGAAGCGTTACGGTTATTATAGAATAAACTCAGGTTGATAGGAAAGGAGCCGCAGATGTTAATTACAGTCTCTAAGAGTGTCGATGAAGGATTCAGTAGTCTACAGGAAGCGTTGGATTCAATTCCACAGGAACACAAGGAAGAAGTGACGATTCGTATCAAACCCGGCATTTACGAGGAAAAAATCACTGTGAAACAGGGAACCCCTCCGGTTCTGCTACTGGGGGAAGACACGAATTCCACCATCATTACCTGGTCAGACAACGCCCATACTTTAGGTCCGGACGGAGAGCCACTTGGCACGTTCAAATCCGGCACCCTGAATGTATTCGCTGAGCATTTCACCGCTGAAAATCTGACCATTCGAAATGCATCAGGTCCTGGAACTGGCCAGGCGGTGGCTGCTTTTGTTGATGCTGGTCATGCTGTATTCCGGCGTGTACGCCTGCTGGGTGATCAGGATACTTTGTATACAGGGCAAGGGAAGCAATATTATAACGAATGCTACATTGAAGGCGATGTGGATTATATTTTTGGCGCGGCTACGGCGTTGTTTGAACGTTGCCGGCTGCATAACAAGCGTTCCAGAGGATATATTACCGCCGCATCAACGCCTGAAGGCGCACCATTTGGTTATGTATTCCTCGATTGTGAAATTACTGGCGGTCAAGGTGTAAGTGAAGTGTATCTTGGCCGGCCTTGGCGTCCTTATGCACATGTGGCTTTTATCCGAACGGTCATGGACAGTTCGATTATCGGCGAAGGCTGGCATAATTGGGGGCAGCCGGACAGGGAGGAAACTAGCCGCTATGAAGAATATGGCAGCAGTGGACCGGGAGCTAATCCCGAAGCCAGAGCTGCATGGTCGCGGCAGCTGATTCCACAGGAAGCTGCGGAGTATAGGGTGTTGTCCGTGCTTGATGGCTGGCATCCTGAAGGATATTAAGGGAAGGAGTACCTCGGATGGAGCCTCTGGAACAATACATGAAAAAACTAGCTGGTTCAGCTCAACGCAACTCGGCTTTCAGCAAAGACATGCCCTTTCAGCAATGGCGCGATGAGCTTACGGCAGCATTTACGGAGCGATTAGGTGGCTTTCCAGAAATAGCTGAGGAGCTGCAACCGGTTCTGCTGGAACGTACCGTCTGCTCCGGGTATACCCGTGAACGTATAGAGATAACTACCTATGAAGGGTTGCGCATGCCGCTGTATCTTTTGATCCCGGATCAGCCGTTTTCTACCCCTGCCCCTGCCGTTCTTGCCATTCATGGACATGGCTATGGAAGCCGGGAGATCGTAGGCTTGAATCCGGACGGATCGGATCGGCAGGGAGATCCCGGGCTGCACAAGGACTTCGCCGTTTCACTGGTGAAACAGGGCTTTGTAGTGGCAGCCCCGGAGCTGCTCGGCTTTGGCGACAGACGACTGGAAGAAGACCTAACAAGCGGGGAGCCTGGACGTAATTCCTGCTTCCGCCTGTCATCCGCATTGTTGATGGTTGGGAAGACGATGGCCGGCTACCGTATCTACGAAACCATGCGGGCACTGGATTATCTGCAGACAAGAAAAGAAGTTAAGGATGAACGGATTGGAATTATGGGTATTTCCGGCGGGGGACTGGTAGCTGGCTTCACAGCTGCACTTGACGAACGAATCGCTTGTGCGGTCGTAAGCGGGTATGCCAATACTTTCGCAGACAGTATTCTGACACGTAATCATTGCCTTGATAATTATATTCCAGGGATTTTGCTGGAAGCGGAGATGCCTGACCTACTGGGCCTCATTGCCCCGCGTGGCCTGTTCCTCGAATCGGGAGATGCCGATCATCTGTTTGGCCCGCGCGGAACAAAATCTGCTTTAACCCAGTTGCAGACGATTTACAGGTCGGCGAATCATATCGGACAGGTAGAGGCGGACTTCTTCACCGGAGGTCATGAGATTCATGGTGAACCAGCCTTTGCCTGGCTGCGCAAGCAGCTCACCTGAGCATAAGATTAGACTTCATATGGATGACAAACGAAGGAGGAATAAGGATGTCTATAACTGAAGCAACAACCGTTCGCTTGTCCAGTAAAATTGCGAATACGATTCTTGGAGGGTGCAACAAGCAGGGAGAGCATGAATATGTGCTGGAAAGATGGGCGTATGTTCCGGGCATGTTGCTGATGGCAATGGCCCGGGCGGGTGTTCAGCTCGACCAGCCTGAGTATGTCTCCTTTATGGAGCGGCATATGGACACATTTATTGGAGATGATGGTTCCATCCGTACCTACAGGCTGGAAGAATATAATCTGGATCAGATTAACGAGGGGAAAAACCTGTTCCTGCTATACCAGAAAACCGGAGAAAAACGGTATGCAGAAGCAGCCCATTTGCTGGCCGCACAGCTTATTGGACATCCCCGCACCTCCGAAGGGGGATTCTGGCATAAGAAGGTATATCCTTTCCAGATGTGGCTAGACGGGCTGTACATGGCATCGCCATTCCTAGCGGAATACGGCAAGGTCTTTCAACGACCTGAACTGATTGACGAAGCGGCGCATCAGCTGCTGCTGGTTGAGCGACGGACCCGTGATCCACGGACCGGCCTGCTCTATCATGGCTGGGATGAGTCCAAAGAGCAGGAATGGGCTGACTCGTCTACCGGATTGTCCTCTCATTTCTGGAGCCGGGCGATGGGTTGGTATGCGATGGCTGTGGTTGATTGTCTGGAGCATTTTCCGCTCACTCATCCGCAGCGGGGGACGATCATTGGCATTTTCCAGCGGATGTGCGGCGCGCTTCTGGAGGTTCAAGACAAGGAGACTGGCCTCTGGTACCAGGTGTTAGATCAAGCGGGGAGAAAAGGCAATTATCTTGAAGCTTCCGGCTCGTGCATGTTTGTTTATGCGATGGCTAAGGGACTAAGATTAGGTTATCTGGAACCCTCTTTTATAGAGGCGATGTTGCAAGGGTATGAAGGCATTCTGACGCATTTGACTGAAGAGGATGAACAAGGTGTTCACTTGCACCGGATTTGTCATGGAGCGGGTCTGAGCAAAGACCGTAATGGCTCATACGATTACTATATCTCTGAGGACGTACTGTCGGATGTGCCTATGGGCGTCGCTCCATTGTTATTAGCATCCCTTGAAGTGGAACGGTACCAAGCTGAAAAATAACAGAAGCCCAATCATTCCCTAAGAAATGGAATGATTGGGCCTTTTTTTGCTGCCAGATATATATTTATTAGCGTTTCAGCAGATCCTCGCGGATTGGTGTGAAGACATCGAGCAGCGCAGAATCTGCTTCCAATGCGGTAACACCGTGCCTTGCCTCTGGCGGTATGGCAATACTTTGCCCCGCGGTTACCTTATGCTTCTCGCCGTCAATACGAAATTCAAAGCTTCCACGCAGACAGTAGCTCATCTGCTCGTGAGGATGGCTATGCTCATAGCCCTCGGCTCCCTTTTCGAAATGAACCTCCATCATCATCAGACTGGCTGCAGCATTCAAGATACAGCGTTTAACTCCCGGTTCTGCTGGTTCCCATACTCCAAGATTGCTCATGTTCTAATCTTCCTCCTTCTATATAGTTATCGGGGCATGGCGATGTGAATTTTGCCTGCCTCAATTCTTAATTGGGTTGGTTCAGGTTGCCCGGACGTTGACTCAGGTTCTCCGAGCAGCCTAAGCGGTCCGAGACCCGGAACAGTAACAAGGTGTTCCTCCTTGGTGCCGTTGATGGCGGCGATAAACCATTTCCCATCCGTACGGGATATCCTGTACAAGCGTACTCCTTCGATAGCCTCTTCAAAATCAAGCTGTTCAAGCTGTAATGAAGGAGCATCTTCTGTCCGGGGATGAAGCAGAATGACGTAATCGCTTGTACCACCATGAACACGGAAATGTTGCTGCTCTGCCAGCGGATAATTTCCGGCTACAGCGCCTTCTCCCATTGTAATCACTGGAAGCTCTGGTTCGGCGATATAAGCGCTTAGGTGCTTGCCGTTTAGGCAAGCTGCATCAATGGATTGCTCCATGATACTTGCATCAGTACTGAGTGTATGCAGATTCCAAACGCTGTTCGATGCTCCCTCGATTCGATCCCATATCAAGTAGACGTTAAAGCCTGCTTTAATGAACAAGAAATTCCGCTCATATTCCCTGGCGTTAGCATCTGGAATAAGACTGCTGGCATGATCTAACTCTTCTGAAAAGCGCACTTCCTTGCATGTGCTCTGCAGTGGCCCATTGGCAAAATTTCCGAATGGATCGGTAAATTGAACAACATTATGAGCTGCGCTGGACACATACCAATGCCGATCCCCGTTATAATAACCTCCCGTTCCAGAATCAAGGGTTACTGGGACACCATCTGCCCAGATGGAGAAGTGCCCTTCATCATGATGAGCGTGATAAGTCAGCGGAGAAGCCTCGTAGATTGCATAATGCTGAAGGTTCTGTTCTCCGTTGCGGAAGATGACATAACCGATATCGGGATAATGTACGGAGTCGAGTGCAGGCCTTTGTTCTGCTAAATCGGGCTGTGGATATAACAGCGCGACCAGAGGCAGAGGAAAAGCGCCACTATCCTCAATCGGTTCTCCGCCGTGCTTCCACGTCCAGAGCATTTCCCCGGCAAGCTGGGGGTCTTCGTCCATATAGAATGGGGCAGCGTATCCAAGCAGGCGAAACCATTGTTCCTGCACATTGGCATCGCCGACCGCTGGTGTAAGCAGGATGGGGGAGCCAGAAGAGCCTCCTTGAATAATATCGGGTGCAGTCACTGTGCCGATAAGGAAACGGTACATGCCCTTTACCTTTTCTCGCTTGAAATAATCAATGCCCTTCAAACGCTTTAATAGGACGAAAAATAGAAAATAGCGATGCAATACTGCGCCATGGTAGCGAATATTTTCTGGCCATGCGCCGTCTGAATCCACCACTTCTGCCAGCTGCCAGTTGATGACAGAGAGGGCATGATCAAGATATGCCTCACTTTGTTTTTCATTGGGAAAGAGGAGGGCATATACACCCAGTCCGGTTGCCCGGTCGGCATTCCAATTACTGCGTTTTCCTCCCTTTTCATCTGGGAAGGTCTCCAGATCAAACCGGTAGTAGTGGGTATCCATCATCATGTCTGCGATATACCGGAAATGAGCGAGAAGTTTGGTTTCTTCTCCAGTGAGGAATACACTGCTGCCAGCAATCTGATCGTAGATTACAGAAGCAGCAGCGAGCCCCCTCCCGATATGCACCGCGCCGTAAGTATCATCGTCATGCCAGCCGTCTCTACGGAAAATATCCATGCCTACCCGCATATCAGCAAGCATGTACTGGAGCTTTTGCTTGGCTCGAACCGCAAATACACTTTCACCCGTGATCATATACATATTGGCGTCCGCTCCCGTAGCCTCCAGCAGGTAGGCCCAATTGGTAAGCGTCGGCCGATTAAAAAGCGGGGAGAGCAGCTCAGTTCTTAGCGGCTGCCCCGCAGCGTTTAGAAAATGGACCCCGATGCAGATTCCTTCGCCTAGAGGAGCTTCCAGACTGAGTGCTGTCTGCACGCTGTAATGATCACCTTCGAATACAGGTATGGTCTCTCCATAATGAAGGATTGTCAATCCCTTCACTTCCTCATTACTGATGCAGATACATTGCAAATCGTCTGCCAGACTAGCGCCAGATGGAGTCACACCAGATGGCTGAAGACCCTGCTGCCAGCTGGCCAATTTCCCTAGATATACTTTGCTTCCGTTTTCTCGGTCTTGACTCCACCCCAGCATCCCAGATTCTAGAGCGCCATTTGCTAGTTCAACCGGCAAGCCAAGCTGGGAATGAGTCAGACGCAAGCCCCCGATGCGTGCCGTGCCCTTTCCCCGAATCTGTACAGAAAGCTTCAGGAAGGCCGTACTGGGAGGGGGTTTAAAAACAAAGGGTTCTACCCGGAACACGCCGAGTTTATGGAGTGGCGCAGCAGCTTCTCGGCTGGCAAATTGTTCAGATAGCTGTCGTTGTCTTTCATACTCTTGCCGGACCTTGGGAAGCTGTTCGATTCTCAGGCGTATGCCCTCCAGCTCTCCTTCGGTATAACATCCGAAGGGGCGTGTACCGCCACCATATGCTGAAATCATCGGTAGTTCTAACCTCCTTGTAAAGTAGTCATGGTTCGTTTGTGAGCTTTCTCTTAATTTAGTATAAACGTGGCTTTACGAAGGACGGGATAGATAAACAAATGAAGGAAAGGGGACAAAGCAACTGAAAAAGTGAAATTCTCCCCCAAGCGCAGTCGCTTTCTCCCTAACCGTTACGAACGGATAGAATTATCATTAAGGACATAAGCTTAGTCCAATGGACAGGAGGAACAATAAATGAATTTATCAAAACGTCAAATTAACGCCTGGACCTTCGTTGCTCCCAGTTTGATTCTGACGCTGGTTTTTGGAGTATATCCGATCTTTTGGGCTCTGAAGTACATGTTCTATGATTACCAGGGCTTCGGCGAACCCCTGTTTATCGGACTGGAGAATTTCGAGCGCTTATTAAGGGATCAGGAATTCTGGAAGTCAGTGGTCAACACCTTTATCTACGCTGGAGGCAAGCTGCTCATCACCTTGCCATTATCATTTTTACTGGCGGTTGTCCTTAACCGTGCACTAAAAGGGCGGCAGCTGCTAAGAGCGATTTACTTTATGCCGACCGTAATCAGTGCTTCGGTTATGGCCATCGTATTTTACGTTATCTTTAATTCGTACAACGGGATGGTTAACCAGCTATTGGTCGGCTCTGGGATTATTTCCGCTCCGATAGATTGGCTTGGGCCGAAATATGCCTTACTAACAGCTATTATGATTGCGATATGGGGGGCTATCGGTAACTATATGCTGCTCTTTATCGCTGGTTTACAGAACATTCCTGAGGATCTCTATGAGGCGGCATCTATAGATGGAGCTGGACCCTTCAGAAAAATGTGGAACATCACCGTTCCCATGCTCGGACCTGTATTGCAAATGATCATTATGCTCGCTATTACCGCCTCCCTAAAAGGCTACGAGAGTATTATGGTGCTTACCGAAGGCGGTCCTTATGGTAAGACGGAAGTTATGTACCTGTACCTGTATAAGCTGTTCTTCCCTGTATCCAGTGGAGGTACAAGCATTCAGCAATTTGGCTACGGTAGTGCGGTTGGTTTTGCCACGGCAGTTATTGTAGGTCTGATTACCTTAGTCTACTTTTATGTATCTAAAAAGCTAAATGATATCTATTAAAAGAGAGGAGAATGAACAGTGAGTACATTACATGCGGAGACGAAGAACACTTCGGTCCAGCCTGTCCGATCCTTCAAGACCCGAGCGGTGCTGTCCCGGACCTTGCTGTGGATTTTTCTACTTATAGTGGCGGCTTTTGCGTTGTTTCCGATTATTCTGGCTTTTTTCGGATCCCTTAAGACCAATCTGGAGTTGACGACAGGAACTACCTTGCTGCCTAAATCTTGGCAGATTGGAAACTACGCGCAGGCTTGGAATTCGGCTAACTTTGCCCGCTTTACATGGAACAGTGTGTTTATCAGTATCTTTACCACCCTAGGCACTCTATTAATTGGAACGATGGCCGCATATGCGGTAGCGAGAGTCGATTTTTACGGGAAACGCATTTATGTTGTAATTCAGTCCTGCACGCTGTTCATCTCGATCGGTGCTGTGGTGCTTCGGCCGCAATTTGACCTTATGGTAGCGCTTAATTTACAGAAATCGTTATGGGGTGTCATTATTATTCTGATTAGTGCGCATGCCACGGCATTTTTTATGTTGATTGGTTTTGTACGAGCGATTCCGAAGGATCTGGATGAGGCTGCTTTTATTGACGGCTGTAATTTCTATAGCGTATACTTTCGAGTTATCTTACCGCTTCTGACGCCCGCCCTTGGAGTCACGGCGCTCTGGACCTTCCGCGGAGCATGGAACGAATATATTCTGCCGCTGGTTTTTACTATGACACAGCCCAAATTACAGACACTCACCGTAGGATTAGCGGGGCTAAAATATGGTATCGGCGATGCGGCGCAACCTCAATTGATGCTCGCGGGTGCATGTCTGTCCATGCTGCCAATGATTGTTGTCTATATTTTCGCTAATAAATCGTTCATGCAGATGACAGCTGGCTCTGTAAAGGGCTAAATTCAGGGTGGGCTTCGGACAGCTATTCAAGAAGGATGTGAATACATGCTGAAGGCCTGGGTTTATCGTACCTCTTTGAAGAAAAGAATATGGCTATCTTTTACCGCACTGACGGTATTCTGTATTTCTGTCACTGGTTTATTGGCTTACTCCATCGCTTCTCGGGCGATGGAGCGTAACTCTGTCGAGTTAAATCAAAATGTGCTGAATCAGTCAATCAATGTCCTGGACCAGAAGTTAAAGCAAATCATTGTGGCTTCCTCCACGATGATGTTGAGCGAAGCTTATCAGCAGACCATCCGGGATATTAAAGCTCATAATATGGAACGTTTTTTCGCCAATTTTTCTATGCTGCAAGCGCCCTTCACGCAGGTAGAGTTGACGGAAAACTCCATTGAATCTATCTTGATCAGTACGCCGGACGGGGATTTCTACTCTACCAGCAATCAGCGCAGAACCTTGACCCCATTTCTAGAATCTTCGCTGTACCAACGGATTAAGGAGAAACCTGAATCCAATTGGGTGGAGAGTCATCGGGACGAGCTATTTGCCGGGAAGCATCATGTTATTTCCCTAGTCTTGCAGCCGCTTACAGACAATTATGTCCCTGATCTATTTTTGATCGTGAATGTAAAAGAGGACATTCTAGAAGATACTGTAAGTGGAGGCGGGAGCCTTGGCTCCGCGCGTTTTTTACTGATCAATAAAGAGGGAACAAGCGTCTTCGGAGACGGGGAACGTCCAGGATGGTCTCGGGACTCTGTGTTTTTGGACAAACTGAAGGAGGCGGACCGGGGTAATTTTGAATATTCTGCTGGGGATGGGCCAATGCTGCTCAGCTATGCCAGCTCAGGGTATGCAAAAGACTGGGTGCTGGTCAGCTACCTGTCCAAAAAGGAACTGCTGCAACCTGTTCGGAGTATTCAATGGCTGGTGTTGATGATCATGGCGGCATGTATTGTCATCGCGCTTTTTCTTGCAAGGTATCTGTCTGCTTTGCTACTGGGACCGCTGCTGAAACTGCAACGGACGATGTCTCGTGTTGAGCAAGAGGATCTCAGTGCACGCTTCCAGAGTCCTTTCCAGGATGAGATTGGGGAGGCGGGACGCAAATTTAACCAGATGTTAGACCGGATTGGCGAGTTGATTGTTGAAGTCAAGGATACAGAAAAAGAAAAGAGAAAAGCGGAGATCAAGGCGCTTCAGGCGCAGATCGAACCTCATTTTTTATATAACACATTAAACACGATTTTCTGGAAATGTGAGATGGATGAGTATGAAGACGTGAAACAAATGGTCATTTCGCTGTCTGCACTGTTTCAGCTGGGACTGAATAATGGGCAGGAAATTACGACCTTAGGCAAGGAACTGGAACATGTCCGTCAGTATCTAAACCTTCAGCAGCAATGTTACGAAGGGTTGTTTGACTACACTATTGATGCCGGAGTGGAACTGCTGGAGCTTCCTGTGTTGAAAATTATTATTCAGCCCTTAGTGGAGAACTCTATCCTGCACGGTCTTAAGGAATTAAGGGGCGGGGGAGTGATCCGGATCTCCGTAGAAGTAGCCAATAACACACTGCTCATCCGGGTTACCGATAACGGAACCGGCATGAATGCGGAGAAACTCAATGCCTGGCTGAAGGAGCCGAACGGCAGTGGAGGGTACGCTCTGTCTAATATATGTAGCCGACTGCAGCTGTACTACGGAAAAGAAGCCGGATTGGTCTTTAGAAGCAGTCCGCGTGTTGAAACCGAAGCTGTTCTATCCATTCCTGTGGAAGGGGGAATAAATCCTGAGCGCCCATTCAATTAAAATATGTATTGTTGATGATATTCCTGCAGTGGTCCGCGGATTGTCGCAGCGGATTCCTTGGGAGGAACATGGGATTGTGATCGCGGCCACCGCGGCAGATGGGGAAGAAGGTCTGGAGCAGATCCGCAAGCATCGTCCTGACATCGTATTGACGGATATCCGAATGCCTTTTAAGGATGGTTTAGAGATGATGCGGAGCCTTCAAGCGGAGCAGCCAGGCATCAAACTGATTTTTTTGACGGGTTATTCTGATTTCACTTATGCCCAGGAAGCTGTTAAGCTGGGTGCCTTTGATCTGATTGTAAAACCGTATACCAAGGTTCAAGTGCTTGAATCCGTGTTGAAGGCCAAAGAAGTGTTGGAACGGGAACGCAGTCAAGCTGAGCAGATGATGGGCATGGAACAAAAGCTGCGTGAGAGCTTACCCTATTTGCGTCAGGAATATATGCGTCTGCTCATCCGTTACGGAACTAGGCAGCAGCACTTGAGCCAGCAGTGGGATTTTTACAATATCGAGATGAATAACCATAACTTTTGCGTGATGGTAGCGGAAGTGGATTTTTTTGTGGAACGTACATCAGAACTTACAGTTTCCGAGGTGGAATTAATCCGCTTTGCCGTACAGAATATTTTGGAAAATACAATCTCTGAATACACTCGGGGCATTGTGTTCCGGGAAAATGTGAATCAGTTCGTTATTGTGATGAACCCTCTGGCGGAGCCGAATATGGAGCAACTTGCAGAGAAATGCCGGGAAAATGTCCATCGGTATACGTACCAGACGGTGTCCATTGGACTGGGGAGAGAGGTGGAGGAGGTAGGGCAGCTTTCTGCTTCCTATGCGCAGGCGCTGTCTGCACTTGCGAACACCTTTCTGAACGGTGGGAACAGTGTGTACACCTATGTTGAAGATGCAGTCGTGAATGCCGCGCTACCGAGATACTCATATGACAAGGAGAAGGAATTGCTTTATTGTCTGCGTTCGGCGAATTTGCCCAAAGCAGAGGAGCAGCTGGATCATATTTGGCATGATTGGATTACTGCACCGGCAACACCTAATCCGTCCATCGTTAAGACGCTATGTCTTGAACTGGCTCATTCTATCCATCGGATTTTCTCGGAAAAAGCAACGGATTCGGAAGTTAAAACTCTGGAAAATAAGCTTGCGGACATGAGCAGTGCAGTCTCTTTTGAAGATCTTAGCCGACAGATTCGGGAATTTTGCCGTTTGGGCTGTACGTATTTGCAACAACGCCAATGCAGTGACGCGCGTATGCTTGTGGATCGGGCCATCACTCATATCAATGGAAATCTGCAGCGAAATCTATCCGTCGCCGACTGTGCACGGGAGGTGCATCTCAGTCCTAGCTACTTCTCCAATCTTTTTAAAAAGGAGACGGGGATGACACTGGCCCAATATATTATCGGGAGACGAATGGACAAAGCCAAGGAGCTAGTGCTGGAAGGCATACAGGTTCAGGATATTGCCATCTCTTTGGGCTATGAGGATCGTCCCTATTTTACAGAGCAGTTCAAAAAATACACCGGAATGACGCCGACGGACTTTCGTGCAAAATATACCTTGCCCAAAGTAGAGGGAAACAGTGATTTCGTCTCCCATTGACAGTTGTTTTCTCCTTCACTGATAAAAGGGCAGTGGAATTATAATTTTCTTAAGAAATGAATGCGATTTCAAAAGAAAAGGGAGGCATTTTAGATGAAAAGAAACAAATGGATATTAGCTGGAGTTTCGCTGATGCTGGCTGGCTCGTTGGGCGCCTGTTCATCATCCGAATCTAATACGGAGGTAAGCAGCAGCAATACAAACTCCGAAAAAACAAAATTGGTCTACTGGACCATTGATCGTCATGATTCTGATTTTATTGAGCAAAAGATCAGCGAGTATGAAGGTCTTAATCCCAATATCGAGATTGAAATGAAGGTTATGGCAGAGAACTATACGCAGTCGGTGGATATTGCCTTCTCCAGCATGCAGGCGCCTGATATTCTACGGGTGGACACTTATAACGTGCCAACCTGGGTCAAAAGAGGGTATCTGGAATCTTTTGATAGCTACATTTCACCTGAGATGAAGAGCCGGTTCGAGAACGTACTTATTAACGAGAAAAATACCGTTGACGGCAAAATATATAGCCTTCCCAATATCGGTCAGTTCTGGCGCCTCATCTATAACGTAGATTTGTTCGAGAAGGCTGGCATTACAGAGCCGCCTACCACACTAGCAGAGATGGTCGAGGATGCCAAGAAAATTACGGCAGCGGGAAAAGATATAGGCGCTTACGGCTTCGCGGGTAATTTCAAGAGTACCAGCGGATTTGAGCGTATCGCTTATCCAATAACAACACTTAGCAAGACTAAGGGCACAGAGGGCTTCGACTTCCAGACCGGGCAATTTGATTTTAGCGTCTATAAAGAGGTTGCTGAGGCGCTGCGGCAGATTAAGGTGGATGGAAGTATGATGCCAGGATCGGAATCGCTTGATATCGACCCGCTGCGTGCGCAATTTGCTCAAGGCAAGATCGGCATGTATTTCAACCATTCCGTTGAGCCGACGGTCTATAAAACCCAATTCCCAACTGAAATTCGCTGGGCAGCTGCGATTCCTCCAACCATTGACGGGGAGCAGAAGGGTGTCAGCCAAGTTATTGCAGGAAGTTATTTGGCTATGAGCAAGGATTCGAAGCATAAGGAAGAAGCTTGGAAGTTTATTGAATGGATGTACAGTGATGATGTGCAGATTGCTTACCAGGAAGCAGGGTATGGGGTTTCGGTTATTCCATCGGTTGCTACTGTTGCCAAGGCACCAGACATTGCAGGAATTGAAGATTTTCTGCCTACAAAGTTAGACGGGATTTATCCAGCGACTCCGATGGTCATCAGTGAGGGACGTCTGGAAGGACTAAAGAAGGTTGATGTCTTCAATAGATACATTTTTGGTGGTGGAGATTTAGATAAAGAGCTTCAGGACTTGAACACTCGCTATAATGCGGCACTTGAAAAAGCCAAAGCCGCAGGTGACACCGATATCGAAGCACAGCCGGACTTCGATGCAGGTTCCCTGCAGGGATCATTGGCCAAATAAATCGAAAAAGACGCCCCTTCGGCTTCGTATTAATACGAGCTAGGGACGTCTTTTTTTGATGACTACTAAGATAATTTTTATTCCTCAGTCGTTTTAGCTGTGCTCGGGGTTCCTTTGTTATTGTAGAGCCACAGCGCGTATTCCAGAGGGCGAATCAGGGCTTTGCGGTAAGTGGTTCCGTCACCAGATCTTGCGAACACTTCACGGGCGGGCTTTGGATTAACCTCCAGCACGTAAATTTTCCCTTCGCGATCAATGGCGAGGTCCAATGCAAGCTCACATAAGGCTCCGTAACTTTCTTCCAAGAAGGCTGCGGCATCAAGACCTAACTTCTCGGCAGTCTTCATGACCTTATCGGTTTTATCCTGACTACCCAGCCATTCCTTCAGCAGCGTTTCCGCTCGAACGGCATGACCACCGCCATGAAGATTGGAGGTTACACTTCGCGCTGCACCGACCCGTGCTGCCATACCTGTCAGTTCCCAGACACCTTGCCCATTCTTTTGAACGAGCATCCGGTAATCATGGAAACGTCCGCCCGGCAGACGTAATGGAATCCCCTGTTGGATAAGGAAACGTCCGCCGATGCACCATTGCCGTACGATGGAATCCAGCCGAGTAGAAGAGACTTTACGTGTGGGAATGATTCGGCGATCCTGGCGACGGCCCTGAATATCATATACCCCTCGCCCATCCTTCATTCTCTCAATTCTGAGGATGCCACGTCCGCCTGTGCCGTTTGCCGGCTTGATATAGACTACTGAATTGCTTTTCAGCATCCGGCGCAGGTCGGCAGAGGACTGATAGAGTAAAGTTTCTGGCATATGCTGCCGGAAACGGCTTTTTTGTGAGAAGGTTTGGTGAATGGTCCATTTGTTGCGCAGTGGACGATTCAGAAATAACAGATGATTGTAGCGTTCTCGGAAACGAAGCAGTTGCTGAAAGCGTGAGCTGCGCTGAATACGGCAACGGTCATAAATCATGTTCGGAAAAGAACGCCATTTGCGTGACCATTTTCCGCTCTTGGGATCAAAGACAAGGGCATGGATCTGCTCTTTGCTGGGATGAACATCCATGGGGGTGAATACAAAGACATCCAAGCCAATTCGTTTGCCCTCGACGATCATTCTCCGGTACACGGCCTTTTCTTCAAGCTGCTTGGCTTCGTTAATATATAAAGTAAGAATGCCTAAGACGGGCTCTGGCACAGGAGTTCACCTTCTTGTGGAGAAATAGTAGTGCTGCCGGTATGATGGGGTGACCGGAGCAGTAATGTTGGCTTGCCGGTAGGACCAGTGGTAAGTGTGTCGGCAGCAAGGCCGATATTGAAGCACATCTTTAGGCTAGCTGTATTGTCGCAGGCAACACTGCATTGCAGATGCCCGAGGCGTTTCAGCTGGGCAGCCATTAAGGCAGTGCCGGTATGTCTATTCCGGTAGAAGGGATGCACAGCGACAAGACAGGCTTCTGCACCGAAACCGGATACGAAGCTGACTCCTGCGAGCTGGCGCCCATTCTGACCGCGTACGGTAGCGACAAGCAGCGAGATACCCGGCTCTGACAACTGATCCGGAGTTAGTCGGGCCAGTACTTTGCAAGCTTGGTTTGTGATTCGCTTCTCCCCATGTGCTCTTATAAACTCAAGCAGCCCAGCCAGCCGTGATTTCCACTGTTTGGCATTTGTGTCATAGATGGAGGATATCTGCATGCTGTGTCACATCCTTTTAATGATTTCTATTTAAACTGGCGCGCTAAGTGCTGGCCGTAGTGAAAGATTCGCTCTAGGGACAGCTTGCGGATCGCGGGTTCATCAAATTTCATCGGCCGGGAGTTGGCCTCAAAGAACCAGAGTCCCCCGTTCTCATCTACACCCAGATCCATCGACATCTCTCCGAGCATAGAATCAGAAGCTCTTTCAATTTGTCTAGCGATAAGAAGGGCGGTTGTAGGCACGCTCTTCAGGATCATGGCTGCTTTTTCGGTTCCAAATGTACTTTCCAGCATGCTGGCAGGCTCTTCAATAGTACCGCCGCGTGGTACATGTGTCGTTATACTTCGGGCACCGGCGAGGCGTGCGCCTATGCCGGTCACTCCCCAGCCGCCTCTGCTGTTTTTTTGCAGAAGCACCCGCAGATCAAACGGTCTCCCCCGATGAGTCGCCAGTTCAATAGCCTGCTGCACAATATAACGAGAGATTCCTTTTTCTTTTCCGATTCTTGCCCAGAGCCGGTCCATGGAAGCTGCTTTGTACGTCACATTTTTTTTGCCGCTTTGAATTTGGAGCCGGTAAGGCAAAGCGGTATCTGCACGATATTTTAGGCGCATAATTCCTTTTCCTGCTTTGCCATTCTCTGGTTTAAGGTAGAGGCTGGTATGCTGGTTCAGCATGGCAGTAAGGGTGTTTGCACTGCGTAATCGTCTCGTTTTTGGAACATGCTTTGAGGTGGAGTGCGAACCCCTTAACCATTCGAAGAGACTCCATTTATTGAAAAAATATGGATTATATAGCTTAATGCCTGGGTGTTCCAGGCATTGAGCTATTTTACGTACCACAGCAGGCTTTTCCTCATCCTCACGGGTAGGAATCCGGTTATAAATGATTTGTGGAAGAGGTACAGGAATGCTGTACCAGATTTTACCGCTTGACGATGGGACATATCCGTTCACCATCCGTTCCTCAAGCTTGAGGTCACGGACAGTGACGACGTAGACAAGAAATCCCATTTCTTTGCCTGTGCGAATAATGTCCCGGAAGTTGCTGCGGTTGCCATTAAATTGCCTTACTTTATCGCTGGTTGTCAGTATGGCAATAACAGGTTTTGTATCTTCCGGATTATGGGTGCTCACATCTCATCCCTCCTGCGGAATTTGCTGAGGTATAGACAATGCTCCAGAATGTGCTCGATGGAAGCTTTGCCCTCAGCGCGCAGGGAAGGATGACGGAAGATGGAACGACCTGGTTTGGCGTTGGCCTCGAACATCCAGATGTCTTCATCCTGATCAATTCCGAGATCAAAGCCAATTTCACCGAGCAAATGACGATGCTGGACTTCTAGTGATTCTGCCAGCTTGATGGCTGTAGTCTTTGCACGCTGCAGTACTTCATCAGCTCTTGCGCCGAATACACGTCCGAGTGCTTGCTGAGGTGTGAGCAATGCTCCTCCATTTTTAAGGTGAGTGGTGACACTGCCACGGCCGGCTTTTTTAGCGCCTATGCCGACTACAATCCACTGATTACTGCCGTTTTTATGCATATGGAACCGGAAATCAATCGGGCAGCCATCTATTTCAATGAGGCGTATTCCCTGCTGAACTATATAATTTTGCAGATTTTGACCGTGACGCGAACGAAGCATACGCATAAGGCTCTCAAAGGTAGTAAAGCGTAGAAGTACGTTTTTTCCTCCGCGGCGGTAGCGGGCAAAATACCCCTTTTTCGGGAGATAGGTAAGCCGATAAATGCCGTGACCGAGACTTCCCGCAGAAGGTTTATAGTATACAAAATGATGGTGATCCAGCATTTCTCTCATTTTTTCCGTGGACGGATTGCTGTGTGTTTCAGGTACATAACGATTTGCTGCCCCATCATTTTCCAAAAGCTTGTAGATATCGGATTTATTGAAAAAACTCCAGTTAAAATATGGAATTTTTTTCCGCATAAATCGTTCGCGAAGTTGGTTGATATAGGGTGAGGTCTCAGCTCTCCGACTGGGCAATCGATTATAGACAACATCAGGTAGAGGGACCATTTTTCGTTCAAACTTACCGCTTGAAGTCAAAAAATATCCATAGACCTGTTCCTGTTGCCAGTTGATGTCACGCGGCATAAAGGCAAATATATAACATTTGTTACTGCCTTCCCGCAGCAATTGCTTGATGAACCCTGTGCGAGAACCGAAGGGCTGAGACGAGGAAGCAGGACCATCGGACAATATGCCAACTAAAGGTCCCAGCTGCACCTCGTCATTTTGTAGATTGCGTAAATAGATACCACCTGATTTCGGAACCTTGATAGCGCTTTTTACGCCTGAGGCGAGATATAGGTGATTTCCGGCGCGCTTGATGGGCTTAATCATGGTCGGGGTGGCATCTTTTCCGAGCCTTAAGCGTATATTTTTTTTTCCGGTTAACTTCAAGCTTTTCATCAGTGCACCTGATACATATACAACTCTTTGGGGCTGCTTAGTGAAATGCACATTGCAAAAAGTGAGACTCATTTATGAATCCTCCTTAGGAACCATTGTTATCATTCTCCCGTTTGTAACGGAGCTGTCCGTAGATAGGGATGGTATCCGTCGTTGTGTGAGCAGTAGATGGCGCGCATAAGACAGTGGATTCTCGGCGGCGAGCTTAGCAGCCCGGCGGTCGCCCGTCAGCCGGAATACCGTGCGCCCTGGCTTGGAATTTGCTTCTAGTAAATGAATCCGACCGCTCGAATCAATACCGAAATCAAGGCCGAGTTCTCCAAGTCTGCCGCATGCAGCCTCTAGTAGGGGAGGCAGGTATGCAGCTTCTGCAGCAAGCTCACGCATGATGTCTTTTCCACCCTGACCATATTCAGCAAGCAAAAAAGGCAGGGGAGAAACAGCTGTTCCGCCGCCATGCAGGTTCGAAGTCAGCGAACCTTGGTTACCCAGCCGTACGGCCATGCCGGTAAGAGTCCAGCGGCCAAGGCCATTCTTTTGCATCAATACACGCACATCGAACGGTTGCCCCTTACTATTCGTTAGGTGCAGGAAAGGCTGTATAATATAGCGGCGTGAGCCGATAAATTCATGAATCCAGTTCAGTCCTTCAGCTTGTGAGTCGAAAACATATTGAAAAGGTGTATTTGTACCGTCACGCCCTCGTACTCTCATGCCTCTGTTTTGCAGTATGGCATGTAATGTACGTTTGCCATGGGTGCCGGCCTTGGGCTTTAGAAAGACTCCATATTCTCTTTCAGCAAGCATTGTACTTAACCTGCGGTTACCGGTATAGAGTACAGTTTCCGGCAGTATTGCCGCTGCTCTCCGGTCGCGCTTCAATATCTCATGTACACCCCATTTATCTGGCAAACCTCGAGACCAAGGCAGGGAACGATGAAGAGTAGAGAGAGCAGCGGAAGCTTCTTTTCTTTCTTTCGGACCTTCGTAAAAGCAGCGATTATAGATAATATCTGGCGGTGAAGAAGTGGTATTCTGCCAGCTTCCATCTTTCCAGGTATAACCGGTAATGGAGGACCCGTCTGCCGCTACTCCGTCTGGATGAAATACGAGGACTTTTAGGCTGTATAGAGGAGCTGCCCGGCATAAATGACTGCAAAACTCTGGCTCGGCGATCGGTGGATTCCCGTTGCGGCGGCCTGTCATAATGCCGAGGAACCCCACTTCTGTTTCAGTCATCGTGTCCTCCTTATAAACCGGCCAAGTAGCGGCAATATAAAATCATTTGCTTGACGGACGGTCTTATTTTTTGATCGTTTAACGGTGTATTATCGTTCTTGGAGGGCTTGGAGTTAACCTCTAAGAGCCATATTCGTCCTGATTGATCCAGTGCCAGATCGATTCCGAGCTCTCCGAAATGAGCGGGGATAAAGGTTTCGACCCCTCTTGCAATGGCAAGTGCTGCTCTGGGCAGCTGAAGCTGAACGTTTTCTTTTGCGCCCGGAGGAAGACTGCTCTTGCTAACTGCTTCTTTTACAGTGCTGAGACTGCCACCTCTAGCTAAATTAGACACGAAGTGATTGCTGCCGGCGGTGCGGGCGACAATGGAGGTAACCCCCCATTTTCCGCTGCCATTCTTCTGAACAAGTGCCCGGAAATCTACAGGTCGCCTTCCTAGCTCCATTAAAGGCAATCCCTGCTGAATCTGGTATCGAGTAGTCTTCATTTTGGGAGCGATGGACTGGTACAATTTAGCGAGAGTGGTATAGCTTTGCTTGCGTGTACCTATGGAGGTAGTAGACAACAGACGGTAACCTCCGCCTTCTTCTTTAGAGATACGAAGTATGCCTTTGCCGAGACTGCCTCGTACAGGTTTCAAAAATACACTTGGGTAATGGCTGCACATCTTCTTCATTACGGCAAAGCCGTTCAACGCATGCGACTCAGGTAAATACCGCTGCAGGGAAGGGTCTTGCGCTAAAGCTTCAAATACCTCTGTCTTGTCAAGAAATTTTTCGTTGAAGAAATGCGTTCCATATCGTGATTTTACATCCGCCAAAAAATGCTGTACGCTAGGTTTATTCTCCACCTTTCGCGTCGTTAACCGATTGTTGATTACATCGGCAATGGGCAGACTCATTTTTCTCCAACCCTCGTTGTATACCCAGCCCTGAATGGAAGAACTGCGTGTTTCCAGCGCTTCCGGGGTAAAGAAATATACATAGGCGCCTTGTGTGTGGCAGGCATTTGTCAATTCCCGACAGAACATGGTAATGGGTCCAAACAACCTGTCGAGATTATCTGGATGGTCACGACTGACGAGCACGCCGATCAACGGTCCTAGCCGCAAGGTGCGGCTTACAGAGCTGTAAGAAACGTTGAGGGTTTGTCGGTGTTTCCATCCGGTCCGCCGCGCCAGTCCTTCGCTTACACGCAGGATGTCGGATTTGGGAGCCGAGATAATGGTAACCTCCTGCCGGAAAGAGCCGAATGCCAGCTGGAGTGTTCCGTGAGATGGGATTTTGAGTCTTTTCATGGATTTTTCGCCAAGCATTATAGCGTTTTCCTGCAGGATGCCCGAGTTGACCGTATGGACCGGGATCTTGAATTGGGACATCGTGGATCTCCTTCCGGTAGGCAGCATGATGCCGGCAATTTGGTAGCTAAGGGTTACATATCATTCATCATATGGAGACAGATGACCCTTGGTGATTGACCTAACCGCTAAAAACCTTGCCCAGTCATTTCATAAGCTCGGCCCAAGAAGCGAAACAAGTATGGAATGAGCGAATATTGGAAACTAAAGCAGCGTGGATTCAGGAAGCAGCTGCTAACAAAACTTAAGCGTATGTTTTCGGAGTGAGTTTTGTACGAAGACGATCTGAGGAGTGTACGCTAACAAAACTTTTAGGAGGAATCATAATGAGCATTCACGACAAAGCACATGAACTGGCGAAAGCCATTAAAGAGAGCAGCGAGGTATCGGATATCAGAAATGCCATGAAGGTCGTAGAAACGGATCCTGAAGCGAAAGCGATGCTGGACAATTTCCGCCAAGGTCAGATGGAGCTGCAACAACGGATGATGAGCGGAGAAATGCCTCCACAGGAAGAAATGGAGAAGATGGAGAAGCTGTTCGAGGTGCTTAACTTGAATCTTGGCATTCGTCGTCTGTTCGATGCGGAACGCCGTCTGAGCGTTGTAATCGAGGATGTAAATAAAATTATCACCGAGAGTTTGTCTCAATTGTACGGCGAATAAATTTCAACAATGAAAATCAAAAGAGGGTGTTCCCGAAGCCGGTGGCTCTGGAAACACCCTCTTTCTTATGGCTGTGGCTATATGGCTAGCCTAAGCTCAACCTCAACCTCAACCTAATCTTGTTTACCTTCGACTGCGCAGAGAAGAATACCAGCTGCCAAACCTAAGCGGCGATCAAGCTTGCCTTTTCGATCCTCCGAGAAGTCAGCCATAATTTTGGTGACAAATGGATTGAAATTTTGCTTGAAGGCAGGGATCGTTGCATCATCCATCTCGATATTATATTTCTGCGGAATAATAGCGATGAAGCGGCGCAGTAGAGCCATTGCGGTGCTGTCTTCCTTGATTTTTCCAATTTCCTGATCATGACGGTCAAGAATAATCCATTCATCCTTCAAAATAGATTTGAGTCCCTTACGGCGAAAAGCACCAATATGCTCACCAGACTCTGTATCGTGTACATCATAAGTGGCGCTAAAATCGACCACATTGCGGGCTTTTATGCGCAGAAGCTCCTTCTGCATGGATTCATCCGTATAAAGTGCAATGTCTTCTTTAAGCTTGAACGCTTTCATTTGCGAATAGAGCACAAGCTGCTCAGAGCTATCAAAAATATGAAGTTTCGCACCCATGATCGAAAATACTTTTTTGCGAATTATGTATTCGGTATGATTATAAGCTGCATTCAATTCAAAAACGCCTCCCCTAAATGAAATCATCATCTCATATATAAGCATCTTCTGCTATATAAATGCTAACCTTTTATACATAATTTTGAAAAAGCATATATTTTTTAATGGACTTGTCTCATATTACGGGCCTCATGTTCATAGAGTAGAGATATAGATTCAATCGAATATCCTGTCTACGAAGGAGCTGTTATTAATGAGAAAAAGAAACAAGTTCAAACATGGTATCTATTTGTTGCTGGCGTTGGCCATGCTTTTGTATGCACTGCCGAAGCTTTCGCTTGCGAATGGACCGAGCTGGGTGTTTGGTTTTGGAGTCGTCTGGTCACTTTTTGCGTTTATGGTCATTGCGGCACATTTGCATTTTATTATCGGGGTTGATGAGGAAAAGACCAAACGTTTGGAAGCTGTGCGAAAAGCAAAGCTGGAGCAATGGCAGACAAAGTGGAATGAAGAAACTAGAGTTTCGCAAAGATAATAGAGTTGGGGTCGATTACTAAAAAAGCTAGATTAGCTTCAGGTCTCTTGAAAAAGCGCGGCAGTCGTGCAAAGAGAAGTATAAATACCGTAGAATGTCGAGCAAAACACCAAAGTAGCCAAAAGAAAGGTATAAATACCGTAGAATGCCGCGCAAAACGCACAACTAGCCAAAAGAAAGGTATAAATACCGTAGAATGCCGCGCAAAACACCAAAGTAGCCAAGGGAAAGGTATAAATACCGTAGAATGCCGCGCAAAACACCAAAGTAGCGAAAAGAGAGGCAAAAATGCCTTAGAATGCCAAGCTAATCGCAAAAGTCACACAAAGAGGCATACAAAAAAGACACACTCATACGAAAAAGCCCACTAGCCTAAGCCAGTGGGCTTTAATATGCCCCCTGCATTGCTTGCAGGGGGCTAAATGTTATTTGCCACCCGTAAAAGGATTGATCTCATTGGTGAGATCTCTTTCAGCCTTCTTTTCTTCGGCAGATATCCGTTTACCAAGAGCCGCGTAATACCACACCGCAGGAACGAGGACCGCGAGTATAAAAAGAAATTGCATAAGCTCAGCTCCTTTCACGTCGATGTTATAAACTTTTTTTCCAGATCGTAGAGAGGATGGACATAATCCTACCATCATCCCATCATCCCATCATCCCATCATCCCATCATCCCATCATCCGATCATCCGATCATCCCCCACTTGTTGAGCAAAAACCATCCGATTACTTTTTACTGACCGAGCATTCAACTTCAAATACATAACTGGCGCTTCCCTGAGGCCATCTTGCATGGATGATATATAGGTGTCTGCCGCTACCTGCTGCGAGTTGAAAACTATTTTTGTCCACGGAAAGGGCTTCGTCCGGTCGTTCCTCACCAGGAAATGAAGCCATAACCTCTATCTCCTTGGGTGCATATGAGAATTCGAGTTCTACCCGATCACCGCTGATGGCTTTAGGATGTACCTTTTGTTTGGAAACCAATTCATCGTAAGAAGCCATATCCACACATACGCCTTTGCCATTGTCGTTCCAGCAATAAGCGCCTTGAATAGCCTCGAATTGCTCACCGCCAACAGTAACTTGAACGCTTGGGGGCTGTGGGTTAGCTGTTACTTCCGACGATCCAAAAGGAGAACTCATAACTTATACCATCCTTCATGTTCACAGTGGTGCTGTAATCGCTGGGAGCAATATCTAGTTGTCCTCTATCATATTCAGCAGTAGTTATGGCTTGAACGAAACGTTCAAAGGAGGATGGAGCCGAAATAGTGGCCATTGGCTGTTTTTTTTCAATTAAGTTGATAGAAACTATATTATTTGCATCCAGCTCAATTTGGCCTGCTTGTTTTACTTCGTTTTCCGTATTTCCACAGCCGACCAGTCCTATAAAAAGCAAAGTAATAGTAAGTAGTAATAAAGCGGTCTTGTTCATCTCTTCAATGCTCCTTTATACCTTCTTTAATTCTCAGACTATAAAAAAGAGGAAAAGTTTGCTAAATAAAGGCAGCGAATGTTTAAGGTCAGCTTAAAACGCATCAGAGATATTCAGTTTCAAAAATTCGATTTTAAGGTGGTTTTTAAACTTACTATGTGGCAATACCTACCTAAATCGTAGATTGTGTAAGGAGAGTGAAATTCGAATTCGAAGCTTATGAATCGGTTGTACTGAGCCATTCTATCGTTGTATAATAGGTACAGTATAGTACAGATCGGAGCATGGGGGTGTAACAGTTGGAAGGTCAAGGCGATGCGATTACTAAACACGAGCAACTGCTGCAGCATATTGAAGGTCTTAAGGTAGGCACCAAAATATCAGTTCGCAAGCTCGCCAAAGAAATGCTAGTCAGCGAAGGGACTGCTTACCGTGCAGTGAAGGAAGCTGAGAATCTCGGGATAGTCATCACGAAGGAACGGATTGGTACAGTTCGTGTAGAAAAGAAACCTCGGAACATTTCAGAGCAGCTGACGTTTGGCGATGTAGTTGATATTGTTGAAGGGCATGTGCTCGGCGGGGCAAGTGGACTAAATAAACATCTGCATAAATACGTGATCGGGGCGATGAAGGTCGATGCAATGATCCGTTATATAGATGCTGACAGTCTGTTGATCGTAGGTAACCGCGATGATGTTCACTCTCTAGCGCTGGAGCAGGGTGCGGGGGTTCTGGTGACAGGGGGCTTCGGGACTAGCCGTGAAGTGAAGGCATTGGCAGACGAGCTGGATCTTCCCATTATTTCTTCGAGACATGACACGTTTACCGTCGCTTCAATGATTAACCGTGCCATTTTTGATAGATTGATTAAGAAAAAAATTATGCTGGTAGAGGATATTATCGACAGCAAACCGCGCCTGAATACGTTAAAAATCTCTAGTACCGTCGGCGAGCTACGACAGGTTTCTGAGGAAACTGGAGAACAGCGCTTTCCCGTTACGGATGAATGGAACCGAGTCATCGGCATTATTGGTCGCCGCGATGTAGAGGAATTGACGGAAGGCCAGATCATTGAAAAAGCGATGATTCGCAGTCCGGTTACAGCTGCACTGCAAACCTCACTAGCCTCCGCGGCCCAGATCATGATGTGGGAAGGCGTGGATTTTCTGCCCATAGTGGACCGTAACCGTAAACTGGTAGGCTCCCTAACCCGTAAAGAAGTGCTGCAAAGCTTACGCGATGTCCGGAATCAACCTCAGCTGGGAGAGACTTTTGATCATCTCATTTGGAATGGTTTTGCGGATGAGCGGGACGAAGAGGGGCGATTGTTCTTCCATGGCTTTATTACACCGCAGATGGCCACGGATCTTGGGACGATTTCTGAAGGGATATTGTCTACGCTTATGACGCTTTCGGCATTTAAAGCAGCTAAGGACATCACAGGAAATGATTATGTACTAGATAATATGTCCACTTATTTTATCCGACCGGTACAGATCGAACATGCGATCATTGTAATGCCGAGACTGCTCGAAATCAGCCGTCGTACCTGTAAGCTTGAAATTGAGATCAGCCACTCGGATACTCTGGTAGCCAAAGCTGTTCTGATGCTGCAATCCATTGATCATGGCTAAAAAATGGTTTGCTAGCTGGATAGCATCCGGTAAATAGGATCGTATACATGCTAAATAGACTGCCCTCATCATTGATAGAGAGGGTAGTCTATTTTATTCTTTCTATTCCGTCAGAACAGCAGCTAAACTTTCGACTAGTGTTGTTCCTGGCTGCGACTACGGCTGTAAAAACTATAGCTGCGTAGCCCCGAGAAGATGTTGAACGCACCAATCAGCAGAAAGGCAGCTTCAACAATGATATTAACGGTAGAGCCGCGAAACAAAAACATGGATATCAAGGACAGCGTAACGAGCATAGCACCTAGCATCACATTCATGACGGAGCGTTTCAGCCCTTTATCTTGGGGATTTAAGGCACAGCGGGAGGATATGCTGAACACAGCGGCACCGATTACAAAGATCACCAGCAGGATAAACAATAAATACTTGATAAATAAAACCATGGACAGCCAGCTCCTTTATCGTGTCTTGCAGTAGCCAAGAAGTAATTTCCACGTCTGTCCATTATTGTATCACACGATGGCTGTCAGCTGCGCTTAAAAGGACTGATTTCTACCCAGATTTGCAGGACGCCTTCCATGACGAGCATGGTTCGGATTTTGACAGAGTATTCCTTGTCACGCACAATGTATAGCTTGCCATCTAACAGCAGTCTAACCAGTTTGCTGTCAGTATCAATATCGAACATGCTGCGGCCGCGCATCGGTTCCAGATCTGAGCCCATTTGGCTTATGATTAATTTTACAGTTACGGGGTCAAGTGGGGTATCTTCTTTGGATTTGCTTTCCTCCGATCGAATTTTGATTTCTCTGATCACGGTTGAGGTATTATTGTATTTTTTGAGTGTCTGAATATCTTTTTGATATTGCTCGATCTGTACACGCAGATCTTGATTATGAAGCCATAATACGTTATATCCTACATGGTAAATAGCATTGTATATGACAGCTCCTACGACGATCCCTAGCATGAATATAGCGGAGATCTGGGTGAATCTGCGAAAACGACTGAATGGTGGAACTCTCACTGGCGTTACCCCCTGCCGCACACCCATTTTACTAGCTCACTGCCCATATGGGCTCCTAGAAAAGCGAAGGCAAGATACATGATTTGTTTGATGGCGGGGGAGAGGTTGCCTCCAATCATGTTGCTTTCAATGACCCGTAAGGGGTCCATAGTACCTCCTACAGCGGCTGCTAGTGCCCATATTTTAATCCGATCTGCCACATCCAGCATCGTTTGCGTCGGCGGTTGCAGGGATACAACGGCGCCGATTCCGCCGAGCATAGCTCCGCCAAGTACGATGCCGAAGGCGATAAAGAAGTCGAGGATAGCTTTGCTCATAAAAATGCTCATACAGGCCCCTTCCCGGACGAGGCATTTACAAGCTTTGCCTGTCCTTATGCTCTTAATCCATTCTATGGGCGGGTCCCCCTTTAATATGATAAAATAGTTTCATCTTATGTTTGATTTTTGCAGTAGAGAGGAAGTGGGGTTATGAGCCCTTTCGTGCATTTGCATGTGCACAGCGAATACAGTTTACTGGACGGGGCGGCGCGCATTACCGATCTCGTGCGCCGGGCCGGCGAATACGGCATGAAGTCGCTGGCGCTTACGGATCATGGAGTGATGTACGGGGCCATCCCCTTTTATAAAGCGTGTAAAGAGAATGGAATCAAACCGATTATTGGCTGTGAAGCTTATTTAACCGCGGGTTCACGCCGTGAGCGGGGCAGTCGAAAAGATCAACCGATCTACCACTTGATTCTGCTCGTCAAGAATGAAACCGGCTACAAGAACCTGATGAAGCTGATCTCTATCGGCCATCTGGAAGGCCATCATTATAAACCCCGGATTGATATGGAAGTGCTGGCAGCTCATTCAGAGGGGATTATCTGCCTTAGTGCTTGTCTGGGCGGAGAAGTGCCGCAGCATCTGCTGCATGGACGTGATGAGGAGGCGCGCATGGCTGCGCTGCGATATAAGGCGATTTTTGGCGAAGATTTCTATCTGGAGCTGCAAGACCACGGGATCTCCGAGCAAAAGAGAGTGAATCCCAAGCTGATCGCCCTTGCCGGGGAATGTGAAATTCCACTTGTGGTGACGAATGATGTCCATTATTTAGCAAAGGAAGATGCTGAAGTTCAGGATGTGCTGATCTGCATCGGAACAGGCAAAACGGTGGATGATGAGGAACGTCTCAAGATCGGAACAGATCAGCTGTTTCTAAAAAGCAGCGAGCAAATGGCGGCATTATTTCCGCATGTGCCGCAGGCTATCGCCAATACCTTATTGATCGCCGAAAAATGTAATTTGGAGCTTACCTTCGGCAATCATATTCTGCCTGCTTATTCTCCGCTCCCTGAAGGCATGGATTCCGCTGCTTATTTGCGTGAGCTGTGCTGGAAGGGGATGGAGGAACGTTATATAGATACACCGCAATGGGCTACACCTGAGCAAAGAGAGACGGCTGAGAAGCGTCTGACCTATGAGCTGGGCGTTATCGAGAGTATGGGCTTCAGCGATTATTTTCTAATTGTGTGGGATTTTATTGCTTATTGTCATCGTCAGGGAATTGCTACGGGACCCGGACGGGGATCTTCAGCGGGTAGTCTCACCGCATACTCTTTGCGAATCACCGATGTGGACCCGTTGAAATATAACTTGCTCTTTGAACGTTTTCTAAATCCAGAACGGATCACCATGCCGGATATTGATATCGATTTTAGCGATGAACGGCGTGATGAGGTTATTGGTTATGTAGTGGATAAATATGGCAAAGAACATGTGGCGCAAATTATTACTTTCGGAACTATGGCTGCACGGGCTGCCGTTCGTGATGTAGGCAGGGTGCTGAACCTGCCTTATAACGAGGTAGACAAAGCTGCCAAGCTTATACCTGGTCAACTAGGGATCAGCCTTGCCAGGGCGCTGGAGAGTACACCAGATCTTAAAGCACTTTATGACACCAATCCAAAGATTAAAGGGTTGCTGGATATGGCAATGAAGGTGGAGGGCATGCCCCGCCATGCTTCGACACATGCCGCTGGGGTTGTTATCTCGAAGGGGCCGTTGACCGATGCAGTCCCACTTCAGGAAGGTAACGAAAGTACGGCGTTAACCCAATACTCAATGGAGCATTTGGAGAGCGTTGGGCTGTTGAAGATGGATTTTCTGGGTTTGCGCACGTTGTCGATTATCGAACGCTGCATGAATTCGATTAGAGAAATGAGCGGAAGTGTTCCGGATTTCCGTATCATCCCATATCATGATCCAGCTACGTATGAAATGCTTGGGGCTGGTGAGACAACAGGGGTCTTCCAGCTGGAGTCGGCGGGCGTTAGACGAGTACTTAAAGATCTGAAGCCTAACGGCTTTGAAGATATTGTATCGGTTCTAGCGCTGTATCGTCCGGGTCCGATGGAATTTATCCCGAAATATATAGCAGGCAAACACGGTGAGATTGAAGTAGAGTATCCACATTCTGATTTGAAGGCTATTTTAGCGGACACCTATGGGATCATTGTGTATCAGGAACAGATCATGCAGATTGCTTCTCTGATGGCGGGCTTCTCGTTAGGAGAAGCGGATCTGCTCCGTCGAGCGGTCTCTAAGAAAAAACGTGAGACTCTGGATAAGGAACGGAGCCATTTTGTTCAAGGCAGCTTGCAGCAAGGGTATAATGAAACCGATGCGAATGCTGTTTATGATATGATCGTGCGCTTTGCCGATTACGGCTTCCCGCGTGCTCATGCCGCGGCTTATGGAGTGTTGGCTTTCCAGACAGCCTATCTCAAGGCACATTATCCGGTGCAGTTTATGGCGTCTATGTTGACCGCTGTAATGGGCACTCACCGCAAGGTAGCGGAGTATGTGCTGGACTGCCGCCGCACGGGCATCGGCGTGTTGCCGCCGGATGTGAACGAGAGCGGCGTATTGTTTACTCCGGTTCCAGGCGAAGGAACCGGAACGGGGCATATCCGCTTTGGACTCGCAGCCATTAAGAACGTCGGCACGCTGGCAGTGGAGAACATTATGGCAGTACGCAAGGAGCGGCCGTTCGACAGTCTGCTAGATTTCTGTCGACGTGTGGACCTGCGGGTCTGCAATAAGCGGGTAGTGGAATCTTTGCTGCAGGCGGGAGCTTTTGACTGTCTGCCGGGTCATCGCGCCCAGCTGCTGGCTATGCTGGACGAGACGGTTGACGCTGCGCTGAAATGGCGCAAGGAGCGGGATGAACTGCAAATCCAGCTGTTCGACGATTTGGTGGAGACACCGAACTGGGAAATCCGCTATCCGGATATCCCTAAGTTCACCATTGGCCAGCAGCTGGAGATGGAACGTGAGCTGCTGGGGTTATATCTTTCGGGCCATCCGCTTGATGATAGCGCGGAACTGCTTGAGGAGCCCGGCATGCAGCGGCTGATGGATCTTGGTGAAGCCGCGGATGAGAGCCAGACGGTTACGGCCGGAATGGTAGTATCCGTTAAGGAAATTACGACGAAGCAAGGAAAATCGATGGCCTTCGTCGAATGGGAAGATCAGATCGAGCGCTGCGAGGTCGTGCTCTTCCCTGAGGTGTGGAAGCGAAGCCGCAGCTTGATTGCCAAGGGCGCGCTGCTGGCCTTGCGCGCTAAGGTGCAGCAGGAAGACGAAGGCTTCAAGCTGCTGGCCGAGGAAGTGGCGCTGCTGTCTGCGGAGGCTCTCCGCGGGCTGTTGCAGCGCCGTAGTGCCGCCGCGTCCCGCTCGTACAGCGCGGGACGCTCGGCCTCGGCAGGAGCGCCGCCACGCGGCGCAGCTCCTGCTTCCCGGACCAGCGGTGCCGCCGCTGGTCCGGCTGCCAGGCCAGCAGGCGGCACAACGCCGCCTGCAACACCTGCACAGGCCGCGCCAACAACAGCGGCGACCTCAGGCCAGCGTGTCTTTATCAAGATCACGCCGGCCTCAGAGAATGCAGCGTTGCTGTCGCGCCTGAAAGAGCTGCTGCAGAATCATCCCGGTCCAGCTGCGACGCTTTTGTTCTATGAACAGAATCAGAAGCTCCTAGCTCTTAGCGACAATTATCGAATTAAGCCGTCCGAGGAACTTTTCGCGGCGATCGAGGTTATGCTGGGTGCAGGTACGGTAAGAATAAAATAAGAACAATTCTCCCCTTTTCCGCATACATTAGGAAACCACAGGGCACATCCCTGTACGGAAAGGGGAGTCGCAGCATGTCCTATCAAATGGCAGTAGATCTGTTGGAACGCAGAGGTGTATCACTTTCCTCCATTGCTGAAATCGTATATATTTTACAATCGGTTTATTATCCTGGTTTAACTAAGGATGAATGTCTGTCCAGCGTCAAGTCTGTTTTGGGCAAAAGAGAAGTGCAGTATACTTTAATGACAGGTGTTGCTCTTGATGAATTAGCCGAGAAAAAACTGCTTCCACAGCCGCTGCAGGCGGTAATGGAGGCTGATGAATCCCTCTACGGAGCGGACGAGACTCTGGCACTTGGTATTACAGGGGTATATGGGATGATCGGACTGACAGGTTTTGGGTATTTGGACAAAATAAAGCTTGGAATCATTGGTGAACTGAACGATGATAAAGGTAGGATTCATGTGTTCTTGGATGACCTTGTTGCCGGCATTGCTGCCGCCGCTTCCGCCAGAATTGCTCATCGGCATGAAGGGGCAAAAGTATATCCTTTAGGCACGGACAAGGAATAATTGAGCCCCTTTATTTCGTTTGAACAAGTTCCTCAGTCTTGCTTCCTATGCCCTACTCCTGTTGCGGGAAAAAAGAAAACTGTGTTATCATAATTCCATTATACGGGATACGGCTGGGAATTAAGATTGGGGAGGCCTTGCAGGGCATGTGGACGGTAATATATATCGCGCCGACCGCCAGAGTGGCGGATATGATTAAGAGTAAGCTGACAGAAGAAGGTTTTTTGGTAGAATGCCGTCCAATCAATATGTCCAAGCAGCAGTTTGAGATATTGGTTCCTTCAGGTGAACTGGAGGAAGTACAGGAAGTCCTTAATCTTATTCTGCATCCCTGAGTTTCTTACAAGACAAAAGTCATGACAGCGGCAAGCTGCATAACGCAAATAAACGGCTGAAGAGGTGCGGGTGTGTTCAAAGATTTATTTCAGAAGAAACGGAAGTACGCGACTATTCCTTCAGAACGTCTGGAGCGGAGCGGCGGGCCTGCGGAAGGCGAACGCCCCAAACGTGAAATCCCTGAAGGATTAATGAGCAAATGTAATAAATGCGGAACGATCCAGTATAGTAAGGAATTAGAGAAGAACCTAAAGGTATGTCCTAATTGTGGTCACCACTTGCGCCTAAATGCTGTGGAGCGCATTGCAATGACATTAGACCCTGAGGGCTTTATTGAGTTTGACAGTGAAATGTATTCTATCGACCCGCTGAAATTTCCGGGTTACGCTTCCAAAGTGGAGCAACAGCAGCTGAAATCTGGACAAACTGAAGCCGTAATTACGGGTCAGGGTTCCATTGGTGGCCATCCAGTCATCGTAGCTGTGATGAATTTTGAATTTTTCTCAGGCAGTATGGGCTCTGTAGTAGGGGAGAAGATCACCCGTGCGATAGAAGAGGCCACAGAGCAACAGCTTCCACTCCTTATTTTCTCTACTTCAGGTGGAGCGAGAATGCAGGAGAGTATTCTTAGTCTAATGCAAATGGCGAAGACCAGCGCTGCGCTGGCTCGTTTTAACGAGGTTGGTGGTCTTTATATCTCGATAATTACGGATCCTACTACCGGTGGAGTATCTGCGAGTTTTGCCAGCCTTGGTGATATAATTATTGCAGAGCCTGGAGCGGTATTTGGTTTTGCAGGACGTATAGTCATTGAGCAGACCATTCGCCAGAAGCTTCCGGATGATTTCCAGACCGCTGAATTTAATCTTCAGCATGGGTTGCTTGATATGGTCGTGCACCGCAAAGAAATGCGCGCTACATTGACTAAAATTTTGGAGCTGCATGACGTGAAAGGGGGATTTTAGGTTGGCAGGAGAGTTGCCTTTTGAAATGCCTCTGGTAGAAATGCGCAAGAAGATTGCTGAACTGAAGCAGTTTGGCGAAGAGAAGGGTATTGATTTTACGGACGAGGTAGCTAGGCTGGAAGAACGATACCGTGTGCTGGAGGAAGAGATATATTCTAATATTTCTCCTTCGCAAAAAATGCATTTGGCTAGACATCAAGGACGTCCGACTTCCCTTGATCTTATGGGGCAGATCTTCACAGATTTTATTGAACTCCACGGTGATCGGATGTTTGGGGATGATCTTGCTATTGTAGGCGGCATAGGTAAACTAAATGGGTTGCCGGTTACAGTTATTGGCCAGCAGCGCGGTAAAGACACCAAAGAGAATATTTTACGATTCTTCGGCAGTGCACACCCTGAGGGCTTCCGTAAAGCGCTGCGTCTGATGCAGCAAGCGGACAAGTTCAAACGTCCCATTATTACCTTCGTGGATACGAAAGGTGCATACCCAGGCAATACAGCCGAGGAAAGAGGTCAATCCGAAGCGATTGCCCGTAATTTACGCGAGATGTCTCAGTTTGGTGTCCCTGTAATCTGTGTGGTCATCGGTGAAGGCGGAAGCGGTGGCGCCTTGGCATTGGCGGTTGGCAATAGAGTGCTCATGCTGGAACATGCCATTTATTCGGCGATATCTCCTAACGGAGCGGCCTCTATTCTGTGGAAGGATGCTTCGAAGGCTGATCAAGCGGCAGAAGCCATGAAGATAACGGCTGCTGATCTGCTCGAGATGGAAGTTATAGAAGAGATCGTACCAGAGCCTAAAGGCGGCGCTCATCGGGATTACGAAGCAACGGCAGCGGCGATTAAGGATGCATTATGGCGGCATCTGCAGGAGCTAACCCAGATGAACTCAGTGGAATTGAAGGATGATCGATACCGTAAATTCCGTAAAATTGGTGAGTTTGCAGAGGCTCAGCAGGAACAAATTTTTATTGAAGAAGAAGTGAAGTCAGAAGTGTAAAAGTGCAAAATCATTTGCACTTTAAGACATATAGCTATACTTAGTGGGTCTTTTGGATATAGTGTAAAATATACAATTTATTGGAATTAAAATAATCTCGATCCACTAACGGGATTATTTTAATTTTTTTTATGTTTACAGAAAATTCGACTTAAAGTTACACCTAAAAGTGCCTACAACATTGATTTTGTGTCCGGTTTGCAGTAATATTCATAAGGGCGTACTTAAAGGCACATGTGACAAAGTTCCTATTTTATTAGTTAGCCTTGTAGTAGATTTTGTAGTTGGAAAAAGTGAGACAGAGAGAACGAAAAAACGGAGGAAAACCTAATGCGGAAAAGTAAAATTGTATGTACGATCGGACCTGCGAGTGAATCGTTGGAGAATATCAAAAAATTGATTTTGGCTGGTATGAATGTGGCCCGTCTGAATTTCTCCCACGGCGATTTCGAAGAGCACGGTGCTCGGATCAATACGATCCGTCAAGCATCTAAGGAACTGAACAAAACAGTTGCTATCCTGCTCGATACTAAAGGACCGGAGATTCGCACAGGCAAGCTGGAAGTAGAACCGATTGAACTTGTTCAGGACGAGTACCTGACACTGACTACGGAAGAGATCCTTGGTAATCAAGATCGTATTTCCATCACGTACAGCGAACTTCCTAACGATGTTCAAGTAGGATCCACAATCCTTATTGATGACGGTCTGATTGGTTTGACAGTTGTCGACATTCAAGGTACAGAAATCAAGACCCGTATTGTAAACGGTGGTACGATTAAGAGCAAAAAAGGCGTTAACGTACCAGGGGTAAACATCTCCTTGCCGGGTATTACGGAAAAAGACACCAACGATATTCTTTTTGGTATCGAACAGGACATCGATTTTATCGCCGCTTCCTTCGTTCGCAAAGCTAGCGACGTTCAGGAAATTCGTGAGCTGCTTGAGAAAAACAACGCTTCTCACATCCAAATCATTTCCAAAATCGAAAACCAACAAGGTGTTGACAACCTTGATGAAATTTTAGAAGCTTCTGACGGCCTGATGGTTGCTCGTGGTGACCTTGGTGTTGAAATCCCAGCTGAAGATGTACCTTTGGCTCAAAAATTGATGATTCAAAAATGTAACGTTGCTGGTAAACCAGTTATCACAGCTACACAAATGTTGGATTCCATGCAACGCAACCCACGTCCTACTCGCGCTGAAGCAAGTGACGTAGCAAACGCTATTTTAGATGGTACAGATGCAATCATGCTTTCCGGAGAAACTGCTGCTGGTAAATATCCAGTAGAATCCGTACTTACAATGTCCCGCATTGCTGAGAAAGCGGAATCCGCTCTGAACCACCATGAAATCTTCATGAAACAACAAACTGCACAAGAAACTACAGTTACAGAAGCAATCAGCCAATCCGTTGCAATTTCTGCTTTGGATCTGAACGCTAAGGCTATCATTTCTTCGACTGTAACAGGTCATACTGCACGCGTTGTTTCTAAATACCGTCCTAAAGCACCAATCATTGCTGTTACAACACAAGAAAGAACTATGCGTCAATTGTCCCTCGTTTGGGGCGTAACGCCAGTGTTCGGACAAGTTGCATCTTCCACAGATGAGCTGCTGGAAACAGCAATCAAAGGTGGTAAGGATTCCGGTCTGGTTCAAACTGGTGACCTAGTTGTGATTACTGCAGGAATTCCACTTGGACGTTCTGGTTCCACTAACTTGGTAAAAGTAAGCACAATCGAGTAGTTCTCGATTGGCTTCACCTGTTTAGCAGATTTCATAAAGCTTAATTAAAGGGTTGTCTCAACTGTAGTGAAAATCTACAAGCGAGGCAGCCCTTTTTTCGTTTTTATCAACATATTCGATTGAAGATTATGTTAAATCCATTTATGCTGTTAATAACAAATCTCGAATGATAGGTTCGAGTATTTTTATTTGGGGTATGTTCGTTTGACAGTAAAAGAATCCCCGCGATGGTTTGGACAAGAAGGAACGGCGATAGTAGCGTTATTTTGCACCATGATTCCTCCCATATTGAGAGTAAGTCTCGGACTTTTGCCATTAATTCGACAGCAATAGAAGCAAGTAGGGGAGACGCGCGCTAGCTTTGCGATCGAACCGTCTACCTCGGGAGCCTCCATAATCCATTCACCAGAGGTTTGAGGTCCGGTGTAACGTTGTAATGTTCGAAAAATCCAATTTCGGCTTAAATTGCGGAGTGTAATCGTCCATTTGTTGCGGCCTACCTTCGTGATGTTCGCTTTTATATGGTCTCCAGGGCTCACTGGAAGGGGAATTACCGTTTCGACATCAGGTAGGATTTCCCACCAAGCGTAATACCGGGCACGGCCATTTACGAATTCATGACCTGTTCCTGTTTGGATCAGGCTGCTATTCTTGAAGCCGTCAATACCAATCCAAGCAGAGGAATAGGAAGGTTTAGAGTTTGGTTTTACATATGGAACGATCCATTCGCCGGCAATGCGGTTAAAGGCCCCCTTTTTTCCAGTGATGGTATATCCGCTCCAGTTTGTTGAGGACCAGCCGAAGCCGGAGCTTTGAAATTTGTTCGTATTAGATTTGTCCTTTAGACATGGATGATTGACCCGAATAGAATTTTGTTTATCATTCAACTTGTCCACCGCCTTTATAGTACTGCTATATTAAATGCGGTGATTACATAGGAAGTACGGGTGTTCTGCTAAAATATAAGAGAGTGCAATGCTTGATTTAAGAAGCTGGAGAGGATTTGTAGCTTAACATGGAAAAATTATCGAAGCTGCGCGGCTTTTATCTGTTTTTAGGATTGGCCGGTGGTTCATTTGGCTCATATCTAACGCTGCTGCTTGTCCACAATGGACTTGATAGCGGGCAGATAGGTATACTAATGGCAACAGGCACGCTAATTGCGATCACGATTCAGCCAATATGGGGAATTGTTTCGGATCGGTATAATCAGACGCGTTTGGTACTAATCCTAAGTGTGGCGATACCGGCTTTATTAGCGGTCTTTTACCGTTCGGAATATTTTATTGTGTTACTGCTGGTGTATACCCTCTCAACAATCTTTTCCTCAACACAGGCGCCTATAGCCGATTCTTACGCGATTTCAGCGGCGAAGAGGGCTGGGGCTACTTATGGCAGCATAAGGCTTATGATGAGCATTGGAGCGGCTGTGGGAGCTTATTTAGGCGGATTGTATGTATCGTCCTTCTCTGTATCCACGATATGGCTGCCCTTTCTTATGTTTAATCTGATCGCGGTTCTAATTGCATTGACGCTGCCGAAGCAGGCAGAAGAGAATCATATGATGCGGCAATCGTTTTCTCAGGGAGTTAAAAAGCTGCTGGGGAATCGGGTGTTCCTAGCGTTTTTGGGTGGCAGTTTTCTTGTGAACCAGACGATGACTGCTTTTGGAACCTACTTCGTCATCGCGTTTCAGTCGGTTGGAGGTTCAACTCGTTATGCAGGAATTGCGCTTTTTCTCGCATCTGTAACGAACGTGCCCTCCATGCTGTTTGCTTCCAAGGTAATCAAAAAGCTGGGGCGCGAGCGGACGCTGCTCCTTGGCGCACTTATTTATGTTTTGCGGTGGGGCATTCAGGTGGCATTCCCTTATCCATCCGTAATGATTGGAGTGCAGGTACTGCATGGTCTGTCATTCGGGTTCTTTTATATTGCTGCCGTTGAATATGTATCTCAGATCACCTCTAATGAGATGCAGGCGACCGGGCAAAGTGTTTTTAATATGGTGTTCTCGGGTTTTGCCGGTGTTGTGGGCAATTTATTAAATGGATTCTTGCTCAATCAAGGTGGCGTAGAAGTGATGAACCTGTCTTGTATGTTGAGTTCAATTGCAGGAGCGATGCTGCTATTTTATGTCGCCAGAAGCTCCCGAAGCAAACTATCGACGACAAAGCTATCTTCAGACGGGGCCCGGGCCTAAAGCTCTCCCTGCTGCCTATGCCGAAAGGAGTATTTATAAATGGAATTACAGCAAGAAGGCTTGCGAAGCCGGTGGTATGAGTCTACCCTGCGTGTTCGATACCAGGAAAGTGATCAGATGGGCGTTGTGTATCATGCGAATTATTTGAACTGGTTTGAGTCTGGCCGTACGGAGTTGTTACGTCAGCTTGGCTTTACTTATCGTGAGCTTGAGAATCAGGGAGTGCTGCTTCCTGTTACCTCAGCCGATTTGCAATTTAAAAGTCCGGCGCGATATGATGATCTTATCTCCGTGTATGCGCGAATGACTACCTTTTCGGCGTTAAGAGTCGCATTTGAGTATCAGGTGCGGAGGCTCTCGGAAGCAGAAGGTAGGAATTTTGAGGGTTCAGCGGCTACTTTGGGACAATTGCGGTCGATGGACCTCCCCGGGGAACTGCTGGTTACCGGCTCGACAAATCATGTTTGGGTGAATCGAGAATGGAAGCCTGCCAGGCTGGATAGAGCCCTTCCGGAGCTGTTTCACGCGATTAAAGGAGCGCTGCGGGAAGAAAGGGGTTCTGTATGATTAGAAGCAAATGGTTGTGGGCTGCATTATTTATCATTCCTGCCGTGGAATTATTCGGCTTTATCTTCGTAGCAAATCAACTTGGAGCATTCAAAACGCTGCTGCTTATGTTGACGACCTCGGTTATCGGTTTATTGATGATGCGTTTCGAAGGGAATAAAGTGCTGCAAGACAGCAGAACACATATGCAGGAGGGACGCGTTCCAGGCCGGACGATGCTGGATGGCCTATGCATTTTTTTCGGTGGCTTACTGCTGATCTTACCTGGTTTCGTAACGGATATTGTAGGTTTCTCCTTGGTGTTTCCGTTGACTCGGCCTTTGTATCGTATATTTTTGCTGAAGTGGATTGAGAAAAAGATGAAAAACGGTACCTTCACCTTTTACCGCCGCTAGTCATAATCAAAACTAAAACAGAGCGGGCCCCTGTCATTGATAGGAGTCTGCTCTGTTTTGCTATTCCAAGAATTGTAGGGTATTGTTTATTATCTTAGTCTTCCGCTGACAATATAGCTGTGTAACGCGTGAAATACACCTGCTCGGTTAAAGGCTACAAGGATAACTAGAATAACGGGACCGATGATCAGCCCAAGCATGCCGAACAGCTGCAAACCTGCAAACATACCGACCAGCATAGCAAGGGGATCAAGCCCAATGCTGCTGGCGAGCACTTTCGGCTCAAGCACTTGGCGGGTTACAAGGATAACGGCATATAGGATAGTAAGTCCGATCCCCAGTGCCAGATTGTCTGTCATGTAAGAGTATAACGCCCAAGGAATCATTACGATTCCAACCCCTAAATAAGGCAGCAAATCTACAAAACCAATCATTAAGCCAATAGCGAAAGCAGATTTTACACCCAGCAGCAGCAACCCGATCACGACAATGACCGCTGTAATGGAGATCAGGATTAGCTGAGCCCGGAGATAACCGAAGAGAGCTTTTCGCAGATCCCGCCAGATACCCGATACAGGCTTTAAGAATGGGGCTGGCAGCCAGCTTGTGAGTTTGGCATTATGTCTTTCCCAGCTAGTACTAATAAAAAAGGCAGCGAGAACGACCACGATAAGAATTGTACCCATACTGGGTAGAGCGGAGATCAGCTTCAAGATCACATTAAAAAATCCGGTCACTACTTGCGTAACTGCGTAACCAACTGTTTCCGTTGTTCTGCTGATATTGCTGTCAATGGTGGCGTGATAGTCAGGATTGTCGCGGTAGAACTGATTTATCTGGTTGATGATATTCTGTATGCTTGCATTCTGGCTCAAGGACAGCAAAAGCTCTCTCCATTGGTCCGTATGAAGATTAAAGGTCTGCAGCAGCACGATCAATTCTTTCACTAGCCTTGTAATCATCGCGGTCAGTACTAGTGCAGTTCCGCCTATGTAAAATAGCAGCGATAGCGACACCGCCAGCCACGCTGGGAGCTTAAGGCCTTTAAGAATCAACACTAGCGGATGCATGATATATGCGAGCAGCCAAGCGAGCAGAAGGGGGTATAACAGCGGAAGCAATACATAGATTGCCAGCAGGAGGATAGAGGTAGCCAGAACGACCCACAGGCCGCGCAGCAGTCTTTTTAATGCTAATCGGTCCATACGAAGATCTACACCTCCTTCATTCCTGCGGATGCAGGGGAATAAAAGCTCGTCTTCATATATATTCATAGAACCTATTTAAAGACTAGGAAACGGGATAAATATTGGGCTGAACCGGATGCTATAAACTAAAATCTCAACTGTGAATCAAGGGTTTAGAAGTTTTTTTCTATCTCTGTGATAAAATCATTTGATGCGCTGCAAAGCTTCCACATTGTTCACATAACCGACAAAATCCAGTATGATGAATAAAGATTCGATTACGAAAGTCAGACAACATCCTCGCCGGATATGTCCTTGAACTGCACTCATTAGATTTTTCAATGCTTTAAATTGGAAATGTTTTCATGAAACCGAGAATGCTTTTTATACCTTGTTGGCAAAGGAGAGATATGCTATGACAGCTACCAAAGGCTTGGAAGGTATCGTTGCAACAACTTCATCCATTAGCTCTATTGTGGATGGGGTACTCACTTACCGTGGTTATGATATTGATGATCTAGCAGAAAATGCTACCTTCGAAGAAACTGCTTATTTATTGTGGTTTGGCAGTCTACCAACAACACCAGAGCTGGAAGCGCTCAAACGGGATTTCAGTGCTTTCGCACGGATTCCTGAGCCAGTTATCGAGCAAATGAAGCTCTACCCGAAAGACACCAACACCATGGCAGCATTGCGGACTGCTGTATCAAGCCTTGCTCTCTATGATGAAGCGGCTGACGATATGAGTAGAGAAGCTAACGAGATTAAAGCAGTAAAACTACAGGCACAGCTCCCGACGGTTGTGGCAGCCCTATCGCGTATTCGCAAAGGTCTGGAACCTGTGGCTCCTAAAGAAGGCGTCTCGATTGCCGAGAACTTCCTGTATATGCTATGGGGAAAAGAGCCTGACAGTGTATCTGTTAAAGCGCTTGATACCGCACTTGTGCTTCATGCGGACCATGAGCTGAATGCTTCGACTTTTGCAGGCCGGGTTACGGTTGCAACCTTGTCTGATATTTATTCCGGCGTGACCTCCGCTATCGGCGCACTCAAGGGTCCACTTCACGGTGGGGCGAATGAAGCCGTTATGAAGATGCTTGAAGAGATCGGAAGTTTGGAAGCGGTTGAACCTTATATTCGTAAGAAGCTGGATAACCGTGAGAAGATCATGGGCTTCGGCCATAGAGTATACAAAAATGGTGATCCGCGTGCTAAACACCTGATGAAAATGTCACTTGAACTTGGCACAATGAAGAATGATACTACGCTGTATGATATGTCCGTAAATATCGAGGAATTGATTACCGGACAAAAGGGACTTAAACCGAATGTTGATTTCTATTCGGCATCAGTTTATACACAACTGGGTATTGAACGTGAGCTGTTCACTCCTATCTTTGCAATTAGCCGGACTTCAGGCTGGACTGCACATATTCTGGAGCAATATACAGATAACCGTATTATCCGGCCACGTGCAGAATACACAGGTATGATTGAACAGAAATACGTTCCAGTAGACGAAAGATAGAAGGGCAGCCTTGCAGGCTGCTCCTAAAGTTTAGTAGAATGAACCCTAGAATATATGCAATAATGCATATTCATGCGTAGAGAGTTTTGTTCGAGACTTGTCCATGAGAAATTAAATCCCACAAAACTTTAGGAGGAATACACTCAAATGTTGAAACTAGAAAAATTCGATCTGCCAACAGAAGGCGAACAAATCACAATTAAAGATGGTAAACTGCAGGTTCCTAATCATCCAATCATTCCTTTTATCGAGGGTGACGGCACTGGCCGTGATATTTGGAAGGCTTCCAAACGCGTACTTGATGCAGCAGTAACTAAAGCTTATGGCGGCACAAAGCAAATCGCTTGGTACGAAGTTTTTGCTGGCGAAAAAGCCTTCAATACATATGGCGAATGGCTGCCAAATGATACTTTGGAGGCAATCCGTGAATACTTTGTAGCTATTAAAGGCCCGCTTACGACTCCAATCGGAGGCGGTATTCGTTCATTGAACGTAGCTTTGCGTCAAGAGTTGGATTTGTACGTATGTCTGCGTCCAGTTCGTTATTTCGAAGGGGTTCCTTCTCCTGTTAAACGTCCTGAGCTGGTGGATATGGTTATTTTCCGTGAGAATACGGAGGATATTTATGCAGGGATTGAATATCAAGAAGGTTCTGCTGAAGTGAAGAAAGTCATCGAATTTCTGCAAAAAGAGATGGGAGTTAACAAAATCCGTTTCCCTGAAACTTCTGGTATTGGTATCAAACCAGTATCCTCCGAAGGTTCGAAACGTCTAGTGCGCGCTGCTATTGAATATGCGATCAAACACGGACGCAAGAGCGTAACGCTTGTGCACAAAGGAAACATCATGAAGTTCACTGAAGGTGCCTTCAAAAACTGGGGTTATGAAGTTGCTGAGCAAGAGTTCGGAGATAAGGTCTTCACTTGGAATCAATACGATGTGATTAAAGAACGTGAAGGTGAAGCTGCTGCCAATGCTGCTCAGAAGGATGCTGAAGCTGCGGGCAAAATCATCATCAAGGATGCCATTGCGGATATCGCATTGCAACAAGTTCTGACTCGTCCGACTGATTTTGATGTTATTGCTACCTTGAACCTGAACGGGGATTACCTGTCTGACGCGCTTGCTGCGCAAATCGGCGGTATCGGTATCGCTCCTGGAGCGAACATTAACTATATTTCTGGACATGCGATTTTTGAAGCCACTCATGGCACCGCACCTAAATATGCAGACAAAGATGTTGTGAACCCTGGTTCCGTGATTCTGTCCGGCGTAATGTTGCTGGAGCATCTGGGCTGGCAGGAAGCAGCAGATCTGATTTATAAAGGTATGGAAACAGCTATTAATAACAAGACCGTGACTTATGACTTTGCCCGTCTGATGGAGGGCGCAACTGAACTGAAATGCTCTGCATTTGCCGACGAGATTATTAATCACCTCTAAGATAGGCTGGCTCAACCAACTGAATATATTGAAGTTTAGCTAATACAAGCTATACCGACACCGTTCTAGGAGGAGAATCCTTGGCAATCAAACGTTATAAAATTACAGTTGTAGGTGCCGGTTTTACTGGTGCCACTACAGCTCTTATGCTTGCTCAAAAGGAGCTTGGTGACGTTGTGCTGCTTGACATCCCACAAATGGAGAACACAACCAAGGGAAAGGCACTTGATATGCTGGAAGCAGGTCCTGTACAGAAATTTGATAGTCAAATTACAGGAACCTCAAGCTATGAAGATGCTGCGGATTCAGATATTGTAATCATCACTGCGGGGATTGCCCGTAAACCTGGAATGAGTCGCGATGATCTCGTGAACACCAATGCAGGTATTGTGAAGTCGGTATGCGAGAACATAAAACGTGTAGCACCAGATTCCATTGTAATCATTCTGAGTAATCCGGTTGACGCTATGACCTACGCGGCATTTAATGCGCTGGGTTTTCCGAAGAGTCGCGTAATTGGACAATCCGGAGTGCTGGATACAGCCCGTTATAACACGTTTATTGCACAAGAGCTGAAGGTATCTGTTGAAGATGTACGTGGTTTCGTATTAGGCGGACACGGCGATGATATGGTACCGCTCGTAAGGTATTCCAGTGTTGGTGGTATTCCAATTGATACATTGATATCTGCGGAGCGTATTGATGAGATTGTGCAACGTACACGTGTGGGTGGCGGAGAGATTGTTAACCTCTTAGGAAATGGTAGTGCTTATTATGCACCAGCGGCTTCTTTAGTTCAGATGGCAGAAGCTATCTTGAAGGACAAAAAACGGATCATTCCGGTTATCGCTTTGCTCGAAGGAGAATATGGCTACGATAACCTGTTCATGGGTGTTCCGGCGTTACTTGGTGCCAACGGTATCGAGAAGATTTTTGAACTGGAGCTTACAGCTGAGGAAAAAGCGGCTTTAGATAAGTCTGCTGAATCCGTTCGTAGCGTAACAGCTGTGCTAACTGTATAGATTGTGACAGAGGTATGAAGAAACCCCCATTTTGTTTACTTAAAATGGGGGTTTCCTTTTCTTCTCAAGCAAAAATGGGTATAATTAAATGTAACTATTATCACAGTTAAAACGGAGGAGATATGTTATGGATTGGAACGTTTTGTTTTTCTTACATATGATCGGAACCTTGGCACTTGGCTTCTACCTTGTGCTACCCTTCATCCTAGGGCGTGCAGAGAAACTGTCGTCTGGGGCTAAAGAAGGAACGTTAAGTGCCGTAACCGGATTTAATCGTTTTGCGCAGTATGGATTGGTGATCCAACTCCTTACAGGTGGTTACATGATGACCAAAGGTGATTATTCAGTAGCGTGGATGATTATTGTTGTAGTGTTACTGCTAGCGATGTTTGCGCTTGGCGGTATTATGAGCAAGCCTTTGCGTCTTGCAGCAGCTGGAATTCGTGAGAACCGCGATGTTAGCGCAGAGACTGGCAAATTGCGCACACTTAGTGCACTGCTTACAGTGTCATTGCTATTGATGGTATTCTTCATGGTGTTTAACGACATAATTTAATCTACATCGAACTATACCCGCCTCCGTAATGGAGAGCGGGTTTTTCGTATGTTCCGGTAATTTATCTTCATAAAACGTTAATCCCTGATAGGATCCGTATAAGATTTTGGCCGGTAATTTAACGGAGAAACACCCGTCCATCGTTTGAATTGTCGGCTGAAGTGGCTCTGGGAAGCAAACCCGAGTTGTTCAGAAATCATCTGTATTTTTAAATCGGTATGAAGCAGCAAATGTTTTGACTTCTTTAATCTTAGATCAGTTATGTACTGCCTAGGAGATATCTTATATACCTTTGTAAACAACTTATGGCACTGTACCCGACTTAAGCAAAGCTGCTCAGCAATCAAATTAACCGTGAGCTCCGGCAAATGAATATTGGCTGCAATATATTTTTCGATCTGATGAGCAGTTTCCACCTCGTACAAAGAGTTTGCTTGTCGCGCTGTGTTGGAATTATCCGAATTCGAGAGCTGTACATCAATGAGTTCAGTCAAAATCATCAGGATGATCGCTTGCAAACGAAGCCTTTCTTTTACAAGGATCATTTCTTCAATATCCTCGGGAAATCCAGTGGATGCCGTCGTGGCAAGAATATTATTCTTAATAAATTCATCCAAATGTTCCAGCTGCTGATTTAATCCCGAACGCTGCATTTGGTGGTTATTCCATTTCTGTACAGCCTGAGACTGAAACCATTCACGAAACTTTAAATCGTCAATATCGAAATGAAAGGAGAGGTAGATATAGTTGCTCAGGCCAGAATTAATTACATAATGACGTAAACCAGGCGGAATAATTAACCAATCTCCTTTACCAAAGGCAATGGAGCTTCCTTCTACATATTGATGGGAGTTGCCGTCGTAGCAATACAATAGTTCGAAGATTTTGTGATGATGATCAGGGTATGCCCATCCAGGTTCTGCTACACGATAATGAACACCGATCAGCTGCAGTGTACTCATAATGTTCGGAAAGCTGACTTTGTAAGCGATAGGAGTTCTCCTCCTTAGGATCAATAGGGATGTTCTTAATTATATCAAGGATACCTATACATATGACCGTGTTGCAGTGTGAGCCGTTGATCATTCCATGGTTTACGTTACAAAAGGTCAAAAAAAAGAATGAAATCATCATTTGAATCAGTTTAGAGAACAGGGATAATGGAGGAACCTAGGAAAGTACTTCGAGAAACGGAAGGAAGTGTAATGAAGTGAGAAAGCTGTGTAGGAATATACTAATCTTATCTTCTTTACTAATGGCTTCATTGACTCTTACTCACGGTACAACAGAGGCAGCCTTTATAAAAGATGGGGCAGAGAGGCAACCTCCAATCCAAATTGCAAACGTATACAAGTTCAATTTTACAAACCAAGTTAAAACAGGGTATCAATCCATTAGGTATGATTCTAATCGCGGTGCACAATTGTATGACTCATCTTTAGGTTATGGTTTTGTTCAAGAGACCAACGCTTTACCCGCCAGAGAAGTGCACACCGACTCAATTACATCCGATGGAACAGGTTTTTTCATCACAGAACCTTATTTTTTTGCTGAACCTAAATCTGAGAAAGATAATTATAACAACTATGGTATGGCGTTTCGAATGGATGCGCCCCCTGGCACCTACAACGTATATGTAAAAACGTCTTCTGACGCAGAGGATGGGATCGTGTCAGTATCAGGAATGCAGACCAGCCGCTTGTTGAAAAGTGGACATTGGGACGCGGCAAAGCTTGTACCCGTCAATCATACGGCTGTAGCCAAAGGGAAAGAGTGGACTTATACGTATGTAAACGGCCGTGACCATATAGATATTGAGATCGAACCGAGCAAAGTGAACACAGCCGTGGGGATTGAGGAGATCATACTGGAACTGATTTTGCCACAGCATAGAGCAGCTGGAGCTCTTCCGAATTTATTTATACTTGGAGATTCCACGGTCAAGTCCTACACCTTCGACGAAGCACCAATGAGTGGTTGGGGTCAGATTATTGGCAGTATGTTTAATCAACATAAAGTGAGTGTAACTAACTATTCCATGGGAGGACGCTCGTTTAAAAATGCCTATACAGAAGGTCGCCTTAACGACATTTTACTGAATGGCAGCATTGGGGATTATGTGTTTATTCAATTCGGACACAATGATGAGAGTGCAGATGAGTTCAGACGTTACGGCAGAGGTTCGACCGAAGCAATGTATGAAAACTACCTTAAAGAAGTTTATCTCCCTGCGATTCAAGCCCGAGGCATGATACCAGTACTGGTAACCCCAATGTCCAGAATCAAAGGGAATGCAACAAGTCCGGGATATATCTATGAAAATTCTTTTAAATCAAGAAAGTTTGTAGATATTCTTAAACGGGTCGCAGATGAATCTGGAGTTACACTTATTGACCTTAACTCGGAAAGTCTGAAATATTATAACGAGATCGGTGTAGAAGCAATAACATCCCTCTTCATGTCAATTGAAGCCGGAGAAACGCCAGGCAAAACAAATGACGGAAGTTACGCTAACGGGCATCCTTCAAAGAAAGTCGATGGGACTCATTTTAAAGAAGCGCTCGCCAAACAATTTTCACGGATGATTGTCACGGAGCTTGTAGAGAAAGGTGCTACTGGCGATTCTACTGCTGCCTCCATTACTCCTTACCTTAAAGGGAACGTTAAGCATGCGGCACTAACAGGGAACTGGGGTAAGATTTTTCCGGAAATAACGAATGATACGACGACTGGGGAAGCTGCTTATTACCGTAATCAAATTGAAAAATTAATCCAGCTGGGAGTAATGGGCAAAGACCGTCATGGGAATTTTAATCCGGATACGGAGATGACAGTTGCTGAATTCACACGTAGTATTTCTAAGTTAATGAAAGTGGAAAGATCAGATCTTGCCTATTATCCGAAAGGTAAGCTGTCACGTGAAACGATGGGTGCTATTCTCTATGATGTTTACCAAATAAAGTTTGCTAATAAACCTAAGTACATGACTGATTATAACGGCACAGCAGTAGTGCCAGGAGATCCTGGCTATGATTCGAATCTGGATCCAGGAGCTAGAGGTGCGATGTACTATCCTCTTGTATCCTGGACGCAGCTTGTTGATACAGCGGACATTTCTCCTTATTTAATTTCAAAAGTGAAAAGTGCATATGAATTAGGACTCATTAGATCTGAAGTGGGGATTGCCAGAGGCAAAATGGTCAATGGGACAGAACTAGAACCTAAAGCTATAGTGACCCGGGAGAAAGCGGCTAAAGCTCTTTATTTCATGTGGGTGCTGGAACATGAAGTGAATGCAGAAAATCATGTTTCTTCTCTGAAATAGTTAGGTGAACAATTCAAGGCACAGCATCGATGCTGTGCCTTTTTGTATGCGGTGAAGTCCTCTCCACTTACAGCAGTTTACCTCTCACAGTTGTTTATTTCCACTTGCATTGTGGTAAGTAAGATTCGTAAAGCGATTTAAGAAAATGACAAACCCAGCGTATAAACGTGCATAGTTGTGCCATCCTAAGACGATCAGTTAACTATCAATTTGCTTAACGAGAGGAGATAGGGAAGATGTCAGGCAACAATAAACAAGCTACAAAAACCTTACCCCCACAGGAGCAGCATCATCAGCCAGGGATTGAGAGTGAAATGACGCCGCTGCCCAAATACGAGCCGGCAAATTATAAAGCAGCAGGTAAACTGCAAGACAAGGCGGCGTTGATTACCGGTGGAGACAGCGGAATTGGGCGTGCAGTTGCTGTGCTTTTTGCTAAAGAAGGCGCTGATGTGGTCATTTCATATCTTAATGAACACTCAGATGCAGAGGAAACTAAACGTCAGGTCGAGCAGGAAGGCCGCAAATGTATCCTCATTCCAGGTGATATCGGTGACGAGAAATTCTGTAAAGATCTTATTAAACAGACGGTGGAGAGCTTAGGAAAGCTTGATATTCTCATCAATAACGCGGCAGAGCAACATCCGCAAGCTAAGATCGAGGATATTACTTCCGAGCAGCTAGAGCGTACTTTCCGTACGAATATATTTGCGATGTTCTATTTAACAAAAGCAGCTATGCCTCATTTAAAAGCAGGATCTACAATTATAAATACAACTTCAATTACCGCTTATCGCGGAAGCCCGCAGCTGCTGGACTATTCATCAACTAAAGGAGCTATTCTTAGCTTCACACGATCCTTGTCCACGAATCTGGCAGAGAAGGGCATACGGGTAAATGGTGTAGCACCAGGTCCAATCTGGACACCGCTGATTCCCTCTACCTTTGATGCAAAACAGGTTAGCGAGTTCGGAGGTACACAGCCTATGAAACGGCCTGGACAACCAGAGGAGCTGGCACCAGCCTATGTATATCTGGCCTCTGACGATTCCAGTTATGTGACTGGACAGGTTATTCATGTAAATGGTGGCGAGGTAGTAAACGGTTAGATCAGTACAGCTAATGTGAATAAATGGGTGTATTTCAATAAAAAAATATGTTACTATAAACCACGTTAGTATTTTAAAATTGTATATTTATGTCACTAGGGGTGCCGATTGGCTGAGACGGAATGGATTTCCGGACCCTTTGAACCTGATCTGGTTAAGACCAGCGTAGGGAAGTGGAGGACGAATTTCTGTTGTCGGTCTATTTGTAGTGCCGTCTATATACAGATTCTGACTGCCTTCCTTACGGGAGGCAGTTTTTTTGTTTTTACTGACCTATAGGGAAGTGAGAGAGAGGAGATCGCGAGTGGTGCAAGCTGAGATCCATCTAATATCAGACGGCAAGCTGCAGCAAAGACATTTTGTTGAACTAGCTGTCACGGTGCAGACATGGGTCGATTATATTCACTTAAGAGATAAGCAATGTCCTGCACGCGAACTACTCGCTGCGGCACAGGAGCTGTTGGCTGCCGGTATGCCCGCTACCAAACTGATAATCAACGACCGGATCGATGTAGCCTTGGCAGCTGGTGCCGCAGGAATTCAGTTGGCTTGTCACAGTCTGAGCCCGGATACAGCCCGGCGAATTGCACCTCAGCTTCGGCTGGGGAGATCGGTTCATTCTCCGGAAGAAGCGGCGAATGCTTCAGAGCAGGGAGCTGATTATTGCTTGTTTGGTCATGTATTTCCCTCGGATAGCAAGTTAGGGCTGCCCGCACGTGGGCTAGAGCTGCTTGCAGAAACGGTGAAGACCAGCTCTATTCCTGTCATTGCGATTGGCGGAATTAGCCCCGCTAATGCGGCGCAGATCATCAGGAAAGGTGCGGCAGGAGTTGCTGTGATGTCCGGTATTTGCGGAGCGGATGATCCTTATGAGGCCGCCAAAGCTATTCATAAGGCGGTTCATTCATAGCCTGGAGGTAACAGCAGGGCCGAAGGGGGTGATTCAGAATGAAGCTGTTGATTAACGGGAAATCCGCAGAGTGTTCTGGTGGTATTCAAACTATAGCTGATTTGATCAGTCTTCCTGAGTGGTCGGGTCGTCTGATGATCATTGAGCTGAATGGAGAAATTGTCAGTAAGGAGAATTATGAAAGTACTGCTCTGAGCGAGGATGATCGTTTGGAACTGGTGCACTTTGTTGGTGGGGGTTGAGATGGAGCGGTATAGAATTTTGAGAAATTTATAAGAACCAAAGGGAGGTAATTTCATGCATGACCCGTTACATATTGGCGGCATCGAATTAACCAGTAGATTATTTATCGGAACCGGAAAATATAGCCGGAATACGCTGATCCCCGAAGTGATTGCTAGCTCTGGTTCTCAGGTGATCACTGTAGCGCTTCGCCGAGTGGACCCAGAAGCTGGCGCAGAAAATATCATGAACCACATTCCCGGCCATATGACTCTTCTGCCTAATACCTCAGGAGCGCGCACAGCGGAAGAGGCAGTCCGTATTGCGAGATTAGCAAGAGCTGCGGGACTGGGGAACTGGGTCAAGATCGAAGTGATCAATGATCAGAAATACCTGCTTCCAGATAATCTGGAGACCATACGAGCTACAGAGATTTTAGCAGCGGAGGGTTTTGTAGTATTGCCTTATATGAGTCCGGACCTTTCAGCTGCTTTACGTCTGAGAGATGCCGGTGCTGCTGCTGTGATGCCGCTTGGTGCGCCGATCGGGACGAATCGCGGCCTGCGCACCAAGGAGCTTGTGCGTATTCTTATTGAAGAAGTGAATTTGCCAATTATTGTAGATGCCGGGATTGGCAAGCCGTCGGAAGCGGCGGAAGCAATGGAGATGGGGGCCGCTGCTGTTCTGCTTAATACGGCTATTGCAACGGCACGTAATCCGCTCGTCATGGCGGAAGCGTTCCGTGAGGCGATATCCGCTGGCCGTAAAGCTTATTTGGCAGGACTGGGTCCTGTAGAAGAAGTTGCTTTTGCTTCGTCACCGTTGACTGGATTTTTGAACTGAATTGGATAGGTTCACCAAAGGAGGGAGGATTAGCATGAGCTTTTTTGACACACTGGCCCGCTTGGAGCAGTATCCTTATGAGCAGCTGTGGAAGGAGTTCCGGGAGGATGACGTTAAGCGGGCGCTTGGAAAAGACAAGCTGAACGAAAATGATTTGCTGGCATTGCTCTCTCCGGCAGCAACGCCGCTGCTAGAGGAGATGGCGTCGGCAGCACAGCGACTGACCCGTGCCCATTTTGGTTATTCGATGCAGCTGTTCACACCGATGTATCTTGCGGATTTTTGTGTGAATCATTGTACCTACTGCAGCTTCAGCTCCATTTATGATTTTCCGCGCAAAAAGCTGTCCTTGGAGGAGGTCCGCAGGGAGGCAGAGAAAATTGCAGCTACAGGTCTGCGGCATATCCTCATTTTGACTGGTGAATCGCGCTGGGAGAATCCTGTCTCATATATTAAGGATTGTGTAGATGTACTCAGGGGATTTTTTTCCTCCGTCAGTATTGAGATAAATCCTCTATCAACTGCAGAATATAAAGAACTTCTTCAAGCAGGGGTGGATGGACTAACACTATACCAAGAGGTTTACCACCAGGAGACTTACAGAAAGCTGCATGTTAAAGGGCCAAAAAGAAACTACCGGAATCGCCTGGATGCACCTGAACGCGGCTGTCAGGCAGGTTTTCGTTCTGTGAATATTGGTACGTTGCTCGGGATGTATGATTGGCGGCAAGAGGCATTCCAAAGTGCCATGCATGCCCGCTATTTGCAGGATCGGTATCCAGATTGCGAGATCAGCCTGTCACCTCCACGTTTTCGGCCTTATTTAGGGGAATTTAACCCAGAGTGCGATGTTACCGACCGATCGCTAGTGCAGATTATTTTGGCATACCGGTTATTTTTACCCCGTTCGGGCATTACCTTATCTACAAGAGAGCCTGCCTCTCTACGCGATCATTTAGTTCATCTGGGAATAACTAAGATGTCAGCCGGGGTCACTACTGAGGTGGGCGGTCACACTAATGCAGGGGGAACTCCGCAATTCGAAATATCCGATAGCCGCAGTGTGCAGGAGATTACGGAAATGCTATATACGAAGGGTTTGCAGCCCATTTTTAAAGACTGGGATATCCTGACCGAACCAGCAACGTAACGCTTGTATTATCAATTATTAATCACTAAATGGACCCCTGCGAGATTCATGCGGAGGTCCATTTTTATTGTCTAGAGGGTGTTTAGTTTCCGGCAGAGAGCTCATCGAGAGACATTTCGAAACTCGGTGCCATATGAGTCAGGAAATAATCCACTTCCTGCAGGCCAAGCCCACGAAGTTTTGCTGCTGTCTGCTCCTTCGCGGCGGCAAATTCTCGGTTGCCTGCAGCAACCTCCCATACGCATTTCAAATAAGCATCCAGCCGATCAGCGGCTTTCACATAGCTGTGCAGCAGAATGTCCTCCGAATCGGGAGGGCTGTCTTCCGGTCGTATAAGCTGAGTGTAGATGCTTTTCAGCTCTGATGGAATCATTCCAGTTAAGCGATCAGCCGCAACTTTCTCCATTTCGCGGAAGCTGGTGAGCAAGCGAGGATTGTTGTATTTTACTGGCGTGGCGATGTCGCCTGTGAACACTTCGCTGGCATCATGGAACAGAGCTATGGTTGCTGCTCGTTCCGCGTTTAGTGAACGTCTAAAATGAACATTACCGATGGAACAGAGCATATGTGTGAGCAATGCAACATGAAAAGAATGCTCAGCGACGTTCTCCGGTGCGGTGCTGCGCATCAAGCTCCAGCGCTGAATATACTGAAGACGATATAGATAGGCAGAAAAATGGTAGCTCAATTTTAAAGTAACCCCTTTCATGCGGTGCTAGGTATGATATTATTATACTAATTGTATCAAACTTTAGATAACCTGGAACTGCCGAGAGGAGCTTGAATGAAGATGCAGCATTTTGAAGACAGTATTTATAACCTTATCGTAGAAACTTCCACGAATTTGCCGGGAGATGTACGCCGGGCAGTTGCTAAAGGTCGCGCGCTGGAAGACAGGGCTACCCGGTCCGGTCTTGCTTTAACCACGATTGCGCAAAATATCGGAATGGCTGAGCAGCAAGTGTCTCCGATCTGTCAGGATACGGGAATGCCTACATTTATCATTCACACCCCTGTGGGAATCAATCAGATTGAGATGAAAAAAGATATTCATAATGCCATTGTACGAGCGACAAAGAATGGTAAACTTCGTCCCAATTCTGTAGATTCATTAACAGGTGAGAATAGCGGAGATAACTTGGGTGCAGGCACACCAGTCATTCATTTCGAACAATGGGAAGAGGATAAAATAGACGTTAGACTTATTCTGAAGGGTGGAGGCTGCGAGAATAAAAATATTCAATACAGTCTCCCGGCAGAACTAGAAGGACTCGGCAAAGCGGGTCGGGATCTGGACGGAATCCGTAAATGTATTTTACACGCGGTATATCAGGCGCAGGGACAAGGCTGTAGTGCCGGTTTTATTGGCGTGGGTATCGGCGGTGACCGTACGACTGGCTACGAGCTGGCTAAGAAGCAGTTGTTCCGCAAAGTGGAGGATGTTAATCCGATAGAAGACCTTAGCAAGCTGGAAGACTATATTATGGAGAATGCTAACAAGCTTGGAATTGGCACGATGGGCTTTGGTGGTGAAGTATCTCTGCTGGGCTGTAAGGTTGGCGTTATGAATCGTCTGCCAGCTAGCTTTTTCGTATCCGTTGCTTATAACTGTTGGGCCTTCCGCCGCCAAGGGGTGCTGGTTGATCCATCAACAGGCAATATAGAGGATTGGTTGTATGAGAGTGGCACAGGGATATCTGTAGATGATGAAGGGGCACATGAATCTGAAGCGGTAATTGCTGAGGGAGCTAACAGCCCAGCCTCTGAGTCGCGGGAAGTACGTCTTACAACGCCGATAAGTGAAGAGGATATCCGTAGTCTGCGTGTTGGAGACGTGGTTATTTTATCCGGTGAAATGCATACAGGCCGTGATGCTTTGCACAAATATTTAATGGATCATGAGTCTCCGGTAGATCTGGAAGGGGCTGTGATTTATCATTGCGGTCCTGTGATGATGAAAGATGAGGAAGGCTGGCATGTAAAAGCTGCGGGCCCAACTACGAGCATTCGTGAAGAGCCTTATCAAGGCGATATCATCAAAAAATTTGGAATCCGTGCAGTCATCGGAAAAGGGGGTATGGGTCCAAAAACGTTAAAAGCGTTACAAGAGCACGGCGGGGTATACCTCAATGCGATTGGTGGAGCCGCCCAGTATTATGCAGAGTGCATTAAGAAAGTCAACGCTGTTGATTTTATGGAATTTGGTATTCCTGAGGCAATGTGGCATCTCGATGTGGAGGGTTTTGCAGCGATTGTGACGATGGATGCTCACGGCAACAGTCTGCATGCGGATGTGGAAAAAGATTCAGCAGCTAAATTGACTCAATTCAAGGAGCCAGTGTTTAAATAAATGGGGTTACAACCGGTGGATAAGTCATGAGGAGGGCAGATTCTCTGAATGGCTTTTCCATGGGTTTTAATCATATTATAAGGATTTATATGTTCCAGACTATAAATTATCCTTAAGGAACGCCGAAGGCGTTTTTGCCTGTCTAAAGGAGGACAACGAATGGCACCACATTATATTAGAAATGGTTTTCTTAACGTTACGCCGTATTTTATTGCGGAAGATGCAGACCAATTGATAGATTTTGTTGTGCACTGCTTTGATGCCAAAATTATTGATATGCTGCGAAACGATGAGGGAAGGATTAGGCATGCCGAGGTCAGAATCGGTGATTCCATCATTGAGATTTCTGAAGCGAATGAAAAGTATTCACCGGTACAGCTTGCCATTCATCTTTATGTAAGAAATGTTGATGAGACCTACCGCAAGTGCCTGGATGCCGGGGCCTCTATTATTGAAGAACCACTGGATAAGTCCTATGGAGAAAGAGGAGCAGGGGTTAGAGACCGTCAGGGTAATCAGTGGTTTCTTGCCACCCGTACAGAATAAACTCATGTGTTTTTACAAAAGTAATACAAAGTAACAGTCCAGAGTTAATCAACTCGGGCTGTTATTTTTATATAATCTACTCTGGGGGGCTTATGTCACGGTCATAGTCGTACTGGTATTTTGGAGAAAATGAAGTTAGGATAAAAGATACAATGATAAAGGGAGAGGCACATTTCAGATGAAACCGTTTCGCGCTCGTCTTACGTTTATACTTATGGCCTTAATCGGTATTTCCATGATTGGTACTGGATTTACGATGGCTCATCTGTTTAAGAGCTCCCATATAACTGCTCTGGAAGAGAATATGTCCCGGGAAATAAGCTTGCTCTCAGGCACACTGGAATTTGTAGATATGAATTCTTCGAATGCGATCCCGTATTACACTGAACAGGCAGAGCATATTTCTAAACTTTTAGATTCTCGGATAACGTTTATTACAAAGTCGGGTAAAGTAATTGGCGATTCTGAGAAAAACCCCTTGGAAATGGACAACCACTCCAATCGTGAAGAAGAGATAGGGGCTGCGAAAGAGGGAACTGGACGGGCAATCCGTTACAGCGAAACTCTAAAGCATGAGATGTTATATGTGGCTGGAAAGGTAACTTCTGATCAGGGATTTGACGGCTATATTCGGGTCTCAATGGGACTTGATGCTGTAACGCAAGGTCTTAAGCATGCATGGATGATTATGGCTGCAGGTCTAATTATCTTGTTCTTGTCAGCAACGATTGTGAGCTATAAAGTAGCTTCAAGCATGACTTCCCCACTGGAGCAAATCACAAGAGTCGCCCGGCGGATTACCGATCTGGATTATGATGCCAGAGTTCATTTGAAGCGTAAAGATGAAGTTGGGCAGCTGGCTACCGCAATTAATGCGATGGCAGACAGTCTTCAAGACCAGCTTAAGACGATTCGTGATAATGAGGATCTGCTGCAAAGCGTACTGGATAATATGACTGGCGGCATCATAATGATCAATGCGGAAGAAGAGATTGCGCTGCTTAACCGGGCTTCAGAGCGAATGCTTGATGTCAGTAACGGTGAAATGGCGGGTCATTCATACAAAGAGTTAAAACGTCATTATGAGCTAACCCGTCTGCTTGAAGAAGGGGTGTTAAGCCGGGAACCGATTCATGAAGAACGAAGTATTTATAACCCAAGAGAGCGAATTGTACGGATGGACGCGGTTCCGATGATCCAGGATGGTACGTACAGAGGTATGCTTTTCCTATTGCAAGAGGTTACGGAAATTCGCCGTTTGGAGCGGATGCGTAGTGAATTTGTAGCTAATGTATCGCATGAACTCAAGACTCCGGTTGCAGCGGTCAAAGGGTTTGCCGAGACCTTGCTGGGTGGCGGAGTTAAAGATGAGAAGACGGCGAGATCCTTCCTGCAAATTATTTATGATGAGAACGAGCGTTTAAATCGCTTGATTGGAGATATTCTGGAATTATCTAAAATCGAATCTAAACGGGTGCAGCTCGATTGCTCACCGGTTCATATCATTGAATTCTTTGATTCCGTGCTGGGTACCATCAGTAAAGTCGCTGAGAAGAAAAACATTAGTCTTAATGTAGAGGTTCCTGAGGAGCTATTTATTGAGGCGGATGAGGATAAGCTGCGTCAAATCTTTATGAATCTTTTCTCTAATGCGATTAATTACACACATGAAGGCGGAAACGTAAAGGTCTACGTTAAGAGTCTACTGAAACCAGACGGCTCCGAAAATGTTCAATTTACTGTTAGCGATACGGGTATGGGGATTCCTAAAAAAGATCTGCCGCGTATTTTTGAACGTTTTTACCGGGTAGATAAAGCAAGATCCAGAAGCTCCGGTGGAACGGGATTGGGGCTGTCTATTGTGAAGCATTTGGTAGATATGCACCATGGAGTGATTTCAGTTGAAAGTGATTTGGGAATCGGCAGTTCCTTTGTGATTGAATTGCCTTTGCTGCAGGAAGAAAAGACCGATTAGATTTTTGTAAATTCACTTTTTCAATTTTACACTAAGTTAACATTACGGTGATATGATGGTTTTGTTGCTGTTTTGTAAAAATCAAACTATATGGAAGACGGGGGAACCTATGGCTCAACGATTGCTTGTCATTGAAGACGAACCGACACTAGCCCGGCTGCTGTCCTATAACTTAACGCAGGAAGGTTACGAGGTGACGGTAGAGGATCATGGAACGGCAGGATATGATCGTGCGACGAGGGAACCTTTTGACTTGATCGTATTGGATCTGATGCTGCCAGGAATGAATGGCATTGACATCCTTGATAAATTGCGTGGACAAGGTATCCGCACACCTATTATCGTATTGACTGCTAAAAATGCTGAAGAAGATGTGGTTAGAGGGCTGAAATCCGGTGCTGATGATTATATAACCAAACCTTTTGGAGTATCCGAATTGCTTGCAAGAGTGAGCGCTGTATTGCGGCGGATCTCTGGTCTTGCTGAAGAGGCTCCACAAGAGACACCTATATCTGCTTCTACGATCATTCTGGGACAACTAGAAATCTATCCTGAGCGGTATGAAGTTTCCTTAGGTGGACATAGCATTAACCTGCGACCTAAAGAGTTCGAGGTATTGTTATATTTGGCTCGTAAACCAGGGGTAGTGCTGACAAGAGATGATCTTATGAATGCTGTATGGGGCTTTGATTATATTGGTGGACAGCGCACCGTTGATGTGCATGTAAGTTCACTTCGTAAAAAGCTTGAGCTAGATCCAGAATCCGTTCATATCGATTCCATTCGAGGTGTAGGTTATAAATTAGTTGTTAACAAAAAGAGAGCTCCGGTCATTTAGCATGACTGGAGTTTTCTTCTTTATCCCGTTCATAAACAAGATTCAGGTGAGATTACACGCCGAATTGTAGGGAATACTATCACGTGGACTAATTCATCTTCACCAATTTTACATTGCGTTAACATTTCTCTCCAACTGTATTTACATTAAAAGCTTATTATGGAGAACGAAGATGATGAGAAGGAGACGTAAATACTAATGAAATCCATCATTGACATAGAGAAACTTGATCTCTACTATGAGTCATTTCACGCACTGAAGAATGTGAATCTGCAAATTCCGGAGAAACAGGTTACTGCTTTTATTGGACCGTCCGGTTGCGGAAAATCCACTCTGTTGCGCACGCTGAATCGTATGAATGATATGATTCCTGGTACACGTATTGAAGGAACTGTAAACATCGGCGGCAAAAATATTTATAGTGACGAGGTAGAGGTAGAAAGCCTGCGTAAGCAGGTGGGCATGGTATTCCAACAGCCAAATCCTTTTCCAAAGTCGATTTACGACAATGTAGCTTATGGCCCTCGCCTGCACGGCATTCGTTCAAAGAGCGAACTGGATGAGATTGTAGAGCAAAGTCTGCGTCATTCCGCGCTGTGGGAGGAAGTTAAAGATTTTCTGAAAAAATCTGCCCTTAGCTTGTCCGGCGGACAGCAGCAACGGCTGTGTATTGCCCGAGCTTTGGCAGTACAGCCGGATATTCTGCTCATGGATGAGGCAACGTCTGCACTTGATCCTGTGTCTACGCTCAAGATAGAGGAGCTTGTACAGGAATTAAGAAGTAAGTATACAATCGTTATGGTTACTCATAACATGCATCAGGCGGCACGTGTATCAGGTCGAACCGTGTTTTTCTTGAATGGTGTAATTGTAGAGGCGGCGGATACAGAAGTGTTGTTCTCGACTCCTAAGGATTCCCGCACCGAAGATTATATTTCTGGACGTTTCGGCTGATACGGGCTACAAGGGCGCTCGTCCTTGGAAATGGCAAGCTGACCATACATTAATGAGGAGGATCGCTCTTACTATGATTCGCAGAAAAGAATTTGATAAAGATTTGGAAGAGCTGCGCAGTCTGCTGCAGCAGATGGGTGAACATGTAATAGATGCTCTTGGTGGAGCAATTGTTGCTTTACAGAATCTTGATACTGTGCGCGCTCAGGAAATCATTAAAGCAGATTTGCAGCTGAATGCCATGGAAGATAAAATCATGGAAATTGGCTCACGGCTAATTATTACACAGCAGCCTGTAGCAAAAGATTTGCGCCGCATTATCGTTGCTTTCAAAATATCCAGCGATTTGGAACGTATGGGTGACTTGGCTATTGATGTTGCGAAAGCAACTATGCGCATCCATGGACAGCAGCTGATCAAGCCGCTTGTAGACATTCCACGTATGGCGGAAATTGTGACGACCATGATTGATGAGGCTATCCAGTCTTATCTGGATGAGAACACGGATCTGGCTTATAGAATGGCACAAGATGATGATCAGGTCGATCAATTATATGGTTCGATGATCAATGAGCTATATAGTTATATGGTGGCAAAACCGGATTCTGTATCTCAAGCTATGTTATTAACGCTGGTAGGCCGTTATATTGAACGGATTGCCGATCATGCGACTAACATTGGTGAGAGTGTTGTTTATCTGGTCACAGGCAGCCGTCCGGACTTGAATCAGTAATTTGCACTTCCACAGCTTTTGTTATATCTTTAGTTAAACTAAGTAGCCGCCCTTTTAAAAGGGCGGCTACTTGTTGTATATCCTTAACATATCAGCTTATCCCACTGTTTAGGTTGGTAAAGCCGTTTCTACTTGTACAGGGCATATGGTAAGATGTAAGGAGTACGCATGAAAAAGGCGAGGTGCACTATGGACAAGTTGATACTTATAGATGGAAACAATATTATTTACCGTGCTTTTTTTGCGATGCCCCCGCTGACGAATACAGCAGGGCAACAGACAAATGCGGTGTACGGATTTACAACGATGCTGCTTCGTTTAATCGAAGAACATAAACCGACACATATGATTGTCGCCTTCGATGCAGGGAAAGTTACTTTTCGGCATGAAGGTTATCAAGATTATAAGGGTGGCCGGCAAAAAACACCGCCGGAGCTCTCCGAGCAGTTCCCTTTGTTGAAGGAATTGCTGACTAATTTAGGTGTACCGCAATTTGAAATTGGCAATTATGAGGCTGATGATATTATTGGCACCATTTCGCGCCAGGCGGATGAAGCGGGACGGCAGGTTATGATCGTGTCGGGAGACAAGGATATGTTGCAGCTGGCCTCTGAGCATACGACCGTTGCCTTAATCCGCAAAGGGGTCACCGAAGTTGAGCTTTATGGGCCGGAACAAATCCGGGAGAAATATGACCTAACCCCTGAGCAGATCATTGATCTTAAAGGACTGATGGGCGATGCAAGTGATAACATCCCGGGAGTACCCGGCGTAGGTGAGAAGACAGCTTTGAAGCTGCTGCATCAATTTGGATCGGTGGAAGGTGTCTTAGCTGGAACCGGTGAGTTAAAGGGTAAAATGAAAGAGAAACTGGAAACCCATGCAGAAGATGCGGTGATGAGTAAAAAATTAGCGACCATCTATCGCGAAGTGCCGCTTGAGCATTCGTGGGAAGACATGGTCTTTAATGGAATTTCAGCGGATACCGCGGGACCGGCGCTTGCCAAGCTGGAATTTAAATCATTGTTGGAACGTTTGTCACTTAGTGCCTATGCTCCTGTTGCCGAGGGTGAGGAGAGTGCAGCTGAAGTAGAAGCTGCGGCACTTGATATTACGATCGTAAGTGAAGAAGAACTTAAGGGACTAAGTGAAGCCCTGGCTGGCATTTCGGCACTGCATGTGGAATCGTATGGAGATAATCCGCATCGTGCCGAGGTAATCGGAATAGGATTGTCCTCTCTGGAGCGGCATTACTATGTGCCGTTTGAACTACTGCAAAAACCGGCTGCTGCGAAGCTGCGTGATTGGCTAGGAGATGAAAAGGCTCCGAAAAGTGGATATGATCTTCACCGCGCTGATTTGGCTCTACACTGGCAGGGAATTGCTTTTGCAGGTGCAGCCCATGATGTGCAGCTGGCGGCGTATTTGCTTGATCCTACGGAGGCTAATCAGAATCTAAATGATCTCACTGCTAAATACGGCTTGCCGCGGCTCTCTCCTGATGAAGAGGTATTTGGTAAAGGTGCCAAATACAAAATTCCTGAGCTGGAAGTCTTAGGAAATCACGTTGCACGAAAGAGTGCAACGGTTCTTGGAATCGCACAAAAGCAACAGCAGGAGCTGGTGGAGACCGCGATGACAGGGCTATTCGAGGATCTGGAAATGCCTTTGTCACGGATTTTGGCGGATATGGAGAAACAGGGGATTGCCGTCAATGCGGGTGATCTTAAAGAGCTTGGAAAAGAATTCGAGGCGCAAATTTCCAAATTGGTCAGTGAAATATACGAGATTTGTGGCACTGAGTTTAATTTGAACTCACCAAAGCAGCTGGGTGAAATCTTGTTTGTAAAGCTAGGTCTGCCTGTCGTCAAGAAGACGAAGACGGGTTATTCCACGGATGCCGAAGTGCTTGAGAAACTGGCGCCATACCACGATGTGGTACGTTTGATTCTGCAATATCGCACAATTGCAAAGCTGCAATCTACCTACGTAGAGGGGCTGCTTAAAGAAATTTCCCCGAACACAGGGAAAGTGCATACATTCTACCGGCAGACAATTGCCGCTACAGGACGGCTTAGCAGCCAATTCCCGAACCTGCAGAATATCCCGATTCGTCTAGAGGAAGGACGCAAAATCCGCAAGGTATTCGTTCCGTCCGAACCGGGCTGGTCCATCTTAGCAGCCGACTATTCGCAGATCGAGCTGCGTGTGCTGGCACATATTTCCGGCGATGAGCGGATGAAGGAAGCTTTTCTGCATGATATGGATATTCACACGAAGACAGCGATGGATGTGTTCGGTGTGACCGCGGAACAGGTGGACAGCAATATGCGCCGTGCCGCAAAAGCCGTTAACTTCGGGATCGTTTACGGGATCAGTGATTACGGTCTCTCGCAGAATCTGAATATTCCGCGTAAGGAAGCCGCGCAATTTATTGAGCAGTATTTTGAGGTTTATCAAGGTGTGCGCCGCTATATGGACGATATCGTAGTGGAGGCACGGAAGTATGGTTATGTGACCACGTTGCTCGAACGTCGCCGTTATCTGCCGGAGATTAATGCGAAAAACTTTAATCTGCGCTCTTTTGCGGAGCGGACAGCAATGAATACACCTATACAGGGAACAGCAGCGGATATTATCAAGCTGGCGATGGTGCATATGGACAAGGCGTTATTTGATCGTGGGCTTAAGAGCCGTATGCTGCTTCAAGTACACGATGAGCTTGTATTCGAGGTGCCAGAGGATGAAATGGAGCTTATGAAGACGCTTTTGCCGGAAGTAATGGGTGGAGCCCTGAAGTTATCTGTGCCGCTTAAGGCAGAGGTCAGCTTTGGAAGTAACTGGTACGAGGCGAAATAGACTCCCTTTAAGGTGTGCATATCAGCTATAATGTAGTTGAGGTGAAGACATCATGCCGGAATTACCGGAAGTAGAGACAGTCAAGAGAACACTTAATGAGTTAGTTAATGGAAAGCAGATAGAGAATGTAACCGTCCGGTTGGCGCGGATTATTCAGCGCCCGGATGATATTCAGGCTTTTGCCCACCTGCTGGCAGGTCATAGCATTGTAAAAGTTGAACGAAGAGGAAAGTTTTTGCGTATTGTGCTGGATGGTCTGGTGCTTGTGTCACATTTACGGATGGAAGGCCGTTACGGACTTTTTTCAAATGATGACCCACTGGACAAGCATACACATGTGATTTTTCATTTTACGGATGGAACTGAGCTACGTTACACGGATGTTCGCCAGTTCGGGACGATGCATCTATTTCAGATGGGAGAAGATCTTCAGCTGCCGCCTTTAAATAAGCTGGGGCAGGAGCCGCTGGAGCCTTCTTTTACACCGGAGAGGTTTAAGCAGATCGTGTCAGGTAAAAGCACCAAAATTAAATCGCTGCTGCTTAATCAGGAATATATCGTCGGCATCGGCAATATTTATGTAGATGAGTCGTTGCACCGTGCGGGTATCCATCCTGAAGACAGCGCCAAAGCGCTCACGGACAATCAATTGGACAAGCTGCATCATGCCATTGTAAGCACGCTGGCCGAAGCCGTTAACGCCGGAGGTTCATCTGTTAAGTCCTATGTTAATGGCCAAGGTGAGAGCGGTACGTATCAGCAGCAGCTATTGATTTACGGTCGTAAGGATCAGCCGTGCAGTAACTGCGGAACGATGATTGAGAAGACGGTTGTTGGCGGTCGTGGCACGCATTATTGTCCAAATTGCCAGCGTCCGACGGTTAACTGAATTTGTTGAAATAATAAGGTTGGCACCCACTACATGTCCCGCCCATATACTGTGTGAAGAATGCTTAATAGAGAACGGAAGCTGAAACGATAAAATTTCAGTTTTCCGGTTCTTCACAGGAGGGATTGCGGGTGCTCAGCCCATTATTTTCACTGCTATTGCTAGCGTTTGCCTTGAGTTTGGATGGTTTTGGTGTAGGAATTACATATGGGCTGCGTAAAATGAAAATACCACTGCTCTCCGTTCTGATTATCTCGCTCTGTTCGGGGGTAGTTATCTGTGTATCGATGCAGGTTGGGGTTTTGCTTGCCAAGGTAGTGTCTCCGAATGCAGCTTCTATGGTTGGTGCGGTTATACTTGTGCTAATGGGATGCTGGTCGCTTGTTCAGATGCTGATGCAAAAAGAGAAAGAGGCAGATGGCGGACGTAAAGCTGAAACGGTAGACGAGGGCTCATTTTCCGAGCAGGCTTGGGCAGAGGTAGCGGCTGATTCTGAAGCGGGTACAGAACCTGTTATGAATGATGAACCGTTGAAATCAGCTGTTTTTTCGCTTGAGCTTCGCCGTTTGGGGATTGTAGTGCAGATCTTGCGTACCCCGTCTTCTGCGGATATGGATGCCTCAGGAAGCATCTCTTCGATGGAAGCGATGATACTTGGGATTGCGCTCTCTCTGGATGCTTTTGGGGCTGGACTTGGCGCAGCGCTGCTTGGCTTCAATCCGATATGGACATCACTTACAATAGCTTTGTTTAGTGGTACATTTCTATTGCTGGGTATGAAGACAGGACTTAGATTTGCCGGGAACTACTGGATGAAGCATGCTGCCGCGTTACCAGCGTTATTATTGATTGCAATGGGAATACTGAAGCTATTATGAGGTGAGTACATGATTATAGGCTTAACCGGAGGAATCGCATCCGGAAAAAGCACAGTGTCTGCACTGCTTGTGAACAAGGGAGCGAGGCTGGTTGATGCCGATGTGATCGCCAGAGAAGTTATGCTTCCCGGGCATGAAGTGTTGGCTGCTGCTGCTAAGCAATTCGGAAAAGAGATCCTTTTTCCGGATGGAACACTGAATAGGGCCAAATTAGGTGAAATCGTCTTTCAAGATCCGGTGGCCCTGCAAACCTTGAACAATTTGACGCATCCTGCCATCCGGCAGGAAATCAAAGACCGTATGTACAGCATGGAGCAGGAAGAGCCGAAGCGGCTTATTATTGTGGATATTCCGCTTCTTTTTGAATCAGGGCTTGAGACCCTGTTCCATGAGATTGTAGTAGTCTACGTTCCCCGTGAAATGCAAGTTGCTCGATTAATGGAACGTAATAGGCTCTCATTAGAAGAAGCAGAAGCGCGATTGAATGCACAGATGGATATTGAACAGAAACGTAATAAAGCGGACTACATCATCGACAACAGTGGCGATCTTGCGTACACTGAGCAACAGGTTGCTGTTTTTTGGGACAGGCTGGGTTTATCATGAAATGGCTACGTAAAAAAAGAGTACTGCTTCTGCTATTTGTGGGTTTTACGGCAATATTGTTTCTGAGTACTAACTGGATGTCGTGGTTTTATCCCATCCATTTTAAAGATGAGATTCGCAAGCACAGCATCACTTATGAGATAGACCCGTTTCTTGTAACCGCGATTATTCGGGTAGAAACGAACTTTAAAACTGGACGAGAATCCAAAAAAGGCGCACTAGGGCTGATGCAGCTTATGCCGGATACCGCGAAGTGGGCGCTGGAAAAGGCCAAGCTTCCAAACGTATCTATGGAAGAACTCAAGCATGAGCCTTCGGCTAATATTGAACTGGGTACATGGTATCTTTCAACTTTATCCCGTCAATTCGAAGGTAAACGTACAGCAATTATCGCAGCCTATAATGCTGGGCCCGGAAAAGTTCAACGCTGGTTGGACGAAGGGATCTGGGATGGGACAGATGCAACCATTAAAGATATTCCCATTGGTGAAACCAGGCATTATGTACAGCGCGTTAATTATTACTATGATCAGTACACGGACATTTACAAAGAATTTTAATTTCTACCGTGTTATGTATAAAAAGAAGTATTAAACGACCTGTAGGTCGTTTAATACTTCTTCAAAAAGCTTATGTTGGTCAGGTTATTTGTATTGACCTGCCAGTTGTTGTTCTGCCAGGGTTACAAGACGTTTAGTGATGTAACCACCGATCGAACCATTTTCATAAGAAGTTTTATTGCCTTGGTAACCATCTGGGGAAAGCGTGATTCCTAGTTCTTGGGCAACTTCGTATTTAAGTTGTTCCAAGGCACCGCGGGAATTTGGAGCTACAAGGTTATTGGAGTTGTTGCTTTGGCTCATTGCTGTTCACCTCCTCTGTTGGTAACTGTATTATGTGCCGGACTTGCCATTATCATTACAAGAAAAAAACGGTGATTTCTGGAAATAATAAAAAAGCCGTTCAAAAGCCGGATTTATAACGTTCCGGGACCAAACCATTATGTATTAGGAAGTGATGAAGCTTATGAAATGCCCTTACTGTGATCACACAAATACTAAAGTGCTGGACTCGCGACCAGCGAATGAAAATAAGTCAATCCGTCGTAGGCGTGAATGTGAGCGTTGCAGCAAACGTTTCACTACTTTTGAAATGATTGAAGAGACGCCACTGATTGTAATTAAAAAAGACGGCAGCCGTGAGGAATTCAGTCGTGATAAAATACTCCGCGGTCTCATCCGTGCTTGTGAGAAACGGCCGGTTTCTGTGGAACGTCTAGAAAAGATCGTGTCCGAGGTTGAGAAATCTTTGCGCGGCATCGCCGTTGCGGAAGTGGAAAGCCAACAGATTGGTGAATTCGTGATGGAGCAGCTCTACCCAGTAGATGAAGTGGCTTACGTTCGTTTTGCGTCCGTATATCGCCAGTTCAAGGATATTAATATGTTCATGAAGGAACTCAAGGGGCTGCTGTCCAAGAGTACGGGAGAATTAGAGGGATTATAGGGTTTTGTCCAGTTAGGGCGTTACAGCCAATCCTAGGGTGTGCTAGGAGTGCTTCTACTGGTTTGTTTCCTCTGGGTTTTGCGTGGGAAATTAGAGTGAAAAAATGAATTTTAAAAAAAGTGTTGACATAGAGGGCGATTTTTTATATTATATAGAAGTCGCCTACGACGCTTGAGTTTATCGGAACAACTCAATTACGACCAAACTAAAATTATAAAATGTGTGATTACATACATCTGAGATTTCAGTTTGGGGCCATAGCTCAGCTGGGAGAGCGCATCGCTGGCAGCGATGAGGTCAGGGGTTCGATCCCCCTTGGCTCCACCAAACATCATATGGACTCTTAGCTCAGTTGGTAGAGCAGTAGACTCTTAATCTATTTGTCCAGGGTTCGAGCCCCTGAGAGTCCATCCTAAAGAAACGGCAGAAATGCCGTTTTTTTTGCTGTTTGGGGAAGAGTGACTTTTTATTTGGTTTGATCGTGGTATAGTTTGGGTAGATAAAAGCGGCTTCGGAAGTTTAGTCAGGAAATCGACCGCATTCCTTTGCGAGAGGACGTTCTATTTCTTTTTGAGGTAGTTGAGCAATGTAATAATGAACATGCCGAACATGAACATCAGTGACAATTGCTGACTCCAATTACAGACAATCCATATCTAAAGAAACAGCAAGATGCTGTTTCTTTTTTTGTTCCCATTTATTAATTATCATTAAATCCATTAAACTCCTTAAGCATTTGGATAAAGGTTTCAAGCTGTTGATTATCCCATTGGGCTATGCGCTCATAAAATATGAACTCCTTATCCTGTAACGCGTCAAAGGTTTTTTGTCGTCCAAGATCAGTGAGAGTAAGAAGGATGGCTCGACGATCGTTAGGGGAGTCTTCCCTTTTGATATAACCCAAATTCTCGAGTTGCTTGATGAGACGGCTGACTGAACTACGATCCATAGCCGTTGATTCTGCCAACACAGAAGCGCTTGTTGGTCCATAAGAGTACAGCCAACGGACTATATGGAAAGCAGCAGGCTGTATAGATGAATCGAATGCAGCAGCAGTTCTGACATTTAAGGCATGTGAAGCGCTAATGAGGGCACTAATTTGTCCACCTAGCTTCAGTTCTAATTGTCCTCTTAACGTGTCTTTACGTTCGGGATTCATTGTTTTAACCACCTAACCTTGAATTTTTAAAAGTCGTTACACATCTATATAGTTGACATATGTCAATCATCATCATATAGTTGATATATATCAATTATATATTTTGGAGTATACGCTGTCAAAATGAAATTGCTCCTTCCTGATGAATTCCTGATATAAAGGAGAATGTAGAGGATGACAAAGCCGATTATTGTAATTACTGGAGCTACTAGCGGTTTGGGACAACTCGTTGCACTTGAAATGGCTAAGCGAGGTGCCCATCTTGTTCTGACTGCAAGGAGTAAAACCCGTTCGGAAGTAACTGAAAAAATGATAAAGGAGAGCGTACCAGCAGCCGAAATTAGTTTTTTCTACGGAGACTTATCCTCAATGAGGGATGTCACTAGGTTAGGACAAGAAATATCTAGTGTTTTTACGAAGATAGATGTGTTAATAAATAATGCAGGGCTTCATGGGTTTGAACAGCGGATAACTGCAGATGGATTCTCAGAAATGATGGCTGTGAACTATTTTGCACCTTGGTTATTGACGCATACTTTAGAAGGTTCTTTGAGAGAAGCAGGAAATGCAAAAATTATAAATGTTGCTTCGGAAGCTTCACGCCGGCATGGAGTGCTAAAGTTGCCAGAAGATTTGCTCAATACAGCTTCTTTTACTTCCAGAGGATCATCTGAGATTTATGGGAAAACCAAACTGTTAAATATCATGTTTACCAGTGAGCTTGCACGTCGATGGGCGGAAACGGGAATTAGCGTTCATGCATTGAATCCGGGTTTTAACGTTACAGGTCTCGGGCGTGAACTTTGGTTTTCTTCGATACTTAAGCACTTATTGAATTTCTTTCGTATTGGCGATCCTCGTAAAGGAGCTGAGATCATTATTCGTTTAATGACCGATCCTAAATATCAAGAGAGCAGTGGGGGATATTTTAACGTTGGGACAGGCAATCCCATTGTACCCGTACAACCGGGAGGAGAAAGGGTAATGGAAAATAAATTATGGAACGATACGGGAGACATTTTGCAGCAGAAAGGTTTCATTGGAAATTGATTTAATTAGTGAAAATGAGCTCCTGTCCGTTCGAATCACCCACTTATGATCCTGCGGACTGTATAGCTCTTGTTTTCTATATTCGGTGCAATTAGTCGGGTGATCGGACCGTAGCGCACTTATTTCCTCTCCAGTAGCAGTATTTTGCTTTGAAAAGACTAAATAAGTGCGTAGGAGTCCGATAGCTTGGGAAAACGCCCCATAATCAGAAAATAAGAGCACCTCGGTCCGTTGTATCTCAACCTTCCGCCAGAGCGGCATTTTATAGTACTACGAGCAGAAATAGACCGCATCTCTAGTGAGAGAGCGGTCTATTTTACCGTTACCGTTAGTTACCGTATTCCTTCAAAAGCGTACCTCACCAACTGCTGCACATAAGCATCGTCTATGGGTTGGCCGGTCACCAGCAAGCGGTAGAATATCGGCCCGTAAATAAGATCGGTAACTACTTCAATATCGAGATTATCCTTCAATTCCCCGCGCTGAACACCCCGTTCCATAAGCAGCCGTGCCTCAAGCCGACGAGGCTGGAAATATCGGGTCCGATAAGCTTCCGCCAAGCCTGAATCCATCTGTCCTTCGCCAATGATCTCCGTAATGATTTTACCCTCTCGACTAATCAGGAACCGGGATAAGTTCGTTGCATGCATGAGAATATCATCGAATACTGAACCTGTGTCAGGTACGGGCAGTCTGTCCGCAGCGGAGGATAGGAATCCATCCATCACCACGGCAGCCTTGTTAGGCCACCATTTATATATCGTAGCTTTGCTGACCTTGGCACGATCCGCTATTTTTTCCACCGTAACTGCTCCAAAACCATTTTCCAATAACAAATCATAGGATGCGGTAAGAATAGACTTCTCCGTCTCAACATTACGCGGACGCCCTCGTTTACTCTCCATCTGAAATCACCCTTTCATTAATCTGTTTCCAATCAAAATATAAACTATACGTTCAGTATACTAAAAAAACCTAAAAAAATAAATGACTATCACCTATTTACAAAACGATACGTTCAGTATATTATTTAAATATGAATTAGTGATCTAAACGTACAGTATTTAAATTATTAAGACCATCTGAGGAGGATTCACATGCAAAAAGAACAAGCGGTGAAAGAGAACCACATTTCAAGTTGGATGATGTTTATGTTAGCAGCCGCATGTGGGCTTATCGTGGCCAATCTTTATTATGCTCAAACCCTTGTTGGACCTATCAGTGTCTCGACAGGACTTTCTTCTACAGCCGCAGGCTTGATAGTCACTTTAACTCAAATCGGTTATGTTGTAGGTTTGTTATTTATCGTGCCGTTGAGTGACATTGTTGAGAATCGGCGTCTCACGATAATCACGTTAATGGTTGCAGTGGGTGCATTGCTGGTTGCAGCCTTCGCAGCTAATGCGCCTTTATTCCTGACAGCATCTTTGTTTATAGGAACCGGTTCTGTGGTAGCCCAAATCCTGGTGCCTTATGCCACCTATTTAGCGTCTGAAGAGCAGCGTGGGCGTGTGGTTGGTAATGTTATGAGTGGACTCTTACTAGGTATTATGTTTGCCCGGCCCGTGGCAAGCTTTATCACCAGCATCTGGGGATGGCAAGCCGTTTTTATTTTTTCAGCGGTCGTCATCACGTTGTTAGCCATTCTTCTGTCGCGATTTCTTCCTGAACGTAAACCTGCACCTTCGGTAAGCTATGGTAAATTAATTGTCTCTTTAGGCACCCTTTTAAAACAAACGCCTATATTGCGCCGACGTGCCTTATATCAAGCTTGTTTATTTGGAGCTTTTAGTCTCTTTTGGACGGTGGTTCCGTTGCGGTTGGCGGATGATTTTGGAATGTCGCAGCAAGGTATCGCATGGTTTGCTTTAGTAGGTGTTGGTGGGGCTGTAGCCGCGCCGATTGCTGGAAGACTGGCAGATAAAGGTTGGAGCAAATGGTTAACCGGGCTGGCCATGATCATTGCCACCTTGTCTTTTTTACTAATTCATCTTTTCCATAGCCACTCAACTTTTGCTCTCATCCTGCTCTTTATTTCCGCGATTACATTGGATATGGCCGTATCCGGAAATCTTGTACTCGGACAGCGTGTGATTTATTCATTGGGAAGTGAAGCGAGGGGACGTCTTAATGGGATCTTTATGGCGATTTTCTTCGTGGGTGGAGCCGTTGGATCATCTTTGGGTGGTTGGGCTTATGCCTATGGGGGATGGACCTTCGCCTCACTCATCGGAGTGATCCTGCCGCTATTGGCTTTGGTTTACTTTTTCACTGAAAAAAGATCAACTAAAGCTGTTGAATAAAGCCTTGCTTTAAGAGTGGGGGTTAGGTTTTACACGGCAGAATAGACCGCTACCTTTGGTTAGGGCGGTCTATTTCTTTTTGAGGTAATAACGCGCTTGATAAACGTTAGTTATGCTCCGCTAACTGCACCTCAAACCCGTCCGGGTCCAGGATATAAAAGAACCGCAGGTGGGGATTGGGGGCGATTGGTCCGCGCGCTACTGGGATACCTTGGCTTTTTAAACTCTCCATCGCTTCATCAAGTGACTCCACTTCGAAACCCACAGAAACGCCACATTCCGGCTTCAAAGCCGGGTCACTTCCCTGAATAAGCTCGATCTTGGGTTGCCCCTCCAGACCTAACATGACGATCTGTTTTCCACTGCTCTCAAATCTACGCTCAATGGGTAGCCCCAGTATCCGGTTATAAAAATGAAGGGAAGCCTCCAGATCGCGGACCCGAAGCGTAATCCAATTCATATTCAATTTCATGGTTTTATAGTCTCCTCTGATGAATATTCTATATCGGATATTATACGCTATCATCTTGCCCGGAAACAGGGAGAACGGGGAATCAAGAACGTTTAATGAGGATAAAAGCCCGCAAAATCAGCTGTGCAACCAGTGGTTGACAGGATGTAAGGGGAGATAGGTAGTCAATTACAGAACGTTATAATATGATGAGCATGAGGTGATGGCGAATGGACTTTGCAAATAAATTGCAAAGCTATAGGAAACAGAGAGGAATGTCCCAGGAGAACTTGGCCGAGGTGATTGGTGTTTCGCGGCAAGCCGTGTCTAAGTGGGAATCAGGTCAATCCTATCCCGAAATGGATAAGATGATTAGTTTAAGTGAATTATTTCACGTAAGTTTGGATCATCTGGTGAAGGATGCTTCAAGCGATACCAAAGCAGAGCATGTCGCAAGCCCCGTATATGTAGATCTGAATTCCTTGTTTCATTATGAGTACAAAAGTAAGAGAACATGCTTTGGAATTCCTCTGGTTCATATCCATATCGGACGGGGGCTATACGTTGCCAAAGGGGTTATTGCCATAGGTAATGTTGCGATTGGTGCTGTATCCATTGGTATTGTTGCTTTGGGCGGATTATGTTTAGGTGCGCTTGCTTTAGGACTCATCAGTTTTGCAGGTCTGGCTCTAGGGCTTTTGTTAGCCGTTGGGGGCATTGCGGCGGGTACAATGGCCGTTGGTGGAATAGCATTGGGGATATTTGCTGTTGGAGGTTTAGCTGTAGGTATGTTCTCCTTGGGTGGTCTCTCTATCGCTTCCCATATTGCAATGGGTGGATATGCAAGCGGGCATATAGCTATAGGGGATACCGTAAAAGGTGCTTATACCTTTATTACTCAAGATAATAATTTCAACGACATCAAGGGGGAGGAGGTAAGAAAGTTAATTCAGCAAGAATATCCACATCTTTGGAAGCCCATTGTGCAGGGAATTATTTCAATCTTCAAATAGCTGATTAATTTGCGGAAATTTCTTAACGGTTGTTTCATAAGGATATAATTTGGGTAATAAACGATTGGCGTTTGTCATATATGGATCCGGCAAAAATACTTGTTGCTCAGCAACAAGTATTTTGATTTTGTGTTGGATATTTGTGAAAATATAAAACCTGATATTAGATTTTTTGCTGAAAACCGAAATTTTTACAGAGGAGTATTTATTTGAAAAGCATTCATAAGCGCTTATTATTCTTGCTGCTTGTGTTTATAATTCTACCGTATTTTTTATCCGTGTTGTTGATCTATCGGCAGACGAAAGAGAATGTGGAACGACATGAACTTGAGAACAGCCAAGAGCAAATTCAGCAGGCGTCAGCCGATCTAGAGCAATATTTTGATGAAATCATTAATATTCCATATATTTTATACCGAAATCCAGACTTATTCAGGGTGTTTGAAGAAGGGTTAGAAGAAGATTTTTATTTTAAGCAGCTTGAAATTAATAAGGGTATGACTAACTTCTATCTCATGAGGAGTGAAATTCGTCAGATCCGTTTATTCATAAACGAAGGGAAAAGCTCATTTACAGTTTATAATGCCATGTTAAGTTCCCGTAAAAGGAATCCGGATTTATTACAGCAAGCTTCCATTCAGAAGCTGAAGAGCTCTAATAGCAATTATCTTATTGAAGCTCCGCATCCGATTGAGAACTATAACGATACCTCCATTATGCCTCCTTCGGATAAAACGTTGGTTTTGACGGTTCATCACAAAATCGTGGATGTCCTAACGCAGGAATTTCTGGGCGTCATCACTATAGATATTGATTTGGACAAGATTGCTCATATCGCTAATCATTTTCTACAGAAAAATAAAGAGAGCGTATGGCTTTCCGATGCGGAGAATCATGTCATTTACGCAAGTGAGGAGACATGGATAGGCAAAACCGTTCCAGATGAACTGCAAAGGAAAATAAGTCCAGCACAGGCAGCTGCTAAATCTCCAGAAGGAGATATTGTGTTTACTAGAACATTGCAGGAACCGATAAAAGAGTGGCATTTTGCTAAGGTAACCCCGAGCTCTTTTTTATTTGAAGATGTAAGGAAAACCGCCTATACAAACATTATTGTAGGTGTGGTTGTAGGTGGACTGGGCTTGATAATGATAACAATCATTTCATATGGATTTACACGGCCGATAAAACTGCTTAGTCAAAAAGTCCAGCGTATCGAGGGGAGGAATATGAATGCCCCATTCGACGATATGCGGGAGGACGAAATCGGTATTCTAGAAAGGCATATCAAGGAGATGATGAATCGGATCAACCGTCACATTGACCGGGAGTATAAGCTTGAGATAGAGAACAGGAAAAATCAGCATAGGGCGCTAAAGTCGCAGATCAATCCGCACTTTTTATTTAATTCTTTACAATCCATTGCTGCTGTTGCCCTACTCTCTGAATCTCCAAAAGTATATCAACTGATTACCTCGTTATCCAAAATGATGCGGTATTCGATTCGTGTGGATCAGAAGGCGACGGTTCAAAGCGAAGTGGATTATGTACAGGCTTATTTGAATCTTCAAGCGGAACGTTTTCAGACTGATTTTAGCTATTCCATTGATATACCTAAAGATATTCTTGATATTCCGGTTCCTAGTATGATCCTGCAGCCGCTCGTTGAGAACTTTTTTAAGCACTGTTATGACGAGGGCTATGAACAAGCTTACATCCATATTTATGGTGAAATACAAGGTGGATATTTGAATCTAGTCGTAGAAAATAACGGAAACAGCGTGACGGATGATGAACTTGAGGCATTAAAAAATAATCTCTACACACCGGTTAACGAAGGCAATCCTTCTTTTGCGCATATCGGGTTAAAAAACATTCATGATCGCTTGGTTCTTCATTTCGATCAGACAGCGGGAATCAAACTGGATTCGATGCAGGGACAAGGGTTCACTGTACGGCTAGTAATTCCACTCTACCTAAAGGAGAAGTAACGTTTATGAAAGCTCTTATTGTAGATGATGAGTCTAATGTTAGAAAAATCATCCGTTTTTTGGGACGGTGGGAACAATACGGGATTACCGAAGTGCTGGAAGCCAGAAATGGTCTAGAGGCTAAGGCGTTGATTGAGCAGAAATCTCCTGAGATCATAATGACAGATGTCAAAATGCCCAAAAATAGCGGGATGGAGTTAATCGAGTGGTTGGCTGTTAAAGACTATCCGGGAAAAGTGATTATGATTTCAGGGTTTGACGATTATTGTTTCATGCGTAAAGCGTTTAAGCTGGGCTGCTTTGATTATTTGATGAAGCCAATTGAAGAGAAAATGCTGAATGAAACTTTAGAAGGGGCGTTGAGAGCCTGGGAACAAGAAGAGGGAGACCGTCGCAATATGGAGTCCGGATTTTATGAAGAGGTAAAAATGTTTCGCTTAAACAGGGAGATTACTGCTGCTTGTAACGGTGAAGCTTTTGATGCAGGCGAAATTGCCTCGGCTCTCCCACAGGCAGACGTATACGACTTCACCATGATGTATTTTTACCAATCTCATTATTCGGAGCCATACATTCAGCTTTTGACCGAAGAACTGGCTACACGGGAGTGGGGAAATGCATTTACGCTTCAAAATGATCCTAATGTCTGTGTGATTCTGTCCCTTCATGGACAGTTTTTCCCGATAGAGGAATGGATTACCCAGCATTTTGATATACCTGTTCGTTTGGTTAGCGGCCCTTCCATCCAATCGCTCGCAGAGATATCGTTATCTTTTCAATCTGCGCAAAGGTCTATGGCTGAACAAAATTTTAGAGCAATCCATCGTTTGGCGGATTTAGATGATGTTAGGCGTATGAATGATATTGTCGCATTTGTTGATGAGCATTATATGGAAGAGTTAAGTTTGGACAAATTATCCACCCGTTTTTTTCTGAGCCGAGAACATATCTCGCGGAGATTTAAGCAAGAAGTAGGGATGACTCTTACTAACTACGTCATTCATTTACGAATAAATCAAGCGAAACAGTGGTTACTAGAATCGGATGAAAAGATGTACTCGATTGCCTTAAAGCTAGGGTATCAAGATGAGATTTATTTCTCTAAGCTGTTCAAAAAAAACGTCGGTATGACGCCTGCTGAATATCGTAATTCACAGGGAGCAAGAGAAATAGACGCGGAAGTCAGGATAGCCAATACATAAGTTCATTGTTGAATGCATCTGGGGGAATTATGAAAATAAAAAGGGTTAAATGGATTATCGTGGGGTTGATTACGCTAACGCTTTCTTCATGTGGTGCGCATACACGTCCACTGAAGGAAGCGGATTTGAAGGTAGCGGATAAGACAGTCACTTTGGAGGTACTGAATCCTAAAGTGGAAATCTCTATAGAATTCGAGCAGATGGTTAAGGAATATGAAAAGGAAAACCCGAATATTAACGTGGAAATTCTAACCTTTGGCGGAGGAGCTAACTACCTTGATGAGCTAAAGGCGAGGTTAGCGGCCAATGTTGGTCCGGATATTTTTCCAAATGGCGGTTATGAAGAAGCGAAGGCATGGAGTAGATATCTAGAAGATTTATCGGATCAACCTTGGGTCGAACAGGTTTATGACGAGGCGCTAGAACCGATGAAGATGGACGGGAAAATATACGGGATGCCGATCAATTTTGAAGGCTACGGTTTTATTTATAATAAGGATTTATTCGCAAAGGCTGGGGTTACTCCTCTCCCGACAACGTTTACTGAATTAAAAGAGGCGGCGAAAAAGCTTAAGGCTATAGGTGTGACTCCTTTTTCTGTTGGGTATTCCGATCATTGGTTTTTTGTACTCCTGTTGAATATTGCTATTGCACAACAGGAGGACCCGGATGCTTTTATTCAAGGGTTAAACAACGGAACACAATCGCTTCGAGAGAATAAGGAAGTTAAAGATGTCATTCGGATGCTGGATTTGACCGTACAATATGGTAACGAAAATTTTTTGACAACAGATTATAATTCGGAAGTTGAGTTATTTGCAACCGGGAGAACGGCGATTCTAAAACAAGGGAATTGGGTTCAGTCTAAAATTGATCAAATATCGCCGAATATGAATATCGGTTTTTTACCCATGCCTATTAATGATGGTGCCAAAAACAATGCGTTGCCAGTAGGGGTATCTAATAATTGGGCTGTTAATAAAGAATCTTCGCCAGAAAAGAAGAAGGAAGCCAAAAAGTTTTTGAACTGGATGGTTTCGTCGGAAACAGGGAAAAAGTTCATGAAGGATCACTTTCATTTTATTTCAGCTTTTAAAAATATAGAGACGGACCGTTCGGGAGCGCTTGTAAAAGATCTTATGCGATACGTCGATGAACAGAAAACTTTATCTTGGAATTGGTTCAAATTCCCTCCCAGAGCAAGAGAGGAGTTTGGCTATCTTATGCAAGCTTATGTAGGAGAGCAAATCAATCGGGATCAATTGCTTCAAGAGCTTCAAAAATCGTGGGATACCCATGTGAAGTAATAAAACCAAATCAATATAACCCTGTAAATGCATCAATTCACGACATATTCATAACGTCTACTCTTCATTAGAATTTAAAAGGGGAACAGCACAAAGGAAGATCGAAACCCAAATTTAAAGTATAAGAGGAGTTAGATGATGAATTTCAAGAAAATGATTAAACAAACAACAATCCTAACCTTTACAGCTGCTTTAATGTTAGGTGGAGCTACTCAAACCTTTGCGAAGGGAAATAACAAGCCGAACAAGCCGGAGTACAATGACTATGGTTTCTCTCATATCACTCGCGCTGACATGTTGAAATTACCCAAACAACAAAATAGCAAACAATTCCAAGTCCCCAAATTCGATGCTTCAACGATTGAGAACATTCCTGCCGCCGTTAAGTTCGATGAGAATGGAAACAAAATTGAAATGGATGTTTGGGATACTTGGCCGCTGCAAAATGCAGATGGAACTGTAGCAAGTTATAAGGGGTATCAAATTGTTTTTGGTCTGGCGGGCGACCCTAATAATGGATCAGACACATTTATTTATTTGTTCTATAAGAAAGAAGGAGACAACTCTATCAGCAGCTGGAAGAATGCCGGCAGAGTGTTTAAGGATAGTGACAAACTTGTTCCTGATGATTATGTTTTAAACAATCAAGCCGAAGAATGGTCCGGTTCAGCAACCATGACATCTGATGGCAATGTTCGCTTGTTTTACACCAATCGTCATCCTTGGGATCCAGATCGCGGATTTTACGGGAAACAAACTTTAACTACAGCTCAAATTAATGTTTCTGCCCCGGATAAGGATACCCTTAAGATTGATGGCGTAGAAGATATGAAATCCATCTATGACGGTAATCAAGGTGAAATTTATCAAAGTGTTGATATCACCGGTTTCAGCAAAGGCGATTACGACGATAATCATACCTTAAGAGATCCTCACTATGTGGAGGATAAAGGCCACAAGTATCTTGTGTTTGAAGCAAATACAGGGACAACTACGGGTTACCAGGGTGAAGAATCTCTCTTTAACAAAGCTTATTATGGTAATAGCAATGCCTTCTTCCAAGCTGAGAAAAAGAAATTACTAAGCAGTGCTGACAAAACATCTGCGGAAACCGCGAATGGTGCGCTCGGTATCATTGAATTAAATAATGATTATACATTCAAAAAAGAAATGAAGCCGCTACTTGCCTCCAACACCGTGACAGATGAAATTGAACGTGCGAACATATTTAAATTGAATGGCAAGTGGTATCTGTTCACAAGCTCAAGAGGTTCTAAAATGTTTATTGATGGCATTGATGATGAAGACATCTACATGCTCGGGTACGTATCTAATTCTTTAACCGGACCTTATAAACCATTAAATGGTACAGGACTTGTCCTCCATCAAGATCTTAATCCTTATGATATTACCTGGACTTATGCTCACTTTGCGATTCCGCAAGTGAAAGGGAATAATGTAGTCATCACAAGTTACATGACAAACAGAGGTTACTTTGGGGATCATCATTCCACTTTTGCCCCAAGCTTTGTGCTGAATATTAAAGGCTCCAAGACTTCAGTTGTACCGAACAGCATTTTGGAACAAGGGCAATTGACGCTTAAAGGTAACAAACCGTATTAAATCATTTACAAAGTAAATGCCAATGTAGTTGGCGTTTACTTTTCTTTTTATAAGCTAAGATTAGCAATGTGAAAAAAGCGAGGTATATTTTGAATAAGAAAAAAATGATAGGAATCACTATATTCATCCTTTGTTTAATTTGTATTGTGACGATAGTATTAGTAACTTATGAAGCTGGAGAGAAGAAGAAGCCGGGGACCGATGATCGTGAACATAAACCTACCACTCGGGCTAGCTATCATTTCACTGTACCTGAGCATTGGAAAAACGATCCGCAGAAACCCATTTATTTTGATGGTAAATATCATTACTATTATCTCTATAATGCTGATTACCCGGATGGAAATGGTACAGAATGGAGACAAGCCACATCAATGGATTTGGTGAGCTGGGCAGATGAAGGCGTTGCGATTCCAAAATATACAACACCCAATGGTGATCCCTGGTCAGGATCTGTTGTTGTTGACGATAGCAATACAGCAGGTTTTGGCGAAGAGGCTATTGTGGCGATTTTAACACAGCCTTCTGCAGAGGGGGGGAAGCAAGAACAATATTTATGGTTCAGTACGGATCGTGGGCTGACGTTTAAATCTTATAGTGATGATCCTATTTTGCCAAATCCGGGCACAGAAGATTTCAGAGACCCGAAGGTAATATGGGATCAACATTCTCATAAATGGGTGATGACGCTAGCCGAAGGTACGAAAGTGGGCTTTTACGAGTCTGACAATTTAAAGAATTGGCACTACACAAGCGGCTTCGAAACAGAAAATATCGGAATTGTGGAGTGTCCTGACTTCTATATGATGCGGGCGAATGATGGCACTTATAAATGGGTTCTTGGGGTCAGTGCAAATGGTAAGTCGATAGGTAAACCCAACACGTATGCCTACTGGACTGGAGATTTTAATGGGAATGAATTTATCACGGATTATCATGAACCACAGTGGCTAGATTATGGATTTGATTGGTATGGTGCTGTAACGTTTGAAGAGGGAAAGGACAAGGATCAATACAATCATCGATATGCTTTGGCCTGGATGAATAATTGGGATTACCCTCATGTTACCCCCAATCTTAACGAAGGTTTTAACGGAATGGATTCAATCGTGCGTCGAATAAAATTAACACGAGATGAAGAGCAGTCGTATCAGTTAGTATCACAGCCCATCGAAGTATTAGATGAAATGGTAACTTCAACGGATTCCTTGCAACAAATAAAAGTGAACGGTTCGTCAACACTTGATATCACAGGAGAAAATTACCAGCTCGATGCAGATCTATCTTGGTCAGAGATTACCAATGTAGGTTTAAGACTTCGTGAATCCGCAGATAAGACGCGCCACGTGGACGTAGGAGTGTTTGTTGAAGGACAATATTCTTATGTTAACAGAGCCTTCATTGGACAACCTGATGAGAGTGACAGATATCTTGAAAGCAAGGCCCCCTTTGATGTGAACAAGAAAAAAGTGCATCTGAAGATCCTTGTGGATAGAACAAGTATTGAAGTTTTTATAGATGATGGTGAAATTGTATTTTCTAATGAAATCTTCCCGGAAATAAATGATCAAGGCATTACCTTGTTTTCTGAGGGTGGCACCGCGATTTTTAATAATGTTGTAATTAAGCATTTTGGCAAAGATTAGAATGATCAAACAGAATTTTTCTAATTCTTGCGTAATAAGAGGGCACTCCAACCTAGGGATGTCCTCTTTTTTTATTATAAGTACGTAATATTAAACCTAATTCACGAAGGATTACATAATTGTTAAACTCTATCTTGAATTCTAGAATGATGTTATTGGCATCACGTTACTTTTTTGGTTTCAAAATCATTCTGGGAGGTTGTCCTAATGAAGCGAAGGCCTATTTATGTTGTTCTTATCCTGTTTATTGTATTAGGTTCATGGTTGCTGCTAAATCACCGGGAAAATAAAAGCGCCTCTGAGAAGCAAGTGCAGGAAGTGCTGCCTACGAGTTCTTTTGATACTAACACAACAATGGCTAACGTTACTGTAAATAACAGAGAAATTCCGGTGCAGTACTTGGATCCCGTATATAAAGTTACAGTGAAACACGATATTTTGTATGCAAGTAAGAAAAACGAGACGGATGCTGAAGAACCGCTGAAGCTCGATTTGTACCAGCCCATTGGAGACGATACCAAGCAGAGGCCAGTATTTATTTTTATTCATGGCGGAGGTTATACCGGAGGGGATAAGTCTGATGCAGCAGATTTTTCCGAAGGCCTGGCGAAACGGGGGTATGCTGTTCTTGCTATTGATTATAGGCTAAAAAAAGATCCGTTTTTCAATTTCACTCGGACACTTAACGATGCTAATGAGGATATAAACGATGTGATCAAATGGATTAATGAGCATGCGGAGACTTATGGATTGAACAAGGAACGTATAGTTATTGGCGGAGATTCAGCAGGAGGTCATCTGGCCATGAACTTTGTGAATCTATCCTTAGCAAAAGATCCCTCCCTGGTTAAATCTGTATTTTCCATTATAGATATTTATGGTGGTGAACTGACAAGAAGTGCTGACAGCAAGCTGCCGCCTGTCCTAATTATTCATGGAACGATAGATAAAATGGTGCCGTACCAGCAAAGTGTTGACCTAGCCGCTCAATTGAAAGAGAAAGGTATTTATCATAATCTGCTCAGGATGGAGGGAGTCGGACATGATTATAAAAATGAAAAATACATCGATGAAATTATGGAGACGACAGCACATTTTCTGTGGAATGTCATGAACAGTTCGGACCTTGCGAGTCTTCCGGAAAATTCGGGGATCACGGTTGCTTCTGGTTCTGCTTTTGATATTAAGCTGCCTGAAGCGTATCGCAGCGCATCGAAGGAGCCGCTTAATATCGATTTGCCAGAGGGATGGCTGCTTAGTGGAGAAGACGAAGGTTCGCTGCGGATACAGGTTCCGGAAAGCTTGGTGCGCGGAAACGATTCGCTGTTCGTCTCTCGGGGTGCAGATCCTACAGTGGCATCAAGCTTCACTATGAATATCAACGTAATCGATCCGCTGGCAGTGTATTACGAGACTTTTTATGAGGAGTCTAATAAGGAGATAAAAACCTACATGGATGTTACTAATCAGTCTACAAGCAATTTCAGCGGTTCAGTGGAAGCTGATTATGAGACGGGACGATCTACCCGAGGTACTTATACTTCGACTGTGGAAAATCTGGAGCCGGGTAAGAGCGTTCGTCTTGAGATTCCTGAGCTGGCAAGAGGCCAGCGGTCGCTTAAAGTTTTTAATGATATAGGTACCTTATTGCAATCGGCAGTTGATTCTTTTAACGTGCTTCTATTGCCGAAACTCAGTCCGCCTGTCCAAATCGATGGCAACTTGTCGGACTGGGGTAATCAAGCTCCCTTTGATGTGAAGGATGTCAAAATCATGGGCTGGCAAGGAGAGCAGGATCTCAGCGCCAAGGGCTCCTTAGCGTGGGATGCCGACAATCTTTACCTTGGGGTAGAAGTTATCGATGATCATCATGCACAGCTAGCATCAGGAGATGCCATCTGGAGTGGGGACAGCATCCAGATTGGAATTGGTATTGCCAACGCGGATGGAACGGTGCCTTCTGAGTACCATGAACTCGGTGTGGCTCGCGGAGATACGGGTGGATTACTCAAATGGTGCTGGTTGGCATCAAAGGGGCTTAATTTGGGTGATGCTATAGAATTACAGTATGCCGTGGAACGTAAAGATTCAAAAACCAGCTATGAATTAGCCATTCCCTGGCGTGAACTAAAATCCAACGATGTGCAGGTGAAGCCAGGAATGAAGCTGAAATTTTCGTTATTGGTCAATGACAATGATGGTGAGGGGCGTAAGGGTTGGGTGGAATATAACAGCGGCATTGGTTCGGCTAAGGATGTTGATGCTTTTGGCGATTTATTTTTGCATTGACATATTATGCTGTTAACACTATGATATGAATGAAAAAATAATTATTCATTCACGGAGAGGCGAAAAGTGGAAGACAAAAAAACAAAGATATACGAATGCGCGAAAGAGCTATTTAGCAATAAAGGATTTAAAGACACGAATGTTTCTGGTATTACCACAATGGCTGGAATAGCTGTAGGAAGTTTTTACAACTATTATCCCTCTAAGGAAAAGCTTTTTATGGATATTTTTTTAGAGGAAAACGAAAAGCTCAAAAAAAGCTGTATGCAATCGCTGGATATGAGCCAAAGCCCATTAGCGCTAATACGGCAGATGATGGCGCTTAATTTGGAAGGTATGATAGCCAACCCCATTCTTAAGGAATGGTATAACAAAAGTGTTTTCGCAAAAATCGAACAGTTGTACCGGGAAGAAACCAACATTCAAGTAAACGACTTTTTGTATGATAGCTTCCATGAAATCATTAAGCAGTGGCAAGCCGATGGTAAAATGCGCAGCGATATGGATAGTAAAATGATTATGATGATTTTCGGTGCAATGATTAATGTGGAAACCCACAAGGAAGAAATCGGGCTGGAGTATTTTCCACAACTTCTGGATAATATGCTGGAACTAATCATGAAGGGTTTGACAGACTGCCCCTAATACACTTATGGTGCAGTTTTTTTTCTTATAAAATGAATGAATACTTAAATATTCATTCAAATTTTAAATCAAAAGGAAGGAGGCAAGCAGGTGAGTAAGAGAAGAGGAAAAAAGCGAAAATTCAATAAATGGATTATGGTTCTCAGCATTCTATGCGGGATTACAGTCATAGGTTGGATAGGTGGTATTCTCTTATCTGCTCCGGGAAGGCATGAAGTTCAGCAGCTTACTATCAACGCCATAGATATACAGAAACTGCGGGAGGGCAGCTATGTGGGGGAATACATTGGCATCAAAGATCATTCCAGAGATACCAAGGTGAAGGTCACAATATCTGCTGGACGGCTGTCAGATATCAAAATACTCAAAGGTGCCTTGGACAAAACAGGGAACCCTGCTGAACTGAAGGGTGGGCTAAGCATTGGTGATTTGTTTGGTCATGTGATTGAATCGCAGTCTCTTCAAGTGGACGTTATCAGCGGTGCAACGCTTACCTCTAAAACGCATCTTAAGGCACTCGAAAATGCCCTAGTGCAGGCGGAGACGAAATAATTCATTTTAAGGAGAATTTATATGAACATTGCAGTCATTTCGTATTCATTCACAGGTAATAATGAAGCATTAGCAAGGAGTGTGGCGAAAGTGTTGTCGGCTGAATATATCCGAATCTCGGAAGCTAAACCCCGAACACTCGGTAGGATTACCTTTGATATGATTTTTGACAGGATACCGTTGGTTCAACCGAAGCCTGAGCAAATAGGAAAATATGATATTATCCTATTTTTTGGACCGGTTTGGATGGGGAAAGTGGCCACACCGCTCCGTGCCTATTTAAAGCACTTGAAGAAAAATCCGCAAAAGTATGGTTACCTTTCAATCAATGGTGGAGCTGACGGTCCAAATCCGAAGGTGCCAGGGGAGCTCAGAAAAAGAACTGGAACAGACCCTGTTGTATTCATCGAGCAGCATATCGCAGATCTGATATCGGCAGATCACAAACCTGCACGTAAAGATACCTCAGCTTATAAGTTAAATGAGGGCGATATTAATCAATTAACTGGAAAAATAGTGAAGAAAGTAAGGGATATGATCTAGCTTTTGAAACGGCAAAGCTGCCGTTTTTTTGTTTTCTCTGCAATCTGGTAGAAATTGTTCTATTATAAAGTGTTCCTTCAATTCGCTAGATGGTATGATAGGTATGGGAGGGAATTATAAAATGAACAATGAGACGACTAATGAAAATGAAATAACAAATGAGAATGAGGAAGTAAATGATAATACAGAAATGTCTGAAGAGGATATGGCACAGCTGCTAAAGGCTGTTCACCATAACGGCCTTGTAGCCTTGAGAGTACACTTTAAAGATGTTGAAGGACAAGTATTGAACATGGAAGCCTACGGCCCTGTGTTTGTTTTTCACGTGAAAACTGAATTAGATCAGGTGTATTCCTGCGGATTTTTTCTGCGCGAGTTAATTGCAAGATTCCAGTCGGGTAAGGATCCGGCAGCATGGATGGCCTCATTCTTCGTTGAGCTGATGAAGATTGAGGGAGGCAAAACACTTCCAAAACCACCAGCAAGTGAAGAAGAAGCAAAAGGGATCATTGACAATGTGTTAGTTCCGCTTTGTATTGAGGAAATTACCCAAGAATTTGCTCCTGAAAAAGTGCATGTCGGGCTAGCTTGGAACGAGAAATTGGGACCAGTCTTCGAGGCTGGATTTCCAGCGATCACCGATGGGAATAACGTATGCGCATTCCCGCTTCATCTGTTGCTGACTCATTTGCAATTGAACCGGGATCCATCCGAACTGCTTGTTCAAGGCATGTATAACATCCGCAAAGAACATGGATTGGAGTAAAACAGGCTCTGAGCCCTGACCATCCATAACCCAAAGAAACGGCAGAAATGCCGTTTCTTTTTCTTTTGACATTCAAAGAGTAGATCCTTGCTTGATGAATTCATTCATATCTACTTTGAGCTGATAGCTTTAAGCTGATAACCTGCTGCTTGAAGGTTTCGTTCACATCATCTTCGGACTGTATAGCGCTTATCTTTGCTTTTTAGCTCCATTTACCGAACTCGCGGACCGTATAGCACTTATTGTCTGTTTATTGCTTATAAAAGTAGGAGGATTAGCCAAATATTTGCATCTCAGTCCGTTAACAGAAGAATTCTCTTGAAAATGAACCAATAACGTCTCCTCGGTCCGATAGGCCTTGGTGTTGCTGGATTATATAAAGAAACTGTAAATACTTTTCAGATTTTTTAGGATAAAATTTCATTTACTGAATACGTTTGCGGACCAAGCTATATGTACAGCACCACTATACTTTTTTAGAAAAATATACGAAGGCGTGGTACACGATGAAATATCTAGTTTCAATTCTACTAATTGCTGCAGTGATAGCATCTGGTTGTTCTAATTCCACTCCAATCCCTCATCCAACATCTAATCAGGAAACTTCTCCTTCTCCTTCTCCTTCTCCTAATCCTAATCCAAATACAAATTTGAATTCTGATACTGATTCTTCAGATAACCGCAGAGAAGATACTGTGTTCCTCAACAAAAATATAGGTTGGAAAGCAGTCTATCATTTTCAAGGAATGTCACGCGAAGATATGGAGCTTTATACAACTAGTGATGGGGGAGAGTCTTGGAAGGAGATAGGGGATAGCTTACAAGTAGGAAGTACTCTTCCTAGCGGGGTGAAATCGGGACTTACTTTTGTTAACGAAAAAGAAGGCTGGATTACAACGAATGCGCCTTGGCAGGGAAAAGTTGGTTTATATAAAACAATGGATGGTGGAGTTACCTGGAGTGAACAGACAGTCACAGTGCCGGATGAGTTAGTAAACTCGCAAATCTATGCTTATCCTCCCCTCATTCTTACGAAGGATCAAGGAATCTTAATTACTCGGCCCGCTGAAAATGAACATACATTGTTATATATAACGATAGACGGGGGACAACATTGGAAATCATTCCTTGACGATCAAAAGGACCAGTATGTTGGTATCGCATGGACGCTCTCAGAGAGTATGGCGACGGTAAAATACGCAGAGAAAACCTGGACATTAAGCATGCAGAACTATGGAAAATGGTCCCTTTAATCGAAATGTTGGCATATTGCGTTTAGAAAAGACGTACACATCAAATGAAGCGAGGCGTTAACCTGACTCTGGCTGTTATAGCTGTTTATGGGATAACGTTTTGTTTTATCCATTATTCGAAACCGGTTTCAAATGTGCGAGCGCGCCGCGCAATGAAATCAGTAGGAGGAAAAGACGATGTTACGAAAAGGAAAAATGTTAAGTCTATTTCTGCTGTTCACCCTCTTAATTGCTTGGGTACCTACAGGGAGTTCAAGCGCGGCATCAAGCTGGAATCTGGCATGGAGTGATGAATTTGATGGGAATTCTCTGAACACTAATAATTGGTCGGCGGAAATAGGTACGGGTAGCGGGGGTTGGGGAAACAATGAGCTTCAGTATTATACCAGTCGTCAGCAGAACCTGCAGGTAACGGGTGGGAATTTAGTGATTACTGCACAAAAGGAGTCGTATGGGGGGATGAATTATACCTCTGCACGGATCAAAACACAGGGACTCAAAAGCTTCACCTACGGAAAAATCGAAGCTAGAATCAAATTACCTTCAGGACAGGGACTCTGGCCAGCATTTTGGATGCTTGGGGCGAATATTGATTCAGTGGGTTGGCCGAAATCTGGGGAAACGGACATTATGGAGCGTGTGAACAATAATGCTTTTGTTAACGGGACGGTACATTGGGATGCCAATGGGCATGCCGAGTACGGTCAGGTATCTGGTAACCTTGATTTCTCACAGTACCATGTGTACAGCGTGGAATGGGATGCGAATTATATAAGATGGTTTGTAGACGGCAACCCGTTTAATGCTTTTTATATTGAGAACGGAACCGGAAATACGGAGGAGTTCCAGAAACCTTTCTTCATCCTGCTAAACCTTGCCGTGGGTGGAAATTGGCCGGGAAGTCCAAATGCTTCAACTGCTTTCCCAGCTCAAATGCTGGTTGATTACGTACGTGTGTATCAGGCTGCGCCTACCTCAAGCATTGTTAGTGGTGGAATTTACACTTTAGCTGACAAGGCTAGTGGTAAGGTTCTGGACGTAGTGGATGTATCCACAGCAAGCGGGGCGAAAATGCAGCAATGGACCAATTACACTGCCAATAATCAGAAATTTAAAGTGGAGAGTACAGGCGACGGTTATTACAAGCTTACGGCAGTGCATAGTGGAAAAGTGTTGGATGTGCCGAACTCATCGACCGCGAGCGGTGTACAGCTGCAGCAGTGGGATGACAATGGTACCAACGCTCAGCGATGGAGCATTATTGATGTTGGAGGGGGCTATTATAAGCTTATTTCAAAAGTGAGCGGATTAGCCATGGATGTATCCGGAGCATCAACAGCCGATGGCGCAGCTGTCCAGCAGTGGACGGATAACGGGAGTGATGCTCAGAAATGGTTTTTTACGAAAGTGAACTAAAGAAATGCCGCCCCATATCAAATGGGGCTTTTTCTAATCGGTCTGATCGGTCTAATTTGTTTTAAATCGGATAAAAGAATAGGGGTTAAGTTCAACTGAACAATTTTTATTTTCTGCTTGTGTCTTTTTCGGGTGAGGTGTGGTTTTAAAGGGCTGCTTTTCCGTTTTCTTCGTCTGATTTTGGCTCTGGTGATTCTCCAAGGGGTTAGCTTTAGAAATTGCTGATATAGGGATGAACCCGCGGAATCTTTATTCCAGCATTTATCATCTCCCGCAAAATGGATGATTTTGTTAGTGAAATCATGGTCCGGAATGTTTGTGTTGAACGAATTAAAACGGATATCGAGGGGGAGGTAATTCCCACCAAAAACCGCATTCAGAACATCCTGATCTGGCATGGTGACATCAGGAAAGGTACGTAGGAAGTTTAGCATTTCTTCGTACCAGTTGGTATTCTGGCGGATATTATGCAAAGAAAATAAAATCACTCCGGAATTAAAATAAAGATCAGGATTTAATCCTTTAGCGCTCACAATATGAGCAACCTCTCTAATTCCCTGGTCCCAAATTGCGGCCAAATACTTGTCATCCAGTTCAACCTGCCATAATTCAGCTATGTCCATATTCACTAATACATCGCAGTCCAGATAGATGATTTTGTCCACGGGTATTAGTGCAGGAAGAAGCAATCGATACATACATGCCTGCGTCCATACATTAATGGAGTTAACATTGGCTAACACCTGAGTTAGATCATCGGGCATAGTGATTGAATAAAAGCTAATGGAATGGTTATGTTTTGTGGTTAATGCGCTAAGCCTGCGCTTATTAGTTTCACTTAAAGAAACATCATGTAAAATATGAATATGAATTGGGGAACTCGTATGATGAAAAATTGACGCTAGAACGACTCCGGCATGTTCAGCATATTTCCCATCCTTATCTTGAAAAGCCAAGGCGATATCGATCATTTGATTTATCCTCTCTTCACGTTTGTGTACGAATGTACCACAGTATACGTTCGCCTTGATCAGAGGACAGAGACATTAAACCCAGAATATTCACCCAATTTGATGTGAACACCAAAAAACCAAGTGCTGAATCTCAGCAACTTGGTCGGCTAAGGACCTCAATCTTTATTTTCGCAGCTTAATTTGATCTACGTGATGATTGTTGTCCTTATGCATTATAAGATCTGCACGATTTCGGGTGGGCAGAATATTTTGCTGCAAATTAACGTAGTTTATTTCTTTCCAGATCCGCTTTGAGATTTCAATAGATTCCTCTAGAGACAGCTGTGCATATTTTTTGAAATAAGATTGTTCATCTTGGAAGGCAGTATCTCTGAGTTTAATAAACCGATCAATGTACCATGTCTCGATATCGTTTACATCAGCATCCACATAAATAGAAAAATCAAAGAAATCAGATACAAAATAGTTAGGCATATTATGATTATTTGTAATCGCAGTCTGAAGAACATTTAAGCCCTCAACAATTAGAATATCCGGATTCTCAATCGTAATATATTCATCTGGCACAATATCATAAGTTAAGTGAGAGTATACAGGGCTTTGGACCCGCGGCACCCCAGACTTCACATTCGTTAAAAAAGAAATTAAAGTACGCGTGTCGTAGCTTTCAGGAAAGCCCTTTTTCGTCATTATACCGCGCTTTTCCAGCTCTGCGTTGGGATGTAGAAACCCATCAGTCGTAACTAAATCCACTTTTGGATGGGAAGGTAATTGTGAGAGGAGTTTTTGTAGGAGTCTGGCCGTAGTGCTTTTCCCAACAGCGACACTTCCCGCGATACCTATAATAAATGGACCTTTTTTTAGATCATTGTTCAGAAAGTGATTTATAGATTCATTAAATTTATGAGCAGATAGAAGTTGCAGATTTAGCAAATTGGACAGAGGAAGGTAGACCTCGTTAACATCCTCGCTGGAGATCTTTTCATTAATACTTTGGACTTCCATAAGTTCTTCTTCTGATAATTGGATAGCGGTGAAATCGCTTAGTTTTTTCCAATCCTCACGTAAATAAAGTGTATATGCTGAATTATTCACCATTAAATTTTCCACATCCCTGAAGTTTTTAGAGATTTCTTATGCACTTAGGTATTATAACCGTTCATACAGCTTCATTCCATTCATTGTAATCGACATTATTATGGACATTAAGGAGATTGCATTTCAGTAAATGGGAAAATCAATTAAAATATAGAATATTAGGAAAAATGGGGTGGGGCAATGGGAGTTTTTCGAAAAGTTGAATTATTGCAGGATTACACACGCACGGAAATGTTCCAAGAAGAGTCAGAGGGAAGGAAAATAGTTATAAGTATTTATTATCCGGATACAGAGGGTGTATTAATTAAAAACGCATCTGAAATGAAATATATGGAGCTTTTCCGGCCCTGTGAACAACAGGCGAGAGAGCTTCTACAAGATATTGGTATGAACATGGAAATCATAAATACATTATCTACCTCAATCAGCGATCGGACCTTTCAAAGCAAATCTAAACGCTCCTATCCAGTCATCATCTACTCACCTGCATTAGGTTTAGATAGAGATATGTATATTTATAATATAGAAGCGCTGGCCAAGCAAGGTTTCATAGTGGTAACGGTCAGTGCTGCGTACGAAGCTATGTTTACTGTTTGCCCTAGTGGAGAATTTATTAATCAATCCGAAGCCATGAGGCAAATAAAAGCTGCGGATTATACCGATTTACATAACTTAATTTCCATTCGAAAAAAAGATATCCAATACGTTCTGGATCACCTGTCCACGCTTAATTCTATGGAACAAGAGGTGATGGGCTTATTTGATATGAATAAGATTGGGATTATCGGCCATTCCATCGGCGGTGCTGCTGCATTAGATTTAACTATGGAAGACGATAGAATTAAAGCTGCTATTTTATTAGATGCAAGCATGCACTTATATATTGAGAGTGAAGAGAAGAACAATACTGTGCCGCTTCTTGTATTAAGGCAAAAGGCCTCCACCTTAGAATCCTTAAGTAATATATTACAGGAGGAACTGGCAAATGATTTCATCAAAGGACAAGAGGCGCTTTTTCAGAATTGGAAGGGATATAAATCTTTTCTGAAAATACGAAATGCTACACATATGTCATTTAGCGATCTGCCCCTTTATGAGGAAGGAGAGACTTTAAAACAAAGAACCTGTGAAATTCATACTTGCTTAAATGAGCTTATAAGTAAGTTCCTTTTGGAGCATCTTTTAGATCAGGGGCAAGGTTATGTGGCATTAATTAGTGGAGATCATAAAGATTTTTGTGAGATCCATGGTAGTGGAGAAGAAATTCTGTAAATTAGCAATAAACTCTCCTTTGTTTATACCGATAAACATATATAAGGGAGGGAATTATGAATGCATTCTGCTCAGTCTAATGAGAAAATATGTAATCATATTGAAAAATACATAGGTGTTATTGATAATGTTTTTAAAGAAATTATTTCAGGTGTTCTGTCGATAGATATTCTAATTCTTGATCCGACGCCTGAGCGGAACTTCTATACTTTAATTACTTCTGGAATGAGCGAATTACCGATGACGGTGCCAGAAGGTGCAGAAGAATATCAATATGCTGAACTAATGATTTGTCTCCCTCCTACCTGGAAGCTGTCGGATGAGGCTTTTAAGGATGAACGGAATTATTGGCCGATTCGAGCCCTGAAAACAATGGCTAGGTTTCCGCATGAATATAATACATGGCTTTATATGGGGCATACGCTTGTGAACGGTAATCCCGCGCAGCCTTATAGTGAAGATACAGGATTTCAAGGGATGCTCGTTTGGGTTCCAGATGTAAAAGATAAAGCTGGCTTTTTTAATTTAGAAATGAGCCATGAGAAAGTGGTGCACTTTTATACGTTAATTCCGCTCTATGGGGAGGAGTTAGATTATAAAATCAAGCATAGCGAGGAAGAGTTACTACATAAGTTAAATAAGATTGGGGTTACGGATGTCTTGGATCCTTCCCGTAAAAATAGTTGTAAGAAGTTATGGGGACTTTTTTAAACACAAGAAAAAACGGCTGAGAGCCGTTTTTTTATTTTTTGATTCCAAAAGCAATCCAGCGACCATCTACATCTTCGATCACAAATTCTTTGTTATTATAATCGGTGTTTGATAAAGAACGAACAATATGAACACCGCCGGCTTCGAACTCCTTCTCCAACTCTTCTTGCTGTTTCGTAATAAAATAGGCATCGTATCCATAACCGTACAACTCTCGATTGGGAATGACCTTTTGTCCATGGGATTGCGTAAGGATAATCTCTGTATCGTCGCGATACAAACAAAGATGTGGTTCTTGTGTATCTAAATAGGGCACAGCTTTAAAACCTAAGTACTGGCTGTAGAAGGCAGCAGTTTGCTCAATATTCAAGGTAGGGAAAATACTATGCGATTGTAAGAGCTTTTTGTCCACGAGTGAGGTCATCCTTTCAAAGAAAAATAGATATCCATATATTACCTCAAGGTAGAAGTTTCAACAATACATGGATTTTCCATTAAGCAGAAGATTATTCACGGTTGACACCATCGCTGTTCTATAATAATATACATGCATGAGCATGCATTTATACAATATATAAGATGAACTTAGAAACTCATGTTCACTGGTAGCATTGATCATACTATACTTAGTTTTTTATAAAGAGGAGAGATATCATGAAGGACTTGTTCACCCCGTATGAATTGAAGGATTTGAAGCTGAAGAACCGCGTGGTTATGCCTCCGATGTGTCAATATTCAGTGTCTAACAAAGACGGAATTGCTACGGATTGGCATTATAATCATTACGTAAGTCGCGCCGTTGGCGGAACCGGATTAATTATTATTGAAATGACGGACGTGGAGCCTGATGGACGGATTACTGATTTTGATCTTGGCATTTGGTCTGATGAGCAAATTCCTGCACTGGCCAGAATCGTTGAAGCTTGTCATTCTTATGGCGCTAAAGTAGGTATTCAAATTGCACACGCCGGACGTAAAGCAGAAGATGCAGCAGTTCCTGTATCCTCATCTAACGTTCCTTTTGACGCTGACTCCAAAACACCACGTGCATTAACAACTGAAGAAGTGAAAGCTATGGTTGAGAAATTCCGGTTGGGCGTGAAGCGGGCGATACAAGCGGGATTTGATGTTGTCGAGCTTCATGGAGCGCATGGTTATCTTATTCATCAGTTCCATTCCCCTCTAACCAATCAAAGAACAGATGAATACGGCAAGGATTTAACACTGTTTGGTACAGAAGTCATTCGCGCAGCAAAAAGTGAAATGCCGGAAGGAATGCCATTGATTATGCGTATCTCCGCCCAAGAATATGTTGAGGGCGGGTACGGTATCAAAGAAAGCTTGGAATTTAGTAAAGCTTACAAAGAAGCGGGCGCAGATATTTTCCATATCAGTGCAGGTGGTGAAGGTCCTATCGCAGCGGCCGGGAAACCAGGGACGCATGCAGCTTATCAGGTTCCTTTGGCTAGAGAAATCAAGTATGGCTTGAATGTTCCAGTTATTGCGGTTGGCAGATTGGATGAGCCTGTACTTGCTAATGCCGTGATTGGGAATGAGGAAGCTGATCTTGTTGCCGTGGGCCGGGGCATGTTGAGAAATCCATACTGGACGCTGGAAGCAGGGGTTGAGCTTCAGAAAGATGCCGGTATTCCCAGACAATATTCTTTTGGGTTTCCAAGAATTAATGGGTAAAGACTAATTTAAATAGTGTGAAGTCTAAACAAAATAATTGTAAAGTGTGGAGGGGCCGGCTTCTTGGAGAAACGGTCTCTCCTCGTTTTTAAAATAAAATAAAGTATAAGTATCGAACCTATACTTTATGTATGGTTGTGGATTATAGTACTATTATATAGAAGGAAAAGATCATGAAAAGCCATACACCCGGGAGATGAATAATAAAATGGGCGACATTCTTAACAATGACCTTATAACGAGTTGGTTGACGTTAACGCATATACAAATGAATGTGACGAATGAATTGGAAGCTAATCTACAAGCCAAACATGGCTTATCCTTAAAAGAATTTTATTTGCTGTTATTTTTGTCTGAAGCGCCGGAGAAGAAACTGAAATTGCAGAAACTCGAAGCTATGGTGGGTTTAAGCCAGAGTGCAGTTTCCCGACTGGTTAGTCGGTTTGAGGCCAAAGGCTGTGGCGCTTTAGAAAGAAAAGCGTGTGATGCTGATCGCAGAAGTATCTATACTGCCTTGACTGCCATTGGCGAAGACAAGCTCCTTCGTGCACAAGATACCTTTCAAGAGACCCTGCTTGCAGCTTTTCCAGAAAAAGATGTGAAAGAGCTTTTGGATCAAATGCTTCGCATGAAGCAACAATCATGAATTCACAATAAAACCTCTGTTTTGGTAAATGGACCGAATCTCCATTTCCCATACAGAGGTTTTTTAGTGTAAGGCGCTATTTACATCCTACCGGTTCATACTACTGTTGCTGGGATAGCCGGTAATAATTATAGTCTTCATGTTCAATCGTAATCTCGTCAAGAAGCTCGAAACCACATTTTTGAATGACTCTATTAGACGGGATATTGTGCTTCAGAGCAATGGCACTTAATACATCGGTAGAGCTATTATCAAACAAATACTTAATTAATCCCTTGGCAGCTTGAGTAGTGTAGCCTTTACCGCGATGATCTTTGGATATGGCATACATAATCTCTCTGTTAGGAACGGGCAATTCATCCTTAATTCCTGTACAACACCAACCAATAAACTCACCGGACTCTTTTAAAATTATGCCTAAACGAAGACGAAGCTCTCCGATATCTCCGCCCGCTGAGATCGCTTGAAGAAACTGCTGGTTCTCTTTTATTTCATAGTTTATTAACCAGTCCAACCGTTGTTCTTTAGGAACATTCCAATCTGGCAAGAATTCAATAATTTCAGGCTGTAGAGTAAGCGCATAAAACTCTTCTAAATCCTCCACGCTATATTCCCGCAAAAAAATATCTTTACAATCAATCGTAAATAAATCACTGGAATTGGCCTTTTTTCCACAACCTCGCTCAACTTTTACCACTCCTTTATTAACTATCAGATATTTTACCATGAAACAAATGATTGATTTGGTAATATTTGATTATAAAAAATGTTTTCTTTTATTTCACATAAATATTAATTGGTTAATATATTAATTGACTATAAAATATGTTATTATGTTTCGTATAAACGGCAATGAACTAATATGGTTAGGTTTTTAAGATTTCTACTATAAAGATAACAGGTGATCTTCTATGAAAAATGACAACGGTAACAAATTTATTAATGGTAGTCTAATTGCGCATTATAAGTTTGATAATCCAGAGGATGTAGGTCAAGATTTCTCGGGGAACGGCAATGATGGAACCGCTTCAGGTACGAAGCTGCCGGTTATTAAATCCGTAGCAGGTAGACAAGCTGTTTCGCTTGCTGGGGGAGAACATGGCACATCCTATATTTCATTACCTAACGATCTGCTTAAAGAGGTCAGTGACCATACAGGAATTACGATTTCGACCTGGATGTATGTAAGCAAAGCTTCAAGCTTATGGGAAAGAATTTTTGATTTTGGTAAAGGTGAAACAGGACCTTATCTTTTTGTAACTCGCAATTTGCGGGGAACTTGTTTTGCAGGGGAAGACTTAATTGCAGATCCAGGGAAATCCTTTGCGACTGATGAATGGGTACACGTTTCCTTTGCAGTTACTGGTACAAAAGGTGGAACACTAAGCAGTGCAGGTCCTGTGATGTATGTAAATGGTGAAGTAGTTGCGGATGGCATGATCAGCCAAACCTCTAGTGGCACATATGCTAAACTGCGCACATGGTTTGCTACTTTTGAAGATCAACTGAATTATAGCAATAATACAATCGGGAAATCCCAGTACGCGGCAGATGTTGATTTTGGCGGCTATATTTCGGACTTCCGTGTATATAAAGCAGGCTTAACTCAAGATGAAGTGATTGAAATCATGTGCGAATCTTTGACGGATGAAGATATCGTTAAGCTTGCAAAAGATAAATACTTAACCTTCCCAAGCTCGATTATTACCAAAGATATCGAATTGCCAGCTTCGCTGATGGGCGGGAAAGTTGAAGTATCTTGGGTTTCCAGTGATACCAAAGTCATTTCTAATGAAGGCGTTGTGAATAAAGGAGTTCAATCTGCTCAAGGCGTAACACTTACAGCACATTTGAAAAAGGGAGCTAGTATAGTAGAAAAGAGCTTCACTGTGTCTGTGCTTCCGGAAGATTTGCCACCTTACACCTTAACAATTGACGGCAATCAGGAGATTTTGGATGTTAGCCAAATTCTATATGGTTTATTCTATGAGGACATTAACAATGCAGCAGATGGTGGGATCTATGCAGAGCTAGTGCAGAATCGCTCCTTCGAATCTTTTGCTTTTGACAGCTATTCGCATGTATGTGGTGTACATGGTGCTTCCACCGGAAGAAATTATACACCTCTTCACGCATGGTCTGGGGATACAGACCAAATGACTGTCCATAATACAGGCGGATTAAACGATTTCTTCGGCATCGATGATAAAGATATGAATGCGCATTATGTGACGGTAGCGGATGGCGCGACTATTAATAATAGAGGTTTCGCCGATTCCAATCAGCACTGCTCGATGTTTATTCAGGAAGATGCCAAGTACAACTTCACGATTTGGGCGAAGGCAGAAGCAGCGGGCACAATTACCTTGCAATTGCTCGACAAAGACGGTAAAGCCATCAGCGATACTGCAGTTGTTGAAGTAAACGGTGACGGCAGCTGGAAGAAGTATGGTGTCGATTCAAAGCATGTATTAACAGGGTCAGAAACTGTACTTGGTCAGTTGGCTTTAACCTTTAACGGTGAGATCTCCATTGATATGGTTTCCTTAATTCCTGATGACGTTTGGGGCTCTGGTGAAGAGGAACGTTCTGCTACAGCTCATGCTAACTATAAAGGAAATTCAAACTATAGATTGCGAAAAGACTTAGTGAATGCACTCGTTGATCTTCATCCTACCTTCCTGCGTTTCCCTGGGGGTTGTATTTCTGAAGGTTCTCACATTTGGGAGAACGTGTACGATTGGAAAGAGTCCGTCAACGATATCGAATTGCGCAAAGAAAACTATAACGTATGGGGCTACATGATGACCATGGGTCTTGGATATATGGAGTATTTCCAATTAGCCGAGGATTTGAACGCAACACCACTTCCGGTTATGGCCTGCGGCGTACTCTGTCAAGCTCGTTCGGATTATGCGAATCCAGCTGGCGGTGCGTTAAGAGATTATTATGTGAAGAACTTTACGGATCTGATTGATTTTGCGATTAACATGGATTTTGACAATAATGAGTGGGCTGCATTGCGTAAAAAGATGGGCCATGAAGCAGCGTTTGACCTGCGTTATTTGGGTGTGGGGAATGAAAACTGGGGTACAGAGTTTTTTGCTAACTTCGAATATTTTAAAACAGTGATTGATGAGTATATGGCGAAGAACTATCCTGATCATGAATTGACTATTCTCTCTACTGTAGGTGCACAGGCAGATGATGATGCTTACCAGCAAGGTTGGAAATTCCTAAGCGGAAATTTACAGGGCTCGGAAAAAATCAGCTTTACGGATGGCACATCGAGCATCGAAGAGACTGTTACCTGGTACGAAAAACAAAAGAACTACATGGATACTATTGCGGATGAGCATTACTACCGTTCCAATGAGTATTTGTTAGAGAATGCTGATCGTTACAACTACTATTACAGAGCGTATAAGGAAGACGGCAGCTTGGATGAGGCAGAAACTTCAAAGGTTTTTGTGGGTGAATATGCTTCCACAGATAAAAACACATTGGCAGGAGCTGTTGCTGAGGCGGCGATTATGTCCAGCTTCGAGAATAACTCTGATGTGATTAGATTGGCGGCAACGGCACCATTGTTCAACAAGGTTTTGACAGATGGCACCTATAGATGGACACCGGATTGTATCTGGTTCGATGATGAAACCGTATGGTACACACCGAACTATTATGTTCAGCAGCTGTATGCTAAATACCTGGGAACCAAAGTGGTTGGCACCTCATTTTCGACTTATCGCAACGGGGAGAAGGTAGAACTCATTCCTCATGGAGGAATTGAAGTGGCTGCCGGGAAATCAGCTGTGATCGTGAAACGGGTGAAAGTGACTTCGAATGTAGATGGCAGTGTATGGTTGGATCAAGATTTCACGCAGCCGCTGGATGAAGCTTGGAAAGTGATTCCTGGCTCTGCCGGATATACGATTGATCCTTCCAAAGGTCTGGTGTTGAAAGCGCAGAATGGCGGATTGAATGGATTGTATATCCTTAATGACGCGTGGACTAATTATAAAGTAGAGGTTGTAGCTGAAAAAGCTTCTGGCGAAGATGGCTTCTATGTAGGCGCAGGTCTGACAGAAATCTCACCGGAAAATAAAGATGTTATCGAATATGCGATTGGCTACAATGGCGATGCCACAGGAGTCAAGGTGTACAAGCAAGGGATTGAGGCTTATACTCTCGGCGATTATTCCTCTAGTACCGCTGCTGGTAACCTTAGAGCCAGTTGCTATGAAGAGCTTGAGGATCATACGGAATATACCATCACCGTTAATTATGGTGGAGCAGATGGCAAACATTTGATTTGCTCTTATACAGATGGCAAGGTAACAAGCAAAGTACTGGATTATAAGCTTGAGGCTTATAACAGAGAGGTATATAATTCCGTAACTAAAGATGATAAGCATATTTATGTGAAGCTTGTAAATGCGGATGGTGTAGAAAAAGCAACGAAGCTTGATCTAAAAGGCTTAAAAGTAGCTGCTACGGGTAAACGGATTACTTTAACCGGAGACGCTTCACTGGTTCATACACCTAATGTGAACAGAAAAAATGATGAGAAGGTTACACCGGTCGAAACGGAAATCGTAATTGATAAAGACACGGCAGTTGTGAAGCTAGCTGCCAATTCCGTGAATGTGATTGTTCTGGATCTAATTTAATAGAGAATATGCTGTTCAACACGCGCCGATCTTTTTGTTCGGCGCGTGTTGTTGTTTAACAAGCCTCTAAATCGGTTGATGATTATATAGAGAGAACTGTCCACTTGCTTGATGAATCTCAGAATCTATCTTACACTGGTGAAAGTATAATCACCGACTGACCCTCCAGCCCGCGATCCTCCCAGATGTTTTATCCACAGCTGCCTTCATTACTCCAGAATACAGTGCATACCCCCTAGCCCCTAAAAAGGAGAACGATAAAATGATGAAATCATTCAAAACGGACTGGAAAGCAAATCTGAAAAATCCCCAAACGATTATGGCCTTGTTTACTTATCGTTATGGAAATTGGGTGTATTATCGAGTGAAGAATGGCATCGTGCGAAAACCTTTGTGGCTTTTGTATCGGATAATGGATGTGCTTTTTGTCCGTATTCTTGCGAATGGCGAGCTTCACGCTCAAGCTCAAATTGGTGACGCGCTTCATTTACCGCATGGTTTAAATGGGATTATCATTAGTCCTAAAGCGGTGCTTGGAAGCCATGCTACTATTTTTCATCAAGTGACGATTGGCGGGAGAAATAACTTAGGAGAGCCAGTGATTGGAGACAGAGCTTTTATTGGAGTAGGCTCCAAGATTCTTGGACCGGTTGTCATTGGTAACGATGTTAATATCGGGGCCATGTCTGTAGTGGTAAAGGATGTGCCGGATAACGCTTCGGCAGTAGGTATTCCTGCTAAAAATATATTGCGGAGTGAACCGAAACCAGAGAATACAAGATAAAGACGTCAGGTTCTAGTACATAGGGTACGCGTGCGCTTTATTTTAATATCTTACAGGGTATAATTAAAGCATCCAAGTAATCTTGTAATAACCTTCTAGAGATCGGAGTAATGAAATGAAATATAGCAATTTAGAAGAGTGTGTTAATGATTTAGAGAAACACGGACATTTAGTTCGTATTCGTGAAGAAGTGGACCCTTATCTAGAGATGGCGGCGATTCACCTAAAGGTTTATGAGGCTGGTGGACCCGCATTATTATTTGAAAATGTAAAAGGCTCGAAGTTTCGGGCCGTATCTAACCTTTTTGGAACGTTAGAGCGCAGTAAGTTTATCTTTCGGCGTACTTGGGACTCCACACATAACGTAATTGCCCTTCGCAACGATCCCGTAAAAGCACTCAAAAATCCATTTAAATATGTTGGAACCGGATTATCCGCGAGAAAAGCATTGCCGATTAAAAAGCCAGGAGGTCTGCCAAGCGGTTTCCAGGAAATTAATATCTCTGATCTTCCGCTAATCACACATTGGCCGGGAGATGGTGGTGCTTTTGTAACCTTGCCGCAGGTGTATTCAGAAGATCCGGACAAGCCGGGCATTATGAATTCCAATCTGGGAATGTACCGTGTGCAGCTGACTGGAAATGAGTATGAATTAAATAAAGAAGTGGGCATTCATTATCAAATTCATCGCGGCATTGGCGTACATCAGGAAAAAGCGAACCGCCAAGGACAACCGCTTAAAGTGAGTTGTTTTATCGGTGGGCCACCCGCTCACTCCTTATCGGCGGTTATGCCTTTGCCTGAGGGAATGAGTGAGATGATCGTTGCAGGTTTATTATCAGGACGCCATTTCAGCTATAGCTATGTGGATGGTTACTGTATCAGCAATGATGCGGACTTTGTGATAACAGGTGAAATTCACCCTGGTGAGACGAAGCCGGAGGGGCCCTTTGGCGACCATTTAGGCTATTATAGCTTGGTTCACCCTTTCCCAGTAATGAGAGTACATAAAGTGTACGCCAGAAAAAATGCAATCTTTCCATTTACGGTTGTCGGCCGGCCGCCACAGGAGGATACCGCGTTTGGTGAGTTAATTCACGAGCTGACAGGTGGGGCTATCCGCCAAGAAATTCCGGGCGTCAAAGAAGTTCATGCAGTCGATGCTGCGGGTGTTCATCCCCTGCTGTTCGCCATTGGCAGTGAACGTTATACGCCTTATCAGCAAGTAAAGCAGCCAGCGGAAATTCTGACCATTGCTAACCGGATTTTAGGGACGGGTCAGCTTAGTTTAGCTAAGTTTTTGTTTATTACAGCAGAACAAAATCAGCCTATCAGCACACATAATATCGAGGGTTTCTTGACGTATATCTTAGAGCGGATTAATCTTCATAGAGATATTCATTTCTATACCAATACCACGATTGATACACTTGATTATTCCGGCACAGGATTAAACAGCGGAAGTAAAGTGATCTTTGCAGCAGTAGGGGATAAGAAAAGAGAGCTATGTACAGAGGTACCAGGCCTGCTGAAAGAATTACAGGGATTTGAGCATGCACGAATGGTGATGCCTGGTCTTGTTGCCCTTCAAGGCGCTAAATTCACAAGCTATGCTGAAGCAACACTGGAAATGAACAAGCTTAGTGAAGCTATTCAGGAGCAAGGGTCACTTCCTTCTTGCCCAATGATTATTTTGTGTGATGATAGCGAGTTTTTGAGTGAAAAGATCGACAATTTCCTATGGGCGACATTCACCCGCAGTAATCCATCTCATGATATCTATGGAGTGAACAGTTCTACTGAGTATAAACATTGGTCCTGTGATAACGTGATTATTGATGCTCGGATAAAACCCCATCAAGCCCCGCCACTGATCCCAGACCCAACCGTTCAGAAGCATATCGAACGATTATTTGCGTCAGGTGGCAGTTTAAGCGGAGTCAAGATATAGAGAAACATTCATCGGTCTCCTTGGGAACCCAAGGAGGCCTCTTTGCTGTTTGTGAAATGATTTTGCTCATATGAAACAAAAAAGGAATAGGGGTATTATGGGGTGTATGGTATATTTTTACTATTAATATTGGGGAAGTGTTGTTCTAATGGAAATTATGGAAACGGAACGTTTATGGATTAGAAGGTTCTCAGCAGAGGATTGGAAAGACCTTCATGAATATTTGTCGCAAGAAAGTGTTGTGAAATATGAGCCCTATTCCGTATTTAATGCAGATGAATCTCGCACTGAGGCCCTCAGACGGTCATCGGACCGTGCTTTTTGGGCAGTCTGTCTTAAATCTACGACAAAAATGATCGGCAACTTATATTTTCAAGCGAGCGAACCAAAGGTTTTTGACGTTTGGGAATTTGGATATGTTTTTAACCCTGATTTTCAAGGAAGCGGGTATGCTACAGAGGCTTGTAATCTATTGTTAAACTATGGCTTTGATAATCTGAAAATGAGACGTGTGATTGCGAACTGTGATCCCGAAAATACACGCTCATGGAAACTGCTCGAACGATTGAAGCTTCGTCGAGAAGGACATTTTTTGCAGACGGGTTATTTTAAATACGATAGTAATGGAGAGCCAATCTGGCATGATGCTTATTCCTATGGATTGCTCAGAAGCGAATGGTTGAGGATGAAGGAATAGCAAAACTGTTGTCGTGATCTCAAAAGCGGGTGTCCCCTCACTGATTCTTCTGTCCTAACTTCTTCCCAAATCGTAGGTTTTTATAACTATAGGCGAAGAAATTGAACGGTTTAGTGTATGATAAAATCTGTTTTTTAAATGTTCAGAGTGACACTTAGGTGGTAGTATCGTGTTGGATATGAGTGAAACTGGAATCATCTACCATCCAGCTGCCTGAGCAAAGAGGAGGGGATACACGCACGAAGTGAACTTATATTTGAAGAACGAATGACAACGAAGCTTATTGTAAGCGTTTACTACAACGGGGCTAGATGCGTACTAAGTTCTTTCAATCATAAGAAAGCGGGTGAAGCACGGAAGATGAAGAGGAATAAACTTGGAAATAAAATATTTATGGTGTTATTGTCGTGGATCTTCATTTGTTCATCAATACTTCCATCTACAACATTTGGGGGGCAACAGGTCAGTGCAGCTTCAGGCCCAATAACCTTGCAATATGATTTTGGAACAGCAACAAGTCCTGTTATGAGTGGTTATACAGGCGTGCATGAATCTAAGTTATATACGAATGAGCTAGGGTATGGCTTAGATCAGGCGGTTGCTTCGAGGAATCGTTCGGGTGGAGACGATATGACTAACGATTTTGTATTGGGACTGTCCTATTCTTTTTTGGTGGATCTTCCTAATGGGGATTACGATGTGACTGTATACTCAGGAGATTTACTAGCGGGTACAAGTACAACCAAAACTACGATTACTTTGGAAGGTAGCACGGCTGGGTCGATAAGCAGTAAGCAAGCTGTAAATCAAGCTACCTATCGGACGACTGTTCAAGATGGACAACTGACCGTCGGCATTACGGGTACAGGAGTTGGCGGATATTTAAATGGACTAATTATTCAGCAGATTGTACCAGGTCCATTGAAAGCCCCTGAGGGATTAGTGACTCATAATATCACTCCCACTGAGGTATCTCTAGGGTGGAGCAGCGTGACAGAAGCAGTCTATTACAATATTTATCGAACGGTTCTTCCTAGTGGAACTCTTCAAGCCATAGGGCAAGCTGCTGCTAACAGCTACATGGATTCAGATGTAAATGAAGGCAGTGGCTACATTTACAATGTGTCAGCTGTAAATGGAAAGGGTGAGGAGTCTGCTTTGAGCGCATCTGTGACAGTAGACAAAATTCCGGGGGTAGAGGTTCCCGCAGCACCAACCGGTGTTTCAATTGTCACTGTAGGTGTAAGTTCTGTTCAACTGAGTTGGAACAGTGTGGCTGGAGCAAAGCGCTATACGATCTTAAGGTCTGATTCAGCAGATGGAACATTCCATGAGATTGGCCAGTCAGAGAAGACGACATTTACGGATACCTCAGCGGATACCTCAAAACGGCAATATTATGGGGTGAAGGCAGCCAATGACCAAGGACAATCAGAGCTATCTGACAAGGTGGAAAGCGCTGTGTATATGCCTCCCGGAACTTTGCCAGAAGGGGATGTTTATTCCTTTGATTTTGGCCCGGGTGCTGTGGCTGCAGGTTATCTTAAGGTAGATGCAGGAGTATCTTATTCCTCTGAGGTCAAATATGGATTTACAGATATATCGAAAGTAACTGGGGTAGACCGAGGAACCTCAGATCCTTTGCGATCAGATTTTGTGGTCCCTAAGGATGCAACTTTTAATGTGGATTTACCGAATGGCGACTATACAGTGTCACTTACCGCTGGTGACAGCGCCGGAGATACAGAGATTGGCATCAAAGTCGAATCCATTCAAAAAGTTCAACAGACGAGCAAAACAGCAGGCCAGTATTTGGAAATGAGCTTTGACATCGCTTTGGTGGACGGACAAATGAACTTGTTGTTCTCTGGTACTAAGCCTAATATCAATGCACTGGTGATTACTAAGCAGCCAGACCGTCCTGCTAATGAATTGCCAACGGTTTATATTGCGGGTGATTCAACGGTGCAGACTTATGATCCTTATTGGATACCACAAGCAGGCTGGGGACAAATGATTCCTGACTTCTTTAGTGAGGAAGTAACGTTTAAGAATCACGCTATCGGAGGCCGCAGCTCTAAGTCATTTATGGTCGAGGGAAGGTTGGATGAAGTACTGCGTAAGATCCAACCGGGTGACTATTTCCTTATCCAGTTTGGTCATAATGATGCAACGATTAGCGTTCCTGACCGATATGCTTCTCCAGCCGATTACAAAGTTTATTTAAAAACCTATATCAATGGAGCTAGGCAAAGAGGAGCAACTCCGATTCTGGTGACCCCCATGGGGCGCAGAGATTATAATGCTGTGAGCGAAAAATTCAATGTGAGCTTTCCAGAATATGTGCAGGCTATGAAAGAAGTAGCAAGTGAGTTGGATGTTGACTTGGTCGATCTTAGCGCACTCAGTGTAGCTTATTACAATTCTATCGGTTTTGCAGCTACACGCTCTGTATTCCTTCACCTCGATGCAGGGATATATGGTGCTTTCCCAAATGGCTCGACAGACGATACTCACTTTCAAGAGTACGGAGCCATTCAAATGGCCCGTTTGCTGGCCAAAGGAATAGGGGAATTAAATATTCCACTCTCCAGCTTTGTGCAGGACATCAAACAGCCAGAAACGGTGCCTGCGAAGCCTGAAGGTCTTGTAGCTGGGAGTATCAGTAATGCAGGTGCAGTACTGAAATGGAATAAAGTAGAAGGTGCAGATATCTATAAAATTTATCGTAAGCTAGCGGCAGAAACCGAATCTGCTTATACATTAGCGGGAACTTCAACTGTCCCTTCATTGACATTAAGCGGGTTGGTTGAAGGTCAAAGCTACTCGGTAAGAGTGACTGCAGTGAACGGGCTAGGAGAGTCTGAGCCTTCAGATGAAGTGAAGCTGACTACGAAATCCGCTCAGTATCGTTATGATTTCGGACCTGTTGGTTCACCCGTTGCTGCGGGTTATACGGAAGTGAATGTGAATGTCCTATATACCCCAGAACGTGGATATGGTTTGACCTCGAGTGCAGGGATGATTGATCGGGATCGGGGAAATGCGACGGACGATCTGCGCAGAGATTTTGTGATTTATTTTGGAGGATCGTATGAATTCAAAGTTGATTTACCCAATGGTTATTATTCTGTTAAGACCTATACAGGAGATTGGATTGGATCTGCCAAGACGAATGTAGCCATTGAAGGCAAAGATTACGGAACAGTCTCCTCAGGTAAGGAAAATATTGCTGAGAAGCTGTATAACCAGATTGCTGTCAAAGACGGGCAGATGAATCTTGTCTTTAGTGGCACAACCGCTCATCTCAATGGGCTGGAGATCACACCGTTATTATTAGCCCCAACGAATCTGAACCTGGGTAGCCTGGATTTAAACAGTGAGCCTATCACAGCTAATCTTTCTTGGGACAGTATGGAGGGTGCGCTGAAATACCGTGTATATCGTCAGGCTACGGTTGCGAATAGTGCAGAGCTGCTGGGCGAGACAATAGAGCCGCTCTATACAGATACCACTGCGGATATTGGTATGGAATATATCTATACGGTAACTTCGGTCGACAGCACGGGACTGGAATCCGTAGGTTCTAATGCGCTAAAAGTGTCTATGATTGATCCTTCCGTAGCAAAAGCACCCGTACCTAGTGGTCTAGCTGTACAATCTACGAACAAAAATGATGTGGCCTTTACTTGGAATGAGGTACCGGATGCACGGATGTTCAACATTTATCGTGCGAAATCCGCAGACGGTGAGTTCATCCTGATCGGCAAATCATTCGAAGCTTCGTACACAGACATGACCGTTCTGACTACCATTCCTTACTATTACAAAGTAGCCTCGGTAAATGCAGGCGGCATCTCTGATCTATCCGCTACGTTGGAAACCTCAGCGGTGACAGCTTTATACCGGAAGATGGAGGCGCTGGACCGTGCGCCTGTAGCGGTTAAGACAGATGAAGGTGTGTATATCAGCTGGCGGATGTTAGGTCTGGATCCGGAAACGATAGGATTCAATCTGTATCGTGGTGATAAGAAACTAAATGATTCGTTGATTACTCAAAACACGAACTATCTCGATATTACAGGCAGGGAGGATGCCAAATATAGAATCACATCAGTAATCAATGGAGTCGAGAAATCTGCTTCGGAACCATTCAGCGTATGGCAGAAGCAATATCTATCGATCCCTTTGCAAAAGCCAGCAGATGATTACACCAAGGATGGTCAACCTTATACGTATAGTGCGGGAGATGCAAGTGTAGGTGATTTGGACGGTGATGGTGTATATGAAATCATCATGTTGTGGTCACCTTCGAACAGCAAGGATAACTCTCAAGCTGGGTATACTGGACTTGTCTATATGGACGCTTATAAATTAGATGGAACTCGCTTATGGCGGATTAATTTAGGGCCTAATATTCGTGCCGGTGCACACTATTCTCCATTCCTGGTATATGATCTGGATAGTGATGGACGTGCCGAAATTATGATCAAGACGGCAGATGGCACAGTGGACGGTCAAGGAAAAGTCATTGGCAATGCCAGTGCAGACTATCGTAACAGTTCGGGTTATGTGCTGCTGGGCAATGAATATTTAACGGTGTTCGAAGGGGCAACAGGCCGGGCATTGGATACCGTTGATTATGATCCGCCACGTGGAGATGTTGGCGCTTGGGGGGATACCTATGGTAACCGTGTAGACCGCTTTTTGGCAGCTGTAGCTTATTTAGACGGCGAGCAGCCAAGCGTGATTTTTAGCCGCGGTTATTATACTAGAACCGTACTTGCAGCTTACAATTATCGTGAGGGCAAGCTCGAGAAAGTATGGCGTTTCGATTCTAATGATGAAGGATATGGAGACTACGCTGGTCAAGGAAACCACAATCTTTCTGTAGGAGATGTGGACGGCGACGGCAAGGACGAAATAACCTTCGGCGCGATGGCAATCGACGATGACGGATTGCCGCTGTATAATACAAAGCTTGGCCATGGTGATGCAATTCATTTCGGAGACCTTGATCCTACCAGACCCGGGCTGGAAGTCTTTGATGTTCATGAGCATACCGATTCGAAGTATGGGATTGAAATGCGTGATGCAGCTACAGGAGAAATATTATGGGGGGTGTTCACGGGGATTGATACTGGACGGGGAATGTCAGCAGATATTGATCCGCGATATGCTGGCGAAGAGGTATGGGCTGCAACGATCACCAATGAGGAGCATATACCTGTTACGGGCCTATACAGTGCGCAAGGTGAACTAATCACTAAAAAACTGCCTTCCTCCACGAATTTTGGCATTTGGTGGGATGGTGATCTTTTACGTGAATTACTGGATGCGAATCGAGTGGATAAGTGGGACTATACCAATCAGACAACGGTCAACTTATTGACGGCTGTAGGCGCTTCTTCAAATAATGGCACCAAGGCGAATCCAAGCTTGCAGGCAGATCTGTTCGGGGATTGGCGTGAAGAAGTGATTTGGCGGGCAACGGACAGTTCTGAACTACGGATCTACACAACAACGGATATGACAGATTATCGTATTCGCACATTGATGCATGATCCGATCTACCGCCTGGCAGTAGCTTGGCAAAATGTAGGCTATAATCAACCTCCGCACCCTGGATTCTTTCTTGGTGAAGGGATGGAACAACCAGCGGCTCCAAAAATTCAATATGTAGGCTCACCGGGAGAAACTGAAGATACTACACCACCTACGATTTCTGGTTTACCTTCTGCTCAAATGAGTGAAACGGATGTATTGAAGGTGCAGGTCGTAGCGGAAGATCCAGAGTCTGGTATTCGCAGTCTGGATATTACCTTTGATGGTAAACCTGTCGTTTATGGAGATGAGATTCCACTCACAGGGCTTGCGGGAGCGCATACGTTCATCGCAACAGCCATTAATAACGCTGGACTTTCGACGACAGAACAAGTGATTGTGGTCGTAAGTGGACCTCAGAAGGCTACAGGTGTTCCGGGGCAATGGGTTCTATCCAATAATAATGGGCAGGATACAGGACTTTTGGACGGGGATTACCAAATCACAATGAATATGTGGTGGGGCAATAATGGTACGGTCTACAAGCTATATGAGAATGGTGTCTTAATCGACACGCAAACCTTACGTGATAATTCCCCAGCTGCACAGACTGCAGTGACTAATATTACCGGAAAAGAAAACGGAACCTACACCTATACGGCTGAGCTAACCAATTCTTTTGGCACAACGGTGTCTGCTGCTCATGTGGTTATCGTGAAGGATGCTGCACCAGCTAAGCCGGTGTTGTCCAATGACAACTGGGATGGCGATGGAGAGTATAAAGTGACTATGAATTTATGGTGGGGGATGAACGGCAAAGAGTATCGCTTGTATGAGAATGGAATACTGATCGATACTCAGATTTTAACAGCGGGCACCCCAAACGCACAAACGGCTTCTACTTCTATTACTAACCGTTCTCCAGGCGTCTATGAATACCGGGCTGAGCTGTTGAATGATCAAGGGGTAAATGAGAGTACGATCATGAAAGTTACGGTAAAATAACTGAATATTTGTTAAAAAAGCGCCTAAGTCGGTAATATCCGGCTAGGCGCTCTTTTAAAATTATCTAAGATTTAAAGGATTCTGCAAGACTAATTCTCCTATCAGCCTCATATGAATCTAAACAACGAATGATAGGGGGGATTGTAAATATGGATTTGACGCATATGATCTCAAAGCTTGTGGTAGTTATACATGTTATAGCATCCATAGTGGGAATTGGACCGGCTTTTGTGCTGCCAATACTGACAAGCTCAGCCAAGACAGGCAGTCAGCTTCGTTTTGTATTTGGTCTTATGAAGAAAATAAACAGATTCCCTAAGACAGGTGGGATCACCCTGATCGTTACAGGTATTTTGTTAATGATCATAGATAAAATGGGCTTGTCGGTGTTGTGGTTAAATCTGTCGTTATTATTTTTTATCGTGATCGAAGTGATTATTATTGGAATGGTTGAGCCCCGATTGAAAAAGCTAACCCAGCTCGTAATGACCAGCGAAGGGGAGGAAATTCCGGATGGTTACACTACCGCTATGAACAAGATCGCTCCGCTAGAAGCGGCGGTTCATGTACTGACTATCGTCATTATTATATTAATGGTAGTAAAGCCGGTATAAGATCATAACGTCTATTCTCAATGATCTCTTCATAATCGCGGATGAGTCCATCAAAAATATTCTCCCAAGAGCGGCCGAGTGCGAGCTGTCGACCTTCATGCCCCATAGCAGCTAGCTTTTGAGGGTGCTCTACATATGCACAAATCTCACGAATAAAAGCATCCGGGCAGCGGGGCTTGACAATCATTCCTGTGCGGCCGGGTGTGACCAGATCCTTCACCCCACCTTCATTTACTGCGAGGACAGGCAGTCCTGAGGCCATAGCCTCTAAGACAACATTACCGAAGGTTTCTGTACTGGAAGGGAAGATGAACAGATCTGCTGAGGCATATAATTGGGCAAGCTCGTCACCATGTTTATAGCCTGTAAACGTGACATTATGCGGCGCCTGTGCCCGCATTTCCGGCAGAAGGGGACCGTCTCCAACGATTAGCCAATGAACCTGAGATTGCGTAGATTCGGGCAATTGCTGCATGGCGAGAGCAAGAGTCTGTATATCTTTTTCAGGGGCGATTCTTCCCACATATAGAAGCAGTAACGGTGCGGTAATTCCGTAGCACTCACGGACCTCATGGCTGCGTTTTTTGGGGGTATACTGCTGGCAGTCGATGCCTCTGGACCATAGCTTCAGGCGATGAAAGCCTTGAGCTTGGAGGGAATCGAGGGTTTCGTAGGATGGTGCAAAGGTGGCATCACAGGAGCGGTGAAACCACTTCATGTATTTCCAATAGAGCGGAGCGATTTTTTTCATCCGGTAATATTCAAGATAGCGGTCAAAATGGGTATGATAGGAGGCGACATGGGGCAGATCATGTTTTCGCGCATAACGAAGGCCGCAGAGACCGATATTGAACGGAGTTGCCATATGAAGCAGATCGGGACGAAAAGCTTTCAGCTCTGATTGGATAGAGGACATATTGGGCAGTGCGAGTCTACATTCAGGGTATAAGAAAAAGGGGATGCTGGTAATGGGACGTATGGGATCGGCATAACTGTCTTCAGGAGCAGATTTTGGTGAGAAAAGCAGATGTTCAATACCGCGCTCTTTCAAATGGGTGGTTAATCGTTGAAGTGTACGTGAAACTCCGTTGGTTTGCGGAAGAAATGTGTCCGTGAATAAAGCAAGACGCATGGAACCCCTCCCAGGTACTCTTGATGCCCTGATCATAACAGGCGATTATTTGATGAAGGTCAAACGGATGTTAAACAGAATATAAAAATCCACTGCACCAGGTAAGATAAAGAGGTGGTGTGCAGTGGATTTATTCATTTTAATGGGAGGAAGCCCTACAAGGATTCGTATATCTGTTGCAAAAAGGTAATGCTTTCTCCTAAATGTGACTCAGGAGTGCTTTCCAGGATTCCTTGAATATGAGGACGTTCATATTTCATATAACGAAGAATCGGCTCAAACTCTAGCCACCCTTGACCTACAGGGACTATTTTTATGGCTCCATCTTTGACGATAAAGTCTTTTAAATGAATGATAGCAATTCGATTTCCTAAAAGCTTCAAAGCCTCCATAATAATAGCTTCTTGATGCAAGTAATTTGTAGGTGACATTAGATTTGCGCAATCCAATATGACCTGAAGATTGTTAGAAGGGACTTCATCCAGAAGTCGGCGGGTTAAGGGCGCGGTGTACAGCGGATGATGAAGTCCTGCTTCGATTCCTACCGTCACACCAAAACGTTCGGCCTCCGCCACCATGGCCTTAACTGATGTCACCACCTCTTGGAAGGCTTCTTCTGTAAAATTATCTGTGGTATACCCAAGTCCCACACTTCCGGTTTCCGTACCTACCAGACTAGCGCCAAAATCTCTGGCCAAGCGCAGGTGGGTATTAAACGCGGCTAACGCTTGTGCCCGTTTGTGAGGATCGGTGTCTACAATGTTTACATAGCAGCCCAGAACCGCAATCTGAATACCTGCCTGCCTAAAGGCATTGCCATAATAGCTGGCTGTTCCAGGGCTTATAGCCGTCAGACTAGGGGCACTATCAGGAAAAGATTTCTTAAGTGCAAACTGGATATGAGTGAAATGATAGGACTTAATCTTCTCAATTAACTCTTGCAATGGAACTTGTGTGAAATCATGTGCTCGAACACCTAGATGAAGGGGAATGTTCATATGATCGATCGCTCCTATTAGTATTGTTGTTTGTGAGGTGCTAATTTGTCCCAGTCAAAGGTAACGCCAGTGCCCGTTACTTCAGGCGCTACTGCCATCCCATTGTCTTTGTTAATCACTAGCGGACGTGTAGTGTATTGATCGATAGGGAAGCTATGCATTTCGAGATAACCTGCATTTGGCATAGCTGCTAACAAACTAACGTGTAATTCCTGCATCCCATGTGTGGAAACGGAAAGGTTATAGGCTTGTGTTAAGTGAGCTACCTTTAACCAGCCCGTAATTCCGCCTATATTGGAAGCATCAGGTTGAGGGAAATCAACATGACCATATTGCAGCATGTGATGGAATTCGGTTAATGTGCGCAAGTTCTCCCCGCCTGCAACGGCCATTCCTGTTTCTTCAGCAATCCGTGCATAGCCGGCATAATCCTCCGGAATCGTTGGTTCTTCTAAGAAAAGAATGTCATATTTCAAAAATTCACGTGCGGCTTTTATCGCTTTTTCCACACTCCAGCTCATATTGGCATCGACCATAAAGGCTACATCCGGGCCGACCAATTGGCGTACCGCAGCCACTCGTTCCACATCTTCAGCTAATGTTTTTTGGCCTAGTTTAATTTTGACAGCCTGGAGGCCCATATCTAAGTATTTTTGATTGTTGCGCAGGAGCTTTTCTAATGGGAAATTCAAATCAATCGCTCCACCATAACATTTGACCTCATTGCTTGCGCCACCCAGAAGTTTGTAGAGAGGTTCATCTGCTTTCTTCGCACGTAAATCCCATAACGCAATGTCACATGCCGCAATGGCGAAGCTAGCCAGACCCCCGCGAGCAACATAATGTATTCCCCAGTTCATCTGCTCCCAGATACTTTCCACACAGCTGGCGTCTTTGCCAACTAAAATATGTGTTAATTCATTAGCAATTAGTGAACAGATCGCTTTGCCGCCAAATCCGCCAGTATAGGTATAACCTACACCTTCACGACCGTCATCCGTTCTAATTTTGACAATGGGTACTTCAAAATGAGTATGCAAGCCGTGTTTAGCATCCTCCATGATTTCTGGCAAAGGGATACGATAGTACTCCGTAATAACTTCTTTAATTAGAGACATCTTTGATCACTCCTTATAAAAGTTGTTGTAGGTTTGATAGAGATGAGGCTGTATTTTGTTTAAGAGCTTGAACTACAAGTTTAGCAATTTGCCGGGCACCTTCATCTGAGAAATGAGTATCATCCGTAACCCCATTTAGGTAATTGGGATGTGTTTTCGCTGGCAAATGCATGAATAACTTCTTGGATTCCTCTTCGCCTAATGAACGATAGAGCGCTTGCGAGGCTGCGAAAATATCAAGTAGCGGAGTGTGCGTTTCTTCAGCCACTTGTCTCATTACCTCGGGATAAGCACCTACAGCCAACGGGTCAAGCTCTCCATCGGCGTTAAAGCGGCGGCGACTTACAGAGGTTAACAGAACCGGAGTCCCCCCTAGCTGCCTAGCAGCATCTATATATTGAATTAGATTGTGGCGATATTCGGTTTCAGGATCGGTGTAACGTAATGGATCATCTTTTTTCTCATCGTTATGTCCAAATTGAATAAACAGGTAGTCGCCGGGTTGAAAGTCTTTTTTGATGGCATCCAGGCGGCCGTCTGTTATGAACGATTTGGTGCTTCGACCATTAATTGCACGATTCTGGATTTGAATAGAAGTCCCAAAATAACTTTGCAGGTATTCTCCCCAGCCGGTCATAGGTTTTTCTCCAGCGCCTTTAATAGCCGCAGTGGAATCGCCTGCAATAAATAGCTGTTGTCTCATAAGGTCTTCTTCTCCTTTAACGTATTGGCGTTCCCTTAACCAATTCTCAGCAAGGGAAAGCCATTGCTGGCAATGAGGGTGTTCTTTAGCAAGCCCTAAACCATGCCGCCCTTCTTCAAAGATATGTAATTCAAAAGGAATTCCCTGATTAGACAGGGCAGAGGCGAACAACAGACTATTTTCCACGGGAACGCTGGCATCATTCGCTGTTGTCCAGATAAAGGTTGGAGGTGTGTGGGAATCCACCTGGGCTTCTGAGGAAAAGGAGTCAAGCTCTGCTTGTGATGGGTCGTCTCCAAGAAAATGTAGCCGGCTTCCCTTATGCGAATGGGACTCTTGGAAAGTGATTACAGGGTAACCTAACAGAAGAAGGTTTGGTTTCTCTGCTCTAGTGGTAGAAAAGATGGAAGCTAAGTGTCCTCCTGCCGAGAATCCAATCATCCCTACTTTGTCTGAGATCACATTCCAAACTTTGGGTGCTTCCCTAATCCATTTGAGAGCATCCTCAACATCATTTAACAAAGAAGAGGCGTTGAAATCTCCGACCTGATAATCTAGTACACCTGCATGAATACCTAGACTGTTTAGCCATTGAGCCACAGGTTCTCCTTCATGTTTGGCTAAGTGCTGATAACCTCCACCAGGCAATACCAATATAAAAGGACGGGGGTGATCCGTCTCGAGCGGATAGAGGGTGAGCAGTGAGGTTTCCTGAGAAATCGCCTCTTGTTCTACACGGTTAGTATTTAGACGAAAGTTCAACATTGCGTTCAAATTCCTCCCTAAATGGTTATATGCACACGTTAACATATTTTCCGAAAAAAAGAGAGACTCTTTTTTTTTTAGCTTCGACCTTGAACGATTATTTTGTGATTTTTACATAGATTCGTCAAATGTTGGTTTGGATTTAGTGCCTGTATTGTTATCCCGGTACTGTCCAGGGGTCATCCCTTCCTGTTTACGGAAAGATCGAATGAAATTCTGAGAATTGTTGTATCTTAATTTGGCAGCAATATCTTTGATCGGCATATCGGTTTCCTGCAGCCATTTTTTCGCCATTTTAAATCGGTACATCGTTAAATATTCGCTGAAATAGTATTGGGTCTCCTTACGGAAGACACTGCTGATATAGTTGGCGTTGTAATGCAGCCGAGAAGCGCATTCTTCCAAGGTTAGATCTGTATCATATTCATGTTGGATCAGATCAATGATTTTCTCAGAGATGTTTTGGTATTGGGCATTTTGCCTGCTGATAAAAATTTTGATCATCGGGTAAATGACCATGCTCCAGAACCAATCCTCAATCTCAGCCACAGTATGAAGGTCATGTAATTCCTCAAAAATTGAGCCATTAGCATGATAGATCTGATTTAAGCTAATGCCCGATTCCTGCATCATAATGAGCAAGTTATTGAGTAAGCGGGTCAACGGGATTTGATATTCCTGTGGTGATAGCTCTAGGGAAAAGATAGATTTAAAAAGCAAATGAATCAGTTCCTTGGCTTTATCCGTTTCAGCCAGCTTGATAGCATCCATTAGATCGTTTTCTTTATGCGTAGGGTAGTTCAAGTTCAGATAATGTTTGCCGGAGTTAATGTTCTCATATTGAATAATAACGCCTTTGCCAAGCTTAATGCGATGTTTCAGTGCTTCAAGACCTTCTCTGTAGGCAATGGCTAGTTTATCGAACGCGTTGAAGGGAAGGCTCAGCCCAATACTCACCTGCACCTTTAGATAATTATTTATTTCTTGCTGCAGCTTCTCCGTTAACGAGTACAGTGTCTTATGAAAAGACTGGGTATCGCAGTCTGGACTGCCCAATAATACGACTACCGCATGGTCCATGATTACAGGAGCCAGCCGTTGTTCAGGACAGATTAACTCTTCGATCATATTGTGGGCAGCGAACAATAAGAGGCTGAGATCTTTTTTCTCATAGCTGGAATCCTCGGCATAATCAATAGACAACGTAATTACTGCCATGGTTTTCCATTCTACAAGCTGGGTTTGGTAGCCGAATTGCCCTAGTTCTTCGAGCAAATCACGTTTCTTAACATTGCCGTGGAAGGCATTGATCAGAAAAAACGTACGAACCTGCTGAAAGTGTTGCCGGACTTCTTTTTCCAGCTGTGATTTGGATTGAAACAAAGAATGAACTTGTTCACCTATAATCTGAAATTCATTGCGATGTCTTGATTTAATATCCGGTTTGCGTTGGCCCATCTGATTAAGCAGTCTTTCGATAGGGGTGTACATACGCCTGGAGCCGATCCATGCCAGAAGAATGGAGAACAAGAGCATAAAGGTACACACGATTATCGTAAACATACCGATTTTATTGGACTCCTTCGTCAAGCTTTCCATGGAAGTAACCGATAGATAAACCCAGCCATTTAACTGAGAACGCATGAAAGTGACGGAGTAATTCTTTTTGTTGATCACAGTCTTGAACTGTCCGGATTGTTTAGAAGGATCAGAGATTAAGGGGACTTCTTTAAATCCGCCTTGCTCTTTAGGTTTTCCGATTAAGCTGGTATCCGGATGGAGCAGGAAACGGCCAGCTTGATCCAGAACGATAATGTCATCGAGAGGCTGCACATCTGAATTAATGAAATCCTGAAGACTGCAGACCGGAATATTAGCTAGGGCAAGCCCATATTTTTGCAGCTTATTGGTGGGAAGCTTTTTGATAAGACTAATGCTGTAATTGCAGCCAGTGACGTTAATGCTCTCCTCGCTATAAAATAAGGACGATGGATTCAAAATCCATGAAGTATCGTCAGCTATATTCATTAGATTAGAGAGTTGCGCATGGTTTTTGTATTCATCCAGACGATAGACGCCTGAATTTTTAATCATCCAGTTCTGCTGCTGATTGAGCAGGATGACATCCTCAAGTTTCGTATCGAAGGATTGCATATTACGGATTTCGTTTCTTAAATCATTATATAAAATGAAATCGGTTTCACTTAAAGGGTTATTTAGTGCTTTTTTTAATACACTAGAGTTGATCACTTGGTTTAATGTTTGATTGACAGTTGTTAACTTATGTTCTACATTTGAGGTGATTTGTAATATAAGTTCCATTTTACTGTTGTTTACGTTCTTTTGGATCTCATTAGATGATGTGAAATAGGAAAAAGAACCGATGAATATCACCGGCAACGTGCTAATTACAAAGGCGAAAATCGTTAATTTACTTAAAAAGCTTAATGGTCTCACGGGACTCAGCACCTTTACTTATGTAGAAGTAGACACTTGTTCTTAGTGTATGAAACCTGGTGGAAAATAACAATAATCATCTCGTTCTGTAATAATCATTAACCCTAATTATGACTACAAAATGGAAAATCTTCAAGCTGTAGGGTGAAAATCCTTACAATACCTTAGGAGGCTGTAGAAATGTTTAGACAATTTTTGTGTAGAAGGGCAACGTTATGTTGCTGCTTATTTTTCATGCTTGTTTTCCCTATGTTAAGCGCTTGCAGTGATGGAAAGTCCGCTGGTTCTGTACTGCAAGAAGCTCGCCCGAGCATCTCCATCTTGGCACCTCTTCATTTTCCACAGCAGCCTTCAAAAAAGATTATGGCTGAGATTGAAAGATTAACAGGTGTGGAGCTTGATATCACGTGGGTGCCTGAGGGGGTTTATACCGATAAAATGAACACGGCGTTGACCACTAATTCCTTGGGAAAAGTCACCTTTGTGAAGTTCTCAGATTATAATCTGGTGAAAAACGCCATCCGATCTGAAGCATTTTGGGAGATCGGCCCATATCTTCAGGAGTTCCCCAATCTTAAAGCACTGGACCCCGCTATTCTTAAGCAGACCGCTGTTGATGGTAAGATCTACGGCCTGTATACAGAACGCCCTTCCTCCAGACAGGGTGTCATAATACGTAAGGATTGGCTGGACAATCTTCATTTAAGCAATCCACAGACCTTAGATGACCTATATGAAGTAATGAGGCAATTTACATATAACGATCCGGATCAGAATGGCAAACAAGATACCCTTGGATTAGTCGATCGTAATGATCTTGTTTATGGAGTATTTAAGACACTAAGCTCTTATTTTGGCACACCAAATAATTGGAAGCTAGAGAATCATCAATTTGTTCCGGAATTCGTAACAGCGGAGTATATGAACACAATGAATTTTATGAAGAAATTATATGATGAAAAAATCATCAATCAGGACTTTGCTCTTACCAGTAAAGAGGTTCAACGCGATAAATTCATTAACGGTATCGCTGGTGTGTTTATTGGCAGCATGACTGATGTGCAGCGGTTGTCAATTGAAGCTCAAGCATATAATCCAAAGGCTGAACTTACCCTGATCAATCGTATCGAGGGGCCTGATGGATATAAAGTATGGTCTATCCCCAATTACAACGGACTGTATCTCTTTTCCAAAAAGTCCATTGCCACAGAGGAGGAGCTTCGGCAGGTGCTTGGTTTTTTTGATCGGACCATGGATAAAGATGTAGCCAATATAATGATGTATGGCTTTGAGGGGCGGCATTATAAGCTTGAAGGCGGCAAGATTATCCTTCCCGAGGAAACCTCACAACTGCGGGTACAGGAAGTGAATCCGCTATATGCTTTAATGATCGCGGATATTAGTAATAAAAACATTATGGAAGTGGCTCAGAAGGAGCAATTAACCTCTCTAGCAGATCAGCTGAGTAAAGATAATGAATCTTTTCTGGTTGATGACCCGACAGTTTCTCTGAGCTCATCTACTTTTGATGAGAAGAATATGGAGTTATCTACAATCATTGTGGATGCTACATATAACTATATATTAGGTAACATTACCGTCGAGGGATTTCAGCAAGAGGTTGAGAAATGGAGAGCTCGTGGAGGCAATCTTATTATTAAGGAATATGCTGAGGCTGAGTTTGGGACAGAAAAGTAAATAGGTTAAACAGGTTTTGATCCACTGCAGATAATGCGGTGGATTTTTTTGTGCTGCGATATCACGATAATCATTTGCTCAGATCCCTTTCAGAACGCGCCGTTATGGGGAAATGATTGTTTTCGTAACCTTGCCGACGATGTAACGTGGAACTCGTAACCAATACAAATTATGGAGGTCAAAATGGTATGAAGAAGAAATCCTTCACCATGTTGTTAACAGCACTGTTAACATTCAGCACATTGTTAGCTGGATGCGGTGGTAACAACAATAACAAAGAAGAAGCAGCAGCCCCAACTACAAGTGCAGAGAACACTACGAAGGTGGAAGAGACTGAAGCACCTAAAGAGGAACCTACAGAAATCAAAATCATGCTTCCATTGAATACGACAGAAACACCACCAGACAGAATTAAAACAGAAGTAGAGAAATTGACGAACACCAAGCTAACTTATCAATTTTATCCAGCAGATACGTATGAAGAGAAGCTGAATTCATCCTTTGCTACAGGCTCATTGCCACAAGTAACTTATTTGAAAAATCAAACTACATTTATTCAAATGAAAGACGCGATTAAAGACGGTCAGTTCTGGGAAATCGGTCCACTATTAAGTGAATTCCCTAATTTGAGTAAAATGAAACCGGAAATTCTGAATAACACGAAAGTAGACGGCAAGCTTTATACCTTATATATCGGGCGTCCACTTGCACGTCAAGGGATCATTTACCGCAAAGACTGGGCAGATAAATTAGGACTGGCTGCACCTGCGAATGTAGATGAATTGTTCGAAATGGCTAAAGCTTTCACAGAACAAGATCCGGATGGAAATGGACAAAAAGATACAACAGGTATTATTGATCGGAATGAATTGACCTATGGAGCTTTTAAAACGGTCTCCTCATGGTTTGGCACACCTAATACTTGGGGTGAAATTGATGGCAAGTTAGCGCCTGAATTTACATTCCCGCAATATATCGAAACGATGGACTTTTTCAAAAAAGCACGTGACGGCGGTTATATGAACCAGGATTTCGCGGCTACCAGTAAAACAGATGCTGTGAATATGTTTACCAGTGGTAAAGGGGGTCTTTATATCGGAGGCTCTATGCAAGATATTGATTCACTAAATAAAGATACCATCAAGAATTTCCCGGATGCCGTTCTGGATACACACAGTATGGTTGCAGGTCCAGATGGAAAGTTTGCTCAATGGATGATTCCAGGGTATAACAACGTCGTTTTGTTCCCGAAATCTGCTGTCAAGGACGAAGCAGAGCTGAAGAAAATTCTTGCTTTCTTTGACGCAATGATGACCCCTGAAGTAGCTAACTTGATGTATTGGGGAATTGAAGGCGTTCACTATACGGTTGAAGACGGTAAAGCGAAGCCAGCAGATGACAAAGAGCTGATCGAACGTGAAGTAAAGGGCTTTAAGGACAGTGTTATCGGAGAATATGAAACAAATGGCATGTACCAAAGTTATAACGTGTTGCCAGGCCGTATTCATGCAGAAGAATTAGTTCTTGAGAATGTTAAGGTAGGCGTTCCAGATCCAACAGCTGCGATGGATTCAGCTACCTATACAGAAAAAGGTGTTGAGCTTCAACAGATCATTACTGATGCGACGTACAAGTATATCTACGGACAGATCGACAAAGCAGGGTTCGAAAAAGAAGTTGAGAACTGGAAGAGCCGTGGCGGAGCTAAGATTATTGAAGAGTACAACGCTTTGTACAAGAAGTAGTCCCTTTGTTCGAAGCGCTTGAATGAACTATATGTAGCTGAAAAGGTTGTTGATCTAGGTTCAACAGCCTTTTCTCTTCATAGTCACATGAAGAAATAAAGAGTTTGAATAAAGAAGGAGAAAGGAAGAGAAACATGCAGGAACTCACCGCACAGCCAGCTCCACAACCAAAACGTATTTATAAGAGCAACAGTGAACTGAAAAAGCGGCTGTGGAGAAATAAATGGCTCTATGTCATGCTAACGCCGGGCGTACTGTACTTTGTTATTTTTAAATATTTTCCTATGTATGGATTAATTATAGCATTTCAAGATTACAAACCTTATCAAGGAATCATGGGCAGTGACTGGGTAGGAATGAAGCATTTTAGCAGGCTGTTTACTGAACCTGACTTCTTAAATATTTTAGTGAATACGCTTATCTTGTTTGGGATGAATATTCTTATTTATTTTCCAATACCGATTATATTGGCTCTGATGCTGAATGAGCTTAGAGGTACTTTTTTCAAAAGAACCTTTCAGACACTCTTCTATTTACCCCATTTCATGTCATGGGTTATCGTCGTCTCCATTTCGTTTGTAATGGTTACGATGGACGGCGGGATTATCAACGAGCTGCTTGCCTATTTCGGCTTTGAAAAAATCAACTTCCTGCTTAATCCAAGCTGGTTCAGACCGATGTACATTATTCAGGTCATTTGGAGGGAAGCGGGCTGGGGAACCATTATTTATTTGGCTGCTATTGCTGCAATCGATCCTGGACTCTATGAAGCAGCGCGTATGGATGGGGCTGGGCGGCTTAAGCAAGTCTGGCATATTACACTTCCAGCTATTCGAGGCGTGATTATCACCTTGTTTATTTTGAAAATCGGTTCCGTTCTGGATCTTGGATTTGAACATGTCTATCTGCTGCTTAACTCCATGAATCGAGAGGTCGCGGAAATTATTGATACGTATGTGTATACCGCAGGTTTGAGACAAGGACAGTTTAGCTACAGTACAGCCATCGGATTCTTTAAATCCATTGTTGGTTTGATCATGGTCATGACAGTAAATAAAATCTCCAAGAAAATGGGAGAAGAAGGCGTCTATTGATACGTTGTAGGAGGAATCGAAATGGTAGAGGATAAAACAATCGGTGGCAGAATTTTTTCTGCTGTAAACTTTACACTGCTAGCAATTATTGCATTGGTGACAGTGCTTCCCTTCGTACACGTTGTAGCGGGTTCTTTTACAACAAGCGCGGAGATAGCCGCTAATAAATTTGTATTGATCCCAAAAGTATGGAGTTTGGAAGCTTACAAGTTCATTTTTTCAACGAACACACTATTTAAAGCTATGGGAGTTTCCATCGGTGTAACGGTCATTGGAACAGCCTTCAGTATGCTTATTACCTCTTTGATGGCGTACGCCCTGGCTAGAAAAGATTTGGACGGACGTAAAGTGGTTAACTTTCTGGTGGTATTCACCATGCTTTTTCACGGTGGAATGATTCCAACGTTTCTGGTTGTGAAGGAATTAGGACTTATCGACTCCTATGCAGCACTTATTCTGCCTTCAGCAATTAGTGCTTTTAATATGATTATCTTGAAGAACTTTTTTCAAAACATCCCTGAGGGCCTCGAGGAATCTGCCAAAATTGACGGATGCAATGACTTCGGAATTTTATTCCGGATTGTACTGCCCCTATCTTTGCCGGCCTTAGCGACCATCGGGTTGTTCTATTCGGTAACGTATTGGAATACGTACATGAGCGCGATTCTGTATCTGGATGATAGCAGCAAGTGGCCAATTCAAGTCCTATTGAGACAAATCGTTGTCCTGGCTAGTGGAATGGACCATAGTGCTACGCTGGATGCCACTGTTCCACCACCGGATCAAACGATTAAGATGGCTGTTATCGTGGTAGCTACTTTGCCAATCCTATGTGTGTATCCGTTCCTGCAAAAGCATTTTGCCAAAGGTGCCATGTTGGGTTCTATGAAGGGCTAGCAAGAAAGAGAGAGACTATACTTAGGGGAGGAGCTTCGAGATGACTGTACAGATACCTACAACGCCGATAGAGTGGGCAAAAAAAGCTTGCGATTCACTAATGGATACTTACAGGGCGGGAGAGCTTCCCCCCGCGCATCGATGGCACTATCATCAGGGTGTATTTCTGTGTGGCATGGAGCTTTTGTGGAATGCTTATCAAGAAGACCGTTATATCAACTATATTCAGGAATATGTAGATGATTTGGTGGATGAATACGGGAACTTTTATTTTGCACGTGATGAGCTGGATGCGGTTCAAGCAGGACAGCTACTATTCACTCTTTATGAACGGACAGGCAAACTTAAGTATCGTATTGCAGCAGAGAAGCTAAGGAATTTACTGCTCACACTAAATAAAACCTCTGAGGGCGGGTATTGGCACAAGGATAAGTACGCCAACCAAATGTGGTTGGATGGACTTTATATGGCAGGCGTATTCTCCTTGAAATATGCTAATGTCTACGATGAACCAAGCTTGCGTGAAACGGTCCTTCATCAGGAAATGTTAATGCGCAAGCATATGAAGGATGAGACAACGGGTTTGTTATACCATGCCTGGGATGAGAGCCGGCGGATGCCTTGGTCGAATCCGGAGACGGGTTGTTCACCGGAGTTCTGGAGCCGATCATTAGGATGGTATGGTCTCGCCTTATCGCAATTTCTGGATCTGTTACCTTCCCATGATTCAGCCCGGACAGAGCTTTCTACTACGCTGAGAGATTTTGTGGATGCACTTATTCGTTACCAAGATCAAAAAAGTGGACTTTGGTATCAAGTCGTAGATAAGGGACATGAGCCAGATAATTGGCTGGAGACTTCAGGGTCATGTTTGTTCGTCTATACGATTGCCAAAGCCGTGAAGCATGGCGTTGTAAGTGATGTGACTATCGCTACAGCTGCGGCTAAAAAAGGATATGAAGGGTTAACCAAAGTAATCCAGTGGGATGAGCATAACCGATTAGTTCTGCCGGACATTTGTATCGGTACCTCAGCTGGCGATTACGAGAGTTACGTGACTCGGCCTAAGGTTAAAAATGATCTGCATGGTGTGGGCGCATTGGTGATGGCTTGTGTTGAAATACAGTCAATGCTCCAAGAGTGAATCGCTCCGTATCCTTACTAAACAATGACTTGATTCTCTGAGATTTCAGAGAATCAAGTCGTATTATTTTATGTACAAAGTAATCCTTAAATCGGGTGAACCTATTTTTAGTTTTTGAGCTCTTAAATTTATAAATATTTTGGGGGTTGGGATGAAGAAATCACAATGGGCAATTCAAACGGCAGACTCTATTATGGCACGGACACCGAAGCTTTATGAAGATAAAGGCTATAAAGGAAGCTGGACCTACGATTATGGCGTGGTATTGAACGGTTTTGAATGGCTTTGGAAGCAGACCGGTGATTCTAAGTATCTGCAGTTCATTCAAGATAATATGGACTACTTTATTCAGGAAGATGGCAGTGTCAAGGGCTACCACCTAGAGGAGTATAATATCGATCATATTAACAACGGAAAATTATTATTGACTCTATATAAAGAAACGAAGCAGGAAAAATACAAAAAAGCGGCTGCTTTACTTAGAAAGCAACTTGAGACCCATCCGCGAACCTCGGAAGGTGCTTTTTGGCATAAAAATATATATCCCTATCAGATTTGGTTAGATGGACTTTATATGGGCGCTCCTTTTTATTTAGCTTACTTGCTAGCTTTTGAAGAAGGGCAGGGACTTGAGGATGTAACCAAACAATTTATCTTGTGTGAGAAGCATACGAAAGATCCGGTAACAGGTCTGCTATATCATGCATGGGATGAACAGCGTATTCAACCTTGGTGCGACCCTGAAACAGGACTTTCGCCTAACTTTTGGGCCCGTTCACTTGGCTGGTATCTCATGGCTTTAGTTGATGTTCTGGAATTGCTGCCTAGTGAGCACTCAGATTATCCAGAGCTGGTACGAATACTAAATGATACCTTAACTGCGGTGAAGAAATATCAGGATAAGGAATCCGGGGTCTGGTATCAAGTGATTAATCTAGGGGAACGCAAAGGAAATTATCTTGAGGCCTCTGCTTCAAGTATGATCGTGTATGCCATGGCTAAAGGCATCCGATTAGGCGTGTTAAACGCTGGATGGTACGAAACATTAGATCTGGCTCAACAAGGACTTATCTCGGAGTTTGTACTAGAAACCAAAGAAGAATGGGTCAATTTAAATAAGAATTGCCAAGTAGCAGGATTAGGTGGAGTGGACCAACGTGACGGTACTTTCGCTTATTACATTAGCGAGCCTATTGTCACTAACGACCAAAAAGGTGTGGGTGCTTTCCTTCAGGCCTGTGTGGAATACGAACAATTAAGAGGCTGGATCTGATATAGAACAGGGGGGCTTATGAATGTTGATCTACAATATTGAGGATTTTGGAGCGCTTAAGAATAGTAAAAAGTTAGCGACTGAAGCGATAATACGTGCGATTGAAGCGGCAAATAAAGCCGGTGGAGGAACCGTTTATGTGCCGGCTGGCACGTTCTTAACCGGTGCAATTCATATGAAAAGCAATATCGAATTGAATTTAAATCCTGGTGCCATTCTTTCATTTAGTACGAACCCGGAGGATTACCCTGCAGTGGAATGCAGATGGGAAGGAGTGAAGCAGCGGGTTCATTCACCTTGTATTTATGGAAGAGAGTTAGTTAATGTATCGATCACTGGCAGCGGAATGATTAACGGAAATGGTGAACTCTGGTGGGATACGTTTCGGAACCGCCGGGAAGAGCTGGAGTATCCCCGGCCGACTCTAATCGGCTTGGACAGCTGTCAGCGGGTAACCCTTAAAGATATCGCGCTGGTCAATTCTCCAAGCTGGACCGTTAATCCGATAGGCTGTTACAATGTGACTATTGATAATATTTCCATTCTGAACCCGGCGGACTCTCCAAATACAGATGGCATTAATCCAGAGTCTTGCACCAATGTACGAATTAGCAATTGCAATATTGATGTCGGTGATGACTGCATAGCGATCAAGGCAGGAACTGAGGATACCAAAGAACGAGTTCCTTGTGAGAATATTACGATCACCAACTGCACTATGGTACATGGACACGGGGGTGTCGTACTCGGAAGTGAAATGAGTGGAGATATTCGTAATGTCACGATTAGTAATTGTGTGTTTAAACAAACCGATCGTGGAATCCGGATGAAATCAAGACGGGGACGCGGGGGAACGATTGAAGATATTCGGATCAGCAATATTGTAATGGAGGACGTTATTTGTCCGTTTACTCTAAATCTATATTATTTCTGTGGACCACGCGGGAAAGAAAAATATGTGTGGGATAAAAATCCTTATCCGGTTACAGAGGAAACGCCGTGTTTTAGACGCATTCATTTTGCCAATATTACCGCACGTAATGTTCATGCCGCAGCGGGTTTCTTATACGGGCTTGCGGAGCAATATGTATCCGAGATTACGTTTACTAATGTGGACATCTCCATGGCGACGAATGCAATTCCCGGCCATCCAGACATGATGACAGGGATCGAAAACATGAATAATCGCGGATTTTTCCTCGGGAATGCAAGAGATGTTCAATTTCATCAGGTGACGATTGAGAACCATGAAGGGCCTGCTTTTTACATTGAAAATGGAGAAGCTGTAGAGATCATAAATTGTCGATCAAAAAACACAAAGAAGCCGGAAAAATTAGTAGAACAAGCTACAGTGTCACCTGAAGAACAAAATGTCTGTCCATAAGCGAGAGTCATCAATTTATTGAAAGGAAAAGAATCCACTATGCTTGTTGTAGGAAAAGAATCCTTTTGCGCTTATCACACGATTCAAGAGGCGATAGATTCACTAGAGCAGGGGCTATCCGCTCAAGCGGATACGCTTTATATTTTGTCAGGGGTCTATAAAGAGGCAGTGCGGATTTATCGTTCTAATCTTACGATCATAGGGATTGGCTACGTGGAGATTGTTATGAATCGTTACGCGAAAGAGCGTGATGAAGCGGGCGAAGAAATCAATACATTCTCTACACCAACGTTATTTCTGGGCGGCAGCCATCTGGTCTTGGAGAATCTGGTGATTACCAATAATGCAGGGCAGGGTGAAAATATCGGGCAGGCGGTAGCCGTGTATGCTAATTGTGATCAAACCGTATTCAGAAATTGTACCTTAAAAGGGCATCAGGACACGTTATTCACGGGACCTTTGCCACCTGCACCCAAAGAGCGATCTACGTTTGGAGGTATACCACTGAGAGAACACCATGCCCAATATCGGCAGATGTATCAGCAATGTTATATAGAGGGAACAGTGGACTTTATATTTGGTGGGGCTACGGCTTATTTTGACAGATGTGAAATTCGCAGCTTGCGTCATAGTGAGAATCAAGCAGGTTATATCACGGCAGCCTCCACACCTGAGGGACAATCGTATGGTTATATTTTTAAAAATTGCTTTTTAACAGCAGCCCCTGATATTGCTCCGGTGTTTCTGGGCCGTCCTTGGCGTGAGTATGCTAAAACCGTATTTGTGGAATGCCAGTTGGGTGCACATATTGATCCACTTGGCTGGGATAACTGGAACAACACCGCTAATGAACAAACCGTTAGTTATCAGGAATATGGCGTGAAGGATGTAATTCTCCTGAGTAAGCAACGTGTTTCTTGGGCAGATTGCTTTGAAGATGGGGACGAGACGCTGGATAAAGAGTTTGTTTTTGCTGGAACGGATTTTTGGAGATAGATAATTTAATTAACGAGTACACAAATAAAAAACGGTAGTCTAGACGAGAAGCGTAAAGTCTTAGATTGCCGTTTTATTTATGTGTTGTATCACTTTATTTTTAATATGATCTTTCCTTTAGCTCTGCCCGATTCAGAATACTCCATTGCTTTCTGTGCCTCTACAAAAGGAAACACTTGATCAATAACAGGTTTTATTTGTCCGGATTCAATAAGCTCTGAAATGATTTCTAATTGGCTGCCACTTGGTTTCATGAACAGAAAGCTGTATTTGACCTTGTATTTTGCCTCTAATTTGCTCAGATTCCGGGTAATCAAGCGAAAAATATTAGTTTTTATGAACCCAGCTCCATACTCTTTTCCGAAGCGAGCATTAGGCAACCCTGAAACCGATACAATTTGTCCGCCTTGTTTGACTGTTTTAAAAGCTTTTTCTAATGTTTCACCGCCAATGGTATCGAATACTCCATCATAATTTTGTAAAACCTTATCAAATGCTTCTATTTTATAATTAATAATTTGATCGGCTCCAAGTGACTTGACCAATTCTGCTCCAGCATCGCTTGTAGTAGTAGCCACGTATATCCCCATCGCTTTGGCAAGTTGGATAGCAAAAGTGCCAACCCCGCCCGCTCCCGCTTGAATCAATACCTTTTGTCCTGCCGTTAGCTGTAATATATCAAGCAATGCTTGATAAGAAGTAAGCCCGACTAATGGGATGGATGCAGCTTCCTCAAAGGAAAGATTGTGAGGTTTGAGCGCTATATCCTCTTCATGTACGGAAATATATTCTGCGAAGGTTCCAATTCTATCTTTTCTGGGCCGTCCGTAAATCTCATCACCTATCTTGATTTTTTTAACATTCTTTCCTACTTGAATGACAATCCCTGAAAAATCATTTCCTAAAACTAGGGGCATGTCGTATTTCAACAGCGTACGGACTTTGCCATCCCGCACTTTGAAATCGATAGGATTAATACTTGCTGCGTGGATCTCTGCCAATACATCATAATCACCCACTGCGGGTGTTGGGATGTCGGCTAGCTGAAGAGGGGAATTCCCGTATTTTTTTATGATCATTGCTTTCATCCTAAAACCTCCAATTCATTAAATATTCATTTTTGCTGATCCAGAAAAATAACTCATCTCAACAGGGGAGATGTTTTTTGGTTTCGATTTGTCCTCGCTTTTATCTGAGCAGTCTCGGCGATATTTTCCTTGTTCCAGCTTCATATCAATAAAATCGACAACCTGCTGCAGCGACGAGATTTGGCTGACGATGTTTTCTCGATGGTTTCTTAAATGCTCCACCAGTTCAGGATAATCCGCGGGATCAGCGTCGGCGGAGACCGCCAAAAATGGCTGCATTTCCTGCAAGGGCATGCCTGTTTTTTTGAGGCAGGATAGCAGCAGGATTGTATCTATGTCTTCCTGCCGGTAAACGCGATGCCCGTTGTCCTTCCGGTCCGCCCGGGGAAGCAGCGCGATCTTTTCGTAATAGCGGATCGTATCCTCTGATATTCCGGTTTGCGCGGCGGTTTCTTTTATCGTAAACGTCTGCTCTGCCTTCATACTCTACCTCCTGGAGATTGCTTTGTGTGTGCATTATACAACTTGGAGCTGACTCCAAGTCAAGACCTTATCTCTGGGACAAAATCTTTTTATTACGCCTTGACTTGGAGTCGACTCCAATTAATAAAATGTGCGTTATAAGAAGAGGATATCCCGAATTCAGGAGGAGATTTACAATGAGCACACAGCAACGTGAAAATATCGCATTGATTACAGGCGCTAACGCTGGGATTGGATTGGAATTAACTCGAAAACTGCTAGCGGAGGATTGGCAGGTGATTGCTTTGAACCGTTCCGGTTTTCCGGCCGATGATATGAACATCCAAAAAGCCATCAAAAACGGCTGGCTTCGTATTTATAAAACAACCGATCTCGCGGATTTTACCAGCTTGAGAGGGACGCTGGAAGAGATCAAAGGCAAGGAGCAGTGGATCGATATTTTGTTCAACAATGCCGGCGGGAGCTTCCCTGAACTAAGTTACTCGACACAGGGGCGTGAAAAGCACTATGAGTTGATGACCGTTGTGCCGTATATTATTTTAATGGAATTGAAGGATAGCCTACAAAAAGGACGCTTAAAAACGGTGATCAACACTTCTTCCTCAGCGCTTAAGTTTACGAATGAGTTTACGATCGAAATCCTGGAGCATCCCACAACCTTCCGCAAGCTGCTTGGTCCTTACGCTACCTCAAAGCTGGCATTATCGTTATGGACACAGGCCGCCGCGGGGCAGCTTGCTAACGAGGGCATCATGATTCGCAGTGTTGATCCGGGTAGCAATAACACATTGCGAAAAGGAAAAAATTCTGGACTGCCTCTTATAGTTAAGCCGTTGATGAAGCTGTTTTTCTCTCCGCCTACCCACGGCGCCGGCCAATTGTATGAGGGGGCTCTGGGAGAACACCGTGAGGAGACGGGGGTATTTCTTCGGAAAGGTCAGGTTGCGGATTTGAAATTTAAGGATCAAGCCCGGAATGTTTTGGAAAGGATTAATGATATATACGAAAATGAGTATCTTCGTTGTTAATCTGATTTTAGATCTCTAATTATTTTTTTGTAATTCCTCCAAACGTATGAGATAATAGAGTTTTTCCGTTGATTCTATTTTTCATGGCATGGTAGAGATGCCTGATCAAATATTGGAGGTAGGCTTGTTGGCGAAACAGTATCCTTTTGAATATGATCGGACCAAACCTTTTATGGAGCAAGTAGGGGAATGGGTCGGTGATGTATTCTATGAAATTCTTCCTGAGGCTGGATTTGAAGTACGTGATGAACAGATATACATGGCCTTTCAGGTAGAGCGAGCTTTTGCCGAGAAAAAGACGATTTTTGCTGAGGCAGGGGTCGGAACAGGCAAGACATTAGTGTATTTGTTGTATAGCATTTGTTATGCGCGATATATGGGCAAACCTGCGATTATTGCATGTGCGGACGAGTCCTTGATTGAGCAGCTTGTGAAACCGGAAGGCGATATCGCCAAGCTTGCAAAGCATCTGAACATGAATATTGATGCCAGACTAGCGAAATCTCCGGATAAATATATGTGTCTGAAAAAGCTGGATCAGGCTCGGAACCATGATGATGAAAGCTTACCACTGGAGAGCTTGTACAGTACATTACCTGATTTTGTACATTCACATGCACCGATGCAGCAATTCCATGCTTATGGAGACCGCAGAGATTATCCTGATCTGAATGACGAACAATGGAACAAGATTAACTGGGATACGTTTCAGGACTGCTTTACTTGCGATATGCGTCACCGCTGCGGGCAGACCTTGTCCCGTGATCATTACCGGAAATCAAGCGATCTGATCATTTGTTCCCACGATTATTACATGGAGCATATTTGGACCTATGAAGCGCGTAAGCGGGAAGGGCAAATTCCTTTGCTTCCAGATCATTGTGCGGTTGTATTCGATGAAGGACATTTATTAGAATCAGCGGCCATGAAGGCGCTTGGCTATAAGATGAAGCATGTCGTCTTTGAAGAATTGATTTCTCGCCTGCTACAGAACGAGATTCGTGAAACGCTAGCCGTTCTGATTGATGAAGCGATCATGCAAAGTGAGCAAATGTTCAAAGCGATTCGCCGTCAATGCCGAAACATACCAGGATCAGATCGGAAAAGCATTGAGCTGAATGCTTCATTGATTCGTGAGGTACACCGGATGCGGAGTGTAATTGCAGCTATCGAAGAAGAATTAGTATTCGAAAGCGGACTCTACACGATTGATGAATACCAACTGCGAATTGTGGAGGAACGTTTGGAGACCATAGAGATCGCTTTGCGATTGTTTGAGGATTCGGGAGCTCTAATCTGCTGGGCGACAGAAGAAAGCGATGGTCTAACGCTGTCGGTCATGCCACGAAATGTCAAAGAGGTACTTCAAGACAGCCTGTTCACGCAAAAAATGCCAATCGTATTCTCATCGGCTACATTGTCTGTGGATAAATCATTCCAATACTTAAAGGACAGTCTTGGGATACAAGATTTTTTATCCTTCTCTGTAGACTCACCTTATGACTATGAGCACCAGATGAATGTCTATGTGCCAGAGCTTCAGAGTGGGGATTTTGCTGAGAAAATGGAAATTTCCCTGAAGCTTATTCAGCAGACTGAAGGTAGAGCACTGCTACTGTTTCGTACTCGTGAAGAGCTTCTGCAATTCAAGCAGCTTAACTCATTACGACCGGAAAGCAGCTCATATTCATTTTTATATGAAGGGGATCAAGAAATCAGCTATTTGATTTCAGCATTCCAACGGGATGAGCATAGCGTGTTATGTGCGGTCACCTTATGGGAAGGGCTGGACATCCCTGGACCTTCATTATCTAATGTGATCATATGGTCGCTGCCGTATCCTCCGCTTGATCCAGTGTTTATGGCAAAGAGGGCGGAAACCTCCACTCCTTTTGAAGATGTGGATTTGCCTTACATGCTGTTAAGACTCAAACAAGGGATGGGGCGGCTGATTCGAACCGGTACAGATCAAGGAATTGTAACTGTACTTGCGGAAGAGGAAGGGCAACATCCGGTACACGAATATATAACTTCTGTACTTCCTAAAGGGACTCGACTACAGAAGCTGGAAGCTTAAATATCACTAACAATTATAATTGCTCCTTTGGTGAGGCAGATGCTACGGCATTTATGTTTCACTCGAAGGAGCTTTTTTTGTCTAAAATTAAGCATAAGAATTCCTAATCTTACGGATAGGATATTGGTATTTAACTTCCGAGCGCTGTCGTATTATTGTTGAGTTATGGGAAGTATTTATACAGCATCATCTAGACATTCATCAAGGAGTGTATACGACATGGGTCAATCAGAAGGTTTGTATCAACCAGAACACAACAAAAAGGTTGGGTTTGCATTAGGGATAGGGCTAACCTTAGTTATCGCATTATTGGCGAAATTTTTAGCGGGTTTTCCATTCTTATCTATTATGGGGCAATTGGTTATTGCCATATTAATCGGGATTATTTGGAGAGCTACGATAGGAGTGCCAGGTAGCATCACACATGGCACTGATTTTTCCAGTAAAAAACTGCTTCGTCTTGGGATTATCCTGCTCGGTATGCGGCTTAATCTAATGGATATCGTTGCTGCAGGACCTCGGGTATTTCTTTTGGCAGTCATCGTCATTATATTTGCGATCTCCGTTGTCTACGGATTGGCTCGACTGTTCAAAGTAGATAAGCGCCTCAGTATCTTAACTGCCTGCGGAACTGCGATTTGCGGTGCGGCAGCGGTGGTTGCCATCGCTCCACAGATAAAAGCCAAAGATGACGAAACGGCCATTGGTGCAGCTATAGTAGCTATATTAGGCACAATATTTACACTGCTGTACACATTTTTGTATCCTTTTCTCGGCTTATCAGATTTAGGTTATGGGGTATTCTCAGGAGCGACTTTACATGAAATTGCTCACGTTATCGCGGCTGCGGATGCTGGTGGAAATGCTGCCGTTGATATGGCGGTCATCGTTAAATTGACCCGGGTGGCCTTACTTGTGCCGGTGGCTATTTTAATTGGGATTTGGTCCAATCGTGAAGAAAGAAAAGTGCAAGGTGGAGCGGCTAAAGCTTCGTGGAAAAGCATTCCAATCCCCTGGTTTATTCTAGGATTTCTAGTTGTCAGTGGTGTGAATTCGTTAGGGATCGTCTCCGCATCAGTAGCCAATGGGATCGTTACGATTGCTTATATGTTAATCGCTATGGCGATGGCAGGGCTTGGGTTAAACGTTGATTTGGCGGCATTTAGACGGCTTGGAATGAAGTCTTTTGCAGCGGGACTTATAGGATCGGTCATGTTATCTCTAGTTGGATTTATGTTAGTTCACTTACTTGCACTAGCGTAGTTAGCATGTACACCCTGAGTATGAAATGAGTTACTTCATATCCAAACAGCGTCCTTCTCTTTATCATTTAGTGTGGTAGGGTATGCATGAAATGAATGGAGGGACTTCAGGTGAAGTATTGCATAGGTGAATTTGCTTCCATTCTCGGGGTAACTGCGGATACGCTGAGATTATACGAGAAACATGATATTGTTAGGCCCACAAAAGATAACAGCAATAATTATAGATATTTTAATGATTTAGATGCGAGGGATCTGTTAATGAGCAGATGGTATCGCAGTATGGAAATTCCATTGCCCGAAGTGGCACTTTTAATGAAGGAGTCCTCTATTGAGCAAGTTATGGGAATGATGCAGCAGTCTCAGCAGAGTTTAGAAGAAGAGATTATGCAAAAGACGATGCTGCTAAACAAGATGAATGAAATTCATAAAGAGCTTAAGGAAATAGAGTCCTCATTATATATATGTAAACTTAAACAACTGCCAGGCATGTACAGGCTTAAGCAAACGGATAAAAATGCATTATTAAAAAATGATATCGTAAAAAGCCTCGTCAACACTTGGATGGATAGGCTGCCTTATGCGTTTTATTCTTTTAAGATTGAGGACGCGGGGGTGTTATCCGGTGATAATAACTTTGACTATAGCTGGGGGCTTACCTTACCCGAGGAGGAAGTGCAGAAATTTGCTATGGATATCGATGAATATGTAGAGTACATTAGCCCGAGTACCTGTATCTCTGCTATCATGTTATCTACGGATGGACATTATATCACGAAGAAATCCTTGCAGTTTATGATAGATTACATCGAAGCAAATGGATATACTATAGCAGGTGATGTGGTGGGTAAATTAATGCTCACTGAAAAAATAGAAGGCAATAACCGCTCGTATTTGGAAGTGAATATCCCAATTGTATAAGTGTATTTCTATAAACACCTGCTCTGAGAGCGGGTGTTTTTCTTTTTGGACAAGAATTGGACATTGACCTTGGTGCTGCACCAATGTTTATACTTCGGTATATAGCTTGGCAACGTTCGGTAGATATGTATAGATATGAATGTGAAAAATATCACGTTCTTGACGAGCTATAAGATATTAGATACTGGGGGAGAAGAGAATGCGCAACAGAAATTTCACCAAGAAAATGCTCATGTTAACTTTTTGTATGGTGCTGATCGTTTCCATGCTGAGTGGATGCAAAGGAAATGGGGAGTCGGCAAATTCGTCATCATCATCTTTTAAAGCCGGTACATTCGCTGGGGAAGCGGAAGGCAAAGAGGGCGTGATTAAAGTAGAAGTCACTATGGATGAGCCAGATAAAATTAAAGATATCAAGATCGTAAGCCAGTCAGAAACAGGTGGTCTAGGCGATAGTGCACTTGAAAAAATAAAAGATCAAATTCTGGAAGGACAAACCTTGGCAGTAGATGCTGTTAGTGGTGCGAGTCTTTCCAGTGAAGCAATGCTCGCGGCCGTTGAAGATGCCGTAACCAAAGGTGGAGGAAATCTGGAAGTCCTCAAAGCCGGTGGCGTGCAAAAAGCGGGTGAAGGTAAAACGGAAAAGCTTGAAACAGACGTAGTGGTAGTAGGCGCCGGTGCATCTGGTGTGTCCGCAGCGGTAACCGCTGCTGATAAAGGTGCCAAGGTTATTATTATCGAAAAAACAGGAGTTATCGGGGGAGCAAGTAATCTATCCTGGGCCGGTAAGTTCTATAATTCTTCCGCAGCTACTGACAATAATCTTAAAGTAAATGTGGAAAAAGAAATTACCGATTGGATTGTCAACAATCACTGGAGAGTTGACGCTGCAGCGATTAGACAATACGTAACGAAATCCGGTGAAACTTATGATTGGTTAGCGGAAAAAGGTTATAAAACCAGCTTTCTAAACTTTTTCGGAGAGCAGCTGCATGTACTGCCAGCTTATGAAACCCGGGAAGAGACCCTTCGGAAAATGTTGGCTGAATCGGTTGAACAAAAGGGTGGACAAGTGATCACCGAAACCACTGCCAAAAAGCTGATTACCAATGAAGCAGGAGAAGTTACAGGTATTGTGGCTGAGAAATCAGACGGGACTACTCTTGAAATCACAGCCAAAAGTGTCGTAATGGCAACAGGTGGTTATGCTGCAAATTCGGAAATGGTTAAAGAAGCTTTTGGTTTTGAAGGGGTTAACGGAGGACTAGGTCAGAATGTTGGGGAAGGTCTGAAGATGGCTTGGGAAGCAGGAGCCAAGGTTCCTGATAACTTCGGTGGTCAGATGCTGCACCAAACATTAGCCAGAGCAACACAAGGACTAAAAGCACAATATGAGCCTTTTGAAGCAAGTTATCCGCTGATGTTGACGTATCTGCCTAACTTCATGAATGTAGGTTCTTCCGGAGCACGTTTCAGAGATGAAGCAGCGACATTAACATCGGTCGCCGCAGCTAATACGAGTGCATTTAATGGTGCTTATCATATGGTTATCGTATCAAAATCACAATTGGCTGCTCTTCAGTCCAAGGGGATGAAAGGTGTTAACGCACCAAGCCTGCCAGGAATGCCACCAGAATTTTATGCCGAATTTGCAGATCAATTTACGTTAGAGAATCCATGGGTAAATGCAGAAAAGGTGTTTGATTCTATGGTAGAAAACGGAGATGGCTTCAAAGGAAATACAATCGAAGAATTAGCAACAAATGCAGGTATGGATGTAGATGTGTTTGTAGAAAATTACAATAGTTATAAAGAAGCTACAAAAACTGGTGTGGATACTGAATTTGGTAAAGCTGCTGATTATTTAGAGCCAATGGGCGAAGAAGGACCGTATTATGCCATCGTCGCTGAAATCAACAACTTGGGTTCTGTAGGTGGCTTGCTGGTAAACACTAAGTTCCAAGTGCTAAATGATAAACGTACACCAGTAAAAGGATTGTTTGCTGTAGGGCTTGAATCGGAAGGCGTATTATTCAACGATACCTATGTAGGCAATGGGGTTGGAATTGGTTATTCCTTTACCTCAGGTCGTCTAGGTGGAGAGAGCGCGGCAAACAGTGCTTTGAAAGCTAATTAACGACAATTTCCCGGAAAATAATTCAAACTTTTTAAAGCCGCAGAGTAGACAACTCTGCGGCTTTTTTGCTGGAGATTAGAGCCAATCTTCTTTTAGCAAAGATTTAAGAAGCTCTACATTTGTTACTCCCAGCTTGGCAGCGATCTGCTGCTCTAATTCAATTTTGGTGATCATCATTCTGTTATTGCATTCTATACCCTTTGGAGTGAGGACAATATTTTTGTCACGCTGATTTCCTTCGACTTCAACGGCTTCAACATAACCACGGGATAACATGCCTTGAATGCTTTTATGCGTGCCCTGTCTTGAAATATGAATTATTCTACTGATTTCTGAGATCGATAACATTTTTCGGGCCGCAAGAACTGCAAGAATGTGGGATTCGGTCTTATTGATTTGATCCGGGTCTTTGTCTGTCACTATTTTACGTAAAGCTAGATGCTTCTCACTGAGTAAATCAATCAGGTTCATTTTTTGCAGCTGCTTATTCATTAGAACACTCCTAAATGATGGCTCGTTTATCCCAGTATAAGTCATTTGTGATTATTGTCAACTTGGTTGACTTGATTTGAGGATCTATGTTATTGTAATCCAAGTTGACAATACAGAGATAAAAGGAGCTTGAAGATGGGAAGAAACAAAAAAGAAGCATTTTTATTTACGTTCATCATGTGTTTTTTAATGGTGCTGGGGATGAGTATTTACAATGTAGCACTAATGGAGGGTTGGTCAGGCACGTTAGTTAAGGATGTGATTGTCGGCTACTTGCCTGCATTTATAGTTGCACTCATTCTAGATGTATTTGTTGTAGGCAAGGTTGCAAAGGGGATCGCGCATAAGCTGGTTAAAGAAAATGATCCGATGATCAAAAAAATCATGTTCATATCCTTTTTTATGGTGACCGGAATGGTATTGTTCATGTCCTTCTATGGCGCAGTTCTCCATGTTGGATTTTCTGCTGAACTACCAAGAGCTTACCTGTCTGCCATAGGTAAAAATTTTATTTTTGCACTTCCACTGCAGATCATTTTAGTTGGGCCGCTTACACGATTTATTTTTGTGAAAATTACTCCAGCTGTGTCTGCGCAGGGAATAAATCAATAGAAGCAATGTACAACAAAACGCTCTCCGTCTGCCCGAATAAGCAGATGAGAGCGTTTTGTTTTTTTAAAGATTAGAAACGTTTATCTATGGCTCGCTCATTTACGCAAGTGCGTGAACTCTCTTTTTTACAGGTTCGAGTAGATTTAGGGCATACTCATTTCCGCTACCTTTGGGACTATCGTTACGGATATGCTCCTCAAGACATAATCTGGAATTGTGATCCGCTTGATAATCAGGATGAGTATCCAGATACCCCATTAGAGCTTGCCATGAGCCGTAGATATCATCAGTGCTTTCTGTCAGAGCATAGAGGCCGCCGTCGAGCCGCATTTCCTTTAGATGAGCTGGTATCTTCACATTTTCCGGAATTGAGGCACAGAATCCATATCCGTAAGGTTTATTCTCACCAGTTGGATGCGGGTTCGTATTGCCGCCAAAAAGCCGTGCTGTGCCTAATAGTTGACTAGCTTCCAGCCATTCATTAACTGGGATCATAGCCTCATCTTCTGGAGAGGTACTAACCGCAACATTGTAGGCAAATCTCATAGCTGGAAGAGTAATGAATCTTACATGAATAGGGGTAGAGTGATTAATAGTTGGCATAGATATAACCTCCTCAGTTTTAGTCATACCATCCGATGGATTGCATGACTTTTCGTTTAGTTCAGATAATAATTGATTTGTAATGGGTTCCTCGACATGGGCGGATATCCACTGTAAAAAGAGATGGATTTCACTTTCTCTATTCGTTAGTTCTGCTTTTTGATTGTGAATAGAAGCCGCTTGCTGGCTGAGCGCTTCGTACATGGACTGAACGGACATATTTACAAGCACGGTTCCAATATCCTTGATGCTAATATCCAGCTTTCTTAATAATGAGGTAACCCGAATGGCGAGTATTGCTTTCTCATCATAAATCCGCCAGCCAGAGCTGCTGTCCCGCTTACTTTCAAACAATCCTTGAGCTTCCCAGTGACGCAGAGTCCGACTCGTCAGTCCGAATTGCGCAGAAAGCTTATCAATGGTAACAAATCCGCTCATAGACAACTCCCATTTCATAGTTTGATAAGGCGCCTTATGTGGATTATTTTAGCATTTAACGTTACGTCAATTGCAAGGAGAATTAATGATTGGGTATTCGAGATAATTTACATTTCTCATACAAAACATTGTCCAGTATTTAACGTCCAGCTTCTACAATCAAGATATTGGTAGAATGTACCTATTGCAATATGAGGCTTTATACGGAGGATGATATTGTTGAAAGCTAGGTCTATGCATCTAACTATGAAATGGAAGTTGATTTTGAGTTTTTCCGCCGTTGTTCTTTTCTTTTTGGGAGTAGCGTTTTATCAAAACCATAAAATCAGCCAAGTGGAGATTTCTATGGAAACGCAAAAAGCTGAGATGGAAAAACGAATTACCGTGTCAATCATTACGCAACTGCTGCAGGAAATGAATGCGGTAGAATCTTCGTTAGCGGGTTCGAGTGATTTGGAGTTCGTCCAACCCTTTAAGGACAAGCAAACAAAGCTGACTAAAGAGTTGGCGACGGTGAATTTTGCGGCAGATTCGCCGGCATTTAAAGAGTTAGAACAATTACATAGTCAGGTTGGGGAATATACGGGATATTTTGACGAATTGGTAAAGACCATAGAAGACGAGCAGCTTGATCCCATGAGTGTGCTGGAACAAATCGATGAATTACATACGAAGGCTACAGCGTTGAGTGAAGTCATGCTAGTGACTAATGAAAAATTGTATACGGCAGCAGCAGAAAATGCAGAAAAAGCACAGGATTATTCTTTTGATCTGCTTAATCTAACCACCTCTATAGTTGCTTACGCAGCTGTGCTAGTGTTTATTTTCACATTAGTGATTGCGGTTATGCTCATACGTTCCTTCCTGAATCCTATTCATAAACTGCAAGTGGCTCTGCGAAAAATTGCCGAAGGAGATTTGCGTCAGCAGATTAATTCTCCTTACAACGATGAGTTGGGCAGTTTGAGTCATCATTTTGATCATATGGTAGAGCGGGTCCGGGAAATGCTTCAGCATACCCAGTCAGTAGCCTCTTCGCTGGCAACTTATTCGCATTCTTTTCAAGAATCTTCATCTATAACTGCGCATACGAATCAAGATATCGTAAGCACTATACAGGAAATCTCGGTAGGGGCAGAACAGCAGGCAGGACAATCCGAGCAGAGCGCTGGCCTAATTCAGGAGCTGGAACGTGAAGTGAATGAGATCACGGAGTATACCGAGGTTATGCTGGCTACCAGTCAAACGGCTAATCACAATACTCGTAAAGGATCTGAATCCGTCATCGCCCTCCGGGAGGTGTCTGAGCATTCGCGAGAATCTGTGAATAAAGTATATCTGGCTTTAACCAAACTGAGTGATCAATCAAAGGACATCTCGCGCATTACTAAATCCATAACAGATATTTCTAATCAGACCAATATTCTCTCACTTAACGCAGCAATTGAAGCAGCCCGGGCAGGTGCCTACGGAAAAGGGTTCGCTGTCATCGCTGATGAAGTAAGACAATTATCTGTGCAGACCAAAGAGTCCTCCGTACATATCAGTCAGATTATTAGCGAGCTGCAATCCGGGATGGATGAATTCCAGCAATATATGCTGGTGACCAAAGGAAATCTTGAGGAACAGGATCATAAAGTGGCTGAAACGTTGTCCTCTTTTGAAGCGATTGATCAATCTATTGTGGAGATTAGTAAACAGATTGGGCAAATTCACGACAAAGTGGATATGACGCAGACTATGAACCGTAGACTCGCAGAGTCTGTGCATGCCGTCGCGGCCATCGCCGAGGAAACTGCGGCAGGGGTGCAAGAGGTGAACGCCTCCAGCGTACAGCAGGATCATGCTATCCGTGATATAGCCCGTCAAGCCATTGAGATTAATGAAATTTCGCAGAGTTTATTCAAAGAAATCAACATTTTTAAGATTGATTCGGATGGAGACAAAGGGATCAGCGATGAAGGTGACAGGGATACAAAGCATGCTGGCACTCCAGAAGCTGGGGACACATTAGGAGATGCATTAGGAGATGATACATTGGGTGTTGGCGATCCTCCAGATGATGGTGGTACACCAAATGCAGACGTTTCTAAAGAGGGATCATATCTGACAATCTCTGCTTAGCTCAGCGGGAATTGGCATTCTTAGCGTAAGGAGGAATAGAGAATAGAGAATAGAGTAGTGAGCAGTGAGCAGTGAGCAGTGAGCAGTGAGCAGTGAGTAAAGAGTAGGGAGTAGGGAGTAGAGTCTAGAGAGTAGAGTTTAAACATGAGAGGCTAAAGTTTAGCGCTTAGTAAGGTTCTACCTGCCGTTTTGATTTTAAGTGTATTTTATACAACTAAAAAAGTTTGTATGTAGCTTGATTAGGGTTTAGTTGTATTTAGTGCAGTTATTTCGAGGCGAAATGACAATAACGGTGGTTTGGTGGGGATATAATTGCATGAAATACAACTAAAACCAGGCGTGAGTACACATACCTGAAAATAGTTGTATAGAGTGCAATTAACTCAACGCGTAATTGTGATTTGTTGCATAAAGAAGCTGGCTCATTCGTGGGAGTGTCCACGAAAAGCCAGCTTTTTATCGTAGTAACATAGTTAGTAATTAGTCCTCGTAAGTTTGATTTAGGGTGTCAACTAACTCTGGGAGCCAGTCGCTTAGAGTGAGAAACTTGTATCCCTCCGATTGAGCTTTAGCTGTATCCATAAACCAAGATTGTGTGATCCCGAATGGAGAATTATGTGCATCCGCTGTTTCGCTTTGAATGACGGCTTGTTTTCCGGTCTCTTTTTCAATCAGCCAGATAAGGTCTTGAATGCTAACCGTACCGTCTGAGCAAGCGTTGAGAGGACCCGTCACCGTCGAGTTGCCGAGCCAATATAGAAAATCAGCGGCTTCGTCCGAACGGATAAAACAGATATTTGCATCTGGATTCGGAATCCCGATGGGCAGTTCGTTACGTACATGTTCAATATGAAAATGGAGTCTTCGTGTATAATCGTCCATTCCCAGGACAATCGGAAAGCGGACAGCGGCTACAGGGAAGTTAGCTTGTTGGATAAGGACGGCTTCCGCCAGTCTTTTCCCTTCCTGATAGGTGAAATCATTTCGTCCTCCATAACGAATCGGGTACGTTTCAGGATCGAATATCTCTTCCGTCAGCGCTTGCTCACTGAAATCATAGACAGATAAACTTGAAGTCAGTATGTAACGTGTGGTTTTGCCGTCAAAAATACGGCGCGCTTGATCCGCTTCATCAGCTGAAAAGCAAATATTATCGTAAACTACATCCCAACTCGTACCACCTAATGCTTGAGCGAAGACCTCCGGTTGAGACCGATCTACCTGTATCCGGTGAACGAGACCGCCAAAAGGATCGCTTGTTTCCCCGCGCGTTAATATGGTTACTTCGTTCTTAGAATCCTCAAGCAGACGCTCGACCAAACGTTTTCCAAAAAAGCGTGTGCCGCCTAAAATAAGAATCTTCCTCATCAACCTCACTCCTTGATTGCTATTAATAGTTATTAAAACGACTGTTTATTGGTTTATATAAAGCTTCTGACTCATTGTAGATAAGCGGCAGGATCATCGAGATCCTATTGCACTCTATACAATCAATGGATGAGCAAGTGGCATTGAACTAACTTTTCACCAGAATCTATTGCAGAAAGTGCTGCAGATTCAATTTTGCGGCCAGGACGGCTGATTCTGTTGCACAATATGCAAGTCTACAGCTAGTTACTACAAACTGCCTAACCGCTAATTACACATTAAGCGAACTAATCGCAAATATATCTGTTCGTTTTTAATGTAACGAGACACTTAGCTGCCCGAAATCCAGCATAACGAAAAACTACGCCACCATACACATTCCTGGCGTGGTATAGTTCCAACTGTTTGAACTGAATCCACCAGCTTGGGAGGTCTGGAAGCCTTGCAAGCTTTGGCTCGATACCGCCATTACAGGTTCCTGGCTTTCGTCCGCAAATACAAGCTCGATCAGCTCGGCAATTTCTCCATGTTCATACGCGGCTGCAAGGCGGCTCAAGACGATCTGCATGGCTGTGTCCTGTGGTAAAGAAGGACCATCGGCCTGAAGCAGCTCTTGTCTTACGAGAGGAAGGGCTTGCCGGGCTCGGTGCAGAGCGGCTTTTATTGCCCCTTCTGTGGTATCGAGAATCTCGGCAGCTTCCATTGCAGAGTGCCCCAACACATCTCGAAGCAGGAACACCGCCTGCTGCAGCGGAGATAAATGCTCCTGTAGTGCTTGAAAAGCAGCTTCAATCTCAAATGAACCATACTCCGCAGAGGCCTCAGTGGGGGACTGATCCAGCTCCAACACTCGTGACAAGGTGGCTTTTCGCCGCATGATATCAATCCATGTGTTTCGGGCAATCCGAAAAAGCAATGCCTCAGGATTTGGGTGATTTGTAGAACTTGTATGATGAGTAGAATTTGTAGGAATCGTAGAATGCATTGCAGATTTTGCAGACGTTGCAGTCTTAGATGGCGTTACAGCCTTGGCTGACGTTGCAGTATTAGCAGACGTTGCAGCCGTAGAAAACGTATAGTTCATTTTACTAGTTTGATTAGTTTGATTAGTTTGATTAGTTTCAAGTTTTTCATTAGCTTTATCATTTTCAATGGTTTCTTTATTTTGTTTAACTTCATTCATTAGACTGTTCCCATTATTTGTGCTCGTTGAGTCCGAAGGCTTCATATAACCAAGGGCCTTGACCCATGTATCCTGAGCTAAATCATCGGCATCCCACGGGGATTGTGTCAATGCAAGACAATATCGCTTCAGAGCTATCTGCAAAGACCTGGTGTTACTTTCATCCGGCGCATCTCCGGTGCTAAGCTTCTCAAGGATGATCACTCTGCATAACTCCTTTTCCAGTAAGGTGATTTCGATTACTTCTAATAATAAACGAATGAGCAGGAAATTAAGATACGCAATTTTAAAAAATAAAAATTCTCACGCCTAACGTATCCTATCCCCATGCTAATCCGTTTACAGGGTAGATTTCAAAACTCTAAAAATAGATGGAGGTCGAATACGGATGGCGTACGTTCCTTATGTAGTCGAACAAACGAATCAAGGTGAAAGATCTTACGATATTTATTCGCGGCTGTTGAAGGACCGGATAGTGTTCGTAGGTGCGGAAATTGAGGATCAGCTGGCTAACAGTATTGTTGCCCAGTTATTGTTTTTATCAGCAGAAGATCCGGATAAAGATATACACATGTATATTAATTGTCCAGGTGGCTCTATCACCGCAGGCTTCAGTATTTATGACACGATGCAGCTTATTAAGCCGCCGGTGAATACCATTTGTACAGGAATGGCGGCTTCTTTTGGTTCTTTGTTGTTATTGGCTGGGGCCAAAGGGAAACGTTATGCCCTGCCGAATAGCGAGATTATGATTCATCAGCCGCATGGTGGGGCGCAGGGGCAGGCTAGTGACATTGCGATCAGTGCCAAACGTATTTTGAAGGCAAGGGAAGTGCTTGTGCAAATTACAGCGGACCGAACTGGGCAGACGGTAGAGAAGGTACTTCAAGATATGGATCGAGATTATTTCATGTCAGCCGATGAGGCGGTGGAATACGGAATTATCGATAAGGTCATCACAAATCTCTAAGACGAAGGAGTGAAGAAGGCTATGCTGGAGGTTTTGCAGGGAAAAGAGGTAACAATCTATTTTGTGGATGGCTCCAACGCTACAAAAGGAGTGCTGGAAACGGTAAGTGAAAATTTCGTCAAATATCGGACGGATTTTGAAGAGTTTTATATTCCAATCAGCTCGATCTGTTCCATCTCTCTAGATACCAAAACGCGTGAACGAGCCAAAGTAGGATTCACACAATAACATCAACAACATCATCTGTATAAAAAAGGGTTAGGAGCTCCACATCTCCTAACCCGTACTTTCCCGAATAGCCAAATAATGAGCCACATTTGCATGATGCGGCACAACGGTCTCCCCTTTAATCAGCTTGATTAAGGTTCGGGTGGCGGTCATCCCAATCTCCGTTCCAGAGTATTCAACCGAGGAAAGCTTAGGTCGAACGATAGAGGCAATGAAGCTGTTATCAAATCCGAACACGGCGACATCAGCTGGCACCCGTAGACCGTTATCGGTTAAATGATTCATGGCTCCAACTGCCATCCAATCTGTAGAGCAAAACACCGCAGTAGGTAACTCCCCGCTATCCATAATTCGGCGCATGGCGTCGCTCCCATCTTCGACGGCCATCGCACTTTCTACTACCCATTCTTTCCTTAAGGTTATGCCTGCATCCATAAGGGCTTGTAGATAGCCTTTATACCGATCCCCACCCACCGCATTATCTCCCGAGCCGCGAATCATAGCGATTTTGCGATGACCTTTTTGAATCAGATAAGTAACAGCTTCATAAGAGGCAGTTATATTGTCCAGATGAACGGAAGGAATCGTATCCACCTGCGATTGTTGCCCGACAAGCACGCAAGGTGTATTTGAGCTGCGGATGATCTCCAGATGTTCATGGTTTGGAATAGAACCCACAAATATATTTCCTTCTGTCCCCATCCGCTGGAACATCTTCAAATAATGTTGTTCACTTTCTGCACTGCCGTCCGTTAATCCGACCATAATGTCGTAGCCATACAAATCCGCGAGATCGCGAATACCAACATTGAAGTCATCCAGTACAGTGTTGCTATTCTGCGGAATGATCACACCGATCAACTGTGTATTAGCTTTGTCCGTTTCAAGGCTGATGACATTCGGACGGTAGTTGGTTTGTTTAATAGCTTCCAGTACGCGTTTACGGACATCATCGTTTACTGGTTTGCTGTTATTGATTACCCTGGACACCGTAGAGATCGAAACGTTCGCCATTTGGGCTATATCTTTTATCTTTACCTTCAAGAAGATCACCATAACTTTCCATATGATTCACTTGGTGTTTCAACTCTCGCAAGCATATCACGGATAGCTTCAAGAATCCAAAAGATTGTTGTTGACCTAGGAAATAAAAGGTCCTATAATGATCGCTGTAGGAAAATTATTTCCTTGAAAAAAGCTTGTTTTGAACGATAAAGTTGAATTTTTGCTAAAAATAATAACTGAATTATTAATTCTAATGAATTTTGGGAAAATATTTTCCTGTGAAGGGTATATGAATACGAAGGAGCTGGATGCATTGAACAGAACATGGTGGAAAGAAGCCACGGCGTATCAAATTTACCCACGGAGCTTTATGGACAGCAATGGTGATGGTGTAGGCGATCTGCAGGGAGTTATTTCTAAATTTGATTATTTGCAGGAGCTTGGCATCGATGTCATTTGGATCTGTCCTATTTATAAATCCCCAAATGATGATAATGGTTACGATATTTCGGATTATCAGGATATTATGGCGGAGTTCGGCAGCATGGCCGACTTTGATCAGCTGCTGCATGAGGTTCATGCGCGAGGCATGAAGCTGATTCTGGATCTAGTGATTAATCATACTTCGGACGAACATCCATGGTTTGTTGAAGCACGTTCAAGCATGGATAATCCGAAGCGGGATTATTATATTTGGAGTGATCCTAAGGACGGGAAGGAGCCGAATAACTGGGAGAGTATTTTCAGCGGTTCGATTTGGGAGCTTGATCCTGCCACAGAGCAATATTTTATGCATGTATTTTCCAAAAGACAGCCAGACCTTAACTGGGAGAATCCTGAGGTGCGCCGTGAATTGTATAGCATGGTCAACTGGTGGCTGGACAAAGGAATCGACGGCTTCCGGGTGGATGCCATTTCACATATTAAAAAAATCACCGGACATCCCGATCTGCCGAATCCACAGAATCTTCCGTATGTTCCGTCTGGCGATGGGCACATGAACCGTGAAGGGATTCACGATTTCTTGCAGGAGCTCAAGCAGGAGACGTTTGACCGATATGACATCATGACGGTTGGCGAAGCGAGTGGTGTAAATGTTGATCAGGCGGAGTCGTGGGTGGGTGAAGAGCAAGGCAAATTTAATATGATTTTTCAATTCGAGCATTTAGCTCTTTGGAATAAGAGTGTGACAGGTGGATTGGATGTTTTGCAGCTAAAATCAGCTCTCTCCCGTTGGCAAAAAGGTCTTGAGGGCAGAGGCTGGAACGCATTGTTCATCGAAAATCACGACCAGCCGCGTTCAGTTTCTACTTGGGGAAATGATGGCCAGTATTGGAAAGAGTCAGCTAAATCGTTGGCTACGATGTATTTCCTGATGCAGGGAACACCATTTATTTATCAAGGTCAAGAAATTGGGATGACCAATGTAAGATTTGAATCAATGGATGATTACGATGATGTGGCGATGAAGAACTTGTACCGTTTGGAGACTGAAGCCGGTAAAACACATGAGGAAGTCATGGAGGTAATCTGGAAGAACGGCCGGGACAACTCTAGAACACCAATGCAATGGAGCGACTCTGAAAACGCTGGTTTCAGCAGCGGCAAGCCATGGATGAAGGTGAATCCGAATTATACGGAAATCAATGTGGAGCGGGCGAAGCAGGACCCTTATTCCATCTATCATCATTACAAAAAGCTTATCGCTCTTCGGGCTGCTAATCCCGTTACTGTTTACGGGACTTATGATCTCATTTTGCCTGAAGATGAACGTATTTATGCTTATACTCGGACGCTTGGAAATGAAAAACTGCTGGTCATGTCTAACCTGACAGCAGAGGAAGCACTGTTTGACCTTCCATTTGATTTGGAGTTTGATACTAGTGAATTGCTCTTGCATAACTATGAGGTTGATCCTGCGGAGCCGATTGAGACTGTCGCATTACGGCCTTACGAGTCCCGTGTGTATATGCTGGTTAACGCACCTGTAGAGCAAGAGGGTAGCAGTGAACTTGTACCTGCACAAGAGTTAAGTGAAGCTTCTTTTCCAGAAACCGTTTAATATATTTATTGTAATTCAAAGCGTTCGGTTATCCGGGCGCTTTTTTTTGTTGCGGTAGTGTAGGACTCTTGCACAAAATGAATACGCTTACCTGGGCGAGTCGTATAAAAATATTATTTTTTCTATTATTTTTGTTTCCAAAATTAATAGAATACTATATTATGTAATGAATACAGATTCATATAAGTGTATATTCATTCAATTCGGGGTGAAAGTAGACAAAATTATAGGAGGTAAAAAATGTCCAAGAGAATACTATCTTTATTACTAGCTTTTACACTTATGATGTCGGGTCTGCTTCCAGCTGCATATGCAGGTGAAGTTGCAACCGAAATTAACCCGCAGGCGGTTGTTGCTCCGGTTTCTACGGAGAACACAGCTGATCCAGCGGTGCTTTCTTCAGAACAAACTACGGTAGCGACTGCTGTCTATGAACAAATAGCGGCGACAGTTTCCACAGAAGTATACAAAGCTTCTATGACGGAAGCTAGAACATTAGAATTGACTTTAGATCTTCCTGATGGGGCATCGCCTCAAGATATCATCTGGAATTTTGGCAGAACGGCGGAAGAGATGAAGCCGCTGGCAGAGTGGAAGAAATGGAATAAAGATGCGAAAGATTATTCAGGTAATCCTTTCGTAACAGTGACCTATGAGCCGATCTCAGGTTCAAAAGTAAAAGCTTTAATTCATTTTGATTTGCTGTACGGAGAGAATCTCTCACTAACGGGTATACGTGCAGAGTACGTTAAACGAGTGGGAATTTATAATCTAATCGGGACATTACCTGCTGGAGATGTGCTGGTAGAGCAGCAAGTCAAACTAAATCCATATGAAACCTATCATACATATGATGAGATTAAACCCGCGATCGATAGGATTACTGCTGAAAGCAATAATAAATATGATCGATATGTAGAGTATCAGCAAATTGGGACCTCAACTCAAGGTCGTGCCATTCATTTCTCTATTGTTGCTAAGGATAAGTCCTCAGTAGATCAATATTTGAACGAGACCTTACCACTTATGATGAATGATCCTGAAGCCCTGCAAAAGAAAATTAACGACGGGGATCTGCAGGATTATAAGGTACCTATCTGGTTGAATAACATTCATGCCGATGAAGCCAATGGTGTCGATGTAATCATTAAGTTTTTGGATACGCTGATGACACAGCAAATTGTCACCTATGATACCACTGATGAGAATGGAAATCCGAAAAAGGTTGTTCTGAACATCGACGAAGCGCTTGACCATGTGATTTTCCTGCTTGATTATGTAGAGAATCCTGACGGTCGCGCGTTAAACACGCGTCAAACTTCAACACTGCTTGATCCAAATCGGGACAACTCTTACCAGACCCAGCCTGAGACACAAGCGGTAACTGCACAAATTGCTAAGTGGACGCCGCTTACCTTTTTGGATATGCATGGATTTGTAAGTGGCTTCTTGATTGAGCCTTGCACACCACCTCATGATCCTAACATTGAATATGATCTTGTAATGCCAAGTATGCTTGAGCAAGCAAATGCCATGGGTAAGGCGGGAATTGCTAATACTAAATATGATTCCTACCATATCCCTTATGAAGAATACGAAAAAACACAACAGGATCCGAACTATAAAGGAACGAATGCAACAGGTTGGGATGATGCTTCACCAGCCTACACAGCTGTATATGCCATGCATCAAGGAGCACTTGGGCATACCATTGAAGTGCCTGAATTGAATGAAGATTCACTGGATGCCTTTTATTATGCGGCTTTGGGGGCAACCGATTATGTGATCAACAACAAGCAGGAACTGTTCCTGAATCAATTGGAAATCTTCAAACGGGGTATCCAAAATGAGAATACTAATGCTGCTGTTAAAGATTATCTAATCAATGCACAAAATGAGTCTATTGGACGTCCAGGGGTAGAGGAGAATACGAATTTCTTCCCTGAGTATTATATTCTTCCGGTTGCAAAAGATTTGCAAAAAAATGATCTGGAAACCTACAAAATGGTTCAGTACCTATTACGTAACAATGTGAAGGTAGAACGGACAACAACCAGTGTAACTGTAGATTCCGTAGTCTATCCGGCTGGAACCTATGTGGTGAATATGCATCAAGCCAAAAGAGGTTATGCGAATCTTGTCTTGTATGATGGACTAGATGTCTCGGATTTTAATGAGATGTATTCAGATACGGTACAGAATTTCTCGGCTATGCGTGGTTTTGACCGATATATTAGCCGTTCTGTAGGAGCATTCACTGGGAAGACAGAACAGGTTAGCAGTGTAACGATCCCTAGTACGAATCTGGATCAATCTCCGTTCGAGCAAAATTATGTCATTAAAAACAGCAACAATGATGCCATAAAAGCTGTGAATGAGCTGCTAGCCAATCATAAGGCAGTAACATTGCTGGAGAATGGGGGGACGGGTTACGAGAAGGGAAGCTTCCTTGTTTCCAGATCCAACCTTAGAACGGTATCGTCTAAATATCTGCTGGATATTGTTCCGTTTAGTGCTTCAGAGAACAGAACGGGTAAATTGCTTAAGGCTCCTAAGGTAGCTATTGCAGGAGCGACTGCATTTATGCTGAAGGATCTTGGATTTAACGTAACTACGGATACAGTGGCAGCAGATGTTCTAATCAATTCGGGAACGAATCTGATTGCTGCAGGTAAACCATTTATCGGTTATGGAAGAACGATGCTGAAAACTGTTAAAGGGCTTAAGGTCCTCCCTGGGCTGGACTATTCAACTCCGGTCAATAAGGATGGCAAAGAAGATGCTCATGAGGGATTGTTTAAGGCTGAGGTCTCTCAGGACAATGTAATTACAGCGCCTTATGCCGATAGCGAATACCTCTACACGGTTTCCGCGGCTTATATTACGAAAGTGCCTGAAGGCGCAGAGATCTTGGCGAAATACGGATCAGGAGCTGACTTTTTCAAAGCAGGCTGGTGGCCGAATAACGAGGCTGCACAAGACCAAATATTGGCGCTTACTTACAATACAGACAACATTCATGTGACGTTATTTGCGAATGATCTGATGAATAAATATCATCCGCAAAATCAATTCAGATTGCTTGCCAATTCAATCTATGCTGCTGCTCCAGCGGCGACCGAAGAGGATGGTATGGATAACGGGGTGAATGAACAAGAGCCAACAACACCTTCGACACCGTGGCAGCCATCTGTAACATCAACACCTGCACCGACCGTGCAGCCGTCTGCAACACCAACGCCAGCTCCAACTGTGCAGCCGTCTGCAACACCAAACCCAATAGGTTCAAACTTCACGGATCTAGGTAAGGTGGCGTGGGCAGCATCGGCGATTAAAGAGCTGGCGGCAAAAGGGATTCTGCAAGGGGTGAGCGACAATACCTTTGCTCCGCTTAAAGAGGTGACGCGTGCCGAGTTTATTACCATGATCGTGCGAGCTTTTAATCTGCTTGATGTGAAATCATCCGCTGCCTTCAGTGACGTGAAAGCTTCTGACTGGTCTTACGGATACATTGCATCCGGGGTCAAGAACGGATTGATTAACGGTGTAGGCAACGGAAAGTTTGATCCTAACCGTGCAATTACACGCGAGGAAATGGCAATCATTGTATCCAACGCACTTAAGAAATTTAAAGGCAAGTCGGTAAGTGATACAAATGCCGCTTTGGTTAACTTTAAAGATCAGGCAACAATCGCTGCTTACGGTAAAGAAGCGGTGGCATTACTAACACAGGAAGGTATTGTGCAAGGTCTGACTGCGGATACCTTCGGTCCTAAAAATATTGCCAACCGTGCTCAAGCAGCAGTGATTATCGATAGGATGTTGAAGCTTAATTAAGGTTTAGGTTCTTATAAAAAAATGCAAAAATGCCCCTCAGCTATTTGGCTGAGGGGCATTCTTTTATAGTTACTTTGCATCATCCGTAGAGGGTAAATCCGGCAGTTGTTGAATGTAGCTGTTTGACATATTTAGAAGCCGCTGAACGGCGTCAAATTGTTCTTTTGTCGAACCGCCCTCTGTTTCTGAGCCATCGATTAGATTAAAGTTGTCTCCATCGTCGTAATCGACACCAGTTAAATACATGCTTGTGTCATTAATGAAAGAGCCGGTAGGCAAAAAGTGTCTGACAGGCAGCATATTGGTCTGTTGGTTCATCAGGTCTTCTCCAAAGTGGAGCTGGTCTTTCATTGAAATCCCTAACAGGTTAGCTACAGTTGGCATAATATCGATCTGACCACCAGTTTGGCTGTACACGGCAGGTTCACCTACACCAGGGGCATGAACGATGAAAGGAACATTGAACATATCGGTATAACCATATTCGTGGCCGACCATTTCTTCCATTAACGATTTCTCGTTGCCATCAAGGGAATATAGCGATACACCCTGATGGTCACCGTAAAAGACAATGACGCTATCATCCCATAGACCACTGGACTTTAATTGATCCAGGAATTGTCCCATTGCATAATCTGCGTAATTTTGAGCTAGAATATAGTTGCCAACTAGGGTACCTTCATACCGTTTAGGCAGTGTCATTTTATTTTTTAACTCTGGCATTTTATAAGGGTGATGAGCACTCATAGAAATGACCATCGCGTAAAAAGGATCATCTTTAGCATCCATTTTGACTAATTCAGGAACAGTCTTGGCATAGAGTACCTCATCTGAAGCACCGAATGCGATATGATCGTCATCCCCATAGAACGCTTGATCATAATACTTATCAAAGTCTAGTACTTTGTATAGGGTTTTGCGGTTCCAGAATTCTACGCTATTGGTGTGAAAGGTTGCTGTGTTATATCCATTAGCTTTCATCAACTTAGGCAGGCTCGGAAGCGCCTTATCCATATAATTGGATGAAGTGGCTACCTCGTGGTGGGGAACGTACAACGAAGTATTCACTACAAATTCAGCATCCGAAGTTGTTCCTTGCCCGGCATTAGTATAGAAGTTATTGAAATAATATTCGCTTTTCAAAAGCTTATTTAGATTGGGTGTTACTTCCTGCCCGTCAATGCTCAGGTTCAGCAAAAAGTTCTGAAAAGATTCCATTTGTACCACGATTAGATTTTTACCTTGAGCTGCCGCCCAGTACTTCGGTGAGACAGGCTCTGTAATCCCTTTGGTCTTGTTAATGGATTGTTGCGTGATTTCTTTGTTGTCGATTATTTCTTCTGTTTCCCTTGTATCGGCAAAAATAGTATAAACCTCGTAATTAAGAATCCCCATACTCTCCGCTTTTTTGTTCTCGTTCATACTGGCATGATTTGGCCAAACATTAAAGACACAGACCGCCAAGGAAACACTGATGATTCCAAACAAAGCAGTCCGGTTCATGCGGCGGTTCATACCTCTTTCTTTCCAGATCGCAATATATTTCGGACGGAACATAAAAAACATGAAAACTACAATATCCACAAAAATGAACAAGTAGTAAGGGTCCAGCAATGAGTATGTGCTTTCTCCCACCTTAGTTACTTTATCTGCTTGTTCCAAGGCATGATAAGTAGCAATTACACCGTAATATTTGTAATACATTAGCACGGCAAAATATATGACTGAAATCAATAGATTGGCTATCATGTAATACAGAAATTTTCGTTTGGAAGCCATCCATTCTATGAGTCCAAATACGATAAAGAAAAATGGGATCTCTGTCAGCAGCATGCTCCAGTTAGGACCGTCGCTAAAAACTACGAACCAGGCCACTGCGCATTTTAGCAGCAGGACGAAGCTAAAGACTAGGAAGGGTTTGTTTTTTATATCAAAATCTTTTTTCACTCGTTATCATCCTCTCTGATGCAATTACACCAAGGTCCTGCATATACCTGTATTTCATGGAAATCCGTTGCAATATGCCGAAGCTTATTATGCTCTTGAAGTTAACAAGTGTCAAAAGGTGGACGAGAGCCCTAGAGCGAAGCAACAGGCGATTTATGCCGCATAAGCAGGTAAAATCAACGCCAAACCCAAACTACAGGGTCCTATGCGTATAAAATGATTTTAATAATTTCCAGTATCCCGCAACTTTGTATAATATTCCTCAGTCTAAATATAGAGGAGTGATTAGAGAGGCGGGAATCAGATGACTAAGCGGCAGTTTTTAACGATGGTAACGATTTGTTTTTTTGTACTCTTAAACTCTGGTTGTAATCAAGGGGAGAACTCCATAGGTGTGGAACCTACTGCCTCTATAGCTTCAACGTCTGTACCACAGGTAACGCCAACATCTGCTCAAGTAACTATGATTCCCGAAGACTTTTTGCAAACACTGGATTATAAAGTTCAGAGCCATCCGGAGGCATTTGCAGTTGAGGTACCGCGGAACTGGGAAGATAAGCTAGGGGAGTATCCAGTGGGACTTTACTGGCAATTAGCGAATGAGTTCTCTAAAGATGCAGGATTGGATTTGACACTGCTGAAGGGGACCACGGTAGAGGTACAGCGGTATTCTTTAGTCGAAGGTTTACCAGGTTCTGGCGAACAAAAAGAATTTTCTTATCCCTCGAATCTTGTTTTGCTTGTGCAATCAGGGAATACCGTTGGTGCGTGGCTGGAATTTAATATTCAAAGTATCGGCCCGTCTATTAAGAAGCGTAGCTTGACCGACATTACAGGACTTACATTTGAGGAGTGGACGGAGAGAGAAGGTTTGTTTGCTGAGGAAGGTGAGAATGGTGACTTAGCCTCATTAGACCATTTCGAGCTGCTGGATGCTTTTTTTCAGGCTATTCAGGACGGTAAACATACCCGTGCCCGCGCATGTTTGAATCCTAATGCCTTACTCACTGCATTGACGGTTAACCGTCAAGCGCATCAACTCTATAACCCGGGTTTTGGTGGTGAAAATGCGCTCAGTGAAAGTATTGTTGAGGCTAAGCCTACCTCTTATAAAGTGATGGATTATGATACTGGCTCAGAAATTAAAGACATCGGCGATCGCACAACGTTAAATATTGTGGTCGATCTGTATATGAAATCACTAAATCCTGTCTTTAATACCCCAGATGGTCGGGAAACTCGCTTTGCAGTGTTGACCAAACACGCTAACGGCTGGAAGATTGGAGGTTTTGGGACGGGACCGTGAGTTGTTGCGTTATCTATTTTTTTAATAAAAAGGAGTGATCTCAAGTGTTTAAACAAAGCTTGATGTCAAAAGTGCAGGTAAGTCGGATTTGTAGAGTTGTTGTTGGGACTGTTCTTTGCCTGACTATGGTCTCACCTTTAGTGGCAGCAGCAGATAATGTGAATTCAATTGAAGAAAAGAAATTATTGTCTGGCATCACCCAACTGGACGCTGGTGACAGAAGTGCGTATGCCGTCACTGCGGATGGAACAGCCTGGGCGTGGGGTGGTGGGTATGGCTCTATTGGTAATGGGGCGACCACACCAGCGTATACTCCTGTCAAAATGCATATCGATCATGTAAAGCAAATCTCAGGTGGTTATCGCCATAACTTGATGTTGAAGGACGATGGAACAGTGTGGGCGGTAGGGGGGAACGAGCATGGACAACTTGGCATTGGAACACAGTCCTCTAAGATTCTTGTAGAGCCTGTTCAAGTGCAAGGGCTAGCAGATGTGAAAGCTGTTTCTGCGGGGGGCACCTTTAGCTTAGCTCTTCTTAAAGATGGAACGGTCTGGGCGTGGGGAGGCAATGAACAAGGAGAACTCGGTGACGATTCGCGGAAAAACAAGCTAGCCCCGGTGCAGGTGAAGGGACTACCCTCCGTCCTGTCTATAGCAGCGGGATCGAATAATTCAGTGGCTCTTGGTAACGGCGGAGAGGTATGGGTGTGGGGATCACAGCAACCGCTGGGAACTCAGAAGGGCGTAATCTTAAAGCCTACGCTTATTAAAGGAAGCGGAGAATATAGAGCGGTTGATATGGATGGAGCCTATGGACTTTATGGGGCGGCATTGAGATGGGATGGTACAGTATGGATTTGGAATAATTACATAGATCCATATCTGGGAGAAGCTCTAAAGCCTGTTCAGGTTCCAGGACTTACAGACGTCATTTCGCTGACAACAGATTCCGCAGTGAAGGCGGATGGGACCGTGTGGCAGTGGACGGTTGGCGATAAGAACAAGATTAATGTTACACAGTCTAAGGGTATTCAGAATGCAGTTTCCATTTCTAAAGGGAGCAGAAATCATTATGTACTCTTAAAAGATGGTCATGTCCTTGCCTGGGGAGCAAATGAATTTGGACAGACGGGTCTGGGGGTCAGAGAGATCGAGGTGAGTACGCCTCAGCTCGTGAAGAAATCTATTCAAGTATTGTTGAATGGGAATGAAATGGAACTGACGATGCCGCCGTTACTAATTAATAATTCGACATATGTTCCTTTAAGAGGAGTCTTCGAGCAGATGGGAGTTAATGTTCGTTGGGATGTTCCATCGAGAGCTGTGGTTGCTGTGAAAGGATCTACAACTCTGATCTTGAATTCGGTAACTGGACAAACGACTGTTAATGGAAAGGTAATAGAGACAGATCAAAAACCGGTCTTCATTAATGATAGCGTTTATGTCCCCCTCAGATTGATAAGCGAAATGTTGGGGGCGCAGGTAGAATGGGATGCAGATGCTTATGCCGTTCGAATAAATTCCAATAAATAAGTTGACTATTTATTAGAAGCTTTAGGCTGAACTCTCCTTCAGGGAAGCTCAGCTTTTTTTGCGTGGAAGGCAGTACGCGATTTTGAAGAATGTAAGCGGGAATCTTTTCGAGGATTATTTATACGGATGATGATGAATATTGGAAAAATGGGACAACTTATAATTATCCCAATGAACGTTCAATTAGGGTCGCGAAACGGTTGGGCATAGCAACAACGATTACTATTGGAACAAAAACGGGTAAGAGTATATATTACGGCCTTTTGTATTTGCTGCAGTACTGTTAATTGGAATGGTGGAAACCGAACGTTTTTAGGCGGAGTTGAAAGGGTGGTGAGTTTTTTCATTGATTTTAAAATAAATCGTATGAAGTATAACCCTCTTGTGATAGAATAATCTAGTTGCCCTAGTTTCTGAAAATCCACTCTGTTCCAGCAAAACACCTGATCTATACACGTGGATAATCGAGGAAATATGAGCATTTAAGAGTATTAACAAGATTTCTTAGAGATTTTACACAAAACACATCATTTTTTGTCGGTTTTTATTGATTTATTCAAAAATATTATGTATAATCAGCCTTGTTGATTTTGCAAATGGAATTTTAGGAGGTTTTTATTTTGGGAAAAGCGTTAATTATTGGCGCTGGCGGCGTAGCAAGTGTTGTTGTTCATAAATGCTGCCAGAACCCGGATGTATTTGAAGAGATCTGCATTGCTAGCAGAACTGTCGCGAAATGTGACGCTCTGAAAGATAAATTAGCCGGAGGCCGCACGAAGATTTCTACTGCTCAGCTCGATGCAGATAACACGGACGAAGTCATTGAACTGATCAAGAGCTTTGAGCCGGATGTCGTTATTAATGTCGCTCTCCCATATCAGGACCTGACGATCATGGATGCGTGCCTGGCAACAGGAGTGCACTATGTGGATACTGCCAATTATGAACCACAAGATACAGCGAAATTCGAATATTCCTGGCAGTGGGCTTACAAAGAAAGATTTGAGAAAGCTGGCCTTACCGCTTTGCTCGGCAGTGGATTTGATCCAGGTGTAACTGGCGTATTCACGGCTTACGCGCAAAAGCATTATTTTGACGAGATCCATACTATTGATATTGTTGACGCCAACGCAGGTGATCATGGATATCCATTCGCTACAAACTTTAATCCTGAAATCAATATTCGTGAAATTACAGCTAATGGCCGTTATTTCGAGAATGGCGAGTGGATTGAAACTGCACCACTTTCTGAGAAGAAAGTTTACGATCTTCCGGAAATTGGACCTAAAGATATTTATCTTTTGTACCATGAAGAGCTGGAATCCTTGGCTGTTAACATCAAGGGCGTGAAGAAGATCCGTTTCTGGATGACTTTCTCGCAGAACTATCTGACTCACTTGAAAGTGCTTGAAAATGTGGGTATGACTTCTATCGAGCCTATCATGTACGAAGGTAAAGAGATCGTTCCTTTGCAATTCTTGAAGGCAATGCTGCCTGACCCAGCTTCCCTGGGACCAAGAACAAAAGGTAAAACTAACATTGGATGTATCATCCAAGGTACTAAAGATGGTAAGCCAAAAACTTATTATGTATACAACGTTTGCGATCATGAAGAATGTTATGCAGAGGTTGGCTCCCAAGCCATTTCCTATACTACAGGCGTTCCTGCAATGATCGGAGCAATGTTAATTATAAAAGGAATCTGGAAGAAACCAGGCGTTTACAACGTAGAAGAGTTCGATCCAGATCCATTCATGGAAGCTTTGAATAAACATGGTCTGCCTTGGCAAGAAGATTTCTCGCCAACGCTGCTAGACTAAGGCGCGATTGATGGATATTGATATCAGCGTTGTCCCGTCACCATGTTACCTTGTAGATGAAAGATTGCTTACCCGCAATCTTGAGATTATGAATTCTGTACAAGAACGTACAGGAGCTAAGATTTTGCTCGCCCAAAAAGGTTTCTCTATGCACTCCTTGTATCCGCTAGTTGGCAAGTACTTGCATGGCGTAACTTCCAGCTCCTTATTCGAAGCCAGATTGGGCTATGAAAAAATGGGCAAAGAGGTTCATGTCTACGCACCAGCTTATGTGGACAGTGAATTCGATGAGCTTCTTGAATACTCCGATCACATTGTGTTCAATTCTTTTGACCAGTGGAATCGATTCAAGGATCGTGTGAAAAATGCACCGAAGCACATCAGCTGCGGTATTCGAGTGAATCCGGAGTATTCCGAGATCGAAGTTCCGCTGTATGATCCATGCTACAATTATTCCAGAATGGGAGTAACTCTCCCTAACTTTAGACCTGAAGAGCTTGAGGGAATTGATGGATTACACTTCCATACCATGTGCGAACAAAATTCAGACACACTGGAGCGTACGCTCAAAGTAGTCGAAGAGAAGTTCGGACCTTATCTCAAAGGGATGAAATGGCTTAATTTTGGTGGCGGTCATCATATTACACGTCCCGATTATGATCTGGAGACCCTTGTCCGCTGCATTTTGCATATGAAAGAGACTTACGGTGTGGAAATCTATCTGGAGCCAGGTGAGGCCGTTGCGCTTAATACTGGATATTTGGTAGCTACCGTTCTGGATGTTATGCATAACGGTATGGACATTGCGATTCTTGATACTTCGGCTGAATGCCACATGCCAGATGTACTGGCTATGCCATACCGTCCGAACATTATCGATGCTGGACAACCTGGGGAATATCCTTATACTTACAGATTAGGTGGAATGACTTGCCTAGCCGGAGATGTTATTGGAGATTATTCCTTCAAGGAGCCTTTGAAATACGGCGATAGACTCGTATTCCTAGATATGGCGCATTATTCTATGGTGAAGAACCATATGTTTAACGGCGTGAATCTGCCAGCTATCGTCAGCTACAATGACGAAGAGGGAATTAAAGTAATCAAACAGTTCGCTTTCGAAGATTTCAGCGGACGTTTATCTTAATAGAATGATCTAAAAAGGTGTCCCTTCAGGGACACCTTTTTTTGCTATGGTTCCAGTCCTTTGAATGCACAATTACATCTAGGAAAAGAGAAGTGATGCTAAAGGACCGTATAGCAGCTATTGGTGTTTATTAGCTTATTTAGCTAAGGTTATGGACTGTATAGCTCTTATTGGCCGGATAGTGACTATTATTAAGGTGCATTTGGTAGAATAGCTGCAACTGAGTCCAATTGTATGCTGAAACAGCCGATTTTTCGGAAATAGAGTCTCCTCGGTCCGATTCATGCTCGTGGGGAGAAGATAGATATCGAACCGTTTTATCATAGGGATCCTTCTCTTGATATTGGGTTTATCTTACAGTTGGATACTTGTATTACTGGAAAAGTTTCTTCATAATTAGCCGCTCACAAGTAAGGTCTCATGTGATACAATAATTTAGTCTGTTTTTAAAAATAGTTATTGAAGGGTCCGTATCTGAGGAGGAAGTCAGCATCAATGAAACATGCACCGTTTATTGCAGTGGAAGGCCCGATCGGGGCTGGAAAAACAACATTAGCTTCGATGCTTGCAGAGGAATTAAACTTACCGATTATTAAGGAGATTGTGGATGAAAATCCGTTTCTGGCTAAATTTTATCAGAACATGGATGACTGGAGCTTTCAACTGGAGATGTTTTTTCTCTGTAATCGGTACAAGCAGCTTGAAGATACAGTAACTCAATACATAGATAAAGGTAAACCGGTGATTTCGGATTATCATATTTATAAGAACCTTATCTTTGGGGAACGAACGCTGAAGGGAACGAAACGAGAAAAGTATCGACAAATCTATCATGTGCTGACGGATGACCTGCCGAAGCCAAATATTATTCTCTATATAAAAGCGGATCTCGACACCTTGTTAAAAAGAATCGCCAAACGCGGACGCCCTTTTGAAGGGGATATGGATACTGCGTATTTGCAGCAATTGATAGAAGATTATGATGATGCGATGGCCTCTTTAGCGATTCAAGAGCCGTCTACCGTTATTATTACCATAGATGGAAATGCAGTCGATTTCGTGGAGAACTCCGAACACTTCGTCGAAATTGCCTCTCACCTAAAGGAGCTAATGAAATGAATCCATATAACATCCCAGATAACGCCATAATTACTGTGGCAGGAACCGTGGGGGTGGGAAAATCCACTTTAACAGGTGCTTTGGCTAAAAGGTTGAATTTTCAAACCTCGCTGGAGCAAGTTGATCATAATCCTTATCTTGAAAAGTTCTATCATGATTTTGAGAGATGGAGTTTTCATCTGCAGATTTATTTCCTAGCCGAACGTTTTAAAGAACAGAAGAAAATGTTTGAAATGGGCGGTGGTTTTGTTCAAGATCGCTCGATTTATGAAGACACTGGTATTTTTGCTAAAATGCATGCGGATCAAGGCACGATGTCCAAGACAGACTATGAAACCTATACAAGCTTGTATGAAGCTATGGTTATGACACCTTATTTCCCGCACCCTGATGTGCTGATTTATATTGAAGGCAGTCTTCCTTCTATTTTAGCGCGAATTAATGAACGTGGCCGTGAAATGGAAATTCAAACGGACGTGTCCTACTGGGAACATATGCATGGCAGATATTCGAAATGGATCAATGAGTTTACAGCTTGCCCAGTGCTCCGACTGAACATTGATGATTATGATGTAAATGATTCGGCATCAATGGCGGATATTCTTACGAAGGTAGGCAATACCATCTGTAAGCCTGTTGATACAATATAATAGTTGATGATTAGCAGCTCCCGTGGTTTGGGGGTTGTTTTTTTTGTGCTCATAAAAAAGACCCAAATCTATGATTTGGGCCTAATAGGGAAGTGTCAGTTGTCCTAATCATAAAATACGAAAAGTAAATAAAAATGGTGTGGACATTGTAATGTACTTAAGGGCCACCTCCTACTTTATTAGCCCTTTTTTATGAAAATAGGTTCCAGTCTAATAGAAACTAGTTATTGGTCCATGTCTAAAATTAGTAAGATGCGTACACTGAACTATATTTATAGGGAGGTGTACGCATTGAGTTGTCCAGACGATAAAAAGTGTCATAAGAAAAAAGTCGCCACTGTATTTCCTTCGAAAAGAAAAAGAAAAGATCATCGTCGAAAAGTTATTAAGAAGATTGTAAAAGTCACCTGTCCTCCACCAGAAGTGAATGTAACTACTCCGACAGTCGTTGGTGCTACAGGACCACAAGGGCCGCAAGGAGCACAAGGACTCCAAGGAATACAAGGGACGCAAGGCGTTCCCGGAGCTCAAGGAGCACGAGGACTCCAAGGAGCTGAAGGACCTCCAGGACCCGCCGGCGGACCTCCGGGACCCCAAGGACCTCAAGGTGAACCTGGGCCAGCGGGAGCGATTGGTCCACAGGGTGTAGCGGGACCCGTTGGTCCTCAGGGTGCACAAGGTGTGCCGGGTGCCCAAGGAGTTGTAGGTCCTCAGGGATCGCAAGGTTTACCGGGTCCTGCAGGAGCTATAGGACCCCAAGGTTTTGTAGGAGCAACCGGAGCGCCGGGAGCGCCGGGAGCGCCGGGAGCACCAGGAGCACCGGGAGCAACCGGAGCAACAGGAGCACCGGGAGCACCAGGAGCACCGGGAGCAGCAGGAGCGCCGGGGGCAGCAGGAGCCGCGGGAGCAACCGGAGCACCGGGAGCAGCAGGAGCGCCGGGGGCAGCAGGAGCCGCGGGCGCAACCGGAGCACCGGGAGCAGCAGGAGCAACGGGGGCGACCGGAGCAACAGGAGGCGTATTAGGTTTTGCTGATTTTTTTGCCCTAATGCCTCCTGATAATGCAGCAACTGTAGCACCGGGCACAGACGTAAGTTTTCCTCAAAACGGACCTACCAGCGGGACGACAATTGCACGAACAGGTCCTAGTTCTTTTAATTTAGCGGCAATAGGGACTTATCAGGTGTTGTTTCAGGTTAGTGTAACCGAAGCGGGACAACTAATCTTGACTCTTAATGGTGCGGATCTCGCCTATACCGTAGTTGGACGCGCAACAGGTACATCACAAATCGTAGAAATGGCTATAGTGCAAACAACGGTCATTAACACCATCCTGACCGTTCGGAATCCTGCCGGTAACTCTACTGCACTTACTATTACTCCTCTCGCTGGAGGAACAAGATCTGTTTCAGCGCATCTCGTTATTACACAATTAGCGTAACTAAGTGTATTTCGTATAGAATATTGTAAAGAGGAGGACGAACGAAGGTCCTCCTCTTTATTCAGAGTATTTACTATTAATATTCTATTGTTTTTCTATCGTCTAACGACTTGGAATTAATCATCTATTTATGTGAATTCTTTTGATTCTATCTTAAGATGCCATATCGGTTTCCTCATGATACAATAAAAGATAAGTTTATAAGGATGAGGTGACTTTAGTTGAAGTATGATTTCGATCGCGTAATTGACCGCCGTAATACTAGCTCTTACAAATGGGACCAATCCGAGAAGTTGTTTGGTGAGAAGGATATTATGCCGCTTTGGGTGGCAGACATGGATTTTGAAAGTCCTCCCGCAGTGAAGGAAGCCATTCTGCGCCGCGCAGAACAAGGAGTTTACGGTTACAGTGTACCTAGTGATACTTATAAAGAAGCCATCACGTCATGGTTTAAAAGACGGCATGATTGGCAGATCAAACCGGAGTGGACTTCAGATTCTCCCGGAATTGTAACTTCCTTAAGCCTCTCTGTTGAACTGTTTACTGAGCCTGGGGACGAGGTAATTTTACAATCGCCAGTTTATTATCCCTTTTATGATGTCATACAGATGAATGACCGGAAGGTTGCCAAGAATCCGCTTATCGTCCGTAATGGGCGCTTTGAGATGGATTATGAGCAGTTGGAAGGGCTGATGTTGGGTGGAGCGAAGCTGCTGCTGTTATGCAGTCCGCATAATCCAGGCGGTAGAGTATGGGAGAGAGAAGAGCTGTTGAAGCTCGGTGAACTGTGCTTGCGTCACGGAGTGACAGTTATCTCTGATGAGATCCATTGCGATTTGGCGCTTCCAGGGTATGAGCATATTCCTTTTGCATCCTTGTCTGAGGAAATTGCCAATATTACGTTAACCACACTTGCTGCGACCAAAACCTTCAATCTTCCGGGGCTTCAATCCTCTTTTATCGTGTCCTCGAATCCGGAATTGAAACGCAAATTTGATCAAAAAATGAAAGCCTTGAGCTTACATATGGCTAGTTTCTTCGCGCAAGGAGCGGTACAAGCCGCTTACAACGACGGAGAAGAATGGCTGGATGAGCTGTTACAATATGTATCAGATAATGTGGACTATACGGTCAGCTATTTGGCGGAGCATTTACCACAGGTTCATGTGATGCAGCCGCAAGGAACCTACCTGCTCTGGGTGGATTGCCGCGAACTGAATTTGGAAATAGACGGTCTGAAGCAGCTGATGTACAAAGAGGCTAAAGTTGCGTTTAATGAAGGTTCTGTTTTTGGAACAGAGGGCAAAGGCCATCTGCGGATTAATCTGGCTTGTCCGAGATCCACGTTAGTTGAGGCATTGGAACGCTTTTGCAAGGCAGCAGCAGCTTATACAACGAAATAAACGGTGATTACTGAAGCTTGATGATTCCGCTAATGGGATCGTTAAGCTTCTTTATTTTGCAATAGGGTAAAAAGAATAATAAAATGGAGTCCATTACGATAAGCAGGAGGACTGCAAATGAAATGGGTAGCTCAGCTTCCGTATTATAAAATACAACGAGAAATCAGGGATGGAGAACAACGAAGTGTTGCTTCCAATCGGCTAATGTATCTGTATCAAGATAGAATTGTGACTCGTCATCGGGAATTCCCGCTTAAAGATATTTTCGATATGTCTTATCGCTCAATGGGGGATATGGGCGGTATGTTCTATCTCCACACGAGTAAGGGCGTGTATGCTTATTTGATAGAGTGCGATCCTGAGCGGTTTATTGAAGCCTTTAAAGAACAGGAATTGAATAAAAATTGAGCGACCCTCGTTGGCCGTGATATGATAGTTTTTATGAAAAAACATAATGGGAGAGAACATAAATGAGCAAAACACGAATTATTATTGATGCAGATACAGGTATTGACGATGCACTGGCGATTCTATATGCCTTACGCGCTCCAAACGTAATTGTAGAAGGGATTACAACCGTTTTTGGGAATATTGATGTCGAAAAGGCGGCGGACAATTCACTGCGGCTAATTGAGCTTGCTAAGCCCGGTTATAAGATTCCTGTAGCGATAGGAGCATCCAAGGCACTTGTTCGTGAGCACTCAGGCTACGCCACTCATGTGCATGGTGAGAACGGTATTGGCAATGTGGAAATTGCTCCATCCAGCCAGCGTCCCATTAGCGAAACTGCATCTGAGTTTATTGTTCGGATGGCTAATGATAATCCCGGAGAGATTGTATTAGTCACACTGGCACATCTAACCAACCTTTCTATGGCGCTTGATATGGACCCTGGTATTAAGAATACTTTGAAAAAAGTAGTGGTGATGGGCGGTACGATCTTCAATCCCGGCAATAGAACACCGGTTGCGGAAGCGAATATTGCCGGGGATCCGGAAGCTGCTGATCATGTATTTACATCTGGGCTTCCTATTATGATGGTGGGTCTAGACGTTACGCTTAAGACGCGGATTACACAAGAGCATATCGATTTATTAAACCGTTTTGGACGTGAAGAAAATAAAGCGATCATTTCGTTTATGGAACAATCGCTTACTCATTATTTTAATTTCTATCGTGAAGCGAACTTTTTGATCAACAGTGCACCGCTGCATGATCCACTCGCACTTATGGTTGCGCTGCAACCAGATCTAGTAACCTACAAAGAGATGAATGTTCGTGTGGAACACAAAGGTGAGTTTACATCGGGAATGGTCGTAGCGGACTTGCGGGCTCAGCCAAAAGTGGGTAAACCCATACAAGTTGCAGTGGATGTAGATGTTGAACGAGCAGTGGGAACCTTTTTGAGCGTGTTTATGTAATTTTGCCGACCTCTTCTAATATGAAAAATAATTTCGAAGCTCATAGATGACAATCTATTAATTTTACAATTGGATAATCTTTGGTAAAATGGTAGAGGACATATAAGAGTTTACAAGATTAGACTGCATATCATAGAAGAGGGAGACTTAACATTCATGAATAAGCGAATCGGTAAATTAGTATTATGTATGGCTATTTCGCTAGGAGGCACCACAGCGTTATTTCAAAATACCACACAGGCAGCCACAGCTGGTGGAGTTAGTATTGTGTTGGATGGTTATCCACTACCCTTTCCAGTAGAACCTGTTGTGATGAGCGGAACAACGATGGTGCCATTCCGAGCTATATCTGAAGCTTTGGGAATTAATGTCGAGTGGAATCAAGCGCAGAAGAAAATTACGGCTACCAAAACAGATACTGCAGGGACCAAAGTGGTAACTCTGACCCTTGGCAGCAAAGATGCAGGAGTTAACGGCGCGGTTGTGAAGTTAGGAGTTGCTCCACAGACGATCCGGGATACAACGATGATTCCCCTTAGCTTCTTCGGCCAGCAGTTTGGTGCGGGTGTAGCTTGGAATCAATCCACGAAGACCGTATCTATTACTTCGCCGAAGACTGAGCTGTACACTCTTGGTTTCTATGCTCTGAGTTCTTATAGTGAGATTTCCTTACTTCCTAATTTTGATGCTGTGGCCTTTGGTTGGAGTGGGATTGATAAAAGCGGGCAATTCACCACTACGGGTACTGATTTCAAATGGCCTCAAGCGGCTGGTGACGTAACACCAGAATCGATTGTCACGAATGCAGCGGCAGGCGGAACAGCTCCTTATCTGATGGTCTTCTCTGGAGATACTGCATCAGAGTTAACTAAGAACCTGGAAGATAAGCAGCTTCAGGAACAGACGATTACTGGAATCGTAGATCTTGCAACGCAAAAAGGATTCCAAGGCATTACCTTGGATCTGGAGGGCCTAGGTTTAACAGGTGATAAGGCGAAGGTGCAAGCGGATTACAATGCTTTTGTGAAAAACCTATCTCAAAAAGCACATGCAGCAGGACTTAAACTTACCGTTATTCTTCATCCATTAAATAGTTCTTATAAAGGTTATGATTACAAAACTTTAGGAACACTTGCAGATGATTTGGTCATTATGGCGTACGATTATTTACAAGAGAAAAAAGTTCCAGAGCCGATGAGTTTAGTTGATGAAGGCATCCGGCTTGCGCTTCAGCAAGTTAGTAAGGATAAGCTGATCCTCGGGATCTCTGTGTATAGCGAAAACGAATCTTCAGTGAATTCGAAGGTAGGACTTGCTAAACGATATGGTCTTAAAGGAATTGCAATCTGGCGTTTAGGTCTGATCGGACAGCCTGTCTGGAACGAGATGGGGAAGTCAGTAGAGCTGTAAGTGGAATTTGTATTGACAGGGAATATTTGTTAACTATATACTAGGTCAAAATACAATACGGAATAAACGTAATGATTGGGAGTATTAAGGAATAACTACTGCCCAGAGAGCTGCCGGTTGGTGCAAGACAGCGTAGTTAGGTTCCCCAACTCACCCATGAACGGTAAGATCGAACCTCAGTAGATCTTAACGGCTAACCCTCCGTAATCGGGTTCTAAGATTCGTTGTTTACTATGAGCAATAAGCAACGATCAAAAAGAGTGGTACCGCGAAGGTTAAACCTATCGCCTCTTTGGAGGCGATAGGTTTTTTCTGTTCTCTACAGAAAAAATACAATTGAAGTGGGTGTTTTGGTTATGGGCAATATTATTGATTATTATTCCAAATTTGATGAGTGGGGAAGATTGGATAGGGAGCCGCTGGAGTTCATCATTAATCTGCATTATATAAAACAGTATTTAACTACCGCACAATCTATACTGGATAATGGTGCTGGACCCGGTAAATATGCCATGGAGCTGGCGAAGCTGGGCTATAACGTAACGTTATCGGATCTTACCCCTAAGTTAGTTGAAATAGCTAAGCAGAAGGTTAATGAATTAGGATTAACTGAGCAATTTAAGGGTTTTCATGTGCTGAATGCAACTAGTTTAGAGGGAATATCAGACGAGAGCTTTGATGCTTCTCTGATGTTAGGCCCTTTATATCATTTGCAAGAAGAAGAGGATCGGATTTTAGCAGTTAAGGAATTGTTACGTGTGACAAAGAAGAACGGCATCGTATTTGTAGCCTTTCAAAGTCGAATGAGAATGACTCTTACATCCTTACAGTTCCCACAACACTGGAAGCCTAATGACAACATGGATTCAATTAAAGAGTTTTATGATAGCGGGATTTTTAATCATAAAGATGAAGGTAGGTTTACGGGAGCTTATTACTTCAATATTGAGGACATAAAATCTTTCATGGAGGAGAATGGATTTCAAACCATTGATTTAATTGGTTCTTCTAGCCTCGGAGCATTACTGACAAATGAGCAGAAACAATACTGGACAGACCGGGGTGAGCATGAGGAGCTCTTAGAATTTCTCATTAATGCAGCAAAGGATCCATCCATTTTGGGGATTTCATCTCATCTGTTGTATATAGGGCGTAGAAAATAAAAAAAAAACATTTTATCATCAGGGGATTGAGGTAGGTCTAGTGAACAATGATTACAGGGTGCGTATTCAGACTGTTCTTCATTTTATCGAGGACAACTTAGATCAAGAAATAAATCTGGAAACGTTAGCTGAAGTTTCTAATTTTTCTAAGTATCATTTCTCTAGAGTTTTTTCTGCAATAACAAATAAAACACCGATGACCTATCTGACGGAAAGACGCCTACATCACGCGGTAACCTATCTTGAGACAACAAATAGAACGATGCTGGATATCTCAATTCTATGCGGTTTTAGTTCCATCTCAAGTTTTAATTCATCCTTTAGGAAACTGTTTAAGACAACCCCAAGCGAGATGAAAAGGTCAATGCAAGAACATAGCAATTATCAGTTAATGTCCAGCAATAATCAGGAAGAATTGTCTCCTTCTAAAAATTATGATGTGAGTATCAACATCAATAATTTTTTAAGGAGAGTATGGGAAATGAACATTGAGGTAAAAGAACTTCCAAGTTATCAAGTGGCATATGTAAGGCATGTTGGCAGCTATCTTGAAACGTATAAGGCATGGGAAACACTCAGCAAGTGGGTTGAGAAAAATGATTTACCGTCAACAGAATACTTCATTGGTATTTCTTTAGATGATCCCAGCGTGACTGACGAATACTCTTGTAGATATGATGCCTGCATAACCATTCCAGAAGAGTTTGTTAAAGAGGGTGATTCGAACGTAGAGTTTAAAACTTTATCTGGTGGTCTTTATGCCTTATATCCGTTTTATGATACGATCGACAAATTGGCCATTGCCTATCAAAGTGTGTACGGTCAATGGCTACCTAACAGTGATTATGAACCGGATGATCGGCATGCGCTCGAATTTTGTATGAATGATCCATATACAGACCCAGCAGGTAAAGCAAAAGTTGATCTTTATATCCCTATAAAAAGTGTCGGTGGACATCACCAGTTTGAAGATAACCTGTAATATACATGCCTGAATGCGTATCTGTTTATCCATCACTCCACGAGGCTTTCGGACTCGGATGACGTTATTTGTATGTTATCAGCTATCAAAACATGATTTCGGACTCCGCTGACGCTATTCATTGGCAAAAGGCTCATATTGGGCGTTTTTCCGGTCAATAAGTGCACTGGAGTCCGTTGTCATTCTTAAAATAGGATAATTTTAGGTTTAGGATCAGCTGAGTCCGTTACAGATTACTATGCGTATCTGAAAGTGATTACGCATGCGCTTCCGACTAATTCGTTAATCAAACCGTACACTCGAATGTTATAAAACTCACATTAACCTAAGCCATAAACCTATATAATCTCTAAGGTTGAACTTTTGAACGAAATTCATTATTTTTCAGGAGGACTTTAGAGTATGAGATATAAAGCATTAGAGCTCGACAAACCGCTTACTTATGAGTTGGAAGGGTTAGAAATAGGGGTAACTTCGAACTGTAATTTCCGCTGTGATTATTGCTGTGCATATAATAGAAATGATGGACAAAGCATCAAAGCCAAAGAGGTCATCCGCATTCTGGACGAACTTCCAGGCCTTAAAAGAGTACGCTTATCAGGTGGAGAAGTGACGCTGAAGTTCGATGACTGTGTGGAAATTGTAACCTACTGCGCATCCAGAGGGATTCAGACACAGTTAAATTCCAACGGTAGTCTTTTAAATGCTGAACGAATTGGCCAATTGGTCTCCGCAGGATTAACGACTATACATATTTCCTTCAATTTTACTACTGCGGAAGCTTTCTCAAAATATTATAATATTCATCCAAGCATCTATGAAAAAATAAGAGAAAATATTACCCTGTTCGCCGCAACAAGTGTAGATACTGTGCTGGAGACGCTGCTGTTTAGTGAAACCCAGGATAATATGAAGGAGATCAGCGATCATGTCTACGCAATGGGCGTGCGCACACATGAAATTCAGAACAGTATTATCATGGATCATACAGGGTGGAAGTCGATAGCTGCTCGGGAACAATTAAAGAATGCAGTGAGTGAGCTGATCGCACGGAAGAAAGAAGATAAGATTCTGTATTTCACCTGCATGGACCGCTTTATGGACGCCCTTGGGTTCGAAGAGCAGCCGGGTGTGTATTTTCCTCACTGTATCGAGGGGAAAAAGCAGCTTCATCTGCATGGAAATGGCGACATTTTGATTTCAGAGCTTTGCCATCCGGTGATTATCGGCAACATTTATCAAGGAACTTCACTAAAAGATTTATACAATAATATGCCGGCGCCATTGGCACAGTTTTTGGATAAGCAACCCTGCCCAGCGCTGGATGCCTTGTTTCCACAAGGCATAGAAGTTTAACACTCTATATAGATTACTTCGAGGGACCAATTTAAGAATTGGTTCCTATTTTTTTATGGTAGACTTATAAAAAACACAGATAAGGGATGTATGAGCCTCATACATAAGGTGTACTGCCAAGTGTTTGCTAATATAAGAAATGGACTCATTAAATCTAATGTTGTTCTAGAAAAGATTATGCCGTTATTAACACCCACGGCCATCGTGGTCGGCGTACTTAACGAAAGCAGACTGCTGCCGTTCACAGGTCTCGTGCCCTGGATTTTCGCTGTAATGACGCTGATAGGTAGCTTGAAGTCCAACCTAAAGGATCTGCTGGGGGTACTTCTGAAACCTCAGAAGCTGATTATTCTAATGGTAATTTTACATATTGTAATGCCGCTGATCGGCTGGCTTGCAGCTATGGCATTTTTTCCGGGAGATCCATATACAGTGACTGGTTATGTATTGCTGTTCGCGATTCCTACAGGTGTTGTAAGTGTGGTATGGGTGTCGATGTACGGAGGGAATATTGCGCTGACATTGGCGCTTATTCTGATTGATACGCTCTTGTCGCCAATTGTTGTCCCGGGTACCTTATATTTGCTGATGGGAGCGAGTGTGGAAATTCAGCTAGGCGATATGATGAAAGGGCTGCTATGGATGGTAGTCATTCCTTCTGTAGTTGGGATGCTGCTGAATCAATGGACAAAAGGGAAAGTAAATACGGTATGTGGACCGCCGCTTGCTCCGTTTGTTAAAGTCGGATTATTTGTAGTTGTTTCTATTAATGGGGCCAGCATTGCCCGTTATCTAAAACATCCGGATGGCAAATTAGCCATCATTATTGGAGTGACCTTCATAACCGTAGTGCTTGGCTATGTGATCGGAGCTTTGGTGTCACGCCGTTTCCGCTTTAGTTATGAAGATTCCGTGGCTGTGCAGTTTAATTCGGGTATGCGGAATTTAAGCGCAGGAGCTGTATTAGCAGTGAAATATTTTCCTCCTGCTGTCGCACTTCCAGTAATTTCGGGGATGTTGTTCCAACAAATACTCGCTGCGATGTCTGGTCTATTTTTACGTAGTAGAACTAAACGACTGTTAAGTGAGGGTGCATTAATGCAAGTGAATACTGCCTCTCAGATAGAACCACCTGTTTCTTCTAGGACAGATGACAGGCCTTGTTAACCACCTTATGAAGGATATATGACCTAAAAGCTGTGATATTTTATTCATTTACATGAAAATTTTCGACATTTTATGATATATTTCTTATTTTTGCGCGATTTATATTCACAATTCAACTTGCCCACCCGATAGTAATTGTATTATTTACAATTTCATTGTTCGCAAATGAACAAGCAGTCGGAAGGATGAAAAGAATATGAAGATTCGCCTAAAGTTATCACTTGTTATGATAGGTGTGACCCTTTTGTGTATTTCTGTAATGGGGATATTTACGTATTTGAAATCAACTCAGGCGATTGTGAATCTTACTGAGAATTCTATGAAGCAGGTCAATACGAACAAAGCTCAGACTATATCAGCCATGATAGCAAAAGAGCAGAGAAGTACAGAGCTTATTGCGAGCCGCTCGGAAATTGTTGATCTACTGCTGCAAGCTGGGAATGGTGGAGTTAACAAAGGAGATAAGCTTCAGAATGAGGTGAACGCCAGTCTTCAAAGCATTGTGGAGGAGGCCGGGAACCTTGAGCACATTCTAGTCAGTGATATGAAAGGTATTAGTGTGGCTGACAGTGATACTAAGCTTATAGGGACAGATTTTAGTGAAAGAGCTTATACGAAAAGAGTAATGGAGACAGCTGAGCCTGTGATCAGTGAAACGCTGAAATCAAAATCTACAGGAGCTTATGTAGTGGCTTTTGTACAGCCCGTAAAGAGTAATGGTAAGATGATTGGATTTATTGCTTCAGCTGTTTCCGCAGATAGTATGATCAAGTATTTGGCGGATACCAAAGTGGTAAACACGACGAGCTCTTACGCTTACTTACTGGATGAGAACGGCAATAAATTATATTATCCGGATAAAACACAAATTGGTCAGCCTATTGAGAATACGCAGATCGCAGCTGTTATGGAGCGTGTGAAATCTGGTGAGAAGGTAGCGGATGGCCTGCTCAATAATACATATAATGATGTGGAAAAAAAATCAACCTATACAGTTTTACCTGAGACGCACTGGTTGCTTGTATTAACCGCAGACCTCGATGAAATCGTGAAACCTGTCACTGATATGAGAAACTTCAACTTATTTCTTGGTGTCGGAAGTTTGATTATTGCCTTGCTGATTGCTTTTTATTTTGCTAAAAAAATCTCTTCTCCGATTGTTAAACTAACGGACATGATTAATAAAACGGCAGAATTGAATTTGACGCATGACTCAGAGTATGAGTATTTGACTAAAAACAAAGATGAGACAGGGACGATTGCCAAAGCGATGTTCCGCACCCGGGCTACACTTCGTGAGATGGCTGGAAGCTTAATTACGATCTCGTCCAAAGTGCTTGAAAATGCAGAAACGCTGGAGAAGCTGTCTATAGATGTGCGGGAAAATGCCCACGATAATTCAGCGACTACGCAGCAGCTATCGGCAGGTATGGAAGAGACCGCAGCCTCCACAGAGGAAATGACAGCAGCAATTACTGAAATTGATAACAATGTATCCGGGATCACCAATAATGTGAAGGAAGGCGCTGCCGTTTCTAGACAAATTAGTGAGCGGGCGCTGACTCTTCAGGATGAGGCAACAGAATCTACGACGAATGCTAAACAAATTTATGAATCCGTGCGAATCGATATGGAAAAAGCAATTGAGCAGTCGAGCGCAATTGCAGAGATTAATGTACTGACGGATACGATTCTATCCATTGCCAGTCAGACCAATCTGCTGGCCCTGAATGCAGCTATAGAAGCGGCAAGAGCGGGTGAGGCAGGCAAAGGTTTTGCGGTTGTAGCTGGTGAGATTCGGAAGTTGGCTGAGAAGTCGTCTAAGATTGCGGCTGGAATTCAAGGTGTGGTAACAGGTGTATATTCCTCTGTTGAATCCATGAAGGAGAATTCTGAGGCATTACTTTCCTTTATAGACCAGAATGTTCTAGCAGATTATGAACGATTAACTGAGGTAAGTCAGCAATACAACAGTGATGCTGCCACTGTAAATACGCTGTTAAAACAATTCGAGAGCGCAGCTGATCATTTGAGTATGGCCATATCAAGTATTAATATTGCCGTTAATGAGGTAGCTGCTACAGTAAACGAAGGAGCTATAGGGATTCAGGATATCGCGGTGAAAACGGCGGATATCGTGGAAAAAACATTCCTAGAGGTTACTATGGCTGATGAAAATACTCAAAGTGCCAAAGAACTTCAAGGGTTAGTAGATAAGTTTAAGATCTAAGGGTTTGAAATGAATTAAGGGAATCCTTATCTCTTTTTCATAAAATATTAAGCTTGCAGGGTTATAGTACATGTATAACCTCCCTTATATATAGACTTTACCCCGCCGGTCGCCGGCGGGGTCTTTTTTTATACGGATCTTTTTAGAAGAATATCAGGTAGCAGTTTAGCCAGTAATAAGGTAGATGGCTTCATCTAATGGAACTATAACCTCTGTTTGTTCCTTCATATCCTTCAGACTCACCTTATCCACACTGGATTCGCTCTCGCCGATCAGAATAACGTAACGTATTTTTTGGGATGAGGCTGTGGCGAGTTGCTTTTTAAGTTTTCTTTTACCGGATACCAGAGAGGTTCGGATAGAACAGGCACGGAGCTCGGCGGCTGCAATTAAAGCCTGTGGGAGCGTCTCGCCAATCGGAATGACCATAACCTCTGCTGTCTTGTGCTCTTGGATAGGACGTTCTGCAAGGAGCGCCATGATAGACTCCATACCAAAAGATAAGCCAACCGTAGGGTATTGAATATCCTCTCTGCCTACCAGCTGTCCGATGATAGCGTCATATCTGCCTCCACCCCCCAAGCTTGAGGTAAAGGAACCGGATGCATCAAAGATCTCGTAGACGGTTCCGGTGTAGAAAGAAAGCCCGCGGGACAAGAAGGGATCGAAACGGCAAGTCTGCTGCAGTTGAATGTCTTGAAGCAGCTTTTGCAGGATAAGAACCTCTATCGCTCCCGGTTGTCCGGTAAGACTATATTTTTCGCATAACTGCTCAAAGCTTGGATTGTCCATTTCAATAAGCTCTAGAATAGCAGCGATGGTTACAGGATCTATTTCCTTGCTGATCAATTCATTTTTCACGCCGCTGAGGTTGATTTTTTCTAATTTATCCAAGGTTAGCATAACGGACAGTTGGTCCTCGGCAGGTACACCAATCGATTCCAGAATCTCACCGAGAAAACGTCTATTGTTCCATTTTAGGATGATCGGGATATCCAGCTTGCGAAAAGCTTCTGTGGCCAGCTGCATCAATTCAGCTTCCGCCTCAGGTCCTGAAATACCAACAACATCAACATCGCATTGCAAAAATTCACGCAGGCGCCCACGTTTCACGGGACCATCACGGAATACTTTTCCGATCTCATAACGCTTGAAGGGAAACTCTATTCCAGGATTTAATGCGATCACTTTGGCAAAAGGGATGGTCAGATCATACCGTAAGCCCAGCTTGCGGCTGCCTTGATCGGTGAGTTGGTACATCTCCTTGAGAATTTCATCCCCACCTGCATATTTCGAGGTTAATAACTCCAATTCATTTAATAATGTAGTGTCCATGGATTCAAAATCATAGAGTTCGAACAAATCCTCCAGCGTATTTTGAATGTTCTTTCTCAGCGCCTGCTCTTTTCCGAAGTAATCATAAGTTCCTTTAATGTTTTGCATCATTAGTAGCTCCTTTGAATTGGCATAGTTTAGAGAATAAAAAAACGCGCAGGACCTCATGGTCCTGCGCGTGATCTATGCCGCAGGGAGGCCAACGCGAGTAGCGTTAGCCTCCCTGAGAATTTCAGGGTTGCTAACGCTGTTTGTGATAATAATGAAGTTGATTCAGCATGATTGTTATGGTGTTCATCAGAATCAATTCCCTTCGACATTTTGATTACTGCCGATTATAGCGGATCATTTGGAGTCGTGCAAGTAAGAATTTGTTATCACGAAGATTTTTAGTAGGCGAATGGACAGGCAATCAGCTATAATAGGGCTTCGATATTTCATAGGCGAAGGGAGTTTGTTGACGATGAATCAACCTTTAATAATAGCCCTGGCGGAAGAATTTGTTAAAGAACAACTGGGACAAGATACTACGGGTCATGACTGGTGGCACACCCATCGGGTCCGCAGCACGGCATGTGAAATTGCTGAGATCGAGCGTGCGGATGTGTTTATCTGTACGATGGCAGCCTTGCTGCATGATGTTGCAGACGAGAAGCTTAATCCGTCAAAAGAAGCAGGTCTGCTTAAAGTCCACACTTGGCTCACGGCAAACCTTACAGAGGAGGAGCAAATTCGTCATATCATGCTGATCGTTGAAACGATGTCCTTTAGTGGTGGTGGAGGAGAACCTATGCAGACTCTGGAAGGTCAAGTGGTGCAGGATGCAGATCGACTAGATGCACTTGGCGCGATTGGCATTGCCAGAACCTTTATTTTCTCAGGCGCAAAGGGACGTCCGGCTTATGATCCAGAAGTGGCTCCACGCGAGGAGTCGCTGCAAAAGGAATACAGGGATTATAGCAAGGGGACGGCTGTGAATCATTTTTATGAGAAGCTGTTGAAACTAAAATTCTTAATGAATACGGCTTATGGACGCAAGTTAGCGGAAGAACGGCATGATTTCATGTTGAATTTTCTGGACCAGTTCTATAAGGAATGGAATCAAGGACGCTAATAACTGTTATAATGATAAGTATGCACAAGATGGAAGGATCGCGGAGTTTCCGCTTTAACCAGAACAATCGGCATAGAAGAGGTTGAACGATGAGTGAATTGCAATTTAGAGATTATGAGTTAGACGAAGAGATAATTAAAGCACTGGATGTTCTGAAATTTATGACACCTACGGAGGTACAGAGCAAGGTAATTCCTGTGGCTTTGCAGCAAAAGGATCTGATTGTGAAATCGCAAACAGGCAGTGGCAAGACGGGAGCTTATGGTATTCCGCTTTGCGATCTGGTGGATTGGGTGGAGAATAAGCCGCAGGCTTTGATTCTTACGCCAACTCGGGAGCTTGCGATGCAGGTGAAAGAGGATATTACGAACATCGGACGTTTTAAACGGATTAAGGCAGTTGCTCTTTTCGGCAAGCAGCCCTTTGCTCCCCAAAAGATAGAGCTTACGCAAAAAACACATGTTGTCGTAGGTACGCCTGGACGCGTATTTGACCATATTGAAAGAGGCACACTTCCGCTAAATCGAATCAGATATTTGATCATCGATGAAGCTGATGAAATGCTGAGCATGGGCTTTATTGAGCAGATCGAGAAGATCATCAAGCAGCTGCCCAAAGAGCGAGTAACCATGTTATTCTCAGCTACCTTACCCGAAGTCATTAAGAATTTGTGCCGAAAATATATGAACGATCCAACGGATATCGAGATTCAGGCAAGTGGAATTACGACGGCTACGATTGAACATGCGTTGATTGAGGTGAGACAAGCTGCCAAATTCTCTTTGCTAAGCGATATCATTACGGTGGAGAATCCGGATAGCTGTATTATTTTTTGCCGTACGCAGGAGCAGGTGAATACTGTATTCAGAGGACTGGCGGATCTGGAATATCCTTGTGATAAGATCCACGGGGGCATGGAGCAGGATGAGCGCTTTGAGGTCATGAATGCTTTTAAAAGAGGGCAATTCCGCTATTTAATCGCTACCGATGTAGCGGCTAGAGGGATTGATATCGAGAATATCACCCATGTGATTAATTACGATATTCCACTGGAAAAAGAAAGCTACGTGCATCGTACAGGCAGAACCGCGCGTGCAGGCAAGACAGGTAAAGCGATCACTTTTGTCACTCCGAATGAGCAGAAGTGGGTAACTGAAATTGAAAGCTATATTGGCTTCAGCATTCCGAATATGAAAGCTCCTTCGGACGATGCAGTTGCCTACGCAAAGGAAGCGTTCGAGCAGAAGATCAATAAGCAGCCTGTCCGCAAGAAGGACAAAAGCGAAAGCTTAAACAAAGAGATTATGAAGTTATACTTCAACGGCGGCAAGAAAAAGAAGCTAAGAGCCGTGGATTTTGTTGGCACAATAGCAAAGCTTGAAGGTATTTCCGCCGAGGATATCGGGATTATTTCGATTCAGGACAATGTGACCTACGTGGATATTTTGAACGGTAAAGGCGCAATGGTGCTGCAAGCGATGAGAGAGACCACCGTGAAGGGCAAGCAGCTGAAGGTTCATATAGCGAAAAAATAAATCAAGGATGACAGCTTATTGCTAAGCTCCTTGCAAATATGCCGCTACTGATGCGGTTAATATGAAGAGGGAGTCGTGTTCACTACACGGCTCTTTTTTTATTTGTTGTTTGTATCTCAGTATCTCCATTTTTTCATTGTAAAATTATAGAAACTAGAATATAACTTGTGAGAGGTGATAGATTGAAAGGTGAGTCTAGAAGCACAAGGATGAAAGCACTCCTACAAGTTACCATTGTTGTTTTCTTGCATTTAATTATTATTTACCTTTTGGGAATGAAAACGGGGAAGTTGGAAGTAGAAGTAGTAAAACAAATGTTTATAATGTATGCAGCACCAATAATTCTTCTGAATGTGTCTTGCAAGATAGCTTTAAAGACGGAAAAGCTTAGGTACAATATTTCTTGGTTAGTTATTAGTATTGTTCCTAGCACGAGAATTCTATTTTATTTAAAAGAATTACAAGGAAAAGAGTCTAGAGGTTCAGGGGTTGTTGATTTAAGTTTTTTTGATATTAAGCCTGACTTTGATCAGATAAGTCTTATCTATCTTTTTCCTATAATATATTTAGGTATTCAACTAGTTTTGATTTTTTTACTATTAATCATGATAGTAACGAAAGAAAAATCAATAGCTGACTAGCACAATTTTCTTGTACATACTAGGAATGCCGAAATGTACGGTAGAACTCCCGTACAATTGGTCGATTCAGCTGGAAGTGGCGAAATGAACGGTATAACTCCCGTACAATTGGTCGATTCAGCTGGAAATGGCGAAATGAACGGTATAACTCCCGTACATTATGCTGATCCAGCTGGAAGTGCCGAAATGTACGGTAGAATTCCCGTACAATGCGCTGATCCAGCTGGAAGTGCCGAATTGTACGGTTAAAATCCCCTACAATGCGTTGATCCAGCTGGAAACGCCGAAATGAACGGTAGAATTCCCGTACAATGCGCGGATTCAGCTGGAAATGGCGAAATGAACGGTATAACTCCCGTACATTATGCTGATCCAGCTGGAAGTGCCGAATTGTACGGTAAAAATCCCGTACAATGCGTTGATCCAGCTGGAAATGCCGAAATGAACGGTAGAATTCCCGTACAATGCGCGGATCCAGCTGGAAGTGCCGAATTGTACGGTGAAAATCCCGTACAATGCGTTGATCCAGCTGGAAACGCCGAAATGAACGGTAGAATTCCCGTACAATGAGCTGATCCAGCTGGAAGTGGCGAAATGAACGGTAAAAATCCCGTACATTCAGCCAGCATGTTATGTAACCCAAGAGACAACACCTTAATGGTGTCGTCTCTTAGGTTTTTTCGGCGCTAAACGGATCTGATAACGCAGATCCGTTCAGCTTAAGTAAGAAAAGATCGAAAATAATTAATTTTAGTTCCATAAATGGAAACAAATGTGATATTATGGCGATATAGAGCCCATACTTCATGGATGACCTGCCTAGCTTGGTTCCTCCTGAGGATCGGCTCTGATTTTTTTATTAGGAAGGTGGTGTGGCCCGAGCGGTATCGGGGAACAGGAAGAAACGAAGCCATAAGGTTCGAACCTAATTCAGAAGGGAGAATCGAAGCGATGAAAAAAGGAACTCTTTTGAAAGCGCTTAATTTTGTTTTGGTTTTATGTTTGCTTGTACCTGCGTATTGGGCTGCACCCGCACATGCGGAGAACACGCTTATTCAGCAAAGCGATTTTGAAGATGGCACTGTTCAGGGTTGGAGTGGACGTGGGGAAGTTGAGGTGCTTACAGCCAAAACAGATGCGGCACGCAGCGGCACATATGGCCTGGAGGTAAGCGGCCGAACAAAAACGTGGCATGGACCTTCACTGGATGTGACTAGCCAGCTGGAAGTGGGACAAACTTATGTGTTTATTGGATGGGTGAAGCTGCCTGCCGGATCATCTAACGCGAATATCTATATGTCATTGCAGCGGACATTACCTTCTACCATTCATTATGATAATTTGACCTTTGGTGCAGTGACAGCGAACGGTTGGGTGAAGCTTCAGGCGCAGTACAAGCTATTGGAGCCGGCAGATCAACTTTCTATCTATTTTGAAGTGCCGGGTAGCGCGACAACTTCTTTTTATTTGGATGATTTTCGATTGGAAAAGCTACCGGATCTCGGTCCAATTGTCATCGAGGATGCGATTCCTTCGCTGAAGGATGTGTTTGCAAACAAATTTCTGATCGGCTCGGCGTTTACGAATAGTGAGCTGCTGACAGCTCCGGATCGGCAATTGTTGGCCAAGCATTTTGATAGTGTGACGCCAGGAAATGTTCTGAAATGGGACAGCACGGAGCCGCAGGAAGGTGTGTTTAATTTCGCTGAAGCTGACACGGCAGTAGCTTTTGCTACCGCAAATGGACAGCAGGTACGTGGACATACCCTGGTCTGGCATTCGCAGACACCGGATTGGGTATTCCGTGACGCCAGTGGTAATTTGGTCTCCAAAACGGTGTTATATGAGCGGATGAAGAGTCATATTAAGACCGTTATGGAACGTTATAAAGGTGAAATCTATGCTTGGGATGTCGTCAACGAAGTGATTGACACTTCGCAATCTGATGGCATGCGCCGCAGCCTGTGGTACCAGATCGCGGGTGAAGAGTATATTGAGAAGGCGTTCCAGTTCGCTCATGAAGCTGATCCTAACGCAAAACTATTCATCAATGACTACAATACGCATGAGCCAGCCAAAAGCCAAGCACTATACAATCTGATTGTACGACTTCAGGCTAAAGGGGTTCCTATTGACGGAGTAGGGCATCAAACGCATATCAGCTTGTATTATCCTTCGCTCTCTGAAATCGAGAATTCGATTATCAAATTCAAGGCTTTAGGGCTGGAAACTCATATTACTGAGCTGGATATTAGTGTGTATTCAGATAATTCTCAAGCCTATGAGACCTTCCCAGATCATTTGAAGCAGCGCCAAGCGGCTTTATACAAATCATTATTTGAGATCTTCCTGCGGCACACGGATACGGTCACGAATGTCACTCTCTGGGGGAAGGATGACAGTAATACTTGGCTGCGCACCTATCCGGTAGCCCGTAACAATTGGCCTTTATTGTTCGATGAGCGCCTACAGTCCAAGCCAGCTTATTGGTCTGTATTGGAGACAGTGGCAGCTCCCGTAGTTCCAGCAGCTCCTGCTAACTTGAATGCAGCTGCAGGCAATGGGCTCGTGAATCTTAGCTGGAGCACCTCGGCGGGCGCAACTTCCTATACGGTGAAACGGTCACTTACGAGTGGTGGCCCTTACACCACTCTGACTACGGCTGCCGGGACGAGCTATAGCGATGCGGCGGTTAGCAACGGAACGACTTATTATTATGTTGTGAATGCTGTCAATAGTGAGGGTACGAGCAGCAATTCTGTACAAGCGATGGCTACACCGCAAGGCTCGGGGCCTGTCGAACCGGTCACCGGGCTTGCAGTGGCGTATCGGGCAGCGGATACTAACCCAAATGACAACCAGATGAAGCCCTATTTTAATATTAAAAATAACGGCACAACTGCAGTCGATCTTAGCGAGCTGAGCATCCGTTACTGGTATACGATCGACGGAGACAAGCCGCAATCCTTTTTCTGCGATTATGCCCAGATCGGCACCAGCAAGGTAGCAGGCAGCTTTGTAAAGCTGGACACGCCTCGAACGGGAGCAGATTACTATTTGGAAGTGAAATTCAACGCAGGTGCGGGCATGCTTGCCGCTGGAGGAACTTCCGGGGATATTCAGACCCGGATACACAAGACAGATTGGAGCAATTTTAACGAGGCCAATGATTATTCGTTTAATTCACTTCAGACCGCTTATGCGGATTGGAACAAGGTGACCCTTTATCGGAACGGAGTGCTGGTATGGGGAACAGAGCCGCAATAGCGCAACTAGGGGAACTGAGCTTTAATTGTGCCGTTTTTAATTTTTAGGGAAACCCTCCCTGAAAATAGCTGTTTTATGCTGGTTACTTAGCTTTTCAGGGAAATTCTCCCTAAATATCGCCTGAATACCACTATTATGAGCAAATTGGGGTGAATTTGCGGGAGGTTTTCCCTGATTGCATGTGTGAGGGCAATAAACCAAAGAAAATCAGGGAGGAATTCCTTAATCAAGCATCACGTTTGCTGCAAATAGAGGAGTTACGCGAAAAAGCCAGCCTAGTCGCCAAAAACATGGTGACTAGGCTGGCTTGCTTCATTTTTGCCCAGCTGTGGCAAATACTTTTTAAAAGTTATATTGCGCCTGATGCAGACGGCTGTAAATTCCACCAGCATGGACTAATTCCTCATGTCTGCCTTGCTCAGCGATTCCTTCTTCATTCACGACCATAATCCGGTCGGTATTTTTGATCGTCGTCAAACGGTGAGCGATGACGAGTGTGGTTCTGCCTACGGACAGATCAGCCAGGGATTGCTGAATCGCGGCTTCGGTCTCTGTGTCCAGCGCGGAAGTAGCTTCATCCAGAATCAGAATCGGCGGATTCTTGAGGAACATGCGAGCGATAGCCAGGCGCTGCTTTTGTCCACCGGACAGCTTCACACCGCGCTCCCCGATGACTGTCTCCATTCCATCTGGCAGATTCTGAATGAGCTCCTCCAGATGAGCACGTCGCGCAGCTTCCCAGATTTCAGGCAGCTTTGCATCCAGTTTCCCATAGGCGATATTCTCGCGAATTGTCCCGGAGAACAGGAAAACATCCTGCTGCACGATCCCGATTTGTTTGCGCAGCGATTCCAGCTTCATGTCACGGATATCGATGCCATCAATCGTGATGGCCCCGGCTGTGACATCATAGAAGCGCGGAAGCAGGCTGCAGATTGTTGTTTTGCCTGCGCCGGACGGCCCAACAAAGGCAATGGTTTCGCCAGCCTTTACGTTAAGGCTTATATTTTGCAGAACCGGACGATTCTCTTCGTATCCAAAAGATACATCCTGGAATGTAATATCACCGCGCAAAGCGTTGATCTCCACGGCATCCGGTTTGTCACTGATGTCAGGTTCCGTGTCAATGATCTCCAGATAACGTCTGAAGCCGGCAATTCCTTTAGGATAACTTTCGATCACTGCATTGATTTTCTCGATAGGGCGGAAGAAGATATTCGACAACAAGATAAACGCCACAAATTCACCGATTTGCAGCTCGCCATTGATGAAGAACCATGCGCCGCAGATCATCACCAGGATAGTAATGAGGCGGGTCATCATATAGCTGACGGACAAGCTTCTAGCCATGATTTTATAAGCCATAAGTTTTGTTTTGCGGAACATTTGATTATCTACTGCGAATAAGTCTTGTTCATGCTGCTCATTGGCAAAAGATTGCACGACCCGAATCCCACCGACATTGTCTTCGATACGGGCATTGAAACTGCCTACATTTCCAAATAGCTGGCGATAAGTTGAAGTCATATTGCGGCCGAAGTAGATGATTACCCAAGCCATAATTGGAACGATAATAAAAGTAATGATCGCCAGCTTCAGATTAATATCAGCCATTAGGAGAAAGGCTCCGACAAGGGTCATAATTGCAATAAATACATCCTCAGGACCGTGATGCGCCACTTCGCCGATATCATTTAAGTCATTGGTGATCCTTCCGATTAGATGGCCTGTTTTATTATTATCAAAGAATCGGAACGAGAGTTTCTGAATATGGTCAAACATTTTTTTGCGCATATCAGTTTCGATATTTATGCCCAGCATGTGACCCCAGTAAGTGACAATATACTGCATCACTGTATTTAAGGCGTAAATCGCCAGCAGCGCAACACAAGCGATAAGAATAAGCGGCCAATCTTGACCAGGAAGTAAATCATCAATAAATTTATTGACGGCTACCGGAAAAGCCAGTTCTAGCAGTCCCGCAAAAACAGCGCAGGAGAAATCCAATATAAATAGTTTTCTATACGGACGATAGTAGGAAAAAAACCTTCGAAGCATTCTGTTCACTCTTTTCTGTGGTTTAAATATGAGTTCAAATGAAATTGATTCTCAACTACCCGATGATATGGATACTAAAGATGGTCAGCGGTTTTGTCAATAATTCGGGTATAAAATTACTTAAGGGTTGTAACTTCTAATAGAATAGTAGATGATGGTTCATAGTGTTTAAAATATTTCAAATCCTTGACAAGCTCTGTGCTTGGCGGGGTTATTTGTTTGTAATTTAGGAGGATACACGATGAAAGCTTCACAAAGCGAAGGACACATTCAGAAAAATAGCTTAATGGACAGCAAATATGATCGCTGGCTGCTTGTGCTGGGAATTATTTTTATCGCTGCAGCGCTGCGGGCTCCATTTACTTCTGTGGGTCCATTAATACAATTGATTCAGGATGACCTCGGCTTATCCAATACTCTAGCAGGAGCTATTACTACTTTACCATTATTGGCTTTTGCCATCTTGTCCCCGTTTGCTCCAAAGCTGGCCCGCCGTTTTGGTTTAGCTAATGTGTTATTAGTTGCCATGGTCATGCTGGCTATGGGAATTCTAATTCGCTCGGGATCTGGAGCAGGTCTGTTATTCACAGGTACTGCTATACTTGGATTATCCATTGCCGTGTGTAATGTACTGCTTCCAGGTCTTATTAAAGGGAAGTTTCCTCACAAAATCGGGCTAATGACAGGTATCTACACGGTTTCTATGAATTTATGCGCAGCTATTGCCTCAGGAATTAGTGTACCGCTGGCAACGAATGCTGGATTCGGTTGGAGAGGGACCTTGGCCATCTGGTTTATGATCGCAGCTCTAGCAACAGTGTTCTGGATTCCGCAAATGCGTAAGCTTAATCAAGGAACCGGCTCTAAGCGTGCAGCCTCAAGCAAAAATATGTGGCGTTCATCTCTTGCTTGGAAAGTCACGATCTTTATGGGCTTACAGTCACTCCTTTATTACGTCTTTATTGCCTGGTTTTCGGTTCTCCTCGGTGAACGGGGAATGTCGTCGAGTAATGCGGGTTGGTTTCTCTCGCTCATGCAATTGGCACAGCTACCCTTTACTTTCTTCGTACCGCTGTGGGCAGGCCGGATGAAGAACCAACGTATTCTAGTTATAATCACTGCTGTTCTTTATTTCATCGCATTAGGTGGCATCTGGCAAGGCAGCGGCGCTTTAATGGCTGTCTGGGCGGTATGCTTTGGTATTGCCGGAGGATTTGCCTTCGGTCTTGCGATGATGTTCTTCAGTCTAAGAACAAGAAGCACGCAAGAAGCGGCGGAGCTGTCAGGAATGGCCCAATCTGTGGGTTATGTACTGGCAGCAATGGGACCGGCATTATTCGGCTGGCTGCATGATGTAACGAACAGCTGGACAGTGCCATTGATTTTACTGCTGGGTGCAAGTGTGCTGTTGATGGTTGTCGGACTTGGCGCTGGCAGTGATCGATATGTTGGAGATAGAAAATAGAATCTCGTGTAAAAAGAGTGTACTAACGCGTACTAAGCGCCTGTGCACTCTTTTTTTGGTTATTGAACAAGGGCAGTAATTCTCATCTATATTAGCTTCGTTTGTAAGCAACAACCCGGATTCTGCGATAGTCCATTACCCAGCGGCCGTCCTGATATAGCGTGGGTTTCAGTTTCTGTTCCATAGAAGAGAGAACTTCTGCGCGTTCAGTGGGTGTGAGCACACTTAAGATTCCATCGGCAAAAGTATTCAACCACCGCTGAAATCCTTGCTCCAAGCCTTCCAGTGGTGTTGGCCGGTCAAAACAAAGAGCGAGGTCCACGGTCAGTCCGTGCTTCTCTAGTAGAGTTGCGTACTCGCCAATGCTTGGGAAGTACCAGGGCAAATGCAGCTTATGACTACAGCCAATGGCTGCAAAAGCTTGTGGAAGGCCAGCGACGATGGAAGCAATATTGCCCAGTCCACCGAACTCGGCCACGAAACGGCCGCCTACCCGCAAGCTGGCAACGATGGACGTCGCCGCTCCGTTTGCGTCTGTTAGCCAGTGAAGGGCAGCGTTGCTGAACACAGCATCGACTGGCTGTTCCGCGACATAAGTTTGCCCATCAGCTAAGACAAAGCTTAGATGGGAATGTTTGTCACGGGCTGTCTGAATCATTTCGGCAGAGGCATCAATACCTGTCACAGTGGCGCCACTAGCAGCTATGACTGCCGCCAAATCCCCGGTTCCACAGCCCCAATCGATAATCTGTTCGCCAGGCTGTGGGTGAAGCAGCTCAATCAAAGATTCTCCAAACTGAGATACAAAGGCCATATCAGTATCATAGGTTTGGGTATTCCACTGCTGGTTCATAAGTATTCATCCTTTCTATTGATAGATTATTCAGACATCTCCGTCATAACGCCATACTTTATCTATGTTGTACCATATGAGATCTTATAATAGAAATATATAAACTGAATAATATTGATTGGTTGTGCCTATGAGTATGAGGCTAGGCGAGTAAAATTGTACCTCTGACTGTTATCCGAGGGTATGTCCCCTAAGCTTGGCATCTGCTGGCAAAAATATAGCTAGGAGCCCAAGCAGTGGCAGGTAAGCACATAGATGGATGACGAAGGAAACATCCGTTTGATCGATTAGCCAGCCCATGATAACAGAACCGAGTCCAGCCAAGCCAAATGCCAGACCGAAAAACAAGCCGGATACGGTCCCAATTTTGCCAGGTAATAATTCCTGGGAGTATACAATAATTACCGAGAAGCCGGACATGAGGATGCCGCCAATCAGGCCACAAAGAATAAAAGACCAGAAAGGTGTAGCATAAGGTAACAGTAATGAAAAAGGTGCTGTACCCGCTATGGAAAACCAGATAATTTTTTTGCGCCCAAAGCGGTCGGCAAGCGGTCCGCCGAGTAAAGTGCCGAGTATACCTGCAAATTGCAAGACAAACAATGGGATCTGTGCATCTTCGAACGGTCGCTGGAAACGTTCTATGTAATAGAAGGAATAGTATCCGGTCATGCTGGCGATATATACGAATTTGGAGAACAGCAATACGATCAATAAGCCAATCGCCAGTGCGACGAAGCCACGTGAATGCTTTACAGCCACTTTTGTGGTCTTGACTGTCTTTGGTGTCTCTAGCTGCTGCTTATACCAACGGCTGACTGCGTACTGTAAAGCGATGCCAAGTACAGCAGCAAAGGCAAACATAATTAGCCCTTTTGTGCCAAAAGGCATGACGAGAAAACCAACAGCGAGCGGAGCCAGAGCTTGACCGGTATTGCCTCCGACCTGAAACACAGATTGGGCCAGACCACTGCCTTTGCTGGCAGCCAGATGAGCTACGCGGGATGATTCCGGGTGCAGCACGGAGGAACCGATACCAAGCAGCATGGCTGATATGAGTAGTCCGGCAAAATGTGAAGAATAAGCCATACCAATTATGCCAATTAGAGAGAACAACATACCACCCGGCAGCAGCAGTGGCATGGGACGTTTGTCTGTTATACTGCCGATGAACGGCTGCAATATGCAGGCGGTAACGTTGAGCATAAAGGCAATCCAGCCAACCTGAACAAAGCTGAGGCCAAGCGTCTGCCGCAGTAATGGGAAAACTGCTGGAACAGCAGACTGCATCGCGTCATTTAACAGATGTGCGAGGGTCACGCCAATCAAGGCATAGACAGAGTACGAGCGGGCCGCTGCCAAGGCAGGGCTTGATGCGATTTTCATAGGAACCATCCTTTACCGATTGTCTTATTTGGTAGCTTAGCGTACGTCTGATTGATCTGTCGTCGCGATTGGTGCTGTTCTTCTGAGCATTTTTTGCTATACTGAACTCGGGTGAGTGACCATGCAAATACACATGACGACTTCACGGATTGAATTGTGGAGAATTGAGAATAGCTTCGCCAACGAAAAACATTGCCACGACAATATGTATCAGATTACCGTACCTGTTTACGGTTCTTGTGCTTTTGATTTGGAGAATCGTTCTTATCAATTGAGAAGGGGAGAAGCCCTGATCCAGTACCCGCATGACAGACATTCGTTTCAGATCGGAAACGGAGATGGTGTAGTGATCATCCAACTGAAGAATCTTCCTGAGATTTGGGAACTTGAACGCCCCTGGGAGCCTGTGATGAAGCAATATTTGAATGTCGACGAACTGCTTCAGCATCACCGTAAATGGAATCTGACCCTTTGCTCAGCGGATCGGTTAGAGACGGGCTTGATCGAAGAGACGGAAGCTGAGGTTTTGGGTTATCTATCCCAAGTCTTACAGGGCAATCACCAGACTGACTTGAATACCCCATTAAAGAAGGCACCTTTGGACTGTGACGATCCTCATCTTGTCAGGGTGCTTGAGTATATGCGGGATTGTTATATGAAGCCCGTTTCAATCGATAAGCTTGCGGGAATTGCGGGTATGAGCCGGTACCATTTCATCCGTACTTTCAAAGCCCAAATAGGGTATTCTCCGTATCAATACATGTTGGTAATCCGAGTTGATGAGGCGAAACGGCGCCTTCGCTCTACGAGACAGACTGTGACGGATATCAGCTTAGATGTAGGATTTGCGAGTCCAAGCCAGCTTTACCGTACCTTCCAGAAATTCATGGGCGTTTCGCCTGAACAATATCGCCAGCAACAAGCCTATTTGATTTAAATAGGTGAGAAGCCCTTAGTTTGTTTATGTGTTATATGAAACTAATATAAAAACCTTGCGTTTTAAGTGCAGAGGGAGTATAGTATTATGTACAGGCGGTTTTGGTCGCCAGTTACATAATATGCGGTCATGGCGGAATTGGCAGACGCGCTGGCTTCAGGTGCCAGTGGTAGCAATATCGTGGAGGTTCGAGTCCTCTTGACCGCATCCTATCAACAAAAACAGGTTTCTGATTTACCTATTCAGGTAGATTGGAAACCTGTTTTTTTATTGAATCATGGTCGAGTTCATCTTCAAAAAATACTTACTTAGCTAAGTATTGATATTCACCGATTACTATGTTATTATTTTCACAATCTTAAGGAGGAGGTAATACATATGTTGACTACTTTTAAAGCGACAGCTAAAAAACTGCCTAATGGAATGCAAGTTGAAACGAATTCTAGAGGTTTTAAGATTATTATGGACGAACCAGAGGATTTGGGGGGGACCGATGTTGGTTTGAATCCCGTCGAGGCATTATTGTGTGCTTTTGGTGCATGTCAGTCCATTGTCGCTAGTGCCTTTGCAGACGCTAACGGTTTTAGCTTCGAAGAATTTTATGTTGAACTTGAAGGAGACTTAGATCCGGATGGTTTCATGGGTCTTGCAGATGTGAGAAATGGTTTCCAAGAAATTCGTTTTGTTATGCATTTTAAAACCAACGAAAGCCAAGAAAAAGCAGATGCTTTTGCGGACTTTATCGAGAAGACATGTCCTGTTGGAGATTGTCTTGCTAACGGTGTGAAGCTGGTAAAAGCAGGCGTAGTCATTCACTAATACATTCGCTTGAGGGGGCTCTTTATGAGACCCCTCAAGGATATGAGGAGCTTAACGATGGAAATAAAAATGTCTATGATTCCAGGTGGGAAAAAGGGGAAAGCAGGCAAGATAAATGTAGATATCGGTGACAAGATATCTGCAGGAGATACCTTGGTACAGATTGAAACTGGAAAAGGCAACAGATCAATTGAAGCGGCAGAAGAGAGCATTATTATCAATATATTATTTGAAGAGGGTAGCGAGATTGCCTCAAATCAAGTCTTATTTGAAGTAAATCCGATCCAGGATGAGGCTCCGGTCCAATCATCTATCCCACAACCTGCAGTCGCCGTGCAACAAACTCATGCTATAAACCCTGACTTGCTTATCATTGGAGCAGGGCCAGGAGGTTACGTTGCCGCTATTTATGCAGCAAAAAAAGGACTTCAGGTAGCGATGATTGAGAAAGAAGAATTAGGAGGTACCTGCTTAAATGTTGGCTGTATCCCTACAAAATCTTTAGTCAAATCATCTGAAATCTGTCATAACATAAAAAATTCCTCTTTGTTTGGTATAACAACAGGCTCTGATCTTCAAGTGGATATGAAGCAGGTTATTCGACGTAAAAATGAAGTCAAAGAGAAATTGGTCTCCGGCGTTGGTTATTTAATGGAAAAAAACGGTGTTCAGGTGGTTCGTGGCCACGCTTCGTTCCTATCGGCGCATGAAGTGAAGGTAACCGGCGAAAATAGTTACCATATTTCAGCAAAAAATATCATTGTGGCAACAGGCTCGAAGATTTCCAAGGTGAATATCCCAGGAATTGATCTGCCATTTGTAATGAACAGTACTGAAGCGCTCGCCTGCGATGAGTTACCAAAGGTGATAACTATCATCGGTGGCGGGGTTATCGGCATGGAATTCGCCTTCATTTACCGTAACTTAGGAGTTGAAGTTCATGTTGTAGAATTTATGGATCGTCTGCTTACAATGCTGGACAGTGATATTTCGGTAGAAATTATGTGTTTAGCACAGCAGGCTGGGATTCATATTCACACCAACTCCAAGGTTTCTAAAATCCAACGTGCGGATGATGGTCAGGCGATTGTAACCTATGAGAATAGTGAGGGTGAGCATCTGCTTGTTAGTGATAAAGTATTGGTCGCTATTGGACGCGAGCCTAACCTAGAGGGTCTGGATATCGAAAAAGCAGGTATTCAACTAAATGTACGTGGTAAAGGTATTGCCGTTGATAATCAAATGCGTACGAATGTAGAGAACGTGTTTGCGATTGGCGATGTAACCAACATTGTACAGCTTGCTCATGTTGCTTCACATCAGGGCATTACAGCTGTAAACACCTTACTCGGCGAATCCCAAGATATGCATTATTCCGCAGTACCGAATGTAATTTTCACCTCTCCTGAGATTGCCAGCGTCGGGCTGTTGGAAGATGAATGTAAGGAGAATGGGCTGGACTATCGTGTGAGTAAGGCATCTTTTGCAAGTAATGGAAAAGCATTGACTATGAATGAACCGGAAGGTTTTATCAAATTAATCAAAGATAATGGCTCCGGAAAGATTGTGGGAGGGTCTATCATTGGTCCCGATGCGTCTTCTCTGATTAGTAGTCTCACACTTGCGATTGCCAATGGGCTTACGGAACAACAGATTACACAGACAATCTTTGCCCATCCAACTACTGGGGAAGTAATTCATGAAGCTGCATTCGGTTTAGGAATTGGGGCGTTGCATCAAGGATAAGATGTTCTATGTATCTCGGGAGACGGATCCCCTACTGCAGCCTAAATAAATAAACTATTTGATCGCTTGAAAAGTATGTTCAGCTTCCTTAATATATTTTGCTATAATAAATTAGAAAAGAGTTGATTATTTTAAGATAAAACAGTTGGGATTGGTTGGTGTAAACATTGTTTAATTTAGATGACTGTATGGCCTTTATTGCAAACCGTAGTGCAAAAATATTCGCGGAAGCCTTGGAAAAGGAATTTCGGCCGTATAATATGACCCGGAGCCAATGGATTGCGATGTATTACATCTATACCAGTGAATCCATTACCCAGAGAGAACTAGCAGATAAAATGTCTATAAAAGAGCCCAGCGTAGTCAGGCTGCTTCAAAAACTAGAATCTGAGGGTTTCTTGCATCGCTCTGGCACCCATGCGGATAAGCGAGTCAAGCAGTTGGAATTGTCAGATAAGGGAGTACAGATCTATCTCGATTTACTGCCAGTTGCCGAAAAGTTTAAAGATGATACGATCACCAATATTTCCGAACAGGATCTTCAAACGTTTAAAAATGTACTAGGTGTCATGGTTGAAAATGCCTCAAAAGAGAGACCATAAAAAACTATGCAGAACAAAATAAAGAATAGGTCAGGTTGGGTATGTTCTTTTTTTACATATCTTATCTGGCCTATTTTTTTGTATACACTTGTGTAGTTTTAGTATATGTACGAACATTGTCCGCCATAATCAGATGGTTGAAACGGTAAATTTGTTTAGAACATCAAAGTATCAAAGGCGAATCTTGTGGGGGAGTACCTATATATTCAGAGCGTTGATTGGACTATTACCCCGTCACGAAAGCTTATTGAATAGTGTCTGCTAACGGACTGTAGTGTCTGCTAAGTGTAGTGTCTGCTAACGGACCGTATGGCCGTTATTATTGATATTTGGCACATTTTACAGGGGTTTCGGACTGCATAGTGCTTATTGCTAAGGAATCGTGTGAAAAGCGAGTGTTTGGTGACGAATAGCTGCATCTGAGTCCGAACGTAAGCTAAAACACGCTATTTTTCGGAAATAGCTGCATTTGAGTTCGATACATCATAATGAGGAAGGAATAGTTGCCACGGTGGGAGTAACTAGCTGCTGAGTGGTGGACATCCAGATGAGCAGCATACATGCAAATAAATTAGTTTTCGTGCAAATAAACAGCGTCCATCTAATCAGCAGCATTCATGCGGAGACCATCTATCCGTCAAATAGCAACGCTCCAAAATCCGTCCTAAGTTAATTGCTAGGCGTTTTCTTGTTGCGCTCATGATCGCTGCGATGAAAAAAATGGGTGTTTTTGTATTGACAATTATATCGGCTTCCGTAATAATGGTATTACGGAAGCCGATATATCGACAACAGTAATAGAATGGGGATGAAAGGATGCCTGAAAGCACAGAAAGAGGCGCATTAACTGAAGCTGTATTTTATATCTTATTGTCTCTATATACAGCAATGCACGGATACGCAATTATGCAGAATGTGAAGGACTTAAGTAACGGTCGGGTTGATCTCGGCGCGGGCACTTTATACGGAGCACTTAACACTTTACTGGAAAAAGGCTGGATAAAAGCAGTGGAAGGAGAGCAAGGTTCCCGCAGAAAAGAATATGAAATTACCGGCTTAGGAAAGTCAGTGATTCAGGGAGAGATTATCCGTCTGGAAGAATTGATAGCCAATGGTAAGAGAATAGCTGGAGGTGAGTCCAAATGAAACATGTGGTTCGCAAGCTGATTTGGGATTATGAGAAGGAAGAAAAGTGGCTTAATGAAATGTCTGCGAAGGGGATGGCTCTATCAGAATTATCCTGGTGCAAATATGTGTTTACAGAGACTCCCAATAATGAGTACACGTATAGAATTGAGCTTTTAGATAACTTGCCGGATCATCCGGATAGCATCAAATATCTCAAGTTTTTAGAGGAAAACGGTATAGATTGTGTTAGTACTTACATGCGCTGGGTTTACCTTAGAAAGAAGTCAGTGGAAGGTCCATTTGATATTTACACAGATCTGGAATCCAGAATAAAACACTATAAGCGAATCAACAGGTTATGGAAATCTGTAATGTGGCTAGAGTTGATTTTAGGTCTATTTAATGTGATGATTGGTGTAATAAATTATTCTTTTTCATCACAGAATCTCAGTATGGTAAACGTAATAATGGGCGGAATGTTGATTTTGTTAGGTCTTGTTTTTTTAATTCTTGGTGCACCTATCCGTAAGAAAATTAAGAAGCTTCAACTGGAAAATTTGATAATAGAATAGGACTTTAGAGTTGTAACATGCACACACGGCAAGTTTCCTTTTCAGAGGGAGACTTGCTGTTTATTTTTGCGGAGTTTTACTGCGAAATTTACCAGTCTATCATTTAGGACTCAACTATCAAGCTTATTTACCGAAAAAAAGGTATACTGAAATTATTACAAGTTTGTTAATATAGTCCCCCATTTTCAAAAGAGGAGGCTTACAGGTGTCTGATTTTCTTTTTAAACAGCTATACTTACGGTCTTCTATCGGGATTGCGGTAGTCTCTCCGAAGGACGGGACGTTATTACAATCGAATCCTGCGCTATGCCAAATGTTTGGTTATGCAGAAGAAGATCTTTTGAATATAAATTATCTGGATCTTGTGTATCCGGAAGACACAACTAATAACGATCATTCCGTTATCCTGAACGATTTGCTAGCTGAGCCTGGGACTGCATTGGAGAAAGAACGGCGGTTCTTGCGTAAGGATGGCGATATCATCTGGGTAGCCCAACATATATTTTTAATCTATCAGGAGAATTCTAGTGAACCCTGTGTCCTGATTTCTGAGTTAACGGATATCACTGACCGAAAACTTGCTGAACAAAAGATTCAGGAAGATGAGCAGTTATATAATTTGATTACGAAAAATACACCGGATATGATTTCTTTTGGTGATCCTGACGGGACACTGCATTACGTATCTCCCTCAGTGGAGCTGCTGTTAGGTTATTCTGCACAAGAAATGATAGGTACCAAAAGACCCGAGTATTATCACGTAGATGATGCTCTAGAGATGATTGAACAAGGTAAGATATATTCCGATACGGACGTATTTACTCGTAGAGCCCGTCATAAAGATGGACATTATTTGTGGATCGAGAGTTCTTCCCAAGTGGTACGTGATGAGCAGGGGACCGTTAAACAGATATTAACCATTGGTCGCGATATTACTCAGCGCAAGAAATACGAGGATATGCTGGCTAAAGCTCAACACCTTGCGAAGATGGGATCCTGGGAATGGGACATGACAAAATCACGCCTGACGGTTTCCAGAGAGATGCGTAATATTTTTGGCTTTTTGGAAGATGAGAGCAATCATTCTTATTTTGATTACAGACGTGTTTTTGCTTGCATTGATCCTGACGATTTCATCAGACTTGAACGGTTAGTACATCAATCCATGGAGAATGGGACTAATGGCGAAGCAACGGTCCGTATTCATAGTGCGGATGGAGAGCTGAAGTTTCTGGATGCGCACTGGGAAGTGATTACGGATGAAGAAGGAAGACTGCTGCAAATCAGCGGGATAGCCCAGGATGTCACCGAACGTCAACGAATGGAAGAACAACTGCGGGAAAGTGAGCAGAACTATCGTCTGATCTCAGAAAATTCTATGGACTTCATTTCACGTAATGCAGCGGACGGGAGCTTTACCTATCTGTATGCCTCACCCATCTGCCAGACTATGTTTGGCTATGCACCAGAAGAAATGTACGGAACTAGAGGGATTGATTACATACATCCGGAGGACAGAATCAAATTAACTTCATATCTCAGCAATTGTATGGAAGGGAAGAAGCTTGAGCCTGTTATTCTCCGGTTTATTTGCAAAGACGGAACCTGTATTTGGACAGAAACGACACTGCGGTATATTTACTCTGAGACCTGCGGGAATCAGGAGCTTGTCTGTGTAACCCGCGACATTGGGGAACGTACGCGTCATTTTGAAGAAATACAGAAATTAAGTAACGAGTATGCCTTGATCTTGAATTCGGTCTCTGAGGGCATATTTGGGATGAACCTTGAAGGCAACACGATGTTCATTAATCCAGCAGCCATTACTATGTTGGGTTTCGATCCTACTGAGTGGGGAAACAGCAAATTTCATGCGATTCACCAGACCTGGCTGGATAACGAGTCTTTTACAGGAATTCAGAAGACGCTGCTTCCTTCGCGCTCCAATAATCTCACTATTGAAGATAGGGAGGGTGTGTTTTGGAGGCAGGATGGTTCAAGCTTTTTAGTCAGATATCGAATGACCCCACTGTTTGATGGTGATGAACGGATTGGGGCGGTTGTCGTCTTTCGTGATATCACGGAGGAGAAGGAGATTGTGCGGGCGAAGGAGTCTGCCGAGGAAGCGGACCGGGCAAAATCGGAGTTCCTAGCGATCATGAGCCATGAGCTGCGTACGCCTATGAACGGTATTATTGGGATGGCTGATCTTTTATCTGGGACGGAGCTGGATGAAGAGCAAAGCTACTACACACAGATCATTAACAAAAGCGGAGAGGCATTGCTTCATATTCTGAATGAAGTGCTGGATTTCAGCAAAATTGAAGCAGGCATGATGACGCTTGAACTGCAAATGGTGGATTTGCATGAAGTGATACAGAACGTTTGTGAACTGTTTTATCCGAAGGTTAAGGAGAAAGGGCTTTTACTTACTAGCGAGTTATCTCCTGAGCTTCCAGCCGTCATCATGACTGATGGGGCGAGATTGCGTCAAATTCTCGTAAATCTGGTTGGGAACGCAGTGAAATTTACGGAGACAGGTGAAATCAGTATCTCTGTTATGTTAGAAGCCTCAGAGGCATCCGGAAATCTTATCGTGAAATTTATCGTAAAAGATACAGGGTTGGGGATTCCAGTTTCCAGCCAAGGTCTATTATTTCAATCCTTCTCGCAATTGCATCCGTCGATCAATCGTAAATATGGCGGAACAGGGCTTGGACTTGCCATAAGTAAAAAGCTGGCCGAGCTTCTTGGCGGATCTATCGGTGTCAATAGCTGTGAGGATGAAGGCTCGGAGTTTTATTTTACAGTGGAGGTCTCTCTACCCAAAGAGGAATGGGATCAGAAAGTGACCGTCAACGCCTCAACAGATGTGGTCAGAAATGATAAATCTGCTGTTAAAGAGTTAACTGCCGGTGAGTATGGACCGATGTCCATTCTTATTGCGGAAGATCATCCTGTGAATCAGCAGCTTATGCAGGCTTATCTGAAAAAGAGGGGATATGTTCCTGACCTCGCTTTAAATGGTGAGGAAGCGGTTCGGGCCGTGCTTTCCAATCATTATGATTTGGTATTTATGGATATTCAGATGCCTATTATGGATGGAATAGAAGCAACGGGAATCATACGTGAGAAGCTTGGACTGACTCCAATCATCATTGCGGCTACAGCCTTTGCAAGAGATGAAGATAAGATGATGTGTCTTAGTGCTGGAATGCAGGATTTCATTTCTAAACCCATCTCGATAAAAGAGCTCGACCGGGTATTAAGAGAATGGTCTGCCCAAATTCGTTTAGGTGAGCATCATTGACAAATAGGGTTATGATTAATATATTGATATTAATCGTAATCATTACGTATATTATTTGTCATGAAAGGATTCTTACCTTGTTAACAATGAAGCGCGGGGATATTTTAATTATTGTGATAGCCTTGTTAGCTGCGGGCTTGATTTATGGCATGAAGTGGTGGGACAGCAGCAATGAGCAATATCAGCAAGGGGATTTGAAAGCTATAATTACGGTGGACGGTAAAGAGTACAAAACCGTTTCTTTGACTAAAGAAGAACAAATTATAGATATTCAAACGAAATTCGGCCACAATACGCTAAAGGTGTTTGATTATGGAATCCAAATGACCTATTCTGATGCTCCCTTAAGAATTGCTTTGGAAATGGGGTTCATCTCAAGACCCAAACAGCAAATTATCTGTATTCCAGCTCGTATTATGGTAGAAGTATTTAATCCTAATATGTCTGAGCATGATGAGGATGAGCTAGATGCGATTATTTAGTAATCTTAGTTGAGCCTTCTAGCTCCTTCCATGCGGTGATAGAGTCAGGACTGGTGTAGATGTAAGGTGTTGCGGGTTGTTTGACAGGTGTAATAGACTCTGCACTAATTTGCATAATTTCTTGACCTTTATAGGGAACAACTTGAAGCTTGCCCCGGACCTCTATCCAGGTATCGGTAGGCGGGCTTTTTAGTGTGCCCGAATCCACTAATATCCCAAAAGGTGTAGCATCGGCAGTACAGCATTGGACCAGAAATCTACCTATGGCAAAAGAATTCTCTGAATGTTCACCTTGATCACGATATAAAAAGCCGGAAATAGTAATTTCTTTGCCTGCAAATTGTTGTTTGTACAGGTCAAGCGCACCTAAGGTTTCGGAGAAAATCGCTGAATAAACTGGGACCACAGGTTGTGCATAAAGGATCTTGGCCAGCTCAGTAAGCTCCTCATGGTAAGGATCAATGGACTCGAATCTCGCGGAATTTTTAGCTTCAGTGGGCAAGGAGGATAGGGAGATTCCTTTTTTAGCGGCAGCCATACTTCCTAAAGCGCGATCCGGAAGAAGAAATCCAAGCAGCAGTGGAAAAAGGAATAATCCATATAGCGCTGTACTTTTGAAAAAAGAATGTGGGAGCCGATGCTCGCAGTCACAGAGAACACTGCCTTTGCCAAATAAAGCCTGTACGGCCAGACTGAGCGCCATAAGTGTTAGCGGGATTGGGCATAATTGAACCCAGCGTGCCAGTTTAGGAGCTACATAATAATGCAAAGCGTCCTGCTGTACCAGATGCCCGATATAGAGGGCGAAAGCGAGCAGAATGACCGCCCTTAACAAATAGTGAAACCGGATGCTACGAGAGTCATTCATGCTCTATCCTCCTACCCATGTTGTAAGCAACAGCTTACCATTTCTATGAATTACATCCACAAGGACATGAATACCGCCCCAATAAACACGCTTGCGAAGATCAGAAAGAACAAATAAAGAGCGAATTTGGTCTTAAACAGTGAGAGCAACATCAATGAATTTTTGAAATCCAGCATGGGTCCGAATACCATAAAAGCGAGCAGAGCCCCCGATGGAAAAGAATGTACGAAGGTGGAAGCTACAAAGGCATCTGAGGTGGAGCAGAGCGAAAGTACAAATGCTAGTCCCATCATGAAAAAATATGAACCCAGCGGTTTAGCTCCGATCGCAGCCAGACTGTCTTGAACCATAAATGTCTGAATGCCAGCGGTTAATAAGCAGCCGATCATTAAATATTTTCCCATCTCAAAAAACTCATCTGAGGTATGGACGAAAACAGCGGCTATTTTTCCCCCACGAGAATTATTCTGATGAGCTTCCCCCGTTTCACGCTGAACATTTAGGCGGATGGGAGATTTTTTGACCGTTGCGTAGATTATCAAGCCTATGAGACAGGCTACAGCAAAAGCCAGACCCATACGGGCATAGGCCAGCTCCGAGTGGCTGCGAAATGCTGTCATGGTTGCCCCATAGACAACAGGATTTAGGATCGGTCCGGACAAAATAAACACGATAGCCACGTAAACAGGCATACCTTTATGGATAAGCCGGCGGACGAGCGGGATCATTCCACATTCGCAGACCGGAAAAATAATTCCGAGCAGACATGCGAACAGAATGGCCGGAAGAGGTCGCCGCGGAATCCACCGGGAAATCATTTCATCCGGGATAAAGACGCGAAGCAGTGAAGATAACAATGCTCCTGCTAATACAAACGGCAAGGCTTCCAGTAATATGCCGATAAAAGCGGTTTTGAAGGTGTCGATGTACGCATTATCCAGCAGCTCCAGATGATTCGGCAGCCATACAAAACCAATGATAATCAGGAACGAGATCGGGAGGAGCAACGGCAGTATTTTTAATGGTGAAAAGGTAGTCAAAACTCGAATAAGGCGGACCACCGATCTGCCAGCTGTTCTTCATCTATATTCATCCCGATGAACACCACATAAGGCATACCAGGATAACGAGAGGCTTCCCAGGTAGTACGCATCCCCGCATATTGAACAAGCTGAACCGGCTCCTGTTCGGACAAAAGAATATGCCCCTTGGCACGTAATAGGTTGTCACCCCATTCTTGGAAGAAGGCCTCTAGGCGTTCTTTAGAAGGCATGGTTGTCCTTACCTGCGGAATGGTTAACGTGATGGCTGTTACCTGCGAGAAAGAAGCATGCTGCTCCTCATGCAGCTCTTTTACAGCGGTTCCCCCATGCTCTGAATGCATTTGTTTCAGTGATGCTCCTTTGAAGGTTTGAGGCGCTCGTTGTGGAGCCGGAGCTATGATTTTACGTGGGATAATTCCTGACAATATCGGAGAGAGGTTGATTTCACTGTAATGGGTGTACACAATTTCAGCCTCCGTATTTTGTTTACGAACTCCTTTTTCAATTCGCCATAAGGTTTCCGGTTCTACGAGATCACTTTTATTAACGACAATAAGATCAGCTGTGGAGAGCTGCTTACGCAGGGTTCGAACGAGCTGTTTGTCAGAGGAGAGTCTGCTGTTATATTCCAGAGCATTTTCCGCATCTAACAGAGTGATAGTATAGTGCAGCTCCACCAGATCCTGTAGAGGGGTTTCCTGCAGCGTTTTGGCGATTTCTTCAGGATCGGCGACGCCGGTCAACTCCATATAAATGGCATCTGGACGTCCTCTCAGCAGCACCATCAGGCTATCTGCCAAATCCTCTTTGCGACTACAACATACGCATCCGTCCAGCAGTTTAGTTACAGCTGTACCGGTATGCTCTTGCAAAATATACCCGTCCACATCTCGTTTGCCCAGTTCATTCATTACTACTCCTGGATTCAGCCCTCTTACCTTGCTCTCTTTCAGCAGGGACAACAGCAGAGTTGTCTTCCCGCTCCCCAGAAACCCACTCAAAATAATTACTGGTATCTTCATGATCTCCACTCCTGCCTGATTCTCTAGGAATTACAAGAATCATATTTTTTATAATTCCATCTATACGTAATTTGTCCACCAGAAAGACCACAAAATTAAGAGAGTTGAAATTTTTACAAGATCATAGTTGACAGATTGTGAATAAACCGTGTACGATGTGTTAATCGTAATTATTACGATTTAATCAAAAGGAGATGGAAACGATGAGAGTAATCATTACTTTGGCATGTACGGAGACAGGAGATCGCAACTATACCACTACCAAGAATAAACGAAATCATCCAGGGCGTATGGAAATGAAAAAATATTGTCCACGCCTAAAAAGAGTAACCTTACATCGCGAAACCCGTTAAGGGCGGAGGCTTTTAATCTTGATTTTATAAACGATAGGAGTGGTATAGATGAAAAAGCTCCCTGTTACCGTGCTCAGTGGATATTTGGGCTCTGGGAAAACAACGCTGCTGAATCATATTTTGCACAACCGTGACGGGCTTAAAGTAGCTGTTATTGTAAATGACATGAGTGAAGTGAATGTGGATGCGAATCTGGTGAAGTCCGGAAATACGCTTTCTAGAACTGAAGAGAAATTGGTTGAGATGTCCAATGGTTGCATCTGTTGTACACTTCGTGATGATTTGATTGTCGAAGTACAAAAACTGGCTGCGGAAGGGCGATTTGATTACATCCTGATTGAATCCTCAGGCATTAGCGAACCTGTACCAGTGGCACAGACCTTTACCTATGCCAATCCCGAGTTGGATATTGATCTGACTTCGCTGGCTCAATTAGACACGATGGTGACTGTTGTGGATGCTGGGCGTTTCTGGCATGACTTCTCCTCAGGTGATAGTCTGATGGACCGCAACCAAACGGCTGGCGAAGGGGATTTCCGCGATATTGTGGATCTGCTTATTGATCAGATCGAAACTTGTGATGTCTTGCTGCTTAATAAGTGCGATCTGTTGAAAGAAGATGAACTCAACAAGCTTGAAGCTGTGCTGCGTAAACTCCAGCCGTCTGCTAAGCTGATCCGTACAATTAACGGCGTAGTAGATCCGAAGGAGATTCTTAATACCGGATTGTTTGATTTTGAGAAAACAAGCTTATCCTCTGGTTGGATCGCGGAGCTGAATAAAGAAACCCATACCCCTGAGACGGAGGAATACGGGATTTCTTCTTTCGTCTATCGCCGGAGAACACCGTTCCACCCGCAAAGATTAAGTTTTTTCTTTAGCAACTGGCCGGAAGAGGTCGTTCGGGCAAAAGGGGTGGTATGGGTAGCGGCAAAAGGCGATCTTGCAGCTACTATAAGTCAGGCAGGACCTTCCATTCAGTTCGGTCCTGCTGGTTACTGGTTGGCTACAATGCCTAAGGATCATCAGCTGGAGGTGCTGGAAAACGAACCTGAGCTGCGGGCGAAATGGGACGAGCAGTGGGGCGATAGAATAAATGAAGTCGTATTTATCGGTGTAAATATAGATCAGGCACAACTCGAAGCCAGATTGGACAGATGTCTGCTGACAGCGGAGGAGCTGAAGCAGGATTGGACAAAGTTTAACAATCCACTTCCGTGGCCTGTTGAAGAACTCCTTGCGGCTGCTGAGGAATAGATACTTAGTAAATTAACGGTGGAAATCCGGAATCCAGAAGGTGGGATTCCGGATTTTTGTTGTATGCAAAAGAGGCCTAATAGTTATTATTACGATTAATTTTTAGTTTTGGGTTTACAAATCGTAATGATTACGATATCATCAGATTTGTTAAATCGTAAAACTTACGATTTAATCTGAGGTGGACATAACAACAGTCAGAAGGGAGGCGAGGCATGATGATCCTATCATCCATGCGGAATGTAGTGTTCGGGTATGGGGATGAACCTGTTCTTGATGATATTTCATTAGATATTCATACCGGACAGTTTATTGGTATAACGGGACCCAATGGTGCTGCTAAAACCACCCTGCTGAAGCTAATGCTCGGCCTGCTTCGTCCATGGAGTGGAACGGTTCAGTTGAATAAAGAGTTATCAGATAACGGAAAGATGGTTATCGGCTATGTTCCACAGCAGGTAGCTTCTTTTAACGCAGGGTTCCCAAGTAAAGTGATCGAACTGGTTCGCTCGGGTTGTTATCCAAGGCTGGGATTATTTAGACGCTTTACACCTGAGCATGATGAGATCGTCGAGCGAAGTTTAAAGCAGGTGGATATGTGGCATTTGCGAGACCGGAAGATAGGAGAACTGTCAGGCGGCCAGAAGCAGCGGATTTGCATCGCTCGAGCATTGGCACAACAGCCGCAGATATTGGTTCTCGATGAACCTACTACGGGGATGGATCTGGACAGTCGCATTGGGTTCTATAAGCTGATGCGCCATGATGTCAGTGAACACGGCCGGACCGTAATCATGGTGACGCATGGCCTGGAAGAGACCAGCTCCTATCTGGATACGTTGATCAGCCTGGAACGAAAGGAGAATGAGGGTTGGCAATGTTTAGTTACGAATTCATGCAACGTGCATTTTGGGCCGGTGGTTTAATTGGCATTATCGGTCCGCTGCTCGGAGTATATCTCATGCTTCGCCGTCAGGTCCTAATGGCGGATACCCTCTCTCATGTTTCGCTTGCAGGAGTGGCACTAGGCTCAATACTACAGCTTAATCCGGCACTAAGTGGTTTCATGGTGGCGATTCTCGGTGGTATTGTCATCGAACAGCTTCGACGTTCTTATCGTACATATAGTGAGCTTCCGGTAGCTATTATTATGACCTCTGGATTAGCATTGGCGGTTGTACTTATGAGCTTAAAGCAGAATTTAAGTAAAAGCTTCAGTTCCTATCTGTTTGGTTCCATCGTTGCGGTCAGCGACACTCAATTAAAGATTATCGCTGTGGTTGCTGTAATCGGTCTGATCTATTTTATTGTGTTACGCAGATCCTTATATAATCTGACCTTTGATGAAGAGACCGCTAGTATCAGTGGAGTTCATGTGGGCTGGTTATCATTTTCGTTTGCTGTACTAACTGGAATGACAGTAGCTGCTGCGATGCCAGTTGTTGGAGTGCTGTTAGTCTCAGCGCTTATTGTTTTGCCAGCTTCGATTGCTTTGCGTATAGCGTCTGGTTTTACGACAGCTATATTGATCTCAATCGGCGTAGGGTTACTCGGCGTTTTTAGTGGCCTAAGTGCCTCGTATTACATCAATACACCGCCTGGTGGGACGATTGCTCTTATACTGCTATCGTTTTTATTAATCGCAATTTTGGTACAGAAGCTGATCCGACTAAGAAATCGTCGGCGAATTCATAAAACTATTTCCAGAAAAGGAGTTACACCTCTCAATGAAATTTAGAATCCATCATTTAGCCATTTTGTCCCTGTCCGCGTTACTTATTGCCGCCGGATGCGGTAATAATGCTGTTAATTCTTCTACTACTACGAATGCTTCTGGAGCCGCAGAAGCTACAGCCCTTCCGGAGTCATCTAAATTAAATATTAAAGTAAGTTTCTATCCAATTTACGAGTTTACCAAAAATGTGGCAGGAGATCTGGCGGACGTGGAAGCACTCATACCGGCAGGAATCGAACCCCATGATTGGGAACCGACTGCACAAGATATGGCAGAAATCTCAGATGCGGATATGCTGATCTATAATGGCGCAGGAATGGAAGGCTGGGTAGATCAGGTGCTGGAAAGTGTATCTGGTACTCCGTTAATTACTGTAGAAGCGAGCAAGGGTCTGGACATCATGGAAGGCACGGAAGAGGAAGAAGCTGACCACCACCATGAAGAAGGGGAACATGCTCATGAAGAAGGAGAGCATAATCATGAAGAAGGGGAACATGCTCATGAAGAGCATTCGCATGATCACGGTGGATTAGATCCGCATGTGTGGCTCAATCCTGCACTAGCCATTCAAGAAGTGCGTAACATTGAAGCAGCTTTAGCTGCTGCCTCGCCTGAACATGCCGAGGATTTTAAGACAAATGCAGATGCTTATGTAGCTAAGCTGGAGCAACTGGATCAAGAATTTAAGGACGGTCTTAAGGATACTAAACGCAAGGATTTTATCACTCAGCATGCGGCTTTTGGATACCTTGCCAAGCAGTATGGATTAACTCAGGTCCCGATTGCCGGACTATCTCCGGAGCAGGAGCCTTCTGCCGCAAATATGAGTAAGATTGTGGAGTTTGCGAAAGAGCATAAAGTGAAGACGATTTTCTTCGAGACACTTGTATCCTCCAGTGTGGCAGACACAATAGCAAAAGAGATTGGTGCCAAAGCAGCCGTTCTAAACCCAATTGAAGGATTAACAGAGGAAGATCGCAGTCAAAACCTGGACTATTTAGGAATCATGTGTAAGAACCTGGAAGCCTTGAAGAGTGCATTGAACGAGTAGATTTAAAGGATGGAAGGAGAACGAACTATGGCCAAGAAATCTAAAGTTGTGAAAGAATTGATGAGACAAGCACTAGTTGCCAAATACGCTGTTAAAAGAAAAGAACTAAAGGAACAAGGGGACTATATGGCTTTGCAAAAGCTGCCACGTGATTCCTCCGCAACTCGTCAAAAAAATAGATGCAAAGTGTCTGGCAGACCTCGAGGCTATTTGCGGAAATTTAATGTTTCCCGAATTGTTTTCCGCGAATTGGCGCATAAAGGTCAGATTCCGGGTATTACCAAGTCGAGTTGGTAAATGAGAACGGCCAATCCTCCGTAGTTTAGAGGATTGGCCGTTTTTGCTGTTCATCCATCATGGGCTTCAGAAAATTCGGCTATGCTTAGAATAGGAAAATGATTTATCATAGAAGGAATATATTTCTATTTAAGATGGAGGTGATGCAAATGAGCTATACCGATACTTTTATTCGTGTAGCAGAGGACTGCCCTGAGGAAATAGGAGTTCCTCCGATGTCTTGCCGAACGCTCCCGCCTGCACATGTGATTCAATATGAACTGTTAATTAATGAGCCCTACAAATACAATCATGAAGAACTTCTGTACGAGGTTCATGTGCGCCATAAACAAATTCCACAGGAAGAACGTTTGGCCCGTAAGGAAGAAATATGGAACGAACTATTTTCCAAAAATCATCCTTGTCTAAGGGCTTCACTGCTGCCAAAGCGTTTTGGTTGGGGTGTTCATTATAACGGTGAGGGGAAGATAGCTCTCTATGGCAAAGAGTCTCCCGAATATGACTATTTTACCTCCCAAGGGGAGGGGGCTGTGAAATTACTGCCTGCGATGCGTAATAAACGTGCTTCAAAAGGAGCGGATTAAGCTGTATAAATTCGTAGAAGAAATCACACTTAATACTTGGCCGGCGGAGCAAAGTGTACTCCTGCAGGGCTGGATTCTACGTTCGGCAGCTGGTTATACAAAAAGGGCCAATTCGGTCAATCCATTATACGGGGCTGACAGCTCTCAGGTTGAACTCGCAGAACAAATCAAGCTTGCGGAGCGGTATTATGAGCATGCTGGACTACAGTCCGTGTTCAAAATAACCCCCTACATCCAGCCGGCAAAGCTTGATGAGATTCTTGCAGAGCGTGGCTATACAATTGCCGAGCCTTCATCTGTAAGGCTTCTTGATCTGGGGGGCTTAGCGAGCCCCGATCTGCGTTATACGGTTCAGATACAGGAGAGTTTAACTGAAGAGTGGCTGCACGCCTTCAGTGAGCTTACCGGGTTGTCTGATAAGAACCGTGAAACCTTAACTAGAATGTTGTCTGCATCACATTTGCAGCAGGGTTATGTCCTGTTGTTTAATCAGGGTGTTCCTGCCGCCTGTGGTCTTGGTGTGATTCAGAACGGGTACTTGGGTCTGTATGATATTGTCACTTCCCCTGCTCATCGTAGAAAGGGAATGGCGGAACAGCTGCTGCTAGCGTTGCTTAATTGGGGTAGAGCAAAGGGAGCAACAACTTCCTTTCTACAAGTTGTGCAAGCGAATGCGGGGGCTTCAGCTTTGTATGACAAGCTGGGTTTTAAGGAGATTTATCAGTATTGGTATAGAGTGAAATACTAGCTGAGGAGGGGATGCAGTGAGAAAATTAGGATTGAATCTCCTGATCATTATTGTGTACTGTTTTCCATTTGTATATTTCGCGATGGATAAAGATTTCAATCATGGTTCAATGGTTGGTTATTTAATGATGATCGTCATAACATCGCTAATAGCTTTTTTGGGAAAATGGTCTAATAATATAATTGCTATAGTCATTGGGAATATCGTTTCTGCATTTGTCTCTTATTATTTTATTAGCAACTTGTCAGGGGAAGGCGGTTGGGACGGGGCGTTTTTCAAACCACTTGGACCTACAGGGTCGTTTATATTTTTTAGTATGCTGAACCTGATCCCTCAGTTCCTTGCGATGAAATTAGCGAATAAATTTAAAAAGAAGGTCTAATCTATGTCCGAATACTGGAATCGAAGATTTGCTCAGGAAGGTATGATCTGGGGGAGTGAACCTAGTCCTACAGCTCAGGCAGCAAGGGATATATTCCGGCAACATAACGTGAAATCAGTTTTAGTCCCAGGTGCGGGATACGGAAGAAATACGAAGGTGTTCTCAGATGAGTTTAAGACCTTAGGCATTGAGTTGAGCGAGGACGCGTTAAAGATGGCGGCAGAATGGGACCCCAAGAGCCATTTTATCTCAGGTTCCGTATTAGATCCTATTTCTGAAGTACAGGTTGATGCTGTCTACTGCTATGACGTATTGCATTTATTTCTCGAAGAGGATCGCCGCAGGCTCGTAGCTAATTGTCTGGAACAGCTGCGGCCGGATGGCTTGCTCTATTTTACCAGCTTTTCCGATGAGGATGCGAACAACGGCTGTGGAACACTTTTGGAACCGGGAACCTACGAATACAAAGAGGGAAAATACGCCCATTTTTTTAGTGATGAAGATTTAAGACAACATTTTGCAGGTTCGAAAATAATTTCGACTGGCTCATGTGTGGAGACTTTATGTGGACCGCTTGGAAAAAAACATCAATACATACTGAGATATATAGTCGCACGTAAATCTGCACTAAACAAATAATTAAGGGAGGAACTCCCTATAATTTCGTTGAATATCCGTGAATTGGCTATATCAAATGAATTATAGGGACTTTTTCCCTAGACCTCTGTGCGCTGATCAGGAGTACCTTTTTTACACAAATTTACCTTGACCCGGTAGCGCCATTTCTTTGAAATTTTTGCATAAATGAGCAAGCTGAGTGGACAGCTCCTCACCTTCCATAGGTACTCCATGTCCCGAAAGAACATGATGTGGATTCAGCAAGGCGAGGGTACGGACCGATTTCTCAGCAGCTTCCCAGTCTGTCGTGAAATAAGAGGGTGGGCCATGCACCACCTGATGCTGCGTAGCCACTGCAAATACGGATTCCTGTTTGACCGTAAGGAACGTATCACCTGCGATCAGCACTCTATCCTCAGGCCTGAACAGGGAGATATGTCCAGGACTATGTCCAGGGGTATGGATCCATTCCCAGCCCTTCGCACCAGGGACAGTCCTGTCTTCCGGCAAGGGATGAACGGCTGAACCAAGGTCAATGCCATGATGTGAAAATAAAGGGGAAATCATGCTCATAAGCCCGCCGCCTACGGCCGGATCGGCTGGAGGGTAGTCTTCTTTACCTGTCAGAAAAGGTAGTTCTAGCGGATGAGCATATACAGGCACATTCCATTCCTCAACAAGCCTTTTTACACCCCCAATATGGTCAAAATGCCCATGCGTCAGGATAATTGCCACCGGAGGTTTATCATAATGCTCCGTAGCAAAATCAATAATATTGCCTGTATATGAGCTAAGACCAGTATCTACAAGAACCCAATCCGAAGAGGGCTGGCCAATTAATGCGACATTTACAAACATAGTGCGAAGTCCAATGACACCAGGGGCCACATTCCAAGTATCGGTATAGCCCTTTGACAGTATTCCGTTAAGTTTCATCTTGCGCCTCCTGACCCGTTCTTTAGTACTACACAATATATTTACACACAGTAGTATGACCTCTTTTTAAGAAAAAAAGGTATGGCAAATAACCCTTCTCATGATTTCTTGAAGAAGGGCTGTGTTAGACGTGTTTTGTGAGAGGATTGTATTAGAGCGTTCCGCAGTCTGCAAATAGAATATGGCGTGGAATCCGAAAGAAAGCTTCGGCTTTTTCCTGCAGAGCAGGGGTCGGCAGATGGCTGTTGTGGAGCCATTTTCGAAATGTTCCAGGATGGACGCCTATCCAGATACTTACATCCGTTACTGAGAAATCGTAAACCATACAAAGTCCGGTCAGGATAACATTGCTGCGCGGTGAACTGGTAATACTTCTTTTCATAAAACGTGAGGGTGTAGGCTGACATACAATAGGGCTTTGACGAATCAATGCTTCATTGAACAGAATGTGGGGTGGGTACCCCAATAGGCGGCAGGTCTTGTCAATGTTATTGTTGGAAGGGATACGACCTTCGTATACCCAAGCGCTTACACTGCGTGAGGATATACCAAGCTCTTCTGCGAGTCGTGACAGCTTGATATCCTTAGCCATCAATACAGCAAGCAGCACACGGTTTCTAATCTGGCTGCGCTTTGGACGGCGAAATCTTTTGACTCGAACGCCTTGTCCAAGGTATTTGCGATTGATCAGAGACCACGCCTGGATATTATGAGTTTCTTGTTGGTTATTAGGCATAATTCCTCCGATTTTTTAAAAATATACTACAACACTTTCTGGTATATCGGCAATGGTTAATGCTGCTATTTCTGACAACACCGTTTAAGTTTCTTTCAGAACAGCTACGCTTATGATATATTTTTAATATCTAATTACAATATTACATTAGGGAGCGATATAGAATGATCAAACATATTGTGTTTTTCAAATTAAAAGATCGGTCCGAAGAAAGCGTAGCAGCAACGGTAGCGGTACTGCGTAATATGGAAGACAAGATCCCGCAGCTTCTCTCCATCGAGGTGGGTGCTGACATCATTCATTCCGATCGTTCCTTTGATATTGCTCTAGTCACAGAAGTGGCTTCTCTAGAGGATTTACAGGCGTATCAGGTTCACCCGGCTCATAAAGAGGTTATTGCTCACATTAATGAAGTCAAAGAGCTCTCAATTGCTGTAGATTACGAAATTTAAGCTGCTGCTTGAATATAGTATCATCATTTTATACCGGAAGCGGTGACAGGAATGCGTGAGCTTGAGTATCCAATGGAAGCGTTAACTTATTTAGTCGTTTTTCTCGGAGCATGTTTCGTAATGTTCTTCTGGCTGAAACGCCGTGGCAAACGCGGTAAGTAGAGATTAGGACGATTCTCTAACTATTATCGACATGGGGGTATTGCTGTGTATTATGTCAACCGCAATCAAATCGAAACCATTCTTGCTCAAATCCCTGATATTACCGCTGGTCTTCGGACTGTAGCAGCTTCCTGGGAGGGTACAACATTAACCGGACTAATACAAGAACGCTGCCTCCATCTGGCAATAGAGGTTGTAACAGACGTTGGTAGCTGTCTCATTGACGGGTTTATTATGCGTGATGCTGGAAGTTATGAGGATATAATTTCTATTATTCATGAAGAGAAAGTGCTAGGTCAAAGTGAGATTTATGAAAGATTGATAGAATTAGTTGCTCTGCGTAAGCCACTCGTTCAGGATTATTATGCCTGGGAGAGAGGTGATCTGCATCCACTTACCCCCATTCTTTCGGAAGTACTTGAGCAGTTTGCCGTTGAGGTACGGAAATATTTGGACCAGGAGCTTGGAGCCAGCGTACCGCTATAATAACATAGGATAGAATCACATAGAATAGGCGATAGCCGTGAAAGAGAGGGGTTCCTTTATGATGAAGATGGGGCAGGAAAACGGATCGACAAGACAAATGATTATGACGCTCCTGAAGACGAAAGGAACACTGACCATCGGCGCGCTGGCAGAAGAATTGGGAATTACAGAGATGGGTGTCCGTCGTCATGTGCTTCAGCTGGAGCAAGAAGGGCTTGCAAAGACAAAAGTGGTCCGGCAAGCGATGGGGCGGCCTTTACATATGTACTCATTAACGGAGAGAGCCGAAGAATATTTTCCAAAAAGTTATCACAACTTGGCTTTGGAGCTTCTGCGTGAATTGGATTACGGCAGTGGACTGGATGCTGTTAATACATTATTTGAAGGACGCCGCCGCCGGATGCTCGCTCAGTATGCTCCGATGATGGAACGGCGGAATTTGGAAGAACGCGTCGCCGAATTATCTTCCATCCAAAATGCCGGTGGATATATGGCAGAATGGAACCGCGAAGAGGATGGCTCATATGTCATAAGGGAGTACAATTGCCCGATTCGCCAAGTGGCTACCCAGTATCGTAAGGCTTGCCAATGTGAGCATAGTCTTTTCGAAGAACTGCTGGATGCTAAGGTAACACGTAATGAATGTATGGCAGAGGGCGGCCATTGCTGCCGCTACGCTATCGTACCCAAAAATGTTACAGACAAAACTTCTGAAAAGTTATAATAATTAGTCACAAGACAATCCCCTGCTGCTTATGATATAGCAGATATAGGCATTAGCCCGGTAGAGCGGGGAGCAATGAATTTAAAGGAGAGATGAAACGATGAAAAAGGACACCAAAGGCTTATTATGGGGCGCTTTAGTCGGCAGTGTGGTTGGATCGGTAACAGCACTGCTGTTCGCACCTAAACCAGGTAAAGAGCTGCGCAAGGATATTGCGGAAGGAACTGCCGCTGGTATTGAGAAGGTTCAAGAAATTGCCGTTCAAGCCGGAGACAAGAGCATTGAGATTTATGACAAAGCAAAAGATTCGATTGGGCATGTAGTGCATGAAGTTCGGGAATGGAGCAAATCATGTGCGAATGCTGTTGATGAAGAAGAAAAAATCACAGTAACTGTAAGCGGTATTGCTACAGAAGATGCTGTAGAAGCAGTTGACGCTGTAGAAGCTGTTGAAGCTGTTGAAGAGGCTGCTGCCACTTTGGAAGTGGAAACTGAGTTGGTTGAGGCCACTATTAGTGAAGATGTAAGCGAAGAAGTTAGCCTTGAAGAAGTCGTTCAAGATGACAAGGTTGATAAAGAAATTCTATAATGGGACCGTGGTTTAAATCCTCTGTTTCAGTGGTAAAAGAGTACTCATTCTCTTATAATAGAGCCGCTTTTTCGCATTGGGCGGAGGGTGGCTTTTTTAATTAGTTTGCACCCGCTTGTTAAATGATGGAAGAAGACTAGTCTTGAACTAAGAGGGCAAAAGGAGTAATATCTGCAATTGGGGCTGAAAGCCAGGTACATTTTGTTTTCACCTTACATAAGCTACACAAAACAAGTAGAAGGAAGCGGTGTGTTCGTGCAGCAAGCTATAGCAATATTAGACTCAGGTGTGGGAGGGTTAACAGTTGTCAAAGAAGTGATGAGGCAACTCCCGCGGGAGAAGATCATTTATTTCGGAGATACTGCCCGAGCTCCGTACGGACCCCGTTCGACCGAGGAAGTACAACTGTTTACTGAACAAATTGTAGATTATTTGATCCAGTTTAATCCTAAAATGATCGTTATCGCTTGTAATACCGCAACAGCTGCGGCACTCGATTATATCTCAGCGAAGGTCTCCATCCCTGTAATTGGGGTGATTCATCCCGGAGCCCGCGCAGCAATTAGCGCAACCAAAAGCGGACATGTCGGCGTGATCGGTACGGTAGGAACCATCAACAGCGGAGCTTATACTAACGCATTAAAGCAATTGTCCCCTTTTGTTGAGGTTGTAAGTCAAGCCTGTCCAGCGCTTGTCCCACTTGTCGAGCAAGGCAAGTTCCGCTCAGAGAAAAGTTACGATATCGTAGAAGAGGCACTAGAAGGCATTAAAGACACTAACATCGATACTTTAATTTTAGGATGCACTCATTATCCATTTCTTGTAGAACCCATTGGTGAGACTATGGGATCGGGAGTCAAGCTGATCAGTTCTGCAGATGAGACCGCTCGTGAGATCAGCACAATTTTATATGACAAAGGCAAGCTGTCCATTGGCGATGAAAGTCCAATTCATCAGTTCTTCTGCAGCGGTGATGCTGAGATGTTTCAAAGCATCGCGCGAGACTGGCTTGGAGAACAAATTAGACGTACTCCAGTAGTGTGGCAAGTATCCACGTTATAAGCAGGAGCAATGTTGAATTGAATAGGGACAAACTCTATGGGAGTGTAAAAGAAAAACAGACTGGGAAAGCACATTTCCCGGTCTGTTTTTTTGAAATATAAGCATTTATATGCTGTGGAACTGTAATATCCTTATTTTCATGAGAAATGGTAGCCATCTATAAAGGGCGATGACGTTGTTTTTTCTTGTGATTCATTTCTCCTTCATGCCGGGTAGTGGCGCTTGCATACAATAGTGTTAAGTGCTGTATGCCGCTGTTTTTGTATTGCTGTATCAGCAATTTAAGGCCGAGAGGATGAGACCTAATGCGACAATATATTGCAAACAGGGGAGATACCGTAAGCCGAATTGCCGCTCTACATGGATTAACTCCTAAGCATGTTATTCAAGGTAATCCATGGGTTGGGAGACAATCTTATTTATACCCAGGCCAGGTTTTATTTCTGCCATCTTCGCCGCGTAAAAGGTATGCTGTGCAGGAAGGGGACACTCCAGAACGGATAATCTCATTATTTAATGTGAATTTAGAGGATTTGGAGAAGCTTAACCCTGGTGTGACCTCAGGGCGCTGCTGTACACCTGGAAAAATACTTGTCATTCCACCCCCGATTCCAGACCGCGTGGTGTTTCTGCGCGGGGAGTATGGTCCGTCTGATGTTGAGAGCGACATTGCCAGCTTGCTTGTCCAATACCCGTTTATACAAGCAGCCACAATAGGCACGAGCGTACTCGGCAAGCCACTCCATGTACTCAAGATCGGGAACGGCACTCGTCATCTGCATGTTAACGCCGCTTTACATGCCAATGAATGGCTGACTTCGCCATGCTTGATGTCCTTCATAGAGGAGTATGCAGCAGCTTATGCTGAAGGCTTGGAATGGAATGGACACAACCCTGAGGTTTGGTTCCAAAACTGGACATTATGGGTTGTGCCTATGGCTAATCCAGATGGCGTGGAGCTGGTTCAGGAAGGGGTTTTGCCTGACCATCCGTTTTATGATGACCTCATGAAATGGAATGGTGGACGAAGCAGCTTCCGGCATTGGAAAGCTAACATCCGCGGTGTGGATCTTGGGGATCAATTTCCCGCTCATTGGGAAGAGGAGCGGGAACGTCGGGGAGTAAAGCAGCCCTCACCGCGGGATTACAGCGGCCCTGAGCCGCTGAGTGAGCCTGAAGCAGCTGCTCTGGCAGCCCTGGCTGAGAAAGCGCCTGGCGAAGCTGCAGTGTCTCTGCATAGCCAAGGAGGAGAGATTTATTGGAACTACCGCGGGTATGAGCCTCCCGAGAGCCGCGAATTAGCCGCGCAGCTGGCAGTTGCGAGCAGTTACCGGGCAGTGGAGCTGACTGGAAGTGATGCCGGATATAAGGATTGGTTTATTCAGACCTTCCGCAAACCTGGATTTACTGTGGAGCTTGGGATTGGCAAAAATCCGCTGCCACTAGCAGATTTTGAAGATATGGCCCTGGAAACAGGACTTATATTGGCAACGCTCCTTTCCAATGTGAAATAATTATGAAACATTTGCAGTAAACTTGCGTAAAATAAACCATAGGGTATGGCCGCTGTCGTCACTACACGTTATCCGCGGCTGTATCCTTTTTATTTGGGAGGAGGGTCACCATGAAACTGAAAAAAATACTGTCACTAAAACAATGGTCCCATATCTTCAGTAGCTCCTGGCAATACATCCGCTCCCCTAAAGTAGCAATGGGGGACAAGCTGTTATTTACAATTCCAGTACTGCTCTATTGGGTCTTGCCGGACTTCATGCCATTTATTCCGATCGATGATATTGGAGTGACCATGCTGCTGATGGGCTGGTTCGTGTCACGAATGGGACGGAAATATCCCACCCTTCAGCAGGGTGAATAGGGTAACACCGCACATTTTCGACAAGAACTTCAGAGCTAATTAGCCAATATAGTTGCTTTTAGATATCATTTACCTTTAAAATAAGTAATTGAGTATTTAATTTTCGGACTAGGAGATGGAATATAGATGAAGGTCAAAATTACCCGTAATGCGGCTAAAGTGATAAAGAAACAAATGGAGCTTGAAGGAAACAGCGAGTTGAAGCTGCGCGTAGCAATTACACATGCACACGGTGATCATGCTCACTACGGACTGGACTTGGACACGCCTAAAGAGAACGATGTTGTAGTATCGACAGATAAGGAAATCGATGTTATTCTTGATCCGAGCCAACCACTCCTTGATGGCGTGGTCGTTGATTATTTGTATCTTCCACAAGAAGGTTTTGTCATTACGAATCCCTCTAAAGGTAATCACGGCGATCACTAAACACTCGCCTGTAAATTTCGAACACAAAGAAGGGTTGCTCCATGGCTAACGAAATACAAGTGTGCGATGAATGTAATTTCATGAAGTTGAAAAGTATTATCCCTAAGCTGCAAAAAATGGCACCTGATGCTGAGATCAAGGTCGGCTGCAAGTCGTACTGCGGTCCATGTGGCAAACGGGCTTTTGTTTATGTGAATGGTCGTTATGTGAGTGCTCCAACGGAGGATGAAGTGTTGAAGAAAGCAGAAGCTTTTATCAAACAGCCCTCCGTTCAGAAATAATACTGAGTTCTTATCAACTAAGATAATAGGGTCGATCCCTCTTCATTCTCAGAATAAGTAAAAGTAAACAGAGCAGCGATTCTCCTGTTATTTGGAGGATCGCTGCTCTGCGTTTTCTTGCCATTGGCGGCTTACTTCAATCATGTCCATCGTCCCGTCATTTCTCCGTCTCCTCATCTCATCGACCCATCATCCCACCATCATCCCACCATCATCCCACCGTCTCCTCATCTCCTCATCTCATAGGGGTTACGGACTCAGATGACGTTATTTGCCTGTTTTTAACCTTTAAAGCAAGATTTCGGACCCCAGTGACGCTATTCCTCAGAAAGAGGCTCATATCGGCGTTTTTCAGGCTAATAGCTGCTCTGGAGTCCGTTAGCATTCCAAATCTCGGATAATGCTGCGTTTAGGGTCAGCTGTGTCCGTTAGTGAGATACTTCACGTATCGGAAAACCAAACGTGCTTCCAACAACGATCAAGTGGTAAATGTCCAACATAGAGAGGATATCGCAGCAGCTATCTTCGGTAGTTTTTGGGACAGTCTCTTCGTTTACCCGGATGTAAGCTTAAGGTGCAGATTGTGTGTTCTTGAGCTTCTTGATTCCATCATATTTCATGATATCGTCGGAGATCTGTAGCCGGAGCTTGCTGGTCTCATACCCGATACTGCACTCCCCTACGTCAACGGCTTCCCGGCTTTCGAGACTATAACAGGTTCCGCTGGCAAATTGCCCATTTTCGCTGGGGAGATAAGACAGCTTTGCATCGGCATAGGCGCCGGATCGCAGCGTTACAAGACGCTCATGCCCGCTAAACAGATTATTGCCCATGAGATAATAAGGATCACGTGAGATCCCCAGCAAATGGAGCAAGGAAGGTGTAAGATCCAACTGACCCGCTGGAGCTGAATCTAGGACAGAGGCGTTAGAGCCTGGCAGATGAATGAGCAAGGGAACCTGATGCATTATTTGCTGCATATCGAGTGCGCTAAGGCTTTTGCCAAGAAATTGTTCGTAATAAGAGGTCTCCTGGATCGAATTATCATGATCTCCATAGAAAGCAACAATGGTATTATCCCACAGCCCACGCTGCTTCATCTCTTTGACCATTTCCCCTAAAGCTTCATCCGTATAGTGAACAGCCTGCAAATAATCTCCGAAGATCGTGCCCTTGAACTCTCCAGTATCAAGCCCTTGTTTATCTGCAGGGAGAGAATAAGGATGATGGCTGGATAGTGTAGTCAAAAATGAATAAAAAGGTTGCTGTATCGTTTCTGAAGTGTTCATAATTTCGAGGGATTGCCGCAAAAAGGATTTGTCACCCAGAGACCAGCCTAGAGGTTCGTCTATTGTATAGTCTTTTTTGTTATAAAAATGGTCATAACCCATCGCGTTATACATAATCTGCCGATTCCAGAAGCTGCCTTCATACGCATGAAAAGCATTGGTACTGTAGCCCTTTGATTTCAAAATAGCAGGCAGCGTGTCAAACTGATGATCCGGGTAACGGACAAATACCGAGCCGGAGACCAGCGGGTACAGGGAAGCGTTGGACGTGAAATCCGCATCGGAAGTTCGGCCTTGTGAGGTCTGATGGTAGTAGTTGCTGAAATAGGTGTTTTCTTTGATTAGAGCGTTCAGATTAGGCGTGATCTCCTGGCCGGATATTGAGCGTCCAACTACAAAGTTCATAAAAGCTTCAGCTTGAATAACAACGATGTTGCTTCCGCTGTATTTTCCAAAGCTGTCATTATTGGCACTTTGCTCAGTGTTTTGTTCATTGAACCAGAGCTGCATTGAGGTGGCTTCTTCTTGCGAAAGCTCGGGCTGCGGACCTAGATGATCTTTAGCATATAAGTAAATATCATAACCGTGAAAACCGATTAGTCCGGTTACGTTATACATCGCCAGACTCCACCAGTTGCCAGTGAATAGATCTTTAGCCCAGGTAGTAGCGTAGGTGTGTATAGGTCCAAAGGTTAGCACGCAACCTAGCGCCAGAGCAACGATGCCATTCACGCTTCTTTTTAGCGTCCTGCTCAGGCGTGAAGAGCGGCGGGAATAACCGGTTTGAGAATAAGAGTGAGATTGCCCAGAACGGCGAGGGGCGGCATTAGACAAGTATGTATGGGTTTTCCGGTGGTATAACCCTATTCCGATTCCATAGGCAATAAGCAGAAGCCAGTCAGCGAACAAATAAAGATCGGAAGGACGCAGTAGGGCGAAGATACTTCCACCAAGTGCATCCATCTGTCCAGCCTGAAACAATACGGGTACCGTGATAAAATCCTGAAAATAACGATAATAGACGATATCCGAATAAATAAGCAGCGTCAGAAGCAAGTTTATACTTAACAACGCTATCGTCTGTCCCCGGCGGGGAAGCCACAGGGTCCAAAAAGACAATAACATGACTGAACCTACAGCAATCCACTTGTCCTGCCGGTTCATATCTATATTGGGAGCATGCAGCCCACTATGCAGAAATAATAACTTGGCCAGCATGATGCCAAGAAAAAGGAGATAACCGATATATCGCGAGCGAAGCACAGCAGCTATTGTACTTGTTACGGTTGTGCTGCTCCGACTTGATGGAAAGCCAGACATTATAAAACCTCCTAACACAGAAAATAAATAAAACCAGAATAAACAACGTTGTTGTCTTTTTTAGATGATAAACGTTTCTCGTAGAAATATATGAGCGTAAAGTTATAGGCGCTAAACTAAAACAGTCTTATACTCGGAGAAAAACGGACACCCTCCTCATACGAGGTAGATGTCCGTTCTGCATTCAAAACAAGGGTGATCCTAATTATTTCGGATTTCTAGGTGGAAGTGGACCCAAGTATTGATAATATTGACACTCGATACGTCCGTTATACAGTTTGCGGCGTTTGTCTGCCTTACGACCGTAAAATTGTTCGAATTCCTTGTAAGGGCTGATCGCAAAAAATGACCATGTTGGCAGATATATCATCATTTCACCAAACTGGCGGGTCAGCTTCTCCACTTCTTTGTCATTACTGATCCGTTCCCCATAGGGAGGGTTGGTAATGATACAACCATATTCTCCTTCAGGTCTTGCTTTGGCGGCAGCCATCACTTTGAAGGTGATTTCACCGGACAGTCCAGCACTCTTAGCGGCGGCTTCAGCAATTTCAATTGCTTCAGGATCGATGTCCGTACCCGTTAATTGCAAAGGATAATCGTCGCGCACAGCATCGAAAGCTTCTTCGCGAGCCTCTTCCCAAAGATGTTTTGGGATGACTGGCCAATGTTCAGATGGGAATGAGCGGCGTAGTCCTGGTGCAATATTCCAAGCGATCATGGCAGCTTCAATTAACAGTGTTCCCGAACCACAACATGGATCGAACAGCGGCCGATGGCCATTCCAGCGGCTAAGCTGGATAAGTGCAGCAGCCATCGTTTCCTTCAGCGGAGCCTCTGTTGCATGTCTGCGGTAACCCCGTTTGTGAAGCGCGGGTCCTGTGGTATCTAATGTGATCAAAGCGATGTCATTTAATAAAATCACTTCGATCACATATCGAGGACCGTTCTCCGGGAACCAGTCTGTATGATACGAAAGCTTCAGCTTCTCGACGATGGCTTTTTTGACAATCCCTTGGCAAGCGGGTACACTCGTTAGTTGTGATTTATGGGACCGTCCTTCAACCGGGAATTCTCCATTCTCTGGAATCCAGTCTTCCCAAGGCAAAGCTTTAACCCCTTCGAACAACTCGTCAAAGGTTTTAGCAGGGAATTGGCCCATTTTAACCAATACGCGGTCAGATGTACGCAGCCACAAGTTACAGCGACAGATATCGATGTAATCACCGCTGAATAATACTCGTCCGTTCTCGACCTTGGTCTCATAACCCAGTTCGTTTAATTCGCGCGCTACCACAGCTTCTAAGCCCATAGGGGCAGTAGCGATTAATTGTAATTTGCTCAAATACTCTCAACTCCGTTTAACTTGTAGATAAATACAAAAAGCCAGTACAATAAGAAGAGACGACATTGTCGTCCTTTAAAGCATCCATACAAGTATAGGGGAATGTGGGACACTTCACAATGCCCGGCATTCCATAAATCATAAAATGTTCCCCGTCATCCCTTACTATGAGCAAACGGGGGATCCTTAAAGGAGAATCTTTATGCTTACCCAAGAAGAATACAGTGAACAACTTTATACCGAGGACGAAATTCTGCTTCAAGTAAAAGAAGCAATCGTTCAAGCAGGCATGCCGCCGGTGTCTGTCGAGCCGGGGTATGGAAGACTGCTCACGATGCTAGTTAGACTGTCTCGCTCTAAGCGTATTTTGGAAATTGGCGCACTTGGCGGTTACAGCGGAATTTGCTTGTCCCGCGGTTTCTCTGAAAGTGGCACACTGACTTCGCTAGAGCTGAGAGCCGACTATGCCGAGCTTGCCCGCCGTAATTTAGAGCTGGCAGGCTTTGGCGATACTACGGAGTATAGAATAGGACCCGCAATGGAAAGCCTGAAGGCATTGGAAGCAGAGGGCGCTAGGTTCGATTTCTTTTTCATTGACGCAGATAAGTTGAACTACACTAACTACTTGGAATATGCCATCAAGCTGGCCAATCCAGGAGCGATCATCGCGGGTGATAATATTTTTCTCCGTGGACGGACCTTAAATACAGATAGAAATGGTCCTGCCATCCTGGCTGTGCGCCACTTCAATGAGATGATCGCCACGGATGAACGCCTTATCAGCACATGTCTGCCTGCCTATGATGGACTGGCACTAGCGATGGTCAAATAGCTGATTAGCGAAATAACCGCGGTGTTGTTACTTTGTACAGCTTCAATCGAACCCAAATCGTATTAACCAGCAGCAAGCAGCCGGATATAATGAAGAGCCCCTCAATTCCGATGTAACCTGATAGAAAGCCGCCCAAGATAGCTCCCAGCATATTGCCTAGCGCCAATGTACTGCTGTTGAAGCCGAATGCGCGGCTTTCTTTTCCGTCAGGGGTATAGGAGCGGATAAGCGCATTAACGCTGGGCAAAAGTCCGCCCATAAAGACTCCCATTAGGAAACGGACAATAATCAGCTGCCAGACACTAGTTACGAATGCCTGCGGAATTAGGAATAGTGAAGCGCCAATTAACGCATAGGTCAGAATACGATGTGCGCCGACCTTGTCACTTAGCTTCCCAAGCAAGGGCGAAGCCAGCATATTGGAGATCCCTGTAACTGCACTGACCATCCCGGCCAAGAAGGCTATATTCTCAGCGGGTCCATTTAATTTTTCTACATAGAGTGGCAACAAGGCCATAGGACTAATCATTGCAAATTGCAGCAGAAAGGTTACACCGAATAGAGCTGGAAGCTGAGGGATTTTGATTAATTCCTTCAAGCCTGCGAGTACAGAAACCTGTGGCTCCTGTGCGGCTTCGGCGCGGTCGAATTTTTCTTTAACAAGAAATAATGCCAGCAGAGAAGCGATGAAGAGCAAGGCTCCAACGACATAAAAAATTGGCCGGAATCCGATTAAATCGGCAAGTAAGCCACCAATCAGTGGCCCTAGAATTGTTCCTGCTACAGATCCTGATTGCATTAATCCCATGGAGAAGCCCATACGTTCTTTGGGGGTAGTACCCGACACCAGTGCGATGGAGGCGGGATTGAAGCCAGAGATTGTACCGTTTAAGAGACGGAGCAGGAGCAGCTGTAAAGGGGATTGTGCGAAGCCCATTAATACCATGACAATAGCCATCCCAAAGCTGGAACGCAGCAACATGATTTTACGTCCATACTTGTCTGCAAGCTTGCCCCATAATGGCTGGAATATGAAAGAGGTTAAGAAGTTTGCGGCAAAAATAAGTCCCGCCCAGATTCCAATTTCATGTTCACCCTGGACACCAAGATCCTTTGCAAGGTACAAGGTCAGGAAGGGAGTAATCATTGTCATTCCAGCATTCACCAAAAATTGCCCGAACCAAAGCACTAAGAGGTTGACCTTCCAGGTCTCCCATTTCTTCATAGTGCTTTCACATCCTTTCAAAGAATTTCAGAGAATATATGATTCACGGAAAAAATGCCATTTTATCAGTATATCATTTTTTGCAGCTTAATGTGTGCAACACATGTCATAGTAATGTCATAGGATTGTCATTCCAAACTCTTCGTATTAGTTGTTACAAGCTTTTAAAAAGGGCATAATAGTAGATATGCCGATAAAAAAATCTAATAAAATATAATGGAGATCTTATCATGACCTACAATGACACTTTTATCCGCGCCTGCAGAAAGCAGGACACGGAGCACGTTCCCGTATGGTACATGCGGCAGGCCGGCCGTTATGATCCCGAGTACCGTAAAATTAAGGAAAAATATTCATTGCTTGAAATCTGCAAGCAGCCTGAGCTGGCGGCAGAAGTAACCATGATGCCCGTTCGCAAGCTGGGTGTGGATGCGGCCATTTTGTATTCCGACATTATGAATCCAGTTGCTTCAATCGGAGTGAAATTCGATATCGTTAAGGATATCGGTCCAGTGATTGAGAATCCGATCCGTAGTGCAGCTGATGTGGAGAGACTAAAACCCATTGATGTGGAGGGTGATCTGAGCCACATTTTGGAAACGATTGCTATTCTCGATAAGGAACTGGACGTTCCTTTGATCACTTTTGCAGGCGCGCCGTTTACAATTGCCAGCTATTTGATCGAAGGTAGACCGTCCAAAGGATATATTCGTACGAAAGAGCTAATGTACAGTGAACCCCGTGTCTGGGAAATGCTGATGGACAAGCTGGGCGATATGATTATCACTTACCTCCGAAGTCATGTACGGAGTGGAGGAAAGGCCTTCCAATTGTTCGACAGTTGGGTTGGTGCGCTTGCTCCACGCGATTTTGAAACGTATGTGCTGCCAACGGTTTCTCGTATTTTTTCTGAATTATCTGATCTTGATGTACCTAAAATATACTTTCCTGGCGTAAGCTCTGGAGAATTACTGCCAAGTCTTACGAAGCTTCAAGCAGACGTAATCGGGCTGGATTGGCGAGTTAGCTTGACTGAAGGCCGACGCAGAATAGGGAATAAATTTGCGATTCAAGGAAATCTTGATCCTTATTTGCTTACAGCTCCGATGGACCTCTTGAAAGAACGCGCGAAAGCACTGATCGATGAAGGGGTGCTCGAGCCAGGTTATATCTTCAATCTGGGCCATGGATTATTCCCGGAGGCCTCATTAGACAAACTTAGAGAATTGACGGAGTATATTCACGCTTATTCTCAGGAAGTATTACAAGAAACGGCTAAGCAACGTTCGTAAAAATATAAGAATTTATTTGTTCGGCTATTAAATTGTAAAGGGGACGGAATCCGTGACAGTAAAAATAGGTGTTCTCGTCATGTCGTATGGCACTCCTAAGAGCCTAGAAGATGTTAAAGCTTATTACACGCATATTAGACGGGGGAATCCGCCAACAGCGGAGCAGCTTAAAGAGTTAACCGACCGTTATGAAGCAATCGTCGGGGGGGTATTCCCACTGCGGGAGAATACAGACCGGCAAGTAGAAGCTTTACAAGCAGCATTAAATGCGGATAAAGCGGGAGCAGATGTTGAATTTGTCTGCTATCAAGGCTTGAAGCATGCCAGCCCCTTTATTGAGGACGGCGTTGAGGCTATGGCGAAGGATGGCATTACTCAAGCAGTGGGTATTGTTTTGGCGCCACACTATTCCAGTATGAGTGTGGGGAGCTACATCAAGCGTGCACAGGAAAAGGCTGATGCATGCAAGATTGACATGGGTTTTGTAGAGAGTTACCATATGCATCCTGAATTGATTGATGTGTTAAGCCAAAGAGTGTCGGCGAAGCTGGATCAATATATTGAAGCAGGCGCGACCCGTGATGAGATTCGCGTATTATTCAGCGCTCATAGTCTTCCAGAACGTATTCTGGCTATGGGTGATCCATATCGGGATCAGCTGCTGGAAACTTCGCAGGCAATTGCAGCTCAAACAGGCGTAACCAATTGGCAGTTTACTTGGCAAAGTGCTGGCCGCACAGCTGAACCGTGGCTTGGTCCGGATATTCTGGACACGCTGCAACAGCTTAGTAAAGAACAGGTGGAATACGTATTGGTGGCCCCTATCGGATTCGTATCCGATCATTTAGAGGTACTTTACGATCTTGATATTGAGGCAACAGCCGTAGCTTCGGAGCTTGATATGCGTCTTATGAGGATTGACTCACTGAATAGTGATCCCGCATATATGTCTGTATTGAGCGATGTAATTCGTAAACGACTGGAGCAGATGAAGGCCGCTCAATCATGATTGGCCCCACAAGAAAAATTGTTATCATAGGCGGAGGGCTGAGCGGACTCAGCGCCGCCTTTTATATTCGTAAATTTTATAAAGAAGCGGGTATTAAGCCTGATATTGTCTTGCTTGAGAAAGAGAAAAACCTCGGTGGAAAGATTGAAACCTTACATCGCGATGGATTTGTGATTGAAAAGGGACCGGATTCATTTCTGGCGGAAAGGGCGGAGATGTGCGAGCTGGCTAAGGAATTGGAACTGGATCACGAGCTGGTATCCACTAACCCTCTTGCTAAGAAGCGATATATCTTGCAGCGGGACAAGCTTAATCCATTGCCAACCGGTCTTGTACTCGGTATCCCTACCGAACTGAAACCTTTTTTATCAAGTGGGTTAGTTTCGTTTGGGGGAAAAATACGTGCGATGATGGATTTTATTCTTCCTCCGCGGCGTGATGATGAAGACGAATCGCTTGGTGAGCTTATTGAGCGCCGTCTAGGGTCTGAAGTGCTGGAGAACTTAACCGAGCCACTCCTCTCTGGCATGTACGCCGGAGATATACAGAAAATTAGCCTGCATGCTACTTTTCCGCAATTTGGACAATTAGAACAGCAGTATGGCAGCCTTATTCGTGGAATGCGCACAGGGCGAAAGAATAAAAAGACACAGGAAGGGACTACACAGAGTACCTTCTTGACGTTCCGCAAAGGGCTGCAAAGTCTCGTGCATAGTCTGATTTATGAGCTGCATGATGTCGAACAACGGACGGAGTCTAACGTAGTTTCTATTCAGGCTGCTGAGAGTCCTTCTATTTATGAGGTAGAGCTGGAGAATGGCGAACGGTTGCTTGCGGATGATGTATATATCACTACGCCTAATTTTTCGGCTGCTGACTTACTTCGTCCACATATGGAGGTTACGGCGCTGGAAGCGGTGGATTATGTTTCAGTGGCGAATCTAGTCATGGCTTTTAACAAAAAGGATATTGTTAACGAATATGATGGATCGGGTTTTTTTGTGCCTCGTAAAGAAGGGCGAAATATTACTGCCTGCACATGGACATCTACGAAATGGCCGCATACGGCTCCTGATGATAAGGTGCTTTTACGCTGTTATGTGGGTCGTTCTGGTGATGAACAGAATGTTCAACTGCCTGATGAGGCTTTGACGGAGCTTGTACTTAAAGATTTGCGAGAGATCATGGGCATTACTGCGAATCCAATATTTACGGAAATCACCCGCTTAGAGCATTCCATGCCGCAGTATCCTATAGGACATCTTGATAATATCACCGGATTCCGCAAAGAATTAGCGGCTTCGCTTCCTGGTGTGTATGTCATTGGCGCCGGATTTAATGGCATAGCCATGCCGGATTGCATCAAGCAGTCCAAGCTTATTGCGGAAAGCGTTGCTAAACAGCTAATGAATGAAATGTGAGTATGATGACTAAATAAAACAGTGAGGCGAAGCATGAGGCGCCTCACTGTTTTATTTAGTTAGTAAAATTTTCTATTTCTATCGACTCTCTTATTTGTAGGGTGCTGTGATAGATATGCTATAATAAAAACAATTTGAGAGTAGAGGAGATCACAGAAACCATGTATCCGCCGCGATCGCGTTCTAGACAAAAGAACAAACATAAGAGCAGACGCAAGCGCAGAACGGCCTGGGCTTGGATCAATGCAGGTCTTCTTTTGATGATTACCGTGTTATTGACTTATAGCTTTACGAATGACCCTGACAAGAAAAGCGCCTCACCACCTCCGGTAGCAGAAGCGACAGCTACGCCTATACCAGAGAGTAGTGATCAGCCTCAGACAGCACCTCCGGTGGTTGCAGTTGCAACACCTGAAGCTACAGAGACGCCAAGCCCTTCTCCTACGGCAACTCCAGAGCCAACGCCTACACCGCAGGAGGAGCCCGAAGAGATCATTGAAACACAAGCTCCTGAAGCGACAGCGACCCCTGCGAAGGATGAGGACAGCTCGGAAGCTGCAAATAATGATCCAGTGTCTGGTCTGCCGTCAGATGATAACGCGTCTGGTAAGACGGTGACTTTGAATTTTGGTGGAGATGTTATATTTTCCGGGAAAGCTGGAGAACTGCTGGAGAAGAAAGGTTACGATTATTCGTATGCCGCATTGGATGGTCTGTTCAAGAAAGATGATCTTACGATCTTGAATCTGGAAACTCCAGTGACCACAGGTGGCGTAAGTGCCACTAATAAGCAATTTGTATTCAAAGGATCACCACTCGCTCTGGATGCGCTTAAGTCAGCTGGTGTGGACGCAGTAAATATGGCAAATAATCACACGCTTGATCAAGGAGAGCAAGGCTTGCGGGATACCCTTAACCACCTTGCTGAAAGAGGAATTCCTTATGTGGGTGCGGGGCTTAACAGTAAAGAAGCATATTCGGCGCAATATTTTGAACGTAAGGGCATTAAGATCGCTTTGCTGGGATTCACCCGGGTGATTCCTGCGTCGGATTGGATGGCAGGAACAAATAAGCCGGGCCTTGCCTCCGTATACGATAGTGCAGAGGGATTGAAGGCAATTGCTGCAGCTAAAAAGAAAGCAGATTTGGTGGTCGTAGTTGTCCATTGGGGTAAAGAACGGGTAGAACAATATGATAAAACGCAACAGTCGCTGGGCCATAGCTTTATCGATGCAGGAGCCGATCTTGTCATTGGTGGCCATCCACATGTTCTGCAAGGCGTGGAGCCATACAAGGGCAAATGGATTGCCTACAGCACCGGGAATTTTATTTTCACGAGATCTACAGTGCCTGCCACTTGGGAAACTGCGGTTTTTCAGGCGGAATGTAGTGTAAAAGGTCAATGCTCCTTAAAGCTGAAGCCTATGAAAGCCGAGCTAGCACAGCCTGTGCCGATGAACGAAGTGGATGGAAAGCTTTTGTTAAAAAGAGTAGAAGCTCTATCCGCAGGACGGGTAAAGATCGGCAGCGACGGTAAAGTCACTCAAGTTACCAAATAGGGTTCCTGGGAGGTCCTTATGATGAACAATTTGTGTGTAGCCCATCGAGGGTTTTCCGGTAAAGCTCCAGAGAATACATTGGCGGCCATTCGGATGGCGATTGCCATGCCCTATGTGCACTGGATGGAAATTGATGTCCAGCTCTCCAAAGACGGCGTTCCTGTTGTCATTCATGATTATACGTTGGACCGGACGACCAATGGTCATGGCAAGGTGAAGAACATGGACTGGGAATATATCCGGCGTCTGGATGCGGGGAGCTGGAAAGGGCGTTCTTTTCAGGGCGAGCGGGTGCCTTCTTTGGAAGAGGTGCTGTCACTAGCCTCCGGAAGATTGCGTCTAAATATTGAACTGAAAACAGTGGGAGATATGTATCCTGGCATTGAGAAGACGGTGACGGATCTTATTTCTGCAAAAGGTATGCGGGACGACGTGGTCTTGACCTCTTTTGATACTGGAGCATTAAAAAAAGTCAAGGAAATTGATCCCCGTTTTCGCACCGGATTGATCTTTGATTCCAGATTTGGCAATCCTGCACGCAGGCTGCATGAACTGGATTGCTCTTTACTTTCGATTAGCTTCTCGCGTCTGAATCCTAGACTGGCTAAGCTTTTGTCCGAGCGTGGGGTGGAAATTATGGCTTGGACTGTGAACAAAGCGAAAGAGATGCGTCGCTTAGCCGACATGCATTCTGATATAATGATCTGTACAAACCGCCCGGATATATGGGGCGACACCTTTCTGAAGGTATAAATAATCCAAATCGATGGGAAAGAGAGCTGACTGTTTATGTGCGCTGCTGTTAATAATCTATATTGTGTTGGACGCAACTACAAGCTACACGCGGAGGAATTGGGTAACAATGTGCCAGTGGAGCCGCTCATCTTCATGAAGCCCTCACATGCGGCTGTTTCCCTCGATAAAGCAGTAATTAAGCTGCCAAAGGATGCGGGCCAGATTCATTATGAAGGTGAACTTGTACTGCGTATTGCACGTGATTATACACCAGGCATGAGCGTGGAGGATCTGGTAGATGTAATGGCACTGGGACTGGATTTCACGCTGCGTGATGTGCATAATGATCTGCAGAAGAAAGGTTTGCCGTGGACGCCAGCTAAAGGCTTTAAAAATGCCGCACCACTCACCCCTTACATAGCGTTTCCAGATAAGGAAGAGCTGGAGGAAACTGATTTTACAGTGGTGAAAAATGGGGTGGAAGTACAACGCGGCAATGTTAAAAACATGATTTTTTCACTTCAAAAAATTGTTGATTTTATCGCCGAGCGCTACGGGTTAGGGAAAGACGATGTGATATTTACAGGTACTCCGGCAGGCGTGGGTCCTACTGTAGCTGGCGACGCTTTCGAGCTGTACTGGGGCGACAAGCTGATGGGGACTTGCCTGATCGGTTAATAGATCTGTTGGAGATGAATCTATGCAGTGGGTTATTGGCGCTTTAGGCGCTTTGATTGTTGCGGGAGCGGCATATTGGAAGCAGTCTTTAAGTCTCTCTGGCATGATTGCCGCGGTAGTGATGGGCACTATTTATTTTGGTGCCGGAAATGCTTTTTGGTTTGGGATATTGCTGATCTTCTTCATCACTTCAAGCCTGCTGTCCAAACTTCATCATGATAATAAAGCAGAATTAGAGCTGACGTATGCTAAGACGGGCCGCCGAGATGCCGGGCAGGTCTTTGCTAACGGTGGACTTGGCATGGTTCTGGTTCTCCTGAATGCGATCTTCCCGCATGAGCTGTGGGGGTTCCTATTTATTGGTGTAATGGCTACAGTAACCTCGGATACATGGGCTACGGAGATCGGAACACTGAGCAAGAAACCGCCTCGTTCTGTCCTTACAGGTAAAGTTCTTGCTGCCGGAGCTTCGGGAGGCGTATCCAGCTTGGGTACGGTGGCAGCAGCAGCAGGAGGCGCACTCATCGGTGCGTCAGCTTGGCTGCTGCGAATGATATCCGGCATGCCGGATCACTCTTTCGTGCTGCTTACCCTAGCAGGACTTGCCGGAGGATTAGTCGGCGCCTTTGCCGACTCTATCCTTGGTGCAACCGTGCAGCAGATGAACCGCTGTACGGTATGCGGCCGAGAAGTGGAAGGCTCACAGCATTGTGGGGCTCCAGCTGTACACGCCAGAGGCTGGAAGTGGATGAGCAATGATGCAGTCAATGCCATCAGCTCTATCCTCGGCGGTGCAGCTGCCTTACTGCTGAGCATGATCATTTAGCATTTGAATTTAAGCTTTGAACGGCACAGTTTAGGGAGGGACCGATGAGTAGCGCATCCAATCAAAAACATACTGCTATTCTGGATGCCGCATACGAGCTCTTCGGTTCAGGTGGATTTTACGAAACGAAGATGTCGGAAGTGGCGGAGCAAGCCGGGATAGCAAAGGGCACCGTTTATTTATACTTCAAGAGCAAGGAAGAATTATTCATGGCAGTGACGCGCCGCGATTGTGAGGGATTTCTCCTGCAATTACAGGAAAGGCTGAAGGCTAGTGATACTTTGGCCGGTAAACTGTCGATCATTGCTAAACATCACCTGAATTATTATTATGAACGCAAGCGGCATACGAAGCTTTTTTTCCGTGCCCCTAACAATAATCCTGAATTAGTGGCGTATATGACACAATTTATGGAGCAATACATGCAAGATGTGGTCAAGGTATTATTAGAAGGTGGAGCATCCGAGCCTGAGCTTATGGCACAGTCCTACATAGGGATGCTGGATCGTTTGAAGATGGATATCTTATTTGACCCGTCTTTTACGGAGGAGGACGCGTATAAACGCGCTGATTTCGCTGCTGGTCTTTTTATTAGAGGGGCCATGATCACCTGAATTTTGGATAGGATGATAAACCGGGTAAATAGCATTGGTTAGATGCGGCCGGTTTTATGAAAATATAAGGCAAGCGAGGAAATAGCATGAATATTATGACCGTGGAACATCTTTCCAAGAGTTATGGCGAGAAAGTACTCTTTAGCGACGCTTCATTTGGTATGGACGATCGGGATAAAATTGGCTTGATCGGTGTGAATGGAACGGGTAAATCAACCTTTTTACGGATTATTGCCGGTCTGGATACTCCGGATGGTGGACAAATTGCCATCGGGAATAATGTAAGAGTACAATATTTGGCGCAGAATCCTCCTTATGATCCTATGAATACAGTTTTACAGCAAGTGTTCGCCGGGGATGATCCAGACCTTGCTACCATGCGTGAGTACATGGAGACTATGTCTCTGCTTGAACAGCAGCCTGGTAATGCTGAACTGGAAGGAAAACTAGTAAAGATTGGGCAGGCGATCGACGCTGCGGGAACATGGCATTTGGAGAGTGAAGCCAAAAGCGTGCTTACCAAGCTAGGCATCTTAAAGTTTGATGCGTTAATGGACACACTTTCTGGTGGACAACGTAAGCGTGTGGCTCTGGCAGCTGCACTGATTACCCCCTCTGAACTGCTGATTCTTGATGAGCCTACCAACCATATTGATACGGATTCCGTGGCTTGGCTGGAGCAATATTTGCAGAAACGGCGCGGCGCTCTTTTGATGGTGACGCATGATCGTTACTTCCTAGAGCGTGTGGCTAGTGTCATGCTAGAGCTAGATGGTGGCCAGCTTTATCGTTATGAAGCTAACTATTCACGGTTTCTAGAGCTTAAAGCCGATCGCGAAGAACGAGAAGCTTCTGCTGAACAGAAGCGTAAGAACCTGCTGCGCACAGAGCTGGCTTGGATTCGTCGCGGTGCCAAAGCCCGTTCAACGAAACAGAAGGCAAGAATCGACCGCTTCGAGAAGCTGAAAGAGAGTACAGGAAGCAGCTCGAACGGTTCATTGGATATTTCTGTGGCTTCTACACGTTTAGGTCGCAAGATCATTGAAATTAATGACCTGTCGAAAGCGTTGGATGGTCGTCAGCTAATCAAAGATCTCAGCTATATCGCTGTACCCCAGGATAGAGTGGGCATCGTCGGCCCGAACGGCAGCGGCAAATCAACACTCTTAAATATGATTGCAGGTCAGCTGCAACCCGATAAAGGTGAAGTTCAGCTTGGCGCTACGGTTAAGCTTGGTTACTTTACACAAGAGCATCAGGATATGGATGACAGTATGCGTGCCATTGAATACGTAAAGGAAGAAGCAGAAGTGATACGGACAGCAGACGGCAGTGTGATTACGGCTGGTCAAATGCTGGAACGCTTCTTGTTCCCTCCAGCGATGCAGTGGACACCGATCTCGAAGCTGTCCGGTGGCGAAAAAAGACGCTTGTATCTGCTTCGTGTATTGATGGGAGCACCTAACGTATTGCTTTTGGATGAACCTACGAACGATCTGGATATCGGCACATTGGCTGTTTTGGAAGATTATTTGGATGAATTTCCGGGTGTCGTCTTTACTGTATCCCATGACCGTTATTTCTTGGACCGTACGATAGATAAGCTGATTGCTTTTGAAAATGGCGATATCCGGATTCACGTTGGCGATTATACGGAATATGAAGAATGGCTGGCCAAAAATGTACCGTCACGCATTGGAGAATCGAACAAAGAAGATGGAAGCTCAAAGCGAAAAGAGGCCGCGGACACTGGCAGCAACCCTGCACCTTCAACGGCTCCCAAAACAAAACTCAAATTCAGCTTCAAGGAACAGCGTGAATATGAGGGCATTGATGAGCAAATTGAGCTTGCAGAGCAACGTTTGACGGATATTAGTGTACAGATGGAGGCGGCTTTTGCTGACTCAGGAAGGCTGCAGGAGCTAGTAGAGGAGCAACGCCTAGCCGAAGCAGAGCTGGAGCGTCTTATGGAACGCTGGACCTATCTGAACGAGCTTGCGGAGAAAATCGCTGGTAAGGCTTAAACCCGTTGGATGGCTTTGAATGAAAATAGGGGAGGGCTCTGTGTGGAAGATAAACTTAAAGCTGCCGTTGCCCTACGCAACGCTGGTAAAGCGGAAGAAGCCAAAATGATGCTGTTTGAGTTATATGAGCAGAATGCTGGGGACGCTGAACTTCTATATCAATTGGCCTGGACGCATGATGTGCTGGGCTTGGAGCGGGCAGCAGTACCCTTTTATGAGAAAAGCTTGGCGTCAGGATTACCCTCTGAGCAGAGAGTTGGAGCTCTATTGGGACTGGGCAGCACCTACCGGACACTCGGAGAATACGAGAAGTCAAAAGGTCTTCTGATGCAGGCTGTTCAGGAGTACCCGGAGAATAAGGAATTTCCGGCGTTCCTAGCCATGACCTTGCACAATCTTGGAGAGCATAGTCAAGCGATGGAGCTGCTGCTTAAGCTGTTGGCAGAAACCTCTGCGGATGAAGGGATAAGAAGTTACAGTAAGGCCATTTCTTATTATTCAGATAAGCTGGAGCAAGTCTGGGATTGATGCTGGCTTTTAGATCACAGTGATTCTTACGAATCACTACCCGGACACAGCGGACCTTAAACGCAGTATTATAACACATTTGGAATGTTTACGGACTCAGCAGTCACTATTAGCATAAAAGGCACCAAATACGTAGCTTTTCAAGCTGAATAACGTCACTGGGGTCCGAAGCAGTGCCCCATTGGCTGAAAATTGGCGAATAACATCATCTGGGTCCGTAAGCACCAGCCGTAAGTGATGACCACCGGAAAGTCCGGCAGTGTCTGTTGAAGAACGAGCGAACCACCAATAAACAAAAAAAAGAGTAGGGTCCTCCATTAATTGGAGAATTCTACTCTTTTATTTCGTTCCGTCCACAGCAATCATTTGCACTACAGACCGAGAATCGCCGGGTACAATGATTTCCTTCGCATTCATCTGGGAAGAACCATCTCCGTCCAAGAAGATGCCCTCCAGACCCTTAGCAGGCACTGTCTGGAGGATCGCTGAGCGGAACTCCGCCGCTGTTGAGAGTGTTGGGGTAACAATCAGCCAGAGCTTTCCTGTGTTGTCATACACCATACCTGAGCGCAGGCGTTTCTCATCAGCGTAAGGAAGATGCTCTGCAGTTACTGCCGCTTCCCATAAGTCTTCGTGTCCCAGATTCATACTGATGCCACCTTGCGCAAAATAATGCTGGCGATCAGTAATCTTCAATTCTTCTCCAGAAGAGACAACTTGTACGGAGAAGTTGCTGCTGGCACCATCCCAGACAAGGGTTCCACGTGCGTATTTAGCATTGAACCAGCCAGACCCATAACCCTTCGGGGCTCCGTTGACTGGAGTATCATTCATGATAGCCATGGATAAAAGCGCATCTTGATAGAAAAAACCTCCGTTAATCCCATATGCATTAACTTGCCGTAAAGGGACACCCGCGGCCCTGAGCTTAATATCTTCAGGTGAAGTTGACATCATATAGAGCTGCACATTATCTGTACTCACTGTTTCCAAAAAGCTATAGGCGTGAGGAAGACCTTTAAAGGGATCTTCCTTGTGATTTCTAAATACCAGAAACAACGATAGCGCTAACCCCACTATTAATAACACCAGAAGGGAGAGGATAAGTCCCTGTCTGCGCCTCCAGAGCTGTTTCAGCTTGCCAGAGCTAACCTCAGTTTGTCCCCACATAAGCAGCGAGAAGCTTAGCAGTGTTCACTACAGCTTGCTTATGCGTACGTTCCATGGAGTGGGAGGCATGTACACCTGGGCCAATCAATGCTGCACGGATATTGTTTCCGCCTCTGAGCGCTGCGGAAGCATCGGAGCCGTACATAGGATAAATATCAACGGCATAAGGAATTGCGAGTGCTTCTGCCAGTTCAATCAAACGGCCTGTCATAACATAATCGTAAGGACCGGAAGAGTCTTTTGCACAGATAGATACATCGGTTTCTTTACAGCTGAGATCATCACCCATGGCGCCCATATCAACAGCAATCATTTCATTGATTTCACCAGGAATCCAAGCTGTACCGTGTCCCACTTCCTCGTAGTTAGAGATGAGGAAAGAGAGGTTGTGGAGAGGTTTCCAGCCTTCACGTTTAATACTTTCCAGCAATCCGAGAAGGGCAGCCACGCTTGCCTTGTCATCTAAATGACGGGATTTAATGTAGCCGCTAGGCGTAATCACTGCACGTGCATCGAAAGAAATGAAATCTCCGACGGAAATGCCAAGCTTGAGTACGTCTTCTTTAGAAGATACCAGCTCATCAATACGTACTTCCATGTTCTCCTCTGATCGTTTGAAGTCACGAGCGTCTGGATATACGTGAACAGATGGATGGCTGGTTAAGATGGTTCCTGTATAAGTTTTGCCGCTACGGGTATGGATCGTGCAGTATTCATTCTCAATGCTGTGCATGGCGAAGCCGCCTACAGAGGTCAGACGCAGTGTACCATTAGCTTTAATCGAGCGGACCATGGCACCAAGTGTATCCACGTGAGCGCTGATGCCAATAGTACGAGAGGGATCTAGGCCCGGGACGTTAAGAATTACACCGCCTTTTTCATTCCAGCTTAAAGGTATGTTCAGCGCAGCTGCTTCTTCAGCAACTAGTGTCATTACCTGTGCGGTGAAACCGCTTGGGCTGGGGGTGTCGAGTAATTTTTTTAGGATGGAAAGTATGTAGTCTTCATTAGGTTGAATGGTAATCATTAGTTAAGCCCTCCTGTTAAGCCATCATTGTCTGTGTTAAAAGAATCCAGTGAAGTGTCGGCATCACGAAGCTTGGTAAGCTCAGCAGTTAAGCTTTTAATTTGCTTTTGTAGTTTGTATTGACGAAAAATGCCGTAAGAGCCCACGATGATTCCGCCAATTAACGCGCAGCCAAGAATAACGAGTATAAGTGGTATATTAACCACATCAAAACCGAAATTGACTTGAACGGGATCAACGTTGATGACTGCGAATATGGCGGTTAGCAGCGCGAAGATTAGACCCGCAATTAGTGACCATTGAATTCTCATTGAATTCTTCCTCCTCAGGGGGATATAACAATATAAAATCCCCTGCCCAGATAGGGCAAGGGATTAATGTAATACTAAGCTCTCTGCCTTATTTGGTCAACTGTTCCATTTGCTCGATAACACTTTCGAACACACTCATCGCTTCGCGAATCGGCTCAGGAGACGACATGTCAACGCCTGCTTTTGACAAAATATTGATGGAGTAATCACTGCCACCGCTCTTCAGGAAGCCGAGGTAACGATCTACCGCCGGTGTACCTTCTTCAAGGATTTGTTTGGCAAAGCTAGTCGCTGCCGAGAAGCCTGTTGCATATTTGTAAACATAGAAGCTGTTATAGAAATGCGGAATTCGTGCCCATTCCATCTCGATATCCTGATCCACAACCATTTCCTTGCCGTAGTATTTGACATTCAGGTCGTAGTAGATACTCGAAAGATCTTGTGGGGTAAGCGAATCGCCCTCTTCAACACGCTGATGAATGATCTTTTCGAATTCTGCGAACATCGTTTGCCGGAAAATCGTTGTCCGGAACTGATCGGCATAGTAGGTGAGCAAATACATTTTTTCCTTAGGATCTGTAGACTTTTTGAGTAGATAATCCATAAGCAAAGCTTCATTGGTAGTCGAAGCAACCTCTGCAAGGAAAATAGTATACTGTGCATCCCGATAGTTCAGAGCGTTATCTGAAAAATAAGAGTGTAGAGCATGACCCATCTCATGTGCCAGAGTAAACATACTATTCAGATTATCGTTATGGTTCAGCAGGACGTATGGGTGTGTGCCATAAGGGCCCCAGCTGTAAGCTCCAGAGCGTTTATTCTCGTTCTCATAGACATCAATCCAGCCATTGTCGTAGCCTTTTTGCAGCACATTCAGATAATCTTCACCCAGCGGTTTGAGGCCTTCTTTGGTAATTTTCTTCGCTTCTTCGTACGTGATATCCAGCTTATATTCATCCACTAGTGGTGCAAATAGGTCATACATATGTAACTCATCCACACCAAGCAGCTTTTGACGCAACTTCATGTAACGGTGCATTAAAGGAAGACTCTCATGAATCGTATCGATCAGGTTGGTGTATACCTCTTTTGGAATGTTATCACCGTAAAGAGACATTTCCATTACAGATGGATACTTGCGGACGTGCGAGAAAAAGACGTTTTTGTTCACATTGGCGCTAAGCGTTGCTGCGATGGTGTTTTTTTGCTTACGATAGGTGTCATAGACTGCTTTAAAAGCATTTCTGCGAACCTCGCGATCGGAGCTTTCCAAGAACTTGATATAGTTGCCGTGAGTCAGCTCGACCTCTTTGCCATCTTCATCTTTAATCTTAGGGAATTTCAGATCTGCATTGTTCAGCATACTAAAAATGTTCTGAGGCGCTTGTGCTAGGTTTCCAACTTGGGCAAGCAGAGCTTCCTCGGCCTTGGACAATACATGCGCTTTCTCACGTTTCATCTCTTTTAAAGTGAAGGTGTAAGCGGACAGTTCAGGATCAGCAATAAATTGATCCAGCTTCTCAATAGGCAGTGCCAAGATTTCTGGGGTTACAAAAGAAAAGGCTTCGCCTGCTTCGATCCCAAGCTTCTTCGCTTTGGAGGACAAAGCTTGATATTCAGGATTAGCAGTGTCTTCATCCTGACGCATATGAGCATAGACAAAGAGTCGCTCAGTGGAGACGGACAGCTTGTCATCCAGCTCAAAACATTGTTTCACAGCTTCTGCGGAATCAAGTTTACCTTGGAAATCAGCAGCTTTTTTGATCAGTGATTTAGCTGCAGCATATTCTGCATCCCAATCCTTCTGAGAGGCAAATATATCTTCAAGCTTCCAACGATTCTCAGCAGGTACTTCACTTCTCTTCAATAATTGTTCCATAGAAACCCTCCTAGAATGATGAGATGTAGTAGGCATAATCTCCCTCGGCAATACTGTGGATGATATTTCACCCGGTAGCAAGCTGAGCACAAGTAGAAGAGGGATGGACTTGAGTGTAATAGGCATGACGTCCTCCTCTTTGAAAAGTAGAGTCAGCTTATTATGCCCTGCTAAGTCCTGATTATTAATATTTAGTCTTCTTTATATGGTAGTTATGCCAACAAGCTATAAATAACAAAGATGAAAGCAAACAGAATCATTACGACCGCAGCCATGGCCATGCCCCGCTTTAATTTTGGCGGGACACGATCCTTGGTCATAATTAATACTGCGCCTAGACAGAGGACTAGGACAACATAAATCGTGAGATTTTCGTTATTCATTTCCTGTTATACCTGTTTGAAAGCTGCAATGATGTTTTTGTACTCTTCTTCATTGTCTTTATAAGATTCTTTGTTGAAGCGGTTATTCACCCATTGCATCATCGCTGGACGACTCAGGAAGGTATGTGTTTCTTCTCCCCATTGATCGGAAATTTCGCGGAGTACAATGTAGCGGCCTTGAACTTCTACCGTCATCATATTCCATTTGTCTGTTTTGTATATTTCATGTTTTTTGATCATTATCATTACCACCCTGGCGATTTTTGGCTTTTGGCTCAATGATAACGCACTGGAGAAGTGAAAAGCAAATTAAATCATATATTAAGGGTTGGGTTTGATTGATTTGATCAGAAGATTGCAGTATACTATAGTTATACGCCATATATGGCGGTTATTTTTAGGAGGTTGTTCAATTGAAAGGTACAGTAAAATGGTTTAACGCAGAAAAAGGTTATGGTTTTCTTCAAGTAGAAGGCGGCGAAGATGTATTCGTACACTTCTCAGCAATTCAAGGTGAAGGATTCAAGACTTTGGACGAAGGTCAAGAAGTAGAATTCGACATCACTGATGGTAGTCGCGGACCGCAAGCTGAAAACGTAGTAAAATTATAAGAAACAGCAGGACAGTTAAGCTGTCTGCTACAAATATATAATTTACTTGGCAAGCCCTTGCAAGAGTGGTTACCAACTTACAGAACACAGTTCTTTCGGGAACTGTGTTTTTTTACGCCCACAATAGATGTTATCCTAAATGAAAAAGGTCGTTGCACTCCCGTGAAGGGGAGTACAACGACCTTTTTGTATTATGGAATAATACCAACCTAATTATAGGGAGGCTTTTTTGTTCTTTTTTCTGAAATAATTGATCGGCTCCAGGTTGGATTTCAATAAATGCTGTCCCAGAAACCCTGCAAAAGCAAGTAAGCTGAAACCCGTAGCCACTATATAAAAAATATAACGCCCCGCCTCTTGATAAATAATGCCGCCAAAGGTACCGCTGAGCAGCCCAGAGGCACTTGACCAAACAACGGTGAAAATGGCAAGACCTGTGGCCCGCAGGCGATCCGGGATAATCCGGGTGATATAACGGACAGATGTTACATAAAAAACACCAAATGATATACTGTGCATGGCTTGAATGGCAATCATTGAGCCTGGATGATCCGCCAGGGACATCAAAAGAAAACGCAGAGCATACATCAGACTCCCCAAGGCCAGCAAGGGCAATTCTTTGAATTTGTCGCCGTATCTGCTGAGGATAAATAATACAGGGATTTCACTAAGAGCTGACGCGAGCAATGCCCAGCCAATGATTTCCTCGCCAGCGCCTAGTTGTTTTAGACTGATCGTCAGAAAGGCTTCGTTCATTCTATGGCCTAACGCGAGTACAAACACACAGCCGAAGAACCACAGCACCTCTTTTTGCAACAATATATCTTTAAGTCCATTTTTGCTATTATCAGCTTCAGCTGTGTCCTTATCTTGATTCGTTGTTTCTATAACAGCAGGTCTTTTAACATCCTTAAGACCTAGGGTAATTAAAAGTGCAGCAATAATGATAATGATACATAGAGTCAAGCTCCAAGTAGAACCCAATGCTCTTAATGCATAGCCAACGGTTAGAGCAAAGAAAGAATAGCCTAAGGAGCCAAAAACGCGAATGGTAATGAAGTTACGTCCGTGTCTTTCGGCAACTTTGATAGCCATTGTATCGGCAAGCGGAAAAACTGGGTAATAGAAGAAGTAGAAGAAGGACAAAATAAGCATGACAGATGAAAATTCGGTCGCTCTCGCTAATAGAAGACCAGTTACTAATTGACCCGCAAGTAGTATGAACATGATCTTTCGAACGGTGCCTAACTTATCGCTTATCATACTCCAGAATAGATTGGATAGGATGGAGATAAGGGGACCGAGGGAATACAAGTAGCCTATCTGAGAACTGCTAAACCCTAAATGTGTGTAGAATAAAGGAAAGTAGGAAACTACAAGGACGCTGGTACCATATATGGTAAAGAGAAAGGAACGCAGCCAGTTTTGATCACTGTAAAGGCTGCCGGTCCGTTTTGAAAACATGGATTGCACTCCTCCGAAATTGAAATATGCCTAGTATAGCATAAAGCAATGGGGAGATGTTTTTAAAAACTGCTGTATTTCTGAATCTTTCATGATTTTACGAAAGTGATTTTGTTGTTTGTACAAATACGCCTGATCATATTATAATAAGTGGTGATTTGGATAAGGAGACAACAATGTGGAGGCACTGTCATTGAGTGAATTAGAGCAAGGCCGTTACCTTAGCCCGCGTGGTCCACTGGGACTTATGAACAGGGTCTATAAGTACGTGCTGCCGGAAGTGAGAGAATGTCTCCATTTCTGGCGCCAAGATGCGAACGGGATTCCCGATCCCGAGCTCCGGAAGCAAGCACTTGCCAGCATTGAAACTAAAGAGTTTCATTGCATAGGCGGTGGTATTTATGCCGCCGGCAATTTATCGATGAAACATATACTGATTCCGCTAATTGTTGCTTATCAAACTATCAGTGATTATCTGGACAACTTATGTGATCGCAGTACTTCGCTTGATCCTGCAGATTTCAGGCTGCTGCATCAATCTATGCTGGATGCTATTGATCCAAATGCTGAGCCAGGTAATTATTATGCGCTTCGAAGTGAACAGAATGACGGCGGATATTTGTACAGGCTGGTTCGTAAATGCCAAGAAATGATTTCTTTGTTGCCAGGTTATTCCGCTGCTGCAGCGGAGATTCGAGAATTGGCTGTGCTCTATACAGATTTACAAGTGTATAAGCACATCCGCCCGGAACTCAGGGAAACAGCCCTGAAGGAGTGGTGGGAGGAACAGGGCAGTCGAGCGCCACATCTGCAATGGAATGAGTTTTCGGCTGCAACGGGATCAACGCTAGGTGTATTTATGTTATTTCTATCCGCATGTGATCCGAAGCTGAACCAAGCTTCTGCGGCTTCGATTCGAGCCGCGTATTTTCCGCATGTATGTGGTCTGCATATTATGCTGGATTATCTGATTGATCAGGAAGAGGACCGAGCAGGCGGTGATCTTAATTTCTGCAATTATTATGATGACACGGATACCATGCTGAGTCGGATCGCTGCAATGGTTGAGTGGGCCCGTAAGGATGTTCGTAATCTTCCAGAGTCTTCGATGCATCGTATGGTGATTGAGGGATTGCTGGCACTTTATTTATCTGATCCGAAAGTTAGCGAACAGCGGGAAGTTCGCTCTGTATCTAAAAGCCTGATGAAAGGCAGTCCGCTTACAAGACTGTTCTTCTTCGCTAACAGCCGTTGGATACGCAAACGCTTTTTGTAACCATGTCGCGAAGTTATTTTTATAAGAAGTATCAGGCTTCGCACAATTTTAAGGAGGAACAACAGAATGTCTAAAATTCAAAAAATCGCAGTATTGACTAGTGGTGGAGATTCACAGGGGATGAACGCCGCTGTTCGTGCGGTTGTAAGAAGCGCACTTTATTTCGGTATTGAGGTATTTGGGGTGCAACGTGGTTATCAAGGTCTGCTGAATCGCGATATCTTCCCAATGGATCTTCGCAGTGTAGGAGATATTATTCAACGTGGCGGTACTGTTCTGCAGTCTGCAAGATGTCTGGAGTTCACGAAACCGGAAGGACAACAAAAAGGCGCGGATATCCTTAATGAACTGGGTATCGATGGTCTAGTAGTTATCGGTGGAGATGGTTCTTATAAAGGAGCTAACAAATTAAGTAAACTCGGTATCAAGACTATGGCTTTGCCAGGTACGATTGATAACGATATCTCCTTCACAGACTACACTATCGGGTTTGATACAGCGGTTGGCGTTGTTGTAGACGCTATTAACAAGTTACGTGACACTATGTCCTCCCATGAACGTTCTTCGATTGTAGAGGTTATGGGACGCCACTGTGGCGATATCGCGCTGCATGCTGGACTGGCTTCCGGAGCAGAAACAATTCTTGTGCCGGAAATGCCTTATGATTTGAATGAAGTTGCTGACCGGATGCGCGATAACTTTATCAGAGGTAAACGTCACAGTATCGTAATTGTTGCCGAGGGCGTTGGCAAAGGTGAAGATGTGGCTCAAGCTCTGAAAGACCGTCATGCTTCTCTGGATGCACGTGTTACTGTACTCGGACATATCCAACGGGGTGGAACACCAACTCCTGGAGACCGGAATCTGGCTAGCCGTCTTGGCGATTTTGCCGTACGTAAGCTAATCGAGGGTGAATCCGACAAGGCTTGTGGTATCATCAAAGGTGAATTAACCCTTACGGATATTGATCTCGTTGTAAATACGAAAAAGGGCTTTGACCTGGAGCTGTACGAGCTGGCTTCCCGTCTTTCCCAATAATTAGCGACCCTATATATAAAAAGGAACAGCTGCGAGATTCGCACTGTTCCTTTTTTGTGTAATATGGATCGTTAACTCTGTGGCTGTTCCTGTGTGTATTGTGCGGCATAACGACGTTGAACTTTGATAAGCCGAGACAATAGCAGGGTCGCACCGATGGCAAGACCGGTGATAAGACCAATCCAGTAGCCGAATGCTCCCAGATCTGTATAAGTTGCAAGTACATAACCTGTAGGTAAGCCAATTACCCAATAGGCAATAAAACAAATGATAAAGGCTGGGTTAACATCCTTATATCCGCGAAGCGCCCCTTGAGTAGGTGTAGCAATCGCATCTGAGATTTGGAAAAAGATTGCATAGATCAGGAAATGCTGAATTAACGAGATGACATCGGGTTCATCTGAATATAGACCAGCTACATGATTTCCGGCAAACAAGAGTAATAAAGCTGTGGCCAGCGAAAGGATTGCCGCCAGTCCGATACCCATTATGGCATACTGGCGTGCATCCTTTTGTCTGCCAGATCCGGTCTCGAAGCCAACGAGAATGGTAAGACTGATGCAAATACTGAGCGGAATCATATAGAGTGTTGTTGCAAAATTGATTGCTGCCTGATGAGCGGCAATTGTTACAGTGTCAAACCTGCTCATTAACAAGGTTACAGCGGAAAAGACAGCTGTTTCAAAAAAAATCGAGAAACCGATGGGTACTCCGATTTTAAGCAAATCTTTAATGCTGTTTAACGATATGAAGTAGAAATTACGGAATAATCTGAGATTTACAAAGGCCTGAGAACGATATATGAACAGTAGAGCAACGGCAAATATAACCCAATAGGTAATGGCTGAAGCTACCCCTGCACCAACACCCCCGAGACGAGGGAATCCGAAGTTCCCGAAGATGAGCAAATAGTTCAAACCTACATTTACAGGCAAAGCTATCAGTGTAATACACATGGATACGCGTGTTTGCCCTAATGCGTCTATACAGCTACGAAGAACCGTATATCCAAATAGGGGGATAATCCCAAACGAAATAGCACTGAGGAAGCGGAAAGCGACATCTCTTACACCAGACTCCAAGTTCATAAAATTAAGAATAGGTGACAAGGCGAAGCTGCCGATAAGCAAGACAATGATAGAAACAATCAGTGATAGCCAAATACCTTGTGTGACTTGAAAGGCAACATCCTTATCTTTTTTACTCCCGATGAGCTGTGAAACAATAGGTGTGATCCCCATAAGAATACCGCTGAGACCGGTTTGGATTGGAATCCAAAGACTAGTTCCTATCGCAACTCCTGCCAGATCGACGGTTCCGAATTTACCGGACATATTAGTATCAAAGAAGGTGATCGCGGATAAAGCAATTTGTGTAACAAGGATTGGGAATAAAATATGAAAAAATTGTCCTGCCTTTTGTTTTAAAGAGGTGGTCTGTATCATAATTATGTGCCTCATTCTTTATGGTTTTTCAAGGAATAGGTTAAATAGTTCAATAAGTTTCCGTTAAAAGACCCGGCAGACGCCGGGTCTTTAGCATACGTATATCAGATCAGCTATAAATAATAAGGGCTGTATTCATTGTTTTTCGTAATCAACATCGGCTGTATAGCGATTGTTGGCGTTCCAGAGAAGGAACTCATCCACGTTCTCATCTTTTAAAGCGCGGATTTGATCTTCCACCTGTTTTTTACCATATTTCACATAATGACCACTTCCGAGCCAACTTGCTGTAAAGTCTTGAATCCAAGGCCGAATAACGGGTTTGTAGCTGCCCAGTGGATCAAGCTTCTTATGTGTATCAACCATGGAGCCTTTGATTGTAGCATAAGGATCTAAGTCGGGCTCCTTCACACCAAACCATCCCGTTGAATAGTGGCTTGGATAAACCATTGGACTGATAACATCCACATTCTTGGATATTTTAACAAAGTCCTGGCCAATACCCTCAGCAGGGGCAGATGCGGCATATCCAAAAATATCTACGGACACACGGACACCAAGTGGAGCTAGCTCTGCTTTGGCATATTTAACAAAATTAGATACGATTTCTACGCGTGAATCACTGGTTTTAGTGTATTTAAGGGTTTCAGCACGTTTTTCGAATCCTTCCGGAAAACGAACATAGTCGAACTGAATTTCTTTGAAGCCGAGCTTAACAGCTTCCTTGGCGATATCCACATTGTATTTCCACACATCTTCATTATAAGGATTAACAAAGCTGTCGCCGCCCTTATTCTTCCATACAGTGCCGTCAGTATTAACAAAAGACATCTGCGGGTTCTTCTTGGCAAGAATAGAATCTTTAAAAACAACAATCCGGGCGATAGGATAAACATCATGTTTCTTCAAACGTTCCATTAACTTGCTGATATCTCCAATAAAAGGCTGAGGGTTACCGAGTTTCTGAAGGTCGGCATTATCGGTCTTATACGTGATATAACCCGCATCGTCCTTAATGTCTATAACCATTGAGTTAAGTTCGGTTTGGTCAAGCAATGTGAGCAGCTTTTCCATTCGTTCCCCACCAGCACTGTAGGCGGTAACATAGATGCCTTTTACTTTGGGTGCATCTGGCTGTGGATCGGTGTGTAACATACTTTCTGAGTTTGTTGCTTCAGGTGAAGCGCTTGGAGCTGGAGTTGCTACATTCGAATTGTTGTTTTGTTGTGCAATGATGGGGGGATTCATGGCGGACTTCAAAGCGATCGCCACTTCAGCGTCATGTTGGTTCTGTTGTACGCCTACGCTTCCCAAGGCCATCATCAGTAGAGCCCAGGTGATGTTCATTCGTTTTTCTCTCCCTTTATGTACTTTCCCCTAAATTATATAGGAACGGTTGCTCCCAAAAAGAACAGTGTTGTAACAATATTAGCTCAGATTGGGAATAAAAAACCGCCTTTGTTGTTTATAAACGAGATGTATGGATTCGAAACGGTATGGAAAAAGTAAATGCCGCCTTAAATCGGCAACAGGGCCGAACCCAAGGCGGCAACTATCAAGACTTCTCTTGCGGCTTGCTCATTGAAGATACGCAGAATTCTGATGTTCACAGATGCTGTAATGGATAATATCCATGGCATCTGCAGGTTCCAGAATACTTAGCCCGTCTCGCAGAACGATTACTGAATTTAATTCGTCCTGTTTGAGAAACGGCATCATATCAGGATACCACCTCATGACGATTGCTGACAGTTTTACCGTTTCCATTTCCACAAAAATCACCCTTTCCTTTTTCGATAGTTCTGAATAGATTCAGTGTTCATCGGAAAACGAAGTGCTTTGGAAAAAAGAGGGGTAAATCTCAATCTTTATGAAATTGTTAGGGTTCTGCGTGTGTATAATATATCATAATTCTGAGTTTGGTGCATTTTCCAATACTAGGAATTTTTATTTCCTCATTTTGTCTTTCCGGAAGGAACCCATAACACCCACTGTTTCAACAATATTTACAAAAGCTTGAGGATCTGTCGTGCGGATGATACGTTGCAGCTCTGCAAGTTCGTAGCGGGTTGTTACCGTCATTAGCATGTCCTTTTCAACGTGAGAATAAGCGCCTTCTGTTTTAATCTTTGTGACACCTCGTTGAAGGCCTATTAGATGTTGCAGTAATTCATCTGTACGGTTTGTTACAATATATACGGTTACCTTTAAGTGGCTGATATGAATCATATCCAACACTTTACCTGTTACATATATAGATACCATTGATGAAAGTGCTAAATTCCAGTTCTGGTCAAGATAAGCGGCCGCCAGGATAACTAGTCCATTTAAACTTACGACTACATTTCCGACCGGGAAATCTCGGTATTTAGTGATAATTGAACCCAGGATGTCAAAACCTCCGGAAGAACCTCCTGCACGGAAGGAGATACCGCAGCCAATCCCAACGAGAACTCCGCCAAATACAGAGGACAGTAGCATATCTGTAGCCACCAGATGCTCAGGAATCACCGTTAAGAACCAGGTTGTAAACACAACGGATAACATGCTCATAATAATAAATCTCCGGCCTAACTGGAACCAGCCTGCAGCCAGTAGAGGAATATTAAAAAGCAAGTATAAGAGGCTTATGTTTAATGGAGTGAAATAACCCACTAACATGGAAAGTCCAGATACGCCACCACTTAGTAAACGGTGTGGAATTAAAAATAGATTAAATCCACTGGCGATCAGTGCTGCCCCTAAAAAAACAACCAAACAATTCAAAATCTGTCTTAACAAGTAAATCCACCCTTATCTATATATTTAAAAAAATAAAACATGAAAGCAATGAAAAGAAAGGAACCCACTGGTATTCTCACATGTGTTTGTGATATAATGTATAGGATATTCTTGAGTAGAACGTTACAATGGTATTTTTGCATTGCATCGGATGTAAAGCTACAGTTGCTCAGGTACAACAAGGTACCTGATGATTAGGGAGGCTTTTCGTCCCAAAAGCGCTATATCATGCAGAAAATAGAGCATGATTGGACAGCCTATAAATGTGTTTACCGCTACTTAAGAATACAGACAAGCATGTGGAATGTCCACTGTATAGAAGGAGCATGAATAATTTGAAAACATTCGCAGAATTTGGCTTGGAGCCAAAAGTGCTACAAGCAATCACAGAGTTAGGATTTGAGGAGGCAACACCGATACAGGAACAGTCGATCCCATTAGCATTGACTGGGTCGGATCTGATCGGTCAAGCTCAGACTGGTACAGGTAAGACTGCTGCTTTTGGTATCCCCCTCATTTCGAAGATTAACCGTGAAGACGAAAAAATCTTGGCCCTTATTATGGCACCAACTCGTGAGTTGGCCATCCAAGTGTCAGAAGAAATTGGCAAACTAAGCCGTTTCAAAGGTCTTCGCTCGTTGGCGATTTATGGCGGACAGGATATTGGACGTCAAATCCGTGGATTGAAAAAGAAACCACAAATCATTATTGGTACACCTGGTCGTTTGCTCGATCACATCAACCGTAAAACGATCCGTTTGGATGATGTTCAAACTGTTGTATTGGATGAAGCAGATGAAATGCTGGATATGGGCTTTATGGAAGATATTCAGACTATCTTGAAGCTCGTTCCTGTAGAACGTCAAACCATGTTGTTCTCTGCTACAATGCCACCAAACATTCAACGCCTAGCTCAACAATTTCTTAACAACCCGCAACATGTCTCCGTTATTCCGAAACAAATCAGTGCCCCACTGATTGATCAAGCTTATGTGGAAGTGCCTGAGCGTCAAAAGTTTGAAGCTCTTAGTCGTTTGATTGATATGGAATCACCTGAATTAGCTATCGTATTCGGACGTACTAAGCGCCGGGTTGATGAGCTTGCTGAAGCTTTGCAAAAACGCGGATATTCTGCTGATGGATTGCATGGTGACTTGTCACAGAACCAACGTGATGCTGTAATGCGTAAATTCCGTGATGGCAGCATTGACGTGCTGGTAGCTACTGACGTAGCGGCACGTGGTCTGGACGTATCCGGCGTAACTCACGTAATTAACTTTGACTTGCCACAAGATCCTGAAAGCTATGTACACCGTATTGGTCGTACTGGACGCGCAGGTAAAGAGGGTACGGCTTGGTCATTCGTTACTCCACGCGAAATCGATCACCTGCATTTGATCGAACGTGTTACTCGTCACCGGATTACTCGTAAACCTTTGCCAACAATGGCTGAAGCTATTGAAGGTAAACAACGCGTTACTGCTGAGCGTTTGCTTGAAGTGGTAGAAAGCGGAGAGTTGAACGAGTACAAAGGAATTTCTATTCAATTGCTTGAGCAATATGATTCCGTACAATTGTTGTCCGCAGCTATGAAGCTTCTCACTGGCGACAAGAAGGATTCCGCAATTGAATTGACGCCTGAAGATCCAATTCGCGCTAAACGTCGTGGTGGCAAAAACGATATCCGCAGTGGCCGTAAACCTAATGGTGGTTATGGCGGAAACCGTGGTACTTCCGGTGGCAGCGGTAGCGGTGGCGGATACCGTGGTAACCGTGATAATAACGGTGGCGGTAGTCGTGGTGGCTATAGCAGCGGTGGCAGCAACTACGGTAGCGGCAGTGGCGGCTATGGCGGTGGCTATAAAGGCAACCGTGATGGCGCACCAGCTCGTGACGGTGGTGCAAACCGCAGCGCAGAGCGTAAACCATACACTCGTCCAAGCAGCACGAGCACTCGTCCTGCAAAACGTGAAGATTTGGATAATTAATACTTCGTCAAGATAGCAAAGAAGACGAGATGCCGCATTGCGGTTCTCGTCTTCTTTTTGCTGAAATATAAGGATGTTTGGTGAATTGTTGTGTCCTTAGTAGGGCGCGAATTTGTTTTGTGTGATATTAGTATCCGAATGTACGAGTGATGATAACGAGCAAGATAAACAATACGAGGATCGTGCCTGTAGAGGTCCAACCGCCGAAGCCAACAGGTGTAGACATGAGATAACCTCCTTTAAAATGTGGGGATTTTGGTATTTCTTATGGTTACAATCCTAATATATGGACTATAAAGGCTTTACGTATAGACGATAGTCTATAATTCAGAAAGTTGGGCTATGGAAATGAGGAGGTCAAATGAGGTATAGTTAAGATATGTAGTATGTAAGAGACAGAGGAGGAAGGGAATTGGAGTTTAAAGGAGCAATGGGCGGCTTATACCGCGTCACAGAATGGATTTCACGTATCGCAGGAAGTAATATCTTATGGGCACTATGTTCCGCCCCGTTTTTGTTTTTTGGTGTTTTAAAGATGATTATGTTAGGGACAGGCGCAGGTGGAGCGAACGAGCAAATTACATTGAACTGGGCAATGGGAATTCTAGCGCCCTTTACGGTGTTTCCAGCTTCAGCCGCTTTATTTACTGTAGTACGTAAGTGGGTAATGGGGAATACGGATGTAGGAACTTTTCGTACATTTTTTCAGGGGTATAAAGAGAACTATGTAAAAAGTATGCTCGGAGGAGTTATCTATACATTGATGTTCGTTGTTATGTACGTTGATGTAACAGTTTACATGACACAAATGCCTAACTTTAGAATTGTTGGTATTTTGATGTTGGTGCTGATGATACTTTTGTCGGTATCCATGTTTAACTTCTTTTCCATTGTGGTTCATTACCAAATGGGCTTCAAGCAAGTGATGACCAATTCTATATTGCTGACTATAGCGCGCCCAATTCGTGTGTTCTCTACATTGATTGCAGCCGCGGTTCTTGTTTATATCGGTCTTAGATATCCGGCTCTGTATTTCATTTGTATTCCAACGTTGATTGCAATGGCGGCCTTCTTTAACTTCTACGCTACTTATAATAAGCTACAGCTGCAAGTAGAAAAGAAGAAACTGAAAGAGCAGGAAGAAGCAGAAGCAGCATTGAACAATCGGGCGGATGAATATGACGACGATGACGATGATGATGACTACGAGGATGAAATTGATGAAAAGGACACCAAACGCATTTAACAAAATGCTGGATTAAGCGTTTATATTTCCAGGTAATTAATTCCTGTGTAAAAATAAAGCGCATACAGGTTTACTTTTTCGTTAAAACGCAATATAATAATAACAAATCCTGCGATGTACGTTACGGTTACTCGTTGTTTTGAACCAATGATAATGTCTTGGGAGATCTACACGAAGCGCAGCTGAACCGCCCTGTCTATATGACTTGGGGAATTCAAAAACGTTTTCTGCGATCACCCACCTGCTCTAGCAGGTTCAGAAGACACTGTAGCCGGACGGCATAAGCGGGTTTTCTCTTGTTTAAGCCAAGGCGCCCTGTTTCCCGTGAATAATGGGAGCGGGCGCTTTTTTGTATGTCTGGAATAAAGGGAAAGTGAGTTATACCCTTTTGTTCCTGAGACAAGAGTGTTACACTTAGAATAATGAACTTGGGATTTGTAGAGGGGGAAGAATTTTGTCGTTAAAAAGAACCTTGGTTGGCTTATTCCGCAGTCATGATGGAACAAGCGACCGCGCCAAAGATCCGACATTGAAAACGCGTTATTACAATCTAACTAAAGACAAAGCATGGGAAGAAGTTTCATCAACTTTAAAGAAAGTTCCTGGATTTAAGGTGCTTCACGAAGTGGAGTCTGTAGGTGAGATTACTCTTGAGAAAAGAACGGCATTTGGCCGTACGCTGGACATTACGGTATCGGTGCTTAATACGACGCCTGTTCGTTGTGGTGTAGATATGTATTCTGCATCTAGAGGTTCACTTGGTGATCTCGGGGCGAATTACCGTGTGATTCAACGCTTGTATGCATCTTTGGACAAAAAATTAGGAAAATACAAAGCAGACTGATTTTTAGAGGCCCGTCAAACCCTTCTTGCTTAGGGGTAGTATGAATGCGTTTACGTAAACGGTGAGCTGCTCAGTGTGTTATCGATAAATCTTTCTATTACAAAAAAAGCGGGAGAAGGATGGACCTTCTGCCGCTTTTTTAACAGAGATAATTAAGTATTGTTGGAATAACCGCTACTGATTAAATAATTAGAGCAGCTTCTTCACAGCAGCAATAGCATCTTCATAGTTAGGGTGCTCGGTCATTTCACTCAAATATTCAACATATACGATCTTGTCGTTCTTATCCAAAACAAAGATGGAGCGCATATCTAAGCGGAATTCTTTAATCAGCACACCATAGGCTTGACCGAATGAGGTTGCTTTGTGATCGGATAGAGTAATAACTCGATCGATGCCGGCAGCACCACACCAGCGAGCTTGGGCAAACGGCAGGTCTGTGCTTACAGTGAGAATTACCACATCGTCACCAAGCTCTGCGGCTTCACTGTTGAACCGGCGGGTCTGTGCGTCACATACCCCGGTATCAAGAGAAGGGACAACACTGATTAGCTTGATTTTACCGGCATAATCACTTAGAGACACGTCTTCCAGAAGATTCTTGCTCAGAACAAAATCGGGTGCAGGATCACCAGCTGTTAGCTTAGGTCCTACGAGAGTGATGGGGTTGCCTTTAAAAGTAGCTACGCCTGTTTTTTCTTGCGTCATATCCTTGTTTTCCTCCTCGAATTATAATATTGGATTCTTACTGCCACAATAAATTATAATCTTAATAGCAGGAAGATGTCCAACCGGACAAGATATATATGTAAAGGGATGGGTGTTATGATATTTATTCGGTACGAAAATTGGAAAAGTTATGTCCGGTATTATCCGGTAACCTGTCTGCTTATATTGGCCAATGTGATCATGTTTATCCTGACGGTAATTAACGGAGGATCAACAAATATTCAAACGCTTATTGATTTTGGTGCTATAGTTGATGTGAGTCCGTACAAAGAGGAACTGTGGCGCTATCTGGCCGCTATTTTTTTACATAATGGGTTTTCCCATCTGTTCTTTAATTGCTTCGCTCTCCTGGTGTTTGCACCGCCTCTGGAGCGATTGCTGGGCTGGTGGCGTTATGCGCTGCTCTATGTGGCGGGTGGATTTCTGGCAAATCTGCTTACAATTGCGATTAGCGCTCGCTCAGTAGTAGAGGTTGGTACGGTTTCGGTTGGCGCTTCTGGAGCAATCTACGCCATTTATGGTGCATTTTTATACATTGCCGTTATTCAACGGGCGATGATGGATGAGGGCTCGCGTAAGACTTTATACGGATTGCTAATGATCGGGATCATTATGTCGTTTGCTACACCGAATGTGAATTGGGTTGCACATCTCGGAGGTTTGGTTTCTGGCTTTTTCGTATATGGGCTAATTATTCGTATATTCAAAAAAAGCCTAAGACAGGGGCGATGATGGAGTGGAGCTAAGACAGCTGCAATATTTTTTAAAGGTAGCTCAAAAAGAACACGTAACAAGAGCGGCAGAAGAGCTTCATGTAGCGCAGTCTGCGGTAAGCCGTCAGATTCATCAGCTGGAGCAAGAGCTTGGGGTTGATCTATTCATGCAAAAAGGGCGCAATCTGCAGCTTACCCCGGTTGGGCAGCTCTTTTGCAAGAAGGTTGAGAGTATCCTTAAGGAGCTGGAGCATTCGGTAAATGAGGTACATGAATTTCTGGATCCCGAGCGTGGTGAGATTCGGATTGGATTCCCGCATAGCCTTGGCACACATCTCATCCCGACTATCGTTGCAGATTTTCGTAAGTATTATCCTCATGTCAAATTTCGTTTCAAACAAGGGTCTTACCCTTCTTTGATAAAAGATGTATTGTCTGGCGAAGTGGATTTAACTTTCATTTCGCCTTTTCCGGAGAATGATGAGCATGTCTCGGGGGATATTGTAATGACTGAAGAGTTGTTTGCGATTCTTCCTCAGAATCACCGGCTGGCAGGAGAATCTGAAATCCGGTTGGAACAGCTGCAAAAAGAGAAGTTTGTTCTATTCAGCCAAGGCTATTCGTTGAGACCTATCGTTTGGCAAGCTTGCTTGCAGGCGGGATTCCAACCGCAGATTGCTTTTGAAGGCGGAGAGACCGATACCATTCGTGGTTTGGTGGCCGCAGGGATGGGTGTAAGCCTGCTTCCGGAGATGGCGTTCTATCAGACGAATCCTCTTCAACCAGCCCAGGTGAAGGTTGTGGAGCCTGCGGTGACAAGAACGGTTGGCTTGATCTACCGTACAGATAGTAAATTACCGCTGGTGGCACGTTCCTTTCGGACTTTTTTAATCTCCTACTTTAAAGCTAGGCAAAATAATACCCCGGTCGGCTCTTAGCCTTCCGGGGTTTTTGTTGTTTAGAGGTATGCGATGTTAGTCGCGGTTGCCTAAAAAGACGGTGATCAAGCGGAGCAATTCAAGCAAGGATACTAGAGCAGCGGCAACGTAAGTTAATGCAGCGGCGTTGAGAACCTTTGCTACTCCGCGTTCTTCTTCGTTGCGGATGAAACCTTGTTCTACCATGACCTGACGAGCCCGGTTACTGGCGTTGAATTCTACAGGCAGCGTTACCAGCTGGAATGCAACAGCGGCTGAGAAGAAAATGATACCCAAGCCTATAAGATTAAAGTAACCGAAGATGAAACCTGCCATCAGCATGAAAGGTGCGATGCCTGATGCGAAATTAACTACCGGGAACATCCGGTGACGAAGTGTCAACATAGGATAACTTACTTTATGCTGAATCGCATGGCCTACTTCGTGACAAGCGACAGAAATTGCAGAGATGGAACTTTCATAATACACAGGCTCTGATAAGCGTACAACTCTGTGGATGGGGTCATAATGGTCTGAGAGTGTGCCTCTTACAGGTTCAATCGGAACATCGTGTAAGCCGTTAGCGTCGAGCATACGTCTCGCGGCTTCATATCCAGTCAGGCCGTTCGAATTGGCTACCTTTGACCACTTGCTGAAGGTTCCTTTAACTCTAAACTGTGCCCACAATGAGAAAAGAAAAGCAATAATTACTAATAGGTACATAAACATAGATGCATTCCTCCACTGTATTGTAAATATGGTATTTACATTGGCGGTCCTTGCGTAAGCAATAGCCGGATCGCTTCCATGCAGGCTAATCCCTGAGGGAGCAGATTTGAAAGTACGCGACTGGCCTGTCCTGGCTTCAAACCGCTAATAAGAGGTTCAAGGGCTTTTACTTCCCGTTCTAGCCGCTGCATTTGCTGCTCTAACTCAACTAATTTATCAGAGACGTCAGTTTCTGGTGTTGCCTCGTTCCATTTGCCTAGCATAGATTTGATTTCTTCCAATGAATACTTGTCATGCTTTAATTGAGTAATACGTTCTAAAGCGGCCAAGGTTTCATGGCTGTATAGCCGATAATTTTTGGTGCTTCTAGATTCCGGGGAGATTAATCCCAGTTTCGTGTAATAATCAATAGTTCGTTCACTAATGTGAGCGGCCTTAGCTAATTCTCCAATTCGATACAAAATCATATCCCCATTTAATCTCGCCTCACTAATTGAATACGACTGCCGATAAGTGGCGGTCATCTCCTAAATTGATGGTTTCTTATGCTATCTGTAATGATAACAAACTGGAAACCATACAGTCAAACGTCATACTTTCATAAAGTATATGCAGTAAAGAAGGGTTAATTCATGAACGGTGATCTGTAGTTTCTATACAATACACTCAAACTCAAAGGAATATCAAATTTGAAGAATGATTGGGGTTGAAAAATATAAGTTACCCCAATACATAACATTTAATGTTATGTATTTTGTGATTTTGGTAAAAGATGCGTTCAATTATCAGGTAATATAAATGAGATTGTACGCGTAGTTATTTTAATGAAAATGCAGCTAGAATCAGGCCTTTAGGACCTCTAGTCCATTAGTACTGTGAAAATTTCGTGTGCTCAAATAAAATAAAATAAAAACATTCCTAAAATAGTCTTGTCAATTTACCTGACTTCTGATTATAATGACATTAAGAGTTTCACGCTTTGTTAGAAAATATAACATTGGGGAGTGGGGTAAAAATGAAAAAGAAATGGTTGATGATGTTACTGGCCATGATTACACTGATGATTTATCCGGTAAGTGCTTTTGCAGCGGACGGTCCGACGAACGTTGACTTACAAGTCGGATTGGACACAGCGTTTACCTTCCTGGCATTCATTTTAGTATTCTTTATGCAAGCAGGGTTTGCAATGCTCGAAGCGGGTTCGGTTCGGATGAAGAATGCAGGGCACGTAGCAGGTAAGACAGTACTTACCCTGGCTATCGCAAGTCTTTGCTTCTGGGCTATCGGCTTTGGACTTGGTTTCGGTAACGGCAATGGCTTCTTCGGTACTACAGGCTTCTTGTACGGAGGAGATTCAACCGCAGCTTCTTTTGAATCACTTGCATTTTCTGATGTTACTTTAAATGTTAAATTCTTATTCCAAATGGCCTTTGCAGCAGTTTCCTTGGCTATCGTATCTGGTGGTATGGCAGAACGTGCGAAGCTAAGTGTGTATATCATTTTCGGAATTTTGTTCTCCGTCGTAATTTATCCAGTTGTAGCTCACTGGGTATGGGGCGGTGGCTGGTTGGCTGAGCTGGGTATGCAAGATTATGCAGGTTCCACGGTTGTCCATCTTACAGGTGCAACGGCAGCAGTGGTAGCAACCATATTGCTTAAGCCTCGGCTTGGTAAGTTTAATAAAGAAGGTAAACCCGTGATCATTCCAGGTCATAACCAAGTATTTACTGTACTCGGTGTTATTATCCTCTGGTTTGGTTGGTTCGGATTCAATCCAGGTAGTGCTTTGTCCCCAATGGGCGGTTTCTTCGGTCACGTAGCCCTAACAACGAACATCGCAGCAGCAGCAGGTGGTTTGGCAGCATTGATTGCTTCTTGGTTATACTTTGGTAAATCTGATATTCCAGCGATGCTGAATGGTGTTCTGGCTGCATTGGTTGCAATCACAGGAGCGTGTGCTTTCGTTGATCCATGGGCAGCAATCATTATTGGTTTTGTAGCCGGTGCTTTTACATTCATGACTTCCCAATGGCTGGAACGTGCAGGGCTTGATGATCCAATCTATGCTTTCTCGGTGCATGGTATTGCGGGGATGTGGGGTGCAGTTTCAACGGGGCTGTTCGCTGTACCTGAGCTTATTACTAAAGGCGGCTTGGTAGGTGAAGCTGGATTGTTCTACGGTGGCGGTTTCCATCAACTAGGGGTTCAAGTGCTTGGTGTGGTTGGAACATTTGTTTTTGTAGCCGTTCTTTCTTTCATCATCTTGTATGTAATGAAGGTAACTATCGGACTTCGTGTTACAGAAGAAGAAGAATTGATGGGTTTGGATATCAGTGAGCATGGTACCTACGGATACCCTGAGCAAATGAAATTGATCGCAGATTCGGAATCCAAAACCCTTAAACAATAACATTTCACCTCGGACAGGGAGGCGGACCGTGTGGCAGCGATGGAGTTAACAGATGAGTATAATGAAGAAAGCTTTAGGACCATCGTATTGGCCGGTTCGTCAGAGGAGCTTAGGGAGAGGCGTGTTGCCTGTCAAAAAGTACTTCTCGAACAGTTGAATGTTATTCCTATAGAGGAATGGATGTTCCGTGTGAATACTATGCATGATCTTATTGCCCAAACCGCAGTACTCATATGTGAGGCGCAGATGAAAGAGGCGGGCTATGGCCCGCCTCCCTGTGCTTATTCCTTTATTGTGTTTGGCAGCAGTGGGAGGCAGGAGGCAACGCTTTGGAGCGATCAGGATAATGGCCTGATAGTCGAAGGAGAGCCTGATGGGGAAAAAAATCGCTATTTCGAATTTTTCGGAACTTTGTTATCCGATATGCTTGAAGAAGTAGGATATGAGAAATGTGCGGGGAAGGTAATGTGCTCCCAAGTCATGTGGCGTAAGACATTATCTGAATGGATAGAGCAGCTTGATAGCTGGAGAAATCAGTTGGAATGGGAGCCGATCCGGTATCTTATTATCTCTTCTGATATGCGTCATGTGGCAGGAAGCGTGGAGTTATCAGCGAAGTGGCAAGAAGCTTTCTATGAAGGCTTTGCGGAAAATGAGCAGCTGTCTAATGCTGTTCTTCGCAATACAGTGCGCCACAAAGCGACTTTGAATTTACTGGGACAGGTGTTAACAGAACGGTTTGGTGATTATGCAGGCGGATTTGATGTGAAGTATGGGGTCTATATTCCGTTAGTGAACATTGTTAGACGGTTGTCATTACTACATGGCATTAGAGCTGGCTCGACATTAGAGCGGATTGAAGCGCTTGATAGGCTTGGGAAATATCAACATTTAGAGGATATTCGCAGAGCTTTCTTGTTAGCAATGCGGTTGCGAGTGAACACGCCATATAGTGTTCAGAATGGATTGTTAATCAGCAGTGATTATGTAGCTGAGAGTGAATTGAAGAATAAGCAGCTGCTGTCTGAGCTGCGTGAAAGCCTGCTGCTTGTCAGACGCCTTCATCGGGCGCTGCAGCGTCAGCTCCGCTCAGCGGAAAGGTGGCGGTCATGAGGGAGCCGAACAAAAGCGGAGGATTCTGGAGTAATCTAAGACAAGGTGGAATGCCCTCGGCAATTGCTTCGATGAGAGGTGGGGAAACTGCGCAACAGACTGCGCAGCAAATGGCCTTTATTCGATCTTTGATGCGAGAGAAGCGGCGGCCTGAGGTGCTGCATACCCCATTGTCTGAATTAGAGACAGTGATCTTTGATCTAGAGACTACAGGCTTTTCCCATCAGCATGGGGATGAGATTATGTCTTTCGGAGCCGTCAAGGTTGTTGGAGAGCAGATTAAAGAAGAGGAATGCTTTTATACACTGGTGAACTGTCAGACGGCTATTCCGGAGGATATTACAAGGCTGACTGGGATTACGGAAGAAATGACACAATCCGCTCCCTCCTTAATCGATGGCCTTCATAATTTTATGTCCTTTGTAGGTCAGAATGTGCTGGTGGCACATGCAAGCTCACATGACAAGGCTTTTCTTAATGCTGCTTTATGGAAAACCTCTAAAGTTCAGCTAACCCACCGTGTGCTGGACACGATGATGTTAGCGCGATGGCTTGAGCCACAGCGAAGTAATTATTCGCTGGATGAGCTGCTATATGTGCATGAAATTCCGATTCATGGCCGTCATCATGCCTTGGAAGACGCAAAGATGACAGCTCAGCTGTGGGTGATCTACCTGCGGGAAATTTCGGAGCGCGGCCAAGTGGATACCTTGGGAGATCTCTATGCTTATTTAAGTAGAACATGAAGCGGGGCTTGGGATAAACCGCGGGACAAATTACCGCACTCATCAGGCAAACGCTCAATATAAAATCCGTTCAGAATGGGATTGGCGCTGTCTTTGGCGTTGGGAGAACCTATAAGATAGAGCGCAAACTCAGGTCCTAGTGCTGTCAATCCTTTATAATCGGCAACTGAAGGGATAGGTGCTGAATGTGGGTGGGAATGAAATAGGCCGATAATTGTCGGTTCGTTGTACAGTATATTAATCCACTCTTCAGGGTGAGGAGTGAAGGTGTGCAGCGGGTCTGGCGCTACGTTGCGCAAGGGTACGTAAGTATCAATGAGCATGCCACCCGCTGCGGCAGCACCCAGCAGGACTCCACATGCTTCATGCGGATAACAGGACAGCAGGTGCTTCCCCAGTGCTTGCTGTGCGGAATTTTTCAGTCTTATTGGCTGGACATTTCCCTGGAATGCTGCCATTTGTTCACCCCTCTCTCTTCATTAGGGTTTCGTCGCAGACGAAACCCTCTTTTTTTATTATAAAAGTATATATTATTGTGTAAAAAATGGATGGTTTGAAATTTAACCTATTGAGGGTACAATAGTAGAAAACTATTCCAATTGTAAAGGAACAGATGACTATGAAAGCAAGTAACAAATTAAATATAACAGTATTGCTCATAGTTGTATGTGTTGCTGTGTTTACGGTGTGGCATAATCGTGAGCCAAAAGCAGAAGCTGTGCTTGCGCAGCAAAATGAGCTGCCGATGAAGAGCGGACCTAAGGCTGGACTGCGTGCACCTTCGTTTTCACTTCAGGGAACAGATGGGACTACCTATGTTGTTGATGGCCCCAGAGATAAAGCGGTAATCCTTAATTTCTGGGCTTCATGGTGTGATCCCTGCCAGCAGGAAGCTCCTGAACTTAATACTATGGCCACTAAGTATAAGGATGTACTAGATATTTACGGTATTAATGTGAGCAGTCAGGATTATAAACCCAATGCTGAACGTTTTATCAAGAAATACGGTCTTGTGTTTCCGGTTATGTTTGATGTAAAAGATGAGGTGTACAGCAAATATAATGGAGCTGTTTTTCCCACCAATGTGCTCATTGATAAGAATGGAGTGATCTCTGAGATTATTCTAGGTATTCTTAGTCCTGAAGAGTTGGAGGAGAAAATAATCAAGCTTACCGAATCATGAAGCAGGCTGTCCCATATGGAGACAGATCTGTTTTTTTCTCCAAACAGCAAAAGTCTACAGATCAGCGATTCTTCTTATTGGAGGATCGCTGATCTGCGTTTTTGGTCAGCCGCGATTTGCTATAGTAGACCACAAGCAGTAATTTCACTATACCGTGGAGCAGAAATGGCTGGAAACCCGAAAGAAGCCTCGTTAGAACAATTGGGGAATTTCTCCCTATTATTTCGAGATCTCGGGTCATTCAACGAATAATTAGGGAAAATACCCCTCTAATCTAGCTGTTTTGGTGGAAAATAATGAAATCACCTTGATTTTTAGGGAGGAATTCCCTATTTCCGTTCATTTATAGCGAATATCGGCTATTTTCAGGGAGTTTTTCCCCAATTACTCTACCTCGCCACGAACCCGCACTCGCATCCCCCACATCCCGCACCCGAACTCGCACCCCATGCATCCCGTACATCCCTCAACGCCCACTGCACACCACACACCACACACCACACACCGCCCACCGCCCACCGCCCATAGTCTATGGGCTAAAGTAATAGTCCGTTATATAGCCTATTTAATAAAAAAGAAGCTGCCCTATAAGTAGAATTCTACTTTTGGGAAGCTTCTTTTTGTCTTACAAAATTCTATAAGTGATCAATTAATGATTGACCAGGCCTCTAGGTTCATTGCTGGTCGTCTTCTCATTCTCCAATGAGAGCTCATTGAGAAGCGCGTAGCGCATACTGTCAACAAGTGCCTCCCAGCTGGCTTCAATTACGTTACTGGAGACACCAACCGTACTCCAGGTGTCTGTGAAGTTCTTGGATTCAATCAATACCCTTACCTTCGCTGCAGTCTGATCCTGTTCATCTATTACACGGACTTTATAGTCGGATAGATGCATTTCCTTTAATTGTGGGAAATAGGTCTGTAATGCTTTACGAAGCGCGTTATCGAGTGCGTTGACTGGACCGTTACCTTCAGCAGCAGTATAAAGATTCTCACTGCCAACTTTCAGCTTAACGAACGCTTCAGATACTACTGGATGTTCTGCGGTTTTCTCAACTAACATCTTGAAGGATTCAAAGGTAAAGGTTTCATTCATCTCGCCGGTAGCTTCCCGAAGGAGTAGCTCCAGTGAGGCATCGGCACCTTCAAATTGATAACCTTGATGTTCCATCGTTTTGATCTTCTCGATTACCCGGCGAGCCTGCTCGCTGCTTGGATCCAGATTTAAACCCATGTCCTGCGCTTTGGAGAGTACATTGCTCTGTCCGGCAAGTTCGGAAACCAGCACACGCTGCTTGTTCCCGACAAGCTCGGGAGCGATATGCTCATAGGTCCGTGAATCACGCATGATGGCGGAGACATGGATTCCACCTTTGTGTGCGAAAGCTGCATTTCCGACATAAGGCTGATTTACCGGCAGATTAACATTAGCCACTTCACTAATATAGCGGGCAGTGTTGGTAAGCTGCGATAATGAATCGCCTGGAATACAGTGATAACCCATTTTGATCTGTAGTGTAGGAATAATAGAACATAGGTTGGCGTTACCACACCGTTCACCGTAACCATTAATGGTACCTTGTACTTGCCGTGCTCCAGCTCCGATGGCGCTAAGTGCATTGGCAACCGCTAGCTCACAGTCATTGTGAGTATGAATTCCAAGATTGGCTCCGGGCAATTGTTGATTTAGAGCGGTAACAATCTCATGAATTTCGTAAGGTAAGGTCCCACCATTGGTATCGCACATTACAAGCCAATCTGCTCCGGCTTCCCGAGCTTTGGACAGAACAGCTGCTGCATATTCAGGGTTATTCTTGTATCCGTCGAAGAAATGCTCGGCATCAAAAATCACTTCAAGGCCTTGGCGTTTCAAGTAGGATATGGAGTCGCCGATCATGGCGAGATTCTCCTCAAGCGTAGTCTGTAATGCAGTGTGTACATGAAAATCCCAAGATTTTCCGACGAGTGTAGCAGCAGGAACCCCTGCGTCAATCATACGTTTTAAATTGTCATCGTTTTCGGCCAAGGAATTCTTCCGCCGAGTGCTGCCGAACGCTGTAATTTTGGCGTTCAGATGAAGCTCCTTGACTCTTTTGAAAAATTCAATGTCTTTATTGTTGCTTCCCGGGATGCCACCTTCAATATAGTGCACACCCAGATCATCGAGTTTCTTGGCAATCTTCAGCTTGTCGTCAGCCGACAGACTGATGCCTTCACCTTGGGTGCCGTCGCGTAATGTAGTATCGAAGATGGAGATGGACTTAGACATGAGAGTCCTCCTTATAGGGAAATGAATTTATATATTATAGCATTTTTACGCGGGAATGTAACAAAGAACTTTACAGCCTCTTAAGTTGACCTAACCGCAGCGGAGAGTTATTCTAAATTGGACAATAGAAAACCTGAGGATAAGAAGGTAGATATTGTGCAGAATGTTGATCAGTATTATCCAACGAGTGGCAGGGTTATCCTGCATGTCGATATGAATGCTTTTTACTGCTCTGTGCATGAGGCAGAGGACCCTGACCAATATAGAGGCAAAGCTACTGCGGTTGCGGGTAGTGTTGAATTGCGGAAAGGGATCATAGTGACTTGTTCCTACGTCGCCCGCAGAATGGGGATTTCGACGGGAATGCAGGTTCAGAAGGCGCTTCGTATTTGTCCATCGCTTATCGTTATTAAACCGGACTTCCATTTATACCGCAAATATTCTAATGCTTTTATGCAGATTGCATATAGCTATACTCCGTTACTGGAAGCAGTGTCCATCGATGAATGTTACCTTGATATAACTGGCTCCAGACAATTCGGTACACCCATGGAAATAGCGGAGACGATTCAGCGCCGTATAATGGAAGAATTGGGCTTGCCATGCTCAGTGGGGATCGCTCCCAATAAGCTGCTTGCGAAAATGGCTTCCGATTTAAAAAAGCCAAACGGCATTTCGGTGCTGCGGCTGCGGGATGTGCCTAAGATTTTATGGGACAAGCCCTGTAATGAAATGTTCGGCATTGGTGGAAAAACAGCAGAAAAGCTCCGCAAACTGGGCATTTACAGTATTGGTCAATTAGCAGCGGCTGATGAAAATATGCTGGTTGAGAATTTCGGAGTTATGGGCTCATGGCTAAAGCGTGCAGGCAACGGTATTGATCATGGGATCGTTAACCCTGAGCGGGAGCAGAGTAAGTCGATTGGCCACACCACAACATTGCCGCGGGATGTCATAGGTCTTGCTGAGGTACGACCGATTTTGTTGAATTTAAGTGATCAGGTAGCCCGGCGCTTGCGTAAGCAAGGTCTTGTTGCCTCAGGGGTGCAGCTGACGATTCGGACACCCGATATGAAGACCATAACCCGTTCGCGTCAGCTAGAGGCTCCTTCGGAGAGTGGGGAGGATATCTACAAGTCCGTCTGCGATCTATATGTTCGTCATTGGAATGGGGAGAAGCCTGTGCGGCTGCTGGGTGTGACCCTGCAGGGCTTGATTGCTAAAGAGGATTCCGCCATTCAGCTTGATTTGTTCGATTACGAACGTCAGCCTAAGAAAGAATCTCTTAACAAGACTATGGACATGCTACGTAATAAATTCGGTGAAAATGCAGTGTTGACCGCCGGGATGTTAAGCGATTCTCACTCTGCAAGGCTTCGCAATCATAAAGAACGTGGCACTTCGTTGCAAAAGGATAATCTTCTATCTGTCGAGTCTGATAAAGAGTAACAAGAACATTCTATAACATGTCAAAATAGATGCCGTAGAATGCGTCAGAAATGCAAACGTATTGAAAATCAATTGAAATTGTATTCTTTTTATATTAATATGAGAAAATATAAGACGCTGGTACAACAGCGCTGTATTGTTCAACGGGAGGCAGAGATAAAATGGCTAAGTACACTTGGGTCGAAAAAGACACTTGTATCGCTTGCGGTGCATGTGGCGCAACGGCTCCTGATATTTTTGATTACGATGATGAAGGTTTGGCTGAAGTTATTTATGAAAATGACGGAAACCACGGCATCACAGTGATTCCGGATGATTTGTTTGATGATCTCCAGGATTCTTGTGATGGATGCCCAACCGACTCTATTAAAATTGCGGATGAGCCTTTTAACAAAGAGGGCTAATTAGCCGGGATTTTGTAACTTCTAGCACAACATAAAGACATCTCCTGCGAACTTTTGTTCAGCTAGGGATGTCTTTTTTGCGATGTCTGACCGATATTAATGTAGGAAGGAATTATAAAATTTCGGAGGTTCCGATGAAAAATTCTCAGCACCTCAAAGCATATGTACAGATGCATCCAGACAATAAGATGGCATGGTACTTGCTGGGTAAGGAATACTATAAGAACGGTCAACAGGGGAAAGCTAACTATTGCTTCAATCAGGCTGGAGAAGTATATGAAGCTTTCGAGCATAGTAAGGTGCCTGCGGAAACGCTACGGGAATATGAGGAAGGGCTGCTTCAGGCAAGCCGCCAGCGGGACCGAAGGCAGCAAAGATTCCGCTACATTATGCTTGGGCTAATGCTTCTATTACTGGTTATGGTGCCATCGGCTGTGGCTCCGGGTCTAGATATTGCGGGAGATCAGGATACGGTTCAAGACACGATTACTTCTGAAGTTAAAGATCCGCTTGATCAAAAAGACGTTGAGAAGGAACCCGTTCTAGAGGCACGAAAAATGATGTATACAGCGCAAGAGAGTAGAGCTTCGGCTTCGTCAGGGAAGCTGATGGCAACTATGCTAATGCGCGAGGAACCGTTTCAAGCTGCTATTTTGGGCATGGAGCGGGAAGGGAAGTGGCTGCTGTGGAAAGAGAAGCTTCCGCTTAATTCCACACTGCAGAAGAATGGGAACGGACGGTTGGTTTACCAATCTTATGATCCAGCGGCATGTGCATGCGAACCGCCAGAGCAAGGGGAACTTGCGGTGGATGCAGCTAAGTGGCAGGGGGATCAAGAGGAGTTAGCTACCTTATGGAGTGCAATGAGGGCTTATCAGAATCATAAAGGCAAGCTTCCGGCTTCTTTGGCGGAATTGACCAGACCTTTTCCGGAAAATTGGATTGGCGGGACGACACCAGTTATGAAGCGTGAGTTCAAATCTCTAAAGGATATAGCAACTGCTAAGGCACTGGGTACACCGGAAGTTGCGGGTGAGCCTCCAAGCTCAACTGCTGAGGCGGGAATGGTCATACCGACAGCGTTAAGTGAGAGTGGAAGTAGTGGAAAGGGCGTTCCCTTTTTTGACCAGCCGCTTAGAGTGATTGTGGATAAACAAAAACACCGCTTGGCAGTAGTCAGCGGCTCTGTCATTCTACGAAATTATGAAGTAGGGCTTGGGGGAGACAAGACTCCGGAAGGCAACTTCATCATTACAGATAAAGTGGTCAATCCAAATGGTCATGATAATGGGGAGTTCGGAAGCCGCGGACTACAACTTTCAGATAGTAATTACGCTATTCATGGCACCAATGACCCAGAAAGTGTCGGCAAGGATGAATCCCTTGGCTGTATTCGGATGAGTCGAGAAGATGTGGAAGAACTATTCGCTATGATTCCAAAAGGAACAAAAGTGGTGATAAGTAAAGGGGTTCTGCCTGAAAAGCAGCTGCTGCCGGCGAAACGCTTCAACCCTGCTGCTCCGTATGATCAGACCAACCCCCACAAAGTGTACCACTGGCTGAATTAGTTCCCGGCAACTATAAACAGAACGATGATGAGAAGAATTAGTAAAGTTAAGCTTACGCCGATCCACATTAGCGCTTTACGATTAACTTCTTCTTTCTTTTGCTGCAAAGTTGGTGGTTTACGTTTAGTTGACATCCAGCATACCTTCTTTCTCTCTTAATCGCTGATTACCCCTATATTGTAATGCGTTTACAAGAAAATTACTATACTTTGGGTTAAGCTCTCTGCACACTTACAGGGTAAAATGCTTTTCTTTTGTTCAAGAAAAGGCTAAAATTAAGAAGAAACCTACAGAATCGGGTAGACACGTGGATTAGTGAAGTACCCCTTAAGGAGCGAGAACGGTGTTGTATCGTAATTTTGGTAAACCAATTTTCTTTAAGCTGGACCCTGAGAAGGCTCACCATCTCGTCATAGGTGGATTGGATAAATCATCATCAGTTCCAGGGGGAAGCGCGGCATTGCGTTTAATGTATGGCGTTCCTGAAACGGCAGATTTAGCAGTTGATCTGTTTGGCATACATTTTCCGACTCCAGTTGGACTGGCAGCAGGCTTGGATAAGAATGCCGAGGCCGTTTCTGGATTCTCTTCGATCGGATTCGGATTTATGGAAGTGGGGACGGTTACCCCTAAGGGTCAACCGGGTAATGATAGCCCGCGTTTGTTCCGTCTTCCCTCTGATGAAGCTCTGATCAATCGTATGGGCTTCAATAACGAAGGGGCTGACGCTATGGCAGAGCGTCTAAAAAAATTAAAAAATCGCAGAATTCCAATAGCAGTAAATATTGGACGGAATAAAATAACTAGTAATGAAGCGGCTCATGAAGATTATCGTCAGTGTATCCGTACGCTTTATCCGTACGGTGATTTTTTTGTGGTCAATATCAGCTCACCAAATACACCGGGGCTGCGCAGTCTCCAGCATGGCAGCGAATTAGCGTTCCTGCTAGCACAAGTAAAGGAAGAAATGGAGATTCAGCGTAAAGCCACAGGCATGAATAAGAGCTTGTTGGTTAAGATTGCTCCAGATGTAAGTGACTCTGAATTGGAGTATATGGTTCAATCACTGACAGAAGCTGGTATGGATGGTATTATTGCTACGAATACTACGTTGAACCGGGATGGACTTAGTCATGAAAAGGCTAATGAGACAGGTGGATTAAGCGGTAAGCCACTTCGTGACCGGTCAACGGAAATCATTCGTAGGATTTATCGCCAGACTGAAGGGAAGATGCCGATCATAGGTTCAGGGGGCATATTCACCAGTCAGGATGCGTATGACAAGATAAGAGCAGGCGCAAGTCTGGTCGAAATTTATACAGCACTCATCTACGAAGGACCGGAGGTTAACCGCAGGCTGCATGCCGGATTACGGCAGCTCTTACGGCGGGACGGATTCAGTCATATCTCTGAAGCAGTGGGTGCTGATCATCACTGATTGAAGGAGTCGAAAGGACAGGAGGACGAAGGCGATGGACGGCAGGGACTGGGGAACTTTTTTGCTTCCATATGAACAGACTGTGGAAGAATTGAAAGTTAAATTCAAAACAATGCGTTCGGAGTTGAAGAAAAGAGAGGAATACACGCCGATTGAATTCGTAACTGGCCGTGTAAAGCGGCTGTCAAGCATTTTGGAAAAGGCTAAGCGCCTGAATGTGAAGATGGAGGATCTGGAGACAGGCATTGAAGATATAGCCGGGATCCGGATTATGTGCCAGTTCGTGGAGGATATCCGCAGAGTGGCCGAATATATCCGGGCTCGTAAGGATCTTGAAGTCCTGTATGAGAAGGATTACATTACCAATTATAAAGAGAGCGGCTATCGCAGCTTTCATATGATTATTAAATATCCTGTGCAGACAGCTCTGGGACAAAAAATAGTGCTCGCAGAGATCCAAATTCGTACACTAGCTATGAATTTTTGGGCAACCATAGAGCACTCTCTGAATTATAAATATCGGGAAAGCTTGCCGGATGAAATGCGAGTGCGCCTGAAAACCGCAGCTGAAGCAGCCTCCATCTTGGACAGCGAAATGTCCAGTATTCGTGATGAAATCCTGGAAGCGCAAAAGACCTTCGAGGAAAACTCGAATATGACGACTCAAATTCTCAAATCTATTCATCAATTGTATTTCTATCACTTGGTGAATGAGGCTATAGATACTCAGGCTCGATTTAACGAAATATGGCAGGCTCAGGACATGGAAGCGATGAAGGAGCTTCTGGATCATGTACGGGGACTTCTCTCCGCAGCTAAAAAGGATAGTTTGCCGGATGGCTTATGATCCGTTGTACTTGGCTTATCTAGTGTACTTTAATCGTGACCGGGATTATTTCGAATGTCACGAGGTGCTCGAAGAGCTATGGCTTGCCAAGCAACGCGACCCATTGTACAAAGCACTTCTCCAAGTAGCTGTTGGGTTGTACCATTGCCGTAATAATAATATGCGTGGTGCAACGATTATGTTAAGCGGGGCTGCTGCCAAGCTGGAAGAATATTCAGCAGTGACACTCGGCATTAATTTGGCTAAGCTAGTGGTGGAAGTGAAGGATTATGTTCGCCGCATGGAGTCTGAGCAGCAGCCATTTTCTTATTATGATCTGACTATAGAAATCATTGATCAAGGTCTAGCGGATGAAGTGAACTCTGCGGCTAAGGTGATCACACCGAATAATCCTCAACGACGAGGTCCTCAAAGACCGACCTCATCTCATCGTAAATAATGATCCTCTATAAATGAGTATTGCCAAAGGGACACCCGTAAGGGTGTTCCTTGAATATTTAAACACCTAAATTTTAGCAGTACTATCAGGAGGACGGCATCATGGCGGCACAACTGCCCAGTTCTTTCAGCGAGCGTATGATGGACTTGCTGGGAACGGACTATAATCAATTTGCGGATTCGTACAAGGAGACCCCTAACGGAGGCGTTCGTGTTAATACCTTGAAAATTTCAGTGGAGAAATTGCAAGCTCTTTCCACTTTAGAGCTGGAACCCATTCCGTGGTGTCCAACCGGATTTTATACAGAGGATGGGGCCAGACCAGGTAAACATCCACATTATCACGCGGGATTGTATTACATTCAAGAGCCAAGCGCTATGGCACCTGTGGAACTACTTGATGTACAGCCAGGAGATCGTGTCCTTGATTTATGCGCTGCACCTGGGGGCAAATCCACACAGATTTCTGCCAAGCTCTCAGGAGAAGGCTTGTTGGTTACCAATGATCTTCATCCAGAGCGCACGAAAGCCTTAGCCAAAAATCTAGAGCTGTATGGGGTGCGCAACGGTATCGTACTAAACGAAAGTCCAGATCATATTGCAGCGGCATTCCCGCTTTATTTTGACAAAATCTTGATTGATGCTCCATGCTCAGGTGAAGGGATGTTCCGTAAAGACGAAGACATGGTGAAGCAGTGGGATTCAGGTACACCTGCCAAATATGCTGCCATGCAGCGGGATATTTTACGTTCTGCTGCAACAGCGTTGGCACCGGGAGGTACACTTGTCTATTCGACCTGTACATTTGCTACAGAAGAAAATGAGGAAATTATAGCGGAGTTTATTTCTGAACATCCACAGTTTTCGGTGATTACAGTTGGAGGCACTGGCTCATTTGCTCCTGGTTTTGGAGAACTATCAGGGACGGCAAGACTATGGCCGCATAAAGTAAAAGGTGAAGGACATTTCATGGCTGTGCTGCAGCATGTGGGGCCAAAGGTATCTGCGGAGGAACGTGATCAAGCCGAAGTTAAGTTGAGCGCAGTTACACGGAATACGAATAAAAAAGGCACTGATCATATTAAATCCGCAAACAAACCAGAAGCCAGACGAAGGAAAGAAGGTAAGTTCTCTAATAAATCTGCTGCTGGGGCTGAACGTGGCCGTCAAGGATCTGGAGAAGAGCAAGCCTTGGCTGCATATGGAGATTTTATAAAAGATCAGCTTGGCTGGGAGCCAAAAGGGTATCCGATTTTCTTCGGTGATCATCTGTACATCTCCCCACTACCTAAGGAAAGATTAAATGGATTAAAGGCGATTCGTCCAGGATGGTACGTAGGACATGTCCGTAACGGCAGATTTATCCCAGGACATCCAATGGCTACCGCGTTACACCCTGAAGAGAGCTGCCGAAGTGTCTCACTTTCCAGTACGAGTAATGAAGCTATTTCCTATCTTAAAGGAGAGACATTGTTGATTGGTCAAGAACGTCTCTCTATTAAAATAGGAACTACCCAAAAAGGATACGTTCTGGTCTGCATAGATGGTTATAGTGCAGGCTGGGGGAAGTGGCAGGACGGTGTGCTCAAGAATGAATATCCCGCAGGCTGGAGGTGGATGTAAGAATGAGCCTATCAGGGAAAACTGCAAAAAAGCAGCGTTTAGATAAAGTATTGTCCCATATGGGGGTAGGATCCCGCAGCGATATTCGTAAACAAGCAAAGCAAGGTTTAATTACCGTGAATGGTGCAGTCGTCAAGGATAGTGGATTTCATGTAGACCCTTATCACGATAAAATTGTGGTTGGCGGCGAGCTTGTTACCTATCGCGAATTTATTTATCTTATGATGAATAAGCCACCGAGAGTCCTCTCGGCAACAGAGGACAAGCGGGATCGGACCGTTCTGGATCTTTTAAAACAGGAATATGTACAGTTTGAACCTTTTCCTGTAGGAAGGTTAGATAAGGACACAGTAGGGCTGCTTCTGCTCACCAATGATGGAAAGCTTGCTCACGAGCTACTATCGCCACGCAAGCATGTCCCTAAGACGTATGAAGCTACAGTTGAGGGAGACGTAGATGCAGACGATGTAGCGGCTTTTGCGGCAGGTGTCGAGCTGGAAGATGGATATGTTACTTTACCTGCACAGCTAACTATATTGGGAAGAGAACGCGGCAGTAAAGTAATCTCACATATTTCGCTGATCATCACAGAAGGAAAGTTTCACCAGGTGAAGCGAATGTTCCAAGCTGTCGGCAAAAAAGTCACTTTTCTGAAACGAGTATCTATGGGAGAATTGAAGCTGGATGAAAGCCTGCCACTGGGAGCTAGTCGTGAACTTACGCTAGAGGAACTGGCACTCTTAAGTACAGAAGCATCAGAATAATAATATATAGAAAAAATGGTATATAAATTGAATTTGGAAACTTGGGATAGCAGTTGCGACTGAAACTTAACTCAAATAGCCAGGTTCAATATATATAGAAAAAGAAAGACAAGGATGGTGGGAGTATGAGATACAAACTGATTGCACTAGATGTAGATGGTACACTGTTGAATGATGATCACCACTTGAGCGCTGAGAATAAAGAAGCCATTGCTGAGGTTACGCGTCTTGGCGGGCAAATCGTGTTATGTACCGGCCGCAGTCCGCAGAACTCGATTCCTTTCATGGAGGAAATGGGATTATCTGGTTATGTGTTGGGTCATAACGGAGCTGCTACGGTTCGTGTGAAAGATCGGGAAGTGCTGCACCAATACGGTATGGATGCTCGTGGTCTTGACCCTTATATTGATTATTGTAGAAAGCATGATATTCATTATGATGTGAATACGGCTTTTGATATGTATGTAGATAATGTAGAAAACCTGACCAAAGAAGCCAATTATATGTATGAACACTTCCGTATCGTACCGGCTACACTGCCTGCATGGGAAGATTTCCGTGAACCGGTTGTTAAGTTTACTGTATTTACACAATCAGAAATCCTTGACGAAGCTGAACGTGAATGGCGTACTTGGACCCATGAGTACAATATTTTGCGCAGTGGTGAATTTTTCGTTGATTTGATGCATCCGGAAGCCTCCAAGGGCAACGCCTTGAAGAATCTGGCTGTGAAGCTGGGAATTCCGCAAGAGGAAGTTCTTTCGATCGGTAATTATTTTAATGATATTTCTATGCTTACATACGCGGGTATGGGTGTTGCGATGGATAATTCTCCGGTTGAGGTCAAAGCGGCAGCGAATGCTGTAACGGGGTCTAACAACGAGCATGGTGTGCGAGATGCGCTGGTTAAATATTGTTTATCTTAATTATGGAAAGCATAAAGCGGACTTGAGTCCGTTCTATGCTTTTTTTGTTGTGAAGGAAATAAAAGAGATACATAAACAGAATTGATTCTATTAAAAATAATCCGCCCTTAGATTAACTTCCTGTATTAAAGTTTAATTTCCTCGTTCCGGCTAGGATCGCTATATTTATAGATACCAGGGTTCAGTTCGATTTTTTCGTCGAAAGGGATATCTTTGTAGTTATCAATATTAGTTCCTGTAGATATCATGCCCTTAGGTGTAATTTCTGGCACAACTTCTTTGCCATTAATCCATAACGTAGTTTGGTTAACGCTTTTGAAGCCAGAAGATTTGGATGTTGATTCGACAATCAAATTTTCCCCCTCAGTATAGTAAGTGAATTCAATTTTTAACCCATCGACATCAAGTGAAGTGAACTGCTTTTCTTCTTTAGGTTTGTTTATAGTGATCCAATTCTTAGTAGTATCACGTTTCTCAATGACAGCATCCTTTAATATAAGTTTCATTGGAACATCGGACCAGTCGTTATACCATTCCGGAGATTCGAATTGAAATAAATGCTGGTAGCTTTCGGAATGATCTCCCTTCAAATTCCAACCCCCAGTGATTGTTTGATCACCTATAACCAACTGAGCGGTATTATAGTGGACAATTCCTTTTTTAAGAGAATCATTTTCATCTATTAGAATTTGGATATCCAAAGGGGTAACGACTAGCTGATCTAAGGTTATACCGGTCTTTTCTTGAAATTCAGGATTGTTATACAGTTTCTTAGTGTAAATCGCCTCACTTGCTTTTTGTCCATCTGCTTTAAAATCGAACTTCCACGTACCTGAAAATCGTTTCGCTTCTTCAATGTAACTAAAATGAAGACTAGCTTCCTTCCAATCTGATTCAGTTATATTGAAAACCTGTTCAATAAATAAATCCGATCCTTCGTTAGGCATGATGGTTGGAATTGCTTCATTCTCTTGACCACCAGTACTAACTACCAAATGGGGGTTACCCCGTCCTAAGTCAGATGGTGATGCAGCGACTTTGTAACGGATAATGGTTTGATTGGAAACATGTCGAACGGATTCGATTTGAATGCTTGGATATTGCTTAACTCCAGTATCGATAGTTTCCCCTGCTTTATGATTAGATTGTAAGGGAATATTCCGATCACGGTAAAAAATGAGATTCCGAGCTTCAAACCTGTAGTCCTTTTTATCATCCTTTAATGTATCAGGTGTCTCATATACTCCAATGAGTTTCTGGCTTTCAGGATCGTATTCTAAATAACCGTATACCTTTGCCTTGGCACCGGATTCACTAGTCATGAGGTTTTCCTCTGTAGCAAATCCAGTATATTGGGATAGATCAGAGTTAGTATCAAGTGATAACAGCATTTTCATTTTTTCTCCATCAGTTACAACACCGTTCAAATTCATTGTTACTCCTGAACTGGAAGTTTGAAGATTATACTGTTGACCGATGCCGTTATTTAATGCATTGCTCACACTTCGACCACCAATTTTATCCCAATTAATCGTCATACTAGCGAATACAGGAATGGCTACAAGTAAGAGGCAAGAGAAGACAATACTGATAGGAACAACCTTTTTATTAGACCTAGGAGTATTCTGGGAGGCATACAGATTTCTTTGACGTTTATATGCTTCTTGTTCTATGGCAGTCCACATCAAATCATAATCCGGTCGGGGAATATGTTTATCTTTTTCAAGATAGAGACTCATTACTATTCAGCTCCTTTAGTTGGGTTCCACCCATTCTATTTAGTATTTTAAGTCCCTTGTTCAGTCTGGATTTTACAGTTCCTTCGGGTATGCTCATAACTTTAGAGATCTCGGGTACAGTCAATTCGTTGATAAAACGAAGGACTACTACCATTCTGATTTTGTCGGGAAGCTGACTGTATAACCCTTGTAATTCTTTTTTAGTTTCTTGTCGATCCAAACGTTTTTCTACAGGGTTTGATTCCTCAGACCTGGATAGTAAATAATTACGTACTTCTTTCATCCACCCCGTCTTACGCCTTTTGATCACACTGTTGCACTCATTTGAAGCTATTCGTAAAATCCAAGATTTCAAGTTTCTTACCTTCGACTTATCCGCTAAGATAACTTTTACAAATACCTCTTGGGAAATATCCTCCGCATCTGCCTGATTTTTCATTAAGTAGTAACAAAAATAATATACTTGTTCTTTATAGAGCTCGAAAATTTCCCGGTCACTCATTTTGCTGCACCCCCTGTCTTTGCTGTTCTCATTAATAAGACTTATAAGCGTATGTAATCGTTCATTTTTCATTTTGATTGTAGTATTTCTTCTGAGTATCATAGCGAATTCGAATGGAAGATAAGTCGTTTACAGGTAATTATAACCATGATAAAATTAGCGGTGGGACATGCGTCCGTAATCTAATTAAAACTAATTGAATGTCCGCGTTAAAGGTAAAATCATCGAAAGATGATGACACAAAGCCATGGGTCTAAAGCCTTTCGACAGAAGGAAATGATCGCCAGGCCGCCATAGGGATGTCTTATGAAGCATAAAGGATTGCTCTAAGAATATGTAGTCTATTTTGAGCTCTTTTATTATTTCGACCTATACGGCGTTACATTATCACAAGGGGCCGAAAGGGGAAGTACATGAACAGTTTTTTCAAAACAATAGGTACTAGTTTGGCAGTAGGTGCTTTATTGCTGTCCGGAACGATCGGATGGATGTCTAATCCTGGAGTCGTGTCTGCAGCTACAACATCAGCAGTAACTGCGGATCAAATGATCAGCAAAGTAACAGCAGCCTCCAAAGCAATAAAGAATTTCCATCTGGATGTGACCAAAAAACAGGATATTCAAAGCGGCGGGGTGCGTGTCAGCAACACCAACACTCTGAAGCTGGATATCAGCCGTCTGCCGAATTTTGCCGCAGCAGGCACTGTCGCTAGCAGTCTTTTAGAAACATCTTACAGCTTGTATGCTAACGATAAGGAGTTTTACTATCTTGTAGATGGAAGTGAGCTTATCGATGAATCTGAAGACGATTCTTCAGGTTACGACGATGACGGGGAGCCGATCGATCCTGATGCACAGTATTGGCTTGGACTGGAGAAAACGGAATGGGAGGCCTTTTACTCTAAAGGCCAATACGATCCTGTTTCCATGCTTGATTCGGTTGAGCCGTGAAACGACGCAAGGAAAAAAGGCAACCATCGTATATACCACCATCAAAAACAGTACCAAGAAGATGGCCAAAATCATACAGGATTGCTTGCAGGAAAATAATATAGAGACAGAGGTCTGGGATGCAGATAAAAGTAGTGCCACTGATATTCTGAACAGCATAACGTCAGCGGACGCGGTCTTTATTGGCAGCTCCACTAAATACGCGGACATGATTGGGAACCTGGAGAACATTCTGAAAGAATTGCACAATATGAATCTGGAAGGTAAACTTGCTGCAGCCTTTGGCTCCTACGGCTGGAGTGGTGAAGCCATTGAAGTCATTCAGGATTATCTGAATGGAACAAACATGACGGTGCAAAGCACATCTGAGGTTATTAAAACCACGGGGATGACACATGTAGAGTTCCCTGTACGAATCAGATTTTCCCCGAAAGAGCCTGAGAAAGTTCAAAAAATTAAAAATGCGGCTGAATTTGTTTCGGATTTGCTGCTGAGTTCATTTTAGGGAGGAGGAACATAGGATGACAAAACATTACGTTATTGTTGGCGGAGGAGTAGCCGCCGTCCATGCCGCCAAAGCCATCCGTGATCAAGACGCAGAATCGGAAATTTCGATCCTAGGGGAGGAAAGTCAACTGCCCTATAACCGGATTAAGCTGACCAAAGGGCTGTTTACCGACCTGCACAGTGAGAAGGTGCTGATTAAAAAGGAAAAATGGTACCGCGATAACCGTATCTCCGTAAAAACCTCGACCCGAATCCGTTCTGTCCACCCGGACCGGCAAATAGTTGTGACAGAAGATGGGCAGAGTGTTTCTTATCATAAGCTTTTATTGTGTATGGGAGCGAAGAATCGTGCACTCTCCCTTGAGGGCTTCGCCCTGAACAATGTTCATACCCTCCGGGATATGAACGACGCGGACAGATTGAAAGAAAACCTGCAGGATGGCAGCCATGTAGCCGTAATCGGTGGGGGAGTGCAGGGAATCGAAACCGCTTGGGCGCTGCATGAAGCTGGATATCAGGTAACGGTGATCGAAGCTTTTCACCGGTTGATGGGCAGACAGCTTGATGAGAAATCCTCACAGCTCCTTAAAGAGAACCTTGAACAAGCAGGTGTGAAGGTTATTCTTCGAGCTGATGTAGCGTCTATAACAGGAACTGAGTATGTTACCGGAATTACGCTGCACGACCAATCTCATTTTTCCTGTGACCATGTAGTCTACTCTATTGGTATTGTACCGAATACGAAACTGGTAAGTGGCTCGAATATTCAAGTCCGGCAGGGCATTATCGTAAATGAACAAATGCAAACAAATGATCCGCATGTGTATGCAGCCGGAGATGTGGCTGAAATTAACGGGCATGTGGAAGGACTGTGGGGCGGAGCGATTGAGCAGGGCAGGATTGCCGGCAGTAATATGGTCGCCAATCTGACGGCGTATCGTAGAGCTGTTCCGGTTACCTTGTTTACCGCCTTTGGTATCTCTTTATTTTCGATAGGCAACGTGGATGAACAGTGTTGCGATACGGCGGTAAGCGGAGATGACAATGGGGCGTATACGCGTATCTATGTGAAAGATAACACAATGATCGGTGCGATATCCTGGCAAGGTGCAGCTGCTTCTCTGGGGTATAAAACCGCTGTTGAGTATGGCATCTCCCTTGAGGGGATCGATGTTAACGGGAGTAGCATCGAGGAGATTATGGCTGAAGTACAAACCAGGTTGAACTAAACTATTAACTTTTTAGGAGATGATAAAGATGAAAAAATACATTTGTCTACCCTGTGGTTATATCTATGATCCGGCATTAGGCGATCCCGATGAGGATGTTGTTGCAGGCACTGCATTTGAAGACTTGCCTGAAGATTGGGTCTGTCCGGTATGCGGTGAAGATACCAGTCATTTTGCGCCGGTTGAAGACAAAAAAACTTCTGTATCCTAAAGGAAAGTAGGAGTTGTACAAAAAAATGAACAACAGGGGGGACATTTATGAAGGAGTATTCTTGCCAATACGCTGCTGAACCTTGTACCCGCAAGGTGCCTATTTTTGCTGCGTTAAGCGATGACGATCTCTCCCGGATCAGCGCTATGATCAAGCATCGTAAGTTTACTAAAGGTCAACCTTTAATTCTGGAAGGGGCGCCGTCAGATACGCTGTACATTATTCAGCGAGGGCATGTTAAATTATCCAAAACAACTCCTGAGGGCAAGGAACAAATTTTGCACATCTTGACGAATGGAGACTTTTTCGGGGAACTGAGCATTTTTAACAGCGATGAGCTGAGTAACTTCAGTGCTTATGCTCTGAAAGACACTAACATTTGCATGCTGACCCGAACGGATATGGAGCAGCTGATGAGGGATAATCCGGATATTTCGCTCAGGCTACTGAAGAGTGTGACCAAAAGACTAGCCCATACGGAAAATCTGGCTCAAAGCCTGGCGACCAAAGATCCCGAAATACGAATTGCTTATATGATCATGGAACTCAGCGACAAATATGGTAAGCAGCGTGGCGCTCATATTCATATTGACCTTCCGTTGTCTCGTGAAGAGCTAGCCAGTTATGTTGGGGTCACCCGCGAAACTATTAGCAGAAAATTCTCAAGGTTTGAAGATTCAGGTCTTATTGAGCTAATCGGAAACAAGCAAATGCTCATTATAGATCCAGCCGGTTTGGAGAGTTATATGGGGTATTAAGAGGATTATGGTGTATTGACCGATCTGTATGACACCGTGGGTGCAGAACATAAGCTATATGGGGCCACACTCCGATACTTGTCGTTCCCAAAGGATTTCAGTATGATGAATACTATATAAACTTGTCCCTATGGGCTCGATTAATCGGAAGATGGCGAGGAAACCCAATGCAGAAAAGGAATAGCAGAAAATTTTTCCGTATCAGGCTAGAGGAAATGATTCAAACCTTGCGACATGAAATTCATTCGGGAAGTATAGCGATCGGCAGTTATCTTCCTTCAGAAAGTGACTTAGAGGTGCGCTTCGGACTTAGTAACGCTTCTGTGCGCAACGGGCTTAAGGTGCTGGTGGATGAAGGCTTAATTGAGAAAATTCCGCGTGTTGGCAATCGGGTAATTCCCCCTGTAGAGGAAGGCAGAACGACGATCAAGTTCGGATATGTGAACACCATCCCCAAGCTTGTAGAGATGCAAGAGCTACTGAATGAGTTCGGCAAACGCTATCCGCATATCGACGTTCAGCCGCTCGAGTTGTCTTCAGGAAACTACTCGACATCTTTGAAGGAATATTTGCAGTCGGAAATCATGGATGTCGTACTGATGAATAATAACAATTATCAGGATTTTTTGGAGCAAGGCTGTACGGAGCTGCTGGAGCCGATGGAGGAACAGCCGGACACGTATCGTTTTCTTTCCGACCCGTTCCGGTATGGTGACCGTAATCGCGTTCGCCCCTTCATTTATTCTCCAGTCGTGCTTTGTTATAATAAACAGCACTTTAAGGAAGCCGGCGTATCACCACCAGACAGTAGCTGGACCTGGGACGATTTATTCGCTAATGGTCGAAAGGTAGCTGAAGGTCATGACTGGTATGGTTTTTATTTTTATTTGCCTTCTCGTAACCGGTGGCCGTTGTTCCTGCTTCAGAGCGGTACGACGTTTGCGGCAGAACAGGATGATGAAGGCAAATTTCGGTTCAGTGGCTCAAAGCTACTCGACAGTTTAGGAACCATTCGAAAGCTGATAGGCATGAAGGATGTATTTCCAGCTGTATTGTCTGAGAGCGATGCGGATGCGGAAGCCTTGTTCTTGCAAGGCAAAGTGTCCATGATAATGACGACCTATTACTTCTTGAATCAATTGCGTCAATCCGATTTGGCATTCGATATTGCTCCATTGCCTCGGCTGCAAAATGCTGATACGCTGCTGATTATAAATGGACTGGCGGTTAACAGCAAATCACAGAACAAGGATGCATCCATGCTGCTCGTTGATTTTCTCACCTCACACGAGGCGCAACTGATCATTAGGCGTAAGACACTGAATATTGCAGCCAACCGTTTGGTGATGGATTGGGAAGGTGAGGAAGTGGGTTATCGTCCGGCCCGTTTTCAGCTTTACCGTGAGATCTTCCCTACCTATCGTCTGGTTACAGAGCTGGGTTTAAGCAACCTCCAGTTGAAAGAGATTCAACGTGATATCATGATGTTTGTTTCAGGTCTACTGGACAACGACGAGTTATGCCGCAGACTTGAGGAAATATTGAATGCGGTAAATCAGGAGACTCAGCACTCTTGAAGACTGAAAGTTTATGTGAAAATCCCGGCATAGGTTCAATTCTGAATCTGTGCTTTTTGTTATGTTAAAGTATTTGTTTGATGTACAAGAATTGACTCATATATGACTCATAATAACAATAAAAACATATTGACTATGCTTTTATTGTTATTATATGATGCAATAGAAGTCAGATATGAGTTAATACGATTTCGAATTTATTAAGGTGGTGTAGCTGCAAAGATGGAAAAGGAAGGCGTTTATTTTCACAATGTTTCGGAGCTGGTTCATAAACCCTATCAATCTGGATTGCATCTCCAACGTTTTCCGCAGCATGTGCGCAATGGCTTGTCAGAGAAAGGAAGAACCAAAGCTATACAATCGAACGGCTGCGAATTGCGGTTTGTCACCGAATCCAAGCATGTTAGGGTTACTGTCGGATCGAATGATAGTAACGGCCGCGTTGTGGTATGCAGAGGGGATTTTTTTCATTCTCAGCATTTTCTGCAGGCGGGTACGGTAACCACTCTGCACTTGGAGGAGCCGGAACGTTTTACAGAGGTATCAAGTAAGCGGCTGAATCAGTCTGGATTTTCCTCTAACGTATGGCGTTTGCATTTTGATCGTTTCGGAGCTGTTTTCTACGATGTGGATACTTTTGGTTGTGAAGTACGTGCGCCTAGACCGGATGAGCTACCTAAGCTTACGATGCTCGCCTATGGATCTTCCATCAGCCAGAGCGCGGGATCCACGCATCATTTCAATGGTTACTTACAGCAGACAGCGCGCAGACTTGGTGTGGATGTGCTAAATCTTGCGCTTAGCGGATCTTGTTATTGCGAGGACGTAGTTGCCGATCATCTGGCTGAGCGTGAGGATTGGGATTTTCTATTTCTTGAACTTGGTGTCAATATGCGTGCTGTAGTGTCTCCCGAGGAATTCAAGCGTAGAGTGTCTTACATGCTGGACCGGGTTATCAAAAGTCATCCTGACAAACCTGTCTTCGTTACTACGATTTATCCGAATCGTGCAACGTATTTTCTTGATGCAGGCCATCTTCTTCATGTCCAAGAGGGGATTTTTAACGAAGTGCTGCTTCGTTACTGTGAGAGCAATAAACATCCACAACTACATCTGCTGGATGGCGCATCAGTCATGCGCGATCTTACCTCGCTGACCTCCGATCTGATTCATCCTTCCGATTATGGACACACGCTAATGAGCGAGCATTTAGCAAAACTGTTGCGGCCCATGATCGAGCCCCTCCGAACTTCTAGTCATTCTACTGAAGTGTCCCCAATTTTATAATAGGGAGTTGATGGAAATGAAGCGTTGGATGCTTACCATGGTGGGAGTTTCATTATTAGCCGTCTCTATAAATGGATGTTCCTCTTCTAATAAGGGGGGAGAAGAGCAAGCAGGGGAGAGTTCAGAAAAAACCACTGCTTTCTCCATATCGTTCCGGAGCGGAAACATTTCGTATGCAGACAATCATCCGAATATCAATGATGACAAATGGGTCAAAAAGCTGGAGGAACTTACAAATACAGATCTTAACATCCGTTTGATGCAGCAGAAAAATTTTGATTCGCAAATGATTCAAATGTTCGCGATCAACGACATTCCGGATGTCGTGCAAGCAAGCTCTGGGCTGACGAACCCTCAGTTGGCAGGTTCTGTGGAGGCCGGAGTATTCATGCCCCTAAATGAATTGCTTGAGCAGTATGGGCAAGATCTTCTCAAGAGAGTCCCGAAGGAGGCATGGGAAAAGGAGACCGATGCGAAAGGTAATATCTACGCGATTCCGGAATGGCTGTCCAATCCGTCACGCCGGGCAACTTGGATACGTGCGGATCTTTTGGAACAAACAGGACTGCCAGAGCCTAAAACAGTAGATGACTTCCTGAATGTCATGCGTGCTTTTAAGAAGCTGGGTGTGGAGAATCCTTATATGGGCCGGGAGGACTTTGTATATTCGGATATGTTCTTCGGATCTTACGATACCTTTGCTAATTTCTTTATGAAACAAGGGGATCAAATTGTCCCGAAATTTATGAATATCGAGAATATGCAAAAGACGATCCAAACGTACAAGACAATGTTCGACGAAGGACTGATCAACAAGGAATTCGTCACAATTAATCCCACGAAATTTAAGAACGATATTCTTGCAGGCAAGGCGGGCATCTGGAACATGAATGCCAACCTGTTGATCCAATGGGATCAGCAGCTAAGAGAACAGGTGCCTACTGGTAAAATGAAGCTGATCGCCTCGCCCACAGGACCTGACGGTAAGGGGGGACTTCGTCTTGTCGGTACGGTGCCGCGAGCGTATTTAATTAACAAAGATGCGAAAGATCCTGCCGGGATCGTCAAGTTTTTCAACTGGATGGTTAGTGACGAAGCGGAAAAGTTTTTTACCTTCGGAATTGAAGGAGAAAACTACACTGTAGAGAACGGAAATATTAATTATAACAGACCGAAAACAGCCGATGAAGTTGATGAGGAAACGTTCCGTCAAATCCTGCTGTGGTTCGTACAGGATACTACCTACAATAAAGGTGCGCTTAGTCTCACACCCGAAGGAAAAGATTTGATGAAGCTCTACGATACAGTACTTGCGAATGAGGGACGCGACGGGATTCAATTTGAACCGCAAGTAAAGGGCTATCAGAAAAACCCGGACATCACCCCAGGTGGAGATAAATTGCCGCCAGTTATATTGACGCATGTAATCAATATGGTATACGGCAAAAAGCCGATCTCCGACTATCCGAAGGTGGTGGAGGAATGGCTGCAGAAAGGGGGAAGTGACGTCGTCAAGGAAGCAACAGAACGTTATAACAATAACGATGGTGTGATTTTGTCCCGACATTAATAAGCTGCATCTCAAAAGAGGTTTGAACTCCATAATGCTTGTGATTACCTATACCATGTCAGGGAGGAATTCATTTGAGAAACGGACTATATAGGAATGCTTTTCGAGTGGGCATTAGAGTACTGTTGTCATTGGTTTTGTTATATTCGCCCTTGGAAATGCAAGCGCTTACCGAAGTTTATGCAGACGGAATAACTGATGACTATGTTACGCTCTACGAGGAAAACTTCGATGACCCTGACAATTTTGGATCTACCGGTGGTATGGCCATTCCGGGGCCTTGGCTGCAGGAAGGCGAAGGAAACAGCATGGCGAAAACTTCGGTTTCGTCCACGGCCCCGTCCGTACCGAATCTGGTGAAAATCGATGGCAAGGATGCATTGGCGCTGCCAGTGAATTCGACGGGGTACCGCAATCTTCAATTGAGTTATTATACACGGGCATCCTCCTACATCGGAGGAAGCGTCATCGTAGAATGGTCAAGTGATAGAGGGATAAATTGGACAACGTTGGAGGAATTTAAGCTGTCCCCAGGGACGCAGGAACAAAAGAACAGTGAGCCGAATCAACTCAAAGTCCACAACTTGGGCAGCGGAGCTGACAACAATCCGAACGTCAAAATCCGGGTCCGTGTGGGTGAATTGATGAGCGCGAATATGTACATCGATAGTGTCGCCCTCAAAGCTCAAGCGATTCCCGGAATACCACCCGCAGAGACACCGGTGCCAATCCCTACACCGGCTGAACCTAAGCCGTTTGTGGTTCCTGAAGGCGTTAAGCTGTATGAAGATGTGCTGATTGGGAATGCTGGAACGCGGCCGATTTATACTTCGATTGCCGTACCTAAGATCCCGCCTCAAGCACCCATGCCAGTGATGGTATACATTCATGGTGGAGGCTGGAATCACGGAGACCGTAAGCAAGCCCTTGCCAGTATCTGCAACTATGTAACCAAGCGAGGGTATATCGGAGTATCGCTGGATTACCGTTTAACCCCGGAAGCGCCATTCCCGGCGCAAATTCAGGATGTGAAGCTTGCTATTCGTTACTTGCGCGCGCATGCGGCAGAATTCCATCTAGATCCGAGCCGGATCGGTGTATGGGGTTCGTCGTCAGGAGGGCATCTGGCCTCACTGCTCGGTACGACTGGGAACATCAAGTCAGGCGAGACAATCACATTGGATACAGGACATACCGTAAACGTTCCGGATTTGGAAGGGAATGGCGGTTGGCAGCAATATTCTGATCAAGTGCAAGCCGTTGTCGATCTCTACGGTCCAGCGGATTTTACAACAAACTTCGCTAATAGCTATAAATCTGTGAAAGCGCTTTTGGGCGGGAACGACGCGTTCTCTGTGCCAGATCAGGCAAGGTTGGCCATGCCTGGCACTTATGCGTCACCGGACGATCCGCCTTTTTTCATCCGCCATGGGGATGTGGATGCAACGATCCCATATACGGACAGCATTACGTTCTCCAATCAATTGAAGGATGCGGGCGTGAAAGTGGTCGATGTCAAAATTGTACCTAAACAAGGTCACGGCTTTATCGGCGAAGCGGCTGAGCAAGCAAGCGCCGAGGCTTGGGCTTTTATGGATCAATATGTAGAGAATCGAATGGCAACAACACCTGATGATGATGAGGTTGTATACCGCGATCTAGCCAGTCTGACACCGAGCGGCGATGCAGTCATCGACAGCAGCAAGCCCACTGTAAACTTCAATAGCGCGACGGGCAGCAGCAATGGATTGTTCAGTATTTCTTCTGGCGCCGAGAACAAGAAATATGTGTATTTTAAATTTGATGTCTCTTCATATAGCAATCCTGCAAACAGGTACATTTTTAATGTTGCTGCCAAAAAGGGTTCATCCAATGCGGACCTCGAACTTTCGTTATTCGGCCTAAAGGATATAAATTGGACTGAATCGGAGCTGACTTGGAGCAATGCGCCTGTCACGGATCTGACCATTGCTTCGTTAAGTGGGAAATTTACCGTAACGGCAGACAAATCAGGAGCTCCACAGGTTTACAGCATCGATGTGTCCGAGTTTGTCAGAGAAAGATTGTCCGCATGGGGCGGTAATATCGCTTTTCTGCTTGGTGATGCGTCAAGCACTGGAATTTCTCTCAATGTCTATTCGAAAGAAGCTAATGGCAACAGCAACCCCCGTCCACAGCTTGTTGTTCAAGAAGCGGTTGCACCTTCAAGCGACCATGAGAAACCTTCCTGGCCGGATGGAAGTTCTCTGAAAGCTGTCAATATAGGTACAGAGTTCATTCAACTTTCATGGCCGGGCGCCAGCGATAATCAAGGTATCGGCTCCTATCGCGTATACCGGGATAACACCCTGTTATCTAATGTTACCGATGCAACGTATACAGCCGTTGGGCTTAGCCCTAGCACGGCTTACAGTTTTAAGGTTGAAGCGGTGGATCAGTCGGGCAATACATCCGTACCGCTTTCTTTTACCCGGTCAACGCTTACAGAACCCATCACTCCTTACCCGATTGCAAACGTGACAGCCAGCGACAGCGATGGCAATATCGCAACGAATACCATCGATAATAACTTGTTCACCCGCTGGTCCGCCGCAGGTAACAGCCCGTGGATCCAATACGATTTAGGCGAACGGAAGCAGATCAGTTATTTAGGTATTGCCGTTTATAAAGGTGACACGCGCACGGCTCAATTGAGTATCGAAACCTCAAATGACGGTTTGGCTTGGACTACGATATGGACTGGTGCAAGTATGTTCAGAACCATAGAGATGCAACCTTTTGATCTTCCTGACACAGAAGCCAGATATGTGCGGATCGTGGGTCTTGGGAATTCTGATGGCAGCGCGTTTACAAGTTTATCGGAGGTAAACCTCTATGCGCCGTTCGCAAATGGCGATACACCTGTAGCCAGCATCCCGAACTACACGCCTAATCCCCCCCGGGAACCGATCCCATTCACAGCTCCCGGATTAACCGAACCTGATGGTACGGTGCATCCGGTTCATTCCTCACCTACAACCACTGGGCGCATCTTGAACGTGCTGGACTATAATGCTGATCTCGCCGATAACGACACAGATGACGGTATTGCTATTCAAGCTGCCATAAACAGCGCTGAGTCCGGCGATGAGGTCTATTTGCCGTCTGGGGTTTATAATCTGAACTCAACATTGGATACCCTTGTCAATTTGAAGCTCAAGTCAGGAGTAAACCTTCGCGGTGAGGATCAATCAACAACCATCCTTAAGACATCTCTCCATAAGGTAAAAAACAGCGCCCTGATGAAAGTATCCGGACAGCATGATCTGTCCATATCCAACCTCACATTGACTTCTACCTGGAACGGTGTCTACACGACGGATCATAAAGTGAACAACCCGGACGCAGGTGGTCCTGACAGCATGATTACCATCGCAAATTTTGGTGAGGTTCCGTCATACAACATCACGGTTGATGGGGTTACTGTAGAGAAGTATTCACGTATGGGTGTGTGTATCGACAACAGCCGTGATATTGTCGTACGCCGCAGCACGTTCCGAAATGCGACAGATGTAGGGCCGGGTGGTGCTGGCTATGGTGTGTCGATTCAGGGCATGGCCAAGCAGGACCGCAACGGGTATGAAAACGACACGGTTTGGAATGTTGTGGAGGACTCCCATTTCGAGGGCCCTTATTTGCGGCATGGGGTGCTGATCCAATTTGTTGCCCATAACAATGTCCTGCGAAACAATCAGTTTATGAATACAAAGCTGGATGCCATCGATCTGCACGGAGAACTCGAATATTTGAACGAGATATACGGTAATGTGATTAGCGACATTCCCTACGGCGCTGCGATCGGACTGGGAAACACCGGGGGTACAGCACCTAGCAATCACAGTAAGTCAGGACCGCGCAACTATATCCATGACAATATGATTCGTAATACAAGAGAAGGAATCAATGTAACTATGGGCACCCCGGATACAGTCATTGAGCGAAATGTGATTGAGAATACAACTCATATAGAGGACGCCAAGGGCATTCAGATTTTGAACGGGCCAGGTACTATCATTAAGGAAAATATCATTCGCAACAATACCGCGTCGAATTATTGGGCTGTATCCCTTGAGCATGATCCCGGCGACAGCAAAGCAAATGATATCGGAGCGGGCGACCCGCAGGACGTTCAATTGATCGCAAATTCGCTGATTGGCAATACGAACGGTATTCGACTTCTTGCTGGAAAAGGGATCATCCTACAGGGGAATCTTATTGACAGTATAAGTAGCAATTATTTCAAAAATGATCATGTGGGAGTAGAGGGTTGGCCGTTACCGATTATACCCTAAAGAAAACACAAGCTCACTCATAGAAACTCCATATTGCAAGCGCTTTATTGTAGGTAGAATGAGGTTAGATTCATTCACTATTCAAGGAAATGGAGGAAGGCCGATGCCACATATTGAGATTAGGATGTACGAAGGCCGAACGAGTGAGCAGAAGGTGGAGATAGTCACCGTATTCACGCGGGAGTTATCCCGAATAATTGATCGGGAGGAACGATATATTACCATCGAATTTCAAGAAATTCCCCTAGACGAGAATGCTCCGGCGAACCTGCTGAAAACAGGACCTATAGGAAACGGTTATGAAAGCTAAGTTAACTGGGGTTGACCTTATTAACTACAAAGCTGACACGAAAAGATCCTTGCTTTTAAACATGTGGAAATTCAGAGCACTCTATGTGATTGCGATTCCCGGGATCTTGTATTTTATCATTTTCAAGTACTTGCCGTTGGCTGGTTCAGTTATTGCGTTTCAGAACTATAACATTTTTAAAGGCTTTACAGGCAGTGAATGGGTGGGACTTGAGCACTTTAGGACGATGTTTCAATACCAGGATTTCGGAAGAATCTTAAGCAATACGATTCTGTTAGGCTTGTATGATCTTATATTTGCCTTCCCGGCTCCAATATTGCTTGCGCTTCTGCTGAATGAAATTCGGCTTGTGTTTTACAAACGGTTTTTGCAAACGGTGGTTTATATGCCCCATTTCCTGTCTTGGGTAATTGTCAGCGGTATCGCCTTGGGTATCCTCTCTCCAGGAACAGGGATTGTGAATCAGGTTTTACAAGCTTTCGGCTTTGAACCAATTTATTTTCTTGGTGAAAATTCATACATTCGCACGATTTTGATCAGTTCCGGTATCTGGAGGGATTCCGGGTACGGTACGATCATTTATCTGGCCGCGTTGGCAGGAATAAACCCAGATCTTTATGAGGCTGCTGAAGTAGACGGAGCCGGGCGCTGGAAACAAACCTTAGCCATTACACTGCCGTCTCTGATACCGACGATTATGATTTTGTTCCTTCTCCATATCGGGAGATTTCTTGATCTTGGCTTCGAGCGGGTATGGGTATTCCTGAACGCGCTTAATACCGGGAACGGGGAGATTCTGGACACTTATATCTATAAGGCGGGGCTGCTGTCTCAGCAATACAGCTATACAACAGCAGTGGGGCTATTCAAGTCGGTAGTTGGACTCATTCTGGTGCTCATCGGCAACATTTTGAGCAAAAAAACAACCGGTGAATCGCTGTATTAATCGCTCTTTATGGAGGTAGGGATGATGAGAGTACGCTATACTCGCGGCCAGAATCTATTTAATGTGTTCAATCTTTTGTTTCTGACCGCTCTCGCTTTGGCTATGTTTCTGCCGTTTCTGAATGTGATTGCCCAGTCCTTTAGCAGCTCTGAAGCAATTATTAATGGCAAGGTAGGGTTGTTGCCAAAGGAATTTACCGCAATCAATTATCAGTACGTTTTCAGCGATCATTCCATTTGGCGGGCGTTCGGTGTCTCCGTCTATATTACGGTACTGGGCACCGCCATCAATCTGATTGCGACAGCGTCTCTCGCTTATCCGGTGTCCCGGCCGGAATTCGTAGGACGTAAATACATCGTGATGATGGTATTGTTCACGATGGTATTCAGCGCCCCTCTTATTCCAAACTTTATTCTGATCAAAAATTTGGGGCTTATGAACTCCTTATGGGCACTTATGATTCCGGGCGCCATCAGCGCATTTAACTTTTTCGTGATGAGAAGCTTCTTCATGCAGCTGCCTCAGGAGCTGATAGATTCCTCCAGAATCGATGGGTGTGGCGAGCTGCGGATCATAGTCAATATGGTACTGCCGTTGTCTAAACCGGTAATGGCCTCATTGGGGATTTTCTACGCCGTCGGGCACTGGAATACGTACATGAGCGCTCTGTATTATATCAACAAGCCGTCATTATGGCCTCTGCAGGTGATGTTGAAGAAGCTCTTCGAGACGGACGATATCAGCATTGATCCGGCTTCCTCAGTGTATAGCTCTTTGGCCCACACCTCACCTGAGGGCATCAAAATGGCTGTTATCATTGTCGCTACTATTCCGATTATCATGATTTATCCGTTTCTTCAACGCCATTTCGTTAAAGGAATGATGGTCGGATCCGTCAAATCCTGATCTATCATATTGTGGTAGAATAGGAACGCGTTAAGCGAGACGAATCGGAAGGTGGTATCCATGGATGAGATGTGTATTAATCGTAGACGACGAGCCCATGATTCGAAAGGGACTTTCTATCATGATCCAGCAATGCGGCGAGCATCCGTATAACATTAAGCTGGCCCAGAATGGCGAAGAGGCCATCCAGCTCATTATGGAGGAGCATCCGGATTTTCTTTTTACAGATATCCGTATGCCCAAGGTAGACGGACTGGAGCTGTGCCGGCGGCTGTCGGAGATGGAGACGGATATTCAGACTGTTGTCATCTCGGGTTATGGGGATTTTGAATACGCCCGCCAATGCTTGTCCTATGGAGTGAAAGAATATCTCCTGAAACCCGTGAGCAAAGGGAACCTTCAAAATGTGATCGCCAAACTGGAAGCGCATAGAGAGAAGTTAGAGAGTTTTGTCTCTGTCGCTAAGCTCGATGAATGGGTCGTGCGTATGGATGATGCCATCTGGACCTTGGATAAAGAAAGGCTGTACCTTGTACTGAAGGAATGGGAAACTGACTTTCTCCAGCGTAAGATGAGCCGAATTCAGCAAAAAGAGCTTCTGGAAGAGGGCTACGCTTTGCTCGTGAAGAAGCTGCTTGTCAATTCAGTTACACCCGGTAAAAGCGTGTTAGACTTGTCCCCAGAAGCTGGACCTGAGCAGTTATTTCACTGCTTCGCAGAAGCGTCAGCAGCTATATTGGAAGAGCTTCGTAGAAAGCGCAAGGGTAAAGCGAAGGATCCGATAGAGGAAGCTAAAGCATTTATTGAAAAGCATCTCGCCCAGGAAGTATCGCTGGAAGAAGTAGCAGAAGTACTTGGGCTAAATGCCTCTTATTTCAGCCAGATGTTTAAGCACTCAACGGGAGAGACCTTTGTACATTACCGCATAAAACGCAGGATGGAGAAGGCCAAAAGATTACTTGCTGATGCAAGCTATCGGATCACCGATATTTCCTATGAAGTCGGGTATGCAGACCATCCTCATTTTACGAAGACGTTCAAAAAGTTCACCGGGCTGGCTCCTTCTGAGTACCGCAACCAGCTGGGGATCGATTAATGAGAAAGAGTCTGTCAAACAAGCTGTTTGCCTCCTTTCTGACCGTCATTCTTCTATCCTTGTCCATGGTTGGATTTATCTCTTATTTTCAGGCTTCGGCTGAGCTGGATAAATCTTCAGAGAAGTCCATTGCTCAAGTCATCAGAAGTGCGTCTTATCAAACGGATCTGTATTTGCAAAATTATGAAAAGGCTAGCGATTCCATCCTATCCTACAATCAAGTCAAGGAGTTCTTGGATATGGACCCGGAGGATAGCTTCTCCTACTATCAATATACGAATGACATTCAGAAGTATTTGTTTCGTTCTTTGTTTATTCTGTATCCCCAGATTAATCTGATGTACGTCATCGGTGAACACGGCAAGGCCATTAGCGATGATAACTCCTATCAGGCGCATAGCCTGCAGTTTCATCCTCAGGAACGCTACCGTTTCTTAAGCGAACATACGCCGGAGAGCGGCCGCATCACCATTCTCAACACGAATGTGATGAATGAAGGGGACAAGAACATTATTACGATGGTCCGCCGAATCAGAGGCGTCTCTTCCTATCGTCCCAAAGGTATAGTCGCCATTGAATTCAAGGCAGAGGATCTGGCCCGCATATGGGAACCTCTTGATCTGGGACAGGGCGGGTCCTACTTTATCATGGACGAATTCGGCAAACTCCTATATCGGGCGGAAGGGAATAATAACCACCCTGGGTTATCTGCTGAGCATATTCAGAACGTATTTCAACACCCAAATGACTCTGTGGTGGAAAAAGTAGACGGGAAAGAGTATTTGTTCGTGTCGAGAAAATCCGAATATTCCAAATGGCAGCTTGTAGTATCCATACCCGTTGGTGAGCTGCGCAAGCCTATTTCTACCATTCGTACGACCACGCTCGTGGTAGGAGTTCTCACGCTTGTCGGCACACTGCTCCTTGCCACCTGGTTCGGACGATCCATCACGAAGCCCATCCTGATTCTTAAGGAGGGCATGAGGGAGACGGAAAAAGGCAAGTGGCGCAGGCTTGAGATGAACGGCCGTCAGGATGAGCTGGGGGGATTGATGCGCAGCTACAATCTCATGGTGACCCGGCTTTCCGAAATGATTGAGCGGGTATACGAAGCGGAGCTTACCACCCAGAAGGAGGCTCTGGAGCGTCATCAAGCTGAATTTCAGGCACTCCAGCTGCAGATTAATCCGCACTATCTATATAACACATTAGAGACTATCAAATGTTACGCGGTCGTTCAGGATTCGGACGAAATCACAGAAATAGTGGAGGCCATGGCCTTCATGCTTCGCTACTCCATCCAAACTAATTTGGAGGAGATTACGATTGCCAATGAGCTTAATCATGTACTGAGCTACATGACGATTCTCAAGCACAGGATCGGCAGGGAGTTCGAAATTGACGTAGTAATTCCGCCGACGCTGCTACTGGCTAAGATGGTCAGGCTTACACTTCAGCCCTTGATCGAAAATATTTTTCAGCATGCATTTCCCGAGGGAATTGAAGACAAGCACTATATTAGAATCGACGCCAGAAAAGAGGGAGATCGTTTTCTAGTTCTTGTAGAGGATAACGGCGCAGGGATGTCCCGCGAACGGCTTGATAAGCTACGTGAGAAGCTGAATCTGAATCAGCTGGCGGATACGGAAGGAGACTCCCTCTATCATAGAGGTGGAATCGGGCTCATGAACGTGCACCGGAGAATTCAAATGGTGTTCGGTGAACAATACGGGTTAAGTGTCGAAAGTGTGGAGAATGAGGGAACCCGGTTGATCTTATCCATGCCTGCGGAGTGAGAAAAAGATGTTTTCAGAAAAAACTATTACTAGGAGGAAATGGGAAATGAAAATTGATTTGACTGGTAAAATAGCGCTTGTTACAGGGTCCAATGCAGGGATAGGCCGACAAATCTTGGAGACTTTGGCTGCTTCCGGCGCCAAAGTGGCGGTAAACTATTTGTTCGGTTCTGCGGAGGAGACGGTGGACGCGATCCGTCAGGCCGGAGGAGAAGCTTTTGCTTTTCAGGCAGATGCAACAAGTCCTGCCCAATTGGACAATATGGTGAAGGAAATTGAGGAGCATTTCGGCGGAACCATCGATATTCTCGTCAACAATGCAGGCGGTATGGTCAATCGGGTTCCCAATACTGAAATGAACGAAGAGCATTATAACAAGGTGATGGACGTCAATTTTAAATCTTGCGTGTTTGCCTGCAAAGCCGTATCAGCAGGAATGATTGCCAAGAAAAGCGGTAAAATCATCAATGTATCTTCTCTTGCGGCCCATGACGGCGGCGGACCGGGGGCTTCCATTTATGCAGCGGGCAAAGCTGCGGTATGGTCTTATACCAAGGGACTTGCCAAAGAGCTGAGTCCTCACGGGATTAATGTAAACGCTATCTCTCCCGGATTTATCGGTCAGACCGCTTTCCATGCTACCTTTACTGCGGATGCGGCAAGACAGGCAACCATTGCGAAGATTCCGCTGGGCCGGGAAGGTGCTCCACAGGATGTAAGCAATGTGGCACTCTTCCTCGCTTCAGAGCTGTCGGATTATCTGACAGGCGAAATTATTGAAATTAACGGAGGCTTGTTCATGCGATGATGAACCTTAAGGAGAAAGCAGATACTTTTTCCTGGGTTGGTCTTGCGGTGGATAAATTGAAAATGGAGCTGGATGCCTTCCGGAGAGAAGAGATTCTGCTCCCGACAGAACCTGGTGGCTGGTGGCACCAATATGTATGTCCCCAGCATCATACTGAGCTAATCTTCGATGTTATGGAGCAAAATGCGGTTGTCTTTTCTTGTCCGAAGGGCTGCAAGCTGGAAGGTGAGCCCTACCGGGGAGCATGGCTGGTATACCGGCATCAGGCAATGGCGCGATACGCCCTGCAAGCTGCCGTGATATTCGCCACAGACGGAGAAGAATTCTATAGCAGCCTAGCCCGGAAGATTCTTGTCGGTTATGCGGAGCAGTTCCCCTTGTATCCGGTTCATCCCGATGCTCAACCCTGGATGCTTAGTGGCCGTGCCTTTCATCAGGCGCTGACAGAGGCTATCTGGTCCACCACGCTTATCCGGGCCTATCTGCTGCTTGTGGATCATGGAGTAACGTTCACTGGGGAGGAAGAGGTAAAGCTGCAAGTGTTCTTCTCGATGCTGGAGGAGAGTATGGAGCAATACCGCCACATCCTCATTTACGAGAAGAAGAATGCAGAGAACAATTATACCGCATGGCTGAACGCTAGCTTGGCTTGTGTATATGCCGCCAAAGGTACCAGAGAAAAGCTTGCTTCTTTGCTGGAGGGAGAAGGCGGATTCTATCATCATCTGTCCATTGGCGTGAAGCCAGATGGTTTTGAATTTGAAGGCAGCACGTACTACCATATTTTTGTATTGCGGGCTTATCTCATAGCAGCCGAGATGTACGGGCGCTTCGGAGTTGACCTCTATGCTGCCAAAGGAGATCAGGGACAATCCATCCGTGGCATGTTTCAATTGTTGGTAGAGCTTAGCGGCGATAACGGGGAGCTTCCAGCCGTGCATGATGGTCCTTATGCGCGAGTTCCTTTCGCCCGAGAAATTGCTGAAGTATTTGAAATAGGTATTGCGGTTTACAAAGACCCGAGTCTCCAGCCAATACTGGCGAATGCGTATAGGTATCTATATGGACAGGAATTAAGGACTGGTCTGGAGGCAGTGTTGTATGGAGCAGGTGAGAGTAAGGAACTTCAGACCAGTTACAGGGTGAGAGACTCTGTCCTACTGCCGGATTCCGGATTCGCCGTGCTCCGCCACCCGGGCAATCCGTTGTCCGTTCTGGCGGATTTCGGAGAGCATGGCGGATCACATGGGCATTTCGACAAGCTTCATATTACGATTATGCACCGATGGGGCGAGGTTGCTCCCGAGCTGGGTATGGTTCCTTATGGATCTGTTTTGCGCAAGGAATGGTATTCCGAAACCGCGAGCCATAACACGGTCACCATCGGAGGTCGCTCCCAATCTCCACATACCGGAAGCAGCTGTCAATTCCGCCAGGAAGGCAACGCTACGTACTTATGGATTCGCTCAGACGGCGCCTATGAAGGAGCTGTTCTAGACCGGCATCTTGTATTAGCCGACGGTTGGCTGCTGGATTGGTTTCATGTTGAGCAGGTGACGGAGCGGAGTCAGGAAGTAGACTTATGGTTTCATCCGACGGGACATTTGCTGTTACCGTTCGACCCTCACCGTGTCCAGAAGGATTCTCCGACAGTCCTTGGACTGGAAGCGGGTTATGGCTCAGTAGAAGTACTGTCCGCAATGAAAAATGAGACGGAATGTACGTTAAATACGGAGTGGAATATCCGTTATGATGGAGTGAGCACCAGCCGGGAGTATGAAGTATCCACGAGTACCCTACTGGCGCCCGGCTCCACTATGTATGAAATCCGCACACCGGGTATTGCCGAAGACCCGAGTAGATTGCTACGAGGTATTATGCTTCGGCACAAAGGCCCGTCGGTTGATTTTATTACGGTTTATCGGGACGGTCACGAACCTGCTGTACTGAAGCTAGTGAGTCAGGTGGGCAAACCGCCCCGAATCCAAATAGCAACAACTGGGCAAGTAGTGGTCTATTGCCTTGACCCTAAAGCGGGACTGATTCAGGAAAAGTCCCGGAATACGGAGGAGTAGAGATGTTAGAACCTTTATTTCAACCTACCAGCGGCGTACTCGACCTGTCATATGGGCCAGATGAACATACAGATGTTGGAGAGAATCCTCCGCGGTTTACTTGGATGCCTGCATGTCTGGAAGAGAGTATGTATGAGCTGCAGATCTCCTCAAATACTGAATTTGAGTCTGAAGGTACGTTGACCTACAGTAGAATTCCCTATAATTTGTTTACCCCGGATAAGCCATTGGCGCCCGGCCCGTATTATTGGCGATACAGTCTTATCGGGGAGAATGATATCCGTTCCGAGTGGAGTAAAGTAAGAGCTTTTGTGGTGGAGGATGAATTGCCGCTAACGCCACTGCCTTCCCGTACAGAACGATATTCAATTGCTTCCGCCAACCATCCACGGCTTTGGCTTCAAGCGGAACAGCTACCGTCTTACCGGGAAGTTGTCCGCCAAGACCCGACTTCAACTGGCTGGGAAGACTTCCTGAAGCATTCCGTTCTACCCTGGACAAAGCGCGAGCTTATTCCCGAGCCTGCACCGTATCCAGATAATAAGCGTGTTGCCACACTATGGCGGCAGATGTATATGGACTGTCAGGAAGTCTTCTATGCTATCCGGCATCTTGCTATAGCTGGAGTTGTGTTGGAGGACGAGGCGCTTATCGCCAAAGCTAAAGAGTGGTTGCTTCATGCTGCAAGCTGGAACACAGATGGTACCACCAGCCGGGATTACAACGATGAATGCTCCTTTCGCATAGCCGGAGCGTTGGCATGGGGCTATGATTGGCTTTACGGCTCTCTGGCGGAAGAAGAACGCCTTAAGGTAAGGCAGGCGCTACTGCGAAGAACCGGGCAGATCGCATTCCATGTCATCGAACGTTCCCGCATCCATCAAGTTCCTTATGACAGCCATGCGATCCGCTCTTTATCCTCTGTACTCGTACCCTGTTGTATTTCCATGTTGGGTGAGGAGGAGAAGGCGCAGGAATGGCTTGATTATACACTGGAGTACTTCTCCGCCATGTATACTCCATGGGGTGGCAAAGATGGCGGGTGGGCCGAAGGTCCGATGTATTGGACCACTCAGATGGCATTCGTTACAGAGGCGCTCAATCTAATTCGCAAATACATGGCAATCAATTTCTATGACCGTCCTTTCTTTCGCAAAACCGGTGACTTTCCGCTCTATTGCTTCAGTCCGGATACCGTGAGGGCCAGCTTCGGCGATCAATCGTCACTGGGAGATCCGGTCAATCTCAAGACGGGCTTCAATATCCGCCAATTCGCCGGTTTAACCGGGAATGGCCAGTACCAATGGTATTTTGAGCAAACTAAGGAACTGAACCCTGACACCCAGATGATCTTCTATAACTACGGCTGGTGGGATTTCCGGTTCGATGAGATGGTTTATCGCACAGATTATCCGCAGATTTCTTCAGAGCCACCGGTGGCTGCAGAACCTCTGAAGTGGTTTAAGGATGTGGGATGGGTGGCCATGCATCATCGGATGGAGGATCCGCAGGAACATATCATGCTGTTGACTAAGAGCAGCCGTTACGGCTCTGTGAGCCATAGCCATGGGGATCAAAACGCCTTCCTGCTGCATGCCTTCGGCGAGCCTTTGGCTATCGAAAGCGGTTATTACGTTGCATTCAACAGTACGATGCATATGCAGTGGCGCAGGCAGACCCGCTCCAAGAACGCAATTCTCATTGACGGCAAAGGCCAATATGCTGGCACGGACAAGTCGAAGAACATGGCAGCCTACGGCAAGGTGTTGAAAGCATATAGTACGCCCGGCATTGACTACACGCAAATGGATGCCACCGAAGCCTACCGCGAGAATGTACCCTATATCAAGCGGTATGTGCGGGAAATATTTTTCTTTGATAGCGCTTACTTTGTTATCACAGACAGTGTCGAGCTGCAACGTCCGGGAAAATTGGATTGGCTGTTTCATACGCTGTATTCCATGAAGTTGAAGGATCAATCTTTTAAAGTAAATGGTAAAAAAGCTCAGATGGAGGGCAGATTTGTCTATAGTTCCTCGGGAGAAATGACTCTTAGCCAAAGCAATCAATTTACAGATGTAGATCCGAAAGAATGGGAAGGGCTGCCCGAGCATTGGCATTTGACTGCCTCTACCCAAGAGGCTGTAAGCCATCGGATCGTCACTCTTCTGATTCCCCAAAAAGCAGGAAGCCGGGATTACGTATCGTACTTTATGGACGATCAGGACCATGGGGTTCATGTCTACTTTACGAATCAGGGAATTACCCACCGGGTTGAGATCCCAAAAGCTTATTAGTCTTAAGATATCTTCATTTTACGTATACACCCCATTGTACAAGGAGAGGGTTATATTATGAAAAAATGGATTGGCATCTGTCTGGTTACTGTAATGGGTGCTACCGTTATTGCAGGTTGCTCGAACAAGGACAAAGAAGAGACTGCCGGAGGGGCGTCAAATACGCCGCAGAAAACTGAATTCTCGATCTCGATGCGGACGCTGGCTTTTAACTACGTTGAGAAATCACCCGACTTGAACAAGGACAAATGGGTGAAAAAGCTGGAGGAGATGACAAACACAGACTTGGATATAGTGTTGGTTCCTCATAAAGAGTTCGAGCAGAAAATGGTGCAGATGTTCGCCACTAATGATATTCCGGATGTCGTTCAAGGCTCGGGCGGTGTAAATGGCAAGGAAATGGCTGGTTCCGTTGAAGCTGGTGTGTTCATGCCACTAGATGATCTGCTGCAGCAAAACGGCCAGAACCTTTTGAAAGTAATCCCGAAGGAAGCTTGGGAGAACGTCACCTATCAAGGGAAAATTTATGCTATACCGGAGTTTCTGTCCAATCCCTCCCGCCGGGCGACTTGGATTCGTAAGGACCTGCTGGATCAGACCGGCTTGCAGGTTCCAAAAACGGTCGATGAGTACTTGACTGTGTTGCGTGCCTTCAAAAAGCTGGGGATAGAGAACCCGTACATGGGCCGTCAAGACTTCAAATATGCGGATGCTTTCTTTGGCGCTTATGATGTTTTTCCGTATCTGACTATGTTCGAGGAAGTAAACGGCCAGGTTCAGCCGAAGTTTATGGATAGCGAAAATATGATGAAGGCGTTACAAACCTACAACACCATGTATACAGAGGGTTTGATCAACAAGGAATTTGCCACCATTAACCCGACCAACTACAAAAATGCGATTCTCTCAGGAAAAGCGGGCATGTGGACGATGAATGCCAACGAGCTTCTGCAGTGGGAGCAGCAATTGAAGGCTACGACGCCGTCCGCCAAGCTGGAAATCATTCCTTCGCCAGTGGGACCCGATGGAAAAGGAGGCTCCTACTTGTACGGCTCCGCTACGCGCACCTACTTTATTAAGGAAGGTACGAAGAATGCTGCGGATATCGTGAAATTTTTTGACTGGATGCTGAGCGAAGAGGCAGAAACCTTCTTTACCTTTGGGATTAAGGACGAAACCTACAAGGAAGAGAACGGCAAAATTGTATACACCTCTCCTGCGGATTCCGCCGCTATAGATGAGGAGCGCTACCGCCAGTCATTCCTCTGGATGGTGCAGGATACTACTTATAATAAGGGTGTCCTAAACATGACAGAAGAAGGCAGAAGCTTGATCAATGTATATGATACTATCCTGGCTAACGAAGGCCGTGACGGAATTCAGTTCGACCCGCGGCTAGATGCCTTGGTGAAGAATCCAGACATTGCACCTAACTCGGACACGGCTCCTCCGGTACTGCTGACGCACATGGTAAAGATGGTATATGGCAAGGAACCTATCAGCGACTGGCCGAAGGTTGTGGAGGAGTGGCTTTCTAAGGGCGGTAACGATGTCATCAAGGAAGCTACGGAAAAATATAACAACAAAGCAGGCGTCACCATGCCACGCAGATAAACTTATCCTCCAGGGGAGTTGGAATTCAATTTAAGGGCTGCCGAGAGGTAGCCTTTTTAGTTAGGGCCAGTTTTCTTTAATGTAATATCCAAAGTATGGATTATATGGTAAGTTAAATAGAGACATTCTAATGAACTATATAAAAAGAAACGGAGTGATTTCATGAAGATGCGGAATTCAAAATTTTTATATTATCTTGTCTGGATCATAGTGGGGGCGCTCTTATTACATTATGGAAACTCGCTGATTAGTCATTACACTGAAGAGGCACAAAAGAACTATCAATTAGAAAATACTGTATGGATCACGGCTATTGTCCCGTTTGTCTATGGGATCTATCTGGCGTTATTAGAAGGATTACCTAAAGCTTTTATTGTTAATTGGCCGCTGTTGTTTATTGCGTTTCTTCCAAGTTTTCTTCTGCTTATGTATCCAATTTTAGTAATGTATTTTAACATTTCGAACATAGAGATCTACAAATTTGCAAGCATACATGATGGGGTAGTATTTGGTCTGGTTAGTGGAATGGCACTAGTTAAATCTCTAACGACAAACCGTTAACGAGATTACAGCATTGCTGTTACAGAATTATTGGAGCAGTATAAAATAGTTATATGTATAATCACCCTTTCAATTATTTGGGTTTTATTGCAAGATATTTATGCATCATGTATTTTATTGAATAATAAGGGGGACTGCGAATAATGTTATCATCCACAGAGCTTAGCAAGCTGAACGAAGTGAATTACAGGGAGGACCGATTAGAGGCACTTAATCATTTTTATGAGGATCTCTGTAATAAGAAAGTAGCCGATGGCTATATTTATTCTCTTAGTCGTTATGGGAAAATATTTGCTAATGGAGCGGGGGGACGCTTCAGTTACGAAGAAGATAGCGACCAAGAATTGAAAACGGATACAATTTTTCGAATCGCTTCTATTACCAAGCTGTTTACGGCAACAGCGATCTGGCAGCTTGCAGATGATGGAAAAATTTTTATGGGACAACCAGTTAGTACTATTCTTCCAGAGTTTGATGCCGACCCTTTTAAGCCGATTACAATTGCTCATTTACTGACTCATACCTCCGGCATCGCACCTGATCCTGGCACTATAAGTGATACTTACTATAAAAGTGCATGGTGGTATATTTATGAATCAGAGCTTGGAAAAGAAAACTGGATTAAAGCTGGACTTTCCTATGGCATTCGTTTTCCGGTAGGGACTCAATGGATGTATTCTTCGTTCGGATACGTGGTTCTTGGTGCAATTATTGAGAAAATAACAGGTGTTTTTGCAGAAGATTACATAATGGACCACATTGTAAAACCGTTAGGCATGACAGATACTTTCTTTGATATACCGCCTGAGAAAGCTGGTAGGATCGCTATTCGTTCGGAAGAAGCCAAGGAATATCTTCAGAAGCTGCAAAACGGGGAAATTACGGATGAAGAACAAAGGTCTGAGGAAGAAATCAAGACTCCCGGAACTGGTGGGGGAATGTATTCAACCGTTAATGATCTACAAAAGTTCGGAATCATGCTGCTTAACCATGGGGAATACGAAGGGGGTCATGTCTTAAGTCGGATGGCTGTTCAGAGAATGACCAAGCGGTTCAATTCTGAAAAAATTCCAAACTACGCATGGGGAGATGGAGGAGCGGATAGACCATACGGTCTTGGGCCAGACCTTCGATATAATGAAAGTACATCTTATTCTGAAGGCACTTTTTTTCACGAAGGATGGGGGTCTTGTTCTTTGGTCGTTGATCCGGTAGAAAAGCTGATTGCCGTTTGGTATATCCCTTTTCATAAAAATATATGGGACGGTAGAGGGATTTTCGGTACAAACAATGTGATCTGGTCCGGACTCGAATAAGAATAAGATTATATGTTGTGAGATATCAAAGATAGGCAGGATGTGACTTATGTTTGAGATGATAAAGCACCGCTTTCGCATTATGAGGGCGGTTGCTTTTGTTACTTATAAGGAATGGAGTGCGTACAGGACGCATTCGATGGTTTCTATTTTTGTTGGCCCAGTGTACTTTTTAGTGCAGTATTATATATGGAGCGCTGTTTATAGCGGGGAATCTTCTATTAACGGGATGTCGCTCTCTCAGATGCTCTCTTATTTTTGCGCCACGATGTTGATCAACTATTTGACTATGGATTTTGCCGATTGGAATTTACAAATGCTTATTCGTACCGGGAAATTCATAACGTTTTCGTTAAGACCGCTGAATCATATGTTCTTTGCTTTGTCTCAAAAGGCAGGGCATAGGGTACTTGGGCTTTTATTTGAATTTTTACCCTGCTTTATGATCTTTTTCTTTATTTTTCATATTGATGTCTTACCCGCAAATTTACTATACGCGATTCTTTCGATAGCTATGGCGTTTATGATGAATTTTTTCATTCATTATAGTATTGGAATGGTCGCTTTTTGGATGGTGCAATCCTCTAGTATTCGTAATTTTTTTAATCTTTGCGAAGGGATATTTTCAGGATCGCTGATTCCATTGGTATTTTTCCCAAAATCCTTACAAATGGCGTCCTTTTTCTTACCCTTTCAATATACGGCCTTTCTTCCCGCAATGGTCTATACAGGTAGCTATACTTTAGCGGATATAACCTTACCTATTCCTCAAGTATTATTGCTGCAGCTGATAGCCGTCATTATTGCCGGAGTTGTCTGCCGGGTGCTGTATGCGGTGTCGCTTAAGCATTTTACGGGGGTGGGCGCATGAAACGTATGTATCAAATATATAAAACCTGCATGAAGGCGAATATTGCTGCTGCTATCACTTATCGTGTTAATTTTATTCTTAATAGTCTTATCATGCTCATAGGGAATGTGCTGTTTCCTCTAGTAACGGTATTCATTTATAATTCGAATGCTTCATTTGCAGGTTGGACCTTTAAAGAGGCGCTGTTAATTCAATCCGTTTTTATTCTGTCTACGGCTTGTGCCGGGATTTTTTTTAACGGAATTATGTGGAATACGATGTCTCATGTTGTAGAAGGGACTTTGGAAGTGGTATTAATTAAACCGGCCTCGAGCCTCTTTCTGCTGTTGGCCAGATCTTTTGAATTCGAAAGTATCGGGCTTTTAGGTGGAGGTGTAGTTATGTTCGTATACGCACTTAGCGGAATCGATGGGATGACCATCGGCTCTTGGTTATTATTCCTGTTGTTGTTTGGTGCAGGGCTGCTTGTTATGTTCGGCGTGGCGCTTATTGTGGCAGCAATTTCCTTCAAATGGGTGGCGAATTCCCGCTTGCCGGAGATGTTTGAGAGCATTAAGTCTTTTGGACGTTATCCAGGGACGATTTTTCCTAAAGCAGTCGTAGCCGTGAGTTCTTTTCTGTTTCCGGTTTCCATGATTGCTTACTTTCCAGCTTCTACACTGATTGGCCGATGGGAACCCTATTTTTTTATAGCGATTATTCCTTGTGTGTTATTTGCTGCCTTCGGAATTTGGCTCTATACATACATGCTTCGCAGTTACAAAAGCGCTGGAGGATAAAAGATTAGTTTAGCTCTAAGAAGGAGAATTTCACTTGGACATTATTACCGTCAAGAACTTAACCAAGCAATATGAAACCTATCACCGTGGACAAGATGCAAAAAGCGTATTTAAAAGTCTGTTTTACCGTGAAAAATCGATCATTACCTCTGTAGAAGATCTTTCGTTCAGTGTTGGAAAAGGAGAAATCATTGGGATTCTGGGTCCAAACGGTGCAGGGAAATCTACGACTATTAAAATGCTGACAGGCGTTCTTTATCCTACCTCGGGCGAAATAAATGTTCTAGGGTACAACCCTCATAAGCAGAAAAATCAATACGTAAAACAAATCGGGGTATTGTTCGGACAGAAATCGCAGTTAATATGGGACATTCCCCCATTGGATAGCTTTTATATGAACAAGGAAATTTATGATATTCCTACGAACGACTTTCGTACAAGACTAGACCGATTTGTAAACATGTTTGAGATTAGCGATATTATTACTAAGCCTACGCGCACCCTTTCCCTGGGAGAACGAATGAAATGCGAGTTTATTATGGCGATGCTTCATTCACCACCTGTGGTTTTTTTGGATGAGCCGACGATCGGGCTGGATGTGATAGCTAAACAAAGAATCAGAGAATTCATTAAGCAAATGAATCAGGAAGGCACCACATTTATTCTGACAACACATGACTTGGAAGATGTAGAGCGTTTGGTTCAAAGAGTACTTATAATTCATCAAGGGAAAAAAGTATATGACGACAAGTTCTCTGAACTTCGACTGCATCTGGGCACCAAAAAAGTAGTCAGGCTTTCAGCCGCCACAACTATTGGAGATATTGATCTACCTGGAACTTTGATATCGGAAAGAATATCGGATTACGAAGTGGAGCTGCTGATCGATACCGAGCAATGTAAAATGGGTGAGTTTCTGCATATTCTTAGCGAAAAGGTAGAGATCCTTGATATATCTATTAAGGAGATTCCCATTGAAAAAATCATCAGTTCCATTTATGAGATGGATACGGGAGAGCATATTCAAGCTTGAGAACCGATCATCTGCAGATTTAGATCGAGCATGGACCATAACTTTTCAGTGATCTCTTTTGCAGAGCAAGGATTACTATGGGTAAACCACCATTCAATCACTCCGACAGTCGCCGAACTCAAAAATTGCACAGATATATCTTTACTCAACTCATCCAGGTTAAAATTGTTTTCTAAAAATTGTACCTTAATCTGCTCATTTATCATTTCTTGTAATTGGTTTCTAAAGGAGAGCAAAGCTTTGTTCCTTAATAAAGTCTTATAAAAGAGAGCATTCTCCTCCAATTGTTCCAGCGTGCGGAGCAATGACGCCTTCGAGGGATTAGGTTCGGTTTCATCCTCCACTGCGGAGCAGCTTTCGATTAGTTGCTGGAGCTGAGCCTCCAGACATTTATCCATCAGATCGTATTTATCCGCATAATGGGAATAAATCGTTCCGCGGTTTACATCAGCGCGCTCTGCGATTTCGTTGATCGTTATTTTTTCAAAATCTTTTTCAGCCATCAGTTGAATTAATGCATTCATGATGGCTGTTTGGTTTTTTTTAATTCTTCTGTCCATGGTAAGACTCCCTTTTTTTTAAACAATGTATTGTATTCTGTTGAAAAATCAACAAAACCGGTCAAACTAACGATTGAACCCTACCAGAGATGTGATAATCTGATTTTATCGAACAGTTGATCAAAATTCAACAAATGTCTAAAAAGGGATAGAGGAGTTAAATATGAGAGTTTTAGTTTTTGGAGCGGGAGTATTGGGCAGCTATCTTGCACATATTCTAGTCCGTGGGGGAAATGATGTCACCATGCTTGCCAGAGGAAAGCGAGCTGAGCAATTGACGAAAGACGGACTTGTGCTTCGCCATTATTTTCAAATTAAAAACACTGTGGATGAAGTAAAGATCATCTCCACGCTTCCATCTGATGAGCTCTATGATCTTATTTTTGTTGTTATGAAATATAATGATTTTCCTGCCGTGTTACCTATTCTAGCTAATAATCATAGTCAGAATATAATTCTTGTGGGGAACAATGGCGATGCACATGGAATGCAAAAAGATTTACAGGAAATGAGCAATGTGAGGAAAAATATACTCTTCGGATTTCAGCTGAGTGCAGGAATTCGTGAAACGAGCGGCCGTGTTATCAAAATACATGCAGGAGGGAAAATGGTACTTGGCAGTCTTGACGGTGAGGTCCCAATAAAACACTTACTGGAAAAAGCGTTTGAGAACGCTAAGTATAAGCTAAGTTATCATGACGATATGGATGCTTGGCTCAAAAGTCATATCGTGCCAATAGTGGCTTTGAACTCCCTTAGTTATCTTCATGACGGGAATTTGAAAAAGGTATCCAAAGATAAGAAGCTATTAAAACAAGCTATTTCAGTAATGGACGAGGGGTTTCAAATCATGGAGAAATTAAGCTATACTGTTACTCCAGCAGGTCAAGTTAACTTTGTTCGAAAGCACAAGCAGGCTGTATATTATGGTCTGACAATAATTCATAAATTGCCGTTTATGAAATTAGTGGACGGTTCTTTTAGCGAAATAGCAGCTTTGTTTGATTCATTTGATATTTTGAAGCAACAAGCAAACATTGCAACGCCCAATTGGGATCAACTAAAAAAACAAACGTTTTCGAAGTTTAAGGCAAATGTATAACAATCTTGTTCAGGAGGTATACAATCGATGGCTATATATTTTATAAGGCATGGAATAGATGATGAAGGCTTTCGTGGGGGGTGGAGTCAACGTGGACTTGTAGTAGAGGGATATAGACAAGCCGAACGTCTTGGATATTATCTTAAGGGAAATCAATCTAGCTTTAACATAACCCGTATTCTTTGTAGTGATTTGCAACGTGCGTTAGATACAGCAAATGAGATCGCCAGAGAGCTTAATTTGCCTGTTGAAAGCAGCCAGTATTGGAGAGAAACGAACAATGGTGTAATCGCTGGAATGCCCCATGAAATCGCAAATGAACGATACCCGGGTCTTTATTTCTCGGCTTTAAGAATGGATGAGAGATTTCCAGGAGGAGAAAGTCCTCAGGAATTTTTTACACGAATAAGTTCAAGCTTCTCAAAACTATGTAATGAACTGGAGAGTACTGATCCAAATGAAAATGTAATTGTGGTGACTCATGGTGGCGTAATTAATGTTATATACCATATTTTAAAAGGGCTACCGTGGACGAATAAGAGTGCCCATTTCCCGACTTCATATACTAGTATTCATAAAATAGAGTATCAAGCAGATAAGTGGGCAGTTACAGCAGAAAATCTTACGGAACATATATCAAGTGATCAGGCTGCGGGCATGGCCAATTGATTGGGAGGTACAAATATGGGGTTATTGAATGCACTGATTGAGCAAGCCAAAAATCCTAGAGAGTTCGTGTCTGAAATCGGGCTTTCAGATGGTAAATATTCACGAGAATAACAAATGGAGATGTTATGTCGGAAAGAAATAAAGCGGCCGCACCGCCCCAAAAAAGGACGACACAGCCGCTTCGTTTCACCAGCTAATTAAGCCGGGAAGGTATTAAACAAACAACGAACGGGAAATGATGACCAGCAAGATGAAAAGTACCAAAATCGCTCCGGTCGAAGTGAAGGCTCCTCCATGAAATTCACCCATGATTTATTCCTCCTCAACTTATGTCTTCTTCTCAATTGCTGTGACTGATGTCGCAGCTTTCTGAGATAATGACATCATATGCCGAAGAGGGCCTGTTGTACTGGTCTATGGCCTATTGCTCGTCAATATGGGCTTTTAGGATACGTAATCCTTTAGGGAGATGATTTTTAAGCTGGCCTAAACTCGCCTTGCCCCAACTAATCGGCAAACCATCTAAAGTTACAAGCGTCCATCCATGTAATTCGCTGGGGACAGGCAGGCTTTCACCACGGAGCCAAGCATGTATTTCCGGACCCTCACTGCTGAGATCAAAGCTTCGTGATGCTTGTAAGGGCTGAAGTGCCATAGCTAATGCATGAGCAGGTTCAATCCGGTTTTTCTTCAAATGGGCAATATGTAGTCCAGCTCGTGGAATACGCAGTCCGTCCAGCAGCCCGGTGTGGAGGTTGCCATTAAAGGATTCTGGCAGCAAATAAAGGGATTCTCCGAAGAGCAGTGGCACACCTTGGCATGAAAGACCAGGCAGCTCTACCGCAGCCCAGTCTTGAAAAAGCTGGTAGGCATCGCATACAGAAGAATTAGTTTTTGGGTTGTTTTTGCTTCGGCGTTTTTTGGCGTTGCGGTTGGCATCAACATTCACGGATGCAGTGTCAATTTGCTTACGCAGGAGTGCTACAAAGTGACCTTCGCCCTTTTCTAAATGCGGCCAAAGGCGTTTGCAGGTGAGTAGTTCCATATCGGGGTAACTAGCCGTCAATCGAGCAATGGTTTCTTCATTCTCTTGACGGTTAAAGGTGCAGGTAGAGTAGGCTAAAGTACCCCCTGGTTTAAGCATAAGGTAGGCGTCTTGCAGGATATCCCATTGTCTCGCTGCGCACATAACTACATGAGCGGGAGACCATTCTTGAATGGCTTTTGGATCTTTTCGGAACATGCCTTCTCCAGAACATGGAGCATCCAGCATAATTCGGTCAAAAGCTTGCGGGAAACGCGCAGATAGCTGTTCTGGAGTTGCACAGGTTACGAGGGTATTCTTAATGCCCAGGCGTTCAACGTTCTCTGCTAGAATTTTTGCGCGTTCCGGATGGATTTCATTAGAGATTAAGAGGCCTTGTCCCTGCATTAAACCAGCGATATGCGTAGTTTTACCTCCAGGGGCTGCTGCAAGATCGAGGACGGTTTCACCGGGTTCAGGTGCCAGCAGTTCAGCTGCGGACATTGCGGAAGGCTCCTGAATATAATATAGTCCAGCGGCATGGTAAGGATGTCTGCCTGGTCGAGCGGGCTCATCATAATAAAACCCGCCCTGGCACCATGGGATAGGTTTCAAATTAAATTGTGAGACTGTACGGTCCACCGCAACTTGGCCTATGGCTGAGGTGCTTTTTAGCGGATTAAAGCGCAGTCCTTGCGTTCGTGGTGCTGAATAACTTTCTAGAAAAGCATCTGCCTCTTGCCCCAGCATTTCTTTAATAGATGCGGTGTAAGAGGCAGGCAGCTGTTCTTCCTTCATAGCTCATTCTCCTTTTTCTTAGTTGCTGTTTCATGTTTATACCGATAAAATCAAGGTATGGGGAACGTAATCGTACCTGAAATTCTACATATATTCAACTATATCATAATTGCCAAGTCTTACAGTACACAGGGCAATTGTAAAGGGGATGTACCATATGAATTTGCTGCAAGCGCTCTTCTTCCCGCCGGAGCAACCCGGTGGGGTATCATCTATGATCCCTTATCTTCAGGAAAGATTCCGTTCAAGCCGTTGGGAGATGGATTTGTTTTGGCTGCCTAAGCGGATTCGCAATAAGGGGCATGAGGAAGTAATATTCGAGACGTTTGATTGGACGCAGTATGGAGAAAGTCCGATCGTTCAGAAATATATTCAGACCTATCGTGATTATTTATGGTGGACTAAACTGCGGATGAGTAAGCCCTATGATCTAATTCATTCTCATCATCCGATTGCTGGCTTAGCGATGAAAAAAGTGTTCCCTGATACTCCGTTAATTCATACCCTGCATTCCAGTTACGAGCGAGAATTGATTTTAAATGGAGCGATTTCAGAGGATGGCTTGGAGCATCGTTTTCTAGTCTCACTTTATCGTGAACTTGAGCATGTTAGTGATCGATTAATGACGGTGTCGCGATCTTTTGCAGATTATGTGGCCCCTTATATTATTGATCCTTCTAATATAGGTGTTATTCCGAATGGTTTTGATGAAAAAAGATTTAAGCCTGTTCCGCATGATAATGCTATTCCGCAGCTAGTGACCGTGACACGTCTGGTTCCGGCTAAAGGAATAGATATATTACTCAAAGCTTGCGCGGAGCTTAAAAATCGCGGCCATGAGTATGTACTGCATATTATTGGCGATGGTCCTTCACGTGCGGATCTGGAAAAGATGGCCCAACATTTAGGGATCTATAATGAAACAATTTTTTACGGATATACGCTGCACCCTGAAGAATTCATGCCTTTCTTTGATATTTTCGTATTGCCCTCTCGGGCGGAGGCGTTCGGTTCAGTGTTTGCGGAAGCGGCACTTAGCTGCCTGGCTTTAGTGGGGACAAATGTGGGCGGAATACCGGAGCAGATTGAAGATGGTGTGAATGGCCTATTGGTCAGTCCGGACGATGAGATTGCTCTTGCTGATGCATTAGAGAAGGTGATATCTGATCCGGCTTATCGTTATGAGCTTTCACGTTCCGCATGGGATAAAGCCAAAAGCCTATATTCGTTGACACGAGTTGCTAATGAACTTAAAAAAACCTATTTACAGTATCCCTCAGGAACGAAAGGGTGAGCAGCTATGATACCATTTCGCTTTCTGCATACTGCTGATTTACATCTGGATAGCCGTTTTGCCGGGCTGGCGCATATTTCGCCAGCCATTCGTGCTTATTTACGTGAGTCTACCTTTGCCGCCCTCGGGCGGCTTGTCCGCGTTGCGATCCAAGAGAACGTTGATTTTATTGTCATTAGTGGAGATGTATACGATGTTTCAGATGCTTCATTACAGGGACAGCTGCGATTTCAGGAAGCGCTCAAAGAACTCGGTGAGCATGGGATTAACGTGTTCCTGATTCATGGCAACCACGATCCGCTTGACGGACTGCGTCTGACAACGGAAATGCCAAAGCATGTTACCGTATTTGGCGGAGAGAAGCCGGAACACGCTACAGCTTACCGCCGTATAGATGGCCAAGAAGTTGCCATCGTTAGTGGAATCTCTTATCCAACGGCGAAAGTGACGAACAACACTGCTGTAACCTTTTCTCGTAAACCTGGCAGCCGCCTGTTTCATATTGCGATGCTGCATGGCAATGTAGATGGTGATTTGCTGCATGAGACCTATTCTCCTTGCAGTCGTAGGGACCTTATCGAACGGGGGTTTGAGTATTGGGCGCTTGGACATATTCATAAACGTAGTGTGCTGCATGAGAAGCCTGTGATTGTGTATCCAGGCAATATACAAGGGCGCAGCATTAAGGAAACCGGAGCTAAAGGTTGTTATATTGTGGATGTAGATGAGGCTGGAAGATCCACTCTGCAATTTCATGAACTGGATTTCGTCCGCTGGCAGGTTAGAGACTTATCTATAGAAGGGTTAAGCAATGAAGCAGAATGGATACAGAAAGTGGAGCGGGTTATTGAAGACATCCGCGCGGAGCTCCCGGAGCTCATGTCGGTGGTCAGATTTCGTCTGAGTGGGCGAGGGGACGTACATAAAGTATTGGCTGAAAAAGGGGCAGCAGAGGATCTGCTGTCTGAACTCCAGCGCCGTGAGGCGATTAGGGCTGAGCGTAAAGATTACAAAGGGCTTGTCTGGACCGAAGGGTTCGCCATCGAGTCCGGCTTAGCTATTGATCGCCAACGCTTATTGGAAGAAGATAGTTTTCTTGGAGAAATGCTGCGCATTGCAGAGCATACGGAACATTCCCCGGAAGCGCTCGAAGAACTATTAAATAGTGCGCTCAAACCGTTATTGGAGAATCAGGAGCTGCGAAAGCTGTTGTCTATGACTAGTCAAGAAGAGAAGTTGAGCTGGCTACGTGGTGCAGCAGAGCAGGGAATCACGATGCTTGGTGAGATGGATGATACTGTTGAAGCGGCGGAAAGTCTTTCGTATCAACAATCCGGAGGGCAAAACGATGAGAATTGAACATTTGCATATCAATGGCTTCGGGCGTCTTCACAATCGAGAGATTCATTTAACGCAGGGAGTGACCGTACTTTATGGGCGTAATGAAGCTGGAAAAAGTACGACACTGCAATTCATACGCTCTATGCTGTTTGGAATTCCAAGCCGTGGAAATCCCTTGGAAAGGTATGAACCTATGCAAGGCGGATTGCATGGGGGAACCTTGAAGATACGTGACAGTAATGAAGGTTTGTGGACCATTCGCCGTTTTGCTTCAGGTGCTGAGGGATCAGGAAGAAATGAAAAGCTGAACATTACAGTAAATCATCCAAATGAAACGACTCAAGAGCTGGGACAAGCTGAAATGGAACGACATTTACTTGGGGGGATCTCTAGGAGTATGTTCCAGCAATTGTTCGCAGTTTCACTGGACGAGCTGCAGGAGCTTGCTGCCCTTCAATCTGAGGAGATGAGCAGCTTTCTTTTTCATGCAGGTATGGGCGGTGGCGGTGCAATCATGCGTGCGGAACGCCGTTTGGTGCAGGAAGCTGAGAAGCTGTACAAACCTCGTGGCAAGCTGCAAGAAGCAGCAAAAGTTGTGCAAGCCATAGAAAAGCTTGAGCGACAAATGGTTGAGAGCCGTTCTTATCTTCCGCGATATAACGATAATATAGTTGCATTTAGGGCAACGGAGTCGGAGCTAGATGAATTGGAACAACAGCGCAAGCTCACTGGAGAGCAGCTAGTGATGTTTCGAAAAGCACAGGAAGTCCGTGAGCTGTGGCTAAAGTGGAGCGAGGCTCAGCTAGAGCTGCAAGGATTGCCATTGATTTCAGCCTTTCCTGAAGAAGGAGCAACTCGCTTTCAGGCGTTTGAAGGAGAAATTCGTAATGCACAGGGAGCAGTAGTACGTTATGAACGTCTTCTAAGCGAGCTTATTATTGAACTGGCAAAGAACCCTCCAGATGAAGTATTAGCAGCGCAGGGGCCTGCTTTGGAGCGGCTGGACCGGCATCGGAGCAGTTACGAGAACCGTAGAACGGAAAGACAGCGGCTTGAGGGAGAATTAACAGCGCTGAATGAGCATTTGCGGCGAATTCTGCGCGGCATTGATGTGAGCTGGGGCCCTGCAGAGCTGACTTCATTCTCCGGTACAGCAGCGGATCGTGAAGCTGCACGGAAGTTTGCGGCGGTGTTCGCTAGTTATGACCGCCGCATGGAGGCGGAGGGTGCAACGCGGCAGTCGTTGCGATCCCGTTTGGCCGCTGCCACAGCGTCGCTCCAAGCAGCAGAACGGGCGCTGGCGCGTGAGCATGCTACCGGCGCGGAATCTTTTGCGCAGCTGGCTCCCCGCAGCGCCCGTGAAGTGCTGCAGCTGTGGGACGAGCTGCAGCAGGCGGCCGAACGCTGGCGCGAAGCGCAGCTCAGCGAAGGGCCAGCGCGCGGCGCCGGAAGTGACGGCCTTGGCGCGAAGCGCATGGCCGCGCTCTACCGGCGCCTGCTGTGGGCTGGGGCAGCACTAACCGTGCTGCTCCCCGCAGCGCTGTGGCTGACCGGTGCTCCGCCAGCCAGCGCCGTGCTTGCGATCGGCCTGCTGTGTGCGGCCGATCTGGCCCTTTGGGCCGGCTTGCGCGGAGCGCGCCGGCCGGAAGCGTCCCCGCCAGAGCATGGCGGGGACGTCAGCGCAGCCGCAGCCGAGATGCTGCGGCTGCGGGGCAGCTGCTCTCCGGGGCGGAGCCGGAGAGCGTTGTGCCGGGGCGGCGGACGGCCGCCCCGGGGTCCAGCCCTGACGCAGGCGGGCTGGAGGCCTCTATGAGGGAGCTTCGCAGACTCATGGAGGCTTGGTCAGCTTGGCGGCAGCGCATCGAACGCTATGCCGCCGAGCGTGATGCCTGCCGCACGGAGCTGGAGACGCTGGCAGGCCAAGAGAAGCTGCTCGCTGAAGAAATGTACCGGGCGGAGGCGGCATTCACGGAAACTGCAGAGCAATATGAAGAATGGCTTCGCCAACGCAGGCTGCCAGAAGGATTATCTCCTGAAGGGCTGCCGGATATTTTTGCTATGGTTGAACAAGGGAATGAGCTGCTGCGCCAAGAGAATAAACTTTCCTTACGATTGAAGGAGCTGGAAGCAGAATGTAACGTGTTTGAGGAGGAGCTGCTTGCTCTTATTTATGAGTCCGGTGCTGATCTTAGCGACGAGTCTGGTGTAGCAGCAGCTGGCTTTGAAATAGATCCGCAAGAGGGGAAACGAGTATCTGCATTAACCCTACTAAGCTGGCTGGAACTGCGAAAAAGAGCATGGGATGATCTGAAAAAGGACTTGATTCGCCGGGAAACTATGCAGTCAAGATTGCAGGATGTGGATGAAGAACTTAAGGAGAGCCACAGGATATTAGGTGAGCTGAGAGAACAGCGTGAGCTTCTGATACAGGAAGGCGGGGCGAGTGGTGGAGAGGATTTCTTACGCAGGTCAGCAGCTGTGCAGCGGCGCAGTGATCTGAATAAATCGATTCGCCAGTGGGAGCTTGCTATGTTCGGTGGTTGGGAGGAGATGCGGGTTGCTGCTCTGCTGGAACTATTAAATCATCATGATGCAGAAGCATTGCAGCTGGAGCGGTCATTGGCTGAAGAGTTGATGGAACAGCAGGAAGAGGGTTGGAACACCCTGCTGGAGCAACGAGGCAAGCTGCTTCAGGAAAGGGAGTATCTGAAGGAGCGCTGCGTGGAGGATTCCGTTATTCAGCAACTGGAAGAGCAGAGAGCAGCCTTGCGGATCGTGGCTGATAAATATGCAGTGGCAGCGATAACTGCCGAACTAATCGGGCGAACTCGCCGTGTGTATGAGCAGGAGAAGCAGCCACAGGTATTACTGCTTGCCTCAGACTATTTCTCCAAGCTGACGGAAGGGGAATATAAAAGGGTTGTTATGACACTAGGGCATAAAGAGCTGAAAGCTGAACACAAGGACGGGGGACTACTGGACAGTGGACTGCTCAGCCGAGGGACGGCAGAACAGCTGTATCTTGCCATCCGGCTGGCACTGGCAGAGACCATGTCACGGCAAGTATCGCTGCCGCTGTTATTCGATGATCTCTTCGTTAACTTTGACGAGTCTCGTCTTCATGCTGCGCTTGGACTTCTTGGAGAACTGTCGATCTCCCGCCAGATTGTGATGATGACCTGTCACAAGCATGTGGCGGAAGCGGCAGCACGTATGATTCCTACAGCAGCGGTTATTTCCGTGTAGTTCGGGTGATTGGTTTTACAGATACGAGACTGTTCCCCTTCTCCTTTGAGTTCGATAAGGTATTATCTCCTGGTGGAGAGGACCATGGCGTTCGCAGCAGCTTGACAGCCCAGACCAGTGATAAACCTCCAAAGATTGGGTAGAACACGGAGAGCAGTGAACTAAAGCCAAACTGGCTCAGTAAATAGCAGACCAGCATCAGAAGTGGCGTGATTAGTGCAGTTGATAGGGGAAGCCGTTGCTTAAGCTGTACAGCTACTCCATAAATATCGGCGACAAAAGTGCTGAAGATCTCCAAAAAGATCAGCAGCAGATATATAGTTTGCACTACAGTACCCAACCGGACGGCGATGCTGCCCATCGGAATTTCAAACTTGAGAATCCCTGGCATCTGTGAGCTCATTGCGAAATGTGCGGCGATCAACATAAAACCAATCCCGGTACCCCCAATAATACCGCCCCATACAAGGGACTTTTCTTCCTCTGTGTGACGAGCCATAGGGACTAAAACAGCTTGTGCCATCCCTAAATTAAAGGCGGTGTAGAGCAGCGGTGACATCCATGCACCAAAGAGAGAGCGATCGTTATCAAGGAACAGGAACCGTCCAGCTCCCGGAATTTGAAAAGTATTAAAAATAATGATGAGTGACAGAGTAAGCATTAAAGGAACTACAATACTGTTCATTTGCAGAATACCGGAAATCCCTCGTTTTAGCAGAAAGTATGAACCAAGCAATGTGATAAGTAGTCCAGTCTGATATTGAAGTCCGAGATGCTCCTGAAAAATAGCGCCGGCTCCTGCAAGCATAATACTGTTTACACCGATCAGGACGACCATCGTGAACAAACTGATGGTGCTTCCAACCTGTTCCCCAAAGAGGTGACGGTTAAAGTCTTCATAGGATTCCGCTTCTATTCGCCGAGCAATGACCATCATTTTTGTACCCAGCCATATGAACAATATAGTTGAGAGCAGGATGGTCAGGACTGCCCAGTGCCCGTAACGTGTGAAAAATTTTAATATTTCCTGTCCGGTGGCGAATCCGGCTCCTACAATGGTGCCAATATAAGTGAAAGCGATCTGTAATGTTCGGACATGTGATTTCATGGCTCCCCTCCTAATAGTTTTACGAAGCTAAAGAAAATTCATAACGAGTGCTGTGCAGGATAACCTTGTGTACTCTGTATAGTACAGGTTATGATGAGGATCAGTAGGACATGACTTCCGTCGTAATTGCTTTATGATCAGTGATTAATTTGTACGGAATGTCTGCGATTATAAAGGGTATTGGAGGTTCAAAGTCATGGAAGTGTTGAAACAGCGGATTTTGGAAGAAGGTGTCGTCGTTTCGGATGAGGTGCTGAAGCTGGATGCACTGCTAAATCATCAGGTTGATCCACAGCTTACGATGGAAATGGGACGGGAGTTTGCCGGGAGGTTTGCGGATTCAGGAATTACTCGTATTGTGACCGTTGAATCCTCGGGCATTGCCGTGGCATTTGCCACCGCGTATGAATTAAAGGTGCCGCTAGTTTTTGCACGCCGCAAAAAAACTCTGTTAGCTGATCCGGATGCGCTTTGCGAAAGAGTTCCATCCTTTACAAAAGGAATCGTTACCGATATTATGTTGTCTCGCCAGTTCATCTCTCCAGAGGATAAAATCCTCTTTATTGATGATATTATTGCCAATGGTGATGCGGCGCGTGGATTGATTAAGATCATTCAACGTTCTGGCGCTGAGCTAGTTGGTCTTGGTGTTGTAGTAGAAAAAAGCTTTCAGGCAGGGGCTCGGACGATCAGAGAGCAAGGCATTCGTCTGGAGTCACTCGTAAGAATTACCTCTCTAAATGGAGGCACCATCGAATTTGGGGAATAACCTAATTGGCAATAAGAACAGGCCTATTTTTTAAACAACTGCTTTTCACCCTATGGATTTTCCTTTATAATAAAAATTAGACATAGGGAGGAGGCGTCACAATGGGGAAAGAACCGGTGACTGAACAATTTTTTATTGATAAATTAACCGAGGCCAAGGATCATTTCGAGCGTGCGCTGGATTGCAAACACACGGAATTCGACGATCTGTATCCCTATATGATTGAACATCCTCAGTTTTTTTGGTACAAACGCTATGTAGCCTGGTCAGAGCTTCTGACAATCAAAGGATTGTGCGAAGAGTTATCCTTCCCGTGGAGGGAGAAATTCACAACTAACCAAGTGGAGTATCTGGAGCAACGTGTGATGTCCGCTAAAGTTCTTGACTTCTGGTTTGAGAAGAATGAAGCGCTGATATAAGAATGCTTTAGTAGACATGCAAGTCGTTAATTGCCTACATGAGACCCAGATGATTTATCATTTGGGTCTTTTTTCTGAGACTAAATAGGACAAGCTATGACAGGAGGGATTAATGATGATTAGCGATGAGCAATTGGATGCCTACCGGATTTCCGGTGAGAAAATTCGTGTAGTGCGCGATGGCTTGGAAAGTAACGATGTTAAAGGGATAGTTCTTGCTTGGGATGATTCTCAGGTGATGATACGTCGTCAGAATAGACGAGTAGTGAAGCTGGATCGCAATTATATATTCCAGCCATTTAGTGAACCAAGACAAGATCCGGATAATATATAATCTTCACAGTAATAATTTCCGCAGTAATAATCTTCATAATACAAAACAGCTCCTCGCCCTACTGGGCGGGAGCTGTTTCTGTAATGTCATTTGGGGATTATATAGTTAGAGCTAGTTCAGACGCATTCTCTTCTCTGGAGAGTATGGAGAGTTCTGTGGACAGTCCGAGATACGCGCGCATGCGCAACATCATTTCTCGACGGAAGCCTGGCCATAATATATTCATCTCTCCTTGAAATCCTCTGCAGGAATATAATGCTTCGACTCCTCGCTGATCTTGGCGAACGGTAGTAATCTTCAAATCATGGGAGCTCAGCTCGCGCGTAACCTCTTGAAGCATTAGTGACGTCTTCTTTGTGGCACCAGATACGAGCTCCATATATAGCTGAGGGGTCTTAAACAGGCCGCTTCTACTGATTACACGGCAGTCACGTTCGAAAACTTTATGAATAAACGTTAGCAGCAAATAGCTTCTGACCAGGGACAGTTCTTCTTTAGTTACTTCTTCATCAATAATGGATGTGTTTAGCTTTGTAGTCGCCATTATAAATCACCTCATTTATATTATGCGAACTTTTGTTCTCATTATACCTTATATTGGCCAACAAAAGCAATAATTATCCATAAATTAATGGATGATAAGAAAACGGCGAAAATATATTGACGTTGGATTCTCAGCGTGGTATGATCTATCTTGTGACCGCAATAAGCGAGTCATTATAATACGCGGTCATGGCGGAATTGGCAGACGCGCTGGCTTCAGGTGCCAGTGGTAGCAATATCGTGGAGGTTCGAGTCCTCTTGACCGCATAGCTAAGAAGGATTATAGAACTGCTCTAGCAGCAGTTTTATAATCCTTTTTTTATGTTTTTCAGCAGACGGTAGTGCTTAAGCGAAAGAAATCTTTAAGAAACATCTCCTGAGGCTTACGGACTCAGATGAAGCTATTTGCTCATTTATCGCTTTTTGAGCATAGTTTCGGACTCCAGTGCAGCTATTGCGTGGAAAAAGGAACGAATTCGGCATTTTTTATACCAATAGCGACTGTGGGGTCCGATGAAAATCCGAATTTGCTCTAATGCTACGAATAAGGTCAGTGGTGTCCGATAGAATCCAAATGTGCTCTAAAACCATGAATAAGGTCAGCTGGCTCGATAAAATCTAAATGTACTCTAAAGCCACGAATAAGGTCAGCTGGCCCGGTAGAAATCTAAATGTGCTCTAATGCTACGAATAAGGTCAGTTGGCCCGATAGAAATCTAAATGTGCTTGAATGCTACGAATAAGGTCAGCGGAGTCCGATAGCGTCTTTCCACGCGCAGATTGGGGAAATACTAATTAGTGTTTTACCTCTACGTTACTCGCCCTGTGTAGTCATCATCATCACCTGAGGCTAACGGACTCAGATGAAGCTATTTGCTCATTTATCGCTTTTTGAGCATAGTATCGGACCCCAGTGCAGCTATTGCGTGGAAAAAGGAACGAATTCGGCGTTTTTTATACCAATAGCGACTGTGGGGTCCGATAGGAACCCAAATGTGCTCTAAAGCCACGAATAAGGTCAGCTGGGTCCGATAGAAATCTAAATGTGCTCTAAGCTGCGAATAAAGTCAGTTGGCCCGATAGAAATCTAAATGTGCTCGAATGCTACAAATAAGGTCAGCGGAGTCCGGTAGCGTCTCTCCACGCGCAGATTGGATAAAAACTAATTTGTATTTTGCTTCTATGCTACTCGTACCACCGAGTCATCATCACCTGAGGCCAACGGACTCAGATGAAGCTATTTGCTCATTTATCGCTTTTTGAGCATAGTTTCGGACCCCAGTGCAGCTATTGTATGGAAAAAGGAATGAATTCGGCGTTTTTTATGCCAATAGCGACTGTGGGGTCCGATAGGAATCCAAATGTGCTCTAAAGCCACGAATAAGGTCAGCTGGGTCCGATAGAATCCAAATGTGCTCTAAAACCACGGATAAGGTCAGCTGGCTCGATAAAATCCAAATGTGCTCTAATGCTACGAATAAGGTCAGCTGGCTCGATAAAATCCAAATGTGCTTTAAGCCACGAAAAAGGTCAGTAGTCCGATAGAGCCTTCGGACGCGCTGATTAGCGAAATACTAATCTGTGTTTCGACCCGTCGATATCTGCAATAGCGACACTGTGTTTGCTTCTAAGCTACTCGCCCCGCAGAATCCGATAGCACCATCGCACGCGCAACTATGCTCGAATCCAATAAAGTTTGTTGTCTAGATCAAAGTCTAAGCAACGAAAGAAAACAGGTGCACCCAGCAACCATTGTATGGCTATTGGGACACACCTGTTTTTTATAGGATAATGAATTACACTGTTGCTCTACGCAGCATCAAAAACGATAAAAGAGCGTACACGACTGTCAAAGGCATGGACCACAAGGCAAGTTCAAATGCGGTATATCCAGCAAACCAGTTGAAGAGGTCTACCCACCACTGATTATAGGTCATTAACAATACACCTAGACTGCACAGGATAAACGTAACCCCTGAGAAAATGAACAAACCGCTTCGGCCAAATCTCCGGAAGATGCTGGATATCATTAGCCCCAGAAAAAACATATTAAGAAAGAGCACAAAATACATCCACAGCTGTTCCATGGCATTACCATCATTTAAAAAGGGCAAATGAAAATAATGTAGTTCCAAACCCCAGCCACCCGTAAGCTTGCTTTCAATGATTGCGAGCAGGTAGAGGAGAATTGAGTAGGTGGTGCTAGTTATAATAGCCATTAAGGAAGTGCCTATGAAATAATCCGTTCTTCGTTGGCTTAAGCCCAGAGCAAAAGGGAAGGTCTGCACCAAAATGAGTATACCGGTGATTAACATATAAATGAAGATAGAGACGAGACCGCCGGTATAGATTGGTTCTTGGATGAAAGAAGCGACGATGACATTTACCAAGAAGCTGGATAACAAGATTACCCAAGGCGTATACAACCATAACCACTTATCTCTGAAATGCATTTTTAACATACCTGCCGTAGGATTCATTACACGGTCACTTCCTTTCCTAGAGATTTTTTATTTGTGAGATGAACAATTAATTGCTGTAAAGATACAGGTGAGATTTCTAAGCCTAACTTTTCAGCATGTGCTTGATCCTTCACGTTGAAGCCGATAATGGTGGCTGTAAGCAATCCGCCAAAAGACTCGCGGGAGATGACTTGTTTGCCGTCGATAAAATCTTCGATCTTCGCTGTCGCGCCGATTACCGTAACAGCTTGCCCGCGAAGAGTTTCAGCATCTTCGTTAATTATTAGCTTGCCGTTGTCGATGACGATAACATGCTCTAAAAGCTGACTTACCTCATCGATCAAATGGGTGGACAAAACAACTGTGCGTGGATTTTCAGCATAATCTTCAATTAGGCGATCGTAAAACAGGCTTCTAGCTACAGCATCAAGTCCTAAATAGGGTTCGTCAAAAATGGTAAGCGGAGCACGGCTGGCTAGACCTACTACAATTCCTACAGCCGAGAGCATACCTCGGGATAGCTTTTTTATTCTTCTTTTTAAGGGCAGATTGAAATCCTTGATTAAAGAGTGAGCATATTCCCGATCAAAGTTTGGAAAAAATAATTCGGATACCTCCAGTACATCGATGATTCGGTACGTGTCCGGATACCTTTGGCTTTCCTTAATGAAGCAAATCTGCCTGAGAACCCGGTTATTCTCGTATGGATGTTCACCAAATACGTTCAGGACACCACTTGTGGGGAAAAGCTGAGCTGTGATCATATGCATTATTGTGGTTTTTCCTGCACCGTTTCTGCCGAGAAGCCCGTATATCTTGTTTTTCTCCAAAGAAAAACTGAGTTCATGGATGGCAGTGACATTTCCGTATGACTTAGTTAATCCTTTGATTTCAACAACTTCATTCATGACTTGTTGTCTCCCCTCTGAATCATAATCGTTAATTGATCCAACGTAATTCCTAATTTTTCAGCTTCACGGATCATGGTTACTACATACTGTTCATAAAATTGTTCTTTTCTCTTCTCCATCAATACTGTACGCGCTCCAGAAGCTACAAACATACCGATTCCTCGTTTTTTGTACAATATCCCTTGATCCACAAGCAAATTCACACCTTTCGCAGCTGTAGCCGGATTGATCTGGTAGAAAACAGCAAACTGATTTGTCGAAGGAACTTGTGATTCCTCCAGCAGTGCTTCTTCGATGATGTCATTTTCTATTCGTTCGGCGATCTGCATAAATATCGGTCGTGTATCATCCATTAAGTTTCCCATGTATTCACCGCCAACTTCATTGGTTAGTTAGTTATGTAATTAACCATATATGCAACGAAGTTAATTGTCAATATTTTTAATTATTTTGGGCTATATCCACATAAATAAAAGGCTGCCCGGAATGCTCTGGATAGCCTTTTATTTGCATAACATATCTGCTATGATTTTGTCCTTGGTAAAAAAGAAGGGGGAGTTCAGCTATGAATGATTATGGACCGGATCTGTTCAAAGATACTGCAAGCTATTACACCAGATATCGCCCGCTATATCCGTCCTCACTGATTCGATATCTAGTGGACAAATTCTCACTTCACGGAGAAGGCCGGTTGCTAGACTTAGGGTGTGGTACTGGGCAGTTAGCGCTAAGGTTCGCGGATTGGTTCGAAGAAATCATTGGCGTAGATACTGAACTAGAGATGCTAGATGAAGCAAAGCTGTTATCACAGTACAACAGGGTTGAGAATGTTAGCTGGCAACAGGGGAGAGGGGAAGAACTATCCAATAACTGGGGTTCCTTTCGTCTAATTATGATGGCTAAGGCGTTTCACTGGATGGACCGAGAATCCATTCTTGAAATTCTCTATCATAGTTTAGATGATAACGGCGGTATTGCTGTAATTGATACTTTTAATGAACAACAAGAACCGTTACCTTGGAAACAAAAGGTAGAGGAAGTAGTGAAACGCTGGTTGGGTGACGAAAGAATAGCCGGAAAAGGTACATATAAACATCCCCAAGAAAAACATGAGGATGTTGTAAAGCGATCCAGTTTTAAAGACGTTGAAAGACGGGTATTACCGAGTTATTCCATCACATGGACTGTTGATTCAATACTAGGAAATTTGTATTCTACGTCTTATGCTTCTAAGCGATTATTTAGAGGTAACTTAGAATGTTTTGAAGATGATTTGAAATCAGCTTTATTAGAAATAGAGCCTACAGGTATATTTACAGAGGAATTGTCGGTTTCCGTCATTACTGCCTTTAAAAAAGAAGCGGATTTACGATAGAAACCGCGCATTGATCTCACCGCATCCTGCTGTGTTAGGACTTAGTTTAAGGCGAAACGTGTTCTTTTTTAGTATGGATTTTACTTGCTTAGGCGTAAGAGAAGGGTTCTTCTGGAGTAATTGCGCGACCACTCCTGAGACGATAGGTGTTGAGACACTGGTACCGGACAGCACAAAGTAATCTTTAGCTATCCGCAAATAAGGAAGCTCGCGATCCAGCTTGGATCGTGGAGCACGAAGGGAGATGATCGTCTCGCCTGGAGCAACGAGATCTGGTTTCTTCCTTCCTCCCGGTGCGGGTCCACGACTGGAGAACCAAGTGATTCGGTCGTCCGCTTGCGTGAGCGTGCGACGGTCATCCACTGCACCGACAGTAATTGCTGAAGGACTAATTCCTGGTGATTCGATCGTACTGCGTCCCGGTCCGCTGTTTCCAGCTGCTATTACAACGTTCAGTCCGGCTTTAATTGCTTTTTCTACAGCTTGGCAGAGTGGATCATCTGAACAAGGAAGATTCACCTTACCCCCAAATGACATCGAAAGAATACGAAGATGAAGTCTTCTCCGATTCGTAATACACCATTCAATTCCTTTAATGATTGTAGAGTCATATCCATCGCCATTTTTATCTAATACTTTGACACCTACTATCCCTGCCTCTGGAGCAGGGCTTTTGTATTTTCCTTTACTCATCCATCCGTTGCCTGCTGCATCCCCTGCGATATGAGTTCCATGGCCGTTATCGTCATAGGGCTGTTTTCTATGATTGATAAAATCTTTAAAAGCAACTATACGGTTAACAGGGCGAAACAGGTCAGGGTGCCGATACACCCCTGTATCAAGAATCGCAATGTTTATTCCTTTTCCGGTAAGCCCCTTTTTCTTTTGAGCGGTTGTAGAACCAATGGATGGTGTGGCTATATTAAGGGATGTTTTTTTGACTTGATCCAAATAAATTTTCTCGATTCCATCCCAGCGGCACATCCGGTTCAAGCAGCTTTTTGAAACTTTGGATGATATCGAATTAAGCAGGTGAAGATGATGTCTGATCGGAAAGTCGTGGGATTTTAAATGGTTTTGTAAAGACTGTAGCTGGGCTGTAGTTATTTTTTGTTTGAATTTAATGATAACGGGAATGGTATTCGCTTTATGTCCTGGAAGATAGGAACGTTGAACTCTTTTTCTCAAGGAATGGTGCATTTTCGAATGATATTTCTCTAGCCATTTTTGACCGTTCATTAGTAATGAATCACCTCTTGAAGGTATTATATGCACTGCAGAGCTAGTGGACACGAAACTATGAAACTAGGATTTAACATATTTTCAGATTTGTAGGTGAAAGAGAGGTCAAACCTTACGATTCTTGCATTTACTAACGTATCCTAAAAAGAAAGTGGTGAAGTAAATGGCAATGATTAAGAAACCAGTTAACAAGAAAGCAGTTATGGCTAGCAAAGTTCTCGCGGCTAAAAAAGCGAAAGCAGCTCCTACGAGAAAGAAACGGAGAATTAGACAGACCCTGGATAGATTTATTGTTGTTGCTATTGGTACAAATGCAACGGGTACACCTAAAGATACTACGGGGTGGACAGCTTCATTAAGAGCTGGGACTACAACAGTAACTGCTGATTTTGACGAATTTGGTGTAGTTAGATTCCCAACAATTAGTACCTTAACATCGGTACCTTATCTTCTCACTTTGAGAGATGAGAGTGGAGCTACTATAAGAAGTTTTAACGTTCCCGCAGACCGCGAATTTTTTGTGGCTAGATTCTAGTTTGGACAAGTCCTGATAGTAAACAGCATGTGTCGATTTTATATCGATGCGTGCTGTTTTTTTTATTTTTCTAACAATGATTCAAGTGAGTGATTTGTTACAGACAAACAGATTGAGGGGATGCCATACTTTCAGCATCATAATTTTGGGAATATAGTACAAAAATGGACAATATATAAGGCGGGTGAGAGGTTTCATGAAACAAAAAGGGAATATATCAGGTATTCAATATTTTTTATTAGGACTGCTTGTGTTTTTAATGTTAGGAATGGATATGTTCATCATGGGATTAGATCAATGGTTATGGGGGGATTTGTTTAATATAGATGACTTTTTTGTCAGCCCTTGGTACGTACTAGTTGTTCATTGGAGCATAGTCACCCTATTGTGGACAGTTGGAGCTATGATGTTTCTACTTTGGTTCAGGAAGAGGAAGTTGATTGAACAGGTTATATCTTTGCGTTGGAGCTCTAAGGTCATTCCTTTGTTAATTGTAGCTTTTATATCAAGTTTTTTGTTCGCAGTGCTGGAATTTTGGATTAATGGGGAGAGCATTCCACAGATTTATAGAGAATATGAAAACTTTAAGTTAGAACATGGTTTTATGGGCATATGGGTTGCCTTGGTTCAAAACATATATTACATTGTGGAAGCTGTACTAGTTGTACTATTGGTTGCGCTAATGCAGCGTGCAGGAGAAGTATGGTTTAAGAATCCTTCTCTTCCTTATGGCGGAATAGGTTTAATGCTGACTTGGGGATTAGGTCATTTGACACATGGTCTGCAAAGCGGCTTGTATATTACTGCTTTTTCTTTGGTGTTTGGCTGGCTGTTTGTGAAAGCGGGTAAGCAGTGGTGGCCAAGTTTTTTGTTTATCTGGCTTGTATTTGTTTTATAATATTTAGATTAATGGGGGGATACCATTGTACAATCCAGAGAAGAGAACAATTACTACTGAAAGATTGATTTTAAGACCTTTTGCATTGTCTGATGCACAGCGTGTCAGTGAGCTCTGCAATAATTATAATGTTTACAAAAGTACATTAACTTTACCTTATCCATACCCCATTGAATGTGCGTTATCATGGATTGAAACACATGAAGATGAGTTCAATAAGGATAATTCATATGAATTCGCTATTACTGATAAAAATACAAACGAGCTGTATGGTGCTATAGGACTGAGAAATAACCGGACACACAGAAACGGCGAGCTTGGATATTGGATAGGTGAGGAACACTGGGGTAATGGATATGCTACAGAAGCAACAAAAGCGGTCATTAATTTTGCTTTTACAGAAAAACATTATCACAAAGTGTATGCCAGATTCTTTGCTACAAATCCTGGTTCGGGTCGGGTTATGCAAAAATCTGGCATGCTGAAAGAAGGCGTTTTGTTACAGCATATTTATAAAGAAAATGAGTTTGTAGACCTTATTCATTATGGGGTTTTAAATACAGGAGCTACTGACTAACGCTTGGATCTCATACACCACTATTTGAAGTCACGCCCATAGGGCGTGGCTTTTTTATTAGAAATGCTAGTTGGCTTCAACGGACAATAAGGAAAATCCTTCTTATTTAAAATTAAAATAAAATTCTTGACACTTCTTATTGATAACGATTATCATAGGAATCGATGAGTGAAAATGAAAATCATTATCACTACATGAAACGTATAAATATACATATTTGGAGGGATAGATTTTGAAAAAATTATTAGTACTCCTGGTTATTGCAGCGCTTACGGCAATGACTGCATGTTCGTCTACAAATACAGCGGACAATCCAAAAAATGAAGCAGTAACGAATACAACTGCTAATGAATCTAAAGAAGCAAATGCGGCAAATACAACAGAAGTAGCGAATACATCGGAAGCAGCCGGCAAGGTGTACAGTCTGGAGAATGATGGTGTGGATGAAACGTTGTTCAACGAAGCCTTAAGCCAATTCCCTGCCACAGCACCGGAGCGTATTGTAACAACTTCTGTACCGTTAACAGAAATGCTTTATTTGCTCGGCATAACTCCGGTAGGTGTACCAACTTCAACGAATCCAATCCCTGCTGATTTCGAAACAATTGATCGTATTGGATCACCTATGGCGCCGGATCTGGAAGTAGTAACCAAACTCGAACCGGACTTGCTGCTGGGAGCGGAATCACTTCGCAGCACGTTAGACAAATCGCTAGAAGGAATCGACCTACAAAAAGCATATTTGAGAACAGAATCATTCGAGGATCTAAAGCTTAGCCTCAAAGTATTAGGCACTTATTTTAATAAAAAAGATGAAATGAATGCTGCTTTAACTAAGATTTTGGACAAAGAAAATGAGCTGAGTCAATTAGCAGAAGGCAAAGAACTGCCAAGCGTGCTGCTCGTAATCGGAACCGCAGATTCCTTTATGGTCATGAGTGAGAAATCTTATTTAGGTAGCTTGGTTAAAAAGCTTGGTGCTGATAACATCGCAACTTCTGTATTGCAAGTTACTGACACTTACTCACCTATCAATATGGAGAACATTGTAGCCGCTGATCCAGACATCATTCTCGTACTCGCTTCAGGCGACCACGGAGCGACAGAGGATAAGTTCAAAAAAGAAATAGAGAAAAATGAAACTTGGACAAAGCTCTCGGCTTATGCAAATAACAAAATCAACATTCTAGATTACAGCGTTTTCGGTGTCACTTCGATTATTAACGCGGAAACAGCCTTAACGGAAATTGCAAAATACTTCTATGAATAATTAAAGGAGACAGCAAGTGATAAATACATCTCGTAGCAGAATTATTGTTATTGTAACGTTAGCACTTGCGTTCGTTGCCGCTATAATTGCGATTGGACTAGGCTCAGTATACATTTCTATACCAGACATCCTAAGCACGATCTTTGGTTCAGCGGCAAAAGCGGTGAATGCGACCATCATATGGGATATTCGTTTGCCGCGTGTATTACTGGCGATGATCATTGGGGCAAATATCGCGGTTTCGGGTGCTCTTCTGCAAGCCGTGATGGGCAACCCACTTGCTGATCCAGGATTGACCGGTGTAACGAGTGGAGCAGCTGCATGTGTGCTTGTCATTATGCTTGCAGCCCCACAATATACGGAGTTCATTCCAATTGCGGCTTTTGTGGGTGGACTAATCGCTGCAGGGATTGTATATGCATTAGCGTGGAGAAGAACCGGCATTTCGCCCATCACTATTATTTTATCAGGAGTTGCTGTGAATGCTCTTTGCGGGGGGGTAATAGGACTCCTGACCATCATGTACAGTGACAGACTTCCGGCAGCGGTCCAATGGTTAAACGGCAGTCTGGCTGCTAAAGGGAACAATGCCTTGATGATGGTTTTCCCGTATGCCATAGCAGGCTGGATCTTATCCTTTTTCGCGATCCGCAAGGCGAATATTATACGTTTAGGGGATCAGGTAGCTTCGAATTTAGGTGAAAATGTGGACCGAATTCGTATTCTACTTTCCTTGCTGGCAGTATTTCTAGCGGCTATCTCTGTAGCAGCTATTGGGATGATTGGCTTTGTAGGGCTTGTTGTGCCACATATGGCTCGATTGTTGGTGGGTTCAGACTATAAATTTCTTTTGCCGATGAGTATGGGACTTGGTGCATTGGTATTGTTGATAGCAGATACAGGTGGACGTACCTTATTTGCACCTTTAGATATTCCTGCGGGTATCCTTATGGCGGTGATCGGTGGACCTTATTTTCTATACCTGATGAGAAAGAAGGCGTTCTAACATGTTTACTGTCGACTCTATTTCGATTCGGTATGAGCAGAAAAACATTATTAACAACTTCTCTTTTTCCGTAAAAAAGGGTGAAATCGTCTCGATTATAGGACCGAACGGCTCAGGTAAATCTACATTGCTTAAGGCGGTATCACGACTAATCCCATATCATACGGGTGCGGTCACACTCGATGGTACGGATCTAAAATCCATGACTGCCAAACAAGTCGCTCGAAAAATGTGTATGCTGAGCCAGAAGAACCAAGCACCAAATGATATGACCGTGATTGATCTCGTCTCCTATGGAAGGTATCCACATAAAAAATGGTTCGAAAAATTAAATCATGAGGATATGGACATTGTCCACTGGGCACTGGAGAAGACACATTTAAAGGATTATAAGGATCGAGCAGTTTCCTCGTTATCCGGTGGTGAATCACAGCGTGCTTGGATTGCTATGGCCTTGGCGCAGCGTCCTTTGGTTATGTTGCTTGACGAACCCACCACTTACTTGGATATTTCGCATCAGCATGAAGTTCTTGAGCTAGTACGTGAGCTAAATCAAGGGATGGGAATGACTGTCGTGATGGTATTACATGACCTCAATCAAGCCTCTACCTATAGTGATAGTATTGTTGTGGTGCAGGCGGGTGAAAAGGCGATGTATGGTACACCAAATGAAGTTATGACAACCGATATGATCCGGGATATATACCGAATGGATGCCGAAGTTCAATATGTTCCTACAGAGACGAAACCTCGTATTCATTTGCTAAGTACCGTTCGCTAGATTCGTGGCTAGATTACATAACCTATTAATGGAGGGATTTTATAATGAAGAAGCCTGTAGATGTAGAGAAAAATAAAGAAAACTATTTGCAATTTATTGCGAATCGTAAAAATCTGATTTTGAGCTTGATTGATGACGAAGGAAAACCTTTTATCAGCTATGCTCCTTTTGTTAAGCATGAAGGCAAGCTGTATATCTACATTAGTAAGATCGCCGAGCATTACAGATATATGGAAAACAACGAGTTTGTAGATGCGCTTCTAATTGCAGATGAGTCTGCGACGAATAATAAATTTGCAACGGAACGTGTGCGGTGGAATTGCACTTCAAGCAATATCGGGAATGACGGGCATGAGGAGATCTTTGAATTGTTTAATGCTGATCATGGGGTGGCAATGGTGAATTTGCTGCGTGGATTGGATTTTTCATTGTTTGAATTGACACCTGTCCAAGGTCGTTATGTTGTTGGTTTTGGCTTGGCCTTTGACATCGACGTAGATGCGAACCTGTTCAACCATGTGGTGATCGACAAGAAAAAAGATGAAGAAGCCACTGTACAAGGGAGCAAATAATCTATGACTTTCACTTCAGTGTTGCCAATCTGGCAAGCGGTGCAAGAGCGATTTCATAAAATGGTGAAGGCATTGCCGGAAGAAGATCTTAACCTTAAGCTAGGGAACTCTACGATTGGGGGATTAATTCAGCATAATGCGGAGGTTGAGTTTATGTTCGCAGAGTGGTTTTTTGGAAAACCTAATCCTCAAGGCGACAAGGCGGCATATTCTACATTGAGTGAACTTGTTGATCTGCTGACTGTTTCTAATGAGAATCTAACTGCTGCGATGCAGGAGCTTCCGGAAGAAGCATGGCATGTGAGTGTGGAGTCGGCTTTTGGCACATCTACACCGCTTGAAGCGATAGGCAGACTTATGTATCATACAGGCATTCATGCCGGACAGATTTCGCTTATACAGAAAAATGCAGTTCGAAGTGAAGTGTAGTGAATTGGGAAATGATTAATGAGAAAACGGCAGAAATGTCGTTTTTTTTGTGCGTGAATAAGGAGTTTTTAAAAGGGAGCTTAGTTACTTGTTGACGTTCTTTTGCTGTCCCTTGATGCTTCTTTGATGTCCTCTGCTGCCTCTGGATTTGGTATAATGTAGGGGATTATAAGGGGGCGCTGATTATGCCAGAGTACTTGCGAGGCCAAATTGCTAAAATGGCGAATGTGAATGGAGACGTTAAGGTATTATGAAGAGCTCGGATTAATTAGCACTCCCTTACGTTCAGAAGCTGGTTATCGTCTTTATTCGGATGAGGTGCTTAGCCGACTTGTTTTTATACATAATGCTAAATTGTGTGGTTTCACTTTAAAGGAAATTAAGAAGGCACTCACTAAATCTGAAAGCAGCGGCATTAGCATAGATGATTTTGTAACTGTTGTGGATAAGAAAATGGATCGAGTTCGTGGTGAAATTGCAAAACAGGAAATAAAACTAACAGCCCTCGCAGATTTGAGAAAAAATTTGTTAGCCACAGATAAACACCCAGGTGTACAGTCCACGCTCGAAATTTTAAAAATGGATTCTTAACTTGACCTTGTAGTCTCCTACAGACTTTACAATCTGAGTTGAAAAGAATTGTAGGAGGGATTAACGATATGGAAAAGACAAGTATAGAGCAGCTTGCAGCGATCAAAGATTATTTGCGACAAAGCAACCGATTGGATAGCAAGTCTATCGGGCAAATACGGCAGGAGATGGCCGCGACCGCTGCAAACATGCCCAGTCCTACTGATGTTATCGTCGAGCGGGTCATGATTGGAACCTTAAGCGGAGAGTGGATTATTCCTGTGAAATCTGCTTCACCCGCTGATGCAGTGATCCTTTATTTCCACGGTGGGGGTTTTATTTCGGGGACTTGTGAATTTTATCGGGATCTGGTTACACGAATTGCAAAAGCTAGTGGCACGAAGATCCTAATCATTGAATATCGCTTGGCACCAGAGTTTACTTATCCGGCTGCTAATGAAGATTGTATAGACGCTTATCTGTGGCTGCTCGCGAATGGATATTCTGCCGGGAATGTCGTGCTTGGAGGGGATTCTGTTGGAGCCAGCCTTGCGCTGATGACGTTGATTACTTTACGGGATGCGGGTGTGGAATTGCCGGCGGGTGCTTTTTTAATCTCGCCGCATACAGATCTTGTCCATTTGGATGGTGAATCGTATCTGAGTCGAGCGGAGTTTGATCCAACAGGCAGCTTAGAAGGAAATAGACGAATAATTGATGTTTATCTAGGTGCTCGGACAGAACTAGCTCCTATACTATCTCCCTTAAGGATGAATTTGCAGGGATTACCTGATTTACTTGTTCAAGTAGGCGACCACGAGGTATTGTTAAGCGATGCAACGAGGTTGGCTGAACGAGCACAAGCCGCGAATGTTCATGTAGGACTGGAAATATGGGAGAACATGTGGAGTGTCTTTCAATTTTTAGCTTATATGCTGCCAGAGGCGCAGCAAGCGATCGCGAATGTCGGTAAGTTTGTTAGAACGAGGCTAGACCGGATTGAGCAAAAAAGCAGATGATGTTGCCCGCCTTCTTGAGAGATCAAGGAGGTTTTTTGGCGAAATCGTTAGGTTTGCAGAAGGTGCATTGCTAGATACTGGGCTTCTTCATCGTAACGGACCGTATTGCAGCTATTTGCTCAATTTAGTGTGTTTGGCTAACTTTTCGGACTGCATAGCTCTTATTTGCACATTAGAACGCCAAAAAGGAGGGGATTTGGGAGAATAGCTGCATTGGAGTCCGATAGCATGATGAATTACGGTGATTTTTGAAAATAAGGGCTCCTCAGTCCGAATTCATGGAGAACAGGGGCTACGGAGAATTAGAAACCAAACTGGGGCCTTAGTTTAATAATTGGGCGCGAGTATATACTGATAATGATTTAACGAATGACAAACTGGTAATATTGTCAGTTCGTTTTTGAACATGATATGCTATGATAATTACCACCAGAGATAGAGCGAGGGGAATACATATGTCGAATGATCTTCCATTATCAAAAGAGAACATTTTGGATGCGGCTGAACAAGTGCTCCGGCGTTTTGGCCCGGACAAGACTTCTGTTGTTGATGTAGCGAAGGTGCTTAAAGTAAGTCATGGTACGCTTTATAGACATTTTTCCAGTAAATCTGCTTTGCGAGAAGCAGTAACCGAAAGATGGTTGCAGCATAATATTTCAGAGCCCTTAAAGAATATTTCAGAGCATTTTGATGGGCATGCCAAAGAGCAGCTCCGATTATGGATGGATACGCTGATTCGTAGTAAACGCACCTATGCTGTGGATGATGCCGAAATGTTTGCTATGTATGCAGCTGTAACTTTAGAAGCGGTGGATATGATTACCCTACACGTAGATCAATTAATTGGGCAAATCGCAGGCATTATTGAAAAAGGCATACAATCCAAAGAGTATAGAGTGGTGGAACCAATGGTAACGGCTAGAGCAATTTTTAATGCTACTTCGCGGTATCATCATCCAGCACATGCTATAGAGTGGCAGTCGGCTATGATTGATCAGGATTTCGCCTCCGTTTGGGATTTGATTCTTTCCGGGATTTCTTTGTAACATCTACTTAAAACCTTCTGATATTCAGGAGGTTTTTTTGTGTCTTATAGGGGTATAAATCCAGCAGATTAGGCTGAATCGAGCGACTAGTAGCAGATGAACGGTATAAATCCCGTAGATTAGGCTGAATTGTGCGAGTTGCAGCAGATGAACGGTATAAATCCCGTTGATCTGTTTGAATTGAGCGACAAGTAGCAGATGAACGGTATAAATCCCGTAGATTAGTTTGAATCGAGTGTCTAGCAGCAAATGAACGGTATAAATCCCGTTGATTAGGCTGAATTGTGCGAGTTGCAGCAAATGAACGGTATAAATCCCGTAGATTGGTCAGAATTGAGCGACTTGTAGCGAAAGAGCGGTATAAATCCCGTAGATTGGTCAGAATTGAGCGACAAGTAGCAGATGAACGGTATAAATCCCGTAGATTAGGCTGAATCGAGCGACTAGCAGCAGATGAACGGTATAAATCCCGTAGATTAGGCTGAATTGTGCGAGTTGCAGCAGATGAACGGTATAAATCCCATTGATTGATCAGAATCGAGCGACTAGCAGCAGATGAACGGTATAAATCCCGTAGATTAGGCTGAATCGAGCGATTTGCAGCAAATGAACGGTATAAATCCCGTAGATTAGGCTGAATTGAGCGACAAGTAGCAAATGAACGGTATAAATCCCGTGTGCAAAACGAATTCAAATGACAAATATTAAAAAATGTTACTTGTAATTTGTAATCGATCGATTTATAATCAGACCAACAAGAAGGACAAAGTAATAGGAGGAGTAATGATGAACCAGAATTTAGCTGGAAAAGTAGCATTAGTAACAGGTGCATCGAGAGGCATGGGCCGGGAAATTGCGGAGAACTTGGCACAACAGGGTGCGAAGGTGGTCGTTAACTATTCGAGTAACCCCGACAAAGCCGAGAAAGTCGTAACCGGTATTAAGCAAAAGGGTGGAGAGGCCGTCGCTATTCGGGCAGACATCAGCCAAGTGGCAGAACTCGAACAATTATTCCAAACCACACTAGAAGCCTATGGACAACTCGATATTCTTGTCAACAACGCCGGGATTATGATTACGAAGCCGATCTTAAATATGACGGAAGAGGATTTCGACAAGCAGTTTGCGATCAATGTGAAAGGAACCTTTTTTGCATGCCAGCAAGCAGCTAAATATATGAAGGACAACGGACGGATTATCAATTTTTCAACTTCCGTTACGGGTCAAATGTTCCCGACCTACAGCGTCTATGCAGGAACTAAGGGAGCAGTGGAACAAATCACTCGTCAGCTGGCCAAAGAATTTGGACGAAAAGGAATCACTATCAATGCTGTTTCACCTGGACCTGTGAATACGGAGTTATTTACCGTAGGGAAATCAGCGGAAGAGATTGCGACCGTGGGGAATATGAATTCCTTTGGACGTTTAGGCGAGCCTGAGGATATCTCAAGCATTGTGTTGTTCTTAGCCAGTAAAGAATCACAGTGGGTTACAGGGCAAACGATCCGTGTGAATGGTGGATTCATTTAAGCTGGTGGTTAAAGGGATCTTTTTAATAGCTGAATGTGGTCAATCCTTCTAATATGAATGTAAATAAAAGGAGGAGTGAACCATGACGCAGATCATCTGCTCACCGACTAAATATATACAAGGACATGGTGAAATTCGTAAGCTGGGAGATTATTGTTTGCAGCTTGGAGCGACAAGAGCTTATGCCATTATTGATCCTTATATTTTCTCTGTGTACAAAAAAGAGATCACATACAGTTTTGAAATGAACGAAATGCCGCTAGTAATGTGTGAATTTAAGGGCGAGTGTAGCCGTAATCAGGTTAATGAGATAGTTGCAGTACTTGGCTTGAAGGATGCCGAAGTCATTATAGGGATTGGCGGCGGCAAGACCTTAGATACGGCAAAAGCAGTAAGCCACATGAGTAACCTCCCGGTAGTTATTGTACCCACAGTGGCTTCAACGGATGCACCTTGCAGTGCTTTATCTGTGTTGTATACGGATGAGGGAGACTTTGACTGTTATCTTCCATTAAAAAGAAATCCCGATCTGGTTATCGTAGATGTCGATATCATTGCTAAAGCTCCTGCAAGATTGCTTGTTGCTGGAATGGGAGACGCTTTGTCCACTTTTTATGAAGCAAGAGCTTGTCGAGAATCTGGGGCTATTACACACGCAGGTGGGACTAGCACTATTGCAGCCCTTTCATTAGCTCGTGCCTGTCTGGATACCCTTCTTGCAGAGGGTGAAACGGCATTAAAAGATGTTAAGCAAGGCATCACCTCTCCTGCGGTGGAACATATTATTGAAGCCAATATTTACTTGAGTGGCATTGGGTTTGAAAGTGGAGGACTTGCTGCGGCGCATGCAATTCATAATGGATTGACGCTGCATGAGGAATGCAGGAATACTCTTCATGGTGAAAAGGTTGCTTTTGCTACGATCGTTCAGCTTGTACTGGAGAAAGCACCATATGAAGAGGTTGATCAGGTGATTGGCTTCTGTAAAAAAATCGGCCTTCCCGTTACTCTCAACGATCTTGGAATTACCAGTAAGGATATTGATCAATTAATGATGGTGGCTGAAGCTAGCTGTACTGGGGATAGCCCCATCTGGAATATGCCTTTTGAAGTTCAAGCTGTGGATGTGCTGGAAGCAATTCTTGCCGCAGACGCGCGGGGACAATAGAAAAAGCCCGATTGTAAATTATTGCGAACCCTCCTCGTACATATTTAACCTTCGTGAACCAAACAATGAGAACAATTGTTTAAGACGAAGGAGGCGTTCCTCTTGATGAAGGACAGTCGAAAGTTTAATCGTTATTTACTAATTTGGATTGCTGTTGCTGCTCTAATGGTTACTTTAATCGCTCCCATGGCACCGTCTGTTTCAGCTGCCGAGTCCAGAGACAAACCTACAAACACATCAAGTGAAGAGAAGACATCTCAACGTAATAAGGTCGTAATTATTATTGACGATTTCGGCAATGGCATGAAAGGGACGGATGAAATGTTTTCGCTGCCGATAAAGCTTACTGTGGCGGTTATGCCCTTTTTGCCTACATCTGTGAAGGATGCCACACGCGCGCATGAACGCGGAGATGATGTTCTGGTCCATTTGCCGATGGAGCCACGCCAGGGTAATCCTAAATGGCTTGGACCCGGAGCTATATTGGCTAAGATGTCTGATGAAGAAGTGCGTCAAAAGGTGGAGGCCGCGCTCGATAATGTGCCTTATGCTATCGGTATAAACAACCATATGGGTTCTAAGATTACCGGGGACGAACGGATTATGGGTGTGATTTTAGCCGTCTGCAAAGAGCGGGGATTGTTTTTTGTGGACAGTAAGACCAACTACCGTTCTGTTGCTGGCAATATGGCTTATCGAATGGGACTGCCGCGCGTAGAGAACCATATTTTTTTGGATGATACACACACAGCTAATCATGTGCTGAAACAAATGGGTCTTGTAAATAATCTGGCGAAGGATCAACGATTCTGCGTAACCATTGGTCATGTTGGTGTATATGGAAAAGAAACCGCCGCAGGCATCCGCAGCGGTGTTGAGCAAATAAAAGATGATGTTGAATTTATAGGCATTTCTGATCTCGTTAAAAACGAAATGAAATGGAACTCGAATCCTACACTTCCATAAGATAAGCTACTATGCCGCCAGCAATTGCTTCAGCAATTTCTTGTTGCCCTTTAGGGGTGCACAGCTTTTCGCGATCTGTCGGACTGCTTACAAAACCCGCCTCAACAATTACGGTTGTGGCGGTTATTTTGTTGAGTAAATAAAAAGGTTTACCCGGTCTTGTCTCTGCCTGGATATTATAGAGACTGTTTAATTGTTGCTGAATGGTCTGGGCGAGGATAAAGCTGCGCCCTTCTTGGCGATATAATACTAGCGGACCATGCTTGGATGGTGAAGGTGCCCAGTTAACATGGATGCTGACGACTACAGTAGCTGGTAATGTCTCAGCCAGCTCTTTACGCTGGGCAAGGTCGCGCAGATGCCGGGATTTACTGCGCAGCCAGCGGTTCTCATCGCTTGGTGCATAATCTCCATTACGATTTAAGGCAACGTCAAATCCATCGCTGCGCAGCAGCAGAAATAATCGGCGTGAGATATCTAATGTAATATCCTTTTCAAGAATGTTCCCGTAGGAAGTTCCTCCGTCGATCCCCCCATGTCCTGCGTCAATTAAGATCATACGGTGACCGTGGCTTAAGAGATGCTGACGTTCATCATTCACTACGGGTTTGGATGGAGTTGCAGAAGCATATGCACTCCCCATAAACAGCATTAGAAGTCCAACTGTGGTTAAAGTAATACGCAAGCTACATATTGCAGCTGCTGTCTTGGAATAAGCTTTATTTCTCCCATTGTTCAAATGAACTCCTCCTTGCATGTGAATAACCTCGTGCCCTAGATTCTTTGTTAGATTGTGCTTTAATAGGTAAACCTATTCGAACAATTCGAGACAAGAGTTTAGATATATGCTTGGTGGTGCACACTAAGAGCATGGAACGACGCTGGCTATCTTAATTCACTTACAATGTAGGAGGTGTTACAAATGGCTTCCGGGGGCGATGAGCTTGTAAAGTATATCACTGAGAAGGTAGTTGTTTATATCGAGGATCCGCGTGCCATTCATGCTCGTAGAGCGGCTACAAAGCAGCCGTGGTCACAAAAATGGTTCGGTATGCTTCCGCTTGGTTGGTCGATCTGGCGAAGCAAATGGAGCCACAGTGACAAGGATTGAATTTCACAAATAACAAATAACCTTCCAGTGCCTTGTCGAGGGTGGCAGCGGAAGGTTATTTGTTATGTTTAGTTATAGATATTTTTGTCGGGCAGCTTGTGCAGTGTTCCGATAGCCTGCAAGGCAGTGAGTGGTAAATATCTTCTACCTTCTGGTCCTGATGCTGCATAAACGGTGGGCATGTTGTTTATTGCTTTTGTTTTATTCGAAGCAGGCAACCAGTTTTGATAACCTGTAATCATAAAAGGGGCCCCTACAATATCATTTCGGCCAGCGGCTTGATAAGCAATACTTTCCTTGGGACGAATCAGTGCGGCGATATTGTCTCCACCTACAGCAAGCAGTTTTGGGGAGGTCAACCACATGATATCTTTATAAGGATCATCTGTTCCCCCGCTTTGATAGGCAGAAAGCGGCGACAGGTCAGTAGTTAAGTTAGTGATTACATCCGTTTCTGTCTGCTGCCCTTTAAGCACTTCTTCCGCTTTACTGAGCGTCCATGGTAAAACTTGGGGTACGGAAGCATTGATAAAAATCGTCTTATCGTCAATGGCGATTTTCCATACGGGTAGAAGTGGTGCATATAAGGCTGTAAGTTTTATTTTGCCTGTAAAAGATGAAGGTATAAGTCCTTCCTGCACCAAAAATTGGCGCAGTTCTAATAAACTATAGGGGAGACCGTAAGTGCCAGCTCCATATTCGCTAAGCATATAACCACCTTGATCCGTAGCCGAAATGATCATGTAACCGATCCGCTGTTCACCTTTCATAACGTTGACAAGCCAGCTATGCGTACCTGGACCCAGAGGATAATATTCTATTCCTGCGTTCTTCCAGGCTGTAAATGGAGCTTCTGCTGCGAGCTTGTTCAGTGTACTTTTGGCAAATTCCTGGACTGTGCCGGGTGAAGGTAAGATATCCATCTGCAGTACTGGTAGTAAATCCTGTGTGACTGAATCAACTACACTCACTCTGGAAGCGGCAAGCGCAGAAGAGGAACCGGAGCTCGTTGCAATGAGTCCGATGCATAGAAGCAGGAGGAAGCAGCTTTGACCTGCAAGAAGCAGCCTCCGCCGTACACTTATTTTCATGGCGTCGTTCACCTTTCTTTGTTATGAAATTTCAGAAAGTATAAGCTTCCTTTTTATTGTAGGGGACAAGCTATAAAAAGGCTGTTGCTTGCTGTCGCGCCGGAAGGCGGAAGTTCTCTTGTTTTTTTGCCTGCTTTTAGCGAGTAGGGTCGCATTCTATAGGCTCCGCAGATGAAACAGTCCATAGGTTACCGCAGAAACTGCGATTTGCGGCTCATATTGCCAAATGGTCTCTTGTCGGCGCCGATTATACTGCTCTTGAGTCGCTAGGCGTTTTTCTTCGTCAGGCTCCTTCAGCAGCTCTCCATAGTAGACATCAATGATATCCAGCTCAACCCTTAGCCGCTCACGTGCCTGTTCTGCCCAAGTGTAGTCCAGTTCTGCTAACTGAGCGGTAAGATGAGTTTCCAATAGTTCGGTAGCGGCTGCTACTGTCATTTCATAAGGCTGGATATGCACATTTTCCGGCAAGCGTGGCATCATCTCTTTTGTGGAAACTTTTGCATTAAAGTCATCAATGATGGTTCCCTTTGTTAGGGAGATGCCAAGATAATGGAGTTCTTCACGTTTCAAATCGCAGCTCATCTCCACTTTATAGCAGACACTAAGCCATGGTTCGTAAGCGGCAGAGAACAGCGTGTTTCGCTGCCTGCTGCCCGGGTCCTCAAATAAATAAAGGCATTTCCCTTCGTCCCTAGCGGCGTTCCAAATCTGTTGCAATCGCTTGCTTCCGTAAATAATATCCTCTCTGCGGATCATTCCTGGCCCAATTCGTGGGAGTGCCGGCACAATGCCGAAGTAGCGGGCTAGGATACTTTCCTCCGGGTCAGTAGATGGAGCACTCACTGCTTCTGAGCCCGGGGAGGCGGATTCGAGTAAGTCAGCGCTGGCCTCTGCATCGTTTGTTACACCTGTAGTTAGGCTTCCGGTGACAACCTGATTCAAAATGCCAGCACTACGATTTGCAATGGGGGGAATCTCTACAGCAGCTTGACTGTCGTATTTTTCCGGATCAAAAACAAAGGTGAAAGAAAGGGTCTCAGGATCTACACCTGTGCGCTCCACGAATCCCCAATAATACGGCCGGTCGGTGAGCATTTTGTCAGCTCTAGGTGATAATTTCACAGTTACGTGAAGGGGCGAAGCCTCAATGATGGAGCATTCAGTGGCTTCAAGATAGTCCATCACATGCTTGCGTACTTCCTGTGCGGTGAGGGTCATGTCGCAGTCCCACTTTCTTTTTTAATACCCTGTGTCAATTCACTGAGGGATTCACCAATATGGTCCAGCTCATGCCGCAATTCTTCGTCGGAGCGGGATTCGAGCATGATTTTGTATAAACTTTTCTCCAGCGATTCCTTCTTTTCAAAACGTTCCAGGATTACATCCAGCCCGCCAATCACCATTTCAAACATATTGATTTTCTCATGCAGCAGATGCAGGATATGTTCTTCAATCGTGCCTTGCGTAGACAAGTTGTAGATCACTACGTCATTTTCTTGCCCTAACCGGTGGACACGGCCGATACGCTGCTCCACGCGCATGGGATTCCAAGGCAGATCAAAGTTGATCATATGGTGGCAAAATTGCAGGTTTATCCCTTCACCACCGGCTTCCGTAGCAATCATAACTTGAGCCCGGCCGCGGAAAAGATCCATCATCCAATCTTTTTTGCCACGGTTCATGCCGCCGGAATAAGATACACACATCAGCCCATGTTCACGGAAATACTGTAGTAAATACTCTTGAGTTGCGCGATATTCCGTGAAGACGATGACCTTTTCATTCATTTCTTGAATGAGGGCTAAGGTTGTTTCAGCTTTAGTGTTTGTTTTAACGGTACGGAGGGTCTGTAGCAGCTCCATCATCCGGTCTCTTTTTGGTGAATCCGCAGGCAGCTTTTTGATCAAATTAACTAAAGTGATAAAGACGGCATCCCGGCTGCTGCACACCTCACGTTGAAGGGTTACCAGAGAAAGCATGCTGCTAAGATTGCCGCCGGATTCCTGATACTGGTCTTTGACAAAGGAAGTAACACTGTTATACAAATCTTTTTCTTCTTGGGAGAGAACTAAGGGAATATTACGGACTCTTCGTTTCGTGAAATTAACTGGACCTTCACCACGGCGATTGCGGATCATGACCTTCGAAAGCTCGTCCCGCAGTTGACCTTCATTCTTGGGCTGGCGTTTATCAACCACGAAATTTGAGGCAAAATCGCCCTGATTTCCAAGTTGCCCCGGCTTCAGTATAGTGATCAGATTAAAGAGTTCGCCCAGATCATTCTGAACGGGAGTCGCGGTGAGCAGCAGGCAATATTTTTTGCGTAATTGCTGTACAAATAGATAATTGGTCGATTTTTTATTCTTCAGCTTGTGAGCTTCATCAATGATCAACATATCGTATTCATTTTCCAGCAAGATTTCCTTATGCGGATCGCGTTTGGCGGTATCCATCGATGCGACGACTATGGCGTTGCCCCAAGAATAGGCCTTTTTCTGAGCGACAGCAGTGATGCCGAATTTCGCATTCAGCTCACGAACCCATTGCAATACTAGAGAAGCAGGTACGAGAATAAGCACTTTAGAGACAAGACCGCGAACGAGATATTCTTTCAGCACCAGTCCTGCTTCAATGGTCTTGCCAAGTCCAACCTCATCTGCAAGAATCGCGCGGCCTGACATTTCGAACAGAACCTTATGCGCTGTATCCAGCTGATGGGGAAGAGGGGACAAGCCGGATAAATGCTTCATACATTGCAGCTCATCGAAGCTCGTTACTAGACCTGTTTCCTCTCCTTGTACGGCAAGCTTAGATAAACGGTAGTCTCCCCATGGGCCGCCCTTTTCCAATTTGAGCTCCAGATCTTGCAACCAATTCCGGTCAAAAGAAAGAGGAACAGGCAGTATCGGCGCGGGTGTTCCCCCTTGCTGGGGTAGAGAATTACGGAATAATTGCGTCATAATGCAGCCTCCTCAAGCTCGGATTTATATCACCATTCGTAAGAGTAGTATGCTCGTAAACGAGAGAATTCATAACCTCCTATTTTTCACGATAGCCTTTAAAAAAGAGAGCAAGAGCGAGAAAAAGCAGCAACGTTTGCGATAATTCGGCAACTTGACTCTATTTTCGAATAAGACCTTCGATACAATATGTGGTATAGTTTAAAAGCTGACGCACACAATATATTGTGACAAAAGCTTGAAAATGTATTTTTTATAGAGTGCTTAGCTGGTATTTGTATTGACAAGATGAGCTTCCTACATACACCTGTTAAGCAACGGAGGATGGTAAGGGAGTTTTTGTTGTGGGCCCATACCTTGGACCGGAAACTAATATCTACTACACATGCGGGAGGTTTTTTTATTGAGTAAAATGGAACGTAAGCAACGCCTTGAAGGGCTAAGTGAAAAAATATTTTTGGATCGTTATGCTTGGAAGGATGCAGACAGCAACAATGCTAAAGTAGGCGATGTTGTATTGGTGCTGACCAAAGATGATCCGAAGTTTCCAACTAAGGAAGTTGGAGAAATTGTGGAGCGCAGTGGTCGAATTGTAACTGTAAAGACACGCAGTGGCGAGCTTGTGAAATCGGATGTTGAAAAGTTGACCCTTAATATAGAAAAAACTCCTGAGGAAATGTGGGACCGTCTATCCACAGCGATGGCTTCTGTAGAGAAGACACCTGAGCTTCAAGCAGAATGGGCGGGCAAATTCCGCTCAATCCTGGATGATTGGAAGCTTGTGCCGGGTGGACGTATTGCGGCTGGTGCAGGTGCTAGTGAAGAATTAACATTGTTCAACTGTTATGTAATCCCTTCTCCAAAAGACAGCCGTGGCGGCATCATGCAGACTTTGTCTGAAATGACGGAGATTATGGCGCGTGGTGGCGGGGTGGGAATTAACCTGTCTTCATTGCGTCCTCGTCGTGCGATTGTTAGAGGGGTTAATGGTTCATCCAGTGGTTCTGTATCTTGGGGCGGTTTGTTTAGTTATACTACGGGGCTTATTGAGCAAGGCGGCAGCCGTCGTGGTGCGCTCATGCTAATGATTAATGATTGGCATCCCGATGTTGAGGACTTCATTACCGTGAAGCAAACGATGGGCCAAGTCACTAATGCTAACCTTTCGGTATGTGTGAGCAATGGTTTTATGAAGGCTGTAAAAGAAGATCTGGACTGGGATCTCGTATTCCCGGATACAACCGATCCTGAATATAACGAAATGTGGGATGGTGATCTCGACAAGTGGAAAGCTGCCGGCAAAAACGTTATCCATTATCGCACCGTAAAAGCGCGTGACGTGTGGCGTACGATCATTGAATCGGCATGGAAATCCGCTGAGCCGGGCGTCGTGTTCATGGAATACTATAACCAGATGTCTAACAGCTGGTATTTCAACCCGATTATTTGTACGAATCCGTGTGGAGAACAAGGCCTGCCAGGCTGGGGAGTCTGCAATCTGTCTGCGGTGAACCTGTCCAAGTTCTACGATGAGAAAAATCATGATGTAGATTGGGAAGATCTTGCGACTACAACACGTTATTCTGTCCGTTTTCTGGATAATGTAATTGATAAAACACCTTATCATTTCCCGGAAAATGAAGCGAATCAGAAAAAGGAACGCCGCGTGGGTCTCGGAACCATGGGATTGGCGGAGCTGATGATTAAATTGAACATCCGTTACGGCAGCCCGGAATCGTTGGAGTTTCTGGACAAGCTATACGGCTTTATGGCTCGTGAAGCCTACCTTGCATCGGCAGAAATTGCTGGAGAGAAGGGGTCCTTCCTAGCTTTTGATACTGAGAAATATCTAATGAGCGGCTTTATGAAAAATATAGTCGAAGCGTATCCAGAGGTTGGTGAAGCGATTCGTGAACATGGTATGCGTAACGTTACAGTGATTACACAAGCACCTACAGGTAGTACAGGTACAATGGTGGGGACTTCTACGGGAATTGAGCCTTATTTTGCCTTCAAGTATTTCCGTCAAAGTCGTCTTGGCTATGATGAACAGTTTGTTCCAATCGCTCAAGAGTGGCTGGAAGCTCATCCAGGTGAAGAGCTACCGGACTACTTTGTAACTTCGATGGATCTGTCAGCTAAAGATCATATCCGTGCGCAAGCAGCGATCCAACGCTGGGTAGATAGCTCTATTTCCAAAACAGCGAACTGCCCGTCTGACTTTACGGTTGAAGAGACGGCTGAGCTATATGAAATGGCCTTTGATCTAGGATGTAAGGGTGTTACGATCTACCGCGATGGAAGCCGTGACGTTCAAGTTCTGGAAACCACGAAGAAGGAAGACAAAAAAGAAGCCGCTCCGGGTGCGGCAGAGGAAGCTGCAACTACTGTAGAAGCTAGTACAAGTGTGGTAGCAGCAAGTCCAGCGCCTCAAGTGACTACAAAAGAGGCGGATAAACAATACAAAAAACGTCCGCAGGTTCTGCGCGGCGCTACCTATAAAATCAACACACCATTTGGGATGGCATATATTACGATCAATGACCTTGATGGAATACCGGCTGAAATCTTCCTGAATGTAGGTAAAGCAGGTTCTGACGTCTTTGCTATGGCAGAAGCACTAGGCCGTGTCTGCTCCTTGTTCCTCCGTTACGGAGATCATGGTGAGAAAGTGGAGCTGTTGATTAAACATCTGAAAGGCATTGGCGGATCAGGAGCTATAGGCTTCGGTGCGAATCGTGTTGAATCCATTGCTGACGCTGTAGCTAAGGCACTGGAATCACATGTGCTGAACAATGCTCATGATGATCATGTACCTGCTCCTATTGCGGCAACTTTGGAGCTGGAGGATTTCAATGAAGCGTTAAATGCGGAGTTAAAATCGAGCGTTCCGTCAGCTACGGAAGATGGACATGGTGGTCATCATGGACATAACCATGCTACGGCTTCCCGTGACCTTTGCCCATCCTGCGGCAGCGCCTCGCTGATTAATATTGAGGGCTGTAAGACTTGTGGCAATTGCGGGTATAGTCGCTGTGGGTAAACGTTAGAGCCAATAAGTGTTTTATGGGAAAATGTGATGTGCCACCAAAAACGGGATATCGCCATAAAAAACGGGACGGAATGTCATCAAAAACGGGATATCCACAGGCAAAAATCTTAAATATGTAAACAAATGTTAAAATTCAGCCCTATTTTAGCCTAAAATCGGCTATTTCAGACCAATCTTAAGTAAAACTTCATTCTTGCACAGATTTTACAGATGTAATTCTATTCTTAAGAAATCCGTATTTTCCTTATGCAATAACAAACATTGTGAGGAGGAATTTCAATGCGTGATCGTAACAAGGATGGGCAATATCGTCAGAAGCGTGCAGACACAAGGGTTGGGAATATCGAAGCTAAGTATGGGGTTGATTTTGGGGTTCGAAGTGATATGGAACTTGGAACCTTAAGAAAACGTCTTGGCGACAAATCACTGACTCAAATTCTAAAAGATCAAAACAAGTAACAGCATAGGGGGAGCGAATTTTGGCTCCCCCTTCTTTAATAAAAAGACAGCAAGAAACGCATAGGGTTCCCATAACAACCAACAAGGGGAGGTCATAATGTATGCCGTCAGATAATAAATCAAGTAAACTGCTCCACGTTCAAAATGGAGCAATCCGCAAATTGCTGTATACCCATGTAGCTGATGAAGACTTAAAAAATCGATACCGCGCAGTGAACGGAAGAGAAACAAAGAAGAATATTAAAGAAGCGCTCCAACGTGTTGAAAAAGCTAAACTGATTGAAATTATTAATAAGAGTCCTGAAATCACTGAAGAACACATTGAATTATGTTTTGAAGAAAATCGTTATAGTAATCGGCCTAACTTTCGTCTTTTTCATCTCCAGTCCTTATACCCGCAAACCACTTCAGCATCATTTATACAAGCCCACAAAGAAGATAAAGCCATCAAGAAATTAAACCAACGCCTTAGAGATGTTCCCTATTCGAATGACAATGTAGCCTCATTATTTGCTGTTGATCAGACACTTATTGATTCTCAAACCTTGGAGATTGCGTTCAAATATAACGAAAAATATAATTTCATTGATCCTGAGACTGAACAGAATGAATTCATTTATGAGTTAAAGTACGGATTTATGTGGATCAATTTTGACCAACGGTACGTAAATATTAATCTTCCCAGTGATTTGTTAGTCGGGACCCTTTCTAGTATAGCTGAAGAAGCTTTTGCCTGCTTATTAATCCCCGTGAATATTACAAAGTCTGTTGTTGAACGTGTATTTCCTAAAGACTCCATGAAAAGAACGACTTTCAGTACTAATTCCTCTGATGCTTCGGGAAAAATTGAAAAAATTACATTAGCAGATAAGGAATTAGGAAATAAAATAAGTCAAAATCCAGAGTACGAGGGATATGACTCGCCAAGTTCTGTTTACCAAGAGGCTATTGATGAAGATGGAGAGCTGTTTTCTACCTTGGGAGTAAACTGTGAAAAGGGCAAAATTTATTTGACGCGACAATTGAAGGCGACGGATATGAGACGATGGGGGCTGTGGCGAATTGGCCAGATCATGAACCACATGAATACCATCCATGCTAATGGTGATATTGAAGAAAAATTCAATTCATTTGGTATTGCCGATGACAGCGAAGTTAAAACATTCGCATATGGCCAAGACGAAAAGAAAGCCATTGTAGAACTGATGAAAGCTATAGTTATCTGCAAAAAGAAGGGTATCGAAAGCTATAAGTTACTGAGCGAAAAGCCAGAAAAACTAGTAGCAGCACTAAAGAAACATATGAACTTACGGTTTAGACCTTATTGTGAGGGCTGCCAGGAACATGCGGATCTGGTGTGCCCATCCTGCGGTAAATTTGAGATTATGGTATTGAGCAGAAAGGGACAAGTCACAACCGTAAAGTGTGGATTCTGCTCGGAAAACTTAGAACAGGATCAACTAACATGCCTGATGAGCCATAAAGTAAGGGTTAACTCCTGGTATGACGGTGTGTTGATGTATCCTAATACAGCTCTGACATCATTGATGCAGCGTATGATTAAGAAATACTTCCCTGAGGTTGATTTTATGGCTGAGGAGGAGCAATTCCATCTCTCTAATAACGTTGTACACTATTCTGCTAATAAAGCCTCCAGAGTCATGTACCGCGTGGAGGATATCCCTGAGTTTGAAAAAGTATGGGGGCGTAGAATTTCAAAACAGCGTAGAGAAGAATTACAAGAAGTTATGGAGCTCCTAAAGGAAAAGTGTTCAAAGCAAAGCTCAGATGGTTGTAAGGCTTGTCAAAAAGAACATAGCGTTCGCTGTGTGATGAAACCTTTTGTTACCTTTACAAATCATCAGCTACATCCCCATCATGGTCAAGAATATGGTGATATTAGCTTCAACATGAAGATGTTAAATATGGACGATGCAGTTTTTGTAGGCATTGCTAAGAGTTATGAGAAGAAAGAAATTACAAGTGCAAGTGATAAAGGGCGGGAGATGCTTGAGCAATTCCATGGCAAGTGCACAGATACAATGACGCATGTTATTGGCATTGTTGTTGCGGGTGAACTTGAGCAAGGGTTTACCGCTAAACTACAGGATTTAGCTAGAAGGTATAATAAAAAAGTTGTTATGTGGACTTATAATGAACTGTTAATGGCAGTTGATTATGCTATTCACAAATATGGACTAAGTATTGAAAATATTATAGTTGATTTGAAAGCAGACGGATCGAAACGAAGAGGTCGTCCAAGGAACGCTAGTTAACACAATTTCCATACAAGCAATCTTATCTGATTTTGATTGGTCAGATTAGATTGCTTGAATCACTACTATTATTTTCAATTTCTAGACCTATACATAAATAGTATTGGCTACAAAATAAAATGATGAATTTCACAACAAGCTCATTCAAAAGAATCAATTAAATAATCAAATTATTAAAATACATTGTAGATAAAATGATAAAAAGGGTGATATGGTGAGACATTTAATTAATAAATTGCAGTTAGTTTACCCTCCAATTTCAAATCAAGAGGGTGTTTGGTTGTGGGAGGTAGAAGCAGTTCGAGAAAGTGTTAAAGCATCAAAACTTTACATGATAGGGCACAGAGAAGAGTTGTTTTTTATTTTTGATGATGAAGAAATGAAAAAAGAAGGCTTTACAGGCATTCTAAAATTTAAAATAATAATGGGGGAAATAAAAAGTCCTTGGATATATTATAATATAAGAGAGGAATTGAATTTATTAGAAGATGAAGAAGATACTATTTATCTTGAAATGGGAAAGAAATTAATTCGGTTTACATTAAATAAACCTGAAAATGTAGTAAAATGGTTCACACCAGATATTTTTCTTTTTTTATTTTGGCGTGATCAAATACAAGTAGAAGTTGAAAGCGAATTTGATTTCAGACAATTCACAAGATTTGAGCTTTATTACGTAGGGATTTCAAAAAAGGGAGATAGTTTTTCCAGGCTATTTGAGCAAGCTCATCACGGTAGGTTGAAAATTCTCTCAAATGCACAAATTAAAACATACGGATCGCGTCTTACAGATGAACTCGTTATATTTCTTTTTGATATCGACAAAACTAATATAAATGTGATAAGTACAGAAAATGATATTGAAGAGGATATGTATTATTTATCCGATGACTTATCTGTTATTGCAGATGCTGAAAAAGCTTTTATAAGTTTGTTGAAAACTGAATATAACGAAGTCGCTTATAAAAATTTCCCGCGAAGTACAGATGGTTTATTTAATGATAAACTAACTAGATATGCTTATAGCATACAGGAGGATCTTTCATTTTATACGACAATTGAGCTGAAAGGTGCATATGAAATGCTAGCTCCATGTGATTTCATTCTTGTTGAAGGTAAAAAAGCCAAAGTCATTAAAGTCCCTTAATTCAAACTGAATATTCAAAGGATGATGTGGTTCCTTTGTAAAAATATAACGCAGAAAGTACACTTGTGTATTTTCTGCGTTATATTTATTTAATATATAATTCGTAGAGTTTGTCTCTAAAATTCACGAAAATCTCAAGTGAGCTACTGATATAAAACTCCAGACTTGTTTTTATATCTCTTACGTTTAAGTCAAAATTATCTGCAACAATTGGATTCGCATAGCCGCCATCGGAAACCTCATAATCTCCATAGCTAAGTTCAACAATTCCCGTAGCCTCGATATCCTCATCAACAGTTAATCGAAATGGAATTCTATCGGACCCACCCCTGTCAGGTGAAACGTTCCCCCAACTGTAGATTACTGCCTTTTTATCATTCAGATTATTAAGCACTATTAAATTGGAATCAAAAGAAAAATTCTCTGAGATAGTGCACTCTTCAATTATGGCATTCACCTTTGAGTTGAAGATTTTAATATCTAAATCTAGATCGTCCCAAAAGGCAGCCAAATGAGCTAACGAGAAATTGCTAAGAATTATTGAGTAATAGTTATATTTATTATCATTAACAATATCATTCTTATGGAATATAGATATGAAATCATTCAAAGTGTCCTTTACGTAATCAACATCTTCTGAGCTATTTACCTTCTCTTTGATATCTTCATAAAATTCAAAAATCTCTTCTGAATAACCAGATAATGAACCTTTATACTCCTCGGCTATGTCGATGATTTCTCTAATATCATCATGTTCATTTATTCGTTCTGCAACACCTTCATCGTCAGGTAATGGATCTAACCCTGCTTCTTCTTCATAAATTTCTTCATACATCCCAGCGAAGTCGAATTCTTCAAATTCTTCAAAAGAGAGAATCTCAAGACGAATATCTTTTGCATCAGCTCTATTTTTGGCTGCTGGAGAAAACCCCTGGTTAGTGATAATTATGCCAAGGTTAGCTTTGATATCTTCTAAAAATCCAATGAATCCATCAACAATTTTCACATCAATATTTTTAGAATAACATTTACACTCAACTGCAATTTTTATATCATGTCCTAGAATCGATCCAGTCGCTAAAACATCTACTTGGCGCTCAACTTTACTTTGGTGACCAAATACTTTTTGGTTAAATAAGATATTAATCCCAGGAAACTCGGATTTTAGCTTTTCGTAAATTTGTGTTTCATATTGTCTCCAATCCATTTTAATCCTCCAGATACTCAGCATTCACTGCTTTATAATAGCGTATTGAATAGAAGAAAAACAAGGAGTAATGGGGAAATTATGAGAATACTAAATCTCCCAACATTCGACATTATTTTTAGACAAAATATGATAAGTTCGTATGTATAAAAGTGTTCTATATTTCAGGTTCGTCATAATAAAAACCTTATCGGAGGAATAATAGTGAGAATTAAACAATTACATATCAAGAATTTTAGAAACTTCGATGATGAAGTTACAATCGTTCCGAAAGTAGTAAATGGAATGGACATGGTCGTTCTGGTGGGCGAAAATAACGCAGGAAAAACAAGCATCTTAACGATTCTGCATTATCTTTTCAATCCTGAACGGTCCATTCGGACTCTAGAGTTCCAAGAGACCGATTTCTATAATATAGATGAACCAATTAAGGTTGAGATTATTTTTTCCGATCTTAGTGATGAACTCCGAGCACATTTTGTTGGAATGGTGGATATCGAAGAGATAGATGGACAAGAAGCATGGTTTTTACCTCTTGTGTTTAACTGTGTTTACGACAAGGACACAAAAGAAAGCGAACCTTCCTTAGTTTATGGAAGACAGGTAGAGAGGATAGTTGGTTTCACGGAAAAGCGATTGATTTCGTTTTATTACCAAGATGCGCTTCGTGACCATCGTGCCATCAAATCTAATAAGGGCAGCTTATTCGGCCGTATTCTTCAGCAAATCGATCTTTCCGCAGAGGAAACTGTAATCCTCGAAAAACTTGATGAAGCGGGAGATTCCCTAAAAGATAACGTCGATATCAGTGCCTTTGTAGACGGTGTATCAGAGGTTACTCGTCGAATCATCGAGATGCCCGATATTAATGACCTTTTGCGTCTTACAGTAGCGGCTTCTTCAAGCGTTGATATTAAGAAAAATATTCAGTTGCAGCTAAAGCACGCAGGAAGTGATCGATATTTGAATATTGAGCAATTGGGTCTAGGACTGCAAAGTGTCTTAACCGTGAGTGTTTTTCGGGCATTTGCAGGAATCGGTAAGCTTCGAGAAGGGATCTTTGCAATAGATGAACCTGAGTCGCACTTGTACCCGCACTCACAGAGATCCATGTACCGAGAAATTATGGAACTCTCCAAAATGCGGCAGGTCTGGGTTGCTACACACTCTCCTAGTTTGTTGGAATGGATCAATCCGCGTCAAATCTGTTTGGTTCGAAAAAAAGCTGATGGAAGCGCAACGACTATTCAGCTTTCTGATAAGTTTCCCGAAGCCTATATTGCATCTTACGAAAAGCATTTGGATGTCGGAAAAGCGGATGCATTTTTTGCAAAAGCAGTGCTACTTGTGGAAGGACCTACAGAGCAGGGTCTGTTTCCTGCTTTGGGTTTAGAAAATACTTGGTTCTCTGAACTGTATGACCTGGATCGTACGGGTATATCTGTGATTAATGCAGGTGGAAAAAATAATATTAAAGCACTCATCCAACTTCTCAAAAACTTTGACATTCCAAGCGCTGCGATGATTGATTACGATTCGAAAGACAAGAAACATGAAGAAGAGCTCAATCAAATTAAAGCAATAACAGATAATCTGTACGAATTGCCAAGGCATGTTGATATGGGGGATATTGAAGGATTTGTGTGCCTGCGTGCGCCGATTAAAGGGTTAATTACCTTCTTGGAACAGTCACTTTCAAGAGAACGCATTGACGAGTTGTTTGCGTCTTTAAAAGGAGCTGTTAACTCTTTTGATGCTGATAAAGCTGAGCAAATTAAAGACCTTCGTAAGCAGGGGGCGGAATTATCCAGTTGTGTACCCATTTTAAATAGTGTTCCTGAAGCTGAAGAACGTGTTCGAAAAGCTCTTGCAGGTGGCTTCCGCAAGATAAAAGGTCGGACAACAGGGCGGATGATAGGTGAGACATTCTGGGAAAGTTTTGAAAGAGATTTTTATGAAAATACTTTGGACCTTGTAATTGAACTCGCAGGTTATGAATCACCTTGGAAAGTGGATGATGCAGATGATGAAGAGTCTTGAAAAGCTTAATTCACAGCAGCGTCTCGCTGTCGAATCTTTTGACCAAAATACGATGGTTTTTGCAGGACCAGGTACGGGGAAAACACGCGTAATCACAAGTAGAATCGCCTATATGTTCGAATCAGGGAGACTAATGGATTCCAAACGAATACTGGCAATTACGTTTACCAATAAAGCCTCAAATGAAATGAAATCAAGAGTTAGTTCAATTGGTACGGTAGATCAAAAGCGTTTAAGAATTGGCACATTTCATAATTTCTGCATGTGGGTCTTAAAAGCGTATGGAGACAAAATCAACATGAACCGAGAGTTTACGTTTATCTCTACAGCGCACCAAATGCATTTACTACAGAGTGTTGTAAAAAGCACACAGCTAAAAATGAAACCTAAAGATTTTAAAAGCAGAATTAGCGAGTTGAAGAACTCCTCTATTGATTTCAAAGACTACATGGACAAGACCGAAAATGGAGGAGTAATAAATTTTCATGCTGCGGCAGTGGAATATCAGCAGCGCATGAATGCGAATAACTTGATTGATTATGATGATGCGATCCTTCAGACCGTAACATTATTTAAAGAAAAACCGAGTATTCTGGAACTTTACCAAAATGCATTTCCCTATATTTTAGTCGATGAGATGCAGGATACCAATCGAATGCAGCTTGAGCTTATTCGTTTGCTCAGCAGTAAAGCAGAGCACGTAATGGCCGTCGCTGACGACGATCAATCCATTTATGGGTGGAGAGGTGCATTACCCACTGTCATACAAGAATATATTGATCTAATGCAGGCGGAGAAAATCGTGTTAAACGAGAATTATCGCTCCCCTCAAAAAGTCCTTGATGTCGCGAATCGTTTGATTAAGTTCAATGACGATCGAACAGAGAAAGGTTTAATTGGTCGAGCAAACAAAGAAGGAGATGGGGTATGGGGAAAGGGTTTTAATACGTGGGAAGAGGAAGCAGATTGGGTGACAAATAAGATCAAAGAACTTCATAAAGCAGGGATGGAATATCGGCAAATGATTATCTTGTACCGAAGTCGACACCCTTCTCTAAAAGTTATCGATAAGAATTTGCTTGAGAAAAGAATTCCATTCCAGCATTTTGGGAAAAACTTTGCAAACAAAAGCGTACTTCTGACCGAATTTATCATCGCAGCAATGAAGCTAATTGCAGATCCGAACAATGAGGTTATCTTAGGAGCTTTAATGAATGCTTTTGCCAAACGTTATGAGCTAAATGAGGATTTTGATTTGTATGGTCATTACGAAACGAACCTCGGCAGCGTAACGCTTGATAAACTTTCCGCAATGTTTGCTGAAGATGAAGTGGATGCTACAATTAAGAGAATGGCAACGTATTGCCTCTCAGCAAATAGTGTTAGGTCATTTGTCCAGATCTTTGATGGGCTCTATAAAGCGCTCGATATTGAGACGGATTTAGAGGAATTCGATGAGGCAACAAGTTATGAAGAAAAGCGGCATCTTGACCTTTTGAGAGATAGAATATCTAAGACGATTTCCACATCACTTACGGATATGTTGGCAGAAATAGATTTGAATGATGATTCAAATCATATTGATCAACAGGTAAACAAGGTTGGGGTGTCCACTTTTCACACAGCAAAGGGGCTTGAATACAAAGCGGTATTCATTATAGCACTTGAAGATCACTTTATCCCTGGAAGAAGTGGTGGGAATCCCGACAAAGAACAGGAAGAGCGGCGTGGCTTATATGTAGCTGTTACGCGAGCAGAAAGTAAGTTGTTTATAACCTGTTCGAAGCAGCGTTCAAATTGGAATGGATACCTGGAAAGCGTCAACCCTTCGAGGTTTTTAAGAGAAATGCAGAAACCCAAAGCAACTTAGCCGTGTTTTAAAGTTGTCAAACTGGTTGTGAAATAATATTCCGCTTCATTTTTATACAGATAATCTCATATATGAAATCCCGAATTATTCAGTACTAAGTATGTAATAATACAATTGTTGATTAAATCGATATTCAAACATTTGTTCGGTAGGAAAACCTCCCTATTTGTCGTAAAATGAAATAAATGGGGAGGAATAATATAAATGCCTAAAATAAACACAATGAAATTATTTGATTTACTAAAAGATAAAAGCATAAAAAATGAAAGAGCAGGAGATTTTCCTGAAATTGTCTTTGAAATTGATAAGGTTTCTAAAAATTTTTATAACTGGTTAAAGGACTTGGAAGTGGAACAATGTATAAAAAAAATATTATGGGAAGGAATATTAAATGAGTACGGAACCTTTGGTTCTAAATCTGGAGGGACTAGAGAGTATTCTAGAAAAAAAATTAGTGGCGGAAAAGAAGATTTTAACTATAATCAACAATTTACAAAGGGGAAATTGCTTAGTATTGATTTCGGAACAAGTAATATCGATAGAGAATTAGCTTTAACACACACAGGAATTGTTTTAGCGGATTATACTGGAATGGTAATAGTTGTTCCAATTACATCACAAACCAGCTTAGATTTAAATAAATTATCGCCAGATATTAAAGGTGATATTATTCCTATACTTAAGAAGGACTATCCTCAAATCGAAAACGATTCTTATATTCTGATGCATCAGTTACGTTGTATTTCGAAAAATCGAATTACGAAAACGGGAATTATCGGCTCTATCTCTAACACGAAGATTTTAGAGGAAATTGAACTTAAATTCACTAAAATATGCGCTTTTGATTATTTTATGCTACAGAGAAGGAAAATTGAAGATCTTGAAGAACAAATAGCTAACTTAAAAAAAGGTCTTGACATAAAATGAATTTTAGTGTATCTTTAACGTATTGGTTTACATATGCAGCCTTCAGGGCGTGAAGATGATCCACTACATCGAAACTAAAAAAACCTTATTGGTCCCCTTAGCTTACTGCTAAGGGGTTTTACATTTTATTAGTATCCCCTGTTCTTTTATTGGATTCAAACCTTAATAATTCAAAACAAAAACCCATGATACTAAATCATGGGTTTTTGTTTTGAATTATTATTGAAGCCACACAAATTAAAAATCTGGTGATCATGTCTTATTTGGTTCTGTATATCTAGTATTGCTTGTTATTTCTCTCCTTCCCAAGTCAATAGTATATAAAATTATCTTGAATTATCGCTTTTGAAGAAAACAATTTATAGGTAATACAAAATATGGTACGATTCGAGTAGCCCATCAGATGGAGTTGATTGTGATGAAAAAAATCCAAATAACAACTAAAGGGATAAAGAAATCGTTAAAGAAATTTACTTATTTACAATCGGTATCGGAATATATCTGGAACGGTTTTGATGCAAAGGCAACCACTATTGAAATTCATACTACACATAGTGGGTTAGATGCAGTGAGTGATATTAAAATTAACGATAATGGTTATGGAATTAGTTTAGTCGAATTGGAGCGTAAATTCACTCCCTTCTTTGAATCTGAAAAACAGGTTGATCCACTGATGCGGGAGAGGAATATACGCTCAGCAACCCATGGGAAAAACGGAATAGGTCGACTGACATTTCATCGTTTCTGTTCCGAGGCACAATGGATTACTACCTACTTAGATGGAGAAGAAATAAAGCGTTATGTAATAACCGTCAATGAAAACAGTTTAGATACATATGAAACGTCTACTCCCGAGCTAACTTCGGCTGGAACAGGTACATGCGTGCTTTTGAAAGGTATTACATATAAAGATTTTAATCTTGCTGATTTAAAAAGGTTCTTATGTAAAGAATTCGGTTGGTTTCTAGAACTTAATGCGGATAAATCCTTCGCAATAACAATCAATGGAGAACGACTTGATTATTCTAGGGTAGTTGGGGATTTAGAGTTTTTTACGGTCAGGTATGATGCAACCAATACTGAATTTAAAGTGAAATATGTGCGTTGGGAAGAACGAATGAATTTAGAATATTCTAAATATTATTTCTTAGATCAATTAGGAAATGAAAAGCATAAAATCAACACTCGATTCAACAACAAGGGAGATACATTTTATCATAGCCTATTTATTGAAAGTCAAATTTTTAACGATTTCCATTTTGGAGAGGTTCAACCAGCGGAAATCGCTTTATTTGGATACGATCAAAATTCGGATGAATATAAATTTTTAATCGAGAACCTTAACAAATTTCTAAAAGAAAAACGCAAGCCATTTTTAAAGGAATATACAGATACCATTATTAAAGATTTGAAAGTAGTTGAGGCATTCCCGAAGTATGGTAATAACTCATGGGATAAGGCAAGACAAGATGAATTAGAAGAACTAATACGTGAGTTGTATCAAGTAGAACCTAAACTTTTCTCTAAATTGAATGTGGAGCAGAAGAAGACCTTTGTTCGCTTCTTGGATCTCATCATGGATTCAGGTGAGCAAGAGCGCCTTTTTGATATTTTGAATGGAATAGTTGAACTGAACAGTGACGAACGAACGGAATTAGCAGATGTATTGAAGAAAACAAGGCTAACCAATGTAATAAAGACCATTCGATTGATACAAGATCGATACAAGGCCATAAATGAATTAAAGCAGATTGTATATGATGAAGAACTGATGGCAAATGAAGTGAAGCATGTACAGCAATTTGTTGAAAAACATTATTGGATATTTGGGGAACAATATCACCTAGTAACAGCAGCAGAGCCTAAATTTGAGCAAGCATTACGTCGGCATGTTCACTTGCTAACGGGGAAAGAGATCGATGGGCATATTGAGCATGTGGACAAACGTAAAGAAATGGATATTTTTATGGTTAGATGGGACAAACAAATTGATAAAGTACGTAACGTTGTAGTGGAATTAAAGCATCCTTCTGTACCCTTAGGTAAGAAGCAATATGATCAGGTTATAAGCTATCTGGATGTAATCATGAACCAAGAAGAGTTTAATTCGTCACAGATGGAGTGGGAGTTCATTTTGATTGGGAATAAACCAGATAAGTCAGGTTTCATTGAAAACCTATATGAGAATGTTATGAACCACGGTGAGCGATCACGCGGATTGGTTTATAAAATAAAAAAATATAAAGTTTACGTAAGAACATGGGCTGATATTTTTACTGAATTTGAAGTGAAACATAAGTTTTTGGATGATAAGTTACAACTGGAAAGATTGGAACTTAGTGAAAAATATTATGATCATGCTGACGAAATTATTAATGAACTGGAAGGTAATTCTGCAATCATGGCGGGTCAACATACTCTCCCTAAAAACAACTAATACTTAGAAATGATAATTAAGCGAAGAATAATAACCATAATAAAGGAGTTTTATACAATGGATTTTGATGATTTTATTAAATCTCAACAAGAAGAAGTTTCTCCTGAAAACGCGGAAAAACAAGTCGAGGATTTTAGTAGACAGATTGAAGAGATCTACAAAATTGCTAGAGAAGCATTAGAAGTATACGTTGATGAGGGTTCCGCTAAATTGACCATACAAAAACGAGACATCTTTGAAGAACTACTAAGCGGTGTTCAGGGATACTGTTATAAAGTAGACGAGATGATCATCCAAATCGGCAGGTCTAGAGTGACGCTTACTCCTATCGGTATTAATATCATCGGTGCCATGGGACGCATTGATATGGACGGTCCTCTCGGGAAAGCTGTTCTTCTCTTGACAAACTCAGGAGGTCCCAAATTCAAGGTGCAATCACCATTTGATAAACTTCCAGCATCAGAGAGTCCAGTTGTTCAGCCAGCAGAAGAACAGGTGTGGCATTTCATGATACGCACCCCAAAGCTTCATTATATTGAAGTGAATGTAGAAACATTCAAAGAAAACCTAATGAAGGTGATCAGTGGATGACAAAGCTAAGGCGTTCACATGACGAGCTAACTCTAGAAGAGGTCTCTAACTATTTTAGTGATTCTTTAGAGTCGCTAAGATTATTGAAGCAAAATGTACTTAATGGAGTTAAGCCTATTTCAAATCAGTTTATTGGCCTCACTCCCAGGGAAGTTGAAGAAATTTTTATTTCTCGGGAGGCGGAACTTGACCGTCTCTCTACGTTTAATTTACTTGCCGCTACTGAAGCTAGCCTGAGAGTTGATTTTGATGAGCGCGTGAATAAAAGAGGAAAAAGTGATTTAGATCGATTATTTCTTAAAATATATAGTGATAATAAAGAAAGAGTATCTTTGGAGGATCATATTTTGGAGAGCTGGAAAAAAGTTAAACCTGGGGTTTTACATATATTCTCAGACTACAAAAGCCTATTAACTTATCGGCATTGGCTTGCACACGGTCGCTATTGGATTCCTAATCTTGCACGTAAACATAATGATTTTCATTCACTTTACCCGATATGCTTTGCAATAGAGGCAGAGCTTCGAATAAATAGATAACTTCTCAATCTAAATTTGTTGACAGTAGATTTGGAATTGATTATTCTTAAATTAATTGAATACTTTTAAAACGGAAGCACCGTCGAATATCCATGGGTAAACCATGTATATTTAGCGGTGCTTATTTTTATCTCAAAGGAGAGAATGGAAATGAAAAATAATAAAAATCGTATTCGTATTCTAACCAACCAACAAATTGATAATTGCATTATGTCTGCTGTAGAAGTGGAAGCATGGATATTAGACAAACCCGATTCCATTGGATGTATTCATTCTTATAATAATCTAACAATAAAAATTGGTGATGAGTATTTTATGCGTGATAACTGTACATTTTTTCTAAGGAAAAACTATTTTAAACTCGTTTGATATTAAAGTATCATTTTGCAGGATTTGAAAGTAAAATGTCGAATTTATCCATTCTAATGAAAACTATTTTTAAATTGGTTTATAGGCCAACAGATAATTATGCATAGTAGAGGGGGATGGCTATGGAGGCAGAGAAAATTTACGTCTTTAATGGGCACAAATTTTTAGAATACATTGATGTAGAAATGTTCAAGGAAATCATTGTTGATGAACTGGGCTACTCCGATTCTACAGTTGGTTTTGATAAGTATTATGAGAAACTGATTGCTAAGAAACCTTCATATAGAAAATGGATCAATGAACTCCTGTTTGAACATATTTTATATGGGCGATTGACCAATATCTATATCCATAAAATTAAGTCTCCAATTAAACCAGCGAAACAATTATTCCTGAAACGAGCAGAACGGGTAATTGATAGTTTTAAAAGCTATCTTTCTGTTCCCGTTCAAGAAATGATCACTGCCGAAGATTTTTATCTTATGGATTTGATAAATGTCACTGTTGATGGTGGCCATTTTATTGCTGGGTTTGATTACACAGAAGAGAATGGTATCATTCAAACCATGCGATTCTTAGTTGGGAAAAATATATATCGAAAACGAGTGGTGAAAAAAGTTGAATCCACCAAGAATGAGTATTTACTGGGTGGTGTAGAGATAAATTTTAAAGAAGGATATTTCCTGATTTTGAATAAACACACCGCTAATATGTTTGATGAGGATGAAGACGATAAAATAACAAGCCCTAGTGCATTCCATACGTACATGCTGAAAAAAATTATTGAACCTTTAAGTATTGAGGCGAATTTTGAGTTTAAGCAAGACCAAGAGGGGATGTCCAATTACTGCAAAGAACTATTCAATAAACTTATTGATGATGACAGAAAAAATATTAACAGCATAACAAAATCCGATATAGACTTGTTTGGCAGAAAGGCTGCTGCACACATTAAGAGTGGAAAGAAGCCCGCGAATGCTACACAAATGAATGATTTTAAAGAAAAGGTTAAAGCGCTAATGTTAGGCATTTTTATTATGAATAATTACGAAGAAGATGATATGAGAATAAAAGCACGGTCTTTGGATATGATTGGATATCCAACAAAAATATCTTATAAAAATGCAAAATCCAATAGAAGTTCTACTGGTACCAATAGGGCAACAAGATGTATTGCAAACTCTGACACGATTTATAGTCTGTTAACGGATTTTGAAAATACAAAGTATCTTGAAAAATGGTCGATGTCATGGTTCGTAGATCATAACGACAAATCTAATCTAGATGTTGTTCAAACCACAATTGAAGCCAGGAAAAAATATTTCAAAGTGACGCTTATCGCTTATCGTCAATTTAATAAGGAGATTATTCATAATGTCGTTACAAACCTTAATAGCTACAGAGATTACTAATCAGCACATTTATGAAATTGAGCGTTTTCTAGATGAGGGAGCAGATAATACGTATGACAGTTTTATGTTTGAGAGTTTTTTGAATCGTCCAGAATATGATGAATTAAATAAGTGGTTAATTTCAAACTCTACTGAAAAAGTTATTTATGAATGCATGGATGATGATGAACTTGTATGGTCAGCAAATAACAAATCCGATTTATGTATTGTTTGCGGTCAAGAAATTTCAAATGATTTTCAGCACGAGTATCATAGTGAGTATAAAATTGACAAGGATTGCGTAAATAAATTACGACTAGAAATCGTACAATATTTTGAAGATAAGTATTTGCTAAAAGAGTATCAGCAGAACTTTGATTTAGTGAAAAATGAACGATCAAAAATCATACCATTTATAGGTTCAGGATTATCCGTTCCGTTGGGCCTTCCCAATTGGACTCAGCTACTTGAAAAATTTAATCCAATGTTTTCAAAGTCGAACCAACAAGAAACGTATTTGGACTATACGAAACAAGGTGACTTATTAAAAGCATTGGACTACTTAAAAGAATGGTCTGTTTATCTAAATGACGATGACCAAATTAAAGATGCCATTATAAAAATCATTGAGAGCGAACAAAAGTCTGGTGTCGATGAAGAACTTCATAATTTTTATGATGTGATTAAGCTCAATTCGAATTTATATATTACAACGAATTATGATTTGCTTTTAGAAAAATTCCTATCTTACTCGGTAGATTATAGAGCACCATTATGCTTAAACGATGTAGACAATCTTAGAGAATTGCTTGATGAAAGTAGTCAAGTTCTGCACATCCATGGGCATATTAAACGAAAAGATACTATGATTGTTTCTGCCGCAGATTATACAAAGTTGTACGAAGATAGTGGATTAGTGTATAAATTAAACCACATTATAACGAGCCGTCCTTTACTATATCTTGGATTTTCGTTGAATGTCAAATTCTTTGTAGACTTGTACACGAATTTAAATGAAATTGTAAAAAGCCACCACTACATTGTTTTGGCTAATCCCACTTTTGAGAAAGCAAGAAAACTTAACATGCAAAGAATAAAAGTTTTAGGACTAAATGTGGCTCTTAAAGATGGTAAGACGGATTATGATGACATGATTATCGCTATCAGAACTCTCGTGAATTTTATTACTAAATAACTTAAACTCAGAGAAAAAACTTCGTAAGTAAGTTTTTTCAGCAAGAAGAAAATAACTAATTCATTAACGAAGCAGCGGCGACCAAGACTTTATTACCCATGTCATGGTCGCCGCTGTTTTCATTAAACTAATGCTTCTCTCTAGTTCCATAAAGCGCCCTGTAACGATGGTGCATGGATGGTTAGTAAGGAAAGACATACCAAGCTTATAATCCTTTATGTATCAAATCGTACACTCACAAGAGCGGTAAATTCACATTGGTTATTTGTCAGCCAAAATTTAAAGAATTCTTCAGAACTCTGTCAGATAAACAAAGGCAGCCTTTTTATTTTCATTAAGTCAGATTTAATATTCTAACTGCTGCGGGTTGTTTCGGTTATAGAAAGTTAGCAATGAAAAAACGAAGGATTATGGCGCTACTTTTGAACATCGAGATTGATTATAGCTAAGGGAGCATGGACATAAAAGGAAGCCCGCTTAATTGCTCAGCAGACGCGTTTTCATTCATATATAAAGCTTTTATGTGGTTAGGACATTTAGTTGCTTATACGCGAAGTGGAGCCCATTAGAAAGGAAGTCTTATTAATGAAAAACCGAATCATCACAACCGACGCCGAACTAAAAAGTTTAATGCTCATTGGCGCTCCTTTAGACATATGGATGGGGGATCATCTTTGTGAGAAAAACCGAATGATAACCAACTTCAGCCCATCATCGATTCAAAGTAACGACAGGTATTATTTGCGTTCGAATGTACAAATTGTTCGTAAGAATGCTCTTCAATAAGTTTAGCTGGGGAGTTATCAAAAGAAGAAGCGGCGACCAAGATTAAACTTTCTAAGTCTTGGTCGCCGCCTGTTTCCATTGAACCCACGTTTCCTGTTAGAGTAATGCACGTTATACCTTAATCGATTCATCCATTTCAGTTAAACTCATTGGTATCTTTAATTTCATTCAGACCTTCACTATTTATTAATAACTTATCTAGAAATTCATAAGTAACCGCTATAGAATCGGTAAACTTTCTTTCATAATTATTACCTGTAATTAAATCACTGCCCCATGTAATTTTTTTTGATTTAATTTCATCCTTATTACTTTTCCAATAATCAATAATTCGATCTCTATTAAGTACATTAGTAAAATCTTCAATGCTTGGAGTGTGTTTAGTTGTATATCCGTAAGCTGTTGTATAGTTTAAAAACAGATAATATAAGAAGTATTCGGTAGCCATTTCAGAGTTCTGTGTGTTAAAACAAAAATCGAAGAGATAATTATTCATTTCCATGTTAATCTCATGCAGATCCTTATTCCCTTTAATATCATAATAACCGCATGGAACCCCGCTACCAATTTTTATACTACCTAATTGATAAAGCATAAATGAAAGTAGTTCTGATTTTAACTTATTTAATTCTTTATCCAAGATGTTAAATGGAACTTTTAATTTAATATAATCAGTCGATCTACTGCAAGATTCATCTAAAGATAGTTCCAAAACCTCTTCGAAGATATTCTTACCTTTATCAATATATTGAGATCTAAATATTTGAAATATATGCTGAGAAATTTCTCGCATTTCTCCAATAACAATACTTCTAACTTCACCCGAAGTGGGATTTTGCTTTCCTCCATGTCTAGATAGAGATCTTGTTAAGTTATAAATATCTTCATTTCGATCTGAGCAGCAATATAGACGAAATGTTAACAGATCATATAACCCAAGTACCCCTTTTTCCTCGGCAGCTAGTAGATCCAATATCCCCGCATTTTTGTATTGTTTTTCTCCAAATATCCACTCTGCAATCCCGATTACATTTAAATCCGAATTATTCCAATGTGTTCCTGCGTCATCTGCCCACCCTAACTTGTCCAACAATTTTACTATAGTGTATTGAATCCAGCTTGCTCGTAATCCTATCCCGTGTTTTTGTAGTCTTAATATAGAGTAATTATTAATTGAGTCTATTGCATATTGAAGGATCTCTTTTGATTTCTCTAAAGAAAAACTGTTCGCACTTGTATTCAATAATACTCTCCATAACTGTTCATGACGTTCTTCACCCTTAGAGAATGAAAACTCTTTACGACTAAAAATCTCTGATATACTTAATTCACTTAAAATTTCATCTTTTAAGTTTACGTAGAATTTATATTGTTCGGTTTGAATTGGCTTTGACAATTTTATTATTAAGTTTAAATATCGCTCAAGATTCCCTATACTAGTACTGTGTTTTGTTCCATTAAAACAAGCATAAGATGTAATTTTCTCCTCCGATATGTTCCTTTCAGAACCTAATCGTTTTTCGGCGTCAAATATTTGATTTAAAATAAACTGCTGGTTATTATTCAGACCTTTTAGATACTCCGTGTACATTGTAGAGTTTGTATATTTATTATCCTTACGACTTGAAGAATTTTTTGAAATTGAAAAGAACCCGCGTTTACCTTGAGACTCAGTGTAATATATTTTTCTAAATATACTAGGATAATTCATATAAATCATCAGTAAATGAATGAGATCATGTTTATCAAAATCTGAGTTTGAAAAATCTAGTTTCTCTACCTCTAGCATAACAATTATATTTACTAACCTCTTTAATTTTCTTGCATCACCAATAAACGGAATGTATAAATGAAAATCACTAGAATCAAAAATATCTTTAAGACCTTCTACAGCTTTGGACACTAATTTAGGGTTGCTAAGTAAGTTTCTATCTAACGTTTCATCCTTATTCTCAGTAAAATACTGTAACAACAATTTATGATCCAAATAAAGACTGATTTTAATGTTAACAAACTTTTCAAGAAACTCGATAATTTTCTCGGAATCTAATTTATGCTGTTCCAGCGCTGTAATATTTTCAGTATCATAACACATTACATATGAGATATTTGGAAGAGAAAATGATTTCTTAACAACGAACAATACTTCCTTGATACTTGAGAAATTAAGTCGATCTATATCATCAATTACAATAATGATTTTCTTGTCTATATTACTTAAGACGATCTGTAATTTCTCAAGAATATTTTCAACGGATGCTTTACCAAACGGTATCCCGAATCTTAGATTAAACATAGAGAATGTTAACTTTGAATCGTTCAATAACTGGACATATTTTGCTAGCAACGATTCGAGTTCTGGCGCAAAAAAATTACTTCTTATTATTTCTACAAGACCATTCACAAACTTTTCCATTAGATTATCGTTGTTTTCATGTTTAACGGGGTCAAAGGTATATACTATAATATTATTTTTAAAACGCTCACCCCAAATTCCTTTGCATAAATTAACAAAAGTTGATTTACCAGTCCCCCATGGAGCATCAATCCCAAAGACTAAACTTTCGGGAGATCCTTGATTGTATACCCGCTCTGCAAATCTTTCTGCGGTATCATAAACTTCAAAGGCATCATCACTTTTTATTTTCCCCTCGCTATCACTCAAAAAAAGTGATTTGCTCCGATTCTTAGATGATTCTTTATTGACTTGAAGTACACGAATAACTCTCGAAAGGTAAAATACGATTGGAAGTGTTGAAACTAATGTTAAATATAACCAAGGAACGGAGTGAAGCCATTCTTCAATGAATTCTATTCCGACTCCGCCAATAAGAAACATTGAAGAAGATCCCGATAAAGTTACAATGAGAAGATCTATCCTTTTACTTCGCAATATACTAGCGGCTTTTTTGCCCATTCCCTTTGAGAATGCTATTAATAAAAAGCTATAGAGGGCCACGAGCAGCCAGAAAGTCCATTCATATTTAAGTTGGATTAAATTATTGTTCAAAACTTTCATGAAATTAATAATACAAAAACTTATTTCTACGGATATAGCCCCAAAAATAAACCACTTGAGCATTAACAAATAGCTTACTTTTACTGATTGATACCGTTTATTTACTTCATGCATGCAAATTTCTCCCTTTAACTCAACTAATTTATTCGCGATAATCCATTTCACTGTTATTTGAAATCCACTGAACCACTCCATCCTAAAGGATGGAGATTCTTTTTTGGTGGGCTAAACCACCATGGAGTGATTTCGGCTAAAGCCGACTAAAAGGGAGGCTACTGAAGGTAGGTGGTTTTGAACCACGCCCCTTGCTAACGCAGCTGCTTTCAGCAAGCTAAAGCTTGGTTTGGAATATAAAATCGTACTTCTACTATTTAAGCGTTTATTTACAGGTTTGAGGCTTGTTGTGTCAGAACTGCAAGAACTAATGATACCAGCAAGAGCGATGGCGTAAGTCTCTTAATAGGTGCAAACCATCTTAAGAATCAAATCAGAGATTACACTATCCTGCCCGTAAGTTTAAGGCCCTGACAATTTATACTTTATTTTCTATCCGTAAGGGTGTACTTCAATAAGCTAAGCTGGGTTTGTTTATCGAAAGAAGAAGCAGCGACCAACAATTTACTGCCTAAGTCTTGGTCGCTGCTGTTACCGTTGAGATAATGTTTTCCGTTAACGTAATGACTCACTCAAAGCCGTTAAACGTCCATTGTTAATCCAGTTTGGATTATCATCTTTTGATTTTATGGAATTAAATCTTAGAGCTATCAACATTAGGGAATGGGTTATTCGTATGAATACTTAATATATACTTTTTTTGTTGAAAATGTTGTTGGATATACACTGTAGTTCAGAGTGCATATTCGAAGAGAAATGTAGACTTAGATAAAGCAAATTTAAAATAGAGTTTCGTATTTGGGAGAACCATTTTCTTAATGCTCTCGTAAATAGGCTTCACTTTCTTGCAGTTTAAGGCGAATCGCGTGCGAAGGACTGTAATCAGCAGCTATCAAATCCTTGCTTCCCATGCAAGCGTTCGGAAATCCGAGGCAACTCCAAAAATAACCGTACCTCCCTGCCTTAATTTCCATGAGGGTATTGCACTGGTTACAACGAGGGACCGCCGCTCGACGGCTGCTTGCAAGTCTTTCTTCAATTGCTCTCGTCCGTTCCAGTGGTGATAAAAGAGGTCATTGTCAACTATGCCATGCTCGCGTACCATTTCTTCATATGCATCCTTACTCAGCGATTCTTCTTTGGCCCAGGAATCCCGCTGGCCGTCACCTTGAAGTAGACTATTCACGGTAAGACGTAGTGTTTGCTTGCCGCGCTTTGCTACCACGAATTCTTCAGTCCGATCGTTTTCAATTGGGCGGTTACCTGTGGTCCATGAACGGGTGGAGATGCGGACAATTCCGTGAAGTCCAAACTTTTCTAAATAAACATGTGTAGGAATCATATGCAGACAATACTCCTTTTTGTTATGATTCATTTTCTAGGTATATATTACCATGAAATTACACTGTGTTGGATGTTCATGATGAGCAAGTACAAGAATAAAGAAGATTGAAATTCAATACAGATGAGAGAGTAATTTTTAAAGAAAAAGGTTGGTTTTGGACTAACATGTGCCGATAGCTTAATAAGCTAATCAAAAAAGAAGCGGTGACCATGAACTTAATGCTTAAGTCTTGGTCGCCGCTGTTTCCATAAAGCTAATGTTTCCAATAGGGGAATAACTCTATAGTACTTTCAAGGTCTTTTTCACGGACATTGGTCATTCCAATCATAACTCCTCAATAGAGCCATCTGGATTTATGAAATGAGCATGAACGGCTTGAAGTCCCTCTCCCCATAGACCGCCCTTACCCAGGTCTTGAAAGATCACCCCAACCAGATGGAGCACACCGTCGACAAAAAGGAAGATAGGCCCGCCGCTCATTCCGCCAAATTCAGTCAACTCTTCTAGTTCCCGTTCCCCCATGCGTTTATCCCAATTTTCCCGCGCTATACTCACAACCAACTTACGGTCGGTCGCATCCATCACCTCTCCCTGGATGGCGACAAAATAAGAGGTGGATTGGTACTCATCATGTTCGTCTTCTCGCAGGACGCCTGGCCAGCCTAAAGCAAACACTCGATCTCCCACTTCAGCGTTACGTGTATGGTGGTAACGGAAGAACTGCTTTCCTTTTTGCGTAAGTTCTTCTTTAATATCGCGGGTAATTAGTATCGTGGCAAGATCAAGTAAATCCGAATCTCCAAGGATCAACTCTTCTAGATTTTCCTTGTGAATCAGATCGCCAATTTGAAAACCTGCGGGTTTTCCTTCTTTTCGAAGATCTCGCCAAAATTGGACCACATGATGATTTGTTATGGCAATGCATTTGTCTTCGAGTTCCACAAAAAAGCAGGTGCCGTTATGAATTTCTCCTTCCCCTGTAATGATGATTGGAGTCACGAAACATGGCAAATAGCGAAAGAGCAGATCGGCATAAGCTGTGTTTCTAAGCGCTCCGTGCTCAATTTGTGCTTTGTGATCCTGCAAAAGATCAATTACTTCACTCAATAGCTGACTCAGATTTTCCTGTTCTCTGTTTGCAAGCATTTTTTTTGCTTGCTCCAAATGAGGGATGATAATTTCCTCAATAGATGGTTCTTGTTTTTTGTCCATGATAACATAACCTCCGACTAGTATTTTCTTTTCAATTTTACTTCCTAAATAGCAAAAAAATCTGCCATTAATTATAGATTCTTTTCTATTGAGTGAGACAATGCATGAGAACAAACAGGTGAAGAATATAGCTAAATATAATTTTTCGAATTAACGTTAGGGCATATTAAAACTATTGGTGTAGTGAGTCAATTAACTTATTTTCAGAGCATAAAATTCATGAGCGCAACTTTATTTTCACGACTTCGTAATACTTCTGCCCTGTATTCCGACGCAGCTAGACGTGATAATAAAGGAACGCTGATATTGATTATGTGTTACTGATTGAGGCAACTTAAATGAAAGCATTTATTTATTTGCCTGATGACATAAGCGGAAATTTGAAGGAAGCGATTTTTGGGTTGGGGTCGGCTACTTCAGATTTGTAGTATTTTTGGAGTAGAAGTAAGAGATGGAGGGATTTCGATGAGTTTAAATAAAAAGGATTCCAATGAAATGAATGGGACGTCACAGACACTTGCTAAATGGCCAAGACCTCTACATAAGTTTTTTAAAGATAAGGTGCCGCAAGAATTAGAGGATATTCTACCATTATTGGAAGTTTTAGAGGAGATGTTTGAACTAATTGAACAACTAGAGATACCCACAATTGATATTCCTGAGATCCCCGAAAATGATTTGGGAGAATTCTATACAAATTTGACAAAGGAATGTGTTAGCAATGTGAAGTATGGCTGGTGTCTTTCAGCTTGTATGTCTCTACCTGTATATAGACGGATTGGCGGAACTGCAGATATTCAGAATAGTAAGGATAAACAATTTTTAGAGTATTTCGAAGCGAATGGTTTAAGCTTGTATAAAAATGAGAAGGAGTATATTCTCTCTTCAAGTAATAAGGATTGGGAAGAATTTTATCGGGAGTGTTTTGAATCCATTGAAAGTAATATGTTTAAAGTCTGTATTCCATCACTGCTAACAGCAATTGAGCATGAGCTTAAAAACATTGGTCAAACCGAAGATATTGGATGGAGACTCATTAATGTTATACGGCCTAAACTTAAAGAAAAAGATGAAACAACAAGCTTTGATAATATCATTGGGTCATCCATTGTTTATCTCCTAGAAAATAGTTTATTTAAGAATAGACCATTTAATAACTCCCGTTCGAACTTAATAAATAGAAACAGAGTTCTTCATGGGAGGGATAATCCATCAGCGTGGAGTAAAATAGATGCATATAAATTAATTACAACGATATCTGCGCTGAGGCTTTTTAAAGAATGGTTGTTAGTGGGACCTAAGTAAACTAACGTGTTTTTTTAAAGAGGGCTTCTAGACGGCACGTGAAGAATCTGGTTTACTGAAGGCGCAAAGAGCGATTCATCCCACAAAGGATAATAATCTGAAAGGTGCAATTTTAAATTGTGGCCCCTGTAGAGATATGGATAGGATATCCTCTATTTTAGGAATATCAAATGAAAACAGCTACAGCCGAACACACAGATTGTCTGTAAGGATGTCCTTCAATATGTTAATCTGAGTCGATTCATTAGAAGAAGCGACGCCAAAGACTTTACTGCCTAAGTCTTTGGCGCCGCTTTTTCCAACGATCAATTTTTCCTTATTAGTGTAATACATTATGCTCAAAATTGTCTTATACGGTACATCCTTATCAATTCATTAAAAAAGTTTCTTAATGAAAACTAAAAAAATGAACAGCAAATTTTTTCAGGGATTTTTAATACTTAGTCTTCAAAGAAGCATTAATGGATTTTACAAAATCTAAGAATTCTGTATCCATGATTGATCCCGAAGGCATTTTTTCAGTAATCAATAGAATCTCGAATAAGTTCTTCATGTACACGAATTCAGGGTCGCTCATTACTAAATGTACCAATGTTTCTGTATAACACTTTGCCATTATTATCACACTGCCTTTTTTATTATTATGATATTATTTTAGTAAATACTTAAAATTATCCTGTTTTAGCAAAGGAGCTAATATTATGAAAGATTCTAAAATATTATCAACCCTAGTGAATGAACTAGTGAATGAATTGAATTTAGATGCAACGCCAAGATATACGAAAGAAGATGTTTTAGTGACCGTAAAAGAAATTCAACGAATTCTAGGCGATGATTATAATATTCACTGTGAGATTGATCCATTAAAAGTTGATGCTAAGTTTGTGTTTGTGACTATTAGTGATTCTTCGAAAACAATAGCTACATACATTGATATAGAAGAGATTAACAAGAAAAAATTCTCGAACATTGATTTAGGTGAACGAATTATTAACGAAATAAAAAGAAATAAAGGAAAGAGATAAATTTATAAATATAGTAAATAACCCGCAAGCCAAGCTTAGCGGGTTTCACTTTAGGTATGGGTTAGAATGTAGCTTTTAAAAAATCAATGCCATCTGAAGTGATATAGATGGCAAGCATATCATTACTGTTCCAGTAAATTAAAGTTGATCACGAAATGTGATGAAATGTATATTTTGCTTCTGATTTATAAAAACTTCCAGAAGGTTATACCAGGGAAGACATTGGACTTAATGTTATGTCTACTTGTTTGCTCTATAGACGTCTATGTGTTCATGCATAAAGGGTTTTAGGACAAGATTAATAAAGGCTTAAACGGGAAATGGAGCGCATTAGAGATGGAGGATAAAGTATGACTAAACGAATCATTACAGATGCTGAGCTACAATTGGCGCACCTGTAGACATATGGATGGGGAATCATCTATGTGAGAAAAACCGAATAATAACTAGCTTCAGCGCATTGTCCCTTCATAGTAACGACAGGTATTATTTGCGTACGAACGTACAAATTGTTCGAAAGGATACTCTTCAATAAGTTAAGCTGGGTTGTTTCATCAAAAAGAAGAAGCGGCCACCAAGGAGTTATTACCCAATTCTTGGTAACCGCTGTTGCCATTGAACTAATTTTTTCCGTTCTTCATAATTTATTTCATTTGTCCTTCTTCATTTGATCCATCATTGCTTGAATTTCTTCCCTGCTAGCAATACCTGTTCCGTCAAAAGAACACATCAAGCATGAACGCAGCTCAAATTCTTTTCCATTTTCATCAATATCGGTAACGGGTTCGGTCCAATCTACCTCATTACCGCAAAAATCACATATTCTTTTTCCGTAATCACCTTCATGATATTCGTCTTCTTCTTCAAATTTATGCATTAAAAATAGCCTCCTCAAGTTCTCTTAGTTTTATGGCTTTGCCCAATAATCAGTATGAAGTAAGGGCTGTTGAAGATTTCCCTTTAAATAAGGCTGAATCCAAATGAGCTTGCGAAGCAAGAGCTTCTCGCCGTGCGCTTGGTTACGCCAGTGACCTCGAACGAGCCATTGCTTATCAAGAATTTTATCTGTGCCTTGCTGAACCATGTTGTTTTCAGGAGCAGGCTTTCCGCCTTGTTTTGAAATCACAATGGTTTTCCCAACGGCGTAATAAGGGATTTTTGAAGTTCTAGTTGAACGATTGTCGTCTGTTTTCTCTTGCTCCACTTCCTGCTTCAGTTCGATGTAATCGACCTCTTGTGATGACGAATTCAAATAAAAAATAGCGTTGATGACAAATGAAAAGATTTCAGTTGCTTGATCTGCAAAATTTGTCAGTCCTGCTCGATTATAGTTCTCTTCCAACTGTTCAAATACGTTGCCACGTTTAAATCGTAAATTGAGAGTGATGTAGTTGTAGTCCTCAATTGAAGGGAGGGCTTCACTGCCTACAGGGGTGAGTACAGTTAAGATTCGTATGAATTTAGTAATCCCTTTACCAAGTTCTTTAATCACTTGATCCCTTTCAAAAGTAGCCAAGTTTACTTCGTGAATATAGAATCCTTCTACATAGAAATGCTTCTGCTCAGCGGTTAATTTAAAGCTGTTTTTAGGTACGGAAATATAGATGCTTTGAAACGGCAAACGGATAAAAGAAGAATCGACATTTTGTAAATCGGTCTTAAGCAGCATAGCTGTCAGATTTTCTTCATATCGGAAATGTTTTTTGTGATATTTATGGAAGTTGTAGGTATGGAAGAGTACATTGTTTAATAGTTTTGTGCTTTGATCTGAAAAAAAGGAAGCATAAGACTTCCCATATTGTTTATAAATGAAGCTGTTGATTTGTTCTTCTACGACATCTAATTGGTCCACTTGATGCTTAATTTCATATTGTAATATCCGTTCGAACACGTTGTCATTATAAGATATCGTAAGATTCTTCTTTATGATTTCGTAATGTATGGGGTTCACGTACAACCAATCCTGTCTGTTAGATTTGATTTTCATGGGAGGTCAATAGCATCTGAAGTTAATCAACGCTTCTTTCTTAGTAGCTTAAAGATAAATACAATGGAAATAATTAAAATACTAATAATAATTATTGGTAACCAAGGGTTCCCAGTAATAAAGTAACTTTCTCGATATTGAAAATCTTCAATTAGTGAGAACACTACCATCCTCCTCGTGGGATCGTTAATCTACCTAATACTTTAATCGATACATTCTGTGAAGTCCTGAATTAGCCCTGTTACGTTACCGATGTTTTCAAGTCCCCGATGAGCGAAATTGGCGGCTTCTACCGTATTTCCGAGAAAAGCATGTGTACGTGCGATTAGCAAGGCTAATCTTAAATCCAAAGGCGCTCCATAGGCGTCCAGTAACTTCGTACGGTGAGATAACTCGTTCGTTGTTATTGAGGTTATTATATGAGGAAAATCATTGAATTGAGCGAAGTACATTGTCCCCTGACGAACAATCATTTCTCTCATTTTATGTACTACAGCCACTGACTCATCTTCTGTATCGCCATATCGAAACCAAGCTTCACTTTTCTTTTTGCGTAGAACATTTGACTGAAACCAGGTTAACTCATGAACTATGCGAGTTCTAAATTCACAGTCATAGACGGTTATTTTTTTGGCAGGAATTAATTCCCCCAAAGGGTTTGGAAGGAAATCGAAATGAACCCCTAGCTCAACAACGCAAGAGCCACCATACTTATCAGCCTGGATAACAATAGTGTGTATTACATGGTTGTTGTCAACTTTAACAAAATGATAATCAGTTCCTGAAAAACCAACTTCATGTAATGCGGGCGCTAGATATTGTCTGATTAATTTTCTAAATTGACTTGTTATCATTTGTAAATTACCTCTTTGCTATATTCCTATCATAGGGAGACTTTCGACTATATAAGTCAAAGGATCAACAAACTACTCTCTCCACATCCCATCAGAATTTGCATTTTCTCTCATACGATCTGGGGAGTAGTTAGGTCCTCTTTTTAATGTTTGAGGTATCATCAAAAAATAAGTAAATCCCTTCCTGATAGTTAGTTCTAATAGGCCTTGTTCTAATAATTCTGTAACAGCGGCAACTGCTTCATTGACGTCACAGTTAATAAGAATGGTTATTTCATTTATCCAGTTCCAATAGGGAATTTCCTTGTCTGGAGTTACATTGTCCTGTTCACAATTATAGCGGTAGATATCCATACTTGAGAGGTCTGAATATGAGTCGCCATGTATTGCAAGCTCTAGATAAAGTCTTGATGAATGTATATACTTCAGTTGATATTGATGGTATGTCACAAAGGGAAAGATATAATCCCGATACAAATTGGCGAGTTCTATATTTGATCTATGCAAGAACATTCTTTCGGTAATGGTTAAATCGTGACTTGATACGTTGTCTAGGTGAAGTCGTATGTTTGAATCTAACTGAGATCTGAACGATTGAAATGACTTATCACAAATCGATATACACGCGCTGCAATATTGGTCAGACCCTTTGTTTTCCATTGTGAGCTGCATAGAGCAATTAAGGCAAAAGGATAACGAATGGTGAGACATAAGTGAACCTTCTTTCTATAAGATTTATCCAAATAAAAACAAAAATTATAGAGAAATAGTGAATACAGAAATTTTCTAATGAATACGTTGGTTGGAATTTGTTTGGTCTCAATATACAGTTGATAAGACTTCTTTAATCTTCTTTATACAAGCTAGTTTATCATGCTAGATAAGCTTTATTGCAAGTTTTAAATAAATAGTGAGAAAATGTCTTTTTTCCATGTAAATGAAGGAATTATGTGGAAGATTATGATTTTGCGTAGTAAAATAGTACTAAGCGATTTGCTATTTTTTATAATGTAAAGGAGTAAAAAAATGTCGTTAACCGTGGCAATCCTAAGTATAATAATTAGCTTTATAATCGGTTTAATTAGTTCTACTTACATTAAATCGTTTGCAATGAAAAGGAATCCACTTGAGAATAAGGGACCTGAAGAGATTAAAGCACTTATGGAAATTGAATATCGAAAAGGAGTGGAAGAAGGAGAGAAGAAGGCTTTTGCTAAGTTTACACTCATTTATGAGCCATTTGTGGATATATCTGATTCTCTACTAAAAAAAACAGCAGAAGCAGGATATACCATGCAAATGTTCTATAATGGCCTTCCGCTAGGTGATCCAATGAAAAGAGTTACTCATCATGAAGAGAAGTACAAAGAAGAAAATATGAAATACATACTGGATACAATTAATAGAACAATTAATAATTTAATGTTAGTAGCTGATCCACTTGGTATTCCCGTCATAATGAATGAAAAACCGAAGATTGAGAAAAAAAAGACAAAGACAGGATGAAATTTGAGACCAAACGAGAAGTCGATTTAAAATATTTCTTTAATTGAAATATAAACATCTGCCAAACGACATCAACATGTATAGCTTGATGTTTCGGTTGGCTTTTTCATTAATTTCAATGAATTCTTGTTTTTATAATAAATTCATACATAAATTTGGCAGAGGGTGTATTCAAATGATGCTTCCAGAACCACAGTCGAAGGCTTTCTCTTCGATCATTGCAGAGATTGAGAGCGGGCAAATAAAAATTCCACAATTTCAACGTGATTTTGTTTGGGATATTCAAAAATCAGCACAATTGATGGACAGTATTGTTAAAGGTTATCCTATTGGAACATTCATTTTTTGGAGAACTAAAGAGAGACTTAGATCTGTTCGAAATTTGGGGAACATTATTCTTCCAGAACCAGTCGAAGGAGAATACGTTAATTTTGTATTAGATGGCCAACAACGAATGACAAGTCTCTTTGCAAGCTTAAAGGGGGCGAAGATTCAACGTGATGCTAACAAAGCTGATGATTATTCGGCGATATACCTAGACTTGACAGCGTCCAAGGATGACCAGATTGTGACCTTAGATGTTACAGATAAGGAACCTGGCTCATACATAAAGCTAGCTGATTTGCTTTATGGCGGATTGACCTTACTAGCTGAGTATCCTTCTCAATATTTACGTCTTCTTGAAGAATATAAAAGACGGATTGAAGCATATAGCTATTCCATTGTTCTGATCAAAGATGCACCTATAGATGTTGCAACAGAGATCTTCACTAGAATAAATGTTGGTGGCAAGCCCTTGTCTGTATTTGAAATTATGATTGCAAAAACTTTTGATGTAGAAAAAAACTTTGATTTATCCGAAAAATATAAAGAGCTTGTTGAAGAATTACGCCCGCTTGATTATGAAACAATCTCAGATGCCATCGTTCTTCAGACAGTTTCAGTGATTCTTGAGAAGGAGTGCCAAAAAAAGGTTATACTAAAGCTCAGTAAAGATCAATTTATTGCAGTTTGGGATAAAGCTATAGATGCTATTCATAGAGCCGTTGAATATTTTAGATCATTTTTTCGCATACCTGTTTCTCAGCTTTTGCCTTATAATGCATTGATTGTTCCTTTTGCTTACTTTTTTTATATTCATCCTGATAAACCAACGGGTGATACTCAAAAGCAGCTCCAAGATTTCTTCTGGCGGGTGTCTCTTTCAGGGAGATATTCGTCAGGGGTGGAAAGCAAACTCGCGCAAGACATAAAAAAAATAGACCAAATTATTAGCGGCGAATTACCAAAATATGATTGGCCTATCAATACATCGGAAAAGTTTCTTATCGATAATGGATCATTTAGTGCTGGACGAAGTTTTATTAAAGCGATTCTTTGCTTGTATGCGTATTATAAGCCCGAGTCTTTCGTGGATCGTTCGACGGTAAACATTAGTAATTATTGGCTTAAGCAAGCCAACAGTAAAAATTATCATCATTTCTTCCCAAGGGCATATTTGAAAAAGAAGAGTGAGGATGAATTCTACATCAACCACATTCTTAACATAACAATTGTTGATGACTATTTAAATAAGAGGGAAATTGGCGCGTTGGCACCCTCACGTTATATGACCAAATTTAAAAAGACCAACCCCGAACTTCAAGAAACAATGCAGACTCATTTAATTGGGGATCTAGACGAATTTGGAGTATGGGATAATAATTACAATAAGTTTTTTGAGGAGCGAGCAAAGATCGTTAGTAAGATGTTAAAGAAGCGTATAATCCATCAGGAAATTGATAACAACAATTTTGCGATTTTACCAGATGAGCAAGTGGAAGATATTGAATAACATGAATCCTAATGCATCTGAATTGATATTTGGATTCTCATTTTGACGAGAAGAGGTATTTCTATGGATGATAGAGAAAGAGGACGTTTAGAATTAATTGATCAATTGAACTCGATACTTGTACTTGCAAAGGAAATTTTCAATAGAACAAATTATCGCTTTAATAGGGGAACTTATTTCGGAAAGACATGGTATGAGACGATGGAAGTTCTTCAGTCAGATGGACAAGCAACACAAGAATTAATGAAAGGATTAGCAAAAATTCTTGTTCCTCTGGAATCAATGCAAAACTTAAGAGGTATAAAGGAATATTTTGATCGAAATAATCCTAAGGCATGGGATGAGAAAGTTCAAAACTTAATTTCAGCTAAAAATGAAGAAGATTACGACAGTTTATGTTATGAGTTTTATATTGGCTCTACTCTTTCTCAAAATAAAACAATATATTTTTGTAATATGGATGCAAAAGGAGTCACACAAGAAAGCTTGTGCGAATATTTTGTCGAGCCTCGGTTATTTATAGAATGCAAAAATCTTTTTGGTACAACTAGGACGGCCGTTGAAAATAATATGAGAAGAGCAAACGCTCAAATCAGGAGTTCAATTGAGCAAATACCTACTCCCGATCCAGCTATTGGTGCAGCATTTATTGATTTGCCTGAGAGAATTAATATTGAGTCGGCTGATGAGATAAGATATAAAATGACTGAAGTAATCTCTCGATTAAGACAATGCAATTACATACACTTTTTAGGCGTTTCATTTATGAATATAATTGATAATCCTAATGATGCTGGGATTGATGTAATAAGTGAAATGAAACTTATAGTAAATCCTCAGTTTGCAGATTTAATCTTCGATGATTCAATAGTTAGCTTATTCGTTCCAACATTTAGATATGTAGCCATTCCTCATGATGGTGTATTTGATGTATTCGATTTTATTGATAAAAGAACTGTTAATTCTTTGAATTTTGATGAGTTCTTTGGAGTCAGAGATGATATTCCAAGTAGTCAACGAAATGACTAGGAGTGGCCATGGTGTTAAAAAAATGATATTTGTTGGAGTCTTTATTATTACACTGGCTGGTTGTCAGTCTAACGAACCTAAAAAGATTTCTGATTCAAAAGCACCGACAGTCCCCTCTGGAGTAACCGCCTTAATAACACCTGTACCTACGCCTATTCCACAAGAAAATGCTCTAAAGGGTTATTTATTTACAGAAGAGACAGGCTTGCTTTTTATTAGCTGGACCGAGCAGGAGCAAGAGTTAAACGGTACGATGCAGCGAACATCAAAAAGTAAAGAGGAAATCGAAACGGAATCGTATCCCTTTACAGGGGTGGTTAGTGACAAAAATATCAGTCTGAATTTTCAAGGTGGAATTTTCAGCAGTCTAAACGGGACAACGATAACTGGTACTTTTGATAAGGGTTTGTTAACTCTGTACTTCCCAAATCAAAAAGATGGAAGTTTATTGCCTGCTTCGTTCACTGCTGCAACTGTTGATGACTATAACCAGACAGTGAGTATCTTGCGAAACGAAATAGAGCAGAGTAAAGCCTTGGCGGCAAAGCAGAAGGAAGCTGAAGCGCAAGAACTTGCTAATAAAAAACAACAAAGTGCCGTGGAACATGCGAATCAACGCTTATCCGAAGCCATTCAACTGTTAAATAAAAATATGGAATCCAACAAGAATATTGCTAAGGAATTTGAGGCCGTATTTCAGAGTTATGAACAGCACTGGGGAGAAATGAAAGAGCATAAGCAGGATCTCCTCAACGCAGCTAAAGTTACGCCGCTCAATTTTGATCAGCTTTATATTGTTCAGGACAAGCTCTACATCCTTGGAAATGATGAATATCAAATTCAGAATGATGCTTATCAAATTGGAAATGTGGAATATGACTTTAATAATTATTTGGATGCTTTGAGGAGCCAAGAAGAGGGAATTAGGTTGGGGTGGGAACAGCTTCAAACAGCAGCAGCCCAAAATAGCTTAGGGACTCCGCTACCTAAACACACAGAGGTTGAGGTGAAAGGGTATCTAGAGGATGTAGAACAAGAACTGACTGAGGTAGAGTCCACTTTACTGAAAAAAAAGAAATCAGCTAGTGTGTATGATGAAAAAGCAAAAAACTTGCTACAAGAGATGACGGACTATGTTGATGGTTTAGTGGCTGTGGAGGATGAATAGCTAGGATAAATTGGAGGGTGAAGCGTGCTTACGATTGAAGAGTATATGGCTCGTAGGAAGAAAGAAGATCAGATAAACGAATTCAGTTTAAAGGATCGAACCGCTAACATGAAAATATGTGTCGATTATGTATTTGAGTATTTTAATCAGTACCTCGACATCACGAAAATGGATGAACAAACCATATTAAATGATGAGCGTCTGGACAAGTACAGAAAGAGTATATCTTTAATTGAGGTTCAAGATTGGTTAGTACAAATTTATGATGATCATAACAAGCAAATCGATCGTTCGATAGGACGCTCACTGAAAAAAGATGATTTATTTTTTCTATATAATACAGATAATGAATTTAGGAGTTCCTCCTATGAAATTTATGCACTTGTTATTAAAAAAAATCCTTTTTTAAAGGATCAGACTGAAATGCTATATAGATTCATTAAGGACTTCTATCAGATTCAAAGCCAACCCAGGGGTACAGAGTTTCAGATAAAGATTTCTGATGAAGTGGATCTCTGGATAGAAGAGACGTGGAAAAAGTATAATGTTAACCTGTATGCTTTCTGTTCTCATTGGGTTGAACACTTTTTTGATCATGATGAGTATTGGCCGCGATCGCATAAAATAAAAAGTAATGAACAATGGATTAAGTACAATTATGATTTTAAGCAGAAGAACAATTTGTTCAATTTAAACACGCTTTATCCGCGTATTTCAGGGAAACCTTTTATAAAAGGGAAGAAGCAGTATTTAGAAAACTTGATGATGTATTTTTGGCTTCATAGTATTGTGAATGATGATGATAATTATTGGGATGAATATATGGACAAGTATTCTAAAACCGCAAATGAAAAAGCGAACTCGTAAAAAAGTTTGCTTTTTTATTTATCTATATCAGGGTATATAACATCCATTTGTCGAACGATAGCTTTTGTAATATTATTCATGAGTGTATTAGCCTTAAATTTGGTACTATTATCTATGGAAAATAATTACGCTTAGTTCAATAAGCATGAAGGGTAATGTGATATATTTTGATTTCATGGATAAGAACTTATTTTAAAAATCTTAATTGGAATAAAATGTTGGAGCAGCTTGAATATCAAATGAAGCTTAATGCAGGTTCAGATGTAAGGTTACAGAAACGATTTGAAGAAATATCCTCGCAGAGATTCTATATTTCTGAAGAGCAAATCACTAATGCGACATCAAAACATTTGCATCAATATTATGCTCAAGACCTTCCGTACACCATCAACCCTTTACTTGATAACTATTTTAAGGCGGTACCCATCGAACGTAATCTTGATCCTCGATATGTGAAAATAAAAGCCCTTTTTCAAACTCAAAAAGAAAAATACTGGAGTATGTATTACAATTTACGCACCACTACTGAGCAAATCAATGAAGAGATTGCATCACAAACGGAACGTACTGCGACATTTTTGTTGGATGTAGGGAATGCACGTAAGGAATATTTCACACACTCTGTAGCTGAGAAACTGACTTCTCAGTATAAAGATACATTTGACTACTTCAGCTCAGGGGATGTCAGTGGGATCTCCCAATCGACGACCGACAGCATCAATGTTTATAGAGGCCTAACCAAGTTTCGATCGGATTGGAATAAAAAATTCATCCAGAGAGAGTTATTGGAGGCCGAGAAATTACTTAGCGATATTGATGGGAAGTCCCTGGATAACCAGCAGCGGGTTGCTGTCGTCACCGATGAGGATAGCAACTTGGTGTTAGCTGGAGCGGGAAGTGGGAAGACGCTCACGATTGCGGGTAAGGTGAAGTACTTAGTGGAACACAAGGGCGTAAAGCCCGAAGAGATTCTGCTCATTTCGTATACCAAGAAATCAGCTTTAGAAATGACGGAGAGGATCGAACACCGTCTTCACCTCCCTGTTTCCGTAAAAACCTTTCATGCCTTGGGCCTTGAGATTATTGCGAAGGATCGACAAGCCAAACCTGATATTTTTAGCGACCTTGCGGGAGTTATACAATCGTATATGAAGGATAAGATATTTGAAGAAGGTCAGCAGATTAAACACCTTATCGAATTCTTCGGCTATTACCTTAGTATTCCTAAAGATTATTCTGAGTTTGAGAATTTGGGGGAGTACCATGACTTCCATCGCAACCTAGATTTTGAAACCTTAAAGGGGAAAATATCGAAAACGGATTATGTTGATCATGCGGTGAAAGCGCAAAAGGGTAAATTAAAAACCTTGGCAGGTGAAACGGTAAAGAGTTTTGAAGAGACGTTGATTGCGAACTTCTTATTCCTGAATTCAATCGATTATGAATATGAGCGGGACTATCCGCTTGATACCCGAACGGAACAGTATCGCCAGTACAAACCCGATTTCTACTTACCCGCGTATGATCTCTACATTGAGCATTTTGGAGTAGATGAAAAGGAACGTACGCCTTGGCTAAGTGAAATAGAAGAGCGGAAGTATCTAGAAGGAATGGAGTGGAAGCGACAGCAACACGCTTCACAGGGGACGACGCTGATTGAAACGTACTCATACTTCAATAAACAGGGAGTGCTCCTAGAGAAGCTACGGGAGCAGTTACAGGTCCACAAGGTAAAGTTTCAAGAAGCCGATTATCTGTCGATTTTTGATAGTGTTTATAAAGAGAATCAAGATAAATACTTTAAGGAGTTTGTGAAGCTGCTATCGACCTTTATTAATTTGTTTAAATCCAGTGGTTATGAGGTAGGTCAATTCGAGTCATTTGTTCAGCAAAACCAAACGAAAGCCGAAATTCCTTTTTTGAAAAGGCGGACGGAGCTATTCTTATCGTTGGTGCGGCCGATTTACAACTATTACGAAATTCATTTGAAGAAGATAAGTAGTATCGATTTTAATGATATGGTTAACCAGGCTACTGATATTGTTAGGAAAAATAAGCCTTACTTTCCCTACGCTTATATTATCATTGATGAATATCAGGATATTTCAAAAAGCCGCTTTGCTCTGGTTCAGGCGATAAGAGAGCAGACGAAAGCCAAAGTCATGTGTGTTGGAGACGATTGGCAGGGGATTTATCGCTTTGCGGGTTCGGACCTACAGCTCTTCACCCACTTTGGTCAGTATTTTGGAGCCCATGAGTTGATGAAGATCGAGCAAACATATCGGAACTCGCAGCAGCTTGTAGATGTAGCTGGCCGCTTTGTGATGCGAAATAAAAACCAGTTACGAAAAGAACTGAAATCCATTCATCAAAATCCAGAACCTATTCAAATCTTAGGGTTCCAAAAAGACAAAGCGGTAGCGCTGTGCGTAGCCATTGAACGTATTATAAAGGACTTTGGAAAAAGAGCGAAGATCCTTTTGCTCGGTCGAAATGGGTTTGATATTAATTTTTTGGACGATGCGCCTGAATTTCTTTTGAATACTGATAAGACTCAAATTACCTATTCGAAGTACCGAGAGCTTCAGATCTCGTTTTTGACAACCCATAAATCCAAGGGGCTAGAAGAAGATCATGTTATCTTGCTGAATGCGGAGAACAGTCTCGTGGGATTCCCGAATAAAATCGCGGATGATCCTGTGCTAGGCTGGGTACTGACCGATCAAGAGGTATTTGAATTTGCGGAGGAACGACGTCTGTTTTATGTGGCGTTAACGCGCACACGAAACTCCGTTTATATTCTAGCCTCTGAGCAGCGAATGTCTGTTTTTGTGAAGGAACTGATCGAGAAGGATAAGATTCCGTATGAATTGGTGACACAAGAAGAGAGCGTAGCGGAGAATCCAAAGTGTCCCAAATGCAAAACGGGATATTTAACGCGTAGGATGAATAATACAACGTTTTTAGGTTGCACAAATTATCCTGGCTGTAAATACACTAATGGACATGTAGAGATTTTGAAAAAGCCAAGAGTATGTCCAAGGTGTGGAGGGTTTTTGGTCTATAGAAAAGGTTCGCGAGGGCCGTTCTATGGATGTACGAATTTTAAACACAATTGCCGCTATAGCGAAGACTATAAATTTGTGAAATAGAAAAATATTTAGAGGTAGAGGTGAATATATTTTGAAAATTAAAAACCCTTTTAGTAATAGTAGATTTGACAGAGTTGAAAAATTGCAGCGTAAGATCTCAAAAAAATTAATTATGCTAAAACCCTACTTGAAAGAGCGGAATAAACATGATTTTTTAGCAAGTTTGTATCATGGTCTTCACTATTCAAGTATTAATGAGGACATATCAATACCTAGTGGTGTTCAAGTTGATTTACTTTCCATCACAGTTGTGGACTTGGTTTTAGTTGAAGAAATACCTGAAATTAGAAATGGGATAAAAAGATTATTGAAATTGTACCCTGCTAGGTTTAGTTTTAATAATCCAAATCATGTTGATGAAACTTTTGATAATTATTTAAATAACATTCATGGATCACGATGGAGCAATCTAGGCAACATTCAGTTTGAAGAGAACATAAAGATTGGTAAACTGTTACATAGTATTAATATACAGTCAACGCAAGTGTCTTCATCAATTATAGCTATTCAGTATCGTTTAATTCCATCAGATGCATATTTAATGGAATTAAGTCAAATTATCAATCAGAATGAAGTAGAGGAAATTGTTTTCAAACCAAGCATTAAGAAAATATTTAAATATTGGGGAAGTTCTCATTATGATGCGACATACGTTAAAAGAAGAAAAATTGAAGATTATATACTTGAGTTAAAATGGAGTTTTTTTTCATTTCTTGGTAGTAATCATATATCATCTTTCTTTTATAAAAATAAGATTAATTCTCCAAGTGTGTTAGTTTATAAAATAAAACAAGAATATTGCTCATGGGAAAATAGAAATTATGAGCATCAATTTTGGGATTCAATAGGATTACCAATGAGATATGTTGAACACAGTATTTCTGAAGATGGTTTTTGGCAGCTATATGCAGATAGTTTATCAGATTCCAATATTGATGATTCTATTAAAATCACATGTAATTCTCTAATTGAATTAGATTCTGGGTACACTGATCTAGATCATCAAATTATTATTCAATCAGATGATCTAATAAAAGGTTTGTTATCCATGTTAGCTATCAGAAGATATACATTATTTATGAGTAAACAAATTGCTGTATTCAGGGTCAGCATATTTAAGTCAATTCAGAATAAAAAAATCAAGTACAAAAATATTCTTAAACAAAGACTGACAATCGAGAGAAATGGACATATGCTAAATAGAATTAAAAGTGAAATACAGAGTGGTGATTATCAAAATAGAGCAGCTAGGATGCAACTTTTATCGATTAAGTGGGAGCCAGCAGATTCGAAACTTTATAGAGGAAATTGGGTTAAGAATATTGTAGCGAATGCGGAGCATCTAGTTAATGAGACATATCGACATTCTGAGTCATTAGTCAAGATGATCGATACCACTCTAGAAATACTAACAATTCAGACGAATTTTTCATTACAACGCAGAACAATTATCTTAACAATTGTTACTATTTTTCTTGCAATAGTAACAATTTATATGACTTATTATCAAATAACTCAAGAGTCGCTGATAGATCTACTAGATCGAATGATGAACTTATTAAGTTAGATATTCCTATATCAAAGATTTGATATTTTTATGATTTTAAACTGATTTAAAATTAAAATAAACGCAGTTGGCAACAGCCAACTGCGTTTATTTTCTCATTTGCTTAAGTATTTCACTAAGGAGAGGCTTAAGCTTCAGAATAGTCTGAAGATCTTGCATATAAAGTACTTCGATAATTTTCTGAATCTCTTTCATTTTTTCACTTTGAATTAGTTGAGAAGCATCTAAATATGTGAAAAATTGAAAGACATTTACCTCTAAGGCGTGGGCAATTCTCTCTAAAGTTTGAAGTGAAATATTTTTTTGACCACGTTCTATACGGCCAATATAACTATACGAAACACTGATTTTCTCACCTAACTCTTCCTGGGTCCACTGCTTCTCCAACCTTACTTCGCGTATTCTCTGTCCAATCGCTTCTAATATATCCATACGTCCCTCCCACTCTTGAGTCTAAAGAAATAATCTGTTCACAAAAACGGACTGATAGGAACATTTTTAAATATGGAACCTCATAGGAACATTGTGATACACTAGTTGGGAATTGAAGGAATATGACCAAGGAGGACATCGGATGGAGTGTTACAAACACCAGGGAATAGGGGCAGTTGTGCAGTGTCATAGCTGCGGAAAAGGGATGTGTTCCGCTTGTTCGGAACGATTTACGGTCATGCAATGTGAGAAGTGCTTACTGGAGAGTAACGAGCGTGTTCAACAACGAATCATAGGTAGCTTTGTGATTGCATTTGTCTTTGCTGCGCTGGGCGTATACGGAGGTGTGACATCAGCATCAGGAATAGGGGAGAAGTTGGGTTACGCATACCTTGGTTTTAGTTTGCCATGGGCATATCGCATGTTTGGCACCTTCCTGTCGAATCCATTTCGGGCGATATTGACGTTATTGGTTGGCTGGATCATTGCTCCGTTTTCGATCGTGAAGACGATAAAAGAGTGGAAAGTGGTTCAAGAAACCCGACGAGTGATACGCCAGAACGAAGGATAAGACATATGAAAATAAACGTAGATCGCCTACTCATCGTATCCAATCGTTTAATTTTAGCGTTAACACTCACTTATGCATTCATGGCCTTGTTAGGTCTATTTTCCGCTGATCCTGCGGTGGAGCACGCGGAAATGCTTTTTGCTTGTTATGGTTCAACGGCGCTCTTCTTGTTTTTGTCAGGACCCTCTTTTCATCGGCGAATGGCAGAAGGATGCGCAATTATTGCTTATGGAATTCTTGCCTTTAGCGTAGGGTTCGCCCTATTAGGTTTGACAATGGCAATAGCGGCTGCTGCTGTTGCTATCGTGATCGCAACAGCAAGGCAACGATATCAAAATCTTGACTCTACGTTTCTTACAGGGTTGATGCTTTCCTACTGGATCGTCATGTATGGTTTTTCAGTGATGCTCATGAACAAGGTAGAGCTGATCGGCAGTGGCTGGGATGTGCTCGTGTATCCGTTCTTTGTTGATTCTGTGGAAAACATTGCGCTTAGCTGGCGGGGGCTTTTCATTTTGCTCGGGGGTTGGTTATTTGCGCGGTTTATGAACCGCGCGAGAATGGCTGCCTATCAGGCAGCAAAATCCCCTCAGAAGGAAGCACCTGAACAGGTCATTACACTGGCTCCTTCACGCCCTGTTCAGCGCACGGTAGCGCCATCACAGACTCAAAAAACAGCGGCCAAGGCTTCCGCGCTTGCAAAGCCAGCACCGCCTGAGCAGCAAGTGTATGAAGAGGATGAGGACGAGGAAGCTCTAATAGAAGAAAATCCATATGAAGAAGAAGATGAGAATGAAAGTCCTCATGATCGTGAGGAGGTACTGCAAGAAGCACTTGCAACACTGGACCAGATGGTGGGGCTAGCTCCGCTAAAGGCTGAAATTCAAAGCTTTATTAAGCAAATGCAGGGACACCTGATTACTCAGCGACTGGGAAAGATCACTTCGACGAAACCCACGTTACATATGATCTTTTCAGGGCCTCCAGGCACAGGCAAGACGGAAATGGCGCGTATCATGGTCGATTTATTGTATGGAATGAACTTGATTGAAGAGCAGGTGTTGATCGAAGCCGATCGGTCTAGCATTGTCGGTACTCACGTCGGTGCCACAGAAGAGAATATGATCGATCTGCTTGAACAAGCTTGGGGCGGGGTTTTGTTTATTGATGAAGCGTATGCGCTAGCTAAATCGGACTCCCCGAGCGATTTTGGCCAAGAAGCAATTGATGTACTTATCAAAGCGATGGAAGATTACCGAGAGGATATTGTCGTTATTATGGCAGGCTATGCTAGCGATATGGAACGGTTCCTGGATCGAAACCAAGGCTTTCGCTCCCGTGTGCCGTACACCTTTGCATTTTCAGATTACACGCCTCTGGAGATTGGACAGATCGTGTTCACGATGCTACAAGCCAAAGGCTACGATTGCCACTTAATTAAAGATGAGTTCCAAGAGATCGTAAACTTCTGCCACCGTAACGGAGTGATCCAAGGGAATGGCCGCTGGGCACGCAATTTCGTGGAGCGCGTCATTAAAGAGCACAACGAACGCGTGTCAGCCGAAAATACCGATCGGTATATCGGAAAAATCTTGCCAGATGATCTACGACTAGCCGCAGGTATGCCTCGAAAGTACGGAAAACAAGAGATTGATCCTGCGGCTATCGGTAAGCGCGAGCTCCGCGACGAAGCGATGCAAGAACTTCACGCCATGGTTGGACTATCTTCGCTGAAAGAGGAGATCCAAAGCCTCCTCCATCACGTGGAATTGGAACAAAAACGGATGCAGCAAGGATTAACCATGGAAAAGATTAGCATGCATATGATGTTCGAGGGTTCACCAGGTACAGGGAAGACGACAGTTTCGCGCATTATCGGGAAGTTTTTGAACGGACTGGGTCTACTTGCTAATGGCCATGTAGTAGAGACAGATCGTGCGGGCATCGTTGGCCGCTATATCGGCCACACCGAGGCAAACATGAAAGAATTAATCAATCGCGCGAAAGGAGGCATCCTCTTTATTGATGAAGCCTATGCTTTAGCACGCTCCGAATCTCCAAATGATTTTGGTCGCGAAGCCATCGATGTCCTCGTCAAGGCCATGGAAGATCAGCGCGGTGACCTCGTGGTCATATTGGCAGGCTACAATAAGGAGATGCAAGAACTGCTTTCCTTAAATCCAGGACTACATTCACGAATCCCGTTTCGCTTTACCTTTACTGACTATGCGGCGAATGAGATCGTCGACATCGTAAAACGTTCGTTTTCTTCCAAGCAGTTTGTCCTGACGGCAGAAGCCGTAGAGGCATTAGAGCAACAGACGTTTGCTCTTGCTGCCCAAGCGGGCGGTGTGCTGGAGGGCAACGGCCGCTGGGCACGTAACCTCGTCGAGAAGGTGCGAATGGCCCAAAACAACCGCCTCGCGCTTTCGCGCAGCCAGGATCTCATGGTCATTGAAGCTGAGGATATGGTGGCAGCGTTCCGTCACATGTAAAGCAAGGAGGGAAGAGATTTGGCGCTGTTTGAATATTTTACAGCAAAGCTAGCAAAGAAGGCTTTGACTCCAGTTGAGGCCGTCACGACTCATACGGCGAAAGCCGTTGCAGGCGAACTGGTGAAAATTCCGTTCGCGATCCTAAAGGCAATCGTCGTCGGTATTCTAAAATGGGCGCTCTGGACGTTTAATGAACTGGTTCCTTCGTGGATACGCGTCCTTCTGTTTGTTGTCTTCCTTTACTTTTTGGTTTCAGCAATCCGCGATTTTATTGCTTACGGTGGATTCCCTCAAATTGTGGATGAAGTTGTCCATCAACTCACACAGTAGCAAGACATATTAGATCACGTATTAGCCGCCGTCATGGGGGGATTTCCACTGCGTTTTGGCCAAAGGCAATGTTAGAGCTTAAAGTGGATTATGAAACGTTAAAGCCCTCGATGATGCGGTCCGATATTTTTACACAGAATACGCTGTAACGCGAGATTAGGCAGTATGTATACGCAGAGACGGAGGTAAAGCATGAACTTTAGAATCAAACGTTTGGTGATTCTTTTATGTAGCATCCTATTATTTCTTCCGTTCTATCCTCCAGCGGCCGCAGCCGATTCGGCGACAGTCAGCCCAAGATTTATACAAATCTCCAGTCAATCCGCAGGTCATGCCTTGTTACTAAAAGATGATGGTACGGTATGGGCTTGGGGACAGAATGAAAAAGGGCAATTGGGAGATGGAACGACTACCTTCCGATCTACCCTTATCCAGGTGAAGGGCTTGCCGAAAGTTAAACAGGTTCTCGCTTCGATGGAGTTTTCCGCTGCACTAGCTGAAAATGGGGATTTGTACACGTGGGGGGATAATCAATACGGTCAATCGGGTCAAATGGATGCGAAGTATGTACTCATTCCGACGTTCCTCATGTCAGATGTCGCTTATGTTTCATTCCCAAACAGGCAGGATGCATTAGTCCTGAAGACGGATGGTTCGATTTGGGGGTGGGGGTGGGCTGCTGCTGGGCCTAATCCTGCGGATATTTTCGGAAATAGTCCGATGAATGCTCATTTTCCGATCGAATACACACCGAATCATCAATTTTTATCTTTAGTGAAAGATTACTTGGCCGCACCTGATGGCGAAGTTGTCCAATACATTGCCTCTGGCAGAGGCTATCAACTACAACCTCAGCTCAAGAATAAGCGTGTCGTCGGTGCAAGCTGGAGCTATGTTTTGTTAGGCGACGGGGTAATCTATACGCGGAAAACCCAAACCAGCTTTTTTCGTTTTTCCAACATGAGTAATTTTGTTTCTCTAAAAGGTGATGACCCACACGGAGCACTAGATACGTCAGGTAACCTCTGGATGTGGGGAGATAATGGGTTTGGACAATTAGGTAACGGAAAAGTAGTGCGTGTAGGTCCTAATTCCAACGAAAAAGTATTGTATAAATCACTCACTAAAGTAGTCGATTATGCTGTGAATGATGCTTCTACGTATGCGATTCGATCGGATGGAACGGTGTGGGGCTGGGGGAGCTTTCCTATTAACAATGAACGAGTGGCAATGAACCGACAGGTATATCCCAAGTGGCTATTCGATGCGAACGGTGATCTGCATATCTCCACCCCGTCTGTGCCCTTCGGCGATTTGAAGGGACATAAGGATGAACAAGTGATTCGAAGTTTATTGGCGAAGGGAATCATTAAAGGATATGAAGACAATACCTTTCGACCAACGGATATTATCACCCGTGAAGAATTTATCCAATGGATCGTGGTTTCGCAAGGATGGCCGCATTCCAAAAAAACAACGGCTTATGGTGATGATATGCCTGTTAACCACTGGGCAAATGAATACATCGCGGCTGCACTTGACCACGGTGTCCTCAAATTAACAGATATGAGTCTACTTTATCCTGATGAAGCCTTAGGCCGACTTGAAATGGCCCTTTGGGCAGGGCGGGCTTTAAAATTGAAAGGCGAATCTCCAAAAATTAAAATTGTGGATCGGAATTCAGATTGGGATTGGTGGAGTCCTGAGATCGTTCAGGCGGTGGTCAATAGAGGGATTGTTCGCCTAAATAGTAAAGGAGCTTTGGATTATTCGGATACAACTCGGGCAGATGCCGCATTCACCATTTATAAAATGATGCAGATTAAGAAGTAATGAAAACGGACGCCTCAAGTATGAGGGTCCGTTTTCATTTTTTGCTAGAGCACATTTAAATCGTTTACAATAAAATCCTTCTTTTGATAGGAGTTTGGAGTGTACAGAATTTCCATGTGGCGGCTTTGGGCATTTGGAAATAAAGGAGCTTTAAAAAAGGCGAGCGCCTTTTTTCGATGGAAGTGAAGGGAAGCGTGAAGTTGGTCTCGCCCGAACAATTCCACCTGATACTGGTTTGGGTTTGCTGAACTGTAGAACAGAGGCTTTTCATTTCCGATTCCAAACGGCTCCATCATTCGGAAATGATCGAAGAACTCATCATCGAACTGTGGGATGGACAGCTCGTGATGATACCTTTTAATTGGCTGAATGAGGTTTTGTTTAAGAGCGCCTGTTTGGATCGCATTCGTAAAACTTAGGAGTTGACTAGGCTCCAGGGATAGCCCTGCGGCAGCCAGATGCCCACCATAGGTCTTTAAGTATTGGCTACAACTTTGAATGGCTCCTACAATAGAAAAGTTCGTGTTCGGTACCGAACGTGCAGAGCCCTTTCCACGATTCGTAAATACGATTGCAGGCTTTTTATACTTTTCGGTAATTTTGGCGGCTAATATCCCAATTAACCCCTCATGTAGTTCATCCATGACGACAATCAAATTTTTCTTATAAAGATGCTGCTTTTGAATAATCTGATCAACCTGTTCAAACTGAATCTCTGTCATATATTTTCGTGTTTCATTTAATTCAATAAGAGTGATCAGATCCTTTTCATCATTTGTATCAGTGATGAGCAACTTTACCGCGAAATTGGGATCGCCAATTCGGCCGCAGGCATTAAAGAGAGGTCCGATAAGAAACGAGAGGATAGAGCTATCCATCTCTGTAATTCGTAGGAGTTTAAAAAGCTGTTTAAATAAAGGTGAAGGGTTTTCGTTCATTTTGTGTATCCCCAGCTTCACTAGCGCTCGGTTTTCCCCAATGAGCGGCATTAAATCTGCAACGGTGCCCAAGGCAACGAGTTCTATATACTCCCAGGCATGTCTAGTCCAATCGAGGTCTTTCCGTATGGCAAACAGTGCCTGTACAACTTTAAAGGCAACCCCAGCTCCGCATAAATGGGTACAAGGATAGGTGTCGTCTTCTCGTTTTGGATTGATAAAGGCATAGCATTTAGGAAGTTCGCCCGTGATCTCGTGATGATCGGTTACAATAACGTCGATTCCCTTGACTACCGCAGCGGCTAAAGCCTCATGCGAATTCGATCCATTGTCGACCGTGATGATGAGAGCAGGGTTTTCTGCTGCTGTTATTCTCTCAACGGCTTCTGCTGTGAGCCCGTACCCTTCCGAGCGAGTGGGAACCCTTACGAAAACATTTCCTTTAAGAAAGCAGAGTGCTCGATATAGCAGCGCACTTGACGTCATCCCATCTGCATCGTAATCGCCAAAGATGCAAATTCGTTGACCAAGCACCATAGCTTTATAGAGGCGATACACTACTTTTTTCATATCTTTAAAGAGGTAGGGATTGTGCAAATCGGATAAGCTGGGGTAGGCATAAGTGTAATACAGATCTTCATTTGTTATGCCAGCGGTAAGAAGAACCTTTGTTAGAAAAGGGGGAAGCAAAAACTGGCGGGCGTAATACTGGACCATTCCAGGCGAAAATTGATCTGTGTCTTGTAGCTGCCACTGCAAGTGCAACACCTCCAATTCACGGTATTGCCAATTATTCAAATAGGTATAACAAATTTCGCAAATGTGAACGAAATGTTTCACTTTAATTAACAATGCAATTGAGCTATTTGAGGGAAATTTGTCGAAATAATGAATAAAAAGGAAATAGAGGGTTAGTCGCCGAAATATAATATGTTCAATAAAAAGCACTTTGAATTGGTTGTTTCATATATCAAATGCTAAATGTGAGCTGTCATTAAGGAGGAATTACAATGATTCCCGAAAGAGAAGAAATAATGAGAAGCTTAGCGAGGCATTATTATTATTTCCTAAATCGACTTCCTTTTGAGGACAAAATTTATATGAATTCAATGAGAGAGGCCCGAAATAAATTTTTAGCGAATTGCCATATTACATTAATAAAGCCTCATTTGCCAAAGAAATATAACAACTGGCGATATAGCACGGATTACGTCAGTATGAATGCATTAGAGCGCTTAATGAATAGAAAATGGGAAAGTAGCGAATTGGTTTATGAACATGTAATTCCTAAAAAGAACTATATCATTAATGAATGTGAAGCCAAAGCACGAGATGAATCTTTAACGGAGGACTTTATTTATCAAATATTAATAAAAAAATTATGGACTGCAACTATAAACAAAGAAGAAAACTTGAAACTAACAAAAATGTCGCTAAGATCAAAAATGCCAAATAACTGGGATGAAGAAGATGTCATGGCCCGTTACAAGGCGGCAGGAATTCAATTAATTCCCCATGAAAAAAATTGTTATTTTAAAGATGTTATATTGTAGTTTATTATTTGGAGATTTACATGAATTTCTATAATCATTAAGACCATATCAATTTGAATAAAGTAAATCCAAACTATTACACAGAGATATCTGATGAATTTATATTAAACGATAATAAAAATATAAAAGCGTTTGATTGGAGATGTAATCCTATCCATGATTCCTAAAATTAGTGAAAGTACTATTACATCTAGAGCGATATTCTCAGATAATGGTGAATACAGATACAGACTTTCAAGAACATGGGATGAAGAGAAGAAAAAAGGTGTTCTTCTTATGCTCAACCCAAGCAAAGCCACTGAACTTTTAACCGACAGAACGGTAATGAATGTGACGAATTTCTTAATCAATGCTGGGTACGGTGGTATTGAAGTCATAAATTTATTTTCCTATATGACCCCTGATACTAAAAACTTGCGGAATAGGGACCTTAATTATGAACGGTATAATGATAGTTATATTCTTGATGTTGTAAGTTGTGTGGAAAATCCTATAGTTATTATAGGGTGGGGATCTGACTCAAGTAAATACATCACAAGGAAAAGACAAGTTGAAAAATTGATAACTCTATATGCAGATAAACTCAAGTGTTTTCAAGATAAGAATAAAAGAAAACCTAGACACCCTCGTGATTATACAGGAGAATGGACTTTAGTCGATTATGATTTAGTGTTTTAAACCATAAATGGTGGAGGCTTGGATTTTGAGTATACCTAATATCCCAATAGAGACAGTAAGCCGTATTTTAGAACGGAATTTAAGTAAAATTGAAAAAATGGAGTCAAACGTTAAGATAGGAAGAATGATAAGTGCAGTAACAATTCTTCCTATGATAATAGCCTTACTTAGCTTGGCCGCCTATTCCACCTACAATGTATCAGGTATTACGTATACTCCATGGTTGTTTGTTTTTTTATTGATTCCATTATTATGTTTTGTTTTCTTTTTACACAAAAGAAATCGAAAAATGACAATGGTCAGCCTAGCTATTTTTGTTATTTTGTTTTTCTTCACTTCAGCAGTCAATGCTATTAGGGTATTTGATTTGATATTTCCGTTTGATATCAAAACAGTCGACCCATCACTTCCTGGCTTTCTATGTCTGTTTATAGGACTATGTGTTATTACATGCATACTTTTGTGGATCATAGTTCAATTTACGGTTGAGGAGATACAATCTAGATACTTTAAAAATGTAATTTTAGAAATTCAGTTAATCGGAGAATCACCTCAGTTATTCAAGTTAATAAATATTACTCATCGCGGAGATTATATTGTTAATTCTATTGGAAATAAAAATTATAATACGAAAGAGTCTCTACTTAATCGGAAAAATATTATGAAGATAACGTACATAGCTGAAAAAGAAAATAAGGATGAATAAATGAATACAAGTTCCTGAAAATTAGATGCTTTAAAAATGAGTATTAGCTTAGTTTGCATTCAGTCCGAATGCACGTGATCCTAACTTTTGTTTGTATATATTTTCATAAGCAATTACCTGTACTGGTGTCATTGATATTGGCAGTGTGTGTAAGATTGAAAATTGAAATGTTTTATGTCTATTCGGATCAATCTGCAAAAGTTGAATTAAGGAAAGGTTGTTTCCATGTTGAGTTTCTACATAACTTCTCCATCTACCTAAGATACCATTCTGACCGTAAGCCGACCCGACATATTGATTGCCTGTTACTCCATCCAAAATTAAATAGATTCCTGCAACAGAAGAGAGCATAGTATGCCAAATTCGATGAGCATCTGGATTAAGAATGATTTTGCTTAATTCTTCAAAAGATACAATCAGTTCTAAAAAACCTGGAAAATCTTTTGTATATCCTTTAGGTAGTATTTCCACGACTTCTCTTGGTTGATATTCTTTTAACCAATTATGCCAGATTCTCGTTCCCCAATTAATAACCAGACGATCGATTAGGTCTGTCAGTAAATCTATTTTTTCAAAGGTGTAAAAATAGCGATCCTTTTGCAAAGTTTCAGGATATGGATAGTCTTGGGGGATATATATTTTGGTAGGGTCAAACATTTGATAATTAATTTTTCGATATGCCCCAACGAATACTGCCTTTCTTCCTACATCACCTAAAAAGGACAATATATAATCACAATCTTTAAATACGTGTTTATGCTGAATACTTTGGTAAAATTCTAACATTCCTTTCTTATATAATAGTGTAGTATCGCATGCTGAATTTTGGTGCCGAATGACTTTGATTGCTTGCGTAGTATCGAAACCCCTCATTTTTAGTAATTCAGTAAGATTCATTTTTTCTCCTTCCACATTTTGAATGTATTTGTCTCAATAAATCATCCACTACTTTTATTATAATATGGTTATGATTGTGTAGGAATTGTTGTAATGCACTACAAAGCGGACATTCACTCAAGAATGTCCGCTTTGTCTGTATATATTTATTTTTGTGGCGCATTTGTCCTAAAAGGACAAATGCGCCGATTGATTATGGACTCAAGAATATGCTTTAGTTAAAGCGGTGTTATTCTTTCTTTTTAGAGCGGTTGCCAATTTCAATAGTGATTTTCGCTCGAATCCAAAAACTCGTTTTCAAAATCGTAAAGATCATCGCAATAACCAATAACAAGTTACTTCCAATAATAATCATGTATGTCCTCTCCTTAATAAAGAGGCCACGATCAATACGGCGTAATTCAATTATATGCCCAACGGATACAAGTATGTATGATGATGAACGCATATATCAGATAATTAAAATTTAATAAGTATGAAATTGGGATAATTGACCATAATGATAATGAGGTGATCGTTATGTTTAAATTGTTGTTTAAACCTCTTATCCACATGGAAGAAAGTTTGTCCAGCTATGTCTACCGAATTGCTGCCTCTAATGGTTGTTCAGTAACTCAGGATTTATTAAGTGTTTTTTTTAGTAACATGAGGAACTGTGATAACAACATCTTCTCTTTAAAATCCATCCAAGCCATTGCTGCTTCGTCAGATCAACCGCATCAGTTCTTAGAAAATATGTCGCTGCATTATTTTAAACAAAGAAATATGGAGAAGGGACTGCTGCTGAAGAATGGTATTAAATATTGTCCTGGCTGTTTAAAAGAGGGAAAGTACCACAGATATCACTGGTGTTTTCATCCAGTTACCGTTTGCCTAAAGCATCACTGCTATTTACTTGATGAATGCCCAAACTGTAAACGAAAAATAAGCATGAGATCGTTTATGGAAACCCAATCATGCCCTAATTGTAGTCAATCGTTTTTGAAAGAGAAATCAGAGGAGGTTACCGAAGATGAAATCCTTTTTCAATCACAAGTATACATTCAACAATTGTTAGTTTCTGAACAAAGCAAGGATGGACCAACTTCAGGAGTACCCTTTATTGATGCAATGCAAATAGCTTCGTACAGTTTTTACTTGTTAGAAGGTCTCAAAAGTTTTGTTCATGAAGATTCGCCGATTCATATTTTTACGAATAAAATAGGAACCTCATTTCAGAATAAAGTAAACAGCCTGGTTTATACCAATGTGTACTGGATGTATCAAAACTTCCCAGTGAATTTTCACCGCGTATTATCATGCTTTAAGGATAAACCATCAGCCACTATGTATGAGCAAAAGAAAATGTTTGAAAAATTGTTTGTACAGAAGGATTGTTTAAAGATTCAAAGCGCTTATAACGATTTTTGGATTCAAGAAGCAGATGCTGGCAATATCAGAATTGACTTCTCCGTGTTTAAACAACATAAGGCCCTGTTAAAAAAACGAGGTTATGCTTCAAAAGAAGAAGTGAAAAAAAGTACAAATTTAACATATCAAGCAGTCGAACGCATACTGCAAATGGTTGCTTATAAAACAATTGAAAAAGGAAGAATCACTCGAAAAAGAATTAACGTAAATGATTTCAGAAAAAAAGTCAAAGAAAAAGCCCAGCTAGTAAGCAGGGATATGGCAGCCAAACAGTTAGGTTTACAGCGTGATACCGTATCCAAGTTAGTCAGGGAAGGTGTTTTGCACGTAGACTTTTCTTTTGACAAGAGTGGCCTGATTAAAAGGAAGCAGATTGAAGAAATTATTGGCTTATGCCAAAAGGCGAGAATTAAAAGCACTGAAGGGAAACTTTCGCTACATGCTGCCATAACTAAGTATTCAGTGACTGGATTTTCTATTAAGCACATCATTCGCTTTCTAAAGGAAGAGAAATTAATTCCTTATGTTACAGTTGAAAATCCAAATCTGACCAATCTTTATTTTGATGTCCAAGATATTCAAGCATGTGTAGAGATCATCAAGAATGAAAGACGATATCATCGGGGGTACCATTTATCAGACGTAATGGAGATCCTGGGTATTGGTGAGAAAACAATGCATCTATTTATGAAGACAAAGCTGCTTGAGCCTTCAACGGTATTGGTACTTAAGAATGGAAGAAAACAATATTTATTTGAGAAGAAAATGGTCGATGACTTTAAAGGAAGGTTCATCCCCATTGAACAAGCTGCTCAACAATTTCAACTATCGACATATAAACTTCGTAAGTGGGTCCGAGAGGGCACGTTGAAAAATGCAACCATAGGGCTCTCACGAACGTGTCTGTTGGATGTTCACCAAATTAAGAAGATGTAGATATGATTATAAAAAAAGTAATCTATCAATCCCCCTATTATTCCCAAAGAAAATTTTAGGATTTTTGTATATTCTGAAATTTTCGGGTCATTGATATTAATAGAGGTGATTACATGACACTGTTTAAACCAATTCCTTTACCTGATGAAAGTTTGTATAGCTACTTGTATCGTTTGGCAGTGGGCGCACATATTGGTATCGAAGCTTTAATAGGATTTTATAGCACCGTTAGCATAAATTACATGCGAGATACGAAAATATTTGAAAATGCCAGAGAACTTGTTGGGAATAATAAAGTTTTTGAAAGTCTATTGTTAAACAAATTCGATAGTTCATATTTCAAGAGCAAAAAAAAGGAAAATAGCAAAATTACACACCATTATCTCAGTAATTGGACAAGATTCTGCCCACATTGTTTAAAAGCAAAAAAGTACCACCGAATATCATGGGATATACGAGCAGTTACGGTATGCCAATTCCATAAAACGTTTTTAATTAATGAATGCCAACGTTGCCATGAAAGAATAAAAATTAAAGATTTATTTTTAGAAAGGTGTAGGTGTGGGTACATTTATTCCCTTTCCAAATCAAACATTGTAACAAACGAAAATATATTAAGATCACAAGAACTGCTTTATGAAGCATTGAATTTCAACAACCCAATTATGAATTCAACGAATAGGGAAATTCAACCCGCTGAGTTTTTTAATGCTTTTCATTCTGTTCTTAAAATTCTTGAAGGGTCCAGTTCGAATAATGAGTTATATAGTGAATTTAAAATAAAAGATAAAATTATGAGCTTTATGCACAGTCGTAAGATCAATGATGATATTTTCTTGATATCAATGATGGTTGCCGTATCTTGTAATACAATTATTGATTTGAGTAAAAGAAAATTAAAATTTCTTTATGAGCTCGTTGATGCAAATAAGAGAAATACACGGGAACATATTAAATCCATTTTGAATTATGAAGAAAGTTGCAAAGATACTTATTTAGATTATATTTTCAATATTAAAAAAGAATTATATTCTCCTTGGAGCAAAATTTTTTCTAGTATAGATTTGGAATCATCTGAAAATAAATACTTAACTATAGCTGAAGCGGCTACTTATTTACGGAGTTCAGTGAACCATATAAATAAGCTTGCTGAAGCTGGAGAAATACCTTATCAATTAAAAGTCTTTAATAGCCAGCAAATAAAAGTCTTCAAAGAATCAGCATTAATAAAATGGAAGGAAAATTTTGAATCGTTTCTAACTTCTAGAGATGTTGGAGCTCTATTAGATGTTGGACGCAGACATGTATTGCAACTGGTTGAATATGAACTTTTAAATCCTATAATTTCGAAAGAGCATTTACCTATTAAATACTTATTTAAAAAAGAGGATGTTGTTAACTTTATACAGAAACTCCAAGTCAAAGTTGAGACTGAGAAAATATATAATCAAAATGATGATTACTTTTCCATCGTAAATATTGCTAAAGAGACTAATGCTAAAATATCTAATATTATACTTTTGATCCAACAAAATGAGATATCAACTATCTGCTTTCAAAAAAATACAGTTTCATTAAAAAATATATTTGTGAGTAAATATGACCTGAAGTATTCTCCCCCCTTACTTTAAGCAATTCATACATATCAAAGAAAGGGGATATTAAATTATGAAAAGAATCATGATTGACGTAGGTACAGAATTTCTTCATCAAAAGATGCGATACAAGATTATTCGTAAGTCGTATACACCTGAGCAAGAAAGTGAATGCGTATATACTGCACTTGCAGAAGCTTTCAATGTCGAACGTGAGTTTACCTCGGATGAAATTCTGGAATTGTTAAATACGATGGATTCTAGTCGTTTAATACTTCTTAGTAAAAATGACAAGACAGTTGATGAAGAGATCGAAATTAATGATTATGAGTCCATGACTGAGAATGAGAAAGCAGCAGCAGAAAAAAGACTGAAGTGTATCGAACCATTATTAGAAAACGATCCTGATGAACCTAGCTTTCCAAAGCGGGTGAACCAACGGGTGGCAGAATTGAAAAATCAAGGAATCAAAGCTTCGCGAACTCGGTTGTATCATTGGCTTAAGGAATACGTTGACAGTGAAAACGATATTCGAAGCCTTATTGATGATAATAACAAAAAAGGGCCTCAAGAGAGACTTATATGTGAAGAAGTTAGGAACGTAATAACTGATATTTTGAAAATATATTATTTAGTAAAAGAAAAAAGAAGTATATCAAATATTCATAAATTAATCTTAGCAAAAGTCCATCATATTAACGAGGTAAAAGTGGTGAACGGAGAACCAGTATTAAAAATGCCTAGTTTAAGAACACTGTATCGTGTGATTTCGGAAATAAGTAAATATGAAATTGCAAAGAAGCAATATGGAAAACTATATGTACAAACTAAAATGGGATACTTCGGTGTGATGGAGAAGCCTACGAGACCACTGGAAATCGTACAAATGGATTCAACTCCAATTGATGTAATTCTTGTTGATGATGAAACGAGAGTACCCTTACCAAGGGCTCATTTAACTGTTGCTGTGGATATGAAAACTCGTTATGTCGTTGGTGTAAATATTGGAATGGATTCTCCTGGGTATGTGACGACCATGCTGACACTTAGAAATACAATTTGTAAAAAAAATATAAAGGAAAAATATCCGCACCTGAAAAATGATTGGTTGGCGAATGGACTGCCAGAAACTATTCTTCTGGACAACGGTAAAGAATTTAGAAATAAGAGCTTGAGATTGGCCTGCGATCAACTGGGTATTAAGTATCGATACTGTAAGACCAAACATCCCTATTCGAAGGGTATAGTGGAGCGCTTTCTTCAAACTGCTAATTATCAGACTGCTCATCAAATTCCAGGAACCACATTTTCTAACACAAAAATTAGAAATGATAAGGAATACGATTCTGATAAAAAAGCAGTCATGGGATTAAATGCCTTTATGAAAATATTTTTTGAGTGGCTGTTGGATGTTTACTCCATCCGATTTCATGAAGGCATTGAAAACTTTCCGCTAGAATTATGGAAAGAAGGGGTTAAAAAAGATCCGCCGCAGCAATACAAGGATATGTTTGAGTTAAGTATCATCCTATTTCCGTATAAAAAAAGAACTATACAAAATCATGGAATACAATTTCGTAGATTGAAATATCATTCCCCTGAATTATGGAATTTGAAATTAGAACGGTTGCGACTGGGACTAGGCAATGAAGTAATTATTAAATATGACCCAGATGATATTTCAAAAATTTATGTTCTTGATGATACTAATGTTTCGAAAAAGTATCTTACGGTTTTATGTTTAGATCAAGAATATTCAAAGGATTTAAGTTTAGCTGTACATTTAACCATACGTGATGAAATCAAAAAAATTAGACGTCAGGAAGATATGATAACACAAGCATTGGCGATGGAAAATGTAGCCAACGACATTAATGCGGACCAGAAAAAACATAAAAAAATGAAACGAGATCAGGCAAAGGCCACTACAAAAGGTTCCAATGCAACTTCTAAAAAGACTCAAAAAGAAGTTCTTGAGGATAAAGTCAAAGCGAATCAAGAAAGAATGAACCATCTTAACGAAAATCTTGTATATGATGATAATGAGGATTGGGGGGATGCTTATTATGATACCAGTGGTGAGTGAAACGTTTGCAGATCGAATGAAGCTTATCGAAAATATCGTCATCCCATACCCTAAGTTTAACGGAGTTTTATGTAAAATTAAGGAGTGTCATGAAAAATCGGTGATCCTTAAAGTGCCACCTTCCTTGCTAATTACGGGTGAAGTGGGCTCAGGAAAAACCTTTATTTTTGAGCGATATCTTAAGCAAAACTATAAAGAATGGGAAGAAGAGGAGGACGATGGGATTCGATTTAAAAAAAACATATTGGCGGTAACATTAACGCATGCGGTTACACATGGCGAGCTTATTGTTCAGCTTCTCAGCCATTTAGGCGCCATTAAACCAGAACACGGTCGCAATAATGCAGAGCGATTAACACGATTAGTTCAACTGATCAAAGTGACAGGAATTGAATTTATTATGATTGATGAATTTCACAATATCATCGATCGGGACAAGAAGAAAACACTTTTTAAAGTCTCCGAAACATTTAAGGACATTATTAATTTGACAGGCGTTGCATTTGTGTTTTTTGGTTTGGATGATCCACGAAATCCAGAACTGAATTCGACCGTAATCTTGGAGAATAGCATTCAACTCAAAAAGCGTGTTCCTGATCAGGTAAAGTTAGAACGTTTTAAATTTGATACAGGTAAACAGCAGGAAAATTTCATGCGTTTATTACATGAATTCGATCAACTTCTTCCCTTTGAAAAATTGTCGGGTCTTAGCGAATCGAATACGGCGAGTAGAATATTCCAGGCAACAGATGGTTTAATTTATTCGATCAAGAAATTAATTGAAGACGCTGCCTGGATTGCTTTGAAGAAACACGAGAACTGTATTGAACTTGAGCACTTTGCCAAAGCTTTTGCTCAGAACAAGTTCATCAATGAAGATTTTAAGGGATATGCTAAGACGAATCCGTTTTTGGAGTAGTGGCAGCGAAAGCGATGAACGGGGGCATTCAAACCCTCGTTTCTTTGTGTTATATTTCAATCTAGGATTCAAATTTTTATGGTGCTTGTGGATAAATTATTTCAAATTTTAAGATATCCTGTTTTTGATGACAAAAAGGCTGTTTATCCCGTTTTTGGTGTCACATCCGTCTCGTTATAAGTGGCAAAATGGGGCCTATTTAGGCTGTTTTGTCCCGTTTTTAGTGGCACATCACAGAAAACTAGAAATGTGACTATGCATAGCTACTAAAAGCAAGCGATCATCGAGAGGAAGTGTTAATCTTTTATCTCAATGAATCGCTTGTTTTTTTTATTATTGATGATGTTCATTGAGAGGTTTTAACTATATGAGTTTGATAATAAGTGTAATTCAAAAGGGAAGAATAATTGTAGATACTAATTTTTTGGAGGAGCAGGTACCTGCACCACACAATAATTTATTTGGTTTCGAATCATGCAGAAAAACTGGAAAGTGAATTCCTTATTTTGCTTGATAATTTAGATACTATAGAACTACATACAGACTATGATAAAGAATTTATTGAATTTAGGGTAAGAAATGCTTTGGAGATGATAAAGGTAGTATTTAAAGAAAAAGATAAGGTTGGAATTGCGATTTGGTAAGTAACAACGTATTTACGCTGTGTGTCTGGTCTGTGAACTCGTGTCTAGCTAAGCTTTTTAACACAAAAAACACGCGTACTTGTCTAACACAGGTACGCGTGTTTTTGTTATTCCACTACGAGAGGAATTATTTTTACATCTCTAAATTTTTGAATGCGTAAGGCAATAAATCCCTTAAACTCAGCTCTAAGATTTCTTTTTTCTCATTGGTTAAATAGACAGGCATGTCCGGCAAACAGAATTCCGATAATACTTGTCTGCAGATACTGCATGGCGGCAGAAAATCCATTGTGTCACCTGCTACAGCTATAGCCTGAAAATCACCTTTAGTATAGCCTTTTGTAATAGCTGTGAAGATTGCTGTTCTCTCTGCACAATTAGTAGCACCAAAAGACACATTTTCTACGTTTACTCCATTAATAACATTTCCATCTTTAAGCAATAAGGCTGCTCCAACTGGAAATTTAGAATAAGGGGCATAAGCGGCTTTCTTTGTGTTACGTGCGCTTTCCATTAATTCTTCTTTATTCATAATACTCACCCTTTTTAAATAAGAATGAACCTTTCGGTCCCCTTATCGCCAACTAAGGTTGGCAGGACTTCTAATATTATAGTCACATCAAATGGTTGTCAACATGTACTACTCGATAAGTATCATTAGGGAATCATAGTTTTAAAATATAACTAGATATAGCAAATAGAAGTTACACATATTAAGCCTGCCATGGTAACCTTATCTTAAAAGCGACGAGTAGAGGGGTTTTATAATTTGGGAGCGGCAGAGAATACATTTAAACAAAAAATATTGAGCAAAAAACCGGGTATTTTAACATATGGGATGACACCACCGAAAGCAAGCCACGCACCAGAAAAGATCTCGGAAATCGCCCGGAAACAGGTTGAAAGACTTAAAAACCTTGATTTAGATGCGTTAATTCTGTACGACGTTCAGGAAGAAGTAGACAGAGTGGATCATGAAAGACCATATCCGTATTTACCAACAATTGATCCGGCTGTCTATGGTGATAAATATCTAAGACAGGTGGAGGTCCCAAAGATAATTTACCGTTGCGTCGGTAATGATACAAGAGCCCAGTTCGAGGATTGGGTTAAAACTGACGAAAATGAAGATAGATTTTCAGTATATGTGGGCGCTTCATCAAGTAAACAAGAGGTGAAATTGAATTTACCAGATGCTTATGAGCTAAGCAAACAGTTAAATAGTAATTTAACTTTTGGTGGGGTTGTCATTCCGGAAAGACATATAAAAAAGAATGATGAGCATATACGGGTTGTCGAAAAGACCAACAATGGGTGCAACTTTTTTATCACTCAGGCAACTTATAATGTAGAGGCATCTAAGAATTTATTGTCTGATTTATATTATTACTATACAAATAACGGTTTTGAGATGGTTCCTATTTTATTTAATCTTGCACCATGCGGCACCGCGAAAACATTACAATTTATGAAGTGGTTAGGGATCAGTATCCCGGGATGGTTAGAAAACGAGTTAAAATACTCGAATGATATTTTGGATAAATCAATCCAGCTATCGCAAAAAATCTTTGAAGAATTACTAGATTTCGGGCTGGAGAAGGGGATTCCAATTGGTTGCAGTATTGAAAGTGTTTCAACAAGTAAATTGGAGATTGAAGCGTCCGTACAGCTTGTTAAAGATGTGAAGGCCATTTTAGATAAAAAGCTGTTGAGTCACGAACCCAACATAACGCAAACAGTAATGTAGGGCTAAAAGCAGCTTCCGGTACACATCGGAAGCTGCTTTTTTAACTAGGTCTTACAGATACACTTGCTGATCCACGTTTAGATTTAAGCGAGATTAATGATAGGTATCTTTTATAAATTGAATAAAACGTGCTGTTGCGGAACTAAATAGATTATTCTTTTTCCAAGCTAACACGTGACCTGTTCTACGTTCAGGTTCAAATGGAACAAAACAAGTTTGCTCGCTTTCTCGGATGGTATATGAACCACTCACACAAATGGCATATCCAAGCTTTTTTTCTACCAGCAGCATGGCATTTGTTAGCAGATTATGTGAAGCAAAGATGCATAGGCTGTCATTCTCAACTCCAAGCCAGCTCGCAATTTCATTTTGTACAAGGGTACGGCGGGGGAGAATTAGTGGTAAAGAAAGAATATCCTCAATCCCAATAGAGATTTTCTGAGCGAGAGGGTCATCCCGCCGCATCAGAATTCCCCACTTTTCCTGATAAGGCAAACGAATGTAGTCATATTTGGCGGCTTCAATGGGTTCCAATAATATACCTATATCAATATTTCCCCGGTCTAGCTTTTCTCGAATATCATCACCATCCGCACTATATATTTCATATTGTACTTTCGGATGCCGATTGGAGAACTCTTCTAGTAACTTTGGTAATGCCCTGGATACAGAGGACTCAACACAGCCTATCGAAACTACTCCGCCAACTAGCTCTTTTTGTTCTGCCAGATCCCGTTCTGTTTTATCCAATAGCGCAACAATTTCTTTTGCCCGCTGCTGAAAGAGAAGTCCACTGTCTGTTAATGTAATCTGTCTTTTTCCCCGAATAAACAAGCTGGCCCCCAATTCTTCTTCCAGATCCATAAGCTGTCTACTTAATGTAGGCTGGGTAATGTGAAGGATTTCTGCTGCTTTTGTTATATTACCAACCTTAGCCACGGTTATAAAATATCTGAGAACACGCACATCCATTATTTTTAACATCCTTCCAAATTACCGCTGATAAAATAGCTTTGCCGCAAATATGCACTTCAGGCATGGTACGCGATCCAGCATAGGTATTAGATATTTATCGCTTTTGAATTTACCATAGATTTAATACCAATACAAAACGGAGCTAATCCTATGAGTAAATTGGAAAGTACGATTACGAAACAAAGATTATTTTCAGACAAAGAACTAATGAAATTATTTCTGCCATTAATTATTGAACAATTATTAGAAGCATTGGTAGGGTTGGTGAATTCTATCATGGTAGCTTCTGTTGGAGAATCAGCAGTATCGGGTGTATCTTTAATTGAAATGGTCATGCTACTGTTGATTAGCTTATTTGCAGCATTGGCTACTGGGGGAACTGTTATTGTCGGTCAATATCTTGGGAAAAAGCAAGCGCATCAGGCCAGAGAAGCAGCGAATCAATTAGTATGGTTTACGGGTGCAGTTGGGCTAGTGATTATGATATTGATTTATTTGCTGAAGGGTTTTATTTTAAATGGGCTTTTTGGAACGATTACAGAAGAAGTGTATGGGCATGCCAATACTTATTTATTAATTGTTGGGGCTTCCGTTCCTTTTTTGGCTCTATATAATGCAGGTGCAGCCGTATTCAGAACGATGGGAAACTCCAAGCTGCCTATGCAAATTATGTTGGGTGTGAACCTTGTGAATATAGCAGGGAATGCGCTATTGGTGTATGGTTTTGACATGGGGACAGCCGGCATCGCGATTCCAACTTTAATTTCCAGAACGGGCGCTGCTATTTGTATTCTTGTGTTAATCTCTAACTCTAAGAATCTCCTCTATCTGAAAAAGACCTTGCGGCACACATTCGATACTAAGATGATCAAACGGATTATGAGAATTGGTGTGCCTTATGGGCTGGAAAATGGCATGTTTTATATTGGAAGGTTACTAATATTGAGTTTGGTGTCCACATTTGGAACGGCGGCAATAGCAGCAAATTCAGTAGGAAGTACTATTGCCTCCTTGCAGGCATTACCTGGAATGGCAATTGGTTTAGGGTTGTCTGTTGTTATTTCCCGATGTGTGGGGGCTGAGGAGTATGCTCAAGCTAGATATTATACGAGAAGGATTAGTGGTTTTATCTATGTGGCACAGGTAGTCAGTTCTATTGTAACTTTAGTTTTATTTCCAAGCATACTGGGCATCTATCATTTTTCAGCAGAAGCGGAACTCTGGGCAACAAAGATTGTTTGGAGTCATGCGATTGTCATGATGTTGATATGGCCTTTTGGAAATACGCTGCCCACGGTTTTTCGAGCTGCTGGAGACGCAAAATTCCCTATGATCGTTAGTATGATTACTATGATTTGTTGTAGAATTATGTTTGCTTATGTATTGGTATATGGGCTGCATATGGATATGTTTGCAACGTGGATCGCTGTCTATTGTGACTGGTTGATCAAAGGGGTGCTGTTTATTGTGCGGTACATTAGAGGAAAATGGACAAAATTCCATGCGATACAATAAGGATAACCCAGATGTAGATTACACCGGGGTTATCCTCGCTCTAGGTCAACTCATTAAACATTATAGCCGAAGCCCAGTATAGTAAAAGACTTGTCCTGATCTTCCGGCACCATTCTGATTTCTACCTGATGCTCCCAGCTAACCTCATTTTGATAAAGAATTACCGGATTGCAATGTGTCCAGTTATTCTCATGTGGATCAGCGGTGACTACAAGACAACCATCGACGTAAATGTTCGCCTTGCCGAATTCGCTGCTGCCAGAATCCTTGTATACGAGGATGAGATTTTTGCTTGTTATCGTCAGCTTGAAGCTGTGTTCATCAGACGACGCTGAATGCATCCAATTATGAGGAAATTCCGGAGTTCCGAAAGGATTGGCATCCATTTCTACCCGCTGCAAATCGGTATCGATCCCCGAAAATCCGCCCACCTCGATCCTGCCTGCGTCAATATGGCTTTTACGGTCCAGCAGGAGGGTTCCCGCAAAATCATTCCCGATGACCGGATGCTGATCCAATAGGAGATCATCTTCGTCCATTAGCGTTTTGTGGGTTTCGGAGAATAAATAAGCCAGACAATCAGCCATCACCCGGTGACCATCATTAGTAGGATGATAGATATCATAGAAAAATTGCCGTTTCGAGAGGATGTTCCCCTCATTTTTGCTTAGGCGGAACTGCCCGGATACCGCATCCTTTACACTAACCATAGGAAGATTATAAGCCCGGCCAATGGGGGAGAGCCGTTCCTGCAGGTTCCAGTCATTCATAAACACGCTGAACAGGAGAACTACTGCCGGTCTATTATCGGCGGAAAGTATTTTTAGGCATAAGCTTTCAAAACAGTTGCCTTTCGTTTCATCCCCTTCGTCGTTTACCGCAAATTCCACCACCACGATATCCGGTGTTACAGAACCTTCCCGGAGAATATCCCTTTCATAACGGATGACCCCAAGCTCGGATGGTGTTCCACCTACCCCAGCCTTCACAAAATGGATGTTCCCGCCACCATTCGTACCGAATAATTCCTTAAATCTCAGATACGATTGGTAGGCATAACATTCTGTATGGATCGGTTTAGCGCCTGCTCCCTGAGTAATGGAACCCCCAATATAAGCAATCGTGACATCCTCACCTTTTATAGCCTTATGGATGGCAGTTTTTAATCTTTTATTATTGCCCGGATGAAGCAAGGATTGGGTAATGATCTCCCGGTATTCATTAGAATCAAACGCTACGGGCGGTTCAATGACTAGCTCTGGTACAGAATAACCGTCATGCAAATAAAAAATTATACTCGCAATGGCCAGTTCGCCTTCATGTTTAAATTCAAAAGCGAATTTGCCGAGCACCGCATCCTCTTCAGACCATTCCAAATCCTCTAACTTCAAGAGGACTTCTGAACCGTCGGGGGGACAGGGCACACGTATGCTGCTGCCTGTTTCGTATTTGCTGGTTTTGCCCCAATTCTGCAATAGAAAAGAGATGGGCTCGTTCTGCTCAGGATCCTTTCTCACAGACACTCCAATACTATGAACCAATTTGCGAAATCCAACGCAGTTTCCTAGCAGCTCCAGGATTGTCTCATCAGTGACGCCGCCAATATATCTGGCCTTGTCGATTAGATAGTTACCTTCCAGATAAACTTCCTGTGAAGGTGGACCTTCGGACCGGGCTGTCGCCTCAATCGCGGTTTCGTAGAGCACAAAAAAACCGTTCCTGCGTTCAGCCGGATCCTTGGGCGCCTTTGGACCTTCAATCTTGCCACCTGTAATGATCCCGTTATTGTTTTTCATATTGATCATCCTCGCTTTTTGTATAAGCTTTTCTTGTTATGGATGCGCTTGCAAAAAACATATTTTTATTAGAAGGAATACCTGTTAACAGTAACACCAAATATCCTGATTGTTCAACCGATAAACAAAGTTTCGTTTAATAATTACAAAAAGTTGCTAGTTTACACATGGAAGTTGAAATCGCTTACTTATATAATGTGCCTAGTCATACGAAAATTGGATGCTTAAGGGGAGAATTATCATGCCTACGAAGGAATTTCACCTTGTGAAGCAGGGCAGTGCTGCCAAGATTTACGTGGATCCCAAGGGGAAAGATTATGATGGATTACGCCGGGTGGCACAGTCTTTTGCAGCAGATGTTAAACAGGTAACAGAGGTAGAGCCTGAGATATATACACAATTGAACGAATTGGATGGAACAGTCATAATCGCTGGAACGATAGGCAGCAATGATTTTATCGATGATTTAATCGCGGAGGGAACCGTTGATGTATCGGCCATCCAAGGTAAAAGAGAATGTTATAAAATTCAGGTGGTTGAACAACCCACAGCGGAAGTGGACAAGGCGCTCGTCATTGTAGGAAGTGATAAACGGGGGACGATTTACGGGTTGTATTCGATCTCCGAAAAGATTGGAGTTAGTCCTTGGGTGTACTGGGCGGATATTGTGCCGGAGAGGAAGCCGGCATTGTCCATTCCTGATAACCAGCTTCATGTGATCTCCAAGGAGCCTTCGGTTAAATATAGAGGTATTTTTTTGAATGACGACTGGCCGTCTTTAGGTTCTTGGGTAACTCAAAGATTTGGTGACTTTAATGAAGATTTCTATGACAAGGTATTTGAACTCATTCTTCGCTTGAAGGGGAATTATTTATGGCCGGCGATGTGGAGCGCCGAATTCAGCCTGAATGGTAAAAGCAGCCCGATTGCCAACGCCAAGCATGCACAAGAATACGGAATTATTATGGGGACCTCCCATCATGAACCCTTATTCCGGGCAGGCAGTGAATGGCAGAAGGTATACAGCCAATACGGGACAAGTAACCTATGGGATTTCGCCCGTAATAAACAGGCGATTACAGATTTCTGGGAAGACGGAATCAAGCGCAATCAGGACTTTGATAACTTGATTACCCTAGGCATGCGGGGGGAAAGTGACTCTGCGCTGGAGGGCTCCGACCAGGAGAATATTGATCTGCTGAAGGACATTATACTTACGCAAAAAGAACTATTGAAGAAATACAATCTTGAAAATGCGCCGCAAATTTTGGCCGTTTATAAGGAAGTTGAGAAGTACTGGTATGGCACTGCCGGGGTGGAAGGGTTGAAGGACTGGGATGTTCTGAATGACGTTACGATCCTGCTTGCTGACGATAACTTTGGCAATCTCCGCAAAATCCCGACGAAAAACGAACGTAACCGCAGCGCAGGATGGGGGATGTATTATCATTTTGACTATCATGGTGGTCCGCATTCCTATGAATGGTTAAATACGACCCCGCTTGAAAAAGTCTGGGAGCAAATGTGTATGGCATTTGACTATGGCATCCGTGATGTATGGATTGTGAACGTCGGAGATTTGAAGCCTATGGAATTGCCCATTTCCTACTTTCTGGATTTGGCCTACGATTTTGAGGCTTGGGGGACAGGTGCAATCAATCGAACTGTGGAATACAACAACCGTTGGGTAGAGCAGCAATTCGGATATGCGCTGGAACAAGAGACATGTCTGGGAATCGCACAATTGTTAGGGGATTATACCCGGATGAACGGTCGGCGCAAGCCTGAAATTATTTATCCGTCCACCTTCAGTCCTATCCATTACAATGAGGCGCACAGAGTTCTGGAGCAAGCGGTGATGATCGAGAAGGCTGCCGGCAAATACGATGAGCTAATCCCGGAACAACTAAAGGATGCTTACTTCCAGCTCGTATATTTCCCTGCTGTTGCCTCGGCCAATGTGGTCAAAATGCAAATTTATGCTGGACTGAACCATCTATACGCTAAACGAAATAGTATGTTGGCAAATACTTACGCTGCTCTGACCCACGAAACCATCGAACGGGATAAGTATCTGGAGCTGGTTTATAATAGCGGAATTTCGAATGGAAAATGGCAGGGAATGATGAGTTCCCCTCATGTAGGGTATATACATTGGAATTCAGAAGGGTGGAACTATCCGGATGTAAACACCCTGGCTCCCGCCAAAGGTTCTTTAATGATTGTCGATGTGGAAGGAACGGAACAAGCGTATGTTTCCGGCACAGCTAATCTTCCGGTATTTACAAATCTCCAAAAAGAAAACTATCGCATCACAATCAGTAACGGTGGAGAAGCGGGTTTTGAATATCAGGTGCGGAGCAGCGTGGATTGGATCAAGCTTGAGAAAATACGCGGCTGGATTGAGGCAGGGGAGACGCTTCAGGTTTCCGTAGATTGGGAGAAGGTCAAAGAAGCATCGATGGGCGAAATTACGATCTCCGGTGCCGGAAATATAGTTAAGGTGAAGACTGCTGTGGATTGGATAGACATTCCGGATGTGCCACCGATGACATTCATCGAGACCCATAATATCGTGTGTATTGAAGCGGAGCATACCATAACTCGTGTTTCGAAATCAGGGGTGGTATGGAAGACCATTGACAGCTATGGACGTTCTTTATCCTCGGTTAAAATGTTTCCGGATGCTGTATCTTTTGAACAACCGGAGGATGCACCTTATCTGGAATATCGGATTCTAGTGCAGCAGGACACCGATTATAGCTTAACCGCGTATATTGCGCCGACAAACAATCTGTCACAAACTAGCGGGTTGAAATATTCGATAGGTTTCGATGATCAGGCACCCGTGATTAAGGATGCTTTACCAACGAACTTTGAAGGCGGCAATCATGAGAATGAACCATGGTGCCGCGCGGTTATGGACAATATTCATGCTGTGACCACCAGCCATGCTTTAACGAAGGGTCTTCATACCCTCCGCTTTTACGGATTGGATGCGGGTCTGGTTCTGCAAAAGCTTGTATTGTCCGCTGCCCAGCTTCCTTATTCCTATTTAGGGCCGGAGGAGAGCTTTTATACTAGCGGGAAGGCGTTCATTCTTAGTTAGGTTGAATTAAAAGGGCGAACAACTGGGTTGTTTCTTCGCATCCTCCGTTATTTCAGGGCAGATGACGGAGGATAACCCTTTATATTTTTGAAAACGTTGCTGAAGTAGGCGACATCTTGATAACCACAGTGCGCTGCCACTTCGGACACATTAAAACCACCTGCCGATAGAATCATCTCAGCATTGTTCACCCGCACCTTGTTTATAAATTCTTTACAGGTGGAGCCAGTGTTCTGCTTAAACAGCTTACCAAGATATACGGGGTTTAGGGCAACCAAATCTGCCAGCTCCTTGATCGTAACTTCCTCCGAATAATGATCCATAATATAGGTCATCACTTTTTGGATTCTTAGATCTATCAGAGGTGTTTCTTGATGGTGGGCGATACTTAATAAGCGGTACACTATCAGTTGAAAGATGGCCCGGGCCTTCATTTTGTAGAAAGGTTGTTTGCCCATCCAGACATGTGAGAATTCTTTAATATCCTCTAGAATCTCTTTAGTTCTCCAATTCCTAGTTACAGTCTCAAAAGGGAGCTGCACATGATTGTCCTCCCCCTCCCAGAAGAAATTGAAGGCAAAGGAACGCATGGGTGCCTCCTTAAAGGTCTGAGCTTCCCGAATGCTGCCAGAAGGGGCATAGAGCATATCTCCGGCTTCAACCGTGAATTTCTCTCCATTAATAAAATAGTCAGACTTCCCTTCTACGATGAAGGTAAGATCATGGAAATCGATTTTACTCCTCGTAATCTCCCAATCCGGGAAGGATCGGCGATCAACAAACAAAAAAACACGGGGAACAAGATTTTCATATTTGGTAATGTCCATTTCTACCACCCCTCCTTCCTAATAAATAGAGCCGCGCTAATGCCGATTGGTATATTATACAAAAATGAAACCGATTAAGAAATGGGATTGTAAATTGACTTTGCGCAATCAGAAGAATACAATAGTTTTATGACTATCGAACAATATTCCTTAAAAGATGATGAAAAGCGAGTGAAGATTTTTAAAGCATTAGCAGAAGTGAAACGAATTGAAATGATTCGTTATCTTCATCTCCATAAGGAGAACAATACATGTGGGTCCATTGGTGAATCTATGGGAATGGACAAATCTAATGTGTCTTACCATCTGAAGATTTTGTATGAAGCTGATTTAGTAAGTGTCACACGTATGGGGCAGAATAAGATTAGCCAGCTTCGAGAGGATACGTTTAGCGAATTATTACCGGGTTTCTTGGACAGTTTATAATCTGTCCGGAAACCTATAATTTTTCTTAATAGTTTGATAGTTTTATAACTATTTGATAATCATGTACAGGGTTTGGTTAATAGTTATAGGTAGCAGCAAAAATAAATATTAATGGAGTAGTGATCTATGAATCAGTTGAAAAATAAACAGGTCCTGTTAATTTCACGTCCTGTAGGCATGCCAACCCAGCAAAATTTCGAGTTCAAAGATATTCCTGTAGTTGAAGCAAAAGAAGGACAAGTTGTTGTACGTACGTTGTATTTATCAGTGGATCCTTATATGCGGGGAAGAATGAATGATGCTAAATCGTATGTTCCTCCGTATCAGCTTAATGAAGTCATCGCTGGAGGACTTGTGGGAGAAATCGTAGAATCCAAATCGGAGCTATTCAAAGCTGGAGATAAAGTCATCGGTATGCTGGGCTGGCAGTTATATAATACTGTAGATGCTAAAGCAGTAACCAAAATCGATGATTCGATTGCACCAGTATCGGCTTACTTAAGTGTTCTAGGTTTGACAGGGCTCACTGCATATTTCGGTTTACTTGATATCGGTCAGCCGAAAGAAGGAGAGACTGTCGTAGTGTCTGGAGCAGCGGGTTCAGTGGGGATGTTTGTTGGACAGATTGCCAAAATCAAAGGCGCTCGTGTCGTTGGGATCGCAGGTAGCGATGATAAATGCGACTATTTGAAAAAAGAGCTTGGCTTTGATGCAACCATTAATTATAAAACAACGGAAAATTTAGGCCAGGCTTTGGAAGAAGCATGTCCAAATGGTGTTGATGTTTATTTTGACAACGTGGGTGGGGCGATTTCAGATGCTGTGATGAGCTTGCTTAATGATTATGCACGTATTCCACTATGTGGCGCTATTTCTTCTTATAACAGTACAGATGGAGATATGGGTCCACGTATTCAGAGCAGATTGATCAAAACCCGCTCCCTTATCAAAGGATTTGTTCTTAGTGATTACGCAGCCCGCCAGTCAGAAGGCCTTCAAGAGCTTGGAAAATGGCTAACAGAAGGTAAATTAAAATATGAAGAAACAGTTGTTGAAGGATTCGACAATGTGGTGGAAGCATTCCTGCAATTGTTCCAAGGTGCGAACCTCGGGAAGATGCTTGTTAAGGTGAGCGACTCCGAATTCTAAAACAACACAAACAGCCCTGGTAGAGACTTTTATATATCAGGGCTGTTTGTATTATCACTAATCAAATCCGTTCAGACCATACCCTGTTTGGACTTCATGCATTTAAGATTGTATGTGCGACCATAGGCTTTCGCATATTTGACAATTCGCTCAATCATGCTGGTGTCATTCAGTTTGGTAAACGGGCACGGATCGGGGGCCGTATTTACTTCCAAGATCCATGGTTTAAGGCGTCGATCCAAGGCAATATCCACACCGATTTCCTGCAGGCCGGGATAGGCTGTGCTTAGCTGTCTGGCGGAGTTCACTCCAATTTGTTGCATGGACCGGATCAACGCGCTACTATTCTCTACGTTTGTGTAGGATTCTAATAATGCCTCTACCGGATAAATCGTTCCCCCTTGGCTCCCATTCGTAACCACTTTGCGAGGATGAGCAACGCGACCCGCAATGCCTGTAGCTTCCCACCCACCCTTAAGATTTCTTTGCACCATTACCCGGATATCAAATGGCCTTCCTTCATAAACCAAAAGCCAAATCCCCTTTTGCACCAAATAGGATTTTCCTTGGGTCTCGCTAAAGATTGCCCGATAAGCCATCTCGTAATCAGAAAATGTATGTTTATGCGTACCGGATTGATAGCTGTAGGCTGGTCGTTTTTTGGCGGAATGCTCTTGTGATCTTTCAATCCGGATTACACCCTGTCCCAAAGATCCACAGCAGGGCTTAATGTACACCATTCTATGTTTTTGCAACATCTCATAGAGTACGTTTTTATTCATTTTTTTCGTTACCGGGATATACTTCCTTAGCTCTTGTTTTCTAAGCAGTACCCTTGTTTTCGTCAGCTTATTGGATATCCGCCGTATTGGCTCCTTCATTTTGTTCCTCCGTTCTATATATCTATAGGCTATATTACGGGATTACGCAGTTTTTGCTTGGGCAACCACAGAATAATCGAACACATGCAAAGAATTCTACATATGAATATTGGAGGCATTTATTAAACTTGGGCTGCAGCATGCGGTCAACGGGAGGCGGCTATGATGCTGCTCGGTAAATTGCAGAATAAGGTGCAAGAAGTAATGGACGAATACCCTTGGTACAAGGGGCTGGTCGATGGGGAGAAAACGAATTATAACTTGCAGAACTTACCTCTTATGTCTTCGAAAACACTTGAAACCTTCTATTATAACCAACCCATCGATCCTTCTTGGACTGTTTATAGGACGTCTGGTACAAGCTCAGGCCGTAGAAAAGCAATCCTCTACTCTGAGGAAGATGACAAATACTATGTGGATATAAAAACGAAGCTATTCGGCGAGCTTATTGCGGGAAGCGGATGTAAGAGAGCGTTGGCGGATATGGGCACTGGACATGCAGCAAATACTGCGCTGACCATTTTTGAAAGGTTAGGATTAGAAAAAAGTTCAATACCCTTTGAACTGCCAATCGAACAGCATATTGAACAGCTTAAAGCTTTTAAACCTGACTTGCTCTATACGATGCCGTCCATCCTTGACCATATCGTATATGCCGCCGGAAACCCGCGTGAATTCGGAATTCGCAAGATTATTTTGGTAGGGGAAATTGCTCCGCCTGAGTGGCAGCGGAATATGGCTGGCTTGTTCGGTATTGAGCCTAGAGACATCATCGATACTTACGGCTCCATTGAAATCGGTACGATCGCTTATTACTCCCATGATCATGGCAGGTACATTTTTGCCGACGGAATTTTCGCGGAAGGAATCGGGGTTCATGAGTTAGACGAAGAAGTAAGGCCGCTTCGGAACAATGAAAGTATTCTGGTGCTTACCTCAACTGTCCGCAGGATGCTGCCAGCTCTTCGTTTTGTTACTTATGACGTCGTAAGGGACTTTAGGCCTGTGATGATAGACGGCGTTGAACAACAAAGCTTTGAGTCCATTGTAAAAAGAGTGGGTCAGGAACTGAAGCACGGTGAGAAAATCAGCCTGTACGATATCGAGCAGGTCGTATACCGCCATATTGAAGATGCGATCATCCGGGTCAAGGTAAAAAACAATGCGCTCTCTATTTATATCAAGAGTAAATCTGTGAAGCCCTCTATTATTCCGGTAATCAAAGAGGAAATCAGGGAGTGTATTCCGGAAATCGGGATGATGATTCGCAACCATCTGCTTGATGATATTGAGATCATTATAGTAGCTAAAGGGGATTCGCTGGCCAGCGGGCAGGTCAAGAACAAGAAGTTATATTATCAGAAGGACAAAGCTAAGGTGGACATAAATATCCAAGGCGGTATCTTGTCGACTATCGGAAAAACACCATTAATCAAGCTGGATAATCTGTTCCAGAACAGTGAGTTCGAAGTCTACGCAAAAATGGAACTGCTAAATCCGGGAGGAAGTGCGAAAGACCGTCCAGCTCTGCGGATGATCCATGAGGCATGGAAGGAAGGGAAAATCGGGCCGGGAACTACTATTATTGAGTCGAGTTCGGGAAATATGGCGATTAGCTTGGCGATGATTTGCCAATATTTAGGGCTGCGATTTATTAGCGTGGTTGATCCAAGAACTACCACAACAAATCTGCAGATTCTGAAAGCATTAACTGCAAAAATTGACTTTGTTAGCGAACCCGATCCTGAGACCGGTGAATATCTGCCTGCTAGACTGAATCGAGTGCAGCGACTCTTGGAGGAAATACCGGGTAGCTACTGGCCGAATCAATATGCCAACGCAAATAACTATTTGTCCCACTACCATACGACCATGAAAGAAATCGTGACTGAGCTTGGCGAAGTGGATTATTTGTTTTGCAGCGTAAGTACATGCGGCACGATTCGAGGTCTCGCGGAATATGTAAGGGATCAGGGTCTGAAGACTAAGATTGTTGCCGTCGATGCGGAGGGAAGTAGTATTTTTGGTGGCAACAAAGAGAAACGGCGGTTCCCGGGACTGGGTGCTGGCATCGTACCCCCTTTCTGCAGAACGGATTTAATTGACCGTATCGTGCATGTCTCAGACTTGGATATCGTAAAAGGATGCCAAGCACTTGCCCAGAATGAATCGATTCTGGCCGGTGCATCCTCAGGGGCTAACCTTGCCGCTGTTAGGCTTATGGAGCAAGAATTGGCTCCAGGAGCTGTCTGTGCGGTAATTCTGCATGACAAAGGGGAGCGTTACCTCGATACAGTATACTCTGACCCATGGATTCAGAATGAATTTGGGCAGGAATTCTCGGCTGACGGCGGAGATGTCCTTGCTTAACGAACGGAAAAAGGAGGTTGTGGAATGCTGTATTTAAACGATCGGGACATCCGGGAGGTGGGGCTTGATTGGCCTTCTCTCGTGGAATCGATAGAAACTACGGTGCGCATACTTGATTCTGGAGATTACGCACAGCCCGTAAAACCTTATCTAAGGTATAAGAATCCTCAAAATCGTATTATTGCAATGCCCGCATACGTAGGGGGGAACGTGAATGCAGCAGGGATCAAATGGATTTCCAGCTTCCCGGATAATATCCAGGCTGGTCTTCCCCGAGCGCATAGCATCATTGTCTTGAATGATCCCATTACGGGCGAGCCTATATCCGTCCTAAGCTCTCCGCTCCCCAGCATCGTAAGGACAGCTTCCATCAGTGGACTGATGATTGGTCACTTTTTGCAGGCTCGTTCACTTGAACGGATTCATCTTGGCATTATCGGCTGGGGACCAATCGGGCAATATCATTTTCAAATGGTTATGGCATTGTACGGAGATCGAGTTGAACGTATCCGAATCTTTGATATAAGGGAAGTAGATTTGTCAGACATCTCATCTATATATAAGGATAGGATAGAAGTGGAGGAGACGTGGGCGGACGTTTATCGAAAGTCCAATATCTTTATCACCTGTACCGTATCCAATCATAGATATATCGATATGCTTCCGGCGGAAGGTAGTCTTCTACTGAATATTTCACTGCGTGATTATAAGCCTGAGGCATTAGCTTCGGTGAAGGCCATAATCGTCGACGACTGGGATGAGGTGTGCCGCGAGAATACTGACATACAGCAGCTTCATCTGAAACATGGGTTAACTCGTGCCGATACCCGAATGATTACCGATGTTGTCTCGCGCCATTGCCTGAATGAGCTCAGAGCAGATGAGCCGATTTTCTTTTGTCCGATGGGGATGGCGGTTTTTGATATCGCAACAGCGGTATACTTCGTGAAAAAGGCGAGAGAAAAAGGGATCGGGACTGAGCTCCAGTAAGGTGGTAGGCATACGTTCGCTATGGTATTTTTTATAGGTTTTTCTGATGTAACTAGACTGATGATCCGTCACTTTTAAGAGTGGATTGCTGTCTAGTTTTTTTATTGTCTTGTTAACGTTCCATTCATAATACTCTGATAATCTCTATAAGTGTTAGGCGGATGATCATCCACCCCAATAAATGATGACTCGGAGGATAATAATGTTAACACCTATGAAAAAAAGGCTGATCGCTGGTCTGACTCTATTGGCTATAATTAGTGTCGGCTTAGGCGCAAGCTTGGTATTTCCCGGGAAACAGGCCTCGGCTGAGACCAAAATGGGTCAAACCGCGCTGCCGGCAGCTCAAATTGAAGCATTTGCCAATCTTGATGATACCGCGGGACTGACTAGCTTCGTTGATGGAATTATGGAAAAAGATATGAACCGGCTGCAAATTCCGGGAGCGGTTATCTCCATTGTGAAAGACGGCAAAATTATTTTAGCCAAAGGTTATGGCAGTTCCAATCTGGAAGAAGCGGCACTGGTTGATCCGACAACCAGCATGTTTCGAATCGCTTCAACAACAAAGCTGTTCACCTGGACAGCGGTGATGCAACTGGTCGAACAAGGCAAGATAGATCTGGACACTGATATTAACACCTACCTGAAATCAGTGAAGATCCCTGCTACTTATCCTGAGCCGATCACGATGCGCCATTTGATGACACATACAGCGGGGTTTGAAGAGGGTGGAGTGGGTTATCAAATCACTACCGACCCTGCCAAATTGCCGGGATCAATCTCGGAAACACTTAATGAGCATATGCTGGCACGGGTAAGACCTCCCGGAGAGATGAGTTCTTATTCGAACTTCGGGGCTACACTCGCGGGTCTGATAGTGGAGGAAGTCAGCGGTGTTCCTTACAATGACTATATACAAAAGTATATTTTCGATCCGCTCGACATGAAATATTCGACTGTGGTAGAGCCTTTGCCTGAGTCATTCATACCCAATCAAGTTGTAGGGTACACGAGTGAGAACGGCAGTTTTATTCCTGGCACACCTACCTTCGAGGGCGGCTTTCGTCCTGCCGGCTCGGGTACAGTATCAGCAGTAGATATGGCGCACTTTATGATTGCCCATCTGCAGAACGGGAAATATGGTGACCAGCAGATTCTTAGAACCGAGACTGCAGAACTAATGCATTCAACGGCGTACCAATTTGATAAACGTCTGCCGGGAGTAGATCTGGGGTTCTCTGAGAAACGCATCAATGGTCTTAGACTAATCACTCATGGTGGTTCCGACCCCATGTTTAATACCGAGTTTTATCTTGTGCCTGCCAAGCAAATAGGTATCTTTGTTTCCTATAACGGCGGTCAGGGCGGTGATTCCGCGGCAGGCCTAGTCCATGCCTTTTGTGAGCGTTATTATCCCGATCCTGAAGCGAAGCAGCCTGAATTCTCCACTTCTGCGGAATCTGTTCAGAAATATGCGGGAACCTATCAATTCACACGCCGTAACCACAGTGATATTGATAAATTTTTCAATTTTTTTGCCCAACTAAATGTTAAGGTAGAGGAGAATAAGCTATCTTTGGGAAGTGGTAGTGAACAACAGCTGTACAGAGAAATCGGTCCGAATCTGTTCCAGCTCGAGGGAGGTACCGAACAAATAGGCTTCCGCACAGATGAGTCCGGTAAGGTTACACATATGCTCTTAGGTCTGGCACCGGAAATGCCGCTGGAGCGTACGCCACTCTTGAATCAGAATAAGTTTTGGCTTATCATACTTGGCGGCTCGGGGTTGATTTTCATCACTGCATTGCTTGGGCTAATCTTCTCCAGACGCAAGATCAAGGCGATGACGTCTCCGGAAAAGTGGGCCATCCGCTTATCTGCGGGAACTGCCGGGTGGGCGCTGCTATCTTTCGTCACGATATTTATGGTGGTTATGTCCATGGACACGATGCAGAAGTTCAGTGGTATCAGTCTTTCGCTTTCTCTCAGTTTAGTTATGCCAATCCTTTTGGTTGGTCTGACTTTAGCTTTGCTAATCTCGGCTATACTGGTTTGGAAGAATAAATACTGGACAGTTTTCAAGCGTGTGCATTATACACTAGTGGCACTTTCGGCTGTAGCAATAACTCTGTTTTTCTACTATTGGAACCTGTTGGGTTGGCAGTTCGGATAACTTCGTTTCTTGTCAAGAATTTATCATATATAATGTAAGCTTATGAGAGGAGGACAATCGTGGCTACTATACTTATTGCTGATGATGATGATAACATCCGAAAGCTAATGTCTTTGTTTTTGCGAAAAGAAGGTTTTGACCTCAAAGAAGCCAGGGATGGCACCAAAGCGCTGTCCATTATAGAGAACTCGCGAGTCGATCTCGTCATCCTAGATATTATGATGCCAGGATTGGATGGTTGGGATCTGTGCAGAGAAATCAGGCGCTCTGATGCCAACATTCCCCTCCTCATGGTGACGGCTAAAGGAGAATCTGCACATAAAGTGAAAGGTTTTCAACTCGGCACGGATGACTATCTGACCAAACCGTTTGATCCACTTGAACTGGTGATGCGAGTAAAGGCTTTGCTTAAACGCTCGCTGGTCGTTTCTTCCCAGTCTGTGCAGTTGGGCAATGTGGTGCTTAACCGCCGCACTTTCCAGGTTACGCGTGATGAAGAACCGGTAACGATTCCTTTGAAGGAATTTGAGCTACTGTTTCTGCTGGCTAGTCACCCTAGGCAAATCTTCACAAGAGAACAGTTGATTTCTCAAATCTGGGGATTGAACTATGAAGGAGACGGCCGGACTGTAGATGTGCATATAAGCCGGTTGAGGGAGAAATTCTGCGGTAACGACGAGCAATTTCAAATCGAAACGGCCCGCGGCCTAGGATACCGGCTGATCCCTGCGCTATGATCAAGACATTGTATGTACGCGTCGTTCTCACGTTTTTAGGCATCATTATCTTTAGTCTGATCTGTTCCTTTTTCATTGGTTTGTATGTCTTTCAGAAACAAATAAGTTACGAGGGACAGAATGAAATGATCACAGTGGGGAAGGAGATCATTCACCGTTATGATGACGCCAAGCCTGAGGATACAGGCGAGTTCTTGAATAGTATGGTTAAGGTATCTGCATACCCTATCCACCTGTATAATCATTCCGGGGAATATACCTTTTATGGGCTCAAGGATAGTCCGGCTGTCACTATCACTCCCGATGCTGTGAAACAAGTGCTGCAAGGAAAACTCTATCGTTCCTCCGCGAAAGATAAGGATACCTTTATCGGGATGCCCTTTCTGTTTAACGGGGAGTGGCAAGCAATGTTCTTGCAGTATTCTGCCGAGAACGAAAATATCGTCAATCGGATGCTGCTCTTTGTGCTTTTACTCGTGCTTTTACTGGGTAGTCTATGCATTCTTATTGCCGCCAGATATTTGGTGGAGCCGATCAAAGCTTTGACGAATGCGACAAGAAGGCTAGGCAAGGGTGATTTCGAGGTAGAGCTTAAAGTAAACCGAGTAGACGAAATAGGGGAACTGACACAAAGCTATGTGGAGATGGCCGGGGAGCTGAAGCAGCTGGAACAGATGAGGCAGGATTTCGTATCCAACGTTTCTCATGAAATTCAGACACCGCTTACGTCTATTTCCGGCTTTGCCAGGGCATTGCAGAACAATGATCTAATCGCGGAAGAGGAACGTTCTGAATATCTTGATATCATCATTGCAGAGAGTGAACGTCTGTCGAGGTTAAGTGATAATTTGCTGAAGCTCGCTTCCCTGGATTCTGAACATCATCCCTTTAACGCAGGTTCCTTTAATCTTGACGAGCAGATTAGAACCATCGTTGTGACCTGTGAGCCACAATGGTCAGCCAAAGGCCTCGTTATCGATCTTGAGCTGCCGGAAGCTGTCAAAATTAAGGGTGATGAAGACCAGCTGAAGCAAGTATGGATGAATTTGCTTAGCAACAGCATCAAGTTCACACCGGAAGGCGGGAACATCCGCATCAGTATAGATGACAGTGCAGCAGATGTATCGGTCACCATCAGTGATAACGGGATCGGGATTTCTCCGGAAGAGTTCAACGCCGTATTCCAAAGATTTTATAAAATAGACAAATCACGGAATGGAAACAATAATGGCAATGGCTTGGGACTTGCAATCGTTAAAAAAATTGTCTCCCTGCATCAGGGAAACATAGAAGTGGACGGTGCGGTTGGAGCGGGAACGACGATTATCGTCAGGTTGCCCCATAAGTGAAATTAAGGGTTTGTCTGATTCTTGGATTGCCGTACGCCAAACATAATGAAATCCTTGAATTGCCGGTCCATAACCCGATCTTCCTCCGTAACCACACCCCCCCGCTGGTGAGTAATAATGACGGCTTTTTGTAAATACATGAAATACAGGTGGGTGGACTTGTGCAGAATGTCCAGCCACTTATTTTTTTCCTCCGGAGCGACTGAAATTGTCTCAAGGAGAATTAACCGTGAATACCAGCCTTCCATAGCCTGCTTAAAGTCAGGAAGTTCTGCGGGATTTTTGGAAAGCGTGCTGTAGTAAACTCCAAAAATAGCATCATAGTAGATCAGGGCTTCCTGATGATCTCTTAACGCCAGATATTTATCGAGAATGTTCTCCAATGACTGTACAGGGTGTTCAAAATCAAAATCAAACAGCAGCTGTCCAAACATCCGCTCTAGATTAAGGGCATAAATTTGAGCGGCTAATTCTTCTTTGTCCTTATAATGATGATACAAAGTACGCCGGGAGATGCCGGCTTGTTCCGCAATCTGTGCCATATCCGTGCGCTCAATACCTTGGGCACAGAATAAGCTAAGCGCTGTATCCTTAATGATCTCCCTTGTCATTTGCATTTGCTTTTCCCGCAAATTCATTGATTTTCTCTCCTGTCTTGTTGCAACTCTTCCGCTGCTTCTAGCACTATTTCTGAGCTGGCTTCGAATTCATGAGGAATTTGCTGCCCACTGAATAGGGGTTCTGCCGGTTGATCGCATCACCTAACCAATTCAGAAGCTTCACACCATCCTGTTCAGCCTGAAAGAAGGTCTCTCTGGTGGCAAAAGTGTGCGGAGTTGTACCCGTCTTTGCGTTCAGTCCATAGTCGGTGAGATAGTAATAATAATTAGGTAAAGTGGCTGCCAAAGAAGAAACAGATTGCCGCATTTCCTGTGACCACTCATTAATGATGCTTTGATCTCTTGGCCCCTTGTAATCGTTGATGTTGTTCTGAAAGTGGATCAGAATCTCGTCAAATACCGAGTAGGATTGCAATATTATCGCATTCACAGGAAGTAGATGGCCGTTCGCTTTAAAAGCTGCCCCGATGATATCCGCTTCAGGGGCATATCCGAAGTTCTTCACGAAGTCTGCCTGCCATTCCTGCTTCACAACATTTGGCCACTTGTCTGATTTCAAGAAGGAACTGTCCGAATATTGGAAGATCTCGGAGTCCTTGTAGTGAGAGGCGATCTCGGGAGCCCAAAAAGCGGACCCAAAGCCACCAGCACTTTCGCCAGCAATCAGTAGTTTGCCGGGTTTATCCACGTTGGCATATATCCAATCGAGGCTGCTTCGCACATTATTGCTACCGTTATAACGCATAGTAAAGGGGCTGCCGTCATCTTTTTTATATTCAACCGTGCGGTTGCCGATATGGAAATCACCAGTTGAATAGGGAAGATAGACCACATTCCAGCCATGAAAAGGATTGGCAGGGTTATCCGTATCCATCATGCCTCTCAGCAATGTCAGCATATAGAAGGGGATGTTGGGGAAATAGTTGCCTGTATCTCCACCTTTAATAAAGTTCATAAGCTTGATGGGGTGTGCTGCACTTTGGGCATCCCAGCTGGCCCCGCCACCGGAAAAGAAGATGATCCAGTTATTATTTTCACCCTTTTTATTCCACAAAAAATACTCTGATCCATCACTTGATATGACATTTTCGTCTAGCGTGACTTTATTCCACTTGTAAGGCTTCACTTCCGCGATTACGGGGGTGGTAGTCGCCGGTCTTTTGATTACAAAAGCGCTGATTGCAAACATGGCAATCAAAACAAGGCTGAATAATCCAATACCTGTGAATATTGTGATTTTCCTCAGTTTTCTCATATCCATCTCTCCCTTACTCGGAGTATACGTCAAGATCACTCATTACACAAGGTGTATACTTAAAAGCATAAGAAACAATCGTGAGAAAATATATAAAGAGGTGTCCTCGCAGCCTTTGATCCATGGCTACAGAGACACCTCGATTTTTGTATGTTACTTTATTTTTTGTGTATTACTTTATTAATTTCTCTGCTTCGATTTCAAATGTTTTTAGTTCGTAAGGTTCAAGTATAAAAGTAATGACAGGTTCAGTGTGGACTTCCCCTTCAGGACGCTCCATTAGATTACACTCTTGCCACGAAATAATATTCAAGTCGCTAGTCATATCAATTTGCTGGCGGCTTCCGGAATAGTCGTGCACACGTACGATTAATTTTTGACCATCCTCAGACTTCTTAATCGCAGAAACCATAACCGTTTGAGTAGAAAGGCGAATAAGCGACTTGGTTGCTACTTCTGCTTGACCCATGGTGCTCCGTAGAGGGTTGTTGACGGACCAAGCTTGACGGACGGTGTCACCCTGTAGCCAATCCCCAGTATGAGGCAGGATAGAGTAGGTGAAAGTATGTTCGCCTTGATCCGCTTCAGGGTCAGGGTGCGTTGCCGATTTGATTAATGATAGACGCATCACATTATCCTTGATGTCATAACCGTATTTGCAATCGTTCAGCAAGCTAACGCCATAACCACGATCTGATAAATCCGCCCACTGATGCCCCACAGTCTCGAATCTAGCGTAATCCCAGCTAGTGTTCCAATGTGTTGGACGCGTAACATTACCGAACTGGATATCATAAGTGGCTTCGGTAGCTCGTATCGCAACAGGGAAAGCTACTTTCATTAGCTGTTGTCGCTCATGCCAGTCTACCTTCGTCACGAAATCGATACGACGATGGTGTGCATGTAAGATCATTTGCTGCTTAATCGTGGAATCCATATAACTCCATGTGAATTGTACAACACATCGCAGTGAACCCTTTTCTATGACTTCAATACTACGGCAGTCGATTACTTCGCGCATTTTTTGTTGATAGTAGATGTCAATGTCCCACGCTTCATGGGCCAGAGGTTTATCTTCAAACACTTGGAACACGTTACCGTGACTTCCGTTTGCTAATACTTGTCTTTGTTCATTTATATCATAGATAGATACTAATTGACCTTGTTTGTTCCATTCAATTTCGAAGTGAGGCGTTGAAATTCCTGATTCATTTAGCTTGAATGGAGCGCTTAGAGACTCAGAATTCACATCTTCTACGAAAGAAATGGTGGTGTATCCGAGAGAAGGAATGTTAGATACTTCAACGATCCAGCGGTCACCTTCACGTTGAGCTTGTAGTTGTTTACCTTCTGAACTTATCCAATGTCCTGTTTCCATCCCGGCTTCAATAGTAATTTCTACGAGTTCTGTCAGCTCCCAAGCAGCATTGTTCCAGATCGTGTATTTACCGGCTTCATTTCCGCTCATAAGTGCCTTACTGGATTGCTCCCAGACAGACTGACCTATTGCTTCTGCTTGTGCATATTCAATCGTACTGTCTTCATACACTTCACGAATCGAAGAGCCCGGAATAATATCATGGAATTGGTTGCGCAAAATAATTCTCCAGCCCTCGTCTAAATCGGTCTGACGATAGTTCGACCAGTCACCTGTCATCACACTTTGCAGTGTATTTAGCCATTCCGCCTCACGGTATAGCAGTTCAAGCTTACGGTTCATCCGCTTATTGTAGGCTTGGCTTGTGTAGGTGCCGCGGTGATATTCTAAGTAAAGCTCGCCATCCCATACATGGACATAACGATCTGTATTTGCAACAGTTTCTTGCAGGGTACGGAAGTAGTCTCCCGCTGTTCCTGTTTCAATCTTCGGCAGACCCGGAAGATCGTTTAGCCGACGGCGCATCTCTAGCATTTCACGGTTCACACCCCCGCCACCATCGCCATATCCGTAAGAAAGTAACAGATTGCGATTCACTTCTTTATCCCGGTAAGTATCCCAAATTCCTTTTACAGTCTTAGGAATAATCCGGCCATTATAAGTGTAGAACCAAGAATCTTCTTCCGACCAAGGCTCAGGCGTTGTAATAAAATGTGTTAACACCTCAGTGCCATCAATCCCACGCCATTGAAAGGTATCATGTGGCATCCGGTTATATTGATTCCAGCTAATTTTTGTGGTCATGAAGGTATTAATTCCTGATTTTTTTAGAATTTGTGGCAAGGACCAGCTGTAGCCAAATACGTCCGGCAGCCATAAATAGTCACATTCAACCCCAAATTCATTACGTAAGAAGCGAGTTCCATAGAGTAGTTGACGGACTAGAGACTCCCCTGAGGTCAAGTTGCAATCTGCCTCAAGCCACATGCCACCGCCAGCTTCCCAGCGTCCTTCAGCTACACGTTCCCGAATATTTTCATAGATTTCTGGATAGTCATTTTTGATATATTCATAGAGTTGCGGCTGAGTCTGTAAAAAGGTATAGTCCGGGAACATTTCCATCAGACGTAGTACGGTTGAGAAGGAACGCGCACATTTCTCACGGGTGTGTTTCAATTGCCACAACCAAGCCACATCAATATGGGTATGGCCAATACAGGTAACGGTGACTGGTGAGGACTTCTCCATTTTATTAATTTCATCACGCAAATAATTGCGGGCTTCCCCGATCGAAGCGTAGAAGTTGTCTGAACCTGGGCGAGACCAGTCGATCAGAAGAAAGGAGCGGTCCACTGTACTCATAAGTTGTGTGTATTCTGGAGTTTTGGCATCGAGTACGTTCAGCGTCTCAACTACAGCAAGCGCGGTAAAATAGAAATCATCCGTTGGTTCATCCAGCCAACAAATTTCAGCCATGCGAATGCCATGTGTCTGATCCTTTTTAGGGCCGCCACCTTCGAGTCCCGACCATAACCGGAAGGTCAGTGGAAGCTGAGTGCCTACCGTTTCATTTGGCAAGAACACTTCGGTATGATTGGAATCTACACCTTGATAGGGTTTGCCGTTGAAAAAGAATAAGGATTCAAATCCGGAGTTATTTCCAGCACCCGTCTCGCCAAAATCAAATCGACCCAGTACTCTACGGCCTGCCCAAGTAGCGGGTACGTCTATATTTGTCGTTAGCCATAAATACAAATCGCGGCCTTTCCAGGTATCGCCAACTCGTAGCTTAGACCATTCTCCATCCACGGGTGGTTCGGCTGCAATTTCACCTTGTTCGTCAATCATTGAGTTGAAAAAAGGAATGTGTATACGATCCCGGTAACGATATTCGGAAATTTCGTTTAGTTGGGAGTTGAGTTTGCGTTTGGTTAGAAACATGAGTAATAGCCCCTCCAATATGTTGATGGGGGACGAGGAAATTAAGATCTATTTGGGTTATTATAGGTTTGTTTGGGGGGTAGAAATCAACTATAGTCGATTTTGTGTGAGTTGTAAACTCTCGGTGGAGAGAAAAGTTGGAGCGCTAGAATTTATAAATAAAAAATGCATGCGCTTCCATTGCAGAAAAAGAAGTGTGATGTTAAGCTTCTAATCCTAAAGGTGATATTTAGAAAGAAGGTGGCTTTGTTGAATGTAAAGAAATTTTATCAAAACCATTTGCAGAAAAAACTGTTCAATAAAATTTTAGCTATATACTCTTCGATCATTATAATTACGTTAATTGCCTCATCCATTACCGTATATAAATACTATGAACAGACGATCACTCGCCAACATGTAGATGCCAATCGGGAGGTGCTGGATTATGTAAGTTTGTATATGAATCAGCAGTACGAAAGCATCCAAGTAGCCATCCAGCAAATTTATAGCGATGCCTCTGTCAGTGAGGATTTGTCCTACTTTTTGCAACATGATTATGAGGATTATCTTAAATACCGTTTAGATCAATATGCAGACATAGGGAGCTCCGTTCCTCATACGTTCGATACTTATTTCAAAACCTATTTGAATCAGAAAAACGGGATTTATGACGTTATTTTATACAGTACAGAGAAAGAATTTTATTATTTATATAAAAATAATACCCGGCAATTCTACTTGAGCGACATGGACGGTTCTAAGCAAAAATTATCCTTGCCGAAGAATGGCTGGGTCTCGCATGAAACCAAATTAGTGCTTAAGGAAATAAGAGAAGACAATAACAATTTATATACAATGACTAGGGAAATTAAAGATCCGATTACACTGAAAACGATCGGTATGCTCATAGTAGATTTTGACGCAGAACTTATTTCAAAATGGCTTGGCACAAAAGTTGCAGAAAATAATGGTCAATTGTTGGTCTTAACCCCAAGCGGTGACGTTATATATGATTCATTGGGAAGATATATGGGACAGCGATATCCACATATCGATGCGCTTCATGCCGATGGCTGGACAACACTGGATGGGATCTCCAAGGTTAACTTAAATACAACGAATAGCTCAGGTCTTATTATGGCAGGGATCATTCAGAAGTCACAGGTCAACAACGAAATGAAAACGGTTCGAACTTGGATTATCGGGATTACCACAGCGCTTATTATTACTGCAATGTCTTTTACATACGGTATTATTTTACGTTTTTCTAAAAAAGTGAAGATCATTATCAAATCTATGAAGCGCTTACAGGAAGGCGATTTAAGCACACGTATTCACCTAAATCGAGAAGATGAATTGCAGCTAATTGCCAACAACTTTAACTATATGTGTGAAAGATTAGAACTCTATATTAATAAAGTGTACATTTCGGAGCTTACGCAGAAAAATGCAGAGCTAGTAGCACTTCAATCGCAGATTAATCCACATTTTTTATATAACACACTAGAGGCGATTAGGATGCGGGCAATTACGCAAGGAGCGAAGGATGTAGGTCAGATGATTTACATTTTATCGACATTATTTCGAACGATGATTAAGAAAAGCATGGTCGTTACAATATCTGATGAGATTGAATACTGTAATTTGTATCTGGAGCTATTTCAGATTAGACATAAAGATAGGCTCCAAATCATATCACAAATAAGTCCAGTTGCCATGAATTGTTCTATCGTTAAATTGCTCATTCAACCGGTCATTGAAAATTATATTGTTCACGGATTTAGACCTGACCGTTTTGGCAATCTCATCCGTATTGAAGTTACTGAATCTGGCGGGGAAATTCAAATTGCTATAAGTGATAACGGAAATGGAATTACTCCCAGCAAGCTAACAGAGCTACAGCAAATGCTTCAAGTCAGTATGAGAATGGATGAACCTCCTTCTTCGGTAGGCCTATGTAATGTGAATGAACGAATTAAACTTTATTACGGGACTGAATATGGATTGACGATCGCCAGTGAAGTAAATAAAGGAACAATAGTCATCATGAATATACCAGTCGTAAGGGAGAGTACTAATAATGCACAATATACTTATCGTGGATGATGAACCTCTTATTCTTGAAGGATTACGTTCAGTGATTGAATGGGAGAAATATGGATTGAGAATCGCGGGACAAGCGACTAATGGGGAAGAAGCTTTAGAATTTCTGCGCAATCATAACGAAGGGATCGACATATTAATTACTGACATTACGATGCCCAAACTTACGGGACTTGAACTGATTCAACAAATAAAGGTTTTTGATTCAAAAATGAGATTTATTATCTTGAGTGGCTATGAGCAATTTGAGTATTTAAAAGCTGGAATGAGTCTAGGCATTGAAAATTATATTCTCAAACCCATTAATATAAATGAGTTGGAATCAACCATTGAACAAATTGTTGAAGTGCTGAATCAAGAGGATGTTGAACAATTTCATGCTAAAGAGGATTGGCAAGTTCTGCGCAACAATATTCTAAACCGCTGGGTAACTGGCAATATAGGCCGGCAAGAGCTACAGCACCGTTCAAAAGTCTTAAATATCTCATTGGATTGTTCATTTTTTACGGTGGCTGCGATTCGGCTTATCACTGAACAGGATGACGATGAGGGCCAAGATAAACTCCATAGGAATCAGCTTATGGATGAATGTTATCGTATCGCTGTGAAGTCATTAGAGCAACTTGGAACCGTTATTGTATTTAAAGATATGGAAGGTGATCTTGTTCTTATTATTGCTGAGCGGGCTGAAGCTGAGAACAAAGAAGAGCTTTATTGTGTACTGGAGCAAGTACAATATGAGATTATGCATGAGTTGGAGAAGTCTGTCTGGATAACGATAGGGAGTAAGGAGCATGCTTTTCAGGAAGTCCCCAAAAGTTATAAAAAGGCGAAGAGTTTATATGTTGATCATCTTATGCTACCGGGTTACCCGATTATAGATGTGGAACAACTATCAAAGATGGTTCTGCACGAGGAGAAGCTCGAAATTGATTATGAGGAATTCACCAAATTATTATTATCTGGGGACCGGGAGGCTACGAACCAGTTTATCGCAGAAACGTTCGAAAAGCTGTTTGGCTGTGGCATGATTACCCGCATTGATAATTACAACGTAGCGATTGAGTTAATGTTGATTGCTAAGAAAATGGAGAAAAACTCTAATTTTAGTGCCGTGTTTAATCCATTGCTGCGCATACATACTATTGAGCAATTGGTGCACCATGTGCAGGAAAGTGTGAAAGAAACGCTGGACCAATTATCATTAGTAAATGATGAGCTCAGTCCAAATATGAGATATATGGTTGATCAAGTAAGCAAACACTATAGAGAAGAGCTATCCCTGAAAACGCTCAGTCAGCGTATGGAAATGCATCCCAATTATTTGGGGCAGCTATTTCAGAAGGAAATGGGCCGTAGTTTCTCTGATTATGTTAATCAATTTCGAATTGAAAAGGCAAGACAATTGCTGCTTCAAACTACGTTACTAACCAACGAAATTGCAGCTGAAGTAGGATATCCGGATCCAGCATATTTCTATCGCCAGTTCAAAAAATCAGTAGGTGTATCGCCAACAGAGCTTCGGAATATGTACAAAAAAGCAAAATCCTAAAATAAAGGAAATGTTCCTGGGTATCGCGTTCAAGTACGGGTTTCATGGACGTTGATAACGAGAATGTTTCCTTTTTTTTTGCTCAAATTTAAGAGGAAATAGACTTTTTAAATGTCCTTTCTGCTGTGGATCTTTAATTTTTACATCTGATTCTGGAGTTTTTCAACTTTATGAAACCGCTTTTATAGCGCAGAATTAAGGGTAGTTAAAGGGGCGAGGGAAAAAGATCTAAGGGATATATAGGGGTTGTTTGGGGATAGAGAGAAGGGGGATGTGGAATAATGCCTGCATTTTTCAAAAGTTTAATTAAGGATAAAGTACTCTGGTTTATGGTATTACCAGGGACATTATGGTTCCTGATCTTTTGCTACTTACCGATGTTTGGAACGGTAATCGCATTCAAGGATTTCAAGATTCATCGGGATGGATTCTTTGCAAGCGTTTTAAATAGTAAGTGGGTTGGCCTTGAAAATTTCAACTTTTTGTTCTCGACGGAGGACGCCTATATCATTACAAGAAATACGATTCTTTATAACTTGGCGTTGATCTCTCTCGGTTTAGTTCTTGCGGTGGGCATTGCGATCACCTTGAATGAACTTGTGAACAAACGGATGGCTAAAGTTTATCAAACGGCGATGTTTATGCCTTACTTCCTTTCTTGGGTCATTATTAGTTTCTTTACCTTCAGCTTTCTGAGTGTAGATAAAGGAATATTGAATCAAGTAGTTGTTTACTTCGGCGGCGATCCTATTTCCTGGTATGGGGATACTCGCTTTTGGCCATATATCCTAATTTTCATGGGGATTTGGAAATCAATTGGTTATTCAAGTGTTGTTTACTTAGCGGCTATAGCGGGTATCGACAAGTCCTACTATGAAGCGGCTATGATTGATGGGGCCAGCAAATGGCAGCAGATTAAGTTTATTACACTTCCTTTGCTTAAACCTTTAATGGTAACGCTAACGATTTTAGCGATTGGTGGTATTTTTAGATCAGACTTCGGTTTATTCTATCAAATCCCTCGGGATTCAGGTGTTCTATACTCCGTAACGAATGTTATCGATACTTATATTTATCGAAGCATGAGTACGACAGGTAATCTAGGAATGAGTACAGCGGCGGGTCTATATCAATCGGTTGTTGGATTTATCATGGTGCTTGTAACGAATTCTATTGTGAAAAAGATCAGCAAAGAGAATGCGATATTCTAGAAAGGAGTTAGTGACGTTATGGCAGTATTCAAACGTAAACCAAAAGAAATCGACAACAACGCCATTACTCCTTTATGGAATGTGGTACTCAATATTATAATTGGCATCTTCGCTTTTACTTGTGTGTTTCCGTTCTTGTTTGTGATAGCGATTTCTTTTACAGATGAAAAAGTACTTGCTTTAAATGGATTTAGCTTGTTACCCGAAAAATATAGTTTAGCAGCTTATCAGTTTGTTTTTAACACAGGTGATCAACTACTTCGTTCCTTTGGAGTTACTTTGATGGTTACTGTACTAGGTACACTCATTAGTTTATTTCTAATAACAACTTATGCGTATGTACTCTCTCGAAGATCATTTCGCTATCGTAATTATTTCAGCTTCTTCGCCTTCTTTACGATGTTATTCTCAGGCGGAATGGTTCCTAACTATATCGTGGCTACGCAGTTTTTACATCTGTACAACACGATATGGGCTTTGATATTGCCAATCGCGATGAATGCATTCTTTATTCTAGTAATGCGGACCTTCTTCCAGACTAGTGTACCTGATGCACTCGTTGAGGCTGCCAAAATTGATGGGTCTGGTGAGTTTCGGACCTTCCTGCAAATTGTACTTCCCATCTCTTTACCGGGGATTGCAACGATTGGATTGTTCTGTACGCTGGGCTATTGGAATGATTGGTTTAATGCCCTGTTGTATATAGATGATGCGAGTCTTGTACCACTCCAAGCGATGCTGATGCGGATTCAGAATAATATGGAGTTTGTCATTCAGAACAGTATGCAGATGGGATCAAGCTTTGAGATTGCTGCTACCTTGCCAACAGAAACCGTTCGTATGGCGATGGTTGTACTGGCGACCTTGCCTATAGCACTAGCGTACCCGTTCTTCCAAAAGTATTTTGTACAAGGTTTAACCGTGGGCTCTTTAAAGGAGTAACACTACTAAGATGTATTTATTCGAATCGCTAGGACAGGAATCGATATAAATAAAGCGTTCATTAATCTAAAGGGGGAAAATAGAAATGAAAATGAAAAAAGGCTTAACACTCGCTCTTGCAGGGACAATGCTTTTTTCTGGCCTTCTAGCTGGATGTGGTTCGAATAATAATACAAATGCTGCTAAAGAAACAAACAATTCAGCGGCAGCAGGGGATTCAGCAGGGAACACATCAGAATTAAAGCCATATGAGTTGAAGATGTATTTAATTGGTGGACCTCAAAAGGATTTGGATCTTGTCTTAAAAGAAGTTAATAAATATACCCAAGAAAAAATTAATGCGACGTTGAACATTACGATGTTCGATTGGGGCGATTACGATAAGAAGATGCAAGTCATCACCGCTTCTGGTGAGCCTTATGATATTGCCTTTACCTCTTCTTGGACAAATGACTTCCGCCGTAACGCTGCTAATGGTACGTTCTTGGGTCTGAATGATCTGCTGGATAAGTATGGTAAGGAAACGAAAGAAGTTTTGGACCCTCGTTTCTTAGAAGGAACTAAGATTAAAGGTGAGATCTATGGTGTTCCTGTAAATAAGGAGCTTGGACAGCAATGGGTATGGCGCTTCAATAAGAAATATGTTGATAAATACAACATGGACATTTCCAATATCCGTACATTGGATGATCTAGAGCCACTGCTTAAAACGATTAAAGAGAACGAGCCGGCTGATATTACACCGCTAGCTGTTCCTAAAGGCTTTAAACCATTTATGCCATTTGACTATGTACTAGGTGATGAGCTACCTATCGGGGTCTATATGGATTCCACAGATGGCAAGGTTGTTAATATTCTGGAGACACCTGAACTTGCAACATCGTTAGATACGATGCGTAGACTTTACACAGCAGGTTACTTACGCCCAGACGTTGCGACACTTGAAGGAATTGATAACATTAAGACCGGTAAATGGTTCGCCGATCGCGAAATTACACAACCTTATGCAGAAAAAGGTTGGTCTCGTTCAGCAGGTTATGAAATTGTAACTTCGCCTATGCATGAGCCTTATGTATATACACAGTCCGCCGCAGGTTCGATGCACGCGATTTCCGTAACCTCAGGTGATCCTGAACGCGCGATGATGTTCTTGAATCTTTTGAATACAGATAAGTACTTACGCAATTTGCTCAACTATGGTATTGAAGGCACTCATTATAAGAAAATCTCCGACAATGTCATTGAAGATCTGCCAGCTATGCAAGATAGCTATGCAATGCCAGGCTTCACGCTTGGGAATATGTTATTGACTTATCTGCATGCTGATGACCCTGCTGATAAATGGGATGCTTTCAAGAAGTTTAATGATTCTTCAAAAGAAGCCCCTACCTTCGGGTTTGCATTTGATCCTACACCTGTGAAAACAGAAGTAGCGGCCATCAACAACGTAACTAAAGAATTTATGCCAGCGCTGTACACAGGTTCTGTTGATCCTAAAACATATCTGCCAAAAGCAGCGAAGAAATTTAAAGAAGCTGGATTGGATAAAGTCATTGCAGAAGTTCAAAAGCAACTTGATGAGTGGAACCAGACAAAGAAATAAGCTAATGAACGTAACACGCCTAAGATTAATCACTAAAGGTAACACAAATAGGATTAGTGGAGACGGGCAGCTATGCTGCCCGTCTCTCTATCTATCCCCATTTATTATGAAGGAGTGAGAATATGGAACAATTCCGACTTCCCACCATCTCTATGCCGAAGCTGCCGCTTCCTCAAGCGGTTCAAGAGGTATTGAACGAAGCCGAGGAGAAGTTAGCTCATCGGCCGAAGCTGTTGCAGCTCTTTAAGAACTGTTTCCCTAATACGCTTGAGACAACAACTAAGCTTATGGATGATGGAACAACGTTTGTGATTACAGGAGATATCCCGGCTTCTTGGTTGCGAGACTCTGTAGAGCAGGTTATGCACTACGTGCCCTTTGCTAAAAACGATCCCGATCTTCAGCGGATTATCAGCGGGTTAATTAAACGTCATATCGAGTATATTCATATCGATCCGTACGCCAATGCGTTTAATGAGACGGCGAATGATTGGCATTGGAGCACTAGCGATATTACAGAAATGTCCCCCTGGGTGTGGGAGCGTAAATTCGAGATCGATTCTCTTTGTTTTTCCATGCGTCTGGCTTATGCCTATTGGAAAGAAACCGGAAAGGCTGATATATTCGACGCCGGATTTAAGGCAGCCATGGTCAAAATATACAACCTGTTCAAAACTGAACAGCGCCATAGTGAATTATCTCCATACCGCTTTACGCGTAACAATGGGATTCCTGAAGATACACTGCGTAATAACGGCCTGGGTATGCCTGTTAATTACACGGGCATGGTCTGGTCCGGGTTCCGCTCGAGCGATGATGCTTGCGACTTCCATTACAACATTCCGGGGAATATGTTCGCTGTTGTTGCATTACGTCATATGCAGGAATTCGCTGAATGGGTATTCCGTGATCTTGAATTTCTGGAACAGCTTAAAGCATTAGAAGCTGAGATTGATCACGGAATTCAATTGTACGGTATTTATCGTCATCCGAAATTCGGTCCAATCTACGCCTACGAGACCGATGGTTATGGCAACTACTGCTTGATGGATGATGCGGGAACACCAGGACTCCTGTCGATTCCTTATCTCGGCTATGTTACCGCAGAGGATGGAATTTATCAGAATACGAGACGATTTGCTCTGAGCAAGGAGAATCCTTTTTATTTTGAAGGAACCGCAGCGAAGGGAATCGGCAGTCCGCATACTCCCAAAGACTACATCTGGCATATGGCATTATCCATGCAAGGTTTGACGGCTTCAACTAAGGAAGAAAAGCTGGAGATGCTTGCGATGTTAGAAGCTACAGATGCGGATACTGGCTTTATGCATGAGGGATTCCATGTTGATGATCCGAATACGTTCACTAGAAAATGGTTCGCCTGGTCCAATAGTCTGTTCTCCCAACTTGTCTATAAAACGATGAAGGAAGGACTACTATGAGCAGCCTGAGCAGACCTGTCATCATATTTTATGATTCTGATTTTCCAATTTCCAGTTCCATTCCTAGCGATGCGATTACATCCATGAGTGAGTTCGGATCTATTGTAAGTGAGAATCAGCTTGCACAAACGCTATGCGAAACGGAAGGCGGCTGTTTCATCAATCTGCATGCCCCTTATTTCCCGAAAGCGGCCTGGATGGCCATTCTTGAATACCTGCAAAGAGGTGGCGGGTTGATTAGCATTGGAGGCGCACCCTTCAAACAACCTGTTCGTTGGGAAAATGGCCGATGGCATGTGGAAGCGGAGCAGACTTCCTATCATCAGGAGCTGTATATTCATGAGGCACTTCGTGTTGAATGCTCACGCAACCATTCATTGCTTGCCTCGGATGTCATTCCTCTGCTTAAGGGTCAAGAAACTCTTTTTCTAACGAGTGCAGACACATGGAACCTCGTGCCACATACGACAAAGACGAGTGATTTACCACATCAAATGGGCTCGGCAGGTCCGATGAGCACACGGATTTACCCGCTATTAAAAGGAATTACACTCGAGGGTCGGGAAATTTCTGCCCCAGTGGTTCTTTGGGAGAATACGATTGGTTTATATGCAGGTTCACGCTGGCTGTTCGTAAATACACCTGCAACAGCTTCTTTTTGGGAGCAAAAAGGTCCTTCCGCGATCTCCAATTGGTCTCGTTTCTGCAGCAAGGGTGTTACGGAAATGTGGGTTAAGCCCAATTACGCGTCTTATGAATCAGGAGAACGAGCTTCCCTAACCCTTCAGATTCAGCAGCTTGAACGAGTGAGACCTTCTATGCGAAATGAAGATACATGGAATTTCACAATTCATGTAGAGCATGAATCAGATACCTCTTTGAAGTGGTCTCAGAGTTTGGAAATGAAGGCGAATGCTGAACTAAACATGGTGCGTCTGCCTGTTCCTTTGGAGATAAGTAGGGGCCTCTACCAGATTCTCTGTGAAGCAGAAGCCAGTGATGGTGAGGTTCGCATTCTGCGCCAAGGGTTCTGGGGTCATGCTCCTGAGCTGCTGGCAGCAGGCCATCCGGTAACGAGCGGCAGAGATTATTTTATAAAAGATGGGCGTCCGCTACCAGTGGTCGGCATGACTTATATGGCGAGTGATGTGGCGCGTAAATTTCTATTTCTGCCGAACGCCGGAGTTTGGGATCGTGATATGGGCCAGATGCGGAAGGCCGGGATTAACTGGATCCGCACAGGGATCTGGACAGCTTATCGGAATGTGATGCAAGACGATGGACATGTCTCGGAAGAAGTATTGCGGGCGATTGACGCCTTCATCATGACGGCGAAGAAGCATGATCTTCAAGTGACTTTCACGTTCTTCTCCTTCACACCGGAAACGTGGGGAGGGGTAAATCCTTATCTGGACCCACAAAGTGTGGAAGCTCAGAAGCGGTTCATTCGGTCTATTGTATCTCGTCATAAAGATTCTTCGAATGTAGATTGGGATCTTATTAATGAACCGTCGATGTTTGATCCGGCACGTATTTTTTCGGACGGCCCGAGTTCATGCCATGATCGTTTTGAGCGACAAGCCTTTATGGAATGGCTACAAGAAAGACATGGTGTAATCGACGTGCTGCAGGAACGCTGGAATATGACACCTTCACAGCTTCCGGACTTTGTATCGGCAGGGCTGCCTGAAGCAAAAGAGATTAACTTCGATGTACAAGATATGCACAGTGCCAAGAGGGGAACACGCTGGTTGGATTATTGTCTGTTCTCTATGGAGATGCATAACCGTTGGGTGAAGCAATTATACGACACCATTAAGGAGCAATGTCCAGCTCAGATGGTTACGGTTGGCCAGGATGAGGGACTAGGAGCGCAGCGACCTTCGCCATTCTTCTACGAGGAGGCGGTGGATTACACCACTGTTCATTCCTGGTGGTTTAATGATTATCTGGTGTGGGATGGCATCTTTGCCAAGACGCCTAATAAGCCAAGCCTAATTCAGGAGACTGGCGTCATGTATGTAGAAACTCCAGATGGCCGAGCCAAACGTTCAGAACAAGAGCTGCGGAATTTGCTGGAACGGAAGTATGCTTACGCTTTTGGAACGGCTGGTGCGGGGGCTATTCACTGGATCTGGAATACGAATTTCTATATGGATAATGCGAATGAGTCCCATATCGGAGCACTGAGAGCGGATGGAACCGAGAAGCCTGAGGCAGACGTATCTTATGATTTCGGGAAGTTTATAGAAGGTATCCGTGATATATTTGGTGATCGGAAATTGGAAGAAATTGCGGTGGTGTTCCCTTATTCGAATGATTTCTCAAATCGGAAGTTGGCTTTTGCGTCTACAACAGAGCTTACCCGCATTCTGTCTTATGAGCTCAAGACGTCTTTTCGGGGGGCTTCTGAATACCACCTAGATGATTTGGAGAAGAACCCTGCGAAACTGATTATACTGCCAAGCGCGCATAACTTCGCTGATGCAGCGATGGAACGGTTGTTACATATCGTTGAAGAGACAGGAGCGGTATTGCTTGCCACTGGACCGTTAAGCATTGATGCCTACTGGCGTTCTTCGGATCGGTTGAGTGATATTCTTGGCAAACGTGAATTGCGTAATGTGCGCCGCGAAGAAGTGCTTATGCTTCAAGGTCAAGTACTGCCTGTCTCTTTTGCCCACCGCCGGATAGCTGAGGTGACGAAGGAAACGATCATTCAAAAAAATGGTGGGAGTTCTACTATAGACACTGTCGTGAACCTTCCGCTTGGCAAGGGTCGACTCCTATGGAGTCCACTGCCCGTTGAATTGAGTGAGCGAAGGGATACTACGGCTGCACTTTACCGCTACGCGGTTAATGCTGCTTTTGTGAAACGTGATTTTGAATGGATTAGTGGTGGGGACTTAGCGGGTATCTACGGACGGAAGCTGAGCTTTGCTACGGGTGCACTTTTTACCTTCGTGTCGGAATATGCCCAAGATGCAAAGATCGAGGTGAAGGATTCAGCCACTGGCCGAACCTATTCGTTCGTGTTGGAGCAGGAACGTTCTGTTCTTTTTGCCACGGATAGTAAAGGAGATTTGCTTGGTGTTTATCGCCCGCAGGAAGTCGAGATCCATGTGAATTATTCACATCTTCTACATTAAGCATCTTGGTAGATAGAACGCATTGCATATAAGGAGGTCTTCACTTTGGAAAGTTCAAAACAATCAATTAAACCTCAGACAGCCCACATCATTTCTCATACACACTGGGACCGGGAATGGTATCTTCCCTATGAGAAGCATCATGTACGCTTAGTGAAACTGGTTGATGAATTACTGAACCGGTTGGATGAGGATAACGAATTTAAGAGTTTCTATCTGGATGGACAGACGATAATTCTGGAAGATTATCTTCAGGTTCGTCCCGAAAATCAAGAGCGGCTGCAGAAATATATTACGGAAGGTCGCCTTCTAATAGGACCTTGGTATATTCTGCAGGATGCGTTCCTTACTAGTGGGGAGGCCAATGTTCGTAATATGCAGATTGGCCATCAGGATTCGAAGCGTTACGGGGAACCCTCCAAAATCGGTTATTTTCCGGACACCTTTGGTCTAGTCGGCCAGACTCCACAATTAATGCTGCAATCCGGCATCAATAATGCCTTTTTTGGAAGAGGTGTGAAGCCCACTGGATTCAATAATACGGTGTCAGATGGAGGTTACGAATCCTCATTCTCGGAGCTGATTTGGGAAGGTCCTGATGGATCCAAAGTGCTCGGCATCCTATTTGCCAATTGGTATTCTAACGGAAACGAAGTGCCTGTAAATGAAGCAGAAGCCAAAGTGTTCTGGGAGAAAAAGCTGGCAGATGCGCGGAAGTTTGCCTCTACAGGTGAGCTGCTGTTCATGAATGGTTGCGATCATCAGCCGGCTCAACTGGATTTGCCAGAGGCTGTCGAAACTGCGAAGCGGTTGTATCCAGATATGGAGTTCATTCATTCGAACTTTCCTGATTACCTTAAGGCCGTAGAGGGTGTAATGGATCGCAGCAGCTTGTCGACTGTAAAGGGAGAACTGCGGAGCCAGCATACCGATGGATGGGGTACGTTAGTGAATACCGCGTCTGCGCGTGTCTATTTGAAACAGATGAATCAGGAAGGGCAAATCTTGCTTGAAAAGTTGGCCGAGCCACTTGCTTCGTTCGCACATTTACTGGGCAAAGAGTACCCTCATCATCTGTTCACCTATGCATGGAAGACATTAATGCAGAATCATCCGCATGATAGTATTTGTGGATGCAGCGTGGATGAGGTACACCGTGAGATGGTCACCCGTTTTGACAAAAGCCGTCATGTGGCAGAGACCATTGTTGAGGATAGTAAACGAGTGATTGCAGAAGCTGTGGATACGTCCGGGTTTACAGCATATGGTGAAGACGTGCTTCCACTAGTAGCAATGAATATGACGGGTTGGAGTCGCACGGGTACTGTGAGCGTAGAACTTGATGTGGCGCGTCTATATTTGCGGGAAGGGTTCTCTCTGGAAGAAACGGCTAGCCGTATGACTGGAATTGACTTGCACGGTCGTGTGTTAGTAGACGATCAAGGGAATGACATTGCCTGCCAGCTGGAGGACTTGGGGCTTCAGTTTGGTTATGATTTGCCAGATGATAAGTTCCGTCAGCCGTATATGTGCCGCCGGGTAAGACTTACCTTTGAAGCCGTAGAAGTTCCTGCGCTAGGTCTTCGTTCATATGCTTGGGTTCGCCGAGCAGATGCAAAACTGCCAATAGCAGCTGAATCATTGCTATATGGAGATCGGGTGCTGGAAAATGACGTTATCAAGGTAGTCATTAATGATGATGGTTCATTTATGCTAAGTGACAAAACTAGTGGCGTGACCTATCAAGAACTTGGCGTGTATGAAAACACAGGGGATATCGGCAATGAATATATGTACAAACAGCCAGAGGCCGAACAAGCTCTGACGACTAAAGGACTGAAGGCTAACATTTGTGTACTGGAAAATACATCGTTTCGCGCCGCTATAGAAATTAACCATAACTGGGAGATTCCAGCCTCGGCAGATGATAAGCTGGATGAGGAGCAGCGTGCACTGGTTTACTATCCGGAGCGCAAAGCTCAGCGCAGTAGTGACACAGTCATTTTAAAACTTCGTACTGTAGTCACCTTGGAGCGGGGCGGAAAGGGATTGCATATCGAAACGACAATAGATAACCAGGCCAAAGATCACCGGATTCGTATACTGTTTCCGACAGATTTGAACGCAGCTGCGCATCGTGTAGATTCGATGTTCGAGGTCGCTGAGCGGAATATTGAACCAGCTACAGAATGGAAGAATCCGAGTAACACGCAACATCAGCAAGCCTTTGTTGATGTTAGTGATGGGGAAGCGGGTCTAACCGCCGCTAATTTTGGATTAAATGAATATGAAGTGCTGCGAGATGGACGTAACACTATTGCGATTACACTGCTACGTTCTGTTGGCGAACTTGGTGACTGGGGGCTATTCCCTACTCCAGAAGCGCAGTGTCTTGGAGAGCACGTTGTTCGTATGGAGCTAATCCCGCACACAGGTGAGGGTATAACTTCTGGTGCTTATGCTGAAGCTTACCAATTCCAGGTTCCGTGGATTGTATGCCAGACAGATGTACATGCAGGCGTGGTTGCGCCGGTGTATACTCCATTCGATTGGGAGAGTAAGGAACTCGCATTTTCTTCACTAAAAATGAACGAGCAGACTGGAGATATACTGCTGCGTTGGTACAACATGAGTCAGCAGAACACCAACCTGGCCTTCCATTCGTTTATTCCGCAACAGTATTTCTATAAAACGACGATCCTAGAAGAGGAGAGCCACCCAGTTACTAGTGATGAGAAAGGTAGCTTTGACTTACAGATCGGTCCATGCGAAATTGTAACAATTGGTATTAGAAAATAAATGAAAAAGGACGGTATCCAGAGAGTCGTATGACTTTTGGATATCGTCCTTTTTTGTATAAATACGTATCTTAGGAAGAAGATTTGCCGCGCGCAGTGGATCCAAGATGATCAATCTGCTCTTCCAGAACCGCACTTGCTTTGCCTAAAAACTGCGAAATAAGGGCGAGCTCTTTATCCGTATAAGAAGCTGCGAGCTTAACCATGGCGGTATGGAGCGGTTGATACGTATCTATGACATCATCTTTATTCTCATATAATGGCACAATAATCACTTTACGGCGGTCATTCGGGTCATTTTGTCTGCGAACATAGCCGTTTTTTTCGAGCCGGTCTATTAATGCGGTAACACTGCCTGTGGTCAGACCCGTTAATTTGGACAGTTCTCCCGCAGTAATCGGACCTTTCTCCCGTAGAATATCTATAGATAAGAAATCATTATTGTATAACCCAAGTGAGGCGGCTACATTTTGTTGGTACAATACCGTTCGGTTTCCCAAACTGCGCATAAGCAAGGTGAATTGTTCCTGCTCTGGTGTAGGTTGTTCGTGGCTTGACAAAAGATAACGCTCCTTTTAAAATAATTATATCTTGATAGTCAAGATATTAGATTATAAAGTTATTCGAAAATTTTGTGATTTATCAAATACATTCTATCGAAATTAGAAATGTTTTGCAAAATAATTGCAATACAACAACTTTGGGGAACCATATGGATAGAAGATATAACTACGAACCAGTGGGTTGAATTGAGAGGGGAATAGATGTGAAAGAGACTATTGTTATTAAAGGTGCAAGAGAGAATAATCTGAAAAATGTCTCGCTCACGATTCCTAAGTATAAGCTAGTTGTCCTGACAGGACCTTCGGGATCTGGGAAATCGACGTTAGCTATGGATACACTTCAGCGGGAATGCCAAAGACAGTATTTGGATTCCATGGGCATGACGTCAGATACGATCAGCAAACCAAAGGTGGAGTCTATTATTGGACTGTCTCCGTCCATTAGTGTTGGACAACATGTCACGAATCGTAATCCCCGCTCGACAGTTGGGACAGTCACCGACATCTATACGTTTGTCCGGTTTATCTTTTCCAGATTAGGCGAGCGGGTTTGCCCTTCCTGTAGTGGCAGCATTCCACCTTCTTTTGAAGCGAGGGGATTGCTGATCGAGGAAGACGAGGAAATGGATGGTCAAACGATGGGTTGTCCGCATTGCGGAGCTGAGCTTGAAAAGCTGGGCATGTCACACTTTTCTTTTAATAAACCGGAGGGAGCTTGTGAAGCCTGCGGCGGTGTTGGATCTGTGGCAACTATAAATGAAGCGGCCGTGTTTAATCCAGAGCTTAGTATGCGTGAGGGTGGGGTGGCCTCGCTGAATGGTGTTCATCGTGATATACAGATGCGTATATTAGTGGCTGCTGGCAAGCATTTTGGCTTTGAGTTTGACCCGGATCAGCCCTTAAAAAATTACAGCGAAATTCAGCGCGACTTGTTATATTACGGAGTGGAAAGTGAGGCGTTTAAGCGCCATTTTCCCAATGTTAAGCCGATTCAAGGCACCAAATTTGAAGGCGTCATTCCTGGTTTGTGGCGGCGATACAAGGAGAAGGAAGGAGAAGCTGGTACACAGGAAAAAGACGGCGGATTTTTTCATGAACAGCAATGTCCGGAATGTCTTGGCGCTCGCCTAAAAAAAGAAGTTCGTCTCGTTCGGGTAGCTGACGCATCGATTACGGAGGTATCGGATTGGTCATTAAGCGATGTTTACGAGTGGACGAAAGGCTTGGAGGCGGCTTTTCCCGCCGAGGGACTTCATCTGCTTGAACCCATCCTTCACGATATGCCTACCCGACTAAAACGGATTATCGATGTTGGTCTTGGTTATCTTTCCATGAACCGTCAGACGGTTTCCCTCTCTGGTGGAGAGGCACAACGGTTGCGCCTTGCCTCATTGCTGGGGTCAGGTCTGACTGGAGTATTATACATTCTAGATGAACCGACGACCGGGCTTCATCCGCGGGATACTGTTGGCCTCATTCGTGTGCTTCAGGAGCTGCGCGATTTGGGTAATACGGTGCTCGTTATCGAGCATGATATTGAGATGATGCGCGCTGCCGATCATATTATTGATATGGGTCCGGGTGCTGGTCTGGACGGCGGGCAAGTTGTTGGCGAGGGCAGTATTGAGGACTTGATGGCAAGCGAGACTTCCGTTACGGGAGCCTATCTTAGAGAAGAGCGTCATAAGACTGCTGCATACGTTCGCCGGAAAGGGGAAGGAAAACAGATCACCATCCGACAGGCACAGTACCGGAATATTGATATCCCGGAAGTATCTTTACCTCTAGGTTGTCTGGTCTCTGTAACTGGGGTTTCGGGTTCAGGCAAGTCGACGCTGGTCTTTGATATTCTTGCGCAAGGCAGTGCGAAAGGTCATGAGCAAATAGGCTGTGCGGAGATTGCGGGCTTAGATCAGGTTGGAAATATAGTGATCTTTGACCAATCGCCCATGGGTAGAATGCTGCGTTCTAATGTAGCGACGTATACAGATGTATTCACACATCTGCGCCAGTTGTTTGCTGCTTTGCCGGAGGCGAAAAAAAGAAAACTGACCTCCAAGCATTTTTCCTTTAACACACCGGGTGGACGCTGCGAAACCTGTCAGGGCCTTGGGGTGCTGACTGTGGACATGAATTTCTTACCCGATCTGGAGGTTAAATGCCACGCATGTAAAGGGAGAAGATTTACGGATGAGGTTCTCCAGGTGAAATATGATGGGTTCTCCATCTCGGATCTGCTGGACATGTCCGTGCAGGAAAGCTTGCCGATTCTTAAGTCAGAAGCCAAAATGGCGGGGATTATCGAGACATTGTGTGAGGTGGGTCTCGGTTACCTTAAATGGGGACAATCTGTCAAAACCTTATCCGGTGGTGAAGGGCAACGGATAAGACTGGCTAAAGAGCTGAGCAAACCTTCCAAAAACCATACGCTCTATCTGCTCGATGAACCAACAACAGGCCTTCATCCGTCAGACATCAAGCAGCTCCATACCTTGTTGAGCAAATTGGTTGATACGGGAAATACTGTCGTAGTTGTGGAGCACAGCTTAGAGTTGATTCGGGAGTCCGACTGGGTGATTGACATTGGCCCTGAAGGTGGCGTTGTGGGCGGTAAGCTTGTAGCTGAAGGTACACCGGAGCAGGTTGCTGAAGTGCGGGAATCCTACACAGGGATGTTCCTGAAACGGATTCTGGCTGAAGGGCTGTAATCAAAAAAAGGAGGTGTCCAAAAGCCATGAAAATGGCTAGGACACCTCCTTTTTTGAACTTAAACCAAACCTATGCTCTCAACTCTAAACTTCGTCTGAACGTCTGAACGTCTGAACGTCTGAACGTCTGAACGTCTGAACGTCTGAACGTTTGAACGTTTGAACCAATCCCATTCACGCGTACTTAACACTTTCGGAATAACAGATGATCATGAGTCAATGGTGTTTGATCCGCAGATGATTAGGATACGGTAGCATCAGACAGCGAAAGACTATGCTTCGGCGGTATCGGACTCAGCAGACCTTAAATGCAGGAAAATCCGTCATTTGGAGTATTATCGGACCGCATAGCTCCTATTGGCGAAAAAAAAGCCTTATAAGAGCCAGTTTCTAAGGAGTAGCTGCATTGGAGTCCGATGGATTGCTGAAAAGGCGATAAATTAGTAAACAGCGTCATTGGAGTCCGAAAGCTTCGGCAGGAGATCATGGTAGCAGTAGCAGTAGCAGAAGTAGTAGTGGTAGTAGACCAGCGAATAATCATACTTTGGCGGTATCGGACCCAGCGGACCTTATATGCAGGAAAATCCGCCTATTGGAGTATTATCGGACCGCATAGCTCCTATTGGCGGAAAAAACGCCTTATAAGAGCCTGTTTCTAAGGAATAGCTGCGCTGGAGTCCGATGAGTTACTGAAAAGGAGAAAAATTAGTAAATAGCGTCATTGGAGTCCGGAAGCCTCAGCAGGAGATTATGGTATCGATAGCAGAAGCAGAAGCAGAAGCAGTAACAGTAAAAGTAACAGTAACAGTAACAGTAACAGTAACAGTAACAGTAACAGTAGCAGTAGCAGTAGCAGTAGCAGTAATAGTAACAGTAGAGCCAGCAAATGATCATGCTTCGCGGTATCGGACTCAGCGGACCTTAAATGCAGGAAAATCCGCCATTTGGAGTATTATCGGACCGCATAGCACCTATTGGAAGAAAAATCACCGCACAAGAGCTTGTTTCTATGGAATAGCTGCACTGGAGTCCGATGGATTGCTGTAAAGTCGATAAATTAGTAAATAGCGTCATTGGAGTCCGAAAGCCTCAGCAGGAGATCATGCATCTAGCGCAGCTTAATAATCTAGTAGACGTCCATTATCATGCCATTGCCCGTACATTTTATTTTCTTTAGTGTTTGCTATAAACTTGTCTAATTTACTCTTAAATAAATCTGGCTGATGTTTATTGCTTTGGATCGTGTCGATCCGAACTCTTTTATAAAGGGCTGGAAAGGCCTGAAAATTCTCATATACTTGCCTGTCCTCTTTGAGCCGTTGCTCTATAATCTTATCTACTATAAAAGAATCAGGGTTCATATCAGGAAGTACCCGTTTTCCTTCAGCACTCATTAATCCCAGCTTTTCAAGGCGGCGGACCCGTTCTTTATTCAATTCAGTCCAAGAGCTTTTTTTGCTTCGGGGAGAGAGTCTTTGCGCCAGCTCCGTTTCCGAAATTTTCTTTTTCACTCCATCGATCCATCCAAAACACAAACATTCCTCAACTACGTCCAAATATAGCAACGTTTCTTGGTTTGGCGTCATACTAACGAGTACCCAACAAGATTTTTCAGTCTTAGAATTCTCCTGCAGCCAAACTCTTAAATCTTCTCTCGTCTTTACTGTAATTAGATTTTCAATCTCCATAATTAAAATACAATTTCCTTTCTAGGTATGGAGTGGGGCAGATTGCCCATTAGAGTTTAAATAGCTTCCGAATGTACCTGATACCAAAAAAGAGCATAGTCATTCATGGTGGAAGCATAGCCTAACTGCCGTAACATAGTAGATACATTACCTCTATGATAAGTCCCGTGATTAACGACTTGCAACACAATTTCTGATAGGTGTGTTTGGCGGATTCCGGCGAATGGATTGTCAAGCAGAATGGTTTGCTCCAAATCGGATTGGTTGTGTAACCATTTTTTGTATTGTTCCGATAGCTGGGCAAAGATATTTACGTATTCATCCACAGAATCTAGAATGCTCAAATTTAGCGGGATACTTTGTTGAAAAGCCTCAGGCATGGCAGTGCCCGTTAAAACAAGATACCACATCGTATCAACCGCATAGATATGGCTAAGGGCATGAGCGAGGGTGGGAAATGAGCTGTTCACTTCTTGACTTAGCACAGAAGCCGGGAGTTCCTTGATTCTCCCCAGGATAGTTTGGTTTGCCCATGTGTGGTATTTAAACATTTCTACTGGATAATTTGTCATTCGTACAATCTCCTTTTGAATTGTCATGGATTTTTTTTGTTACTGTAGTTAATATAAAAGAAGAAGTATGACATCAGACTGTCATACTTCTTCATAAAGTTTGAGTGTGTTTTGAAGCTGCTCTTTTAAAATTCCTCGCAATGCAGGGGGTTCGAGGACTTCGGCCCCGCTGCCGAAACTCAGCAGAATGGACCAAAGCCAACGTGCTTCTAATGGCTTATACACAGGAATTCGCATCGTCATGCTTTTATCGGAATGAAATTCCTTGTCGACTTGATGAAACTGATCCAAAGCTTCTGCCAAAGCCTCAGGGCCCACCCGGATTACTATTTCCTCCACCTGATCTGCCCTGTTTGAACAGCCAGCCTCTTTAGGTACCTCATGTTGTGATTGAAAGGTATCCTTCGTCAGGAACATATTCAGCATCCGGGAAAGACGAAACTCCCGATAGTCCTGCCGTTCCCGGCAATAACCATAGATGTACCAGTTGCTATATTTAAAATGAAGCTTTACGGGTTCCATTTCACGGGTTGTACGTTCATTTTTTACACTGATGTAATCAAAACGGACAACATTTCGTTCTGCTATAGCCGCACGTAAAAGAGGAAGTGCGTCAGGATCCGTACGCCGGGTTTCAAGATCCACCGCGAGACTAGAGGTCTGTGGCTCCGTTCCAATCGTTTGCAGCCGTTCAATGGTTCCTTGCGCATGCTCATCTTCAAACACGGAAGAGAGACTGTTAAGTACAGTAATCAGAGAAGTGATATCATACGAACGGAGCAGGCTTTTATCCATTTTATATCCGTCCATGATGCCATATCCACCTTTAGTTCCCTGATACGATACGACCGGGATGCCAGCGGCACAAATCACATCAATATCCCTATAGATTGTTCGCTGGGAAACCTGAAACTCTTCAGCCAGCTTGGAGGCAGATAAAACTTCGTGGTTCAATAGCTTGTAGATCATAGAAATCAATCGTTCCAATTTCATATGTGCATTCCCACCCATTAGTCCATTTCGTGTTACAGCGTGATTATAGCATAGATTTTTCCGGGCTAATTTTGGGAGGGAGGAGTTTTGTTGTTGGTGATGAAGAAATATCCTATGACAGAGTCGATTAATCTATTTACAGATTAAATCCGCAGGCTCGCCTGATAAATCATTAACAGAAATAATAGCATCGTTTTTTTTCACAGGTGGGGTCCAATATTGCTCATTCCCAGGCAGCTCATCGAACCATTCGGCGTCCTTTGGACAATCTAGAATCATAAATTTTCCGTATTCCTGATCTCTGGATTGATGGTATTTGAGATAGGCTTTCCCGTTATCAATGGCGAGAATTTCTATTTTTCCTGAGGTGTGGCTCATGGATAAGCGTACTCTTTTGCCAAGTCCTGAGGTTCTGGCTTTGGCTTCTTCTACAATTTGATAGACTTGCTCGAGCGGTAATACGAAATCCCGGTTTCCGGCAACAGGCCGGTTCACAAAGAAATAGTAGGGTGTAACGCCAGCCCATGAAAGCCGGTCCAATAGTTCCCCTAAAATAACGGGATCATCGTTGATGCCTTTGAGGATGGGAGTCTGATTTACGACAATTGCCCCTGCGTTGTGGAGAGCTTTAAATGCTTTTTTGGCTTCAGGTGTGATTTCACGAGGATGATTGATGTGCGCCATAACATAGATTCGTTTGTCTTCGGTAGAGTAAGTACGAATCAGCTCCAGCAGCTCTTCGTCTTCAGAGATCCGCATCGGATTAAATACGGGTATCTTCGAACCTAGTCTAATGATTTTAACATGCTCAATGCTTCTTAGATTTTCAATAATGGATCTTAGCTTCGGTGTGGAGAGAATTAAACTGTCCCCGCCCGTAAGAAGTACGTTGTTAATCTCCGGATTCTTTGCGATATACTCCAAGCCCGGAGAGACATCAGCCATCGCCTCTTTCACGTCATTTCGGAACAGACGCTTACGGAAACAGTAGCGGCAATAAGCCCCGCAGACCTCGGATACAATCAGCAGTGCAGTGGTTCTATACTTGTGCTGACAACCAGGTACCACATAATTCGTGTCCTCATCGGAGGCGTCCCAGCGCCCATACTCCAGTAGTTCACCTTCGTTAGGAATAACCAGCTTACGGATGGGATCTTCTGGATCATCCCAGTTAATCAAAGACAGATAGTAGTCATTTACACGAAAAACAAACTTGTCCGTAATTTCTTTCAGATTCTCTTTTTCCAGCTCAGACAACATAGTTATTTTGTTAATATCCGTGAAGTACTTTACCTTTTGCACGTACATCTCTCCTTTGTCTCGTAGTGTGAGAAATGAGGGAGCCTTAGTGTCAAAAGCCAATCTACTGCCAGCAGGGTCCAAAAAAAGTACAAAAAGAGACCCTTAGCAAGGGTCTCTGGTTATGTAAATAACATGAAAAGCAGACCCATCCACTGCTGACGAGGTTAGCTGACGGACTCGGGTAAGATGGTACCCTACATTCTAATGCTCAATGATTCGCCCCAATTAACTGGTTCCCCCGCTTTTCAACTGTAAAAGTTGGAAATTAAGCGTAGATAAAGTATACCCTATGAAGTTTTGAAAAGTCAAAAGAGAATCCTAGATTCACCTTCAATTGCTAGCGCTACTTCCGCCGAGTAGTTTAGGCAACAGCGTTAGCAGCTTCTCCCGGGTTAACGCATCACTGGAGTTCCATTTGCTTCCGTCGAGCAGATAAACATGTCCCTGACGTACTGCCGGGAGACTGTTCCAAAGTGAACTGTCTAGTAGTCGTTCCATTGCAGCTCGCGAGTCTTTGCGTTCCGGAATGAACATGAAGATATGATCTCCGGCGTAGGCAGGCAGTCGTGTTGGATCCACTTCGGCGAACCCTAACTCTTCGTCCAATATGGCCTGAATCTCTTCGGTCGGTTGTAAACCACATGGGGCATAAAGCGCAGTGGAGAATCCGGACATTCCCATAGCATATAGATGATCTCCATGATCATAGACCAAAGCAGAGGCGGTTTCTCCAACTTGGAGAGTTGTCGAGTAAAGCTGCTGCCACATGGCTGCGTTTTTGATTGTGAATGACTCCAGCCATGCTTCCGCTTCGCGCTGTTTACCTAGCCAACTGCCTAATGTCCGCATTCGGTTGTCGAGAGGCGCAAATGAATCAAAGGTGAGTGTCGGAGCGATACCAGAAACTGCTCTGTAGGCTCTTTCATCACTATTTGCCAAAATGATCAAATCTGGGTTTAGGGAAGCGGTCAACTGCGGGTCCAGTGGAAACCCGACGTTGGCGAGCTTCTTAAGCCGATGCTTATAGACGCTGTTCCGGGCGAACGCTTCATCTCCACCGATAGGCTTTACACCTAACGCGAGAAGGTCGCCAAGTGTTTCGCCATGATAGACAATACGTTTCGCTCGCTCTGGAATCTCCACCTCATGACCCGTCCAATCCTTGACGGTAAGCTTACGACCTTGCTGATGTGCATATTGTCCGGGTGTAACTCCGGTTTTTTGCCGAAAGCGGCGGCTGAAATAGTATTCATCCGAGAAGCCGACCAGTCTGGCGATTTCCCGCAGTGGTTCAGACGATTCCTGCAGGAATCGTTTGGAATGATTAATTCGCAGATCCGTCAGGTATTCAAGCGGCTTTTTACCTGTAAGCTGTTGAAAGATCGGTGTATACTGCCAGATGGATATCCCCGCCTGTTCAGCCAACTGCTTCACGGTGATACTCTCTGTATAATGCTCCTGAATGAATGTTATGGTCTTTTCTACGGATTCCGTAGGACTTGGCAGGTGTTTGGAAGGGTAATTATGCTCAAAAAGTAGCAGCAGCAATTCTTGGAATTTTAATTGTCGCTTGAATTGTTGTACATCATCGGTATTATTCCTGTTCATGAGCAGCTCTTCGACTAGTCGGATTACCTTGGTGAACGGGTGCACAATTAACTCCCGTCTGCCGGAAAGCAGTTCTCCAGAATATCGTTTAGGATGCTTGGTTGTATAAATTGCTGTAAAGGTGATGAGGTAATAATACAACGTCAGCTCCTGGTTGTTCGTACTATAGGAGATTCCAGGAGATAGTAGATAACATTTATCCGTACTTAGTATCACGCTTTGATTATCGAGGTTCAATTGTCCGTTCCCTCCAGTAAATATGAGAAGGGTATAGTCCTGGGTTGTACGCGTTATTGAGCTTGAATCGGCAGCTTGAATCATCAGTTCGGCCTCGTTTAGCTGAAATAACAGAGAGTGGAGTGGGGGGCAGGACGATGATGTATGCAGCATGGGTTCAGCCTCCGTTCATTTGGTGAGAATGATTATCAATGAATTCATTGTATATAAAAAAAAGAAGCATATCAACAGCTGTTGACATGCTTCTTGCAGTTTTTTATCAGCCTTGTGTTAAACACTTCATCTCGGAAGGTTATTTCATATTCAATAGCTGTGGAATTTCGCCAAGCAGCCATTCTCTTGTTGTCGCATCACTTGAAGTCTTCATGATGTCTTGTGTATAGACATATCCGTTCTTGACGGCAGGAAGGCTCTTCCAGATAGGGCTCTTTAATAGATTCTCTGTGGATTGTTTTGCTTCTTCTGCCACTGGAGTCAAGATGAATATCCGGTCTCCGGCATATTCTTTCAGGACTTCCATGGATACTTCCTGGAACCCTTTACCTTCATCAAGTATCTTTTGAATAGCTGGGGTTGCCTTGAAGCCATTCTCCCCATAGAGTACCTGTGAAAGTCCGGTTGCTGCCATTATAAACAGTCTGTCTCCTGGATAATAAGTGAAGACCGCAGCGGTTTCGCCTTCTTTCATGCCTGCGGATTTCAATAGCTTCCACATGTTCTCTTCAGCGGTTTTATACTGCGCAAGCCATGCTTCTGCTTCAGTCGTTTTACCAACAATTCCACCAATGTCCAGCATACGTTCCTGGAGTGGGGCAAAGGTATTAAATATTATCGTTGGTGCAATTTTGGAGAGCTGCTCGAAATCAGCTTCATCTGTGCCCGCATAGATGATCAGGTCAGGCTGAAGCTCCAATGTTTTTTCCAGATTGATAGGGAAGCCTACATCCTCCACACCTTGTAATTGATCTTCAAAAACCTGGCCTTCACCCATAGAAAGAGGATAACCTACCGCCTGCACACCAAGTGCGAGCAAATCGCCATAAGTTTCTCCAGAATAGATAATTCGCTGCGGATTCACCGGAATCTCTACAGTATGCCCTATGTAATCTGTATAGGAGCGGGTAGTCGCTGCTGCTTCATCTGTACTGCTATCTGAGGGTTCTGCTGAAGGTACTGCGGTTGCAGCGGAAGAGTTCCCGGTTGCGTTTGCCGTACTATTGGCAGAGGATTGTTCCTTTGAGTTTCCGCACGCTAGTAACAATGTACTCATCAAAAATAGTACACATACCACAGCGAAGGACTGTCGTACCTTGTTCATATCTTATTGCCTCCCTATTATATGTAACGACCACCAATAATGATAATCATTCTCGATTAAAAACTATCATAAATTAAAGCCTCTTTTTACTCAATGGACAAAAAATAACCCCGTAATTTGATTTGTACAATCAAGTAAAAAGGATGTGTTTGAAATTATTTTGAATTATTTTTAGCGGCTTGGAAAAATACTCTAAATAACGGCAATGGAGAGAAAGAGAGGAAGCTTGTCTTCATAACAAACTTGGTAGACGGAATCCCTTGAAGCACATAGGATTGTGGTGTTTTTTTGAATCTGATTACTGTTATGTTTTAAGATATTCAGGTATCCAAAAATCCAGGGTTATCCGCATTGATTGTAATCGTTATCATTACGTGGCATGTTATCTACCGTGCTTGACGCCAGTAGAAGGGCTTTGTTATGGTTTTTATAGTCAAACGCAAGCCGAAATAGCTTTTTGTAGAATATGCAGAAGGTTTTGCGTAAGATATTCTAACCAAACATAATACGAGGGAGATGGTTGATTGTGATCAAAGGAATTATTTTTGATTTTGACGGAACGATTATCGACACGGAGACTGCTTGGTACACCGCATTTAACGAGGCTTATGCAGAATATGGAGTGGACCTGACGCTTGAACAATATTCCACCTGCATCGGCACGAGCTTGAACAGTTTTAATCCTTATGAATATTTGATGACTGACCTTAAGCTCGCAATTGACAAAGAAGAGTTCAGCAAGGCTGTTAAACAGAGACACAGCAAACTGATGGAGCTTGAAACAATACGACCAGGTATTCAGCATTATCTTGATTCTGCCAAGGCAGCTGGACTGCGTATAGGGCTGGCCTCAAGTTCTTCACTGGAATGGGTGGAAAAATATCTGAATCAATTGGGTATTCGCGAGTATTTCGAATGTGTTCGGACTGCTGACCATGTGGCAAAAGTGAAACCAGATCCCGAGCTATATAACCAAACGTTAGCTTGTCTTGGAATTACAGCTGATGAGGCGGTTGCTATCGAGGATTCACCGAATGGATCTATGGCAGCGGCAGCAGCTGGCATCCGTTGCATTGTGACGCCTAACGAAATTACTAATTTCCTTGAATTCGATAAGCAGCACCATAAAATAGATAATTTAAGTCTTCTTGAATTTGATCATGTAGTTACTCAACGTTGCTTCGTATAGAGAAACCGAGAAACTGAGTTCAAATTAAAGGGGGATACCAAATTGAGAGCCGTACACTTTGGAGCGGGCAATATTGGCAGAGGTTTTATTGGGCCTATGTTGTCGGACTCCGGTTACAACGTTTGTTTCGTCGGAAGAAATAAGAGTAAAATTGCCCAATTGCAAAAAAGTGGGCAATATCCTGTCACCCTAGCTAACAAGAACCGGGACAGCTTTATCGTTGATAATGTTACTGCAATCAATCTGAATGATACTGAGGACGTTACTAGAGCTATAGCAGAAGCTGAAATTGTGACAACTGCAGTCGGAATATCCGCTTTAAAAGATATTGCTGAGACCATTGCGCAGGGTATCGAACGAAGGCTTGAAAATAGCAGAAATCTCACCCCACTTCATATCATTGCCTGTGAGAATGGGATTGGAAGCAGTCAGAAGTTGAAAAAATCAGTTTATCGGCATATGAAGCAATCCTTCAAGGAGCTTGCTGACCGCAATGTCGCTTTTCCCAATGCGATGGTGGACCGGATTGTACCTATGCAGAAAAATACAGATTCACTTGAAATCCTCGTTGAACCCTTCAGTGAGTGGGTTATTCCCCGCAGTGGAATGATTGGTAATTACAATGAAATTAAAGGCGTCCATTATGTGGATTCGCTAGCGCCATACCTCGAACGGAAGCTATATACTGTGAATACAGGTCATTGCAGTGCAGCCTATTTTGGATATCTGGACGGTTATACTAGCATTCAAGAAGCGATGTCTGATCCCGAAATCAGGGCTCGTGTTCACGGGGTGCTTATGGAAACAGGGACATTATTGGTGCATTTATATGGCTTTAAGCCCATAGAACATGACCGGTATATAGAAAAGATGATGGAACGATTCACTAACCCCAACTTTAACGATAAAATTACACGTGTCGCCCGCTCCCCGCTTCGCAAGCTTTCACCTAATGATCGACTCTTAAAACCGGCCATGCTTGCTCATGAACTTGGTTTTGAGACCTCACATTTAGTCTCAGCTATTGCTTCTGCACTTTATTTTGATCATGAAAAAGATCCAGAAGCCTTACAGCTTCAAGCCGAAATCCGAAACCACGGGCTAAGTGAAGTCATTGCTGCACAACTAAAAATTCCCGCGGAGCATCCGCTTCATGGTCGCATTATTTTGGAGTCCAACAAATTACGCGCGAGATATCCTCATAGGACTAGAATGAAGACAGTAAACGTCAGGGTACCCTACTTTTAATATAAATTGATGGTTATAAAACTATAAAAGAGTGTTCTCTGCTGGATGGGCAAGAACACTCTTTTTATAGGTTATGAAGTTCTGTAAGAGTCTCTAATCCAATTCAATCCGCAGAACAACCGGAGTCTCACTGCGAACCGAGGTTGTTTTTATAACCAAGGCTTCATCGGTTTTTTCCCATGCAGGTTGTTCCTCAAAACCTAAGATTTTGATCTGTTTAATCATCCCATGGAAGTGAGCAGAGTTTTCTTTAAGGGATTTGATTTGCACTATACCGTTGTTTGGATAGACAAGAACAGTAGCGTAAAGATAGCTGCCTTTTACCGTAAAGCGGATATCTTCATTGGTGAAAATTTTCGTGATCCCATCTGTAAACTGACCTTCAACGATCTCTGTAGGGCCTTCCCCGAAGGTGCGCCAGTAGGTCGTATCATAGATAGCTTCACCATTTACCTTTAGCCATTCTCCGATGCCAAGCAGAATCTCCTGATCCTGAGCTGGAATGCTGCCGTCCGCTTTAGGGCCTATATTCAGCAGCAGGTTGCCGTTTTTGCTTACGATATCTACTAAATCTCTGATAATTTCTACGGCAGATTTATAATCATTTTCCGGTGTATAACACCATGAATTTTTAGCTACTGCTGTATCCGTTTGCCAGAAATAAGGTTTAAGCTCGGAGAAATGACCTCTCTCAATATCTGGGATCGCTGAGCCAAACATGAAGGCATCATGCTTATAATTGATTGCAACCGGAGTTCCCCATTCCTCTCCCTTATTGTAATAGTAAGCGGCGAACTTTTTAAGATAGGGTTTGAAGGCAGCTGTGTGAATCCACCAGTCAAAGTAAAAGATTTTCGGCTGATAATTGTCTACCAGCTCGCAGCAGCGAATCAACCAATCCTCCAGAAATTCTTGATCGGGCGGGGAGCCGAATAAATCCTGATGATCGGGTTCGGGCATAGATGGCCAATAGAAATCTCCACATCCAAGCGGTTCATGAATATCGGAATCAAATTCCTTGCCATGAGACAGGAAAAACCAGTGTTCAGCTCTATGGGAAGATACACAAAACTCTAATCCCTGCTGCTCAAAAGCGCCTTTCATTTCTCCGACTAAATCCCGCTTGGGCCCCATCTCATATGTGTTATAGTGGGAGTAAGCGCTCTTATACATTTGAAAGCCGTCATGGTGCTCTGCAACAGGCATCACGTATTTGGCTCCAGATAATTTGAAGAGATTGGCCCATTCCTCAGCATTGAAATGCTCAGCCTTGAACAAGGGGATGAAATCCTTATAGCCAAAGGTTTTATGCTCGCCATAAGTAGCGAGATGATGTTCATATTCCCGTGAACCCTGGATATACATATTTCGGGGATACCACTCATTGGCGAAAGCTGGAATAGAATAAAGGCCCCAATGAATGAAAATACCAAACTTAGCGTTCTCATACCACGTGGGCACTTGAAATTGACTTAGTGAATCCCAATCGGCTTTGAATCTTCCAGTTGCGATCGTATCTTCGATTACTTTTAAATATTTGCTTTTATCCACCATTTTGCAATCATCCTTTCAAACGTTTATTTCTTCTTCATTGTAGTGAATGGATGTGGGAATCAAAATGTAGGACATTAACTTTTAGATGTACAAAACTAACCTGATAAGGCGGAGTAAGAGATGGATAACCATGTTTTGCTTACTAATTATTTATCCAATTTAAAGGTTGATTTATTTATGGCTGATTACAATCTTTGTGGCCGTGACTGGAGAGATCTCGACTATACGCCTGACTATAGTAAATTTTATTTTATTTGCGATGGGGAGGGTTGGTTAAAGATTGGGGATCGAGAATATTATCCGAAGCCTGGTCAGCTTTTTTTGATGCCTGAGGGAGTAAAGCAATCTTATTCTTGCATAAGTGATCAACCCTTTGAGAAGTATTGGTGCCATTTCAGCGCAAAAGTCGGCGACATTAATCTATTCAAAATGTTAGAGTTAAGTCATGTATGCAGAGAAGTAGATCCTCATGTAATCCAAGAGATTTTCAGCAGCTTAACGAGTCATATGAAATCTGATGCGGTGTATGCTCATTTATTAGCCAAAAGTAAGTTAATGGAGTTATTTTCTTATTTTATTATGAACATAGATGTAGACGAAATCACTTTTAAGAATCTAAGCTCGATCGAAAAATTAACGAAAATATTAACGTATATAGACGCCCATATCGAGCGAAATATCACCATACACGAGCTTGCCGAGATTGCGTACATGCATCCCAACTATTTTATCCGGCTATTTAAACAGCAAATCGGAGTTCCACCCATACAGTATATCACCAGAAAAAAGATAACTAAGGCCAAGGAGCTATTGAGGGGGACGCAAAGTTCTGTCGGTGAGATTGCCCATGATCTTGGTTTTAGCGATCTCTATTATTTCTCCAAACAGTTCAAAAAAAATGTGGGTTTAAGCCCTTCGGAATTCAGACAAGGAACAGTAGCAGTGAAATAAATAAAAGAAGACCGTCCTGTGTGGTAGAAACCAACCAGAGACGGCCTTTTTTATAAGTGGAAGAGATTAGAGCAGTGAGACAGTGAAACGGAAGAAGTACGGGCGATTAGCCGGCAGAGTGAACTCTTCGTGGGTTGGTGCGCCCCAGCTGTCGTCCCCGCCAACACCCATTTGCTTGTAGTTAACTCTTAGTACGCTTTTGTTCGAGACTGGCAATTTATAGACGTGGTCATGGGCTTCCAGTTCCTCAGGCTTCCAAGGCAGGGCATTAATTTCGATAGGCGTTGCACTTTCAAAATAGAACCCTGATCCATCGTTGCCCTCTGTAATTGAAGCGAATCTGACATCAGTCTTGTTGCCGCACTCTTGAGGTTTGAGATAAGGCGTGAATTGATCACTGACCTTTCCTGTGTAACGTCCAAGTGGGGCTCCGGTTTGTCGATCCCAATAATTCTCATGAGGTCCGCGGCCGTACCAAGAAAGGGTATCAAGACTTCCATCTAGAACGAACATCATTCCGAACTCAGGGATTTCTGGTAGAACGCTGCTGCCGGGACTCAGTTCTTGCGTGATCTCTAAAGTCCCGTCAGCGTGAATCACATACTGGACCCGAAGCGTGGAATCCGGACTTGTAGCCAGAAGGTAGCTGGCAGAGACAAAACAGAGAGAGCCTTCGGTTCTAAATGTAAAGCTGATTAAGTGTTGTTTATGCGATGAATGCTTCCATACTGCACACCGCTCTGGCAATTTATTACCACAATCATTATCTGTAACTGCTCTCCAGAAGTTAGTTCTTACAGGTTCTAGCAGACGTTCTTTGCCTGCGGAACGGTAAGAGTTCAGAGCCCCCGTAGTGGTACTAAAGCTCAGTTCGAAATTATCACCTTGTACGTTCAAAATATTCTCAAGCTCGCTGACACGCAGTGTTTCTGCAGTTGTCTTTGAGGTATTGGTTACGAAACGGGGTGACAGAATGAACTGTTCCCAAGCGATTTCGTGATTGGCTTCTGCCCATATAGTTGCTGAAGGCTGAATAAAGGAAAGATTCAGAACTGCTTCATGATTGCCACGCAGTGAATCCAGCTCGTAAGGAACTTTGCATGAAATGCTCTCACCTGGTGCACATGAGATCTTCAGCAAACCTTCTTGTGCAGTTATTCCGTCTAAACGGACTTCCCATTTGAGATCGTATTCCTTTAAGTTGGTAAATAAGAAGGAATTGCGAATCTGGAAGAGTCCTTCTAGGATATTTTCAGCCGTTACTTTAATATTCTGATAACATTTTTTGACCTCAAAGAGCTTAGGAGTAACCGTACGATCAGCAAAAAGCAATCCGTTGCCACTAAAGTTGCCGTCATGAGGCGATTCACCAAAGTCACCGCCATAAGCGAGATATTCAATTCCCTCGGAGGTGTGGGTCCGAATGGCTTGATCTACCCAATCCCAAATGAATGCACCTTGAACAATGTCATATTTGTCGAACAAGTCACAGTATAAGTGCAGCCCACCGCATGAATTGCCCATGGCATGACTGTATTCGCAGAGGATATAAGGCTTCTTCGGATTATTAAGCGCATATTTTTCAACATCCTGCGGTTTAATGTACATAGTAGATTCTATATCACTTGCTGCTTCCGATTCTCTACAGTGAAAGATTCCCTCATAATGAACCGGCCGCGAAGAATCGATTTCTCTCAGGTAGTCGTGCATAGCGATAAAATTGTCGCCTCCGAAAGATTCATTGCCGAGAGACCAAATGATGACAGAAGGGTGATTTTTGTCCCTTTGCATCATGGAGTTGCAGCGGTCAATGACATTGGCCCGCCATTCCGGTTTGCTTCCAGGGACATTCAAGTCATTCAATCCTTCTTGGCTGTATGCCCAGGTGCCGTGCGTTTCCAGATTGGTTTCGTCAATTACATATAATCCGTATTCATCACATAACTCGTACCAGACAGACTGATTCGGGTAATGGGAGGTTCGAACGGCATTAATATTATGCGTTTTCATTAATTGGATGTCGCGCAGCATATCTTCTTTGCCTAAAGCACGACCAGTATCGCAAGAGAATTCGTGGCGATTGACACCTTTGAGCACGATTCTTTTGCCATTGATCTTCATAAGTCCGTCTTTAATCTCAAACTTGCGGAATCCAACCTTACAGCTGACCGTTTCTTGTGTATTTCCTTTGCTGTCATTTATAGACAGGACTAAGGTATAAAGATAAGGGGTTTCAGCACTCCATTTAAAAGGCTGCTCAACCGGGGCAGAAAGCTTGAGCTGTTGAACGCCTTCTTGCTCAAAGGAACCCGTAGTGGAGATAGGAGTCTCCCAAACAGGCTGGCCCTCTTTATTGTAAAGCTGCATTTGCAGTGTATATGGGCTTTGCTCGTTAAAGTAATTTTCCACCTTGATATCTACATTTAAATCCGCATGTACGAAGTTTTCATCCAGATCGGTGTGGACGAAATAATCAGCAATATGAACGGAAGGAGCTGAATAAAGATAGACTTCCCGAAAAATACCACTAAGGCGCCAGAAATCCTGATCCTCTAGCCAGCTGGCATCACACCAACGATAAACCTCGACAGCTAGTTTGTTGTCCCCTGCAACTAAATATGGGGTGATATCGAACTCTGATGGAGTAAATGTATCTTCACAGTACCCGACAAGTTCACCGTTTACCCAGACGTAGAAAGCGGATTCAACACCCTGAAAGCTTAGGTACACCGGTTGACCGTTCCAAGACTCAGGTACAGTAAAGGTTCGCAGATAAGAGCCTACTGGATTATATTTTGTTGGGGCAAAGGGGGCTTTAAGCTCTGGCTCGGATTCCGCCCAAGGATATCGGAGATTTGTATATTGTGGATAGTCGTAACCTTGGAACTGCCAGTGGGACGGTACAGGAATGGTATCCCAAGTACTGCAATCGAAATCGGTTTTATAGAAATCCACAATTCGTTGATCCGGTGTTTCGGAAAAAGCGAATTTCCAAAGCCCATTGAGGGTTTGGTAGAAAGGTGAGGTTTCTTTATCGTTAGTTAGCGCTTGGGATAAACTACGGTAAGGGATCATGGAGGCATGTGCATCCAATCGATTCAATTCAAAAGTCTCTGGGTTGTTATTCCATTCCGGATAACCGTTAGCAGGTGGCTGGTAGACAAACTTTGCTCGCATGAGTTGATCTCCTTTATAATCATTGTAATGTTATTATATTCATATTATAAGTTGAAGTAATGTTAGGATAAATAAAAGAATTTTAGTCCCTGATAACAAAATATGAAACGAGGACTTTTTATGGAGAGCAAAATTATTTTTTGCCAAACAGAAGATGTAAGCATGCTGCCGCTTTATGCTACAACCCTTGGATTTTGGGAGCATCAGCCAGAAACTATACGTCCTGCAGGCTTTCCAGACTATCAAATACATCAGATTCACGAAGGTAAGGGCGAGCTTATCATTCATGAGAGCCGATATCTCGTGGGTCCAGGGGATGTGTTCTTTTTGTTCCCGGATATTCCTCATTCGTATGCCCCTATCAGTGGGAAGGAGTGGAAGGTATCATGGGTCTCGTTCAATGGCAGAGAGGTTGGTCAAATGCTGCTCTATGCGGGCATCCGCGAGTCTGGTCCTGCTAGATTAAAAGAAGATCAATGGCTCAATCCTCTAAAGCAAATCCTTATGCTGCCAGATAGCAATGAGCTGGAGACTAATTTAGCACGTTCTAAACATCTTTACGCATTGCTTCTGGATTTAAAAAGAAAGCTAGTATCGCCGCTGAATGAGGCACATGAATTGGAGCGAATTAAACCGGTGCTGCGTTATATAGAGAGCAATCTGCATAGGACGCTTCCTTTAAAGGAGCTGGCGGAGATTATTTCGGTATCGCCACAGTATTTATGCAGACTTTTTCAAAAAACAATTCATGATCGACCTGTAACCTATATCAATAAGCAACGTATCAATTTGAGTAAACAGCTTATGTTTAATGGACGCGATAAAAAAATGTATGAAATTGCCCAGCTAGTGGGCTTTGATAATGCTAGTTACTTTTGTTTGGTGTTTAAAAGATTGACAGGGATGAGTCCTGAGCAATTTAAGCAGCTGCATGGTTTGGATTAGATAAACGCTTACTTGTTACCGTCTAGCACAACATGATATAGTTTACTTGAGTTCCTGCGATGTTTTTTTTGCGGCTTAGCCCATACTTTTACTGCCACAAGAATTCAATACATAGAACCAAATTAACGATCTGAAATGACGAAAAGCATCAGGAAGGAGACATCATTTTGAATGAGAAGCTAAAGCAAGCCTATGAGCGTTTGAACTTGTCTGAAGACGTTACCCGGGAGGAATTGAACAAAAGGTTAGATATTCATTTGAAACGCCGTCGATCGAATTCGACTGAAGATGAGGTCGCAGCTTATGAAGAGGAATTCCGCGCTTACAAAACCATCCTAGATGGCTTGGATCAGAAGGAGATTCAGGAAGCAGAGGACAAGCGGCTGGAGAAGTGGGGAGCCATGTCCGGTGTAGCACGTAAATCGGAGAATTTCTTTCGACTCTACAAAACGCACACTATTATTTCTATTATCGTGCTGCTGGTAGTTATCTTTGGGGGGAAAGCGCTCTATGATCAATGGCAGGAAAGAAAATATGAAGCTACGCTTCCACCGGTAGATGTTCGAATCATGTTCTTAGGCAACTATGAATCTCAGGACTCGTCAGGTAAGAATGAAGAGCTAAAACAAGAAATTATCAATCGTTACCCGGCTTGGAAGAGAGTGGAGGCAGAAATCGTTTATCTACCCTCAACAGGTGGGACGGACGGTGGAGCCTTGGATATGAGCTATATGCAGCGGGCTATGGCGATGCTGGCAGCCGATCATCCGGATATCCTGATAATGGATGATGCTACTTTTGAATGGATTGGCCAGCAGTCGGGACTGCAAAATCTGGAGTCGTTTATTAAATCCGCAGGACTTCCTCTGGACGATAACCGTTTGAAACGTATGACTAACCCGGAGAGTGGCCAAGAGCTGATTACTGGCATAGATATCACAGATACGGATTTTGCTACAGAACTCCCTATCCATTCAAACCAGATGATCATCGGAACGTTAGGGCAAGATGACAGTAAGACTAAATCAACTGATTTTGTTGAGTTTTTACTTAAACAGATCACTAATCAATAAATTAATAGGGCCGATGTTGTATGGATGCTCATACGACATCGGCTTTTTTATGATCTGTAGAGCTTGCGGTACGCGATGGGTGTCTGGCCGACTATTTTTTTGAATACAGCGTTAAAGGAGTCGATGTCACGGTAACCAACTAGCTCGGCAATCGTATTAATTTTATGTCCAGAAGTACGCAGCAATTCACAGCTTTTATGCATTCGCAGATTCTTCAAGTAGGTCCCAAAGGACTGGCCAGTATGCTTGTGGAACATACGCTGAAGATGCCTGCTGCTCCACTGTGAAATACGGGCTAATTCGGCAAGTGTAATCTTCTCCGACAGATTATGCTCTAAGTATTGAATTACTTGCGTGAAGTCTGCCATATCCATTGTAGATTTGTCATCTTCTCCGTATTTTTGCCTGTACACTGCTATGATTAATTGACTCAGCAGGGTGTAAAGCATTGTTTTGGAGCCCATACCGGATACCGACATTTCATGATATAAATTCAGCATAAAGCGCTCAATCGAGCCATCTCGATCTGAGACGGAAAAGTAAGATGAGCTGCTACTCCCAAGAGTGGCTAGGTGCTCCCGGATAGATGGCTCTTGAAGGACGATATTTAATTGCTCCACCATTTGCATATCAAAAAGGCAATTATAGACGATCAGGCGATTCCCTAAAGTATCAGAAGATGCTGGACGGAACACATGGGGAGCACCTACAGGAATCACGAACAGCATTCCTTTTCTAACGGGAAGGATCTCATTTTCAAGGTGATGAAAACCTCTTCCTTCAGCTACATAGCAATACTCAATAAATTCATGTGCATGAAAAGGGGCATGGAAGTTCTCTGAATAGCGGTTAACCAGCAGATGCAGATCGTTTTGAAAAAAGACTTCATTTTTGAACAACTCGGTGGTTCGTTGCATATTGAATTCCCCTTTCCAAAGTTATGGCATAATTGCAGGGATATGATGTCCTTATTACCGGGTGATGAAAGCGGTGACGCAGCTATAATTATAGGGCAAAGACTAATTTGTCGCTATAGAAGGAGGTTTTATCTATATGTTCGCAATCACTAAGCTTCGTTGTGAGTACAAAGAAAATCCGCTAGGAATTGATGTGATCAGACCCAGAATCAGTTGGCAGTTAGTTTCAGATGACAGGGACTGCATGCAGTCTGCTTATCAAATTCAAGTGGCTGAGAATATGCTTTTTCAAGGCAAGCTATGGGATACAGAGGAAGTAAAGTCTTCTCAATCGATCCATGTTGAGCTTGAAGGTCTGCTGCTGGCAGCTCGCACGCGTTATTATTATCGGGTTCGGGCATGGAATCAGAATGCAACAGACTCGGGTTGGTCTGAGATTGCATTTTTTGAAACCGGACTATTAGATGCGGGGAATTGGCAGGCGGAGTGGATCAGCGCTCCTACAGCCTCTTTTTCACAAGATTCTGAGATTTGCCCACAGCTTCGTACATTCGTGGATGTAAAAGGTCCAGTGGAAAGTGCAAGGATTTACGTTACTGCTTTGGGCTTGTATGAACTGCAGCTGAACGGAAGTCGGGTGGGAGATCATTATTTTACTCCAGGCTGGACCAGTTACAGTAAACGGCTGCAATATCAAACTTATGATGTCACAAAGCTTCTGCATGAAGGTGCGAATGCGTTAGGCGCACTGTTGGGCAATGGTTGGTACAGAGGGTATTTAGGCTGGGATAATCAAAAGGAGATATATGGATCAAAGACTTCACTTCTGCTGGAGCTTCATATCCGGTACGCAGACGGTTCAAATGAGCTTATTAGCTCAAATCAGAATTGGCAGGCTGCAAAAAGCGCAATTATGATGTCTGAAATTTATAATGGTGAAACCTATGATGCTCGGCTGGAGCTGGATATCACCGATCCTTCATCAGAAGGTTGGCATCCAGTGGAGATTATTAACTATTCCAAAGCGATCATCGTTGCCCAGGAAAATGTGCCAGTGACACAAGTTGAAACCTTGAAGCCGATTGCACTGCTGACTACCCCGCAGGGAGATAGAGTGCTGGACATGGGCCAGAACATGGTAGGGTGGTTAAAATTTAATGTGAAAGGTCAATCTGGTCAGGCGGTAGAACTTCAGCATGCTGAAATATTAGACCGGGACGGAAATTTCTACACGGAGAATATGCGTAAAGCGAAACAGTGCATCCGCTATACTCTGAAAGGTGGAGAGCAAGAGACGTATGAACCACACTTCACTTTCCAAGGTTTTCGGTATGTGAAGCTTAGTGGGTTCTCAGCAGATCTTCAACTAGAGGATTTCACAGGAATTGTGATGCACTCCAATATGGAACGTACGGGTGATTTTCAGTGCTCAGATCCACTTGTGAATCAACTGCATCACAATATCCTGTGGGGGCAAAAAGGGAATTTCCTCGATGTGCCCACTGATTGTCCACAGCGTGATGAGCGGCTCGGCTGGACGGGGGATGCTCAGATGTTTGTCCGCACAGCCTCTTATTTGATGAATACGGCACCATTCTTTACGAAATGGCTGCGGGATTTGAAGGCAGACCAAACCCCTGAGGGTGGCATTCCGTTTTTTATTCCAGAGCTGAGAGCAGCTCCTCCTGGGGACGGAGATACTAACCATTCTTCTGCGGCCTGGGGAGATGCAGCTACGATCTGTCCAGGGACAATCTATGAAATGTACGGCGACAAAAGGCTGCTTGCAGAGCAATACGAGAGCATGAAGCATTGGATTTCTTATATCTACGCACAGGGAAGCAATCCTTATATATGGAATACTGGCTTTCATTTCGGCGATTGGCTAGCACTTGATTCCAAGCCAGACAGCTATGTGGGAGCTACAGATCGGGATTATGTCGCCACCGCTTTTTATGCCTATTCTGTTTCTCTGACTTTGAAAGCGGCAATAGCCTTAGAAAAATCGGAGGATGTGGACTACTATAGTGAGCTGCACGTCAAAATTATAAAAGCATTCAGTGATGAGTTCATAACACCTGCGGGAAGGTTATCTGTCTCTACACAGACTGCACAGATATTAGCCTTACGTTTCGATCTTGTAGAAGGGGTCGCCAAAGAACGTGCAATTCAGAAGCTCACTGAGCTGCTTGCTGAAGCTAAGGATCACCTGACTACTGGATTCGTGGGCACACCTTATCTGAATCCTGTGCTCAGCGAGAGTGGAAATAACGAACTCGCGTATAAGCTTCTTTTTCAAAAGGATTATCCATCCTGGCTGTATCAGGTGACGAAAGGTGCGACGACGATTTGGGAGCATTGGGATGGGATCAAGGAGGACGGCAGCTTCTGGAGTGCAGATATGAATTCTTTCAATCATTACGCCTATGGCGCAATAGGTGAATGGCTGTATCGTTACGTTGCAGGAATTGGAACAGATGAGTTGGAGCCTGGCTTCAAAATCGTTCATATCAAGCCACAGCCAGGCCCCGGTCTGGATTACGCAGAAGCTAGTCTTGAAACCATGTACGGAAAAGTGGAGTCAGCGTGGCGGCGATCAGAGGATAATGGAATGATGATTCGCGTTACGATTCCTGCCAATACCAACGGTATTGTCGTTCTGCCTGGAGCCAATCAACTAGGGTTATTAGAGAATGGAGTTCCTGTAGAGCAGTCCAGAGGCGTGCACAGTATCAGCTTGGTCGATAACGGAGTTAGACTCGAATTAGGTTCGGGCAGCTATCAATTTACGTATTCTTTATAACCTTTAGGGGGCTTCCTAGTGTGAACTGACATCGAGAGGTATTCGGTGTCAGTTTTTCGTTTTCGAATTGACGAATGTAGAGAGGAGTTATTATAATGATTTATATTGATATGAACTAAGTAATATAAATATAAATCAAATTGGAATTCACAAGGAGGAAGACAAAAGAATGAAGACAGAAGGAAAATTGACGATACATACGCAGCAGCGTGGGGCGGAGTTAGGCGATCTATTCGGTATCTTCTTCGAGGATTTAAATCATGCGGCCGATGGTGGGCTTTACGCTGAACTAGTTCAGAACCGATCTTTTGAGTTCGACCCGATTGACCGGGCAGATTATCATGCGCTAATGGCTTGGGAGCCTGTAGAACGTGGAGCTGGAAAGGTAAAGATCTCTGTAGAAGACAGCAAGCCCTTAAATGATCGTAACCAACATTATGTTGCCATCGATATTGTGGCTGAAGGTGACGGCGTTGGCCTGATGAATCTAGGCTTTAACAGTGGTATTCCGGTAAAAGAAGGCGAGAATTATAACTTCTCGGTGTATGCCCGCCGGGAGACAAGCTTTGATGTGCCGCTTACCGTAAACATCGAAAGCACAGACGGCACCATTCTTGGTGAAGCGAAAATAGCCGTAAGCAGCTCTGAATGGACCCGATATGAAGCCGTTATCACAGCTAATAGCACAGACACAAGCAGTCGTCTTGTAATCGTTACCAAAGGTAACGGAAAGGTATATCTGGACATGGTTTCCCTGTTTCCTGAGAAGACCTTTAAGAATAGACCCGGAGGCATGCGTGAAGATATTTCGCTGCTGCTCGCTGATTTAAAACCTAAATTTATGCGGTTCCCAGGAGGATGTCTGGTGCATGACGGTTCCTTGGATCCAGATGACAGAGACTCCATGTACAGATGGAAGAATACGATTGGGGATGTTGCACAGAGACCGGCAAGACGCAATAACTGGTCGTATAATCAGACACTTGGGTTAGGTTATTATGAATATTTTCAGTTCTGTGAGGATATTGGAGCTAAGCCGATCCCCGTTCTTCCGGGCGGCTATGACCCGCATCATAAACGGATGGTACCGCTGGATGAATTAACGCCTTGGATTGAGGATGCTTTGGATTTAATTGAATTCGCCAAGGGGGATTCTTCCACGAAGTGGGGAGGCATTCGTGCAGAACTGGGTCACCCCGAGCCTTTTGGGCTGGAGTATGTCGGCATTGGGAATGAAGAGGTAGGCGCACCCTTTTTCGAGAGATATCCTTACTTTCATCAAGCCATTAAAGCAAAATATCCGGAAATCAAGGTCATTAATTCTAGCGGCCCGTTCTCTGCCGGTCAGGAATATGAACGAGGCTGGACGTCGGCAAAAGAGAACAATTCGGACCTCGTAGACGAGCATTATTACTGTACACCTGAATGGTTCCTGGCTAATCATCATCGTTATGATGACTTCAAAGCGGATGAGCCAAAGGTATTCCTCGGTGAATATGCTTCATGGGGCAATACCTATTACAATGCATTGGTGGAAGCAGCATTTATGACAGGTCTGCAAAATAATGCCCATGCCGTTGGCTTAGCTTGTTATGCTCCAATGCTCTGTAATGTGGATTATATCAACTGGAAGCCGGACCTGATCTGGTTCAATAATCATGAAGTGTACGGCACGGCAAACTATTATGTGCAAAAGCTATTCATGAACCATCAGGGAGATCATTTGCTGAAGATGGAAGCAGATGGCTTCACGGCACCGAAGGAAAGCAGAAAGGAAGCGATCACTGGAGCCGTCAGTTTCGGTGTGGATGCCTCCGCTGCTCGTTTCTCCGAGATCACATTAGTCAACAATCTTACGGGAGAAGTGAAGACGTACTCTGACTTATCAGAGGAAGTCTCAAATCTGCCTGACCCTGCTCAGAATAGAACGGCTAAACGGAAACTAGAGCTTGGTGAGACAGAGTGGGAAAACTATACTTTGCATTTTAAGGCTACACGAACCGCAGGAAATAAAGGGTTTATCTTCTATTTTGGTAAAGCGGATGATCAGAATCATTTGTACTGGGAGCTGGGTGGCTGGCAGAATCAGGATTCGATTGTGGCCTCAATTATCAACGGAAGAAATTCTGTTCTGACGCATACTATGTTTACGGTTGAAACAGATGTAGAATACGATCTTAAGTTAGAAGTGGTGGGCAGACAAATCCGTACTTTTATTAACGGAGAACTGGTGAATGAGACAGAAGATAAACTTCCGGTCATCGAACCGTTGTATTACACGGCAAGTGTGGAAGAATTAACGGGGGATATTATCCTCAAGACAGTAAACGTACAAGAGAATAGTGTTTCTGCTGAGGTTGCACTGGAATCTTTGGCAAAAGAAGCACTGACCATCGAAGTCTATGAAATGTCGGGATACCAGCTTGAGGACGAAAATAACTTTGAGAATAAGCAGCAGGTCTCTCCGAAACAAACCAGCTTTAAGACAGAAGGAAGCAGCTTTAGTTATGAGTTTCCGAAGCAATCCGTGACAATTTTCAGAATAAAATAACGAAGACGCCCCCATGAATCTATAGCTTATTAAAAATTCATGGGGGCATTTCTATGACTAATTACAAGTTAACTTAGCCGTTCACCCGCAGACGAATCACATTCCAGGAAGCTTTTGCGAGAAGGGCTTTTACATGTCCACCCTCAACAACGGCTTTGCCTTGACTAGGCATCACGTTATGAGGATTGGATTTGGTATTTATAGCTTTAATATCTTCATGTTCCAGTACAATATGCTCAATAATGTTTACGGAACTGAAGCTGCGCAGATCCACGTCGAGCTCTAGTCCTTCGGATAAATGGCGGTTTACAGCGAAGACGGTTACTTCATTCAGCTCCTCGTTGTATACACTAATGGCTTCCAAGTAAGGCACATCAGTGAAATCTTTGGAATCGTATTTAGGGCTGGAAATCAGCGGGTGAAGTACGGTTCCACGACCATAAAGGGAAGCATGCAGGTACGGATAATAAGTAGTCTGCAGCCAAAGCGGTCCGCCATTTTCAGTCATAATTGGGGCGATAACATTGATCAGCTGCGCTAAGCAGGCCATTTTCACACGATCAGCATGCTTCAACAATGAAATAAGACAGCAGCCCACAACGAGTGCATCTTCAAGTGTGTAGACATCTTCGAATTCTGGCGGTGCGATCTGCCAGTGTTGTTCGGCACGGCTGCTGCCTTGTGATTTCCATACATTCCATTCATCCAGTGACAGATTAATTTTCTTTTTGCTCTTTTTCTTCGCTTGAACATAATCACAGGTGGCAGCCACACTGCTGATGAAATGATCCAAATCCATGGAGCGGGCTAGGAAGTTAGGCGTGTCGTCATTGTTGTTATTGTAGTACGTATGCAGTGATAAATAATCTACATTATCATAAGAAAGATCAAGCACGGTAGCTTCCCACTCGGCAAAAGTGTCCATGCCGCTGCCGGAGCTGCCACAAGCCACAAGCTCAAGCGTTGGATCGACCCAGCGCATAGCTTTTGCAGTTTCGTTCGCTAACCGGCCATATTCGACCGCGGTTTTAGCTCCAATCTGCCACGGACCATCCATTTCATTTCCGAGACACCAGGTCTTAAAAGCGTGAGGCTCTTTATACCCATGAGAGATCCGCAGGTCACTGTAGTAGGAGCCGGAAGGATGATTGCAGTACTCTACTAGATTTCTAGCTGCATCGATACCGCGTGTTCCAAGGTTAACTGCCATCATGACTTCGCTGCCTACGAGCTTAGCCCAATCTGCAAATTCGTTGGTACCGACTTGATTTGTTTCAGTGGTCCACCAAGCTAGTTCAAGAGATTGCTTGCGTTCATGCTTGGGTCCAACCCCATCTTCCCAATTGTAACCGGATACAAAGTTTCCTCCAGGATAACGGATGATAGGAACGTTTAAGGCACGAATCGCTTCGATGGCATCGTTCCGAAAACCATTCTGATCCGCAGTAGGGTGACCCGGGTCATAAATCCCACCGTAAACTGCTCTTCCTAAATGTTCGATAAATGAGCCGTAGATTCGCGGGTCTACTTCAGCTAGTCTGAAATCTTTGTCAATAATCATTGTCGATTTAATCGGCATGAGTGTACAGCTCCCTCTAGTTGAATTAATGATTTAACTAATTAAGTAATTGTTTTATGATTACATGATACTGATTTTCGCTTATAATAAGCAATGAATTAATTTAGGATTCGTTAAAATACTAATTCAATAAGCATAGGAGACGTTGAAATGTACTTAACCACAGATTCTGAATCCTTGCAGGTGTATGAAGCGCTGGCAAGTGAAGTTAGGCTGCGAATTATTGAACTTCTGGACCGCAGAGAGATGCACATCAAAGAGCTGGCAGCGGAGCTCTATCTTAGTAGTGCAATTGTTAGTACTCATGTAGCAAAGCTGCAAAAAGCAGGCCTGATCAGTTCTAAAATGAGACGAGTAAATGGAGGGACCTATAAATATTGTTCTTTGTCTGCGAATTACCTGCAGATTAAATTATCGGGCTCCCGTGGAGTTGCCAGAAAGGTGGTTGAGGTGTCTATCCCTGTAGGGCAATATACCGATATTCAGGCTTTACCTACCTGCGGGATTGCTACTACTGAGAAACTGATCGGCTATTATGATGATCCGCGTTATTTTCTGGACCCGGAACGGGTGAATGCCGGCATAGTATGGTTTGCGAAAGGTTCTATCGAGTACAAGATTCCAAATTATCTATTTCAAGATCAAGTGGTGCAGGAGATTGAGATTTCGCTGGAAATAGGTTCCGAAGCTCCACATGTAAATGAGAAGTGGCCGTCGGATATTGGCTTTATGATGAATGGACAGGATTTAGGAAAATGGACCAGTCCGGGCGACTTTGGCCTTACTAGAGGACGATTAAATCCCATTTGGTGGCGTTCAGATGTTAACCAATATGGTTTGCTGAAGGTTCTGCGGATTAATGCAGGTGGAACCTTTGTGGATGGGCAGCAAATTTCAGATATTACCCTGGAAGATGTACGAGTAGAGCAGGATCATTGGACCTTTCGTTTAACGGCAGAGAATAGCGGACGGAGAAGAGGCGGACTAACCATATATGGCCGTGGGTTTGGGAATTACGAGCAAGACATTATGTTTAGAGTGTATTACGAATGATTTCGAGTTTGCAGGTAAGGAGGTTTATAAGATTCTGTAGAAAATTTAAGCTTGTGTACCAATTATTACCTCTGATAAAATAAAAATAAAAAATATATTGTAATGAAAACGTTTTTATGTTAATTTAAATCTATAAAAACGTTTTTATTCGTAAAGGAAGATTGAATCATTATGGAAAAGGTAACGATCAAAGATGTTGCCAGAGAGGCTGGAGTCTCCATTTCTACGGTTTCCAACGCGTTAAATGACGTAGATGTATTGAACCCGGAGACGAAATCACATGTTCTTAAGGTTGCGAAGCGATTAAATTATGTTCCTAACCTGAACGGTAAGCTCCTTAGGAACGGGAAAACCAAAATGCTGGGTTTTTTCACAACAAGTGTGTCGGGTCCATACTTCTATAAGCTGGTTGAGTCCATGTCGCGTGAATGTGATCGGCTAGGTTACGGGCTGAATGTATTTGTTACCAAGGATAAACAAGTGATTATGAGCAATATTCTAGGCCGGCGAGTGGATGGTGTTATTATCTACGAAGAGCTGAGAATAGACGAAGAAGAAATTGCCGCAATGGTGAAAGACAAGATCAAGGCTGTATTTTTGGATCGGCCGCTTAAGAACGACACAATGGGAAGCGTGATTTTTGATTCCTTTGAAGCGGGGTTTGAAGCGACCAAATATTTAATCAGTCTAGGGCATAAAAAGATTGCTTACATATCTGGTGTGGATGAGATGTACGACAGTGTTCAGCGGAGAGAAGGATACTTAGCTGCTTTGCGTCAGTACCAGCTACCCACGCATGAAGAGTATATTATACAAGGATATTTTGAAGAAGAGAGCACTTACAATGCTATAAAATCTTTCCTTCATTATAGTCCTGATAAAATACCTGATGCCTTCTTGGCAGGGAACGACTTGAGTGCGATTGGATGTATTCAAGCTTTGAAATCGCATGGATACGAAGTTCCGCTAGATGTTAGCGTTATGGGGTTTGATGATATTGATATTGCGCAGTATTTCTCACCGCCTTTAACTACTGTAAGAAATCAAATTGCTAGACAGGGTATTTTGGCTATTAATCACCTAGTTCGCATGATCCAGAAGAAGGAACAGGGCGAGATGATGAAATTGGCGGGTGAATTAGTCGTAAGAGGTTCTAGTCAAGTAAAGATTGGCCGGTAAGAACACATATATGTAATGGGTTCAAGATTTCACCCGATCATTTTTTAAAATTTTGTTGGTTTGGGAGGGTTTTTTTTTCAAAAAAATAAAAACGTTTTTATTGTTTGGGGATCATGATTTGGAGGGGAGAAGAAAAAGTGGATAAATTAGCCGTAGTGCCAACAAACGGAAAGAATCCAATGAGCGGGAAAAAGCCTATGGGGCAGAGGGTCAAAGAATTTGTAATTGATTACAAGAGACAATGGGAAATTCAATCCATGGTCATCCCGGGAATTATTTTTATGATTATCTTTTGTTTTATTCCGATTTACGGATTGACGATTGCTTTTAAAAGCTACACCGTAATTGATACGCTCGATTCTGCACCTTGGGTAGGGCTCGATAATTTCAGAATTATTTTATCTGATAAATATTTTTGGGACGCTGTAGTCAATACATTAGGGATCAGCTTTCTGAAATTAGCCATAGGGTTTGTTATTCCTATTATTTTATCCGTAATGATTTACGAGTTAAGTGGTGGACGCTTTAAAAAGATAGTGCAAACCATCTCTTATTTACCACACTTTTTGTCCTGGATCGTTCTCGGCGGGATGCTGATTGCCTGGTTTTCCTCATCCGGTATGTTTAATGAGATTATGCTCAGTCTGGGACTGATTTCGAAACCGGTAAATATTTTGCTTGATGCGAATAAATACTGGTGGATTGCAACGTTATCCGATATTTGGAAAGAGGCTGGTTGGGGAACGATTCTCTACTTAGCCATTATGTCGAAAATTGATCCTACTTATTATGAGGCTGCCAAAATAGATGGCGCAAGCCGTATGAGACAAATTTGGAATATCACACTTCCTAACATGAAACCGATTATCAGTTTAAATCTGATTCTCACTGTAAGCGGTTTATTAGGATCAAATCTGGATCAAACCCTGGTATTGATGAATTCTCAGAACCGCGTTAAGGCGGAGGTCATTAATTCTTATGTATATCGTATGGGTATGACGCAAGGTGACTTCTCTTATGCTACTGCTGTTGGTTTAGGTGTCTCCATCGTTTCAGTCATCCTACTGATTAGCGCCAACAAAGTATCCAGTAAATTAAATGATAATCAATCAGTTCTGTAGAAGGAGGCATTTCAGTGAATCGTACGGTGGCTAAAGAAGATCTTGATAGTCGAATCTTTAATACCTTAAATATTATCCTGCTCTGTATTTGTACAATCATTATTGTCGTTCCTTTATGGAATGTAGTCATATCCTCTCTAAGCTCGGGCAAGGCGCTTGCAGAAGGCGGATTCATATTTTGGTCTCCAGAGTTCTCCTTGGAAAATTATCGTGCTGTATTTCAAGATGAGACCATTGGTTTAGCATTCGTAGTATCGCTTGCCAAAACATTCATTGGTGTCATTACCCACGTATTCTTTTGTGCCATGATCGGTTATGGCTTGAGTAAGAAATACATACGTGGACGTAAGCTGTATGTTGCCATGGGTGTAATCACTATGTTTTTCTCTGGTGGAATGATCCCTACGTATTTATTGATTAAATCATTAGGCCTCTTAAACAGCTTCTGGGTTTATATTATCCCGGCCTTGTTCAGTTATTATGATGTAGTTATTCTAATGAACTTCTTCAGAAATGTACCGGATTCACTTGAAGAGTCAGCCAAAATTGATGGTGCAGGTGATTGGCGCATTTTCCTAAAAATCTTTATCCCTCTTTCCATGCCGGCTATGGCCACCATTGCGTTATTTAACGGGGTTGGGCAGTGGAACGACTTTATGACTACCAAGTTATATATTACCGATCAATCGCTCTACCCGCTGCAGATGAAGCTCTATGAAATTATTGTTCAGTCGCAAACACAATCCATGCAAAATGTGGGTGGATCTGCGATTATCGAAACTACGACTAAAGGGGTTCAACTAGCAACAATTGTCATTACAACTTTGCCGATTGTTGTGATGTATCCAATATTACAGAGGTACTTTATCTCAGGCATGATGATGGGGGCGGTGAAGGAATAGTAAGTAAATCTCCAAGTAGTGAATGCTTACAAAACATTTTAGGGGGAAACAAAAGATGAACAAAGCATTTGGGAAAAAAGGACTCAAACTTTGTACGGCACTTATGGCTGTTGTATTAGTATTTACAGGTTGTGGATCGAAAGGTAATTCTGACAGCTCCAGTAAAGAGTTAAGCTCCATTGAAGGCCGTTATACTATAGATCCGGAAACACCGGCATGGAAGTTGGATACAAAAAAAGAGACAACAGATCTGACTTGGTACGTGAATGCAGACTGGTGGAATACTGATTTCGGAAAAGACCTAGTCACCAAGAAAATTAAAGAGGATTTAAACATCAACATTAAATTCATTACAGGCGATGACACTAAGCTGAACACGATTTTTGCCGGCGGTGAAATGCCAGACCTGTTGACTATTTTTGATTCCAACTCTCCAGTCGTACAAAAAGCTGCTACATGGGCATTGCCTTTAAATGATCTGGCAGATAAATATGATCCGTATTTCAATAAAGTTGCAGAAAAAGATACGATGAACTGGTTCCAGTTAGCAGATGGCAAGACCTATGGATACCCTAACTATTCCAATACGCAAAACGATTATGATAGCGGTAACATCCCTGCTAAAACAGCCTTTGTCATCCGTAAGGATGTTTACGAGGCCATTGGAAAACCAAGCTTTGGAACTCCTGAAGAATTCAAGAGCGTTATGCAACAAATCAAAAAACAATTCCCGGACATGATTCCTTTTGGTTTTAACTCCATTGGTTCAGGCACTGGTTCTTTGGGAGATGTATTGGAGGACTTCATCGGAGTGCCGATGGAAACTGAAAATGGCGAATTCTACAACCGTAATCTGGATGAGGATTACTTGACTTGGTTGAAAACGTTAAATGAAGTCTACAGAAATGGTGACATCAGTGATGACAGCTTTGCTGATGACGGTACTGCCTTTGAAGAAAAAGTGAAATCCGGTAAATATGCAACAATACTTTTGGATGGAACACCTCAACAAAGTGGTAACCTGCAAATCTTCATGACAGAAAATCCAGGCAAGGAATATATCGCTATTGATGGCCCACAAAGTACTGTTGGACATGAACCAACGTTGAATCAATCAGGAATTACAGGTTGGATGATTAGCTATGTTACTAAAAAGGCTAAGGACCCTGCCAAAGCGATTCAAATTTACACTTATTTGCTCAGCGACGAAGGACAAAAGCTCATGAACTACGGTATTGAAGGAGAAACCTATAAAGTTAACGACAGCGGTAAAATTGAATTCTTGCCTGAAATCAAAGACCTGCAATTAAATAATGCCGATAAATTCAAAAAAGATTACCGGATGGGCGAATTTATGTTCTTTGGACATGACCGTGATAAGGCGCTGAGTAACGACGCATTTGCAGATTCCATTAAACAAATGCAAGAGTGGGGCAAAGGAAAGCTAAAACCACACTTTATTCTTGAAAACATTAACCCGGCTCAAGGAACGCCTGAAGCTCGTAGTCTTACTGCAATTGATACTACTTGGAACACTACGCTTGTAAGTATGATCCGCGCTAAAGACGATGCTACATTCGACAGCACCTTGGCTGCTTACAAAGCATTTTTGAATGATAACAACTGGGATAAGATTGTAGAAGTTCGTTCTGAAAAAATGAAAAATAACAAAGAAAAATTAGGTCTTAAATAAGTTAGATAATAGAATGTGGCCCCTTCACTGGGGCCTCTTCATAGAAAGATGGAGGGAAACAACATGCCAGAGCTTAAAATTTATCAATCCACCGGGGAGAATACATTGTTTGTAGAGCAAAGTCTGCAACAATTAACTCCAATTGCTGATGCAGAGGCGACCACTACTGTAACTATTGACGAGAATCAAACCTTTCAGGAAATGGATGGCTTTGGAGCATCCTTTACGGATTCATCCGCTTATTTGATTAATCAAGTCCTGGACAACGAACAGAAAGAGGAAGTCATGAGCAAGCTTTTTGACGCACAAGATGGAATTGGTTTGTCCGTATTAAGAAATCCAATGGGGGCATCGGATTATGCTAGAGATATTTATAGCTATGACGATAGACCTGCACAGGAAACGGATACGGAATTAACCCACTTCTCTATCGCACATGATGAAGCAGACATTATCCCTTTATTGAAACAAGCTCTGGAAATTAACCCTGAGATCAAACTGATGGCTTCTCCATGGAGTGCACCAGGTTGGATGAAGACTAGCGGATCGATGATTGCTGGAGAACTTAAACAAGAATATTATCAGGCTTATGCCGATTATTTTGTTCGATATATTCAAGCTTTTGAAGGGCACGGATTGCCAACTTATGCTGTAACACCACAGAACGAGCCTTTATTTGAACCAAAACACTACCCTAGTATGTTAATGTTGCCTGAGGCGCAAAAAGATTTCATTAAAAACTACCTGAAGCCAAGCTTTGTTAAGCATAACATCGAAACAAAAATTCTCTGCTACGACCACAACTGGGATCGTCCAGACTATCCGTTAACCGTGCTCGATTATGCAAAAGATGAAGTGGATGGTGTAGCTTGGCACTGGTATGGTGGCAATGCGTCAGCACAATCAGAGGTTCTGAAAGCTTTTGCTGATAAAGAAGTGCATTTTACAGAAGGTTCTGGTGGAGAATGGATTCCTCCGTTTGAACAAGCCTTCTCCAATGTAATGAGAACAGGGATTGATATTCTTAGAAATCATAGTAAATCCTTTGTGTTATGGAATATGGCCTTAGATGAAAAGAACGGCCCAACCGTACCGGGTTTTGGTAAAAGTACTTGTCGTGGTGTTGTGACAGTCAACCAAGAGACCAAGGAGCTTACGTATACGCTCGACTATTATGCGCTGGCACATTTCAGTAAATTTATTCGTCCGAAGGCTGTGCGTATTGACGCTTCAACCAATCAAGAAGTGATTCGTTCCGTAGCTTTTAAGAATACAGATAACTCTATTGCAGTTGTTCTGTTCAACGATAGTGAAAAGGCTGAGAATGTGGCTTTGAACTTGCCGGGAGCGGATGAATTATCTTTCCGTTTGGCGTCAAAAAGTGCTTTATCCATTCTGATAAAATAATTAGAGGACCAAAAAGACCAACTGCAATCCTAATAGGAACAGTTGGTCTTTATTGATTATTTATTTTACATTGTCGAAGTTTGGTTGTTTGAAGAAGTGAAGTGTTCTTTTTTTTTGTGAACAACTAAGGCAAGGATTAGAGTTAAGTTAAATAGAATAGCAAATGAAGCAAGAGTTAGAATGCAAATTGTGAAGACATTAGAGCCTTGGCTGGAGTATACCGTCTGACGGAATCCTTCAACAGCGTATGTCATCGGTAAATAAGGATGAATAACGTTGAAAAAGCCATTGGTAAGCTCCATTGGGAACGTACCGCCACTAGCTCCGAGTTGGAGTACGAGTAGAGCCATGGCCAAGAAGCGGCCCGGATTCCCAAGTGCAATCGTAAGAAGCATGACAAGGGACATAAATGTTATGGAAATCATGATGGAAAGTAGAATGAATTGCCCGATATGATCCACTTGGAGCCCCATACCTAGAATCATGATAACATCAAGCACTAATGCTTGAAATATGGCTTGAGCTAAACCAATGGAGAACTTACTGCCCCACCATGCGAAACCAGAAGTAGGTCGTATGGAAGGGGTATCTATTGGGAAGATCAAATTAAATGCGAGACACCCCACAAACAATCCAAGAGCTAATACATATGGAGCTAATGAATGTCCATAATTCGGTACTATGCTTATCTGTTCTTGAGTTAAGTTAATAGGAGATGCTATCATTTCATAATTTGCAGTGGTTAATTGGTTATCCCCAATTTTTGCCGCGCCATCACTAAGTTTGGCAGAGAGTTCGGTAGAACCTGATTTTAAGGTTGCGAGACCTTCTTCAATCTTAACAGAACCCTCAGCAAGGGATTTAGAACCCTCACTAATATGAATAGCACCGTTTGAAAGTTGCCCTGCTGCTTCATTTAGTGCTGGAAGATTATTTGCTAGTGCACCTGTTCCTGCAACAAGAGTCTCAGCGCCAGCTTTAAGGGAGTTCGAATTTGCAGAAAGTTGTTCCGCTCCCGTAGTGATATGAACAGCACCATTGTTCAACTCGGTAATTCCAGCTGAGTATTTGCTCACACCCTCAACAAAAGATGCGGAGCCAGTTTGGAACTGCTTTGTAGCATCAGATAGCTGGCTTGACCCTGCATTTATTAAGGTAAGACCTTCTGTTAATGATAGACTACCAACGTTTAATTGTGTAATTCCCTTAACTAAAGGCAAGATCTGTTGATTCAAGGTTGTAGTTCCTGTCATTAATTGAATGCTGCCCTGATAGATGTTAGTAAGCCCCGTATTCAAACCTGTTGCTCCAGGGATGAGTTGTAGCTCCAGACCTTGCTTAATCGCAGTATAGCCATTTATAATATCAATTGCTTTGGGATGAACTATGTTTATTGTCTGATTCAACTGATGTACCTGATCAGGAAGTGTGCCAAGTCCTTTTGCTAATGGGATCAGGTTATCCATTAATTGCGTTGATAAATTATTAAGATCTGTGGAAAGGCTCATGATGATTTGTTGTTGCGCAGTAGCTTGTTTGGTAAGTTCTTGTCCTACACTTTGTATAAGCTCCGTTTGTTCAGTGCTACTCAGTCCATTTTTAAAAGCATTCGTATCCTGAATAACGTTTATTGTACTTTGGTTATTGGTTGGAATAGTAGCACTTAAAGCGGAGATTGCAGACTGCATATTCGTAGAATTGCTACCCAAATCGGCAATCATAGCAGATATATCACTTCCGGCAGAAATCGATTTAGCAAGTTGATTTATAGCATTTTGAATATTGGTAAGTCCGTTAGTAAGCTTGGCAAGTTGCTCTTCAGTAGGAAGACCTCTATTCATTTGCTGTAAGCCTTGTTCTAATTCGTTACTACCTGCTGATAATTGTTTAATACCTTCGTTTAGATTATTTTGCCCAGTAACTAGCTTAGGGACACCATTTGCTTCATCTGTTAATTTTGCTGCATTAACCTGCAATTGCTTCAGACCATCACTGAGTGTTGTACTGCTCTCTAATGAAGCAGCTAAGCCATTATGCAAGCCCTCAATTCCAGGGGTGATTTTAGTAACTCCCTCACTTAGAGCGGTTGAACCACTAATAAGAGCTGAAGAACTATTGGATAACTGTGTCGCTCCGACTGAAAATTTATCCACTCCTGTTTTCAACGCATCAACACCGGCTGTGTATTCGTGAATGCCGTCATTCAACTGCAGAGCACCATCATTTAAAGCATTCGCGCCAGTCAGTACTTCACCAACAGCGATCTTCATTTGCTCTACACCGTCCTTGAAGGTCAATGAGCTGGAGGCGAGTTTTTGTAGATTGATGGATATATCCCCGCTACCCTGTTCTAATTGATCAATGCCTTCCGTAAGCATGTTTGATCCATCAGCAGCTTCGCTGAAACCATCTCCAAGCGTAGTGATTTGTGCAAAGATAGCTTTTGCATACTCTTGGGTAAGACTTGTTGCTACTGAAGATCTTATATTTGTTGCACCCTGTTTGGAAACTGCTTCGGCAAAAAAACTACGGCCCGGATTCGTTTTATAGATAAGATTCATTTCCTTTGGACTCTCGTCAAGAACAGTAGAAGCTCTATGGGAGAAATCTTCAGGCACAGTGATGACCATGTAATAATCGCCATTCTCTAGTCCGTTATCGGCATCCTCTTGAGTTACAAAATGCCACTGAAGATCATGATTATCCTTTAGCTCAGCCACAAGTTTGTCGCCAAGAGCTAAAGTTTGGCCTCCATACTCAGCAGGATTATCGAGATTAACTATAGCTACAGGCAGGTCCTCGGTTCTAGAATAGGGATCCCATACAGAACTGAGGAAGATGCCCCCATACATAATCGGAATAAACAGCATAACCACTATACTGACAAGTAATATTTTATTAGAAAAGAAATTTTTCCACTCATGTTTAATCATCTGCATGTTCTTTCATCTCTTTCGCTAAGAAATCTTTTAAGGATGTATTATTCCAGTCTAGGGAAGGAATCTGGGAAAGAGACATACTTTTCTTCAGAAGATCTGCAACGGTAAATTTAGAGAAATACGCTCTTAAAACATCGTTTGCTCCATTAAAGAGGTCATTAAGAACTTCTATCCCTTTAGAAGCATGTATACCATCTTCAAAAGCTTTCGTTAATAAATCATTGTCCGAGTAGATAGAGATTCGGCCTTCCATGGCTTCAATGATTTCAAGCCCTGTAATTTCCTCTGGACTTTTAGCAAGTGAAAATCCGCCGTTATTTCCGGGGATCGAGGTAACTAATTGTTTTACAACTAGTTTACGCATGATTTTCTTTAGATAAGATGGAGATACATCCAATCTTGCACTAATATGATCAGAAGCAAGTGGAGCTTTATTATCCTGAGTTGACAATAAAACAATGATACAAATGGCTTGTTCAACGCCTGCTGTTAATTTCATTTGATTATTCACCTCCTAAACTTAATGAATTTTAATGGGGATGTTAAATATCCATGATGGATATCGTTTATCTACAATAAAACATTTGGTGAAAAAATGCAACTATTAGTGTACAGAGAAATAAAAATGGCAGTCCAGAGCTGAAGTTCAGCGTCTGGACTGCCATTTATTTTTTTGTGTAATTGGAATGCGAGTTCTAACGTTCTAAACGGTAACCACCGTGAAATACAGGACCCACATATTCATTAAACGCAAATCCATTACGAATGGCTGCGGAGACAAAATCTTTAGCTTTTGCAACAGCCTCATGAACCGTTAATCCATTAGCTAGACCGCCTGTAATTGCTGCGGCAAAAGTACATCCAGCCCCGTGATTGTGAGCGGGTTCGATTTTGGCTGTTTGGAATACAGTGTACTCAGAACCGTCGTAGAAGATATCAATCGCTTGATCGCCGCCGAGTGCTTTGCCGCCTTTAACCACGACATTACGTGCACCGAGCTTATGAATCAGACGTGCAGCTTCTTTCATTTCCTCAAGGGTAGTAAGTTTGCCAAGACCTGAAAGAACACCTGCTTCAAACAAGTTTGGGGTGACCACAGTTGCTAGTGGTAGCAATAAGTCACGAATAGCCTCAGCGCTGTCAGGGTTCAAGACTTCATCTTCACCCTTGCACACCATAACTGGATCAATAACTACATTAGTCTGAAGATTTTCTTTGATCGCTTGCTCAGCAACGCGCACAATTTCAACACTTCCAAGCATACCTGTCTTCATGGCATTAACCGGGCCACCAGCGAAAATAGTTTTTAACTGCTCAGCAACAATGGAGGCATCAATTGGATAAACATTATGGTGCCAGCCGTTGTCCGGGTCCATAGTAACGATAGTGGTCAAGGCACTAAAGCCGTAGGTACCATACTCTTCAAATGTTTTTAGATCCGCTTGGATGCCTGCGCCACCACTGGAGTCGCTGCCTGCAATAGTTAGAGTTTTAATAATTTGAGTCATGGTTACGTCCCCTTTATATATGTCTGAATTCATAAACAACGCATTGCATTGATTATAACAAAAAATAGCACCTACGTCTTTCTAAAAGCAAGAGCAAGGTTGAAAATACATTCCTCTAAAAATTCCCACCCTTAGTCCAGCTTCTCTGCGTTTGGGTCAGCAATGAAGAGCGGTCCATGATTATCTGTAAAGAACTTCATGAGGGTCTCCACTACTTCCTGCTGTGGGGATGTTTGAGCTTGATGTATTCCGATACTGCGGAATAAATAACCCCATTCTCCCTTATCGTAATAGGCAGCACCCTCATTCTGATAGCCATTCGCGTCTGCTTGAAGCGTATATCTGACCGTTCTTGCTTCAGCTCCTGCAGTACCTAAAATATGCTGTTCGCTAAACTTAAGTGGATTATTAATCGTAAATCCCAGCGCGTCAGCCCATTCGGCTTTTTCCGGGAAATAGGCTCCGATTGCAGTGATGGCACAGCCTGTGCAAGTCCAAGCCGTATCTGAATAGTTCATGTTTTGTTCCGGATGGTTCGGATCCTGAAAGGTAACTCCATAAGAACCGTTAGCGCCGACAACCGCCGTAGCCTGCCATCCGGCAGGAGCAAGTAGAAGATAACCTCCACCGATATCAGGGCGGTAGACCAGTGTTGCTTCTACTTGGTTTTTCATGTCTTGAGATAAAGCAAAGGTCATTTCAGGTATGGGGGGGATTTCTGTATTTATAAATTCGCTGCCACTATCAATATTTAGCTGCGCGAGCGTGGTATGCAGTGGAATGATGACCTGCCCATTATCGGGATTACTGCTAGGAAATTTGAGCATTTTTTGAGTGGGGCTGGGTTCGTTATCTGCTTCCTTATTAGTTTGTGCGTTGGTGGACGTGGGTGGTGTGGTTGGCGTTCCCCAGTCGAGCCCTTTATATCCAATCAGCAGCACTAGTACAATTACGACGCACAATATTGAAGTTAAGATCCAGCCGTTTCTAACACCTCTTCGTTTGGATTTCATATATTTTGTACCTCCTTTGATCTTACTTATATAGACCTAAGAATGGAGTGGAAAGTTTCTTACATAACCTTTATATTTCTGAAGTTCTTCATGATCGGGCGGGATAGAGAGGGAGTCCGTTTCTTAAACCCTGCATATCAATATAGAAAGAATTTCAAACAAAGCGTGTAGGAGGGCGAGTATGGTTACGATTAGTTTATGTATGATAGTACGAAATGAAGAAAAAAGCTTGCACCGATGTTTATCTACCATTGCAAGTCTCGTAGATGAAATTGTTATCGTGGATACAGGCTCGACGGATAAAACAAAAGAGATTGCGTTGTCCTTCGGAGCTGTAATTTATGATTTTGAATGGATTGATAATTTTAGTGCCGCACGTAATTTTGCCTTTAGCAAAGCTACTCAGGAGTACATTTTGTGGCTTGATGCGGATGATTATATAAAGGAAGAGGATCAGATTCTTTTAAAAAAACTAAAAGAAATCCTGCCAGGACATATTCACAGTGTGAACATGCAATATAATCTGGCTTTTGACGAAGCGGGAAATGTCACAGCTAGTTTACGCCGCAACAGGCTGGTTCGGCGCAGCTGCAACTTTCAATGGATCGGGCCTGTTCATGAGTATTTAGAGGTAAGTGGTCCTTCTTTTAGTAGTGATGTCTGCATCACACATGAGAAAGATAAGGAATACACAGATCGTAATTTGCGGATTTATCAAAAACGTGTTGCACAGGGTGAAGTATTTTCGCCGAGAGACCAGTATTATTATGCGAATGAATTAAGAGATCATGCTATTAATGAAGAGGCTTGCAAATACTATGAGATTTTCTTAGCGGGTGGACAGGGCTGGATTGAAGATAATTTTCAGGCTTGCCTAAAGCTTGCCGAATGCCGGGAACGGCTGGGGGATAAAGAAGGTGCATTTGAAGCGTTATGTAAAACCTTGCAGTATGATAAACCACGTTCAGAGTTTTGTTGCCGACTGGGGTCACTTCTGCTGGATAAAGGCCAGTTGCATCCAGCCGTATACTGGTATGAGCTAGCGATTCAGCTACCGCGGGATAACGATTCGATGGGGATGAAGAATGGGATCTTTTATACCTGGCTGCCGCATCTTCAATTGGCACTTTGTTATGATCGTCTCGGCCAACACGAGAAGGCGAATCATCACAATGAAACGGCGTTGAGTTTTTATCCATCCCATCCTAGTATGTTATACAATCGCACCTATTTCAAAAATCGGCTTGGTGATAAATATGTAGCGCTTCAGGCTTAATTTAGTAAAAGAGATGCCCCGGCCGTTCTGATTATGACTGCTGGGGTATTTATGTGTTTTTTGGAGCTTGCAAGATTACTGGCGGTGGGGAAGCTTCCCGTGATCCCCGGCAAGCTTCGCTGATTGGCTACAGATTTCCGCGTACAAAGCAGCTATCGGACCCAGCTGACCTTAAACGCTGCTTTATGCCACATTTGGAATTCTAACGGACCGCATAGTCGCTATTGACCTGAAACACACTCGATTTGGAGCAATATCTCAGGAATAGTTGCACTGGAGACCGAAACTGTGCTCAAAAGGCGATGAATGGGCAAATAGCGTCATCTGGGTCCGGAAGCACCTTGGGCGGGTGGTTACTGGATGGTTACTGGATGTAAGAGTAAGGTATGAGGTGTAAGTTTCCCGGTAGCGTAGGAGTAAAGGTGCGGTGGATGATTACTATGTGCAAGAGTGAAGCGGATAGTTACTGGCGGAGTTGTGCTGTCCCCTTGATCCCCGGCATACTTCGCTGATTGGCTACAGATTTCCGCGTACAAAGCAGCTATCGGACTCAGCCGACCTTAAACGCTGCTTTATGGCACACTTGGAATTCTAACGGACCGCATAGTCGCTATTGACCTGAAACACACTCGATTTGGAGCAATATCTCAGGAATAGCTGCACTGGAGTCCGAAACTGTGATCAAAAGGCGATAAATGGGCAAATAGCGTCATCTGGGTCCGGAAGCACCTTGGGCGGTGGTTACTGGTGGTGTTGGGATTTTCTAAGATCCCCGGCATACTTCGCTGATTGGCTACAGATTTCCGCGTACAAAGCAGCTATCGGACCCAGCTGACCTTAAACGCTGCTTTATGCCACATTTGGAATTCTAACGGACCGCATAGTCGCTATTGACCAGAAACACACTCGATTTGGAGCAATATCTCAGGAATAGCTGCACTGGAGTCCGAAACTGTGATCAAAAGGCGATAAATGGGCAAATAGCGTCATCTGGGTCCGGAAGCACCTTGGGCGGGTGGTTACTGGATGATTACTGAGCGTAAAAGTAAGCTCGGCGTAAATGACTCCGGTAGCGTAGGAGTAAAGGTGTGGCATGATTACTGAGCGTAAAAGTAAGCTCGGCGTAAATGACTCCGGTAGCGTAGGCGTAAAGGCGTGGCGTATGATTACTGGGCGCAAGAGTAAGCTCGTAGGTGGAGCATTATCAGCAGCGTAGGAGTAAAGGTAGACAGTAATTAATATGCAGAAGATATCCCAAAGAGGGTAACCCAGCATCCATGAACTAGATGCCGGGTTACCCTATTTTAGTAAGCTGGATTGTATTGTTGTTCCTTTTTATAATCGTTTGGAGGGAGACCTACCTCTTGTTTGAAGAGCTTGGAGAAATAGGAGTAGTTGCTATAGCCGACTTTGTTCGCGACGGTATATACAGACATATTTGTGGTTTCCAATAGATGTTTTGCAGCCGCGATTCGAACGTGGATGACGTAGCTTCCTAATGAAACCCCAGTTTCTCGTTTGAATATCCTTGCCAGGTAATCAGGATTGAGATAAACAATTTCAGCCAAATCATTTCGGGTCAGGTCATCGCCGTAATGTGAATGAATGTATTGTTTGATTTCTTCTGCAACGGACTTAGGTTGGGCAGCAAAGTCACGATATTTCATGGCTGTAGTGACAAGGTATTTAAGATATTCTTCCATATCCTCGATTGAATCCAAAGAGTGCATAGATAATTTATCATTAGTTTTGCCAGAGTATAATTTGTGCGATCGTATCCCTTTCAGGTTGAGAAATGAATAGACTAGCTGAACTACATCTAAACGGAACAAGCTAAGGACAGAGGTCTCAAGTGTTCTATTGTTAAGCATGACCTTTAAATATTGTGTAACTTCTTCAAGAAAAGCAGTGAATTTATTCTGGTTCAGCAGCTCTTCCAAATAGGCAAGATCCGGTGGTGCATAGCCCGGTTTATTTTGCTGCAGATAAGCCTCCACCAAAAAGGTCTGATTTCTACATCTCGTAATTTCTTCATCCATAGTCAGGGATTGTTTTAGAACATTCCCTACATTACTCAGTTTATCGTATAAACCAATATTGCAGCAGACGTCACATTTTAAATAGGGATTCGCCTTTTGAATAAAAGAAGAACATAATGCTTCAAGCAGTTGCGTGTCTGGTGCCTGGTTCCATTTTAAAATGGCGATCCAGTTATAATCTTTGTATTCCAGAATGCTTTCGATGGTAAAACAAGGGTGCTGAAACAATTCGTACAATACATTTAGCAGGGCAAAATCAAACAGATCCTTTTCTTCTTTTCCCATGCTGCCATTGTAAGGGAATAAGTTAAAGATCAAAGGCTGTAGAGTATCGCTCATTTGATAGGAAAGGTTTTGTTCTTCAATGGCATGTGTGATGTCTGCCAGCTTAATCGGAAATGATGTGCTGCCACTAACTAGCTTCCGCCAAAAATGCTCAAGAATCTTCGCCTGATTTTTTTGCCAAAAATAACCGCCCTGAATGGCTTTTTCGTTTTTCTGCTGCTCTTTTGCTTGGGTAACTGCCTTTTGGATGATCAACATCAGCTTGTCAAATTCAATGGGCTTAAGGAAATATTCAAAGCTCTGCAATTCGATTGCTTTCTGCGCATAGTTGAAATCTGCATAATTGGTAAGAAGAATAGTCTGAATACTATAATTTTCCTCGCGAATCCATGCCAGTAATTCCAGTCCGCTGCCCTGCGGCATTTCAATATCTGAAATTAGAATTTGAACAGAATGCTTCTCTATTATTTCACGTGCTTGAGCGACATTATTAGCCGTATAAACAGTATCAATGTGGAGTGATTCCCAATCTATTTTCTTTTGCAATGCGGCAATAACATAAAAGTCATCATCAACAAGCAGTACATTCATAGTTTGCTCTCCATTCATTTAGATTTATTAGGAAGCTTCGGAAGATATAAGATTACACTAGCGCCGCCGCCCTCCAAATTGGAGAAGTTGACGGTTGCTCTTTTTAAATATAGGTACTCTAGTCTTTTAAGCGTATTCATAATGCCGATTTGTGTACCTTTACTTTGATCCAAAGGCTCTCCAAGATTAAGTTTCTCTAACACCTGAGATGGAAAACCGGGACCGGTGTCGGTGAGCTGGATAACGAGCATTTCTTCTTCCTGATCCATCTGTAATCGTTGTACTGTAAGCCTGATCTCGGCTTCATGTTCGCGTGAAATCGCATATTTAATTGAATTTTCGATAAAGGTTTGCAGCACTAACGGTGGAATTTCCACACTGCCTGCCTGATCCTCTTGTTCGATGTAATAAATAAATGCGTCCTGATAACGTTGCTTTTGAATCTCCAAGTAGGTTCGGACATGCTCGATTTCATCCTCCAACCGGACAAAATTCTCGCCATTCTGAAAAATATAACGGAAATACTTAGAGGTAGACAACGTCATATTTTCAATTTCTTTATACATATGAATTTGCGCCATGCTATAGATGCTAGTCAGACAGTTTAAGAAAAAGTGTGGTTTAATCTGTAGCTTCATATAGTCCAGCTGTATTCTTTGTTTCTCCAGTTCCTGCTCGTACATAGCGATTTTAAAGGTTTTGATTTGTTCAACCAAGCCTTTAAACTGAGTGTTTGCCTGTTCCAGCTCTATAATCTCACTGCTTTTGAAATCTGCGGGTTGCCCAGACTCATTAATGAAAGCAAGGTTATCGGAGAAGCTTTGAATCGGACCTAACACTCTTTTTTTGAAAAAGAGCAGAACAATGCATAACGTGGAGGTCACAATGAAGAACAATAACATAATAAGCAGCTGGGCAATCATGATTTTTTCGAATATGCCATATTTAATGACCATTTTGGTGCTGAAGGTGGTGTCTGAGAATGCGCTATTGATGGTTGTACGCGATTGCAAAAGATTAGCGAATCCCCCATTTTCCGTTATTAACGTTCCGCTATTGGAGATCGGACTGGTTAAAGGCTGTTCATTCTCATCTACTAGAGAAACATAACCATTGGCGCCAAGATTAATTTGGCGTAGCGGCCGGATCAGATTATCTGCGGAGATCAGTCCAATTAAATAGCGATTGTAATAGGGCACGATATTAATTACATAATAATGGTTGTTCACAAGAATAGGCGTCCATTTGGAATAAAACTTCTCATACATTTCCTTATCATCAATATAAGAAATAATCTTCTTTTTCAGCTCCCTGTAATCCGTATAGGTTACGCTGATCGGTGCGCAATTCAAAAAATAGGTCTCATTTTTCAAATAGTAGAAGAAGTTATACTCATGCCCGTAGTTTTTTTGCAGCTCTGTAAAGCGTTTGAACAGATTATCATTTGCTTTTAAGAACTCGATACTGTTGACCCCGTAAGTATTCATCGTTAGTAAGCTCTCATCGTTCCCAAGCGTCCAGCCCATATAGTGATTAATGTAGGCAAAATCATGATTAATACGATTGATGTAAAGCGCCGCAGTATCCTGCAAGTTTCGAGTGGACTGCTGCTTAACGATGGAAATGGAAGCGATGCTGATTCCTAAATCCAGAATAAGGACTGTGAATGAAACCAACATCATGACTTTTATATAATGGCGAATGGGGTAGGTTTTGTGTTTCGCTGTTTTTTTGATCATAAAGTCATTATAAAACCTCTGCGTGAAAAAAACATAAGAACTCGCTATCGATTTCCCTCAAAGTCCGGATAGCACATACAGAAGTCGGGATACTGTTATTAAATCTCCCCAAGCAGAGCATTTAGCTTTTGCATTTTTTGTAAGCGAATTCAAAGGTCTGGATAACCGTCTTAATGTGTCCGGAATACGAAAAAATAAGAAGTTATTATAAAGCTATTCAGATGCATTTTGATAAATTGAAATGGGGGATTAAGAGATGAGTCAACACAGTAAGAAAAAAACTGCAAAGAAATGGACTGTGGGTCTGCTGGCGGCTGCGATGGTATTTGGAATTGCTGGCTGCGGCGGTAATAACGGGAATAATGCAGCGACAAATGAAACAAGCAGCTATAACAAAGAAGGTCTGCCGATTGTGAATGAGCCTGTGACACTTAAAGTGCTGACTGTCCGTTGGGGGAGTATGGGGGACACCTTTACGCAAAACCAATGGCTGAAGGATCTGGAGAAAAATACGAATGTCAAAATCGATTGGCAAGTAATGTCCTCCAATGACTGGGGTGAGCAGAAATCGATTATGCTGGCAAGTGGCACGCTTCCGGATATCGTCTTGGGAGATCAAACCTTTGGGGATGCCGATATCGTAAATAATCTGAGCTTTTTCCGGCCGCTTGATGATTATATCGAGCAAAATATGCCTAATCTCAAAGCAGCTATGGAAGAAACCCCAGAAATGAAAAAAATCAGCACGTTTCCTGACGGGAAAATCTACTCCCTGCCAACAAGACTTCCTGCACGTCCAAAAAGCTCACGTCAGCCTGTGATTAACAAGACCTGGCTGGACAAATTGGGCTTGAAGGTGCCTGAAACGATTGATGAGCTTTATAACGTGCTCAAAGCTTTTAAAGAACAAGATCCGAACGGGAATGGAAAACAAGATGAGATTCCTTTTATTGAAATTGGTAATGACTTGATCAGTCCTTTCGGAATTGCCGATTTGAATAACAATAATATGATCATCAAGGACGAAAAAGCGGTATATTTCCCTGTTTCGGAGGAGTTCAAAGAAGGTCTCAAATGGGAAAATAAATTGTATGTGGAAGGCTTGCTAGATAAAGAGGTATTCACTCAGGACGATACGATGAGATCGGCTAAGTTCCAGAATCCGGATGCTCCAATTGTAGGCTTTACGTACCAGTGGACTCCAGACGCCGTGTTTGGAAAATGGAGCGATCAATATGTGACGATTCCACCGATTGCCGGACCAGATGGTAAACGTTATACGATCGGGAATCCGATTGGGATGAATCTTAACCGTAATGAGCTGCTGATCACCACATCCTGCAAATATCCTGAGGTTGCTGCACGTTGGGCAGATCAGTTCTACACTGACGAAGCGAGCATTCAGAATTTCTGGGGCGCGATTGGAACGGTTATTAAGAAAAACGATGATAGCACTTATACATTGATGGATCCACCAGCTGGAACCAGCGCAGATGCTTGGTATTGGGATCAATCCCTACGTGATTTTGGACCGAAATATGTAAGCCCATCCTTCGAGTCGAAAATCGTCCTGAACCCTGAAAGTGGAGATGGACTGAAGCTGCAGCTGGATAAGCTGGGCAGTGAATATGTAACCACACCTTTCCCTAACGTAATGTACACTTCTGAGGAGTTCGAGGAGCTGCCAACCTTGACTACGGATATCGACAGCTATGTGAATACTATGCGGGCGCAATTTATTAGCAAAGGTGGAATTGACGAGGGCTGGGATGCTTATGTGAGTAAGCTTAATAAAATGGGACTTGAAAAGTTAGTTAAGATTCGCACGGATGCTTACAGCCGTTATATGAACGTGAAATAACCTATTCGTCTTTCGAAAAAGGTGCTGCCCTACAGGATAGCTGTGGGGTAGCATTCTCTATTTTAAATAAGGAGGGGATGTCATGAAATCTGGTCCACTTCATTTCGGGCGGAAATTCGGACAAATCAAACAAAATTGGGGTCTCTATCTATTGCTTTTTCCTGCTGTAGTTCTGACGTTATTATTCGCGTACAAGCCAATGTACGGGGTGCTGATTGCCTTCAAGGACTATAGCCCGGCGTTGGGAATTGGAGGCAGCCCATGGGCTGGATTCAAATACTTCGAGAAATTCTTTCATTCCTATCAATTTTCATCAACGATTAAAAATACACTGATCATCAGTGTGTACAGTCTGATTACCTTTCCGATTCCAATTATACTGGCGCTGATGGTTAACCAGATGAGACCTAACCGGTTCAGACGTTTTTTCCAGACGGTGTCCTATATGCCGCACTTTATCTCCACGGTAGTAATGGTGGGTTTAATGATGATTTTGTTCTCACCTAGCACCGGACTGCTGGGCAATATATATAGTCTTTTTGGAAAAGAGGCTCCTGATCTGATTGGCTCCGCTGGATTATTCAGCAGTGTATATGTTTGGTCGGATGTGTGGCAGCATGTCGGCTGGGATAGCATTATCTTTATCGCTGCGCTCTCCGCAGTTGATCCTAGCTTGTACGAGGCGGCAACCGTAGACGGAGCAAGCCGGATGCATAAAATTCGTTATATCGATATTCCGATGCTGATGCCAACAGCGATAACCTTGCTGATTTTGCGGGTTGGTGGATTGCTTGGGGTTGGGTTTGAAAAAGTATACTTAATGCAAAATGACTTGAACATCACTTCAAGCGAAATTCTTTCTACTTATGTCTACAAAATTGGCCTGCTCAGCAGTCAATACAGCTTTTCCTCGGCGATCAACCTGTTTAACACCGTTATTAATTTTATTTTATTGATCATGGTCAATCAGATTTCTAAAAAACTAAGCGAAAATAGCTTGTGGTAGAAGGGAGGAGAATTGAAATGGGAGGTTTAGAGACAGTTACTAAAGGGAATGTGGGGAAAATAAAGAAGAATCGTTCTTCGGATACTATAATGGAAATAGTGATGTATGTTATATCAGCACTTTTTCTAATTATCTTGATCTATCCGCTGTATTTTATCGTCATTGCTTCGTTCAGTGATCCTTCCGCGGTGGCGGGGGGGCAGGTTTGGTTATTTCCTAAAGGGTTCACCTTCGATGGTTACAAAGAGCTGCTGCGTCATGAAAATATTTGGATTGGTTACTGGAATACCATCATGTATACGGTGGTAGGGACGGTAATCGGTTTAATTGTAAATATTTCTGCGGCCTATGCGTTGTCCAGAAAGGATCTTGTGGGACGAAAATATCTTTCCCTGTTTTTCATCTTTACGATGTTTTTTAATGGAGGGTTAATTCCGACTTTTCTAACGATCCGTGATTTCCATCTGTACGACACATTTCTGGTGATGGTACTGCCTTTCTCCGTTGGGGTGTTTAACATTATCGTTGCCCGCACCTTTTTTCAGTCGAGTATTCCGGGAGATTTATGGGAAGCTGCACAGATCGATGGATGTGGAAATCTTCGTTATTTTCTACAGATCGTTTTACCACTGTCGAAGGCGATTATTGCCGTGCTGGGTCTATGGATCGCCGTTGGTTACTGGAATTCATATTTTAATGCCTTGATCTATCTGAAAAATCCTAATATGTATCCTTTGCAGCTGATCCTGCGAAATATTCTGATCACCAATCAGATGCAGTCGGGGATGGGAACCGGTGAAGCTGCGCAAATCGCACTACGACTCGCCAATATGATGCGGTATTCTGTTATTATCGTGGCAACGGTTCCGATCATGTGTGTGTACCCCTTTGTACAAAAATACTTTAACCAAGGGGTTATGATCGGTGCAGTGAAGGAATAGTACATTCAGCTATTCTACTAACATTCGTAAGGGAGCAAGAACGTTATGAAAAAGCAACAAAAAAACAGGATATATAGAACAATCACCGTCATTCTTTTAGTGACAACGTTGCTTGCTAGCCTTACAGCTTGTAAAGGGAACAGTGGGATTAATTCTGTTGAACCTGAACCGGGTGAATTTAACAAAGAAGGATTGCCGATAGTGGAAAAGCCTGTGACGCTGAAAGTACTCACTGTCAGGTGGGTCAGCATGGGAGAGTCTTTTACCGAGAATCAATGGCTCAAGGATTTGGAGAAGAACACGAATGTCAAAATCGAGTGGCAGGTGATGTCCTCCAATGATTGGAGTGAACGGAAGTCTATTATGCTGGCCAGCGGCACACTTCCTGATATCATTTTAGGGAGTCAGACCTTCGGAGATGCGGATATCGTCAATAATTTAAGCTTATTTCGGCCGTTAGATGATTATATTGAGCACAACATGCCTAATCTCAAAGCAGCTATGGCAGAAACACCGGAAATGAAAAAAATCAGCACCTTTCCTGACGGGAAAATCTACTCGCTGCCTGCAAGATTACCCTCACGTCCTAAAAGCTCACGTCAGCCTGTGATCAATAAAACCTGGCTGGACAAATTGGGTTTGAAGGTACCGGATACGATAGACGAGCTTTATAACGTGCTAAAAGCATTCAAAGAACAAGATCCGAATGGAAACGGAAAACAGGATGAGATTCCTTTTATCGAATTAAGTAATGATCTGATCAGTCCCTTCGGTATTGCAGATTTGAATAATAACTTCATGGTGGTCAAGGACGGAAATGCGGTTTATTACCCGATTTCAGAGGAGTACAAAGAAGGGCTCAAATGGGAGAGTAAGTTGTTTAAAGATGGATTACTTGATAAAGAGGTATTCACTCAAGACGAAACGATGAGATCGGCAAAGTTTCTAAATCCGGATGCCCCAATCGTAGGCTTCTCTTATCAGTGGACTCCAGACGCTATGTTTGGCAAATGGAGTGATCAATATGTGACCATTCCGCCAATTGCTGGACCAGACGGGAAGCGCTACACCGTTGGGAACCCATATGGGATGAATCTGGAACGCAACGAGCTGTTGATCACCACATCCTGCAAGTATCCAGAAATTGCTGCACGCTGGGCGGATCAGTTCTATACCAATGAAGCCAGCATTCAGAATTTCTGGGGTGCCATTGGAACGGTGATTAAGAAAAATGACAATGGTACGTATACATTGATGGACCCTCCAACCGGCACCAGTGCGGATGCTTGGTATTGGGAACAGTCACTCCGGGATTTCGGGCCGAAATATGTAAGCCCAGCTTTTGAAAAGACCATCTTTCTAAATCCTAAAACCGGAGATGGGCTGAAGCTACAACTCGATAAGCTGGGAAGTGACTACACAACACCACCTTTCCCCAACGTAATGTACACTGCAGAAGAGTTTCAGGAGCTGCCGACCTTGACCACCGATATTGACAGTTACGTCAATACAATGCGTGCTCAATTTATAATCTCAGGTGATATTGACGAGCAGTGGGATGACTATGTGAAGCAGCTGCGGGGGATGGGCCTCGAAAAGATGGTGAAAATTCGGACAGATGCTTTCAGCCGTTATATGGGCGTTGAATAACAAGAAATGAGGTTTTTACTTGATGGGAAATACGATGAAAGAGCCAACCCCTTTGGCGGCCCAATTAAAGCTGCATTCTGAACCAAACAGTAATGCTGACGCGATTATTCAGGGGGAGTGCTATCGGTTCACTGTCTTAACTCCGGAGCTTATCCGGATGGAATATAGTGAGAAAGGTTATTTCGAAGATCGGGCGTCACAGACCGTTGTGAATCGCAATTTTCCGGTTCCAGAGTTCCGTGTAATTGATCTGGGGAATAAACTTGAGTTGATTACGGAGCGCCTGCATTTAACTTATGACAAGCAGCCTTTCTCCCGGCATGGTCTCAGTGTTCGGGTGAGAAACGAAGCGGGTCACCTAATGAGTGTCTGGAATTATGGAGATACAGTCCAAGATTTGGGAGGAACAGCACGTACACTGGATAATGCAGATGGTGCGATTCCGCTGGAGCACGGACTACTTTCACGTAGGGGGTATACGTTAGTTGATGATAGCACCTCCCTAGTACTGGAAGAGGATGGACGGGTAGAGCTACGGGCGTTGGCTGGCCTCGATGTTTATTTTTTTGGATACGGTCATGATTATTTGCACTGCTTGAAGGATTTCTATCACCTTTGCGGTCGTACGCCCCTATTGCCACGTTATGCCCTTGGCAACTGGTGGAGCCGTTATTACCGATATTCAGAAGAAGAATACAAAGCGTTAATGGAGCGGTTTGAACTCGAGCGAATTCCGTTTTCCGTCGCTGTTATAGATATGGATTGGCATCTTGTCGATATTGATCCGCAGTACGGCAGTGGTTGGACGGGTTATACCTGGAACCGGGAATTGTTTCCGGAGCCTCAAAGATTTTTGGCATGGCTGCATGAAAAAGGCCTTCGAGTAACGCTCAACGTACATCCAGCAGACGGTGTACGGGCCTTTGAAGATCCTTATCTGGCCATTGCTGCAGAGATGGGTATGGACCCGGAAAAAGGGGATGCTGTGGAATTTGATATCACGGATCCGAATTTTTTGCGGGCATACTTTAAGTTTCTGCATCATCCGCTAGAGAATGAAGGTGTGGACTTCTGGTGGATTGATTGGCAGCAGGGTGGAGTGACTAAAGTACCGGGACTAGATCCGCTCTGGATGCTGAACCATTATCACTATCTGGATAGCGGCCGGCGAGGCAACCGGCAGATTACTTTCTCCCGTTATGCAGGTCTTGGCAGCCATCGTTATCCTGTGGGCTTCTCTGGAGATACCATTGTCACTTGGGAGTCGCTGGATTTCCAGCCTTACTTCACAGCCAACGCCGCTAATGTGGGATATGGTTGGTGGAGCCATGATATCGGGGGCCATATGAATGGTTATTTAGACGATGAGTTAGCAATGCGCTGGGTGCAATTCGGTGTGTTTTCGCCTATTCTGCGGTTACATAGTTCTGCTAGTGCCTTTAACAGCAAGGAGCCATGGCGATTCAATAAGATTGCGGAGGATGTGATGAAGGATTGCCTGCGCTTGCGGCATAGTTTACTTCCCTATCTGTACACCATGAATCGCTACGCCAGCCGCGAAAGTCTTCCGCTAATCCGACCGATGTATTATCATCATGCGTTGTCGAATGAAGCCTATGAAGTGCCCAATGAATATTATTTTGGAACGGAACTTATTGCCTGTCCGATTACACAGCCGGTCAATCCAAAGGTAGGCGTTGCCGAATTTAAGGCTTGGTTACCTGAAGGGGTTTGGATAGATTTTTTTAACGGAAGAGTGTACGACGGTGGCAGAAAGCTTTCTCTTTATCGCAATCTTGAGAATATCCCTGTATTAGCTAAAGCGGGTGCTATCGTGCCTATGGCAGATCTGACGCAATATACCTCTTCAGTGGATAATCCGGGGCATATGGAGGTCCGTGTATTTGCGGGAGGAAGGGGTCATTTTCATCTCTGGGAGGATGAGGGCGATACTGCGGAGGATCAGGACGATCAATGGTGTGATACAGAAATGATCCTGGAAATGGGGGATAGAGCCAGCTTCAAGATTCTCTCTGCTCAGGGAAATACAAAGGTTGTGCCTGAGCGGCGATCATGGAAGCTGTCCTTTGTCGGTTTTGCTGATACGAAGGTACAGGTATTCGCTGGCGGCACAGAAATCGAAGCAAACATGGACTATGATGAGGCTACACATACGCTTACGATCATGACTTCGGATCAAGCGGTAGAGCATTCCTTGGAGGTAACGTTCACAGATGCCCGGATTGCGGTGAATTCGGTAGATGATGAGGTGTTCAGCCTTCTGAACCGTGCGCAAATTCTTTTCCAATTGAAAGAGCAAATTTACCATGTAGTCAAAGCAGCAGTAACGCCGATGGCGGCCCTGGCTTCTCTTGCCTCGTTGGATCTTGAACATACACTGTATGGAGCGTTATGTGAAATACTATCGGCAAGACTTTAAGCACTATTTCATTTAATTTAATAAAAAGGAGGTTCTCTCTGTGCGCTGGCATAAAGAGAACCTCTTTTTTATTAGGAATGAACCGCTGCTACTTAATTAGCAGTGTTTGAATGGCATGAGCCGGAATCATGTTCTCAGCCAGTTCGTCATGGAAGCGCAGGGTGAATGGAAGCTCTTGCTCTGTGCGGTTCATAACGATAACAGCAATAGTGCCATCAGGGTTGCGGAAAGCTGTTGTTTCAAGCTTATCTGTATATTTGGAGAAACCAATGCGTTTAGCACCCGGACGAATATATTTACTGAAGTGCCCGATGTAATAGAATGAGCTCTCAAAAGTAATTTCATCGTTTTTGGTATCTCCGATAATTGGAGCGTCGCAGTAATTTCCTACATGATTAGGTCCACCTTGCTCATCCAAGACAATGTTCCAGTCTGTCCAGCTCGACATCCAGTTGTTCAGATTGCCGATGATATCATGTCCGTAACGTTCACCGGTGTTCCATGAGCCGAGATGAACGCCACCTTCTTGGCAGCCTTCGCTGAAGAACAGCTTTTTATCAGGGAAACGATCATGTACAGCAGAGAGGGCTTCGAAGTGATCACCGGAATACCAGTGGAAGCAGATTCCCCATATGTATTTGGACGCTGCTTGATCTTCAAAAGCAACCTTAGCACGGTCATACACCCGTTCTTTGTTATGATCCCAGATCATAACTTTTACATGGCCCAAGCCCGCTTGTTCCAGAGCAGGTCCCAAGTAGTCACGCACAAAATCCTTTTCTTCTTCAGCGGTATACAGGCAGGAATCCCATCTTTGTACAGCTTTGGCTTCATTCTGAACACTGACAGCCCAGATATCAATCCCTTCTGCAGCGTACGCCTCAATATATTTAACGAACATGTTAGCCCAAGCCTCACGATATTCAGGCTTAAGAGCTCCGCCTCCGTTCATTTGGCCGTTTGTCTTCATGAACGCTGGAGGACTCCATGGGGAAGAGAACAGACGGAAATCTTCACCTACTGCTGCGGCAGCATTTTTTATGAGGGGGATAATCGATTCGTGATCTCTGGAAATATCGAATGAACGTAGCTCCGCATCGCCTTCCTCTACATAAGCATAGTTGCCTAGTGAGAAGTCGCAGCTTTGGATATGTGAGCGGCAAAGGGTGTATCCAATGCCGTGCTCAGGATGAAAATAAGCGTCGATGATTTCTTTTTGTTTAGCTGCACTAAGTTTAGCGATAGTAACGGCAGAGGACTCCGTAAGGGCTCCACCAAAGCCTTCAATTTCTTGATACTCCAGATCATCATAGATATTGATTAGCTCTGATTCGACTCCTGACGTATCGGGAAGGAAAATCAGAGGGTCCTTTTCTGTTAAACGATCCGTGGTTTCTTTAGCGGTTTGAATGACGCGAATAGTTTTACTCATAATGGTTGGTAACCTCCTACATATGAATTCTGTCTTTATTATAGAAGGAGATTCACTGCACTTTGAAGAAACTATATGGCTAAGAACCTCAACAATCTGGTCATCAACTACTATAGAAAGAGGAGCGAATGCGATGGAAACAAACAGCGTTCAAATTAGTCTGTGTGGATTTATCCGCCATACTCAGCCTTTTCGGCAACTATATCGCAGTGGGTTGGATACCTATATCATCAGGCTGCAAGCCGAAGGGGAATGTGAAGTCCTCATTGATGGAGAAATGACTACCGTAATGCCTGGGGATCTACTATTATTTAAGCCCTATGATATATATGATCTGAGAATCGGTGAAAAGAAAAGTCCTCTGGGACATAGTGTGGACTATTTTGTAATGTGTACAGGGGAATGGGTGGACCACTGGTGGAACCTGCGTGAGCGACCCAAAAAGGTTAGAATTGCGGATGATGGTAAGCTGCAAAGTATATGGCAACAGCTTGATCTGGAGAATAGAAGACTAGACGGGGGTAGCCCTGAAATACTTGAAGCACTATTTAAAGCATTATGTTTGCTGTTAGATCGGGCTATGGAAGAGGCACCTGCATCATCTTCGGCTTCGCTTCTACACGGACTTAAGATGAAGAGTTATGTGGAGGAGCATGCTACTTCAGAGATTAGACTAAAGGACGTAGCCGCTCATGCTGGAATTAGTGTGACAAGGGCCGTACATTTATTCAAGATCCAATTCGGTTATTCTATTATGCAATATGCGGGGCAAATCCGGCTTGCGATGGCACTGAGATTAATGGACAATACCAATTACACCTTAGAGCGTATAGCAGAGGAGACGGGGTTTGGAAGTTACACCTATTTTCACAGGGTGTTTCGGGAGCGTTATGGTGTCTCGCCAGGGATCTATCGAAAGAGAGAGTAGAAGGTTTATCAGTAAAAAGAAACTGCCCCATAAATCACAGAGTAGGACTCAGGGGCAACTCCTCGATTAGACGTTAATTATAGTAAGGCCAGCCAGCAGAATCCCATTCGAGATCACTGATTAACAATTTGGGTGCGCCATTCTCGGCGACACTGTAAGCATGGCGGACGATAACGTTGGTTCCGTATATATCCTGTCCACCAGGACCCGCCCAAAAACTGTTGCCGCTATCGATGACCGTAGCCCCGCCATTTTTCATATCGGTACCGTCCTTCGCATAGAAAGGACCCAGTACGCTGGTTGAGCGTCCCACTGCAATTTTATAGGTGCTGTTTACACCTGAGCAGCATTGGCCAATGGATACGAATAGATAATAATATCCGGTATTTGGATTGTAAACCATGCTGGAGCCTTCAATCCCCCCGGATTTAGTCGCAATGCGATACGAGTTGCCCGTTGGCTTCATGGTTGTTTTGTTGATGGAGGTAATGTAAATCCCGTTGCTCCAGGAACCGAAGGTCATCCATAGGTTTCCGTTAGCATCTGCCGTAATGTTAGGATCAATGGCGTTATAATTGGAGGCGTCATTAGACGAGATAACGACACCTTGGTCCGTCCATTGTCCCCCGGAGATCGATTTAGTAGTTACTAAACCAATAGCAGACACTCTTGAGCCGAATGTGGAGATTGAATAATAGAGGTAATAGGTACCGTTATAGTAGAAAATTTCTGGGGCCCATACATCTAGCCCTTCTTGATTGGGAACGTAAGAGCTCCACCAGGAGGGTTTCGAGTTATAAATCGGAAGGGAGCGAATATAGTTTGTTCCATCATTTGAAAACATCACTTGGAGACCTGATCCCGTGCTGAATACCCAATGTGTGTTTCCCTCTTTGATATATGAAGGGTCGTGTACGTTAGTATCTCCAGTCAGATTCCAGGTTGCTGCATGAGCTTGCGATCCTGCTGAGAAAACAGTTGTAAAAAGCATTAAAAAAGACAACAATAACAACCGATAACCTTGCCTACCTTTTTTCGCCATATTCCTTCTCCTTTTAGTTTAGATTTTTCTAAAGTGTTTCATTATTTTGCAATTGATAACGCTTACATAATATCTTGTATTATTTCTCTAGTCAATGATTCTTTTGGATCAATAAAAAAGCAAATCTCAGCCATCGGAGACTTGCTTCCTTATATTTTTATAATAAATCTGTGATCGCTTGTTCAAATAATCTAACACTATTTTCCCAAGTCCATTTGCGCGAATATCTTTCCCCCTGCTCCGCTAATTTAGTTCTTAAGTTGGGATTACGTATTAAGCGGATGACATCTTCACCGAGCCGGTTCTCATATCGATAAGAGAGCAAACAGTTTTTTTTGTGATGGGCGTATTCCATATTCCCACCCGAATATACACAGACTAACGCTGCTCCACAACGCATGGCTTCAAGTCCCGGTAAAGAACCTGTATCAAAAATACTTGAGCTAACAAAAATATCCGCGCCGTTATAGTGATAGCAGAGCTCCTCATCATTTGCTGGCGTAAAGAACCGATATTTGCCAGTAGCCTTCATTCTTTGGAGAATTTCTGAGGTGTTGAACTCGTCAGGCGGACTGATGAAGTTAATATTTACATCGGGATATTCGCTTTTTACGTAATCCAGCTGTTCTATAAGGTAATCTTGCTCGCGGTGCCAGGAGAAACCTCGTTCTGTTTTTCTTAATATAGCTGTTATGTTTAAAGGCTCTTGAAGACTGTGACGGATATTCATATTTTTAAAAGAGGAGCTAATGCCAATGGGCACGATACTGCCGGTGATGCCATGATTTAAACGGATCAGCTCCTGCTGCCAACGTGATAAAACGATTAGATGCTCAGTGATGTGATAGGAGGGGAAGGAGCGTCCGTTATCGGGTAAAAAAGGTGGCTCATAACATAAAGACAAACGTACATGAATACCCTTTCCTTGCTCGCTCGCTGCTTGGGCGATGGGGACAGTTGTATAATAATTAGAAACAATGACGTCTCCGGGAGGAAAGTCATGCTCGTGAATATTCATATGTGAGGAGCGGATTACGTTTGCGCGCACATCATAAGAAATAGCGCCATCCACAGGCAAAAGGAGATTGACCTGATGACCCAAGTCTGTCAGCCCATTGGTGAGCTCTACTAGCATACGTTGTGCTCCGCCATGAGATAAGGTCAGAATAGGGAATGTGAATCTCATTGATAATCCCGTCCCTTCCAAGTTAGAGCTATAATAGTGAAACAATATGATTCAATCGTTCTATTTCTTATTTTATTCAGCTCCTATAGAAAAGTACCATTTATCAAGCTTATAAACAAAAGGAGAAGGAAGAGGGGTCAGTATGAGTGAAATCATTATCGAATGTATGAGAAGGCTCGATCAATCCTTGGGGTATGTGGAGCAAGCTGTAAATAAGCTATCGACCGAAGCGATATGGTTTCGTCCAAAGTCAAAAATGAATGCCATTGGTAACCTATGCCTGCATATTGCGGGCAGCGAATATCAGCATCTGGTCAGCGGAATCGGCAATAAGCCAATAGAAAGAGATAGACCTAATGAATTTTTGACCAGAGGCGGTTATTCATCACAGGAATTATTGCAGTATATGCGGAAGGTCAGGGAAGAAAGTCGCTTGGTTGTGGGCAATTTGACGAAGGCTGATCTAGAACGGGAGGTCACCATTAGTTTCCCTGAGGGGGCTGGAATGGAGAATTATACTTGGAGTATTCAAAAGATTATGATCGGAGCGGCAGAGCATTATTCCTATCATACAGGTCAAATCGTATATGCCTCTAAATTGCTGCAGAAAGAGGATGATCATCTGCTCAATAACTGGAAGCATTATTTTTGAGTATAGATAAAGCTGGGGATAGATGCGCAGCTGCTGCTAACACCTATCCTCAGAAGTGGGTTTTTATTGTGTTATCGGAGTAAGCTTCTTCAGTAAAGCAACGGTATCATTAACCTCCAGATCCTTGATATCTTCTAATGACACATCGATCATTGGCTTATATTCTTGGAGTTTGCGCAGGAAAGCTTCGGTATGGAATAATCCGCTGCCTGCTTTTCCGTGGTATGCTTGTTCACCATCTTGATAGATATCTTTTAAATGCGCCAGAATGATGCGGTCGCCGAATAATCTGAAGGAATCATCGACAATTTGATCCTGCAAATGCGCAGCCGTGCCAATAAAATTACAAGGGTCCAATACAACACCTATACAGCTTGATGGGACTTCATCTAAGATGCGCCGCATCTTGTCTGGTGTAGAAAGTGTATGTGTGCAGACCCCCTCTAGTCCTATAAAAACCCCCCATTTTTCAGCTTCCTCTGCAAGTTCTTCTACAGTTGCCCTTAACGTATCCCAGCCGATAGCCTCGTAATGGACCGGATCTTGTGCTTGAAAAGTAGTCAGAGCGCCTGTCTCTGTTGCCACCATAGGTGCGCCGAATTGGCGGGCATAACGAAGATGCTCTTTAAAACGATTGATCTCAGCTCTTCGGATGACAGGATCCGGATGAACAGGGTTGATGTAACAGCCCAAAACACCGATGCGTATTCCTGCTTTGTCAAATTGTTCGCCAATATAGCTGGCAAGACCTGGACTTAGTTTACCGGTAGAAGTGTCGATGTCCTGAATGGCTTTGGATAATGCAAGCTGAACAAAATCGATATCATAATTCTGAAGGGTTGCAGTTAACGACTTGAGCGGCAGGCAGCCAAATGTGTGGGCTAGAGTTCCGTATCTGATGGGTAACCTCTCCTTTAATAGAGTAAGTATGAGTAATAACCTTCATAATAGTAACGCTTTCATAAGGATGCAAGTGATTTATCGTGATCGCCGGTCAGAAAATTGATAATTTCAGTGTTGACTCTATCCGGTTGTTCATGATTAATGCCGTGTCCCGCATGGGGGATGACTTGGTAATGAAACTTTCCATCCTCTAAAATATCTATGAAATCCTTTGATTGTTTTAACGCGTGTTCTCCTACTAAAAAATAGAGCTTATCTCTGACGGCAACAGCGGCGTTTTTATCGTATTTTTGAAGCTTATGAACAAACATAGCTTGCTGATTATGAGCTCGCATTTAAAGGATTAAATGAGCAGCTACTTCTGGGTGATCGTCAAATAAAGGGGAGTCAGGCGCACTTAACTTCTTCAGCACTTTGAGTAAATTGCGATCCGTGGGAATCAGAATCTCTGGGAACATCATCATTAGCGTTTGCAGCATGGCTTTGATTGGTGTGGTGACCATTCCGCCTTCTAAACAAATCACACGGTTCACTTTGTCCGGTTGCTTGGTCGCATAATTAAAAGCAATATAGGCGCCATTTGACACCCCTGCAATATTAAAGACGTCTATGCTTAGATGTTTGACTATTTCATTAATCCATTCCACCTGCTCAAACTTTTGTTTATTAAAGTACGCATTAGGAATGCTTTTTCCGGGTCCGCCCAGAGTATCAATAGCGATGCAGTAAAAATGCCGCGATAATTCCTCAATGTTAAGGAGCCACATGACCGCCGAGTTATCCATGAAATAGAAATAAGGGGGGATTACTCTTTTGCCCGGTAAGGATACAATGCGTCAGCCCATATGTGGTTGGGAGATCGAGCTCTTCAAGAGGAATAAGCCACTGATCAACTAGCTGTTGGTAGGATTGCCACACTCGATCTTGCACCTTGGCATTTTTAAAGCTATTTACCATCACAAACCTCCTTAGTGAAAAATACAACATCTGTATCTTATTCCAATAAGTATACTACGAGAGTGCGGAAGGAGGAGCGAGAAATAGAAACATTCCTGTGAAAAGAGGGGGCAGAGAGGTTAGAAGATGGGGAAAAGATTAGATTAGATTAGATTAGATTAGATTAGATTAGATTAGATAGATTAGATAGATTAGTTTAGATACCTGTTGCTTGATCACCTAGTAGTCACAAGGAGCCAGATAAGTGTATTTCATACAACTAAATTGCTACTTTACTCTCACTTCGGTGATATAGATGTACTTTGTACAACTATATCTCTCGTAATTAGCTGATTTAGCTAAATTGGGCGAATTTAATTGCACAAAGTACACTTAATACATTAGGCGTGAGCATTGAAGTTCATTTTAGTTGTAGAATGTACAATTAAATAATGCATGCCGGTCTCTTTTGCGGTAAATTTTTGATAGGGAAGTTATTAATAACGTTCTAGGTGGGGATGATTATGCTCGTTGAGCTAAAGGAAGCTAGTATTTCAGATGGACGCGATATTTTTGAGCTGATTGTGGAGATAGGTCCGGGGGAGAATGGATTCGTCAATAACGGATTTGATCTGGCTTACAGTCAATTTCCTGATTTCATACAGGATCGGATAGCACTTTCACGAGGGGTTAATCTTCCGCCACAGTATGTAGGACAAACCAACTACTGGTTACTGATTGACTCTTATCCCGTTGGTGTCGGAAAACTAAGACATTCCTTAAATGATCAATTGAGGAAGTCAGGTGGACACATCGGTTACAGTATCAGACCCAGTGAAAGAGGAAAGGGTTATGGCACGATTTTTTTGGCAGAGCTGTTAAAAAAAGCTGCGGACATGGGGATTGATAAGGTCATGCTAACTTGTGAGCCGGACAATATATTTTCGAGAAAGGTTATTGAAGCGAACAAAGGAATACTACATGGTATTGAGAATGAAAAATGTAACTACTGGATCACCCTTTAAGCTGGTGTGAACAATAGGGGAGGAGTTGCCAAGAGGCAGCTCTTTTTTGTTATTCGCGATGTTATTGTAGTTCATCCAATAGAGATTCGTCTAAAATGTGAAAATAATTTAAAATTTTGTTGAAAGCGCTCTATTCAAACATAAACAAATAGTTTAAAATCAAAACAAACAAAAATAAACAAAAAAACAAACATTCAAAAACGGAGGTATTCACAAATGGTACAAAACTTATGGGATTCATCTCGGGAAACGAAATTAAACGGGGGATTGGATGCATTAGTGTTCCGCTCTAATCTGCTGGGCGAAGATCGCAGAGTCTGTAACTTTGGCGGAGGGAATACCTCCAGCAAAACGATAGAATTGGATTTTCGCGGGCGCGAGGTAGAAGTAATGTGGGTGAAGGGCAGCGGCTCTGACCTCGCTACGATGAAAGCAGGCAATTTTACCGGACTAAGGCTTCAGGATATTGCCCCGTTATTTGAACGTGATGAAATGCCTGATGAAGAGATGGTAGCTTATCTCGCAAATTGTATGATTGATCCTAAACATCCGCGTGCTTCTATCGAAACGTTGCTGCATGCATTTTTACCTTTCAAACATGTGGATCATACGCATCCAGATGCCATTATCAGCTTATGCTGCGCTCATAACGGTAAGGCAATTGCCCGTGAGATTTATGGGGATCGTTTCGTATGGGTGCCATACATCCGTCCAGGGTTCACTTTATCCAAAATGATTGCCGAAGGTGTGCTCGCAAACCCGAAAGCTGAATTAGTGCTGATGGAGAAACACGGGCTCGTGACTTGGGGGGATACACCTGAATCTTGTTATGCCAAAACAATCTCCATAATTAACGAAGCGGAAAGTTATATTGAAGAAAGAATTGAAGATCAGAACCTATTTGGCGGCGGCAAATCGGAAGCACTTCCGGAAGCAGAGCGGCGGGCTGTAGCAGCGGCAGTGATGCCACTGATCAGAGGCGCGGTCAGTGATGAGCGTAAAATGATTTTGACCTTCGACGATGCGGAGGATGTGCTGCGTTTTGTAGGAGGGGCTGACTCGGAGAAGTTATCCGGTGTAGGCGCAGCTTGTCCAGATCATTTGGTACATACCAAAATGAAGCCGCTTTTTGTTGCGTGGGAGCCGAATGCCAATGATATCGATGGCTTGAAGGCGAAGCTGAGCGAAGCGATTAGCGAATATAAGGAGCAGTACAAAGCGTACTTCAACCGTAATGAACATGAAGGCGATGTAATGTTCGAGGCTGCGCCACGTGTGATCCTGATCCCTGGCGTGGGCATGATCAACACAGGTAAAAGCTGGAGCAATGCTAAGATCAGCGGAGCCTTGTATCACCGGGCGATTGCTGTTATGCGCGGAGCTACTGCGCTGGGAGATTTCGTCTCTCTTAGTGAGAATGAATCGTACAATGTGGAATATTGGCCCCTGGAATTATATAAATTATCACTGGCTCCGGCAGAAGCGGAGTTCTCCCGTAAAGTTGCCTTTATTACAGGTGGTGCCGGGGGAATTGGGAGTGAGACGGCTCGTCGTTTAGTATCAGAAGGAGCGCATGTTGTATTGGCAGACCTCAATCTGGAGGGTGCACAAAAAGTAGCAGAAGAGATTAACGCTAAGTATGGTGAAAATCGTGCATTCGCCGTTAAAATGGACGTAACTGAGGAAGAGCAGGTAACTGCAGCTTATGCGGAGACAGCACTTTTTTATGGCGGGGTCGATATTATTGTTAATAATGCTGGGCTTGCAACCTCCAGTCCGTTTGATGAGACTTCATTGAAAGAGTGGAATTTGAATATTTCTGTACTGGGCACAGGATATTTCCTCGTTGCACGCGAAGCTTTTAAGGTGATGAAGGAGCAAAAAATCGGAGGTAGCATGGTGTTCATCGGCTCCAAAAATTCTATTTTTGCAGGAAAAAGCGTTTCGGCTTACAGTTCTGCCAAGGCGCTCGAAGCCCATCTGGCCCGCTGCATAGCAGCTGAAGGCGGAGAGTTTGGCATCCGTGCCAATACGATTCTGCCCGATGCAATTTTACAAGGATCAGCCATCTGGAATTCGAACTGGCGTAATGAACGGGCGGCTGCTTACGGGATTGAGCCGGATCAATTAGAGGAGCATTACCGTAAACGCACGACGCTGCTAGTTAATATTTATCCACGTGATATTGCCGAAGGCGTTGCTTTTTTTGCTTCTTCCAAGTCAGAGAAAACTACGGGTTGTATGCTGACAATCGACGGTGGAGTGCCAGCAGCTTTTACTAGATAAGAGGTAGCTTGAATATAGATAGGGATAACGGAGGGAAATCATGCTGATTGCAGACAGATATGAACGAATCGTAGAACTAGTGAATGAACGCGGCAGCATCCGTGTCTCAGAATTGAGTACATTATGCCAAGTGACGGAAGAAACCATTCGCCGCGATCTGGATCGATTGGAAAAAGCGGGGCGGCTGCTGCGTTCGCATGGCGGAGCAGTTAGCCTGCGTGACCGGCAACCGGAGACCCCTTATGCCGAACGAGAAATCATGAATGCAGCGGAGAAACAGCGGATTGCCCGTGAGGCGGTCATGATGATTAAGCCGGGCGATCGAATTCTGCTGGATGCCAGTACAACGGCTTGGTATATGGCTTCGCATTTGCCGGATATGCCGCTTACTGTGTTGACCAATTCTACTAGAGTGGCAGCAGAGTTAAGCGGGAAGGAGCGGATCGAGGTCTTTTCTACAGGCGGACAGCTGAGCCGCAGATCAATGTCCTATGTTGGTCATTTAGCAGAACGTTCGCTTGAATTGTATCACGTGGATAAGATGTTTTTTTCCTGCAAAGGGTTTCATCTCGAACGAGGCGCTAGTGAATCAAATGAGCTGCAAGCTATGGTGAAACGAAAGATGATTTCTATAGCGGAGCAAGTGATCTTATTATGTGATTCCAGTAAATTTGGAATACAAGCGTTCACACATTTTGCGGCTCCTAGTGATGTGGATGTCCTAATAACGGATTACAGCCCTGTTGGAGAACAAATGAAGCAGTTGCAGAAGCTGAACATCGCAATAACGACGGTGTAGTAAATAGTTGTGCAGGAGGTGAAGGCATGAAGGTATCGATGTTTATAACTTGCGTCAGCGATGCCGTGTTCCCGAAGGTCGGGGAAGCCATGGCTCGTCTGCTGGCCAGGTATGGCGTACAGCTGGAGTTCCCGGAGGTGCAGACTTGCTGCGGACAGCCTGCGTACAACAGTGGATATTGGAATGAAGCGCGGCAAGCTGCACTTACGATTCTACAGGCTTTTGATGACAGTGATTTTGTCATTGCACCTTCCGGATCCTGTACGGGGATGCTTCATCATTACCCTAAGCTGTTTCAGGATGATCCGGTTAATCTGGTCAAGGCGCAGAATTTGCAACGCAAATCCTATGAATTCAGTCAGTTTATGGTGCAGGTACTTGGCGTAACTGATCTTGGAGCAGTGTTTCCGCATAAGGTTACCTATCATCCTTCCTGTCATGGCACAAGGATTCTAGGGATTCGCGACGAACCTATGCAGCTTATGCAAAATGTGAAGGCGATGCAGCTGGTACCACTGCCTTTTGCTGAGGACTGCTGTGGGTTTGGTGGAACCTTTGCCGTGAAAATGTCTGATATCTCCGGGGCGATGGTCACTGAGAAGTCAGATCATGTGCTGGAGACGGAAGCAGAAATCCTAACGGGTCTGGATATGGGTTGTCTGATGAATATTGCCGGGAATCTGCGTTACCGCCGCGAGCCCGTTCGAGTTATGCATTTAGCAGAACTGCTGTATGAGGGGGTGACTGATAAATGAGCCAAGCCACCACCAATTCCACGGCGAGTTCAGAGAATGGAAAGCCAGCAACAGTAAAAGAACGTGCAGAATTGGCGCTGAATAATGACTTTTTACGCAAGGCTGTTCGTTTTACCACGGAGAGACTGCGTGATGGAAAACAAAAAGCAGCTAACGATCATGGCCACTGGGAAGAGTGGCGTGAACGTGGGCGGCAAATTCGTCTACACACGATCGCCCATCTTGATTACTATTTGAACCTTTTTGCAGACAAGGCAAGAGCAAACGGGACACATATTCATTTTGCAGCAACGGGTGAAGAGGCTGTGAAGATTGCCCTTGAAATCGCGCAGCGAAAACAGGCAGCTTCTGTGGTCAAATCCAAATCAATGGTTACTGAGGAGCTGCATTTAAATAAGGCGCTGGAATCCATTGGCGTGGAGACCATAGAGACGGATCTGGGGGAGTATATTATCCAGCTTGCCGGGGAAACCCCGTCACATATCATTATTCCGGCGATTCATAAGAACCGCTACCAGATTGCAGAGCTGTTGTCCAAAGAGGCAGGGGAGGAGCTTTTGCCTGAAACTACTATCCTTGCTGGATTTGTACGGCGAAAGCTGAGAGAGAAGTTCCTTGATGCGGATATTGGAATGACTGGCTGTAACTTTGCTATTGCAGAGACGGGTTCGATGGTGCTGTTCGAGAATGAAGGCAACGCTCGTATGGTCACCACTTTACCGAAAACACAAATTACCCTGATGGGGATGGAGCGGATTATTCCTTCGTGGAGTGATCTTGAAGTGATGGCTACATTATTGCCTCGTTCGGCAACAGGGCAGAAGTTAACGGTATATATGTCGGGTATTTCTGGTCCCCGCAGGGATAATGACGGTGATGGGCCGGAAGAGCAGCATATTATTATTCTTGATAATGGTCGATCTGAGCAGCTAGGCGATCCTGAGTTTCAGGAGCTGCTGAACTGCATCCGCTGTGGAGCTTGTCTGAATGCTTGTCCTGTCTACCGTCATATTGGCGGTCATGCATATGGGGGAACGTATAGCGGACCTATAGGAGCGGTGTTGACTCCGGCGTTGAATAAAAATGTAGATCAATGGGATGACATCGCCTCAGCCTCTAGCCTGTGCGGAGCATGTTATGAAGCCTGTCCGGTCAAAATCCCTCTGCATGATATGCTCATCTATTTACGGCGGCGGAAGGTAGAACGTGGTTATGGGGATAAGGCAGAAGGTCTCGGCATGAAGGGTTTTGGGGCGATCATGGCGAAGTCACAGCGATTTAGTAATGTGATGAAGGTAGGTAGAATCGGGCAAAAGCTGCTCGTGCGAGACGGAGGAATTCCGTCGAAACTGGGGCCGCTGAAAGGCTGGAACAATTATCGGATCGCCCCGAAGCTGGCAGATCAATCCTTCCGTGAGAGCTGGAAGGGGCTGCAACAGGAGCTGGATAAGAACAGTCGCGAAATGGAACCGGCGATACAGAAGCGAATGGAAGATTTACTGGCGAAGCGGAAGCGGGAAGCGCTGGAAGGAGGGGCCGGACATGACTGAAGAGACGCACAGTAACTGGTTGGAACGTATGGAGCAGGATTCACGTGAACAGCAGCAGGCATTCATGAATGATATCGCTCGCCGCCTGAAGCGGCCGAGAATTACTGAAGCTCCTGCACATCCTTTTCGCGGCCCACCGCAGTACTGGCAGCAATTCCAGTGGAGTCCGGAGGAAAGGATTGAACAATTTACGGCGAACTTTCAAAGCGCCGGTGGTCATGTATTTCGTGTGCAGGATATGGAGGAAGCCAAGGCTTTCATCGTCAGCAAAGTCAATGAGATGCTCGCACGGTATATTCTCCGGCAAAATGTCACCGAGCTGGCAGTACTTCGACTAGAGGAGGAACTCACAGATACACAGGTCTCTGTCTGGAATACAGATGATCAGGAGGCATGGAAAGCTAGGGCGGCCGAGGCTGATATTGGAATTGTGATTGCGGATTATGCAGTTGCCTATACAGGCTCCATTACTGTGCTGTCCTCTGAGGATAAAGGCCGTTCAGTCAGCTTATTGCCTACCGCATTAATTGCCATCGTTCCATTGGAGCGGCTGAAGACTCGTCTCGGTGAGGTGCTTATTGATTTTGATGAAGCTGGGCCATCGGGGCTGCCGGCGGGCATCCATTTTATCTCCGGACCTAGCCGTTCAGCGGATATTGAGAATGATCTGACGATAGGCGTGCATGGTCCAGGAATCGTATTTGCTTTGCTAGTAGGCTGATAGGAGATAAGGAGTGTTGTATGGTATGAATACACAAGCTCATAATCAAATTCAGAATCATATTGCTGTTGATATCGGAGCCTCTAGTGGGAGAGTGGTTTGTGGAACCTTGCAGCAGCCGGGAGGAACCCTGTCTATAGAAGAAATTCATCGCTTCAGTAATGGATTCGCTGAACAAAATGGTAATCTATATTGGGATATAGATTATTTAGTTGCTGAAATCGTCAAGGGCTTACAGCAGGCCAAGGCTAGAGGGATCGAGCGCTGCACTGTGGGCATCGATACTTGGGGTGTCGATTATGTACTTCTCGATCAGGAGGGGGCACGGATCCATGAGGTTTTTTCTTATCGTGACTCCCGAACGGATGGAGCGATAGAGAGGCTGCATCGTAACATCTCAACTGAAAGCGTTTACGAAAAAGTGGGGATACAATATCTCCCGATAAATACGTTGTATCAGCTGTTTGTGCATGATCAGGCGGAGCTGGAAGCAGCACATTCCATCCTCTTGGTCCCTGATTATCTTTATTATCGGCTTACGGGTCGCAAGATTAGTGAAGTGACGATAGGTTCCACCTCTGGGATGCTGAATCTTCACACTCGTGATTACGATGCGGATCTTCTGTCGGTGCTTGGTCTTTCAAAAGAGCAATTTCCTCCCTTAACAGAACCTGGGGAATCCGTTGGGCGGTTGACGGAGGACTTGGCGGCTCGCGGCGATCTTCCAGATTGCGAGTTCATAGCAGTAGCCTCTCATGATACAGCATCAGCTGTATTAGGGGTTCCGGCAAACAGCGAGAAATGGGGATTTCTCAGTAGTGGTACTTGGTCACTTATCGGGGTGGAACGGGTTTCAGCCATCACAAGTCCAGAGGCAATGTTACGAAACTATACGAATGAATGGGGAGCCTACGGCACATTCCGGTTTCTTAAAAACATTATGGGCATGTGGTTAATTCAAAAGGTTCGTGAGGAGTACGGCGGACAATACAGCTTCGGCGAGCTGGTAGAGCTGGCAGCACAAGAAATCCCTTTTAGATCGATCATTTATTGCAATGATGAACGCTTCATGAATCCACCGAGCATGGTTGACGAGATCCGCAGCTATTGTGTGGAAGCAGGACAATTGGTTCCTCAAACGCCTGGGGAAATGGCTCGATGTGTATTTGATAGTCTTGCTTTATCTTATTATTTCTACATTCAGGATCTCCAGCAATTGACGGGTGACAGCTTAGAGAGATTGCATATCGTTGGCGGAGGTGCGAATAACGGTCTGTTGTGCCAGATTACGGCAGATCTGCTGGAGATGGAAATTCACGCCGGACCAACGGAATCTACGGCTTTAGGCAATCTGGTGGTGCAGATGATCAGCACGGGTGCTGTAACTGATCTTCAAGAGGCGAGAGAAATTATAAGTCGTTCATTCCAAGTAACATCTTATATACCGAAGGGGATGGACCCCACGACCAAAGAAGCGGCTTTGGCACAGTTCGCCCGGCTGCAGGTCGTTAATTAGTAGCTAAGTATAGTGGAAAACGAGCCAAAGAGAGGCAGAAATGCCTCATCTAAAACAAACTAAGTTAAAAATCAGGAGGCTCAACATGGAGCAGAGTAAAGAGAGCTTACAGAGCATTCAGAACAGCTACAATGAAGCGAAAAAGCTTTACGCACAGCATGGGATCGACGTAGATAAGGTGTTGGAGCAGCTAGCGGAAATTAAGATTTCTTTGCATTGTTGGCAAGGTGATGATGTGAAGGGTTTTTTGAATAAGGAAAAAGAACTGAGCGGCGGGATCGCAGTCACCGGAAGTTACCCGGGGCGGGCCGGGAATCCGGAGGAGCTGCGCCGGGATTTGGAACAGGCTCTAGCACTCATCCCAGGGCAACATAAAATAAATTTACATGCTATTTATGCGGATACAGAAGAGACTGTAGATCTCGATGCGTTAGAGCCTAGGCATTTTGAGCGATGGGTGAGCTGGGCCAAGGAGCAGGGACTAGGATTGGATTTCAATCCTACCTGTTTTTCTCATGAAAAAGCAAACGATGGCTTCACACTGAGTCACCCAGATCCTGAAATCCGCAACTTCTGGATCGCTCATTGCAAGGCCTCACGTCGAATCGCCGAGTCCTTTGGCCAAGCATTAGGTCAGCCTTGTGTTACTAATTTTTGGGTTCCAGATGGTTATAAAGATACGCCGATTGACCGCTTGTCACCAAGGGTACGGCTTCAGCAGTCACTCGATGAAATCTTCAGCGAGGAAATCGATCAGCAATATAACATTGATGCCGTAGAAAGTAAGCTGTTTGGTATTGGTTCGGAAAGTTACGTAGTTGGCTCACATGAATTCTATATGGGTTATGCGCTAAGCCGGGGCAAGGCGGTGTGCTTCGATGCGGGGCATTTCCATCCAACCGAAATGATTTCGAATAAGCTGTCTTCCTGGCTGCTATTTGGGGATCAATTGCTGCTGCATGTTAGCCGTCCAGTACGCTGGGATAGTGATCATGTGGTAACTATGGACGATGAGCTGCTCGAGATTGCCCGTGAACTGGTTCGTGGCCGGTTTCTGGACAGAACGCATATTGGATTAGATTTTTTTGACGGAAGCATTAATCATATTGCTGCTTGGGTGATCGGAACACGCAATACATTAAAAGCTTTGCTTCGTGCCATGCTGGAGCCAATCGGGCAATTAAAGCAAATTGAGCTGGATGGAGATTACACTTCAAGACTTGCTTTGGTTGAGGAATTTAAATCGTATCCGTTTGGAGCCATTTGGGATTATTATTGTGCGAAGAATGGCGTACCGGTCCGGGAAAGCTGGCTAGATGAAGTAAAACAGTATGAGGCTGAGGTTTTATCGAAAAGGTAGAAGTAGAAGTGAAGCAGAACGAGCTTTAACAATATAAGTAGATAAAAGATAGGCGGTTACCGGCAGGTAGCCGCTTTTTTATATTTATGAATCGTACATGATTTGAATTCAGCTCTGATCTCTGCTATGTTTTATCCAAAAGAGAGCGAGGCGCAAACTATGAAACAATATGGACCGAACCCGGATACGCTCTATCCCAATGAACAAATTAAAAGTATCTGCTATATAAAAAATGCGATTACAAGAGACAATATCATTGTTGGCGATTATACCTATTATGATGATATAAACGGTGCAGAGAAGTTTGAGGAACGTGTGACTCATCATTATGATTTTATTGGCGACAAGCTTATTATTGGAAAATTCTGCGCGATTGCCAAAGGCATTGAGTTTGTTATGAATGGTGCCAACCACCGGATGAATTCGGTTTCGACCTATCCGTTTAATATCATGGCCCATGGCTGGGACCAGGTGGTCCCGGATTTAAAAGATCTGCCGCTAAAAGGTGATACAGTCATCGGAAACGATGTTTGGATTGGACAAAATGTTACGGTTATGCCAGGTGTGCATATTGGAAACGGAGCAGTTATCGCAGCCAATTCTACAGTTGTAAAGGATATCCCGGCGTATAGTGTAGCTGGAGGAAATCCCTGCAAAGTGATTAGACAACGTTTTGATGATGAAATGATCGAATATCTTGAAGCGCTTAAGTGGTGGGATTGGGATGCTGAGCGGATTTTTAAGAATCTTGAAGTGTTATGCAGCAGCGATTTAACGAAAATCAAAGCGATCAATTAATTGTAAGTAGGTTCAGGATACGGACTTTAGTTTATCTTAAAGATATAAACATCAATTGAGGGAATACTTTAGGTATGTACGTCACATGAACCTTTCGGAGGGAACCGGCAATGAAGAAAGATAAGGTCAAGACTAGCATGGAGCTCACTGCAGAGGAATTTCCATATAGCAAAGAAAATGAGGAAATGGTAACGCAAAATTTTTGGACGAAAACTAAAAAGTTTGCAGGCAAAATTCCATTTACTAAAGATGCTATCGCAATGTATTATTGTGCCGTCGACGCTAAAACACCTTTATGGGCGAAAGGAATTGCTTTCGGTGCATTGGCTTATTTTATTTCTCCTATAGATGCTATACCCGATGCGATTCTAGGCCTTGGATTTACAGATGATGCAGCGATTATCGCAGCAGGCATAAAAGCGATATCCGGTCAGGTAACCAACGAACATAAGGAAAAAGCTGAAGCGTTTTTTAATGGGGAAAAATAAATGGTGCAGCATTAAGCTACACCGTAATATCTGTACCTTCAGGACAGCTTTCTGCGGAAAGCTGTTTTGTTTTGTACACCTCGCCCCAATCTTTCATGAGTTTAATAATAGGAATCAGTGTCTTGCCGAATTCAGTTAAAGAGTATTCGACTTTTGGGGGAACCTGATGGTAGACCTCACGGTGTACAACCCCATCCTCTTCCAACTCTCTTAGTTGCAGGGTCAGCATACGTTGGGTAATGCCCGGGCAGATCCGGCGGAATTCGTTAAAACGTTTCGTGCTATCAATCAAGTGATAGATGAGAATTCCTTTCCATTTGCCGCCTATAACGTCCAGTGTAAATTCTACAGGGCAAGCTTCTTTATTGCTTTCTGGGAAATTTCCGAAGCCACCTTTTCGGTCACGCATAGCTGTTCAACTCCCATGGTATCATTTTGTATACTACATAACATTATTGTGCGTACTTTTAAAGAAGTGATATATACACTAATATTAAGCATGTGATCGGCAAACAGTCAAATGCCCGTCGATTCTAACCAAGTAAAGGGAGTGTTACTCATGGATACTTTATCGTTAAACAAGAATGAAATCCTGTCTGCATATCAGTTTAGACATGCAACTAAAGAATTCGATAGCCATAAAAAAATTAGTGAATCGGACTTTCAATTTATTCTGGAAACTGGACGATTGTCACCAAGTTCATTCGGATTCGAGCCTTGGCGTTTTGTGGTAGTGCAAAGTCCGGAAGTACGTGAGAAATTACGTCCTTATGCCTGGGGCGCACAAAAGCAATTGGCAACCGCAAGCCATTTTGTGCTTATTCTCTCACGTCTTCCTAAAGATATGGCTGCTGACTCTGATTATATTAAAGGGATCATGGAGAATGTGCAGGAGTTGCCTCCGCAAGGAATGGAAGGAAAACGTAAAGTTTTTGATAAGTTCTTGAAGGTTGATTTCGGACTGATGGAGAATGAGCGGGCAATGTTCGAATGGAGCTGCCGGCAGACTTATCTGGCGCTTGGGAATATGCTGACTTCAGCTGCGTTAATCGGAATCGACTCTTGCCCAATGGAAGGTTTTGATAAAGTTAAGGTGGAGCAGATTCTGGAAGAAGAAGGGATTATGGACGCTGAGCATTTTGGAATCTCCTGTATGGCAGCTTTCGGATATCGCCTGAATGAACCACGTGGTAAGACCCGTCAAGGTGCAGAGCAAGTAATTCAGTGGGTTTAACGAAAATGAATTGTTAGCTTTTAGCCTGTAAAGTCTCTGTATTCTGGAGATTTTGCAGGTTTTTTTTCGATATTTCTTATAAGATTCAAAAAGTAATTGAAAGTTTCATGAAAACTCTGATACCCTTATGAAGGTGACTCAATATTAGTGCTATCGCTTTAACTTAATAATGAAGGGATCCTGCATCATGAAAATCATTCGCATTATTATCCAAGTGTTCCTGCTATATTTGTTCTACTTGGCTGGGGACTATCTGCAAAAGCAACTGCATCTCCCCGTTTCCGGGAGTATCGTAGGATTACTGTTACTTTTTGTTCTATTGCTATTTAGGGTCGTGCCTGTGAAGTGGATTGAAGAGGGTGCAACAACGATATTAGCTTATCTTCCGTTATTTTTTATTCCAGCGACAGCTGGGATCGTGAATCATATGGATATCTTTAGTGGTAGAGGTTTACTATTAATCCTAATCCTTATCGTTAGCAGTGTTCTCACGATTGCCGCAGCTGCACATTCTAGCCAATGGCTTACTAGCGTAAACCACAAGCTGAAAGCAGGATGGAGCGGCAAGAGACTAAGCGAAAAGGGGAAGGAAATATAATGTTTTTTATCGCAACAGGTATTGTACTGCTTAACGTAGCTATTTACTTGATGATGTCAGTAGTATATAGACGATTTCGTATTCCTGTACTTATTCCCGCGCTTACAGCCACAGTGATTGTTGTAACTTTACTACTATATTTTCATATTCCGTATGATACATATATGAAAGGCGGCCAATGGATTAACCAGCTGCTCGGTCCTGCTGTAGTATCATTAGCCTACCCATTATATAAACAACGTAATGTGTTGATTGAGAATCTCCCGGCGATTCTGGGCGGAGCAATTGTAGGACTGCTTATAGGGATGTTTAGTGGACTGCTTTTGGCGGCAGGTCTAGGCTTCTCTAAATTATATGTTTTATCTTTATTACCTAAATCGATCACTACGCCTGTAGCGATACAGATCTCGAACGGCTTAGGTGGGGACTCTTCTTTAACCTCTGTATTTGTTATGATTGCTGGATTTACAGGTGCGATTGGCGGACCTTTTATCATCAAGCTGTTTAGAATTCGAAGTGAGGTTGGAATCGGAATTGGTCTAGGAACCGCTTCTCATGCTCTAGGAACAGCAAAGGCCTTGGAATATGGTGAACAATCCGTTTCGATGAGCTCGGTTGCTATGACTGTTTGCGCGATAGTTGGCTCTTGTATCGGCCCACTAGTAGCGTGGATGATGTACCCCTAAATTATTCTTTTAATTGGACTATGTTTGCAAAACACTCCATCGGGTAACTATAACTAAGGAACAAAAAAAGCAAAGCACCTGAGGAGGATTTCACATGTCCGATCACACACAAGATGAAGCGGAAATCCGCAACAAGGAAAATAAAGAAGGCGATTCATTAGCTGAAATTAAGAAGATGGAGAACGGTGTAGACATCGAGCCAGAGGCAGATGAGTGGGTAGCCAAACCTGCTGAATCTTCACACCCAGATCCGCTTCCCGATAATTTGGAGTAAATGATTCGGAAGACAGACTGTCCTTTAGGGGACAGTCTGTTTTTGTTGATGATTATAGTAAGTATTGTATAATAAATAAAAGTACAACCGCATCAGAGTGTTTTCTCCAAGTTCGTCTTAGCTTTTCGCAAATTTCACAGATCTTTGCCAACGGGGAGGAAATGAAATGCGTAGTCGGAATGAGAACAGCCGTTACCGGCAAAAACGTGGTGAGGCTCTCGCAGGAAACTTTGAGAAAAAGTATGGTTCAAACTTTGGCGTACGCAGTGAGCTTAAGATGGATGCACTGAAGAAACAGAACGACGATCAGTTGCTGACGACACCTCATGAAGAAGAGCATAAATAATTAGAAAGTAACAAGTGGGAGACTTTTACTCCTGGCATTCTGGAATGGAGGCATAACCTTTTGGGTTATGTCTTTTTTAGTGCGCATATTTCCAGAACGATCAAGACATAATAGGGCCGGATGGACAACTAAGAAAATAATGACAACGGGAGGCGAGATTAGGTCATGATTATTCCTATATTTTCGTTAAGTGGAGATATAGCAGTTACTGTGGTGGGCCAATACTTTTTTTATTTTATGGTCTATTCCTTTTTAGGTTGGGTATTGGAAGGGACCTATAATCTATACAGTAATGGAAGCTTTCGTAAAGAAGGATTTCTAAAAGGTCCATTTAAGCCGATGTATGGCTTTGCTCCACTATTGCTATTGATTGCTAGAGATTTGACGCTGCCACTTCCGCTTTTCCTATTTCTTGCGCTAATCATTCCTTCTGCTGTTGAATTTATAAGCGGTTGGCTGTTAAAAACAGTATTCCATAAGCAATGGTGGGATTACTCAGGAATGTCTTATCAACTGCAAGGGCATATTTGCCTGCGTTTTTCTCTATATTGGTGGGGGCTTTCAGTAGCTAGTGTGTATGTAATTCAGCCGCTTATGGAGCTTTTATATTCGGGTGTTCAGCCTATTTGGAAATTCGTGCTTCCAATCGTGGGGTTCTACTTTTTGGCAGATTTATTATGGACCTGCTGGAGCCGGTACCGGATGGAGAAAACGCCGCAATATCAGAAATAATGATTTTCTATATGTATACCACGAGTCTTCTTTTGTGTACCAAGCACAAACATTTCGTGGACAGGCATTTCGATATTGCATATCCGTTTCTAGTCATAAATAATATAGCAATATATTAAATACTAGACGGACTGGTGGCGATAACGATGACAGGGAAGATTCTAGTGAGCGCATGTCTGTTAGGGCATAAAGTACGTTATGATAATGGCGATGTTCCGTGTCTCGATGCCCGATTCCTAAAGTGGTATGAGGAAGGGCGTTTTGTCCATATTTGTCCTGAGGTAGTGGGAGGTTTGCCAACCCCTCGTCCTGACGCACAGCGGCAAGAAGATCGGGTTGTGACGGGGGCAGGCATCGATGTTACGGAGCCATTTATGAAGGGGGCTCAAGCCACACTAAAGCTGGCCATGGAGCATCAGGTTGCATTAGCTATTTTAAAACAAGATAGTCCTTCATGCGGAAGTCTGTATATTTATGATGGAACCTTTAAGGATACGAAAGCACCGGGAGAGGGTACCACTACGGAGCTGTTGAGGAAAAATGGGTTTAAAGTATTTGGCGAAGATCAGTTGGATGAGGTCGAGCAGGAACTCGCACGTATGGACGGGTTCATTCTTTAAGTAATAAATAGGCTGTAGGATACATAGTGTGTATAAGGGGAACGAAGCAGTGTCCTTGGGAGAGGAAATGCCGTCCGATGAGCCATCCTTCATTTGGGATAGGAGGCGGACGCAGATGAGTATTGATCAGCTCATTGCTTTGCTCGTTCTTGTCATTATGATCGTACAGCTTGCTGGCACAAAAGGTAAACACTAAGTCTCACCTCATTGTAACTGCTTCCGGAGCTCAGGATTTTTTGAGTTCGGAAGCTTTTTTTGTCCACGGTTATGCATATTGTGAAATCTAAAGGATTCTTTCATAGTGATGTCTAATATACATATAGTGGGTTTTCGGGAAGTCCAAGGAAAGAACTTAGGGGGAACTATGAAATTTAGAACATGGATAATCATTGTGCAGTTGTTTATGATTGCTGTGCTTGTAGGCGTGTTGGCGGCCGATCTAGGTGAGACAGGCTCAGATGAGTCTAAACATGATGATATTTTAATACATTTTGATCAAAAAGATTTAAACAGGATGAAAGAAACCGTTCAAAGGTTTAGTGAAGGTAAAGGGGATAACCTGATGTTGATTGAACCAACCACGGATAGTGGACGGTTAATTCATGATTTCTATTCTAATGGTAAAGAGCTTCATTGGGTAAAGGATGATACAAGAGATGCATGGAGTAGTAGTCCTGGGAAGATCGAATATGTATGCAAAGCGATTGAACTAATAGAGACAGGTGAGCGATTTAATGTCGAGTTATCCCAATGTAATGTTCAGCCAGATGGTGAGAAAATAAACGTGATCAGCTTTTTAAAAGAAAGATTATAAACCCATTTACGGAGAGGATGGATGATCAATATGCCGATGTCTGAGTACTATCAAGGGATTCGTGGGAAAGTGGGCTCAGAATTATTAATGATGCCTTCCGTAGCTGCAGTAATAAGAAATAAAGAGGATGAGATTCTGTTCATCCGCAAGCCAGGGGAATCTTTGTGGGGATTGCCTGCGGGAGCGATTGAGCCAGGGGAGCGTCCCGGAAGAACCTTACGCAGAGAGGTATATGAAGAGACAGGGTTGATGGTTCATCCTACGTCGATTTTAGGTGTTTTTGGTGGAGCAAAATATAGATACGAATATAATAATGGCGATCAGGTAGAATATACGGTTATTGTATTTGAGTGCTCTATCATCAGAGGAACGCTTAGAGCTATAGATGGGGAGATCGAAGAATTTAAATTTTTCAAAGAGAACGAGCTGCCAGAGATTGCAATTCTTTATCCTAGAGAGATTTTTATAAAAGACCGAGAGAAGACTGCAACGATATTTGAGTGACTGAGAGGAGTGCCTCATGAAGACATACATTTATATGGTTAGACATGCAGTATCACCTTTTGTATTAGGGAATGAGCGGGAACGGGGATTATCCGAAAAAGGACACGCCGACGCTTATAGAATCAAAGAGCTTTTGGCGGAGGAGAAAATTACACATTTTGTCTCTAGTCCATATAGACGAGCCGTAGAGACAATTAAGTATTTGGCAGAAGCTTCGAACCAAGAGATTGAACTGTATGAAGAACTCAGAGAACGAGCAATCGGAAGTGTCGAGATTGAAATCAGTGAAGATGATTTTCTGCAGGGCATTCGGACATCGTTCAGCGACAAGCAATATAAAATGCCGGATGGAGAGAGTACCCAGGAAGCACAAGAGCGTGCAATTCCTGTCATCAAGCAATTAATTCAACAGCATAAAGGCGGCAATATCGCATTAGGTACGCACGGGAATATCATGACCATTATCCTAAATTACTTTGATAAGAAGTATGGATATGAGTTCTTTGAACAGACGTCCAAGCCGGATATTTATAAGCTGGAATTTGAAGAATTGGAGCTTTCCCATGTGGAGCGGCTGTGGGACTCCGAAGTGCTGAACAGATGAAATATTTTATAAAGCTGAATGCACTAAGCGTACTTTATGCCTTTATGTTGTTTATTGTAATAGAGCTGCCATTGAATATTTATCGAATCAGCAGAATTTCCGGCTTGGTGGTTCCCAATGATAAACCTGCACCGGTAACAGGACTGATCATAATAGGAGCGATGATTATTTATCCGTTTTATATCGCAATGATTAGTATTATCGCAAGCATCAATTTTAAGTCAGAAGCTGGATAGAGGTTGGACATGAGGATCAATGATCTGAAAGAAAGACTTTTTTATACTTGTATCTGCCTCGTTGTTATTGTATTGGGGTTAAGCTCTAGAGTGTTCACGGATCAGCTGCCGTTGTTTGTATCTAGACATTTCGGAGATGCGCTTTGGGGCAGCATGGTTTATTTTATGTTTCGGGTCCTACTGGTAAATCAAAAGCTAAGGCTCGCCTTTATATGGAGTTTGGTGTTTAGCTTCGGTATAGAATTTAGCCAGCTGTATCAAGCGGAATGGATCAACAGCATCCGTTCTACAGTATTGGGTGGTCTAATTCTCGGAAAAGGATTCCTGTGGATCGACCTTGTTAGATATTTAGCGGGCATTGGCCTTTGTTATGGATTGGATCAATACTTTCACCAAAAGGTGCACCGAAATAATAAATAGTGTTTATTGGAGAGGAACCTTTAAATGGTAAATAGTTTGATTGTGGTATGCTTGCTTACGATGATTATTCACACGGCAGAAACCTTATCGTATTCGGTACGATACGCCGGAGTGAAGCTGAACAAGATAGCCATTGCGTTATCTCTCACAGGCATTATTGTTCTCGTCTCAAGAACTGCAAATATGATCCAAGCTCCACTGACGGCTAAATTCGTAGATTATGCCAAAATACATTCAGATTTTCCACTTCTTAATTACTTGAGAATTATATTATTGGCTTCTTCATTAGGGACTTTAATTGCCATTGCGGTGTTCCCTACCTTTGTAGGCTTGTTTGGGAGAATCATCTCTAAGCTTGAGATCGAGGGTTCTATCCCAAAACTGCTTACCAGTGTGACGATCGGGCAACTAAAGAACACAAGAAAATACATAAGAAAACCAAAAGTGAATCTATATAACTTCAGATACCTGGGGATTCCTAAACGTTTTATTGTGATGAATGTTTTTGTTACAGCCTTTTACACCGTAGGTGTCATATCATCTTTGTATGCTGCTCATCTAATGCCTCAATATAGCACGACTGCTTCTCAAGCTTCCGGACTGATTAACGGTATGGCGACTATTCTGCTGACCATATTTATCGACCCACAGCTTGGTCTTATTACCCATAAGGCTACTGAAAATGTAGAATACCGTGATCAGCTAGGAAAAATATATGTGGTATTGATGGGTTCACGATTTGTAGGCACTATATTTGCTCAGCTCCTAATTGTGCCCGCAGCTCAACTAATTAGTATGTTAGTGAAGCTGATTTGAGCCGGTGGGGGCGAATTATTAGGGAAGTTTAGATTCTGCTGCTCGTAGTGCTAGCGAAATCTTCTGTTCCCAGCTGTAAATATTCTGCTGCATGGAATGAATGCGTTTCATTTGCTCATAGGATGATTTCAATTCTGTGGCGGCTCTAACTGCATCTCCTTGCTTAACAGCTGCTTTATATTGTTTGTCAGCTTCCGCGCGTACTTTCTGCGTGGCAGTGAGATTCTTACTCTCGGCAGTTATTTGTTTCTTTAAAGCAGTGATGGATGCCAACGCATCTTTGACGGGTTTAAGCTTAGCAGCAGTTTGCTTGCGAGCGGCTGCCAAAGTGGTTGTCTTTGTCTTAATTTCGGCTCGTGCGAGGGTTACAGCAGCCTTTAGTTTATTACGCTTCAGGTCCAGCAATGTGACTGTTTTCAAGTCTTTTGCTTTCTTGGCTGCGGTAGACTGTTTACTGAGTGTGCTGTATTGTTCCAGAAGGGGAGCGTGTTTCTTCTGAACTGAGCTAGCTTCTGAAGATAAGCGGCTTAACAGTGCTTGATCTGTTGACTGTATGACGGTACGAATAGATTTCAGAGCGTCATTATTCTGTTTGCGTAACTTCTGAATTTTTGAGTTATCTGTCTTGAGGGTGGCTTGAAGCGCGGTATAATTACCATGAAGACTGTTAATATCATCCAGCGCAGAATCCCAGACAGTAGCAGACGCAAGTGTGAGGTTACAGGTTAAGAAAGCTGCTACCAGCACTACTTGAGCCACCCATTTTAAATCTCTAATTCTGAAAATGTTCTTTCTACATCTGACGGTGCTTTTTGGCTTAAACATTCCTCTCAGCTCCTTAATGGATTAGTTAATATACGCAAAAAAGCACCTCCAAGATAGGCATAGACGCCTGTCTTGCGAGGTGCTTCTCCCGCACAGAAATATAAAAGATGCTCTTACTATAACTTGAAATTAATGGATAGTCAATGAATAATAGAACGTTTGTTTGCTTGTTTTTATAATTGTGAAATACAAAGGGGAGTAAATATGAGTTCACATCTAGAGTATGGGCATGATCGAGTGGCCCTGATTACCGGAACCTCCAGTGGATTTGGACTGCTGACAGCGCTCAAATTGGCTGGGCAGGGGTTTAAGGTGATAGCAACCATGCGTGATTTAAGCCGTAAAGGCGAGCTGGTGCAGCAGGCAGAGCAGGCAGGGATCCTAAAGCAGCTTCATTTAATGACAATGGATGTAACTGACAGCGATTCTATAGAGACAGCAATATCTTCAGTACACGAAACATTTGGAAGAATTGATGTTCTAGTCAATAATGCAGGTTTTGCCATTGGCGGTTTCATAGAAGAAATATCTATGGAGGAATGGCGGCGGCAAATGGAGACGAACTTTTTTGGATTAGTGGCTGTGACAACAGCTGTGCTGCCCATTATGCGAGAACAGCAGAGCGGCACGATTATTAATGTGGGAAGTGTAAGTGGATTATCCGGATTTCCAGGTTATGCGCCTTATGCAGCTTCTAAATTTGCTGTTGAAGGCTTCAGCGAAAGCCTGCGTCATGAAATGTCCCCTTATGGAATAAGGGTTGTATTAATTGAACCAGGCTCCTTCCGTACACCGATATGGGGAAAAGGCATGGAGCAAATTCAACGTAAGGAGGATTCTCCGTATAAAGCACGTCTTGACGCTGTGCTACGATATTCCAAACATACCGCTGAGACAGCGCCTGACCCTAGTCAAGTGGCTAATCTTATCGGTCGTATTGCCGAAATGAAAGCACCACGGCTACGTTATCCTATCGGCAAAGGTACGCGAATCTTAATCTTAGGCAAAACGCTGCTTCCATGGAAGTGGCTGGAGAGAATTATTGCGAAAGAATTGAGGTGATAGGATGGAGTCATCCATAAATTTAACAATCATTAAACTAATAGGTTATGTGTCCAGTTTGATGACCGTTTTTTTATGGCTAATTTTTATATTCATCAATCCTTATGCTGAGATTACGAATCGCTCCACTCTTGTGATTAGTATAATCATGTTGTTATTACCGGCGGGGTTATTAGCAATAGGAGTCTTTTTAAACAGAAGTCGGCTAATGCTGCTTGCATTTATCTGGAGTTTTCCCTACAGTTTATATATGTTATTAACGCCCGGAATCTTTAGGTTGTTCGGGATTACGAGCCTAATGTATTTACTTTGTTTTGTGTTATTTAGAATGAACAAGATTAGATATTGAACAAGAATAGAGGTGTGCCGATGCTAGAATCGTCCGGAATCCATATCTGCTTCAACGCAGATGGCCGTGAAATAGAAATCCTCGATGTTACTCCATTTGGCAAAGATAAATTTCGAATTGAAGAGACACCGATTTTTAATCCAGCTGTTACAATGGGAGATATTATACAGGTGAAGGAAGAAAATGGAGTCTATTATTACCAAGAGACGGTTCAGAAATCTCCTTTCAAAAGATACGCTTGGCTGCTTAGTAAAGAAGCGGTGGATTCAACGGCCATTGCAGCTTTTAAACATAGAATTATAGAGAATGAAGGCAAATGTGAGTTGATCTTTGGCGGTTTGTTCGTCATTCATATTCCTAAGAATACTTCGATTGATGTTGATGGGGAAATGAATCGGATTATTGAGCGGTTCGAGATTTGAATACTAAGAAAAAAAATGCTGCGTCATGAAATGCAAGGAAACTTGCACATGATGGCCGCAGCATGGAGAATAGAAGAAACGCTTTTTATTTTATTTCTTCCATAAACGTCTTGAAATTTTCAGCGATATCTTTTGATTTGGTATGGTGCAGATAATGTCCTGCATCAAGTTTTACCAATTTTCCTTGTTTAGAATTTTTGACTTGCTCTTCATGCAATGATATCCAATCTTTTAAGAGAGTATCATCCCCTTGTACAAAGAGCAAAAGGGGAAGATCCTTTGGAAAAGTTGAATTTAGAGCCCCTTTATAATTAGAAGCCATATGTCCCATTTCATTTAAGTGAGTGTAATTATAAGTGTTTCTAAGCGTAAACAATCTCAATTGTTCTTTAGTTTCATCATCAAACGGCAATCCATCGTAAGGGTTTCCGCTTGATTTCAATACCAATCTGCCCAAGCCTGATTTTCTAAGAAATTTTAATTTTCCTGAAGGTATTTTAACATTTGTTCTGTCTTCCGTTGCAATACTGTTATCAATCCCGACAAATGCACTCACTTCGTTTGGATATTTGTTCACATAATTCAAACTGTACATACCGGAAATAGAGTGTGCCATTAGAATATAACGGTCAATATTAAGCTGTTTTACAGCTTCATGAATTTCACTTACAATATTTTCTGTAGTTCGTTCTTTTTCAGTTCTATCACTTAATCCATAACCGAAAGGCTCAATCGTGACAACTTTGTAAAATGGAGATAGTTCATCTATTAGCAGCTTAAAATCAAGTCCCGGTGCCACCGTTCCATAACCAGGTAAAAGCACGACTGTCTCTTCGCCATTTCCTTGAATCAAAACATTCATATTTTTACCATCGACGCTTACAGACTGACCATAGGGTTTTATTTTAGCTTGGTCCGATTTATTGAGGAAAATATTAGCGACAAAAACAGTCACTAGAAAAAGTACTATTGCAGTAGCTAAAGCCCCTAAGGAAATAAGTGTAATTTTTAGCGGTTTATTCATCCTTTTTTTAATAACCTCTTCTTCTGGTATCACTCGCATCTTCTCCTGTTCTAATCGCTTTATTCTAGCTACCTAACGAATGGCTAAAGGAAGCTTACCTGATGAAGATGAACTATACATGACGACATTATGAACTGAATATGAACCAGCTGAAAAAAGTTTGACTCTATAAAATGAATGTGAGGTGAGCAATAATGTTGAAATTTATGAAGCAATGGTTGCCGAGTATTGTGATCGCAGTGGTTATTTCTTTGTTTGTTAGAACCTATGTTGCTGAAGCCATGAGAGTTCCAACGGGCTCTATGATCCCAACGATTCAAATCAATGATCGCTTAATTGTTGAGAAAATGTTATGGATGACCACACTTGAGCATGGAGATATTGTTGTATTTACGCCACCTGTAGCTGGTGATGAAAATAAAAGATATGTAAAAAGGCTAATGGGGCTGCCTGGAGATACCTTGGAAATTAAAGATGGCGCACTTTACCGAAATGGAGCGAAGGTTAACGAACCTTACCTCAATGAACAAATGGATTACACTTTTGGACCGGTTACGGTACCCGCCGATCAATATTTTTTTCTCGGAGATAACCGGAATATAAGCTATGATGCTCATCTGTGGGATACTCCATTTGTGTCGAAGGATAAGCTGATTGGGAAAGTGATCGCTGAATTTAGCAATCCCTTTTAGGTAGTGTGTAAGACGGATAAATGTAAGGCTTAATCTCTAAAAATAGATTTAGGGGTGCTGAAGTCGCGGGGGTCTTTTGAACTAACCGAGTGGTTTAATGAGTCTTTAACCATATTGTTACTTTGGAAGAATTTAGCTATCCTTAAGGTAAAATATACCTACATATAGTAAGGGGTGCTGAATTTTGAAAGCTCATGTCACAGATCTAAAACATGGCGATTGTCTAATAGCAGATACATTCAATAGTGTTGGCCTACACGTGCTTCCGAAAGGGACAGTGGTCTACGGAGAAGAAATCACCATCCTGATGAGGCATCAGATTGATTATGTCGATATTGAACCACGCATGATGGCGCTGGATAATGATGAAATGAATGTGGCACAAGGGATAGATGGTAATTTTGATCAAGCCATCCAAAACTATGAATCTATATTTCTGGAAGCACTCAGCAAGGGTAGCTTTACGCAGTCGGATGTTGATAATACGCTGCAGCCATTGTTGGAGAAATTGGATGAACAAAAGGATGTCGTTTCTTTATTATTGCTGCTTGAACGTGATGATATCAGTACATACAATCATTCATTGCAGGTCGGACTGTTATCTTTTTACATAGCGACTTGGTTAGGTCATACAAAAGCCGAAAGATTTGAGATTAGTAGAGCCGGTTATTTGCACGATATCGGAAAAAGCCAGATTGCTCCACATATCTTAAATAAGACGGATAACTTAACTCCCGAAGAATCAGAAGAACTAAAACGTCATACTACGTATGGATACGATATTATCCTTAAATCGATGAATGACGAAAAGACCGCACTAGTGGCGCTTCAGCATCATGAATTCGAGGATGGTACAGGTTATCCTAACAATCTCCGTAAACAGGACTTGCATCCGTATACGCAGATTGTTGCTGTCGCAAATACTTATGTAGGCATGACCTTAGGAAGAGCGAACCAACCAAAACAAGGCCTGATTAACGTTCTGCGCAAGGTGCATGAGCTTGGATTTGGCAAACTGAATGGAAATGCGGTACAAGCCCTGATCGGACATTTATTGCCGAATTTTGTGGGTAAGAGCGTTCAGCTTAGCAATGGTGAGCAAGGTACGATTATTATGAATAATCCGTTGGATATTTTCAAACCTCTGGTAAAAATAAATGAGACTACGTTCAGAGACTTATCTAAAGAGCGTAATTTGACTGTTGAGGAAGTATTTATTTAACGAATATTTTTGTGGCGATAAATAGTAGGCTATCTCCCTGATCCGCAAAATCAGGGGATAGCTTTTTTGTGTTATAATCGAAATTGGGTTAAAAACCCTTCAATATGGAATAGGAGAGTGCTTATTGTGATTATCAAATTCATTCGTTTACGTTAATTTGAGGTGCAATTCAATGATGACATCATCCATTTTTTCAAAATGTATTGAGTCTTATTTAACTGTGCATTCATTGATAAAATTCGAATGAAATGAGGAATGAATAATGAGCGAAAAAATAGTAAAAGTAAACGGAATTGATATATGTTCGGAAAGTTTTGGAGATCCTAGCAATCCTGCGATATTGCTGATTATGGGTGCCACATGTTCTATGGTTTATTGGGATGAAGAGTTCTGTCAGCGATTAGCTGATACCGGACGTTACCTTATTCGTTATGATAACCGGGATGTCGGACGTTCCGTTGTCTATGAGCCTGGGAGTTCCAATTATACCGTGATAGATATGGCTGATGATGCCGCTGGGTTACTAGACGCCTATAATATAGAACAGGCAAATATCGTTGGGATGTCCTTAGGCGGAATGATTGCCCAAGTCCTTGCTACACGTCATCCGCAAAAAGTTCTAACCTTAACCTTGATCGCATCTAGTTTTTTTGAAGCTGATGATAATGATCGGAACTTGCCTCCTATGGATGAGCGGATCCTCGCATTTCATGCAGATGGGGCAACACTGGATTGGTCTAATGAGGAAGCGGTAGCCAATTATTTGGTTTCAGGTTCCGGCATACTCTGTGGTTCAAAACATAAATTCGATGAGAAAAGAGCGTATAAACAAGTATGGATGGAAATAAAACGTGCCAACAACTTGCTTAGCATGTTTAATCATTCTCTCCTTACAGGGGATGCTGACTACGAGGGCAAGGCGAAAAATATCATGGTTCCTACTTTGGTTATCCACGGCACAGAAGACACGGTGCTTCCTATAGAGCATGGATTGGCGCTTGCTGCGGAAATTCCTAATGCGTCGCTTCTAACCCTGGAAGGAACGGGCCACGAAGTCCACCCGGCTGATTGGGAAACCATAATCAAAGCCATTTCGAATCATACGTTAGGCAGTAAAGCTTAACAGGGCTTAAAGATTAAAATAAAGAAGGACTACAATTCGGTGTTGCCGATTGTAGTCCTTTTTTTTAGGATTACTTCGTCCCTAGGAATTAAATCGCTTCACTAATTTTTCTTTATGTGCAGTAAAAGCCTCTTCTAAAGTGATGCCATATAAGTCGGCTAACAATGCGATATTTCCTAGAACATCCCCGATTTCCTCAATCAAGTCGGTTCTCAGTTGTTCTGGAGTACGAGTCGATTCATCCGGTCGATCTCTGCCGATTTCATAGGAGCGTACAGCTCGTGCGACTTCACCTGTCTCTTCCATTAAGAATCCGACTCTTATAAAAGGACCATAAGTAGTCCAGCCTCGTTCTCCATAAAAATGCTTAATCCACTTCTGCACTTCATTGATTTCCATATTATGTAGCACTCCTTAATCTTTCACATGATTTATACTCCAACATATAGTATATTAGATAGCGGACATTATCAATATATAGTTTGGAGATGAGATTTTGAAATCAATATGTGTTTTTGCAGGGTCGAATTTAGGGGTGCATGAGGATTATAAAGCTAAAGCTGTTGAGCTTGGTAATTACATGGCTATGCATAATTATCGTTTAATTTATGGTGGTTCAAAAATCGGATTAATGGGTGAAGTCGCTAATGCTGTTTTGAATGGTGGAGGCGAGGTAATCGGGGTAATGCCTAGAGGATTATTTAATGGGGAAATGGTACATAGAGAATTAACGCAGTTGATAGAAGTAGAGGATATGCATGGCCGTAAAGCAAAAATGGGAGAGCTGGCAGATGGCTTTATTGCTTTACCTGGAGGGTTTGGAACGTATGAGGAGCTCTTTGAGGTTTTGTGCTGGTCACAAATTGGCATACACAAGAAGCCGGTAGGGGTTCTAAATATCAGGAATTATTTTGATCCTCTGCTGAATCTGATTCATAACAGTATCCAAGAAGGCTTTTCTAATTCTTCGCATCTCAGCCTGCTAAACGTATCCAACGAGCCGTTGGAACTCCTGACTCTTTTGAAGGAGTATATTCCGCAAACGCTTGAGCAAAAGTGGAAACAGCTCAACTGAATAATGAAACTTTCAGTTCAATGATCGGGTACTCGGGTACACTGTGTTCCTGGACGTAAACCAACCGAAATCAGGCTGCGCTTTCTCCAAGACCTTCACCGCTGAGCGTTCGGACTCAGAAGGCGTTATTCGCACTTAGGTTACTTTAGGTTCTTGCGCGATTTGAACTATCCCCCATGCTTGTGAACACACTTTTCCGATGGATCGGACTCAGATGACCTTATTTCTCCATTTCGAATGTTTTAGGCGAGCTATCGGACTATATTGCAGCTATTTACTCATAACCACACCGATTCTGCACTGTTACATGGTAATAAGAGCTATACGGTCCGATACTTCTGAAAAATGCTCCAAAAAGCTCAAATAGCTGCAATACAGTCCGTAACATATTGAGGGTCTTTGGCTAGTTTGGTTATTTGGGTTACTTTAGTCACTTGGGCATCCTTGGTTTGGTTTTTAGGTTTATCTCCGTTTGAGCAGGGTTTGGGACTCCAGTGACGTTATTTCGTATGAAGAGGCTCATATTTTGTGTTTTTTACCAATAGCGATTATGGGGTCCGATAGCGACTTCGCAAGTGGATTCGACGCGCAAAAGGTACGTAATCAAACGAAGTGTGGGGTTTGGATTATGGATACAATACCGCTGAATTTGAATTTCACTAGTGGATTGGCTATGATAAATATAGAGAAACGCTACAAGAGGAGAAATGAGATAATGACCCCCGAGAATCAAATCGAACAATTTAAGAAGCTTAAGCACGATATTACTCGTTTCATGTTGATTTATAAATTCGCATTGGATGAGATGGAAACGAAGATTGAGATCCTAAAACAGGAGTTTCAGTCTCTGCATGATTACAGCCCAATTGAACATACCAAATCGCGTATTAAGTCACCAGAGAGTATCATGAACAAGATGCTGCGCAAAAACGGAGAATTATCGCTGAATTCAGTGAAAAATTGTATTAAAGACATCGCTGGTCTGCGGATCACCTGTTCTTTTATCTCTGATATCTATCATGTTAGTGAGATGCTTCAGAAGCAGGATGATTTAACGGTCCTTGAAGTGAAGGATTATATTAAGAATCCCAAACCTAACGGATATCAGAGTCTTCATTTGCTGATTCAAGTCCCTGTTTTTATGTCCGATCGCCAGGAGCTTGTCTGTGTAGAAGTTCAAATTCGTACCATTGCTATGGATTTCTGGGCAAGCCTCGAACATAAAATCTTTTATAAATATAATAAATCAGTACCAGAGAGTATGACTCGTGAACTGAAAAATGCGGCGGATGCCGCTCATGCCCTTGATCTGCAAATGGAGCGTCTGCACCGGGATATAAAGGAAATCAAAGACGATGATGAAGATGATCTTAGCTCCTTTGAGGAAGAGCTTCGCCGTATAGTGGTTCATAATAAGCAGTTCACACTTCCAGCTAACTTTATTAAACTGCTTGACGACAAATAAGCTGTTTTGTCCGCCTAGAGTTATCCGTTTCGTTTCGGGTGACTCTAGGTTTTTTCTTGTATACAACATTGCCATAGATAACTAGAATAGAGTATTCTCAACTAGAAGAGAAAGGTTACTTCAGCTTCATCATTTTTACATAAAAGGAGAATGAAGATGAGCGAGCGTACACTTCGCACCATTACTGTGAATCAAATCGGATATCCGCTGGATGGAGAAAAAATCGCAGTATTTACAGGTGCTGAGCATGATTTTCAGGTAATTGATGTTGATAGTGGAACTATTGTGTTCAAAGGTAGATCAGATGCTGGAAAATTTGATAAAGCCAGTGGAGTAACTTTGCACACAGGTGATTTCTCGGAGGTCAATACTGAGGGAAGATATCGGATTGAGCAGGGCGAGGGTCTAGCTTCGGTATCCTTTACAATCTCAGATCAGCCTTATCATGAGCTTCAACAGGGCTTGCTGAAAGCTTTTTATTATTATCGCTGTGGCGTTGAGCTGACTGAAGAATATGCTGGAGATTGGAAGCACAAGGCGTGTCATACCGCAAAAGGGATTGTATATGGGCAACCGGATCTTCAACTAGACTGTTCGGGTGGCTGGCATGATGCAGGTGGCTATGCCAATGCCTTGATTTGTCAATGAAATTGCGGTTTTTTCCCACATGCTTCCCACATCAAAGTCCATTTAGTAATTCTTCGAACTTTTCAGAAGCTTCCGTTTTTAGTTTTTTAGTTACATGCATATAAATCGCCCTGGTTATGTCATCGTTTTTATGGCCAAGGCGTTCTTGTATTACTTCTAGAGATACCCCAGCTTCCGCCAATAATGAAACATGAGTATGTCTTAGTGAATGAGGTTTTAGGTCCGTTGATAATCCGGCAAGTTTCAGAAAGACCTTCATTGTGTCACGCATTCGCTTGCCTGATATTTGATAGCCAGGAAACGTTTTGGTGTTAATAAACACAAACTCGCTTTTTTCATAATAAGTTTTTCTGACGGACATTTTGTACTGCTTTTGCCAATATGATTGAGCGTCAAATATAGAAATGACACTACTGGTTATACTAATTTTTCGCTTCGATGATTTAGTTTTTGGTGTACCGACATTCATATCTGTGGTTTTGCCCGAATCAGCTAGAGTTTTTGTGATAGAGATTTGTTTTATCTCCTTGTCCAAGTCTCTCCATTTAAGCGGACATAACTCGCCTATTCTCATACCTGTATAAGCAAGTACATAAAAAAAATGGTAATCCTGTTCGGTTCCATGCTCTTTGATTATTTTTAAAAAGTGGACTAGCTCCTCTTTCTCCATGTAGTTAGGTATTTCATTTTCATTCTCAAGCTGTTCAACGGTCTCTTGGTATTTTGGTACCTCAATGCCTTTGGATGGGTCCGTCTTTATGACTCCGTTTTCCATTGCATAAGAAAAAACCAGTTTAGTTGAAACGTGAATGTTATTAATAAAGTTTTGGCTTAAACCAATAGTTTTGTTTTTCTTTTCAACGAGTTTAAGGGAATCCAAAAAATCTTGATATTGTTTTTTTGTGATATCTTGAATTCTAGTGAATTTGAATTGAGCGCGCGACCGCTTCAAGTTTCTTTCCCTTGATTCTATCGAAGATCCTTTTTTATTTCTTGCACTGTAATGCTTAAGGAATTCTTCGCAACAATCATCGAATGAAACTGATTTCTTTTCTACGTATGTTTTATTGTTGAGTTCTTCCTTGATTTTAATTCCTGCAGTGAATGCTTCTAGAGCCGTAGGAAATGGATCGGATTCTTTTTGCTTTCGTTTGCCTGTTTTAGGATTGATGATATCATAGCGAAAACGAAACACACCGCCTCTTTCACGAACCCCAGGGTATTTTATCTCTTCAGGTTTTTGCTTTGGTTTTCTTGGCATTTTCAACTTCACCTCCCTTCATATGTAAATTAGTTAAAATTTAGCGTTTGGTGGCGACATGAACCAAACCATTTTGCCCATTATTCGCAGGTTTTGAGTTTCTGGTGAAGTGAAGTTTTGAGCGACGTATTCAGGATTATAACTATCGGGCTCAAGAACAACAGTGTTATGTAACTTGAAAAACCGCTTTAGTGTAGCTTCGTATCCATTTACTTGAACAGCAACTACATCCCCATTACCAACGTCCTCGCCATTATAAGGATCAATGAGAGCGTAAGCTCCATTAGGAACAACCTTATTCATGCTTTCACCGTTTACGCGGAGAAGAAAGGCATAAGGATACCAACTCCCCACGTCCTCAGGGATTTCTATGTATTCTTCTACCGGTATTGCTTCAAGAGGTACACCAGCCGCAATAGATCCGTAAAGCGGAACAGTAATGGATTTTCCTTTGACCGGAATTGCCCCTTCTGGTAAAGCTTTTTTAAGTGTATTACGCACTTCATTTTCTTCAACCGAATCATCAATAAACTCAAGAGGACTTACCCCGAAGAGATTAGCTATTTCTTTAATTTTGGATAGTGGCGGAGAGATTGTTCCATCTTTCCATCTACTAACTGTTGAGCGATTAACATCTAATCGTCTCGCTATTTCAGCATCTGTTAAACCAGATTGTGTTTTCAATCGTTCAAACGTTTGTTGAAAAACATCTCTTTCCAATGTTCTAACCTCCTAATGTTGTTTACTATACAACAGAATTGCGTAAAAGACAACAAAATTGTTGCCTTTAGTTGAAGATAAATATTAACATGATAAAATAGTTGCATTTCGAGCAACACGGATGTATATTATTAGTGCGAGAGGAGGGCTGAATTTGAGCAAAAAATTAGACCTGCATTCCGATCCTACGCAGTACGCTGAATTACTTTATCTTCGTAAGACGATTAAGAAATTCAATGCGAATGATATGGCTGTTGCTGTTGGAGTAAGCGCTGAAACATATCTTCGCGCGGAAAGAGGTGGGAGAGAGTTTACTTTAGGGGAGGCGGTGAGGATAGCAAACAAACTGGAAATGCCGGTTTGTGATGTATTTCCAAAAATTTTTAATTCAAATGTTGCTTTTTAAGCAACAGTAAGTGAGGAGCAATTATGGAAATCGAAACATTACCTGAAATTTGCACTCCAGAAGAGGTAGCTGAGTATCTTAATGTCGCTAGAAGCACGATTTATGCTTGGTGTGCTTCTGGTGACCTCCCAAGTATAAAAATGCGAAAGGTAATACGCATTCGGAAAGCTGCCTTGCTAGAATGGATCGCTGAACATGAGAGGGCAAGCTGTAGTTCTCAGGTGTAGCCCTATCAGCCATCATAACCGCATTATAGGGTTTTATACCCAGTAAGGAGCAAATCAGATGTTTAGACGACAGGCGCTCAAGAAGAAGGCCGCCCAAGAGAAGGCGACCTTGTTGGTTTCGATGAAAATCAACATCAAGACTGGAAAATTAAACATAACATTAAAAAGTGAAATCAACCCGGCGATTGCCGAAGAGTTACGCCGCACCTCTGAACGTTTAGTTGATCAATACGAACTGGTCAATGGACGTTATTATGCAAAAACTGAATAAGTTTTCCGCCTGATACCGGTATGTTAATCTCCACCTCAGTTTTAAGGATAACTGCATTATCTTCTTTTAGGACAACTCTCGCAAGAATTTGCGAACTCCTAGAGAGCAACAGAACCTCATTGTCTTTGGGAGAATGGAAAATAACCGAACCCGGCAAAAATGATTCGATTTCCCAATCGCCAATAAACATGGAAGTTGTGTCAGTCATGTAATCACCTTCTTCCTTTGAATTGTAGTCTGGACAACTTTCATTCTAAAGGCAGAGGGAAGATTTGGAAAGGAGACACTCCATGGACAACAAGAAAAGTAGATACCCTGATATGACAACTATATTTCAAAACTGTTTGAATCGTGGTTGTACGCCAGAGCAAATTCAAGACTTTACTGACCGTACTCGTCGTAACTGGTTGAATAATCCAAGTATGTTAGCACTCATTGATGACTTAGAAGTAAGGTATATAACTTCTCTAGGTGAAGGTAAGGAGGTTTAGTTACGTGACAGTAATCATATGCAGTACAGTCAGATGCCCTTATCCCAATTGTGGTCATACAGGTGATGTAATCACAGTCAATCATTGCCGCACTGCTCATGAAATGGAGCGCAAAGAACTGTTTGGGAGATTCGGTAAACCGCAAAGTATCGGATACGATCCTCAAGCCGCAAACAAGAATTTAGAAGGACATACGCCAGTTCAACGGTTAAATATCGGATACCCTAGTGACTCCATTAACGCGAAAGATAGGAGATCAGCTAGGAGTAAAGGGAGGTAGCGATTCATGCATAAACAAATTGTTAAGGAGCCAGTTACAATTGACAGCCGTGAAGTAGCAGACATGATGGGTAAACGTCATGACCATCTTTTATATGACATTCGGAGATATGCAGAGATTTTGGACTCCCAAGATCTCGGGAGTCATCAATTTTTCATTCCAAGCCATTATCTCAATGCACAGAACAAAGAACAGCCTAATTACCTCTTGACTCGTAAAGGTTGCGATATGGTAGCCAATAAAATGACAGGAGAAAAGGGTGTGCTCTTCACAGCTGCTTATGTGACTAAATTCGAAGCTATGGAAGAAAAGATCAAGAATCCATTCGCTGGGGCTAGTAAAGAATTACAAGCAATTCTGATGCTGGATATTCGAACTAAAGAAATGGAAGATCGGGTAGAGCATTTAGAAAACCGCATAACGATTGATTACGGGCAGCAACGAACACTAAAAAAGGCAGGGAACAAACGAGTTTTAGAAATCGTGGGTGGAAAGAAATCAGCAGCCTATAAGGATAGCAGCCTTCGGACGCAAGTATATTCAGCGCTGTGGAATGAATTCACTGAGTTCTTTGAGATCAATTCATATAACAACACATTCATTAAAGATTACGATCGTGCGCTTCAATACGTTCCGCTTTGGAATCCACCCAATAACCTAATGAGACAGATTGAACAAGCAAACGGTCAAATGTTGTTTTGATTTAACTAAGAAAAGGAGGGATCTTGTGGACAAGCATATTGTTGCTGAAGATCTTCGCGAAGAGGTTGCATTTTGGAAGACAGTTGAAGATGATGCGTTGTTACGGGGAAGAGAAATAGATTTTAATATCTATCTATTTGCTGCTCAAAATCGGCGGGAATGTAGGGATAAGTTGCTGAAAGTCTGGGATGAAATCGCCTTAGACAAGTTCCGAAATGGCCGATTAAATGAAAAACAGCCCACCGGGGTAGGAGCCGGGGAGCTAGTCACGTGCAAAACAAATTTAATTAAGGACAGTCTATCAGCATTTGGAGGAAAAAGCAATGCAAGCTAAAGATTGGAATTTACCTATGGTAGATGTAACTGGACGAAAATATGAGGTTACAATCCAATCTACAAGTTTATTTAATGCAGTTTTATCTATGCATAAGCGCCAACCCTATGCCGATCCCATCCTTGATGGGATGGATTTCACAGCTCAAGAACGTGCAGCAATAGATCACTCTAAATATGTAAAGGACATGCGTGAAGAGTCGCTAGACCTTGTTTCAAAAACGATGAATTATCCGGAATGGATGAGAACTCCAGAACAAAGGAGAAGAGACTTTTTAGAGCGTCAGATACAGCGTGAGAAAGTAACTTCAGGCTGGACCAACGGTAATTTTAGCTGTCTAGCCTGCGAGACAATTATTCCTGAAGGCCAGGTACATCTATCAGCCCATGGCGGTCATATCTGTAATTATCATTGCTTCGGTAACAAATTAATAAGAGATCGAGTGAAATCAGATGGACATTGATATTAAGCAGTATATCAAGGATATCAAGATACTACGTGCCCAAGCTGATCAGTACGATGGGAACGCCCCAGGCGCGGACATTATGAAGATTGAACTACTGACTAAAGCACATATGCTCATGGGACGCGTGGCAGCTGTGAGAGAGGGGGAGTATTGGCGGATATACGCACTTCGGAAATCCACCTATGCTCGCGCCAAGATGGAACCAGGCCCCGGAGATAAGGAAACACGCGCTGAAATAGCTGTAGAGGAACTGAGGATGTTAGAGGCTGAAGCTATGGAAGAAAGAAAGATGTGGAAAAACGAGCATGAGTCTCTGTTACAACAACTATTTGAACTACACCTGAAGGCTAATCGCGAGAATAGGACTCTAGGAGGTGGACTTTGATGGCTAAAGTAGATTCGAAACGCGTGGCGGAGCGTGCACGGATACGCCTAGAACTGAGAATTGCCTACCAAGACCAATCAAACTATATACGAAAATGCGGCAAGCCGTGTTCCAAGAGAAATAGAACGATAGAAGGATTAAGGATAGCGCTGAAACGGATTGATAAACGTTCTATCGAGGCGGAACCTGAAGAGACTATGAAAAAAACAAAGCAAACAACACCTGAAAAGGAGAGGCCGCACAAAAAAATTATTGGGGTTTGTGTCTGTTGTAGAGAAAGAATTTACTCGAAGAAAAATGTCTATGAGTATCAGGGTGCATGGTACTGTTCGCGTAACTGCCGGGATATAGCAATTGATGCTGGGTAGTTCATGAAAATGTAAAAGTAAGCAGGTGGTGAAATGGACGGCTGGATCAAACTACATCGAAAGATTATAGAAAGCACCATTTGGGATAAGCCGCCGCTGTATCTGAAGGTCTGGATGTATTTGCTTATCTCAGCGCAACATGCTCAATACAAGGGGCTTAAACGAGGGCAAATTAGTACCTCTATACCCGATATCATTGAAGCTTGTAAATGGCATGTAGGAGCCCGAGTAGAACGGCCGACAAAGGACCAAGTATATCAGGTTTTGAGCTTTCTACGAAAACCCGATGGAGGGGGTCACGAAAGCGACACGGAAGCAACGATGATTGCAACGACGAAAGCAACGCACGGAATGCTTGTAGAAGTGCTTAACTACAGCGTTTATCAAGATTCTGGTGAGGACGAAAGCAACGACGAAGGCAATGACGAAACGGACGCGAAGCCTAAGCGAGAGCAACGGCAACCCAACAATATAAACAAGAATGTAAAGAATGACAAGAATGAACAAGAAAAAGAATTAAAAAAATCTTCCTCTCAGAAAAACGCTAAACGCGTTTATTCCGAGGATGACCGAGTCTATAAACTGGCTAAACGATTTCATGAATTGGCCTATGAGAATGCTCTCCAACTTGGGACAAGCCATTTAATCAAGGAGCCTAACTTTCAGAACTGGGCGGACACATTCAGATTGATACTTGAAAGAGATAAGATCCCAGAGGTTGAGTTAGGCGAAGTTATCAAATACGGTCTGAACGAAAACTTTTACCGGACTATCATTTTTAGTCCAACTAATTTGAGAGAACAATATCCGAAAATACTAACCCATATGAGAGCACAACAGCAGACAAACCGAAATAGCAGTACACCGAGTGGAAAGCCAAAGCTTGAAATTACAACAAATGCCGGTGCTAAATCGGTTAGCGCTGAAGAGTTAGAACGTTCAATGCAACGGGCAAAGGAAATGAAAGCGGCGAGAGAAAGAGAACAGAAGGAGGCAAAACATCGATGACCTTTCTTAATTGTCGAACTGACGCTGAACTTTTGCAGATCATAAACGATGAATCACTTGACTATGACATACGAATCCACGCAACTAAAGAACTCATAGCTAGAGAAAAAATAAAAAAGCTTATAATGCTACTCGTCAATCGCAAGCGAGAAAAGGTGTGGTGATTATGACTGCTGCTGAACGCCGGGAGAAGTACTTGCTAAATGAATTCGATAGAATCTTTGAATCCTTGGAATATCGACTTTTTGAACATCTGGCCGCAGCTGACCATATCGTAGCTAAAATTATCTCAGAGGCATCTACTGCAGGTGTAGGGTTATCAACTAGTCAAAAAGTTGTACGGGCAAAGATTGAAGATATGATTGACCAAATAGCTGAAAAACGTGAATTAGAAACCCCAAAAAGAGCGAGGAAAGATTCGAAATGACACATTACGAGGTTGGTAAGAAATATAAAAAGATCGTAACAGTAATGAAAATCAAAAATGAAGTACCAAACATACTTAATATCGATGGTATGAACTATGTACTTGATTCTAGAGCTAATAGAAAGGCGGTTAAACATGGGACAAGGGAACCGGGGAGCAGCGTTCGAGAATCTACTAAATTACACAAATGAATCTTATGAGAATAGAGAGCTTGCGGTTATCAATAAAAGATCGACACCAGTAAAAGTAACTCGGAGCAAAGGAACAAAAGTACTTGCAGGATTCTTTGAAGCTAAGTCAACAGTTGATTATGACGGCATTTATCGAGGACGAGCAGTATTTTTTGAAGCTAAGTCAATTCAAGAACTTGATCGATTTGACCTAAAGAAGGTTGAGGATCATCAGTATGAACATTTAGAGAAGTGCCATAAATTTGGAGCACTATGCTTCGTATTAGTGGAGTTTAGAAAGCAACGCAAAACATATCTTCTCCCGTTTACTGCACTGAGAGCATACAAGATGGAGGCAGCTCGTGGAGGGCATAAGAGTATGACACTAGATAACATGGAGATAGATGCCTATGAAGTTAGTTCAGGACGAAGCATGCCACTAGATTATTTAGCTACAGTTGATAGAGTTTGGTTCGAGGACACTCAGAAGAATGCCTGATAGAAATGGCTGGCTGACCCGTAACGAAGCTGCAGAATGTGGTAAGCCACTTTATATCACAGGCGGTCCCGGATGGCGTCCAGAACGTCCCAAAGGATGGGCGATCCTACCAAAATATCGATGTGCGCAACTTAAAGCTCATGTGGAAGCTACCGAACAGCCTGTTGCTTATCTTCATGTACGAAATGCAATTCCACCTTATAGCTATGCTCCATTGTACGCTCGGGATAAACAACAGATCGAAGTAAACCAGCTCACGCCAGGCGAACTTGCAGAAGCGGAGAGAGGATCATGATTCTGGTATGTCTCCAGTGTGGATCAGATATGAGGGAAATAACCCTGGACTTATACCGTTGTACTGAATGTGAGTGGGAGGCAGAGCAATTATCTATAGGACAACCTACTAAACAAAATCAAAGAGAGATGAGGTGTAGCATGGTTCAAGAAACCCCTCATAAAACTTTCTGGAAACCGCAGAAACAAGAGAAACCCAAGAAGACAAGCAGCTTAGGGCAGCGGAAGAAGGAGAAGAAAGAGGTATCTCCTTTGAAGCAAAAGATATTCGCAGAACACAAGTCAGGTAAAAGTTCAAAACAGCGCTGTGAGTTTCCAGCGGCAGTAATTAAGGAATTGATTGCAGAGGCTGACGGTAAATGTTCACATTGTAAAACTGCCCCGGATACAACAACACATCATGTAATGCCACGAGGAAGAAAGGGCAGGGGAGTTAAGACAAATGGATTACGCCTTTGTGGGGTCTGCCATGACATTATCCAAACAGATGAAGAGCTCTTGCAGTACTGGATTTCAGTGTTTTGGAATAAATACGGCGATTACTTCTGGTTTGATGAACAAGACTGGAATGAACACAATCACAAGTTAAACAAGCAACTTGAGTTGGAGAAAGCAAGGGATGAACGGCTGCAGCAGATTGAACCTATAGCGGATCTAATCGCAACGGCAGCTGGTAGGGATCTTCGAGTAAAAGAAATTAGATTACTGGAATCCTTAGAAACTAAGGATCTGAACACCTTCACATCAATGTTTACTGATGCACTTAATGGCTATGCTGCACAGGGATCTTACCATCCTAATGACCGTTTTGAAGATTAGATAATTCGTGTAACAACGAATAAAAGTAATTATTTAGGGAGGGCTAAAAGTGAAAGCTATTTCCAAAAAGCAGCAAGCAATCCTGAACTTTATTGATAAATACTCTTTTGAATTTCAATATTCACCCAGTATACGTGATATCGCAGATGCTATGGGTCATCAGTCAATATCGACAACTCACGGTTTTATTGAGCGTCTGGAGAACAAAAATCTCCTGACCTGGAGGAGATTCCAACCAAGAACCATAGTACTAACCAGAAAAGGGATGGCTCAGGTAACTAAGACACGAGTATCTGAAGTAAACGTCAAGGCTGGAGAACTGGCACATAAATAGGGGCATAGCCCATAAGGAGAGATAAACAATGAGCATCGATATGAACTTAATTATTAATGAGAAACTGGCTGAACTACAGTCTGAAGGGTACGTTGAGAAGATTATCAAAAAGCAACTCGAATCGACAATCAAGGATATTGTGGAAGATTCGTTGAGAAGTTGGAGTGACTTTGGAAAGGGTTTGAAAGAAGCCGTAAAAAACCAGCTACAGATTAATCTTGAACAATTGGATATTCCATCTTATAACCACGTGATTCTTGATGCTATCAAAGCAGAACTGGAAAGATCCATTCATGATGTTGGTGTTGCCAAAATGCAGGAGCAGTTGCAAGAGTTACTGGGAACGAAGCAAGAGTCAATTAAATTCTCTGAAATTATCAAAGAAATGGTTGAGGACGAGCTCGAACTTGGGGAACTCGAATATGAGGATTACAAAGAGATCACGGTCCATGCAGATAAAAATTACAGCACACTCGCCTTCATTTACTTTGACCCACAACCAGATCAACCTAATTATCGCTGTAAATACCGACTTGTTCTTGATGCAGACGGAAGCGTCAATAGTGTACAAATTTCCGACAAGACATTTGATAAGAAAACAATTATGGGCGGCCTGCACGGACTTGAAGCAACGCTGTTTAAACTTTACACGCATGGCACGAAGGTAATTATGGATGATTACGAAACAGAGTTCAGCAACCCAGAATACGAGTAAGCAATCTTGAGAGAGGGTTAACTACCCTCTTTCCTAAAAAGGAGACGATTGATAATGGAATCCATATTAACGCTTGATCAAATGTATGAAATGCAGAAGGCGCTAGATGCGCGAATCATCAAGGAAAAGGGCCTTGAAGGAAAAGACCTGTTGCCTAATACAGTCCTGGCTCTGCAAGTGGAGATTGCGGAATTGGCTAACGAATGGCGCGGTTTTAAACATTGGAGCAACCGACAGGGACCGAAGATGTTTCCACTAGAAAGATGCAGTTATTGCGGAGAAGAAGTTAGCTATACGCGCCCAACTCCGTTTATGACTGATGCTGGCGCCGACATGTGTGAACATTGCTGGGAATCAACACGAGTGGAGTATGCTGCAGCTCATGATGAACATATTGGAGCGTTTAAGGATTACCCGCATTTCCCGGAAAAACAACCACAGAAACTACTCGAAGAATACGTAGACTGCCTACACTTCTTTCTGAGCATCGCTAGGCAGCTAAACCTTCCGGCAGATGATTTGTATGTAATGGAAGAATTGGTTGAAGCAGAAACAGCAATCTTATTTACGGATTTATTGCACAATGTTGGGTTGATTCTCGGAGACAAGCTACTAGCAACACCTCCTAATGATAACGCTAAGTTTCAACGTGAACATTTCCGGTCGGCGCTATTCGTTTTTTATAGCCTCGGGGAGCAACGACTAGGATTTACCTTCGAGCAGATTGCAGAAGCATATACAGCCAAGAACAAAGTAAACCACGATCGTCAATCCAACGGATATTAGGAATGAGATCGGCTGAAGAAACACTTGAACTGCTCCTGCAAGGTATGGATAAGCGGCGGCAGTATCTACGTCGGAAGCTCCGTAGGATTGAGAAGCATGGTACGAAGCCGCGGCGCGGTGGAGGAAACGAACTGAATAGGCTCAAATACTCTGGGCGCGCCGGCATGCTATCCGAGCACGCGACAATCCTTTGTATGCTTGAGGACATACGCCACAGCCGCCAACACCCAGACAATCTATATAACGAGGAGGATGACACGGACGATGACTAATCCTATGACACCAGAACGGATAGAAGAACTAAAAGGTCGATTCAAGGATATAGCGCCAGAAGAACTCACATTCATCTCAGTCGGAGAACTACACAACCTGCTGGCTGCTCTAGAAGAGTCTCAACAACAGAAGGTTGAACTTTGGGAATGTGAGGATTGCGGATTTGCATTTCCTGCAATGTATGAAGACGATACACCAGAAGGTGGTCATAGTTGTCCGGTATGCGCTGAAACTCGCTTAGAAAAGGAGCTAGTAGAGGCACAGCAGACCATAGCCCGACAACGCGAGGCGCTGGAAGTATCAAATGAATCCATCTGCGACCTTTTACGTGATCAACCAAATGAATTGTGGACAATACAAGAAACTCAAAGCTGGTTGGACATTGGGAATGGTGCTTTGAAGTCAATTGCGGAAGTCCTAGGTGATGAGGAAGGGATCGACAAGGCATGAATGATTTAGGACAGGGACCTATAAAACTCGTTGATGGTCAATTGCGTGATGACCTCTCTCGTCTCTGGTGTGGATGTGGACAGCCTGCTGTACATCAAATTCCTGATGAAACGACTCACCATAGATTTCAATGTGCTAAATGTAGTGAAGGTTGGGAGGCACAGTCATGACAAAGGAACACTCCAATTATGACCGACCTACTACCATCCTTAAATTAGAAAGCATTACTGAAATGTCTCTGGCAGAAATTGCGGCTGCTGATCCCGAATGGATAAAAAAGATCGCTATGTCTGCAATAACTCATATAAAGACGCTCCAGAGGCAAAGAAACGATCTGAAGCGCAAGGAGGGAAAGTCATGACACAGGTAAAAGATAAGACAGACCAGCAGCTTAACATGGCGCTGGCGGAGTTGATGGGGTACACAGTGGAATGGTCCAAAACTCAGGAACGATGGAGTTTAATGCTTGGCAGAAAAATACGCGCTACCTCCAGTGGTACAGAGGATCTGATATGGTCATATGCTCCAGACTACTGCAATGACCCTGCTGCCAGCCTAGAGGTACAGGCAAAGGCTATAGAGGTAGATGCAGCGTTATATTTGAAAACTTTGTCAGCGATAGTATACGGGACAACGTACGCCAAGGTTGAAGAATACGACCTCATAGCACTCATTGAAGTTAAACGCCTATTACTCGCCAGCCCCCGAGAGAGGGCAGAGGCGGCATATATCACGCTATCCATTAGCAAGGAGGATTTGAATGGAACAGTGGGTTATCGTTAATTTACAAGGCGAGTATCTGAAAAAAGTAATCAATTCACTTTCAGAGGAGTATACAACCGACCTTAACGAAGCTTTGAAATTCGGCAGCAAACTTGAAGCGCAAAAAGAATGTGATGTGTTGGAGTATCCAAAACAGATTCAGTAGTATGCCATACGACGATATCAGGGAGTAGGAGTATCTCTCCTCTCCCACAAGGAGGATATAAGAGATGAATAGATTTGAAGTCGAAGCTAAAGAAACGGAATGGAAAAAGGTACTACGAGATATGAAGGAAAGTGGAGTCATAACCAGCGCCACACAAAAAAACTTGAACGGTAAAATCAGCGTGTGGTGTTACGATCAAACGCATGTCGGGGAGGAAGCTCAATGACACAAAGGGACTGGCAAAAGGATATGGACTTGGTTCAGGGCACTATTAAGCACGATGCATTTCCTGCTTGGACAGAACCGATGCTTTACTGGCTCCAAGAAGCCAAATTCTATCAAGGAGAACTTTCTGACTGCTACAAAGCAGTGGAGCAGCAACAGGAAGAAATAAGAGAGTTAACCTTAGCAAAATACCGTGAGATAGAGCGCGCAGACGCAGCAGAAGCGCGTGAACAACGGCTGAAAGAGGCACTAGAACTTATGGTGTATATGTTCAGATACGACCTAGAAGAAGGTCGGGCATACATGAACTTTGGTGATTTCGAAGAAGTTCTAGAACCGGATGATAACGCGGCGTACATTTCTGTAAGTAATCTGTTACGCACCCTTTACCCAGATACCCCAGCACCCAAGGAGGGCGAATAGATGCCGAAGTTCAGAAAAAAGCCTGTAGAGATCGAAGCCGTACAGTTTACAGGTGACAATGCTTTTGAAATCTACGGATTTATGGATAAACCAGTAGTGCTTAAAACCCGCCAAGACCATGAAAGATGGGATAACTTCGAGCGATATATCAAAAGTGATGGTTTGAAAATTTACACACTGGAAGGTGCGATGATAGCTAGTCCGGGAGATTTCATCATCAGAGGCGTAAAGGGCGAGTTCTACCCGTGTAAGCCGGATATCTTCGTAGCAACCTATGAGGCGGTTGAGGAAGGAGATAACCAATGACACTCACAAGGGAAGAGAACGATATACCGAAAATAATGCGACGAAACCTATTTCAACAAAACCATGGTATGCATTTCGACTTAGAGGATGTCCTTAATGATTCTGATTTGATGGATAAAATTATCTATCTTTATGACATTGGCATAACGGTGAAGATGATAAAAGGCGCTTACTCTGACATTGAGAATGAGAGAGGCGAAGATAACCGAACAGTCACTGAGTCAATCGAAGGCAGAGAGTATTACTGATTGGCCGTCAGGCCTCCGAAACGACCGCATTACTTAGCGTAGCGATGGCCGAAACAGGGCTGGATGAACTTATAAGGGGGCTGAGACAATCCACGGTTGCAAAAATTGCGTTCAGATTGTAGAAAAGTTGCAATTACATGATTTAGGGGGCTGAGACCCCAATCAAAGGAGAGGATACATGATGGGCAGAGAGATTAAGTTCCGAGCAAAACGCAAAGACGATGTATGGGTATACGGGAGTTTGGTAGTAGGTACAGACGGAGAAACAATGTACATTTTCACATCTGAAGGAGCGCAGTGGAGCGTATTTTCTGAAACAGTCGGCCAGTACACCGGATTAAAGGACAAGAACGGACGGGAGACCTACGAAGGGGATCTCTTGAAGGACGATGCTGGAATAGGAGAAGTGGAATGGGTTCAGGAACATTGTGCATTCATGATCTTTGCGAGAGAACCAAGCTTTTATTACCACTTGGAATGTGATGGGCAACTGAAAGTATCGGAAGTAGTTGGCAACATCTACGAGAATCCAGAACTAATAGAGGTATAAGGGGGAGAAGAGGATATGAAGAAGAGTATTAATTTTTGGAAGACGAGTAATGCAGCTATAGAGATTGTGGTAATGTGTTGTCCTTATTGCGATGGTGAATTCTATGAATTAGATGATTACGAGTTAGAAGATTGTCCTTTATGCAATGCTGCTTTTGATAAAGAACCAACGAAAGATGGTTATGATTCTTCAACCTATACACTCATTGTAGATCACAAGACAGGTGTTCCAAGCGTGATCAAAATGGACGAGTACGAACCAGTTGTGCGCGAAGCGCCATCGAGTCAGACCGAATAAACCTAACGAAGAGGGGGCCGGAGAGGATTTATCCCTTTTGCTCCCCATAAAGAGAGGAACAAGACACTATAAAAGCGAGGTCAGTAGAATGAGGTACAAGGACACTCAAAAAGCATTGTCGGACGGGCATAGACAATTTATTTTTACTGCAAGCCCTGGAGAGCCTGTAGATGTACTGGCGTGGGGTCCAAGCTGGGTTAGATTCAAAGATCCGTATAACACATATCCTATTAGTACAAACATGAAGATGTTTTCTATGTTGGTGGAAGGTATTTATACAGAAAAAAGCCCTGAAGCATCAGGGCAATAGCAGCTTTTATCCTCAAGTCGATTATATCACAAAGGAGTTGAGGGTTAATGATGAATGATCGGGCGTTGATTGCGAGTTATAAAGACACTAAGGGGAAGTTGAATAAAAAGCTCGCTTCACTAGAAAAAGAACTTGAGCCATTGAAGAAGAAAATAGAAGACTCCAAAGATAGGAATGAGCGTGAACTCTTACGTAAGCAGATGGAACCAATCAAACTAGATAAAAATATGATGTCCGCAATTATAAGTGATCTAGATTATTCAATTGAATGGATGGAAACAGGATATCCTCCAGGATGGCGAAGAACGATTGATAGAAGATCTGGAGCTCAACGAACAAGTGTATGGGATCCTGCATGGATGGAATATCTCACAGCATATGAAGTAGAATTTCAACAGGAGGAAGAGGAAGGACGATGTTTGCAACCTCATGAACAATACGCTATTGAGGATGCCATGCACAATTTATCTGAGAGAGAAAGGCAATGCTTCGTTCTACACCACGGTTGTGGAATGTCACTAAAACAGATTTCTTTAGAACTTGATACTAAAAAAAGCACAGTACAATCTTATCTGGATCGCGCTACAACCAAAGTAGAGATTAACAAGGGAATGAGTCTATTTCTCCAATGTGTCTAATCTTGCCGTACGCCTGCCACCTATATATAGGAGGAACCTATTAACGGTTCGGCTCTTATAATGAATGGTGTGTGAAAAATTCACGCCAGCCGATGAGCTCACGGTTAATTGAGCTTGACCAAATAAAGGAATATGTCACCTTTTGTTGAATTAGATGACAGGAGGCGATTGTATGAGTAAAGTAGATCAGGTCAAAAAGTTATTCGATGGTAAAGGGTTAATTGATATAACGATTTGGACGGATGATGGTGAAGTAGTCAAAGCGGGAGTTCGTCATGTTGTTGATTATAAACTTGATGGAAACCACCTTATACTTCCTGAGTATGGTAAGAAGGGTGAAATCACCGAGGAAGGTGTAGAAGAGGTGTCTAATAACTCCGCTAAAATTAATTTTAGAGACATCGATTCTAACCTAATTGTCTTACACATCAATAAGAGAATATCTAAAGAATCCTAGTCGCCGGTAGGCGGCTTTTTTATTTACTCCCTTAACTCAGGGGTAAGAGTTCCGAGCTTATATCTCGGCGGTCGTTGGTTCGATTCCAGCAGGGAGTATACATTATGATAGGAGGTTGTTTATGGCAAGTGTAACAGTTAACTTTATGAACTTGAAACCAATCAAGCAAGCAACAGAAATCATTTGCATGATTATTGAAGATGAACGGATTTCTGTTGATGTTAGAGATGAATATGCCACTCTTCTAAACGCAATTGATTGGGAAAAAGAGCTATAACCCATAATCTAAACCCCAAAAGCTGCAGAGTTGATGGATAGTAAGATTGGTGGGGGGATTTGTAAATAAAAGAAGGGAATTTACATCTTATGTCGAATCCTGGATGTTGAGGAGGAGATGAAAAGTATGCAGGAAAACTGGCCGCAAATTTCCAAAGAACAGTCTGATCTAGCATTTCAGTTTCTGAGGGTCATATTTAGTGATGATGTGGATGAATATTGGAGACTGATTAGCAAGGTGGATAAAGCTCGGATATTTGGCATGCATCGCCAATATAGTTTAGAAACCGGAATTGACAGTGTATCCTTTCGAGAATACGTTACAAGCATTATAATGCCTGAGCATGCGGAGCACTACGCAAAACTTCGTAATAACAATCCAGGAGTATCAACGACATTACGTTATACAGAGGAAGGCGAAGGCCTTCTGTACTTATTGGAAAATGTGACAGAGCCCAGGGTATATGAAAAAGAAACGGAAGTAAAAGTATTTCCATTAATCGTTACGTCGGATTGTGAATATGTTAATGGAGAAGTCAATGCTGAATGGAGAGTAAGGATGTACAATGATAAACTGTACGAAACATTGGATTGAAAAAAAGCACCCAACTAAGGGTGCTTTTTTTAATGCTTAAACTTGGAGGTGGGTGATCATGCCATGAAGCTAACTGATAAACAACAGAAATTCGTTGATGAGTATCTGATTGATTTGAACGCTACACAAGCGGCCATACGAGCAGGATATAGTGTGAAAACAGCAAAAGAGATAGGTGCTGAGAACCTTTCTAAACCTCACATTCGCGCGCGTATAGATGAGAGATTGGCAGTTTTGTCCAGAAGAACAGGTATAAATCAGGAGCGAATCATGCGTGAATTAGCCCGAATAGCTTTTCTTAACGCTCCGGACGTGGTGAATTTCAGTGATGCTACTATTCGGGATGATGCATCAGAGGATGATACCGCCGCTATCGCTTCAGTCAAGGTAAAAACCATACCTGGACAGGATTCAGATGGTGTGGAAAGAGAAATCAAATTTGCGGACAAAATCAAGGCCTTGGAATTGCTTGGTAAGCGATATGGCATGTGGGTGGATAAACAAATCACTGGGGAAATAGGCGTTCAAATCATTGATGATATTGGTACAGATGATGATTAAGGTTCGCTTATCTGAAAAGATTACCCCACACTTTCATTCGTTCTGGAAAGCATCCAATTCACACCGCTATCTTAGACATGTCTTAAAGGGTGGTCGCGGATCAGCTAAGTCAACGCATATCGGGCTGAAGGTTGTTAAAAACATGATGAAATACCCGGTTACGGCGCTGGTCATCCGCAAGGTTGCCCGAACACTGGAAGAGTCAGTGTTTGAGCAGCTTAAGGAAGCGATTGAAATACTAGGAGTGGAACAATATTGGCGTGTTGTAAAGTCACCGCTGCAGCTTATTTACTTGCCTCGCGGGAATAAAATCATATTCCGAGGCGCCGATGATCCGCTGAAAATTAAATCCATTAAAGTATCTAAGTTTCCAATAGCTATAATGTGGATCGAGGAATTAGCGGAATTCAAGACTGAAGAAGAGATTTCGACCATTGAAAATTCTGTGTTGCGTGCAGAATTGGAAGATGGTCTTTTTTATGAGTTCTATTACTCTTACAACCCACCTAAGCGGAAACAAAGCTGGGTGAACAAGAAGTATGAGTCACAATTCATTCCTGATAACACCTACGTTCATCATTCTACCTACCTGGATAACCCGTATATATCAAAGGCATTCGTCCAAGAAGCTGAAGAAGTTCGTAAAAAGAGTCAGCAGAAATATGACTGGGAATATGGCGGTAAAGCAATCGGGAGTGGGGTGGTTCCGTTCGATAATTTAGTTTTCAGAACTATAACCGATGAGGAAGTTAATAGGTTCGATAATATACGGCAAGGCAATGACTGGGGGTACGGTGTCGATCCGGTAGCTTTTGTCCGTTGGCATTATGATAAGACTCGCCGAACAATATACGCCATGGATGAGATATATGGCGTGAAGATTTCGAACAGAGAATTGGCAAAGGTAATAAAAAATAAAGGCTATCACACTACCATTACAACAGCGGACAGCGCAGAGCCAAAGTCTATTGATGAAATGCGTAATCAGCTTGATGTAAAGATGAGGGGTGCCAAGAAGGGCCCGGGATCAGTTGAATACGGCGAAAAGTGGCTGGATGATCTGAAGGAAATCGTTATAGATCAGAAGCGAACACCGAACCTTGCTAGGGAGTTTGAAAATATCGATTATCAAACAGACCCAGATGGCAATCCTCGGGCGAAGTTGGAGGATAAGGACAATCATACAATTGATGCTACCCGTTACGCCTTTGAGGGCGATATGAAGGGTCCGTCATTTTCATTTGATTAATTGGAGAGGAGGAAACCTATTTGAGTACCACACAGGAAGTTTTCAAAATCATTGAAGACGGAGCAGCAAATGCTATGACGATTGAACAGATCATCAAACAGGAAATCGATGATTGGTACAACTCCCAAGATCGCAAGGACATGCTTGCCGGGGAGAAGTATTACCGAAATAAGAGCGACATACTGGACCGAAAGCGTATGACCATCGGTGATGGTGGGGCACAAATTGAAGCTAAAAACCTGGCTAATAATAAAATCGTTCATGGATTCTTGAGGAAACTTGTTGACCAGAAAGCGGGGTATCTGCTTAGTAAGGAAATGAGCATTCAAACAGAAAACAAAGTCTACGATGAAATGCTGAGCGGATTCTTTGATAAAGGATTCAAACGGATGCTCAAGAGCCTGCTAAAGGAGTCCATTAAGAAGGGCCGCGCTTGGCTTCACATTTACTATGATGAAAAGGGCAATTTCCGGTTTAAAATGCTGCCGTCAGAAGAGATTATTCCCCTATGGAGGGACGCTGCTCACACTGATCTGCAAGCGCTCATCCGGGTGTATGAGGTCGAAGCCTATCAAGGAACTAAAAAGACCACTATCCAGAAAGTTGAGTATTGGCATTCTAAGGGTGTTAACCGTTATGTGGTTGGCTCCAGCAGCCATTTGCCCACGCCATCTATAAGCGGTCTCATCTCTGATGTGGAATCGGGAGGGAATAGCGGCCACTTCTCTGTAATTGATGAAAAGGAAGAGACAGATGAGAAGGCGTTGAACTGGGAGCGAATCCCCTTCATATGCTTTAAATACAACGAGGATGAGCTGCCGCTGATATCATTGCTCAAGAGCCAGATTGATGAGTATGATCAAAAAAAATCTGACAATAGCAATAACTTGGAGGATTTGCCGAACAGTGTTTATGTAATCCGTGGATATGAGGGCTCTGATTTAGGTGAGTTCCGTCGTAACCTGTCCATACTACGGGCTGTTAAGGTGTCAGCAGATGATAACAGTGGAGTAGACACTCTTAACTTGGAGATCGACACGGAAGCGTACAAGACTCATATGGATATGACTCGAAACGATATCTATGAATTTGGCCGTGGGGTAGATACTCAAGCAGATTCATTTGCTACAGCACCGAGCGGGGAAGCGTTAAAATTCTTATATGCTGATTTGGATATGGATGCCAATGATATCGAGAATGAATTTCAGGCAGCTCTTGAACAGTTGCTGTGGTTCGTTAATACTCATCTTGCGAATACCACTAGTATTGATTTTTCTGAGGAAACTGTAAATTTCCTGTTTAATCGGGATATCGTCATTAATGAGTCCCAGGTTATTACTGACGCTAAAAACAGCGTTGGTATAGTCTCCGATGAAACCATACTTGCTAACCATCCATGGGTGACAAATACCAAGGAGGAAATTAAGCGCAAGGCTGATGAAGAAAAGGCAGCGCTGAAAGATATGGAGGATTACGGACTTCAGGGAGATTCTAAAGGCAATGCTAAGCTGGAAGAAGATGATAAGAAATGAGATCAGAAGCTTACTGGTCAAAGCGAATGGAGCAGTTGAATGAATCTCTGCTTAACAAGGGAGTGCCATTCACAAAGGCAATGAATAAGGAATACCGCAAGGCTCAGATATCCATCCAGATGGACGTTAACAATTTCTATCAGCGGTTCGCAGATAATAACGGGATTGTTAGTTTATCCGCTGCTAAACAAGTTCTCAAAGCAGGCGAGCTCAAAGAATTCAAATGGACCGTTGAGGATTATATTGCTCGCGGTAAAGAGAACGCCATAGATCAGCGTTGGATGAAGGAACTAGAGAATGCCAGCATTAGAGTACGTGTTACCCGCTTAGAGTCCATCCAATTGCAGATGAAGCAACATATCGAGGTATTGTCAGCTAAGCGTTTGACAGGTACAACAGAGCTATTAGGTAACGTCTACAAGGATGGATACTATCGAAGTATTTTTGAACTGGAAAAGGGTATCGGTATAGGAGCATCATTCTCCAAGGTGGATAAGCGGCAGCTTGAAGCTATCCTTTCAGCTCCATGGGCACCAGATGGTAGCAACTTCTCATCTCGTATATGGACTGATCGAGTAAGGCTGAATGGTGAACTGCGGAATATCTTTACTCAAGGACTTATACGCGGGGATACATCAAAACAGATGATTCAACAGCTTCAGGATCGTATGGGTGTATCAGAAAAAGCAGCTACACGACTAATTCTTACAGAATCAGCTTACTTTGCTGGACAATCTCGACTAGCTGGTTATAAAGAATTAGGTGTTGAAGAATACCGCTTTACAGCTACGTTGGATAATAAGACATCTGCTAAGTGCCAGGATATGGATGGAAAAGTATTTGCTATTGTTGATGCGGTGGTTAATGTTAACTACCCACCTCTACATGCTCATTGTCGTTCTACCACTATCCCGCACTATGAGGATAACATTAAAGCTCGGGTAGCGCGTGACGAGGACGGTAAGACTGAGACCATACCAGAGGATATCAACTATAAGGAATGGGCGGAGAAATACGCTCCTGAAGCTACAGAGGCTGTTTCTGTTGAAACTCCGAGTAAGCAAGCACCAGAGACTCCCTTACCTACTATTGAGATTCCGGGCGGGCCAACAAAGGATATTCCAATTCCTGAGAAAAGCATCTATACCCTGGAACCTGAGAAATGGTATGATGAAACCGGAAAGACTGCACCACCGCTGATTAATCTCAGTAAAATGGATCTACCGAAGCTGCAGCCAGACATTCCGCGTAAACTAGGTAATATCGATCTGTCTAAACCTGATATCGTCCGCAACTATGTAAAGGATGCTGAGCAAGCCATCAGGAACGCTACAGAAGAACATGCTATTGCTCTCACTAAAGAAGGTGAGGTTATCCATGTTAAGGGTGATAAGGCATCTGTCGATATTACCAAGATCAAACCACCTGAAGTACTTAAAAAGAGCATCGTCACCCATAACCACCCTACAGTGGATGGGGAACCCGGAGGATCATTTAGTCGGGATGATGTCCTAGCATTCATAAAGAATGGAATCAAGGAGTTGAGAGCAGTTGATTCAGGTAGCACGTACATCCTGAAGAAGTCAGCCCCAATAAACCTGAGTACAGATGAGATTAACCGTTTACTTGATAAAGCAGAAGATTCGTATCTTGCATTGCTTACTATTGAGCAGGCACTCACAGGTTATGACGAAAAGCACCTAACCATGGAACAGCTAGTAATGCTTCTTGAATCGCTACAATATACAAAGGAGTGATGATCTTGCGAACTAAAGAAGAGAATAGGGCGGCTATCGCTGAACAGTTTGCCCCGCAAGGTGAGAAGCTAGGCGAACGATTTGACGCTTTTGTGGACGAGATCAGCGCCGTTAGGTTTGAGTATCTTCAGAAGCGTGATAAGCTGCCAAAACAGCTAGTAGGTGTTTTGGATGCTAATGCAACAGAAGAGCGGCGGTTAAATCGTGAAGAAGCTATGAAATGGGTATTAATCAAACAGAAATATGGTATATGAAGCACTCTCCAATATGCGAGGGTGCTTTTTATATTGGGAGGAGTTGTGAATGTGAAAAACAAATTTAACATTCGTGGCGAAATCACTGCTATTTATGTTTCTTCCAGTGAAGGCATCATAGAAACCTTGATTGATACTAAATCCTTGGAGATTCTTAATGAATTTAACGGAACATTCCGAGCATCGTGGAACAAAAATACAAAATCATATTATGTACTAGGCTACGATAGAAGTTTAGGTCCGAGTAAAAATGTGATGCTTCATAGGTATTTAACTGCGGCAATGGATGGATTGGTTGTAGACCACATCAATCACGATACACTTGATAATAGGCTAGTGAATTTGAGAGTTGTAACCCAATCAGAGAATGTAAGAAACCCAGATTTAAAGAAACGAATCTCGAAGTTTCCTGGCGTTACATGGTATGAAAATAAAGGAAAGTGGAGGGCTAAACGCAGGGTTAACGGGAAGTCACATCATTTAGGCTATTTCGCTAATTGGGATGACGCAGTCGAAGCAGTGAAAAAATTCGATGTAATCATAAGTGGGCCTATCGCAGAGCAGCGGCAGGCCCTTTAATATTGCTCATGAACCGGAGCATATCGGTTCACTCCCTAAGCTGGAGAGCAGCTATACAAATCTATGGAGGTAGATGATAGATGGATTGGTTAAAAGCAATTTTGAAGGCAGCAGGGCTAGACGATACGAAGGTTGATTCTATTGTTGGTGATGCTGGCAAGGAGCTACCTAAGCATTTTGTTCCGAAGTCGCAGTATAACGATGTTTCAGATGCTAAGAAACAGGCTGAAAAGGATGTCGCAGATCGGGACAAACAGATACAGGATTTGAGCAAAACTGCTGGATTGTCAGATGATCTTAAGAAACAGATAGATCAGCTGCAAGCCGACAACAAATCGGCCAAGGAGAAATATGAAGCAGATCTGAAGGACATGACCCTGAACAATGCCATCACATCCGCGTTGAACGGTAAGGTGCATAACGAGAAGCATGTTACTGGGCTTATAGACAAAGAAAAGTTAGTCATCGGTGATGACGGTAAAGTGGTCGGCTTAGAAGAGCAACTTAAGGGTCTACAAACATCGGATGCCTACTTGTTTAAAACCGAGGATAAAGGCGGCGGTGGAGGGTTCAAGTTTAAAGGGACCTCTCTATTGGATGGCAAGGATCAATCCAAGGGTGAACAAGGCGATGAGAAGGTCGGTAGCTTCGGTAAACAATTGGCTGAATCTACTAAAGGCAATGAAGGGTTGGATACAGCCCGAGAAAGCTACTTTAAATAAGAACGGAGGATAAACAAAATGAGTAAATTTAAAGAAACTACCTATGGGAATAAGAAAGAAATTCTTAAATTCCCAGATCACTATGTAGCAATTGCCGTCACGGTGAGCGATGCAGGTGTTACAGCTAACGCTGATGGTAAAAAGATTGTGCCAGCTGGAACTATTCTAGGTGGCGGTGTGATTGCTGATGATACTAAACTGGCGGTCAAGGCTACAACCACTACTGGAGTATCCAATGCTGAAGGTGTTCTGTTGAATGATACGGATGTAACAAGTGGTCCAGCACCAGGGGCGATGCTCATTCATGCGTTCATTAATAAAAATAAAATCCCGACTGCTCCTACTGCTGAAGAACTGACAGCATTGAAGCAGATCACATTTATCGTCTAAGAAAGGAAAGGTGAAAATAATTATGCCTAACATTCAAGATTTAGTAAGAGCTCCAGAGATTGCGGCTTATATTGCGGCTAATCCATCAAACGCTATTCCATATCTGGGAGCAACGTTGTTTCCATCAGCAAAAAAGCTCGGTTTAGATATTGGTTGGATCAAAGGAGCAGGAGGACTGCCTGTAGCCTTGATGCCATCGGAATTCGATGTTAAAGCAACTCTGAGAGATCGAATCGGATTCGGAAAGGTAGAAACAGAGATGCCGTTTTTCCGTGAGGCTATGCTGTTAAAAGAGAAAGATCGTCAAGAATTGCTAAGACTTTTGGACTCGAACAACGGCGAATATGTAAAATCTTTGATTACTCAAATTTACGATGATAGAGCTAGTTTGGTTAGCGGTGCAGAGGTTAACGCTGAGCGCATGCGTATGCAATTGTTATCATCGGGTAAAATCAGAATCACGGCCAATCGGATTGACTATGATTATGACTACAACATGAAGGCTGGGCATAAGACCACTCTTACAGGATCAGATAAATGGGATGATCCAACAGCTAATATCGTGGGAGACATCAAAGAATGGCAGGACACGATTGAAGATGAGCAAGGTGTGCGTCCAACAAAGGCCATCGTTACTCGTAAGACGTGGAATAACATTCTAGCTAATGAAAAGGTGCGTTTGGATATGAATCCTCTTGGCGGGCTAAACATCATCATGACTGATGCACTGATGCGTCAATACCTGGAGTCCAAACTGGGATTGACGGTTGCGGTTTACAACAAGAAATATGCTCTACAAGATGGCAGCTCACACCAATTCTATCCAGACGATTATTTCACACTGATTCCAGACGGAGCTTTGGGTAAAACGTGGTATGGTACTACTCCAGAAGAAGCTGATCTTATGAGCGGGGCAACAAGTGCAGAAGTATCTATCGTGAATACAGGTGTGGCCATCACAACAATTAAGCAGCCACACCCAGTAAGTGTGGAAACTATCGTTTCTGCAATCACGCTGCCATCATTTGAAACTATCGACAATATTTTTATTGCGAAAGTGGTTTAAGGAGGGGCTTATGCCTCTCCTATTTCTTTGAAAGGGTGATGAGAGTGTCTGAAGATAAGAGAATCGAAATATCACTGATAACTGGAGCGAAATACAATCGGAAATTCTATAAGGCTAGTGATAAGATTTTGATCCTCCCTAGTGAAGTAGAATCCCTGATTAAAGATGGAGTAATCCGCCGTGAAGATGTGCCTGAATTAGATGATGATGAAGATGAGCAGAATTTGCCGCTGGAAGAAATGAAACTGCCAGCACTCAAGAAATATGCTAAGGAACATGGTATTGACTTGGGCGAAGCTTCGAAGATAAAGGAAGTGCTTGCAGTTATCTTGAAAGCAGGTGAAGCAGATGCCGGAGGAGATCCAAAAGTATCTAATTCGACTGAAACAATTACTACTGATACCGTTTGAAGATAGCAGTAAGGATAGTAGGCTGCTGTTTGTTTTGGAAACTATCGTCCAGGAGATTAAAACTTATTGCAACATACCATCTATTCCAGAAGCCTTGGATAATGTGGTTCTGCATATAGCTGAGGATTACTACCGGACGAAGTACCCAACAGAATTCGAACAGACCGCGCCAGCAGTTACTAGCATCAAGCGTGGGGATGTTACAACAGCTTTCGGATCCGCTAAGGCTACGGTTACGGTCGGACCTGGAGCAGCTTTCGTTCGGAATTATGCGGCTCAGTTGCAAGCGTTCCGCAGATTGAGGTGGTAACATGGTCAGTTTTGGTAATATCCCAGCAGAGCGAGCAGCTATTGAGAGCACCTATGAAGGCTTATGTACTATATCGGAAATGAAGGATGTAAAAGATCCAGTAACCGGTAAAACACAACAGCAACCTATCATTGTCTTGGCTAATGAACCGTGTGGACTCTCTCAGTCATCCTTACCTGCTGCCACACAAACAGTGACAGCGGATCAGGTCAATTATGATGCTAAGCTGTTTATCTCTCCTGATGTAACTATCAAGCCAGGAAGCCGAATCACGGTTCAGCAGAACGGCATGGAGTTCAAAGGAGAGCAGACGGGTAAGGCATTTAGATATGCTACTCATCAGGAGATTAAGCTAAAAGAGGTCCTGAACGCATGAGTATGGGTAAGTTTGACTTCAAGGACGTTAAGAAGCTTCAGAAGAACCTTCAACGGATGCAAAATGAGTTTCCACAGTTTATGGAGGAATGTATTCGCGAACTTGCCGGGAGATTGCTAGCTAAAACCGTAGCACGTACCCCGGTCAAAACGGGAGACTTACGACGAGGCTGGCAAATTGGTGATTTGGTTCGACTCCCAGGAGGCGGAGTACACGTTGAGATTGTCAACAATGTAGAATATGCCCTCTATGTAGAGTACGGCCATGTTACCAGACTACGGACAGGTTGGGTTAACGGTAAATTCATGCTGACACTGTCCGAGCAGGAACTTAAGAGAGAGTTACCAGGGATCATGGAGCGGAAGCTGAAAAAATATATGGAGAAGCATATGGGGCGGTGAATATGCAGGATATTAAAAACGCACTCATAAAAAAGCTATCGTTATTTACTCCGGAGTATCCGGTTTATGACGAAGCAGTGGAGCAGGGCATGCAGCAGCCGTGCTTTTTTGTGCTGTTATTGGAAAGTAGTCAGGTCCGAGGGGTTAACCGGCGCTATCAGCGTTTCAATCCCTTTGACGTTCATTACTTCCCGCAACAGGAATCAGCGGCTCCCCGAGAAGAATGCGAGCTAATATCTGAACAATTGTATTCCGAGTTGGAATATGTAACTGGGCATGATGGGCTTTACCGGGGAACAGGTATGAGGCATGAAATAGTGGATGGAGTATTGCATTTCTTCGTTGAGTACAATGTTCACCTGATCCGGGATAAAGCACCGGATATTAAAATGCAGACTATGAAGCAAGGAGGCGGTATTAAGTGAGTGAGAAAAGCATTAAGGCAGCTGAGACACCGATTGAGGGGTCATTTACCAAGGAGCAGTTCTTAGCCTCTGCTAAGTATTCATATCAAGACAAAGACGTCCTATCGGCGCTGTTGGAGCCAGAAAAACTGTATACAGCTTTTGAGGCGCAACAAGTGATCGATGATTTTAAGAACAAGGAGGTTGAATAGATTATGGCCGGTGGAACATGGACCACTCAAAATAAAGTAAGACCCGGTGTATATGTTAACGTGGAAACGTCTGGCGGGGCATTGGGTACGGTTGGCAGCAGGGGAATAACCTCTTTAGCGCTAACTCTCCCATGGGGAGCGGCTAAGGTCATCACACCGATTATAGCTGGTGAGGATACATTCAAAACGCTTGGCTATGACATTACAGCCCCAGAGCTGTTGTTGGTGCGTGAGGCACTTAAAAGAGCTCGGACAGTGTTGCTGTACAAACTCAATGACGGAACAAAGTCAACGGTCACAGTTGGGACCTTGGTAGCTACAGCAAGATATGGTGGCATTCGAGGTAATGCGCTGAAGGTTGTCGTACAAACCAACATTGATGATAGTAGCAAGTTTGATGTAAAAACACTGCTAGATAACGCAGTAGTGGACACGCAGGTAGTCGCTAATATTGCGGGGCTTATCCCGAATGACTGGATTATATGGAGTGGGACCGGCACACTAACAGCAAATGCAGGAGCTCCTTTGATTGGCGGAGCAAATGGCACTGTGACTAATGCGGATCATACTGCATATCTAGCTGCACTAGAACTGTACGATTTCCAGACAGTGGCACTGACATCCACGGACAATGCACTCAAAGCGGTATATGCTGCCTTTGTACGGCGCTTGAGAGAGTCAGAAGGTAAAAAGGTACAGGCAGCACTTGAGAACTACCCTGTAGCCGATTTCGAAGGTGTAATCAGCGTCAAGAATGGCGTGGTACTTTCAGACGGGACCATACTTACAGCAGCCCAGGCTACTGCTTGGGTAGCAGGTGCTTCGGCAGCAGCTGAGATGAATGAGTCTCTTACTTATTCGGCATACGACGATGCTGTAGATGTGGCACCAAGGTATACGAGCACACAAATTGAAGCAGCTCTGAAAGCCGGAGAATTTGTCTTTACCCCTTCCGTTAATCGGGCTGTGATAGAACAGGATATTAATACTTTCCTCTCTTACACTCCAAAGAAGGGAAAACAACTTCAAAAAAACCGTGTGCTCCGTGTGTTGGATGGTATTGCGAATGATTTGAAGCGCATCTTTGAATCATTTTACATCGGTAAGGTATCAAACAATGTTGATGGCCGAGCTCTGTTTCGCAAAGAGGCTGTGATCTATCTGGATAACCTGCAGGGTATTGATGCCATTCAAAATTTTGATGCTCAGACGGATATCACTGTATCTCCTGGCAATGATTCAGATGCTATATATGTCGAAGTTAATATCCAGCCAGTAGACAGTATCGAAAAAGTATATATGAAAGTGCAGGTGAGATAGATGTCGTTCTTAAAAGCAAATGACACGATCAGCGGACAAGAGGGGCGGGCTTACGCCACAATTAACGGCCAGGTTGAGGAAATGTTTTATATCAAAACGCTGGAAGCTTCCGTAGAGAAGGAAAAGGCTGAAGTTAAAACATTAGGCCGCCGTGGTACTCAGCACAAAACCACTGGATGGTCGGGTACCGGCAGCATGACGATTTATTATGTAACAAGTCGTTTCCGCCAGTTAATGATCGATTATATCAAAACGGGTAGAGATACCAACTTTGATATTACGGTAACTAATGAAGATCCGGGATCTACCATTGGGTCTCAAACAATTACTCTACTAGGCGTGAATCTTGATAGTGTGGTTATGGTATCACTAGATACAGAGTCTGATGCACTAGAAGAGGATATTGATTTTACCTTTGAGGATATTGATATGGGTCAAGCATTTAACCCACCAGCCAATTAAACCAAATTTCAGGAGGAATTAATAATATGAGCGATTTTTCAGCATTCTACGCACAAAACGCAGCGGTTGAGACTACAGAGGATTTCGTAGTCTCTCCTAGATTTAAAGATAAAGATGGAAAGGCGATACCTTGGAAGCTACGTAGTATCACTGAGGCGGAAAATCAAGAGATCCGCAAGGCAGCAACTAAACGTACAAAGGCTAAGTATGGACAATATACTTCTGAGACTGATCCAAATGAGTATGTCGCTAAATTGGTTACAGCAACTGTTGTCTATCCTAACCTGAAAGACGCAGCTTTACAGGAGACATACGGGGTAAAAGGTGCTGAGGCTCTGGTGCGCAAAATGTTGCTACCAGGAGAGTTTACCAAGTTAACTGATCAGGTTCAAACCTTAAATGGCTTTGATCAGGATATTAATGAACTGGTTGAAGATGTAAAAAACTAATCGAGGAGGGCGATAGTGAGGCTAACTTGGCTTACTACGCCCTCCACGAACTTCATATCATGCCACATGAGTTAATGGCAATGAGCAAGCCAGATAGATCTGCAATTTATGCTATGATCTTGGTTCGAATCGATAAAGAGAAAAAGGATGCAGCTAAGTCCAAAGTTCGTAAAAAATGATCACAACCCTCCATCTGCTGTGGTAGAATATAGAAAAAATGTTTTAGGGGAAGTGATAGAATGGGTTTTTTCAAGAAAAGTGATTCTAAAAAGAATCAGTCTATAACTGTGAATTTATATCACGTAGATGGACTGCCTTTACCGGAAAGGAATCTTTGCAAAATTGAACTGGATTCCACCCAATTAAATATTGATGGCGGAGGAACAAGTTTTTCAATTGACGTTTCACAAATAAAAGATGCTCAATTTAAAGTTGAGAATGTCCCCGCACCAAATGGTGGTATTTGGATGACATGCTATCTTTTAATTAGTTATATAAATAAGTCTGGGCAGGTTAGTTCTGCTTCGTTTAAAACAGATAACGCTACGACCAAACCCAGAGATATCAAATACGCTCGAAAAATTGCAGATGAGTTAACTTTAAGAACAAAGAACTCCAATATAGTTGAATTATAAATTTGAATCAACGGAAGGCACTCCTGAAAGGGGTGCTTTTTTATTTTCTCAGAAAGGAGAGTTTGTATGAATAGTATTGCCGCCAGTTTAGCTCTGAACGATGCTTTCAGCCAACGGTTAGCGCAGGTGAATACTGTACTTGCATCAACGCTACAACTTATGGCTCGTTTGCAATCACAAGTACAAAATCCAATTACATTAAGAATTAGTGCTTTTGATGTTATTCATAACCTAGATATTATTAAACAGCAAATAGCTGCTTTGGGAACTGGCAGTCTAATAAGAATTAGTATTAATTCTAGTGAGATTCTTCAGAGACTCACAACTATTCGGCAGCAATTAGGTGGAGAAGAATCTATTCTCAAAATTCGCCTTAATACAGCAGATATTAATTCTGAGATCGCTGCCATCAGAAGACAGATTGATTCGGAGCTCGGTAATATTCAAGCACGCATCAGGATTGAACTTCCACGATCACTTGAAGCAATGTTTGTTAACTTACAACGGCTAGTTTTGCAACTTATCAGAGTTACACGCCAACTTCGCACACGTACTTCTGATGCTGATGGACTACGGCAAGCGCTTGAACGTATAGCTAGACTAGAACAGCAAATAGCGGACTTGCAATCTCGGGTTAATGGTAGGGTACGTGAAGCTGGTAAAAGCAGCTCAGCTTGGCTTAGTAATATTAAAGGCTTAGTTGCTGCTTACCTGTCACTGGCGAGCGCTAAGGCTCTTTTCGAAAAGACAGTTGGCGGGGCGATGGAGCAACAGAAGATGGAGGATATGTTTAAGGCACGTACCGGAGATGCTGAGATAGGGAAAGCGATGTTCGATAAATTCAAGGATGAAGCGCTGGCAGCTGGTCAGGATGTAACTAAATCGCTACAAAGCACGCTGTCCTTTTTCTCAACGACTCAAAATACAGACCAGTTATCTCAGCTGAACAATCTCGCCCAGCGGCTTAATGCCTTTGATAGTGCAGGGAATGGGATAGAGGGTGCTGCTTTTGCGCTCAAGGAGGCTATGAGTGGCGATATCGTTTCTCTAGCTGAACGATTTAACATGAGTAAATCCGATATACGGGCTTTTAACATTGATGACCTCGGTAAGGCGGGTAATATGGAGGGGTTCATCAAGGCGTTCGACCAGTTATTGGAGAAGCAGCAAATGGGTCAAAAAGCATTTGACACCATGATGGCGTCCCCTGCCAAACAGGTTGAAGTATTAGGTAATAACTTACGTTCAACTTTAGCGGATGCAGGCGGTGCTGCAGTTCAGAGTCTGATGCCGCTAATATCTATGATCAATACAGCCTTTCAAGACGGGACATTCCAGCCCTTTTTTGATGGCCTGAGCACAGCACTGGATTGGGTGGTTCAAAATGCCATTCGTGTCCTTGATATAGCTACAGAGATTTATAACTTTTTTTCCTCTAACTGGACGACCATTGCACCTATAATAACAGGGCTTGCAGGGGCGTTTGCTTTATGGAAAGGTGTAGTCATTGCCTCAAACGTTGTTATGGGCATACAAAATTTGTTAATGGGTATCGCTAAAGCGAGACAAGCGTACCTCGCAGGAGCAACACTAGCACAGGCGGCTGCGACAACGACTGCCACTGGTGCTCAGGTTGGTTTGAATGCTGCGATATTAGCGAATCCTCTCACATGGGTTATCGTTATTATTATCGCTGTGGTAGCAGCTATTTATTTCCTTGTTAAGTGGTTAATAAATTTGTGGAAAACTAACGACCAATTTGCCGCCGGTATGATGAGGGCGTGGAATGCAATTCTTAATTTTTTCGACCAGGTTCCCATCTTCTTCATGAAGGTTGGATACGGAATAGCTGATGCATTCGGATATGCGAAAGTTGAATCTCTTAAGTTAATGGAAGACTTAGCAAACGGAGCAATAGATAGGTTGAATAAACTTATCGAAAAACTGAACGGATTAAAGTTCGTCAGCATAAAAGCAATTGGGCATGTTGAATTTGCAACCGGAGCTGCCGCTGAAGAAGAAGCAGCTCGTCAACAAAGAGCGGCGAAAATAACCGCTGCTGAGAATGGCGCTGCCAAAACTGCTGCTGAGAGAGAAGCCAAAGTACAGAAGATGCTGGAAGATAGAGCGGATAAACGAGCCAAAGATCAAACAGCCAAGGAAGCAGAGGAATTAGCCAAGCAAAATAAAAATAAAGAAGCTGCAGAAGGGTATGATTTCTCTAAGTGGGATTCCACACATACCGGTGCGGGAAATGGTTCAGCGACTGATAATGACAAAAAGAATAAGCTTAAAAAAGTTGATAAAGTCGGCAAAGTAGAGAAGCCAATCGACATCTCTAAAGAGGATCTGAAGGTTATGCGTGATGTTGCTGAGATGAAGAATATCCAAAACTTCGTAACATTGACACCTACTATCCAAGTGAAGACAGGACCAGTACACAATGAGACTAATGTAGATTCCATCGTTAGTAAAATCACAAAGAAGCTTAATGAGGACATCGTGAGTACAGCCAAGGGAGTATATAGCTAAGAGGAGGGAATGCCAATGTTAAGACGCCATGCGCATAAAAAGAAGGTCGCCAAAGTAACGACCTTCAATGTTTCGATAAACATTCAGAATGAACGATCGATGAACGAAATTATTAATTCCGTATCTCGCCGATTGGAGGAAGACATTATATCTTCTTCCTCACGAATTTACAGCGAAGTTTCTAAACCCTTTGTCACTCTGACTCCTTCTGTAAATGTGAAAGCCTAGAAAGAGCAATTGTTACAATCCGGGCGGATACTTCGGCTATCTGTCGTGTTAGTTCAGGATTGGAATTATCATCGACATTTAGTTCGAAAAAATTTTCTAAGATGTCCTTTTCAAGTTCCTGCAGATCAATATTAATAATATTCAACTCCTTTCATGAATAGTTGGTATGACTGAACACCTACCAATATTCGACAATAAAGGGGTTATTCCTCTATAAATCGGAGGTGAGTCTATGGCTAATGACTACAGCATCGAACTAAGTTTTAACAACCGTGCAATATGGTTTGAAATCCCCGTCCTTCCGGAAGAAATAGAGATTGGTGGGGAAGGTGACGGAGAGACTTATGATATAACGGATCTTGGTGAAATTAATGTAATCAAGGCCGCTAAGCTGAAAGAGATTAGCTTTAGTAGTTTTTTTCCGGCTATCGCAGTCGGTGGTACTGTACCAAGCTATGTATCATCAAAAAACTGGGGGCAACCCGCGGACTACATCCAATTAATTGAAACCTGGATGAACAAGCGCAAGCCGATCCGGTTTATTTTTACGTCAACGGGTCTCAAAATAAATATTGCTGCCAGTATCGAAGAATTTAATTATAAAGAGGTTGCCGGGAGCCCGGGCGATTTTGAATATGAAATCAGCCTGAAGGAGTATGTCTTTTACGCTGCTAAAAAGGTGACGTTGAAGACAAATACAACACCAGCTGGTACAACAACCACCACTAAGAAAGAGCCAGCGAAACGCGCAGATGAACGTACCAAGTCTAAAACAGTTACCATCAAATCCGGGGACACCTTGATGAAGATAGCTAAAAGAGAACTTGGTGACGGTAGTCGGTGGAAAGAGATTCAGAAGTTAAACGGCTTAACAGATGCGCAGCTGAAGACACTCAAAATCGGCTCTGTTCTGAAGCTACCGGGGTGATGATACATGGAATTATTGATCGATAATAAAAATGGCGCCGTCTGGGATGTTTCCAGCATCGTTACTGATATATCTTGGAAGACAATCCGTATAGGTAAGGCAGCATCCTTAGAATTCACCCTTGTAGACCATGGCCCGTGGCAAGATAAAAAATTCCAACTGAACAATGGTGATGTGGTTAGATACACAGATGAGGGACATAGGGTTTTCTATGGATATATTTTCAGTATTGAAACTGGCAAGACAGAAGAAATAAGCATCCTTGCTTATGATCAGATCCGGTATCTGATGAATAGCGGAACTTATGTATTTACGAAACAGACAGCAACTCAGGTAGTTCAAAAGATCGCTCAAGACATGCAGCTCAAGACCGGAACGCTGGAAGATACAAAATACATTATTCCTTCCCAGATCCGTGACGATAAAACGTTTATCGATATGATCTGCATGGCGTTAGATGAGACCCTGATTAACTACGGGACCAACTTCGTATTCTTTGACGATTTTGGGAGCTTGACGATACGTAATGCTTCTAATATGCGCTTTCCTTTTGTGGTGGGTGATGATTCACTCATGACGGATTACTCTTACAGCCGCAACATTGACGATGAGACATACAATCAAATTGTATTGTACAGAGACAACAAGGAGACTGGTAAGCGGGAAACTTACGTTACCAAAGATAGCGCCAGCATTGCTAAGTGGGGATTGCTACAACTCTACGAGTCAGTAGATGAGAATCTGAATCAGGCTCAAATTACCGAGCAACTAACTCAGCAACTGTTCATGAAGAATCGAGAGAAGCGGACGCTTAGTATAGAGGCCCTTGGAGATTACCGAATGCGTGCAGGATGCTACGTTAATTTATATATCAACGCAATGAACATAAATAAATTCTTCCTAGTCGATGAATGTACTCATAAGAAAGAAGGTGGAGTACATACCATGGACTTAGAGCTAAGGTTGGTGTGATCATGATAGATGCGATAAAACGCGCTGCCACTGAAGCGGTAAATGCTGCTGGTCCAGTTCTGGTACAGCTAGGAATTGTAGAAAAAATTAATCCTCTTGTAGTGTTGGTCGATAATCGGCTTTCACTTACGGAGGATTTTTTAATTGTTCCGGAAACCTTATCTGAACAGAAAATAACAATAGGAATCCAAGAATACGTAATTCGTAAGCCGTTAGCTACCGGAGATAAACTTTTACTTATCCGCATGCAAGGTGGTCAACGCTACGTAATCATGGATAGGGTGGTGAGAGTTTGATACCACAGAGCGATAACGTGCTGCTGAATGAGGATATGGAGGATACACCCCAACCAAGTCTTACTTATAAACTAGACCTTGTAAATGGGCGTATAGGATCCGTGGTAGTGGATGGATTGGATGCCGTAAAACAGGCAGTTATAAAAATACTCTCGACAATCCGATTTGAAAACCTGATTTACAGTGACAATTACGGTAGTGAGGCAGATGTTGGAGCGGTGCGGGGCCGGGCGGTGTTTGAAACCGAAGTGGAACGCTGGACTAGGGAAGCGTTACTTCAGGATGATCGTATCGTTTCCGTAACCAACTTTAGATTTAACTATGATGGCGATGCGGTACTCGTCTTGTTTGACGTAGAGAGTGATTACGGTAACTATACAGACCGATTGGAGGTGAATGGCGGTGTATGAAGATCAAACGTTTGAAACGATCTTAGAAAGGATGCTAGACCGGGTACCAGATGGGCTGGACAAGCGAGAAGGTAGCATTATTTATGATGCTATGGCTCCAGCAGCAATGGAATTAGCTCAGATGTATGTTGAGTTGGATATCAATACAAACCTGATCTTCGCAGACACAACGAGCGGTGATTACTTAGATCGGGCAGTAGCGTGGTCGGGTGTTACCAGAAAGATGGCCACTAAAGCGCAATTAAGAGGATTGTTTTACAATTCATCCAATGCTCTTTTAGATATCCCGATAGGCAGTCGGTTTGCAATAGGCGATATCAACTACAAGGCAATAGAAAGGCTTTCTCTTGGTAACTACCGGATGGAGTCAGAAACTGTGGGATCTGCTGGAAATCAAACATTCGGGGCACTACTGCCAATTGATTTTATTAATAACCTAGCTCGGGCAGAACTGACAGAACTGCTTGTTGCCGGAGTTGACCGGGAAACGGATAAAGCGCTCTACGAGAGGTATCAGGAGCGGATAACCAAACCAGTCACCAGCGGTAACAGATACCAATATGAGCAATGGGCTCGGGAAATCAGCGGTGTTGGTCGGGCTAAGGCGTTTCCTCTATGGAATGGACCTGGTACCGTTAAGGTAGTGTTGCTAAACAATGATATGAGAAAACCATCGACAGCCATTGTAGAGGCTGTTCAGAATTTCATTGATCCGACAAAGGACGGGATGGGTGAAGGAGTAGCTCCGATCGGTGCAGTTGTTACGGTAGTTGGGGCTACTGAGTTTCCTATTAATATATCGGTGAGTGTGACTCTTGCAAGTGGAGCTACAACGGATCAAGTAAAAACGCAGTTGGAGACAGCGACTAGGAATTATCTGGCTACTCTTGCCTTTACTGACTCGTTAGTCCGTTATACCCGGATACAGAGTCTAATATTAGATATACCACCGGTGATTGATTATACAAATCTGAAAGTAAACAATCAAACAGTTAATATTCAGATACCAGATGATGCTGTAGCAGTGCTTGGGACGGTGACTGTAACATGAATGGGACTGACCGTTTAAAAAATTATCTCCCGGCATATTATGCTGACATACTCGAAATGAACGAGCTGATGAACGGTGAAGGACCAGAGTTTGATCTCCTTGGCACACGGGTTGAAGAATTATTGAACCAAGCATTCCCGGAGTCGGCTACTTGGGCATTAGGGAGATACGAAGAGGAATTACAAATCGTAGTCGATACCAACAAACCTAGTGACCAACGGCGGTCTGTGATCATTTCAAAAATGCGCGGATTTGGTAAGGTATCCGGAGACATGATTAAGAATGTAGCACAGGCATATGACGGCGGCACAGTTGATGTGGCTGTATCTCCAGTTGAGTATAAGATCGTGATTACCTTTATTGATACATTGGGTGTGCCAATTAACATAGATGACCTTAAAAAAGCTTTAGAGGATATCAAACCGGCTCATATGATTTTGTCTTATGCCTACCGTTATTTGCTTATCAAAGAGGTGCATAAGATCATGACAATCAACCAATTGCAGCAGACGCTATTAAATAAATTTGCGGGAGGTGGGCCTGTTGTCCAGTAATACACCCAATTTGAATTTACTCAAAGTTAACCCAGTTACCGATGGTAATGATACTTTTAACATCGATACTATGCTCAATGATAACTGGGATAAAATAGACACAACAGTTGGTAATAAGGTAGATAAGGTATCCGGCAAGCAATTATCTACCAATGATTACACGACAGCGGAAAAGACAAAATTGTCTGGAGTAGCTACCGGAGCTAATAATTATACACATCCTACAGGAGATGGTAATCAACACGTACCAGCTACGGGTACTAGTAACAATGGCAAAGTACTTAAAGCTGGAACAACAGCTGGGAGCATATCTTGGGGAAACGTTAACGGATCTGAAGTTGTAGAGGATGCTACACATCGTTTTGCAACGGATACTGAAAAGGTGACATGGAACGCCAAAGAAACAACAACAGGATCTCAGACTAAAGCAGATGCAGCAGTGCTTCCGATTAATAACAGGTTGAATACTGAATCTCTCACTTCTATCAATTTAGCAGCGGGTCAGCAAATTCTAAACGCAACAAAGAACGCTAGACTACAAGGATTAAAGGTACAGGGAAGGACGTTAATGCCATTATTATCTGACAGTTTTAAAACAGATAGTAACTCGGACGGAATGGCCGACGGTTGGGCAGCTACGCTTTACGGAGCAACGCCATCCCTAGTGTCGATAAATGGCGGTAAGGCACAACGTATCACTTCAACTGCAGCTGATACGGGGACACCTAGACGATTAGAGCGTAATATTACGGTTGAGTCTGGTAAACGCTATGTGGCTCTCGTGGATGTTGTAACAGATGGTACCTCGCTCGCACATCTCGCTGCTGCGAGTGGAACAAGTACAATAATCAATGCCACCTCTGTAACTTCTGCCGCAACAAAAACACACTCAGTTAAATTCATGCCGACAACATCGGGAACTATCATCCTACGTTTATACAACTATAATGGATTAGGAACCGTGGGGTGGGTACAGTTCGATAGCCTTCGTGTAATCGAAGTATCGGCGTCTGATTACATTTCTTTCGACAGCATGACATCGGATCAAATTGCACAACGCTGGCCTTTCGTCCCTCCTGGTATTAATGGAGTAGATGGGTTATGGGTAAAACGGTATGGTCGGAATTTGATACCACCATTTTCAGATCAAGCATGGGTACTACATGTATACGCTAAAGTAGCGGAACCCTATAAGTTAATTGCTAATCCAACTGGCAGTTCTCAACGCAGTAATATAACTCTCAATGTTATACCTGGACAACGCTACACCTTTTCACAGGGAGATGTTGCAAGTACCGTCACATACTTTTTAATTGTTGATACTAATAGTACAGGAACAATTTTAGCTAGCACTAATGGTGTGACGAGTACTTCATTTACTGCACCAGCAAGTGGGATTATTTATATTGCTACAACAAATTCAACCGCAGGTAGTTTCGTTTATTCTAACCCTCAATTAGAACTTGGCAACGCAGCCACACAGTTCCAACCGCGCGAAGACAGCCTTATCGCCTTTGGTGGAGTAGAGTTACACGCTAACCCAACGGATGGCAGCGAACCGGATATACTGCGTGAGGTTAACGGGCGGTATGAGGTAACGAGGTTATGGCGTGAGTTGATTGCGGATGGAACTTTGCCGTGGGAATATCATGGGACTGCTACAGGTTATAAAGTTGTCAAGCTGCCGAAGCTTGCTGCAACTTTTGCAGGAGATAACAGATTAATTGGTTTTGTAACTAAGTACAACGGTATAAGCCTAGTAAATACTCCTTCAAGTGTAAATGTGTTTGCTGCTGGTGCGGATACTTACAGGCAACTAACGTCAGATGCGAATTTTTATCTCAATATAGCTTCCTCAGACTCCGGTTGGGGAGACTCCTATACACCGAGTGTGGACGAGATTAAAGCGTATTTTAACGGGTGGAAGATGGCATTGTCTGGATCCACCAATCCATATAACGGAACAGGTACAAAAGTGTGGGGATATCAGAGTAACCTCTATGAGGGCAATACAAACACTGTACCTACGACGGCCGTACCAAACTGGACACCATATCAACTCTTATACCGTCTTGCAGCCGTAACGACGGAAGCAGTCCAAGAAGACGGTAGCCTATCACTACTTGAGGGAGATAACTTTATAGAAGTAGGTAGTGGATATGTAAGCCGTGAGCGAGTTACCCCATCAACAGATACAGGTAATTGGTATATCAATAATGATCCAAGTCTATACTCACCAGGTGGAGACTCTCGACTTAAAAATAAAGCACGTGAGATACTCAATGTTTTTAAAGATTCAAGAGTTGGGGCATGGATCATAGAAAAAGCGACGACTGCGGGATACGGAAATTCTCGCGCAAATCAGCCGCCTGCTATGTATGATCCATCTGCCTCTTATAGCGTCTCATATATCAAACTGGATAAATCACCAGTACCTTCAGTTACAGGATTCTACGCAGCCTCCGAGAAGGCGCAGTTACGTGATCTGACCGATGGGGTGACGGAAGCGCTGGCGAGAGTATCCGTGGTTGAGGCTAAGAAAGCGGAGAAGGACGTACCGGCGCAGATAACACCGACATTGCTTAATGGATGGGAGACGTATAGCAGCAGCAACGCACCTTACTATTACAAAGACACGCTTGGATTTGTGCATATCAGGGGCATGGTTAAGAGCGGGGTCAACGGGTCGCCAATCTTGACGTTACCGCCTGGATATCGCCCATCAGCAACAGCCGGCATCGAGTCAATATCCGTATCCAATAACGGCAGTGGTGTTTTAATCGGCAATGTCGAGGTGGACTATAAAGGCCGTGTAACCCCATATTCTGGAGGCACAACATGGCTAAGTCTCGATAACATTCCGCCGTTCTTGGCGGTCAATTAAGGAGGCGTAAAACGATGAAAGAAGCAATCATAACAGATATGAATGGGCTATACACAGACGTGACGATTGTCTCTGATACTGAGTTCGGAGTCACGCCGCTTTATGAGATTCCGACGTCCGAGTACGATCACGACACGCCAGCAAACGAAACACCGGAGCCAGTGCTTGTCGGCTATCGTGTGGCTGTACCTGTACCTGCTGGACTATATAAGCCACACTTTGATTTAGTTGCATGGAATGCGTGGCAGGACGTTGTACTAGAGGCACAGAGCGACTATGCCGACGAGCTGCATGATTGGCGGGAGCAATGGGCGGAGGGTGAGAAACAAGGTCCTGAGCCAGTTTACACACCTCCAGTACAACCTGATAACCTTTGGGTCGAAGGCTTAACACCAGAAGAGATTGCGGAGTTGACAAAGCCTGGTGAGCTCTCAGAAATTGAGATGTTAAAAAAAGAGAACATGCTCTTAAAAGCACAGAACAACGCAATAACTGAACGTGCAGATTTTATCGAGGACATCATTGCTGAAATGGCAATGCAGATATACCAATGATAGCGCGCATTTTTTACTGGTTCATGTCAAAGAGGAAAGGGGGTGACATCATGATGGCTATGTTTTTCGCACAGCGCGTAATCTTAGGTAAGACCAAATATGTCGAGGTTCCATCTACTTTGAGACCGGGAGTTAAAGAAATTCTGGTTGATAGCGGACTTGAATTCCTTACAGAAGAAGAATAAATAAAGTCGGCGCCCATTGAGGCGTTTTTATTTTGCCCTCGGATCTCCGGGGGCTATTTATATAAGGGGGGGAAGGTAGTGGAGATTACAACGATCACAGCATTAGTAGCAGCAGTAAGCGGTGTTGTATTAGGGTGGGTAACCAGAACATCTGCTTTTAAAAAAGATGTGGCGCAAGAGGCTGGCAGCGGAGCAGTGTTACGTACAGATGTCGAGTACATCAAACGTGGTGTGGACGATATTCGAGCTGATGTCAGACAGCAGGGTCAACGGACGGATGCACTCTCTGAGCGAGTAACACGAGTTGAAGAATCTACCAAGCAAGCCCATAAGCGCTTGGACAAAATCGAAGAATAGAGAGGATGAATTAATATGGAATGGAATGCAGTTATGGAGTTTATTAATCCTGAATTAATGGTTGTTGTCGTAGTTTGTTGGATTATCGGTTATTGGTTAAAACAAACGCCAAAAGTACCGGACTGGAGCATTGTGTATATTGTTACGCTGGTCGCCATTGTATTTGCTGTACTGATGTTAGGGTTTGTAATTACAAGCTTTATACAAGGTATCCTATGTGGGGCTGTAGCTGTATACGGAAACCAGCTTATTAAGCAGGCTAAGAAAAGCGGTGATCAATAATGATTTATCGTAAGGATCATGTACCATTAAAAACAGCCTGTAATCGTCGTCCTTCGCTTACAATGGTAGCGACAACAATAACTATCCATAACACAGGTAATCCATCCAGTACAGCTGCTAATGAGCGCTCATGGCTAACTAATCCCTCTAACGATCGGCAAGCATCATTTCATATAGTGGTTGATAGTAAAGAAGCAGTGGAGTGTATCCCACTAACGGAAAACGCATGGCACTCGGGTGACGGTAGTGGAATTAAATCCGGTAATCGTACAAGCATAGGCATTGAGATCTGCGAGAGTGGCGATTATGCAAAGGCTTTAGATAATGCTGCTGAACTGGTTGCATCGATGCTCAAAGAGCGTGGGTGGGGCATAGATCGGCTTCGGCGGCACTTTGACTGGAGTGGTAAGATTTGTCCTCGTTTGATGTATGATGGTGGGAAGTGGACGGGGTGGACAGCGTTCAAGAATTTGGTTGATTACAAGCTTAAGTTAGGAGTTGCAGTTGTGAATAAAGATGTAAAGGTGACAGTTAACGTGAACGGAAAAAAGGTAGCTGACGGTGTGCTTGATAACGGCACTACCTATACACCAGCTCGGGCAGTAGCAGAGGCGCTAGGAGCTACAGTTGTATATGACGCAAAAACAAAGACTGTTGATATCACGAATTAAATGCTCAAACACTTGAGGTTATGCCCATTGGCTTCGGCTGGTGGGCTTTTTTTAATTGATATAGAGGAATTGACAATTATCTGTCGAAATTTCAATGAAATATGAGATATCATGAAATGGGGTTGAAAACTATTAATTACATATGGAGCGCCGTTATTTCTTCATTCACCGCTATAGCAGTTGTTTTTCTCACAACAAAAGCAAATGAGCGAATATCAAAAAAAAGACTAGAAGAAGAAAGAAAAGAAAGATATGTATTAAGGCTGCTTTCAGTTAGAGAGGAATCTTATAATAAAATCTACAGGTCCTTAATTGATTTACAAAACTATTTAGCTCCGTTTATTAATCCAGGCAATGAATTCTTAGAATATAAAGATATGGATGAATTTGCACCATTGAGTCAGTTCGAGCAGTTATCAGCTATAGCAAGAACGCAGGAAATTTGGCTGCACAAAGAGTCAAACATAAAAATTAATCAATTATTAACTTATCTTAATCAACTAAACCATGAAGCTCTAGAAATAGCTGTTACGAAAATGATTGAATCAGAAGGCGAAAAAATTGATAATGGCATAGATATACAAGAGTCTGCTAAGCTCTATATCGGTGAAGCTTTGAGTAATATCGAAGAATTAAAAGATCACATTAGAAAAGTATCTGGTGGCGAATCTTTAGATAAATATGTTGATGGAGTTACTTCATGGACAAAATAATAAGATGCTAAAGGTACCTGGTGTTTGTCCATTCTGAAATTATTATTCCAATTACTTATTACATAGCAACATGCCCTGTCAACTATGATAGGGGTATATAATACATAGGAGTGATCGTGTTGAGCAATATATACAAAGTCTTAAACACTGACTCTGAATTTCTAACGGCTGCTTTGTCACAGTCTCAAGTAGATATACTTGAACGTCGTGGTGATTTGGCTGGCTGTACAATTGATTGTTGTAGTCCAGTTCAAAAGTGGAGTCCTGTTAGTGTTAAGGTTGCTGATGCTTATTACCTGAGAAGTGAATTTGAATTTAGGATGGTTTTGGCATAAGCGCGAATATCAAATCCCTCGTTAATCTTAATTGATCTATGAGGGATTTGTTGGTGTTCGTGAAGTTCATCCAAAAAACGAGATAATGTTACAGTTAAGGTGTGATGTGTTATAAAATCAAAGGAAGAAAAAGTACTAGGTGTAGCAAAAAAATAAAAGCGATCAGTTAGTAGATCCTACGTATCCTTTATTATTATGTCTATCATTTGTTGCATAGCTGTCTTTGCTTCTGGAATAGGAAATACAGGGAACACGTGATTCATTTGGGGATACTCAAAATAGTTGATGCTTACTTTTTCTTTTTCGGCTAATCCCTTAAATTTTCGAGCATCGGGAAGGAATAATTCATGAGTACCTATAAATAAGGAGATTTTGCCTAAGCCTTGTATAGGTCCATTCATCGGACTTAATAAATAATTACTTTTTACTGCTTCCCCGGCATAAATTTTACCGACCTCGATCAAAAGTTTCGCATCAAGCATAGGTTCTTTGCTCTCCATTGTTGCTACATCCGGATGATTGAGTGTGATGTCTAGCCATGGGGAAAGGAGTATAATGTTGCCTGGTTGCGAAATATCATTTTCCAATAAGAATTGTGCTAGAGCAAGTGCAAAGCCACCACCTGCTGAATCACCCATCAGCACAATATTCTCTGGTTGAACCTTGGTTAATAAGTATTCATAGATAGGAAGAACCTGCTCAAAGGCTTCTTTGTAATTATGATTTGGGGCTTTAGGATACACAGGTACATATATTGTTCCATTCACCTTTTGGGATAATTTATATAAAAAACGCCAATGCCATGATAGTGGTTGTTCGATATATCCTCCGCCGTGTAGATACAAAATTACTCTTGTATGTGGTTCTGAGGTTGATTCCAAAATATATGTGTCTAATGAATAGGTATTATCTTTCAGTATATGATATTTTTGTTGAAGCTTAGCTGGTATTACATAAGGGGTTTGATTAGCTATTCTTTTTTGTTCTATATAATAGGCTGTGTTGATCTTCTTTTTATTTAGTAATAATAAACGTTCGACAAGGAAACTTTGCCAACTTCTCATCCTGATGACCTCCAATAACGATAACATGCATAAATGTTCTGCTATATATTCATAATACCAACTCATCATGATAAAATATATTTAAATATAATTAAGGTTCCTAAATATATATTTAAGGATGAGATTGATGAATATCACGCAATTACAGTATTTGATTTCAGCTGCTAATTATGGGACTTTTACTAAGGCTGCTAGTGTGCATCATTTGACAGTACCTACGATTAGTCAATCGGTACGGCAGCTAGAAGATGAATTGGATACAGTTATCTTTCATCGTACAAAGAAAGGAATCACCCCAACGAAAGAAGGACAGTTAATCCTCCAACATTCTGTATCCATTCTTAAAAGTGTGGAGATAATGAAGCGGGAGCTATCACTTCTTAAAGAAGAATCATCAGAAAATATTATCATTTCCACCATACCAGGAATGGTTCCACAGGTTGTTCAAACTACCATTGAGTTTGCTAAAAGATATCCTTTACTGAATGTTCAAATGTTAGAGGGTGATACAGAGACAGTACAAAGTCACGTGAATGAAGGATATGCAAGTATGGGTTTGGTTTCTTACAGTTCTGAGCAACAAAAGGATGCTTCTTTTGATTGGATGCCTTTAATACAAGGTAAGGCTGTACTGATCGTGAACAAGAATTCCTCATTACGGTTTTTGAACGCTGTAACTGCTGAGGATTTAAGAAATGAAGTGTTTGTCCTATATAGAGATGAATATATTGAATCAATTGCTCATAATTTGATATCTGCACATCCTACTAATCGAGTTGCGCTATCTACCAATAATATGGATGCCTTATATCAAATGGTTGTCAAAGGAGATACCATTACGATAGGACCTGATTTTATCATTCACTCTTTACCTTCAAGTTATCAAAAACAGATTGTAACTGTTCCGTTGAAACACTACAATTCCGAGCCAGTAGTTTTAGGGCGGATTACTAGAAAACAAGAACGCGATACGAGGATGGCTGAGGAGTTCACAGCCCGTTTAATAGAGTTATTTATGGGAGCTCAAAGTAGTCTTGAAGATGAGAACAAATAGAAACACGCTGTTGGCTTTGGTTGGTAGTCTTTTGCGTTCTGGAAAATCTCGTTACCTGTGATATAGAGTGCATATACATAATGTTCCAAATCATTTATATTAAGGTTATATGGTTTGGAAGTACTGGCATTGTAATTTGGAAGAATCTTGCCAATGTCGGCGAGGGTCTTAAATTGATGGGGGTTGCTGGTTGACAAAAATTATAATTTTCATGGTTATTATTGTTATCATTACTGCTGCTTTTGTATTCAAAGTTTTATCAACAAAGAAGAGTTACCCTCCCCAAAGTAGAGTAATTGATCCACTTAAGATTACGATCCAGGACATAGACCGAATGGAAGACGGAACTGACTTTGAAGAATATCTGTATCGTTTATTTTTAGCATTGGGGTACATTGATGCATATAAAACACAGGGGAGTCGTGATTTCGGTTCTGATTTAGTTTTTACTGATCGTGAAGGATATCGAAATGTTGTTCAGGCCAAAAGGTATTCGAATCCGGTAGGATTAGGAGCTGTTCAAGAGGTTTATGGTTCGATGAGATATTACCGAGCTAAGAAGTCCATGGTGATATCCTCAAATCAATATACATCAGCATGTGAAGAACTTGCTGGTTATAACGCAGTGAAATTACATAATCGCAGTGATCTCATTAATATCATGGACTTATTTAAGTCAGGAGAGATAAATAAAGCAAAAGATATCATTGAGTCGGAACCGAGAATTATACTAGATTCATGGGATAATTATATGAATAGTAATAAAGTTATTAAGAAGGATTTTAAGGCGGAAAAACGACTGGTCACGAAGAATAAATAGGAGTGATCGTATTGAGTAATATATACAAAGTCCTAAAGACAGACTCTGAATTTCTTACGGCTGCTTTGTCACAGTCACACGTAGATATACTTGAACGCCGTGGTGATCTGGCAGGGTGTATAGTTGATTGTGGTGGCTCGATTCAGAAATGGAGTCCTGTTAGTGTTAAAGTCGCGGATGCTTATTATATGAGAAGTGAATTTGAATTTAGAATGATTTTGGCATAATCGCGTATGAAAAATACCCCATCTACATTAAGGTAGATGGGGTATTTTTCATACTGACATTTTAGAACGTAGGTCTGAACATTAGGTGGAGATTTTAACATTTATGTTCTTTTCGCTTCGAAGAAATGGGTGTTATCAGCAAATTCATGAGGCTGGGTTTAATACCATATATATTGGGCATAACCCTTTACAGTATACCCACCAGGCAGAATTCCATGTAATCTGATTCTATAATCTCCTGTTTCAAACCCGCCTGGGAAAAGAACAGTCCAGGCACCATCCGAAGGGGCAGCAGCAGTCAATAAACTTTTCCATGTACAAACAATTGATCCTGATTTATCACATTTTTCTAAAGAAACCTTAAATACACCATCATTAGAATCATAAGTGCTTGTACTTGTAAGATTAACTGTGATATTGGTATTGGGATTATAGACATGGAATGTAGGGGTATAAAAGTTACTAGAAAATTCATAACTGAAGGTATCCTGAGATAAAGGTGAAATGTCAGCTGGAGGAGAACTTGTATTTACAACTGCGGTAACATCATCAGTTACGGGTGCGATATCTTCAGCTGCGGATGAATGAGATGGTAATAAAATCACAAAAAATTATACTGTCATTAGTACTAAACTTAGTTTATTCTTCATTTTACACTCTCCCCAAAATGTTATTTTATTCTATTTTATTATAAAATATTACATTTATTTGTATATAGGTATAATTGATCATAAAATAATGTAAATTATTGTTGAATTTAGATTTTTTACGTCTTGATTATTTAGTATCACCTACAGAATAAAACTTGTGCATTAAATTTCTTGTTATTGCTAACTATAGATAAAGAAGAGGTGATCAAATTGAAATTCAAAATGAAATTACTTGTGATTCTGTCGACTTTGTTCCTAACTATGAGTGTAGGTCGAATTTGTTTAGCTACGCCAGGAGATCATATTGAAGATCCAGTAAAAGACATACGAACATACACATTATCTATCCTCTTTGAAGAAATCAATAGCTCTATATCAAAACAATTTGGTTCGGATTGGGGTTTCTTTCCTAAAAAAGTTTGTGAGATAAATGGTAAGAGTCTTACTGTTGAGGGGAATCTTTTCAAAGACAATCAAACCAAAAAAATTAGAGTTGATTTAGAAAAGGAAAATTCAAGGTATAAGGTTATTCGGGTTTCGGAAATTTAGTGGAATATGTTAATGATTACTCTGTAGTCAACATGCGAATAAGTTATAGGTGAATTTTAAAGGATTATAAAAATTTCCCACCAACCTTAAGTGGTCGGTGGGATGTTCGAAATCTTTAAATTACATTAACAGTAGATCGTTTGCAAACGGTTTCGAAAAGAATATAATATCTTAATAAGATTCGGAAGGACGCCCATCAAACTAGACGGGGCATTTTTGACTTAAGGAGCGATGAAATGAAAAATCAACTCCTATTTTTTGGAATTTGCTTTACAGTGGCCACGGTTGTTATAAATCTGTTCATATTATTAAAGTACAATGTTCCACATGTTCAGCAATGGTATTGCTGGTCAATTGTGTCATTATGCGGTACGCTCATATATAACGGGGGCTACTACTATTTAAAGAAGAGAAAAGGCGTTTGTGTGATTAACGTCGGAGTAATTATTCTAGGAGTATTAGTGTTTATATTTTTATTTTAGAAGTGATTGTTTGAGTACTACATACATAGAGAAGCACAACTTTCTAACGAAGAGCTGACTTTGGGCAATGGCATTTATCTAGAACTTTAAAACAAATATGATTGAAAAATTCTTGGGTTAGAGTCCATATTAGAAGGCTATACGTAAGAATCTATCGAGATAGCTACCGCTCGAGGCATCCAACTATGATTTTAGTTTAGAGTAAAGACAAGAATACTCCGTCAACCTTCGCATTGAGTGTCCAGTTTTATTCTATGGCTTGAATATATAGTTTTGATACAGAAAAAATTTGTATGCATAGAAAGAAGATAGGCTGGGAATATATATACAATAACGTTCGCTTGAAAGGAAGAGGTAATTATGAGTAATGAACTTCTCAAACTCAATGCCTTTCTTAGTTGGTCCATAATGATTTCATTTGGATTCTTATTTGCTTTAACAGGAAAACCAACATATTTGCTTGCTGTAGTATTCAATGCTATTGTGATCTTCTTGTTTTCTAACGAAGGGGATAAACAAAAAGATCCATGATCATCAAGAACCCAGTTGTTTTGTTTGCATAGGGTATAAGTAACCCCTTTTCAAGACTCCATCACCTTTAAACTCGCCTGAGTATAGGCGAGTTTTTTAATCTTTGTAAAAGATTTTTGTAATTAAATGATGGAGAATTATTTATTTTCTTTTTAATCCCAATAGATTAATATGTGTTCGCTTGATTTAAGAACATGTGTTTGGTTATAATACAAACAAATGTTCTTATATTTAGGAGGTTACCATCATGCAAATGCAGATTGGTCAAACCATTGAAATTATTTACTCAGATAAGGTTGGCAAGATAACTCAGCGTAAAATTGATATTAAAGGCATAAAGGACGGGGAGATTCGCGCAACATGCTTAAATACAGGAGCGCCGAGGGTGTTTCTAGCGATAAACATATTAGCTTGGCAGCCAAGTGATAAAGGAGCAATTGCATGAAGCCATTAACGAATAAAGAAAAAGAAATACTCAGATCATTAATTAAGATGATCGAAATCAATCACTATCCACCTACTTTGCGGGAACTTGCCAAGGAGGTAGGATTGTCATCTACAGCGGTAATACATGCGCATATGGAGCGTTTAGAGATTAAGGGGTACATACAGAGAGGTAAGAACATGCCGCGAGCGTTGAGAGTCATTAGGGGAGTCGACGGAGACAATGAAATCACAACAGCGTAAGAAACTTGAGGGTGATGGTCTTTGGGAGGGAAGTCGGATGATAATGCTGAGCATAAAAATAGGATTCTGGACGATTCGTTGAAAAAAAGAGGTGCGATCAAAGCCTGATTTAGATCCCCGAGCATTAGTGGAGATCTCACAGGTGTTAGCTCAATCATTAGAAGATTGCAGTCCCATCACATTAACGGTGTTTAATGTGATCGAGGATATACAAATACATGGCATAGTGATGAGGGTAGACTGTCAATTAGGATAGATTAAATTTCTCCATGATGATGACTGGGAATGGATAATGATAGACGATGTAATTGGAGCTATTACATAATAAAGCCTCAGGGTTTCCTCTGAGGCTTCTGCTTATTTAAGAATATACTTACCTGAACCCTTATATTTATTAGTTTTTGTATCCCAAGTAAAAGTTCCTGAAACTATATCCCATCCTCCGTTTTGCCGATATTTTTTCCATACTTGACGTATTTCACCGTTCTTTTCGAAGTCTACTCCGATGTCTGCAATGAAATGAAGTTTTTGTACTAGAGTACCGTTTTCGAGTCGGTATACATACACCACGGTAGAAGGTGGTGTATCCACTACAATTGCGACATGTTTTTCTTTGCTGGAAGCTGGAAGAACCTTAATCTCCAAATCTTCTTCCTCATAAGCTACACCTGTATTAATTAGAACTAAAACATCTTTGGAATTTAGGAAGAATAGGTTCCCTGAGTCTGTTAAAATAATGGATTCATTTTTCTTGTCGTTGTTTAGATCTACTGTTTTTAATGAGAGGATCTTTTCATTAGGATATTTCTTGATTACAATATCTTTTGCGTGTTGGGTGGGAGATTGAGCGCTTACTGGGATTATCAATGAGTTCAACAAAAGAAAGAACCCAAGGAATGTCGTTAACGTTTTCATTTTAAAACAGCTCCTACATATAATTGTATTTTTACATTCCTCTAGTTAGTGATTATACTGGAGGGGCTTAGTCGTCGATGACGGTGACATTGAGTGCTGGAAGAATTATTAAAATTCATTAAAATGACTAGGTGAATCATGTATTGGTAAAATACCTATCAGGATTCAACAAAGTATAAGATGTAGTAGGTGCAAGTATACAGAGAAGCCCTAGGTTTCCCCAGGGCTATTTTTATTGAACTTTTTGAATAGTAGACACCGTTAGTAAGATGGCATTAGTTGTGCCTCCACCTACGTTAGCAAAAGAATAGGCTGCAGTAGGAACACCCTTAAATGTAACGTAATCACCATCAAGGATATCTCCAGTAGAATTTAGATAAATACCCATAATGGAATCTCCATTATCGTTCATGATATGTATAGCCGCGAGAGTTCCAAAGTCTGTTTCTTCCTCTGAAATTTGAACCACTTCCCCAGATACTTCGATCATCTTTGCATAGTAAGGTGAGATGTTTTTAAATAAATGACGAGAGGTAATAGTTGGATCAACTTCAGCAGCTGCTTTACTTTTAGTTTCTGCGCTAACAGCAGGAAATAGATCAAAGTTACTCACCAAGTATTCACGAGTCCTATCATCTAATTCGGATGCGCCTTCTGTGAGGTTGGTGACAACCTGAGTCATGACGAGAGCTGCCTGTGATTTCTTAGCAGCTTCTTCAGCCTCTGCTTTAGCCTTAGCATCAGCCTCTGCTTGGGCTTTTTCTTCTGCTTCCTTAGCAGCCTTCTTTTCAGCTGCTGCTTTCACTTTTGCTTCTTCTTTGGCTTTCTTTTCAGCTTCTTTTGTAGTATCTTCTGCTGTTGTATTTTTAGAGTCTTGATTTGCGCTAACTGTTTTTGCTTCTCCATTAGTATTTGCAGAAGTTGGTGTTTCAGCAGCTGTTTCGGCGTCATTAGATGAATCAACTGATACAGCAATTATAAAAATTGCAAAGCACGCCAAGGCTGATAAGAATAACTTTTTCGTTTTTTTCTTCTTAATTAAATAAATCAATCCCATTACAACCAAAACAACACTTGCTAAAAAACTTAATAACCCCACTGTCATCCACATTTTCTATATCCTCCTAAAAAATGATAATTATCGCCACGGAATAGTCTATCAGAATCAGGTAATTATTACTATGTATTTTCATGGAATAACATCTAAACTAGGGGTTTGGTATTGATCTAGAATAGATAGTGTGAATATAGTGACATTATATAAAAAATCGTATGACATTGTGATGTGAACGGATCGACAACCATTATAAATTGTATTTAGACTTCTTAGAGGAAGACCAGAACTGATATGGTTGGGAAAATTGAACAATATAGATATTAAAATACCCCGGGTGTCCTCGGGGTATTTTAATTGGTTTTAAACCAGGCACCGCCTGTACCGTCTTATTAACGAGTATAACTTATAACTGGCAAGAGAAATATTTCTATGTTGTTGAAAGGATTAGTTATTGAATCATTCCCATTTCACGGAGCCTATTTTTAATGTTTTTTAACCGAACTTCCTTTTCATTTGTTTCTTCAAGCTTTAATGAATCTACGTGTGTTTCTTTATATTTTCCAATGATTTTCTTTAAGGTTAATTCCCCGATATCTTTTTCAGTGTGTATTGTTATCGTTGGGGGGATTTTGTGATTTTCTATTATCTTGGGATCTGCAGAAATCCGTTCTAGTAAATTAAGTAGAAGTACTTGCTTTTTAGCACCTATTCTCCGTGCCTGATATATTTCTTTCCGAGTACAGTTTAATAAACGATCAAGATCTAAATGACCTTGGATGTATAGAGCATTTATAAGCCCCGTTAAATTGTGTCCTCGTTCTTCTTCTTGAGCCACGGTTTTTAAACAATCGATATCCATATAATAAAGATGTGCTGGAAGTGGAAAGTAGTGTCTTAATACTGTGTTTTCATCAATGATGTTTTCCATGATGATTTACCTCCATTAGAATATAGGGACACTATAACAGGTTTACTGTTATGGTGAAAGTTGTATTGATTTTTTGTTTTATAAGCTTTTACAGGTTTTCGCGATAACTAATATTATGAGCAGACTTCTCTTCACGAACCGCCTTGCGAATTATATCTTTAACTTTATGAGCATCTTGAATGTCTTCGAATATAACTGAAGAATTAGAAATGTCATCGGAGAATACTGTGACTGACCCTACACCAATCAATTTATCTTTGAGAGACTGTTTTACGGATAAATCCCGTACTCGAAGAAGTTCAACTTCCTCAATATTTTTCCCAATGAGACCGGACTCTATGATTATCCGCTGAGTCGTGATTTTGTAGGTCGTATTGTTAAGAATACCGAGTTTTGCTTTTTCCTTTAATCGATCCGAGATACCAGCAGGTTTGCCTTCCCATAAAACTAATTCTTCGCTATTAGACATAAACTAATCCTCCTAAGGCTTTATAAAGATTAGTCTATCAAAACGAGGAAAAACTTACTATATTATTCTGTGAGTGAAGCCTCTTTATATCTTTACTTCTTCCCATCCTGGTGGTAATGGATTCTCAGGTGCTGTTTCTAGATATGCTGGCAGCACACTAATAAGTAACGGCTCATCAATATCTAGCAAGACAGTTTGTGTTCCTTTAGCTATAACAATACCGATCTTATTGATATGGAAACCGTTTTTGATACGGACCCGAACGCCAAGTTTTAACTCTTCGATTTTCACTTCTTCCATCCCCTAAGGTTGATTTTCCTTACTTCGTACTATTAAGTATCGTTGTTATATGAATATGGTCTTAACTGTTAAAGTTTGTATTTAATTACCGATAGTCATTTCGACATATAGCGACAGTAATTTGACATTAAAGATATTACAATGCACGTAAGATCATTTACGAACCTATAGGTTCGTTTTTTATCCGAGGGAGTGCGACCAAAGTCGCCCTGCCTGTTCAATCTTTCTCAACGACCTTCCAAGTATATAATGCCTCCATAGGAACGCCTAGAATTAACGAAGCAGTATGCATGGCCTCAACACTCATAGGTTTACTATTGTCGCACCAATAATAAACCATACGTGAAGACCAACCGCTTCGGCGGGCAAATTCTGCAGGAGTCATTTCTTGGCTGTTCAGAATAGATTGCAGCAGACAGTTCCCACGGAAGGATCTGATCACTGCGGTAAGCCCCTTCGATTAAGTTGATGATTTCGAAGGAATTATAACACACTATACATCATGAGGTGAGGAAATGAGACGAATTGATTTGAACGATTTATCATTCGCTGCAAAATTAAAATCGGACTTAATGATACTACTCTGGGATCTTGAAAAGGAAAGTTTGCCTCAACAAGAAAATTTTATAGACGAGTTTCGTTCTGTTATTGGTGAATTTATTGAGTTTGAAAGCATTCTACAAGAATCCTTTAAACCAAATTCCTACAATTAGGAATATATAGGATATTGAAATAGGAACATAGGTTCGTGTATAATCCAATTATCATACATGAAAGGGTGATACTCATGGCAGCCGTTCCTAAGCCGTCAAAAAGCAAACAGACTGAAAATATCCGCCCAAAACTCGATGAGTTTACGCAAGAAGAGATTGCAGAAAAATTAAGAGAAGCACAGGAAAGTCACAAACCAATCTTTATCTCCGCTTGGAGACGTGAACCATTCAAAGGAGAAGTCATTGAATTAGATGGCCAGACACAACGCATACATATTCGAAGGGGATACGATGACACCGTTAAAATACCGTTTAAAGATATTCTTAAAGTGGATGACCCGGGGGAATAATCCCGGGTCTTTACTTTGTGGACTTTCCCACATCTTTCCCACAATAATTAAAAATCAGATACTTTTTTTGATGTAAACAATGTACACACTGGAATTAAAAACCGCGTCACTATGCTAATAAAATAATTAATGTAATCGCCGGACAACAGTGCCATAATGCAGGTGATTATGGAAAATATAGCGGTCCCGGAGCGAAAGCTATCGCGGATATGCTGCTTGCATATGAATTATATCCCTCGGCTTTTGTAAGCGCTATCCCTTTGCCTGAAAGTGATGGATCTACGCCAGATGTGCTGCTGGAATGCAAGGTGGAGCTCGATTGGTTGTTTAAAATGCAAGACTCTGCAACAGGTGGCGTATACCATAAACTGACTACGCTAAGCTTTCCTGGTCTGGATGTTATGCCTGAGGACGATACAGCAGACCTGTACTTCTCACCAATATCTGCTACTGCAACTGGGGATTTTGCTGGTGTTATGGCTATGGCTGCAAGAGTGTACGAGCCTTTTGATGCTGCTTATGCGCGGAAATGTCTGGATGCTGCGGGGGCAGCATGGGAATGGCTTGTTCAGCATCCCGATGCACCGGGATTTACGAATCCTCCTGAGATCAGCACTGGAGAATACGGAGATGGGGTCGATAAGGACGAGCGGTATTGGGCAGCGGCAGAGCTGTATCGTACGACAGGGAAAGAGGAATATCATCAAGCAGTTCTACAGCTAGCACAGCTGGTTTTTCCAAAATACAGTTTAGGCTGGGGCGATATGGGGGGCTATGGCACGATTGCTTATCTGTTAAATGGTGAGGAGCTAGCAGACCGTGCTTTATATGCCTCGTTAAAAGAAGGGCTTGTTGCTGAGGCGCAACGATTAGCGGAGCAGAGTCGTGAGGAGGGCTATAGGATCTCCTTAAAAGAGGAGGACTATATCTGGGGCAGCAATATGCTAGTAATGAACAATGCAATGCTGCTGCTGGCGGCTGAATATTTTAGTGGAAACTCCGGTTTTGCGGACTGTGCCTTAGATCATCTACATTATCTGATGGGGCGTAACGTACTGGATATCAGCTATGTTACAGGGTTTGGGGATCATGCCGTGATGAATCCGCATCATCGCCCTTCTGTTGGTGACCATGTGGCTGATCCGGTGCCAGGATTGGTGTCAGGGGGGCCAGATCGTGGGCTGCATGATGAATATGTAGTTGAGCATTTACAGGGAATACCAGCTGCGCAGTGCTTTGTCGATCATGAGCTTAGCTATTCTACGAATGAAGTGACGATCTATTGGAATTCACCTGCGGTGTTTGTTGTGGCCCGGTTTAATCAATAAAAAGCAATAGTTCGATTAGGGAAAGGCGTCCTGAAACTGGATGTCTTTCTCTTTTTTATAGCTGAAATGCTATAATACTAGACGGTATGATATTTTAGTAGGATGGTATTAGGAGGTAGGGGATTGAGTAGTATTTTTGAAATTCAAAGTCTTGCAAAACTTAACTGGAAAAGTAACGACCACACTTCGAAATATCTTTTCTCGGAAATCTCCGCAGACATAGCTGAATCGGACCGCATCGCACTGATTGGTGCTTCTGGCCAAGGGAAAAGTACACTCCTTAGAATTCTGGCTCTCTTGGATGCTCCGGATGAGGGAGATATGTTGGTAAATGGGACTTCATATAAAAGTATGGATGCGAGATTATGGAGGATGAAAATAGGGTTTGTAGCACAACAAGCGGTCATGCTGTCTGGCAGTGTGGAGGATAATTTAAGAACTGTCAGCAGACTGCATGACAAACCTTATGATCTTAAACTAGTGCAGCGACTAATTGGGCAATTGGGGCTGGAACATTTGGATTTAAGCAAAAAAGCGGCAGATTGTTCGGGTGGTGAAAAGCAGCGGATTTCTTTAATTCGATCCTTGCTGCTCCGACCTACGGTATTATTGCTCGATGAAATCACCGCTTCGCTCGATGTCAACAGCACTCAAATGGTTGAGAAGCTACTAGAGGATTGGCATAAGGAAGAAGGGACTTCGATGATTTGGGTTACTCATGATCTTAAGCAGGCGAGCAGAATAAGCACAACTACATGGTTTATGGGAAAAGGCAGGTTGGAACAGCATGTGAGCGAGTCATTTTTTGCTGAATCTGCGGAAGATTTGGCTAAAAGATTCGTTCGGCCTTCGGAAGGAGCGTCGTTGTTATGAGTTATACAGCACTAAGCTTCACGCTTCTGTTTGTATTAGGGACGATGTTGGTCTCCGTGTGGCAAAAGCTCGGACTGGAAAAAGATATCATTGTAGGCACAGTGCGGTCGGCCATTCAATTGCTTGCAGTCGGGTATGTGCTGCAATTTATTTTTAAATCGGATCAGAGCATTTATGTAATTGTGATAATTCTCTTCATGATCAGTGTAGCCGCATGGAATGCAGCCAAAAGAGGCAATGGCTTGCGCGGATTAGTCTGGAGAATTGGACTGGCGATTGCTACTATGGAACTGCTCATGATGGGCATTCTGCTCAGCTTACATATCATTGAGGCTACGCCACAATATATCATTCCGATTAGCGGCATGACCATTGGCAGTGCTATGGTGGTTTCAGGGTTGTTCATTAACCATATCAAGCATGAAATTCAGCAGAGCAAAGGGGAGATTGAAACGTTGTTGTCTCTTGGCGCAACGGTCCCACAGGCAATCCAGGAAGTTAGAAAAAGATCTGTAAAATTCAGCATGATTCCTACCATCGACGGTATGAAGACGGTTGGGCTTGTCCAACTCCCTGGAATGATGACCGGAATGATCATCGCGGGCGCAGATCCTGTAGTAGCTGTTCGTTATCAGATATTAATTGTGTTCTCGTTCACTGCCTCTGCTGCCATAACGAGTATGCTGCTCAGTGTACTGAGCTACAGACTCTTTTTCACGCCGGATCTAAGGCTCAAGCAAATAGTGGAGCAAGGCTAAGACTATTTCTCACAAGCGATTCCGTCTTTGTCACGGTCGCTTTTTTTATTGGCATTATAGAGTTCTTTTGATACGTAGGGTTTGTATTTCGTTTTGCCGCCTTTGTTCTTGGTTGAGCTGGAAATGGCTACTCCACCTTTGTAATCTTTGTTTAGCTCCGTGCAGTTTTTGTAGGTTTTGACCTTGGATTCTGCGCTTGCTGTATTCAAGGTAGCGACGGATAGACTGAGCAGCAGGCCTGCTGTTAGACAAATGTTTAAGATTTTTTTCATGGGAACATCTCCTATAAAATCTAATGGAATTGATGATTGTATAGTATCGTTGTATTTTATATTACCAGTTTAATTCATTAAGGTATACATTATTGGTGGATTTGGAAACCGTGTACATATTTACGAGTGAAGTGGGGGAATAATTAGATTCAATTCACATGTAGTTAACAGGCTATGAATGAGGTGATTCTAATTAACAAAAAGAAAATGGCGACTGCCCTAATTGCAGGATTGTTGCTTCTGCCGGGAATGGCCATGGGTGCATCAGCCCCCGTTACTATGACTCACGTTAATGGAGAACTGCTATCGGCTATGCCCAAGCGAGCTCCGGAGTCTAGGCGCATTATATTACCTTCTGCAATTCAAGCATCAGAGCTTTACGGGTTCGGATTGCAGCATCGTAATGCCTCAATTCAATATTCGATCTTCTCCAAAGACTTCAAAAAGATTATGTATCCGCGGTTTGTCGAACTAAACTGGGTGACGGGTGTCTCTAGCCCTTGGATCACGAACTACGAGGTCACTAAAGAAACGATAATTAACAAGAATTCAGAGGTCATAGAAATGCGTCTGGATACTGCGACTTCAAGTGGACCAGCACCTTCTATACTTTTGACAATCTCACTTGTGCAAGAGAAGAATAGCTGGGTAATTACCGGAGTGACATCGGACCCCGAGCTGCCGCGTGGCGGATTGCCCAGGAAGTAGGTTGGTTATGTATAGGAAAAAGAGCAAGCGTAGTAGGGGGTTCCCATACGCTTGCTCTTTTTTTGATTCGAAAGCACAATCGTTTAGTTCACGCAGCCTGTGTCTCCACAAATGATCAGTGACAATGTTCAGCTCAGAGTGACAGTACCAACTCAAAGTAGCAAGACTATCTGAGAGTGACAGTGGCATGGCTAACTCAGCGTGGCAATGTTCAGCTCAGCGTGGCAATGTTCAGCTCAGAGTGGCAAGGCTAACTCAGGGTGGCAGTGCAGCTCAAAGTGGCAAGGCTAACTCAGCGTCACAAATCATCAGGGACAATGTTCAGCCTAGAGTGATAATACCTGCTCAGCGTCACAAATCATCAGCTTACGTTGGTGATTACTTAAGAGACCTCACTTCACAGATCGTTACGGACTGTATTGCAGCTATTTAGGCATTATGGTCGTTCTGGCGAGAGTTTCGGACTGTATGGCTCTTATTCCCCTCAAATCACGCATTATAGGAGGACATTTGGGTGAATAGCTGCATCTGAGTCCGATAGCATGACTAAATCGCCGAAATTATGAAAATAAGAGCTCCTCGGTCCGAACACCGCCAAACTCTAGTGTATTTAAAGTCGCAATGTTCAGTTCAGCGTGATAATACCTGCTCAGCGTCACAAATCATCAGCTTACGTTGGTAATTACTTAAGAGACCTCACTTCACAGATCGTTACGGACTGTATTGCAGCTATTTAGGCATTATGGTCGTTCTGGCGAGAGTTTGGGACTGTATGGTTCTTATTCCCCTAAAATCACGCATTATAGGAGTACATTTGGGTGAATAGCTGCATCTGAGTCCGATAGCATGACTAAATCGCTGAAATTATGAAAATAAGAGCTCCTCGGTCCGAACACCGCCAAACTCTAGTGTATTTAGAGTGACAATGTTCAGCCTAGAGTGATAATACCTGCTCAGCCTCACAAATCATCAGCTTACGTTGGTGATTACTTAAGAGACCTCACTTCACAGATCGTTATGGATTGTATTGCAGCTATTTTGGCATTATGGTCGTTCTGGCGAGAGTTTCGGACTGTATGGCTCTTATTCCCCTCGAATCACGCATTATAGGAGGAGATTTGGGTGAATAGCTGCATCTGAGTCCGATAGCATGACTAAATCGCTGAAATTATGAAAATAAGAGCTCCTCGGTCCGTACACCGCCAAACTCTAGTGTATTTAAAGTCGCAATGTTCAGCTCAGAGTCACATAGCCCAGCTCGCGAAGCCCAGCTCAACGCAAAAACCCCAGCTCAAGCCACAACAGCTACTAGACTATCCAGCTGTTTAGCGACTAATCTCTTCCCGCCTTCACCATCAATTCCGCCAGCATTTTGGGTTCGGTTCGAACGGTGGTCATGTGATCTCCTTTGCCCTCGATGAAGCGGAAAACGCCTAAATGACTGGATTGTGTAGGATGGAATCCGTACGGACCTTGCGGTATCGCGGTGTCCTCCGTTAGATAAAGATAACTTTTGGGAATCTGGAGACTGTAAAATTTCTTGAGATCAAGCTTTTCGAAAAGTGGACTTGCTGGCTCAGGAGGAGCTTGTTTGTAAAAAGCTTGCGCTTCCGCAAGACTGGCGGTGTTGACGAATGTATCCCGGAAAAGAGGGAAAGGGAGCGTTATGGTGTTATTGCCGGAATTATCTCTCAGCTGTTCAAAGTACTTCAGCGAATCAGCTGGAAATTGGTCCGCCACACTTTGCCCATCCAGCGGTGCGAAGGCGTCGAAGAATACCAGACGTTTGATTCGATCCGGTACTTGCTGAGAGACGGTTTGGATCACCGACCCACCAAAGCTATGTCCGAGCAGAATAATATCCTTTAAGTCTTTTTGCTTGATATAGTCGACAACAGATTGTGTGATTTGCGCATGCGTTACATTATTGTTTTTGTCCCCGCCATGTCCGGCATATTCCGGAGTATAGACGGTGTGTCCTAAGCTGCGAAGTGCGGCGGCCGTTTGATCCCAAAAACCAGCAGTAGCCCAAGACCCATGAACTAGAACAAATGTAAGAGGCGCTTGTTTCGCTGCTGTTTTGTTATTGGCGGCCTCAACCGTGGAGCTGAGATTCATAGGCTGGAAACCCATAATTGTAAAGACAGTGATACATAACGCTAACACTATTTTTGTACGAATCGATTTCATACTGTGCCTCCTATGTGGGGTGAGAGTGTAGTACTTAGAGGATGCCCCGTTTAGAAAAGAAAGATGAATTTTTATCAGGAGTAGTGAATCTCCGCACCTAGGCATAGGCAAACGCATATCTTGTGTTTAGGGAAAGCAAAAATTTATAGCAACAGAAAGGTAGGAAAAAAAGTGACTTCATACATGGACTATACGTCCCCCAATACAGAGTTTACTTTTGATGTGAACACTAATACACTTTTTAAAAAAGATGCCAACAACTTCATTAACTTGCTGTCGGTTAAACAATTGAATACGCTCGAGAACATATCGCTGCTGGATATTTTTCTTAGCAAATCAAATGTGGTTGAACCTCATTATCATCAAAATGCTGCAGAGCTTGTATATTGTATCTGCGGTTCAGCGGTAGTGTCTTTAATCAATCCGTTCACAAATGAACTTCTGCATTTTCCGATTTGTCCGGGTCAAGTGGCAAATGTGCCGCAAGGCTGGTGGCATTATGAGATAGCTACTGTCGATAATACACATCTGCTCGCGATTTTTGACGCACCTATTCCTGAGGTTATCTTAGGTTCGGATATTCTTAGCAAAACCCCGGCTAATGTATTAGCCCATACTTACTGCTTAAATGAAGCTAAGGTAAAAGAAGCTTTAGCTCCAATCAAGCCTGGAACCTTCATCGGCCCTCCTGCTGACTGCTGCGAAGAAGATAAAGTAATGGGCAGCAGCAACATGGCTCCTAATATGGCCCCTAACATGGCTCCAAATATGCAAGCCAATGTTAAACCAAATATGTATCCTAATATGCAGCCAAATATGAATCCATACGCTCATATGCAGGCACAACCTATCCCGATATCTTCACAAATGCCTCCAGCTACACAAGCCTTTAATTATCAGCCATACCCGATGCAAGGGTACTATACGCAGGGTTATGATCAGCATTATCGCCGACAACCCTATGTACAGCAGCAGCCGCATTACCAGTATCCGAATAACCAAGAGTAAACTAAAAAAACCTCCCGGAATTCTAGATTCCGGGAGGTTTCGTTATTGAATCTAAGATAAACGGACAAGTACTCTTCCTCTAAGGTTTCCTTGTAGAATATCTTCCAATGCTTGCGGTAGCTCGTTTAACGTGACTTCACGATCCACGAGGTTCTCCAACTGACTTGGCTTCAGATCGCTTGCCATTCGTTTCCAAGCCTTCTGGCGAAGGTCTGCAGGACATTCCACAGAATCTATGCCGAGAAGGTTAACGCCCCGAAGAATAAACGGAAGTACTGTAGTTGGGACTGAAGTGCCTCCGGTTAAGCCACTTGCAGCTACAGAACCTCTGTAGGTGATTTTACTCAAAACTGCGGCAAGAGTGTCACCACCCACCGAATCTACTGCGCCTTGCCATAATTGTTTGTCCAAGGGTTTGCTGGCGCCGCCAATGACCTCTTCACGTGAGATCACGTCTTCGGCTCCTATACCTCTAAGGTAATCGGCAGCTTCAGCGTTACCTGTGCTTGCCACTACGCTATACCCTTTTGCGCCAAGCATGGCAATAGCAGATCCACCTACACCGCCGGTAGCGCCTGTTACAAGTACTTTGCCTTTGTCCGGGGAAACGTCATGATCTTCCAGGGCTAGTATGGACAAGGCGGCTGTCAGTCCTGCAGTACCGTAGATCATAGCTTCTTTAAGCGTTAGGCCGTCGGGAAGGGGAGTGATCCAACCTGCGGGAATACGAGCGTATTCGCTAAAGCCACCAAAGTGTGATACGCCAACACCATATCCTGTCGCAATGACTTGCTGCCCTTTATGAAACCGCTCGTCTGTGGAAGATACCACAATACCGGATAAATCTATCCCTGGAATAAAGGGATATGTTCTTAGAATTTTACCGTTTGGAATACTGGCTAAACCGTCTTTATAGTTTACACTGGAGTAAGCAACCTTAATTACAACTTCTCCAGCTGGCAGATCCTCTAGGGTAACCGGTTTAACAGCTACGGAGAAGGAAGATTCTGTTTTGTCGACAACTAATGCTTGAAATGATTCTGTCATAAGTGTGAGCTCCTTCAACTACGTTATAGGTAAGACATGTATATAATATTTATTCTGCCCGGTCAACTTGTGATTGTCTATGATATAGCGCAATTGTTTATTAAGGTTCCGTTAAATCGCGTGATAGAGGGTGAAGCTTATGAAATGGAAAAATTTAATGATTACAGTCTTAGCGGGTATCACATTAGTCTCACTTGGTTTTAATGGATATTCTTTTTACAACAAGCCACCAAAAAAGACTAACCCAACTACTAAGGAGCTAGTTCAAACTATGGGTGAGATTTCAATCCAATCTAACTCTGAGAGCGGAGTGCAGGGTGAGAGTGTGGAGGAACTGAAAAAAATTGTTTATAAGTTACCGCAAGTGGAGAAAAAAATAGCTTTTATAAAGGCAATAATCACAGAAGGGAATACGGTTTATCTGGATCTGGATGAGGTGGAATGGTTCGGTGGAGAGGCGGCAGAAATTGCAGCTAAAGAAGACGGTGTACTAGAACCCGAATCATTACCTAATGGATTCTATATCAGAAACGCAAGCGAAGAAATCAAGCGGGTTAAGCTGGAGACTGATGTAACTATAGCTGAACTAAACGGGGCGAGACATCAGCAAGTGGACTATACGAGTTTTATTAGCGAAGAGCTAATGGATAGATTATTCCATATGACATTTGTAGAAGGTAAGGTTGTTTTGCTAGAAGAGCAGTACAGACCTTAGTGAAGGAGAACAACTAGAAAGGGCTAAAGGAGAAAAGGAATCGGCAGGATGCTCTACAGCATGCAGAGAAGGTAATGAAGAGTAGAAGAGCTTACGGTTTGTTTATGCTTACATACACTTTAGATTATGATGAATTTTATTTTTATGGGAAAATGCCTCTGTGCCCGTAGCTACCATACAGGATGTATTTGGATCGGGTGCGGATGGGAATACTGTAAGAAGAAAAATTTTTCGTTGATCTAGTTAATAGGCGGAAGATATGTTTAAATGGGAAAGTATAGTATTTTTTAAATAATAGGATTGAAGAAAGAGAGGCTAATTCATGTCGATTGCGACTACAATGATTATCAGGCTCGAAATTCGGAAATCGGTTGCATCTTTTGGCGATGTTGCTTCAGGAATTGCCGCAGCTGGCGGAGATATTGTTGCTATTGACGTGATACGTGCAGGGAAGGATGTCACTACCCGAGATATAACAGTGAATGTGCAAGACGCAGCTAATGGAGATATTATCTCAATATTATCGAAGATGCCGGGAATTAAAATAATCAACGTGTCGGATCGGACATTTCTGGCTCATCTTGGCGGGAAAATCGAAATCACACCTAAAATGCCAATTAAAAATCGGGAGGATTTATCCTTAGTGTATACTCCGGGGGTAGCCCGGGTATGTACAGCGATTGCCGAAGATCCCAGAAAAGCTTATTCTCTGACGATGAAAAGAAATACAGTTGCAGTCGTTTCGGACGGCACTGCTGTACTTGGACTAGGGGATATCGGTCCGGAAGCAGCGATGCCTGTCATGGAAGGTAAGGCGATGCTGTTTAAGCAATTGGCGAACATTGATGCTTTTCCGCTGTGCTTAAATACCAAAGATCCGGATGAAATTATCAATATCGTAAAAGCAGTTTCTCCTGGCTTTGGAGGGATAAACTTAGAGGATATAAGTTCACCACGCTGCTTTGAAATCGAACGCCGGCTTGCGGAAGAGCTGGACATTCCGGTATTTCATGATGATCAGCATGGAACATCCGTGGTGGCTTTTGCAGGACTTTTGAATGCGCTTAAAGTTGTAAATAAATCTATTGAAAATGCACGGATTGTTGTTGTGGGTATTGGGGCGGCTGGGGTGTCCATATGTAATCTGCTGCTGGCAGCGGGCGCGCGTTATATTTATGCGGTTGATCGTGAAGGCGTTCTCAGAAAAGATCTCCAGTATGATAATCCGGAATGGCAGAAGCTTGCTGCCGCAACCAATCCTGAGGGAATTGAGGGTGGAATAACGGAGGTTATACGAGGGGCAGATGTCTTTATTGGGGTGTCCCGTGGGGGAATTCTGACCGTGGATCATCTTAAAAGCATGGCCAGTGATAACATCGTTTTTGCGATGGCTAATCCTACACCGGAGATTGAACCAGATCTGGCGGAACCTTTTGTTCGTGTTCTAGCGACAGGCAGAAGTGATTATCCGAACCAGATCAACAATGTGTTATGTTTTCCGGGTATTTTCCGTGGCGCACTGGATTGCCGGGCTAGAACTGTGAATCTGGAAATGAAGCTGGCTGCGGCAAAAGCCATTGCATCGGTCGTTCATCCGGATGAACTCAATGAGCAATATATCATCCCAAGTATTTTTAACGAAAAAGTAGTTGAGCAGGTGCGCCTGGCAGTAATCCAAGCGGCTATATCCACGGATGCAGCACGCCGGATTCCTAAAGACGTAGCAGCTATAACGGAATAAGATTTATACGATAAATGGACTGCTTTGCTTACTTAGAGAGCAGTCTATTTGTTTTTATACTTGGAGGAAAATTGCCCGAATTGCAACTTTAAATCCATTTAAAGGTGAGGGAATGTATGAGAAGAATTCATATTATGGGAGCCTCAGGGGTAGGAACGAGTACTTTAGGTTACGAATTAGCTAAAGTGTTGCCACATGTCCAGTTAGACAGTGACGACTATTTTTGGGAGCATAAATTCACTAAGCAGAGTGAGGTCAATGAGCGATTGGCAAGAATTACAAGGGATTTGACCCATAAGGAGCCTTGGATTCTAAGCGGTGCGGTATGTGGCTGGGGAGATGGCCTTCGACCATTATTCGATTTGGTTATTTTTCTAGGACTTCCACCGGAAATTCGTTTAGATAGATTAAGAGCCAGAGAGTACGAGAGATATGGTGATCATATTTTGCCTGGCGGAAGTAAATACGAAGCATATCAGACCTTTATGGAGTGGGCGGCATTATATGATGTTGCTGGAGTTGAAGTCAGGAGCAAAGTGCTGCATGAGAAATGGATGTCCGCACTGGAATGTCCTGTTTTACGAATAGAGGAAGATTTATCGGTTGGAGAGCGCGTTGAGATCGTGTTGAGATATTTACAAATGAGTATAAGTGATACATAGATTTAAAAGGGGCTCTGAATGTCTAAGCAAATAGGAGTGTAGTTCAATGAAGATAGGTTTAGTGAGGCACTTTAAAGTGGACAATTAACCGAGGCGCGGACGAATATCTGGGGAGAATTTTAACGCTTGGGTCGAAGCATATGATCGAGCGCTTAGAATGCGATTTTGGATCAGCAAATGTGTTAGTAGTTACCCATGGAGTTTTTATGAAGGTGTTGGCGCAGCAGTTGGTCCAAAGAGGTTATAATGGAAAGCGTATATCTCATCCACGGAATGGTGGACTATATGTGTATGAGCAGGGCCGTTAATTTAAAAGAAAGCAGGATGAACAATCATGGTTGTTATAAAAGAAATAGAAATAGAATCTCTTCCTGAACTGGGGAATTTATATCAAGAGCTGATGAATAAACCGTCTGACCTTAATAAGCTTGAAGAAGTATTTAAAGTGGTTAAGGCGGATAACCGCTACATTCTATTGGGTGCTTTTGTAGAGGGGAAGCTACTAGGGTCTTTGATGGGCATCGTGTGTCAGGACTTAGTGGGGGACTGCAAACCGTTTATGGTGATTGAGAATGTGGTGGTTTCAGCGCGGGCGCGCCGTCAAGGCGTTGGCAAAAAACTTATGAACGCCATTGAACAAGCGGCCCGGGAAAGAGACTGCTACTATATCATTTTAGTCTCCGGTGAGCAGCGGAAGGAAGCGCATGTGTTCTATGAATCGTTAGGTTATAGAGATGAAAAGGTGGAGGGATACCGAAAACATTTAAGCTCCCATTAAAAACACAACAACTTTCTAGGAGGTTTTTATTTGCAGACATTTTTTCAATATAACTGGATGGTCCGTGAACAATGGTATGAGTGGTGTGCGAATATTTCTGAGGAGGAGCTGCTCGCAACACGTATAGGTGGTGTAGGCAGTATTCTTAAGACGCTTTTTCATATTGTTGATGTGGAGTGGAGCTGGATTCAAGTACTGCAAGGAAAACCGGATTTCCAAGAGGATTTTGAGCGGTACAAGACTTTGCAGCAAGTACGAGAATTGGATGCAAAATTCCACACAGAGGTGGAACCCTTTGTAACGGCTTGGCATGAGGGGCTGGAGCAGAGGATCTTTGAGGATCACCTTCCGGATGGCAGGATCGTGACCGATGCCTGGGGTGAGGTAATGCGCCATGTGATTGCTCATGAGATTCATCATGTCGGGCAATTATCTGTCTGGGCCAGAGAGATCGGAAAAATGCCGGTTTCCGCTAATCTGATTGGCAAAGGGCTGATAAACAGCCTGCCTAACAAGGCATAGACAAGCTATTCAGCGTATATTCAGATTCATATTTTACAATCTCCTTGAACTGCGAAAACATAAATCTGTACTTCAAGGAGGATTACACATGGTGAAGAAGAAAAATTTGCTGAGAAAGTTCATGGCAGCTATACTAAGTCTCGCTATCGTCTCAACGGCGTTTGGTGTTGCTGGAAACACGCCCGTAGTTAGTGCGGCGGATGCAGGTGTAACGAAAGCGTATGAATCCCTGTTCGCGGGTGACAGAATCATTGATGTTAAAGTAACGATTGATGATGCGGATTGGAAAAGTATATTAGCAAGTCCCCTCGAAAAAGAATACAAAAAAGTTAAGGTTGAAGTTGACGGGAATGTTGTTGAAAATGTTGGATTTTCTACTAAAGGGAATCTGACGTTGAAATCGGTAGCCAGTATGACAGACTCGGACAGATACAGCTTCCGGCTGAAATTTGATAAATATGATAAGAAGCAAACGTTACTTGGTCTTGATAAAATGGTACTGAACAACAATTTTTCGGACCCTTCGTATATTCGTGAATATTTACATTACGAAGCGCTCCGTTCTATTGGTGTGGATGCACCTTTGACTGTGTTCACCAACCTGTATATCAACGGAGAATTATATGGTTTTTATGTAGGTGTGGAAGCGATAGATGACAGCTATCTAGAACGTACCTATGGAGAAAATTATGACGATGGTGTTTTGTATGATACAGAAGAAAAAAGTTATCTGCAGTACAAAGAAGGCAGTGACTACGAAACGATAACTTATGATACAGGTAAAGAAGATGATAAAGCTTCGTTAAAGAACTTCATCAAGGTGCTGAATGAGATGCCTGCCGGTGAGAAGGGTTCTATTGAAAGTGTGCTAGATGTGGATTCTGCACTGAAGTATATCGCTGCTAATGCTGTATTGGGGAACTATGACAGCTATAACGGGGATAAAGGTCATAATTATATGTTGTACGGGGATGCATCCGGAAAATTTAGTGTACTTCCATGGGATATGAACATGTCCTTTAACGGGTATTCTGGTGGCGGAGGCGGCAGAACAGGGACAACAGATACAACAGCTGCTGCGGGCACAACTTCTACATCGGCAACAACCATCGCAGCCAATACCAACGCAGTAACTGCATCAATTGATAATCCTACACTTGGGATAAGTTTAGATCAGGTCCCAATGATTGCTAATTTGTTGGAAGTGCCTGAATATAAGACTAAATACCTGAAATATGTATCTGAGCTGGTTGATTATTTGGAAGGAATTCAGAGCAGAATTACTGAATTAGCTACCTTAATCAAACCTTACGTTCAAGCAGACCCAACCAAATTTTATACCATGGAACAATTTGAAAGTAATGTTACTTATTCAGCATCAGGTGAGATGGGTGGTAGTGGAGGAATGACTCCACCAGCTGGGATGGAAGGCATGACACCTCCTGAAGGGATGGAGGGCATGACACCTCCGGATGGAACGACACCGCCAGCACGTCCTGATAATACAGGGACTGCGACTGATGGTAATCCTACACCACCAACAGGAAACGCTGGAGGCGGGGGACAAGGTATGGGCACAATGGCTGCAGGTTCGATTATGACCTTTGCGCTGAACAGACTTGCTAATCTGCAAGGCCAGCTAGGACTTAATGTCACACCTCTACCCTCTGTAACTACAACACCATCAACAACTAATCCGAACACGACGGGCACTAACGGAATATCCGTATTTTTAAACGGAACAGCGGTCAGCTTTGCAGATCAGCTTCCTGTGAATAAGGATGGCCGGGTGCTGGTGCCAGTGAATGCAATCTTTAATGCTCTGGGTGCTACAGTAACCATGGATCAAACGACTAAGAAAATCACCGCAGTAAAAGACAATACAACGATCGTAATGGCCATTGGCAGCAAGACTGCTTACATCAATGGCAAAGCGCTCACACTCGACGTTCCTCCACAAATTATCGGAAATCGGACACTGGTTCCGGTAAGATTTATTTCCGAGGGATTGAATATGGATGTGAAGTGGGATGCAGGGACTTCTACAGTTACAGCTACGACTAAAACAGCAGCTTAGTAATTAGCTTTATCGCGTATGCGGAAATCCGGGGTAACCTCTGGATTTCCGCATTTTTTAATCAAGCAGATCAACTTGTGCTGCTAGAAAGCAGTGGCGGAAACCAGACATGACGAAGATCAACCCAACCCTGGCTATTGAAGCTAACCCCGCGGACAGAGGGGAGATAAGCTGTCTGAGTCGGCTTTTCATACAAAATATGTAGGTGGTGCTCTTCAATCAGACGGTTCTCGATGATACTGAAACTTTCCGCTCGGGCCACCGGATTAGGCTCGCGCGCGATGGTATATAACCAGCCTTCAATATCCGCTCTAGTATGCGGTTCAATATGCTTAGAGAGTGTGAGGTATAGATCAAACAAACGAAGTTGTTCATCCTCGTCACGAAATAATGAGAAAACAATCAGGTCAGATTCCAGCCGAATCGGACCTTTAAATTCCTCTGGAGACACGGAAATGACATTGCATTTATAACCTTGTTGCTCTAGTCTAGTGGCAATAAAATCAGCATCGCCAGCATATTGTGGAATCGTAGAGATTTGCAACGTGATTTCTTGATCTTTTATCACTTCCTGCTCGAAGGACGCTGAGTCGTCTTTTAAACAGGAGACTATTTTTGCCCGAAGCAGGGGATCGCTTAGCGGTCCCTTTTTTTGCGTATTGCAGGTGACGAATTTCCGAATGGAAGACTCCGAATGAATTCGGCTCCAGGTCGAAGAACTGGCGGATGAGGGATTCTGAATCACGTGAAAAGCAGAACCCGTATCAGAGGATGATGTTTCGGTATCCCACGGGACATAAAGGATTTCAACCCGATCTAAATGAGCCCGTCCTTGAAAATAATAAGGAAAAACCTCCAGCACACAAGTGTCCTCGGTCATATCCACAACCTTAAAGGGGCCAGTCCCCACGGGTCTACGGCCAAAGCTCTGCTCATCCATTCCTTCTAAATCACGCGGTACAATTGCAGCTCTGCTCGTGCACAAAAATGGCAGAAATAGTTCATTAGGCTGCTTAAGCGTAATTTGAACGGTGGATGGATTTAATGCGGTGACCCGCTGGATTTCTTTGAAAATATAGCTATAGAGTGTCCGTTTAGAGGTTTGCATCAACCGTCCAAGGGAATAGACTACATCCTTGGCTGTCAGCACTTTTCCATGATGGAATAACACCTCTTTACGTAGAAAAAAAGTCCAGAGCGTCCGGCTCTCATCGACTTCCCAGGCGTGAGCCAGACAGGGAACAATTTTATCCCGTTCACCGCTTCGTTTCACTAACCCGTCGAAAACATGGCTGGAAACAAATGACTCTGCCAGCAGATTCATATAGAGCGGATCGAAGGTATGGAGCTGCTGGGTAATAGGCAGCCGGAGAGTATCAATTTGCTTGTCACTACGAATTTCAGAATGATGCCCAAAATAGGTCAGCAGCCACCCCTGCAATGTATCCTGTAGTGAGGTGGAGCTGGCATGGGTTTTGATGCCTTCTATAGCGTTGTGAACATCTTTGCGGCTAATCGCCTGCATCATGGATTGAAGGGCTATTTCTTCGGAGGGAACAAGAAATTGCAGCAAAGAGCGGCTTCCCCGCCCACGCTTAGGCGTCCATTTGATCCATTCCTGCAACATCATTTTATTCACAATATGCATGGCATTGCGGTGTGTACAGCCGAAAATCAATGCCAACTCATCCATCGTCACTGAGATTTCTGTAGCTCCACCAAAATGAGATTGCAGCTTTAAAAATTGGCTATGCAGCTTCATTGTTTTGGTTCCTTTCGGAAAATAGGAAATTATAAATAAATTCTTTCTCTTTTTTTTCTTATTTTATCACGTAAAATAAGGATGAGAAAGTAAGAAAATGGGGGTAATTACCATGACCGAGGAAATGGAATCGGAAACGGGACTTAGGCTTAATCGATCGCTTGCTGCTTTGCTTGCCGCGTTCTTATTGGCAATAGTTCATCAGTATTTATTTTATGGAAAGCTGGCGGGCCTATCGTATCCAATCTTTGTGTGTCTGTTCTATGCGTTCATGCTTTATTATGCCAAGGCTAAAATCCGCAAGCTTAACAAATTCAGTTACTTCTGGTTTGGAGCGATTTTTCTACTTTCATTAACCTATTTATTCTTTCATAATTTTTTCTTCTTTGGGCTGAACCTGCTGGTGATCCCGGTGTTGATTTTATTACATACGACTTATTTGCTTAGTGATAAACGGCCGGCTTGGAGCCGGCTTGGATTAGTGGGGAACACACTGGAGCATGTGCTTCCACAGAATTTCCGCCATTGGAGCACTGTGTTTACGATCATTAAAAGGACTGGCGGCAGTAAGATGAAGGACGAGCGTAAGCAGGTCATGGGGAAAGTGCTGATAGGACTTGCGATCTCTTTTCCAATATTGCTGGTTGTGGTTACTCTGCTGTCCTCAGCGGACGGAGTGTTTCATCATGTACTGCTGGAGCTGCCGAATGTTCTGGATCGGATTTCATTTGGGGAAAGTTTTGTGCGGGTGCTGTGGATTATCCTGCTGGGCATGGGCTTGTTCGGCTTAGTGTGGGGGTATGTGGATTCGAAAATCTATGACTGGAATATGCAGCCTAAGGAATATGGTCCAGTACTGGCGCCTGTAAGCTTTAAAATGGATCCGATAATTATGACGACGATTCTTATAGCCATTAACACGGTATATGTATTGTTTGTTTTCGTACAGTTTTCTTACTTGTTTGGAGCATGGGAAGGGATTTTACCAGAGGGCAGCTCATATGCTGATTACGCACGTAGTGGATTTTTTGAGCTGATTATGGTGGCTGCGATTAATTTCGTGATTTTGCTGCTGGCTTTGGTATCTGAAGGAAAAAGAAGTGGAGGGCTGCAAAAATTCATTAATGTCCTGCTCTACATTCTGGTTGGTTGCTCGACAGTGATGCTATATTCCGCCTATACCCGTCTGACTCTATATGAAGAGGTGTACGGCTATACCACGACTCGGTTTTTAGTGCATGCATTTATGATATTTATGGGCTTATTGTTGGTGGTTGCAGCCTTACGGATAGCTGTTCAGCGTGTGCCATTGGCGAAATGTTATATTGTGCTGGGCTTGATCTCCTACGTCGTCATGAACTATATCGGGATGGATGTTATTATCGCTAATAAAAATATGGATCGTTATGCGGCAAGTGGCAAATTGGATGCCAATTATTTGGTCCGTTTATCTCCGGAGGTCATCCCTTCTCTGATAAGGTTTAGTGAACAGGAAGATGGGATGCTGGATGATTTTTTAAAGAATGAATGGAGAGAACTCAATAAGCGTGAGCAGGCATGGCAGTCGTTTAATTTCCCGCAATATCTGGCGCAGCGTGAGCTGGCTGAATATTTTGCACAGTAAAGGTAAGAAGAAGGTGTGAGGTCAGTGAGGAAGAAGCCATTTAAAAGAGGCTGGTCATTTATCATCATTTTTATTACGGTAGGTTTAAGTTACGGGATCTATCATATCTATTTATACAATGCGCCCAAACAAAATCATTACTCGCGTGTTTCCAGCACCAATCTTGAACAGGAAAGTCTGGGCGGCATTCAGCTGCTTCAAAGCCTTGATTCAATCGCTAGGGAACCTAAGCCAAATAATGATATAGAGCGGTATCAGTATTATGATCTGGGTCACGAGACAACAATAGCCACAGCACGTGGTGATGATAAGATCATTCTAATCAGCGTCTATTCCGATCATACGGTGAGTACGGCAAGAGATATTCATATTGGAGCTTCAGCAGACGAAGTGATCAAGGCTTATGGGACTTCTTATTATAAAAGAGGGGAGCAAGGGGCTGAGATTCTCGGATACGTGGATAAAATCAACCATCGGAGTATTGAATTTTGGCTGCAGGATCAGAAGGTAGATATGATTCGTTATTGTGTGGATTCTGTTGTAATGTAAAGTGTCATAGGAAAACCTCATTAAAAAGGACATATGTCCTTTTTTTGTGGGGTATTCTAAATTACACTGGAGCAAACAATAGAGGGGGCACTACATGCAGACGATAAATGACCGTGAGGCTGTCCGTGCCTTGGCAGTGAAGAACGGTCTGGACGGAATATTTAGCCCGCTGGTAACGCATAAAATGGAGTTGAGACGTTACGCGGATGAAGAAAAGCTGTGTTTGGTTGGCGATCAATTGGATGGGATGTTCATATTGGTTGAGGGCAAGCTCAAAATTCAGACCTTGCTGCCAAATGGCAAATCTATGCTGGTGCGGTTTACAAATCCGATATCTGTGATTGGGGATGTAGAGCTGCTTCACCGGTTCCCTGTTAAGAATCAAGTGGAGTCTGTGGGTGAGAGCTTGATTCTTTTTGCAGGGAGAAGACTACTCCTGAGAGAGCTTGAGGAAAATACAGCGTTGTTACGTTTTCTCGTCGGAGAACTTAGTCACAAATTGCATACGCTAGGTCAAGCCTCAGCACTTAACCTGTTGTATCCTGTGGAGAATCGATTTGCCAGTTATTTAATGTCTTTATTCGCGGATAAAAACGGTGACCGGCGAGTGGAGGAGATTCGGACCTCAAGTCTTATTGAGACAGCAGAATTGCTTGGCACAAGCTATCGGCATCTTAATCGAATCGTACGTCGTTTTATTGATGAAGGAATCATTACACGAAATCGTGGACGCTTAAGTGTACTGGATGAATCGAAGCTGGCAGAGCTGGCTAACGGAAATTTATACGAATAAAAAGATCTCAAAAGACCATTAGTTCCTGCCCTCGGCCGGAAATAGGGGTCTTTTTGTTTTTTTTAAGCAAACATTCAGTTCAAATTCAGAGAGGCTTAAGGGAGAGCCAGTAGGATAAAAGTACCAAATAGACCTACATACATAGAGAGATGAGGAAAAACGATGGTGAAAAGTATCCGTGGAAAAATAGTCTTAGGATTTACTGCTGTGATTATAGTCTTTCTAGTGGCGATAGCCGGAAACACATTGTTTCAGGGGAAGGTTACCCAATTGACAGATCAGGTTAATCGTAACTGGGACAAGCTGTCACTTGTTCAAGGTTTAACGGATAAGATTCGTACCGCAGATGAGCTGGGTGCTCGTTATGTGATGAGCAACACAGATGATGAGCGGAATTCCTATCTGGCGCAGTATGAAGAAATGCTCCCATTGATTGAAAATGCTATTACAGAGCTGGAGAGTGCCCGATTAAGTGAAGCTGAGTTAAAGGGTGTAACTGAGCTGAAGAGCAAATGGAATGATTATTTAATCGTTCTGAAGGAAGCTTTTGCCTTAGCTAAGGAAGGTAACTTCCCGGAAGCGCAGAAGAAATTCACGAACCTGTCATTAGACGCTATGATTGAATCTCAGATTGTGTTTCAGAACATGCTCATGGAGGAAATAGAGAATGGACAAAGCCTGGCAAATTCGCATCGTAATAACGCTTTGATTACTAGCTTTGGTGTGACCGGATTGTCGGTAGTGCTCGCGGTGATCCTTGCGCTGCTAATTTCTGGACGGATTATTAAACCGCTTCGTGATGTGAACACTCAGTTGAAGGAAATTGCAGATGGGGATGCCGATCTTACCCGCAAGTTAAGTGTTCGTTCTAAAGATGAGATTGGTGAACTGGCGTTTAACTTTAATAAAATGACAGATAATCTGGGCACGATGATTGAGCAGGTAAAGTTATCAGCGAATAGTCTCGCGAGTTCCTCTACAAAGCTTAGGTCAGATAGTGGAGTGACGGCAGGCGCCACAGAACGAATATCGGATATTATGGGTGAAGTCGCTTCTGGAACAGCCAAACAGATGAATGATTTGCAGACTAATACAATTACAATCTCAGAAATATCACTAGGAATCGGCCAAATTGCTGCCAGTGTCCAGGACATCTCGGAAGCCTCCCATCGCTCTGCGGCATTTGCCATTACAGGAGATGAATCCCTTCAGGCCGCTGGGCAGCAAATGGAATCGATTAATCACTCCATACAATCTTTATCACAGCAGGTCCAAGGTTTTGTGAAGCGATCTCAGGAGATTGGCAGTATTGTAGGAGTCATAAAAGGAATCGCTTCGCAGACGAATATGCTGGCCCTAAATGCGACGATTGAGGCAGCTCGTGCTGGTGAGCAAGGTAGAGGTTTTGCTGTGGTTGCCGATCAGGTCCGTAAGCTGGCAGAGCAGTCCGCGGAATCCGCCAATCAAATTGCAGAAATGGCGACTGGGATCCAAAGTGAAGCAGATGATGCCATGAAGGTGATGATGAGCAGCATGCGTGAAGTAAAGGGAGGTACGGAGATTATCGAAGAAGCGGGACGTTCCTTCGGTGAGATTCGATTATCTATAGATTCACTCGCCGAACAGGTTCAGGAAGTATCTGGAGCCGTAGAGGAGATTACGGCGGCTGCGGATGAGATTGTAGAGTCAATTCGTAATGTTACGCAAATCTCGGAAACAACCGCTGCGAGTACTCAGCATGTGTCAGCAGCCTCACAAGAGCAAATGGCTTCGGTCGAACAAATTGCATCCTCTGCAAGTGAATTAAGTACAATGGCGCATGGACTGCAAGGGTTGGTAGCTAGATTTAATGTATAACACGAAGCGTCGGAGAGTTAAGGGGCAATATAGTCCCCTTGGCCTCTCCGGGGCTTTTTTTGTTGAACGTAATATCCCACATAGAAAGCATAGAAATCGCCATCGACGGCCATCTACCTATAACTTATATTATTAGCGTTATTAGTTAGCTTGTATCCGTAATCCATCATTTCAAATGTAGGAGGCGAATGTTTATAAAACTACTGTTTTGAAAGCGCATCCTTTCTGCTGTATAGCTCCACAAAATTTTGGGAGGTGGTTATTCAATGATAGCAGCTTCTAAAAGATTTACCGGGAAGACGGCAGTACTTTATTGTTTGATTGTTATATTATTTGTAGGTCAGTTAGGATTATATCCCTCGGTGAGTTTAGCCGCGGGGAATTTAGCCCAAGGGAAGACTATTACTTCAAGCTCCTTCGGTGATGTATACGTAGCAGCCAATGCTAATGACGGCAGCCAAGGAACGTATTGGGAGAGCGCAAGCGGTATTTTTCCGCAATGGATTAAAGTCGATTTAGGGGCAGCAAGCAGCGTGAATCAGGTTGTGCTAAAGCTGCCAACGAATTGGGAAACAAGAACTCAAACGTTAGCGGTGCAAGGGAGTACAGATGATGCAGCTTACAATAACTTAGTAGATTCCGCCAATTATACATTTAATCCAACGAGTGATTCCAATACAGTGACCATCAGCTTTACAGCTGCGAATGTCAGATATGTGAAACTGAATTTCACATCCAATACGGTCTGGCCAGCAGCACAGTTAGCGGAGTTTGAGGTACATGGTAATACAACTACAAATCCATCCTCAGGATATGAAGCGGAGAATGCTGCATTATCCGGTGGTGCCAAGGTTAACACGGATCATACAGGTTATACAGGTACAGGATTTGTTGATGGTTACCTAAATCAAGGTGCTGCGACTGCATTTAGTGTTAATGTGGCTTCTGCTGGTAACTACGATGCTACATTAAGATTTTCAAATGCATCAGGCAGTACAAAAACCATCAGTGTTTATGTGAATGGAACTAAAATTAAGCAAACCTCACTTGCGAATCTGGCCAATTGGAATACGTGGTCAACAAAGATTGAGACGCTGGCTCTGAATGCTGGCACTAACACGATTACTTATAAGTACGATGCAGGAGACACTGGAAATGTGAATCTAGATAATTTGAACGTCACTCCAGCTTCTGCTACAACACCAACTCCGACGGCAACTCCAACACCAACGGCAACACCTACCTCAACTCCAACGGTAACACCAACACCGACACCGACGGTAACTCCTACGCCAACACCGACAGTAACACCTACACCAACTCCAACGGTAACACCGACCCCGACACCAACAGTTACACCAACGCCTGGGGCGGGTTCCAATCTGGCTTTGAACAAAAGCATCAACGCTTCCTCTTCCGTCTTTACCTTTGTTCCTGCAAATGCGAATGACGGTGATGTAACTACTTACTGGGAAGGAGCAGGAGGAAGTTATCCCAATACATTATCTGTAAACCTGGGTAGTAATGCCGATATTACATCCATTGTCCTCAAACTGAATCCATCATCGGCCTGGTCCACACGTACTCAGACTATTCAAGTGCTTGGGCATAATCAGAATACAACAGCCTTTACTAGTCTTGTGCCAGCAACCGTGTATACTTTTAATCCGGCAACCGGCAATACGGTCACTATTCCGGTAACGGCCACGGCTAGTGAAGTACAGTTGAAGATTACCACCAATACTGGTTCAACCGCTGGACAAATCGCTGAATTCCAAGTGATGGGTGCACCAGCTGCTAATCCGGATTTGGCGATAACCGGTCTTACATGGACACCTTCAGCTCCAGTAGAGACCAATGCCATTACTTTAAATGCAACGGTAAAAAATATTGGAACGTTAGCTTCCACAGCGACTAATGTAAATTTCTACTTGGGCAGCACACTTGTAGGTACTAGCCCAGTGGGCCCGTTAGCGGCTGGCGCATCTACGAACGTCACTTTAAATATGGGCGTAAAGGATGCAGCTACCTATACTTTAACTGCAAAGGTTGACGAGAATAATACGGTTATTGAATTGAACGAAGGCAATAACAGCTTCACTAGTCCAAATTCTCTTATTATTGCTCCCGTATCCAGTTCTGATCTAGTAGCTTCCCCTGTTAGCTGGACACCAAGCAATCCAGCAGGCGGCAATGTGGTCAGCTTCTCGGTGGCAATCAAGAATCAAGGGACGGCAGCATCCGCAGGGGGTGCGCATAACATAACCTTGAAGGTTCTGGATGCTACTACGAATGCTGTACTCCAAACCTTAACTGGAACCTATAACGGCGTGATTGGCAGTGAAGTAACAGCGCCTCCTGTTAGTCTGGGCACTTGGACAGCAGCTAATGGCAAATATACTGTGAAGACCGAAATTGCCGTAGACACAAATGAGCTGCCAGTTAAACAAGCCAACAATATTCAAACACAGTCTCTTTTTGTAGGTCGTGGAGCCAATATGCCTTACGACATGTATGAGGCTGAGGAGGGTGTGATTGGTGGCGGGGCTGTGAAGCTTGCTGCTAATCGGACCATTGGAGATCTTGCGGGTGAGGCTTCAGGCAGAAGAGCAGTCACACTGAATACTACAGGCAGTTATGTAGAATTCACTACTAAGGCTGATACTAATACACTGGTCACCCGCTTCTCGATTCCAGATTCGGCGGGTGGAGACGGTACGAATGCTACACTGAACATCTATGTGAACGGAGTTTATACCAAGGCGATTAATCTGACCTCTAAATATGCATGGCTGTACGGTTCAGAGATAAGTCCCGGCAATTCACCAAGCGCGGGTTCTCCGCGGCATATTTATGATGAAGCTAACATTATGTTCGACAGCACGATTCCGAAAGGTAGTACGATTCGACTGCAAAAGGATGTGGCAAATACCTCGCAGTATGCCATTGATTTCATCAGTCTGGAGCAGGTTTCACCGATTGCCAATCCAGATCCGGCCAAATATACGGTTCCTGCCGGCTTTACACATCAGGATGTGCAAAATGCGCTAGATAAAGTACGCATGGATACGACCGGAAATCTCGTAGGTGTGTATTTGCCAGCTGGTAACTATCAGACCTCCAGTAAATTTCAGGTCTATGGAAAAGCGGTGAAGATCATTGGTGCAGGCCCTTGGTATACGAGATTCTACGCTCCAACGAATCAGGAGAATACGGATATCGGTTTCCGGGCAAGTGATACCGCTAACGGCTCTACTTTTGCGAATTTCGCTTACTTCGGGAACTACACATCACGTATTGATGGTCCGGGTAAAGTATTTGATTTCTCCAATGTGGCAAATATTACGATCGATAACATCTGGACCGAACATCAGGTGTGTATGTACTGGGGAGCTAATACGGATTACATGGTGATCAAAAACTCCCGTATCCGCAACACCTTCGCTGACGGCATCAATATGACGAATGGCAGCACAAATAATCTCGTATCCAATATTGAGGCAAGGGCAACAGGGGATGATAGCTTTGCATTGTTTTCGGCTATTGATTCCGGTGGTGCAGATATGAAGGATAATATTTATGAGAATCTCACTTCAATCTTGACCTGGCGGGCAGCAGGTGTAGCCGTCTATGGCGGATATGCCAATACCTTCCGCAACATTTATATTGCCGACACGCTTTGCTATTCTGGAATTACGATCAGCTCACTTGACTTCGGGTATCCAATGAACGGCTTTGGCGCTTCACCGACAACGAATTTTGAGAATATTTCCATTGTTCGTGCAGGTGGACATTTCTGGGGGGCACAGACCTTCCCGGCAATCTGGGTATTCTCAGCCTCTAAGGTATTCCAAGGCATTCGTGTCAGTGATGTGGATATCATTGATCCAACCTATCATGGCATCATGTTCCAAACTAACTATGTCGGCTCCACGCCGCAATTCCCAGTGACAGATACCATCTTCACGAATGTCACAATTTCCGGTGCGCAAAAGAGTGGAGATGCTTTTGACAGCAAATCCGGAGTGGGCATCTGGGTAAATGAAGCGGCTGAGGCTGGGCAAGGTCCTGCCAGAGGGTCAGCCACCTTTAACAATCTGAAGATTACCAACACGGTAACGAATATTAAAAACAATACGTCTACTTTTACGATTAACGTTAATCCTTAAAAATAAATGTTGCCAGTACTGAACAGCCGTCTCCCGCTTTCGTGGGGGGCGGTTGTTTTCAGGTTGCAGAAACCAAGGGTTCTGAATCGACAGGAGGTGCTGCTCACGTTACAATAATGGAAGGTACAGAAATGAAGGAGGCTCTAAAATGACATCCTTAGTGGTTAACAATATAACAGAGCTGATTGGGAATACACCGGTTGTAAGATTAAATCGGCTGACTAGCCCCCAAGATGCAGAACTATATGTAAAGCTGGAGCTTTTTAATCCAAGTGGCAGTGTAAAAGACCGGGCAGCTTATAATCTAATCCTGCAAGCCGAGCTAGCAGGTTTGCTGAAGCCGGGCGGGACGATCATTGAGCCGACTAGTGGAAATACTGGGATAGGATTAGCGATGAATGCCGCGGCAAAAGGGTATAAAGCGATTCTTGTCATGCCTGATAATATGACCAAGGAACGAATCAATATTCTAAAGGCTTATGGTGCGGATGTTGTGCTAACGCCCGCAGCAGAACGGATGCCGGGAGCTATAGCAAAAGCGATTGAGCTGGGAAAAGAAGTGGAAAACAGTTTTATTCCACAGCAATTCGAGAACAAAGCCAACCCCGATATTCACCGGACAACGACCGCTCTGGAAATCCTGGAGCAAATGGAAGGTAAGCTGGATGTGTTTGTTGCTTCATCAGGAACTGGGGGCACGATAACTGGAACGGGTGAGGTTTTGCGTGAGCATCTACCTGATATCCGGGTTCTTGTGGTTGAGCCGCAAGGCTCGCCCGTATTATCTGGAGGAAAGCCAGGACCACATAAGCTGGTAGGAACGAGTCCGGGCTTCGTACCCGCCATTTTGAATACACAGGTTTACGATGACATCGTTCAGGTTGCGGATGAAGCTGCCTTGGAGACGGTAAGAACGCTGGCTGCAAAAGAAGGAATTCTGCTGGGTCCATCCGGTGGTGCCACTGTATGGGCGGCGTTGCAGGAAGCGCGTCGTCTTGGGGCTGGCAAACGCGTGCTTTGCATTGCACCTGACACAGGGGAACGGTATCTTAGTATGGGAATATTTTAGTTTCGTCTGGAGGAATGGGAATGAATAAGCTCAGTGTGAGTTTTCTTATTGTTCTACTGCTGGCGGGCTGCTCAGGCTCTAACAAGCCAACCCCTTCTCCAAGTGCAGAGCCAGCACCAACGGCAAGCATGCAGCAGCCAGCAGCTTATCTGGAAGCTGAAAAGCTGAAGGCGAGTTTTGGTTTTGCAGATGAGTCTGGCAAGAGCATCTTAGTCACCGGGCAGGAAAAAGGGCTGGATGCGCAAATGCAACAATTGAATGAGGCGATCGGCGATCATGGGCAAGTGCTAAAAGTGAAATTGAATAAATGGCAGGAGGGTACGGAGAACAGTAATGGCCGGGAGATGGCTCATAATTTTGTGAATCTGCCAGGGTATCTTTATACGGTTGAAGAGGGAAAAGCGACTCCTGATGAGACCTATTACCTGACGGATCAGACAGAATTTAATACGAATGCGCTAATCTCTGTTAAGCCTACGGAGGTTAAGCAAGCCTCGCTAAATGTTGCAGAAAGTGTGCGGCAGAATATTGTTTCTGCGAAAAATCGTGAAGTAGAGCACATTTGGAAACTTGCTGACCTGTCTGGTGATCGGCAGCTGTATCTCGTTCAATTCATTAGGCAGGATCAGGAGATGTTATTTAGTCTCGTGCTGGAAGACAAGGCGGGGCTTACCTTTATGGATTATCCGGCTGTCATTCAAGGCGATGAATTTTCTGTCTGGAGAGTGGATGATGGTGGGGAAGTCATACCAGAGATGTTCTCTATTCTTTTTGCGGCGGAAACCGCTGAAGGTCCATTACTTGGTATGGAGTGGTGGGGAGCGGAAGGCGTAAATACATTTTTCCTGAAAAAAGAGGGAGATGTTTTTAAAGAAATGGACATTCAATACGGACGATACACATCACCACTATAACTGGGATGCAGATACATCGAAGGGTGTATCTTTTTTTTGCTACAATATAAGAAAGTATAAATTTTCACTATATATTGCTTATAATATTATGAAGGATAGCATTAATTTTTTAAAATACTTAAATTTGTAACAATAAGAACTTTAAATAGCCCGATCGAGTCATGTAGCAGAATTGTGACGGTGATATTGTTAATCATAAGATGTACGGGAGGGGACAGCAACGTATAACCGAATCAAGTACATGATCCTGTTACTGCCAACGCTAATGGTAGGGATCTGGGAGGTCGTGCGCCATCAGTTTCTAATGCCTTATATATCGATGGATCTGGGGAATTATTTGACACCTGTCCTCGTATTTTTGTTCACTCTTGTATTGCTCGTCCCTTTGTTTTCGCTTATGGAGCGGAATCAGCGGGAGCTGGAGCAGGAACGTGCGCTCAAAGAGGCAATGAAAGCCCGAGAAGGGCTAGCTAAGGAACTGCATGATGGGATGGCGCAATCTTTATTTCTTTTATCTGTCAAAATAGATCGTCTGGAAGCAAGCCGCAGGAATGGGGAAGTCAGCGAAGAAAATGTGGATCAGATCAAAAAGACCGTCCACGAGGTGAACCGTTATGTTCGGCAGGCGATCGCCAATCTGAAGGTACCAGTGTCTGAGCAGCACTCTTTTTCATTGGAACAGTCGGTTAAAGATCAGCTTGCTCAAATGGCTAACGAGATTATGATTGAGGTTTCCCTGGAATGGAGTCTACAGGATGAAGCTCTCTCTCCTTCGGAAAAAGCAGAGCTGCTATCTTGTATCCGAGAGGCTACTATTAATGTGCGTAAGCATACAAGAGCGGCGAAGGTTTCTATCACGGGTGCAGGCACTGAGAAAAACTGGAGCGTGGCGATTGTCGACAATGGCGAAGGATTTCAGCATGACCCCTTTGAGGTGAACGGAAGTTACGGCCTTCAGATCATGAAGGAACGTGTCGAAGGAATGGGTTGGAAGCTTCAGGTGATCTCCGGCAATACGGGGACAAATGTGGAAATTACGAAAGGAGGGGGGATTTTATGAGCCGGTACCGGGTTTTGGTTGTGGATGATCATGCGCATGCGCGTGAGGCGATGTGTGAGATTTTGTCCATGGATAATAGTTTTGAAGTCATTGGTGTAGTGCAGAGTGGTCCTGAGGCGATCGCGTTCACGGCCCAGTGGATGCCTGATCTCATTCTTATCGACATTCAGATGCCGGAGATGGACGGGCTGGAGACTACTCGCCGGATCAAGCAGGAATATCCCTATGTCAAAATCGTTATCGTTACGGTATCGGACGAAATTTCCCACCTCCTCGAAGCATTGAAGCAAGGCGCACAGGGGTACTTACTGAAGAATCTGGCACCTTCCACCTGGATTGAATATTTGCAAGCCATTGTGAATGAAGAAGCACCGCTAAGCCGGGAGCTGGCTTTTCAAATCTTGAAAGAGTTTACCGTTCCTTCAGTAACGGACGAAGGAGAGTCATTGACGGCAAGAGAGAAGGAGATTTTAAGCTGTGTGTCTTCCGGATCGACAAATAAAGAGATTGCCATAAGCCTGTCGATTTCGGAGCATACCGTAAAAAACCATCTGAAAAACATCCTTCAGAAGCTTCAACTCCAAAATCGTACGCAGCTGACGCGTTATGCTCTGGAGCAGGGGCTTGCTTCACGTAAACGTGATTTTCCGCGGTAAATATGAGGATAGAGATGAAAGTGAATAATGATAAAATTACTTAAAGAAAGAGGCACTCTAACTATGAACAGATTATCTCGCAAAATAATGACACTCTTCGCACCAGCCGCTGCAACACTTCTGTTGTTCGCAGCCGTGGCTAGCGCGCACGTAACCGTGGCACCAGCACAATCCAGTACCGGAGCATGGGAGACTTACACACTTAAAGTTCCTTCAGAAAAAGATGTGGCGACTGTACAAGTCGATCTACGAATCCCGGCAGGTGCCGAGTTCAAGCAATATGAGGCTACACCGGGCTGGGATGTTACCATTGAGGGGAACAAAGTTAGCTGGATAGCTAATGGAGAAGGAATTAAAGCAGGACAATTCCAACGTTTCTATTTCACAGCAAAGAATCCTGATACTGCAGGCGACATTGCTTGGGATGCTTATCAGCATTATGCCGATGGCAGCTTGGTGCAGTGGTCTGGTGAGGCAGGAACAGAAAGTCCACATTCTATTACTTCGATTGTGCAAGCTTCCGGTGGGGATGAACATTCTCATGGTTCCAGTGACAATGGCATGAGCATGGAAGAACATAATGCCATCATGGAAAGCGAGAACAACTCTAACAGTGTCAACCCAATGGTCTATATCGCATTAGGGATCTCTTTACTAGCCTTTTTAATAGCAACCATAAGTATATTGCGCGGGCGGAAAGAGTAAGCGGGAACTAGTTGTGATACAAGAATATAGTGTTCATGCAAGAAGCCTCCGCCAATAAACGACGGAGGCTTCTTGCATGAACTATTTGTTGATGAAGATACTTTTTACTGCTCTACAGCCGTTTGCGTTTGTAGTAGGTTACGAAAGCAGCGGTTAGTATTAGGAGAAGGATGGCGACGCCAGTTGTGATGGCTTCACTCGTGCTGCCTTTTTGCTGCATAGTACCAGCACCACCAAAGTCGCCACCGCCCATACCACCAGGCATACCGCCTCCAAAGCCACCGCCGCCCATGCCGCCACCGCCAGGGCCATTTCCGCCGCCTTCAGGGAAAGCGGGTCCGCCCATAGCACCAGGCTCACCACCCGCACCGCCGTCAAATCCACCTTGAGCAGCTTGGCCGTTAGTGTTGGTTTGTCCACCCTGAGCAGTTTGCCCTGTTTGTGTAGTCTGCCCACCCGCAGCTGCTTGTGAGTTACTGCCAGGACCCCCGCCGGCATTAGGGATAGCCGGCCCGCCCATGGCACCAGGCTCACCACCTGCACCACCCTGAGCAGTCTGTCCACCCGTAGCTGCTTGCCCTTCGGTATTAGGTGCAGCTGCGTTTGCGCCAGTATTACCATTAGCGCCATCCGCACCTGTGGCCTGCCCTGCACCCGCAGCGCCTTGAGCTGCGCCATTTTTAGCGCCGCCACCAAAGCCACCGCCGCCCATGCCACCACCACTTCCTGATCCGTCACCGGAGGAAGGAATGGTGCCGTCGAGCTGCTGCTGGATACTTGTGGCCATGTTCGACATGAAGGTCTCAACAGCCTTTATCCCATTTTCATACTGTTCGAAAGTGTAGAAGGCGGATGGATCCGCTTTGACATAGCTGGAAATCATCGTGTTCAGCTCATCAATCCGAGCCTGGAACGTATCGTCCGCTAGATAGCCAGTAATCATCTCATTAACAATTTCATGATATTTCGTTTTGTATTCCTCATTAGCGAGCAGTTTCGCAATCAGCGGGCGTTCTGCCAACGCACCTTGGGTAGGCTCGTCAATTAACACATCTGCGCTTCCCATGCCGCCAAAAGCCATATTATAATCCCACGGCAGAATCGAGAAGACTCCATCGTCTTCATATAAGTAATAATTCTGCTTATTCCCACCTAAATAACTGTCCATATTACCCGTGACCGCATTTAGAGCGATATACTTCAGCGATTCCTCTACGTCGATGTATTTTTCATAATCGGTGCCGTTATTTAGCTCATTCAGCATGTCGACAAGAATATCATCGTTGGACTTATCGGATTTCATTTCTAGTCCAGTATAGAGGGCTGGATCATCGCCCAGCCAAGTCAAATCACTGCCCTGACCGGTCATTACACCTTTATAAAGTGCACCATAAGTGTTGCCGAAATTGCGTTCCAGATAAGCATCACCGATCTGTTCTACTGCAAGATAGAAACCCTTCAGTTCATCGTTTACATACACATTGACGAAGGAATATTTCGGCGTCGGGAGGCCGACACTTTCAGCGAGCTCATAGGTTAGAAATTCACGCATATAAGAAGCATCGCTGTAATTATTATTCAGGTTGATCTTAGTAATGCCGAATAAATTCTGGTTTACATACTCATCAAAAGAAATTTTGAAGCTGTAGCGGTCAGAGTCTGTCATCTGTACTACGCTTCTGAGACTGAGATTTCCTTTGGTCCGTACAGCTACATTATCGTATTTCATACCGTTGTACTCTACGGAAGCCATTTTATATTCTTCTGCACTGGCATTATCCAGCATATCCTGAAAATCGTCCGGGTCCAAAGTGATTTTGACATCCACGACCTTATCTTTTGGAAAGACCTGCTCGTCTAGCTTTTTCTCATCGCTCGAAATGACCTTGTCTTGAGCATCAGACGTTGGATTATTTGTTGCAGACGGACTTGCGTTCTGACACCCGGCTACGGCGATGACCAGCAGCAGGCAGCAAAAACTCAGCAGGATTGACTTACCTCTGGTTTTCATCTGGGGCACCGCCTTTCATCTCGTTGTAATTAAGATACATAGTCACCGCTATAGCTGATCAAGAGTGCATTTTTGACACCTTTTAGGTCAGAGACTGTGTTGACAAAGCCGCCTACTTTATCATCCAGACGAAGTTCCAGCGTCAATTCAATATTGTTTGCGGAGACTGTTTTTTGCTTTACATTGTAACGTTTTACGGATTTGGTGATATGGCTGTGTACTTCACGTTCACTTTCATCACTGTCGCAGTTAATGACCAGCAAGTATGGCGTTTCGATAGAAGAGTGTTTGATGAACAGGAACAAAATGAGGCCGATAATGATCGAACCGATAATAGCCAAGGTGAAAAATCCAGCTCCAGTTACAATCCCTGCTACAGCTGCCCAGAACAAGAAGATCAGATCAGTTGGATCTTTGATTGGTGTTCTGAAACGAACGATGGACAATGCGCCGACCATACCGAGGGACAGCACAAGGTTAGAGTTAATCGCAATAATGACAGTAGCTGTAATCATGGTCATGCCCATAAGTGAGACGTTAAAGCTTTTGGAATATAAAACACCGCTAAAGACACGTTTGTAGAGCAGGTAAATGAAGTATCCGATCAGAAAAGCTACGCCCAAGGTAATCAGCATCTTGGAGATACTAATATCAGATACAAAATTGTCGATCACCGAGTTTTTAATAATGTCTGAAAAATTATTTGTAGTATCTGTAGTCGTTGTTGTAGCTGCTAGCGGTGCTAGTGATGCATTCATAATCAATAATCCTCCCAAGTGTTAGTTTTTAAGAATTTGCGGCAGATCACGTATTTCGAAGCGGACTGCCTATTCAGTCCCTCCAGCTGCAACGCGATTTTAATGTACTCCGGAATATACTCATCGAATTTCACTTCAAAAATTATGAAGTTCTCATCAATTGCCCGAATCGGATGCAAATCCTTATCGAAAATATCCGTAGAATGCAGGCCCGTACGTAATTCTTTATCGAACGTTATTCGCACATTGCCGTTGTGGCAAACATAAGGCTCGCGAACATAATCCACGATGACCTTGGGTCGCAGCAGGTTATGGCGCATCTGATCGTATAACTCCATGAACAGCGGACTGTCCGGGACGTTCAGTACTTCGTAGTTGCCCGCCATAATCTCGTCGTACATTTGCCGGGTAAGCGGTTCTTTGATTTTGGCGATATAATCGTCCATTTTAATTTTTTTCTCAAAGTGAATGATGTTGTCTTGGATGTTGTAAATGCGAATCCGGTATTTGGCCCGCTCTCTGAGACCGCCGAGCTTGTCTGCAAGTGCCGTGTTGTTGATATCGTCAAAATACAAACTCCGAATGTGGTATTCTCCACTCTCATTAGCGTGTTGATCTTTATCAATCAAGCTTTGCAATCGCTGGCGTAATATAAGGTATTGATGATAGTTAATGAAAAATTTAAGTTCATGCCGGAATTGAAGCTTCTTATTCATTTTCACACCTCGTTTCTCTCTCTATCTCTGGCTAACCTTCCTGCTTGACTAATTCTAGGAGACAGACCTTATGCTTAACTTAAAATAGACTGAATGTTTGCTGAATGTTTTACACTGCGTTAACAAAAGTCTGTATAAAGAATCGTGTGCAGATTTGACTTCTGACTTTGCAGGGGGCTATCTTATTTAGAAGGCTAGAGAGAAATTTTCATAAGGAGGTACTGTGATGAGAGACTATAAATTTGCCATAATCCTAGGAGTGCTTGTGATTGTGGTTATTTTAGTGGCTTATGGGTTGGAACGATCGAAAAGCGGAAGTGATGCAAATTCACCAGCACCGTATGATCTCGTGACTACCTTTAAGGGAGCCGCGAGCACAAGCCGCGCGTTTACTTGGTATACAAGTGATTCTAGTGCAGCAGGCATTCTGGAGATTGTAAAGGGACAGGTGTCCTCTTTTGCAAATACGGATGTACAAAGGGTAGAAGCGAAAAGTAGTTCCATCAAAACAGACAATGGCACCAAAGGTGTTCATAAAGTGGAAGCTACGGGTCTTGAACCCGGGACGTTATATACTTATAGAGTGGGTAGTGGCGTTGAAGGGGAATGGAGTCCGGCAGCGGAATTTACAACGGAAGAAGATGGACTGGACAGTGTGTCTTTTATCAACGTGACGGATTCTCAAGGGGAAACGGCAGAGGATTTTAAGCTGTGGGGGAATACACTGGACAAGGCTTTTCAGACATTTCCTGAAGCCAAATTTATTGTGCATAATGGGGATTTGACGGAGGATCCGGAGGATTCGGCAGGCTGGGATGATTTTTTTGGCAATGTGCAGGGCTGGATTTCAGGGATTCCGTTAATGCCGGTAACAGGCAATCATGATGAGGTGGATGAGGATGCAACGTATTATAATTCACACTTCAACCTGCCGGATAATGGGGCGAAGGGTTCAATTGCAGGTACCTCGTATTCCTTCGATTATGGACCTGTGCATGTAACGGTACTAAATACAGAGAGCAATCTAAAAAAGCAAACGGAATGGCTGAAGGAAGATCTGAAGAACACAGACAAGAAATGGAAAATCGTTGCGATGCACCGTCCGGCTTACGGGGGGAACTCCTATAAGAAAGTTGAAGATTGGACGGATATTTTTGATACGTATCAGGTTGACTTAGTGCTGCAGGGTCATAATCATGAATATTCCAGATCCTACCCGTTACTTGGCGGAAAAAAAGTTCCAGAAGGTGAGATTTCCAAAGATGCTAAACGAGGGACAGTCTATGTTGTGACCAACGCTTCTGGAGGGAAATTTAACGAGAAAAAAGAAGATCAGTTCTATCACGCAGTGCATTTTCAGAACAATAAGCAAATGTTTGCCGGCATTAACGTTACCGGGGATACATTAACCTATCAGGCCTATGATGTGGATGGAAAGCTGCTGGATGAGTTTGTATTGACACATTGAGCTAATGGAATTGGTAATATTACTAAAATACCTTCTCTGCTGTAAAGGCGGGGAGGTATTTTTTTGATTTGCATCAAACCACCAAACCCGGCGCAACTGTACACCTTAAGACGCTTTTTCACATGTCTACCTTTTCCGTCATATAAGCTGTTAGCTTTATAATGATAAAATAGATTTAGTTATATTTGGATTTCATTTGAAGTGAAGGGGAAGTAATATGTTTATCAGAAAAGCGGTTTTTATCGGTATCATTTGTATGTTAGGTTTGACAGGTTGTGCAACGAACACTAAATCGGGTGCTGAAGGAGAGGGAGATAAGCGTGCAGAGGAGCTGCTCAGCATGTCTCGGAGTGAACTGGCTAAGCAGGAGAGCTACACTATAGAAATGGAGAAACAAGAAGAAACATCAAGCAAATCGGAAAAAAGTGAAGATAAACATTGGTCGAGCGCTGTCTCATTTCATGTCGACTATGTTAGAAATCCTTATACCGTATATCTAAAATCGGAGACTGCGGAAGGGAAGGAACGAGAAGAGTACATATCGGATACTGAATATCATACAAAGGTAATGGATGATTTATTTATCAAGCAAGACGATTATATTCCAGTGAAAGAAAAACAAATTGTACAAAGATTTATTGATCCGTACGATTATATAGACACGTACCAGATAGATTCTCAGGAGATCGTTGTTACTGAAGAGGAACAAGAATACATACTTTCGATGGAGATATCGTCTAATGATGCGAGTAAGGAAACACTCAAATTGATGAAACAGAATTTAACAGACAAAATTAAACTAAGATATACGCTGGATAAAACTACACATTTGCCGCAAAAAGTGGAAGCGGAAATATTCACTTCATTGAAATCAGAAAACTTAGATTCAGAATCAGTGCTCACGTTGCAAACAAATATCAGCCATTTTAATGGTATAAAAGAGATTGTTATGCCTGCAGATACTAGTGAAGAATAGTTATATTAGAAAGCCTCTGGGATTTATTCCGGAGGTTTTCTTTATCAACAGAATTTTTTTGATCAAAATTTAGTGAAATTGTATCCTAAAGTGTGAAAATGGTACGATTTTTAGAGACAATCTTCTGCAAAATATAACCATTTTCTCTCGATAATGAAAAACCTTACCATTATAATGAAAGCGTTATCAGAAAATGGATTCTAAGTTCAGAAGGTATGGATTAAGGGGGAGGGAGGAGCAGGGATATAGAGTAAGAAGATGGCATAAACAAACCAATTATATCGTAGGAGGCGTAAAACGTGATTCGTAACCGTATCCGAAAAACAGGACTTTTGGTCCTGCTTGGCGCGATGGTAGGCTCTTTATTCTCTGCATTCCCAGCTACTACCCATGCAGCCTCAAGTGAACCTTACACCTGGAAAAGCGTTGTAACGGGAGCTGGTGGGGGCTTTGTACCCGGAATTATTTTTAATCAAACTGAACCGAATCTGATTTATGCCAGAACAGATATTGGCGGTGCCTATCGCTGGAATCAAGCTACATCCAGTTGGGTCTCAATTAGTGACTCGGTAGGCTGGGTAGATTGGAACAAGAATGGCGTAGATGCTCTGGCTACAGACCCAATTGATCCTAATAAAGTCTACATGGCAACGGGTACGTATACTAATCATTGGGATAATAATGGCCAGATTATGCGCTCTAATGACCGGGGGAACACCTGGCAAACTACTCCACTGCCTTTTAAAGTAGGTGGCAATATGCCGGGCCGTTCCGCTGGTGAACGCCTAGTCATCGACCCCAATAAGAACAACATTCTCTACTTTGGAGCTAGAAGTGGTAATGGCCTCTGGAAAAGTATTGACTCAGGTGTAACTTGGTCAAAGGTAACCTCTTTTCCAAACGTTGGAACGTATATTCAGAATCCAACACTTGATTATGGGAATGATCTTGTCGGATTGTCTTGGATCACTTTTGATAAGAGTACAGGTACACTTGGCAACGCAACTCAAACGATATATGTCGGTGTAGCTGATACGGCAAGCAGTGTATATCGGAGTACAGATGGTGGAGTAACCTGGACAGCTCTGGCTGGACAACCTACGGGGTTCTTGCCACATCACGGCGAGCTGTCATCCACAGGCGATCTCTATATTACTTATAGTAATGGTGTAGGACCGTATGATGGTAGTAAGGGTGAAGTATGGAAATACAACAAAACTAGTGGGGCTTGGACCAATATCAGTCCTACGACGGGTACAGATAATTGGTACGGCTTTGGTGGGTTGGCGCTGGATGCTCAGCACCCTAACACATTGATGGTATCCAGCTTAAACGCTTGGTGGCCTGATGAAGTCATTTTCCGCAGTACCAACGGTGGCGCTACTTGGAGTCGCATTTGGGATTGGGGCAATTATCCAGAACGGACTTATAAGTTCAGCATGGATATCACCGCCGCTCCATGGCTCGATCATGGAACCACTTCAACATCCCTGGATCCTTCACCGAAGCTAGGCTGGATGATGGGTGATTTGGAAATTGATCCATTTAACTCGAATCGAATGATGTACGGCACTGGAGCAACAATTTATGGCTCGAACAATTTGACCTCATGGGATACCGGTGGCAAGGTAAATATCTCTGTCATGGCAAAAGGTGTGGAGGAAACTGCAGTGCTGGGGCTAATTAGCCCGCCAACGGGAACCTCCCATTTGATCACTGCACTTGGTGACGTTTCCGGTTTCCGTCATGAGGATTTGTCGGTAGCGCCGACTAAATTCCAGACCAGTCCTTCATGGGCAACGACGATGAGTATTGACTATGCTGAACTGAGTCCGTCCTATATGGTGCGGGTAGGCAGTGCAGATAAAGAAAAAACGCCAAGTATGAAGTCCATTGGTATCTCTAACGATGGTGGAGTGAACTGGTACATGCCAAACTCCGAGCCTTCCAATGGAACCAAAACAACGGTGGGCCATGGACAAGTAGCTGTCTCTGCAAGTGGTAATTCCATTCTGTGGAGCACCTCAGATATCGGGGTGTATTATTCCAAAACCTCAGGCAATTCTTGGACAGCAAGTGCAGGATTACCGGCAGGCGCGAAGATAGCGTCTGATCGCGTGAATCCTAACAAATACTATGGATTTTATGCAGGAACCTTCTATGTAAGTGTGGATGGTGGAGCTACATTTACTGCCACCGCAGCTTCGGGCTTCCCGACCAATAATGTGGCTGGATTACAGCCGAATGAAGCCCAAATCAGTATGAAGGCAGTTCCAGGTATTGAAGGTGACATTTGGTTCGCCGGAGGGAATACGGTTGAGAATAAATATGGTCTATGGCACTCTACTAATTCAGGTGCGAGCTTCACGAAGTTAACGAATGTAGAAGAAGCTGATCTTATTGGTTATGGTAAGGCTGCTCCGGGCCAAACTTATATGGCATTGTATACCGTAGCTAAGATTGATGGTGTACGGGGCGTATTCCGTTCCGATGATGTTGGCGCAACTTGGGTTCGTATTAATGACGATGCTCACCAATACGCTAAGATCAATATGGCGATTACTGGGGATCCAAGAATCTATGGACGTGTATATCTCGGTACGAATGGCCGAGGCACCTTGTATGCTGACCCTGTAAATCCACCAGCTACAGGCTCGACCATTACGCCAATAACTGCAAGCTTTGATAAGAAAACAGCGAATCAGGCAGACGTCGCCGTAACTATGACGCTGAACGGAAATACACTGAGCACGATCAAGAACGGAACGGCAACCCTCGTAGCCGGAACGGATTATACGGTAAGCGGATCAACAGTGACGATTAAAAAAGCGTATTTAGCGACGCAAGCGGTAGGAACGACAGCGCTGACGTTCAGCTTTAGCGCTGGAGCCACACAATCCTTGGCGGTAGCGGTAACGGATACTACAACACCGGTATCCAACTCCACGATAACGCCAACAAACGCGGGATTTGATAAGAAAACAGCAAATCAAGCGGACGTCGCCGTAACTATGACGTTGAACGGAAATACGTTGAGTGCGATCAAAAATGGAACGGCAACCCTCGTAGCTGGAACGGATTATACGGTAAGTGGATCAACAGTGACGATTAAAAAAGCGTATTTAGCGACGCAAGCGGTAGGAACGACAACGCTGACGTTCAGCTTTAGCGCTGGAGCCACACAATCCTTGGCGGTAGCGGTAACGGATACTACAACACCAGTATCCAACTCCACGATAACGCCAACAAACGCGGGATTTGATAAGAAAACAGCAAATCAAGCGGACGTCGCCGTAACTATGACGTTGAACGGAAATACGCTGAGTGCGATCAAGAACGGAACGGCAACCCTCGTAGCTGGAACGGATTATACGGTAAGCGGATCAACAGTGACGATTAAAAAAGCGTATTTAGCGACGCAAGCGGTAGGAACGACAACGCTGACGTTCAGCTTTAGCGCTGGAGCCACACAATCCTTGGCGGTAGCGGTAACGGATACTACAACACCGGTATCCAACTCCACGATAACGCCAACAAACGCGGGATTTGATAAGAAAACAGCAAATCAAGCGGACGTCGCAGTAACTATGACGTTGAACGGAAATACACTGAGCACGATCAAGAACGGAACGGCAACCCTCGTAACCGGAACGGATTATACGGTAAGTGGATCAACAGTCACTCTCAAGAAGGAGTATCTGGCAACTCAAGCCGTAGGAACGACAACGCTGACCTTTGAGTTTAGTGCCGGAGCCGCACAATCCTTGGTTGTCACTATCTCAGATACGTCAGTAGCTCCTACAGCAGCACTGAAAGTGCAGATGTATAACGGTACAGTGACTGCTTCCGGAAATACGCTAAATCCAAAGTTCAAGCTGGTGAACACAAGTACAAGTGCTGTTGCACTTTCTGATGTGAAATTAAGATATTATTACACAATTGACGGAGAGAAGGCACAAAGCTTCTTTTGCGATTGGTCACAGGCTGGAAGCGCGAATGTAACGGGCACGTTTGTGAAGCTGCCAACGGCTAAAGCTGATGCGGATTATTATCTGGAGCTTGGATTCTCGAGTGCAGCAGGTTCACTTGCTGCGGGTGCGAGCATCGATATCCAAGTGCGAGTAGCTAAAGAGGATTGGTCAAATTACACTCAAACCGGAGATTACTCCTTTAATGCGGTTGATACCAATTTTGTAGACTGGACAAAAGCGCCAGCCTACATCTCGGGTAATCTGATCTGGGGTAGTGAACCTAATTAAGAATCTTCACCAATAGTTATGCTGAAAAGGCTGTCCTAAAAGTAGAAAATTCTACTTTGGGGCAGCTTCTTACTTTAACCCTCAGGCTATAGGTGGTATGTTCTATGTGCTATATGCTATAGGCTATGTACTACGCGTTCTATGAGGCATGTGGGATACGCTATGTGCTACGTTCTATGAGTCATGCGATATGTGATATGTCGGATGGCTACGTTCTATGAATCATGTGGTATGTGGTATGTCGGATGGCTACGTTCTATGAATCATGTGGTATGTGGTATGTGCTATGAGGAGGCGTGGGTATACGTTATGTGGTATGTCAGATGCATTTATGGTTCGTGCGGTGTGGGCTAGAGAGTAATTAGGGAAAACCTCCCTGAAAATAGCCGGTATTTGCTTTAAATCAACGAAATCAGGGAATTCCTCCCTAAAAATCAGGCGAATTCGTTATTTTTCAGTAAATTAGCTAATAATTAGGGAGGATTTCCCTAATTATTGGTTGGATGACCAGAAAACTCAGAATTTTAGGGAGAAATTCCCCAATTATTTTTTCAACGCTTCACTTCCTCCTGTACGGTACGCAAAAACCAGCTAATGATACTTAAAAGTAGTTCTGACATACCATTAGCTGTTTTAGCTGTTACAATGTTTGTCCGCTATCTATGGTAATGATCTGTCCAGTCATTGCTTCCTGTTCTAGCGCAGCGCAGACGAACTGGGCGATATTCTCCGCGGTTGAAATATGCTGAAGCAGCAGATTAGGGGCTAGTTTGTGCATCTGTTCTTCTCGTCCAGCCCACCATCTAGTAGCAACGGCTCCCGGCGCTACACAGTTAACTCTAATATGGGGAGCCAGCGCGTGTGCCAGCGATTTGGTAAGACCGTGGACAGCCGCTTTGGAGACGGCATATGGGAGGGATGAGCCTAAGCCTGTCTGTCCAGCGATGCTGCCGAGATTGAGGATGGCTCCTGAATTTTTTTGAATCATATACGGTGCAACCGCTCTGGCGCAGAAAAACATTCCTTTCACATTTACATCATATAACTCATCCCATACTTCCTCTGTTACCTTTTCCAGATCTCCGAGAGCAATATGTTTAGTTATACTGGCGTTATTCACTAACAGGTCTATTGTCCCGAAATGTTGAATAATCGAATGGATCATACTTTGCACTTCCTGATCTTTAGACACATTCGCTTGTATTGCTATAGCCTGCCCCCCTTGATTCAGAATCGTCTTTACGGTCTCAATGGCTTCATCCTCAGATCTAGAATAGTTCACTACGACGTGGGCTCCACGTTTGGATAGCTCCAAGCTTACAGCTTTGCCTATTCCAGTCCCTCCACCAGTTACTAATGCGACTTTATTGTTGAGATCCACCCTCAGTCACTCCTTATGTGGCGAATATTGTTGTTATAAAGTATTCTATAGAGAAAAGTTGATTTCGTATAATTGAATATAATGAAGGTTTGGTTCAATTTATTTGAATTGAATAGGGAAGGACACTAAGATGGATCTAAAAACAATAAAAACCTTTCAAATGATCGTAACTTCCGGAAGCTTTAATCGCGCAGCAGAAGAATTGAACTATGCCCAATCTACAGTTACTATGCAGATGCAAAGGCTTGAATCCGATCTGGGATGTCAATTGCTTGAGCGGGGTAAGCAGATTAGCTTAACAGAAGCAGGCAGATTGTTTTATGAAGAGAGCTTACATATCGTTAAAGATATGGAACGACTAGAGAGCCGTTTGGCTGATTTAAAAATAGGAGAAGCTGGCAACGTGCGATTAGGAGTAACGGACCCGACGGCGAGCTATCGTTTGCCGCAGCTTTTAAGTAGGTTTATGGTGCAATTTCCTAAAGTGAAGGTCTCCGTGGATATTGCGGGAACCGCCGCACTTAGTGAACTACTCCTGAGTGGTGAAATTGATTTGGCAGTGTGTTCGGCACCAGAGCTCGGTAAGGAGCTTTATTTTGAACCGTTATTTGCGGAGGAATTCTTGTTACTTTTGCCAGAAGAGCATCCGCTAGCATCCAAGGAACATATCACCCCAGAGGATCTACAGAGTCATCGCTTACTGATTACGGCAGCGAATTGTCCTTATCGCAAAAAATTAGAAAGTGTGCTGCAGGAATCAGGCGGGCCGCCACTAGATACAATGGAGATTGGGAGTATGACAGCGCTGAAATATTTTGTGGGAAGTGGTTTAGGCGTGGCACTTGTTCCTGAGATTGTGCTGAATCCAGCCCCAGCAGGAACTATAGTACGGAAGCTGGAGGGGAAGGTTATTGATATGACCTGTGGGATCCTATGTAAACTTTCAGATTATCCGCTCAAGCTAGCGAGCTCCAGATTGTATCATTTTTTAAAACAAGAACTAACCGTGACAAGGATATTTTGAATTTTAAACGAATTGTTAAGAAATAGAAAAAATAGAAAGGGCGGTGTTTGATGTTTTTTAGGAGGAAATTCAGTTTCTGGCTTTCGATTATAAGTATCATCATCTGTCTGAGTGACTATCTGGGGGTGGGGATCGCGAATATTATTCTTGTCCGTTTGAACCCTATTATAGATACACTGATCTTTACAGAACCTTTTGAAAGCTTCATGGTTGATGTAAATAATCCGAGATGGGAAACCAATAGTGCGTTAATCAGCGTCAGATTCCCAACTTATATTATTCATTTTGGAACGTTTTTGATTTTGGGTATTCTAATGGATTACCTGATTCGTATAATAAAACAGAAGTAGAAGTGTAGATGAGCATAGAAGAGGAAAGGTGAGCTAAGATGAGCGGAGCAAAGGGAAAACTTGATTTGGAGAGAATTGTTTTTATTGGCAGGACCTATGAGGAATATATACGTATGTTTGATTTGCTGGAATCAGATCTTATCGGCCAGAGAATTCTGGATTGTCCTGCGGGTGCTTGCTCTTTTACAGCAATAGCGAATCAGTTGGGTGGTGAAGTAACGGCTGCTGATATTGCTTACTATTACTCTGAAGATGAGCTGGCAGTCAAAGGGGTTCTAGATATTGCACATGCGATGTCCGGAATGGAAAAAGTACAGGATAATTTCGTTTGGAACTACTTTAAATCAATCGAGGGACTGACCGAAGCGAGAAACGCAGCTTTAACCGCCAGCACTAAGGATCGAAAACAAACCCCGGAGCATTATGTTCCTGTGGTACTTCCGGATCTGCCTTTTGCGGATGAAGCATTTGATCTGACATTATCTGCTCACTTTCTATTTATGTACAGCGATCGGCTGGACTATGAATTCCATCTAGAGACTGTTAAGGAACTCATGCGGGTGACGAGAGGCGAGCTTCGAATCTTTCCACTAGTCGATCTTTCTTGCAAAAGGTATGAGCATTTAGACCGCCTTATTGATGATTTGGTAAGACAAGGATTTACTACAGAGGAACTAGAGGTTCCTTATGAATTTCAAAAAGGTGCAAAGCAGATGTTGAAGATTAGAAGAGCAGAATTGTTCCTCTGAAATATAAAACGAGGGTGCCTCAAGCCATGATGACTTTGGGAGCGCCCTCGTTTTTTGTATAAATATCTATAAAGCTTACGCTACACTTTCTTTCCGTTCTGCTACAAAACAAGCTATGCCTAATACCAGACCAAGGCCCACTAGAACCGCACCGACCCAAGGAAGCGAAGTGATCGCTAGATGAGAAATAACCCAACCACCAATAAAGGCACCCGCTGCGTTACCGAGATTCCCGGCGGAGTGGCTGGTCGTTGAAGCAAGTGCAGGGGCTGCCTGAGCCAGACTCATAATCCGTATTTGCAGACCTGGCATGACCGCAAAGGACACCATACCCCAGAAAAATATTGTGATTACCGCAGCTATTGGGCTATGCATCGTGAAGGAAAAGATCGTTAGAATCATACTGACTGCAAAATAAAGTCCCACGATAGAAGGCATCAGCTTCCAATCCGCAAGCTTTCCGCCAACGATGTTCCCGATGGTCACCCCACAGCCGAATAAGACTAGAATCCAAGTCACACTATGTTCAGCAAAACCAGTCACTTCTTCAAGCAGTGGAGTAATATATGTGAACACGGTGAACAAGCTGGCGTTCCCTAACGCCCCGATCAATAAGAATAGCAGCAGCTTTGGATTAGCCAGAGCAGCAATCTGCTGGATAACACTCGCTGGTTTCTCTTGTTTAAGCTTTGGAATAAAAATGAGGATGCCGATCAGCGCGGCGACTCCCATGACAGCAATCGCTGCAAATGAGGCCCGCCAGCCCATACTTTGTCCAATAAATGTTCCTAGAGGAACTCCGACAATATTGGCTATCGTTAAACCTGCCATCATAATAGATACGGCTCCGGCCCGCTTATTGGGTTGTACAAGATTGGATGCAATGACTGCGCCAACCCCAAAAAAAGTACCATGAGTTAAAGCTGTAATTATACGAGCTACCATGAGAACGGTATAGTTGGGTGCAAACACAGAGATTCCGTTGCCCAGTATAAAAAGAATCATGAGAAGGCATAACAGTTTCTTTTGCGGAATGCGCTGCGTGAGAATGGTCAGGATGGGTGCGCCAACGGCCACTCCAAGTGCGTACATTGTAATGAGTTGGCCAGCAGTCGAAATACTAACCTGTAAATCGTTGGCGACATTTGGTAAAATACCCATAATAACAAACTCAGTCATACCAATCGCAAAAGCGCCTACCGTAAGAGAAAGTATAGAGATGGGAAAAGGCTCTTTCCCTGCTCGTTCTTTGCGTGTTTGTGCCTTGTTGAGGTTTGGAATTGCGTTCATGATGCCGATGTTCAACCTTTCTTCTGCCTGTAATGAAGCTCCACCTTGGTTAAGATGATAGATCCGACATGTAAGTATTGCTTTTCTATTATTTAGTTTTCTGAAAATATTTTCAAGATAAATATTTTTTCAGATATTTTTCATTTTATAGATCATTGAAGGGATGGTTATTTATGAATGATGATGGCCAAGTCCAAGTGCTTGAATTGCCGGAAATGAAGAGAGACTTTAATAGCAGTTTGCAGAGTAATGATCATGGATTGGATATAGAAATTTATCAATTTACGAACCCTTCCTGGCCCGGTGAGGCTGAAGTGTTCCTTCCTTTGCGATGAGAAAAAATTATAAGCAGGCAGCTTTAATAGCGCTTCAGAACTTTGACCTGGATTGGACGCAGATTCGTTTTAACCAGCTATCGGATAACTGTACCTTTGTAATCGAAACTAATAAAGAGGGAACTTTTTTACTGCGCCTTCATTCGGGGAGATCTAAAGAGGAAATTAACTCCGAAATCGCGTGGCTGGAGCTTTTAAGGAGCAAAATTGATGTCCCCCTGCCAAAAGGTGTTCATGATCGCACGGGTGCTGTAACGTTCAAAGTGGAACAGGGAAATGGAGAAGGCGTGTATGCCTCTTTAATGCGCTGGGTTGAAGGGGAACATGCGAATGAAAATCTTACCGAAGAACAAATTTACAAAGAAGGTGTTCTATTAGCCAAGCTACATAAGGCGGCACAGGAGCTGGAGTTACCCCCTGGCTTTAATCGTCCTGTTTGGGATGAACATAGCTTTCGAAAAGCAATGCTTCGTTTAAAGCTGCATTATCATTGTTTTCTTACGGATGAAGAGTTTGTGCTGTATCAGTCGGCAGCTGAGAAGTTATACAATTGGTTAAGCAAGCAGCATAAAAATAAGAACAGAAGGTCTTATGGCGTTATCCATGGAGATTTACATCAAGGCAATATCATATTTAAAGAGGGTGAGCCTCGGCCGATTGATTTTGGAAGATGTGGTTGGGGGTATTATCTTTATGACGTGGCACATACCCTTCTTGGACTGTATCCATTACAAAGAGAAGGGGTCATTAAGGGGTACGAAAGTATCGCCAAGCTTGATGGGGAGTGGGTTCAGACTTTAGAGAATTTTACGGTCATGGTTATGATCGAAAATTATTGCCATCACGCATCCGATCCTAGGGAAACCCAGGGTCTAAAAGCAGAACAGCCCTATGCGTTAGCGATCCTGAGAAATTATCTTAAGGGAGCACCCTTTCTTTTTGACAGGGTTGAGATTTAACGTATAGAAATAGGGTCTCTTTGGGGAATTTATATAAAGTTCCCTAAGGAGGCTATTGTGATGAAAAAAAGCTGGATTGCTCCCCTTCTTGTCGCAGTGATGCTCGTTCTGACGCCACAACCTTGCTCCGCTAATAGGTTAATTCAACCTCAATCTATAACGCCCTCCAGGTCTGATTCGGGACTTCAACTGCCAGATCAAGATTCTCGCGAACTTAAGTTTCAAGACATGCTGATGTTATTTCTATTACCCCATATTGAGAAAAAAATTGCGGATATTTATTCGCCGCTTCTGCGAGAATCGCCAATGGTTTATCCTTACTTTGTGGATGTGACTGAGGTGAAGCGGCTCAATGGTTTCCGTGGGTTTGATTTCTTGATTACACTTAACGTATATCCTACAGTAGGTCCACATATTTCAGTTGGAGAAGATACCATGACTTTTAGGATCTCTCCTGGTCCTAAGGTGAAGCTTGAATCTTTCAAGCATCTAAAAGACCCCAAAAAGTCAGACTTCCCACCAAATTATCAGAACATCCTGAGATAGTGTAGTTTCGGTAAGGCGGGTGGAAGAGTAGATGTTAATAAGTGCCACACGTTGAGCTATGAGGCGAGCTATTTTTACATGAGTAGGGAGTTCTGCGGTAAAGGTAATGGGAGTTGTAGGGAAAGGAGTCTTTGGAGATGGTGAGGGAGAGGGAGGAAGGTTGGGCTAGTGGCGGGATGAGGGTGAGTGAGAGGGGAAGAAGGTTTGGTGTAGTGGCATGATGAGGGTGAGTGAGAGGGGAGGAAGATTGGGTTAATGCATGATGAGGGTGAGTGCGTGTGCGTCTATGCGTGTGTCAGGGAGCGGGCAAACGGGATAGTTGCAGTTTATACACTTATTTGCAGGAGATAAGATGCTTAGTCACTTTTAGTTGCATTTGGTGCAGTTAAAAGAAGTCTTTTCACACTAATTTGTTAATATCGTTGAATTTAGTTGCAGAGAATACACTTATTTCGCTCGGGCAGCACAATGTATGGTTTATAGTTGTATAAAGTGCAATTAACTCATACATTCACAAACAAATTTAAGCAAAATAAAAAAACCATGGGTTAACGTTGCAATAACCAACTCATACCCAACTCTGCCCAGCCCACCGCACCGCACACACTCCGATCTTTGGGGTGTTTTTTTGTGGTTAGAATTGTGGTGGATTAATGGCGATTATGGTATTATGAAATTAGTGGATATATTGATTTAAGTTACTAAATTCAAATATGGAGGTGTGAGGGATTGGGTGATCATAAATTCGAAGGCGAACACAAGGGGAGCAGTATTAGCGAAATTAAAGATAAAGTCACTAGCGATAGCGCAAGTAACAACGAGGATAAAGTCAAAGTAGGTGTAGCCACTAAAGACGGGCAGTTGGGGTTTCTTTTTACAAGGGGAGGTCTTCGGGAAGGTGCAGGGAGAAAAAGCACTGGTGTAACCAAAAAGGTATCTTTGACGTTATCTGAGGACATTTGGCAAGAGATAGAGCAGGCTTGTGCGGATCAGAACGCGTCTCGCTCCCAAGTATTTCGGAACATTATTGAGGCGCATTTTGTAAAGGAATCTAAGGAGAGTTAGGTGAAGTCTTTGCTAATCCATGTATCAAAAGATTCACTTAGTACCGCTTTACAGGCAGCATTAAAAGCCATATCCGCGAATAGTTCCTCACGTGTTCTATCAGGAATACTTATTCAAGCGCAAACCCAGGGTTTGATATTAACAGCCAGCAATATAAGAATGACCATTGAGTATAAGCTCCCTGTGAAGATGGATTCGGTGGTTGTGCACAACACAGGTGAGATCGTAGTTCCCGCACGTTATTTTTATGAGATCGTTCGTAAGCTTGATCCTGGACTAATTAGGCTGGAAATCGTAGAGTCATTCATTTTAAATATTCAATCAGGGAACACTCAATTTCGTTTATGTGGAATGGATGCAGCAGAGTTTCCGAGAATCCAATACATAGATCATCCAAATATTCAAAGGATAAGCATGAAGAACATTCTCTTGAAGCAAATATTTAAAAGAGTGGTTTTTGCGGTCTCTTCATCGGAAACCAGACCTGTGCTCACAGGAGTTTTGTTTCAAATAGATAAGCGAAATATTCGTGTAGTCGCCACTGATGGCATTCGCTTCGCCCAGCATGTTGTTGAAAGCGTAGAAGATTACGGGGCAATTCCTTTGGATGTTGTTATTCCGGGCAGCACCCTGGAGGATCTTTTAAAAAATATTAAACGATGATGCAGACAGCAGCACCGAATTAGAAATAGGTACCAAGCAAATCAGGTTTATTTCTAATGGATTGAGGGTTCAGTCAGCTCTTTTAGAAGGAACTTATCCCTCTGTCAATAATTTAATCCCAAAAGCGTACCTCTCCGAAGTGGTTGTTAAGAAAGACCGCTTGTTACATGTGGTTGAACGTATTTCTATATTGGCTGGCGAGAGTGTTATGCTCAGCGTACGTCCTTCTAACACGTTAAGTTTAGTGTCCAAGACTGCAGAAATTGGGGATGTAAAAGAAGAGATTCCTTTGGAGCATCTGGAAGGTGATCATTTTCGAGTAGCATTTAACGGAAAATATTTCAGGGACATCCTTCGGGCGATCGATAGTGAGACGCTTAGAATCAGGTTCGCGGGAAAAGAAAGGCCGCTGGTGATCCTGCCTGTAGACGCATCTTCGTCCACACTTTTTTTAATTACTCCTGTGAGGACTCATGATTGAAGATTTGTTAATGTACAGTATTTGAGTAGATTTGGGTGAATAGCTGCAACTGAGTCCGAGCAATTGCTGAAAAGAACGCCACCTGCCAAATTTGCTCCTAATCGTGCTGCCCGCTGTTTAAACTAGCTGTTTATGACTCAACCTATCCAAACCATGTGGAATTAGCTACCTATAGCTCAACCTATCTACTCCGTGCACGAAATTAGTTACCTATTACTCAACCTAGCCGCCTACGCCTCGAAACCAGCTGCCTTTTACTCGAACTTGATCGTATCGGACCGTATTGCAGCTATTTCAGCGAATGGGTTCATTTTGCGAAGGTTTCGGACTGTATAGCTCTTATTGCCCCTGATTTGTGCAGAAAAGGAGCACATTTGAACGAATAACTGCAACTGAGTCCGATAGTGTGGCAAAACGAGCGGAATCATGGAAATAAGGGCAACTGAGTCCGAAACAGCCTAAACCCATTTCAACTTCACAGCTTTCCCAGACGGCAATGAGGTATATTTGATCTGGGAGGGGATGGAATGCATAATGCAAAGACGGCCATATTTTATTTCTCAGGTACGGGCAATACGGAGATTATTGCTAAGCAATTTGTTGAAAGGCTAAGAAGTAAAGGGCAAGACGTAGATTTGTTTAGAGTGGAAGATATTATTAAAGGCACTCGTTCTGTAGAATATGAAGCTTATGATCTTATAGGTATTGGTCATCCGGTTCTAGGCTTTGGCGCTTCCGGTTTTGTTGAACTTTTTGCAGATCAGCTGCCTGAATGTAATGGAACCCCGGCATTTGTATTCAAAACGGCATCCTCTCCACACTATATCAATAACGGTGCTTCGAATACGGTGCTTCGTTCTTTGCGTGGGAAGGGATATAATCCTTTTCACAATTCGATTTTGGCGATGCCATGTAATTTTTATATCAAATATGATGACAGGTTGAATAAGCAGTTGTACCAAGCCGCACAGCGTAAGGTGGAATTGTTTGCAGAGGAAATCGTAAACCGGACATCACGAAATCTGCCGATTCACCCTGTGTTGGAGCGGGTTCTGAGAACAGTATATTATTGTGAGGAACACCAAGGGGGAAAATACTTCGCCAAAGGATTGCGTACAACGGACGCTTGCACACTATGTTTAAAATGTGTCAGCAACTGTCCAACATCCAATATTAGTAGCGGCGTAGAAGGAATTGTTTTCAGTCAAAATTGTTTATTATGTATGCGTTGTGTTTATTCTTGTCCTCAGAAGGCAATCCAAGCGACACGACTGAAGGCTAGCGTAGTAGATCCCTATACTGGAGGTCCGAATCTTCATAAACTAATGAAGGATTCTGCGAATGATGGACGGTTTGTTACTCCCAAATCCAAGGGCTACTACAAGCATTTTATTAAGTATTTGGAGGAATGACATATGAATCTGTTTCGGATGGGATCGAAGCCACTGGGGATTGAGCGGATCAGCACATTTTTGGAGGATAATTATGTGAGTATCGGCTACCCCGGAATAGGGGATCTGGAGAATCTAAGCACAGAGGAACTTCGTGATCGATTGATTGGCACATACCAACATAGTGAGTTGGAGCTTATGCAACATCTGCAGGCCCTTCAGCTATTTGTACATACGATGCAAGATGGAGATTATGTGCTGGTGGCCGATGGAGATTGGGTACATCTCGGGGACCTCGGAGATTATTTTTACAACGCGTTAACTGATAATGTTGACGAAGGTACATGCCATCGGCGAGGTGTGACGTGGTTGAAAAGTCTGCTGATTTCTGAACTAAACACAGATGTGCGGGAGTTATTTAATCAAAGTGCACCGGTTGTACAATATAAGGGTCCAAAACCAAGCGCTCGCTTGGATTTGTGGATTACAGGTGTTGCTGCTAATGTACAAGAAGTGAATAGTCCGCTGGAATTGGATGAGGAGACGCTCTCTAAGGCGCTTAATATTTTGAAAGAAGCTTTGATTTGTGATGACTCTGAACGACGGGAACGAGCAGCGATTGCCATTTTGCAATATGCGAAGTAGAGCCTCTCTTGTATATCGGGCACACGGTTCATTATCTTCATGATGAGTTCCAATTAAAAAAAATGTTCCACCCGCCACTTCCCTCGGATGGAACGTTTTGCTGTATCTATTATCAGATGAATTCAACGAATTCATTGACTGGCTTACGGTAGCCGCGGGGTCTGATTTTATGTTTTTTGTCTTTGCCGATCGTGATCAGCATAACAGGTACCATATGATCCGGCAGATTCAAGGTGGATTGGATAGCATCAGCATCGAAGCCGATCATCGGGCAGGTATCCCAGCCTTTATCTTTGGCGATCAGCATAAAGTGCATGGCCGAGAGAGAGGCATTACGTATTGCTTCATCTCTTTGAAAAGCATCCTTATCAATGTAAGCATTGTTAATCATCTCTATCTGCTCATCATATTCCTCTTGTGACATCGCTCCTAAAGCTTTAAGCCCGCCATAGATTTCTGGAGCCTGCTTATAAGCATGCTTATCTCCTAGCACTACAATAACTGCTGAAGCAGTATGGATTTTATATTGGCCGTAAGCCGCTTCGCGAATTTCTTCTTTTAAACTCTCGTTAGATATCACTTTGTAATTTGTATGCTGTAGATTATAGGCCGATGGTGCCAATCTGGCGTAAGAGAACATTTCCTCTAATTCATTCTGAGGGATGATGACTCCTTCCACAAAATTCATTGCGGATCTGCGGGACTGAATCAAGTCTGTAAAAGCGCTCATAAGTATTCCTCCGTTGTATATGTATTCGGTTGTAAAATATAAACACCTGATATTTATAAATGAACTAACTAAATGTTACTAACTCAAAATAACACAGCCTATAAAATTCGTCAATGATAAAATTTATAGAAGTTAATCTTGAATACCCTGTTGTCAAAAAATAGGACATAAATTAGGATATTAGGATATGTAGAAACACAGTGGATGAAAGGGTGGATAAATTGATTAATAGTAGAGAACAATTGATGATAGATTTGCAAAGAATCGAAGAGAATGACTACGAGCTTAGAAGTGGAGAGGACATAAAGGATTATGTGAAGTTGATGCTTGAGCATATAGGAGATCCCGAGTCTGTACTGCGTGATGAATTGATTTATTCCACATTCTACAAATGGATTAATGAGAAACATTGGTTTAATGATGTTGAGATTCGTGAACTGCTGTGGATACTTCTTGACGAGCAGCATCTGTTTTATCACATTGGGAATAAAGAAGATCTGACGGTGTATACAAGAACATTTTCTGTATTGGTTGTTGCTCTTATTCTCCAGCGGCATAGGGAAAAGGCTATATTGGATAGCACTGAATTTATAAAGGTGAAGCAGGGTTTGATTCGTTATTATGAGGAAGAACGGGACTTAAGAGGTTATATGGAGAAAGAAGGCTGGGCACACGCAGCAGCCCATGGCGCAGACGCCTTGGATGAGCTGGTTTTATGCTCGGAGAGTGATACCGCGGTTAGAGAAGAGGTTCTGACAGTTATTCAAAAGATGCTTTATAACGATCAATACATATTCAGGGAGGAAGAAGATGAAAGAATTGCTACTATTATAGTGACAATCATCGATCATCATTTACTTCCACAGCAGTCTATAACCGATTGGATTCTCGACTTGGCGCAATGTGGCAGTTGGCCTAGAAGCCACAGCCAGTACGTTACTCGAATAAATACAAAGAACTTCCTGCGTTCTCTTTATTTCAGGTTACTTCTAACAGAGAAGAATATGGACATTGTAGATGTTTTGTTGAAAACTGAGAAGAATTTGAATGAATTTGTACATTAATTCACTCAAACGGTTTTAATTAACACTAGTAATTTAAATAATTCATTATAATGTAATAAAAATCACAAAATTTTATGGAAATTCAAAAACTTTGTGACATTTATAACTTGATAAGTGCTATAATAGAAATATGGCGTTAAAAGTTCTTATGTTTTTCATTACTATTAAGCAGCAAAGCTTATTGCAGAGGAGATTTGGATATGTCAGAATCAATCACTCAAACACAACCTGAACAAGAATCACCAAAGGTAGCTGTCAGCAAGGAACAAATGGATGTTCTAGAACAGCTCTTGAAACCAGAAGTTCAGGAATCATTAACAGTCTTGGTGGAACAGCTGCCAAAATTAACTGAGCTTGTTGGTGTGCTTACAAAGTCCTATGACTTTGTGCAAACTGTCGCAGCGGATGATGTCTTGAAAAGTGATACGGTAAGTGCAATTAAAGAACTTGCTGAACCTGTAGTGCATTCTGCGAAGAATATGGCAGCTACAGTGATCGAAGCAAAAGATCGTGCGAATGAAAGTAACGAAGTTATTGGTCTTTTTGGTCTTATGAAGTTGTTGAAAGATCCGCAAGCGCAAAAGCTTTTCCGTTTCGTAAATGCATACCTTCAAGTTGCTGGAGAACGCAGTAAGCAGAAATAATCATTTTCATATCTTATACGTAAGGGACGGAGGAAACATCATGTCTAAACATATTGTCATTCTAGGAGCAGGTTATGGTGGTCTACTAAGCGCCTTAACCGTACGCAAATATCTCAAAAAAGATGAAGCTAAAATTACTGTAGTTAATCAGTATCCTACTCACCAAATCATTACAGAATTGCATCGTCTTGCAGCAGGTAGTGTTGCAGAGGGTGCTGTAGCTATGCCTCTAACTAAGCTTTTCGCAGGTAAAGATATTGACCTGAAAATCGCGAAGGTTAATTCATTTTCTGTGGAGAACAAACAAATTGTTCTTTCTGATGGTGTGACACTTACTTATGATGCGCTTGTTGTAGGTCTTGGCAGCACTACAGCTTATTTTGGCATTCCAGGGCTTGAACAATACAGTATGGTATTGAAATCAGCTGCAGATGCTAACAAAATTCATCAACATATTGAAGATCGTATTCGTGAATATGCGAAATCGAAAAATGAAGCAGATGCAAACATCCTGATCGGTGGCGGCGGCTTAACAGGTGTTGAGCTTGTTGGTGAAATCGCGGATGTATTGCCTACACTTACTAAAAAATATGGCGTTGATCCTAAAGAAATTAAGCTTATGCTCGTTGAAGCAGGTCCTAAAATCCTTCCAGTATTGCCAGATGCATTGATCGAACGTGCTGTAGCAAGCTTGGAAAAACGTGGTGTTCAATTCTTGACAGGTCTTCCTGTTACGAATGTAGAAGGCAATGCGATTGACTTGAAAGACGGTCAAAAAATTATTGCTAACACATTTGTATGGACTGGTGGCGTACAAGGAAATCCACTCATCGGCGAATCCGGTCTTGAAGTTAACCGCGGTCGTGCAACGGTGAATGAATTCTTGCAATCCACTTCCCACAAAGATGTATTCGTTGCTGGTGACAGCGCGGTGGTCTTTGCAGAAGATGGACGTCCTTACCCTCCAACTGCTCAAATCGCTTGGCAAATGGGTGAATTGATCGGATACAATCTGTATGCCTTCTTGAAAAATAAATCGTTTGAAAGCTTTAGTCCAATCAACTCTGGTACACTTGCTAGCTTAGGCCGTAAAGACGGTGTTGCCATCGTTGGTGCAAGTTCTACTCCATTAAAAGGCTTACCTGCAACTCTGATGAAGGAAGCAAGTAATATCCGTTACTTGTCCCACATTAAAGGATTGTTCAGCCTAGCGTACTAATATAGTTTAACCTTAAACCCTGCTCAAATCTGAGCGGGGTTTTTGTTATTGTTTTTTTAGTGAAATGTTTGCATTATTGATGTTTCACAGTAGGCTGTATTCATTGTATTTGATATAATAGATTGGGTTATATTAACAGAGGTAGTTAGAGGAGGATTTCATTTATGATATTCCAACAAAACGATGTCATTCTGTTTCAAGGGGACAGCATAACAGACTGGGGGCGTAATCATGAAGACGCTTCATCACTTGGAGTAGGTTATGCAATGATGGTCGCCGCTCGACTGGGGCATTTATATCCAGAGAAGAATCTTACTTTTTTTAACCGTGGTATTGGTGGTAATCGTATTGTTGATTTGCAGGGACGTTGGGATAAGGATTGCCTGGATTTGAAGCCGACGTGGGTGTCTATTTATATTGGAATTAACGACACTTGGCGGCGTTTTGATTCTGGTGAAGAAACCACTCCCGAGCAGTTTGAAGCTTCGTATCGGGACCTGATCGAACGCACTCAGAAATCTTTAGCTGCTAAATTAGTGCTTATAGAGCCTTTTGTTTTGCCTGTACCGGAAGATCGTAGAACTTGGCGTCAGGATCTTGATCCTAAAATTCATATTGTCCGCGAGCTGGCACGTGAATATGGGGCGCCGCTGGTTCAGCTAGATGGACTTTTTGCAGCGGCTTCCGTAAAAGCAGAACCGGCTTACTGGGCATATGATGGAGTACATCCTACTCCTGCAGGTCATGCACTTATTGCGGATGCTTGGCTCAAAACGATGGGAGCAATCTAATCAATTGCCATGTTAAGACTAGAACCACGCTTTAATAAGCAGGTTGTAGTCTTTTTTTAATCGCGTGTTCGTAAAGTCGTTTTTATATATTTATAGACACTGTTATAATTGGAATATGCTTATGTATTGGAGGCGATTCGCATTAGGCGGTTAATATGGATAGCATCTTTGTTATTGGTCGTAGTGTTAAGCGGATGTAAAAGTGATTTGGGCTTCATCAATGCCAGATGGATCGAAGGCGTGTCGTTGACACCCGTCGCAACTAGTGATCAGAAACAAGCGGATCGTCCTTTGCACTCAGAGAGCTTAACGCTAAAGGATTCTGTTTTGATCAAGACGCTTGCGGAGGCTATGAACAAGAGTAAAAAATTTTCTGATGATCTGGATTGGGGTCCGGAATTTGAAATGAAGCTTGTTTATGGAGACGGCTATTCAGAAGGCTATTACATAGCGCTTGGAGATCAACTTGGACATGAAGGGATGTTTACTACAGCGGAGAACAGCAGTCAGGGCTACACGATTCCTGTAAAAAACTCTGACCAGTTAAGAAAGCTCATTTATGGAACAATCGATACGGAGAACGTTGAACAGGCAGACCCTGTGGAGACTTCTGTCGAGGTAACAGGTCCAGTAACCCTATCACATAATGAACTGTCTCCGGTCACAGGCAGAGCAGGATTTTTAAATCTGCAACTGCTAGAGGGGACATATAGCGAAGATTGGACTACACCGAGTCCGTTAGCGGGAAGAAACTGGAGTGGCCGATTTAGGCTAGTAGTGACTGATGAGCATGGAAAAACGCTGAGTAGCTATCCGTTAAATGATCAATTTGCCCAGACCTTTAATGATTTTTTCCAGCTTCAGTTTGAGGATTATAATGGAGACGGTGATCCCGATTTTACGATCGGACAATATGGAACGAGTAACGGTTATTTCTACAAGCTTTTTACACTCAGAAGAAATAACGTGATAGAAGAACTGCCTATTAAACCTGAAAATCAGCTGTTTATCAGCAGTCCTGAGCGGTATTCCATAAAACTGGATAAAGTTGATGAGCATAGCTTCAAGAGAAGTTACTACGATAACGCAGCAGGCAAGCAAGTGGAAGATACTTTTCAGTGGGTAGGGAGTGCATTTCAGAGGCTGGACAAATGATTAATTCATGAAGTGAGAGGAATGTGTGTTGGATGACAAGTGATACGGTACAAGATTTAGAAGGGTTAAAAGCTATTGGAAAAGTGGTGGGCCACACCATTGCCGAGATGAAAAAGAAAGTAACCCCTGGGATGACGACCGCGGAGTTAGATCTTATTGGAGCTGAGATTCTGGAAAGCTTCGGAGCATCCTCAGCCCCGAAGATAACTTATAATTTCCCGGGCAGCACCTGCATCAGTGTGAACGAAGAGGTTGCTCATGGTATTCCGGGTCCGAGAGTGATTAATGCTGGCGATTTGATCAACATTGATGTCTCTGCTGAGCTGAATGGGTATTATGGGGATGCTGGCGTTTCTTTTCAACTGCCGCCCTATAACGATGATATTCTGCGTTTATGCCGGAGTACAGAGGAAACCATGATGAGTGTGATCAATCATCTGCGGGCAGGAATGAAGGTTAACGAGATCGGCAGAATGATGGAACTTGAAGCTCGCAAACGCGGTTATAGAGTGGTGCGTAATCTGTGCAGCCATGGAATTGGCAAATCACTGCATGAGAAGCCTTTTGAAATTCTACCCTTCTATAATCCAAGAGTGACCACAGTACTGAAGGAAGGACAAGTAATTACAGTAGAGCCTTTCCTCTCGACTGGAGCGGACTATGTGGAGCAGCAATCGGATGGCTGGACGCTAAGTGTTGTAGATAACGGTCGGGTAGCGCAGTTTGAACATACGATTATCGTGACTAAAGGTGAGCCTATAATTCTGACTAGTGTGTAAGCCCGAATAGCGACTTAAAGGGGTGGAGGATGGAGGGGGATATGAGCAAAAGCCCTTACCCGGACCCTCCGTTCCTTCCATGTCGTTAACGAAGTTGTTATTAGCCGTGATAAGTGGCAATGCGGTAAATACTTTAAAGAGACCTGTCTATTTGACAAGTCTCTTTTTTTCTAGGATGAGGCGTTACGCTTATATCCTATATTTGGCATAAATTATCGATGTTTTTTTCAATGGAATGATAAAACAGGTCTTCCGCATGAAGGACATAGGCCATGTATTCTTCCATCTGGTCAGTAAGTGTAAATTCATTCATGATATACTGCCTGGTCATAACATTCCTTAAAAGTTCCCATTGTTCGATGCTTTGCCGGGCACAATGAATGACATCGCTGAGAGCATTAGGATTTGCTAAGGAATTCAGCAGCAACAGCAATACTTTTTTTCGATCTGAATGACGGGTGAGCGTCGTCCGGGTTAAAGAGTAAAGGTCATGGGGGCGGTTTGAAATCTTTGTATTGAGGATGAAGCGTCCACTTGCAAACAGATTGTTCAGTTCCTGGATAGCTGATCGTCCGATATATTCCAGGCGTCCTTCGGTACAAGAGGGCGGCTTATAATAATTCGATAGCGCGGTTCTTAAAATGAGCGAGGCTCGGGCTGGCAATTCAGCAAGCTCATCTTGATTAGGATGCACTGTGAAACAGGAAAACTGCCGATTGTAGGCATCCATAAACGAAGTTTTGGCATCTTGACCGATATTTTTGTTATGCGGATAAGGCTTGAAATACTCTTTGTTGTAATTTATATAATTGTCCAAGAAATAAAAATCAGTTGCTGTCTGCCCTAGGATCAAAAATATATGCCCATCCACAATATGATCTGTTTCCAGAGCCGGGTTTAATTCAAATGTTCTATAAAAGGGGACTCGTTTCATTAACGTATTGACAAATACGACTTCGTTATTTGCTAACAGTGTCTCTATCGTCTGGATGGCTGCCTCTGCATTGTTGCTAAAAGTATGTTTATTAGCGACTGTTATATAATTCTCGGGATCTTTGATCTCGTTCAAGCTTAATTCAAACTGGTCACTGTCAGTATGGGTAACTAATTTCAGATTAAAATCATCTAAAAACATCTTGTACAATACGCTAGAGTCATTGACATACCTCTTTAGCATGAAAAAAATATTACGGGTATAGCAGTTTCCCAGTGACTGTACCTCTGCTATAGGCTCCCCTGCAGAATTATAGTAATATTCCATTTCTAACGTCTGCAACGTCTGCATAATTGTCCCTCCAACTGCTGCTAATTCTCCAATTCATCCCTTGGAGCCGAGCGCGCTTATTATTTCGCCCAATAATTTGGTTTCGTCTGTTTGTATGGTCAACAGAGAATGTTTGAGTGCGTCTAGCACCTTGGGGTCCATGGACAGATTATACCGAAGCACCATATTTCTGTTCAGAAGAGAGCGTTCTTCAAGCTCAGTATAACGCTCAATCCATCGGTCGCTTTGCAGCAGGAGTTTTATTTGTTGGAGATATTTAAGTCTTAAAACCATAAGCTTCTTATGCTCCCACAGCAAATGATAGGCTCTAATGTCAAGCTCAGGGTCATCTTCTTTAGGATGCTCCATTTGATAAATGAGGTGTGGGTACACACTTTGTCCATAGATGCTGGTAGTGGTATGGTTAATAAAATCGAATGAGCGCTTGGAGGATAGATATCGCTGCAAGCTGTCGACAATCTGTTCGACGTTTAAATCAAATTCTGCATCGATTTTGCTAAGCAAAGTTACACGCGTAATAAAATTTTCTTCCCCGGACGGATAGTCAAAGGCGGATTCCAGTTCGGAAAAGGTGCATTGAGCGGTCATAAATTTACCGCCCGTAATATTGTCCCGAATGCAGACTGTTTGGCGATCAAGATCGTAGCCGTAAATTAATGTCTCGTGAAAACGGTGCTCTTGGCCGAACTCCTGATATGCAGATATAAAGTACCGGTCGAGATGGCACCATACATAGCAATCGCCGTTGATAGAGTCTACTACAAAATCCGTAAAGGAAGACCACTTGGAAATGATGGTTCTAGGCAATATGAACTTATTGAGAAATGGGCAATAATCAACAAGAAGCTCATGATTGTCAAAAAAGTAAGTTTCCCAATCCGTTACATATCTCAGCTGAATGAAGTTGGAATAAACCCAGGGCCATATGCGGTTATCCGAAGAAATAATAGAAAACAAAGTCCCATAGGCGTTGGAAGTATTTATTAGTGGATCGGAAACGGGTAAAGTAATTTTACTCAATTTACACCTCCATATTCCCCTTATATGTAAATGAAAATGAAATAAATGACATTATTATACTATAATAATTGTTCGTTCCAATTATGTGATGATAATCATATTATGATAATAAAGGGAAATGGTAATCTGGCGAAGAATAGTACTTTTGGAAACATTTTGGCATACGTTTCTCTGGTAAAAAAAGCTGCAGAATATGATGGGGGGAGCGATATATTGCGAATAGTGGTTTGTTTAAAGTTTATTGCACACGTGAACAAAAACAATGTGCGTGGTATTGATGAAGGCCGTAAGATCTCGGCCACACCACCACCGAAGGCAACCTTTGAGCTAAACTATCCGGACCGGCAAGCCATCCATGTAGCATTGGAGCTGAAGAATAGCTGTAATGCTAATGTAACTCTTATTTCCATGGCCCCTCCCGGTTGTAAAACGGTTCTGCAGGAGTTTATGGGTTATGGGATCGATGAGGCTGTCCTGCTCAGCGACGCTTCTTTTGCCGGTTCGGATACATTGGCGACATCGCTGGTACTGGCTCGTGCTGTTGAGAAGCTTGGTGGATGTGATCTGGTTCTGACCGGTAGCCATTCAACCGACAGTGATACCGGTCAGGTAGGTCCGGGTATCGGCGAGTATCTAGATATCCCCCACGCGATAAATGTAACACGGTTTGAGGATATTTCGACTGATGAGGTATTGTTCCACCGCCAGCATGACGAAGGGGTAACAACCAGACAGTCTTGCCGGCTTCCGGCAGTATTGAGTATTGGTGGAATGACAGCCGTCTCTGAGTTGAAACCGCTAACAATTGCTGCCAAATTGCATGCCAGAACCAAGGATATTCTGGTATGGTCCTGTCATGACCTTGGCCTTGACCCACAGACGGTTGGTTTGGCAGGCTCGGCTACTGAAGTAGTTTCAGTGTACGAACAGCACTCCGAAAGAAAGGGGATTTTGCTGGAAAGCGATGAATGTCTACGGGTATTGGAGCCGATAATCAGCAAAATCAGCGAGGTTAGAAATGGATGATTAGGATTGATCAGGAACAATGCACATATTGCCTCCTGTGTTTAAAACGCTGTCCCGCCGCTGCAATCAAGGATGAGGATGAGGGCTTGCGTATCGACGTTGCGGCATGTACTTATTGCTCAGTCTGCACGTCTTGCTGTCCTAACCAAGCCATTATAATGAAAGACAGGGCACAGGAGACCAGACAACCGTACCCTGAGCATGAGGGTATTTGCCTTGTTGTGGAACATGCTGAGGGCGCTCTCTCTTCATATTTTCCGGAACTGGTTACCGCAGCAAAACAGCTGCAGGCTATGAGAGCCCAGCGCATTTACGCTTTGGTCGTCGGAGAGCGTATAGAAGACCTAGCCCAGCGTCTGCTTCAGTGGGGAGTAGATGAGGTGTGGATGGTGAACAAACCGGGAATACAGCGTTACGCCGAAGATATTCATTATAATTTGATTTCTGCGGTGCTCCGGGATCAAAGACCTTCTGTCGTGCTAGGTATGGCCACCGCATGGGGAAGGTCTATTTTCCCCAGAGTCGCAGTCCGCCTGCGGACGGGGCTATGCGCCGATTGCATCGATTTGAAGATGGGACCGGATCACGGGGATTTTATTATTACCAGACCGACGCAAATGGGCGAGCAATTCGCTGAGATAAAAATACCGGCAAGACGGCCGCAAATGGCAACTGTAAAAACCAATTTTTATTCCGCTGCTGAGACCGCACACGTCGCGCAGGGCAAGATTGTTGATCTAAGCTCCCTGTATTCTTGCTCTTCCTCAGTCCTGCAGTTTATGGGAGTAATTGAAGAAGCCGCGGGCAAGGAGAACATCGAGACTACAGAAATTATTGTTGCTGCCGGGAGAGGCATTCAAAACGCAGACAATCTTCGTTTAATCTATGCGCTCGCCGATGCGCTTGGGGGGAAAGTAGCGGTTACCAGACCGCTTGTAGAATGTGGATGGATGGATAGTATGCATCAAGTCGGACTGACAGGTAAAATGGTCAAGCCCAAACTGTACATCGCCTGCGGAGTGTCTGGGGCAGTGCAGCATAAGGTTGGGATGCATCATTCGGAGACGATAATTGCAATAAATACGGATCGCAATGCACCTATCTTTGATTACTCCACATATGGGATCGTAGGCGATCTTTTTACAGTCATACCTGAAATATTGTCGGCATTGAACACAGTACAGGAGGTTGGGCGATGATTGAGAAGGAGCTGTTAAGACAACAAACGCTGCATACGATTGGCGTCATGCTCGATGAGCACTTGCTTCAGAAGGAGGATATGTTCAGGTTTCAAAGCGATGTCCACGACACATATTCTCCGGAATACATCCGGAGCGAGATGGAGAATTGGTACAGAACATTAGGAATCGAATATATCATCCAGCGAAAATTTTCACTTCGGATGCCGCAGTTTACGAGAGAAGAATTAGAAGAAGCGGACCGAAGAAACGAGATCATTTTATGTGTTCCCCAAGGCGTCAGCCGCAAGCAATTAGGCTGCTTGTTTAATATCCGCAATTGGGCGCTGGAGAGTGAACTGGTCGCAGCAACTCCGGAAATTGAGGATTTCTGGTTCACCGTTCCGCGGACAACCGAACCGGATATGCTGGATCGGACGGCTGTGGAAATACAGCGTACATACAAGAAAACCGGAAAATTGGGAATGAGTCTGGAGCGGTATCTGGTATTTGTCGCCCGCATGAGGCATCTGACAGGACAAACACCGGATATAAGGACAAAGATGTGGATTACCAACGGCAAATATGAAGGAAAGGCGATGCTTGTGGTTGGTTTCGACTCGGCTGGCGAGTTTACAGCACATGGCTGGATGCCGAATTTCCACTCGCCTATGGTGGGCGGACGTTATACCTGGATACCTGACCATATATAAACAGTAAGGAGACGGTTATTTCGGCTATGTACAATAAGTTCACTGAATCGGGGCCTCAGCCTAGTGTACACTTCACCGCTGCTCGCAAGGCGGAACCGGGTCCTAATGAATTGTTCATTACCAACCGTTTTACTTTAACGGGAACGGTAAAGGACCCATCCTGCTTGCAGCTTTTTCATGGGGCATGCCATTTACCAGGGCATTATCCTTACTCCAGTGTCGGAGTAGTGACTAAAGCGGGGCTTGGAGCAGAGCATCGCGTAGGCCAAGCTCTTGTGTTTTCTCCTCATTATACAAAGGATGTATGTGTCCCTCTGCACAGTGGGGTGGATGGTCAGATCTTTATTTCCAACGACTTAGACCCTGTGACAGCTGCGTTTGTTCCTATGTTTTGTGTGGCACTAAATGTGTGTGAAGAGCTGGCAGATGAAGGCATTAAAACGGTGGAACTGTGGGGAATGGGACTGCTAGGAAAGCTTTTATTAAGGTTGCTTGAGCAGGATGAAGATTTGAGCTTCAGTGTTGAAAAGAAGGAGGCCAAGGATGAGATTTGGGCCGGGTTAAACAGCGGTGTGTGGGACTGCGAGGAGAGAGCCATTGTTGCACTTGATTCGGACCTGCTCTCGCAGGTTCAACGGCATTCGGCTTTAAAAAACCATCCACCAGACCACCACATACAATTTATTGATCTGACAAGACCTGGAATACTTAAGGAATCCATAACGCATGACCGTATTCAGGAAATCTCCCGCAGAATTGGGAAGCAAGAGCTTGAAGTAACCAGCCTAATTGCCCAACATATTCATGCGGAACATATGGAGCAATTTATCAGGCAAGCGGAGGAAGGCTTTTTTGAAGGGAAAACTGTAGTCTATGACTGGTAGAGGAGGTTCGTCATGCAGTTGACACAAGGTGTTATGGATGTACCCGCACTCGATATTGCATTTTCTGAGCAGGAGCGGCGTATCATTATGGAGCGAATTGATGATTGTCTGTCGAGAGGAGCGTTGAGTCAGGGTAGGTATGTACAGGAGCTGGAGGAACGTTTTGCCCGGTATGTAGGAGTTACTCATGCCATTGCGGTTAATTCGGGTACAAGTGCGATTGAAGCGGTAATGAGAGTGCTCGAAGTAAAGGGGCAGGAAGTGCTGGTTCCGGCAAATACGTTTATTGCCACGGCTTCCAGTGTCCTGTTTGCCGGAGGGCATGTTCGCCTTGTTGATATTGATCCCCGTACATTTTCGGTGTCGCTGGCTGAAATAAAGAAGCAGGCCACGAGTCGTACCCGAGGGGTTATTATCGTACATATTGGCGGAATTGTTACACCGGAGATTGAAGAAATCAGGCAATGGTGCGATGAGCAGGGGCTCTGGTTATTTGAAGATGCCGCTCATGCACATGGCAGCAGGATGGCCGGAAAAGGTGCGGGAGCTTTCGGAATTGCCGGAAGTTATTCCTTTTTTGCCACGAAAATCATTACCTCGGGGGAAGGAGGGATCATTGTCACAAACGATCATTCAATGGCTGAGAAGCTAAGAATGTTCCGCAATCATGGCAAGCCCCAGCCTTGGGAGACTTACCACACCTCGCTTGGCAACAATTATCGAATGAGTGATATCACAGCAACGATAGCGCTTACGCAGTTTGAGCGGCTCGACGCGATCATTGAACAACGGGAAGCGATCGCCAACCGTTATACTTCCTTCTTTACGAAAAATCTTCCTGATTTCGAGATTGTGATGCCGCAGGACAGATGCAGTTGGTATAAGTACATTGTTATAGTGCCTTTAGACGTTGACAGTTCCGATTTGAAGGACAGACTCAAGGAGAAAGGCGTTTCGCTCCAAGGGGAGGTATATGCAACGCCGCTTCATAGGCAGCCGATCGCTGCTTCTCTACAGTTCAGTGGGGAATATCCGCTAGCGGATGATTATTGTCGGCGTCATATCTGCTTGCCGATTTATCCCAATTTGACTGATCAGCAGATCGATTATGTTTTGGCTGTATTCTTAAGTGTGGTCGCAGAGTTAAGGGGGCAGCAATGAACGAGGGCATTATTATTGATAATCTGAGAAAGGTCTATCGCGTCCCTGTAAGAGAACATGGGTTAAAGCATGCGTTCAAAAGTCTGATCAAAATGGAATACAACGAAGTTGAGGCGGTAAAAGGTATCGACCTCAGGGTTGAGCCGGGAGAAATTGTCGGGTTCATCGGACCTAACGGCGCGGGAAAGACAACCACGCTGAAGATGCTCTCCGGTATCCTGTATCCGACATCAGGCAACATTTCCGTCTATGGCTTCAAACCTTGGGAACGCCAACATAAGTTTCTGCGCAACATCAGTATGGTAATGGGGAACAAATCGACGTTAACCTGGGATATTACGGTCGAGGACTCTTTCTTTGTGATGAAGGAAATATACGGAGTCTCTGATGCTGATTTTAAACAAAGACTCAATGAGCTAAAAGAACTGCTGGATATAGGGCATCTGCTTAAGAATCAGGCGCGGAATCTCTCTTTGGGAGAACGCTCCAAGTGTGAATTAACAGCAGCGTTGTTACACCAGCCACGTGTATTGTTTTTGGATGAGCCTACTTTAGGGCTGGATGTCAGCATGCAGCTGCGGCTTCGCAGTTTTATCAAGGAGTATAACCAAAAACATGAGACAACCATCCTGCTTACCAGTCACTATATGGAGGATATTTCTTCCCTTTGTAAACGGGTTGTGCTGATCAATCAAGGCAAGCTGTTATACGACGGATCTCTGGAGCAGCTGAGCGGTAAAATAGCTCCCTACCGCATTCTTAAAGTCAGTTTTATGGATGAAGACGTAACGGGCACAATTGAAGAGCTAAAGGAGAAGTTTACTGACAGCTTGCAGGTCATGGAGCTTGCGGAAAGCTACGTATTGTTTAAGATTCAGAAGGAAGCTGTACCTGAGATTGTTTCAGAAATCTTTAATAGCTATTGCATTGGAAATGTAACAATCAATGATGCTCCAATCGATTCGGTAATTGATGAAGTGTATCGAGAGGGGAGGCTCCTTTGAATTTTCGCGGAGGCTTTGCGCTGATACGTAGGACTATGTTCGGGTTTATGGCTGAAAAAGGTTTTTTCTGGACATTGACGCTTGGTTGGATGATGGGACCTATCATCTATATGTTTGTTTGGACCGTTGCTGCGGGAGATGGAAGCATAACCGGGTTCACTCAGCAGGATTTTGTGAGGTATTATATTCTGTTAATTCTTGTGAATCAGCTGACCTACCCTACCTCACACTGGACGGTCGGCGATCAAATCTATGGCGGCAAGATGTCGATTGTATTGTTGAGGCCGATATCGCCTTTTTACGATGTGGTTGCATCAGATTTGGCTGTCAAAATCGTCTGTATGCCTTTTGTTATATTTGTTGCCGGTGTGGCTGCCATTTTTTTGAACTTCAGACTGGCTATATCCGGTCTGGACTTGCTGGTGGCCGTTTATCTTCTTCTCATGGCTCAAATAATCAGATTTATGCTGGCCTATACACTTTCCCTGTTTGCATTTTTCACCAATAAAATCAAGTCCTTGCTTTCTATTAATGACACCCTGGTATTTTTGCTGGCCGGACAGGTAGCGCCTTCGTCGTTGCTTCCGGGATTTATGCAGGATATCTCGGATTATTTGCCTTTTCAATATATGATCAGCTTTCCGATAGAGTTTTCCCTTGGAAAGTTGGATCATTCACAGCTTGTTTTTGGCATAATTGTTCAATTCATTTGGGCGGTCGTTATCATATTATGTAACCGTTTAGTGTGGAAAAAAGGGATTCGTGCATACATGGCCGTGGGAGGGTAGGGAACATGCTGAGATATATGCGTTTGCTGAGATTGTTTTTCTCTACAGCGCTTCTAAAGGAAGCGTCATTCCGCGGTGACTTTCTAATCAAAATTTTGTATACCGCAATTAATTTAACCGGGACGATTGGCGGGATCGCGATCCTCTTTTCCAACACAAATTCGCTTAACAGTTGGACTTTTGCGGATACGCTGGCATTATCGGGCGTGTACTATTTTATTTTGGCAATGAAAAATCTATTTGTTGGTCCAAGCCTTGGCTCATTAGCCGGGATGGAAGGGGAGCTATGGACTGGAGGATTTGATTTAACGCTGCTCAAACCGATTGAGACCCAGTTTTATGTGAGCACGAGATACTGGTCTCCGCTTAATCTGTTTGATGTTATGGTGGGAGTAGCGGTGATGGTGCTGGGCGTTTCTCAAATGCAAGAAGCGATAGGAATATCCACTTGTCTGATGTTTGTATGGGCCATTTGCAATGCTTTACTGCTGTTGTACTCAATACTGCTGTTATTAAGCTCTTTGGCGTTTTGGTATGCCGGAAGTCCGATGTTGAGTATATTCGACAGTATCATGCAGATGGGTAGATTTCCGGTCAATGTATATCAGAAACCAATTCAATTAGCGCTTACCTGGATCGTTCCTGTCGCCTTTATCGTTTCCATTCCTGCAGAAGCATTAGTGGGCAGGGTAAGCCTGTCCTATTTATTCGGAGGCAGCTTGCTAGCTGCGGTTTTGCTAATGTTAGCCAGTGCGTTTTTTAAACGAGCAGTGAAAAAATATGCAAGTGCTTCTAGCTGAGGAGGATTCTAAGTGAACACTTCTTCCATATTGGATTTGATTTATTTCAATTGCTCGAATAATCCAGGGCTTACGGCCATTGATTATGAAGGATCAACGATCACTTATGAAGAGCTACGGCAGGAACTGGAGCACAGTAGTGAGAAGCTGGATCTCGCGGGGATCCGGCCCGGGCACAGAGTTGCCTTAGCCGTTGCAGACAAATCTGCTTTTATCATGCTGTGGCTTGCATGCTGGCATACGGGAGCCGTTCCGATCCCATTTGAACCTGTGAAGAACTTACCGGAACTGGAGAGAATGCACTCGTCAAGCCATTGTCAGTATTTAATTTGCGATCCAATTGATTCGGAGGGCAGCAGTCAGCTTGAGCTCGTACTCAGAGTACCGATATTTATCTTTAGGACTGCAACGCTTTTTTTACAGGCAGATAAGCATTCTGATGAAGATATTGCTTTGAATTTTTATACCTCAGGAACGACTGGACCGCCTAAATGCGTACAGTTTAGCCATCGGGCCATCTACAATAATGTAATGGCCATCTGTAGAGGGCTTGAAATTACTGCAAACGACAAGCTGCTCACACCGATTTCGCCGTGGCTGCCCGCGACGCTAACCACTGTAGTCCTACCGGCCCTCTGTGCCGGTGCTACATTAATCATGTCGAAGGGAACAATGCCTGCTAGAATTTGCGAGCAGATCAATCGCAAAGAGGTAACGATTCTTTTTGCGGTTCCCTATATGTATACCTTGCTTAATGAGTCAGTCGTGTCATCGTCAAGTGTAGCTTGGGATAAAGTGAGACTGTGCATCAGCTGCTCTGCTCATCTGGACGCAGCGACTTTTAAGGACTTTTATAAGCTGTCGGGCAAGTCTATCCGTTCATTGTTCTGTTCATCCGAAGGTGGGGCAATTGCCTATAATCCTTCAAATGAGCAAGAACTGATCAGAGATTCGGTGGGACAGCCACATCTGGGAGTTTCTATTCGGCTGCTTGACCCGGAGGGGCACGAGGTTGCTCATGGAGAGGAAGGAGAGATATGGGTCAGCGGCGCTCATATATCGTGCGGGTATTACGGGCAACCCGAGTTGCAGGCAGAGGTCTTTCAACAGGGTTGGGTACGTACGGGTGATCTGGGAAGGTTGGATGAGGCTGGGTATCTGTATTTGTCGGGGCGGCTTTCTGATAACATCAATGTCGGCGGACATTTGGTAAATCCGGCAGAGATTGAACAAGTCCTGCTGCTCCATAACGGCATTAAAGAAGCACTTGTATATGGTGTTTCCGATAAATACTATGGCAGCAAGCTGATTGCGGAGATCGTGCCGCTGGATGCCCAGGTATCAGCCGATGATATTATCAGATTCTGTTCAGCGAGACTTGCGGCATATAAGGTGCCGAGAGTAATCAAGTGGACGGATAACATTCCCAAGGGTCGCTATGGGAAGAAGCTGAGAAATCAGAATCAAGCAGCCAGTCACATCCTGACGTCATGAGGTTTCTTGTGACAGGTTGCAGCGGTTTTATCGGGAGCAGGTTAACAAGCAGTTTACTGGAACAGGGACATGCTGTCAGAGGGCTTGTATTGCCGAAGGAAAAAGGCGTTGGCGAAACACTTGCAGAATTGGGTATGGAACTGTGGGTAGGCGACGTTCTGAACCCTGAAACGATGGATGGCATAGGGGAGGATATTGATGTCGTCTATCATCTTGCCGGCAAACATTCTGGTTCTGTGTCCCGGATGAGGCAGCTGTATGTAGAGGGGACGCGGAATCTGCTGGACCAACTTTTGCGCAGCGGAACGTATGGCAAGTTCATTGTGGCAAGCAATGGGGCTGTATATGGAAGCGACAACGTTTGTGTGGCCGATGAATCTGCACTGTGCCACCCCGTTCATCCATTTGGAAGAATTACACTCGAAATGGAGCGGCTGGTCCAGCAATACTGCACCCATGCGAAATTTTCTTATATCATTCTCAGGATCGCTGAAGTGTACGGCCCGCTTGAGCATAATTATATCCGGCAATTAATGCGCTGCACTCAGATGCTGGGGAACGGGCGCAGTTATTCATCTAAAGTGCATATTGATGATGTTATTTCAATGATGCAGTTGGCCTGGAGTAATCTTGCTGTTCAAGAGATTTATAACGTGAGTGATGATCTTCCTCTAACACAGGAGGAATTGATAAAAGAGGTTCGGAAATATGCTCAACTGTCTGAAATACAATGGATTTCTCCTGAGGCTGTCACTGAGCGTATCAGACTAAGTATACATGGTTTACGCGCCCTTTCCGTACGTATGGGAAACGAAAAGATAAAAAAGAATGCCGATGTACGGCTGGCATACCCTACTTACGCCCATGCGATTCCTTATTTAATCGAAGAAATGTCCAATAGAAGCGAGGTGAATAGTTTGTGAGTCCACCAAGAATTATGCTTCTTCCAAGCCCCCCTAGCTCCGGTTCTGTAGGATCAGTGAGCAAAACGCTGGGCATTGCCAAGGTTCTGCAAAGCCAAGGTTGCACGGTCAGCTTTGTGATTGGCGGCAAGCTTGCTGACTTTGTCCGAGCCAACGGCTTTCAGGTTTATGACTATCCGATTCCGCTTCCTTCAGGGAATTCCGGAGATGTTCGCAGTGCTGCCGATTATGTGGAGTGGACAGGGATGGCAGAATCGGGCTTTATTCGTCAAGCGGTTGAGGCTGAACTGAAGGCGATACAGGCTTTTAAACCCAACGCCATATTTGCCGAGTCTCGTCCGAGTGCTTCCATTTCAGCTGCCGTGGCCCAGATTCCCGCTTTGATGATTGCGAGCTGGCCAAGCCATCCAGCCTTCCCGGCCAACCTACAGTATCCGGGATCTGCCAAAGCTATCGCCGCTTTTAATGAGGTGTTGGCGGATTATTCACTGGATTCTGTTTCCAATCTGGCTGAATTATTATTTTCAAGAGCAACGATTAAAATGGCACCGACACTACCGGAACTGGAGCCGGAGCTGGCTGCGTTGAAGGAGTGCGATTTCGCCGGTTACATTCTGGATTTGGAGGCAAGACAATCTTCAAATTTGCAGTGGCATCCGGACTGGCAGGGCAAGCCGCTAATTTTTATTTATTTAAGCGTTAGTGCTATTCCCCCTTTAATTTATATTGAGCTGGTCAAAGAGATCTTTGACAAGCAACCCTACCGTGTTGCCTGTTTATGCGGATTTCATTATGAGCTTAAGGCGCTTCCTGACCATACCGACAATATTCAATTCCATTGGTTTATCCCGGCTGCTGAAATTATGCCGGAAGCAGCTCTGGTAATTTTTCATGGCGGACAAGATACTATGCTTACGACAATGCTGCATGGACTTCCGAGCATAACCATTCCCGGTCAACATTTTGAACGGGACTATAATTGTACGCAGCTCCAAAATCTTGGGCTCACTTATAAACTACCCGTTCAAGCATTCAGACCAAGCCGTATCCGTAAGATTGTTGAGACAGCGTTGAACGATAATTTGGCTGAGCTTCGCGGGCATTATAGGTCCAAGCTGAGGACTTTAAGCGGAACTGAGAATTGCTGTGCTGCATTGATCGCACTGGCACAAAAAAATAGCTGGCAGGTGTAATTTATGAAGATATCTGTTCCATATAACGGCGATATCCAGCTTATTGACGAGCTGGGCGGATACGAATATATCAGCTGCTTCTTCGGTGGTTCTTCTCAGGAGGGCTGTGGAAGCGGAAGATCGGCTGCGGCAATGCCGATAAGTACGCGGAGCGATATTGAACAAGCGGTTAAGCGTGCCCATATGTACAACAAAGAGTTTAACTATTTGATGAACAGTTCCTGTCTCGGCAACAGGGAATATGAGGATGAAGGCTACCGACAAATTGTAGATCAAATGGATTGGGCCGCTGAAATAGGTGTGGACTGGATCACCTTAGCCAATCAGCTGCTTGTGGACATTTGCAGGAGAAGACATCCTGAGATCAAAGTGAGCTTGTCCTCCTTTGCGGTGGTCGAAAGTGTGGAACGGGCAAAATACTTTGATTCAATGGGCGTCAAAGAGATCACAGTGAGAGAAAATATAGCCAGAGATTTCAGGCTGCTTGAACGTATACAGAACAGCGTTGAATGTGAAATCCAGGTCATTGTCAATCAGACCTGTCTCTATGAATGTCCAATGCAGGTCTATCATGACAATGTAATGAGCCATGGCTCATCCAACCGTGGAACGGATAACCAAAGCTTTATGGATTATTGCTCCGTCAAATGCACTTACGAGAAATTTAATGATCCAGGGAATATCATGAAGGCGCGCTGGATCAGGCCGGAGGATTTGGCGGAATATGAGCAGATAGGCATACACCGTTTTAAGCTGACGGACCGGTCAAAATCTACTGCCTGGCTGTTGCAGGCGGCAAAAGCCTATCATGATAGGCAGTATCCGGGGAACTTGGCTGATATTTTGAACATCGTTCACACCAACCATCGCAGAGCCGCCGGTGCGGTTACACGAGAAAAGGCGGTTTTTTCCCGGCAAACGCAGCAGAGCCGCCAGAGCATCCGTGCCCTGACCTTATTGGATGTTTATCTTGACAATTCTAAGCTGCAAGGTTTTATTGATTTTTTCAAAGAAGTCGATTGCCGTTCGCTGGATTGTGCGGTATGCGGGTATTGCGATCAATTTGCCGTTGAAGCCCTTTCGTTTCCTGATCCTTCCGCCCGGACCAAGAGCTTGAACATGCTGCAGCAGCTGGTACAAGATACGGCAGAGCGGCAACCAAAGGTTTTCTGAGAGGAGATATAAGCATGCAGAACAAGGAGATTCTGGGTAAGCTGGCCGCTATTTTTTCAGAGGTCTTGAGCAAGGAGGTTACAATGGAGGAACTGGATGCGCAAGCGGATTTACTTGAAGCGTTCCATATGGATTCACTGATTGCTTTGCAGATTATCGTTAAGATTGAACAGCAGCTTGGAATCGTCATTGAAGATGATGACCTGGCACTGGAACTATTAAATGATACCGGAAAATTGACGGCATATATTGAGGACAGTCGGAAAGGGTGAGCAGCTGACGATGAATCTTTTGTTTCTTTCTGAAGGTGCTTATTTTGCCTATTATCAAGGGGCCGTCAAGGCTAACCGTGCAGTATTCGAGTCCCTGGCTGCCAGGGGACATCAATGTAGAGTAGTCCATCTGGTAGACCAGGAAGATTCTCTGTTACAGGTGGAGGAACAGCTGCAGGAGCATGGGGTAAACGATATTATTCGTTCCACGCATAGTCTTCAGGGTACAGTAAATGGTGTAGAATGCCATTTCACCACGAGTGTTATGCTGTTATACAGAACAGCAGGGGATTTGATGAAAAGAGGCAAGCCGGACGTGGTTCTTGTGAATATGGCTTACCACACCATGGTTGCTGCGGGAATAAAGCTCGTGGCTGGAGGCGCAACAAAATTGGTTGTGATTTGTCATGATGTGATCACTCTCCCTTTTGGGCCGCATAGCTGGATCGAAAATCCGCTGCTCCGACAGGAGCTTGCCCAGGTCTCCGGCTTTATTGGTGACAGTGATTTCGTAGCTCATACTATCACCGAATGGGGTGGTTATACCAATGCTGTTTCGCTACGTTTCCCAATTTATGGGGAGGGTATTTTTCCAACCTTTCATAATTTCAACAGAGGATACATCGCGATATGCAACCCTACAGAGATTAAGGGTTTATCCATTTTTCTGAAGCTGGCTCAAGCTTTTCCGGACTATCCTTTTGCTGCGGTAATTACATGGGGCGATTTGAAGCAGGAGGAACAATCCGCTTTACGTGCTCTGCCTAATGTGACACTGCTTGAACCGGAGCGCGAGATGAATTTGATTTTTGAACAGGTACGAGTGTGGCTTCATCCTTCCATCTGCGCTGAAGCTTTTGGGCAGACAGTAATTGAAGCGATGCTAAGAGGTATTCCTGTTATTGCAAGCGACCAAGGCGGCCTCATGCAATCGAAATGCAAGGTTGACTATAATCTTCCGGTGACGCCGATTACGGAAACTTACAAGGATGAAGCAACAGGACATACAATGCCGGTTATTCCCGAACAGGATACTGCCATATGGGTAGAGACTTTGCAACGGCTGCTGACGGACAGGACACTCTACGAATCCATTTCTGCAGCCTCTAAAGCTGCCGCGCAGGAATTTATAACGGAGGCCCAGCCTGAAAAATTCGAACTGTATCTGGAGAATATGCTGCGATCCGAAATGTCAGCAAGGTGAGGTGAAGAGTGTGGAAAAGACATTGGATACATCCGCCATTTCCGTTACATTGCTCGACTGTCTTCATCGTGCTTTAACAACAGGAGATATTGAACTTTGGCTGGAGACCCAGTATTTCGAAGATGAAATGGAAGCTGAATCACAGCGGGCATGGTTCCATGGGTATTTACAAAAAACAGTTCCGACTTGCGTAGAATTTAACGTACGAAATGTCAGAATAAGTCTTGCTGAAATTGTTGCAGCCTGTACTTTGACCTTTACTTATGAACAGTTTGACCAGCTAAAGGATGAGCATATTTATACTATGCGCTATGTTGAAGACAAAAAAGAATGGAAGGTTGTAACGATCGAGAAAAGCTGGCTACCGTTTGGTTCGGCCGAAGCCGATCTAATTCATTACGATACTTATTCCATGACTGATCTCTTCTGGTGGACCAATAAAGCGGAGTTGGAGATTGTTAGAAACAGCAGCGATCCTCTGCCGGCGAATTTGTACGCTCGGGCAATTCCACGAAATATACGTTCCCGGGAAGTGCACTCTGAATTGGAATGTGCGGCCATTCTATCCAATATGCTGTCTTTACGCGTAGCTGATCTGGCAGCATTGCTGTTTCAGCCAACCACTCTAGGGACGTTGGAGTCCTTATATCATTTTGCAAGTGAAAATATCAATTTCCAGATTGAGCGGCCTGATCGTAACAGCAGCTGGTCAAGCAAATTTACTGCTCCAACGTTTAGTTATGATGAATTGTTGACCTTGGCTGAAGATCACTTTCCATTAACCGCTAATTGTACGCCGCTTATGTCATTTTATTTTGCGGTGCTCCGATTATGCGGCTTGGCGGCTTCGGATATCGTCCAGCTCCGTTTAGTTAATTACGATTGTTTGCTCGTCTCCATCACTGGAGAGGCATATCTGTTTTTCACAGACCGGATTGTTAAATTAAAAGCAGGTACTTACTATTATCAGACCGAAATCAGCAAGCTGTTCAATGAGAGGGAGTATTGGTCTGCTGCCGGAAGTTCGAATTTATCAGGCCGGACGGTGGAGCGATTAAATAACTGGTTCAAGGATGGCATTGTGTTTAAATTCTCGCGTCCGCTAACAACGGGAATTAGCTATATGGATGAATGCCCAATGCCCAGTTTAAAAGAATGCGCTGACCCGCTGCAACTTCATCAATTGCTGCGCCAAACGATGCTGAGATACAGCTGCAATCTGCCGGATTCTGTATATACGTACGCCAAATATGCTTATCAGACACTATTAGTAACAAAACCGCAGGCTTATGTTCTCGCATCTATGAATAGTCCGCTTATTCGTCAGTTCCTGAGCGATTATAATACGAAACAGCATTTTTTTGAGTATGTGGATTTATTGAAGAAGAAATCCATATTTCGGGAACACGACCGACTGATGACTGCGGACCAAGTAATACGTCACGGTACCGCCGATCCGGCTTCCCTTACAGTGTTGGTGTATGTCTGGTTAAATCAAAGCCACCAGTCTCAAGGCGGGGTTTGTATAACGGATGAAGATAGCTATTGTTTTTTTGAAGGAGAAATATGGAGCGGCAAAAAACGAAAACCAGCATCAAAGATGCAAGGAAATCTGTTAGTAGCTTTTAATCATGAATCATGCTTCAGTGAACTGATGAACATTTTTGAAGCGAAGACCGAATGGATAACATTCATACGGCAGCATATGACGATGTCTCATGAAGGAGCCGATCACATTGAATGACTGGATTAAAATTCAAGGTGCGAGAGAAAACAATCTGAAAAATATATCTCTGTCTATCCCCCGAAACAAACTAGTGGTGTTAACTGGATTGTCTGGTTCCGGCAAATCAACGCTTGCCATGAATACCTTGCAGCAGGAATGTCAGAGGCAATACATGGATTCGCTCGGTATGATAAGTGATTTTATCCACAAACCTAAGGTTGATTCTATTGAAGGGTTGTCGCCTTCCATCTGTATTGACCAGCGCCACACTAACCGAAATCCCCGGTCAACCGTTGGAACTACAACGGATTTGTACACCTTGCTTCGTATATTGTTTACCAAAAGCGGAGAAAGAGCTTGTCCTAATTGCGGAAGCCAAGTCAAGGGTTCAAGTAGTGCTGACATCTGGCAGGAAAACTATGAGTCGATCGAAACAGAGATTCAAGATCTTCCTATGTCCTATTCCGATGAGGGCAAAGCCGTGTGCCCAGAGTGCAGCCATGAGCTTAGAGCATTGACCATGTCCCATTTCTCTTTCAATAAACCTGAAGGCGCATGTCCGGTTTGTATGGGCTTGGGGGTTGAACGAAAACCGAATTTACAAGAAATTTTCGATGACAGCCTCAGCTTGAAGCAGTGTGCACTTAAGGGGAGCAATCCTCATGGAGCACAGTTAATGGCCGATAATTTGGTTGCAGCCGGTAACTATTACGGATTTGTGTTTGATCCTGATAAACCCTTGAGAGATTTGGGCACGGTCGAACGGGATCTGCTGTATTTCGGTGTATACAGCCAGCGATTTATCAGGCATTTTCCTGGGAAGACCCCTCCAACTTATGCTGCAGAGGGAAGATTCGAGGGGATTCTGACCAACCTGGAACGCAGATACAAGGAACGTGGACACGAATCGGACTATCGAGAGAAGATTGAAAAATTCTTTCATCTGCAAGAGTGTTCGGATTGTCACGGTACGAAGCTGAACGCAGACAGTCGAGCGGTTACGCTAGCCGGGAAAAGTATCACCGAAGCATCTGCAATGCCGCTCTTCCATTTGCTTGGCTGGTTGCGTAAAGTGTCCGCTCAACAGCTAGGGGGAAGTCAGGATCCGCTTATGAACATCGTTTCCGAAATGGAAAAAAAGCTGGCCCGCTTGATTGAAGTGGGTGTCGGCTACTTAAGCTTGGACCGCTCCACCGTTTCTTTATCTCTGGGAGAAATGCAGAGGCTTAAGCTCGTCTCATTAATCGGAGCTAGCTTAACAGGAGTGTTGTATATTCTCGATGAACCGACAATTGGCCTTCACCCGATAGATACCGAAGGCCTGCTCCGGGTGCTCCGGCAGTTGCGTGATCTTGGAAATACGGTTCTAGTTATCGAGCATGACCCGGATGTTATGCGGGCGGCCGATTACCTTATTGATATCGGACCGGGTGCGGGCAAGCAAGGGGGAGAAGTGGTTGCGGCTGGCTCCGTGCAGCAGCTGATTCAGTGCAGCAGATCATGGACCGGGCAGTATTTCGCTGGTAAAGATACGGTGGTTCTTCCTAGACAGCGCCGCAGAGGGAACGGGAAATGCATTGAGATTACAAACGCCAATCGCCATAACCTTAAGGATGTAAGTGTTAATATCCCGTTGGGCAAGCTCGTTGTGCTGACCGGGGTATCAGGGTCGGGGAAATCGACTCTTATGTTCGACGTCCTGGCTCGATCCGCACAGCTTCATTTTACCCAAAGCACCGAGACTGATGCCTATGCAGTTGTTAAGGGCTGGGAGAATGTGCATAAGGTCATTAGCTTTGATCAATCCCCTATCGGTCAGACTGCAAGATCAAACGCGGCAACTTACACAGATGTGTACACGGCGATAAGGAATATTTTTGCTGCGCTGCCTGAAGCGAAAATGCGTAATCTCCAGGCCAAACACTTTTCTTGCAACGTCCCCGGCGGCCGATGCGAACGCTGTCAGGGAGCAGGGCTTGTGCAAGTGAATTTGCAATTCCTACCGTCGGTTGAGACCCCATGTCCTGTATGCCGGACCAAACGATTTAAGCCGGAGATTCTGGATGTAAAGTATAAAAACCATAGCATTTCAGATGTATTGGCTTGCTCTGTAAAAGAAGGGATGGAACTGTTCGCGGATGAACCATCCGTATATAACAAGCTGGATGTGATGTGCCGTATTGGACTGGATTATTTAATTCTGGGCCAGCCGGCAACCACTTTGTCCGGCGGGGAGGCACAACGGGTAAAGTTGGCCAGAGAGCTCTCAAAAAGCAGTAGACACCACACCTTGTACTTGCTTGATGAACCAACAACAGGCCTGCATCCGCATGATGTGATTAAGCTGATTGATATGCTTGGGCAGTTGGTCGACTCGGGTAATTCTGTCGTTGTGATAGAACATAATACCGATGTCTTAGTCATGGCGGACTGGATTATTGACATGGGGCCGGAGGGAGGCCTGGAGGGGGGACAAGTCTTGGGTGAAAGTACACCAGAGAACATCGCGGAAATCAGGAATTCCAAAACAGGTCGAATTGTAAATCAGCTTCTCAATCAATATCAACAAAACTTAGAGGGGGAGTATACGTGTTAATTCTTGGTTTAAGCGGTGGGCTAGGACATGATTCAGCGGCATGTTTGGTTCATGATGGCGTTTTGGTGGCCTATGCTGAGGAGGAGCGTTTCTGCCGAAAAAAACATGCTTACGGAGAGCCCCCGGTTTTGTCGCTCCTCAATTGTCTGTCCCAAGCGGGTGTTGCTTTTGAAGATATCGATCTGATTGCTTTATCATGGGACCCGCAAAAGGCGGAAGAATTGGGGATATTGGAGAAATTCAAGAAGCATCCGGTATTATCAGGCAAAAAAATGCCCACTATCATTTCGGTCAGCCACCATTTATGCCATGCGGCAAGTGCCTACTATTTATCCGGGTTCGATGATGCGGTGATTTTGGTCATGGACGGACAAGGTGACGATATTTCAACCACAGTAGCCTATGGGGAGAATGAGCACATAGAGATCAAGCAAGAATACGGGATTTCACAATCGCTTGGATTTTTTTATTCCATCGTCAGTGATTATTTACAGCTTGGAACATCAGGAGAAGGAAAGCTGATGGGATTAGCCTCTTATGGAGAGTCAGTCTATGACTTTTCTGTACGGTTGACGGAAGACGGGTACGAGATTCCTATCGGAGAACCTGATAGTTCGCTTGGTTTGGAGGATAAGTATAACAAGCTGACCCGAATATGGATGAAGGAAATGTACCGTAAATTCGGTGATCCTCCAAAGCGTATCTATAGCAATAATACACTGTATGGCGGGCTCAATTATACGGTGGAATACAGCAAGAAGCACAAAGATATTGCCGCATCGGCGCAGCAGGCGCTGGAAGACACTATTGTGCATCTTTGCCGGCAGACCATCCGGCAAGGCAACAGTAAAAATTTGGTGCTAGGCGGAGGTGTTGCTCTCAATTGTACGACGAATGGAAGGCTGGAACGCCTCGGAATTTTTGATGAAATCTTCGTATTACCGGCAACCAATGATGCTGGGGGCTGTATCGGAGCTGCCATGATTGCCTCTAAAGAACGTTCCGTTCTCCCTGTAAAGGGCAGACTGAAGACTCCTTACTGGGGAATTTCCTATGATGACAACCATATATCGGAGGTATTAAACAAGCTTGGTTTGAAGTATAACTATTCATCCGATATTTGCCGGCAGACGGCAGAACTGATTGATAGAGGTAAAGTCATTGGCTGGTTCCAAGGCGCAGCCGAGATGGGGCCAAGGGCATTGGGCAATCGTTCCATAACAGCCAGTCCTGCAAGTTATGATTCATATGTAAAAGTCAATCAAAAAATCAAATTCAGAGAATCCTGGAGACCGCTGGCGCCAAGTATTATGGATGAACATGCGGATTGGTTGGTGGAGGAGGCGCAGTATTCGCCGTATATGCTGAAAGCCTACACAGTCAAAGAAGAGAGAAGGCAGGCTGTTCCTGCCATCGTGCATGTAGATGGATCTACCAGACCGCAAACGGTCCGAAGCGAGGTGAATCCGGTCTGGCATCAGCTTATTGCCGAGCATTATAAGTTGTCTGGCATTCCGCTGATAATGAACACATCGCTTAACACACGAGGAGAACCGGTGTGTGAGACTCCATACGACGCCATTAAAACCTTCTATACCTCCGCTATGGATGCGCTGGCGGTCGGCAATTTCTTAATTGAAAAATAATACGGGAAACGAGGGGATTTGACCGTTATGAACAGAGATGAGGAATATATCCAAGCGACAGTGATGGAACTAATCCGCAAAAATGGAGCCTTACCCTCAGTAGAGCAGAAAGAGACGCTACAGGCTGCTGATTTGAACAGAACTTTAACCGAATGGGGAGTTAATTCGTTCCGGGCTTTATATCTTCTGTACGATTTGGAGGAGGTCTTCCGGGTTCAGATTCCAGACAACTGTCTCACTCCAGAGACCTTTGAGTCTCCCTTGACGATTATTAACTGTCTTAAAGTGTTGCTCAATGATAAGGCAATTTCCTGATGCATGATTTTTAATTCCAAGAATCGGGAGGATGAAGTATGACTCGAGGTTTATCAAATTGGGAAGCGCTGCTGCAGGCCGAGCGAATGCATAGAAGTCTCCCTCCTATCCGTGCTGATTCCGATTTAACCGATATTCCGCTGAGCGGCGCTCAGCGCAGATTATGGTTTTTGCATCAATTGAACCCTGCCAGCTCCGCTTACAATATGACGATACAATACCGCTTGAAGGGTTGTCTGAATTATAAACACTTGACTGAATGTCTGGGTATCTTGAAGGAAAGGCATCGAATTTTAGACACTGTATTTTACGAAAAAGACGGGGAGCCTTACCAAAAGACGGTTCCACAGCCCGCAGTGGTCAGGATTGAGCGGCTGGATTGTCTTGAGTCAGAGATGGAGAAACAGGCGCTGGATTGGTTGGCAATGGAGATTAATAAACCGTTCGAATTAAATGGAGGCTCTTTATTTGAGACGGTACTGGTACAGATGAGCCCAACCGAGCATTTACTGATATTTCGTTTCCATCACAGCATTTCAGATGCGTTGTCTCTGGATATTTTTACAAATGAATTCAGTGAGATCTACAACGCTTTGGAAGAAGGCAGGGTGGCACGCTTGCCTGAATTGCCGGTACAGTATTCTGCTTATGCGGTCTGGGAACAAAAATATATTGCAAATGCCGGCAATCCAACACTAATGGATTATTGGAGCAACAAGTTAGCTTCGGCAGATACACGGCTTGATTTAAACCTTGCGGCAATGACTGAAGCTGCTGGGCCAACCGATTCGGAGTGCAATTATGGGGGAGAGTTGTCGCAGGATGCCTATAATGAAATGCTGGATTTTATAAAACGTCACCCCGAATTCACGGTCTATAACGTTATGCTCGCAGCCTACCGGGTCCTGATGTTTAGATATACCGGCCAGTCTAACCTGATTATCGGCTCAACCATGGCTAACCGTAACCGCATTGAAGTAAGGAATCTTTTCGGTTTTTTTGCCAATACTTTGCCACTCACCACCAATGTGCAGACTGAAGACAGCTTCTTTGAAGTATTAAATAAAGAGAAAGAAACAATTAATGAGGGCATTGCCTATCAACAAGTCTCTTTCGACAAGCTCGTCAGTATTATGCATCCAGATCGCAGGCCAGGGGAAAATCCGCTGTTTCAAACGATGTTTACTTATGTGCAGAGCGGCAAAACGGATTTGGAGTTATCCAACCTAACTGTTGAAGCGTTAAAGGCAGATAAAAGCTCTTCGGCCTTTGACCTGACGATTGGGCTTAATGATACCGGAAGCGGAGTGCAATTATTTTACGAATACAACAATGATAAATGGTACGCGGCCTCATTGAGGCAATTCCATTACCACTACATTAACATTCTCCAGCAGCTGCTGCAGCGACCGGAGGCTACGGTTAGCAGCCACATGTTTTTGACCGCGGAAGAAATCAATAAAGTGATCTACGAATGGAATGATACTTGTATGGATTTCGGCTGTCTGGACAGCCGAAGGTTCATAAGCCAGATCAAAAAACAAGCTGCGAAGCATAGTCATCTGCGGGCTGTATTTTTGAGCGGAGAAGACAACATGAGTTATGAGGAGCTTGATCTGGCCTCAGATATGCTTGCTTCGAGGCTGATGCAATTGGGGATTGGGCGTGGCAGCCTTGTTGGGTTGGGCTTGGAGAGATCTGTTGAGCTAGTCACCTCAATTCTGGCGGTAATTAAATGCGGCGGGGCATTTATGCCGCTTGATCCACAGCTGCCCTCCAAACGTCTGGCCCATATGATTTGTGAGTCGTCGTGTGTACTGATCATCACCCAGGAACAATATGCGGCTCTGTTTAAACCGATGCATAAGGTGGTCCTCGTCGGGATTAGCTCTTATTCAGCTGACTTAAGGTGTGAAATTGTGCACAATGAGCCGGCTGAACCCAGTGATTTAGCCTATGTTATCTATACTTCCGGTTCAACCGGAACCCCGAAGGGCGCGATGAACAGCTATGAGGGATTATACAACCGGCTTCTTTGGATGCAGCAGCAGTTTGGTTTGGATGAGACCGATAAAGTGCTGCAGAAGACACCGCTCACTTTTGATGTGGCAGTATGGGAGCTACTGTGGCCATTACTGCATGGAGCGGAATTGGTATTGGCCCGACCGGATAAACCGCATGATCCTGAATATATTGGGAATGTGATTGTCGAGAGGCATATTACGACGATTCATTTTGTTCCGGCGTTACTGCAGCAGTTTATGGACTCCTTTCCAATAGAAAGCTGTATTTCACTTAAAAATGTCATTTGCAGTGGAGAAGAGCTGAGTACCACGTTACGTAATTCTTTTTTCTCAAAATCCGCTGCGCATTTGTTCAACTTGTACGGGCCCGCTGAGGCGGCCATTGATGTAACCTGCTGGGACTGTGCGGAGAGCCGAGGCCATTCAAGTGTTCCGATCGGCAAACCGATTTCCAATCTCCGAATTTACATTCTGGATAAGTATCTTCTGCCGGTTCCCGTTGGGGTTTACGGAGAAATATGCATTGGTGGAATAGGAGTGGGCCTAGGATACATCGGAAATGAAGAGCTGACCAACCGCAGTTTTGTACCCGATCCTTACTCCAGACATCCTGCTGCTGAACATCTGTACCGCACAGGAGACATGGGCAAATTCCTCGAAGACGGCACGATTATTTATGGGGGAAGAACAGATCAACAAATCAAGCTCAACGGTGCGCGGATAGAGCTGGGTGAAATCGAGGCCGTATTTCGCCGTTACAACCGGATCAAAGAGATTCTTGTCCATCCGCTCAAGCAGAATAACGGGGGGCAGCTTATGATTGCCTATTATGTGAGCGATAAAGAGATTGCCGCTGCGGAGCTGCGAAACTATGCGAGAGCTTATTTGCCGGCCTATATGATTCCTGGCATCTTTATGAGACTTGAGAGATTTCCGTTAAATCGAAATGGTAAGGTTGATCGCCAGGCGCTTCCGCTGCCTGATGTGAGATTTAAAGAAGCGAGCAGCGCTCTACTTCCTAAAAATGAGTTTCAGGAAGAGATAGAATCTATCTGGCAAGAGTTGTTGAGTTTGGAGGGCCGTGCGATCGGCATTGCCGAGAATTTTTTTGATCTGGGCGGCCATTCGTTATTAGCTCTAAAGCTAGTTAGTATTGTCAACAAAAGATTCAATACAAACATAACCATTATCGAGTTGTACCTAGGCGAATTTACGATTGCAAGAATGGCGGACATGCTTGCTGAACCGTCCTCTGCTGCAGCCCAGGGACAGCTGACGAAATCAGTGTTATCTCAATTAGGAATGTCGTTGGAAGAAATTTTGCAAGTAGGCGAAGGAACATTAGGCCAGAGATAAATGATGGACGGGGAGGATATGATGGACCAAATACAACAGCGGGTGGAGGTATTGCTGCGCCTATTTGTAAAGTGTGATATTTCCTTGGAGCCCGAAAGTGTGTTCACAGATCTGGAAATGGATTCGCTTACTTACATCAAATTTATTGTTGAAGTTGAGCGGGCGTTGCAATTGGACTTTGATCCTTACCTTTTGGTAGCAGGACATTTTCCTACGGTTGGAGATTTAACGGCATATCTCTGGAGTAAAAATGGTGAAGGATGTGCCACAGATGCCTAACCTGCCGATCAAGTACCCTATGGTGAACAGCAGCATGAACAGCTCTCATCTGCTCAGTGTAGTGGAAGTCTGCTCTAGAAAGATGGATTGGCTGCATAACCACTATATTCATTTATATCTTGGAGCGAATATGGATGTGATGGATCTTGAATTTCTGTCACCCGAGCAATCTTTGGGGCATTTCCCCTATCTGAATTTGAAAGAGATCAGGCTTGGTCCTGAACGTGTTGCTGTAAAACAGATCTTGGATTGTCTGGCCGAGAAGGAGTATGTCGAAGTAAGCTTGGATGAATTTTATATAGAAGGTAAGCACTATTTTAATAAGGTTCATTTCGAAAGGAATTTTATGATTTACGGCTATGATGATCTTAGTCATACATTTAGTATTGCTGGCTCGGATTACGATAAAATCTTCGAGTTTCATGAGCTTCCCGCCGATCAGATCATATCATCGCTGCGCGCTCATGCATTCGAACGGCGTTCGATTCGCTCTGTCCGGCTAAATGAAGCTGATAAGATGCATTTTGAGCCAACTACACTGATCGCAAGCCTAGCGGATTATTACTATTCACGCCAGCCAGAAACCATGGTAACCTGCCCGGGAACAGATGGAGGTTCGTGTTGGGGAATGAAGGTGTATGGAGCGCTGCTAGACTATTTAGATAGGTTGGCGCGTAACGAAATTTTCTATTGTGTTCGTCCGTTTCATTTACTCTGGGAGCACAAAAAATGCATGGTTAACAGGCTTGGATATTTATCTCAATGTGGATATAACCTTTCTGATTTCATTATGAAAGGCTATGAGGATATATACGAAACCACTCTTATTCTCAGAAACATTTTGGTGAAATATCATCTTGAGCCTGACCTTAACCTGTTGCGGATCGCTGCACGCACAGTGGAGAGTATCGATGTGCAAGAGCGCGCGCTTCTGTCAGCGCTTTTGAAAGAGTTTAGTACTGTAATCAGCAAAATAGAAGAAAAGGAGAATTCTCGGTGATACCCGATAAATGTGAAGTTGTTATTATTGGATCTGGGGCAGTCGGGGCGTGTACAGCCTACTATTTAGCCAAAAAAGGAATAACCGATGTGGTAGTGCTTGAGAAAAGCGAAAGTTTAGGCGGAGCAACCACATCTATCTGCGCAGGCGGGATGCGAAGTCAGTTTACAACGGAGATAAATATTGAATTGTCCAAGTTAAGTTTTCGATTGCTGGAGCAGCTTGATTCGTATAACCTTGTTCAGGATGAAATGGACCAGTGCGGATATATGTTTATTTTCACGGCACAAGATAATCTTTCTGAGTTTTATGATGCGATGCTTTTGCAGCAAAGGTTGGGTGTGCAAACGGAATGGATGGAGCCTAAGCAGATTCAAAAGAAGCTGCCGATGCTGGTTCTAGAGGATGTAACCGGTGCAACTTACAATAAGCAGGATGGATTGATCGATCCCAATAAGATTACAAGCACGTATATTCGGCTCTCCAGAGAGCTGGGTGTCAAATATTATCCTGGAGTCGCTGTAACGGACTTTATTACTGACGGTTCCGCGATACAGCAAGTGGTAACGTCAGAAGGAGCGATAACTTCGCGAGTTGTTGTAAATGCTACTGGCCCCTGGTCCAAATTTGTGGCTGCTAAAGCCGGAATTGAGTTGCCGGTAATCCCCTGCCATCAGCAGTTGTTGGTTACAGATGTGCTCCCATGGCTGCCCGCCGATTTTCCCGTTATTGTGTTCCCCGGGGAAGGTCTGGGCTTACATAAGGAGACAGGCGGTCTGTTAACGGGCTTAAATAAGCCCTTTGTTGCAGGGGGATGCGAAGATCCGGATTATAGCTACTCGGACCCGGAATGGGAATATAAACATCTGGAAGCTGCTCTTCGTCGGCTGCCTCGTCTCCAGGAAGCAACCATCAAATCCTGCTGGGGAGGGTATTATGATGACACGCCGGACTCCCATCCGGTGCTGGGCGCTGATAACAAAATCCAAGGGTTTTACCATGCGTCAGGATTCAGCGGACATGGTTTTATGCACAGCCCGGCCGCCGGACTCCTAATCAGTGAAGAAATAGCCGGGAATTCGGCACAAACATTAGACATATCATCATTGCGGTCCAATCGCTGGCTAACTGCAGCAGGCAGAAAAATTAATGAATACTACAAGATTTAGAAGTATAGGAGGTTTATTGAAATGGAGAACTCTAAGAACCAAATGTTAAAGCTTATAGATAATATGCTAAACGCAAATGTGCTTCAGCGGACGGATCTCAAACGGTTTACCGCAAACCTTGAGCATTCACTGGATGATCCCGAAATGCTGCGTCTGGAGCTTGAATCCTGGTATCGTGGGATGGGGGTAGATCAGATCATTGGCAGAAAATTCGAACTATCGCCTTGTCCTTTTACAAGCGAAGAGATTCGTTCATCGAGAGAAAATGGAGAAATTATTTTGTGCTTTCCCAAGGGAATTACACGGGAACAGATTGGTGAGCTTACAAGAATTTCAAGCTGGGCCTTAAAAGATCCACTTGTGACAGCCGCAACGGAGCAGGAAGATTGCTGGATTCGCACATCGGCTGCGCTGTCGCCTTCATTAATGAAACACACAGGGCTAGAGGTTGCACACTTGGTGGAAGACAGCGGGGATCTTAACTTTAGTTTGGAAAGGTATCTTCTTTTCGTGGCTAGAGTGAGATTTTTGACAGGTAATACCCCGGATTCGGAATACTGGATTTGGCTTCCAAGAGGGAGATACGACCGTTCGGGAATGTTAATTGCCGGTTTTGACCGAAATGGCTGCTTTAATGTGCATGGCTGGATGCCCCAATTCTCTGCCAGTTTTTTGGGTGCCAGATTTGGAACACTTCCCGGTTCCGCTGCCAAAGTCGGTTCTTCCATCGTCTCAGATTCAGACCTCAGTTTCACTAAAATTTAACAATGGAGGCCGAAATCAATGGCAGATCGTCAGAGTAAAAGAGTAGCCTGTGTTATTCCCCCGTTTTACCGGCTTATTGAGTCGAAAAACAATAGGATCAGTCCTGCTATGCATTACATAGCGGAGATATTGCATCGTAGGGGTCATGCAGTCACGTTAATTAATGGCGATAATGCTCCAGATGATCATGATTATACAGAGCGGTACAGTATGACTATGAACAGCTGGCTTATGCAGGAACGCTGTACTCGGGGGCATGAAAGCTTTGATATGATAATAAATGAGCTAGAGCGCTTTCAGCCTGATTATGTGTTTATTGGTGTTGGCGATGTTCTGATGCCTACTGTCGAGCTTGGAAGTACTCAGTCCTGTGCATACCTTGCAAAAGAGATAAAGAAGAGATGGGGAGATAAGGTTACCTGTATTGGTTATGGACATTTGCTTAAACATGCTAAGCTGAAGGATATGGCTGATTTGGATACGATCATTGTTGGAGAAGGTGAGGACCTTGCGGTTTCTGTAGTAGAGGAGAATGCAAGGGGAATGCTGCCTGTTAAATGGGCCCAGCAATTAAACGATCTTCCGATACTGACAGATTCATATTTAGCGCAGAAAAATAAGCCGGAAGACTGGGACTACATTATGTCTATGCGCGGGTGCCCCAAACGCTGTACATTCTGTTATCAGCCCTCGCTGCGCGGCTGCAATGTCTCCTTTATGTCTCCCGAACGTTTTGTTAGCGAAATCCGCTACCGCATTGAACGTATGCATGTATTTGGATTTTATTTCTCAGATATGATCTTTCTGCCGGGCTTAGGCAAACGCACTTCAGAAATGCTTAGATTGCTGATTGAACTAAAAGAGGAGTACCCTGAGTTTCACTGGTGGGCAGAGGCGCGCGTGGACATTTGTGTGAGACAGAATATCCTTGATAAGATGAAGCAGTCGGGGTGCGTGCATTTGAAATTTGGTGTGGAAATGGCCAACCAAAGGATGCTGCAAGTGGTGAATAAAGGAATTAGATTGACGGAAGTCGAGGAAGCTTTCCGCATGGCAGCGGAGGCGGGAATCAAACGGACAGCCTATATTTTGCTGGGATGCCCTGGATTCAATGACCAAGATTATATAGAGATGTTACCTTTTTTTAAAGCCTTAAAGGCTGATAATTATGTGATAAATATCAATGTTCCTTATGTTGGCACACAGCTATATGAACAGGTGAAGGAACAGCTTTTTGATTTTGGAATTTATAAAGATGGTGAAGAAAGCTACATGCATACTTCCTTGGTGATGCAAAAATTCTGGGGAATTTCTGATGAAACACGGGACAGTTTTTTTGCACTTCAAGGAGAGAAAGATGATTCAAAAGTAAGGAATTATAAGCGGAAAATTGTAGAGAAAGCTGCTTTTATAGAGAATGACGTGTTGTCCTTTCATGAATAGGATTCGCAAGTACTTATGAGCTGAAGGAGTAGCGATGAGCGATGGAGATTTTCGGGGTGAAGGTGGCTGAGCTAATATCTGAACCTGCGTTAGAAACATTAATGTGGCGCATCCCCCAACAAAAGAGAGAGCGGCTTAAACGCTTTAAAAGAGTGGAAGCGTTGCAGCATTCTCTTATTGCTGAATTGCTGGTTCGTGTAAGCTTAAATAAACGGTTAAAAGTGAACAACCGCGATATCGAGTTTGTTACAAATGTCTACGGAAAACCCTCCCTAAAAAAAAGGGGGGGTACTGTAGAGTTTAATATTTCGCATTCAGGAGAATGGGTGGTTTGCGCATTAGATGAATTGCCGATCGGTATTGACATTGAGCAGATTCAGCAAGCCGATCTTAATATTGCTAAGCGTTTTTTTTCGCAAGATGAATATGTCCAATTGACGGAATGTGAAGAGATGGGCCGGATGAGTCTGTTCTTTGACCTTTGGACACTTAAAGAAAGCTATATCAAAGCGATAGGGAAGGGATTATCTCTTCCATTGAACTCGTTTTCGTTTCGTTTAAACAACGGAATTCAATTGGAGAACCATGACGCAATCGGATTGTATCACTTTAAGCAGTATCATATTGATGAGAAATATAAATTAGCCGTATGTGCGCAAAACCCCTTATTTCCCGGGGAGGTTTCAGTGGTAGACCAATGCCAATTTCACCAGGATTGCATGCAACTATTGGATGCTTTTTAACGATCTAAGCCTAGGTGATATTGAACTTGTTACAGAGAAGCGGCTTATCTACAGATAAGTTGCTTTTTGTCTTGCACGTTTTCGCTCTATCTAGATTTGAAGTTTTCTGCCAAGGTGTTAATATTCCCTCATCGGTTATATGCATAAGCCATTGATGTGATGTAAAATGTCCATGAGTGATTAATGCTGGAGATTTGATCAAATATTGATGGAACAGGAAACTCGCATACGCGATGCAAGGAATCGTTCGAATCTGAAGATAACTATCGGAGGGACCAGAGATGGCTGAGCAAAAGATGATTGAAGTGCCGTTTCAGCAATGGGTAAACGATAAGGAGCTGTGGGTACAGCTTAATGATTTGATGATGCAGGAGAGTAAACTCCCAGGACCACGAGTGAATTTGGAGCTCTCAGACCATTTCGCCAAACAATTCGCGCATCCTAATCTAACAGATACAGGCTGGGAGCTGCTCGTCTCTTGGACTAATATTACTGAAGCTGAAGCTGGGGTGAATGATCCCCGTGAGTTTCTGCCGTTTTGTGCGGTTAGGGCGTTCGGTGTTTATTACAGTTACGCTGGAGAAGAACAGCAAGTAGTGATTCAAAACAGCATTAAGACAGCTATGAATGATTCGAGATGGAGGGTGCGTGAAGCGTCTGCTATGGCGCTGCAAAGTATAGGGGAGGATGATTTCACCCTGCTCAGGAAGCTGATTGACATGTGGGAGAAAGGTGCGAACAGGCTTGAACAACGGGCTTTTGTAGCGGCATTAGCGCATCCTCCTCTTTTAAAAAAGAAAGAAAATACGCTATATTGTCTTCAGTTGGCTGCCCGAATCATGGAGAGTATAGATGGTAGGGGAGTGCAACATGAGGATACTGAGCATTTTCGTGTATTATCTAAGGGACTTGAATACAGCTTGAGTGTATTTGTGGCGAATGAGCCTGAAGAAGGCTTTGTTATGCTGGAGAGATTTGCAAAGAGCCGAGATGCCCGAATCCTTAAGATTGTGAAGAGTAATCTTGGCAAATCGCGTCTGAGTAAAAAATATGCTGCCCAGGTGGCTGAGATTCTAAAGGAATTCGATAACATAGGAAAAGATACTTAGGATACGAGTGCCATTTGGCAGTTGTATTTAATCATTTTTTTGTTTTTACTTATATTAGAATTAACAATTAAAGAAACAAAGAGAATTAATATAATCAAAGAAAACCATTCTATGGATTGTTCGAATATTAAACTGTAAGTTATATTAATAAATTCAAAGACAACTGTTATTATTAAAAATATTGCCCAGCGACCTTTTTTGATGAAAATATACCATCCTAATTTATATGGAGAATATTGATAGATTTTAAGTTGTTCATATTCTCAAAAGTTTGACAAATGCTTGAAATGTAACTATTATAGTTGCATCTGAATGATGTTTTGTAGCAAGGCAGAAGGAGAGATTTCTATGAATATTAGCACCCGATTTGCGGTAGCCATTCATATATTAACGTTGATTGACAGCAATAAAGAAGGCAAAAGCACTTCGGAGTGGATAGCTGGTAGCGTAAACACAAACCCTGTAGTTATCCGTCGGCTTACGAGTATGCTGCAAAAAGCAGGACTAGTAAATGCCCGTCCGGGAGTCGCAGGCGCCTCGCTTACGCGTAGCGCATCCGAGATTACGCTGCTGCAGATTTATAAGGCAGTTAATGCGGTGGAAGAGGACTCGTTGTTTTCTGTCCATGAGCATCCTAATCCCGATTGTCCTGTTGGCAAGAATATAGCCAGTGCAATTGTACCTGTGTTCTCGCTCGCCCAAAAAGCAATGGAGAATGTTCTCCAGGAGGTTACATTGGAACAAATTGTGAATGAAATGCCTGAATTATGATTACACCATATCATAGCTTAGAAGGAAGACCAGAACATGTGAAAACGTGATTCTGGTCTTTTTTTGCTTAATTAGGTTTATGGTCAAAGAAGGGAAGTAAGAGGGAATATAGAATCTGTATTTATAAGCTGGATAAAGTTAATATACATACTTACATTGAGGGAGAGCTAAAGAATGTTAAAGAAATTACTGCCAATACTACTAATTATGGTAATGATTACCGGATGTAATGAATCAAGGGATACCACTAAATACGAGGATACTAATTTTGGAATCACCTTTAACTATCCGGATCATTGGGTTGTAACTGAGAAGTATGGAGCGCCATTATGGTTGATAGTCTCTACGACTGATTATAAACCTGCTGAGGGACTTAATGGTCCGGGAGTAATGCTCTTTGGATTTAAGCCTAAGGACATGGAGCTTGTCAACAAATGGCTCGAGGATGCCCAAACGAATTACAACAACGGGGCGGAGCTGACAAAAAGTAAAGCTAATTTAGGCGGGTTAGAGTCCATAAAGTATGAAACTGAAGTATTCGAAGAGGAAGGGAGTAAAGGGAAAGCTATCTATTACGTTATTGAGGAACCGGAAATGTCATTTATGGTGCAGTTCCCTTATAGTGTGGATGAAGTACATAAAGAAGATATGAAGAGGATAGAGGATATTTTACAATCCATAAAGTTTACAAAAGATTAAGTGTGACTAGAACGAGGTAGCTGAAATGGTGAAATGTACGGTATAAATACCGTTGAAATGGGCTGAAGTGGCTGGAATGCTGAAATGTACGGTATAAATGCCGTTGAAATGTGCTGAAGTGGCTGGAATGGTGGAATGTACGGTATAAATACCGTTGAAATGGGCTTAAGTGGCTGGAATGGTGGAATGTACGGTATAAATACCGTTGAAATGGGCTGAAGTGGCTGAAATGGTGAAATGTACGGTATAAATGCCGTTAAAATGTGCTGAAGTGGCTGGAATGCTGAAATGTACGGTATAAATGCCTCAGATTTGGCTGAAATCATCAAAAGTAGCGAAAAGAAAGGCAAAAATGCCCTATAAATGAGCAGCAACAGCCAACATTGAGAATGCAGTACAATTAGAATTAGGATAAGTAACTTTTTTAAAGATCAATATATACGGAGGTCCTACAGTGGAGCAAATTGCAATAATCTCAGACATTCATGGAAATATACCGGCCCTTACGGCCGTTTTAGATGACATCCAGCAGCGGGGAATCAGCAGAGTCTTTTGTTTAGGTGATATTGTTGGAAAAGGACCGAACTCAGATCTAGCCGTTGATATCATAAAAAAGAATTGTGAAATCAGTGTTATGGGGAACTGGGATGATTTAATGAATCAGGATGTTGATTTTGAGATGGCCCGGTGGTGCCGCGGGTTGTTAGGTCAAGAGCGCCTAGCTTATTTAAGCACGCTGCCGTTTTCGATTGAGTTTATGATGAGTGGTAAATTTGTACGGTTATTTCATGCTTCGCCACGAAGCCTGTATGAACGTGTTCAACCTTGGGATGATTATGAAAAGCGATTATCTTTGTTTGATTATTCTGATCTCTGCCAGGAGAAACGACAAGCGGATCTCGTAGGTTACGGGGATATTCATAATGCTTTTATTCAACATCTAGAAGGCAAGACTTTATTTAATGTAGGCAGTGTGGGGAATCCGCTTGATTTAACCCAGGCATCTTATGTGATTATGGAGGGAGAATACATGGGAGTGTCAGCAGCTCCTTTGAATATGCAATTTGTAAGAGTGCCTTATGACATTGAGTTAGCCGTTCAACAGGCCGTTGAGGCAGATATGCCAGCTGCAGAGCCCTATATTCGTGAGCTTAGAACCGCGCAGTACAGGGGAAGTGTCCGGGGATAATAAAGGAAACAAAAAAACAAACTGCAAGCCTAATCCAAGCCATCAAAAAGTAATGGAGGGAACAAATTGAAGCTTAGTCACGTATTTGAGCAATTCCCTACTTTGGAATCCGAGCAATTATTACTGAAAAAGATTGAAGCCAGCAACCTTGATGAGGTATTTGGCATTTATAGCAATGATCAAGTGTTTGAGTACTGTGGGATTATTCCAAAACATAATAAAGATACAGTTAAGAATATGATCGGGCATTTCGAACGTGATTTTACCAAAGGGGTAAGAGTGAAATGGGGGATTTTCCTCAAAAATAACCCTTACATACTGCTAGGTATCATCGAAGTTATGGATTTTAATCAAAAGGTGGATATGGTGACGATCGGTTACTTTTTGGCGGAACCTTATTGGGGAAAAGGGATTGCAGCTCAGGCCATTCAGTTAGTGGTGAAATATTTATTTGAGACTGCAGAAGTCAATCGAATTCAAGCTGAGGTTATGCCCTTTAATGAACGATCGAAGCGGGTGCTTTTGAAAAATGGTTTTACGAAAGAAGGCACGTTAAGGCAGGCGCATGTATGGTCAGGTAAAGGGCTGGTGGATCTGGAAATCTACAGCATATTGGCAGAGGAATATTTTGCAAGCATCGGTAAGCCAAGAGTGAGCAATAGGATGTAATCCTAGTGAAAGAAGGGGAAATCATGGGCACTATTGTAGTTATTGGCGGGGGAGAGTTAATCGAGCTTGAAACGCTGGAAATTGATCGTGAAGTTGTGCAGCTAACTCAAAAGGCTAAGCCGAAGGCGTTATTTATTCCAACAGCCAGTAGTGATGCGCCGGGGTATTGTGATACTTTTAGCAAAGTATATGGCGATATTCTCGGATGTGAAACAAGTCACTTATTGCTTGTGAGCCAAACCTACACTCAGGATGAGATTACAGATTTAATTACAGCTGCTGATTTGATTTATGTTGGTGGAGGCAATACCCGAAAGATGCTGGAGATTTGGAAAAATACAGGGGTAGATACGCTTTTGAAAGAAGCTTATTCCTCTGGAACCGTATTGGCCGGGCTTAGCGCAGGTTCCATCTGTTGGTTCGAATATGGGCATAGTGACTCTGAGGCGTTCGACGACCAGGGGGAATGGCAGTATATCAAGCTTGAAGCCATGGGGATTCTGCCGGGCATTCATTGTCCGCATTATAATGAGGATATTCGGGTTGAAGATTTTACACGCATGGTTAAAGGTGGAGGTCTGCCTGGAATCGCGGTGGATAACAATTGTGCGATCATCTATAAAGATAAGGAATATAAAGTGATGTCGACCAGAGAAGATGCTAAAGCCTACCGTGTGATTGACTCCGAGCAAGGTGTTGTCGTAACGGAAATAGAAGAACATCCAAGCTACAGACCTCTTTATGAACTGTATGGCGCGTTGTGATTATTTTTGAAAAGCAAGAGATCAGACTAAGAACACTTGAGCTAAACGATGCCGCATTACTTGTAAAATGGCTTTCAGATCCTGTTGTCCTGGAGTTCTATGAAGGTCGTGATCGCCCTCATGATTTGGAGCTGGTGAGGGAGCATTTTTACGACGAGCAAGCCGAAGTCACGCGGTGTATAGTGCAATACAAGGAGCGGGATATAGGTTATCTCCAGTTCTATCTTATAGATGATGAAGAATTAGAAGTGTACGGCTACGTGGGATTCAAAGGTCAAATCTTTGGGATGGACCAGTTCATTGGCGAGCCTGATTTATGGAATCAGGGAATTGGTTCACGGCTCATTAAAGAAACGGTTAAGTATCTTATCGAAATAAAACAAGCGGACAGAATTGTCATGGACCCGCAAGCCTGGAATAAGAGAGCCCTTAGAGTATATGAGAAGATTGGCTTTGTGAAGAAGAGATACCTTGAACAGCACGAGCAACATGAAGGAGAGCTAAGAGATTGTTGGTTGATTGAATACACGAAGCAGGCGAGACAATAAATATCTTTTTAACAATCGGATAAGGAAGGTGCACTTATTAAACTACTGTTTGTCTGCAGCCAGAATCGCTGGCGGAGTCTAACTGCGGAGAAGATCTTTCAAGGAATTGATGGCCATGAAGTGAGATCTGCAGGGACTGAAGATCATGCCAGAATTAAAATTTCTGAAGGGCATTTGGGTTGGGCGGATGTGACTTTTGTGATGGAGAAGAAACATGTTCGAAGAATTCAAGATAAATTTAGAGACTGTGTAATGAGCAAAAAAATAATTTGCCTGAACATAGGTGATGACTATAAGTATATGGATGAAGATTTGATCGGCCTTCTGGAATCCAGTGTATCCGAATATTTTCTGGAATGGAGCAACAAAAATGAGGATTAGAACAGAAACTGTGGCAGACTATAATGGAGTATTTCAAGTGAATGTTAAGGCTTTTGGTGATCGGGAAGATGAAGCGCAGTTGGTCGAAAACATTAGAAGTTCGCAGGGGTTTATCCCAGAGCTCTCGATTGTCGCGGAAAAAGATAATGAGATTGTAGGACATCTACTGTTAAGTAAGGCTGTAGTTCAAGATGGGGGGAAGTTATCTGATGTGATTGCGTTAGCCCCATTAGCTGTTCTGCCGAACGTTCAGAAGCAAGGAATCGGCAAGGCGCTGATCCAAGAAGGGTTAGAAAGATGTAGAACGCTCGGATATGAGCTTGTCTTTTTAATCGGGCATCCCGAATATTACCCGAGATTCGGATTTCAACCCGCAGGGCTGCATGGGCTGGAGTTGAAGCAATTTGAGGTACCGGAGAATGTCTTTATGGTCTGTGAGCTGAAGGAAGGCGTACTGCAGAGGATTAAGGGAGAGTTGAAATACCCGGAAACCTTTTTTTGAATTACTTATAATATTATTTTGTGAATCATGTTTGGCTGTGAACCAGTCGACATGATTTTTTTATAGGTAATTGACAAACATATAGAATGTAACTATACTAAAGATAGTTAATTTGTAACTATAGCAGTTACAGCGCGATTAGGAGGAATTTATAATGACGACTAAAACAATACTTCAACCAGACACTCAGATCGGTCTGGTGCAGATTAGAGTAAGCAATTTGGAGCGTTCGCTCACCTTTTATCAGAATGTTGTGGGGTTAAGCGTTTTGCGGCAGACTGGTCGTGAAGTGGAAATGACCGCTGACGGTCAGAATGTGTTATTGATTTTGCGGGAGATTGAAAATGCGCGGGTGATCCGTCCTAATTCTGTGGCGGGGTTGTATCATTTTGCTATTCTTGTTCCAGACCGTCCTAGTCTTGGATTGGTTGTTCGTAATTTGATCTCTTCGGGGATTGAAGTGGGGCAGGGGGATCATCTGGTCAGTGAAGCGTTGTATATTCAGGATCCTGATAATAATGGGATTGAAATCTATCGAGATCGACCTAAGAGTGAATGGAAATATGATGCGGAAGGGCATGTAATGATGTCTACTGATCCAGTGGATGTAGATGGACTATTGGCAGCTTCTGAAGGTTTATCATGGAACGGGCTGCCAGCGGGAACAGTGATTGGGCATGTTCACTTTCATGTGGGGAACTTAAATAAGGCGAAAGCCTTCTACGTCGATTTGCTTGGTTTTGAACTAACAGCTAATTATGGAAGTGCTGCTATGTTTATCTCTGCTGGTGGCTATCATCACCATATCGGGCTGAATGTTTGGGCCGGACAGGGCGCACCTGCGGCTCCAGCTGATACTGTGGGGATTGATTATTTTACCTTAATTCTTACGAATGAAGAGGAACGCAACGCTGTGGTGGAGCGAGTTCGGCAGGCTGGTTACGCAGTTACAGAAGTGAATGGAAATCCTACATTCCAAGATCCATGGAACATTGGAATCAGACTTGTTTTAGAGAGATAATTATATATCCATTTTCGTCCATTTATTTTATAATATTGGAAATAGATGGGCGGAAGGGTGAAGTTTGTTGGAAGCATTCAAAATGGCGTATATCATTCTTTGTCATAAGAATCCGGAGCAGATCAATATGCTAATCGATAGTTTAACTAACGAGTCCGTAGAGTTTTTCCTGCATGTCGATCAGAAAAGTAATATTGAAGCTGATATTATTCACCGTAACGATATTCATTTTGTGGAAAAGCCTATTGATGTGCAGTGGGGGCATTACAGCCAGATTGAATGCATTTTGAAGTGCTTTTTGCTGATCAAAGAACATGGGGATTTCAATTATATTCACATCCTAAGCGGTCAGGATCTGCCTCTTGCTTCAAATGAAGTGATTCTAGATTTCTTTAAGGTGAATGAAGGTAAGGAATTTGTGAAGTATTTGCAGCTGCCTAATGCTGCGGAAACTTGGGGATGTTACGAGCGGGTCTCAGTTTATTATCCTAGATTCCTCATCTCAAGGACCCGGCGTATGACAGCGATCCGAATGAGGTACATTAAACTAATTATGAGCGTTCCGTTTCTGCAAAGAAGATTAAGCGCTCTGCCGAACGGTTTATATAAAGGCTCAAACTGGATGTCTATTACAGGTGGATGTATGGAGTACATCTTGGATTTTACAAAAAGCTCTCCGGAATACGTCAGATTTTTTAGGAACACTTTATGTGGAGACGAAATTTTTTTCCATACGATAATTTTGAATAGTATTTATAAGATGCATGTGCTGAATGAAATCAAGCGGTATACAGATTGGGAAACAGGACCGGATTATCCTAGAACGCTAACGATAGAAGACTATGATCGGATCACTCAACGGGGCACGGAATGCTTTTGGGGGAGAAAATTTGATCTCGATATCGATAGAACCATCGTTCAGGAGCTCCTTGATATAAATATTAAAGCCAAAACATCGTAAACTCAGGAGGACAATTATATGAAAATCGCAGTTGTGGGAGCAAGTGGAAAAGCTGGAAGCCGAATTACGCAGGAAGCGTTGGATAGAGGTCATGAAGTTACAGCGATTGTGCGGGATGTATCTAAAGTAACAAATAGTAAAGCGAATGTCATTGAAAAGGATGTATTTGGACTTACCGCTGAAGATTTGCAGGGGTTCGACGTGGTTGTGAATGCTTTTGGTGCGCCGTTTGGACAAGAACATCTGCATGTGGATGCCGGGAATGTGCTTATTGAAGCGTTAAAGGCTTCGCCCAATACAAGATTGATTGTAGTTGGGGGTGCAGGAAGTCTTTATGTAGATGAAGCCAAAACGCTTAAAGTAGTGGATACGAATGACTTTCCTGACTTTATTAAGCCAACAGCGACGAATCAAGCCAAGAATCTGGAGATTCTGCAAGGAACAGATGAACTCTCTTGGACCTTTGTTAGTCCATCTGCTAATTTTGCCATCGGCACAAGAACAGGTTCTTATGTAAAAGGTAAGGATAATCTTCTGGTGAACTCCAAAGGCGAAAGTTATGTCAGCTACGAAGATTATGCTGTTGCTATTGTCGATGAAATCGAACAGCCGCAGCATATTCGTGAACGGTTTACGGTGGGTTCAGAGTCTTAAGTGATAATGAAGAATAACGATCCTATATGACAAGAGAAGGCAGAGCCGGATTTTAGGCTCTGTCTTCTCTTGTATTATTACAGCTTTCCTTTTCCTTCTGCTAGTTCAGCAATACGTCTGTTTGCATCTCCGCGGTAGCGTCCGCCGTGATAACAAATGACCGTATCGATCTCATACTCAGAGAACTTGTTCAGAGAGGCCAAAGCCAGCTCCATGTCAGGTGTGGCGGAAGGAGCGGGACCCTGTAGCTCGCCATCCTGAACGGTCAAGGCATCAGCGGCAATAAGTGTACGGCTATCATGATGGTAAAGACTGAGATGCCCTGGGCTATGGCCTGGGGTATGGATCACCGTAATTCCACCGGCAAAAGGTAACTTTTCTCCATCCACAAGCGTTTGATCCACCTTTCCTTTAGGAGGATGGGCTAATACAGAGAGGAAGGCACGCCGCCACTCCTCAGGTACATGAGCTGGGATCATAGCCGCTGCCGCCGCTAAAGCTTCGGGAGTGTGCTTAAGGAGCATTAACTCTCCTTGAATATAAGGCTGTTCAATTTCATGAGCCAGAACAGTAAGCTCTAGATCTTCATCAGCCAATAGGGCAGGGAGGCAACCAATATGGTCTAAATCCTGATGCGTGATAATAAGGGTACGGAGCTTCTCCCAAGGCACCTCCGCTTCTTTTAGAGCCTCTTTGAAAGTAGAGAGTAGACCCGGGAATCCGGTATCGACGAGTACGGCGGCATGTTCATCCCAGAGTAGCGTGGGGTAAATCGTGTCTTTTCCACCCATAACCTGCGCTGTAATCTCGAGCATTTCTATTCCTTGAGCAATGTACATTATTATCCCTCCGTGATTGATAATAAGAGCGACGCCGTGAGGCTAATGCATATATTACTCAAAACTGAAAATAAACACAATAGGTAAATATTTTATTATAACATAAATAAATATTTATGTCAATATGTATCTGATGGAATTTTTGTGGAATTTGTAGGGGAATTTATTATTGAGAATCTTTTGCTAGATTTTGCCCTTGCCTAAAGCTTTGCGATATAATAATCAAATAAAAAAAGGGAGTTGATGTGGTTTGGAGACATTTCTAGTTGTACTCGTCCTACTTGGGCTTATCGCAATATCCAACATCATAAACCGATTCATTCCCTTCGTGCCGATACCCTTAATACAAATTGGCTTGGGTGTAGTGGTCGTACTACTGCCTTTGGGAATACATATGTCACTGGAGCCAGAGTTGTTTTTCGTGTTATTTATTGCTCCGCTTTTGTTTAATGACGGAAAGCGAACCCCAAGAAATGAGTTATGGAACCTGCGGGCTCCAATCTTAATGCTGGCACTAGGCTTGGTATTTGCTACAGTGCTTATCGCTGGTTATTCCATTAACTGGATGATTCCAACCATTCCACTCGCAGCTGCTTTTGCGCTGGCAGCGATTTTATCGCCGACAGATGCTGTGGCGGTAAGTGCAATCGCTGGGAGAGTACATCTTCCCAAGAGTATTCATCGTATTCTAGAGGGCGAATCATTGATGAATGATGCCTCTGGCCTTGTTGCGTTTAACTTCGCTATTGCAGCAGCTGTTACAGGCATATTTTCTTTGCCGAAAGCCTCCATTAGCTTTGTGATTATCGCTTTAGGCGGGCTAATTGTCGGAGCAATACTCGCGTTTCTTCTGATTCGGTTCAGCGTATTTATCCGCAGACTGGGGATGGAGGACATCACAGTGCATGTGCTGCTGCAAATCCTGACTCCTTTCATTGTGTATCTGATTAGTGAAGAAATAGGGGTATCCGGCATTTTAGCTGTGGTTGCAGCAGGGATAATTCATGCGGTCGAGAAGGACCGTGCGGTCTCACCACAGTATAAACTACAGCTGGTATCCGCCAGCACATGGTCTGTGCTGCTCTACATCTTGAATGGTTTGGTCTTCCTTATTCTCGGATTGTCGATTCCAGATGTTATTGAAGTGATCTACCGGGATACAGCGGTGGACAATCTTATGGTGATTGGTTATGTATTAGCGATAACTTTGCTGCTTTTTGTGCTGCGTTTTATATGGGTATATGTATTTTCCCTGGCTGGCGCCGGCCTGCAAAAAATGGAAAAATCGTCTATTAAGTCCATGCTAATCCTGACCATTTCAGGGGTGCGAGGCGCGGTTACTTTAGCCGGTGCCTTTTCGATTCCTTTTGTGTTAGGGGATGGCTCGCCTTTTCCTGAACGTGATTTAATCATCTTTATCGCTGCGGGTGTGATTCTAATGTCGCTGCTGATCGCTAGTATCTTTTTACCAATTCTCGCAGGTAAAGAAGAGCCGGTTGCCGAACCAGGGGATACTGAGGTTGAGCAGGCGGCCAAATCTAAGGTTGTTGCTGCCGGGATAACGCTGCTTCAAAGTATGATGACGGAGGAGAGCAAGGATTCCGCACAGCCAGCTTTGAGTGAATTTAGAGAAAAGGTTTATAGTCTGAACCGCGAGGATCAAGCGAACGATCCGGCATTTGAGGAACTCCGTCGGCTTGGGGTTGAAGCAAGGATAGTGGGCTTGCATGCTGAACGCAAAGAGCTGACCCGATTGCTTACTAACAATGAGATTCCTGCCTCAGTGGCTCAGAAAATGGAAGAATTCTTGGATCATAGTGAAGTTTTCTTAGCCAGAAGTCTCAACTCTCAAATTAGATTATCCCTTACAGAGATTAGAAGGCTATTTGCGGGGATGTTCTCAGGACAAAACGAACGGGAAGCTAGCCAACAAATGCTGCAACAGGCTGAATGTGCAAGAAAAGCTAAGGTTTCTATGTCCCGCGCAGCAATAGCTGCTGTTAATGCAAGTATGAATGAGAACAACCGAAAAGCAGTAGAGAAGGTTGCATGCAGTTATGAGCAACTAATCTCACGCTTCGAGCAGGGTCAAGGCTGGACAAAGGATGGTCTCGTTGATGATCAAAAGCTTGAATTGAAACTGAAAGCTATTCAGGAGCAACGGGATAAGGTGCAGCAAATGTACCAGGATGGAACTATTAACCGCAAGCTAGCCGGTAAATTACGCAAGTTCGTCGATCATTTGGAAACATCCATTTGGGAGGATTAGCTGTGTTGAACAAAGTAATGGGAGAAAGCTTGTTATTCACTGAAATTCGCGAAGAGCATCTGTCGGATGTACTCGATATTTATAACTATTACGTGCTGAACACTACGGTATCTTTTCATACCGAGCCTTTAAGTTTGGACGAAATGCGGCAATCAGTGATGAATGATGATCCGCGGTTCAAATCATACGTTATATTATCCTGGGATAATGTTATTCAGGGCTATGTTCTGATTGCTAGACATAAGAGTAAGCCGGCTTATGATAGCTCTGGGGAGATCAGTGTGTATTTGAAACCGGCTTGTGTGGGTAAAAGAATAGGACAGCATGCCTTACGCTTTATTGAAAAGAGAGCTGCCGAACTGGATTTCCATGTGTTAGTAGCTACCGTTTGCGCAGAGAATGAACGCAGTCGCCAGCTTTTCTCAAAGAATGGATATGAACAATGTGCCTACTTCAAGGAGATTGGCTGTAAATTTGGTCGAAGACTGGATATCGCCACCTATCAGAAAATCTTAGGGGGAATTTAAAGATGAAACTTGCGGAAGCATTAGTGAACCGAAGTGATCTTACCCGTAAAATCGCGCAGCTAAAGCAGCGGCTCGATCGGGTCGTTAAGGTGCAGGAGGGGGAAGATCCGGCAGAGCAGCCGGAGGCTCTTTTGCATGAGCTAGAAATAGCTGTTAACGAGCAGGCGATTTTGATTCGAGCGATTAATCGAACGAATTCATCTGTTGCCTTCAATGAGAATTGGAGTATTGCCGATGCCCTAGCCGAACGGGATAAAATGCTGCAGCTGCGGAAGCTGTTTAGCGATTTGCTTGAGCAAGCTTCGATCACTCAGGATCGGTATAGCCGCTCTGAGGTTCGTTTCCAGAGAACGGTGGATGTCGCTCAGATTCAGAAGCGGATCGATGAACTGTCTAAGTCTTATCGCGAGTTGGATTTTAAAATTCAGGAGAAAAACTGGACGGTAGCCTTAATCACACCGTAATAAGCTTTATCACAGCAGAAGGTAACTGATCTTCATAAAGGCGAGCGCAACCCGCCAACAGGGAAAGTTGGACAAATTGACAGATGCCGGGCCATATCTGACCAATCATAACTTAGCCCCGTACTGTAACAACTGTAAAGAGTACCTATTAATGTAACTACCAAGCGCTGATTTATGTAAGGAAGGTGAGGGTGGGGACGGGGATATTTTTGCTGTGGTTAGGCTTTTACATAACATGAACTGGTTCTATTAGGATAGGTATATTCGTCATACATAATGTGAAATAATGTCGAATAAAGTTGAAAAAAGATGAATGAAATTTGCATTATCGTCCTGTTTTGCCTATCTTATCGCTCGTTATCTTGTATAATTTACGAATACGCACGAGGACTTCCTAAACCGCTGGTCTATTCGTATGTTGATTGTACAGGATGAGAGAGTGATTCATTGGCCGAGAAGGTTTAGTGGCCCTTGTCTCTTCAAACATTCTACTATTCCTTTCATGAAAGAGAGAAGTGACAAGTGACCATGAAATCAATTGCCTGGGTAACCGACAGTACATGTACAATCGATCCTGAGTTCGCCAAGAACAACCATGTGTATATTGTTCCTTTACGTCTGATTATTAACAACGAGTGTTATAAAGAAAATATAGATATTACGATCGATGAGTTCTATGAGAAAATGCGTCAGCATGATCAAGTAGGGAGCTCACAGCCGCCAATCGGTGAGTTTATCGAGTTATACGAACGGTTGAAGGAAGAATATGATGAGATTATCGCGGTGCATCTTTCGACAGGGCTTAGCGGAACATACAATGCTTCCATGCAAGGTGCTGAAATAGCGGAAGCTAATGTTATTGGAATTGATTCCAAGGTTGGCGCTTATCCGATTCGGGAAATGATCACGCGAGGTATTCATTGGCACAAGATGGGCTTTACTGGTCTAGAGATTAAAGAAAAGATAGAGAATATCATTCAAAATATGTCCTTCTACTTAATTCCTGCAAGCTTGTCCCAGCTTCACCGTAGTGGGCGTGTTTCTGGTACACAGGTAATTCTTAGTCAATTACTGCGGATAAATTTGCTGCTGCGTTTTGACGAGGGCAAGGTCATTGTTGTGGAAAAAATCCGCACGATGAAGAAGACAAAGCAGGCGCTGTTAGATATCTTTAAACAGGATGCTGGACTTGTTAGCGATGTGTGCATCATGCATTCCAATAATTTAGAAATGGCGCTGAAGCTAGAAGAAGACATCAAAGAGATGGCGCCTGATTTACGTACGGAGATTATGACTTACATTCCTGCCGTGGCTGTTCATGCGGGTGAAGGTACCGTAGGACTTTCTTGGATTAAAAATAACCGGATCAATAGTATTTATTCGGAGGTTGAACCTGTAGCAGTACTTGTGTAGATAGGACAGTACAAAGAAATCGCTTCTTGGAAGAGGGATGTATGATCCTCATTATACCAAGAGACGATTTCTTTTTTTTGAATCTATGAAATGACGTTGTAAGAAGGTTACGCTTTGCTGGCACGACGGCGGAACATTTGTCCGATAACTTCACTCAGTACCAGTCCAGCCGCAATTGCACCAGAGAGCATTAATGCCCGAACAGCGATTTCTACAGCCAGATTATAGTTTTCTTCCACAAATCTACGCATAGCATCGTAAGCAAGGCCACCCGGAACAAGTGGGATAATACCGCCTACACTAAAAATAATAACCGGCATTTTGAAGGATCGGGCAAACAACTGGCTGACGATGCCCACCACTACAGTAGCCGCAAACGTAGCAACAACAGGCCCACACTCTACATCAAGGATTACATACACCATCCAGCCTACCATTCCAGCAAAACCACACTGCAGTAGAGCGCGCTTAGGCGCATTAAATAAAATACAGAAGGTTGCCGCGGCGATAAAACTGGTTATAAGTTGCAAAATCATGAAGGGCTAACCTCTTTCACATGGAAAATTAAAATAGTGATAGTACAAGCCCAATGCCTGTACCGATCGCAAAAGCAGTTAGAAAGGCATCTGCTCCTTTGGATATGCCTGAGACCAGATGACCAGCCATCAGATCACGAACGGCATTAGTAATGAGTAGACCGGGTACTAGAGGCATCACGGAGCCGATGATGATTTTGTCCATTTCTTGACCTATGCCCAGCTTTACAGAATAGAAGGCTAGAAGTCCAATCAGGAAGGAAGCAGAGAACTCTGCAAAAAATCTAGTCTGCACAAGACGATGCAGGTAGATAACCGCAGCAAAACCTAACCCGGAAATCGGCAATGCGGGGAGAGCATCCCACAAGCTGCCTTTAAACATAACGGTGAAGCAAGCGCCGGTAAGCGCCGCTGCTATGATTTGCAGCCATACCGGATATGCATGCGCGGCATCATCGACCTCACCTAATCGTGTCCGAGCTTCCTCGGCTGTAATCTGACGATCATTCAGACGCCGCGAGATATCATTAACCTCCGAGACTTTCTGCAGATCTGTTGTCCGCTCGGCAATCCGATATAACTTAACAGGCTCCGTTCTATTGGTGGTGAACATAATAACGGTTGGCGTCACATAACTGTGTGCCCCTGGAAAACCGAGAGAAGCAGCCATACGTGTCATTGTATCTTCTACTCTGTAGGTTTCTGCACCGTTTTGCAGCATGATCTTGCCAGCAAGAAGACAGAGATCAACGATTTCATAATAGGTAGTGTTAGTGTTGCTCGTGCTTTCCAACTTCTCCGGTCCTCCCCTGGAATGTTACATATCTATGTGTATATACTTATGATTGTCGCTTCATTGTGTGAAAATAACAACCTCAATATAGCATTATAAACGATATGGGATATATTTTAATATAGTTTCAGAAATAAAATGTATAAAGATGCACTGTTTATTTATAGTGCCCGCCAATCTTTCCGGATCTGTCCTTAAGTTGTCCGGCATCTGTGAACGATGCGGCGCGTCCAATGATCGATTCCCCGTATTTATTCTTCAGCGCATCAGTGGCCCGTTCGAGCTCACGGTAGCGGGGGCGCGACTCAAATAAGGTTAGCTGATATTGGCTTTCGTCAGACAGATTGGACAGGCTTAAATGAATTCGGCGCACAGGCTGACCCTCCCAATGCTGTTTGAAAAGAGCGAGGGCGGCCTCGTATACCAGCTGGGTTGCATTCGTAGGATCGCTCATCGTAGTCTGTCTCGAGAAGCCGCTGGGGTCATCAAAGCTGGCGCCTTGGCAGCCAACAGACACGACTGCACCATGCACCTTCAGCTTGCGGCTGCGCCTGCACACCAGCTCTGAGAGCTCCAGAATGATGGTCTTGATCTCTTGCAGTGTATAGTAATCCCGTGGCAGTGTCATTTGGTGCCCGACGCTCTTGGGGGCAACTTCATAGGTAGCCGGACTTACAGGGCTATCGTCGATGCCGTTGGCAATTCGCCAATATAGCTCGGCATCGATATCGCATTTTTTATGGAATTTCTCCCGCATGCGCCATTTCAGCTCGCTTAGCGGCATCTGTGCCAAATGGCCAATCGTTGTGAGGCCCATGCTTTGGAAGTGCGCAGACATGCGGCGGCCTACCATAAACAACTCACTAATAGGCAGCGGCCAAAGTACATCGGGTAGCTCTTCCTGAGTGAGGGTAAATAGACCCTCCGGGTTCTTCTTGGCCCACAGGTCGCAAGCCATTTTGGCGGTAACCTTCGAATAACCTATACCGATACGTGCGCGCACACCTGTATTTCTGCGGATCAGGTCCTGAATGGTCGTAGCGATCTGTCTTGGGCTTCCGAATAAGCTGAGGCTGCCGGTGATATCAATAAACTGCTCATCGATGGAATAAGGTTCTACGAGGTCACTGAATTTGCGTAGAATGTCCGTGATTTGGGAGGAAACATCGATATATTGCTGCATATGTGGTCTGACGACGATTACTTCGGGGCATTTCGCGAGTGCTTCCTTCAAGGTCTCGGCGGTAGTAATGCCAAAAGATTTGGCTAACGGACAAGCGGCAAGCACAATCCCGCTTCGTCTAGCCGGATCTCCGGCGACAATAAGCGGTTTGTTGCTATATTGCGGATTAGAGGCCTTCTCCACGGAGGCGTAAAAGCTCTGACAATCGGATAACAAAATAACACGCTCTTTATTCATAGATTCACACTCTCCAGGTGAGGTAGAGATACGGTAGATGATTTTCTTATTATTATAATACGAACATATGATCGTGTATATTCATATTTTTTTCCATTTCTCTTCAGTCTCCAAGGTGCAGAGACCTGTGGCCACACCCCCAGCGATAATCGTGAGGATGGAGTGGAAGAAGGTTTCTTTGGAAATCAGGAGTCCTCCCGCGCCGATAATTATGAAATCTGTCAAAAAAATGATGAGTCCAAGATTAAGCGGGAGATACCTTTTGATATATTGAGCCAGCAGATCCGTTCCGCCTGTACTGGCTTTGAACCGCAGCATAAGGCCAAGACCCGTTCCCATTAAAAAACCGCCAATAATGGCGCTGGAAATGGAGCCGAACTCAAAATAATACAGAAAGTGGTACTGAAAGGGACCGAGAAGCTCAATCAGAAACGATGAGGTCAATAAACCTAATACACTATTGAAAAAGATATCGCGTTCCTTCAGCCAGGCTAACAGGAAAATCGGAAAGCTGCAGAGAAGGACAGCTATACCGATTTTGGCATCGGATAAATAATTGATGATGAGGGCTATTCCTATTATTCCCCCATCTAGGATTTTATATGGGACTAGAAAAAAATTAGTTGCTGCTGCAATAAGCAAGCTTCCGATCAGGATGATCGCGTATCTTAATAATGACTGCATATTTAACATCTCCACATTAAAGGCATGTCTTATAAATATGCTTGTCACTTCCAAAAAATTGCAGTGAAGCAAAAAAACTGATTTCGGGCCTAATCATGCGGACCCAGGAGACCCTATTAGGTAGATTCAAGGCATTTTTTCGAGCTAACGGACCCAGTTGCAGCTATTCCCACAAATGTAGTCCGATTCCGAGCAAATTATGAGCAATAAGAGCTATACAGTCCGAAACTGCCGCAAAATGGACGGAAAATCACAAATAGGTACAATAGGGTCCGCAACGTTCAATAGATTTAAGTAACTCCTACCCATACATCACACGCGAGATCCCACCCCAAAATAGGTGCAATCCGGTTCGTTGCGCTCAACAGACGTTAAGTTACTCTCACCAATACATTATGCGAGATCTCGCCCACAAATAGGTGCAGTGCGGTCCGTTAGCTCAACAGACATTAGAGCAACTCACCGCCCAGCCTCCATGCGGACCCAGGAGCCCCTATTAGGCAGATACAAGGTATTTTTTCGAGCTAACGGACCCAGTTGCAGCTATTCCCACAAATGTGGTCCGATTGCGAGCAAATTATGAGCAATAAGAGCTATACAGTCCGAAATTTCCGCAAAATAGGCCGAAAATCACAAATAGGTGCAATCCGGTCCGATACGATCAAGTTCTAGCAAAAGGTAGCAGGTTTCGAGACGTAGACAGCTAGGTTAAGCTATAGGTAGCTAATTCCGCACGGTGTAGATAGGTTAAGCCATAGGGATCTAATTCCGCACAGTGTAGCTAGGTTGAGCCCCAGAAAGCTAGTTTAAACAATGGCTAGCACGTTTAGGAGCAAATTTGGCAGGCGGCGTTCTTTCGGCAACTGTTCGGACTCAGTTGCTCTTATTTCCATGATTCCGCTCGTTTTGTCACACTAACGGACTCAGTTGCAGCTATTCGCTCAAATGCGCTCCTTTTCTGCGCATATCAAGGACAATAAGATCTATACAGTCCGAAACTTTCGCAAAATGAACCCATATGCTGAAATAGCTGCAATACGGTCCGATGCGATCAAGTTCTAGCAAAAGGTAGCAGATTTCGAGACGTAGGCTGCTAGTTTGAGCAACAGGTAACTAATTTCTCGCACGGAGTAGCTTGGTTAAGCCATAGGTAGTTAATTTCGCACAGTGTAGCTAGGTTGAGCCCCAGAAAGCTAGTTTAAACAATGGCTAGCACGTTTAGGTGCAAATTTGGCAGGCGGCGTTCTTTTCAGCAACTGTTCGGACTCAGTTGTTCTTATTTCCATGATTCCGCTCGTTTTGTCACACTATCGGACTCAGTTGCAGCTATTCCCACAAATGTAGTCCGATTGCGGGCAAATTATGAGCAACAACGAAAACAGCACGCCTCCAATTATGAGACGTGCTGTTTTTGCCGTTATCGGGAATACCGCTTGCGGAAGCGAAGCGGAGAGATGCCGATCTGCTGAGTAAAGCGACGCGAGAAGTAGGCGGTGCTCTCGAAGCCGATACTTTCTGCGATCGCAGCTATAGGCATCTCTGTCTTAAGCAGAAGCAGCTTGGCCTGTTCCAAACGGTAATCCGTTAAATACTCCATCGGAGTCAGTCCATATACGCGTTTCATGCAGCGGGCAAGGTAGTTATAATGAAAATGCAGCGCATCCGCCAGAGAGGCATTGGAGAGAGGCTCCGCGTAATGATTGCGGATATAAGTCTCTGTCCTCTCGGCGATCTCTACCGCATGACTTTCTGAAGTATCATACTGCGCTAGATCCATCATCCGCAGCATTTCTTCAAAAATCCTTTGCTGCTCCCAAACTGCACTGGAACGTCTTCCAGTGGACAGCTGTAAAAGCTTCTCAGCTTGTCCACTCCTTTTAAAGGGATCAGGAAGGGGACCAAACTGCGGGATGCGAATGGTATATGGATGAGTAAGAAACTGGCGGAAATGTGTCTCTCGGTTGATATACACAGGCTCGCCTTCAGAGCTTGACCAATCTGCGAGGGTATGAAAATGAATCCATATAAACGAAGTCAGCTCCTCGCAAGACTTAACGGAATAATGATAGCGGTCAGGCAGCAGAAGCAGCGTATGCCCAGCCGCAACCTCCCATTGATTATGCTCTTCACCGATAAATAGGCAACCTTGCTCTACAATAATCAGATCAAATAACCCGATATGGCTTCTATTTGGATGCTGCTCTCCGGGTTGATAGACAGTGTGATTGCATTCCAGAAAATATGGAAAAGGCGGCGCTGCGAAATGTACATAGGAAGGACTCACTGTGTTCTACCTCTCTTTTTATCGTAGTCCGAGCTCAAATTGTCCTTGGAAATAGGAGTGTGAAATAGTACAAAAAAGGGGTTGCTTCTGATTATATTTTTTATCTATTGTACGCTCTATAATTGTAATTAGCGAGTATAAAATAAGGCTAAGGGGAAGATGATGATGAATAAAACGATCCAGGATCAGCAAGTTGTAAAAGATCAATCCGTTAGCATTAAAGATGATTTCTGGGGAAGTTATATAAAGCTGGTACAAGATGTTGTAATCCCATATCAATATGAGGCATTGCACGACAAAGCAGCGGGAGCTGAGCCCAGTCATGCCATTGCTAACTTTGAGATTGCTGCGGGCCGGAAGACCGGTGAATTTTACGGCTGGGTATTTCAAGACAGTGATGTAGCCAAGTGGCTGGAGGCCGTAGGTTATTCCTTAAGCATCAAACGTGATCCTGAGCTGGAGCGTCAAGCGGATGAAGTGATTGACCTCGTTGGAGAAGCGCAGCAGGAAGACGGGTACTTAAATACTTATTTTACGATAAAAGAACCCGGCAAACGCTGGACCAATCTGAACGATTGCCACGAGCTGTACTGTGCTGGGCATTTCATTGAAGCCGCCGTTTCTTATTACGAGGCTACAGGCAAAAGAAAACTGCTCGACATCATGTGCCGAATGGTTGATCATATCGATTCTGTGTTTGGTGCGGAAGAAGGCAAAATGCGGGGATATGATGGCCATCAGGAGATTGAGCTTGCGCTCGTTAAGCTGTATCGGCTCACAGGTGAGGAGCGGTATTTGAAGCTCAGCAGCTTTTTTATTAATGAGCGAGGTCAACAGCCGAATTTCTTAAAGCAACAATGGGATAGTCTGGGGAGTATCAATTTTTTCACAGGTCAGAAGGAGAAATTAGATTTAAAATATTACCAAAGTCATCTTCCGGTAAGAGAACAGGAAGTGGCTGTAGGACACGCTGTGCGTGCGGTTTATATGTATAGTGCTATGGCTGATCTAGCCGCACTTACGGGAGAGGATACCCTTCGCGAAGCATGCGAGAGACTGTGGAATAACATCACTACTAAGCAAATGTACATTACTGGCGGGATCGGATCTACGCATCGGGGTGAGGCTTTCACCTTCGATTATGATCTGCCTAACGATTCGGTGTACGCAGAGACTTGTGCATCTATTGGGTTGATCTTTTTTGCACAGCGGATGCTGAGAATATCGCCGGATGCACGTTATGCCGACGTCATGGAGCGGGCGCTTTATAACAATGTGTTGGGTTCAATGGCACAGGATGGTAAGCACTATTTTTATGTGAATCCACTGGAAGTATGGCCTAAGGCATGCAGCTGCAACCCAGATAAACATCATGTGAAGTCCGAGCGCCAAGGTTGGTTTGGCTGCGCTTGCTGTCCTCCGAATGTGGCGCGTCTGCTGACTTCGCTTAATCAATATATTTATACGATCCATGGCGATACGCTCTATACGAATTTGTATATTGGGAGTGAGCTGACAACAAAGCTGGGCGGAACAGATGTTGCGATTCAGCAAGAGAGTAACTATCCATGGGAAGGTACAGTCTCGTTGAAGATTAATCCTGCAGCGGAAGCCCAGTTTGGGATTGCCTTGCGGATTCCATCTTGGAGCCAAGGAATGGAGATCAGAGTCAACGGTGAAGCAATGGATACTGCTGAGAACATCGAGCAGGGATACCTCGTTATCCGGAGACTGTGGAGAGCAGGAGATGTAATCGAAGTGCATGACCCTATGGAGGCACATCGTATCTACGCACATCCAAGTTTGCGTGCAGATGCTCAAAAAGTAACGATTCAGCGTGGACCTCTTGTGTATTGTCTTGAAAGTATCGATAATGGTGAGCCGTTAAGCTCGATTTCTTTAAAAGAAGGCAGTGAACTTACTGCGGCTTTTGAAGAGACATTACTCGGCGGCGCTGTTGTTGTCGAGGCAGAGGGGCTGCGTGTAGATAAAAAGGGCTGGAGTGGTGAGCTTTACAGCAGAGTCAAAGCACCAGTTCAAACTGTTAAGGTTAAGGCAGTTCCGTATTACTTATGGGGAAATCGTGGCAGTGGTGAAATGAAGGTATGGATTCCGGAAGCCAGCGTTTAAGTTATAGGTAGACATAGATCTCGGGAATGGCTGTAGTTTATCAACATTTACCGATGGGGACAGCTGTAATTTACAGTCTGTCCTTTTCTTTTTGCAAAAAGGAGAACGCATGCGAAATGGCGAAATTAGAAGAAACATAGAAATATTCTTAAATCCTATAACAGTGGAGGCGGGCTATATTTATAATCATGCTCCAGAGGGTTATACTTGTCCCTTTTGTTTGTTGGTTTCGGGCATGTTCTAATCATCCCTAATCAGCATATCGAGAACATTTACACATTGGAAGTTGAGATCTCAAACCGGATACATGAGCTGGAAATTGAAGTTGCTAGAGGACTTAAAGAAGTTTATAAATGTGATGGCGTTTCTTCTAGACAACATAATGAGCCGGATGGCAGCCAAGATGTATAGCATTATCATTTACATGTGTTTCCAAGATATCATGGGGAATTATTAAGAGGATATTTGAGCAACAATAAGAATATTGGGGCTTATTAAGTTGAGAGAGGGAGAAGTATGAAGCCAAACTTTTTCGAAAAAGTTATAGAGTCAGAAGAAGAGCTAAGGTCTTTATTTGGGTACCCAAGCGAATTAGTTAACAACAAAACCATAACTTTTATAGATCATCATTGCCGTGATTATATCTCAAAATCCCCAATGCTTTTTATGGCTACAAGCGGTTCGTCCGGTGCTTGTGATGTCTCTCCGCGCGGGGACGCAGAAGGTTTTGTTCACGTGTTGGATGATAAACATTTAGTGATCCCTGAACGCCCTGGGAATAGACGGTTTGATTCTTTGCGGAATATACTTGAGAACCCAAAAGTCGGATTGATATTCATCATCCCCGGACTTGAAGAAACATTAAGAATAAATGGGCACGCGAGTATAGTTAAGGATGAAGAAATATTGAAACCTATGGAGGCGCATGGTAAAGTCCCGGTCATTGGAATTGGCGTGGAAGTTGAAGAATGTTATATGCATTGTGCAAAAGCCTTTAAGCGGTCACATTTGTGGGATGACGATCATTGGCTTGCGAAAGAAGTATTGCCTAATCCATCAAAAATACTGGCGCAGCATGCCCGCAAACTTGGAGTTACTCCAGAGGATATCTCGAAATCACTAAAAGAAAGCTATGAAAAACGGCTATATTAACATTTTTGACTTAGAAATGGAATGGGATTTGCCCTTCATTGTATGCTATATTTGATCTGGATAAGGCAACTGATTATTTTACAGATAATATTGGAGGCATCACAATGAGTAAACGTTATCGAATGACAAGAGCAATGCAGAATGATGGAGATTCAGCAACAACCCTATCTTTAGAAGAGTGTAAGCAATATTTCGCATCCAAACCTGATTTCACCTATACATCATTTTTTACAGTAACAGGTGCCACTACCATGTCCATTGAGGGAGATTTCTTTATGTGGAGCTATGGTGAAACAACAATCCCATTTAGACATTATCAGGGCGATATTTATGTTTCTGGGGCTAATGAAGCCGTGATTCCTAGAATGCTTGAGGTTGCGAGTGATTTAAGAGCAGATATTGTGGAAGGGTAAAAAAAGATGCCCCCTGAATCCTTCAGGGGGCATCTAATGTTAATTTTAGATCCGCTCAACCGTTCGTTTGAACGATTGAGCGGATTTTTTATATTAACCCAGTTCTACAACTACTTGGTGTACAGCGCCGTCTCCAACAGGAGTGATGATGTTACCTTCTACAGCTGCGCCATCCAAGGTAAGACTGGCTACACCTTTGGATACATGGTTCGGGTTCTTGATTTGAATCACATAAGTATCTCCACGGAAGACACGGGTGATTTCAAAGCTGTCCCACTCTGTAGGAATACATGGATCGATCTTCAGACCATTGAAGTCCGCTTGAATACCAAGGATAGATTGTGTAATCGCTACATAGTTCCAAGCAGCAGTACCAGTCAACCAGGAGTTTTTAGCTTCCCCGTGGCGAACGGCATCTTTACCTGCGATCATTTGCGAGTATACATAAGGTTCAGTACGGTGAATTTCGCTGATGTCCTCCAAGTAAGCAGGAGCAATTTTAGCGTAAATTTCAAACGCTCTGTCACCATGTCCAAGTACAGTTTCAGCGATCATGATCCAAGGGTTATTGTGGCAGAAAATACCAGCATTTTCTTTGTAGCCCGGAGGGTACGTAGAAATTTCACCCAGGTTCAGATAGTACTTGGAATATGGTGGCTGTTGCAATACGATACCATATTTAGTATCCAAATGCTCTTGCACGGAAGTCAGAGCTTTTTCAGCTTGACCATCTTCCACACCGATACCGGCCATAACACAGATACCTTGTGGTTCGATGAAGATTTTACCTTCTTCGTTTTCTTTGGAACCGATCTTGTCGCCATAGTGGTCATAAGCGCGCAGGAACCAGTCACCATCGAAACCGTGAGTCAGTGTGATTTCACGCATGTTGTCAATCTTAGCTTCTGCATCCGTAGCTACATCATTAAGTCCGCGCATCCGGCAGATTTCTGCATAGTCCGGTCCAACGAAGACGAACAGACCCGCGATAAATACGGATTCCGCTACGCGGCCTTCGATGTTGGCAGTAGTTTGGAAAGATTCGCCCGGCTCTGTAGAGAAGCAGTTCAGGTTCAAGCAGTCATTCCAGTCTGCACGGCCGATCAGCGGCAAGCCGTGAGGTCCGAGATTGTTAGTTACATGCTCGAAGGAGCGTTTCAAGTGTTCAAACAGCGTAGCCGTGTTATCCGGATTGCTGTCAAAAGGAACCTGCTCATCAAGAATCGATGTGTCGCCAGTTTCTTTGATGTAAGCAGCTGTGCCAAGGATCAACCAAAGCGGGTCATCATTAAAGCCGGTACCGACTTCATTGTTACCTTTTTTGGTGAGCGGCTGGTATTGGTGATAGGCACTGCCGTCTTCAAATTGTGTAGCGGCGATATCGAGAATACGTTCTTTAGCACGTTCAGGAATTTGGTGTACAAATCCGAGCAAGTCTTGGTTAGAATCGCGGAAGCCCATACCACGGCCAATACCGGATTCAAAGTAAGAAGCGGAACGGGACATGTTGAAGGTAACCATACATTGATATGGATTCCAGATGTTAACCATACGGTTCAACTTATCGTCGCCACTTTGGATTTGATATTTGGACAACAGGTTATCCCAGTGTGCAGCCAGTGCAGCCAAAGCAGCATCCACTTGAGCGTCTGTAGCAAATTGCTCGATCATAGCCTCTGCTGGTTTTTTGTTGATTACATTCAAGGATTCCCATTTATCTTCTTCTGGGTTTTCAATGTAACCAAGGACAAAGATGAAGCTTTGCTCTTCGCCTGGCTCCAGAGTAATGTTCAGGGCGTGCGATCCGATAGGGGACCAGCCGCTGGCAACGGAGTTAGTTGGTTCACCTGCAGCAACAGCTTGCGGGCTTTCCAGACCATTGTACATCCCTACGAAAGCTTCGCGGTCAGTATCAAAGCCGGCGATTTCTTTGTTAACAGAGTAGAAAGCGTAGTGGTTTCTGCGCTCACGGTATTCTGTTTTGTGATAGATAACAGAACCCTTCACTTCAACCTCACCAGTGCTGAGATTGCGTTGGAAGTTAGTCATATCATCTTGTGCATTCCAAAGGCAGAACTCTGCAAAAGAGAACAGTTTAACGGATTTCTTTGCAGAACCCGTGTTTTTCACTACAAGACGATGTACTTCAGCGTTATGACCCATAGGTACAAAAGCAAGCTGGTTTACAGAGATCCCGTTGCGTTCACCAGTAATGGAAGTGTAGCCAAGACCGTGACGGCATTCGTAGAAGTCCAGATCACGTTTTACTGGCATCCAGCCTGGAGTCCAGAAATCACCATCATCATAAAGATAGTAGTAACGGCCGCCAGCATCCATAGGGATATTGTTGTAACGGTAACGGGTCAATCTTCTGAGACGAGCGTCTCTATAGAAGGTATAGCCACCAGCAGTATTAGAAATAAGTCCGAAAAATTGTTCATTACCAAGGTAGTTAATCCAAGGGTAAGGTGTTTTTGGTGTGTTAATTACATACTCTTTACGAGTGTCGTCAAAGGTACCGAATTTCATGTGAGAAAGTCTCCTTTCGATTGTGAACGCGCGTTTATAAGTTTCAGGAAAAATTCCCTCGAGGGAAGGGATTCTTTCCGTTGTTTCTAAAAGATAGTATTAGGCAGTGATTTCGAGAACCGATGATAGCAGCTCCACAGAAAAATATGTATTCTTCAGTGAATGATGAATCTGTGCTACTTCTTCGGCGGTTGACAGGAATCTCTCTCCACTAAACGAGCTGGAAAGCTGATCGTGCTGAAAGTCGGCTGCTGTGAATCACACAGCTCGATTACTTTTTCCACTGCAGCCTTTGACATTTCGTAAATCGGCAAGCGCACAGAGGTGAGCTTAGGCTGAATACGGGATGCCAGCTGAATGTCATCGAAACCCGCAATGGAGATATCCTCCGGGACAATGATTCCATGTTCGGAGAACGCTTCCATCGCTGAAATAGCCATGTCATCGTTGGAAGAGAAAAAGGCAGTCGGCAAAGATTCACCAGAAGAAAGCAGCTTCTTGACCTCTTCATAAGCCGTCTCTTTCAGAAAATCACCCTTTAGAATAAACTTCTCATTCATAGGCAGACCATGTTTTTTCAGCGTGTCCTCATAGGCCGTGTAGCGTTCTCGACCAGAGTACGTATTCATTTGCCCACAGATGATACCGATCTCTTGATGGCCTAAGGAGATCAAATGTTCAATCACTTCTGTGGTGCCCTCGTAGTCTTTGGAATTCACAATGGCCAAATGATTGCGGTCAAGATGCTCCGACATAATCTCTGAGATATCATAATCAATCAGTACTAGCGGAGAATCGAGTCCCACCATTTCGCGGACGATATTAATATCCTTCTGAGTGCCGACAATTATACCACCGTCAATTCGTTTTTGCAGAAAAGCTTGTTTTACCTTCAGAAAGTCGTCCGGAGAGTATACCGTATGAATCAGAACGTAACATCCGCGGGCATTCGACGTGTCGACTACGGCATCGACGAAGGGTGCAAAGTAATTGTTCTGATAAATTCGGGTAGTGTTCTCTTTCTCGTTCATACTGATGGCGAACAATCCGATGGTATCGGTTTTCTTACCGGCCAGAGCCCGTGCAAAGCTGTTCGGTTCGTACTGATGTTGCTCAATCACCCGCAGCACTTTGGCCCGGGTTTCTTCAGGAACATTGGAATAGTTGTTGATCACGCGGGATACCGTACTTCGGGAAACCCCGGCCAACTTAGCAATATCTTCGCTGCGCATGTTTCCCCTCTTTTCATAAACGCGCGTTTATGAGTTTATTGTAAGCGAAAGTATCGTATAAATCAATTGTAAAAAAGAAATTTTGCGATCAAGTTAATAAAGGATGACATATTTTTAATAGAAGAAGAATCCTACCGAATCATGATAGAGCAGAATAACTAGAAATAGTTTGTATAAGTTTTTTGCGGAGAAAGTGCATTGAAAGCTATGAAAGTCATGCTACTATTGTGATAAAGGTTATTGAGAATGATAATCAATGACAATAAAGCATAGGAGTGAAGGGATCAATGGCAAGATGGGGTCAGAAGTTTTTATGGGCAGCGGTACTTATAATGGCAATAACCGCGCTGGCAGCATGCGGAACGAATAACAATACTGCCAAAGAAAACGTTGCTAAGACAGAGAATGCAGAGGAATCTACCTCCGCGAGCACTAGCGCACCAACTGAAGGAAATGGAAATGCCGCAGAAGAGGGTGCAACTCGGACGATTGCCGGGGAATTCGGGGATGTTGAAATTCCAGTTAAACCGCAACGGGTAGCCGGAATCTATGTTGAAGATTATTTGAAGGCATTGGGCATTACTCCGGTCGTGCAGTGGTATCATCCAAGCTGGGGCAAACAGGATTATTTAAATCTGGATGTGCCAGAATTCGATATCACGGGTAGCATGGAGGCATTATTGGAAAAAGATCCGGATTTGATTATTGTGGATGGAGGTGCGGATGCGGCGAAATATGAACAATATTCCAAGATAGCACCAACCTATCGTCTACCTGAGGCGGTGTTGCAAGACTCAAGACAAGTGCTTACGGCTATTGCTGATGCGCTCGGTATTCCGGAGAAGGCGGAATCTGTCCTTGCAGCGTATGATCAGAAAGTGGCAGAGGGGAAAGCTAAGCTGCAACAGGCCCTGGGTCAGGAAAAAGTAGCAGTGATCCGGCTCAACTTAGCGGATAAAACCTTTGCTCTATTCGGTGTTAAAAACCGTTTCACCGGTGTGATTTATTCTCAATTTGGCCTGACACCTGTGCCTATGGCGGCAGAAATGACTGAATATCAATCTATTATCTCCGAAGAGCTTATCCCTCAGCTCGAAGCGGATCATATCATTGTGTTCCCTGACAACGGGGGCTGGGATACTGAAGGGAATCAGGAAGCGACTCAAATCCTTGATGGCCCGTTGTGGAAGAGCCTGCCGGCGGTGAAGAACGGGAATGTTTATAGAATGGAACGTTCCCACTGGCAGACTGGTGCCATCACAGCCAATTCGATGAAGCTTGATGACTTGCTGAAAGCTATGGTGAAATAAAACGGCAGTCGTCGTAAGGAATAGCATAAAGAAGGTCTATCAGCATAGTTGATAGACCTTCTTTTTTATTCTAAACTATAGTAAAGTGAATGAAAATGGTTCTCAATTGGAGGGCGTTAGAATGGCAGAAGATTTACAAGACAGCAATAAAAAGAGGCTATTCTATAGCTTGATTAACATAGAAGCCCAATCCTTATCGGTGAACGGACAGACCTTAGTGTTTCAAAATCATACCCTGATCATTGTATCGGAAGGACAGGGATGGTTAGAAGCCGAGGAGAAGCGTTTTCCTCTGGAAAAAGGTGTCGGGTTCTTGTTCGAACCGGGGGTAATAAGCAAAATCAATGCCGAGGAGCGAGGACTTAGCTTTTATAGGCTTACTTTTGAAGTCATAGAAACGGGGGGAAGCAGGCAGAGTGGAATGGAAAAGGGGACTAAAGAAGGAATTCTCCGGTCCGGTCCGCTAAGCTGCAGACCTTTTTCACAATGTGCATTACTGCTGGAGGCTATCTATCATAGTCGCAGAAGTACGGAAGAGATTGAATGGTTCGCAGGCCATACCCGCTTTCAAGAGTTACTGCTGCTGATCATGCGGGCAAATTCCTCTGTCATCCAGATGAAAGGAGCCCATGAGGCGGTACAGCGTTCCATCCGCTATATGCAAGAACACTACAATCACGCCATAACCGTCGATCAATTAGCTGAAGTGGCAGGCATTACACGTACACGCTACACACAGATTTTTAAAGAAGTGACAGGGCGGATTCCCTTAGAGCATTTGAACGGACTTCGTATTGAAAGGGCGCAGCAGCAGTTGCTGCTTACGAATGACCGTATGCATGATATCGCGTTATCCGTAGGGTATAGCAATGAGTATTATTTTAACCGGCGTTTCAAAAGATCGGTGGGCGTTACGCCCGGCCAATACAGAAGCTTCCATCAGGAAGGGCTTCGGGTGTTCGCTCCTTTTCTGGAAGACTATCTGCTGGCTCTGGATATTACACCGGTGGCGCAATATTCTCACGCTCAGTGGGGGAAGCAGGAGTATCTGTCCCTCCTCGATGTGCCTGCGGTTGATATTTCGACTGGCGATTGGCAGGAGCTCTCCCAGTACATGCCCGAACTGATCCTGCTGGATGATGGCTTTCAGCGTTGGCACCTGGATGAGTGCAGCCAAATTGCTCCGTTATTCAAGCTGCCTTGTCATCAAGAGGATTGGCGGGCCACGTTATTTTCCGCAGCAGCCGTCTTTGGCAGAACAGATCGTGTCCAGGAAGTGATCGGAAATTATGAGCATCGGGCGCAGCAAGCCAGACGAGTGCTAAACCGTTCTGTCCAAGGGCAGACTGTAGCATGCCTTAGAATATCTTCCTACGGAATCAATCTCTATGGATGCGGGCAATTGGGTTATACAGGTAGCGTACTCCATCATGATTTAGGTTTGCAGCCCCATGAATTGGTTCCGAAGTTGACTCGTGGACAGAAGCGGGTGAGCCTAACAAGAGAAGAGCTTGCAAGCCTCACTGCAGATCATTTGTTCATTACCTTTGATCGACAGGAAGGAGAAGGACGGGAGCTGCTGGATACACCGCTTTGGCGCAATCTGCCCGCTGTTCGTAATCGCTGTGTGTATGAGGTGGATTTTATGGCCTGGATGAATTATGGGGTATTGTCGCATCAGCGCAAGATTGAAGATGTGCTAAGAGCGTTAGGGTAAGTCAGAAACTAGTCCAGATAAAAAAGAGGATAATAAGTGCCACTATACTGCTGATGCGAGTCATTAATAAATAGGCATCACTGGGCTCTACATCCCCTTTCATCATCCAGCCATAGCGCATGTACCATCCCAAATGAGGAAAGAAGATATTAAGCAATGCTAACAGTACAAAGAGGAATATAAAAAAGCCCATGATTTATCACTCCTTTATCTAATGTATACGCCAGACTATACGGAGCGTTCCCCAAATAACAAGTGAGCTACCATATATTTATTTAAGCATACGCACGCGGTATGAGTCAGTGCAAGGCAGGTCAGAGGAGATTTAAGTTTGAGAAATAGAGAAGGAATACCCTAGCCACCTTGACAGGTGGCTAGGGTATTTTTGCGGCACTATTCAAGGCTGTGTTATCGAACGTGAATGTTTAGAGGCGTGCTTGTTGTGTTTACATAACAAAGAGTTCGGAAAATATAAAAATGTATTTCTAAAAATAAAGGAGGAATTGATCGATGTCTAACCAATATACGATGCAAGATCCTACCACTCAGTACACTAAGGCTGGACCGGAATTTAAGCAGCAACAAGAGGAGCCGGGCCTGCAAAAGAAAATGAATCCAATACCTGATACAGGAGAAGATACTTATAAAGGAACTGGGCGCCTGACCGGACGGAAAGCTTTAGTTACGGGAGCGGATAGCGGTATAGGCCGTGCTGTTGCTATTGCTTTTGCTCGCGAGGGGGCAGATATTGTTCTATCATATATGCCCGAGGAAGAGGAAGATGCAAAGCAGGTGGTCAAGCTAGTGCAGGAAGCAGGTCGTACTGCAATCGCCATTCCAGGCGATCTGAAGGAGGAGGCCTACTGCGAACAACTCGTTGATACTGCGGTTAAGGAGCTAGGTGGAATTGATATTTTAGCCAATATCGCGGGCAAACAGCAATTCGTTCCAGACATCGCTGATCTCACTACGAAGCATTTTGACGACACATTTAAGACGAACGTGTATGCCATGTTCTGGCTGTGCAAAGCTGCGGTGAAGCATATGCAACCGGGCAGCACCATTATTAACACTTCTTCTATTCAAGCTTATAATCCCTCGCCGATCCTTTTGGACTACGCGACCACCAAGGCTGCTATTAATACATTCAGTAAGTCTCTCGCTCAGCAAGTAGCTGATAAGGGAATTCGTGTCAATGTAGTAGCACCTGGTCCCGTATGGACACCTCTTCAAGTTGCGGGTGGGCAACCGGAGGAAGTCCTGAAAGAGTTCGGGTCGAGCACACCACTAGGTCGTCCGGGACAGCCTGCGGAGATGGCTCCGGCATATGTATTCCTGGCTAGCCAAGAATCTAGCTATATCAGTGGCGAAACACTGAATGCGAACGGCGGAACACCAACTCCATAAACTGCTCAGCGGAATGTTGATATTGTAAATACGGCGAAGAATCCAAAAGTACCCTGCTAATTTTAGTGTGGGGTGCTTTTGTTTTTATATATAGAAAGGAGTATTATAGAATTCGAGACTTTTTCTCCCATTATTTTCATGAAATATGATCTATACTGATCAAGATTGTCGAATACATAGTTTTCCTGCGATTACCCAAGAAATAATTTGAACGGCTCCAAGTTTTAGGGGAGACCACAGAAAGAATTAGGAGATGTATGATGCGAAAAAAGAAACTAGCAATCCTCACCATTTGCTGTGTCTTATTCATGGCGTGTATTCAATCGGGATCTGTCCTTGCGGATAAAGGTAACGGAACAGTAGTAGATAGTGGAACGAAGGAAAGGCTGATGGAGAAGTATGATCTTGTAGAGCCTGAACCCGCAAATCCAGCAGCGCATGGGAATCAATACGATTTTGGAATTAGTAACCCTATTTCTTTATTGGTCAGCATCAGTAGGCTGTATTTGTATCCATATGTTTTTGCAGCAGAGGAAATAATTAATCATTTGATCGGTCAAAGCGAAATTAGTTATTAGTTACTTGTATGTCTTTCAAAATATAATCCCAGCTATCATAATCGTTCATATCTTCAGGAACTTCTAACACACAAATATCACTTATGTTCCAATTTAATTCTTGTACCGAGGTTGATTCACGAACGGGAATAAGAATAAGAATAATAAATTCGTTCGGTTTTAATAAAGCAGACAAAATTGACTGTAGCTCTACAGCCTGTTCATATGAGGCAAACCATCTAATGAATAAAGTTTTTTTACTGTGGATTAACTTGTCCCAAAATCTATTAATTCGCAATTCCAGCTTCGCTTTATACGAAGGAAAGGTTGTAGACCAGTGTTTACCTTGATGGATTGGAAAATCATGAACTGAGATAATGTTATATAAAGTATCCTGAATAAAATAGGATTTCACTAATGCATTTTTGTTCCCATTAGGATAAACTGGTAATCCATCCTCCAGAAAAAAATGTGTTTCATCAAGGATTTGCAGATTTATTAATTCCATGAAATTTTGAAATCTATTCTTATAAAGTCTATTTACATCAGCTAATGAATAAGAAACCATCCAGTCGAGCGGCATGGAGAATTTCCTCAAGCTATTTCTTTGCAGATTTATAGCAGGAGCACAAGACATCCCTAAGCTTACTATTAAATCATAGCTTTTTTTCACAGCTTGTAATTTCATGGACTCACCCATTTTCAATCAGATTCAGTTTCTAATAAATTATATACACCATTTTCTAGGATTGATTGGACTTTTAGTGCAATGAGATGCACAGGAAAAAGAGAGCAGCAATTTTCACTGCCCCCTAAACCTATTAGTTACGTTGTAACAAAATATATCCGCTAATGCTTGAAGTTTTTTTACGAAATACTACTTTAAAACCAACATCGTTGTCTAATAAGCAAGCCAAAGCGGTGTTAAGCAATCCATTGGGTCTCAAGCTAGGTCTGCAAGGCACAGCATTTCCAATAACACGGGCGGCAATAATCCTACGTGCTGATCCAGCAACCAAAGGATTTCTGCTCCAACTGATCAATACTAAATCAGGCTGACGAGTAGCCATGGAAGATCTACCCCTTTCTATTAAGTTTCTTTATATAAAATGCACCATAGATTTTAATGTGCTAAACCATAGCGGAGTAAGGAATACATAGGATCGAGTAGGGAGAGGGGCGAATAATATGGACAAGGTGTTACATAAAATAACTAATTTGATTAGCGGTGAGGCTAATAGATTCATCATTGGGATTTCGGGTCATGGTGCATCTGGAAAAACAACGTTTGCTCATAATCTTTTAAAGCTTTTGCAGCGGGATGATGTGAATTATATTAATACAGACCCCTATATTGTTGAATCTAGTCTTAGAAAATACACTTCTATCGACTATGAATATAAGAATGCACATTACCACGATAAAGTGACAGCTTGTCATCCTGCTGCTCATCATATATCTGCTTTAGAGAGAGATATTCATATGTTGAGGGATGGGTTGGATTTTTACACCATTGGCACGGGCTATACAAAAAGTATGTTCATATCTTCACAAAACAAGATAAATATTGTAGAAGGCATGAGCGTTGCTTTTACTGACCCAAATTTGTATGATCTGAAAATCTACTTATATACGGATGAAGAAACCGAGTTGGTGAGAAGGAGTATACGTGATGTTTCTGAAAGAGGAACAGATATAAATTATTTAAGAAAATCCCATGAACAGCGCAGGATGCAATATGAGTTGTTTATGCATCCTTATCATCATAAATTTGATATCGTTTTAAAAAATTCCAATGAAGAGTATGTTCTTGAAAAGGGAACGTTGTAGAGGGGGAAGAGAATGCTTCCAAATGTTAGGCTGGCAACGATATGTGACGCGGATGTTTTGTCTAGGTTAAATCTTGAGTTCAATGGTGGAGTAAAACGTCCTGTGCCGGAGATCATTAAGTGTTTGAACAGCAATAATGAAGTGGTGGCCGTGGCTACTTTAAGGGATGAAGTGGTTGGTTTTGGCTGTGCTCAAAGTCTGAAATCATTTTGTTATAATGAAGCATATGGTGAAATTACTGAAATGTATGTAAAAGAGTCGGCTCGTAGGAATGGTGTCGCTACTGCAATAATTTCTTTTCTGGAAAGTCAGCTTTATTCTCGTGGAGTCAAAACAGTTAAGATTTTAACAGGAGAAGATAATCGTGTGGCCATAAAAGCGTATGAATTGAGCGGGTATGTTAAGGATGATGAAGTAATGTTAAAGAAGGAACTTTAAAGCCATAGTGAACAGTGAATCAGGCAATTTATTGTGCTGGTCCAATTGGATAGCAATAAAAACACGGAAGCCGCTTTACTGGCTTCCGTGTTTTTGGAACTGTGTAGAAGAACAGACACTATTTATTTATCGCTGAGTCACCTATTGGAGTGAATGTATTCTCCACAGTAATGTTAGAGAACTTAGCGTAGTTCAGTTGCTCAATCTTATTGGCAACATCGTTGCTGTCAACGGCAAATCCGACATATACCGAACCATCCATAACAATAGTTCGCTCGCCAATTAGCTTCCAGTCTTTTCCGTCCGTTGATCCGTAAGCATAAAAAACATCTCCCTTACGGCCAAGCTTGAGCCAATATCCTTGCTCCACACCATTAATTTTAAATGGAATATCTGAAACAAGTTGAATGCCAGCTTTTTCAGCAGCAGATACGCTGTCTAAAGTTTCAGTTAATTCATCAAATCCTCCGCCCTTAATGCTTCTGCCCGTCAGATAAGATGACCAGCTGGTCTCTTTGGATAACTTCACATAGGAGACGCCAAGGGCCGCCGCGGCACTGTCTTTATTCAAGTTATCGCGGATCATTAGCCCGGTGAAGGCATGGTTGTCAACGGTCCCGATTTCTTCGAGCTTCGCGGTAAATTCCATATCTCCGTTCAGTTCTTTATACACGAAGTGGAAGTTATCTTTGGTTGCATTGTTTGCTTCTGATTGTTCTGTGCCACCTTCACTTTTACCAAGCTTTCCGTTGCCTTTAACGGTAAGCACATCATTTGTCATACTTCCGGAACCCTTAATGCTCGGATCACCGATATCTGCTGTAGTCCAACCCTTTTCAGCCAGGGAAGAGGTAGCAGCATTGATATGGATGTTAGTGGCTGTGGTCTGCGTCTCATTTCCTTGGGTATCGGTCACTCTTGCAGAAATATAGTAGGAAGCATCCGTTAAATTCTTGAGGGTATATGTGTATGTGTTGCCTTTTTTGACTGCTTCCCCAAGATATTTAGATCCATTATATACAGCAACTTTTTTTATTTTGTTTCCGGATTTAGGGGAAGCATTAATTTTAACTTCGACCTCTTTCCCGGTAAGAAATTGTGCATTGTTTTCTGGCGCTAAAAGCTTAGCATCAGGGTTTTCGGCGACGTGTTTCATATCAACTAGACCGTTAATATAAAGCTCAAGCCAGGTGTAACCATTTTTAGTAACCGTTTTGTATGCATCCTTGATGCCCCAGATTTTATTTTTCTTTTCCCACTTGTCGTCTATTCCGTTTTTATTAGTGTCAAATTGCTTATCATATTGTGCCTCGATGACGCCAAAGTCTGAAATGTAACCCCCGACTTCATGTTCAGTGTTGATATATCTTCCCGAGTTCTGCTCGACTTCTGCCACAATTCTTGCATCGATAGCATCGCGACGCGGATAGGTAGCTCCTGCTTGTTGCAGAATGTTTTTTAATAGTGATTCATTCGCTTGCTTTACGCCGGACTTAATATAATTATCAAATGCTTTATTGGTAATACCATGGTTAACTCCAGTACTGTCCGCGGAAAGATATGGTGTGGCTGCAAGAGTCGTCTTTTGTTCACCACTCTGTACGCCAGAAAATTTCACATAGTCTGAAGAATCATTCAGTAAGCCTGTGAGCTTCCCGTTAATTCTGTTTCCAGCGATATAGAAACCGCCCAGTTTGGTAGCTTCACCGGCATCAATCACTCGGTTAATTACATTATCTCTTGTACCCGGGCCGGCAATCTCGATATTGTTCATAAAGTTAGTAAAAGTAAAACCTCCGCCATAAGTGCCGTTAAAGCCCCAATTGTAAATTACATTGTTGGAGAACTGAACAACCGCCACATGATCAGCATCTGCAGCACCTGCGTAACCGCCGCCTAGTCTTGGGTTTCGCGAGGTATGGTTCGCATACAGATTGTGATGGAATGTTGTTTTGTCTCCGCCTGAAATACCACCGTAGCCATGTCTTCCTTTAGAATGCCCGGATAGAGTCAGGCTTTCGGAAATAATGGACCACTGGATCGTGCCATTTTCGCCTCTATATAAAGATAGAGTTTCATCTGTGTTCCAACTGAAGGAACAATGGTCTATGAGGAAGTAGTTGTTGTCTCTCCCCCAAAGCGCATCCATTGAATCGCTGCCATTATAAACATTAGTGGCACCCGGACGGAAAGAGGTGTACCGAATAATGATATTCTCTGAATTGCTGATATTGGTATCCCAACCTGCAATGGTAATTCCGTTGCCTGGAGCGGTTTGCCCAGCGATGGTCAGGTTTTTAATATTATTGAGACTTAACGTGCTCTTCAGTTCAATCGTTCCGGAAACATGAAAAACAATGGTACGACCCTCTTTAGGCGTAGATAAAATCCCATAGCGAAGGGACCCTGCAATCGGTTTGTCTTTTACAGCGTAATCTTCAAGGGTAGTTACGATGTATACATCGCCCCCTCGACCACCGCTTGTATAGGCGCCGCCACCTTCCGCGCCAGGAAAAGCAAGAATAGAGGCACCCGCAAAACTTTTGTCTCCGTCTGCCTGCCCTGAAGCTGCGAGTGTGTGACCTCCTAAAAATGAAAACGCTACCGAAAAACTCAATAAGACACCTATAACCTTACCTGATTTTTTACTCTTCCATTTCATCTTTTTGACGTATAACATGGATACAGTTTTATCGCTGAATGCTGTTCCTGTTATACTTCCTCCTCTCAGTGAAATGATACTGGTCTGCGACAAGCAGCTTACTGGTAATACTTTAAAACTTTTAGGGCGTATTTACCTGCCAAAAAAATCTTTTTTTGTGCCAACTATTGCTCTTTGGTTCTTGCGCAAACGAACAAATTCATATTATGTTCTTAGTATTACAGCAGCTATAGTGCTTGGCATTCCATGACGATAGGGAGAAAAACATGAATATTAAATATCAGCATCGTGACCAGGCGTTTCACTCCTTTATTTCTACCAATAACACTTATCCTCTTCATCTACACAAAAATGTAGAGATAACAATGGTTTTGTCCGGCAAAATCAATATCAACATCAATGGAAAAGAGTATGATTTGTCTGAAGGAGACATAGCGATTATTTTTTCCAATCAACCTCACAGCTACAAAACCCTAGAGAAAAGCCAGATCCTGCTGTTCTTTTTTGACGCCACTTTTCCAGGGGATTTTGCGGGGGATTTGCTTAATCATGTTCCGGATAACCCTATAGTTTCGAAACAAAAGGTGCTTCAAGATCTGCTGGCAACCTTGTATAAACTATATAAAGAACAATGTGATGTTCGTCTGCTCAAGGCTTATACCTCTGTAGTATTAGGGCACGCGCTGCCGTTACTGCTAATGAAAAAAGTAGACTACAAAAAAGAAATGGATCTCGTCCCCAAAATCCTAGCTTATATCGACATGCATTTTTTAGATCACATAAATTTGGAGACGCTTTCAAGAGAGCTTGGCATTAGTAAATTTATCATTTCCCGAATCTTTTCGGAGCAGTTTCATATTTCATTTCGTGATTACATCAATGGCCAACGGGTAGCCTTTGCTCATATGCTGCTGTTATCCACTACCCATCCGGTCACGGATATCGCGTTTGATTCCGGATTTAACAGTTTGCGTTCTTTCTATCGTGTTTTTAAAAATGAATACGGGATCACCCCCAATGAATTTCGCCGAAAAGTATCGAAGGAGTGTGTAGAATGAAAATGATGAAGATGGCTTATATTCTATTTGATGGGATGACCACGTTAGATTTTGTTGGTTTTTACGATGCGGTTACCCGGATGGGAGTTCTAAAGGCTATAGAAAATGTATCGTGGGATTTTTGTTCCAACAAGGAAGAAGTCACGGATGATCGAGGATTGACGTTGAAAATAAACCAGGTTTCCCCTGATCTGTCAGCCTATGATTTGATATTTATCCCTGGAGGGTTATCCACTCGACAACTTAGATTCGATACTGATTTTATAACATGGATTCAGACTGCTCGAGAGGTTGAATACAAGGTGTCAGTGTGTACAGGGGCTTTAATTTTGGGAGCTGCCGGTTTCTTAAATCAGAAAAAGGCGACCACCAATCCTTCTGCATATGAACTATTAGCACCTTATTGTTCCGAAGTAGTTAAGGAACGGCTCGTAAGGGATGGAAATGTTTTTACTGGGGGAGGAGTAGCAGCTTCGATTGATCTGGGTTTATATTTCATAGAATCGCTTACTAATGAAAATGTAGTTCGAGAAGTTCAAGAGAAGATGGATTACCCATATTACAAGACAATTAACCTTTCCAAAGGGAGATCATACCTATAAAAGATGGGAATTAATGATATAATATCCAAAGTGAAATAATTAAGGTGATGAATAGAGGTGTAAGTATGTTGGACACAAACTGCCAGTTTTTCCTTTTCTATTTATTTCGATAAAAAGTCAAAAGGAAAAGCATAAACTTGAAGTACTAGATGATAGTGTAGTAATCGGTGAAACAAATATTATGTGTGATTCCTTGAAAAAAATTGTGATTCATAATCCTATTTCAATATTTTTTTCATATGATTCCGGCTCAAAAAAAGAAAAAAATAATTACGATACAGGTAAATAAGGATGAAGCAAAAGATCGAAAAACAATATTAGAAGAGCCACTTAGTCCCAGAAGAGATGTTGAAGATATGAGGTGTCACGATGAAGGTAGGAAAATCGATTAGAAAAAAGGTATACGGATTTATTTTGCAAGACAATGAAGTTGGAGAAAAGACCTTATTAGTTTATCTTAATGTACCTGAAGTACCCTTTAGATTAGTAGGTGGAAATGTCGATGCCGGGGAAACAGAAGAAAAAGCGTTATTCAGGGAAATTCAAGAAGAAAGTGGACTTAAACAATTTAAATTAGTAAAGAAAATAGGCACACAATATTATTATAAGGATTTTATAGATGCGAATGTCGAAAGACATGACTACCTTCTAATTCCAGAAACGAGATTACCTGAAAAGTGGAGCTTCACTGGAGAAGGAGAAGGTGAAGACTGTGGGACTATTTTTAACTACCAATGGATAAATCAAGATGAAATATACTTATTAGATAAAGAGTTTAGAGAATACATGACGGAAGATTACATGCAAGAATTATTCAGCAAGGTAAAAAGGTAATCCATCTAAACTAAGTGCGAAATGATAAATTGAAAGAACGGCTGTAAGTATAAAAAGCATAAAAATGGTGGGATTATTTTGCGTGCAGTTAAGCCTATAATGTTATGGTTTGTTTCGACGGTTTTATTCACCCTGGCAGCCTTTGGATTGGAGCTTTGGGAAGGAAATAAAATAAGTACAACAGAATATTACGGTTTTCAAAACATTGGGTTTGCTTTTATTTTTCTGATGTTCCTTTTTTCAGTTCTTCTTTACCCAGTTATACTGCTTCCTTTATCATGGGTTATTCGAAAGATAGCTAATCCTTTAATAAGCCGCATAATGATATTCTTATTGAGTGGTATTGCGGGATATGGTTTCTTTTACGAGTTGTACGATGAACGCTTTATACGGGAATACCATTTGAATAGTAGTACAGCTGTTGTTTTTTTCGGTATTGCTGGTTTCATTTATGTTCTGGTGGATTACTATTTTGAGTCGCAAGCCATTAAAGCCGAACAAAATCCCTGCTAACCGAGGCGGCCAGCAGGGACTTTATTTTTCAATCTAAGTATTAGGTAATTTGTCAACCTCCTCAGTAAAGGCTTCCAAGTACTGGGTGAATATTCCTGTATCTATTTTGGTGGTTGCATCATTTGCAATAGGAGGCGTATCTTGGATTTGTTTGTACATACGATCCATCTCACCCGTGAGCTTAGTCCAGATGCTTTTAACTGAATCATATTTTGCATCAAGGTTGCTGATATAACTATCGTATTCCATTTTTTGAATCATAGCTTTTCCTAATTGCTCGATTGTAAAATCTATATCTATTGTTTCACCCGTAGAGCCAGTTCCTGAACCTGCATACCAGCTGATATCAACAAATCCATCATTCCAAATATCTGAAACGACAAAATTACTGATTTCTTTAAGTGTCGCTTCAGGAGACTGTTCAGTTGTACCTGCATTACCAGAATCTGAAGTACTAATTACAGGTTCCTTGAAGAGTTTCCTCACTTCGTTAAATGCATCCTTATCCTTGTCATTAGACGAATACCCCCAACCAACTTTGTCATCTTTAATAAAAATGATAAGTTCGCTATTGGAGGAAGACTTCTCACCTTGGATAAGCACGAGTTTATCTTTTCCGCCATCTTTGTCCGTATAATCAGCTGTTTCAATTACTGTAGGATTCTTAAGTTTATTATTCTCGGGTGTCTCAGTAGATTCAGCCATTTGGAAAATGGGTTGTACATCTGGAAGTATATTTTCGGATACGAATTTCTTTTTCGCTTCGATATCTGAACCATTGAGGAAAATCTCCACATAGTTGAGAGCCAGTTTCTCGGAAGCTGTAAGTTTCTTTTTTGGCTCAGGAGTGGGCTCTGAAGGGCTGGCTGTTGCTTCGGACGGTGTAACTCCTGTAGACGTTGTATTTTTTTTCTCTGAATTTGTTGTGGAACTGCCACATCCTGAAAGGATTACAATAGTTGCCACGATACATAAAAAAGCTTTTTTGTTCAATCTGATATCCCCCTAAATCTGCTAATAATTGCTAGTTAATTCTACCAGATATAGGAATAGTAATCTATGAATTATAATTTATGGCGGAACCAATATATTAAATTAGCGTGCGGCCAGGAGCAAGTGATAGTGTCTTGGACTATGCTGGGGATGTGCGGAGCTTTAATATTTAATGGAGCGGCATTGTATTTGAAAACGAAAGATGAAATGGCTGTGCTATCCTCGATTGTTGGGATTGTAATGTTAATAGTCTCGCTTACTCAGTTTCCTTTTTGAAAATTAAAACAACCTCGTCAACCTTAATGGGTCGGCGGGGTGTTTTTACGTTTTCTACTTTATACTTATTTCTTTTTCTTCTTTGTGGGTCCGATCTGGCGTCTTACCTTATCGTTCTCATCTACCTCAATAATATAAATCTCCTTCACTGTACCGGAGAGTGTAAACCATTCACGCATAGCTTCAGCCTCAGTCATCGGTCCTAATATTCGTTTCCCCCTATAACATATAAAAAACACTCATACTCCTTAGTTTGTTTGCGGAAATGCAATAAATGCTTATAGAACAAATTATAAACTTGGGCGATGACTTTGTATGTAATAATTCATGCCTGGCGGGATATTTTTACATTGATTAACGAACGTACGTTTGGTTATAATACAAACAAACGTTCTTATCCTTGGAAGGTGAGTAATTATGCAAATAAGTATGGGTCAAACCATTGAAATAGTGTACCAAGATAAATCAGGTAAGATATCTCAACGTAAAATTGAAGTGAAAGGGATTCGTGGAGGATATATTCGCGCAACTTGCTTATCAACCGGAGCTCCACGCGTATTTCTGGAGGCTAATATTCTTGCTTGGCAGCCTGTGCAAAAAAAGCGTTATGCTTAGTGACACCGCCCGAAAGCTACTAATGATCATGCGACACTCTGCTGTGCATCATGCTCATATGCCAACTTTACAGGAGTTAGAGATCAAGAGTGGACGGACACCAGATAAGATCATTAGTGGGCTTAGGGAATTAGTTAACGAAAAATATATAGAATGGACCCCACACACTCCACCAGAGAGCGCCCGAATTATTGAAGGCTGGGAAAGGATTGACCCTAGGTTTAAAAAGAGAAAGCCAGAGCCACAAGAGCTCCAGTGGGGGATAGATGGTAGTAAAACGAACTACTGGACGGATTATTAGGAGGCAGCTTCATGATGGAAAAATTAGAGAACGTATGGGAGTGTAGCAGAATGATATTGCCCGAACATAAAAACCGGATTTTAGATGACAATAATGAGCAGGAACGTCGTGAAAAACCCACTTTAGATCTACAGGAGATAGAGCGTTTTGAAATATTGTTATATCGTTCGATGGAAGAGCACAGCCCGATTACACTCACTCTGTTTGATCCCATGGAGAATATATTAAAACGAGGTATCGTGATGAAACTGGATAAACAACAGGGAATTAAACTCCGCTGGTCTGAGGAGGAGTGGGATTGGTTCAAGATGGGGGATGTTATTGCAATAACTACATAATTCACTTCATAAAAAACAGGTTAGGAGCAATCTCCTAACCTGCGCTGTACTTCTCTGATATTAATGTTCTGCTCCGTGGAATAAGACCACTGGTGAGGTACTTGGCAGTGCTGGCGCAATGCTGACGATAGTGAGGACCAACAATAAAGAGACGGCAAATTTTTTCATAGAGACTCAACCCTTTCTTTGAAATTTATTATTTTCTCTTCAAAATCTTTAATCTGAGTAGCATTAGCACATGAACGTAATGATTCGAAGTATACTACTGCTTGTTTAAAGATTTTATCAGAGTTTGTGACCTCTGCAGAATCTAATAATTTCATGCTATATTTGATAGCTGTATTATAATCTTGAATTTTCGTTTTATATCTGATCATATTAATAAAAAAAGTTTCTTGGTAGGAATTTATTATAATTTCATCCGCAGGGGTATCCTCAAATTTTGAAATACTATTAGAGAAAAGTTCTAAATGAGATTCAATGTTTAAATTGAAATTAGTAGCTGTCTTTAACAAAGTTATCAGTCCCGGTAGAACTTCTTTAGAGTTGGATAAAAGGAAAGAAACATAACGATCTATGAATTGAATATTTCCAGAAAGCACTTCTACTTCTAAAAGATTTGGTTCTGATATGTACTTATAATAGGCTACCTCATTTAATCCTTCAGCATCTAATCCCTTGAACCAACTCAAATCGCTATAAGCTTTAATGTAAGTTCGAGCTTTATCATAATTTTCGATTTCTTTGTGGGCTAGTCCCAGCATAAGCAAGCTGTATCCATAATAATAAATTAAAGGTCGTTGGTGTTTTAGTTCCAGTTCATTATTGTGTGTGTAATTATTATAAATTTGAGTTATTCGGTTGTAAAAAGTATCTGCTAGTTTTAGAAGATTGGGCCAGCTTTCAAAAGAATATATCATTTTAAGAACTTTTACGGCTGGATCAAGATCTAGAAGATTTATATCTAAATCTAAATCGATATTTCCATCCAACGGCCTCACCTGCCTTTATTTTACATAATATACCTGTATTATACAATGCAATCAATAGATGGTCAATTAAGTGCTCCATATAAAAAATAGATGATTAATAGGGACCAAAAGAGTAAATCTATCCATTATTGCGTCATGATGTGTGCTTGGGAAAGCATTGGCCTGATGGCACTGACTCATACTGCGTATGGCTAGGTTTATTAAGGGAAGTGAGGCGATCGGGGTAAATCTACTGTCTAGCGAATATTTTGCCAGTAAGGGAGAGCACGTGACCCAAGCGTTCGCGCTTCCGTTTTCCGGGTTATTTTCGTCGAGGCTTTGAAGTAACGGAAAGGGAACGCTGGGCTGGTGAGGTATGGTAGTAGTGGAATTACCGCTCTAGATGACCACATAAAAAGTCATATAGATTATGTAATGCCTCAAGAATAGCAGCAGCTACGACATAAATTAAAAGGTTGCTATTGATTAAATCATTTACCGTATTATGTTTTGTGAGTACAAACTGGAAGAATGTGTACATCGCAATTGTTGCATATGCCGCAACCTTGGAAATATTAAATAACTTATCAAAGATCATTAACAGTGCGTCCACCTCCTTAAGGAATAGATATTATCAATAAATACCTAATTTGAAAATCTGTATACAAAAGCCCAGAGCTGCCGGCAGAAGGCGGTTAGGCTCGATCCGGAATCGGCTGAGGCTAGGAAAGTCTGTTTAGCCTTCTACGTTTGGAAGATGTGATAACAGTTGCGCTACTTAATACACAGTACGAAGATACAGATCATTAAACGAGTAGGAGTATCCCTCCTCTCCCAAAGGCTATGACGAAGTAGACGCAAACTATTCATTTAGTTGAGCAACGTGAAAATATAGTAAATAAAAAGCCTACACCATAAAAATGTAGGCCCACTCATTAAAAGTTACTCTGTTACTAATTTTGAGAAAATGCATAAATCAATAAACTTTCCTTTGGACTTTTCGCACTTTCTCATTGTTCCTTCGAATGTATAGTTTAACTTTTGCAAAACTCTTATGGAATTATTGTTTTCGGGTTCGACTTTTGCTTCTATCCTGTTGAAATTTAAAGTGTTGAACGCATAATCCATCAGAGATTGAATGGCCTCAGGAGCATATCCATTGCCCCAATAATCTTTACTAATATCGTATCCAATCTCTGCTTTAGCGTTTGAAGAATCTATAGAATTATAACCGCAGGAACCAATTATGCGATTTGATTCTAACTCGATTATGGAATAACGAATAGCTTTGCTTTCCAAAGACAGGTTATTAAGAATTTTAATCATTTCTACTGCTTGGCTTTCATCAGTGAAACTATTGATATTCATAAACTTTGTAACCTCAGGGATCAGACCAAATGTTAAACAAACTAGCAGAGTCAGATAATTTCATTTTTCTTAATTTTAGTCTTTTGGTTTGTATTTCTGTAATCAATATATTACCTCCATTATCTATTTGTTTTGGGGTTAAGATATCGATATCTGCGCATAGTTCAGTCCCTTCAATATTTAATTCAACACTATTATAACGTAAGAGTTTTTTTATGTCACAGTACGAAGATACAGATCATTAAAGGAGTAGGAGTATCTCTCCAAAGGTTATGAAGAAGTAGCAGCCTATTGCGCATCAGGGAAGAGAAGGTCGTCGTTTTGATAATGAAATGATGTTTTTGTCCTTATCATCACCATGGTCCGCATTTTCTTCTATCTCTTTTTTCTCATCGTGAAACTCAACAGGAGATTGGGCCGTGATGTAGTCAAATGGAGTGTAATTATTATTTGGTAATTTTCTTGTAAGGAGTACCTTTACAATGATGATTCCTAATGAGAGATAGAAAATCGCGCCTACTCCAGCCAACATGAATAGTACTAATCTCATTGTTAACACCGCCTTTGTTTGATTTTATAATCAAATGTTAATATTTACAAGAATCAGGCTGCTGAGTACTATTCATTCGACTGAGATTAGCACAATAGTCATACCTACATATGAAATGATTTGACAGTTATAAATATTAATTACTTTAAAGCATCACAGAAAGGTTGTTTTACAGACACCATACTCATATGGATATCCGATCTCATCATTAAATGTAACCTCTGCACCATATCGACAGATACTGCTCTTAGAGACAGAACCTCTAATGTTGTATATTTCATCTACTGTGCTTCTTGGTAATAAGATAGGTTTTTAGATATATCAGTTTCTAACGGTAAGACCAATTTTTATGTAGTTACTACATTGAATAATAATGGAAAGTTAAGTTTCAAACGAAGCATCAGCTACCCCTCAGAAGGCAGATCAACCTGAACCAGAACCATCTGATGTTCGCGCAATACTCACAATTACATTAATAACTGGTCTTGAAAAAGTCAGTGTGGCGGCGGTGCCCCGACTGCTGTATTTCTGTAACGTTTCCGCTTAATTGGCTTTGTCAGAAGCTTCATAGATTAGGCAACGAAGGGTCTGATCGGGATAGCGGAACTCCGCGATATAGCTACTTCCATCTTCCAACAACAGTTTAACATCCACCATTCCGCGTTTGTTGTTAAACTCGGTGTCGGTTAGATAAGCTTTGACAATGGTTCTTGTTTCTCCCTGCTTGTCCGTGATGACCTGCACGGCTTTATGAATCCAACTGGCATCCTTCTGGATGGTGCCGGCTGCGTCGTCGTCGATGGGAGTTCTCTTCAGTGCCAAATTAATGGCTGTCGTATCCTCTACGGCACCGGTTGTTGCATTAATCAACACATCATATTCCCAGAATACCTCGCCTGATCCGAGCAGGGTAAGATTCTTGTAAGGAGCAAAATGAACTGTCCAGGTTGGACGTTTGTTTAGTCCCAGCTCAATCAGCATTCCCGATGTTTTTAGCTTGGACACGTCGGCATCGAACAGCTTGCGCACACTGTCAGAGGCCAGTGCCTCAGCTTCAACCTGGCTGATTTTCTGAGGCTGAAGCTGAGGCACAGTCGGATTTCGTTTGGACACGAAGTAATTCACCCGGTAGTACCAGTCAATCAGCTGTAACAGTTCCTCATCAGTCATACTCCTCTCCGGGTAGGTGTACGTATTGGTTTCTAAATCTAGATACATATCTGCTTGTCCAGCCTTTAACGGCAGCTGCTGCTTGGGGCGGAGGCCGTCATACACATACTTATCGTCCAACACTTGTCTGCGGTTGATTTCGGATTCGGTTTGTTCCCGACCTGAAATATGGGGATCTTCTGCCTTGTCTATAAAGTTATAGATTTGCTGGATTTGCGCCGCTGTCATCTGTTGATACAGGTCTTGTTGTATGGTGGATACCGGCGCCGGCGCCTCCACCTTTAGCACGGGTATCGTGCTTTCGCTCAAAGCCAGCCGGTTACTGCCCTGAATTGACGAACTGTTCTTGGCGAAAACTACGGAATTCATCAGGCTAGGGACGATCAGAGCACTGGCTGCAAGCACACCAGCTGAAAACAGGATAACAACTAATGTAGCGAACCGCTTTTTCTTGTTCAATCGGATTACCTCCATTGGGATCTAAGATGATGAATCTTTATACATCTTAACACCAAGTTATTATAGAATTAGGAGGATAGTTGTTATGGAGTTGTAAAAAGATCGGATACTTCCCCTTCACCAAGGACAGTCAGGAGTTAATCTCAATTTTGTCCACGTTCTTCTTCAAGAGCCACAGCAACAATGCAAGAAGTGTCTTTACAATAAAGATGTGCCAGAAGCGGGAAGTGTTTACTTAGTGTCGTATTTACAATTAAGAAGGACTTTAAAGCAGAAAAACGATTGGTTGCGAAGAAATAGATAGTTCGGAGAACAAGGAGTTTTTGTACTGATGAACAATAAAGATTTTCAATACAGAGAGACATACTTTATTGTGGGGAATCCAGCAACTCTATGGATACTCATACTTGGATTGGTTTCGTTTGGAACAAGATCCAATAGGTCATCTTATGGATTATGGTGGGATTGTAGAGGGGGATACACCGGATCTATTAAACTAGCTGGATCTCATTTTGTTTGGGAGTGATTTGAATTTAGAGCATGCATTAAATAACCTACGATATCACACTTCTTTAATCCGTTTGATCGCCCAAGAAGGAAAAGAAAATAAACCACTCTTAGTTCTTATTGTGAAGTAACCTGAAGAGTCGCTCTCCTGACAAAAACCAACATATGTCTCTCCACTGACTAAATGTATTTGTAGTTGTAATTCTGTTTCAATTGCGTGAAAAATCAGTGCGAGATTCATATTAAAGCCCCCTTGCATAAGATGATTATATTCATAAAATACCCACTTCATTGTTGATGAACGCAAAATAGTTGACAATTGACAATGTTGTAATGTTTTAAGCGTGATTTTGGCATATAGAGCAGGATATATACTTCCAAATGAATTATATTAATTTTATACAGTAAACTTTAATTCTTTTAGAATGATATTCAGGTGATTCCTAACGGATTTGTTTAATGGTTGTAAAGGCAAGGGAAGACTAGGACTTTTAATTAAGCCAATGATTTCAGCAGCTGCTGAAATCACTCGAAGGCTACCGTAGCTCTTGAATAACTTCCAGATCGGTTCTAGTAATGTTGAAAGGTGTTGTGCTTCTGCTAAATGGCCACTTTGAGTCATTCTTGTGATATCTAGACATAACCTCGGAAATAAACCAGCTAGCACTGAGTACCATAAGTCACAACCTGCCTCAAGCCTAGATATGCGGATGGATTCCCGCTTATTCCAAACGTAACATGGAGTGGAATAACAGCTCTGAGTTTTTCTACACGTAACTTGGCTTTATCAGATTCTGACGGTATGCCGGGAATCTTAATGGAACAAACATTAGGTGACCTAGCAATTTTGCTGGGCAGCTCATCACTGAAATGGAAATGTGAAGTGCCGGGATTATCATAAACACAAAGTGGAATGGAGAGTGAACTTGTCACCTGTTCGTATACAAAAAACACTTCTTCATCTGTTAGCGCCTGATAGGAGATAGGAGCCAAGAGTACTGCACTTGCCCCAGCTTGTTGTGCATCTTCCGCTAATCGAAGTACTTCTGGAGTTCGAATCGCACTTATGCTTGTCATCACGGGGATCCCTTCAACAGAACTAACAGCAAGCTCAAGGACACGCAAACGCTCCCCTCTACTAAGATGCGCGTAGTTTCCAGTTGATCCCAGTACACCAATTGAGTCTACTCCTGCCTTTACCAATTCTTTAATAAAAAAGGGACCAATTTTAGAGGCTAGGTGTTGTTAGAAATTATGAGTTGCCACGTTTGTCCCGTAGCGATTTAGATTCTGAACAAACATAAAATAACCTGTCAAGCTTATGCCGGAAGGGTCTATTAGTGCTTATACGATAAACTCTGTAAATACTGGGCTTCGAAGCATGCCAGATTTGGTCCAGTTCCTCATTCTTACCTTTGCTTGTAGCCGTGGTTCTAAATGAACTAACTCCTTATCCTCACCTTTAATTAGTTGCGGTGCTACAACTCTGAATGCCTGTTTATGAATTGGTGAAGCACCGAGTTCAATAATCCCAGCTGGACGTAGTTTTCTGGATGTACTGGATGGAACAGCAGCCAGCCAACCAAATTCTTGTTTGCGATATTCGGTTATGAAAACATCAGCATAGGTCCAATTGATGACCTTTTGCCATGCGTGAGAACGGCGGCCAGTCTCATATACGCTATTTTTACGTTTACCCACTAGCCTTCCTTACCGCGAGTTTCGATCTGCTCAAACAATGCCTCTCCAGCACCTTCAACGTGAGGCGCTACTCCAAAGCTATCAGACGGTAGAGTTAACCCCGCCAGTATCTCCTTATGGCTCATCAGGGGCAATCCATGCAGATCCTGATCTTTGTACATTAAGATATCAAAGATGGCGTAATACGCTGGGAGTGTCCCAGTGAGTTGAGTTATTTTATCAGCTCGTCTCGCTTGAAAACGACTCATAACAGATTCGAAATCTGATACTCCGGTTGTAGGATCAACACAAGCTACTTCACCGTCTAAAACAACATCGTCCGCAAATGGGAGATGTAATTAGTTTCCGGACTCTTGAGAATAAATAAGACGATGCCCATCTATCTTTGGTTCATATATGTAATCGCTGTGACTGAATGGTCCGGTAGCAGTTTGTAATAACATAAGTGTAGGTGTTATAAACGTACAAAACCTCCTCCATCCAATTATAGCTCTTGGCTACTAAGGATAGAGGAGGTAAGAGTTGGGAGGCTATTTTATTAGCTGTTAGGCAAATAGTTTGGGTTACTTAATATTTGATCCACAATATAAAGAAGGTCATCGTCATTGACGTACTCATCACCAGCTTGCTGAGCGTTGTATTTTACCGGGTCAACATCCGCCGCCAAATACTTGAAATATCTGGCGTCAATCGCTAGATCAACCAAGGTGAATTCTCCTGATTTGTTGACATCTGTTGCTTCAATTATGATGCTGTCCTCTAAACAGTTTTCTTTCTCAAGATCATATTCCTGCTCCGTATCAGCAATCCTAGCTTTTGTGGAATCGACAACTGCTGTTCCTATGGCTTTCGCCTTGAACTTCAATTTCAGAATAACTGTGTCTTTATTAATCCCGTAGTCTTCACCTTTGCTGGCTACGATAAAGCGTAGAGTACCGTTTAAGTCGGTTGGTGTGTTGTATACTTTATAGCCAGCAACCTCTTCAAATCCAAGATACTGTAGGTGTTGATTGTCATACTTTATTTCAAAGTCTTCGGCATAAATATCTTTTACATTTTTAAGTGAAATTCCTGTTGTGAACTCTTGACCTACTCTTACCTTTTCCTTTTCGATCGTCACATCAAGTGTAGGATTCAGGACTGGTGTTGGTGTCTTTTTTACAAAAACTTTTAAATCATATAAAAAGCCTGGGCTTCCTTCTGTACCAGTTCGTGCAAGAGTTATTTTTTTAACTCCTTTTAAGTCTAAAGTTGTGTAACCTCCACTTCCTCCAGCGACAGTAGTATTACTCGTTCCATTGTCATAATTGAAAATTATTGCAACACCTGCCCCATAAATTCCACCTACTGAGTAAGATGAATAACCCGAAATATCGATAGGATTCTCAAAGGAAATAGTATAATGATTGTACATTTGGGTGCCTGTGGTATTATTATTGTCGGTAAAACTAAGATTTTCAATAGTGCTATTTGCAATTACAAATGGTTTTCCTGATAGATAATCGTATACGTCCTCCGGCACACTTTCTGCATGGATCTTACTTATAGGCAAAAGTAAAGTTAATAGAAACGTAAGAAAGAAAAGTTTTTTCATTATACACCCCTTGGATAATTTTTATCGACAGGAAAATATCTTTAGTTCTTAATTTCCTGTAGATTTTATTAGTTCAATATATGTTGGAACTGCGACGAATCAAATGTTTCGGATTCCATAAATCAAATGAGCATTTTATGTACTAAGTTTATAAAACAATACTTCTCCTTTCTTCTTAGAATGAGAACCCAATAACAATACAAGCTCGATAAGATTATTACAATAAATGGGTTTCGTCCAAACATTTTTTTGTATATATGGTATAAATATATTAAATTCACCATTTATACATAATCATTCCAATTGCGAAAAAGCTCGTGTTTGTTAAGCAATAGTTTGTTCGGTATGATGCGTACATACTTTATGATAGTTTCACGCTTTGTTATAAGGCAGAAATTCATTTGGAGTAATACTTCCAAAGAAGAGTTAAAGACAATTCTTTAGAGGATTAATATCTACTTGGATTAACCTTGCAGGCGTAGCTGAGCAGTCGAGATAGTGTCTATAGGTTGTTCTGATATATGGGAAGCGAATATTGGTACTGCCAGTAACATACTTAAATTTTGTGAAAATAAAAAAATCCACGTCAACCTGAAGTGATTGGCGGGGATTTTTTCTATTTATTCGCTTGTAATATACTCACTAACTTCAAAGGTAAGTATCTTATCGAATACAACATAGTCTTTACGTTTGCTGAACGGACCTTTATTGTTTGAATGCTTATCAATAGCATATGATCCTGCACCTCTGCCTGCATCGCGAGCATCGTACCAGTTCAAATATGCATTCACTTCAGCAATCGGTAGGTCATATTCTTTTTCTGTTCCATTCACCAGTGTAATAGTAAGAATCGCTCGATCGCCTGTTGGTTGTTCTGGAGTTGCTGAAGGTTTTGGCGTCACTGTTGGTGTTGGTGTAACAGTTGGGCTAGGGGTACTTGTAGGTACTGGAGTAGCTGTTGGTGTTGCTGTAGGTGTTGGAGTAGCGGTTGGTTCAACTGTTGCAGTTGGTTGCGGCGTTGACGTAACTTCTGATGAAAACAGATCAAATTCTTTAACATACTTGTTATTACCATCATATGAAACCATCATAATATATTCAACATCTGTAATTGGTTTAGGCGTTTTAATTTTGCTACCTTGTAACATTAAACCTCGGCTAACAGAAATGCCATCATCAAAAAAGACCCAAGTATTGGACCCGAATTTTTTGTACTGTAGAACAACATACAGATCGCCATAAAAACTGTAACTATCGATCGTTGTCGGAGTATCAAATTTATAATATACACGACGATCAGGTGTGCTACTATGTCCTACTTGTGCCACGGTGCTTAGGTCGCCGTCTGTGGCTTCTGTAACTTTAACGGTTCCCATCGAACCGAGGGAACCATAAGTTAACGGCTTACCGTTAAGTAATCCACCTTCTTCGGCTGAAACTCCAGTAATCGGTATAATAGTGAAGATAAGCAAAAACATCAAAATAATTTTAATCTTTTTCATACAAAGCTCTCCCTTATAAATTATGTATTTTTTCCAATATCTTATGAAGTTTACCCATAATAAAGGATTATGTCTAAACATTAATACCTATATATGTAATAAAATGATTCGGATTCACAGATTTATTTACTTTAAATTCCAGATAATGAATGTGTTATGTCTTGATTATAGAACATTAGTTTGGTTACACAAACGTTCTTATTTTTTGGGGGCTATCAACGTGCATATGCGGATTGGTAAACCGTTGAAATTGTTTACTAAGATAAAGTTGGCAAAATTACTCAGCGCAAAATTGAAGTTAAAGGTATAAAGGACGGAAAGATTCGTGCAACATGCTTAAATACAGGAGCACCAAGATTGTTTCTAATGGTAAATATATTAGCTTGGCAGCCAAGTGATAAAGGAGCAATTGCATGAAGCCATTAACGGATAAAGAGAAAGAAATGCTCAGATCATTAATTAAGATGATCAAAATAATTCACTATCCACCAACTACGTGAACTTGCTAGGGAGGTAGGGTTGTCATCTACAGTGGTAATACATGCGCACATGGAGCGCTTGAAGAGTAAGGGGTAAATACAGAGAGGTAACATGCCACGAGCATTGAGAGTTATTAAGGGAGTCGACGAAGACAATGAAATCACAACAGCGTAAGAAACTTGAAGGTAATGGTCTTTGGGAGGGAAGTCGGATGTTAATGCCTGAACATAAAAATAGGATTCTGGACGATCCGCTAAATGAAGGGTGCGATCAAAGCCTGATTTAGATTCCCAAGAATTAGCTGAAATCTCACAGGTATTAGCTCAATCTTTAGAGGATTGTAGTCTCATCACAATTACATTGTTTGGGGAATATGAGGACAGATCCATCCATGGGATAATCATGAGAGTAGATCAGCACCTTAGACAGATTAAGTTTCGTTATGGCGAGGATTGGGATTGGATTAAAATAGAGGACATTATTGGAGCAAGTTCGTAATAAAACTTTGATGTACCGTTTATATGAAGATGTAAGGAGTTTGTGAGATGAGTGATGGTAAGAATTTAGTTACTATTAATATAGATAAATCGGAGATATTATTAATCTGCCGAGAAAAAATAGAGAAATTACTTGATGAAATAGATAATGAGTACGTATTTTGGGATACAACAGAGCTTGAAAAACGAACTTGTAAGAGTTGGAATTCAATTCAAGATACATTTTTCTTTGATGATAGATTTCCAAAATATAAAATCGGTGGGAAATGGTATGATCCGGTTAAAGAGACAAGTGCTTTTTTTGGAAAAGTGGCTAAGTGAACAAAAGCAAATAATTGTTGATTGGGAGAAGTTTGAAGAAGAGGTGCGATGAAACATATGAATAAGCACCATCAGTTAATGGTGGGGCTTATATGCTGGTCATTGGTGATAATTCTGGTTGCTAAAATGTTAAGAGTGCAGCTTTCATTTTTTCTCTTCAACTAATAGATTTACCATAATACTGACTGTACACTTTTTGAAGTTGGCTTCTCCAGATAACATTTATTAAAGTAACTGAGAGGGCTGCCTGAGTTGTGAAAAAGATAGCCCATTTTTTTATGAGAAGAAAAATTTCGTCCTCAATCCGTCCCCAAGAGCAAGATTCACAAATTTATAGAGCGGCATCGATGATCGAAAAAAAGAAAAAGCCTTATATAATAAGGCTTTTTCAGTATAGGACGGATGGGGTTCGAACCCATGACCCCTACCCTGTCAAGATAGTGCTCTCCCGCTGAGCTACCGTCCTGCGACGAAATTTATAATACCATATGAGAGAGTAGGATGGCAATTCTTTTTTATAATCTATATAGATGTAGAGTTGTATTTAAGCTTAATTTTTTCCGATTTAGTATTTAATAGCTAGAAAGGGGATGACCCTTCATCCCCCTGCACCGAGTCAGATAAAAAACGGGAGTAGAAATAGACTGCTTATTCCGAAAAAAGGGATACGGCGTGGATAGAAGCGGCGTCTTGGGTAAAAGCCGGGCTGGAACCCGAATTGTCTATAGTTCGACTGCTCAGCAGGCATTCCATTCATACGATCGACCATTTCGTTGCTGGGAACCGCAAGGGTGATATAGTTCTGGTCCACGTGAGCGATGAAGCCGTCAAAGGATTGACCATCAGTCGTTACTATACCTACATATTTATTCATGCAATTCCAAGCGACCTGTTGATGAAAATTTGTATTTGATTCCATGGATATCCTCCTCGAATGTTTCAATCCTGATAACAGTCTATGGTCCTTAGCCTACAACGTTCACGGCGTTTGCCTATATGTAGGAAGGTTAATTTTCAGGGATAATCACTGAGGAGGATCTGTCCTTTAATCAATACATATACTTGTGCTGTACTATCTAATCAGTAGTATTCTTGGAGTTATTGGAATGACCTTCAATGGAGTAGATTACTTCTTTTTTGCCAGTAAGCGGGGAGTCATTTATAAAATACAATTTGTCACCGCTGCGCTTTACGAATTTCAAAGTATCTCCTTTAAAAGGAACATCGTTATTTTCCGCGTATTCCTGATCCTTTGCTGTAAGCAACTCCTTGTACAAAAGGGTCCGCTCGCCTGTTTGGCGGTCGATTAAGGTAAGCAATCCATTCTGATTTCCACGAAGCAGTATGATTTCTTTATCAATGCCTTCTACATAGTAAGCATCTTCCTCGCCACCCAGCTTTACAAGATCAAGAGTATCTATTACATTGCCCGTGCCGTCTTGGATAAAACGTAAGGTATTACCATCATGCAAGATGAGGTTGCCATCATAAGGTTTGAAATCCGCATCTCCTCTGAACTGGTAAGCGAATGTGGCCTTGCGTAGTAACGCACCATTTTTGAATATGAGTGTGATTTCGCGTGTATTAATATGAGGCTCTCCATAGGAATCAATAATCTTAATGACTAGCAGACCCCCCGCCGTTTTCTCGATCTTCATTCCTGCCCAGTCAAAGTTTGTTTGGAGTGAAGTGAGTTTTATCACCGTATCCTTGCCTTGTGAGACATATAAATCACCACTAGCTTTGACCAGCGTATAGGTACGCCCTCCAAAGGATTCTGTGAAAACATTGTAGGTCTTCAGATCATCTGCTAAAAGTGTGTTCGTTGTGGAGTCCAGACGGAGATGGCTGCCTTCGAAAGCCTTAACGATAAAACGGGCCGGCACATATATTCCATCTTCTTTGGATTTAAAAGGTATTCCTCCTAGATCTACCGCTTTCCCGTCAAGCACGCCAGTTTGACTCCCGATTCGAACAGCAAAACTTTTAGTCCAGCCTTTGAACAGAGCACGTTTGCCGGATTTATCCCATTCCATTTTTAAGCCAGTTTGCTCAGCGATCCCCCGAACATCTACGTAGATTACCCCATTTTTGAGCAGCGCAGGTCCGCCTATGTATCCACCAGGAATGCCAAATTGGTAGTATACTTGCGAAGGATTAGCAGAGGAAGCTTGGGCGAGCACAGAGGACTCCGATACAGTTAATGAAGAGCTTGCTGACATGGTGGCAGGGAGTAAAAGTGTTGAGAGCATTAAGACGGATAACCAAGCTTTGGAGTGAAAAGAGAGCATATGAACCAATCCTTTCTTTATTTGGCAGTAAAATTTATCCAAGATAGTTGGTTTGACGCTGAAACGTTTCTAAAAGTTGCGTCGTATACTTTCCGAAGGGCTCACTGTAGAAATATCCTTAATGCTTCTATGATAAGATAGATGGAACTGTACAGTAGTTTCTTAAAATTGAAAGATAAAGGAGCTTGTGATCTTGCCGCAAATGCAAAATGAGCAGAAAAAGAATACTTCTACTCCGCTGAAATGGTTGGGGGGCGGAGCCGCCATGCTCCTGTTAAAAGGAAAGGCGATTTTGTCTCTGCTGAAAATAGGTAAAATTGCCGGGCCGTTAATTTCCATGATGGTTTCGATAGGGGCATATGCTTTGATTTATCCGTGGGGGTTTGCTATAGGTATCGTCCTGCTTTTGCTTGTTCATGAATTGGGCCATGTTATAGCCGCTAAGCGGATCGGGTTACCCGTCAGCGCTCCGTTATTTATTCCTTTTTTAGGCGCGTTAATTACTATGAAAAAACATCCGCTGGATGCGAAGACAGAAGCGTATGTTGCTTTTGGCGGGCCAATTCTGGGTACTATTGGGGCTACTGCTGTGTTTGGAGCGGCATATTATATGGATAGTCCGCTTTTTTATTCCCTGGCTTATATAGGCTTATTGCTTAATTTGATTAACCTGCTGCCCATCCATCCGCTAGACGGTGGACGTATTGCTACCGCAGTTACGCGCTGGCTGTGGCTTGTGGGTCTGGTGGGTGGCTTAGCTATAATCGTTTACTTGCGTTCGATTTTGTTTTTTATCATCTGGGCAATGTTTGCTTACGATCTGTATAATAAATATGTGAAAAGACGTAACAACAACCGGCCGCAGTCTGTGACTAAGGGATTCTTAATTCCCGTGGAGCCCTTGCGAGAGGCGGGTTACATGATTCCAGGAGCTGAGCATCGCCGGGATTTACCTTTTACTACCTACAGTGATCTAGAGAGACAGCAGTATGTTGTGGTGAGATGGGATCAGCTGAATTATTATGGCAAAGCTACACTGCCACAGCAATGTATTATTGAAAAGGTAAGAATTTCGCAGCTGGAGCAAGTAACGTTAGAGAATGGTCTTCATTTAAAAATGCAATGTGACATAAGCTGTACCGTGCACGATAATGATAAGTATTACGATGTGCCAGCCAGAACACGCTGGAAATATGGAACAGCTTATTTTGTTTTAGCAGGCTTTTTGGTTGGGATGATGTATTTAGTCCATTTGGTTGGAAACGTCAATCTCTAAGAGGGCAACTGGAATGAATAGCTCCTATTGTTTATAAAGCTCCTGAATCGTCAAAGCTGTAGTGAGTATAACTGCAGCTGCGATGAAAGGAGCTTTTTTATGTCTAAAATTGTGAAATGGGAAGTCGGCGTTTGCCTAGTGTTACTACTGGGTGTAGTGGGGTGTTCTACGGCGAAACCCGCAAAAGTTATCGAGATCAATGAGATGACCAATCTGGATGGCAAATCTAAAAGTCAGTATCCTCCGTTGTCACCTGTGATGCAAGACGTATATAACCGTTCAATCCCTGAAGAAGTATATTCTGTGGATTAGTCTACTGAGAGGTTACGGATTCCATGTGTAGGCTTTTCTTTCTTGTCATTATTTTATATAATAGACAACTATCGTTGGCTACATAGAGAGAGGAGTTTGCAACTAACATGGCGGCAGAAATCTTACGGGTAACTACAGAGGAACAGCTTCAGATGGGGCTGGATATCCGCACTAAAGTATTTGTTGAGGAACAAAAGGTACCGGCCGAGGAAGAAATTGATGAATACGATGCCATCAGTCCGAATGCGCACCATATTCTGATTATAGATGAAGGGATACCTGTAGCAACAGGTAGATTGATCTATTACAAAGCAGGTACGGCTAAAATGCAGCGCATCGCCGTATTGAAAGACTATCGGGTCAAAGGATACGGACGTGTCTTGTTGCTGGCGATGGAAGAGCTTGCTCGGGAGCTTGGACTGGAAGCTTCGATTCTAGATGCTCAGTGTCAGGCAGAGAATTTCTATAAAAAGCTTGGCTATGAAGTTATTTCTACAGAGCCATTTTATGATGCAGGTATATTACATGTACGGATGCAAAAAATGCTTTAAAGATGGTGCACATAATTATTGGATTCTTTACGCAAGCTAGGATGTGCCGAATGATGGCAAATCCAAGTGCAAGGGGCGAGCTAAAGTGCCAAATAACGAACGTGAATCTTTCGTAGCTGTTCAAAAAAATGGAGATGGCGATTTAACAAGCTTCCAGACCTCTACAGGACGTGTGCTGGCTTATGACCAAGCCCTACAAGAAGTACAGGCCGGAAATATTGCCGGAGTGAACGCTTTTAAAGGTAAGGATGGAGAAACTTATATTCGCGGAGATGCGGATGGAGATCCAACTAACAATCTGGATAATTTGCCGACATTTTCATAGTTCAACACGAAAAGCCGTACATACGTCAACAGACGTTTATGTACGGCTTTTTTATATGCAAAGATCAGAGTTTATAGTTCACATGCTGCTCTAAAAATTCCATCTCTCCTGTAAGTCCGACGAAATCTGGTTGTTCATCGCTATAATGCATGAGCTTGATCCGCTCACGAACATCTTTAGGCAGAGACATCAGCTCTTCCAGTGTGGTGTGAACAACGCCTGTTCCACCTAGTTGGCAGTCATGCAGGATGATCCGGATCCCGCGCTCCCGCACAAGGCTAATCAGTAGATCCGGCTGAAAGGTCATGTCCGCACTATAAAAAATCTCGTTATTTATTAGAAGGGAATAACTGTTTTTGCCGGGAATATGCGGTGTTTGTATGATCTCTAATGAAAGAGTAGGAGAGAGCTTGTAGGTATTTCCAGGCTGCATGGGCTTAACATCGAAGATATCAGATAAGGAAGATACAGCATCTTCTTGGTATAAACCTCCCTTTAACGTATTGTTCCACAAGGGCTCTATAAGTGTCTCCGGAAGAAGTAAGATCATTTTTTTACCGTGCACATGCTTTAAGGTTAGCGCAAGCTCTTCCAGCCCTCCAACATGATCCGCATGAATATGTGTAATGAGCGTTGCATTTACGTCACTGAAGGATTTTTCAAGTCTATGCATGGCAAGCGGGGCTGTTATCCCGCAATCAATCAGCAGGGTGTAATTTTCATCTAGCAGCAAGCCATTGTTGTTAAAATATTTTTTCGCAAAAGCATTGCCTGTTCCTAGCATTTGTAGGCTTAGACTCATAAGAAAGAACCCTCCTGAAATCGGTTATAGCTAATGTTTCTACTTCGAATAAGACCATAATATCATTTTTCGCAAGATCAATGAAATATTTACCTGAAATCAGCGCAACTTGCTGAAACAAAGTAAGTATATATTAACAGCATGAATTATCTGGAGGGTCTCAAATGAATAGATGGAAAAAAATCACTTTGTGCGTGTTTGCTTTTTCCTTAATGGGTGGCTCATTATTATTCGCCGATTCCGTTAATCAGAAAATTAGAGTATGGAGCAACGGAAAAGAAATTGTAGACGGCGGTTATCTAATTGATGGAAAAACGTACATTCCTGCTAGAGAAACAGGCGGGGTTGTTACTTGGGACGGTTCTGGGAAAGTTACGATCCTTAAACCTAATGTCCATATTGTACTTTTTAAAGGGGATACGGTTTTTGGCAATGTCAACGTAGGCAAGCTGAAAATTAAGATATTAACTCAGGTAGATAGTCTGACCGAAGAGATTTCAGCTGTGAAAGTGGCCATGACAGATCCGTCTGGAAACGTTAAGGATATTCAGTCACAGGTGCTTGAAGGCTCGCAGAAGGATAATTTCTGGTTTCCAACCTCGGAGTTTACTTATGATTTTAAAGAAGCGGGCAAATATCGGGTAGGCTTCTATATTAAGCCCTCCAAAAATGCCGATTACGTACTTGTGTCGGAGAAGGTAATAACAGCGTTAAATTAGGTGTTCTAAATTGACCTGAACTAATCTAACGTGGTACGATACCAGATGTAGGATAATACAATTCAAAGTGAGGTATTACAATGAGCGATCACAAACATGAGCATGGTGAAGCATGCGGTTGCGGGCATGATCACGACCATGAGCACGAGGAGTTTGTGCTGACCTTGACGAACGAGCAGGGCGAAGATGTGGAAATGGTGCTTGTAGAAACGTTCGACATAGGCGAGAAATTATATGCTCTGTTGTTAGAGCGCGAGAATCCAGAAGCAGACGGCATTATTCTGCGTATGGAAGAAGAAGACGAAGAAATGGTATTGTATAATATCGAAGATGAAGAAGAATGGAAAGCTGTTGAAGAAGCTTACAACAATCTGCTTGCTCAGCAAGAATAGATTCTAGCGACTAAACTTAAGCTGTTCTATGTGAATGGGACAGTTGATGCTTATATACAGAAACCCGATACTTATTATGGTATCGGGTTTTTGTATAAATGATTTAAGTTTTTAAGGAAAAAGATAGATCTTAGGATATAGGATCGGCTTCAACAATCACCTTAACATTAGTGATGCTGCGGTCTTCAGGACCTTTAACCGGCAGGCCGATTTCGACGTGGTCGATAATGTAGTCGATATTATCCTGAGTAATGACTTCGCCAGGGAGGAGAATCGGTATCCCCGGTGGATATACATAGATAAACTCTGCAATGATGTACCCGGCAGATTCGCGGAACGGAACTAACTGAGTGTCAGCATAAAAAGCATCTCTTGGAATCAAAGCAAGCTGCGGGATTTCTGGAACCTGAACCTTCAGTTCATAGATTTCACCCTTGCTATAATGTATAGCGGACAGCACCCGCAAAGCAGCTAATAATTTATCTACTGATTCTTGAGTATCACCTGGGGTAATAAGGCAAAGAATATTATACATGTCACTCAGTTCAACTTCGATGTTGTATTTCTCACGCAGCCAGTTTTCTGTTTCGTAACCAGTGATCCCTAAATGGCGAACGTGAATGTTAAGTTTGGTTGGATCTAGATCGAAAGTTGCTTCTGTTCCAAGTATTTCTTTACCAAAGCTGTACAAGCCTTCGATAGTGTTAATGGTCTCGCGTGCGTAGTTGGACAATTGGATGGTTCTTTCCGCCATTTCATGTCCGTTCAGCGCGAGATTGCGTCTAGATGTATCGAGAGACGCTAATAAAATATATGAGGTTGATGTTGTAGTCAGCATGCTCATAATGGTCTGCACCCGTTGTGGGTTAATCAGCCCAGTCTTCGCATTTAGATTCAGTACCGAGCTTTGCGTCATGGAACCACCAAGCTTATGCACACTAGTGGCAGCTATGTCCGCACCGGCCTGCATGGCCGATACCGGCAGATCCTCATGAAAATGAATCAGTACTCCATGTGCCTCGTCCACCAGAACGGGTACCCCGTAACGGTGAGCCAGGTCGACAATCGAACGCAGGTCGGCACATACGCCGAAGTACGTTGGATTGATAACTAGAACTCCTTTAGCGTCTGGATGACGCTTTAACGCTCGTTCCAGCGCACTGGTGGTTATGCCGTGATCTATCCCGAGATTCTCATCCTGTACAGGCGAGACGAACACAGGCTTGGCTCCGGAGAAGATAATGGCCGACATTACGGATTTATGAATGTTACGCGGCACAATTATTTTTTCACCCGGTGAGCAGACAGAGAGGATCATCGTCATGATGGCATTGCTCGTGCCCTGTACGCTAAAATACGTATAGTCGGCGCCGAAAGCCTTCGCAGCCAGCTTTTGAGCCTCCTGGATTACGCCAGTTGGCTGATGTAGATCATCAAGCGGTGCGATGTTGATTAGATCTATGGATAGAGCGTTATCGCCGATAAACTCACGGAATTCGGCATCGGTTCCTAGCCCCTTCTTATGCCCGGGAATATGAAATTGAACTGGATTGCCGGCGGCATGCTTTTTTAGAGCTGTGAAGAGGGGAGTACGGTGTTGATTCATTTAATGCTGTCACAACCTTTCGCGAATAGTTAATTTTTAAGGCAAGCATCAGTATAACAAAACAATCTTCAGAATACTAGGATTTGGATGTGATAGAATGTCCACGAAAGCTGAACAACGGATGAATATTAGTTTAGCATCACCATTTATTGTGGAGATGTGGGTAATTATTTTTTTAGTTGAATTTGTTAAAGGTTCGCTGCTTGTCGCCTTATTGCCAGTGTATATGGAGAATATACTGGGGCTGTCGGTGACAGTAGTGGGATTCGCTTTTGCCCTACAGTATTTGGGGGACAATGTCTTCCGCAGCCCTTCAGGCTGGGTTATGGAGCGCATAGGGTTCCGCTGGACGATGACAGGTGCATTGTTGCTGATTCTAGTAGCCATTGGTTTGATAATCTATGCCAAAACGGCCGTTGCGTTATCCATCGCCTGTCTCATTCTTGGGATCGGAACATCTCCGCTTTGGCCATGTGTGATGACCGGGATTACCGAGCTGGCCGGATCAACCAAAAGCGGCAGCAGTGGTGCGGCCATGGGCGCTGTTGAGATGGCTTCTCTCGCAGGAACAGGAATCGGTCCAATTGTTGTGAATTTTTTAATGGATCAGGGTGGACAAAGCTATCACGTAGCTTTTCTAGTCTTGTTAGGTTGTGCTGCCGCTGTAGTTGTAGTAGCCCTTTTCTTACCTAAACGAATCTCTTCTAGCGGGTCTCATGCTGTCGTGAGGGACATGCATGGACTTGGCGGAGCAATGGAGCGAAAAAAGCTAAGTCCGTTAGAAAGTATAAAAAGAACGCTGCATCAGGTGAGAACTACGCTGAAAGTCAGCAGATGGCTGTACCCGGCGTTGTTCCTACAGGCCTTCGCCATTGGCTTGATGACACCTGTAGTTACCTTATTTGCACGTACAGAGCTGCATGTTAGTCCCAATCAATTCAGTTTGCTCCTCATTGCAGGGGGAGGGATTACAGTTCTTGCACTTATTCCCGCAGGTAAGCTGGTGGACCGTATAGGGACAACGGTGTTTCTGAATATAGGTTTTTTGTTAGCTGCTTTTTCGCTGGCCTTTTTCTCTCAGGTTCGCTGGCTGCCACTTGCCTTTATCGCGGTGGCATTGGTCGGTATAAGCTACGCGCTTATCCTCCCGGCATGGAATGCCTTTCTGGCTAAGCAAGTTCCTAAGGGGGAACGAGGGACGGTCTGGGGGCTGTTCCTGACACTTCAAGGCTCAGGAATGGTAGCGGGGCCAGTATTGTCAGGAAGATTGTGGGATCATGTAGGACATGGTGTCCCATTCCTGGCAAGTGCCATTGTAATGCTGCTGCTCTTCGGGTTGCATCTGCTTATCGTGCATAGAACGAAACAGAAATTTAAGACTAGCTGAGGAAAATAAAAAGCCGCTGATGACCGGAGAATGATCCGGTTTATCAGCGGATTTTTTAGAAAATTAGAAGGACATACGATATAACGGAATTAAGTTTCGAAGGTCTTCTGTATGACACAGTGCAGCTGAAGGACTAGAGTGTCTATGCTCCAAAAGGGCTAAAAGGCATTAAAATTCTCGATCAGCGTTTGGAGAAAGGCTGTTGCGGGTAAAAATAGTCAATAAACCAAGTTACCGCTACATAAACTGAAGTATAAAATAAGATTAAGACGAACGCAAAAAGGAAGTTAACTCAAGAAGAGGTCCGGCAGCCATGATTACTCTGGAATTGAACTAATGAAGGTTGGCTTTACAGATGTGAAGTTGTTAGGGGGGAGTGCCGTGAACAAAAACGACGAGGTGGAATATTGTAACCTGGAACTGCGGTTCGACAGACAGCATATCCAGGACCTGATCAAGGATTTGATTCAAGAAGGTTATTCCCTATATTGGAGCGAGAATGAACAGGTCTTTGTGATTTCGGTCCGTACGGGTCGTAAGTTAGTGAAATTGCGGTTTCAAAGGATTAAAGACGGCTATAAGCTTGTGGGCGATTATATGATCCGTGATGCTCGCTTGTCAGAGTGGATGGAGAAATTAATTGGGGATATGCGCGGGCATGCTATCGTTAAACGTTTCCGGGATCGGCAGATTATTATAGAAAATATTTTGTTTGGCGAAGTGATTCGCCTAGTTGAAATTTCTGGTTATCAGCAGCGCGTGTTATATCAGAAGGGACCTATGCTCACAGATGAGGAGCTGACAAGACTCTTTTATTCTATTGAAGGGGAAGAACGGGTTCGCCAGCGGAGAATTGAAGTGGATGAACAGTTGGATCGGTTAAATGATGCACTAAAAGCTGGAGATACGGTTCGTGCGGACAAATGTCGAGCTGAGCTTGCCTTTTTGACCAAGGAATTGTTTATGTTAGAATGGTAAGCAAGTGCCGCAAATGTTCTTTCAAGGCACCCCGTTCATCGGGGTGTCTTATATTTGTATTGGAACTTGCAGACAGGGGTTCACTTCTGACGTTAAAAACGTTAAAATAGTCATTGTGATCATTTCTTAGACTGAATTTGTCAATGAAATTGATCTCTATTCGCAGGGCAGGCTTTGCTGTCTCTGATAAAGGGTGGTATTCTTATACTGCGAGAAATGGATTTCACAAAAATATAGGGTGCAAAGGGTGGAGGACCAGATGGCAAAACAACAAATCGGCGTTATTGGCTTGGCGGTAATGGGCAAGAATTTGGCTCTAAATATCGAAAGCAAAGGTTTTTCCGTATCCGTATTCAACCGCTCCCCGGAGAAGACACATGATCTTCTTGCTGAAGCGGAAGGTAAAAACCTCGTAGGCACATTTTCCGTTGAGGAATTTGTAGCTTCGCTGGAAACACCGCGCAAAATTCTGATCATGGTTCAAGCTGGTAAAGCTACTGATGCTACCATCGAGCAACTGCTGCCGCATCTTGATCAAGGCGACATCATTATCGACGGAGGGAATGCTTACTTCCCTGATACAGTTCGTCGTAGTAAAGAGCTGGAAGAAAAAGGTTTCCGCTTTATCGGTACTGGAGTTTCCGGTGGTGAAGAAGGGGCACTTAAAGGTCCTTCGATTATGCCAGGTGGTCAAGAAAGTGCGTATAAACTTGTAGAGCCTATCCTAACGGCAATCTCAGCCAAAGTGGACGGAGAGCCTTGCTGTACATATATCGGACCTGACGGTGCAGGACACTATGTTAAAATGGTGCACAACGGTATCGAATATGGTGATATGCAATTGATCTGTGAAGCTTATCAGTTGTTGAAAGATGTTCTAGGTCTGGATGCAAAAGAACTTCACAATATTTTCAAAGAATGGAACAGCGGCGAGCTCGACAGCTACCTGATCGAGATCACTACTGATATCTTTGCTCAATATGACGAAGAAACCGGCAAACCTATGGTTGACGTTATTCTTGATTCCGCTGGCCAAAAAGGTACTGGTAAATGGACAAGCCAAAGCTCACTAGATCTTGGTGTACCTCTGTCCATGATTACCGAATCCGTATTCTCCCGCTTCCTGTCTGCTATGAAGGATGAGCGCGTAGAAGCAAGCAAAGTGCTTAACGGACCAGAAGCAACAACATTTGAAGGCGACAAAGCCGAATTCATCGAGAACGTGCGTAAAGCATTGTTCGCGAGCAAAATCGTATCCTACGCGCAAGGTTTCGCTCAACTTCGCGTAGCTTCCGACGAATATGGTTGGGATCTGAAATATGGCGAGCTGGCTAAAATCTGGCGCGGCGGCTGCATTATCCGTTCCCGTTTCCTACAAAACATCACAGATGCGTATGAAAACAATGCAGAGCTTAAGAATCTGCTTCTTGATCCTTTCTTCAAGAATGTTATGGACAATTACCAATCCGCATGGCGTAAAGTCATTGCTTCTGCGGTAACTTTGGGTGTTCCAGTCCCTGGATTCTCCAGCGCATTGGCTTACTATGACAGCTACCGTACAGAACGTTTGCCTGCTAACTTGCTTCAGGCTCAACGTGATTACTTTGGCGCTCACACCTTCAAACGTGTGGACAAAGAAGGCGTCTTCCACCACAACTGGATGGCAGCAGAATAATCTAATTGACTGAATGACAAGCGGCCCGGACGGCTTCACCAGAAATGGGGAGCCTTTCGGGTCTTTTTTTACTGGAAGAAGCGGATTGTCTAATGTTTTGCCCCTGTGTTATGATATGACAAATATCGCGGTTGGAGGATAGTCATGGCTGGGGATACTGAAGAACTAAAAACGATGAGTCAGGAAGATAAGAACAAAAACATTATTTTAGTAGGGATGATGGCAACTGGTAAGTCAACCGTTGGTGCTATTTTGGCCGAGGAGCTGGGCTATGAGCTGGTTGATTTGGATCATGTCATTATTGAGACTGAAGGCAGAAGCATTGCAGAAATCTTCGCAGAAGATGGCGAGGAGTACTTTAGAAGCATAGAAACTGCGGTTCTAAAGCAAATGCTAGAGTCTGAGAATAAATTAATATCCACTGGTGGAGGCGCGGTATTGGCGCCGGGGAATACAGCCTTAATGCTGAGTAAAGGGCATGTGGTTGCGCTAACGGCAACTGAGGAAGAGATTATTGCACGTGTTAGCGGGGATGAGAATCGTCCGCTGCTCGCCGGCAATGCAGAAGAACGGGTCAGACGAATCATGGAAGATCGCCAGGATGCCTACCTATTCGCGCATTACACGGTCGATACAACGGGACTGACTGCGGCAGAAGTGTCGCAACATATTTTAATGCATTACCGCGGTTGAGCTTTTAAGAGAGTGTTTCATTCCATTCAATCATACCGCCGCTAAGGTTCGCAGCGTTATAACCAAATTGCTGTAGATATTCGCAGACACGTTGGCTGCGGGCACCGGAACGGCAAATGAAGATCACTTTGGCGTCGCTTGGAATATCCTCAGTACGGTGCGGAATTTCTCCCATAGGGATATGTTGTGCACCGGGAATCATCCCAAAGGCCACCTCTTCGTCTTCGCGAACATCGATGAGTACAAGGTCTTCACCTGTCTCTATACACTGCCGTAATTCTTGCGGTGTGATTTGTGGTACATTATGCATGGGTTTGACCTCATTTCATCAGAAGAATGGTTTAATGATAACACAAGAACAGAATACCCTGTCAAATGAGCATTACATACCAACTACATCTACTAAGGAGAGTTTATATTATGGACGTTATTGTTAGGCCAACGCCATCTCTGCAAGGAGAATTTGGAGCCCTCTCTTCCAAAAACTATACGACACGTTATCTGCTGGTTGCGGCATTGTCTGAAGGAGTAAGTACGATTTATCATCCTGCACATAGCGAGGATAGCGACGCGATACGCCGCTGCATAGCAGATTTGGGTGCTGTGCTTACAGAAGATGAGGAAAAAATTGTGATTCAAGGCTTCGGACGTCACCCAAAAGACGTTAAAGAACTTAATGTAGGAAATGCCGGAGCGGTGCTGCGTTTTCTTATGGCTGTGGCCGCATTAAGTCCTGAGGTTACTTTTGTAAATACGTATCCAGACTCATTGGGCAAACGTCCGCATGACGACTTGATTGTGTCATTGGAACAGTTAGGTGTTCAGGTTGAGCATAATGAAGGGAAACTGCCGATCACGATCCGTGGAGGTAAACCGGTTGGAGGCAGAATTACTGTCTCTGGTGCAGTAAGCTCCCAGTTCTTAAGTGCTCTACTATTTCTGACGCCATTGCTTGAAGACGATAGTGAAATTATTGTCCTCGATGATTTGAAATCGAAGGTTGTCGTGGGCCAGACCTTGGAAGTGTTGGAGCAGGCAGGTATTGTGGTGCACGCTGCGGATGATTACATGTCCTTTAAAGTTCCGGGTCGTCAAGCTTATGCAGCTAAATCATATACTGTTCAAGGTGACTACCCAGGCTCTGCGGCAATCCTTGCGGCGGCTGCCGTTACAAAGTCGGATGTGAAAATTCACCGTCTTGCAGAACAAAGTAAACAAGGTGAAAGAGCCATTGTTGATGTGCTGCGGATGATGGAAGTTCCTCTTACACATGAAGAGGGTACAGTACATGTCCAAGGGAACGGTATCCTAAAAGCTGTTGAATTCGATGGAGATGCTGCAACCGATGCGGTACTGGCCATGGTGGCTGCTGCAGTATTTGCAGAAGGTACCTCCCGATTCTACAATGTTGAGAATTTGCGCTATAAGGAATGTGATCGCATTACCGATTACTTGGCAGAGTTAACCCGTGCCGGAGCCAAGGTAGAAGAACGCCGCGATGAGATTATTGTTCACGGCATGCCCGAAGGTGTCGAAGGCGGAGTCACCATTAATGCGCATTATGATCACCGCGTAATTATGGCACTATCCGTAGTAGGCTTGCGTGCGCGTCAACCTCTTTTGATTAAGGATGCACATCATGTGGCAAAATCTTATCCGCAATATTTTGATCACTTGCGTGCGCTTGGTGCGAATGTGGAGTGGGTACAATAGGAATGAGGGAGCTAGCGTATCTAGCTTCAGTTAAACAAGAATCATTAAGTGTAACTATGGAAAGGGGCACTACTTATGAGCTTTGAGAATCCAAGTCGGGAGCAGATCGGAGATATCCTTGCTTCCGCAGGTAATATTGCTGTTGTCGGCTTATCAGACAAAACAGATCGTACCTCTTATATGGTCGCGGGCGCCATGCAAAGCCGGGGATATCGGATCATTCCCGTTAACCCAACGGTGGATGGTGAGATCCTGGGAGAAAAGTGTTATCACACTTTAGCAGAAATTCCGGAGCCAGTGGACATCGTCAATGTATTCCGTCGAAGCGAACACTGCGCAAAGGTCGCGCAGGAGGCAGCTGACATTGGCGCACGTGTGCTGTGGCTCCAGCAGGGTATAGTTAGCGCGGAAGCCGCTGAAATCGCCGCTGAGCACGGTATGATCGCCATTATGGACCGCTGCATCAAGGTCGAAGAAGCGATCACAATGCATGGGCGTAGCCGGCAGTAGGTTCGGTTATATAACTGTTAAACTGAACACCGAATTAAGTGTGTGGTGATTTACAGTTATCGTTGACCAACGGACGTAACAAAGAACGGACGAAGAAAGAACTAGCTGGTGAAGAACGAACGGTCTGGTGAAGAACGAACTACCTAGCGAAGAACGGACTAGCTGATGAAGAACGGACTAGCTGGCGAAGAGCAAACTGGCGAGAACGAGCAAAAGTGGAATAAACTAACTAGGTTTAAATTTATGATGCTGTGGCTAATGCAAACTTAGATGATGAAGTTTAGCCAAAATAAGTGGTATTGTGTAACGCATGGTGCGATTTCTAATGCAAATCGCCTGTTGCGCTAGTTATAATGAGATTAGACGAAGAACGTCCTTTAACCGCTTTTTGCGGTGAAGGGCGTTTTTTTATTTTGTAGGGGAGGCTATAGGTTATGGAGTTTGAAGAAGCTCATGGTTTGTTTATCGACCAACATATGAAATCAAGAACAGGTGAAAGAAGAGGCAGGCTGGTTAGAGGACATAATTTTGCGGAAAAGCTGTTTTTGCAGAATGTATGGTGGCCTATGTTTGAGTCCCTAGACGATTTGCATCCAGAATACGAAGTATATGACTGGAATCGCAAATCACAATTTTTGGACTTTGCTTTTCTTCCGCAGACGGGCAGCAGCTTTGGGATCGAGTGTGATGGATATCAAAGCCATGTGAAAGATATGGACCGCGAGAAATTCAACTATTCAGTAAATCGGGACACTTTTTTGACTGGGATGGGCTGGAGAATGATTCATTTTTCTTTTGATGATATCCAGCAACGTCCCGAGGTCTGCCGGATGCTGTTACAACTGGTGCTGGCGCCTTACTTGGCGCGTAAATATGCTAGCGTAGCTATTTTATCTGAGGAGAAAGAGGTTCTACGTTTCGCTTGGCGTCTCGGTAAACCGGTTCGTCCAAAGGATGTGGCCACGAATTTCTGCATTAATTTCCGTACGGCGCGTCGATTGCTGCAATCATTAAGTGAGAAGGGGTTGCTGAAGCCGGTTAATCAGGGAGAAAGAATTCGGTATTATGAGGTGAAGGCTCTCAGACCAGATCAAATGTGGTAAGAGGAACTTTAGAGGCTGCGCAAGGGAATAATTGCACTTTATACAGCTAAATCGCCGAAATAGCCATCTAAATGCGAAATAGTTGCACTTTGTACACTTAAAACGCATTAAAGATTAGATTAGGTGGAAAATCATTAAAAATAGTTGTATGAAGTGCAGTTAAAAAGGTGCTCAGAGTTACGTCGATAGGAATAGTTGCACAAAGTACACTTAAACTCAGGTGGAATTTCTAACTGTGAGTTTAGGGTGTTAGAGCTAGTTAGTGGGGGAGAAAAGTTCGATGTTATGAAGCGGATGCTATGAGATCAGATCAGTTCAGACCAAACCAGACCAGACCAGACCAGACCAAATCCAATCAAATCCAATCAAATCAATTCAGGTATGCGAGGGACATCTATACGGTAGCTGCGCAAGGGAATAATTGCACTTTATACAGCTAAATCGCTGAAATAACCATCTAAATGCGAAATAGTTGCACTTTGTACACTTAAAACGCATCAGAGATTAGCTGAAGTGAAAAATCACTAAAAATAGTTGTATGAAGTGCAGTTAAAAAGGTGCTCAGAGTAACGCCGATATAAATAGTTGCACAAAGTACACTTAAACTCGATTCTGACTCTGTAGTATCGATAGCCTCACTTAAAAACCAGCCGTTTTATGGATTCTAATGAATAAATGTTTAGTGGAATGTGAGAATATTTGTTTTAAAAATGTAACGTGAAGATCTCATGAGTTTCTTTTGACAAAAATCCCCGCAGCGCTTACCATTCAATATAGAAAGAAAGGAGAGGGTAGCCTTGAATTGGCTCGGATCATTGCAGCAATTGGGCAGAGCCATAATGCTTCCTACCATGGTACTGCCGGCGGCAGCCATTTTGCTGAGTTTGGGCAGCTTACCTTGGTCTGCATGGGGACTTTCTTCGGTGTCTGAAGTGGCTACTTACGCGGGGCAGGCAATATTTTATTATATGCCTTATTTGTTCGCTGTAGGTGTAGCATGGGGGTTATCCAATCAAGCCGGAACAGCGGGTCTTGCAGCGCTGGCTGGGATGTTCACTTACGACCGAATTGTCACCCAAATGGGAGACGGGCTTGTACAACCTGCAACACTAATCGGAATTTTGCTGGGTATCGTTGCCGGTGTCGCGCAAAACCGGTTTAAAAATATTAAGCTTCCAGAGGCGATCCAGTTTTTTGGAGGGTCGCGTTTTGTTTTGCTGTTCATGGGCTTATTTTCTGCCGGGTTCGCGTGGGTAATGTTAGGAATATCTCCGCTGCTGCAGATTGGGCTGGATAATCTTTTTCAGGGAATATTGCAGACGGGCGGGTTTGGTGTTTTTATCTATGGGGTCCTATATAGGGTTCTGACCGCTTTTGGACTACATCATATTCTTAATAATGTGTTTTGGTTTCAATTTGGGAATTTTACGACTCCTGATGGCAGTGCAGTGGTTCAGGGGGATTTGCCGCGTTTTTTTGCAGGCGATCCTACGGCGGGGATTTTTATGGCGGGGTTGTTTCCGATTATGATGTTTGCGCTGCCTGCCATTGCTTTTGCAATTATTCAGGAAGCGCGCGAGGATTTGAAGCCCAAGATTAAAAAGACTTTTGTGCGTGCGGCGTTGGTTTGTTTTCTGACCGGGGTTTCGGAGCAGATCGAATTTGCATTTTTATTTGCTTCTCCGTATTTGTTCGCGGTACATACTGTAATGTCTGGTCTCGCAATGGTACTGACCTACATGCTGGGAATCCATCACGGGTTCTCCTATTCGGCTGGAGCCATCGATTTCTTCTTGAACATGCATTTGTCACAGAGGGCTTGGCTGCTGATTCCGATTGGTATCGGCTACGGGATTGTATACTATAATTTATTCCGCTGGGCGATTCGCCGTTTTCAGATCCCGACACCGGGGCGTGAAGAAGGTTCAGAGCTTGGGGATTGGGCCGGCAATATCCCTTATCAGGCACCGCTAATCTTAGAGGCGCTAGGAGGCAAGGAAAATATTGTACAAGTGCAGTCCTGTATCACCCGTCTGCGGCTTACCGTTCATAATGACCGATATATAGATACTGGAGCGCTTAAAGGTTTGGGTTCCGCAGGGATTATCAAGCTGGGCGGCGGAAATGTCCAGGTAGTATTTGGCACGTATTCAGAACTGATCCGCGAGGAGATTAATAAGCTTATGCTTCGTGATTTACCGCAGGTACTGTTCAGTTCGCCAATGCAGGGTAGAATGATGCCCATTGAGGAAGTGCCTGATCACATTTTTGCAGCTAAGCTAGTGGGGGATGGTGTTGCATTTTTGCCGGAAAAAGGGGAACTCACTTCACCTGTATTCGGGAAAGTTATGCACGTCTATCCTACAATGCATGCCGTGGGTATTTCGACGCCGGAAGGGCTTGAAGTACTCATGCATATAGGGATCGACACTTCACAGCTCAAGGGACCCTTTGAGGCGGTTGTAAAAGAAGGCGACAGCGTGGAGCCGGGTCAATTGCTTGTTAAATTCGACCTCGCTTATTTGCGTGAACATGCGGCCTCATTGGCTACACCGATGGTGATCACGAATCCTGATCGAGTCAAATCATGGAGCTATGCTCCATTTAAAAATGTTAAAAAGGGGCAATCATCAGTAATGTCCGTAGTCTTACACGAAAGTAACGTTGGAGGGATTGAAGGATGATACAAGGCATAGGCGCAGCAGCAGGTGTAGCTATCGGGAAGGCCTTTGTCTTGCCGAACTGGGAATGGAGCTTACCGGATACACAAGTGAACCCAGTGGATCTAGCTAAGGAGTTTGAGCGTTTATACGAAGGTATCCGTACCTCTAAGGACGAGATTGAATTCATCAAAAAAGAGTTCAGAGAAGTGGTGGGTCCGGAGGAATCGAGTATTTTTGATGCTCATCTGGCGATCTTAGATGATCCTGTGTTCATGAGTGAAATCCGCGGGATCATTGAGCGCCAGTACAAGGCGGCAGAAGTAGCTGTGAAAGAAGCGATTGATCATTTTGTAGCGATGTTTGATCTGCTAGACGATGAGTACATGAAGGAGCGGGCGGTGGATATCAAGGATGTCGGAAACCGTCTTTTAAAACATCTTTTAGGCGCTCCAGAGGTTACGTTACCATCGGATACACAGCCATATATTCTTGTTGCGAAGGAGTTGTCTCCTTCCCAGCTAGCTCACTTGAATCCAACTTATGTTCTAGGTATTGTCACCATGATGGGCGGTAAAACTTCACATTCCTCCATTATGGCTCGTGCACTAGGCATTCCGCTTGTAGCAGGCTTGGAGAATAATCTGTCTAATCCTATTCAGACCGGGGACATGCTTGTGATCGACGGCGATACCGGATCTGTACAAATCCATCCAGATGAACTTACGATAAATGAATACGTAGCGATTCGGGATAAACAGCATAAAAAGAAAGAGCAGCTGGAACTGCTTGCCACTGTGGAGGCTGTCACCAAGGATGGTGTGAACCTGCGACTTGCCGGCAATATCAGTTCAGTTAAAGAACTCAACATAGCACTTAAGTATGGAGCTGAAGGTGTAGGCTTGTTCCGTACGGAGTTTCTTTATATGGACCGCAGATCTTTTCCAACTGAGGATGAACAATTTGAAGTGTATAAACAGGTTGTCGAGAAGGTGGGCAATAACACTGTAGTGATTCGTACGCTGGATATTGGCGGGGACAAGCAGTTGGATTATATCCAGCTGCCGGAAGAACAGAATCCTTTCCTTGGTTATCGGGCGATTCGCATCAGCTTGGACCGATTAGATATGTTCAAAACCCAGCTAAGTGCCATTTTGCGGGCAAGTGCATACGGGAATGTAAAGTTAATGTTTCCAATGATTTCTTCCGTAGAGGAAGTGCAGGCGGCAAAAGTTGTTTTAGAAGAAGTGAAAGCTGAGCTGGAGCAACGAGATATACCGTTTAACCGGAATCTTCCTGTGGGTATTATGATTGAAGTTCCGGCGGCGGTTATGATTGCTGATTTACTGGCTGAGGAAGTTGACTTTTTCAGTATTGGCACTAATGATTTGGTTCAATATGTGTTAGCGGTAGACCGTATGAATGAACAAATTGCTCATATGTATCATCCGTACCATCCAGCGGTTCTGCGAATGATCCGTATGACGGTAGAAGCGGCACGTAATGCCAAGATTGATATCAGTGTATGTGGTGAAATGGCGGCGGATGAGCGTTCTTTGCCTCTTTGGCTGGAGCTTGGAATTAGAGAGCTCAGCATGTCGCCGCAGGCGCTGCTGAAGGTTAAACACCGCACACTGAACACTCTGGCCAAGGATGCCAAAAGAATCGCCAAAGCGTGTTTCCATCATCGTACAAGCTCAGAGACGGAAGAAATGTTAACTGCGTTTGCACAAAAAAGTGGTCTTACACTTGGATCAAGCGGGGAACTACAGGAGAAAGCCTCATCCTAAAGTTACTGTAACTTTTATTCAATTCATATCAAGGGTTCGGCATTCTTGCCGAGCCTTTTTCTATATTTCTGCCATACTTATAAAAAAACAAAACCGTTTGCCCTGCGGTGCAGTCAATACATAGAGAGAGTTACACAGAACTGATTTAGGAATAAAGGCAAGGGGGGAGGCAGGCCGATAATGGATCACATTATTAATGACGAAATGGAAATGGCCGCTACGGATGAAGAGCTGTTTTATGAGCAAGTGGCTGGACAGAAAAGAAAACTTTATAGCATTGCCTACAGCTATTTGCGAAATGAAGCGGATTCGCTGGAGGTTTTGCAGGAGGCAACCTGCCGCGCATGGATTAAACGAAAAAGCTTAAAAGACGCAGAGCGATTCGCTCCTTGGTTAACACGTATTTTGATTAATTGCTGTAATGATGAGCTGAAGCGCCGAAAGAGGAATACAGTCCCAGAAGCTGCTCGAAGTGATGAGGGGATCATGGAGATGAAAAGTGACCGCAGACTGGACATGGAACAAGCGCTGGATGGAGTGAAACCCAAGTATCGCCAAGTGCTGGTGCTCAAATATTACAAGGATATGACCCTTGCTGAGATTGCAGAGGTGCTGGATAAACCAGAGGGTACAGTGAAGACATGGCTGAATAAAGGATTAAAACAACTGCGTGACAAAATGAAGCGGAAGGGGGAGCTGTTTTATGGCTGAATCTGAAGAAAAACTGCTTAAGGATTATTTTCAGAAAATCGATGCGGAGGCAGAAGAAATTCTGGATGTAAAACTGGACACCGCGATCCGCAAGGGGATGCAGCAAGGGAACCGTACACGTTTGTCTTTTAGAAAAAGGTACGCTGTTGTTGTATTGGTGGTCTTGACATTCGCCTTACTTATAATTGTGCCTTGGGCAAATCAGATGATAAATCCCGTACGTGCGCAATTACCTCCAAAAAGCTGGGGTCAGCTTGAAGTGTTTAGACCCGTTATTACTAATAATCTGACGATTAAATCAGCACTTGATGCGGGGATGATGAAGCAGGTAAATATCTCTTCTCCTGAGGTGGACGGGATAACATGGACTGTTAATGGAATCCTTGCAGACCGAAGAGGCATTGCTGTGCTATATACAATCCAGAACAATACGGATCAGAAGATGCGGCTTTTTGGCTTGTCTTTGAAAAAGACACCAGAGGATAAATACCACCTTAGTGGATACAGCGGGTTTAGCACTTCTAATGCACAAGAGGTTGGGTTCCCTGGGACGACTCGTATGTATGAGCAAATCGTCTGGGATAAATATCAGGATGAGATACCAGAAGAGTTGAATATCACATTATCGCTTTTTCCAGATGCTCTTGGTCAAGTTTTTAATAACAAGGATATAAAAGAAATGGATGTCAAAATTCCACTGGAAGCTGATAACAATTATTTTCAAGGAGAGCTCGTTGATCTGAAGGATAGTCTGTCTATCGGCGGACAGAAAATTATAATGGACCAGGTTTATATTGGACCTACGGGTATTTATATGCGGGAAACCTTTGGCAGAGAGAATACAATGAGGATTTTTAGTTTGCTTTCACCTAAGCTTGTCCTCGGAAAAGGGGATCATCAAGAGGAACTAATGTGGGCAAGTGGTTCGAATATTTACCACAATGACAATATGAGACCTGATGATCCAGTCAAACTTGAAGTTGAGGGAATCTCTGCTCTAGATCAATCGGAGGTCGAACTTGTGATTAATACGGAAACACAACAGATTTTAAAGGCACCGGATAACTATCTCACGATTTCTAAACGGACCGCGGACGAGGAGAAGGGGATTATAGTATTGGATTTAATGATTCCTAAAAAAGTTGAGGAGTTGCATGAAGCAACTGGTTTTGGGATAGACGATAATTTTGTGGATAGCGCTGGAAGCGGACATTGGCTTGTCCATGATTCTGAGGGTTATTCTAGATATAGAGAATACCGTGAGGACGCTAAGGGAACTACAATAACTTATTTTCTTAACGTAGGCAAAGAAAAGCTGCCTCAACCTTTGACTTTTAGGTTTACAAATTATCCCAATATGATCATGGAGGCGGATTCTGTGCGGATCAGATAACCATCTGGATTTTAAAGCCTCAAATCAAAAGCCCTGTTCCTCAAATTGTGAGAAACAGGGCTTGTTTGATTTTAAACTAAATTCCTACTGTTTATTCCCCAGCGAGTGCATCGCAAAAGGCTTTACCGTATGGCGGAAGATCTGGCGGGCGGCGAGCGGAAATGATATGTCCATCCGTAACTACAGCCTCATCCTTCCAGATGGCTCCGGCATTCTCCATGTCATCACGGATGCCTAGCGTAGAGGTGACGGTTACACCTTCCAGAATTTTAGCAGAAATTAATACCCAGCCTGCATGGCAGATCTGCCCAATCGGTTTTTTCGCTGCATTAAAATCCTGTACGAGCTTTAGAACGGCACTGTATCTACGGATTTTATCAGGAGCCCAGCCGCCTGGAACCAAAATCCCATCATAATCTGCGGCATTAAGCTCGTCCCAGGAGTAATCTGCTTTAGCAGGTACGCCATATTTACCGATGTATGTCTTATCTTTTTCCAGACCTGCCAAGTGAACCTCGGCACCTTCTTCTCTCACCCGATACACGGGATACCAGAGCTCCAAATCTTCAAATTCATCGTCTACGAGTGCTATGACCTTTTTACCGGCTAGTCTCATTTAGTTAAGCTCCTTTCTATTCCCATGATTCTTTCATTATTCTATCAAATTTAAAATATGAAGTCATCTTTAGGGATGTAAAATATAGACAAATTGCCAATTTAATCATTATATGCAATAAAGGAGGGTTTTAATCGAGTGGAGTCGAATATAGAAGTTGAAAAGTCAAACTTTGTACTTTATTAATTTTGTGCAAGAGGTGTAGAAGATGTATAAAGATAATTTGATGGAGAAGTTGTGCAGTTGTGGTGGCCTCATGAACTTACATATGCATTCTTTGATTTTTAATACGAAGATGAAGATTACGCATGTTCCTGTCTATACCTGCCCAGAATGCGCTAGTTATGAACCTTTGCAGTTTATTAAAGCAGATCTAGGCAAAGTAGTAAAAGAACTCAGTGGAGATGATCCGGGAAAAGATTTTTTGTTTACGGAGAGAAATGAATTGGCCAGTGTATTAAAAGAATCCTTGTCAGAAACTATAATAGGGGGAATATCAGAACTAGAGACGATAATCCGAGAGAGGATTCAGAGCCGGGTCGATATGCTTCTCGATATTTATCGTTTAGCTGAGAAGCTGTCAGACCAGCATTGGATGGAAGAAACTAGTCGAAGATTGTCTCAATTAACCTTCCAAATGACTGAAAATGAAGATTATAAAAAAATTGTGTGAAAATAATGAAAATTTTTCACGGAATGTTGGATTTTTCACTCACTTTTTGTTACGATAGATAGAAGTTACATTATTGATGCTCTTGGACAGGTTAACCAGCACTGGTCACAATTTTAATCCAGGGTGACGTTTTCAGCCTTGAAAGAAATTTTGAAAGGAAAATGAAGCGTTATCATTGCACAAATGTACAAAGTGTCGTATCATATTTTTAATTAGTCGAACGATAAAATTTATCGCAATGGAGAGAGTAATTTGACGGTAACCATTTACGATGTAGCTCGAGAAGCAGGCGTATCTATGGCTACGGTATCACGGGTTGTGAATAATAACCCTAACGTGAAACCGCAGACCCGGAAGAAAGTTTTTGAAGCGATTGAACGTTTGGGATATCGTCCCAATGCCGTGGCAAGAGGTCTTGCCAGTAAGAAAACGACAACCGTTGGGGTTGTCATCCCTGATATTTCAAACTCGATTTTTGCAGAAATTGCACGCGGGATTGAAGATATCGCGAACATGTATCATTACAATATCATATTGTGTAACGCGGATAAGCGTAAAGAGAAAGAAATTCGTGTCATTAATACCCTTTTGGAGAAACAGGTCGATGGTCTGCTCTTCATGGGGGGTACAGTAACTGACGAACATATTCAAGCTTTCCAGACTTCTGCAGTTCCGATTGTTCTATGTGCTACACGGGATGAGAAGGGAACTTATCCTTCCGTTGACATCGATCATGAAACCGCTGCTTTTGATGCTGTGAACACATTGATTCGTCACGGTCATCGTGAGATTGCTATGATCAGTGGCACACTGCAGGATCCTGCAAATGGATATGCACGTTTCCATGGTTACAAGAAAGCACTGGAACAGGCAGGAATCGAGTACCAAGAGGATTTGGTACGCATCGGTAACTACCGCTATGAATCTGGTGTAGAAGCAATGAAGTATTTCCTTGGACTCAAGAAGAAACCAACCGCTATTTTTGCGGCAACGGATGAAATGGCTATTGGCGCCATTCACAGTATTCAAGATGAAGGTCTGAAGGTACCGGATGATTTCTCCATTATTAGTGTGGATAACATTCGTATGGCTTCGATGGTTCGTCCTTTGCTGACAACTGTAGCTCAGCCTATGTACGATTTAGGCGCGGTTGCGATGAGACTTTTGACCAAGCTTATGAAGAAAGAAACCGTTGAGAATCCGCGGGTTATCCTGCCTCATGAAACGATTCTCCGCTTGTCGGTTAATCATCTGAATAAGTAATTTAAGAACTGAACAGTTATTCCGTAAAAAGCTCCTTATGGAGCTTTTTATGTTTTTATTTGCTAAATAAATCATCAAGGGAGGTATTTACTGTGAGTGAAATCATCGGATTAATCGGAGCGATGGATGAAGAAATCAAGCTGCTTCTAGAGGGTATGGAGGACAAGCGGACAAAAGTTAAAGCAGGAATACAATATTACATAGGAAACATATTAGGCAAATCCGTAGTGCTCTGTAAATCTGGCGTAGGTAAAGTAAATGCAGCAGTTACGACTCAGATTCTAATTGATAATTTTGGCGTATCCCGTGTGCTGTTTACGGGGGTTGCTGGAGCAGTACATCCCGAATTGAATATTGGAGATATTGTTATATCATCTACATGTGTACAACATGACATCGATGCTACGAGGCTTGGGTTCGCAAAAGGCGAAATTCCTTATCAGGAGACTTCCGTCTTCCAGGCAGACCCTGCGCTAGTACAGCTTGCTGAGAAGGCATGCAATGAGCTAGGTCAAAAGTACTTGATTGGCAAGGTGTTATCTGGTGATCAATTCATTTCTAGTGCGGAGATTGTAGCTGAATTAAGAGAGCAAATGGATGGAGCTTGTGTGGAAATGGAAGGGGCGGCGGTTGCCCAAGTTTGTCATATGAACGCCACGCCCTTTGTCATCATTCGCTCCATGTCAGATAAGTCTGATGGATCAGCTGAGGTGAATTTCAGGGAATTTACAGTACAATCTTCACAACGCTCGCATTCCATATTAGAATTTATGCTGCAGCATATTTAATGCTCAATACATGAAGCGTTGTCTAAAACGTACTCTGTCAAAGGTCTCCTGGGAGGACATGGGCACCTCTTGTCCAATACGAACCATTAGGCAGTTAGCGGGATGTGAACAAATTTCTGGATCATCCGTAGCATACCAAACCATATTAACCGTCTTCATCAGCCGTTCCATCATTTGGCGATAGGCCCATACGTCCAGCCCACTGCCTTTTAAATCCCAGTGCCAGTAATACTCTGTTGTAAAAACAATACAATTCTCCAATTGCTCCCGCTCAAAAGCAGTAGAAATCAGCAGCCGGCCTAGTCCGGCCCCTCTATAATCATTACTCACCTCTATCGCTCCAAGCTCAATAAGATCCTCCATCCCACCCTGTGACCATAACTCCATTTCATCTGGATAATGGAAGGTCACATAGCCTACTATAACGTCATTCTCTACTGCGGTAATTATACGGCCTTCTGGCAAGCTGGCGATCTCTACGAGCGCCTCTTGCTGCTCTAATGGCCTGCGGAAAGCATCTAGGTCTTGATGCATATGCAGGGCTTCAAGGTCCTCGGGAGATCGGGGTCCGCTCACAGTTATCGTTCTACCCATATAGGAGAGAGTATGGGAAATAGGGATTTTGCGATGCTCCATGACAGTGCTCCTTTCAGATCAAAAAAATGGTATGTAAACGCTTGCTATGGTATACTGATTCAGACATAAAAAATTCACATTCATTGCATTGACATCATTATTTAAAACATGAGTCTTACCCTTAAAGCTTAAATCAAACGAGTGAGGGAGGCAAGAGTGATGGGTCAAGTCCATAGCGAAATTTTGCCGGGTCGTGTGCAGAGCTCCAATATGTCTGATTATGCGGAGGCAGTAGCCAATTTTGAGTGGGAGGATGTTGAACGTAATTTCTCATGGTATGAAACCGGCAAGGTTAATATGGCTTATGAAGCCGTTGATCGCCATGTTGATGAAGGGCGGGGAGCGGCAACGGCCCTACTCTACAGTGACACTGTACGGGAAGAATCCTATACATTTGCCGATCTGCAGGAGCGGTCGAACCGGTTCGGAAATGTATTGCGTAAATATGGCATCGGTAAAGGAGATAGGGTATTTATTTTTATGCCTCGCCAACCGGAACTGTATTTCAGTCTGCTAGGTATTCTCAAAATCGGAGCCATAGCAGGACCCTTATTCGAAGCCTTTATGGAAACAGCAGTTAAAGATCGTTTGGAGGATAGTGGGGCTGTTGCGCTGGTAACTACGCCAGAATTGCTGCATCGGGTCAAGCGAGAAGAGCTTCCTGAGCTGCGTCATATTTTTCTAGTAGGTGGAGCAACTGATATTGAGCAAGGAAACTTAGGGTTCGCAGAAGAGATGGCTAACGTTTCTGCTGATCTTAATTTAGAATGGCTTGATTTGGACGATGGCCTTATTATGCACTATACATCTGGTTCTACAGGCAAGCCCAAGGGCGTTTATCACGTGCATAGAGCAATGATTCAACATTATTATACAGGTAGAGTAGTGCTAGATCTACGTCAAGACGATATATACTGGTGTACGGCAGATCCTGGCTGGGTGACCGGAACTTCATATGGGATATTTGCCCCTTGGTTAAATGGGGTGACCAATGTAGTCAGAGGCGGCCGCTTTAGTCCTCAGGATTGGTATAAGACAATCGAACGGAATAAGGTATCTGTTTGGTACAGCGCACCTACAGCTTTTCGTATGTTGATGGGTGCAGGGGAGCACTCTTTACAGGGGATTGATTTAAGCAGTTTGCGCCATGTTCTATCGGTTGGTGAACCGTTAAATCCGGAAGTGGTGCGGTGGGGAGATAAATTTTACAATCAGCGTATTCATGATACTTGGTGGATGACTGAAACAGGGGCACAATTGATTTGTAATTATCCGTCAATGGATATCAAACCAGGCTCGATGGGGCGTCCGTTACCGGGGATTGAAGCAGCGATTCTGGATGATCGTGGAAATGTTCTCCCGCCTTTTTCTATGGGGAATCTTGCGATAAAAACTCCGTGGCCATCCATGATGAAAACGATCTGGAACAATCAGACAAAGTATGAGGAATATTTCCGGATTCCTGGCTGGTACATTTCTGGCGACTCAGCTTATATGGATGACGAAGGATACTTCTGGTTTCAGGGACGAATTGATGATGTTATCAACTCTTCTGGTGAGCGTATTGGTCCATTTGAAGTGGAGAGCAAATTAGTGGAGCATCCGGCAGTGGCAGAAGCGGGTGTAATCGGCAAACCGGATCTTGTGCGGGGGGAGATTATTAAGGCTTTTATTTCGCTTAGAGAAGGTTATACTCCAACTGCTGCCTTGAAAGAGGAGATCGCCGCTTTTGTCAAAGCGGGTCTGTCTGCACATGCTGCCCCGCGGGAAATCGAGTTTAAGGATAAACTTCCGAAGACACGATCAGGTAAAATCATGCGGCGTGTACTGAAGGCATGGGAGCTGCATCTACCGACAGGAGATCTATCCACGATTGAGGATTAGAATGAATTGTGAAAAAACACCGTTCCCGGATGAATTCATGGGAACGGTGTTTTGCTGTGTGAAATTATTTAATGAACTTCGGGTTAACGTGTCCCTGTATTATTACCTGCTGTGGGATTATTACTGCCTCCAGTACTGTTACCTCCGCCGGCTGGTGTTTCCGTCGGTAGTAGCGGGAGAATGTTACCTGGATCCTCAATAATGTCTCCTGGTGTCGTCTCAGGCTCTGTAGGCGGCTCTGTACCAGGTTGTTGATCAGGTGTAGGAGTTGCTTCTGGTGTTGGGGTAATCCCTCCAGCAACGCTGCCAGAAGCCGTCTCATTACCTGCCACGTCTACGGCGGTTACATAGAAGGTAGCATTAGCACTTGCAGGTGTACCCGGCGTAAATACCTTGTTCTCATCTGCCATGAGTATAGATTGCTTCTGGAAAGAACCTCCGTTTAATGAACGATATAAGCGGTATCCCACAACATCTGCCGAGCTGCTAGCGGAGAAGCTGATGACCGCTTTACCAGTGCTATAAGAGACGTTAACATTTCCAGGAGCAGCAGGGGAAGCCCCATCGTCCACACGTGGATCAACTTCTGTTGGGAAATCCGTCTTGGCATCGGCTGGCATATAATACTCCAGTGATTTATGATCCTTCATCTTAGGGAAGGCAGCCAGGAGTTCTTTGACTAGTTCCTGTATCGGCTTCTCACGTTTAACGACGATTTTTTCCTTTAGGAACTCCTCTGGAGTACCTTCCAATGGGATATAATTGACGCCTTTGTAAGTAATATACTTGGCTTTGGAAATCCCGTCGTCGCTCTCTTTTGGCACATATTTTGTATTAAATATATCCGTTGTGAATTTATCAGTCAGGGATGTTGGCAGTTTGCCGCTATATGCGGAAACTGTCTTTTTGATAATTCCCTCAGGTTGTGCAAATTTGTCTGTGACGAATAGTTCCGGCTGCTTATCAATGACAGCATTCAACACTTTTGCCCATAATGTTTGGGCTTGACGTTTTTGTGTGTCTCCCGTAAGGGTGTTGATTTGCTCTTTGTAGCCGACCCACATTCCAAGTGTGACATCAGGAGTATAGCCCATAAACCATACGTCTCCATAATTCTGGGTAGATCCAGTTTTACCGACAATCGGAATTTCTTTTGAGTGTTTGTATTCTCTTTTTACTGTGCTGGCTGTACCCTCTGTAATTACAGTTCGCAGCATATCTGTCATTAGGTAAGCTGTTTGCTTAGAGAATACTTGCTCTGGATTAACCTTGTGCTGATAGATAATTTTGCCCTCTGAATTGACGATTTTCTCAATCATGTAGGCATCATTAAAGGCCCCTTGGTTACCGATAGCGGAATAAGCATTGGTTAACTCTTCTACGGATACACCATATTTGAGACCGCCTATAACCCCAGTCTGCGCGCTGTAATCATCATCTGTGAGGGTGGTGATCCCCAGCTTTTTAGTAAAGGCCCAAGATTTCTCTATTCCGACCTTTTCATTAAACAGCTTAAGCGCAGGCAAGTTGAGCGATTTGTTAAGTGCGTAACGGGCAGTGACCAGACCTTGATAGCGATTATTAGCATTCTTAGGAATGTGGAATCCTTTTCCGCCGTCCTTTAGAATAATTGGCGCGTCATCCACAATCCCGGCAGGCTGAATCAGCCCTGCATCTAAGGCTGGTAAATAAGCTGAAATTGGCTTCATAGTCGATCCGGGCTGACGGATCATTTGGGTAGCATAATTCATCTGCTCAATATTGAAGTCGCGACCCTCAATCATGCCGAGAATGGCTCCGCTTTTGTTATCGATTAACATGCCAGCCGTCTGTTCCATGCCTTTGGTTTTGCTGTCTTTAGTAAAATTATTGCTGTCTTCTGAGACACTATGCATTGCATTGTAAACTTTTTTATCAATGGTTGTGTAGACTCGATAACCGCCGGTCATGAGCTGCTGTCTTGCTTCCTCAAGTAACACGGCATTGTCAGTAGTGCTATTGGCATCCGTTGTGCCATTTTTCTCTTCATTCAATGATAGAAGGATCTCGGATGCTTTACGCTCAGTCTCCATCATCAGGTATGGATAGGTAGCATAGGCTTTTTTGGTGTGCGGCGCCAGAGAACTCTTGATATCAAATTGAAGGGCTTCATCATATTGAGAGGTAGTGATCTTATTCTCCTCAAGCATACGACGAAGTACAAGATGTTGACGGTCCATAGCTCTGTTGAAAGCTTTTTCGTTGAATTCACCTATGCCATTAAATGCAGAATAAGTGGAAGGGAGCTGCGGAAGACCAGCCAAATACGCTGCTTGAGCGACATTTAATTTGTCCAGATCGTCTAGACCGAATATCCCCTTGGCTGCTGCTTTAATTCCGAATACATTGTAGCCATTCGAACCGTTGCCGAAAGGAACCTTATTCAGATAAGCCGTTAATATTTCTTGCTTGGTCAAGAAGCGTTCCAATCTAAGAGAAAGTAGAATTTCTTTTACTTTGCGATCTTCTGTCCGATCCAGATTCAGGAATACACGTCTTGCGAGCTGCTGGGTGAGTGTACTGCCTCCGGTCTGAACGGATTCATTGAGAAGCTTTTGTTTGACGGCACGCAAGGTGCCTTTGAAATCCACGCCATTATGCTCATTAAAATTATTGTCCTCTATAGCGAGAACTGCATCGATAATAAGCTGGGGGATATCGTTGAATTCAATGAGCCTTCGGTCTTCTTCTGTCCGAAGCTGGCCGATCGGTGCGCCGTCTCGGAAATAAGCGAATCCGGTGATCGCATTTTGACTGACCTGCTGCTGAATCATTTCTTCGGAGCGAACAGGTTCATCCTTCACAATGGAAGCGACATAGCCTGCTACAGCACCACCGGCAAATAGAACGCCTATTATTCCAAGAATAAACATCCACTTAACTACAGAACCGAACCTGCTTAGGGCGGATCTGCGGGGTGAAGGCTTCTTAGCGTTTTTTTTCTTGTTCTCTTGAGCCATCGACGATAATTCCTCCTTTTAACGGAATTATTATAGCATAAATTGGCGTTTTTGAATGCGCTTCTACCTGATTCTCATGGTCTTAAGATTCGACTTTTGTGCAAAAATTATAAATAAAGTAATTTAGGGGATGATTTGCGGAAGCGAAACCTTTTACCAACGGCATGGAATTTAGGATATTGACATAACAAAAAGCCCCCGGATTAATCCGGAGGCTTCGGTCATACCCGCTAAAAGCGAGATATTAACGGTTGTAGAACTCGACGATTTGTTTCTCATCGATATCCTGGGAAAGCTCGGAACGTTCTGGCAAACGAATATATTTACCTTCGAAAGATCCTTCAGCATATTCCAGGTAAGCTGGAAGGTGGTTACGGTTAGCAAGAGCTTCTTTAATGGAAGCCATGCCTTGGCTCTTCTCACGAAGACCGATAACGTCGCCCAAGCTTACACGGTAAGAAGCGATGTCGACTTTTTTGCCGTTTACAGTTACGTGTCCGTGGGATACCAACTGACGTGCTCCAGCACGGGAGTTAGCAAATCCAAGACGGTAAACTAGGTTGTCCAAGCGGCTTTCAAGCAAGAACATGAAGTTTTCGCCCGCAAGACCTGGAAGTTTTTGTGCTTTAGCGAAGAGAGTACGGAATTGTTTCTCTCCCAAGCCGTACATGTGACGCAGTTTTTGTTTTTCCAAAAGCTGCATTCCGTAGTTACTTACTTTTCTGCGTTGGTTAGCGCCGTGTTGTCCTGGTGGGAAAGGGCGTTTCAGGTCTTTGCCTGTACCGCTAAGGGAAATGCCCAGACGGCGGCTGAGTTTGAATTTAGGTCCGGTGTAACGTGCCATGTTATAGTAGACTCCTTTATATTTGAAATTTCAGGTTAGGGCTCTATTTGCGCCGCATTTCGTATCCGTGATTAGCATTATTGGCTTCCACACTACCAGGGAAGTTCAGCCGCTGCCCTGGCAGTAACGAAATGCGTGAGGGTGACACAACGTTACGCCCAAGTAAGACTTGTTACAGTCTTGTTCAACAATAAATATTATATGAAAGTAGTATATAAAGTCAAGCGCATATTAAAAGAGTTTTTGTCATTCTTTGTCGTTAGTTCTTTGGTCCTAAAAAAAATCCCGGAAATAAGGAAAATATAATGCAATACACAAAGAAAGGGAGTAAAATATAGTTAATTAGATGTTAATTGGGAAGGTTTTTTTTCTTAATTGAGAAGCAAAGGGGATCTTCGTTATGTCAGAACAGAAAGCATACGCTTCTCAAGACAGTCGTATGCTGATACAGGACAAATTGCACGCTAGTAGAGATTCCGAAGATCCCACCGCCTGGCTTAGGGAAACGGAAATAGTGTCCCATGACTTCCCATATTTGGCCAATCTGATTGCAGACAGCTTCGAGGAATGGATCGATGGGCTAGAGGCTCTACCATTTGCTAAATCATGGGATTGGTGTGTGCTGAATTTTGAAGGCAGATATTTTGCTAATATTGCCGATCAGCAAGAACGATGGAGGCACCAATGGGAGCAAGCGGCTGCAGCTAGTTTACTTTCTGGCGCAACCTCATCTGTTCAACTTACGGTGCAGGGTCAGGATATGAGCTTTTTTACTATACCGCTCATCACACGTGTTGACAAAGAAATTTTTGCCTTCCTGGGCTGTGCTATGCCGACACAACAATATTTAATGGGTGGACGAGATACTGCTGAGGCTATATCTTTGCAGTTCCGGACCATTTTCTATCATAAGTTTGAACATATTTTTGTAACTGATCTTGCGAGTGTTCATCTACATGCTGAACGTGAGAGTAATCGCCGCTCCTTGTTATTTCAGATCGTTCAGCGGATGCATGACAATATTGATGTGAACGCCGTGCTTACGGAGGTTATTGATAGCATCTCTGCAATGTACCCTGGTGCCAGGCTTGAGCTGTTTATGTCGCAAGATCACCGCAGCACTCATCCGCAGGTCAAACCTTTACCGTTTCAGATGTCCAGTGATGATGTCTGCGCTAGAGCATTCAAAGACGGCCGTGTTGCTTTGAACACCAATACTGAAGATCAACACATTGTAGAAATTGGTCTTCCGCTAGGCGGGAAGCAAGGGGTTTATGGCGTATTCCACATGGTGATGGATAACTCGATCTTTATGGATGTAGATTTACGGTTTCTCTCGATGGTGGCGGATACCGCAGGTACTGCTTTTGAGAATGCCAAGCTGTATGAACGCTCCAATCAGCTCATTCGTGAGCTGCGTATGAGTAACGAACTTACACAACGGCTGAATCAAAGCTTGCGCTTAGGAGATATTTTTCAATTTGCGTTTGAAGAGCTGTTGGAGATGTTTGGCGCAGACTACTGCTGTATTTTACATATGAACGAAGAAAAGGGCGGGCTAGAGGTTATTGCTTGCAATCATTCCTCCTTGCAAAATGAAATTTTAGAAGTAGGACAAGGTTTAGGCGGGAAGGTCTATACTACTGGGGAATCATTAATCATGTCTAACTACATAGATAATCCTAATACTACTTCTCGTTTAATGAATGCTACCGGGTCGCAGTCGCTGATTGCCACACCTTTAAGTGTAGGTGGTGAAGTGCGTGGTGCCATCATGTTGGCGCATCGTGATGCCCATTATTTCTCTTATGACAATTACAGATTGCTTCAAGCGATGGCGGGACATATTGGACTAGCTGTGGGGAACGCAAGGCTGCATGCCGAAGTTAGACGTTTAGCGAACAGAGATAGCCTAACTGGACTTTATGCTCGTCATTATCTGGACGAAGAAATAAAGGAACGGCAGTCTACAGATTTTTGCGGTTGCTTAATTGTTGTGGATATCGATCAGTTCAAGATGGTGAATGATACCTATGGTCATCAAAAGGGTGACAAGATCTTAAAAGAGGTCAGTGAAATTGTGAAGTCCTCCATCCGTCAAGGGGATATTGCTGCGAGGTGGGGTGGAGAAGAGCTGTCGGTTTATTTACCTTTAATGGGAGTAGAGCAGGCAGTAAATGTAGCTGAGCGTATTCGCAAGCGGGTGATGAACGAGACCGAACCTAATGTAACAGTGTCCTGCGGTATAGCAGAATGGAGCTGGATGGACGAACGTGTAAGCGTCGAATCCCTGTTCTATCGAGCAGATATGGCACTGTATAAAGCTAAGAACAATGGGCGTAACCAAGTGATCGTTGACACTAAAGAGAATGGCAGCGGTGTGAAGGGATTGCCTCATAAGTAAAAATGATAGCAGAGCAGCGGTTCTCCCGTTATTGGAGAGCCGCTGCTTTTTTGTTTTGGCAGATGGGCTGGCTGCTTCGATTGTGTATCAAACATGCCGCTGCGATGCATTTGGACCCAGATGACGTTATTGGCATGATTTTAGCTTTTTCAGCAAGGTTTCGGACACCAGAGACGCTATTGTTTGGAAAAGGACTCATTTTGTGCGTTTTTAAGGTCAATAGCTGCGCTGGAGTCCGTTGGTATGGGAACTATCGGGAAATGCTGCGTTAAGGGTCAGCTGTGTCCGATAGAGATAACGGCGTGGCGACTGGCAGCGGTAATATTCGCGCATCGGCATTTGACCAGTGGTTCTCCCGTAATTGGAAGGTCGCTGGTCATTGTTTTTGATAGTTGGTTGGCTGCTTCGACTGTGTATCTATCATGCTGCGAGGCTTGCGGACTCAGATGACGCTATATGCGTGATGTTCGCCTTTTGAGCATGTTTTCGGACACCAGAGACACTATTGCTTAGTAAGAGGGGCATATCTGAGGCTTTTCGGTGCAATAGCTGCGCTGGAGTCCGTTGTATGGGAAATATCGGGAAATGCTGCGATTAAGGTCAGCTGTGTCCGAAAGCTTCAACGGCGCGGCAACTGGCAGCGGTAACTTCGTGAGTCTGAAGGTGATAATGTACTGACATTCGAAAGCAAGCGACGAACGCGCATAAGCTAAAGCCTAGAGCAATGTATGGAAACCGATAGCAGCAACGTATTTGCATCTGTATAAGGCGCGCAGGAAGGGAGAACCCTATAGTGGGCTGTAAAGTAAAATACTCCAAGAAAGGCCTGATGACCGTGAGAAAGTCATTATTACTGAAGGGGTTAGTTCTTATGATCTTCACCTTGTCCTGCGTGTTCAACAGCGGTTGCAGCGTTATTAGAGACAAACCAGCCAAGGAAGATCTAAGTTTGGTGTTAGCGGGTATAACGGGCAGCGACGGGGTTACTTTTAAAGGGTCAACCATGCTTACAAAAGGTGGAAAGACCGTTCCGGAATCCATGATATTTTACGAAGGCACAGTACAGGACCATAAGAAGGTCAATCTGTATACACTGCTTCCTGATAGATCCTCATCCACTAAAAAAGCAGCAAATAGCGCTAAAGATTTAAAAAGCAGCATTACTTCTATGAAAGCTTTTCATAGTCAGCTAGAGAAAAAAGAGGGGGAATGGGTAGCGTTGACCACTGAAGGTTCCTCTGAGGACGGAAATCCGCTTGCTTTGCTTAATCCGTTGAAACAGCTGGAGGAGCTGCAATCTATGGAGGCTAATGTGACTGAAGATGCGGGTGCAGGCAGAGGGACAAATGTGCTGCGGATCGAGCTGACGCCTGCTGAGGCCAGAAAGCAGCTGACTGCTGAATTGGAAAAAGAGATGCAAGACCTTCGACCTGAAACACCAGATTCTGCTGGAAAAATAACAAAGAGCGATCAGGCGGTTACACAAGCTTTGGTGGAGCTATGGGAGAAGAAAAATAATGAATTACAGCAAAAGCTGAAACAAGCTAATGTTGAGACTGTCTACCATTTAACCGTTGATACAAAACATAATCTGCCTAGAAAGCTTACCTTAAATCGTAAGGTTACCTACTCGGAAGCAGGGGATAAATCTGATAACGAAACTTATGTATCGCAGGTGAATTTTTCAGGCTTTCGTTGATTTTCACATTATCCTACAGGTCTTGCGCTCCATACAGGGCGTGCTACAATAGAAAAGCTTGCTTATTTTTTAGACAGAGGAAGGAAGAATACACAATGAAAGATCCCAGAATTCAAAAGCTGGCAGCTAACCTAGTCGGTTATTCCGTAAATGTCCAGCCAGGCGAGAACGTGCTCGTCGAAATGATTGGCAATGAAAGAGATTTAATCAAAGCTGTTGTAGAGGAAATCGGTAAGGCCGGCGGTCATGCTTTTGTACAATTAACAGATCGTACAGTCCTGCGCAGCATGCTTAAATACGCAACTCGTGAGAGTCTTCAGACATGGGCTGAAATTGACTTGAACCGGATGAAGCAAATGGATTGTTATATCGGGATTCGTGCAGGTGAGAATGTGAACGATCTGTCCGATGTTCCTGAAGAAAATATGAAATTGTATAACTCGTTGTACTCTCATCCAGTGCATAGCGAACAACGTGTGAAGCATACGAAGTGGGTAGTACTGCGTTATCCGAATGCGAGCATGGCTCAGCTTGCGAATATTAGCACTGAAGCGTTTGAGGACTTTTATTTCGAAGTGTGCAATTTGGATTACGCCAAGATGGACAAGGCTCAGGATGCTTTAGCTGATCTCATGCGCAGAACGGATAAGGTACATATTTTGAGTGCTGGAACAGATCTTAAGTTCTCGATTAAAGGAATCGGTGCAGAGAAATGCTCCGGGCAAAAAAATATTCCGGATGGCGAGGTTTACAGCGCCCCGGTTCGCGATTCTGTAAATGGAACGATCAGCTATAATGCACCGTCAGTATATAATGGAGTGACCTTTGAAAATATCAAATTTACATTCGAGAACGGAAAAATTGTTGAAGCCACCAGCAATGACTCCGCCCGTTTGAACGAAATTTTGAATTCAGATGACGGCGCACGTCATATTGGCGAATTCGCTATTGGTTTTAACCCTTACATTCTTCACCCGATGAATGATATTCTTTTTGACGAAAAAATCGCAGGCAGCCTGCACTTTACGCCAGGACAAGCATATGATGTTACAGATAACGGTAACCGCTCCTCCATTCACTGGGATCTTGTGTTGATCCAACGTCCAGATTATGGCGGCGGAGAAATTTATTTTGATGATGTATTGATCCGTAAGGATGGAATTTTTGTGTTGCCGGAACTCGAAGGTCTGAATCCTGAAAACTTGAAATAAAATGTAATAACAAGAAAACTCCTTGCACAAGTAAGCGGATTCAATGTATCATAAGAAATGATAACAAAAGACTAAAGTTTTATAATCAAGTTGCGGAGGGATTTCTATGTCCAGTAACAATGCGGCAATTGTCGATATTGCCCAAACGGCAGGCCAGTTCAACTCTTCAATCGTTCTTCAAGCGGACAACAAGTACATTGATGTTAAAAGTATCCTTGGTTTGTTCACTACTTTGGTATCCAGCCAAAGCTATGAGCTTCATGTTCATGGGGCAGATGCTGAAGAAGCTAAGAAGGCAATGACTGAAGTGTTTGCAAAACACGGTTTGAAATTCACAGTTGTTGCTGAGTAATAGTCGTGCTAAAAACGTCCTACCGGTTTTCGGTGGGGCGTTTTTTCTAGAAGTAGATATGAAACTTGATAGGATAACGCAGCAGGTTCTTTTAAATATATGGTTAGTATAAACTGAATTGTTGTATTGATACCGGATTTCGTCTAATATTAAGTAAAATAGTAAAAGCAGCTTAACTTTTGGACATGGGGGGGATAGAGGCATGACTTCATCGGAATTACAGGAACAGTATAATCTTAAAGCAATCAATCTTCTACAAGAAGATGCCGATAAAATTCAGCAACTTATAGAAGTGCAGATGGAGAATCTGGCAACACGCTACTGCCCTCTCTATGAGGAAGTGCTGGATACCCAGATGTACGGTTTCTCCAGAGAAGTGGATTTTGCGGTTAGAGCAGGTTTGGTCCCAGAAATTACTGGTAAAATGGTACTAAGTAAGCTGGAGCGTAACTTAGCAGTACTCTACGAGGCTTTGAACAACAAAGCGAAGGAAGAATAAATATCGGTTTCTTAAGTATTTATAGAAGCGCACATGAGGACGAATCGCTCATGTGCGCTTTTTGTTGTGTACTATGGTTAATAATGATTATACGAGGTAGAAGGAGACTCCTAAAATTAGGTAGACCGTTAATAACAAGAGGCCCTCATACCAGTTAGTCGAGCCGTCCTGGGTAATTGATTTGGCAATAAAGACAGCTACACCGATGGCGACAATTTCGATGGTCGTAAAAACAATGTCCATTGTATCACCCATGAAATAACTGGCGAAGATTAGGACAGGTGCTACGAACAGGGCGATTTGCAGACTGCTTCCAACCGCAATTTCTACTGCCGCACCGATTTTGTTCTTCATGGCCAGCATAATGGCTGCACTATGCTCTGCGGCATTACCGATGATGGCTACGAGGAACGCACCTACAAACAGCTCGCTGAATCCGAAACGTTCTGTTAAAGTCTCTAACGTTCCTACCAGCCACTCACTCACGAAGGCTACCATTACAGTGGCAAGCACGAGATAAAGGATGGATTTGTTTCTGGACCAAGCAGGGGCATGTTCATGAGCTAATTCTTCTTTACCCTCTTCTGTAACGTCCTCTAGATGTTTCTTATGTGTGATCATGGAAAAGATTAGCCAAGCTATGTACGAAGCGATGAGCAGCCCGGCAACGATTAAACTGAGCACATCCGTATCCTTCTCCGTAATAGAGTGGGTGGTAAAGAACATAGCGGGAACAAATAAGGCAATGACGGCAACGATCATCAGGGAGCCATTCATTCCGGCAAGGGTTACGTTGAAGTTCTGAACTTTGAACTTCATCCCGCCGGCGAAAATACTCAATCCTAGAACAAGCAACAGGTTGCCGATAATAGAACCGGTAAGACTGGCTTTGACCATGTCGAACAATCCTTCCTTGACCAGGAAGAAGGCAATGATTAGCTCAGCAGCATTGCCGAAGGTGGCGTTAAGGAAACCGCCCAGTCGCTGCCCCGCGTAATGAGCTACACTTTCAGTGGCCCGGCCGAGAAATCCAGCCACAAACACCACAGCGATTGCTGAGAGTATGAACTGCAGGGTATGATCCCAATCGGCATAATGGCCGATTGCACTAAGGATAAAGGTGATACCCATCAGTGATGGTGAAATCCATTTTTTCAATGTAAAGGACACTCCTATCTATGTATTTAGATTGAATTCATAATCAATATACCCAAATTGTTCCTAGGTGTAAACGAGAAAGCGATAAAGTGATTTGCTTTTTAGCCTGTTTTGGAATTACAATAATTGATAATGAGTGTAGGGGGGATATGGCATGGCAGAACAACTTCAACTGGAAATGGGAAATATACGAATTTCAAATGACGTCGTCTCAAAAATTGCCGGTTTGGCTGCCTTGGAGACTCCGGGAATTGCAGCCATGTCTGGTGGCCTGTCAGAAGGCTGGGCGAAACGTCTAAGCGGTAAGAACGTTCAGAAGGGCGTTACCGTTGAAGTAGGACAGCTGGAAGCAGCAGTAGATCTACGTATTATCGTTCTCTATGAAACACCGATCCACGAAGTGTGCCGGATGCTTCAGCAGAACGTACGTGAAGCTGTGGAGAGCATGACTGGACTTCATATTGTTGAGGTAAATGTCAAAGTTGAAGGCGTAGCTTTCAAGAATGATGAAATCTCTTAAAAAACTTGTACACAAAAAAGCAGTCCAAGGTTAATTCCCTGGGCTGCTTTTTTATGTGTATATTCCCTAACCTCCGGCTTTATAAAGCTTACCGGGAACGAACCTGTCTAACCGTTGTTACAGATTTCGTTACTTCCTCTTTGGCAGGCAGGTTGGTTTCTCTTGAGATGCTTAGCATAATTCCCATGCACAGCATGCTGACAAGGAGTGAAGAGCCCCCGTAGCTGATAAACGGCAAGGTAACGCCGGTAAGAGGGATTGTATTGGTTACACCGCCGATATTGACAAAGGCCTGAATGGCTATGAGGCCCATAATCCCAATTCCGACGAGCGTACCAAAGGGATCCTTACACCTTAAAGCGATTAGAATACCTCGCCAGATAAAATACAGATATAACATCAAAAATATGGAGGTCCCCAGAAAGCCGAACTCTTCACCAATTACGGGGAAGATAAAGTCCGTATAAGGGTATTTTAGATAGTCCAGCTTTTGAATGCTTTTGCCGAAGCCGGAACCACTTACTCCACCTTGGCCAAGAGCGGTTAAGGATTGAATAATGTTATAACCATCACCCTCAGCAACCTGATAAGGATCTAAAAAGGCAACGATACGACCTTTTCTATAATCCTGAGTGTCAGTAGCTTTATCGGATGGAGATAAGGAATCAATCGCTGCTTTGGCGCCTATAACTAGTCCTACACCCAGCACTAGCAGTGCTATAGAGCCCAGAATATGCTTCATGCTGGCACCACCGGCATAAATAACAAGTCCGCTGGTAGCTACGAGAATGAGGCAAGAACCTAAATCCGGCTGCATCATTATAAGTCCGGCAACAATACCCACGATGACCATTACAGGGATATATCCTGTACGGAAATCTCTAAACCGTTCACCTTTTTTGGTGATGAGTGCTGAGATATACAGGATAATCGATATTTTGGCTAATTCGGTGGGCTGAATTCCAAGTTTCCCGATACTAAGCCAGCTCTTGGCACCATTAATTTTTTCAGAGAAGGCTACCACGAGCAGAAGTATAACGGTGATGATAAAAATAGGTACATACCACTTCTTAAACTTACTGTAGTGAATGTTCATAGCTATAAACATAACAACGGTTCCGAGTACGATCCATATCACTTGGCGTTTAATGAAATATAGAGGGTCATTACCGAACTTCGGGCTTGCTAAGGTTAAGCTTGAGCTAGCACTGAAGACCATGACTAGACCGAAACCCACAAGTAGTAGTGTTAAGATAAGTAGTTGGAAATCGGGTGTTCCTCTTTTGGGCAGGCTGACATTTTGTTTCGTCGTTCCCTTTCTGTTACTCAAGCCTCTAACAGCTGCTTTAATTCAAAAATCCGCTTAGCAGCAGTGTCCAATACTGGTTTTGGCACCGGAGATTCATATTCCAGGCCATGAGGGAAGGTTGCTTTTCCTAAGTATACGGCTTCAATTGCAAGTACGGCATCAGACTTCTCTAGCTTTCCCTCGACAGCGCGAGTGTTAATGCGTAGGAAGTATTCGCCACCATCCTGTGGGTCTTCAATTTTGCAGTCGTAAGTGGCACGATAGTATTCCCATTGCCAGCGGATGAAGCCAGCTTTTGTGGCACTCTCGTCCAGATAGAGAAGATCACTCTTCAATCCTACGAGGCCCGTGTTCTCAAAAATCATAGCACGCATATCCCCCTTATGAAGTATAATGATGAATTTCTGATCCGATTGCTGATGTTCTACCTCATGATAGTATGTTTCTAAAGGTTGTGCAAGAGTAGGCAGTGCCTAACAATACCCAGTTTTTTGCGTTTCTGCTACAATAAAAGAATTATAGTCGTTCGCGGCTGAAACAAAGTGAACAGGACTGCTATCGCTTGCTATGGATGCGGGTTTATCGAGAAGGGGATGGAGAACTTGAAGAGCTTAGCGGTTGATTCGCTCATGCCGGAGATCGTGGAATGGAGACGCCATTTGCATCGTCATCCGGAGTTGTCTTTTCATGAAAAGGAAACGTCAGCATTTATAGCAGATAAGTTAGCCGAATTCGGAATTGAAGTCAGAAGAAGCGAGACAGGGTATGGTGTGCTTGGCACACTACGGGGAAAGCGGCCGGGGAAAACCGTTGTTCTTCGTGCGGACATGGATGCCCTACCTATTAAAGAGGAGAACAAGAAGGATTACGTTTCGCAAAATGAAGGGGTAATGCATGCCTGTGGACATGATGGTCACACTTCCATACTGCTCGGTGTAGCCTCTTACTACAGCAGCCGGCTTGAGGAGCTGGAAGGGGAGCTGCGTTTTCTTTTTCAGCCCGCAGAGGAAGTATGCCCAGGAGGGGCGCAGGGAATGATTGCCGAAGGCATGTTAGAAGGAGCGGATGCGGTGTATGGTCTGCATCTGTGGACTCCATTGCCTATGGGAACTGTAGGGAGTGCTCCGGGACCGTTGATGGCGTCTGCGGACGAGTTTTTTATAGATATCATTGGCAAAGGCGGACACGGCGGCATGCCGAACCGTACCATTGATAGCATCGTGGCGGGAGCGGCGCTGGTGACCCAGCTTCAGAGCATTGTAAGCCGCTCTGTGAACCCGCTGGAGCCTGCTGTACTCAGTGTAGGAACCATTCAAGGGGGATTCGCCCAGAATGTCATTGCCGAGCAATGCCGGATCACAGGGACAGTGCGGGCATTCGACGAGGAGACACGGCATTTGATACGCCAGCGAATCGAAGAAATGACCGTTTCTATTGCCAGCGCTTACGGGGCAGAAGCTAAGATAGATTACGTTATGGGATATCCTCCCCTCGTAAATCACGATGGTGAAGTGCAGCGGTTTTTCGAGGTGGCCCCAGCGGCTTTAGGAGAATCTGTTGAAGTGATTCGGATGGAAAAGCTGATGCCAGCTGAGGATTTTGCCTATTATGTTAAGGAGATTCCAGGCTGCTTTATGTTTGTGGGTGCCGGAAATCCGGATAAAGAGGCTGACTATCCACATCATCACAGCAAATTTGATTTTGACGAAGATGCCATGCTGCACGGAATGAAGCTGCTCATTGCTATGGCGAATTCCTGTATGCGTGAGAACACAATCGTATAATTTCGTTTCATAGAGGAGAACCTATTCCCATAACATGGAGACCATGATTAGGAGGGTTCATTCTTGAAGACAGTGAAAGAGGTTATGACGAAGGAGCCTGCAACGGTTACGCTGCAAGATAATGTGTATGAAGTTGCCGTGAAAATGCGAGATTATGACACTGGATTTATACCTGTTGTTGATAATGAAGAACATAAGACACTGCTCGGTGTAATTACTGACCGCGATCTCGTGATTAGAGGTTATGCGGCTAAACATCCTGGTTCAACCTCAGTGGAAACTGTAATGAGCAAAGAGATTCAGACCGTCTCGGAGAATACTTCAGTAGATGAGGCTGCAGAGTTAATGGCTGGCTGGCAAATTCGCAGGCTGGCGGTGACACGTGACCAGAAGCTGGTGGGCGTAGTGTCGATTGGAGATCTGGCTGTGCGCGATATTTTTGCGGATGAAGCTGGTGAAGCCCTCCATGATATTTCGCAGCAGCATTTACATTAAATAGTCAGATAGGGAAGCTCATGACCGTTATGCGGGGATGGGCTTTTTCCTGTTATATGAAAATAAACAAAATTACATAGCGCAAGCTTAAATTACTTGAACACTAGGGAGGAAAAGCTATGAATGGATCAGGAGCGTGCATCGTACGCAGGGACCGGACAATTTTACTGGAATGTGCTCATCCGGATTTTGAGGTGGCAAGGAAAAAGCTAGGGACCTTCGCGGAGCTGATAAAAAGTCCTCCTGCTTACCATACCTACCGAATTACCCCTTTATCTCTTTGGAATGCAGCTGCGCTTAATTATACTGCTGAGGAGATTATCACTAGCCTGCATCACCTTGCACGCTGGGGTGTTCCCACAGGACTGGAGGAGGAAATCGAAACTCTTTTGTCCAGATATGGAAAGCTGACTCTTCATGGCCAAGAGACTCAGAATGAGGTCGTTATGTTAAGAGCGGATGCTCCTGAGCTTTTGGATGAATTGAGTGATGAACAAGGTCTAAAAGCGTTGGGTCTACTGAGAATAAATCCTCTGGAATGCTCGTGCCCTGCGGAGAACAGAGGACTTTTAAAACAAGAGCTGATGAAATTGGGTTATCCAGTTCTCGACTACGCCGGATATCATGAAGGGCAAGCGCTTAGCTTGACCTGGAAGGAGAATCACGATACCTGCAAGGCTGATTCGGCAAACGATTCATTTGGCTTACGTGAATATCAGCAGGAGGCCGTTCAGCTGTTTCAAGGGACAGAAGGACAAGGGGGAAGCGGTGTGGTGGTGCTGCCTTGTGGCGCAGGGAAGACAATTGTAGGAGTAGCAGTACTTGAAAGTCTCCAATGTGAAACTCTGATTTTAACTTCAAATACAACGTCCGTAAGGCAATGGATGGATGAATTGCTGGAGCGAACAGATTTGGCTGGGGAGGCAGTGGGTGAATATTCCGGTGAAAAAAGAGAAGTGCGGCCAGTTACCATTGCCACCTATCAAATATTAACCCATCGTTCGTCCAAAGACGGTCCGTTTCTCCATATGAAGCTGTTTAACGAACGCAATTGGGGCTTGATTATATATGATGAGGTTCACCTGCTTCCAGCGCCTGTATTTCGGGCTACAGCAGACATTCAGGCTACACGTCGGCTGGGGCTTACAGCCACTTTGGTTAGAGAAGACGGGAAAGAAGGGGATGTGTTTTCTTTAATTGGACCGAAACGCTACGATTTGCCTTGGAAGGAGCTGGAGCAGCAGGGCTGGATCGCTGAAGTGGAATGTGTAGAGATCATTGTGCCCATGAATCCGGAGCTTAAACAAGAATATATGTACGCGGCGGCAAAAGAAAAATTTCGTATGGCTTCATGCAATCCTGCTAAAGCTGAGATTGTGGCCAAGCTTCTAAAGGTCCATGCAGGTTCTTCGGTACTGGTTATTGGACAATATCTCGACCAGTTAAGTGAACTGGCTGACAGGATCGGGGCACCTTTAATTACCGGCAAAACGAAGCAGCGTGAAAGAGACGAGCTATATGCGGCTTTTAATGAGGGAGATATACAGGTACTGGTGGTGTCGAAAGTAGCGAATTTCGCGGTGAATTTACCTGACGCGTCAATTGCTATTGAAGTCTCGGGAGCTTATGGATCACGGCAGGAGGAAGCCCAGCGACTAGGTCGAATCCTCCGTCCCAAAGCGGGGGAGAATAAAGCTTATTTTTATACACTGGTATCTGAAGATAGCCGGGAACAGGATTTCGCTTTGCGACGCCGGATGTTTTTGACTGAGCAGGGCTATGAATATGTCGTTAAAAAGATGCCGAGTGGAGAGGAGCGAACCATCCATTGAACCAGCTGTCAACAGAAGCATTAGAGGTCTTAAAGCGATTATGTGCAGCTTATGCTGCCCAGCCGTTTGAGGAAGGGAAGGAAGAACGATTGCGCCCTGTGGCGCTTTGCCGTGCTGAGCAAAAGCTTGCAATGAACGAATTGCGCCGCGAGGGGCTGTTAACTGCAAGGCATAAAATATTAGGCGAAAAGCTGTACCAGATTCCTGTTGATCAGCTGCCGGCAATTGAACAAGAATTTTTCCCGTATCAGCCGCAATTCATTGCCGGGCATTTAGTGAGTCTTACCATGGAAGCAGGAGCCGGACTGGCGATAGATTTGTTTCGGGCTTTGCTGTTCACCGCTTCGGAAGGGTTGCCGCTGACAGCCAAGGGGATTATTCATAAAAAGCATCTTAACCGCTTAGCGGCGCAGCTTTCTTTTGGGGAGGAGTATTTGCAAGGGCTCTCCGTAGGTTCTCAATTAGAGGAACAGAAAACTCTTTCTGTCATTGTGACGGTAGACCTCCTGCTGTGTCTTGGACTTATCCACAGGCAGAACGACGGATACACGCTTGATCTGGAGCTGTTGGATCGTTGGCTGCAGCTTCCTGAAGCGACGATGAGTGACATTCTTTATGGGATTGTAATTAATCGCTCTGGAAGTGTGGGGCCAGCCGATCAACATTTTCGTTATATAATTTCTAATGCAGATTTTATCCCCGGGAAATGGATAATGCTGCCCGCACTATTAGACTGGATGATGGCTTCTAATCTCACAGGTAACGTTGCCCGTAATGAGCTTGAACAATCAAGCTTGAACTGGTTACGTTGTTTAACAGGCTTTGGCTGGTGTGAACTGGGAGAAACCGCTGAGGGTATGTTGTGTTTTCGCTGGACCGCTGCTAAGCCAATGCTATCTGCTGAGAGGGGATCATTCGCTGCTGTTGGGTCTGGAGATACACAGGAACAGTTTATTGTGCAGCCGGATTTCGAGGTGCTGGTTCCACCGGAGGTCCCCTATTCTGTACGATGGACACTGGCTGGCTGCGCTGAGCTCCAGCAAAGTGATACGATATGGAGCTTCCGGCTGACGAAAGAGAGGTTGGAACTTGCAGCTGAGCGTGGAATGCTACCCAATGACATCATCTCCTGGATAAGCGAGCATGCGCTGGGCGGGCTTCCTTCGGTGGTTCAAATGTCCCTTGAGCAATGGGCAAAAAGTATTGGCCGTACCTCATTATCGCAAGTAATTCTCTTGACCTGTCAGACGGAAGCAGATGGAGCTGCTATCGCAGCTCACCCGCGTTTACAAGAGAATCTTGAACGTATCGGTCCTTTACATTTCATAGTGGACCCGGAATATATGGAACAGATACGAAAAGAACTGTACTCCGCGGGGCTAGCGCCTTCCAGAATCATTGGAGGGCAAGGGGAGGATACAAACGAAGGGTGGTGTTGGTTTCCTGATGAAACAGGAAACCCCGAAGCAACGTATGTTCTTCCAGAGCTGAATGTAGAACTAGGATTGCTGTCCAAAGGGAATCCTTTTCTTAACCTGCCGGTTATTGCTCCTGAACAAGAGGAGGAGATTCTCTTCGGTGGAGAAAATGTACCGCAGATCTGGAGCAAAGAATGGCGGCATTATCATAGCTCGACTGCACAAAAGGTGATGGAGCAAGGGTTGAGATGGGGAGTCAAGGTGCGTTTTACACTAAAAGATCAGATGTTAGATTTTATCCCTTCCCGCATAAGCGGAAATCCATGGAGAGTTTCCGGACAGCTGCTCTATCACGATGGTGAAACGGTTGAAGATATAGAGCTGACTCCGGAAGACTGGAAGGAAATGAAGTTAGTTATTCCCAAAGGACGAAGAAATTCCTCTTCTGCTCAAGCGAGTGATTATGGTATGATAGAAAAGTCTACTGAATCGGTAGATCATTAACGAAGAAAAGAGCTGAGTTCATGAGCGTAGCTGAAATAAATACGGTCGATATGGCTGAAGTGCTGACATACGCCTATGAATTAGGCGATATGATTAATCAATCCGCCGAGGTGTCGGATTACTTATACTGGAAAGGACGGGTTGATACGAACCCCGAAATTCAGGCCATGGTCAAACGACTTCAGACTAAGAAGGAGTTGTTTGAAGAAACACAGCGATTCGGACATTTCCACCCGAATTATCATTCAGCAAAGGATGAGGTTTCGGCAGTAGAAGCGGAACTGGAGCGGTTCGAAGAAGTTGTTCGTTTCAAGCTGGCAGAGAAGACCCTTGACGACATTCTGCATTCCATGTCGGAAGCGATTGCTTTTTCAGTATCAGATAGCATTAAAGTACCAAGTAATGATCCTTCCCCTAAAGGTGGATGCGGCAGCGGGGGAAAATGCTCCTGCGGATAAGCTTCCCTTAGGATTTAGAGAGAGAAAGGCGGTTTAGCTTATGTTTGCGGAACGGACAGGATACATCATTTGGGTAAGTGACGTTAAAGCGGCACGTAACCTTGAGAAATACGGAACATTACATTATGTTTCTCGGAAAATGCATTATGCAGTTATGTATGTAAATGCAGAACGGGCCGAGGAAGTTATGAAGAATGTCCGCAGACTCTCCTATGTGCGAAAGATTGAAAGATCTTATCGTAACGAAATTAAGACAGAGTATACTAGTAATGGACCGGACAAGTCCCGTAATTACAGTATGTGATTCCAGGAGATAAACAGGCGCTTAAACAGCGCCTGTTTTTTTTATGCTTATTTACAAAAAAACGCCATTACTCTCGACGGTAGAAACTTGTACAACTTTCGGCAATGAGGTAAGATGACAACATTAAGTGCATACTAAGACCCTTATGGTGGAGTGTGATGATGATGCGCAACAAGGGGACGGATTGGCCCAGCACTTATGAGCCCTTCCACATCATGCTGAACGATTACAGGGTCGCCGATATCGTTATAACAAATCATGCGAAGAGCCGTTATATGGACCGCATCAGCAATGGTGCAAGCAATGCCGAAGAGGTTGCTGCATGGATGTGGCAGTGCCTAATGCAGAATCGGATCAAGCCCTTTTCAAGCAGTGATTATAACGCATATTTAATTGACGATGACTCTGTAGTAATCGCTGAGTTTACGGAATTGACAGGTGAGAGAGATCTCTCAGGCCAGCCATTATATTCTATGATCATCGTTTCGTTTCTAGGGAGAATCTCGGAGATGCCACAGTTGAGAGATTTAAAGACCTATTTTTCACTGCTGCGTAATTCTCACCGCACAAAGCTGTCGAAGAAGAAACGAAGACGCAAATAGTCTATAAAGAAACGGGCAAGAGGCATGCGGCGAGTCTGCATGTCCTTTTTAAAAATATAAGAATTTATATACTGCACGAATATAATATTCTTAAGCTTTTACGAGAAACAATTGTTGTCTTTAAAGGACGTTCTTTTTGTAATATAAGGAGTTGCGAAGCATGAACTTTCATCAGCTGCATATTTTTTATACGGTCTCCGAGCGGGGAAGCTTCTCGGCGGCGGCGCAGACTTTACATATGACTCAACCAGCTGTGACCATGCAGGTACAGGCACTGGAGGATTATTTTGGCACCAAATTGTTTAACCGTTCCACCAAAAAAATCGTACTCTCCGAAGCAGGGCACACCCTGATGCCATACGCGCTGCGCAGTATTCAGCTGATGCGTGAGACAGATCAAGCGATGTCAGCATTCACACATATGCTGGAGGGGCGGCTGCAGCTTGGGGCGAGTCTTACGATAGGAGAATACGTGCTGCCACGGCTGTTAGGCCCTTTCGGAAAGCAATATCCTAACATTTCAATTATGATGAAAGTGATGAACACCTCGCAAATTATGGAGGAAATCCTCAAGCATCAACTGAATTTTGGTTTAATTGAAGCCCCGGTCACACATCCAGACATGGAGATCGAGCCCGTGATGGGGGATGAGCTGAAGTTGATCGTGCCACATGATCATCCACTTGCGGAGCAGCAAGAGGTTACCTTGGAGCAAGTGCTTCAGCATCCTTTTGTATTGCGTGAGCAGGGCTCAGGAACGCGGCGTGTGATGGAAGAGCAGTTGTTCTCCAAGGGACTTGATCCGGGAACAATGAAGATCGTGATGGAGCTTGGAAGTACGGGAGCTGTAAAATCTGCGGTGGAAGCAGGTCTTGGCATAACGATCATATCGACCTCTTCGGTTAAGCATGAAGTTGCGCTGGGACTGTTGAAAATTGTGAATATCTCCGATGCCTCTTTTAAAAGACAATTCTACGCCATTCATCTAAAATCAACACTGCTGCCAATTTCTGCAGTAACCTTCCTGACTTATTTGCGTGAGCATTCGAATCAAATCTGATAGTTAAAGCGGGGGATATTACAATGTCAATTGTTCTACGTGGAGAAAAGCTAGTATTGCGCGATATTACAGAGGCTGATTTTCAGAAGCTTTATTATCACTATCATGAAGCTGAAGACCGTGAACACTTGAAATGGGATGGTCCCTATAAATCCTTGGCACATCAAAGATTCGAAAAGTTTACCGAGGACTACATAGGTCATTTGGCGTTAGTTGAGACAGAAACCCCGCGTAACCTGTTGATCATAGAAATAGACGGCAAGGTAAAGGGCAAAGTAGGGCGCTACTGGATATCGCAAGAAACCAACTGGATGGAGATTGGTATAGTAATCTTTGATTCTAGTTATTGGTCAGGTGGTTACGGTACGGAAGCGTTTAAGATGTGGATAGATTATTTATTTAATTCTCTTGATACAGTCCGTCTTGGAATAGGCACCTGGTCAGGGAATAAAAGAATGATCGGATTGGCAGCGAAATGTGGCATGGTGGAGGAAGCTCGCGTCCGTAAAGCACGAATCGTGCGAGGAGAATACTATGATGCCATAAAAATGGGGATTCTGCGGGAAGAGTGGGAGAATGCAGGTAACCTATCTGCTAAGGATGTATGCGACCTCCATACCCATACTCAAGCCTCTGACGGCATGCAGCTGCCAGCGGAGAATGTACGGCTTGCTAAGGAGAAGGGGCTAAGCGCTGTTGCCATTACGGATCATGATACAGTAGCTGGCGTGAAGGAAGCCTGTGAAGCAGGAGAGAAGTACGGAATAACCGTTGTGCCTGGTGTAGAGATCAGTACGCGTGCTGGTGGCAAAGACATTCATGTGCTGGGCTATTATGTTGATCCTGAGAATGAACAATTTCTCTCACGTTTGGAAGGGCTAAGAGATACCCGGGCACTTAGGAATGAAGCGATAATTACCAAGCTGCAAGACCTTGGGATTGCGATTACCTTGGAACAGGTTATAGCGGGGATCGGGCGGGAATTGAAGCCTGATGAAAGCATCGGCCGGCCACATATTGCCGACGAGCTGGTTCGGCTTGGGGCAGCTACCGATATGAGAGATGCCTTCAACAAGTATTTGGCCGAAGGTGCAGCGGCCTATGTATCACCTCCTAGAATCACACCGGAGGAAGCTTGCGAGTGGATCATTGAGGCAGGAGGGTCTCCAGTATTAGCCCACCCGGGCTTGTACGGGGATGACCTTCTGGTGCGAGATATTCTGGAGCAAGGCGCTTTTAAAGGGATTGAGGTCTATCACTCTGATCATGGACCTGCGGAAGAAGAACGTTACCAAGTTCTGGCTGAGGATTATAATCTGTTAATAACCGGAGGTTCTGACTTTCATGGTGCCCGTCAAGGCGTGATTTTTCACGGGGATATCGGCAGTGTTACGGTTTCTACAGAAGTACTGAAGTTTTTAAACAAAAAGGCATGAAATTAGTCGATTTGCGGAGCAAATTATAAAAAACCTCCAGCCTTAGATGTTCAACATCTGCAGCTGGAGGTTTCTTTATATCTAGTATTTAGCTTCTCAAAGTATTTGGAAGACTCTTAATTCTTTCCTCAATAGGTGTGACGAACAGTGTCTTTTGATGATCATAGATTACAAATCCCGGTTTGGAGCCGCTTGGCTTACGTACATAGCGGATCAATGTACAGTCCACAGGCACACTGCTGGACTGTTTGGCTTGGCTGAAATAAGCGGCAAGCTGAGCGGCTTCTTCTAGCGTTGCATCTCCAAATTGCTCACTTCGGATGACCACGTGTGATCCGGGGATGTCCTTGGTATGCAGCCAAGTATCATTCGGAGAAGCCAGCCGATTGGTGACGTATTCGTTCTGCAAATTGTTTTTGCCGACATAAATATCGATTCCTTCTGAAGAGGTGAAGACCTGTAATGTGGGTCGGGTGGCCTTTTTCTTCTTTTTACCCTTTTTGCTCCGGTCACGCAGATAACCTTGGCTTACAAGCTCATCGCGGATTTCCTCAATGTCGTTGAGGGAAGCGTGGGCAAGTTGCTGCAGCAAACTCTCCATATACAAAATTTCCTCATGCGTCTTCAAAAGCTGTTCATTAATGACAAGCAGACTATTTTTATATTTGTTGTATTTTTTGAAATAACGTTGTGCATTGTCCGAAGGATTTAATAACGGATCGAGCGGAACCACCATTTCCGCCTGATTTTCATCATAATAATTGACCAAGGACGCTTCTTTATCCCCTTTGGATACCGTGTGTAATGAAGCGAAAAGCAACTCACCCCAAATGCGGTAACGATCAGCATCCTGAGCCTCGTCGAGATCCTTCTGCAAATTCGCGAGTTTCTTAACGTTTTTGCTCCGTTCATTGCTGAGGAAACGGATCAAATCACTCACCCGTTGCTTTACAGTATCGCGCTCGGCTTTATCCCCGTAATAATCCTCCATACATTCACTTATGGAATTGTAATGTTTCGCACTCTCACCCAGAAGTGTTAAGGGGATCGCAGAAAAAATCATCTTACCTTTTGCGTTTGCACCTGCAACAGGAGAAAATTCGTTATCACGTACGGGGCCCATTACGGAATGGAAGGCAACCCATAACTGTTTCGGAAACGCTGCTTCGGATTCTGTAACTTCGCCTTTATCCAAGGTGTTTCTCAGACGAAGAGCAATTTCACCAGCAATCAGCGGGCTCATTCCGCTGAAAGCATGTACCATCCAGCCCACCGGGTCAGCTGAGGGAGAAGGACCGCCAGAGCCGTCAGGTTTTTGCTCTACTGCTTCTTTTGTGATCAGATTAGCAAGCTCTCCCTCAATGATTTCTTCTGGCTCAGCTTCCTCCTCAACATCCTCTATCAGTGCAGCTTCTTCAGCAGCCGAGATTAAATTGAGAAATTGCTCCTGGCCAATCTCCAAAGGGTTCAGCTTATGCTGCTGTGGCGGCTCTGTGTACGCGATGCCAGGCATCACAATCCGATAGCTGCTAATCGATGGAGTTACATGATGAATGCCGTCTATGATCGTTCCAGAGCTGAGATCAGTTAGAATGATGTTACTGTGCCGACCCATGAGCTCAATGATGATCTTTTTGGCGAATACGTCACCAAGCTCATCTCTAGTCTTGACGTTTATGTGAATAATTCGTTCCATGCCAACCTGCGTAATGCTTTCAATGGTCCCTCCCTCACAATGCTTCCGCATAAGCATGCAGAACATGGGTGCTTCCGAAGGATTAATGCTGTTTCTTTCGGTAAAATGCACCCGAGGATACGTTGGATTAGCAGAGAGCAGCAGCTTGCCGCCGCCACCTGCGCCGCGCAGGTTAAAAATTAAATCGTGGTTGTTCGGTTGATATATTTTTCCTATACGTGCACCTATGAATGATTGCAATTCGTGCACGATAGCTCGGGTAACAATGCCGTCTAATGCCATGATAAAGCTCTCCTGTCGCCGTGAAATGAATTTCTTAAATATAAGAAAGTAAAAGTTTCACACCATACTTTAGGTCTTATATTTTTCGCTCAAACGCCTGCCTGTCCTTATAAGGACGCCAAAGATGTTTATGCTTACCTCTCTATGATGCCATACTTTAGGACATTCGCGCAAAAGGGGAATTGGTTAGGGGTGATATTATTGGACGACCTTGAATACATTTGTCATGAACAGGTGGAAAAGCTGTGCGCCGCCGGAAGTAAAGAAACGACCGGGAGGGAAAGAAAAGTCATGGAACAAAACAGTTGGCACCGTCTCGGTGCAGAAGAGCTGCAGAAAATGTTCAATGTCCAGCCAAGGACGGGCCTCAGTGATGAGGAAGCCGCGGAGAGACGAAAGGAGAACGGGTATAACGAGCTGTCGGAAGGAAAGACGGTATCTCCGTTTACCCTGCTGTTGAACCAGTTCAAGGATTTCATGGTGCTTGTGCTCATGGGTGCGACGCTTGTATCCGGGTTGCTAGGCGAATACTTGGATGCCATCACGATCATCGCGATTATCCTACTGAATGGAGCGCTTGGATTTGTTCAGGAGTTTCGCGCCGAACGTTCGCTAAGAGCTTTAAAGCAGCTCTCCGCACCTTCTGCCAAAGTACTACGTGGAGGGAATAGCGAGATTATCCCAGCCAAGCTGTTGGTGCCAGGCGATATTGTCTTGCTGGAGAGTGGCGATCGGATTCCTGCCGATGTACGCTGGTTGGATTGCAGTGCTCTATATGTGGAAGAATCCGCACTTACTGGGGAATCATTGCCTGTCTCGAAGCATTCAGAAGCGATCCGTGCAGAAGAGATTCCGCTTGGTGATCAGAAGAATTTAGGCTTCATGGGTACTATGGTAACCAGAGGAACAGGGCGAGCTGTTGTAATTCGTACCGGTATGAATACGGAAATGGGTAAGATAGCAGATCTAATCCAAAATACGGATTCTCAGGAAACGCCTTTGCAGCATCGGCTTGAGCAGCTAGGGAAGATTCTGATCTACGTATCTCTGGGATTGACAATTGTAGTTGTGGCAGCAGGTATTCTGCATGGACAGCCTGCCACCTCCATGTTCTTGGCGGGTGTGAGCTTGGCAGTTGCCGCGATTCCGGAAGGGCTCCCCGCTATTGTAACTATTGCGCTTGCGCTAGGTGTGCAGCGGATGATCAAACGCAAAGCTATCGTTCGTAAATTGCCGTCAGTGGAAACGCTGGGCTGTGCCTCGGTAATCTGTTCAGACAAGACAGGAACTTTAACGCAGAATAAAATGACGGTGACCCGATTGTGGACGGGTGGACGTGGTCTTGAGGTAACAGGCGAAGGGTATGCTCCAAATGGACAGGTTCTGGAGAAAGGCAAAGCAGTGGATCTAAAACATGATCAAAGTTTACGGCGGATGTTGCAGGTCGGCGCATTATGCAGCAACGCAGAAATCATCGAGACCTTCCAGTCTGAAGTGCGGGGCAAACGCAAAGGGAAGGATAAGGATGCTATTCTTGAAAAGTCTGCAGACAACACTTCCGTTTGGGAACTAAAGGGCGACCCGACAGAAGGAGCGCTCGTGGCACTGTCAGGAAAGATGGGACTGACCGCTCAGACGCTTGCTGTAACCTACACTCGTGAACAGGAATTTCCGTTTGATTCTGAACGGAAGCTGATGTCTGTGATCGTAGGCCATCCTGGAGGACGGATGGTATGTACAAAAGGTGCGCCCGATGTATTGCTCAATCGCTGCTCGTACATGCTTTGGGAGGGCGGTGTTGTGCCTTGTACGCCAACTTTGCGGCAGAAGGTGCTTGATGCCAATGAGCAGATGGCTTCTGGAGCTCTTCGTGTGCTAGGTATGGCTTACCGGGATATGCGTCCAAATGAACATGTGAATAGTGAAAAGGATGCGGAGAATCAATTAGTCTTTGTTGGTTTGGCAGGAATGATTGATCCGCCACGTCGTGAAGTCCGCGATGCCATCAGCGTCACACGCCGTGCCGGGATCAAGACAGTTATGATTACCGGTGACCATGGTACAACTGCCGAGGCTATTGCACACCAGCTGGGAATTCTGCAGCGTGGTGGAACGGTGCTGACAGGTGCTCAGTTAACCCGGATGGATGATGATGAGCTGGATAAGGTATCGGACAATGTGTATGTATTCGCCCGCGTATCTCCAGAGCATAAGCTTCGGATCGTTAAATCGCTACAACGTCATGGTCACGTAGTGGCTATGACCGGAGATGGAGTGAATGACGCTCCAGCCATTAAGGCTGCGGATATTGGAATAGCCATGGGTATCACAGGCACAGATGTGACAAAGGAAGCATCATCACTTGTTCTCGGAGATGATAACTTCTCTACGATCGTTGCTGCCATCGAAGAAGGCAGAAACATCTATGAGAATATTCGTAAATTCATTCGTTATTTGTTGGCATCCAATGTAGGAGAAATTCTGACAATGTTCTTTGCCATGATGCTCGCTCTGCCATTGCCACTCGTTCCCATTCAAATCCTATGGGTCAATCTAGTGACAGACGGACTGCCAGCGATGGCCCTTGGCGTGGATCAGCCCGAGAAGGATTTGATGGAGCATAAACCGCGTGGTGCGAAAGAGAATATTTTTGCCCGCCGCTTAGGCTGGAAAATTATAAGCCGTGGACTCTTAATTGGCTTATGTACGCTGGGAGCATTTTGGCTAACTTTACGTATAGCACCAGAGAATCCTGCACAATTGATTCGGGCACAGTCGGTGGCTTTTGCTACACTCGTTATGGCACAGTTGATCCACGTCTTCGATTGCCGCAGCTCGCGCTCAGTGTTCCACCGCAATCCGTTCCAGAATAAGTATCTAGTGCTTGCCGTATTGTCATCAGTCTTACTGATGCTGGCCGTAATGTATATACCTGTGCTCCAGCCTGTCTTCAAAACAGTGCCGCTCAATTTCCGCGAATGGTGTCTGGTGTTTGTAACAGCGGGGATCCCAACCTTCTTGATGGGTGCCGGCAGTGTTTGGGGCGGCAAACGTAATCGTGGGCGCAGCGGCAGTACGATGATAAAAAGTACAAAAATTTCAGCATAAAGTCAATACTAATGCTCCATTCCTAAAGGTATACTTGTTGCAGTTAACCGCTCATATGCTTGCGAAATGCTAAATTACACAGAACCTTAAGCTTAAGCGAATGCTAACATAACAAAACCTTTAGGAGTGGACTTTTAATGGAATTTACAAAAATGCACGGCCTCGGTAATGACTTCATCGTTGTTTTCGGTGAGCAAGAGCTGCCAAGTAATGCAGCGGAGCTTGCTGTAACCCTGTGTAACCGGTTCTTTGGAATCGGTGCTGACGGACTGGTATATATCCTGCCCTCTGCGCGTGGCGATTTCATGATGCGTATTATGAATTCTGATGGTTCGGAAGCGGAGCAGTGCGGAAATGCTATTCGCTGTGTCTCTAAATATGTATATGACCACAGAATGGTAAGCTCAGAGCAGATTGTAATAGAAACGATTGGTGCCGGAGAACAAAAGGTTACTTTAAACGTTAAAGACGGTGTTGTGGAGACTGTAACCGTAGATATGGGCGAACCTGTATTGTCCGGTCTGCAAATTCCAGTATCTATTGATGCAGAGCCAGTGCTCTCTCAGCCGATTGAAGCGGACGGAACCGAATTTAAGTTCACAGCGGTATCCATGGGAAATCCTCATTGCGTGATTTACGTAGAAGATGCAGTGAATTTTGATCTTGCCACATGGGGACCTAAGCTTGAGGTACATCCTTTGTTCCCGAGAAAAGTAAACGTTGAATTCGCAACGGTACTGGATCGGGGGAGAGTGGATATGCGTGTCTGGGAACGTGGGGCAGGACCTACGCTTGCCTGTGGCACTGGAGCCTGTGCAACCCTTGTCTCCTCTGTGCTGAATGATCTTACAGACCGGGCAGCTTGGATTAGTCTAAAGGGCGGCGATCTCTATATAGAATGGAATGAAGAGGATAATCATGTGTATATGACTGGACCTGCTGAGGTCGTATTCACGGGCAGTGTAGCAATATAAAAAAAGAACAAAAAAGGCAGTCCAAGAGCGCATTCTTGGACTGCCTTTTTTGTGTTTCTAACCTGATGTGACTTTAAGCAGCCGAATAATGGAAGGAGTAACCGAGAATAATACTACAATGCTTATGAAAAAAAGGAGGGAAGCTTGTTGAACATCAACGGGTTAACTAAAAGAAATAAATCCGGTAAGGGACAGCAAGCAGACCCGGCGGGTCCAGGTTTTGGAGCCAGATTAACCATTCATCTGGAGCAGACGCTAAACAATATCATTAACGAGCTGGGAGATAGTCCGGATCTTAGAATCCGCCAGGTAAGGCTTGGTGAGCAATCCTTTGTTGAGGCTGCTGCGGTACATCTTAATGGTCTAGCTAAGACAGAAACCGTTAATCAATTTGTAATGGGTTCATTGCTCTCCATAACGGATGAGATGCTCAAGGAAAGTAATACTACAGCAAACAATCTGAATGACCTCATCTTAAACCGTGCCCTGGAAATAGGTGAAGCGCAGCTGCAGGGGGATTGGAACGAGGTGCTGCTCGGAATTCTTTCTGGGAAGACACTGATTCTCATTGAAGGTTATGACAGTGCCATCATGTGTGAGACTGAAGGAGGGGAAGCTCGTTCTGTCACTGAACCCTCCACTCAGCTAGTTGTGCGTGGTCCAAAGGATAGCTTTGTTGAATCTTTGGCTACGAATGTCTCATTAATACGCAGAAGAATAAGATCACCCAAACTAAGACTCGAGCATGTGAAGATCGGGTCGGTAACTCAGACCGATGTGGCTTTAATGTATATCAAGGATACTGCGGACGAGAAGCTGGTTGAAGAAGTTAGAAAACGGCTGCAGCAGATTAATGTAGATGCCATCATGGAATCCGGTTATATCGAAGAGCTGATTCAGGATAAGACCTTTACCCCTTTTCCGACTATCAATAACAGCGAGCGGCCAGACGTTGCTGCAACGAATCTGTTAGAAGGGAGGGTAGTGATTGTCGTTGATGGCACCCCCTTTGTATTGATTTTGCCAGCGGTTTTCACTCTTTTTTTTCAGTCTGCTTCGGATTATGCGCAAAGGTTCGATATTGCAATTCTGATGCGAATTATTCGGTATATCAGTTTTATCGTGCTTATTCTAGGGCCTTCCGTGTATATAGCTTTAACGACGTTTCATTATGAGATGATCCCTACAACTTTACTGATCAACCTTTTATCGCAACGGGAAAATGTGCCTTTCCCCGCTTTTGTAGAAGCGATTCTAATGGAAGGTGCGTTTGAGATCATCCGGGAAGCGGGAGTAAGAATGCCGCGTGCAGTTGGGCAGACCGTATCTGTAGTAGGTGCTCTGATTCTTGGTCAGGCCGTAGTAGAGGCTGGAATTATTACGCCCGTTATGGTGATTGTGGTCGCATTGACCGGGATTGCGAGCTTTGCCATTCCAGCCTATAACATGGCGATTGCGGGCAGAATTATCCGCTTTGGTTTTTTGATATTGGCTGGTATGTTTGGTTTTTACGGAATTACATTGGGTTTAATCGTACTGGTTGCACATATCAACAGTCTGCGTTCTTTTGGCGTTCCTTATTTGTCTCCAATCGTGCCTTTGTCATCCAGAGGTCAAAAGGATGCCGTCTTAAGGCTGCCTTTGTGGGCGCTTGGCACAGCAGAGCCAGCTCCTGCTACTGCGCAGCAAGGGAATATTTCAGAAGGGAAGGAGATCACAGCCGGACATGAACAGAACCTATCTCCAAAAATTCTTGATAAGACTAAAGGGACACAGCCGCATAAGAAACGAAAGCAAGATTCTGAGTAAATGCAATTTTTTCTTAGCAGGACTTTTACCATGCATATTGATCTGTCTTAGTCTCACAGGCTGCTGGGATAGTGTGGAATTAAACAGAAGAGCCATCGTTTCCGGTGTGGCCATAGATAGAGGACCTACAGAAGAAGAGAAGTACGTATTGTCTTTTCAGGTTATCGTTGCTGACGAAATCTCTGGGAAGAACGCTAGAGGGACTTCACCTGTATCGGTATATAAAGGTAGCGGCCGCTCTATGTTTGAAGCACTAGCTAATGCCTCGCGTCAGACTGCACGTTTTTTGTCTTTAGGACATATTCGGGTGGTCATCATTTCCGAGAAGTTCGCGCAAGAAGGCATCAAGGATATCATGGATGTGTTGGAAAGGGAAAGTGAAACCCGGCTGACAAGCCTGATTTTTATTTCCAAGGGACAGCCTGCTAGTGAATGTATGACGACTATGACCGTGTTCGGAAGGATTCCAGCCAATGATTTGGTGGAGAAGCTACAGACAACCTCCAAGCAATTTGGATATAACTATCGGATGGAAGTGGATGATATTATCCGGGGGATACAGGTTGCTGGTGGGGGGCCAGTGATCAATGGCGTGCTAGTGACTGGAGATTTGGAGCAGAGGGAAAGTAATGATAATTTAAAAAAAATAAGACCGGAGGCCATAATAAAAGTTACGGGTCTTGCAGCGTTTAAAGAAGACAAGCTTAAAGGATGGCTGCTCGGCGAGGAAGCGATCGGTACCGTTCTGCTTAAGAATAAAATCTCTCAGATGCCGGTGCTGGTCTCGATTGGTGAGAATGATTATATATCGTTTAATGTGTATTTATCACAGGTACATATCCACGCTGATGCGAAAGACATAGAGCATCCTGTCTTCACGATTAACGTCACTCAGCAGGCTGGATTAAAGGAATCGCCCAATGGCTTGGATCTAACAGATCCAACAGTGTTAAATGATCTTTCGAAGCTTTTGGAAAAGAATATTCAAGAGCAGATCCGCGCTGCCATAGCAACTGCCCGTTCGTTAAAAAGTGATTATCTAGGTTTTGGTGAAGCAGTAGAAAGAGCTAATCCACGTGGCTGGAAACAAGTAAAAGATCATTGGGACCGTATATTTGAAACCTGCCAGGTTAATATCAATACGGATGCTGTGATCAGGCATACAGATATGCGGAGTGATTCCTTTCAGTCCAAGAATAAGTAATGACAATAAAGGAGGGGCAGCTATGGGGAAAATAAAAATAGGACTACTCCAATTTTTCACGTTGACATTGTTGTTTGAACTGGGAACAGCGCTGGTGGTGAATCTTGGGATGGAGTCTGGTAAAGATGCGTGGATTTCCATACTGCTCGGAACTTTGATCGGTTTGATTGTATTTTCGGGGTACACTTATTTGTATAGAAAGTTTCCGGAACTCCCCTTAACGGCCTATACCCGCAAGCTGCTGGGAGGATCCTTAGGTACAGTGATTTCCGTTCTCTACATTATCCTTTTTCTCAATTTAGCGGGTCGTGATTTACGGGATGGCAGTTCTATGCTGGTTATGGCTACTATGCATCGCACACCTTTGTTTATCATATCTACATTGATGATCTTATCTTCTGCGTATGTTTTGCATAAAGGAGTAGAGGTGTTATCCCGAACTTCATTGGTATTCGCAACTCTCGTAATGCTGATCGGTATATTTTGCTCGATTATGCTGATGTTATCGGGTTCAATTAATTTGAATCGATTGCTTCCTGTTTTTGAGAATGGGTTCCAGCCTGTGATCGAATCTGTCATTCGCCAGAATTATATGTTCCCTTTTGGTGAAATGATTTGTTTTACCATGCTAATGCCCTATCTGAACAATGTTAAAAAAGGTCCTTGGGTCATCGGAGCAGGGATATTTTTTTCAGGTTTGCTCTTAAGTCTGACTATGATGCTGAATATCTCCGTGCTTGGCACAGATATTGTGAAACGTTCACCCCTACCTCTGATGCCCACGATTAGCAAGATTTCAATCTCCGATTTTATTCAACGGGTGGATATTCTAGTTGTTATGGTGCTGATTATCGGCGTTTTTTTCAAAATGTCAGTGTTTTTTGCGGCCGCACTTATAGGGATTTCCGAATTGTTCAAGATTCCTTACCGGAGAATGGTCTATCCCTGTGCTCTGATCATTCTGTTCAGCTCGATGTTGAACGCGCGGAGCTTTACTGAACATATTAATGAGGGAGGGAGATTGTTATATACGATTTTTCCCTTCTTTATGGTGTTGATCCCTGTAATTCTTGTCATCGTTGCGGCGATAAGAAGTCATCTTTCCCCGCCACGTTCTGGTTGATGTCCTGTTTTCCAGTAATAGATATCGGGGATGAACAAGCAGAGCAGCAAAATACAAGCAGTAGCTTTCTCTGAGGCGGTATAGAACAGATAATTAAGGATATAGCCGACGTTACCCAGCCCATAGCCATACAGCCAATCTAGCAAATAAATATACAGTAAGCAGAGAGTGGCTAGCAGTAAAGTTACAGCGTATTTTCGGATCAGAAACTTTCTTGTTTTTTTCTTCAAAGTATTCTCTCCTTTATGGAAATAACAGCATTAACGTTAGTATGAAGCTTTTTATAGATGAACATGCATGGTGGATATTTTGGGCTAAATGCTTTTCTTTTGGAAAGCTTATCATCCATACCGATTTATGTTACATTAGTATGAAACTAAAGTTAGAAACTAATGTGGCAGGGGAGGATCTTGTTGTGAAGCCGGATTTACGTTCCGCATGGGGAAATAAAGTTTTAGTCGGAGACGGAGCGATGGGCACCTACTTATATCAGAAGGGTTTCCCAGTCGGCATTTCCTATGAAGAATTAAATTTGACCTCTCCGGGGGTAATCGAAGATGTTCACCGCAGCTATATTGAGGCAGGGGCAGTGCTGCTGGAAAGCAACACCTTCTCGGCGAACTATGACAGGCTGTCCAAATATGGTCTAGAATCCAAGGTTGAGGAAATTAATCGAGCCGGAGTTAGAATCGCTCGCCGGGCTGCTGGAGATCATGGGTATGTATTAGGAGCTGTGGGATCTATTCGTGCGGGCAAACGTGCGAATCTCTCTTCCACAGAGCTGAAAAAATATTTTACACAGCAGATTGCTGCATTGTTAGAAGAGGACGTAGATGGCATTATGCTGGAAACCTTCTACGATGTTGAGGAACTGCATTTAGCTCTAAGAACGCTCCGCAAGATCAGCTCGCTTCCTGTAGTTTGCCAATTAGCTGTCGATGAAACAGCGCGCACATTAGATGGATTAACTTTGCCGGAAGCTTTTCGTATCCTGGAAGGCGATGGCGCTGATGTTATTGGATTTAACTGTAACACAGGCCCGAACGGAATGAAGCGAGCGCTAAAAGCTGTACAAGGGAGTCTGGTTCTGCCAGCTTCTGTGTATCCAAATGCGGGTGTAGCGGATTATGTAGACGGAGAATACCGGTACGGGGCTTCACCAGAATATTTTGGGCAAATGGCGCAGACTTTTGCGGAGATGGGCTGCCGGATAATCGGTGGTTGCTGTGGTACAACTCCGCAGCATATTGCAGAAATCTCGTCTGCACTGAAGAATTATGTACCGCAACCGCTTGCTCAACCGTTGCCACCTACTGTGGAGCGTGTATCGCTGCAAGATAATTTTGGCGATGATGATAGAGAGGGTAGAGAGCCAAATCTGGTTGATCTGGTCAAGGAACGACATACGGTCATTGTTGAGCTTGATCCACCTCGCGAATTGGATATCACAAAGTTTATGCAGGGCGCAGAAGCGCTTAGAAGAGCAGGGGCGGATGCGTTGACCCTCGCCGACAACTCCCTGGCTGTTACACGGATGAGCAATATGGCTTTGGGGCATTTGGTGCACGCTAAAACTGGACTTCGTCCGCTAGTGCATATTGCTTGCCGGGATCGTAATTTAATTGGTACTCAATCCCATTTGATGGGTTTTGATGCGCTTGGAATTGATCATGTGCTGGCCGTAACAGGTGATCCTGCGAAATTTGGAGATCTTCCCGGCTCAAGCTCGGTTTATGATTTAACCTCTTTTGAGATTATTAGAATGATCAAGCAGCTGAATGACGGGATTTCCTTCTCAGGTAAACCGTTGAAACAGAAAGCGAATTTTGTAATCGGAGCTGCATTTAACCCGAATGTTAAACATTTGGATAAGGCAGTGCAACGTCTGGAGAAGAAAATTGCCTCTGGTGCCGACTATATTATGACCCAGCCTGTCTATGATCAGGAACTTATCGTGAAGATAGCTGAGGCAACAGCACATCTGGAAATCCCCGTATTCATTGGGGTTATGCCACTCGCAAGCGGACGTAATGCAGAGTTTCTACATAATGAGGTTCCCGGTATTCAGCTTACGGACGATGTCCGCAACCGCATGAAGGGACTTGAAGGGGAAGCTGGAAGAGCAGAAGGTGTCGCTATCGCTAAGGAACTGTTAGATGTTGCTACTGCCCATTTTAATGGGATCTATCTAATGACTCCGTTCATGTTCTACGATATGAGCGCACAGCTTATGGAGTATGTGTGGGAGAAATCAGGACGCAAATTGTCCCCCTTGTTTCGCTAGTAATAATCAATTACAATAGTGTAATGGATGTGATTCCGTTGTCATTTAGCATGACCGGATACGGTCAATCGTCCCTGCAATTCGGCGGCTACAAGATTATGTTCGAAGTGAAATCGGTGAATCACCGGTACTGCGAAGTTGTACTGCGGATGCCCCGGGATTGGACGGGTTATGAGGATGTGTTGAGAAGAAAGGTTCAACAGCACATCAAACGGGGAAGAATAGATGTTACCATCAATAGAGAGCACGATGAGTCGACTGTTAGACCGGTTCTGAATCACTCTGCTGTAATGACCTATCTAAAGGCAGCAGAGCAGCTTAAGAACGAATATGGTTTGACGGGTGAGTTGACTTTACGTGATATACTTTCTATACCCGGTATTATGGACAGCAAAGACGAGGCTGCGGGTGCCGTGTCTGCGACATTAGAAGACTACTCCGAAGTATTGGAGGCGGGACTTGAGCAGTGTTTGCAGTCTCTGCTGGAGATGCGCGCCCGTGAAGGCAGTTATCTAGCCGCAGATATTGAACAGCGCCTGAACCATCTTGAGAACATGCATGCTGAAATGGTTGAACTTGCACCTGTCGTAATCATTGAATATCGAGAGAAACTTCGACATCGATTGAATGAACTAAATGATGGGACGTTCGCTTTTGATGAGCATAAATTCGGGATGGAGATCGCTATTTTTGCAGATCGCTGTAATATTGATGAAGAGTTGACCCGGTTGTATAGTCATTTCGAGCAATGCAGAGCCCTCCTGAAGGGGAAAGGACCGGTAGGACGCAAACTGGATTTTCTCATTCAGGAGATGAACCGTGAGACAAATACAATCGGATCGAAATGCAATCATCTAACTCTCGTGGGTCTTGTGCTAGATATGAAAGCAGAACTGGAGAAGATTCGAGAACAAGCTGCGAACATAGAGTAATCGGGAATAGGTAATAGCATAGAACTTTATGGGGGGAACTACCGGAACATGGCAATCAAACTTATTAACATTGGCTTTGGAAATATTGTGTCTGCCAACCGCATTATTTCTATCGTCAGTCCGGAATCTGCACCAATCAAACGTATTATCCAGGAGGCACGTGATCGGCATATGTTGATCGACGCCACCTATGGCCGACGGACTCGTGCCGTAATCATTACAGATAGTGATCATGTCATCCTATCGGCTGTACAGCCGGAGACTGTGGCGCATCGCTTATCCAGTAAAGATGACGACAACGACGAATAACAACTAAATGGAGTGTATTATGTCAAAAGGATTGCTCATCATATTATCCGGACCTTCCGGCGTAGGTAAAGGTACTGTTTGTACAGCACTACGTCCGAAGATGCCCGAACTTGTCTACTCAGTTTCTGCTACTACTCGCAGTCCGCGTGCGGGTGAGGAAGATGGCGTCAACTATTTTTTCAAAAGCAAAGATGAATTTATGGCAATGATCGAAGCCGATCAATTGCTTGAATACGCGGAGTACGTAGGTAATTATTACGGTACTCCCCGTGATTTTGTGGAGAGAACTCTCAATAGCGGCAAAGACATTATTCTCGAAATTGAGGTTCAAGGCGCTCTCAAAGTCAAAGAAAAATTTCCTGAAGGGATTTTTGTGTTCCTTCTTCCTCCATCCATGGACGAGTTGAAGGACCGCATTCGCGGACGGGGTACTGAGCATCCAGATGTGATCGATCACCGCATGACTGTAGCGGAGGATGAGATCAACTTAATGCAGCATTATGATTATGCTGTTGTGAATGATGAGATTGATCTGGCTTGTAAGAGAATAGAAAGCATTATTATCGCCGAACATTGTAAAGTCAGATAATTAATGCTGAAGGTCAAAAGTATTAACAGTAAACTATGAAGAGGTGTCCCAGTGCTATATCCATCCATTGATGAAATGATGACTAAGGTTGACAGTAAGTATTCGCTCGTTGTCGCTGCTGCACGTCGTGCTAGACAATTGCGTGAGGGTGGCAAGACAGATGTGAAGAATCCTAGATCGCATAAATTTGTTGGTGTTGCTCTTGAGGAAATTTACGAAGATCGCATTACTCTAACCCGCGGTGAAGAGTAGTCTCAAGCATAAGTAATAATGACCTATTGTAGAAACGGATGCCGCCTATTTGTTTTGAGGCGCTGCCGTTTCTTCTTGGGTTATGGAGCATTTACGGGTCTTAAATTTATGATGAAAGCCCAGAACCGGGCTCTTTATGACAACCGGAAGGTTGTTATTTTTTTCTCGTCGTAAAGATAGCCATTCGTTGTAAGAGTAGGGAACAGGGGGGAGATCATGTTGAAGAGCTTGAAGGGGAAGACTATTTTACTTGGGATCACAGGAGGAATTGCTGCTTATAAAGCGGCGTCCTTGACCAGTAAGCTTGTCCAAAAAGGAGCCGAGGTTCATGTCATTATGACAGCTTCGGCGAAGCAGTTCATTACAGAATTAACTCTACAGTCACTATCGAAGCAACGAGTATACAGCGATACATTCCAGGAGAGAGATCCATCCTCCATTTCACATATTGATCTGGCAGATGCTGCGGATCTTGTACTGGTAGCACCCGCGACCGCAAATATAATTGCCAAAATGGCGCACGGGATCGCCGATGATATGTTATCTACTACACTGCTTGCTACTACGGCTCCTATTATGGTTGCACCAGCTATGAATGTTCATATGTATCAGCATCCAGCTGTACTTAATAATTTGAATATTCTCGCTAGTCGAGGCATTCAGTTTATTGAGCCTGGTGAAGGACTGCTGGCATGTGGATACGTTGGCAAAGGTCGGCTGGAAGAGCCGGAGGCTATTGTGAGTGTGGTTGAGAATTTTTTTGCACACCAAGCAAGCGTCGCATCCAAACCTCTTGAGGGTAAAAAAATCGTCATCACAGCGGGTGGAACGGTAGAACGCATTGATCCAGTACGTTATATCTCCAATGATTCATCAGGTAAAATGGGCTTCGCATTAGCACGTGCTGCGCGCGCAATGGGAGCTGAGGTAACGTTGATTGCTGCGCGTACAGATGAGGCTCCTCCACAGGATCCAGAGATTTCAGTCATTCGTGTTCAATCTGCACAAGAAATGTATGAAGCAGTTACCGCACAGTGGGACAGCTGCGACATTATGATCAAGGCGGCGGCTGTTTCGGATTACCGTCCGAAGCATAGTGAGCCTTCTAAGATTAAAAAAAGCGGAGAGACGATGACACTTGAGCTTGTGAAGACAACGGATATTCTGGAAACACTCGGTAAGAACAAAAACAAGCAGTTTTTGGTTGGCTTTGCTGCGGAAACGGGCAATACGGAATTTTATGCTAAGGACAAGCTGGTCCGCAAAAACTGCGATCTCATCGTTGCTAACAATGTAGCGGCTGCAGGAGCCGGATTTGGAGCGGATACGAATATCGTTTCGATATATGATGTGAATGGATTGGTGCTTGAATTGCCACAATTGTCGAAGGATGAGGTTGCTCGTCGTTTGCTGACGCTCGTGGCAGAGCGAATTACTGGAGCTTCATTATAATGGATATCGCCAAGGTCATTGTGGATGTGCCTGTACGCAGCACTGACCGGCCATTTGATTATAGTATTCCGGAATCCCTGAAATTATGGATTGAAGTGGGCAGTCGGGTAGCCGTTCCGTTTGGGCACCGGACAGTCCAAGGTTTTGTAGTGTCTTTAGAATCAGGCGAGACCCTAGTGAGTCCTAGCCTAAAGCCAATCCAAGAAGTATTGGATCTGCTTCCGCCTTTATCTCCTGAATTAGTTGAGCTTGCGGACTGGATGAGTAAAAGATATGCATGTAGACGAATTTCAGCACTGCAGGCGATGTTGCCCACCGCTCTAAAAGGGAAGGCAGAACGGCTGATTTCACTTGGAGATGTGCAGGAAGAAACAGCATTTCCAGCGGATGAATTGTTCCCAATGTTTGCAGACACAGGGGATGAGGAACGGCTAATCACAGAATTTATTGGACGTAGTGGCGAAGTTTCTATGAAGCAGCTTACTCGTGCATTTCCTGAGGCTGCTGAGACGGTGAAGTTCATGCTGCGGCGTGGAGTACTTATAGAGAGTCAATCCATTAAGGATAAAATGGGCAAGAAAAAGCTCAAGGCAGTCGATCTGGCGATAGGTGTCACTGCTGCCCGTGAGGCTTTGAACAAATTTCCGAAAAAATCCGCACGCCAGAAGGAAGTTCTGAGCTTTTTAGTTGATATGGAAGCTACACTCCCCATGGCCCTTAAAGAAGTTTTGTCTGCACTCCAAGTAACGGCAAGTACTGTAAAGGCCTTGGAGGAAAAAGGTTTTATCGAGATCAGTGAAATTGAAGTCTATCGCGATCCTTATCAAGGACGAGATTTTAAACCTACCGCACCTCTACCGCTTACAGCGGAACAAGAGGTCGTATATACAAGGATTTCTCGAACCGTAGAAGAGCAGCTTCACGAAGTATTTCTGCTTCATGGAGTTACGGGTAGTGGTAAGACAGAGATCTATTTGCAGTGTATTAAACGTTGTTTAGATCAGGGTAGACAGGCTGTTGTTCTTGTTCCAGAGATTGCTTTAACGCCACAAATGGTGGAGCGGTTTAAGGGGCGGTTCGGCAGCGGGGTCGCGGTTATGCATAGCCGGCTGTCTGTTGGTGAGAGATACGATGAGTGGCGTAAAATCCGTGAAGGAAAGGCCACAGTCGCTGTAGGCGCAAGATCGGCCGTGTTTGCTCCTTTCTCCAACTTAGGGCTGATTATTATGGATGAAGAACATGAGACCTCTTATAAACAGGAGGAGAATCCGAAATATCATGCCCGTGATGCTGCTATTCGTAGAGCAGAGCAGTGTGGGGCAGCTGTGATTCTTGGATCTGCCACGCCTTCGCTGGAAAGCTATCATGCTGCAAGATCGCAGAGTGATATTCATTTTTCACCGGTACTGCTGGAGATGCCTACCCGTGCGCTGGGAAATGAACTTCCAAAGGTGAACGTAGTAGACATGCGGGAAGAGCTTAAAGAAGGTAACCGTTCGATGTTCAGCCGAAAGCTTCATTCAGCACTGGAAGAGAGGCTGGAACGCGGAGAACAGACGGTGCTGCTGCTTAACCGTAGAGGTTTCTCAACCTTTGTCATGTGTCGTAGCTGTGGTTACGTAGCCGGTTGTCCAGAATGTGATATCTCACTAACATATCATAGCCGTAGTGACAATTTGCGTTGTCATTATTGTGGCCATGCTGAACCAGCACCTAAGCTTTGTCCGGAGTGTGGGAGTGAGCATATCCGGTTTTTCGGAACGGGTACACAGCGGGTGGAAGAAGAGCTTGGTAAGCTGTTCCCAGGCATACGAGTGATTCGTATGGATGTGGACACAACAACAGAAAAAGGCTCACATGAGAAGCTGCTGAACCAATTCCGGGACAAAAAAGCGGATGTTCTCCTGGGGACTCAGATGGTAGCAAAGGGACTGGATTTTCCAGATGTCACTCTTGTTGGTGTAATCACAGCAGATTCAGCGTTGAACCTGCCCGATTTTCGCGCAGCAGAGAAGACATTCCAATTGCTTACCCAAGTTGCAGGCAGAGCAGGCCGGCATCAGCTTCCAGGCGAAGTGGTCGTTCAGTCCTATACGCCAGAGCATTATTCCATTATTCATGCCAGCGGACATGACTACCTCTCTTTTGTACGTGAAGAGCTGAAGCATCGTAGAGGCCTCCATTATCCGCCGTATTGCAGACTCATCCTGGTCACGTTGTCTCATGAACAGCTGCCGCTTCTACTGCGGATGGCAGAGAATTATGCTCTGAATCTTCAAGGAAAGGCCAGACAGCTAAGATGGTATGGAAGTCTCGATAAGCTAACCAGCGATGTGTTAGATCTGTTGGGTCCTGTGGCTTCACCTATCCCTCGATTAAAGGGTAGATATAGATTCCAGTGTATGATAAAATGGCGCGGCGCCATCGATGTAATTGGACTTGTCCGCCAAGTGGCTGAAGAGTTAGAGGATTCTGTACGGGATACTGGTCTTCAGATCAGCATTGATGTGGATCCGCAGATGTTGATGTAAATCCGTATCATGTTACAATGTAAAAAAAGAGCTTTATAAATTGACTTTAAATATAGAAATGTTCAGAACGGGAAGGTGTTTTGTAATGGCTATACGTTTGATCGTTAAGGAACCGGATGAAGTATTGCACAAAAAAGCTAAAGAAGTAGCTGTAGTTACTCCTAATGTTAAAAAATTGCTGGATGATATGGCACATACGATGTATGACGCTGAAGGAGTAGGGCTGGCGGCACCCCAAGTCGGAATTTTGAAACGTCTAATTGTGGTGGATGCGGATGAAGAGCATGGATTGATCAAAATGATTAACCCTGAAATCATCAGCATGGAAGGTGAACAGCTAGGACCTGAAGGATGTCTTAGTATTCCTGGCTTGAATGGTGATGTACGCCGTGCGGAGACTGTAACTGTACGTGGCCTTAACCGTGAGGGAAAAGAGATTACGATAACCGGCAGTGGTTTACTTGCCCGGGCTTTTCAGCATGAGATTGACCATTTGAATGGAGTTCTGTTTACAGATATCGCTGAAAAAGTGTACGAGATGACTGCTAACGAGACTGAGGAGTGAGGAATATGAAGATTGTTTTCATGGGAACTCCAGCCTTTGCGGTGCCAAGTTTGCAAATGCTGGTAGATGAAGGCTATGAAGTTGTAGCTGTCATCACCCAACCGGATCGTCCGCAGGGGAGAAAAAAGATCTTGGCTCCTTCACCAGTTAAGGAAGCCGCATTAGCTCTTGGATTACCTGTGCTTCAGCCTGAACGCATGCGTCGTCCTGAGGCAGTCGCTGAGCTGGCTGCGTATGAGCCGGATTTGATCGTCACGGCTGCTTATGGTCAAATTTTGCCTAAAGCTGTGTTGGACTTACCGCGGAATGGTTGTGTGAATGTACACGGTTCGTTGCTTCCTAAATATCGGGGAGGTGCTCCGATTCAGCGTAGTATCATCAATGGTGAGAAAGTGACCGGTGTTACTTTGATGTATATGGCGGAAGGGCTGGATACCGGTGACATGATCTCTCGTGTCGAAGTGGCTATTGAGGATGAAGATACCTCTGGAATTCTTTTTGAGAAGCTAAGCCTAGCGGGACGAGATCTGTTAAAGTCTGAAATGCCACGTTTAGTGAGTGGAAAAGTTCAAGCTGTTCAGCAAGATGATAGTGAGGCAACTTATGCTCCTAACCTTAATCGCGAGGATGAACGTTTGGATTGGAACGCCAGCTCGCGTGATAACTATAATCGAATTCGTGGATTAGTTCCTTTTTCCGGCGCATTCACGCTCTGGAATGGTGAGACCTTTAAAGCTTGGGCTTCTAAGCTGCCTGAAGCGCAGAAAGCAAGCGATAGTGCTCCAGGAACGGTGCTTTCTGTAACCGAGCAAGGTGTCGAAGTGAAAACAGGTGACGGAAGTCTGCTGCTGACAACGGTTCAACCTGCTGGTAAAAAAGCAATGAGTGCGGCCGATTTTAGCCGTGGTGCTGTTATGAAGCCAGGGACGGTGTTAGGTTGAGCGGCGGTGGAAACGGTGTTGGCCGATCAGCAGTAAATCCTGGCGCTGGTAAGAGACAAGGGAATAATTCAAAAGCAGTTGGCAACAACGGCAGAGCTGGCAACAAGGGTAAGGTTGCCCCTGTCACTGCACGGGAAATCGCGCTTGAAATAATGGTTAAAGTTGAGCAGCAAGGTGCATATAGCAATTTGCTGCTCAACAGCAGTCTACAGAAGGCAACACTTAGCAGAGAAGATGCCGGACTGGTCACAGAACTTGTTTATGGCTCTATTTCGCGGATGAACACCTTGGATTATGTGCTTGAAGGATTTGTTAGTAAAGGGATAGCTAAACTACAGCCATGGGTCCGTAATTTACTGCGGTTAAGTTTATATCAAATTATGTATCTTGATCGTATACCGTCCCATGCAGCTGTAAATGAGGCTGTTAATATAGCGAAGAAAAAAGGCCACCAGGGAATCTCAGGGATGGTTAACGGCGTGCTGCGCAGTGTGTTGCGTGCTGGTGATCTACCGGTTCTGCCTGACGGGCTGAGTCAAGTGCAGCGGATATCGATCTTATACTCACATCCGTTGTGGTTAGTGGAACGTTGGATTACCGAGTACGGTGTCGACACGGCGGAAGCGATTTGTGCATCTAATAATGAGCCGCCTGCGGTCAGCGTACGTGTGAATACAACGATGATCAGTCGTGAAGCTCTGCTGAACCAGATGATTGAACAAGGTCTGCAAGCTTCAGCATCTGAGGTTAGTCCTTATGGCATTGTTGTGAAAGGCGGCGGAAACCTGGCGCTCACCTCCTGGTATCGTGATGGATATCTCTCCGTTCAGGATGAGAGTTCTATGCTAGTAGCTGAAGCGGTAGCTCCGGAGCCTGGGATGAGGGTGCTTGACTGCTGCGCTGCTCCTGGGGGCAAAACAGCACATATGGGCGAGCTCATGAAAGATGAAGGATCAATTTACGCTAATGATCTGCATTTGCATAAAGCGAAATTGATCTCAGATCAAGCAGAACGTTTAGGTCTTGATTGCGTATCTACAGGCAGTGCAGATGCGCTGGAGCTGGAGCACACTTTAGAGCATCAATCCTTTGATAGAATTCTTCTCGACGCACCTTGCTCTGGACTCGGCGTAATTCGCCGTAAGCCAGACCTCAAATGGCGTAAGCAGCCGGAAGATGTGGCTAGCGTAGCGTCATTGCAACGGGAATTGCTGCAGTCGGTCTCTAAACTGTTGAAACCGGGTGGCATTCTGGTATATAGTACCTGTACTACTGAACAAGCAGAAAATAGTGAAGTAGTAGCTGAATTTTTGAAGCAGAATCCTGACTTCACTGCTGTAACTTTTGCCTCCCCATTATGGGACAGGCTGGAGGGTACTGCGCTGGCTGAGGGTGAAGGAATTCAGCTGCTGCCTCATCATTATGGGAGCGACGGGTTCTATATTTCCAAGCTTCAGAGAGTCTTGTAATATAGCAAATTTTCTGACAATTGTAGTATCCTCCGCCCGCCGGGCTACCGTACGGCGGGCGTTTTCTTTTACCGTCTCTGAAATTTGTGTTAAAATAGGAAGAATGAGAAATAATACGCATATCCTTATGAAAGAACAGGTGTAGATAATAATGAAACCTTTAATATATGATTTTTCTTTAGAAGAGTTACAACAGTGGGCGAAAGACAATGGTGAGCCTGCTTTTCGTGGTGGACAAATTTTTGATTGGCTGTATGTAAAACGTGTAAATGACTTCGAAGCAATGAGCAATTTGTCCAAAGGGCTTCGCCAGAAGCTGAATGAACAATTCTCAATTGCAGCGCTAACTGAAATTACTAAAATGGAATCTAAAGATGGAACTGTAAAATTCCTGTTTGGATTGCATGACGATCATGCTATCGAAACAGTTATCATGAAACATAATTATGGCAATAGCGTTTGTGTAACAACCCAAGTAGGGTGCCGAATCGGCTGTACTTTCTGCGCTTCCACACTAGGTGGATTAAAACGGGATTTGACAGCGGGAGAAATTGTAGCTCAGGTAGTACGTTCCCAACAAATCCTGGATGCGCGCGGCGAACGTGTCAGCAGCATTGTTATCATGGGTACTGGTGAGCCGTTTGAGAACTATGATGCAACAATGAGATTCCTGCGTCTAATGATTCATGAGAAGGGCCTAAATATCGGACAACGGCATATTACTGTTTCCACCAGCGGTATTGTACCGAGCATTTATAAATTTGCAGAAGAAGATACCCAGATTAATTTGGCGATTTCAATTCATGCGCCTAACGACGCCTTGCGTTCAAAGCTAATGCCTGTTAACCGCCGTTTTCCGTTTGATGATGTAATTGAATCCTTGCGTTATTATCAAGCTAAGACGGGACGACGTGTCAGCTTTGAATATGCCTTGATCGGCGGGGTAAATGACCAACCGGAGCATGCTGAGGAATTGGCTGGGGTGCTTAAGAGCATGCTGTGCCACGTCAATTTGATTCCGGTAAACCATGTGCCTGAGCGAAAATATGTACGTACTTCACGCAATGATATCTTTGAGTTTCAACGTATTTTGGCTGATAACGGGGTGAATGTTACTATTCGCCGTGAGCAAGGCCATGATATCGCGGCCGCATGCGGACAGCTGCGTGCCAAACATATGGAGTTGGGGTGAGGATATTTGATCAGAACAGTTCATGCCAGCGATATTGGCCGAGTGCGCTCTGTCAATGAGGATTCGGTCTGGATCGGCGCGACGCGCCACGGTTATACACTTGGCATAATTGCCGATGGGATGGGTGGACATCAGGCTGGTGAAACCGCAAGCAGGCTCGCTTTGGAGACAATGAGGAATAACCTGGACGGGTTAGAGCCTGAACTTCAAGACGAAGCTCTGCGTGATGCGTTGTCAGCTGCTATTTTGGAAGCTAACAGCACTGTGTTCAGAGAGGCTTCCGGAGACGATAAGTATCATAATATGGGTACTACTGTCGTTGCTGTTCTTTTGAATGGATCAAACGGATATATTGGCCATATCGGAGACAGCAGAGCCTATTTAATAAAAGACAGTGCGGCAGTTCAACTAACCGAGGATCATACGCTAGTCAATGAGCTGTTCAAGAACGGTCAGATCAGTGTGGAGGAATTGGATAATCATCCGCGTCGTAATGTGCTGACGAGGGCACTTGGTACAGATGTTGAGGTTGAGGTTGATATGGCGCCTATAGCTCTGCTACCTGGGGAAATTTTGCTTCTATGCAGCGATGGTTTAAGCAACTTTGTCACAAATGAGCATTTAGGCAAAGTTTCAGGTATACATGAGATATCGTTAGAGGAAAGAGCGGACCGTTTACTTCAGCTGGCACTGCTCGCCGGCGGTGGCGATAATATTAGCGTCGCTTTGTTAGAACATCATGGAGAGGCCGCTGTGCCCGAAACAAAGGAGTGGGATTGATGATCGGTCACGAATTGGGCGGCCGTTACCAAGTCATCGAACGGATCGGCGGAGGTGGAATGGCGCTCGTCTATAGAGCACATGACATTCTTTTAAACCGAAATGTCGCCATCAAAGTATTGCGCAATCAGTTTGTGCATGACGAGGAATTTATTCGCCGTTTTAGGCGTGAGGCGCAATCTGCCGCATCTTTGTCTCATCCGAATGTCGTCAGCATATACGATGTAGGACAAGAAGACGAAATTCATTACATTGTCATGGAGTATATTGAGGGTCAGAATCTTAATGAAATTATAAAAGAACGTGCGCCATTGCAGGTTGATGAATCCGTACGGATCGCTTCACAAATCTGTGATGCCCTAGATCATGCGCATCAGAATCAAATTATTCATCGTGATATAAAACCACATAATATCCTGATCGGACGCAATGGCCGGGTGAAAGTAACCGACTTTGGGATTGCCCGCGCAGTTACGTCAACAACCATTACACAGACCGGTTCTGTGGTTGGTTCAGTACATTATTTTTCGCCAGAGCATGCCAAAGGTGTCTCTACAGGAGAAAAGTCTGATTTGTATTCATTAGGTATTGTACTTTATCAAATGCTTACCGGAAGCCTGCCCTTCTTGGGAGAGAGTCCGATTAGTGTAGCTTTAAAACATCTGCAAGAAGAGTTTGAAGAGCCAAAACTTCTGAATCCACTCATTCCGCAAAGCGTTGAGAATGTAATTCTAAGATCAATGCGTAAAAACCCGGAGGAGCGGTACGACTCTGCCAAAGAAATGTTGCAGGATCTGGAAACATGCTTATTGCCGGAGCGCCGCAGTGAGGCGAAGATTCTGTTCAACGATGAAGAAGATGAGGATCGTACGCGGGTTATCCCGGCGATAAAACCGATTCAAAGAAGCAATGGTAATCGTAATCATCGTGAGGAACGGATGGTTCGTGATGAAGACGATGAACCGGTGCCATCAAGCAAAGGTAAAAAACAATGGGCAAAACCTACATTATGGATTGGGCTTACCTTGCTGTTGCTGTTGGCTATGGCCAGTCTCGTATGGTACGTTAAATCACAGCTAGTTGTTCCTGAGGTTTCCGTTCCTTATGTAGTAGGTAAACAGATAGAACAAGCTCAAACTGAGCTTGAGGATTTGGGGCTTGAGGTTGCTGATCCTATTCTGTATGACTACAGTCCGAATTTTGAAGAGAATGTGGTCATTAAGCAAAGTAGGGAAAAGGATGCTAAAGTGAAAAAAGGAGCGTCCCTTATACTCACTGTGAATACGGCTAAGCCACTACCTAAGATGCCAGATGTAGTTAACAAGAGCTTTGATGATGCGGTTAAAGCATTGATGGCGCTGGGTGTAGCCCAGGACCGGATTGATAATAAACCTCTCTATGACGAAAATACAGATGAAGGTCTCATTGTAAAATCTGACCCTGCATTAAATACTGAATTCGATCCTGAGACGGTTCAAATCACCCTTTACGTTAGTAAAGGAGAAGAAAGTGTACTGTTGCCAGATCTCATCGGTAAGACGGAGAGTGAAGCAAAGGCGCTGCTTGAAGGCGCCAAGCTTGTTCTTGGAGAAGTTAAGAAAGAATCCAGCTTCAGCATTGAAGAAGGTAAAGTAACAAAGACTTGGGCATTTGATAAGGGGACCGGTACTTCTGTTCCACCTGGAACAGCGATTACGATTTACTTAAGTACAGGTTATCCACCTGAAGCCCTGAATTATACCTTTAATGTGCCAGTCGCTCCTGCTCAGGATGGGAAAAAGAGCAAGATTCGTATCGAATTCGTGGATGCGCGCAATAATGGAGAGAAGCAGGATTGGGGAACACGTACCATTGGAAAAAGCCAAGTGTTATCTGTGAATCTAGTATTGGCTCCTAATAAAGATGGTTCAGTTATTGTTACCCGTGACGGTGTGCTTTTGGACACTTATGTCATTCCTTATATCGATGCTAAGAACGGAACCGTTCAGGAGCCTGAACCACCAGTTATAGCAACACCACAGCCAACTCCAACACCTTCTGCTGAACCTACGCCTACAACTGAACCTACGATTGAACCGGAGATCTTGCCGGGTTCAGGTTCAGAGAATGACGGGGGGAATAACGGGGCGGTGAATCAGACAGGGTTCGTAAATAATAGTTCGGTAAACAGTGAATCGACTAATAATGGCAATAACAAGCACAATAATAAGAACAATAATAAAGGCAAGGATAAATCTAAAGATAAAAACAACAACTAAACAGGGTTTAACCTGAACGGTTGGCGTAGCGAAATGACCCGGGGATATCAGACTTGGGTCATTTTCGCAAAATCAGGAGAGGAAGGCTCACTATGTATGCCTGAAGGAATAATTGTTAAGGCGTTAAGCGGTTATTATTATGTGAAACCGCTCCGCGAAGGATTAATTGCGACTGAAGAGCATTCTGTTCAATGCAGAGGCCGAGGAATTCTTAAGAAAAAAGGGATCGCTCCGCTAGTTGGAGATCGGGTTATTTATATTCTTACTGAGCATGGAGAAGGAATGGTGGATGAACTTCTACCTAGAGAATCTGAACTGATTCGTCCACCTGTAGCGAATGTTAAGCTCGCAGTCCTTTTATTCTCCGTTCGGGAGCCCGATATGAACCTGAATCTGTTGGACAAGTTTCTAGTTCATATTGAGCATTCAGGTCTGGAACCCCTAATTGTTCTGACTAAACAGGATTTGGCGGATGATGATGGTGAAGCTACCCGTTATGTTAAAGAACTTTATGAGGATATCGGATATGAAGTGATGGTCACAAGTTCACTTACTGGTGCCGGAAGCGATGAGCTAAGACAACGGCTTACTGGTGGGATTAGCGTTTTTGCCGGTCAATCAGGGGTTGGTAAGTCCACCTTATTGAATCGTATTGTTCCCGGGCTTAAACTGGAAACTGGAGAGATTAGTTTACGATTGGGACGTGGTCGTCATACGACCCGTCATGTGGAGCTGATGGATATTGGTGGTGGAGGTTTTGTTGCAGATACCCCAGGATTTAGTCAGCTTGATTTCTTGGAGCTTGGTGTAGAAGAGCTGTCCACTTGTTTCCGTGAATTTGCTCAATACGCATCCGATTGTAAGTTCCGGGGCTGCAGTCATCAGCATGAACCAGGCTGTCGTGTAATAGAGGCTTGGAAAGCAGGGAAAATTGCGGATAGTCGCTATGATCATTACAAACTGTTTTTTAATGAAATGAAAGATAAAAAGCGGAGGTACTAACATCATGATACGAATAGCACCATCTTTATTGTCGGCGGATTTCGCGCGTTTAGGTCCAGAAGTTGCAGAGGCGGAAGCCAGTGGCGGAGATTGGATACATGTGGATGTAATGGACGGTCATTTTGTGCCGAATATCACGTTGGGTCCACCTATTGTAAAAGCTGTATCGTTACATACCAAGCTTCCACTTGATGTTCACTTGATGATTGAGTCACCAGAACGTTATATCCCTGATTTTGCTGCAGCAGGTGCAAGTGTGATCACCGTTCACGCTGAAGCATGCGTTCATTTGCATCGTGTGGTTCATCAGATCAAGGAACTGGGGCTGAAGGCAAGTGTAGCAATTAATCCGGGCACTCCGGCTTCAGCGGTGCGTGAGGTGCTGGAGGATGTGGATATGATTCTGGTGATGACCGTTAATCCAGGCTTTGGTGGTCAAGCATTCATTCCTAACACTTTGCGCAAAATCACTCAAATTCGAGAATGGGCGAATGAAGTGAATCCAGATTTATTGATCGAAGTCGATGGTGGTGTATCGGAAGAGACAGCACCATTAGTTGTGGCAGCTGGAGCCGATGTTTTGGTAGCGGGGAATGCAGTTTTTGGCCGGAGTGATCGTGCTGCGGCGATCCGGGGAATTCGAGAAGCAGCCGAATCAGCACTGCGTTAAAAAATAGGCTATTGAGACTAGAGGTATAGGCCAAGTCCTCGGTGCATAAATATGGTTACATGAGCAGAAATCTCATGTAGCCTTTTTTTGTTTTGGCAGGGAGGACTGCAGTTCGTTTCCGTTATTGACAAGAGGAAAGTCTCCTGCGTACGGCATGAATTGATGGGAGGGTAAATCATGAAATTTTACACGTTTAAGCTGCCAAGGTTTTTGGGAGGTTTTGTTAAAGCAATATTGAACACATTTCAGAAGAGTTAAGCCTCTAACAGAAAAGAAAACATGAAAAAAAGCACCTTACAAATGTAAAGGGTGCTTTTTGCTTCATATAAGTTATCGTTCGGTCTTAAAAATTGCTAAAGACTAAACGCGTTCAACTTTACCGGCTTTCAAAGCACGGGTGCTGACGTACACGCGTTTTGGTTTACCGTTCACGAGGATACGGACCTTCTGAACGTTAACTCCCCAAGAACGACGGTTGCGGTTATTAGCGTGAGACACGTGGTTGCCGCTGCTCGGTTTCTTGCCTGTTACTGCACATTTGCGGGACATAGATTACACCTCCTTATTCCTAACACCTGCATAAACAATACTTATCTATAATATCACAGCAAATTTTGCTACGTCAACCGATTCAAAAACATTTATTTCTTTTAATACTTATAGTACAATGTAAATTAGTGCATTATGTCCTGTTAATCATAGAATGATTAGGCATGAAGTTAGGAAGGGGAATTCTCAATTGAGTAAGCGTTCTATAAACGGAACAGATTTTACCGCTATGGTATTGGCTGGAGCGGATAAGCTGCAACAGCATGCAGAACACGTCAATTCCCTAAATGTTTTTCCGGTCCCAGACGGAGATACCGGTACAAACATGAATTTGACGATGACCGCAGGTGCGAATGAATTAAAGAAAAATAACACCACTTCTGTGGGCCAATGTGCAGGTGTACTCTCCAAGGGCTTATTAATGGGAGCTCGCGGGAATTCCGGCGTTATTTTGTCCCAGTTATTCAGAGGGTTTAGCAGGTATGCGGCTCAACATGATGAGCTTAATACACAGCAGTTCGCTGCTGCGCTGCAAACCGGAGTGGACGCTGCGTATAAAGCAGTTGTAAAGCCTGTAGAAGGAACTATTCTTACTGTAGCTAAAGAGGCTGCAAGACATGCTGTTTATTATGCCCGCCGTACTACTGACGTTGTGGAGCTGATGACAGAGGTATTAGCCAAAGCAAAAGAAGCCTTAGCTTATACGCCTGAGCAATTACCTGTATTGAAGCAAGTCGGTGTTGTAGATTCTGGCGGTCAAGGTTTGGTCTACATTTATGAAGGGTTTCACCAGCATCTGACGAACGGAAGTACCGGACTGTCTGAATCTGTGCAAGGACAAACCCACACACCCGTTGCACCAGCGCCTAAACCCGTGTTAACGAAACCTGAAAATGAACTGTTTTCTGTACAGTCTTCTGCACAGTCACAGCTATCTACTGAAGATATAGAATTTCTATATGATATGGAGTTTTTCATTAATCGCCAGTTAGGCGTTAACGTGAGAACTAATTTTGATGAGGAAGCTTTTAGGAAAGCGTTGTCAGTTAATGGCGATTCCATTATTGTGATTTCGGATGATGAGACGATTAAAGTGCATGTGCACTCTAAGGCTCCGGGTGAAGTGATGAACTTGGCTCTTCTTTATGGGGAGATCACGCAGATACACATTCTTAATATGCGAGAGCAGCATCGTGACCTGCTGACTGCGGGCATGGATATTGCACCAATGCCTGATGTGTTCGCTGATATGCCGAATGAGAAGAGCGCAGTGCAAATGTCTCCTGCTGAACCACCAGCTGATGATTTGGCACCATACGGCTTCATTGCGGTATCTTCTGGCGCTGGTATTGCTGATATTTTCAAAAGCCTTGGAGTAGATGTAGTCCTTGCTGGTGGTCAAACAATGAATCCTAGTACGGAGGATTTCGTGAACGCGATCTCTTCTATATCTGCGAAGCATGTTTATATTTTGCCGAATAACTCGAACATTGTTCTTGCCGCTCAACAAGCTAAAGATCTTCTAGAAGGCGAACGTGAGATTACGGTGATTCCAAGTAAAAGTATTCCTCAGGGAATCGCAGCAGCTTTTGCGTTCCAAGAGGAAGATGCTGTGGAGACTAATTCTGAGAATATGCTGGAAGCAATCTCTCATGTGAAGTCCGGACAAGTAACGAACGCTGTGCGTGATACAAGCTTTGATGAGCTGGAGATTAAGTCGGGCCAATTTATTGGGATTTCTAATTCCAAAATTGTTGCTGCGGCAGATGATCTTTTGGCTGCAAGTCAGGCGCTGTTATCCAACATGCTGGAGAATGGCGACGAAATCGTCACGATCCTTATTGGCGCAGAAACAGAATCCGAGGCTACTGATTCTTTGAGTGAGTGGCTGGAAGAGACTTATCCCAATGTGGAAGTTGAGATTCATGAGGGTGGCCAACCCCTGTATTATTATCTGTTCTCTGTAGAGCCATAGATAAGAACTAATGGTTCTTTAACAATGGAGTAGAAATTTGCTATTGCGTAGTTGGCAAAATTATAGCTTGGGGGAGAAAATCCATGAATCGTACCATTATCGTCACCGACAGCACTTCAGATATCCCGCCAGCAATGGCGGAAACGTACGGAATTGAGGTAGTACCGTTGACCTTAATGTTCGGCGAAGAGGCTTTTAGGGACAATCTGGATATGACTCCGGAGCAGTTCTATGAGCGTCTTCCCCGTACCTCACAGCTGCCGACTACTTCTCAACCCTCACCGGTTGAATATATGAATGTGTACCGCAGTATTCTGGAGCGTAACCCGGGCTGTTCTATCCTTTCCTTTCATATTTCTTCTGGACTGAGCGGGACTTATCAATCTGCATTGCTGGCTAAATCGATGCTGGAGGAGGAGGGAGAAGGAATCACTGTTGTAGATTCTCTCTCCGCTTCTTATGGTTTTGGATTTATGGTAGTGGAAGCTGCCAGAATGTCTGCTGAAGGCAAAGGGCCTGAAGAGATACTTGAGGCTGTAGAAAGCCTACGTCAATCGCGTAAGCTTTACTTCTTAGTAGATACACTTGAATATTTACAAAAAGGCGGGAGAATTGGGAAAGCCTCCGCTATTCTGGGGACACTTCTGAATATTAAGCCGATATTGTCCATTGATGCAGAGGGTATTATTTATGCGGTGGAGAAAGTTAGAGGCCGTAAGAAGGCTGTCGCCCGTATGATTGAACTGTTCAAGCGGGATCTGCAGGGTGTAAACAAAATCAATGTGGCCGTGGGTCATACGGCTGAACCGGCTTCCGGCGAAGAGTTCCTGAATGAGCTTGCAGGACACTTCACCTTGGAAGAAAAAGTGCTGACCAACGTCGGCCCTGTCGTGGGCAGCCATGTCGGTAACGGTACATTAGCTGTGTTCATTTGGCCTGCAAAATGAGGGATAAATATGACACTGGCATTAAATCAAATTGAAGTAAAAAACATAACTGGCGTGAGTGCTCAAAAGCAAAGCGAGCTTCACGCCTTTGGCGTCTTTACAGTAAAGGATTTATTAGAGTATTATCCGTTCCGCTACGAGGATTATCGTCCCCGCTCGCTTAGCGAGACTAAACACGGGGATAAAGTGACCGTAGAGGCAAAAGTAATCGGTATCCCTGTGCTGCAGCGCTTTGGCGGCAAGTCACGTCTTAGCTGTAAGATGGTTGCAGAGCCCTGGATGTTCACAGCAACCTGGTTTAACCGCCATTACGTAAGAGAGCAACTCACTGTGGGGCGGGAAATTGTGCTGACCGGAAAATGGGATCAGAAGCGCAATCAGATTACAGTGACTGATTATGAATTTCCGGATCGTGGTGAAGGAAAGACAGGAACACTGCAGCCAGTCTATTCAGTAGGTGGCAAGATCACGCAGTCGTGGATCAGGAAGGTTATTAATCAGGGACTTCAGCAGTATGGGGATCTGATTCCAGAGATTTTACCGCATTCTATTATGAGGGAATATGACTTCATGCCGCGTAAACGGGCCATTGCCACTATTCATAGGCCTGAGGACACTCGTGAAGGGCAGCAGGGGCGCCGTAGGATGGTATATGAGGAACTATTCCTGTTCCAGTTGAAGATGCAAGCGTTCAGGGTTCTGAACCGCGGGCGGATGGATGGGGTAGTTCACACAGTGGATAACGCGACGGTACGCCAGTTCGTGCGCAGTCTGCCCTTTGAGCTTACAGATGCACAGAAACGTGTAGAGCTGGAGATTTTACATGATCTGCGTTCACCATATTGCATGAATCGTCTGCTGCAAGGAGATGTTGGCTCAGGTAAAACAGTGCTTGCGGCTGTGGCGCTTTTTGCTACGGTAAGATCTGGTTTTCAGGGCGCACTTATGGTGCCTACAGAGATTTTAGCAGAGCAGCATATGCGTTCACTTACCAGAATGTTTGAGCCGTTTGGGATTACTGTAGGACTCCTGACGGGCAGTGTGACTGGCCGAAAACGTAAAGAATTATTGGCTTCGTTGCAAATGGGGATGCTTGATATCGTGGTAGGAACACATGCTTTGATTCAGGAGGATGTATTTTTCCGTGATCTGGGTCTTGTGGTAACTGACGAGCAGCATCGTTTTGGTGTGAATCAGCGTGGTGTATTGCGGCGTAAAGGATATAATCCGGATGTACTGACGATGACGGCGACGCCTATTCCTCGTACGCTTGCTATCTCTGTTTTTGGCGATATGGATGTATCCACTTTATCTGAAAGGCCGAAAGGCCGGGTGCCAATAACTAGTTACTGGGTAAAGCATGATCTCATGGATCGTGTGCTGAATCTGATTAAGCGTGAAATTGATCTCGGTCGTCAAGCTTATCTGATCTGCCCGCTCATTGAAGAGTCTGAGAAGCTGGATGTGCAGAATGCTATTGATTTGCATATTCAGATGAGCCAAGCTTTCCCTAGCTATAAAGTTGGGCTTTTACATGGTAAAATGACTCCCGCTGAAAAAGATGAAGTGATGCGGGCGTTTTATAACAATGAGCTGCAGCTGCTTGTGTCCACTACGGTGGTGGAGGTGGGTGTAGACGTTCCTAATGCAACATTGATGATCATTATGGATGCGGATCGTTTTGGCTTGTCACAGCTGCACCAGCTGCGTGGACGGGTAGGAAGAGGGCAGTATGCCTCTTTTTGTGTGTTGGTAGCTGATCCAAAATCTGAAATCGGACGTGAGCGAATGACTGCCATGACCGATACGGATGACGGATTTGAGATTTCCCGAAGGGATTTGGAGTTGCGTGGTCCGGGGGACTTTTTTGGGACAAAGCAGAGTGGATTGCCGGAGTTTCGGCTGGCAGATATGACGGCTGACTTTGAAATTCTCGAGCAGGCGCGGGATGATGTTGCAGAGCTCCTTAAGGATGAAGCCTTTTGGACATCACCTGAATATGCATCTCTTCGGCATTATTTACAGAGTGAACAGATCTTCCAAGGAGAATTAATTGACTAACTAGGCACATGTAGCACCGAAGGCTCATATACTGTGAAAGATTGGATATGACGGGAGGTGCTACACTTGGGTTATCAACAATTCGGAATTAGCCCTCAGTTGGTGGATCGCATCAAGCTGAAGATGAAAAACTCGACTGTGAAGGATCGTATCAAAAGTATGATTGAGGGCATCTCGAAACAGGAGCTGCAGGATCCTGCGGTTGTTCGCAGATTGGTACGGAAAACGTCAGGTGTATTGAACGAGAAATTGACCTCGACACAGGAAGAACAAATTGTAAAGTTTATCATCGCGCAGAAAATCGATCCGAACAACACCTTTCATTTAATCCGCTTGTGGGGAATGTTCCGTTAAGTAGCGGATTAAATGAAAAGTAGGGGTTGTCCATAGATGTTTTTTTCATCGTATGTGACAGTCTGCAAGCAGCGATCCTCCTATTATTGGAGGATCGCTGCTTTGCGTTTTTGGCCGCAGTTACGGCTTGCTGAATAGTGACTCTATTTCGGACAAATCGTTGCCACCGAATCATAGTCATTCGTCGTCCGGTACCGCTGAATTATATTCATCCATCGTTTGATGCCACCGAATCATGGTCATCCACCGTCCGCTGATCCCGAATCATAGTCTTCTACCGTCCGATATATCGTAGAAATATGATCATTTGCTATCCGATACCGCCAAATTATATCCATCCTACATCTCATACCACTGAATCATAGTCATCCATCGTCCGCAGACCCCAAATCATAGTCATCCACCGTCCGATGTCGCCGAATCATGTTCATCCGCAGAGGCATTCGGACTCCAATGACGTTATTCACAAATATATCGCCTTTGGAGCAAGGTTTCGGACCCCAGTGCAGTTATTCATAAAAAATAAGCTCATAGTTGGCGTTTTTTGTGCCAATAGGGGCTATGGGGTCCGATAGCATCCAAAATTCAGGGTAATTTCTCGTATAAGGTCTCCTGTGTCCGATAGCTGCCTCAATCGCGAAAACATGTTAGATTAAGCGAAGTTTGAGCTCTCACACAAGGAGTTTGAGGCCTCGATCAATAAGTTTTGGGTCACAAACAAAAAAGGGGTCTTCGCTCAAGAAACTGGGCCTCACTCCGAAAATCAGTTGCGATCAAAGGCTAAATTTAAAAAGAAGGGAGCGCTCCAGCCATTTTCCTGGCTTAAGGGCACTCCCCTTTTTTATTCGTGTAAGCGTGTTTGTCTATGATCTTTAGTGGCTGATCTGAATACAATTTGGCTCTCTGAATCACACTGTAAAACGAGTGACCGAAGATGATCTTCTTCCATTCTGTTCGTCAGACAAAACAACGTGCTAACCTCTCCATCTTGCCCTGAACCTTCGGCAATCGCAGCTTCTCGGTTTAGGGAGGTTGCAATTGCTTGCTGAATGTCCAAACATCTGCTGCTGGTAATCCAAGCAGTGCGGGAGTGGGATAATCCCCGTAGTGAGATACGAACACCTTCGAAAGCCAGCAGGTAGGCAATAATAGAATACATCGCTTGCTCCCAACCGAACAATGTACCTGCAAAAAGCAGAATTGCACAGTTCAGGATCATAATAACGACTTCCGTTGACTTTGGAGGTCCGCCGCTCAACAGAGAATATCCCTGGTCACTGGCTTGTTTATTTACACCACCGAATCTTACAGATATTCCAATACCTACTCCTAGACAGATGCCTCCTGCCATTGCGGCAGGTAAAGGATCGCTAATCACAGCAGGAAAACGATGCAGCGCAAGAGACGCGATGGTTAGGCAGGTTAATCCCAAAACAGTGTAAAGAGCAAAGCGGAGATTTACTTGCTTTCGCGACATAAATATAAAGGGCAGATTGAATAGAAATAGAAACAATCCAAGCTGCATTTCAGTAGTATGAGCGAATAATGCGGATAAACCTGTAATCCCGCCGACAACTAGGCCATGTGGCATTAAAAATAATTCCAATCCTACAGCAGCAAGCAATGCTCCGGCAATGACTGTAAGAACTCGGAAGGTAGAGCTTCTTTGTAGCTGTTGACGTTGATTTATTTTGTTCTGCATAGTTTTTTCCTCCTTCAACAGGGGAAACGACCTTACTTATTTTCAGTGGCTATGGCAGATTTTTTGGATATTCGTGCATCATGTCGTTTCTCAAAGTTGAATACTTTATCCCTTATTTTATAAATCCATATAGATTCTTTCATCGGACGATGTCTAAGTGATAGCAATGATCGGCACTTACATGGCTGCGAATAGCTGCGAGTGGCCGCGAATGGTCGCAAATGGCCGCGAATGGTCGCAAATGGTTGCAAGTGGCTGAAAATAGCCGCAAGTCGCCGCGAATGGTCGCAAGTGGCTGAAAATAGCTGCAAATGGCTGCAAATAGTGAAGAATAGCCAGCACTCCGCCTGCTTTACCCAAATTGGCTATAACAATTTAAAGTTTATCCCGCGAGACTATAGGCATCCAATGATAGATGAACCAAACCATGAGGGCTGAGACCAACGCTACGTCCGGCCAGCAAGCCTTGCAACGAAGTTGCCAATCAGTATAACGATAACTGCTGCAAGGGAGTAACAAAGCGCCTCACCGCCTAAGGGAGGTGGATGTACCTCAGTCTCAAGCTGAAGAAGAAGATGGCACCTAAGAAATAACGAAATAGGATCACGAGCTTTTCAATTCGTCTCTCACGTTCAGTTTCAGCGAGAACAAGTCCACTAGTAGTGCGCCAATAACTTCTGTCTGCTAGATGAGTGGTCTCGGAAAATCCGGCAATCAAGAATAGTGCTGCGAATATTAATAATGCAAAAGCGCACCGGAACGGATATCCAGAACAAGGTTCAGCCAAGATACTTGCTTTCTTCCGGTGGATAATGAGCAATGCGAGCATGTATACCCACCGGGAAATCTGCTTCTCTATAATTCATGATACATAAGATTTTTATCAATCGAAGTTCTAAATTCCCTTCAGCCGACATTCATTTAGGGCAGAGGTGAACTTCGCTAAGGTAGTGATATTAGAAAATGAGACGTGAATTTTAACAGGTACAGCCGCAGTCGAAGCAGAAATTTATAAATCACTGGACGGAACAGCAAAGAAAGTACAGGGAGTATTGCAACTACCGCAAGAGACTTCGTTCCCCACTGTTCAGTTATTTTGATGGTTCCTACCTGAGGGGTTATTTGAGGTGCAATCCTTACGGGAGGTGTAAACTTTCGCTCGTAGTGTTCAATTTCGGATGTCGTTGATTCTTGCTCCGTAGTGAATAATCCTCCAGACCAGGCAGGTGGGAAAGAGAACATCATTCCCAGAATTAGGACGATACGAAGAAAGCAATGTAGTGATAAACGCGCTATATATTGCACCGAAATAACACCTCCCGACTGTATGTAGTATAAAAAGCATACCATACCTTTTCCTTTGAATCCAAATTGTTTTGTGAAAAAAATTCATATATAGAGGATGAAAACATGAAACCGAACGGGAAAAATGACGTATTTCGCAGCATAGATAACTTTTATTATCAAGTTTCAGTCAGGAGGGATAAATTTGAGCGAATGGCAGGATTTTAACGGTTTTGATGAACGCAGCTTTTTCGGAAGCTTCATTCATGAGATGCCACTGTTTTTTAAATTATTTGCTTTACTTTTTCTTGGTCTTTTCGTTTTTATAATTGTTAAATCAGTGAGAATCTGGATGTCCAATAACGCAAGTCCTCTGATAAAAGCAAACTGCACAGCGGTCACCAAACGAACCGAGGTGTGGGGTGGATCTGGTGAATCGAGAGCAAATACTAGTTATTACGTTACGTTTGAGTTTGCCGATGGCTCTCGATTGGAGTTACAGGTAAGAGATCAGGATTTTGGCCTGATTGTAGAAGGGGACCGGGGCGAACTCCTGTATCAAGGGACTAGGTTTAAAAGCTTTAATCGGGATTTGAAGAAAGAATATCTAAATTTCTAAAAAAGTACATACCATTCAAGAATCACCATGCCTGTTTTGGGTAAAACTCATATGAGAGGTTTTACCAGATCTCAATTCTGGAAGGAGGCTATGGTCTTGAATTCAAATGATCCACAATCGCAAGGGCTGGTACCCTTCCATACACTGAGCGAGGAAGAAGTGCTGAATAGGCTGGAAACTCGGAAAGAGGGTTTATCTTCCGATGAAGCGGCTAAACTTCTTGAGCGATATGGGAAGAATGTACTGCAAGAAGCGAAGACTAAATCGCTATTAGAAAAGTTTATCGAACAATTTAAAAATGTAATGATCTTTATTTTGCTAGTAGCAGCTGTATTGTCAGGAGTTTTGGGGGAATGGACGGATACGATTATTATTTTGCTTGTAGTCATTCTGAACGCGGTGCTTGGAGTTATTCAGGAAAATAAGGCGGAGCAGGCACTCGATGCGCTTAAAAGCATGTCCTCTCCGCATGCCAGAGTAAGACGTTCAGGTCAGGTTACTGAGATAAAAAGTGAAGACCTCGTACCCGGGGATATCGTATTACTGGAAGCCGGAAATGTAGTTCCGGCGGATATAAGACTTTTGGAAGCCGCATCGTTAAAGACGGAGGAAGCCGCGCTTACAGGAGAATCATTGCCATCAGAAAAGCGGGCCGGTGTGCTTGAAGGTAGCGACATTGTAATCGGTGACCGCACCAATATGGCTTATATGAGCAGCAGTGTTACTTATGGCCGGGCGGTTGGTGTCGTTACAACAACAGGAATGCAGACGGAGGTCGGTAGAATTGCCGGTTATATCTCGGAGGAAGATAATGATGTAACACCGCTGCAAAAAAAGCTGGATGAACTAGGGAAATATTTCACCTTTATTATTCTTGGCGTTTGCGTGATTATCTTTGCCGTTGGGATCTTCGAGGGAAGAGAGCTAATGGATATGCTACTCACCTCGATCTCACTTGCGGTAGCGGCTATCCCGGAAGGGCTGCCAGCAATTGTTACGATCATTCTCGCGCTTGGTGTGCAGCGAATGGCGGGACGAAAAGCGATCATTCGCAAGCTTCCTGCCGTGGAGACACTCGGAAGTACAGAGATTATATGCTCCGATAAGACAGGTACTTTAACATTAAATAAAATGACTGTCGAAAAAGTACATGTCAACGGAAAGACCACTGATTCCAGTGCAGGACTTGAAGGGATTCCTGGTGGTGAGTTATTGCTTCAAGCTATGACGCTTTGTAATGACTCCAGCATTGACGAAGGAAAGACTCCTAGTGAAACTGAAGCAAAAGCTGGAACCAAGGATCCCCAAACCAAGAGCGGAAAAGCAATCATCGGCGATCCGACGGAGACCGCGTTAGTCGATTATGCGCTTAGTATAGGTACTGACAAAAGGGAGCTGGAAAAGAAATATCCACGTAAAAATGAGCTGCCTTTTGACTCCGATCGCAAGCTGATGACAACGATTCATGAGGTCGAAGCTGGACGTTACCGTGTGCTGACAAAGGGTGCACCAGATGTACTTTTGTCCAAATGCAGCCATATCTATGTGGATGGAGAAATGGTACCTCTACAAGACGAACATAAGCGGAATATCATGGAGAGTAATAAAATGCTTGCAAATGACGCACTTCGAGTGTTGGCGTTTGCTTTCCGAGATGAGGAGCAGTTGCCGACTGATCTCTCACCAGATACGACGGAGAAAGAGTTAGTATTTATTGGTTTGGTTGGTATGATAGACCCGCCGCGTGAGGAAGTACGGGATGCGGTAGCCATCTGCCGTAAAGCGGGAATAAGACCTGTAATGATTACAGGGGATCATCGTGATACAGCAGCGGCTATTGCCAAAAGATTAGGGATTATTGAAGATGAATCAGGTGTATTAACGGGCAGTGAGCTGGATAAATTCAGCGAAGAGGAATTTGCGGAGAAGGTTACCGATTATTCGGTTTATGCACGCGTCTCTCCTGAACACAAGGTGCGTATCGTTAAGGCTTGGCGGCAAAAAGGAAAAATTGTGGCGATGACCGGAGATGGTGTAAATGATGCTCCTGCACTTAAATCATCCGACATCGGTGTGGGCATGGGGATAACCGGAACGGATGTTGCCAAGGGTGTATCAGATATGGTTCTTGCCGACGATAACTTTACGACTATAGTTGTTGCCGTTGAAGAAGGACGGAAAGTTTACAGCAATATCCGCAAAGCAATCCAGTTCCTTCTCTCGGCTAATCTTGGGGAAGTGCTGACATTATTTATCGCGACTATGATTGGTTGGCGTATTCTAGAGCCGATCCATATCCTGTGGATTAATCTCGTTACGGATACCTTACCTGCACTTGCCCTCGGGCTTGAGAAAGCCGGTGAGGATGTAATGGCGAAGAAGCCGCGTAAAGCAAGCAGTAGCATCTTTGCTGGCGGTGTAGGCATCGGGATTATATATCAAGGGATTATAGAAGCGGCGCTTACGTTATTCGTGTACCAATGGGCGCATACGCATTACAATGAAGGTATTGCGGTTACAATGGCCTTTGCCACATTAGGATTACTGCAAATTGCCCATGCCTTTAACGTCAGATCCAATAAAAAATCGCTATTCCAGATCGGTTGGTTTAGCAATCGTTATATGTTATGGGCGTCGCTGATCTCTATACTAATGCTTGTGCTTGTGATCATCATCCCGGGCTTAAACGACTGGTTTGGTGTCTCGCATTTAAGTGGATTACAGTGGGGAATAGTATGTGCAGCAGCCGTAGCGATTATTGTTATAGTAGAACTTGTAAAGCTGTTTGTCCGGATAAGCGGAAGGGGCAAGAGCTGGGATTAAGAAATGGATAAGAGTTGTAGTCAAAAAAGCCTGAATCCCTTCAATAGGGAATCAGGCTTTTTGAATGATTTCTTTTAAAGTATGGGAAGCTTATAAAACACGCTGCATATGGAGGATTACATTACTCCAATAACCTGAGTCGAGGTCACTGATCTGAACTCCGGGTTCACCCCAAGTGTGGATAAACTTTCCGTCTCCAATGTAAATACCGACATGGCCAGGTATAGCATCACTTTCAAATCGCCCGGGAACGGTAAAGAAAATAAGATCCCCTACATCCAGTTCGCTTCGACTTACACGAGTACCTAAATTGTCTTGATCTTTAGCTAAACGAGGTAAGCTGACACCGAATTTTTTGAATACATGCCTTGTAAAAGAAGAGCAATCAAATTTTTTGGTTTCTTCATAAGATCCAGCGCCAAAGTCGTAGGGTACACCTAAGAAATTTTTGGCAAAAGCGACTAACTCCTTTTTATCCGCTTCAGAAATACTTTGAATGCGCAAAGGTTTAGATTCACTCGTGGATTCGACCGAAGATAATTTTTCGATAGTCTTACGTTCGGATGGTGTAGCAATGTTTATCTCACCCGACTGGGGATTCCAGCCTACTTCTGTTTGCAGAAATTTGGACAAGGCTAAAGGGGTGATATAGATTTGCCCTTCTTGCCGTCTAGGGGCTTGTGGCAGTGTGATTTTTTCCCCAAGTGAGAATACCTGTGGTGAGCCAGGGCGCAGCATATACATAACATCGCTATAACCGATTTTAGTGTATCCATCACGTGAACCATCATCCTTCATCCGGTATCCGAGCGAAGTAACCGCAGGCTTGAGTGGAATCCAATACTTTCCCTGAGCGTCAGTAATTGCAGATTGTTCATAATAACTGGAGGCGTTTTTTCCATCAGGAGTTAGCGCGTTAACCTTAGGTTTTTGCGATTGAGATGAATAACCGCAGGATGAACTCGTTAAAGCGACAGCAAGCAATACAGTAGCGGTGGTTAGTAGTCTTTTGTGATTATTAGCCATTTAACACGCTCCATCTTCAAACTGTAAATTAAGTTTGTGCAGGGCGATTTTTTTTATGTAAAAGAAACAAAGGCAATCGCTGTAAGAGACAACCAAGCATTACCTGTTTTGATGTCATATATTCTTCAGAATTTGAAATCTATGGAAATATGATAAGTGATTGACGGATAAACAACCTCCATATAATATAGGTTTAATAGATTTCTATCATTAATGTGAGGTACGTGTAAGCTTATGCTTTAATGCTTTTATCGATAAAAGTGATAATGCTGAGTCGCTCACCTTGATGTATGCGTTAATAAACTAATGAAATGGGGTACTTTGATGAAAAAGAGAAACATTTTGGCGGGATTAAGCTTATGCTTCATGCTCGTAGCAGCTGGTTGTGGCAACAATAACACTGCTGGAAACTCAGGAAATGCAGCGAATTCCGGTAATTCCCCTACGAATGCAGGAGCAGCAGATTCAAAAACGTACAAAATTGCGATTTCGCAATATGTGGAGCACCCCTCACTTGATGCTACACGCGAAGGAATTCTCGCTGCTTTGAAGGATGCAGGAATCGTTGAGGGCGAGAACCTGAAGGTTGACCTTGAGAATGCACAGGCTGACCAAGCGAATAACTTGTCCATTGCTCAAAAGATTGCCGCTGACTCTAATGATTTGGTATTGGCAATTGCAACGCCTTCCGCTCAATCAATTGTTCAGGCACTTAGCAAAGCAAGTAAGGATACACCGATTTTATTCGCAGCAGTAACTGACCCACTCGACGCGAAGATTGTCACGGATCTGGAGCATCCAGGTGGAAATGTATCAGGTGTATCGGACACCAATCCCGAAGCGATTAACAGATTAATGCAATTTATAGCTACCCAATTTCCTAACGTGAAAAAGCTGGGCATCGTTATTAATGAAGGTGAACCAAATGCAGTAATTATGGCTGAGATTGCTAAAAAAGAGTTGGATAAGCATGGAATCGAGCTAGTGAAGGCTGCCATCACGAATACCTCTGAAGTCAAACAAGCTGCAGAATCACTTGTGGGTCGTGTAGATGCATTCTACATTACTTTGGATAACACAGTCGTAAGTGCAGTGGATACCATAATTCAAACAGCTAATGACAAGAAAATCCCCTTCTTCTCCAGTGACCGTGATACGGTTGAAAAGGGAGCTTTTGCCACCGTTGGTTTTAAATATTTCGATCATGGCTATCAAGTGGGTCAAATGGCCGTGGATATTTTGAAAAATGGTAAAAAGCCAGCTGATATGAAAGTAACCATGCAAGAAAAACTCGATCTCATTCTTAACCTGAAATCTGCAGCAGCGCAAGGCATAGAAGTGACTGATGCAATGAAGGCAGAAGTTGCCGATCAAGCTACCAATATTATTCAATAAGCCATTATATAGGGGCGATTTCGTGAGAACGCCCCTTTCCGCTCGAAGGAGGAAGTCATCTATGTTAAATTCGATGCTCGGGGCCGTTGAAATGGGACTGCTTTACGCATTTATGGCTTTAGGTGTATACATTACCTTTCGTATTCTTGATTTCCCTGATTTGACTGTAGATGGGAGCTTTACCACTGGTGGTGCCATAGCCGCTGTTATGATTACTAACGGTTATGCACCATGGCTTGCTACCCTGGCCGCTATTGCTGGCGGAATGCTGGCAGGAATGTGTACGGGCCTATTACATACGAAAGGCAAGATTAATGGACTGTTATCCGGGATTTTGATGATGATTGCACTCTATTCCATTAATCTGCGGATATTTGGTGGCAAACCGAACTGGTCTTTAATGGGTGACACTACCTTGTTCACTTCCATTGATCCTCTGCTCGTTCTGCCGTTTGTAGTTATTTTTGTGAAAATAGTAATGGATTTATTCCTGCGTACAGATCTTGGACTTGCGCTGCGGGCTACTGGAGATAATGCAAGAATGATCCGTAGTCTGGGTGTAAACACGGATAATACCACTATTCTTGGCGTCAGTTTATCCAATGGAATGGTGGCGCTCTCGGGGGCGCTAATCACTCAGTATTCTACTTTTGCGGATTCCTCCATGGGTATTGGGATGATTGTAATCGGGTTAGCTTCGGTGATCATCGGTGAAGCCATATTCGGTGCCAAAAATGTATTTCGGGCCACATTGGCTGTTGTGCTCGGATCCATAGTTTACCGTATCGTAGTTGCACTTGCCTTGCGGGTACCGTGGCTGAAAGCTTCGGATCTTAAGCTGATCACAGCAATTATCGTTATTTTCGCTCTTGTATTCCCATCGATTCAGCGTTTCCTGAAGCAGAAGAATATGGCGCGGAGGCGTTCCGTTGAATTAGCTGAGCAGGCGCTAAGCAGCAAGAGAGGGGGCACCATTGATGCTTAAACTGGAGAACGTATCTAAGCTGTTCAATCCCGGAACACCCGATGAGAAAATAGCGCTGCTCGGCATTGATTTGGAGCTTCTTCCCGGTGATTTTGTCACCATCATTGGAAGTAATGGAGCTGGCAAATCTACGCTGATGAACATTATTTCCGGTGTCATGAAGCCGGATCTGGGTACAGCCAGCATTGAAGGGAATTCAATCAGCCATTTGGCGGAATTTCAACGGAGTCGCTGGATCGGCCGTGTCTTTCAGGACCCAATGGCGGGTACGGCTCCACATATGACAATTGAAGAAAATTTAGCTATGGCTTATAAAAGAGGTAAAAGCAGAGGGTTAACCTTTGGCGTAAATAAAGCAAAAAGAGCTTTGTTTCGTGATGAGCTAAGTAGGCTGGGGATTGGGCTGGAAGATCGCCTGCGGGCAAAAGTAGGGTTGTTGTCAGGTGGAGAGAGACAAGCGCTAAGCCTGCTAATGGCGACCTTTACTCAACCGCAAATTTTACTTTTAGATGAACATACAGCAGCCCTTGACCCTTCTCGTGCGGAGCTAATTACTAAACTGACAGAGTCCATTGTCCGTGAGATGAAGTTAACCACCCTAATGGTTACTCATAACATGGAACAGGCCATTCGTCTTGGCAATCGTCTGATCATGATGGATAAGGGCCGTATTATTTTGGATATCGATGAGGAACGTAAAAAAGATCTTACTGTAGAACGGTTGCTCGGAGAATTCGAGACAATCAGCGGACATAAATTGGCAGATGACCGAATGATGCTTGGCTAGTCAGTTGTAGGTGTGGAGGTAGCTCAATATAAGGGCTTGAAGTGAAGTCTGATTCTGGATTTCATTTCGAGCCCTTTTTTACATAGGAATTTTTTCGCCGAGCCATTATACTATCCTTAGCTTTCAGTTCACGTAAATTTACCCAAATGGAACAATATGGTTTATAATGGAATTATAGTGATAATAAATGAAAATTATCATATTTAGGGAGCGGAGAATGTAGATGATTTGGAAAAATGTTAGCGCTTACAAAAGTTCGGGCATCTTCAACAAAATGATACTGATTATTTCCTTTTTGCTTCTACTTTCCTTTTTATTCTCTTTGACCGTTTTGCAATATGTATATCGTATCTATGACAAGCAAATTTATGAAAAGGCCTCTGAGGTACTGGGGATGTCCTCTATAAGCATCGAAAATGCCCTAAGAGAATTGGATCAGCTTTCTTTTACAGTCGTGTCTGATGAGCAAATTCAAGAATGCCTGCGCCAATTGCAGAATGATCCACAGCCTTATGAAAGACAAGTTCTACATAACAAGATCATAAACAGGCTGGTTGCTTTTGCAGGGGCAGAGAAATACGTTTATTCCATGATGCTGATGGATACGAGTGGCGGAGTAATGACTGCGGGTAATCGTGAAGGGGTATCACAGGATCTGCAGGATCAGTTAAAGCCGTTAGCTGCGGAAGCTAGTGGAAGTATAGTGTGGTATCCGCAAGGAAACAGAAATTCACTTTTGGCGGTTCGGCAGATTAAATCTTATACAGGGTCAACGTTTACGCTGGATGATCTGGGAACACTTGTGATCCGTATTCGGATCGATCTAATCATTGCGGATAGTACGAGCGATACCGACCAATTAATCGCAGTTGATGCCACGACGGGACAGGCAATCTATCCTGAAGCGCCGATTCTTTTGCCAGAAGAGCTTAAAGAAGAGACAGAACGTCCGGAGCTATATCGCACGGCCAAATATCAAGAAGGTACTTATTTTATAACTAAGACGAAATCATCTTATATAGATTGGATCTACATCAATGCAACTCCATTTAATGAGATGTTCAAACATATTACTTTTGTCAAAAAGCTGGTCGTCATCATATTCGCACTAATCTTATTAATTGGTCTCCTTTTAGGCTACAGGCTTGCTCGTAGTATTGTACGTCCGATCTCTAAGCTGACCAAAAAAATGAAGCAAATCGAGAAGGGCGATCTGGACAATCTGGAGGAACAGTCATTAGGTGTGGTTTCACAGACTGCGCAGGACGAGGTTAGTCAGCTAAACCGGACTTTTAAAATGATGATCCGCAGGATCAGAGAGCTTATTGATGAGAACTATGCGAAGCAGCTGATAATTAGAGAGACCGAGCTGAAAGCATTACAGGCCCAGATTAATCCGCATTTTTTGTACAATACACTGGAATCGATCAACTGGTTAGCCAAAATGAACAAACAAGCCAAAATCTCAGAAATGGTAGAAGCGCTCGGTTACTTGTTCCGCAGCTCTATTGGTCTCAAGGATCCGCTGATTACACTTGAAAAAGAGATCACTATCGTGCGCAATTATGTCATTATCCAGAAAACACGGTTTGATGAGAGGCTAGATTTCCGGATGGATGTACCTGAACATCTGCATGACGCTTTGATTCCGAAGCTGACCTTGCAGCCTTTAATCGAAAATGCTATCCGCTATGCACTAGAGCCTAATATTGAACCGTGCACCATTTCTATAACAGTTAGTGAAGAAGAGCAGGGCCTCGATATCAGAGTCAGTGATAATGGACCGGGAATGAGCCCTGAATTTATCAAAGATTTGCAGATGGGGAGAGTTAAGACCCGTGGAGAAGGCATCGGCTTAGCTAACATCGCGGAACGGATTCAAATCGTCTTCGGCCCTGAATGGGGCACAGTCATAGAAAGTGAGCCGGGTCAAGGAACAACTATACATGTGCGTATACCTTACTTAAAAGGAGTGCTAGAGAATGTATAAACTGCTGCTGGTGGATGATGAACGACTGATTCTGGAAGGGATATCGCAGGTTGTGGACTGGGGACGAGCGGGAACAGAGCTTGTAGGCACGGCGTGGAACGGGCTTGAGGCTTTGGTGAAAATAGAGGAGCTTAGCCCAGAAATTGTGATCACTGATATTTCTATGCCTGGTTTAGACGGTTTGGGACTGGTGCAAAAATGCAGTGAACGATTTCCAGATGTGAAATTCGTTATGCTGACTGGTTATAAGGATTTTGATTATGCTTGTATTGCTATGCAGAACGGGGTCAAACATTATCTTTTAAAGCCGTGCAATGAGAATCAGATCCATGAGGCACTGGTTGAGCTGGTAGCAGAGCTCGATGAACAGAAGAGCCGGGGCGAATTCGTAAATAGTATGAAACAACGTCTACAGAAGGTATTGCCCCATGTGAAAGAACAATTTTTGAAGGAATGGATCTCTAACAAAACTTATGGAAGTCAGGATCTAGAGTATTATCAGGAACTATTCGGCATCGAGCTTAATGACAAAACGGTGCGCTTGCTCCTGTTCCGGCTAGAGGGATCTTATGAATATGAGCAATTGTTCGCTCTGCAAAATATTGCCCAGGACGTACTTCAGGAAACACTCCTGAGTGCGACGATAGGCGGTCATTTATTAATATTACTGGAAGACGAAGGCAATACGGTGCAGAACAGCCCCCTGCTTAAACGTATCGCTGAAGTAAGAGAGGTATTCTGCAAGTTTTATAAAATGGATGTGACAATCGCGATTAGTGATGCTGACCTTATGATTCATTCCCGGAGATTGTATCGTCAGACCTTGCAGTGCCTGAACCATCGTTTTTATTTGGAGGCGGGCGGTTTGATTACCGGAAGTGATATCCCAAGTGATGAGCTAAGTGGAAGAAATGATATCGAGTTAGATGAAGAGCATATTTGTCTACTTATAAAAGCAGGCGATCAAAATACGGTAGAGCTGGAATTGGAACGATTATTCAACTTGCTCGCTGATGAACGGTCAGATATTAACGTGACGCGTTCTTATGTTTTGCAGTTATACTCCGCTATGATTCGTTTAGCAGTCCCTGATGAAAGAAATAGCTTCACATCAGGCTTGGCGGAGCTTGCCGAAATTAGAACCTTGGGAGGTTTAAAAGCATACGTCAAAGAGGCAGCGGTTCGCTTAACAGCGATGTATGACCGACATTTTAGTTCCCGGCAATCACTTATTGTAGACAAAATGTTCAAAATTATCGCAGAGGATTACAAGAATGCAGAGCTGTCACTTAGCTCGGTCGCTGCTGAAATGTTATATATGAATCCCGACTATCTCGGCAAAATATTCAAAAAAATTACCGGGGAGAAATTCTCGAATTATGTAACCAATTACCGGATTGCTAAAGCATCGGAGCATATTTTGAGAAGTGGGGATGTGAGAGTATTTGAGCTGGCTGAAATGTTCGGCTTCGGTGGAAATGCACAATATTTCAGTCAGGTTTTTAAAAAAGTAACCGGCCAGACCCCTACAGATTTCATGAAACCCCCTCAAGCGAACTGATTATTGAACAAACAAGACGGTTTTTTGTATTCAATAATCACGGAATATTTGAGAAAATTTAACCAATGAAAGCGCTACCTAAAGGGATCAGAGCCTTTACACTATCATAGGAAAAGGGGACATGAAATTGAAAAAGAGATTCGCTTTACTAGCCGTACCATTATTGCTGTCGTCGATGTTAGCTGGTTGCGGTGGAGGTAACAACAATAACAATGCTACTGCTACGGATTCCGCTACAAATACTCCTTCGGAAACGAAACCTGCGGCCACGACCTCAGCAGAACCAGTAACCCTGCGTATAGCATGGTGGGGTGGAGATACAAGACATTCTTATACACAACAAGTTATTGATATGTATGAAGCCAAATATCCGAATGTAACCATTGAGCCTGAATATGCATCCTTTGATGATTACTGGAAAAAGCTTGCTCCGCAAGCTGCTGCAAATAGACTTCCTGACATCGTTCAAATGGATATTTCTTATATTAATCAATATGGATCTAACGGACAGCTCGAAGATTTGAAACCTTATTTGAACTCTCAGATTCAAGTCGGCGATGTGAATGAGAACGTGCTGAGTACTGGAGTGATCGGTGAGAAGCAATACGGAATTCCGTTAGGGGTTAACGTACTTGGTTTTCAATATGATCCAGAATTGCTGAAAAAGGCAGGTGTTGATTCTATCCCAGAGAACTGGACTTGGGATCAATACAAGGAAATCGCCGCGAAAGCTAAGTCGGCTGGACTGTATATGGATGGTTCCATGGCAGCAGACGTGTTCTTCAACTATTATCTGCGTACAAAAGGGCTGGCACTCTATAACAATGATGGTTCCGCACTTGGTTATGAGGACGATGCGTTGTTCACTGACTTTTTCGGAATGTTGTCTGGTCTGATTAAAGATGGAGCGGTCCCATCACAAGACAAACTGAGCCAAAATAAAGGGGTTATTGAAGAGTCGGATATTGTTAAAGGGACAGGTATCGGTGTATGGCAATGGTCGAACCAATACGTTGCTTTGCAAATCGCTGTAAATCGTCCTATGGAGCTGGCACAAATGCCTGGTCCAGATATGGATAAAGGGCTTTACATGCAGCCAAGTATGTACTGGTCAATTACTTCTAACTCTAAAGTGAAGGAAGAAGCAGCGAAGTTCGTTGATTTCTGGATTAATGATGTGGAAGCTAACAACCTGATCAAAGGCGAACGCGGAGTACCGATTTCAAGCAAAATCAAAGAATCTGTAGCTACTCAATTAACTGATTCCGGTAAGCAAGTATTTAAGTTTGTTGCTGACATGGAGCCTACTACTTCACCTATGAGTCCACCGGTAGGTTCCCCAGAGGTTGTAGCCCTGCTTACAGACCTCGCTGAACAAATGAACTTCGGAAAAATCGACCCAGCAGCAGCAGCGGCACAGTTCCGAAAAGAAGCGAACTCTATTCTCTCCAGCCGTTAATCGTAGGGTAACAGATAACTATACTGCGTCTCACATGGGAAACGGCATGCCATTTCGCTAGGCGGCATCCCGTTTCCCATATTATTCACATAAAAAGGAGTTGGAGACCCTTGGCATTAACGAATCCCCTACCTTCGAATCCATTGGCTGTTAAGAAAAAGAACCTCACCGGCCGGCGGTTACGAAGTAACCTTACAGGATATGCCTTCATCAGTCCGTTCGTCATTGGCTTCCTTTGCTTCACACTGATCCCGATGATCATTTCACTGTATCTTTCTTTTACCAAATATAATTTATTCGCTCCACCTAAGTGGATTGGATTTGATAATTACATCAAAATGTTCTCAAATGACCCGAAATATTTGCATTCACTAAAGGTAACGCTGCTTTACGTATTTATCGGTGTGCCTTTACGTCTAACCTTCGCATTATTTGTGGCCATGATTCTAAATACGAAATCACGTATGGTAGGAGCCTATCGGACAACTTATTATTTACCTTCTATTATAGGGGGTAGTGTGGCGGTCTCCATCATGTGGCGTAATATTTTTAGTGATACTGGAATTATTAACGGCATGCTTGGCTTTTTTGGAATTGGACCGGTAAGTTGGTTTGGCAATCCGAACGCTGCACTTATCATGTTGATAACTCTATCTGTGTGGCAGTTTGGCTCATCCATGTTGATCTTTCTGGCAGGTCTCAAAAACATTCCTGGTGAAATGTATGAAGCAGCTAGTGTGGATGGAGCCGGATTCTTCAGAAAATTCTTCAAGATTACTATGCCACTCTTAAGTTCAGTGATTCTGTTTAATCTAGTTATGCAGACGATCAGCGCATTTATGACCTTTGTTCCAGCTTATATTATCTCTAAAGGTGAAGGCGGACCTATGGACGGCACTATGTTGTATTCTCTCTATTTATTCCGTCAGGCTTTTATGTTTAATAATATGGGTTATGCTTCGGCTATGGCTTGGGTAATGTTGTTGCTTGTCGGCATCATGACCGGAATCTTGTTCAAGACATCCAAATCGTGGGTCTTCTACGAGTCGGAAGGAGGAAAATAATCCATGGCGAAAATTAAACTGAAATGGCCGCTTTATCACATCCTTATAGGTGGCCTCGCTATCGTTATGCTGTATCCGATTCTGTGGATGATCATGAGTTCTTTTAAAGAGAGCCGGCTTGTATTTGTTACAGCTCAGCACCTTATACCTGATCCATGGGAATGGGGGAACTATGCTAAAGGCTGGGAAGGTGTTGCAGGTTACTCCTTTGGTGTCTTCATCAAGAACTCTTTTGTAATTGTCATTGTCGCAACACTGGGCGCAGTCATTTCATCTTCACTGGTTGCCTTTGGTTTTGCCCGAAATAAATTTGTAGGCCATGGCTTATGGTTCGGAATCATGATGATGACCCTGATGCTTCCTTCCGATGTGGTGCTCGTCCCTCAATACATTATCTATGCCAAATTGGAATGGCTCGACAGTATCAAACCGATCGTTGTTCCACAGTTCTTCGGTGTCCCGTTTTTCATTTTCCTAATGCTGCAGTTTATTCGGACCATTCCTGTAGAACTTGATGAAGCGGCTACCATCGATGGTTGTGGGAAATTTGGACTTTATTTCAGAATCATACTACCGCTTATCCGTCCTTCTATGGCTACTGCGGCGATCTTCTCCTTCTATTGGCGGTGGGAAGATTTGCTTGGACCGGTATTGTACTTGAACTCACCTTCTAAATATACAGTTTCGATGGGGCTGAAAATGTTCCTGGACAGTGAGTCCGTATCCAACTGGGGTCCAATGTTCGCCATGTCTGTTCTAAGTTTGGCACCAGTCATGATTATCTTCTTTATCTTCCAAAAGCAGATTGTAGAAGGAATCAGCACCAGTGGTTTGAAAGGTTGATTTCAGCAAACGAATATAATGCTTTAAATCTCTAATTAAGAAGGGTGCGGCTGAATTTGGATAGCTATCGTTTTGATTTTGGGATTAAGGAAGCTGAGCCTGGCTACACCAAAATTCGGCCGGACACATCTTATTCTAAGGAAATAGGGTATGGTTTCACTTCTGATTCCACCGTCTTTGGTCGTTTCAGAGGGGGAACAGATATACTGCGAAGCGATTGCTGCATCCCACAGAAAGCAGTTTTTCTTCTGGATCTCCCGAATGGGATCTACCGTGTTACGCTGCTGTTGGGTGATGCTCTGGCAGATACCAGCACATTTATCAAAGCTGGAAAGGGCAAGTTCGTATTGGACACGCTAAATGTGCCTGCGGGCCAATACTTACGCGAATCCTTTGCAATTAGGATTAAGGATGGGCAGCTAAAGCTATCGTTCTCGGGTGCGGCACCGCGTATCAATGCCTTGGACATTCAGGTGGACAATGAAGCGCTAGTCTTGTTCCTGGCGGGAGATTCCACGGTGACCGATCAAGGGGAAGAAGGCTACCCCTATGCGGGGTGGGGCCAACTGCTTCCACGCTGCTTCAAAGCCGGAATAGCTGTAGATAACCGAGCACTTTCTGGACGCAGTTCGAAGAGTTTTATTGAGGAAGGGCATTTGGAGGACATTGCCGCAGATATCAGACCCAGAGATTATCTGTTCATCCAGTTTGGACATAATGATTCCAAAACTGATGATTTAAGACATACCGAGCCCTTTACTACATATAAAGAGCATTTGCTCCGGTTGATTTTAGTCGCCAGGGAAGCGGGAGCCTACCCGGTTCTTGTGACCTCTGTACATCGGCGAAGATTTGATAGTGAAGAAGCAATTGTAGACACACATGGAGATTATTTAATCGCCATGCGGGAACTCGCAGTTACCGAGCAGGTTCCACTGATCGATTTAGCCGAGAAGAGCCGAAATCTCTTTGAGGCTTATGGCTCAGAGGGCTCAAAAGATTTATTCATGTGGAGCTATCCAGGAGAATTTATTGCACATCCAGGTGGCGTGCAGGATAATACCCATTTTCAGATTTTAGGGGCTCGTCTTGTAGCTGAGCTTATAGTGGAAGGGATCCAGGAAGCCGGATTAAACGATCTGATCATTCATCTTCGTCAGGGAGAATAATAATCCTAAAGGAAAAGTAAATATCTGTCGGTTCAACTTCTGTATGCAAGGTTAAGGTTAAGGAAAGAACTTAACTGGAAGACTTGCATGATAAGAAGGAGGATATCACGATATGGCAGATAAAAAGCTTGTAGGTAAGGTTGCAGTTGTAACCGGAGGCGGCTCAGGAATTGGCCGGGCAACCGTGCTTGAGTTCGCACGTAACGGAGCCAAAGTTGTATTATTGGACAGAACTGTGGAGAACGCTGAAAAGGTTAAACAGCAAGTGGAGAAAGAGGGCGGAGAAGCCCTAGTTATCGAATGTGATGTTGCTGAACCGCCACAAGTGGAAGCAGCGATAAACAAGGCGGCCGCGAAATGGGGTCGTCTTGATGTTGTTTTTGCCAACGCAGGGATTAATGGGGCAATGACGCCTATTGAAACGATGGATATTGAAGCTTGGGATCAGACCATTCATATTAACCTGCGTGGAACCTTCGCGACTGTTAAATATGCGATACCGCATCTAAAAGAAAGTGGAGGCAGCATCCTGATCAACAGCTCCATTAACGGAAATCGTGTATTTTCTAATGTTGGTTTTTCTGCTTACAGTACGACAAAGGCAGGACAGGTTGCTTTTATGAAAATGGCGGCACTGGAACTGGCTCAATTTCAAATTCGCGTAAATGCGATCTGTCCTGGGGCCATAAAGACCAATATAGATGACAACACTTTTCCATCAGAGGATCTGAAAGAAGTGAAAATCCCTGTAGAATTTCCTGAGGGAGATCAACCGCTGGAAGAAGGTCCGGGGCGACCTGATCAAGTAGCGAAGCTGGCGCTGTTTCTGGCGTCTGAAGATTCAGATCATATTACGGGGACGGAAATTTATTGTGACGGTGCAGAGTCGCTTCTGCACGGTTAGTTTTTCAACATAATCTTGGCCTCTCATAACGGATTCCATCCTCATCGCTATGCTGGACCACACGGGTCGAAAGAGCATATGCGCTGAGGATGGTTATGCCGTTTTTTGTTGTAAAATAAAGCTAATCATTATCTCCAATTTCCGTTATAATGGAGTATCTCTGGAGAAAGGAGATTGCGATATGGATTTTCAATTGGAATCATTAATGAAGTTACTAGTGGCCATGCTGTTCGGGCTGTTCATCGGGATTGACCGACAGATCAAGCAGAAACCGCTGGGGATACGGACCAGTATGGTCATAAGCATTGCGAGCTGTCTTGTCACAGTGGTGTCTATCCATGCCTTTGATAAGTTCGCAGGGCCAGAGCATCCAAACATGGACCCAATGCGGCTTGCGGCTCAGATTGTCAGCGGGATTGGTTTTTTGGGTGCGGGTGTTATTCTGCGTAGAGGCGGAGATGCCATTTCGGGCCTTACTTCGGCAGCACTCATCTGGACAGCTTCTGGAATTGGTATAGCTGTGGGTGCGGGATTCTATATTGAAGCAGCATATGCGGTCATTTTGCTGATGTTTGCTGTAAATTTAGTTCCTCATTTGATCCGCTCTCTAGGTCCAGAAGTACTGAATAAACATGAAGTTTCAGTGAGGATCATTATGGAAGCTAATTTTGTGCTTACAGAAGTGATCCAAAAAATCGAGCGGCCTCAGGTCAGCTCGCAGCGTAGTACTAGAGGTCCATCCCGAGCGATTCGAAGAATGAAAATTAAAGATTTGGAAGATGGCAGACAAATGATCGATATGGTGATCTCAGCCCCGGATCGGGATTACGCAACAGAAATTTATTACGATGTGAAGAAAATTGAACATGTAATGAGCGTAGAAGTGGAGCAATTGTAAAAAGGGCATGTCACCTCATGACTAGATGTGGTAATCTATCAAGTGGAGACAATTATCAGACACTGGAAGGGAGAACAATATATTATGTCAATCACAGCGTATGAAGGACAATATGAAGGAGAAGCAGCTATCTGGTTGAAAGCCGGTCGTTATGAGGCAGCTATTCTGCCGGGCATTGGCGGCAACCTGATCTGTTTCCGTGATACCGAAAACGGATATCGCTTCCTGCATGAGCCTGGAGCTGAAGAAATGGAAGCTTTTAAGGCAAGTCCGGGGATTCACGGAATTCCTGTATTATTTCCTCCAAATCGTTATGAGGATGGTAAATTTCCATGGAATGGTCAAACTTATCAATTCCCAGTAAATGAAGTTGCAACGGGCAACCATTTACACGGATTTTTACATACTGCAGCTTGGGAAGTCGAAGAATTTGGCAGCGGTAAGACTGAAAGCTTCGTAACCGTATTCATCAAGGTGGATGAGAATCATCCTTCTTATCAATATTTGCCACATAAGTACACGATCAAATTGCGGTATACCCTCGGCGAAGGAGGATTATCTCAACAGGTGCTGGTACACAATGATGGAGAAGATGTGATGCCTTGCTTGCTGGCATTCCACACTGCCATTAACGCACCCTTCGCACCAGGAAGCAGTGCACAAGATTATCGCGTAAAAGCTACTATTGGCGAGCGCTGGGAGCTCAACGACCGCATGCTGCCAACAGGCAAGTTCCAGGCGTTGGAGCCAGGAGAAGTTCAGCTTCGTGAAGAAGGTGTGAATCCATATTTTGCATCTATGGACAATCACTACACGGCTGCACCTCAGAACGGACGCAACCGGATGGAGCTTACCGATAGCAAAGCTGGAGTAACCTTGGTGTACGATGTAGGGACTTCGTACAAACAATGGATGATCTGGAATAACGGTGCTACAGAGCAGTTCTTCTGCCCTGAGCCACAAATTAACTTGGTGAATGCACCAATGGTAGATCTTCCTGCTGATGAAATCGGCTTGTTCAGCCTGAAACCAGGCGAATATTGGGAAGAAAGCAGCCGCCTGTACGTAAAATAGAGTTCATGTGAATATGAATAGGTTATAAAGAAGGGGCTGTCTCAAACGTAGTTTTTCTACGATTAGACAGCCCCTTAAATTTATCTCTTACTAATAATCTCTTCATTAATCTGTTCAATGATGTCTTGGATACTCTTCGAACCAAGATCACCTTCACCACGTTTTCTTACAGAGACAGTGTCGGAATTTTTTTCGTTCTCTCCAAGTACGAGCATGTAAGGTGCTTTTTCAAGCTGAGCTTCACGAATTTTGTAGCCTAACTTCTCATTTCGGATATCTACTTCGACACGAATGCCAGCCTTCTCCATGTGATGCTTCACTTGCAGTGCATAGTCAACATAGTTCTCAGAGACTGGCAACAACTTCGCATGAACAGGTGCGAGCCACAGTGGGAAAGCTCCAGCGAAATGTTCAGTAATAATCCCCATAAAACGATCGATCGACCCATAAACAGCGCGATGGATTACGACCGGGCGATGTTTAAGATTATCTTCCCCGATGTAAGTAAGATCGAATTTCTCTGGCATTTGCCAATCTAGTTGGATTGTTCCACATTGCCAGCTTCGTTTTAGCGCATCTAAGATATGAAAATCAATCTTAGGTCCATAGAACGCGCCATCCCCTTCATTCACACGATATTCGATCCCGAGATTGTCTAATACATTTTGTAAAGATTGTTCAGCCTGATCCCATAATTCTTCAGATCCCATATAATCTGCTGGCCGAGTAGATAATTCAATCTTATACTCAAAGCCGAACACTTGATAAATATGGTCAATCAGTGAGATTACCCGTCTTATTTCATCCTCAATTTGCTCTGGTAAAACGAAGAGGTGAGCATCATCCTGACAGAAAGTGCGGACTCTCATCATCCCGTTCAATGCTCCGGAATATTCATGGCGATGCACTTGACCAAATTCCGAGATACGGATAGGCAGTTCCCGGTAGGAATGCAGATTATTTTTGAAAATTAGCATATGCCCAGGGCAGTTCATCGGCTTAAGGGCAAATTTTGTTTCATCTACATCTGTGAAATACATATTGTCCTTGTAGTGATCCCAGTGCCCTGACTGCTCCCAAAGCCGATTGTTCATCATCAGCGGTGTACGAACTTCATCGTAATCTCTCTGTCTTTGTAATTCCCGGGCAAAGTTCTCAAGCTCTGTACGGATTGTCATTCCCTTGGGAAGATAAAAAGGCATGCCTGGCGCTTCTTCAGAGAACATGAACAACTCAAGTTCTTTGCCGAGCTTACGGTGGTCACGTTTTTTAGCTTCTTCAAGAAACAGTAAATGTTCTTCTAGCTGCGCTTTTTTAGGAAAGGCAGTTCCATAAATACGTTGCAGCATTTTGTTATTGGAATCTCCACGCCAGTAGGCACCCGCTACATTCAACAGCTTAAAGGCTTTGACCAAGCCAGTAGAGGGAAGATGTGGCCCACGGCAAAGATCGGAAAATTCACCTTGATCATAAATAGTTAATACTGTGTCTGCCGGCAGATCATGAATAAGCTCCAGCTTTAAAGGCTCATTCAGCTCTTCAAAAAGTTTAATGGCCTCTGTGCGGCTCACCACACGGCGGACAATCTGGTGATTCTCTTGGATGATTTTCGCCATTTCTTGTTCGATTGCAGCAAGATCATCAGTGGATAGAGGTTTCTCAATATCAATGTCATAGTAGAAGCCGTCTTCGATAACAGGACCTATACCTAGCTGGACAGCTTTATCTCCATATATACGTTTTATGGCCTGCGCCATGATATGTGCAGTACTGTGTCTATAAACCTCAAGACCGTCTTTGCTATCCAACGTAACAATATCGAGCCGGCAATCATGTTCGATCGCTTGGTTTAGATCAACAGATTTTCCATCAATTTTTCCAGCTACAGCATTTTTTTTCAGACTGGTACTTATGGCACCTGCTGCTTCTTTAATCGTTGTTCCTTGCAGTACCTCTCTAATTGTTCCATCTTGCAGTGTTACCTTGATCTTCATGATTTTAGCCTCCGTTTCTCAAATATTGTTAGTTGTGAACGCAAAAAACGCATCTCTCCCAGAAAGGGACGAGTGCGTTCAGCTCGTGGTTCCACCCTAATTCGACCTGTCATATAGACAGGACCTCATTGGTATCCGATATCGGGGATAAATCGGTGCCGCATACTACCGAAAAAACAAAGTTCTACGGATTCAGCGCCACGGCTACAAAGGGGTAACTTCACAACCGGTAACTGGAGAAGCTTGCAGCCTGGACTTCTCTCTCTGGACAGTTCGTGTAGGAAATCATGTCTTTGATCATTGCCATATTCTGTTGCTAGTTAATATTACTCAATAGTATTCGATAAAGTCAAGGGGGGAGGTGCACAGAAAACGGATGATCGTTTCTCCGCGGTCTTCATTTGCTTATCGGTAAAGGAAATGAGGAAGGACTTGGCGAATTTATATTTCAACATGTTTAAGGGGGATTGTAATGCAGATTATTGCCATGCTGACGATGCTAATTGACCATATTGGCTATATCTTTTTCCCGGAGAATCTTGCTTGGAGATATGTAGGGAGAATAGCTTTTCCAATTTATTGTTATGGGCTTGTGCAGGGACATATCCATACTTCATCCAGACCTAAATATTTATTTCGGTTGCTCTTGATTGCGATTATTGCCCAGATTCCCTATAATCTAGCGCTAAATTCTGGTGGCTGGAACGTGGTGTTTACGTTATTGCTGTCAGCAATCGTACTGGTTATTTTGGACAAGCTGCCTTCATTATGGCTTGGTATACCTGTGGTAATTGCAGCTATAGTGTTAATGGATTATTACCCTATAGATTATAATGCGTACGGTTTGCTCTTAGTATTGATTTTTCGTTACACGAAATCGTACTGGCTTGTTGGAGCCCATCTGGCACTGAATCTATTCTATATGTTTTATAATTATTGGGTTGTACAGATGCTCAGTATTTTACCTACCTTGCTGATTGCTTTTACGCCTTTAATTTGGAATCGCTTGGAGCGGCACCGGGTTCCGCGCTGGATGTGGTGGTCATTTTATCCTGCACATTTACTGATGCTGGCGATAGTTAAGGCTGTGATTTACAAGGATTGGGCTCAGATCGAATGGCGAAGTTTGTTGAATATCTAAACATTTTACAATAAAAGGAACTTTGATTTACAAAACTTACCTTAGCTGAGATAATGGATTGATTTCACAAAATAAGATGAAGGAGACATGCTATGAGTAGAGTTAAAGCGAAATTGAAGTGGTTTTTGCCTTTTGTCGCACTGATGCTAGTTCTTGCCGGCTGTCAGTCGGTAGGGGGGTTCGATGTTAATAAGGCGTTGATTGGGGATGTTGATGTTAAATCATCAGAATCCAGTATGACTTTTTCCATGAATGCTGAGCCCATAGAGGGAATTAGCGCGGAAGATAAGGAAATGGTTGATCTTATTAATTCTTTTTCCTTGAATATTAGTAAAGCTAAGTTACAAGATAATGGGAGTTTATCGGCCCAAGGAACTGTTGGTTATAAACAATTGAATATTCCATTCACCTTGTTTATGGACAAACAAACACTTGCTTTTACAGTTGAAGGAGCAAAACAACCGTTCTACTTCCCTGTACAAGGATACGATGAAATCTTAGGTGAAGTAGGCTTGGATACGGCAAAAGCTGAAGATGTCAGTAAGCTGTTGACGAAATTCGTTGTTAAGAATCTTCCTAATCCTGGCGTAATCAACATTACACCGGTTAGTGATGCTGTGTATGGTGAGCAGTTGAACATGACGAAGCTGCATGCAGAAGTGACTGGTGATGAGCTTCCTGCATTGTTAAAAGGCTTCCTGAAGTCTGTTTCCAAAGACACAGAAGGTTTTACTGAATTGGTGGGTGGTCTTTATGACTATCTGTACCCTGTGATCAAAGCTATGGATGAAGACGGTTCTGGCGATATTTTCAATCTGGGATTCGGAGATATTCCACTGGATGATAAAGAAGCTGTCGTAACTGTATTGCATGATGCTGCCAAATTGGCTGTTGATGCATTGCTGCTAGTATATGACAATCAAGTGGACAGTCTTTACAAATCAACTCCTGAGATTAAGACCGTGTTGAGTAAGGATACGAAGTTATCTGTTGATATTTTCGTTGATAGTGCTCTGCATGTGCGTAAACAGAATGTTGATCTGAAAGTGGCGCTTCCGGGTACCGAGGATTTCCCATTGAAGAGCCTCTCGCTTAAAGCTTCCAGTCAGATTTGGAACATTGGCGGTTCTGTAACTGCTGATCCAATCAGTACTGAAGGTGCACTTGATATTTCATCCGGACTTACACCTGGAGAGACTTTGAGAAACTTTGCCCCAGATTCTGATGTATATCGTATATTGAAGGATGATCTGGGCATTACGAAGAGAACCATTGTTATCGAACCTGATGACGAATATTATTACCCGATTGTAGACAAGAACACTACTTATATCCCACTGCGTTATTTGGCAGAAGATTTAGATGCTACTGTAGAATGGGATACGGCAAATCGTGCAATTAACGTTACTGATGGTGTGTACGGAGATAAACTGGTATTCAAAATCGGTTCTTCCGAAGCCTTGATTAACGGCACGACTGTAAAGCTTGCCCAACCTGTATTTGTTGACGAGTATGGCGATGCATATGTATCCTTGCGTCTGCTTGCTGAAGCGCTTCATGCTACTGTGTCGGTAGATGAAGATGGTTGGATTACTATTGTACGGAAATAGTTGTATCTTAACGATCAATTAACACAATAAACCCAGCTTCCATCTGATGCATAAATGCGGGTGGAGGCTGGGTTTTTTATATGAAATGCATAATCCAGTTATTGCTTCGTTAATACCACCTCTAAGGATATATTACTAAGCTCTTTATCCTCTGTCATACTTTGGATGTATCCACCTAAGAAACCTTCTTGTAGGCCTTCCCAAAGCTTGTAGCCTGGCATCGCTTTAATATCTTCTGAGGAGCTGCTGGCTGTCCCCGCGAAATATCTTACATTAAGCTTGGCCATTACCTCTGCCATCGATGCCTTTTCAGACTGCGTAAAGGAGCTCTCTTTTAAACCATCCATAGCTTTGTTGTAAGAGTTTGTAGCAAAAATATCCTCAGCATAGGTCTTGAAGTTTAAAAGATTCTGATCTGTAACGCCATTAGCTTTAGCCCATCCCTCTACATTTAAGGGCGTTGCTTCATAATTGACGGTTCTGCTCAGGGGATCGAAGGTCATCGCTCCATATTGATGTGGATAGACAGCCATTGCACTTGTTGCGATATCATAAATTGGTGTTTCTTCCGAAGAAGTTACCGGGTCTACCCGGATGTCCTGCATATGGATATGGCCAGACAAGACTAAGTTAAGTTCATTTTCACGAAGTAACTTTATTGTTTCCTGACTGTTATTCAGTTTAAAGCCTGAAACAGACATAGAAGTGTGGCTTAGTAGGTTGTGGTGCATAACCGTGAGAACAGAAGCGTGCTCCTTGGCAGCCAGTTTAACAGAATTATCTATCCATGATAGGGTAGAGGCGGTTAGGCGACCGTCCGTTTGGGGGAAACCGTATTTCTGATTGTTAAGATATTGGCTGCTGTCAATCATAAGGAGCCATAAATTTGGCGCTGCCTTAACGATGTAACTTAGTGATTCTTTATCACGTGATACAGCCTCTTTGTAACCGAAATCCTCATACATCGTGGTAAAGTCTTTGTCTGTAATGGAATCCGTAACAAGCTGCTTATCCCCGCTGAAGGATCTGGCCCAAGGATTAAATAAATCGTGGTTGCCTGGAATGACATAAACGGAGGTTCCTTGCGCTTCGATTCGCTTTAATTTTTGGGTTAGCTCCTGATGGCTGCTGCGTTCTCCGTTATTTGTTAAATCTCCACTGAGGATGAGAAAATCAGGCTTCTGCTGCTCAGCGTCATAAACCAAGGTTTCAAGGATTTCATCACTGTAAGGCAGCATTTTTCCATCACCGCCAGTTACATATTTTTGAAAAGCTGTACCCCCATCCTGTAGCTTCTTATTTAAGAAGTGAGTATCCGTTGCCACCCAGAAAGTGAGGGGGTGAAGATCGTTCGGATCTAGTGCTGTCGAGGTTAAATTAGACGAATTTGTGTCTTTACAGCTAGTTAGAGCCAAGCTCAGGGAAAGGAGCAGCAACAATGAGATTAAGGCTGATTTTCTATGCCGAACAAGGGCTTTCTCGCTTGGGAATTTCATGATTATAACCTTCCTTCTATACATTTGCTGCACTATTGTAGCGCATTTTAGCTCGTGGTGTATATCGGAAAAGGAAGAGGGCAGTTTCTAGCCCGCATGAAGTGATTAATGATTAATAGATCAGGTGCATAATTAAGCCCATAAATGCGACAATAAGAGTTGGCAACGAATATATCCGACAAAATAAGTTGTGAATAACTATTGTGTTTTCAGAAAAAAGGTGCTAAGATATACAAAAGTAAGTTACTAAAATTAATGGAGGTAGTTATTTTATGTCTAGCAATTTCTTTGAAGCAGTAAAAGGAAGACGTTCCATATATGCCCTCAGTAAAGAATCTACGATTTCGGATGCACAAATTGTAGAAATCGTTGAACAAGCGGTGCTACATAGCCCAACTTCATTCAACTCTCAAAGCTCAAGAGCCGTTGTTCTTCTTGGTGAACAACACGATAAGCTATGGGATATCACTACAGAAACATTGCGTAAAATCGTTCCTGCCGAACAATTTGAAGGAACAGCACAAAAATTAGCGTCTTTCAAAGCCGGTTACGGTTCCGTACTATTCTTCGAAGATCAAACGGTAGTGAAGAGCCTGCAAGAGAACTTCGCTCTATATGCGGAGAACTTCCCAATTTGGGCTAACCAATCCTCGGGTATTCTGCAATTTGTAGTATGGACAGCACTTTCTGAAGCAGGTGTAGGTGCATCCTTGCAGCACTATAATCCACTGATTGATGATGAAGTAAAAGAAGCATGGGGCATCCCGCAAGAATGGAAATTGATTGCTCAATTGCCATTTGGTAAGACAGTAACTCCTGCTGGTGAGAAACAATTCCAACCGGTTGAAGATCGTGTTAAAGTCTTTAAATAAGTGAAATAAACGTTTGAAACCTCCTTAACCAGGCTAAGTATGTATATAAACTGGTTAAGGAGGTTTTTTGTATGCCATGGAACAAAGAGGATTATCCAGAATCATTAAAGAACTTCACAGCACCTGTTCGCCATAAGGCAATCGATATTGCGAATGCGCTTCTCGAAGATGGTTATGAGGAGGGGCGGGCGATTTCAATTGCCACAGCGCAGGCGAAAGAGTGGGGGGAGAACCACGATAAACAAATCCGTAAAAAAGGCCATTAAGGCTTAATCAAAGGCCTGAGCATAGAAACAAAAAAAGCAGGACAGCGTTTATTAACGCTTGTCCTGCTTTTTGACGGGTACAATTATTTAGTGGATTCATTTCCTGCTGCTGCGCTTGCAGTTGGCTCAGCTGTTGCAGCTGCATCTTCTTTAGCGTCAGTAAGTGTGTTCGTAATTTTTGCTTTTTCAGTTGTTTCTGACAACCAAGTGGAGGACAGAGTGGAAACCTTTTGCGAAACTAGAGTTTTACGAATTTCATCTTTCTTTTCTTCAAGTGTATAGTCTTTAGCATCTTTATGGTCGGTTACTTTAATGATGTGATAACCATAATCGGATTTCACAGCATCACTGGTTTCACCAACTTTTAGTTTAAAGGCTACATCAGAGAATTCAGCTACCATATCACCACGTTTGAAGAAATCTAGATCTCCGCCATTATCCTTGGAACCCGTATCAGAGGATTTTTCTTTGGCAAGAGTAGCAAAATCTGCGCCTTCTTTCAGTTGTTTCAGAATTGCATCTGCTTCTTCTTTAGTCTCAACGAGAATGTGGGAAGCGCGAACTTGTTCTTCTTCACTGAAAGTAGCTTTATTTGTGTCATAGTATTCTTTGATTTCATCATCCGTTACAGTGACTTGTGGCTCAAGGATTTTACGCAGCTTTACTTGCAGCGGCATTTGCTTTTTCAAGTCGTCTACAGTCATTGAGCTTTGGGACAAAGCAGCATTAAAGGCAGCTTCTCCGCCGAATTGTGCTTTAAGATCTTCAAGTTCAGTGTTGATGTCTTCATCTGTAACAGTTACGTTGGCTTTTTTAGCCTCTTGATCAACAAGCTCAGTTGTAATCATAGATTGCAGCGTGCTTTCTCCGCCTGCTTCGATCAATTTATCATAAAGTTGTTCTTTTGTGATTTTTGTTCCGTTTACTGTTGCAACAGCTTTTTTGCTGTCGTCTTTTTGGACGACCAGAACAATAATTAGTGCTGCAGCTAATACGATAGAGGCAATCATCCAAGCTTTATTGCTTCTAGGAGCAGTCGGAGGTGTAGGTGGCGTAGTATTGTTCGCTCCGACCTTGTTCATTACTGGAATACTGTCTGCTTTTGTTGTATTCACAGGTTCCTCAGCAGCAACTTGCGCTACTTCAACCTCTTCATTGATAATCTCGGAAGTGTTCAATTCTTCTTCCGTGGTACCGTTGTTTTCTAAGTTCTCATTTCCATTCAGATCTTTTTTGTCCATTATTAGTAATGACTCCCTTCAATATAGGTGTTGCTTGTCTATTTACAACTTTAACAGAAATCCTAATCCTAAACCTTAAGAAAGTATAAAAAAAGGCAGGATCTTTTTAAGTTTCTATTAATAAAAAGCAAAAAGCCGGAAATGGCATCAGTAACATGCCCTTCCGGCTAATGGGAATAAGATGTCTACTTCAGTCCTTTCAGAAGATGACGAATGCTTTCTTGTTTTCGTCTTGGGACACGTACGTTTTTAGCATACAGGCCCATTTCACCGAAATAAATGCAGTCATCTGCGATAGAGCTGATCTTGTTCAGGTTGACATAACAGCCACCGTACACATGATAATAACTTGAATTGGACAACAATCGATTTAATTGCTCGGCAGTCATTCTCTTTTTTATGTTATAGTTTCTGCCGTGAAAAATGACCAAATCATGGTCCCCGACCTTAAAGAACAGAATGTCTGTCTCCACCTCGAAGTCCTCGTACACATTTCTGGCTTCCAGCAGGATGCTACTCATTCATGTTCCCCCTTTATACGGAATAAAAGACTAATGTTAGCGCTTTCATTATATCACAACAGTTAATCGTTGGAAAGACCCATTTTTGAATTGTTTCGTACATTTCTAACTTTATCGTTTGTAATTAACGTTTAAAAATTGTAGATTATATAGATGATCACATCTAATGAGTGTGAAGTAGCAATACTTTTGAGGAGGAATATAGAGATGAATGAGCAGAATAAGTTATTGCTGTTTACAGGTTCTTATGCAAGTGCCGCGGAAAGCGGAGTGCAGGTGTTTGAATTCGATGGAGCTGCAGGTGGTACGCTAAAGCTGCTGGATTCGGTGCAGGGCTTAACTAATCCTACCTTTGTTAATGTAGATGCCGCTGAAAAACGTCTATATGCTATAGGAGAAAAACCGAATGGTGAGGGTGGAAAAGAAGGCGAGGTTGTTACCTTTGCCATTGATCCAAAGGACGGGAAATTGAGTGAACTGAAACGCATTCCCTCCATGCCTGCTTCTGGCAACCGTCAAACAACCACCTGCCATATCAATAGAGATTTGAATGATGAATACGTTGTTGTATGTAGTTATCATGGTGGAAGCGTTGGTTTGATCAAATTAAATGAAGAGAAAGCTGCGGATCAATTAGTTGATGTGGCCGTACATTCAGGTCATGGCCAGCATCCTGAACGGCAGGACCGCCCTCATCCCCACTCCGCTATTTTCAGTCCGGACGGGCAGTATGTGTTTGTATCTGATCTTGGGCTTGATTTAATTCGGGCCTATAGAATCAATAGAGAAACCAACAAACTGGAAGTGCATGGTGATACGGTGCTGCATCCAGGAGCGGGACCACGCCACTTCACATTTCATCCAGACGGAAAGTCTGCTTATGTAATTAACGAGGTGGATTCCACCATTACATCGTTTACATATGACAGTGCCGCAGGCACTCTACACACTGTAGATACAGTGCCGACGCTGCCTGATGATTTTAACGAAGAGAATACTTGCGCTGAAATCGCCATTACCAAGGACGGAAAATATCTGTACGCTTCAAACCGTGGGGCTGACAATATCGCTGTGTATGCTGTGGATAATGCATCTGCTAAGCTTACACATCTGGAATATGTATCTACTCGTGGGGGACATCCACGTCACTTCGCATTGACACCAGATGGAGCTTATCTTATCGTGGCAAATCGTGATGCGAATAACCTGGTTGTATTTTCAATTGAAGCGGCTAGTGGCCGACTCGAATTTACTGGAAATACAGCTGAAGTATCCAAACCGGTATGTGTGAAGCCCGTAATTGTTCCTGCATAAAGTTACTCCATTTGAAGAGTGAATTAGTGATCTTGGGAAATGCTAAAGGGAACACCGGATATTAAGTCCGGTGTTCCCTTTTTTTGAAAATAAAAGCCTGTGATTATCTGGTTGATAAGGTGTAATGAGGGAGAAGACTATTTGAGCGAAACGGGCTTAAGAGGTACAATAGTGGATACTGCAGATTTGAATAGAACATTTTGCCTGCCATCACCTTGACCTTGCAAAGTGATTGTGAAAGCATCGTACGAGGTAACGAGCCCTTGCATTTTCACACCATTCGTCGTAAAAATCGTCACAGGCACCTTTGTGGAAATGAACTGGTTCAACAATCGTTCTTGCAATTTTAAACTCTCCACTTTGGCAGCACTCCATCTTCTGTGAATTTTTTTCTCTCAATAATTATAACATGGGTTAGTCCCTCACTGGAAATGAGATCAACAGTCACCTGAATAGACATGGAGGTATTTATGCTTTATTATCAGAACTGGTCTAGAGCTTTTCGCTTTTTTTTAGGGTTTGCTGCTTGTTTCGCCGTTATAGCTGTCCTTGTAAGTGTGAATAAGGTATCAACCTTTGATAACTATATTATTGATGGGGTGCAATCAGCGGAATCACCGGGGTTGACCTCATTCGCCAAAGGTTTATCTCTGATTGGTTCCTCAAAGATCGCTATAGGCATATCTATCGTTACCATGGCACTGCTCTATTTTTTGCTGAAACACCGATTTGAATTAATCTTGTTCCTGTGGGTTGGATTAGGCTCACAGCTCTTGAATACAATAATGAAGTTAAGTTTTCATAGAGAACGTCCGAATATACATCGCATTGTTGAAGAGATTGGTTATAGTTTTCCGAGCGGGCACTCCATGGCAGCATTCTCTTTGTACGGCGTTATTGCCTTTTTACTGTGGCGTCATCTGCGGCGGAGGCATGAACGGGTCTTATTAATAATGTTCGCCGTATTCATGACCGTGGGGATTGGCTGGAGTCGTATCTATCTGGGTGTTCATTACCCGAGTGACGTAATTGGGGGGTATATGGCTAGTGGCGCTTGGCTGATGCTGTCAATTTGTTTATTTCAAATCTACAAGAGCTCGCGTAAGAATTAGGATAGATACAAAAACGGATATCTTTCATCACGCATGAAGATATCCGTCTTTATGTGTAAGAGATTGGTTAAGGGGTCGTCACATGTTGTTCAGATGTTTTGCGATCCTGGAATTGCCCCATTTTGCTTATTCTTTGCTTCAGCATCGCAGGAAGACCTGCTTTAAGCTTCTGGGCTTCGTCTTTTGTCAGACGTCCTTCGGTGATGGCTTGATCCAGCCGTTGATTTGCCGATTCGCAGAGCTTCTGTATATATTGATCTTCCGTCCAGCCTTTTTTCTCAAGAGCAAGCTGCGGGAGCGTTTTGCCTGCTTTCAGGCTAATGATTAGCTCTGTACGATCCATTTCCAGCAGTTTAGCCGTTTCAAAAATAATGAAATGTCCACCAGCCCTAACCTTTCCGTCTTTTCCTGGATGGTGACCGTGACCTTTCTCTGAAGGATGGGCACCAGGTGTGGTGGCTGTGGGGGTTACTTTCTCAGCAGAAGCACTTCCGATTGGCGCAAGAGCTGGAGACAGGCTGAGAAAAATTACGGTTGTGAAAGCCATTAATTTTTTGATATTGTTATTCATTCACTCACCTCGTATGTTATGTGATAGGCACTACTCGAATTAGTATTCCCTGAAAGCTGAAAGAAACATGAGTGAGAGCTTAAATGTTCTTAAAATTCATCCTCTCCAGGCTGGGGTAATTAGAAGTACGAGGGTTCGCTGATGTTCATATGGTAGCGTGGGCTAATTTTTAGGAGGGATAGGTTTGGCTTTAGGAGCTCGCATATTTAAAACAGGTTTGGCCGTTACGCTAGCCCTGTATTTAGCTGTAATGCTTCAATTTCCTTCTGCCGTGGGTGCAGGGATTGCAGCGATTTTCGCTATGCAGCCCTCTATTTATCGCTCTTGGCGTTATTTTCTTGACCAGCTCACGACTAGTACAATGGGGGCCGTTCTGGCTTTACTCGGAGGGATGCTGTTATCCAACAGTCCAATAGCAGTCGGTTTGGTCTGTATTCTAGTCATTATGATCAGTATGAAAATCAACCGGGCGGATACGATAAGTCTTACGTTAGTTACTGTAATAACAGTGATGGAGGCTTCGGGTGAATGGCAATTCGCACTTAATCGTTTTTTATTAACTTTAACAGGTATTGTTTCTGCATTTCTAATCAATATTATTGTCGTTCCACCAAAACCTCGTAAGCAATACATTAAGCAAATTGAGAATGTTTTTTCAAGCCTCTCTTTATTACTAAGAACAGCGGTTTCTCATGAGATGAAGGAAAGTGTATTTCGTGATGAAAAAAACGCCTTGCATTCATCCATAAAATCGTTGGCGGATAAGTATGCATTGTTTGAGGAGGAGCAGAAGCAGTTAAAACGGGCCAAGTATAGCCAGACTAGACAAATGGTTGTGTATAAGAACCTGTTAGCTTCTTTGCAAAAAGGTTACGATGTTCTCGAGGCCGTAGATCGGCATTATTTCCAGGCGGATCGGACCGAACATACAGATGCTCTATTTGATAATCATTTGGAACATTTAATCAAATATCATCAGCACATCTTACTTAAGTTTGAAGACAAATTAAAGCCCAATGCCAATGAATCCGAACCCTTGGGAGAAGACAATGATGAATTCCTGAATACCGCCATTTTGGGGTATAATGCAGAGAAAATAGGTCAGTTGCGTTTATACGTTGTGGCTGCTGCGATTTATGATTACGGATATCAATTGGAGCGCTTAGATAAAGTGGCCGATCAGATGAATCGTATAGCGGAGGATAAAGAATCTGTGCATGAAGCCTAAACATAACCTTGTGAAGAGCAACATATAAGCTTTGTAACAGCAAAAAATCCGGTTCCACAGGGACCGGATCATCTATTTAAGAGTATACTTGAAATCTCAAACTGAAATTGCTAAAATGATAAGATATCGAATAAGTATGCATTTAAAAACATAAATATGCAAATTTATCATATCATGATTCAAATGGAATGTCAACCTTCCAAAAGGGGATGAAATGTAGTGGATAACAATGAAAGTCAGTGGAAAGAGGAACAGGAACGGGTTGACGGAGTAACCAAGCTTCTGTCCGCCCATATTCGCAATTTATCAGAGGAGCTTGGACTTCATCGCAGTGATGTAGTGGATATGCGGAAAGACTTCTGGGAAGAGGTAACCGTAAACTTCAGTAGCCCGGATGATTTGGGAGAAACCTCAACAAGTCTTCGCCAACAGTCCCAAATCCTAAATGAACGGGAACGTCATCATTTGCAATCAAGCAAGGCGCTGAAAAAATATAAAAAGCTGGTTGTCTCTCCTTACTTTGGCCGAATTGATTTCACAGAGGAACCAACGGGCGGGCTGGAAAAGATTTATCTAGGGATTGGATCCTTGATGGAGGATGATGGCACCTTTTTGATCTATGACTGGCGTGCGCCGATCTCCAGCCTGTATTATGACGGAGCACCAGGTGCTGCTGCTTATGAGACGCCTGGAGGATTAGTCTCCGGAACAATGAATCTTAAACGCCAGTTTGTTATTGCTGACGGTGTAATTGAAGTTATGTTTGACACTGGGGTTACGATCGGGGATGAGCTTCTACAGCAGGTGCTAAGTCATAGCGCTGACGATCGAATGAAAAGTATTGTTGCTACCATTCAAAAAGAGCAAAATGCGATAATCCGCAACGACAAAAGCCGGATGCTAGTTGTGCAAGGAGCAGCGGGAAGCGGAAAAACTTCTGCTGCATTGCAGCGGGTAGCTTATCTTCTATATAAATACCGCGAAGTATTATCAGCAGATCAAATGCTGCTGTTCTCACCGAATCCGCTGTTTAACAGCTATGTATCTACAGTGCTCCCGGAGCTAGGCGAAGAAAATATGCAGCAAACCACGTTTCAAATGTATTTGGAACATCGTCTTGGACATGAATTCCTGCTGGAAGATGTCTTTAGTCAGACTGAAAGTTTACTTAATGCTCCTGAGGGTCCAGAGGTGGCTATACGCAGAGAAGGCATTGCCTATAAATCTTCCGTACCTTTCCTCGATGCGATTCGGCGGTATGCTACGTTGTTGGAACAAGAGGGTATGCTTTTTAAACCTTTAATGTTTCAAGGGAAAGCCGTGGTCAGTAAAGAAGAAATGGAACGCCAGTTCTACGCGTACGATCCTGCCATAAAGCTTGCAAATCGTGTGGACTTGATGATCCGCTGGCTGCTTAAGAAGATCGCAGATTTTACCCATGAGGAAAGAAATGCGAAGTGGGTCGAAGATCAGATCGAGCTGCTGGATTCCAGCGATTATCACCGTGCATATCAAATGTTGCGTCGGAAGAAGAAAGCTTCGCAGGATAGCTTTGACGATTTTGATACGGAAAAAGAAGTGTTATCTCGTTATGTAGTCAGCCAGCGGCTCAAACCACTGCGTGGTTGGACTAAACGGGGGCGATTTGTGGACGTTAAGGGCTTGTACAGCACGTTATTTACAGATCGCGAGCTTATGGCGCGCCTCAATGGAGATTATCCTTTACCAGTGGTGTGGGATGATATCTGTGAGCAGACATTGGAATCCATTGGAGTGAACGAGCTTGCTTATGAGGATGCTACGCCATTCCTTTATCTGAAGGAGTTAAGCCAAGGCTTCCGGACCAACACACTGATCCGCCATGTGATTGTAGATGAGGTACAAGACTACTCTCCATTCCAATTAGAGTTCATGCGCCGTTTATTTCCAAGAGCAAAAATGACCGTATTAGGCGACCTGAACCAAGCCATTTATGCGCAAGGTGAGGTACTGGGGGATTTGTCTAGTCTCGTAAGTATATATGGTGAAGAGAACACAGAAGTGATCTCCTTAACCCAAAGCTACCGTTCAACCTATGAGATCGTGGAGTTTACGCGGTCAATGATCCCTGGAGGAGAACGAATCGTACCTTTTAATCGGCGGGGAGAAGAGCCCCAGCTAAGTGTGGTATCCAGCGAGAAGGAGCTTCTGAATGCTGTGGAACAGGATATCCGCAAGCTGCATTCTGAGGGATATCATTATGTGGCGGTCATCTGCAAAACAGCGGAGGAAAGCGCAAGGGTTCATGCTGAACTGAATCGTAGCCTGCCGGTGAGACTTGTTACAAAGGAAACACCGAATTTTCAGAAGGGGACACTGGTTCTGCCTGCTTATTTAGCCAAAGGCGTAGAGTTTGATGCGGTCGTCATCTATGATGGCTCGGCTGAACAATATGGCAGAGAAAGTGAACGCAAATTGTTTTATACGGCTTGCACTCGGGCTATGCACTTGCTGCATATTTTTAGTCTGGGTGAACCTAGTCACTTTATTCCGTCCGCTAATGTGGCATCTTTAAGCGCCGGGTCGCTATAACCCTAGATTTCTTCATTTTAAGATCGTCCTTTTCGCAGCAGCGGAGGGACGGTCTTTTTGTTTTCATGAATAAAGATGGGCGAACAAACCACAATAAAGAATGTTGTACACAATGACAAAGGTGGTCAGTTCATGAAGGAAAGAAAATGGGATTTGCTTGCCTTAGCATCAATCCCACTAATAATGACCCTCGGTAACTCCATGCTGCTGCCTATTCTGCCGCAGATCTCCAAAGAACTCGGCATTAGCGCTTTTCAAGTCAGTATGCTGATCACCGTGTATGGATTGATGGCAATTGTAATGATCCCTATTGCAGGTTATCTATCAGACCGTTTTGGGCGAAAAAAGGTTATTCTTCCGAGTCTAATCATTGCCGCAATTGGTGGTGCTGTCTGCGTGGTGGCTGCTTGGTTTATGAAGGGGGTTAGCGCTTATTGGGTGATCTTAGCGGGGCGTCTGTTGCAAGGAATTGGTGCAGCGGGTGCTTTTCCAATTGTAATCCCCTTTGTAGGCGATTTGTTTAAGGAAGAAGAGGATGTGAGCAAAAGTCTGGGAATTATTGAGACCTCCAATACGTTTGGTAAAGTACTCAGTCCAATTCTTGGTGCCTATCTTGGGATATGGCTCTGGTTTGCTCCTTTTATTGCAATTCCCATTCTATGTCTAATTTCATTTTTGTTAGTCTTATTTCTGGTCCGAAAGCCCGAAGCAAAGGATGAACCTGAGAAACAGGAACTTCGGGCGTTTTTATCTGGAATTGTGAGCGTTTTACGTAAAAAGGGACGTTGGTTGTACGCTATTTTTGCCATAGGCGGCATCTGTATGTTTGTGACCTTTGGTGTCCAGTTCTATTTATCAGAAATGCTGGAAACTAAATATAAAATGCATGGGGCGACGAAGGGGTTTGTGCTGGCGATACCGCTTGCCCTCTTATGTCTGTCCTCCTATGGAACAGGAAAGATCATTGGTCAGAATAAAACGCTAATGAAATGGCTCGGGTTTGGGGGCATGGTGTTACTGACTGCGGCGATGATTTGTGCGGGATTCAACAAAGGCATTTATCTTTTAGTAGGGTTTATGGGTTTAGGCTGTGTTGGCATCGGAATTGTACTTCCCTGTATGGATGCTTTAATCACGGAGGGGATTGAGAAGGAGAACAGCGGCACGATAACCGCTCTTTATAGTAGTATGAGATTTATAGGGGTAGCGTTGGGGCCGCCGGTGGTATCGTTGCTGCTAAGCAGTGGGCATTGGGTCTTGTTTGCGTTGATGGCTACAGTAGGGGCAATTGGTGGATTGCTAACCTTATTTGCAGTAACTCCGAGTAAGGGGGAAAAGGGGGAGCCAGGCGTTAAAGATACAGAGAAGATAATTCGTCCGATCTGGCCGAAACGTGTTCGCCAAACCTCTGCAATGTCTCTGGATGGAAAAAAGAGCTATCCCTAAGCTGCGTTGCCGCAGCTTGTGGATAGCCCTCTTGATAAAAGAATAAAAGATATTCTTAGGCTTGTGGAACGGATTCCCAATCCTTCAGGAAACGTTCAATACCGTTATCTGTCAGCGGGTGCTTCCAGAGGGTTGGCAGAAGTGAACCTGGGATTGTAGCGATGTGTGCACCAGCAATAGCTGCTTGCTCAACATGAGCAATGTTGCGGATACTTGCTGCAATGATCTCGGATTTCAAGTTGTAGTTAGTCAGGATAGTCTTCAGATCCTTGATCAGCTTCATTCCGTCAACACCGATATCATCCAGACGACCTACGAAAGGAGAGATATAAGTTGCGCCTGCTTTAGCAGCCATCAAACCTTGAGCCGCGGAGAATACTAGTGTAACGTTAGTTTTGATGCCTTTTTTAGTAAGCTCATAACAAGCTTCCAAGCCATCTTCAGTCATAGGGAGTTTAATTACAACGTTTGGAGCCCATTCAGCAATTTCATATGCTTCTTTAAGCATTTCTTCTGCTGTAAGTCCGATTACTTCTGCACTTACAGGTCCTGGAACGATTGCAACGATTTCTTTGATAACATCCTTGAACAATCTTCCTTCTTTAGCGATCAGCGAAGGGTTAGTCGTTACGCCATCCACTAGTCCTAGGCGAGTAATACGTTTGATTTCTTCAATGTTTCCGGTATCCAAGAAAAACTTCATTTTAAATTTCCTCCCTTGATTTCCATATGGATTGACAAGCAACATTCATATTTACATTATGAGACATGCAAATCAAAGTTTCAACTGTTATTTTGAATATTTCAAAATAACTTTATAGAAACAGTATTACCTGTATGCGCTGAATTTCAGATAATATAAGATTGGCTTAGGCCTCCCTCCATGATAATATATAACCGGAATTGTTATTTTGGAGTGGGTGGTGGGGATGGGATGATGTATGCAATATTGGTTATTTTACTTGTGCTTGTGCTGGCAGCAGCGGGATTCCTTGCCTATCAGAACAGCAAGTTGGTGTCTAATCAGAAGAAACTCGGTACTTCATCAAGTGATCCTTCCCTTATGTATTCTATCTTTGACCAATCTAGTGCAGCTGGTGTTGAAGAACCTGAGGCCATTCCGTTATTTCAATACACTGTATTTGCGCGGTCGAATGGAGCGGTTGTTGTGAATAAGCCTGTATCTATGATTATTCTGTGCAGAGTTGCTGCGGGTAAAGGTGATTACTTACTGGCTGATGTCGAGCGTAATCTGCTTGACAAGATTAGTAGGCCAATGCCTTTGGATGCGTATTCTGAGCATAAATCCTATTTACACAGGACGGTTAATCACACAGAAAAAGAGATGATTCTCAATCTAGAGGATGCAGTGAATTTACAATATACATAGAGTAAGGTGAAAAATATTGATTTTTTGCTCTGCGCAAAGCATAATACAAATTTGGATATAAAAAAGAATCAAACAGCCGAAAGCAATCGCCTTTTATGTTAAACACAGCTACCGGCACATTGATTGGTAAAATAATGGATGCCAGTCAGCACTTAGGCATGATATCTCCCTACGGGTGCATTAAGCACCCATTCCAGCATCATGATCATATCTTCAACTCTAGTGAGCTGAGTTTGTAGGTTATCTTGCTGTGGGCTGTTCTCTGTTAATGAAGCTAATCTCGATTCCAGAGATCTGCGCTGCAGTGTCAATTCGTTGATTTTAGATTGAATTTGGTTTTCGGTTCTCATCCGGAATCCTCCTGAACAATAGGTGATTTCAACATCATCATAGATCATTATAACGGATAACATGGGGGTAATAAAATGAGTATCAATGTTAAACAATTAGCCGCGGAAAAAGCAGTGGAATTTGTAAAAGACGGCATGAAGATCGGCCTTGGCACTGGATCTACTGCCTATTGGGCGATCAACAAGCTTGGTGAGCGCGTCAGTGAAGGTCTAAAGATTACTGCTGTAGCAACCTCCCGTGCTTCCGAAGAACAAGCGCGTGAACTTGGGATTCCAATCGTAGCTTTTGGAGATATTGATAGTCTGGACCTGACCATTGACGGAGCGGACGAGCTGGATAGTAGTCTACAGCTTATTAAAGGCGGCGGCGGCGCGTTGCTTCGGGAGAAGATTGTTGCGAGTAACAGTACTCGTATGATCGTTATTGCTGATGAGAGTAAAGTGGTAAACACACTTGGCAAATTCCCGCTGCCTGTGGAAATTGTTCCTTTTGCATGGGAATGGACTGTGGCTGAACTTGCCAAGCTGGGTTGCAATCCTGAATTGCGTCGTAGCGGAGAAGAGCTGTACAAGACAGATAACGGCAATTACATCGCAGACTGCCGGTTCGAAGCGATTGAGTCCGCACCTAAACTTGCACTGGCCATCCAAAATATTCCGGGAGTTGTGGAACACGGCTTATTTATTGGAATTGCAGCAATGGCTATTGTGGGTAAAAAAGATGGAAGCATTGAAACTATAGAAGCTAAGCCGGGCAATTGATCATTCGTAGATCTGGAGAATCTAGCAGTTTACGGAAGCTGAGAGCATTGACACGGATAGGGCTGACTCTGTATAGTGCTACTGTTATCTATTGGATGTTCATCGGTTTTGGGCGTGAGATCCATACAGGTGGCCCGCTTCAGTACAATTTGATTCCATTACGTACGGTGTCACTTTATTTCGACATGAATAACGGGTTATCGCTGATCAGTAGGTTTGTGAATCTGCTTGGAAATGTTGATGTGTTTATTCCATTTGGTATACTAATTCCACTTGCAAAGACACGGTCAATTTCTTGGATAAGAATCTCTTTATATGCTGTTCCTTGCATCCTGCTTTTGTAGTCTCTGCAAATGCTGCTGCATGTGGGGAGCTTTGATATTGATGATCTATTGTTAAATATGTTAGGGATATGGACAGGTTACGGTATGTTTCGAATCGGGTACAGAAGCAACAGAGAAGGAGGAATGTGAACAATGTTGGTAGATCTTAAATCCCTTATTGGTTCGCCTGAAGTAAACGAACTGTTAACGTATGCGGTCATTGATGACCCCAATGCTTTGGTGCAGACTTCGTCTGAGTACAGCGAACAAGCCGGGCTGCAGTTATATGGCTGGGAAGAAGAAGAACTCTTGCTTGGTCTTGTAGGCTTCGAAGAAACCGAAGACGGTTCTTTGGACATTCGGCATATTGCCGTCTTGCCAGAGAATAGAGGGAAAGGTTATGCACGGGGGATGATTCTGGAGCTGCTCGCTACTCGTCAGCCGCGTTATCTGGTAGCTGAGACTGAGGATGAAATCGCCGCAGATTTTTATCGCAGTCTAGGGTTCATGGTGTACAGCTTAGGAGAGAATGAAGCCGGAATTGAAATGTTAAGATGTGTATACGAAGTTGAAGAGAACGAGGATGAGGACTAAAAAGTCTTTGAAGGTCATAAAATGGCAGGTCGAGAGGAATCTCGGCCTGTTTTTTTTGCGTTTTGTCTTTAAATGCCCGAAAAAAGCCAATTGACTTTTATAAAAGCAGGTATTATAGTTTGACAATGAAACTGTTCGACAGTTGAACTATATTTTGGAGGTAGGAAGCGTTGGATAACGAAGTGCAACATTGGATCAATCGCTACATGGATGCTTATTTGATTGTGACAAGACAAGTAGCAGCGAGAATTAAAGATAGTATTGCTGCGGAGACAACGAATGATCAGTATCAAATTCTTCGGTTGATTAATGCTCAGGAACAATGTACGTCTACATATCTTGCTGAATCTTTTTGCGTGGGTAAAAGCTCCATTACTGCAATCATCAACAGATTGGTGCAAGCGGGTATAATCGAGCGAACTCGTGACGAGAATGATCGCCGCCAGGTGTATTTGTCGATGTCTGAGCACGGAAAAAAAGTTTTTGAAGCAGCGGAGACACAGGTACATGAAGTGATTTCCCCGTATTTGTTTCATTTTGAAGAGAAGGATATTGAAATGTTCGTCATGATGTTCGAGAAGCTGGCGAATTTAATTCAGAATGATGATGGAGGGAAGAATCCATGAAGACGATTCTAAAAGCAAGATGGGCGGTTATCGCAATCTGGCTCGCTGTGGCCGTAGTTTTGGTCATGACGGCCCCTTCGTTCTCTGATCTTGTACGTGAGAAGGGGCAGGTTACTGTACCTGATGGCTATTCCTCATCTAGAGCGGCAGAGATCTTAAAGGAAGCGGCGAATGACAAGGGCGGAGAGACACTACATCAGGTAGCTCTTGTATTCAATAATCCAGAGGGAATCGGAGCTGATGAAACAGCTAGTATCCAGCAGGGTGTTGAGAAGTTGGCTGTGAATAAGGAGACGCTGCAGATCGATTCCATCACCGATCCTTTTTCACAAAGTGAGCTAAAGGATACGTTGATTGCCAAGGATGGCAAGACGATAATGGTGGCGTTGTCTATCAAAGGCGGAGGAGAGTCGGTCACCGCACTTCCTGATAAAGTGGATGAATTACTCTCAGATGTTAAGGCGGATCATTATTTAACCAGTGAGGGTTTGATTACTGAGGATATGATCGCTAGCTCGGAAGCCGGGCTTAAGAAATCGGAATATATTACGGTAGTATTTATTTTACTTATCCTGTTCGTGGTGTTCCGTTCGTTCGTGGCACCGTTTGTTCCGCTACTGACGGTAGGACTCAGCTATATTGTTTCTCAGTCCGTTGTGGCTTTTTTAGTGGACCGTTATGATTTTCCATTATCTACATTTACTCAAATCTTTATGGTTGCGGTCATGTTCGGGATCGGTACGGATTATTGTATCCTGTTAATCAGTCGTTTTAAAGAAGAAATGATGACAGCAGAAGATACCAAAAGTGCTATTATTGCAACCTACCGTAAGGCTGGTGGGACGGTGTTCTATTCCGGACTTGCGGTATTCGTAGGTTTTGTAGCGATTGGATTATCCAAATTCATTCTGTATCGCTCGGCGGTAGCCGTTGCCGTGGGCATTGCGGTTATGCTGCTGGCGCTTGTAACCATTGTTCCATTTTTTATGGCGGTACTTGGCAAAAAGCTTTTCTGGCCTTCACGCGGCAAGCTGGAGCACAGTGAGAGTCGTATTTGGGGAGCAGCAGGTTCTTTTTCCTTAAAAAGACCATGGGCCGCGCTGCTAATTGTTGCAGTAATCGTAGCTCCGTTCCTTGTTACCTATAGCGGAAAGCTGTCCTTCAACAGCTTGGAGGAAATTGGCTCAGAATATGCCTCGGTAAAAGGATTTAACATCATTTCGGATAGCTTCGGGCCGGGTGAATCCATGCCTGGCAAGATCGTAATCAAAAATGATGACCGGATGGATACTTCAGAATATCTTGGACTTGCAGAAAAAATCAGCCGCGAGCTGGAAAAAGTGGACAGCGTAAAATCGGTGCGCAGCATGTCTCGTCCAACGGGAGAGCTGATCAGTGATTTCTTAATCCCGAATCAGGTGGGGACTTTATCTGACGGTCTGGATCAGACCAGTGAGGGACTGACCAAGATCCAAACGGGATTGTCTGAGGCTAGTAAACAGCTGAGTGAAAATGCACCTAAGCTTACAGAAGCTGCTCAAGGCAGCGCTAAGCTGACGGAAGGCACAGCAGAACTGAAAGATGGAATCGTCGCGTTAGGCGATGGGCTGGCACGTATTGAGAGCGGAATAAAAAGCGGCTCAGCTGGTGCAGGAGAGATCAAAGCAGGACTTCAACAGGCAGCTGCTAGTGCCAAGCAGCTTGCGGATGCTAATACGAAGCTTCTGGAGGGATATAAAAAAATCGGCAGCGGTTTAACTGCGCTGGATCAAGGGCTTGGGCAGCTTCCGCAGCAGCTGCAAGGTGTGGCAGAAGCGTTGAAGGGACTGGATGGTTCTTTTACGGGTCTTGAGAGCAGTTATCCAGAAATTCTGCAGGATGTTAATTACCTGACCATTAAAGGCACCGTAACGCAGAGTGGTACTGGGGCAGCACAGCTGGCAGCGGGTCTCGGGCAGATCTCAGAGCAGCTTAAAGGAGCAGCAGCAGGCTTAAATGAGGCGAATGCTGGCTATGCCAAAGCTTCGGCTGGGCAAACTGCACTCGCACAAGGTTTAGCTAAGCTTGTTGCGGGCATCGGTCAGCTGCAATCTGGGCTGGAGCAGGCCGCCGCAGGCCAAGGACAGATCGTAGATAAAATTCCATCCATTACTAGCGGCCTAGATCAATTGCAAGGTGGACAGCAGCAGCTTGCGGATGGGTTTGGTCAATTAACTGGGCAGATAGGAGCTTTAACTACTGGATTAAGTGACAGTGCAAACGGCTTGAAACAAATTACCAGTGGGCTGGGCTCAGCGCAAGATTATTTGAATCAGATTCAAGCAGCTAAGGACGATGAGCTTAGTGGATTCTTTGTACCCGCTGAGGCTCTTGAAGCTGAAGGCATAGAGCAGGTATTTAATACCTACTTGTCTGACGACCGTAAGGTGATGACGCTGGATGTGGTATTCACTGAGAATCCATATAGTTCAGAAGCTATTGACAGTGTTGATGATATTCAAGCAGCAGTAGATCGTGCAGTGAAGGGAACAAAGCTGGAAAATGCAGAGTCTGCAATCAGCGGGGTTACAAGCAGCCAGAACGATTTGCGTAATATTTCCAACGAAGACTACACACGTACAGTAATCTTGATGCTGGGTGGGATCTTCATCATCTTGGTGTTGCTGCTTCGTTCAATCGTAATGCCGATTTACCTTATTATTTCTCTTTTGATTACTTATTTTTCAGCATTGGGTGTTACAGAGGCTATATTCGTTCACCTTCTGCACTTTGAAGGGATTACCTGGACAACGCCATTCTTCAGCTTTGTTATGCTGATTGCGCTTGGTGTAGATTATAGTATTTTCTTAATGGCCCGCTTTAACGAATATAAAACTTGGGATGTACGGGAAGCGATCCTGCATGCCATGCGCAATATGGGAACAGTTATTCTTTCAGCGGTAGTTATTTTGGGCGGCACCTTCGCATCGATGTACCCTTCAGGCGTATTGTCGATGATGCAGATTGCAACAGTGGTGCTTGTAGGATTGGCCTTGTATGCACTAATCTTCTTGCCGTTTTTTGTTCCTGTTATGGTGCGGATCTTCGGCCGTGGGAACTGGTGGCCATTTGCGGTCAAACAAAGTGGAGAACCCACTAAACAAGATGTAAACATGTAATCACTCTACACAGCAAAAAACCTCTAGTGTTCGCCTAAATAAATAGGCGGCTAGAGGTTTTTTGTGAAAATATAAATGCAAAGGTTATTTCATCTTGGCAAAAAAGCTACGTAACGCCCAGCCGCGTTCTTGCCGTTTTTTATATTTGGGTAGCGAACGGTAGATGGCGGTGGATTCGTCGAAAGCACGTTTAGCATCCTCGGTTCTGCCCAATGCTTTGTACATGGAGCCGGCTAAATAATAGGCTTCACTAGAGGAAGACTGAATCTCTTGAAATTGAGTAACGTAATGCAACGCTTTATCGTGATCTGTATGGCGGAAGGTTTCCGCTAACCGAAGATATGGCTGACCATATTGGGCTTTTCGGTTGATTTCTAGACCTCGAAGCATCTGAGCTTCGCCTTCTTCCAAAGCGCCCAGCTTAAGATTCACATGACCCAGCTCCACCCAATATTCAGCAGATTGTTCGTAACGGTCTTCGATCTGAAGCAGGATATCCTTGGCTTCCTTGTATTTTTTACGTTCTGACAGATTCCGGGCTAAATCAAATTTAGCAGAAACATCATTTGGATTCAAAGATACTGTTGTGCGCAGCTTGGAGATTTGCCGCACTCGTTTGAAGGGCTTTGTAATACTAGGGAAGATTCCCACGTATCGCCGATCTAAGAAATACAAGATAACAAGCAGGATGAATAAAGCCAGAAAAGGGTTGCCCACTAATCTGAAAAGCATCATAATACCTATAAATTTAAGCATGATTTCCCTCCATGATCATTTGGTTCCGGTATTGCGGTTGAATAAGAGCAGATCTAAGGCAGCGTAATTATATCATAATTCAAACCAATCTGAATCCCGAGATTTAAGATAAACTACAACTTTTGTCAGCTTTATAGCGTCTTAGTGTAATAGAAATAATAATTACAATAATATCATAAGAAGGGAAAATCAAGATGCACTTATTTTCAAGGAAGCTAAGGCTGTTTAGTTTGTTGGTTTGTTCAAGTCTGGTGACTGGATTGTTTATCCCTCAAGTTATAAGTGCAGTTCCTTCACCTGGGAAGTTGGGTGGGATTAAGGAGATTGTTGCTTCGCCTGGTTTTTGGGGTGGAAGCTCTTTTGCGGTGGGAACTGACGGAAATGTTTGGTCCTGGGGGAGTAATGTTTTTGGTCAATTTGCTAATGGTACCGCCGGGCCTGAGGGGTGGACGATTACTCCCCATAAAATAGCTGGGCTTGAACATACGAAACAGCTGGCGATCGGCGAAGCGTACTATGTAGCGCTGAACGAAGACGGTACGGTTAAGGCTTGGGGAGATTATCGGGATAAGAGTGTAGCAGAAACTGGCAATGGGGCAAGTGCTAAACAACACAAGGTTCTGCTTCCTCAAGGGATCTCAGGAATGAGCATTACCGTCAGTAGAATCCATTAAAGTAAGCTACACCTCTCTAGTGCCAGCAGCGGCTTTGGCCAAAGCTATAGGTCTTTCTACGGAGTGGAATAGTACTCTGTACCAATTAACATTACAAACAAAAAGATGACGTTCATTTAACACATATATTTATATTCTGAGGTACAATAAGTGAATTAATCTCAATTTCACCATAATAACCAGTTTGGAGTGATAGGAATGGCTTTTACAATATGTGTGTTTGCCGGATCGAATCCAGGTCTTAACTCTGAATATACGGAAATGGCTAGGGATTTAGGTTATCATATAGCGGCACAAGGCTGTAGATTGGTCTATGGAGGTTCGCAGAATGGCCTTATGGGACAGGTTGCGGACGGGGTACTTGCGAATGGCGGCGAAGCTATAGGAATTATGCCAGTGGATCTTTTTCAAGATGAAATCAGACACTCCGGATTGACGAATTTGATTGAAGTCTCCAGTATGCATGAACGTAAGGCGGTAATGAGCGGTATGGCGGATGCTTTTATTGCTTTGCCGGGAGGTCTTGGAACCTTTGATGAGCTGTTTGAAATTCTGTGCTGGATGCAGATTGGTATTCATCAGAAGCCTATAGGGCTGCTGAATGTTCGAGGTTATTTTAATCCACTGCAAGCCTTGATCTCCCACAGTGTGGCTGAAGGTTTTGCACCAAAAACTGCACTTCAAATGCTGCATACAAACTCAGAACCCGAATATCTGCTTGAACTGATGAGAGGACGAGTGGATCATAATAATGATGAGAAGGGGAAAGCAAGGTTCCCGTCACAGCGCTAGATTCAAGGTTTCCACTGCTCTAAGATGCGAATAAATTGGTTAGCGCTATTCAAAAATAAGGACGCAAACACTTCCGGTGTCTACGTCCTTATTTTTTATTTTCTTTTTGTTAAATCATTCATTAATAGGGGGAAGGTTTATGATTCGAAAATTAGGCTTTGCGGCTGACGACCGTCTGTTAATAATTAATGCGGACGATTTCGGAATAACTAAAGGAACTAATGAAGCTATTGTTAACTTATTTGAAGGAAAAGCTATTACATCCACATCTATTATGATGCCTTGCCCAGACTCAAATGACGCTATGAAGATAATTGATTGGAAAGGAATAAAGAATATTGGAATTCATCTAACTCTAACGAGTGGCGAGAAATATCCGTATCAACCAGTATTCAAAGAAAAAATCTTGAGTAGCTTAATTACGGTGGAAGGGTATTTTCATCAAGATGCCACTCTTCTGGAAAGAAACGCTGCTGATGACGAGATTAGAATAGAGTTAGAATCGCAAATCCAAAGTGCAATCGTACAAGACATTGATCCAACTCATCTGGATAGTCATGGGGGGAGTATTATGGGGTTATACACTGGGCGAGATTTTTTAGAAATAGTATTTGATTTGTGTGAAAAGTACCGCCTGCCCTTTAATTTACCTATTAGGATATTAGAACAATCCCTTTTTAATAATGATCAGTTGAGATTGTTTCAAAAAAGAATTTCTTCAGCAAAAGAAAGGGGAGTTTTATTAATCGATGATATAATTTCTCTTCCTTACTGTTTCTACCCTGCTGCAGAATATAGCAAAATGAAAATGAGATTATCTGAATTGTTAATGAATTTAAAACCTGGAATAACACAGTTAACTATACATCCATCTATAATAACAGATCAATTAATAGCAATAACGAAATATTATACAGAAAGAGAATTGGAATATCGTCTTCTAAATGATATTGAAATTAAGCAATTGATTATCAATGAGGAGATTAAACTTATTTCGTGGAAAGACATACGTGATTTACAAAGATGTATTTAGCATATTGTAAAAGGTGCACTTTTTCATTTTTTAATATGAATCTGATAGAACTGTTTAAACTTTGGACTAGCTGGGTAAATAAGCCGTAAGTAATTAAGCAGAAATGCAAATTTCAGGAACATCACGGAAGGAGGTTGAAATCCAATGAATGTGATCGTACATAATCTTATGGCTTACAATCATCAGTTTTTTAGACCTCAACCCGTGGTCAATCCCAAGCAAGGAAAAGCAGACAAAAAGAGAATGAGTTTCCAGGAAGTTCTGAATGAGAAAATGAAAGCGTACAGCACCTACAACAAAAATTAAGGATGAAAGCTATAACCTATGTCTGTTAAAGAAAGCCGGAACGCGATGATCCTAGAGATCATTGCATTCCGGCTTTCTTTAGGGTCTGACCTCAAAAAATTCGCAACTCTTGCGAGAGTAGTAAGTCAGATCACTAACTCTAGATTGAATAACAACATCGAAATCAGTGAAGCGGACAACGGTTGCTCCTGAATTTACTAAATGATCGTCCTGAAATACACGAACAGGTAATTTGCGGTCAACGGCTTCTTGGAAATCGCTGTCGCTTAGCAGCGGGCGGTTAATTGGCATGGGGAATAACTCCTTTGATCATTTAATGAAGTAAGAAATAAAAATAGTATACCTGCGGAAGCACAAGAAATCCAATTTAAGATGAAGTACAAGTATTCTGTGAGGAACATATTTGGACGAAATTCTATACCCCTCCTTAGACATAACATAGATATGAATGTATTAAGAGAGAATTACACCATTTTCTAATCTGTTAAAATATTTATTTGAGTTTTCCTCGTTTCGTAATTATTTCCACCATAAATCGGAAGTTTACCTCCTCAAAAAAAGAATTTAAACCCTGTACACTAATTCTTGTAAGAGAAACCTTTGAAAGGGGTACAGGGGAATGAATAAAGTAAAACACTTGGCGCTATCGTTAGTCGCTATCATGCTCGTAGGTTCACTGGCAGCATGCGGAGGCAACAACGCCGAGAACAAGAACACATCAAACAAAAATGCAGGTAACAACGCAGCAAGCACAAGTGAACCTACTAAGGATGAGGGGTCAGAACCGGCTGAGAAAATCGAACTTTCTTTCTGGACGCTGGGCAACGTGAACTATGAGGATTTAGCGAAGGAGTACACTAAGGAACATCCAAACATTACGATCAAAGTACAAAATACCGGTGACCAAACCGCTCACCATAATAATTTGACCACTGCTTTGTCGGCTGGATCGGGTGCGCCTGATATTTTCCAACTTGAAATCGGTTTCATGGAACGTTTCATCAACGCTCAGGACAAGTTCTATAACCTGAATGATCTGGGTGCCAAAGATATTCAAGCCAATTATCTGGATTGGAAATGGAAACAAGCTTCTTCCGTAGATGGCAGCTTCCAGCTAGGTCTTCCAACAGATATCGGTCCAACGGTTGTATATTACCGCACAGATTTGGCTGAAGAAGCTGGACTGCCAAGTGATTCAGAAGGATTCGGCGCAGCTATTGATACTTGGGATAAGTTCGCAGCTGTTGCCAAAGCTTTCAAAGAAAAAACAGGCAAACCATTTGTAGACCTTACGGATCTTACCTTTAATGCTTTGCGTGACCAATCTGCTGATGAAATCTATTTCAGCAAAGCTGATGGCAGCTTTATCGGAGATACCAATCCGCAAGTCAAAAAAGCTTATGATTTCACGGTTAAAGGTATTCAAGAAGGCTGGATCAGCAATGTTATGCTCTGGTCTCCTGAATGGGGTCAAGGCATGAACGACGGTTCATTTGCAGTAGTTATGGGACCAGCTTGGATGGCAGGAAATGTTAAGAGTAATGCTCCAGATTCCTCTGGAAAATGGAAAATTGCTCAGCTTCCTGAAGGTGCTGGTAACTGGGGTGGTTCGTTCCTGACGCTGCCAAAAGAAGGCAAACACTCGAAAGAAGCTTATGACTTTATCGCATGGATGGATAACAAGGAAAACCAACTGGAATCGTTCAAAACCAAAGGACTTATGCCTTCCATACCTGCACTGTATGAAGATCCTGCATTCGTAGATTTCAAAGATGATTTCTTCGGTGGACAACAAACCGCTGTAGAATTCGGTAAAGCAGCAAACCGGGTAAAACCTGTATACTACGGTCCGCTTCACGACCAAACCGATACTTTCTTCAAAAACGCATTGAAAAATGTGTTGGAGAAAAAAGCAGATCCGACCAAAGAATGGAACGAAGCAGTAAAACAAGCGAAAACATTGGCTGAACGCAGCTAAGATTTTAAGCTTATGAAATTCAATTTCTAGAAGGTCCGGATTCATAGAGTGAAACGTTCTCTGTGAATTCGGATTTACACGTTAGATTACCTGGAGGTGTGACATGGCACAACCTGTTATTTCAAGTCCGCATGCCGAGAGCAAGCGCCGCTTTTTAACTGAACAAAGAAGGAGCCGCATCACTGCTTACACGTTTATTTCGCCCTTTTTTATTCTGTTCTCGATATTTGGACTATATCCGATCTTTTTCACGATCTATCTCTCGTTCTTCAAATGGGATGCCCTGAATCCTATGAAATTTGTAGGGTGGAAAAACTATGATCTGGTCACAAGTGATCCGACCTTTTGGATTTCTTTTAGCAACACTTTAATTATGGGGCTTATGGGTACTGTTCCACAGATATTACTAGCTCTATTGATTGCTGTTTTGTTGAATTCGGCGATGACTCGCTTTAAGAAGACGTTCCGGGTTTTATTTTTTATGCCTAATATTACGTCTATCGTTGCGGTTACGCTCGTGTTCAGTACACTGTTTGGCAACAACGGAATGATCAACTGGATTCTAAACGGCTTGGGACTGGATAGTATGGCCTTCAACTCTGGCTGGTGGGGCGTTAAAATCGCCATTTCTACGATGGTTATGTGGCGGTGGACGGGGTATAATGCCATTATTTTTCTATCAGGCTTGCAAAGTATCCCTACGGATCTATATGAAGCGGCACGTATTGACGGTGCGAACAGAAGACAACAGCTAACCTTTATAACGTTACCGCTATTGAAGCCATTCATTGTATTTGTTACCTTGCTTTCAACTATAGGTGCCTTGCAGCTGTTCACTGAGCCTTATGTATTTTTGGGCCAAGCGGGAACTGGATCTACACGTCAGGAAGGAATCACTATGGTTACTTATTTGTATAGCGAAGCATTCCGCAACGGATTTTTTGGTACGGCAGCAGCTACGGCAGTCTTGCTGTTCCTGGTCACGATTATTTTCTCTGTCCTCAATATGCTGGTCTCAAATCGCATGGGTGGAGATACGGGAGGGGGTAAAGCGTGAGTACGCTGCGTGTATTTAAAAAAGATCCGGATGATCTAGGGATCATCGGCAAGTTAGGATTTTATCTGCTGCTGATTGTTGGTGCGCTCGTGTCCATTTTTCCTTTTTACTGGATGTTTGTAGTTGGCACTAATGACAGAGGCGCAGTATTCCATGTGCCACCTTTGCTTACGGTTGGAGACCAGTTTTTTGAGAATTTCCAGCGGGTACTGGACAAAACAGACTTCTTTCAAGCCTTGGGCAACTCTTTATTTGTCTCATCTATGGTTACAATATCAGTCGTGTTTTTCTGTACACTGGCAGGTTATGCCTTTGCCAAATATGAATTTCCGTTTAAAAATTTTCTGTTCTACTTTGTAATTGCTACATTATTTGTGCCACAGCAGCTTGGTGTATTACCTACTTACGTAATTATGGCCAAGCTCCACTGGATAGACTCTTTCAAGGCACTTATTGTTCCGGCGATGGTTAATGCCTTCGGGATCTTCTGGATGCGGCAGTATATCACTACAGCTGTACATACGGAATTGATTGAAGCAGGCCGGATCGATGGCGGCGGGCATTTCCGGATCTTCTGGAACATCGCTATCCCGGTCATTACTCCAGCTATGGCTACACTAGGTATACTGAATTTTATGACCGTTTGGAATGACTTCTTCTGGCCTTTAGTGGTTCTGAAGAATCAAGAGCATTTCACAATTCAGATTGCGCTCCAGCAGTTGTTCTCCAATCGAGATGGTCTAGACTACGGAATGATCATGTCAGCAACATTTACGGCAACCTTGCCACTGCTGATTGTATTCCTGTTATTTAGCCGCTGGGTGATTGCTGGACTAACTTCAGGAGCTATTAAGAGCTGATCTTACTTTTTGATCTTTACAGGGAATAGGCGGTTTTGTGAAGAATACTAGAGGACAGAGACAGCAGGGGGAAGGGGAATATCATGAAACTCCGCCGTAAAATCTTGTTCGCTATTATTCTTCTCGTCTTTATTCCGGTTATTCTGATGGGGATCGTTACTTACGTTAATTTTTCTAATGCAATGGAGAAAAAATCAAGCAACTTCTACTGGATTTCACTGCTTGAAACGGATCGAAAGCTTAAATTCGCGCTTAGTGAAATCACCTCGATCACGAATTCAAAAATTACGCAGCCGGTTGTTCAGCAATCACTGAAGCAGAAGAACTTTGTAATCACTTATGATCGAAAGCAGGAGCTTAGCAGTTATCTCATTGATCATCCAATGATTACTTCATTTAGTTTTTATAGTAAAGATCGTTTAATTTATCAATACAATGCATCGATGTCCTTTGAGGACTTAAAGAGACAAAGCTGGTTTGACGCGATGGTAGGCGCCGAAGGGCGGCCCGTGTGGTCAGGACCGGGAGAAAATGGCTCGGAGATCTCCGGCAATCCGGTACTTGTACAAGCAAGAGTAATCAAAGATTCATATTCTCTCGAAGATATCGGATATCTGGTTGTTAATGTAAAACCTGATTTATTGGATCAGATTTTCTGGGAAGCAGCAACCCTCAAGAAGGGGGATATTTTGCTGGTCAACAAGCTAGGAAATATCGTTTTTAATAAATCCGGTGAACATATTGGACAACGCACAGATTTCCCCTTTTTACAAAATGATTATGCTAAGGAGCATGACTATTACATCGACAACTATCAGGGGGAAAAATCACTCATAACCTTCCTACCTTCTCATAATGCAGCCTGGTATTTAGTAGCCATTACACCTATGAATCTAATCTCGTCAGAATCTGTATCTATCCGGAATATTGCGATTATTTTAAGTACAGTTTCGCTGTTGTCCGCCATTTTGTTCGACCGCTATTTCGTACGGAGGCTCGTTCATAGTATTAATAGTGCGGTTAACGGGATGAAGCGGGTGAAGCAGGGGATATTTACGCCAATCACTACACCCTATCGTGCTGATGATGAAAGTGATTTGCTGATTGATGGCTTTAATCGGATGAGCACGCAGATCAATGAGCTGCTTGTGCAGGTGGAGACTGAGCAGGGACGTAAGAAGGAAGCAGAAATGCAAGCGCTAATGGCGCAGATTAACCCTCATTTTATTTATAATTCACTCGAATCGATTAATTCGATGGCAGTGCTGCAAGGCAATAAAGATATTAGCAAAATGGTCATCTCACTCGGCAAGCTGCTGCGAATCAGCATCAGTCAGAATCAGGAGCTGATTCCGTTGCATATGGAGTTCGAGCATGTCCGTCATTATTTGGATATCCAGAAGTTTCGTTTTGAAGATAAATTCTCTTATATTATAGATCTTTCGGATGGTCTTAGGACGTTCATGACGCAAAAGCTGATCGTTCAGCCGATTGTTGAGAATGCGCTGTATCATGCGATTGAGCAGATGGAGGACCCAGGGGTCATCGAGATTACGGCCTATGAAATGGGCATGGATATGATCATTATCGTAAAAGATAACGGCCCCGGCTTTGACCTTGCCAAGATGATGAGTCTTTGGGATAACGAGGGAAGTGCTCAGAAGAAATACAGTGATAGCGGCGTGGGGCTTAAAAATGTGCATGAACGCTTGAATATTCGGTTCGGCAGTCCATACGGCATACTAGTGTGTTCATCCCCCGGCTTTGGTTCCACCATCCGAATCCGAATACCAAAAATACTGCCGTAATCGACCATACGGAAAGAAAGGGGGAGAATGTTATCAAAAAATGGTTATTGAAATGGGGCTGGATGTGGTTATATCTAGTGCTGATTTCGGGTGCGGTTTTATTTATAACTTTAGGAAAGCAGGAACCCATTGAAGATGATTCACCAGAGAAAATCACATTAACTTTCCGTCATTTTTGGATTAAAGAGCATGATCGGCCACTGTTGACTATTTATGAAGATATCGTGGACAAATACCAGTTAGAGCATCCAAATGTGAAAGTTAACTTTGAAGGTTTAGACCAGACGTTACACCGTGATCAAAAGCTGAAAAACGAGATGGTTACTGGCACCCCGCCAGATATGTTTGTTTTGTTCGGTGGAGCGGAAATTGAGCCATATGTGCGCTCTAAGCGCCTGATTGATCTGACGGATTTCGTCCGGGAGAATGCACTAACCAATCAATTCAAGGATCTGGATCTCTGGACCTTTGACAACCATATTTATGGCTTGCCCATTGAAGGGAATGCTGAGCCCTTATATTTTAATAAAACCATATTCGAAAAGCTGGGTTTGAAGCCGCCAGAAACGCTGCAAGAGCTTGATGCTGCCATACTAAAGCTGAAGTCGGCAGGATATATTCCATTTGCACTTGGCAACGAGGATCGTTGGCCCGCAGGGATTTTTGCACATTATTTGATGGATCGTTATGCCGGCGCCGACTTGATCGAGAAGCTGATCACTGGTGAAAATCAAGCCAGCTTTCAGAATGAGGCGTATTTAAAGGCTTTTCAGCACTTGGAGCAATGGATCAAAGAAGAAGCCTTCAGCACGAAATCGAATGCGTTATCCACAGAAAATGCGGTGGGACTATTTACGAGCGGCAAGGCTGCGATGTATCTGAACGGAAACTGGGATATCAATTTATTTGCAGGAACAGCAGCTCCTACGGATTTTCAAAATGAGGTAGGTGTTATTCCGTTTCCCACATTGAAGAAGGGGGAACAACCTTCGATTGCCGGCGGTTATACATTCGGTATCGGCCTTTCCTCCGAACTAAGCGGAGCGAAGCGGGAGGCTGCGCTCGATCTCATGAAAGCTTTTTACACCCAGGAGGTTCAGACTCGGATTGTATATGAAGGGTTGAGAATTCCGTCCATGCGCATTGCCTTTGATCCTGAGAAGACAGGACCGGTATTTGCGCAAGTCATGAATATGATGGAAGTTAACCGCAAGAGCTTTGTCCCTTATGATAATGTATTGTCACCAGAAGTGAAAAAAACGTTCCTGAGTGTTATAGAACAGATGATTAACGGAGAAATGTCTGCTGAGCAAGCATTAAAACAAGTGCAGGCATCCTCCATTCAATATTGGAATTTGATCCAAAGCTCAAGTGTACAATGATTCTGGAGGTGCAGGGAATGGATGAGTTACAAGAGAAGTATAAAGTAATAATCGTGGATGATGAGCCGATTATTCTTCGTAGCTTAAAAGCAGCCATTCCATGGAATGATCTTCGTATGGAGATTGTGGGAGAGGCCCGAAATGGAGAATTAGCTCTTCGCTTAATAGAAGACACTTCACCACATATCGTGATTAGCGATATTCGCATGCCCGTGATTGACGGGATTACGTTGATGAAGGAAGTCTTGTCTAAAAACCCGAAGCTGGTGTTTATTTTTATAAGCGGGTACGGAGAGTTCGAATATGCAAGAGAAGCATTACGTCAAGGCGCTTTTGATTATTTATTGAAGCCGATCGATCATGATGAACTGGTTGAAATGCTAAACCGCGCCAGAACCAAGCTGGATGAACAGAAGCAAAATGATCAGCTGATTCATTCTGTCCAGATGCTGTCACTGCTTGCACGTGAACGTCTGTTTGCAGAAATCACTTTGGGAAATGCAAGGCCGCTTGAGCATCTGAAATGGCTGGAGAACAGTGAACTGGAGAGTGGATATTTCATGGCTGTTGTCCAGTTAGATGATTACTCCACACTGAGTAGTCAATGGAGTGTAGAAGAAAAACGGCTATGGCTGTTTGCAATCCGCAATATTGTGGAAGAATGGTCACTGGAGCATGGAGTGCTGACGGTTTTCCCGTTTCATAATGGAGAGTGGATACTACTGTTCCCTGGATCTTTAAGCGCCAGCAGGAGAGAACTTGGTGAACATTTGATAGCAGGAATCAAGAGATACTCCAAGCAGTCTTGTTCCGTGGGCATCAGCCGCACCACACAAGGCATTGATCAATTAAGTACGGTTTACCCTCTGGCCGCGAAGGCCTTATATCAACGGTTCTATTCAGGTCTTGCCGGGGTCTTTATTGATGAAGAGATATCGTTCCCAAGCAGTAAAGAGGTGAAATACCCAAAAGAGCTGGAAACTGCACTGATTGAAAGTATACGTACCTTAAATAGAGACCGGATGTGGTCTTTATTTGATGAGCTTGCTTTATTTATTGAGTCACAAGCTGTTCCTAAGGATATGGCTGAACGTCTTCTAGTTGAATTGATCGTTGTGTTGTACAGAAATTATGAGTATTTGAATATAAATTCAGATTGGTCTTTGCATGGATTACTTAGCAAGATGCACAATCTCGGCACTTTAAATGAAGTGATCTCTGCTTTGAAAGAAGAGTTTGGTGTGCGATTGGAGCAAGGGAACAAGCCTGTGAATCGCGAGGATACGCGTAGCGCCATCGAGAAAGCGAAACGTTATATTGAGAGTAATTACCATAAAGATTTAAGTATTGAGGAAGTAGCGGAGCTGGCTGATCTCAGCATCAGTCATTTCTGCACTTTATATAAGCAAATAACGGGCTATACCTTTTTGGAGTATGTTACACACTGCCGGATGGAGAGGGCGAAGTATATTTTGCAGAGCAGCAACGTAAAAGTGTATCAGATAGCTCCTCTTGTCGGTTATCAGGACCCACGTTATTTTACACAGGTTTTTAAAAAGGCTAGTGGTCAAACACCAACAGAATACCGAGAAGAGCATACTAAGCAGATCCATTAAAGAGGAGGTAAGGGATGGAATTTCATTTGGAGATGATTGTTAAGTGTTTAACGAACCACAAGCTGCAGAAATATTGGAAAGGGTTCGAGGCTGTTTCTTTTGCATTTTATAATAAGGATAACGTGTATCTGTACAATCATCCCAAATTCAAAACGGTAGGATATCATCCACATTTGCTTCCTTGGAGTAATGAATTCTCAGGAGATACAATCATTTTATATGAGGATCACCCTACAGCCATCGTTAATCTGGAATTACATGAAGAATTCGAAGACTTGTACGCCATTTGTGTACACGAATTATTTCACGGTTATCAATTCCTGATGGGAGATGAACGTTATGCAGATGAATTATTGATGATTACCTACCCTTTATCCCTCGAAAATATGGAATTGCGGATTCAAGAAAGACATCATTTATATCTTAGTGTAATGGCAGCTACTAATGATGAGCGAAATCAAGCAATGAACAGATTTATTGCCTTTCGTCAACAAAGAGAGCAGCTGCTCGGGGAGTACGTGCTCAATGAATATCTTATTGAAACGCTGGAAGGACCCGCTTGGTATGTTGAATTAAATGCCTATGCCGAAAAATCCACCCTTCCTAATGAGGAAGTATTGCACAAATTCAGTTCGTATTTAATAGATGAACTTGAATCTTCGGCTAATATCAGAAGAAGCTGCTACGGTTCTGGTCTGTTTATATGTTTGCTGCTGGATGAGCTTCGCACCGATTGGAAAGAAGAGTTTATGAAGTCGGAGTTAAGTTTATATGCGTTTTTTAAGCAATTTGTGGATCAAGTCATCATTCCCTTCGAGAAGATATCTATCAGCAAAGAAACGGAAGATATTATGCAATCGGTCAAAACAATCAGGGAGAAGGAATTCATTGATTTTATCAGCCTGGAAGGGTACCACCTTTATATTGAAGGAGATATAAAATCTACGGGTTTTAATCCTATGGGTATTATTGGTGGAGATGAGAAATGCATTCATAAGAATAATTTACGAATCCAAATTAATGATGCGGAGTATTTTCTGGAAAAGCCAGTGATTAGCTACTATAAAGCTGACCTTCGAAATATTAATAAACTGCACCTAGTACTAGATGAACCTCCAACTTTTAATAAAGATTCGTTAATCCTTAATGGAATTGGTGAGATCAAAGGTCAATACGAAGTGAAGGAAGATGGATGCTGGCTGCAATGCTAACGTAATTTAAATGAGAAGGAGAGTATGACATTTGTCATACTCTCTACTTGATGTTTATGACTTATAGGATGACACTTTATCTTCTATACTAAGAGTAGATGAAAAGATCCTTAGCCGGACACATCAAGGAGGAAACGATATAGATGACTACAAAACAGACATCACAGCTCTCCAGCCTTAAAAAGAGTGTAGCCCCTTACGAGAAAAATGACCGCAACGCAAGTATAAGACAGCTCATCAATACTTTAGGACCACTTGTGCTATTATGGGGCGGAGCTTATTTCTCTTTATCTGTTTCCTATTGGCTCACCCTTCTGTTAGCTATTCCTGCAGCAGGATTTGTAATTCGAACTTTTATTATTTTTCATGATTGCACACATGGATCGTTTTTTAAGAATCGTAAAGCGAATGATATTATCGGAACGATCACGGGTGTCCTGACACTGGTTCCTTATCGGCAGTGGAAACATAGTCATTCCATTCACCACGCCAGCTCCAGTAATCTCGATAAAAGAGGGATCGGCGATATTTGGATTATGACGGTCGAGGAATACACAGCGGCTTCCTTCTGGAAACGTCTATATTACCGGATTTACCGCAATCCCATCGTGATGTTTGGTCTTGGACCGATTGCTGTTTTTATGATTCAGTATCGTTTTAATGTTAAAGGTGCTAGACGCAAAGAGCGGATGAATACCTATTTGACGAATATTTCAATTGCAGCGCTTTATGCCTTGCTGATATGGGCTATCGGCTGGCAGGCATTTCTTATGGTGCAGCTGCCTGTAGCATTTGTATCAGGGTTTCTCGGCATATGGTTGTTCTACGTCCAACATCAGTTTGAAGACTCTTATTTCGAGAATGAATCCGAATGGAGTTATGTGATGGCCGCGGTTGAAGGTAGCTCATATTATAAGCTGCCGAAGGTGCTGCAATGGATTACGGGCAACATCGGCTTCCACCATGTGCATCATTTAAGTCCAAAGGTGCCAAACTATAATTTGGAAAAAGCGCATAACGCGACGCCACCGCTACAAAAAGCAACAACGATTACGATTGGTACCAGCTTGAAGGCCCTTAATTTCCGTCTTTGGGATGAGGAAAATAAACGATTCATCAGCTTCAAAGAGATGAAGTCCATATTAAATAAACCGAAAACTGCAGGCGAGGTCCTGCAAGTTCATAAGCCCAGACTCCAGGGAGAATAATGGCTACATTGTAATCAAATAGCAGCAAAATGGAAGGTTAGAGCCGGAGAACTCATTCGCGCTCTAATCTTTTTTCTCTTTATCGTTGTGGTTCACCGGATTTTACCGGATTTATGCTAGAATAAGGTGAGTGGCATATGGCAAAAAGGAGAGCAAACATGCAGAAGTGGCATCATATTTTTCATAAAAGTACAGGTCTTAGCCCTTATGTATGGGTCGTATTTTATATTCTACCGTTTTATTTCATCTTTCGGTCCTCTTCTCCCTACCAGGTAGTTTCGGGAATCTTGATGATCGCTGTGTTTTTTGTTTGTTATGTGCTTTCTTTTGTCTCCAAGGGTTGGTTAGTTTATTTTTGGACGAGCGTGCAGATACTGGTCTCTATAACGATGACATTGTTGTTTGGATATATGTATTTTGCGCTTTTTTTAGCCTTTTTTATTGGGAATATCCAGAACCGGGTAGGGTTCTTCACCCTGTACTCCATTCATTTGCTGACTACGATTATTACGATTAATTATGAGCTGCTGTCGCGTAATCCCGTATTTATCAGCCAGCTTCCCTTTGTGCTTGTCAGTATGATTGCAGTGATCCTGCTGCCAATCAGTACCTATAACCGTAATAATCAAGGGAAGCTGCAAGACCAATTGGAGGATGCTAATAAGCGAATCTCAGAATTGGTTAAGCTCGAGGAACGCCAGCGGATTTCACGTGATCTTCACGATACATTAGGTCAGAAGCTTTCGTTAATTGGTCTGAAAAGTGACTTGGCAGGAAAGCTTATCGACAGTAATCCGACGCAAGCAAAAGCCGAGATCAATGATGTACGCCAGACGGCAAGAAGTGCACTGAAGGAGGTCCGGGAAATGATTACGCGAATGCGCGGCATTCGGCTTGAGGACGAACTCGTTCATATACAGCAGTTTCTTGCGGCTGCGGAGATCGACTATGTTTTACAAGGCAATCCTAAACTGTCTAACACTTCATTGATTACGGAGAATGTGCTCAGCATGTGTATTAAGGAAGCTGTCACAAATGTTGTGAAGCATAGTAATGCACAATCTTGCTCAATTATCATTGAACCCACACGCACAGACCTCATCATTAAAGTGAAAGATGATGGAACCGGCATCCCGGGCAATGATCTTTATTTTAAAGGACATGGGCTGCAAGGTATGCGGGAACGTCTTGAATTTGTAAATGGCTGTATGGATATCGTGCGGGATGAGGGTACTACGATAGTGATTAAGGTCCCAAATGCATTTAAACATCCGGAACAGGAGGTAACCGTATAATGATTAAGATTGTAATCGCTGAGGATCAGCGAATGCTTCTTGGAGCGCTGGCATCTTTGTTGGATTTAGAAGAGGATATGAAGGTCATGGGCCGGGCAAGCAACGGGGAAGAAGCTGTAGCGATGGTTCAGCAGCATAAGCCGGATATCTGTATTATGGATATTGAGATGCCAGCGATGAGTGGTCTCGACGCTGCGGAAGCGCTGAAGAATAGCGGCTGCAAAACGATGATATTAACCACCTTTGCCCGTGCGGGATATTTCGAACGTGCGCTCAAGGCGGGAGTTCATGCTTATCTGCTGAAAGACAGTCCTAGCGAAGAACTGGCACTTTCGATACGTAATGTGATGGCAGGCCGACGCATGTATGCACCGGAGCTAATGGATGAAGCCTACAGCGGTGAAGTAAATCCTCTGACTCAGCGGGAGAAGGAAGTGCTTGGACTCATTGCCGACGGCAAAAATACAAAAGAGATCGCCAGCCAGCTGTACATTACCACGGGAACAGTCCGGAATTACATCTCTGTTATACTAGATAAGCTGGATGTAGGTAACCGCATCGAGGCTATCACTCGATTTAAGGAAAAAGGTTGGTTTAAGTGAGCGGGGCTAAGAAACGATTGGTTGGTTGAAGCAGCTTGTAAACGTGAATCGCTGATCGCTAATTGCTGATCGCTAATTGCTCATTCCTACTTTATGCTCACCAATCGCAAATAGATGTATTTCCTACAACTATATGCTATAAAATGCGCTGCAGATGCGATTTAGTTGCATTTCTTACATCTAAAAGTTCGCTTAGAGGGCATTTCCATTATTTTTCGGGGAAATAGTTGTAGAGAATGCAGTTAAAGAGTTGTCTAAGCAGAAAATATACTTATAATTGTACTGAGTGCAGCTATTTCTTTATTAGCATTAGTGAAATTCAATATAATCCGCTAAAAATAAAATTTTTAATGTTATTTTGATGTTAACACTCGCCAAATGTTCCCGCGCCGTATATCATTAATTATCGGCCTATTATTCTCAATAGGACAGTTAATCAAAAGGAAGTGTATTTTCTGATGTCAAGAAAGCTAAGAGCCGGCATAGTTGGCGGCACAGGTATGGTAGGACAACGTTTTATTGCCCTTTTAGAGAATCATCCTTGGTTTGAAGTAACTGCGATTGCTGCCAGTGCTAGATCTGCTGGAAAAACGTATGAAGAATCGGCCAAGGGCAGATGGAAGTTATCTACTCCAATGCCTGAGAACGTAAAGAATATTATGGTCCAAGATGCTTCTAAGGTAGAAGAAGTAGCTGCGGATGTAGATTTGATCTTTTGTGCTGTAGACATGAAAAAAGATGAGATTAAAGCGCTCGAAGAAGCTTACGCGCGCACCGGAACGCCAGTAATCTCCAATAACTCAGCGCATCGCTGGACGCCTGACGTGCCTATGGTCATTCCTGAGATTAATCCGGAGCATCTTGAGGTTATTGCACAGCAAAGAAAACGTCTGGGAACAGAGACAGGTTTCATTGCGGTTAAACCTAACTGCTCCATTCAAAGTTATGTGCCTGCGCTTCATGCGCTCAAAGATTTCAATCCATCTAAAGTGGTAGTCACCACCTATCAAGCTATTTCTGGAGCAGGAAAAACTTTTGCGGACTGGCCAGAAATGCTGGACAACGTGATTCCTTACATCGGTGGCGAAGAAGAGAAGAGCGAGCAAGAGCCTTTGCGGATCTGGGGAAGCGTTCAAGAAGAGGGTATCGTAAAGAGTGAAGCGCCAACGATTACTTCGCAGTGTATCCGTGTGCCTGTAGCGGATGGACATATGGCTGCTGTATTTGTTTCTTTTGAGAAAAAACCGTCCAAAGAAGAGATTCTGAATCTCTGGAAGAGCTTTAAAGGACGTCCTCAGGAGCTTGAACTACCTAGCGCTCCTAAACAGTTCATTACCTATTTTGAAGAGGACAATCGTCCACAGACCAAGCTGGATCGTGATATCGAGAACGGAATGGGTGTATCGACGGGCAGACTTCGGGAAGATGCCCTCTATGATTACAAATTCGTAGGTCTCTCCCATAACACCCTGCGCGGAGCAGCTGGCGGTGCTGTGTTGATCGCTGAGCTTCTGAAAGCAGAAGGTTATATTCAACCGAAATAAGTCCATGCATGAGCTGCAAAGCTGATGTGAATAGCACCTCATCAAAGCTTAGTCTTTGGTGGGGTGTTTTTATTTTAATTTTGAATTTGGTAAAATAAGTTATGGAAGGAGAGGGTACCTTTGAATAAATATTTATTAGCTTTTATATGGTTACCATTAATCCTGTTTACAAGCGGTTGTACATCGTCAACTCAAGAGGAACAAGAGTATGGAGTATCCTCTATAAATGCCGAAATTCCTATTCCGAAGAAGGCCAAAGAAATCGAAGTGATAACAAATTCAAATAACCCTAATATAAAAATTGGAGCAAAGTACGAGTTGGATAATATAGGGGGAGAACAAGGTCTTTATCGGCTTGAAGGCTATTTTAATAAATTAAACGATGCTGGATGGATAGAGCTGGAGGACAAGCGGTTAGGGCATGTGCAATTTTTTGACAAAGAGGACACCATCATCGCCATCGAAATACATCAGGATACCTTTGATATTCATGAAATGAATAAAGATGCTAAATTCTAAACAGTGGCTGGATAGATGAAGCATTTGTTATTACTTAAACAGAAAGGTTGAGAGTGTGGTAAGATAGGTGAAGTGTATAAACTATACGAATTCTGAATGACTGACGGAGTGATATGATGGGTGCAAAAAGTAAAGGTGGCGGCACAGGCAGAGGTACGGGGAGTAAAGGCTGGACACGCTGGAACAAAACAGCAAAACCAGTTAAACCTGCTAAAGGTGACCCAACGACGGGTCCAGGTGCTAAAGGTGCAAGTGGAAGCAAGGGCAGTAACGTGAAAAAAAGCGGAAGCACCAAATAGCTCCCTTAAACTGGGTTATTCCTGAAGGTTAACATCTGATTTTGATCGTTAAAATCAGGTGTTTTTTTATGACTAGAGGTAAGTATATAGGATGAAAGTAGGATCAGCAGTGAGAATCGATAAATATATAAGCGAAACAGGCTTTTGTTCCAGAAGGGAAACCAAGCGATTAATTGCAGCAGGTCGAATCGCTGTGAACGGTATTGTCTGTGAGGCGAACATTCTTATAGAGCCAGAGGATATCGTATGGATCGATGGGGAGCCGATAACAAGCAGTAAAGGGGAGCCAGTGTATCTCGCTTTGAATAAGCCGATAGGCATTACCTGTACAGCAGCACCACATGTGGCTGGGAACATTATTGATTTTGTAGGGTATCCTTCACGGATCTTTGCGATCGGCAGATTAGATAAAAACTCGGAAGGCCTCATTTTGTTAACCAACGATGGAGAGATCGTAAATAAAATGATGCGTTCCGAGAATGGGCATGAAAAAGAATATGTAGTTCATGTAGATAAACCGGTTACGTCAGAATTCTTACAAGCGATGTGTAGCGGTGTGAACATTCTTGGAGTCACAACGAAACCTTGTGAGGTCTATCGGATCACAGAATGTCAGTTTAGAATTATCCTAACTCAAGGTCTTAATCTGCAAATACGCAGAATGTGCAAGGAGTTAGGATATAGAGTACTAAAGCTGGAGCGCATAAGAATTATGAATATTACATTAGAAGGCTTGGAGATGGGACAATGGCGGCATTTAAGCAGTGAAGAGCTGTACGAGCTTATGTCCCGCTTAAACTGACTTTGTCAACAAAGCCTCTGGCAGTTGTTGTAATATCTTCAGCTCCGGCAATCGCTGAGATAACAGAGATCCCATCCGCACCAGCTGCTAATACTGGTGCAACATTTTGCAGTGTGATTCCCCCAATGCCAACCAAAGGGATGATAATGCCTTTATTTCTTAGTTCTTCAATAATCGTAGTGCCTTGAACAGCTTTGGCATCCTCCTTGGATGACGTAGGATAAATGGGACCCACGCCCAGATAGTCGGCTCCATCGGCAATCGCCTGCTGAGCTTCAGCGAAGGAGTGAGCGGATACACCAATGATTTTATTCTCTCCAAGTAGCTGGCGGATCGCCAATGCAGGTGTATCCTCCTGTCCTACATGAATTCCGTCCGCATCAAGTGCGATCGCTAAATCAATGTCGTCATTCACGATAAAGGGCACGCCATGGGCATGACAGATCTTTTGAAGTCGTCTCCCAAGATTAAGTCGCGCCTTATCGCTTAAGGATCCGGTACCCTTTTCACGGAATTGAAACATGGTTATACCCCCAGCAACCGCTTCCTGCAGCACCTTAACTGGAGCTTTACGGCAATTTACGCTGCCCATAATGAAATAGACTTTTAATAGATCTCGCAGATGTTCACTATTCATTCGTTGCACTGTTTATCCCTCGCAGTCTGTTCTGATACGCAAAATGATTGGTTGGTCCATGTCCAGCCCCTATGCCCAGCTCGTCCTCAATCGCCGCTTGTACAAACGCTTTGGCTGTTTGTATGGCCTCTGCTACGGATTTGCCTTTGGCTAGCTCGGCGGTGACTGCTGCTGAATAGGTGCAGCCTGTACCATGCGTATGTCTGGTCTGAATCCGGCTACTCTCTAATAAGGTATATTCGTCACCATCATATAGAAGATCGGTTACGGCTGTGGTCGAGGTATCATGTCCCCCTTTTAGCACTACATATTTGGAGCCCATGCCATGAATGATTTTGGCCGCTTTTTTGCGTTCTTCGATGGTGGTGATCGTCATCTTTGTGATCATTTCGGCTTCGGGAATATTGGGTGTCGTCACCAATGCTAAGGGCAGCAGATGGCTGATTAAGGATTGAACCGCCTCCTGCAGCAGCAGTGTGGACCCTCCTTTAGCGACCATCACAGGATCAATTACAAGACTAGACCAGCCGTAATGCTTAATTTTATCTGCCACAATGCGGATGATGTCACTGTTAAATAACATCCCGGTCTTTACGGCATCTGGTTGCAGGTCAAGTCCTATAGAATCAAGCTGCTGATTTATAGCTTCCAGAGTCACTGGATAAACCCCTTGGACACCCAGCGTATTCTGCGCTGTCACAGCAGTGAGGACGGACATGCCATAGACAGAAAGCTCCTGAAAGGTTTTTAGATCTGCCTGAATGCCAGCTCCACCGCCGCTGTCGGAGCCGGCAATGGTTAGAGCTTTGGATATAATCATCGAATTCACTCCTTTGAGGGTCATTAACTGAGCTGTTTAATACTAGATCTTTCTAGAAAGACTTCTGGCGTTACCCATGTCAGTTGATTTAGAAACTCAACCTGAAAGCTTCCCGGCCCTTGACCAGTTGTTAGTTCAGCGGCGATTTCAGCTGCTACTCCATAGAAGGAGAGGGCTTCCACTGCGGCCTCCAACGAGGCACCTCCACTTACCGCGAGAAATGCACCCACAACAGCGCTGAGCAAGCAGCCAGTTCCTGTAACCTTCGTGAGAATAGGGTGACCGTTGCTGGCAATATAAGTGTTTTTTCCATTCGTGATCACATCGTCTTTTCCAGTTATGATGACCACACAGCTTAACTTCCTCGCAGCAGCTTCAGCCAAAAGAACTACATCGCCTTCACCTTCGCCAGCATCCACCCCTTTAATGGACCAGCTCTCCCCAATGACATTAGCGACTTCAGCCACATTCCCCCGCAGTGCGGTGATTTGCATCTCATTCACTAGCTTTTGAGTGACAGCGGTCCGATAAGAAGTTGCGCCTGCACCTACCGGGTCAAGCACCAGGGGAACCCCGTGTTTATTAGCGGATTTACCAGCGAGCAACATTGATTGAATGGCGTAGTCATTGAGAGTGCCGATATTTAGAACGACAGCAGACGACATAGCGGCGATGTCGATCACTTCTTCGTGGGCATCCGCCATAAAGGGAGAGGCACCCAGCGCTAACAGACCGTTGGCTGAGAAATTGGCTACTACAATATTTGTGATGTTGTGGATCAACGGGTTGGCTTCCCGTACTTTGGCTAAATAACTCATCATAATTCCTCCTCAAGATTGGATAAATAATTAACTAAATGCTACAGATTGATAAAAGCTTCCTGTGCTTTAATATCTTCTGGTAGAAGATCGTTGGTGGATAACCACACCTGAACCTTTTCCCATGATGTCGGGTCTTGATAACCAAAAGATTGATCGCCAGCATTCATCAGCGGCAGTAGAATCTCAAGACTTTTTTTCTCAATCTCCTTGTCGAGCGGTGAAGTTGCATCTTCATGTGCAACCAGTAAATCCAGGGCTTGTTCAGGATTCTGCTCCACAAATTCCTGTCCTTTTGTTATGGCATTTAGAAATTTTTTAAAGTAAGCTTCAGAATTTTGCAATCCTTGTTCGCTGGCCACCAGCACAAGCTCATAATAGTCAGGTACTCCGTAATCCGTTGGATTAAGCGAGGTGACCGAATGCCCCTCTTTTTCAAGGATCAGTTGTTCATGGTTGATAAACCCGCCCATTATTGCGTCCACTTGTCCTGTAGAGATCGCAGGGATAAGGTCAAAACCTACGTCAATCAGCTTGGCGGATGAAGGATCGCCTCCATCACTCTGGATCATTGTCCGAATCATCGCTTCATAGAGCGGAATGGAGGAATAGCCGATTTTTTTTCCAGCGAGCTCTTTGGGACTATGAATACTGCCAGCCTGAGGAACCATCAGATGATTCAGTGGATGCCGCACGATTGCTGCAATCGAACGTACAGGGATTTTCTCGCCGCGTGCCATAAGCACCTGAGGCTGATAGCTGAGCGCTAGATCAATTTGATTTGCTGCTACAAGCTTTAGGGCATCATTGCTGTCCGCAGGCATTTTGATCTCGACATCCAAACCTTCCTCTTGGAAAAAACCTTGCTGTTGCGCAGCGTATAGAAAGGAATGAACGGCATTGGGATACCAATCAAGCATAATCGTCAGCTTGTGTGACTGCTTATTTTCGGTATTGGAGGAACCGGTTTGGGAGTTGTTATTTAGCTTGTCTGCCTTCCCGCAGCTGCTTAAGAGCAAAAGTGTGCATACTAGAAATACAGAAATAAGTCCTCGTTGTGGGGATTTTAAATGATTCATTGGTTAGATCCTCTTTTCTTTAAAAATAATTGTTCGAGTAAAGCTATCGCCAGAAAAAGCACAACACCAAGCGCGGACAACAGAAATACAGCCGCGAACATTTCATCGCTCTGCATATTTCCGGCCATTCTGCGGCTGAAGTAACCGAGTCCTTTACTGCCGCCGAGCCATTCCCCGATAGTAGCTCCGATGACGCAGTATACAATGGACAGCTTTAAGCCAGAGAAAAAGGCAGGCAACGCCAGTGGAATTTGGGTTTTGACAAGCAGCTGCCAGCGGTTTGCACCAAATGTTAATAATAAGTCCTTGTAGGTCTGGCCACTTGTACGAAGTCCATCATATGTACTCACTACGACTGGAAAAAAAGCCGTCAAAAACACCACAGCCACTTTGCTCCACAGCGAATATCCGAACCACATAATAAAAATGGGGGATAGCGCAATTAATGGGATCGTCTGGCTAATGATAAGGAAGGGATAGATGGCCTTTTCTATGGGGCGATACAGGAACATTCCAGTGCCCAGCAATACACCACAAACCACAGAAAGGACAAAACCCACCAGTATCTCCTGTAACGTTGCCAATAAATGCTGTCCGAATAATAATTGCCTGTGCTCGATCAATGCGAAGCCAATAGATGAAGGTGCAGGGAGAATAAAGGCTGGAATCATGTGAAGGCGAACAGCTGACTCCCAGATTACAAGAATGAGCAGTACCAGAAGAACGAAGGGACCATAATTGTCTAGATGTTTTTTAAAAGGTATAGGTCGCATGTGATCTCCGCTCCAGCTCTGCCCGCAGTGCTATAAACCGGGGTTCGTAGTTCATCTTATAATGTCTTGGCCTTGGTAGATCCACAACGATCTCCTGTAATTCGCTGTGCGCACCGCCAGATAATAAATAAATCCGGTCACTGAGCAATAGTGCTTCTTCCAGATCATGAGTGATGAGCATAATCGTCTGATTCAGTTCACCCCATAACTCCAACAGCCAACGGTGTATCTCACGTTTGGTCATGGCATCGAGAGCACCAAAGGGCTCATCCAGCAGCATAAGACCACTTCCGCCTCCAGCCACTAAGGTGCGCAGAAATGCGACTCGCTGTTTCATTCCTCCCGAAAGTTCATGGGGATAAGCCTTCTCTACATCTGCTAAGCCGAAGCGGACCAACATTTCCCGAATCTGAGTGATCGTATCCTGTTTACTAAATCTGGGCTTGATCTCCCAGGGCAAAAGGCAGTTGTCGAGCACTGTTCTCCAAGGCAGCAATAAATCCTGCTGAGGCATATAAGCGATCTGGCCTAAACGACTAGCGGTTGAGGGGTTCGTAGAGAGTTTTATTTTTCCGTGAGTAGGTTCGAGTAAACCGGCAATCGTTTTGAAAAATGTACTTTTCCCGCATCCGCTAGCACCTACTACGGAGACGAATTCCCCTTGCCTGATATCCATGGATAGATTTGCGAATACAGGGGGTTGTTCAGTTTCCGGAAAAGAGTAGGTTAGGCCTTGAATAGATAAAATGGTCGTGATGATCTAACCTCCTAATATTTTTGTGGAGCGCCTAAACAAATAAAGACCCATTCATTTCCAGAGGAAATGAATGGGTCAAAAAGTTCATTCTGCATAATAACACTAAACATGCTTGATGAAAATTCCGCTCCACTTCCCTCCGCTGGTATGATCCAGATCAGGTTCCAAGGGTCCGGAGCTTGAAGCTCCGTCTCAGTCGGCCGACTCCCCTAGTGAAATAACAGGTCCATATTAATTTGTTTATAAATATACCATATCTTTCTGAGAAGTAAAGAGAGAAAGAAGTGAAGGATTAATCCAAGATTGGGTAAGATATAAGTAGAAATCTAGTTAATATTACAATTCCGATGTATATAATCGGAAAAAAGTATTGACGATCATGTGATGGCAGTGTACTATTCAATTTACCGGAAAAAAACCGGATAGAGAGAGGGGATTTAATAATGAAAAAATGGAGTTTAACTATTATATTGGCGTTAACCGTGGTCCTTGTAGCGGCTTGCGGCAATAATTCGAATACCAATACGGCTGCTGAACCAACAGCTGGAACGATTGGTGGAGCAGCATCTTCAGCGCAAAACAGTTTGGAGGCTGTGAAGGCCAGCGGCAAATTGCGGATAGGTACAGAAGGGACTTATGCACCTTTTACTTATCATGACACTGCGGGGAAATTGACTGGTTTTGACGTAGAAATTGCCGAAGAAGTAGCCAAACGTTTAGGTGTTGAAGCTGAATTTTTTGAAACTCAGTGGGATGGTATTTTTGCTGGGATGGATGCGAAACGGTTTGATGTCATTTTCAATGAAGTTTCCATTAACGAAGATCGCAAAGTGAAATATGATTTCTCTGAACCCTATATTGTATCCAAGGCAGTATTGATCGTGAGCGAAAACAATGAGGATATTAAGACCTTTGCTGATCTAAAGGGTAAAAAAGCCGGACAATCCCTGACAAGTAACTTATCCGACATCGCTCGTGAGAACGGTGCTGAAATCGTAGCTACGGACGGTTTCAATCAAGCGATGGACCTGCTGACTTCGGGACGTATTGATGCAACTGTGAATGATGGCTTGTCTTATCTGGATCTGAAAAAACAAAAACCAGATGCAAAAATTAAAGTGGTTGACGAGATTCCTGAAGGATCACAAAGTGCCGCGGTATTCCTGAAAGGCAATGATGAGCTGGTGAAAGCGGTCAGTGATGCGATTAAAGAGATGAAAAGTGATGGAACGTACTTGAAAATTTCCGAGAAATACTTTGGAGCTGACGTTTCAAAATAATACAAGGCTAGCAAGGCTAATTAAGCCTGGAAGCTAAAAAGGATGTCTGAATAATGGATGACCGCAAAATACAAATTTTCTTAGATACACTGCTACCCCTGCTTAAAGCCGGGGTGGCTTTTACCATTCCGTTGGCGCTGCTTTCCTTTGTGCTTGGATTGATTTTGGCGATCCTAACCGCGTTGGCACGTCTTTCACCGTGGGTAATTCCGAAGCTAATCGCCCGTTTTTATGTATGGGTCATTCGGGGAACCCCGTTGTTAGTGCAGCTATTTATTATTTTTTATGGTTTGCCGGCTGTTGGTATTGTACTCGACCCTTTCATTGCCGCCACCATTGGATTTACCCTTAGCGTAGGGGCTTATTCATCGGAAATCGTACGCGCTGCTATCCTGTCGATACATAAAGGCCAGTGGGAAGCTGCCTTCTCAGTTGGTATGACTCGTGGGCAGGCTCTGCGCCGCGTAATTCTGCCACAAGCTGCACGCGTTTCTGTACCGCCGTTATCCAATTCTTTTATTAGCTTGGTCAAAGATACATCGCTTGCAGCGATCATCACCTATACGGAGATGTTTAGAACTGCTCAGCAGGTAGCTTCTACCACTTATGAGCCTTTGCTGGTATACTCCGAAGCAGGATTGTTTTATTTAGTGTTCTGTTCTGTGCTGTCGGCGCTGCAAAATTACTTGGAGAAACGACTCGATCGTTACTCTGCGACCTAAAGGAGAGATACTTGTGATTGAAATCATTAATTTGCATAAATCCTTCGGCGCACTCCAAGTGTTAAAGGGTATAGATCTGAAAATGGAGCATGGAAAGGTACTCGTCATTATTGGGCCATCCGGCTCCGGAAAGACTACACTGCTGCGCTGTTTTAATCTGTTGGAAATCCCGGATCAAGGCAGCCTGTCACTTGGGGATATCACCATTAATTTTACAGATCATAAGAAAATTCCTCAGAATTCCGTATTGGCCCTTCGGCAGAAAACAGGGATGGTCTTTCAATCGTATAATTTATTTCCGCATATGACTGCGCTTGGCAATGTGATGGAGGGACAGGTAACTGTCTTAAAACGATCCAAGGAAGAAGCGCGTAAGCGGGGGCTTCAGCTGCTGGCTAAGGTAGGTTTGGCAGATAAAGCTGATAACTTCCCGCATCAGCTGTCAGGAGGGCAGCAGCAGAGAGTGGCCATCGCCCGGGCTATGGCGGTAGATCCAGAAGTGCTGTTGTTTGATGAGCCCACTTCGGCGCTCGACCCTGAGCTGGTAGGGGAAGTGCTTAAGGTCATCAAACAATTAGCAGCAGAAGGTATGACTATGGTGATTGTGACCCACGAGATGAAATTTGCCGCCGATGTAGCGGACCGGATCATTTTGATGGATGGTGGTCATATTCTAGAGCAAGGGACTCCGCAAGAAGTGCTGGAGCACCCGAAGAATCCCCGGGCTCTGCAATTTCTGAATAGACTGAATGGTGAAGAAGAGTAGAAAGACAATATATATGAAAAAGCAGCTCAGGAATCATCCGGAGCTGCTTTTTCGTGTGTAGATTATTCAAATGAAAAGAGTAACTGGAAATTTGGCTTATACTCCAGTTTTCAGGAACTCCAAAGCGTTGTAGAGCATAATCGCTGCTTCGGCACGGGTGAGTTCGCTTTTTGGATTAAACTTTCCGTTAGCATCCAGGCTATTGATCTTGTATTTCAGGGAGCGCTGAATACTGCCTTGATACGCAGGAGTCAGAGAAGCTTCATCAGCGATATCTACTGGAACGATATTGATCATCGGCAGATTGCCAACGCCTTCGATCGCTTGCACTAGATAGTTAGTGAATTGCTCTTTGGTCATAATTAGGCTAGGATCAATATCTTTTGGAAGCTTAACTTGATTGTAATAAGCATTGATGAAGGCTTCAGCGTACCAGGCTTTGTCTTTTACTTTTGTGAACAAGCCGCTGGCAACAGGAGCTTTGTTAAAGTCTATGGCTGCGAGGCTGAGCTGGAGACCGCCGGAGATAAACTGAATCCCTTGGGCTGTAGTTACCTTAGAGCCAGGGAGAAATTGAGATTCGCTGACCCCTTTAATTAACCCTTGATTTTTTAAAGAAATGATTTTTTCTTTGCCGTTTATGTTATCAATATCCTTAAAGGTGTTCCCAGCTGCAAACATCTGACCACCCAAAGAAAAGGAGAAAATGGCTACGGTTGTGATCGCTGCTAGCGTGCTTTTTTTCATGTTCATGTCTTTTCACCTCGTTGTATGGATAGGCTCCTTAGCCTTTGTCACTCCTTTAACGTTGTAAATTATGGAAAGGTTGCGGTCTAATCTGTATTATTTCACGAAAAAGTAGATTTTAATAGAAATATGGGCCAGATTGGGGTGTAGTACTTTGGATAAGTGGCATGAAATGATATAATGATGTCAGGCTCTTTTCATTCGTGGTTAATTTTGTTATGATTATATCGTAACGATTACTATTTATGGTTTGTCTTAACTGCATAAATAGGAGCGTCTCAGAGGGTACGGATGTTAAATCGTTCCGGGAAGGTAGGAGACCAAATGGATCAAATATCAAATATCAGTCAATTGTTTGCGGCGCAAAAATATAAATTAACGCCTCAGCGTGAAGCAATAGTGAACGTTCTGCTCGACAATGAGAAGGATCATTTAAGCGTAGAAGAAGTATATATGCTTGTTAAGAACAGCTATCCACATCTGGGCCTGGCAACGGTATACCGTACACTTGAGCTTTTATGTGAGCTTCATATTGTAGAGAAGATGAACTTCGGAGACGGAGTTGCCCGTTACGATTTGCGCGGGAACGATCATTCACATATGCATCATCATTTGATATGCAGCGTATGCGGAAGGTTGGAGGAAATTAAGGACGACTGGCTTGTGGAGCTGGAGAGAAGAGTGGAACGTGAATATGGCTTTAACGTCACGGATCACCGCCTTGATTTCAAGGGTACTTATGGAACATGTAAACGTACTGGCTGCAAAAAAGCAAAAGCAGAAGCAGATAAAGCAGTCTCGTAAGATCGCTTTCTAACCTAAAGACACAGGCTTTCTCCAAGCCTGTGTCTTTTTTGATTACTGCGTTTTAGGAAGTCTAGCTTCGAGTAGGTACAAAGGATTTGATCCACGTTCCGAAGCTGCCAGGGTTACGGCTCTGAACGAGAATTACACCTTCTCCACGGAAGCGGCAGACAAGTGCTTCACCACTGGTTATGCTGTTTAGCCAGCCAGAGGCTGCCTTTTCTACCTTATAGTCCATATAATCTGGCCATGCTACGAGGTGTCCGTTATCGATAATCATTTCTTCACCAGGTCCTAAATTAATCGCATGGATAGCACCGAAGGAAGACAGGAACACCGTTCCTCTGCCACTGATTTCTACAATGAAGAAGCCTTCACCGGAGAAGAGCCCTCTGGTTAAATTCTGCATTTTGGTATTTACTTGAATGCCTTCAGTTCCGGCGAGAAATCCGTCTTTTTGAACTAACAGCTTATACGATCCGTCTAATTCTATCGCCTGAATATCGCCGAGTGAGCCAGGGGACAGCAATACCTCACTTTGACCACGGGTCGCTCTAAGTTCTTGAAAGAAGAATTTCTCACCGCTCAGCATTCTCCCGAGACCGCGCATTAAACCACCATCCACGGTTCCTTTTAATTCTACGTTAGGTGACATCGCGACCATTGCGCCCATTTCAGCCTTTACGCTTTCACCGGGATTTAGTTGGACCTTTAACATAGCAAAAGCACCTTCATACAAAACCTGGTAATTCATCCTTTAAACCTCCGCATCTATTTAGATAAGATAGAATACTAGCTTTGCTCTAAGTGTAACGGAATTCTTGCTTCGCTCATAGTCTGGAATATGTTAAAATGAAGTTGTCTTATAGTTGTAAGATCAATAATCATTTACCTATGAATAGGAGAGTGGTGTCACATGGCACGAACCAAGACACAAAAAGCCTTGCGTAAGGCAGAGCGCTCCGGAGCCTGGTGCGCAGCACAAAGTCGTAGATCGAATAGTGATTATGGAGCCATTTCACAGCATGTACGGTTAACACCAAGCAAGCAGGAACAATTGAATAAGAATAGATATAAGGGGCAGATCTTCCAAGATGATGCTCCTTTTTTATTGGCTATTTGATAAGAGGACGTCGCTCAGCGTATAGTAATTGAAGAAATAATATATAGGAGATGTATCCCAGATGAAGCAAAATAAATATGACGATTCGAATTTCTTCTCAGCCTACCAGCAAATGCCTCGTTCTATTGGAGGGCTTGCAGCAGCAGGAGAATGGCATGTATTAAAGGCGCTTCTTCCAGACTTACATAATAAAAGTGTGCTTGATCTAGGCTGCGGCTTCGGCTGGCATTGCCTATATGCCCGTGAGCAGCAGGCGAGTTCAGTTATAGGTGTGGATATCTCGGGAAAAATGCTGCAACAGGCGCGTGAAAAAACGAACGATCCTGCTATAACTTATATCCAGCTGCCGATTGAGGACATTGATTTTGCGAGCGAGCAATTTGATGTGGTCCTCAGTTCATTGGCTTTCCACTATATTGAATCTTTTGCAGCCATCTGCCGCAAAGTCCATGTGTTTCTTAAGCCAGGCGGGAGTTTTATTTTTTCAGTGGAGCATCCAATCTTTACTTCACGGGAAGAGCAAGACTGGTATACCGATGAGCAAGGAAACCGTCTGCATTGGCCCGTAGATCATTATCAATCAGAAGGACTTCGTGAAACTAAATTCTTAACTGAAAATGTGATTAAATACCATCGCACGATTTCCACCTACTTCAATGACCTGATAGAAGCTGGCTTTACTATTAAAGCGGTTAAAGAACCAAAGCCTTCAGAAGAAATGAGTAATGATCCATGGATGAAGGATGAGGAGCGTAGACCGATGTTCCTGATCATTTCGGCTGTAAAAGAATAATCTCATGCTCACGAGTTATGTTCAAATATAGAGGCAGGGGTTGTCCTAAAAGTAGCCTTTTCTACTAAGGGACAACCCTTTTGCAATGAAACGGGTTTTCTTCATTTACACCTGTTCTCTGCTGTGCACACGATATTCTCTTGGTGACATACCGAAACGACTTCGGAAGACCCGGTGAAAATAGGTATAGTTCGCAAAACCACAAGTTTCTGCTACTTGCTCCAGCGGCATGGGACTGAAGGTTATCCGTTCTCTGGCCATTTCCAGTCGGACATCGTTTACATATTTAATAATACTGGTCCCGAAGGCTTCCTTAAATAAATGAACGGCCCGCGAGACGGATATACCCACAAAACCTGCTACATCCTCCAATAGAAAGGGAAGGGTTGCGTGCTCCTCAACATATTGCTTCATTCGGTATGCCAAATAACCTTTTGGAGTAATTGCTGGCTGGTCTGTAATTAGCCGGTCGATTTCCATACATAGAATTTGCAGATAGCAGGCAGATATTTCTGGAGAGAAGTCGGAAAGTCGACGGTGCTCCAGAATCAATTGGCGAAACAAGCCAAGAAAATTCTCACTAAGCGGCACACTTAGGCGAGTGGGTCTTTGTGAACGTTGCCACCATTCATCAATCCATGTTCCCCCGCAAAAGATATGATAATCTCCGCTTTCAATTCGTGGCTTGCCTACTGGGTACTCTTCTTTATCTATGATCAAATAGTAAGGATCATTTGGAGCGAATAACATAATATCCCCGCTTTCCACAGGTGACATCACACCATCGATCAATGCACGGCTTCTTCCTTCCGTTTGCAGACGTATAAGAAAGTTCTGGTTCCCTTGACTTTGAGACATATGAAAAGGCTTGCGATGAAAAGAAAATCCGGCTGATAATACGTGACAGGTAGCAGAGTGAGTCATAGGTCCTCCTGGTTTATTGAAATGATAAGCAGATTGTTCATGTTTTAATCATATTATTCATTTTAATATATACGCTTTCATATTACTATGTAGCTATGCAATAAAGAAAGAAATCGACCATCAACGCTAGAAACAGTCGGTATTATCAGTGCTTGCAAGAATGACAGTTTAAGGAAACTGATGAGAATCAGATTAGTCAATTCTGTTACAGCATTATTGTTCAAGTGATTGACACTACAGAAAGCTAACTTTAAATCCAATTGGAGTGATTCGAAAATGCTGAAGATAGGCCTGCAATTGTATACGCTCAGAGAAGAACTGGAACAGGATTTTGAAGGGACACTGCGTAAAGTAGCAGCCCTTGGTTATAAAGGTGTAGAGTTTTTCCATTACTTCGGCCGTAGCGCAGCAGAAGTCAAACAATTGCTTGATGAACTTGGATTAGTAGCGCTGGGCGCACACCGTCCCTATGACGCTTTATTGAATGATACAGAGGCAGAGATCGCGTACAACCTGGAGATTGGAAATCATAATCTGATTGTGCCGTATCTGTCAGAAGAACAACGTAACTATGAAGAAGTTGCTGCGAATCTGAAGATTATTGGAGAAAAGTGTAAGGCGCGTGGAGCAGTTCTTTTGTACCATAATCATGACTTTGAGTTAACTGATCGATATGGTGACCGTACAGCGTTTGACGGTTTGTTTGAAGAGGTGCCAGCTGATTTACTGCAAGTTGAAATGGATACATGCTGGGTACATCACGCAGGTTATGATGCCGTAGAATATATCAACAAATACGCTGGCCGGTTGCCGATCATCCATCTGAAAGATTTGAAGAAACATGAGGATGGTTCACCAGAAACGGTTGTTCTAGGCGAAGGAGAAGTAAACCTTACAGCAATTCTTGATGCGGCTGTACAGGCAAAGGTAGAGTGGGCGGTAGTGGAGCAGGATTATTGCAGCCGTTCACCATTAGGAAGTGTAGAAGATAGTTTGAAATGGGTAAAAGCATACGCTAATCAAGGGGGAAATGTTCATGTCTAAAAAGTTGAGAATTGCTATTGTCGGTTGCGGTGGAATTGCTAACGGAAAACATATGCCAAGTTTGTCACGTCAAGCAGATGCTGAAATGGTAGCCTTCTGTGATATCATCGAAGAACGTGCACAGGAAGCAGCAAAAACCTATGGTGCTGAAGGCGCGGCTGTATATACAGATTATCAAGAGCTTTTGAAAGCCGGAGGATTCGATATCGTGCATGTATGTACACCGAATGACAGTCACTCCGTGATCACAATCGCAGCATTGGAAGCTGGCAATCATGTAATGTGTGAGAAGCCAATGGCGAAGACTACAGCTCAAGCACAGGAAATGTTAGAGGCTGCCAAACGCACTGGTATGAAATTGTCTGTAGCTTATCAGAACCGTTATCGTGCGGATAGTGAATATCTTAAAGACGTTTGTGAAAACGGTGAGCTTGGTGAGATCTATTATGCAAAAGCGATTGCCGTTCGTCGTCGCGCGGTTCCTACATGGGGTGTATTCCTGGATGAAGAAAAGCAAGGCGGCGGTCCACTGATCGATATCGGTACGCATGCGCTTGATCTAACATTATGGATGATGGATAATTATAAACCGCGTAGTGTTATGGGCTCGACTTTCCATAAGCTAGGTAACCGTAAAAACGGCGGAAATGCCTTTGGTCCATGGGACCCTGAACAATTTAAAGTAGAAGATTCTGCATTTGGATTTATTACCATGGAAAATGGTGCTACAATTGTACTGGAATCAAGCTGGGCTCTTAATGTATCTGAATTTGGAGAAGCGAAGACGCTCCTAGCAGGTACAGAGGGTGGCGCAGATATGAAGGACGGGTTACGCTTAAATGGTGACCGTGGTGGCCGTCTATACGAGACTAAAATTGACTTGTCCGCAGGGGGAGTAGCTTTCTTTAACGGAGGACAAGAGAGTGAATCCGATCGTGAAGCTCGCTTGTGGCTTGAAGCAGTTCGGGAAGATAAAGAACCAGTAGTTAAACCTGAACAAGCCCTTGTCGTTACCCAAATTTTGGAGGCTATTTACGAATCTTCCCGTACAGGTCGTGCTGTGTATTTTGACGGGACATCAGATAACTAAACGAGAAGCAGGTGTGAAGTTCATGAGTTCAAACAGACATTCTGTAGTCATTGTTGGTTTTGGAGGAATGGGAAGTTATCACGCAGGGTTGATAAAAGAGACCTCTACCTTAATCGTAGTTGGAACGTACGACGTGCTTGAAGAACGTCGTGCCAATTCCAACGACGCTGGCTACAAGGCGTACCAAAGTTATGAAGAAGTATTGGCAGATTCTTCGGTCGAAATTATTCTAATTGCTACGCCGAACGATGTGCACAAAGAAATTGCGATTCGCGCATTACAAGCTGGCAAACATGTCATTTGTGAGAAGCCAGTTACTCTATCGAAGGTTGAATTTCAAGAAATACTGGCGGCCGCTGATGAAGCTGGACGTGTGTTTATGGTGCATCAGAACAGACGTTGGGATGAAGATTTTTTAACCATCAAAAAAATGTACGATGAGGAGACGATTGGATCCCTATTCCAGATCGAATCCCGCGTGCACGGAGCGAACGGAATTCCTGGAGACTGGCGTCATGTTAAGGCACAAGGCGGAGGGATGCTGCTGGATTGGGGCGTTCACTTATTGGACCAGCTATTATTCATGATTGACAGCAAAATTACCAGTGTGAGCAGTAGTCTAAGCTTTATTTTAGGAAACGATGTCGATGACGGTTTTGAAGCTATTCTGCAATTTGAGAATGGAATTAAAGCGATTGTAGAGGTTGGGACGACTAACTTTATTACATTGCCAAGATGGTATGTGAAAGGTATCGAAGGCACTGGAATTATTGAAGACTGGTCTTTAACTGGAAGATTGGTGACAAGAAATAACGCAGGCGAAAAAATCGAACCGAAGCCGATTCGTGCAGGTGTAGGACTAACTAAAACTATGGCACCTCCATCGGAGGGGGCAACGATCACTGAGGAATTACCTCAGCCGTCGGAGTTAAGCTCTAGCTTTTATGATAATTTCGCTGCTGTCATTGAGGGAACAGCAGAACCTATCGTTAAGAACGCCGAAGTTATGCGGGTGCAGAATTTGATTGAAGTTATTTTTGAAGCTGCTGAGAGTAATCAAGTGGTGAAGAATTTTGATATCTACGATAAATAAAAAGTAAACTATTTCCAAGAGGAGGTGGCCTACAATGAAACTTGGAGTATTTATGGTCTTGTTTGGAGGTCGTAAGCTGGAGGATGCTCTTGATTATGTAGTATCCAAAGGGCTAAAGGCGGTAGAAATCGGTACGGGAGGCAATCCTGGCAATAGCCACTGCGACCCTAAAATGCTGCTGGAGAATGAAACAGCCTTACAAGAATTCAAACATGCTGTGGAATCTCGCGGACTTACAATCAGTGCTTTGAGCTGCCACGGTAACCCATTGCACCCGCAAAAAGAACTTGCTCAAAAGGATCATGAGGATTTCGTAAACTCGGTCAAATTGGCGCAGAAGCTAGGGGTTCCGGTTGTGAATACCTTCTCTGGATGTCCTGGAGATCATGAGGGTGCTAAATATCCGAACTGGCCTGTAGCTCCATGGCCCAATGATTATCAAGAAATTCTGGACTGGCAATGGGAGAACAAGGTTATTCCTTATTGGAAAGAATGGGGTGCCTTTGCCGCTCAGCATGATGTAAAGGTAGGTCTTGAGCTGCATGGCGGATTCTCTGTACACACACCAGGTACTCTGCTACGGCTGAGAGAAGCAGCAGGTGAAGTGATCGGTGCGAACCTTGATCCGAGTCACATGTGGTGGCAAGGAATTGATCCTGTGCAAGCGATTCATATTTTGGGACGCCAAGGTGCAATCCATCACTTCCATGCGAAGGATACCGTTATCGATCCTGTGAATGTCAATATGCACGGATTAACTGATATGCAGTCGTATACCAAGATGCTTGACCGTGCTTGGCAGTTCCGTTCTGTCGGCTTTGGACATGATCTTAAGACTTGGGCTGACATTATTAGTGCACTTCGTTTGGTTGGGTATGACTATGTGGTTAGTATCGAGCATGAAGACGGGCTGATGTCTGTTGAAGAGGGTTTCTCCAAAGCTGTAAGTAATCTTCAACAAGTATTGATTGAGGAGCCGCTGACAGAAATGTGGTGGGTTTAAACGAAATGGAGAGCTTCACGAAAGTTAAATTAAATGATGAACAGCTGGATATTTTGGTGAAAGCGGTTTTCGGTTCAGAAACTGTGATTAACCTAAGTTCAGAGCTTACGGGAGGCTTTTTTAATACAGCCTATGATTTGGAACTCAGCACTGGGAAATCTGTCATTCTAAAGGTTGCCCCTGCTGTAGAGACAGATACGTTAAGTTACGAGAAGAACATTATGCGAACTGAAGTGGAAGCTCTCCGAATGGTTGCAGATAAGGGTGTCGTGCCCGTACCTGCCGTCTACCATTATGATGAAAGTCTGCTGCTCATTCCTATTCCGTATTTCTTTATGGAGAAGGTGGAGGGCCAGCCCTACAGTGACGTGAAGGAGAGTCTTTCACTTCCGGAGAGAGACGCTATCGAAACTGAGCTGGGGCGTTACAATCGCATAATCAATGAGCTACGCGGAGAACGTTTTGGCATTTTTGGAACGGATTCAGAGGAGCCAAGAGCCTCGTGGAGAGAGACCTTTTCATGCCTGATGGAAAGTGTACTTGCTGATGCCAAGAGGCTGAATGCACAGCTCCCTGCGTCCAGTGAAGAGATTATGCAGGAGGTTTCCAAGTATCTCCCTGCATTAGATGCTGTAACCGACCCACGACTGGTGCATTGGGATTTATGGAATGGGAATGTATTTGTGAAGGATGGAGTCATCGTATCGCTGATTGACTGGGAGAGAGCCCTATGGGGTGATGTGCTGATGGAGTATTATTTTAGGCATTTTGAGAATTCTTCCAGTTTCTATAAGGGGTACGGAACAACCTACGACAGTCCGAACGAGATTCAGCGGAAGAAGCTGTATGATCTTTATCTTGATCTTATTCTTGCTATCGAATGTTATTCACGCAAATATGCAGACGAAGGTTATGTCCGTTGGACGCATGATAACTTGACTGAGGGTTGGAACCGTTTTAAAAGCAGCAGTGAATGAAGGTTATAGGTGTGAAAAATGACGTGCGAAAGCACGTCATTTTCCTGTATCTAATTAGATTGGAGGATTACTATGCAGCCGTTAAAAATACCGAGAGAACATAAGCTTCAGATTACAGCTAGTATTCAAGAATATTTTGATACAGAGCTGTCCAGTGAAATTGGGCAATTAGCCAGCGAGAACCTTCTCGATTTTATGCTTAAAGAACTTTCACCTTATATTTACAATCAAGCGTTGGCAGATGCACGTAAAATGATTGAGCAAAAGATGATTTCTCTGGAAGAGGAAATGTATGCTCTCGAACAACCCTTATCCTCAGGCAGAAAATAATCTAAAAACACGATAATTTTTAGCGCAGATTTATAACAGTTACATCTGGATCAGTGTCAGCTTCGTAATCTACACCTTCTGCCTCGAATCCAAATAGCTGGAAGAATTCCTGTTTATAGCTATGCAGATCCGTTAGGTCGTAGATATTGTCTGAAGTGAGCTGGTCCCAGATTTCGATAACTTCTTGCTGGACTGCCGGAGACAATTCCCAATCATCTATACGGATACGGTCTTCTTCATCCACAGGAGTTCCTTTTGCTGCATAAAGATGTTCAGCAAACAACCGATAGGTTTGCTCAATACAACCTTCATGAAGACCGTGCTCTTTCATAACTTTGTAAAGGACGGAAATATAGAGGGGTACGACAGGGATCGCCGAGCTGGACTGTGTGACAAGACCTTTTGTGACCGCTACATAAGCTCTACCGTGAGTAACAGATAACGCTTCGTTAAGTGTTCTCGCCGTAGCTTCGAGATGGTCTTTAGCAAGTCCAATCGTTCCCTGGCGATATACGGCTTGAGTAAGCTCTGATCCGATATACGAATAGGCAATAGTGGTTGCGTGATCAGCTAATACTCCGGCTTGCTGGAGTGCTTCTATCCATAGCTGCCAATCATCACCGCCCATCACCCGTATGGTATCATGAACTTCCTTTTCGGTCGCGGGTTCGATGGAGATTTGAGTGACTTCACCCGTATGAAAGTTCACAGTTTTGTTGGTAAAGGTGTCGCCAATAGGTTTGAGAACAGAGTGATATACTTCACCTGTCTCCGGATCTGTACGGCGACCAGAAGCAACACTGTAGATGACCAAATCGACTTGTCCTAATTCGCTGCGGATCAGCTGAATCGTTCTGTCTTTGGTCTCTTTGGAGTACGCATCTCCCGTAACGCTGTAGGATTGCAGACCTGCAGACTTCGCAAGTTGTTCGAAGGCGGCGGAATTGTACCACCCAGCAGAGGCTGTACGGGCTCCATTGCTGCTGCTCGGCCGATATACGCCTACTGTGCTGGCTCCAGCCCCAAAGGCGGCTGTAACCCGTGAGGCGAGGCCGTAGCCTGTGGATGCGCCAATGACAAGCACCTTCCGGGGTCCTTTGATCTCGGGTTGTGCCTTAATATACTCAATTTGCCGCTCGACTTGACGAGCGCAGCCTTGCGGATGTGCGGTTGTACATATAAAGCCACGTGTTCTAGGTTTTATGATCATAATAATAGTTTCCTCTCTTTCATGAAAAGCAGCTAATGATACGTGTTATTTCTAATTTTAACAATTTTCATTCCAATGGAGAAGGATTGTTTATCTTTCTTGTATCCAATACAATGAATCCTGGGCTTTTATGAGGTTGGTTTTTGCATTTTTACTTAACTCTGTATGGTGGTGAAGTCTTGGAAAGTCAGACTAAAACAAAATTGACGGTTGAGCAGCAGGACATTCTGGTGGGTGCTGCCTTTGGAAGCCATGTGAAAATCATTCAAAGTACGGAATTGACGGGAGGTTATTTCAACGCAGCTTATGACCTCCTTTTGTCAGATGGCAGAGCTACGATCCTTAAAATATCGCCATCCGATGAGACAGACACGCTAAGTTACGAGCACGATATCATGGCTACAGAGGTTGCGGCAATGCAGCTAATGAAGTCTAAAGGAACGGTACCTGTGCCTGAGGTATACGCTTATGACAACAGCAGAAATTTAATATCGAGTGACTTTTTTTTCATGGAGAAAATAATCGGCCAGCCCTATAATGAAATTAAGGAAGAGCTTAGTCCGCAGCAAAGAAGTTGTATTGAGGAAGAATTAGGTCGTTATAGCCGGATTATTAATGAGATTCAAGGGGATCATTTCGGATTATTTAATGTATCCTCGAAGATAAAGGGGACTTCTTGGAGGGAAACCTTTCAAAATTTGATTGGCAACCTCCTTGATGATGCTCGACGCTTAAAGGCAAAGATGCCCATTCCTTTAGAAACGATTGAGGCGGAGATCAACAGCCGTATACATGTGATGGATGTGGTCACTGAGCCACGTTTAGTTCACTGGGATCTGTGGGATGGGAATGTATTTGTGCGAGAGGGAAGCATTGTTGCCTTAATCGATTGGGAACGGGCGTTATGGGGCGATCACCTTATGGAATATTATTTTCGCTATATTGAGGATTCTGAGCATTTCTGCAGAGGTTATGGGGACAGCTTTGATAGCCCTAATGAATGTGCACGCAAAAAGCTCTACGACTTATATATCGATTTAATTTATTTCATTGAGTGTTATTCGCGTAAATACGATAGCCAAGGCCATTTCCAGTGGGCACAGGATAATCTGCTGGAAGGTTGGGACCGTTTCATGGGTTAGAACATTTTCAGCTAGATCACAACATAAGAAGGTAAGGAGGTTGAGCAGGAGAAGGGGGAGGATTCACATGTTTGAGTGGCTAAGTGTACATATAGATATCGTAAGTTTGCTGTGGCTGTTGCCGATCCTATTTATGTTCCATGATTTTGAAGAAATATTAACGATTGAAGCATGGGGTGCAAAGTATAGAACCAGGTTAGAGGACGCAATTCCTTTGTTTATGCGCAAGACGTATCATTCGATGTTACAAATGACTACACGTAATTTTGCAATGGACGTATTATTCGTGTATATTTTGATAGTGACGGTAACTTGTATTGCAGTATTCTTTTCCAATTATTTATTGTACTTGGCAGTGCTAGCGGTATTTTTCTTACATGTATTTACTCATCTAGGACAGACGATATATTTAAAGGTATATACACCAGGGGTAGTTACAGCAGTACTAGTAGTTCTTCCCTATTCTCTTTATGCGTATTATCGACTATTGAATGACAACTTGGTATCCCTTGGAGATATTGGATGTTCTCTGCTGTTAGTTCTTTTGCTGCTTCCGCCAATAATGTGGATGTTCGTGAAGAATAGGGCTCGCATTAAACAGATCTAGTACATAAGGCTGCTGCTGGCCATATCTTTTTCAGAAAAATCTTGACTAGAACCCTTAGAACTAGATAAAATAATACTTATTGCTTACAACTTGGTGAGAATCATTATCATAATTGACGAGGAAATGAGAGGGTGACAAGATGGAGCGCCTTTTAGAGGTAAAAGATCTAGCGATATCATTCAAAACACACGGTGGAGAAGTACAAGCGATCCGTGGTGTTAGCTTCCATGTAGATAAAGGTGAAACTCTAGCGATAGTTGGGGAATCCGGTTCCGGTAAAAGTGTAACTTCACAAGCGGTAATGAAGCTAGTTCCAACGCCGCCAGGAGAATATAAACGTGGACAAATTTTATTTGATGGACAAGATTTGATCGGTAAAACTGAGAAGCAAATGCAGAAGATTCGTGGTAAAGAGATCGGTATGATTTTTCAGGATCCGATGACTTCCTTGAACCCGATGATGAAGGTCGGCAGACAAATTACTGAAGTACTGCACAAACATGAGAAAATCTCCAAAGAAGCTGCCAATAAACGTGGGGTTGAACTGCTTACGCTAGTAGGTATTCCTTCACCGGAGCGCCGCTTCAATCAATATCCGCATGAGTTCAGTGGCGGTATGCGTCAACGTGTCGTTATCGCAATGGCACTTGCAGCAAACCCTAAGCTTCTGATTGCGGATGAGCCAACTACAGCGCTCGACGTTACCATTCAGGCACAGATTCTTGACCTGATGAAGGAATTGCAGAAGAAGATTGATACGGCGATTATTTTTATCACCCATGATCTTGGTGTTGTAGCAAGAATGGCGGATCGTGTAGCAGTAATGTATGCCGGACAAATTGTTGAAATGGGAACTGCAGAAGAGATCTTCTACGATCCAAGACATCCTTACACTTGGGGATTGCTTGCATCCATGCCAAGTCTAGAGAGCAAAGGTTCTTTGCTTACCGCGATTCCTGGTACCCCTCCAGATTTGATCAAGCCGCCTAAGGGTGATGCCTTCGCACTTCGCAGCACTTATGCGATGCAAATCGATATGGAGAAAGAGCCTCCAATGTATAAGGTTTCGGATACCCATATGGTGAAGTCTTGGTTAATGCATCCGATGGCTCCTAAGGTGGAACCGCCGACAGTCGTTAAGAATAGACAACGTATACTTAAGAACGCTTATCCAGAGCCAGTTTTAGTGCAAGAAGGCGCTAAGTAAGCAACTTGTTTTAACTAAATAATAAGAGGAAACGCTAGGCCATTTAGTTGGCTTGGCGTTTTTTTTATTTTCTACAATGTTCACTATTATTTAAATAAATATGAATTAATACGAACTTAATTAAATAAAAGGGTTGACTATTTATCGTTTTCATCTCAAAATGAAAAGGCATACATAGGGGGTATAACGATGAAAAAGATAATTATGACTACTTTACTTAGTGTTTCATTATTAGCTGTAACCGCATGTAACAACGATACGGCTAACTCTGGTAACACAAACAGTGGACCTGAACCTGTTCAGCCTGTCTTCAAGAATGTTTCTGTACATGATCCATCCATTATTTTGGCTGATAATAAGTACTATGTGTTTGGCTCGCATTTGGCTTCTGCTAAATCCGACGACCTGATGTCCTGGACTCAATTGTCCTCTGGAGTTGTTGATGGAAACGTACTCATCCCGAATGTCAAAGAGGAATTAAATGAGGCCTTGACCTGGGGAAAGACGGACACTTTATGGGCACCGGATGTCATTCAATTGGCGGATGGAAAATATTATATGTATTACAACGCCTGTAAAGGTGATTCCCCATTATCAGCACTTGGTATAGCCGTGTCAGACCATATTGAAGGACCTTATAAGAACAAAGGGATCTTCCTAAAGTCCGGTATGGTGGGCGTAGGCGATGACGGAGAAACTTATGATGCCACACAAAAGCCGAATGTAGTAGATCCGGATGTGTTCTTTGATAAAGAAGGCAGATTGTGGATGGTGTATGGTTCTTATTCCGGTGGTATTTTTATTATGGAACTGGACACAAGTACAGGATTCCCACTGCCAGATCAAGGTTATGGCAAAAAGCTTCTAGGTGCAAATCATGCGCGGATAGAAGCTCCCTATATGCTGTACAGTCCTGAGACGGATTACTACTATCTGTTCCTATCCTACGGGGGGCTAGCTGCTGATGGCGGATATAACATCCGTGTAGCCCGCTCGAAGACACCTGATGGACCTTTTGAAGATTCTGAGGGCCAGGATATGATCGATTCACAGGGCACAGCTGGCGTATTGTTTGATGATCCTGCTTATGCTCCTTACGGAGTTAAACTCATGGGGAATTTCGAATTCCTGAATAATGACGATGAGCTACCAGTAAGTGGAGAAGGATATGTATCACCAGGACATAACTCCGCATTTTACGATGAAGAGACTGGCAAATATTATTTGATCTTCCATACACGGTTCCCGAATCGTGGTGAAAAGCATGAGGTTAGAGTACACCAGATGTTCATGAACGCTGATGGCTGGCCGGTGGTCGCACCACACCGTTATGGTGGCGAGACCATTGATAAGTATACGAAAGAGCAAATCGCAGGCGAATACAAATATGTGAATCATAATAAAGAGATTACGGCAGATATCGTGCAATCGGAGCTAATTCAATTGACGAAGAGTGGTAAAATCAAAGGCGCGGTAAAGGGCAAGTGGAAGCTTATCGACGATCATACTGCAGAGTTAACGATAGGTGGTTCTACTTATAAGGGTGTGTTCCTGAAAGAGTGGAATGAAGCTACAGCCAGTAATGTTATGACGTTCACCGCGGTTTCTAATGAAGGGATTTCTATCTGGGGAAGTCATGTATCACCTTCGGAATAAGATAGTTTAAAAGGATTAACAGCAGAAGGGGTTTCAACTAGTCATGTGTAATGGCTAAGTTGAAACCCCTTTTATAATGTAAGATCAGTCTACGAACTTTCGGATTACAATAACAGCATTATGGCCGCCGAAGCCAAAGGAATTGGAGATGCCTACTTCGAGATTAGCTTTTCGTGCAATGTTAGGTACGTAATCCAAATCACAGATGGAATCAGACGTGTCCTGGTTGATGGTAGGAGGAATGATCCCTTCTTGGATACTCTTAACTAACGCAATGGCTTCTAAGCCGCCAGCAGCCCCCAAAGCATGTCCAGTCATGGACTTATTAGCGGTTACGGGGATGTGGTAGGCATGCTCGCCAAATAATTTTTTAATCGCTAGGGTTTCAGAATGGTCTCCTACTACTGTACTTGTCGCATGCGCGCTGATTACATCTACATTGTGGGGCTGGAGATTAGCTTCATTTAGTGCTAACTTCATAGCTTGATAGGCACCAATCCCCTCTGGATGAGTGGCAACCATATGATAAGCATCAGAGCTAGCACCATACCCGATCACTTCGCCGTGAATCTTGGCGTTTCTACGCTGAGCATGGGTGAGTGACTCAAGAATGACTATGCCGCCACCTTCACCGATTACAAAGCCATCCCGTCCTCCATCGAAAGGGCGGCTCGCTTTAGTAGGCTCCTCATTTCGTGTAGATAAAGAGGTGGCATTCCCGAAGCTGGCCAGCGAGATTCCAGTAATAGCAGCCTCAGAACCCCCGGCTATAACGATGTCCGCACCGCCATAACGAATTAAACGGAAGGCCTCGCCAATCGCAGTATTGCCAATAGAACAAGCTGTTACTGGAGACATGGTCGGGCCGAGAGCTCCAAATTTAATGCTGATCATCGCCGCAGCCATATTGGAGATCATCATGGGAATTAAGGTAGGGCTGACTCGATCAGGTCCACGCTCTTTCAGGACCGTACCTTGATCCATCAAGGTCTGAATGCCTCCAACGCCAGATCCTACATAAACGCCAAGTCTCTCCTTGTCAATCTTATCAAGCTGGAGGCCAGAATGTTTCCAAGCCTCTTCAGTAGCTGCGAGGGCAAACTGACTGAATCTGTCCATTCGGCGTGCTTCTTTACGCCCAAATCTGCCCTCTGCATCGAAATCACGTACTTCGCCAGCAATTCTCGTCTTAAAACCTGTTGTATCAAATGAAGTGATCGGGGTTATACCCGATTCACCAGAAATTAGCCGATCCCAAAATTGCCCGATTGTATTCCCAAGTGGTGAGATTAAGCCCATGCCTGTAATCACTACGCGTTCCATAATGAACCTCCTCAGCTAGTGTATACTAGTATTTTTCCACTTTATTTATCCTATTACAAGTTATCGTTTATCCTAGTATAATTTGTACTATACTAAAGGAACAGGAATCCCAAAGTAGGAGGTAGCTTATGGCTAATCAAACAAGATTACAAGCATTATCCGATTTTTTGAAAGCACGTCGTGCGGCTATTTCACCAAGTTCTGTAGGCTTGCCGGAAGGCACACGCAGAAGAACGCCAGGACTCCGCAGGGAAGAGGTTGCACAGCTTGCAGGTGTAAGCAGTACCTGGTATACGTGGCTTGAACAAGGCAGAGATATAAAAGTCTCGTCATCTGTTTTGGACTGTATTGCCACTGCACTTAGGCTGACTAAAGATGAGCGAAAGTATCTTTTTGCACTGGCTTTAGAAACTGGAACTGGAACCACACCCTATCCGCAAGATGAATCTTCTGTAATTAGTCCTTCGCTGCAGAAAATTTTACAGGAACTCAAATATTGTCCTACGATAATTTCTGATAGACGTTGCGGGATCGTCGGTTGGAATGAAGCTGCCGCCCATGTTTTTCTTGATTTCTCAAAGCTGCCCATCGAAGAGCGGAATATGATCCGATTGTTATTTGTTCGTAAGGAGTTTAGGCGCTTAGCTGTGAATTGGGAACAATTCGTCAGCGGATATCTTTCTATCTTTAGAGCGTATTACGGACAGTATGTAGAGGATCATTGGTATGATGAATTTATAGAGGAATTGAAAGAATTGCATCCGGCTTTTAATGAGATGTGGGAGCAAAGTCGGGTTAGCTCGGCCCCGGATGTATTACTAGAATTCAGACATGCCAAGGCGGGGAAAATGTTATTTCATCTAACCTCTTTGCAGGTTCATGGCAGTGCGGATTTACGCTGCAGCATCTATACTCCTGCGGGAGATTCGAATACTGAAACCAAGCTAAAGCAGCTTATGGAGCAGCATATAATAGAAGGATTAAGCTAGATTCACATAGAGAAGCATCCCTAGCTGAACTTCCAGCTAGAGATGCTTAATACTACACTATTAGAAATCTGATGTTGAAATTTCAATAGTTCCGAATGTGGTGCCAGCAGGAGTGCTTAAGAGTGCAGCTACCAAAAGGGCATGAACTGCAAGCGTAAGGCTATTGAACGCTGGAATCGTGTATGTGATAACTGGAGCATTCACACGAGTGATTACTAAATCTACTGGGAAGTTGGAGTTATTGTTCACAGTAACAGCAGCGTTAATACCACCTGCAAGGTTTTCATAATAAGATTTACCAATGACAGGGGCTAAATTGAAATATTGAATCGGTAATACGATGGCCATAGTAACGACCTCCTTTTCGTTTGATAGGATATTCTATGTTGAAAATCTATTAATGCTAGAGCGAATGCCATGGTGAATTAGCACTTTTTAATAGAAAAAACCGGGGATGTCCTATAGCCACTTAGAAAGCGGCTGGGAAATCCCCGGTTTATTTTCGTACGCTTATTCCGTTTTTTTACGATAAATCAGATACAGTATCAATCCGAATAGCATGCCGACAAATGACATTGCGGAGATCGTTAAGTAAAGAGCTTTACCCCCAAAGGCATCATATAATGCCCCACCAGCATAAGAAGCCAGGATACCTGATACACCGAAGAACAATAGTGCAAGGACGGTTTGCCCTGTAGCACGCCATTCCTCAGGTACAATGCTGTACAGGTATTGAATAGCAGCCGAGTAGAACACAGGGAAGGTAAGAATTTGCAGAATCTGCAAATAGGCTAACAAGTGTGGATCAGTGATCCAAGCTGAAATAAAAAAACGAAGGAAATAGAAGGCTCCGGAAATCGATATGATAATCAGTTCTTTTCCTTTACGCAACCACCAGAAGCTTAATGCAAAGACAATAATTTCACTAATTGCCGCGAGGAAAAACGATTGGCCTACCAGTTGAGGACTGCCACCAAGCTCACGAATATAAACTCCAATAAATGTATCGTTCATTCGTGCGGGTACAGAGCTAATAAATATGAGCACCAGAAACATCAATGTCTTTTTGTTGCCAAAAAAGTGCTTGAGGCTATCCAGCGTGACCGGCTTACCTGTGACTGGGGCATCTGGCATGTTCCAGCTTACTATAAAGCTTATAAGGCAAATGGCAACAAACAGAAGAGCAATTCCATGAGAGCCGAAAAAACCAAGCACATACCCAGTAATCAGAGCCATAACACCATAACCTAGTGCACCATATGTACGGATAGAACCATAGCTAATTCCAGCCGCCTCAGAGACTCGGAAATTCAAGCTTTCTGTCAGCGGATCAATGGGCATCAAGAAGAAATACAGCAGCATAGCAAAAAGAATGAGAACAACGTAACTGCTGGAATCGAATAAAAAGTATCCGGTTACCGCTGAGCATAACAGCAGAGCTAACAGCACTTTGCGGATGGTTTTCGTTTTATCACTGATCATCCCCCATAAAGGCTGGGCAACGATGGTAACAAATCCACCAGTTCCAATAATGAAGCCGATTTGCGATGGGCTTAGACCTTGTTCACTTAGATAGACTGGCAGAAAGGGAATAAACATGGCTAGCAGAGCAAAATACAAAAAGTTAAACCCTCGTAAAAGATTTGGTGCATTCATAAGTTTTTTTACCTCACGTGTTAGATAATTTGTATAGAGTCAATTTTGCTATTGTATCATGGATAATAAATGATTAGGACATAAATCTATTCACGGAACTGCTCAAGATGACTCTAACCCTCTATAAATTTCTGGCCGTAATATGATAAACTGGTTACTATCAAAGCAAAATGCAAGGAGAAACGTTAATGATAAAGTTGGTATCATGGAATGTGAATGGTCTTCGGGCCTGTGTGAAAAAAGGGTTTGATGATTATTTTAAGGAAGTAGAAGCAGATATTTTCTGTGTTCAGGAGACGAAGCTGCAAGAAGGGCAGATTGTTCTGGAACAGGGTGAAGAATACTATCAATATTGGAATTATGCAGTGAAAAAAGGGTATTCAGGCACAGCTATATTCACCAAAATCAAGCCGATCTCTGCGAGATACGGAATGGAAGAGGATGAGGAAGCGGAAGGCCGGATTATTACGCTGGAGTTCGAACATTTTTATCTAGTGAATGTGTATACACCAAATGCCAAACGAGATCTGGCTAGATTGGATTACAGAATGGAATGGGAGGACCGCTTCCGCAATTACCTTCTGGAACTGGACAAGCTAAAACCAGTCGTTGTATGCGGTGATATGAACGTAGCCCATCAGGATATTGATATCAAAAATGCTAAAGCTAACCGCGGAAACTCTGGCTTTACCGATGAAGAAAGAGGAAAAATGAGTACGCTGCTGGAGTCCGGCTTCATAGATACCTTTAGATATTTTCATCCAGAGCTTGAAGGTGTTTATTCATGGTGGTCTTATATGCCGAAGGTGAGAGAACGGAATGTAGGCTGGCGGATTGATTATTTCCTAGCTTCTTCTAGACTTGCACCTAATCTGCTGGATGCCCAAATTGATTGCCACATTATGGGGAGCGATCACTGCCCGGTCATCCTCAAGCTTGCTGATTTCACAGACTAGGATCGAATATTTAAAAGGCCGCTAAGTCTCTTTAAAGGACGAAGCGGCCTTTTTTTTCATTAAGAATTATAGTCTGCCAATGATCTCAGGGAATTCAGTCGGTCCCATATTCACATTAAACTTTTGTTTAAGAATTAGCTGCTTCTCTAGTAAGATTATTTCAAGAGTTATGCAAAAAGGCATTTCAATAAACAATAAAGTAAGCTGTAGCTGATCATCAGTAACCCAATTAAAGCTGGACATGATTCGGTTTAAGGAAGCATCAATGACCTGTGCGAAGCTTTCGAGCCATTCCCCTCGACCAAGACGGATCACAGACTCCTCTCCAATCTTGGATTGGAAAGTAACTGCAGCTTCGTTGTTATTGAAAAAGATAGAGAAGGTGTCCAAGGCAAATTGGTTGTCATCGAGCTTATAGGTTAAGCCGTTTATTCTTTCTTCTTGTGATGAAGAGGGCTGCAGTTGTGGCGGTTGGATAGATAGATTCTTTAATTGTTCAACCAAGTGGGCAGAAGCAGCAGGTTCTAATGGCAAGGGAGCTGGCTTCATCGCGGGAAGCAGATGTTCCCACACAGCATTCAACATTCCTTGTATACTGTCTGATGCAGCAGTAGTAATAATTACGGCATCTTGCTCCGGAAGCACGACACAGAGTTGACCGAAGGCGCCATCTGCCCGGTAAGCACCGTGCTGGCATTGCCAGAACTGATACCCATATCCCATTGCCCAGTCATGATCACCATCGCCATTGGAAATATGTTTGGAAGTAGCCTCATTAATCCATTTTTCAGGCAGTACCCGTTGATTATTCCAGATTCCTTTTTGTAAGTATAGCTGGCCGAATTTAGCGATATCCTCGGTTGTAATGTTTAAGCCAAATCCCCCTGTGTTTATTCCACGTGGACAAGACTCCCACGTTGCACCGTGAATGCCCAGAGGAACGAAGAGGCGTGGTTCTAAATATTCTAGCAGTGTTTGGCCAGTAACCCGTTGTAGGATCGCGGCCAGCATGTAAGTAGCACCGGTATTATATAGGAAATGTGTACCTGGTTGTTTCTCGACTGGGACGGAGAAGAAAGCTTTCACCCAATTCCCGTCGGCACTTTTGCGAAGTGTGTCCATAGTATCCACGACATGCCCGGTACCCATCATCAATAGATGTCTGATTGTCATATTAGACAGGTTCTCCGTGATAGTCGAAGGAGCCTCTTCAGGGAAAAAGGAGAGGACAGAATCATCGAGTGTAATAAGTTTCTCAGTAACAGCAAACCCGATTGCGGTTGAGGTGAAGCTTTTGCTAAGGGAAAATAACATATGCGGAAGAACGGACCTGTAAGGAGCCCACCAGCCTTCAGAGACTACATAACCATGTCGTAGTAGCATAAAGCTGTGCAGGCCTAAATTTTGTTCCTCTACTGCATTAATAAAGCTGGATATTGCAGTTGATGAAATCCCCTGTTCTTCTGGAAGACTTCTAGATAACTGCAAATTGCTTGTAGTTTCCATACGCTCATCTCCTAAATTTTGAGAATGCTCACCTCCTAATTCTATAATAATTTCCAATGTAAAAATACCATTTATATAATAACTTGTTTAGCTTTCTACAGGGCTGTTGCTGGATACATCAGATTGGAGCCGTTTCTCTGGCCAAGAAATAACATGAGAAGTTCGACTTAGTTTCTCATATATTAGCTGAGTTTCTTTTTTGAATATACTAATGACTAAATGAATAAAGAAAGCCAAGTCTATCAATAGAACAAACAGATGAATAAGCATATTCCATACGGAGGAAAGATGCCCTAGAAGGGAGGAATCAAGCAAAAGAGCGTGAATCCCAAGCAGCACCCAATATAGCAGGCCATATCTGATCATCAGAGCCCAGAAAAAAGCATGATTCCCGCTGCTCTTCACCCGAATCCGCACCATCCATTTCCCTAAGGTCCGTCCGCCCGTGAGAGCCGGAACAAGCATGAAGTAAATACCAGTTACAATCCAGAAGGCAGCTTTTATATCGAATCCGAAGAGTACCCCAAACCCGATGCTCCACACCATACTATCGATTAGAAAAGCTATTCCTCTGCGGGTATAGGAGACTCTTTTGGCTGAGCGGTCAATGTTTGTATCCAGTTGTTCTATACGTGGCAATAGCCCGGAGATCCAAATGGAAATTCGAAATCCAAAAATCCCTCCGATTGTGTTGGTAATGAGATCATCGACATCAAAAAGACGGTAAGGATGATCGAAGAAACCATAAATTCCTGTAATCTGCGTGATCTCAAAGGACAAAGAAAAGGCAAAGGATAGTAGAATGCACACGACCCAGCGGGTACGAAAATAATAGCCCAGAAACATTCCAAACGGTACGGTTAATGCAACGTTAAAAATGACCTGTAAAAATGCAGGCTCGCGTAGTAATGACCAGTAGGTCGAGATTTGATCAGGGATGATCGACGATCCATCCACAATATCCTGAATAAACTGAAGGGGAATGAATTGAACGATACTCCCAGAAGGTGCAGCATTGTGCCGGGAGGATGGAAAAGGAAGCAAGACAAGAAAATAAGCGTTCATCAGATAGAGCAGCAGCAGATATAGGATTAAAGCTCTAAGCTTATGTATATAGCCATGTCTGCGGTATTGTACGATAAGAAAAGGTAGTGTGAAGACCAGCGCTGCTATTGGAAACATCATGAACGCATACGAAATTGGAAAAAAGTACGAATGAAACATAAGTCACCTGCCGTGGAATTGTTTTTATAAGAAATTTGACTCTACTTGGAGATTAGCTATCCCCGGCTCATTATAAGTTTTTATGATAGGGAACTCAACTAATTTATCGAACGTTTCCGGCATACATATGTCTATGAAGGAGCGTGAAGTGGATGGAGAAAAAGGTTCAGCAGTATTATCGGCTCAAGCAAAAGCAAAAAGATATTGAAAAAGAATTGGCCGAGCTTCGTCAGAATATTTTAAATTATTGTAGTGAGCAGGAAACCACCGAGACTGAAATTGGCAGTTATAAAGTGAAGCTGGTCGTGCAAAACCGCAAAGAATATGATGATGCAAAGTTATATGAGACCTTATCGGACCCTGAAGTGTGGCGTTTGCTCTCCAAATCAGATCCGGCAAAGGTGGCAAGCTTGACCAAGTTGAATGTAATTTCAGAGGATAAAATCATGCATACTTATGCTTTGAAGACAGTGACACTGTTACAGGTGGATAAAAAATAGGGGTTGAAGTGAGCGGTTCCTCGCGGGAGCCGCTTTATTTGGCTGATAACTGTCCAGATTAAGGAAATATGTTACAGTATTAGGGTGGAAGGGAGGTTGAATAGTGAAAAAAATAATCATCGGAAGCGTAATGGGCTTAACGATTTTACTTTTTTTCTTCTTTATGTTGCGGCATAATAATCAATCACTTGAGGTGAAACCGGATGTTATGATCCCAACAGCGGAATACAGGGTGACTGATAGTAGTGCTCCAGGATTACCTATGCTTATAACTGCTGAAGGGGCGGATGTTATCAAGGTACAGGCTACTTCCGGCAATTTATTGTTATGGAACCCCCCCGACTACAAGGTGCATAACAAAGGTCTTGAGCTGAAAATCAAATCTGGAGATCAAATTTATTGGAGTCCAATGGATGGGGAGAATAAGCAAATAGATGAACCTCAGGATCCCAAGATCACAGTGATGGCTTACCACAATAACAAGCAGATCGGAACGTCCTTTGTAGAGATTCATAAGAATGCTCTAGGTGTCTATACAGGGGAAATACCTGAAGTAAAGTAGCTGAGAATCTAAATCGAATCGCAACTATCTTCGTTTTGCGTTAAAATAAGAAGTGAAGCTGACCGAGTGCTTATAGCAACCCTAGAGATGGAGGAAGAGAAATCATGAAAGATTTTGAAGTAATGCTGGAGAAATATGCGAACCTAGTTGTAAAAGTAGGAGTAAATGTACAGCCTGGACAAGTCCTTATGGTACATGCACCGATAGAAACCGTAGAACTTACTCGCTTGATTGTAGCGAAAGCCTATGAAGCGGGAGCTAAATATGTAATTGTTGACTGGGACGATGAAGCAACTACACGGATCCGTTATGAAAAAGCCCCAGAGGATTCTTTCGATTACTATCCACAGTGGCAGGCTGAGATGATGGAGAAATTCGCGGAAGAGAATGGTGCCATCTTACATATTAAAGTACCTGATCCTGAACTGTTTAATGGCATTGATTCTTCTAAGGTATCTAGAGCAGTCAAAGCAGCAGCTGTTGCTCGCAAGAACTACTCTAAATATACTCGGAACAGCAAAATTAGCTGGTCTCTGGTCAAAGCGCCAACACGTGCTTGGGCGAACAAGGTTTTTGCCGATCTTCCTGAAGAAGAGCGGGTAGAGGCGATGTGGGAAGCTGTATTCCAGATGAATCGTGTGGGCAGCAATGATCCGGTAGCTGCTTGGAGAGAGCATATTGGTCAGTTGAAAGAAAGTCAGGACAGAATGAACGCTAAACGTTATAAAAGCTTGCATTACCGTGCTCCGGGAACGAATCTGCATGTAGAGCTTCCGGAAGGTCATTTATGGCGCGGGGGTGGCGGTGAGAATGATAAAGGCGTTTATTTTGTAGCTAATATGCCAACGGAAGAGATTTATTCCATGCCCCATCGTACTGGCGTTAATGGCACAGTTAGAAGCACGCTACCTCTTAATTTGAATGGACGGTTAGTTGAAGGACTTTCATTCACTTTTGAAAAAGGGAAAGTCGTAGCTTATGAAGCTGAATCCGGACGCGAGCATTTAACCTCACTGTTGGCAACGGATGAAGGTGCATCTTATCTAGGAGAAGTAGCCTTAGTGCAGCATGATTCTCCAATCTCTCGCTTGAACCGCATTTTTTACAATACAGGGATTGATGAGAATGCCTCCTGCCATTTCGCACTAGGAAGTGCTTATCCTGTAAATATTGAAGGCGGCACAAAGCTTACGAACGAAGAACTTGTGGCTAGAGGAGCTAATGTCAGCTTAACTCATGTCGATTTTATGATCGGTTCGGCAGAGCTGGATATTGACGGAGAGCTGGCGGACGGCACGATTGAACCCGTATTCCGTAAGGGAAATTGGGTGTTGTAAGGAGAAGAAAAAAGCCGGATCTCTTCCAATGAGATTCCGGCTTTTTTTGAGTGTCTATACTGGTCATTTTTAGATTGAAAAATAGTTAAGACTCATAGCCTCACGTACTTCGGCCATTGTTTCTTGAGCAATGCTGCGGGCATGCTGTGTTCCAGAGATTAAGATTTCCTGCACAAGCTTGGGCTTAGTAGCATAATAGGAACGACGCTCTCGCATCGGTTCTATAAGCTGATCTAGAGCTGTCGAAATCAACTGTTTGCAAGCAGAACAACCCATGGTACCCCGCTCACAGCCTTCACGAATTTCGGTTACCCCCGCTGAGCGAAAAGCACCATGATAAGCAAAAATAGGACAGATATCTGGATGTCCAGGATCATTTTTATACACACGCGCTGGATCGGTTGTGGCTTTTCGTATCTTAAAGATGATCTCTTCCTTAGTGGAGTCCAGTTCGATGGTATTGCCAAGGCTTTTACTCATTTTAGCGTTGCCATCCGTGCCCACAAGCCTCGGCGTCTCACTGATTAGCGCTTTGGGTTCCACCAGTATCGGGCTGTACAGCTCGTTGAATCTGCGGACGATTTTGCGGGTTAATTCCAGATGAGGGAGCTGGTCTTCCCCTACAGGAATGATCGTTGCTTTACAAAATGTTATGTCAGCAGTCTGACTAACTGGATAACCAAGAAAACCGTAATACAATTCATTTAAGCTCGAATTTTTCGATTCGGCTTTAATCGTGGGATTATGCCGTAAAGAATTCACAGTAACAAACATAGAGAACAAGATGGTCAGCTCTGCGATTTCAGGGATCATCGATTGAATAAATGTAGTTGTTTTCTCCGGATTTATACCCACAGATAAATAGTCCAGTGTGATCTCATGCAGATGTTGACCCAGCAGCTGCGGACGATCAAAATGGGTCGTTAGGGCTTGAATATCCGCCAAAAACACAAAAGTTTCATATTGCTCCTGAAGAGCTACTCGGGTCTGCAAGCTGCCGGCGTAATGGCCAAGGTGAAGCTTTCCAGTCACTCGATCTCCTGTTAAGACACGTTCGTTCATCATATAAATTCCTCCAGTTATTTAGCATTTGGTTACACTCGAGTCGCCACCACCAGCCATCATCCATGGCCATCACCTCCTTTAAATGACAAAAAAACCTCATCCAATAAGGACGAAGTTGTCGTGGTACCACCTTAAATGATCGTGTCACCTTACGATTCTTGGCTTTCGATCTTCTCTTACCTGTACGGAGAGGTTGAATTTATTCTCGATACAGGTCCCATGATAACGGCGGGAACCCCGGTTTTCCCTACTGTATCCATTAAGAGAGTTCGGAAAAACAACTATAAAGGCCATTCGAGCATACGCTGGTCACCGGTTCGCACCTACCACCGGCTCTCTGAAGACCATGTTCGTCTGTCTACTTACCCTTTGTCATCGTTGTTCATGATATGTGAATTATTGTAATGCTGAACAGGGGTGTTGTCAATGAGTGGAAATCGTATGTTGATTGACGAGGTATCTAGGTTTATATGATCTAGCAAAGTATACCTTAAATGTATATAATCATCAGGAATTTAGTCCAATCTATCATTGCGGATTCACAATATACTATTCTATAACCTTGAAATGGAGTGATGATAAATGGCGACAATAATAAGTTATGGGTCACAGGCAAAAATCCCGTTAGATCCGTTTACTACTGCTATAACGGTTGCAGGGATTCCTGGAGCTGGAGCGGGTCTAGCCACAGCGCAAGTAAATATAAGTCCGGCTAATCCGGCTTCTTTCTCCAGTAGAGTCGAGTTAAATGGTAGTTTTAGTCTTACTGCACTTGCTAATAGCCAATTTCTTGTTATCATCCGACGAGCTGGAGTCGATATTTATAGATCCTTTTATCGTTTTACTACAATTACTGATATTCAATTAAGTGCTCAGTGGGTTGATGGTGCTTATATTGGAGTCCACAACTATGAATTGGTAATTCAGAATGATAGCAACTTGCCTATAAATCTATTTGGACCCATATCATTCACAGCAACTGCAATTGGAGGAGAGGGCGTAATTTAAGTTATGTTCCTGTGCGCCATTCAAGGGACGGGTGAATCAAAGCTTTGGACAGTTGAATCGATCTGATTCAGCTGTTCTTTTTTCGTGGGCGTATAATTGAAGTACAACTCTCACAGCATAAATCTCCAACCATTTCTTTGATAGAGCGGTTTATTTATTTAAAATGTTATCCTCTAAAACAGCGTATTTATCGCCGAATTGCTTAATGATATGTTGTTCTCCCCAATTACATAATGCAGTCAAAATATCGCTTAAACTATCACCATATTCACTAAGCTCGTATTCTACTTTTGGTGGAACCTGATTATAAACAATTCGGTTGATGATTCCATCTGCCTCAAGCTCGCGTAGCTGCTGGGTTAACATTTTTTGAGTAATGCCGGGCATCAACTGTTTTAACTCGGAGGTGCGTTTTTTGCCATGAGTTAAATGACATAGAATTACGCATTTCCATTTCCCTCCGATGACCTCTAGTGTGGCTTCAACAGAAATATTGTATTTTTTCTTGATAGTTGTTGTTGTTGTTGTTGTTGTTGTTGTTGTCATGATAACCTCCAAGGTATGGGTACTTTTTAGCACCTATGGCACTTTTAAGTGCGTACTATTGATTATGTCCAATTTAACCTATCATAACATTTTTCGTTCAATTTTTATAGAATGCTATAATTTAGAGAGCTTTGGGCAAAAAAAGCTAAACGAAATAAAAACCGTTTCTATACCTCCCCCGTCTTAATCTATGAAAGGTTGAAGAGAGGAGGCTAAGGAAGGATATGACGATGACTAATGCAGAAATGAAAAAAGTAACGATTCTTGATACTCGGAGCGAGACAGATTTTTACGATTCGATATTGGTACATAGAGAACAACTGTACAGTATTGCTTATAGTTACTTGCGGAACCGAAACGATGCGCTGGAAGCGATGCAGGAAATGACTTGCCGGGCTTGGATTAATAGAAAAACTTTAAAGGACCCCAAAGCATTCAAATCATGGATTATTCGAATTCTAATTTATGTCTGTATAGATGAACAAAGACGAAGAAAACGTTCCATGCCGCTGGTAGATGAAAGAATAGGAGAACAGGTCACACACATTGGCCATCATCGGATGGAAATGCTATGGGCACTCGAGCAGGTTAAGCCCAAGTATCGCCATGTACTGCTGCTAAAATACTACAATGATATGACCTTGACTGAGATTGCTATCATTATGAATAAACCCGAAGGGACGGTTAAGACTTGGCAGCATAAGGGGCTCAAGCAGTTGCGAACCATCATAAAGAATCGGGGTGAATGGAACAATGAGTAGTCAAGAGGAGCTTGCCATGTTAAGCGATGCCGAACGTATCCCACAAGAACAAAAAATAGAGAATGCAGCCGCTCAAATCTATGCGATCCAAGCAGGTTTGGAATTAGGCAAGAAACGTGGCAGAAGGTTAATGTTCACAAAAAGCGCGATGTCTGTGCTGGCGGCTGCAGTGATGATAGCGGGCTTGCTGTTCTTCAATCCAACCCAGCTGTTGCCGCAGCAAGGGACTTCGAGTGTTGAAACGTTTGATTGGGGCGTATTGGAGCCTTTTAAAACATTGGCTGCAGCTGATATTGATGCTCTTACACTAGAGTCTGCAATCCGGAATGATTATGTACAAATCGTTAATAAGAGTGCTGAATCAAATGGATATAAAATTACTCTAAATGCTGTGCTTGCTGATGAAAATAAAATCATGCTGCTGTATACGGGGACAACAAGTGATGGTCAGGAAGTGTACAGTGTAAATAGTGTGAAGCTGACAGATGCTGAAACTGGACGAGATGTAATGGAGGAGAATGGGAATAGGGGAGGAATGGGAGCACACGCAGAGGGAACCCTATATACATGGCTCGGCAAAACTGTATTTTCACTGGACCGAAATAAACCAAGGCCAACAGACGTAGTTGCGGATTTTCAGATTGCCTCAGTAGACCCGGGAATGTTAAGTAAACCGAAAACAGGAACGGTTTTATCCGACATGCGGTATTCTGATCGTTTAAAAGTGAACTTCTCTATTGATCCTAAGTTTTGGGAGCTGAAGACGGAGACATTAGTTGTTGACCACCCTTTCATAATTGACGGACAGGAAGTAAAACTAGCCGAAGTCGAGCTTTCTCCGTTAAGCATAGCGCTTAAATTTACGATAAATGAGGAATTGAAAACGGATTGGATCGTCCGAAATGAACTGTTTCAAAAGCTCCCCTATGAATTAACAGCGCAGGTTGGGAAGCGCGACATTAAAATTAATCCGAATTCTGGTAGTGGATCTGATGATGGATTTATAAGTTACTTCAGCAGTAATGTGTTGGATCACCCGAAGTCTCTACGACTGAAGCTTAATGCGGGGGCAGATCGAGAGAAAGAAGAGTATATTGATATTCTGAAAAAATGAGCGGTATACGATATTAGTGAATATGCGTTGGGAGTTGTTATATAGCAAAAAGGCCGCTGGTTGCGGCCTTTTTGCTATTGTAGGGACATTATACTAACTTTGTGAGTTACCTTTTAACACCAAACGCGCCACTTGTTAAATGAGAACAAAGTCCTGATGCTCCTATCAGGACTGTATGTGCATAATGCTCCTCACGGGCAATAGGTGCTTAATGTTCCTCACGTTCCATACGCGAGTGAGAACCATGAGGCTCCTCACGTTTCACAGGCGCCTCATGTTCCTCAGGCGCCTCATGTTTCTCAGGTTTCTTATGTTCCTCACGCGCGTAACACTCCTAACGGACTGTATTGCAGCTATTTTGGCTTTTTGGACCATTTTGCTTAGTTTTCGGACTGCATAGCTCTTATTGGTCTAAATCCACACCAAAACAGAGCATATTGGGTTGAATAGCTGCATCTGAGTCCGATAGCACTGCGAAATGCCCGGATTCTTCGAAATAAGGGCTCCTGAGTCCGAACCATCTGGCCTCGTAAATACTGCACTGTAAACTGTAAAATCGTCGTCTAGCCTCGTAAATACTGCACAGTAAACTGTAAATCACCGTCTGAGCGTCTTAGCTATTTCGGCAGAACAAAAGTGGCGTTAGTGCGGTACAAAAGTTTGCTAATTTGGTGCTAATGTGGCGTTAATATGGCGCTAGTAGCACTAATATGGTGCTAATTTGGTGCAAAGGTGGCGCTAATGTGGCAACTAAGTTAGTAACTTTTCTCGTTGTAGTTATGGGAGTACGTGTTCAGTGATTAGTTAGTCGCATTAGTCGAGTTAGTTGCTGTAATTTGTTATCAACCATTCCTTGTTTGACCAGGACAATTTGCCTGCCCCTGAGCCGTCAACAGAGGTAAGTCTAGATTTTAGACTAGCTGGGTCATCTGAAGTGTAGCTATAAGGTAGTGTTGTTAATCCGTTCCATGCAAATGCTTTAACGGCAGCGGGTGCAGGGGAGAGAGGGCTGTTCTTAGCTGTACTGTCTCCTCTGAACGTTGCTCCATCTAGTGAATAGATCGTATCTAAAGCTGCGATTGCACCTGTATATTTGCTATTACTTGCATCCGCTTGATTGTTGCGAAGAGGATACACTACATCAATGATTACAGAACTTTCAAGTAATACAGCTCCTCCTTCTGTCGAGATGGCTCCGTTACTTGTAACCCCGAAATGATACCCCTTGCTTGAGATCGCTTTTTCCATAGCGGAGGTTAGACGTTTTTTAGCCAATCTGGTATCTTCGTTGTCCATTACAATGTTATAGGCATGCGCATTACCACTACGAAGGCGGGGCATACGGTCTTGTATATCTTTATAGTAGTTGTGATGGAGCGTCACAGAAAGAAGCGCATTATCAGCTGCAAACTCTGTTGCGCCTATTAAATGGCCCTTTTTTTGGCTAGCGGCAATCGCAATGATGTCGTCTTTACTTAGGCCAACTGAGCTGCTTCTTAAATAAGCGTACATGGGATAGGCAGCCTTGTCGGCTTCCATTGCATTAATTTGCTGAGTAACCCAGCTGTTTGCGTTTCTATCATCCCCTAAGAAGGATGACCATGAAATGGTGACGCCGTTACTGCCTTTTTTAACATCGACAACTCCGTCATAAGATTTATTGAAGGTGCAGTGGTCGATCCATACGTTGTTGCTGTTCTCAATGGTGATGTAGTCCCAGTCGTTTTTATCGTAATTTCCTTTGGTTGCTTCATCCCATTCCCACAGCTCATCAAATTCAAGGTTGCGGATGATGACGTTAGAGCTTCTTTTAAAAGTAAAAGCGGCATGTTTAATGGTTGCACCCTTAGCAGAGAAAATGGTCAAACCGTCGAAGTTGTCTATAGACACTTTGCTGACACCAGTCTCTATTAATACGGGATGTGTTAAAGCACTGTTATGAGCGCTAAATGGGGAGATCTTTGCCGCATCAGAAATTTCATTCCATCCCAGATCCAAGTCGTTCATAATTTCAATAACCTTTATTTTGGATCCTTTTCTCAGTGCAGTGGCAAGATCTTCTGCGCTATATACCTTTTTATAGAGTGGACTGGTTTCTTGGATATTTCCACCACCTGTTGTTCCTGTGGCAAACCCAGCCAAATCATATTCACTAACCTGAACCGGTGTAGGCGTGGGTGAAACAGTAGGTATCGGTGTAGCAGTAGGTATCGGTGTAGCAGTCGGTATCGGTGTAGCAGTAGGTATCGGCGTAGCAGTCGGTGTCGGTATAGCCGTCGGTATCGGTTTAGCAGTCGGTGTCGGTGTAGCAGTAGGTATCGGCGTAGCAGTAGGCGTTGGTGAAGCAGTCGGTATCGGCGTAGCAGTAGGCGTTGGTGAAGCAGTCGTTAATGGCGTAGCAGTAGGTGTCGGCGTAGAAGTAGGTGTTGGTGTCGGCGTAGTGCCATTGGTGTCAGAAACGGTCACGTTGTCGAACATCGTAATTGTTTTAAAGGTAACGAGCCCTGCTGCACCTTTTTTTAATTTGGAATCGGAAGCTGAGAGCTCCAGCGTATCATTTATATACAAGTTGATGGTATTTCCGCTCATTTCGAGTTTTACATTATACCAAACTCCTGTTTGCAGAGCGTAAGGTTTGCTGGACAAAGTTGTAGTAGATCCAGAAACCTTCTTTCTGATTTCCAGCATGCCATCATTATTATTATACAAAGAAGCTGCATAAAAATTATTTCCATCTATGTATCTGCCTGCAACATAAGTTCTGTTTGAGCCATTAAAATCAACTACTTTTACATCCGCTTCCACAGTGTAATCGCTCCAGGCTGGATCACCTGCAGAAGTACGTCCTTCTTTTGTGGCAGACTGGTAATATACGCTGTTGCCTTCGTCCTCAACAATAGTCCAATTCCCACTATTGGACGTCCATAGATTATCGCCCTCTTCAAAGCGGTCTTGGAAGAAGTTAGAAGCACTTGCCGGATACACAATAAAAAGAGAAAAGAGCAGGGTTATGCACATAGTAACACTCACATTTTTCTTAATTGATTTTAGTAAACTCATTGTAATCCTCCTTATATATTTATAAATTTATATTAATATAAATACATATATCGGAAATAAATATAAGTAATAATATGATTATAAAGTCCTTTTTTAATTAGTGCTATAATAGCTTTTTGGGTATTCAACGATGAATTCTGATCTATACGAACTAGGAGTGATAGACTTGAGCGTAATCCGAATGGAGAACGTAACTAAGAAATATGAGAATACATTGATCTTTCGAGATATTTATTTTCGTGTGAGCAAGGGCGAACGTATTGGCTTAATCGGACGAAATGGAGCAGGTAAATCTACTGTTTTTAAGCTGATAATGGGAAAAGAGGAGCCAACGGCAGGAAAAGTAGAATTAGATCCCAATGTGAAGATCAGCTACTTCTCTCAATTTTCGGAGCTTTCCGGGTCTTTGTCTGTACAACAAGAGCTAGAACTTTGCTTCGAAGAGGTAGCAAACATTGAACAGGAGCTTAACCAAATAGGAGAACAGCTTGGGCAGGTGTCGGATGATGTCCAGATGAATGCACTTTTAGAGCGCCAAGCTGAGCTTTTTGAACAAATGGAGCATTTGGATGGCTGGAATGTATCTGTGGAAATCAATACGGTGCTGACTAAATTAGGATTCGATGAGAGATCGCGGCATCAACCTGTAGAGGAGTTATCTGGAGGCTGGAGGAACCGCGCGGCACTGGCTAAAGTCTTAATTGAAGGGCCCGATGTTGTATTGCTCGATGAGCCTACTAATTTTTTGGATATGGAAGGGATCGTATGGTTGGAGCAGTGGCTGCACCGTTTCAATGGGGCGATGCTTCTGGTCTCTCATGATCGGCAATTTATTGACAGAGTGGTCACGCGGACGATAGAAATCGAGAACTATCATTTCCAGGAATATGAAGGGAATTATACCGATTACGTTCGTAAAAAGAAGATGCGCAAAAAAGTGCTCGATCGGCAATTTGAGTGGGAAGAAGAACTTCTCCTTATGGAGTCTGAGGCCATTGAAAACCGCGGTAGTAAGAAGTCCTCTAAGGATCGTCTTTCGCGTAAGCTAACGGATATGAAAAAACGAGTGGAACCTCATCCTGTTAACGTATTAATCACTGATATCTATAGCAATTTACGTTTTCCTGACAAGCTGGCGGAAGTGAAGAGGATTGGACAAAGTTATGATGGCCGCTCCATCTTCCAGAACATTAGCTTCGATATTCAAAAGGAAGACCGGATAGCTATCGTGGGTCCGAACGGCAGCGGAAAGTCGACACTCATCAAGGTACTGACTGGACAAGAAGCACCGGAATCGGGGGAAGTGACTTGGGAACGAGGGGTCGGTTATGCGTACTTTAATCAGATGTGGGATGAGCTGGATCATAAAGATACTGTCAGCCATGCCGTAAATGTTTATGGACTGGGACTGGACGCACCGCGGAAAAAGGTGAATAAATTTCTATCGATGCTGCAATTCTCGGAAATGGATCTGAGTAAAACGATTGGCAGCCTTTCAGGTGGACAGCAGGCCAGAGTGGCTTTAGCGAAATGCCTTCTCTCCGGAGCTGCTGTCATTATTTTAGATGAGCCCACTAACCATTTGGATTTAACTAGTATTCAGGTGATGGAGCAGGCGTTGATTCATTTTCCTGGCGCTGTAGTAACAGTAAGTCATGATCGGTTTTTTATTGATAAAATAGCGACGAAAATGCTCACCTTTGACCCTGAATTAGGCATTACTGAGCAAAATGTCTAGGATTACGCGGGAAGTCGGATGATCACTGTCGTTCCTTCACCTACGTGACTGGAAATTTCAATTCCATATTTTTCGCCAAAATGAAATTGAATGCGATCATGAACATTTTTAATGCCAATATGTTCTTCATCTAAGGTATCTGAGGGTTGAGAGAGACGGAAACGCAGCTGTTTAAGTTTCTCTTCCTCGATGCCAATGCCGTTATCTTTAACGATAATCAGCATATCCTCCCCCGATATCACTGAGGATACCTCAAGCAGACCTGGTTCACTGCGACTTTCTAGGCCATGTACGATAGCATTCTCTACGATGGGCTGCAAGGAGAAGTGCATGACCTTAATGATCTCGCATTGCGGATCTAGCTGCTCCATGTACTGTAATTTATCTCCAAAACGCAACTGCTGAATCTTCACATATAGCCGGACATGCTCAAGTTCTTCGCGCAGGGTAACGGTGATTTTCCCGGTCTGGATATGAATCCGAAACAATCTCCCGACGATCCCCACCATCTCGCCAATCTCTCTCTGCCCATTGATGATGGCTTTCATTTGAATAGATTCAAGGACATTTGCCAGGAAATGCGGATTGATTTGGCTTTTGAGCGCACCATACTGGGCTACTTTTTGTTGAGCCTTGGCCATCGAAGATCGCTCAATATAGTTTTGCAAATCTTTTACCATCTTACGAATTCCATTATATAGAACCCCAAATTCATCTTGACGATTACTGTACAAATCCACATCGAAATTCCCCATCCCCACCAGCTTCACCTTCCGGCTTAACAGAATAATAGGTTTGGTTACGCGTTCCGAGAGGATATACATAAATAAGAGTGCAGTAACAAGCGATAAGAGCGCCAAAGTTAAAATGATTTTGCCAAGAAAAGAAGCCTGCTTAGTCATCTCTTTTTCATCAATATATTGAATGACCTTCCAGTTGGAGTAAGGAGAAGTAACAAAATTAATGTACGAATCCTTGTCATCAAAAGTACCATATAAGCTCCCGGCGTCATTGTTCATAAAAGTGTTAAGCGCCTGTTTGTCGATGGGGACTGGCTCTAAAGGACTCGTCTCCAATGAATCTGAACTGTAAACATTGCCCCCCTTATCGTCTAAAATAATAAATTTCCGCTTGCTATTCTCGGACAGCTTTAAGATTTCCCGTAATGAATCCAGCCGGATATCGATTAACATAACACCTAAGGGCTGCTTGCTTCCTTTTTTATTAATGACTCTGGCGATGGAGATGACGGATTGTTTGGAATTGGTGCGATAGAAGGGGAGGTGACTTCCAAACAGGATTACGCCCCCCTTTTTTTGCTGCGTCTGTAAATACCAATCCTCTTGGGTGTAGTCCTTCACATCATAATCCGCACGATTGAAATTGGCAGAATAGAATACACGTGACCCCGCGAAAATCTGCACACTGTCGACATTTTTAATCGTCATTTCAATCCCGCTGATGAATTGTTCAATCGTGTTTCCATACTGAATACTTAGATCATTCCCGATATTATCTTTGTTGATAGTCCAATGCTCGAGAGCGGTTTGTAATTGACTATCTACTTGGGCATTAAGGGTCCCTTTTTCAATACTTTGCAGGTACTGGTCGATGTTGAAAGAAAGATTATTAAGGATAAGATTAGAGCTGCTTTGATATTCATTTTTGACGGCTTGATTTGAAAATATATAGATAATCGCAGATATAATTAGCAAAGGAATAGTAATGGTCAGGATCATCAGCACAAAAATCTGCCGATTGACATGCCGCATGCGATAGTGTTTTTTCGGCTGGTTTATTTGCATCATTTTGCTTACCACCCCGATTGTTTTCTATAGTCTGATGGGGTCATGTTGGTGAAGAGCCGGAACGTTTTAACGAAATGCTTATAGCTCTTATAACCACACATTGTGCAGACATCGGTCACTAGAATTTCCGGTTTTTTTAAGCATTCCTGCGCGTATTCCATACGGATTTCGGTTACAAATCGCATATAGTTCTTATCGAGTTTTCTTTTGAACAGACGGCTTAAATAAGAAGGGTTATAGAAGAAGCGATCCGCTACCATTTGTAGAGTAATATCTTGATCAATATTAGCTCTAATAAAGGATTTAATATGTTCAAAGATAATCACATCCTGCTGATGGTTATCCGTCAGACCTTCGGTATATATGTTCCCCAGATGAACCATCCAATTCCCCAGCCACTCGAACATGACCTCAAGGGAGTGAAAATCCTCAACAAAAGTAAGGTTTAATAGTTTATCGCTGTACACACCATCCCTATGAATGTGGTTTTTATTAGCAAAGCGGATAATGACACTTATGATTTCTTGTACATACGCAAGCCATAGATCAGGTGAATGGCCATCTGTTTTATGCAAAATATCTTGTGCCAATCGTTGCATTAATTGTAGGATCTCTTGTTTATTGGCGTTTTCGATGCAGGAGATTATTCGTTTCTTATCGTTGTCATCTAGTTGGATAAGTGTTGGTTTAGTAGCTATGGCGCCTGCCTTTATAGATGAAATATGGAATATATTGCGTTCACTTTGATAGAAGCGTTGGTATAACAGCTTTTCAGACTCGTGAAGTAATGATGTGATTTGAGGCAGTTCGTTCGTCAATGTACCTATGGCAAGATAAAGGGCAAGATGATGTTCTAACGTAAGCTTGTTCAAATGCTGATCGAGTTCAGTAAGTACTTGGGTCTCAAAAGGGACAATGCACGTTGCAGTCTGTGATCCCATGACTATTAGCCCGTATAGTTTGGATTTAGCAGCATATGTAAAAATAGATCGTGGCAGACTTGCCGGGAGATAGGCCTCCGTAGCAAGATGTATGAACTTAGTCGCCAGTTCTCGCATCCACCTTGTGGATGGTGAAGGTGTTTCTCTGATAGGGAAACCTGCCAAAACAAAAGGGAGATACAGATAATGTTTACTTTTAAAATTACATAATTCAGCGATTAAATTAGTGTCAATTGCAGGTTGTTCTTCTTCGAGTAGTAGCTTTATAAGCTGTGAGCCTTCCAGAGTAGAACGTTTCTTTTGTTCTTGTTGTTTAAGTTGCAGCTTGTTCATACACTCTTGAATCACGGTTAGGCTTTCTTCATATTCCAAAGGTTTGAGCAAAAAAGCATGCACACTCCCAAGTTTGATGGCTCGTTGAGCGTATTCGAAATCATTAAATCCTGTCAAAATAATAAACAAAGTATCAGGAAGGAATTGGCGAAGCTCTTCTATCATCTGAAGACCATCCATTTCGGGCATGCGAATATCAGTGATCACTAAATCTGGTTGCTCACGTAGTGCGGTAGCGACACCTTCTTTTCCATTCTCCGCTTCAACAATACTCTGAACACCAAGCTCCTGCCACGAAAAGTAATGTTTTAATCCCGTCCGTATTAACGGTTCATCCTCTACAATCATAAGCTTGTACATGAAATCCCTCCGGAAGACTAGATTTATAGTGGATTTTTCATCAACGATACCATCAAATGTAAGTTATAAGCTTAAGATTAAAATAATTATAGATGAAATATGTAATGTATTATAACATTGAAGAGGAGCTGAAAGAAGGTATAGGTCAGAATACGACCCTAAATGTAAAAGGAGTGGGATTCTCCTAAATTTATAATTGATTTATGATTAGCGCAAGGAATGAGAAAGCATTTTATTCCACAAAAATAATAGGGGGTAGCACATGAGAGCAATGAAAAAAGGGCTAATGAGCATTGTTGGTGTCGCACTTTTAGGTACACAGTTAGTTGCATGCGGAAATACGAATACAGCGAATTCCGCCAATGAACCAAGTAATAATACTGATAAGAGTGAGCCCGCGGCCACTGAGACTGCTGCTAAACCAGTAGAAATAACATGGTGGAATTTTCCGAGCTTTCAAGCTTTAGATGGTGAAGTTGGCAAATACGAGAAGGAAATCATTGCAGCTTTTAATGAGAAGAATCCGGAAATTAAAGTCAACCTTGAAATGATCACCTTTGAAGGCGGCCCTGAAAAACTGAATGTGGCGATTGCTTCGAATACTGCACCTGATGTAATTTATGATGCTCCTGGACGGATTATTGACTGGGGTAAAAAGGACTTATTAGCACCTCTTAATGATATGGTGACCGATGAAGTGAAAAATGATATTTCGGAAGCCTTTTGGAAACAGTCAAGTGTTGGCGATGAGATATTTATGTACCCGATCAATACAGCTCCTTTTATGATGGCGGTAAACAAGACCGTTTTTGAGAAGATTGGCGCGTTAGATTTGCTTCCTCTGGATAAGGAAGACCGAACTTGGACGTTTGAAGAATATAAGAAAGCGCTGGAAGCTGTTAAAGAAAAAGCACCTGATGTTATCCCAACAGGATTCTTCGCGAAGAGCCAGGCTGGAGATCAAGGTACTCGCGCGTATCTTGCTAACTTAGGTGTATCCAGATTTCTAAATGAAGATAATTCTGCAGTCGCGATCAATACTGATAATGCTGCGAAAGCGTTGGATTGGATCGTTCAAGCTACAAAAGATAAACTTAGCGTTTCTGGTGCGGCTTCCCTTGCGGCTGCTGACGTGAACGACTTATTTTTACAAGGGAAATTAGCCTTTACACTCAACTATTCTGCAGTACTTAAAGCTCAGAACGTATCTAAAAAAATGGTTGAATTCGAAGATGTTCTGCTTCCTTTCCCAACTTTAGATGGATCGGAACCTAAGCTTGAACCTTACCTCGGCGGTATGGCTGTATTCAATAATGGCGATGAAGCTAAGATTGCAGCTTCTAAGAAGCTGATTGATTTTATTGCTAATGATCCTGTATGGGGGAAGAAAAACTTGATTCAAACAGGTGGTCTGTCTGTTCGTAATTCGATTACAGGCCTCTATGATGATGCAGAGTACAAATACGCTGAGTATGCTCGTAAATTCACAACAGATGCACCTACCATTGCCGATGGATATGCTGATATTCGTACTTTCTGGTTCCCTGAATTACAACGTGCTTTAACTGGAGGCGCAACCGGTAAAGAAGCTTTGGACAGCTTTGCTGCAAAAGCAAACGAAGCGATTACGAAAGCAAAGGCTGCAATGAAATAAAAAAAGTGAATGGTGTCCAAAAGAATAGAGTGCGGGAAAGCACTCTTTTCTTTTTAAATCATCGAAGAAATGGGGAAGGACTGTGGGGACAACGGTTCGCAAAGTAAAAGGTTATGTGATTCGCGATTGGATGATGAGTTATCTCTTTTTAGTGCCGGCATTTGGGTTTTTCCTGCTTTTTGTAGCTTATCCGATGGTGAAAGGGGTCTATATTAGTTTCTTCGATTATTCGTTGAGAGATTTTAGCTTTATTGGCCTCGATAATTATATCTCCTTAATAAAAGATGATAATTTCAGGAAGTCGATGGGAAATACATTAATGCTTGTACTCATCACCGTACCCATCGTTATTATTTTCTCGTTATTTATCTCTATGAATATTTATAAGAAAAAAGAGTTTGCCAGATCGTTTTTCCGCGGAGTGTTCTATTTGCCGGCTGTATCCTCGGTCGTAAGCATCACAGTCGTTTGGGGCTGGATTTATCATCCGAACTATGGGATTCTAAATTATTTAACCAGCTTTTTGGGAATGGAGCCTATATCCTGGTTAGGAGATACGAGGACTGCACTGCTTGCAATTATCGTGGTTCTGATAACGACCTCTGTAGGGCAGCCGATCATTTTATATGTGGCATCTATTGGGAACATTCCTACTTCTTACATAGAAGCAGCTGAGATTGATCGGGCGACGCCTTGGCAGATTTTCCGAAAAATATTATGGCCCATGCTAATGCCAACGAACTTATATATTATCGTGATTACCACGATCAACACCTTTCAATGTTTTGCGCTAATTCAGCTGCTCACCTCGGGTGGACCTGTGTATAGCACATCGACTGTAATGTATGGCGTTTACGAACAAGCCTTTATGCTCGGTCATTTTGGATATGCCTCGGCGATGGGTGTCATCCTTGCGATTGTGATCGGGATCATTTCTATCATTCAATTTAAATACTTTGGCAGTGATGTTGAGTATTAAGGAGGGGACATCATGAATTCTACGAATCCGTTAGAACTGAGAGCACCTATTGGCCAATCTAAGAAAGTAAGCAGATGGAAAAAAGAATTGACGATTCCAAAAATATTAGCCACTATCTTGTTGATTCTGGCAACGTTGTTTTTTATCTTCCCTTTTTATTGGGTGGTTTCAGGGGCATTTAAGCTTCAGACTGTAGCAACAACGATCCCCCCGGAATGGTTTCCGGCTAAGCCGACTCTGCAGAACTGGACCGAGTTATTTAAGAATCCCGTTGAGCGCTGGATGTTTAACAGCTTCATCATTGCTTTTTGTGAAATGGCAGCGATTTGTATCGTTTCTTCCTGTGCTGGATATGTGCTTGCTAAAAAGTCTTTTCCTGGCCGAGGCATTATTTTTACGATGTTTGTTGCCGCAATGGCATTGCCTAAGCAAGTTATTCTTGTCCCGCTGTTTACGATGCTTGCAGATTTTGGTTGGGTCAATACGTATAAAGGGCTTATTTTACCAGCGATTGGCTGGCCATTTGGAGTCTTCCTAATGAAGCAGTTCGCGCAGACCATTCCAGGAGAATTAATTGAAGCAGCCAAAATAGATGGCAGCTCTGAAATTCGTTTGTTCGGCACCATCATTTTACCTTTGTTAAAGCCTGCAATAGGGGCACTGGCAATCTTTACCTTCATCACTTCTTGGAATGATTATTTCAGTCAGCTGATCATGACCAGATCGACTTCAATGATGACATTACCACTTGGGGTAGCGACTCTTCGGGGTGAATTCACCACAAACTATGGACTGCTTATGGCGGGTGCTGCGTTAGCCTCTATTCCTATGATTGCAATTTTTCTAATGTTCCAAAAAGCCTTTACCCAAGGGATTACTATGGGGGCTGTAAAAGGTTAATTATTCTTATAACAACGAAAATTAGTAGTATGAATTAAACGACGGAGGCTGTAATTTATGAAATCATATGAGCTTGAATCCTTTAAAGGCATTATTATCGCTATGTACTCCAGTTATGATGCTGAGGGGAGAATCGATAAAGAAGCAGCCCGGAAATTAGCTCGTCATTATGCTACTACCGGAGTAAAAGGTCTTTATGTTGGCGGAAGCTCTGGCGAAGGTATGCTGCAATCTGTAGAAGAACGCAAACAAATGCTCGAGGCAGTTATAGCAGAGGTTGGAAAAGAGCTTACAATTATTGCTCACGTGGGTGCTCCATCTACAAGAGACAGTGTTGAACTAGCTATCCATGCTGAGAAAGTTGGCGCACACGCAGTATCGGCTGTTCCAGCGATTTATTATCGTCTGTCACCGGACAGTGTTGAAAGTCATTGGCAGGCGATTATTGATAGTACGGCGCTTCCATTTATTATCTATCACATCCCGCAAACTACAGGCTTTCAATTATCGAAAAGCTTGCTGATTAAGATGGCAGCTCAGGATAAAGTAATCGGGGTGAAAATTTCGGCGGAGAGCACGTTTGAGCTTCAGCAATTTAAAGCCGCAGGCGGGAAGGATTTTCTAGTCTTAAATGGACCTGATGAGCAGTATTTGGCGGGCCGCAGTATTGGGGCAGATGGCGGGATTGGTGGAACTTATGGGGTGATGCCCGAGTTATTCCTAAAAGTGGAACAATGTTATGTGCAAGGAGAGATGGCTGAGGCGCAGAAATGGCAGTTCATCATCAATGAGCTCATTGTTGAATTGCTATCCTTTCCTTCATTATATGGTGCGTGTAAAGCGATCCTTAGTGTGCGTGGATTTGAAACAGGTCAGCCAAGGATGCCACTTTTACCGGTTAAGGATTCCGATCAGGAGCGGGTAGAAGCTCTGAACAATAGAATATTAGACTATATTCTTGAAGCGAAGGGATAGGGTTAATAATGACTCAAATAAGTGATATCTTTCCGTTGAAAGGTCTGATTGTTTCCTGTCAGGCACTTGAGCATGAGCCGCTTCATGGTGGGGATACAATGGCTAAAATGGCAAGAGCAGCGGTTCAATCAGGAGCTATAGGAATCCGGACAAATGGTGTTCCAGATATTGTAGCTATCAAAAAAGAAGTAAATGTACCGGTCATTGGACTTATTAAACGGGATATACCCGGATCAGCCATATTTATAACACCAACCTTAGATGAAGTGAAGGCGATTGTTTCTGCAAAAGCAGAGATTATTGCGCTTGATGTAACGAATCGGGAAGAACGCTTAGAGTCAGTAAAGCCATTAATAGAATATGCACATCTGAGAGGTGTGCTTGTTATGGCGGATATTTCGACATTTGAGGAAGGGCTTGCCGCCGAGAAATTAGGTGTGGATTTCATTGGTACCACGCTTTCAGGCTACACTCCATACAGTACACAGCAGGAAGGACCGGACCTTGTCTTAATTCAACAATTAAGCGGATCTGTGAACATTCCTGTTGTTGCGGAAGGACGTATATGGACACCGGAAGACGCAGCAAAAGCTAAGAATGCAGGGGCATCATATGTTGTTGTAGGAAGTGCAATTACTAGGCCACAATTAATCACTTCGAGATATGTTAAGGCCGTGAGCAATGTCAATGACTGACGGAGGTGAGTCCGTGATGGAAGGGTATGATCCTCATATAGAATATGCGATTGGAGTAGATATTGGCGGCACGAAAATTAATGCCGGACTCGTCTCTTCACAAGGGGACGTTTTACATACTGTAAGCTTAAGCACATTGGCTGGACAGAGGAAAACAATGGATCGCATTATACTAGCAATTCGGACATTAATGGATGAAATAACAGCACAACAAGCGGGAATTCAGCTCCAAGGAATTGGCGTAGGATCGGCAGGGCAAATGGATTGGGAGGCGGGGCGTGTCCGCTCCGCTTCGGAGCTTATCCCTGGCTATGCTGGCACAGCTTTGAAGGATTTACTTCAGACACAGTTTCAACTTCCGGTAATCGTTGATAATGACGTGAATGTATTAGCATTAACAGAGAAATATTTAGGCTCAGGCAAAGAGGTAAAAGACTTTATCTGTCTTGCCCTTGGTACGGGCGTGGGTGGAGCGATAGTCGTAGACGGCCATCTTGTCCATGGTTCTTGGGGTGGGGCTGGAGAGTTAGGCCATATGTCCGTAGATTTCAAAGGACCTGCATGCGTTTGTGGTGGAACAGGCTGCTTGGAGCAGTATGCTTCAGGCACAAGCATCGCACGTCGCATGCGCGACAAGCTTTTATTACATAACCAGTCCCCAGAGAACGTAGACTCACGGGAAGTGTTAGCGAGATGGAGGACGGGTGACTCTCTTGCTACAGAGTTAATGGAAGACACGATTGCTGCGCTCGGATCCGCGATCGCTTCATTAATCCATATTTTTAACCCTAAAGTCATCGTCATTGGCGGTGGAGTTGCTGAAGCAGGCGAACTTTTATTTGAAGGTATTAGAAGGGAAGTAAGGGGCAGAGTAATGGCATCTATGCTGGAAAATGTTCGTATTGAAGCGGCCTATCATGGTAATTTATGTGGAATGATCGGAGCGGGGCTGCAAGTGTGGGAGTATAGTCCCAATAAAGTAAAGAGGGCAGAGTTATAAGGGGCTATTCACCATCTATCTGTATAGCGAGTCACGGGGAGCAATACGTAGAAGCATTTAATTGTACATCGTACAACTATATTTCTCGAATCCCTCCAGCCGATGGGTATAAGTGTATTTTGTACAGCTATTTTCTTGATTTACAGCCTTAGTGGTGGCTTCTCGTGTTTTTAGTTGTATAAAATGCAGCTAAAGTCAAAATGATTGCATTCGCCTACGAAATAACTGTATAGAATACATTTATTCTATTTCTCAGATTCCCCAGAGATCCGGTGTAATTGAGCCATTGAAGATTGATTAGTGTTTTGGGATTGATTAATTTTTTAAATAATTAAGTTAGAACCACATGTGAATAATACTCCATGTGGTTTCTTTTATTAGCTATAGCCCACCCCGGTACCCAATGCCGAATGAACCCTTCGTTCAACCATCAACACAACTAACCCATGTTATAGGAAGCAGTTTTTCGCTTTTTACGTTGAATTTATGATGGTGATTCATTAATGTGAGTATATCACACGATATCGCTACGACGAATTCAATGTGTCCAAAGACTCGGGGAAATTCGACCTTAACTGGTCCGGCTCGGATAACTTGTTTGACCATACCAGCCTAGCTAAGATTTTAATTAGGCTTAAGGGATACAAATTTTCCAGTTTGTATCCCTTAACTTATATAACAAAGGATGGGAAAATTATGGTCGATTATAATAACAATGAAGGAATAGGCGGTTTTCAACAAGGTAGCTATCGTCCATTAGCTATTCATCCCATTGAGGCGAATTGGACCAGACAATCCCGATTCAGAGCTCCAACATCACTTTCAGTTTTGAAGCGAGTTGTTGACTCGGGGCGGCCGGATTTTTCATATGGATTAAGCTCGTTTACAGTGGATGAACAAGGGAGAGCCATTCTAGCTGTGGGGCAGGGTGATTTCGAGCTTAATCATCAATACGGCAAACCATATTTACCTGTGTACATATGAAGATGAGTCACAAATTATTGGGAGACTCTATGCTTTTGACGCGGATGGAACCATAAGATGGGTTTACAAGTGCTCGTCCATATTTTGGTACGATCCGGTTATTTCCCGTGAAGGAATCATATGTGCTGGTCAAAATGTGAATTCCAAACTTTATGCTTTTAGTCCTGATGGAGAGTTGTTGTGGGAGAAACGGATGGGTCAAGGAGAAGGGCACCGTCCCCCTGTCAGAGATCAGGATGGGGTTATGTATTGGTGTCTTTCTAGCCAGTTATATGCCATTGCTCCGGATGGCGAAGTGAAATGGATATACCAACCGGAGGGAAGTTACGTTGACACCAGCCCTTCCCTGGGCGCAGACGGTAATTTATACGTAAATTTGACCGGCGGGGAATTCATTTGTTTAACGCGAGACGGTGAACAACTATGGAAAGCGGAAACTAAAGGTTTTGCAATAACTCAACCAATTCTCGGCCAGAGGACGATGAGTCGCTCGGTCGGGAATTTGTTCAAGTCCGCAGAGACCGTCAAACTATCAAATCCTAAGGGGATTTGCTCCGGCACAGTGAATTATATAGTCCTAATTAAAAAATGTTTTTTTATAAAATGCTATAGATATGGTGGGAGAGCAAAAGCTCTGCCTATCAAATTCCCTTGATTTAATAGAATAATTTACCGATAATGTTAATGGGGAAACCAAAAATCAAATCCGTCATGAAGCAGGAGGCACTATCGGACAATGATGACTTTAATGAACATGGTGCGGGGAACGGAGAACGATCTTCCTGCTAAAGAGATGATTAAGTATTGGAATCATGAGCCTGGAACTTTAAAGATGGTAAGGGCCAGCAGCAATTTTATTTATTCCTTTCAGTGGAATGGTAAACGCTTTTATTTAAGGTTTACTCATGAAGAGGATAATTCTGCAGACAATATCCAGGCAGAGCTGGATTTTATGATGTATTTATTAGAGCAAGGTTATGAGACCGTCGCTCCTGTGCGTTCTAAATCTGGCAATTGGATTGAGACGTTGTTAACGAATCACGGGCGATACCACGGGGTAGTTTTTGAACAGGCCCAGGGTGAATATGTTTCACTTGATGAGATGAAGGAACCTCATTTTTATCAATGGGGCCAATCGCTTGCACGTCTGCATAATTATTCGGAAACCTATGCACCGAGCACGCCTTATCGCAAAAGCTGGGTCGATTCATTAAATTTTATTTATTCCGTATTGAGCAGACATCCTGAGGAGCATAAGGCGCTTAAGGAATATGAGCGGATTGAAGCTTGGTTATCAGAGCTCCCTTTTGGAGTAGGGCATACTGGGCTCGTACATTATGATTTTGAGATGGATAATATCTTTTATATGCAAGAAGAATCCCGCTACAGTGCCATCGATTTTGATGACTCTATGTATCACTGGTTTGCGATGGATATTACATCGGCGTTAAGAGACCTGACGGAATCGGATGATAATGAAAGTAGAAGAAACATTGACCATTTTATTAGTGGATATAGATCGGTTAAGCAGCTAGATGATGAGTATATTAAGTTGATACCTGAATTTCAAAGATTTGCAGACTTATACAGTTTTGCTAGATTACTTCGGTGTATGGAGAATACGGATGATTCTATTTTCCCGGATTGGGCGAAACAGCTTAAACTGAAATTAGAAAGAGTTTGTGACCGATTACGAACCGGCTTTCAAGCACATATAGTGCTGAAGAATATCACTGAAAAAAACTGGTACGCTTGTACTCAATTAGAAGTATCGGATGAGCAAAAGGCTATTTTTCCTGTACCGGTGGTCTATTGGTTAGCAGAAGCAGCTTATTGTGGTATGACCCCGCTCGCTTTATACGCAGATGAAGAATTGGTAGGTTTCTCTGTGTATAGCGTAGATCCTGAGGACGGAAGTTATTGGATTATGGCTTTTATGATTGACCAGAAATACCAGAACAGAGGTTTAGGCAGAACGGGTATGGATACCTTAATTCGTTATATTAAAGCAGAACATCATTGCGACAAAATCGTTATTGGCCATCGGATCGAGAACGAACGTGCTTCGAATTTATATACATCACTCGGGTTCGTTGAAGTCAGTAGGGACGAGGTTGAAGTTATACGAGGGTTGGTAGTGTAAAAAGGGAGAAGCCGCAAAAGGTTTGGCGGCTCTTTTTTATATATGGAAATAAAATTAATCTACAGAGCCGGTACTCAGCAGCTGATCAAAAGAGACAGGGAATAGTGGCTCAATCAGCGATAGAATTGCTTTTGCATACTCCTGAATTTCTTTCTGAGCGTCATGCTCCAGTCTTTGATTTAAAAAATGAGCTACAGATTGAACTGAAGCTGTCCAGTACCAACGAACGAATAATCCATAAGCAGGTAGAAACAGTCTTGCTTGTTCAGCACATATGCCATCTGCTAAAGCTGCTTCATACTTAGATAATCCTAACTCGGTGTATTCTTGAAGCTCGCGGGTGTATTTTTCACCAAGCTCCCATGCAATAATGTCACCACTGCCTTGTTTGGAATTCTCTGGTTTGGACCTCCATTCTCCCGCAGCAGGTTGATAAAAAACGGGTTCTTCTGTTATGTATCTGCGGCTGGATTCGTTCCAGGCTTCCAAGCTATCTCCAGTACCTTCGTAATGAGCAGAACCGACTACGTATTTCCACCACTGTCTCGCAACCATTAATGGGGCATAAACCTCAAATTGTGTGATGGCATGGCGGAAAGGAGAGGTATGTCCTTCACGGGCAAGAAATTTTATTAGTTTAATATCCCGATCACTAAGCTCAAAAGATTGTTTAGCATAAGATACACGCGCAGCGTTAGCAACCGTTAAATCTGAGCCCATATGATCTACTAATCTTACATAACCTTCATTTAAAACTTTGATTGTTGTCAATTTAATGCAGCCTCCTTTTCCAAAGCAGAGTAAATGAGTTCGTCACACCATTGTTGATTGCAAAATCTAGTCTCTCTGAGGATTCCATCCCTAATCATTCCTGCTCTAATCATAACTTTTTCAGATTGAAGATTCTCTGCATTGGCATATGCAACGACTCTATGGGCATTAAGTGAGCTAAAGGCGTAGCCTATCAGTGTTTTGACGGCTTCTGTCGCATAGCCCATTTTCCAGTATTCCGGCAGTAGGACCCAGCCAATCTCCCACTCTCTGATCTCTTCCCAATTTAACTTTATACTTACATTACCTATGGGTGTACTATTTTGCTTAGTACATACTGCTAAATCATAATGCTCACGCGGATCGCTGGTAGTCTGAGTCAGAATCGAAAGGAAGTTCTCTTCAATTTGTTTTGCATCTGGTGCGGTGTTTTCATATTTGTGAGACAAAGGATTAAGTTCCAGTTCTTCATAAAAAGAAAAATCATCGCTTGTATAATCTCTTAATATCAATCTATCGGTTATTATTTCCATGAGCTAACACCTCCTAATCCATGATTATAATGGAAGACTCTGTAATTATCACGGAGTAAATTCACTAGAAATACAAAAAAAAATTTCTGTAAATTTTTCTCTAGTAAAATTGTGGAATTGTGATACAGTAATTAAGGTTTATATATTTAGAGGGGGATGTAAGGAAAATGAAAGCTATGAAATGGAGCATCACTGCAGCGTTAGCAGTATCTATGTTGGGTCCAATACATACAGTGAAGGCGGCAGATACGCGTAACGTCGATTACGATCAAAGTAGTATTTTACGGAGTGCCAGTTCAGTTTCTTCATCATACAATGAAGGCAATCCGCAGGTTGAAGATTTGATTTTTCAGATGGATGCTACGGAAATCACTGTTGGGGACAATGTTCCGGTACAAATCTATGCTAAAGATGCCGATGGCATATCCGAACGCGTTCCGTTAGCTCAAGCAAATGTCATAATTGAAAAGCCTTATTTGCTGCAAAAACAAGCCGATGGCACAATGAAAGCCTTAGCGGTAGGAGAAACGAACGTAACGGTCAATTCAGGATCAGATTCCAAAACAATAAAAGTTTCGATCAGTGCGGACCATGATATTGATCAAGGTGCATTTGTTAATGGAACAATGTATTTGCCGGTTCAATCGGTTTTTCAAACGTTGGGAGCAACAGTCCAAGTTAATACAACAACTAAAACCTTTAGCATTCGTCTAGGTGATTTGCCAATACAGCTTCAACTCGGAAGCGATATTGCAATGGTGAATGGTGCGAAGGTCAAAATGAGTGGTAAGGTGCAAAAGATCGACGGATCTACAGTTTTTCCTGCCACGCTTTTAAAGACTGCACTGTCAGCAGAGTTAATTTGGGATGGAAATTATCAGACGATGGAGATCTACTTCGGCAAAGCAGAGTTGTTCGCCTATACGAAACAAACCGCACAGATTTTTAAGAAGGAAGAACAAGGAAACCTCGTTAAGTTCATTGGAAAAACATATTGGCTCAATCAATTCGACTCCGATTATAAGTTCCAAAAAGTCACTATTGTAGATATTCTACCTGATTATGAAGGTGAATTTGCCATTTCATTTAAGGTTTTATCGACGGGGCAAATTCTTAACTCTTATAAAATGTCGGGAGATGAGTTGATCCGTACATTAGGAAATAAGGAATATTTCTTAACAACGGATCCATTTAAAACCTATAAGTGGTCGGATGCGATTTGGAGTAAGATTAAAAAAAGCATAGTTGCTACTGGGATGACCAAGCAACAAGTGGAGTTTAGTTGGGGTAAGCCTATAAGTAAATCCACATTATCAGGTAGTGGCATTCAAGTGGAGACCTGGCAGTATGGTAATTATAACTATGTTACCTTTACGAACGGTGTTGTCTCCATGATTTATACGAATTAATTTTTCCTAACTTCTGCGTTACTTTAGTCATAGAGCCTGTCTTTGCGACATATCATTTTGGAGAAGCACTTTCAGAATTAAAGTGTTGACTATTGTTGGCCGAAATGAGGGGTTTATTCATGGCAAAGTCAAAACGTGGACATGCACTTTGGAATTTACCATCTAGGGGCAGGGGGACTTGCCCAATCTGTCAGAACACCCGTATTAAGCTGCTTTATCCCAAGAAAAAAACGGATGGAGCAGTCGTTAAGGTCTGTAAACGCTGTGACAAGGCTCCGCAGACGAAAGTGGATGCCGTGTTGATTTAAAAAGAGGCTGTCTCAAAAGTGGATTTTTCTACGTATGAGGCAGCCCTTCTCATGAATAAAACAAAGAAGCGCTTCTCTAATAAGAGAGGCGCTTCTTTTAAATTCTACAGAGATTTAGTACGTATATGATTATTTCGTTATCCGATTAATGACCTGTTCGCGTCTAGGACCCACGGAAATCGTAGTAATACGCGTGCCAATAGAGGTTTCAATAAAATCAATGTAAAGCTTAGCTTGTTCTGGCAGATCTTCGAAGTCGGTGATCTGAGAGATATCGCTGTTCCAGCCAGATAAATGCGTGAATATCGGTTTTGCAGAGTTCAGTTTATTCGTAGCCGGGAACTTGTCGGTGATCTCTCCATTTTCAAGCTCATAAGCCACACAAACCGGAATCTCATCCAAATAACCAAGCACGTCAAGATTAGTCAACACGACTTCAGTGGCCCCTTGCATTTGGCAACCATAACGAGTTGCTACAGCATCAAACCAGCCCATACGTCTAGGACGGCCAGTCGTAGCCCCGAATTCTCCGGCATCGCCACCTCTTGTACGAAGTTCATCCGCTACGGGCCCTTCTAATTCCGTAACAAAAGGTCCAGCGCCGACACAACTGGAATAGGCCTTGGTTACAGCGATGACATTCGTGATAGCTGCTGCAGGAAGACCTGCACCAACAGGTGCAAACCCGGCAAGTGTTGAAGAGGAGGTGGAGTAAGGATAAATACCGTGATCAGGATCACGCAGAGCCCCAAGCTGACCTTCAAGTAAAATAGTCTCTCCCTTGGCATAAGCCTCTTGCAGTAGGTCTGTTGTATTGGCTACATAAGGCGCTAGCTGTGCAGCTTCTTCTTGCAGCTGAACCATTAATTCCGAGATTTGGACAGGCGCTTTCTTATATAAATGCTCAAGTAATATATTTTTGGAAGCGAGTAATTGTTCAAGACGTTTCTCAAGTCGGGCAGGATCAAATAAATCCGCTACCTGTATGCCTAGCTTTGCATATTTATCTGCGTAAAATGGTGCGATTCCTCGTTTTGTTGAACCGAATCCTTGAGATCCCAGACGTTCCTCTTCTAGTTCATCAAACAAACGATGGATTGGAAGCACGATTTGCGCCCGTTCGGATACGAATAATCTAGGTTTTGGCACGCCTCTATCCGTTAAAGCTTTCAGTTCTTTTATTAATACTTCTGTATCAAGTGCTGTTCCTGGTCCGATAATGTTTGTAACGGAAGGATAAAATACCCCAGATGGCAGCATATGCAATGAAAATTTTCCATATTGGTTTATGATGGTATGCCCAGCATTACTACCACCTTGAAAACGAACGACAAAGGAAGATTGTGCAGCTAGCACATCCGTCATTTTTCCTTTTCCTTCGTCGCCCCAGTTTGCTCCTACAATTGCAATTACGGTCACGCGTTTTCGCCTCCCAAGCTTGTTTTTGGCTACAGGACTAAGTATAATGCTAGTTAAATCATTAGAAAAATTGATATAAGTTATATCTATTATAAGGTGGAGTAATGACGTGGGGATGGACATTAATTTGGAGTGGTATCGCTCTTTTTATTGGGTAGCGAATACAGGGAGCTTAACTGCTGCGGCAGAACGACTCAATATTACACAACCGGCAGTAAGTCACACGATTAAACAATTGGAAGAGAAAATGGGCGGCCCGTTATTTTTTCGCACTTCTCGCGGCGTCGATTTAACAACAGAAGGAAAAGTACTGCTTAGCTTTATTGAGCAAGCCTTTCATCATGTAGACATGGGCGAAAGAGCGATCGCAGATATGAACAATCTGAACAGCGGCGAGATTCATATCGGAGCAAGTGACACCTTATGCAAATATTATCTGTTGCCTTTTTTGGAGCAATTTCACGAACAATTTCCCAATATCCGCATTCATATTACGAATCGAACGACACCAGAAACACTTACGCTTTTAAAAGAAGGGAAAATTGATTTTGGTATCGTCAGCTTGCCGACATCTGATAAACAGATTGATTTTCGCAAAAGTACTCAGCTTCAAGATTGCCTGGTAGGGGGCAAAGGTTTTCGTCATTTAGCGGACAAGACCATGCCGCTTGCAGACATTCAGCAGTATCCGTTGTTATGCTTAGAAGCGGGTGGGAGCACCAGAAAGTATATGGATCAGTTTTTAGCATCTAATCATCTGACGATTACACCTGAATTTGAACTGGGTAGTGTGGATTTGCTGGTTCAGTTTGCGAAGCGTGGTTTTGGCCTTGCTTTTGTTATTCGTGATTACGTAACCGAAGAATTGAAGAAAGGTGAGCTTGTCGAGATTCCTCTGGACCCACCTTTGCCAGAACGTAACATAGGAATTGCTACCCTGCGTGGAGTTCCTCTTACAGCTGCTTCAAAGTCTTTTCTAACATTATTAGAGTAGAATCAGGATAAAGAGCTATTTGAGCATACCTAGTGAAGAGGAGGAAAGGTAATGAATTCTTTACTGGCTCGGCTGCGTAAGGGATACGGGAAAAAGCTTCGGGCGCTTCATACCTGGAATGGCTGGCTGGTTGTGTTGCTCACACTCACAGGACTTGTGCTTGTAGGTGGCTTCTGGCGTGGCTTCTTAGGGGAAGGCAGAGTATGGATCAAAGGGCTTCATATCGTGATCGGTGTCGCTTCGATTATTCCGGTTATTTATTATTTGCTGCTGGCAGGGAAACATTGGAAACAACTGAAGGAGCGGCCTTGGCAACGTTTTAATGTAATCGTTGTACTTTCATTGCTGCTCGGCTGGTTCGTTTCAGGAGTGCTACTTTGGCAATTCCGCGTGGTGGGTCCACATGTATCGAACGTTGCTCTGGCCGTCCATGACTTATTGACCTGGATAGGCCTTCCTTATATTATTTATCATTCTTTGACCCGGGTAAAATGGCTTAAAGAACCGAGCCGGCGGGTAGTGAAAAGCGGCATTGAGACAGGTAGCCCTTCGAATCATCGGGAAACCCCGCAGCCGGTTTATACACGTAGAGCTTTCATACGCGGATCGATTGGTGTTGGGCTTGCGGTAACTATAGGTCCATCGTTTATAAAATGGCTCGGCAGTTCAATTGGAAATATCGGGGGCAGCGAAACGATTGAAAAGCTGATCGAAAGTGATCGCAATCAGTTGTTGCCTGCACCCCAGCCACTGGCAGCATCCTCACCCCCTCTCGGAGGAGGGGCGCAAGGTCAATTCCGTGTTTATACAGTCACTCCGATTCCGGAGTTTACGAACAACAATTGGTCTTTTACGATAGATGGGCTTGTGGAGCAGAATTTTAAGTGGAACTGGGAACAGTTCGTAAAGCTGAAGCGGACCGTTCAGGTGAGTGATTTTCACTGTGTGACAGGCTGGTCAGTCTATAAGAATACCTGGGAAGGAATCAAGCTAAAAGATCTTTTGAGTCAGGCCGGTGTGAAGCCCACAGCTAAGACTGTGAAATTCTATTCGGGTGATGGTGTATACACGGATACGCTCACATTGGAACAAGCTGACATGGATGATGTGCTGGTCGCGGTAATGCATGATGGAAAGCCGATTCCTAGCGATCTCGGCGGTCCTGTACGGTTAATCGTTCCGAAGATGTTCGCATATAAGTCTGTGAAGTGGCTGAATCGGATTGAGCTGATCGAAGGCGATCATACGGGATATTGGGAGCAACGCGGGTATTCAAATGATGCGTGGGTATAAAATAGGGATCGTTAACCTTAATGGGCTTATTGCCTGTTAAGGTTTTTTTGTTGATTAATTCCTTATTTTTTTAACATATAGCAAATGAAGAGACGTAATAACAGAAATTGCTCCATACAATAGAAGTGACTGGATGCAGGAGGTGGTTGTGATGAACGGGGTTAGAGCCATAAAGCTGTTGGGACTTATTCTCGGTGTGGTACTACTGAACATTATCGTGTTGTCACCAGGTTTATTAGGGGTGGAAATCGGAGGAACCAGTGTATTTGAAACCGCTTTGGGTGTGGCATTGTTGTTTGTTAGTCTACTTGTTGTTCTTTATGGAAGTTATATTTTATTGTTTAAACCTTCATCTATCCCTGCTGTGAAAACACTGAAATCTTATGAGGATTATATAGCTGCGCTTACTCAATACAAAAATGTCAAAGTGCTGAAAAAAGACATTGCGCTTGCTCTAGATCAGATATCCCGGATGGAAAAGAAGAGAAGTACCTTGTTAGATGTTTTAGGTCAGAGATTCGAATCCACTGAACTTAGCTTCAAAAAATTTAATGCAGTCAGTTATGAAGTAGCAAAGCTTTTTTACCTGAACATTCGAGGGATTCTGAATAAACTCAGTGTATTTGATGCCTCAGAGTTCACCCTTTTCTCCAGCCAGCATAGACCCTCGCAGTTCTCAGATAAATTGGTGCAAAAAAAGACAGCTTTGTACAATGAATATTTAGCCTACGTAACAGGGTATCTTGGGGCAAATGAAGAGATTCTGCTGAAGCTGGATAAGCTGTTGCTGGAAATATCGCTACTTGACAGTACAGATTATACAGATGTTGAAGAGATGCCTTGTATGAAGGAAATCGATGAGCTGATCAAGCAGACGAAATTCTATAAGCAATGAAGGGGAGATGTGTATGGCTAATAAAGGAAAAACAGTAGCAGTTTTAGGGACCATTACGGTGGTAGTTTTTGCTCTCGTGTATTTTGGAATCACCTTAACCTCTAATATAGGAAAAACCAAAACCCAGATTTCTTCCGAAGATGCGGGGAAGCAGCTTGAGAAGCTATATAAGAACATAAACGTGACAACTGCTGAGCAAATCAAAGGCCAGATTGACCTGGATCCTGTTGCGATTGGGGATTCATTACCAGATATCTCAAAGTTTCCTGTATCGGTAGACAATACAACAGATAGCTTTGTAGAGATATTCTCTTCTACAGAGAAATCAGGAACGGGTAATGATGGTTGGTTAAATGAAGTTGCTACAGATTTTAACAACTCTAATATTGAGGTGAACGGGAGTCACGTATCTGTGAAAATCCGTAATATTGCTTCAGGTACAGCGACAGATTACATAAGATCTGGGAAGTATGTGCCAGATGCCTTTACCCCTTCAAATGAGTTGTGGGGCGAAATGGTAAAAGCAAACGGGATGAACACTCAGCTAATCACTAAACGCCTTGTAGGTAATGTAGCTGGTATTGTTACCAGTAAGGCGAAATATGATGAATTAATAGAGAAATACGGTTCTTTAAACGTTAAGACGGTTACTGACGCCATAGCAAATAATGAATTATCAATGGGCTATACTGACCCTTTTGCCAGTTCTACGGGTTTAAACTTTCTGGTAACAGCGCTTGGGACATTTGGCGGTTCAGACTTACTTGGTGAGCAAGCGGTGCAGGGCTTTGAGAAATTCCAAGCAAATGTTCCCTTTATCGCCTCAACCACTTTACAGATGCGAGAGGCTGCAAAAACCGGTAAGCTTGATGCTTTTGTCTTAGAATACCAGATCTTTGTGAATGCAACAGATTTGAAAGGGGGGTATGTATTCACTCCTTTTGGTGTAAGACATGACAGCCCGCTTTATGCTTTGGGTGATCTTCCTCAGGAAAAACTCGATATTATTAAGAAGTTTACTGAGTTTGTTGAACAGGAAAAATACCAGGAGCTGGGTGAGAAAAAAGGTTTCAATGGTCTTAATGAGTACCAATCAGAGCTTAGTACAGTGGATGGCAGTCTTATATCCTCAGCTCAAAAGCTGTGGAAAGAAAAGAAAAATGGCAATAAACCTATCGCCGCAGTATTTGTGGCAGATGTCTCAGGAAGTATGAACGGGGAACCCTTGAACCGCTTAAAGCAATCTTTATTAACAGGCCAGAAGTACTTGGGCAAGGATAACAGCATTGGTTTTGTCTCTTACTCTGATAACGTTACAATCAATCTTCCAATTGGAAAATATGACACGAACCAGCAGTCCATGTTTGTTGGTGCGATTGACAGTCTACAAGCAAATGGGGGGACGGCTACTTTTGACGGGATTGCGGTAGCCATCCATATACTTCAAACGGAATTACAGCTAAATCCGGATTTGAAGCCGTTGATCTTTGTATTAAGTGATGGGGAGACCAATGAAGGGCATTCCTTGAATGACATCAGAGGTCTTATTGAGACCTACAAAATCCCGATTTATACGATTGGCTACAATGCGAATATCAAGGCACTTGAGAGTATTTCGAGTATAAATGAAGCGGCCAACATCAATGCAGATACAGATGATGTAGTCTATAAAATCGGCAACCTGCTCAATGTTCAAATGTAAGCTATTTTTTATAGGAGGGGTTCTATGTCGTTTACTATGGAAGTCGTAAGTCAGGAAAAGCTGAAATCAGTAATTGAGGAGCAGGTTAAACCTGAGCCTGAGGAAGTATCACAACTGAAAGCACTGGCAGTAAACAATGTCTCAGCCATTCTGGATCTGAATTTAGAGTCACTGGATAAGCGGAAAGCGGTGTTGCAATCCATTGATAGCTTCGGTATGGAAACGATGAGATCCTCTTCGGACAAAAATTCTCTGTTGCAGGTTTCAGTGGGGAATTTATCAAAGACAGGGGATGAAGGCGGCCAAGTAGCGAAAGGTTTGACGGAGCTTAATCTCCAGCTGAAGGATTTGGATCCCAGTGCAGTAGATTTTGCCAAGACGGGTTTTCTTGGGAAGTTCTTTAATCCATTACGTAGTTATTTTGCTAAATATCAAAAGGCGGATGCTGTCATTTCAGATATTATAATTTCTTTAGACAAGGGTAAGACTGTTTTGAAGAACGACAATACTACGCTGGAATTCGAGCAACAGTCCCTTCGGGAACTCACAAAAAAGCTACAAAAAGAAATTCAGCTCGGCATGCTGATGGATCAGGAAATAGAGACGCAACTGGAAGCGGCTAAGCTGCGTGATGAGGATGAGGAGAAAGTTCGGTTCATTACAGAAGAAGTGCTTTTTCCGCTGCGGCAGCGTGTCATGGATTTGCAACAGATGCTTGTAGTGAATCAACAAGGAATTATGGCCATAGAAGTGGTTATTCGAAATAATAAAGAGCTGATCAGAGGGGTGGACAGAGCTAGAAATGTTACCGTGTCTGCCTTGAAAATATCGGTTACGGTAGCTAGTGCGCTGTATAATCAACGAATTGTTTTGAAAAAGATCGAACTTTTAAATCAAACCACCGATAGCCTGATCAGCGGTACCTCAAAAATGTTGAAAAACCAAGGGGCGGAAATCCATAAACAGTCGTTAGAATCAAGTATTTCAGTGGATACATTAAAGCAAGCTTTTACAGATGTGCTATCTGCTCTCGATTCCATCAGTACTTATAAGCAGGAAGCTCTCCCCAAAATGCGTGAAACCATTAATCAGTTCAGAGAGCTGGCAGATAATGGCGAACAGCAGATTGTACGGCTGGAAAAGGGAAATAAGTTGGAGCTGTAGCCTAGAAAAATCATAAATCTGGTTAATTATGCGCCTTGAAGCTGCAAATCCTAGCCTTTAGTCTGGTATGACTCCAGCCCCAAGACTGTTTTGAGCCTTCTTATTCCCACGTATAATGAGATTAATTGAAAAACGTGAGAGGAAGGACAATAGAAATGAATGATAAGTTATACACTATGCCGATGGGAGCTCTTGATTCCATGCATATTCCAGCAGAATCACAACCCCAATCTAAAACGCGCAAACGTGGAGCAAGTCCAAAGACATATCGGAGTATATTATACTTCTTAATCTCTTTGCCGCTTACGATTGTATATTTCGTGTTTATGGTGACAGGGCTGACGTTATCCATTGCGTTAACCCCAATATTTATCGGAATTCCTTTGTTTTTTGCAGTAGCTAAGGGATTGGATTACATCGTACAATTTGAGCAAGAGCTGGTCAGATCATTGTTAGATATTCCTAGACCTATTGAAGAGGCCAGATCGGATATGCAGCTGGAGGGAGCGGGCTTTCTGCAACGAATGAAGTTAGGTTTTCATGGAGCGAAGTTTGCCCGTAACGTCATGCTGATTATGGGTCGATTCGTATCCAGCATTATATTCTTTTCAATAACAGTAACTGTAGTAGCGGCTGCACTGGGCCTGATTACACTACCTGTGCTGCACCAGATTTTCTTGCAAACCATGGATTTGAACATTTTAGAGAATAGTGTGTTTGCTTTGTTCCAGATCGACTGGACATTATCCCAACAATATATCTCCTATGTAGTAGCTGGATTTGTTGTTGCCTTATTAGCAAGTTGGGTAATTCGTATGCTTATGGATGTGCAACGTAGAATGCTGTTCGTATCCTACGAGGAAAGACAACAGTACTAATTGGAAAGAAGAGATTGTCTCAAAACAACCCTTTTTGAATCTGAATAAAACACCAGACAACGATCCTGCAGTTCGTGGAGAATCCTTGTCTGGTGTTTTTGGTCTGCGGGAAGGTTTGTTTTTGCAAATGATGAGCTAGTGGAAGCTGACTGATTGCTTCTTTGATTTTTTTGGTGTCGGATGTTGGTGTGATGTTGAAGGAATCTGCGAAATAGCTGTACTTTGTGCAGTTATTTCGAGTGCTAAAAGAATAATCTTGACTTTAACTGCACTTGATACAACTAAAAACTAGAGAATCCACTTATAAGGGCGTGATTTCAGAAAATAACTGCACAAAATACACTTATATCCAGTGATCGAGCGCTCTGATGGATTATAGTTGTATGAAATACAATTAAACTTGAGCGCTTTTACACATTGCCCTAACTTGTGAAAAAATGTTCATAATTCCATATAAATCCTGTATAATAAGAGTTGTGAAAACGTTTGAACAAAAATCAGGAGGGGTTCTATGCATTCAAATGGATTATTTAGATGGAGCTTTTTGGGGTTTGCAGTATTAGTTTTGTTAGCGCTTTCGGGATGTTCCAGTTACGAAAATGTAAATGAAAAAGTTGCTACATCACCAACCCCCAATCCAACGATAAGCAATACTTCTAAAGCATCGGAGAACCCAACCAATAAGGTGGTAGCAAAGGGTACTGTGCACATAGAAAATATAGGTGAGCGGAGAATATTTGTTTATTTACCTGCAGGGTATGAAGCTGACAGCGAGCGTTATCCTGTTGTGTATATGCACGATGGGCAGAATGTTTTTAACACAAATACCAGCTCTTTAGGCAAAGAATGGAGAGTTGAGGAGATCATTGATCAGCTTGTTGCTGATGGAACCATGGAGAAGGTTATCGTGATAGGAGTCGCTTCAAGTGATGGATCAGAACGGGGAATGGAGTATGTTCCATTTCCGGATCAGTCTATTCCTTCGGATGGAGCGAGTGCAGCCGAATTTACCCAATATTTTATCAATACAGTTATTCCCTATGTGGATGGTGCTTACCGGACCATTCCCGATCGGGATCACCGGATGATTATGGGATCGTCATTCGGTGCTGTTCAGGCATTATGGATGGGATATCAACATCCTGAGACTTTTTCGTCGATAGGAGCTTTATCCCCTGCTACTTGGGTAGGCAATGGGCGCATGTTGGAGGAGTTGGCGAAAGAGTCCGGGAAGCCTGCCTTAAAGATTTGGCTCGACATGGGCGTAACCGAAGGAATGCCAATTGATCCGCTTGTGACTGTACTAAAGTCGAAGGGATTTGTATTAGGGAAGGACCTATTCTTTCAGATGGACCCTTTGGGTACACATGAAGAGAAGTCATGGAATAGACGTGTACATAGTCCATTGATTATGTTCGCCGGGAAAGAGGCTGAACAAACGACCAAGCATGAAGTAAGCGACTATCTGACATTAATCGGACCAGAAGCTATCGATGTGCGTCTTAATTTACTAGTTACTATGGATAATGGGATGGATTTTACAATCCTTGACGGAGTTGAATATCAAGTGTTGAATCCTGAAGTAGGTCAGGTAGACAATGCAGGTAACGTGAGCTTCCTGAAGCCGGAATCCTTGAAAGTAAATGTTTCATTTCAAGGTGTTACTGAAGAACATTTGGTTAACTATGAGCATTATGTAAAGGTATTTAAAGTTTATGTGAAATATCTTGATGTTGACGAGCATGGGGAGAAGTTCTCCATTAACCTGAAGCCCTCTGCTCGGAAATTAAATTCAACTCCTGAGTATATCTCAGCGCTAGTGAGTGCTGCTGAAAAAATTGGTATATATACAATTAAGGAGATTCAGGAGGATTCCATAAGTATAATCTTTAATACGAAGTAGTCATTGGAGTTCATAATCAAATGAGGTTATTCGCCTTACTTGGAATTACTATGATCGTAACTAAGGGAAAATGATCCCCTGGCTGATAACCAGGAATTAATCCCTGATACTTTAAACTAAAAGAAGCTGAGTCAATAAGTAGCGTTTCCTACCTATTGACTCAGCGTTTTTTATCGCAAAATATATCCCCCGTCCGGAAATAAAGTACTTCCTGTTGTATAGTTATTGGTCATCAAATAAATCGTTGTATGTGCTGCTTCGTCGGCATGGCCAACCCTGCCAAGGAGATTGATATTCGTATATTCGTCGTAAGCCTTGTCTCTAGTTTCCTGTTCTGCACCTTCCCAATTAAAGTTGGTATGAATGGTTCCGGGGGAGATGACATTTACCCGAATCGGTGCCAATTCTACTGCTAATGCTTTTCCCAGACTTTCAATCGCGCCGTTACAAGCTGCATAGGAGGCACCGTCTGCAAGTGGACGTTGGCTGAATGCGCCGGACATAAGAACAATGGAGCCTGTAGGGTTGATAAAAGGGATGGCATGCTTTACAGCATTATATTGCGGCCAGAACTTTGCATTAAAGCAACTGTGTGCAATCTCCAAGCTAGAAGTAATGGGTCCTCTAACATAGGAGGCTCCCGGAGTGAACAGATGGTCAAATGCGCCGATTTTTTCAAAGAAAGCTTTCAAGTTCTGTTCATTTTGATTATCTAGTGAATGAATTTCAACAGAATCGAATCCTAGAAGCATTTGAGCTTTCTCTAATTTATCTTGTGAACGCCCAGCGATTATGACAGCTGCGCCTTGTTCAACCGCTTGTTTGGCAGTCGCTAGCCCTATTCCGGAGCTTCCTCCGATAATGACGATGCGCTGGTTTTTTAATGAAATAGTGGACATATTTATCTTCTCCGTTCATAGTTAATTGGACTTATTAAGATCTGTTTTTTATTATTAGCTATAAAATATAACCTGCACAGTACGCACTTTTTTCGTACTAGGTACGATTTTTCGTACTAGCTGGTTCGAACATATAGTTATATAACTATCGAAAGAGGGGATCACATGGATTTGCTGGAGCCGAGATTGACTGGGGTTCTTACAACACTTGAAAAGATCGGTGGAAAGTGGAAGCCGCTCATTTTATTTATTTTATTGATAGATGGTACAAAACGATTTGGTGAACTTAGACGGATCATCCCTGATGTCTCCCAAGGTACGTTAGCTAAACAATTACGGGAGCTTGAAGAGGATCAGCTTATCGACCGGGTGAGTTATCATGAGCTTCCTTTGAGGGTGGAATATAGTATTTCAGAACATGGCAAATCGCTAATTACAGTGTTGGATAGCATGTGTGGCTGGGGTAGGATGCATAAAGAATATTTGAATAATACAAAGAAGTAGAGGGGGTACATTATTATTCATACTATTTTGCAGGAACCAACGGGTCAGACCTACAAGACGCTGGTACAGGTAGCTATGGAAGTATGTGATGAATTTATTCTAGTAAAACGTGATCAGATGGAGTTGGAGCCAGAAGGATTTAAACTGCTTGAACAGCTGCAACCTTTTCTCAAAAAGGTCATAAAAGATGACTATTGGCCGGGGACTCGGCTTATGGGGCATTATGCAGATGTTTATTTTTTTCATTGTTCACCTGAAGCGGTCAATATTCTTTTATCCTGTTCCACCAGCTTGTACTCGTGGGTACAGACCAGACTGCCTGATGATCTTTGTTTTCTAAAGCAGGGACAACCGTGGCTAATCAATACAGCCCATGAGAGAGAAAGCAATTTGATCACTGATGTGGATGAGGAACTTAATAGACTAGAGGGGTGCGGATTGTTGTTCCGTGACTTATCTGAGTTTTATAACGCTGATTAAAAAAACGGACTCATATTTATAGTGTAGAAGAACCCGCATTTGGTGCGGGTTCTTCTGCGTGTTCACTAATAATTCAACGCAACTGTTAAATTACAAGGTTTCATATAATCAAAGAAAAGTATTGATAATTATTCTCATATGATTTAATATGATAACGATTCTCATTATCATTACTTTAATTTGAAGAATGATAAATAAAATATAGATGGGGAGATTGAATATGAATCAGAAAAAATATTTATTAGCAGGGGTATCAGCAGTTTTAGCTTTGAGTTTGGCAGCTTGCGGTAACAATGAAAAGGATAAGACAGCTTCAGAAAAAAGCACAAATAATGCTGCAGTAGCAGCAGAAGGAACTGCAAATAACAAAGGAAATGCGGCTCAGGAGGCCGTTGCCACTGAACAAACCGTTACATATTTGGGCAAGGATTATGTCGTGCCTGCAGAGATTAATAATATTGTAGCAGCAAGTCTCGAATCTATGGAAGATGCTGCCATACTGGGAGTGAAACCTGTAGGTGTACTTGCAATAGCAGATGCCATTCCAGGTTATCTGTCAACAGAGCTAGCGGGTGCATCGTTAGTGGGGGATAAATTTGCTCCAAGTAATGAAGCGATTCTGCAACTGGATCCAGATGTTATCTTAGGGTCTTCCAAGTTTGGGGAAGATGTGGCTGGCGCACTTAATAAAATTCAAACGATGATTCCTTATTCACATATTTCAACAAACTGGAAAGATAATTTGCTCTTATTAGGCCAATTATCCGGTAAGACCACAGATGCAGAAAAAATTATTAGTGATTATGAATCCAAAGCTGCGGGTGCAAAGGCTGAAATTGGAGAAAAGCTGAAAGATCAATCCATTCTAGTCATTCGTATTCGTCAAGGCAGTATGTGTGTGTATCCTGCTGGCGTTTATTTGAATCCGGTTATTTATGAAGATCTGGGTGCTGCCATTCCTGAGGTGATCTCCTCTACAGAGGCACAAGCAGAGCTTTCATTAGAAGCTTTGGCAGATATTAATCCGGACTATATTTTCTTGCAGTTTGAGACTAGCGAGAATACTGATAATGCAACAGCACTTGATGATTTGCTCAAGAATCCGATCTTCAAAAGCGTTACTGCTGTCAAAAATAATCATGTGTTTGTAAATGCAATTGATCCGTTGGCACAAGGTGGAACGGCTTGGTCTAAAGTAAGATTCCTGGATGCAGCAATTGAAAACTTGTTGAAGTAAAACCGAAGGTGCGATGAATAAGATGAATACAAAAAATTGGAAAGTTATTTTGATCCTATCAACTTCTCCATTATTCATCGTATTAGCAATTGTTGTATCCGTCTTATATGGTGTTAAAGATATTGGAATATCGACAATATGGCAGGCGATTACACACTTCGATGCTAATAATGTGGACCACAACATTATTATGACATCTAGATTTCCGCGTGTAATCGCCGCTTTATTAGTTGGAGCGGCTCTGGCTGTTTCAGGGGCGTTAATGCAGGGGGTTACACGTAACTATCTTGCATCACCCTCGATTATGGGAGTAAATGACGGATCGGCATTTGTTATTACGTTGGCTATGGTGTTTTATCCGGGATTATCGAATGTTCAGATGATTATTTTATCCATGGTGGGTTCAGCCATCGGAGCGGGTTTGGTTTTCGGATTTGGTTCATTGGTTAAAAACGGCTTATCTCCAGTCAGGTTAGCCATTATTGGAACTGTAATTGGTACCTTTTTAAGTAGTATCGCCTCAGCAGTAGCGATGTTTTTTCAAGTCTCACAAAATGTTAGCGTTTGGTATAGCTCGAAAATACATACCGTTAATCCAGATATGCTAATATTATCAGTTCCTTTTATTATCGTTGGACTGCTCTTGGCGGTTAGTATTTCTAAGTCAGTAATGGTTGCTTCCCTGGGGGATGAAACGGCGATTAGTTTGGGTCAACGAACAAAATGGGTGAAAATTGTCAGTATTATATCTGTTATATGTCTGACCGGGACAGCAGTAGCTTTAGTCGGCAAGATAGCCTTTGTGGGTCTAATCATTCCTCATATTACACGTTTTATCGTAGGTATAGACTATCGCTTTATCATTCCTTGCTCAGCAGTGATTGGAGCTGTTTTTTTAGCGTTTTGCGATGTCTTAAGCCGTTATGTTAACTTTCCGTTTGAGACGCCGATTGGTGTTGTAACAGCCTTTATTGGCATCCCGTTCTTCCTTTATTTAATTCGGGTTAAAGGGGGAGAGCAGCGTGGATAGAAGTAAAGTACAGTTTAGCCGCTATATGCTGACGCTTATAGTTTTTATCCTGTTAACCCTTGTGGCGGGGTATTTTCATCTTACGAATGGCGTGTTTGATATGTCTGTAATGGATGTGATTAAAACACTGCTGCGAATAGATCCTAATACTAAATTTGACCTGGTTATTTTTCAGTTTCGGTTACCACGGATCATTATTGCCTCATTAGTAGGAATAGGTCTGGGGATGGCGGGAACAGTCATTCAAGGGATTACCCGTAACGGGCTGGCGGATCCAGGTATCCTTGGGATTAATGCAGGCGCAGGAGCTGCCATCGTTGCGTTTATGTTTTTCTTTCAGATGTCGGGAGTTACTTTTTTCAAAGAAAGCTGGTTCTCGATACTAGCCATGCCGCTGTTTGGTTTTGTAGGTGGGCTTGCCGCAGTTGTGATTATCTTTATTTTCTCATGGCGGAATGGTGCACTCGATATGCAACGCTTGATTTTGACAGGGATCGCGATTAGCAGTGGTTTTGGTGCGTTGTCGTTGTATATTTCTCTGAAAATGAATGCAAGTGATTATGAGATGGCTGCGGTTTGGAGTGTCGGAAGTATTTACAGCGCGAACTGGACTTATATCATTATGATCGCACCTTGGGTGCTTATTTTAGGATTTGTAATGTATCGTAAAAGCTATTTACTCAATTATTTTCAATTGGAGGATTCCAGTACAAAGAGTTTAGGGATCTCCGTAGAAAAAGAAAAGCTGATCTTTCTGTTATGCAGTGTGGGGATTGTAAGTGTTTGTGTATCTGTATCCGGTTCTATAAGTTTTATAGGCTTGATGGCGCCTCATATCGCCAGAAGATTAGTAGGGATTAATCACCGCTATATTATGTTATCCAGTGCAGTGATTGGGATGTTTTTGCTGGTGATCTCGGATTATTTTGCCAAAACAATATTTCAGCCGGCAGAGTTACCCGTGGGTATAGTCGTTTCGATTATTGGTATTCCTTATTTCTTATATTTATTAGCAAAGTCAAGAGTGTAAGGGAGAGTGTACAGATAAAATGTCAACACAAGTAGAGCTCGAACACACAGAATCATGGAAACTAGAATCTCAGTATATGGGTTACATGTACGATATAAAGGTTTCTCTTCCCAGAGAAGCAGCACCAGAAAAGGGCTTTCCCGTGTATTACATGCTCGATGGTAATTCATATTTTCAATTGGGTCGGGATGTTGTGAAATTGCAGTCAAGAAATGCCCCAAAAACTTTTATTGCACCAGCAATTGTGATTGGTATTGGACATTATGGTTCAGATGAAGAGGTCTCTAAAAGAAGATTTTATGATTTCACACCTCCTGCGAAGCAGTATGTATATCCGGATCGATTGAAAAATGCTGACATTGGACCACATGGTGGGGCTGAGAAGTTTTTGGCTTTTTTAGAATTAGAGTTAATGCCAGCAATTAACAAGAAATATAATGTGGATCAGCATAAACAAGCCTTGTTTGGTCACTCCCTCAGCGGTTTATTTATCCTCTGGACGCTATTCACTCGTGCGAAGCTATTCCAGTATTATTTGGCCTCTAGTCCATCCATTTGGTGGAATGATCATGAAATCCTGACGTATGCGGAGCGGTTCTATAACAATGGTCAAGTGAAGATGACCGATAAACAAAAGTTATTGATTACCGTAGGGAGTGAAGAGTCGTTTATGGTCGATGACGCAGCAGGTTTATTTTCAAAATTGAACGAGTATGCTTTGCCTAATTTAGAGGTTGAGCACTATGTCGCACCCAATGAAAATCACGCTTCTGTAGTACCAACGATTATGAGTAGAGCGTTTCGAGTACTGAACTGTTAAGGAGTGGGGATATGACGCAAATGAGGGCAGGCGAGCTTGTGCTTTTTGAACATATGGATCGTCAGATTACCGTATATTTACCGAAAGAATATCATCTAATTCCGGAGCGGATATTCCCAGCGGTTTTCTTACAGGATGGAGATTTTTTGTTCAAAGAGGCGATTACAGCTATAGCGAAAGATGTGGAAGAGGGAGTAACAGAGCCTGTTATTTTTATAGGGATTGATTCTCAGCTGCGGAATGATGAATATACCCCTTGGGAAATGCCTGCTCTTTTTAAGGATTGGTCCTTTGGGGGCAAGGGCGATAATTATTTGAATTATGTCTATCAGGATCTTGTACCCTATATCAAAAGCTCCTATCGCATCTCCAACGAGCCGGAGAAATTAGCTTTGGGTGGTGTTTCACTAGGTGGATTAATAAGTCTGTACGCGATGTACAAGACTGAAGCTATTGTTGGGAATTTTATATTCATATCTGCGTCTGTATGGTTTAAAGATTTCATTCATTTCATGGAGACTTCAAGACTAGATAGGGAATGCAGAATTTATATGTATGTTGGTGAGCAGGAAGGGATCCACAAGACAAATGCCCAGAAGGACATGGTACCTAACAGCAAACGTGCTTATGATATTTTAAAAGAGAAGATTGATGGAGCGGATCAGCGTGTGAAGTTTGAGACGGATCCGCTGGGCACGCATAATGACACGTTTTTCCTGCAATATTTTCCGAAAAGTATCAGGTTCTTATTTCCTGCAAAATAAACATAAAAGGACGATCAGGAGAGAGTATCCTTGCATCGTCCTATTTATCGTGTGATAGCTGCTCTAGTTATTCTTCTGTAAATTCTCAAGATGGGCATCCAAATTGTCGAAGGTTTGGGAAATCCCCTCTAACATCCCCATATCTATAACTTGTTGCAAGGCATCCGGAGAAGAGTATTTACCGATATTCACCAGCTTCGTCTGACCCTCCAGGTCGATAAAATCTAGTTGGACAAGCGTCTCAGGCAAATCTTTTGAAATATTCCCCTCTGCATCTGAGAACCCATCTGTATAAATGACTTGTTCTGGGACTGTGATTTCCTTATACAACGCCTTGCCCCAAGATTCCATACCGTAGAAATCACCTTGATTCTTATCCACGCACTTCATGCAATAATGCCAAGTACCCCCTGGACGGAAATCGATATTACATACGGGAAGCGTCCAACCTTTTGGACCCCACCAGTGCTTCAAATGCTCAGCCTCAGAAAAAGCCTTGAATACTAGCTCACGTGGAGCTTGGAATACGCGCTCTAATACTAATGTGTTGCCATCAACAACTTTGGATACCACTTGGTTAGACGGGTTAGAATTTGTCATGGGATAGATCCTCCTCAAGATTTTTTATTGTTTTCATTGCTCTGTAGCTTTTGCAAATAATCATCCAGTCGATCGTATCGATCTTCCCATATATGGCGGTAGGAGTCTAACCAATCGTCTATTTCCTTAAATGGATCAGGACGGAGCTTGCAAATGCGCTTGTTAGCAACAGCTTGAACTTCAATTAAGCCCACTTCACTAAGGACGCGCAAATGCTTGGACGCTTGAGGCTGCCGTAGCTGAAGACTTTTTGCAATCTCCCCAACGGTTAGAGGATTCTCGCGTAATAGTTCCACGATCTGCATGCGGTGTGGCTCAGCTAAGGCACTCATAACGTTAGTATTCATAAACAAGGATCACTTCGATTCATTAAATTCATTCGTATCTCTATTATGACGTAATGTGGTTGAGCGGCTCTATAGCGTCTCCTTTTTGGTATTTCCTGTTTGTGATGATAATATACCATGAAGGGAATATTCCTGTAAAGGAATATATAATAAGCTTTGTATGACAACTGCTAGAGAAGGGCATGATACAAGCATTAAAAAGAAATATGTTCCATGATAACCATCAAACTTTACAAAAAACATAGGAATAGATATAATTAAGTATAACTTATCGGGTTTTAGAATTACGCAAGGGGCCTAACGCCAGTGGGCTCCTTTTGTATTTCTTGGCCATGTTACAGGAGGGTGAAGGTCATACACAATGAAAAGATTATGGTTTGTGTTCATTATGGTCCGCATGGGGAGCGTTTAATCCGGCGTGGTGTCCAACTATCTGAAATTATAGGGGCGCCATTGTTTGTATTAAATGTCGATAGTTCGGATATTGATGAATATAATCAGAGCAAAGAAATGTATATGACGGTCTGGAAACGTCTTGCCGATGAAGCTGGCGCAGAGTTTATCATTCGGAAACGTGAAGGCCGAAAAACAACAGATATTATTGTAGAAGTTGCTGAAGAGAATGAGGTTACACAGATCGTCATTGGACAATCTGCTCAAACTCGGTGGCAGGAGCTTACCAAACGTAATTTCATCAATGAACTCATTGGTAAAATGAAAATGATGGATCTGCATGTCGTGGCTGTGCAGAGGATGCGTGCCGGACTGGAAGAAACCCATGAGGAAGGCGTTATCGCCTACCTGGTCAAAAACGGGGCTGAGTATCAGCTCAGTGATGAACCTCAGGGAGAGTATTCGCTTAAGGGAAAGTTCTTCCACGAACTACACACAGAATTTGAGAACGGTTTATTCAGAATTGAGCAAGAAGATGGAAAGGCTAGATATCTGCATATTTGTGATGGCACATTGACTGATTCTTTATAATCAGGCTTGCCCTTATCAACATTGGGGCCTTGTATATAAGGCCCTACCAATCATATGATCTTTGGCTTTTGGTAAAAAAGTAAGTACTAAAGTTCACAACTTGATAAGCTCAAGTGGAAAAGGAGGACTGCCTTTGCTGCATGTAATCATACTTGTTCCGTTTCTAATGGCCTTAGTAATCGCACTTTTGTCCAAGAGAGCACCCAACCTTCATAGAGGATGGCTTGTTTTCCCTGGTTCACTCGTTTTGTTTGTTTATTTCTTAACCCGGATTCCCGTTATTAGGGGTGGGGATTTGGGATATGAAACCATTTCATGGATTCCTTCACTAGGAATTGATTTGGTGTTCCATCTGGATGGATTAAGTTTGTTGTTTGCTTTGCTAATCACTGGGATGGGTAGTCTTGTGATTATTTACTCAATTTATTATCTGGACCGGCGAAAAGAAGCGTTAACCCCTTTTTATATCTATCTAATGTTATTTATGGGGGCGATGCTTGGCGTTGTGCTCTCGGATAACTTGATGGTGTTATACGGCTTTTGGGAATTAACAAGTGTTTCGTCATTTCTGTTAATTGCCTTTTGGCATCGGCGGCAAAAATCGCGGTATGGTGCTCTCAAATCTATGTTGATTACCGTATTTGGTGGTTTAGCGATGTTTGCCGGCTTTTTAATGCTTTATGTAATGACAGGCACCTTTAGTATCCGGGAAATTTGGAGTGAGGTTGGCGATATTAGCGGGCATGCTTTATTTATTCCGGCGATGCTGCTAATTCTCTTAGGCGCCTTCACCAAATCAGCGCAGTTCCCCTTTCATATCTGGCTGCCGGATGCCATGGAGGCACCGACACCCGTCAGCGCCTATCTGCACTCGGCAACGATGGTTAAAGCTGGATTGTATCTTGTCGCCCGTTTCAGCCCTGTTTTTGCGGGGCAATATGAGTGGTTCTGGGTTGTGTCAGGCGTCGGTTTGATCACCTTGATTTATGGCTCCATCCAGGCGATGAAGCAGACGGACCTGAAGGCTCTATTAGCCTATTCAACGATTAGTCAACTTGGACTAATTATGGGATTGCTGGGAATGGGATCGGCAGCGGCATTTTATGTAGGGGAAGATTCAGTCTTTTATACTGCTGCAACAACAGCGGCTATCTTTCACCTTATTAACCATGCCATCTTTAAAGGCTCTTTGTTTATGATGGTCGGTATAGTTGACCATGAGACGGGTACCCGAGACCTGCGAAAGCTGGGCGGACTGATTTCCATTATGCCGGTTACCTTTACGGTAGCGATGATCGGCAGTTTCTCGATGGCTGGTTTGCCGCCATTTTCCGGGTTTTTAAGTAAAGAGATGTTTTTTACGGCTGTTCTGAATATCCGAAACCTGGATATATTGTCTATTCCCTCGTTGTTTACGCTCTTCCCGGTTTTGGCCTGGATTGCCAGCGTGTTTACTTTTGCATACAGTATGATTTTGGTTTTCCACACCTTTTTCGGAAAATATCAGCCTGAGAAGCTGGACAAAAAACCGCATGAAGCCCCATTTGGACTTCTGCTTGCCCCGTGCCTGCTAGCAGTGCTGTCTATATTTATCGGTTTTTTCCCGAATATATTATCCAAAACACTTATTATCCCTGCAATGAATGCTATTCACCCAATCTTGCAGACCGGAGAACCCTTTGTTGTGAATATTCATTTCTGGCACGGCTTTACACCAGAAATATGGATGACACTTGGTGTTGTGATTCTTGGTATGATTGTTTACCGAATCTATGGCCGCTGGAGTCTGGTCGATAAAGAATGGGGCAGTGGCTACACTTTAAATCAAGTCTATGACGGAGTAATCCGGCTGGTCGAGAAATCGTCTAAGGCGTTGACTGGCACCTATATGACAGGTTCCATGCGCCATTACTTGATGTATATCTTCGCTTTCCTGATCGTAGCCATTGGTGGAGCCGTGTGGTATACCGATGGAATAACGCTTGGGACAACTGAATATGCTCCGTTTTCTTTGTTTGAAGTTATTGTTGTTATGGTTATGCTTGTGGGCGCTTTGGCTATCCCATTTATACGTTCCAGAATTACAGCTATTTTGTTAACAGGAATGGTTGGTTATATGGTTACTTTACTCTTTGTTCTGTTCCGGGCACCTGATCTGGCGCTTACGCAGATGATTGTCGAAGTAGTATCCGTTACATTGTTCCTGCTATGTTTTCGGCATTTGCCTAAGCTGGAGAAAGAACCGCTCAAACTTCGGTCCCGCTTGCCTAAACTAATTATTTCCATTGGGATGGGAATAACGATGACATTGGTTGCACTTGCTGCTTTAGGCAGTAGTCCGTTCGAATCCATCTCGAAATATTATGTGGAGAATAGCTATACCTTGGGTGGCGGTAAAAATATTGTTAATGTTCTGCTCGTTGATTTCCGCGGCTTTGATACCATGTTTGAAATTACAGTGCTTGGCCTTGCCTCACTTGCTATTTATTCCATGATCAAACTGCAACTGGATACGGATGGAAACATTGCCCCACTGAAGCGGGCTGAGAAGGATAATAAACCACGTTCTTCTGTAAGTGATGATGTGTTACTACAAGCGGTAGCTAAAGTAGCCTTCGTTATGATACTAATATTTTCGCTTTATCTGTTTTTCGCCGGACATAATAATCCGGGAGGCGGATTTATTGGGGCTTTGATGGCATCAGCCGCATTGGTACTGCTCGCCATTACTTTTGGGATTGATATGGTTGAGAAGGTATTGCCTATCGACTATCGTAAGTTAATCGCGGTTGGGGTATCTGTAGCTTTTCTTACAGGAATAGGTTCGTTTTTATTCGATGTACCTTTTCTGAGCCAAGCGTTTGGCTATTTCCAACTGCCACTTATGGGAAAAACAGAACTGACCACAGCAATGTTCTTTGATCTTGGTGTTTTCTTAGCTGTTATTGGTGTCACTATGAATATCATATTTACGATCGGGAGGGATAGCTAATGGAGCTTATTATTGCCCTGGCGATCGGTGTACTGTTTTCCGTAGGTGTTTATCTAGTTCTTTCCAAAAGCTTGCTGCGCATCCTTCTGGGAACCACTTTAATAACGCACGGCGTTCATTTGTTGTTACTGACAATGTCTGGCCTCAAGACAGGTGCTGCACCATTGCTGGGTGAGGAAGCGGAAGCTTATGTCGATCCTTTGCCGCAGGCGCTCATTTTGACCTCTATTGTAATTAGCTTTGGAGTAACAGCATTTTTTATTGTTTTGGCATACCGGACTTACCGCTCGACGGGTACCGATGATGTGGAAGGAACCAAGGAGGAGAGACGATGAACAACTTGTTAGTGCTGCCTCTGCTGATTCCGGCCATTACGGCAGTTATACTCATTTTTCTGAAAGAACGAGTACGTCTGCAACGAATCATAAGTGCCGTCAGTGTGTTTTTAAATATCTTTGTTGCAGGATTCATTGTGTATCAGGTAAATACAAACGGTATCCAGACCTTATATATGGGGGGATGGCGTCCACCTTATGGCATTGTGTTTGTTGCCGATATGTTTTCGGCATTGCTAGTGTTGACTGCGGCCATTGTTGGCGCGGCTTGTCTGTTTTTTTCCTTCGCTAGCATTGGGGAAGACAGAGAACGGTTTTATTACTATCCGTTTTTCCATTTTTTATTAACCGGGGTGTTTGGTTCTTTCCTCACCGGGGACCTGTTTAACTTGTTTGTCTGTTTTGAGGTGCTGTTAGTTGCCTCTTACGCTTTGATCGTACTTGGTGGGTCCAAGGGTCAACTGCGAGAGACATTAAAGTATGTATTAATTAATGTGATTTCCTCTTCCTTGTTTGTGGCGACGATTGCTTATTTATATGCCGCGACAGGAACACTGAATATGGCGCATCTATCTATGCGTGTAGCAGAGGCGGGACAAGGCGGAGTAATGAACGTCATTGCGGTCCTGCTGCTAATTGTATTTTCGATTAAGGCAGGTTTACTGCTCTTTTTCTGGCTTCCCGATTCTTATAGTGCACCGCCATTGGCTGTTAGAGCCCTGTTTGGGGCTTTGCTAACCAAGGTCGGATTGTATGCAATTACTCGTACCTTTACTTTGATTTTTATTCAAGAACCGGGACTTACCCATACATTGATTGCTTGGATGGCGGGGGCGACGATGATACTTGGGGCAATCGGGGCATTGGCTTACAACGATCTGGGCCGAATATTTAATTATAATATCATCATCAGTGTAGGATTTATTGCTTTTGGGATCTCTGTCGCGACTCAGGATTCGTTAAATGGTGTAGTGTTTTATTTAATGCATGACATGGTTGCCAAAGCATTATTATTCTTCCTGGGTGGGATGATTATCTCAGCTTCAGGCACTGACCGCTTAAGAGAAATGGGTGGTTTAATCCGACGTTATCCGTGGACCGGCTGGATGTTTTTTGTATTGACTTTGGCATTGGTTGGTGTTCCACCCCTTAGTGGTTTCGCTGGAAAAGTGATGATGGTGCGGAGTGGATTTGGCGAGAATCACGTGGCTCTGGCGCTGATTGCACTTGCGTCAAGCTTCGTAGTGTTATATTCCTTGATCAAGGTATTCCAGCAAGTGTTCTGGGGTGGGGAGAAAAGGGAGGAACAGGTCAAACCGCTTCATTATAAAGCTATGATGGCACCGGCAGCTGTTCTGTTCGCGATTGTAATTCTGATGGGTGTGGGTGCGGAGACGGTAAACGGACTTGTCAGCCAAGCCGGAGCTGTACTGGCTGATCCAGCACTATACATTAACGCTGTCATGAAGGAGTGATACTATGGCTTTTCAACTATTATTGAATTTCATGATAGCATTCCTGTGGATGTTCCTGCACAATGACTGGACTGGGCCACGTTTCGTCATTGGTTTCTTGATCGGTATCCTCATTCTGCTCGGAATGCGACGTTTTTGGCCCAGATTATATCTAGGAAAAGTGTGGGCAATTATTAAGCTAATCCTGTTGCTGCTGCGGGAACTGGTCGTTTCAAGTTATGTAGTGGTAAAAGCCGTTCTGAGACCGGAGCTTAATATACGTCCAGCAATCTTGAAATATACTACAGAGCTGAAATCGGATTGGGAAGTGGCTACTTTGATCACATTGCTCTGCCTTACTCCCGGATCTGTGGTACTTGAAGTATCGGATGATAACCGGACTTTGTATATTCATGCCATGGATGTTGAGGATCCCGCACAGTTCAGAGCGAATATCCGTGACACCTTTGAGCGTGCGATATTGGAGGTGACCCGTTAATGATCCAATTTATTCTTATGCTCTCGCTTACGATTATGGCGCTGGCGATTGGTGTATGTGCTTGGCGGTTGTTGAAGGGACCTTCTTTGCCCGACCGGGTAGCGGCACTGGATACGATTGGAATTAATCTGTTAGCCATGGTAGCCGTTCTTTCGGTTTTACTCCGAACGCAGGCTTTTATCGAAATTATTTTGTTAATAGGCATTCTTTCCTTTATCGGCACGACGGCATTTGCCAGATACATCGAAAGGGGAGTGGTGCTAGAACATGGAAACGATCAAGACAGTCGGTGAATTGCTGTTTGCTTTGTTAATTCTGATGGGGGCATTGCTTAGTGCTGTAAGTGCTTATGGACTGATTCGGCTGCCTGATGTTTATCTGAGATCGCATGCCGCTGCTAAAAGTGCCACCCTTGGTGTTTTATGTGTTCTGAGCGGGGCCTTTCTATATTTTGCATTTTTTCTAGATCATATAAGTGCTAAGCTGCTACTGGGGATTGTCTTTGTATTTATGACCTCACCTTTATCTGCGCATTTGACAGGTAGAGCTGCTTATCGCTCAGGGGTTCCCTTATGGAATCGCAGAATTCAGGATGATTTAAGAGAGGTACTGGAGAAAGAAAAAGCTGTAGCAGCATCCCCTGAACGGGATGTGCCTCAAGAATAAAATTCAGGAAATGTTAGTCTGTAATTTCGGATTACAACAATAAGTTTGGATCGTAATAGCTAAAAAGCAACAACCCTGCATGAAAACGCGGGGTTGTTGCTTTTTTAGATTAAAACTACTCTTTTTTTGTTATCTTAACGAACTAATATTTTGCCTTCTCCAGCAAGGATGCGAAGTACCCTTGGGAGTCGTTCACCGTCATTCTCAGGGATGTCCAATTGAATGCCGTAGTGGAAACTGCCTTGCTGTTCTTTGTTCCATTTCAATATTCCTTCTATGTACATAGATTCATCCGTAAGATTCATTTCCATGCCAATGCGTACTAGGTTATTTTCTGGGTTGATATTGAGGGGTAACGATAAATGGCAACCCGATCGACTGATGTCGAACAATACAGCCCTTACAGGCTTGGAAGGAACCTGGATTCCGTTAATTGTAAGAATATGAAGATCAAATGTTACAGGTTCTTTAAGGGTATATCGAAAAGGTTCGGTTCTGCGATTAGTGTTCATATGCTCCTCCATACTTTTCCATGTCATATAAATTATCGACATAAAAGTAGGATTAGTGAAGAGCTGATTCTATTTTTGATTTATTTCACTACTTTAGCAGGCTCGTAGGTAAGGCAGCGCAGACTTTGATCAGGATAACGCATTTCTGCCGTGTAGCTGCTGCCATCTTCCAGCATCATCTGAACAGCGACCATGCCGCGTTTATCATTGGTTTCAGTGTTGATCAGTGCTGCTGTAGCAATTTTCCGGCTTTCTTTTTGTTTATCTGTAAGGATAGTAATGGCCGCATTGATCCAACGTGCATCTTTATAGATAGTGCTGGCAGCAGAAGCGCTAATTGGTGTTCTTTTCAGAGCATTATTAATCGCGGTCGTATTCACTACCATACCGTTTATGGGATCAATTAGTACATCATATTCCCAGAATTCCTTCCCTTGCCCTTCTAGGGTCTTGGCGTTATATGGACTGAAATGTACAACCCATGTCCACGGCGGCGAGGTTTGGGTATCACTCAGAATAACCCGCATCTGTAGCTTGACAATGTCGACATCGTATAATTTTCGAACGCTTGTAGCAGCAAGAATAAGGGCATCAGTCTGACTCAAATTCCCTGCAGCAGGCGGTGTGACAGTGGTCCGTTTGGATTCAGAAGTCTCATGACCCGCCATATCTATGAAATTGTTAATGGGTTGTATTTCTTTAGGACTCATCTGCGGTTGTAGATCGTCATTCTCTGTGGGCACCGGCGTTAGTGCTTCCAACTTCACCCCAGGGGTTTTGGTTCTGGTTAAAGCTAAATGGGTGGTGTTTTGAATGACAGCACTGACGATTAGCAGACTCCCCGAGAACAGGAGTATAGCTAAAGTAGTGGGGAATTTTTTGTTATTCACTTGAATAACCTCCATTTACTTCGGATGATACTGAATCTTCCTAAACCTTAAACTATAGATGTTATAGAGTAAGTGAACAGATGTTATGGAGTTGTAAAAAGATGCGGATACTTGTCCCTTGACCTAAAGTAGAATTCAGTGAAACTCTGGCTTGATGTGCATCTGCGATTTGCTTGCATAAAGATAAACCAAGACCCGCACCCCCGTATTCGCGTGTACGCGATTTTTCACCTCGATAAAAGGGTTCAAAAACACGCACGCTCTGTTCCGGGGTCATCCCAAATCCCGAATCACATACTTCCAATATGGCTTCATCATGTAATACATAGGCAAGCATGCGGATGGTGCTCCCTTGCGGGGATGCATGAATGGAATTCTCGACAAGGTTAACCAAGAAGGAAGCTAGCAGATCATGATCACCCCAAACCGCAGGGATGGAATAATCCATTTCTAGCTTGATGCCTGCTTCGTCCAATTTAAGCTGCTCAATCTGTTTAACCGATTTGAACAAATCTGAGATATCTACCTGTTTCAGAGTCAGAGGATGATGCCGTAGGACAGACAAATCCAGCAGTTTGAAGGCTAAATTCTTCAGGCGTAAGGTTTCACTAAGGATATATTGACCAGCCATCTGCTGTTCTTCCTGTCCTATATTTGCGGAAGTCAGAAATTCAGCAAATCCCTGCATACTGGTTAAAGGTGTGCGCAGTTCGTGGGCGAGGTTATCGACCATTCTCTGCTTTTCATCGGCCATATTAGACAGTTCGATCACGTGTTGCTCCACTGCGTTTGCCATTCGGTTAAAGTTCAGGGCTAACTCACCAAATTCATCTTTACTGCGCAACTGTACGCGCTCGGTATATTTACCTTCAGCGATCGTTTTTGTAGTCTTTGAAAGCTGTTTAAGTGGTTTGGTCAGCTGCCGGATCAGCAAGTAGAGTAATAGGAGCAGAATTGGACCGATAATCCAGTTAATCATTACAAAAAAACGGTTCAGCTCACGCTGCTTAGCATACAGGTCACTGGTGCCATATCCGTAAAAGCCACAAGATATGAATAATTCACAATAGTTGATTTATCAATTGAATTCAATGGACAGCGAAATGTCTATGGTCTCCTTATCCATGCTGTATTCAATCCGAGAGATTACTTGCCTTGCAATATCGTTCTTATCCTTGTCTGTAGCTTGTTCAGATTCCCATATATCGCGGAACGATTTAATTAATACCTTACGCTGTTTGTTTTTCTCGATGGAATCGTAATTCATTTCATGACGGTGTGCTATCAATTCTGTTTCAAGTATAGCAATTTCCTTCTGGCGCTTGTCGCGTCTTTCCTCGTATTCTTCCCGAGAGTATTCGTCAAGCTCGTACATTTCCTTGATTTTGGCCAAGGCCTTTTTAAATTTCAGAAGTTGGGATTCCTTTTCCCCGATCTTCTGCGTTAAGCGCTCCAGGTAACCTTCGTTAATGTATGCCTCAGAATCAATTATTTTCTGCTCATACTCTTTCAGTTCTGCAGCAATAAATTCATGAAGCACACTCAGGCGCAAGCCGGGGTTATCACACTTCACGCCGAAACTATTTCTAGCGTCACAATTTTTAAGGGATGAAGTGGGGTAGCCGTCTGTCCGTACACTGTATCGAATCATTCTGCCGCACTTGCCGCAAAATACAAGACCGGTCAATGGGTACGTACCCGCCCTGGCTTTCTTCGGAACACTCCGGTTCGACTCCAGGATGGAAATCAGTCTCAAATGTTCTTCTTCTGTTTTCACGGCTTCATGGCAATTCTCGACAACAGTCCAATCTTCCCGGGGGAGGTGGACCAGGGGCTGTGTTTTCTTATGCTTGTGACCTGACCCTTTAGTCTTGCCGCTAATGATCCGGCCCAGGTGTGTTTCGTCCAAGAGAAGGCGGCGAATCGTATTCCCGTGCCACATCCCACCTTTTGGTCCTGGTATCCCCCGTATGTTTAATGCATAGCCCAAAGGTGCCAGGTGCTGTCCTTCCAGTACAGCTTCCTTTAACTCCTGGTAGATACTATTTTTGGAAGTCTCGACGACCAGCCCCTTTCTTTCGGCCACATAGACATACGGATAGGGCGGGGTGCCGTTAGTCCAGTTACCAAGCCGCGCCCCGATCTTCTTACCACGCTGTAAGTTTCGGGTGATCGTCTTGTATTCCTGGCGGGCAAGAAGCCCGCGTACATCTACCAGCAAGTCGTCCGTATCGTCTACGAGATTGTAAATCTTGTCAGGGGTAACTATGTACGTTTCGCTGTCCCGGAATATGCGCTTAATCTTGCCCTGGTCTTCCAGTTCGCCCCGGCCCAGGCGTTGATAGTCCACGACCAGCACGGCGTCGTAAATGCCTTCTTCAACGTCAGCAAGGAGTTTCTGGAACTTCGGCCGGTATTCAATGGTTTCTGAACTGGCTATCTCCACATATTCAACGTATTTCCAACCATGCTTAACGCATATCTCCCTTAAGATATAGCGGTGTTTCTCTAAATCGGCATCTTCTTCGCCCCGACTCTTTCGGAGGTAGAGCGCCACATATCTAATTATAAATTCTTCTCTTGCCATGCTGTGCCACCTCATTCACATGTTATAGCACAACTATACCTATGGTATAATTATTAAGATAGGGGCCGGACAGGGGGATTAAAAACATCTATCGGAGTTCGCGGTCTGATAAGCGTCTTTTATGGATGCGGAGTATGGGCAGAGGACAACGACCGCCGCGACATTATATAATTTCCCGCAGCTTTGAGGTAGGGGTCCTTAAGCAAAAACAGAAACGCCGCAAACCGAAACACGAAAATGACCCCCCACCAAAATACTACAGCTGTTATATATTAAAGAGTTAATAAACACTAAATACATATTACTTAATAAATTATATTTAATTATTTATTATTTATATTTTTATTATATATAGTGTTTATTTTAGAAAAGCGCATTTACATAATTTAGGGGGTTTTGTATTGAGCACAATACCAGGTATTGAAGGGTTCGTATCAAAGAAAAATATCCGCAGGCTATTAGTCAACTACCACACGCTGGAGAACGGTGACCAACTGCCCAACCCGGACGACATGCCGGTCAACGGCGGGCCGAAGGCCTACGACGGTGTGAATGGGGGCCGGTTAAACAAGATCATGCTGGACGACGCTATAGGGCAGTTATCGCCCTGGATGCAGGCCGTGGTTAAGTGCCGCTGGACGCGGCAGCTGCCGGTTAAGGATGCTCTGCAGCTGCTGCATGTATCGAAGGATGTGTACTATCAGCGCTGTGACCTGGCCGTCGAACAGCTATATATAAACGTGAATGGCCGGGCTGCTGGAATTGTGGCGCTGTACACACGAATCAGAGGGGGTTGACAGATTGCCGTCTAAATCGTAAATTTTAACTAAGCTGCTTTACTTGTGCTTACAGGTAAGCACAAGCTTAAGGCGAAAATCGGCCGGAAAAAGGACGCTTCCAGTTTCCGGGTCCTGACTTTACGAAACAAAATTCATAGAAGTAAAGAAGTCTTTACTTTTAAATTCGGCTGGCCTTCTGGGCTGGCTTTTTTATTTTCACGAACCAAAGGGGGCGCTGTAATGTCCAAGGAGCCAGAGAAACCGGCTGCTTCGCTGGACCCGCTAAACGAAGAAGCCAAGCGACTTGTACATGAAAAGGCCGATAAAATGAATCGGGTTGAGATTCGCCGGGGGCTGCCGTTTCTTACATGCGGGGCAAGGAAAAAGAAGAGTGAAGGCTATTGCCGCCAGTATGCCGGTATGGGTACGGATCACCCAGGCTGGGGACGCTGTAAGTTTTGCGGCGGCCGAAACACTGGGCCAAAGACTCCAGAAGGTAAGGCGGTAGTTAGCCAGAATGCAAGAAAGCATGGATTCTACAGCAAGGCAATAAGCCCAGAAGAACGCGAAGCCTACGAAGAACAGCTGGAGATACAGGACTTAGGGCTGCAGCATGAAATTTATATGCAAAAGGCGAAAATCCTGACGTATCTTACAGGGTGGCGGCGTAAGTGGGATCGGTACTATAAGCTGAAACTGAATGAAAAGTACGTGAAGTATAAATGCACTAACCCGGATTGTGGGGCTGTGCATGTGCGGGGCGAACTTGAAGGCAAGCTAGGGTATTGCCCAGCCCGCAACTGCGGCGAGAAACGGCTTAAAGAGGTTGAACGCTGGGTAGCACAACGAACAGCTATAGAAGCAGAGGAATATGCAGACTGGCAGACAAAGGTCTATTTCTCCGAAGGTGAAAAAGGCGGCCGGAGCTATTACCACGCTGGAAGCTTAGAGGATCGAACCCTGGATAGAGCGCTTAACACCTTAAGCAGGCTTATAGAGAAGCATGCAAGACTTACACAGGATTCAGGCGACGACTTGTTAACTGCGATAAACAAGGAATTGCAGCAAGCCAGTCAAGGCAAAGTTACGGTCAGCTGGGGCGGGAAAGCACAGAGCAGAAGCGCCGAAAAGCCCGAAGTATAAAGGTTTCAGCCGATTGTATTTTTATGCGTTTTGCAAAAAATATGTTTATTAGCATAAAGATACACTGCGGAAGGGTTAACTGTGACTATAGTGTTGACTGTGTGTAATGGTTCTGATATTATCGTTACATGTAAATAACGATATTTAGGGGTGGACCTATGGAACACATTGCCGAAGAATTGCAGGGGCATATCGCCCGGAAGATGAACCGCCAGGAGCCAGGGCCGTATCTGCCCGAACAATACGCAGACCTGGAAGCGTACATAGTCGCCCGGGAAGGCGAAATACGGCGCAAACGTTCTGCAGCCAAGCAGGGGGAAAAGAGCCGTACATCTGTCCTAACAGAAGCCCAGGTATTAGCTATACGGGCGCAGTACGTACCTGGTAAACGGGGTACGGGCAGTAAGGCTATGGCCAAGCAGTACGGGGTACACTATCGCACTATTGACATGATTCTAAATAGGGAAACATGGAAGCACATTTAAGAGAAAGCCGCCTATGGGCGGTTTTTTACTTTTCAGGGAAGGAGAAAGGGCCATGATTGACGGAAGCAGCGCCTACAAGCTTGTCGAATATGATTACCAGGACGAAACGGACCCCATAAGCGGCGCACCCACTATTACAGCCGTACCCCGCACCGTTCAGGATGCCAGGGCAGGCGTACCGTACAATACAATCGCTGACCTGGGGGAAGTGTTCCTACGGGAGAATCTGCGGGAAGCATGGCGGCTGCTTCGTCGAAATGACCCTTTTGACTACCAGCTGGAGGTATGTGACGCCATAATCTATTCGTGTCTTGCGGGCCTGGGTTGGCAGTTCACGGTCATGCAGACCCGGCAATCCGGGAAGAACGAAGAATCGGCGTTTATCGAACAGTACCTGCTGCTGTATGGCTGGTATCATGGGACCAAGATATCCGGCGTTAAATTTGCACCAGTGCATAAGCCCCAGGTGCAGGCCAGTATGGACCGCCTGGAGGGGGCCGACGCCCCGGACGCTGGCGGCTTGGCAGGCAGTGCCTTGACCAAGAAGACATACCGGAAATCAGACGGTTATAAATACCATATAGGGCGGCCCCGAGATTCCAATAAGTGGGCCTTTTTGTCTATCAACCCGGCGGCTAATATCGCATCACAGACGGCATACACGCTGCTGGAGGGTGACGAAGCCCAGGACATAGATACTGCGAAGTGGGAACGTGACGCGCAGCCTATGGGGGCGTTTAACAATGCGACCACCGTATTCTGGGGCGTGGCCTGGACCAAGGAATCCCATATTTATGCGGCTATGCAGCAGTCCTACGCTATGGAGTTACGTCTGGAGAAGGAATTGGGCTACCGCCCCAAGCTAGTTTATAAGATTGACGCGCACCGGGTTATAGCTTCGGGAAACGACAACTACCGGAAGGCCTTTGAAAACCAGGTAGCGCGGCTGGGCGTTAAGCATATCGCTATCCAGACCCAGTATCTGCTTAACTTCGTTGACAGCATAGGGCGCTTCTTTGATTTAGAACAAATAGAGCGCATTTTCAGTGCTACAGGTACGTACACCATGCGACAAGGCCCGAAGCCTGGCAGCAAATACGTCTTTTCGATTGACGTAGCGGGCCAAGAAGAGAATCCCACAGGCACAGGGGAGGATATCGAAGCTGGGATGCACAAGCGGGACGCAACGGACCTGGTGATCGGGGAATTACACGATAACGGGGTAATCGCCCCTGTGTGCTTCTATCAGTGGATCGGGCGGCCACACACGGAACAGCGTATCCAGATAAAAACCATACTGCGGCACTGGCGAACACTGGGCGGTGTAGTTGACGCTACGGGGATCGGTGAACCCTTGGCATACTGGTTAATTGAACAGCTGGACGACATGCTGATAGAACCGTATAAATTCCGGGCCGAGGGCGACGAAAACAAAAGCAAATTAGGGTATCTGGCCTACAGCTATGTGCATGCAGGTCTTTTTTGCATGCCGCGCCGACCCATAAACGACATGCAGCAGGGCGACCAGTGGGAAGAAGCCAAATGGCAACTTGAAAATCTGGTACGGGAAGCGAAAAAGGCCCAGAAAATCAATTTCCATGTTCCCCGTAACGCCAAGCCAAGAAAACCGGGGCATGTGCCGCATGATGATAAGGCAATGGCCCTGTTTATGTTGATCCGTGCAGCCTGGGGAATGAAAGACCCGGATAAATGGCGGGCAACGTCCTTCAATCGCAAAGAGATAGGGGGTTAACGTGCCAATGGTCGAGATAATCAGTTTTGATAAGCTCCGGGGGCGCTGGACAAATGATATTTGCCCACTATGCCCGAAACAGCAGGACGGCAGCTGCCCTTCTGGGGCTGACGCCTGTATTGCCGTTGAAATGCTGCGGCAGCTGGCCAAAGCAAGCCCGGAGGACCGCCAGGAATGGCTGGACAACGTGGCCGACATGATCGAAACGTAGGGAGGGGGGCCGGATATGGCCGTAGTAAACCGAATACCGGCGCTGCTGGACGCTTCTGCAGACCTGGCAGCCGCGAAGACAGCCGCACCCGGATGGCTGACACAGAACAGCGCCTGGCTGGCCAAGCTTTTGAAGGATCACCAGGCGCTGCTGCTGGATCAAAAGGTCGAATTGCACCAGGCGACCTATGACGGAGAGCTGGAGGAAATAGAGCTGCGGGACAAGAGCCGGGGCGACGACGTTAACCACAAGGTATTCGCCAGCCTGGCGCAGCTCATAGTGGATACGCCGGTCGATTACATGCTGGGCAAGCCCATCGTATGGGCATTCAAGGACCCCAAGGAAGCAGGGACCACGGCGGCCGTTATGGGCGAGTACCGGAAGGAGCTGCTGGCACTGCTGGAGACGGAAGATGCCCAGCGGGTCCTGCGGGAGACTCTGACCCAGGGCGGGATCGGGGGCATGTCCTTCATTCTCTGCTGGGTAGACGAAAACGGCGGGATCGACTACGAGGAATTCCCGATCCAGGAGGTTGTGCCGGTCTACGATGGCCGGGGGCGGCTTAAGCTGGTGGTGCGATTTTACCAGGTCAATGTGGCCGAGCCGGACGCTGACGAAGAAGACCTACGCTATAAAGCAGAGATTTACGACAGCAAATACGTTACGTATGCCATAGGCGACGAAGACGGCGAATCCTTCACCCTGGACAAGGACGAGGCCCCGAACGTCATAGACCATAAGGCAGGCCGGATTCCGGTTTCCGTTTTCCTGAACGGGACCCCGGCCAGCTACAAGACCCGCCAGAAAAAGGCCGGAGTATCCGACCTGGCGGGCGGGATCATGTCTATGCTGCTGGAATTCGCACACGGTATAAGCGATAAATCGAACGCCGTGGACCGGATGCAGGACCAGCTGCTGCTTATGACCGGCGTCCAAATGGGCGCGACCCAGAAAGAGGGCGAAGCCGAAGTAATGGCCATGCGAAAGGCGCGGGCGCTGGCCTTGAAAAACAAGGATTCAGCAGCTCAGTTCATTCAGCCGGGCCAGGAGGACAAGGCAATCGAAAACTTCCTGGACCGGCTGCGGGATACGATCCATTCAGTGGCGTATATCCCGAAACTGGATGATCTGTCCGGCGCTACAGCGACCGAAATTAAAGTCAAGTACGCGGGCCTGGACATTAAAGCCGGAAAGAAGGAAACCTACTTCCGCAGCACGATAAAAACGCTGCTGGCCGTGCTAACCGACTTCATAAACGCCCGAAAACTGGCAGGCGCTTCCGGTTCCTTGCCGGACGACTACCAGGCCAAGCTTAAGGACCCCGCCGGGAACGGCCTGTACTCCAGCGAGTGGGTAGAATTCACCCTGAACCGGAATATGCCGCAGAACTTCCTGGAAGTCGCCCAAATTGTGCAGGCCCTGGCTGATAAAGTCCCGGATTCGTACCTGTATGAATTGCTATGGTTTATTCCCGACCCGCAGGCTGCTCTGGACGAGATGAAGAAGCAGAAGGACGACGCGGCCAAGCGGGCCACGGAAACCAGTCTTTCCGTTCTGGGAATGGGCAGCAGCTTCGGGTCTACGGCTTCGACGACTACCACGACGAACCCAGAAGACACGCAACCGACGGAATAGGGGGCTAGGCTATGGCTGACCGTAAAAATCCATACCGGCCCGGCACATCGGAGTATAAAGCCTGGAACATGGCGAACCAAATGGACGATATGCTGGAAGAAACGCTGGCCAAGCACCAGGCTATCCTGGATAAGCGGTCTATCGACTACGGCAAGCTGATCCTGCCGACCTGGCGCAAGGTAGAAACGGGGCTGCTGGCGTCAATCAAGGAGCTGTACGCGAAGTACGCAGGCCCAGACGGTAAGCTAATGGGCGCTAAACTGACTGAAGCGGCCCGTCTGCAGGAGCTGCAGAGGATGGCCCTGGGCATGATCCGAACGCTGGAGGGCCAGGCCGATCTGCTGGAGAATCATATAGCCTTTACCTACGTGGACAGCGTGAACTTCAATACCTGGGCGCTGGAGCAGGCCACGAATATAACGGTCGCTACGCCGGTCCTGACCTATCCTCAGGTTATGGGGGTCATTGCTAACCCTTGGCTGCCGGATGGTAAGACCTACAGCGACCGGATTCGTGCGAATACCGCAAATCTGGCCTTGAAAATGGACGAAACGATCCTGCAGGCTACGACCCAGGGCTGGGACTTGCCAAAAACGGCCCGGAAGGTACGGGACGAAGCCGGGGAGAGTTACGACCGAGCGCTGACCTTGGCCCGTACCGAAATGAACCGGGCGGCCAGCCTGGCTTCCAGCCATTCGTTCATTCAGAATTCGGATATCCTGGGCGGGAAGCGCTGGGTAGCTACCCTGGACATACGGACCGCGCCGAAGGATGCCGATAACGACGGTAAAATCTACGATGTGGCATACGATACGCCGGAAATGCCCGGTACTCCAGGGCAGCGGATTCCTAATCATCCTAATTGCCGGTGCAAGTATTCGCCAGTAGTGGACGGCATGAGCAAGAAAATCCGGGAGCGGATCGCCAGGGGCGACGGTGATACCCTGGACAATTACGGCCAGCGGTACTACACCAAGGCCCAGACGTACCGCGAATACGCCAAGGAACGCGGCTTGCCGGACCTGGACGAGCGGCTGGCCAAGGATAACCCTAAGAAATATCTACGCAGGGGCGAGAAAGCTTCCTGACAGAAGGTAAGAAGTAAAGACTTCTTACCTTTTTGCATATCCTGGACCCCGCTGGATTGAATAAAACAGCGAACAGTAGGCCGCATATGGGTATGACCCCTGGGGGCGCATAACCGACATACGCCAAAAGCCGCCGAAACTTGATAAGAGCAGCCAGGGCAGGGCTGTCCAGGATATACAAAAAGGTTAAGCTGCACTGCTTCCTGGTGTGCTTCCTTTGCCAATAAGCGTTTTACCCGTATCGCAAGAACAACGGGGCGCAGGGGGTAGCAGCCCTTTAACTGCGGGAAAGGTTAGGTAACGAATGGACATGCTTAAGATTTTGCAGGAGAAGTACAAGGCCGGAAAGCTGACGAAGGAGAAGTACGAAGCCAAAGTCAAGGAGTTGCTGGAAGACCAGGACCTGGACCAGGCCGAATACGACGCCGCGCTGCTGTTTGATCCGAAGGACGACGGCGAAAAGCTGATCTACTCCGAAAGCGATATGCAAAGCATGGCCCATAATGTGGCCCGCCGCACACTTCGCCAGGAGCTGAAAAAGCAGGGGCTTGATATCGACGCCGACAATAAGGGTCTTGTGGCAGCCGTAGTACAGCTGGCTAAGGTCGGCAAGGAATCGGACGGTAAGGGCGCAACCGCGACAGAACAGGAGATCGCGCAGCTGCGCAAGGATGCCGCCAAGGTAAAGACGCTGGAAGCCCAGGCGAAGGAGCTAGCGCTGGAGAATGCCGTGCTGAAATCAGTCGGCAAGCACCAGCCGCATAATCCGTCCCAGGTTGTCCGTGCGCTTAACGATTACGCGGACCTTATCGACTACGACGACGAAACCGGCTTGCCTACAGCCAAGAGCATTACGTCTGTAATCTCTAAGCTGGCCAAAGCGGAGCCGAACCTATTCAAAACGCCCGGCACAGGTACAACCGAGGAAGAAGAAGACCAAGAAGAAGACAGCCAGGGCGGCGAATTCAGAAGCAAACCGCCAGGAGGTTCTGGCGGCGCTGGTGGAAGTGGCGGGAAAAACAAGGCTGACGAAATGAAGGCCGATGCGCTTCGCCGTATGGGTATTACGACCGACCAAAAATAAGTAAGAGAGCGAAAGGGGAAACGAATCATGCCAGTAGGTAACTATGACGGCCAGATTAGACATGTAGCTGTATTGGGCGGCCGCGAGATCAAGGCAAGCCCGACGTATTCGTACATCACGAATGGTATTACGTTGGACGGCAGCAAGTTTGCTGCGGGGGAATTGGTCCTGGAGGGTCAATGCCTGGTGAAGGATAACACTTCCGGCAAGTATGAAAAGTACGCGGAAGCGACCGCTGGAACCTTCCCAGTCGGGAAGTCTAACCCGGTGATCCTGGACCAGTCGGTTAAGTTTGAACTGACCGACGCCGGAGCCAATGCGGACCGCATTGTCGGCCAGGTCCTGGTCCGTGCGGACGTCTATAAGGGGATGCTGATCGGCTGGACCCAGAAATTCCAGGATTCCGTGGCGGGAGCAATCCGCATTCTGTAGCACCTAAATAACATGCAGCCTTCGGGCTGCTTTTTTTATGCCCAAAAACTAACAGACAGACCGAAAGGGGAAACAACAATGGCAGGATTAGACCAGTATAGCCCGTTTTTTGCGAATCCTTTGTTTACCGACACGATCAAGGAAGTGCCGATCAAGAAAGGATATATTGCACAGCGTTTCCTTCCGCGCGTAGAAACGTTTGAAACCAAATTTTACGACGCACAGGTAGTACGCCAGGCTGACATGGCGAACATCGTATCCGGGCTGGCCGAAGTACCTTTGACCGACCGTGATCCTATGAAAGCCGTATCCGGTGAGATTGCGGACATTTCCCAGGGTTACGTCGTAACCAAGGAAGAACTGGGCGCACTCATGGACAAGGGCAACCCGCAGCGCCGTAAGCTGACCGAAACGCAGCTACTTAAGAAGGGCGCGGCTATTAAGGGGAATGTGGACGCCCGTATCGAATGGATGGGCTGGCAGGCCCTGGGTAACGGTCAGCTGGTTTATGCCAAGAACGGCATTTATATGACTGTAGGTTTCGGCCTGGAAGCTGGCCAGTTCAAGACGGCAGCAACACGCTGGAACGATACCGGTGCGACGATCATTACGGATTACGAAACTTGGAACCAGGAGTACCAGGACCGCACAGGAGAAGGCGCGGACACGTTTGTAACGTCTATCGCGGCTATCCGTACCGTGCTTAACGATCCTGCAGTCCGCAAGGCCGTAACCGGCTATTCTGACAAGCTGCTGGAGCTGGGCGAACTGAATACCTTCCTGTCCGGCCGTCAAATGGCGAAAATGGAGTCCTTCGACGCTTCGGTCACCTACCGCGACGTCGATACAGGCGGGACCCGCGTTTCCCAGCGCTTGCTGGATGCTAAAAAGGGTGTATTCCTCAAAGAGGGCGGTGCAATCGGTGACCAGCTTATGGGTCCTACAATTGAAAACCAAATGAACCCAGGCATTTATGCCCGGACTATCCACATGGAACTGCCTATGCGGGATATCATCCAGGTTGTGGCGTCGTCCTTCCCTAAAGTCACCGGCAGCCAATATATTCAACCTTGCACATTGCTGGCCTAATAAAATAAACGCAGCCTATGCTGCATATCGAAAGGGGTAACTGAAATGCCTAGAATTTTTATTGACGCGGCAGGCGTATCCTTCCAAGGTTCCGACGTTAAGCCTGGTACGGTAATCGAACTGGGGGAGCTGTCTTATAACGCGCTGCTGAATGAGCGCAAGGGCCGCCAGGTAGACGACCAGGACAAGCCGGTCGGAGAGATCGGGGAAGCGCCGGTAAACGTGCCAGAGGCAGACCCAGACGCTGCTGCAGCAGCTGAGGTGGAGAAGCAGCGCAAGGCGCTGAACGACCAGTACAATCTGGAGGGCGGCGGTACTAAGCCAGGGCTTAAGGAAGCAGCTCTGGCTGCAGGCGTAGAATTCGGGTTCGACGCAAAGAAGGATACGATTATCGACGCAATCCTGGCCCAGGGCAAGGCTGCGCTGCTGATCCGATAAGGGGGCGGGCTTCATGATTCTTTCTGATACCGAACTACCAAGCTATTTTATACCGGCTACGAATATGACCGAAGCGGATCGCATGACTTATTTAGCCCGGGCGAATGCTTATTGCTTGGGTGAGATAGGCGGCGAACCGCCGATCCTGCCCTGGGACACTTTATTCGTAAATCTTAAGGGGATTGTAGCTGCTGCCTTTGAAATCCTGGTAGAAGGTGAAACCGCCGAAGTGGACCAGGTTAGCGGAAACGTGACCGAAGCCGCGCCAACCAGGCCAGGCACAGCGCCTAATCCCCTGAAAAACGTGGACAAGATGCTGCTGCCCTATAAAAACGCCTACGCCCGCGAGAACGCCGAAGTTAGCGATTATGGGTTTAGCTTCCTGGGCGGCAGGTAATGGCTGCGGAATTCCGAATCGACAACCTGGAGAAGTGGCAGCAATGGCTGGCAGAGCTGGCCAGCGGTCCCGAAATGGACGCCACGAAGGACAGGATTACCCGAAAGGCGGGTATGCTGCTGCTGGAGAGCCTGGACGATCTGACGCCGGTCCGCACCGGATGGCTGCGGGAGTCTATGCAGCTGGGCCACCCGCAGAACGTCTTTCAGATTGAGGTCGGCCGGACTACTCACGTATTCGTCGGCACAGCGGTAAGCTACGCGGGGGCCGTCAATGATGGCTATACCCAGAAGCGCGGCCGGTACGTCCCGGGCTATTGGAAACGCGGGAATTTTATCTATGTCCCGTATGAAGAAGCAAAGGCCCAGGGGATCGGCGGCATGGTCCTAACCGGACAAATCATTCCCGGCGCTCATATGTTTGAAAAAGCTATGGACCGTTTGGAAGAGGACATGCCGGAACTGCTGGAAGTCGAATTCAAACGGCTGTTTGATCGGCTGTTTTAGGAGGGGCTGAACATGAGTTACCAGCAAGAGCTGGACGCACTCCAGCGCTGGATATGGTCGGTAGCCAGTCTAAAGAGCTATCGACTAGCCGAAGCGCCGCCGAAGATTGCCCGGCCTGCTATTGTCTGGGAAGCCCCGGACCGATCCCAGGACCGGAACCTGTCACGCTGGCAATATGTGAACAAGGTCAAGCAATACGGCAAGCTGTACGTAACCAAGCTGGACCAGCTGATAGACCTGCAGGACCTGCTGGGCATGGACCTGTCAGAAGAAGACCGGACCCGAGGGAAATACATTAACCAGCTGCCGGTCTACGAGCATACCGGAGCGGATGCTGTAATAATCGGTCAGCTGCGCGAAGTGTACATTATCTTCGGCAACGGGGAAAGCATGGACACGCCTATGCGTGTCGAATACGAAGTGACCTATAGACGCAATCAAACAATAGCCCCGCCACCTACTGAGGTCTTTACCAAAGTAGTGATGCCGGGGCTTTTGCCATAGAAAGGGGAAACGATCATGGCAGCAGACAAGAACAAAGAAGCCGCGCCGGTGGAAGTAACCCACGCCCCGGGCGACTTGATCCAGGCCGCCTATATCTTCGGCACTACGCCGGAGCTTATGGCCGGTGCGCTGTACGGTGTAACCGAGGAACTGACCCGGGACGCGGCAGCGCAAAAGCTTGACGAATTCCTAAACAAGGAGGTAGGCAACTAATGGCAGGATCATATCAAGAAGGTCAATCGCAGGTTTTATCCGGCGTCTATTCCCTTATCAAGGCTGTACTGTCCAGCGTGTCCGGCAGTACGCGGGGCGTCCTGGCCGTGCCTTTCACGGCTACCTGGGGGCCAGTCAATAAGCTGCAGACGCTGGGGCGGGCTACGGAATTCGATACCCAATACGGTACTAAGGAAGGGTTGAACGGGATCGGCAGCGCTACAAGCGCCCAGAAGATCCGTGCGCTTGCATTCAAGGCGACCCCTTCCCAGGTATTAGGCTACCGCATGGCGACCAGCAGCGCGGCCCCTGGTTCGGCTACTTTAGCCACCGGCTGGACTTTGCAGACGGTCTACCCCTCTGATCGTGCCTTTGTGGCCACGGTTAAGGCTGGCGTTGCTAACGGATCGACAGCGGTACAAATCACCGAAGCGGGCGTACTGCTGCTGGCCGTGGAGGATACCACGGTCGCTGGTCTGACCGCCAAGATTAACGCGTCCGGTATCGTAAAGGTAACGGCTGCAGGTGCTGCGCTTCCGACAAACGTCGCCAGTGTCGCCTTCACCGGCGGCAATAACGGCGCGACCGTGACCGCAACCGAATACGGCGCATTCCTGGCCGAGGTCGAAGCGGATCACACCGCGAACGGTATCGCCCTGGATGGTACGACAGACAGCGCAATCCTGGCTGTACTGTCTACATGGGTACGCCGGGTACGGGATGAAGGTCTGTACATCACAGCGGTCCAGGGCGGTCCTACAGCCTGGGATAGTTCGCTTACAACGGCGAACGCGGCGTCCCTGGTCCTGAATTACCGGGGCATTATCAACGTCGGCAACGGCGTAGACGGCTATACCGCCGGAGAAGCTGCGGTCTATGTAGCGTCCCTGGTTTGTTCTACAGCCTTGAATGCTGGAATCACGGACCTGGTGACCCCGTTCACGGAGGTAAACGTCAAGTCCCAGCTGACACGTGGTAACCGGATCGCAGCCAAGAACAGCGGTACACTGCTGTTTACGATGGAGGGCGGCCAGGTGCTGATCGACGAAGGTGTGAATACCTTGACTTCGCCAGTAGGCGACGAAGTGGCCCCGATGGGCAAGATTCGGGTTAACAATGTCCTGGACTACATCACCGGCAGCCTGGAGGCCTTCGGCAATAAGTACAAGCAGTCCAAGAGCAATACGCAAACTGCCCGCCAAACCTATGCGGCTACCGTCGAAGACACATTCTTTTCAGGCCTGGCCCGAATGGAAGCCATTCAGCCGGATTATAGCTACGTGGAGAATCCGGACTATCACGGCGAGAACCCAGCACAAGCTGCCAAGCTTGACGAAGCGTTCTTCCTGGGAACCTACCAGCCGGTCGATAGCATGGAGAAGATTTATAACAAATACCTGGTGCAGTTCTAAGAAGCTGCACCCGAAAGGGGAATAGAGCTAAATGTCCAATGTTGACGCAAATAAGGTCATTAACGGCACGTATGGCTTCTTATACGACGAAGACGGCCGGGAAATGGATACGACGTCCGAATTTGAAGTTAAGGACGAGTACGAAAAGAAGGAAATGCGATTCCCAGGCGACTTCCACTCTAAGCACAAGGTTATGGGCGGCAAGATCACCGGTAAAATCAAGTTTTCAAAAATCGACTCCCGCCTGCAGCAGAAGATTGCGGCCGATCCGACAGTCAAGTTTAACTATATCGGCAAGCTGGCCGACCCTAACTCTGACGGCGAAGAAGCCGTACTGATCCGGGGCGTGTCCTTTGACTCTAATCCGATCATGTCCTATAAGACGAACGAAATCGTAGAGGTTGACATTAACTTTACGGCTGACGATTACGAGTACAAATCGACTATCGGTTAGGTAAGAAGTAAAGACAACATAAACGTAAGACTAGAGAAAGGGGCCGCGCTGCGGTCCCTATTTTTAATTCCAATCCGAAGGGAACCTAAAAACAATGACAAAACAATCCGAAAAGACAAGCTTTTTGAACCTGGCCGATATCCTGGGCCGTGATACTGCCGAACTGTCCAAGCTGGAAACCGGCGAATTTCCGGTAGCAAAGCTGGGCGGGTCTATTCCCTGGACAGCCATAACGCAGCCGGAGTACAAGGACGCGAAGAAGGGCTGCCTGCATATCAAAAAGGGCAAGCGTGGGCAAGCGCAAGACATGGAATTCGACGACGACAAAATGAAGGTCCGGCTGATTATCACGGCCGTTGACAAGGACAAGCGGTCCGACTTTTCTTTTGCAAACAAGCAGCTGCTTGACAAGCTGGGCGTAATCTCTGCAGAACAAGCCCTGGAACTCCTGGTCAATCCAGGTGAGATTCATAACTGGGCGATTGAAATCCAGGATGCCAGCGGCTTTTCTTCGGAGTCCCAGGACGAAGTGGCTGACGACATAAAAAACTAATAAAAACCAATGGCGAAGCGTCCCTGCTGGCTTTTATCTTCCTGGAAACGGGGAAACTGCCGGGGGATATTTACAACCTGCCGCCATTGGAACGGGAATTCTGCTACCAGGCCGCGCTGATTCAGATCGAAGCAAGAGAAGAAGCCGCGAATAAAAAATAGAGAGGGGGGAAGGTATGGCCAGGGAATTCGTGATGGGCGTTAAGCTGGCGCTTAATGACCAGTTCTTTCCCGGGATATCCCCGGCGCTGCAGGCTACGGAGCGATTCCGGTCCACGGTCGAAGCAGCCGAAGAATCGCTGCAGCGATTATCCAGCGCCAGCCGGACAGCCCTGCAGGGTCTGCAGAGTACATCTATCCAGGTTGACGCCAGCATGGACGCGGCGACCGTGGCGCGGATACAGTCACAAGTGGACGCTATCCGGCCGGTGCTTACCCTGGACGCTGTGCTGGATTCCAGCGCGGTTACCCGGATCGGGGAGCAGTTCGCGGCCCTGACGTCTAACGTCAATGTAGACGCCACAATCGACCCGGGGGCCGTCGGCCGGATTAACACGCAGCTGGAAGCTATACGCCCGAGCCTGAACCTGGACATAACCGCCACCCAGTCCAGTATCAATGATACGGAAAGCCGGTTACGTGACCAGCTGAACGGCCTGGACGTTCCCCTGCAGGTCGCCCAGGCGACTATCCAGCAGATACGGTCCGAGCTTCGGGCGTCGCTGGCCAGCGTAGACGTTAACCTGACCATAGACAGCGGAGCGATTGCCGTCGCCAGGACGCAGCTGCAGGGCTTAAGCCCGGTCAGCATTACAACGGACCTGGACGGCGGGGTCATTGCCGCGCTACGTACCCAGCTGAACGCCTTAAGCCCGTTAGGCATTGACCTAAACCTGGACGGCGGCGTCGTAGCCAGCCTTCGCACACAGCTGGCGGGTCTGAGTCCGGTTAACATCGACCTGGGGGTAGACGGTGACGCTATTGCCCGATTAAGGTCCCAGCTGGGCGGGCTACAGGTTGATATTAACCTGGACGTAGACGCCGTTCAGATCGCCCGGCTGCATTCGCAGATACAGTCCCGCCTGGGCAGCATCGAAATCCGGCTGGATGCTCCGACGATCCTGCCGAACTTGCAGGGGCAGATATCGGCCAACATAGGGGCAATAGACCTGCGGCTGGATATTCCCCCACATGAGATTGCCCGGATTAGGGCGGCGCTGCTATCGCATGACTTTGTAATTAACCCCCGAATAGACGACGACGCTATTCGCCGCCTGCAGCAGGAGCTGGATCGGGTCCGCGTTCGGGGAGAATCAGCCACCCGAAGTATGGGCGGCCTTCGTTCCCAGATTATGGGGATCGGGGCGCTGATGGGCGGCGGCTTCGCGGTGAAGGGACTCTGGGACGGCCTGGTCGGCGCTAATGCTGATATGGAAACCTATCAGAACACGCTGGCGGTTATCCTTAAGGACCAAGACAAGGCAGCCCAGACGCTGAAATGGGCCAGCACCTTCGCGGCGACTACGCCGTTTGAAATCCCGGAGGTTGTGGAAGCGACAACCAAGATGGCAGCCTATGGGATCGAAGCCCAGAAGGTGCTGGGCGTTACCGGTGATATGGCTTCTGTCATGGGTAAATCGCTGGACCAGGCGGTCGAAGCGATTGCCGACGCACAGACTGGAGAGCTGGAGCGCCTGAAAGAATTCGGTATCACCAAATCTATGATCGAAGCCCAGGGCGCTAAGATGGGATCAAAGCTGCTGAACAGTAAAGGCCAGATCACGGATCAAACGGCCTTTAATGCGGCGCTATTTAGCTTGATGGAACAGCGGTACGGCGGCGGTATGGAAATGCAGGCCAAGACATTCAAAGGCATGATGTCAAACGCCAAGGACTTCGTGGGAACAATGGCCCGCGAAATGGGGAAACCCCTGTTTGACAAAATGAAGGTAGGTCTGGGCGAACTGCTTACCTGGACACAAAAAATCCAGGATAACGGGCAGCTGGCCGAATGGATGGCAAGAGTCCAACGCTATGCTGGGGTAGCCTGGCGGGCTATCTCTGCAGCTGGTGGCTTCATTGTCGCCGCCTTCCGGGTAGTAAGCGCCGGAGTACGGACAGCCTACGGATGGATCAAGTGGATATTTGATTCAATCGCAGAGCAGGCCGGAGGTAAAGCCATGACCACGGCGCAGACCATCGGATCGGCCCTGGTCACATCGTTTAACGACTTTCGGGACGCTGCCCAGCCGGTCCTTCAATGGCTTATAGATACGGGGCTGCCATTAGTGCAGGACGCCCTGGTCGCGGTCGGTGTGGCTGCTATTGACGCGGCTGCCTGGATGGTAGACAACTGGGGTCCGGTGCAGGAGGTAATTGAGGATATAGGGGAAGTGGCTTACGATGCAGCTAGTTTCATTATAGATAACTGGTCATTGATTGGTCCGATTGTTGAAGGTTTGGCGATATCCTTCGGAAGTTATTACCTGTATCTTAAAGCAATTGTACTTTGGACCAAGTTATCAGCAGCAGCAACAGCAATATGGACAGCCGCGCAAGTGGCTTGGACGGCTGTTATGTCTGTAAACCCGATTTATCTGATCCTGGTTGGCATAGGCTTGCTGATCGCAGGCATTATCTTGCTGGTTAAAAACTGGGACACAGTAAGTGCCTGGCTGCTGAATATCTGGGGCATTATCCGGGACGCGGCTATTAGCTTTTTCGGCGCTATAGGCGACTTCTTTGTCACCTGGGGCGGGATCATATGGAATGCCATTACGACCGCCGTCGGCGCAGTCGTTAACTGGATGGCTGACAGCTGGAACGGTACGAAGGATACCGCCGTCGCGGTCTTTACTTTTGTAGGTGACTTTATTAAGGGCATATGGGACGGCCTGGTTACCGGCCTAGATACAGCATGGAATGGCATTAAGTCCGGCTTTACGACCGGCGTCCAGTTTATCGTCGATATCCTTAACGGCATGATTGACAAAATCAATAGCGCTCTGGATATCAAGCTGCCGGACTGGTTAGGCGGCAAGGAATTCGCTATCAGCATTCCCCATATCCCAGACGTCGCGCCGGAAACAGACGGCAGCCACGCGACCGGCATAACACGCGTACCGTTCGACGGATACACGGCCACGCTGCACCGAGACGAACGGGTCCTAACGGCTGCAGAGTCCCGCCGGTACGACCCTACGGCTGGCATTCAGCAGCCTATGCTGGATACACGGCAGCTGGCCAAGATGATAACCGCTGCTATTCCTTCCCAGGAAGTCCAACAGCAGACGCAAGCCATAACGTACAACGTACAGGCCCAGATTCCGGTACAGCGCTTCGCTGGCGCTCTTGAACCGGAAAGCAGCGGCGATAATGCCGCCAGATATGAAACGGCGCTACAAGGCACACAGGGGCCGCCGCCGACGGCTAAACCAGCCGCCCAGGTTACTATCGAAAAGCTGGTAGACACGGTGCAGATCATGGCTGCCCCGGGTGACGATGGCGAAGCACTGTACGAAAAATTCATGGAAGTATTCTACCGCAAAGCCCAGGACGCTAAGGAAGTCCTGAGCGTAGCCGGACTGGAGGGGCTGCTATAGTGGGAATCACGACCGGCCGGGAGAAACTGGCCATTATCATAATCGACACGAATACCGATACACCGCACGGCCTGCCGGTCCGGCCGATAGAAGACAGCACCCAGTATACCGACGGCGAAAAGCTGACCACGGCCATTAATATCCTGGATGTGGGAACGGTCGAAATTCCGAGCGGGTCAGACCTGGACGAAATCAGCTGGCAGAGTTTTTTCCCTGGGGATCACGATCCAAGTATCTGCGATATCACGGCAGACGCCCTTAAGGACCCCCTGGTCTACCGGAATCGCTTTTCCAGTTGGAAGGACGCGGGAACGCCCCTACAGCTGGTATGGCCCCTGGCCGGGATCAATAAGCGCGTCTACCTGAAAGCCTTCACCTGGCAAGCCCCGAATGGGGTCGGTGACATTTATTACACTGTCACATTCCGGGAGCTTAAGGAGATCGCGCCGAAGAAGCTCACGCCAGGCGGTGCGCCGGTATCGCTGGCCAAACAGCCAGCCAGCCGGACGGCTGCCCCTGCTACATCCAAGAAGGCGGCCGAGAGTACGAAGGCTGGAGGTACGTACAAGGTGAAGGCGGGTGACACGATCACCGGCATAGCGAAGAAGCTAGGCCTGACGCCGTGGAAGGCCAAGCTGTACACACCGAATAAAAAGGTGATCGGGCCGAACCCGGATAAACTCCAGGTCGGTATGGTACTAAAGGTATGACGATACAGCTGCTGATTAACAAGCAAGACATATCACCGCTGCTATCGTCGTTCCCCAGCATATCGGACGATATTAACGGCGTATGCCGGTCATTGGACTTCACGGTCCAGGCTGCCGACGGCCTGGTGAATTACCTGGGCCAGGCGGTCCACCTATACCTGGGGAAGGATCGCTGGTTCTATGGCTTTATGGAGACGCGGGGCTGGGAAGCTAACGGCCAGGTCACCTATAAAGTTTATGACCCGTTGTACTTTTTGAAGAAGAACCCCCGGGATTACTACTTCAAAAATCAGACGGCTACTCAAATGATAGCCCAGGTGCTTAAGTCGGTCGGCGTTAAAACCGGATCGCTGGCCAATACTGGCGCAGTCCTAGCCCCAAAGCTGCTGCAGAAAGCCGACGGAGATAAAGCCATAATCGACGCGCTGGCCAGAACGTACCAGGCTACCGGGAAGAAATACTGGCTTCGTTTCAATCCGGTAGACGGCCCCGGCTTCGGGGCTACTATCTTTGAACGGACCGTACCGTCCCAGTTGTGGGCCTTCCAGCGCGGCGTGAACATGATCGGCGCAAGCTTTACCGAAAGCCTGGAAGATCACTACAACATGGTCCGGCTGGTCAACCGGGATACCGGCAAGACGGTTACCAAGAAGGACGCAGCCCTGGCGGCAGCCTACGGTATGCGGACCTTTTTTGAAGAAGTAGACAAGGACGCGGCTGCTACGATGGAGCGGGACGCGGCGGCATTGCTGGCTGAGAAAAAGAAGATTAAGACCACGGCCAGCATGGAGGGATTCAACGCCAAACTAGCTATGCCGCAGTTCTATAGCGGCGACGTTATCTTTGTCGAAGAGGACATGACGCAACTGTTCGGCGCTTACCATATCCGGGCCGTGACCCAAACCGTACAGAGTAGCCAGGATATACAAATGTCTTTTGAGCTGCAGGACGCCCCGGACATTCCGACGGTTCAATTCGACGACGCGGCCCAGAAGGAGAAAGACAAAAAGGCCAAAGCGAAGAAGGCGAAAGACAAGTCGAAGGACAAGGACGCCGAAGGCAGCGCGGGGAATTACAGCCCCGAAATGAAAGCGGCAATAGCGAAATACGGCACATAGGAGGGGGGAAGAATATGGGGAAATCGACGGACAAGACGCTGCCCCTGCTGGCGCTGCTGGCAGCCCTGGGTAAGGAAGCCGGAGCCGGTAGCAGCCCGGGGCTGCAGATTGCGCAGATCAAGACGACGGAGCCGGACGAAGTGACCCTGGTCCTGACCGGCACGGCCCTGGCGCTGGACCTGGACCTATTCGACGTTCCGGCCGCCCTGCACCCTCTGCGCGTCGGAGACCAACTCCTGGCCCTTCCCGTAGGCAATACCGGACGCTGGGCGCTGCTGGCCAAAGTAAACGGCGGTGTGACGCTGGCCACGATGCAGAGCGCCAGCAGCCTAAAGATAGACGGCATGCCCGGAACCTATGGAGCTGACCGGCTGGTCTTACCTGCAGGAGTCCTAAACACGGACGGCAGCGGCGGCGTCTCCAGGTCTTTACGATCCGGCGACCGGGTAAGCATAGCGCCGATGCAAGACGGCGAAGTCATTAAATACGTGATCTTAAATAACTACTAGGGGGCGGCAACATGGCCGACGAAAAAACGCCGGTATTCGATTGGATCACCGGCGATTTTGCTACAGACTTACAATGCGGCGTAGTTACCGCCACCGGCCGGGATGCCGTGGAACAGATTGTGCTTAAGGCTACCCAGACAATCCGGGGGCTGTACGCCATCTATGCCAACCTGGAGGACCCGCAGCTGGACCATAAATACGGGAATGATGCCCAGTGGACCTTAATAAAACAAATGCCGGAAGTGGCCAGAATAAGCGAGCTTAAGCGGAACATATACGAAGCGCTGGTATATGACCCCTGGATCACAGACGTAACGGACCTTGAAATCATTCAAGACAAGGCCCCCGATACGGGCGAACTGGCTTACTTCTGCAGCTGTACGGTATTGCACATATATGGCACGACGACGATAGAGGGGGTTGACATATCCAATGGCTAACACCCGGGAAGATTACGCGGCCGTCTTTGAAGAAGACGAAGCCGTCATAAAGGCCCGCCTTCTGGCGAATCCGAACTTAACAGAGTGGCGCAAGGAGCCGGGCGACTTTGTATTCGATACCGTGGTCCCGGCTGCACCGGAAGTACAGCTGCTGCAGATCGGCCAGGATACGATCCTAAAAAATGCCTTCCCGCAATACGCGGAAGGGGAGTATATGGACGGCCACCTGGAGGAAATCGGCCTGGCCAGGATCGCGGCCACACCTAACCAGCGCCTGCTGACAATCACAGCAGACGCCGGGGTAGTGATCCCCGCCGGTCATACGGCCAGCGTAGTGATCCTGGACGACAACGGGAACCCCCTGGAATTCACCGTGGACAACGTGGCCGCCTTCGATACCGCCGGTACGGCTTCTGTAGCGGTGACCAGCACAACGGCCGGGCTGCTTACGAACGTGGCCACCGGGACCCAGTTCATTCTGCTGCCGCCGATTCCAGGAGTGCGCAGCATTGTAGACGCCGGGGTTACGATCCCAGGGCGGGACACGGAAACGGATGCCGAAGCCTGGGACCGGTATCTGTTCAAGGTATCGAACGAAGACACCGGCGGGAACAAAAACGATTACGTGCGCTGGGCCGAAGACTACGAGGGCGTAGGGAAAGCGAAGTGCATCCCGCGCTGGAACGGTAACGGCACGGTTAAAGTCGTGATCCTGGGCGCGGACTTCACCGGCGCGACTCCGACCGTGGTCAACAATCTCCAGGCCTACCTGGACCCAGGCAGCCAAGGGCTGGGCGAAGGTCGCGCCCCCTTCGGGGCAGCGGTCACCGTCGAAGCTGCTGGAAACCTGCCGATTAACGTCGTGGCCAGCGTCGTCCTAAAGACTGGCTACACGCTTTCCCAGGTGCGGACGTCCTTCCTGGCGTCCCTGGTTGCGTATCTGAAAGACCAGGCGTTCGAAGTGGACGAGAGTACCGGCCAGCCTTACCTGGTCGCCTATAACCAGGTCGCGGCTACACTGATTACGACACCGGGCGTCATGAACTGGACGTCCTTAACGCTGAACGGCGGGACCGTGGACATATCGGTAGGAGATGCGCAGGCCGCCGTCGCTGGGACGGTGACCCTGACATGACCACGGTACGCGCCCAGCGCATGATCGACAGCGCCCCGGGCTACTACCAAGAGAGCCAGACCTATGGCAGCATACAGCAAGCTATAGCCGATGAGCTGGACCGCCTGGACGCTGCTACAGACGACCTACAGCTGCAGCTGAGAGCCACGACCGCGACCTGGGGGTTATCACTCTGGGAAGCCCGTTACGGCCTGACAATCGACGAAGGCAATACCTACGATCTACGCCGCAAAAAGGTGCTGGCCCGCATACGGAGCAAAGCACCTTTTTCTGCTGCAATGATTAAGGGAGTAGCCGAGATATACACCGAGCGGCCGGTCCAAGTGCAATTCGACCGGGAGAACATGCAGGTAGTAATCGTTATGGATCGGGAAACGAATACCAGCCCGCAGCTGTTCGCTGCTATCGACAATATTATCCACGCCCACCTGGGCGTTAAATATCGGGCCGCCTGGGTCTACGAAAGCGGGATTAACATCGGCTGGAGTTACACGGCCATTTCTTACCCGTTCCAGGCCTTCGCCAGCAATACGCTTTACTGCGGCGTTCCGTATGACGGTCCGAAGGTAATCAACCTGCCCACGCCGCCGGTATACGCCAGCGGGGAGCGGATCGCGCAGACCTTCGAACGGGTCCTGCAGGGCGGCTTCCCGATCACCGGCGCATTGTACGCTGGAGGACTGGCCGCACCGGTTACGATCCGGCCGGATAACCAGGCAGTCACTTATTCCGGCGGGGAGCAGATCGGCGCGACCTACAGCATTACACAGCAGGCAGCGTTCAAGCTGACTGGCACAATTAACGCAGGAACGGGGGAAACGTAATGGCCTTAACCACAAGCGCCCATAACAAGACAAAAGCCTGGTTCCAGGGCATGATCTCACACGCTTTTATTACAATCGGCGGTCAGAATATCACGGTCCAGCCGTATACGCTGACGCTAACCGGCGACGTAATCACGCTGCAGTTTTACCTGGCTGAGACGGTCAGCGGCACAATGACCAGGGTCCAGGTGATCGACAAGGACGGCGCGGTCTGGGACGACCAGCCGGACAGCATCACTAAGCCCGCACTTAATGGGCTGTTGATAACTTTTAAATACACACTCACAAGAGTATAGGGGGCAAAGACATGCCATACACGAAGAAGGCCTGGCTGGATCATATCGTAGACGGTAGCGGGGCCGTAGTGCAGCAGGGTACGCCCCTGAATGCGCAGAACATGAACCATATCGAAGAAGGCCTGGCAAATGCCCTGGCCGTAACACCTAGCGACCTGGGCGCAGTGTCGGCTTACAGCGGCGTGTTAGATACCCCAGCAATCAATTCCACGTTTTCCGACAGTGCAACAATACCCGGAGGGCAGCTGCAGGTCCCGGCCGCCGTTTGGTACTACATGGGGATCAATGCTATAGCAATGCCAGGATCACGGATGCCGAATAGCTTTTTGATTGCCGGTAACGTCGTTCGATTCAGCAAGGATAGCGAAAACTTTGTCCCATTTACAGGGGTATCTGCTGGCCTGCATAAGATCGTATTACCCGACCCACCTACGGAAGGGTCCCGCGACGATCTGCTACTATTGGAAGCCTGGAAGGATCAAGCGACACAAGCCTGGAAATGCAGGGTAAGAGCTGTAGCCGGGGTTGACTTTAGTAAGACCTATGCAAGCGTGGATTATACTGGCTGGAGTGATAACACGAATCACACGAATATCACACCGCAGGGCGGCCTAACCGAACCGATCCCGGCCGTTGTCGGTTCGATTAGTTCCGCAAACCTGCTGATTAATGTATTCCGGCCATCCTACGGTGCTAACTACCAAAGTACCGCGCCGATTATTGATATGGGCCTATGGGTTGCTGGAACAGGGTCTGATACCAGTAAAAGCGCCCTGAAAACGTATGACGGTTTTGTCTATGCGATTCCACTAGCCAAGATTAACCGCCGTAATTCGGGCGGCTACAGCGTGAATAACCCGAACGGGGCGCGTGACTTCTACCAGGTGTTAACTACCACACTGACCGGCGCCAGCGGTTCCTTCAATCCGAAAGAGGTTAGACAGGTTTCTGTGCCAAGCACGGCCGGTATGAGGGTAGGCGATGTTCTGGCCCGCCAGGGCAGTACATCCTTTACGCTGGATGTAGTGTCCGTTGACAGCGCAACGCTGGTAACCGTGAAAGAGTCCTCAAATAACACCGGCAGTTTCCAGGTGGGGGTAACTGGACAGACCTGGATACTATCTAAAAGTGACCGCCCGGACGGTCTTTTCTCTAATATCGTAAGCTTCCGGGATATCACCGATTTGCGGCATAAAACCTATCTGGCGGCCCCTTCCTACGATCAGCTGCTGATCGACGGCCTGGACCAGGTACTGCGGGGCGCTAACCAGGTTGAACGGCCCCTGGCTATGCGAAAGACATATGTAGGGATCAAGAAAACGCCTTTAGACGCAAATCATATTTTTTATGCTTCGATGGATAGCACGGTTACTGCTGAAGTAGGAACCCTGACAACCGTCCCTATGGGTCAGAATGGTAGTGGATTTCAGCCTATGCCTACTGGAGCCGGTTATAGAACCCCATCGGCTGCAGCGGCGCAGTATACCGATCTGATACCGACAAGCGGCCTGGGTACGGTCTTCACGCTGGAATTCTTCCTGGACCTGAGCCAAGGACCTGCCATTGCTTCGGATGCCCGAACAATCGCAGAAATCCGGGATACAAATAACCTGGGGCTGCTACGCTTACTATGCAATCCGACCACCTTCGACACGGTTCAGATTCAAACCGTTACAGCTACAGCCGCCTATGGCACTACAACTTCGGTAAATACGCCAGCTAAAAACAAAGCATCAAAGCGGGCGCACTTTCGACTAACTTACAATAACGGCACGATTAACCTGTACATTGACGGTAACCTAATGCTTACCTTAACTCATACGCTGGTCCGGGCTGCTACTAAGATCGGCCTTACCCGATCTATCGCCGGGATTGAAGGGTCTTCTGGCAATGAAACTTATCCGAGTGCTTATTTTATATATTCAGACGTCGCTATCAGTAAGGTAGACCGGGGCGCGGTCTTTGCCACATTACCGGCCGATTTTAGCCAAGGTTACGCGGATATTACACCAGCCTTTAATTATCAACGTCGGGTCAATTCCGACGCCCAGACGAGCCAGAAAACCTACGCGTCGGCCAAGGTAAAGAACGCGACCCAGGAATCCGGGATCACGGTCACCAAGGGGTCCGGCACAAATACGGCAGCGTGGGAAGCGGGAGACAAAATCAAAGTTAAGGGACTGGCTGGGGAAACTATCAGTGGGATCACGGATGCGGACACTGCGCGGGCTAAAATACTAAGTAACACCACGAATCAATTAACTTTAGATTCAGTAGCTGGCCTAGCCGTTTCTGATGCTGTATATTTCCGTGATTCTTCTGGTTTTGGGGATTTTGAGAGTACAACGGTAACGGCTATAGATGCCGCTACAAATACTATAACTGTGAGTAGTGTTATGACGGTTAACAGGTATGCAAACCAGTCTTTGTACGAGATTACAGCCAGCACTTCCAGCCCTGTAGTTCGGGCTATAATTGCCGGAGTATCGACGACAGTTTCGGGAACTTGGACAGGCCTAGCGAAGAATGAAGCCGAAGTCACCCTGGGAACTTTACCTGGCGGCCTGGCGGCCCAGGATATCATAATCGAATACAGCCTTAACATGGCTGCAGGACAGGGCGGTCTTTACCAGGTATATACGTCCGTGTTGACCGGTGAAGCGAACGGCAAAAAGCTGACACCTAGCCTGGTAGCCCTAACTGACGATTTTGTCGGGAAGATCGCAGGAAGTACCACGGTTAACCCGCATAAGCTTTATGCAGCGACTAACGGAACAGCGGCCACTATCGGCGCACCCGGCACGGAGTTTTCTCAGGGAGATTACGACGCTGTAAAGCAACTGGATAATTCCCTGAAAGTTATTACAACTTCGGTGAATGGTCAGCAGGCTACAGCCTTCATAGCTATAGACGTTATCCGCGCTTATGAAGATAAGTACGGAAAGATTCCCGGAGCGTATACAACGGCTGAGAAGGTAAGCTGGCTGCGGTCGAATCACAGCAAAGTAACCTGCAGTGTGTCGGCGTATGGCAGCGGTCCAGCGGGCAATTCTGCCGCCCTGTACCAGTGGAATACGGCTGCCTGGGTATTGCGGTCTTCTAACCCGGCGAACGCAATAGCCCAAATTAACGGCCCCTGGACTGATATGACTACCTGCATAAATAACGACGGTTTCGTCTATTTCCTGGCGACGACCGCCGCGTCCGATGGTACTACGCCTTCGGTCCTGTATGTGGATCATATAACGGTATCTTTTGAAGTTGTTTCCCGGGCTGGTTACGATGTGCTAACCCCAGAAAACACCCGGCGCGACGCTGGCCTGGGCGGTGTGCTCTATGTCCGAAAGGTAACCCGCGAAGTGGAAAGCCTATTCTGGGGCAATGACGAAGATAACGGCATTGTAGTTATCGGGGAGTACCTGCCTACCCAAGAATTCGCGATACAGGCATCGGCCACGCTATCCGGGGCAACTAATGTACTGACCGGAATCCATGGCTTTATCACTACGGCGGGTACGAATGCTGGCACAGATGGCGGCCTTAATTACTACTTGAACGCTATCAGCCGGTTACTGGGTCCCGGGGATGATCTTAATTACAAGGTTGACCCGCAAAGCTTAATCGGTACGCTGCCTTACACTACGGGCGGGGGCGCAACGCCGCAAATACGGTATGTTGCGGCTGATACTGCTCTGGTCACCGGGCGCGTAGATGCACAGTACACTGACGGCATTCCAGCCTGGGCGGCAAAGGCTGCGGAATTTTTATCCGGCTGGCCAGTCCTGCAGCAGTATAACGGGGAACTGGTGCTGCGGATCGCGCTGCGGAAACGGTCACAGCTGGCAAGTGTAGGTATCGGGGGCGGCACAGTCCATGTATTCTTCCGGCTTCCAGGTCGTCCACTTGTCAAACTATAAGGAGGATTGACGCATATGGATAACGTAATATTCAGCCGCCAAGATCACACGGTAACCGGGCTTAACCGCCCGGCCGGTCCTGCGGAATATAGCCTGGCCCTTCCGTTTCCGGTCACAGTAACCAAGCTGCTGCCCTGGGTAAACGGGGAGAAGCAGAAGACGAACGAAGACGGCCAGCTGCTGTACTATGGCAAGCCGATCCTGGAGGAAGACGGAAGCGAAACGGTGAACGAAGTCACTACCGACCGGATCGTCACAGCCTGGGAAGAGGTCACCCAGGAATATACCCTGGTAACAGACGAAGGTAAGGTCCCTATGAGCAATACTACCCGGATCGCTACCGAGTGGGAGGACCTGGAACCGGTCCTGGAACCGAACGTCGAACAGTACCAGGTTAACTTCGCGGAGCAGCCGAGCCTGTTCACGTACCAGGAACTGCAGGCCGCCAAGCTTTCCAGCATCAAGAAGGCCTATCCAGGGCTGGACCTGGCGTACTATGACGAAGACTTTGCCCTGGAGAGCTTCGCAGTAGAGCTGGCCGACCACGCGGCGAACCTGGGAGACGGCCTGCTGGCCATACATCCCGGCGGCATGTGCCGGACGGTCAAGCTGCCGCTAGGCAAGTCGGCAGGTATTGTCCGGCTGTACCTGGAAGCCCAGGACGGCGTTACGGTAGAGGTCGGGGCCACGGCCGCGAACATGATCCCCGTAGCCGACGGCCAGGTAAAGCTGACCGCTGCTTCGGATGCCGTGTATGTACGCTTCACGAATACCGCTGAAAGTTATCGAGAGGTTTACGCCTTCGGACTTTTGGCGTAGTCAAATATAAATAGAGAAAGGCCCCGTACACCTGCGGGGCCTATTTTTATGCCTGGGAAGGGGCTAACGACAATGCCGGAGATAATTACAGACGTTAACGCTGGGCCGCGTATCCCGTTGCCGGAGGAATACGGGGAACATATCGCCCGGCTGAATGCGGAAAGTGTCTACGCGAAGCAACAGCTGGAATGGCATGCAAAGCAGATTGAACGGCTGGAGCTGAATTATCAAGCCTTGACCACCCAGCAGACCGAAACGAAAACGCTGGTTCTCCAGCTGCATACAAGCCTGGAGGGGCTGAACAGCCGCCTTTTTACGATGGTCCAGCAAATGACAAAGGACAGCGCCCACCTGCTGCAGCAGATCACAAAGGGGCAGAGCCAGGAGCGGCAGGCCGGTACAAAAGAAAGAAGCCAAGCGCAAACCGCCTGGCTTAACTTCGGTAAGTACGTTATAGGTGCAACGCTGGGGGCGCTTATCCTATACCTGACAACCAAAGGATTATAAATCAAACATAACCAGGCCGGGACGTATTGAAACCGGCAAGAAAAGGGGAAAAGCCATGAAATACGACAAACGGAACCGGGAAGCGTTGGCCAAGCTTGCACCAAACACGCAGCGGGCCGCGCTTGCCTGGTATGAGTATTGCGAAGCCATCGGAGCTGAACTACTTATCACGGAGACGATCCGGGACCTGGCCACACAGAAGGCAAACGTAGCCAAAGGAGCCAGTCAAACGCTGCGCAGTTATCACCTGGTCGGCCAGGCGCTGGATTTTGTACCGGTCACCGGCACAGCAACGGATTACAACGCTTATGCCCGGGCGGATATCGTCAAGGCGATTGCGGAAGCGAAGCGGCTGGGTTTCAAGTGGGGCGGGGAGTGGAAGACCCTGGTAGACAAGCCGCACCTGGAATACCCGTACACCGGCTACGGCCTGGATAAGAAGCTTAATCCGGCATTCGTGCCGGTACTGAATCCGATCCTGACCACCAAAAAGGAGGAAGACGAAGACATGGCAAAACTTGAATCAGCGCAAGCACAGTTTAAACCCTTCGCCCAGACAATCATTGACAGCTATTTAAGCCCCGCCTGGAACAAACATAACGATGCGTACAAGGCCGCACTGGCCAAAGGGGACAAAGCCGAAGCCGATAAGCAGCTGAACCTGCGGAACTGGCAGAACCAGCTGGCAAACGCTGCCCGCGTCGCTGCCGGTATGGAAAAACAATAAGGAGGAATTACCGTGACCAAGAAAATCGTAACAAAGCAGGTTGTCGTCGTTAGCAAGTGGGACAAGGTGAAGAAACGCCTGGTAAATCCGGTCTTCCTGGCGGCTATCGCTGCCCTGCTGTACCGGGCGCTGCAGAACTTCGGAGTAGCACCGGAAGCAGGAGACTACCAGCTGTATGTGGATATCGTCTGCTATATCCTGGGCATTGCCGGGGTTTACAGCACGTTCGATTCTACCGACCCCGAGAAAGTAGATAACATAAAAAAATAACCTGGCGGCAGGCGAAGCCCTAATGCCAGGTTATCCCTTCGATTCCCGTCAGCTCTTGCTGGCGGGCTTTTTTATTTTGTCAATCCGTATGTATACCTGTCCATAATTGCGCATACCTCATGCAGATTTTTTACAATCGTCCCCTTTTCACTTTCCGTTAATTCTTGCGTTTCCCCGGCGTACTCCATAACAGATTCAAGAATCGTAATAAGTGCTTTAGTTGCGGGCATTGTGCATGTCTCCATTCCTAAGTTGAATAAGCCTAATATACTACTAGCGGAATGTGAAGTCTGTCGAATGTGCGCGGGAATGTAGTACCGTTAAAGTTTTTATCCGGTCAATCATGTCATAAATTAGCAAATCTTTGTCGAAAATTAGCTAAATTGCGCCGTGAAACTGTATGGATATCCCCTGTAATTAGAACTACATTCGGCTTTCTGAATTCTTTTACATAATTTAGGTTGATAATCGTATTTTTATTGATCCGAACCAGGTTGTCAGGAAGCACCATAACCATTTCATATAAATTTTTCGGGAGTAGTCCATTCTTGTTTACACTCTGTACAGAAAAGACATGACCTTTCAGCTGTATTGTTACTATGCCGTCCGTCGGAACCCAGAACGGCTTATCGTGCGAATCTAAGGCCGAAAATCCTTTCATTTTACTACCATCCTTTCCCATGAAGTATGTTACAATGAAGCCTGTTTAAACTATAAACTTTAATAGGGAGTAACGCAGCATGAACGGTGAATTAGGCCGCTGCTTACTCAATGACAGGTTGAAGGAACGCGGATGGAATCACCAAGACCTGGCAGGCGAAACAGGGATAGATTTCCGCCAAATCTCCTTTTGGGCTAATGATGAACGGGCTATGTCACTGAAAAATGCAATCATTGTATCCAATGCCCTTGGCTGCACAGTACAATCCCTTTATAAAAATGGCCCCCTGTTATAAGAGTAAGCGCAAGCGAGTAAACCAGGTGTATACCGGGTTTCTCTGGCCGTGATTCTACGTTCCCGTAGAATATTTTATTCCCTGAATTCTATATGTCTATTCATATCGTTTCAAGTGTCATTAGTAGTAAAGACTTTTTACCTTTCTATTGCTGTCTGGAACTATGTGGAATAAAATAACGTATAAGACTGCTATACAATAAGGGGGCTGCTTTTATGGGGTTTTGGGATCGAGTGAAGGAACAACATAGCAAGGATATAGCAAAGGCTAAAGGCGCGGCATATACGAAAGACATTAAGCTGGAGTATATCGGCGGGATGCCAGGAGTAAAAGGCAAAGAAATAAAATTCAGCCGGAATATGCAGACAGGGGAAACGAAGATTAACGGCAAGGAAGTACAACTGCAGGGGGTTGACTGGCAAGAGTCAGGACAGCGGAGCGCTGGCAAAGCCGCCGCCGGTGCGATTGTCGGAACCGTCTTAGCTCCAGGGATCGGGACCATAGCCGGTGCAGCGCTTGGCGGCCGCCGCAAAGATACATCTACAGCGGTTTTAGCTGTGACGGTTAAAGAGCAGCCTTACAGCGTTCACGTTCGATGTACTGACGACGAGTTTAAAGAGTTGTCAGCTCTTTTGTAATTAAATGGTAACTTAAAAGAAAATAATAATACTATATATAATAAAAATAATAATAATAGTTTTATATTATATAGTTGTTATAGGTATTAAATATATAAGAGTACTCCTTTTTGTTAAGGGGGTACTTTTTTCTTTTCTGGGTTTGGTTGTCGTTACATGTAGATAATACCCCTGCTGCAATTTGGGCGATTCTTATATATTTTATTTCATCCGAAGTATTTACTTCTTTACTTTCGCAGCTTATACTGTTACATATAATCAACATTACATATAAACAACAGCAAGGGAGCTGACCTATAATGGCAAAAGGTGTACGCCTGGTTCCAGGTGAAAAAGCGGAGGTTTACAGCACGAAGATACTGCCCACATTCAAGTTACTGCTGGGGGCGCAGGCTATGGTGCTGGGGCCTAAGACAGGGCAGCGGGAGCTGCTGGAGGAAATGCACAAGGCTTATATAGCTGCTTATCCTGAGAGAGCAGCGAAGGCGCTGGAGCTTTTGAGCCTGGTTGATCCGCAGGCAGTGGCGGCTGTCAGTGCTTACCTGGAGATTACGCCAGCAGCCGCGCCGGTAGTCGTCGAACAGGTGGAGCAGCCGCGCCTGGTTCAAACCGTGCGGTACATAGGTCGGCCCCAGGTCCACCTATACGAACCCGGCAGAAAGAACGGGACCGGCTGCAGCCTTGCAGGCGCTATTGACCCGGATACCATAGGAGAGCAAAGCCCTGACGCTGTAGACTGCAAGAAGTGCCGGTACTGCCGGAAGGCTGTTTTTGCAAACTGACATATGCTACTGCCCGCCATTACTGGCGGGTTCTATTTTGTTGTTTAGATGTAAAATAAGTCTTTACTTCTATGTAACGATTTGATATTATTGTTACATGGAAGTAACGATGCTTTTTAGGAGGGTTCAGAATGGAAGAATTGAACAATTACGAATTTGAAGTGCATTTTAGAAATGAGCCGAACCGTGAAATCACACAGAAAGGCAAAACACAGCAGGAAGCTTTATTTATCGCAGAGCAGGCTTATCAGAATGAACCGGGTTACCTGGCAGTTATCAGTATTGAGCCACATAAAATTTAGCCGAAGGGCTTTAACCTGGGAGGAAAAATGGACAACTTTTATATTGGGCAAGATTACTTTTACATTGCATTCAGTAAGGGGCAGCATGAACTAAGAATGGCCGTGGAGGACGAAGAAGCGCCAGACGAGGTTATTGTGAGCGGACACTATACATGGGTTATACAAGTAGCTGAACAAATTCAGAAGAACGCATTAGAAGCCGCATTAACTTAACCGCCTGACGATGGCCGGAGGGACACCGGCCGAAACGCTGTGAAGCGTCGCGGATATCCGTAAATCTACAACTGGAGGAATTGCCATGTATACACTACCGCAAGCTATAGCCGATCTGATTGACCGGGGAGCCGTCTTCTACGTTTCTCATTCTGCCGGGAAGGATTCCCAGGCTATGTACGCCCGGTTACAGGACGTTCTGCCTGCTGATCGCCTGGTAGTGGTCCATGCAGACCTGGGCTGGGTAGAGTGGCCAGGCATCCAGAAGCATATCCGGGATAACGTCCGGCATCCGGTGCATATCGTCCGGGCAGCTAAGACGTTTCTGGGCATGGTCGAATCCCGGGGTATGTGGCCGTCAAGCAGCTGCAGACAATGCACCAGTGACCTTAAGCGTGATCCGATCATGAAATTTATCCGGGCCGATCTGAAAGCCCGGGGTGCGTCTATTGCGGTAAACTGTACCGGAATCCGGGCAGCTGAATCCAAAGCCCGAGCAAAGAAGCAGGCGCTGACCGTCAATAAGAGGGAAACCGTAGACGGCCGGGTAAAACGGACGGTATACGATTGGCTGCCGATCTTCGACCTATCAACCGAAGAAGTATTCAGGGAGATTGAAGCAGCTGGCCAGAAGCCCTTCTGGACCTATGAACGGAATGAACGCCTATCTTGTGTGTTCTGTATTATGGGGAGCCTTAACGATCTGCGGCATGGAGCGGAGAAGAATCCGAAGCTGTATAAAACGTATGTGGAGCTGGAAAAGCAGATAGGGCATACCATGTTTCAAAAGGGAGGGCAGCCGGTCGGGTTGGAAGCATATACTGGAATAAGTTGTTAAGCCCATAAAATAAAGGTGCAGCGGGGATACCCTAGCTGCACCTTTATTTTTTATTACCGAAGGGGTTGGGGGAAACAGGGATGGATATCTGTAAGGGGCTGCTTTCAACATGCCCCAGCAGCACATACTTATTTTCATACAATACCCCTGACGAAAATAGGCGGGTAATGCGTTCCATTCTTTCATACCCCTGTAAATCGTCTGGGACATTTGCAGATAGGTAGTTATGGACGGCTTCATGATTTAGCAGTGGAGCAGAACCGGCTGCTATTAAGCTTTCCAGTTGCGTTTTACGGGCCTGCTGTGCGGTACGTTCGGCTTGTAGTCCAGATTTCATGTTATTTAATGCGTCCTTGGAAAATGCGTTATCTGGATCAATGTACAGCGCCAGCAGGTTATCCAGTTTATCCTGGGTGTTTTGCAGTAGCTCATTTAATGCGGCCAGCTCTGTGGCTGCCTTCTCTATGTCTGCCGCCGGGTAATCGAATCGGATATACTGAGCAGCTGAATCTGCGCTATGCAGTATGTTGTTAAAAGCCCGATCCAGATTAAAGTCTATTCGGATACTGTTCATAGTGAAGCTGCAGGCAGGTGTAAGCTTATGCTCATGCTGGAAATAGAATTGGGGATTACTGCCTGTAGCGCGGCTTTGTTTTATGGAAAGCTGTCTTCCGCAGTATCCGCAAGTCGTATTTATATTACGTAGGATATGCGGCACAGTAGCTGGGCTGTCTTTTTGCTTCTTATTACGTATAGTTTGAATTTTTTCCCAAGTCAGTTCAGTCCGCAACTTCGGGTAAATATCGGGCTTCGTTACAGTCTCACCATTGGCGAAAGCTTTTTCAAATATGCCGTGATAGGCTTTTGAGGTTAAACGTTGGCGAATATGATGTGGCCCCCAATCTTTACCGGAGGGCGTTTTTTCTTTGGCCGATAGCCTGGCAGCAATTTGAGTATCATTCAGTCTATTTCCTTGTTCATCCCCGTTGATATAAAGGTTATCAATAAAGCCAATAACCCAGGACCAGGTTTCATTAATTGAATAGCGGCCGGTGTTCTTATCGTATGTATATTCCCAGGGACACTTCCCCCAGCCTTTACCTTCGCGTGTTCTTTGCCGTTTACCCCGCATCATAGTCTTTACTACTGCGCGTTTTCCTCTTTTGGCTATTAGGTTTTTGATATCACTTATGAATTCGTCGTCTTCATTCGTTAAGTCTGTAATGCTTCCGGGTTCTGCAATTTTGACGTTGTTTTCGCGCAGCTGGCTTTTAAGGTATTCCCAGGCTACGGTATCCAGGCGGGAAAGGCGGTCTTGCTCAATGCACAGTACAACGTCTACAGTGCCGTCTTCAACATCGTCAAGCATCTGGCTAAGGCCTTTTTTATCCAACTTGCCGCCACTATCGACGTCGCGGTAAATAGCTATGGTATCCCAGCCTGTTTGATCCGCATAGCGGGTAAGCTCTTGTATTTGCGCCCGTAACGAGAATTTATGTTCCTGCAGCTTTGTTGATACACGAATATAAATAGCTACACGAAAGCCGGTCTGCGGTTTGACTGTGCCTTTGAAATAATAGACGGTTTGGCCAGTGTTGAAATAGTCTACAATGGGCTGGATGTCCATATTAACAACTACCACAGCCGTTCCCCCTTAAAATCTTTTGTTTGGATCGAAAACAACCTGGATAACCTTTCCGCATACCCGCGCTTTGTCTGAATTAATCAGTAGGGGTTCGTACTTCGGGTTATCAGCTAAAAGTAAATACTTCCCGTCCATTCGCTTTACGCGCTTCAATGTTGCCGTTTCTCCGTCTACATTAACCACGGCAATCTGCCCGTCTTCGACTTCTTGCTGTACCCGTACAAGCACTTTATCGCCTTCATATATCCGCGAACCGATCATGCTGTCTCCTTTAACGATTAAGAAAAACAGTTCACCATCTTTATATCCTGGGTTTGGAATCACATCATATTGCAATACATGGTCATGGGCTAGGATAGGCTGTCCGGCAGCAATGCTACCAAGAACCGGTACACGAATAAAACTTGTAACAGGATCGGCACCGGCGGCTTCAAGTGCTTCAAGCACTCTTAATTCGGCTTCTGCATCTGAAAGGTCACTAGCAGCTTTTTGTACATCCTGTGCTTTATGTTGGGCCTGAATATCTGCTTCAAGCATTTCATTCTGTAATTGTTTCATTGCAGCTAGACGTTTCTGTAGTGATTCAGTGGAAAAATGACCGGCTGCTTCCATTAGGGCGTCATATGTAACCTCATTGTGTGCGGCTGCTGCCAGCTTTCGGATTGTTTCAGGCTCTGGGGCTTTATCAAGCAATCCCCGCAATAAGCGGGAAACGTGAGCATTGGATACCCCCGCAGCTTCTGCGTACTTATTCATAGATCGCTTTCCTATAGCCTGCTTAAGTAATTCTGCAAACTTATCCTTATCATATCCTGACACGTATTGGCCACTCCTTCACTGTTACATTCTGATAACGATTATACACATATTGTTACATGTAGGCAACAGTTATACGTAAAGAAATTGTTACACCCAGATAACAGTATAAATATTTTGCCGGAAATTGTTGACTGCATGTAACGGATGTGCTAAATTTTGAATGCGGCAACGTTACATACAGTTAACGATTACTAAGCCGGGGGAGGAAGTGATTGCAGAATGGACCTGAATAAAGATAGGTTGTGGAAACTATTGGATGCTACACGAGAAAGCACCGAGCATCCTCGAAAGAATTCAGAAGGTTACCGGGAGCTGGCGCGAAAACTTGGTGTCCCGGCGTCGAATTTGCACCGGCTGTTAAACAAGTCTGAAAGTAAAGCCGGATTAGTATTCATGGGAAAGCTTCGTGAATATTGCAAAGATAACGAGCTGGATTTTGAAGAATTCATTTCTGAGAAGGAAGCAACGGCCGCAGCTGTAGGTGAGGAATAAGAACCGCCAGGCATGAAAGGAGGTGAAAAAGCAAATGAGCGGTAAAGGCAGTGAGTTAGCAAAGCACCCTACTGGTCAAAGTAGAATGTTCTATGCAAGCCGACTTATGAAGGGCTGGGAAGTTGCCCAGGCTGTTCAGAGTTTCAAGGCGCAGGAGAACAGCCGAGAAACTGAACAGCGCATCTTAAAAGAATCGGAGGGAATAACCGTATGCCGAAGATAACGGCCGTAGAAGTATGGGGGTTTGAATCGCATGTATCGACCCAGTACGAGCTGGCCCCGGGCCTTACAGTAATAACGGGACCTTCGGACGGCGGTAAAACTTCGGGGACACTCCGGGCCTTTCGCTGGTTGGCTAAAGGTGAACCGTCAGGCGAAGAATTCCTGCACACGATCCGAAATTCTGCTGGTGAAATACTCCAGCAGGCAGAGGAAGCCGGGGTAAGGGTAACGCTGGACAATGGCGTTGAGATCACGAAGACCCGCCGAAAGGGCAAGACGAAATACTGGGTAACCGGATACGATGAACCATTTGAAAAAGCCGAAGTCCCGGAAGCTGTGAAGGAAGCGCTGGGCATCAGAAGCACTATTTACGGCAGGGATGCACAAGGGAAGCCGGAACTGGATTTTGACTTAAATTTTGCTTATCAGTTGGACCCACCTTTTATTATCAGTCAGCCCGGCAGCGTAGGGGCAAAGGTATTAGGGAAGTTGGCCGGAACAGAAGCAATAGACCAGGCGCTCAAGTCGGTAGCGAAGGATACATACGCTGCGCGAAACGAGAAGGCCGCCGCCGACAAGGAATATGAACGCAAGGTAATGCAGCTGCTGGACTATCAAGACCTGGAGGACCTAAGCAAACAGATTGAAGCGGTTGAATGGATCACTGGCCAGATAGAAAAAGACCTGGAGGCAAAAAGCGATATGCTGGCGCTGCGTCTGCAGCTGGACCGGGCGAACAACCAATTAGGCGAAGCCGCTGCAACGCTGGACAAGCTTTCAGAACTGCCAAGCCTGGAAGAAGATTTAAAGGCAATAGAAAAAGCCCAGCAGCGCTACGACACGCTTCTGGACTTGTACGGCCAGCTGGGAAGGGCTACCGCCACAGTAGAGAACCTTACCCAACAGATTAAAGAGTATGACGGCTTAGAATCAGCTGACTGGTTACTACAACAAGTAGCGACCGCAGCGGCCCGGCAATCATCTATTTATTTATTAGGGCAAGAATACCACAGCCAGGAAGACCGCGTAAAGACTGCAAAGGAAATTTTAGGGAAAACGAAGGACCTGGACCTGGCCGAATCATTGCTGCCAGATACTGCCGAGCTGCTGAATAAACAGCTTGAAATGTCCGGGACGCTGAGTTTGTACAGGGAGATTGAAACCCGGCGTACTGCAGCAGTTGTAAACGTAGAATACCTGGCCAGCATCGACACGGCAAGCAATGTACTGACTACTTTGACAGCCGAGTATGACCGGCTGCAGCCACTTAAAGAAATGCGGCAGATATATAGCGTGAAAGAAATAACCAGGGATAGGGCGCAGGCCGACCTGGATAAAGCGGGCCAAGAAATCGCGTTAGCTGATGAAGAGTTAAACGCGGCCTGGCAGGATTCCGGCGGCATTTGTCCGCTATGTGAACAGCCTGTCGGTAACCATGTTCATTGAAAACTAAAAACCAGTTAAAGGGGATTCCCATCTATGGATATTAAAACCCGGATCGAACAAGCCAAAAGCCGTATCGAAAAAGCTAAGAGAGCGCAAGCAGTTGCAGAAACACAGCTGCAGGCTGCAGAGCAGCAAAAACAAGAAGTCACCGTGAAAATGACGGAATTGGGCGTAACTCCCGAAACAATTGCCGGAGAAATTGCGAAGCTGGAAGCGAAGATTGCCGCCGACCTGGATAAAGTCGAATCACTGATACCGGCGGTATAAGGAGGTTCCTTCATGATCCGATTAAATGCAATCAAGTCCGATATCCGGGCTGCCCGCGAAAAGCTGGCCGCCCGGATCGGACAACGGGACTTGATCCTTCAAGAGCGTGACCAGGCACAAATACGCAGCCTTGAGGCAGCCCGGCAGCTAGGGGTCAATGACCAGGTGCAAATATTGCTGCAGAAGTCCAGCGAATTCGCCCGGCAGCAGGTAAAGGGACGGGTGGAAGAGATAGTAACCCAAGCGCTGCAGATCGTATTCCCGGAGCGCGGTTATCAATTCCACATTGTCCTGGACGTCAAGGGCCTGCAGCCTGTCGCAGAGTATTGGCTTTATAGTGAAGGCGTTATGCGCCAGATGGTAGGTCCTGACTATGGACGCGGTGGGGGAGCTGTAGACGTTGTTACGCTTGCCCTTCGCCTGGCATTGGCCGAGCTGGAGCAGATTGACGGCCCCCTACTTATGGACGAAGTAGGGAAGCACGTAAGCGCGGAATACGCGCCGAATGTTGCCTATTTCCTGAAACAATACAGCGAACAGCTGGGCCGCCAGGTAATTCTTATCACGCATAATGACCACCTGGCAGCGGTCGGGGACTATTCACTTAGGGTATCGCAGAACAGCAAAGGGATAAGTGAGGTGAAGGCAATATGATCCGGTTTATTTTCGGCGGTGACCCCCACGCCAGGGGAACGAACCCCAGGAACCGTAAGGACGATTACAAGGCAGCCCTGGAAGCCAAGCTGCTGGAAACCTTTAAGCTGTGCCGGGATCATGACGCGGCAGCGCTGATTCTGGCAGGTGATACCTTCGACCTGCCGGACGTAGCGAACAGCGTCATAAATGATCTGGCTGACCTGCTGGAGGAATGTCCAGTCCCGATCTACACAACGGCCGGGAATCACGATATCCCAGGTTACAACATCCAGGCTTACCGGAATACCAGCCTTCGGATGCTGGAACGGATCGTACCCCGGTTTCACGTAATCAATGACGACGCCCCGATCTACTTCGGGACGGACAATGAAGTCATGCTAACCTTCACCCCGTACTGCGGACAGATGGACGTAGACGGCTGGGGCTACAGCCCGGAGGTCTTTAAAGAAGACGAACACCGTTACAAGGTCCACGTATCCCACGGTATGCTGTTAGACCATACGCCGCCCTTTGACAAGTTTACCCTGGTCCAAGAAGTAAAGACCGAAGCAGACATGGTTCTGACCGGTCATGATCACACAGGGTACGGGGTTTACCGCCGGGGTGACGGTAAGGTCTTTTGTAACCCTGGTAGCCTTACACGCTTGTCAGCCAGTCAGTCCGAGTTAAGCCGCACGATACAGGTCGCCCTGATCGAGATCAAGCCCAAGGAAGGCAGCAGAACGGGCAAGATGTACGGCGAAATCAAGCTGCTGCCCCTGCAGTGCGCAGCCCCAGGGGAAGAGGTCCTGGACCGGTCAAAGATCGAAGCGGACCAAAAGCGGCAGTATGCTATGGAATCTTTCGCGGCATTGGTACAGACCAGCACCGGCGAAAGGGTGCTGCTTGATATCCCTACCATTGTTGACACCATAGCCGAACAAAATAATATACCGGCAGCTGTCCGCGACTTGGCCCTGGCCAAGATCGAAGAAGTGCGGGCAGCCGGTTAGAAAGGAGCTGATTCAGAATGAAGACTGGCTATACGATTGCTTGTGAAATTAATGAACTGCAAGACAAAGTAACTGACCTTAGTCGTACTGTGGAGGATTTACCAGCAGGGAGCTTTTCCCGCCAAGCGCTGGAATCCGTCCTGCAAGCTACGCAGAAAGAGCTGCAGCAGGCTAAAGACGCAGTGTATGAAGAACAATGAACCCGGTCAACTGTGGTAACTGCTGCGGAACCTTTGACTTAGCCGCCGCCTTTAAATGGCTGGGTCCTACAGCAAGCAGCGTCACCTGCCCACACTGCCGATCTGTCACAATGCAGCGAGCTTATGACAGTACGTTCAAAAGGGGCGAATTTTTAGTAATACGAACTCGTAACACCATAAGGAGGAAAAAACCGAATGTCAGAAACAGCTGATAAGCTTAAGCAGAGCCTGGACGCCCTTAAGGCGACCTATGGCCATGACGAATTAAAGACTGCAGCAGAAGCCCTTCTGGGGCATTTAACGGTCACGCGCCAGCTGCCCGCCGAGTATTCCCGCCTGCTTTCCCCGGAAGCCCTGGAACAGACCGCCTACACTTTGGACGCAAGCATTGACGATATCCTTGCTACCGGACAAAACAAAGAATCCGCATACGGAAATAAGGGCGACCTGCTGAAAGAGAAGTGGGACCTGGAAAATCGGATCAAAGCCGAAGAAGCAGCCGCAATTATGAACGGCGGTGAAGACCCTAAATTTATTACCTGGGAAGGTGTAAAGTATCCATTCAATAATGACACGTCACGTGACGCTTTTCGGCGTACTGTGAGCAAAGAGAGCCGTAAGCGACTTGCAGAGGTAGAAGGACAGCTGGCCGCGCTTGACATTGAGTCTTACAAGGCGAAGGACGCCTGGGAAATTGCTGTCCAGAATGCAAGTCAAGTCCGCATAAGAGGGGAACTGCAGGCCCGCCTGCTGGCGTTCCTGGCTGGGGGTCAGTAGATTACATGAAAGAGTTTAATGAGATTGACGATAGTACCCCGGAAGGGAAACTGCTGATCGTGGCCATTGGATTGATCGGTACCCGGGAGCCTTACACAAGAAAAACCCCAGACGAGATTCTGGCCAAGCTGGAATATTTTGCGTCTTTAGCTTATTCAGAGAAACCAGAAGGAGCTGATAGTAATGAGCGAAACACTGCCGAAAATTGTTAAGGTTGAGAACCACAAATCCCGGACCGCAGGCCTTCTCCAGCACATCGCTGACGTAACCCTGGATGCGACTGTAACACCGGATCAACACCACGCGCTGGTGGACGCGGTAAGCGCAAAGCTGGGATACCATCCAATGGGCCACGGTATTTATGGAGCGCGCCGCGTGGAAGACATGTCCGAGCCGTTCCAGTACCGGCTATCCTGGCAGACCGGCAATCACTGCGACTAATGGCCAGGAACCTACAAAAGGAACGCCAGCAGCGCGGTCAGGAATTCCAGGACGAAATGCGCCGTAGCTGGGCGCTGGTGAAGGGCTGCTGGCGCAAGCGTTTAAAGGATGGCGGGGGCAGTACGGAGCCAGCCGACGAATTGGTCCTGCTGGAAGACCTTAACCTGCTGCTGGAGCATAAGCGCACCGAAGGGGATCGCTTCGAACTGGGATTCCTGAGAGCTGACCAGGTAACGGGGCTGCTGAACTTTGACCGTGTGATCGCCCGCAATTATGGTTTGGTGTGTGTATCCTTCAATGACCCGAATACCGGCCGGGATGATGCCTACGCCTTCCGGTTCATTACCGCCATGCGCTACATGCAGCGGAAAAGCCGGGTATACATTACAGCGGCCGAACTTGCACATAAGGCGCTGCCCTGCGCCAGGCTGCCCCGCCTGCAGGGCGCAGAGAAGCCCACATATGATTTAGGGGAGTTGATAGCTTGCTGCAGGTCACTATAAGCAATAATATCCGCATTCGGGGGGCCAGCGTTCCCCTACGGGCGGCCGTAACGGACGCCCTGACTGTGCCGAATCCGGCGTATATTGAAGCCAAGAAAAAGAACAGGGGTCGGAACATTTACGGCCTGGACGCGAAACTGAGTCTTTACACGCATGAACTGGGCGACCTGGTTGTCCCGAGAGGATTCGCACATGAACTGCAGGAGATTATCCGGCGACATGGGACGAACCCGGACAAGGTAATCACCTGGAACGTGAATGAAGGGCGTCCGGTAGACTTCGGCCCCTGGAACCCGGAGGTAATTCCCCGGGATTACCAAGTACCCGCCATTGCTGCAGCCATTGAAAAAGCCGGGGTGCTGATAAGCCCCGCAGGTTCGGGTAAAACCATGATGGCCTGGAGTGTGGTCCACGCTTGGGGCGTTCCGGCCTTATGGCTGACGCACACGCTGGAACTGCTTAAGCAGTCTGCAGAAGCTGCCAAGAAGTATATGCCTGGCGTGGGCCGGGTGGGGATCATTGGAGACGGTAAGATTGAATGGGGCGACGGAAAGGTCTTTGTGGCCACGGTCCAGACCCTGGCGTCAAATCCGACTTTGGTCGCTACGCTTAATAGTTTGATCGGGGCGCTTGTCATAGACGAAGCCCATCACTTCCCGGCGATTCAGTTTATTGAGACAGCCGGTAAATTCAATGCTAAGTATTTCCTGGGCGTCACAGCGACCCCAAAACGCAAGGACTTCATGGAATTTTATATGTATAACGGGATCGGCCCAGCATGTTATGAAGTTGAACGTGCAGCACTGCACGAAGCTGGTAACCTTGTCCTTCCAGAATTACGGTTTGTTTACACCGAACACCAGCGACCTACTGACGAAAACGCCGAAGATAACGTAGACGCAGGCGGCGAAGATATCCGGTATAACGAACTGATTCAGGACCTTGTGGCCGACGATACCCGCGCTGCGCTGGTCGCGGAAAACATTCTGGAAAGCTGTATCGAAGCTTCGCCCCAGGGCGGTGCGGTTATTGTCCTGGCTGACAGTATTCGGTACTTGTTCAAGCTGCGGGACCTGGTGACCGAGATTGCCGGGCCGCGCTTGGGGGGCGTGATTCCCCGTATGGCCGTTGTTCACGGCGGCATAAGCCAATACACCTGGAAGAAGGCTGCCAGGGGCTACGGTAAGAGCAGGGAAGCTATACTGGACGCAAATCCTGGGGCAGTAGATGCCCGCGATCATGCGACCCACGGCTGGCAGATCAAGGTCGAGCAGTATACCGATCAAGAAATGGAAGACTGGAAGGTTACCGGCACGGATCGCAAGGAGATCATGGCCGCAGCCTACAGCCGGAAGATTGATATTATCTTTGCTACCGGCGCACTGGCCAGGGAAGGCCTGGACATGCCGCACCTGTCCCGGGGTCACCTGGTAACCCCGTCCCGGGGAGACGCGAGGATAAGCAGCAACGGGGCCAGTGTGGAGCAGTCCATAGGCCGAATACAGCGCCCCGATCCGCAGAATCCGAACAAGGTCGCCGTATGGTACGACTATGTAGACTTTAATGTCGGCATATTTCAGGATCAATACTACAGCCGTCGCAGTGTTTACAAGCGCTTGGGGCTGGTTGTGCCGAAGAAGAAAAAGAGTCATAGGGATAAAGTCAATGACTTTCTGAAAGGTGACTTTCTGAACTTCGGCAGCCTTCCCCTGTAAATTTTTTTAACAGTATCGTTACATGTATGTAATGGTGGTACTAGGCTTAAGCCTTTACTATATAAAATTATAATTTGAGAAGGAGCCAACACAATGAAAACTACAGGAACCGAAGGACAAGCAGCAGGACAAGAAACTGAGGGTACGACTACCGAGGTCGCAGTCCAATCTGCAGCAGAAACCGCAGTAGTTACAGTTACCAATGCGAACTATATCGCCCTTGCTATCAAAAATAAGCAGGAAGACTTCCTGGAAGCTAACGAAGGTTTGGACCTGGATTATGTCCGTATGGGGCAGTACATCAAGATTAACAAGAAGGGCAATTTCCAGGAAGCCCGGGACGAATCGGTCACTTTCGGGGATGTGCTGGACGTTGTGATTGCCCAGGCCCAGAAGCGGTACACACTCTGGGGAGAAGAGGACAGCCCGGAAGATGGTGTATTAATTGTATCTGAGCCAATCGAAGAGGACGCAGATAGGGCGTTGGAAGAATGGCTGATGCAGAACCCAGAAGCACAGGAGCGATACAGCACAAGGGACATTCAGCTGCGCCTGACCGCTTTCCTTGTTCCGGTATCCCTGAATGGCGAACCTACCCTGGGACCGGATCAAGCACCTACCGTGTACCTTATGTCCTTCCCGCAGGGCGATACCTACGGCTTCGGTAACTACGCTATGGGATTGTTCGATGGGAAAGCAAAGGCGGCCGGAGTACCAGCCCGTACTGGAGCGAATAAAGTCGTAACCCGTATGCGGACTGAGGAACGTGACCGTAAGGGAACGAAGGATACGTACCTGGGTCTTAAGTTTGAATGCCTGGGAATGTTCAGTGCTGCAGACTATGGCATTGAAGTAGAGTAAACGACCGACGGAATAGACAGCAGGGCCGGGCAATGCCTGGCCCTATTCTACAGCCTAAAATAGTGGGTTTATAAGGGAAGGCGGGCAATACATGGCAAGAGAACCACAGCACACAGAATATGAATATGTTGACGCCTGGCACACAAATGAAGACGGTCGGGCGGTCGGCTGGACGCGGGTTAAGTATCCAGAAGGTGTACTGACCTACCAGCAGGAAGTGGCAAATAATTATAACTGCTTTTGTACGGTTCAGCGTTTTGCTTCAAAGCAAAAGGGAGCCAAAGGGGAAGTATTCATAGCCCCGTTGTACTTTGATCTGGATTACAAGACTGATCCGGCGGTCAGCCAATCGGATGTAATTAAACTGGTTGAATTCTTCATGAATGAGCTGGGCGTCCAGGAAACCGATATAAGTCTTTACTTCTCCGGGTCCAAGGGTTTCCATGCTCTAATTAATTATCAAGCCTTTGGAATCAAGCCTGGAGCTGACCTGCATAAGATTTACAAGCATATAGCCGGGTATCTTATTCACCGCCTGGAATTGCGTTCGCTGGACTTGGCGGTCTATACCCATCACCGCATGCTGCGACTACCGAATTCGGTACACAGTGGAACGAAGAAATTCAAAATTGAATTAAGCCTGGAGGAACTACGGACCCTCACGCTGGAGGATATCAAAAATAAAGCCAGCATGCCCCGTATTCAGCCGGTAATTGATCCCAAAGTAAGAGCCGATAATTTAGCGCTTCGTGTAGATGCTGCAGCGTTTTACGCGGCCAAGGAACAAGAGTGGAACGAAGCTATGGCAACGTCCAGCGACCGGTACGCGAAAGAGGAATTCAATTTCCGCAAAGACCGCCCGCCGGTGTGCGTTATGGACATTATGGAATCTGGGTGGAAGAAAGACGGTGACCGGAACCAGGCTACGGTGCAACTGGCCGCGTACTACAAGGAAGCCGGTCATAGCAAGGAAGAAGCAGTAAGGATTCTCGACGAATGGGTTAAGAAGCACACCAGCGCGGACAGTCGGTACGATGTAGAGCAACGCGCAGCCAATACCCGCAGCGTCGTAGAAGCGGTTTATGACAAGGAAAATAACTACCGTTTCGGCTGTGCCTTTATTCGCAGTCTTCACGGTGAGAAGCGCCCAGGTAGTAAGGAATACGATAAGGTAGCATGTGCCGGAAGTCTTTGCCCCTGCATTAAAAAGGGCGAACAATCTGCAGAAACTGCGGAGACACTTCACTTATCCCAAACCGGCGACGCCGAATTAACCGGCAAGCTGATTAAAACCCGCGTCATGGTAGCCGGTAAGCGTCATACGCCATATATTGTTCCTTCCAAGATTGAATATTACTGCTGGGGGCGCGAAGGCTGTAAGAAAACGCATTGCCCGCTTTATGACATAACCAGTCACACCTATTACCGGGATCTGGGGGTCATGGATCGGGAGTTAATCCAAATGACCGGCACCAATGACGACAATATTACGGGGATTCTACGGACCTTATCCGGCATTCCAGCCTGCAATAAGTACACAACAGATATTTCAGAAACGACGAACGTCGAAGAAATGCTGGTTATTCCAATGGCCGAGAACAGCAAGCAGGAGCTTGAAGAGAAGGCAGGGGGTTACGTGCTTCGGAAGGTCTACGCCGTCGGCGGTCTTCCAGTGTCTGAAAACAAGTATTATGAGCTTTCGGGTTATGTGTTTGCCCATCCGAAGACGATGGAAGCCACAATTATGATTAAGGATGCCAAGCCCCTGCAGGACGTCGTGGACAGCTTTAAGATTAACGACGATATTAAGCTGCAGCTGGCCACCCTGCAGCCAGCAGAGTACACGGCCAAGGATATCGAAGAGAAGCTGGCCGCACTCTGTACGGACCTGACCTACAACGTAACGCAAATTGTGGAAAGGGACGAAACACTGCTGGCCGTGCTTCTTACCTACCATTCAGTTCTTCGCTTCTCTGTTCCGTGGGCTTCGGACCCGATCCGGGGCTGGGTGGAACTGAAAGTAGTAGGTGACACAGCGACAGGGAAATCCGAGCTAATAAGTAAAATACAGCGGTATGTCGGATTAGGCAGCCGGGTAAATGCTGAGAGTACGAGCCGGACCGGCTTAACGTACAAGATGGAACAAAGCGGAACCAGCGGAGCCTGGTACATCGTCTGGGGAGCTTGGCCGCTGGCTGACAAGGAACTGATATGGATCGACGAAGATACCGGTATTGATAAGGACGCTTACGGCGAAATGACGCTGGCACGTTCCGACGGTCGCCTGGAAGTTAAACGGGCGGTAACAGCAGAAACACCTTGCCGGGTACGGGGCATCATGTCCGGTAATGTACCAGGCGGGAAACGGCTGTCCAATTACGGCCAAGGCGTCCAATCGTTAAGGGATATCTTCAATAATGAGGATATTCGGCGCTTCGACTTTGCTGTCTTTATGAAATCGGGTGACGTTCCCCCGGAGAAGTATAACGCCCAGCTGCCGACCTTTCCCAAGATGGTTACGCCGGAGATTCTGAAAAATAGTATTTTGTTTGCTTGGAGCCGGAAGCCGGAGCATGTGCTATTTACAAATGACGCAACGGACCGAATCCTGGAAGTCAGTACCGAATTATCCAAGATATACGGTAATGCTTCTGACGTTCCCCTGGTATCGCCGTCCGACCAGCGAAATAAGATAGCCCGGCTGGCGGTAGCGCTGGCGTCGCTGACGCATAGTGTAGACGAATCCGGCGAACGGATTGTCGTATGGCCGGGGCATGTAGAGTTTATAGGTGCTTACCTGAAAGAGCTGTATAATGCTCCAGGCTGTGGCCTGAACTATTACGCCCGCCTGGCTATTAAAGAAGACGCGATAGACGATTCCCGTTATGAGAAGATCACCGCCACGCTGCGGAAGGTAGTTACTACACTGCAGAGCGATACGAAGTTTTTTGCTTTCGTAAAGCTCTTTGCACAGCAGAATTATGTGCGGCAGTCCAGCATCGAAAACATGCTGGCCATTGACCGAGAAGAAGCGAAATCCATAGCGGCTATGCTCACGAAAATGCAAATGATACAAGAAACGTCCGGCGGGTATCGCAAGACCGCCAAGTTTAACAGCTACATAGGGAAGCTGTTTGAACATGGGGTATTTGATAGCCTGGAAGACGAAGACGAATTCTAAAAAAATTTTACACATGCTGTTACATGTAAGTAACGGCACAAGGAGGGCGACATCATGAAATTAGGAGGATTGTTTGGCCAGCCTAAAGCATTAGCACAAGTGCCGCCAAAGAAAAAGCCGCTGAGTCCTGCAGCCGTTGCTGGGCCGGAAGTGGGCGAAGCCCCACCGGTGAACCTATCCCATATGGCGGCCGCAAGAGCTAAGAAATTAAAGCCTGGTCAGTTTGATATTGCTTGGCCGAAAATCAAGCCCCAGCAATTGAAAGACTATGCGCCAATCCTGACGGCTGCCGAGCTGGAAGAATGGCTGGACCGGTGTATTGAAACCGGCACATGCGGTTTTGACTGGGAGACGGCAGCCAATGAAGAAACCCGGGCAGCCTGGACCCAATGGGAAAAGGACTTCGACCTGGAGGGCCGCCGGGCGCATTACCTGGCTGTAGCTGACGAAGCTATGACGATTGACCTGGAAGGCCTGGATACGTTGACCGAGAAGCAGCGGGCTACCGAAGAGAAGCGCCGACACAAGGCCGCTGAAAAGACCGCGAAAATCTGGGAAGCCAAAGCGGCCGAGCTGCAGAAGGAATACGATTTCCAGCGGGCTATCTACCTGAAAACGCCGCTTGATCCGTGGCGCGGGGATATCTGTACCGCCAGCCTTTGCCCCGAGCCGCACCGAGTCCGCGTCGTGCCTATCAGCCATAAGCAGGGCAAGGTATTTGAACCGATGTTGACCCGCGACGCTGCCCGGAAGCTGTTCCTGGACATGCTGGACCGGAAAATATTCCGTAATGAGAACGTTCGGAAGATCGCCGTTAACCTTTCCTTTGAAACCAAATACGCAGCCAAGTACGCGAAGTATATCCAAAAGCCAGCAGCTGATCCGCTGGTCGCCTGGGTCCGGTGCATGCAGCTGGTAGCCCCGGAGAAGATCAAGGACCCGAAGAAACCAGCCAGCGGATGGGGGCTTAAGCCGACGACCCTGGACGTATTCGGGGTCCAAATGGGGAACTTTACGGAGCTGCTGCAAAAGCACGGCGCGGACTTCTTTGACGAAATCGCCGCAGATCGGGGCGAAGGCCTGGAATACTCTGCAGAGGATGCCGACTACGCTGTCCAGCATGACCTGTATTGGATGGAGATCGCCAAGCAGATACCACGGTATGAAGACTGGCTGAATAATATTGAAATGCCGTTCGGCCGAGTGATCGGCCTTATGGAATACTGGGGCATGAAGTGGGACCCCGAGCTGGCCGAAACCAAGCGGAAGGAAGCCATAGCTGCCCAAGCAGCAGCCGCAGAGTCTATCCGGGAGATCATACGGGGATGCCTAACAGGCGACGACAATAGGCCCCTGGAGGTCAACGTAGGCAAGGGCGGAAAGACCGGGGAAGTAAGGTCTGTTATTTTCGACCTTATGAGGCTACCGATAGCCAAACTGGGCGACCCCACAAAAAAGGGAGTACGCCTGCCGAGCCTGGACGAAGAAGCCCTAATTGACATGGAATTCATGCTACTGCACAAGCTGGAAGACTTGAAGGAAGAAAAGTATCTGGCTATTCCCCTGCCGGAAGGCTGGGAGCAGATTGACCCGGACACGGACCCGGAGCTATCCAAGGACGAACGAATGGCGATACGGATCGCCAAGCGCGAACCGCACCCATTCCGGGAACAGGGCATGAAGTTAATGCAGCTCATGAAGGCCATTCAGAAGGCCGCGACCTTGCTTTCCAGCCACATAGACGGCCGGGAGAAACACCTTAACCCCGTGAGCGGCCGCATTCATGCGCAGTACACGCCCTGGACAGAGACGGCCCGCCTGAACAGCTTCCACCCGAACGGCCAGAACGTACCCCGGACGGATAACGACGTCTATAAAATCCGTAATTTCTATATAGCCGGTCCGGGCAAAATCCTGTTCTTTATCGACTTTTCGGGCTTCGAACTGCGGATCATGGCCTGGAAGTCTAACGACGGGACCATGATCGAACTGTTTAACACCGGCGGGGATATGCACAAGCGCACCGCGCAGAGTATGACCGGCCGCGAGGAAATCACAAAGAAAGAGCGTACCGACGCCAAGCCCGCAAACTTCGGGATCAGTTACGGCGGTACGGAACACAGTCTGCAGACCACATTCAAAACCGACTACGGCGTCCGTAAGACGCTGGAGGAATGCGCGAAGATGGTCGCTGCAGTAAAAGCTGCTTACCCTGGTATCCCTAAATACCAGGTTGACATAGTAACGCTGGCCAGGGACACCGGATATTCAGAAACGATCTACGGGTATAAGCGTCTGCTGCCTGGGATCAATAGCCCGAACAGCTATGAGCGCGGATCAGCCGGACGTCAAGCCGGTAACACGCCGATCCAGGGAACAGCTGCGGACGTCATGAAGGACGTACAGAACGACGTCTACGACGAGATCGGCCGGGGTACAGCTATCCGGTACGACCAGGCCGAAGCTTCCGACGCGGATCGCATGGGACTGCTGGACCTTACAGCAGCATGCAAGGCCCACCCTCTGAGCCACGGCAGCACGGATATGATAGCCCAAATACACGACGAAATCATATTCGAAGCCGACGAAGACGCCGACGTAGTGGACGCCCTGCACACCTTTGTTAAGGCCCGCATGGAACGGCCGCCGCTGCCGGACTTCCCGGTAAGAATCGAAGCCGAGGGCAGCGTAGGCTATGCCTGGGGCGAGAAACGCGACGCCCGCGAATGGGCGCAAGAAAAGCGGGGGGCTTAAGAATGATTGATAAACGAAATAACGGCCGAGAGGTGCGATTAGCTGCAACACCAAAGGAAGCACCGGAGCGCCGGGCAAAAGAAACAGGGTACTTTGCCGGTTGGATATCCAAGGAATGGAATATCGCCTGGGTTGTTAGTAAGTACAGGAAGGACAAACGTACCGGTGCTTTGAAAGCTCCGAAGCCGCCCGACCTTGTGTATGTACTTCAATATAATGCGCGTCAATATGGAGAGCATCGGAGTTACGCCCAGTTTCACGGAATTGCCGCCAAAGATCATATAGAAGCCGCGCAGAAAGCCCACGCATATATGGACTCTATTAACTTGGCACAGAGTCAGAGGGATACAGCATTGCTTTATTACAACGAAAGGAGTATTGCGCTATGGATAGGGCAGAACGAAAACGCCGAAACCGCGAAATAGAAGCCTGGACCGCCCGGCAGACCTTTGTCCAGGTAGAGATTATCCGGGGGAACTACCTGGCGTATGAAATCGGTGTAGGCCACGCACTGGACGCGGCTGCCGCCTTGTTCGGGATCGGCCCGACCCGTGTCGAACGGTTCCAGGAAAAGTTGCACACGATACAGCGGGCCGACGGCATCGGGGAGAATATCACCCACAAGCCGGAAATGGCTGCCAGCTCTGCAGCGTTCGACGCTACTTATGTCTTTCCACGGAAGGCTGCGCAGCTCATGAATATAGAGAGCTACAAGGTAGCCCTGGACCACATCCGGGACGCTGTGGCCATTATCTACGGCCTGGGAGCTAAACGTATGAAAGAGTATGAATCTGTGCTGGCTGGCTTTCAGGAACGCGACGACCTGACCACATTCATGCAGGACGGCAACGCGCACCGGCTGGGATTAGCCCGGGCGCTGCGCCGGGAAGCCGAACCGCGCAAAGCTTCACACGACGCCGTGGACAGCCTGGTCACACCATAAGGAGGAATGACGATGCCCGCCGAAAAAACCCCACACCTGGACCACCATTGGATTCACTTCCTGGGCGAATCCCAGGATTTATTCGTAGCTAAGAACACGGACTACGATAGCATGTTTATGCGCTCACTGATTAAATTCGGAAACGACCGAGGTTATGAAGCTTCCCGGACAATCTGGGCCTGGGAGGTCGAAAAGAAGCTTAACCGCTGCAGAATGTGGATACAGCGCGGCGACCTGCAGGTTAGAAACGAAGGCGTCCTGGATAGCGTGATCGACCTGTTTATCTACTCCATTCAGTACAAGATTTATCTGGAGTCAAAAGAATACGGCCGTGATCCGCTGGCCTGGTTGACCGTCGATAACTTCGGGAAGATGGCCCGGCGTGGGCCGGACTACTGGGTAGAATTCCTGGTGATCCAGGGGTTAATCGACAAAGCAGACAAGGTGCTTCCGGCCTTGCTGCGGGAGCAAATGACCGGATTACCGTTTTAAATTCTAATCGCTGGGGGCGATTGTATGGCAAAGAAGAAACACGGCTGGGGGAAAGGTTACCGCCGCCGTGAAAACGACCGGCAGCGCGATAATCTTAAGCTGGCGCTGGGTCAACTAAGGAAGGAGAACCGGACAATGTGCGACGACAATAAGGTTAAGCAGTTCCCAACAAGCAGCCGCCGGGCCGGTCAGCAGATCAAAGAGGAACAGACAACCATTGAGAAGCAGGGACGGCTGGACCTGGCTCTGCTGCAGATTGAAGCAGCCCGAGATTACTACAAGAGAAGATATGAAGAAGCCCTACAGGAAAGCCAGGACCTGGCGGCCGAAGTGAACCGCGTGAAGCTTTACTGGCCCGAAGCAGCAGCCGAACTATCGTTTAAAGCCGCCCGGCGCGGTTTCTTAATCGGCGTATGTCTGCCCCTGGGTATTATCCTGGGGTACTGGCTATTCTGATCGCTTAATAGGATGGGGGAGACGTCAAAAATGATATGCGCGAATATAGTAACGACCTTCCAGCGTTACGAAATCACACTGCCACCAAAGTGTACGACCGTGGCCGAAGGCTTCACCTGGCTACAAATGGGCATTTATTCTTTTGATAAGCCGGACGTAACGCTGATTCTACCCGACCGCACGATTTATATAACAGATCGTAGTACGGTACTGGGGATCGACGTCTGGGAGGTTGCCAGCCCGCCGGAAGACCTGCAGGTCGAACTATTCGGCCAGTCATCCAGCCCTGAACTTCCGGTATGGATGGACCTGGACACAACGTACTTAGGTAACCGCCTGGTAGTGCAGATAATCTACCTGGAACTTCGCGGCTGCTGCTACGCGCTGCCTAATCAGATCAACGGGCAGCCCGCCTTCGATGTGCTGGACCCGGGCAAACTGGGCGAGGTTACGCAGGCCGCCCTGCACCAGGCAGGCATGGGGGCGATTATCGTAATACCGCCGCAGATCGCTATCAATTCGCAGCAGGACGCCGTGGAATATCTGATGGACTACGCCGAGCAAGCCACACCGGCGGCATATTCACCGGCCGAAAGGACCGGCCAAGCGATAAGGGGGCTATGGGATGATAAGCAGTAAAGAAGTCTTACTGACCCAGGAGCAAGCCGAAGAACGGCTGCGCTACTGGCAGCACAAGCTGAATCTGCAGGACTGGGATATCGTCGTCGAGGTATGCCGGATGAAGGACATAGACGGCGACGCGAAGGTCTTCTACCAGGAGACTATGAAGAACGCGAAAATATGGTTAGGCAATACGATAGACTACAGCCCCACAATTCCCCAGCCTTTGGATATGGAACAGGGCCTGGTACATGAATTAGGCCATATTCTGCTGGCCGGGATCACACGCGAAACTGGTAAGAACGACGGCAATTACGATCAATACGTCAAAATGGAAAACGCCGTCGAAGCCTTTGCCTGGGCGTTAATCAGCCTTGATCGGCGGGCCGAGGAAACCGAGAATTATTACATGAACCTGCTGTATCCAAAGCAGCCCCTATCCTTAATGGCCGGTGATATGGCAGTCCATATCCGCACCGCTGACCAGCAAGACGGCGGGCCAGGCCTATGAAGCACCAGCCGCGCTATGAACAGAACCAACCCAGCGACCCGGACAAGGACCGCCAGGCAACGAAGAAAGCAACGGCTGAACGCGCTGACCTAATGGCCAAGCTCCGGGGCTTGGGGATCGAAGTCCCGAAGCCGCACAGCTGGATTCTGTATCAGCTGCACTTCTTGTACCACCTGCTGCAATCCCGGACGAAGCCAGCCCCTTGTGACGAGTGCAACGTGCTACGCCTACAGCTGCAAGACGCCCGGGACCGGCTGGACGAGATTCACCGTACACTTTCTAACTTGGATAAGCTGACCAGCATTAAGCAGCCCCTGCAGCGTTTCCCGGCTGTAGGGACTCCGATCCCGGTCCAGGCTGATTACGCTAACCGGCTGATAACCCTGGGAGAGCTTACCGGTGCTTCTATGGCTGATCTCATGGATCAAGCCCGCGACCTGGTTCGGGATTATCGGCTGGGTGATTCCTTCGCACTGGCAGCCGTGGAAGCTATGCACGGCTTTACCTGGTCCGAAGGGAGGTACGTGCCGTATGAGCAGTGACCAATGGCCACCGGATGAACAGGACAGGCCGACCCGGGAGCAGATCATAGCTGATATCAAGGCTTGGGAATCGCATTACATGTATGTAATAGGTCTACCTGTTATACGGCCTGACATTGCAGCCATTGCCCGAGCCGTGCAGGCTGCAGACCATGACGCATTAGTTGCCATTATGCGGGGAATGTGGGAACCGCCGGACGCTCTGAGCCTGGCCGAGTTATTCGCACAACCGCACGATCCGCGCCCGCCTTACCGCAGCTGGCGACCGAATGAGCAGGGTTATCTAAAATCACGATTCGACCGCTGGCGTAACCAGCTGGGAAGGAGCAAACGAAGCTATGAGCAATTCAGACAAGCCAAACGGTCGCATGAGCCGCGCCGAAATGGAAATAGCGCAAGACTACCAGGAAAGCCTGCTACCCGTAATTGTACGCCAGGCAAATATCGACGCCCGTATCCTGAAAGCGAAGTATGACGCACTGATCCAGGAGGGCTTCAATGCCCAGCAGGCGCTGCACATCGTAGCGACCAGGCCGCTGTAATGGCGGCCACGCCAACCCGCAAGCAGGTGCTGTCCTTGCTTTACGTATTCCGTGAAGCAGGGGCTGCCCAGGGCGTCCTGCACACGACGCTGGACGAATACCTGCAGCAGTTACATAAGGCCGGATTCCTGGCCCACGAACTGCGCGAGACAGCTCCAGGCGTCCAGGACACGTTCCTGGTACTGACCGAAGCCGGGGAAAACTATTTGAAGGGAGCCGGTAAGTAATGAATGAGGAAAACTATTTTTTCTTTGAGTGGCTGATTGTTGGTAAGGGCATGAGTCAAGACGAATTTACTAAGTTAGCACCTAGCGAGGTAGAGAGCCTGCGGGCTGAGTGGAAAGCCTGGTTTGATAAACAGTAAAGGGGATGGTAGGTAATGAGCATTAGGCCCGCAGAAGGTAAGGCCGTTATCTTAAAAAGCTGGCAGACCCAATACGGCGACAGGGTAACACCTACACCGCCACAAGGGACGCCCTGGTCCGGGATCGTTATCCGGGTTTACAAGGGCAGCCGGTATTCTATGTACCGCGTGAAACGGGACTATGACGGCGTAACCGTAGACGTAGCCGCCCGGTCCATGCGCTACCCGAAAGCCGGTGAACTGGATGCAGTGTAAGTATTGCAATCACTGTAAGCAGCACGGCCGGATGCAGACCCAGCAGAACCGCCTGGGCCGTAAGAAATACTACTGTGAGCATCCCGAAGCCAGCCAGGCCACGGAAAACACCTTCGTCGGTTTCGGGGATATGTCCTACCCCAGCCCGCTAACACTTAAGACCATAAAACGCTGGTGTCCACGGAAGGCAGGCGAACCGGCCCAATGACCGACCAGCCCGATACCCTGACCGCGATTGCTGCGCTATGTAATGGAGATCGTCGCAGGGAGAGATACCCCGCGACGCACTTAGCCCGCTGGACCCTGGAACGCGCTCTACAGCGTTACAAGCGCGGGGGGTTCGGGCCGAAGGCCCCGCCTTCCCGGGATGCCAGGGCAGAGCAAAAAGCCCGGTTGTACGGGCAGTTCCAGGGCATCACATTCCGGCATTATGAACACTGGAAGCCATTCCCTATTAAGGCCTACGGGTCTTTTATAGATAAGACCGAAGCCCCGGATTTTCAGACCTGGGACCAGGCGCTGGAGTGGGTAAAAACACAAGTAAAGAAGTAAAGATGGTAAGAAGGTAAAACTTATAAAATGCAGGAAGGACGCGGGTTTATTATGAGAATCGTCATTCGCGCGGCTATGGATATGCCGCTGTTACCGGCAGAATGTGCAAAGTATTCGGAACTGTCGGGGGTCCAGCTGAAAGCCTTGCTACAGCAGATTGAACAGGATGTTAGGTGCAGGCTGAAAGAGATATCCTCACATCCGGTACACCCAGGGACGGAGATCACGGCCAGCGTGGAACTGGTAGACGCCTACGTGCTGCGGGCCAAGCTGCCCGAAATACCAAAACTACCGCCCCAACATCACGGCCACTTCTTGTGTAATGGCCAGTATCTCCTGCCGGACGGCAAGATCACCGGCGACCCTATGCCGGGCTTCATGGATTACCGGCCCATGGATTCGGTAGAGCGCCAAAAGCCGCAACCCCCAGCTGTTCAGGTCCAGGACTGTGGCTGTACGGCAGGCAATCACCGGCCGACCTGCCGCTGGTACAGTCCTACGGATCGGTCCCCGGAATACCCGCCCGGCTATTGTATTCACGGCGTTCACCCAGGACTGCGCTGTAACCGGTGCGGCGAATGGCAAGGGGGCGGCCAGGGATGAGGAAGCCAGCGTACAGCCCGCCGGTCTGCGAATGTGGGGAACCCCTCCGCGCCTATGTGTACATCGGGAATGAGGTCGCTTTTGTACTAAAGACCGGCCGCCTGGCTATGCGCCGGATCAACCCGAACGGCGGTACAGTCCGGCATTTATACTGCAGGCAAGCCCGCTGCAGTAAAACCTATTATCCGTACACTGACGATAAGGGCCGCCTGCACCGGGGCGCAGAATGGAGGAAGGGCGAACAATGAACACAGGCCACCCGCAGACGCTTGACCTGGTTATTGAGAATGTCACTAGGGGGAACCTACCGCGCTACGAAGTCCGGCTGCGCCTGTCCAGCATAGGGAACAGCGACGGAATACCAGAATACCAGGACCTGGTGATCGGGGTCGCGCACAGCCACGACGACGCCCTGCTACTGGTGTCGGTATTCAATGCCGCCAGCATTGAGAATGTAGCCGGTAACCTACGTGCTGATCCTGGACAGGTTGCCGCTTTAGGTGATCGGATCGGATACCGTACTACGCTGGACATGCGCATGCTGGGCCATATCGACCAGGTAGGCTATTCCGGCGGCATGCAGACGTCCGTGTTTAAGGAACACCTGCGCAGGATGAATAGGGGTTGAACATGTGGAGGATAAAGCGAAGGGACAAGCCGAAAGTACAATTTCTTCCGCAGAGATATCTTACAATGATCTGGGACAGAAGGTTTTAAAGTATCGGAGTCATGGCTACAACATTACGGCTACAGTGAAGAACCGACCGTCAGAAGAAGCGCTACAAGCAGCCAATAAGGCGTATATGAAGAACTTTTACAAATTTAATCCACAGGATGAATGAGTGTGAAATTCGTTTTATAGTACGTGGAATAAGGGTACGGGGTAGGCTAAATCCTTTATGTTAGTTTTGTGGCTTTTACGGATGGGCCATTGATGTCACGTTGATAAACGATCGTCAAAGCTTGATAGGGAGCAGGGAGCTCAGTAGAGAGTTGAATAGAATGTGACTCCGGTGTTGAGACTGATGGGACTCCAGCATTCGGATAAACCAGCTGGTCATTCTCCCAGAGCTGTAGTCCGATTCCCTGCTTATGATAAAATTCACCATAGGATTGAGCCACGCTGGAGATTAAAGTAGAGGTAAGTGTGGCCCCACGGGTCTGAATCGATTCAAGATTTTCATAAATGTTGTTTGCAATTAATAGCTGTTCGCTTGAAGCACGCTGCATTTCGCTGTCCATGTTTAGCTGCCAGCTTTTTTTCATAATCATGATTACACTTACATCTAGGGCGACGATGAAGAAAGCGAGGACTGACAGCAGAATTTTATGCCAGAATCTCATACTAGACCTGAACTTCCAAGCGGTAACCAAGCTTAAATACGGTTTTAATTCGTTCTTCCCAGCCTAGCTTTTTGCGCAGCTGCCTGATGTGAACATCTACGGTACGGGTATCTCCTTCAAAATCATAGCCCCAGGCTAATTCCAGCAACTTTTCCCTTGATAAAGCAATATTTCTGTTGCGGATAAGGACCTCAAGCAGCTCAAATTCTCTAGCGGTTAAATCTACGGGTATCTGATCCACCATGACAAGCCTCTCAAGATACCGTACCTCAACGTTTTCACAGAGAAAATTGGAAATACCTTTTTCGCTCCTGCGTAACACCACATTGATTCTTGCCAACAATTCAAGGATTTCAAAAGGTTTAATGATATAATCATCGGCGCCCAGCTCAAAGCCTTTGATGCGATCAGCCAGTGAATCTTTTGCGGTAATCAGAATCACCGGAATTTGTAAGTGAGCAATCCGCTGCATGATCTCAAAACCATCCAGTTCGGGCAGCATTATATCAAGCAGAATTAAATCGGCCTTTTCACGTTCCAGCAGTTCAATAACCTCCAGCCCGCGATAAGCCTTGCTATAGGTATGTCCGACTAATTTTAGGTTCATAGTAATTAAGTCACTGATTGCACGTTCATCTTCTACGACTATGATATGGCCCATAGTTCATTGTTCCCTCCTAAGCTAGCAAATCACTTCCTAATGCTAATAAACTATAAACAACTTATTACAGAATTGTCCAGTGCAGGTATGAAAAAGCATCTAATTCTTCATAATTTGGTTTGTTGATAAAGCTCAAAAAGGACTGAAAAAGAGAGCGGTAGCAGTCTCTTAATCAATCCTGAAAAACATCATTATAAACCTTCGCAACTCTTGATTAATTGGAAATTCCATCTGTTGTTGACTTAGATAAGGTGGCATCGGGGGCAATAAATTCGTGAACGATTTGACGAAAATATTCGTGATTATCATAGCTGTTGTACATACGCCAGGCCATCGTTTGGGAGTTGCCGAAAAATAACCGCTCAAACTGGGTTTGACGACCTCCGAATGCACCAGCTCCTAGTTCCCAAGCTAGCCGGAATAAGGCATTTCGATACCACGCATCCGAGTCAGTTCCCTTCAAATACTCATAAAGATACGAACCGGCGCTTGATGTAAAGTCGGCTTCAGAGGGGATCATGATAAGACCGCTTGAACTGAGGTTTTGAACCATTTCAACCATCTCTGGATAAAACTCTGAAAAGTGAATGGTTGAAGCCAACAGTGGCCCTTTATCTGGAACGAGATATCCAAATTTGTCGAGCGAAGCCCCAATTTCCGCTGCAAGTCTTAAGGCTTTGAAAGTTTCTAAATAAGTTAATATTCTGGAAATAGGCAAAATCGTGTAGGCCTCAAGGACAGCATTTTGTTCTGCCGCCAAAGACTCTAGCATACCAAGAAAAAACTCGGTCTTTGCAATATAGCGGGTGATAATTTGGTGGGCCATATGCGTATGAAAGTTACTCTCGCCGAATAATCGGGAACAGTACAACTCATCGCCATAATAAAATATACGATCATGAGGGATCAGTACGCGGTCAAAGATAACAAGGGTATCCATTTCTTCATATCTTGAACTTAACGGATGGTCGTAGGTGGATGAGGCAGCGTAGCTTTCACGGCAAAAAAAAGTCATCCCAGTCAGATCATTAGGCACCGCGAAGGCAAATGCAAAGGGATTATCATCATCCACAAGTGAGGGTGAGGGAGTCGGGAATACAAGCATTTCATCGCAGGTAGCTCCCTGTGTTGCCATCATAAAAGCACCGGTAATAAACATCCCTTGATCATTGATTTCTACGACTTTTGCAGCAATAGAATCCTCTGTAGCATCAATCTGGCCGGATATTTTGCTGGCTTGAGGCTGGATGAAGGCATGGGATAATGTAATGTCATGATCTCGACAGTAGGCATAGTATTTTCTGAGGTTCTCAGCATATTTCGGATTATGATCCTCAAGGATATCTGCAGCTGTGAACAGAGACATGATGGCCGTATTCATATAATCGGGCGAACGTCCTAAAAATCCGTGATGTCTGTTGGACCAGAGTTCAATCATTTTTCTCCGGCGTTCTAAATCTTCAGCATTTTTGGGTGGAAGAAAAGATAAACCAACCGGATCTCCAGTATCAGGTGAGGGATAGGTCATCTGAGCCAAATAACGTTCATCACACTGCATGTTATACATTTCGGCTTGTGTTTGTATGAGACCCTGAAAGGCAGGGTGTTTGGATAAAGGACCTTCAACACGTGTTCCTTTGTACCAGATATTGATCTTTTGCCGGTCGATTCGTTCGATGTATTGATTACCTGTTTTTATAGGCATAGGTTCCACCTCTTTGAAGTCATCTTTGACTAATAAAGCCGTATTATTGCTATTAATGTACGTAATCATGAATCTCCGTGTACATTGTCCATGTACCGTGTGTGGGCAGGGAGTTTAGGGTTGACATAAACGATGCTGACTTGTATATTTTGGATATTGGATTACAAGTGTAGTCATACAAAGGAAAGAAAGGCGGATAGGATGATGTCTTCGGAAACACCAAAGATCTCGGATGCCGAGTGGGAAGTAATGAAGGTGCTGTGGGCAAGTGCCCCACGCACTGCAGGTGAGATTGTTGAAGCACTAGAAGGCAGCAGGGACTGGAACCCAAAGACGGTACGGACGTTGATTAAGCGTCTGACAGAGAAACGGGCTATTGGTTATAACCAGACAGGTAGGGTGTATTCCTATTATCCGCTGGTACGGGAAGAGGAATGTGTCCAATCGGAGACACGATCCTTTCTGAAGCGGATTTACGGTGGAACTTTGCGCCCGATGTTGGTCAATTTTTTGCAGGATGAAAAGTTGTCCCGGGAAGATATTGAAGAACTGAAGAGAATTTTGGATGAACGAAAGGACTGAGCCGCTTGCTGGAAGCTGCATACAATCTGTTCGTTAAGGTATTGTCGCTGTCTGCCATGGCGAGCGTGCTGGCTCTGCTGATCTTATTGACCCGCTTCCTGTTCAAGGATCGTCTGAAACCTACCTGGACGTATCTTCTGTGGATACCCTTGATCGTAAGGCTGGCTCTACCTTGGGCACCAGAAAGCACATTTAGCATTTTTAATCTGTTGCCGCTGGAGAAAGATACGGCGCAGAGTCCCTTTATTCCGTCAGCGCAATCGGAAGTTGGCTTTACTTATGTACCAGAGTTGACTGGAGGGGTAGAGGAACCGACGTCAGTTACTGGAATTGAAGAAACTGGACTTTTGCCGGGAGCATCTACATCGGATGATGTGGCACAAATCAATCCGCAAATAGACAGTTCTTCCGAGGTGACCAATTCAGGATGGGAACCGATACATGTACTGGTTGTGGTGTGGTTTGGCGGAGCGGCGGTGGTGCTGGGCTTGTCGGTTCGAGCGCAACTGCGATTTACCGCACGGGTTCGACAGGAAACGGAGATCCATTCCTCAGAAATCCAACGGTTGTTCGAATCCTGTAAGCAGGAGATGCAGGTGCGTCGCCCAGTCAAGCTGATCGGGACGAAGCAGATTGCTGTACCGACACTACTTGGCGTTATGCGGCCCAAGTTGCTGCTGCCCACCTCCACGTTACACACTCTGGAGACGAACGGGCTCCGTCATATATTCCTTCATGAGCTGGCGCATGTGAAGCGCCATGACATTTTGCTAAATCTGCTGACAGGTCTGCTGCTGGTCATGCATTGGTTTAATCCGTTGTTGTGGTATGCCGTACGCCAAATGAAAGAGGATCAAGAGGTTGCCTGTGATGCTCTGGCCTTGAAGCATCTTGAACCAGCGTGCCACAGAGGTTATGCCTTGACACTTCTCAAATTGTTAGAAACCTTACCCGATCCGATCCGTTTGGCAGGTACAGCTGGCATTTCGAGCAGTAAAAAGGAAATGGAAAGAAGGATTATTATGATCACCAGACACAAAAAAATTACGGCAAAAAGCTCACTGCTGGGCCTAGCTGTAATTATGATCTTAAGTGGCTGTACCCTTACAGGAGCAAAGCTAAATTCTGCATCAGCTCCGGCAATGAGCGCTCCTGCTACTTTTCAGGCAGAAGTGCAGGATAAAAATACAACGGCTTCCGGCGTTAAAGGCACTCTATTGGCGGAAAAAAACGGAATCACGGTATCTGCTAATCCCACTGCTGAGAATACACTTTTGCATAAAGTCACGGTAGATGTGCGTGGTGAAGTAAGCCGTACGTTCTTGTGGAATGCAGGAGAAGATGAAACTCGGCCTCCATTGATTGAAGAAGCAGATGTGAACGGAGATGGAACTAAAGAAATTTTCATACGAATTACGACTGGTACGGGTACCGGACTTTCTATGAGTGAGATTCATGTGCTCAAGCCTGCTAGCTTGGAAGAGCTTGTAGTCGAAGATCCGATCGAAACGTTGAATCAGAAGCTGAAATCATCCATTACACATCGAAATAACCAAACTTATGTATCTGCTGAACTGGACGGAAAGCATTTGACCAAAGTGTATGATTACACTGAGGGAGCTTGGGGAGAGAAGGTCGGATTTGGCTCTATAGTTTCATACGAGCTGATAGATGACCAAATTGTAGCCCATTTGTCCGGTGCGGCGTCTATGTCTGAGTTTCCGCTCGAAGTTATTGCCGTTTACGGGAAGAATCTGACCATTGAGAGCGCACAGATGTACTATGGATCGTTTATATCTCCACCACTCAGTGAACAGGATATCAAGTCCATGATGGAAAAACAGCTTCCGGCAACTGGTTGGACCTTTAGCAAAGACGGAGATCAGTATAGGGTGGATATAGATCCACTGAATGGCGTAGGGGAAGGCAATAGCTATAAAATAAATCCGCTTACCGGAACGGTTCATGACGTAACTTCTGGCAGTCCACTGAGAAGTCTTGTAAACCGTGAAGCGATAGATCTGTGGAACATCTCTAACGGTACAGAATACCAGAAGGAACTGTATAAGTTACTCCAACCTATCTTTGATACAGAGGGTTTCAAGCCAACAGGTACGGACTGGATTTCAGGGTTTATCGGGGATGGTTATTTGTTCAGTGATGTTAGGCAAGGAAGCAGGGAATTCACGATTAAAGTAGATGTCTTTACTGGTCAGTGGGAGGAAATTCCTGACCCGTATCAATCGTCTAGTTTCAGAACCACACAATAACAACTAAGCCCGCGCTTCAGCGCGGGCTTTTAGTATTATTCCTCACTTTTAGCAATCCTCAGATTTCTCTCATACAAAATCCAATCACTCCAGTTTACCTTCGTGCATTGACAAAAACGACATCAGTGTCATAAAATTACAAAAGCGACAATGTTGTCGCTTTTGTAATGGAGTTTCTTTTAGGAAGTTGGAGGTATGAATATGGCCAAGAAATCAGTGGAAAAAAGACAATTGATTCTAAGCAAAGCACTAGAGTTATTCATTCGCAAAGGATTTCATGCTGTGACGATGAGCGATATTGTGGAGGAATGCCAGATCAGTCGCGGTGGTTTATACCGTTACTTCAGTTCTACGGATGATATATTCCGCGAGCTGTTACGTGCAAATGCGGTACACACGCAAGAGATCTTTGAAATTATGATGGAGGCGGGGCAGCCTTACCGGGAGATCATGGAGCTATTTTTGTCCGGGCAAAGGGCGGAGCTCAGCCAGATAAATAATAGTATGATGACTGCGGCATATGAGTTTTTTCTTTCGCACAAAAGCAAACAGGATAGAGAGTTCTTACAGCAGCAATACATACAATCGGCGGCTTTTCTCAGTCGGCTGATCCAGTACGGCAATGAACGGAAAGAGTCCTCAGTGGATTCTCCTGATGCGGCTGCAAATCAGTTATTAATTTTTTTAGAGGGGCTGCGGGTGTTGGGTTTATCCGTCGATCTTACAGATGAATTTCTGGAAGAGCAGTTCAAATGGTTTCAAAATACTCTGTTCGGAGGCAATCCCCCTTATGAAAACAATCCTCTCTGTTAACAAAGTAACGAAGCAATATAGGAGTAATGAGCTTATTCTTAAAGAGGTTTCACTGGAAATAGAGGAAGGCAGCTTCACTGTAATCATTGGCCCAAGCGGCTCAGGCAAATCAACCTTGCTCAACATCATGTCCGGATTACAAAAGCCGAGCAGAGGTAGTGTTTTTTTCGGAGACAGTGACATTACCCGATTTAATGAACATGAGCTTGCAAATTTCCGCAGACTGGATATCGGTCAAATTTTCCAGCAATATTTGCTGCTGTCACATCTCACCGCGGAAGAGAACATCAGGCTTGGGGTGCCTGGATCGGGTGGAGCGTTTTCTGTGCAAGAGCTGGCAGAACTGCTAGATATAGCTGACGTTCTGGACCAATATCCAGGGCAATTGTCGGGAGGCCAGCAACAGCGGGTAGCCATTGCCAGAGCATTGATCAAGAAGCCAAGGATGTTGTTCTGTGATGAGGCAACCGGGGCTCTGGATGAAAAAAACAGCCGAAAGGTTATATCTTTGTTGCATCAAATCTGTGCTAAATATGGTGTAACTGTACTTTTTATCACCCACAATAACGAAATTGCCAGCACCGCTGATCGTGTTATTACGATTAAGGACGGGGGGGTAGTGAAAGATATTCCTCACAAGAATCCAATCCCCGTGGACCAAATAAGTTGGGATTAGCACAGGACAGACTTATGGGAAATGGGGCGGAATTGGTTTGTACTATTTAAAAAAACAAATATATTGCCTTTTGAAGCAAAATCGTACTTATGCTGCAGTGTTGCTATTGATTATAATGCTAACCTCTTTTATGTATTTTTTTGTGCAATTTTCGATTGATCGGAATGTAATGAATTTGGAAGATTACTTAACCACTCAAAAACAGGAAGATTTTAGATTTCAATTAAAGGACTCAGCAGATATTAAGCAAGCTTTAAAGGGGTTAGAAACGCAACTGGTTACCGAAGAACGCAGCATTAAAAAAGTGAAGGAGGAGAACAAGACTTATTTCCTGCTGAACGAATCTCGGCGGCTGAATTTACCCTATATCGTAGAGGGGAGACTGCCAGAGCAAGCAAATGAAATTGCGGTATTGCCGCAATTTTTACAGCAAAATAAACTGCTTGTTGGCGATTCCTGGGTAATTGGAGCAACAAGCTTTACGATTAGTGGTTCAATGTATTTGCCGGATTACTTAACATTTGTACCCTTTGGCGAGGTTCAGCAGAATTATGCTGGCGCCACGTTCGTTCTTGTATTACCGGAAGCCTATGATAGTCTGAAGGGGCAAGAGAGTCAATATTATGCGGCAACATTGCGTGAGGACAAAAATGTTGTTACAACGGAAAGTTTGCGGGCAGATTCAACTTTCTCATATGTAGCGTCCGCTTCCGAGATAGATAGTGATACGGAACTGCAAAAGGCGTTGGAATCAAACAAAGGTCTGGCACAGTCTTTTTTGATAGTGCTGGGATTGATATCTTTGTTCATCTTTTATATGTTCTTTAAGCGCTTCATGGCACTACATAAGCAAGATTTTGGCTGTTTTATGGCGTTAGGCTTTACTAGAAGGCAAATAGCTTTTGTAATGGCAAAGTTCACCTTAGGGATTGCGATCACGGGTTGTCTCTTGGGGATGGGGCTTGGGTATCTTGGCTCCAACGTACTTATGGGGATGCTGGAAAGTACTTATTCCTTTCCATATTTTGAACGGGGGATTTATTTCGGATCTGTTGTTAACGGTATCTTAATTCCAGTCGGGGGAGCACTGCTTATAACGTTATGTGCTGTGTTTCCGTTTATGAAGCAAGAGACTCATGATTTGTTAAACATTTCAATTTCAGCACAGCCCCGCCCGATCAAAGGGGTTTTGCGGGCCGCCAACCGTGTAGTAAATCGATTGCCGGAGAAGTACCGGTTGTCTTTCCGTGTTGCTCTCCGTAAATGGAATACCTTAATCTTAAGTGCTTGTGCGATTCTTCTGACTACATTGTTGTTCATACTGAGCTATTCTTTATATCAATCCAGTGGTGCAGTCGTGGATACCCAAATGTCGGGTATAGAATATACCTATGACATTACTTATCCGCAATCTCAGAATGATATTGAGAATACCAGGTCCTCCCGGATGTATTATCTCCAGCAACCCGTGCAGCTGGCGCAAAAGAACGGCGGTGTTATCTCAGCACAAATGCTGGGACTCGACAGCAGTGGGAGTCTATTCACACTGCTCGATACCCATCATAACAGACTTGAGATTGATAATCTGAGAGGAGTCATTGTCAGTCGCTCGTTCAGCTGGTTGTATGGCATCGAGAAAGGGGATTCTCTTAACCTTATATTGAATCGGCAAACTGTGAAAGTTATGGTCCAAGCTATTAGCCAAAACGGAGATGCGAATACGATATATACATCCAAAGCTAATCTGGCCGGATGGATGAATACGGACAGTTCACTGCACACTGGCGAATTTAGCAATGAAATAAATACATCGACCAACGTTAAAGTGGTTACTACCGCGGATAAAAGAGCTGCGCTGGAGAGCAGCGCCGTATCCAATCGTTCCAGTGCTGTCATTAATCAAATAATCGGCATTGTAATGGGTTTCCTGCTTATATATCTGATTCTCCTGCTTAACTTTCAGGATAGTACCCGGGATATGAGAATACTCAGACTGCTTGGCTACAAATCTGCTGAAATTAGCCGGTTACTGATTGATGTATACAGACCATTGCTAGTGTTGCTCTATATAATTACACTTCCGGTTGCAGTGTTTATTACAGAACAAATTTTGCGGATTCTATCATTGCAGACAGGCGATTATATGCCATTAAACCTGAATATTTGGCTGCTGATTTTTCCGCTAGCTCTCATTTTGCTGCAATATATGCTGGTTATGCGTATATTCAAGCGTAAGCTACGGAGAGAAAGTAGAGATGACAGCCTGTCCGGGTTATTATAAAAAAGTTTTGGTACAATTTCTTTGAAACTAAAAGCAGCCAGTACGCACCGATAGATTATCGGCATGCATTGGCTGCTTAATTTTTTTATAAGGTAGGACAGTCTTACGACTGTGAAACTTACGGATGACTAAAGGACTATTCGACCTGGAATTGGTTTAATTCGTCCTGAAGCTTTTTGGACAACTGATTGAGCTGCAGGGATAGCTCGGCAACCTGTTCAATGCTGTCCAATTGTTCCTGCGTACTCGCGCTAACTTCTTCCGTTGAAGCGGAATTCTCTTCTGTAGTTGAAGATATGATTTCGAGTGCCTGTAGGATTTCATCTTTGTGTTTATGGACTTTGGAGGTGTTGCTGCTGATTTGAATCATACGTAATCTCAAAGCCTCCAAATCGCTGTTGATGCTAAAGAATACCTGTTTCGTAGCCTGCACGGATTTTGCATTTTCTTCGGCAATTTCAAGTCCTTGGGCTGTGTATTCCACAGATGCTCTGGTTTTCTCTTCGATTTCATGAACCTTTCTGCCAATCTCCTGTGTGGCCTGTGCAGTCTGCTCTGCCAACTTGCGAACCTCTCCGGCAACAACGGCAAATCCGCGTCCCTGTTCTCCCGCACGTGCTGCTTCTATGGAAGCATTTAGCGCCAGTAGATTGGTTTGCGTAGCAATTTGATGTACCGTGTCCACGATGCTCGAAATTTCATGACGGCTTTGATCAATATCATGGATGGCAGACGATATCGAATGAGTGGAGTTGTGATTTTCTTCTGCCCATTTTGATAACTGATCCAACACACCCAATCCCAGTTCGCTCTGGTCGGCAGAAGCCTGCACCATCGTCTCTATGGCTATGGCATCATTTGCGATTTCGTCAATTTGACCAGATAATGATCCGGTTTTTTGCAAAATGGTATCCGTTTCGATCGACTGATAGTTGGTTGCATTCGCAATCTCATTAATGGCCGTTGCTGTATCGTTCATCGTTATAGCTGTACGGGAAGAAATAGATTGCAGATCCTTTGAGGATTGGTTTAATACCTGAGCGGAGGTACCCACTATTTGGAGCATTCCTTGAATTTTCTGGACCATGTTGAATATTCCGTTGGAGATCTGTCCAATTTCGTTGTTGGAATAGGCATCAAATTGAACCGTCAAATCCCCATTTTCCACCCGTTTGATTTTGGTAAGCAGCTTCGGTATAGATCTGAGCAGGTAACGGAGCGTGATATACGAAAATAGAACGAGCAGAATCGCCGCTGCAACAAAACCGCCAATCGTAATCCAGGTGAATTTTTTTAATTCGGAGAGCACTTCACGCTCTGAAATAGTTAAACCTACGGACCAGCCGGTATCTTTACTTGTAGCATAGCCGATGTAACGGCGTTCTCCGTTGTCATTAATCAGATGTACTCCGGATTCACCAGCGATCATTTTCTTGCCGATCCCCCCAAGATCACCTGGCTGCTCATTAATCTTTTCCTTTGTGACCTTAGACTGGTCTGGGTGATACAGAATATCACCTGTTTTGGAGGCGAGAATGGAATAACCTGTGCTGCCTAGCTTATAGCTTTCCATTATCTCAGGGATATTTTTAGAGGCTATATCAACCGCGACAAAACCGATTAAGGTATTGTTGTCATTTTTTATTGGATAAAAAATACCCATCAGCATATCGCCTGTAGTGATGTCAATATAAGGATCAGAGTAGTACAGGCCGTCTGCTTCGATTGCTGGCATATAATACGGCCGTTCTTTTATGTTAAAAGCAGCATCTGATGTCGTACCATTGTTGAGGATGTAAAAACCTTTGCCGGCAGTACTAGCAATCCATGCATCTGCAAAAGTGGGTTCCACCTTTACAATGGCAGCTAGTGTCTTTGCAACTTCAGCGGCATGCGGAGAAGTCTTGGCCATTTCAGGAGCTTCGGTGGTTTCGATGTATTGTTTGAATAAGTTATTCGTTGACATTTGCTTGACTAGTGAACCCTTTTCCTTAAATAGTGCATCAAATTGACTGACAAGTGCCTGTGTTTTGGTCTGAAGCATAGATTCTTGTTGTTTCACAAGTATGCTGCGAGTGCTGGAAAACATAAAGGTTCCCAAGATTGAGAAGACGACAACAATAATAACTAAAAGTACAATGGACAAAGTATTTGCTATGCTTGATGAACCAAACCGCCTTTTTTTTAGTTGTTGTAACATGCTACCATCTCCCCCAAGTTGTTTCTGAGCAAATAGCTCATAAGAACATATCGGAAGATAGTGAGATTTTCGAAATAGCAATTTTGAGAATAAAAAAATTAAATTAAAATGGATAACACACAGGATAAACCCTTGACTGGTGCGGAGTTTCAAGATGGTGGGTGGCGAGGGAGATCCTAACAATTAGCCTGTTAGCTTGGCACATTGCAGCTACTTATTAGAGGCGAATTGTTATTTTTTTAGGTGATGCTTAACTGCCTTTATCGGACATCTTGTTTGTAGATTGCTTCCAGCTCTTGCAGTTGATAATGATTATCAATTATACTTCCTATGAGGCAACAAAGAAGCAGTGGAGTAACTCACTGCTTCTTTATTTTGTTTATAAAGTTAAGAGTGTTGAATATAGAAAAGTAATCGGTCATTGTTTTTTGTTGATTAGCTAGACTCTAAGAGTAGCATCGATTAATCTGAAGAAGTGGAATGCGGGTTATGATTGAATCGTGGACATAGATAAACGGAGGCTGACTATGACTTACTCACAGATCTGGAACAACTCAGGAAATGAAGCCGATATTCTCTATTTGGAACAGCAGATTGAAACCGTTAAAAAAGAAATAAAACGAGCAGAAGCTGCAGAGCTACAGGAAATATTGGAACAAGCAAATCGTAAGCTGGCTGAACTGGAAGCGAAGCTGGACGAGCTGGAGGATTAGGAGCTCGCCGCCCTTTTGTACCGTTTGAACTTTATGTTTCTGAATTTGCACCGGTGTCTATATAGTTTTATAATTGTAGCTTACTGAATCGTATTACTGGGAGGAATGGGGAAATGGATAAAAACAGAAAATACATGCTTGTCGGTGCACTTCTGACAGGGGTAGGTGTCTCTTTGATGGCCTATACAGCAAGCCGCTATACTTCGTTTAAACGAATCGTAGCCAATACCATCCGTTTGGAAGAAATCGCCTCTCTAGAAATCTCGCGATTGTCTTCAGTTCCCGGTGAAAAGAAAGACATCATTATTACTGATCCTGCTGTTATTGAGCGGATTTTTGCTGATTTCTCACATGTTCAATTAATGAAATCGGCCAGAAATGTCAGTTCTGACAAAAACTTTAGCTATTATATTACAATAGTTCAGGCTGACTGCAAGCAACGATTTGATATTATTTTAAAAAGCAGACAGCATATGATCATTTATGATAATGATTTAAGCAATCCTCACTTGAATGCCTATAAAATTATCAGCCCTTATGATCCACAAGCACTGGAACAGGTTTTTGACTGATTATATAGAAGTGCGTAATGAAGTAATATCATAGCCCATTTCCTGCATAGCATCCAATCCATTTATGATCTCTATTGTCCGGGTGCCGTCCCAGCCTTTAGCCGTTCCATATTCGATCCATTCGCGGATACGCTGTGGATGATTTAGATTATAAACATCATCAAAACCCTTTTTATGGTTTTGCAGCAGATAGCCTGTATTTAGCGGACAACCGGCAATAGGATCATCCCATGTTAGGATTTGGATGCGGAGGGGGTGGAGCTTTACATTTTTATGATAAATCTTTAATTCAAGCTGACTCCGTTCGTCATGGATTCTCATGCCCAATATATAGCTGTATTCCAGTTCCCTGAGCGTGATAGAACGCAGCTTTTTTTTCATAAAAATCGCCTCTCATCCTAATAATTTTGTTATCATAGCAAGCATAGGGATATTTTTCAAGCAATCAACAGGGAGGATGTTCATATGAAGTATGAATTTGGGGTCATGGCATCCATTACAGAATTGGTGGAGTACCCGGATGAGCAGAGTGATACCTATATTCCGCACCCGAATTTTCAGATCATCATGGATCAACTGGGTATTACAGTACCTGTTGCGGAGATTTATGAACATTTTTTTGCCAACCCTGTTCACACCGGACATGTGCTCGTTTACAGCAATCCAGAGCAGCCAAACGCTTGTATTGTCCTCGACACTTACCGTGATCCGCTGGACCAGCTAGATATGATTTATTTCGGATGGCGCTGTTCGTCCGTGAAAGACAATATCCGTGAGCTGTCCCGGCGTTTTTATGATGAATGTGAATTTGCGGTCCGTTATGAAGAAGGTCAATCCGTGCTTTACAAGGTGTTGAAGGAGGATACCTATCCGCGAAAATTTTACTACAATACTGTGTTTGAGCAGCAGTTGAAGCGATATCCGGCAAAATAAGCGATAGAAATACATACCCGAATCACTTAGCACAAAAACGCGAGTTCAGGGCAGTGCCGCCCGGACTCGCGTTTTCTATATACCTGTTTTTGAAATGCTCTGCATCATTTAGGCAATTACTGTGCCGTCAGCAGCTGCTCCAGAATTTCGGAGGAAGCAGCGGATTTGAGCGAACTTTCATTTTTTTGTTGCGAACAGGCACTAACACAAAAGATAAACTTAACAGTAAACTGAGGCACAAAGCATAAACAGATTTAGCTTTCACCGTGAGTTCCTTACAAGCGGTTATTTTGACTTCTTGGCGGGAATATGGATGGGTTTTGTTGATAATCATTCTCAACGTTGGTGAAAATAAAAACCTATTATAAGACATGATAGGCCTGCGCCCAACTATTTTTTGCTGCTGCAAACGGCAATATAATTCAGATCTTTACCTGTCGTATTAAAAAAGCTATACATCATTTTGAACTGTTCCCGGTTCTCTTTCTTGAGCCCGTTTTTCACAATACGCAGCGCTCCGATAACCCCTTCATCGCGAATGAGTCCATTGATACTCATCAAGGACATGGGTCCGGTAGCATTGTCCACTTGCTTAAAACCTGCGGAGTGGAACAATCCCGCCCAATGCCCAACGGTCAGTGGCTCGACATTAATGTGAATGGTGCGGCGCAGCTCGGCTAGACGTTCTTCCATATTTTCTTTGGCGAAGGTAATATCATGGGTTAGCAGAATGCCGCCAGGCTTCAGTACCCGATAGTATTCGGCGACTGCCTTTTCCTTCGCAGGCTGGTTAAGCATAGTGAGCATGGCTTCATTAATGACAACGTCAAAGCTCTCATTCTCAAAAGGTAGCTTCATCGCATTGCCTTGCCGAACACGGATATAGTTTTCTAGATTGGCATTTTTGATATTTCGGTTTGCTTTTTCCAGCGCCCGCGGGTCCATATCAATGCCGGTAATTTGACAGTGGTATTTCCCGGCTAATTGAATGGAGGTGGTGCACATATTGCAGGCTACCTCCAATACCTGGCTGTCCGTACTCAGATTGGCTTGCTGGATCAGCCAGTTGGTTGCTGCAACGCCGCCGGGCCGCAAACGTTTTTTTCCCAGCCGCGCCAAAAAATTATGGCCTACTTCCTTTTTCATCGCATTCACCCCATTACTTATCCGGCTTGACTACAACCAGAAGCATCTGAAACGGCTCTGTTGCGTGTAGGGCATGCGGAATATTGGCCGGCATAACGAGGGTCTCCCCGGCATGAACTGTGTACTTGTCTTCTCCAATTGTAATCTCTGCTTGCCCGGATAAAATGTTGACCATGGCATCGCCCGGGGAAGAATGTCCCCCAATTGACGAGCCTTTGTCCAGCGAAAGAAGGGTCATTGCCAAATTTGGCCGCTGTACAAGAGTCAGACTGGAAACCTGCTGTTCTTCTATTGTGATGATGTCTTTCAAATCTATGACTGCGGATTGCGGCAGTTTTTTAATAAATAAACCTGTTTCCATTTTGAATACCTCCGTTTTATATACTGATTTGCAAAAATTTGCAGCTGCTGCGGGCGGAATAATCATGCCATGTGCCCGCTGGGACGATAACGGATGCGCCGGCTGTCAATTGATAGGGCTCTTCCGCCACCAGCAGATGAAGCTCGCCTTCCAGCACATGGATGATTTTAGTTTTGGGGGAGGTCTCCGAACTGATGGTCTCCTCCTGATCCATGGCATACAATACCCATTCCGGTTGTGCCGTTATTTCGGCTGCAGCTACGGGCAATGCCAGCGCTCGGCTCGCAATCCGGTGCGGCTTGACGCTGATCATATCTGTTAAGAAAAATACCTTGCCTGCTGTAATTCCACTCATACGATCCCCCCTGTTCAAAGTACAGTATTTTGTTTATTTCCAAATTGCTTGATTGAATGATTCCTACAATTTGATATAATGAGAATGATTAATGAGAACTATTCTCATTTATTTTATTGTAGCAGAGTATTCATCATGACTCTGTTGCCATGGCAACAGGAGGCTGAGAAAATTGCAGAAATATCTGAGCAGGATACAGAGCACCACTTTGTTTAAGGGATTCGCGGACCGGGAGGTGCAGCAAGCGCTGAGCTGTCTGCAGGGCACAATCAAGGATTTTGCGCGGAAGGAGGTTGTTTTTAAAAAAGACGATATTCTGGATTCAGTGGGCATTATTATCCATGGCAATGTTTTGTTATGCAAAGATAATATCTCAGGTATGAGATTTATTTTCTCGGAACTCGGGGATGGAGAAATCTTTGGCGAAACGGCGCTTCGCCTTGTCCAAGAGCACAGCGGGTATGAAGCGGTGGCGGGATCGGAATGCCGGATTCTGTTTATCAAAATAAATAAAATCGTCCGGCCCGGCCAGGACACTTGCCATTTAAGGGGCCGGATCATAGAGAATATGTTGGCCCTGCTGCTTGAGAACAACCGGTCTATCTATCAAAAGCTGGATCTGGTCTCCCACAAATCGCTGCGGGACCGTATCCTGCATTATTTAGCCCTCCAGACCAAAAAAAACAATTCCGCCTGTTTTGAAATTCCGTTTACCCGCAGCGACCTGGCTGATTATTTGACTGTTGACCGCAGCGCCTTGTCCAGAGAGCTGCAGCGGATGGCGCAGGACGGGCTGATCCGGTTTAATCGAAATCAATTCGAGCTGTTGGACGCGGAGAATCAGCTGCGGATCAGCGATTTTTAGAATGATTTCTCCAAACATTGAAAAGAAGCAAACAGAGGGAATAATCAGCTAGAAAACGCATTGGGAAAGGATTTGACCGATCTAAAAAGTGCAAAAGAGGTAGTTGAAGTTCAGCTAACTGTTGACTTGAGTTTTGATTTGTTGATTTTAGCTATCTATCGTAGTTACTCATAAATACAAGAGCCCGCGTCGGACGCGGGCTCTTGTATTTTACTCTCCTCCAGTAGCCACCGGATTCTCCTCATATGATATCCAATCACTCCAGCTTCCTGCATACAGTCGAACTTTTTTGTACCCGGTCTTCTTGTCGAGGGTCTCATTCTGACCGTAACACATGTCGAGCCTTATAATCGGCTTCGAATCATTTGGGATTTTCGCTGAAACTACGGGATGCTTCGGTACTAACGACGTTCAACCGTAGGCGGGGGAAGAAAGCTATAAAAATCTGATCTAGTAAGCTTCGTGCATACTGACATGCGAGGTAAATGAAGCTTCGTTTCGATAGGCACAATCTCTGATACCCGGCGTTTCGATGCATTTATATGAGCTTAGGAGACTGAACAATAAAGAGTGCATGTTCGGGAAGGACTTGCTGTAAGCCATGTTGAAGAGATACCATTTAATTTACTAAAAAGATTAAGTGTATACTGATTTATCCTTAATATGTAGATAAAATGCCTTTTTTATTGTTTAAAATTTTTTCTTCTTTATTTAAAATTTTTTTGGTATATTATGCAATTATGAATTAAGAGTCTAATAAGTCCAAAAAAGGGAGTGGTAGAAGAAATGAAGAAAATTGTTAGTACTGCGATCGCTTTAATCCTATGTTTAAACAGTTCTATTAGCCTTGCGCAAACGGCGGTGAAGACCTCTGCCGATTTTACTGACCTAAAGGATCTGGATGCTGCGACGAAAGCCAAATTCGATGCCATGATTTCGGCAGGCATATTTGACGGCGTAACCGATACGACATTCGGGATAAAAGATGAAATGAACCGTGCACAGTTTGCCAAGGTTGCCGCGTTGATCACGGGTTTTAAAGTCGAGACTTCGTTGAAGACGTCCAGTTTCTTAGATGTTAAAGCTGATGACGCCGCCAATGGATATGCACTACCTTACATAGAAGCACTTAGAAAATCCGGAATTACAGATGGCTATGGAGAAGGTATATTCGATCCGGCCGGCAAGGTGACAAAAGAACAATTAGCTACATTCTTGGTTAGAATGTTAGGAAAAGATACAGAGGCAAAGGCCCTAACAGGAACCGATGTAACGGTATCCAATTGGGCACAAGGTTATGTCGCAGAGGCATTATTATTGAAATTGTTACCTGCAGGTACTAATGGAATTTTCGGCGGACAAACGAATGCAACGCGCGATCTGCTCCTTACAGGAGCGTATGAAGCCAAACAACAGTATGTGGCGCTGACAACACCAACACCAACACCAACACCAGCACCGACGCCAGAACCAACACCAACACCAACACCAACACCAGCACCGACGCCAGAACCAACACCAACACCAACACCAACACCAACACCAACACCAACACCAGCACCGACGCCAGAACCAACACCAACACCAACACCAACACCAGCACCGACGCCAGAACCAACACCAACACCAACACCAACACCAACACCAACACCAACACCAACACCAACACCAACACCAACACCAACACCAACACCAACACCAACACCAACACCGACGCCAGAACCAACACCAACACCAACACCAGCACCAACACCAGCACCGACGCCTGAACCAACACAAGAACCAACACAAGAACCAACGCAAGAACCAACACAAGAACCAACACAAGGACCAACACAAGAACCAACGCAAGAACCAACACTAATGCCTGAACCGACGTTTAACATCGATGCCGTTGTGTCCGGACAATGAGCTATTACCGAATTGTCCTATCTCTTGATCTGGATACACCGAAAGTTCTAAACGAAGTAATGATGCCCTAAATAAATTTATCTATATCTTGTCCGTTTGGATTTATAGATTTTAAAATCATATTTTATGTATAGGTTTGTTGCCGCCATCCTTTGGCGGCTATTTTGTACCCATTCTGAGAGGGGGGATTCATAAGCCAAGGACAATAACAACAGACAAACGACTGACTTTCGCTGGATTTTGTAATGGGTTCAAACATTTAAGGGCACCTCTAAATCTCATAATACAAAAAGGGGATTGCTAAGAATTATACCTCTTACCTCAGATCTGAATTAGAAGTCGAAGTGCACGAATACCCATGGTAAAGGGAGAAAGAGCCTCGCCTTTTCAGCTTACATCGGCATGCTGTAACAAGCTGTATGACTCCTACTCGTCCGTCTTAGGGATCGGCAAAGTCTAAGTCACTCGTACATCTGGCCGCATAACAGTAGCCATACATTCCACGATGTAGAATCCTGCGCTATTGGAAATATTCCCATTACTCTGTACGAATCCAACAAAGGTACAATCCCAGCACAAAGAGCCCGCGTCGGACGCGGGCTCTCGTATTTTACTCTACTCCAGTAGCCACCGGATTCTCCTCATAACTAATCCAATCACTCCAGCTTCCTGCATACAGCTTCACATTCTTGTACCCGGTTTTGCCTAGCGCGAGCACATTAGGGCAGGCACTTACACCTGAACCGCAGTACACGATAATTTCTTGCTCAGGATCAATACCCTCATAATGCTCTTTCAGCACCTCAGTTGATTTCCAGCGCCCTTGCTCATCCAGTACATCCTTCCAGAACTTATTGATCGCTCCGGGAATATGACCTGCCTTCGGATCAATGGGTTCTTCAAGTCCTTCATAGCGGCGGGATTCCCGTGAATCAATCAATAGTGCGCCACCGTTTCTAACCACGTTGTGCACATCTTCCATGCTAACAAGCATGTCCTTCTGAACATCTGCTTCATACTGGCTAGGAATTCGCACGGCTTGGTGATCACTCACTGGAAAGGAGGCATTTTTCCATGTTGAGTAACCTTGATCCATTACATACACACGTTCATGCCCTAAATAACTGAGTATCCACCATAAACGGGAAGCGTAAGCTCCACCTTGATCATCATAAGCAACGACAATGCTATCTCTGTTAATGCCGGCCTTACTAAGTGCGGCGGTTAGCTTTGAGATTTCTGGTAGGGGGTGGCGCCCCCCGTGTGAGCTTACTGGAGCGGAGAGCTGTTCTTCAAGATGTAGATAAACTGCTCCGGGAATATGATCTTCTGTATAGGCTTTACGTCCAGCTTCCGGATCCGTAAGTAAAAAACGGCAATCAACTATAACAAGTTCAGGCTCGTATAACCGAGCAAGCAGCCATCGAGTAGAAACGATCGGTTCCATAAAGTAGCCTTCTTTCCTGTTTAATATGTATGGAGTCATTATAGCGGAAAATAAAAGAGGGCGCACCTTAAGCTTATGGCTTAAACTGCGTCCTCTAAGAATTAGATCAAACGATAGCCTGATGGCAAGCTGCCGGTACGTTGAATGGTGCGAACCTGCGCCGGGGTCAGCCGTTGATTACTTGAAATGAGCGATTCGACATCTCCTCTTCGCAGAAAGTCGTCCAGTTCTCGAATGCTGCGGTTGCCACGCAAAATAACGAAATTATCGCGGAAGGCAGATCGATCGAATAACACAAGCGTAGCGTTCGGATTTGTGGAGAAAAAGCGCAAGCTTTCTATTCCTGTAAGAACTGAATCTATATCTGCAATCCCCAGGTTGCCGCGAAGAGTTCTGCGAAGCCCCCGAAAGTTCTCCTCACTAAACACTCTTAGCCTAGGATATATTACAGATGTTGCCTTTTTTGTAATCATGGTTAATCCCTCCCTGTTCGATTAACGAACTGTCGTTTCGACAACCCGTCAGATTTACCATTAATTAATGCGGTATTTCGACTAGAAAAAGGAGTGACCTGGGCACTAGGCTCCGGATTACTCCTTTTTGTTGTAAGCAGTTGCTAGATCAAACGATATCCCGAAGGCAAGTTACCGCTGCTGCGGATATTACGGATTTGTTCGAGGGTTAGGCGTTGGTTAGTAGAAATAATGGATTCCACGTCATTGCCTGAAATGAAATCATCCAGATCCCTAATGTTGCGGTTCCCGCGAAGAACACGGAAATTTCCTCTAAACCGGGTTCTTGTGAAGAGTACCAGTGTAGCATTACTGCTAGTAGAGAAGAACCGAAGGCTCTCAATACCATCGAGGATGTTGTCCGTATTACGGATCCCCAGGTTGCCAGTATATACTCTACGGCGTCCATTGAAGTTTTCTTCATCGTACACGGTCAAGCGAGGGTAAGTCTGAGAAATATGAACTTCTTTTTTCATTTGTAATTCCTCCTTTGTTATCTAATCTATGTTCGTATAAATTTTTGGCTTGGCTGATAGTCTAATAGAAAGCCCTTATTTGCATTAACTTATTATTTTGGGCTTTACTCCAACAACATATTAGTGTACTATTTAACTATGACACTGATACAATATAAAATGAACAATACATTAGTTGGCAGGGAGGATTCGCATGAAACAGGGGAGTGGTGTAGAAATGCAAGATTCAATTGTTCTGCAAATGAATGAGGTAAGTAAGATCATCAAAGGAAGACCGATTGTGGATAAGCTGACATTTGATATCCGTAAGGGTGAAATTGTGGGATTGTTAGGTCCAAACGGTGCAGGAAAGACCACAACGATTCGAATGATGACGGGTTTAATACGGATGAGCGAAGGCGATGTGATTATCCAAGGCCACAGTGTGAAAAAGGATTTTAAGCAGGCGATTGGCCATATCGGTGCGATAATTGAAAATCCAGAGTTTTATCCCTATATGACTGGACTTGATAATCTGAAGCAGTACCAAAGAATGACGGATAACATTGAGGCTGGCAGAATAGATGAGGTTGTAGAACTGGTAGGACTTCAAGAAGCGATGAATAAAAAAGTAAAGGCTTATTCGCTGGGGATGCGCCAACGTCTTGGGATTGCTCAAGCGCTTCTCAATCGGCCGAAGTTATTGATTTTAGATGAGCCTACGAACGGACTTGATCCGGCTGGAATACGGGAAATGCGTGATTATATGCGTACCATCGCCGAAGTGGAAGGTATTTCTATTCTGATTTCCAGCCATTTACTTACTGAAATTGAACAAATATGCCATCGGGCTATTGTGATCCAGAATGGTAAGCTGGTGACCGTAACTACGATTGGTGAGGCGCAGGAAGCAACCGCACAAGTGAAGCTCACAATCCGTGTAGGATCAATCGAATCGGCGATAAATATCTTGGAGCGCTTGGATTATGCGGAATTGACCTCTATGGATAGCGCGCGATCAGAAGTGACAGTAAGTCTCCTTGACAGCAGAGTACCTGAGCTTGTATCTACTTTTAGTGATGAAGGTGTAGGGATTTTCCGGATTACGGAGAATAAACAAAGTCTTGAGGAAGATTTCTTGAAATGGACAGGAGGAAACCGCATTGCGTAACTTTAATAATCTGATTGTGAATGAATGGCTCAAACTCTCAAAAAAACGCACATTTTTTATGCCATATCTGATATTAATTCTATTATCCCTGCTGTTAGGTTATATAGTTCATTCTGTCTCCCCTGACATGTTTGAATCAGCTTATGATTTTTCAGCTATGATGCTGCTTTCCCAAGGGATTGGGCAAGTGATTACAATTCTTGCGATCATCGGAACAGCAGGTATTGTCTCAAAAGAGTATAGTCAAGGAACCATTAAGTTCCTGCTTATCCGTGCCAGAAGCCGTACAGCAATCCTCGCATCCAAATATGTGGTTGTACTGTTGTATGCTTTGACTTTGACTGTCATCGGAGGTATTGCCGTTTTTGGAACGGGGGCTTTGTGGTTTGGACTAAGTGGTGGAGAAGCGGGTATGAGTGAGATGCTTACAAACCTATTGTATAATCTCGTGAGTACAGTTGTGTATGGAACACTTGCTTTTATGCTGGGGATATTGACCACTTCAACGGGGGTAACGATTGGGGCTACTATGTTTGCGTTAATGATAGACAAATTGATTATCTCTCGTGATTTTTACAAATATGTTCTGTTTCCAAACTTAAATTTATCTGCTTATGAAGGTGGAGGAGCACCTATGCCTGGAATGACACTGACCTTTTCCATCGTGATGCTTGTCTTATACACAGTTGTCTTTCTTCTCATAGGTTTCTCCGTCTTTAGACGAAGGGATGTTGCTTAATCATGACAATCGAATTCGATAACAACCTGCCGATTTATATACAGATCATGAATTACATCAAAGGGGAAATCGTCACAGGTAAGCTGAAACCGGGGGATAAAATACTCTCGGTACGAGAACTTGCCAGTGAACTGCAGATTAATCCGAATACGGTGCAAAGAACTTTTCAGGAACTGGAGCGTGAAGAAATCGTGGAAACCCGGCGTGGAATGGGAAGATACGTCACAAGTAATGAAGGTACTATCCTGACCATCAAAAAAGAAATGGCCAAAGATGTGCTAGATCGGTTCATTCGTGGTATGCAGGATCTTGGCTTTCAAGGCGAAGATATTTTAGCGGCGGTGGCGGAGAATATCCGTGACAAGGATAAAGAATAGGGGGATAAACAAGTTGGGAAATATACTTGAGGTTCATGAAGTTACAAAAAAATATAGATCCAAGCATGCCCTCCGCAAGGTATCTTTTAATCTGAGTGCGGGTAAGATCACGGGACTGCTAGGCAGTAACGGCAGCGGTAAAAGTACACTTATGAAAATCATCGCCGGGCTGTCACAGCCTACGACCGGTCGTGTATCAGTCATTGGGGGTTCTGTAGGAACAGAGAGTAAAGCGGTGGTATCGTTTATGCCTGATAAGCCGCTTACAGAATCCTGGATGAGTGTTTCTGATGCTCTAAAATTCCAAACTGACTTCTATCCGGATTTTGATCAGACTAAAGCCTCGCGAATGCTGGAGTTTATGAAGCTAAGAGTGCAAGATAAGGTAAAGGATCTGTCCAAAGGGATGAATGAACGTTTACAGCTTACACTTGCTCTATCACGCCGAGCTAGCCTTTATTTGCTGGATGAACCCATTGGTGGTGTAGATCCGGTAGCTAGAACAAAAATTCTTAACGCGTTGGTAGAGTTTTATGAAGAGGACAGTACTATTCTCTTATCAACCCATTTAGTATCGGATATTGAGCGGATCTTTGATGATGTGATTTTTATAAAAGAGGGAGAAATTCTGATGCATACTGCGGTAGAGGATATCCGGCTTCGCCAAGGCAAAAGCATAGACGAACTGTTCAGAGAGGTGTACGCAGAATGCTAAAGCTAGTGAAGTACGATTTTAGACGAGATAGGGATAAGTTCCTTGCGGTTTTTGTAATCATAATCCTGGCACAGATCGGGTTGGGGTTCACCAAATTACATGACTATGAAAGGTTTACTTTGAACGGAATAGCTTATGTTATTGCAGGACTGATCTTTCTTGTCATGGCAGCAAGAACCTTTTTTAACAATTTAAATTCCTATAATCGTCGCCTAGTACCCGTGAGAACCCTGAACACAGTCCTTTCTCCGTTAGTGCTCTATTTAGCTCTACTGCTGGGAATTATTTTAATAGCTTTGATCCATTTTGGCGTTTATCTTTCAATGTATTCCTCATCATTTCTTCCGGAGAATTTCTGGAAAGTAGGATTGTTAGTTCTCTTGCAGGCGTATTGGTTTGCCGGTTATATTATGCTTACCTTGATGGTCTCCATTACGGTTGCACGTAGTGTGAAATTTAAGGGGCGAGTATGGATTGGGCTGGCCACTGCATATTTGTTACAAAATGGAATCTTCTATTTGGAGTATTTTATTTTCAAAAGTAACTTCACTGCTTGGGAAAGTGTATTCCAGTTCGAGGTCATAGATGAGACGGATACCGCAAATGGGATGCAGCTTATACAGGGTCATTTGAATCTAGCTCCTCTTTTGTTTGAAGGGGTGATAGCAGTTCTTCTTATAGCGGTCATCATCAAGCTCGTTAATAAAAGAGTGGACGTCTAGCCACAACTTGGCGGAATAGTTTTTAGAACGGAGACAGAGCGATTTAGCTTTGTCTTCGTTTTTGTGCAAAAAAAAGACGTCCTTCTAAGTGAAGGGCATCTGTTATGGTAAGTTCTACAGACCTTCAACCCGAAGGGTGGCGGTCCATGTTTCAAGCTCTCTTATTAGGCGTTCTTCCTCGTTTTCGTCCAAGCGGAATTTAACTCCATATTGATATTGGCCAAGCCCAAACATCCAACCCCACCGGACGCTGCATAAGAGCTGAAGCTTCTCTTCATTTAATTGAAGATGAATAATAAGCCTAGTATCTCTTGCAGTGAATCGAAGATTCAAAGGAGTGCGTACTTTACAACCCGAACGGCTAAGATCGAGTAATACAGCCTCTGTTAACTTTCCAGCACCTGGACCGGAATTATTAAGCGGAACTTCAATCCAGCATTCAAGTGGATGGTTCATAACATAACGGAATGGTTCTTTCCTGCTGGACGCATCCATAATTTTCCTCCTCATTGTTTATTTGCTATTATATCGAAAGGGAATGTTGAGAACAATCTACTAAAGTGCTATTTTTAATTAAGAATTAATTTTTTTAATACTAATGAAGGTGATGAGATTTATATGTACCAATACCTTAATGAAACGTTCCGTAATCACAATTTTGATCAAGGAAGCTTGCAGGATGGTGAGTTAAATAACTGCACATTCGAGCAATGCTCCTTCAAAGGCACTTCTATGGAAGAGATGAACTCTATTGGCTGCCGATTTATTGATTGTGATTTTACAGGAGCCATGCTTAATGCGTCTCACCATAAAGGTTCAGCTTTTACCAATTGTAAATTTACGGGAGCGAACCTGTTTGTATCTAAATTTGAAGATTGCAAGATGGTAGGATCGGATTTCTCAAATGCATATTTGGACGGGATCTCCCTGCTCGGAGGGGACTGGTCGTATACGAACCTAAGACATACTAATCTAAGCAGACAGGATCTGCGGGGGATTCGATTTACAGAAGCGGATTTAATGGGCTGTAATTTGCAAAAAAGTGACTTGCGCGGAGCGGATTTGAGCCGTGTACAATTGTCTCAATGCAAGCTTAAGGGAGCGGATATGCGGGAAGCGATTGTTGAAGGAATTGATTTAAAGAGTCTGGATCTGCAGGGAGTGCGGATGGATATTGAACAGGCGGTACTCTTGGCACGTTCATTTGGGGCAAAAGTAGGGAATTAGTAAACTGACGGCATTAGTTGCTAGCGTGGATCATAAAGACCTCCGCTAGCAAATCAATGCTTGAAGCGGAGGGGCTGGCAGCGCAGATTATTATGAGTATTCTAACTGCTAAACCTATGTATTATTGCATATGTAATAGTATGCGTTAACGTAACCGTTTTCTGGGTTTTGCCCACCATTTAATCCATAAGAATCCATCATCATCACGAAAAAACTTTATACCTACCCAGCGTAAGGGTGTCCATACTTCTTTAAAATAATATGAAGGCATAGTCTGTTAGACCCTCCTATATAGTAAATTATTACTATATATTACGCTAATTCTACGGGATTCACAAGCTAAATTTACTAATAATTACATATTGTCCGGGTGAAAGGAATTGAGGATGCATTATGCAGGACCTAAGGCACCGCTTGAGCTACCGAGAAGTGCATCTCTCTATTTTACATAAACGCTCTACGTCATAGTGGATAGCAGATGTCGATGTCATGAAAAGTCAAAGGAGTAGTAGTTCTCTAATAATAGGAGAACTACTACTCCTTTTTTTGGATCGTTGTTTGGCTGCTTTTACACCGCCGAGTCATATTCAGTCTACTGTAGCTTAAGGACCCGGATGACGTTATTAGCATTTTTTAACCTTTTGAGCGAGGTTTCGGACCTCAGAGACATTATTCCATATGAAGAGCTTGATATTGAGTGTTTTTGGTGCTAATTACGTCTATGGGGTCCGTTAACATTCCAAATGTGAGCTAAAGCCGCGTACTAAGGTCAGCTGAGTCGATTAGAGAATTCGTTAGCGATTGAGATGTAATTAGGAAGTTAGATGTTTAGATCATTGAGGCTACTCCAGCATTCATTTCATGGAATGGGATGGCCTTATTTGTTGCCGAGTTGGATTCAAATCTAGTAAAAACACAATGTTAGTAGGGGATAAGCACAGTCATTTTATGATGCCTCGCATTTAATAAATGGAGAGGATGTGATGAGATGACAGAAGGCGAGTTTATAGCGAAGATTGCGAATTTTGCTGTAAAGGACATGCAGCTCACTAAGGTCCCTGCTTCGTTAACCATTGCTCAAGCGGCTCTGGAGTCAGGCTGGGGCAGCAGTGGATTGACTGTGAAAGCGAATAATTTGTTTGGGATCAAAGGAAGTGGACCTGCTGGCAGCATTACTGTACAAACTACTGAATATATTAACGGTAAAGCTGTTAAAGTTAATGCCCCTTTTCGAGCCTATAACAATTGGGGAGAATCTATCGCGGATCACTCCGACTTGATTGTGAATGGAGTCTCATGGAATCGCAACCTTTACAGCAAGGTTCTAGGTGCAAGTGGCAAGGTGGCCGCACAAGAGATTGCCGCAGCTGGTTACGCTACTGATCCGAACTATGCAGCTAAGCTGATTCAAATTATGAATACTTATAATCTGTATCAATATGACGACAAATCCATGGGAGGAGATGATGAGATGTCAGCAGAGGATAAGCAAAAGCTTGTTAGTCTAGAATCGGAAGTAAAGGAACTGCGTGCTCTTATAGCAGCTCTTACTGATAGCAGGGATACGCTGAAAACAGGTGTGCAAGAACAGGGGCAGGCGATTAATAAGCTTACGGATCGGGTGATATTTATTGAAAATCGGGCAGTCATGAATGTCCCTGCATGGGCTGAGGCGGCTGTGAAAGCAGCGACTGCGGCAGGACTTCTCGATACTCCATCGGGTGGCAGCTACGATTTCTATCGCATATTAACGGTGCTGAACCGTGCGGGTTTACTTGTAACAGGAAGTAAAAAATAAAATAAGGAGGATTAAATACCATGTATAACGATGCTCTCAACAGTGTGCTTGCCTTTGCTTCAGTCCTAGCTGTTTTTGTAATGGCACTTGTACAGCTTGTGAAGAATAGCATTGAACTTCCGCGGAACATTGTGCCAGTAGTGGGGTTGGCTATTGGCTTGCTGGTTGGAGCAGTTGCCTATCCGTTCACTGATATGAATCTGATTCTGCGACTCTGGGCGGGGGGGCTTGCGGGACTATCAGCGACCGGTTTGTTTGAACTGGCGTTTAATAAAAGGGATGGGACGAAAAAAGATGATAAATAGATTTTATCTATGAGTTTTATAAAACAATCGTTTCACACTGGTAATGTGGCTATGCATTCTATTGAGAACACTAATATATTATGGTATGCCAATTTATAAAGGGGGTGCAACGATGGGAACTTACCTTGATGCAAGAACATCTCAAAATGCCAGCCTCGCCAACTCTATATCTATTCCTATTACGGTACTTAACACGCCGCAGCTTTTTGGACAGATTGGATTGTTAACGGCTGGAGTGACCACCAATCCACGTGTTCTCCTTAAAGGAACAATATCAGTGACGCTTCCGCTAGCGTTAGTGGGCATCACAATTACGATTGTAAGAGGAACCTTGGCTACTGATCCAAAAGTGTATTCTGCTACTTCAACTTTTGCTCTTAGCATTCTGGCTCCACAAGTAATAACCTTTTCAGCGGCGGATTTCTTACCAGCCATCACACCTCAGCTCACTTATACAGCATTTGTTTCTTCTAATCTTCTCGGTACAGTACGTGTGGGCCCAGAAAGCTTTGACGGTATTTTAGTTTCTGATTAATTGTAGAGCCCTTAACCTCGCTGGTAGCCCAGTAGAGGTCTTTTTTTTTAACTGAACGCCCAATCTTCTAAGGGGATAATTACATATCTTATGATGTATTCTAAATACGGAGGAGGTCTTCTCATGGGTGCTGAATATGGTCATGTTGGTGGTGCTTTTACTTCTACAGGCGCAATCTTAGTTTTGTTCATCTTATTAGTAATTATTACAAGCGCATGCATATTCTAAATCACTAAAATAGCAGAGCTCCGTGTTGGCATTTTGCCGACATGGGGCTTTTTTTTGTAGATTTTTTGTACATAAGATTATATAAAATGATAAGTTAAAAGAATAATAATCACATAGTAAATGGTATGAGTTTGCAATACTAGGATTTTGAATATTCAAATATACATGTTATCTTAATCTGATAACATCGATTAATACTGTTAAATTTTATTTAGGAGAGAGCTAGTTTGAAGAAAAGAATGATGATCGGAATTTCTTCTGTTATTGTACTTTTAATCATTGTTGTAACTGTGGGAAGCTTTTATTTCTATCATGTTGCTATTGCACGTGCTTCAAAGGATTTCTTAAATGAAAGCCCTGACCTGCAGTCCAGTCCAGAGGTAGAACAATCTAAAGATACCTCAAAGGCAGACCAAGAGTGGTGGGATGCCCAGAGCTTTGATAGATGGGAGATGGATTCTGATGACGGAATACAGCTTAAAGCGTACTATTTAGCTGCTGCTCCTGAACATTCCGATAAGACAGTGATTATTGCTCATGGGTATGCTGGAAATGCAACTCAAATGAGTGGATATGCCAGAATGTATTATGAGAGACTTGGATATAATATTTTGCTGCCGGATGCCAGAGGACATGGGGAAAGTGATGGTAACTACATCGGATTTGGATGGCCAGAACGTAAGGATTACTTGAAGTGGATAGAGAACGTTCTGAAAGCAAACGGTGAGGATACACAGATCATACTGCACGGTGTTTCCATGGGGGGGCTACCGTAATGATGACAAGCGGTGAGCATTTACCGGTTAATGTAAAAGCAATTGTGGAAGATTGCGGTTATACCTCTGTGAAGGACGAGCTTACCTTTCAATTAAAAAGAATGTACCATCTACCCGCCTTCCCAATTGTAGATACGACCAGTATGCTAACAAAGATTCAGGCAGCTTATTCCTTTGGTGAAGCCTCGGCTCTAGAACAGGTGAAGAAATCTATAACGCCAACCCTGTTTATTCATGGTGATAATGATACTTTTGTTCCTACGGAAATGGTTCATACCTTATATGAAAATAGTCCGGTCGAGAAGGAGCTTTACATCGTTCCTAATGCGGGTCACGGAGAAGCTTTTCGCATGGACCCGGTTAAGTATGAGAGCGTAGTTACTGAGTTTATCGGAAGATTTGTGAAATAGTTGTTGCTGAAAAGGCTGCCGAAAGGGTAGTCTTTTCGTGTTTATAATACCGTTAAACATAAATTCGGGGCCCTATCTCTAGGGCCCCTTTCATGGGAGATGATAGAATCACAGTATTATATTTTATTGTTATTTCCGATTTAGTTGATACAATAGGCTGTATTTGTTTAATTAATCGCTACAACAAGTTGTAAATGTTAGTTTTAAATAGAGTTCGTCAACAAGTTGTCAACAACGCGACAACAACTATGCCTTTGTTTTCCTAGCTCGTTTAACAATCTTTGAAGGTTGGAGAAAGGCATTGAAAACGTCAGCTGCTGATTGATCTGCAGCTTCAATAATATGACCATAGATATTCATTGTAGTTGATATCTTAGTGTGCCCTAGTCTACTAGAGATGATTTTAGCATGAACACCACTGCTGATTAAAAGAGTGGCAGAAGTATGACGTAGATCATGAAATCTAATGTATCTTAATTGTGGATTTCTAGCGTGGAATTCGCGCCAGTAGTCTCCCCAATTTTTTGGGAATTTAGGACGTCCATTGTCGTGAGCGAATAAAAATGAGTATTCTCCACCTTCCCATGGAACTTTAAGCTCAGTGCGAACCCTCATCATATGCTTTTGATATTCTACAAGTTCTTTTACTACGGAAGAAGGCAACGTTATTGTTCTTCCTGTACCACGTTTAGGACCCTTGATTACAGGCATACCATCTTTAAACATTGGAATAGTTTGATGTATAAGGATACTACCTTTTTCTAAATTAATATGTCTCCATTCAAGACCCAAAAGTTCTCCGCGGCGCATTCCTGTAGTGAGAGCTAAAGTAACAAATGTTTTGAATTTAATAGTTTCTTTTTGGAGGGACTTTAGAAGCTCAGCTACTTCTTGTTCGTTATAAAAACTCATCTCCTTTGGGGCCTCTTTGGGTTTATCAATCCCATCCATTGGATTTACTTTGATAACTTTCCAAGACACCGCTTTGCTGAATATACTTCGAAGTACTCTGAAGCAATAAACCACTGAGGCTTCACCAGTTTTTTTTGATAGCTCGTCCAACAGGGTGACAATATCTAAAGTCTTAATTTTATCCATTTGTATATCACCTAAAATAGGAGTGAGTTTTGTCGTAGAGTGGTATTTGTAATTGAAAGCACTTGTTTCAGCTAAATTTTTATCTACAAATTTATCGCTCCATAAACCAGTGAATTCTCTAAATGTCATTTTTTCAGGTCTGAAATAATTTCCGGATTCAACTTCTATTTTGAATTTATTCCATTCTGATTCTAAGTGATCTTTGAGTTTTTTTGTTGTTTTTAGTAATGCAGTATCTTCAACTCGATAAGTCATCGTTTCTCGACCGCGCTTTGTTCCCGACCCCGTTTCAACTGTAAATAACCAAGAACTTTTACCTCTCTTTTGAATACTCGCCATTCAGATCACCTCGAAAATTTACTATGGTTTATGTATTTTCAAATATCAGAAATTTTGAAATGACCCATATATATTCCACAAATCTGTATTTGATTCGGGACATAAAATTTTGCTTCATAATCATCATTCTCTGGGGATAATTTGATTTGGGAATCATTTTCAGACCAATGTATGCGTTTCAGGAATCCTTCCTCACTGTCATTTACAAGTGCGGCAACTAATTGACCATTATGTTCTGCCCATTGAGCATGACGCATATAAACAATATCTCCATCCGTAATTCCAATATTTATCATTGAGTCACCTTTGACGCGTAATGCATAATCCGGTTGTTTTTTGTTGGGAAAAGGATAATGGATGTATTCCTCAATATTTTGATCAGCAAGAAGACCATTTCCAGCACAGATTGTTCCGAGTAATGGTATTTCTCTAAATCGCGGATGTTGCTCAAATAGGTCGGGAAAAATATCTGACTTTGCAATTTTCAAGGTATCTGAGATTATTTGTAGATTTCCCATAGACATTAGTGTTCTACCATTAACATAATCAGAAATAGTGCTCGAGGCTACTCCTGTTCGTTCACTTAATTCTAGTTGAGTAATTCCTTTTAGCATTAAGACTTTTTTTAAGTTAATAGATATTTCTTTCATAAGATTAACCTCGTAATCAGTGAACTTTTTCCGCGCCACTTTGAAAACCTCCGTTTTTTTCCGGTTATATAGAAATAATATTTATTATATCCGATTTAATCAGATATTAAAAGTTAAATTTGGAGTTTTGATGTTGACAATCCGATTTAATCGGAATAATATTGGTTTGGGAGGTGAGGCAATGGACGATTACAAAATTACTTGGAGAGCCGCCAGAGTAAATGCAGGTTACACTTTAAAAGAAGTCTCCGAAATAACCAAAAAAAATATGGATCTCATCCGGAGGTATGAGAAAGATTCGACTGATATACCCTGGGCCTTAACAAATGAGTTACTAAAACTCTACAAAGTGCCAGCGGAAATAATTTTTTTTGGCAGGGAATCCGATTTAATCGGAAATATCAAAGTTTATGCGATTATATCGTAATTAGGAGGAGGTTAAATGAAAGAAGAACATGTTGCATCTGATTTTTTGGATGCTATTGCTGAAAAAGTCGCATCCAAGATTTTACCAACTGTTTTAAAGAAAATTGAAGAGAGCATTCCCATAAGTGAGGATAAAATGGTTGAAGCTGAAAAAGCTGCTGAAATATTAGGCGTCTCTAAAGATTTGATTTATCGTCTCTGTAGTCAAAAACAAATCCCACATGTGAAAACAGGAATGCCTGGTTCACGTAGACCGAAAATGATGTTCAGTATACGTTCTTTGGAAGAATGGATACGGCAACAAGAACGTTTAAATTGCCCAACATGGGATAGTCGAGCTTAAAATCCTTAAAGATTGACTCAAAAAGGAGATATAAATCAATGAAAGAAGAAGACAAACAGGAAGTACTAGGAATGATTGCAGAAGCGTTCCAGATCACCCCTAAAGGCGATGTATTTATCAATGGAGCTACAGTAACAATTGCTACTCCAACAGACGCAGAAGCATTTTGGAATGACTCTGAATTGGTTAAAAGGTTCGGCGGAAGAACAGTCACCAAAACACCAATTGAAGATGGAGTACACGAACTGAAGAAGAAACTAGCCTTGATTGGAAATGAATTAGTTACAGTGGTATCCAGCCTTGATTGCAAAGCGGTTGAACTGGGGGTTTTCAAAGACTCTGGAATCGGCTTTGAATTAGACAAACTAGCAGAGTTGACCAGCAAACTTTTTAATGCGTTGGAAAGCAAAGAAACCACCGCTGGAACGGCGGCTACTGATACCGAACATGAAAAGGACGTAACAAATGCGAAAATTCTTGTTAGATCAGAATCCATTACAACTGATCTTGCAAGAGAATATTGGGAAGAACGTTCAAAACTTATTCTAAAGCATCAAGGACGCCTTTGATAAGTTCAATCGTAAATCTCTCGTTGTGGAGTTTCAATGCTGCTAAATCAGCTTGCCGAATAGCTTCTTGAATTGGTTTCCCGTCATTTTGAAGTTCCTGGGTAAGTTCCAATCCATCTTTAATATAAAGTGGCTGAAGTTTTTCAAATAGTGCTGCGGCGATTTCATCAACATTTGGTTTAGACACATGTAATTACCTCTTTTCTTAGTGGGGTTGTTAATCCGAACAATATCCATTTTATTACAAGAGAACGAATGTCGAAGTGAAGGAGTTATCTCAATGAAAGAAGATTTACAAACAGCTTATGAGGCTCTATCAAGAGTAACAGTAACTGCATTAGCTACTGGAGACAAAATCGCTTTAAGAGAAGCAGGTCTTGCTCGGGCTAAAACCTTGGAGTTAAAGACAATGCTTCAGCAGCGTGAGGTAAAGCCCCTAAGAGTAACGCTTAACCGTGTTGAGAATTATTGCTTACCAAGTTTGTGAGGGAGGAGGAAAGATAATGGGAGAAAGTGTAGGGGCAGTGAATCAAAAGGTCCAGAGTGAAGTAAAGGACACTCCCGAATGGAAAAGCCTCGTCTCAGTGAGAGAGGCTTTAGGAAATATCGATCCGGTGTATGCAGAAATTGTTTCGGAAGTACTCAGCCTTATTGGTAAAAAAAGCGTGACTTATGAAGCAGCCTTATATATTCTCGAACGTTCAAAAGAAGCTCTGAGAAAATGCACACTTCTGCAAGATGAATATACGCCTTAATTAGCTCTTGGAACACTTACAGAACCGATAGTCGGCTGCATTACATGTTTTTCTTGTTGGTTTTCGACCGATTTGACCGCTGTAGATAAATAAACAGCATTGTTGATCGTATCTAAGCCAACCGAGAAACAATCAACTGATAAAATAAACCCCATTACACCGACTTTGTAGTCACCAGCAAACAGTTTCGATGCCTTGCCTTCAGTATTATTTCGACCATCAATAGAGTCTTCAAAGACATTCTTTAAGTAAAAAATATCTTCTGTCGAATCATTTTTGTAACCATTAAGCACGGTGTCGGCCAGTATTTCTAAATGTGTTCCATCAAGGAAATTAATAATAACCATTTTTTACACCTCCCTCCTTGGATGTTTTGGTGGATCTGGACAATCCCCATCTTATCACAGAGAGGAAATGATTTTAGGAAGGAGAATCACATTGCTCATTGATATTAGCAAAATCAAAGTAACGGATCGTATTCGCCAAGATTTTTCGGGCATCGAAGAATTGGCTCAGGACATCGCTGAGAACGGCTTAATCAATCCAATCGTTGTAACACCCGATTATCAATTGATCGCTGGAGAACGACGGTTGAGAGCACACATGCATTTGGGGAGAGAACAGGTAGAAGTAAGAGTTACTGAGGTTCGCGATTATGCTCATCAACTACAACTAGAGATAAGCGAGAACGAACACCGGAAAGACTTTACATTCTCTGAACGGGTCGCTTACGGGAAGAAAATTGAGGAACTGGAACGGATCAGAGCCAAAGAACGAATGCAAGCAGGTAAGGAAAATTTACCTGAGCATGAATCTGGTCAGGTCCGCGACATTGTAGGAGAACAACTTGGAGTGTCAGGCCGTCAGTTCGACAAGATGAAATTCATTAAGGAGAATGCCACGCCGGAAATTATCCAGCAGTTAGACGCCAATATTATCAGCACTCATAAAGCTTTTACTGAAACCAAGGAACGTCTCGAAGCTGCTGTTCGCGAAGCCGAAGATCGAGCTGAACAAGCGGAGTATGAGAAGGAAGAACTTCAAAAGAAATACAAAGACGTTGTACCGGCTTATCAAGTACAAGAGGCTGTCTCGGCGGCACTTGAACAGCATGATGAAGAACAGACTGTTTACCTTAAGCAGAAGGAGAGGGAAGCTGAAGCTCAACTCAAACAGCGAGACGATTACTGGAAAACAAAAAACAAAGAAGATTTGGACAATGAACGCTTGAAGATTGAGCAATTGAAGTCGGGTTATCAACGGCTGAAAGATGAGAATGAGGCGTTGAAGATCAGCAACCCTGATGAATTTGATGAAAAGCAATCAGAGATACAGTTGAAAAAGCTTCGTTACGAATCAGACATCAATACCGTTCAATTCAATATCAAGGTCAAGAAATTCTTACAGGAAGCCGGAGTTACTGCTTTGATGGTTGGATTTATTGGCAATGCCAGCAGCAGTGAGAAAAAACGACTCAATGAAAGCCTAGATATGCTTCAAACTTTTATTGATCAGGTAAGACCGGCTGTTAATAGCAGAAAGGTGGTGTAGGTGATGGAGAATACAGATCAATTGTTAACTGTTGTTGGTCAGCAACTCAAAATGACTGAACAACAAGGTACGGCACTCAGGATGATGTTTGAAGGTATGAATGCTTTCAAAGCTGAAATCATCGAACACAAGGAAGAAGTTCAGATGATGGTGCAAGAGGTCAGAGACAGCGTGACTTTGACAGATGCAGAGTGCTATCAACTACAATATGGGGTTCGGATGAAATCAGCGCAGTTAACCAAAGACCGTTATAAAGAAACCGATGAAAAGTTTAAAGATATCGTCGGGAGGCACCGTAGAAGCATTTGGTCAAAACTTAAAGAGCGTTTTGAGGTAGCTAAGTATTCTCATATTCGTCGGATTGATTTTGACGATGCTATTGAGTTCATTAAAACATTCAGACCGGAGGATTACCTATGAGACCTAAACTTGAGCCTGTTGTATCTTCAAATATTGCTGCTGTTGGTTACGATAAAGAAACACAAACATTCTTTGTTCAATTCAAGGGGCGCGACACAGTGTATGAACATTCTGGTGTACCGCGCTTAACCTATGAAATTATGATGGCTGCTGAATCAATCGGAAGCTATTATGCACGAAACATCAAGAAGACTTACCCTGGCACTGCTGTTGTAGGTGATCAGTCATGACTATACAGGAGTTGGCTGAACGTTGGAAAAGTAACAAACTCCAGTACGAAATCATTTTGAGGAATTTTCCTTCGGTGGTGAAAATTCATGATTAATGGCATACCAGCTATGACTATAAAGTTAGAATCCGAGGATGTCGTATTCGTAGAAAATGAACTTCACGCTCTAATAGTCTACAAATTAGATGGAGAAGATCCTTCTCTAAAGGTAACTGGATTGAAGAACATACTAGCGATCCGTGATTTGTTAAATGATGCTTATCCAGTATCTACTTGCAAAGGGGGCTGCACATGTGAAACATCATCTCAAGCATGCCATACACAAGCTTAAGAAAATGCAAGAAGAGACAACGAATGTATCAATCGGAGCGGCGTTGGAACGAGCTGGATGGTTCTTCGGACATGAATTCCAATCAGTTTTGGATGACTTGGATACCGCCTTAACGTTGGCGGAACAGAAAAATGACTCTGCTGGGGAGCAGAGCCATTTGAGTAGTTGAATCAATTGGCGAAAACATGTTTACGAGACGCTGTTTTCGCCTCCATATTAACATGAATTGGAGGATTTGCAAATGCAAGAATTATCTATTCAATATCCTGAGCAGTGGAAAGCAGTGAATTCTCGCGCTGGAAACCTCTTTACTAGTGCGGAAAACATAGTAGGTGTTGTTCGCCTGTCGAATGCCGATGGTCACCTTATCCAGTTTGATGACGGTGAATGGGGCATTAGTGCCGAAGGATACCGCGCCTGTAATTTAGTCGCTAGAATTTCCACAATAACACCCGAAACAATTCGCCTTGCTGATGGACGCGAGGTAAGTAATCCATATATTGAGTTTGATCCTGAAACGGGGACAGCAGATAAGTTTTGGTCGCAAAAGATCACGGTAGGCATGTCGCCTTCTTATAAGCCGGTTGTTAGTTCTGCCACTGTACTATTTGATATCCGCGTAAGGTTCGTTAAGGAGCTCATGCAAAAGATTGAAGAGAACCGGGATGCTGGCAAGCTTTGCATGGAAGGTACGCTTACTGAAGAAGAGCTTCGTTCCGGAATCTTTATGGCCTTCCAGGGTAAGCTTGGGGTATATGGCCGACATGAAAATATCGATGTCATTCGTGTTATTCAAAACCTCATTAACAACAAGGAACACGGTGACAAGATCGTCCAGACACTTGCGTGGAAGGCTTCAATTAAGCAGCAACCGAGTATGCCATCAGCAAAGTTAAAGGCATACAACGGCGTAGCAGACGTTCTGGTTATCGGATACAAAGACACTTTCGATGAATCAAAGTTGCACGAGATCGTTACTGAATATCAGCAGACAGGTTCAGTTGCTGGTGCTGAAGTTCTAGAAGAGATGATCAATGCTTCAGAAGAATCTGTTGAAGCAGAGGAAAGTTTCCTTTCAACTAAAGGAGGTCCACGTTTCTAATGATAAAAACTATCCGCACAAGAAACATAAAGGGCAATACCTTCGATCAGGAGTTGACTGGTAGGGATGTCTTTGTCGGGCCTAATGGATCCGGCAAGTCAACACGACTCCAGGCGGTACAACTGGCGATGCTGGGGTACATTCCTGGAAAAAAGACCAATCCCGAGACATTCAAGCTGAGTTCTGGGGATGAAATGACGGCGGGGCTGCAGTTGGATACATTCTCGTTCGATCGTTCAATAGTTCGAACTGAGAAATTGAAGGGTACTGGTGCCAAAGAGGTCAAGTATAGCGAATCGATCACCGTGTCACCTAGTAAAGGCGAGAAGAACACCACCCAAATGAATGCGCGGATCTCAGCTGAGACAGGAAACTTTCCGATGGTCTTTGACTTCCAGCAGTTCCTTGATATGTCTGATGCCAAACGGCGGGAATTTATTTATAGTTTGTCTCCCATATCCAGTGAGAAATGGGATAAGGAAAAGATTTCGGCTCATTTAGTACAAAAGTTGCTGACCCAAGGGCTCAAGGAGACAAATCCTGATCTGTACGAAGCATCACAAGAATTGATTAATGATTGTTTGGATGAATGGCCTGCTAACTATGATCTTTCTTCTGGCCTTCAGGCAATGACATCTTGGATAGAATCTCAACAGAAACACTGGAACAAAAAACAGAACGATGCCACCGGAGCGGTTCGCGAGTTGGCTGACATGAAGAATAAGCTTGAAGAGACTGACCGAGATATTACAACCAAGAAAGAAGAACTGAAAGACTTCCGGCAGCAGCACACGGATATACATGGGCAGATCAAAGCTGGCTATGAGATTAAGCGGCAATGGGATCAAAAGAAGGACCGTCTTGAATCTTTAAAAGTAGAAATTGAAAAGATGAAAGCGGGGCTTGCCGTCACATCTGACCGTGACTTTAAGAGTGAGATCAAAGTCCTTCAGGACTCAATAAAGCAAACTAACGTCAGTGCTGAAGCGAAAGTCATACAAGAGCAGATTGATGCACTGGTGGTATTGAGAGAATCCAAGATCACAGAGGGTATGGATGCTAAGCAGAGGGCCGATAAACTTAACTTAGAACTCAATGAAATGAGAAGAGTGTTACAAGGTATCCAGGATAAAGGAGCTAAGGTATGTGTGCTTCACTCATCTATCGGATGCGACAAGGACTTTTCAAAATTTACTAATTACACCTCTGAAAGAGATCCTAGTCTGCAGAAAAATATTGATGATCTACTCCAAATACAGAATGAGTTGAGGCTGGAAATCAAGTCACTACGCGAACAAGAGGGTACCCTTGAACAATCGAAGCAGGCGCTTTATAAATCTGCGAACGATGAAAACACTGCTAATGACCGCATCCGTTCACGGATTGAAATAATACGTAAGGACGAACAAGAAGAAATTCGCCGTCACCAGGATACACAGAACAAAATCATTAACTTACAGCAGGAGCAAGAACGTCTCTTGAGTGATAAGCAGCCTACCTTTGCTCCACTGGAAATACTGGAACCTCAGTTAACGGCGTTGGCCCGGCAAATTGATGAATTGGAACGAGTGATCGAGGAGAAGGAGAAAGCCAAGATCACACTTTCTAACGCTCAGACAGCCATGATCTCAGCGAGTAAGGCACAATATTACTTCACCGCCTGCAAGAGCTTGGCAGAGGCACTGGGAGCCAAAGGGATTCAAGGGGAGCTAGTCAAAGGCGCTCTCGGTCCTATCGAAGACTCTATCAATGATAACCTGCGACTGATGGGTATTCGGTATCCTATGTTCTTCAGCACAGAGTCTGAAACAGGCAAGGAAGTCTTTCAATTCGGATGGATCAAGAATGAACGCAAGACAAACTTTGATGTTCTCTCCACCGGTGAAAAGCTGATGTTCCTGTCTGCGTTCCTCGTCACACTGCTTGAGCGCGCGAATCCGCCTCTTAAAGTGCTGGCCCTGGACGACATCAACAACCTGGACAAGAAGAACCTGAGCGGCGTCCTGAAAGGCTTGAATGCTCTATCCCATAAGCTAGACAACATCTTGATTGCCGGTGTAGTGGAAATCACTGAGGCTGAGGGCTGGACCATATGGGATTTAACACCAGAGGGGGAGGCAGCGCGTGGTTAATCTCACTGCCGGATTGAATGAGGAGCAGGCGTCAGCCGTTTTGTCTGAGTCGGATGAAATTTTAATGAGGGCTGGAGCAGGTACGGGTAAAACTCGAACCCTGACCCATCGGATCGCACATCTCAATCTAAATCAGCGTGTTGGTGCTTCAAGCATTGTTGCAATAACCTTCACGCGGGCCGCCGCAAAGGAAATGAAGGACAGATTGCTCCCCTTAATTGGGGAGTATGAGTCAAAGCGGATTACCTGTTGTACGTTCCATGCATTAGCCGTTAGGATTTTGCAAGAGTGGGGGCATCGAATCAACCTGGATAAGCGATTCACAATTTACTCTCAAGAGGATCGTGAAGAAGTCATGAAGGCCATTATTAATACGATGGGCTACAGAACCAGTGTTAGTAAAGTACTAAAGACAGCACATTTGCGAATAAAGGATCTTGAGGAACAGGCGGTTTGGGACGAATACAACTATCAATTGCGCAGATACAATGCCGTGGATCTGGATGCCTTGATTTCGAAGGTGGACACATTGTTCAGCAATCATCCTGATGTCGCTGAGTACTACCGGAAGCAGTGGAGGTACCTGTTCGTGGATGAGTTTCAGGATACAGACCAGCAGCAGATTGAATTTATCCGATTGCTGAATCCAGAACACCTTTTCTGTATAGGTGATTGGAGACAATCTATCTATGGATGGCGCGGAGCGCGGGTTAGAAACATTCTTGAGTTTCAGGACCAGTATCCAGCAGCGGCAATCATTGAGCTGAATCGGAACTATCGATCATCGCTTTCTATTGTAGAAGCGGCAAATAACCTAATCTCTCATAGTGAAATCAAAGTAGGAGAGTGCCTTATTGCTTCAAAGGATGGCATAGCCGTGAACATTTTGGAACTGGCGGATGATGAAGCCGAGATGAAGTATGTGGTTGACCAGATCAAAGAGAAAGAGTCAGTTACCGGATATTCTGGTTTTGCAATCCTTGCGCGGACTAATGCACAGATTGATAATTTCCATCAAGCGCTGCGGAGGGAGGGCATTCCTTGTACTGTATTGAGTTCTTCAGACGATCCACTTAAGAAGCCTGATGTTAAATCACTGCTCAATTATCTAGCATGGATTTTCAATCCGCAGGACGAAACAAACTTCAAGCGGGTCATTAAGTTTCCCGAGCGGTCACTTACTGATATGCAACTTCAGGTTGCCGAACAGATAGCCATAGACAAGTCAATCCCATTGTGGGAAGCGTTGGTGGAATCGAATGAAGAACGGGTTGCTAAGTATGCCAGTACCCTCCAAGGCGTGGCTGAGGTGGTTAGAGAATGCGTCTCTGCTTATGATGCAATAGACGTTCTTTCCCAAAACTTAAAGCTGAGAGAACGCTATACAGAGCGGTATCTGAACAACCGGCTAGAGGATCTTGATCAAGCTCAGACCTACATCATGTATTGGGTTGAGCGTCAGCAGAAGGCTGGAGAAGACCACAGCCCCACGTCATTCCTCAAATGGGTCATGATCCGAGATATCCAAGAGAAGCTTATGGAAGACCGAGATTCTGTAAAACTCATGACCATACACGGCAGCAAGGGGCTTGAATTCCCGACAGTCTTCTTGATTGGGATGAATGAAGGATTGTTTCCAAGCCAGAACACCAGAGATATTGAAGAAGAACGCAGGTTGGCGTATGTGGCTGTAACCCGGGCTGAAAATGAACTTATTATTACTACTACTAAATCACATAGTAGTTGGGGAAAAGTCATTCCGTCTGCACCAAGCAGATTTATTGATGAAATGAAATTTCTAAATGGCGGGGTGCTATGAATGCTCAATAGAATTATTTTGATCGGTAGACTGACCCGTGATCCTGAACTTCGCTATACTCCTGCTGGTGTTGCCGTAACTCAATTTACGCTTGCCGTAGATCGCAACTTTACCGGACAGAATGGAGAGAAGGAAGCGGACTTCATTCCAGTAGTTACCTGGCGGCAGTTGGCAGAGACATGCGCGAACTATTTGCGCAAAGGCCGGCTGACAGCGGTAGAGGGACGTATTCAGGTCCGCAACTATGAGAATAACGAAGGGAAGCGTATTTACGTCACTGAAGTCATTGCAGATAATGTGCGATTCCTGGAGTCCAACAGAAGCAATGATCAGGGTGGTAGTCATTCATCAAGTAGTAATGGAACTGGTAGTAGCAGTCAAAATAGAAGTTCAAGCGGTCAAAACGGAGGTTATGGTGATCCATTCACTGGCGATGGCAAACCCATAGACATAAGCGATGACGATCTTCCATTCTGAGAACGGAGTTGTAAGCATGGAGGAAGAAAACGAGTTTGAACTTGAGGCTTATATAGAACAAGTAGATTTAATGAAGAGACAGGCTAACACATTGCCTGAGAACAATCCGGCATCATTACAAGAAAAGATTGAGCTGCTAACACGGTGTCATGAACTGTCTGGAGAAATATCGAGTGAATGCGACAGGCTCTATAAACGCATTCACGTCCAGCGTGACATGGACTATGCAGAAGCATATATTTCTGCTAAAGCACCTAAGAAGGAGCGTGCAGAGTTGGCTACAAGAGAAATTAGAGTGCTTGAAGCAGAATCCTATGGTCGCTCAATGAAATGGCGTAACGAATTTAAAAGTCTTCAGGAGAACATTCACACCCTCAAGCTGAAAATGAAAGTTAATTTTGCTGATGGGACGATGTACAGCAATAGTTATCAGAGGTGAGGTGATTGGCAGATACACAACCAGAGAAAGGCTTTGTCAGGCTAGCCAATGATTTGTGGAAGGAACTGATACGCCGGAACTTCACGAAACGTCAAAAAGACATTTTGTTGTTCGTTTGGAGAATGTCTTATGGCTGCAATCTCAAGGAAGCATACATTCCAAAATCAAAAGATTTTGAGATTTGCGGAGTTCCGGCAACTCACATAAAGAATGAGCTTAAACATTTGGAGAACGCAAAAGTAATCATTTGGGATAAGAAAGAGAAGCTTTTCTCTATTAATAAAGATTATGATTACTGGCAAATTACTCCGGTAATGGGATGGGAAACTGAGCGCTTTAATGAGTTGATTCACCTGAATTTGAAACGAAAAACTTCACAAAACGTGAACTTTTCAGAATCTCAAGAAGATGTTCCAGAAGGTGAAACTTCACAAAACATGAAGGTAGACTTCACAAAACATGAAGTTTTTGACGAAAAAAACTTCACAAAACGTAAAGATGAAGGCGTCTCAAACCCTCGCGGCTGTAAGGCGGAAGAGCCCCTTAAAGACAGTTCTTTTAAAGACAGTATTAAAGACAGTAATAATAGTTGTTGTTTAAAGGAGGACGTTAATATGAATCAAGAAGTTCAAAACGAAATCAAATCAGATAGCCAGGATGCCGTTCCTGCCGGGGATGCCGACTCCAACCGGAAAGCTGCTGAATTTGATTATCGAAAACAGGTCACAGACCTTTATCTCAAACGCAGAGCAAAAGGACTTGATCTTACGGCTAATGACGAGTTGTTTTTAGATCAACTCATTGCAGACGGAGTTCCGATCTCCGTTGCCATTGACGGCATAAATCTTTCCTTCGACAAATTTAATCCTAAACATAAACGTGACGAGATCAAAAGCCTCAAGTACTGCGAAGGACGCATTTATAATTTATTATCCGAGCAAGTTGAAAAAATAGAAGAACAGAAAATTAATACAGTCATAGATTCTGAAACTAAGGCTGAACCGGAATATGATCAAGAAGAATATCAAAAAAAGCTTGAGCGGCTGAAAGCCAAGCGTGAGGCTGTGGTGTGATTGGGAAACTTAGGTGATGAACTGAAAAAACTTATCCCAAAGGGATTTGCCGAGCGAAAAGCAGCAGTAATAACACGGCTAGAAGAACATCCTGAAACGAAAAGAATCAAGGAAACTTTTCCTGATCGAGTGGACAATTTGACTCATCCGACAAATTACGGTTCGTTATCACGACACCTTGTTAGTTTTGATAACTGTAGAGGCTGCAAAGACTTAGTTGGTTGTCAGAACGACCACAAAGGTCACTGTAGCATTGTAGAGGAAAATCCGGATGACAATAAGGGATTGATTTATAGGCTCCAAAAATGCCCTTTGCTCCTTTCTCACGAGAAACAGCAAAGGGTAATGGGAAAGATTAAAAGTCATTTTATTCCTGATCACGTTGTGAATGCGACTTTTGAGAGCATTGATCTTGACCCCCATAGATCTGCTGCAATCATAAAGGCTATGGACCTATGTGAGAACTTCGAAGTTGGAAAGAGCAAAAAAGGGCTTTATTTATATGGTCAAATGGGTGTAGGCAAAAGCTTGATCTCCGGTGCGATTGCTCAGGAATTAGCTTCTCAAGGAGTAGATGTTGCAATGGTTTATGTACCGGACTTTATGTCTGAGGCAAAGGATGCCATTGGATCTAAGACAGAAACAGTGTTGTCAAAACTAGAGGCCCTACAGAACGTTACAGTGCTCATCTTGGATGATATAGGCGCTGAGTACCTGACTACATGGACGCGGGACGAAATATTGGGACCCATTCTACAACGCCGTATGGAGCGATTAGTCACAATTTACACGTCGAACCTAACGATCAAAGAATTGCGGCAACACTTGATAAACGTCAAAGATGCCGCCAAAACTATGGATCAGCGCCAGCATGAAAAGAAGGCTGAGAGAATCTTAGAAAGGATAGAACCATTTGCTGAAGTGCTGCATGTAGGTGGGCGGAATCGACGTAGGGATAATTCTCGTAACACAGGAGGAAAGCTATGAAAATATCAATTGATAAGCATATTCTTATCAAGCCGTTAGAACAAGCGGCTAAGTTCCTACCATCAAAAAATGTTATTCCGATATTGGCTGAACTGCTTTTCGAAGCGAAACATGATGGATTGTATATCACCGGTGGAAACGGAACTCAATTCCTACAATCAAAGATTGAATTTGACGATTATCAGTTGATCAAGCCAGGTTCAGCAACTATTCCAGGTAAACGGATCGCTGAGATTGTGAAAGTTATGAAAGGTGTTATCGATATAGAGACAAAGGGGAGCGAAACGGAAATTTTAAGTGGTAGAAAAAAATACGATCTCCCAAGTTTGGACCCTGAGGAGTATCCAGAGTTTATGGATGAAAATATTGAAGGTGAAACAGTAGAACTTGAGGGAAAGGCACTCAAAGTTTTAGTGAAGGAGACGGCGTATGCTGCATCTGACAATGAATCCACTCCGATCCTGACAGGACTTCGATTAAAACTCCATGACAACACAATCAATATCACTAGTACAGACCGTCACAGATTATCTTCTTCAGTAAAGACATCTGAGAATCTACAGGATATGCAAATTGTAGTTGGTGCAAGGACCATGAAAGACCTGATGAACTTAATAACGTCTGAAGAGAAGATCTCAATAAAGCTGGTGCAATCAAAATTCATGGTTAAAACAAAAGATTTTATATTCTGTACTAGAGTATTAGAGGGAGCTTATCCAGATGTTGACCGAATAGTTCCCAGCAGTTACTTATCAACTCTAAGAGTTAACAGAGAAGAATTTATGGAAGCCCTACAGAGTGTGAAGATTATAGTTAAAGATGAAAAATCTAAGCTCACCAGAATGTTTGTAGATGAGAACATCGAACTTAAGGCAAAAGCTGAAGGGGTAGGAAAAGCAAACGAATTTGTGGATGTTATCTCCCTTGATGGTGAAGGGTTTAAAGTCGCTTTTAATGGCGAGTACGTTTTGGAGGCTGCCGAGTCAATTAATTCTAAAGAACTGATTATCGGATTTTCTGGACAATCCTCACCAATTTTAATAAAAGATGCTGATGATGAACGCAATTATAGGATTGTACTCCCATATCGAACAACGGAGGTGTAAGACATGTTAGGACAAGTGATTCTAGAAAGTGAAGACATTGAAAGGTATCTGGACGAGCACGAGAAGAGTTTGCTATCGGGGTTGCTTTGGAAAATTGAGCAATTAAAAACTATTGAGAATGATCCTAATCAACTGAAAATGGATATCGTAGATCATCAACTGATATCACCGGAGATGAATTAATAAAATATAACTCAGTTAATAAGAAGTGAAAAAGGAGCATAGAGGAGATTCCTCTTGCTCCCTCACTCGAAATCTACTAGATCACGAATATCTGTTATTTTCAAAGCTTCAGCAACGGCGCATAAGTGATCTCTGTTGATAGCAGTACGGACGTTATTACTTAAGTCACTTATAGATGCTGGTCTGATTTTTGTCAATTCAGAAAGTTCTTTTTGAGTCATACCTTTAGCTTTTAAAACTTCATCCAACTTAACTCTAATTTTCATAATGCAACCCTCCTGTCTAAAAGATAACATGAATAATAAATTATCGCAATTACGAATATACGTATTTACAAGATTATGTGACTGGTGTATACTCATATCATGAATAACGTAAATACGAATATAAGTAATTAAATGTCGATAAGGAAAACTTTCCTTAGGATACTGGAGGGCTATTTATGGATAAGAAAAAGCTTGATCTTGCAGAACTAGATGATCAACCACAAGAAATCAGAGAGGCAATAGCCTTTTATACATCTCATACCGTGTTACCGATTCACTTCACAGCAGCTGAACGAGAACAGCATTACAGAACACTTGAACAAGCTGGTTATTTAGAACGAATCAGATAATATCCGCAGTGTTACCGTATTAGCCAAGAACTAAAATCGAGATATAGGAGGTGAGAATGAGCAATGGCACATCAGACCTTTTGGAAGCCTGAAAAGCAAGTTAAAGAAAAGAAATCCTACAGCAGCTTACATCAGCAAAAGACAAAAGCTAAGAAGGAAGTTCCAGAATGGAAAAAGGGTATCCTTGCTCATCACCAAAAAGGCAAAAGTTCAAAAGATCGTGGAGAGTTTAATGACGATGTACTTGCTGAAATCATTGCAGAATCAAGTGGGATTTGCCCAATATGTAAGAGTGCTAATTCAGATACTACACATCACGTAATGCCTAGAGGTCGGAAGGGACGTGGCGTTAAAACTAATGGATTAAGATTGTGTTGGCCTTGCCACGATGCCGTTCAAACTAACGAAGAGGCTTTACAATACTGGATATCTGTTTTTCGAGACAAATACGGGGATCGATTCTGGTTTGACGAAAAGGATTGGGAAGAATTCAACCACAAACAGAATATCCAGCAGCAGAAAGATCGTGAGAAGCAAGAACGACAAAATAAGATTAAGCCAGTTGTAGATTTACTGACCGCAGCCGCAGGACGCAATCTTAAAGCAAAGGAGATACACCTGTTACAGTCATTCCAGGACAAGGATATGGAAACATTCGCAACTATGATGGCAGACGCTCTAGGAGCTATACAGGAGCCAGTAGTTTATGGATATGGGGAACGTTTTGAAGATTAGGAGGATAAAGATGGGTAGAAAAGCCATGGATATATCTCGCATAAGAGATAGCCACCCTTCACTAGGCACTAAAGAGCAATGTGTAAAGGAACACCGGAAATTAGTTTTGAAGATAGCGAATCATTACGAAACTAGAACCTTCGGTGCTATAGATATTGAGGATCTAATTAGCGAAGGGAACTATGCATTATTAATGGCTTATGATAGGTTCGACGAGAAATCAGGCTTGAAATTTTCAACATTTGCTTATCCCTACATTCAAGGGTTCATCATTAGATATTTGGAAAGTAAGGTAAATGCAATAAGGACGCCATCGCATAGTAAAGTACCACCTAAGCTAGTGTTGTCATTAGATAGTAAGATAAAAGGATCAGACAATGATGATTTAGATTTTTCTAATCTTGTACCTACAAAACAAGACCTAAGTTTCATTGAGATTGAGGAATTCATTAGTTCCTTGAAAGAAACTGAAAGAACTATAGTTAACATGACCATGGATGGATACAGCAATGGCGAAACAGCCGCAGCACTAAAAATATGCCGAAATACGGTTTCCAACATAAAAGTTAGAATTCGGAAAAAGTACCTCTTATATGTATCCTAATAATTCGTATAACAACGTGAGGTGATTAGTGGAATGACTGAAACAGAACAGCGTAGACACTTCCAGCGGATTAAATCCCTGAGTAACGATAAGTTTTGGCGGTACATGAATGTACTGCATACCCGAGCCTATACCAAGGCAGAAAACCATTATCAAGAGGCTATGGATATCGTATTAACACCAAAGCAAAAAGCAGCAGTAATTGCTAAGGCTAATGAGATTCGAGAGTTATGGGATGGCATGCCTTCAATCACGTTAGATGCTACAGAGGATGCAGAAATGCGGGAGCTGGGAGTTTAAAACAAATTCGGGCATAGCCCATAAGGAGAGATAAACGATGAGTTATACAGAAATCTATGGAGCAACGAAAGACGGCGAGGTTGTATTTGTGAACGAGACTAGGAACGCGTGGCGTGGAGCAATGCACGTCTGGGATAAGCTTTCTGAAAAGTACGGAGTATCTGGAGGACTGTTTTCTGGATTCAATCAATTATGGAAGATGGCCGACACCGGGAAACTTCTCGATTTTGAAAATGTCGTGATGAAGTCTACCTTCGATGATGTGATTGTGAAAAAGGAGAATATCCCATCCTTGCTGGAAGCGTTCAAAGAGTACGACAAGCATTTTCCAGACAGTTCGCTGTTGGAACAGGCAGAAATCATCGAAAAGGAGATTCTGAGCGATGATGAAATGCTTGCGGTGTGCTGGAATCAGACTTCGGTAAACAGCAATCCATGGACAGAGGGATATGACGAAGAAACCGAAGAGGACATTCCATATAACATCCTAACCGGAGAACGGCACTGGTCGCTATTCAAAACGGAGAAGGAAGAGGGTTAACTGCCCTCTTTCCTATTAAGGAGCTGATAAGCATGATAAAACTCACAGAAGTACTTCTAAATGGGCGCGGAGATATCGCAAGTGAAACGCCTGTATTCATTCCGGTAGATGTAGTGTTTAGAACTTACAAAGTCTATACCGATGTCACGATTCCCGGTGCCGGACATGCGCTGGTTAAGGAGAGCCCAGAAGAGATTGCCAACTTGATCCTTGATTATAAACTGGCTATGGAAAGATACAAGGCATCCAGCATAGCAGCCTACCTCTATCGTACACAAGAAGACGAAAATCCATATACGCCGCCGCTTGATCAAGAGTTTATTTTTGGGAGACTAGCCGGAGTCGAGCGCTTTAAAAAATCCATTTCAGGGGAGGCATAACCAGTATGAGCACATTAACACTCGATCAAATGTATGAAATGCAGAAAGTATTGGATGCACGAATCATCAAAGAAAAGGGGCTTGAAGGCATTGACCTGCTGCCTAATACGATATTAGCTCTTCAGGTAGAAATCGGAGAACTGGCGAATGAATGGCGCGGATTCAAGCATTGGAGCAAGAATCAGAAACCGCGTACTCGTGCCGTGCGGAGCTTGGGCGCAGATGATATTGGTGTCGAGCGCGGAGAAGCTTACAATCCTCTACTCGAAGAATACGTAGACTGCCTACACTTCTTCCTGAGTATCGCACGACAGCTCGACCTTCCGGCGTATCGCTTATACATCCCGGATGATGTAGCGGAATTAGAAACGGTTGTTCTATTCACGGAGATTTTACACAATGTCGGAATGATCGTTGGGAGCGAATTTTTGGTCGGAGGATACGAAAGATTCAAAGATCAGCAATGTCACTTTTTCCGGGGAGCACTGGCTTGCTTTTACTCGCTTGGTGAGCAACGCCTTGGCTTCTCATTTGAACAGATCACTGAAGCCTATACAGCAAAGAACAAAGTAAACCATGATCGTCAATCCAATGGATATTAGAATGAGATCTGCTGAAGAAACACTTGAACTGCTCTTGCAAGGTATGGATAAGCGGCGGCAGTATCTACGTCGGAAGCTCCGTAGGATTGAGAAGCATGGTACGAATCCGCGGCGCGGTGGTGGAAACGAACTGAATAGGCTCAAATACTCCGGGCGCGCTGGCATGCTATCCGAGCACGCGACAATCCTTTGTATGCTTGAGGACATACGCCACAGCCGCCAACACCCAGACAATCTATATAACGAGGAAGATGACACGGACGATGACTAATCCTATGACACCAGAATGGATAGAAGAGAAGAAACAAATAGCGGTGACAGTTTCACGGATGCCGGAGGAGAAAATTAACGATTTATACGACAAAATATGCGAACTAGCGCATGCAGAAGACGGAGAACAGCTTGAAGATATCCTGAGTGAATTCAATCTTATGAATGTCGGATACGATGCTGCATGGGATGAGGTAGAGCGGCTGCTGGCTGCTCTAGAAGAGTCACAACAACGTATTGGGAAACTCGAACTGTATGTTAAGTCACTTGAATTCAACCGCGAGGATACTCAAAAGCGTGCTAATGAGAAGTTAAAGGGACGCGACACTGAGTTAGTAGAGGCACAGCAGACCATAGCCCGACAACGGGAGGTACTGGAGTTCTATGCTAATCAAGAACATTGGGAGCTGCCAAGCTTCGGTAGAGGCCAATCAAAGGTTACGAGCGACAGAGGAAGTAAAGCACGTGATTTGTTGGAGGAAGGGAGCGACAAGGCATGAAATTGACCGTAGAGCAAAAAGAAGCATTGTATCGAAAGAGACAGATAGAACGGCTGAATTTTTCTGAATTGGCAGCCAAATTGAATTGCACTCGTGTACAAATGGTCAGTGCTCAAATGGGAAATAACCTACCTTACGATGTGTATGAGGCTGTAACGAATTGGATCGGGGAGGGTAAGTCATGACACAGGTAAAGGATAAGACAGACCAGCAGCTTAACCGGGCGCTGGCGGAGTTGATGGGGTACACAGTCGTTGACATGAAGTGGATGGGACTGCACCAATTGCTGAAGGATGGCATTGAAATTAGCAGGTTGCCATCAGAAGTGTATGCATGGACATGGGCTCCTGACTACTGTTCTGACCCTGCTGCCAGCCTAGAGGTACAGGCAAAGGCTATAGAGGTAGATGCTAGTAATTTTATAAATCGTTTAGCTTGGATTGTAAGAGATAGGATATCTGGGGATATGGAATGGACTAATAACGATATCGCTGTATTACTCAACGCCAGCCCCCGAGAGAGGGCAGAGGCGGCATATATCACGCTATCCATTAGCAAGGAGGATTTGAATGGAACAGTGGGTTATCGTTAATTTACAAGGCGAGTATCTGAAAAAAGTAATCAATTCACTTTCAGAGGAGTATACAACCGACCTTAACGAAGCTTTGAAATTCGGCAGCAAACTTGAAGCGCAAAAAGAATGTGATGTGTTGGAGTATCCAAAACAGATTCAGTAGTATGCCATACGACGATATCAGGGAGTAGGAGTATCTCTCCTCTCCCACAAGGAGGATATAAGAGATGAATAGATTTGAAGTCGAAGCTAAAGAAACGGAATGGAAAAAGGTACTACGAGATATGAAGGAAAGTGGAGTCATAACCAGCGCCACACAAAAAAACTTGAACGGTAAAATCAGCGTGTGGTGTTACGATCAAACGCATGTCGGGGAGGAAGCTCAATGACACAAAGGGACTGGCAAAAGGATATGGACTTGGTTCAGGGCACTATTAAGCACGATGCATTTCCTGCTTGGACAGAACCGATGCTTTACTGGCTCCAAGAAGCCAAATTCTATCAAGGAGAACTTTCTGACTGCTACAAAGCAGTGGAGCAGCAACAGGAAGAAATAAGAGAGTTAACCTTAGCAAAATACCGTGAGATAGAGCGCGCAGACGCAGCAGAAGCGCGTGAACAACGGCTGAAAGAGGCACTAGAACTTATGGTGTATATGTTCAGATACGACCTAGAAGAAGGTCGGGCATACATGAACTTTGGTGATTTCGAAGAAGTTCTAGAACCGGATGATAACGCGGCGTACATTTCTGTAAGTAATCTGTTACGCACCCTTTACCCAGATACCCCAGCACCCAAGGAAGGGATAGACTGGCTTAACGAAGAGTCTTGTGCCCGTTGTGGGAGAAATAAGCCAGTTAAAGGGTATGAATGGTGTTCAGAGTGCAGACCGGATTTGAAAACCAAGGAGGGCGAATAGATCATGTATCACGAATTCAACGAACCTTACTATGCTTTGATTAAGGGTGAACTCATCAATCACAGTGATGCGCCTATAGAGCTAACTGCTGTGCCGGTGTATGAAAAGAACATCGCTGAGTTGGCAGGGTTTACAGACTCCATGAAATTACGCGCAGCCAAAGGCAGACATGTACACGAAGATGAAGCATTGCACCTGTTCGCCAAATGCTTAGAAGGCAAAAGCTTTAACGAAGCTAAGGAAATGTTCAAGGTAATACCAAATAATTCGCTCGTGATAGTTGATCACGCACTACTTTGAGGTTGAGGAAGGAGATAACCAATGAAATTTAACTTTACCAAGCAGCAAGTAATAGTGCCCATACCGTTGTTCCTGGATGAAAACGGGATCGACACAAATGCCGAGTTAGTGAGTGTAGAAATCCAAGGCGATAAGGTTGTCATTACTTATAAAGACGGTGACAACCAATGACACTCACAAGGGAAGAGATACTGGCGATGGAGCCGGGACGGGAACTGGATGCTCTAGTGGCTGATAAAGTAATTGGTATGGATCTAGTGGAAGATACACAACTACAACTTCCTAGATACTACCTACCGGAATACGACAGAACAATTCATAGAGATGTCCCTTTATATTCATCCGACATATCCGCAGCATGGGAAGTGCTGGAACACATGCAAGACTCAGGTTGGTCGTGGGATATGAAGATGAACAATTTGGCGAAAGAAGTCGAGGTGCGTATTGGACGTGGGCAAGCAGTTAGCAAAGGTGTGCCTGAGGCGGTCTGCAAATCTGCCCTCATTGCCAACCTAGACGCCATAGAATGGGCAACTGATGTGTAAAGAAATCTGTAAAGCAGCTCTGGTGGCTGTACTGAACTTATAAGGGGGCTGAGACAATGCAAACGGGAAAAACAAACAGAGGATTCGCCATTATAGAATTCGAGGATTTATACGGAGACAAATGCTCAATACAGAAATCTTCCTTGGCTACAGAGGATGCTATATGGATCGGAGTCAGTGATGCCAATCCGCAAATCATGGCAAGTCAAACACCACAAGGTGGAACGGGCTGGGTTCCGTATGCCTTACCGGAGGGCGTATTGCTGAGTACAAGGATGCACATTAATCAGGATCAGGCTAAAGAAATAATCAAAATACTGCAAAGATTCGTTGATACAGGTGACATTTAGGGGGCTGAGACCCCAATCAAAGGAGACGATCCGATTGAGCAGAGTACCGAAATACAGAGCATGGTATAAGCCGAAAGGCGTTATGATCGAACCCGAAAATCTGGTAATGATCAACTTCGACACTAAAGTATTGGGCGTATACATGGAAATGGACGGAAAGGGATACCACGTACTGAGGATGTCGGACTTCGAACTAATGGAGTATACCGGATTAAAGGACAAGAACGAACGGGAGATTTACCCAGGAGACATCCCGCGTGATCCAACTGGTATAGGGGAAATAGAGTGGGTTCAGGAGCATTGTGCGTACATGGTGTTCACCAAAAATCCGAGTAAATATCATCATTTGGAGTCAGATGGAAAGCTGTTACACACCGAAATCATCGGCAACATCTACGAGAATCCAGAACTACTAGAGGTATAAGGGGGAGAAGAGGATATGAGCCAAACAGTAGAAATCGGTAAAGAACAAGCTAAGAAGTTGGGCGAAATTATGGAGATGATCGCGGATTCTGGAGTGGATTCCATTACACGAAATGAAGCAGCCGAGCATTGCATTGATTGGGTGTGGGGCATGGTGTCAAAGAACGGTATGAAGATCAGACCTACATCATAGGCCGGAGGGCTCCGATTCGACCGAATTACCTAACATAGTGGGGGCCGATACAGGTTTACATAATCTGCTCCCCATAAAGAGAGGAACAAGACACTATGAGACTAATAGATTCGAATAAACTCCTAGCTTGGATCGGAGATCAACAACAGAGCTATCTTAAGCCGGTACTAGAGCGATTGATTGAGGAAGGCGCCTTTGAGAATAAACTAGGGGACGTATATCAAGCGAAGATAACGACCATCAAGAGCAAGAAAGGCATTCCAACAGTAATCGAAATGGACGGTCGCATTTATACTCTGCAACCATCATATGAACATAAGGAAGTGAAGAAGAATGCCAAACGATGATATTAGTGATTTTAACTTGTTCGATGAAGACTTTGAAGAATTCCAGCGCCGAGGCAGGGAAGCTTACGGAATAACAGAAGACCAATTATCCGTAGTAACACCGTATGAAATCCACTCTATACTGACAGTAAATATATAAGACGGCCGTAGAGAGGAGAATTTTCCATGATTGAGGTATTACCAGCAATAGAGAGTGAGTTTAATCCAAGAAATGATGTTGAATTGATCTCTAAAGTTTATCAAGTACAATTCTTTGAAGATGCAGATACAGAAGATATTAGAAAAACAATCTGGTTACTGAATATCTATCGAACCATCAAGGGATTGGTGGATAGTTATGAATTTGTACTAAACCAAAAATCTCAGAATGGATTGAATGAATTCGATATGTCAGGAGTAGAAGGAGCTGTAAAACGTCTTAGTACTAGCGATCCAGTGTCTAATTTACCAGCTAACGTACTTATAGCTAAAGAAGCACGTCATAATAATTATCTACTCTATAAACGAGTTACGGAAGCAGTAGCACACGCATCTAATAACGTTATTGATCCTCATGAAAATAAGATCGTACAACTGCTATTTGTAGGGGAAAGAAAATATCGATATAAAGATGCTGTCGAGTACATGCGGAGGGGTTATAAAACCGTTGCCTATGGGATAGAAGCTACTACATTTGCAGAAAAGAGACGAAAGGTTATTGCATCCCTTGCGAACACGCTGCTGTTCAACGGAACTCTGGATTATGTAACAATCGATTATGGACTTGGCAGAAATAAAGAAGGTGAAATAGGATTGAGACAGCTTAACAGCCGCGAAGGGTAGATACCTTGAGCGGTATTTTTTTACCTATCATCATAATAAAGGTTAAATTCCGTAGCGTATCAGCAACAAGCCCCAAATATAATAAAGATACCGAGGCGAGAGCTTCCGTACTACTCCATTTCTGGTTGCGGCAATCTGTGACGGGACATCACACCGCAGCTCATACCCGAACACCTCCTGGGCAACCGTGATCTCAGCGGCTAAAGATATGGATCGAGAACGTGAACCGGATACGTCAATAAATACCGGACAAACCTATGAGAACAGTGCACAGAGGGGAATACCCCGAAGCATTAAAGGTGCACATTGTTACCCAAGCCGGGGCATGGCGGATTAGCGGTATCCGCATATTATAAATTACCGCCCAACAATAAACCGTTTGTGCTCACGGATAAATGGGCGCACCATAAAAACAGTCGATGATCCGCCTAGGGGGTATGTGTGAAGGGGATGGCCTGAGAAGCCGGAGGTCTGAACACCATCGGCTGTTTTTATGTTTTGAATATGGTATATTATGTATGAGGTCGAATCGTTAGCGGTTCAGCTTTTCAGCGTAACTGCTGGACTCAGTAAAGAGCGCAAATCACCGTATCCGTCTCACGGTTTGTATGAGCGTTATTTAGTGGCAATTGATGGCCTTTTTAAGGGTAAACGCTAAGGGAAGCTCTGGAACATGGGCTTGTAGATATGCGCCATCGGTTGCTTTTTCATATTACCAAGCGTTTGGCAATTTGGAGGTAATATCTATGAAGTTCGCAGAGGCGATTAGGCTTTCAAAGAAGTATGCTGAGTGCCCAAAGTGTGGGAATGGAAATATTGGAGCAGGTGAAGGAACAATCAACATTGATGAAAACTCATTTGAACGCACCTGTAAGTGTGGCTGGAGCAAAACGGTGAAGGATGAACAGAATTCATAGTGCTTTACATTTTGCGTGTAAAGCAATTTGCCTAAAACGTGCTGATCTGTAAAGTGATATTCCTGTATATGGGATATTGGTTGTTAAATACCTGGTAATTCGGGGAAATGGTTGTACTGCTCGCAAAGCAGGAAAAGTTTCCTTGCCAAAAAAGGGAAATGCTTTCTCACGCCGAACTTTCATATTAGAACGGGGGTGAGAAAGTGAATGAAAGACAGGCGGAAGAGATGCTTCAGTATTTATCCGAAATAAACAGCAGACTGAAAAACATTGAAAATAACTCTGATAATCTTCACGCTTTTAAAAAATCGCTAGAAAACATTGAGTATGACGTTGAAAAGATTAAAAAAAATATATTGGATAGATAAATGCACCTTAGGGTGCTTTTTTTATTGATGTGGTAACGGAATAGGTAGACGCAATGTAGCGGTGTAGCTAATGGCCTTCGGTAAAAGGACGCTGAAGCTTCAGCAATATCGGGCAGAAACGAGATACCGCTAAATTTACCATGCAAGGTGCGAATCCTTGCCTACATCAAAACAAACGAGCGGTATGCTGACAATGTCCTGGAGGCATTGGATGGGATACCGCTTTTTAATGTACATAGGAATAAATTACCAAGAGGATAACTCCCGCTGTGCATAGAAGACTCTCTGAAACATCAGCGGAGGAATAACTATGAATTCTGATCCATTACTGAAGGTAATGAAAGGATGGCTTAAGAAGCAAGAACAGATATTTGCTATTCCCACTGGGAGTGATCAAATCATAATAATCAAAGGAAAAGATATTAATAAGGTGATGCGAGGAGCAAGCGACACGATTTTAGCTGTTACAGCAAATGGGAATTACCGCATACTAAACGAAGATTGTGTAGCAGCAATGCTAATGCCTAAGGAATTGGAGAAAGCAGATATGCAACGTATATCCAATAAACTACATATCAACCTTCGGCGAGTGCGAGGAGTTGACCGTAAGAAACGGAGTGTTATGGTTGAGGGGCGGACACATATTGTTGAACGAGAGTATTGGGAGAGATTCATTCAGGCTTACGATAATCAATAGGAAAATCGCAAAGTTATCTTTTCATAGACTTTTGACGTAGTAAATTCGAATTAAATTCATGTTACATTGTACATACAACCAGTATATCTTCATCAAGTAGCGCCTCTTTGGGCGCTTTTTCTATTTCTATGAAAAAAAATTATACTTAAGGAGAGATAACAATGATACTAAATGGATTGCGATTAGAGCTAACTATTCATGCACACGAGCAATTCACTGAGAGGGTAGGACCAGCGACATTTGAAGAGATTCGGGATACCGGACGTGAACAATTAGCAGCAGGGGACTACAGACGAGATGGAGATTTCATCAAAATCTATGATGCCTGGTGGATATTCACTATTCGCGAAGGAAAGGTTGTGCTGATCACTTGCTATGGAAACAGTCATTTCGATGTTCCAAGGGCGTTGGCATGGGCAAGGAGACATGATGATCGAATAACCCTGGATAACTTCCAGATCAATGAAGGACAGCTAATCATATAGGCAACAACCGACAGCGCCAATGAAGGGCGTTTTTTTATTTGTTCAGGAAAATTTTCCTTAACCGATTGTTTGCTTGTAAGCCTTCTGTAACGTTACAAGAATTACAAGATAAATCCTTATAGAATAAGGCGCTTCATTATATGCGTTCAAACCTGTAACGCCACAAACGTTACAAAATGCCATTACAAGCGTTACAACGCGTTACAAACGTTACAAGAAAAGAAAAGGGGGATGTTAAGTGGCAAAACCATCGAAGATTGAAACATTAGGGTGTCAGGAAATTGTGTGGGCTGGCGTGCGGAACGGTAAGACTGTACGAGCGATCGCTGAAGAATGTTCTGAATGGGCGAATGAGCAAGTCTCACATACAGCTGTAGCGAAGTATGTCAAAGAGAAGGGGACAGCAGAACAAGCCAAGAAGAAAGATGCTATCGTAGCTGATCGGCGGCGAGTGATTAAAACTGTCCACCAGGAGATCGATATCATCCAAACCAACCTTGATGCGACGAAACGGCTCATTGATCGTTTTGAACTGGTGGACGATCTACCGAAGTTGTTCAGAGAAGAGATGGATGAACTCATTAATAAACTCATGGAAGACGGTGAGGAGTTCAACTACGTGAGCTTTATTGAAGGCTGGCAGAATTCATTTGAAGTGGAGTTGCGTCGAAAGGTAGTTGAAATTGTATCGCTTAACCGTGAGGTACGCGAGAATATGAAATTCCTTGTTGCATTAAGGGAGAAGGCGTTCCAATTCGAGCTGGTACAAGAGTACATTAACATTTTCATGGAAATATTCCAGGAGGAGTCTAGTGATGGAGCTTATGACCGTTCTATCATTCGTATATCTGCCAACCCACGTATGAAGCAACTAATTGATCAGCAAAAGCTCTATACAGGCGGCGGTGAATAAATGTGCTGGCTAAACTGCATGAACAGATCCGTAAAGCAGCTGAATCTATTGGAGATGCAAAAGTATCTGACCTAATGTACATTGATCTAGCTGGAGAACTGAAGCGTAAGATGTCAGCAGAATATAGAGATAACCCAGCAGGCCTTAAAGAACTCAAGGTTTCCCTTGACGACTTTGAGGCCTTTTGTTTTGAGTTCCTACGGATTAAGACAAAGAAAGGTGAAATTATACCTCTCACAATGAATGAAGCTCAGAAAAAGCTTGCAAAGACTGTCTTCGATCAGATTAAAATGAACAAGCCGGTGCGAATCATCATCTTGAAGGCGCGGCAGATGGGGTTCTCCACGACCACGGAAGCCATAATTTACTATCTGTCTTCGCTGCAAGAAGCTAAGAACGCGTTCATCGTAGCCCAGGACTCCAGTGCATCGGAAAACCTTTATGACATGTTCCGGCTTTACTATGACTACATCCCCGAGCATATCAAACCAATGCGGAAACGGAATAACAGCCGCCGCCTGACGTTTGAAAGCCCGGCAATGAAGGACATTGATCGTAAGAAGGAACCGGGGCTTAAATCTAAGATTACAGTGCAGTCAGCAGAGAACCGCGTTCTAGCCCGTTCAGAGACCATTCATTACCTTCATATATCAGAGTTGGCGTTCTGGCCGGAGAATCGAAAAAAGAAACACCTGGCATCACTGTTTGCTGCGTTGTCAAAAGAACCGCGCACTGTTGGTATTATCGAATCTACAGCTAATGGCATCGAAGTTTATAAAGAGATGTGGGAAAATGCAGTAGCTGAGAAGAACGACTATACCCCTCTGTTCTTCCCATGGTTTGACATGCCAGATTACCGTATGAAGGTACCGGCTGACTTCGTTCTCACAAAAGAAGAGATTAAGCTTAAAACCAAGTTCAGCCTCGATGATGAACAATTAGAATGGCGTCGCTACACAATCCGGAATGACTTTGAAGGCGATGAGAAGCTGTTTCGTCAGGAGTATCCTTCCACACCAGAAGAGGCGTTCTTGGTTACAGGTCGCACAGTATTTAACCAAGACAAACTGGATGCGATGACCAAGCATACCAGAAAAGGAATCAAATACTCTGTTGTTATTCCTCCAGCGATTGAAGGCACAGGTTACGATTGGACATCTGTTAAGTTCATTGAAGACGAGCGCGGAGAATTCGAAATGTTCAGCGAATTCGATCCTGAAAGAGAATATTGCATCGGAGCTGACGTTGCAGAAGGTCTTGAAGGCGGCGATGCTTCAGCAGCCTATATAATAGATGCAGATACCGGCGAGGATGTTGCGGCAGTCTACGGACAAATGGATCTGGATATCTACGCAAAACAATTGGACTATGTCGGCCGCATGTATGGCGATGCGCTGCTTGGCGTGGAAACCAATAACGTGGGCCACAGTGTCATTAACACGCTGTTGAACGTGACATTCTATCCGAACCTGTACCACCACGATTCTTATAATGCTGAAGCTGGAACGAATGAGAATAAACCGGGATGGCCGACAACAACAGTTACTCGCCCTATTCTAGTGGATGCAATGATTGAAGGCATCCGTGAGGGAGTATGGCGTATCAATGATGCTAACCTAATCAGCGAAATGAAGACATTTGTCCGAAATAGAGCGGGTAAGCCGCAAGCTATGGGCAAGGGGACATTAGGAGGCTGTAAGGACGATAGAGTCTTAGGCTACGGTATAGCCCATCAAATGAGATTACGCCGTCCACCAAGTAATAAACATGTTATGATCCCGAGCATAGGAGCCATAACTTTAAAAAGGACATAACACATAGTGGGAAAACTTACTATTTGATATAATCCTAAAATCACTAATAAAGGAGAATTATATGCAAACTTACGAGGACTTCTTTAAAGAACAAGCAGTTGACATTGAAACAGGCAACAGCAAGGTATTATATGATGCTGACGCAGAACAATTAATGGTCGTTGTAAAACAAAAACGTACTTTTTTCGAGGAATTTAGAAGTAGCATACGAGAAAGTGATTCTTTAGGTTCAATGGCGTTTCATGTCGAAGGGAAACATAATATTATTGGTGTCGAATTGCGAGGTTTAACTCAAGACAAGATACTTAATATACTAATTCCTTTAGGGGAAGTCACTATTCCAGCATTTAAAGCCATAGCCAGTACTTCTAAGTTCTTGCATGTAGCTATTGTTACTGATGATTTACAGGAAGTCTATGGACTTGGAGTTTTTAAAGATCGAATGGCAAAAATGGCTCTTAGTAAAAAGTTAGATGATATCCTCAGCATATAGGGCTCGTGAGGAAACACGAAGAAGACAAAAAAACAAAAAGGACAGAAGGTGATTTTTATATTCACTTTCTGTTTTTGTATCCAAAAACTAAATCCGGAATCTGATGCTTCCTAGTATTGGAGGTGTTACAATAAAGAGGAATTAAAGAAAACACATTTGTGGGAGGAAGATTGATGTCGTCAATGGTGCTGGAATTACAGCGTGAAGCGTATGAACAAAAAACATCAGTTTCAATCTTATTGAGGAAAGCTTACACACTTGCGAAAAAGTTACAAGTAACTGAGTTAGATAAGTGGGCTACTCTTGAACTAAATGGATATTATCAAGAAGGTGTTGCGGTACCAGAATACCGAAAAGTTTACGGAGAGGTTAAAGGTTTCAATCCTTATAGTGGGTATATTCCAACTGTATTTAATCAGTCAATCAACGAACTGATAACACAAAGAGTGCTGGATATACCTATCACAGAAATCGAAGACCAAGTAAATATGGCAAATAGCAAAAAAAGCCAAGTACTACTTTTTAATTATCCGCCTCAAATACAGTCTGAGTTAATGAGATTAACTGGGGTAGAATTGCAATTTTCACTCCATGTGACCACTGCACAATTTCAAAAAATAATAGATAAGGTTCGTAATATTATTTTAGAATGGACTTTAGATCTTGAGGGGGCAGGGGTAATGGGCGAAGGAATGACGTTCAACAGTGAAGAAAAAGATAGAGCAGCAAAAGCAGGCGACACTATTATTAACAATATTGGTAGTATGACTAATTCTCAACTTCAACAAAAGGCAATTGAATCGACTCAGTCACAAGTAATACAGTCAGAGGTCATTCAACTGGAACTCGGGACTGTGATTGAAGATGTAAAAAAACTTCTTGAAGAAATAAAAGATCAAGCCATTAAAGATGAATTAGCATCTGACATTGAAGTTCTTGAATCACAAGCTAAATCACCAAAACCAAAACAAGGAATTATTAAAGAAGCGCTTAAGTCTATCAGAAACATAGCGGAAGGTGTAACTGGAAGTTTACTGGCTTCTGTATTACAAGGGAAAATCACAGCCTTTCTTGCTACGCTCTTGTAGTGTGATTTCCGTAGTAACACCGAATAAAACCAATGATATTATTAATCCATAGAAGTATGAACGAATACAGAAGGTCAGGAAACTTTTCCTGCCTTCTATTTTTGCTTCTCTAAATAAAAACTGCCTACAATATCGTAGACGGCTTAATGATTCATTTTTTATCCTTTGGCGGATTGGGGTCGTTACCATAACTATTAGATTTGGCAATTTTACCATCTCTGTTATGGATACGGTGTTCAGTAGAATCTTTCTTGGCTTTATCTCGACCAGCCTTTTCTGTTTCCGCCTTTGTATCACCGTGGCTTACAGTCTTACCACCTTGCTTATTGTCCCAACCTCCTTCGGGATTGGGTACAGTGTGGACTGGAGGTTTCTTGTCTTTTGTCATTTTGTTTACCTTCTTTCATTTGGAATAAACAGTAATACGATGAACAAAATCTATTGTTCCAATAAATTGAATTAAATTCATATATTTATAGGAGGTGAAAACTTGAAATGGTATCATAAAGTCATATATTCATTTGCAAATTCAGTTCTTCCGGCATCCGTAAAGCGTCAGATGATGGGTGTAGGCAGATCAACAGTAACCAGTAACTCAAACAATTGGGGTATCTTCAACTGGTTACCGAAGAAGTACCAGAACGTCCATAACATCGATTTGACCAAATTACAGAATCATACAGCAGAAGAACTGCTTGAGCTGCTTATCTCTGTTCACCCGGACATTTCGCATGCGTTATACACCTATCTCAGAATGGGTGACACTGAGCTAACCTTCACAGCTAAGAAGAAGTCGGGGAGCGACGATAAGACCGGACAAAGGGCGTTGGATGAAATTAAGGAAATGCTTGAAACGCCATTGCCGTCACCTGGCTACCAGCACGGACGGTCCCTGGATAAGCTAGACACTATTCAACGCATGATGATCATGGTTCGTGGGGCGTGTGCCGGCGAAGTTGTCCTGAATGAACGATGTAATGATGTCATTGATATTGTTCCGGTTGATCCGGCACTGATCTGGTTCCGCAGGGAGCCGGTCACGAACAGACTGGTACCGTGGCAATACGTCAAGAACCCGGGCAGCAGGCAGACCGGTGAAGAATGGTTTGGACAGTACAAGAAGATCGATACTCCGACATTCATTTATGAAGAGTTTGATCCAATGGTTGATGATCCATATGGCCGAACACCATTCCTGCCGGTACTGCAAGTTGTATTCTTCCACCTTCAGGTACTACAAGACCTCAAGGCAGTCGTTCACAATCAAGGATATCCACGCTTGGATATTTCAATGCTTGAGGAAATCATGTTGAAGAATATACCTTCAAGCATCAAGAACGACCCAAAAGCGCAACAGGCGTGGCTTAAGGAACGAATGGACGAGATGCTTACCCATTTCAACTCACTCAATCCAGATGACGCCTTAGTCCACTGGGATAGTGTAAAGATTGAATACCTCAAGGGCGGAAACAGTGGTCCGATGATCGACATTAAGAAGTTAATAGACATCATTGATACCCAAATGGCAACAGGCCTTAAAACGCTGCTCACCCTGTTATCCCGGCATCAAGGTTCCACAGAGACATACAGCTCAGTGGATACCCAAATATATATCAAGTCTGTAGAGTCCGCCCGGAGCGTAACTAAACGTTTCTGGAAGCGGGCTTTTTCTATGGCAGTAAGAGTGCGTGGAGTGCAAACACAGGTTGAAGCTGATTATGCTCCAATTGATTTGCGTTCTGATATGGAGCGAGAGCGAGATCTGAGAGCGAAGCTTAATAACTACGTGCTGGCTGAAAAAGAGCGTTACATCACCACTATAGAGGCAGCAACGGAAGCTCGTTGGATAATGGGTCTTAATCCTAAAATTCCACCTGAACTGATTGCTGACCTTGAAAAGAAGTATAAGCCTGATCCGAATCAACAGATTCCGCCGAATGGAGGTGAATAACCAATATGCAACCAACAGTAGGACGTATGGTTCACTATTTTAGTTATGGTACGCCAGGTGGTGAGTACAAAAGCGAACCAAGAGCGGCGATCATTACTCAGGTTCATAACGCAACGTGCGTTGATTTGTGTGTGCTTAATCCAACGGGAATGTTCTTCAACCAAAACGTTGTTCAAGGACAAGATGGAGGTAAATGGGATTGGCCACAAAGAGTATAATTCTGATGCGCTAATGAGCGCGGAGGTGATCTAATATCTAATTGTTCATTACGAGAGGGAGGTGAGAATTAGTAAATGGCTAAACCGACAACTGAGCAATTAGCATTAATCAATCAACTTGCCCGTGTTCCACTCACGGAAGATGAAACTTATGTCTTTCCCGCAAAACTTGTAGGTGATCAAATGATCCCTAATCGTTTTTATCGCCTTACTCCTAACTTTTTGCGGAAAATGGCAGTCCAAGCTAAAGCAGGCGTATCACTATTGTTGGATCACTCATGGGCTAACCTTGGTATTCTAACAGTTCCAATAGGAAGAACCTTTGAAAGTCGATTGCAGACGGATGGGGATGAACTGGCGCTGTACGCAGATCATTACATGAAACTCGGCCAAGAAGTCGGAGATATCAAGATTGACCAAATAGCAGATGGTATTGATGCCGGAACTATCTTTGATACTTCAATTGGCTTCACGGTAAGCAGCCAGACGTGTTCGATCTGTGGTCAGGAGTATTTCGGTGGGAATTGTCCTCACATTCGTGGTAGAGAGTATGATACTAAACTTTGTACCGTTGATATCAATGACGGAGATCTCATGGAGAATTCACTCGTCTTTGACGGAGCTTATCCTGGTGCTGGAGTAGTAGGGATGAGTAATACCTCAGAAACTCAATCAAGTGTCAAATGGGAATCTTTATCTGAAGATGCGAAGTCACTACCAAGTGGCGGACGCGTCTTTTATTCTTTTAGCGGAAAATCTGGGCTTGATGGATTTGTAATCAAGCAAGAAAAAAACAATGAGCCTGAAACACAGGCCAAAGGAGATGACACTGTGACAGATGAACAAAAAGCTGCTTTGGCAGCATCACAAACACAAGCAACTGCACTTGCGGCTGCAAATGGTGTACTCGGACAAGTCCGAGCAGCATTGGGTGTTGAAAATGACGCTGATATCCCGGCGAAACTGACGGCTTTGAGTGCTCAAGCTGCTGATGGCGCGGCGTACAAAGTTAAAGTAACAGAACAGGCCTGTGGCGCTGGTGTCAGGGCGCTGGGCGAAGCATTTAATACTGAAACCATGAAAGCTATGCTGTCTCACTTGCCGGTATCTGAAATCGAAAAGATCAATGCAACCTATGAAGCGCAGGCTCAGGCAGCATTGGGCGGTGGTGGACGACATACCGAAGGTGATAACCCTGATCTTCCTGCCGGTGCAGCCAATGGAACACCACCTGCCAATGCGCAAGCAGCGGCTCAAAAGACACCAGAGCAACTTCAGGCAGCTGAGAAAGAAGCAGCTAAAACAGCTGCAATTGCAGCCCTCAAAAACACTGGCAGAGGCAATCTGCTGAAGGAGGACAATTAATATGAATCCAGCACAATATAATGGTGCTCCGGGTCCAGGCACGATTTATACTCAGGAATTCACTGAGGTACTTGCTTCCACGGATCTCCAAGCAAAACTTCCGGGTGGTGTACTGCTGGCTCAAGGCAACGGAGTGATTAAAAAGGGAACTGTGCTTGGCAAGGTAACGGCCACGGGGAAGTATATTCCCTATGTTTCTTCTGCAACAGACGGATCTCAAGCGGCTGTGTGCATCTTGGATAATGATCAAGACACAACGATAACCGATATCGGCGCTTCTGCTTGGATTGCAGGGATTTTCGTATCATCCAAATTGACCGGCATTGATGCAGCGGCTAAAACAGCGCTGAAACTTTGCTACTTTGTATAAGGGGGAACAACATTAATGGCAAACGTACTTGATCCATACTTCCTAACCGAAGTCGTTCAAAACATCCGGACAGATATCAATAGTTTCCGAGGAGCTCAGATCCTGACCAATGGCGTTGATTTCAAGCCGGAACTTGGTTTAACAATCGAATATGATATCACGTATGACGACACTGGCATGACACCACCAACCGGGCTCAACGATCCATCACCTATTCACGCGGCACCTGTTGTGAAACATATGAGCTTTACTAACCAGGAATGGCGCGAAAAAGCTATTATCGATCGTGAAAAAATTGCGATTCTCCGTAAGCCAGGGACAAGCTTGGAACAAACGTGGGGCGAAGATTATATGGTTGAACGAATGGTCAATCTTAATCAACGTCTTGAAACACGTTTCGAATGGATGCGGTGGCAGTCGCTCACTGGGAGCCTTGTAGTGCCAGCGACGGCAACAATGCCAGCACGAACTATTAATTATGGAGTACCGTCCAATAACAAGCCGACTGCAGCTGTGCTCTGGAGCAATGTGGCCACAGCTGATCCACTTGCTGACATTGATCTTTGGGTTCTCAAGTTCCGTGGCAGTGGGGCGCGGCCAGTAAAGATCGTAGTCAACAAACAAATCGATATTTATCTGAAGGCAAATGCTAAAATTCGTGAGTTGATCAAGTTCACTTATGGTAAAGAAGTAGTGACAGCAGGATTGCTGTCAGATATTATCGGCCAACAATTGAACGGCCTTCAATACGAAGTCTACGATGGCGGTTATATTGACGAATCAGGTAATTTTTATCCATTCATCCCGGACAATGCTTGCATTATCATCGGACAAGGCATGACGGGTTCCATGATGGATCTTGTAACCAGCCCTAATAACTATGAAGACATCTTCACTGGACATCCCGGTAAGTTTGCACTGGCAAAACTGATTAAGGGTGACCCTGACCAGTGGCAAGTGATCAACGGCGCAACGGTTCTACCGCGTCTGAAATACGTCAACTGGCATATCTTTGCTACAGTGGCGTAAGGGAGGGGCATACCATGACAATCGTAAAAGTGTTGGTTGATGCTGTAGGGGAATATAATGCTGGGGACATCGTAACTGATGCCCCCGAAGGTCTTGTTGATATTGTAAAGAGACAAGTTCGGAACGCAGCAACGGGTGAATTGCTGGCTATTTTCGTAAATAGCAATGAAATTGTCAGTGATAATCCTTCCAAACGCGAACTAGAGCTTCAGGTCCAACTTGAAGAATCTAAAGCACGAGAAGCGGAGCTACAAGAACAAATTGCAATGATCCAAGCAGATGGAGAGTTCAAAGAACTTAAAGCTGCTGCTAAGGAATTGAAGATTCCTGGTTACACCAAAATGGATGCTGATGAGCTTAAAGAGGCTATCAGCGCTGCTGGTGGTGACGGTGATGGCAAATAAGATCCTCACTACGGAAACGTATCATGAGGAAATAAGAGGGCGTCTAGGAGTCGGTGAGGATGTATTATCCGATGCTGACATAGACGCTCTTTCTGTTTTACCCATAGCTGAAGCGAAGGTTATTACAGCAGTTCCGGATTATGCTGAACTGATTGATGATGATAGGAACTATGTATATGCAGCGGCTGTAAGCATGGTCGCTGCTATGCTAGCTCCATCCATGACGGCCAGAATTGCCAAGTCCAAGAAAGACTTCGATTTCTCTATTGAGAATCAAGTTGTGGACTGGCGTGCATTCGGTATCCAATTGATTGACGATGCTTATGCATTAATTGATCTGATATCCACGGCAATACATGGAGCAGATGCACCAATATTCGGTGTTGCTGGTCCAACACGATACAAGGAAAGGCGGCGTTGTTAATGTTCAAACAATTTGCTCACCGCCATTCGCCTTGTACAGTGAATGGAGAACCGGATGTGGTTATACTTTCCAGGGATACCCGAGCAACAACGATTGTCGGTAAGGAATACATGTACAACGGAGTGTTTGCTCCAACCTCGTCGATTAAGCCGGGAGACCTAATTGAAAACGGCGATACCTTCTTAGTTCAAACCTTACGTTTGACCACGGAGAAAGATCGATATTGCTCATTGATCAAGACTAATGCAGCGATAACAGTCAATCGTTACTCCGGAGAATATGACGAGAATGACAATCAAATCGGTGATGAAGAGTACAGACCTATTGCAGAAAATGTGATTGCGTTTGCTCAATACGTCACGGCGCTGCTACGTCAGGACGATCCAGGCTTACTGCCCTCCACAACATACACGTTGCAATTACAAACAACGGTTGATATAAAAGACCCTCAAGACGCCATCCATCCAGATCAGGTTATTCTCCACGGCAAGGCTTATCAGGTGGATGTCGTTGATGTAGTTAAATACCCCAATCTACTGCATGTGCAGTTATCGGACAGTGTGCGATGATCACCGGATATGATGCTACAAGGGCGTCTAAGGATTTAGAACACAAGCTGTCTCTCCAAATTACCGGGTTAACAAAGATTGTCCTACTGACTGCCAAAGGTGGTATACGATACTATCCAGCAGTAAGAGATAAACTTCAAATGGAAATGTTCGTACTCGCTAATCAGATGATTTCAGGAGATATTACAGCAGATTACTGGCAGGCATGGCTTGAACAGTTTGGTAAGGGATCTTTAATGGCGGATGCCTCACAAAACCCCGGTTTAGTTACTTACATGAATTCTGATGCGTGGAATCGACTAAGATCACGCAGCAGTAAGGTGGTTGTAGGGCGTGGACAGGGTAATTACAAAAGCATTGATGGTACGATGCGTTTCTCAGGCGGTGGCTACGCTGGAGTGGATCTGGAGGAGCTAGCAGAACGCGGAGATATTGACCCGAAGTTTAAGCCAACACCACCGACCTATTTTCTACGGATCGCATTACAATCCAACCGCAACCGAATCCTACAAGGGATTGCGGAGGTAATTGAAAACTTTCCATACCACAAGTACTTTTTGGAGGATAAGACATGAGCCTTCATCTGATTGATGCTATTCAGAACACGCATAAGGCTGACACGGCGTTCATGACTATGCTCAAGCTTACGCCAACTGCTAATGGCGAACAGATGTCAACTCGCTTCACAAAAGGTGTAGAGCCTGAAATAGTAGTGACAAAGGAAACCTTACCGCATATCTGCCAGTACATTATGCCGGGGCAATACGGACGAAACCCACTCGTATTTCAAGGTAAGTTTTGTATCGACTTTTACGGTAAGACTGGCTATGAGGCGAAGCTATTATTCGAGCGGTCATTTGAACTTTTGCATGATAGGCGGATTGTTCAACCTAAGTTTCATTCATTTTTGTGCGTGTTAGCCTACGATGGCGACTTTGCAACAGGAATCAGTGGTGTTAAGGGTTATAAAGGTATATACGATATCGACTATATCCGTATTAATTAAGCAGGGATAAAGCATGAACGTGATTGTAAAGTGTAATTGAAGTAATATAGAAATAAGGAAAAGGGGTGATACGGTGACAGAGAAACCCGAACTTAAGAAAGAGCCGACAGAGCTTGAGGAACTTGTGAAAGAAAAAGTTAAGCTGGCTAAAAAGCTCGGACTAATGGAGCGAGGTACGCAACCGATTGAAGGATATAAAGAAACGAACGATTACAAACGAATTCAAGAAATTGATTTAAAACTATGGGAACTGATCAAATAAACTGATCAGTTCCTTTTTTATTACCCAAGGAGGGATACACGAATGAAGGAACCATTAGTATTTGATGGAGTCGGTAAGATATGGATGAGAGATTACGATGGGACTCTAAGATACATTGATGAAAAAATTAACAGCGTGATGTTCGCACCGCAGTTCTCTTGGACGAAGGTATTTGGTGGACAGTCCGGCTATGCATTTCACTTGACCGCACAAGATTTGCAAGATGTGCTCACGATTGAGCTGCCGCGTTATTCTGCTGTAATTGCTGAGATTTCTCAAGGGGCAGAGACAAAAACAGGTCCTGTTGAAATCGATGAGAACGAAGAGGGCATTCTCGGTGCTACTGGATATGCCATCGAAGGAATTGAAGCTTTTGGTGGTACGTTTGTTAAGGATAGCGACGAGGTCTATCTTAAAGCGGTAGATGGAACGCTAAGTAAGCTTGAAAGAGTGGCTTCAACACCAACCATTGAGCAATATGCAATTTCGGCGGACGGTGTTATTACATCTGCAACAGGGAATTTGAACAAAAATGTGATTGTGACCTATAAATGGTCCAAACAAGGAACATCCAGCAACTTCAAAGGAACACGGCGTCCTAAACCATTTAAGTTTGTTCACCGTTTTGAATTGATAAATGACCGAACAGGTCAACCGGTGCAGGTGCAGTTGACGGTATACAAAGCTGTAGGCGGCGGTACGCTGAATGTTGGAGCTGCCCGTAAGACTCCTAGCACAAGCACTCTTAATCTGGAGGTTTTGGAACCAGATGTCACTCCAGATAATCCAGAAGGTATTGCAGCAACGATTATCTTCGTAGACTAGAAGCAACAATTAACAATGACGGTCCCTCGCTGTTATAGCGGGGGATTATCTATTTTGAGGAGGAATAACAGTGCAAAAGCAAATCGATGAAACATTAAATATAGGTTCAGAAGTCAGACTGGCTGAAGGACTTGTTAAGAATGTGAAAATTGGAACTATTGGAACTATACGACAGGTTCGGAAAATTATGAAGAACATACCTTATCAATTTTCTGTATCTATTGGCCGGGAACCATGGGTCGAAACCGATCTAGGAGAAGCTGTGGACTGGCCGAAGATGGAAGCTGCCTATCGCGAATCTTTCAATCTTATTCTTGAAGGCAGTCTGCCAGATGAAGAATATGATCAGGTAGATTTCGAAGGTATCGAGGAGTTGGAAAAACTCATTACCCGATTTCTATGAGGAATCGTTCCCTCCTGATCCGGACGCTGAGGAAGAAAGCGAGAGCGAAGGGACGGAAGAGGGAAGAGAACAAACACTACTTGATGCATGGGCCTTATGTGTAACTCTAGGCATTCCAGATAGCGAATGGGAAAACATGACTTTCCCTAAAATATACGCTCTCAAAAGAATTAGAAAGAGGAATCAAGAGTTCCAAATTGCTCTTCACGGTGGAGAAATCACCAAAAAGCCGAAGAAAGCAAAGTATTTATCTGATTTAGGTATCTTTCCAAAATAAAAAGAGGTCTCCGCATGATGCCGGGGACCTCTTTTTCTGTATGTAGACGTGTCAGTAGCAAAGGAAAATTTTCCTTAACAATCAAGGGGTGATGGCAATGGCAGACAACAAAGATGTAGTTGGTGCTCGAATAAGTTTAGATACATCTAAAATGATCCCAGCATTTAAGGCGATTGACCAAGGCGTAAAAGGGAACGCAGAAACCTTTAAAGTGCTAAATCAGGAAATTACGGTAACCACTAAAAACTATACAGCGTTAGCAACGGCTTCTAATAAACTTGCCCTCACTTCTGAGGAACGGCGAAAGAAGATCATGGCTGAGTCGGAAGCTCTTGTTAAACAACGAACAGCTCAAACCGAGCTGATACAGACAAAGAAGATCCAGATGGAACAAGCTAATAAATTAGTTGATGCTAAAATGGCTGCACAAGAAGCTATCATTAGAAAAAGATATGATGCTATTGAGCAACAAGAGCGAGAACATCAAAAACGGATGGAAACATTACAGAATAAAGCCACCGCTAGTGCTCTCAAATTAACAACAGGAAGTTCGTCATCTACAGGAACAGATAGTACACGAGAACGTGTATTAATGCAGGAACAAGCGATCCGGCAAAAAATAGCTCAATTAGCTGAGAGAGAAAGTCAACAATCTCAGAAATATGCAGCGAACTACGAGAAGTTTTGGTTGAATGCATTGCAGGCTAGAGAACGTAAAGAAACACAGGTTCGCGAAAAGGCATTACAAGAAGAACAGCGTATTCGCCGTTCGTTGACTCAGACACAGACTCAGATCAACGGAATTACGAGTACAGCCGCACAGTTTGCTATGACAGGAACTTTGTACTATGCCTTTACGAGAGGAGCCACTGAGGCAATCAGTCTCCTCAAAGACTTTGAATATGAACTAGTTAACGTGCAGCGGGTCATGGGCGAATCCGCGGACGTTGGATATGTCAAAGATTCCATGATATCCAGCGCCAAGGAATATGGGTATGCACTTCGAGAAGTCGCGAGTGTTTATACACTCATCGCTCAGAACGGTTTTGACGAGAAGCAAACTGAACAACTGGCCAGAACAGCACTTATGGCTAAAAACGTTGAACAATCCTTCCAAAGTGCATCCCAGGCTCAAGAATTAATGACAGGAGCAATTCTCAACTACGGGATGGCTGCTGAAGACTCCGAAAAGTTGCTTGATAAACTCAATGAAGTTTCCAACAACTTTCCAACAACATCTAAGAAGCTCTTAGAAGGTATAAACCGAGTGGGTGCTACAGCTAAAAACGCTGGAGTGGACATTGACGAACTTATCGGATATTTGACTACACTGAATCAAGCTGGTTTTTCTGGTTCTGTAGCTGGTAATGCTATAAAATCCTTTATTAGCTTCTCCAGTAGACCTATAGCAGTAGACAAGCTAGAAAAGTATGTTGGAGTGATGAGACAAGCTAATGGCGATATGATGAAGTTCCCAGAATTACTTAGTAAGATTGCAGCTCAGTGGGATAACCTCTCAGATGTTGAACGTAGCGAGATTACACAAGCCATCGCTCGGGGGGATCAAGCGTCTAGATTTATCGCTCTGATGAATAACTATAGTAAGGTTATGGATGTAGCTAAAGTATCAGAGGAATCATTTGGATCAGCACAAAGAGAAAACAACCTCACAATGACTACACTGACAAAGCAATCTGAGCAATTACGCGCTTCTTGGGATGAGTTGATTATATCTATTGGTGATAGCGGGTTACTTGGGGGATTAAAGTTAATTGTAGGCCAAGCCACTATCTTACTAGATGGGTTTAACCATCTACCAGGGCCCATCAAAAATACTGTCACATCGATTCTTTTGTTAGGTGGAGCGATTACGGTTTTAAACACGGGAGCCAGGATTCTGACTGGACAAACTCTGGTTTCTTTGGTTACAGGAGTCGCTGCCGCGGCTAAAGGGATGCTTGGGATGAAGGTTGCAACCGATGCAGCTAACGTATCACAAAAGGCTTTTATTGCCACGCCAATAGGTGCTGCTTTAGCAGGACTTGCAGTTGTCATAGGTGCTGCTACAACAGCATGGGCTTATTATAAAGGTACACAAAGTCAAGTGAGTGATGAGACTCTGCAACAGAATCGAAAAACAGCTGAATTAGTTGCTAGATACGACGAACTGAAATCTATCGTTGACGATAACACTAAATCTGACAAAGAAGTTTCTGCTGCGAAATCAGAACTGGCGAATGTAATGGATCGACTCAGTGCCACGATGCCTGGTCTTGTATCACAATGGGATGAACTTGGTAATGCGAAAGAGCTGGATATTCTAAAAATTGAAGAATGGAAGACGCGATATTCTGAGAGTATCAAAATCGTCGAACAAGCGAATCTGGATGCTGCCACGAAGCGAAAAGCAGAGTTAGAGCAGGAGATTGCCTATACTGACCTCGCTATTAAAAACGCTTCAGAGAGCGACCTGAGTTTAGTTGATAAGGTATTAGGAAAAACAGTGCAAACCCTACGGGAAATGTGGGGCAATGAGATGATTTCTTTGGGAACAGAACTGTCCCAAGAAGAGCAAAAAATCCATGCAAGTAAATCAGCTATTGATGCCCTTAATGGTGTCACAGAGGCAAGTGTAGCAGCGAATAGTAGATTGGCCACAGCTGCAGCAGATTCAGCGGATTCAATGGAGAGTTACTCAGATTCAACGGACTCTGCCTCCTCATCAACAGAAGAACTATCTGATGAAGTTAAAGCCCTCATAAAAGCGCAAGAAGAATGGGCATCAACAGTCAAAGGAAATAGTCAAACGGTTTCGGAACTAAACGGAGTACTAGATGAACTGGCAAAAGGTCAGTCCTTAAATGCTTCAAACGCTACAGATCTAATTAACAAATATCCTGAACTTGCATCAGCGATTTATAAAACTGCAGATGGATGGTCATTTGAGACGGATGCGGTTAACAATCTACGGAAAATGAAAATCCAGAAAGCTATTGATGACTTAAATTCTGAGAAATCGTCAGCATTTAATACAAAAGTAGCTACCGACGAAAGATTATCTGCTTATCAAATTGAAGCAGATGCTATTAAGAGCTTGGCACAGCTAAAGGCTCAGTTAAATGGTAGTAAGGCTATCACAGGAGATAACGTTACTCAAACTGGAGACGATCTCAAATACTTTAAATCACAGTTTAGAGAAGCGGGTATTGCTCAAGCAGCAGCAGAAGCGGAAATTCAGAGCATTATTGATGATTACGATACAGCGGCTAAAGTTTACGATGATAAGATAGCTGCACTTAGCAGTATGTATCAAGATCCATCCTTTGGTGTATCTTCTAGTAAAAATTCTAAAGATAAAAGTGGCAGTAAGGATAAATCAAAATCATCAAATGCAGAAAAGGCAGAAAAGGCAGCAAAAGAAGCGGCTGCTGCACGCAAGGAAGCATATGATGAGGAAATGGATAACTTCCAGTATGTAGCAGAACGGCAAGGTTGGTCCATAGAACAACAGATTTCTGGTTACGAGCGGCTTAAGAATCGTCATAAGCAATACCTCGCCGAAGATAAAGATGCCTTAAAAGAATGGACTAGAGACATTCAGGCACTTAATGATAGTAGGTACAACGAAGATGTTTCGATTCTTGAGAAAAAAATCGAAAAAATGAGACAGGCAAATCTCCAAGAAATCGAAATGGTGAAGACATCACTTAATTTTTATAATAAAGAGTTGTCGAAGTCTTATTTAACTACAGAACAGAAAGCGGAAGCTCAAAAACAAGTATTTGATCTGGCGGTGAAATATAATGAGCTTCGTTACCAAAATTCCCAGACATGGATTGATAAAGAAGCCACTAAGATGGAGATGGCTGGAAAAAGTAAGATTAATATCATCACCATGGAACTACAAGCCTATGAACGCATGGCAAAAGATAAAAATCGAACTGCCGAGCAGAGCTTTGCGTTAGAAAAGCTGATTTACGAGCAAAAGAAAAGCTTGCTTGAGCAACAATATTCTGACTTTCAAAAGGATTTGAACCATAGAAAGGCTATGGGTCAGACTACTACCGAAAGTGAATTGCAGGACTGGTTGAAAATTCAGGCTATTTATCGTGTTGGTACAGATCAACGGATGGAAGCGGACGAACAAGTCTATGCACTACGTCAGAAGCTGATTGAAGACGAAACTAAGGCCGTTGAGACGTTGGCGAAAAATTATAAAACGAGCATCGAAGCCTCTAAAAACGCAGCTATTAAAGCAATAGAGGAAGAACGGGATGCTTATGTTGCTGCGAAGGATGCTGAGATCCAAGCTATTGATGATTTACTTAGTAAGCAACAGGAATTAAATGAAGACCAAGACTACGAGAGTGCACTATCAGAAAAGCAAGCTAGATTAGCTTTGCTTGCCTCAGCCGTAGGACCGGATGGAATCGCAGAACGGAAACAGGTTCAAAAAGACATTGAAAAGTTGCAACTCGATCATGAGCGCACCTTAGCTAAGAGAAGCCTGGAAGAGCAGAAGCAAGCCCTTCAAGATGAAAAGGACGCTAAGAAGGAAGCCTATGACAAGGACATCGAAGCTACTAAAACACATTACGATGAGTTGCTCCAAGCACTTGAGGACTTTTCTTCCGATACTGCCAATCGAGCGGAATTGATGAAAAACATCCAAGTACTGAAGGAATCCGAGAAGAATGCTGAGATATTAGCTCAGTTGGATCAGTTTATTGCTGACTATCAATCAAAGATGAGCTCTATTACTGCACTAACACCTACTGTGAGCGGATCCACAGCCTCTTTATCAGTAGTGGGTACATCTAAGAAGGATTTAGATTTAATTGAGTACAACGCCAATAAGGATGCTTGGACAGCTGCGCAGTCGTCAGGAAATACAACGGAGGCGGCTAAGCTAACGGCAAGAAATGAAGAATTACGTAAATTGTATGGAATAACAAAGGATACTGGGAAATTGCAATCATTCCATACCGGTGGTGTAGTCAAAGGTGATTTCAAAGGGCAAGAAGTTATTGTAAAGGCTAAGGTTGGTGAGAGATTTTACACTGAACAGCAGCATGACAATCTTTTTAAGATGCCAGAATTTAAAATGCCTTCAATAAACTATTCACTGCCTCAATTTTCAATGCCAGCAGCGTCAGGGTCTTCGAATCCGCAGCATACAAGTACGACCAGCGTAACATTCTCAGGGGATACTTATATTGAAGATTCGTCCACAGCACGCGTGTATTGGAACGAAAGAGATAATTTTGTTCGCAGAGCGCAATCCAGAACAGGGGTGAAATAATTGATTGTAGCTACAGCAGACGGTGTTCCACTATCATCTATTGGGTTAGGTTTGAAATCTCATAACATTCCTGTTTTACCCCCAACAAAAGATAATACACTAGAACTAGCAGATCGAGATGGAGCGTTAGACTTTGGCAGTACCTATGGACCACGAACATTTAACCTCGAATGCATCGTTATGGCTGATGATTCAACTATAGATTATCACAACAGAGTCGCCCAAGTGGCGGCTCTTTTTAATATTCGAAAAGGAGATATTGTATTTACATTTTCGGATAGACCAGGGAAGCGATATATCGGACGATATGCAGGAACAATGGATATCCAGAAGATTATCTTTGATGGAGAATTAACGATTCCCATCACCATGTCTGAGAACCCTTTTCCAGAATCAGATGAAAAAGTTTATGAGACAACCATTACACAATCTCCGCAGACACTAAAAATTGTTTCTGATGGTGACGAAAGGGCCACACCATTGATCGTTCTGACCAATACCGGATTAAATACTATTCAGGGTTTTAAAATCATTAACGAATACGAACTATAGGAGCTGAGAAAAATGGCAATGCAAATATCTAACTGGCTATCAGCGGCACTTTTAAATGCTGCTTTTCGAAATGTGGCTTTTTCCCAACCATCAACAGTCTATCTAGCTTTATATACTTCTGATCCTACACAGGCTGACACAGGGACAGAAGTATCTGGTGGATCATATGTGCGAAAAGCGATCACCTTTGCTGTAGCCTCATTGGAGAATGGGAAAATGACGGTTAGGTCGTCTACTGATGTGGAATTTCCAATAGCTACGGCGGATTGGGGATTGGTGACACATGTCGGATTGAGAACGGCTTTAACAGGAGGGAATTTATTATGCTCTCAAGCCATCATTCCGCGGTCTGCTTTGATAGGAGATAAACCTAGATTTTATGCAGGATCAACTCTAATTCGTTTCGCACAATAACTAAGGTCAATAAGGAAGGAGGCTAATTAATGGCACAACAGCAAATGTATTCTGCGATAGCCAATTCGCCGGGCACGGAATTATCCGCGGCAATAACGGCAGCAGTTACGACTATACCCGTTGTAACCGGGAGTGTTTTACCAGAAGGTCCTAATATCATTACGATTGGTGTAGATGAAACGTCAGAGACCGTTCTCTATACGTCCAAGAGTGGAAATAGTCTAATCGGTTGTACACGCGGATTTGGAGGAACAACAGCAAAAGGATGGGCGGTAGCTTCACGCGTTGCCCGTTACTACACCGCCTACGATCACGAAGCATTCCGCAAAAACCTGACGGACCTTTCCGGAGTAACCTCGGAATCAACAACTGATATCGTCCTATCAGCTGGTCAGCAAATCTTGAACGCAACAAAGAACGCTAGACTACAAGGATTAAAGGTACAGGGTAGGAGTATTATAGATTTATTTGGTGGGGCTGGGAGTGGAGAGAGTTTAACGGGGTGGACACAAAATGGTAACCAGCCTGTGGCTTTATCAACCACGCAAAAACGGTCCGGAAATTCATCGTTTAAGCCTGCGAATGATGGCACGAAGTCTAGTCACATATACAGGGACTTCACAAGCCCATTAGATCCAACGAAACAGTACGTACTTGTAGGATGGGTGTATGTCGAATCGTACACATCCGGTAATCAAGAGGTAAGCCTTCGTGATGTTGGGACGTTTACATCAAAATATACAGTACAATTCGGATCATCCATTCCTGTTGGCAGTTGGCAGCCATTTTTCATAAAAATACCTACTAACAACACACTAGTTGGATCGGGTTTCAGGCTTCTAATTGGGGCAATCTCTACGCAAGTCAACACGATGTATTTTGACGAACTTCGCCTATGCGCCGTATCCGCAGCAGACTACGCAGCTATTGGAACCACAATCACAGGTGAAGCTATAGACCGTCTTTTACCTTATGTACCTCCTGGTATTAATGGAGTAGATGGGCTGTATGTACGGAGATATGGACGTAATTTGCTGCCGGATAAGCCGGATACGTTGCATGCTAATGCGCGGGTTAATGGACCGTATGATATGACGCTTGTGGCTACGGCAGCCTCTCAGTCAGCCGAAATGATTATTCCTGTACTGCCAAACACACTGTATAGATTCAGGGTCACAACAAGCGCTTCATCCGGTAACTCTATTGTCGTAATACGCAAAAGCGATGGGTCGGTAACATATCGAAGTGGTTCCTACGCTTCGGATTCTGTAGTTTCATTCACGACAGACTCAACGACAACGGAGATATATGTTAGATTATCGTGTGATATAGCTGGCACATTTACGTTTAAAAACTGGCAACTCGAACTCGGCAACGCAGCCACGCCATTCCAACCGCGTGAAGACAGCCTTATCGCCTTTGGTGGAGTAGAGTTACACGCTAACCCAACGGATGGCAGCGAACCGGATATACTGCGTGAGGTTAACGGGCGGTATGAGGTAACGAGGTTATGGCGTGAGTTGATTGCGGATGGAACTTTGCCGTGGGAATATCATGGGACTGCTACAGGTTATAAAGTTGTCAAGCTGCCGAAGCTTGCTGCAACTTTTGCAGGAGATAACAGATTAATTGGTTTTGTAACTAAGTACAACGGTATAAGCCTAGTAAATACTCCTTCAAGTGTAAATGTGTTTGCTGCTGGTGCGGATACTTACAGGCAACTAACGTCAGATGCGAATTTTTATCTCAATATAGCTTCCTCAGACTCCGGTTGGGGAGACTCCTATACACCGAGTGCTGACGAGATTAAAGCTTACTTCAACGGGTGGAAGATGTATGATGTTAACACCAATCCAGACGGTGGCGGCGTATATAACAGAACGGACGGGTTGGGAAAATGGTTTACTCCGGTTGATAGATCTACTGGAGGTGTAAATACACTACCGACTGCAAAGGCTACATCAGTCACTTCGTACCAACTCCTATACCGCCTTGCATCCGTAACTACAGAAACAGTACAAGAGGATGGTAGCCTATCATTACTTGAAGGCGATAACTTTATCGAGGTGGGTAGCGGATATGTGTCGCGGGAGCGAGCGAATCCATTAAGCGCAGGCGGATCGACGTATATTAACTCCTCGTTTTCTGGATTTGAGATTACTCGATTAAAGAACAAAGCGGCGGACATATTGGCTGTATATAAAAACGGACTACTAGATCAATCTTGGTTTAAGAGTATGACGGATGCGTTCGGGCTGGTACGGGTAATAGCAACGGCGTTTGATCCATCCGCCTCATACAGCGTCTCTTATATCAAACTGGATAAATCCCCTGTACCGGGAGTTACTGGCTTTTACGCAGCCTCTGAGAAGGGACAGTTACGTGATCTGACCGATGGGGTGACGGAAGCGCTGGCGAGAGTATCTGTTGTTGAAGCCAAGAAAGCGGAGAAGGACGTACCGGCGCAGATAACACCGACATTGCTTAATGGATGGGAGACGTATAGCAGCAGCAACGCACCTTACTATTACAAAGACACGCTTGGATTTGTGCATATCAGGGGCATGGTTAAGAGCGGGGTCAACGGGTCGCCAATCTTGACGTTACCTCCTGGATATCGCCCATCAGCAACAGCCGGCATCGAGTCAATATCCGTATCTAATAACGGCAGTGGTATTTTAATCGGCAATGTCGAGGTGGACTATAAAGGCCGTGTAACCCCATATTCTGGAGGCACAACATGGCTAAGTCTCGATAACATACCGCCGTTCTTGGCGGTCAATTAAGGAGGCATGAAACGATGAAAGAAGCAATCATAACAGATATTAATGGGCTATACACAGACGTGACGATTGTCTCTGATGCTGAGTTCGGTGTCACGCAGCTTTATGAGATTCCGACGTCCGAGTACGATCACGACACGCCAGCACACGAAACACCGGAGCCAGTGCTTGTCGGCTATCGTGTGGCTGTACCTGTACCTGCTGGACTATATAAGCCACACTTTGATTTAGTTGCGTGGAATACGTGGCAGGACGTTGTCCTAGAGGCACAGAGCGACTATGCCGACGAGCTGCATGATTGGCGGGAGCAATGGGCGGAGGGCGAGAAACAAGGTCCTGAGCCAGTTTACACACCTCCTGCACAGCCTGATAACCTTTGGGTCGAAGGCTTAACACCAGAAGAGATTGCGGAGTTGACCAAGCCCGGTGAGCATACGGAAGTTGAAAAGCTGAAGCTTGAAAATGAATCCTTAAAAAAGTTAATAGAAGACAAAGATAGGGAAAACAAAAATGCACTTTTTGAAATTTACTCTATCCTGTTAGGCGGTGAATGACGGTGAACGTCATCAGCCGCCTTTTATTATGGCTGCTACTAAAGTCTGAGAAAGGAGGTGGAATACAAATGATTATCGTTATGGCATCGCTCATTATCTATGGAGATATTACAATTGCTCAAGTTCCAACTGGCTCCAAAGCTGCTGTAAAGACGCGGCTTGCGACTCTTGGATATGACGAGAATGGCACGCCGTTAAAAATAGAAGAATAAATATTGTTAGTCACCACAAGCCCTCGAAGTTTTCGGGGGCGTTTTTTACGTATGGAAAATTTTCCTGACCAGAAAGGAGAGGGGTTATGTTCGGGGGTGCGTTTAATCGATTACCTTTTGATAGACCATTTCAACAGGAACTATCTTTCTCAGTTAATTTCGACATCATCACTGAAGTTGAGTCTAAGCTTAACCTAGAGATGGCTATTCCTGTAGTAGTTGAATTTATAACAGAATTCAATTCTGAAATGATACGTGAACAATCATTTGGAGCAGAGTTTGAGACTATGTTTAATTTTGAAACAACTATGGTTAGAGAACAGTCTTATAATGCTTTATTCGAACTTGCGCTTGAGGTTCAGGCAACTGTGAAATATACACATACCGATGAAATCATTTTTACGGGTGGGTTCGCACCAGGTGAGCGAATAGTTATTGATACCAAAAAAATGAAAATAACCAAGAATGGGCAAAACGCACTTCACTTGATGGATGGTGACTTTTTCGATCTCGTATTTGGAGAAAACAAGATCACATATACCGATCAAGAAATAACTAGATCTGTACTTGCGCGCGTTACTCATCGAGATAAATACCTATATTAAAGGAGGTGCACTTTTGGACTACCTTCAGTCTTATGATAAGAACTTGAAGCGTGTGGGGATTTTAAATGATTCATATGATATCCAACGGAAGAGACGGATCAATTCGGATTACGAGATATCTTTCTTGGTGCCCATGAATTCAGAGGATTACCAAGAAAAATTATTAATTAAGGGTCACGTTAAGGACGAACGGGGTCAATTTTACGTTGTCAATAGCAGATCCAGAGTAAGAGAAGATCGTAAATTAACTGCCTCAATCATGTGTACACATGTGATGTTTAAACTAACAGATTTCAAGTTTCCATATTCCTTATATATTGATGAGGCTTACGGTGTTCCTATTTCTCGACTGACCAATCTAATTACTGAGGCAACTGGTGGAAGATTCACCTTTTCAATTGATGATACTTTCGATCTTCATGACGTAAAAGATTTTGGACAAGGAAATTGTCTTCAAGCACTAAATAAGATCGTGGAGATGTATGGATGCGAAATTGAGCCGGATAACTTTGTAATCCACCTTAAGAAAAGAATCGGCAGAGATAACGGTCTCCAATATCGCATCAAGAAGAACATTATTTCAGATCAATTTAAGGATGATTCAAGTTCGCTTGTAACGCGCTTATTTTGTCAAATGAAAGATGGTAGAACATGGATAGGTGAATCAGCATCTATCTTAACAAATGAGGAGAGGGCACTACTAGAGGTTGTGCCTGGGGCAATTGTTAATGGCGTGTTACAAGTGAATTATTTAATTTCTCCTTATGCTTCCACCTGGGCGAGCAATTCAGTTCCATACTTTGATGGTGAAATTATCGAACAAGATATAGAAAGTGTCTCGGATCTTCTGGAAGTATCACGAAAGACTTTAAGAGAAAAGGAAATCCCGACATTTGAAGTCACTGCTGATGGTGCGGATTTATTTAAGATTGATAAAGAAGAGCCTAAACCCAATCTTGGAGATACCGCCTATTGCTATGATCCAGATATGGAAATGAAGAATTTAAAGGCTAGAATAACTGAACTCACAGAATATCCTTTCACTAAAGAGAAACACGCCCAAGCAACCATAGCAAATGTGATGTTAAGAGACTATGACGATATCATAGCTGACCTTGATAAAAGCAAGAAGCTAGTAGATAACTTATATTCTAACGGACGCATCCGAACAGAGCTTTTTGAAGCTGGGGCCAAGCAAGTAATTACAGATATTAATAACTCGAAAACTGAACTTATCTATCCAGAAGATGGCGGGATATTGGCAAGGGAAAAAACAAATCCATTACGACAAGTTCGCCTTACATCGGCGGGATTGGGCATCTCAACGGATGGATGGCAAACTGTGCGTTCTGCTGTAACAGCAGGCGGTGTCTTAGCTGAAACTGTGATTGGACAGTTTGGTAGCTTTGTTTCAATGTTGATCGGAACTGGAAATGCCGTTACTCAAATTAATACTAATGGTATAGCAGCAGGACACGCAAACTTCACCGAAGCGCCTTTTCGAGTAGATATGGCTGGCAACTTGGTAGCTAATAAATTGACAGCAAACTATGCCTCAATAGCGAATTCTAACTTTTCTGGTGGGGCTATTGTAGGGTCATCCATCAATGTAGGCAATGGCAAATTTGTAGTTAATTCCTCGGGCAGTGTTTATGCAGCTGATGGAACCTTCCAAGGAACCATTAATGCTAAAGGTGGAAGTTTTGAAGGGACAATCTATGCAGGTGGAGAAATCGTTGGGGGGATTATTACAGGTGCTCTTCTGAGAACAAGTGCGATCGGAGAAAGAGTAGAGATGAGTTCAGGAGGATTAAGATCCTATGACTCCAATGGAGTTAAGCGTGTAACGATCTCAAACGATGGTTTACACAAATATTCAGGTATTGGTTTTTGGTCGCCGAGTGGAATAGAGAGAGCGGGAATGTATGCTGAAGAATATCTTTCCTTTCTATATGCTCAGGGACCACTTCAAATTCTTTCCTTTGGAGATCGGGTGTTCTTTGCTGGTTCAGTTGATTTTTCAAGTGCCAATGTATATGGGCTTAAAATTCCCAGTATAGAAAACCTCCAGTCAACTTTAGATGGATTACAAATTGCGTTAGGCAGTAAGGCTGAAAAGAGTCAAGCGGGATATAATCTTGCATTTGACAATACAAGTCGTAACTTAAAGATGTTTAGCAACACAGGAGCTCTTCTTGCACAAGTAAACATTCCCTCATAAACTATATTGAAACTTCTAACCCTTTATTGCGATAATACAGATAAGAAATATTTACTAATAAGGGGTGTTTTAGTTGAAAAAGTTCATCTCAGGAATAATTATCGGAGGATTGATATTCGGTGCAGTGCCTGCACTTGCTTCAAGTGGTTTGGTGGGTCAAAAAGTCCAAGGTATATTTTCGATCGAGAAGAGTGGGAATAAAATAGCCGAAGCTGTCGTTATTAACGGATCGGCTTATGCTCCAGTTAGAGCGTTGGCAGAGGCAACAGGTACAAAGTTGACTGTTGAAGGGAAGAAAATAATCATGGGTAATTTAAGTTCCTCAGTTATGATTGATGGAGTGGAGTATGATCTTAAAATTAAAATTACAGGCGAAATTAATACATTAAAAGAGAATATTGCGTGGTATGAATTCAATATCAAAGGAACACAAGAAAATGAAATAAAACCTGCAGAGGAAAATTTAGTTAAGGCAAAGATTTCCGACAACGGAACACCAGAAAGCGCTTTGGTAATATCTAGTATTGAACAACGAATTAAGGAAAGTAAAGCACACATTGCAGAACAGCAAAAACTAATTGATCAAGCGAAAGCAGATATAGAGAAACTACAAACTCAAATAAAAGATCTCGAAGGCACAAGTAAGAAATGAAGAAAAAGATCATAATTCTAACTTCTACTGTAATTGCGTTGCTTATCGCATTTTTAGTGATAGACCATTTAACAAATGATCCTAAGAAAAGTGCATATGAAAGAGCAATGAGTAAACCAGTCCCAACATCTTCAGTGGAGCTTTTCGAAAAGGAGACGTTCGAAATTGTCCGGATTTACGATGAAAAGTCAAAAGATCTTCTTCCATTAACCGAGGATGAAGAAACCATATTAAATGACTACTATAACAATTACTCAAGGAATCCTAGGTTGAGTGGTGAACAAGAAAGTATATATTCAAAGATTGTTGTATTAGAGACAAGTTACTATTTATTCATCAGTTCTAAAGACAGTAAAGAAAAAGAAGATATAAAAACAGCTAATGAAGCAATCACATCATTCTTTAGTTATCTTGAAGGTTTGAAGACAAATAAACCGTAGTACTACAGTATATAAACAAATATATTCTATAACTAAGAAAGCCTCTCCAATATTTTGGAGGGGCTTTTACTTTTGTCCGGAAGGAGGAACAGAATTGGTAATTATAAAAAAACTTGAATTAGCACTTGATCTAACGAGACCAGCTGAAGAGTTGATTGAAGCGATTATAACAGTATTAGAATTTTACCCCGGGCGACAATTTGAGATTTTGCAGCAAGTTGATCATAAAGTCGGTGAAATGTTAGGCGCATTGCAACCAAAAGAAAATTCAAAATTAGAACCAGCAGTACATTCGGAAAAACAATAGAAAGGGGGCGAATTGTAATGACTAAATCTCAAATTGCTGCGTCAACAGTAGGCGCTGTGCTTATTCCAACATTTGATTTTTTATACGGGGAGGCGGACGCTGTCGTAACCATCATGGTCGCACTTTTATTTTTTATTATCATGGATTGGTTATCTGGTATTAGAGCCGCCAAGAAAGACAACACCTATGCCAGTAAATACGGAATTGATGGGGTCTTCCGGACATTCTTTATGTTGCTGCTTCCAGCGGGCGGACATTTGCTGGATATGGTATTCGGGCTACCAGGTGCGATTTTTGGAGCGCTATCCATTGGTACCCTATATCACGTTTTACAGAGCATGACTGCTAATTCAATTCGGGCAGGGTGGGGTGATTCGCTTCCTTTGCCGGTCTTAGATGTAGTACTCAAGTGGGTAGGTAGTGAGCTAGATAAAAAGGTAAAAAGGGCTGCAAGTAGAAAAGGAGATGAAGAGTAATGAAAAAGGTTTTGATCGATGCAGGACATGGTGGAAAAGACCCGGGCGCTGTCGCAAACAGTTTAAAGGAGAAAGACATCGTACTGTCAGTGGCTTTAGAGATTAAAAAGAGACTTGAGGGAAATTATGACGGAGTGCAGGTGTTGCTATCCCGTAGCTCGGATGTGTTTTTGGAATTAAAGGAACGTACAGATATAGCCAACAAAGCAGGAGTTGACGTCACTGTATCCGTCCATTGTAATGCTGGGGGTGGCTCCGGTGGCTTTGAAACTTTTAGATATACAAAAGCCTCAGCCGCATCAGTAACACTGCAAAACGTCCTGCATACAGCGATTATGGACACGCTCAATAAGGTTGCGGTTGGCGTGATTAATCGAGGTCAGAAATCAGATAACCTGCACATGGTAAGAGAAAGCAAGATGCCAGCAGTACTGACGGAGAATTTATTTTTGGATGTTGCAACTGACGCTGCCAAACTCAAAAAGGATGCGGTTATCCAAGCGATTATTGACGGTCATGTGACTGGGATTGCAAAGTATTTGGATCTGAAGAAGAAAGAAGGGAACCAGGTGAACAAGGACAATAAAGTGGTAGTACTCGTAAACGGCAAGAAAGTAGCTAACGGAGTACTTGAGAATGGTACTACCTATACACCTGCAAGAGCTGTAGCGGAGGCTCTAGGGGCTTCTGTGGTGTATGATGCTAAGACTAATACTGTTAATATCATCAAGTGAAGATTATGCCCACATGACTCGGTTGGTAGACTACCCAAAATCATCCCAAAATCATCCCGAAATCATCCCGAAATCATCCCGAAAACAGTCTTTGCTTTGAAGCGAGGAACTATAATAGAAATAATGATGCCCCTGGGAACAATGTGTTCCGTAGGGGCATTCTACATAGAAGGGAGGTTTAATTATGAATGTAGAAGAAAGATTGAGAAAATTAGAAGCGGAAATGATAAAAATAAAATATCAAAATAAAGCTCTTCAGTCTGTAGTTTCCATGAAATCGGTCCCTGTTTGGGCGGAAAAAGCTTTACAGGCAGCTGAGGAAAGTGGTGCGTTTGAATCCCCAGTTGGTAATGGCTTAGATTACTATCGGATACTAGATTTGCTCTTGAAAAAAGGAGTTCTATAACATCGATTTTAACTGTGCTGCAATATCAGAAATTTCATCGATAGAAGAATTCATAGCAATCTTGTCAGCAAGTGTGGGACTGTATCTCATGACTTCAGATTTAGTTACTTTATGCCAAATAGGAAGTATTACTTTTTCGCCTTCAATCTCTCTAGCCACTAGCCCATCCACTTCATACGCCGGCCATCTTTTGTTGATGAATGAAGTGGATAGGACAATCACTCCATACTTAGAATTAGCTAGACCCATATCAATTGATCTCCTTAGACTGTCTCCCCATTTCATCGAAAACTCATCATACCAAACGTTAACCCCTAACTTAACTAATTCATCAGCGAGAGGACGAACAAAATCCTCCTTGTCTTCGCTTGCATGTGATATAAAAACATCGTATTTAACTTGCTCTTCCTCACGAGACTCAATTACAGGTGCGATTCTTGTTAGAGTATTTGATTCCTGAATAGCTTTCTTCTGAGCTTCCAATTCTTTAGTGATGTTTTTTTGATATTCTAGCTGCTCTTTCTGAATTTTCTTTTGTGCATCCATTTGTTTTTTGTTTTCCTCAGCTTGCTCGCGGGAAAGTTGCTCGGTATACTTATTAAGATCCGCTTGTTTCGACGCTAGTTTCTTGGACCAATCAGCCTGTTTACTACTGCTGCGAGCAATATCATTACTGTGTCTTGAAATCTGATCCATTTTACTTTTGTACATGCTTGCTGATGTATTTTTGTTAATACTCTTTTCAACTTGGACTATTTTTGTATGTAATTGAGCTTCGGTTTTCTTCTCATCAGCAATTTTCTTTTGTAGATCTGCTATATCTTTGTTTGTCCGGTTTATGTTTGAATTAATCATACTAATCGACATCTGATTGTCCTCCTAATTATTGAGTCTATTATATTTCTACTATTTTTTTGAAGAATCTTCAAGAGGAAACAAAATTTTTAAAGGATTAAACTGCAGTTAGACATTTTTTTCAGTGATATAGAGTACATATACATAATGTTCCAAATGAATTAATCTATACTTATGGATAATGAAAACTATCAGTATAGAGATACATACTTTTTTGTGGGGAAACCAGCAATTCTATGGATCTCTATATTTGGCTTGGTGCTACTGGGATGTGTATTGTTTTATTTGATTAAGAGATACTTAAAGCAGAGAAAATGAGGCCAGGTATTTATTACATAGGAGGATCTTGTTGAGTAATGTATACAAAGGCCTATAGACAAACTCTGGATTTCTAACAGCTGCCCTTAAACAATCTAAAGTGGATATACTTGAACGCCGTGGTGATCTAGCTAGCTGCATAATTGATTGTGAGGGTTCAGTACAGAAATGGAGTCCAGTGAGCATTAAAATTGCAGATGCTTATTACATGAGAAATGAGTTTGAGTTTAGGATGGTTTTGGCATAAGCATTTATATAAACAAATACCCCGTCAACCTTAAATGGTAGGTGGGGATTTGTTTGAGTTCTGAGGTTAATCCTACCTAGTAGAATTTACGTATCCTTTATTATGTTTATCATTTGTTGCATAGACTTCTTTGCTTCTGGAATAGGAAATACAGGGAACACGTGATTCATTTGGGGATACTCAAAATAGTTGATTTTTACCTTTTCTTTTTCGGCTAATCCCTTAAATTTTCGAGCATCGGGTAGGAATAATTCATGAGTACCTACAAATAAGGAAATTTTACCTAAGCCTTGTATAGGTCCATTCATCGGACTTAATAAATAATTACTAGTTTCTGCTTCCCCGGCATAAATTTTACCGACCTCGATCAAAAGTTTTGCATCAAGCATAGGTTCCTTTCTCGCCATTGTTGCTATATCCGGATGACTGAGTGTGATGTCTAGCCATGGGGAAAGGAGTATAATATTGCCTGGCTGCGAAATATCATTTTTCAATAAAAATTGTGCTAGGGCTAGTGCAAAGCCGCCACCTGCGGAGTCACCCATCAGTACAATATTTTCAGGCGGAACCTTGGTTAATAAGTCTTTATAAATAGGAAGAACCTTTTTAAAGGCTTCTTTGTAATCATGATTTGGGGCTTTAGGATACACAGGAACACATATTGTTCCATTCAAATTTTGGATTAATTTATATAAAAAACGCCAATGCCATGATAGTGGTTGTTCGATATATCCTCCACCATGCAAATATAGAATTTGTCGTGTTTCTGGTTGAGAAGCAGATTTTAAAATAAATGTGTCTCGGAAATAGCTTGTATCTTTCAGTATATTATATTTTTGCCGTAGCTTAGCTGGTATTACATAAGAGGTGTCATTAGCTATTCTTTTTTGTTCAATATAATTGGATGTGTCGGTCTTTTTTTTATTTAGTAAAAATAATCGTTCGACAAGAAAACTCTGCCAACTCCTCATTCCTCATGACCTCCATTGACGATAGCATTTGAAAATGTTCAACTGATATATGTATAATACCAATTCACTATGATAAAATATATTTAAAAATAATTAAGATTTATAAAAAAATATTTAAGGATGGGAATTATGTATATCGCACAATTACAGTATTTAATTGCAGCTGCCAGTCATGGAACTTTTACTAAGGCTGCTAGTGTGCATCATGTGACAGTACCTACGATTAGTCAATCGGTACGTCAACTGGAGGATGAATTAGATACAGTTATCTTTCATCGCACGAAGAAAGGCATCGCACCTACGAAAGAAGGATATCTTATACTTCAACATTCTGCATCCATTCTCAAAAGTGTGGAGATGATGAAACGAGAACTATCTTTTTTAAAAGAAGAAGCTTCAGAAAATATTATCATTTCCACGATACCAGGAATGGTTCCACAGGTTGTCCAAACAACTATTGAATTCGCTAAAAGATATCCTTTACTTAATGTCCAAATGTTAGAGGGAGATACGCAGACAGTACTAAATCACGTTAATCAAGGGTATGCAAGTATGGGTTTAATTTCTTACAGTTCTGAGCAACAGGAAACTTCTTTTGATTGGATGCCAATGATACAAGGCAAGGCTGTACTGATCGTGAACAAGAATTCCTCATTACGGTTTTTAAACGCAGTAACTGCTGAGGATTTAAGAAATGAAGTGTTTGTCCTATATAGAGATGAATATATTGAATCAATTGCTCATAATTTGATATCTGCACATCCTACTAATCGAATTGCGCTAACTACCAATAATATGGATGCCTTATATCAAATGGTTGTCAAAGGAGATACCATTACGATAGGACCTGATTTTATCATTCACTCTTTACCTTCAAGTTATCAAAAACAGATTGTAACTGTTCCGTTGAAACAGTACAATTCCGAGCCAGTAGTTTTAGGGCGGATTACTAGAAAACAAGAACGTGCTACGAGGATGGCTGAGGAGTTCACAGCCCGTTTAATTGAGTTATTTATAGGAACTCAAAGTAGACTTGGAGATGAGAACAAATGTTAGTTTTGGTTGGTAATTTTTTTCGAGGTATGGTAATGCCAGACATAGTGCACAGGATTTATTGAGTGAACGAGATATAAAGATACTAGCACAATCCACGGATCACCCTTACACGGTTTGACGCTTATGAGGGTGGATCGTCAGCTCGGACAGATTAAGTTTCGTTGTGATGATGATTGGGAATGGATAAAGATAGGTGATATTATTGATGTTACTAGATAAACAAAGCCTCGTCAGTATTATACTGACGAGGCTTTTTATAGTTATCCGTTAAGAGCTGCCCAAACAGTAAAACAAATAGTGGCGGAAATCCCGAGGATAGCCAATATAGCTGAAATATTCCCCCAGAAATTTTGACGAACAAGGCTTTGAACATGTTTGACATTGCTCGATACTTCGTCCTTCACTTCCTTGAAGTCACTTTTTAGATCAGTCCTCATACCTTCGATAGCAGACATGAATCGCTCTTCTCTTTCTTTTGATTCTTGTCTAAACCGTTTCTCTTGTTCTAATAAGTCTTCTCTGTATCTGTTTTCACGTTCTTGCATCTCACTTTGAAGACGAGCATCTCTATCCCGAACCTCTTGTTTGTGATCTCTCAAATCACGGTCTATGCGATCGATTAAATGTTTTGTGGACTCATCCATATGATCACCGCCTTTTGATGAATGTTCCTGTGTATTTAAATTATTATTCCATGTTATTAAGTGACTATTAGCCTCATTGTTTTTATTTTGAGATAGGGTTTTGAAATCGATTAAACTACCCATATTTAATTGAGCCTCTTTTTTATTTCCAGCACTTGTTCACCAATAAAGTTTCCATCTAATGATAGTTCAAATTTGTAGAAACCCGGTCCTTCAAACTCCATGTCTTTTATACCACCTGCGGAAGTAATGCTCGATGTTTCGCTACCATTAATTTCAGCCGGCATTTCATAACTTTGACTAGAAAGCTCTGTTCCACGTTCATTAACAATCCTCATCTGAACGTTGTATTTAGATCTGGGAAGTAAATTAGATACCGAGAAAACAATTCCTAAAGTAACTACTAAAGGAAGGTTGTCTGTCAAGATGTTGCTAAGAGGTTGGATAATTGTTAATTTATCCTCTCCTAACAGGTTTCTTCCGATTGATACATCTTCACAAAGGATCAAATAATTAAGAAGTGGTTTGGATTTATCCATAATATGCTACCCTCATCATTCTAAGTATATTCTGCTCAAGGGACTTATTCTACACTGTTCTTCAAAGTCCTTCCAAACTGTTATTCAATTTTGATGAAATCAAACTACTTTGAATACTTTTCCAGCAACAATTCAATTGCCTGATCCAACAATTTCGACTTTGGTATCTCGGTTTCTTTATGAAGTTCGTTAAAAGCTTGAGAAAGATCATTTCTTAATGAATTCGAGAAGGCTTTCCTATTCACTAGCCCTCGGTTTCCTGGCTTGTCCATATAAAAACAACTCCTTTCATAACATATTAGAGTAAAATGCAATTGAATGCAATTGATTTCAAAAAAACATCTTGCAATTGAATGTAGTTGAATGTATATTTAACATATAGAACAAGAACAACGACATTTCCGGCGGGTATACGCGGGAGGGATAAGGGATGAAGCAAACTCGCACTGAACAAGAGTTAAATGGTCGCGAAATCGCACTACTGCTGGAACTCTTTACGAACTGCATGGAATTGGCTGCTCGTTACAAGGCAGCAGGAAAGACGGAACTGGATGCTGATGTTATCGACCTGGTTGGTCGCGGTAACGGATATCGGCGGCAGCTGAAAGCGCTGGGTGTGCTGGTAGGCAAATAACGCGGGGATACTACCCCTATATAGGAGGACTGACATGAAAATTGACCCTAACTTTGTACTCAAGTTTTTGCGAGAATCAGACGGATCTCATTATGCAACTGCAATAGGAATTATACGAAATGAAATTCATGCCAAACATTCACCATTTTCTAAAATAAGAAATGTGAAAATCGTCTTGGATGCACTTGATACACTTCACAACGAACTCATACAATATCCGCCTGATGAGCGCTGAGAGCGCCTTGGATCAGCTGCGGGACTGGTCGAAACCTACCGGATCAATTATGCCGGGATGGTCGCGGTATCCGTCATAAGAGGGCAGCGCGCGTCCTCACATGCATAGGAGTGATAGATATGTTGGCAGCTCACCAAAGATTAGCTGAAATTTTTCATGAGAACTTGAAGGGACCATTAAGTGAGGAACTAGCTATAGAGTTGCAGCATTGTCTCCATGAGAACGCAAAGTATTGTTGGGATTACAATACTCTCAATAATCAACTTATCCAAGCTAGATCTACACATGATACTAATTGGGAAATGGATCTTCTGGTTAAGATGGATTGGCTTAGACGCTCAGGAAGGTTGGTGAAAGGGTATTAAGATAATGCCGCCTGATAGACCTATTACGTAGTAAATAAGTAGTATACTCAGTACCTGGTAGGGTTATATAATTAACCTAATGAATGAAAATTATGACAGGCGGTGTTGTGTTTTGTCGTGGGAGCCAGTGGGGTTTGTGTTTTTCTCAACATTAGAGTTTATAGCTATCTATTTTATTATTTGTGCTTTATTTAGATTGAAACCAACGGAAATCATATTCCCAGCATTATTCATAATCTTGTTAATGGATTTACAGAGTTTCTTTTTTAGAGAAGACCTACAGTTAACCGCAATTGTACCCTTTATCAATATTCTACTGTTTGTCTTGCTATTTACAGTTGTGATGCGAATCCCACTGGTCTGGTCTGCTGTTATATCTGTAATGGGTTATTTTGCTTACGTACTCCTGCAAGTCGCTCTAGTCCAAGTATCATTTGGATATTTATCCGTAAATGAATTGACATTACATCCCGAAAAAGGGTATTTGTTGCAAACAATCAGCAGTGTATTAGGCATAGGTGGAGCTCGTGTTTTTTATATGCTAGGTGGAGGGTTCACTTTTGACTTTGAAAAGTTAAGACTAAAACGTGAGGCTATCTATGTATACACACTTATCGGCTGTGCACTATTACTAACGATCTGGCTTCTATACAGAGGCAACACATTAATTGATGTTATCTCTGTATCCATCGCATTTATCTTCTTCGCTTATTACGCAGTTAAAAAGGAGAAGGATAAATGATTGATTTTCTCTCCTTGAGAATCGCTCAAGGAATAAAGAAGAGTGTCCCCGATAGCCCTATTACAATTACTGTGATGAAATATGCACTTTCAATCATTATAAATGCGTTAATGATAATCGTCCTATCGTTACTGATATCAACATTAACGGGAAGAACACTAGAGGTAACGATAGCACTTACTGTTTTTCCTTTCTTACGACAGGCGTCTGGTGGGTATCACATGCGGTCCGGAATGAAATGTGTTCTGTTTTCGACTGTATTGATTACTTCAATTTCCCTTGCTGACTTTGAATATTGGACGATCATGACATTGGGTATTGTAAGCTTTATTCTTGTGGGGTTATTTGCGCCGTCGAATATCGAGAAACAATCCCGAATCCCTAAAAATTACTATCCTGCTTTAAAGATTGTATCATTGATGATCGTATCGTCTAATTTTTTAATAGCTTCACCAGTAATCGGCGCTGCATTCCTCGCGCAAAGTATCTCTTTAATTCGCATGAAAGGAGGTGATAACAAATGAAAAAAATAATGGCAAGTGTTAAACGTAAGGCGCTGGTAAACGTGGCTGCTCTTCTTGGAATTGTAGCTTTATCTTCAGTAAGCACGGCAAGTGCTTGGTACGTGTATAATGGAGAAGTGCCGGAGGAGTTGCTAAAATAGAGAAGTAGGTGATAGGTGTGCTGAAACTATCCGTAACTCGTGATCCAGAGGGAGAATCTGGATTAAACAATATAGATGTTGATAGTATACTAATGTTGGATTTTGCTATGAGTTCAGATAAAGTCGCTGTCCATACTGCAGAGGAAATTTATTTTACAGTAGGAACTCTAAAATATTGGAATAAAACTTTAAATAACAGTGGGTACAGATTTGGAATTGCTGACAGAAGTAATTGTGTGAATTTGGAAAAAATAGAAGTGCTAGATAAAACTTTAAAAATAGCGTATTTCGAAAAAGATTTCACGAGTAAATCAAAACGCTGTATGATTGCAAGATACCGCTTTAAAGAAGTTGCAGAAAGTTTGATGTTAGTCAATCCTAATATAATTATTACGGCAAGTGAGAGTCTTTATTAAAGGCTCTTTTTTTATTACCACAATATTCATAAAATGTAAAGTTAAAAACTCATGTTCGTATATGCAATCTGTCCAGCCATTTGCAATATACAAAATACACAATTTGGTTTTTAATATAAGTATATTCGCGCTATGAAACAGTATTGACCTTTTACTTGGTTGCGTGCTATGGGCTATTTCTTCGTTCGGGAGGAGCATGAATCACTCCGACCTACTGCAATATCCATTCATAGAGTTCAGCTTCTTCACATTTAAGAGCTAAGCAAACGGCACGCATTTGTATTGTGTTCATTGGCCGTTCGCTTCGTTCGATACGCGATAAGTGACTAACTGAAATGGATACTCCGTAAAACGTTCTGAGATTTTTAGACAAATCCGCTTGTGTTAGTCGAGCAGATTCTCGGAGCGTACGCAGTAGGCACTTCCCTTGAATCAGAAGCGCCATAACAACCTCCTATTTTGTTATCAAAGAGAGGTGATGAATATCGTTGGAATTATATCACAGTTACATAAAAAAGATAAAGGGCGGGTCCTGGCAGACACCCCCTAATCTTAAAAAATCAATTTTCACTAATAGCATAGCACAATTAAATAACAATTATTATACTTGATTCTCTTTTCGAAAAGTTATTGACAAAGATAAAACACCAGAAATGCAGCATGTAAATCTGAGAGGATGAACTTAATGGATATCATAGAATTTTTAGAGCCAGTTATTGAAAAGAGAACCGAAGAGATCGTGGAGGTAGTTTTAAAAGGTGAAACGAATGATGACTATCAACAGTTTGTTATGCTTCTTCAATCAGTAGAACCAGTCCTACGTAATGAATTGGAAAACTATTTTTTAAATAGTGTACTGGAAGCAGTAAAAACTTCTTATAGAAGTGGAGTAACTGAAGCATCGGCTTTAAGACATTTATTATGAAGTAGAAATAAAAAAAACGTCAACAATTCGTCAACAGTAGATCTTTTTAAGTAGTTAATAAGAATGATATCAATCAGGAAATCCTTTATCTATAAGGATTCATGAACATAAATTCGGGGCCCTATCTCTAGGGCCCCTTTCATGGGAGAGGAGAAACCGGACGAAGAGCTTATGGGGAAACGTAAGCCTGCTCCGCGGTTGTCTACGACATTTGTGGTGTCGATAATTACATGATGTCCCTGGAAGTCCAATCTTATACATTAAGATAACTTATTTCTCTGAATAAGCTGTTTCGCCTTCTTATTTCACATCTAGACAAATTTTTTATTTCATCGCGCAAATGTGTTACGATAGGCGTGGACTTATGCCCTTTTGGGCATAACAAACAGAGATATAGAGCGGGTGAATAACAGTGAGAGTGGTATCGGGAAGTGCAAAAGGAAGGCCACTGAAGAGTGTTCCGGGAAGTGGGACAAGGCCTACGACCGATAAGGTGAAGGAAGCTGTATTTAGCATGATAGGCCCATATTTCGAAGGTGGAGCGGTGCTGGATTTGTTCGCCGGTACTGGCGGTTTGGGGATCGAAGCCTTAAGCAGAGGGATGGAAAGCGGCGTATTTGTTGATATGGAGCCTAAAAGTATCGACACGATCCGCGCCAATCTGAAGGCTACCAAGCTGGAAGAACAGGCACAGGTGTACCGTAATGAAGCTGGAAGGGCGCTAAGTGCGTTGGAGAAGCGGGGGAAAATTTTTGATTTGGTCTTTTTGGATCCTCCCTATCGCTTGAAGCACGGGGATGAGCTTATGCTTATGATGGTTGAAAAAGGAATGCTGCAAGAGGACGCAATTATTGTTCTGGAGCATGAATCAAGTTATGCCTATCCTGAAGACATTCCAGGATTTTATAGGCTGCGTCAGGCCGTATACGGAGAAACGACAATTTCTATTTACCAGTATGAAGCTAATCCTGCAGAGGAAAGTGAAGCTGGTGAGGAGGTAGAGAATGAGTCAGCAAATTAGAAAAGAACGTGTTGCCATTTATCCAGGTACCTTTGATCCCGTGACTATGGGACATATGGATATTATTCGGCGCGCATCCAAGCAATTCGACCGTTTGATTGTAACGGTGCTTAATAATTTGAGTAAAAACCCGCTGTTTACTGTTGATGAACGGACAGAGCTATTAAGACAGGCGACTGCTGATATTCCCAATGTGGAAATTGACAGCTTCCGTGATCTGTTAGTGAATTATGTTCGCCAAAAAGATGCTCAGGTCATAGTTCGGGGTATCCGTACCGTTACAGACTTTGAATATGAGCTGCAAAACGCATCGATCAACCATAGCCTGGATCCCGATGCGGAAACGATTTTTATGATGACTAATCCGAAATATTCCTACTTAAGTTCCAGTGTTGTTAAAGAAATCGCCCATTTCGGCGGGAATGTGACTGATTTTGTGACGCCTGAGGTTGAACAAGCGATGAAGCGTAAATTTAACCGAGCCGGTGGCGAATAGTACTTACCAGATAAGTTCCAGCAGATAATCCCAACAGGATGATGAGCAGAAGGGCTTGCAGACTTAGCAGCTGTGGAAAAGAGCTCCATATATCCGTTACATTAATGGTCCCGCTTGGAGTCGGGCGTGAGTCTGCAAGTGCTGGTAAAGTAGCTTTAGGGATAGCCAGCAATGGTTTCCAGAGCAATAAAGTTAACAGAAAAGCATAAAATCCATGCATCAGACGAACCGTAGCGTAGGGTAGAAATCTGACTCTGGCTTGTTTGAGCATGGTCAGCACCTGTAGTTGCGCACAGAGTCCGCTCCAGCCCAGTGCAGCAGACAATAAAGCTATCCCAAGCATACTAGAAGGTCCTGTTCCTATGCTTGCTAGCCCTTTGCTGATTGCGTCGGCACCTAAATGAATTTCCAGCAAGCTTGCAGGCAGAGCAGCTGGCAATGCGGGAAGCACAGTAGTGATAATATTGATGACTACAGCGAACATAATCATGTAACCGCCCACGACCATCAGACTTTGCACGGCATTAGCGACGGACTCGCCGAGAAGCTTGCCGAAGCTGCGTCCGTCTTTTGCTCTGGCATCTGTTGCTGCAAGCTGAACGCGACTATATAAAGAAGACTGTTTGGTGTCCGCGGAGATCTTATCAACTGGTTTCGTGTTCGCTGACCGCCCCTTTAATATAGCATCGGTGTAGCTGGCTAGAAGTCCAGAGATCCAGTGGATAGCCAGCAGGAAATAACCTGCTGAAGTACTGTGTAGAAAAGCTATGCCAATTACTATAAGCATGGTTACCGGGCTGGCGAAGTGTGTAAGTGCAGCAAGCCGGGCGGCTTCCTTGTCAGAGATGCTGTTCTGCTTATGTAGCTGCATGACCCCTCCAGCTCCACCGGGGAATCCGGCTGTGATTCCGAGTGCCAAGGTCCAGCCGCTGGCACCAGGCAGACGAAAGACCTTTTTCATTAATGGCTCCAGAAGTACTCCAAAACCATGAACGAAGCCCGAAGCAGTAAGCATTTCTGACAGCATCAGGAAGGGAAGCAGGGCAGGGAATACGAGTGTCCACCAAAGCTTCAATCCTTGGAGTGAAGCCTCAAAGGAGCTTTCCGGTGAGATAATAATCGCAATGGCGGTCAGGATTGCCATAATCCCGGGTATAAATGGTGTGGAGCGTGTAGCTAGTCGGCGTATTTGAATATTTTTCATTTCTCAGATCACCTCTTCATAACTTAAGGCATGGACGATGTGTTATCAATTTATGCAGAGTAGACAACCATCATGCCAAACCACTAGTCGAAGCGGTAATGAAGTTCGATCATTCATATCCTAAATGTGCCGCGGGAAAGAAGGGAAGAGCAGTGAAGCAACTGAAGCATCGGCCGGGTTTCCGCGCCACAGCTTATCTGTTTACGTTTGTAGTTATCGCGTATGTATTTGTCTTTATGAACACCCCGTACATTGTATATCAGCCAGGCAGTGCATCTGAAGTTGCCCCTATGATTAAGGTGGAGAATGCCGATCCGGCTGAAGAAGGAACGTTTATGATGACTACGGTGTCTGCTAGTTATGCTAATGTGGCCTTATTGGTCGCCTCTGCTTTTAATTCCAATTCAGAGGTTGTGCGAAAAGAAACCCGGCTAGGGGATAAATCAGAAGACGAATATGCTGCGGAGCAGGTTTTTTATATGAATAGCTCACAGTCTTATTCTGTTCAGGCCGCTTATCATGCGGCGGGAATTCCATATGAGGATGTAGTGGATTATCTCTACGTTTTTTCGGTTCCTGTAGAAAGTAATAAAGGACAATTTCTGCCGGGTGATAAAATCATTAGCGTAGAGGGACAAAAAGTGCCCGATCCTGAAGCACTGTCTAAACTGCTCTCCTCTAAAAAAATCGGAGATCAAGTCGCTGTTGTTTTGCAAAGAAATGGCAAGGAAGTAAAAGAACAAGTGACGCTGGTTGAAATAAAGGATAAAGAGGGCGCTGCCGTTCGACCTGGCTTTGGAGTCACTATTGCCGCTGTTCAAAAAGTAAAACCAAAAGAAGCAGGGAAAGCTGTCAGCTTTGTAGATACAAATGTTGGCGGACCTTCAGCAGGGCTAATGTTCACTATGGAAATTTACAATCGCCTTACTTCTGGTGATTTAACTAAAGGCCATAGAGTTGCAGGGACGGGTACGATTAACGCTGAGGGTGTGGTAGGTGCTATCGGTGGAGTGAAACACAAGATCGTGGCTGCGGATCGAGAAGGGGCGGAGATTTTTTTCGTGCCTGTTAAGAATTATGACGAAGCCAAAGCAAAAGCTGATAAAATCGGCACATCTATGAAGCTGGTGCCTGTATCTACGCTGGATGAGGCGCTGAAGTATATGGAGGAACTGCCGGTCAAACCATGACCGGAGGTTCCAAATAATCGCGGTACATATCCAGTCTGCGGGGTTCCTTAAAAGCTCCCGTGAAAGCGGAAGCGGCTTGAAGATCTCGCTCAAGCTGCGGATGGGAACAAAGGGACGGGCGCGTGACGATGGGCAACGTAGCTTTTTGTTTCATCTCTTTAAGCAGTGCTCGTCCACTTTCTCTAAAACCAAGAATGCGGATATATCCGGGCCCCTCTGCTAGTATGGAAGGGGTCATTTCTTTTTTAGAATGATTTAACAGAACATGTAGCAGCAGACGCTGTAACCGTGTATGCGTGTAGCGCTTGCTCTTAAGGGCGTGAAGCAGGCCTGAAACAGAGAATTGCTCCAACTCAGGCAAAAGCCGCAGTATTCGGTTCTCCAAGCCTTCATTCATATCATGGATCGTTTGTAACTCGGCAGCAGTATGGGTGGTCAGCAGATGGCGAAGCGGGATACTGAAGCTCTCCAAGCTCAGAGGGCCCCTTCCGGCTGCATGCTCTCTTTCCAAAATGGACACGCTATAATCCGGCATATAAGCAGCAGGAGATCCGCCTTCTTGCAGCAGCTTGCGGATGGCCGTCGCACTTGCAATAGAAGAGTCGACTTGTAATGGGTCATGGAAGCCTGCTGCTGTGCGCGGAACGGTTAGTGGCATTATCTTGCTGTGCAGCCGCTGCAAGGCGATAAGATAATGCAGACCAAGGCTGTTATTCGGCTGGCGCAGCAGCTCGCCTGCATCTCCGGGACTCTCCGTTTCCGGGAGAGTCCCTTCAAAGGCCAACGCCGCCGCTGCGCTGTACGCGGCGGGGAAGCTCGCTCCGAGCGCCATGCGGCGGCGGATCTCACTCTGAAGCTCGCTGCTTTCCTCAGCCAGATATCTGGCCAGCGGGAGCAGCGAGCCCAAAGTGCCGGCTTCGGAGCCGAAGCACAAGCTGTCCACGACCCCGGTCGCTTCCAGCAGTGCAACTGCTCCGAACGCGAACCACTCGGCTGGCTGGACGGCATAAGCCACCGGCAGCTCAATGACGAGGTCGGCGCCCATATGCAGCGCCATCTCTGTCCGGGCTTGCTTGCTTACCGCCGCCGGCTCGCCGCGCTGGGTAAAGGGACCACTCATGACGATGATGGTGCGCTCTGCGCCGGAAAGTCTTTTGGCTTCCGTGAAGTGATGCACGTGTCCGTTATGTAAGGGATTGTATTCTGCGATGATTCCAACCGTTGTCACTGTGGCTTCCCTCCGATAAGTAAGGTATATTTATTGAGTTTAGTAGGGTAGATTTCTAGAGATACTGTTAGCACAAGCTGATCTTTTGATTTACACTAATAGTTATATCATAATTCACCGCATTTTCTGAAACAATATAAAGGGAAAATGGTTGACAAAGGTATAGAATACTAGGTATAATAAATTTTGTTTGTTTGGGAGTGATAAGTATGCAGATTCACTTTCGCAAATTAGCGAATGCCGACGAACCGTTACATATTCACGATGTTGTGGATGTCAGCGAGGTAGTCAAAGGGCGCAAGGATATTCTAACTGTTGCTCCGCTCTCAGTAGACCTTAAAGCGCTGCCCGCGGGAACCGATTGTGTGAACGTGGTGGGGAAACTGAGTGGAGATGTGGACATGTTATGTTCACGTTGTCTCACGGAGGTCAAAAGTGATTTGAACATTCCTTTTGCTGAGACTTTCAAGTGGCTTAAGCAGCCAGTTCTTCCAGATGATGACGAAGATGAGGAACTCATTTACGTCAAGGATGAGGTTGTGGATCTTATCCCGTATGTGGAAGAAAATTTCGTACTGCACTTACCGGATTCGGTATTGTGCAAGGCAGACTGTCTTGGTCTTTGTCAGAAATGCGGACAGAACTTGAACGAAGGCACCTGCAGTTGCGACAACACAGTGATCGATCCTCGACTCGCTGGGTTGAAAGACTTTTTCAAATGAAACATTACAACAAAACACATCCTGCTCTGAGGAGCAGGCTGACAGAAATATCACGAGGAGGTGGAACACATGGCAGTACCACAACGTAGAACGTCTAAAACACGCCGTGACAAACGTCGCACCCACTTTAAGTTGGTTGTGCCGGGCATGGTGAAATGTGAACAATGCGGAGAGTTGAAACTAGCTCACCACGTATGCAAAGTTTGCGGAACTTACAAAGCAAGAGAAATCATCAAACAATAGTTTCAAAATAAGTAGTACTTCACTTCGGTGAGGTACTATTTTTTTGTCCAAATCTAATAAAGATAGGGTTTGTACCTATACTTTATGTTCCGCTCAGAAGTCAATGCTTTATTTTTGCTGCGGCATGCTTTATACTACATATTAGTACCTGGTTCTAAATAATGTTTATGATTGTTTGACCTAATATAACAGCGGCCATTCAAGCGGCCGGATGCTTTCTTTAAAATATAAGGAAGTATAAGTTATACACCTATACTTTATGTCTTATATTTCTCGCTTAAACGCTTACCGTCCTTATTAGGGCGACGAAGGCGTTTACGCTTGGCATGTGCCAGGAGGTGAGCCGCTATCGAGCGGATGTCCAAGAAAGAACGTCAGCAACAGCTGCTACATATAATTGCAGGCAATCCTTTTGTAACTGATCGGGAGTTGACCCGTCAGCTGAAGGTGAGCATTCAGACGATTCGGTTAGACCGGATGGAGCTGGGAATACCAGAACTGCGTGAAAGAATGAAACAAATGGCAGAGCATTCCTATGATCAGGTGCGTTCTTTGCCTGCGGATGAAGTGATCGGAGATATTGTGGATTTACAGCTCGATAAGAGCGGGATTTCGATCTTTGAAATTCGTGAGGATCATGTCTTTTCCAGAAATGGGATCGCCCGTGGCCACTACGTGTTTGCTCAAGCCAACTCGCTTGCGGTTGCTGTGATTAACGATGAAATTGCCTTGACTGCTTCAGCCGACATACGGTTTGTTCGTATGGTTCTGCTTGGTGAGAAGTGCATTGCTAAAGCTCAAGTGCGGTCACTTGCAGGCAGAGGCGGCAAAGCAGAGGTGGACGTATTCACCTATGTCGGAGAAGAATTGGTATTTCAAGGCCACTTTATAGTGTATCGTTCCGCTAATGAAGAGTATAGTGAAGGGGGTAACCGTAGTGCTGATCGCCATTGATGCCATGGGCGGGGACAACGCTCCTGAATGTAATGTCGAGGGGGCGTTGTCCGCGGCCGCGGAATGGAAAGATACGCAGATTGTGCTCGTAGGTGACGAAGCCAGACTAGAGCCACTGCTGAAGGACAAGCCATCCAACCTGAGTGTGCGGCATGCAGGAGATGTTATTGGTTCTGATGAAGAGCCGGTTAAGGCGGTTCGCCGCAAAAAAGATTCATCCATGGTTGTAGCTGGACGTATGGTGCGTGAGGGCGAAGCAGATGCTATGATTTCGTCAGGTAACACGGGGGCGCTTATGACTACAGGGTTACTAGTAGTAGGCCGTATGCAGGGGATTGAACGTCCAGCGCTGGCACCTATGATTCCGACGCTGGATGATGTTGGCGTGCTTGCGCTTGATCTTGGCGCTAACATGGATGCGAAGCCTGAACATCTGGTGCAATATGCGCTGATGGGCAGCATTTATCGGAATAAAGTGCATGGCATTGCTAAGCCGCGGGTTGGACTTCTAAATGTAGGGACGGAGCCTGGGAAAGGCAACGAACTGACCAAAGAAGCCTATCCACTGCTGGAGAACTTGCCGGGCATTCATTTTATCGGTAATGTTGAGGCACGCGACGTACTGACAGGAAACTGCGATGTGCTTGTCTGCGATGGATTTGCTGGTAATATCCTGTTGAAGTCGCTTGAGGGTACAGCGGGTGCATTGTTCGCTTTACTGAAGGAGCAATTCAGCCGTTCTCTGAAGACTAAGCTTGGAGCGGCTATGCTGATGCCGGAGCTTAGAGCCCTGAAGGGCAAGATGGATTACAAAGAGCATGGCGGTGCACCGCTGCTTGGTCTTAGCGGGTTGGTAGTTAAAGGGCACGGATCTTCAGACGGAAATGCGGTTAAAAATGCGGTAAGACAAGCGCGGATTGCTCTGCAAGCCGATCTTGTGCCAAGTATATCCAAGGAAATTAGCGGGAAGTGAGTGACGAAATGAAACAATTGCGGCCGGTTGGGATTATCGGTACGGGTAAATATGTACCTGAGAAAATTTTAACAAACAGTGATCTAGAAAAAATAGTGGAGACTAACGATGAATGGATCGTCAGTCGGACAGGGATCCGTGAAAGACATATCGCTGCACCACATGAGGCAACTTCTGATTTAGCCTATGAAGCTGCACTTAAAGCTTTGGATTCTGCAGGCATGAAAGCCGAAGATTTGGATCTTATTATTATTGCAACGGTAACCCCTGATAGCTCCTTCCCTTCCACAGCCTGCATTTTGCAGGATAAACTTGGAGCTAAAGGTGCTGCGGCATTTGACTTGTCAGCAGCCTGCTCTGGTTTTGTATACAGCCTAGCTACTGCGGTTGGCTTTATTCAGAACGGAATGTACAATAATGCACTCATAATTGGTGCGGACACTTTATCCCGCATCACTGATTATACGGATCGTAACACCTGTGTACTGTTTGGCGATGGTGCAGGAGCAGTAATCATCGGTGAAGTTCCAGAGGGACGCGGTTTCCAATCCTTCGATCTTGGTGCTGAAGGTTCTGGAGGGAACTTGCTTAAGCTGGAAGCTGGGGGCTCGCGCTTGCCTGCATCTCAGCAGACGGTTGAAGACAAGAAACATTTCATTTATATGAATGGCCGTGAAGTGTTTAAGTTTGCTGTTCGTGTTATGGGCTCAGCTACAGAACGTGTGCTAACTAAAGCCGGATTAGGTAAAGAAGATATTGATTTGTTCGTACCGCATCAAGCGAATATTCGTATCATTCAATCTGCTATGCAGCGGCTTGACCTGCCACCGGAGAAATGTGTAATCAATGTTGATAAATATGCTAATACATCAGCAGCTTCTATTCCTCTAGCTCTAGTGGAAGCGGCGGAAGAAGGACGCATGAAGGAAGGCGACACGGTTCTGATGGTTGGATTCGGCGGTGGCTTGACTTGGGGCGCGTCCGTATTGATCTGGTAATAGAGGAAGGAGTTCTTACTTATGAGTAAAATCGCATTTGTCTTTCCCGGTCAGGGTGCACAGGCAGTTGGAATGGGTAGAGATGTATATGAAGCTCTTCCGCACAGCCGCGCGGTATTCGAAAAAGGTGATGAGGTGCTCGGATTTCCACTGAGCCAGCTGATTTTTGAAGGACCTGACAGTGATTTGAAACAGACCGTAAATACGCAACCAGCTCTGCTAACAGCAAGTGTGGCTTATCTGGAAGCATTACGTGATCAAGGGATGAAGCCGGATTATGTAGCTGGTCATAGCCTAGGAGAATACAGCGCACTGGTTGCGGCAGGCGTATTGTCCTATGAAGATGCTGTAAGACTCGTGCGTTTACGCGGTCGTTTTATGGAGGAAGCTGTTCCAGGTGGACAGGGAGCTATGGCTGCAGTGCTTGGTGCGGAGCGGGATGCTCTGGCAGAATTATGCCGGAGCGTATCCGAGGAGAGCGGCGTGGTAGAACTGGCGAATGTGAACTGCCCGGGACAGATTGTTGTTTCTGGTTCACAGGCCGGGGTTAACGGTGTTGTGCAGCGTGTTAAGGAAGCAGGCGGAAAGCGGGCTATTCCGCTGGAAGTAAGTGGACCTTTTCACTCTTCGATGATGAAGGCTGCGGCAGACCGCTTGGCAGACGAGCTGAAGAGTGTTACTTTTAATGCTCCGGCTGTACCTGTTATTGTCAATGTTACCGCAGCACCTGTAACGGATCCTGAAGAAATCCGTGAACTGCTTGTTCGCCAGGTGTACTCCCCTGTGCTCTGGCAAGATAGTATTGAATGGCTGATTGCTGATGGTGTGGATACTTTTGTGGAAATTGGTTCTGGCAGTGTTCTGGCAGGTCTGATCCGCAAAATAGACAAAACGGTCAAAGTAATCAACATTAACACGCTTGAAAGTGTGCAAGCTGTCTTGTAAGATACGTTCAAACATTGTTTATCAATAGCAATATGATCGAAAGGGGAATAAATGATGTTCTCAGCATTGCGGGGTCAAACGGCCCTTGTAACTGGTGGCTCTCGCGGCATCGGCCGCAGTATTGCACTTGCTCTCGCGGAACATGGCGTGAAGGTGGCCGTGAACTATGCGGGCAGTGAAGCAGCCGCACAAGAGACCGTGGCTCGGATTGTCGAGCTTGGCTCGGAGGGTATTGCCGTTCGTGGCGATGTCGGCAATAGTGAACAGGCCGAGAACCTTGTCAAAGAGGTTCTGAATACCTGGGGACGTATTGACATTGTTGTCAATAATGCCGGCATTACCAGGGACAACCTGATTATGCGCATGAAAGAAGAAGAGTTCGATCAAGTGATCGAAACGAATCTAAAAGGGGTGTTTAACTGCCTAAAGGCAGCTACACGCCCTATGATGAAGCAACGCTACGGGCGAATTATCAATATTTCTTCCGTAGTAGGTGTAACAGGAAATCCTGGACAAGCTAATTACTCCGCAGCTAAGGCAGGTGTCATCGGTTTAACGAAGGCATCGGCTCGTGAGCTTTCCTCACGGGGGATCACGGTGAACTGTATCGCTCCTGGCTTCATTGATACAGATATGACGCGTGAGCTCTCTGAGGAAGTGCGCAGTGAGCTTGAGAAGGGCATTCCACTTGCTCGTCTGGGGCGTCCTGAAGAGATTGCTATGGCTGTAGTCTTCCTGGCCTCTGAAGGCGCTGCGTATATGACCGGCCAGACACTACACGTGGATGGCGGGATGTATATGTAACTCTCCGTCAAGGAGAAATTACACTGTTTTAATGCTGAAATGTGAGGGATAAAGAAAGCGTTTTTGACGCTCTATGGTATTTTGAACTCATATCTCGTATAATACCAAAAGAGGAGGTGAACCGGATGTCCGATGTATTAGAGCGTGTAAAACGCATTGTCATCGACCGCTTAGGTGCCGATGAAGCTGAGGTAACATTAGAAGCGTCTTTCAAAGATGATTTAGGTGCTGATTCTCTTGATGTAGTAGAATTGGTTATGGAATTGGAAGATGAATTCGATATGGAAATCTCTGATGAAGATGCAGAGACGATTACGACCGTGGGTGAAGTTGTGAAGTACATACAATCTCATACCTAGAGTCATATGATTGAGAGTCCCGTTCCTGCTAGGGCGGGACTTCTCCTCATTTATAGAGCACTAAAGATGAATCAAAAGTTGCCTTGAGCAACTATATAAGGGATATAACAGAACCGCAGGATGGTTAATGATGCGGTTATCGCTGTTCATATAGTAGCAATTGAAAGTATATAAGTTCTGAATATAATGTATACAACCTATAGATGGGGTGATTGTGTTTGAGTCATAGAGTGGTTGTTACCGGGATGGGCGTAGTTACATCATTGGGCAAGGATTTGGAGACGTTCTGGGATAATCTTATGAGCGGCAAATCCGGTGTTTCACAGGTTGAGACCTTTGATGTCAGTGAGTATACTACGCAAATAGCATCCTCTGTTAAAGATTTCGATCCAGAGGCACTTTTTGGTCGTAAGGAAGCCCGCAAAATGGACCGTTTTGTACAATTTGCAGTGGCTGCCGGTGAGGACGCATTGCGAGATAGCGGACTTAAGATCGGTGAAGATATTGATGCCGAAAGAATAGGGGTATCTGTAGGATCAGGTATTGGCGGTCTTGGAACTTGGGAAGACAATCATAACTTGTTGCTTGAAAAAGGACCGAAGCGGGTTAGCCCGTTCTTCATTCCGATGATGATCGCTAACATGGGTTCTGGGCAGTTGTCCATTAACCTTGGTGCAAAGGGTCCTAATACGACGACAGTAACTGCTTGTGCTACAGGAAGTCACTCCATTGGGGAATCCTTCCGCTTGATTCAACGTGGAGACGCAGATGCAATGATCTGCGGTGGTTCTGAAGCGACCATTCGTCCAACAGGTATGGCTGGTTTTTGTGCTATGAGAGCAATGTCCACTCGCAATGATGAGCCTGAGAAGGCAAGTCGTCCGTTTGATGTGGATCGCGATGGTTTTGTTATGGGTGAAGGTGCCGGGATTCTTATTCTGGAATCACTCGAACATGCTGAGAAACGTGGAGCGAAGATCTATGCTGAGGTTATCGGTTATGGTCTAAGCGCAGATGCTCATCATATGACTGAGCCTGATCCAGATGGTGCAGCTCGCTGCATGAAGATGGCAATCCGGGATGCTGGTATCTCTCCTGAAGATATTGATTACATCAATGCTCATGGTACTTCAACGCCTGTAGGAGATAGATCAGAAACTGCTGCTGTTAAGAAAGCATTGGGTGACCATGCCTATAAAGTGGCAATTAGTTCGACGAAATCCATGACAGGTCACCTTCTGGGTGCTGCTGGTGGAGTAGAAGCTATTATCTGTGGCCTTTCTTTGCAAAAAGGGACGATTGCGCCAACGATTAATTTGGACAACCAAGACCCGGAATGTGATTTGGATTATGTACCAAATGTGCCTCGTAAAGCTGATCTTGATATTGTAATGTCGAATTCATTCGGCTTCGGGGGACATAACGCAACAGTTATTCTAAAAAAATATAATTAGTAAGGGGACAGTGCGGTGAAAGGAGAACTGAAGCAGTTACAACAGCAACTTCAAATCCAATTTCACGATTCTGTGCTTCTGAAGCAGGCCTTTACCCATGCATCCTATGTGAATGAACACCGTTTCAATCAGCATCAGGACAATGAGCGTCTCGAATTTCTTGGGGATGCAGTTCTGGAGTTAACGGTTTCTGAATATTTGTACAATCTATTGCCAGACCGACCTGAGGGAGAGTTGACCAAGCTGCGGGCCGCTATTGTATGCGAGCCTTCACTGGTCAAATTTGCGGAGAGTTTAGGTTTTGGCCGTTATGTACTGTTGGGCAAAGGGGAAGAACTTACGGGCGGACGTACTCGCCCGGCCCTGCTGGCTGATGTATTCGAATCCTTCGTGGGAGCGCTTTATCTCGACCAAGGACTGGAAACGGTGCGGAGTTTTCTTGATAATCACGTATTTCCTCTTGTGGAGACGGATGGGAAATTGCAAATGCAGATGACCGATTATAAGACGGAACTGCAAGAGCTAATTCAGCAGCACAATATGGGTACATTGGAATATCGAATTATAGAAGAACGGGGACCCGCACATGAGCGTGAATTCGTCTCAGAGGTGTATATGGCTAACCGTTCACTTGGTAAAGGAAGCGGCCGGTCCAAGAAGGAAGCGGAGCAGCAGGCGGCAGCAGCAGCACTTTTGCATCTGAAAGAGGACGGTGCCTGAGTTTTGCATCAAGGGGACAAGCGGAGGAGAGCAGCAAAGGTCTGAATACCGGCGTTTAGGCGGAGCTCAGACCGTTGCTGCTCTTTTTCGACAATATAAGAACTTATATGTTCCGCGTTACAAAGTATCCTTCTATTTCTCGTTTAAACATTTGCCGTCCTAATAGAGAAGGTAAGCGGAAGGCGTTTAAGCGTGAAGGATAGAATAAGGATAAGGTAGATCTTAATGGTTTTTTAGGGTACAAACGCTATGGTATAATGGGTCAGAGGTGATTGGCAAGTATGTTTTTGAAACGGATAGAATTAGCTGGTTTTAAATCATTTGCCGACAAAACAGAAATGGAGTTTGTGCGCGGTATAACGGCTGTAGTTGGCCCGAACGGAAGCGGCAAAAGTAATATTTCTGACGGCATACGCTGGGTACTCGGCGAACAGAGTGCTAAATCACTGCGTGGCGGCAAGATGGAGGATATCATTTTTGCTGGAAGTGATGCGCGTAAAGCTGTGAATTATGGCGAAGTATCACTTACGCTTGATAATGAAGATCACACACTTCCGCTGGATTTCAGCGAAGTTACAGTGACTCGGAGAGTCCACCGCAGTGGAGATAGTGAATATTTAATTAATAAGCAGTCCTGCCGTCTGAAGGATATCACAGAGCTGTTTATGGATACCGGTATCGGACGTGAAGCGTATTCGATTATCGGGCAGGGTAGGATTGAAGAAATTCTAAGTACTCGTTCCGAAGATCGGCGAGGCATCTTTGAAGAAGCATCAGGTATTGTAAAATATAAATCGCGCAAGAAAGACGCAAGTCGAAAGCTGGATGATACCGAGCAGAACCTGCTTCGTATTCATGATTTGATCAGTGAGCTTGAGGATCAGATTGGTCCACTTAAGGATCAGTCCGAGAAAGCTATCCGCTTTAAGGAACTTCGCGAACAATTAAAACATCAGGAAATTTCAGTATACGTACACCAGATTGAAGGCATTCATACCGCTTGGCAGGAAGGTAACGCTAAGCTTGAAACGTTGAAGGACGAGCAGCTGGAGCTGTCTACTGTGGTTTCGGCTCATGATGCCAAGCTGGAGAGCGGGCGCTCTGAACTGCGCACAATCGAAGCACAGATCGAGAAGCAGCAGGAGCAATTGCTGCGTTATAGCGAAGCATTTGAGAAGAGCGAAGGTTACGGTGAAGTGCTGAGGGAACGCAAGCGCAATCTGGAAAGTAATCGGGAGCAGTTAATGCTTACGTTAGGTTCGGTTGGCGAGCGTTCTGCAGATCGTCAGCGTGAAGTCGTGGATCTGGAGCTTAAGCTTGAGCAATCGCGGCTTAAGCTTGTGGATCTTCGGAAACAGATCGAAGATGAAGAGGCAAGGCTTGAAGGTGTGGCAGACGGGATTAGCCAGAGTCAGGAAGAAAAGCTCAAAAGTGCTCTTTTGGAGCTAATGAACCTTATGGCGAATGCACGTAACGAAATTCGTTACGCGGATCAACAAAAGGAGAATCTGGAACGTCGTATGAGCCGCAGTGAAGAAGAAAGCGGCAAATGGACAGCCCGGCATGAAGAGTTGTCTGCCAACCAGAAAGGGCTGAAGGATAAGATTGCCCAGCTGGGGAAGGAGCTTAGTAATCTTCGCGGGGCTTATATCACTGAAAGTGAGCAGCTCAGTAAACGTCAGAAGCTGATCGAAGAAACACAGTCCGGTCTTCGGAAATGGGAACAGAAGCGGGAAGCGCAAGTCTCTCGTCATGAGACCATGAAAGAGATGCAGGATGATTTCGACGGCTTCATGCTTGGGGTTAAAGAAGTGCTCAAGGGTGCGCGCAAAGGACAGCTCAACGGTGTGCAGGGTGCGGTTGCGGAGCTGATCTCTGTTCCGGAGAAGCTCGAAATGGCGATTGAGACTGCTCTAGGCGCATCACTTCAGCATGTGGTCATGGATAATGAGACTGTGTCCCGCCAAGCGATATCATTTCTGAAGCAGCGTCAGCTGGGACGAGCTACCTTTCTTCCGCTAGATGTTATCCGGCCGCGCCAGATTTCTGGCAGTGACCGTGGTATGGTGGGTGATGCTGACGGATTTGTTGGAATTGGTTCCGAACTCGTTGGTTACGATGATAAATATACTAGCATTATTGGCAGTTTGCTCGGCAATGTGGTTATTGCGGAGAGCTTGGAGCAAGCGAACCGTATCGCCGCTAGATGCCAATATCGTTATCGGGTAGTTACATTGGAAGGCGATGTAGTTAATGCCGGTGGTTCAATGACCGGGGGTAGCCAGCATAAGAAGAACAATAGCTTGCTCAGCCGCAAACGTCAGCTGGATCAATTAAGCAGTGAGATTGAAGAAAGCGAACGTCAAATAGTGAAGCTGAAGCAAGGCATTGCCAAACTTCGTGAAGAGCAGGAGAACGCTAGCGTGAAGCTGGAAGACCTGCGCCGTGATGGCGATGAGAAAAGACTGGAAGAGCAAAGAGTCTCCGGTGATTTGAAGCAGCTCGAGCATGAGCTTCGGCATGTGCAGGAGCAAGTGGAGAGCACTGGTGCGGAACGCAGCGGCTTTGAGAGTGAAGTACGTGCGCTTGAAGAGGCGCGGAAACAAGCCACTGCTGAGCTTGAACGCCTTGAAAAGGAAGAAAAGGAAGCCCATGAGGGCATCCGTAACGCTGAATCAGCGCGTAAAGCGAATGAATCAGCTAAGGAAGAGCTGCAAGGCAAACTGACCAGTATGAAAGTCTCGGAAGGCAAGCTCGATCAGGAGATATTCTCCCTGGAGGAGCAGTTACGTCGCCTAAGACAAGATGTGGGTTCACAGGACAAGGAGCTGCGCCAGAATCGAAATCTGTTACATACGATTGAACAGGATCTGGCTAACAATGCTTTGGAAGCTGTGAAGCAGAAGGAAGATTTGAACAGTTACCGCTTGAAGAAGGAAGAGACGACTGGAACTTTGGATTTTGCCCGTGCTGAGCGTACAGCGTTAACCCGTAAGCTGGAACTTGAGGAAGGCAAGACTAAAGATCAACGTCAGGCCCTTAAAGTAGTCGAGGACAAGCTGCGTGCCACTGAAGTTTCTGTCGGTCGACTCGATGTGGAGCTGGATAATATTCTCCGCAAGCTGAGTGATGACTACGAGCTAAGTTATGAATTAGCAAAACAGAGATACCCAGTACCTGAGGATGTACCTGCCGCACAAGCCGATGTACAGCGTTTGAAGCGCAGTATTTCTGCGCTAGGAGAGGTTAACTTAGGGGCGATCGAAGAATATCAGCGGGTCCATGAACGGTATACGTTCCTCAGTGGACAAAAAGATGATCTAGTCGAAGCTAAGACTACCCTGTATCAAGTAATCCGCGAGATGGAAGATGAAATGTCAAAACGTTTCAAACAGACCTTTGATGCGATCCGCAAACAGTTCGGGACTGTGTTCTCAAAGCTGTTCGGAGGCGGGCGAGCGGATCTCATGCTCCTGGATCCAGAACATATGCTGGAAACAGGTATAGATATCGTAGCCCAACCACCAGGTAAAAAATTGCAAAATCTGCAGCTTTTATCCGGCGGTGAACGCGCTCTAACTGCGATGGCATTATTGTTCGCTATTTTGCAAGTGAAGCCAGTTCCGTTCTGTGTATTGGATGAGGTTGAGGCTGCGCTCGACGAAGCAAACGTTGTTCGTTTTGCACAGTATTTACGCGAGTTCTCTGAACAAACTCAGTTCATCGTCGTTACGCACCGCAAAGGAACGATGGAAGAGGCGGACGTGTTATACGGAGTAACGATGGAAGAGGGCGGCGTCTCCAAGCTCGTCTCAGTACGTTTAGAGGATGAAGAAGCTGAGATTGCTTAAATCCATCAAAGAAGAGAAACTTTTAGGAGGAACCAAATGAGCTTTTTTAGAAAATTAAAAGAAAGCATTTCCGGCAAAACGGAAAGTGTAACGAAACAATTCCGCGACGGATTAGAGAAAACCCGTAAAGGTTTTGTAGAGAAGGTCTCCGACCTTATCATCCGCCGCAAAAAGATAGATGAAGAGTTCTACGAAGAGCTGGAAGAGATTTTGATTGGTGCAGACGTGGGTGTCAACACTGTTATGACTCTTGTCGAGGATTTGCGTGCCGAAGTGAAGCAAAATCGGATTGAAGATGCTGCCGAGCTGAAGCCGATTTTGTCCCGTAAGCTTATGGAGCTGCTGCGCGGAGATGATGATAACAGCCTGAAGGAAAATCCGAATGGAATTACAGTTATTTTGTTCGTTGGGGTTAATGGCGTGGGCAAGACGACTACCATCGGCAAGCTGGCTCATCGTTACAAACAAGAAGGTAAAAAAGTTCTTTTGGCTGCAGGGGATACGTTCCGTGCCGGAGCGATTGAGCAGCTTGAGGTTTGGGGCCAACGCGCAGGCGTAGATGTCATTAAACAACAAGCAGGCTCTGACCCGGCGGCTGTAATGTACGATGCGGTGCAAGCGGCTAAACAGCGCAATGTGGATATCTTAATCTGCGATACTGCTGGCAGACTGCAGAATAAAAGCAATCTGATGGAAGAGCTCAACAAAATCTTCCGTGTCATTCAAAGAGAAATCCCAAGTGCTCCACATGAGGTACTGATGGTGCTAGATGCTACGACAGGTCAAAATGCACTTACACAAGCCAAGTTATTTGGTGAAAAGAGTGGCGTCACTGGCTTGGTCTTGACTAAGCTGGACGGTACGGCTAAAGGCGGAATCGTTGTAGCGATTCGTCAGGAAATGAATTTGCCGGTGAAGTTTGTAGGTCTTGGAGAAAAAATGGAAGACTTGCAGCCATTTGATTCGCAGCAGTTCGTACATGCTCTTTTTGCCGGATTAATTGCTGAGGAAGAAGAGTCAGAAGAAGCGGAAGAGCAAGTGTAATCAGCAGCACAATATAATCATAAAGAAGTCATATTTACAAGGAATGCCCTCGAAGCTATATTTAGTTTAGGAGGGCATTCCTTTTCTTTTTTATAAAGGGTTTGTCCGTCATTTTGTAGCAACTGCTAAGCGACTTTTAGGAAGTATAAATGCATCGCGTAAGGTATCCCTTTAAATAACAGCTTTCCCTCACTAATTAGCCTCCAGAAACGATATTCTATGAATGAGGTACTGAGATACAAATTCCATTGCCCTATAATTGTGCCTACAATCAGACCTGCATTTACGTAGCCATCTCGATCCTCATACTGTTGAAGTTGCAGAATTAAAGAAAGAATTTCTTCGTCATAGTAACTCTCGGTAACATTCATAAGCTGGCTCTCAGCCCAAACTCTAAGCATTTCTTCGGTGTTGCTGATTTTTTGCCATTCTAGTTCATACTGTTTTCTTTGAGCGGTGGTGATAGGGGATGTATTTTCGGTAATTTTTATAATTTTTTGCAGAGCTTCATTTGGGAGCTGACTAAGTGCTCTGGGATATAAGCCGATTTCAAATGGAGCAGCAATCTCCCTATAAGCCTTGACTGGATCAATAACATGAATAGGTTGCGTCCTCTCACTAAGAATAGAAAGTGCAAATCGTAAACCCGTTTGATCATGGGAGTTATCTCCGCACCAAATAGTAATTTTTTTGTCCTCGGGAATTTCTTTTAAGGTCTGAATCATAGCTGCCAGTTTATGCTGGGGATTGAGATGATAACCCTGATCCGGAAATCGTTCCTGAAACCATAACTCACGGGTATGATAGCCTTCATTATTATGTAATCCACGCAACGGTCCAGCAGAGAACGTCTCATTAAATGAAAGTACTCGTATTAAGTGACGACAACCCAAATGACTAAGGGCTACCTTCATTGATCCCGCTTCAGACAGGCCAAATAACAGATAAATGTGATTCCGCCTAGTCTCTTCCTGCTCCATTGACATAGTATATTTGTGCTCCATAGGTCACTCTCCCATCGCAAAAAATTATACCATACTCAATGAATTCACATCCTCAGGCAACTATATAAAAAATACATTATATGAAAAATTCATAACAGTAATGCTTGTCACACTTCCTGCATACAATTCAATGATGAATCTACATTTCATCTCCGGCAACCTATATAAGAGAGAAAGGAAGCGATTCCAAAAAATACAAATATCAACGGAATCACATTTCTCTGTTATATATGTTGACATGAACGAGTGGATTTACGTATTATGAGAATATAAACCAATATTTTCATGGATGTTTTCTGAAATGAAAGTATAAGTTGTTAACAAAGATTACATCTATCGAAAGGAGTCGGACTCATGTCCAAATTAGATCCTCTGCCAGGTCTGTCTCCGTATCCATTACAGCATTTTTTCGATGAAATGTATGCTGATAAGAGGAATGTCCGACCGCACTACAGACATGTGAACCGCATGTTTTCCGGTATGAGCTCCGAAGAGCTGCAAGGGAAGCAAAATTTAATGCAGCGTAGGATGATGGAAGAAGGGATTACCTTTACGCTTTACAATCCGGCTCAGGATCATCCTATGGAGCGAACGATCCCCTTCGATATGATTCCACGTATAATCCCTAAGAATGAGTGGGAGAGGCTAGAAGCTGGAATTATTCAGCGTATCACAGCTTTGAATTTATTCATTCATGACATTTACCATGAGCAATACATTGTTAAAGATGGCATCGTCCCTAGGCGTATGATTATTTCCAACTGTTACTTCCGGCCAGAAATGTCAGGTCTGCGAGTGCCCGGTGGAGCTTATATCACCACCTCAGGAATCGATCTTATCCGCCACCACGATGGGCATTATTATGTACTTGAAGACAACCTGCGAACACCCTCCGGCTTTTCCTATCTTTTTAAAGGCAGAACCCTTATGAATCAATTGTTTCCTGAATTATCCTTTGCCAGCTCCATCCGAGATGTAGATCATAGCTTAAATCGCTTCTTATCCGTGCTTCGTAGTCTATCTCCTTCAAGAAGGTCAGATCCGGTTATAGCACTCCTAACGCCTGGAGAGTACAATTCTGCATATTATGAACATGCTTTTTTGGCACAGCAGATGGGTATACATTTGGTCGAAGGACGAGATTTGGTAACAAAGGATCACAAAATATATTTGAAAGAAATGAACGGACTACGTCGCGTGGATGTGCTGTATCGTCGGTTGGATGATGATTACATTGATCCGCTAGCCTTTCAACCTGATTCTTTACTGGGTGTGGCAGGACTTATGAATGCGTATAGGGCAGGCAACATAGCGATTGCTAATGCTCCGGGAACCGGTGTTGCAGATGATAAAGCGATGTATGTCTATGTACCGGATATGATTCGTTATTATCTGAATGAAGAGCCGATCCTTGGTAATGTGCCGACGTATTTGTTGTCCAGACCTGATGAACGCCTGTATGTTCTTGAGAACCTATCCGAAATGGTTGTTAAAGAAACCTCGTTATCCGGAGGATATGGGATGTTGATCGGAAGTGAGGCGACCAAAGAAGAATTAGCGGAGTTCCGAATGAAAATTATTGCCGATCCGGACCGTTATGTGGCACAGCCAATTATGTCCTTGTCCAGAGCACCCGTATTGTCGGGAGGCACTATGGCACCCCGGCATATCGATCTTCGGGCTTTTGTATTAATGGGCGCAGACCGGAAGCCGCATGTTATACCTGGTGGATTAACACGAGTGGCTATGAAAGAAGGTTCACTAGTTGTGAATTCCTCGCAAGGCGGTGGCGTAAAGGATACTTGGGTTATGGCTTGATCTATTATCTTGTAAGCCTTGATTGTGAATCAAAAATATGCAGCATCAATTTGGAGGATAAAGGAGTGGCTAAAGATGCTGAATCGAAATGCGGAGGCTTTATTCTGGATCGGCCGATATATTGAAAGGGCAGAGAATCATGCGCGGCTAATCAATGTACATTATCATATCCAGCAGGAAGAGGATTTTCAAGAAGAAGGACATAAATGGTCGAGGCTTATCGATGCATTAGGAGTTCGAAGTGAATATTTGCAGCAGTTCGAAACCTTTTCTGAACAGGACGTGTTATCCTTTATTACACTTGATTTAGGCAATTCGAACTCATTATTCTCTTGCGTACATCATGCTAGAAATAATCTTCGCACACTGCGCCAGCATCTTCCAAGTGAGTTATGGGATATCGTCAACAGCTTTAATCTATGGCTTGGGGAGAGGTCAGTCGCTGATATTATGAGTGGCCCACATCATTTCTACCAGCAGGTGAAGGAACGTGCAGCTATGTTTCTAGGAGCAGAACAATCCGTAATGCTTAGGGGAAATGAATGGCATTTTATAGAGAGCGGCCGTTTTCTGGAACGTGCTGAGAATACGACGCGTATTTTGCAGGCAGTTATTGCCTCTTGCCGTTTTAAAGAGCTTAATGCAATTTATATTCAGTTACAGGCTGTGCTGAAATCGGTAAGTGGTTATCAGGCGTTTCGCCGTTATTATGCAGATGCTATGTCACCGGAGAGCATTTTAGATTTTTTGATCGCAAATCCCAAGTTCCCACGTTCGATCCGCTTTTCTTTTCATCAGCTGGAAGAACATTTAGCTAGGCTTGAATTAGATTCCTCAGAAAAAGGCTCAGGTCATGAGAAGGTCATCCGTCAAGCAGGAAAGCTGAAGGCAGAGCTGGATTATATGGAGAAAGAGGAAATGTCCGGTGAACTGGTGGAAGATGTGCTCCAATCACTCGTAATATCTTGCCAGAGACTGGGCAAAACGATGGAGGGCGCCTTTTTTCGGCGAGAAGGAGTATCTGTATGAAGATTCAAATCAATCACACCACCACATACAGTTATCCAGAGCCGGTTACGGACAGTGTCAATGAAATCAGGCTTACCCCACGCACCAACTATCGGCAATCCTGTTATCACCATGAGGTTGAAGTATCCCCGGCAGCTAATCTATTAACGTATGAGGACTTCTTCGGTAATCGTGTGCATGCCTATTCGGTTAATAAGCCGCATACGGAAATGGTCATTCATACTAAAGCTACTGTAGTAACGCTGGATAAAGCCCAGGGTACCGATCTTCCGCGAACCAGCCTTGAAGAGCAAGTTAAACTATTAAATGATGAAAAGTTTCAGAACCGTTATATTGAGTTTATTTTGCCTACCCGTTATACCGAGGTGACTCCTGAATTAGTGGAGTTCGCCTCTCAGTACCCTTTTAGTGAAGCTGAGGATATGTATGAATGGATTTTGAAGTTATCTTCGACAATTTATGAACAGTTCACCTATGATCCTGAGGCAACAAGCGTAAATACAACGGTAAAAAAAGCCCTGAAGCTTAAGCGGGGGGTCTGTCAGGATTATGCTCATCTTATGATCGCTGTCTGCCGCAGTGTGGGTCTGCCTTCTAGATATGTTAGTGGATATCATTTTGTCGGTGATCTACAGAGCAGTAATGCTAATTTCGAGCAGGCTTCACATGCTTGGGTGGAGACCCATATTCCGGGCACGGGCTGGCTTGGTTTTGATCCGACGAATAATGTTGAAGTGAACTGGCGTTATATCAAGCTGGGTCATGGACGGGATTATAAAGATATAGTACCTGTAAAAGGGGTATATCGCGGCGGAGCAGGCACACTAACTGTAAAAGTGGACGTACGCAAGCTGGATAACTGAATTGAAATAATTGAAACATCGAACCGAACATCGAACATCGAACATCGAAAAAATCAAAATAATCAAAATATTCGAAACAAACTCTCCGCTCATCTTATTGAATGGAGAGATTTTTTGTGTGGTGTGCCTAAATTCTGAAGATTTATGAACGAGATGATTCCATTGCAGGTCTATTTGGGTAATCTTGATCCATAGTACGTATCTTACAGACATTAGAGGAGAGATTACATATGAGCCCAAACATATCTAAGAAACAAAGATTTATTGGAAAAACAGCGATAATAACCGGAGCGGGCTCGGGAATTGGCCGTGCTACCGCTATCAAACTGGCGCGGGAAGGTGCAAGTGTAGCATTGTTCGATTTAAATCTTGAAAGAACCTCTTCCTTGGCAGAAAAGCTTAATAAGTTTCGAAAGGATTGCGCGCTGGCCATAGAGGTAGATACTTCGGATGAGAAAAAGATGGAGGAAGCCGTACGTTGTACGGTGGAACAATTCGGAGGGGTGGATGTAGTATTTGCTAACGCGGGAATTAATGGCGCTGTGGGCCCGATAGAAGAACTAAGCTTGAGCGACTGGGAGCGTACGATGTCGGTGAACTTGACGGGGACTTTTTTGACTCTGAAATATACTATTCCTCATCTGAAAGATAAAGGGAAGGGCAGTATTATTATTACTAGTTCCATTAATGGGAACACTAGATTTGCCAGCTTTGGGTGGTCTACTTATAGCACTACCAAAGCTGGACAGGTGGCTTTTGCCAAAATGGCAGCTCTCGAGCTTGCTAAGTTTAAGATTCGTGTAAATGTGATCTGCCCTGGAGCTATTGCTACGAATATAGATGAAACCACTGAAATGAGCGAGGATGTTGAAGCAATCGTCATTCCGATTGAATTCCCTGATGGAGCGCAACCCTTGGCGGATGGACCGGGCAAGCCGGATAATGTGGCTGATCTCGTTGCTTTTCTGGCTTCGGATGAATCTATCCATATTACAGGTGCGCAAATCGTGATTGACGGCGCGGAGTCCTTGTTATCCTAATTTCGAGATCGCTTCCCGGTATTGCTCGTACCATTTATTCCATTCGTCTTTCCGTGACTCCAGCGTCGTGCCTTCCAAAAGATGCTGGATCACTTCTAGACAAACATGCCAGCCAGCAAGATCTCGTGGTGTATGCGGGGTAAGCGTTTGTAGTGTTTCGTTCAAGATGAGTAAACAGCCTTCTGAATTAGGGTACAACTCAAAACGAACAAGATCCTCAGCCCAAGTAAACTCAAAAATAGATTGATGCTGCAGAACGGTAATTTCCATATCCACAAACATTCCGTTTTGCATATCAAACTTTATAAGTCCGCCTTCACGCAGGTCCTCGATTTTTAATTCAGAGAACCATAAGGCGAGCTTCTCATTTTCGGTCAAATAGGACCAAATCTCAGTTGCGGAATGCTTTAACTGGCGTTCAAAACGAGCGACATAATGTTGATCTTCTTTTTGGATGTTAGCTAACATTTATATTCTCCTTTGGACTACTGTGGTAGTCCTTTTTTGTTGAGTTGAGGCTCATAAGAAAGAGTATAGCAATCGCCTGCGTTAATTGCACGATCCGGCTGTGTGACTGAAGATTAACTTATAGGGTATAGAGGGCGATGAAATAGTGGGAGAAATAAGGTCACATGCAGTCCACGAGCTCGATTTGCGTACGGCGGGGAAAAGCGAGTGAAGATAGGGATAAGTGCGTGATGAGGGTGGGAAGGGAGTGTGGACAGGGATAAATGACTGATGAATGGCGGAAGTAAATAGTAGCATCTACGGTGGTGAGGAAACATCGGCGTTGCGGACTGTATTGCAGCTATTTTGAGTTTTTGGTTTGATTTTTGATCGTATCGGACCGCATAGCTCTTATCGCTGTGATTTTGAACAAAAGTAGGGTGTGTTTGAGCGAATAGCTGCAACTGAGTCCGAAAGCAGAGAAAAAAGGCTTGAATTTGTGAAATAAGGCCATCTGAGTCCGAACGTTACATGGTGGTGAGGAAACATCGGCGTTGCGGACTGTATTGCAGCTATTTTGAGTTTTTGGTTTGATTTTTGATCGTATCGGACCGCATAGCTCTTATCGCTGTGATTTTGAACAAAAGTAGGGTGTGTTTGAGCGAATAGCTGCAACTGAGTCCGAAAGCAGTGAAAAAAGGCTTGAATTTGTGAAATAAGGGCTGCTGGGTCCGAACGTTTCATGGTGGTGAGGATGCATAAGAGTTGCGGACTGTATTGCAGCTATTTGGAGTTTTTGGTTTGATTTTTGATCGTATCGGACCGCATAGCTCTTATCGCTGTGATTTTGAACAAAAGTAGGGTGTGCTTGAGCGAATAGCTGCAACTGAGTCCGAAAGCAGAGAAAAAAGGCTTGAATTTGTGAAATAAGGCCATCTGAGTCCGAACGTTACATGGTGGTGAGGAAACATCGGCGTTGCGGACTGTATTGCAGCTATTTTGAGTTTTTGGTTTGATTTTTGATCTTTTCGGACCTCATAGCACTTATTGCCGCGATTTTGAACAAAAGTAGGGTGTGCTTGAGCGAATAGCTGCAACTGAGTCCGAAAGCAGTGAAAAAAGGCTTGAATTTGTGAAATAAGGGCTGCTGGGTCCGAACGTTTCATGGTGGTGAGGATGCATAAGAGTTGCGGACTGTATTGCAGCTATTTGGTATTTTTCGTGTGTTTATTCGAAGTATCGGACCGCATAGAGCATATCGCTGTGATTTTGAACAAAAGTAGGGTGTGTTTGAGCGAATAGCTTCAAGTGAGTCCGAAAGCAGAATAAAAAGGTCTGAATTTGTGAAATAAGGTCATCTGAGTCCGAACGTTACATGGTGGTGAGGAAACATCAGAGTTGCGGACTGTATTGCAGCTATTTGGTATTTTTCGTGTGTTTATTCGAAGTATCGGACCGCATAGCACTTATTGCCGTGATTTTGAAGAAAAGTAGGGTGTGTTTGAGCGAATAGCTTCAAGTGAGTCCGAAAGCAGAATAAAAAGGTCTGAATTTGTGAAATAAGGGCTGCTGGGTCCGAACGATCTATGGCGACGAAGATGTAATGAATGTGTAGTAAAGGATGTAGTATACGAGCAAGAGCTCGTGGTTCCAAACGTTTCACGGTGGCCAGTGTGTGCTGACGTTGCGGTTATGGACTTTGAATATACATTGTGTACGATAGGATAGTTACGGAGTTCGAGTTATTCAACTGTGTGACGTGGGACAAGGGGCATTTGAGCAATAGCTCACCACAACTATAGTTAACGGCATAGGCAAGGTCTGAGAAAGCATTCCAGCACCTTGATGCAAATCCTAAGTCTTTTATGCTAAAATTAACGCAATTCCGTAAAATATACTTTTGCTTAGGCAGGGTAGTTAATAGTGTGGCATTGGTGAAGGAGGCTGCGTATATGGGGATGATGTCTTGGTTAGCTGAGCAGCGGATTCAGGAGTCTATGCGTAACGGGGAATTTCGAGATTTACCTGGGCATGGCAAGCCGCTGGAGCTCGAGGATTTATCGGGTGTGCCGGAAGAATTGCGTATGTCTTTTAAAATCATGAAGAACTCCGGACTGGTGCCTGAGGAAATCTCTCTGCGAGCTGAATGTGTTACGTTGGAAGGATTGCTAGCGGCGTGTCATAATAGCGGAAGTGTAGAAACCAATGAGGGCAAGGCTTTGCGGTCAAAACTGTCTATGAAAAGACTGCGTCTACAGGAGTTATTGCGTGAACGCGGCTTGGATAGTAACCCTGCTTTTATACAATACAGTGCTCAAATACACGAACAGATGATAAAGGAAGAGGAATAATGCTGGTTACGTTACTGCCTAAATGCCTACAGTCATTTGGACATCAGAATAAATAGTGTAAAATAAAAAGGCATCTCTTGGTCGTTTTAGACAGAAGAGCTGCCTTTTTGCTTGTTATGAGTAACTAAACATGTATGCTCATCTAATTTGTTTAAAATATACCCATTCCGGATCGCCATCATCTAAATTCTCAATGACTCCGCTTTTAACAAACCCTTGAGAAAGACATAGCTGCTGCATGATCGTATTGGATTCATTGGTGGAGGTGAAAAGCTTGGGGGTTGGGCATTGTTCCTCGATGTAGCTAAGGAGTGTTTTGGCTATGCCTAGGCGTCTGAACTCAGGATCCACAATGACCAGCTGAATAAAACAACATTCGAAAAAGGTGGTGTCGTAGCAAGCAAATCCTACAAGCGTTCCATTATGCGATGCTACGTAACACTGCTCATGATTGATATATTTTTCAATCTTCGATTTGCGGCTTTCATTGCCAATGATCTTGCTGTCTATTTTGGTGAGCATGGGTAGATCTGAAATTGTAGCTTTTGTTACGAATATCATAGTATGTCTCCTTATTAATATTATATAGGGTATGAATGGTAAGTCTTGATCTTTAAGGTTTTTTCACACATGATGAAGATGATCTAAGATAACTTCAAGGAAAATTATAACATATGATTATAGACGATGGAGAGATAGAATGAAACAGCTTCCGATTATACAGGTGCTTCCTGACTTGAAAAATATACTTAACACTGCGCAGGCAGCAGTACTTATCGCTGAACCGGGTGCAGGCAAAACAACAGGAACGCCTCCGGCGTTTTTGGACGAGCCTTGGATGGCGGGTAAAAGCATTTTAATGTTAGAGCCTAGAAGGCTTGCTGCTAGATCTGCCGCCACTTACATGGCATCCTGCCTTGGAGAAAGTGTTGGACAGACGGTAGGGTATCGGATGCGGAATGACACTAAAGTAGGCAAAAATACGCGGATTGTTGTAGTCACTGAAGGAGTATTAACGAGAATGCTGCAAAGCGATCCTTCTTTGGGTGATGTGAGTTTAGTTATTTTTGATGAGTTCCATGAGCGCAGTCTTCATGCGGATTTGGGACTTGCCCTTGCACTGGAAGCACAGGCTGTGCTGCGGGAGGATCTAAGGATTCTTATCATGTCAGCTACCTTGGACAGTGAGCGGGTGTCTGCTTTACTAGGGGATGCGCCTGTAGTAAATTGTCCGGGCAGAACCTATCCTGTAGAAACAATTTATGTGCCAACTACTGGGAATCTTCCACTGGAAAAAACTGCTGCAGCTGCTGTGAGACGTGCGCTTGCTGAACAACCCGGAGATATTCTCGTCTTTTTACCGGGGGAAAGAGAAATACGCAGAACTCAAAGTGAGTTGGAAAATGGGAGCTTGCCAGTTCCGGCAATTATTCGCCCTTTATATGGTCAGCTGCCACAAAATATCCAAGATGCAGCCGTGGCTGCATCTGTGCAAGGTAAACGAAAAGTAGTGCTCGCGACTTCTATCGCTGAGACAAGTCTAACGATTGAAGGCGTGCGAACGGTGATTGATACAGGGCAACGCCGTACACAGGTATTCTCACCACGCACAGGAATGCCAAGTCTTACGACGGTCCCGGTATCGATAGCCTCCGCGGATCAACGGCGGGGACGTGCGGGACGGACAGCCCCAGGCGTGTGCTACAGGCTGTGGAGTCAGGAGGAGCATAATCGACTTCCGGATGACAATGTGCCGGAGATTATGCAGACGGACCTTGCGCAGCTCGCTTTGGAGCTGGCGCTGTGGGGCGTGCGCGATCCTGCCGCGCTATCTTGGCTTGACGCGCCGCCCGCTGCGCCTTATGCACAGGGCACCGCGCTGCTGCGCCAGCTCGGCGCGCTGGACGCCGGCGGCGCCATTACGCCGCACGGCCACAGCATGGCCGCGCTTGGCGCGCACCCGCGAGCCGCACATATGCTGCTGCGCGCGGCAGAGCTTGGCGCAGCACCGCTCGCCTGCCGGCTGGCGGCGCTGCTGCAAGAGCGGGACCTTTTCAAGGGTCCCGCGGCCCTAGATTGCGACCTCACGCTCCGCGTTGAGGCGCTGCTCCGGTTCGAGCGCTCCGCTGATAGCGGCGGAGCGGACCCGGCGGCTCTGCGCGCTGTGCAACGCGAGAGCCGCCATTTCCTGGCGCAGCTGCAAGCCGCGCCGGGCGAGAACTTGAACGACATCAGCCGCTGCGGGCTGCTTCTGTCGTTCGCCTATCCCGACCGGATCGGGCAGAAACGCGGCGATGGCGCGTTTCTGCTCTCCTCCGGTCGGGGGGCGGCCATGCGGGAAGGACAACCGCTGGCCCGGTCATCTTTTATCGTAGCTGCTTCGATCGATGATCGCGCTACACAGGGGGCAATTATGCTGGCAGCTGAGATAGAAGAAGGACAACTGCTTACCTATCATGCAGACCGCATTACAGAAGAAGCGGATGTGTATTGGGATAAAGAAAGTGGGAGTGTGAAGAAACGTCGTCGCTCAATGCTCGGCGCGTTGGTCTTAAAAGAAACTTCACATGAAAGACCCTCCGCGGAAGAAACGGCAAACGTACTGTTAAGTGTCATCGCTACAGATGGCATTGAAACTCTACCGTGGGAGAAGGGAACCTTACAGCTTCGCGAACGCTTGATGTTTATGCATGCCTTACGTTCAGATTGGCCGGATGTATCAGATGTTGCTTTAATTGCTACGTTGGAGGAATGGCTTTTGCCATATCTGCAAGGTATGAGGAACCTCCGTGACCTTCAGCGTGTACCGTTAGCACGGGCGCTTGAGGGGATGTTGGACTGGAATCAGCGACAGATGCTGGAAAAGGAAGCACCTACACATATATCTGTTCCCAGTGGTTCGCGTGTGCCCGTAGATTATACTAATTCTGCTGCCCCGGTATTGGCAGTAAGATTGCAAGAGATGTTTGGACAGCTGGACACACCTCGAATTGGAGGGGGAAAGGTGCCGGTATTGCTGCATCTTTTGTCACCAGCTAGACGGCCTGTGCAGGTAACCTCTGATCTAGCAAGTTTTTGGCGGGGGACCTATTTTGAGGTCAAAAAAGATCTGAAAGGACGGTACCCGAAGCACTATTGGCCAGATGACCCATTACAGGCTATTCCGACTAATCGTACACGTCCCGTAAAATAATTTATGGTTACATATGCTCTTGAAATTTTTCCTTAGATGTTTGGTCTCCCGTTTAAAGGGTAATTACTAGCGAAGACAATTACTAAGGAGGGCTTCAAGTGACTAAAAAAATCGTAGGTATTTTCGACACAGAACAAGAAGCAACCAGAGCAATTGAAGGACTTCACAATCAAGGATTTAGTAATGATGAAATATCAGTAATCACACGTGATCGTGATGAGCTTAGAAACATCTCAGAGGATACAGGCACAAAAGCTCCAGAAGGAGTAGCAACAGGCGCTGCTACAGGTGGTGTAGTTGGCGGCGTTGCCGGACTATTAGCAGGGATCGGAGCATTGGCGATTCCGGGGATTGGACCGATCCTGGCGGCAGGGCCTATAGTTGCAACACTTACAGGTGCAGCAGTTGGTGCGGGCGCAGGTGGATTAGTCGGCGGCTTGATCGGACTCGGTATTCCGGAGGATGAGGCTAAAGAGTATGAAGGTTATGTGGAAAGCGGCAAAATCCTTGTACTAGTCGATGATAATGGACGCGGCTATCAAGCGCATGATGTGTTCCGCGGTAACCGCTCACTGAATACTCAGCGTTACGAAGGCATCTATAACGAAGACACTAGACTAGGAAATTCGATGGCTAACAGAGCGGATCGGACGGCTGATGTCTACAACCGCGATAAAATATAAACATTATCATAACCTGCTTTAAAAGCGGTAAAAGGTTACAAGGAGCGATTCTCCGATTAATGGAGAATCGCTCCTTTTGTATTTATAGTCCATCGCGCCTCCCGTAATCCCCCTTTTCTCATACTCTTCTGAGGGGTACGGACCCAGATGACGCTATTTGCTAATTTTTGCTCTTTGCAGCAGGATTTCGGACTCCATGGACGCTATTCTATAGAATGAGGCTCTAATTTGCTGTTTTTTTTGCCAATAGCTGCAATGGGGTCCGATAGGGTTCCAAATATTGAATAATATTGCGTTTAAGGTCCCCTGTGTCCTTTGCTACTATGTACCTGCATCGCTACGCAGTGTCCTTATGCTGCTACGCACGTGCTGTCTTTGTACTGCAATGTATGCGTACCTGATCACTGTGTCCTTATGCTAGAGGTGCATCGTTCCGCTGACGTACATGCACCGTTCCCTAGAGTCCTTTTGCTATTACATACGTGCATCGTTCCACTATGTTCTTATATTGCTACGTAAGCGCACCCGAACTCTGTGTCCTTATCCTACTGAGCATAAGCCCACGGTTTTGCTGCTACGAAATCCCCCCGTTCACAGCGCCCTTATGGTTGCTAAGCACATGCCCCGTTCCGGAGTGTCCTTATGTGCTGCTACCTGCACGATCTTAATCAAGGATGCGAAGCATGCGGACGAAAGAATCAGCTGCTACGGATAACCTCATATCGCGATGGATTGCGAAACCTATATTCCGGGGGGGAGGGGGATCATCTAATTGCAACTCGAAAAGTTCTCCTTTTTGAATCTCATCAATTACAAAAGAACGGCTAATAAAGGCTACCCCGTAACCAAGTCTTGCGAATTCAGAGAGTAAATCGATGCTGCCCAGCTCTATATCTGGTTTAACGGACAATCCCTTACTAGCAAACCAATGATCAACAAACAGTCTGGTGCTGCTTTCTGGGGATAATAAAATAAAAGGTAACTCTGCAAGTTCTTTTGCCGTAAGTGAACGGTTTGCCAGTTCCTGAAAGGCTCGTCCCACTACAAAACAATCCTCAAGGGTGGCAAGCGTCTGAATATTCAATTGTGGATCGTCAATAGGCATATGGACGAGCGCACAGTCTATTTCGCCTTCTTTCAAACGTTTGGTGATCTCATGCGTTTTTCCGTGTGATAGCCGAATTCGTATGCCGGGATATTGTTTGTGGAATGCGTTCAATTGCGGCAGCAAAAGATTTTTTATGAGGGAATCACTCGCTCCGATCCGAACCTCTCCCTCATTTAACTGCTTTAGATTGTGAAGATGCTTTTGTGCAGAATCCAGCATGACTAAAGAGGGCTCAACATATTCCAATAACGCCCGTCCTTCCTCAGTTAGCTCTACACCTTTAGATAAACGATGAAATAATTTGAGACCTAAAGAATCCTCCATTTGTTTAATGGCATAACTTACGGATGGCTGTGTAATATGCAATTCATTTGCAGCTTTAGTTAGATTTTTGTAACGAGCCGTATATAAAAAAATGCGATACCATTCAAGGTTAAAGAATTTGATATAGATCACCTCTATGACAGTCTATTGAAAATGTGATTTCATTAATTGCAACAATCTTATTATAATTTGGATATATAAATAATAAAAGAGTCGGCAATGGAGGTTTGAATATTATGGCAGGTAACACATTTGGAGAAGTATTCAAGATTACTACCTTTGGAGAGTCACATGGTGCAGCGGTTGGGGTCATAGTGGATGGGGTTACACCTAATGTTGAAATTGATGAAGCATATATTCAGAAACAGATGGATAGAAGGAAACCAGGACAGTCCTCAGTAACTTCACCGCGTAAGGAATATGATGTGGTGCAAATACAATCAGGAGTATTCGAAGGGAAAACAACCGGAACTCCACTCTTCGTAGTCCTGTACAATAAAGATATGAAACCGGAAGCCTATAACGATATTCAGCATTCATTTAGACCCGGCCATGCGGATTTTACTTTTTTGCAGAAATACGGAATTCGCGATCATAGAGGCAGTGGGAGGGCATCTGGCAGGGAAACAGCGGCAAGAGTAGCTGGCGGAGCGATCGCTCGGAAACTGCTCGAAAGAAGAGGGGTTGAGGTACTGGCCTACACGCAAGAGGTCGGCGGGATTAAGTGTCAAACCTTTGATGAAGATGTTATTGAGCAAAATGCAGTCCGCGCCTGTGATGCTAAGGCTGGAGCTGAAATGATAAAAAAAATTGAACACTTAGCTTCGATTGGAGACAGCTGCGGAGGTATCGTGGAGTGTCGGATTAGGGGGGTTATTCCGGGTCTTGGAGAACCCGTATTTGATAAATTGGATGCAGAGTTAGCTAAAGCGATGTTATCTATTGGTGCTGTAAAAGGAATAGAGTTTGGAGCTGGATTCGAAGCGGCCTCTATGCTTGGAAGTGAACATAATGACGCGATGAATAAGGGAGGATTTCTTAGTAACCATTCCGGTGGGATTATAGGCGGAATTAGCACAGGAGAAGAGATTATTTTTCGAATAAGTGTAAAGCCTACATCCTCGATTTCTGTTACTCAACAGACCATAAACACGAATGGTGAAGAAGTAGAGATTAAAACGGAGGGCAGACATGATCCATGTATTTGTCCGAGAATCGTGCCGGTTGTTGAAGCAATGGCTTGCTTAGTATTAGAAGATCTTTATAAAAGACAAGCTGCTATTTTTGGATGAAACACTATTTAAAATGAAACAACTTAAAGACTGCACCTCTTTGCAATAAGCTGTGAGGTGCAGTCTTTTTTGCATATGTGGTATCATATGGATAATCATTCAAATTATGCTTTATCTCTAGCTATGCCATAGTTACAGTACAGCGAAATGGAGGGAATAGATGAGAATCTTTGTTGCAGGTGCTGCAGGTGTGATTGGACGGTCATTGCTTCCTAAGTTACTACAAGCGGGGCATGAGGTTATCGGTCTGACCCATAAAGAAGAAAACAAAAGAATCCTTGAGAGCATAGGGGCACAAGCGGTAATCGCGGATGTGTATGAGCGTGAGTCTATATTTGCGGCTATTTATGCAGCTCAACCTGAAGTGGTAATTCATCAGCTGACTTCACTAAGTCAGCGGAATTTTGCAGATAATTCAAGGATAAGAATAGAAGGAACACGAAATATTGTCGATGCTTCGATGGCAACCGGTGTTAAACAGATTATTGCCCAAAGTATCTCTTGGGCTTATGAAGCTGGTGAGGGACCTGCCACGGAGAATACTCCATTAGATACTAATGCTTCTGAATCCCGGATGAGAACCATTGACGGTATTCGCTCCCTTGAAAAAGCAGTTGCAGAAATTCCTAATCATGTGATTTTGCGATACGGAATGTTGTACGGCCAAGGGACGTGGTATGATACTGCGGGATTAATGACAGAAGAAATTCGACAAGGGAGACTGACTGCAACAGAAGCAGTTACGTCATTCCTTCATGTGGAGGATGCAGCTAAAGCGGCGGTTCTTGCTCTAAACTGGCCTTCTGGTCCAGTTAATATTGTGGACAATGAACCTGCGCGAGGAATAGATTGGGTGCCTGTTTTTTCTGAAACCTTGGGAGTTCCTAAACCTCCTTTGCATATGGGCAGAGAAGGCTGGGAACGGGGGGCGTCCAATACAAAAGCTCGAATGGATTACGGATGGAGTCCATCATACCCATCATGGAGGTCAGGTTTTGCTCAGAGCTTGAAAGGTTAGCGATGAATCCAAACATGTACAAGGAGAGATGACATGAGTAAATTAAAGAATTTTTCTTTAGTAGTCGTGAATTTGATTGCTGATCTATGGTTTGGAATCGTTCGAAAACCAGAGTTTTATGATAAACACACCGTTACAAGAACAAAGAAAGGGTATGTCCTGTTTGTATCTATGGCAGGCATTATCGCAGTGGGTTCAGCTTTTTGGTTATACTCGAGAATATATTAGAAAAAGGCTGCCCATTGGCGGTCTTTTTTTTGGATATTGGACGTCAGAAAGCTAGAATGTTATGTTATTGCTTAATAGATGGTTAAAAATTGAATTTTTAAAAGAGGAAGCTTCCAATGAATTCTTCTACACCGAACCAACATGTGTTCACTTATTCTCAACAATCCATAGTAGCCTCTCGGTCACCATTTCAAAGCAGGCTCCTTATTATGTTCAGCGCATAAGATTAATATCTAAACTCATGGATGAAAATCGCGCCAAATTGATGCTTATTGCCGCCTCAGCTGGATTCGGAAAAACGACACTTGCAGCTAAATGGGCTCGCACTCATTCCGATGAGGTTGCATGGTTGTCACTGGAAAACCTCCGCTGCATCTTCCACATACCCCATTGCTTTTAACATTTTAGCTTGCAAAACAACCCCTGGCACCCACACGCTTCGAGGAATTACACATGACAAGCGCTTTGTCCAGTTGCACGTTTGCATCTTTAAGATGATTCCGTTCATAGAAAAGATCCGCCAAAAATACAAAACCATGTCCTTGTAACGCAAAATGAAGCAACGTTCTTCTTACTTCTGAGGTAGATACTTTAGCGGATAAATAAGCCATTTTGTTCACCGGGAATACGAACAAATCACACTCGCGCGTATGCTGGTGGTACGTCAAGCTTTTAGTGAGGTAATACCTTGGTTGAACAAACTGCTGAGTGAGGCTAGACGAACGGATCGAATTGGCAGCCAGATGGAGATCTTGTTACTACTTGCTATATCTTATGAAATTCTCAGAAAAGATAATCAAGCCTACGAGGTTCTAGAACAGGCCCTTGAACTCGCTGAGCCAGAGGGTTATATCCGTATTTTTCTTGATGAAGGACAACCACTTATACGATTACTACAACACTGGTTAACTGCCAAGAGAGCAGCTTCCGGACATGATTATGTAAGTCAATTGATTCAGTCTTATCAGAGCGAGCAGATAGATAACGTCAATACTATAAATATTCATTTTACAAAAAGAGAACTAGAACTCATGCATCACATCATCGATGGACTTTCAAATGATCAGATTGCTCGTCAATTATTCCTTTCTCCGGGAACTGTTAAAAGATATATTCACGATATTTATCAAAAGTTAGAGGTTAAAAACCGGGTACAAGCCGTTTCTAAGATAAAAGAAAAGCATTGGCTTTAAATCGGCAAAAGATTAATGTAACAGTTTATTACCAAACATTTACTTTAAGAAGTGATACTATGGAATACAGAAGGTGATAGGACTTGAGGGGGAAATGTAAATGCAATTAATGGCATGGTCTGATTACGAGATTTCATATGACTTAAATAATGATTATTCTATTCGTAAGGCAGAGTCGGAAGAATGGGGACTGTATTGTTCCATTTATTATAATATGCAATATAATGGTTTTTTTAAAGAAGAAAGGTTCAATTCTGCCCAAAGAAACGCTTTTTGGATCTATAAAGGCGAGTCTAAAATAGGTGGAGTAAGGATGTCGCCTAATCGGATATATCATTTATTTGTTATCCCACCTTTTAATGATACATTTGTGGTGCTGAAGCTATTAAAAAAGCTTTTGATTTATTGGTCAGATAGAACAAAACCTATAAAAACCTTCGAGGTTCTGCCAGACCAGGTTCAATTATTTGCGCGGGCAGGGTTTTGGCCTGATGAGTTCAGATGCCGTTGGATGCACCGTCCTACAGATCATTTTGAGGTCGAATGGAACGAAGAGTTAAGGATTGAAAGTCCTCAGATCGATGATAATGGTATGGGCGCTAAACGATTTATTCTTGAAGAACAGATCGCCGAATGTAACTATGCGAGCTTTGATGGAAGTCTTGAGGCAACAAGGAGAAAGAAATTCTCTTATGAAGATTTTATCCCAAGTGAAGAACCAAATTATACAAATGAAGTATTACTTACAGCGTCCACGCTTGTGTATGATAAGAAATCGGGACAGCTAATTGCGAATTGTCTCTTGGGTTTACAAGATGATTACGCAGCAGTTTACAGTATTGGTGTAATACCTGCTTACAGAGGAAAAGGGATTGCTACACGGATGTTGAAAAGAGGACTTAATCTCCTGAAGGATAAGTATCCGATCCTAAGGTTATATGTCATGGAAGGTAATGACGCGGATTCTGTTTATTTAAATCTAGGATTTGTCCCTGGAGTACAAGAGATACAGAGTATGTATATTCCTATGCACGATTAAGAAAGGCTGCCAGGTGGCAGCCTTTTTATTCGTTAACTAGGCATGAGAGGTAATAGGAAACATGAAATGTTGAGGGAGTTCTTTTAATAGCGGACGTATAAATAAGGTATCTTCACTCTGTGAAATTAATTCTGCCTTAACTTGATCGATTGGATAATCTGGTGTGAAATAAAAATGTATAACCTCAGTTTCCGGAGAAATAATGCTTTTCAATACTGTGTTGATATCAAAACTTGTTGTACTGATAATATCAAAAATATGAAGCTGATGATCCTCATGTTTAAAGATCACAATAACGTCAGCCTCTTTAATATAATAAAAGGAATCATGAAAAGGAAGAATAAAATAAAACAGCAGCTGATGTTCATTATTTATCACACTTAGCGCGGAGGATACTGGTGTTCTTTTGACTGCAAAATTTTTGATCATGCTAAAATCAACGGGGTTACCTATAGATAAAGGCCGCACAGAGTAGGTTGTAGTTGGCTGATTGCTAAGATGAGCAACGTTAAGTGAAAAGCTGCTTTCTTGCATGCGTTCAAACCCGAATTTAGGATAAAAATCCAAAGCGCGCTCATTAGCAAATAAGTAGAGGAAGTCGTATTCATGTTCGTACTTAGCGATAATGTGGTCTATTAATTTTCGGGATAAACCTTGCATACGATAATCAGGATGTGTCATCACCGTCCCAATTTGGATGGCGTTGTATTCTTTTTTGTTGATGAGAATAGTCATTTTATTAATAGATGCATTCGCAATGACATGATCTTCATCGATAAAGGAATAACAAATATATTTGTCATTCCAGCCCCCATGTTCATACCAAGGTTTAAAATCAATGCCAAAGATCGAATGGGCTAAAGAATTGAAGCTAAGCTTATATTTATCGATGTGTTTATAATCGCTAATCAATTGATATTCATTCATAGAATATACCTCTATTTCAGATGATTTTGGAATTCGCATTTTATGAATATATAATACTATGCTTTTTAACCGTAAAGTTGATTTTAAAAATACTATACCAATATAATCCTGTAGATGTGTTATCATAATCTCTAAATTATTAACTCGGAGGTATAAGATGAGAGAGATAGATTACAGTCATTATTTTTGGCAGGATGAGAAAATAAGACTAAGATCCGTTCAGGAAGAGGATTGGGAAGGTCATTACATCAACCGTTTCGATACACCAGCGCGGCGACTTTTAGAGTGTACTGTTGAACTACCACCTACCATTGCTGAATCTCGAAAATTTGTAGAAACATTTGCAGAATTCTCATCACAGCGGCTGATGTTTACGATCGAAAATCTGAATGGTGAATATGTGGGTGGAGTAAATCTTAATAGCATAGACGAGAAAAATGGTACGTTCAGTATAGGCGTGCAAGTGGATAGAGACCATCGAGGTAAGGGGTATGGGACAAGAGCTATCAACATCCTGTTGAAGTATGCTTTTTTGGAGCTTAGACTAAACAAGTTTAACGAATGTGCGCTCGAAGGTAACGAACCCTCAACAGCTATGCTTAGAAAAGTGGGCTGTGTCCAAGAAGGCGTGCGCCGGAAAGTAATTTATACAAATGGACAGTATTTAGACTTACTGTTGTTTGGATTGACGAAGGATGAATTTATGGAGAAAAACGCTATGAAATAGTGATTAGAGAGGTTACTTGGAAAGCGATTCTTCAATACATGGAGGATCGCTTTTTTGTGTTTTGTTTTGTGGATCGATGTTCTATTGAAGCTTGCGGACCCAGAAGACGCTATTTGCATATTTTTTGCTTTTTCAGAGTAGTTTCGGACACCAGTGCAGCTATTCCTCAAGAATCGCTGTATATATGTTACTTTTTATGCCAATAGCATCCATGGGGTCCGATAGGACAGGAAAAGTGGGGAAAAGCAGCGAATAGGGTCAACTGGGTCCGATAGTGGCTCGAACGAGTAAACTTGATCAAACTAAACTGATCAAATTAAACAAAAAATGGGAGGGCGTGCAGAAGCATGTGGGTCCAGAAGGAGTTTGTATCATGCAGAAGTATGTGGGCCTACTTCTTCGAGGATCATTCTACGAAATCAACGATGTACAACCATTTATTCCGTACTTTCATCATATGAAAAATTCACAATAGAAAACCACAAAAACCACACTCTCCCTACTCACATCAACATAAATCATCCTACATACCACCAAATATCTATAAACAACGGAATAAGTGAACCCTCTACCAAATTTCAGGTTGTGAAAGTTGGAAAATAGTGCTTATACTAGAGTAATAGAAGGAAAGATTAGCCAACAACATTTACAACATGAGGAGGGTTTATATGGCGTTTATGATTGCTCAACGAGCGTTTATCAAAGTGTATCTTATAACAATGGTAGAACAACACCGCGGTTACGGATATCAAATGCTGGAGGATTTACGTCGGGATTTCAAAGCCCATGGTTATTCCCCTCCACAGAGTGAAATCTATCGCGCCCTGCATGAGCTGGTGCAGCAAGGGATTTTATATCGAACCAAGCAGCTGAAAGGCAATGATCCTAAAGTGGATTTTCAAGAAATCGTACTTTACCATTTCACCTCAGATGGAGAAGAGAAAGCAAAGTTATATAAAAAGCAGGTAAAGACGGATCTTGACCGCTGCTTAGGCATTTTGAATAAAGCTGTTGTGGACAACTATTAGAACTGCAACTATAGTAATATTTTCAGGATGCTCTCACCCTGTTATAATGGTTACTGCCGGATGATTGCAGTATATACTTGGAGGTAGCAAAAGATGGATGAACATATGAAACGCCGGTTAGACAAACAGCGGAAGCTGTTCAGTCAACTAGGCATCACATTAGACGCTCTAACCATACATGAAAAAGAATTCAGCATGAAGCTGCGTGGCTACGATGCGGAGGAAGTAGATACATTTCTGGACAGCGTAATCAAAGATTACGAACGTTTCTATGCGACGATAGCTGATCTGATGGATAAATGGCAAGAGCAGCAGCTGGAAATGCGGGAATTAAAGGCAGAAACAAAAACAGAGATTATCCAGGTTCCTGTTTCCCGAGGCATTGATCCAAAAGAATTGGAAGAGGTTATTCTGAGGCTTGAAACTAACGTCCGCCAGCTTAAAGATAAGCTTCCTCGCATGGAAGAGTTTTTATAAGGCGCTGTTTGGGATAATGGGAGCTCCGCTTGACATTTCTAAATTTACCATTGACGAGTTAGCAGTTCATGAATTATGATATGTTCATAAATGATCATTTATATTTTAGTGGCGTGTTACCGTTAAGGGCATGAGCCAAGAATTGTCTTTATTTCCATTAGACAATTCTTGGCTTTTTTTGTTCCAATTTGACGATAATTAGGGAGAGGAGTGATGAGCTTGTCGCGAGAGATCGAGCAATTTCAAGTACAGCGTGTAATTGGGAATAACGTTGTAATGGTTCAGGGAAGCAAAAACGGGAAGGAATATGTCATCATTGGCAAAGGTATTGGATTTGCAGTGAAGGGTTCTGGTGTGATCGAAGGGAATGATGCTCGGATTGAGAAGTTGTTTCGTCTAGAAGATCGCGAAGCCTGGAGCCAATATCAAGTTTTGCTGGAAGATATAGATCCTAAGGTAATGAAAATAACTGATGAGATAATTGCAGATATCCAAAGTCAATTTCCTGACAAGTTAAACGACAAGATTTATCTGGCACTCCCGAGCCACATACAGTTCACCATCTACCGTCTGCGCAACGGGATGGATATTATTAATCCGTTTTTGCAAGAAACCAAAATGTCATTTCCGAAGGAATTTGAGATCGCTTACAAGGCATCGGAGAAAATCAATGCTGAATTTCAAGTGCAAATCCCCGAAGATGAGATTGGATTTCTTACTTATCATGTGTATTCAGCAGTCAATAATGTATCGGTTGGTCAGTTAGTCAAGGCCTCTAATATTGTCAATGAGCTTCTAGACATGATTCAGCAAGAACGAAAGATAACTTTTGAGCACGGCAGTATGAATCATATCCGGTTAATGATCCACTTGCGTTTTTCGCTGGAACGTATTTTAAAAGGATCACTAATAGATAATCCCTTTGTGAAACATATTAAGAAAGAATACAAAGAGGAATACAAGCTGGCTAAAAAGCTCGGTAAAGTAATGCAAAGGTCGCTTGAGGTCGAAATTCCGGAAGAAGAACTATGTTTTCTAGCCATGCATTTGCACCGGTTATTTCAGACCTTAGTGAAATCAAATTAACATCTTAAGAGGAGTGGAGCATATGTTTTCCAAATGGAAATCAAAAAAAGAAGAGAAACATACTGAACATACCATCGAAATCATGGCACCAATCAGCGGGGAGTCAGTTCCACTAGCACAGGTTCCGGATGAAACCTTTGCTGGCGGTCATATGGGTAACGGAATTGCAATAAAACCATCTGAAGGAATTTTGAAAGCGCCTTTTGACGGTAGGGTTGCTCATATCGTGAAATCGAGTCATGCAGTCATTCTGGAACATTCCTCCGGTATGCAATTGCTATTACATATCGGAATCGATACTGTCAGCCTCAAGGGCAACGGTTTTGTCAGTCATATAACCTCTGGAGATCAAGTAAAAGCAGGTCAAACTCTAATCGAATTTGATCTGGACGTAATTCGCGCGGCAGGTTGTGACACAATTTCGCCTGTAATCGTGACCAGTACAGAGGAGAATCCACCTCAAGTAAGCGGACATTATGGTCAGGTTACAGCAGGACAGGATCTGATTCTTACCGTGGCTTCAAAGTAATTGGTTTATAGAGCACTACTACTATTGAACCGAAAGGATGATTTTAAATGTTGGCTTTTCTACAAAAATTAGGTAAGTCGTTAATGCTTCCTGTTGCAACCATGCCGGCGGCAGCTATTCTTCAAGGGTTTGGTTTGCTTAACTACGAAAAAGATATTCCGCTAGGAGCGACCATTGGTGGATTTCTAAATCAATACTTTGCTCCATTTCTAAACGCCGGAGCGAATGCGATCTTCGGTAACCTAGCCTTAATCTTCGCGGTAGGGGTTGCCATTGGATTTGCCGGTGACGCCGTAGCAGCTTTGTCAGCTGTAATATCGTACATGGTACTGACTAAGATTCTGCTTATCGTACCGCTTCAATTCTCTTTCATCAATGATGATGTTGTATTGAACATGGGTGTGCTTGGTGGTATTTTTGCCGGTGCTTGGGCAGCGTTCTTATACAAGAGATATCACAATATAAAAATGCCTGATTGGCTTGGATTTTTTGCAGGTAAACGTTTTGTTCCAATCATTACGGCAGCTTCTATGATGGTTCTTGCTGTATTTGTGGGTATGATCTGGAGTCCGATACAAGATGTTATCAGTGACTTCGGGAACTGGGTTGTGTCACTGGGGGCTGTTGGAGCATTCATCTTCGGTACAGCTAACCGCTTGCTGATTCCGTTCGGTCTTCACCACGTGCTTAATACGATTGCTTGGTTCCAAATTGGTGATTTTACGAATGCAGCTGGTGAACTGGTGCATGGTGACTTGTATCGCTTCTTCGCTGGAGATAAAACTGCTGGGATGTTTATGACTGGATTCTTCCCAATTATGATGTTTGCGCTTCCAGGGGCAGCACTTGCATTTATTCATACAGCTAAACCGGAAAAACGTAAAATGGTTGCTTCCATCTTCATCGGTTCTGCCATTGCTTCTTTCTTAACAGGGATCACTGAACCACTTGAGTTCTCCTTTATGTTCGTAGCACCACTCTTGTACGGAGTTCATGCTTTATTAACAGGATTCTCCATGGCCTTGATGTACATTTTAGATGTTAAGCTTGGTTTTGGTTTCTCCGCAGGTTTGATCGATTATCTTGTAAACCTGAAACTGTCTACTAATGCATGGATACTTATTCCTGTGGGTCTTGGATTCTTCGTCTTGTATTATGTACTATTCCGCTTTATTATCTCATTGTTCAAGCTAAAAACACCTGGACGTGAAGATGATGAGGAAGAAAGCCTGTTAGCACCACCTGGAGGTAATGGAACGCCTTCATCATCTTCTAAAGCTGCTCAAATTCTTGAGAACATCGGCGGTCCATCAAACATCCGCAATATCGATGCATGTATCACACGTCTTCGTCTGATTGTTAATGACGAAAAAGCCGTGAAAGATTCCGCATTGAAACAGCTCGGAGCTTCCGGTGTCATGAGACTGGGTCAAGGGGCTGTGCAGATCGTATTTGGTCCAAAATCAGAGCAAATTAAAGATGATATTCAAAAACTGTTATAACTAAATTAACCATGTTGAAATCATTAAACAGGGCTGGTTCTCATACCAGTCCTGTTTTTTTTGCTGTGTCCAGAGATAAAGGGTTGCTTTATAGATAATGCCTAGTATAATACTTGGTATAAGTAAGCAAAGGAGTCGGTACACATGTCAGTCGATGATTATCTGGATCTTTTAAATTACGCCAAGGCGATTAAAGATGGGCAGTGGCAGGCTGACATCATTGAGCGCTTAAAAAATCTTAGTGCAGCAGCGGAAAGTCCTCAGACACAAGAAGCAAGTGTAATAGAACTTTGGTCAAGGTTTGATGCCATTAACATAATGATCATGAAGCTGTTTGAGAAGCTACGGGAGAATGAACATTCAGAACAACAGTTTCAGTGGAAAGAGCAGCTCTGGGAGCTTAGGCTGGAACGGAGTATTTTATCTAAAAAGATTCTTAATCGTTACATTCGAATTAGGTAAACACTAGAAGGCAGTTTCCTTATTAATTTAGGGGCTGTCTTTTTTTTACGTAATCTTGATACAAAAATGCATTGAAAGTCGTCTTACTTATAGCTGCAGCTGATAAGGAGGATTTACAAGATGGAAATTCCGGAATCTGAAATTTTTAAAGCAATATTCTATGAACATTATCCTATTGTCAGACGTAAGCTGACCGCTTTGGTTCGTGATGAGTCGGCAGCAGATGATTTGGCACAAGAAGTTTTTCTGAGATTGTATCGTAACCCCCCAGATGATCCAGCAGCGCTCGGTGCCTGGCTTCATAGAGTCCTTACTCGTATTGGATATGATTATCTGGACAAAAAAGCAAGGGAACGGCGGCTGCAAAATAAACAAGAACAGCTATACGAAGTGGGGGAATCACCTCCTTCAGGAGAGGAAGTCTTAATCAGTAAGCTGGATCAGGAGGATGTTCATGAATGGTTGAACGAACTGCCTGACAGGGATAGACAAGCGCTTCTGCTTAGATACTCTGGTTATAGTTATGCGGAAATAGCAGGCGAGCTTGGTCTAAGACCTCCCGTAGTAGGGACATTACTGCACCGTGCAACCCAGAGGTTAAGACAAAATGCAGCAAAATCACTGTCTCAGACGGAATAACAAAACGAGATAAGCGAAGCTCCAAATTATTTAGGAGGGTTTACTAATGACTAAACAACCGCTAAATCAAGATCATAATAATCAACATACAGATGAAGCCTGGGTCAAATTGCAAAACAAGTTAGCGTCTGAGCCTGTAAGTCCCAAATGGTCTGTGTGGAGTCAGCAGTTGTCTGTGGATGATATGAAAGATGATGATAAAACAGATCCGCAAATAGACCAGCCTCAATCTGCGGATGACAATCCAACAGCAAATCGCCCATCCAAACGTCTTCGCATGAATCGTCGGCGTAAGTGGGGAGTAGCAGTGGCAGGTGCCGCTATCTTTGCGGTTATACTTGGAACTCCAGTAGGAAATACGGCTATGGCATCGCTGCTGAATCAGTTTCGGATGGAAGAAGTTACAGTGGTGAATGAAAATGATATCCGGGATATTTTTTATCAGGTAAATGAAAGTCAATCCATGAATGAAGCTATGAACAAATTTGGTGTGTTTACAAGTTCCTTTGGTTCAAATAAAGGGATTATTCCGCTAGATCAGGTGGAAGAGACTCTAGGTTTTACACTTCCAAGCGGAACTTTGCTCGAGAATGTGAAGAGCGCATATATAACCAATTCACAAGAAATAACCTTGAAGCTTAATATTGAAGCAGTTAATAAAGCAATGAAAAGATTGGGTGCAAAACAGCTTCTTCCAGAGGCCATAGATGGGAAAGAAATTAAACTAGATCTTTCGGAGATCGTGAATTATGATCTTTCGATGGATAATGATAAATGGGCTAATCTTACACAGACGAAGACTCCTTTAATTACGGTAGATCCAACTATAAAGGTTGATGAAGCTTTGGAAGCTATAATCGATTTTCCATTGCTGCCAGATTATCTGAAATCCAGCTTAAAGCAGAGCCGCATTTTATCGGGTGAAATTCCTCTGCCACTGGTAAAAGGCCTGAATACCGATCAAATAAAGATTAAAGATACTACGGTTCTACTGAATCAGAATGAATATAGTCAAGGGATTGTGTACTCGGCCGTTTGGGTACAGAACGGACAACTGTTTGATTTCAACGGAGGAAGCGTGTATACAGATAAAGCTGTATTTCTAGAGAAGCTAGGGGAGTTGATTGAATAATGACGGCGGCCGCAATAGAAGCGAAGTCTTTGACCAAAGAATATGATAACGGACGTGGTTGCCGTGATGTAACGATTACTGTTGGGAAAGGGGAAGCCTTTGGCTTCCTCGGCCCTAATGGTGCGGGGAAAAGTACCTTTGTCAAAATGCTGGTAGGTCTCATTCGTCCATCGAAGGGTAGTGCTACTCTATTTGGCCATAAGATCGGTTCACTTGAAGCCAAGTCCCAAATCGGATATTTACCGGAATTATATCGTTATCAAGAATGGCTTACGGGGGAAGAAGTAGTAAGACTGCATGCCAAGCTCTGCCGTGTAGAGCGATCTGTAGCCGACAAAAGAATTCCAGAGCTTCTAGCAGAAGTTGGAATTGGAAACCGTGGACGGGATCGTGTGAAACATTATTCCAAAGGGATGCAGCAGAGATTAGGGCTTGCTTGCGCTCTTGTAAACAATCCGGCCATCGTTTTTCTGGATGAGCCCTCATCGGCGCTAGACCCGATTGGACGTCAGGAAGTTCGGAATATTTTGCAGAGGCTAAAAGAGAAGGGAGTTACAATTTTTCTTAACTCTCATCTACTGGAGGATGTTGAACTCCTCTGCGACCGGATGGCACTGCTGAATAACGGAGTTATACTGCGGCATGGGAAAGTATCTGAGATCTTAAATAAGCGAACAAGCTGGCATTTTAAAGTGGGCGGTTTTACGCCTATTTTGTTGTCTTGGTTACAGGATAGCACTGAACTTCAGATCAAAGTTTCAGCGGATATCGGAGCTCAATCTGAAAAAGGCGCTTCAATCCCAGCTACATTGGAGAGTAGCACAGTTTGGCTGGAAGCGGAACTGGAGAATGAGGAGCAAGTAGGCTGGCTGAACACGTTAATTATTGAACAGGGTATGACATTATATGAAGTCTCACGGAAGCGAGAACGTCTGGAAGACTGGTTTATGAGTGCTGTATCCGGCTTAAGTCACAGAGGTGAACACGAATGAGAATAATCATAGGAATGACCTGGAAGGAATTGCTGCGAAAACGAGTAATGGTATTAACATTGCTAATGACCATTGTCTTTCTTATAGGATTTTGGTTTGTGGCAAATACGATCGGACAAAGTGGAATACCGAACAGAACAGATATTAGCAGTGGCGAGCATCTCTTAGCTAATTTTACAAATGGTGCTTTTATATTATCACTTGGATTCTTTTTTGGCGCGTTTGTACTCGCCTTTTTGGCGATCTTCAGTTCCTTCTCAGCTATTGCAGGTGAAGCGGAACAAGGGGTTATGCAGGCTTTACTGCCAAGACCGCTGCCGCGGTGGAAATGGTACACAGGTCGCTGGCTTGGATATGTGACGCTTGGGACCGGTTATGCCCTGATTTTATTTATTTCTATTTTATGGATTACTGAGATCCATGCCACCGTTCCTAGAGATGCCGTAGTCCTATTGAAATCATTTTTGTTATTCTCCTCTGTAGTGCCTTTGCTAATTACGATTTCTATGCTGGGTTCTGGATTCTTCTCAGCAGTGGGGAATGGTGTCTTTATGACAATGTTATATGGGGCAGGCTGGTTAGGCGGGATGATTGATAAGATCGGAGGATCGCTGAGATTAGAACCCGATGTTCTTGACACATTAAATAATTTGTCAGGAATGATGGCACTGCTTATGCCAGTGGATGGTTTACAGCGGAAAATGACCGCCGTCCTGTTCAGCGCTAATGAAATGAGTGGAATGATGGGATTGTTCGGCAGCATGAATGGATTGCTGGATTTTAATACGGTTCCGTCAAATATGTTTATTTTTTATGCGATAGGATATACCCTGTTAGCTTTTGTTATAGGTCTACTTCGCTTCGAGCGAAAAGACTTATAAAGGGGATGTTAATCCAAAAAGAGCCCTCTTGTCTCCTGATCGGGACATTTAGGGCTCTTTGAGTTGTGTAGCGGGAATCATTTCTTAATACCAAGCTCAATCCATTCGGTAGACCAGTTTCCAATTTCACCAAGTATAGGAGCAAGCGCTGTGCCTTTTGGAGTTAGAGAGTACTCAATACGTACTGGCATTTCGGGATATACAGTTCGCTCTATAATGCCTTCGGTTTCCATTTCCTTCAATCGGTCAGATAACACCTTGCCACTGAGATTGGACAGACAGCTCTCAATTTCACCAAAACGGCGTGGTCCTGGCATAAGCACGAAAACAATAAGCGCGACCCAACGTTTACTTAGCAAGTCTACCGCTTTTTCAAAGCGAGGACACATGTTGAAATCATTCATAATATCACCTCGACATTCATTATATCATAAACTTACATAAAGTAATTATAAATATTTAAAGATATATTATAACTTGACGAAGTTATATTACAATGATAAACTTACTTACAAATAGTTACTTATAATTTAACTAATATTTTATCCTTATGCTTAGCTCTATCTAAGCATTGATGAACAATGAGGAAGGTGTAATTATGATTAAACCAGAAATCACTTCTATTTTACAGAATAAAATCATGCGAATTCCTTTAGCAAATTCCACAAATATATTGGTTGGACCCATCACGTTACCGGTGAATTTAGACGGCGAGACCGTTGTTTTTAAATGGTACAACTGGCTGAATACAACGGATGCAGAGCTTCTTCAAGAGGATAGCAGTAAAGCAACGGCAGCTTTAATTTCACGTTTGCCATCCATGAACTTAGCAGAAGGACAACAATCCAGTGTGTTGGTATATGGCGATTTCGAAGGGTCTGAGGATGCATTGATCCGGATGCATAGCATCTGCCATACTGGCGATATTTTTGGCAGTAAACGTTGCGATTGCGGATTCCAGCTGCATCAATCCATGAAAATGATTGTTGAGCATGGCTCTGGGGCATTATTTTATCTCGCGAATCATGAAGGAAGAGGCATTGGCCTGTTCAGCAAATCTTTAGCGTATCTTTTACAGGAAGAAGGATACGATACAGTTGAGGCTAATTTAGAGTTGGGATTTGCTGACGATTCCAGAAACTACGAAGAAGCAATTAGTGTTCTGCAAACTTTACGTCACAAACCAGTGACACTGATCACGAATAATCCGAAAAAATTGGATGCGCTCAAGGCTGCAGGGATGAATGCTGTGAAGAGAGTAGCGTTATGGGGAGATGTATCTTCTTTTAACGAGAAATATTTGCGGACTAAAGTCGCTCGCTCAGGGCATTTAGAAGCTGTGAAGGACACCCATTCACTAAATGAAAGACTGGCTAAGTAAAGATTGAAGTAGTGCTTTTGCGCTTCTTCTATTATAATGGGGTACTGGGAACCAACTCTAAGCTTAGTGAGGTACAATATGACTGCTATTCAAGTACAAGACTTACGCAAAACATTTAAAGTACAAAAAAACCGCGAGGGTCTCAAAGGGGCCTTCGCTGATTTGTTTAAAAGGGAATATACGGAAGTGACTGCGGTGAAGGACATTTCCTTTTCCATTCCTGAAGGGGAGATCTGTGGTTATATCGGCGAGAACGGTGCTGGGAAATCGACCACGATCAAAATGCTCACAGGTATTCTCGTGCCGACTTCCGGAAACCTGACAGTAGGTGGGTATGTTCCGTATTTGGAGCGCGAGAAATTCGTGAAAAATATCGGCGTGGTATTCGGGCAACGCAGTCAGCTATGGTGGGACATTGGCGTGATTGAGTCGTTCCAGCTCCTACGCAAGGTTTACCGGGTGTCTGAACAAGATTTCAAGAAACGGCTGGATGAATTGGTCGAACGGCTGCAGCTGCAAGAACTGCTGAATCGTCCGGTTCGTAAGCTTAGTCTAGGTCAGCGGATGCGTTGTGAATTAGTAGCAGCATTGCTTCATAATCCGTCGATTGTATTTCTGGATGAGCCGACTATTGGCTTAGATATTGTGGTGAAGTCAGAGATCCGTGAATTCCTAAAAGATATGAACCGCGAGCATGGGACAACCATACTGCTGACAACACATGACCTGCAAGATATTGAGGCGCTTTGCTCCCGAGTGATAATGCTTGATGATGGCCGTATCATTTATGACGGAGGACTGGAAGACCTGAAGCAGCGCTGGGGAACCGGACGTGAGGTTCAATTTCAATTTGGAAATGCTACGAAACGTCAGCAACTTGAGTTATGGACAGAGGGATTGCCTGTTACTTGGTCTGCGGAGAACGATCTAGGGGCGTCTGTCTGGATACCGCTAGAGCTAAATGTATCGGATGTATTAGGAAGAGTAGTGGGAAAAGCAGACATTACTGATATCAAAATCATTGAGACCAATACGGACGATATTGTTCGCAGTATTTATCAATCCGGGTCTGCAGACAAGCCTGATGAAATGGCTGCCGCTCTGAAGGATGAAAGAGAGGCTTTACATGTCTGATAAGCTTAATCCTGCAACAGCTATGTCTTCCACCTCAGGAGGTTCATCTTCTGGCGGTCCTCAGGAGAATAGCCGTAAATTACTATTCGGGGCTTACTTAGATTTTATACGCATCCGTTTCCTTACCATGCTTGCTTATCGGATTAACTACTACTCAGGTATTCTTATCTATTCACTGAATATTGGGGTTAACTATTTCACTTGGATGGCCATCTATGGCAATGGGGATTCATTGGGTGGTTTTACTGCAACGCAAATGACATCATATGTTGCTGTGTCGTGGATGGCTAGAGCCTTTTATTTTAATAACCTAGACCGCGAGATCTCTACGGATATCCGTGATGGAAGTATCGCTATCCAGTTTATAAGGCCCTATAACTATGTCTTAGTCAAAATGATGCAAGGTCTTGGAGAGGGAATGTTCCGCTTCCTCTTATTTATGATTCCCGGCATGGCCATAGCGATGTTGCTGTTCCCGGTACAATTGCCAACAGCGCCATCTGCTTGGGCAGGGTTTCTGGTGATGCTCTTTTTCAGCTTTTTAATTAATTCACAGATCAATATCATTACAGGGCTCTCGGCATTTTTCGTGGAAAATAATGAAGGCATGATGCGAATGAAGCGGGTGATTGTAGACTTATTCTCCGGCTTAATCGTACCGATCAGTCTGTTTCCTAACTGGTTATCTTCCGTACTTGAGGTGCTGCCGTTTCAGGCGATTACCTACTTGCCAGGTTCAGTGTTTACGGGACGGGTGCAAGGGGTTGGAATATGGAATGTATTAGGGATACAAATTATTTGGTTCCTGGTATTACTGATTCCAATTGTCTGGTTATATCATGCGGCGCGGCAGCGTCTCTTCGTGCAGGGAGGTTGAGGAAACATGTATTACCTGGGATTATTAATTGAATATATCAAAAACTATATGAAGAGCCGGCTCACCTATCGCGCTGACTTTTGGGTAGAGGTCATTTCAGACTTACTTTTTCAAGCTACCAACTTTATCTTTATTCTCGTGATTTTTATGCATACAGATAGCCTGGGCGGCTGGAATCAGAATGAAGTAGTGTTCGTTTATGGATTCTTTATGGTGCCTTTTGGGGTGTTTAGTTGTTTTGTGAATCTATGGGGATTTAGTGAACGTTACATCGTTAAAGGTGAGATGGACCGTATTTTGACACGCCCAGCTCATAATTTGTTCCAGATCTTTTTGGAAAATGTTGATCCACCAGCACTTATGGGCTCATTCATAGGTATTATTATTATGGCCATCAGTGGCAGCAATCTGGGTCTTCCCTTTGAATGGTGGACGATACCGGCTCTGATCATTCTAACGTTAAGTGCGGTCGCCATCTATACGGGGATTTACACAACGTTGACTTCATTGTCTTTCTATTCGGATGCTCCTACTGGCATTCTTCCGTTAATGTACAACATTCAGACTTATGGCCGTTACCCGGTAACGATTTACAATCGTGCTATACAGGTATTGCTTACTTGGATCATTCCATTTGCATTCGTCGGAGTGTATCCAGCCGCGCTATTTCTACAGCGGGAGGAGATGACCAGCCTTGCTCTGATGACACCTGTAGTAGGCGCTATATTCCTGGGGATTGGTTTGTTAGCCTGGAGTTATGGCGTACGAAGATATAAAGGTGCGGGCTCTTAAGTTAAGCTAGTGTTTTGTTAAGTTGGAAAGGCTACCTTCGGGTAGTCTTTTTTTTACCCGGAATTCATGAATATGCTAAAATCATTAATATCTACATTGGGGAGGAATCATAGATGAATGTGTTAGATATTTTACCAGCACCCGAAAACTTAAAAAAACTTATGAAAATACTTGCTTCTCTAAATATTGTCTTATGTCCAGAGGACTGGCTTCGCTATCATAGTTTTGATTCTATATTTGATAAGAATGTTTCTCTAGCATCGATCGATAATGGCTCAGGTGATAATTTGTTTATTATTTTTACACCTCAAGGAACGATAATTAAAGGTTTTGATCATGAGTCCGAAGTAAGTCCATATGCGCGTGACGAACATGAAGTTTGGCCAGGAATCTATGAAGAGGTCCCAACCTCGCTATTGTCTTTACTGGAAGATGAGGCGATAGCTAAGGATGATGTTACTTTTTGTTTTTGGCGTGAAAATAACGACTTGACGTGGCAGAAGGGGAAGGTAGAAATTCCAGCGGAGGTAGAAGATGGTTCGGACTTTTTGCTAGGGACTATTTTCCGCACAGCTGAGGATTTTGTGGAATTTGCCGAAGGTTATTTTGAACTCACACTCCCTTTAGAGGTTGTTGCACAAGTTTATGAGGGGGCAGCCATTACAAAAGAGATGATCAAAGCGTTAAATCCTGATGGTGATGTAGAGACAATTCTTCAGGGGTTAGCGGAGCTAGATACTTAGGGACTTATCGATTTTGAAAACAAAGGGGGATGTGAAATGGAACTTTACGTGGAAAAGCTGAATGCTGATGCTGCTAGGGATATTTTAAGCTGGAAATATGATCCACCCTATGATTTTTACAATAATGAAACAACTCCTGAAGCTATAAGTGAAATGCTAGAGGAAGCATTTTTTTCTGTACTTGATGCAAATAAACAATTGATCGGATTCTTCTGTGTAGGAAGTCCGGCACAGGTTCCAAATGATAAATATACATATTCTCAGGATTTTATAGATGTGGGTTTAGGAATGAAGCCAGAGTTAACCGGACAGGGGAATGGGACTCTATTTTTCACAACAGTCCTTAACTATATTAATGAGAGATTCGAGGAAAAACCAAAGCGGCTGACAGTGGCGAAGTTCAACGATAGAGCGATACGCTTGTATGAAAAACAAGGATTTAGCCGGGAAGCTGAAATCGTTAAAGGAACTACAGAATTTATTATTATGATTTGTAATGAAAATGCTAATCTTACTCCCATGTACGAGCGGGCAAAACCCGGCGAAATAATTACTATTGGCTCTTATCCGCAAATGGCGGACGGAGCAGACAAAATGCCGATAAAGTGGCGGGTGCTGCAAAATTCAGGTAGAGAGCTGTTCATTTTGAGCGAGTACATTTTGGACTGCAGGCGGTATCACGGTGAATATGTTGATGTTACATGGCATGACTCCGATTTGCGAAAGTGGTTGAACGATGAGTTTTATAATGCCGCTTTTAATGACTCCGAGCACAGGCTCATCAAGACTACCCAATGCACAGATAACGGAGAGGGAAGTATAAACACGGAAGATAAGATTTTTCTGCTCAGTGTTTCGGAGGCGAATGAATGGACCTTTAAACTTGGTGAAGATACTTTACGTGCGAAGCGTAGGGCGATAGGAACGGGATTCTCCAAAGTGAAAAAGAACGATGGATGTAAATTATATGTGTATGATAAAAAAGTCAAAGCTGATTATATCCTTGAGAAGGATGAAGAGTTTGGCTGCTCATGGTGGTGGCTGAGAACTCAACCTGCGATTTCTTCACGTGCGTATTTTGTAGGTACTCGTAGCAGTATTCGCAGTTACGGACATGTAAACTTAGCTTGTTACGGTGTACGCCCCGCTATAATCCTTAATTATTAAGCTCTATCTCCAACATCGTTTCATGGGAAGCGAATCTAACTACAGAAACAAAACAGCCTGAACCCCTAGGAATACAGGACTCAGGCTGTTTATTATTGTTTCTATTTCATGGAATTAGATTTGTCTTTAGCATTGAGTGTAGCAATCAGTTTCTCGCCTTCGACATCCAGGTTTGGCAGAATACGGTCGAGCCATTTTGGAAGTGCCCAAGCTTTGTTGCCGAAAATAGACATTACAGCAGGGACTAATCCCATACGAATGATGAAGGCATCGATTAAGATCCCTACGGCCAGTGTAAAGCCAATTTGTTTAATCATGACATCATCCGTAAAAATAAACCCTGCAAAAACGGAGATCATAATTATAGCAGCGCCTACTACGACACGACTCACCTGGTTGTATCCATGAACAACGGACTCTGATCCCTCATGACCATGAACGTACGATTCACGCATGGAACTGACAAGGAAAACCTGATAGTCCATCGCGAGCCCATACAGGATACCCGTAACGATGATTGGCATAAAGCTTAGCAATGGTCCACCGGTGTCAAAACCGAAGAGAGAATGGAGCCAGCCCCATTGGAACACGGCTGTGGTGATCCCGAAGGTAGCGAGTATGCTAAGCAGAAAGCCGATCGTAGCTTTGATAGGAACGATAATCGAACGAAATACCAACAGAAGAATAATGAGCGATAGGAGAATGATGATTCCTACATAAATGGGAAATACATCTGCCAGTTTGGCCGACATATCGATGTTAACAGCGGTAAAGCCGGTAACCCCGAGTTTAACATCATTACTTTGAGCGATACTAGATTCCGCAGCCCGTAAATCATTCACCAGATTTTTGGTTGTTATATCGCTAGGACCCGTTTCTGGAATCAGACTGAAGATAGCTAAATCCTTAGTCATGCCCAGAGGAGTCACCTGCGCGACATTCTTTTGAGCTTGGAGCTCTTTTACAAGATTTCCCAGAAGCTCCGGAGTGACTGGAGTGGAAGAATTCTTTGGTTCTGCAACCAGAATAAGTGGTCCGTTAAACCCCTCTCCAAAACCCTCGGATATAGCATCATAACTTTGTCTTGCTACCGTGTCCAAATTCGCTGAGGCAGCTCCGGGAATGCCCATTTCCATTTTCGCTATGGGGGTTGCTGCTACGCCAAGTACCACGACGATGGCAACAATAGTGACCCAACGATACTTGATGATGAATTTAACCCATCTATCCGCTATACCGCGGTTACCCGTTTTATGATGATCCTTGTTTTTCTTGCGAGCTTTAGGCGAACAGATGCGTTCACCCACCAATCCGAGCAATGCCGGCAATAGGGTTAAGGCAACAAATACGTTGATGAGGACGGTAGCTGCTGCTACTAACGCCATCGTAGATAAGAAAGTGAGCCCGATTACAAGCATACCGCAGAGAGCGATAATAACCGTCAAACCGGCGAAAAATACGGCGCTGCCGGATGTGCCAATAGCTCTAGCCGCAGCTTCTTGTGCGCTTAATCCTTGATCAATAATCATCCGGCGTTGGCGATTTACAATGAAAAGAGCATAATCGATTCCGACGGCTAATCCAATCATAAGCGCCAAGACGGAAGTGACACTAGGCATTTCAATGAATTTGGAAATAGAAAATGCTCCACCCACACCGATGCCGACTCCAAGCAGTGCAGTTATAAGGGGCAGACCTGCTGCAACGACAGAGCCAAGCGTCACCAGCAAAACAATTGCAGCAATGACAAGTCCGACAATCTCAGCTGATCCTACACCGATAGATACTGATTTAAGTGTCTCGCCTGGCAGTACAGTAATGTTAGTATCTTTCTCGACATTCTTGACGGTATCAATTACAGAATCGAAAATATCTTGAGAGATAGCAGATTGCTCAATAGTAAACTGGAATTGGAACAATGCAATTCTACCGTCTGCGGAAAGAATAACTCCAGGTACTGGAACGCCATCTGCCATCAGAGGACCATAGGAAAGGGGTGCTGTGGCTGCTGCAGACTGATCCATACTGGCAGCCTGAGTTGCCTCAGTAGTTGAACTACTTGCTTCCGCTGCATAATCTGCAGGATTAATCACTTCGTTTATACCGTAAACCTCATTAACACCCTTAGTGATCGCTGCCAAACGTTCTGGCGTATCCAATCGCTCGTTTTGAGGTGCTTTGAACACGACACTCCCTTGTCCACCAGATGCAGCCGGAAGTTCTGTTGCTAATTGATCCAAAATCTTTTGCGATTCTGTGCCTTCAATCTTCATTTCCGAACTGATATGAATACCATTCATGCTGATCATAGAGATGACAATTCCTAAAATTAAAATCCAACCTAAAATGAAGTACCCAGGTTTGCGATAAGCGGTTTTTCCCACTCTGTACAATAATGTTGACATGTATCTATTTTACACTCCCTCGATGATGAAAACTGATGGTTAGCCTATTAGAATCCGTTGCGTAAATATCCGTAAATAGTTTCCAAAAATTGATCGAACGTAAGCGTTTCAGGACTTGGATCGTCGCTCGTCGTTTGTCCCGGAAGCAGCACATTAAGTTTTCCGTCAATTAAGGGAAGTACAGTTCCGTAAACCGAATTTATAAGCAGATAAGTATAGACCTCGTCATACTTACCATTTGACAAGTGCAACAATGTTTTTTGTGCTCCAGTTTGCGTAAGGTGTATTGCTCTTAGATAATGGGGCTCGAGAGCTGGAAATTTTCGGGATAGTAATGAAAGCTCACGTAACCTCCCTATAAGCTCAGCTGTAAGTTGCATCTTTATTAGCTGATATAGGGTGTCAAGCAAGGAGGCATTTTCAGGGATTTTGGTGAGCAATTCCTCATACTCATTCGTGTTCCGTACGGTAACTGCTCCCCTCGCAACTGCCTCTTCCTTGCATGTGAAATAGTTTGCGAAAGTTCTTCTGGAGTAGCCGGCTTTTTGCACGATATCTTCAACAACAAAACCGTCCAACCCATGTTCAAGTGCAAGTTCGAATGCCGCTTCAGCTAGCGCTTTTTCTGTGGCTTCTTTTTTGAAATCTCTCAACGTTTGTTTAATCATAATTTATGTATACACCTCCCATATAGCTGTAATTGTGGTGAAGATTAGGATTAATGACTATATACTAATGTAAACTTGCCCAAAGTGCAAACTTTCTCATTGAGCAAGTTTATGCTTTGAGATCTGCTTATAGAAAACTCTCAGCTGTTACACACCAGAAAACAGGAAATAAAAATAGAATAATTTCTCTTTATCAACAGATGAAAAGAGTACATAATTACAGACGACCTCATTAACTCTAGAAATATTTTGTGAGAATTATAAAACTGATCTTTTTCAAAGAGGGGAGTTCGTTATATGTATGGGATTCTGGCTGTTTCCGGCCTGTCTTTTCTTCTGGTGGCGGTGTTTACGCCTCTATTAATCTGGACGCTGCATAGACTGAGGTTAACGCAGCCGATTCGTGCCGAGCTTCCACCAGAGCATCAGGCCAAACGGGGTACACCACTAATGGCAGGGTTGATCCTGCTTATCGGGATAGCGATTTCGCTGCAGTTTCAACCCGGGCCTCTAATGTTACTCTTATGCGTTACGTTTTTGTTGTTTAGTTCAGTCGGATTTTTGGATGATTTCAAAAAGGCTTTTTGGCAAAATCCATCCGGCATCAGTGGTCGCTCAAAACTAGTGCTTCAATTTCTTTTTACTGGAATTATAATATATGTGTTGTTCCAATCGTTCGGTTTGACGAGTGATATCGAGTTATTTAAAGGGCAAAATCTGCAGTTGCCTGTGTACCTTTATGTGGCCATCATTTTGCTGTTTGTGGTCGGCTCCGCGAATGCCATCAATTTTACAGATGGTCTCGATGGGCTACTGATCAATGTTGCCATACCATCGTATTTTTTCTTTTTCATGATTTCGGACAAACCTGAAGTGCAGACATTTTCACTTGTTATGATCGGTTGTCTGCTAGGGCTTTTGCTTTACAATATTTATCCAGCAAGAGCGTTTATGGGCGATACTGGATCACTGGCGATCGGTGGCTCCCTTTCCGTTCTGGCTGTCATTGAAAAGGTTGAGCTTTTGCTTCCGATTTTGTTTTTCGTTTATTTTGCGGAGCAGTTGTCGGTCATTTTACAAGTTTGGTACTACAAACGGACGAAGCTGCGGCTATTCCGGATGGCTCCGATCCATTACCATTTCAGCTTAAAATACGGATGGAGTGAGAACAAAATCGTGATGATTTTTGGTTTCATTTCGTGGGTATCCGTACTACTTTGCTGGTTGTTTTGGAAATATTTAATACACTAAACGAACAATTCGATACGAAACATGAATCTACATAATAATATTGCAACAACGAGAGATCGGCATCTTTTGTATTTACAAATCTATAAAAATAGATATAATGGAACACATGGAACCTTTATTGATATTCAAAGCGTTGTCTAACGAGACTCGTAGTCAAATTATGATGTGGCTAAAAACTCCCGAGGAATTTTTTGATGAAAAGCCTTATTTACAACAAGGCCTAAATTTTCGAATCGGGATTTGCGTGGGAGATATTCAAGCTAAAGCGGGGCTTGCACAGTCGGTTATTTCGAGCTATCTATTGACCATGCAAAAAGCTGGTTTGCTGGAATCTGAGCGAATTGGGAAGTGGACGTATTATCGTCGAAACGAAAAGACAATTCAAGAATTTTCCGATTATATTAAAGAGAAACTATAGGAGAGAGGAGGAAGGGCTTTTTTTTGATATTACATATCTACAAATCTAAATATGTAAATATAAATGGAGGATTATTTTAAAATGAAAAAGGTTAACCCTTTACTTATTATTATTTTGGCTTTAGGCGTATTTGGCATTATTACAACGGAAATGGGGATTATAGGTGTTCTGCCACAGGTAACTCAAAAATTTAATATATCAACTTCTCAGTCTGGATGGCTTGTAAGTGTATTTGCTTTAGTTGTTGCTATTTCAGGTCCATTTCTGACCTTATTGGCTTCTGGAATTAATCGTAAAGTAATTCTATTAACTGCTGTGCTTATTTTTGCAATTTCAAATATTGTTTATGCGTATACGACCATGTTTGAAGTAATGCTGATTTTCCGTATTATCCCTGCTATTTTTCATCCCGTGTTTTTTTCAGTTGCACTTGTTACCGCTGCCCAACTTGTCCCTCCGGAAAAGAGCACCAAAGCGGTGACAAAGGTTTTCGCCGGAATAACGGTGGGGTTTGCTTTTGGTGTGCCTTTGACTTCTTATCTCGCAGACAAAATTTCGTTAGAAGTCGCTTTTCTGTTTGGAGCTTTTGTAAGTATAATTGCCTTTTTAGGAATACTAGCTTGGCTTCCTTCCATGCCAGTTAAAGAAAAAATGTCATATGGTAAACAACTTAGCATTTTACGCAAACCCCTATTGTGGTTAAATATTGTGGCAGTTATTTTTATCTTTGCAGCTATGTTTTCTGTGTACAGTTACTTTGCTGAATATCTTGGGCAGGTAACACATATGAACGGGTCATGGATTAGTATCATGTTGATGGCCTTTGGGATAATCATGATTTTTGGGAATTTTTTATTTGGAAGCCTTTTGCATAATGGTATTACAAAAACCGTTATTATGTTTCCACTGTTATATGCGGGAACTTACTTGTTCGTGTATTATCTAGGTTCTTATTTCCTTCCGATGGTTGTTATTATAATCATTTGGGGGGCAGTGCATTCCGGCGGATTGATAGTCAGTCAAGCATGGTTAACGACCGAAGCGAAAGAAGCTCCCGAATTCGGTAACAGCTTGTTTATCTCATTTTCCAACCTTGGAATTACTATAGGGACTGCTTTCGGTGGTTGGTTTATTTCTCATGCAGGAATACATCAACTCATCTGGATCGGAATTGTGTTTTCTCTGCTTGCTTTCTTATCGATCATTATCAAAATAAAGATTTCCAAATTAAACGTGGTGGAAGTAGAGTAAAGGCGAAACAGCGATAGCCAAGTATCTTTTTTCTGGTACATGGTTGTCGCTATTTCTATGATTGGTAGTACAGTCTTGTGTTTTTAAGTGTTTTAATTTACTTTTAATAGACCCCATGAAATTACATACGTGTATAAGAAAGAGGTTAACAATGAATAAGATTTATCTTGTAAAAAGCTTTTTATCCATCACACTCTTACTTGGAACAACAACTGCCTGCAACTTAGCCGAGCAGATTACTTTAGAACCAGTTCCGACGATTACGGCTGATTCCAGTTCTGGTTTGAAGCCTACGCCAGAGAATACAACAGAGGACAACAAACGTTTAATAGATGCAATGGTAACACGAGTAGTCGATGGTGACACCATGAAGCTGACTATAGGCGGCAAAAAGGAAACCATTCGTTTATTGCTGGTCGATACTCCAGAGTCAGTGAATCCGAATATCCCTGAACCACAGCCATTTTCGCTAGAAGCTTCTGATTTCGCCAAAAAGATGCTTACGGATAAAGATGTACAAATTGAACTAGATGTATCGGAGCGCGACAAATATGGCCGCCTACTTTGTTACCTCTATATAGATGGGAAAATGTTCAATGAGATTCTGCTAGAGCAGGGTTATGCACGTGTAGCCTATGTATTTGCACCTAATACAAAATACGTAGATCAATTTCGAGCGATTCAGGATAAGGCGCGAGAGCGGGGAATAGGTATTTGGAGCATTGAAAATTACGCGCAAGACAAAGGTTTTCATGTGCAGAAAAAGAAATGAACTTCTATTAACGTAGGGTATTTGAGCCTATTAGAAGACAGGGGATAGTTTATTGAGCGATTATATTATGGAGTTAAGAAAGCTGGTAGGTACCAGACCGCTTATAATGGCAGGTGCCTGTGTTTTACTGTGCAGCAATCATCAATTATTATTGCAACGTAGAATGGACAACGGATGCTGGGGTCTGCCAGGTGGCTCGATGGAGCTTGGGGAGACTTTAGAAGAGGTCGCTAAGAGGGAGCTTTTTGAGGAAACAGGCTTAACAGCCAAAGGTCTTGAATTGTTCGACATGTTCTCTGGAAAAGATCTTTATTATAAATATCCGCACGGTGATGAAGTATATAATGTTGTGGCTGCATATCTATGCATAGACTTTGATGGAGAGCTAAAAGTAGATGGAATTGAAGTGCAAGAATTGCGTTTTTTTAATTATGAAGAATTGCCAAGCGAGCTGTCTCCTCCTGATGTTCCCGTCATTAAGAGGTTTTTGGATCGTTTTATTTGTAACTGAACCGGCTAACGAAACCACATCTCACTCAAAGCGTCACCTTTCCCTGGGTATGTTAATAAGATGAACAATGAAACATGACATCAGCCCGGAAAGGTGTGCGATTATGGACGGAACAATCCTGAATTTCTTTGCTGGCGGCAACACAGCTCACGGCTTCTCTAACCTCTATGAGTCGTCATTGCAAGGTTTAACACGTTTGTTTGTTTTAAAAGGAGGCCCCGGTACGGGGAAAACTAGAATCATTCGAGAAATCGGAGATCTCCTGGTTCAACAAGGTTATGAGATCTGGTTAATTCACACAGCGTCAGATAATGATTCACTCGACGGAGTGGTTATTCCTGAATTAAAAGTAGGAATTATAGATGGTACGGCTCCACGGGTTATTAAGCCAGAAGTGCCTGAAGAGGCCATCGTACATGTGAATTTGGAGCAGGCCGTCGATACGCTCCAGTTAAGCCAGCGTTGTGTTGAGATCGACAGCTTAGTTGATCAGTACACGGAAGAGCATGAACTCGCTTATTCAGGCTTTGCTGAAGCACTCCGCATTCATGACGAATGGGAAGCGATTTATATTGCGACAATGAATTTCCAAGCCGCTGATGAGCTGACTCAGGAGTATATTCAACTTCTGTATGGTGATCAGAACTTCGAAAAAGCAAGCCGGGTGGATCACCGTTTTTTAGGTGCAGCTACGCCTAAGGGTGCCGTGGATTTTGTACCTAATTTAACCGTAGGCCTAAAAAGATATCTCGTAAAAGGTCGCGCGGGTTCCGGTAAATCTACACTTTTAAAAAAATTGGCGGCTGAAGGAATAAAACGTGGTGTCAATGTTGAGATTTACCACTGTGGTTTTGATCCGAACAGTCTTGATATGATTATCGTACGCGAGCTTGGGTTTGCTATTTTTGACAGTACAGCTCCGCATGAGTATTTCCCTGACTGTGCCTCTGACGAGATTGTTGATATGTATTCACGGTGCATACAGCCAGGTACGGATGAAGCTTTTGCCGAAGCCATCGCAGGTATTAAAGAGCGATATTCCAGCACCATGAAACAATCCATTCAACATCTGACAGATGCCAAAGTATTTTTGGATGAGTTAAAGACAATCTATGCCGCAGCTACAGATTTTGACCATGTAGATCAGATTAAATCCCAAATTCAACAAGAAATCAGCGGGATTGTGGAAAGTCCTCAGGAGGTTTAACCTTCTTAAAGATCGCTCTCTTAGCGGGCGGTCTTTTTCTATGTCAAGAAATTGGTAGGGTACATACGCACCCGTGCGGTTATTTCCACCAGAATTGTATTCAAGTATGCTCTCTCTAGGGACAACGATAAGGGAGAGAGAAACTTATGAGTGATCAGAAAGTGATGTTTAGAACGGGTCTTAAGGATTCTGTAGCTATTGTTGCAGGATTTATTCCTGCTTGTTTTACGTTTGGATTGGTCGGTAAGGGATTAGGCCTGGGGAGTCTGGAAGTGTTCTTATTGTCAGCGCTCGTATTTGCGGGAGCCAGCCAATTTATTGGCGTAAAAATGCTTGCCGCTGGGGCCGCCGCTCCAATGATCTTGCTGCTTACGTTGATCATTAATTTAAGATATTTGTTTATCAGCCTATCTTTTGGGGGTCAGCTTGACCGTACAATCAATCCACTGGCAAAAGTCTGGATTGGATTCAGTTTAACAGAAGAAGTGTACGCTGTTAGTATGATCCCCCGCAATCATTCAAAAGAAAATATAACTCTTCCATATTTGCTGGGTCTACAAATTCCTCCGTATATAGCAAATTTGTTGGCAACAGCTGCGGGAATATCGCTGGCATCCTACATTCCGGCTATATACTTACCTGCTTTGAACACCTCATTATATGCCTTACTGATAGCACTAGTAGTGCCACAACTAAAGGGAAGCCTTCGGAATTTGGCCATATGTTTAGCAGCGGCGGGTTCTTCATGGCTCCTACATCCCGTACTTGGAAACTCCTCGATAATTGCAGCTATGTTAATGGGTATGGCAGTAGGCTCCTTATTTCGAGAGCAAGCTGAAGTAGAAAAGGAGGTATCCGTATGACTATTCTGATCATTATCGGGATGGCAATCCTTACATTTTCATTTCGTTTTGTACCTTTGCTGCTGACAAAGCATACGAATGGCTCTTCCAAAGTCCAAGCTTTGTTGGAATATTTGCCTATCGCGGTTCTTAGTGCTTTAACGGTTCCTGGGATATTTCAGGTGGACGCAGATGACAATCTTGTAGGTATCGCTTCGGGTATAGTCGCTGTTATACTGGTATTAATTAGGAAAATCCCGCTGTTACTCGTGATCTTAGGTGCTGTTTCTGCAGCACTAATTGTAAAAATCCTTACTATGTACCATTAAGAAAACCCGGATTAGAAGGGTAGGAAATCTTATGAAGCATGAATTGCTGATTACTCTCGATAAACAAAGACCCATTCCATTAAGCCGTCAAATTTATGAGCAGATTCGTAATGCTATCCATTCAGGAGCTTTAAGTGGGGGGGATTCACTGCCTCCATCAAGGACTTTGGCTAATCAACTGGAAGTATCCAGAAGTGTAATTCTTCAATCCTACGAGCTACTTCAAGCAGAGGGTTATCTGGAGATGAGAAAAGGGGCAGGAACCTATATAGCGGGACTGCCGGTAAAGGAGAAAGATCCCCAGAATTCTGAGAACCCTTACAATTTTATAACGAAAGGTCCTGATTTCCTTACACTCAATCCTACTTCTATTATAGAAAACGACTTGAACACAGTATTATGTAATTTTCGGCACGGTGTACCTGCATGGGACGCTTTTCCAATGGATCAGTGGCAAAAAGCATTAATGAATGCCTGCCGTCGTGCATCTCCTGATACTTTGGGTTACGGCCCGGTCGAGGGCTCTTTGGGACTACGCCAAGAGATTGCACGTTTATTACGGTCCACACGTTCGATGCCCGTGGTTCCGGAGCAAATTGTGATTACATCCGGGGCAACGCAGGCATTGGATATATTATCGAGAATTTTTGTTTCAAAAGGTGATCATGTTATTGTTGAAGATCCATCACATAACGTTGTGCGGGAGATTTTTTCGTTCGCTGGAGCGGTGGTTACACCCATCAGAGTTGACCTAGAGGGTATCTCTGTAGATGAGCTCCAAGCAAGGTGTGATCACATCAAAGATGGTCCTCATAAAAAACCAAAACTAGCTTATGTCACTCCTTCGCATCAGTTTCCTTTTGGGGTGACCCTGTCGATGAAACGAAGAGTGCAGTTACTGGAATGGGCCAAAGCCAATCAAGCTTTTATTATTGAAGATGATTATGATAGTGAATACAGGTACGAGGGTTCGAAGCTATCATCACTTGCTGGACTAGATGTGGACGGTAGAGTAATTTATGTAGGCAGTTTTAGTAAAGTGTTATTTCCTTCTCTGCGCATAGGTTATGTTGTATTGCCTCCGACTCTGATTCAACCTTTTTTGGCGGTCAAATGGATAACAGATCGTATGTCTTCTGCTCTGGATCAGGAAGCGTTGGCGGAATTTATTCAGAATGGACATTATGCAAGGCATGTTACGCAGATGGGGAAACTTTATGCTGCCCGCAGGGCTTGTCTAGTAAAAAGTTTGGATGCTGAATTTGGCAGTCGTGTCCGCTATTATGGGGAAGAGGCGGGTCTTCATTTATTGATTGAGCTGGAATCCAATGCCGAAGAGCATCGCATAGCTGAATTGGCGTTACGATATGGAGTTCGGGTCTATCCTGCGTCTTCTTATTTTGTGGGCAGTAAACCTCAAGGTCCTGTCTTTCTACTTGGTTATTCTAATCTCACCGAGAATCAGATTAAGATGGGTGTGAACCGCTTGATGTTAGCTGAAACGGAAGCGGCAGTTAGTACTAGAACTTAATCGAAAGCAATAGAATATCTAATTCTGGAGGTTTTTATGAAACGGTATATGTTAGGGATTGATCTTGGCGGAACCAATATTAAAGCAGGGATTTACGATACTGATTTTATAGCTGTAAAAGAAAGATCTATACCAACAGAGGCTGCTAAGGGCCCAGCCCATGTGTTGGGACGGATTAGAGAAGCTGTACGTTTAATCACGGATGAAGCGAATATTGCATTGGATTTGGTAGAAGGAATGGGGATCGGAGTGCCGGGATTACTGGATCCAGTAACGGGAATTTCTTTTTTCTCACCGAATTTTCCGGATTGGGAGCATGTACATGTTGTAGATGAGATGAAAAAATTCTATGACTTTCCTACTTTTATTGATAACGATGTTAGGGTTAATCTTTATGGTGAATGGCAACAAGGTGCAGGGAGAGGGTATAACAATCTGGTTCTGATTACCTTGGGAACGGGATTAGGGTCGGGTATTGTGAACGATGGAAAAGTGATCTACGGTACATCTTATAGCGCTGGTGAAATTGGGCATATGAATATGTACAGGAACGGGCGTCCCTGCAAATGTGGAAGCTCCGGTTGTTTGGGGCGTTATGTATCCGCGATTGGCATGGTGAATACTTTTAAAGAGAAGCTGAAAGAAGGACGAACAAGTGTTATTCAGACTTGGACTAAGGATCAAGATGAGCAAATTACCGCGTTAATGATATCTGAGGCTTACGAACTTGGAGACGCTCTCTCTATGGAAGTAATGCAGGAGACTGGAACTATACTTGGATTTGGATTAGCGAATGTTGTGAATATCCTCAACCCGGATCTTATTATTGTAGGTGGGGGAATGGCAGCTGCGGGAGATAAATTGCTCCAATCTGTAAGAGAGACTGTACATCAGCATGCGTTGAAGCTATCAAGCAGGAAGTGTGAAATTGTTCAAGCAGAGCTTGGGAGTCGAGCAGGAACTATAGGTGCGGCCTCTTATGCGTATAGTAAGCTGCAAGATGCAGGGAAATTAAACTTTGCTTAGTGTTATTTGTTTTTTTACATGAAATGGAACCAGATTGAGCCACCCGGAATACAACTGTATAAAACCGTGGAGGTGCTCTTATGTTTGCAATCATGCAATTAATAGGTGGAGTGATTCTTTCTTTGGGATGGATCCCGCAGATTGTTCAAATCCTCAAATCAAAATCCGTAGCCGATTTAAATCTCAAATCGTATTTACTTATGCTGCTCGGGATTAGTCTAATGGAAGCTTATGCGATCAGTTTGGCGGTTACGGGGGTTGGATTAGCTTTTTTGATTACGAATACGATGTCTTTATGTGTTGTATTGCTGGTTATTATTCTAGTGATTAAATATCGAACAAGACCATGAATGAAGCTTATAAATTTAATCTAGAAAGTGAATGCAGGAGGTTAATTTGCGCGAAAAAAATTATACATATGAAATCGATGCCGTAACTTTTCAATTGCAGGAAGCCTGTGATTTTACTTGGTTAACTAAGCTGGGAAAAGTGTTTAAAGTATTCGATCAGCAAGACTCCGGAAATCTTTCTTTTGCTGTGGAGCAGCATGGGAAGAAGTATTTTGTGAAATTTGCTGGGGCGAGACCTTTGACTTATGCCGGGAATCCTCAGGATGCTGTTAACCGTTTAATTGAAGCTATTCCGTTATATCACGAACTTAGATATGATACGCTGATCCCGCTACTGTCGCATTTTGAAGTTGAGTCGGGGTATGTAGCAGTTTTTGATTGGTTTGCAGGTGAATGTTTACATTCGCATTGGCTGTTTGCGGGAGAAGCGAAGCTGAGTCACCCGGAGTCGCCTTTTTTTCGTTATAAGCAATTATCCGTTGAAAAACGTCTGTCTTCATTAGATGTAATCATTTCGTTTCATGAACATGTGGAGTTACAGGGTTATGTGGCTGTTGATTTTTATGATGGAAGTATTCTATATGACTTTGTAAACGATGGAACTAAAATTTGTGATATTGATTATTATAGACGTAAGCCTACTGTAAATGATCTGGGAGAGAACTTCTGGGGTTCATCCAGATTCAAGTCACCGGAAGAGTTTAGCTTGGATGCGCCGATTGATGAAGTTACGAATGTATTTAATATGGGCGCCACAGCATTTGTTTTATTAGGAGGAGCATCCGATCGATCGTTTGTAAAATGGGAAACCAGTCAAGCCCTCTACGAGGTAGCTTTACGGGCCGTCAGTGCGGTGAGGGAGCAGCGGTATCGGAATGTAGCAGAATTTAAATTGGCATGGGATGTGGCAAAGAATGTTTGAGGCTGGTGGGAAGGCGAGGGATATAATTGCAGGTAAACTTTTTTGATTTGGATAAGGAAAAAGAAGTTGACCTGAAGTACGTTGTTATTATGGTTAAACATGGTGAAGAATGGATCTTAGCGAGACATCAGGACCGTTCGACGTGGGAGTTTGCCGGAGGGCATATAGAGGTTGGCGAAATCCCGGAGCAGGCTGTTGCCAGAGAATTATATGAAGAAACGGGTGCGGAACAATTCTCACTTTTTCCAATAGCTATTTATAGGGTCACTAGTATCGACGCTCCAGAAAATTATGGTAAGTTATATTTTGCAAATGTGGAACAGTTCGCAGAACTTCCTCCTTATGAGATGGCTGAGATCAGAGGATTTACTGAGATACCAAAAGAGCTGACGTACCCCTTGATTTACCGTGCTTTGATTTCAAAAGTTCAGGATTTCATTAACCATTCATCTTCAGCTGTTCTGTAGGATAAGAATGATAGCCCTGCTGTTGTCACATGATATGATTAATAAGTAGAACAAACAGGAGGGATTTCATTGAAAAGAGACATTCAGCATGTACCCTATGGCTATGAGCCACCAGTTGAGCAACGTAAAGGGACTTTAGTGTTTTACGATTCTTTTGAACATATAACAGATCAAGAGCTTGAAGTGGCGGCAAAAACTGCAGCAGACCGGCGTTTCACCAAACTGGTGTTATATCCACTTCATGAGGAAACGGTGCGACGGATGACCAAAGAGCCGGTGAGCGCTTATTATAAGCGAGAGGACCGGCTGCATGAATGGAAAAGGGAGCAAGGGCGTAGCTTTATTACGGTAGAGAGTTTGGAAGGGAACCGAAAGAAGTATACTCCGCTTGATTCAGCGCTGCGGCATCTTTTGGAGATCTATCCTTCGCCAATTTTTCTGTATTTAACGCCTGAGGTGGCGAATCAGTTTGCGTCTTATTCTTCTTTTGAAGAGTGGATAGTAAAGATTCGGTTATTGTTGCCAGCTGCACCTTCATCACTGCATCCACGGTTACTAAAATTTCGCCATCGTTGGGATGTTATTGGAGAAGAGAGAGATTAAGATTAACAAATTTAATTTGTGCTGCTTTGTTTACGTCTGTAATTGTACATTCTCCATTGATAATGGATAAAACATCCGATACAAAAACCTAGGATTGCCACAGTGGCGGCCACCGCAACGAGCGCTGTGAAAATGTAAGCTGCGATCGTCCAGCCAACGATGAAGCTGATCAAACCCCCAGCGAGGCAGAAGACAGCTATGCTTTGATTAAACTGTTGTTGTGACCAGTCTTCGAGTACATAGTGGGAACGCTCTTTTGTCAGAAACCTGGCAGCTAGCTTAATGATGGGATTATAACCGAACAAAAGACCGAGTAATCCGGCAAACAAGGGCAGCGCTAGTATCCAGTGTTGTCCTGTTAGCCATGTTAATATTACAGAAATGACGATAAACGCCTGATTAGTTTTTACTAATGGCCGGGGAATTCCTTTGGGCACGTTTTGCATTTTATTCACACCTTTCTCATTGGAATAATTATAGTATACGCTGGGATTGGGGGAATGGGAAGTAGATAATTTCGAGCGAGAGTGGATTAGTGAGGGATGGAGAAGGTATGGAGTTAGCTGGAGGGGATGGGCTTTAATAGCATCCCACCCATTAAGCACATTACGTCCTCATCTCCTCTCCACAGCACATTGGGTCTTCTCTCCTTCACCTCTTCTGCTTCACTCCATCGGACTCCAGAGTCCTTATTTGCTCGAAATGTAACCTATTGAAAGATTAACGGACTCCATTGCAGCTATGAGCACAAAAAGGGATGAAAACAGTCCGTTTTGAGTGGAATAGCGACGGTGAGGTCCGAAAATGTGTCCAAAAGGCTTTTTTAGCATAAATAGTTGCATCTGAGTCCGATAGAAATGTTAGCTTGAGAGCAAGGGGAGTACATGGAAAATAAAAGTGTGGGAGTAAGTGTGAGGCAAGGGAGTGCGCAGATAAATGCATGCGCGGAAATAGTGTGGGACAAGTGTAAGAACTAATGAAGCTAATAGCTCGATGAAAAGTAAATGTTGTAAAAGGATGCTCGAAGCTAGGAGCTATCGGACCCCAGAGTCCTTATATGCTGGAAAAGTAACCTTTTGAGTCATTATCGGACTCCATTGCAGCTATGAGCACAAAAAGGGATGAAAACAGTTCGGTTTGAGTGGAATAGCGACGGTGAGGTCCGATAAATTGTGAAAAGACATGATTTAGCGCAAATAGCTGCATCTGAGTCCGATAGGGAGGGAGGAGCTAACCCAACCCCCACGATCTTCCACCGAAATTACTTTGAATTTAAGTAATTTATGTGTTGACATATCTCTTTGAAATATGGTTTTATTATGTAGACCAATTGTTATAATGCAAAGGAAGTGTCAGCTTGTCGAACAAGCCGAATACGCGTGAGGCGATTTTGGACACAGCTTCGAAATTGTTTTTTTCTCAGGGATATCATGCAACAGGACTGAATCAGATCATTAAAGACAGCGATTCACCGAAGGGGTCACTTTATTACTACTTTCCTCACGGTAAAGAAGAACTGGCTTTAACATGTATTAACCGGACTAGTGAAGTTGTCGCTCAGAAGCTTAGACATCATATGGAGAACAGCAAGAGTGCGTCTGAGGCAATGGAGGATTTCATTCTAGGAATGGCTAAAGATGCTGTGGAATCCTCATACGAAGGGATTGTTCCGTTTAGTTTTTGGTTGGCGGCGGAGACATCCTGTATTAGTGAGGAGCTGCGGACTGCATGTAAATCTGTGTTTATGGACTTGCAGGATGTGATCAAGAAACGTCTTTTGGATGAAGGCGTAGAGAACAAGCCCGCGGCCGATATGGCTTCAGTGGTAATCTCTTTATTTGAAGGGGCGCTTCTCCAGACGCTGACTTTTCGGGATGAACAACCGCTTCTCGCGGCGGCAAAGTTTATCCCAGTAATACTTGGTTAGATACAGACAAATAGACAAGATTATCAGGAGGATTAAGGGTGGAAGCAACTATGCAAGGGAATCAACAAAAAGAGGTCAAGAAGTTTAAGACTATTCCAATTCTTGTCTCTTTATTACTAGCAGGCTTTATCGGAATGTTCAGTGAAACGGCATTAAACGTTGCCTTAAGTGATCTTATGAATGTCCTACAAATTACCCCAGCAACAGCTCAATGGTTGACAACAGCTTATCTGCTTACACTGGGTATATTAGTACCAATTTCGGGGATGCTGCTTCAATGGTTCTCGACGAGACAACTGTTTATAGCGGCTTTATGTTTTTCAATCCTAGGAACATTCCTAGCGGCAGTATCACCTAACTTTGAGTTCTTACTTACAGCAAGAGTGGTTCAAGCTATGGGAACAGCGCTTCTGTTACCACTGATGTTTAATACAATCCTTATCATCATTGCTCCTGAAAAACGGGGTGCAGCAATGGGGATGATTGGCCTAGTTATCATGGTTGCTCCGGCGATTGGGCCTACCATTGCTGGACTGCTAATTGAAAGCCTCAGCTGGCACTGGATCTTCTGGTTGTCATTGCCATTCTTAGTGATTGCATTGATATTCGGGATTCTGTTTATGCAGAATGTAACAAAGGTGACGAAACCGAAGATTGATATCCTCTCCATTGTGTTATCTTCACTCGGATTTGGCGGTATCGTGTTTGGTTTCAGCAGCGCCGGTGAAGAAGCGGGCTGGGGAAGTCCGAAAGTGATCATTGCGATCATCGTAGGAGTAGTAGCACTGTTATTGTTTGGTCTTCGCCAAATGAAGATGAAGGAGCCAATGATTAATCTGCGTGCTTTTAAATATCCAATGTTCGCTATTGGTGTAGCTATGGTATTTATCTGTATGATGGTTATTCTGTCCTCCATGTTGATTCTTCCGATGTACCTTCAACAAGGACAAGGCTATACAGCTTTCAAAGCAGGTCTGTTGCTGCTTCCAGGCGGTATTATAAACGGATTGATGTCTCCAATTATGGGTCGTATGTTTGATAAATACGGTCCGAAATGGCTCGTTATTCCAGGTCTGATTATTGCAGCAGTAGCCCTGTGGTTTTTCTCCAGTATTACTGTAGCTTCTACGGTTGTGTTCGTAATCGTACTTCACAGTACGCTTATGATTGGTATTTCAATGGTATTTATGCCGGCACAAACGAATGGTATTAACCAGTTGCCACTAGAACTTTATCCAGATGGTACAGCTATTATGAATACACTGCAGCAGGTTGCTGGTGCCATTGGTACTGCATTAGCAGTCAGCATTATGACGGCGGGTTCAAAAAGCTACATGAAAACTGTGGAGAACCCAGCAGATCCAGCTAATATGTTACCTGCGTTCACGAATGGTGTACAAAATGCTTTTATTTTCGGAATGAGTATGGCGATTGTAGGACTAATTCTTGCTTTCTTCATAAAAAGAGTAGTTGTAAATCATAAAATGAATACCACGATGCATTAATAAATAAATTTGACGCACGAAAAAGTGTTCGAATAGGTTAGTTTGTAAAATCCCCTTAGGATAGACAGTGAAAAAAAGTTCATGATCTCATGGACTTAACACTGTTGATCGAAGGGGATTTTTTTGTTCGCAATACGAAAGAGGACCACTCCTCGGTAGAATACCGAAAAGCGACTCCACTTAACGCTTTCTTTTTTAAGAAAAATGCTGGGATATATTAGTCAGATATTCTTCTTCGGCCGTATTTTCTTTCATTTGAATAAGCATTTTTGCATCTTCACCAACAACATATCGGAATTGACTTGTCCCATCTGTGGCGGCTTGATAAATTGTTTCCGCAACAATTTCTGGAGGCGAAGCATAGGCAGGTTGTTTTTCCATCTCTCCCAATTTACCCAAAAATGCAGTAGTAAAAGGCTTATATTCCTTTAATGCATCATTAAAAAAGAACTCCATCGATCTACCACCAAAGTCCGTCTGAATGGCACCAGGTTCAATTAACTTTACTTTGATGTTTTGTGATGCTAATTCATAAGATACGGATTCAGTAAAACCTTCTACAGCGAATTTCGTTGAATGATACAGAGACATTGTAGGAAAGGTTACTTTCCCACCCATAGAAGAGATATTGATCAGCAAACCATCTTGGTTAGCTCTAAAATGTGGCAGCATGGCTCTAGTCATACTGATAAGACCAAAAACGTTGACTTCAAACTGCCTTCTGATCTGCTCATCTGTAGCTACTTCTATAAGACCCATTGTTCCATAACCAGCATTATTGAGTAGAACGTCAATTTTACCGAACCGCTTAATTGCCTTCTCTAACGCAGGTTGAATCGTGTCTGCTTTCTCAACATCGAGCCGTAACACCAACACATTATCAAGTGTAGTGAATTCACTTTCCTGTTCAGGTGAACGCATCGTGGCTACCACATTCCAGCCTCTTTCAGCAAAATATTTTGCTGTAGTTCTACCGATACCAGAAGAAGCACCCGTTATAAAAATTGTTTTCATTTTCAATTCCTCCTAAAAGTTTTATGAGTGGTACATCTTAACCTGGTTGGTATTAAACTCACTTCGTAAGTACTAACTTCTCCATGTTTAACAATCCCTCAGCAATGGTTGTTAGTTTAGCCTTATATTCTTCTATGCCAATTTGAATGCAGATGATCTGTGCTGGATGCATTTCATCTTTATAAAGCGAATATTGAGCGAGTAATTGATCTAACCTATGTTGTGATTCCTCTTGAGCTTGCTTCAACCAAATAATCACCTTCTCATACCCGACAAATTCACCAAAATAAAGTCTCATCATAAAATCAGATTTTTTAATACTGTCAGCCTCTAGTGGGGCTAGTAAATAGGCATTAAAACTATCTCTTCCTTTATCCGTGATGTTTAAAAGATTTTTATTAGGCTTACCTTCCTGAAGTATGTTTTCCTTAGTAATCAGACCCTCCTTTTCCATGCGAGCAAGTGTAGGGTAAATCGTTCCATAACTAGAACTATAGAAATTAGAGAATATTTCCTCCAATAACTGCTTTATTTCGTATCCAGTCAACGATTTTTTCATAAGCATACCTAAAATAACATCCTGACTGTTCAAAATAGGGCCTCCTTTAAGTTTTGAAATATTTGTATATCGTTATCATAATATATCAGACCAATATATATTGAGTCAATATATATTGGGTAGATACTTGAGGTTATTTTTATGTATTCATTTGTCTGAAATGAAAATACAGTGGCAGTAGAATGAGGATCACAAGTATGAGGATTATAATAATTAAGAGGCATCACGAAAAAATGACGATCGCTACCTGGCAGAATACCGGGGAGCGATCGTCATTTAATTTTCACTTATTTAATTTTCATTGTGTCCATTCCAGCATATATATTCGTTGTAACTCCACGTTAAGGATCACGATACAGTAGCTACCATCATCTTTTTTCTTATAGTAATACAATCCTCTTTCTTCGAGTTCTATAGGGTTCGCCTGAAATAATTTTTCGTATTTTTCTTTTTCATTAGGATGAATGGCTATCACAGAGTCTTTGAAACTTGATATTCTCTCTTTTATGGGGGCAATGGATTCAACATAGAGGGGATGCCAAAATGCTGCGTCTTTGATTTCTTTGAATTGCTTTTCGTCATAATCTAATACGTAAAAGCTTTCGCCATCCCCATGGAAACTGGGTGGACTTTCAAATATCACCTTTGACTCTGTGGGTTTAGAGAGCGATATGCCCCAATTTATCTTCCACGTCTCATAATAGTTTATCGAATTGTTACGGAGCATATATCCAACGAAAATAAATAGGAAAAGAACGGTAAAACTCAAGATTGTTATTGTTGTTTTTCTCATCGTTGACTCCTCAACATGCTGCTTGTATTACCATTATTATACATGAATGAGGAGGGAATAAGGGATTTCTTAATAGAAACTTTACATACATAGATTTACTATGTATAGTTATCCTAGGTATAAAAGGATAACTAATATTCGTGATATACAGATATTAGTCATTAGAAGGGGAAGCAAATCAACGGTAGATATCCCGTAGAATGAGCCGAATCCGGTCCGAAGCAGCAAATCAACGGTATAAATCCCGTAGAATGAGCCGAATTCGGTCCGAAGCAGCAAATCAACGGTATAAATCCCGTAGAATGAGCCGAATCCGGACCGAAGCAGCAAATCAACGGTATAAATCCCGTAGAATGAGCCGAATTCGGTCCGAGGAAGCAAATCAACGGTATATATCCCGTAGAATAAGCCGAATCCGGACCGAAGCAGCAAATCAACGGTATAAATCCCGTAGAATAAGCCGAATTCGGTCCCACGCCAATTGTAAAGTTAGAATTTAGGAGGTGTTAGCCGTTGAAAGTAAGTAAAGAGATGCTGAAGGGCAGTACGGGAACGTTAATTCTGACTCTTTTACTGGAGAAGCCATTATATGGTTATGAGTTAATCAAAGCGCTGGAGCTGAGATCACAGGGTGTCTTTTCATTAAAAGAAGGAACCTTGTATCCAATTCTGCATGCGATGGAAAGTGAGCGCTGGGTAGAGGCTTACTGGATGGAGGTAGAGGGAAGGAAGCGTAAGTACTATAGAATTCTGGAGGAAGGTAAAGAGAAACTCAAGGAGAAAAAAGCAGAATGGGTTATGTTTAAAGGTGCAGTTGACTCCGTTCTGGGAGAGGGGGGTGTATGATGAAAGAGAGGCAGCAGCTATTTTTGGATGAAGTGTGTGCAGAGATTAAAGCGAAAATAACTCACCCAGAGATACGTCAAGAATTAGCTAGTCATCTAGAGGATTTAATTTGTGAAAAAGAAGCCGACGGTGTATCACGGGAAGAAGCCATTACTTGGGCGATCGCACAAATGGGGAACCCGCAAACGTTAGGGAAGGAACTTCATCTAATACATAAACCACATGTACCTTGGGGATTGTTTGGAGTTGTAGCTTTATTATCCGCGATCAGTCTGATCGGAATGAGTTCTGTGGATGTAGGCTACAGTGATATTGTTAAGGGTGCTTTTTTGGATAATGCGTTTAGACGCCAAGCGATAAATATACTCATTGGAATTGTATTGATGTTTGGATTGTATTTTATCGATTTCAGAAAGCTGAAAAGCTTCTCGTGGGTATTATACGGAACATCAATAGCCGGAATTCTGTCGAGTATATTCTGGGGGATAACAATAAATGGAGCGAATTATGGTCCTAGGATTTTTTTGATCTTACCTGATATGACATCCTATCGCCCTTATGTTTTGATAGTCGCGTTAGCAGGGATTTTAGTGAATCGTAAGGAATCGGCTAAAAAGAAAACTTGGCGGAGTGGGTTGTTCGACATAAGCCTTCTGTTAGCACCTGCATTGCTTCTTACCTCTCTAAACTCTCTTCCAGAGCTTGTGGTGTATCTAATCTCTTCACTAGTATTATATGTATGGATTACTCACGATTGGAAAAAGAGTGTAGTATTATTAGGGTCCTTTATAATAGTTGGACTAATGTTTATCTTCAATAGCGACTACCTGATGGCCAGAATCATTAGTGCAATAAATCCATCTTTAGATCCAGAAGGTTATGGCTATATATATCAAGTAATGCGTGAAGTTATTAGTTCAGCGGGTTGGTGGGGGCACGGATTCGGAGCAGTAGAACAAAAGCTGCCGTATGTCTACTCAGATATGTTGCCTGTCTATCTTATTCATTGTTTTGGTTGGGCGGGGGCGCTGCTTTTGCTTGGAGTTATCTCCTGGTTCTTTATCAAGCTTCTATCTACGATACGAGCGATTCGTGAGCCCTATGGACAAGCTTTAGTGCTGGGTTTGGCATTTTTGCTAGCGATAAGACTAACCTATGGTCTTGCTATTTTGAGCGGCGGAATGATACTGACTTCTATCCCTTTCCCTTTCCTGAGCTATGGGAGTCATGTGTGGTTTGAATATGCGGCTATTGGACTTTTGATGGGCATTTATCGTAGGAAGGACATTGGAACCGTCCAGGATAATACTGTACTGAGTTAGATTCAGGATCCTCTCGTATGTCTAATTATTAAGTATGAATACTTAAGGGAGGTCTTTTAATGGGATGGAAAAAAACAGGCTTGTTAAGTGTTGCCTTTGCCCTAGGCTCTATGGGAGGGTTTGGGAGTATACATACAACAGATACTGTAGCTGCCGCAACTGTGAAAGAATCTGCAAAAGTCTATAATCAATTCCAACAATATGTACAGAAGCCGGCATCTCTGGCTAACGCCCGGAATTATTTGATTAACCATATCAAAGAAGTGGATACCTGGACAGCAACTCAGATGACACTCCAGCTCGAAAATGCACAGAAGGCATATTTACCTGTGTACTCTGCGAAGGTTTTTCCGGAGAATGTTCAGAAAGAGATAAATAATGCTTTTTCCAAAAGCAAAAATCTAACCTACAGCACACTCCTTAATGCGATCAAAGATGCTAATGTGCGCAATATGTTAATTGAAGGACGGGATAAGGGATATAAGCTGGAGACTAGTGAGGGCATGTACTATCCAGTGATGCATTATGAGGGCTTCAAAAGCTTTAAGCCGTATGTCACGAAGGACATCGCAGCTTACATTGACATCATGGCCACTGAATCGAATCAACCAAGTGTATTTGATGCAGCTATTGTGATTAGTTGGACAGAGTTAACGAACAGGGCGCTAGCACTGGAGGATTTTGTGACGAAATATCCAGCTTCCAATCGGTCAACCGTTTTACAAAAAGAGCTGCTTAATGCAACTTCACGCTTATTATATGGGTCAAGCAACACACCAGCATATGACTATGATGAGCAAGTAATCAAACCTGAAGTGAAAAAGGCGTATGAGAATGCATTAAAAGGAAACAAAGGCGACACCAGAATCCTAATGATTTTAGAAAAATTACTGCAGTTACTTGATTCCACGAATAATAAACTCACACCTGAAGTGGAAAAATTTCTGAATCAAACGGTTAATTCGAAATGAAGAGGCGGGATCTATTGAGAACCGGATTTAGAGGAACAAAAATCATAGTTTTCGCATTTGTGCTGTTGTTATGGACAAACACTATTGTTATGGGCAGTGCAGATGCAGCTTACGTTGGATCATCTACAGACAATGTACTTCAGCAAATGCAGTTGGAGAAGAAAAACAGTCTGCCGCAAGGATTTGTCTATTTGGATGAAGTGATTCCTACTGCCCAATTTGAAATTCGTTATTACGGAGATAATAATTTTGTAGGGAAGCGGATTGATGGATATAAGGCTCCTTTAGCGATCTTTTCACAGACTGCAGCTACAGCCTTGAAGGCAGTAAGTGAGGATTTAGCCAAAAAAGGATATATCCTAAAAATCTATGATGCTTATCGTCCGCAGACCGCGGTGAATCATTTTGTAAGATGGTCTCAGAATTCCGCGGATACTAAGATGAAGCAGCAATATTACCCGCTACTGGATAAACGTAATTTATTCAAACTCGGATTTATAGCGAAAAAATCAGGACATTCCCGTGGCAGTACCATCGATTTAACGATCGTCAATAAAGAGACCGGTGTAGATGTAGATATGGGCAGCCCGTTTGATTTTTTCGGAGATATCTCTTTTTATGATACATCGTTAATCACCAAGACTCAGAAAGCAAATCGTGCAATTCTCAAAGAGGTTATGGTGAAGCAAGGCTTTAAACCTTATAGTAAGGAATGGTGGCATTTTACGCTGATAAAAGAACCTTTTCCTAAGCAGTATTTTGACTTCAAAGTGGAATAGTTATTTAAAAGAAGCGGCTCAACATAATGTTGAACGGCTTCTTTTTTTTGCTTGTCTTGATTATCCTTAGGATTAGCACATGCTGGAAACGCACATAATACTTGTAATAACTAAAGGGAGGTTTCGAGCGGATGATCAAAATGGCAGCGGTTGTTGTGTTAGGTGTTCTATTTTTAACTAATGGATTTGGTGGATTTGCCGCTCCAACAGTATGGGCAGACTCCGGCAAGGTTAGCGTAATTTTGAATGGTAAACTACTGGAAACTAATCCCCATTCAGCCTACAATAAGGGCTCCACGGTCATGATTCCGCTCAGAGAGGCTTCCAATGCACTTAAATATACAACAACTTATCAAAAAAGTTCAGAAACTATAACACTAACAAGGATAAATGAAATAATTAAATGGAAGCTTAACGAACATCAGGTTAGCATTAATGATGCACAAGAATTGTTTTTTAAAGATGATTTCGAATTCAGAGAGGGTCATATCTATGTTCCAATCTCCTTTTTTAAGACAATTGGTTTAGTAACCTCATATGATGGGGAGTCCAATCAAGTTGAAGTGTATACCCCTGAAGTGACAGCGAGTGTTATAGCGGGGTTACTGGTCGGTGGTAAATATAATGAATTATCGGAGCGATATCATTATGATGTGGTCGTAAATAAACCAAGCTCAAATGGATTACTGGGAGACTGGAAGCAAATTACGGTAAAAGCCGGGAATTATCATGGGATTAAATCTACAAAAAGTAGCTATAACGAGGGTCAATTTTCTATCCGCTGTGTATTGGATTTTGCAGAGACAGAGATTCCACTTGAAATTATATTGAACACATCGGGCAAAATTATAGAATTAAGAGAGACGCTCTAATCGGAAAATGATTCCATGATGACTATGCACATTTCCCAAGCGAGAAGATTTTAGGGGATTATGCATAGTCTTTTTGCTGTTCTAATATACATTTCGAGATCATTTCTGAAGGGGATCGTAAACCTGATGTGTTTTTAATGTAAAAAATGGTTTTATTTGTTGACTTCCAGATTCATCGATTGTAAATTAAAATTTGAAATAATCAATAAAGCATTTAATTAAATTAGAGAAATGAGTGGAGTACTGGATGACAAAAACAATGACTGGAATGAGTACTGCAGAAGAGCAACCCTTTTCATTAAAAGCAATCATCCCCCCGCTTCTTGCTATTATTGTCGGTATGATTATGGTTATTCTGGATGGTACTGTTGTGAATGTGGCCGTTCCCAAGCTGGTTGATTATTTTGCTTCCGATCTCAAAACGATTCAGTGGGCAATTACGGGTTATACTTTAGCTCTAGCGGCTGTAATCCCACTCGCGGGCTGGATGACCGATCGTTTTGGATCGAAACAAGTTTTTCTGACAACTCTTACGATGTTTATTCTTGGCTCTATGTTATGTTCGGTTGCACAAAGCTCATCTCAGCTCATTATTTTTCGAGTCATTCAAGGTCTTGGCGGGGGGATGGTTGCTCCCATTGGGATGGCGATGGTTTTTAAATTAGCTCCAGTAGAACGTCGAGGTTCTATTATGGGGATGCTTGGTATTCCAATGCTCTTAGCTCCGGCACTCGGTCCAGTCTTATCCGGTTGGCTGGTGGAGTACGTAAGCTGGCACTGGATCTTTCTGATTAATGTACCTATTGGAATCGTTGGCATTATTCTTGGTGTTAAATATTTGCCGAAGTCTGAAAAAAAGAGCAAAGGTAGACTCGATATCCTAGGCATTATCCTTGCCCCAATTGCCTTCTCTATGTTGGCTTATGGGGTGAATGAAGGCGGTGGAACAAGCTGGTCGTCTACTCCCGCTATTGTTGGCTTATCTGTTGGAGGGGTTGCATTGATCCTTCTTGTCATTGTGGAGCTGCTTCACAAAAATCCGCTTTTACAACTGCGAGTTTTCCGTTCGTCGGATTTCACTCGGGGTATTATTTTAACTTGGATTATGCAAGCCGCTTTGTTTGGGTCCATGTTATTTGTGCCCCTTTACTTGCAGCAGATTCGAAGCTATACCCCGCTGGAGACCGGCCTGATTCTACTTCCGCAGGCTTTAGCTTCAGCAATCGGAATGCCGATTGGCGGCAGATTGTTTGATAAGATCGGGGCTCGTCCGCTGGCGTTTGTTGGACTTAGTATCATTACGGTCACCTTGTTCCTGTTATCCGGAATTAGTGTTTCAACAAATTTACCGTTAATTATGACATACCTGGGTTTCTTAGGTTTTGGTATGGGTCTAACGATGATGCCTTTGAATACTCATGTTTTGAATGCTGCTCCACGTGAATGGGTGGGAAGTGTAACTTCACTTACTGCTGCTGCTCAACAAGTCGTTGTTTCATTTGCTATAGCTGGAATGACAGGTTACCTGACTAGTCAGATCGCTGTTCATATGGGAGCACTGAAAGCGGGAAGTAATCCTTTGACAGCCGCAGTTAGTGGTTTTGATGATGTATTCTTCCTGTCTGGCTGCATAGGTGTGGTAGGTGTATTGATGAGTATTATTTTGCGCAAGCCTAAGCTTTCCACTGGAGATCCTTCCTCTGGAGAGGGACAGAAGGCAGATGCGGCGATGATGATGGGGCATTAATTGAACCCATAAACATAGGTAATATAGAAAAGGCGTCGTTCAGCTTGTATAGTTGAACGACGCCTTTATTGTTATAAATGCTCTGGTTTCTTCTGAGCCCACGATGCGGGGAGACTTGCTTTACCAAGCAGCTCAGAAGCCACGATTCCAAGCAGAACAAGCGCTGCGCCAGCATAGCCTTGCATCGATAACTTCTCAGCAGCGAACCAATAACCAAACATCGCAGCGAAGACCGGCTCAAGGGAGAAGATTAGTCCGGTGCGGGTTGGTGAAGTATATTTTTGAGCAATAGGTTGTAGGATGAAGCCACAGGCACTGCATAGGATACCAAGCGCTAGAATTGCTGTCCAACCTGGCAAAGTTGAGGGTAGCGAAGGTGTCTCGAAGATTGCGGACAACACTAAGGCCAACCCTCCGGCAAATCCTAACTGCAAGATTCCAATATTCAGGGAATCACATTCTTTTACTGCCTTGCCTGTAAATAAGATCTGTACCGCATAGAACACTGCTGAAAGGATACACAGAAAGTCACCCGGTTGAATAGTTAAGGTTGCATTTAAGGTAAGAAGTCCAATCCCGGCTATGGCGAGGACGGAGCCGAACACTTGCGGAGGTGCAACTCTTTTTTTGAAAATAACTCGATCCAAGATCGGTACAAAAATAACCGTCAATGCAACTAAAAATCCTGCGTTTGAGGTGGTGGTTGTTTGAAGTCCGAAGGTTATACATGTGAATACGCCGAGCAGGAGGAATCCGAGGAGAGCACCATATTTTAATGTTCTCATGTCTACTCGTCTTAATCGTTTATGGAATATCATAGCGGCTAATATAAAAGCAAGTCCGAAGCGGAGTGCAATCAGATTGAATTCACCTAATGTACCTAATCCCATTTTCATAAATATGTAGGAGGAGCCCCAAAATAATGTTACAACTAACAGCAGCAGCTCAGCTTTGAGCGGTTTCATCTCTTCATCCATCCTTCTTCATTTTCAACTCAATATAGTATAATACGGCTCTATACATAAGGTAACTGAATGTTTATCATAGGATACATGAGTAAAACTTATGTAATTGATAAGGGTGGGAACAGAGGTTGAGCATTAATAAATATGAGATTTTTCTGAAAGTTGTAGAGCTAGGCAGCTTAACAAAAGCAGCAGATATGCTGGGTTTTACGCAATCCGGAATTAGTCACACCATCAGTAGCTTGGAGATGGAGTTTGGGTTCGCGTTATTAATTAGAAATAGATCCGGTGTGAAATTGACGGTAAACGGGGAACAGGTTCTGCAGCCTATCCGTGAAATCTTGAAATGGAACGAGAAATTGAAGCAGGAGGTAGCGGACATCCACGGGCTAGAGATTGGCACGATCACCATCGGTACGTTCACCAGTGTGTCTGTGCATTGGCTGCCAGGGATGATTAAGCAATTTCGCAGTGAATACCCATATATAGAAATTAAGCTGATGGAAGGCGGTTATTTGGAGGTTGAACAATGGATAGAGGCTGGAGTGATCGACTGCGGTTTTATTTCACTGCCTACACGTGAGAAGTTTGACGTAATTCCTTTAAAAAAAGACCGGATGTTAGGGATTGTATCTAAAGAGAATCCGCTTAGTGCAGAACCCTTTCTTTCCTTATCACAAATTGCTAAGGAGGATTTCATTATCCCGAAAGCAGGCTCGGATTATGATGTTAGACGTGTACTGGATAAGGCGGGTATTAAACCTAATGTTAAATTCTCAGCAGGTGATGACTATGCCATTATGTCGATGGTGGAGAAAGGTCTTGGCATAAGTATTTTGCCAGAGCTTGTCTTAACCCGGCAAAATTATAATGTGGCCATGCTAGAATTGGAGGAACGTAGTTTCAGATCGTTAGGAATTGCTGTCCACTCTATGAAATACGCTTCTCCCGTCACCAAAAAATTTCTAAAGCATGTGCAAGTGTGGCTGAAAGATAACACCTAAATGAATACGTCAGAAAATAAGAAACTGATACCTCATCAAAGTTAAGGGGGATCAGTTTTTTTGTTTAGTACTTCAGCTAGTTTTTCAGAAAACAGAAACTACATATATGCTGCTGTAATCGATTTTAAGGGATTTTGTCTAAATATATGTATATCTCCATTATCATATAGTTTTAACGTTGTTATAGGGGATTTAAGGGGTGTTAAATTACGTGTATTTCCTCTATTGATATCTGTTTTATAATAATTAATATGTTATAATTAGAAGAGTGGAAATAAGGAATGTATTCAGATGTTCTGGAAATGTGAGGACTTTATGCACAATTACAGATGGATGAGATTAGGAGGAGGATTAAACGATTGAGCGTTACAATAATTACACTAGTCGTAGTAGCAGTATTTATAGGTGCCTTAATGAGAACCGTGTTTGGTTTTGGTGAAGCGATTGTGAGCATGCCACTGCTTGCACTGCTCCCGATACCTATACATACCTCAGTTTCTTTGATTGGATTGGCAGGCCTCACGGTTGCTTCACTTACAGTTGTGAGTGGGTGGCGGCATATAGAACGACCTATTCTGATTCGATTAGCACTCTCCACAGTGATAGGAATTCCTGTAGGACTAATCATGCTTTATTTAGCACCTGCAAGTGTAATGATGACTGGACTTGGTATATTTTTGATTGTTTATGGAGTTTATTCGGTGATTAAGAAGAGAATATTTAAGACGATCGATCGTCCCTTGCTTAAGGCAAAAGGTTGGGTGTATCCCTTCGGATTCGCTTCGGGTGTACTTGGCGGTGCTTATAACTTTAATGGTGTCCCGGTCGTGATCTATGGTACTTTACGACAGTGGAATCCTGATCGCTTTCGGGGTACGTTGCAAGCTCATTTTCTTATTTCTGGTGTACTCGTTGTAGCGGGTCATGCTATCGGGGGATTGTGGACGGTGGATGCTCTTGTTCTTTATGGATATTCTTTACCAGCGATTCTCTTAGCTACGGTGTTTGGGGTATATGTAAATAAACGTATTCCTGCTAAAAAATTTGAGAGTTACTTATTTCTGATTATCATTTTACTTGGTGTTCTATTGCTAGTACCTCGCGGATAGTTGAAAAGAAATAGAAAGACGTTCTTCTCCTTAGTGTATATGAACGTCTTTTAAATTTATCCAATCTTAGGGTTGACTAAGAGCCTTGTTCATGAGAAAATGTACGCGCGTACATTAAATGAATGCGTTTTCGAATAGCGTATTGAACGAGGCTAAATGTCACTGTTCATAACCTATGAGAAGGAGGAATTTATATCGCCAGCCGTAAAGAGGTTGCCGAGCTTGCAGGTGTCTCAGAAGCCACAGTATCTCGCGTGTTAAATAACGTTGGTCCGATTAAGGAAGAAACGAAGGAACGTGTGTTGGCAGCTGCTCTGAAGCTAGGCTATACCCCTAGTTCACTCGCACAGAGCTTTGCACGTAGAAGGAGCGGGAACTTGGGTGTAGTGATGCCTTATTTGCCGAAAGCCCGCTTGTTCTCCACTTATTATTTTTCAGAAATATTAAGTGGAATAGGGAGCAAGGCGCGAGAAGAGGGTTATGATCTGTTAATGCTGTTTCGAAATGCCGAAGAGCCAATGGATTATAACGAGTTGTTTAAGATGCGGAAGATCGATGCTTGCATTGTGCTTGGCGCTAAAGAAGAGCCAGGTGAGCTAGCCTCACTCCGCCGTTTGAAGGAAGAAGACCATCCTTTTTGTCTGATTAATCAGCATTTTGCTGGGGAAGCTTTTCACGAGGTGGATGCCGATCATGTCGAAGGAAGCTGGCAAGCGGCTAAACACTTACTGAAACAAGGCTTTACGAGGATTGCTTTTCTAAATGGGCCTGAATCTTATTCCAACAGCCGAGATCGTTTAACGGGGTATGCCCGCGCTTTGGCAGAGGTGAATCTTTCTGTAGATTCTTCACTTTTGTTCGAAGGTAACTTCAGCCGGAAAAGCGGGATTATAGCTGCCAAAGAAATGTTGCCTTTGCTGAATGAGATTGATGCGATTATGGCCGCCAATGATCGGATGGCCATTGGTTTGCAGCAAGGGCTGCAGGAGCTAGGAATACCAAGGGATCGCCTGCCAGCTATTGTGGGTTATGATGATTCGGAAGCTGCGGAGCTTACCACACCTGCATTAAGCAGTGTGCGGGTTCCCTTTTACGAACTAGGTGAACTTGCCGCAGCCCAAATCATTGAATTGCTGGGAAACAATCTGGCAGAAGTACCCGCACCAGCCGTACAGATCAAATTACCGACAGAACTAGTTATACGAGCTTCATCTAAATCTATCAACACTTAGGAGGAATAAGATGAAACAGCTTCGCATTGGAATGATCGGTTATAAATTTATGGGTAAAGCCCACAGTAATGCTTATCGCAGTTTGCCTATGTTTTTCCCGAAAGCGCTTAAACCAGAAATGTCTGTAATCTGTGGACGTAACTGTGAAGCGCTTGAAGAAGCTGCATCGCAGTTAGGCTGGGCGGATTGTGTTACAGATTGGAAGGATCTGATCGCTCGAGAGGATATTGATCTTATAGATATTAATGCTCCCAGCAATGCGCACAAGGAGATAGCTTTGGCAGCAGCCAAAGCAGGTAAACATATTTTTTGTGAAAAACCACTTGCGCTGACCTTGGCGGATTCCCGTGAAATGCTGCAAGCTGCTGAAGACGCGGGAGTTACACATATGGTTGGTTTTAATTATCGCTTTTCTCCGGCAGTTCGACTGGCTAAGAAGCTCATAGAGAGTGGGCGGCTAGGAAAAATTTATCATTTTCGGGCTTGGTTTCTACAAGATTGGATAATAGATCCAGATTTTCCTTTAGTATGGAGACTGCAGAAGGATATCGCCGGTTCAGGTTCGCATGGAGATCTGGGGGCGCATCTTATAGATTTAGCTCATTTCTTAGTAGGTGATATGAAGGAAGTAATCGGCATGAGCGAGACCTTCATAAAAGAGCGTCCGCTCGCCGCTGAAATGACTGGTTTAAGCGCTAAAGGAGATAAAAATGCACCCAAGGGTAAGGTTACCGTTGACGATGCCACCTTGTTTTTAGCCCGTTTTGATAATGGTGCTCTGGGCAGCTTTGAAGCTACAAGATTCGCAGCGGGTCATCGCTCTACCAATTCTTTTGAGATCAATGGAAGTCTGGGCAGTGTGAAATTCGACTTCGAACGTATGAATGAATTAGAAGTTTATTTGACCTCGGATGCCGAGGATGTACAAGGTTTTCGCCGTGTGCTGGCGACCGATCCTGCTCATGAGTATGCAGAGGCTTGGTGGCCGCCTGGTCATACGATTGGTTTTGAACATACGTTTATTCACGAAATGCTGGAGCTTTCTAACGCAATTGAAGAAGGTCGTCAGCCAGAACCAAATTTCAATGATGGAGTGAAATGCCAAGCGGTGTTAGAGGCTGTAGAACGTTCTATTGATGAACGCCGTTGGGTCGATTTATCCGAGATGTAATCTAACCTTAGAAGGAGTGCTGAAGATGAGAAAAGCATTGATTGTATGGGGCGGTTGGGAGGGTCATGAGCCTGAGCAGGTAGCTGATATATTCGCTAAAATGCTGCAAGAGGAACAGTTTGAAGTTGAAGTATCGAATACACTGGAGGCTTTTGCTGATGCAGATAAGCTTCTTGGACTAGATTTGATCGTTCCGGTATGGACGATGGGTACAATCGAGCAGGATTTTGTGAATAATGTCTCCGCAGCTGTACAGCATGGGACAGGTCTTGCCGGTTGCCATGGCGGGATGTGTGATTCTTTTCGTAATAATGTAGATTGGCAGTTTATGACGGGTGGACAATGGGTAGCTCATCCTGGTAATGACGGTGTTAACTATACCGTAGAGATTTGTCAAAGCTCAAGTCCTCTGGTAGAAGGATTAGAAGATTTCAGCGTTTGCTCAGAGCAATATTATCTGCATGTAGATCCAGCTGTTGAAGTTCTTGCTACGACTCGTTTTCCTGTAGTTGAAGGGCCTCATTCGTATAATAAGGCTGTTGATATGCCAGTAGCTTGGACAAAACGTTGGGGCTTGGGCAGAGTTTATTATAATTCACTCGGGCATCATGCGGACATTGTAGATCAGCCGCAAGTGCGTGAAATGATGCGCAGAGGATTAATATGGGCAGCTGAAGGTAAAGCGCAAGCATTATCCAATGTTTCGGGGGTTAGGAATAGCTATAGTGGAATGGCAGACAGTCAATAAATTCTGGGAGCGATCAGCGAATGGATAAAGTTAAAGTTGGTATTATTGGATGCGGTAAAATCAGTAGTATCTATATGGAGAACTGTCAAAAGTTCGAGATCCTTGATCTAGTTGCATGTGCGGATTTGGATTTGGTGAGAGCACAAGAACAAGCGGATAAATACAATATTCCAAACGTCTATACCACAGAACAATTACTGAACGATCCAGAGATAGAAATCGTAATCAACTTAACGATACCAGCAGTTCATGCGGAAGTATGCCTGAAAGCTATTGAAGCGGGTAAACATGTATACGTTGAGAAACCTCTAGCTGTGACGAGAGAAGAAGGACGCAAAGTTCTGACTGCGGCGCGGGAAAAGGGAGTACTTGTGGGCAGTGCACCGGAGACGTTCTTCGGAGCGGGAATTCAAACGGTATTGAAGCTGATAGATGAAGGAGTAATTGGCGCACCCGTTGCAGCTACTTCGTTTATGATGGGCCGTGGACATGAGCATTGGCATCCAGATCCGGAATTTTATTATGCCGCTGGTGGAGGTCCAATGTTCGATATGGGTCCTTACTATTTGACGGCTTTGGTGCAGCTGCTGGGTCCTATTCATACGGTTAGTGGAATGACTGGGAAAGCGCTGGAAGAACGTACGATTACAAGTGAGAAGAAATTTGGGAATATAATTCCTGTCCAAATTCCAACTCACGTAGCCGGAACCTTACGATTTGAAAATGGTGCCATTGCAACGTTGATTACAAGCTTTGATATCTTTGGCGGGAGCAACCTGCCGCATATAGAAATCTACGGAACGCTAGGAACGATTCAAGTTCCAGACCCGAATAACTTTGGGGGTCCCGTGAAACTCCGGCTTATGGGTGAAAATGAGTGGACGGAACAGCCGTTGTTGTCAGGGTATGATCAGAATACCCGCGGGATTGGACCAGCAGATATGGCTTACGCCATTCGGACGGGTAGAGGGCATCGTGCCAGTGGAGAACTGGCTTATCACGTATTAGAAGCAATGTGGGCTTTCCATGATTCTTCTGATGCTCATTCATTCTACGAAATGGAAAGCACCTGCACTCGTCCTGCGGCACTTCCAATCGGTCTTGCTCCTTACACTTTGGATTAGAGAATTCTTCCTGAATCTGCAACCTATCACTTCCGGTCTTCGTTTGAGAAGATGAAGAGTGGAGGTGTTAATAGGATGCGTAAGATAATTATTGGTTGGATATGGATTCCCGTTGTTATTTTGTTAATCAGTGGCTGTTCAGAGGCTCAACAAGCGAATAAGGAGCCGGTTCCAACTCCTGTGATTAGTTCAGAACCACAAATTTTAGCTTCTACGAACCCCGCAATGGATGATCCAGGCGCGGTTAAGACTTTCTTATCAGCTCAGAAGATTCCTAACGGAGATATTTATCTGCAAGATAACAAGGTTCATATTAATATTGTAGGTTTGAACTCGGAGATTGAGCAAAGCCTTGCTCAGACTTTCACTGCTGGTACTTATGAGCTTCATGATGTGAAATATACGATGCAAGAGTTATTAGCTGCTCAAGAATTGTTGCATGAACAAGAACTATACCAGAAACTGAATCTCTACGGCTCTAGTGTAGATACGATTGGTAATAAAGTAACTATTACCATTCCGTCTGATGATGCGGAAGCAGCTAAGCTTGAAATTGAGAAGTGGATCGATCCAAAGATGTTGACCTATGATATTTCAGAAATTGGTGATCCGCATGTAGTAGGTACAATCGTTGATATCGATACTAAACAGGCGAAGCGGATTCTAATCCTTGAACCTGGTAACGAAGATCCATCTTACTGGTTCACTTTCAATGCGAAATCTGAAATGTTTAATGAAGCTGGAGAGACCATCAGCTTTAAGGATTTGCAGGTTGGACAGCAGGTTAAGTTATGGAATACAGGGATGGTGCTGGAATCTTTTCCCGCGCTTGCGAGTGTGCGGAGGATGGAGCTAGCAGTTACTGAATAATCTAATAGACCCGTCAACAGGTAGCAAGTGCTCCACGCATTTGAACTGTAGATGGAAAGTGAGGGTGCTCTAACCCTCACTTTTTTTCTTAATTAGGTATAGTATACTTTTTCTACTTTATATAATGTATGCTCGATTGTTGGACAGAGATTGGCATCTACTTTGTAATATTTAACTCGGAAATATAAACTTTTCAAAAAGTTCTTTATATTATTTTTTTGTTTAAAGGCAGGAAGAAATTCTGGATTTTTCTCCACAGCACCAAAACTTCGAATCCATTGCTCTACATAAGTCTGACTAAGCATTTTTCTATCTAAAACACTCATTATGGATCTTACCATTCGCTCATCTTCCCCATCGGAGTATATTCGATCTGTTATGGTCATCTTTTCGTAAACCAAATTGAGGATAGTTATGAGGTCATTTTTATCCAGTTCGGAGCATTGAGCCAATTCATCTAAAGTATCTGCTGCATGGGCTATAGCATGAGCCCAGCCTTTTTCTTCGTCATACCCCCGGTAATCCCGCTCATTTTGCACACTGCAAAATACCTTCTCCTTTATCTGATGAATTTGCTCTCTTGAGAGAAATGGTGATTCTTTATGCCTCATGAAGAGGAGTGGGATAACTAGCATAGAGAAAGATCTGGTAAAGACAGAGTCTGTATTGGTTTCACCAAGCTTAAAATGCAAATGGTTTTTATCCAAGATAACGGGTATAAGTTGTTCCAGTTCGTTTGTAGTTAGAGAATTACCTGGGATCCAATGTGATAAGGTTGTATAAATTAGCTCATCCCGTAGTTGGGCATCTACAGAACCAATGTTATTTATCATTTCTAGTACCAACTGGAAGGTATCGGGAGGTGCTTCGTAATCATTTTCTTTTATACATATCAATGTTTCTTTTAAATTCATTTCATATGCTCCTATTTCCAGTGTGAATTATTTTCTAATACCGGATGGTGTAGTTCCTTTATATTGCTTAAACAGCTTGGTAAAATAATTAGGATTGTCGCAGCCCACTCGTCCAGCAATCTCCGTTACAGTAAAATCTGTCTCCAGCAGCAGTCGTTCTGCTTCATTTACGCGGCAAAGATTAACATAATCGATGAAGGTTCGTCCGGTGAGCTTCTTAAAGGTTTTGCAGAAATGGTATGGATTTAGATTAACGGATCTCGCGGCGCTTTCAATGGTCATTTTCTCATCAAAATGGTTCTCCATGTACTCCAGCAGTGGCTTAAAACGCTCACGATTGAAGGATTGACGTTCATTTGTTCTGCCAGAAACCTGCTCAGGCAAAAAGGTACGGGAGAGCAATACAAAAAGCAGATGAAGTTGATTTTTGATGATCAGCTGAAATGCAGGACCTTTCTGATGCACTTCATCCACGATAGTGTCCAGAAGAGAGTAATAAGTAGAACAGGTTGGAACTAGTGCCGCTGGTTTAACTGGTAGCTGATATCGATTCTCCAAATAGGGAGCTACGAATTGTTCATGTTGAGGATCTTGCTTCCAATCTTTAAATAAAGAACTGTGAAATACGACGGATATAAATCGGACATGATCATCCTGCAGACTATATCCAACGTGCAAACCTCCAGAAGGAACAAACAAAACCTCTCCGGGATGCAGTTCGTAAGGTTTGCTGTCGATGTGGAAAATGGCGCTGCCTGCTTGCATGATAATGATTTCGAAATGCTCATGCCAGTGTAGAAAAAGAATATTCTGGCCGATTTTCGCATGTCTGCATTCATTAAAAAACAATCGAAACGGATAGGTGTTTCCTTCTAATTGAGGGTATTCTTTAAGATCATTAGGATAGCTCAATATTTATTCAACTCCCACAATATACGACTATATAAACACAATATAATAAGAGTTTTAAGCTCAAATGCAGTATATACTCGGGTTATAGAACTTACTATAAACCAATATTGGAGTGGTACACAAGATGAAGGATACAATGCGTATAGGCACATTAGTTGGTGGCGGAGATGCTGTTAGAGTAATTCCGCAAATCGTAGGTCATGGCTTCGAATCTTTTAGCTTAACCTTCTGGCAGACTACAGGTGAAACAGATCTTGTGGAAACTGGTAAGCGTGTGCAAGAACTTGCGGCAAAACATGATTTTGTGATTTCATCGGTTGGCATCTTTGGCAATCCTTTGACGAATACGGGTGACAATTCCGATGCATTAGCGAGCTGGGAGCGGCTTATTGATCATGCTCATGTATTTGGTACTGATATGGTATCAGGATTCACGGGACGACTACCAGGAGTGTCCATTGATGAATCGATTCCGAAGTTTGCCGAGGTATTTGGTGAGCTGACCAAAAGAGCAGCAGATCGCGGAGTAAGAATTGCTTTTGAGAACTGTTCCATGGATGGCAATTGGACATCAGGGGACTGGAATATCGCTCATCATCCAATAGCCTGGGAAAAGATGTTTAACGCTGTACCTGCTGACAATATGGGACTCGAATGGGAGCCCTGCCATCAGATGGTGCAGCTGATTGATCCGATTCCACAGCTGCGCAAATGGACAGATAAGATCTTCCATGTACACGGCAAGGATGCCACCATCGCTTGGGATATTGTAAAAGAATATGGAATCCACGGCCCGAAACCTTATGTATGGCACCGTACTCCGGGTTTTGGTGATACGAACTGGACGGATGTTATCTCCATTTTGCGTCAGGCTGGTTATAAAGGCACCATTGATATTGAAGGTTGGCATGATCCTGTCTATCGGGATGAACTGGAAATGATGGGTCAAGTACATGCCTTGAACCATTTAAAACAATGCCGCGGGGGCAGCTTTGTGCCTAATCCGCTTTAATAAGTCAGGGGGAGAAATATGACAGCAGAGTACCGTGTAGCGGTTGCAGGTTGCGGAGGAATGGCTAACGCATGGATTGAATACGCTTTATTGCGTCCAGATACTAAGATCGTTGCTCTAGTAGATATAAGGTTGGAATCGGCTGAGGCGATGGCTGCGAAGCATGGGATTTCATGTCTGACGTTTACGGATATTAAGCAGGCGATTCAGGAGACCGCAGCAAATCTCGTCTTTGACGTTACCGTTCCCGGAAGTCATTTCAATATTTCTAGCACTGCATTGGAACTTGGGTGTAATGTGTTTAGTGAGAAACCGTTAGCTGAGACTATGGAGGAATGTAATAAGATAGTTGAGATCTCGGAACGGACTGGAAATGCTCATGCTGTGATGCAGAACCGCCGTTATGATCCTCGTATTCGTTCTTTAAGAAAAATCATAGAATCAGGAATGATTGGTAGAACAGGATTTATCGGTGCAAGCTTTTTCCTTGGGGCTCATTTCGGGGGATTCCGTGATGTTATGAAAAGTCCGTTGCTGCTGGACATGGCGATTCATACCTTCGACCAGGCCCGGTATATTAGTGGTGCGAACCCTGTGTCCGTATATTGCCAGGAGTTTAATCCTCCCGGTTCATGGTATGAAGGGAATGCTTCGGCAGTGTGCATTTTCGAGATGTCCGACGGTTCAATATTTACCTATCAGGGATCTTGGTGTGCAGAAGGTGCATCCACGTCATGGGAAGCTTCTTGGCGGGTTAACGGGGAGAAAGGAACCGCAATCTGGGATGGTCATGAGCTGCCATATGCTGAGGTAGTTGCTGCAGGAGATCAGAGCGATAAGTTCATTCGTGACGTAAAGCGTGTAAATGGTGAAAACGTTGAGATGAGTAAAACATTCCATCACGGGTGTTTGGATGAGATGTTCTTGTCATTGGCAGAGCAACGTCCTGCAGAGACGAATTGTAGAGATAATCGGTATAGTATGGCAATGGTGTTCGGAGCGCTGGAAAGTGCTGAATCTGGCCGGAAAATCGATCTAATGGAGTTCTGAGATTGACTTCTGTTACTACAATCGCCAACAAGGAGATCAAAATGAATATTAGAGCTTACCGAGAATCGGATCTTAGTCAAATTGTCTCATTGTTCTACGAAACAGTTCATTACGTAAACAAACAAGACTACTCACAGGAACAGCTGGATGCTTGGGCACCTAAAGAGGAAGAGGCACTTAAGCTTAATACTTGGAGAGCTTCTTTACCTCAAAATATCACTTATGTAGCCGAAATTGATAATATTATTGTGGGCTTTTCTGATATGACAGCAGAAGGACATTTGGATCGATTATATGTTCACAAAGATTACCAAGGGCAAGGTGTAGCCTCTGCATTGGTGAATAAGCTTGAATTGAAAGCAAAAGAACAGAGTCTTTATGAAATGGATACCGAAGCAAGCATCACTGCTAAACCTTTTTTTGAACGACTGGGATACCAGGTTATTGCGAAACAAAGTGTAGAGCGAAAAGGTATTCTGTTGGTCAATTATAGGATGAGCAAAAAAATAATGTAATTCAAAAAAGCAGGTTGCTCATTAGAGCATTCTGCTTTTTATGATAAGAAGGATATTCAGATTCACCCATCAATCAAGTTCATTAATGCTACAGTATCAAATCGATCCCCTTGCACTAACCATTTACCGTCCACATCAAAGAGAGTCAATATACCTTCCAAAGGCACACGTTTACTTTCTTTGTCATCCTTATCCAATAAAACAAGATCCACCGTATATTTTAACTCGATAATATCTTTTTTTTGTTCGGAAAGGTTGAATTTTAGGTTTTCCGGTTTTAAAGAAAGCTTTTGTGTATCAGCGATTTTAAATGGGATAGTTGTAATTCGGTTCGCTATAGCCTTTTCGGAAAAGTATTCTGTAAAATACGGTTTCATCTCTTCATTTCGCGCAAGAATGGATTCATCAGACATTAAATCCTCAGAAGCCTTGACGGTATATTCTACATTTTTATATTTCTCTGCGGCTTTAGTAGCATCATCTACTTCTGAACTACATCCCATAATTAACGCCAGGGATATTAATATCATGCTTAATATCAACGGCGATTTACGCATTAGTACACCCCCAATGTATTTGATCTTGCATTATTATACTTGTATTACCATGTTGTGGTTTCATAATTTCAAGAAGAAAATGATTCAAATCCCTAAATATGGTATGGTGTAAATATGATCGTAAATTTGAGGAGATTAAACTAAAAAGTAGCATCGAAAGGATTATTAAAATGAACACAACCTTAAAATTTACTCACGGGAATAAAGTAGGACTGATTGCTTGTTCAGATGGTGTGAGAGTAGAAAACCTAGCTAAAGTAGAGGAATTAAAAAGAGTTTTGCATTCATTTGGACTCCATGTAGTGGTGGCTAATACTTTGTTTAGAAAAGAGGGTTATTTCAGTGGCAATCCCCAGGAAAGAGCAGCGGAGCTGAATCAACTATTTAAAAATACTGAAATTAGCGCGATATTCGATATTTCAGGTGGGGATTCTGCCAATCAGATCTTAGAGTACATAGACTATGAAAGTATCCGAATGAACCCCAAACCCTTTTTTGGAATGAGTGATTTGTCCGTTATTTTGAACGCTTTATTTACGCAAAATAATTCGAAATCCTATCATTATCAGCTGATGAATTTAGTGTCTTCTGATGGGGCGGAGCAGCAATGGGCTTTTTATCGGACATTCTTCGAGGGTCAAAACGATCTTTACGATTTCCGGTATCATTGGGTTCGTGGTAACCAGATGAGCGGGATAGTAATCGGGGGGAATATTCGCTGTTTTTTAAAGCTGGCAGGGACAAGCTATTTTCCGGATCCTTCGGACAAAATATTATTGTTGGAGAGTTTAAGTGGCAGAGCTAACAAAATAGTCTCCTTTTTTGCTCAGCTCCAGCAATTGAAATATTTTGATGCTTGTGCTGGATTGATTCTAGGGTCATTTTCAGAACTAGAGAATTTTAATGAATTCCCGATAGTAGAAGAGTACGTGAAGGAAATTAGCCATTCCGCCTCCATTCCTATCATAAAGACAGCTGAGATTGGGCATGGCAGTAACAGTAAGTGTATTGTTGTGGGCGATAAAATCACTTTGTAAAAAAGGTGGAGTGTGCGATGGGCAAAATTCTTTGCTTCATATCTGATGATTTTGCGGATTTTGAGATTACCTTGGCACTACATAAGATTAGAAATGTTGGAAAAAAAGAAGTGTTATCCGTAGGATACAGTTATGAATCTGTAGTTAGCGAATCTGGTCTGACTTATCAACCTGATTTGGTCCTCAAAGAAGCAGTTAAGCTTAATGATATTGAAGGGCTAATTATTCCCGGAGGTCCGATTGTACATCAAAAACAGGATTTAACTGATCTGATAAACCATCTTGATCGAGAAGAGAAGATGCTGGCAGCCATATGTCATGGACCACAGTATTTAGGACGAGCGGGCATTTTAGACCATTGTAAATTCACTACTTCGTGTTCAGTGGAAAGAATCAGTAAACTTAATGTAGATGATCCATTTCCAAGAGACAATTATGTTGATAAGAGAGTAGTTAGAGATGAACATATCATTACTGCTAAAGGCCGTGCATTTGTTGATTTTTCATTTGAAATCTTTGATTATTTAGGGATTTATCAGGATCTAGATGAAGAAAAAGAACAATTTTTTAGGGATATTATGGATAAATAGCAGTGATAGATGATAAACAGGGAGAGTTGACGTGGAAACTAATTTAAACGAGAAGAAAAATGATTATAAACCATTAGGGGTATCAGGACTTGGGGGATGGTTGATTCTTGTACAAATCGGTCTTTATGAGCGAGTACATAATACATTTGTAAAGTAATTTAATAAAGTGATTTAAAGGAGGGGTATGATGTCAACCGATTATCTATCAAAAGAAGAATTGAAAGATGCGATTCATATGGCCTATCAGTCTCTTGATCAAGAATTTGATGGCATTGAGAACTCCCAAAGAGACAATCGTATGGAAGGGGTTGATCGTACCCCAGCAGAAATCATTGCTTATCAATTGGGCTGGTTGAATCTTGTTATGAAATGGGATAAGGATGAAAAAGCAGGGTTAACCGTTATTACACCTTCCCCGGATTATAAATGGAATCAACTTGGCGGATTATATCAATCGTTTTATCATACATATGCTGCCTACTCATTAGACGAGTTAAGATCTTTATTTCAAGAGACAGAACATCAGTGGCAGAACTGGATTGATTCTTTAAGTGATGAAGAACTTTTTACGCAAGGCGTGCGGAAATGGACAGGAAACAATCCAAGATGGCCTATGGTCAAATGGATTCATATTAATTCAGTAGCACCGTTTAAGACTTTTCGTTCTAAGATTCGAAAATGGAAAAAGCTTAATGTAACTAAGGAAGTATAAAAGGACGGATTATTTTTGAAGAAAATATCTATTATTGTAAGTACATTTATATTTTTGATTGCATTAAGCTCGATTATATTTGTCGTGGTAAACAACTCTGCAAAACCCATTAAAAGTCCTGAGAACATTGAACTAAAAGAGTTGGCGAATGGAAACAAAATACAAGTGGACTTCTCGAAGAAACCCACTGTATTCGTATTTTTCACCTCATGGTGTCCATATTGTAATGACGACGCTCCTAAGATTGTCTCATTGTATGAGAAATATAAAAATAGAGTGAACATATACGGAATCAATTTGCTTTATCAAGATGATCTTTCTGATGTAGAACAATACGTGGCGAATTACAACATTAAGTATCCCGTTCTCCTAGATGAAACAGGTGATCTCCATAAACAATTTGGTGAACAAGCTTTTCCTGCGTTGTTTTTTATAAACTCTGATGGCAAGGTTATGGATCAAATTATTGGCTCGACTGATTTTGACGCAATTGAGAGCTCGTTTAAGATTTTCATTAAAAACTATGATTAGTGTGAGATATATGAAATCAAAGAAACCCATAATCATCTTCGCATTTCTTTCATTTTTGCTTCTCACAACAACGATACTTTTGAACGATTTCGAACAATCGAGGGAGAGAGTTACTGAGTTCTTCGAAGATTTAAAAGACCAATCGAATCCCAAAGCTAGGAGGTTGAGATGAAGAAATTCATTATTGTAATTCTAGCCATAATTGCTGTATTGCCATTACATGCGGTCTCCGCGGATTGGGCCGGTTCGTTTGTTGTTTATTCAGGTGACATCTACGAAATATCAGACGATGAACTCATCCCCTCGGAAGAAATCGATAAGGAGATAGGGCATGTAACTAAATATTCCGATGAGGAAGGAACGTACAGGGGGAATTTCTCGAATATTTATCCTAAAGGTACGCCCTACTATTCAATTATCAATACCGATCCAAAAGATTACATTGCTATTAAGACCCAAGAGGGTATCTTTGTAAAAGCTTATAATAAAGGCCATTATCCCAATGATGAATTGGTTAAAAAAACGATTTGGATGTATTTCTTATTGGGGACATCGGTTATCGTCTTATTAATAATTTGGATAATGAAGCGGAAGAAAGCAGTGTTGTAGCTAGAACGGCGTGGTAAATTATTCAAACTCGAAGGGTGAATCTAGTGGATGAAGTATCAAATTTAATCAAAAAGTTATCATGGCACACACGCGAAGAGGAAAAGGAAGATGCAATAAAGAAGTTACAACATATAGAGGACGAAGATCTTCATTTGTTACTGCAGCCTATATCAAAAGACTATTGGGATGGAGCGGCTGAAACAGTCATACGTTTAGGATATCCACGTGTGAAAAGCATATTGCCGGGTTTGCTTGAATGGATACAAGATTTAAATTGGCCAGGTTCGCGGGAAATAGCTGATTTTTTACTTGAAATAGGTGATCCGATGATTCCATATGTTAAAGATGTACTAAATCAACACAGCGATGATCAAGAATGGGTGTACTGGATTTTTGAAGTATTAATTAATCATTGGAATACGGTACAAGTCCTACAGATACAAGCAGAATTAATTAAGATTTCACAGGAAAAAGCCAATGACCTATCGGCATTAAGAATCTTATTAACTCACGGTATATACGCAAAAGATGTGGTCTATGAAATAATCCAGCGCAAAAAAGATGTCCTTGTATTTGAACTCAAGGAACTTCATGATCCTCATCCTGAAATTGATTGCGAAGCTCTTCATAAAGAATTCTTAAATCAGCAGCCTAATGTAATTAAACAATTTCATGAGCACAATAAAGACCGGTTTTATATATGTAATGCGATATCTAACCGCCAAGAAGTTTTAAGAGAAATAGAAATTTTTACAGCTGAGTTTCTCACTTCATGAAGTTATCAAGCTTTACTGAAATAAATTGAAAGGAGACTTACCAGTGAACAACATCAAAGTGCTTCATTATGATGCTTTTTCGCCCTATCCGAACAAAGGAAATCCAGCTGGTGTAGTATTAGATGCGGCTCATTTGAGCGAAAGTGACATGCAATCGATAGCTCATAAGGTTGGTTTTAACGAAACAGTTTTTGTAGTCTCATCAGATGTAGCTGATTTAAGGCTTAAGTATTTTACGCCAGGCCATGAGATCAATCTTTGTGGACATGCTACAATGGCATCTTTATTCGCTTTAAAAACAAAAGGCATCCTTGGAGAGGCTAGCTCGGTAAAGATCGAAACAAACGTGGGAGTGCTACCCATTCAATTTAGTATGGACAACAATAATCACTTACTAATAAAAATGAAGCAAGATCATCCCGAGTTTATTGAATTTGACGGTGATAGAGGGAAGCTTGCACACGCAATTGGCTTATCAGTTGAAGAGTTAGATGGGGATATGCCGATGGTATATGGTTCTACTGGGGCATGGACGTTATTAGTTCCTATTAAGGATATTGATAGTTTTAGTAGAATGAAACCGTTAAACTCGTTGTTTCCGGAGATTTTAACGCAGCTTCCAAAAGCATCTGTACACCCCTTTTCGCTCCACACGCTTGATCCGCACGCTTTAATGCATGCCAGACATTTCTCATCTCCTTTTTCGGGAACCGTTGAAGATCCAGTAACAGGTACAGCATCGGGAGTTATGGGGGCTTATTATTTAAGATATATTGATTCGCACATGGACTCAATCCAATTTGATGTAGAACAAGGGCAAGAAATCGGTAGAGATGGGAAAGTAAATGTAGAAGTATACCGAAATGAATCCGGTGAAATGGATGTTTTTATTTCTGGAACTGCGGTGTTTGTGGGAGAGGTAGATTTAGGGAAATGATAAAATATTCTCAGCTTGGAGTGTACGGAGTCTTAGTGATACCCAGTTAGAAGAGTTACACCATATAGGGATCATATATAATGTTTTATTATTAGATGTGAACTTTGAGCTTAAGGCTGATGGTGACGGACAAGACTGATGGGGCACAATGGATAGAAATCAAACAATTAAACAATCTTGCTATAATCCCTTTTATGAAGAAAATAATGCTGGGTCATTATTAGAATTTTAATGATCTATGGAATGGAGGTAACTTCATGATTGAAATTGATTGTCTGGGAGAAATCTGTCCAGTACCAGTAATGATGTTAAAAAAACATCAAAAAGCCATTCAAAATGGCGAAAAGGTAATGCTCGTTACTGATCATAGCTGCGCAAAAGTTTCCATCACGGATTACTGTCGTGGTTCAAATTTGAAATGTACCATTCAAGAAGTCATTAATGGGGTATGGGAGATTACGATTGAGCTATAAGTTCAACATAATGTATCAATCAATGTCTTTTCTATATAACGAATTAATTGTTTCGTATCATTGTCACAACGCTGATTATGTTTTTTTACCATGTAGACATCGTTATTTACCTGGAACTGATCAATATGAATAATCTTGAGTTGTTTACTATACAACTCTTTTTTTATGGACATATAAGGCAGAAAGGCGACACCATGTCCTCTAATTGCTGCAAGCTTTACCGCCTCAAGGGAGTCCAGATTAAACAGTATATTTAGTTTAAGCTCCCCTGCAGATATGTTGTTCAAAGCCCTTTGCACACAATGAAGCTGTGAGGACCAGATTAACGGATATTTAGGGAGCTCATTCAGTGTGATTTTATCAGGACAAACGGTCGTACTGCTTGCCACTAGCATAACTTGATCAGAAAACACCATATTGGAGCTTAATTCAGATTTCGGGGAAGGCCCGGAAATAAAGCCAACATCACCTTCTTCAAGAAGCAAACGTTCTTCTACTAGTGACGATGCCCCTTCGTTTAGAGTGATATGGCAATTGGGAAAATGCTTTTTTACCTCATATAAGGTACATGGCAGTGCATAATTACAGACTTCTGGAATCGCATAAATAGACAGCTCATGTTGTGTTGGCTGTAAATGATTGATCTCTGTGACCATATCATCATACAACTTACAGATTTGCTCCGCATACTTCTCCGCTATAATCCCTGCTTCGGTTAGGCTGGCCCCTTTATTACTTCTCACAAAAAGCTCAGAACCTAAGGTATTCTCCCAGGATTTCAACTGCTGACTTAGTGCGGATTGGGTGATATGAGATTTCTGAGCGGCTTTAGATATACTTTTTAACGAAGCAATATCTAAAAATAATTTAAGCGTTTCCATATTCATACTTATTCCTCCTGTTGCCCGCTGTTAGTGCAAACTATAGCATACTTGATTACGCTCCATCTGTGCCATTAGTAACACTTATACAGCATAAAGAAAGCAGATAACCACAGCATAAATAAGTATGTTACTATTTTCACATAGTCAATTACATAAAACGATGGAGGTGTTAGACTATGGGGCAAACCGTAAGTCCCGAAACGAAATCAACCCGAACCAGAGCTCCTAGAAAACCTAAAAAGAGTCAGTTGCCCATCGCGTTGCTGGTCACAGTTCTCATTATTGGGTTTGGTTTTTTCCTAGACCATTCCCACGATAAAATGGTTGTCTACCTGCTTTTTGGTATTTCGTTTGGGGTTATTTTGCAACGATCACGTTTCTGTTTTACTGCATCACTTAGAGATCCATGTATTACAGGCAGCACATCGGTAACAAGAGCTGTACTGATAGCATTTTCTCTTGCTACGATCGGATTTACAGCCATAAAGTATCCAGCGTTTCTGGAAGGTAAACCGATTCCTGGGATGGACAATGTGGGTCAAATCAGTTTTGCTTTGATAATTGGCGCAGTATTATTCGGAATTGGCATGGTTATTGCAGGGGGTTGCGCTTCGGGTACATTGATGCGTGTAGGTGAAGGATTCACGATGCAGATGTTGTCACTTGTGTTTTTTGTCATTGGTTCACTTTGGGGATCACATGATATGGGTTGGTGGAGAGCTAACGTTATAAAGGATGCACCAACAGTATTTTTACCAGACGTCTTTGGTTGGCTTGGAGCACTAGTTGTTCAGTTCCTGATCATTCTTCTGTTGTACATCGCTGCAGTTAAATGGCAAGAGAAAAAGATGGGAAGCGCAGATTAGTTTAAGTTATTACGTGAATATTTTCACTATTGGGAATTCCAAAAAATATAAAAGGTGGTTTTTAAGATGGCTGAATTTACACTTGATTGCATGGGAGAAGCTTGTCCGGTACCGTTAATGAGAACAGAAAAGAAGATGACTGAACTAAATGTTGGAGACGTTCTAGTTGTTGCTATTGATCATAGCTGCGCAATGAAAAACGTACCAGAATGGGCGAGAAAACAGGGACATCATGTGGAAATCGAAGAGGTCGATGATGGCGAGTGGGAAGTTGTTATTGAGAAGGTAAAATAGGATCGCTGAGTAGGAAAGGACGGTGAATGAAACGGTGAACGAATTCTGGTTGAAGATATCGTCTAACCGCTTTTACAAGCAATTGCTCAAAGAACCGTTTACTTATGTAACTGGAGCTGTACTTCTCGCTGTGTTCGCTACAGCACATCTGGCTGTTTTCACAAAAGGATGGGGAGTAACCAGCGCCTTCGCGGACTGGGGAGCTTGGGCGTATCGACTGGTAGGAGGAAATGTAGATAACTGGGCTTACTTTAGTACGGAGAAAGCTCAAAAAACATTATCTTCCGGATTTTTAAATGATGGTGGGTCCATTCGAAATGTTGGGATTATCTTAGGTGCATTAGCGGCGACATTGTTTGCTTCCGAGTTCAAGCTGAAGAAAATCAAGTCCAAAAAGCAAGTAGTGGCGGCAGTACTTGGTGGGTTGCTCATGGGGTACGGAGCTAGACTGGCTAATGGATGTAATATAGGTGCATTATTTACGGCTATAGCTTCTTTATCGCTTTCAGGCTGGATTTTTGGATTGTTCCTGCTGGTTGGTGCATTTATAGGCAGTAAATTATTAGCCAAATTCTTTATGTAAAAGTGAAATAGGCTGAGCTTATAGTGCTGACGAGAGTCAGCCTATTTTATTGAAGTCATAGTTTACACAGGAGGGACAATTGAAATGGAAAAGAAGACAGAACAGTATGATGTCGTCATTATCGGTGGCGGGGCTGCTGGATTAACAGCAGGGATCTATTGTGGACGTGCCAAATTGAAGACACTCCTTTTGGAAAAATCGCTGGTAGGCGGTCTTGCGACTTATACTAATGAAATAGAAAATTATCCTGGTTTTCCTGAAGGAACGACCGGAACAGATCTTATGGGATTATTTCATAAACAAGCCAAAAAATTTGGTGTTGATTTCAAAATGACAGATGTCAAATCTGTCTCGGTAGCGGAAGAGATTAAAGTAGTGGAAACCTTTCGGGTTCGATATGAATGTAAAGTCATTATCATAGCCAGTGGAGGAAAACCAAGAATTACAGGTGCAGCTAATGAAGATATGTTCTTATATGATAAAGGGATTTCCTTCTGTGCAACCTGTGACGCTGCGGCAAATACGGGGAAAACAGTTATGGTCGTTGGCAGTGGTGATGCAGCTATTGAGGAAGGGATGTTTCTGACTAAGTTTGCAGATAAAGTGATCGTATCTGTCATGCATGATCATGGGAAAATGGATTGTAATGAAATTGCCAAAACGCAGGCACTAGAAAACCCTAAAATGGAATTCATGTGGAATACGGTGGTGAGTTCTTTCGAAGGTGAGGAACGTTTAAATTCCGTCGTCCTGAAAAATTTAAAAGCTAATGAACTGCAAAACGTAAAGGTCGATTCATGTTTCTTATTTATTGGATACACCCCGAACACAGAAATCTTATCAGGTGTAGTAGAGTTGAATCGTAATGGATATGTACGTATTAATGAGAAAATGGAAACGAATATACCTGGGGTTTTTGCAGCAGGAGATGTGTGCGATAAGTTTCTAAAACAAGTTGCTACCGCTGTTGGCGATGGTGCCATTGCAGGCTATGGTGCAGAGAAGTATATATCTGAATGTGAGGTGTATGAGCATCAAATTCTGAATCAAGGCAAAGCATCTGTTGTTTATTTATGGAATGCCACAGATCCTTCCTGTCGGGAGTTATTGCCTCTAATCGAAGGATTTGAGCAATCCCATTCGGATGTCAGGGTCACAAAGGTAGATGTATATAAGTCACCCGGACTTGCTGCCAAGCTGGGAATAGATTCAGTTCCTTCTATTGTTTATCTGGATAATGGGAAGGTTCAAAAAGTAATTACTCAAAAGATAAATGAAGAAATACTGAGTACTCTTGCTAATTAAGGAGAAAGTCAAAGACACATGCAGATGTTATCTCTGTAGGTGTCTTTTTTTATTCAAGCTTAAGGAATGTGGGACGAGCTAATGCAAGAGAGTGTCAAAGTATCAATAATAGTTGTTTTGTCATATATTTTTGAAAGCGCTTAAACCTTATGATTATTTTATAAATGTTGCAACTATAGCGGAGGGAGAAAGGACATTAATTATCTGTACATATCTTTAAAATCATCACAAGGAGGATTCACCTATGGCGAACGCAAGCGTCGCACCAGACAAGAGATCCGGACCGAATCTCAACAAGCAACGAACTAGCGGGATCAGACGCTTTTTTAAGCAAATAGATCTACAGCTTATGGTATTACCAGCACTTGTTCTAGTTTTTATTTTTGCCTATATCCCCATGTACGGGATTCTAATTGCATTTCAGGATTACAAGTTAGGAAATAGCTTTATTAGCAGTGACTGGGTTGGCTTAAAGCACTTTATTTACTTCTTTAATGCTCCTGAATTTGAAGTGGTTATGAAAAATACAATCATCATCAGCTTACTGAAGTTTTGTTTTGGATTTCCTGCACCGATTATTTTGGCGTTAATGCTGAACGAAGTCCGTAAAATGTTCTTTAAACGGGTTATTCAGACCGTTACTTACTTGCCTCACTTCTTATCTTGGGTAGTTATCGGCTCGATGGTTACGTCGATGTTATCCGTAGATAACGGTAGCATAAATATGCTGCTTGAGAAATTGAAATTCATTGATGAACCGATCAACTTCCTTTCCATGACAGAATATTTCTGGGGCATTTTAGTTACAACCAATGTATGGAAAGAAATTGGATTTGCTTCAATCGTCTACTTAGCTGCCATTGCTGGTATTGACCCGCATTTATACGAAGCGGCTTCGATGGATGGTGCAAGTCGGTTTAAACAGATATATTTGATTACGTTGCCTTCAATTATGCCAGTTGTAATCATCTTTATGATTTTGGCAATCGGTAATCTGGTGAATGCAGGATTCGAAGATATTTTGATCCTAGCTTCCAATCCAGCTCTGCGAGAAGTGTCAGATTCAGTTGATGTATATGTTGTACGTGTCGGTATAGACAATTTCAGGTACTCCTATGCGACTGCTATCGGATTGTTCAAGGCCGTGATCAGCGTGACATTACTTACCTTTGCCAACTTCATTGCCAGAAGAGCAGGGAACAGCTTGTGGTAATGAATTACTCAATATAGGGGGACCAAACTATGAAACGTATTAATATAGGAGATCGAATATTTATAGGGTTCATATATGTATTCTTGACCTTACTGGCATTTTCCGCTTTTTATCCATTTTGGAACTCACTTGTTATTTCCTTTAATGAGGGGATGGATACTTCGAAAGGTGGAGTTACTTTCTGGGTCCGTGAGTTCACGCTTGAGAATTATAAGATTGTTTTTGAAGATTCTCGTCTAATGGGTGGATTCGTCATTGCTACATTGCGGACAGTAATCGGTACAGTAACAGCGATACTGGCCACTTCGATATTCGCTTATGGAATGTCGAAGCGTGAACTGATGGGTCGCAAATACTACATGATTATGTGTATCATTACTATGTATTTCGGTGGGGGACTCATTCCGTCATACATGCTTATTAGAAGTTTAGGTCTCTTCAACTCATTTTGGGTGTTTATAATTCCTGCACTGGTCAGTGTATGGAATATGATCATATTCCGGACCTTCTTTCAAGGTCTTCCACAAGGTTTAGAGGAGTCAGCAAAGATTGACGGTTGCGGATATTGGGGGACTTTTGTCCGCATCGTACTTCCTTTGTCGGGACCAGTTATAGCAACATTATCTTTGTTCACAGCAGTAAATCACTGGAATGAGTGGTTCGTAGCGAGTATTTACATTACGAAAGAGGAGTTAATGCCGATTCAGACCATCTTAAGACAGATATTGTTCTCTAATATTGCTTCAGAACAGCTGTCAAATGTAGATGCAAGCTCCATTGCTCATATTAACTCGGCTAAGAAAATTACCTCGAAGTCTTTAACGATGGCTACGATCATGGTTGCAACCATTCCGATTGTATGTGTGTATCCATTCCTACAAAGATTCTTCGTTAAAGGGGTCTTGGTCGGATCATTGAAAGAGTAGGATGATAGAATGAGATTGGGTTTAGAGCGTATTGCTTTGAACATAGATTACAAATTGAAAGGGGAAAATACATTGAAGACTAAGAGAAAGATGCTTCTCGGTATGATGTCTACCTTGCTATTAACGACTTTGGTGGCGGGTTGTGGTGGCAACAATTCAAGCGCTCCGGCGGCAACTGCTGAACCAGAGAAAGAGGGAGGAACAGCGGTTAACACAGCAACTGAAGCTCCTGCGGCTGATTTGTATGAATTAGGAAAAGAACCGCTTGAAGTCTCATTCTACGGAAATTACGGCTGGTATCAAATGCCGAAATGGGGCAAAGATGCTGCTTCTAAATGGATTTTAGATAATCTGAAGATCAATGTCACAGGAATTAGCTCTGGTGGTAATAACGCTCAAAAGCTGCAAACAATGATCGTTGGTAATGAGCTGCCGGATATTGTGTGGACCGAGAAAGGTGCTGACGTAGAACGTCTTCGCCAAGCGGATATGCTAGTTCCTTTGGATGAATATATTGATAAATATCCAAACTTTAAGAAATACTTAACAGCTGGACATTTGGAATTGCTTCGTTCCCCTGATGGGAAGATCTATCAGCTGCCGAATTATTATACAACTCAACCAAACGGAAATGCCGGTTATGCTATTAATAAGAAGATTTACAAAGAGCTTGGTTCTCCTAAGCTTGAAACGACAGATGATTTGTATGCTTATTTAAATGCTGTTAAGGCGAAGTTCCCTGACGTTATTCCGTTCGAGACGGGTTTAGCGAGAGATGGTAACGGAATTGACCAGTTATTCTCCTCTTTTAAAGAGAGTAATCTGTCGTATACTAGAATATACGCCGTACCTGATGGGGACAAAATGGGTTCGATATACAAGGATGAAGGATTCCGTGAGTCTGTTGTATTTGCTGCTAAATTAATGCGTGAGAAGCTAATGACGCAGGATGCGAATACTCAAACAGAAGATCAAATTAGAGAGAAAGCGATGAATGGCAAGTTTGCTGTTATTGCGACTTTTGATCCAATGAAATTGCTCGCCACTGCTGATGAAGAGATGAAGAAGACGGATCCGGAAGCTGGTTATATGTTTATTAAACCGATTTACAAAGCTGGTTTGGATCAAAGTAAGATTACTCCAGGAACGTACAATCAGTTAGGTTGGAACGTTGCTACAATCACTAAAAACGCTAAAAATCCAGAGGCTGTATTCGCTATGCTTGACTGGATGACAGGACCAGAAGGTTCTATGGTTCTTAACTGGGGTCCTCCAGGACCAGATGGTTATTGGGATGGATTTGAAGCAGATGGACTTACTCCTAAATTTAATAAAGATAAGTATCTGAATGAGCCAGAAGCTCTGTCCGAAATTAGCGGAAAAGCCGGTGACTTGGTATGGGTAGGTAATACAGTTTTCTTGGATAATACAAAGAAAATGATGTTGCAAACCCTTCCAGCTGACAAGATTGACTTTAGTAACCGTTGGCAGATGGAAGTTACTTGGGCTTCACAAGGTGACTTTACGGAGTTCCTGAATTGGGATCCGGCTCCGGACAGTGAAGAAGGGATTATCAGACAAAGTGTCAGAGATATCTGGTTAACAGCAAGAGCAAAATCGATGTATGCGAAGACTGATGCAGAAGCATTAGCAATTCTTGATAAAGCACATGAAGATTCTATCAAGGTTGGCTACGAGAAATTCCTTGATTATGTAACTAAAGTATGGACAGAAAATAAGAAAGCTTTAGGTAAATAATAATTTGTAATACGAAGGTTTGCTATTTAGCGAGCCTTCGTTTTTACGTCCCATTTCCAGTGCTCATTGCTTTATAAGCTGTTAGGGAAGAGAATGAATGGTATACTGAAAAAGATTGGTTAGTAGAATTCAGCAGTTGGTTTAAAAACATTTCAAAGGGGGATTGTGTTGATGTACAACGTATTATTAGTAGACGATGAGATGCTTGATCTTGAAGGCATGAGACAATTCATTCCTTGGAATGAACTGGGTATGCAGGTCGTGGAGGCAGCGAATAACGCGTTTACGGCATGCGATATTTTAGAACAGCATGTTATTGATATTATTGTTAGTGATGTGAATATGCCGAATATGTCGGGTCTAGAGCTGGCTCGGATTGCCATAGAGCGAAAAAACGATATACGTGTAATTTTTGTAAGCGGTTACCAGGATTTTAGCTATGTGAAACAGGCACTTTCGCTAAAAGCATATAGCTATGTCCTTAAGCCAATGGATGACAAGGAACTTATTGCTGCACTACAGAAAGTAAAGCAGGATTTAGATGATGAAAGTAAACGGCGTGACGTTGAAGAAGCTTATCAGCATATGATTCCTATGGCCAAAAATGATTTGTTGATCCGCTTATTTGAAGGGGAATGGGAGGGGGACACTCAAGCTGGAATGTTAAAGCTTATGAAGTCCTACGGTCTGGATAAGCTGGAATGGCCTATACGTGTGGCGGTTTTGGAGCTGGATTATTTCAACTGGTTTCAAGAACAGGATAGTCTAACTAAACATCTAATGTCCAAGGACTTTCTGTATGAAGTGAATACTATTGCTCAGAAGCACGGTATGCCACATTGCTATAAGGTATCTTCTTATCGAATCGCGTTGTTGATTAACGAACAGGAGATGGAGAGGTTTATTGAAGAAATTTATGAGTCGATTCGCACAAAATTTCCTGTCACTATGACCGTAGGTGTAGGGAAGCCTACATTTGCTATGGACCAGGTTCACACCTCCTATCGGCAAGCTATGGAAGCCGTTGACGGAAAGATGTTTCTCGGCAAAGGCAAACTTATTATGTATGAAACGGTTAGCAGCGAACCTGGAATGATCGATGCCCGTACGTTGGATGCCCGTATGGATACGCTTTTTAAAGCAATGAAAGAATATGAGTTAGTCCTTATTTATGACGAGATCGATAAGCTGTTCAGATCCGTGAGTAGTTTAAGATCTAAATTCACGATTCATAATCTAGCCATGTATATTATATGGAAGCTGGATCAGCAGTTGAAGGAGGTTAGTGAGGATTTATTTGAAATCTTAGGTATGGAGTTACATAGTTTAGATATTTTGCTTCAATTCGATACGATCAGTGATATACGCTCTTGGCTTGTACTCAAAACGTTTGAGATATCCGAGTACCTACGCAGCAAAACAGAGTCAGTGAACAATAAACTGATTAGAGAAATTATGCAAATGATGAAGGATAAGATGAGCGAGAATTTTACGTTAAAGGATATTGCACAGCAGTTCTCTTTCTCACCCAACTATTTGGGATATCTATTTAAAGAGGAAACTGGGAAAACGTTCAGCGAAGTACTCATTCAGCTGCGAATGGAACAAGCAGGCAAGCTTTTGAAAGATCCGAAGTGCAAAATCTATGAAATCGCGAGCCAGGTAGGTTACCGTTATCTTCCTTACTTTAGCAGACAGTTCAAAGAAGCCTATGGTATGACACCTATGGAGTATCGTAAGCGGGAGAAGTGATGGGGGATGATGTTGCATGAAACAACCAAGAAGTAAACATAAATATGTGCCGATAGGGTATAAATTAATGCTGACATATATTTTTTTCATTATTATCCCAGTATCTGTGATTGGTTTTGTCTCTCATTCTATGTACAATGATTCATTACGCGAGCATACAAGCTCGAATATTAAAGGTACGTTGTTGCAGATTCGCGATAATATTGACTATAAAATGGGGGAAGTTACCCGGATATCAACACAATTATATAGTGATTATGATTTCTATCGGAATCTTCGAAGCTATGAAGAAGGCTGGGAAAATTATGACCGGATGTCTATGAAGGTGCTTCCAAAGCTGGACGTAGCTATTCAATCAACGGGTATGAGGATTGGGATGTCGTTATTTTTAAAGAATGAATCCATTCCTGAGATCTATTCGAATTCACTAGAGGGCTATCTGGATAATAGCAGCTTCTATCATCTCTACCATATGAAACGGATTGAAGGGAAATCCTGGTATTATGATTTTCCAACCGAGAAATATGCAGAGACTATGAAATGGTGGCAGATTGAGCGCGATGTAGAAAATAATCGTATCTCGTTGCTACGTAGATTAATAGATACATATGACCCTCTCGTGCCTAAGGAGATTGGCTTCCTGCGGATTAATGTAGGCATTCCAGATCTGTTTAATAGTGTGAATTATACAAAGATAGGAAAAGGAAGTATTCTAATTTTAAAAAACGAGTTCGGAAGAACGATGTACCAATCGGGAGAACTACCAGAGGACTATACCAATGAAGCCGAACTTAATAAGGATTATCTGACAATTAGTGAAACCGTTACGGTTTCTAACCAAGTATGGCAATTAAACGCATTAGTTCCAATTACGATTCTTGAACAGGATGCAGTGAAGGTACGACTGTTTATTATTTTGATGTGTCTCATCTGTTGTGTGGTTTTTAGTTTTGTCGGCATATTTATATCCCGATATTTTTCAATTCGGATTAATAAGTTCGTATACGTGCTGAATGCCTATCGGGAGGGTGATCTTCACAAGCGTATTTCCTATCGGGGCAAGGATGAATTCTCTCAGATTGCAACCGCATTAAATGATATGGGCGAAAATATCGATATGTTGATTAAAGAGGTATATTTGACGCAGCTCCAGAAGAAGGAAGCAGAGCTTGAAATTCTGCAATCACAAATCAATCCTCATTTCCTATATAATACGTTGTCATCTATTATTCAATTAGCCAAGTTTGGTCAAAATGAGAAGCTGCAGCAGATGGTGCTTGAATTAGCGAAGTTTTATCGCCTGACACTTAATGAAGGACGTACCATGATTCCGGTCCCGACTGAAATTGAGCAGGCAAACGCTTATTTAGAAATTCAGAAAATTAAATACGGTGATCGTCTGGAAGTTATGTTTGATTTTGATACAGAAATCTGGCCTTATGAGACCATAAAGCTCATTCTACAACCATTTATCGAGAACGTGCTGAAGCACGCCTGGTGTGGTGATCACATTCATTTACGCATTGTTGGGCGTAAAGAGGGCAAAGATATTCTATTCCGCATCATTGATGATGGAATCGGCATGAGACAGGAACGTATTGATCAAATTTTTGATCCAAAGGGCCACACGAATACAGGCTATGGGGTCCGTAATGTGGATCAGCGGATTAAACTGCAATATGGATCTGAGTACGGCGTAACTATTTTTAGCCGTGTTGGAATTGGCACTTCTGTTCAGATACTAATCCCTGCTAATAAGGGTAAGCGTGGCATTCGTTCGAATGTTGTACCTGATTAAAAGGGGTCTTAAAGCTAGTATTTCTAGCCTAAGACCCCTTTAATTTTAATTAGAATCCTTTATATTGAGGCTCTTCGGACTCTAATTCGGTTACCCGGTTCTCTACTTGAGTTACGATTTGTTGTGTTTGCTCCGCTGCGTTTGTGAACAAGGTTTTTGCACTCTCGTTTTGTGTTTCTAATGCAAATTGTTCAAGACTGGCTTGAGCACCTTTTAAAGAAGATAAACATGTTTTTACTTGTGAGGCTACTGTCATTGAGTTTCTCTCCTCTGTGTTGGATTATTAGCATGACGATTGCTATTGTCCTCAAATGCATCTGTCGTTATGCAGGAAAAAAATTCATACTTGTAGTAATAGATGATTTTCCATAAATAAGTAGTGAAATTCCGGATTGAATGTGACTTTATTGACAAATAATGAGTGTTAGTAAACAAGCTTTGATTCAAAAGGAGGGTAATTGTAATGCCGGAGTGGTTAGAGGTTGTAGTTCGAACGCTCTTTGCTGTGGTTGTACTTTTCTTTTTAACAAAATTACTGGGAAAGAGACAAGTATCGCAGCTCTCGTTCTTCGAGTATATTACGGGGATAACCGTCGGCAGCTTAGCCGCTTACATTTCTTTGGATACGGATAAGTTATGGCATTTAGGGCTCATTGCACTGATTGTATGGGTGGCTTGTTCCTTAGGGATCGAATATCTTCAAATGAAGAGTAAAAAAGCAAGAGACTTTATTGATTTCAAGTCCACCGTACTAATTAAGGACGGAAAAATACTCGAAGATCACATGAAAAAAGAACGTTTAACCACAGATGAGCTGCTGGAGGAACTACGCAAAAAAGACGTTTTCAATATATCGGAAGTAGAATTTGCGATTATGGAATCTGATGGAGCCATAAATGTTTTACTCAAGAGTGAAAATCAACCGGTAACCCCTAAGCAATTGGGGATAAAGGTTGCCCCGGAGAAAGAGTCGCAAGTTGTCATTATGGATGGTAAAGTGCTCGACAAACCATTAGACACCCTAAACCTGACACGAAGCTGGTTGGATGGAGCCCTTGAGAAAATGGGTTTTACGGTTGAAAATGTTTTTCTTGGACAAGTTGATTCTTATGGTGAGCTGACGGTCGATTTGTATGCAGATAACTTTAAAGTCCCACAGCCGCAGGATAAGCCTCAATTATATGCTTTGCTGAAAAAGTGTGAAGCTGATTTAGAGATGTTCAGTTTATCAACAGATAACGAAAAAGCTAAAAAAATGTATGAACAATGTTCGGAGCAATTGCAAGCTTCACTGAAGGTATTGAAACCGTTAATTCAAAGCTAAGAGTAAAGATAAAGGCACTCTCGAGTAAGATCGAGGGTGTTTTTTATATTAATTTAAATAAATGTAATAATATGGGCATAAAGTAGCTGTACAACTTCAAAATATTAATTATAGTTGAGATTAGGCTGGAGTTATAGATGACATAAGATTGGAGGAATGCCCTCGCTTTTTATTTAAATCAGAAAACAAGGAGGAAGATGTTCACGTGAAACTAAAAGGAAGATTTTCATTCGGAATTATGGTTACGCTTACAACTTCGCTGGTTCTAGGTAATTTGGTATGGAGTAACCCTACCGCACAGGCAGCAAATATCTTCAGTAATGATTTTGAGAATGGAAATGCCGACAATTGGACGAGTACAACAGGAACTTGGTCTGTAGTTGAAGAAGGTGGCAATCATGTGTATTACCAATCCAGTCCAAACGAAGGACGTTCGTTCTCCGGTAGCAACACGTGGACAGATTACAGCGTTCAAGCAGATGTGAAGATTGATAATTTCAATGGGACTAATCGAACTTATGTGTGCGGGCGCTATGTTGACGGAAATAACTATTATGCTGCATCTCTGTCCAACAGTAATGGCGGGACGCTTGAAATACGAAAAAAAGTGAATGGTTCAAGTTCAACACTGGCTAGTAAAACGGATTTTCTTGTAACTACTGGGACTGCCTATACAGTTAGGCTAGAGCTTAGTGGAGATTCGCTTAAAATGTATATTAATGATGTTTTGCAGTTGAATGCACACGATAATATTTTAACTTCAGGAGGTATTGGACTTGTAGCTTATAAGACAGCAGCGAAGTTCGACAATATCAATGTCTCCGATATCACAACGGGCACCCCGACACCAACGCCTACTATAGCTCCAACAATTGCACCAACGGTAGCTCCTACGGCTACTCCAATAGCAAGCGCAACCCCCACTGCGACAGTAACTCCAACCGCCACTCCAACTGCAACACCAACAGCAACACCAACAGCAACACCAGTTGCAGGCTCAATTTATGTAGCTCCTAATGGTCTGGACAGCAACGCAGGAACAATTGGAAGTCCAACCACTCTGGTCTCAGCGATTGCGAAGGTAGCCCCCGGGGAAACCATCTATATGCGTGGAGGGGTTTACACGTATTCTTCAACAATAATTGTTGGACAAGATAATAGCGGAAGCTCTAACTTACGAAAGAACATCACTGCATATGGGACTGAGAAGCCTATATTGGATTTTTACGCCCAGCCATTTGACCCAGCTCAACGTGGTTTGCAGATATACGGTAACTACTGGAAGGTAAAAGGATTAGAGATAAGAGGCTCAGGAGACAATGGGATCTTTATTGGCGGGAACTATAACATTATTGAGAATGTTGAAACCCACCATAATCGGGATTCAGGACTGCAAATCAGCCGTTATGCTTCATCACTGACCAGCATGAGTCAATGGCCGAGCTATAATCAGATCATTGGAGTGTATTCTCATGATAATTATGATCCGGATAACGGGGAAGACGCTGATGGTTTTGCTGCTAAGCTGACCATAGGTCCTGGTAACGTATTCGATAAATGTATAGCTGCATGGAATACAGATGATGGCTGGGATCTTTACAGTAAATCAGAAACAGGTCCCATCGGAGTGGTGACGATCAAGAATAGTATCTCCTATAAGAACGGACAGACCTCAGATGGAAATTCAACGGCAAACAGTGATGGGAATGGATTCAAACTAGGTGGTGAAAAGATTTCAGTAAACCACATTGTGCTGAATAGCATAGCGTTTCAAAATAAAAAACACGGATTCACTTACAATAGTAATCCAGGTTCCATTCAGTTAACAAATAATACTTCTTGGAGTAACGGACAGAGTAACTTTGCTTTTGATGCCGGTACTCACCAATTTACGAACAACTTGTCTTTTGCTGGAGGCTCGAGTGACAAAACAAGTGGAACCGATATTCTAAGTACTAATGTGTGGTGGAAAGGTAATGCAAGTGCCAATGCCAAGGGTTTGATAGCCAGTGCCGCTGATTTTGTAAGTCTTACGCCTTCAGTGGTGCGAAGTGCAGATGGTTCTTTTAGTCTGGGCAGTTTCCTCAAATTAACTGGGGGTAGTGATCTAATCGGATCTGGAACACCTAGCGGAACTAATATTGGTGCAACTTTTCCGTGATTTGAAAGCTAGGGGTTTGAGCTCCTTATTAAAGTGACTCTGTAGGATTAGATAGGTCATTTTATTCAATATTTTGATGGGCATGAGTCCGGAACTATACCGGATTTGTGCCTTTTTGGTTTGTTTTAAGTATAAACCTTCCATCACGTTGGCAAACTAAACCAGATTAACAAGTCACAATTTTGGAGGTAGTCTGCAGATGTCTGGAATTATTGAAACAATAAAAGAACAACTGGAAGGATCTAGTGATGCAGTTTTTCAAAACATTCGCCTTCATGGGCATTCCTGTGACTTGATCTATATCCCATTCATCGTGAATTCTCTGAGTCTTCATAAAGATATTGCATTGCCGCTAAAAAATGAAGCAAATTCAGAGCACAAATGGCCGGATTTTTTAGAACGACTGGATCGAGGAGCTGTTTTTCCCATCCCGTATCTTAAGGAGTTTGACATAAACAAGGTTGTGGATTTGATTGTCGCTGGAAAAGCAGTGCTTTGTTTTGAAGAGCTTCCTTATGTTTATTATTTTGAGATCACGCAATATCAGAAAAGATCGGTTACGGAATCACAAAATGAACTTGTGGTGATTGGACCACAAGAAGCATTTATTGAAGATATTGAAACAAATCTGTCCCTGCTCCGACACAAAATTAAACATCCGGATCTAAAGACTATTCATTATACGATTGGTAAATATACAAAAACTGATGTGTATGTTGTATATATTGAAGGACTATATAAAAAAGAAGTTCTTGCTGAAATTGAAAAGCAACTAAATGAAATAGATATTGATGGCATATTGGGCATTAGTTATATATCGGAACAATTGCGGAAGGGGAACTTGACTCCATTTCCGGTATTTCAATATACGGAACGCCCCGACTCGGTGGCAGCTTCTTTAATGGAAGGCCGGATCGGAATATTACAGGATGGCACACCCACTGCAATGATTGCACCTACATCTTTTTTTACAATGCTACAATCCTCTGAGGATTATTATCAAAGCTTCTATGCCGCAAGCTGGATTCGAATGGTTCGATTTGTATTCTCCATCATATCGATGATTCTTCCATCGCTTTATGTTGCGATTACAACCTTTCATCCTCAGATCATTCCCTCAAACCTGTTAATTACGATAGCATCTGCCAGAGAGAACATTCCTTTCTCAGCATTGACTGAGGCTTTGATTATGGAGCTTACCTTCGAAGCTCTTAGAGAAGCTGGAACCCGAATACCAAAGCCTGTGGGCCAGACCGTTTCTATTATTGGGGGGATAGTCATCGGTCAGGCTGCGGTACAAGCGGGAATTGTATCCGCTCCAATGGTTATTGTTGTTTCCATTACCGGAATTGCCACCTACATTATTCCTCATTATGAGCTCGGTCTGACTTTTCGCTTACTTCGTTTCCCTTTATTGATTATGGGGGGAACAATGGGATTGCTCGGGGTATATATTACAGCGTTTTTGATTTACGGGCATTTAGCTAATCTTAGACCGTTAGGCTCACCGTATTTACAACCCGTTGCCCCTTTGGTGTTAGAAGATTGGAAGGACACTTTATCTCGATTTCCCTCTAACTATATGAAGAAACGCAGCAAACTTTATAGCAACAGGAATCTAAGGAGACAGAATCAAAAATGAGAACTCTAAAGATAGGAGTGGTTATACTTCTACTCCTAAATTTAACAGGCTGTTGGTCGTCCAAGGTGGAACTGGACGAATTAACCTTTGTGTACGGCTTATTTATAGATGTAGGCAAAGAAGCAGGCACCGTTGAAATTACGATTAACTCTCCTTTGCCTAATCGTCTTAACTCGGGAAGCCAGCCCTCAAGTGGTGGCGGTGATGGGAATAGTTATTCTACAGTTTCTAAGACCGCAGATACGATCGCAGACGCCATGTTACTAGTTCAAAAAGATCTGACACGTCAACTTAGTCTTTCCCAATTAAAAATAATTGTCTTAGGGAAAGCTTATGCAGAACAAGGGATCGGCGAACTCCTATTATGGATTAGAAGAGAGCCAAGTCTCCCCCTTGGAACCTATGTCATGGCTAGTCCCGGCAGTGCAAAAGAGATGAATACATTAACACCTATTTATGAACAATTGCCTTCTGATGTACTGAGGAGCTTTGGAACAGAAAAATATATGTTTTCGACTACAATTAAGGACTGCATATTCGCTGAGGCATCGGGCGTTGGATTTGCTATAAATAATCTTTCATTTGGTAAAAAAGAAGAAACTACAAAAGAAGGCAAACCACAATATTGGGCAGGCATTCAAGGCGCTATGTTGTTTCAGAATGAGAAAATGAAGGGAATACTAAAGCTTAAAGAGGGAAGGGCATTGGCATGGGCCGCAGGCAAGCTTAAGCTGTCGGTTTATTCTGTTACCTGGGATGGTGGAGAAAGTGCAGCAAGTGTTGTATTTGTTAGCACCAAATCGTCAAAAAAAGTAAAAATAACGGATGAGGGTCCAGTTTTTACAGTGAAATTAAAGGGAAAAGCTAGTGTGATTTATTTAAGGGATCCTAAGAATAGAAATCTAGAAGAGATCAGTAATATCATTACAGAGAAACTAAGCGGTAAAGTAACTGCTAATCTGACCGAAGCTATACGTTTATCTCAACAAGCAGGTGCGGATGTTCTACAGCTCGGCATGTTACTGGAATGGAATGATCCGAAACTTTGGAAGCAATTAAGAGAACGTTGGGATAATTACTACGCTCATGAGGCGGATATTAAGGTGAAGACGGACTTTCGGATTGTAGATTTTGGAACAGCAAAATAAAGAACTGAGGAAGGAGAAGTTATGCGTACAACAAAGTGGCAGCTGTTCCGGTTTATCACCATTTTTTTTAGCTCACAAACCACCATTTTTTTGATACCAGCTATTATTGCTACTTCCTCTTATCAAGGCTGGATTGCATTAATCGTTGGCTCCTTATTAGGATTGATATTATTGTGGTTTACAATCTATGTTGGTAAGCTGCGACCTAATCAAGCTTGGGTTCACTTTGGAAAAGAGATCATTGGCAAATGGCCACATAAATTTATGATTCTGCTCCTACTATGCTGGTGTGTTTATTATGTTTCTTTCGATATAGAGAATTTCGTACTATTTTTTGGCTCGAATTATTTAAGAGGAACTCCACCTCTATTTATCCAGTGTGTCGTTGGTCTGGTGATCATGTACACGGCAAGTCTAGGATTTGCAACAATTACATATATGGCCGATGGATTATTTATTATTTTCTTTATTACCGTGATCATTTTATTTAATTTGTTCCTTCCGAATGCGGACTTTAGTATGGTACCTGCTTTCTTTCATTATCATGATCCTGGAATCGCCCTGAAAGATTCTATTGTGGTCATGTCATGGTTTGGAGAATGGATTGTCCTTTTGTTCATTGCACCTGATTTAAAAATTGAAGCGAAAATGATGAAAAGATTAGTATTTGTGCAGTTCTATGTTTCAATTACGGTCTTAATAGGATGGTTATTGACAATGATGAGTTTTGGTCCACATTTAGGCCAGCAACTCCAATATCCTTTTCTTGAGATGGTGCGTAGTTCGAAAGAAGATAATTTATTAGGTAATACAGACCCGCTTTTGATTGGAATATGGTCGTCTTCGATGTTTATTCACAGCGCTTTCCTTATCTATGTAGCTTCAAAATGTGTAGCAAGTTTGTTTAATACTAATAGTAAAAAAATTTACGTTCCCCTTTTAACACTGGCTTCAGTGACAATAGCGTACTTATATTCACGCGACGTCGGCAGATATTACGAACACTACAAAAGCTTTGCCATTGTGATCATTTGGCTAATCGTTGAAAGCATACCCATTTATTACGGGATTGTAGCTTTCTTTCGATATCGGCATAAGACGGCGAAATGAAAATCGAATGGAAGACGGGTGCTGTCTAATTATGGACAGTGCCTTTTTTTGTGAATTATAAATCGGGTACGCTTTCTGTTATGATTAAAGCACTTATTACATAATTATCCTCAGATTGGATGGTGTATTCACATGAATCTTCAAGAAGTAACTGAACTTATCAAATCTATTAGGGCCAATCTTGCCAAAGTCATTGTAGGAAAAGAGGAGGGAGTAGACCTGCTGCTGACCGCATTACTTGCGAATGGACATGTCTTGCTGGAAGATGTACCTGGTACGGGTAAAACCTTGCTGGCAAAGGTTCTTGCCAAATCATTGGATTGTTCATTTAAGCGCATACAATTTACACCGGATTTATTGCCTTCCGATTTAAGCGGGATCAACTATTACAATCAGAAGACAGGAGAGTTTCAGTTCAGACCAGGTCCGGTATTTGCTAATATACTGCTGGCTGACGAAATTAATCGTGCAACCCCTAGAACCCAATCCAGCCTACTGGAGTGTATGGAGGAGCGGCAAATTACTATCGATGGGGTAACGCACGGATTAGAAGCACCGTTTCTTGTCATTGCTACTCAGAATCCGATAGACAACCAAGGGACCTTCCCACTGCCTGAGGCTCAATTAGATCGATTTTTGATGCGGATTACTACGGGTTATCCTACCTTCGATGAAGGGATACATATTTTGCAGCGTTTTCGTGAGAATAATCCGCTCGAAGAGTCTTTTCCAGTAGCAACGGCACAAGATATTCAAGCCGCACAGCGTTTAGCCGCATCGGTAAGTATCAGTGATGATTTATTAGGTTATATCGTACGTATAACGGAAGCTACCCGCAAATCTACGGCAGTAAAACTGGGTGCAAGTCCACGGGCTAGTGGCGCGTTGCTTAGATCCGCTCAGGGATATGCACTTATTCAAGGCAGATCCTATGTAACACCGGATGATATCAAAGCCGTGGCTGTTTCCGTGCTTGCACATCGTCTGCTGCTTCATCGGGGATTAGGCTCAAAAGAGGGACAAGCCGCGGATATTGTATTGCAAGTGCTTCGTGAAGTTGAGGTACCGGCTGAACCCGTGACGCCCTTAAGAGGCGGAAAGGTGGAATGACCTATGGCTTTGCCTTGGTTCATTTTCATTACAGTGGCGTTGGTGTTACTACTTGCTGACATTTATAAACGGAATGGCCTGAAAGCGCTTAGTTATTCTCGCTATTTTTCACGTAAGACTGCTTATGAAGGAGAACGTATTGAGATGATCGAGGAGATCGTTAATGCGAAGCTTCTTCCTTTGCCGTGGCTCCGATTGGAGTCTAGTATTGCGAGAGGTCTGGAATTTGGAAGTCAGGATAATCTTGGGATTAGTACGGGTGAAATCTCTCAGAATCATATTAGTTTATTCTATTTAAAATCTTATCGCCATATTAAAAGACGGCATCAAGTGACATGTGAGCGCCGTGGTTTATATCGTTTGGAATCCGTGACTATGACAACGGGAGATCCATTTGGTTTGACTCGAAAAAACAAAACGTATCCACTCGAATTAGAGTTGTTGATCTATCCTGTTCTGCTGAATCTAGACGAGCTTCCATTGCCCATTCATAGCTGGCTGGGTGGGCTTCCTGTGAAAAGATGGATCGTTGAAGACCCTTTTCTGACTGCTGGCATTCGTGAGTATAGCTCAGGAGATTCTATGGGATTGGTAAACTGGAAGGCTACAGCACGTACTGGTGTTATGCAGGTTCATAAAAAAGATTATACTGCTGATTCCCGGCTCGTCATCTGTCTGAATATAGAAGACAGTGATTCCATGTGGAGAACGGTGACTGATGTCGAACGAATCGAGCAAGGAATAAGATATGCAGCGACTATAGCTGAATACGCAATGCAGCATGGAATTGAGACCGGATTAATCTGTAATGGCAGATTGGACGATGCTGGCGAAAGAGATCCAATTGAAGCAGAGCCGATGGCTCAGCTCGAAGATATGTTAGAGCTGCTGGCAAGGCTGAAGCTGGATAGAACACTTCCTATGAGTCGACTATTGGAATTGCAGGTTGAGAGTGGAATTAGTGACACAGACTTTCTAATCATAAGCTGCCATAGGGGAGCAGAATTGCAAAAGGCGACGGATCTCTTAATGCAGCAAGGCAATGGTGTGGAATGGCTGGATATTCCGGAACAAGGGAGAGAGAGCGCATGAAGCTTACGTTGTCTGGCTATGTAAGGGAAACAGTGAAACTCTGGTTGTGGTCTATTATTGAATTGTTGCTATTTCTACCGGTTTGGGTTCTATTTCAGATTTATTTGTTGCCCCAACAAGATGAGCAAATATGGTTGATTGCGCTGCCTATACTAGCTTTAGCGGGCATTCTTTTGCGCAATTTTTGCAATGTAAGATGGAAGCAATTGCTTGCCGCCTTAATCCTCGGGGCATTATTAGGTGCGGCTTCAGGGAGATTATCCATCGAAAGCCTTCCCTTAGGGGTGGCTGGATTTATATGTACATTCTTAGGGATGACGGTAGACTCTAGAAATAATAGATTCAGAATGTTTTGGATAGGTATAATAATCTATTTTGTAGCTACTATAGCGTTTCATAGAGTTCCTGAATTGGAGCCAAGTGTGCCGTTATTGACCTGGTGTGGCAGTCTGTATTTAATACTGACGTTACTTATTTCTAATAGCAGCTATATACGATACAGCGCACTCACTGAAGAGAATGAAACACTGCCCAAAGGTATACAACGGAATAATCGTATATATGTCATTGTGATTGGAGTTATTGCAGCTGTACTAGCGGCAGGTGTCGGTAAAGCTATAGGATCATTGGTATGGAGACTCTTACGCTCATTTTTCAGTTTTATTAATCAGTTATTTTCTGGCACAAAAGAACCAGAGCCTCCGCCAGCTGAATTGCCGCCAGCAACTCCGATGTTACCACCTGTTGGCGAGCAAAAGCGTGGCTGGCTAGCTATTATACTAGAATACGGGTTTTATATTTTGGCGGCGGTATTATTGGGATTTGTAGCCTATTATGCACTTCGCTGGTTGTACAGAAATGCAGGAGAAAAATGGCGGAAAGCCATAGATGCATTGTTATCGATGTTACGTAGGGAACATACCCCTAAGAATAATACAGCATATCTTGACGAGGAGAAAAGCGTCTTTACTTGGGAACAAACCGTTCGAGGGTTAAAGGATTTCTGGAGCTCCCTTCTTCCTTCAAAACATCGTAAGGATCGCTGGGATCAGATGAATGGCGAGCAGGAACGTGTCCGATGGCTTTATCGGCGGTGGCTTAATATAAAGCGCGAAAACGGTTATGAAATGAAAAGTTATCTTACGCCGCAGGAAACAAAAAGGGATGTTTTGCTATGGGGAGATCGTAGCAAGCATAAACGTAAGGGTGATGAAGATTCTTTAGCAGCAGACCAATTGATTGAAGTATATGAAAAAGTTAGATACGGAGAAGACCAGCCTCCCGCTTCTGATATTGCAGCTTTGAAAAATCAACTGAAATTATAGAATCATTTTCAGAATACATGCAAATTGGAACAAATAGGTTACAAAAGATCTATAAGAGTTACAACATGGATACAATTGGAACTGCGCTAACCACTATAATAATTCTAGTAAAATACTCGTGGAGGGAAGTCAATGAGAAAGCATAGCAGTACATATGTTGTTTTACTCTTAAGCACCTTTGTCATAAGCCAGTTGACAGGGCATACCGCTTCGGCTGCAGCAGTTAGTTCTGTTCAGCCAAAATCTGCGGTAGCTGCTGCAACTGTAACAGCTCCTAGTAATCTGGGTTCCGTTTCTTTAGGAGCTAATATCAAAGCTACACTGGAAGATGTGAATATTTGGTCACAGCCTGGAGGCAATATTTTAACTTATACAATTAACTATTCGAATGGCAGCAATAAAAGTGCTAGCCTACTGTATTATTTTTCGAGAGTTATGACCTCTGGCGGCTCTGTCATTCCAGGGAATCCACTAAGTGCGGACGCTACTAAGAAAAAAGTGGGTTCTAACGAAAGCTTGCGCGTTACTTATTATGTTAATGTCGGTCAGGTAAATTCGTTAAAAAGTATCAAGATTCCAATGTACGTTTGGGATTCCAAAACCAAGGGGTATCTCAAGCAAGTAGGAACTTTTAATATACCCGCCAACTATTCGCCAACCGCTGTAAACGGTAAAAATGTAAGCACTACAATGAATGACATTCCGGTTGTTGCTAAAAGTGAATCCTTGGAGCTCTACAAATACAGCGGAAAGGTTTATGCCAAGGTGGGCATAAGCTTGACCAATAAAGGCAGCAAAGTATTAAGTGATCCTGGTTACGCAGCATATTTGGTCTCGGCAGGGGGAAGCTCATATGAATTAGCCCTTGACCGTTCTCAGCTTAGTTATAAAATTCAGCCCCAAGAGAAAAAGACCATTTATTATCTTACAGAAATTCCTTCGTATATGAAGACGGAGAATATGAAACTGCAATTCACCCAAAAGGATGAGGCGCTGAAGTTGGAGATTGCCAAATCCTCGTACAAGCTGCCTGCGGCTACTACACCAAATCTAGTAGTTGGCAAAGGTGTAATCAAGAAAATTACCATCAATAACAATACGGTTGAAACCCAATTAAATAACGCAACCGTATACGCAGAGAACAATAAGGGATTCTGGACTTTTCAGCTGCGAGTGAAGAATACAGGGAAGTCAGCCGTTACGTTACCTTCTTATGAGCTTGCCGTCAAATCCTCAACTGGGACAACCTTTCCGATCAATTCTAAGGGCTTGAGCGGATTAACCATAAAACCGCTGGAGGAAAAAATCATCCCGCTTACCGCACAGGTACCCCTTGAAGTAGAACAGAATTCACTGCAATTGCAGATGATTGAGGCTGTTTCTGCTCCAGATAATAGTGAAACGGGAACTACTGGAGAAGGTGCAGCAACTGGAAGCACTGGTGGAACTAATGTCGTTACGAGCAACACAGCTAAACTAACGGTTCCGGTTGCTTACTTTACGATCTCCTATACCTTGCGTCCTGAGATACAGAAAGGTATGGAATATAGAGCAACAAATGAATATGGGACGTTTACTTATAGTTTAGTTTCCTTGCAGCGTTTTCCATGGAAAGACGATGATATCGTTGTTGCCAGATTAAATATTACGAATACCCAATCGGTTGCCTTGTCTCTGCCGGAATTAAAGGGAGCTGTTCAGGTAGACAATGAGGACATGTCATCTTCAACGGAATTGTTTATGGATAAGGAAACTTCAACGATTGGGCCCGGTAAAAACGCTGAAATCTATGTGTTTGCCAAAATTCCTTATACACAAGAGTTCGATAAATTAAAATTAAATCTTTATTCTATGGTAAAAGAAGAGAAAAGCTCGTTCCTGTCCGTTACTACGAACAGCATGATGAACGCTGTAGCTTCTATTGAAACTGGAGGAAGTTATGTTATCTCTGGTAAAGGCAAAAACGCTAAAGTGCAAGAGAACAAAACCATTATTTATGAAGGCCTTAACTCCAATCTCGTATACACAGAGCTGCTTCTGAGCAGTGAAGAGAAAAGACAAAGCAAAATGGCTCGCCTCCAAGCTTATTACAAAACGGGAGATGGTCAGCTATTCGAAGCTACAGCCAATCAGCCGGATACGTCTGCTACTCCAGGCGGTAAGCAATTAATCACCTTCTGGGCGAAGGTTCCCAAGGCTGTTAATGCTTCGGATGTAAGCCTGTTCCTTGGGCCAGGGATTACTGGGAATAAACTGACGGAACCCGGTCAGGAATCCACTGGATTTATTAATATGGCTTCACTGTCATTAAATCCGGTCATCACACCACCTGAGAAGAACTTGACGAAGGTGGCTATTTATCCGTATACCATGTCCGTTCTAAGTTCGGAAGGACGCTCACTACAAGGCAGTGACTCTATAAATATAGTTATGAATTACAATCTTCTTCGTGACAGCAGCTATGATATGGGAACCTTCACGCATAAGCTGGTTCTCAAAATGACGGATCCATATGGTCTATCTCAGGAACGAAGCTTGAACATTGGCACCGATATTCTTGAAGGGACCAACAACTCGTATACAGCAAGCTTTAGCAATAATATGTATAAGAATTTGTCAGGAGGAACCTACCGGATCACGCTGTACGATGAATTCCAAGGCGAACGGATCGAGCTGGCTAGTCAAGCTTATAACATCAAGATTGATAGAGCAGTTGTAACTGAGAAATAGCATTTCATATCTATTATTGTACGAAGAGGAGCAGCTCCAATGTTGCGAGTGGAAAATGTAACGCATTCTTATAAAAACGGTAATGAAACTACAGCAGTGCTTCATCAAATTGACTTTTCTGTGAAAGAGGGGGAGATGGTGGCACTGCTGGGGAGCTCGGGTTCCGGTAAGTCAACGATGCTCAATCTGATGGCAGGACTAATGAAACCTACTGAAGGCCATATTTATATTGCCGATCAAGATATCGTGAAGATGAGTGAGAATAAGCTATCGGAATTTCGCAGAAAAAATATCGGGTTTATCTTTCAAGCTTATGAGCTGATTACTAGCATGACAGTCCGTGAAAATGTAGAGCTGCCGCTGGTTTTTCAATCCGTTGCACCCTCTATACGTAAACAAAAAGCTTTAGAATTGTTGGAAGGAGTCGGCATTCCTGATAAAGCCGACTTGTTCCCTTCCCAGCTGTCTGGCGGACAGCAGCAGCGTGTCAGTATTGCACGCTCCTTGATTACGGAACCATCTGTTATTTTTGCAGATGAACCAACCGGAAACCTAGATTCGAAGACAGAAGAAGAAATTATCAATATCCTGCTTAACCTGAACAAGAAGATGAAGACCACCTTCATAGTTGTAACTCACGAGCTAAAAGTCGCGGAGCAAATGCAGCGGATATTCACGCTTCGGGACGGATATATGATTACTGAAAACCAAACTTCTTCGAATACTGAACTCGAAGGGGGTATACTCATTGAGGATAAGTGATATTTCTCGCTTGGCTTGGGAACAGGTCAAACGGCGGAAAGTTGTCACAGGTCTTTGTATGGCTGGCATATCCATTGGATGTGCTGCAATCATAGTTGCATTAAGTATAGGAGACTCCGCACAGAGCTACACGGAGCGGGAAATCAACCGCAATTTCAAAATGGATGAAATTACGGTGTCTCCCAACGGAGGTATACCCTCCCAAGGAGGAGGCAGCGGTGGCAGCGGATCGTCTGCGGCCAATGAAAAGCTTGATCCCGGCAGGCTGACGGCGCAGAAGCTGGAAATTATTAAAGGCTTGCGGCATGTAACTGCAGCAGCTCCCTTTCAAGAGCTAGGGTACATACAGATGTTGACTATCGATAATAAAATAACGGATGTACAGCTTATTGGAACGGATCTACGCTTGTTAACGAAATATGATAAGAAATTCAAACAAGGCGGACCTTCTGATTTGGTAGGAATGGCTGTACTGAACTATGGTGCAACCGTTGGACTGATTGATAATGAAACCCGGCAGCGTCTTTTTGAACAATTGAGTACAGATCCATATAACAATAAGTTGATGGAACAGTACAACAGCTTAAGCATGCTACCAACAGATATGTATAAGCAACAGGTTCAATTACAATCTTTTGATCCCGCCTCTCAAACCGGAGGGATGTTAGTTAGCTCACCGATTCAAGTGGTGGGAATCCTCGACAACCCGAGTGGAACGAACGAGAATATGGCTATGTACGACAAGAAGATCTATGTGTCTCTAGAGACTGGCGAGCGGCTTGTAGAACAAATGAAGCTATCGAGTGGAACCGCTGGGCAAAAGGGTGTCTATAACTCAGCAATTGTAAAGGTAGACAGCACTGAGAATATCGTGGAACTAGAGAAGCTTATTCAGAAACTTACCTTAACAACAAGCACAAATTTGTATCAAAAAGAGGCACTCGCTGATACCTTCAGCATGGTCAAGAAAGCGGCTCTCGGTATAGGTGTATTTATTCTGATTATTGCTTCGATCTCCATTATCGTTGCGATGACTATGTCCACTCATCAACGACGACGGCAGATCGGTATTATGAAAGTGTTAGGCGCCAATATGGGCCAGATCCGCAATATGTTCATTACAGAAGCGGCATTGCTCGGGATGTTGGGCGGATTGCTCGGCATAGCCTTTTCATACTTGATTGTATTAGGAATTAATAAGCTCATCGGTAACTCTTCAGGAATGGGTGGAGGCGAGCCTTTGGTGATTTATATTCCTCTGATGACTCTTCCGGTTGGGATCGCATTTGCGGTAATGACAGGTGTATTATCGGGTATTTATCCGGCGATCAGTGCATCCAGAACGAATGCACTCACGGCGATTAAACGGGATTAGCTATTTTTAAGTTGAAAGGAAGCCAAAGTGATGAAGAGGAGAATCAAGTGGATTGTATTGGTACTGATTATAATTGCAGCAGGTTATTTTCTATATAGTAAGATGTATAAGCCTGAAGCGCAGTTAGAGCCTGTTGAACCCCCACAAGCCATAACTTTTGAGGTCACACAGGAGACCATTACCAATTCCATACAGGTTAAAGGTAATTCTAATTATGAGAAAGAAACGCTTGTTTATGCTCCATATGCTTCAAAGGTGACAAAGTGGAAGGTTGAAAATGGTGGACAGGTCAAAAAAGGTGATTTACTGTTTACTCTCGATCAGGAAGCCTTGAAGAATGAGATTGCTACACAAGAGGCGACCATCCGTAAGGCAAAGCTTGAAGCAGAGCTGAATGCATTTGTGAGCCAGCAAGACGAGGAGAATGCAGCCCTTGGTGCGACTGAAGCAGAACGGATTAAAGCACTTACAGCCCAAGAAGCAACACGGCTAGGGGACGAGCTTAATCAGGTCAATGCCGAAATACAGGCACGCGAATTAACAGAGAAAAAAGCCAAACTCAAAACTGCACTTTATTATGCTCCGGCAACTGGCATTTTCTTATTTGACAGTGCAAGCGAAATTCCGCAAACAGTGACAGATAATCAATATATCGGAAAAATAGTAGATATGAACAAGCTAGAATTCATTGCTCTTGTAGGTGAACAAGACGTTTTCCGTATAAAGACAGGCATGAAGGTCGACGTAAAAATGACAGCTATAAAAGATTTGAAGTTATCTGGAGAAGTTACGAAGGTAGCGAAATTTGCGAAGACTGCTTCAGGTCAGAATGCCACTGCCAGTTCTGTTCCTCAATTCGAAGTGGTTATCACGCTGCAGCCTGACGAGCATTTGATCGGTGGCTTAAGCTTAAACGGAGAAATTGAAACAGTTCGCAAAGAAAATGCCACCGTTGTATCCAGCATAGCTGTAATGCATGAAGGAGACCTCTCCTACGTTATGCTGGATAAAGGGGACGGGCAATATGAACGAAAAGACATCGAAGTGGGTCTGGAAACAACGGACAAAACAGAGGTTCTCTCTGGGTTGAAGGTTGGAGATGTTGTTGTTCTTCAGTAAAAATGACTAACGCTTAGAGTTACTTCTTAATCGTTTGACGCCAAACGTTAATATCTTTATTAAGATCGGTAAGATCAGGAACCGGGATTTGCTCATCGGAAAGGTTATATTTGGCTTTTAAGGCTAAGATCCGATAGACGCTTTCATCAATCCGTGTTTCTTGAATCTTACCGTTTTTTACGTTTTGTAGGAGGGACTCCATGACCCGTTTTTTATTATCATAGCCATGAGCGACAAGGAGAATATCACTACCTGCATTCACAGTATCTACTGCTGCTGTGGCCAGATCGTAGTTCTTCATAATGGCTCCCATGGTTAGATCATCAGTAATTACGATTCCTTGGTAGCCCATTTCATCTCGAAGCTGTTCACCAATAATGGTACGCGATAAGGATGCGGGTTTGTCTGGATCTAATTTTGGAAACAAAATATGAGCGACCATTACGGCGTCCGTCCCCTCTTTAATGGCTGCTTGGAAGGGGAGCCATTCTAATTCGGCTAGCTGACCGGCTGTTTTGTTCACAATCGGCAGATCCAGATGGGAGTCGACAGAAGTATCTCCATGTCCTGGAAAATGCTTGACAACAGGAATGACACCTTCACTCTCAATTCCCTTCATTTCGGCAATCCCTAGTTCAATGATTTGGCCAGCAGCATTGCCGAACGACCGGTCTCCGATGACTGGATTGTCTGGATTGCTATTGATATCGAGAACGGGAGCGAAGTTCATATTAAATCCTGCTGAACGTACTTCTCTTGCGAGCAGCTTTCCCATTTTCTCGGCAGCGGCAGGATCATTACTTGCACCCACTATTCCGTTAGAAGGGAATGTAGCATATTCTTTAGGCATCCTGCTGACTTTTCCACCCTCCTGATCAACACTCATGAATAGTGGGGAAGGGTTGCCAGTGTTACTCTTTTTCATAGAATTGATAAGACTGATCATCCCTTTCAGACTTTTAATATTGTCCTTATAGAGGATGATTCCACCTATTTTGTCTTCGGTAATCATCTTTTTAGCTTGCTCATCAAGGACAGTTCCATCAATTCCAACTAGGAGCATTTGTCCGATTTTTTCTTCCAAAGTCATCTCAGCAACCTGAAGAGCAATTGGATCGCTGACTGCTGAGGGGGTGGGAGCCAAGCTGGTGGTTGGTGCAGGTGTGGATTGGGAGGCCGGTGAATCGGTAGCTTCGGACTGTGAATTATTGCTGCTATTAGAACAGCCAGCTATGAGGAACAGTGACACCATAGCTGCAATAATGAAGAGTGTACCGGAAATTTTAGGCTTTAGGCTGTGACGGGTGAATCTAATCATCTGAATAGTCGTCCTTTCGTTAGCTAAATTAGATATTGGGAGAGGAATCCTTGCTGACTTAGAAGCACGGTGATAAGATAAACTTAAATATTTACATATTAAATTTGAATAATGAGGTGACGGTCCAATGAAAGATGGATTAGTACAAGCACTTAATGAACAGATGAATTTCGAGTTTTATTCCGCTCATGTTTATCTAGCGATGGCTGCTTATTGTTCCGGCGAAAGTCTGGATGGTTTTGCAAACTTTTTTCTAATTCAAGCCGAAGAAGAACGGTTCCATGCCATGAAGATTTATAAATTCCTTAACGACCGGGATAACCGTGCTACGCTAGAAGCACTACCAGAGCCGAAGAACGAATATAACTCGATGTTAGATGCTTTTGAACATGCCTTCGCGCATGAACAGCAGAACACTAAACGCTTCTATCATTTGGCTGACCTTGCTCTGGATGAGCGTGAACACGCGACGATTTATTTCTTGAAATGGTTTATTGACGAGCAAGTAGAAGAAGAGGCACTCTTTAGCAACATCATCAGTAAACTGAAACGAATTGATAAAGATAGCAACGCCTTCTACATGCTGGATGCCGAGTTTGCTGCACGTACTTTTACAGCTCCGGCTGAATAAGTTATTGAAGCCCAAAAGCCTGAGAAATCAGGCTTTTTTATTTTATAGATGCAGGAAGCTTAATCGCGAGCAGCTTATTATCCGTCCGAATCATCAGCATCCCTCCAGTTTTAAGGGAAGGGGAAAAGTTACGAGAGCCTGTGTTCACAGTGAAAATAGGCTTTAGTGTTAACATGTCATAAGCGTGAAATAGGCCATCAGATTGTCCACTATAAACCACGTTTCCGAACAGATCCGTCTGTACCACCGGATTCTCTCCAATATTGAGGTCGACAAGCTGTCCGGTTCCTAACTTAAGTGCGGATAAAGTACCTTTATCTTGATTTTGAAATAACATTCTTTGTTGATAAACTTGGTTCAATGGAAAGTCTTTTTCTTTAACCATCGAGGCCCAGGTTTGCACCGGTTTACCCTCTGCAGAATAATTCCAGAAATCATATTTCACAAACTTACTGCCCTGAAAGATGTAAAAGTCCTTTCCATCCAAAAACGCGTTTCCATTCATCCCATTATAACTATACACACCATCTTTATTCTCGGTATCTGTCCATGTATATAAACGTTCTCCTTTTAATTCACCTGTCTTTATGTTGAACACGGATACTTTGACTTTTCGATTTACCGGGTCATCATCCATCATAAATGTATTCGTGATAGAGTAGAGGAGCCCATCCTTCACTGCTAACGGCATCGCTTGCCGGGTCTGGTCCCATAGCTTTTTTCCAGTCAGACTGTCATAAGCAGCCAGTCCAGCAGTTGTTAAGGCTCCTTGAGACAGATAGCTGCGAATAATGACCCCATCTGATTCCATGACCTCTGATAAGCCTGTAAAGTTATTGCTTTTCTCTACAGCCTTCCATTTGATCTTTCCGGTTACGGCGTCAACTGCTGCTAATTGTTCCTCTTGAGTAACATATATAGTAGATCCTAAACGTTGTATATTTGTAGCTTTCGGGAGTGTTATGGAAGCCGACCATGCTTTTTTACCTGCCTCATTAACGGCATATAGGGAGCCGCTTTGGGTCAGACCGTAGATAAATCCATTGCTGTATGTGAATAGTGGCGCTAATCCACTTCCGAACTCCCATAATTTTTTGCCTGTTGCCGCATTCATTGCAGTTAATTTTTCATTGCGCTGCAACGCAAAGATCTTCCCGTTTTCCGCGAGTGCTGTAATGTCCTGTCCGGTGATTCTATCTTTTTTTAAAATGGCGAGTTGTGCTGACCAAACAGGTTTTAGGATCGGGGCTGTGACTTCACTGTAATAAGTGTTACTTAGGCTTACAACTGCTTTTTCTGCGGAAATGACTGACATTGATCCACTGTTTGTTATTGGAATTAAAATACTGCCTATAGCTAAACATGTAACAATTTTTTTCGGCAAAGACTGAATCATCACTCCACGCTCCTTTGAATTTGTCATTACTATAATTAGACAATAAAAATAGCAAAAAGTTACTATTCGAGAAGAATGGAAGCAAAGTTGAACGAGGGCAAACTATGTTACGTCCTGCAAAACAGTTATGACCTTGCAACTATATTTGACAGAGGGAACTATTGCGCCCCGTAGCAACACTGTTTCTCTAGACCCACCCGATTCTCAAAGTGTAGTATAGAACAATACTATTCTTTGGGGGTTCTTTTTTTGGAAACTTATAACGACATTAAACAAGGCGAAAAAGGAGCTTGGCTAAGCATCGTTGCATATATCTTTTTATCAGCTATCAAGCTGTTCATAGGTACGGTCTCAGGATCTCAAGCGTTGCTTGCAGATGGATTGAATAACAGTACAGATATTATTGCTTCTATCGCGGTACTAATTGGCCTGAAGATTTCCAGAAGACCGCCGGATTCGAACCACAGCTACGGGCATTTTAGAGCGGAGACCGTGGCTTCATTAATTGCTTCATTCATTATGATTGCGGTAGGGCTTCAAGTTTTGTACCAAGCTGTGAACAAATTTATTCAACCAGCACTGGAAAGTCCTGATCTCATAGCGGCGTGGACGGCAGTGGGCTGTGCTGTAGTTATGATGGCTGTCTATATGTATAATATTAGGCTGGCCCGTGCCATTAACAGTAACGCAATGCGGGCAGTAGCACTGGATAATCGATCAGATGCTATAGTTAGCGTGGGCGCTTTTATCGGAATTGTGGCTTCCTCCTTGGGCGTTCCTTGGCTTGACCCGCTTACAGCCATCATTGTCGGACTAATCATTTGTAAGACGGCATGGGATATCTTTAGCAAAGCTACGCATGATCTAACGGACGGATTTGATGCGGAAGAGCTTGAACATATGAAAGAAACTGTGGCAGAAATCGATGGTGTACAATCCATAAAAGATATCAAAGCCCGTATCCATGGGAATAACGTATTAGTTGACACAACTGTGCTAGTGGATTCTCAGCTAAGTGTGGTGCAGAGCCATGATATTACGGAAGAAATTGAAGAGCAGTTAAAAGACCGGCACCAAGTTTCCAATGTACTTGTACATATCGAACCCGTGATGAAGTAGAAATTAATCAGTTGGTGCCATATGTACTGCTAAAGGTTGAATATAGGCACCTGTGATGTTGTTAATAGTTCTTTTGTGGAGAAAGGTGGAAAATAAAATTGAAATGTAATTTTCAAGAAACGGAATGGTGATTTCATGATCGCTTGGAAAGATTCATATGATATCGGTGTAGAGAAAATTGACTGCCAGCACAGACAGTTGCTAGCGAAATTGAACGAGTTTTTTGAAGCATGCAGTAATCAGCAAGGGAAAGAAAAGATCGAGGAAACGCTGAAATTCTTAAAAGAATACACGATTGAACATTTCAGTAATGAAGAGCAACTGATGGAGGAGATCAACTTCCCTGAACTAGCTGAACATCGTCAGACGCATGCTGATTTCGTGAAGGCTGTTCTCGAATTGGAAGAAACGGTCAAAACAAAGGGAGTATCCGTACTCTCAACCATCAAGCTTAATCGAACGTTAACAGACTGGCTGATAAATCACATCAATAAATGTGATAAGCTGATTGGTCAATGTATGGCCACACGTGATAAAGCGATATAAGATAAACTTCCAAAGAAGATGCCGATGGGCATTTTCTTTTTTTAGTTCCGATGTTTTCCGAACACCGCATTGCAGTTTATACTGGGTTAACGGTTTGTGTTATGATTTGAGATAAGAAGTAGAGAAGTAGTAAGGTAAAGGGGAGAGAAACGATGAAAACATTACGAATGTTAGCTTCAGGATTTGCTATGCTGCTCATTCTGGGTCTTGTTAATTTCTACATTGGCTATCACGGCTGGTTACTTATTCATGAATGGTTTTCAGGTGTTTCGTCAGCAGTATTCTGGACATTATTTATGCTTATCGCTTTTGCGTATGTCATTGGAATGATCCCATGGCCAAAGTCGGTTAAACCGATCGCCAGATTCTTTAAAGTGATTGGATCGTATTATCTAGCCTGTATGGAATTTGCTATCATTACGTTACCTTTGGCAGACCTATTATATGTGATACTGGGATGGTCGGGAATCGATCGTACCTATTACATCGCAGAAGCGGGCGGGACAATTCTGATATTACTGGCAGTTTTTCTGGTCTGGGGTTCAATCAACGCCTGGAGTACCGTGATCCGCACACATTCCATTCCTATTGATAAATCTATTGGCACCAGCACGCCGTTAACGATCGCGGTTGCTTCAGACCTGCACTTAGGGAATATCGTGGGCAATCGTCATCTCAAAAAAATGGTGTCACAAATGAACGCTATGCAACCCGATGTGATTTTGCTGGCTGGAGATGTCTTGGATGACAGCATTGAACCTTTTATCCGCAATAGTATGAGTGAACAGATTAAACAGTTAAAAGCTCGTTATGGTGTCTACGCAGTACTGGGTAATCACGAATATTATGGTGGATCCATTAAGGAATATACCGATTTGATGAGTAGTATTGGGATCAAGGTCCTGCAAGATGAGGTTGAAGAAGTCGCAGGAACCTATATTGTAGGCCGAAAAGACAAGACAGCCGAGGCGATGGAAGCTGGTGGCAGACAAAGTGTAAGCACCTTGCTCGAAGGACTTGATCTTACACGTCCTGTGATTATGATGGATCATCAGCCTACAGGATTCGACGTAGCCGCTCAAGCTGGGGTAGACGTTCTACTCTCTGGTCATACGCACCGAGGACAGATTGCTCCTAATCACTGGATCACTAAACGTTTGTTCGAGCTGGACTGGGGATATCTTCGTAAGGACAATTTGCATGTAGTGGTGTCGTCAGGATATGGAACATGGGGACCCCCAATTCGTTTAGCTAGCCGGTCGGAGATCATTAAGCTGGAGGTTATGCTGAAGGGTTCTAAAAAATACAGTGAAGAGCCTGTTTCCACAAAAACGGTGTTAATCTAAGGTGAGTTTATTTAGAGGCTGTTTCATCAGCAGATTTATCTGCTAGGTGAGGCGGCTTCTTTTTTTTGACAACTCATGGGGATTATAGTATGTTTAAAATTAGTTAAGGACTTAACTATATTGGAGCTGAATTATAGAATATGGATCATTTACAACAGTTTGTGCTGAATCAGCCATTGCATACCAAAGCATTTTTTACATTAGTTGAAGCTACTGCAAATTTAGTTTCTGTTTCTGAGAAATATTGGCAGTCGAAAGGATTGAACGGAGCAAGAATTCGTATCTTGGTGGAGATCTCTAAACATGGAGGTGCGATTTTACCTTCTACATTGGCTCAAATTATTGGAGTTACCAAAGCTAATATAAGCATGCTGTTAACACCATTGGAGCGAGATGGATTAATAACCCGTTCGAATGATACAAAGGATGGCAGAAAAAGCGTCATTTCGATTACAAGTGAAGGCCAGCAATTACTTCTGGAGCATCTTCCAGAGAATCGTCAGGCTGTCGCAGAGAGAATGCAAAATCTGAATGATCAGGAGCTACACCAACTTATCTTTTTATTACAAAAACTCAGTACATTCGAATAACAGAAAGGGTGTTATGTATGTCAATTATGGTTACAGGAGCCACAGGTCAATTAGGCAGCTTAATTATGGAGAACCTTGAGAAGTATGTTCCGGCTAGTCAAGTTATTGCTTGTGTTCGTCAGCGAGAGAAAGCTGCTAATTATTTAGAAAAAGGGTTCGAAGTCCGTTTTGGCGATTATGACCAGTTGGATTCGTTAATTGAAGCTTTTACAGGGGTCACAACATTACTTTTAATCTCCAGCTCTCATACCGATGATAAGATCAGATTAAATCAGCATGCTCAGGTCATTCATGCAGCAAAAAAAGCCGATGTGAAACATCTGCTTTATACTGGATTTGCCTTTCCCCCCAAAGGTCCGATTCCTTCTTATCATATTCATTTACTAACTGAGCAGTTGATTCTTGAATCAGGGATAGCTTATACGTTTCTGCGTAACGCTTTGTATATAGATTTTGTGGGTGTGCTTGGGTTGAAGGAAGCGATGGAAAGCGGCGAGCTACCCACTTATCCAGGGAACTGGCAGTTTAATTCTGTCACTCGTGAGGACCTCGCTTTAGCTACGGCAAAGGTTCTTACAACGAGTGGACATGAGAACCAAGTCTACGAACTAGCCGCACCTAACGTTTGGGACTTTAATGACTTAGTTGATGTATTATCAGAGTTATCTGGGAAAAGAATTACGTATCGCCAGGATTCAAGTATTCAGCATTGGATATATTCGTTTCTTGCGAAGACAGATACTGCTTCTACATCAAAAGATCTGGAAAGGCTGATGGAGCGGAAGGTTACCACACTTAGAGAGAGTATCAAGCTTTTTGTTTGATCTGACTTTAGTTGTTCTATCGTTATAAAGTTGTTACTATGAGTTCATCCATTATTCAGGGAGTGTAAATGATGAAGAAGATTTTAGTAGCAGATGACGATGTGAATATTCGAACATTATTAAAACATGTACTAACAAGGGAAGGATATCAGGTGATGGAAGCCAGTGATGGCCGAGATGCGATACATAAATTGCAGGACAGTATTGCGGATTTAGCGGTCGTAGATGTAATGATGCCACATGTAGATGGGTTAGAGCTATGTCAGCATATTAGAGAAACGTATGATATTCCGATCATTTTATTGACAGCACGCCAGCAGCTGAGTGATAAAGAGCAAGGTTATTTACGGGGGACGGATGATTATGTAACGAAACCTTTTGAGCCTGAAGAGCTGCTGTTCCGGATCAAAGCGTTATTTCGCCGCTATTCCATTGCTTCAGATGATCGGATTCGATTAAATTCTCTAGTCATTGACCGCAAAAATTATGAAATAACCGATGGTGATGAGGTTCTGCTGCTGCCGGTAAAAGAGTTTGAGCTTCTGGCCCAACTCGCACAATATCCAGGCAGGTTATATACACGTAGTGAGTTAATTGAACTGGTATGGGGCATGGATTATGAAGGTGATGAGCGAACAGTCGATGTACATATCAAACGTTTGCGTCAACGCTTCATAGATTATCAGGAGGATTTTGTGATCCGAACCGTTCGAGGCATTGGCTATAAATTGGAGATGGTTAACGTATGAGATCCTTGTATGTCCGGATGTGTATTGTCTTCTGTTCAGTAATTGTGGTAAGTAGCCTTCTTGGATTTTTGGTGTCTAATATCTACTATCAAGCCCAGATTAAATCTCAGAACGATGCCAAACTTACCGGAATGGCTATCGAGGTTCAACAATTCGCAGAATCACATCCGGAAACGATGGAGGATTATTTGCGGAGTATAGCCAAGCTGGGTTATAAAATCTATTTAACAGATGCTGAAGAGGAATCAAGATTCTACGGTAAGCCCTTTAGAAAAGAAGATTTGGATGAGCAGCAACTAGAGAAGGTTCTGAATGGGCAAATTTATCATGGGGTCGCGGATTTCCCGGACAGTGCATTTATTACCGGATTTTTTGATAATCAACTGCGTAATTCAATTGGTGTTCCTGTAAAAGTAAACAATGAGACGTATGCTTTGTTTATGCGTCCGGATGCTGAAGTACAGTTCGGTGAGCTCCGCGTCTTTTTCGCTGTGATCATTGGGTTCACCGTGTTGTTTAGCTTAGGCTTTGTAATGATTAGCGTACTGCATGTAGTTAGACCTATTACACGTTTGACGACGGCCACTAAACGGATCTCAAAAGGCAGATACGATATCAAATTGAATACGTGGCGGCGTGATGAGATTGGTCAGTTAGCTTCCCATTTTATGATTATGAGCCGGGAGCTGGAACGAACAAATCGGGCACGTCAGGAATTTGTCGCTAATGTATCGCATGAAATTGAGTCGCCATTAACATCTATTCAGGGATTTGCCCAAGCGTTACAAGATTCAACCTTACCTGAGGATGAACGGTTACAGTATCTCAATATTATTGACCAAGAAAGCCATCGCCTTTCCTTGCTAAGCAAACAGCTGCTTACCTTGTCTTCGCTTGATTATGATCCTAATTCCATACAGAAAAAGTCGACAGACTTGCGTGCACAACTAAGACAGGTCGTACAAATCATGGAATGGAGATTAACAGAGAAACAACTGGCCGTGCGTTTGAATCTTGCTGACATCAGCGTTCTAGGGGATTCAAATCTATTGTTCCAGGTATGGATGAACCTGCTCTCCAATGCCATAAAATACACACCTGCTGAGGGTTCCATTATGATTTCCGCGAAGCTTGTGGAACAGAACTGTATTGTTTCTGTGTCTGATACTGGTGAAGGTATTTCAGCCGAGGAGTTACCGTTAATCTTCGATCGTTTCTATAAAGTAGATCGAGCACGAACGCATGAAACCCATAGCAGCGGACTTGGACTTGCGATTTCTCGAAAAATCGTAGAAGCGCATAACGGAACCATTGAAGTAACCAGTACTTTGGGTGAAGGGACTACCTTTACAGTTACACTTCCGCTTTTGTAATTCATTATTCATACTCCGTTCATTTTCATCTTCTAAACTGTGACTATACAGATTAGAAGGAGTGGTAATATGTTTTTAGCCTTAAGGGAAATGCGACATTCTAAAGCCAGATACCTATTAATTATGGTTATCATGTTATTGGTTTCCTTTCTTGTACTTTTCGTCACGGGACTAGCCAGAGGATTAGCTTATGCAAATATCTCTGCAGTAGAGAACATGCCGGCGAATTATTTTGTAGTACAAGGTGATGCGGATCAGACCTTTAGACGTTCTCAGTTAACAGATGCGGAGCTCCAGAATGTACGTGCAGTAGTTGGAGACAATAATGCGTCTTCGCTTGCAATGCAGATGAGCACTGTCACTGCTAACGATGCAGACGTAAAAGCAGATATTACTTTTTTTGCAGTAGATATGACTGGGTTATTAGCTCCTAAAGTAGTTGAAGGTGACAAGATTACAAATGAGACAAATGGTAAAGTCCTTGTTGATCGTGACCTGGAACAGTCAGGAATCAAACTTGGCAGTATCATTCGTGATCAGGCAACCGGGATGGAATTTACTGTCGCAGGTTTTGTTGAGGATAGCTCTTACAGCCATACCCCAGTAGTTTATATCAACAATCAGGATTGGCAAGCTATGAAGCAGGGGGTTAACCAAGGAGAAGAAAACTCTTCGTCGGTACCGTTTAATGTGATTGCCCTTAATGCGAATGCTGATCAAGTAGATAAGATTTCAACGAATGTAAAAGATGTAGAGGTCATTACGCAAAAAGTAGCTATATCTAATGTTCCGGGCTACTCGGCTGAGCAGGGTTCACTGCTTATGATGATTGTTTTCCTGTTTGTGATCGCAGCGTTTGTTCTGGCAGTATTTTTCTATGTCATTACGATTCAGAAAACTAGCCAGTTTGGTATTCTGAAGGCGATGGGTACCAAAATGTCTTACTTGGCTTGGAGTGTGGTAGGGCAGGTTATGATTTTAGCTATTTCAAGTCTTTGCATTAGCTTACTGCTTACCTTTGGGATGAATAAGGTTCTACCTGATTCGATGCCATTCCAACTGGAGCCTTCCACCATTCTTTTAACCAGCTGTTTATTCGTTGGGATGTCTCTTTTAGGATCACTAATTTCTGTCGCTAAAGTGGCAAAAGTAGATGCATTAGAAGCTATTGGGAGGGCTGGAGCATGAGTGCAAAACTAATTATGAAGCAAGTAACCAAAAACTACGGTGATGGCGATACAACGGTGTCTGTGCTGAACAATTTGAATCTAATCGTGAATGAAGGGGAGTTCGTTGCCGTCCTAGGACCTTCGGGTACAGGGAAAAGTACATTCCTTTCAGCGGCTGGTGCGCTTCTAACACCTACTAGCGGTGAGATTTTTATAGATGGGGAATCACTTACAGATAAAAGTAAAAGTGAGCTGACAGAGCTTCGTTTAGAGAAGATAGGCTTCATGTTCCAAAGCGCTCAACTATTGCCTTATTTGAAGGTAGAGGAGCAACTCCTTTTTGTAGCTAAGCAGGGGAAAATGAGTGCTAAGGAAGCGAAGGAACGGGCTGCCGATTTGATGAAACGTTTGGATATCTGGAAACGGCGTAATCACTATCCGGAGCAGCTATCCGGTGGGGAGAAGCAGCGTGTAGCTATCGCAAGAGCATGGATGAATAAACCAGCGATTCTCTTTGCAGATGAGCCGACAGCCAGTCTGGACTTCAAACGCGGAAGAGAAGTTGTGCGGATGATCGCTGATGAGGTGAAGAATGAAGGTAAAGCAGCGGTTATGGTCACTCATGATGAACGGATGCTCGAATGGTGTGACCGCGTTCTGCATCTGGAAGACGGGCATTTGGTTGAACATGAGTTAAGCAAAATTTAGTAAAGAAAACAAGAAAACGATTCATGCCATTGATGGCATGAATCGTTTTCTTGTGTGAACATGGGTTTCACTTATTTGTCAGCTATGGTGACTTGGCCTGAGCCATAGGTGTCAAACCAACCTTTAATAGTGTTGAAATCGCTACTGAATGAGAGTGCCAGTTCTAGTAGAATTCGGGCATGTGCTGCGTTCAGATTGTCTCCGGCAATGATGCCGTCACCTGATGCATAGTTGGAACCGGAACCCGTACGTGTGGTAGACACGAAGATCACCCCGTTTTCCTTAATTGCTTTCGTGCGAGCTTCCCCCATCGCTTTGGATAGACCACCAGCCCCTGTACCTGAAGTAACAATGCCTTTTGCACCGTCTTGGACAAACCCTGTAATTGCTCCGGAACCAGCATCTTGGTAGGCATAAGCAATCTCTACCTTAGGCATATCGCTGCTTTTAATCTTAGTAAGATCGAATGGTGTTGCCCATTTGTCAGCGGTCAGGAGTGCTCTGGAATTTGCACGATATATTCTTATATTATTTTCATCGATATATCCGAGGATTCCTAGTTGTGGACTTTCAAAAGTGTCTGTTCGATAAGCATTGGTCTTTGTAACCTCTCTAGCCGTATGAATCTCGTCATTTAACATGAGCACAGTACCATAATATTTCGTTTTTCCACTAGCAGCTAGTTTAATAGCGTTAAATAGATTGGCCTGAGCATCACTTCCGATAACAGTCCATGGACGCATGGAGCCAGTTACTACGACAGGTTTGGAGCTACGCACCGTGAGATCAAGGAAATAAGCAATTTCCTCCATTGTATCTGTACCTGTAGTTACAACGATGCCATCTTGAGTTTCGAGTGCATTATCTACTTTTAAGGAGAGATCATATAGTTGTTGCATAGTGTACGAGCCAGAGCCTGAATTCCCAAATTGATAGCTAGTTACATCAGCGAACTTTTTAAGGTTAGGCAGCGCCTTAACCATATCTTCCATTAACAAAGTCCCGGCTTTATAGTTCTGGAAGCTGGTCTCATCCACAGATTTACCGGCAATAGTACCACCGGTCGCTATGACTTGGACCTTTGGAAGCTTAACCGTTCCTTCAATCGTTTGGGTGACCTCAGCAGCGTAAGTGGTAGAAACGGGAAGCATGGGTGTAGCGGAGAAGAGTAGAGTAAAAGTGAGTCCTGCGGCAACAGTAGTTTTGGCGAGCTTTGTTTGTAATCCATTCATAGATGTAACCTCCCATTTGATTAGCTGCTTTCACAAATATGTGATGTTATATAACATATTAGTGATTCATGATTGGATTATATCTATGTATATTATATCGTGACAAGTATACTAACATGTAGATAAAGCGCTTAAATGTATTGTTTCTATAGAATATCGACTATTTTCTTACGTATTCTATGAATTTTATTATATTATTTTTAAAGTGAAATCCCGTATGTATGTTATGTTTAGTTACATATCTTTTAGAATTATCTTTGGCTTCCTTATTTCATATAAAAAGGCTGCCGAGACTTTCTCGGCAGCCTGACTACTTGTCTTTTCTATAGACAAGTAGCTTTTTTATAAAGACATCGGTAGCTAAGGAAGAAGAACATTCTTGATGTCGGATGATTGAGAATTGCCTTTCCAGATGATGTTGCCTGATTGGCAGCTCTTTGATTTCACCGCTTTCTAGTTCCTTCCGTACAATCCATCTGGAGAGCATGGCGATTCCGAGGCCGGAGGCCACAGCTTCTTTAACACCTTGAGAGCTGTTGAAGACATAGGATCTTTTAGCAGAAATACCTTCCTCCTGTAGGAAATGATCACTGAAAGCTCGTGTACCTGAGCCGTGTTCGCGAAGCACCCAAACCTGATCCTGCAACATACTCTGCTCCACAGAAATCGCTTTTGACAGAGGGTGGGTAGCAGGAGCGACCATAATCATCTCGTCTTTCATATAAGGAGTGACATTCAGATCATTCTCATGGACCTCACCTTCAATAAACCCTATGTCCAGTTCGTTGGATTTAACGCCTCCAATAATCTCCTCAGTATTGCCTATCGTCACTTGCAGCTTGACCTGCGGATATTGATTGGCAAAATCAGCAAGTCTTGCCGGCAAAATATATTCACCAATAGTAAAACTAGCGCCGATATGTATACTCCCAGTGACTTCGTCCTGAAGCATATGGATTTCCTGACTTGCTTCATCGAAATGAGCCAATATTTGTTTGGCGTGTTTATAAAGAATACTGCCGGCTTCTGTTAATCTAACCTGTTTAGAAGAACGATGCAGGAGTTTAGCACCGAGCTCATTCTCAAGATTCCGGATATGCAGACTGACACCGGGTTGAGATAAATTCAGCGCTTCTCCTGCTTTGGAAAAATGACTCAGTTCAGCTACAGTAACGAATACGCGTAATGGATCTACAATCATTGTAATCCCTCATTAGATTAGTCTATACTCCCGAATAAGCCAAGAATCCACCGTCAACGGGGACGGTAACTCCGGTCACAAAGCTGGACATTGCTTCATCTGCTAACCAGAGTAGTGTACCAAGCAGATCCTCCGGCTGTCCAAAGCGGCGCATTGGAGTATGAGAGATGATTTTTTGGGAACGGTCTGTAAGCTCGCCATCTTCACGAACCAACAGCTTCTCATTTTGTTTAGTAAGGAAAAAGCCAGGGGCAATGGCATTCACACGTATACCAGACTCAGCGAAATGAACGGAGAGCCACTGGGTGAGATTATTAATTCCTGCTTTGGCAGCGCTGTAGGCAGGTACTTTGGTCATTGGAGAAGGTGCGCTCATGGATGAAATATTAATAACAGATGTGCCCGTTCTGCCGAGCATCTGCTTGGCAAAAACTTGGGTTGGGATCAATGTTCCAATCAGATTAAGGTCCATCACATTGCGAAATCCATCTACACTAAGGTCAAAAAAAGTAAATATGTCCGGGTTCTCCAGGTCATCATTTTTGAAAATCTCTTGGGTCGTATTTGCTGAGGAGTCATTTCCGCCAGCGCCGTTAATTAATAGATCGCAAGGACCCCAGTGATTCTTAACAGCTTCTGCGGCTTTCATAACACTATGTTGATCTGTAACATCACAGGAAAGTGAAATGGCTTGACCTCCAGCGGCTGTAATTTCAGCGGCAACCAAATCTCGCTTAGCTGCGGTACGATTTAGAATCGCGACTTTAGCTCCTTGCCGACCTAACTCTAGCGCCATAACCCGGCATAATACACCGGCTCCTCCGGTAATCACAGCGATTTTTCCTTCTAATGTTGGATGCAAAGTTAATTCTAGCATAACCATTGAGCCTCCCTAAAAGTCCTGAGTGTGATTAAAGTTCCTTATCAAGTACGTGTTGTGATTTTTTTTGCGAAAATCCTATATGATTATAGAACTGTACAGCATCTTCTCTGGTTTGATTGGTCCGTACTCTAATTTTGCTAAACCCTGTTTGGATTGCCCATCGTTCACAGGTTTCTACAAGCTGTCGGCCAATTCCTTCTCCGCGGCAAGTCTGATCAACAACTAGACCTCCGATTTCAACAAATGAAGGAGATTCAAGTAAGATTCGAACGGTCGCATGTATCCATCCTACCAATTGGTGATCTGATTCAGCTACATATACAGTATGATCTTTGTGTGTTCCGATTTCTTGTAGTCTTTCTCCTAATTGTTCGATATTCAAAGGATATCCAAGCTGGCTTGAGAGTCTTGCTATCTCTTGGATGTCGCTTATAGATGCTGTTCTGATAAGAATATCGTTCACCACCTCAAAATTGTAGGTTAGAGCCTTTTTATTATAGTTCATCATATGTTTTAAACATTCCCTAATAAATTTACTTAGTGCTGTTACGATAGGCAGAAGGGGAGATTCCTATTGTCTTTTTGAAATATTTAGAGAAATGGGCTAATTCCATACTTACTTGCTCCGCGATATCTGAAATGCTGAAATTGCTATAAGAAAGCTGTCTTTTAGCATGCTCCATTCTTTTCAATTGTACATAATGCATGGGGGGAACCCCTATAAATTTCTTGAAGTAGGGGATGAAATAGTTCGGATGTAAGTGGACAATTTCTGCTAACTCTTCTATTTCTATGGGTTTATCCAGCCGCTCATCAATATATTGAAGAACATAGGCGAGCTTTCCCTGATCCCCCGTATGTATAAATTCTTGCATAAAGTCTGTTTTGATATTCTCGTTCGATTCAAGACAAGTAGCAATTAGATTGAGGACGTTCGCCTGAGTACGCAGAATGGACAATACATCATCTTTTTGAAACTGTTCGATCATTTCTGTGAAAATAACCCGTACCGAATCTGGGTTGGGCGCATCACAGATAAACAGTTTGTTTGCCGAATGGAATAAGGGCCACTCCCCAATATCAGCATCAAAATGGCAGAAATAGCGTGTATAGGGATCATTCATTGACGTTTCTGTAGTTTGAGTGCTTCCTGCGGGCATGATCATTAGTTGACCTGCTCTCGGATAATAAGTAACACCGTTAATGATAACTTTTCCCTCGCCGCGGTCAATAAAATACAGCCGATTAAATGTTGGAGTTTCCAGCGTACGATTCCACCCGCTATATCCGCTTCTAAGTTGGGCATGGGTCACTTTTACGGTAAGATTCTGGAGGAATCTGCCCGTAAGGTTACCTGGATTATTCATCATCTAGCTCCTCTATGACTTGATTATCCTTATTATAACGAATTTATTTAACTAAATCATCTTATTATTATGCAAATAATGCTTAGTTTCGCTCATGTTCATGTCTATTAATTAAGTATATTCTCATAACATAACCTCAAATAGGGAAGTGATCTGATTGAATAAAGTACGGTATGGCATTATTGGAATTGGGAATATGGGGAGTGCACATGCACAAAGTCTGTTGAATCAAATTAAAGATGCTGAGCTTACAGCTGTATGTGATGTAAGGGTAGAACGTTTGAAATGGGCAGAAGAGCATTTACCGGAAAGTGTACAGAAATTCGCAACACCCCAAGAGTTATATGAGTCTCATCTCATAGATGCAGTATTAATCTGTACTCCACATTATGATCATCCAACTTTAGCTATCGAGGCTTTTCAATATGGTTATCATGTATTGGTAGAGAAACCGGCTGGGGTCTATACCAAAGCTGTTAAGCAGATGAACGAAGCTGCAGCAAAGTCTGATCGCAAATTTGGAATCATGTATAACCAGCGGACGAATCCTTTATATCAAAAGCTTAGGGATCTCATTCAATCTGGTGAACTAGGCGAAATCCGCCGCACAAATTGGATCATCACCAACTGGTACAGATCACAAAGTTACTATAATTCCGGTGGTTGGCGGGCAACATGGGCAGGCGAAGGTGGTGGGGTGCTGCTGAATCAAGATCCTCATCAACTAGATTTATGGCAGTGGACGACAGGTATGATGCCTAAGCGGATCAGAGCGTTTTGTCATTTTGGTAAATACCGCAATATTGAGGTTGAAGATGATGTAACCGCTTATGTGGAATATGAAAATGGTGCGACAGGGCTTTTTATCACCACAACAGGTGAAGCACCGGGAACTAACCGTTTCGAAATTACTGGTGATCATGGAAAAATCGTAGTGGAAGACGGGAAGCTAACCTTTTGGCGTCTACGCACGCCGGAGCCGCAATTCAATGCAGAGTTTACGGGAGGATTCGGCAGTCCAGAGTGTTGGAGATGTGAGATTCCTGTAGAAGAGGGTGGCGGGGAGCAGCATAAAGGAATTTTGCGGAACTTTACGAATGCTATTCTACATGAGGAGAAATTGTTAGCTCCGGGTGAGGAAGGCATTCACGGTCTAACACTATCTAATGGAATGTATTTATCGGCTTGGACCGACGATTGGGTGGAGTTACCGATTGATGAAGATTTATTTTATGAGAAGCTCATGGAAAAGGTAGAGAATTCTAACTTTAACAAGGAAACCACAGCCGCCCAAACCTATGATGTTAAGGGAACTCATTAAATTCTAATCAGAAAGGAAAGATCCTATGAATCGTTCAACCATTGCTGCTCAAATGTACACATTACGTGATTTTACTAAAACTGCGGAGGATTTGAGATCCACTTTTCAAAAGGTCTCTGCTATGGGTTATGAAGCTATTCAGATTTCAGGCATCGGGCCAATCGATCCGAAGCTCGTAAAAGAGTATGCAGATGAAGCAGGTTTGGCAATATGTGCAACTCATGTGTCTTGGGATCGGCTAACGAACGATTTGGATGCTTTAGCCGCTGAACATAAGCTGTGGAACTGCAAAAATATTGGACTAGGAAGTTTACCGGAAAAATTCCGTACGGGGCAAGAAGGTTACCGTGAATTCGCTAAGCTGATGTCGGGCATTGCAGTTACACTAAAAGAACAACATGATCTGCAATTTGTTTATCATAATCACGATTTTGAATTTGAACGGTTTGATGGATTGACTGGCATGGAAATTCTGCTCACTGAGTCTGATCCTGCCGTTGGTTTTGAGCTGGATTTATATTGGGTTCAAGCGGGCGGAGGGAGTCCAGCCGAATGGATACGCAAAGTTGCAGGTCGAATGCAGGTAGTGCATTTAAAAGATATGGCGATTGTTAATAGAAAACAGATCTTTGCTGAAGTCGGTGAAGGGAATATGAACTATAAAGAGATTATCAATGTCTGTCGCGAAACGGGTGTTGAATGGTTTGTAGTAGAGCAGGATGTTTGCCGCCGTGATCCTTTTGAAAGCTTGGAGATCAGTCTGCGTTATCTTCTTAATACGTTATAGAATGAAGTAATACTGATTAGGAGGGTTTCTATGAATCGAAAAAATGGGATGACCTATGCACCAACGTATGAATCCAAACCCGTAGTGAAGCCGGGGGAATTCATCATTGCCGCTATTGCCCTAGATCACGGTCATATTTACGGGATGTGTAACGGACTGGTTGAGGCAGGGGCAGAGCTGAAATGGGTATATGATCCGGACGAGGAAAAGGTCAGAAATTTTATTAGTAAATATCCCGGTGTCAAAGCTGTCGGATCAATGGAAGAAGTTCTGGAAGATCCCGATGTACAATTAATTGCAGCGGCCGCAATTCCATCTGAACGAGGACCTTTAGGCAATAGAGTAATGGCTCACGGAAAGGACTATTTTACGGATAAAGCCCCCTTTACAACCCTGGAACAGCTTGAATCCGCTAGAGCAATGGCAGCTGCAACCAATAAGAAATATATGGTCTACTATAGTGAACGTCTTCACGTTGAAAGCGCTATCTATGCGGGGCAGCTGATTCAACAAGGCGCTATTGGCCGTGTCCTGCAAGTCATTGGATTAGGGCCACATCGTCTAAATGCTCCTAACCGGCCGGAATGGTTTTTCCAAAGGGAGAAATATGGTGGGATTCTGTGTGACATAGGCAGTCATCAAATAGAACAATTTTTGTATTATGCCGATTGTCAGGATGCTTCGGTTATTCATAGTAAAGTGGCCAATTACAACCATCCGACTTATCCCGAATTAGAGGATTTTGGTGATGCTACTCTTGTAGGGGACAATGGGGCAACACAATATTTTCGCGTGGATTGGTTTACCCCTGATGGGCTGGGCACTTGGGGAGACGGGCGCACGATGATTATGGGTACTGAGGGATACATTGAACTGCGTAAATATACTGATATAGGTCGTTCAAATACACCGGATCATGTGTACTGGGTCAATGGGGAAGGGGAACATTATGAGCATGTAGCTGGGAAGGTTGGTTTTCCTTTCTTTGGTGAGCTAATCCTTGACTGTTTGAATCGGACAGAGCTGGCGATGACACAGAACCATGTGTTCAAAGCTGCCGAGCTATGTCTGAAGGCTCAAGAACAAGCGATCAATCTAACCCCAGCAATACTCAGATAACGATTGAATGATGAACGGAGGGTAATATAGATGAAAGAACTTGGAGCAGCCATTATTGGATGCGGAGCCATTTTCCCTCTTCATGCAAAAACATTAACAGGCATCGATGGTGTGAGATTACTTGCGGTTGCAGATATTGATGCTGACAAAGCATTGCAGACGTCTAATGAATATGACTGCCAAGCCACTAATGATTATAGAGAAATTTTAAAGGATGACCGTATTCATGTTGTACATCTCTGTACGCCTCATTATTTACATGCAGAAATGGCTACGGAGTTGTTACGAGCAGGAAAACATGTCCTTACCGAAAAGCCTCTGGCGGCAGATCTCCTTTCAGCCAGACGAATACTTGAAGCCGCACAGCAAAGTACAGGTCAGCTTGGTGTGGTGTTCCAGAACCGTTATAATGATGCCTCCATGTATATTAAGCGGGTTATTGACTCAGAAATATATGGGAAGCTGCTCTGTATGAAAGGAATCGTGACCTGGCACCGCAGCGAAAGTTATTATAGTGATAGTAACTGGAGAGGACGCTGGTCTACGGAAGGTGGAGGTCTGCTAATTAACCAAACCATTCATACACTGGATTTACTTCAGTGGTTTGGTGGAGAGGTAGCATCGGTGAAAGGGAGTATTACCACGGATGTGCTAGATGGGGTCATAGAGGTAGAGGATACCGCCCATGCCTGCATCGATTTCACTAGTAATGTCAGAGGGCTCTTTTATGGTACAAATACCTATCTGGAGAATTCTCCAGTGGAGCTGGAGCTAGTTTTTGAAGAAGGTACTATCAACCTCCGCAGAGATCATTTATATCTTTGGAAGGATGGAAAGGAAACCTTGCTGTGCGAACCTAGATTCAGTGCTACGGAAGGTAAATCCTATTGGGGCACCGGGCATAAGAGACTGATTGAGGACTTCTATGAGCATGTCGCCAGGGGTCAAAAGTTTTGGTTGGATGGTGCTGAAGGGATAAAAGCGCTGGAGTTGGTGGCGGGGATTTATAGTTCATCGCAGGAAGGCTGAATAAATAATAAAAAAGCTGTATCAAAAGTAGATTGATCTACGAATGATACAGCTTATTGTATTTTTAATGTGAATCACTTATTCTCAATCTTCCTAAATCAACGGAACTCTAAATAATCTATAACCTTCCTTGGTAGCTTGTCCATGGGGTTGATTTATGTAATTATGTTCTTGGGTAAGTAATTTGTAGATTTACAATAAATATAAAATGATGATTAACGGCAGGTAGGAGGGGTTAGGAATGAGTGTTGCATGGAAAAGAAGGATTCTGATCAATGATCCTATTTCACTAGATCCAGTTCAGATTCAGCAAGACTTGTACAGCGGCAACCAAGTGATTGTTCAGTTCTCTGATCCATCGACCTATGGTTCGATTCTGGATGAAGTAAATGAGCTTTGCGCGTGTTTTGATGAAAATTTTGGAGTGCGTTTTTATGGCCATTATTCTGTATCCTTTGATTGTGAGACACTCCTGCAGATTCCAAATGTTAAAATGCTGCTGCTGAATTGTCTTCGCCAGGCACATAACACGAACGTATTGGCTAAGCTGAATAACCTGTATAGTCTGAGCGTGGGTATTTATGAGCTTGAGAATCCGGAGATTCTGAGTATAGATACATTGCGCTCTTTAAGCATTTTAAATATTAGTTCGGAGAAAAAGACGCTTAATCTGGAATACCTAAAAGAATTCTCTCGTCTAGAACAGTTGCATGTAATAGGTAAAGTTAAAAACCTTGATGCTATTGGAGATCTGGAGGATCTTACCTATCTCGCGCTGCACTCCATCAGCAACAAACCCTTACATTTTATTAATCGGCTAAAGAAATTGAAAGAACTTCGCATTTTACTTGGAGGCAGAGAACATATTCAGGACATCGAAGAGAATGAGATCGAGAGCCTGGAAATCTGTAGAGTCCGTGGCTTTCATGATCTGAGTAATATTACGGTTTTTCGTGCGTTAAAAAAGCTTGTGATTGAAGATCAAATCCAGCTACGTGAGATTAACTTTGATCAGCAGATGAAGGCACTGGAAGAGCTAACCATTATGAATTGCAAAACATTGGCTCATTTGACGGGGATAGAGCAATTACCTTTTCTGCACAAGCTTCGTATTTTCAAAACGGCGATCGATTTTGATTCATTTATAGAACAAGAGCTTCCAATCGGCCTAACCACATTAGAGTTTGCAACTTTTAAAAGAAAAGTAGATCAGGAAATTCAAAAAACAATAGTGGGGTTAGGCTATCAAAATGGAATTGTCAATAATGAGAACAGGGCATGATGCAGCCTTTTTTGTTCCATAAATCTTGAGGACTTATTTCTATCTTTTTTACAAGCTTTTAAATATTTTATTTTTTTCATATAATAGTAGATATTAAATTTATAAATAATTGTAATACACCATGATAAGGTTATAATTGATACAGAAAAGGTGTGACGCCTAAGAAGGAGCGCCCACATCCTTTCTGCAAAATTCAGGGGATAAGGATGGTAATAATGGGCAAAAGTGCAACTGATACAGACGTCATTTTAATTGGTGCCGGAATCATGAGTGCGACTTTAGGAACACTTTTGAAGGAATTAGTACCGGAATGGAAAATTAAAGTATTTGAAAAGCTTGAAAAAGCAGGGGAAGAAAGCTCTAATGAATGGAATAATGCAGGAACCGGACATGCGGCGCTCTGTGAGCTTAATTATACTGTTGAAAAGCCAGACGGATCTATAGATATTAGCAAAGCTATTCAGATTAATGAACAGTTTCAGCTTTCGATGCAGTTTTGGTCTTATCTTGTAAATCGCAAGCTGATACATAATCCCCAAGACTTTATTATGCCGTTACCTCATATGAGCTTGGTGCAAGGGGAGAAGGATATAGCTTTTTTAAAGAAAAGATTTGAAGCGCTCTCAAAGAATCCTTTATTCCAAGGGATGGAATTTTCTGCTGATGCTAAAGAACTGATGGAATGGATTCCGCTTATTATAAAAAATCGTCCAGCGAATGAATCCATTGCAGCTACAAAAATTGACTCTGGAACGGATGTTAACTTTGGTGCTTTAACGCGTATCTTATTTGAGCATTTAAAGAGTAAAAACGTCGATCTCCACTACAAACATAGTGTCAATAGTATGAAGCGCAACAGTGCTGGCTTATGGGATCTAAAAATCAGAAATGCCAGCGGTAACATTGAACAACATACAGCGAAATTTGTGTTTATTGGTGGCGGGGGAGGAAGCCTGCACTTACTGCAGAAATCCGGTATTCCTGAAGGGAAACATATCGGCGGATTCCCAGTAAGCGGTATTTTTATGGTGTGTAATAATCCGGAAGTTATTGCGCAGCATCATGCCAAAGTATACGGCAAAGCTAAAGTTGGAGCCCCTCCAATGTCCGTACCACACTTAGACACAAGATTTATCGACAATAAAAAATCACTGCTATTTGGACCATTTGCCGGCTTCTCACCTAAATTCTTAAAAACGGGCTCAATGTTTGATTTAATAACTTCTGTGAAACCGGATAACCTCATAACAATGCTGTCGGCAGGTGCTAAAAACATGTCATTAACAAAATACCTGATCGAACAAGTGCTATTATCGAAAGAAAAACGTCTGGAAGAACTGAAAGAGTTTATCCCCAATGCCAAAATTGAAGATTGGGATCTTGTTGTAGCTGGCCAGCGTGTGCAAGTTATCAAAGATACAGAAGCTGGCAAAGGCACACTTCAATTTGGTACGGAGGTTATTAGTGCCGCTGATGGTTCGGTCGCAGCATTGTTAGGGGCTTCCCCTGGAGCTTCTACGGCTGTTCACGTGATGCTTGAAGTGCTTAACAAATGTTTCCCTCAATATATAAAAGAATGGGAACCCAAAATAAAAGAAATGATTCCTTCTTATGGCTTGTCGCTAATGGATAATCCCGTGCTTCTGCAGAAAATACACACTACAACAGCAGATACACTGGGTTTAGGTGGTAAAGAACAGGTTTTTAATCAAAAGGTGTTTTAGTAATAAAAGGGCTGCCGAGAGGCAGCTTTTTTTCTGCTCAAGTCTGAACTATTGACACAAAAGTGTATTACACGTATAGTACATAAATAAGATGTATGAACCACTTAGTACACACACTTAGTATATGGAGTTGGTTGTATGACAGAAGAACAGAAATCAGGCGTCAGCTTTAATATTCGTGAACCGGTATATATTCAAGTTGTGCGTCATTTCAAGGAACAGATCGCCACAGGGCAAATCGGAGCGGGAGACAAAATTCCTTCACGGCGTGAACTGGCATCAGTAATGAAAATTAATGCGAACACGGCGCAGAAGGCATATAAGGAAATGGAGGAACAGGGTTTGATCGTAACAGAAGGGAATTCCCCGAGCCGAATTACACAGGATCAGCAAATACTAAACTCGATTCGAGCTGAATTAATTGAAAGTGCAGTGGAAATATTCATCAGCTCCATTCAGAATATTCAAATTCCAGTTGAAGAACTGGTAGAGATCATAAAGACAAAATATACATCCGAGCGCAAGTTATCTCCAGAGGGTGGTGACACAAGATGATCCAAGTGAATCAGATGGTGAAGAATTATGGATTCAAGAAGGTACTAAATGGTGTCAGCTTCACTGCTGCCAAGGGAGAGATTACCTGCCTGATCGGAATCAATGGTGCCGGGAAGTCAACAGTGCTGAAGTCCATCATGGGACTGACACCATTCAAAGGGGAAGTATTAATCGATAATGCATCACTAACACCTGCGATGTATGAGAAAATCACTTTCATTCCAGATTCGTTAACGATGCCCTCTAATATGCGAATTGCTGATTGCTTGAGCTTTATGGCTGACTTTTATCGGAATTGGAACGCTGAACGTACAAAGGAACTGCTTAAGTTCTTCCAACTGAGCTCTTCAGATCGCGTATCCTCATTGTCGAAGGGGATGGCTGCGAAGGTGAATTTGTTGCTGGGACTTGCCTTGGATTGTGATTACATCCTAATGGACGAGCCATTCTCGGGAATTGATATGTTCAGCCGCGAGCAAATTACTGATGTGTTCACGAGTGAATTGATCGAGGATCGTGGTGTGATTATTACAACTCATGAAATTAACGATATTGAGCATTTAATTGATAAAGCGGTCTTGCTACAGCACGGGAAGGTAGAACGTGAATTCTACTGTGAAGAGGTTCGCGAGCAGGAAGGTAAGTCCATTACGGACGTAATGAGAGAGGTGTACATGAAATGAGAGCTTTTGTGAAGCTGTTGAATTTTGAAATGAACCGATTTGCCAAAATATATATTGGACTCATGGTGCTGACAGTTGTCTTGCAGCTTGCAGCAGTCACCATCGGTGCTAATCATTGGCTGGACTCTGCGAATGAGGCAATGAGAGTGAATCAATGGACGCTTGAGCAATATCACAATGTGACTGGATATATTCAGCTAAACAGTATGATGTATGCTCGCTATAATGGACTTCTATATTTCGGACCCATATTTTTGAGCATAACAGTGTTGCTAATATATAGCTGCTTCATCTGGTACCGTGACTGGAGAGGTAAAAATACGATAGTATATCGCCTGCTCACCTTGCCATCCAATCGGGCGAATTTGTATTTTGCCAAGCTGGTTACGATCTTACTATTCGCATTTGGACTTGTTGCCCTGCAAATTGTGCTTGTGCCACTGGAGCGTTTGATAGCACAGTCGATTCTTCCTGCTGAACTATATCGAAACATCTCGGTATTTGATTATTTGAAGTATCCTACGGTGCTTAAAGTTCTGGTTCCGCCCTACTTTTCTGAGTTTGTTCTATATTATGGACTGGGCATTACGGGTTTGATCGTCTTGTTCACAGCGATTCTAATGGAGCGGAGCTACAGACTGAAAGGGATCGGCTTTATCATATTATACTTAGCGGTTCTAGCTGGATTAGCCTCAATACCCTATCTTATGGGTTATAGCAGATATGATAGCTACTTCTATCCCGGAGAAATCATAGGTGCTTGTCTCGGATTAATAGTGATTATTGCTGGAGGTTCGCTTTGGTACAGCTTGTATCTATTGCGTAAGAAAATATCGGTATAATTGAAGGGGTATGGAGGTTAGGGAATGAGAAAATATATGGTTACCGCCGTTCTTGTAGTGTTCTCGGTTGTTACAATCGGGACGTATTATGTACAGGCCTCACAAGAGACACTACCTAATTATAAGCTGACGATGGTTCAAGGGGATGCTTCCCTCGTTGAAGGTATAGCCTTATACGGAAATTATTTGACTAAGGATAGTGTTTTTGGCATCAAACGAGCTAATATCACTACAAATGGTACAGATTATCCAGATGAAAAGTTAACGATCAGCCAAAGCTTAAACCGAAGACCAGTGAACACACAATTGGATAAATGGAGGGATCAACATCGTCAGTTCATGCGTGGAAAGAAGAACTTAGCTGGGTTCTATGAAAATCAGGATATGCTTGCTTACGTGAATTGGACCGTAGATAAGCAGCAATCAAATGATCCATCAGCGAAGAAAAATGCTAGACTCAGTATTTCTGTGCTTAACAAGCAGAAGAACAATACGCTGGAAATCAGATCCGATATCAATGTAGATCATGATATTTCAGATATGTATGTACAAAATGTACAGCTTGTTGATCAAGAGCTTGTTGCAATGGTGTTTTTGAATCACAGCGCCAAAGGTTATGTATCTGAACCGCAGATTATCCGTGTTAATCTAACAACAAAGGAGATTACGAATGAGCCGCTCGTGTTACCAGGAGCTAAATCTGAAGCTGCAAATGGAGATAATCAATTCGTTAGGTTAGCCAATCAAAATCTGGATCACTCGGATCAATGGATTTTAACGGTTAGTAAAGATAATCATAAAAAGGCATATCAAGTAGATGTTGCAACAGGACAAATCTCGCCGCTCGCGTTCCAAGGACATGAAATGTTATTGAATAATATTATGAATGCGTATGGGCAGAAAATTTATTTCCTGCAAAAAGCTGTATCGGGTAAGGAGAATATAGGATTTACTGTTATTTCTTACGATCTCGTGAGTAAAGAATATGAGACTACTTTGAAGAATACAAATATAGATTTAAGTGAAAACATTACCTATGATTTTAAACAAGACTATCTCTATATTGTGGGTTATAAGAATATGGGTAATAGGTACTTCAAAGGTAATCGTCTATATGTATTCAATTTGACAAGCGGTAACCTTGAATACGAAGGAAAAGCAGTATCAACAGAGGTTACAAATCAGGCTGAAGATGAAGCTAACATGGATTTAAATTTTATCGATCTCGGTCAGTATTAGAATTACTTGTAGAATAGAAAAATAGAGATAAAGAGATATGAAAAGGTGAAATAAGCCGAGCTAGTGACTTCTAAAGTCAATTAGCTCGGCTTTTTAGTCGAAAGTTATAAAACAATCAATAATCACTGTATATCGATTAAAATATATTGTAAAACGATAAATAATGTGATAAATTCAATTCACAATAAATCTGTGAGGTGTGTTTTTTATGGAAAGAGGTTCAACACTTTTTTTAAGGGCAGCGGTTATTCTTATTGGTATCCCGGTGCTTGCTTTGTGCATATTTGTGGTGCCGGAAATAGCAAGTTTCGCAGCAGAACTGTATCCGGATTATAGTTTATTGAAATATCTCCTTGCCATTGATTTGTATGCCTCGGCGATACCTTTTTACTTTGCACTGTATCAAGCTTTTAAACTGTTAGGCTATATTGACAAAAACAATGCTTTCTCGGAAATGTCTGTGCAGGTTTTAAAGAAAATAAAATATTGTGCAATCATCATCAGTTGCTTGTATGTAGTTGGTATGCCACTCTTTTACCTTATGGCGGAGAAAGATGATGCCCCAGGGATTATAGTCATCGGCTTGATTATCATTTTTGCCTCTATGGTGATTGCCGTTTTTGCTGCAGTTCTACAAAAGCTTTTAAAAGAAGCTATTGATATAAAATCAGAAAATGACTTAACTGTCTGAGGTGAAAACAATGGCGATTATAATTAATATAGACGTGATGCTGGCTAAAAGAAAAATGAGTGTTACTGAGCTTTCGGAGAGAGTTGGAATAACAATGGCTAATCTTTCTATATTGAAAAATGGAAAAGCAAAAGCGGTGCGATTATCAACGTTAGAGGCAATTTGTAAGGCTTTGGAATGCCAGCCTGGAGATCTATTAGAATACAAAAATGATGAGGAAACATAAGAATGAAGTCAATAACACAATTACTGCATTTCGGATATCATCAGGCGATGAGTTGCATATTTCCAGTTGCGATTTTTGGGACTTTAGCTCTTTCTAACATAATAGAAATGCCTTTTCTTTACCGTTATGATGCCATTCTTCTAATACTGCTTACAGTGCAGTACCTCATGTACCGTACTGGATTAGAGACACTGGATGAAATAAAAGTAATCTGTGTGTTTCACGTTATTGGTTTATTGCTGGAAATCTATAAGGTGAAGATGGGTTCATGGGCATACCCTGAGCCAGGGTTTACGAAGGTGTTTGGTGTACCCCTCTATAGTGGATTTATGTATGCAAGTGTCGCAAGCTTTATGTGCCAGATATGGCGAAGATTGAAAATGGATATGACCGGTTGGCCGGGGCTTGCTTCAGCGGGATTATTGGGAGGAGCCATCTATTTAAATTTTTTCACACATCATTTTATTCCTGATTTTCGTTGGTGGCTGACAGCGCTTGTGGTTGTTGTCTTCTGGAAAACATGGATCATTTATAGGGTACGGACGGTTACCTATCGAATGCCCTTGACACTGGCCTTTTTTATTGTGGGATTTTTTATCTGGTTAGCTGAAAATATCGCTACATTTTTTAATGCATGGAAATATCCTGATCAATATCAAACGTGGCAACTGGTTAGTTTCAGTAAGATCAGTTCGTGGTTCCTTCTAGTGATTATTAGCGTCATTATAGTTGCCCAGCTTAAACATGTTAAGGCTAGCCGTAATCCGATAAATTCATAATTGTGCTGAGTTCGGACAATAGGGTTGATTTGACGAATAAATCAATCGTTTGTTACAATGACGGCATCAATTAGGAAAAGGATGAGGACGATGGTTCGTCGTTTGAAACGGTTTAAGAATGTTGCTACTGCATCAAGCTTCTAAGTATAAATGAATTACATTACTTAGAAGCGAGGGAAAGAAAATGAAACAACATCAGTTTCGCCATTGGTCTGAAATTAAGTATTTGAAGGATATTGTCACCAACCCAATGATTGAGGTAGGAGAATACTCTTACTACTCTGGTTATTACGATAATCTTAATTTTGAAGATGGGTGTGTTAGATACCTTTGGGGTGATGAACAATCAAGAAAGTTGTTTAATCCCAGTGAAGATTATGGTTGGCATTTAGATAAATTGATTATAGGAAATTATGTTTGTATTGCTAGTGGTGTAATTATTCTCTTGGGTGGGAATCACAATCATCATCCTGAATGGATCACCGTATATCCTTTTGTAGATCAGATTGCAAACTCTTACGAATCCAAAGGGGATACAATCATTGCTAGTGATGCCTGGATTGGGATGAATGCAATGATTATGCCCGGTGTGAAAATAGGCGAAGGTGCTATTGTGGCGGCAGGATCGGTTGTTGTAAAGGATGTCCCACCGTATACGATAGTAGGCGGCAATCCTGCTAAAGTGATCAAGCAACGGTTTACAGATCTAGAAATCAAAAAGTTAAAGGAAATGCGCTGGTTCGATTGGAAACGTGAGAAAATTGAGCAAGCCACGTCTATCTTTTCAAGTTCATCTGTTGATCAATTATATGAATTTTACCTTAAAGAAATAAAAAAATAACAAATCAGAACAGGCTGCCAGTATATTCTGCAGCCTGTTTTTTTAACTGATGGGTAGTTTAACAATAATTGTTTTTTACCAGATTAATCCTAATTAGTATGTTAATATAGGAATGGACTCATTTAATAAGTTAGGAGGAAATTATATTATGGCCTTACCTTTACAAATCCGTCGAATGACACAAAATGATATTGATATTATACATACGGGGTTATCTGAGCATGATGTAAGCCAACCTCTTGACTATGTGCAACGTTGTTGGGAAGAAAATCAAAATGAAAAGCGAGTTACACTTTTAGCTTTTTGTGAAAATGAGTTTGTTGGATGGGGACATGTGGTATACAAGTCGGAATACCCTTATTTTGCAAAAAATAATATACCTGAAATTCAAAACTTTGACGTCATCCCGCCATTTAGGAAACGTGGGGTAGGAAGTGTATTAATTGAGGCTCTTGAAAAAGATGCTTTTACTATTTCTAATACTATTGGTATTGGTTTTGGATTATACGCTGACTATGGAACTGCACAACGGCTGTATATAAAGCGTGGTTTTATCCCTGATGGGCGGGGAATCATGTACGATAATAAGCCTGTTGAGCCTGGGGCACATGTTTGTGTGGACGATGATCTCTGCCTTTATCTTATAAAAACTATTGAGCAATAGAAGCAGCTCTTGTACGGGGGAGATAGATTCTGAAGTATATCGAATTTGGTCTCGGTAATACGTGGCTTATTAGAACTGAAACGGAGTTAGAGGATGGAACGGAATATGAAGAAAAAGGCATAGTGAAACCGGTAAAGTTCCGCTCGTTATATTTCAGGATTTGGATTGGCAAAACCGTAATCATTCTAGACTTAAAACAAGGCTTGAAAATAAGTAAGAAGAGTCGTAAAACGTTGAAGATTATTTTTGGTATAACAAGTCTTTAGGTTTAGCATGACAAGGTTGCCGTCTAAATGAACAAATGGAGGAGACCTGACACGAGACTTAGCAGTCCACCTGAGAATTATTAAAAAACTCAAAAATATAACGACAAGCGAGGTTTAAATGGATAATCCAGAGATTTTAACCCAAGCGCTGTCTAAATTTTATGAAGAACTTGAACGAACTAATTTACCGGTTAATACTTTTATGCTATTGCGAAAGGGAGAAGTTATTACTGACTTTTACCGTCAACCGTACCGCAAAAACGTTCCCCAGGTTTTATTTTCTCTAAGTAAGAGCTTTACATCTATTGCAGCAGGCATAGCATGGGATAACGGTTATTTTGAATTAACGGATAAAGTAGTTTCTTTTTTCCCGGATCAGCTTCCTAGCTCAATTTCACCTAATTTGGCTAAGATGACGATACATCATCTTCTTTCCATGAATACGGGACATAACAATAATATATATGGTGCGATAGCCAAGCAAAATGATTGGGTTCGTGCCTTTTTAGCTTTGGACGTAGAAGATGAACCGGGAAGTTATTACAATTACAATACACACGCCACTTATATGGTTTCGGCTATTATCGAAAAGACGACTGGAGAAAATCTTGTTGATTTTCTAATGCCAAGATTATTTGCCCCATTGGACATAGGAAGACCAGATTGGGAGACTTGCCCGTTAGGAATGGTTGCTGGTGGAATGGGACTAAGCATACCAACAGATGGAATTGCGAAATTTGGCCAGATGCTCCTCAATCAAGGGGTTTATAATAGCCGTAGAATTGTTTCTGAAGATTATTTAAAGCTGGCGCTAAATGAACAAAGCGATAATCGTTGGGGACAAAATAAGGCTGACTGGTCAAACGGATATGGTTATCAGTTCTTTATGTGCAGGAATGGATGTAAGATGGGGAATGGAGCTTTTGGTCAATTGTGTTTCATTGATCCGAGTCAAGAGATTGTGATTGCTGCAACTTCAAGTTTTACCGAGATGAAGAAGTTACAGGATTTTTTAGATATCATATATGCAAATTTACTGAACCTTGATTGGCCAACGGTTGCATCTAACATTATTAAACCTCCTACCTTTACCTCCTTAGTAGAAAGGATAGTTAAAGTAGATTATAGATCTTACAGTGGAATTTATATCTTTGAAGTAAATAAGCATAAAATCAAAGAATTAACACTGAAGTTTGAAGATGAGCACTTTAGTTTTTCTTTACTTTACGACGATCATTTAGATGAATTTCCGTTCGATTTTTCAAGGCCTACCCATGCAAAGAGTTTATTTATTAAAGACTTATCCCTTAGTGAGCAGGAAGTTTGTACATCTGCAAGCTGGCAATATGATGATTCCAAATTAATCCTCACGGTATATTACATTGAAACCCCTTACGTAGTTGATTACACCTTGAGCTTTAGCGGTAAAAAAATTGAATTGCATATGCATAGGAATCTTTCCTTGGAGGATAGAGAAGACATAACTGTTATTGGTTGGGAGGGATGAAATGATCAAGGGTAAAGGATGGATGGCTGTTTTATTTTTGCTGTCTTCTTTAGTTTTTGTGGGAATCACACATCAGGGAACTATGTTTGGGGATTACCTCTTCAGAACTATTGGAATACCACCTTGGAGCGAGCCTGCGACAAACCATGGTTTACATTACTCAGCAATATTCGGGATCATTATGTTAATCGTCAGTGGGAATTTAACTATTATGCACTTTAAGCAGCGCTATAAAAAATATGTAGGCAGAACGGTTATTCTTTTTTTTATCATTTTTTATTATTTATATCCATTTCTAACAGAACGATTGTATTATATTGTGAATATGAACAATGAAGGAATTGAAGTTGTGGATTTTCTGAAGAAAGATTCGCACTGTATGTACGGTACTCAAGAGGATATTGTGCAGGTTCAATGTACAATCAGGCTAATCAACTATGGCGGGCAAAATGAAACCGTTATGATCCGTCCAATCTTTCGAGAGTACGGTAATCCTCAAGGGATCTGGTCATTCGCAGAGGTTCAGCCGCAAGAGATTACCTTGTTACCAAGATCTAATATTAAACATAACATTCACTTTGAGAGTAAGCCTGACGCTCGGATTGCTGAATTCAGGGCGAACGGTAATACCGATTATTTTGGTGTGGAGTTCGTCAAGGATGGACATAAAAAGGAAGTCATTAGGGACTGAATTAATAAAAAGATTCATGTCAGTATTAGCTTTGATATTATTATAGCTGAGTAGTAACGGAAGGGAAGGTTTCCAGTGACTCAACGACTGATAACAAAAGTGAACCAGCGCCTCGATAGTGTGCGTGTGCTGGTTCAAGAAATGATCATGTCTATAGGTAGCGAACAACGGAAACAGGAAGCGTGTGTTCTTTTGTACGGAGTGTCTAGCTTCGCTTCATTCCTTGCCATGAAAAGAGAACAATATCAGGAATTGGCAGCCATTATAGGACTGCTTCATAATTATTATTTCTTCAAAACCGGAGTCAAGGAATTTCCAGGTCCCAACAGTGCAGATACCGTAAGGCCTTTATTAAGAGACTTGAATATGTTTACCAAAGAAGAGCTGATTCAAATTCTAAAGGCGATCTTCCATCAAGGGGACAGGAATAAAGTTCAGGGTCCCTATGAAGAGATTCTAAAGGATGCTCAAGTTCTACAATTACACTTGCAGAATAGGGGATGTAATGTAACACAGCAGGACACGAATAGGCTTCGGAATGTACTTCGTCAAATGACGATTCCAGAGGACTTTTTGGCAGAGGTAGATTACAGTAGCGGGGCTGAAGTTCACCAGCCTACAGATAAACGAGGTAAGTTAGCTAATATTGCTGAAGCATTTGGAAAAGAAAACATTGTTGGAATACCAGGAAATGAACGATATCGAGAAATCTGTAAATATTGGCCTGACCAACGGATTTATAAAGTATTACAAAACAATTGGTGCGCAGCATTTGTATATTACTGCTGTATGCAAGCTGGATTTCTGCTGCCGATTCGATATCCGAATGCTGATTTTCGATTAGCTGGCGTAGGGGCTTGGTTAGAGTGGGCGCAACTACCTGAGACCCAATTTTTTTATTTTGACGGGCAAGAGGGGTTTACTCCTCAACGTGGTGATATTGTGATTTATGAAAAATTGCTAACTAATGACCCTCACGATCATACAGGTATTGTTTTAGCATGTGATGACAAAGAGATCTTAGTTGCTGAAGGAAATAGGGATAATCAGAATTATTCCAGTGTTTTTTACAGAGATCGCTGGCATTGCGTATATGGCTATATCCGTATCGCTAATGACTATGAATTTGAGTTTAATGGAGAGTATACTCCATTATAGTTGAGGATGAAGAAGATTGCTTAATGGGCGAGTGTAGGAATTATATACTTGCCTTTTAAAAATGTTAGAGTTATCATAGATTTCTAAAGTCGTTAATGGAGGTGCTGAATGAAATATTCCCAAGCGACAGATTATGCACTTCATGCAATGCTCTATATGGTAACAGTGGCGTCTGATAAACCGGTGGGTGTTCAAATGCTTGCTGAGAAGTTAGGTGTTTCCCAAACCTATCTGTCCAAAATGATGACTAAGCTAGTGAAGGCTGGATTGATTCAATCTGCACCTGGTGCTAATGGTGGTTATCGTCTCAGACGCAAGTCGGAAGAAATCTCTTTTTTGGATATTATCCATGCAATCGAAGGAACGGCTTCCTTTTTTGAATGCAGTCTAGATCACGGAAGTGAATGTCTGATTCAACAGGTTGTGATTGACGCTGAGCGACAGATGGAGCAGTACTTAGAGAACACGAAAATTGCAGATCTGGCAAAAACGATGAAGACGGAGTAAAGATCCGTTCTTTTTTCGGGGTTATTAGAGATAATATAAATCCGTAATGACTTTAATAGGGGTTTTGATACTAAAATGTGAAGTTTAAAACAATGGAGGATGATTACAATGACTGAAGAGTAAAAATTAAATGCCAAGAGGGCGACCTATGAAAAAACCACTCATATTTCGATTCCCTCTTATGATTCATTATTTTCCATGATCCAATCTTATTTTCGTTTCGAATTAGGTGACATCCCTGTATCTATGCTCGTGGTCGGTGCGGGGGGAGGAAATGAATTTTCGGCATGGGGGCCTTCTAACCCAAACTGGACATTTACGGGAGTGGATCCTTCGGAAGATATGCTTAAGATCGCGAAATTAAAGATAGATGAACTGGGCTTAGAGAGCCGTGTCAGTCTGATTCCTGGGACAATCGATGATCTTCCTCAGCAGGACTCAAAGTTCGATGTGGCAAGTTGTATTTTGGTCCTTCATTTCATCCATGATGTTCAAGAAAAATTGAAATTGCTTCGCTCCATAAAGGATAATCTGAAACCGGGTGCTCCATTTGTTCTCGTAAGTGCATATGGAGATTTGGATGATCCTGAACTCCACCACAGAATAAACGTATGGAAAAGCTTTTGGGTTGCAGGGTATGAATCTCCCGAAGCGTTTGATAATGTAAGTAACAATATTACGAAAATTTCTTTCCTTCCCGAAAAACAAATTGAAGAGTTATTGAAAGAATCAGGCTTCACGAGAATCACTCGATTTTATTCTACTGGAATTATGGCAGGCTGGATGTGTCACGCGGAGTGACTTGAATACTTTCGGACCCAGATGACGTTATTTGCATATATTTAGCCTTTGGAGCATGATTTCGGACTTCAGTGCTGCTATTCCTTAAATAGAGGATGATATATGGTGATTATCAAGCTCATAGCGGCTATGGAGTCCGCGAGCACCCTTAATATAGGAAAAAGTAGCGTATAAGGTCAACTGTGTCCTATAGCGACTTCGTTCGTGTAAAAAATATCGAATCAAACCAAGTTCAAGGATTAGATCAGAGATCAGTTAGGCACAAGAAGTAAGGGTGCCCAACAGCCATTGTATGGCTATGGACACCCCATTGCTCTTAACGAAAGTGACTAATCTATACATGAAGCTTGTAACGATTTGCTTTGCTCATCCGCTGAATGTCTGCAAGTTCCTCCGAAGTGAGTGGAGCTACATCAGCAGCCATTACATTGCTTTTTAATTGCTCCAGACTGCTTGCCCCAGGAATAATAACGGCTACAGATGGATTAGCTAGTGGATAATGAAGCGCTGTTTGTGCAAGATTGCGAGAGTCACTAGTTTCCTGCGAAAGCTGATCATGTAAATTCAGAAGTTCCTCACTACTGTAATCTAAGTAATTCTTCTCCGCCTTGCTGCGACCACGCTCTGATAGAATGCCCCCTGCTAAAGGTCCGCGTGCGATCATGCTAATTCCCTGCTTAGCTAGCAGAGGAAGGATTTCTTCCTCAGGACGTCGATCTAAAATGCTATATTGGCTCATAACACTTACGATATTTGATTTTTTCACATATTCTCTAATTACATTAGGACGAATAGAAGAGATCCCATAATAGCGGATAAGACCCTCTTGCTTAAGTTCTTCAAAAGCTTCAATCGTTTCGTCAATTGGATCTTCAATAGTGCCACCATGCAGCTGGTATAGATCGATGTAATCGGTTTGCAGCCGTTTGAGACTATCTTTTACTGCATTTTTAATATAGGCTTTTGAAGGATCCCAGCTCCAGCCATCTTGGCCGGGAATTCTGCGGTTGCCAACTTTTGTGGTCAGGATTACATCCTGTCGACGTTGACGAATGGCTTTGCCAATGATCTCTTCATTACGGCCCTCATCATAAAGATCTGCTGTATCAACAAAATTGATTCCTTGATCGAGTGCTTCATGAACAATGGAAATGGCTTTCGCCTCATCCGTACCCAAAGACATACAGCCAAGTCCTATCTCACTTACATACAAATCGGATTGTCCTAAACGATTTTTTCTCATAGCGCATTCCTTTCTACTTCTGTTGTTGTTATATTATAACGTTTTGGAGAATTGAATTCTAATGGTGCTTCGGGCTTCCATTGACTTTATGATCTTTTGGCTTTATCGTCATAGCATATATTATTTATTAGATGAAGATAGATAGGGAGAGATTTGAACATATGGAACAAGCGATGTTTGCAGGCGGATGTTTTTGGTGCATGGTGACACCGTTTGAGGAATTACCAGGCATTCATGGAATTGTATCGGGCTATGCGGGAGGGTTAACCAAGAATCCAACCTATGAAGAAGTCAAAACCGGAACAACGGGGCATTACGAGGTTGTGCAGATTACGTTTGATCCAGCGCTTTTTTCATACGAGAAACTGCTTGAATTATATTGGCCTCAGATTGACCCTACCGATGATGGTGGGCAATTCCAGGATCGAGGAACTCAGTACCGGACAGCGATCTTCTATTATAATGAAGAACAGCGTTTAGCAGCTCTTGCCTCGAAGGAAGAGGTTGCGGGCAGTGGCAGATTCTCCGGTCCAGTCGTTACGGAAATCCTTCCGGCGCCAACTTTTTATCGTGCAGAAGAGTATCATCAGGATTATCATCATAAGAATCCCAAGCACTACAAAGAAGATCGGGAGCTATCCGGTCGGGATACTTTTATCGCTAAACACTGGTAAGTGTTGAAAAAAAATTTAAACCAAGAGCATCCTGAGTCATTCATGGCTTACGGGATGCTCTTTTTGCATTATATACAAATTTTATTTATTTTAAATTCTACATACTTTCCACACATTTGTAGCCTAAACTACTCTAAATTAAGCGAGAACATCACACAGGAGGGTTTAGGATGAAAAAAATCATACCATTTGTTGCCGTTAGTTTGCTTTTGAGTACAGTGATAACAAGCTGCCAATCAGGCAATAATGATCCATCTAAGGTTAATTCGCAAGCTAGTTCTGCAACGGTGGAGCAACCTTGGATAGCTACGAAGAATACTACTCGCATTAACACTTCAGATCCGATTCAAGCCGCAGTGTTAGTTTCTCAGACTTTATGGACTGCGCAAACAAAGAATAATAGACCCTCAAGTGTAGTTTTGACGGATGTGAGTAATTGGCAGATTGCCGCAGTTAGTGCGGATTTGATTCATCATCCCAGTAATGGCCCTGTACTGTATACCACAAAAGAAGGGGTTCCTGAGATTACTCTCGCAGAACTTAAGCGACTGAATCCAATAGGTGCTGAAGGCAATAAAGGGGTTCAGGTAGTGCTTGTTGGGCCTATGGCATCCAATGTCGGACAACAATTAAAGGGCATTGATTTAAAAGTAGACCGGATAGAAGGGGATGAGCCAGCGGCAGTAGCTCAGGCTATAGATACTTATTACGCCAAAGCAGCGGGTGAACTTCCAAAGTCGGTTATAATTGGTTCTATGGATAGCTTTGAGTACACGTTGCCAGCAGTGAATTGGATCGCACATATGCCGGAACCTCTACTCTATGTAACCAAAGACGAAATTCCAAACTCAACGGTCGAGGCTTTAAAAGAACGTGGAGGTAGCGCAACCATTTACATCCTAGGACCAGAAGACATTGTCTCAGCAGATGTAGAAAAGCAATTAAAAGAATACGGAACAGTTACCCGTATAGCTGGAGAAGATGTTTTTAAGAACGCTATAGCTTTTGCAAGTTTTAAGGATGCCAATAACGGATTCGGCTGGGGAATCACTACACCCGGTCATAACCTGTCTTTATTAACCACGGATTCAACGATGCTCGCTATCGCCGCTGCGCCTTTTTCCCATTTGGGGAAACATGCGCCGCTTATTTTTACGGAAAAAGACGGGCTACCAGATTCAGTAATGGAGTATATGATGGAGCTTCAACCTAAATTTCAAGATTCACCAGCGGAAGGTCCTTACAATCATGCTTGGATAACTGGAGATAATCTTGCAATAAATGAGCGAGCACAAAGTGAAATCGATGACATGCTAGAAATCTCACCTGCTGCAGGAGGCAATCCCCATTCCGGCCACTAACCATAATCACAGGCTGGCATCATTTAGGGATGATGTCGGCTTGTTCTGTGTTTTTTTGTATAATGAGAAGAACTAGGTCATAAAGAGGGTGAACGGCTTGAATAAGCTACAGATACTGATCGTAGATGATGAATGGAACATGCGGAATTTATTGCGGATTTATTTAAGTAAAGAAGGGATGTCTACCCAAGAGGCGTCAACGGGCCATGAGGCACTCCAACTGTTGAAACAACACAGCTTTGACCTAATCTTGTTGGATGTGATGATGCCGGATATGGATGGTTGGCAGGTCTGCAAGCTGGTGAGGGAGACAAGCTCTATCCCCATTCTAATGCTAACCGCACGTTCTGAAACCAAGGATAAGGTCCTTGGTCTTGGTATAGGAGCAGATGATTATCTTACTAAACCGTTTGAGCCGGAAGAATTAGTGGCTAGGATTTATTCTCTGCTGCGGCGTTCAACACTTACATTTGCCTGGCAACCTCAGGAAAGGGTGCTCATATACCCTGATTTTAAAATATACCCAGAAACTAGGGAGGTATATATTCAAGATACATCCATTGAATTCACTCTCAAGGAGTTTGATCTACTGGCCACTTTGGCGCAAAACACTACCCGTGTTTTTACGAGAGAAGAACTGGTGGAGCGATTATGGGGGAATAATTATGAGGGGGAGAATCGTGTTATCGACACCCATATTAAGAATATCCGTGAGAAATTACATAAAGCAGGCCTAGCCTATAATCCGGTTCAAACGGTGTGGGGATTAGGATATAAATTTCATGCTCCCGGTAATCAGGTATGAAAAATAACATCATCGGACTTAAGCTTGGTTTTGTTATTATATCTGTTTTTGTAGTTGTTTTACTTGTCCTTGGAGTTACTATAGACCGGATGTTTACAAGCTTCTATTACAACGAGATGCAAAAAGAGACGGAGGAACTCACCTCACATTTTATTGGAATGGCGGAATCGCAGGATAGTTCAAATGAGCAGATGATGAGTACTTTTGCAGAATTTTCGGATGTCAGTATCTTTAATATCTCGAAGGATGGCAATATGATACTCCACTCGGGTGTACATGATCGTACAGATCGTTCATTTATCCATGCTTCGGATGTTAGCCGGATTTTCGCTGGGAAAAGTGTTGATTTTGAGTATAAAGATCCTGCCGGACATTCTTATTTTATCACTGGAAAACCAATAATGGAGGGGGATACAACTCAGTCTGCACTTTATGTAATGTCCTCTACAGAAAGTATGAAGCAATCTTTGGCTTCCATCCGGAACCTGCTGCTGATTGCAGGCTTCGGGGCTTTTATATTGGCTTTAGGGATCACTGGTGTGATCGCCATGATTTTGTCCAGACCTTTGATCAAGATGCAAAAGGCAACCCGGAAAATCGCGGCTGGCGAGCTGGAAACGAGACTTTCTATACGTAGTAACGATGAGATTGGTTTTTTGGCTGCGGCCATAAATGATCTGGCTGTCGATCTGCAACGATACAGAGATACACGGCAGGAATTTCTGGCAAATATCTCACATGAGCTGAGAACGCCCATTACATATTTGGAGGGGTACACCAAGGTTATAAAAGAGGGACTTTACGAGACCGAAGGGGAAAGAGATCTATACCTGGACATCATTCATCAGGAAGCACATCGGCTCCAGCATCTGGTGGATGATTTATTTGAACTGGCAAAAATGGAGGAAGGAAAGGTTACTCTTACCCAAGAGTGGATCGATCTCAGTCAGCTAGCGGAACAAGCCGTGCGCAGAGTTGAACTGAAAGCAAAGGAGAAGGGGTTACTGCTGAAGCTTCAGCTTAGCGGAGATGCGTATATGATCCGTGGAGATCAAAAACGTATGGAACAGATTATTATGAACCTTCTGGAGAATGCAATTCGTTATACAGATGAAGGCGAGATTATAGTTCATATGGAATTCGCAGCGGATGCTGCAACTCTAATTGTTGAAGATACAGGAATAGGTATTCCTGAGGAAGAGCTTCCCTATATCTTCGAGCGTTTCTACCGGGTAGAGAAATCACGTTCAAGACAATACGGCGGTTCAGGTCTGGGACTTTCCATTGTTAAAAAGCTGGTGGAATTGCATGGAGGCAAGATTCGAATGATAAGTCAGCCTGGAGCGGGTACTCGTTGCGAGGTGCAACTATTGAATCTATCTAAATCCGAATAAGTGTAAGTAAAAAGAGACTTCATCATATACAAAATGAGGTCTCTTTTTTGCTTGTTTATAATGTTATTTATTCGACTCAAGCTCTTCAAGTGCCCATTCGCAAAATTGTATAGAGCACTCCATATCAAGCACACGTTTGCGGATCAATAAATAACGTCCAAAAGTGGTGGCTTTTAACTCACGAGTCTCACCGCGTTCATCACGCAAGACTTCGTTTGCTTTGAGCAAAACCTTGTATCGCTCCAGCTCACTTTTACAAAACTCTGCACGTTTTAGCAATAGGTCCTTGGCTTCATCCGGGTTGGATAGCCATAAGCTATACAGCTTAAAATGCAGTTCATCCCGGAGCACCGGTGGCTCTGCAGTAGTTTCCACCCATTGCCGCAATTGCTCCAGTCCTGCTTCCGTAATGGAGTATTCTTTTTTATCCGGTTTGTCGGTCTGTTCAATGAGCTTAAAGGTGATATAACCTTGCTGCTCCATGCTCATTAATAGAGGGTAGATTTGACTATGTCCAGCACGCCAGAGCGGCTTGATATTCTGAGTTAATTCATATCCAGACAATGAGTTAGCGCTAAGTAAAGCTAGAAGTCCATAAGACAGTGTATTCATTACTATAAAGCCCTCCAGTTATTATAAATCCGTTTTCATTGAATTTTTCGGGGATATGTCATCATTGACATATTGATCATACGATTATAACATTATTCAAGTCACCTTATATATGTAAAAGTAGACATATAAAAATAATGAGGAGGGGAAGCATGGAAGAAAATCAAGCAAGCAAAATACATTTTTGGCCGATCATGATTGCCATATTCTTCGGAAACTTCGTCTCTGTCTTAAGTACAACGACGATCAACATTGCTGTTCCTCTTTTAATGGATCATTTCAATACGAGTCTGAACACCATGCAATGGATGGTCACGGGTTTTATGCTGGCGACAGGAGTAACCGCACCACTCGCCGGATATCTTGGAGGAAGATTCAGCTACAAAAAGCTTTATCTTTTCGCCTTGATGGGATTCACCATGTTCTCTTTGCTTTGTGCTTTGGCATGGGATCCAACATCGTTAATTGTATTTCGGATGCTTCAGGGTTCGTGCAGCGGTCTCATCATGGCTTGTACGATGACCATCATATTTCAAGTAGTACCGGGAGAACGCAGACCTTTTGCAGTAAGCCTCTGGTCGTTATCCGCGATGGTCGCGCCAGCCATAGGACCAACGTTTAGCGGGTGGCTGCTCCAATATGCCAGCTGGCATTGGTTATTCTTAATTAACATCCCTATTGGAATCATAGCTGTTATTCTAACCCTAACGTTAATTCCATATTATCGAATGAATATTCCGAAGTCATTTGATATTCCTGGTTTCCTTACGGTTGTCCTCGGTAGTTTATCATTATTAACTGCATTTAGCCAAGGCAATAGCTGGGGATGGACTTCATGGAAAACCTTATCATTAATCCTTTTGGGGGTTGTGTTGTTAGTTTTGTTTGTTTTGCGCGAGCTGAAGGCGGAGGTACCTCTGCTGAATTTGCGTGTATTCCGTAATCGCCGTTTTACCGCCATGCTAAGTATCTATAGTTTGGTTACGATTGCGATGTATGCCGGAACTTACTTAACCCCTTTGTTCTTACAAACGGTAGAAGGGGCTACAACGCTTAAAACAGGGCTGATTTTATTGCCGTCCTCGATCCTCCTTGCCTTGCTGAGTCCAGTCGTAGGTAAGCTGTATCCAAAGTTCGGACCTGTGAAGTTGATTTCTGCGGGTATTTTATTTATATTCATCGGTTTATTCATGCTTAGTCGACTGCAAACGAACATATCTTATAGCTTTATTATGTGGGCGATGGTCGTTCGTAATCTCGGCATTGGACTAGCCAATGTTCCAAGCAGTACAGCCTCAATGGAGGAAATTCCTGTCGAATGGTCTGGGCATGCTACGTCGATCAACAACTGGGTCCGCAATGTGTTAAGCTCACTTGGGATTGCAGTATTCACCTCCCTGCTGTCGAGTAGATCCTTACTCCACTCTAAAGAGTTGATCAGCTCCGGTGCAAGTAATACAGATTCGATACGTTTGCTATCGTTCACGATGGGGGTGAATGATGTTTTTGTGGTGGGTTCCATTATTGTGTTGTTTGGATTTCCACTGATGTTTTTATTACGCAAGAAGCGTACTGTGGTAACTGTACAAAACGCGGGATGACCGGTGCGATAAAAAAAGCAGATCAAGGGTTTATCCTTGATCTGCTTTTTGACTTAGATTACGTTATGTTAATAAACTTTAATGCATCATATCGCCCATCCCACTCATACTGCCCACAATTTCCGGATTAATCATCCCGAATATCATCGCGATATGCGCCACGACCAAGAATCCACTAATAAGCAGAAAATGCAGCTTCATCTTGTGCTCTTCCGATCGTTTACGGGCAATCAGACCAAGATCTAACAAAGCTAGTGGCAATAAGAAGAGTACTCCGCTTAAATAGAAGCCCACGGCTACGATATCAACCCATGTGTGCCAATCCCCATTCACAGACAAAGGAATAAACGCAGTTAGGAACAAGTAGAGGAATACACCTGTGAAATATATCCCTGCGAGTATGCTGCAGACTTTGTTGAAGGATCGTAGCGGGCCTGTTAGATTCTTGGTGAACAAAATAATAAACTCTGTAATGGTAATCGTCTCAGCGAAAATCACGGGGATTGCCATGAATATAATCAAGTTCCAAGGCTGGTTGTCCGCTAGCAAAGACATGTAATGCGTCATGTTCATAAGATACTCCTCCGATAATATGTAATAGCTTCGGTTACTTATCGTATTCGAGAAGTATGTGGAAAGTATGTGGAAACGAAGGTATGATAAATATATGCAATAATAACAGTCGAGGGGAGCAAGACAACCGTGGGAAGTGGATTACAAAACATTTTATTTGATTTAGATGGTACTTTAACAGACCCCAAAGAAGGCATCACCAAAAGCGTAGAATATGCTTTGAACAAATTTGATATACAGATCGAACATTTGGATGAGCTTCTTCCTTACATAGGTCCTCCGTTATATGATTCATTTATCGAGCTGCACCATTTCACTGAGGAACAAGCGCTTCAAGCGGTTGCTTTTTACCGGGAGCGTTACAGTGCCACGGGATTATTTGAGAATATGGTGATTGAAGGTATACCCCAATTGCTGGAGGGACTTAAGACGAATGGATACTCATTGTATGTAGCAACCTCCAAACCGACTGTTTTTGCAGCACAGATTCTTGAGCATTATAAGCTCGATCATTATTTCAAACATATCGGAGGAAGTAATCTGGACGGTACCCGTTCTAAGAAGCAAGAGGTTATTCAGTACGTGCTTGATGAGAATGACATACATCCAGAGGAAGCGGTAATGATAGGAGATCGTAAGCATGATATCATCGGTGCTATTGGCTGTGGTGTCGAATCTATTGGAGTGACTTTTGGTTATGGTCCCAAGGAGGAGCTTGAACAAGCCGGAGCAGACCATATCGCCTTTCGTGTGGAAGAAATTGCAGATATCATTCAGCATATTTCATTGAGAGAACGGTGCACCAAATGAGTGTTATGAATACTGTAATACTTGACGGGAAATCGATTAAGCTGGTTCCAATAGATGAAAGTCATGCAGAAGGATTGGCGAAAGTGTTAAGAAATCCAGACATCTGGGAATTTACCTGGCGAAAAATAACGTCGGACGAGCAGGTGCAAGGATTAATCTCAACAGCTTTAGCGAATCAAAAGAACGGTTCACAAATTACCTTTACTATCATTGATAAAGCAACGGAGCGAATTATCGGAACCACTCGTATTATGCATCCGGATTTGGTTCATCGTAACGCTGAAATTGGATGTACCTGGATCTCACCAGACTATTGGAGAACTAGTGTGAACACAGAAGGCAAGTCGCTGCTGCTACACTATTGTTTTGAAGAACTAAAGCTGATCCGCGTAGAATTTACAGTGGTCGCGAACAACTTGAGGTCACAAAGAGCAGTAGAACGAATAGGGGCGGTTAAAGAAGGGGTTCTGCGCAAGCATAGAATCAAGTCTGACGGATCGATTCATGATAATGTGGTTTTTAGCATATTGGATACCGAATGGCCTGCTGTAAAAGAGAAGCTGCATTATTTGATAAATGATAAATACGCATAAGTATAGATGAAGCAAACAAACGGGCTAGGGGCCGTTCCATAGGGAGCTACACTTCATCTATAATTGAGGAATCAGAGTGGTGACGGAAGCAATTTGTTAAAGCAGAGTGAGCGTTTAATTGTATTTTGTACAACTATAATTCCTTAATTGATCGGGGCATAGATATAACTGTATTTAGTACATCTATATTCCTCATTTAATTCCTTATAGGTGGATTTTCAGGGTTTTAATTGTACAGAATACAATTAAAACAAGAATAGTTACTTTTGCATACGGAATAAGTGTACAGAATGCAGTTATTTCACATTTACCCTATATCACTCTCCATTATCTCATTCGAATCCTTTAATTTCGGTACCAGAAGTATACCAAGAGGGAATGCACCGGAAGCTACGTTCTGTCTGAAAGGATTTCTTCAAGGCATCAGACTTGCAACTCCTGCTTAGTGAGGATAAATATACTTTGGTAGATCAGCGGATGATTAAGCGAGTTACGTCAGAGTGTATAAGGATTTGCCCATAGATTTGCTTAAGCCCCCAACAGATCAAAAATACCAGGCAGTGATACTCCAATTCCCGGAGAATCGCTGCCTGGTTGTTTTTTTAATAACATAGACCGCTACAAATTCTAAAAAGAGCTGCTTGGGGCAGCGCCTTCTTTTATGATTCAGCCAATAGGCTGCTTATGGTTATTGTTTAGGACTTACAAGGATTTTCACTTGATTTTTTTCTTTCAAAAGAGCCTCAAACCCGTGATCAATCACTTCATTCAGTTTAATTCTCTTAGTAACAAGTTTTTCAGCAGGGAAGTACCCTTGTTCCATCAAGCTAATTACAGCGGGGAAAACATCACGGTAACCAATGATACCAGTTAAGTTGCGTTCTTTAAGTACGATATTGTTTGGAGTAATCGTAGCATCTTTTTCGAAAATACTAACGATCATGATTTGTCCACTCAATTTAGTGGAATTAATGGCTTGGGTTAGAACGGGAGGTACACCTGTCACTTCAAACGCAACATCTACGCCACCATCGGTACGTTTTTGAATTTCTTCGACCACATCATATTGTTTAGGATCGATTACAATACCACCAAGTTCTTCAGCTTTACTCTTACGTTCCTCGGAAAGTTCTACCACATAGATTTCAGCTGCGCCGGATGCTTTCAAAGCTTCAATGACCAGCAAACCGATTGGGCCAGCACCGAATACTACAGCTTTATCTCCAACCTTCAGTTGACTGGAACGAACAGCGTGTAGAGCAACGGCAGAAGGTTCCACCAGAGCACCTTGTTCATAGGATAAGCTGTCTGGAATTTTGTGCACCATATGTTGGTCTGCTGCGACGTATTCTGAGAATCCACCGCCACCACCAGCCAAACCTAGGAAGCCCATTTTTTCACAAAGATTATATTTACCTTGTCGACAAGCCACACATTCACCACATGCAAAAACAGGCTCGACGACGACGCGATCACCAACATTAAACTTGCTAACGCCTTGACCTACTTCTACGATTTGTCCAGAGAATTCATGTCCCATTACGACTGGAGCTTTTTCACCAGTAAGGGGATGATCTGTTCCTTGGGGAATGAAAATAGGGCCGGCTACATATTCGTGAAGATCGCTGCCACAAATTCCGCACCATTCGATTTTGATTTTCACTTTTCCTTCAAGGGCTGCTGGTTCTTCAATCGTTTCTAACCGTAGATCTTTGACGTTATGCCATCTTAATGCTTGCATATCATTCATCTCCTAGATTAATAATTGATAATAAATAGTATTTTATTTCTGTAAAAGAGGAAACGTTTCCGAGAACAAATATGTCACATAATTTTCATATTGTCAAATTTAAATAATGAAAATATTAATATCGAAAATTAGTGAAATATTTCACTAAAATAGAGTTATATCAAGCCTTTAGGCTCGCAGTAGTCGCTGAGATAAGTATTCTTCTATGTACTATTATGTTATAATCTTTACATGGGAATTTTGATTTTAGATGTGTGGAATAGAGATCAATACGAAAACGATTCCGGAAATAAGGGGACTATCAGAGTGGCTAATAAAAACAAAGTAACCATAGAGGATGTAGCGAAACGGGCGGGGGTAGGTATTGCTACTGTCTCAAGAGCCATTAATAATTCAGAGGGAATTAGTTCCAAGACTAAGGCGCTGGTACTGCAAGTGATTGAGGAGATGGGTTTCACTCCAAATACCTCTGCGCAAAGCCTCAAAATCCGCCAAACGAAGCAGATTGCTCTGGCCGTTCCTGACATTCGCAACGCAATTATTCCGGATATCGCCTGGTCCGTAGAGCAAGCCGCCAAACAACATAGCTATCGGGTAATTCAAATTAATACTTCTGGCAACCCGCGCACTGAGCTCGAAACGATTCGTGAGGTCAAAAAATTACATGTAGATGGACTCATTATCATGCCTCTCGCTTATCCAAAGACCATGGTAGAGTTAATTAATAAATCGAGTGTTCCGGTCTCCATCATTAACTACGGGAAAAGAATCACAGAAAATGTGAAAGCTGACGTCGTTAGTTTGTCACGTTTTGAAGGACAATTAGTGATGGAGCATTTAATCAATATCGGTCGTTCTAGAATTGCATATGCAGGGGTACAAAAAGATCTTATTGAAGATCGTTATCTTGCTTATCAGCAAGCTTTAAATCAAGTGGATATTTCGCTTGTTTATTTTGGCGAAGACTTTTCCTTGCAAACTGGACTACAAGCCGCTGACTATTTCTACAGCCTGACGCATATGCCGGACGCTATTTATGCAGTGAATGACATGGTGGCCATAGGTATTGTGAATCGATTTAAAGAATTAGGCGTTCGTGTTCCAGAAGATGTGGCGGTGGTTGGGGTAGATAATAACGCATGGACAACTATCACAACGCCTCAGATTAGTTCAGTTTCCATCATGGGGAATGAAGTGGCACGATTAGCCACACAGCTTCTTTTGCAACGTATACAGGATAATATTACCGGGGAGTATCAAAGGGTGCAGCTTGATCCGCGATTAATCGTGCGAGAGTCAAGTGTTTCGGTTAGACGTAGTACGAATTAAAGGCCTCAAGTTTGCGACTACTAAGAATGAATAGGTTGTAAATCCTTTAAATCCTGCTAGACTTAATACAGAGTAATTTGATTGGAAATTAAGAAATGAGGTGCGGATCATTATGGCTAATATTTATAAGAGCTTAACCGATCTGATCGGAAATACACCGTTATTAGAGATTTCAAAGTATAGTAAAACCCAAAACGTAGAAGCAAGGGTTCTTGCCAAGCTGGAATCTTTTAATCCTGCAGGTAGTGTTAAAGATCGTATTGGGTATGCAATGATCAAAGACGCGGAAGAGAGAGGTCTCATTAATAAAGATTCTGTCATTATTGAGCCTACTAGTGGAAACACTGGGATAGGACTTGCTTTTGCAGCTGCTAGCTTAGGGTATTCACTGATCATCGTCCTACCAGATACATTTAGTATTGAACGCCGTAAATTAATGCTGGCATTAGGTGCTGAGCTTGTGTTAACACCGGGAACTGAAGGAATGAGCGGAGCTGTAAGAAAGGCAGAACAATTAGCTGCGGAAATTCCAAATTCATTTATTCCTCAACAATTCAGCAATCCTGCGAACCCGGAAATACACAGAACGACTACAGCAGAGGAAATTTGGCGGGATACCGATGGAGATGTTGATATTTTCATAGCGGGTGTTGGTTCTGGAGGCACTATTTCGGGTGTTGGGAAAGCGTTGAAAGAAAAGAACCCCGCAGTCCAAATTGTCGCCATCGAGCCGTTTGACTCCCCTGTTTTATCAGGGGGCCGTCCTAAGGGACATGGGATTCAGGGCATTGGAGCAAACTTTATTCCTGAGAATTACGATAATGAAGTAGTGGATGAGATTTTTCAGGTAAAAAATGATGATGCCTATAGCGTATCACGTGCTCTTGCGCGAACAGAAGGATTGCTGGTGGGTATCTCCTCCGGAGCAGCTGTTTACGCAGCTACACAAATCGCTAAGCGTCCTGAGAATAAGGACAAGACCATCGTGGTGATTCTGCCGGATACCGGTGAACGTTACTTAACCACTACGCTGTTTGATTTTTAACGGAACATGAGCGCTAGCTCCAACTAATTGGCTTTAAAAAGCAAGCAAAAGGTTCAGCTATAGGCTGAGCCTTTTTGTTGTTGGAGTATTGGCTGTATATTTCCAGATAACGGGTACTCAAGTAACTAAGAAGTTTAAGAGGAATCCAAAACTCCAATTTTGTATAGTAGCCAAGGAAGTTCAGTGTGTTACGGACCGTATTGCAGCTATTGCGCCTTTTAAGCTCATTTTGCTGCGTTATCGGACTGTATAGCACTTATTGGCCAACATTTATGGATAAGTGGTGTGGTTTTAAGTAAATAGCTGCAACTGAGTCCGATAGCCTGCCGCAAACCCGCAAATGAACAAAATAACGTCTCCTGAGTCCGATGCATCGGCGAAAAGTATGTTATCCAGTAGGAGGATTCCAAGCCTCCCATTATCTCAAGTGGCCAAGGAAGTTCAGTGTGTTACGGACCGTATTGCACCTATTTCGCCTTTTAAGCTCATTTTGCCGAGGTATCGGACTGTATAGCACTTATTGGCCAACATTTGTGGATAAACAGTGTGGTTTTGAGTAAATAGCTGCAACTGAGTCCGATAGCCTGCCGCAAACCCGCAAATGAACAAAATAACGTCTCCTGAGTCCGATCTATCGGCGAAAAGTATGTTATCTCAGTAGGAGGATTCCAAAACTCCAATGCTCTTGAGTTTGATCCATCAACACAACACGATGATTGCCCCTAAAGCGACTTGCACGCCTCAAATCACCCGCCTAACAAACTCTAACCGTTTTTCCTGTTGTGTAATTTCCAGTTTAGAATAAAATGGAACTATTCCGCTAACCGCGCGTAACCGATAAATAAGAGAGATAATGATAGATCAGGAGGTACATATGAACACGAGAACTCTAAAAATACTGCTACATACCACACTTGCTGCCTTATTATTAAGTGTATTGCTTTTGCCGGCTGTAAGTTTAGCTAAAACTGCTGTACCTAAGCATACAGGGTCATTTTATGTGAATGATTTTGCGAATGTGATTGACGAGAAAGCAGAAAATTACATGGTGAACTACGGTATTCGCTTACATCAGGCTACTGGAGCTCAAGTTGTGCTTGTAACTGTCGACTCTACTGAAGGGGTTTCGATGGAAGAGTATGCAAAATCGCTTTTCAATAGCTGGGGTGTGGGGGCTGCGGATAAAAATAACGGTCTGCTGCTGCTCCTTTCTATAAAAGATGATGATTACTGGGCGGTACAAGGTAAAGGTATAGAGGAATCATTGCCTAACAGTAAGATTAAAGAGATTCTTTCACAATATCTTGAGCCGGATTTCGCAGCTAAAACATACAGTAATGGTGCTAGGAAGACGTATGGAGCTTTCATTCAAGCTATGGGTGGCACTTGGGCAGAAAATGTTGGCACCAAAAATTACGTATCCGATAATGCGGGTGTGCTCAAAAAAGTAACTAAAGACTATCTGAACGATTCCAGCAACAGATATAAAACAACAACCGGAAGTGGAATTTATGTAGTCACCGTAAAAAATGCTGGAGATAAAACATTGCAGGACTATACCTATATGAAGTTTGCTTCGGTAGGTGCTGGTCCTAAGGATGTTATGCTTGTATTGGACATAAGCGGAGACAACTATCATGTTCTACAAGGCAAGGATATCGACAAGGTTTTAACCAATGAGGTTATTAGTAATATTTTAAATACCGTGCTTGAACCCCAATTTGTGAAAAAAGATTACGGAACGGGAGCTACAACGACAGTTAATTCGTTCTACAGTTTCTTGTTAGCGAGAGCGGATCATCCGCAAGGAGTCACTGGAAACAACGGAAACAATGTTAATTCTGGAACTACAACGAATTCTGGTACTTCCTCTACTACAGCTACAAGTGGAGGTGAGGCGGTTAGTAAAAGCAAGGCTTTTCTAATTTTCTCAGCGATTTTTGGTTCGCTCATCTTATTTGGATTTACTGCTTCACGACGCAATAGATATATAGAAATGTATGGTTTGCCATTTAATCCATATAGTCAAAGGAATATACGCCGTTATGGTCCTTGGCATGGTCAAGCGGATTACGGTTATGGCAGACGCTGGCACAGACGTTATTATCATCACCATCATAATCATCATAGAAATACACCATCCAATAACTCACAGTCAAGCTTCTGGGGAAACAGTGGTGGCGGAGGCTCTACTAACGGTGGCGGTGCAGGAAGGTATTCCTCAAGCAACGAGAACCATGGTGGTGGAGGTTCCAGCAGTGGTGGAGGAGCAGGAAGACATTCTTCCAGCTCTTCAAGCAGCAGCAGATCTAACAATGATAGTGGCTCTTCTGGTGGAGGAGGTTATTCCGGCGGTGGTGGCTCATCAGGTGGCGGCGGTAGCGCTAGCGGCGGCGGTGGAGTAGGAAGACATTAGAATTTGATTAGCTATATGTGAGCAGGTAGCCAAAACTTTGGAAACCTGCTCTTTTTTGTTTTTGAAATGATGACTATTACTCAAATAGAAACTTTTAACGAAAATCATCGTCTATGATAAGGACGAGTTGTACATATTATCAAATTAGTAATATTTAGGGAGGAATACTCAGAAGTGAGCACTTCATCATTACCTCAACGTTCCAATGCACGCAATAAGAAACCTGTAAAGAAACCAATGAAAAAGCGGAAGAAACGGAGTTTTTTTCGCACCTTATCCAAAGTTTTTTTATTCTGCTTATTCTTAATGATCGCTGCTGGTGGATGGCTTTATTTTGCACCCTCGGCTCAGAACTTACGTTATACAATCGCAGACACGCTAATAACAACACAACATCGCTATATGGCTAAATATATTATAGGGGAAGATCAACTGAAGGACCGGGTAACAGAATATACCGCCCGTTTTGAAGAGATGGGGGACGAAATAGATACACATACGATCGCTCCCGAACCTGAGGTGGTTGAGAAACCACTTGTCGAGATTGAAAATGTCTCAGGCAGTGGGTATACAGGATATGTAATGATTGTTAATGATCCAACCAAAGTCCGGCTAGGAATACCTAATAAGATTGGTTCAGGTGAAAAAGTAACCAGTATGGTGAAACGTACAGGCGCTATCGCTGGAGTTAACGGTGGTGGGTTCGCTGATCCAAACTGGAAAGGTAACGGATTTAAACCTATCGGTATTGTGATCTCACAAGGTAAGTTATATTACAACGGTCTCGGTGGCAAGAAATCCACGCAAATCGTTGGTCTTGATAAACAAGGGAAGATGGTTGCCGGGAATTATACACTAGATGAGATTAGTAAAATGGGTGTTCAGGAGGCAGTTACTTTTAGCCCACGGCTAATCGTCAATGGCAAAGGATTGATTAAGAATGCAGCGGAAGGTTGGGGAATTGCACCTAGAACAGCGATGGGCCAGCGAGCTGACGGAGCGATTATATTTGTTGTTATTGATGGAAGACAACCTACTTATAGTATTGGGGCAAATCTATACGATGTACAGCAAATCCTTCTTAAGCATGGAGCAGTGATTGCCGCCAATTTGGATGGAGGTTCTTCTACCGTACTGGTAAAAGACAACGAGATTATGAACAAGCCGTCCTCTCAATATGGGGAACGATATTTACCTACGGCTTTTCTTGTATTTGAGCACCCTGAGCAAGTCGATATGCCGAATATTTGGAAGGGACTAGATCCTGCCATGATTGATGCTGGGAAAAAGAGATCACAATAAGTATGCATTATTAAGCACATAATAAGGATTATCTTGGAATGAGATGTGTATTTATGCTACGATATCACCTAGCATGAAACAGAATACAGAACTAACAGGTCTGGAACAGGGGGAATAGGAGTGACGTTGCAACAACTCCGCTACGCTATCGAAATTGCAAATAGTGGCTCCATGAATGAGGCGGCAAAGAAGCTCTTTGTTTCTCAACCGAGCCTGTCCAATGCCATTAAAGAGTTAGAAAGTGAACTGGGGATTACGATTTTTGAGCGGACCAACCGTGGAATCAGTATTTCCGTTGAGGGAATGGAATTCCTGGGTTATGCCCGCCAAATTATTGAACAGACGGAGCTTATGGAGAATCGTTATACTGGGAAAAAGCGTAGTCCGATCTATTTTTCTATCTCTACGCAGCACTACGCCTTTGTGGTTGATGCCTTTGTAAATCTCATGAAGCACAATGACGTCTCAGAATACAATTTTAGCTTGAGAGAGACGCAAACCTACGAGATTATCGAAGATGTACGTACCTTGCGTAGTGATTTAGGAATTCTTTATATTAACGAGAGTAACTATAAGCATATGAATAAACTGTTTAGTGATGGCAATCTGAAATTCACACCACTTTTTAATACCGATCCGCATCTTTATGTTCGAACTGGACATCCGCTGGCTCGTAAAGAAGTTATTACTCAGGATGATATTGTGCCGTTCCCTTATATCACTTTTGAACAGGGTGAGAACAATTCTCTGCACTTCTCAGAGGAAATGTTAAGCTTTTCACAAATTGAGAAGAATATTAAGGTGAATGACCGAGCGACACTGACCAATTTATTAATGGGTACGGATTGCTATACGGTAGGCACAGGAATTCTGGCGTCTGATCTAAATGGTGATGGACTGAAGACGATTCCTTTTGAGAGCAATGAAGTATTTACGGTTGGCTGGATAGCGCATAAAGATCGCAGACCGAGTGTAATGGCATCTAAGTATATCGAGATTTTGAATGACCTGGTTTCAGGAAGTTATTTTGATCTAAATCATTTTTTACTATAGCAGTAGGAGGATCGGTATGATTAGACCCGTAATTGGCACCCAGAGAAATGCTCCACCCTTTCGCTACGATATCGTTGGCAGCTTCTTACGAACGGATGAGATTAAAGCAGCCCGCCTCCAATATGACAATGGTGAAATCACGGGCAGTCAGCTTCATGAAATTGAGAATATTGAAATCGCCAAATTACTGGATCTGCAAAAAGATGTGGGTTTATTGGCGGTCACTGACGGAGAATTTCGCCGTTCCTGGTGGCATCTCGATTTCTTTGTAGGGATTAAAGGAACTGAGAAGATTAACTTAAATCAAGGAAGAGCGGAAGCGGTTCAGCGCGCGGAATCTTTTCGAATTGTGGACCGAATTGCCTTTGAAGATCATCCAATGATCGAGCAATTTATCGCTTTGAAACAAATGGCCGGAGACAGAATTCCGAAAATGACGATCCCTTCACCCGCTTTATTTCACTTTGTGGAGGATTTTAACGGGAATGAAGTTTACCCGGATCAAGAAACCCTATTTCAAGATATTATTGCAGTTTACCGAACTGCAATCCAAGCGTTCTATGATGCAGGCTGCCGTTACCTCCAGTTAGACGATACAACTTGGGGAACGCTGTGTAGTGGTAGACATCGGGCGCATTTACGAAGTAGAGGTACAGATCCAGATCAATTGGCTAAGGATTACGTTAGGCTGATTAACGAGAGCATTGCCAATCGTCCAGATGATATGACGATCGCGCTTCACGTATGCCGAGGTAATTTCCGCTCCACATGGTTCGCAGCTGGTGGTTATGAGCCTGTTGCCGAGGTGCTTTTTTCCCATACAAAAGTTGATGCCTTTTTCCTGGAATATGATAATGAACGAGCTGGTGATTTCGAGCCTTTACGATTTATTAAAGACCAATTTGTAGTGTTGGGATTAGTGACAACCAAACATGGCGGTCTGGAGAGTAAAGAGCAGCTTAAGGCAAGGATCGAAGAAGCCGCGCAATATGTAGATATTGAGAAGCTGTGCCTAAGTCCTCAGTGTGGATTTGCTTCTACGGAGGAAGGAAATATTCTAACTGAAGAAGAGCAGTGGGATAAAATACGCCTTGTGATCGAAACCGCCCGAGAGGTCTGGTTATAACTAAATAAGCTAATTCGGTGGCCTGCTATAGCGTAAGCTTATGGTAGGCCATAGTTTTTAGGAGTTACCCTGTCCTGATTGTACAGTGCTATAGTGAATTCAACAGAAAAGCACAGACAATGAAGGAGGACGAACCCCTATGAGTACTATCCAAAAAGGAAAACAAAGAACTGAAGTGCCATTCAGAGTAGATATCGTTGGCAGCTTCTTACGTCCGGAAACGATTAAGAGAGCTCGTGTCCAATATCAAAATAATGAAATCTCCGCTGATGAATTGCGCAAGGTTGAAGATACAGAGATTGCCAGAGTCGTGAAAAGACAAAAAGCGGTCGGATTAAAAGGTGTAACGGATGGAGAGTTCCGCCGCTCCTGGTGGCATTTAGATTTTATGTGGGGCCTTGAAGGGGTAACAAAGAAAGTCAGCCCAGTGGGCTACCTGTTTAATGGTGTAGAGACCAGAGCGGAAACTGCAGAATTATCCGGAAAAATCCGTGGGACTAACCATCCGATGATCGCTGACTACAGACAATTGGTTAGCATAGCGGGAAATGATGTAGTAGCTCGCCAAACGATTCCTTCGCCAGCGCAGTTCCTTGCTGAACTTCAGCGCAATCAAAAGACTACTGTAGCGGTTTACAACAACCAGGATGAACTAGTGGCTGATATTGCTGCAGCTTATCGTGAAGTTATTCGCGACTTCTATGAGGCAGGTTGCCGTAATCTGCAATTGGACGACTGCACATGGGGGATGCTCTGTGATAAAGGATATTGGGAAGCTCGTCAAAAAGAGGGTGTAGATGTTAACGAAATCGCTAAGCTATACGCATTTGTAAATAACGAAGCGATAAAAGATCATCCAGCAGATATGGTAATTACGATGCATGTATGCCGTGGAAACTATGCGTCCACTTGGGCAACATCCGGCGGATACGAGCCTATCGCAGAAGTGTTATTCGGAACGGTGGATGTAGATGGTTTCTATCTGGAGTTCGATACGGATCGGGCCGGAGATTTTTCACCCCTTAGATTTATTAAAGATCAACAAGTGGTTTTAGGTTTGTTCAGTTCGAAGTCAGGTGAGCTTGAGAATAAAGAAGAAATCATAGGACGAATTAAAGAAGCTTCGCAATATGTGGATATCAATCAGTTGTGCCTCAGCCCACAATGTGGTTTTGCCTCTACGGAAGAAGGAAACCATCTGACAGATCAACAGCAATGGGACAAACTGCAGTTTATTAAAGAGATTGCAGATGAAATATGGCAGTAATCTATAAAAAATTAGCAGGCTCCTGATTGAATCAGAAGCCTTTTTCTATTCGTATTGTGACAGCTTGGAGGATTAACCTACTACTGCACTTTACTAGAGCTATCGAAGAAGGGTATAATAAGTAACAATTGTTTTTAATTCATGTTGAAAGAGAGCGGGAACAATATGGGTCGTAAGTGGAATAATATTAAAGAAAAGAAAGCTTCCAAAGACGCAAACACAAGTCGTGTTTATGCAAAGTTTGGTGTTGAGATTTATGTAGCAGCAAAGAAGGGTGAACCCGATCCAGAAGCGAACCGGGCTCTGAAAGTTGTATTAGAACGTGCAAAAACTTACAATGTACCAAAAGCGATCATTGACCGTGCGCTTGATAAAGCTAAAGGCAGCGCTGAAGAAAATTATGAAGAGCTTCGTTATGAAGGATTTGGACCTAGCGGTTCAATGATCATCGTTGATGCGCTCACAAATAACGTTAATCGGACAGCTCCATTAATCCGTTCAACCTTCAGTAAGAATGGCGGAAATATGGGTGTCAGCGGATCAGTAGCTTACATGTTTGACTCTACGGCCGTTATAGGTGTGGAAGGTAAAACTGCTGATGAAGTAATTGAAATGATGTTTGATGCAGAACTTGATGTACGCGATGTGCTGGAAGAGGATGATGCAGTTATTGTTTATGCAGAGCCTGATCAGTTCAATGCAGTGCAAGAAGTATTCAAAAATGCAGGCATCACTGAATTTACTGTTGCTGAGTTAAACATGCTTCCACAAAACTATGTGGCACTCCCAGAAGATGCTCAAGCTCAATTCGAGAAATTGATTGATGCTTTGGAAGACCTGGAAGATGTTCAACAAGTGTATCATAACGTAGATTCAGAAGAAGAATAATTTAAGTTTTATAAAGGGCGATGGAGTTCGCCATAACTGTCTCTCTGAGACTAATGACTCCTACCAGTGTGAGCTTCCCTGGTAGGGGTCTGTTTTATTGTTGTGACTAATTTATTTTGTCCTTAGGAGCTGTCGAGATGAATCCATGGTCTGCCCGATGGTTTGAAATCACTAAGAAGCGAAGTTATTTTGCACTTTGGAGTACTTTTATCAAATGGATTGTGCTTGGTAGTGTGGTTGGCATTTTATCCGGCACTGCCTCTGCTTTTTTTCTGAAAAGCTTGGATTACGTTACAGATGTACGTTTAGAGCATCCGTGGCTACTTTATTTGTTGCCTCTTGGGGGAGTACTCGTTAGTTTCTTATATATGCGTTACGGAAAAAACAGCGCTAAAGGTAATAACCTTATTATAGAACAAATTCAAGACGGCCAAGAGACTATACCTTTGAGAATGGCTCCATTGGTGTTGTTCGGAACATTAGTAACCCACTTATTCGGTGGATCCGCTGGGCGTGAAGGGACAGCTGTTCAAATGGGCGGAAGCCTTGCGGAATGGTTCGGAAAGCTGATTAAAATCAGTCCTATGGATCGCAAAATATTGTTAATGTGCGGAATTAGCGGTGGTTTTGGATCTATATTCGGCACTCCACTAGCAGGAACTTTGTTTGGTCTAGAGGTAGTAACCATTGGACTTATTAGTCAACAGGCATTACTTCCATGTTTTGTGGCTAGTTTTGTTGGTGATCTGGTCACCACTCGATTGTGGGGTGTTCATCATACGCACTATGTAGTGAATGAATTTCCAGCCTTAAGTTTAATGATTATTCTAAAAGTGGTATTGGCCTCTGTAATTTTTGGTCTCGTGAGTATGCTTTTCAGTGAACTGACTCATTTTCTAAAAAGAATCTTCACCGCCATGATAAGCAATCCAATGATAAAAGGTGCAGTAGGTGGATTAATTATCATTGCCTTAGTATTCCTTGTAGGGTCTCGTGATTACTTAGGCCTCGGAATTCCATTAATCAAGGATTCTTTTGAGGGAAATGTCTCACCGTTTGCCTTTTTATGGAAGTTGGTCTTTACTGCCTTTACCTTAGGAACAGGATTTCAGGGTGGTGAGGTTACTCCGTTATTTGCGATTGGTGGCACACTAGGCAATGCTTTGGCTGGAATATTACATGTGTATGGACCCTTTTTAGCTGCCCTTGGTTTTATTGCTGTCTTCTGTGGAGCTACTAGCACGCCTATCGCTTGCTTTTTAATGGGGATCGAGCTGTTTGGTTCGGAAGGAGCCATATACATGTTTATCGCTTGTGTGGTGAGTTATTTATTCTCCGGACATAGTAGTATTTATACTTCACAGCTTATTGGTGTATCGAAGAGCCAGTTTATTACAATTCCTCAAGGGACTAGGATCGGTACGGTCAATCGCACCCGCAAAAAATAAGAGGACCTCTCGGATGATGGTTGACAAGTGCGGGTACACGATTTAAAATGTAGCCAAACGAAGGGATGGTTCAACATGATTCATGTGGAAACTGAAAAATTATATACCAGAAGCTGCTCCGAACAATCGGATACAAACGATGAAACGTTGTCCGGAGCTTAATCGAAAAGCGGATCGCTTTTTATATCATCGAAAGATAGCTAGGTCATTTTAGTATGATTATTCATGCTTATTTGATTACGCCATCTTCCGATGTTAATGATTAAGAGGCTGTAGACAATTTTCGTCTACAGCCTTTTGTGTTTATAATGTTCAGTTTCTAAACTGACAATTATCTATTTGTGCCGTCTATTCGTGCACTAATAAGCAGAAGGCTTGCGCCCAAGGGCGCGGTGTCTTCTGCTTTTTTTTGTGCTTAAAAACAATTATAGAAAAGAGGAAAGCAAATGAGTTTACTTGAGGTTTCTAATTTATCACATGCTTTTGGAGATAAAGTGCTGTATAAACAGGTTGCTTTGGAAGTCTACAAAGGGGAGCATGTAGGTGTAGTGGGTCAGAATGGAACAGGGAAAAGCACATTGATTGGTATTCTGACGGGCGAGGTGATTCCTGATGGTGGAACGATTAAATGGCAGCCTAATATCAAAATAGGTCATCTTGATCAATACGCGGTTATTGATGGGTCAAGTACCGTTCAAAGTTATTTAAGGAGAGCGTTCACTGAATTATACGAAATGGAAGAAAAGATGAATGCACTTTATGCGGAATGTGCTGTTACTGGCAATGAAGTGCTTTTGCAGAAGGCAGCAGACCTTCAGGAACGACTTGAGGCGCTCGACTATTATTCTATCGAGAGCAATATCAGTAAAGTGGTTACGGGGCTAGGATTAAATGCAATGGGGATGGACCGTCCTATTGATCAGCTTAGTGGGGGGCAGCGAACCAAAGTTATATTGGCAAAGCTGTTGCTTGAACAACCTGATGTGTTATTGCTCGACGAGCCCACCAATTATCTCGACACCACGCATATTAACTGGCTTGCTGAATATCTGATAGCGTTCGATCAAGCCTTCATTGTGGTCTCTCATAACTATACTTTTCTCGATAAAATATCAACAAGCATTTGCGATATTGAAGGGGAAACGATTAAAAAATATCATGGCAAATATGCTGATTTTTTGAGACAGAAGGAGCATTTTCGCGAGAGCCATATCCGGCAGTACCATGCACAGCAGAAAAAAATTGAAGCCACTGAGCAATATATCCGGAAAAATGGTGCTGGTGTTAATTCTAGAATTGCCCGTGGCCGTCAGAAGCAGCTGGATCGTATGGAGAGAATCGCTGCACCGACGTTTGTCACTAAAGCATCTATCCGTTTTCAAGAGCTTTCTGTTAATGCACAAGTTGCGCTTAGAGTAGACCATCTTGTGGTTGGTTACGATAAGCCGCTGCTGCCAAAATTAACATTTTCGATATGAGGAGGACAAAAGATAGTCATAACAGGCTTTAACGGGATCGGAAAATCAACATTGCTGAAAACATTAGTTGGCCAAATCCCCTGTGTTGCCGGAGCGTTCCGCTTTGCCGAACAAGTCTCTATTGGTTACTATGAGCAAGATTTAATTTGGGAAAACGATAACATGACACCTATAGAAATCGTCTCATCGTTTTATCCAAAATTGACTATTAAGGAAATACGTCGTCATCTAGCATTATGTGTTGTAAAAGATAGTCACGTTACACAGCCTATCCGTACACTCAGCGGTGGCGAACAATCCAAAGTTAAGCTGTGTCTTTTATTGCTTACAGCATGTAATTTCTTAATCTTAGACGAGCCCACCAATCACTTAGATGCCGAAACAAAAGATGCTTTACAGAATGCTTTAATCCAATTTAAAGGTACAGTGATTCTAGTTTCTCATGAGGAGCAATTTTATCAAGGGTGGGTGGATCGTGTAATCAATATTGTGGATGAAAATAGAAATAGAGAACTAAAGTATAGCCATAGATAAGATTAACTAGTAACATGAAGATGTTCCAAATTAATACAATATTCTTCGAAAGGTTTCCTGGTTTAGGTGAATATTAAGGAGGGCTCCAATCAGACATGTACATTAATAAATCTTCATTAGCTCAGTTTGCTCAGGGCAATAAGACCTCAGATGTGACCATGGATAGATATCTTACTCAATATTTAGATCTTTACGATAAGGTAGAACCACACGTGCGTGCTTTTGTGCCAGAGGAGAACCGAGCAGATAGAATAAAAAATGAAGTGTCTAGGGTAAGAGAGAAGTATTCGGAATTTCCTAAACCATCGCTATATGGAATACCTGTTGGAATCAAAGATTTAATTCACTTAGACGGGTTGCCTACCTGTGCAGGGTCGAACCTCCCCCCACAAGCTTTGACGAAGTCTGAGGGCAGTTTTATTCAAAAGCTTCGGCAAAAAGGGGTTTGGTTCACCGGCAAAACAGTGACGGAGGAATTTGCTTATGCCGGACCTATCACGACCCGTAATCCTCATCAGCTGGATCATACGCCTGGCGGCTCTAGTGCAGGCTCTGCTGCTGCGGTTGCCGCGGGCATCTGTCCATTTGCGATAGGTACACAAACCTTGCGTTCTGTTATGGCACCTGCTTCATTTTGCGGAGTGGTCGGCTTTAAACCCGGCTATGCGCGTATCCCTATAGATGGTGTCCGATTGCTGTCGCCATCTTTTGATACGTTTGGATTTTTCACTCAGGATATGGAGGGTATGGACTTTCTCGCCGCGGAGCTAGTAACAGAATGGAAACCATTTAATGAAGCTCGTAAACCTGTACTAGGGATACCCGAAGGTGTATACATGACATTATTGGAGGATGACACCAAGATAACCTTTCAGAAGCAGCTTAAGAAGCTTGAGGAAGCAGGGTTCAGCATAAAAACAGTTGCAATGCCGTGGGAAGATAGCTTTATCTACGGAGAGGCTATGGTGCGGTTTGTTTACGGAGAAATGGCGCAAGTCCATCATTCACTATTTGATATTTATAAAGATCTTTATGATGATACCGTACGGCAGGCTATTTTATCTGGACGAACCATCACTGAGGAAGAACTGGAAGGATACCGTAGCGGACAAATCAAGCTCAGAAATGATCTATTAGATGTGCAGAAGTCACAGGGGATTGATCTGTGGGTTTCGCCGGCTCAGGCAGGAACAGCTCCGCTGTGGGGTTCACGAACCGGATGGACCGGAATGACGGCCATTTGGTCATATGCTGGAGCGCCTGCGGTGAGTATTCCAGCTGCCTCTATAAATAACATGCCTTTAGGTTTTCAATGTATCGGGGCATATGGTAGAGATGAAGAGTTAATTTATTGGAGTAAAGTGGTTTCTTTAGCGCTTCAATGATTCTATGGCTTTAGAACTAGAAGGTGTTAAGTTGAACAATCAAAGTGTTGTGTTTCCTGCGTTGCATACAGCAAGAATTGAATTGCGGATTTTAAATCTAGAGGATGCAAATGTAGTATTTAGACATTTTTCTGATGAAGAAGTAACTAGATATATGGACATTGAGCCCTGCAAAGACCTCATAGAAGCTGAAGAAATCATTCAGTATCATTTGGAGGATTTGGGTTGTAGATGGGGTATGTTTGAAAAAGCGAATAATGAGTTTATCGGCACCTGCGGATATCATTATTTAAGAAGAGTAGGTAATGAATTTACAGCAGAGGTAGGCTATGACTTATCCAGAGCGTTCTGGGGCAAAGGCTACATGTACGAAGTGATGAAAGAGATTATTGATTTGGGATTCTTGAAATTGGGGTTTACTAGTATTGACGCTACAGTTGAGCCAGAGAATGTTAGATCCATAATGCTGCTAGAACGATTAGGGTTTGAGCAGGACGCTGAACTTCGTGATCAATTGTTGTATTTTGTTCTAAAACGCAATCGGTAGATTACACAGTAGGTCTTCGTTTTATTTGAAGATCTACTTTTTTTTGTATAAAGTGAGAGTTTTTTAAATAGGGACCGTCTATATAGTATCGTGCTTCAAGGAGGCTTCAAGGTGAAGGGACATGTACCGAAAGTTGAAAAAGAGGATGAGAGGCTATGGATCCAAAATGTTCTCGATGGACATAAAGAAGACTATTCGTATCTTGTAAATCGATATAAGAATAAAATTTATGGGCTTTTGCGAGGAATGGGGGCCAATCATCAAGATGCACAAGACATAACGCAGGAGACGTTTATTAAAGCTTACCGCAAGCTGGCCTCACATGATTTGGATAAGAATTTTGCGGCGTGGCTATATGCTATCGCGACTAATTTACTGAAGGATTTGTGGAAAAAAGACCGACCGACAGCGAGTTTGCCGGACGACAATGCCGAGCATTCTCTTTCGGATAATCCAGAAGAAGAATTAATGCGATCGGAGTATCGCACAGAGCTGCAACACCTGATGCAGAAGCTCCCTTCTAATTATCGTACGGCTTTACTGCTTCGTTATACCAATGATTTAAGCTATGAAGAAATGTGTATGGTTCTAGATGTTCCATTAAGCAAGATTCAAAATGATTTATACCGGGCTAAACAGCGTTTGAAGCAGCTAATTACACTCCAGGAGGTGAAGACCGATGAGGTGCTTAAATTCCTATGAGATCGAAGAATATATTTTAAGCAAATCTATCTTACGAGATCAAGCCGTAGCTGAACATATGGCAGCTTGTACGCAATGTAATATGATCTACGAAGCAGAGCTTGAAGAACAAGCAGAATGGTCGCAGGCTATGTATGAAGAGCGCTTACCAGATTCATTTACTGCTCAAGTAATGGCTTCTTTGGAACAAGTAGAGCTAGAGGAATTTACTCCAACACAAAGGAATCGCAAGCATCCGAAGCGCAATAAGTTGCTGAGATTATTTATGGGTGCGGCGTTGTTACTGGTTGTGCTAAGTGCCGTGATCTTATATTCCGTTCCTACACTGGCAGAGACTTTACGTTCTCTTTTTGTAAAAAACAACATGGACATTGGCCTTCTACGAGCACAAGAATTTGGGTTAGTAGAACATCCTAATATTAAGGTGAAGAATAAGGGCTACACTATCAAAATAGATGAAGCGGTGGCAGATCCTACACGGGTAATTGTTGCGTTACAGTTGTTTGGACCGGATGGAAAGCATGATAAAAAACGCTTGGTCCTTAATGATGGGAACAGTATTGCGATTAAGGATGATCAAGGGAAGGTTGTTGGGGAGTTATACGATATAGGATTTACCAGTGACTTTTACTATTTGATCGCTAATTTCACAGAACCTCTGCAAACTGATCGAATTACGGTCGAAGGTCATATTACTGAATTGGGAAGTGAACGCAAGAATATCCCTACTCTTAAAGGCGATTGGAATTTCAATTTTTCGATGGATATGACAGAAGCGAATAAACAAACGACCTCCATGCCACTAACGGGTAGCTACACCTCCCCGGACGGTTTAACTGTGACCTTGAAAAAATTAACTCATATGGTGCAAGGTGTTCGTTTTGAGTTTGATACGCAATTGAGTGAAGAGGCAATGACCCGTTCTCCAGGCGAACTATGGAAGCAACAGGGCTTGAAATTCCATTTCGAGGATATAGCAGGCGAAGAGATTCACAGTGTTAATGCTAGAAAGTTTCCTAATAAGAATAGCGTTATGTCCTACTCTAACCTTCCCGGGGCAACAAAGGGACTTATGCACTGGAGCTATACTTTTAAATATTTACCGCAGGATACGCCTTATACTTTCGTATTGGATGGATATTTCATCCCAGAGAAGGATGGTTCTAGTGTGCAATTTGAGCCTGCCAAGTTGAAAGAACATCCGATTCCCTTTGCATTTGACGGGGATAAACTGATGTTAAATGATTTTACAGTGGAATCGTCTCCCGATAACAATGTATCAGCGAAGGAGGGGGTATTACATTTTAGAGGAAGATTGAGAAATGAGTTTATAAATAGTGAATGGATATTTAAGACACTAGATGGCAAGGAGTACAAACTCACTGGACAAGGAGCTCTTACTACCAAAGGGGCAGGATGGAAAGATGGTTATATTGAATTTATCGAGTCTCAGTCAAATAATCAAAAGAAATATTTCCAATTCCGTGCCGATGGCCTTACACAAATTCCCGAGCAGCTTCAATTAGTGCGCACGATAAACAATCGAATGTATACTAATGTAGACTGGTCCGTTCCTATCATGGAAGCTAGCAAAAAAGAGTAAATATAGTTATTTGGTTTCCGGATTGTACAAGCAAATAAGGGGGAATAAGCATCTCATATACTATCACAATCGAAAAGAGGTGGTAGTTTATGACTGCTGCAGAGAAGAGAAAAATTCAAAGAGCTTTGAACGCATTGCGTAAGCAAAGAGTGATTCTGAAAGAAAGTCTTAAAAGAATTGAAGCCATTCTTTGCAGGTTGCCTATTGGCAGTCGTGAAAGATTTGAATTGTTAGCAGTAAGAGACTCAATAGTAGAAGCGCTTCGACTAAATGCAATTGCCATTAGAAATTTAAAAGATGCTACTTGTTCTTGTTAATTATCCTAATACCAGTTCTACGCAGTTTTTGCGTGGAGCTGGTTTTTTTGAAATAATAAGATTCACACTATCCGTTATGATACTATAAACTTAATATGTCGATAACGTAAAAAAGAGAGGAAACCATTTATGACCAACAAACTATACTACAATTCTACATACCTGACTGATTGGCAAACCCGTGTGACTGAAACCATAGAACGAGAAGATGGTCTTTATGTTCTTTTAGAGGAGACGGCTTTTTATCCGCATGGTGGTGGACAACCCTGTGATCTTGGAGCTATTCAGGGAATTCCTGTGCTTGATGTAATCAGTGAGGAAGAGCTTGTACTGCATAAGCTGGAACGTTTACCTAATGGGGAGTCGGTAACTTGTCAGATCGATTGGAATAGAAGATTTGACCATATGCAGCAGCATAGTGGCCAGCATTTGCTCTCAGCGGTTTGTCTAGAAAAACATAACTTTATGACCTTAAGCTTTCATCTAGGTGAGGACTATTGCACTGTTGATATAGAAGTGCCAGAACTGTCTGCTGATCAACTGTACTCCATAGAGAGAGAAGTTAATCGGCAGATTTACTTAAATCACAATATTCTCAGCTATTTCGTAACAGGGGAAGAGGCTTCACAGCTTAAATTGGTTAAACAGCCAAAAGTGACAGAGAACATCCGGATTGTTGAGATCAAAGATGTTGAATACAACGCTTGTGGGGGGACACATGTGTCCTCAACGGGTGAAATTGGAATGATTAAGCTTTTGAAAGCTGAGAAAATAAAAGCGAACACGCGGATTTATTTTAAATGTGGATATCGTGCTTTAGAGGAATTTAATACTAGTCAGCGAATCCTTGGTACACTATCTTCCAAATTCAACACAGGCAAAGATGAGATTATTGATCGAATTGAAAAATGGGAAAATGAACAAAAGCTGCTGCAAGCTGAAATTAATCTGCTTAAAGAAAAAAATGATGATTATGTTGTGCAAGAGCTTTTAAATGAGCAAGGGGGAAAGATGATCGCACAAGTTTTTGAGGATAAATCGCTAAAAGATCTACAGAGCTTAGCTAATAAGCTGACTTCGAAATGTGATCTTACTGTATTATTAGCTACTTCTGCGGAGAATAAGGTTGTGTTTGCGCAGAATGGGAGCACGGAGATTTCCTGTGGAGCTTTTTTCAAAGCTCATCTAGGCAGCTATAATGGTAAAGGCGGGGGCAGCGATAAACTGGCGCAAGCAGGATTCCCAACTTGGGAGGATGCTTTGGCATTTTATGAGTTTGCTAGAGGGTGAGATGAAACTTTTTCCATTATCTTCCGTCTAATAACATATGATTATAATGTCGAAGGAGACGGATAGAAATGAATAAATGGAAGGTAACACTAGGGATCTTTGCCGTTTTGATTTTAAGTACTGGATATGGACCGGTATCTGCGCAAGCAGACAAGCAAATTCAATTTAACTATAAAGAAATTGGAATCAGCAGTAAACAAGTCATCGCGGAGAATACAACTTTTGTACCCTTGAAATCACTTGCAGATGCTATGGGTTATACGTTATCGTGGGATCAAAAGTCCAAAATGGCCAAGCTGGTACGTCCAGAGCGTGAAGTCATCTTCACCGCGGGTGCTGCAACGTCAAAAGTGAATGGGGCAGCGATGGCATTAACAAAATCTCCGCGTATCATAAAAGGTTCATTGTACATGCCCTTGGTCTCTGCAGTCAGTGTACTTGGGGGTAAAACCGCGCTTAATAAAACGGATGGGGTTATCCAAATCGTAGATGAATCTAGATTTGTTGCTGCTTCTGTAGAAGGTAGATCCTATTGGATATCTCAAAAAAACGCTAATTTATATTACAGGGCTACGGCAGCTGGGAAACCAGTAATTATTGGCCAACTACCCCTTAAGGAGTCAGCTTACAATCATGGATTTGAGATTAAAAAACTTGGAAATGGCACGGACTTACTCCAGTTAACGGACAATCACTATGCAATGTTTAATGATTTCAGCAACAGCTATCAGGTACTAGTTCAAGCAGGTACAATAATTAAGCAAATGGATTATCATTATATGATCTCTGCTTATCCTCATGCGCCTCAAGTGCCCTCCACTCAGGTGTATATGACCGATGGGAAGAACGTTCAGTATATTACTAAGGATGGCGGTTTGGGCAAGCTGTTTGAGATGGAGAAATTAACCGGGGCAACCGGTGATTTCATAGTGGCGTACGCCGCGGAGGATGTGGCACTCGTTCGCTTATTAGATACAACTCAATTATATATTGTCTACAGCAGTACAGGAGAAATCGTCAATCTCAGTGAACAACTGATTACTAGTGAGGATCGTAAAGAATGGGATAAAGTAAATGATGGCAGAGATCAATACATTCTGAGCAGAATGTTAGGGATGAAAAGCCGTAAGGGGAATGTGCTGACATTCACCTATACGCCAATCCTTGAGGAAAAAGCAAAAACAGTGACATATACACTTCAAGCGAAATAATTCGGAATCACATCAATATAATTAGTACAAAAAAAGAGCGATGTTGAACATCGCTCTTTTTTATGTATTTATGATTATTTCGTTGTCATCATACTTCCACCCTTAATCTGAACGGGTTGATCATTTATAGATACCCAAACATCTATGGCAGAATTGTTGCGGATAATCGTTTTGTCGGCACTTAATTTCAGTGAATAGAGGGCAGTGACATAATCATAAATCTCAATATTAGTTGCGTACCAAATATCTGAATGTCCACCTGCTTGTTGGCAAAAGGTTTCGATTAGCTCCCAATTGTTCTGCTGTGCGAACTCATAGCTATGGCCCCAAACATAACAGAGTCTTAGTTTCTGGGAGGGTCCTTCCATTGTGAATCGCTCCCAAACCTGATGCAGATCTTCAATATGGTGGCAGGTTGGATGCCATTCCATGAAATTAAGTGGCATATCAAATTGTTTGGTAGAGTGAACAGTGCGGCTGTATTCAATTCCAACGGACTGAAGTGGTGCAATTATCTCCTGTGAGTATGTACCGTAGGGATAGGACATGCCTCGCACTGGATAATCCACCAGCTTTTCCAGTCGTTTACGGTCTTCGAACAGCTCTTCAATTACCATCGGTAAAGGAAGACGCTCTAGATGTGGGTGAGTAACGGAATGGGCGGACACTTCATGATTCCTGAGCGAATGCTTAACATCAGCGGGCGATAAGAACCCAGGTGCATTGATCATTGCACTATTTAAATGGAAGGTCCCTTTGATTCCATATTGATCAAAAATACCAGCCAAGCGGATATCGTGTTTCTGGCCGTCATCATAGCTCATAGTGAGCGCCTTAGATAATCCGCCTGGGAATAAGTTGAATTGAAGTTTCATGAATTCACACTCCTATAATTTGGTAATCTCGAAATTACTTCTTCCAATTATAAACAATTAACGTTATAATCAGATTCCACGTCTAAAAATGAAAGAGTTTTCAGTGAAAAATATACACTTAAGGAGAGATGCTATCTGCCTGACTTTCTCTACGTTGTAAAACTACTCTATGTAAAAGACAAAAGAAACTCACTTTTATATTTTATCACTAACCTGCTGAGCCCACCAATTCTATTTGCAGAGCTATTCATAACAAAATATGTGGTTGACCTCATTCAGAACTTCACGCCTAACGCCTACCTACATATCTTACTATTGGTAAGTTCACTGATGTTAATTTTATATCTGGCTGGCATCAATGGTTCTCTTCGAGCCATTTCTGTAACCAATTTAACGGCAACCAGTATTTATGAACTGGAACATAGTATTTTGGCTAAGACCTCTAAATTATCGACGGCTTCCTTGGAAGACCCTGCAACAAAAACGATTAGAGAAAAAGCAAAACGGCTTTCCCTGATCGATTTATTAGATCAATGGACCGGAGTGACAATCCACTTTATAACATTAATCGCACTAATCGTAGTCCTATCCTGTTATGGCTTTTATATCTTGGCAGTGTTCATTTTAGTTGTACAAATTCTGCAGCTTTACCTCATTAGATGGATGTCTCGGAAAGTAGAGGCCATTTCAGCGAATCAAACCTCCTCTGTACGAATGATTAATTATATCGTTGATTTGCTGGTTAGTAGAAATACCCTCCCGGAAGTAAGAATGTACGGAATGTCCTCCTACTTGGTTACCACAATGAAAGAGATCTTCAATGGAAATTTCAAACAAATGCACCGAAAAGTTATTTTATCTGAGATCTTAAGCTTCTCCCAAAGTATAATAATGACTTTATTAAACGGGCTTACGATTGCTATTTTAGCAATTACGCTTGGAGGTAGCGGGCAGAGCGCCGGACTTTTCGTATTATTACTTCAGATATCTAGTCAATTATTTATTGTCATTCCTGCACTAACAAGGATGTATTCTGATCTGACCAAAAGTCGCTTGCGCTTCAATGAGTATAGTGCGTATTTGGAACTTGAAGAGCAAGTTCAAAGAGATCCGGAAGATTCCATAAGGAATACCGATGCGATGCAGATCACAATTCAGCAGTTGAATTATCGTTATGCAACCAATGCACAGGACACGCTTAAAAATATAAACATGACCCTCAAACGTGGTGAACGAGTTGCTTTTGTAGGTGAGAATGGTTCAGGAAAATCCACGCTCATCAAGCTAATAGCAGGGTTATATCATCCAACAGCGGGAAACATCCAGTGGTTTAATGGAGAGCAGGAAGTTCTGGCTCATAACGTCACAAAGGGTGTGAGAGTTGTATTTCAGGATTTCACTAAATTACATAGACCAATTCGAGAAAACATAGCCATGGGGAATATTGCTGCCATGTATGACGATTCAAGATTATTAGCTGCGATGAGAAAAGCAGAAGCCGATTCTTATGGTGTTGCGTTGGACACTTTAGTAGGTCCACAGTTTGGGGGGATCGATCTGTCTGGTGGACAATGGCAAAGACTTGCGATTGCACGTGCTTACCTCAACAACGGCTCGCTTACGATTTTTGATGAACCTACTGCAGCCCTCGATCCTTACGCGGAACAGCAGGCGTTTGAAACCTTTATGAAATTAGCAGAGCAGCAGACCTCTATTATTGTGACACATCGGCTATATATGTCCAAATTCGTTGATAGAATTTTTCTGTTTGAGCGTGGAGAAATCGTTGAAAGTGGAACACATGAAGAATTAATGAAGTTGGATGGTAAGTACAGGGGAATGTTTAACCGCCAGTCCTCTTTATATGGCTGAGAAAGGAGAGATTCTGCTGAGAAGAGACCTTAAGAATATTTTAACGATACTGGCACGGATGATTGGAAAAAGTCCCGTAATCTCAACAATAACGATCATAGTTCCTATAATCAATGGATTATTAACTTTTTACTCGTATTCTGTTCAAGTTCATATCATTAATGCAGTAGCTGCTGGTGCGATAACCTTTCTTCCGATTCTATGGTTTGTTTTAATTCATGGAGTACAAGCCTGTTCATTGAGTATAACCAACATAATGAAAAGTCGAATGAACGCGGAACTAACTCTCGCTTTCCAATCCGAGCTGATAGATATTGCAAACCAAGTTGACTTTGAGGATTTTGATGATGAAGAGTTTGGGAACAAGCTGCAAAGAGCTAAAACAATAGTTGGAGAAGATTTAGAGGGAATTACTGGTTTTTTGGTGTCCAGTGTAGGGAATATCTCAGGACTTATAAGTATCATCTGGTTATCGGCTACAAGTGGATTTTTTTTAGTCACACTGGTGGTGGGTTTAATGATCGTATCTACTTTATCTTTTCGAATGTTTACTGAGATTAAAGTTAGAAGAACAGGGCGAGAGCTTACTTTTGACGGAAGAATGGGGGATTATCTAGCTGTAACTTTGGAAGATCCTAATGCGATTAGGGAAATGCGAATCTATAACTCTATCTCCTATTTTACGGATCTCTGGGCAAAGCTTATGAAGAAGCAGCATGATAAAAGGTATAGTGCGAGGAAATTCGAAATCAAAACAGGGATGATTGTGGCTATGGTTCAGACGAGTGCTATTTTTATCGTATTGGTCTATCTGTTAAGTAAAATGGGGGAGTCAAATACAGTTACTGTGGGGACAATCTCAGTATTATTTCTGGCATTGTTAACTTGTGGTGGTAAAATCATGAGTTTGACCTGGCCGCTAAGCAAGCTTTACATCAGCAGCAGTAAATTATATGACTTAAATGAAGTGCTTACCTATAAAAATAGAGATTTCCGAAAAAATAATATCAATAACAGCTCTGAAGCTATGCTTCCGATTACCGTTTCAAATGTTTATTTTAAATACGCCAAATCCAGTAAGTATGTTTTATCTAACATCAATATGGTCATAAAGCCCGGTGAGAAAATAGCCATCGTTGGAGAAAATGGAGCAGGAAAGTCTACCTTGATCAAATTGTTATTAGGGCAGTACACTGCTAGTTCTGGATCTATATACTGGAAAGACAGTCCAGAACCTCAAGGTAAAGTATCCGTCGTGTACCAGCATTCTATTAAATTCGAAATGACACTAAGAGAAAACATCCTGTTGGGTGATGCCAAATCTTCGCCGGACGATGTGAAAATACTAAGTATTCTAGAAAAATGTGAGCTGATAGATTTGTTTTACGAATTAGGAGGACTAGATGTAAGGTTAGGTCAAATGCTTGAAGGAAGCAGGCAGCTCTCAGGCGGACAGTGGCAAAAGCTGGCGATAGCGCGTGCATTATATAATGATGCGGATCTTATAGTGTTTGACGAACCTACTTCTGCGATTGATCCGAATGCTGAGATGCAGATCTATACACAATTATTAGATATCTGCCAAGATAAAGCTGCGATCTTCATTTCACATAGACTGGGCTGGGCGAAAAATGTGGATACGATCTATGTTATTGATAATGGAAGTATAGCTGAAGTGGGGCAGCATCAAGACTTAATAAATAATAAAGGGATTTATGCAGATATGTACGCTTTACAATCATCTTGGTATAACTAAAAATGCATAGCATAGTAGTTTCCGGCTAACGTTATTGAAGCTGATAAGGAACCTGCGAAGACGCGAAAAGGGCTCCGCTGGAGAGACGTAATCGAGCCAAAAGCCTTGCCGATTTCACTTGTCGGATTTACACTTGCTTTTTCCTATAGCTCATTGTCTGGATTTATAGCTTCTTTTACGAAAGAAATTCATCAATCACAGCTTACTGGTTATTTTTTTGTGGCTTTTGCAATTATGATTGTATTGTTTCGCCCGGTTATAGGTAAAGTATTCGATAAATATAATGAGCATATTCTCATCTATCCCGGAATTCTAATCTTCGCCGTTGGATTGCTTAGTTTAAGTCAAGCTCGGTCTGGTTTGATGTTAATGATGTCTGGTGTCATTATGGGAATTGGATATGGTGCACTTATGCCATGTTTCCAGACTCTTGCGCTTAAATTAGCGGCTAAAGATCGTAGAGGTAGTGCGAATGGGACCTTTTTCTTGTTATTTGATTTGGGTTATGGAGCGGGCTCGTATTTCATGGGTTTAATTGCTTCTTATACGGATTACCGAATGATGTATGAGGTTGCAGGGGGAGTAACACTTCTTTCTCTTGCTGCGTACTATTTGCTTCATCATGTACCTCAGGCCAAAGCTAAGCTGCACATACAAAAATCAAATATAGACGTTGTATAAATAGATGGTCTTGGCTGTATGATATAATGATTAGAAAAAAATATGGGGAGAACTGTATGACTACAATCATTGATAAAGTTGCATGGATTCATATTCAGAATGGACAAGTTTTGTGTGCGCGTTCCAAAGGGAAAGATACCTATTATTTGCCTGGAGGAAAAAGAGAAGCTGGAGAAACAGACGAGGAGACGCTCGTGCGTGAAATCGAGGAAGAGATCTCTGTTCGTATTAAACCAGAAACCATCTCCTATTTTGGAACCTTTGAAGCGGAAGCTCACGGTAAAGCTGAAGGCGTCATAGTTAAAATGACATGTTATATCGCGGATTTTGAAGGTACACTCAGTCCTGCGTCGGAAATTGAGGAGTTATCCTGGTTATCTTATAAGGATCGAAATCGTGTTTCAGTTGTTACACAGATCATTTTTGATCAATTGCATGAGCATAAATTACTTTCCTAATCTACAATTTAAAGTTCTGAAAGCCCGTTTTAAGCCTAAGAGATGGCTTGAGGCGGTCTTTTTTTTGAAAATATACCAAAGGCTTATAGGGGCAACAACATCGTTTATTTTGGTTTAGGACAGATGTCCTTTTTTAAAGGCCTGAATTGCTTTTTAATATGTAAGAGATCGAAGTTGAGGAGAGAGAGAAATGAGAGGAATTATATTTGCGTTTTTAGCGGGGGCTTGTATCACTCTGCAAGGAGTATCTAATGCTCGAATTAGTCAAGATATTGGGACTTGGCAAGCTGCGACAATTACACAGTTAACAGGATTTATCATGTCTTTACTAATCCTCTTATTTGTTAGAGATGGAAAATGGCAAGGATTAAAAGAAGTAAAACCATTATATCTATTTGGCGGATCTTTTGCCGCAGTCGTTATTTTCAGTGAAGTCACTGCCATTCAACAGATTGGCGTTACTTTTACTATATCGACATTGCTCATTGCACAGCTATGCTTGACCTTTTTAATTGATATTAAAGGCTGGTTTGGGATGGAAAAACGACAAATGAGACTCCCACAGTTTATTGGAATAGGGTTGATGATTGCTGGAGTAGTGATTTTGAAATTCTGAGAATACAATCAACAACTGGAGGAGTTACGTTATGATTTTAGGGTTAATATTAGCGCTTGTCGCGGGTTCATTCGTTAGTTTACAAAATATTTTCAATACGAAGGTTAATCAAAAGGTGGGATCTTGGGCCACAACGACGTTAGTATTAGGGTTGGGTTTTCTGGCTTCCTTTATTATGAGTCTTATCTTTGAAGGCGGCCGGATATTTACTTTGCGAAATATGGAGCCTTGGTACTGGATCAGCGGATTGATCGGGGTGGGTGTAGTAATCTGTCTCGTGCAAGGCACCAAACGTCTTGGGCCAACCTATGCGATCTCGATCGTATTAATCTCTCAGCTTGGGTTTGCTTTATTGTGGGATTCCCTAGGCTGGTTAGGGCTTGAAAAGGTTCCTTTCACCTGGAAGCAGTTGGTCGGAGTACTCGTGATTGTTGGTGGTATTCTAGTGTTTAAGCTAGGTGGTGCCCGTGAGACTCAAAAGTCGGCTTAATTTATTCTCAGACTCATGTTTGTCAAAATAGAAGTGATGGCAGTCACACGAGGGTGAAAGCAAATCAATCTATACTTTGTGAAAGTAGAAATTCAATTATAAATAAGGAGCAAATCGTCCAATGTTCATACAATTGAACTCTCTAACTACAGAAAAGTTGAATGAAAACCTTGGGGAACGACCCGGTTATTTTAAATTATTCTTCGATACAGAGGGCTGTGGTTGTAATGGTGTGATCGTAATTCAGATCATTAGTGAACCCCTTGCTACTGATATTGAAGTTCAGAAAGAGCCTTTTACTTTTTTTGTGGACCGTCAACAGGAATCTTTATTTGATGAACAGATGCGACTTGAAGCAGATGAGAATTACCCTACATTTAAATTAAGTAGTGATGCCAGTCTGTTAGGAAATAATATTCGAGTAAAAGATATTCGCTGAGTAGAGCACTGCTACACTAAAAACCAGAGCATTTGAGATCATCTCTCAATGCGCTGGTTTTTTTAAATTTCGTTCCTATATATGGCACTTGCAATTCGTTTCTTACCCATTGGTTTTTTTCATAAAAGCTATATGGTCTATTTTGCTGTTCACCAGTGTAATTAACTGTTCTGCCATATAGCTCGCCGAATATTTGAAATTGACTTCAGCCCAGTGCATAATGACACCTACTGTAGCAGACATTTGGTAACTCAACATAATTTCATAATCCACAGGAGCAGCATCAGCTTCTATCTCAATTCGCATATCCTCACGCATGGATTCCCGTAAACGGTCGAACAGTTCAACAGTCATTTTCCCTCGTTCCACTGCGGATAAGGCTAAAAACTCCGCTTTATGCCCCTCAATATATTCGAACAGCTGCAGAATGGAAGGGAAGACCTCCGTTGCCTCAATACGTTCCAATCCCTCATAAGGGTCTAATAGCGCCTCACCTATACCCTGTAGAAATTCATCATGTATTTCCTTAAGCAAAGCCTCTTTACTCTCAAAATGCTTATAAAAAGTCCCTCGATTGTAATCCGCTCGATTGGTCACGTCTAATATCGTAACTGAATCATAACTATTTTCCAATATTAGCTCGACGAATGCAGATTTCAGAGCTTGGCGTGTTCTTCTGGTTCTTCTGTCTTCATGTTCTTCCTGTATCAAAAAAACTACCTCCAGCTATGATCTTTTTATCGTTCATTTATAGTTCTTACTTTAAAAGTAACAAAAGATCAGCTAATGTTCAAGATTTAGACATAAGTAAACACGGAGAGCAAGTATGTTGGTTAGGCGACATTACTTAAAATTCTGATTATTGAATAGGTTAACTAATGGGGTGTACTCTAGTAATAGAGATAGGTTATCCCTTCTCCTAAGACTATAATATATAGCCAATTCATAACAAAGGATGCGAACATACAATGAGTGAATCAAATGTAAAAACTGCTGTAATTACTGGAGCTGCAGGTGGAATCGGTAAAGAGCTTGCCCGTCGATTCTCTGATCGTAAGCTGAATCTTGTACTTGTCGATCTGAATGAAGAAGCGATAAAAAATGTCATCCAAGATTTAGGCTTAAATGACTCTAACGCTTTAGCTGTAGCTGCGGATGTCTCTAATGAAGAAGACGTTCAGAATTATGTTAATAAAGCGGTAGAAAAATTTGGAACCATTGATTATTTTGCAAACAATGCCGGAATTGAAGGTCCAGCAGGTCAAATCGAAGAGCTTAACGTTAAAGCACTTGATCTTGTATATAACGTCAATGTACGTGGTGTATTTCTTGGACTACATTATGTAATTCCTGTGATGAAAAAACAAAACTCAGGCGCTATTCTGAACACTTCTTCTCTGGCAGGACTCATGGGTGCACCAGGCATGGCCCCTTACATTATGTCTAAGCATGCTGTAATTGGTCTGACTCGTGTAGCTGCAAATGAGCTTGCACCACTAGGCATTCGTGTTAATGCGGTACTCCCAGGAACGATCAATACACAAATGATGCGTAAAATTGAGAATAATTTCGGAAGCGCAGAAGAATACAAGGCAGCTAACGAAGCTGCAACACCTATGGGACGCTACGGAGAACCGCAAGAGGTTGCCGCTGTGATGAACTTCCTTCTGTCGGATGAGGCTTCATTCGTAACGGGTTCTCTATATACAGTCGACGGTGGTATGATAGGTCAATAATGCAAGCTGATTTCGATCATTAAGGATACTTCAAATAAAGGATTGGGCCTGTGCGTCAAGCATTGGGTCCAATTCTTTTTTATTTAGGATACCCGGATTGGATTTTATAATAAGCAATCTGCTGAATTATCTTATAGAATATACAAAGGGGATTTAATCTTTTTAAGTATTGATCAGTTATTTAGATAAATTGTTGGCGAGGAGTGTTCATATGCTTGAATTATCTCAAAAGGATTTTAATGAAGTGAAACCGTTACTTACAGGTGCTCCTATTCATCCTGAAATTCTCTCCATTATCGAGGGGAATAATCCGGGCTGGATCTTTGTAGATCAACTTGTAACACCAAAAAGCGCGTTGGTATGGAGTAAGGGGATGCAAGGCTTTTATATTATAGGCGATCACACCAATGAGTTATTTATTAAAAGCTTAGATAGTTATGTATCCAGTCATATTGCACCGAGGATGAAAGAGCTTGGGCTGGAGTATTTTGAAGTCTCAGGTCAACACAATGGATGGAATCTGGCATTGATGTTTCCTTCTAGGAAGCTGTATCCTTTTGAACAAATGGTGTTCAAGTTATTCCACAAGCCCGTTGAGTCCCTTAATAATACGATTAGAATTATAAATCTTAAAATGCTGGACTGGGAGGACTTAGATCTAAAGAATATAGAATTTGTACATGACAATATTGATTTATTCTGGTCATCGAAAGAAGACTTTAGGGCAAAAGGCTATGGATATGCTGCTGTTGAGGGAACTGAGATTATGGGTGTGTGTTATTCTAGTTTCGTTACGGAGGATACTCATGCTATCGGAATTGAAACTCTCTCCAAGTATCAGAATAGAGGAGTGGGGACTCATTTAGCGGCCTTAGTAGCGGAGGATATACTTACAAATGGTTTTACACCTTACTGGGACTGTTCATCAGATAATGAAGCTTCCCGAAAATTAGCTCTCCGTTTAGGATTTCAGCAAATTCATCAATATAAGTGTAGTGCTTTTTCAATATGACGGTTTCGCAAATTAAAAGGTTAGGATGAACATTATGAGAATATTGCTCGTAGAGGACGATAGAACGATTGCTTCAGGACTTGAATATTCCTTGCAGCAGGATCATTTTGAAACTATTTTATGTTATGATGCAACCTCTGCTAGGAGGGTGTTAGCGGAGCGGTTATCTGAAGTAACACTTTGCATTTTTGATCTCTCTCTACCGGATGGCAGCGGATATGATCTGTGTAAGATCGTGAAGGAGCGGAGTGATATTCCGGTTATCTTTTTAACTGCGATTGATGATGAGGTTAATGTAGTGATGGGACTTGATATGGGAGCAGACGATTACATAACTAAGCCATTTCGGATTCGTGAGCTGTTATCACGCATTAAATCGGTGTTAAGGAGATATAACAAGCAGGCTCAGACTCCATCTAATTTTGAACTAGAGAATATACGGATTAATACGCTTGAAGGAAAAGTTTATAAGAACGGCGATGAAGTTCTGCTAACAGCATTAGAATATCGTCTGCTTCTGATATTTGCTAATCATGTGGGACAAGTCCTTTCCAGAAATCAGCTGTTAGAGCGGATTTGGGATGTCGCAGGAGAATTTGTAAATGATAATACATTGTCTGTGTATATTAAACGCTTAAGGGAAAAGTTAGAGGATAACCCGCAAGAGCCCACATTGATCAAAACAGTACGCGGTTTAGGGTATAAGGTTGGTGATTAGATGTTACGAAACAGAGAATTTAGATGGTTATTACTAACGATGACTACGATCAGCCTTCTAGCGACTATAGTAACGGGATTTATTTCATCAGGGGCGATGTGGATCACGGCGGTAACTTCAGTTCTGCTAATAGGTTGTTGTTTATTATTTACCCGCTGGAGATACCGCGAAATTGAGAAGCTTTCAGGGTATCTTCGTCAAATTAGTAGCGGTAATTATACGCTCGATGTTCGTGATAATCAGGAAGGCGAGCTTAGTATCCTGAAAAATGATATTTATAAGGTGACATTGATGTTATCGGAACAGCGTTTGCTTTTACAGGAGGATAAAATAAAGCTTACCAATGCGATCTCCGACATCTCTCATCAGCTCAAAACACCACTTACCTCCATGACCGTGATGGCAGATTTATTAAGCGACCCTGAACTGGACGTTGAGAAAAGAATAGAATTTACGCGGAAAATCAGCCTTCAGCTCGATCGGATTGGATGGCTGGTTTCTTCATTATTAAAGTTCTCAAAGATCGATGCCGGAACCATTCAATTTAAAAAAGATTCAATAAAAGTAAAGAAGCTTGTTCAGAAATCTATGGAGCCCATACTGATTCCAATGGATATTAAGGAGCAACGGATCCTAATCGAAGGTGAAGACGCTACCTCATTCATAGGCGATTACAATTGGACAACTGAGGCGATGATTAATATTCTGAAAAACTGTGTAGAGCATACACCTGCCGGGGGAGAGATTACGATTTCTTTTGCAGAAAACACGCTGTTCACGGAAATTGTCATTACTGATAATGGCAAAGGAATTCCTAAGGCAGAGATCCCCTATATTTTCAAACGATTCTACAAGGGTACAAATGCAAACGAAGACAGCGTTGGAATTGGACTTGCCTTGGCGCAAAGTATTATCACTGAACAAAACGGAACGATTGATGTGGTGAGTGAAGTAGGAAAGGGTACACAATTTCGGATCAAATTTTACAAGCAAGTGATTTAACACTTAAGGCTTAGTGACTAGAATGTCACTTAAGAGTCACTGGAGAGTCATTGTAGACAGATATACTGATCTCATCAACAAACGGAGGTCTAACAATGGATATTTTAAAGATTGAACATCTGTCTAAAACATATGGTAAAGGCGAGACCGCAGTAAAGGCTCTGGATGACGTATCTTTTTCAATTAAAAAAGGTGAATTCGTAGCGATTATTGGACCATCCGGCTCAGGAAAATCAACTATTCTGCATTTATTAGGTGGGGTGGATAGACCGACAAGCGGTAAAGTATTTGTAGATAACACGGATATTTATGATTTGAATGAAACACAGCTGGCGATCTTCAGGCGCAGACAAATTGGTCTGATTTATCAGTTTTATAATCTTATACCCGTGCTGACGGTTGAAGAGAATATTACACTTCCGTTGCTGCTCGATCAGCATAAAGTGGATAAGAAGCAATTTGCAGATACCGTGAAGGCGTTAAATTTGGAAAATCGCTTAAACCATCTGCCGAATCAGCTATCAGGCGGACAGCAGCAGCGGGTATCCATAGGCAGAGCGTTAATTAGTAACCCTGCAATTATGCTGGCAGATGAGCCAACTGGTAATCTAGACAGCAAGAATAGCAGTGAAATTATTGAATTATTAAAAATGTTTAATAAAACGTATAATCAAACACTGATTGTGATTACTCACGATGAACGTATTGCCTTGCAAGCAGATCGGGTCATTACTATTGAAGACGGAAGGATCGCTAAAGATGAGGTGATTCGTCCGTGAATATCGTAAACAAATTAACTATAAGACATTTGAAACAGAATAAGCGAAGAACATTGGTTACTATCATTGGAGTCATCATTTCAGTAGCTATGGTAACGGCTGTGGCGACGTTAGGTTTTTCTTTTATGGAATTAATGAAGAAGCAAAGTATCTCTACAAATGGAGAATGGCATGTCCAATATAGAAATGTTACTAAAGCTCAGCTCAAAGCGATAGAAACAGATGATGCGACAAAAGCCCTAGTGATCTCCAACGATCGTGGCTACGCCCCTTTAGAGGGTGGGAAGAATGAGAATAAACCCTATTGGTATATCAAGGAATATAATGCAGCTGGTTTTAAACAATTTCCGATTGAACTGCTGGAAGGTAGACTCCCGAGGACAAACCACGAAGTAGTCATTTCTGAGGAGATTGCAAAGAATGCAAAAGTCTCTTACAAGATTGGTGAAACTTTAACGCTTGATGTGGGTGAACGTGTCACTAGCGATGATGAAAATAGTGGCCAACCCCTATCTCAGAATGAACGATTACGGACTGAAGAGGATACCCTGCTTGAAAAGATTATTCATAATAAATCAATGAACTATACGATTGTGGGAGTGATAAAACGTCCTACTTGGGAACCAACATGGTCTCCGGGTTATACTGCCTTAAGTTATGTGGATGAAAGCATGATTGGAGCAGCTGAAAAAACCACAGCGACGGTTGTATTAAAAAAGGTGGACAGCTCCATATACAAGCATGCAGAGGAATTGGCAAAAGAAAATAAGATCGAGTCGATCTCTTATAATAATAGTCTGCTCCGCTATTATGGTGTGACGAATAACGATGGCTTACGTAACACACTTCTTTCATTGTCAGTAATTATTATGGTTGTGATTATCATTGGTTCCGTTTCTTTAATCTATAATGCTTTTGCGATCTCTGTCTCGGAGCGTGCACGTCATTTAGGGATGCTCTCCAGTGTAGGGGCTACAAAGTGGCAGAAGCAGAATTCAGTATTTTTTGAAGGAATGATAATCGGTTTAATTAGTATTCCCATTGGGATCATTTGCGGAATAGCAGGCATCGGGATCACTTTTATGTTTATCAATTCGATGATTCAAGATGTATTAGGGATAACAGAAAGATTAACGTTGGTTGTTACACCTCTGTCTCTACTAACCGCTTGTTTAGTTTCAATACTGACAATTTTTATATCCACCTATCTTCCAGCCCGAAAGGCTTCAAAGATCTCGGCAATTGATGCGATCAGACAAACAACCGATGTTAAGCTCTCAGGTAAAGCGGTGAAAACATCCAAGTTCGTGCGCAAATTGTTTGGTATTGAAGCAGAAATTGGTTTAAAGAATTTAAAGAGAAATAAACGCAGGTACCAAGCAACCGTGTTCTCACTTGTCATTAGTATTGTTTTGTTTTTATCTGTATCAGCGTTCACTTCTAATATGAGAAGGTCGGTAGAACTCTCACAGGATGGTTTGAACTATGATATTCAAGTATATATGGGGACTGAGGACGCTCAAAAAGTGGACCGGTTGACGAACTCGATATCCAAATTACCTAATATTACGGAATATAATGTGACTAGAGAACTTAGTGTGAGTTCATGGATTGATGAGAAAAATATGGCAAAAGAATTGCAAGAGATTGTGCAGGTGGATAAGAGTGTTCTAAAGAACGGGAAATATCCTTACTATATTCAGATCTATGCACTAAATGAACAGAGTTTGAAAACCTATGCAGAAACGGTCGGTACAAATTATGAACAACTAACGAAGCTTGATCAGATGACTGCTATTGTGAATGATACGGTTACCTTTGAGGATGAGAAAGCCAAAAAAATTGTTGAGACCAAAGCGTTTCACTCTGAAGTCGGCCAAAAGCTTGAGCTTATTTATACGGATTGGGATACCAAAAAAGAGACGGATTTATCGCCTGTAAAAATTGTCGCTCTAACTGATAAACGTCCAATGGGAGTACATTCAGCAATGGTTGGTGGAATTAACATCATCGTTTCTGAACAAGTTTTCGATAAACTAACAAATGATGCGATGAGTAAAGATATTCAAAGCCGGCTTAACTTGAACAGCACAAACCCATTAGCGACACAACAAGCCATAGAGGAAATGAAAGAGCGGAATATCTATGTTCAAAATGTGTATCAAAATAGACAAAATAGTGAGCAGATGATCATGTTAATGTCTATTTTCACCTATGGTTTTATTGCTTTGATTACTTTAATATCAATTGCGAATATTTTTAATACGATATCAACCAGCATATCCCTTCGTAAAAGAGAGTTCGCAATGCTGAAGTCTGTGGGGATGACACCAAATGGTTTTAATAAAATGATTAATTACGAAAGTGTTTTTTATGGAATAAAGTCACTACTATATGGGCTTCCGATTAGTATCGTTATTATGTACTTGATCTATAGATCAATGATGAGCAGCTTCTCTTATGGATTCACACTTCCGTGGATGAGTATCTTGTGTGTCATTTTGGCAGTGTTTATCATCGTTAGCGCAGCCATGTTATATTCAAGCTCAAAAGTGAAAAAAGAGAACATTATCGATGCATTGAAACAGGAAAATATATAACTATTAGCCCATCATTGCCGCGTTTAACGCGGCTTTTTTGTGTCATATCTGACACGTTGGTATGTAAATTCTTATAAATTCCTATGATATAATGTACACAATTGAATTGATACAGATTATAACCACGAGGTAGGTGTCAACGAATTGAGAACAGTTGTCGTGATTGGCGGGGGAATTACTGGATTGTCCACCGCTTACTATTTACAAAAATCTATAGAGCATAATAAGCTAGATGTAAAAATCATTTTGGTTGAAGCCAGCGATAGACTGGGCGGCAAAATCAGAACACTAAAACAAGAAGACTTCATTATGGAGTCTGGGGCAGATTCTATTGTCACCCGCAAAACGAATGTTGCACCTCTGATTGAAGAGTTGGGTATAGAAAATGAGGTTGTATATAACGCGACAGGAATATCCTTTATTTATACCGAAGGAAAACTGAAGCAAATTCCTAAAGATGCAGTCTTTGGCATTCCGCTCAGTATGGAGTCGCTTGCTACAACAGAACTGATCTCAGCTGAAGGAAAGGTTGAAGCACTCAAAGATTTCTACACTCCCAATAATAAGTTTACGAAAAACGATTCCGTGGGTGATTTTCTAGAAGCTTTCTTTGGAAAAGAACTTGTCGAGAAGCAAATTTCACCTGTTCTTTCAGGTGTATATTCCGGGAAGCTAAGCGAACTTACAATTGCCTCGACGCTGCCTTATTTGATTGATTATAAGAATGAATACGGCAGTATTATTCAGGGCTTATCCGCTAATAAAGCCAAATTTCAAGGAAATGGCGATAAGAAGTTCATGTCATTCAAGGGAGGTGTATCTGCCTTGATCGACTCTATGGAAGAACATCTTTCTAATTCGGAGATCATCAAAGGGATTCGTGCCGAGAGAATTGAGAAGCGTGGAGAGCAGTGCCGGGTAACTTTGGCCGATGGACGAATCATAGACTCCGATGTTGTCGTACTTGGAACGATGCATTCTACTGCACAAGCGCTACTTCAAGACGAAGAACTAAATGAAGATTTCAATCAGTTATATAATAGTTCTATGATTAGTGTATATTTAGGATTTGATATCCCCGACAGTCAGCTGCCTGCGAATGGCACAGGGTTCATCACTGCCAACAGCGATGATGTTCTATGTAATGCGTGTACGTGGACAAGCCGCAAGTGGGAGCATACGTCAGGACAACAGCGTCTGCTTGTCAGACTCTTTTATAAAAGCTCAAACCCTCATTATGATTCGTTGATCAAGCTATCTGAAGAGGAACTATTGAAGGTGGCTTTGAAAGATATACAGACCAGTCTCGGGATAACAGGACAGCCAGCTACCTACGATGTGACCAAATGGCATGATGTAATGCCAAATTACCATAAACTTCATCATCAAATTGTAGTATCCTTAGAGAAGAAGATGACAGACAGGTATCCTAATGTTATCCTTGCTGGATGCTCCTATTATGGTGTAGGCATTCCAGATTGTATTGCGAATGGAGAAAAAACAGCAGAGCGTATTTTGGAACAAGTAATTACACATTAAAAAGGAGGGTGTACAATCGTGAGAAGATTAGCGATCAGCTCTATGCAAAGTCTAGACTTATAAACAACGGCGGTTGTTTGTATAGAGCGAAAAATTGATTTTACCGCTAGTGCAGTGTGCATGGGTTGTTTAAAGAATAGACTTTGCTACCTTCAAACTCATAAAAAGTTTAAGGAGCAGAGCGATTATGAAATATGTAAATGCAGATACGATTTTCCCAAAAGAATTATTAGAGGAAATTCAGAAATATATCAACGGGGGTATGATTTATATCCCTAAGCCTGAAGAATCGCATGTAAAATGGGGCGAAAAGTCAGGGAGCAGAAAATACTTAAGATCTAGAAACATCGAAATCTGTCTAAGGTTTGCTGTGGGTGCAACGGTTGACCAGCTTTCAGATGAATATTGCCTATCTAGGGATAGTATTAAGAAAATTGTTTATTCAAAAAAATAGCTTATCATCCAAAAAAACCACGTTAGAGGAAACTCTGACGTGGTTTTTGGAATTTAATAATAATTTAATCTTAAATACCATACTTTTTCCGATATTTATTGATCCCATCTACGAACTGTCCTTCATACTTCACGCCTTCATCCATCTTTTTATTTGCGGCATTAATAGCTGTACTAGAAACCTTTGTTTTGTATAGTGCTTCTTTCATCATTGTCATTGCTTCTAATTGCAACTTAATCGCTTTTAAATAGATTTCATGTAACGCTATACGATTTGTTTATTCATATTCAAAGAGGCTTCAAATGCATCGATAATATATGCGTGAGGTTTGTACGATATCCGCAAAAGTTAAGACGAGTATATAGAAGTACAGTAGGTACGCTTAACTTAATTATCAAATATAAATGGTGACACTATATAAAAATTAATTCTAATCGAATATGGCATATAACTAGAGCGAGGTCGTAATTATACTGAGAAAAGAAGTAATTATTTTAAGTGATCTCGATAAATATATTTAGGAATTCGACAGAAGGTAGGGAGGGAACGACATGAATATCACAATCACCTTAACTGACAGAGCCTCGAAGTTTATTATTAACAACCTTTACCCACTATACTTACACGATCTATCAGAAATATGGGGGACGATTCCTAATCGATATGGGGTATTCGAGGAGGACGAGACACAGACACTGCAGGAACAGAATAAAGTCTTCGACATTTGGTGGGAGAAAGCTGGCATTCTGTATCCTTATTTAATAAAAGAAAATGATATTCCAGTAGGTTTTGCATTAGTTGCTACACCACCATACACACCATCTGCTTGTGAATTCTATTTGAATGAATTTTTTATTCTACGGCCCTACCGTGGTAAGGGGATCGCTGAATATGCGGCTAAAGAAGTCTTTAAGCTTCATTTGGGTAACTGGGAGCTGCAAACGAATCCCACGGATACAAATAGGAGAGCACAGTATTTTTGGAGGAAAACTTTAAAAGAATACACTGGTGATAGTTATTTAGAGGAATGCGGGAAGTCATATGATGGTGAATTAAAGATGATTTTTACATTCAATAAGCAATCAGAATTATCGAATCCATAAAAGGGGATTTCGAAGTTATGTTTAAGAATTCATTCCTAAAAGCGAAAGCTTATAAGTACAATTCACTGCAATATTTGGATGTTGAAGAGCTGGAGCAACAGGCGTCTGAGGATATTCTAATTGATGAACCGGGTGTGTTTATATTATGTAAATCGGTTGATGAGGGTCATAATATTTATTGGGCTGCAGAGTCTATAGAATTATTTAGGACTGTACTAATAGATCTGACCAGCAAGTTTATACAAGTACCTGTGGATGGAACGCATAGATTGTATATCGAATTTATACATCCAGATCTCATGCCAGTTATGGAGTCTTTGGGGTTCAAAGTAGTTAGTCAATTTATTGATTTCTGGAATGAGGATATCTCAAAGAAGGTCACCGATCAAGCAGTATCATCATTCATTAGAAACATTGAGCCTAAAGACTATTTACAGGTTAGTATCATCACCAAAGCATGTATAAATCTTTCAAGAGGTTTCTATGGTGAAGAGTGGGATTTCATACAAACATGGAATGAATCGGATCATTCTTGTATTCTTGTAGCAGAATTGAATAAAAGCATTGTTGGAGTATGTTTATTGAAAATCTACGGATTTGAAAGTGAAAAGGGACCTGTGTTGTGGCTTAGAGAATTAGCTGTAGATCCACAGTATCATAACCAAGGTATTGGTTATAAGCTAGCTGTTGAAGGTATGCGCTGGGGGAATAATAACGGCGTTAAGCGGAGTTTTCTAGCAGCTGATAATGAAAATCGAAATGCGATCAGAATCTATAATAAATTGGGGTATATCCATAAGGATGAAGTAGGGCAGATTAATATGGCTTTAGTACTTGGAATGGATTCTAACACAACCGAATAGGTTTAATAATAAAAGCCGATCTAACTGTCGTAGTTAGATTGGCTTTTATTGATCTTAACTATTTGAAGCGTTTAACTCGCAAATATATGCTTACCAATTTTTAAGTTTTGCGGACGTGACCAAATCCATGCACTAGTTGCTGTATCGGGATTGAAATAATAGATTGAATTGTTTGTCGGGTCCCAACCTCGAACAGCATCAAGAGCAGCTAAATAAGCTGTCTGATTGGGTGTAAGCCAATACTGGCCGTCAGATACGGCTGTGAAAGCTCCTTTTTGGAATACAACTTCTTTAATATTGTCAGGAAATTGACTAGATTGTATACGATTCATGACTACTGCACCCACTGCAACTTGTCCAACATAAGGCTCACCGCGAGACTCACTGTAGATAACTTTAGCCAAAATATCCATTTCATTAATATTAAGCGTGTGTTTTTTTAAAACATTCCAAGTTTTTGTCCCCGAAATTCCATCAGCGCTTATTCCATAAGCCTTTTGAAATTTAGCAACCGCTGCTTTCGTTTGTGATCCGTATACCCCATCTAAGGGCTCAGTATAGAAATCAAGGGTTTTTAATCTATATTGTAGATCCCATACATCTCCTGAAGAACTTCCTATGGTTAATACCGGAGCTGCATTAGCAGAACCGATCATAGTAGCCATGCTCACCAGACCCAAAAGAAGCAACAAAGTGAATATTTTAGTCTTCATTTATAGTAGCCTCCTTTCAGAAAACATTATAAATATAGTTTAAGCATTGAGACAACACTCATTTAATGGAAAATAAATCACTGTTTTACGAACTGTGAATCCTTAGTTCCGTTTGTGATTTTCTGAAATGGGTAAAATAATATTTATAGGCAGATAAAATTTCGGAGGTCTTTTATATGAAAAAGCAATTATTTCTACTAGTCGTCGCAGCTGCTTTCAGCTTAAGTGCTTGTAGTAATGACAATAGCTATGGCAATCAAATGTCTTCTAACGATACACAAATGGAACATAACTCACATTCAAGTTCAGGTGAAGTTCCAAAAGATCTGAGGGTAGCGGAGAATCCTACTTACATAGTAGGAAGTGAAGCTGTGATCCAAACTGACCATATGGAAGGGATGAAGGGAGCCATTGCGACAATTGTGGGAGCTTATGAGACGACAGCATATAATGTTTCCTATAGACCTACTACAGGAGGTCAACCGGTCACAAATCATAAGTGGATTATTCATGAAGAAATAAAAGAAGCAGATGATATATCCTATCAACCAGGCTCAGAGGTTATTATGGAATCTGATCATATGAAGGATATGAAGGGTGCAACGGCTCAGATTAACTCAGCAGAAAAAACAACTGTCTATATGATTAATTACAAACCTACTACGGGTGGAGATGAAGTGAAAAATCATAAGTGGGTAACAGAAGATGAGCTTTCACCTGTAAAATAATAGATCAACACAAAAACTGCAACTTACTCAGTTACACATGAGTACGTTGCAGTTTTTGTTGTTTTATAGTCAGCTTCAAAGTAATTTGCGGTTAGGCTTTATCCACTGCAAGTTTTGAAGATTTCATGTTTGACACGTCCTGTTCAGCTTCTTCTGGAACTGGCATTTGGTTAGAAGTACGAAGTGGAAGCTCCTTCAGGAAGAAGACAAGCACGAAAGCTACAACAAGCACAATGGTCCCGGTTAAGAACACGGATGACAATGTCTGTCCTAAAGCGTCACGGATACCCTCAATCATTTGTAAGAAGACAGGCTGTACATCGGCTGGCAGACTAGCTTGAGTCTGTTCAAGCAATGGTTTGTTCATTAATGCCTGTGGATTAGCGAAGGAGAGCATTTGCTCAGCAAGTTTTGGATCTATCTGTGTGAAATCCGGTGCTGATGACGATTGTAGAGCTTCCTTCAAGTTTTTCGTAAGACTATTTGACATAACGGTACCCATGACTGCGATACCGATCGTACCGCCTAAATTACGGAATAATTGTGAGGAGGCCGTTACTACACCCAGTTCTGTGTGTGAAACCGCATTTTGAGTAGCTAGTGAGAATACTGGCATCCCCAATCCCAACCCAAGACCAAACACAATCATACTTAGGACAGCCATCGGTACATTATTCATAAATACCATAATTGTCATACCAGCAATCATAATCGGGATTCCAATTAATGCGTAACGTTTATACTTCCCTTTCTTGGCCATCTTTTGTCCGGTAAGGGCACTGGCTACAACCATAACGATCGACATTGGCATAGTAACATACCCTGCATAGGTTGCGGAGATCCCCAGAACACCTTGTACGAAGAAGGAAAGATAGATCATAGCCCCCATCATACCGAAGTTCATAATAAAACCAATAATATTAGATATGGTAACTACACTATTCTTAAATAGATGAAGCGGGAGTATTGGATTTTTAGCTTTGGATTCGACAAAAATAAAGAGTAGTGCTGAAACGACCGTTCCCGCCAACAGGCCGAGAATTTGCGAAGAACCCCAATCATATTCTGTACCTGCCCAGGTGAAGGCAAGCAGTAGAGGCACGATGGTAGTTGTCATTAGCAAGGAACCTAAATAGTCAATGCTGGTTGACTCCCCGCGTTTCCCTTTAGGAAATAAGGTAAGAATCATTACGAAGGCTACTACACCAAGCGGTAGGAAGATCCAGAACAGCCAATGCCAATCCATATTATCGATCAAAAAGCCTCCAAGCGTTGGTCCAAGCACACTGGAGAAGCCGAATACGGCCATCATCAAACCCATCCATTTACCACGTTCACGCGGAGGGAATAAGTCACCTACAGCAGTAAATGCGGTGGACTGAATAATACCTGCACCTATCCCTTGAATCCCACGATAAATGATAAACTGATAAACATCGGAAGATGTTCCTGTCAGGAAAGCCCCAACCATAAATAATAGAATACCTGCTAATAGAAAGGGTTTACGTCCGAACATATCAGATAACTTACCGACAAGAACGGTTGCTATTGTTGATGTTAATAAATAAATGTTAATAGTCCAAGTATAGTAATCCATGCCATCAAGAATTGCGATTATACGCGGCATAGCAGTACTTGTAATTGTCTGATTAATCGCTGCGAACAGCATTGCAGCCATAATAGCTATCATAATACTAAGTTTTCGTTTACTGGATAAATGTTCCATTCGATTGTTTCCCCGCCACTTTTTAAATTTTATCTCTTGTCTAAATCAGAAATTATTACTGCGAAAATTCTTCTTAAATGCTCAATATCTTCATCGGGCAGTATCTTAAAGTAAGATTCCATAAGTTCTTGATGGCGTTCCTGCACCTCTTTAATCGTTGCTTCTCCTTTCTGCGTAATGGTGATGTGTACCACCCTTCGATCATCCTTGGCTCGTTCCTTATTTACGTAATCTTCAGCGATTAATTGGTCTGTTACGCCTGTAATTGCTGCTGAGGTAATACCAAGAGCTGCAGCAATCTGTGATACGTTTTGTGGACCGTTCTTAGATAAAGTCCTGAGGGTTTTGAACTGTGTAATATTTAGGGGGTAGTCTTGTTTGTTCCAATCTTGAGAGATTCCTTTTAAAAAGGATTTGAACATAGTAGAAATCTGAAGAAAATCTTCATTATTAGGCAAATCACGCCTCCTAAAGTTTTGAAATAGGGCGGAATAAGTAATTCCATTAAATTTTAGATAACAACTAAATGATTAACCACTTAATTATTAAAGCGTGAAACAATATATCATCCTTTTTTATATCTCGTCAAGCAAAGGTTTGTTTTTTTGAATGAAATAGAGTGGGTTGATAATATTGTTGTTGAGGTTCGTTCCTGAGCTAATGAATTATTTGTTATACTGTGTATAGTTATCGTTATTATCATTACTTTAAAAAAGGAGCATTTATTTGAATCTAGCAACTCCTGTAACACCTATTCAACTTATGCAAGTACTTCTTAACGTTTCTGTGATTCGCCCTGTTTTTATCTGGGGGGCGCCTGGTATTGGGAAATCTTCGCTAGTAGAAGCTTTTGCTGATCAGGTGGGTCTTCCTTGCGTGTCTCTATTAGGTTCTCAATTAGCACCTGAAGACATCATTGGAGTCCCGCAAATCGTTAACGGTAAGAGCCAATTCTGTCCTCCAAAAATGATTGCTCGGGATGAACCTTATTGTTTGTTCCTGGACGAGCTTAATGCCTGTTCTCAAGAAGTGCAAAAAGCTTTTTATAGTCTCATCCACGAACGCCGCATCGGCGATTATCACCTACCTGAGGGCTCTATAGTAATAGGAGCTGGTAACCGTGCTCAAGATAGTGCAATTGTTAAACCTATGTCCTCCGCGCTTATCAATCGGATGTTCCATATACAGTTAAATGTATCTTTTCAGAATTGGATCTCTTGGGCATATGAGCATAACATTCATCCTATGGTTATTGAATATCTGGAATTGCGTCCCGATCATTTGTGGAGTGCACCTCCAAAGACTGAAGAGCCTTTCTCCACGCCACGCTCTTGGCATATGCTTAGTGATGCACTACATGAGTTTGGCGATGATATAAATGTGGATACCGTGGGGATTTTAGCGAATGGTTCACTGACACCTTCTCACGCCACACAATTCAGGGCTTTTTATAAAAATCTAACTGGAAAATATGAACTTAATCAAATTATAGATGGTAAATCCTCATTTCCAACGGCTCCAGAAGATCGGGATCTACTGTATTTCCTGGCGCAATCCTTGCGTGCCCAGATTATCAAAGAACTCCCTCCGATTAAAGATAACGTACGAGATGGACATCGCCAATTTGCACACACTGTTAAAAAGCTGATTAAAGACCTGTCCGTCATTAGCTTTGAAATTGCACAGCTAGTAGTTGCTAAGCAGGAGCAAAGTGATAATATTCCAGATTGGTTAATGGTTGAAATTGTACGTGATTTACCACGTCTTGCAATAAAAGAGCGGGGGTAAATATGGCTAAAAAAACAACTCCAGATAATCCCGCTTTGAAAAATTTTAATGAAGCATGTTCGTTACTCGCGGATCATCCTATTTTTGCGCCGTTATCTGTTCGAGCTTCGATTATTCATAATGAAAATAGTCCCTATCCTGAAGACGGCTGGGCAATTGTCACTAATAACGGTTATATTTACACTCATCCTAAACGGCGTGGCGAGGTTGCTGAATGGATGTACGTTTTGGCACATTGTTTTCTTCATTTAGGTCTTGGACATTTAAAGATTAAAGAGAATCAAGTGGCGTGGAACGTTGCATGTGATGTGTACATAGCAAAGTTTTTAAATGACTTGAAGTTTGGGAAAGTACCCGCAGATATGGAGTCGCGAATTGATCTTACAATTAAAGATGAACAACAGCTTTACGAGCAGTTTATGATAAAAGGAATTCCGGACACCTCCAGATATTTTGGGACTGCGGGTGTTTCAAAACTGGATATGAATGTTAGAGAAACCACCAAAAGATACTGGGGAAAACCACCGGATTGGGAAGCCTATTTTGCTTATGGGTTATCTAATGCTGTGACGAATGCAGTAAGTGTTGCTGGAGGCCATGCTAATACTATTAGTGACCCTGCACTTTCATTAACAGCTCCACAACGTGCAAAACGATGGTTTATGGACAGATATCCTTTATTAGGTGCGCTTGCCGCCGGCTTTGAGATTATAGAAGATCCAGCAATATGTCGGCGATTTGATATTTCCATAGCTGCCATTGACGTTATTGATCGCAAAATATTTATGAACCCTGCAGCCGGACTTAACGACGAGGAGTGTATTTTCGTGATGGCGCATGAGCTTCTGCATGCGGGGCTTCAGCATCACGAGCGGTGTCTTGGCCGGGATCATTATCTTTGGAATGTAGCTTGTGACTACGTAATAAATCTATGGCTAGTAGAAATGAGTGTAGGGGAGTATCCGCGAATTGGACTCTTATTAGATCCTGAGCTTAAAGGTTTATCTGCTGAAACGATTTATGATCGTATGGTCGGAGATATCCGCACTTATAAGAAACTGGCAACCTTGAGAGGAAATGGACTTGGTGACATTTTAGATAACGGTTCATCAAGTTTTTGGGATGCGAGAGAAGGACAGACGTTAGATGATTTCTGTAAAAATGCTATGCAACAAGGACTGATGTATCATGAAGAGCAAAGCCGCGGTCTTTTGCCATCAGGCCTAGTTGAAGAGATTAGAGCGCTAGGCCAGCCGCCTATAAAATGGGATGTAGAGCTTGCTCGGTGGTTTGATCATTATTTTTCACCACTTGAGAAGACCAGATCTTATTCACGAATTAGCAGACGTCAATCTTCTACGCCTGATATCCCTCGACCACAGTGGGTTCATAGCGGTGCTGCAGATGATGGCCGTACTTTTGGAGTTATTTTAGATACCTCAGGCTCAATGGATAAAAAGCTTCTGGCCAAAGCATTAGGGGCCATTTCAAGTTATGCGCAGGCCCGTGATGTTCCTTTTGCGCGGATTATCTTTTGTGATGCTTGTCCTTATGATGCAGGTTACATGCCCCCCGAGGCTATCGCGGATCGGGTACAAGTGAAGGGAAGAGGGGGAACGATCTTACAACCAGCTATTGATTTGATTCAACAAGCTGAGGATTTTCCGAAAAAAGGACCGATTCTAATTATTACAGATGGTTATTGTGACAAGCTGACCATTAAAAGAGACCATGCTTATATTTTGCCCAAGGGAAATGACTTGCCTTTCTCACCCAAAGGACCTGTATTCAGAATTAATTAGGGCTTAGAATAAATTTAAAGCGAGGTAACAATGGATATGAATCCCCCAAAACATATTCTTTCAGCAGCTACAGTTGTATTCAATGATCAAGAAGAAATCTTATTAATAAAAGGTCCACGTAGAGGCTGGGAGATGCCAGGCGGACAGGTTGAAGAGGAGGAGTCCCTTATAGAAGCAGCAATCAGGGAAGCCAAAGAAGAATCGGGCATTGATATAGAGATAAATAAGTTCTGCGGAGTTTTTCAAAATGTTGATCGATCTATTTGTACTAACCTATTTCTAGGGAAAGCCATCGGCGGCGAACCTGCTACTAGTTCCGAGAGCTTAGAAGTTGGTTTTTTTTCGATAGAACAAGCATTGGAAATTGTCACATGGAAAAACCTCAGACTGCGGCTGGAGTATTGTCTAAATGATAAGGTGCAGCCTTTTTACGTAGAGTTACGGGGTACAGAAGTTGAAGAAATTATATTTAAATTAGAAAACCAGCAAACTTTTTAGAGGTCCTCCTGCGTCCTAGCTAATGAGTGTCATCGGAAGGCACTTATAAATAGAGATGGAGGATGACGAGATATGAACAAAAGAACAAAAAATCTAATTAAAATGAGTGCAGTTGGATGTGTAGCCATTATGGGAGTGAGTGCAGCTTCTTTACCGGTTCATGCTATGGTTTCCACACAAGTAACAGCTAATGTTTCTGCGGCTTTACCGTCCAAGACACCAGCCCTTGCTGGCATTAAAGTACAAGAAAAATTACTTAACACAACAAGTAAATACCTGATTGCAGATTTAAAAGTACCACAGCTAACAGGAATGCTGGATACTCATTATCAAGATGAACTGAACGATATTATCCTTTCTCATGCTGAAAAGGATCTGGCACAGTGGGAGAAAGACGCCGCAGAAATGGGCAAAAAAGCACAGGCTGATCAAATGGAATTTCATCCTTATACTCTTTACATTACTTATGATCTGAAATCAGATGGAACAGGTTCTCCAGCAGGCGTTATCTCCTTGACTGTTACTACTGAAGGTTCTGAAGGTGGAACAAGCATGCCGCGGATCGATACTTATAATGTGAAAAATATAGCTGAGGCAGAACCTGTTGCACTAACGGATCTACTGGGAGCTAACTACAAAGAGAAGCTCGATGCAGACATTCTGGCAGCGATTAAAAAGGATTCAGATAAATATTTCTTAGAAGAGTACACAGGAACTTCAACTGAGCAGTCGTTCTATATCGATAAAGGTAACTTAGTCATCGTATTCCCTAAATACAGCATTGCGCCAGGTTATGTAGGTTCACCAGAGTTTCGGTTCAGCTTAAATCATAGTTCAACGGATACAACTAAGCTAGATTTGAAAAAAGTAGCTACTTTCACGAATAAGAAAGGCGTGCTCATGGTATCGCTTCGTGATGTAGCCAGTCAACTAAACTATGAATTGAAATGGAATCAGTCTACCAAAACCGCTGAGTTGATGAAAGGAGCACAGTGGACAAGTGTTACGCTTAACAAAGATTCATACTTTTTCGCAAAAATGACTCCTAAAGCTTTAGGTGCTGCACCTGTTCTGCAAGATAACAAAACCTATGTACCTGTTCAATTTGTATCAGAAATTCTACAGGTTGAAGTTCAGAAATAACCTTTTAGAAGTTTGTAAAAGTAGTTGGAATTATTAAAAACATCCCGCAGGGTAATTCTTGCGCGGGTGTTTTTTTACTTTTGATAACAGATTAGCCAGTTTAAAGAACTTTTTGAGCTGCTCCTGCGTCCTGCCTATGAACAACAAATAAAGGGTAAGGACTGAAACAGAATGAATGACAACAAGCGTTATATGCCTGGTATTGATGGACTAAGAGCTTTTTCCGTACTCGCTGTCATGGCCTATCATTTGAATTTGAAATGGGCTGGGGGTGGACTGCTGGGAGTGGGAATCTTTTTTGTGATCTCGGGTTATCTCATCACAGACCAAATCATTAACCAATGGGAGCGTCATCGAAGATTGGACCTTCTGGACTTTTGGATACGTAGAGCACGGAGGTTGCTGCCTGCGACGATAGTCATGCTGATCGTTGTCACCATATGGCTCTTAATCATAGATCCTACGAGATTAAATGGGCTGACAGGAGATTTTATGTCATCACTATTTTACGTTAATAACTGGTGGTTAATATTTCATGATGTTTCGTACTTCGAAAGCTTTGGACCTCCTTCACCGATCGGACATTTATGGTCACTTTCTATTGAAGAACAGTTTTATATTCTATGGCCGCTGCTGCTCGTATTAGGACTAAAGATCATACCTCGTCGAGGTGAACTTATTGCCTGGATTCTGGCTTGTGCTGCTGTCTCAGCTTTAGCCATGGCTATGTTCTATGTACCGGGCACAGATCCAAGCAGGGTCTATTATGGAACAGATACTCGTATATTTGCACTTCTAATTGGAGCGGCGCTTGCCGTTGCATGGCCTAGTCAGAAACTTAAAAATACAGTCACAGAAAGATCTCGCTATATGTTTGATATTATTGGTGCTCTGGGACTGCTGGTATTAATGGTGCTAGTTTACCGGATTAACGAGTTTGATGAATCACTATATCGTGGTGGATTTTTGATCATCTCTATCATTACTGCAGTAGTGATTGCCGTGCTTGCTCATCCTGCCAGTTCTCTTGGCCGGAAAATGGGCTGCAAACCTTTGCGATGGATAGGTGTACGTTCATATAGCTTATACCTTTGGCATTATCCCGTAATTATTCTTACCAGCCCTAATGGGAATCCAGATGAGAGCGGCGTGCTTCGTATTATCCTTCAGTTAGCAGGAAGTTTTCTACTGGCAGCCTTATCATACAAATATGTGGAGGAGCCGCTCCGGCGGGGATCATTAAAAAACATTTGGAACCATTGGAGTGCAAAACAACGCCGCAGCTACCGCCCAGTCTTTCTTATGACCATGATCTTTTTGATTCTTATTCCGATTGCCTGCAATGGATATTTATCCAATGCTGAATCTGACACGCCTACAATCGAAGTTGCAGATAAGCAGAATGTACAGCAAGAGGGAACAGGGCAAGATCCAATAGACTACAACTTATTAGCACCACCCGTAGAAAAAGATACCACTGATGTAGAGAAGCCCAACCCTGACACTGAAGAAAAACAAGTTGAACCAGAAGGAAACATAGCGGTAACCGAGAAAAATCAAACCGGAAAGAATATTACGGCCATTGGTGATTCTGTCATTTTGGATGCAGCACCGTTTTTAGTAGAAAGTCTCCCTGGTATTGTCATCGATGGAAAGGTTGGCAGACAGATGATGCAGGCACAGGAGGTAGTTGATCAGCTTAGAGCACAAGGGCGGTTAGGGAAGCGGATGATCATAGAGCTGGGGACGAATGGAGCTTTTAACTCCAAGCAATTACGTAAACTACTAAACTCGTTAAGCGATGTGGAGCAGATTATTTTGGTCAATACACGTGTGCCGAGAAAGTGGGAGCAGACTGTGAATTCCACCCTTTCAAAAGTTTCCAGTGAATTCAGGAATACGACCATAGTAGACTGGTACTCAGCTAGTGAAGGAAAAGACGACTACTTCTACAAAGATGGTGTTCATTTGAAACGCGAGGGTGCCAAGTATTATGCATCAATTCTAATTAAAGCTTTGGAAAAAGATAATAAATAATTTATTTGAAATTTCCAAACTTTTTTATACTCACCAATCGTCTTACTCCTGTTACAACACCAGATCATAAACAGAGAAGGATAATCGACCATGTTGAATAGGAAAACCGAGAAAATATTGACGCGATGTATCAAAGAAAACAAAGAAAATGTATACCGGCTTGCTTACAGTTATGTGAAAAACAAAGAGGATGCCCTCGACATTGTGCAGGATTCTATTTATAAAGCGATGACACGAATGGATTTGCTAAAGGATCACGATGCTGTGAAAAGCTGGTTTTACAGGATTGTCGTGAATACTTCCTTAGACTTTTTGCGCAGAAACAAGAAAGTTCAGACGATGGAGCCAGAGATAATAGAAACCTATAGTCCGGCTGTTGAGGATAGCTATACAGATATGGATTTGAAAAGAACACTGGAAGAGCTGCCGGCGAAATACCGAAGTGTGATTGTGCTTAGATATTTTGAGGATATGAAGATTAATGAAGTGGCTGAAGTTCTTAACGAGAACACCAATACAATAAAGACAAGGCTGTATCAGGCCCTTCAGTTATTGCGGGTGAAGCTGAATGATGAAGCCTTAAAGGAGATAAAGTAAGATGGACGAAAGAATACAAGAATTACATAAAGAGTATACCGATATTCCCATTCCGGAAGAACTTGATTTGATTGTAAACCGTTCTATAAAGCAGTCACTTAAAGCCAACAGAAAAAAACACACGACAACTAAGTGGGTGGCTAGTGTTGGTGCGGCCGCAGTTATTTTTCTAGTAGCCATAAACACCAGTACAACCGTAGCTAGTGCATTATCTTCCATTCCAGGCGTTGATCGGATAATAAAAGTGCTGACTATTAAAGAATACGTTGTAGAAGAAGAGAACTACGATGCAAATATCAAGGTTCCAGCCGTTACGGATATGGAAAACAAAGAACTGGAGCTTGGATTGAACAGCAAATATTTAAGTGAGAATAAAGCACTATACGAAAAGTTCCAAGCGGAGATCGAAGCGTTGAAGGAACAAGGTGGGGGCCATTTGGGGCTGGATGTAGGTTATGAAGTGAAAACGGATAATGAGCGCATTTTCTCCATTGGCAGATATGTTGAGGAAACCGCTGGTTCATCTTCAATGGAAGTTACTTTTGATACGATAGACAAAGTGAACCAGATCCTTATTACATTGCCAATGCTATTTAAAGATGATCAATACATTGAACGCATCAGCGAAAATATTAAAGAACAGATGATTGCTCAAATGAAAGCAGACTCTGAGAAAGTTTACTGGATCCCTGAGTATGGCGATGATGTGCCAACGGATCAGTTTACCTCCATTACGAAGGATCAAAGCTTTTATATCAATACCGAAGGTAAGCTTGTGATTGTGTTTAATAAATACGATGTCGCACCGGGTTATATGGGCTCAGTTGAATTTGTGATACCCACCGCGGTGCTTGCTGATGATTTAGTCAGTCAGAAGTATATTCAATAAAAGAATTCTGGGAATAACGTCAACTGGGTCCGATAGTCTAACCAAAACTCTTCGTCCAAGCCTCAAACATCGTTTGATGTCATTATTTTACGGGGGACGCAGCAGCTATCGGACTCAGCTGACTCTAAACGCAGCATTATCGCACTTTTGCAATTCTATCGGACCGCATCGTCGCTATTGGCACGAAAAAAACTCCCTAAGCGCACTTTTCTAACGAATAGCTGCACTGGGGTCCGAAACCCTGCACAAAAGGTGATAAAAGTGGAAATAACGTCATCTGGGTCCGAAAGTCTAGCCGTAAATAAATTGCTCTACTGCCGCAGTAGTAGCAGTAATATCCGGATTAGAATTGTCGATCAACGCAATATTTTCAGCCGGGAGCGGCCATTCTACCGTACGGTTGCCAAGAGAAGTGCGGAATTCATTCCAATGCTGGAACTTCCATTCATCTAGTGGTGATTGTCTGTCTTGAATTCGTTCCCGGTACAATTCCTCGTTGGCTAACCCTACCAAGACAACCTTGACCTCAACATCTTGAAGGGAACGCCCGATCCGAGCTAACTCATGGCTGATCCAGTCAGGATTGGCCGCCTCTTTGGTAAAGGGACCCACTACAAAAGCATCGACGTCCAAGCTTATATTATCCAGCGCAGCATCCATAGTGATTCGATAACCTAAATCGCGGCATAACCTTTTGTACTCTGCTGAGTCTCTATCTGCCGGATCCAGTCCGTGTAAAGTCATTATCGCGTCAGCAGCAGGCCGTAGTAGGATATCCATATCGAAAAAAGGTATTTTGCGCCGTGAAGCAATCGCTTTAGCTAACGTTGTTTTGCCTGCACCAGCTGGACCAAGAAAAAATACAAGTTTATTCATTTTTAATTCTCCTTAGTTCTCAAGTCAACTCTAATGTGTATCTATGCATACTATCATATAAAAGATGACGAGCAATCGCCAGCGTAATCCCATTCTCGGTAAGTGACGGTTCTCAAAACTAAATTTGCTCGCAAATTAGTCCATAAAATGATATTTTTTTGCTTCTCCATTGAGTTTTTAGTTAATCCTGCTTATAATATAGCGAGAAAAATAAGAAAAAGGTGTCCATAAATGAGCATATTAAATGTTGAAGGATTAAGTCATGGCTTTGGAGATCGTGCGATCTTTAAGGATGTTTCATTCCGTCTCCTAAAAGGCGAGCATATCGGATTATTCGGCGCTAACGGCGAAGGAAAATCCACTTTTATGAATATTGTTACAGGCAAACTGCAACCTGATGAAGGTAAAGTCGAATGGTCCAAGCGGGTGCGTGTTGGCTACCTCGATCAGCATGCAGTGCTGACCAAAGGAATGACGATTCAAGACGTACTCAGAAGTGCTTTTCAATACCTGTTTGATCTTGAGCAAGAGATGAACGATATGTACGGCAGAATGGGTGACGTTTCACCTGAAGAGCTGGAAAAGCTGCTGGAAGAAGTAGGTACCATCCAAGATACACTTACAAATCAAGATTTTTACATGATTGATGCGAAAGTACAAGAAACCGCGCGTGGACTAGGGATCACTGATATTGGATTGGATCGCGACGTAGCGGATCTTAGTGGTGGTCAACGTACCAAAATCTTGCTTGCTAAGCTATTGCTTGAAAAACCAGATATTTTGCTCCTCGATGAGCCTACGAACTATCTGGATGAGCAGCATATTGAATGGCTGAGACGTTACCTTCAAGAGTATGATAATGCTTTTATTCTGATCTCACACGATATGCCATTCTTGAACAGTGTTATCAACCTGATCTACCATATGGAAAATCAAAAGCTGACCCGTTATGTGGGTGATTATGAGCAGTTCCAACAAGTCTACGAAATGAGAAAACAACAGCTTGAATCTGCTTATAATCGCCAAAAGCAAGAAATAGCAGAGCTGAAGGATTTCGTAGCTCGTAACAAAGCCAGCGTGGCTACCCGTAACATGGCGATGTCCAGACAGAAGAAGCTCGACAAGATGGAGATCATCGAGATTGCCAAGGAGAAACCGAAACCACAGTTTAACTTTAAAGAAGGTAAAACTGCCGGCAAGATGATTTTCGAAGCAAAAGAATTGGTTATCGGCTACGACTCTCCATTGTCCAGACCGCTTAATTTGTTGATGGAGCGTGGACAGAAGATCGCGTTGGTTGGGGCAAACGGAATTGGTAAAACAACATTGCTGCGCAGTATTTTAGGTGAAATCTCTGCTTTGTCCGGTTCGGTAGAACGTGGATACCATCAGGAGATTGGTTATTTTGAGCAAGAGATGAAGGAAGGCAATTACAAGACTTGTATTGAGGAAATCTGGGATACATTCCCGTCTCTGTCACAATTCGAAGTACGTGCTGCCCTTGCTAAATGCGGATTAACCACGAAGCATATTGAGAGTAAGATTGCTGTACTAAGTGGTGGGGAAAAAGCTAAAGTGCGTCTATGTAAGCTCATTAATAGCGAAACTAATATTCTCGTATTAGATGAGCCTACGAACCATTTGGATATCGATGCCAAAGATGAACTGAAACGCGCTCTAAAAGCATACAAAGGAAGCATTCTTATGATTTCTCACGAACCCGATTTTTATCAGGACATCGTAACCGATATCTGGAATTGCGAAGATTGGACAACGAAAGTATTCTAATAAGCAAGTCTTTGATGAACAAGCCTATGAGTGATAACGAATCTGTTACGCTCCATAGGCTTTTTTAGTGGAATAGAACGGGATCTAAACAGAGACAGGGAGGGGCTATGTGTTAGAGAATAAAATGGATCAGCTTAACACCTGTATTCAGCGGATTTTTGAAGAATCCGAAGCAAAGATAGTCAATTTTACATGTGAAGATTTAGATTATAAAACACCTAATTTTACAACAGCGGGTATCTTTCGTCTAAGCGGTTTTGCATCTATTAATCATAAGCAGCTTCCATGGTCAATTATATTAAAGATAATCAAGCCAGATAGTGCGGAGAAAGATAATCTTCAGCATCACAATTACTGGCGACGAGAAGCCCTAGTCTTTGAATCCAAGATTCTCGAAGAGCTTCCTAGCTCAATCAAGGCAGCTAAGTGTTATCTTGTTGAGGAACAAGCAGATGGTACCGTATGGTTATGGATGGAACGAATTGATGGGGAATATGCCTATACAAAGGAACAGTTTAATTATATCGCTGAGTAGTTAGGTCGTTTCAATGGAACTTATCTGACAGGAAAGAAAATTCCTGATGAGAAGTGGATTTGCAAAAACTGGCTCAAATCATGGACGACCTCGAGTAAAATCTACGCTCCTAATCCAGCAAAATATATAAATCAATTACATAATGATAATGAACGTAGTATCTGGACATGGTTCCAAGACTTCACAGACCAGATTGACAGAAGCTTACGTTCTTTGAATAGCTTGCCGCGAGTGCTTGCACACCAAGACCTCAGTCAAATGAATATGCTGCTAACTCAAAGTGATACGGACGGCGAACGGCTAATATTAATTGACTGGCAATTTATGAGTATATCGGGGATAGGCGAAGACCTTGGCAAAATGTTTGGCGTAAATATGAGCTTAGGAGTTTTTCCTAATCACCGCTACGAGGAATATAAAGAGTCTCTATTCCAAAACTATATGAAGGGATTAAAAGATACAGGATGGCAGGGGGACGAGTCCCTTGCAAGATATGGTTATTGTTTAGGCACTGCTTTACGTAGTGTCTGGGAAGTGCCTCAATACTTTTCATTGGCCGCACAGTTAAAAACGGATCCAACTAACCTAAAGCTTCAAGATCGAGTTTCCCAATTGGAGCAAATTATTAATATTCAACGGAATATGGCGACAGAATGTATCAAGATGAATATATGGGCGCAATTTAGTTAAAATCTATCCTCTACAACTGGATACGAAAAGAAAAGGAGTTCCCCACGGGAGCTCCTTTTTACTAAACCTCAATGATGATTGGAAGAATCATTGGCCGTCGTTTCGTTTTCTCGTATAGGAACTTACTTAATGATTCTTTGATGGTCTGCTTGATGATATTCCATTGGCCGAGATCCGTTTCGTTCATTTTTTTAAGGGTCGATGTTACATGCTGGTTGATCTCGTCCATTAAATTATCGGAGTTACGGATATAAACGAATCCCCTGGAAATAGTGTCTGGCTCGTTTAATAGACGTCCATCGGTTTGGCTCAGTGTAATCACTGTAATCAGGATGCCGTCTGCTGACAGCTGGCGACGATCGCGAAGCACAACATTTCCAATATCACCGATCCCAAGGCCATCCACTAGAATTTGCCCAGCAGTCACTCGACCGGATTGGCGGACAACACCAGACTTAGACTCGACGATGTCTCCATTTTTTAGAATAAAGATATTTTCCGGTTTGACGCCTACCGCCTCCGCTAACAAGCTGTGATGATGCAGCATACGGTATTCACCATGAATCGGAATAAAGTATTCAGGTTTCATTAGAGTCAGCATTAGCTTAAGCTCCTCTTGGCTACCATGCCCGGAGACGTGAAGCTCACTGCGTGAACCATAGATGACTTTAGCACCCAGCATATATAAATTATCGACAATCCTTGAAACATTCCGTTCATTTCCCGGGATGGGATTGGCTGCGAGCAGCACCGTGTCCCCAGCCTGGATCTCCATCAATCGATGGCTTGAGTTCGCTAAGCGGGATAGTGCGGCCATGGGCTCTCCTTGACTGCCTGTACATAAAACAGTTACCTGTGCCGGAGGGAGCTTAGCAGCTTCTGCAGGTTCGATCAGCATATCGTCCGGAATGTTCAAATAACCGAGCTCTTGGGCCACTCTGACTACATTTACCATACTTCTGCCAAGTAAGGTCAATTTACGTTCAGTTAAATGAGAAGCATCAATGATCTGCTGTAGACGATGTACATTTGAGGCGAAGGTAGAAATAAAAATTCTACGTTCTGCTTTTAAAAAGGCTTCTTCTATATGAGCGCCAACAAGTTTTTCAGAAGGGGTGAAGCCAGGACGCTCAGCATTAGTGCTTTCTGACAGCAAGATCTTTACTCCGTTTTTCCCAATATCGGCCATTTTATGTATATCTGGATACTGCTTGTTGACGGGCGTCATGTCAAACTTGAAGTCTCCCGTATGAACTACGGTACCTTCAGGTGTATTGAATACTACGCCAAGGCAATCTGGAATACTATGATTTGTATTAAAAAATGTTGTAGTAATGGCTCCCAGGGTTAAAGTGGATTCTGAATTAATACAATGGAGTTTCGTTTGTCGTAAAATTCCATGTTCCCTAAGTTTATTTTCGATTAATCCTAAGGTTAAACGGGAAGCATATATTGGGATATTTAACTGTTTAAGCAGGTAAGGAATCCCACCGATATGATCCTCATGTCCGTGAGTCACCACCAACGCTTGTACCTTATCAATATTATTTAATAAATACGAAACATCAGGAATAATCAGGTCAATCCCTAAGAGACTTTCATCTGGGAATTTAGAGCCGCAATCAATGACAACAATATCATCTGCGTATTGCAGGATATACATATTTTTACCAATCTCATGAACCCCACCTAATGCTGCAATCGAGAGTTGCTTAGCTGCCATTTTCATTGAAGCTCCTCCTAAATAAATTTCTCTTTATTATGTTTGAAACCCATTATAATTATCCATTCTGAAGCTTGATACAATATAATAACTGAAGAAAGCTAATCGAAAGATAGGAGAACGTTACTCATGAATATCCGACTATTACAAATGAAAGATAATAGCTCCATTGAAAAGGTCATCAGGTACTGCCTAATTGAGTTTGGCGGGAATCGCGCGGGTCTAGCCTGGGAGGATGACAGCCTGCATCATTTATCAGATTATTATAATTATAGTGAGAATCGGGCTTATTGGGTTATTGAAGAGGGAGGGGAAGTATTAGGAGGTTGTGGAATTGCTCCTTTCGGGAATGATGACAAAATATGTGAGTTGCAAAAAATGTATTTATCTCAGTCGATTAGAGGTAACGGGATAGCCAAAGAACTTTTAAATACAGCGCTGGACTTTGCTAAGCTTCATTACAACCAATGTTATTTGGAGACACTTCAAAACATGCACGCAGCTAACCGTTTCTATATGAAAAATGGATTTGAGCTTTTGGATGAACCGCTGGCTGGGTCGGAGCATTTTGCTTGTGATGCGTGGTATATTAAAAATTTAAGGTAATTGCTTTAAAAATGTTGGAGGCCTGGATTACCAGGCTTTTTTTGATCGAAGGTAAAGATTTTTTATTTGACAATAAAACCGTCCAGACGGTATAGTAAATAACAGAGGTGATTATTGTGAACAGTAATTCAAAACGAAGTAGTATTTTATTAGCAGCTTCTATTGTGGTTAAAAATAATGGGGTGGAGAAGCTTACGCTTGAAGCCGTTGCCAAAGAAGCCGGGGTCAGTAAAGGTGGACTGCTGCACCATTTTCCGAATAAGGAAGCATTAATAAAAAGTATGGTGGAAGAGTTAACAAGCGATTTTTTCAGTAATGTTCAAGAAAGAGTAGGTAATGCATCTAGAGAAACGGGGAAGTGGGGACGAGCGTTTGTTCAGGCGATTGACGACGATCTTAAGGAAGAGCAAGAGATTAGCACAGCGCTTTCGGCTGCTCTTTTTACGAATCCGGATATCCTTAAGAAATTTCAAGACCAATACTCAGTATGGCAAAACAATATAGAGAACGATGGAATAGATCCTGTACGTTCCACAATTGTCAGGCTGGCAGCGGACGGTTTATGGTATTCAGAAATGTTCGGATTAGGAGCTTTAGATAAGGATTTACGAGATAAAGTAATTCAAGAATTAATAAACATGACGGAGTAAGGAGGGGCTATTGTTGAATTCATATGTGTTACTGGCAACAGCGATTATCTGCGAGGTATTTGGTAGCTCCATGCTTAAGGTTTCTAACGGGTTTAAAAAGATTTTACCTTCAATAGGAGTCGTACTCGGCATGGGTTCAGCTTTTTATTGTCTTTCTTTAGCGCTTTCAACGATTCCACTAGGGACGGCTTATGCTATTTGGTCGGGGGTAGGTACGGCTTTAACTGCGTTAATTGGAGTCATCATTTATAAAGAAAACTTCAATCTGAAGAAATTACTCGGCCTGATTCTTATCATTGGTGGAGTAGTCATTATGAAACTTTCTGGTGGATCTCATTAGAGCTTGGAGGAAATGTTATGAACAAGAATAAGGGTTTTTGGGTACTAGGGGTAGCTATTATAAGCGAAGTAATAGGTACAACTATGCTGAAAATGTCAGAAGGGTTCACACAAATATTGCCTACTATAGGTGTTATTATTGGTTTTATAATCGCATTTTATAGTTTGTCCATAAGTCTCAGAGTTTTACCTTTAAGCCTAGCTTATGCGATTTGGGCAGGTGTAGGTACAGTTCTAACCGCAATCGTTGGTATCGTAATATGGGGGGATCCATTTAGTGTGCTTACACTTGCAGGCATAGTATTAATAGTTGGAGGTGTGGTGTTATTAAACGCTCCAGATTCAGTTAATGAAAAAGAACTTAAATCCACAAGTTAATCTTCATAAAAAACTAGGGCCTGAGAAATCAGGCCTTTATTTGATTGGCATGATGTTAATAGATTCCATATATAGGGTAGTTTCGCGATATTGGTATCACATATCTTTTCCGTAGAATTACATCTTATAGCTTGATCCTCTCTTTCTCTATAATGAGAGTGTCTCACATTGAAAGGAGGATCGGTTGTTATTTAATGTGCTCTGAGATGAATCGGATTGTAAACGCTATCATTTGAGCACTCCGATAGGGCGACACGTTAGTGAGTATCTACATTAAGAGGAGGATTATAATGCGCAACAAGTACGTCGTATGGTCGCTTGTAGTAACCCTATTGATTTCAAGTTTATACCTGGCAGCGGGTCCGTTCACATTTGTTAGTGCCTCTGGTGGCGCGAATCTGACGCTGGGCAAAACTATAACGGCTAGTGGTCAATCACAAACGTATAGTCCAAACAATGTGAAAGACAGCAATCAAGAGACGTATTGGGAAAGCAGCAATAATGCATTTCCACAATGGATCCAAGTTGATCTCGGTACAGAGACAAGTATTGACCAAATCGTATTGAAGCTGCCAACGGGCTGGGAGACGCGTACGCAAACACTCGCCGTTCAAGGTAGTACAAATGGATCTACATTCACTGACATTGTTGGTTCAGCTGATTATGTGTTCAATCCTTCAGCAGGAGGGAACACCGTTAAGCTTGATTTTTCAGCAATCAGCACTCGTTATGTACGCCTGAATGTAACAGGCAATACGGGTTGGCCGGCAGCGCAAGTATCTGAATTCGAAATTTATGGAGCTAGCACACCAATACCGACGCCAACAGTCACACCAACGCCAACAGCCACACCAACGCCAACAGTCACACCGACAGCAACGCCAACGCCTACAGCAACACCAACACCAACACCAACAGCCACGCCGACTGCAACGCCAACGGCCACACCAACGCCAACAGCGACAGTAACGCCAACAGTCACACCAACACCTGTTACGGGCAGTAATATCGCGGTTGGCAAATCGATTACCGCATCCTCTAATACGCAATCATTTGTGGCAGCAAATGCTAATGACAACAACACCAACACATACTGGGAAGGTGGCAGTAATCCTAGTTCATTGATACTTGACCTGGGGTCAAACTACAATGTTTCCTCAATCGTTCTAAAGTTAAATCCAGCCGCTGCATGGGGAGCACGTACCCAGACGATTCAAGTGCTCGGTCACAATCAAAACACAACGACATTTGGGAATCTGGTGTCAGCACAATCGTATTCGTTTAATCCAGCTTCAGGAAATACAGTAACCATTCCTGTTACCGCAACTGTCAAACGTCTACAGCTTAATATTACTGCCAACTCGGGTGCTCCAGCTGGACAGATCGCCGAATTTGAAGTATACGGTACTCCAGCTCCGAATCCGGATTTGGTGATTACTGGCATGTCCTGGTCACCAACGAATCCGGTCGAGTCTAATGCGATTACGCTGAACGCAATCGTAAAGAATATCGGCAATGCCAGCTCTCCAGCTACTACTGTTAATTTCTATTTAAATAATGAGCTTGTAGGCTCAGCTCCGGTAGGTGTACTAGCAACTGGAGCATCGACAACAGCATCGATGACACTTACCGCAGGAGTTAAGCCTGCCGCAACGTATTCAGTTAGTGCCAAAGTTGATGAAGACAACCTAGTTATCGAACAAAATGAAGCGAATAACAGCTACACGAACCCAGCGTCACTTATTATCGCTCCAGTGTCCAGCTCTGACTTAGTGGGAACTGTTACATGGACACCAAGTAATCCTGTTGCTAATAACAATGTAGCGTTCAATGTAAATCTTAAGAATCAAGGAACCATTGCCTCTGCAAGTGGTTCACATGGTATAAGCGTTGTTCTAAAAAACTCTGCGGGTTCCACTGTTCAAACCTATAATGGATCTTATAACGGTGCCTTAGCAGCGGGGGCATCAGTTAATGTTGCGATTCCAGGGACTTGGACAGCGATTAATGGTAACTACACAGTCACCTCTACTGTTGAAGTGGATGCTAATGAGATAGCTGCCAAGCAAGCGAATAATGTAAGTGTTTCTAATCTCGTTGTCTATGCTGCGCGTGGTGCAAGCATGCCGTATAGTCGATATGATACCGAGGATGCTACTCTCGGGGGTGGCGCGACCTTGAAATCGGCGCCAACCTTTGATCAAGCATTACTCGCTTCTGAAGCTTCTGGCCAGCGTTATATAGCTCTTCCTTCGAATGGTTCGAACTTAGAGTGGACGGTCAGACAGGGTCAAGGCGGCGCAGGTGTAACGATGAGATTTACAATGCCTGACTCTGCAGATGGGATGGGGTTGAATGGTTCACTGGATGTGTATGTGAATGGAGCGAAAGTAAAAACAGTTTCTTTAACCTCATACTACAGCTGGCAGTATTTCTCAGGTGATATGCCTGGCGATACACCTAGTGCAGGACGTCCCCTATTTCGTTTTGATGAAGTTCACTGGAAGATGGATACACCCCTCCAACCTGGGGACAAGATTCGAATCCAGAAGAACAATGGAGATAGCTTGGAATATGGTGTGGATTTCATTGAAATTGAATCTGTTCCAACAGCAATTGCCCGCCCAGCTAACTCCGTATCTGTAACAGATTACGGTGCTGTGGCAAACGACGGACAAGATGATCTGGCAGCTTTTAAAGCTACTGTAAATGCAGCCGTGGCAAGCGGAAAGTCTATTTATATTCCAGCAGGAACCTTTAATCTTAGCAGTATGTGGGAGATTGGTTCTGCTAGTAATATGATCAATAACCTCACTATTACTGGTGCTGGTCTCTGGCACACCAATATTCAGTTCACCAATCCTAATGCTGCGGGCGGGGGTATTTCACTCCGTATTTCAGGTAAGCTAGATTTCAGCAATGTTTATATGAATTCTAATTTGCGCTCACGTTATGGACAAAATGCAATTTACAAAGGTTTTATGGATAACTTTGGAACCAACTCTATTATCCATGATGTCTGGGTAGAGCATTTTGAATGCGGAATGTGGGTAGGCGACTACGCTCATACACCTGCGATTTATGCTACCGGGCTGGTAGTTGAAAACAGTCGGATTCGGAACAATCTTGCAGACGGCATCAACTTCTCGCAAGGAACTAGCAATTCAATTGTACGCAATAGCAGTGTGCGAAATAATGGTGACGATGGTCTTGCAGTATGGACCAGTAACACCAATGGTGCACCTGCTGGTGTGAATAATACCTTCTCGTATAACACCATTGAGAATAACTGGCGTGCGGCAGCGATTGCTTTCTTTGGAGGAAGTGGTCATAAGGCTAATCATAACTATATCATTGATACAGTTGGTGGTTCCGGCATACGTATGAATACCGTTTTTCCAGGTTATCATTTCCAGAATAATACGGGTGTAGTTTTCTCAGACACAACCATTATTAACAGTGGCACGAGTAAAGATCTTTATGGGGGTGAACGTGGCGCAATTGATCTTGAAGCATCAAATGATGCTATCAAGAACGTTACATTTAACAACATAGACATCATTAATACCCAGCGTGATGCGATTCAATTTGGATATGGTGGTGGATTCGAGAACATCGTGTTCAACAACATCAACATTAACGGTACAGGACTTGATGAAATAACAACTTCACGGTTCTCAGGTCCACATAAAGGTGCAGCTATTTACACCTATACGGGCAATGGTGCGGCAACCTTTAATAACCTGACAACTTCCAACATTGCTTATCCGAATCTGAATTATATTCAGAGCGGTTTTAATCTAACGATTCATTAATTTTATGTACGAGGTTAAGGGAGAAGCTCTTAGGAGCTTTTCCCTTTTAGCTTGTAACGAGCTGGATATCTCTAATTTTCCAGAAGGATAATGACTACATGACCAAGAAATTAATATATGGGGAATTTAAACTATTAAATTTTGAAAATCTTTTGCAAATGTGTTGATTTCATCATCTTAAGTTCGTCATAGCAGATGCGTCGGATCTCAAAGGACCTCCTGATTTTGTTAAAACAACTTACTGCGCTTATTCAGGCAAACCATTTAATTACTTAAAGGGAGAGATGAAAAATGAATCAGGAAGTAATCGATTTTATTGAAGCGCTAAAAGAATCATGGCAGGTGGAGTTGTCCACCTCACTACGTGAGGTTGTTCATCAGGCTATACCGGATGTGCAGGAACGTATTCAGTATAAGAAACCTCATTTTTTGAAAAATGGAAAATACGCTGCGGCCATCTCGATATCAAAAGACGCAGTCAGCTTTGTAATCTTTAATACAACCGAGCTAACGCTTCCAGAGGGAGCATTTGAGGGACCACCTGAAAGGAAAACCCTGAAGCTTCGAAAAGGAGACACATTTGATTCTGCACAGTTGGTCTCTTTAGTTGCTCAAGCTTCAGCTTCTCTTTGATCCATACTTATATTAAAAGGACGATATCTCAAAGTCATTTGACTTCATGGGATATCGTCCTTTTTGACGATTATACTGTTTTAGTTACTCGTTGTAGTGCTGAGATAGTGAATCTGCTCTTCCAGGATGGTACTTGCTTTGCCTAAAAATGTTGTTATCAACTCAAGCTCCTGTTCAGTAAAGGAAGACGCCAGTTTAACCATCTTAGTGTGCAAAGGAAGGTAGGCATTTCCAACCTCGCTATTCTCATATAAAGGAACAATGATCACCTTACGACGGTCTTTGGGGTCATGTTCTCTGCGAACAAAAGCATTTTTTTCAAGTCGATCAACTAATGTGGTAATGCTGCCTGTAGTAAGTCCAGTTAATTTGGATAGCTCGCCGGCGGTGATAGGACCTTTTTCATGAAGGATATCTATAGATAGAAAATCGTTATTGTATAACCCTAAAGAAGTTGCTACTTTTTGCTGATACAAAACCGTTCGGCTGCCTAGGCCCCGCATGCGTAAAGTTAAGTCTTCCTGCTGAATTGTAACTTGATTGTGCCGATCTCTTGACAAAAGAGGACCCTCCTTTTAAAATGTTTATATCTTGATAATCAAGATAATTAATAAACAAGATGCTTGATGAACATCTAATTAATTGTCTTGATTTTATCGAATTATTCACTAATTTGCAAAGGGTATAACATCACGTGGTTTGGAATGAAGCCTGTGCACAATCCTTTAACAATTAGAGTAGAACTAAACATTTGGGAAAAGTGGAGGAGAAAAAGGAGCATGGAAAAGAAAAATAAAGTTGGGGTTATTATAGTAGCTCTATTGTTGGCTACACTTATGGCATCAATGGATAATACTATACTTGCAACCGCAATGGGAACCATTGTAGGTGACCTTGGCGGCTTTGACAAATTGATGTGGGTTACGTCCGCTTATATGATAGCTGAGATGGCGGGAATGCCGATTTTCGGTAAATTATCGGATATGTATGGGCGTAAGCGATTTTTTATTTTCGGTATTATTGTCTTTATGATTGGTTCAGCTTTATGTGGTACGGCAAATTCTATTGTCCAGCTTAGTATTTATCGGGCGATTCAGGGTATTGGTGGAGGCGCACTCGTTCCTATTGCATTCACGATTATGTTCGATGTAGTGGCCCCAGAAAAACGGGGGAAAATCGGTGGGTTATTCGGTGCTGCCTATGGTATTTCCAGTATTTTTGGTCCCCTTATTGGCGCTTATATAGCGGATTATATTCATTGGTCTTGGGTCTTTTATATCAATTTACCCATTGGTGTTATTGCATTCTTTATGATCGCTTTCTTCTACAAAGAATCTGTTGAGCATTCCAAAGAGAAAATTGATTATCTTGGGGCTTTTACACTTGTAGCTTCAATCCTTTGTCTCATGTTTGCGATTGAGCTCGGGGGTAAGAAATATGCTTGGGACTCGACAATGATTCTGGGATTGTTTATGGCTTTTGTTGTGTTTTTAATTGGTTTTATTGTTATCGAACGTCGTGCAGAAGAGCCTATCATTACCTTTGGCATGTTCAAGAATCGTCTCTATTCTACGAGTAATGTTATGGCGATATTTAGCGGAGCGGCATTTATTACAGCCTCGGTGTACATTCCAATTTATATTCAAGGGGTTCTTGGCGGGTCTGCTACAAATTCGGGGCTTGTTCTACTTCCTATGATGATTGGTTCTGTTATCACTGCTGCTGGCGGAGGATTCTTGCTCTCTAAATTTAATTATCGCACGATCATGATTTCTACGTTAGTACTCCTTGTTGCAGGTATTGCTCTGCTTACCACACTAACACCAGACTCCTCCCGGTTCATGGTCACTATTTTTATGTTTCTGGTGGGTCTTGGCATAGGTTCATCATTTTCTGTTTTAAGCAATGCAGCGATTCATGGATTTACAGCAAGACAACGGGGTTCGGCAAGTTCGACACTTAGCTTCACACGGGAGCTGGGAATGACACTTGGTATTACGGTATTTGGTATTATTCAAAGTCACATTTTTTCGAATAAATTAACTTCCATGTTCAGTAAGGGAGGAGCGGCACCAGAAAGTGTTAATCTAAGTGATCCAAGTACAATTTTGACTCCCGACACACGGGACAAAATTCCCTCTGAGGTTCTTGATAAAATCACCGAAGGATTATCTTCCTCTCTTGTTCATACCTTTGCTTGGGCGATTATTCCATCAGTTATAGCTCTAATGGCAGCATTTGTGATGAGCAGGGAGAAGTTTGATCCTGCTTCTGAGCTGGAAGAATTTACGGCATCGCATTAAGGAAATGAAAGATAAAATAAAAGCCCAAGTCCTTTGTTAATAAGGGCTTGGGCTTTTTTGATAAGAAGCTCGGCGATCCTATTTCTCTGAAATGCTATATCGAGAATGTAAATGCCAGATAAGCTCTCTACGGCTGCTGACACCTGCTTTAGCGAAAATGGATTTTAAATGATCCTGAACCGTGTAAGCAGAAATATGTAGCTCAGCAGCCAATTCTTTAGTAGATAATCCGCGAATTACTCCTTCAAGTAAATGCTGTTCCCGTTTCGTCAGATCATACGCTTCTGCAATGATAGGAAGCATATCTGCTGGACGTGCAGGCTCGAATGAAATAGCAATTTGCGTCTGACCGTCGTATGCGTGAAGCCGGCTAGCCCGGATCACTAAATAAGGTCCGTCTGACATCCGGATACAGGACTTAGCCATCCCCGAAGATTCAAAGGGACTATTGATTGCTTGTGTGCTCACCGCCCGAATTGGTCGTGGCAGGATATGGTGATCAATTTTTTCTAATGAACGAAGTTTCTCTAACCAGCGGTCTGCTGTAGGATTGGAGGAGAGGAGCACTAGTTGATCAGAAAGGACGGCAATTCCGGAACCGTAATCTTCTTCCAGCCAAGTCTGATTTCTCTCAGGCAAGTCAAGACTGTAAGCCCGCATTCTTGCGGCAATCTCAGGAAGCATTAAGGCTATCCACTCACAATCTTCCCGTGAAAATACAGGCTGACCCGATTTTCTGTAAAGTGTCAGATACCCCCAACACGCATCTCCGTGAACAAGTACAGCGCGTAATTCATCCTCAAAACCTGCCGGAGACAGTACTTTTTGATAGCGAGCACTCAAATCTGGCTGCCCTTCGGTTGCTTCATATAAAGTAGCTACGTGCACTTTACTATGAACCATTTGCTCATAGGGATTAATATCCTCTTCACCGTATTCGATCTGGAACAAGTGATGATGAATGGATTCCACGTTATCTTCTGTCACCGCACCTGTCGAGAGTAGTGTCAGTGGATCAACATGGGTACAGCAGGCAGCATCAAAGGGTACAGCCTCGCGTAAAATCGACAGTAATGAAGTACGGTAGCTATGTGAAGAATCAGAAATAGCACCTAACCTTCTGATTTGTTGTTTAATATGATTAAGTTGTCTTATGGTTTTCATAGGTAAGCCCTCTAGTCTTGGAGTATAAAAATAGGTATCCCACATTTATGGGATAGTGAATATAAAGCATATCCGTATAATTGAGAATGGTTCTTAATTATTTCTATTATATAGGATGCGGTGATAAAATGCAGAGAAAAGAAGATATTGTAGTCGTCGGCGGATATGGCCATGTAGGGCGTACCATTTGTGAAATCTTAGAGAAAAAATATCCTGGAAAAGTATATGCTGCAGGGCGAAGCCTTGTAAAAGCAAAGCAATTCAGTCAAACAACTGATGGGAAAATTAAGCCGATGCAGTTGGATATTAATAAACCTTTACCTACTGATAAGTTAGAACGAGTGAAATTAATCATTATGTGCTTAGATCAAACGGATACGGATTTTATAAGAGCTGTGTTTCGAAGCGGTATTCATTATGTGGATGTATCTGCGAACGGTTTGTTTTTGAATGAAATTGAGAAATTCAAGAGAGAGGCTGAAGACAATGGGTCAAGTGCTGTCTTAAGTGTAGGACTTGCTCCCGGCATCACTAATCTCCTGGCCCTTGAAGCAGAGCGGCAGATGGATCAGATCGAGGAGATAGAAATTGCCATTATGCTCGGATTAGGTGATTCTCATGGCAAAGCGGCGCTAGAATGGACAGTCGACAGTTTAGCAGCTAAGTTCGAAGTGAAGCAGGATAATCAACAGGTTGAGGTGGAGAGCTTTACAGACAGAAGGTTGTATCATTTTGGTGATGAGATGGGTAACCGATATGCTTACCGTTTTCCATTCTCAGATCAACAGACACTTAGCAGAACACTGAAATCATCGTCTATCTCTACACGATTTTGTCTTGATTCAGCTGTAGTTACTAAAATACTGGCAATAACGAAAAGAACTGGAGCCGTTCGCTTACTGCAAATTGGCTGGCTGAAGAATTCAATTGTTCGTGTTATGGGGCGGCTGCATTTGGGGGATGATGGGTTCGCTATTAAGGTTGAGGCACGTGGAAGAAATTCAGTAGGTAAATTACTTCATGCGGATTTTTTATTACAAGGAAAGAATCAATCTATCATTACGGCAAAAGTAACAGCGGCAGTAGCAAAACATCTATATGATTCACCACCCCCAGGCGGAGTTTACCATATTGAGCAGATGACTGATATGACGTATATACAGAAGGAATTAGGATCAGCCATTTCTCTCAAGACTGCGGTAAACTAGTATAATATTAATCATATAGAAAGGGGCGTCTTAGAATGAATAGAAAAGATTGGGAGCTGTTGAACGGTCATAAAGCGGGCGTGTTTTGGTTCACAGGATTATCAGGTTCAGGAAAAAGTACACTAGCACAACAAGCTGAAAAAGAATTGTTTAAGCAAGGCATCCGATGTGCTGTGATCGACGGCGACCAGCTAAGAAAAGGTTTGAATATTGATTTAGGCTTTTCAGAAGAGGATCGTAAAGAAAATATGCGGCGCGCAGCCGAAGTAGCATCTATGTTTTTGGATCTAGGCTTTATAGTGCTTGTCCCGATGATTTCACCTTCTTCAGCTGCAAGAGAAGCGATTAGATATCGTTTTCAGTCTGGCGAGTTTGCAGAGATTTATGTGCAATGTTCATTAGAAACCTGCGAACAACGTGATCCTAAAGGGCTGTATAAGAAAGCTAGAAAAGGTGAAATTCGTGAGTTTACAGGTATTGATGCTATTTATGAAGCCCCTGAACTTGCCGAATTGACAGTTAACACAGAGATTTACGATATGGAGAGCAGTGTGAATCTGCTAGTTGATTTTGTTACACATAATTACGCTAAAAAGATATAGAGGGAAGTTAACAGAAGCCTGCTCAAGTAGGGCTTCTGTTTTTTTGCATTCTCAAATGGAATTTTATCGCATAAAAGGGATCAAGGTGCTACAATATGAATGAACAAAATATAATTCATTCATTTTTACAGGTATTAATCAAAATATGCATATATGGAGGGGTTCAAATGAAAAAAGTTACTGCATTTATTGGGAATCAACAAAAGCATGCGACCTTTGAAGCGGTTTGTGAATTTGGCAATAATTTAAAAGCATATGGTGATATTGAATTTGAGTATGTCTTTCTAAAAGATTATCGGCTTGAATATTGCCGGGGCTGTAAGATATGTTTCAATAAAGGTGAGGAATATTGTCCACTAAAGGATGATCGCGATGTATTGATGGAGAAAATGATCCATTCTGACGGAATTATTTTCGCCACGCCTAATTATGCATTTCATGTATCGGCACCGATGAAGAACCTCTTGGATCGGCTTGCTTTTGTATTTCATAGACCTCGTTTCTTCGGGAAAACCTTCACGGCTATTGTCAATCAGGGGATCTTTGGAGGCAACAAAATTGTAAAATACCTTAGCAATATGGGCGAGAATTTCGGATTTCAAGTTACAAAAGGCTGTGTTTTGACTACTTTGGAGCCAAGAACAGAAGTTGCGCAGAAAAAAATGACGAGAGAAATAAAGAAAGCCTCCGAAAGATTCTATAAGGACCTTATATCGCCCAAGACCCCAGTTCCTTCTTTTCTCAGATTAATGCTGTTTCGAATGTCACGTACAAGTATAAAAACAATGCTTGATGATCATTCCAGGGATTATCGTTATTACAAAGAACAAGGCTGGTTTGAGTCGGGTTATTATTATCCTGTTTCATTGGGTCCTATAAAAAGGACAGCGGGTCTGATCTTTGACTTTATTGGGAAACGAATGGCTAAGAATTCGTAACCATAAAGACACTTCTCCGTATAAGATATGAACATGACCGACAATTAACCAAAAGAGAAGTTGAGGTAATCCACCTATGAATGTGAATGTAACCGATCATGCCGATTCAGCCTATTCGCTAGCCGAGCAGAGGGCGGCTCAGTATTTTGTTTCACTGCACATGCAGTTCAAAGAAAAAACTTATGTATCCACTCTGACTGAAGACATTCAATTATGGAAAAAACATCATATTCATCGCCGCTCATGGTTGTCATTTTTCTCTAGAGGGAAAAGGAAACCTGATTCTCAGGATTATCATAGGTATATAGGCTGGCTGAATCTTAACGGTAAATTGGATGATTATTTAGATCGCAGCGTGTCCTATTTATATATGAGGGATCTGGGCAAAGCCTTGAATTCTACTGATACACAAAAGAGGATTAAGCGAATGGTTGCTGACATTAGATCTCAATTGATCCCAGACGATTCAACAACGATAAGAGATCAATCGGAATTTATGAGCTTGGCAGGAGTATATCGCTGGGCGCAGAACGAAGGCGTCGAGACCGCCACCATCTGGGTGATCGACAAGCTAAAGAACGTATCAACCCATATTCCGCAGGAAATGAATGCCGAACAAGCGCAGCGTAAGTTAATTAAGATCATTATCGGGGTCATTCTGCATGTAATGGAGGAAATGGGGGAGAGTACCCCACCTTTGGAACGTTCTAAGAAGCTTAGTGAAGCCATTAGACTTGGTTATTCTTATGGGCTGACTTATCCTTTTATTGATGATCTTCTCGATTCCAGTGTCTTAACGGTTCAAGAAAAAGAGCAATATTCCCTTATGATACGCGACGCTATCCTTACTAGATCTGTGCCTGAGCTTGGAGAATGGTCCGGAGATAACATGGAATTCATTCGATACGTACATTCGGAGCTTAGTGAAGCTTTCGAATATATTAAAAGCTATCAACGTCCAGAAATGCAGAACATATTTTTCGAGCAATCCTTTGTGTTTTTTCAATCTCAGGAGCTGGACCGTGTTAAGGAACTTTCCAACGCTAAATACACCAATGAAGAGCTTTATATCCCCATTATCTTAAAATCCTCTTCTTCCCGTTTAATTGTCCGATCCGTCATTAGTGCACCTACAGATGATGGATTTGATCAACGTACTTTTTATTATGGTCTTTACAATCAACTGGCTGATGATTTTGCAGATATGTTTGACGATATGAAAGAGGGAGCGGTAACGCCGTATACCTATTTTCTGAAATACCGTGATCAACGTTCAGATTTGATAAACCCTTTTGAATTATACTGGACCGTCATCTCTCACCTAATCCATACCGTATATCAATCCGATGCCAAAACCCGTGAAGTGATTCTAGATCGAGCAATTAACGGTTTGAAGCGTTGTAAAGAACGTCTGGGTACTGAAAAGTATAAAGAGATTATGGAGATCTTTGCTTCGGGTCAACCCGAATTTAATCGTCTCGTGCAGCAAATGGTGTTGAAAGCTGATGATGTGGATTTTTTTGACAAACTACTAAGAGATCAGATGCTTACGAATTTAAAAAACAACAAGCAGGAAAAGGTGGATTTTCACAATACGATTCAAAAGGTTCGTGGTGAAATCAACAATCAATTGCCAATTAATAAACCTGTTGGGACACCAGCTATGAAAGAAATGTTAATTGATGCAGCCAATTATAGTTTAGAGGGTGATGGCAAGCGAATACGACCTATCCTGACTTGGGTTATGGGTGTGAACGAATACGGATTAGACAGCGCGGCAATTGTGCCGCTTTTGAGGTCTCTGGAATATATGCATACTGCATCCTTAATTTTCGATGATTTGCCCTCTCAGGATAATGCTCCCACTCGAAGAGGCCGTTCAACTCTACATGAGGTGTATAATAGCGCAACGGCGGAATTGACAGGCCTCTTTCTAATTCAGAAGTCGATTGAGGAACAGGCATCCCTTCATACATTCGATGCTACATCCGTAATTGCTTTAATGCAATATTCAGCTCAAAAGGCGGAAGATACCTGCATGGGGCAAGCGATGGATTTGAATTCTAAAGGAAAAGCATTGACGCTAGAGCAATTAAATATGATTTGTTTCTATAAGACGGGCATTGCGTTCGAAGCTTCACTAGTTATGCCAGCGATTCTTGCACAGGTTAAGGAGACAGAAATTGAAGCATTGAAGAAATTCGCTTATCATGCGGGGATTGCTTTTCAGATTAAAGATGATTTACTCGACTTGGAAGGGGATTTACAATTACTGGGTAAGCCCACAGGTCAGGATGTTGAGAATAACAATGCAACGTTTGTCTCCATTCTGGGTTCAGAAGGCGCTAGAAAAGAGATGTGGGAGCACTATTGTCTTGCCATGGAGGCGCTAAAAGAGATCCCCCGCAATATCAATTTTTTAAAACATCTATTGAATTATATGGTTAATCGTGATCGATAAATATGAAAATGGAGTGTTGGCATCTTTGCCAGCACTTTTTTATGAAAAAAATCAATCGTTTTTACGTTCAACTCCGTCTTACTTATAAGAACATCAGAACGATGACTTTATCCTAATACCGACACTGACAAAAAAAAGAGGGGGTGTGGTGAGTGGTGGATAGGACGATGGACGAGGTCAGAATGGTTGATTTTGCCCGAATGGATGAGGAAGTTTTCTTTAAACGCCTGTATGTGGAGCATCGGAAAATGTACACCGTCGCTTATAGTTATCTACGGACAGAAGCGGACGCGTTAGAAGTTGTACAAGAGGCTTCATGTCGAGCTTGGATGAAACGTAAGAAGCTTAAAGATGAACAGTCATTTACACCTTGGTTGATTCGAATTACGATCAATTGCTGTATGGATGAACTACGACGAAAAAAACGAGTGATTCCTACGGAGAAGCTGGCAGAGGTTGCAACTCAGGAAATGAAAAGCAACGACCGGATTGATCTGGAACGTGCTATGAACCGGTTAAAGCCCAAATATCGGCATGTGGTACTTCTTAAATATTACAATGACATGACTACAATCGAAATTGCAAAAGTGCTAAAAAAACCTGAAGGTACAATCAAAACCTGGTTACGTGAGGGACTTAAACAGCTTCGTAATGTGCTTAAGTGATATGGGAGGTGAACGGAGTGACAGATAAAGAAGATCGTATTTTGCAGAAAAATGTTGATGAAATGAATCAGAATACTGAAACTTTACAGGAAATGAAAATATATAACGCGATGCGAAAGGGAATTATGGAAGGAAAAAAACGTGAGAAACGCCGCTTTTATACCGCAGGTATGGGAGTGATCGCAGCTGCAGCCGTAGCCCTATTATTTACATACTCTTCAATCGGATTACCGGCCAAGGAAGTGGCTCAACCTTCAGTTCAAACCGCCAGCCCTAAAAATACAGATGATTTTGCAGCTTATCGTTCATTTTCAAGGTTAGAACCAGCGCTTGCTAGTGCTCTGGAACAGAATCTCGTGATGCCGGTGGGTCAGAGCGCGGAAAACAAGGGGTACCGTGTGGATGTAACTGGTGCAGTAACAGATGGAAGGAAGGTTTATATTCTATATAGTGTTCAGAACAATACAGACAAAGAAGTTATACATGCGGATTTTGCGCTTCAATATGAAGGCATACAGGAGTCGAATCTACATAAAGGTGCTGCACTAAGTATGCTTGCCAGCGATAACCGAATTCAACCAGGCGAGTCTAAGGATTTTATATACACCACTAGTCTTTCACCAACGGTTAAATATCCAAAGGAAGTAAACTATAATGTCATTCTCACTGAAACTTCAGATAAGGCGCTACAATCCAGTAGTAATAAATACCGGACTAATCTGGATGTTGCGTTCGAACTTAATCCTGATATGCTCAAAGCACAGGAAAAAATTCTAAAAACGGATAAAATGCTGACAGTTGACGGGCAAAAGATTAAAGTGAATCTAGTGCAATATACACCGCTTAGTACCTATGTAGATTTGGAGTATGATCTGAACAATGTTAAACAAATTTTCCAATTGATTAATCCAGTTCTGATTAGTACAAATGGGGGAGCTACCGAGAAATTATTTTACCCCGACATCGTCAACTCTGACAATTCTGAAGTCTATTCGGACAACTCCAAGTTCACGCTGGTGTTCAGGAACAGTCAGAGCGGCCTAAACCGTCAGCTAGACACTGTTTCATTAAAAACCTTTGGTATCTCGGCAGTGGAAAAGAATAAAATGAAAATTGTTGTCGATCTCAATAAGCAGCAAATCATTGAAGCACCGGGAAGCGGCCTTGAGCTTGTTGCTCCAACGCAAGAGAATTATGCAGATGAAGGAGAGATCTTGTTGCGGCATACAATTACTGATGCCGAATATTTAAAATACTACACTAGACTTGCTGATACTTTTACTGATGCGGAAGGAAATGTGCATAAAAGAGCAATCAAAACAACTTCGGCAGGAAACTTCGGTGGCTACATGACTTCAAAGGAGGGTACAGCCGTGGATGAAATGCGTTATACTTTTGGAAAGGGAGCGAAAGATTATCCTCAACCCCTAACGATTACGCTAGAGAAATATATCCATCCGATTATGGATACGCAAGCCGTAGAGTTATTTTCTAAGTCATAGATTAAGCTTAACGATTAATAATCTTGTATTTGTTGTAATCCTATAGGAGGTAGTTATGCGTAAATATAACACTGTAATCTTTGATGTGGATGGAACCTTAATTGATACAGAAATTGCTGTTTTGAGTTCTCTGCAAAAGATGTTAAAGGTGGATCACAACAAAGAGTATGAATTGTCAGAGCTCTATTTTGTGTTAGGTATTCCCGGTTCAGCTTCATTACCACAACTTGGGATTGAAGATATCCATGAGGGCAATGAGAGATGGAATGTTTTCATGAAAGATTTCTATGATACTATTAACATTTTTGACGGAATTGTAGATGTAATGAGTTCATTACAGTCAAAAGAGATCGTTCAAGGAATTGTGACTTCCAAGACAAGAGATGAGCTAAATGACGATTTCGCTCCATTTGGCTTAACTAAATATTTATCATATACCGTTATCGCAGAAGATACAGCAAAGCATAAGCCGCATCCAGACCCCTTGCTAGAATTTATTAGATTATCAAAAGCAAACCCTGAATCATCTATTTACATAGGGGACACGATTTATGATTATGAATGTGCACGAGATGCTGGTGTCGATTTTGGATTAGCTTATGGGGATGTAAGCAGCATGAGCATATTCCCGCGAAATATAAATTTGAAACTCCGCAGGATATTTTAAAGCTGCAATTGTAAAGTGAATAGGATGAATATAAAGCAGAGCGGCATTTTGCCCTCTGTTTTTTTAATGGAAAAACCTTCATTGTATGTTCTTAACATTGACTCTTCTCTATCTTATCGTTAATATTACCTCTGTGCTTCATTGCCCAAAAGCCTAAAAGCTTAAAAGCTTAAAAGTAAGGAAGCGCCGCAATCTCCGAATTTTATCCCAATCACAATGTTAAGGAGCACTATCGTTATGGACCGTCAGCTTAGTTTTTCGAAAAGTATGATTATCATCGCTTTTATTTTTGCACTTCTTTTTGTATCTATTTTCCTATTAAAAGCAGAACCTCATATCCCCCTTCTCGCAACCACAGTTGGCACAGCAGTCTTATTGGGTTTATTTGGCGTGTCATGGAAAGATATTGAGGCAGCTATCATTAAAGGCATCCAAACAGCTATAATGCCCATTCTTATCCTCATGCTGATCGGAGTATTGATCGCTGTATGGATGATGAGTGGAACGGTGCCTACACTTTTATTTTATGGTATGGATTATATTAATCCGAACTACTTTGCAGTAAGCGCGTTATATGTCACAATTGTCGTCTCTATGTTTACTGGAAGCTCGTTCACCACCGTTAGCACGATCGGTGTAGCTTTGATGGGTATTGCTTTGACGACAGGGATTTCGCCAACACTTGCTGCTGGAGCAATCATTTGCGGAGCTTGTTTTGGTGATAAAATGTCACCTTTATCTGATACTACAAATTTCGCACCTGCAGTGGTAGGTATATCCTTGTTCACACATATTCGTAATATGATGTACACAACGATTCCGGCGCTTATAATAACTACTGTCTTTTTCTTGTTCGCACCAAAAGCTGATGCGATTGATTTATCGTCGATTCAGGGGATTAAGTTTGCTCTACAAGATGGATTTCATATTCACTGGTTAACGTTGATCTCACCACTTGCCGTTATTATTTGCTCAATCAAACGAATTCCAATTCTCCCTACACTGATGGTTGGTATTGTCACTGGTCTTCTAGTGACCGCTATTATTCAGCAGCAGGCAGAAATCGGTGTCTGGTTCAGTGTGATGCAGAATGGATACGAAAGTACTATTGCCAATGAATCCGTTGCTTCTATCGTTAACCGAGGTGGAATGCAATCAATGATGAGTTCCGTTTCACTTATCTTGATTGCTTTATCATTAGGCGGACTAATCCAACATTGTGGTGTCATAGAGGCTTTTTTTCGCAAAATCATTCAACCGCTCAAAAATAAAAGCAGTATCGTGCTTATGAGCGGCGCATCATCCATTGCGGTTAATGGGATGACTGGTGAACAGTATCTTTCTATTCTGTTGCCCGGTCAAATGTTCAAAGATGAATATAATCGCCGAGGCATTCCAGCAAAGACACTATCCCGTACGTTAGAGGATTGTGGAACCCTTGTTAATCCTTTAATTCCTTGGGGAGTTAGCGGTGCTTTTTTCGCTGCTACACTAGGTGTGCCGGTAATTGAATATATACCTTATGCCACCCTTCTGTGGTTAAGCCCATTCATCACGTTTGCGTATGCTTTGATCCCGAAGCTGCAAAAGAATTCGCTAGGCTAACCTTCTCTGAAAGAATGTATTTATTGAACGGATATAAAGAATAATAAGAGTGATTTCTGATTTATATCTGGGGAATTCAGCGGGGGTATTGTAGTGAGTCGCAATAAATTGCAGGACAGGATCAGGTTAGCAAATGTCGAGACTAAACATGCAGAGCAATTTAATAATTTATTACGTTATGTATTTCAAGTGACGAATCGTGATTTACAAATCTTTGGTTGGGAAAATCGCGAAATCACCCAAGCGAAGCTGCCAGTTCTAAAGTATGCTGATGTAGTCGGTTGGTTTGATGGTGATAAATTGATTTCACAGTTAGCAGTATACCCATTTCAAGTAAATATTTTTGGGCGAATTTATGAGATGGGTGGCCTGACGGGTGTGGGAACCTATCCGGAATATGCTAATTTAGGTTTAATGAATAAACTAATGCTCCATGCATTAACTAAAATGCGGGGCCGCAAGCAATCAATTTCTTATCTATTTCCGTATTCTATTCCATATTATAGGCGGAAAGGCTGGGAGATCATTACCGATAAAATCTCATTTGAAGTTCCGGATACCCAGCTGCCGAAAACTAAAAAAGTTCCTGGGAACGTGGAGCGGGTAACTATTGAACATCCAGATATCAAGGAGATATATGATCAGTTCTCCATGCAGCATCATGGAGCTATGCTTCGAAATAAGTTGGCTTGGGAAGAATATTTACGCTGGGATCTGGATGAAATGACGGTAGGCATCTATTATAACAATGATGATTTGCCCACAGGGTATCTGTTGTATTGGGTTGCCGAGGAGATCTTTTATATCAAAGAAATGGTTTATATTAACGAAGAAGCTCGCGTGGGATTATGGAACTTTATAAGTGCACATTTTTCGATGATTACTCTTGTCAAAGGGGATATTTATAAAGGAGAGCCGCTTTCCTTCGTTTTAGATGATGGTGACATCAAGGAAACCATTGCTCCTTATTTTATGGCCCGGATAGTGGATGTACAATTATTTATCGAACAGTATCCGTTTAAAAAACAGGATAAAGAGGGTTGCCTTATCTTCACCTTGAGTGATCCGATGCTGGAATGGAACCGGGGTACATTTACGCTTAATGTGGATAAAGATGGAACAGGTGTTTTGCACGCAGGAGGGATTAACCCTTCCTTGTTGATTGACATTCCTACTTTAACCACGATGTTAATGGGCTATAAGCGACCTACCTATTTGGCTAGGATCGGTCGGATCCAGGCAGATGAAGCTACAGTTCAATTCCTGGAAGGGTTAATCAGGCCAGAACATCCTTATTTCTCTGATTATTTTTAAAAAGCATACTCTAATGAGTGTGCTTTTTTGTTCTTTTATAGTAGAATTGATTCTCGGCAACACTAAATGATATGGGGTGTAAGAATGGCGATTAATTTCACCAAACCAATGATCCAAAGGTTAGAACAAGAAATCATAGAGGTAGAGAGCAAGCTCAAAAACGTGAAGAACAAAAAGGAAAAATCCAAATTCAAAATTAATCAATTAGAACAGGATATGAAATTTAGCAAGTCTCACACAGATTTGAGCAGTAAAATGACGCGAATCAAAAAGCTTAACGATGAAATTAAGAACATGAATCGCCTGCAAGCTGATCTTTCCAAAGAATTAACAGCAAAGAAAAACTCGTTAAAAAAACTCCAGGTAAATGCATCTATAGTGACCAGTGATCCTACTAAAGGATAATCGATCATTTAGACGCTAGAAAAGAATAACGTAAATAACGCTATAGCGTTCAGTTAACAGGTTGATTATAGGGGCTACCACTATAATCAACCTGTTTTTTTTGCTGTCTACTTATACTTACAGCAGTGATTAGAAATAAAAATTAAAAGAAAGGATTTAAAGTAAAATAATGGGAAGTTACGCCGATATATAGGTTAGGTGTGCGCTCCAAATACTCAAGTTTTTAAATATGAAGTAGTACATAAAGACCTGAGGGGTCGAAAAAAGTAGTGCATTGGATGGTCTAAGTGTAAGAACTGGAGGTCATAAATGGCATTGGACAAAATGGTATTTAAAGAAGATGAAGTTGAACGCCTGCAGACAAAAATCAGACTGGTAAGCCAAGATACCAACCGGCTGTACTTGCAGCTGAGAGGTCAGACCAATAACTGGGGTGGGATTCCGCTGGGTTCAGATTTGATACGAGCTCAGACACTTATCAATGAACTGACGGTAGAAGCTGAAAAGCTTGAAGATATTATTCGTCTTGCAGTAAAAGGGGTTCAAGGTGCACAGGATGAGAACAAGAGGAAGGCTGATCAACTTTTTCAGCAGTTTAGTACTCTTGGAGGGATGTTCGGAAAACTTGGGGGAGGCAATGCAAGTGGGCAGTTTCCGATCCCAACGAATGCCCAAAAGATGGTCAAGAATCTGATCACCTCGGTTGCCGCTTTAATGGGGCGGGATGAGTTGAATAGCGATCCTTTGGTGCAGAAACTCCAAATAACAGTTAAGAATTCCGGACTGGGAACGATCGACTCCATTACAGCCCAAAGCAAGCTGAAGGATATCTACCAGGCACGGGATCAAATTGCAAAAGCGCAGACCGCATATAAAGTATATCAAGCGTTTGGAAACAAGACTCAAATGGAAGCAATGCATAAGCTGGCGGAAGACGCACGCCAAAAGCTGAAATATCTAGGCATAGACGAAGTCCATTACCAAGCAGGTAAGGATCTAAGTGGTTATTTCAAGAAGCCAGTGGTTAAGGCGTGTGATTATGATCCGTCGATTACTACCAGCAGCGTACCATTAGTTCAGAATGAATCGTATCTGCTGATGCTTCGTATGGCGATGGAAACGGGAGAACAGGGAGCCTGGGCCAAGCGCCAACTCGTAGGAGAACGACTGAATATTCCGCCGATGGAGCTTCCAGATGGGACACCAATTACCGCATATAACAATAGGAATGAGATAACCCTCAACTATTTTAATGCGCATGTATTAAAACCTAACGAAACCAATTCGTTATCGGTATATTATTCGTGGTTGGAATCAACCTACGGAATGACCGAATGGCGGAAAAAAGTGGTTCAAGCGGATGCGGTTACGCGGGCATTTGTAGGATCTCTTATCGAGGAAACCGTTATGGGTGTAGTGGATACAGTGACGTTTACATTCCATTTTGTCATAGACCCGGAGAAGACGACACAGGAAATGGCAGATACAGCATCTTATATCATGGAACATCCAGAAGTATTGGCAGAAGCAGCAAAGAAGATGTATCATAACTTTAATGAGGGAACGCCGGAGGAAAAAGCTTCCATGCTGGGTGCAGCTGCTTCTGTATTGGTACCGGGGCTATCTGTGACAAAGGGTACAAAGGTAGGAAAAGTGGCCGATGGGGTACAAGATTTTGCCACTAAAGCGATGGAAGGCGTGAAGGACCTCAATAAAGTCATTCAGAATTCCGGTCACTTGGCTGAACTCCCGAAATTCAAGCCGTTTTTAAGCACGCCAGAAGGTGTGCCTTTCAGTATAGGAAAGATTCCCCTGGATTCAAATCCACTGCCCAAAACATTTGTGCAGGAGCATTATTTAAATGAGATGAATGGGTTTGGGGATGTGAAAGGTGGTAAGATTGAGGGGACGGGTAAAGGTCAGACAGATCATAGACTTGTTGACCAATTTGACGAAGCTGAGAATTTTATTGGCAAAAGAACACAATCTGAGATTGACGCTTTGGCACATGATCCAGCTCATGCAGGTTCCACAAGGCAGATTGATATTGAAAAAGGAAAACATGAGGCAAGGGTTGGGTTAGAACTTGAGGAAATGAAAAAACTAGATGGACCTATAGCTAGAGATCCATCTGGAAAAGCAGAATTTATAGATGCAAAAGGGCAAGCTTGGGATGTCAAGTCCTTTAATTCAAATTATCCGCCTAAAAAGGGAGGTTACAAACTTTCGAGCGCTATGAGATCAATTAATAAATCTCTAAGCGAAGGTGAAAATGTGATACTAGATGTCACTAATTTAAGTATCGAAAACAAAGCAGAACTTTTGCATGAAATATCAATTCAAGGTTTTATAGATAAAGTTGTTACATGGCCTTAGGAGGTGTTATTAAATGGATTTATTTACAAAACTAAAGAAATACACTGAGTTTTCAATGGGGCTTTCAAAAGAAGTATGCGAACTTAATTATCAAGATACTTCTTTTGATGGGATAGTGTTTACAGGATATGATTTAAACAATAGTAGTTTTTTAGAAGTAGTATTCAACGAGTGTGACTTTTCAAACGTGTATTTAAGTGGAGCATCTCTCTGCGGTAGTAACTTTAATAGGTGTGAATTTTCAGATAATATATTCAGGAAAGGTAAGGCGGACGATACGAGGTTTAGTTCAACAGTCTTCAAAAACTTAGATTCTTTTAGAACAACCTTTTATGAATCGAAGTTTTTTGATGTGGAAATTTCAAATGCACAACTTGAACTAACATATATGGATGATTCAACCTTTTCTGAAGTTGAATTTAAAAACACTAGATTTTCATCATCAACATTTAATAATTCTACTTTTAAAAATGTGAAATTCCTTAATTGTCACTTTGAAAATACGAAATTCCTAAATATCACTGGTTTTGATGAAATACATTTTGTGAATTCAAGCATTACAATACATGGAGAATTGCTAGTTGGCATATCAAGCCATGAGATGAAGTCTCTTTTAGATTTTAGCAATACTGGAAAACCGAATAAAGAATTAGATTAGGTTGACTTGGAAACTTTTATCAAGGATTAGAAGCTCTGATTAAAGTTATAGGGAAGTTTATTAAATAATATAGAATGGATACCAATTTAAATTTGGGAATAGCTTTGAGCATTGCCCGAGAATATAAAAATAAATATGAGTTGTCAGGTGAGATTTCAGATAATTTGGAGCGTGACATAAAATTTTATAGTGAATTCGACAGTATTAATGGTTCAGTTTGGTTAGTCAGAGTAAGTATAGAACCAAATGATTTTTTTGCGGAAAATGAATACACAATTGTTATTTCAGATAATGAAGCAACTGTTAAATATATTATCGACCCTAATGGTCATATCTATTGTCCACATTTAGAAATAAACACTGAGTAATTATTTGGCTTATATGTGAAAAGGAATGTGAAGACTCTTAATAGTTTGTGGCTAGTGCCGTGCCGAGTGAACTAATCATACACTTAACTATATGTAATATTCGGATATAAGATATAATTATTTCGTTTGTACATGCACAAATACTCGGAAAGTACAACCTAATTATCTCTAAAGCGGTACAATAAACAGGTCGATTATGGTTAGATATCCCCATGATTGACCTGTTTTTTGTTATGTTCATTTACTTGATTTTTCTTGAAACATTTGCAACTTAATTGAACATTATAGCAATAAATACGATGTAGGAAGACAATTTTGTGGGGCGAACAGCTAATATATAAGGAAAATGTTGGGTTATAATTAAAGAATCCTTGAACCATGATTGAGAACGAATTTCTATGTCTTGTAAAAAAATCAAAGGTATTTCAAAGGAGTTATTTATAAATAACTAGTCCAATAGCTGTAGTCTAACAGATTGATTATGCTCAAAACCACCATATTAACTTATTTTCTTACCAGCTCATCTGTTTCTCCCCTTAACAAGGAAATCTCATGCTTATAGGGTGCGTTTACATATTTCTTTTCACCGATGGAGGGAGTCTCTAGGAGTTTGGGAATGGTTGATAGTTGAGGATGGTGGACCACATATCGAAGCGCCTGAAGACCGATATATCCGTGTCCTATATTTTCGTGCCTGTCTTTACGTGAGCCCATAATATTCTTTGAATCATTGACGTGAATGACTTTTAGGCGCTCTATTCCGATCAATCGATCAAATTTATTCAATATGCCATCAAAATTTTCTTTAACGTTATAACCGGCATCATGGATATGGCAAGTATCCAAACAAATCGACAGACGCTCATTATGGGTCACTCCATCAATAATAGCTGCAAGTTCTTCAAAAGAGACTCCACATTCACTACCTTTTCCAGCCATAGTTTCTAATGAAACCTGAACATTTCGTTTATCTGTTAGCACTTCGTTTAAGCCTTCCACGATCCGAGAGATGCCGGCTTGAGAGCCAGCACCAACATGGGAGCCAGGATGTAGGACGATTTGGGTTGAACCCAAAGCTTCTGTTCTTATGATTTCTGCTTGAAGAAACTCTATACTATGCTCAAAGACCTGTGCCGAAAGTGTATTTCCTAAGTTAACAATAAATGGAGCGTGAACAATAATATTAGAAATACCGTTATCTCTCATATGAGCATGTCCAGCTTCAATATTCAAAGCTTCAATGGGTTTGCGGCATGTATTTTGTGGGGCTCCGGTATAAAAAAGGAAGGTGGTCGCTCCATAAGATGCTGCCTCTTCACTAGCTCGAAGGAGCATTTTTGTTCCGGTCATAGACACATGAGAGCCTAGGAGTAAAGACATTGGGGTTGACACTTCCTTTCCTCTGAAAAGAGAGCAAGTTTTAGTCACTATATATCCTATATGGCTATTAATATTAGTGAATTACCCGGATTATATGTATTGGTATTACAAGAAAGTAGGAATTTTTTTAGGGAAGATCAAGGTTGTCTCATCTGATTTATTATTTATGAGAGACAACCTTAGCGACCCGGAATTTAGCGATAATTAGCGGCGGAAATAGTCTCACCTTGAATTGGTTTTAAATTTTGCTCCCATTTAACTCTGATTGCCCGGGAAGTGAATAGATCAGCTCCATCTGAGATTTGGAAGTGTAGATGGGCCTCGCTCGTATTACCAGAATTACCTGTTAAGCCAATAACTTCACCTTTTTCGACTTTATCCCCCGGTTTTACAGTAACTGACCCTTGTTTGAGATGCGCCAAATGACTATATTCCCCGCCATGATCAATGACAACGATATTTCCTGTAGCTTGATTCGGATTCATGACCCCAACTGGCTCATTGTCTTTAATGTCATTCACAACCGATACAACGGTGCCGTCCGCAGGAGCGAGGATGTTTTTGCCAAAGGCATAATAGCTTTCATTTTTTAGTGGATCTCCTTTATAGGAATAGTTATCTTTGGTTTGTATAAAATCGTAAGCGTAACGCTGGATTTCTAACTCATAATGATAATTTACAAGCACATTCTCACCACCCCAAAATACATACCAATCTCCCTCAAACGGCAGTGCATATTCATGTTTGCTTAGTACATTGTCGGTTTCAGGAGAAGGGGTTAGCTCTTGAACTTGAATTAATGTAATCGTCCCATCCGGATCAAACATCCCGACAAGCCCCTTATTGCCAGCATCACTAACCCATGTGCGTCGATCAAATCCATTAAGCTGCATGGTCGATGCCTTTTCCAATGTATGGATACCCTTAGTGAATTCTTTTCCTGTCTCGGTTAATTCTGCTTCACTTATTTCATCTTTTAAAGTCTGGTTAAAGCGGGCATACAACTCCTTGTACTTCCCGTCCAGTAGAATCTTTGATAGTTCATCTGGAGCAAATCCGCTCAGAATGGCAGCTGTGACCGGGCTTGTTGTCTGCTCCGCCTTTTCAGTAGTCGGCACATCTGCATTCTCTCCTCCACAGGCAGCCATTAATAAAGACAGTGACCCTACAGCTAAGGCAGTTCTTGTATTCAAAATAACTTTATGAATGATTTTTTTAGGTTTTTTGTTCATATATATCGCCTCCCAGTATTACGATTGTAGCAGTCTATCCTTAGCTCTTCTGAAATTCTATATTAACACTTACATAATTTACTAGCTATTTAATGAATACGAATTAAGCTTCCGTTAAGATTAGTAAGATTGCTAGCCAAAAAAATCATGCTATGATGATAAAAACGTCTATTGTGAAAGGGAAAATTTATATGAATGAGGCTTCAATTTTATTGGTTGATGATGAGGTATCGCTTTTAGACATTATGGAGACAGTGCTTCGTAAGGAAGGTTACGTCAATATAGATACAGTGCAAACAGGTGAAGAAGCAGTAAGTGCCTGTGAATCCAAAAAATATGATTTAATTGTGCTGGATGTAATGCTGCCCGGACGTAGTGGCATCGAAATCTGCCCTTTTATCCGGCAAACGACGGATGCCCCTATTCTTTTTCTGACTGCGCGGACGTCTGATTTCGATAAATTAACGGGCTTTGCTATAGGCGGAGATGATTATATTACCAAGCCCTTTAACCCGCTTGAAGTGGTGGCTCGTATAAGAGCACAACTGCGGAGATATTTTGCTTCTGTTAACCAACAGGCTACTGGCAAGAGTGTAGAAATAGTCCCCCATAAATCTGCAAATGTATATGATTACGGAAGGTTTAAGCTAGATGAGACAGCGGGAGAACTCCTGGTAGAGGGTCAGTCTGTTGCTTGTCCGGCACTTGTATTTCAACTGCTGGTCTTCTTATGCAAACATCCCAATCAGATTTTCAGCAAAAGTGAGTTATATGAGAAAGTATGGGGCGATGAAGCACTGAGTGATGATAATACGGTCATGGTTCATATTCATCGAATTAGAGAACGTATCGAAGCAGACCCGTCCGATCCAAAATTTATTGTTAACGTTAGGGGTCTTGGTTATAAGCTGGTAAAGGTAGACCGCCAGGAGTTGTCCATGCCATGAATATCAAACGTCGGTTAACGTTAAGGTTCGTTCTACAGCTAGCAATTACGGGAATGGTTGTTCTCGCTATTGCAGCAGTAACGTTTACTTGGATGCTGTTGCGTTTTCTCGATATCAGTATTACGCGTGATTTTGCGAATGTTGGCTTAGAGCAACTGGTTGAATCCTCCAAAATCGATGAGAAGGGCATTCAATTTTCCCCAAGCTTGCTGGAGCAAGTGAAGAAGAATAAGGGCTGGCTGCAAAACATCGATGAAAATGGAAAAGTTGAAAGTGCCTACAACACTCCAAAAGATGTCCCAATTCAATATGGACCGGGTGAAGTAGTCGCCTATTGGACAGGGACTCAGCCTTTTCCGTATACTCTGGCTGTATGGATTCAAGAGAAAAACGGGAGACAATTCACGCTTCTTTATGGCGCGCCAAATATACTAGATCCTCTGTTAAAAAAAATGAGCGAAGGTACATTTGATGCAGTAGATGGAGATCTGGTTCTGCCTGATTCGATTGAAAGAGAAATTAAATCATCACAGGCTTTTGTTCAACTCATTGATTCATCAGGTACGGAGCTGCTCTCCTATAATAGGCCAAAGATGATTCCCACCAAATACTCAGTGCCAGAGCTAGCACTACGCACTCTCTACAGTGAACGTTACGGCTATCATGTCCGATCTTCTTTTGATAAACAAACGGGCCAAACATGGATCGTTGGACAACCAAACGTAAAGGGTGCAGATACAGGACAAAAGGTATGGGTACCTGAAGAGGTTAAAATTGTCATTAAAGGCTCATTAGCAATGCTCGCGGCTTTATTGCTTGCATTTATATTGCTTTCTTTATGGCAAGCTCATAGGTTTGGAGCGCCAATGCTGCATATGCTTGTATGGCTCGATTCCATTGGAAATGCTATATATACAGAGCCTATGGACCGTAAAGGAAATCGTCGTAGTCGAACACAAGTAGGTAAATGGAGGCGGAGATACCGGGTTTTTTCTGATGTTATGGTATCCATAGAGAAATTATCTGCTAATTTGCAGAGAGATCAGGCGTTGCGGCAACAAACAGAGAATTTGAGGGAAGAATGGATCGCAGGTGTTACACATGATTTAAAAACTCCTTTATCTTCTATAACTGGTTATGCCCATTTACTGGCGGAGCCTTCGTATGATTGGTCGAAAGAGGAAGTTCGCAAGTTTACAAGGACGATACTGGATAAATCAGCCCATATGGACATGCTTATTAGTGATCTTGCCATGACCTATCGGCTAAAAACAGGGATCAAGCCACCAGAGCTGATGGAGGTGGAATTGAACTCTTGGTTACGTCAAGCCCTTGATCAAGCTGCTGCAAATCCCGAATACGGGAAGCAACGAATTATATTTGTGCCGGCACCAAACAAAGTGAGAGCCCGATTGTATACTCCATGGCTAGAGCGGGTGGTCAACAATTTGACTGCGAATGCTTTACTTCATAACCCCTCTAATACGATTTTAACGGTTTCGCTTACTATGAATGATGAGGACAGTGGATTTACTATTCAATTCTCCGATGATGGCGATGGAATGGATGAAGGCACACTTAACCGTCTATTTGAACGATATTATCGAGGAACGGACACGGGATCTAGCTCCAACGGATCCGGCCTTGGCATGGCGATCTCCAAGGGATTAATCGAATGTATGGAGGGCAGGATTGCTGTTGAGAGTAGCCCTGGACAAGGAACCATTATTAAGTTGAGTTGGAGCTGATCATAGAACCAGCGTTTTTCCTAACGGAATTGACGGTGGTTTTTTTGTTGTGAAAAGAATTTTTTAATTCTTCTGTTTATTATCCAGCCAGAGTTGGGATCATAAATAAGTTGACATTCAAACTGATTGTAACTACAATGGTTACAGGTAGTGCTTAAAAATAAATTTATCATCCCAATTTGAGGAGGAAGTAAAAATGAAAATAGCAATAACAGGAGCAACAGGTCAATTCGGATCATTGGTGATAGAAGCTTTACTTAAAACTGTACCCGCAGGTGATCTTGTAGTTAGTGTGCGGAACCCAGAAAAAGCAAGTGATCTTCAGGCTCGTGGAGTGGAAGTCCGTCATGGTGATTTTGATCAACCTGAGACGCTGGAATCAGCATTTGCCGGTGTGGATCGATTATTAATTGTATCTGCAGATGGTGATAATGAAACCCGGATTCGTCAACATAAAGCAGCTGTTGCTGCTGCGGAAAAAGCAGGCGTCGGCTTCATTGCCTACACAAGTGTAGGACAAGCAGACAAGAGTGAACTATTCCTTGCTGAAGTTCACCGCATCACCGAAGAAGCTATTCGCACAACAGGCATTCCTTACAGCTTCCTCCGTAATAACTGGTATTTGGAGAATGAGATCGGCTCCATTCAAGGTGCTCTAGCGGGTGCCCCATGGGTGACTTCAGCAGGGAATGGTAAAGTTGGCTGGGCTACACGCGGAGATTATGCAGAAGCTGCAGCAAATGTTCTGACAGGTGACGGACATGAGAACACAGTGTATGAATTGTCTGGCAACCCTTTAACACAAGAGGAATTGACTGAGATCATAGGCAGTGTAATCGGTAAAGAAATCAAAGTAATCCAGGTTGACGATGAGGCTTATGCCAAGACCATGTCGGAGGTGGGTGTCCCAGAAGCTGCGCTTCCAATAGTTGTAGCTATACAACGTGGGATTCGTGAAGGTTGGCTTAATATTGAAAGTAGCGATTTAGAGAAACTGCTGAAACGTTCAGCTACTCCTCTTGTGGATGTCATTCGTGTTATGGTCGGTAATTTACAAGCATAATAATATAAAAGATAAAAGGCTTCCTCGAGGTTGAAAAACCAGTGAGGAGGCCTTTTTTTGTGTTGATAGAGGGTGAATCAAATACATAACTTTTCACTATTTTGCCTTGTTCATAATTGTGTTAGTTTAGTTTAACTAGTTATACTAAAAGAAATGGAAGATACTCTGAGTGGATACATAATCTGGCGAATAAGCGAAGGAGATGATTACAAATGAAAAGAAATATCTTGGTGGTATCGGGAGTGGCGGTTGTTGCATTAGGTGCGTATTTGTTATTGGGAGGTATCGACAAGGATAAGCCTTCAGCACAAGATACAACCGACATTAAGCAATTAGTGCAAGAATATAGTTCAAGCAGTCTGGACAACCTGTCCGCTTCTATCACTTCTGAGCAACTTATTGTAACCGATAGTAACAATAAAGAGAAAACTTACGACTTGCCTAAAGATGAGTTTTTTGTTTCTATAGCTCCATATGTGGAGAATACGCATCCTTGCACAACACATAGCTTGACTGGCTGCCAAGGGGAATTAACAGATGATGAGTTTAAAGTATATATCGAAGACAGCGAAGGCAATGTGATTGTGGATCAAGAAATGAAATCGCTATCTAACGGATTTATTGATCTTTGGTTGCCCCGGGACAAACAATATAACGTAACCATTGAGCAGGATGGAAAAGCAGCAAAATCTGAGCTTTCCACTTTTAAGAGTGATAATACATGTGTTACCACTATGCAATTGGCAGAAAGTATCTAAAAAGTTGCAGAGAGAAGACTTGAAAAGCGAATGCTCAGGAGGATGTTTCTTAAGCGATGTCGAAGTCGTTATTCATAATCCAACTAGATCTTGCTACTGATGTATTCTGTATTGGACTTTCGCCATATGTCCATCGTATCGGACTCCATTGCAGCTATTTTAAATTTTCGCAGCATTTTCCAGACTTATCGGACTGCATAGCTCTTATTGACTTGTAATGGCGCAGAATTGGAGTGTATTTAGGGAAATAAGTGCACCTCGGTCCGATCCAGCGGAGAGTTAGAAACTGTTTGGGAAAAGAAATCAAAAGTATCACACGGATGATTAAAAGAAATTGCTTTACAGAAGAGAGGAGAGAGATGAATGGTTAAAGAGCTGATCATTGGGGATGTTTTGCAAGAGCTGGCTGGTACGCGTCGGATACTGGAGAAGCTGCCTCAAGAGAATATGACATGGAAACCACACTCTAAGTCAATGAGCCTGGGTGGGCTGGCCACACACCTCGTTAACCTTCTGAGCTGGCAATCTGCAATTCTACTTTACTCGGAGTTTGATTTGGCATCTGTGGCATATCGACGAGAAGCACTGGAGAGTCCCGAAGCGGTTCTACAAGAGTTCGACCTGAAAGCTCGTGAGATTGAGGAATTAATTACTGCAAGCAATGTGGAGATGCTCGGCGCGGAGTGGACCTTGCGGAACGGGGAGCAGATCATCCATCGTCAGACACGGGCAGCTGCGCTTCGTACCATCGGATTGAACCACATGGTTCACCACCGGGCACAGCTTGGAGTCTATTTGCGGCTGCTTGACGTGCCGGTTCCTGGTCTTTACGGACCCTCGGCTGATGAATTAGAATTAGCAAACGGTGAATCTTGATAAGTGAGGAAGCCCTGCACTGCCAAGTAAATTCAACATATAGCTCTTACCTTATATATTGGAGTATTAAGTTACTTCCAAACATACGGTAATGGGCTTATTTGCTTTTTTCTAGCATTACACTAAATAAACTCCTAGAAACATCGTGAAGTTTGGGTTGACACTTTAGTTAATATGGAGATATTATGGATTCATTAAGTCTACGATGTATCGTTTTTTTAATTTAATAATAGATAAAAAGAGTCTTTAATATCTGCATATAGGAGATGATTCATGTGATTTACGATTGCATTATTGTTGGTGGTGGACCCGCAGGCTTGAACGCAGCCCTTGTTCTTGGTAGGGCAAGACGAAAAGTAGCTTTAATTGATAATAATCAGCCAAGGAATGCTGTTACCCATGCCTCACATGGTTTTATTACAAGAGACGGGGTTACACCAGCCGAGTTTCGTCGCATTGCGTATGAGGAGGTACTACGTTATCCGTCAGTTGAGCATATCCAGACTGAGATTATTTCGAGTAACAAAATTGATTCGGGATTTGCGGTACATGATTCGTTTGGTCGTCACATTGAAGCTCGCAGATTGATTTTGGCGACCGGGTTAAAAGAAGTCCTTCCTGAGATAGAGGGTTTACGACCATTATACGGAAAAAGTCTGTTTAATTGCCCGTATTGTGACGGCTGGGAATTACGAGATCAACCCCTTGTCGTTGTTTGCGAAAATCCACATGTTTTTCATATGGCAAAAATGCTGCTCAATTGGAGTAAAGATTTGGTTATCTGCACGAACGGCAAGACATTCCTTTCAGATGAACAGAAAAAAAGTCTTGAGGCCAAGGGGGTTGTAGTCAATGAACAATTGATTTCCTCTTTTATGGGTCATGATGGGCTACTTCAGGCGGTTCGCTTTGCAGATGGTACTGAGATCTTAAGAACGGGAGGGTTTATTTCTCCGAATTTGATCCAAACGTCATCCATCGTAGATCATTTGGCTGTAGAGCGGAATGATTCTGGTGGGTTTAGCACAGATGGTGCGGGGAGAACCTCGATTCCAGGATTATATTCGGCTGGAGATGTTTCTTATTTTATGCCTTCTCAGTTAGTGTTTGCCGCGGCTGACGGGAGTCGGACAGCTATGAGTGTAAATATGGATCTTACAGAAGAAGAATTTGAACTTTTTTAACGAATTATGGGTAGGAAGTTGAAAATAATAAGTATGCATGATAACATAATTACAAATTAATGATCGGAGTTGAAAAGTATAGTGTAGTAATTATTCTTGCGTCCCATGATGAATAAAACAACAACAATGGTTTATTTCGTTTGTTTTATTCTTTGTATGCAAGAAAGTTACTACTTCTTTTCACTCGAAAATATATCCATATCTAACTCCATTTGGGGCTGGATTTGCTGTATTTATTTGAGTCACAAGAAAGTAACTTTCTTGTGGCTTTTATTTTTTAGAATACAGGAGGATTATTTTATGTCATTAATAAATGTCACAAATCTAACCTTTGCCTATGAAGGCAGCTACGATAACATATTTGAGAATGTAAACTTTCAAATCGATACTGATTGGAAATTAGGTTTCACAGGGAGAAATGGTCGAGGGAAGACTACATTTCTTAGCTTATTGCTTGGAAAGCATGAATACAGCGGTAATATTTCTGCTCATGTCAGCTTTGAATATTTCCCTTTTCAGGTGAATAACAAGGAGCTTAACACCATAGATGTGATCAGCGAGATTTTTCCGGATTATATTCATTGGAAGTTAATGCGTGAGCTTTCTTTGCTACAGGTTTCTGAGGATGTGTTATATCGTCCCTTTGATTCATTGTCTAACGGAGAGCAAACGAAAGTGCTGTTAGCCACATTATTCATTAAGGAAAATAGCTTCCTGTTGATTGATGAACCTACAAATCATTTGGATATGACAGCAAGAAAGCTTGTCAGTGATTATCTCAATACGAAAAGTGGATATATTCTGGTTTCTCACGACAGATCCTTTCTTGATAATTGTGTGGACCACATCTTGTCAATCAACAAAACCAATATAGAGATTCAAAAGGGTAATTTTTCTAGCTGGTGGGAGAATAAAGTCAGACAAGATAACTTTGAGTTAGCGGAAGACGAAAAACTAAGAAGAGATATCAAACGCTTGTCAGCATCATCTAAACGAACAGGTAACTGGTCACATGAAGTGGAAAAAACTAAAAATGGAACTAGAAATTCTGGATCTAAGTTAGATAAAGGTTATGTTGGGCACAAGGCCGCTAAAATGATGAAACGCTCTAAAGCCATCGAGCAAAGACAGCAATCTGCTATCAACGAAAAGTCTAAGCTTCTTAAAAACATCGAAAATTCTGAGAACTTAGAGATTACGCAGCTTGCTTATCATAAACGTCATCTTGCGGAGCTGGATAATGTTTCGGTTTTTTACGGAGAGAAAAGGGTATGTTCAGAAGTAAGCTTTACCATTGAGCAGGGGGAGAGAATTGCACTCTCGGGTAAAAATGGTTCCGGAAAATCAAGTATCATCAAATTGATCTGCGGTGAGGAGATAGATTATACCGGCACCTTCACTAAGGATAGCCAGCTTATCATTTCCTACGTATCACAAGACACTTCAGATCTACGGGGCGATTTAACAGATTATGCTAGAGAGAATGGGATAGATGAAAGTCTTTTTAAATCTATTCTGCGAAAGCTTGATTTCTCCAGAATCCAATTTGATAAGGATATATCCACATACAGTGGCGGCCAAAAGAAAAAAGTCCTGATCGCCAAAAGTCTTAGTGAAAAAGCTCATTTGTATATTTGGGATGAACCGCTTAATTTTATTGATGTTATTTCACGTATGCAAATTGAAGAGCTATTGCTTGAATATACCCCAACACTCGTTTTTGTGGAGCATGATCGCGAATTTTGCCATAATGTTGCCACGAAGATCATTGAACTTAGCTGACATTTTTCATTGATTGAAAATTTCCAACTCTAACAGACCAATATTATTATATTAATTAAGATAATTATTATATATATTACAGTTATCCAATGTACTATAATGGTATAGTTAAACTTTATGATATGTAATTGATGCCTAAAGAAACAACCTATAGAATTGAACAACAGGAGGAAACAAGTTGAGTACACAGAGTGTGGGAATTCCATTAGAAGGTTTTGCAGAATTTAGCCGAACGGTAGCAGCAGAAGGTGCGGTACTGTTGAAAAATGATCATCAGGTGCTTCCGCTTGGTGAAGGTGATAATGTTGCTGTTTTTGGCAGAACTCAAGTGAATTATTATCGCAGTGGTACTGGTTCGGGCGGTAGTGTTCATGTTACTTATACGACCAACCTGCTGGGCGGTCTTCGCAGTAAAAAGAACCTTATGGTCAACGAAGAGTTGGCAGCAGTATATGAGAAGTGGATTGAGCAAAATCCATTTGATAATGGTGGCGGCGTTTGGGCTGCAGAGCCATGGAACCAGAAGGAAATGCTTTTATCCGACGAATTGGTAGCAGAGGCTAGAAATAAATCGAACAAAGCAATCATTGTAATCGGACGTACAGCAGGAGAAGATCAGGATAATGTCGATGGCTCAGGAAGCTACCAACTAACAGCTGATGAAAAGGCGATGCTGAAGCAGGTAACTACATATTTTGAGCAAACGATTGTTGTACTGAACGTCTCTAATATTATTGATATGAGCTGGCTGAACGATGAAAGCTATAAAAATCCGATTTCGTCTGTCATCTACTCTTGGCAGGGGGGAATGGAAGGTGGTAATGCAATTGCAGATGTGCTGGCTGGAGAAGTAACTCCAAGCGGTAAATTAACTGACACGATCGCATATTCCATCAACGATTACCCGTCAACACATAACTACGGCAATGAATTTACAAACCTTTATCAGGAAGATATCTATGTTGGTTATCGCTATTTCGAGACATTTTGCCCAGAAAAGGTTCAATATGAATTTGGTTATGGAATATCGTATACCACGTTTAAGCTCGAGCCAGAAGAAGCTAAACTTATTTATAAAGCTGGCGAACTTAATGTTGAAATTGGCGTAACCGTAACTAATACAGGAACTACCTTTGCTGGAAAAGAGGTTGTTCAGGTCTATTATGAAGCTCCACAAGGGAAATTGGGACAGCCTGCTAAAGCTTTGGCAGCATTCGCAAAAACAGAAGTCCTTCAGCCGGGCGAAGCCCAACGTCTTACCGTGAGTTTCCCTGTTCATTCAATGGCTTCCTATGATGATGCTGGTGTGTCAGGGCATGCTTCCGCTTATGTGCTAGAAGAAGGCACGTACCGCATGTTTGTGGGAACGAGTGTTAAAAAAGTGGAGGAAGTCAAAGTTGAAGGGCATAGCGGCTATGTCGTGGAAACACTTCAAGTTGTGGAACAGTTACAAGAAGCTCTTGCACCCACGCAAAGCTTTACAAGAATGCAGCCTGGCGTTCAAAAAGCAGACGGTTCGTATGAACTTGTTTATGTAGAGGTTCCAATACGCAAGATTTCGTTAGCTGAACGGATCGAGAGCAATCTACCCACAACGATCTCCCAGACAGGCAATCAAGGGTATAAATTAAGAGATGTATTTGAACAAAAAGTTAGTATGGAAGCTTTTATTGCCCAGCTTAGTGACGATGATTTGGCTGCCATTGTCCGAGGTGAAGGCATGAGCAGTCCTTTAGTTACACCGGGTACAGCTTCTGCATTTGGAGGAGTAAGTGATAGTCTATATAACTTAGGAATCCCTGTTGCATGTACAGCAGATGGTCCTTCAGGAATTCGTATGGATAGTGGAGCAAAAGCGACTCAGGTTGCGATCGGAACGCTTCTTGCTGCTACTTGGAATGCCGAATTAGTCGAAGAGCTGTATGTGTTAGAAGGACAAGAGTTAGTAAGAAACAACATAGACACCTTGCTTGGACCAGGTCTAAATATTCGTCGCAGCCCGCTGAATGGCCGCAACTTTGAGTATTTTTCTGAAGATCCTTTGATCTCTGGGGTGTTTGCCGCTGCATGTACACGTGGGATTATGAAAGGTGGCTCTAATGCCACGCTGAAGCATTTTGCCTGCAATAATCAGGAGAAACATCGCAGTAAAGTGGACGCTGTTGTATCGGAACGTGCGCTTCGCGAGATTTATTTGAAAGGTTTTGAAATTGCAGTGAAGCAGGGTGGAGCGAATTCAATTATGACCTCCTATAACCCTGTTAATGGACATTGGGCCGCTTCAAATTACGATTTGAACACAACAATTCTGCGCGGAGAATGGGGCTTCAAAGGTATTGTCATGACAGACTGGTGGGCCATCATGAATGATGTCGTTAACGGTGGAGCTGCAGACCGGAAATTTACAAATTGGATGGTCCGTGCACAAAATGACCTGTACATGGTTGTTGCTAACTATGGCGCCGAAATTAATGGATGGAATGACAACACCATTGAATCCTTGGAAAATGGATCTTTGACTAGAGGAGAGCTGCAACGTTCTGCAATGAATATTTGTGAGTTCATCATGCATGCTCCAGTATTCTCGAGAAAACAGCAAATTGTTGAAACAGTTGAGTCCTTTAAGGCTAATCCTTCACTTACTGCAGAACAAGTACAATCCTTATCTCAAAATCCACAGGTTAAGCCAGCCGTTGAAGGATCGACTTTCTTTGAAGTTGGTCAAGCTGGTCAATATCGGATCCTCGTGCATATCATGTCAACAGAGCCTGAGCTGGCTCAAAGTGCATGCAATGTTAATTTGAATGATCAATTGATGACAACCATTCAAACCAACGGGACAGAAGGTCAATGGATTAGACAAAAGCTTGTGAAAGTAGAACTCGAAGCAGGTCTTTATGAAATGAAACTGGAATTCATTAAACCAGGTTTACAGATCGACTGGATCGAATTTAATAAAGTCGACTAAACAGCTCTAAATATAAGTTAAAGGAAAAACCCTGTGCTAATGCGCAGGGTTTTTCCTTTTGCTAATCGATTAGTTTAGAGTTGAAACTACCTTATTCTGCTTGGAATTGGAACCACTTAAAGTCAAACTGGCTTCCTGGTAGAAATATAAAGGTGACGGTTTGCAGACCGGTTACGCGCTCCAACACAAATTCTCTTTCGCAATAATCACTTGACTGTGTAAACTCCACAAGCTGTCTCTTTTCACCCTCTGGTCCGCTAAATAGAATATGAAGAGTATTTTTATCGATAGGCGAATGCCCGCATAAAGTTAGTTTAGTGCTTCCAGTATCACCGAAGTCCATATCTTTAAAGATGAGAGAGACGTTGTTACCAATATTTTTGATTTGTCCATCTGCCAGCGTAAAGGAATCCCCATAAATCTGATTGTATTCCAGAACGTTAAGTTGTTCGTACGCTTTTAAAGGTTTGTTAAACTGAAAGCCCTTGAGATGAATCTTTTTATGAAGAACAAAACAAAGGGTGGTGACACCTTTTATTCGCTCAGGTAATGAGTAGGTTTCCTCTTGATATACATTCCATATGGAAGGTTTTTGATAGGTTACCTGTGTCAGCAGAGCTGCGTTTGGAGCATCCGGAGTACCTTTCCAGATATCAATCGTATAATTATCGTTATCTAGCGCGAAGATAGGAAGGGTAAGTTCAGTAGCTCCATAATCACCGAAATCGATGTTGTCGAAACAGATCCAGCTTTCTCCTTCTCTTGCAGTAGCCACTCCGCGTTCATTCCCATTTGTTAAGTTCCGGCTCGTATTGCTATGATAACCAGCGGAAACAAACTCATAAGGATTCAAAAAGGCAGCTCCCAAATCTCGAATATGGAATTCCATAAGCGAGTACAGGCGCACTTGATCTGCACCGTTTTTCGTTGCACACCGTACATAGACGTCTCCGTCTCCCAAAGCCGATATTACTGCTTCATGCCCATTTGCCTCAAGAACGGCTATATTGGCGTCAATGCCGGCAGCATTCGTAACTCGCCATTCAATTTCCTGGTAGGTTGCGTTCTCTGGATGAATTTGCACACGAACCGGAAGTGCTCGGGTGTCCTTCGTTAGTTGATTTCCTTGTGGGCATATGATTTCCAGCTTGCGAACGGGAATTTCATCTGATAAATAGTCTTGGGATAACTCGCTCACATCCGATAGTGATTGTGACGAATGCTGATAAAGTACAAGCTCTTCGTCCTTAGAATGATCTAGCTCTCGTGCTTCGGAAGTCAGTGTAAGCTCAGCAGACTGTAAGCCATGGGAAGATGCACGTACAACGATTGTACCTGGCTCCAATGAAGAGGCAATGACCGCAAGCAATTTGCCGCTGAACATCCGGCGACTTGTTCCTTTATATGAATCGTAGTCAGTGCTGTCACCATTATCTAAACCAACAAGACGCCCCGGCCCTTCTACAGAGATTTGAATACGATTATTGGCATTCTCCACGGGACGTCCTTCTTGATCGAGGGTTGAGATCTCAACAAATACCAAGTCCGATCCGTCAGCAGTGATCTGTGCCTTATCAGGATTCATGACCACAGTGGCCGAATCTTCGAAAGAAGTTACCGTATCTTCAGCGATCTGTACTCCGTGTTCATCATAAGCGACTGCTCGCAGAGTACCTTCGCTATAGGGGAGCTGCCATTCCCCAAGCAGCTTTTTACCATGTTTATGGTCAATGTTAACCGTGCCCATGGATTGATCATTAAAGAACAATTCGATTTGTGGTGCGTTGGAGCATACTCGCACATCAATAAGCTGCCCTTCAGAGAAATCCCAGTACGGAAAAATATGAATCATCGGGGCGACCTTGTAATCCGTCCATTCTGCTTGATAAATATAATAGGAATCCTTTTTGAATCCTGCGGTATCCAGTTGACCGAAATACGAGTTTTTAGTGAAGTACGGAGTTGGCTCCCCGATATAGTCAAATCCAGTCCAAATAAATTGTCCCGGTGAGTAGGTCGCATCACGATCTGCGATAATGCAGGCTTCTGTGTTTTTGGCACCCCAGCTAGTAGAACTGTTCCCTAAGGCTGAGCATTGTTCATCATCATCAGACAATACAGACTGAGCAAAAGGGAAGTGGTAGATGCCTCTGCTCTGTACAGTAGACGAAGTTTCACTACCATAAATAATCCAGTCGGGATGTTCCTCATGATGCTGGTCATAGTATTTTTCGGCATAGTTATATCCTGCGAACTTCACTAGATCTGCGCATTTCTGTGCATTCTCCCATGGCATATAGTTGGAACCGATAGTAACTACTGCATTACCTTTAGGGTCATGAACCTGCACCAGATCACGTAATTCTATGGTTAACTCTTGGCCGCGTTCATCGGCATGGGTGTCGTATATTTCATTTCCGATACTCCACATGAGCATGGAGGGACGATTTCTATCCCGGCGTACCCAACTGGCAATATCTTGTTTCCACCAATCCGGATAAAATCTGGCGTAGTCAAAAGGAGTTTTACTCCGTTCCCACATATCGAATGCTTCGGAAACTATGAGCACGCCCATTTCATCCGCTAGTTCCATCAGTTCAACGGCTGGCATATTGTGGGCCGTACGAATAGCGTTTACGCCCATCTCCTGCAAGAGGATAATCTGTCTTTTTAGAGCTACCTTATTCACCGCAGCCCCCAAACATCCCAAATCATGATGTTGGCATACGCCATGAATCTTCACCTTTCGGCCATTCAAAAAGAAACCTTGTTGGCTGTCAAACTCCATCGTACGGAATCCGAAGGTTTGGATTTCTTCTTCAATTACTTGATCATTCTCCAGCAGCTCCGTTTTTAGGGAATAGCAGTAAGGCTGGTTAATATCCCAGAGCATTGGATTATTGACGGATAAGAGGGCAGAGCTGGATACAGCAGGCCCGACTTGTCCTGGACTTTCATTTTCTGCATGAGAGATACAGATACCTGAAGCATCCAGTATACTGTGACGAATTATGTAGTGCTTTGCGGGTTGTAATAGATCATTGCACAATACTTCGGTATCTACCTCAACATTCCAGGAATCCTCTTTTTTATGAGTAGAGATATAAATACCATCAGGCACAATATGTGTCCCTGGATACGTCTTCAGCCATACACTCCGATAGATGCCCGCACCGGAATACCAGCGTGAGTTAGGAGACTCATGAACCACTTGAACATAGATTTCGTTGATACCTTCAATAATGTATGGCGTGATATCTAATTCAAAGGTGGAGTATCCATTTTTCCAGACGCCTGCGATATGGCCGTTCACATAGAGAGTGGAGTCCATGTATACGCCTTCAAAACGAAGCGAGACACGACTATTTGGCACTTTCTCATCTATAACTATGCTTTTACGGTACCAGCCTTCTCCGCTTTCATATAGATTATGTGTATCAAAAATTAGCCAGTCATGGGGTAAGGTTACGTCGATCCACTCCAAATCAGCTGCTATCACCGATTCTAAAGTAGACTTAAGCGGCTGTTTGCTGAATAACCAGTCATTATTTAATCTTGTTTTCTGACTCATGAATGAAGTTCTCCTTTATCTTTGGAAAATTTAGAAGTGGTTATTAACGATGTGAATGATTTCCGTAAAGCCTTTTGTATTCTTTTTTATCATATCAAAGATTTTGCAAAAAGACATTTACGAAGAAGAGTGAAAAAACTGTAATAACAAAGCTATTGAAATCGTATTCAAAATGATAACATGCCATTGGTAAATTATCTATTTATTTCTTAATATATCTTTTATTGAGGTGGCTGAAATTTATACAAAAACAGTACTAATGAACGATGCAAAGAAGTATCTCTGATCTATGAAAAATGTTTTTGCTTCAGAAGCTAATGAAAGTGAGGAAAATTGCCTGGTATACCAACTAAAATGTGTTGAGCTTATCGCTGATTAAATACTTTACAAATACTTGTCTGCATGTACTTGTGTTTGTTCGAATAAGTTAGAAAGAAGGACAGGACAAACCATAGGTGGAGATGCGTATAAATGGGGATGCGTAAACAAAGTTTTATTCGTGGCACGTTCATATTAACCGTGTCGTCATTTTTCACAAAAGGGCTTGGTTTTTTGAACGGAGTCTTGTTGGCACGTTTTTTGGGAGCAGAGGGAGTAGGGCTGCTTATGATTGCTCATCCACTGCTTCCCTTATTTATTACGCTGACAGAGCTGGGACTTCCTGTTGCGATTTCAAAGCTTGTATCGGAAGCTGAGGTTAATCAGGATGAAGCGCGGGTAAGGCGTATTCTCAAAGTATCCTTAAGCATTACGGGTACGTTGAGTATTATATTAACTTTAGTGGCTCTATTTGGCTCCAAATGGATCGCATCAATTTTTTTAGCCGATCAGCGGGCGTATTATGCAATGGTTGCTATTACGCCGATCATTCCAATTATTGCGATGTCTGCTGTACTGAAAGGTTATTTCCGTGGAAAACAGAACATGAACCCACTTGCCTTTTCCGATATTATTGAGAATCTGGCGCAAATCATTGTCATTATCGGTGTGGTCAACGTTTTGTTGCCCTACGGTATTGCTTATGCAGCTGCTGGCGCAATGGCTGCCTCCGTTGTTGGGGAAGGTTTTGGTTTGCTCTACTTGTTTGCGGTTTTCAAATGGGCTAATCGAGGTAAGATCAAAACCTCTCCACCACCAACGTCAAGAATTTCACTTAAAGGAGATAGTACGTTAAGAGATTTGCTGCGCATCGGCTTACCGATGACAGGCAGCGGTTTTATTCATTCGCTCTATCATGCCTTTCTACCACTGCTGATTACGAAAAGTCTAGTACTATTTGGTGTAGGTGTTGAGATGGCAACCAAGCAATTCGGACTTCTGGCGGGTTATGCTCTTCCCATGTTGTTTCTCCCCAGCTTCTTCACACAATCGTTGTCGACTGCATTAATTCCGGCGATCAGCGAAGCAAGTGTGAGCAACAATAGCAAGCTTATGCATAGTCGGATGGATATGGCTATGCGATCCGCGCTTATAGTAGGTTTCCCATGTACAATCATCCTGTACTTATGGGCTGTACCCTTAACAACTTTGATCTATCATTCGCCAGAAGCGGGCGAGCTGCTAAGGTTAATTGCACCCTTATTTTTTCTTTATTATTTCGGAGCGCCGCTGCAAGCGATTTTACTTGGTTTGGGGAAAGCATCAACTGTTATGTGGAATCATATTCTTACGAATATTTTCGAAGTGATTGCGATCTTTGTTCTAGGTTCTAATATTGGAATCGAAGGGGTGGCCATGGGTTTCGGACTGGGGCTCTTGCTGCTGACACTGTTGAATTTTTTATCCGTGGCAGGAACGATCGGGTTTTATTTTGACTTTCGTATTGTATTCAAGGTGGGAGCAGGAGGAATTGTCATGGTGCTTAGCGGGTTGGCGGCTCACGGAATTCTGGAACGATTGCACCTGGGGCAGATCATTGAACTGTTCGGAGCGTTGCTCGTTTCGTTAATTACCTATGCAGCAACATTGCAGGTAACCCATGCGTGGGAGAGGGCACCGAAACCACCAACGATTACACCTGTTTCTTGAAAGGGAATATTTCTGATATTCCGGTACCGTGCTCCAAAAAGTAAACTGAGTAATGATGCAACCCTCTGTGTACCCGTATGGAGGCGGATGAAGGTAATGGATGGGGAGCAGCGAGGTGTTTAACTGTATTTTGTGCAGCTATAATCGTTCAAAATAGTTGTGCATCAAAAATAGCTGTATTTCATACATCTATTCTCATGAGATTAAGGCTTCTAGGTGATTTCTCTTGATTTTAATTGTATAGAATGTAGTTAAAGTCGAAGTTATTCCCTAGCAATATGGATTAAGTGTATAAAATGCAGTTATTTCATTAGATTGCGTGAAAATCTTGCGCTACAAATATACGGAGTGGGGATATTAGAAGTTACAGTCATAATTTGCTCAGGCAAAACGCCGCTGATCCAAAATATCAGGCAGCGATCCTTGATTATCGGAGATCGCTGCCTGATTGACTATGTGTTAACTACGCTCAATTGACTCAAAGCAAAAATGGAGTCTATCTCATAAGTAATTTAAGTAATTCCTATAGGGCTGATCCAAATGGCAAGTTGGATTGATTAGGTAACATTTTGCGCACACGTATTTGCTATCGGACTCAGCTGACCTTAAGAGCAGATTTAGCTTACATTTGGAATTTTAATGGACCCCATCGCAGTTATTACTATGAAAAACATCTAAAATGACTCTCTTTTTAAGGAATAGTTGCACTGGAGTCCGTAATCTAACTCAAAAGCCTACAAACAAGCAAATAGCGTCTTCTGGGTCCGAAAATCTCTACGCTTGATCAAGACTGGGTGATTTAGAGGTAGGTGCAACGGACAAAAGCATTCAACCCCTAGTTCATAACAGCAGAACAACGATTCTCCTATAACGGATGATTGCTGCTCTGGTGCTTTTTACTGATAGAAAAAGAAAGTGGTCTTTATGGAAAGAAAACATGTAGTTTAGTTTGAACAGATGAATACGTACTGGAGCAAGTTATTAAGAACAGTTTGTCGTAAAGGACGGCATAGGGCGCGATTTAAGCTTTTTCGAGACAGCTAAGAAGTGGAACAGAACAACGCTAGTTATTACTGAGTATTACCGAGTATTATCCTTGGCCGTATTTTTTTCTGTAATGACTCAGTGTGAGTAGTGGCCAGATATAGCGATAACTATGATAATTGGAATAAAAATTACCGGGAAGACCAGCACCAGTGGGATAAGAAGTTTTCCAATCCTCTTCATGAATAGACGTGATTAGTCTTTGAATTCCTTTTTCCACCGCAGCTGTTGGCTCTGGCTGAACGGCGATAATCGCATCAAGTGCCCAGGCGGTTTGTGAAGGAGTGCTTTCTCCTAAAGGAACATATTGTAGAAGCCGGTCGCTGTGACAAGACTCCCCCCAACCGCCATCCGAGTTCTGAATGCTTAGGAGCCACTTTACTCCTTTTTGCAATGTATCATGATTTATAGGGAGCCCAACAGCCTGCAGGCCTGTTAATGATGCCCAAGTGCCATAAATATAACAAACACCCCATCTTCCGTACCACGAACCATCCTTCTCCTGATGTTGAATCAGCCATTTCGTACCCCGTTTAATGAACTCGTGTTGTGTATTTAAACCAGCGAAGTTTCCGAGAAACTCCAAAGTTCGTCCGGTAAGATCTGCTTCCGAAGGATCAATGGCTGCAGATTTAGCACCATCGATAGCGAGCCATGTGAGCATTTCTTTATTGGTGTTTTTTTCGAATGCCGGCCAGCCACCGTCGTTATTTTGCATCGTTAGGACCCAATTCAGTCCGCGATTCCATGATTCCAAATATGAAGGGTGAATTGTTGACACGCTTCGGATGGCTCGCAAGGCTGCCGTTGTATCATCGACGTCCGGATTGATTGTATTAGACTCAGAGAATCCCCATCCACCGGGAACTGTGTCCGGATTATGGATGCTCCAATCAGCAGTTTTATGATGCTGTTTATCCAGAAGATAAGATGCAGCGTGCTTTATTCCTTTGTGATCAACCGGAATATGAGCCTCTTGTAAAGCATAGGAGATTAACGCTGTATCCCATATTGTAGATGGAGAGTTTTGAATTGTAATATTATGATTTGATTGGCATTGCAGTGCGGTGAGACCTTGAATGGCCTGTGTAATTATTGGATGCTGCCGATCATAATCGAGAGCAAGCAGGGCAAAAACCATAAGAATTGTACTGCTGGCATAGCTGTAAAAAGTACCGTCGGATTCGATTCGCTGAAGTATATATTGCTCTGCTTTGTTTTTGGCAGCTTCATGTATGTAGTGTGGACTTCCGAGTAATCTGCTCAAACCCATTTGAATAACGTCCTGCATCTCCTGGTATCCACGGGTAGGCGATTCATCTGCATCCAACCGTGTCTCCATAAGATCTGACAGATCAGGAGCATGGGCTGTAGTGACCGAAAATCGCCGATCGGCCATAATGAGCATAGGAGTCAGGTGTACCCTAGAGTAGCCAGAGAATTCGAAATAGTTAATAGGGAAGTAAGAGGGAAACAAAAGCACCTCCAGTGGAATCGAAGAAATTGCTAAAGGCCACTTGCTTTGACCCGTTGCAGCGAGTATGACTCTAGTTAAGATACTTGTAACTTTACCTAATCCACCTTTAGACAGTATATAACGCTTAGCCCGCAGTATTGGCTCGTCTGTTATCTTACTGTACCCAGAGTAGAGTAGGGCATAATAAGCTTCGACTGATGTGGATAAGTTCCCAGCTTCTTCGTCCTTATATAGCTGCCAGCAACCCTCTCGCTGTTGTGCATCAAGAATGCGATCATGTAGCTGCCGAATGAGCGTTTCATTCTGTAGGTTCAACACCCTAAAGAGAATGATCATATAAGCATCGATCACAATTCCGTTCTCAAAACAAAAATGCCATGAGCCGTCATCCTTCTGCTGTTGTAGTAAGAACGTTGTCAAATATTCGATTTCTTCATCTACTTTACTTAGTATATCCGTCATTTTTTGGGTTCCTCCGAAGGCATCATTTTTAACATTATATGAAGTCGGAGAACAGGACATGAAAAAGAGCTGCTTAGTCGCTTTTAAGCAACTTTGCAGCCTTTTTTCATTCCCTCTTAGCATTATAAAACGGTTAATTTTCAATCACAATACGATTTAGCTTGAGATTAACCGGAGCAGCAATGGTGTCACCTACAGGGCATTTACTCTCCAGAAATTGTACGAACTGTTCGACCTTCTCAGCAGGGGATGGAGTCTTTATGTAGAATGTATACCGAATATCGGAATAGCCAGGACGTACTTCAGAGCGGTTGAAGAATCCGTCGAGATCCAAGTCACCCTCCACATCTACTCTGAAATCTTCAAGCTCCACCTCAAATTTAGAGGCGTAGACCCGAGCTACAATGGATTGGCAGGCACCCAAAGAAGCGAGCAAAGCTTCAACAGGATTCATTCCTGTATCTGTCCCCCCTAGACTTGCCGGTTCGTCGATGACCAGCTCGAATTGTCTTACATTAGTAACAACCTTAACGCCGTCTTGCAAATGAGCAGTTGCTTTGAAAGTTTGAACATTTGGCATGTGTTTACACTCCTTCTTGTGGACAAACCAAGTATGATTTAATGTTTCTTATTTTTTTATAATTCATAGTATCTTACTAGGAATTGTATAGATTATAGTTCTATTCTGTATACCCGTCAATACATGATTAAAATATTGTTAGGAGGCAGATAGAGTGTCAATCAAAATTAAGAGTGATTTGGACTATCCAATGGTTGCAATTCCAGGGGGAGAAATAGAATTAAGAGACGATCGGATAAAGCGTAAATGGAAAGCAGAAATAAAACCATTTCTTCTTGCACCCTATCCTGTAACTGTGGATCTATTCAATGCTATAATTAATAACTCATCTCATGGAGATCTAAAACCTGTTGTGAATATTTCATGGTTTGAAGCCATCTCTTTTTGCAATCTGCTTTCCCAGAAAGTTGGATTGATAGAAGCTTATGCTATAGGTGAAGATGGTGAGCACATTATTTGGGATAGGAAATCAGACGGCTATCGACTTTCAACAGAAGCAGAGTGGCAATATGCATGTAAAGCAGGAACTTCTGGTTATCAATATGGAGTATTGGATAATATCGCTTGGTATAATCAAAATTCAGGTGGCGAACTCCATGAAATTGGACAAAAGGAACCCAATGCATGGGGACTTTATGATATGTTAGGAAATGTATGGGAATGGTGCTGGGATTTATATGATGAAGAAGTGTATGGCTCCTATCGAATTTTTCGCGGAGGCAGCTGGGCAGAAGAGGACAGAGGATGTGGAGCCACATGCCGCCGTCGTAGTCATCCAACATTTAGCGTAGATGATCTTGGCTTCCGTCTCGCCCGGTCTTATTAACGGGTTATGGATTTGTAAGTGGAATTAGAGGAGGGAATAATTATGTGCGAAGGGCACATAGATAAGCACGGTTATAACGAGCATCGAGAATACGGAGAGCATGGAGAAATGAATATAAATGGAGTCAAGGAGGGTTCGGAGCATTCTCACAAAAGCGCTCAGACCTTTCGTCGTGCTAGGGCTATCGCATTTTTGGACAAGCTAATGATTAATCGTTCAGCGTTGCAGCAGCAGCTAAAAGAGTCAGAGATTGAAACGACAAAACAAGTCATTAGTGGTGAACTAAAAGCTACGGAAGCGATCATCGATGAGTTCATACATATGTTTCAGATTCATGAGATAACTTCTGATAATAGAGAAGATAGAACCTAAGCCACTCAGGTATATAGAGGTGTTCATTCCCTAAGTTTTGATATGAATGAAAAAAAAGACTTCTGAAGCAATCAGAGGTCTTCTTTGTGTGTAGCTAATAAAGAAAAATACCTAATGTAAAGAGAATACATCATTAAGTAAAACGCTTTCATGTTCACTCGATAAATTGATTTATATAATTAGTCCTGTAAGCAATATAAAAATGGGGGGCGAAAAAGAATGAAAAAAGTCAACAAAAAAAGGATGAACCTAACTCTAACAGTGTTGATGGCTATGTCCATGCTTATCACTGCTTGTGGTGGGAACAACGGGAATAACGTGAATTCTGAGGCTAATGCAAACTCAGGCAATACGGGAAAAACACCTGCGGCAGAAGAGAAGCTCAAGATTACCATGTGGTCCCAATTCGCGGATCCAAATTCTAAAGACGGCGGGTTTGTTGGTTTTTATAAAGCACTTGAGGCAACCAAGGCTAAATTCCCTAATGTAGAAATCGAGCATGTGGGTGTTGGGGGCGAATCTTATAAAACAAAAGTGAAAGCGGCTTCAGCAGCCAATGAACTGCCCGACATTTTTTACACCTGGGGTGGCGGATTCTCTGAGCCATTTATAGCGGGGAACCGGATTTTGTCCATTGATGATCTCGCAAAGGATGGAACACTGGACCAAATCGTACCAGGTACGACAGACAATTTCATCTTCGATAGCAAGCTTTACGGCCTGCCGATCAATATAGCTACTGCTCAAATGTACGTCAATAAAGAACTATTCGAGCAAGCAGGAGCGAAAATTCCGGAAACATGGGATGAGCTTGTTGCTGCGATTGAAGCACTAAAAGCAAAAGGCATTCAGCCGATTGCACTTGGAGCTAAAGACAGATGGCCAGCAATGCAATGGAACGCGATTCTAGCCATCCGGATGGCAGGCGTGGATGCTGTAAATGCCGCTTTAACGAAAACAGGATCATTCGATACACCTGAATTCACAGAAGCTGCTGCGAAATACAAACAATTGATTGATGCGGACGCCTTCGGCAAACATTTTGTTGGAACTTCTTATGATGACGCGACAAATATGTTCCTATCCGGCAAAGCAGCGATGATGTTCATGGGTGCTTGGGTCAACGGACAGATTGAAGATGATAACTCTCTGGTCAAAGGTAAAGTAGTACCGATTAAATTTCCAACCATTCCAGGGGGAAAAGGAAATGCTGACGAGTGGTTCGGAGGTTCGGGTGAAACATTCGTGCTCAATGCCGATCTGAAAAACAAGGAAAGAATATGGGAAGTATACAAGTTCTTTATTGAGACCATGTCTAAAGAAGTATTCCTGGCTGGTTCAGGCTCCTCAGCATGGAAAGTTGATGTAGGTGACACTTCTCAAATGAATCCACTGGCTCTGCAAATTGGTGAGTTGTCTTCTTCTGCAACAGGTTTCTCCTACTGGTGGGATCAAATGCTGAATGGTAATGACACTGAATCTATGTTCGGATCGCTGATGAAATTCGTCGCCGGAAAAACAACACCTGAAGACTACACGAAAGAACTACAGAGCAAGGTCAATCAAGGTCAATAATCTGCGTCAGGCGGTGAGAATTGTTCGCCGCCTGTTCGATTTAAAGGTGGAGTGAAGCATGCATCAAGTATTCGGAAACAAAAAGGCTATCGCCGTATTTGTTGTTCCTGCTTTGATTTTATACATTCTTGTTGGTTTTTTCCCGATCCTTCAGTCCATGTATTACAGTCTGCTGGACTGGGACGGAATTCAACCGGCTAAATTTATCGGTTTAGCTTCTTATAAGAATTTATTTTTTACAGATACGTTCGGCATGGATTTTAATCATTCGATACTTAATACGTTGTATCTGGCAGTTCTTTCTGTTTTCATGCAACTTCCGATAGCTCTGGTGCTCGCTCTGGTTCTTGCCAGAGGGGTCTGGGGGGAAAAGCTGTATCGTACTTTGTATTTCATTCCAGTCTTGGTATCCTCCTCTGTCATCGGGGTTATGTTTCTGAAAATCTATCAGCCTGAATATGGCTTGCTGAATACGATACTCAATCAATTAGGCTTGTCCTCCTGGACACATGATTGGTTGACGGAAAGCGGAACAGCACTAATTAGTGTTATGATTCCAATCGTTTGGCAATATATCGGCTACCATATGCTGCTAATGTACGCTGCAATCAAAGGGATTCCTGAAGATTTGTACGAGGCTGCAAAAATTGACGGAGCATCAAGTATAAGAACCGCCTTCTCTATCACTATTCCACTTATTTCACCGATACTGAAGGTATGCGTCATATTTGCTGTTTTGGGATCTTTGAAGTTTTTCGATTTAGTCTTCATTATGACCAATGGCTACCCTACACCGGAAACTAGTGTTCCAAGTACATTGATGTATTCGTCGATTTTTAATCGCAATATGTATGGGTACGGCAGCGCGATGGCCGTGTTTATGGTTGTGGAATGTCTCTTTTTCTACTTAGTTCTACAAAAACTGATCAGAACCTACGATGATAAGGAGGAGAGCTAATGACAACAACACATAACCGCCGCTGGCCAAAGGTTGTTTTGCAAATTGCGTTTCTAATTTTCGCCGTTATTCAACTGTATCCGCTCGTGTGGCTTGTATTTTCCTCCTTTAAAACAAACATAGAAATTACAGGCTCAAATGTGATGGGCTTGCCTAATGAGTGGCGGTGGGCGAACTACGACTACGCACTTTTTAAGGCGAATATCGCACGTAACTTTTTGAACAGCCTTATGTATACAACGGTAACTGTCATTATTTCTGCTCTGTTATCGGCAATGGTTTCTTTTGCTGTCGCAAGAATGAAGTGGAAGCTTAATAATGTGGTGCTTACTTTCTTCATGCTGGGATTGATGATTCCCGTTCATGCTACGCTGCTACCTGTCTTTCAGATGTTAAAAATGACAAGCTTGCTGAATACGCCGTGGGCCTTAATCATTCCTTATACCGTTAGTGCACTTCCTACTACAATCTTTATCATGATTGGTTTTTTTAGAGCGCTGCCAGGGGAGTTGGAAGAAGCCAGCGTTGTAGACGGCTGCAATATTTATCAGGTTTTTTTCCGTATTATGCTTCCGCTTGTAAAGCCGGCTATCGTAACCACTTCCATCTTTACTTTTTTATCCGCTTGGAACGAACTGATGTTTGCCAATACGTTCATTAATGATCCTGACTTAGCAACAATTACCGTCGCCATCAATTCGTTTAAAAGTGCCTATGCCACAGAATTCGGACCTATGTTCGCTGGAATGGTTGTGGCTACACTACCCATGATCATTATCTACTTGTTCCTAAGTAACCAAGTCCAAAAAAGCATTATTGCCGGGGCAGTTAAGGGCTAAAGCAATGGGGTAGGAATCCTTCGAAAAATGCTATACTAGTGTCGTATTGAAGTAGCTATAAATAAAAGTCCGTATTCGCTTAATTGTCGGCCAGGAGGTTACCGATGAGGTTTGCACGTATCCGATCACAAATCGTTTTTTACTACTTGGCCTTATTAGTGGTTTCGATGATTGCAAGCGGTATTATGTACCAACGAATCAATGAGAAATTCACCGTGGAAAAGGTAGGTGAGGTATCGCTTCAAACCTTAAACGCCATGAATTCCGGAATCGAATCACTTCTTGACAGCACGAATAATTATTCTAAGATGATCGTGTCGAACAATACGGTTCAGGAAATTTTGGGCAGTGATCTGGCGGGTAACGACATCGGGATTTTAACTTACAAGCTAGAGGTGGCTCTGTCAGATTTTATGCTCGCAGAGCCTTCTATCTCTTCTGTTTATCTATTCGATAATGCAGGACGTAAGTTTGCGATTGATTTGCAGTCTGCAAAACCGATCAGAACGGATGGGATCGAGTCAGCGGAATGGTACTCCGAGGCGGTCGCCTTGGACGGAAAAGCAATTTGGAGGAAAAATGCCGGAGGTATCTTCAATTTTGAGACGAAGGAACCCCAGCAGGATCCACAATATATTTCTCTGATTCGCATCGTAAACGACATGAACACTTCCAAGAAAATAGGAGTATTAGTCGTGAACATTACTGTTCAGGAACTGAAAAAAAGCTATGAACGTTCGATCAACGATAATAAACCTGATTTAATGATCGAAACTGGATATGAGTCACTCCTTGATTTTACACGGCCTGAATTATCGACTTATACAAACTCTTCTATGCTTGATGTGCCGCTCGGCAGTAGCAAAATCGTAAAGATCAAAGATCATAATTATCTGATCTCTTCTCTGGTTTCAATGGATCGTGGTTGGAGGTTTACTAGCGCTCAGCCTCTGGGGGAATGGGAAAGCCCCTATCGTCAATTTAATCTGATGCTGTTAATGATTATGTTGTTTAATTTCATTTCTATATTTTTAGGTTCCGTCTGGATTTCTAGATTCATTACTACACCTATTTTACATATGCTGCGATCCATGAAAAAAGTGGAGATTGGAGATTTCAGTTTGGTTCGGTACGAGGCTAGAACTGATGAGCTGAACCAGTTGAAAGATAGGTATAACAATATGATTATGACCATTGAGCAAGCGCTGAAGCGGGAGAAAGAAGAGCAGAAATTGATTCGGAAACTCGAATTGGATATTTTGCAGCAGCAAATTAAACCACATTTTTTATATAACACGTTAGAATCAGCTGGCTATTTAACTTTGTCAGGAAATAATAATGAGGCGTACCAGATTATTTCTGAGCTTGCAGCCTTCTATCGTCAGAGTCTTAGTAAGGGCAGTGATGTAGTAACGTTAAGAGAAGAAGTAGAGATCACTAAAAGTTATTTGAGTATACAAAATATTCGCTATCCAGAAATTTTCACCAGTGAAATTGATGTGCCGGAAGAAGCTAAGTATGTTCGTATACCTAAATTGACGCTTCAGCCGCTTGTAGAAAATGCGCTTTATCATGGTATTCGCCCTTTAGGGGAGTGTGGTAAGATTCGCATCCTTGCCCGAATTCAGGGGAATCGACTGAAGCTAGTCGTGGAAGATGATGGTGTGGGGATGAATGAAGACAAACGCCGGGAAATGCAAGCTGAGCCCTATGGGCAAAATGAGTCCAGTTTTGGGTTGCGCGGTACTTTGATGCGTCTGAAGCTGTACTATGGGGCGGACATGAATTGTAGTTTGGTCAGTGCACCGGGAGAAGGAACTCGGATTGAATTGGAACTACCGCTTGAGGAGGGGAATAGTCATGGAGCTTGAACTGCTCAGAGCCATTGTTGTAGATGATGAAATGAATGCGAGAAAAATTGTTCCCATCATTATAGATTGGCAAGCGGTTGGTTACAGATTCGTAGGTGAGGCCTCGAATGGAAGCGAAGCGTTAGATCTGATCGAAACCATGAAACCGGATGTAGTATTTACAGATATCAGTATGCCTTTTATGGATGGACTGGAATTAAGCCGGTTGATAAAAGAAAGGTATCCGCTAGTCAAAATTGTAATCATCACTGCACATCCCGAATTCGAATATGCAAAAAAAAGCCTGGAGATTGGAGTGCAAAATTTTATCTTGAAGCCGCTTCAAGCCGAGGAAGTACGAAGAGTTGTGGTAGATCTTCATGGGAAAATCCGGGAAGAGACAGAGCGGTGGAACGAATATCAGGAGCTGAATCGACAGTTAAAAGAAAACGCCGTTCAACTAAAAGAAAAATTTCTAAATGATTTGCTTTCAGGCCTCTGGGACCCCGATCAGCTGGTTAGCCGATTCCATTACTTTTTTCCTGACTCAGCGAACAGCTTGTTTTCAATCATGCTCATTGAACTTCAAATTCCCTTAGAAGAAGGGGAGGAACAACGAATCCTGCAGTCTTTGCGTTGTAAGAGGTTTATTGATTACGCGCTTGAAGAGTATGAGGGAATTGAAGTTTTTTTTGATAACAGTCAACGGATTGTCCTTCTTAATAGAAAAGATAATCAGAATCTTACGAAGATTGGAGAGTGGCTGGCCCAATCGCTCCATGAAAAGCTTGAATATAAAGCATCCATTGGCGTAGGTAGTACCTGTACGGATTTCAATAGGATCAAAGAATCCTATAAAGAGGCGCTGGAGGCAGTTAGATATGGTAAGTTAAAGGGCAGTAACGCCATCTATTTTTTTAATGATGAAATTCATTTCGGGGGCCGATCCTGGGAAGTTAAGACGAATGAAATTGAGGAAATTTTGTTTTTTGTAAAAGCTGGTATCTTAGACAAGGCTATGCAATCCATCGAGAAAATGTTTCAGGATTTGGAGAAGTCCAAGGCTTTTTCTGTGGAAAGAGCTAGGTTGGTTTCCGCTCAATTTGTCTCCACATTAATCAATTCACTCGCTGAAATGGGAGTTAAACTAGATAATAATCTTTCTTTCGATATTTCGCCATATAAAAGGATTTTTGAGCTTGATAGCCTGCCAGAAATGCAACAGACATTGCTAGAACTCACAGAAAAGGTAACCTCTCAAGTAACCCGGGCACGAAGCAAAAAAACCAATAACATTATCCATGAAGTTAAAGACTTTATTCAACAGGAGATGCACATTCCGGAGATGTCTTTATCCTATGTATCGAATAAATTCCACATGAATTCCAGTTACTTTAGCCGGATCTTTAAGCAGGACACAGGGGTTAGCTTTACGGAGTATCTTCTCAAGTGCAGAATGGAAAAAGCGGTGAAGCTTCTGAATGAAACGGATTGGAAAGCTTATCAAATTGCTGAGAAGGTAGGCATTAAAGATCCATTTTACTTCAGTAACTGTTTTAAAAAAGTAATGGGAGTGTCCGTTCAGGAGTATAAGAAAAATAGTTTTTCCCTATAAATCACTCCGTTGAATTTGATGATTTTTCTCTTTAAGCCCGCACTATATGCGGGTTTTTTTATTGTTTTTCCAGATATAAAGTAAGCAATAATGATGTTACAAAATGGAAAAATGATCTTGACAGAAATGGTTTATATCGTATACATTTGTATACATGAAGATCTCGTATACAAATGTATACATTACAAAAGGAGGAAATAAAATGCGTGAAGGACATGTCGGCAAACGTGGCGGTCATAGAGAGCATGGAGAGCACAGAGATCGTGAGGGACGTGGTGAACACAGAGATCGTGGCTTTATGAAACATGGGATGACGGAATCAATGGATCAACATCCTAAAAGTGCTCAAACTTTTCGCCGTGGCAGAGCCATCGCTTTTTTAGATAAGCTTATGGTTAACCGGGCTACATTACAGCGGCAGTTAAATCAGCCAGAGCTTGAATCGATTAAACAAGTGGTTAGCGGTGAATTAAAAGCAACGGAAGCGATCATTGAAGAGTTTAAACAAATCTTTCAGATTCATGAGATCGCTCCAGAAGATACAACATCAAATGTTAAAAAAGAGGAGAGTAAAGAAAAAGATGAAAATAACTGAGCTCATTAAAACCCGCAGAAGTACAAAACAATTCAAACAGACTCCAATTCGTGAAGAGGAGTTACATTCATGGCTGGAGGCTGCAAGTTACGCTCCTAATCATCGTATGACCGAACCTTGGGAGCTTCTTTTCATCGGACCCAATACTAGAGCGAAATTAAAACATAAGACGGATTTTGGCAACGCACCTGTTGTTTTTGCAGTTCTGTCTAAGCCTGCCGCAACTGCGTTTGAACGCGATGAGAATGTTATGGCTGCTGCTTGTTTCGTACAAAATTTCCTATTAGCTGCACATGAAGCAGGTGTAGGTACGTATTGGGCTTCGTTGGGGGCTTTGCCTCATAATCGTGAGCTTCTTACTGTTCAAGAAAATTACGATGTTATAGGGATATTTGGAATGGGGTATCCGGAGGAAGTGCCGAATGCGAAACCCAGAACACCGATTAGTTCTAAAATCACGTATTTATCTTAAACAATTGAAGGTGGCGGAATGTGGAAGCTTAAGCATTATTTGAGGCCATATTGGATTTGGTGTGTGTTGGCACCATTGCTGATGCTGGTCGAAGTGACTATGGATTTACTACAGCCCACGCTCATGGCGAGCATTGTGGATAAGGGTGTTATGACAAAAGATTTGTCTCATATTTTCTCGACCGGACTGATCATGCTCGGTGTAGCGTTTATCGGTCTAATTGGTGGGGTGGGCTGCACTATTTTTTCGAGTATTGCTTCTCAAAACTTTGGTAATGATTTACGGATTAGCTTGTTTGAACATATTCAGAAATTTTCTAACAAGAACCTGGATCAATTGAAGACGGGCTCACTGATTACGCGGTTAACAAATGATGTGGTGCAGCTGCAAACCTTTGTGCAAATGATTTTACGGAGTATTCGATCTCCATTGCTATTAGTCGGAAGCTTGGTGATGGCGATCCGGATTAGTCCTATGCTGACCCTCATCCTAGCCGTTGCCGTGCCACTCTTGAGTTTAATATTATATGGATTAATCCGGCTTTCTTTTCCTTTGTTTCAGAAAATGCAGGTCAAATTAGACGGTGTGAACACAGTGTTGCAGGAAAATTTATCGGGCATCCGTGTAGTCAAAGCATTCGTCCGCGCTAACCATGAACAGAAACGCTTTAATACAGCTAACAAGGATTATACAGAAATTGCGATAAAAGCGGTACGGTTAATGTCATTAAATATGCCGCTAATGATGCTTGTACTAAATGCCAGTATTGTTGCTGTACTATGGTTTGGGGGAGTGCAAAGCTGGAACGGTGGGCTGCCAGTTGGTCAGCTGATCGCTTTTATTAACTATATAACCCAATTGTTGATGTCAATGCTGATGTTAAGCAATATGTTGACCTTCTTCTCACGAGCCAAGGTTTCTGCCGATCGGGAGAATGAAGTATTTTCCACCATTAGTGAGATTACAGAAGTTACCAACGCTAAAAAAGATGCCATACACAACGGTCGGATCGTATTTGACAATGTATCTTTTGCTTATGATCCTACGGATGAAAATCTAGTGTTAGACGGTATTAATTTCACTGCGGAGCCAGGAGAAACAGTGGCCATTCTTGGTGCCACCGGTACTGGTAAATCATCATTGGTCAGCCTCATTCCCCGGTTTTACGAAGTGTCCTCTGGATCTATCACTATTGATGGCTCCGACACTCGTATGATTGCTCTGGAAGATTTGCGTAGCAGAATCGGATATGTTATGCAGCAGGCTATTCTGTTCAGCGGTACTATCCGCGATAATATCCGATATGGCAGACCGGATGCCACAGATGAGGATGTGGAAGAAGCAGCAATCGCCGCTGAAGCTCACAATTTCATTTTAGAACTTCCACAGGGTTACGATACAGAGCTCGGCCAGCGTGGCATTAACCTGTCCGGTGGGCAAAAGCAGCGGCTTTCGATTGCACGGGCACTTTTAATTCAGCCAACAATCCTCATTATGGATGACAGCACTAGTGCGCTCGATGCAGCGACAGAGTCACGAATCCGGCAGATGTTAAAAACACGGCTGCGCAGCAGCACGAATATTTTGATAGCTCAGCGTGTCACCTCTGTAATTGATGCTGATCGTATTCTGGTATTAGAAAACGGCCGAATTGCTGTACAAGGTACACATGATGGGCTTATGAACAGCAGTGAAATATACAGAGATATTTGGAGATCACAGATGAAGGGAGAGGAGGTGCCTTATGTCAAAGCTTAATAACGGCATGAACACCACTCCTTTTAATCGATCAGGCGGATTCGGACCTGGATCTGGGCCTGGATCTGGCCCTGGACGGGGCGGAGCTGTGCCAATCGTACGCGCTAAGAATCAAGCGGGCACACTCAAACGCATTTGGACGTATTTGAACCGCCAGCGGTTCGGGCTAATCATTGTATATGTATTTACAGTGTTGAATGCAATCCTTTCGTTGATTGGGCCTTATCTAATCGGTAAAGCGATTGATACTGCCGTAATTCCCCACGATTATCAGGGTCTTATTCGCTTTTGTCTACTCCTAATAGGTATTTATGGGCTAAGCAGTGTAGTTGCTTGGGTGCAAGCCTATGTTATGACCTCTGTTTCACAGAATACCGTGTTTGAGCTGCGTCGTGATCTGTTCAGCAAATATCAACAGCTACCGATTAAGTTTTTTGACACGCAAGCTAACGGAGAACTAATGAGCCGGGCAACAAACGACATAGAGAGCGTATCCAGTACACTTAATCAGAGTGTGACCCAGTTATTAAACAGTTTGATCACACTAAGTGGTTCACTAGTGATCATGTTAATGATGAACGTTCCGTTGACCGTAGTTTCACTGATAACGATCCCTCTTGTGTTATTGTCCAGCCGTAAAATCATAGGTTTAAGTCGAACTTATTTTAAAAATCAGCAACGCCATCTAGGTGAGCTGGGTGGATTTATCGAAGAAACCATCAGCGGACAAAAAGTGGTCAAACAATACAGCAGGGAAGAGACAGAAGTGAAACGGTTCCGCAAAATCAGCGGAGAGTTGAATAAAGTCGGCATTAAGGCACAAATTGTATCCGGATTAGTGGGACCGGTCATGAATATGATTAATAACCTTGGATTTGCGATCATTGCCGGGGTGGGCGGCTGGATGGCTTTTCATAACATGGCTACGGTTGGCGTAATCGTTAGCTTCCTTACGTATTCCAAACAGTTCGGACGACCGATCTCCGATCTTGCTAACCAGTACAATCTAATTCAGTCGGCAATTGCTGGTGCGGAGCGTGTGTTTGAAGTAATGGATATGCCATCCGAATATGGTGACGGTGATGAACAAAGTGACGATCTGCCTAGGTTAAAAGGGAACGTTGTTTTCAAAGACGTTTCATTTGCTTACAAGCCGGATTCACCAATTCTGAGTGGGGTTACGTTTGAAGCAAAACCCGGAGAAAAAATTGCACTTGTTGGCCCAACGGGTGCTGGAAAAACGACCATTGTTAACTTGCTGATCAGATTCTATGATTTGAGCAGCGGCTCCATATTCATTGATGGGCGCGAGATTGGAGAGCTAGATAAAAATGCACTTCGTAGTCAATTGGGAATGGTATTGCAAGACGCGCATGTATTCTCGGGAACGATTCGGGAAAATATTCGCTTTGGCCGTCTTGATGCGACAGACCAAGAGGTAGAGGAAGCGGCAAGTTTGGCCAATGCAGATGCCTTTATCAATAGACTTCCGCATGGATATGAGACTATTCTCCATGCGGAAGGCAGTAATTTGAGCCACGGCCAGCGTCAGCTTTTAACGATTGCCCGCGCCATTCTAGCTGATCCAGCTATTTTGATCCTAGATGAGGCAACCAGCAGTGTGGATACGCGTACGGAAATGCATATTCAACAGGCGATGGAAAAGCTAATGAAGGGACGAACAAGCTTTGTGATCGCTCATAGGCTTAGTACCATTCAGGATGCTGATCGTATACTCGTTATTCAGGGTGGCGGAATTGCCGAGCAAGGCAGTCATAAAGAGCTTCTTGCGCTGCAAGGTGTTTATTACGAGCTGTACAATACCCAGTTCAAACGTGCGATTTAAAAGAATCATTTACTTGAACCGATAACATTTGTAAGTAGATGCTTTTATCGGACTCATCTGACCGTAAAGGCGAGATTTTCTGATTTTCAGAAGATTAAAGGACCCCACTGCAGCTATTTGGTGTGAAAAACACCAAATATAAGTCACTTTCTAAGGAATAACGTCCTTGAGGTCCGAAGCCCTGCTTCAAGAGCCGAAAACTACCAAATAACGTCATCTGGGTCCGAAGTCCTTAAAAAATGTGTAATCTATTGCGTAATGAATGCCCGATAAAAAAGAGCGACGATTCACCTATTATAGGAGAATCGCCGCTTTTTTTATAAATTCCTCTCTAATAATGTTCCGAGTTGTTCAGCCAAGACTTGATAGGTTACAGGTCTTTCATTCTTGAACCACCATTCCACTACCCCTGCATAAGCCGATGCAACAAAACTAATAATAACCTCTTCATTTAACCCTTGGTTTATTCCTGCGGTGACATTTACTTCATGCCGAAACTCATCGAGAAGAAAGTTTAAGAAACGATTTCGAAAATAAGGAGCAACTTACCTCGCTAACATCATAGAGAAGAAAGAATAATTTCTATCGAAGTATTCCGTCCAGATCAACGTTGTCTCGATAAAATCCAATTCAGACGCGGATTCACAAAGTGATCTTAAGACCTCTATATGTTCCTCTATATGTTCCTCTATAAGCTAATCTAACAAATCATATTTATCCAGATAATGAAGGTGGATCGTTCCGCGGCTTACATTTGCTATGTCGGAAAGATGCTGTATGGTAATGTCGTCAAAATATTTCTCAAACGTTAGTTCAATAACAGCCTTTTTAAGCGCATCTTGAGTTTTGAATTTCAGAAGGAAGTCACAATAGAACAGAGGATCATATCATTGAAGTACTCATTTATTTCCAATCGATGGATTGATGCTGGAGGGTGGGGGCGTTTTATATGGCTCTTTCCTGAATGAAGATTTAATTGATGAGTTGAGCTTGGTTATAGTTCCCATCGCAGATGGTTCCTCTAATTCTGTGACCTTATATGAAATGGATGCATCTATGAAACTGCAGCCCCCAGCAAATTTCAGCTTAAAAGTGAAAAAAAACTTGCGAATGATAGGCTGTGGTTGAAGTATGTAACACAGCGTGATTAAATCTATGTTTCTTAAAAAGCGCAAAGCAAAATATGCTTTGCGCTTTTTGAATTTGAGAAAGTAGTAAGCAAACTTCTCATTCCAAGCCTGCCAGATGCATCGTTTGTTTCAGACGATCTACGTTTACATAGATGTCTTCCAGTCCTGGAAAACGAATCGCAGGATCTGCTACACCTTGCCCGTACACCATATAATATTCGAGATTATTATGGTTGCTGATCATCCAATAGGTTGGAACAACATGCTGGGCATGGAAAATTTCAATGACCTGTGTTCCAGGCTGGCAAAAAGCCAGATTAGCGAGTCCAGCACCATGCGGACCTAAGATTACTTTCGCTGAGGCAAATAATTGGATTTGTTGGGCAACCGTCCAGTCTTCTAGACAAATCGGTACGATATTAAATTTCTCTAGGCAGCGGATGACATCATCTTCATTAACCAACCTTCTTGAGCTTGCTTTTTTTCGTGAGATATAAAAACGTTCCGGAGTGGCTAGTGTTGTTTCTCTATGCGGTAACAAAAATCTCCGCAGTGTATCCGTGGTCCAAGGAGGATAATGTGAATTCATCATTAAGGAAGGGACAAGTAGCTGGTCAGCTTGAACATATGCTTCTGAATTCGTCCGGATCACCAATGACTCGGATATCCCAAGCATGGCCCACGTTTGTTCCACAAAGGGTCCGTACGGATTTGGATTCATGATAATAGTGGAGTAAGTGATTCCGCTCGATTGAAGCATAGCTAATCTAGGAAGTACATCATACATCCAATGAAAATAGTTATGGGCTCCGCAAAATGTTAACAACGCCGCGGTCCCGGCAAAATGTTGAAGCTGAGGATGGTTCCACCGGTGAAACACTGGGTGCTCATCTGCTTCAAGCATCCTGTATTGTTCAGCATCATATTCTTGGGAAAGATCAAAGATCAATTTCCCTTCTGGTGTTAGAACAGCACCAGATTCTCCCCATACCTTCCCTCTGGAAATGGCGGCTACGTATCCGCCAAAGGGTTCTAAACAATAAGGTGTTAGTGCTGGAGCAATGCTCGTTTCAATGCTTTTGGGCGCTTTGAACTCAGCCGCCCGTCCGAAGTCAAAAGGAACGACATTCCCAGCTTCCTTTGTACTGTTTTCGTTGTGGGAAGTAAAGTCCCAGATGCTTTGGTAATATCCTTGGGGTGGTACCCCTTGTGCAGAAAATAACATCATGTCACCTCATATTCCCAAGTAGAAGCGCAGAAACCTTATTAAGCTATTTTATGAAATGAAGAATCTTCGGACACAGGCTTACTCGGAAAGAGGCGGATGAACAAGATTTGATTCAAATGCTGTTATTACTTGATTAGTAGGCTTGACATGGACCAGGATTGAATATAAATTCAGTTTATTCAAACGCTGTTTAAATCATCGATTAGGTCCAATGTACTGCCGGAAGTGTTAACTATTCCCCAGTTCCTTTTAATCGGTATGCGTTGGACCTTTTTTTATGAATTAATATTTACCACTTTAAGACAGCGCAATAGGATATTACAATTTAATTAGAAAGTGTGGATTCGAGATATATGAAGTATACAAAACTTGGAAAAACGGGGCTGGACGTATCCCAACTGTGTTTAGGTTGTATGAGCTTTGGTGTTGCCGAACGTTGGATCCATCAATGGGTGCTTGATGAGAAGCAGAGCCGTGTTATCATAAAAAAAGCGCTTGACCTGGGTATTAATTTTTTTGATACAGCGAATGTATACTCCGATGGAACGAGTGAAGAAATCGTTGGACGAGCGATTAAGGATTATGCCAATCGAGACGAGATTGTTTTAGCAACTAAGGTCTTTAACCGTATGCATGAAGGTCCGAACGGAGCTGGATTATCCCGGAAAGCAATTATGAGTGAGATTGATAAGAGTCTCAAGAGATTGGGAACAGATTATGTAGATCTATATCAGATTCATCGTTGGGATTATCACACACCTATCGAAGAAACGATGGAAGCTCTTCATGATGTAGTGAAGGCTGGTAAGGCAAGATACATAGGTGCCTCAGCAATGTATGCTTGGCAGTTTCAAAAAGCGTTATATGTAGCGGAGAAAAACGGTTGGACCCGATTTGTATCTATGCAAAATCATCTCAATCTTATCTATCGTGAAGAAGAACGAGAGATGCTGCCGCTTTGTAAGGAAGAGAATATTGGTGTTATTCCCTATAGTCCCCTTGCATCAGGAAGACTTACACGAGACTGGGCGGTATCAACTCATCGTTCAGAAACTGATCAGATTCAAAAATCTAAATATGATGGAACTGCCGATACCGATCAATTAGTCGTGGAACGAGTTGCAACAATCGCGGAAAAACACGGTGTTCAACGGATTCATATCGCTCTTGCTTGGTTGCTTCAAAAAGAACCGGTTACAGCACCTATCATCGGGGCTACAAAAACATCGCATCTCGAAGATGCCGTAAATGCGTTATCCATTACTTTAACCTCTGAAGAAATTGCGTTTTTAGAGGAGCCTTATGTACCACATTCCATCGTTGGTTTTAATTAATAAATAATCAATGAGGGAGGATAATCCCGTAGAGCCGAAGTCAGCGATGTTTACCAACGTTTAACTGTATTTTGTACAACTATATTCCTTCAAATCACTCAGCTCGTGGATATAAGTGTACTTCGTACATCTATTTCCTTGATTTTCTACCCATTAGGTGGGTTTGGTTGTTTTTAGTTGTATAGAATGCAGTTAAAGTATGAAGTTTCCTTTTGCGTACGGAATAAGTGTATAGAATGCAGTTATCTCCCAGATTCCATTAAAACGTGGAGCTACATGAATGCGGAGAGGAACTTCCGATCGCTTCAAGTCCAAGGTTTGTTAAAAGCGATTATCGACCATTAGTTTGTTTATATTCACTTGCCCATAATCTGATCAGGTAAGCCGCATTAATCCAAAAACACCAGACAGTGATTTTCCAATAATAGGAGAATCGCTGCCTGGTGTTCTTTTTTACTCTCAAAGCTTGTTCCTATAGACCTTAGGTGAGATCCCATAGATTTTAGTGAATTGGCGGGTAAAATAATTGCTATCACTAAACCCGCATTCATGTGAGATTTGGGTGATACTGAGGTTAGAATGCCTTAATAGCCCGCAAGCCCGTTCCAGACGTAAACGATGAAGATAAGCGATCGGGGTTGTCTGATAGTAGGAGCGAAAGATCCGGTTTAAGTGTCTGACTGAAATGTCCGAATGTTTGGCGATTTGATCCAGTGTTAAGGGCTCAAGATAACGATCTTCCATATATGAGAGTGCAATCGCCAAATGTATCAGAGGGTTCCCCTGAATCCCTTTTTCCTGTTGGTCATAATGTCTGGACAAATAGACGACCAGTTCCATAAACTTGGAGCCCAGCATGGTCTGATAACCCTGTAGCTTGTTGTGATATTCTTCAATCATGCCCGCTATGAGAAAAGAGACATACTCCAGGTTAGGAATCGGCAAGCTGAGTTTGCTTGTGTAGGAATGTTTATGGCGATACAGGGGTTCCAACACAAATAATGCTTGAAAGCCGTTGGATGTCCGCAAATCTGCTCCAGCTGTCGATAGCATTTCAGGCTGGAACATAATATTGCAGATCTTGAAATCTTGAGGATCTTTAAAAGCATGCGGGGTCGAACCATTAATTATAAACACATTTCCCTTTTTGATAAAAGACTCCTCAGTATTAACAATATGTGTAGCTGTGCCACTCATTACAATTACGAGCTCTGAAAAGTCCGCATGTCTATGTAGATCTGTGTCTTCGTCGTGATAGCCGTATTGAATAAAAAATGGTAATTGACGATCAGATGTAAACCATTTTAAATAAAATTCACTCAACTCGTTACCCTCCAAAAGCTTGCCTAGATGAATGTCTATATCATGCTATTTTAGGACCGAATAATCAAGGCTTTCTATCCAGTTGAAGCATATAATCCTTGACATAGGTTTCAGTGATTAAGATAGAGAAGGAGAATACTACATGAAATATAAGAATCCGATTATCCCGGGGTTTTATCCAGATCCAAGCATTTGCAGAGTAGACGAGGATTATTATCTGGTAAACAGTTCATTTGCTTATTCTCCGGGAATACCCATTTGGCACAGCAAGGATTTGGTGCATTGGAAGCAGCTTGGGTACTGTTTGACTCGTGAGAATCAGCTTCAATTTGATGAATCCGTGGTGTCCGGAGGTGTTTGGGCGCCGACTCTTCGTTATTATAACGGACGTTTTTATATGGTTACGACAAATCAGGATAGCGGAGGTCATTTCTACGTTTGGGCAGATGACCCGGCAGGCGAATGGTCGGATCCACTTTATGTGGAGCAGGAAGGCATTGATCCCTCCTTGTTTTTTGATGATGGAAAGGTTTATTTCACAAGCACAGGCTCTGAACAAGGGATGGGGATCTACCAATGTGAGATTGATATTGAAACGGGGCAAAAGCTTAGCGATACACGCTTGATCTGGACTGGCAGCGGAGGGAAATTCCCTGAGGGTCCACATCTTTACAAAATAAACGATTACTATTACTTGATGTGTGCAGAAGGTGGGACAGAATATGGACATATGGAGACTATAGCAAGAAGTAGATCGCCATACGGGTCTTATGAATCGTCTCCTCACAATCCGATTTTGACTCATCGAAGTTCAGATTACCCCATACAAGCTACAGGGCATGCCGATTTAGTTGAAGCTCAGGATGGTAGCTGGTGGGCAGTATTTTTGGGGATTCGACCAGTAGGTTATCCTTACCGTCATCATCTTGGCAGAGAGACATACTTGGCTCCGGTTCATTGGACGGAGGAGGGGTGGCCAATGATTGGTGATAACGGAGTGGTTGGATTAGAAATGGAAGCGGACCTGCCTTCACCAACGCCGTGGGAAGAAGAGCCTGAAACAGACGATTTTAATCAATCTGACCTAAGAATGAGCTGGAATTTTATTCGTAATGCTAATAAGGTGGATTGGTCATTGCAGGAACGGGGAGGGTGGCTAGCTTTACGAGGATCAGATGTGAGATTAAACGAAAAGGGAACGCCTGCTTTTATTGGCTGTAGACAACGGCATTTGAATTGTGAAATTACCACCAAAATGGAATTTAGCCCTCTTGATGGTGACGAAGCTGGTCTTGTAGTTTTTATGGATCAGCAGTATCACTACGCAATTGGACTAACGCAGATGGAAGGTATAAAGGTTATAGCGTTGCGCAGACAGGTAGGGAGCATTAGTGATGTGGCATATTCTTCGCCTTTCGAAGGCACGGCGGTAGAATTGAGAATCCAGGCTTTACCTGAAAAATATATGTTTTACTATCGAGGTGTGGATCAAATATGGCATCTGCTTGGCGAAGCCGAGACACACTTGATATCTACTGAAGTCGTAGGCGGATTTACTGGAGTATTCTTTGGTATGTATAACTACTCTCCTAATCGGACAACTGCTTATTATGATTGGTTTAGCTATCAAAAGAAATAAAAGGCGTTCGGCTACGTGATGGTCAGAAAAAGCAGTGTGATCTTGTGAAAACCACAAAGCAGCGATTCTCCAAGTATGGATGAATCGCTGCTTTGTGGTTTTTGGTTGTTGTTGTTGTTGTTGTTGTTTGGATATCGTTGTTTTTTTGTCGTAGTTGGTTGACTGCCTCGGCTTGTATTTATCAACCTCTTGGGCTTAAGGACCGAGAGGACGTTATTTGCGTATTTATCCCTTTTTGAGCATAGTTTCGGACCCCAGTGCAGCTATTACTTCGAAAGCGATTCAGATTGAGTGTTTTTGGAGCCAATAGCGGCTATGCGGTCCTTTAGCATCCCAAATGTGAGATAATACTGCGTTTAAGGTCCTCTGGGTCCGATAGTAATAAGCTCAATAGCGATAAGCCCGATAGATTCAGTGTGTGCGCAAAGGTTACCTATACATGTTGGTCTTTAGCGGATAGTTCCACATTGTGAATAAAGAACACGTTCTTTTATCCTATGAGCATATTTTCCTTCAAACGCTTGATGTCTGCTCTAGGTGGTGAACCAAACATCCGAGAATATTCGCGGCTGAATTGTGATGCACTTTCATAGCCAACACGGAACGCGACATCCGCTGCATCCGCTGATTCAGATAATAAAAGGCGGCGAGCTTCCTGTAAGCGCAGATGCTTTTGAAACTGAATAGGACTCATGGCAGTTACTTCTTTGAAGTGTCTATGGAACGAAGAAATACTCATACTGGCTGTTTCAGCAAGCTCTTCAATCCGCAAAGGTTTATCACAGTTCTCGATAATCTGTTCGATGGCCTCCCGAATGCGGTAGGTGCTGCTACCTTCCATCGCAATTTGAGCGAGTGTAACTCCATATGGTCCCTGCAGAAGCCGGTATAGAATTTCATCAGTATAAATCGGAGCCAAAAACGGAATGTCTTGGGGATCATCCAGCAAACGTACCAATCTCAGGATCGCATCCAATAGTGATAACTCTATTTGTCCGACATACATAGCTCGCTTAGCATTTTCTTTCGGAGCGAGTTTAAATTCGGAATCATTTAGTACCTTCAATATCTGACTCTGCGTAAATTCTAGTTTGAAGCTTAAATAGGGTGCGTTGGGAGAAGCTTTTATAATCTGACCGATAACGGGTAAATTCATTGATGATATTAGATAATTTGCGGGACCATACTCAAAACGCTCCTTGGCCAATAAGATCTCTTTTGTTCCCTGCGCAATGAAACATAAAGAAGGTTTGTATACTCTGTATACTGGCTCGGTCACATTGGAGTTACGAATCACAAACAATGAGGGGATAGCGGTCTCATACACTCCATCCTGGCTCGAATGATGTTCAATCAATCTGGCGAGTTCTTCTTTCCGCTCTAGTAATTCTTTAGACATGTGCTCCTCCTAATGTTTTGTTCTTATTCAATTATAAAGTAAAAACATCTTTTGTGTTAGTGATAGTGAGAGGAATAGGCAATCATTTAAGATAATTGAGATAACGGCGTTCACTTCATTTATCGCATAATTAGAACTAAGAAAGGGGTTTTGAAATTGAGCAATGTTTTGATCTTAGGCGCTAATGGCGGAATTGCACAACATGCGATTGATTTGTTTTTGAACGAAACCGATGCCCGGTTAACACTTTATCTCCGCAACTCGGACAGATTAAGCCATATAACATCCAGCCGTGCTCGAATAGTTGAAGGAGATGTGTTGGATGGTGAGCAATTAAAAGAAGCAATGATCGGGCAAGATGTTATTTATGCTAATCTGGCAGGTAATTTGGAGAAAATGTCTAAAACTATCGTTGAAACAATGAACACCACTGGTCTTAAACGTTTGATTTTTATCAGCTCAATGGGCATTTACGATGAAGTTCCTGGCGAGAAGTACAGTAGTATATTGGATCCATATCGTAAATCAGCAGAGATCATTGAAGCTTCAAATCTTAACTATACAATTTTAAGACCTGGATGGTTTACCTATAAAGATGAGATAGACTACGAAACAACTCAGAAAGGTGAACCTTTTAAAGGGAGAGAAGTGTCGCGAAAAAGTGTGGCTGCATTAGTTGTTAAGTTGGCCGAGTCACCAGATATGGAAATTCGACGCAGTTTAGGAGTAAACAAACCCAAAATCTAAAGGAGGCACAAAGTAATGGAATATACAAAACTTGGTCGTACGGGTTTGGATGTTTCTAGAATTTGTCTTGGTTGTATGAGTTACGGAGTACCTGAACGTGGAATGGCTCCGTGGTCGCTAAATGAGGAGCAGAGCAGACCCTTTATTAAAAGAGCATTGGAGCTTGGCATCAACTTCTTTGATACGGCTAATGTATACTCTGACGGAACAAGTGAAGAAATTGTCGGACGTGCCTTAAAAGAATTCGCTCGCCGCGATGAGGTAGTCATTGCTACAAAGGTGTTTTTCCGGATGCATCAGGGACAAAATGGAGCAGGACTTTCACGCAAAGCGATTATGACCGAAATAGATAACAGTCTAAAACGGCTGGGCACAGATTACGTGGACCTATACCAGATCCATCGTTGGGATAATGACACCCCTATCGAAGAGACCATGGAGGCTCTTCATGACGTAGTAAAGGCAGGTAAAGTTAGATATATTGGAGCGTCCTCTATGTATGCTTGGCAGTTCTTGCAGGCACAGCATGTTGCTGAGCGTAACGGTTGGACTAAATTTGTCTCTATGCAAAATTACTTGAATCTACTCTATAGGGAAGAAGAACGGGAAATGTTGCCTCTTTGCCGGGAAGAAGGAATCGGTGTGATTCCATGGAGTCCGCTTGCTAAAGGTCGACTAACCCGTGATTGGAATGAACAAACGGCTCGTTCAGAGATAGACGAAGTCGGAAAGGCATTTTATGCAAAAATGGCTGAGGCTGACCGCAAGGTTGTTGAGGTAGTTGCCGAAATTTCGGCTAAGCGCGGGATTCCACGAGCACAAGTAGCGCTTGGTTGGGTTCTGCAAAAAGAGCCAGTAACATCGCCTATCATTGGTGCAACCAAACCTAATCATCTGGAGGACGCCGTTGCAGCGTTATCAGTGAAGCTGGAGCCAAGTGAAATAGCGAGTCTGGAAGAGCCTTATGTGCCACACCCAGTTATAGGAAATCTAAGCTAGATAAAAAAGCGTGATGCCCTAGGGGATTGCGCCTTTTTTTTACCTAAGCCAAACTTTCATCTACCATTTAGTGCCTTTAGAAACTTGTCTTTAGTTTGGCTTAATCGTTGCTCAGCGCCATGCGGGTGTAAGGGTTTGCTTAAATAGGTGAATAAGAAAACACATTCCAATCGATAAAAATGACATGTTCATTCTTCTTTAGCCAAGGTAATATGTATCCGACATGTGAGAGTGAATATAGAAAAGGAGATGAACTCTTTATTATTAATTCCACAATGAAGCATACGCACATGAATACTGAAATTGGCCAACCAGCTATCCTCAACCCAAGTCAGGTTTACCCGACGGTTTCCTTCACACCGTGTGTTAACGGAAGGGTTGCCGGTGAATTGATTTTTGATAGAACGAAACTGGTGACTGAGTTGCCTGAGACTCCTATGGTTAAAGACTCGTTAATGGAATGGACACCGTTAGGCACAGCTGATCTACTGGGTACTTATGAACTGCGAATGACCCTCAAGCAGGATGGAAAAGCTCCTCAGTATGACTCATATTATTTTACCGTGCTGGATCCAAAGAGCATCCCCGCGGGACAGAGCACAATTGCTTTCCTTGGTAACGATGGAATGATGATGTATATCGGGGATTATAGAGGTAATCGGATCTTGGACTTTTCTAATGCGGGTTATAGAGGTGGTGGTGTTGAGATCCCGAATATTCCCGTTAAGTCGATCGTTCTACCCTTGGACGGAGACGCGACGGAACGTATTCAGGTGGCGATTGATCAGTTGGCCATGCTCCCGCTCGATAAGGACGGATTCCGCGGGGCAGTCCTTTTGAAAAAAGGCAGATATGAAGTCGGAGGCACGTTGTTCATTAAAGCAAGCGGGATCGTCCTTCGCGGCGAAGGTCAGGACAAAGAGGGCACCATTCTCTATGGTACCGGAGCGAAACAACGAAATCTAGTTGAAATTGGTGAGAATGCAGATCTTATACTGGACAGCAACTCGAAGCAGATGATTTCAGATTTGTATGTACCTTCAGGCTCGCGTTCTTTCCATGTAGAAGACGCGAGTACTTATCATGTTGGAGAACAGATCATAGTCCGCAGAATAGGTAATAAAAACTGGATTCACGAAATTGGTATGGATAACATATATAAGCGCCCGGGTGGAACCGTAACCCAATGGTCACCGTTCAATCTGGATTTTGACCGAGTCATTACTGCTATTGTAGGTAATACGATTACGGTCGATGCCCCATTAGCGAATGCTATCGAACGTCAGTGGGGCGGCGGAGAGATCTATAAATATACAGACCATGCCCGCATTCAGCAGGTGGGGGTAGAGAATATGAGGGTAGAGTCCGATTTTGACCCGAGCATTATAGATATTAAGATGGATAACGATACAACGGATCCTTATTATGCGGACGAAAAGCATGCTGAACGCTTCGTCGTGTTCAACAGTGTGAAGAATGGCTGGGTTCGAGAAGTGAGAGGTTACCATCTGTCCTATTCTCTCGTTCAAATGAAGCGTTATTCCAAATGGATTACGGTTCAGGACAGTCAAATGTACGATATGATCAGTGTGGTTACAGGGGGGCGCCGTTATGTCATACATCAGATGGGCCAGCTAAATCTCGCTCAACGTATTTATACAGAGACGGCGCGGCATGCGTTCACCGTCGATAGCTGGGTACCGGGGCCGAATGTATTTCTGGATGGAGAAGCTGTTAAAAATTATAACACCAGTGAACCTCATCATCGCTGGTCAGTCGGAGGCCTGTTCGATAATATCAAAGCTTCCATCTCTATTCGGGATAGGGCGTGGTTAGGCAGCGGACATGGCTGGGCAGGCGCGAATTATGTAACCTGGAATACGCAAGGAGAGCTTACTTTACAGAGGCCACCAACCGCTCAAAACTACGCCATTGGCCATGTTGGTAGCAAGGTACCCGGACTGGTTCCTAACGATTATGATCCCCGGCCCCGCGAAGATGGATATTGGTGCAGTTGCGGTCAACATGTCGTCATTAATAGTCTCTACAAGCAGCAATTGATGGAACGTTTAGGTCGAAATGCGCTCAGTAATATAAAAAAATAATTTACAGTAGGGTGCGGAATCTTCCGCATCCTTTTTAGTTTGGATCATAAAAAAACACAACCCCTAACAATCTATGCCATGGAGAGACATTAGGATCAAGAGTAGCATAGGAAGTGGAGTTACTGACGAATGATATGACCTGAAAATAGGAAAGGCCAGGTGAACAAGAGTTGAGTGAAAGAAGACGAGCGAAACAAGAGGTGGCATTACCGGCAACCATGCGAGAATCAGAACGTCTTCGATTATGGTATACAAGCCCGGCGTCAAATTGGAATGAGGCTCTTCCCATAGGAAATGGGCGCCTCGGGGCAATGGTGTCCGGTATGATCGGTCAAGATAAAATCCAGCTTAACGAAGATTCAATCTGGTATGGCGGCCCTGGACGCGCAGCTAATCCTGCAGCTCAGCCATTTTTGACGGAGATTCGGCAAATGTTGAAAGACGGCAGGCAGGCGGAGGCAGAACATTTGGCAAGAATGGCTATGACTGCTTCACCAAAATATGAGCAGCCGTACCAGCCACTTGGCGATTTAATTTTGAAGTTTCTGGATTCTAGTGAGGTTATTGAAGAATACGAGCGGGAGCTCGACTTAGAGCAAGCAGTCGTTACGGTATCGTACCGTTGTGGCGGGGTTCGCTATTACAGGCAATATTTTGTAAGTGAACCGGACGGTGTATTAATAGTCCGTTTGACAGCTGACAGACTTGGCAAGATCACGTTGGCTGCGAATCTTATGCGTCGTCCGTTCGATATCGGCTGTAGGACTGGTCCTGCAAACACAGTTCTAATGAATGGGGAATGCGGAGCGGATGGCGTTCGCTTTTGCACAGCACTAAGGGCAGTTCAACAAGGAGGCCGCCAGAGGCTCATCGGGGATTTCATCTCTATTGAGGGGGCAGACTCCGTCACCCTTATGCTGGCAGCGCAGAGTACTTTCCACGTAGATCAACCTGAAAAAGGCTGTCTAGAGCAATTAGATCAAGCTACGGCTCAGTCTTTTGCAACTCTAATAAAGCAGCATAAGGAGGAATACAAGTCCCGGTTTGCTCGATTTTCAATCGATTTAACAAGGGATGGAGACCCGTACGCGGAGCTTCCTACCGATAAGCGATTACAGCGGTTACAGCAAGCAAAAGATGAAAGCAGCAATCCCAATGAGTCTGGTGATCCGGGACTAGTTGCACTATATGTACAGTATGGGCGCTACTTACTGCTTTCCAGTTCTCGACCAGGTACGTTGCCTGCTAATCTGCAAGGCATATGGAGTGATAGCTTTACCCCGCCATGGGAATCAAAATATACAATTAATATTAACCTCCAGATGAATTATTGGCCTGCCGAAGTCCTAAATATGGCTGAATGTCATGAACCACTGTTTGATCTAATCGAACGGATGCAGTTGAACGGTCAAGAAACGGCAAAAGAAATGTACGGCTGTCGCGGTTTTGTTGCTCATCATAACACTAACTTATGGGCGGAAACCCGACCAGAAGGCATCCTAATTACCTGTACGGTCTGGCCAATGGGGGCTGCTTGGTTATGCCTTCATTTGTGGGAACATTACCGGTTTGGACTGAACCTGTCTTTTCTCAAGGAAAGGGCCTATCCAGTGATGAAGGAAGCAGCGCTTTTTCTGCTTGATTACATGGTAGAGGAAGGTGGCTTACGAATTACTGGGCCTTCTGTCTCCCCGGAAAACCGCTTCCTTCTTTCGGACAAAAGCAGCGGCAGCCTCTGTATGGGACCATCCATGGATTTGCAAATCGCATATACATTGCTATCAGCCTGTTCGGAAGCGGCATTAATTATCGGAGAAGAAGATACAATGTTTCTCTCTGAACTACATGAGACGCTTGAACACATTCCACAGCCGAGTGTGGGCAGCCATGGACAGATTAAGGAATGGCTGTTTGACTACAAAGAGCAAGACGCAGGTCACCGGCATATTTCTCAGTTGTTCGCATTACATCCGGGTGAACAGATTGACATGAGGCACACCCCTGAGCTTGCCGCAGCAGCCCGGCGAACGCTTGAACGCCGCCTTAACGGAGGTGGAGGTCATACCGGCTGGAGCAGGGCATGGATCGTCAATTTTTATGCCCGTCTCGGTATGGGTGCGGAAGCCTATGAGCATTTAATTAAACTGTTAACCTCCTCCACGTATTCGAATCTTTTAGACTGCCATCCACCCTTTCAAATAGACGGAAACTTTGGTGGAGCAGCTGGGGTAGCAGAAATGCTGCTGCAATCCCATCGAGGAGAACTTCGACTATTACCTGCCCTTCCTAAGGAGTGGGCTTCAGGCAGCATAAAGGGGATGAGAGCAAGAGGTGGTTTTACCGTTGATCTTTCTTGGAGCCAAGGAAAGCTTGATGAAGCGACGATTCACTCTACGGTTACTGCTGAATATCGAATTTGGTCTGCTGTTCCGCTCGATCTGCCAGAACAATTTCTTATTGGCAATGGTCAGGGCTTCGAATATACTTTTTCTTCGGTTGCAGGGAAGACCCGCAAGATTCGTGCACAATAATCAATCGTAATAAAACACAGGCAAGCCGAAAAATCTCCATTTTGAAGAACTGGATATTGGATTAACATTAGCCATACAACAAAATCCAAACTGCAACCAAAGGAGCGATATTTATGCCACAACAAGTGCCAGCCGCATTGCCAGCGAGCAGGCCAGATCTTTCCCCATTCCAAAGACGAATGACCAATTTGCGCAAATATAAAGCGCTGTATCTCATTTCACTTCCGGGCATTATTTTTTTTATCGTATTTAAATACTTACCCTTGGCGGGTTCCATCATGGCCTTTCAAAACTACAACATTTTCAAAGGTTTTACAGGCAGTCCGTGGGTTGGTCTTGATCAGTTCCGGCGGATGTTCACCTACCCAGAGTTTTTGAGAATTCTTGAAAATACTATCTTGATCGGCCTATATGATATGGTCTTTGCGTTTCCGGTTCCCATAATTTTCGCCCTCCTTCTTAATGAAGTGAGAAAAGCTTTTTATAAACGGATTTTGCAGACCGTCGTTTATTTGCCCCATTTTCTCTCATGGGTCATTATTGGGGGGATTATGATCGGCATTTTGTCCCCGACGACAGGTATCGTGAACCAAATCTTAAATGCTTTTGGGCTCGACTCCGTTTATTTTCTGGGTGAGGACTCGTATATTCGTACCATCCTGGTTGGAACAGGCATATGGAAAGACAGTGGATGGGGAACTATTGTTTATTTAGCCGCACTCGCTGCTGTGAATCCCGAGCTGTACGAAGCGGCCCGGATTGATGGAGCAAATCGGTGGAAACAAACCTTATCTATAACGATCCCGACGATTTTGCCCACTATTATGATTATGTTCCTGCTTCATATCGGTAACTTCCTTGATTTTGGCTTTGAGCGAGTGTTTGTATTTATCAATTCGCTTAATGAGACCAATGGAGATATTCTCGATACTTATATATACCGAGTGGGTCTTATTGATCAGCAATACAGCTATACAACAGCCATAGGCCTCTTTAAATCGGTCGTCGGACTGTTGCTAGTCATGATCGGGAATACGCTTAGCAAAAAAGCATCAGGGGATGGACTTTACTAGAAAGGAGTCGAAGAGTAAATGAAAAATAAAGGTCGCCTGTTTGACGTTTTTAACTATATATTTCTGATGCTGGTCGGGTGCTTGATGGTCTTCCCTCTGCTGCATGTGCTCGCCAAATCATTTAGCAGCACTCATGCCATTAATGCAGGCGAGGTTAAGCTATTCCCTGTAGATTGGACGCTGATGAATTATCAAGTTATTCTTGGGGATACCTCCATCTGGAGAGCTTTTATGGTAAGTATATTCATTACAGTCGTCGGAACGCTTATTAATCTGATTTTAACTGCATCACTGGCCTATCCTTTATCCAGATCCGAATATTCGATGCGCAAGGGAGTTCTGATTTTAATCCTAATTACGATGATTTTTCACGCTCCGCTCATACCGAACTATATGGTCATCAAAAACTTGCACTTAATCGACTCTTTATGGGTATTAATCATCCCATCGGCCATCAGTGCATATAACCTGTTCATCATGCGTTCTTTTTTCTCAGCCCTGCCTACTGAGCTGATAGACAGCGCGCGAATGGATGGAGCGGGAGAGCTGCGCACGATGTGGAGCGTCATCCTTCCTTTGTCCAAACCTGTTATGGCAACTATGGGCTTGTTCTATGCGGTATCCCATTGGAATTCTTATTCATCGGCATTGTATTTTATCAATACACGAGCGCTTTATCCACTTCAGCTACGGCTTCGGGAAATCGTACTGAGTAACGACCTTGGGCAAGCGGGCAGCTTATTAGAAAACGTAAATGAAGTATCTCCGGCAGGTGTGCAAATGGCAGTTATTGTAGTCTCCGTCATCCCGATTATTATCGTGTATCCGTTTCTGCAAAAGTATTTTATCAAAGGAATGTTAATCGGATCTATTAAGTCTTAAATCACCAGCTTGCATCATCCTTTAAAAGAAACAGCCATCTGCTTATCAAAATATGGTAAGATATATTCCAAACTCAAAAATGGAAGCGTTGCCAATGATCGCAACTTCAAATCAATTTCATACCACAAGACAACTGATTCTGATTCCATTTCGGAAGGGATTTGATACAAGTGCGAGTATTGATTGTAGAAGATGAGCCTGTCATTCAAAAAGGATTGGTGAAGATGGTCCAGCGTTATCCGGTCTCATTCACCGCGATTTATACAGCCGACGACGGCGAAGCAGCCTTAGAAACCATCCAGAAGCTTGAACCGCATTTAGTGCTGACAGATTTGCGCATGAAGCGGATGGATGGCCTTGATTTATGTGAACGAATTCACCGTGATTACAGTCATGTCCAGGTGGCAGTTATTTCCGGGTACAATGACTTTCAATATGCACAACGAGCAATGGCCTATGGCGTTAAGCGGTATTTACTGAAGCCGGTTCTCCAGCAGGATGTGCATGATATGCTGAGAGAACTGATATCCGGCATGACAGGCAGCATTATTCCTGTTCATAAATACGTGGATTGGGCCGAACAGCTGGAACAACACATCTGGCTGCTGCAACGTGATGAGACAAACCGTCTGCTTGATGAAAGAGAAACATCCGGTTTATTTGAAGGATTGAACGTCTTTAGCATGGATGCAGTGCTGAATGATTGTCTGCAAATGATCGTAGATCGCTTGGAACGCCGAGGCTGGAAGCCTCAGTCCCGGTGCTGCGGAGATGTGAAAGCCGCCAATACGAAAAAAGAAACGATGTTAGCATTTGCCGCGATAATAAACGGTATACTTGCGGAGCTGCAACTTACTCGCAAAGGCAACTATAAGGACCCGGTTGAAGAAGCAAAAGCTTTCATTGATAAACATTTGGCTGAGGATGTGTCGTTAGAAGAAGTAGCCAAACGGGTGGGACTTGCCCGCACCTACTTCAGCGCATTATTCAAAAAAATGACGGGGGAAACCTTCGTACACTATCGGATCCGGAGACGAATGGAGGAAGCGCGCAGACTTCTTGCTGTACCCACCATGACAATCAGTGACATCTCGATTCATGTAGGTTACGAGGATTATCCTCATTTTACGAAGACGTTTAAAAATCTCGTGGGTGTATCACCTTCGGAATACCGTGCTTCGTTTGGCATTGAATAATGAGAGCAACCCTCAGCCGGAAGCTGCTATTTTATTTTACCATTGTCATCTTACTTTCCCTGTCAGCGCTGGGGATTTCCTTCTACAGCATTTCTGCCAAGCAATTGCAGGCAAGCACTGAAAACCAAATGATTCAGATCGTAAATAATGCAGTTCATCATACCAATCTCTATATTTCATCCTATCAACGGTCGACCGTGGCGCTACTAACGGATTTGAGAGTTAAAAGATATATTGATCTATCAGCAGACCGTGAGGAATATGAAAATTACCGCTACACGACCGATATTCGCGATGCTATTGTTGAACCTGTATGGATTCGCAATCCCGAGATTGAAGCCTTATATATTATCGGGTATTCCGGGAATGCGCTTTATTATTATAATGGCGGTTCAGCGCCATCTTTTACACAGGAAGACACCGTTAAACAGATCCGGTATTTCAAAGAACATACAGATGTCAGTGGACAGTTGAATGTAATCAATTACAGTATCCGTGGGGATCAAACGCCGATGTTGACCTTAATCCGCAGCATCCGCGGTCTTCAGTCACCAGAGATGAAAGGATTTGTAGGCATCGAAGTCAAAGCGGAGGAGCTCTCTACGTTATGGAAAGGAATCGATCTTGGTCCCGAAAGCTATTTTTTTATTGTAGATGGCGAAGGCAGGATTCAATATCATAACGATCAAAACAAAGTAGGGACATTGATTCCCAATAGTCTTGGCAAGCAAATTGAGCAAGCAGGAGAGGTGATGTTCCGCAGCTCGGCAGAGGGAGTGGAAAAATCTTATATCAGCCGTAATGCGGAATATTCCGGTTGGCATCTGGTTGTATCCATTCCAGACACTCAGCTGCAAAAGCCGCTAATTACCATCCGGAATTATATTATTATTGTCGCGATTTTGACATTTATGATAGCGCTGTTTCTGGCAAGCCGATTTGGTAAGTCCGTTACTACACCAATCCGTATACTGATGAAAGGAATGAGCCAGACCGAAAAAGGAAATTGGGAATTAATCTCCCTTCCGAAAAGCCAGGATGAGGTCACTGGGCTTATCGTTCGTTACAATCTGATGGTAACCCGCCTTTCAGAGCTTGTGGACACCGTGTATCAGTCAGAACTGAAGAACAAGGAAATGGAGGCCGAGCGGCAGAAGGCCGAATTCCAATCCTTACAGCTGCAGATCAACCCCCATTTTTTATACAATACGCTCGAAACGGTGGTCTGCTATGCAGTAATTCAGGATTCAGATGAAATATCAGAAATCGTCGGAGCCCTGTCCTACATGCTGCATTATTCGGTGCGCACCAATCTTGAAGAGATAACCGTGGCCAATGAGCTGAAGCATGTCATCCATTATATGGTCATTATCAATCACCGGATCGGAAGACCGTTTGACATCGATGTGCGGATAAAGCCTGAAATGCTTCTGCGCAAAATGGTCCGTTTGACCTTACAGCCACTTGTGGAAAATGTGTTCCAGCACGCCTTTCGTTATGGTGTTGAAGATTATCACACGATTACGATTGATGCTGGAGAGGATGGCGATATCTTCTGGGTCAGCATTACGGATAATGGCAGCGGAATGACCCCGGAGCGGCTTGAAGAACTTCGCCTTAAACTGAGCGAAAATCGACTCGCCGATGTGGAGGAAGGTAAAGGAAGCCCAGGCGGCATTGGTGTGCAAAATGTTCATCGCCGGATTCAGCTTGTCTTCGGAGAAGAATTCGGCGTTGACGTAGAAAGCAGTCCAGAATGGGGAACACGCATGATCATGAGAATGCCGATTTCCGGAAGGAAGGAACATCAAGTGCTTAACGCATAGGCGCTACTCGCCGAAGAGAACGAGGATCAAAAGGCTGTCCTGAGGTCCGAGCCGCGGACTTTTGGGATGACCTTTTTTTATAACGACAACCGATCACAAAAAAACACATCCCACAATAATCCACCCCATGGGAGTGCTGATGATACAGCTTTATGATGGGTACAGGTAAACCAAATACCTTTTTATACTAATAAGGGGGATTATCCAGATGAAAAAATGGGTTAGTCTGATCCTATCCACGGCGCTTGTCTCAAGTCTCGTCGCAGGATGCGGAAGCAATGAAACATCGGACGGTAACGTCGATGCAGCAGGCGAATCAAAACCGCTTAAATTTAGTATTTCGTTAAACACAAGCGGAAACGCTTACACGGAAAGTTCTAAAGATATTAATACTGATAAGTGGGTCAAGGAGTTGGAGAAACGGGCGAATGTCGATTTAGACATTAAGTTAATTCCTTTGAAGGACTTTGATTCCAAAATGGCGGTTATGTTTGCCGGCGGTGATATCCCGGATGTGGTTCAAAATGTCGGAGGGGCTACGGATAAATCGATGGCTGGGTCGGTTCAGGCTGGTGTTTTTATGCCGCTGGATGATCTGCTGAAGGAGAATGCGCCTAACCTGATGAAGGTTGTCCCCCAGGAAGCATGGGATGAAGTCAGCTACGACGGAAAAATATATGGCATTCCGACTTGGCTCAGCAATCCGTCTCGACGTGCTACCTTTATCCGAACTGATTTATTGGAGAAAACTGGCCTTCCGGTACCTGTAACGATTGAAGATTTCTTGAATGTGCTGCGCGCTTTTAAGAAACTCGGTGTGAGCGCTCCTTATCAGATGCGTGAGAACTTCAAGTATGCAGATATCGCATTTGGTGCATATGACGCGCTTGGCTATCAGTTTACAGAGGATAATGGAGAGATCGTACCCAAATTTTATAATTCCGAGAATATGGAAAAAGCACTGAACGTATACAAAACGATGTATGACGAAGGGCTCATTCAAAAAGATTTTGCGACAATTCAGACGGCACAGTATGGTGAAAATATTGCTGCAGGCAATGCAGGGATCTGGACAGCTAATGCGCAGAATCTACTGGATTTCCGGACCCAGATCTCCGCGTCCAATCCGGAAGCGAAAGTGGATATTATCTCGTCGCCAACCGGTGACCATGGACAAAAAGGATACGGCTTGTATAGTTCGGTCAATACCTCACTGTATATCAACAATAAAGTCAGTAAAGAAAAGGCTGCCCGGATTGTCCAAATGTTTGAATGGATGCAAACCCCGGAAGCCAGTAATTTCTATAGCTTTGGGATTGAAGGCGAGAATTACACGGTAAAAGACGGAAAAGTTGATTATAAGCTGCCTGAGAACAAGGCAGCCCAAGATGAAGAGAAATTCCGCACACAGCTGCGCTGGGTAGGGGACGGAACAATCAACCGCGAACGAACTGAGCTGCTTACGGGTGGTAAAGATGTTTTGAAAGCATTGGATGAAACTCTGAGTAAAGAAGGCTTAGGGGGCATCGGATTTGTACCTGATCTGGAGTCATTCAGCAAATTTCCTGATCTTGCCTCCAAACGTCCAGATCAGGCACCAAAACTGATCATAGACCATATGGTCAAAATGATTTATGGCAAAGAACCGATTAGCGATTTCCCAAAAGTCATCGAGGAATATAAGCAAAAGGGCGGCGAAGAAATCTTAAAAGAAGCAACAGAACGCTACAAAAATAATGAGGGAATCCTTAATCAGCAAAGCCGGAAATAGATAGATTCTCAGGAAGCCTCTTCATTCGAAGGGCTTCCTGCCAGTTAGGAGGGAGAACGATGGGTCAAACTGCTTTGTGTGATGAGATCATGCGTCTGCCTGTAATCGATACACATACCCATCTCGTCGGCGATAAGCTAAACGCGGCTGACTTCTGGGAAATAGCCGATTATTTCTGGTTGAACCAAGAGCTTCAGTCAGCAGGATATCCGGCGGATGCGGATCAACTTTCGAAAGAGAAACGGGCTGACTCTTTTGTTAGAGCTTACCACGCTTCCCGTAATACGATGATGAATCGTGCTTTTACAGCAATCATGAAAGATTTGTACGGGATCTCCATCACTGATTCAGAGTCGGTATTCAAAGCGGATATAACGGTTAAACAGAAAAGTAACGATGCCGGCTGGGCGCAAAACGTAGCTGACCGCCTGCATGTGCAGCGGTTTATTGTAAACCGTCCGGAGCATGCCAACTTTGCACACATGAGAGAAAATGCTCTACTGATTCCTCGAATTGACTCCTGGCTGCCTGAGCTGGCTAATAATATTGCAGATGCCTCTAATCCCAGCCGGGAAGGGGCTTATACTCAAGCGAAAAAGTTTATTAGCGAGCAGTTGTGGTCTTATCAGACGATAGGCTGTCCGGGAATCATGACTACGTTGCCAGCTTTTGAAGCCAAAGCTCATGATGTTTACAATCTTAGCAACGTAACTGGACGAGATGAAATCATGATGCTGCTCCTTCATCATATTTGTTCGGAACTGCAAGCAAGCGGAATGTTTTTGCAGCTGTTTCTCGGCGTTGAACGCAGATGGTGTAATACATCGGCTGCGCCGGTTAACGATCCGCTAAGGATTGTTAAATTGTACGGTTTGTTCGAACGGTATTCCATTCCATTTGAGCTGGTGGTGGCTTCGGAATTAAATAACCTGGATGTTGTGCAGGCTGCATGGAATTTCCCTAACGTTCATGTAGGCGGAATGTGGTGGTATAACTTCAGACCCAGTACCTATTTGCAGAGCATGCAGTATCGGTTGGAGGCACTCGCTCCGCTCAAATGTTCGCTCATTGTCTCGGATGCGCGCTGTATCGAATGGACATATGGCAAGCTGCTGATCGTTAAAAAAATACTTGCGCGCTTTTTGGAAAGCCAAATAGCGGAAGGCTGGATCAGCCGGGAGGAGGCACTGAATATTGCTGCGGAATGGCTACATGGCAGTGCTGCTAAACGTTATGGACTAACAGATGTAAAGCAATAAGCCGTGGAGGGAGAAAATGACTTTTTCATTGATGGACCGAATGTTGCCTGCTCCTTTGAACGGAGGGTTCCGCATGGAGGATTGGTGGGTGTGGTGCGGATCAGCTGTGCGTGGCGAGGATGGGCGTTTTCATTTATTTGCATCCCGTTGGCCGAAGTGGTTGCCGATGCATCCGGGATGGTTACTCCGTTCAGAAATTGTCCGCGCATCTGCCGATAACGCGGAAGGACCCTATACGTACGAAGAAACCGTACTACCCGCAAGGGGAACGGAATACTGGGACGGACGAAGCACCCATAATCCGCATATCCTTCGTTATGGTGATAAGTATTTGTTATATTATATGGGCTCAACTCATCCATTTGCTGAGCCGCAGCCTAATGAAACAGTGGAACTTGACGACTATCGGGTGATTGCCGCTCGTGCCAACAAACGTGTTGGCCTAGCTATAGCCGACAGTGTATTCGGACCATGGACAAGGATGGACGCACCTATTCTGCCTACACGTCCGGGCAGGTTCGACAGCTTCCTCACATCCAATCCGTCTCCTTGTATCCGCGAAGATGGCTCCTTGCTATTGGTATATAAAGCCCGCAAATACGAGGGCAATTCCTATGGACAGATGACGCTTGGCATTGCCGGTTCATCTAAGGACGAAGGGCCATATAGAGTAATTAACAACGCACCTCTGTTTCCACCAGAGCGGTCCCATATTGAAGATCCATTTATCTGGCGGTCCGCGGACGGGTACCAAATGATCGCCAAGGATATGGATGGCCGGATATGTGGAGAAAAGCACGGTGGGATATTTGCATCATCTACGGATGGAACCTACTGGCAGTTGGCTGATTCAACGCAATCGTATTCCCGGCGGGTTCTCTGGGAGGACGGCACTGTGCAGTGGATGGGCAGCTTTGAACGTCCGTTCCTATTATTTCAGGAAGGGGTTCCTACCCATTTATTCGCTGCAGTAGCAGATGGACCGGGAGGGTTCCGAAATGCGAAGCACACTTGGAATATGGTCATTCCACTACGGACAACGTTTTAAGAAATTGAATTTTATAAATATCATCAGTGTTAACAGGAGGAACTAAAATGGGAGAAGTACTGCCAACTCAACAAACTCGCGAACTGCTGATTTCGGAGTCTACTCTGGAATGGGCGGATAGCGCATGGCAACAAATTGTAAATAAAGTGGAAAAGACTAGTAAGCGAATTGGTGTTAGTTTTCCGCATGCTTCCGTGAGCGGAGTATACGATAACATGCGTCCATCGTGGTGGACAGCAGGGTTCTGGCCGGGTATTTTGTGGCAGATTGCCGCAGAAGGTAATCATCCGGCACTGCAAGAAATCGCCGAGCAAATTGAAGAGGAATTGGATGAACCTCTTTATGCCCTTACCGTACATCATGATGCTGGTTTTATATGGACACTCTCAGCTTTGGCCAATTACCGAGTGACTGGTAATGAACGCTCCAAGCAGCGCGGGTTGATGGCTGCCGCTCAACTGGCCAGCCGCTTTAACCTGAAAGGGTCATTTATCAGAGCCTGGCATGACACGGAGAAGATAAACCGGGCGGGATGGTCCATCATTGATACTGTAATGAATCTGCCCTTATTATACTGGGCATCGGAAGTTACAGAGGATCCGCGATTCCGGCATATCGCCGCTGCGCATGCGGAAACGGTAGTGGAGCATTTTTTACGTCCGGATGGATCAAGTTATCATATTCTGCAGTTCAACCCGGAATCAGGAGAAAAAATCGGAGCTATGGCCGGTCAGGGTTACGCGGAAGAATCCGCTTGGGCACGGGGCAGCGCATGGATGATTTACGGCCTTGCTTTGTCTTACCACTATACCGGAGAGAACAAGTTTCTATCGGGAGCTAAAAGAGCTGCGCACTTCTTCTTGGCTAATCTTCCGGAGGATCATGTACCTCACTGGGACTTCAGGTCACCTGATGCAGGCGAAAATCCGCGTGATACCTCTGCTGGTGCATGTGCGGCATGTGGCTTGATCGAGCTGGCAAAGATCGTACCACAGGCGGAAGCCTCTTTTTACCTGCGAGCCGCAGAACAAATCGTTCGCTCACTTTATGAGAATTATGGGACTTGGGACATTCCGGAAGAGGAGGGCTTGATTCTTTCTGGAACATCCAATCTTCCAGGGGGTGTGCACATCGATACGCCACTGATCTATGGCGATTATTTCTTCGTCGAGGCTGTATCTAAACTCCGCGGAGCCGTTCTTCAGTTATGGTAAGGGACGAAAAAACAACAGAAAACCTTCTCGATGATCCATATAGTATACAGTCGGTCGATACTCCGATAGATAACGAGCAGGCTCGGCGTATGGAATGGTGGCAGGAAGCCAGGCTAGGCTTGTTTATTCACTGGGGCCCTTATGCCCTGCCTGCGGGTGAATGGAAGGGAAAAGAAATACAAGCTTCTTATAGTGAGCATATTATGCTACGCGCGAAGATCCCAGTTGCTGAATATGAGGAAATGGCCGCGGCGTTCAATCCATCAGCTTTTGATGCAATGAAGTGGGTGCGGACTGCCAAGCGTGCTGGTCTAAAATATATCATCTTTACAGCTAAACATCACGACGGCTTCGCGATGTATGACTCGAGTGTATCCGAATATTCGATCGTTAAGCACACCTCATTGGGCCGTGATCCCCTTCGGGAACTAATGGAGGCATGTCGTGCGGAAGAAATGGTATTCGGAATTTACTACTCCCATGCGATGGATTGGCATGATCCAGACTCTCAAGGGAATACCTGGGATTATCCACTGAATATCGGCGCTTATGATGACGTTCAAACGTGGATAAATGATACCGATAAAAGCACCCGCTTTGAACGATATTTGCACTGCAAATCAATCCCTCAAGTCCGTGAACTGCTGACGGACTACGGAAAAGTTGGTTTAATGTGGTTTGATTGCGGAGGTAAACTGACCCGTGAGCAAGGAGAAGCGTTTTTGGCGGCGGTTCATGCACTTCAGCCAGATTGTTTGATCAATAGCAGAGTATGGAAAGCACCACTTGGAGATTATTCAAATACATCTGATAATCAACTTACGACTCGTAACCTTGGTAAGTACTGGGAGAATATTATTACGTTAAATGACTCATGGGGGTATAAGAGGTCCGATCACCACTGGAAATCCCCTGTAACTATCATCCGCCAGATCATCGATGTGGTTAGCAAAAATGGGAATCTGGTTATCAATATCGGTCCAACAGCAACAGGGGAATGGGATCCGGTATCCGAATCGATTTTGCTTGAAGTAGGAGATTGGTTAAATACCAATGGGGATAGCATTTACGGTGCTGGAGAATCGCCCACAGCCAAACCGTCTTGGGGCAGATGCACTCTGAAAGGAAATACATTATATCTACATGTTTTCGATCTTAAGAAGGGAAATAAGCTAATCGTCCCCGGTCTGAAGACCGCTGTTCAAAAGGTATTTGCTTTAGATGGAGGGGAGGAGCTGATTTTCACAAAGCTATCTGAGCAGGATCTGGAAGTCGAACTCCCCAGTTTACCGAACTTTGCCGAAAATTCTAATAACATGCCGCTGGTCATTGCAATTGTCTGTGCAGAACCTGTAGAAGGTAATCCAGTCCGATTATTGGACTTTGGAGAAGATACCTTACTAGAATTAGGGGTATTTGAAAGTGAGATCTTTGGTCCAACCCTTCGTTACGATACAGGAAAAAAAGACCATGATAATCTGTTGGACTGGAAGGATAGAGAGGATACCGCAGTTTGGCATGTCCGGACATTAGTTCCGGTAAGATTTCAGGTTAGTATCGAATATCGCAGCGAAGAAGGAGAGAATGGCGGTGGAGGAGTCTACCTCATCAAGGCTGCGGATCAAATTTTGCAAGCGAAAGTTATTTCTACCGACGGGGTTAGCAATTTTCAAAGCTTTCAAGTAGGTGAGCTGTATTTCCCCACGGCAGGAGAATATATGATTGGATTGCAGGCAGAGCATATTTCTGGGGGATATCTGATGCAGCCTAGATGCTTAAAACTACTGCAACTATGAGATTTTTATATTGAAATAATGAAAAAGAACTCAAATCACTTGGGTTCTTTTTTTTTGTTGATTGAAGGAATGTTGTTGACATATTGCCCTCGGGTAAATATATTGTATATAAGAATAAAAGTTTACCTAGGGAAACAAATTGGACCAAAGGAATCATTGTTTCTATTAGGAAATAAATTAACCAGGTGAACAGAACAGTGCTACATATGAACTTAACAGAGATAAGGAGTTTTTTTATGATTGAAATCAGAAACCTAAACGTAGATTATTTCGGTAATTCTGCACTAGAAAATGTAAATATTGATATTCCCTTTGGGTATTCAATCGGAATTATCGGACCAAATGGTGCCGGGAAATCTACATTTATTAAGTCATTGTTAGAGGTGATAAAGAAGAGAACAGGATCAGTTATGGTGGAGGGAAAAGATATTTCAGAGTACAAACGGAAGATCGCATATGTGCCGCAAAAGAATGACATTGATCTTTCTTTTCCAATCACGGTAAGGGATACAGTACTGACTGGAACTTACCCAAATTTGCGAATCTTCCAGCGTCCCGGAAAAACAGAGCGGCAAAGAGTCGAGGAATGTATGGCGATGGTGGATATAAGTGATCTTGCGAATAAACAAATTAGCAATCTGTCCGGGGGACAACTCCAAAGAGTTTTTATCGCCAGGGCGCTTGCACAACAAGCAAATGTATTTTTTTTAGATGAACCTTTTGTAGGCATAGATTTAGTCAGTGAGAAAATCATTGTAAAGCTGTTAAAACAACTTCGCGAAGAAGGAAAAACCATACTCATCGTTCATCACGATTTGCATGAGGTCGAAGAATATTTTGACAAAGTCATCATTCTCAATAAGAAATTAATTGCTTTTGGTGATGTTAAAGACACCTTTACGCCAGAGAATATCCTCAGCGCCTATGGTGCCTCCTTAGGTAATCTGGTGATCAAAGGGATGGGGGCGACAGATCATGATTGATTATTTCTCAGGGGTATTAAATATTCCGATATATGCACTTAACGCGGGATTATCTGCTATCATTCTTGGAATTGTATCAGGGGTTTTAGGAAGCTTTATTGTACTTAGAAAGATGTCATTAATGGGAGATGCGTTATCACATGCGGTGTTACCCGGGGTGGCTTTATCTTATATCTTAGGAATCAACATTCTTCTTGGAGCTTCACTATTTGGACTATTAGCAGCAGTTCTCATTCAATTTATTACAAGTCGCAGCAATATTAAAAGTGACACCTCTATCGGCATTATTCTTAGCTCATTTTTTGCGCTAGGTATCGTCCTAATTACTTTTGCCAAAAGCGGGCTTGACCTAACTCACATTCTGTTTGGTAATATTCTTGCCGTCCCACAGTCGGAGTTAATGCAATCCTTTATTATTATGATTGTTGTGATTGCCATCATTTCATTGCTGTATAAAGAGCTTTTAATGAGTTCATTTGATCCGGTTGTTTCCAAAGCCTATGGGTTAAAAACAGGGTTCTATCATTATTTATTGATGATGCTCCTATCTGTGGTTACCGTATCTTCGTTATCTCAAGTAGGAATTGTGCTTGTGATTGCAATGCTGGTTATTCCGGCTGCTACATCCTATCTCTGGACGAATAAGCTGTTCCACATGATTATCCTGGCTTCTACAATCGGTGCTGTATCCGGAATTATAGGTGTAATTGTAAGCTTTAAATTCAATTTACCTACAAGTGCCACGATTGTTCTGGTCGGCGTAAGCATGTTCGGAATTTCATTTATAATCTCACCCAAAAATAATTTTTTCAGGAAAGGGTTGAAACAAGGATGAAGACCATAAAAATACTCTCTTTGACAATGTTTATCGTACTTCTTACTGCATGTTCAAAGGTTAGTGAAGGAGAAGCAGACCATGATAAGCTGCAGATTGTTGCAACATACTCCATTATCGCTGATATGACCGAAAACATTGTAGGGGAGAAAGCTGAAGTTTACAGTATGGTACCCATCGGAACAGATCCGCATATGTACGATCCATTACCCAAGGATACAAGTAAGGTTTCTAGTGCAGATTTAGTATTTTATAACGGTTTGAACCTAGAAACAGGTAAGGGGTGGTTTCAAGATCTTCTTGATGTGACTAATAAAAAAGATGTTGCTTTTCCAGTCTCAGATGAAGTATCTCCAATGTATCTAACAGAAAAAGGCAAAGAAACTCAGGTAGACCCTCATGCCTGGCTGGATATACAGAATTCAATAAAATATGTAGATATCATCACAAAACGTGTAATCGAAAAAGATCCCGACAACAAAGAATTTTATCTTAATAATCAATCGGAATATGTTAAGAAACTGAATGAATTAGATCAATATGCAAAAGAAGCAGTCGAAAAAATTCCACAAGAGAAACGTATCCTTGTTACCAGCGAAGGAGCATTCAAATATTTTTCTAAAGCTTACGGATTTAAATCAGCTTTTATCTGGGAGATCAATACGGATAGTCAAGGGACGCCAGAACAAATGAAAAACATAATTAACATCATTGATGAAAATCAAGTGCCTGCATTATTTCTGGAAACTAGCGTAAATCCAAAAACAATGGAAACTATCGCAAATGAAACGGGAGTACCGATACATTCTAAGATTTTCACCGATTCTTTAGCTAAGAAAGGCGAAGAAGGCGACACATACATTAAGATGATCAAATGGAATATTGATAAAGTTATAGAAGGTTTATCTCAATCCTAAACGCCGGCTCCAAGGTTATATCAACCGACAGATGGTTCAGTTTACAGCTGATTCCTATGTCGGTTTTTTATTGAATAAAATCTACATTCGAGCCTCGAGATATTACGTTTACGCCTTGGGATAACCTGCTACAGGAAATATCTTCTTGTCTACTTTTCAAAAAAATATTGGTAAGGTAGAGGCTAACACTTAATAAGAGGTGAAGAGTTGTCATGATTAAGAAACACTGTTTGTTCTGTGATGAGATTGTTTCCATTGAACCAGAAGGCGATAATGATAGATATATAGGCTGTTCTTGTTCACCAGGCGGGTTTTATAGTCTACGTAGAGACAGCTACGAACCCATTAATTCGCTCCCGCATCAAAAGAAACGCGACATGCTGCATGTAGTATCGGCTTACATACGTGAGCTGACTGATTGTGATGAAAAGATTATTATATCTGCTGAAGATTTAGAGTCCATTGTAAATTCACCCAAAATACCTGTGAGCATTGAAGATAAAGGGAACCGTCTACTGCAATATTTATATAGACATTCTGAGGGCCCGGGGGAAGCGGTTGTCATTCAACCCCTCTCAAGCAGCTATAACTTGACGTATTCTCCCAATCTGCAAGAGCTGGTATACATCATAGACAAGTTGATAAGTGATCAGCTTTTGATCAGGGAAGGCATGACCTTTAAGCTTACTGAAACCGGCTGGAATGAAGCTGCGGAAAGCGCTGGAGGGAAGAAACTAAAACCTTGCCTCGTGCTCGTGTCGGATGAAGAGAATTTGTCTACAACATGGCTGGAGAAGTTATTGCCCAAAATAGAGCAGTGTGGTTTCCTGCCGCGATTATTAACACATACGAAAACTCAGAACGGTGAAAAATACGAGTTGGATCAAATCGCAGAAAGCAAACTGATTATCGCAGATTTAACGGGGCAATCCCCAGAGGTGTATTTTTCGGCGGGATATGCACTTGGTTTAAACATACCCGTATTATGGACCGTAAACAGTATTGAGGCGGATAAACTTTTTGTACAGCTTAAGGATATTCGTCCTATTGTGTGGGATTCAGCGGAAGAACTAGCAATTATACTGCAGCAGAAGTTGAGTTAACCCGCATATTTCTTGCCCATAACTCGTCAAACGAAGCTGAAATTCAAACAGGTGTCTTCTTAAATGAGGACGCCTGTTTCGTTTGGTACTGTAAGAACACTATCAAATTTTCTTAGGAAGTGATATTGTAACCGATATAAAAAAATGAGCAAATGTATGTAAATGTATGCTTCAGTTAATATTAGCTCATATTCATACTCTGGATAAGAAAGAGGGATAGAATTGTTTTCAAAGCGGCAAAAAGAAATACTTTTATACTTAATTAATTCTAATCAACCTGTCACAGCTGCATGGATTTCTAAAGAACTGAATGTTAGTGATCGAACGATCCGTAATGATTTAAAGGAACTACAAAATATATCTTCCGGATTAGGCCTGAAAATAGAATTGATTCGTGGGAAAGGCTTCGCAGCAAAAATTACTGATATAAATCTATTTCATCAGGAATTTGGTGATTTAACAAGTGATAAGATCAGTTATACTACGATTGACTTTTCTGAACAAGACAATAGGATCTTTTATTTGCTGAACCGTTTCTTGTTGAAAAATAACTATATCAAATTAGCGACGATTGAAGATGAGATGTTTGTTTCTAAATCCACAATACAAAATGATTTAAAAGAAGTGCGTAAAATACTAGAAAATTACAACCTGAGTATAGTAAACCGCCCCCATTACGGCTTGTATATAGAGGGGGATGAATTTATGAAACGAATATGTTTGTCCAATTATTTATACAAAAGAGAAGAAGAACTCGATCCAACTCACATGAGCTCTAGTTTATTTGATAAAGATACATACAAAAAAGTAAAAGAAATAATCGTTGATAAAGTAAACAACTACAAAATCGAAATATCTGATATTTCTTTAGATAACCTTGCCGTCCATTTAATTATAGCTTGCAAGAGAATTGAAGAGGGTTTTCTAATTGATAATCCTTCAGTACATCTAAAAGAAGATTATCCTTTTGAAAAAATAGTGAGCCAAGAAATTGTTAAAGAAATAGAAGACTTTACCGGACTAGAGTTTCCTGATTCGGAGATCAACTATGTTATTATCCATTTGGTGGGTACGAAGTTGCTTCCAAAAGAAAGTTTGTCAGAGTACAGTAAGCTGGATGAAGTGGGAACCATTGTAAGATGTATACTGAATAGATTAAAAAACGAATCTAATTGGGATTTTAATGGTGACGTTGAATTTATTCAAGCTCTGACCCTTCATATCAGGCCTGCGATGAACAGAATCAGGTATAAAATGAATATTCGAAATCCTTTGTTAAAAGAAATTAAAATAAATTTTCCGGCGGCTTTTGAAGGAGCTCTTATAGCCAGCAAGTGTATTAACAACTTTTTAGATTTAGAAGTTGGGGAACATGAGGTGGCTTTTATTGCTTTACACATTGGTGCTGCTTTAGAAAGAATGAAAAGTAAAAATAAAAAGGTCAAAAAAGTTATTCTTGTATGTGCCTCAGGTGTCGGAAGTGCAAAATTACTCTATTACCGTTTAATCAATCTATTCGAAAACAAGATTCATGTTGTAAATACAATTAGCTATTATAAATTAGCAGAAACCGATCTATCCTCTATTGATTTAGTCATCAGTACAATCCCTATCAAGGAAAATATAGGAATACCTGTTCATGTAGTAAAAACCTTTCTAGACGATACGGATCTGGATCAGATCAGGAATCTCTTATCTTCTTCAGAACAGCCGGGAGAAGCTCATATTTATCTTGATCCGTTCCGGATATTTGTGAAAAAAGAATTAACAACAAAGGAAAGTGTTATTCATTTTTTAAGTAGTGAGCTGATTAAGCAAGGTCTTGTTCCCGACCATTATGAATCTTTAGTATTAGAAAGGGAGGTACTGGCTCCAACAAGCTTTGGTAATCTGGTGGCCATTCCTCATCCAACTACTCCCGTAACGAAAGAAACCTTTTGGACGTTATGTACGTTAAAGCGGCCTATTCGTTGGAATGATAAGCAGATGGTGCAGTTAATATGTCTGTTAAATATAAAAGAAGGAAATAGTGGCGATCTAGATAGCATGTATAAGAAACTTGGTTCGCTTATTGATGATAAAGAGATCGTTGAGCAAATTCTTGTTAAAGATTCTGCGGAAGAAATCTTAGAGTTACTGAAATGAATCTGCGTTTTTACACTGCAAACGTTTCCTATTGTTTTTGGAAAAAGGTTCGCTTAAAAAGAAAGCTGTTTAGCGATAAACTGAGGTTGTTAGTAAATACAACAGTATTTAAGGGGGAGAACAATAATGAATACAATTATGTTAGCGTGTAATGCAGGGATGAGTACAAGTTTATTAGTAACTAAAATGCAAAAGACCGCTGAGGAAAAAGGAATACAAGCTAATATTTTCGCGAAACCAGTTACTGAAATTGAACTTACTTTACAAGAAAAAAACGTAGACGTCATCCTATTAGGTCCTCAAGTGAAATTTATGAAAAAACAATTAGAAGCTAAACTGGTCGGTAAAAATATTCCGATTGAAGCGATTGATATGCTGCATTACGGTATGATGAACGGCGATAAAGTACTAGAACAAGCATTAAAGATAATTGAGAGCAAATAAGCAATTAAGCAAATAGAGAGAAACGAAGGGAGCGGTAAGTAATGGTAGATGAAGTGAAAGAGGAATACTATACTGTAGCATTTAACATCATAAGCAACGTTGGCGCAGCTAAAAGCTCAGTAATGGAGGCGCTTTATGCAGCAAAAGAGGGAGACTTTAAAGGAGCGGAAGAGAAGTTAGAAGAATCAAAGCAATTTTTTAGAGAAGGCCATAAAATGCATAAATCATTAATCAAAAGAGAAGCAAATGGAGAACAACTTCAATTCTCACTGATTCTTGTTCATGCTGAAGATCAACTAATGAGTGTAGAAACCATTTCTCTGCTTGTTACAGAAATGATTGAACTATATAAGCGTGCGAAATAAATAAATTAACGCTGCAAAATACCCCTTTCAAGAAAGGAAAGTGTAGCACATATGAAAATAACGGACTTCTTAGAAGAAAAGGTAATGCCTGTTGCGGGGAAAATAGCTGCACAAAGGCACTTATCTGCACTCCGTGATGCGATGGTCTTGACTATCCCATTTATAATTATTGGTTCAGTATTCTTAATACTAGCTTATCTGCCCATTCCAGCCTATTTAGATTATTTAACTGCTCATCCAGGTATCAAAACTGCCTTGTTGTATCCCTACGGTGGCACATTTAACCTAATTGCTTTAATTGCTACTATTGGCGTGGCATACCGATTAGCAGAGAGTTATAAAGTCGATCCGCTATCGTCTGGGATAGTAGCCTTATGTTCGTTCTTTATTATCACACCTAATTCAACCTTTACGGTAGATAATGTGACTACCACAGCGGTGAATGTTGTTTATTTCACTAGCCAAGGATTGTTCGTAGGATTGATCATTGCCGTTTTGACAACAGAAATATTCCGCAAGATTGTCCAAAAGGATATTGTTATCAAAATGCCGGACGGAGTTCCGCCAACAGTTGCGAGATCTTTTACAGCACTAATTCCGGGGTTTGTAGCAGTCATGAGCGTTGTCGCGATTCGTTTGCTCGTTGAGAACTTCACCTCTTTTGAGAGCGTTCACAAAATTGTGGCACAACTTCTCCAAGAACCTTTAACTGCTGTTGGGACAAGCTTAGTAGGAACTATTATTGTTTTCTTACTTGCCAATTTATTGTGGGCTGTAGGTCTGCACGGTTCTTCTATTATCGGCAGCACCATTATGTTGCCCGTCTGGCTTCAGCTGTCAGCAGCCAATGCCTCTGCACTCTCTGCAGGCATGCCTCTTGAGAATATCGCTACTGCAGAATTCAAATTCTTTATCTGGATAGGTGGCGCAGGTACCACGCTAAGTCTAGTTGTTTTAATGTTCCTGTTCTCCAAAAGTAAGCAGATGAAGCAAATAGGACGAATAGGTATTGGACCAAGCTTATTCAACATTAATGAACCCGTTCTATTCGGACTACCGATTGTATTGAATCCGATTATGTTAGTTCCGTTTCTCATCACTCCAATCGTTACTGTTCTGCTCGCATATCTATCCATGTCTTTAGGAATCGTGGCCAAACCAATCGGAGCATTGCCACCTCCAACAACGCCGATATTTATTTCAGGATATTTAGTAACTCAAAGTATCTCGGGAATTGTCTTGCAGCTGGTTAATTTCGTGGTAGCGATTCTTATCTACTTCCCGTTCTTCAAAGTTTTAGATAACCAGAAATATAAAGAAGAACAGGATAACCGTAGTAATGAAACTGAAAGCGTTTTAGCTTAGTAGCAAAATATTAGATTGAGTAAAAAGAAGGAGGTAACAGCATGGGATTTCCACAGGGATTTTTGTGGGGTGGTGCAACTGCAGCTAATCAATATGAAGGTGGTTACAATGAAGGAGGTCGAGGATTAGCCGTTTCTGATCTGATGACTGATGGCACAAAAGATTCTCCGCGCAAAATATTTTATCAATTTCCCGATGGCCGCGAAGGAGTAATTGGACAAGGTGCCTGCATACCAATCGGAGCTAAAGGCATTTTAAAAGAAGGATATTATTACCCAAGTCATAATGCGACGGATTTCTACCATCATTACAAGGAAGATATTGCTTTATTTGCGGAGATGGGATTTAAAGTTTATCGATTATCCATTTCTTGGACGAGAATTTTTCCAAATGGTGATGATGAAATAGCTAATGAAAAGGGACTGGAGTTTTATGACAATGTTATAGATGAATTGCTGAAATACGGCATTGAACCTCTGGTAACATTATTGCATTTTGATATGCCTCTTAATCTGGCTGATAAGTATGGGGGCTGGACCAACCGTAAGCTAATTGATTTCTATTTAAGATTCGCCGAAACTATATTTGTGCGTTGGAAAAACAAAGTGAAATATTGGGTCACTATTAATGAAGTGAATGTGCTTGGAGGCTATTGGACTTTGGGGTTAGCTTCAAATAATATCAAGGAAGGAACCCATTCTAATCAAGGCGAAACTCCCCTCGCTGATGCAGGTGACAAATTACAATCTATCCATCATCTTATGGTTGCTTCGGCTTTAGCTAATAAACTGGCACGAACGATTAATCCTAACTTTAAGATGGGAGCTATGTTGGCATTATCAGGGATCTATCCAGCAACATGTCATCCAGATGATGTATTTGGGGCCTATGAATTCAGAAGAAAAGCGTTAATTTTCTCAGATGTAATTTTACGAGGCTATTATCCAAATTATGCCCAAGCCATTTTTGATGAATATAATTTCGAGTTAAAAACAGAGTTTGGTGATGAAGAGATCCTAAGGCAGTATACTTCCGATTTTCTAGCGTTTTCTTATTACCGTACAACTGTATTTGATCGTTTTTCACCTAACACAACAACAACTGGTGGACAACAAGGTTCGCCTAACCCGTATCTTAAAGCAACACCGTGGGGTTGGCCAATCGATGCAAAAGGTCTGCGTTTTGTATTAAATGAGCTATATGATCGCTATCAAAAACCTCTGTTTATTGTTGAAAATGGAATGGGCAACATAGATAAGGTTGAAGAAGATGGTAGTATCAATGATGATGAACGTATCGACTACTTAAAAAATCATATCAAAGAAATAAAAAACGCTATCGAAATTGATCATGTGGATCTGATAGGTTACACACCTTGGGGCTGCATAGACATTGTTTCTGCTGGAACGGGTGAAATGAAAAAGCGTTATGGCTTTATTCACGTCGATCTGGATGATAAAGGAAACGGGTCGTTTAAACGTTCGAAGAAAAAATCATTTTATTGGTACAAAAATGTTATCGCTACTAATGGAGAACAATTAGATTAAATATTAAATCGTAAAACGAAAGGATTCATCTGGAGGCATTATCAAAAGCAGTCCTAAGCTGGACTTGCTCTTGGTAATGCTTTTTTTTCTGGATTGTTGACATGTGACCATTTGGTGTCTTATAATCAATTAGACACCAAATGGTGTCCTATTAGGTAATAAAGATGGATACTAGGTGACATTACAGGAAATATTACGGAAAAGGTGGGGGTGGTTGTGAGCGACAATAGTCAAGTGAGGGATGTTTATGACGCTGTTGCGGATCCAACAAGACGAAAGCTTCTTCAAATTCTGGCTGATGTTGATGAATTACCTCTGTATGAGATAACGATTCATTTTGAAATGGGTCGTACAGCCGTTTCGAAGCATTTAAATATACTTAAAGATGCTGGTCTCGTAATTGCTCGAAAGGTTGGCAGAGAGACGAGGTATCGGTTGAATGCCAATCCTTTGAAAGAAATTCAAGATTGGGTATCTTTTTATGAAGGATTCTGGAAGCAAAGAATTGATAAATTAAAACTTATATTGGAGGAATAACTATGAAACCAGATGTATCATTAGATTTTCAATTTACAAGTTCGATCGAGAAGGTATGGAATGCTTTAACGGATTCGGATACGCTTGCGAAATGGATTTGGAGTAATGATTTTAAACCCGTCGTTGGTCATAAATTTCAATTCCGTGCTGAGCCAAATGAATGGTGGGATGGAATTGTAGATAGCGAAGTACTCATCGTGGATGAGCCTCATACGTTATCTTATACTTGGAATAGTGTGGGAGAAAGTACTACTGTTACTTGGACTGTGAGTCAAGATTCAGAGGGGAAGGTTAATCTCCATCTAGATCAATCAGGATTTAGTGAAGAGACGAAAGCCCGCCAAGGAGCCATCGAGGGTGCTAAATATGCTTGGACAAATATGGGTGGTCAGCTCGAAAAGGTATTAGCAGAATTGTAATTCAAGAATAGGGCGCTTTTCTGGAACAGGGAAAGTGCCCTATTTAATGGAATAAATCATGGCAATACTAGATGAAGAGAATGGAGATGAGATGAGCTTACTATGAAAATAAATCAATTAATTGCGAACAATATTAACAGATTAGAAACGGTACTGCCAGTGGATGAGTCGTTAGGAATTGCTGGTTTGTCTGGATCTGGTAAAACAACTTTTTGTCAAACGATTGGGGAAGAATCAAAAAAACGTCTCGTTTCCTTATTGCCAAAAGCTGAATACCAGTATTTATTCCCAAATATTATGGAGACTAATTTCAGTGCGATCAAAATGGAAGCAATGCCCCTTGTTCTTTTTCTTGGTAGGTCATCCATATCTTCAAATCCTCGGTCAACCATTGGCACACATACAGGTGTGTTTACTGAAATTCGTGTCACTCTTGCTGAAAAATATAATCTCTCTCCAGAGGTTTTTTCATTTAATAATGAATTAGGTTGGTGTCCTGATTGTAAGGGGCGTGGAACTACAAAAAATATCGAGTGTAAAAAGTGTCAAGGAAAACGCTACAATCAAGCAGCTGAACAATATAAAATTGAATTATTGGATCAATCACAGAGTATTTCCGATCTAAACGACTTTAGCATCGAAACCATTTTTAAACTAGCAGAAAAGCTTAATATAAGTGAGGGTAAACAACAAATTCTGAAAAATATAATCAATATGAATATTGGTTATTTAACATTAAATCGTATTATGGGTACATTGTCAGGCGGAGAATTAACACGACTTTACTTGGCAGAATTCATGGCAACAAGTGAAAATACCGTGATTATCATTGATGAAATCTCCGTGGGTCTCGATCACCAAACGCTATTGAAGATTTTAGCGGAGATTAAACAATTGGGATATAAAAATCAAATTTGGCTCATTGACCATTCTGACACGGTGCTGGATACAGCGGATAAACACTTGTTCTTTGGACCTGGTAGTGGCAAATACGGCGGGAAAATAGTTGAGGAATCACCACGTCCTGAGCCCATCAATAAAGAACTAAATCAGGCAGCACCTGCAGAATATTATCAATTTCATGATCTTTATTGCCGTAATATTCAAATGGTCGAGATTCAGATTCCCCAAAATAGACTGGTAACTTTTACTGGTGAGTCCGGATGTGGTAAATCTACGCTGGTTAATGAATGTATGGTCAAAGATTTTCTAAAGCGTTATTCCAAAGATAAGCTGGTGATCGTAGGGCAAGATCGAAATCAGTCGATTACCAGTCGCTCGACCGTTGCCACTTTTCTTGATATTAAAAGGAAACTCACAAAGTACAGTGAGGATATTGATGATATTTTTGAGCGCTCGATTGAAGATATTATTGTTGAACTGCCAAATGAGGACATTGCTCATAAAAGACTAAGCTTATTGATCAAGCTTGGACTTGGTTATTTGACGTTGGAGCGAAAAACACAATCCTTATCCACGGGTGAATTTCAATGTGTCCATTTAGTTTCTGAGCTGTTTGCGGGCTCCAGAAATCCACATACACTTTTTATTTTTGACGAGCCCTCCAAAGGTTTATCACAAAATATTTTAAATCAATTCATTGACAGTATTAGGGACATTTTGCAGGATGAATCTGTCTCCATAATCATGATTGAACATAATTCTTATATGTTAGATAACTCTGATTTTATCGTTGATTTTGGCAAAAGACAGCTTGCACCTGTGGAGCATCTTGATGTTCTCAGTCATGATGATTATTATCGTCAACAAAACAGTGCAGATAGCGTGGCGCCTGCGCACATTTCTTCAACACTCCAGCAACAAAATGGAATTGCCTATTTAAAAGAAGATCAGATCGCCTATTTTAAAAATGCAGAAAACATCTATAAAGGTGGCATATTAAAAAGCTTATCCTCCATGGCCCGCCTGATTTATGGTGAATATGAATCGGATACGATTGCACCTGTCATCGCCATTGATCTGGAACGACACTTGTATAGTCAGTTTACTTTCCTTTATGAAATGGGTGGCTTGATCAACCATATTGTGGCAGCGCATCCCACTAATAAGGATACAAAAAGCTTTGATTTCTATCAATCAGACAATCATTGTCCAAGCTGTAAGGGTCGCCGTGTGATTGAAGAATTTGATTTTGATATTGTACTTCAGGACAAGAACGTACCTTTTTGGGACGGCTCATTACATCCAGATGCGATGGAGATTCTGAAATTCTATCAATTACCAAAAATAAAATTCATCTTTGATGAGTTAAAGAATGAGCTCGGACAGGATATTAGCAAAAGTTATAATGAGATGACAGAAGCTGAAAAACACACCTTTTTATACGGGTATTGGGAAAAGTCCTTCTATGATAAAGCAGCTAAAGCCTCGAGAACTTGGGAAGGCTTTAATACCATTATCGGGAACTATATGGTCATCTCGAAATCAATTATTAAAGAGTATATTAAAGCGTCCAAAAAAACGATTACCTGTCCAATCTGTCAAGGAACGGTGTTAAATCATCATAAAAAGCTTAAATTCGGCGACACTGATATTCGCGAGCTTATTGGGATGCCCCTTGATCAAGTCATTAGCACCGTTGGTGAATTACAGGTACTAGAAAAAATGAAAGCCATCGTGGGCGGAGATATGGTTTTGACAGAAGAGGTCTCTCTATTACCCAGGGAAACACAAGTCGCTCTAAAAATGCTTGAACTAGAGTTAGGAAGTTTTGCGCAATATGAAATGGTGTTACAAAACGCCTTGCCATTCTGGGACATTATTAGCGGCAGTATCGAATCCATCAGCAGGAATAACCGGATTACGATCTGTGATTTTGCCAATATCCACGAAACAAGAGAAAATATCATAGATAAGTATTTCACTAATGGAAAATATAAAAAGCTGACTTATGTCTATGAAGCGTTTGGTTACAAAAAAATCGTCACCTTAATTAATAAGATTAAAGCAAGCCATCCCTGTCCATTCTGTAAAGGAAAAAAAGTTATTTCGGAAGATGGACTTCATGATGGCGTATATAAATTAACGATTCCTTGTGTTAGTTGTTATGCGAGTGGCATCAATGATGAAGGGCGTAAGGAAATTGTTGAAGGTATAGATGTGCAAACTTGGCTAACGGGTAAAGTAAGTGACGTTATTTCTGAAAGCTTAAATATTGAGGCTGTTGCTGAAATTCCAATTTTCAATCGTATTCGTGAGTTGAATAAACAAGAGATGATGGCAGTTTACCAATTTCTTGAGCAAAATAATTAATTAAAGCCCAACCTCCATCGGTTTATGGAGAAGTTGGGCTTTTTTGGTATTTGGAAATTTAGGATAGGTTATTTTCTAATAGAATTTCCAGTTGATTTTCCATAATGTCAGGTGGATAAGGCATTTCGTTAGTAAACCACCATTCCACGATCCCTACGTACGCTGGTGCAATAAACTGAAGAATAATGTCTTCGTATAATCCCTGTTTTTTCCCCTCTGTCATCTCCCATTCATTCTTGATATCCTCAATGACAAACTCAAGAAACCGGCTCCGAAAGAAGGGAGCTCCTTTACTAGATAACATCGCTGAAAAGAATAAATAGTTTTGTTCAAAATATTCGAACCAGGTCAACTTACGATTTGCTGAGTTAACCTCAGACTCAGTGCTGCAGGATTCTCTAAGTTCATGGATATGTTCCTCAATTAACTTGTCTAATAAATCGTATTTATCCTCGTAATGTAGATAAATCGTTCTTCGGCTAACATCTGCTCTGTCAGAAATATCTTTTATCGTTATGGAATCGAAATTCTTTTCAGACATCAGTTCAGTCATTGCTTTTTTTATGGCTGCCTGAGATTTAAGTATTCTTCTATCAACCTTTGTCACGTAGCTTTACCAACTTTCCTGCAGAAAATTAACAGATCGAAGTAATGTGTGAATTATTACACGGATCACTGATATTTGCTAATTGAAGAAAATCAGCTCATCTATAATAATACACATGAGGGTAATAATTCACCAGTGTTTACTTTCGAGTATAAAACAAAATTATATATAGGTAAGGGGTTAACATGGCAAAACAAAATCATCTGTATTTACTCATTCTAATTATAGGAGTCTTCGGCATCTTAACAACTGAAATGGGGGTAATAGGAATGTTACCTTTAATTGCAGATAACTATCATGTTTCAGTCTCCAAAGCAGGTTTGTTAGTTAGTCTCTTCGCACTTGCTGTCTCTATTGCTGGCCCTACGATGCCGTTATTATTCTCTAGTTTAAACCGTAAAAAAGTCATGTTGCTTGTACTTGGTATTTTTATTCTTGGGAATATCATTTCCATTTTCACATCAAACTTTAATATGTTGTTAATTGCTCGTGTGATTCCCGCCTTTTTTCATCCAGTTTATTGTTCGTTGGCTTTGACAGTAGCTTCTACTTCAGTCAGTAAGGAAGAAGCTCCAAAAGCTGTCTCTAAAGTCATGCTGGGAGTGACAGGAGGAATGGTTCTTGGCGTACCCATCACTAATTATATTGCTAGTCAGAGCTCAGTAGATATGGCGATGTTCTTTTTTACAATCGTAAACGCTCTAGCCTTCATAGCGACGTTATTATTTGTACCCTCCATGCCAGTGAAGGAAAGAATTTCATACGGATCTCAAATAAGCTTATTAAAAAAGCCAATTGTTTGGTTAGCCATTATTGCAGTCGTACTTATTGGATCCGCAACAGCTAGCGTTAATAGTTACATCGCAGAATACCTTGAGTCTATTACACATATTTCGGGGAAGACGTTAAGCTTAGTGTTATTGCTATATGGATTAGCCAGCTTGGCTGGAAACTTTGCAGGGGGAAGATTACTCTCTAAAAATGCGATAAAAACAGTCATAACATTCCCAATTATATTAGGAATCATTTATCTATTATCATTTGTAACGGGTGCGTTCACAGGACCTATGATCATAACAGTTTTATTATGGGGTTTGTTCTATGCAATAGGTAATCCGATCAGTCAATACTGGATTACATCTGCGGTTCCTGAGGCGCCAGATTTTGCTAATGGTTTATTCCTATCCTGTGGTAACTTAGGAATAACCATGGGTACAGCAGTAGGTGGATTATTCATAACAGGAATGGGTACACAATACATCGTTTTAGGAGGAGTGTTATTTTTGGCATTGAGTTTATTCTCGATTTTTCTGAGAATTCACTTCTTTAATCCGGCTAAATTGAAGTCAAGATAGCCATTAGAAAAAGAAGAACCGCATCGAATCCATAGACCCGATGCGGTTTTTTACAATTGATTATAAAGCTCAGCATCAACAGGTTCTAACCATTCTGTTTCTCCGGGTGAAATGGCTAAGTGGACAAACCAACTGTCTTTTGTAGCACCATGCCAATGTTTTACGTTCGCTGGAATATTCACAACATCCCCGGTTTGGAGGAATTGAGCTGGTTTGCCTTCTTCTTGATACCAACCCTCACCACCGGTAACTAATAATACTTGTCCGATTTTATGGGAGTGCCAGTTATTGCGAGCTCCCGGGGCAAAGGTTACATTCCCAATAGGTGCATTCAAAGGTGTCGTGTCAGTATAAATCATCTGCAAGTATGCGTCACCTATAAAATTTGCTTCAACCTTTTGTCCGAGTGGAAAGATAGTACTGTTGCTTAGTTGCTCATTAGCCATAATAAAAACCTCTTTCCTTTAATTTTTATAAATTTCTTTGGCAATATTAAATGCCGACCAAGCTTTAGGCCACCCTACATAAAACGAAAGGTGCGTGATGATTTCCGCTACTTCATCTTTTGTGACTCCGTTTGCCTTTGCTTTATGCAGATGTGGGGTTAATTGTTCGAAGTTTCCTCCTGAGATTAATGCTGTAACTGTAATCATGCTGCGGTCACGTGGAGATAAGTCCTTCTCTCTTGACCACACTTCACCGAATAAGATATCATCGTTCAGTTCAGCAAATTTCGGAGCGAATTCTCCTAATAAGTCTCGGCCTGCTGTTTGTTTTTCAGCCATGTAAGAACATCCCTTTCATCGATGATTAACTGCTTCAAAATGAAGTATAGACCTTAAAGTACACTTTAAGGCAAGCCATAAAAATGGATTCATACTCCGACATTTGGTTTTTTATTAATTTAAGTATATCCTTTGAATAGAAACAAAATTAGAAATAGAGGTGGGGATCATGCCTTATTCCATTGGAGAATTTGCAGAAATCGTCGGTGTTAACAAGAGCACGCTCAGATATTACGAAATGGAAGGTTTACTTACTCCACATCGAAGTGACAATAATTTACGCGAATATACAGATCAGGATATTGGATGGGTTCAATTTTTGCTTCATTTAAAAGATTCAGGAATGACGATGGCAGAATTGAAGCAATATACCGAGTGGCGGGCTATGGGGGACGAGACAATTCCTGAACGGAAAAATTTACTTGAACAGCGTAAGCAACAAGTGGAACAAGAAATTAAGGCATTGCAACAAAACTTAGATATACTGAACCGTAAAATTGTATTTTATAATGATCAACTAACGGGGAATAAATACGAATTCGTCCTTTATCACAATGAAAAGATATCACATCAAGAAGAAAAAGTAGATTCCTAACAAGTTAAGAGGCAGATGAACAACCTTTGATAATCAAAGGTTGTTCATCTGCCTCTTGTTCATGATTTTGTCCATTTAGCTGGATTCGTGTCATCCGGGATTACCTGATTGATAATATCTAGATAATGATCAGCTTTGTCTTCCATATATTTGACTTTAAGTTTGGCCTCTTCCAACTGAGCAGCAGCAGCAGCTTTATACTCCATTATGATTTGATAACGTTCGTGGATGGTAGAATCGCCTAGTAAACACAAGTCTACATAGCTTTTAATATCTTCTACTGACATTCCGCATTGTTTGAGATATTTTACACCTGTTAGCCAATTAATGGAGTCATCATCAAAAAGACGAATGTTATTTTTGTCCCGTTGTATTGTTGGAACTAAACCCTTATCCGTATAATAACGGATGGTATGTTCAGTCAAACCCAGTAGCTTGGCGACTTCCTTCACAGTATACATTGTAATTCCTCCTTAAAAAGAATGCGAAAAGAACTCAGTGTCGCTTGACTTCGTGTTACTCGAACCTGTTAGGCTAATTATTGTAATCTTAATCACAGAACATGTAAATAGGAGGATTTCATATGCAAACAGTAACTCTGAACAATGGTGTAGAGATGCCTATCCTTGGTTTTGGTGTCTATCAAATGAATGATGCTAGCGAATGCGAACAAAGCGTTTATGAAGCTATTATGGCAGGCTATCGCCTGATTGATACTGCAGCAGCTTACCAAAATGAAGAAGCCGTCGGTAGAGCCATCAAACGCAGTGGTGTACCAAGAGAAGAAATATTTATTACTACTAAACTTTGGATTCAGGATGCCGGTTATGAGCGTACTAAGAAAGCTTTTGCCAAATCGCTCGGTCGATTACAAGTGGATTATTTAGATTTATATTTAATTCATCAGCCATTTGGTGATGTATATGGTTCCTGGCGTGCTATGGAGGAATTGTACCGTGAGGGTAAGATCAAGGCGATTGGAGTCAGCAATTTTCAAATGGATCGTCTAATTGATTTGATTAGCCACAATGAAATTACACCTGCAATCAACCAGATTGAAACACATCCTTTTCAACAGCAAATCGAAAGTGCGAATTATATGAAAGAAAAGAATGTGCAGATCGAGTCATGGGGACCTTTTGCGGAAGGACGAAACAACCTTTTCAATAATGAAGTATTAGTTTCTATCGCTGAAAAATATCAGAAATCCGTTGCTCAGGTAGTTTTACGTTGGTTAACTCAAAGAGGCGTGATTGCTATTCCAAAGTCTACGCATAAAGAACGGATCATCGAAAACTTTAATATTTTTGACTTCGAATTAAACCAAGAAGATTTAGAGACAATAGCTACATTAGATATGAAACAGAGTGTTTTCTTCTCGCATAATGATCCCCAAATCGTAGAAGGACTCGCCAAACATAAATTTGACATTTAACATTTGTATAGCACATCCAAGGGGTGCCCTAAAAGCCATAAAAAGGCTAAGGGGCACCCTTATTTTATAAATCAGATCTAAACCCGAAATTTAATTGAGGGGATGATAATCTACTTGAGTAATCATATTGCATGATCCGGTCGAGATATTACATTCTCATTTATCCGTTTATTAATTATATTGAAGCTGTATTCGTTTAAAAAATCCCAGAGTAAAGGAGAAATTACTTTTGAGAAGAGAACTGAGGAAGGTTTTGTCTTTTTTGTTGGTTTTAGTGACAGTGGTTGGCACAGGGATTAGCTTTAACGGCAATATTGTAAACGCTTTCGGACCTACTGTCTTATATGTACCACCAGTAGATTCACCATCCTATGGGGCTTTATCACCTAGGGCAATCCAGCTTAAATATAGTGGCATCAACAATAACAAAATGTATGCTACGTTTGAACAAACCTCTAATACCACCCCTGTTTTCCCTATTTATGAAAGCGTTGACAATGGCGTCACTTGGAATCAGGTTGGAGAAGTGGAGGATACTCAAAATGGTTGGGGAATGTTAAATTGCCCAGAATTGTTTGAACTCCCCCAACCTATAGGTAACATGCCTGCGGGTACTATGCTTCTTGCAGGAAACTCTGTACCAAGCAACAAAGCAGCTACCAAGTTGGAATTATATAAAAGCAATGATTTAGGTAGAACATGGACATATGTAAGCACCATTGCTGAAGGTGGACGAAACGATATTGGTTACGATCCCATTTGGGAGCCTTTCTTTTTGGTTCACAACAACAAACTCATTGTTTATTATTCAGATGAACGTGATCCTGCCCATGCCCAGAAGTTAGTTCATCAGACTACGTTGGAGGGTACGAACTGGGGACCTGTGGTAGTTGATGTGGCATTTGCAGACAGCAAATTACGTCCAGGAATGCCTACAATCGCTAAGATGGGCAATGATAAATACGCAATGACCTATGAGATGGTAGGATACCCGGGCGTGCCCAATTATTTGAAAATTTCAGCAGATCCTGAGAGCTGGAATCCAACTGAAGTTGGAAATTTTGTAGGGTACGGAGGAAGTCCCTATATTTCTGCTTTGGGAGATGGAAGACTCGTATTAAACGTTGCAGGGAAAAAAGAAGTGCTGATCAACTCTTCTAGAGTGGATGCATCCGGAAGCTGGGTTCCATATAATCCGCCCGTAGATGCAGGGTATAACCGCCAACTACTGCCGCTTAGCAATGGCCGCTTATTTATCCCTCAAGCCGGATTTTTTAGTGGGAAAAACACGGTGAATTATGGTGATATGTCCGTAGGTTACTACAAATTAATTAATGTGAAAAGTGGGAAGGCTTTAGGTGTATTGGAAGGCGGAACTGCGAATGGCAATCATCTCGTGCAATGGAGCAGCGGGACTAATTCTTTGGATCAATATTGGCTCATTTCCACTGCGGAAAGTGGTTATGCTCCTAACGGTTACAAATCCATTGTGAATGCAAAGAGTGGAAAGGTCGCCGGAATATTAGAAGGATCAACAACAGAAGGAGCCAAAGCCGTATTATGGACTGATAACAATTCCGATGACCAGCAGTGGACTTTACAAGCCTCTGGTAACTACTACAAGATTGTTAACCGTTACAGTGGTCAGACGTTAGGTATAGCGCAGGGTTCTACTGAAGAGGGTGCCCAAGTTATACAGCAGGCTGATGCAGGCAGCACTGATCAGCTGTGGGGGTTGGTTCCAGATGAAGGACATATTATGGTGGACAGTTATCGAATGGTTAATGTGAATAGTGGTAAAGTGTTGGGTATCTATCAGGGATCGATGGCAGATGGAGGGAAGGCGGTTCAGTGGACCAGCGGAATTTCATCACATGACCAAAATTGGTTTGTAGTCAGCACAGCTGATGGTTATACGAAACTGGTCAATACTAATAGTCGTAAAAACTTGGGCATTTTAGGAGGTTCATTAGCTAATGGTGCTCAAAGTGTCCAATGGAATGATAACGGATCGAATGACCAGCAATGGACTTTGGAACCCTCAGGTGAGTTTTACAATATTATTAATCGTAACAGTGGAAAAGTTCTGGCAGTAGATCAGGGTTCGACGACAGAGGGGGCAAATATTATTCAAGCAAATAATACAGGTTCTGCTGGTCAGCACTGGAAACTAGTCACGAATAGATAATTTATGTAACAAAAAGTCATCGGCCTTAAACTAAGGGTGATGGCTTTTTTATCGAAATAAGCTTTGAATGACTAAATCGTCACCTTCAGTGTCACGGGAATGTCACTTTGGAGAGATATACTATTTCCATCGACATATGGAGGGAAATGTGAAGTTATTATGGGAGTGAAATTACGAAAGATTCTTATTATAGGAACTATTTTTTATACACTGTTGATCTTATATTTTTTGTTTTTTGCTTTCAATAGAGTAGAGCATGCAACAAGCCAGTATGAATACACGTTTATGTTGATTCCAGAAAGTGTTCCGCTTCTTTTTCCTGACCTCTTTGACCTATCCTTTTCTTGGGTTTATGACTTTGGGAATATCGCTGCTTTTATTCCTTTTGGCGTATTATTCCCTTTGCTGTATCGTACACATTTTAAGAAGTTTATTTGTTTGTTTATCTTAACCATTTTTGGGCTGGAAACTCTTCAAGCTTTAACTTTTTTAGGTTCCTTTGATGTAGCCGATGTCATCTCCAATACGTTAGGGGCAATGATAGGATTTTGTGCATATAAGATTGGATTTTCAGCGGAAATCACCAGGAGATCGCTTTTTACTTCGGCATTATCTGTTGTTGTGCTATTGGTTGGAATCATGGGAATCTCTGAGATCATTGATTTAACTCTGAAGAAAAGTGAAAGACCTGTGCAGGGATTACAAACGTTGGAAAAGCTTACGGGAAGCATGCCTATCACGCATAATCTTCCCAGTTTCACTATCGCTGGTGAAAATATAATACCAAAAATGAACTTGTACAGCAGTGAAGGTGAAGAAATTAAAAAATACACCTATACTTTGGGTGATAAAAGAGAGGTATGGTTATATTTCAGCTTTGGATTCCCGCAGAATGAAAATTCTAGCAGTGAACTAATGATTATAGCTGATGGCAACATGATCCTTCAATCCAGTGAACCATATAGTTCCCAAGCTGAACTCAACAACACGGCATTAGTTACCGTAAAAGAAATAACCTTTATCCTTAAAGGGAATGTGAAGTTATGGGATGTAGGATTTAGTGAAATGAAGCATTGGTGGGAATGAGGAACTAACCCTTCGTTAATTATATTAACGGAGGGTTTCTTTTGCTGATCGTCTCATATACATATTGCGATATACAGCCGGGGTGAGGTTCTCGTATTTTTTGAAGGTTTTAATGAAATAGCCCGTGTCGCAAAAGCCCAAATCATCACTGACTTGATTGATCGGGGAATCCGTGGCTTCCAGCAGTTGCTTAGCCCATTCAATCTTGAGTCTGGCAATGAAGACGGAGAAATTCTCTCCAGTTTCTTTTGTGAAAATACGGCTGAAATAACTGGGGCTGATATGACAAAGCTTAGCCATTTCTTTGAGGCTGAAATTCTCATTTTTGTGTGCATAAATGTAATTAAAAGCAGGCTGAAGCACAGAATTTATTGAGACGAACTTTTGAACACCATTCTTCAATTTGGTCTCGATCAAAGCCCCGGATAACTCCTGCTGTATGGATTGGATTTTTCGGTACGTACGGTCTGACTCGTCCATAGCTTCAGCAGAAGCGGGTTCTTCTATATTGGTGGTCAGAACCTTTTTGTACAAATCCACGGTAGTATGCTTTTGAATGGCTTCCTCCACGATATAGGTACTTAACTGCAGCAGCAGCTCAACACACTTTGTTACTTCATCGTAGGATAAAACAGGCAGTGCCTGGTAATCCTCTTTGAGTGCTTTAAACTTTATGTTCGTCTCCACATTCGGCGGCCGAGAGACAATCTGCTCCAGTTGTGGCACGTCAGGTTCACGAAGCTTGAGCTGTCCGGCCATAATTGCACCTAGATATTGATTATCTATAATGATCGGAATCGCGATATCAATAATATTGAAATGACATAAATAAATAAACGGTTTGTTCTGGCGAACTGCTTCAATCCCAGCGCGGGCATCACATTTTTGACAATATTGAGAGAGATGGGAGTCCTGGCGCACACCTTGACAGAAAGGCTGACAATAGCTGTGCTTGGTCACGGGAACACCCTTGTAATCAACAGTAAGAATAGCCATTTTGGTTACAAGAGATAAGGAATCCTGGAGCTTTTCCCATTTCTTCAAATCAATAATTTCTTCTAGATTGAACCGGGATTTTGACATCACAAAATTCTCCTATGTAAGTTATAGAATCTTAATGAACATTATACAGAATAATTCAACAGAATGACATGAAAGTTCGATTTTTCACGATTATGACAAAAAAATACGATAAGAAAACGCTTTAATAAGCTTTTATTGTTTCATGTTTCTTAAATTAGAGCAATCTATAATGATAACTATAAACAACTGAGGAGGAACGAAAAATGAGAAGAGCGTTTATCAGTCCGACGAAATATGTACAAGGTGAAAATGAATTATTGAACTTAGGATACTTCGTAAAAACATTCGGTGATTCTGCTTTGTTAATTGCCCATCCAGATGATGTAACACGTGTGAAAGACAAACTGGAGTCAACTAAACAGAAATTTAATATCACTCTTGTTGAAAGCGGCTTCCACGGGGAATGCTCAAGACAAGAAGTCGCCAGATTACAAGCGCTAGCCAAAGAGCATCAATGTGCATGTACGATTGGCTTGGGTGGAGGTAAGGCGATTGATACGGCAAAATGTGTAGCTGAAGGAGAAGCATTGATTATCGTTCCAACGATAGCAGCAACTGATGCTCCGACAAGCCACTCAGCGGTGCTCTATACTCCGGAAGGTGAATTCGATGATTATGCTTATTTCAAGCAAAGCCCGAGTGTAGTCATGATTGATACAACAGTTATTGCCAATGCACCTACAAGATTTCTTGTGGCAGGCATGGGAGATGCACTTTCAACCTATTTTGAAGCAAGAGCTACTGCAAATTCGTATTCCAACGTGAATGCAGGTTTACCTTGCGGAGTTCGTGAAGGGGTTTGCGGTGAAGCTAAAGGGACAGTAACAGCGTTGGGACTTGCGAAGCTCTGCTATGAGACATTACTTGAGAATGGATTCAAGGCGAAGCAAGCTTGCGATCTGAATATCGTAACCCCAGCTTTGGAGAATATAATTGAGACGAATATTCTTTTATCGGGTCTTGGGTTTGAAAGTGGTGGTTTGGCAGCGATTCATGCGATTCATAATGGGTTAACTGCTTTGGAAGGAACTCATCATTATTATCATGGTGAAAAGGTAGCCTTCAGCACGATTGCTCAACTGGTTCTTGAAAACGCAGACCGGACTGAATTAAAAGAAGTGTTGGACTTCTGTCTTTCGATTGGTCTCCCAGTATGCTTAGCGGATATTGGCGTTGAGCATGTAACCTATGAGGAACTGCTTGAGGTTGCTAAAAAAGCTTGCATTGCTGAGGAATCTATCCATTCGATGCCGTTCCCAATTACGGAGGATGCGGTTGCATCAGCAATTATGGCAGCCGATCAATTAGGCCGTCAATATAAATCAAGTAAGGAGCTTTAAAATGAAAAAAATCATAAACAAGCCGGAGACTCTGGTTAGGGAAATGTGTAACGGGCTTGTCTTGGCGCATCCCGAGCTGGATTTCGATCCTAAATTCAAAGTGATTTCTAAGAAAGAGATTAATCAAGATAAAGTTACCCTGATCAGTGGTGGCGGAAGCGGGCATGAGCCGGCTCATGCCGGGTTTGTAGGAACCGGGATGCTGGATGCAGCTGTATGCGGTGATGTGTTTGCTTCTCCATCCCAAATTCAGGTTTATCAAGCGATTCGCCGCACAGCAAGCACCAAAGGTTCGCTGCTTATTATCAAGAATTATAGCGGTGACATCATGAACTTTAAAAATGCGGCCCATCTAGCCACTGAAGACGGCATCGAAGTGGATTATGTCAAAGTAGACGACGACATTGCCGTTGAAGACAGCCTTTATACAGTAGGAAGAAGAGGCGTAGCCGGAACAGTGCTTGTTCATAAGGTAGCCGGAGCAGCAGCAGAAGCTGGATTGTCCTTAGCGGAAGTGAAAGAAGCGGCGCAACATGCAATTGATCATGTGCGCAGCATAGGCTTCGCCTATACCTCTTGTACCGTGCCTGCCAAAGGTACTCCGACATTTCATATTGAAGAGAACGAGATGGAATACGGGGTTGGCATCCATGGAGAACCTGGAATACGCAGGGAGAAAATTGTACCCGCAGATGAATTAGCACAGCGAATGGTTACCTCTTTGCTAGACAACTTCCAAATGAATGATCAGAAGCAGGAGGAAGTAGCCGTATTAATTAATGGATTTGGCGGCACCCCGCTGCAAGAGTTATATTTGCTGAACAATTCTGTCATCCGCGAATTAACCGCTAAGAATAAACAAGTGTTTAAAGTGTTTGTTGGTAACTACATGACCAGCATTGACATGGCAGGTGCATCGGTGACGATAATGAAGCTGGATGAGACACTGAAGAAATGGTTATCTGCGCCTTGTGATACACCAGCCTTGTCGATTAAAGGCCCTTTTGAGCCTGTGAACTATACTGAAGTAATCCAAGAAGAGAAAACAGACAGCAATGTATCCTTTAAGAATAATACGGATGCTGCTGCAGCGGTGATTAAGAACAATCGGTTTACTTTGCAAAATATCGTCTATCTGCTCGATCAAATGAGCCAGGTCATTATCGAGAAAGAGGTTCCGTTCTGTGAGCTTGACTCCCACGCTGGAGACGGCGATTTCGGGATGAGTGTAGCTAAGGGCTTTAAACAGCTGAAAGTCGAGTGGGAGGATATTTTAGCTCACCATCTCACTAATATCGGTGAGTTCCTTGACGCCTGCTCCATGGTCATTATGGAATACTGCGGCGGAGCATCCGGACCGATCTGGGGATCAGGCTTCCGCGCAGCGAGTAAAAATGTTCAGCAGAAGGAAGAGCTGACCATTCAGGATTTTGCTGATATGATGCAAGCTGTTGTCAAAGGGATTCAAGATACCGGGGAAAGATCTTTTGGCAGAGGGGCTGTTGTCGGAGATAAGACATTGATTGATGCACTCGTACCGTTCGCTGATGCTTGGACTCAGAGTGCAAAACAAGGCGACGATATCAAAGTGGCGGCAAGTAAAGCAGCGGAAGCAGCTGTCCAAGGTTCAAAAAATACTATAGAAATCGTTGCCCGTATGGGAAGAGCCGGCACAGTAGGGGAACGCAGCATAGGATATCCAGATGCGGGTGCTCATGCGCTGGGGGTTATTTTCACAGAGCTGGCAAAAGCAATGAAATAAACAAGGTTAATTGGCGTATCACCTAAAATTAAAAAAACGTACTGCAGCTTATGCAGTACGTTTTTTGATTAAATAATAAATTCAACGATGTATTGTTGGCAAATGAGTTCATATCCCAGCGATTGATATAGAGAAATGGCTCCAACATTCTCCTCAAAAACATTCAAATATACGTTAGCTGAAATGGCATGTCCTTGGCGTGTTAGCTCTGCACAGACTTTTTTTCCATATCCATTTCTTCTCCAGGCCACATCCGTTCCGATATTTCCTAGTTCAACGTAATCCTCACTATATATGTGGTATCCTCCTACAGCAATCAGCTCGTCTTGTGCCATCACACCATAGAACGGATTCTGTAATTCTTCTTTTGAAAAAGCCATGGTTTGCAGCTCGTTCATCTTTGCTTCAATTCGCTGGAAATGAGCAGGTCCTAAGTGCATAACATGCTTGTCCGCTGTTGGTAGAACATCTTCATGAATATGTTTCATAAGAAGCAATTTTTTGGGAGGGCTGTAGAACTCAAGCTGCGAAGCAAAGACCTGCAGCTCTTGTTCGTTAATAATAAAGCTACCCACCGCATGGTTATGTAGATGTAATTCATCTTTCATGAACGCCAACATTGAGCTGAGACAAAAGGATTGCTGAACTGGATATACAGAAAAAGCATTAAACGGAAGGCCACTTAAAAAGGCTAATACTCCAAGCAACTCGCCCTGGTCAGAATATTGACCGTAATGCACTGTGTTTGGTCTGCGAAAAGTGAGGTATGAATAATATAAAAAATGCTGTTCCTTATTAATCGAGCTTAAAATAACATCCAACTCTGCTGCTGTTAATTTTCTATACATATACGACCTGCCTCCATTAACAATTGCTGTTGCTATTTCCTCTTGCCGAATTAGCACAACCTTTTCTAATATATCATAAATCAGAACTTTAATTGCTTTATTGCTGGGTTGAGCCAAGTATGATACTATTGTCCCCTTAGAAACATAAAATGAGATATGAAGGTTTTCTTGAAAGGATGATATATATTAAGGCAATCTTAGTTCGGTACTTCGGAAATCCGCAAGATCGAACCGCCATGTTCAACGCTGCTTCCCTAGTCATCAATGCTTTTATTGGTATAGGCAAGTTAATTCTTGGGTTATATCTATTGTCCGGATGGTTCATCACAAATGCACTTTATTATCTGATCCTTTGTATAGCCAAAGGACAGGTGCTTCATAAATATACATTAGCTAAAAAAGTCAGTTCACCACAGCAAAGGTATTCCATGGAGCTTTATGTTTATAAGCGTGGCGGTGTTTTTCTTTGTCTTCTAGGTGTTTCATATCTGTTGGTCTGCCTGCGGATTTATCTAGTCGGGGACGCTTTGGTTTATGAAGGTTACATTGTATATCTGGTAGCACTGATCGCTTTTACAAAACTTGGTTTTGCCATTCATGGAAACATTGTTAACCGTCATCTCAATAATCCCATTATATCAACATTAAAAATGATTAGCTTTACTGATGCCGTAGTCTCCATTGTTGTCACTCAAATGGCTGTGCTTACGATGAAAGGCTCACCTTCAGGCATTAAACGCCAGCGCGTTGTTTGGCATGGGATGCAGCTTTTTATTTTGTCTGGGGGGGATCTGGATGATGCTACGTAAGACAAAGGCTCCAATGAAGGAAGTAGAATTAATTAAAAATTAGAAGATATTATAACTTCCCCTTATCCCATAGGATGAGGGGTTATTTGTATTTTTATGTCATATTATCAGCGTTGAATGCCGAAGCTTATAGAAAATTATATTTTTATGCAACCTAAACACTTCTTTTCCTACTTTATAAGTGAATGCTTAATCAAATCGAACGGAAGTGATGGAGTGGAAGATAGTGAAATCATACAATTGTATTTTGCACGTAATGAAAGGGCAGTAGAAGAAACATCGAAAAAATATAGAAATTATTGTACTCGGATCGCTCATAACATTTTGTCTAATGCTGAAGATTCGGAAGAATGTGTTAACGATACCTTTCTTGGTGCATGGGAAGCCATACCGCCGAAGTCTCCTGCAAAGCTGTCCTCTTTTCTGGGGAGAATCACACGAAATATTGCTTTGAACAAATATGATTATTACATGGCTAAAAAACGGAATAAAAAATTCGATACGATTCTTGATGAATTAAACGATTGTTTATCCTCTTCAGACAACGTTGAAACCCAATACGAGGAAGCACAAATAGCCGAATCTATAAGTAAATTTCTACACAACATTAAGGAAGATCAGCGGAATATTTTTTTGAGGCGTTACTGGTATTCTGATTCTTTGGCCGATATTGCCGCACGCTTCTCAATCAGTGAAAGCAAAACCAAATCAATTCTTTTCAGAACACGCAAAAAACTCCAAATATATCTTCAGAAAGAGGGTTATTTCCTTTGAATAATAAAGAGCTCTTCAAAACAATCGGTTACATAGACGAAAATCTGATAGAAAAAGCCAACTCCGCGAGAAGCACTAATAAAAAAGCTTATGTAAAGTGGGGCTCACTCGCAGCTTGTGCTGCATTGGTATTAGGTGTGGCCGTTTATAAATTTCCGCAGACGCCGTTACCTAATTCACCACAAATATCGCAGCAGACACCAGTCTCGTCTCCCACAGGGGTTCGCAAAATTCTGAATTACAATGGATACCGTTATGCATTCGTAGCAGATGGCGCTCAGTTTAAGTTCACAGGTATGGAGCCTGACAAATCGCTTGGTGCATTAGAGTTTGATCTCAACCAAGAGCCCGGAAAGAATGACGGGGATAAGAATGCGGAAAAGGATTATACCGCTACGTTCGCTATGGGTGGAAAGCTGTATGAAATCCCAACATACCCATCCCATTTTCGTATTGCAGTTAAGGATGAGCAATATTATTATCTAGCTGAAATTGTGGCGAAGGTAGACGATTCTGCAATGAGCGCGAAGGAGTATCTAGATCTGGCTAATCTGAAGGAGCATGCAAAAGATATCTATATTCTGAATCATGTGGGGAATGACGTGCAAAAGACTATCACTGATCATCCTATTGTTGAGTCCATTATCGAAGGTTTGTACAGCGCAAAAAAAACAGAGCTAAACAATAAGGAATATGAAGCTCTTGCAGCGGCGCAATCCCAAGGAAAATCATATCAATTACAGTTCAACCTCAAAGACGGGACTTATATCGCCATGTATATCATTCCGGAATTAAAGGTGGTGTCTATGGGTGATACTTATTATTATTTGCCTGATGCCTTTTTTGATCAAACCAGCGACCTCTTTTCAGGGCTGACACAAGAAGTGCTACCGCTTTACTGAGGAGGCGGAGAGAAGTGATCCTTACAAACTGTACATTGCAGGTTATCCAATATCTCGCATATAATGATCTAAATGATAATCGTTATCATTTAATAGAAGAGAAAAGGTGATCTGCTCATGATAAAACATAATATTGGGATTACGGAGTGCAGCTTATCTGCTGAGTGTATAACAGAATGACAAGTTCATCTATTCATAACATCTATAACGGGTATTTCGATGCTTTGTTTGAGGCTCCGTCTATGAGGGACACTACAGAGAGGAAACATTTTGCACAATCCAGTACCCAAGGATACGTCGATAGAGTGATCACACCCTCCGGGATCGAAATTGTTGATAGTGATTACCGTTTTGCTGATGATCGCCTAGTTCAGGTTCAATCCGAAGCAGCGATGATTGAATTAAGTTTTTGTCTGCAGGGGAGCGGGGAAGTTCATGTAACAGATACCAGCCATGAGTTATTGCCTGACAGTTGTTCATTGCAGTTCATGCAGGATTTCCAAGCGGAATTTCACTATCGCAGTGCTGAACCTATCCGTTTATTGTCCATAGGTGTACCGGTTACACTATTCGATTCATGGATGGCGGATCAAGGCTCTTCACATGCTCGCAGCTTATCCGGGCTGTTAGATTCACGTGCTTTTCGAATGTTCCGTATGCCTATTCTTCCAGAAACCACCCGATTATTGGTTCAATTGAGAGACTGTCCATATCATACCTCCATGCGCCGGTTGTACGTAGAGGGGAAGGCATTAGAACTCCTATCTGTATATTTTGACGCTTTTCTTTTTGAGCAGAAACATACTAAACGCAGTTTGCATTTATCACGTAGTGACCGAGAAAACATTCGGAAAGCCAGGGATATCATCCTTGACCACATGGCAAACCCACCTTCGCTTATCGAATTGTCCAAGCTGGCAGGCATTAACGAATACAAATTAAAAGTTGGATTTAAGGAAGAGTACGGAACAACTGTATTTGCATATTTACGGAACAAACGTTTAGAAAAAGCATGGGAAATCATAAGTACCGGGGAGATTAGTGTCAGCCAAACAGCGACGATGGTAGGTTACAACAACTTTAGCCATTTTGCCGAAGCTTTTCGGAAGCAGTATGGAATTAACCCTTCAGAAGTAATTAAAAAACGATAAAAATTAAATAAATATCCGCCAAACCGTTATTCAATCCCTCTGCCGGTAGTTCTGTCCTATCAGCAGAGTGTATGATCGGACTTGCTAGAAGTGAGAATGATTATCAATAGATTGGAGAGGGTTGGAAAAAATGTTCAGTTTAAAACGGATCTCTTTTGTTGGAATCGCCTTAATCATGATGGTGATGCTGTACGGGTGTGGAAATTCAGGTCAGGAGGTTAAAGTAGAAAATTCACCACCTGCGGTAAATTCAGAACCCGTCGCTACGAATTCGACCGAAACACGTACCCTCAAGGATGCTAAAGGAGAGGTGGTAATACCGGTGAATCCGGTTAGAATTGCCGATGTATCCGGCTCAACGGAAGAACTTCTGGTGCTTGGATATAAACCTGTTATTACTGGGAATACAGATATGGCTAATTCATTAGAAATCACTCCTATTCTCAAAAAAGAACTGCCTGATGTAACTCCCGCTGGATGGTTTCAGACGGAAGTCAACTTAGAAGCGATCATTGCAGCAAGCCCTGATTTGATACTGGCAGGACCTACCCAAGAAAAAATCTATGATCAACTAAATATGATTGCTCCAACAGTGAGGGTGCCTTATGGCTTTAACGCTTTTAGAGAGCGATTTGCATTTGTTGCGGAGGTGCTTGATAAGAAAGCGGAAATGGAAGCGTGGTTGAAGGTCTATAATCAACGTGCTCTACTACTACATGATCAAATCACTGAGATAACCAAGGAAGAGACGTTTGCGGTAATCGAAGCTACAGAGAAAGAAATACGCATCTATTCCCGCACAGGTATTGCGGATATGATTTTTAATGATCTAGGATTACCCATCGCGCCAGGTACACCGGAGCCAGATCCATGGGGAGGGAAAGTGACAAGTCTAGAAGCACTGTCCACCTTTAATCCAGACCATATCATTTTATTATCCGATAATGACCAGAATGTTCTTGACCAAAGCAAGGTCTGGAGCAATCTGAAAGCTGTAAAATCGAATAATATATATCGTATGACAAGCAGACAAAATTATAATGAGGCTTTCTTTGCTTTAGGAAAAGAAGCATTGTTGGAGCAAATAGCCGAACAAATCAAGGAACATATCAAACAGTAAAGGATAATTTAATCTTTTCTCGAATATTCTCTGAGTTGCAATGATTATTATTTGAAGGGATGATTAAATTGAAGCAAGGGATATTAGTTTTTCTAAATGGAACTTCAAGTTCCGGAAAGACCTCCATATCGACTGAACTGATAAAACAGAAAGAGATTCCTTTTTATCATTTATCAATTGATGATTTTTTTAATAATTACAATGATTTTATTAATAATAAATTTCCAGATGAACCTACAAGAGAAATAGATCATCAAGTCGTTTCCCAAATAGTGGATGATTCTATATTCTCAGTCTACCACTCGACAATTAAATTGTTAATAGAAATGGGTTTTAATGTAATAGTAGATACCGTAATCGACAATGATAAGAGGTTTAATGTGTTTCTTGAGCAATTTTTCGATCACTCTACGATATTTATAGGTGTAATATGCTCGAAAGAAGAACTCATAAGAAGAGAGCAAACAAGAGGAGATAGAAAGATTGGACTAGCAGCTTCACAGTTTAGCAAAGTATATTGCTTTGATGAATATGACCTCGAAGTAAATACGGAAGAGATGAATTCAATAGAATGTGCCGAAAAGATATTAAGTTTTATTAAGTCCAATAAGGAATACTCGGTATTTAAGAAATTAAGTAAAAGAAATGTTAGTGTTTCCTAGATGGCGTATCCAGATAACACCTTATTCAAGCCTTGGGGGTATCACCCCTCGGGCTGCCGAGGGGTTTCGGGATTAAGCTAACCGTTAGATGGTCAAAAAAGAGAGGATCCTTTATAATAATGAGAATGGTTCTCACTATTATAAAAACTTGATCGGAGAGCGGTAGCAATGACTGGAATAGATTATCATCACAATTTCAATCTTTTTTTCGATGGACTTGAGCTGCCGCGGCAGAATAGAGATCGTACAGAGCACATGGCACTACATTCGCAAAGGGGAGAAGGGTTCGTTCGTCGATTCGTCCCACGCTTTGATATCAATGTGGTGGTATCCGATTTTACCTTTCGCCAGGATTACAGCATGCCTCTCGTAACCAAAACAGCAATGGTTGAGCTTAATTATTGTTTGCAAGGGAAAAGAGAAGTCTCTGTTGATGGTGTCCAGTATGAGTTTGTTCCAGGAAGCTGTACGCTACAACTCATGAATGAAGTTGGCTCTCAATTTGAGTTTCAGGGGAATGAATCTTATCTTATGTTAGGCATAGGTATTCCTGTTTCGACTTTTCATCACTTTATGGAAGAAGGCGGGGGTGGGAGATCCGCTGATTTTGACCGCATTCTTGGCCAAGCATCTTTTCGTGTATTCCAGGAAACGATGCAGCCGTCTACTGCTATCGTTCTTGAGCGAATGCTGGCAGCTCTTCAAAACCGCAGCACCAAAAATCTGGAGATCGAATGTAGTACATTAGAGCTTTTGTCGTTAGGCTTTCAATCGATTCTAACAGAAGGTACTTCTGGGACAACAAAGCTATCGAAAAGCGACATGACAAAAATTAGTGAAGCGCGGGACATCATGATGCAACGGATGATAGATCCGCCAAGCCTGTTGGAGCTCTCCCGATTGATTGGAATGAATGATAACAAATTAAAATCTGGCTTTAAAGAAATGTTCGGAACAACTGTATTCGGCTATTTACGGGATATAAGGCTGGAGAAGGCTCTACACTTATTGCAGCAAGGTAATTTGAACGTGAATGAGACATCCTGTGCTGTGGGTTATTCCAACTCAAGTCACTTCTCGGAGGTGTTTCGGGAGAAATACGGGATCAATCCCGGCAAGCTTGTGAAACAGTTTGCTTCTTCTGTACTGTTGACTTCAAAACAAGAATCGAACCTTTAAAGAATACTAAGATAACAGTTGCAAATAACCCACCAGTCACGACTGGTGGGTTATTACATTTACATATGAAGATAAAATGCAAATCCCTCAGAATTTATTCTATCTCTCGACTACTGTTTCTCCTTCAATTAACACAGGTTGATAATAAGTATTGTTGGGAAGATCCTTTTTTCCTTGTAATTTTTTAATGACCCAATCCGCTGCATCACGCCCCATAGTTTCTTGGGGATGCGTTAAAGTGGTCAGTTTGATGTTCGCATTTTGGGCAATATAGGAGTTGTCCTGGCCAATAATTGATAATTCCTCTGGTATAGAAATGTCCAGCTGTCTGCAAGCATTGACCACTTCCAGACCAACCTCGTCGTTGTAGCAGACAATCGCAGAGAGGGTAGCTCTATTTTTATTTAGGAAATCCTTCAAATTCGTTGCTAAGGTTTGTTTGGTCTCGGTGTTGAACGAAAATATTTGCTCTGGATAAAACCGCAATTTAGCTTCTTCGAGGGCTTTGATATAACCCTTCATTCGATATTTGCCTTGTAAATCATCCATTTTTGCGATAAGTCCAATTTGAGAGTGGCCTTTGGCGATCAATTCTTTTGTTGCCAGATAACTGGACTGCACATCGTCAAGACAAAGGAACGGTAGCTCTATTTCCTCATAAAAAGCATTAATCATAATGAGTGGAATATCTTGCTCCTTAAACGACAGATAATACGCAATATTGGGATTATACAGATTACTTTTCGTAGGTTCAATAATTAAACCATCTACGCCGTAGGACAACATCATTTCGAGAGCTTTTTTTTCTTGCGCAACATCGTTATTGGTACTAGCCAATAATAGTGAATAGTTATCCTCATTCATTCGGCTTTCAATCCCCCGGATAATAGAAGGGAAGATGTAATCAGAGATATACGTCGTAATTACACCGATCGTCTTCTTATGGGAACTCCCGCCGGTCTTTGTGCGATATTGGTTGCTGACATACGTGCCAGAACCTTTTTCGCTGCGGAGGAATCCTTCGTTGGATAGCTCTAAAATGGCTTTTCTAACTGTCTGTCTGCTAACCTCGTACAAGGACTGCAAGGCAGACTCCGTAGGAATTTGTTCGCCTACATTGTAATCTCCTGAAAGGATCTTGCTTTTTATATCCTCTATAATCACTTGATACTTTGGTTTCATGTAATTCCTCTTTCCATTCTTGTTCGCATTATAATTCGTACATTTTGTTAAGTTGTATGTACAAATTATAGCATGACTACGAATTAAATATAAAGAGGCTCTTTTTTTATGAAAAAATGTAAATATTTCGTACCTTTAGATCATCATAAACAAACTAAGTCCGGAGTTAAATTATTATTATCTCCATATTTGTATGTATATATAACTATTTTATTGACAAATGTACGTACAAAAATTTATACTAAAGCTGTCAATTAAGAAAGCGAATTCTTTTATATTAAAAAAGCGCTGTCAGAGAGGTGACCAACGTGATATCGAATCGATTAAGCATCGAAGAAGCAATCAATACGGGAAAAACTTCGCTAGGGATTGAATTTGGATCCACGCGTATTAAAGCAGTACTTATTGATCATAGTTTTCAAACGATCGCTTCTGGAAGTTATGAATGGGAAAATCAATTGAAAGACGGCTTTTGGACGTACAGCCTAGAAGATATTATCAAAGGTCTACAAGATGCTTATCGTGAGATGAAGCAAGAAGTTCAACAAAATTACGGAATCACCCTCCAAACTGTTGGTTCAATCGGGTTTTCTGCAATGATGCATGGATATATGGCTTTTGACGAACAGGATCAATTGCTCGTTCCGTTCCGGACTTGGCGTAATGCAACAACTGGTAAGGCAGCCAAAGAATTGACCGATGTATTTAAATTCAATATCCCGGAACGTTGGAGTATTGCTCATCTTTATCAGGCGATCTTAAACAAAGAAGAACATGTGCCGGAGATTCGGTTTGTTACGACGTTGGCAGGATACATTCATTGGTTATTGACCGGCAACAAAGCACTTGGTGTTGGGGATGCTTCAGGGATGTTCCCGATTGATGAATCCATAGGGAATTATAATGAATCTATGATACAACAGTTTGATGAGCTTATTGCTGGCAAAGGTTATTCGCTGAAGACCAGCGATCTTCTTCCTAAGGTGTATGTTGCCGGTGAGCAAGCGGGTCTATTAACCGAAGCAGGAGCCAAAATTCTGGATCCATCATTGCAATTACAAGCTGGGATTCCGCTTAGCCCTCCAGAAGGGGATGCGGGAACCGGTATGGTTGCTACCAATAGTGTAAGAAAACGTACCGGGAATGTCTCCGTAGGAACCTCTGTTTTTGCCATGATCGTATTGGAAAAAGAGCTTTCCAAGGTTTATCCGGAAATTGATATGGTGACTACGCCAGACGGAAGTCCGGTAGGTATGGTTCATGCTAATAACTGTTCAAGTGACCTTAACGCCTGGCTCGGATTATTCCGTGAGTTCTATGAAGCAATGGGGCAAAAGGTAGAAGCTGATAAATTGTACAGCGTACTGCTGAATAAGGCTTTGGAAGCAGACGCAGATGCGGGTGGATTGCTCAGTTACGGTTATTTCTCGGGTGAGAACATTACGGGCTTAGAAGAAGGCCGTCCATTATTTGTACGTTCCCCTGAGAGCAAATTTAATCTGGCTAACTTTATGCGTACACATTTGTTCAGCGCCTTTGGTGCTTTGAAAATTGGAATGGACATTTTGACGAAAGAAGAGAATGTAGCCATAGATAGTATTTTAGGACACGGCGGTATATTTAAGACTCCGGTTGTTGGCCAAAGAATGATGGCAGCTTCACTGAATGTTCCTGTTTCCGTAATGTCAACTGCTGGAGAAGGCGGCGCATGGGGAATGGCTATTCTTGCCTCCTACATGATGAACAAAAATCAGGAAGAAAGCTTGGAAGACTTCCTCGATCAAAAAGTGTTCAAAGATGTAAAGGGAGAAGAAATTCATCCCGATGCAACCGACATTAAAGGCTTTGAAACCTTTATCGAACGTTATAAAAAAGGTCTGGCGATTGAGCAATCCGCTGTGGATAATTTAGTCTGAAAATGGAGGGACCAAGATGTTAGAACAACTTAAAGAAGAGGTTTTTCAAGCCAATCTGGAATTGCCGAAACATGGACTTATCAAGTATACATGGGGAAATGTGAGTGCAATTGATCGCGAAAGTGGATTATTCGTAATCAAACCTAGTGGTGTAGATTATGAAACAATGAAAGCCAGCGATATGGTAGTCGTTGATCTGGATGGCAATGTGGTTGAAGGGGAGATGAGACCTTCCTCCGATACACCTACTCACGCAGTACTTTATAAACATTACTCCGAAATTGGTGGAATCGTGCATACACATTCCACTTGGGCAACTATTTGGGCACAAGCAGGACTTGACGTTCCTGTAATGGGAACTACGCACGCTGATACATTCTATGGCTCCATTCCTTGTGCGCGTTTCTTGACGCAAGAGGAAATCGATCGGGGTTACGAAGCGGAAACAGGTAATGTAATCATCGAAACCTTTGAACAACGCGGGATAGATATTATGGCTGTTCCCGGTGTTTTGCTTAAAGGCCACGGACCCTTTACTTGGGGGAAAAATGCAAAATCCGCTGTAATGAACAGCGTAGTGCTGGATGAAGTATCAAAAATGAATTTATTTGCTAGAGAGTTGAACCATTTTGCGGAAGAATTGCCACAACGTATTCTAGATAAACATTACTTGCGCAAACATGGGAAAGACGCTTATTACGGTCAAAAATAATCAAACTACAAAATGATGAAAAGAGGATGAATATGTCAACAGCAGTAGCAAAAGAATTTTGGTTTGTCGTAGGTTCGCAACATCTTTATGGGGAAGAAGCATTGGCTGAAGTTAAAGCGCACGCACAAACGATGACAGATGCTTTGAATAAAAGCGGAGTTTTGCCTTACCCACTAGTATTGCAGGATTTAGCTGTCACCGCAGATAAAATCACCAACATTATGAAAGAAGTTAACTACCGTGACGAAGTTGCCGGTGTCATCACTTGGATGCATACTTTCTCACCTGCAAAAATGTGGATTCGCGGAACAAAAATGCTGCAAAAACCTTTGCTTCATCTAGCTACGCAATATAATGAAAGTATTCCATGGGCAACAATTGATATGGACTTCATGAATCTAAACCAAGCAGCTCATGGTGACCGTGAATATGGTTTTATTAACGCCCGTTTGAACAAACAAAACAAAGTGGTTGTAGGCTATTGGGAACGCCCTGAAGTTCAAAAGCAAATTGCAGAATGGATGGACGTAGCCGTTGCTTATAACGAAAGCTTCAATATCAAAGTTGCTCGTTTTGGTGACAACATGCGTAACGTTGGTGTAACTGAAGGAGATAAAGTTGAAGCCCAAATTCAATTTGGCTGGACGGTTGACTACTTTGGTATTGGTGACCTGGTTCAAGTCATTAATGAAGTTAAAGAAGAAGAAATCGATGGTTTGTTTGCTGAATATGCAGAGCTGTATGAATTCGATTATGGCACTAACAGCAAAGAAGCATGGGAAGCTAGCGTAAGAGTTCAAGCAAGCTATGAAATTGCTATCAAACGTTTCCTTGATCAAGGTGGCTACAATGCCTTCACCTCAAACTTCGAAGATTTACATGGAATGAAACAACTTCCAGGACTTGCTGTTCAACGTTTGATGGCACAAGGATACGGTTTTGCTGGAGAGGGAGACTGGAAGACTGCAGCTCTCGACCGCTTGCTTAAAGTGATGAGCCATAACCAATCCACTGGCTTTATGGAAGACTACACTTATGAATTGACGGTTGGACAAGAATCTATTCTTCAATCCCATATGCTTGAAGTAGATCCTACTTTGGCAAGCAACAAACCAAAAATCATCGTGTCTCCACTAGGCATTGGTGGTAAAGACGATCCAGCCCGTTTAGTATTTGACGGTAAAGCAGGAGACGGTGTAGTGGTTTCCATGGCTGACTTCGGTACGCATTACAAACTTTTGATCAACGAAGTGACTGCTTTTGAACCAACTGTTCCAGCTCCAAACCTTCCAGTAGCTCGTGTGCTTTGGAATGTTAAACCAAACTTCCAAGACGGGGTTAAAGCTTGGATCGAAAATGGTGGCGGTCACCACACCGTTGTTTCATTAACTCTTACAACTGACCAAATTATTGCTTACGCAAAACTTGTTAACTTGGAATATGTAGTTATTAAATAATAGCAAAGCTTTATTACGATTAATAGGACTCCATTCCTCGATCTTTTTGAGGAATGGAGTCCTATTGTTTTGTTCGATATACTTCAATAAATGCGATAGTTTCCACTTAGGGCCAATAAACTAAAGAAGTACAGACAGTTATCATAATAACGACTTTGTCCAGTTCGCAAAGGTGTATCCCAAAACAAACGGACAAAATGCTCTGCCTCCGGGCCATCCGAAGCAAGCGAAGCCATGGCGTTGGTTGCCAAAAGGCCTACCGGATGCAGCGCCGGTTCGTCGAATGCCTGTCCCTCAATAGTATACCGCCGGTAATTGGAAACTTCGATATTCCTAAAAAAAGCTTGAATCCGGTTACATTGATCGACCTGCCAGCTGTCCTTTTGGAACCATGCCCAGTCCAGACCGATATTAGCCGCAACCCGGTAAGCATCACTGAAAAAATGGCTGAAATCACCATGAGGCTGGGGTTCTGCCGGAGTGCCGTTAAAATTGGCATATTCGGGAGCGAGACCAGTTACAGGATGGCATGTAGTGTGTAGATATGTGCGGCTGGCTTCCGCCGCTTCTCGCCAAAACATGTGGTCACCTTCATCAGCCCACAAAGCGAACAAATCATAGAAATGGGGGAGATGGTAAGATGGATCACTGAAGGTGGATTCCGGTACGAATTTAATCAGTTTCGTTTCCGCGTCCCACATTGAGTCACCAGCACCTGTTTCAGTTTTATGTACACAAGCACGCAATATTGTTCGAGCCTGCTCAGAATAATTATAAGGGTCCGGACCGTTCCCCCAACGTTTCGAGGCAAAAAACAGGGACATGGCGAAAAACTCTTCCCCGTCCGGTGCGGGTCCCTGAGAAATTCTTGTGCCGTCAGGCTTGCAGTGCCAAGCAAAGTAATCGGTATAACGGCCTTCTTTGTGTTGCATAAACGTCTTAGAGAAGTTCCATAAACGATCAAACTCATCTTTTTTATTCATTTGAACCGCCATCATCATCCCGTAGGACATTCCTTCAGACCTAACATCCAGATTACCTGTATCCAGAATATAGCTTTTATCCTCGTCCAGCGGATAGTAGATTCGTACGTTCGGATCTCCGTAAAACAAATCACTCCAAGTTTCTTCGAGTTTAGCGTTGATTTGATCTTCAGAAAAGCCAAGCTCCTTAAATAAATTGCGATATTTCCCGGTATAAAAAGCACCTTGTTGTGTTATTGGCATGATATTTCCCCTTCTGGTGCACTACAGCATGCACTCCATTTCAATAAAAACTAAGGATGGATGGTTTGAATGGTGCCATCATCGTTGTATTTCAGCTCCGTATATTTTACAGAACGCTTGTTGTCAGCACCACCAGACAAAGAACTATCATGATAAAATAAATACCACTTCTCTTTAAACTGAACAATAGAATGGTGTGTTGTCCAGCCCAGGACGGGTGTAAGTATTTTTCCTTGATATACATAAGGCCCAAGCGGATCTTTACTGATAGCGTATACAATATTATGGGTAGTTCCCGTGGAATAAGAAAGATAATAATAACCGTTATATTTATGAACCCATGGACCTTCAAAATATCTTCTCTCTTCATCTCCAGCAAGAATCGCATTTCCGTTCGTATCGATGATGGATATTTCTCTAGGCTCACCTTCAAAGCTCAGCATGTCCTCGCTCAGCTCCGCTACGATAGGTCCAAGAGCTGGTGCAGTTTCAGCCGGTCCCTCGGCATTCGCAACAAATGAGCCGGTTTGCCATTTTTCAAGTTGACCGCCCCAAAGACCCCCAAAGTATATATATGATTTGCCATCATCATCAACGAAAACAGCGGGATCAATGCTATAACTGCCGGGAATGTAGTTCGGTTCAGGTGTAAAGGGTCCGGAAGGTGAAGCTGAGGTGGCAACCCCGATTCGGAAAATATCGTCATGGTCTCGGGCTGGGAAAAACAAATAGTAGGTATTGTTTTTGTATGCTGCATCCGGAGCCCACATTTGCTGTTTAGCCCATGGAACATCCTTCACATGAAGTACTTCACCGTGGTCGATACAAGGGGAGCCATCTCCATCAATAGACAGAACATGGTAATCCTCCATATTATATTGGTCACCGTTGTCATTAGAGATCATATCGTGATCCAGGTCATGAGAGGGATAAATATAAATCTTGCCTTCAAATACATGAGCAGAAGGATCCGCAGTATAAATATGAGTTACGAGAGGTTCATTGGGTTGCACTGGCTTTGTCAAGTCATTTCCTCCTATAAAGTTAATCGCTTACAAAGTTAATGGTATAAGAACTTTAGGACTCTGTATATATAGCAACTATAGTTTATACCCCACAAAGTTTAGATGTTGCTTCTTGACCTTGCAGACCCTTTCCCATTTATGCTGCCTCGCAATATTTTCTCTAGATAATCTGGTACAATAGAAATCTCCAAACTTTGACCTTACAAATACTTTGAGGTGGGATTAACATAAGGGAATATAAATCATAATTTTACACAAGAATGAATGTTAGAGCGAAAGTCACCAAGTATTCTACATTATATTTTTAAAAAGATGAGGTCAGCTTAATGCAAAAAATTCAAAATTCTAGAATCTACTTTATAGGTATACATGTGCTTTTGTTAATCTTATTGTTCACCTCTTTGTATGCTTATTCCCCCTGGATTCGCATTAAAGTAAAGGAAATTATCATGCCTGCGGATAAAGTATATACAATCGCTCACCGTGGTGCTTCAGGATATGCTCCTGAGAATACAATACCTGCATTCGAGCTAGCCATTGATATGAAGACCGATTATATCGAGTTAGACATTCAGTTAACAAAAGATCATGTTCCTGTTGTTATTCACGATGGGACTGTAAATCGCACCACGAATGCTAAAGGGTATGTAAAGGATTTTACTTTAGAGCAGATCTCGAAATTAGATGCGGGTTCATGGTTTAATGAACAATATCCCATGTTCGCTAGAGATAAATATGTAGATTTACGTATTCCGACACTAAAAGAGGTATTTGAAAGGTTCGGAAAAGAAGTGGACTATATGATTGAGATTAAAGATCCCACGTCGAATTCGAACATCGAGGCATTGTTAAATGAAGAAATCTTAAATTATGATCTGTCGGCTCATGTTGCTATACATTCATTTAGTGAAGCGAGTTTACGTAGATTCCATTCCATAAATCCAGCAGTCCCTCTTTATCAAATTGTATGGTATGATTTCCCTGTTTATAAAATATCAGAATCCTATGTGAATAGATTAAAAACTTATGCGGTAGGCATAAGTCCTAACTTTCAAAAAATAAATGCGGCATATGTCGCGCAGGCAAAAAATTCAGGGCTAAAGGTATTTCCATATACTGTTAATTATCAAGTGAATATGGATAAAGCCGTAATTTGGGGTGTAGATGGTGTACATACAAATTTCCCTGACCGCTTTAGCGAAGTAATTAAGAATAATAAAAGGTAAAGGGATGTGAAATCACCCTTTTCTGGACATAAATAAAGCTGTCGAGACTTTCTCGACAGCCGAAGAACCTTTATCCGAAGGTTCTTTTTTTACGGAAAAATAAATTATTTTTGATTCTTCGTATTACTGAAGAAGTCTTTTCTCGTGAAATTGTAGATGAAGCTCCCGTACTTGTTCTGCAAGATCCGGCACAGGGCCATCTACGAACGCATCGTGAATAACCTCTTGAATACTTAAATTACGGACGGGTGATGCTGCAATTCCCATATCCTTTAACCACGCCGATAATTGCTTCGAGGAACTGGCATATACAATTCGTCCTAAATGAACCCAACCGTGTGCCGCTGCACACATAGGGCAATGTTCTCCGGAGGTATACACTGTTGCCTGCTTACGTTCTTCCAGTGTCATATTCTGAGCTGCCCAGCGGGCTAAAGCGAATTCGGGATGCTGAGTATGGTCACCGCTACCTACATGGTTGCGGTCTTCCGCCAGCACTTCTCCACTTGCTGATACAAGGACGGAGCCAAAGGGTTCGTCACCAGCTTCGAGTGCAATTTGGGCAAGTTCAATACAACGCTTAAGATGTTTGATATCCGTGTCGTTTATCATGATGGTAGAACCTCCTGGATTTTAATTTATAGATAAGTTTCATGAATAGTAGGCCTGAGCCTGTTTGTTCACCACATTCTTCTATGTTAGCATGTAAAGTATTCGATGAAAAATATATCATGCAATATCAAGATAGGGAGGATATATAAAAATGAAGCACCCATTTATATTGAACGCCGTATGGAACGGTGGCCGTAACAGTGACGGAACTATTGAAGCTGGACAGCTTAAGACTCAAATTTCCATTCCGAAGGAAATGGGAGGACCCGGAGTAGGAACGAATCCGGATGAGATGCTTTTGGGAGCAGCAGCAACCTGTTATCTCATTACACTTGCAGCAATGCTGGAGCGGGCAGGGCTTACAACTTCAGAGCTGACGTTAACCTCAGAGGCGACGGTCGATGTAACGAATAACATTTTTACATATGAAGCCATCAAACATTCACCCCTAATCACCCTTACCAAAGATGCGTCACAGGACGATATTGATAAAACCATCCGTATTGCCCATAAAGCAGAAGGCTCCTGCATGATCTCTAGAGCCGTTGCAGGAAATGTAGAAATCACGACAGAGCCAACGGTGCTGACTGCAAGCCTATAAAATAGAGTCCTAGGTAATCAGAGAGGAGACGTTAACTTTGAATGTTGAGTTATATAAGGATTTGATCAAGGATGATCGCGGAAATTATTACGTAGCTGTACAAAAAGAGAGCAATGAGCTGACTTTGGTAAACGCAATGCTAGAGCGGTCTTACCAAGAGCTGTGGGAGTTTAATGAAGCTTTCAAAAAGAAGTACGCGGAATACGAGCATCAGTTCATCGGCAAAATGATTATGGATAAGCTGCGGCACGATGTTGTTTTTGCCTCCAAAGAAGACGGCCATGGCCGAATGTATGATCTGGCCGCGGTTTCAGTTGATTACAAGCTTATTTTTATCGATATGATCGAATTTTACCGAAACCCTCGAGTAGGACTTAACCATGACAACAACATCCATTAAGCTTAGTGTTTTAGATCTCGTACCTGTTTTTAATACGGTGGATGCTAGTACCGCATTGAGACAAGCAGTGAAGCTGGCTCAGACAGCAGAAAGACTGGGGTATTCTCGTTATTGGGTTGCTGAACATCATGATATGTCGGGATTAGCATGTACCTCTACGGAGGTGCTTTTATCGCATATTGGAGCTAAAACAACACACATTCGCCTTGGCTCAGGCGCTTTATTGCTGCCACATTATAAGCCGCTAAAGGTGGTGGAAGCATTTCATTTGCTGGCCAGCTTGTACCCGGGACGCATCGACCTTGGATTAGGCAGAGCTCCCGGCGGAACTGCTGAGGTAAGTTTAGCACTGAGTGGCAATTTTCTCGAAAATGTTTGGAAAATGCCAGAACTGCTTAAAGGAGTCACCGAATTATTGCAGGGCAACTATTCTTATGAAGGACGTTCAATAACCGCACGTCCGGTCCCACCCGTATCTCCAGAGCTCTGGCTGCTGGGTACAAACAAGAAAAGCGCGGCATATGCTGCCGAGTTTGGAGCAGGTTATGTGTTCGGCCAGTTCATGAGCGATGTAGCAGGGGAGGAGATTTTGCAAGCTTACCGTGAAACATTTACTCCTTCTTCACTTTCTCCTGAACCGCAGGCCATGGTTGCTGTTGGCGTCATTTGCGCCGAGACTGAGGAAGAGGCAGAGCGATTGGCCTCATCTGGTACGGCATTATTCCAACAAGAAGGTTCTGCCGAAGCGAAGTCTGAGCCCTTGGAACGCAAGCTGCTGGTAGGTACTCCGGAAAGTGTTAAAGGTAAGTTGGAACGGTTATCTCTTTTATATGGAGTTAATGAATTCATTATCGTTACCATGATTCCAGATTATGAGAAACGATTGCATTCGTTCGAGCTGCTTGCCCAAGCGTGCTGGAGTTCTTAATAAAGGAGGTCCGTATGTATGAAGTCTCATACCTCTGATCAAATTAAAATCCCACCAGGATTTTGGGCTGGATTAAGTCAATTAGGGATAACTGCACAAGATGTAGCCAGCAAAGCAAATCTTTCACTTAGCCAGATCACAGAGTCAGAAGTCACAACCGCCCATTATTTCGCAGTCTGGCAGGCATATTCCGATCTCATTGGAGATACTGCCGAAGGAATCATTAAGCTTGCAACCGTCTTTGAAACCACACAATATCCGCCGACGGTTTTAGCAACATACCATGCTAAGGACTATCGCGATGCTCTTAACCGAATGGTACGATACAAACAAATGTGCCCTCCTGAAAGCTTGCGTATTACCGAGGAAGGCGAGCTATGTACAATCGAATTGGAATGGCAGCATCCCGGGCATTCTGGTCCACCGCTGCTGCTCGGCCTCACTTTGGCATTTCTTCTAGAACTCGGACGGCGAGGCACAGGCCTACCTTTGACAGCACAGCTTGTCGAGTTTTCACAGCCTATAGGAAATGTAAAGATTCTTGAAGCTTATTTTGGCTGCCGAATTCAGATAGGTGCTCAATATAATCGTTTGACGTTGCGTCGAAATGATTTGGATCATCCTTTTATCTCGTACAACGAAGAGTTGCTGGAGATTCTGACTCCCGTTTTAGACCGGACGCTTGCTGAACAGAAGGGCACATGTTCTATAACCGAGAGGGTCAAATGGATCATGAAACGCAGCTTCAGCGGAGGCCGCCCTGATATTCAAGCTGTTGCGAAGGCGTTAAGTATGAGTGACCGTACCTTGCAACGCAGGCTTACTGAAGAAAACACAAGCTTCAAGCAATTGCTGACACAAGCTAGACACGAGCAAGCACGAGAGTATCTGGCAGATCCTTCGCTTGATATTAAAGAAGTGGCTTTCTTGATTGGATATGAAGACCAGAACTCGTTCTACCGTGCCTTTCGTCTTTGGGAAGGTGATACTCCTTCAAATTGGCGTAATGAACATTTAGGTTTAAACACGATACCCTCTTCATAAAGACAGTATTTTCAGAGTTTTATCATTGGCGTGTTAAACAAGAACTTTGGCGCAATCCGCTAGTTACTGAACAACCCCGGTACGATAATATAATCCTAGCCGGCACACAGGACTGTTCTTAAAATGACAACTACTCAGCACGCCGGGATAAAAGGAGAAATATAATATGGATATGGGATTAAATAATAAAACAGCTTTAATTACAGGATCAGCAAAAGGTATTGGTAAAGCAATCGCCATTGAACTCGCTAAAGAAGGAGTTAATGTACTAATTAATGGACGGAATTATGATCAGGTAGAACAGACTGTAAATGAAATAAAGTCGAATTTCCCGGCTACCTCTCCACAAAATGCTACAGCGGATATTGTGGATATTGCGCAAAGAGAAGCCTTATTCGAAAAATACCCTAATATAGATGTTTTAGTTAATAATATGGGTATCTATGAAATTATGAAATATGAGGACGTTGACGACGAAATATTTGAAAAATACATCCGTACTAATGTCCTTGCTGCGAATGGATTAACAAAATTCTATTTACCTAAAATGTTACAAAAAGATTATGGCCGAATTCTCTTTATTGCTAGTGAAGAAGCCATTATGCCTTCAGGCCAAATGCCTCAATATGCAATGACCAAATCAATGTTATTATCATTGTCAAAAAGCTTATCTAAGTTAACGATAGGAACTGAAGTTACAGTCAATACAATCATGCCAGGACCAACACTTTCTGAAAATGTGCATCAAATTATTGATGGGATGTACTCCAATGAAGATATGACTTTTTCAGAAAAAGAAAGAAAATTCATGACTACAAATCTTCCTCAATCTGAATTACAACGATTTATTAAACCTTTTGAAATAGGCAGACTAGCAGCATTTGTATGCAGTCCTTATGCCTCTGCATTTAAAGGTTCTCCAATTCGCATGGATGGGGGAATGGTGCCGACTATTTTTTAAGCGTACTCTAAAAGGATATAGATAACGATACAAAAAAGCCACTCCTTATGGAGCGGCTTTTTTGCTTGAAAAGTTATCACTGTCCTCTGGTACAACAAAGGATACCAAGGTGCCTTCTCCAGGCTTACTCTGGATCGAGAGACCTTGACCATATAATTGACTTAACCTCCGATGGGTGTTGGCCAGCCCGATGCCACTTTTGCCTTCCATCAATGGCTTCAGCAGTAAAGAGAGTGTTCCGGAATCCATGCCTTGCCCATCATCCTCCACTTCAATCTTTACAGCCTTGTGCAGACGGATAATACGTATTTGAACAGTGCCACCCTGTTGGCGCTTAAGTATACCGTGCTTAACAGCATTTTCTACCAACGGTTGGATGGATAGAGGAGGGATTAGGATATCAATATTCGGATCTATCTTCCAGACAACAGATATCCTTTCTGCAAATCGAGTCTGTTCAATATACAGATAAGATTCTACCAATTCCAGTTCATGGGAGAGGTTCACGAGCTCTCCGACATTTAAAAAGTCAAAACTGATTCTTAAGAAAGAAGTAAACGCCCCAATGAGCTCCTGCATTTTTTTAGTATCCAGATCACTGAGTGCGGCAATAGAGTTCAACGTATTGAATAAAAAATGTGGTTGTATCTGTGCTTGTAGATATGCTGCTTCTATACGTACCCGTTCATTGAAGGATAGCTTCATTGCAGTTAAAGCCCGAATACGATATTTAAGCTCCACTGCGTCCACAGGTTTTGTGACATAATCATTGGCACCGGACAAAAATCCAGTATAAATATCCTCAGGCTGGCTACGGGCAGTAAGCAATAGAATCGGAAGTTCATATAAGGAGTAGCGAGTACGAACCTTCTGTGTTAATTCGTATCCCGACATCTGTGGCATCATAACATCGCCAATAAGTAAGTCCCAGTTCTTTTTATCCAATAATTCCAATGCTTCATGGGCTGAGTTCACGGTAGTTATGATATAAGGTTCGGTTTCAAGAATACCCTTTAGTACATTCAGATTGACAGGATCATCATCTACCACCAGAATATTTACCTTAATCTCTGTAAAAAGCGGTGGGATTTTTTCAGAGTGATTACTTGGCTGATGTTCGGAAATTCCCCACTCAGTCATCTGTCTATGAATCTCATCTGCCAGATAAGAAACTGTAGGTTCCGTTTGCCTTATTATCTGTTCGCTGTAAGAATCGGCAAGAGAGAGTGTGAAACTAAAAGTTGAACCTTTACCAAGCTCTGATTGAATGCTTAGGCTGCTCCCATGCAGTTCTACCAGCTGCCGGCATATGCTTAATCCCAGCCCAATTCCACGCCCGTCATTTATTCCGTGAGGGCCTTGCTCATAGGGGAGAAAGATCCGTGCCATAGTCTCTTCAGTCATGCCCACTCCGGTATCTGTCACATAGATAAGAACCTGTCCGTCCTGTTCCTCAGCCTTAACAGCTACAAGTCCTGCATCAGTGTATTTGAGCGCGTTGTGCACCAGATTTAATAAAACCTGCACCAGTCTTTTCTCGTCCGCAAGAACTGGCGGCATAGCTTCCGGGATATCCATAGATAGCTGTACAGGCTTACCTTCAATCATATATTGCAGCATACCAATCACACCGGGAACTACCGATTGAACCGAAATAGATTCCTGTTGTAAAATAACACGATGCTCCTGAAGACGGACCACATCCAGTAGATCACCAAGCATATGAGACATACGGCGGCTGATTGTAATCAGCAGCTCCATATCTTGACGGCTACTTTCGTAAAGTCTGTCCTTTTCCTTTGTCACAATATTTTGCGCGATATTCATGATTCCGTGAAGCGGTGTGCGCAGCTCATGTGAGGTGTTAGCGAGAAACTGGTCCTTAAGTTTGTCTGCTTTTTTCAGCTGCTCATTCAGTTCCATGTTCTCTTTAGCATTTTGAAAATACTTTTTAAACCAATATGCTGAGAAGCCCACGATGGCTGCGATAATATCCAAAGGATAATAGACAATTGAATAGTGTCCGTTACTATCCCACAAATTCCATAACAAATTAGAAACGATCGCCGCACCTGATAACAGCAGAAAAACAACATCTTTATCATCTTGCTTTTTGAATAATAAGCGCCCTAAGCTATAGAGCAACCAAATGAAGGGAATATACTGGAACACTTGAATGATTCCCAAATGAATGGATGTGCTGACCCAATAAGCTGGGACGGTAAGTATAAAAACAGAATAAAGACCAAGACTCACTACGTATGCACGTAACCCCTTATTGATTTTGGCAACTGAGGTGAATTTTCTAAAAACAAGCAGAATAAAAAGATTTTGCCACAAAAAAGCAAGCAATCGGATCTTTAATGACCAGGTATAATTAATCGGCACTATTGCAAGAAGTAAGTTGTCATTACGGGCTAAAATGATAACAGCTACGGATAATGTCATTAACCCTACAAGAAACAAAGCACGTTCTTTAGGATTAAATAAATAAAGAATGCAGGCATAGAGCCCATGCAATAACAGGATAATTGCTGTTAACAATTGAAAACATACGGTATAAAAGTATGTACGGTCAACTTTTTCCTGAGAACCAAAATAAACAGGTCCTGCAATCCCCCCCTTATAAGGTAGATCAAAGTTTGCTACACGAATAAGCACATCAATTACTGTTGTGTTTTTTGTGAAATAGGATACTTTATATGAGGTGGTTTTGGGCACATAAGTATCGGCATCAAGAGATATTGTCCCATTATTGAGCAATAGGCTACCGTTAATTTCTACGCTGGATGCAGTATAGATTTGTTTGATCCACAATGCTACAGGCTGCTGAAGGGGTTCTACCAAAATTCGCAGATGGTAAGTACCATAACCATAAGAAGAATTCTGATCGCTTCCCATAACATGATTCCAATTTCCAGGAACTTGAAGCGAGTGGGATAGCTTTGGTATAGTAGAAGTCTTCGATGAAACGAATTGCGAGGGATAGAAGCTCCATTCACCATCCAGCCTGAATAAGTTAGCCTGCTCCAGATTCTGGCCGCGTAAATCCAGTACACCATTATTAATCACAGGTACAGTGTTGGAAACCTTAAATATACTCAACCAAATGCAGCGTAGGCCAAAGAGAATGCTTATAAAAAGTAGAATGATAGCTAATTTGTTTAGAATAGTTTTATTTTTCATGAGAACATTATAGCAAATAATTCTAATCTAGAATCTAAAATGAAGATTATTTACATAAGAAGGAGCAGTAATGAGCAATGGACACCACGTGGGGCTAAGAGGAATGATCTCCACATGGTAGAAGCATGATGTATCTCCTTGAGCATTTGAGTACTCGAATTTGCTGTAGGGCGTTTGTATTACTTGATGTGCGACTATGCTGCTTGTTTGGCGTCTGTGATACCGAATGTGCGACTATGCTGTTTGTTTGGCGTCTGTGATACCGGATGTGCGACTTTGTTGCTTGCTGCTTGTTGTAAGTTTTGCATTCCCACACTCTCTCTTCACGATGAGCGATCGGACTCAGATGCAGCTATTTGGCTGAATTTTGGCTTTTAAGAAGTGTTTCGGACCCCAGAGGCGTTATTCGTTCCAAACATGCGCGATATGAGAGCTTTTCGAGCCAATAGCGACTATAGAGTCCGATAGGTTCTCAAATGAGCCGGATTATGGTTAATAGCGACTATAGGGTCCGATAGACTTCACTCCTGCTTCTAATGCCATTTGTTATAAGCTTGGCTTTTGTTTATTGGTGAATGTGATATTGAATCCCCCGTTGGCACTACCATTCGATGTAATGACGGGAGGTTAACGGTGGATTCTCCTTAATCCTAAAGGGTATATTATTAGAAAATTCAATGCAGACAGGAGTGTAGATCCGATGATTAAAGGCTTCGGAGGAATATTCTGGAGAACTAAAAATTTTGAAGCTACAAAAAAGTGGTACAGTGAGGTGTTGAAGCTTGACATAGAGAATTGGAATGGGACTGTGATAAAACCTCAAGTGGGAAATGAGACTATCTTTTCTTTCTTTACCGAGGATGACAGTTATTTTCCAACAGAACAACAAGTGATGTTAAATTTCCAAGTGCATGATCTAAACGAAACGATTAAGCATTTTGAGCAAATTGGTGTACCTCTTGCAAAGAAAATAGAGATTAGTGAATTTGGAAAGTTTATTTGGATTGAAGACCCAGAAGGTCGACTGATCGAGCTTTGGGAGAAATAAGGAGTTGCACATCTTTGCTATTGAGCTAACAGGTGCGTTTTTTTTAATAAAAAAGCTCAGTTCAACATCTAATTGTAAATGAATTAGGGATTAAAGTTGAATCAAATCCCTGGGGAATATTTCTTCAAAGCTTTCAGCTCCTGAAAGAACTTTAACTTCTATCACCTGAGGTGCGGCGCTTGCGCTGCATCCACGGCTAACAGAATACTATAGTCAACCTAAATAGGGAGCATACCGTCGAGGTGTACTCCCTATTGCATTGAAGGAACTGGAAAATTAGTGCAACATTTCACCTATAACTTAAGTCAATAAAGATGTTATGTAATAAAATCATAAGAGCAGGTGGTAAATTGAATCTTCGTTTAATCACGTTAATATGTTTATTCACATTCGCGTTCTTTATTGCAAATGGACAAGATGCTAAAGCTTTATCCTGTGTCGAGATAGGAAGTCCTAAAGAAGCCATAGAGGTCTACGGTGGAGCTATTTATGGTGAAGTAAAACAAATTAAGGTTGATTTGAAACAAGAAGGATTTGCGGGGCCAAAAGAGAAAATCAGATATATATTAGTGGATGTTGAACGAAGTTGGAATACTGAAGTTGACTCTCAAATTATTGTGGGAACAGACTACACTTGGGGTTTTGATTTTAAGGAAGGTAATAAATACTTAATATACATTAGCGAAGTGGATGGCGTAACAAGCAGTAGTCCATGCAGTTCAACAATTGAAATGAATAACCTTAACCAAGCAACAGAACTATTCGGTGAAGGACTTCGACCCAAACAGCAAGTACACATAGAATACAAGATGTGGTTAATGTTTGAGCAGGATATTGATTTGTATATCATAATTGCAATAGGACTAGTAGTGATTTCATTCATTTACATGAGAGCAAGAAAGAAGAATAAGGGCTAAGTGTAATCTTAGTGCACGAACGGGCAGGATAGTTCAATAAAATGAAGAAAAAGATAGCTGAACTTATTACTATTTCATTCATAACATGTGAGGTGCGAGTTGAACTTAGTAGAAACGATCATAGAAAGATTTAACCTTAATGTATTAAGTATAGATAATGTTCCTGAGTCCTTTAGTTCACAAGTATACAAGCTGAATCTTACTAATGTAGAAACGGTGTATGCGAAGATCCCTTATAACAGGGATAAGCTATATCGCGAATATCGTATGCTTGAACTGTTGAGGGAGGTATTACCAGTTCCAAAGGTGTTAGACTTCTGGAGTGGGGATGACTTAATTTCTGGTGCATTACTTTTATCGGAGATTAAAGGTATACCATGTACAGGTGCTGTTGACGATGAATTAGCATTTCAAATTGGGGTACTTCACGCAAGGCTGCATGAAGTTAAAATGCCGGGATATGGTGTGGAAGGATTAGACGGTTTTCAATTTTTTAATCAGAACAATTGGAGACTTTATATAAGAAATAGCTTTGAAAAATTTATAGAACCTTGCAAGGAAGTCCTTGAGAGAGGACTTTTCGAAAAATGTATTAATCACTTTGAGAGTGCACGGGGTGGATCCTCGGAAATTGATTTCACAAAAATTAACCGATATGTTTGGGAAGTGAATCCTCAAAGTAGAATTTCGTATAAAGAGGGATATTCAACAATTCGTCCTCTAATGGATTTGGAAACAGTACTACCCTTTTATGATTTTTATGATGCTTTTAGTGCTGTTGTCTGGTGTAAAAATAGAGGGATTGAAAAGAATAGGGCGTTCCTAAAGGAAAGTATTTCTGTATTGCAGAAATCCGTAGGTTGCTGAAATTACGGGACACGATATTTAAAGACATTTTAAGACGATGAGCTACCTGCATGATGGATAGCTTTATTACGTTAACGGACATCAAGGTAAATAAAGGATATAATGATATAAAATGGTGAATATTAGATCGGCAGTATGCTGTAAAATTATAATGATGCAATCATGAATACAATAGCCTATCGTAATGTATGGATCAACAGACCTAATAATGAAAAAATCGAAACCCGAAAAACGCAATGGGGAGTGTGTTTATGGAAAGTATATATAACAAATTACATACCGCTGAGATACTGAGCCGTATCGAGAATTTAAGTCCAAATTCTAAACCACAATGGGGAAAGATGAATGTTGCTCAAATGTTGGCTCACTGTTCAGCGTTTCAAGACATCGCAATCGGAAGTTCCTTTCCCCCAAGACATTGGCTAGGAATATTAATAGGAAGGTTTGTAAAATCTATTTTTTACAATGACAAGCCGGTACCACACAATATGTCAACAATTCCGACCATACTTATTTTAGATGACAGAGATTTTGGAGAAGAAAAAGAAATACTGAAACAAAAGATTATGAATTTTCAAAGTAACGGTCCGGAGAAATGTTCATCCCATCCACATCCTTTTTTCGGGAAATTCACTCCAGAGCAATGGGGTAAAGGGATTTATAAACATCTAGACCATCATTTAAGACAATTTGGTGTTTAGTGTTTTTTCGCAATGAACAATAATATATTATTGACATAAAATCCCTATTACTTTATATTGTATCTAATTACATTGCAATCAAATGCGACGAAGAGGACAAGTAAATCTGGAAATGTCGATCAGAGAACTGCCGGTTGGTGCGAGGCAGTGGACACCCGAATCGAACAATCGCCTCAGAGCTGGCTCCCGAAATCATAGTAGGCGGGCTCGGGATTCTGCCGTTACAAAGAAGCATCGTTGTTGGACGATGGCAGAGAGGGTGTATTCACGAATACACTAATCAGGGTGGTAACGCGGAATCTACTCCGTCCCTAATGGGACGGAGTTTTTTGCGTTCTTATAAATAAATAAATAAGGAGGAATAACAATGTTTCAAAAAATCAATGTCTCCGATCGAATACTTAACCAGGATATGTTTATTGCTGATGAGGTTCAATACAACCTGATTCACCTTATTTGCGAGTCGAAGAGTTCTACTTGCTTAAAAGATTCTGCTGAAACAATGATCTATGCCCAGTCAACGGGACATAACGCATGGCTTTGGAGTTCCAAGGATATTGCCGAGGATAAGAAGGCCGTTCTCTACGCAGAACTTATAGAATTCCTTAAAGGGACTACATTACCAGGAGTATCTGGAGAACCAAAAACAACAGAACGTTTTGCAGAGCTGTATTCTCAGGCAAATCATCTTCAATATGAGTCCACGATGACTATAGAATCTTATTTCTGTACAAATCCAAAGAAACCATTGAACGTAAAGGGCATAATGCAACAAGCAACGAGAAAAAATGCGGCCATTGTAGCAGAATTTTTGGCGGGATTCTCAGAAGAGGCTTATGGGATTACGGTGAACCCACAAACTAAAATTCTAGATGCCAAGAGGATGATTGAGACAGGGGACTTGTATTTATGGTTTGTAGACGATAAACCTGTATCTATGGCGTACATTGCGCATAGGTCGGCAAGATATTCCAGATTAAATGCGGTATACACACCTCCGTCTTGCCGGAAAAAAGGTTATGCAAGTGCACTAGTAGCAGAGTTATGTTCTATGCTTTTATCGGAGGATTTAGTGCCCATGCTTTATGCTGATTTAAAGAATCCTGACTCGAATAAGGTTTATCGAAATATTGGTTTTGTGGAAAGCGGCAAGATTGTTGACATCAAGTTCAAATAGGCACGAAAGGGCTACCGCATGATAGTCCTTTTTCTATGATCATTATGTTACTAGGCATTACTTTTATACAATTTCACATAGTTTGTAAGTTCAGCTATCGCGAAAAACTGCTTCATTAATTGAGAATTCAATTTTTGTAAGGCAAGCTGAAAGGATACCTCCACTTTTTTGTAGTTATGTGTTTCTATTTCATTCAAAAGCTGTTTCATATTCTCGATATAATAAACAGTTTTCCTTAAACTGCTGATAAGAATAATTTTTCTTAATTCCGTTAAAGTGAAGACTCTGTAGCCATTATCTTTGTTCCTATTCGAAGAGATTAGCCCTTCTTGTTCCCAATGCCGAATAGCTGATGGATTAACGCCTGCCATTTGTGCAACTTCACCAATCGTCATTGAATTTGTTACAGTTAACTCTTTGTATTTTGATAAATCAACATCCCGAAACATGCGTAAAACTTCCTCTAACCTTTCTTTTTCCACTTGGGTCTTATGTTGCTCTTGATTGATTGCCCAAAGAGCAGACTCCATCTGCTGGCCTTTAATCTTCCTCATCACATCGTACACAACCGGAATTTCATATCCCTTCAATAATGCCCGAATGGTAATAAAAGCTTGCACATGGATGGAAGTGTAACATCTGCGGTTGCTGGCGGTCCTTGGTACATCTGGAATTAAGCCTTGATCTTCGTATCTCCTTAAAGTAGTGGTACTCACATTTAATTGCTTAGCTATCTGTGTAGGTGTATATATCTCTTCCATAATCCTCACCGCCCCAAAACATTAAAGTTGAACCTTCAAGTGCTATAACAATATTAAATCGAATTTAGGTAGATATATCAAGGGAGGAAGAGGGATAAACCGAAAGATTGCATGAATGTTATATGATACTTCTATAGAACATAAAGGAGTGAGTTCATTGAAAAAGATAATACAATTAGCAAACCAATCTGAAATAGAAGTAGGTATGGCAGGGCTTCCAAATCGTCCGACCATCATGTTACCCATCGCTAAAAAATCTGTGTACAATCAGGAAGCAGAAAACTTAAAGCTATGGGGAGTAGATCCCGAATTAGGTAAACATTTTGTTGAAGGACTAGCGGACACTTTTCAAGTGCTTTATTTCGATTATGAAGGTCATCTATTTCAATATCCAGTGGAAAATCTAACAGCAGATTATATTGTGAAGGATCTTCTACACATTGCTGATGAAATGAATGTTACAGGCTTTAGTTACTATGGCTATTCCTGGCTTGCGTTGATTGGATTGCAAATGGCTATAAGAACAGATCGCTTGGAGAGTTTGGTAATGGGAGGTTTTCCACCCTATGATGGCCCCTATCAAGAAATGAGGGTTGTGACCCATAAAACACATACACAAGCTTTGAGTAACCAAAAAGAATCTGTGGAAAGTCCTGCTGGACCGGATAATCCAAATGAAATGGATTGGGACAATATAAAGGTTACCCTAGATACCCGTGTTACAGCACAATTTGTCACCTTATACCAGAGCCTCACAGCCTTTGATGATCGTAGAATTCAACATTTGCTTAATCTCCCAAAACTAGCTTTTGCAGGAGGAGATGATACGATCGTTTACGGTGAAAATTTCGGGAGCGTTACCGTTGACATCGTCGGGTTGTTAAAAAAGAATATGGAGCAGTTGTCGGATTTAGGCTGGGATGTTGAAATCCTTTTGGGAGCCCGGATGGACCATACAAAAGCTATGCAGCCAGCAGTAGTTGTAACACTGATTAAGCCATGGTATATGAACGTGTTACTAAAAAATACTGGATTGTAATTGTGGCAGATACAAAAATCCAGTGAATAAGGTATCCCAAAAGAACAATACTTTTTTGGGTAAGATCTTTAATTTGAAGAGATTAAATAGTAAACGATCTATGATAAGATTCCATATGTAATCGCTTACATTAATATATATGGAAGGAAGTGGTGTTTCGAATCTGCCCCAACAAAGAATTGCTTCGACTACTAGAAATACAGACAAGCAGTATGTAGGTATGTAGTGACAAAAAATTTCAGGAGGTAGATTATGTTTAAATTTAACAAGAAAATCGTAACTGTAATTATGGCAGCTTCAATGAGTTTCAGCTTGTTTGCAGCAACCACAAGTGCAGCGACAGACTATTGGCAAAATTGGACCGATGGTGGCGGGACAGTAAATGCTACCAATGGATCTGGTGGAAATTACAGCGTTACATGGTCAAATACTGGTAACTTCGTTGTTGGTAAAGGTTGGAATACTGGATCTCCATCTAGAACAATAAACTACAATGCAGGCGTCTGGGCACCATCCGGCAATGGGTATTTAACTCTTTATGGGTGGACAAGAAACTCCCTCATAGAATATTACGTCGTTGATAGCTGGGGCACTTATAGACCTACTGGAACTTATAAAGGTACCGTGACCAGTGATGGAGGCACATATGATATATATACGACTACGAGAACGAACGCCCCTTCTATTGATGGTACGGCAACCTTCACACAGTTTTGGAGTGTAAGACAATCCAAGCGAGCAACGGGAAGCAATGTCGCGATCACTTTTGCCAACCATGTTAATGCTTGGAAAAGCTACGGAATGAATCTGGGCAGCAGTTGGTCTTACCAGGTATTAGCGACAGAAGGATATCAAAGTAGCGGTAGCTCAAACGTAACAGTCTGGTAATAACAGGTTTTCTATAAGTAATCACTATCATTGCTAAGGTTGTCGGTCCACAGCCGGCAGCCTTAGATCATTCTAGATCATTCAGCAAATGATACTTAACTACATACCAGTGGTTGTAAAGGAGATATATCCATGAGAAAACTATTAATTTCTCTTTTATTAGTAGTTGCTATCAGCGCTTGTTCGCAAGAAAAGCCTGAACAGAAGGATACTTATGTATTGGTTAAAGGTGGAAATTTTATTAACACAAATTCCAACTACAAAAGTACAACTATATCAAATTTCTATATCGGCCAATATGAAGTTACTCAAAAAGAGTGGGTTGAAATAATGGGAAGTAACCCTTCAGCATTCAAAGGCGACAACTTGCCAGTAGAAATGGTTAACTGGTATGACGTAATAGATTACTGTAATAAAAGAAGTATAAAAGAGGGGTTCAAACCCTATTACAATATAGATAAAAATAAAAAAGATCCGAATAATAAGAGTGATAACGATACTTTAAAATGGACAGTAACGCTCAATGTTGGAGCTAATGGTTACCGATTGCCTACTGAAGCAGAGTGGGAATATGCTGCAAGTGGAGGACAGTTTAGCAAAAGTTACACCTACAGTGGAAGCAATAAAGCAGATGAAGTAGCATGGTATTGGCAAAACGCTGGAGACAAATACTTATCAGGAGATTGGAACTGGCCGATCATAGAAAACAACCACAACAAAACAAAATCTATTGGTGGCAAAAAACCTAATGAGCTAGGTCTTTACGATATGTCAGGGAATGTTAGGGAATGGTGTTGGAACTGGTACGGAGATATAGATAGTAAGAGCGGTTCTTTCCGGGTTGTAAAGGGTGGCGGGTGGATCGGCGGCATTAACAACAACGAGATTTCATTTCGGGGAAAGTTCGAAGCGAATGGTATGGGTCCTGATCAAGGTTTTCGAGTGATTCGTGGTGAGTAGATGGGAACAAGACATACCAAGTCTAATCGAAAAAAGCTGAAAAGGGTTTGATTAATAAACAAGCTTTGCGCTCGAATATAATCAAACCCCAATATGTATGTTGCTACATTTCTTCGATCATTTGGATTAATTTTGACAACGCACTAGAAAAAACCGCGTTCCGGCGATACACAAACCATACCTGCAAATCTCGATATCCTTCAGGCAGACGGTGGGAAGTAATTACTCCCGCCTCTTCGGCCTTAGAGATCGAAGATTGGGGTAGCATAGACACGCCGAGTCCAGCGGAAACCCCACTTAGAATTACATCTAACGTTCCGTATTCCATAATCTTATAAGAGCTCATCCCGCTTTCATTTAGGAAACTCTCAGCTTTGGCACGATGTGTACATCCGACGTCGAAAAACAACATTGGCTTTGTAAGCAATTCGCGCATATCGCTCTTACCTGGTTGTGAGATAAGCACCAGCTCCTCTTCGAAAGCAACTACATGTTCTATATCAGGCTGGTCAATGGGTCCATAAACAAAGGCTCCATCTAGTTGGTAATCAAGCACCATTTGTAAGAGTTTATGCGTTTCTCCCGTTATAAGCGATAGATTAACATCGGGATATCGTAAGTGATATTCGGTTAGCAGAGGCGTTAGATGAGTAGCCGCTGTTGTTTCGATGGAACCTAATCGGAGCGGACCAGCAGGGTGCTCAGAGTATTGTGTGGTTATTACAGCCTCGTCCATTAGTAATAATATTTTGTCTGCATATGCCAGTAAGTTCTCACCTGCCGGCGTTAACGTCATCCCTCGATTGGATCGGCGAAATAGGGGGATTTCCAGCTGAGCTTCTAGATACTGAATCCGGTTTGTCACATTTGACTGGACATAATTTAAGACTTGAGCAGCCTTCGTTATGCTACCCTCGCGAGCAACCGCTTGAAATATTCTCAAATCTCCACTTTCCATTTCCTTTGCACCTTCTTGGTATGATGATTTATGATAGTCACCTTCAGTTTTGATCATTTTACTGGATTACACCCACTATGTAAAATTTATTATAGATTCATTAATAACAACTTGAGGAAGGGGCTTGGATGATGAAAGCCATTGTACATGCTGGAGAAGGTGGCCTGAAGGGCTTGAACTATAAAGAGATTATGGATAAAAGACCGGGGATTGGAGAAGTGAAGGTTAGGTTAAAGGCTGCAGGGCTGAACCACAGGGACTTGTTTATCATGGATGACAGAACAAAACAGGATACTCCTTTGATTATCGGCTCTGATGGCGCGGGGAGAATTGAAGCAATAGGTGAAGGTGTACTTGATCATAATGTTGGTGAAGATGTCATCATTAATCCGTGCATCGGATGGGAATATGCCGACAATGTTCCTAACGTTCCAGCCATTGTAGGGGGACCTTCAGAGGGTACATTCGCTGAGTCAATCATCATTCCAGCGCAAAATGCCGTCAGCAAGCCAGCTTACCTGTCATGGGAAGAAGCCGGCGTGCTGCCCTTATCAGCCTTAACAGCCTATCGGGCGCTGTTTACTAGAGGCCGCTTAAAGAAAGGTGAACATGTTCTTATACCTGGCATTGGTGGTGGGGTTGCGACATATGCCATGATGATGGCTTCAGCGGTGGGTGCACGTATCAGTGTCACTTCACGCAGTGAAACGAAAAGACAAGCTGCACTCGCTCATGGAGCTGATCATGCGTTTGACAGTCATAGCAGTTGGAAGGAAAGCATGAATGGAGACACCGTTCATCTCATCCTCGACAGCATTGGGCCTGCGACGTTCCCACATTACTTTGATATTATTAAACCCAATGGACGTATTGTTACGTTTGGTGCAAGCTCAGGAGATCGAATGGAAATCCCGACGCGAGCCATATTTTTCCCGCAAATTAGTATCATAGGTAGCTCAATGGGAAGTAGTGAAGAGTTTGCGGATATGCTTCAGTTTATGGAACACCATTCGATTCGACCTATCATTGATCGAGTGTATCCTTTACAAGACACAGTTCAGGCATTTCACCGAATGCAGCAGGGAGAACAATTTGGTAATATCGCGATAAGAATAGAATGAGCTGAGTCCCTTATAACTGGAAGTCAAATGCCAAAAATATCGATTTCGGAGACAGGAAACCACTTTTTCGAAGCCACATCTTTAAAAAAAACTTGAATAGTGTAGGTGCCCTTTGTATTAAAGGAATATGTATACTCGTTGGTTTTGAACCAAAAGTTTTCTTCGCTGTTCTTAATTTGTTGAGCATCAATAGTTTCTGTTTTGTCCGCAGGATCGGTGATCACAACCTTAATATCTGAAATTTCAGTTTTTAAATGGTCCACCTGTAATAGAGTAGAAAATGCAAAACGTGACGGGCTTTTTACTTTTCCAAAAATCTCTCCGTTATTATCGAGCATAACCATGTTTATATTAGGCTTGTAGATTCGAACGGTTTTACCTGATTCATCCAAGGCGAATAGTGCAAATAAATCTTTAGACAACTGTTCAGTCGTCAAGGAAATCGAACCTTCGGACAATATTGCGGGCTGTTTTTGAAGCACATTATTCAAATATAATGATACTTCAGATGAGCCAGCTGCAGCATAAATCACGGTTCCCGGTAAAATCATGATGCAAAATCCTAAAAGAATCAGCTTCCTTATTTTTCTCAATGATTTTCCCTCCTATAGAGCTTTATGTTAATTATACCCATAAGATGGAAGATAGTTTCTTATACACCATTAATAAAATATAAGAAGGTCAGTAGAGGGAAATACCCTTACCTGATCTTCTTGGTGTGAAATGAAAGAGTTATTTTTTCTCAGGAGCCAGGATAAGAATGTAACAAAACATTGTGGCATAAAAATAGCATTGGGACTAGATTTGATTTGACAGAGGAGATGTGTTTGGTAAAATTATACATATGTTTTATTAATAGGAGGTTAGCAATGGATATCGCCATTGAGTTAATTGAAAGTATGTTAATCAAATTTAGATCAGAAAAGAAATGGACGCTCCAAGCAATCGAGCAATGCACCCAAGAGGATATTACCTGGTCCCCAACCGTGGAAAGTAACAGTATTGCAAATTTGGTTGCTCATATTAGCGGGGCAGTACACTCACGAATTGAAACCATCCTTTTAGATATTCCGGATACAAGAGATAGAGAGAGGGAGTTTGAAAGAGGTCTAGAAATGACAAAAGAACAAGCCATAACCATGACCAGGGATTCTTTTGATATTATTATCCAATATCTTGAACGGCTCCAATCTAACCCGGAGTTATTGATGTCACAACCCTTTCTTAATTTACCACCACTTACATATAGCCAAGTAAATAACGAGACTACTGCTCTTAATCTCATGATAGCGATGGTGAGAGAAGTCCATTATCATACAGGCCAAATCATCTATGCAGCAAAAATAAGAAAGGGTCAGCTTGTATGGCAATGACAGTTTAACTAGAGGAACGATACATACACTAACAAAGGACTGCCAAGAGGCAGTCCTTTGTTCACTCTAACTAGAATCCTCTCACACTGCTAGGGGTTACCTTTTTATGCTTTTTGAAGGTGCGGCTGAAATAGTAGATATCGCTGAAGCCAGTAGTGGTAGCGATTTCAGAAATCGTTAGCTGGGTATGGCGGAGTAAATAATCTGCACGGTCTAAACGGACAGCATTTACATATTCCGATATCGTATGCCCAGTGAGTTCCTTAAAGAGACGGCTGAAATGGAAGCGGCTTAACCCCGTTAGCGCCGCAAGTTCGTCAACTTGAATCGGATCTTGGTAATGGGTATCGATATAACGCAAAACAGGTGCGAAGCGTTCAACGGTCTGAATACGTCTTTCTTGCTCCGCTTGTGAGAGTACGGTGACGATATGTCTGCGCAACAACAGTGTTAGCAGGCGGTACAGCTCGGATTTGACAGCCAGCTCGTAACCAAATTCGCGACGTTCCAGTTCCCGGATAATCGCCAACGCACAGTCTGTAATGTGCTGATCCCCTCGGATATGGTTACGTAACAGCAGCTGGTTCCGCTGAATCGGGGCGATGAACTTAGTTTCGGCAGCGTCGCTTACCGCACTATGCAGCAAAGAAGTATCTGCAATAATCGCATAATACAATAAATCAGAAGAAGCGCTTACCCCATAATGCAGCTCGTTGCTGTTCACAGCAACTAAATCGCCAGCCCGGACGTTAATTGGTGTTCGTCCGCACTCAAAAACAGCCTCACCACTTTCAATAAATATAAACTCAAGATGCTCATGCCAATGATGTGGGAACAACATAACTCCTTCTTGGTTGAAACGCTGGGTATGTACTTTAATAGGGAACTCGGGATCCGGCATGTCCATGGGTTCCTGTAGATGTTTATCATAGTCCAACATTTATAGACTGCACCTCCTATAGCACAATTGTACAAATGAAACCGCAAGGCTCTGCATGGTGTTTAGGGTTGAAATCATTATAATACGAATCATAACCTATGCAAAATAAAGGAGCGAGTGTTAATGGATAAGATCAAAATTGGTGTAATAGGTACGGGCTCTATCTCCGGCATGCACTTAAGTGCTTATCGGAATAATCCGCAGACAACCATATATGCGGTATGTGATCTGAATGAAGAACGTGCACGCGAAGTAGCTACAGAATATAACGTCGAGAAGGTATACACGGATTACCGTGAATTACTGGCCAATTCCGAAATAGATGCAGTCAGCATCTGCACATGGAACAACTCCCATGCCGAGATCAGCATCGCGGCGCTTGAGGCAGGCAAGCATGTGCTTGTGGAAAAGCCGCTTTGCCGTACGGTTGAAGAAGCGCTTCAGGTACAGCAAGCAGTGGAAAAGAGCGGCAAGATTTTGCAAGTAGGCTTTGTACGACGTTATGACTCCAATGCCCAGCTCCTTCAGACATTGGTGGAACAAGGAGAATTCGGCGAAATCTACTATGCAAAGGCAACGACGTTCCGTAGACTAGGCAATCCCGGCGGCTGGTTCAGTGATATTGAACGCTCCGGCGGCGGACCGCTGATCGATATTGGCGTCCATGTGATCGATCTTTGCTGGTATTTGATGGGCCGTCCGAATCCAGTATCGGTAAGTGCCAATACCTACCGGAAGCTCGGCAATCGTTCTAATATTAAGAATCTCTCTTTCTATAAAGCCGCGGATTACGACGCAGCGAACAATACAGTGGAAGATTTAGCGAATGCACTGATACGCTTTGAGAATGGAGCTTCGCTGATGGTCGATGTCAGCTTTACACTGCATGCCAAAGAAGACGAGCGTTCGGTACGCCTGTACGGTGACAAGGGTGGTTTTGAAGTTGATCCTGAGATAGTCATTGTTAAAGAACAGGCGGATACGATCGTCAATACCTATCCGCAGACCGATAATAAGGGGTTTGAGTTCAACAGTGCATTCCAGAATGAAATTAATCATTTTGCGAGCAACATCAGCACCGGCTCTACACCGATTAGTCCTGTGCAAGACGGCGTTACAATCATGAAGATACTCGGAGCGATCTATGAATCCGCAGCCAAAGGTGAAGAGGTGAAACTATGAAGTTAGGAATCAGCACATACAGTCTGCATTCAGCTTTTTCGACGGGTGAGCTCACGCTTGAAGGTGTCATTGAGACGATCGCCGATCTGGGCGCAGAACATGCGGAGATTGTACCCTTGGGCATCAATCTGGTTGAAAATCCTGAGCTAATAGATCAGATTGTACGAACAGCAGCGGGTCGTGGACTAGAGTTGTCCAATTATGCTATCGGGGCGAACTTTGCCGGGCTGGAGTCAGCGGAAATGCAGCGGGAAGTCGAGCGGGTAAAGCGGGAAGTAGACGTGTGCGCGGCATTAGGCATTCAGCGGATGCGGCATGATGTAGCCTCGTCAAACGATCTATCCATCACGCATTTTTTGGAAGAGCTTCCACGTTTGGCTGAAGCCTGCCGAGAAGTTGCCGATTATGCCGCAGGTTTGGGCATTACGACCAGTGTGGAGAATCATGGATACTTTATTCAGCACAGCGATCGTGTACAGGCGCTGGTTCATGCGGTAGGCAGAGACAACTTCCGTACAACACTCGACATTGGGAATTTCCTGTGCGCAGATGAGAACCCGCTAATAGCTGTACCTAACAACATCAAGCTTGCTTCGATGGTGCATTTCAAAGATTTCTATATTCGTCCGCAAGACCGGCAGCCTGGCGAAGGTTGGTTCCAATCCTCCGGTGGGAACTGGTTGAGAGGTGCCATCGTTGGTCAAGGAGACATCGATATGCCGAGTGTAATTCGAATCGTTAAGGAAAGCGGTTACGACGGATATATCTCTGTAGAATTTGAGGGAATGGAAGAGTGCCGTAAGGGAACAAGACTGGGGCTGGAATACATTAAGCGGGTTTGGAACCAAATCTAATTCATTATACTGGAGGATTATTGCCATGGTTAAGCCAATTATCACTAATAAAATCGGTGTTATCGTAGACAGCTTTCAGGTTGGAGTGAAAGAGGGATTGCGTAAGGCAAAAGAAGCTGGGGCAGATGGAGTTCAGATTTATGCGGTGCAAGGCGAATTTGATCCCGCTACTCTCTCTCAGTCAGCACGCCGTGAATGGAAGGATTACATTGCTTCGCTGGGTTTAGAAATCTCTGCCCTCGTTGGAGATTTAGGCGGACATGGCTTTCAGGATCCTGCCCAGAACCGAGCCAAAATTGAAAAGTCCAAGCGCATTATGGAGCTGGCTAAGGAGCTAGGTACAGATATCGTAACTACACATATCGGTATTGTTCCCTCTAACCCAGCCAGTAAAATTTATGAAACCATGCACATTGCCTGTGAGGAACTTAGCAGATATGCACATGAGATGAATTCTTATTTTGCGATTGAGACTGGGCCAGAACCCGCTGCACGTCTGAAGACGTTCCTCGACGGTCTGGGTTCCAGAGGGGTTTCCGTTAATTTTGATCCGGCTAATATGGTCATGGTGACTGCTGATGATCCGGTGCAAGGTGTTCATACTCTAAAAGATTACATTGTACACACCCATGCTAAAGATGGTCTCAAGCTTGCCGATATCGATCCGCGCGATGTTTACGGTCAATATGGTTATGAAGCACCAGCATTAGACCATGAGAAGATCGCTGAAATGGCCGAGACCGGCTCGGCATTCCGTGAAGTTCCGCTCGGAGCGGGTTCTGTTGATTGGAACAACTATCTGCAAGCGCTGAACGACATCGGTTATACAGGATTCCTGACCATAGAACGGGAGGTTGGCACTAATCCGGAGGAAGATATCCGCCAGGCTGTGAATTTTTTGAAGGGTTTTCGGGTCTGAACACGGTAGTAATAAAGATTAAATAGTTCATCCAAACAGTCCCTGTGAAAAAAGATCTTACATCCATTGGGACTGTTTGTGTTATAGCGTGTGCGGGAAAGACCTAGGACGGTAATGTTCTGAATTTGGAAAGAAGGTGTGACGATGACAGCAGAACGTTTGCTCCTCCGCCGGGCGAAAGTCCTGAATGGAACGGAAATGGACATTGTCATAGCTGATGGCAACATAGTCCAGATAGTTCCCGGTGGCACCGCCGAAGACCATGGTTTCAAGGTCGTGGAAGCCAATGGGGCATATGCCTCTAGCGGCTGGATCGACTTGCATGTACATGCGTTTGCAGAACTGAATCCGTATGGAGACGAGATTGATAAGATTGGAATCAGATGCGGCGTGACTACGCTCGTGGACGCAGGTAGCTGCGGAGCGGAGCGAATGGGTGAGCTGGCGGAGGCGGGGAAAAAGTCAGCAACGCAACTGCTAGCTTTTCTTAACATTTCAAAGATTGGCCTAATGCGAATTGACGAGTTGTCCCAACTAGAGTGGATTGATCATGAAAAGGTGCTTCAGGCGGTAGTTGCTTATCCAGAATTCATCGTAGGCTTGAAGGCCAGAATCAGCAAAAGCGTAGTGGGTGACAATGGCATTCAACCCCTTCATCATGCGCTGGAGCTCTCGGAGAAGACCGGGCTGCCGCTGATGGTACATATTGGCTCCGCTCCGCCGGATATCCGTGAGGTTCTACCGCTACTTCAACGCAACGACGTGATAACCCATTATCTAAATGGTAAAAGCAACAATTTATTCGATAAGGAGAATCGTCCGCTCCAGGTATTGAGAGATGCTATTGAGCGAGGAGTTCACTTGGATGTGGGACACGGTACGGCTAGCTTCTCGTTCGCTGTGGCCGAGGCGGCCAAACAAAACGGTATTGATCCGGATACGATCAGCACAGACATATACAGAGGCAACCGTATGAATGGTCCCGTCTACTCCATGGCGAATCTGTTGAACAAATTCCTTGCACTGGGATATTCCCTTGAAGAAACAATTGCGCGGGTGACGAGCAGAGCAGCCCAGTGGCTGGGACGCCCGGAACTTGGGGAGATTCGGATCAATAACAAGGCGAATCTGACCCTTTTTCGTGTGACGGATGAGAAGATTGAGCTGGTAGATTCTGAGGGGGAACGCCGGGTAGCGCAGCAAACCATTCAAGCAATAGGGGTGATCATAGGTGACAAATACATGGAATGCGAAATACGGCCTGAAAAGAGTTATTAATGCAAGCGGCCGGATGAGCATCCTCGGGGTATCGGCACCGACCGATACGGTGATGGAAGCTATGCGCCAAGGCGGACAGAGTTATGTGGAAATCGCCGATTTGGTGGATAAAGCGGGAGATTATGTTGCACGTCATACAGGTTCTGAAGCAGCGGTGATCGTGAACTCGGCTTCCAGTGGAATCGCTTTATCGGTAGCGGCGCTGGTAACCCGCGGTAATATCCGTACAAGTCTGCGGCTCCATCAGGATAGCATTTTTAGAAATGAAATTGTAATGCTAAAAGGTCATAACGTACAATACGGTGCACCAGTGGAAACCATGGTTTATCTCGGCGGGGGTAAAGTGGTGGAAGCAGGTTATGCCAATGAAGGACGGGCGGAGCATTTGGCCGCTGCCATCTCGGATCAGACTGCGGCTATCTTGTACGTCAAATCTCATCATGCCGTTCAGAAGAATATGATCTCTGTAGAAGAAGCTTGGGCTGTGGCCCAAACTCATAACGTACCGCTTATAGTAGATGCTGCAGCGGAAGAGAATCTGCAGAAATATGTGCAAATATCCGATCTGGTCATTTACAGTGGCTCCAAAGCCATAGAAGGTCCAACATCCGGACTTGTGGCGGGAAAACGTCTTTATATTGAATGGCTGAAAGTGCAGTTTCACGGCATTGGACGCAGCATGAAGGTGGGTAAGGAAACATCCTTCGGCCTGATGCAGGCGTTGGATGAATATGCTCACAAGCAGGATACAAGCGAAAAGGAAAAAGCTACGCTTCAATTGCTGATGCCGCTCGACGGGCTTCCCGGAATTCGGGTAACTATCGTGCAGGATGAAGCAGGCCGGGCAATTTACCGTGGACGCATCCATGTGGACCCGAATCAGTGCGCAATAACAGCACTTGAGCTGTCCCAGCAGCTTCAACAAGGTGAAGTGGCTATTTATACTAGAGACTATGGGGTAAGGCAAGGTTATTTTGATATTGATCCGCGTCCGCTAATGGGTGATGACATAGAAATGATTACTGCAAGGATAAGGGAATTGACAGGAGGGGCAAGCAATGTCTGAAATTAACAAGCGGTTCTATAAAGGTCGGGTGGCCTTAAACGTATTGGCTAAGGATATAGAAAATGCCAAAGAGGTGTTTACTGCTGCCGAAGGTTATGTACTGGTCGGTGTATTGTCCAAAGACTATGCAACGGTAGAGGAAGCCGTGCAGGCGATGGAGGCATATGGACGGGAAATTGACGGTGCGGTATCGATAGGACTAGGTGCGGGTGATAATCGGCAAGCTGCTGTTGTTGCAGAGATTGTCAAATCCTATGCTGGCAGCCATATTAATCAGGTGTTCCCAGCAGTTGGTGCGACCCGTGCCAACCTTGGAGCGAAAGATAGTTGGATTAACAGCATGATCGCACCAACGGGACAACCTGGTTTTGTAAATATCTCCACCGGTCCGGCCAGTGCGGCACAATCTGTCCCAGCTGTAATTCCCGTAAATGCGGCGATTGCATTGGTTCGGGATATGGGCGGAAATGCTTTAAAGTATTTTCCGATGCAGGGGCTGAGCCGTAAAGCGGAGCTAATCGCTGTGGCCAAAGCCTGTGCGGAAGAGGGTTTTGCGCTGGAGCCGACCGGCGGTATCGATCTGGACAACTTTGAAGAGATCTTGTCCATTATATTGGAAGCAGGAGTGCCGCAGGTGATACCCCATGTCTATACATCGATTATCGATCCGCAGAGCGGAGCAACGAGAGTGGCGGATATACAACAGCTATATCGGACGATGAAAAAGCTGGCGGATCAATATGCCTAAACATATCGCCGCTTTTGGTGAAATAATGATGCGGCTACAGGTACCAGGCTTTGAACTGTTATCTCAGGGTAACCTGCTGAAGTATTCGTTCTCCGGCACCGGAGTCAATGTACTGTCCGCATTGTCCCGATACGGACATCGGGGGACTTTGGTGTCCAGACTGCCTGCGAATCCTATTGGTGACGCAGCAACAGCCTATCTTCGGCGACTGGGCATCCAGCCCGAGCATATCCAGCGCGGGGGCTCAAGTATAGGGATGTACTTTCTTGAAAACGGATTCGGGGCTCGCCCCTCCCGAGTGACTTATTCCGGTCGCCCGGAGAGCAGCTTCAATACTGCTCCCCCGGGTACTTATCCATTCGCAGAGCTGGCAGACCTCGCGGATGCTGTTCATTTCTGCGGGATAACACTGGCAATGAACGATGATGTGCGAAAAGCGATGAAAACTTATGCGGAAACGGTTAAGCAACACGGTGGCCTAGTCGTTTTTGACTGCAATTACCGCCCATCGCTCTGGGGAGAGAGAGGCTATGAGCTGGCGCGTTCCCATTACGAAGACATGCTGCATTTGGCCGACATCGTGCTGATGAATGAAAAAGACGCAATGCTAATCCTTGGTATGAAGCCCGAGGGAACTTCAAGGGAAGAACAACTTCAGGAGCTAATTCCCGCAGTAGCTTCACGCTACAGTCTATGTACGATAGCAGGAACGCATCGGTCCATCCATGAAGATAACCGCCATTCGTTGCGCGGTTATATCTTCAAAACCGGTCGCTTCGCATATTCCGAGACCTTAAGCTTTCCTGTGCTTGATAGAGTCGGGGCTGGAGATGCATATGCCAGTGGTATAATTCACGGAGAGCTGGAAGGTTTTGATCCTCAGCGTACTGTAGCCTTTGCGGCCACGGCCGGCATGCTAGCCCACACAGTAGAAGGAGATTCTCCGCTGGCCACCGAGCAAGAAGTTATTGGTGTGCTGACAGGTGCTGTAAGAGATATATTGAGATAAAGAAGAAGCTGCCTTACAGGAGAACAGGCCTGTGCGGTGGCTTTTTTTATCGCTACAGACACTGTAACTTTGCTCAGATCAAGAATCTGATCCAATGGCTACAGGCTAGATTTGGCTTATTTAGGTCTTTTTAAATAGGTGTAAAATCTCATTTTTTGCAACTTTATCCTCTAACCGGCGTCAAAGAAGAGAGAATAAGAAGGGGGAGCCTGTATGAAAAAGTTAAATCTACTAGCCCTTTTAGCATTTATTTCAATAATCTTTGTTGGATGTGTCAATACAGGGAATAAAGATAAAGCGAATCAAACGCTAATCGATCTGAGTTCTGTGGACTCCATTACAATCCATAATGATAGCGGCGGATTAATAACCATAACGGACCAAAAGCTAATAGAACGTTTCAATAAAGCTATACATACTGCTGAGTATGACAACGCGAAGCTTGATATTGCAGCACCTGATTATGAGGTTACTGTTGAATTGAAGAGTAAAGAAAACGAAAAATTCTCATTCTGGATTATGGGCAATAATAATGGTCTTTTCACCAAATCAGGAGTAAATGGGCATTACAAGTTATCTGAAACGGATAAGGCTGCTTTGCTTACCTTATTTCAATCAAATGATCAACAAGTAGAATCAGATAATCTAAATAAGATAGATGAGACCATCAAGCGAATCACATTAGCAAACTCTCTAGCACATGGTTCTGTGAATGCTAACATAAAGGATGAATACACAGATCATGAAACCATAGATATTTTCGTCCGAGCCATCCGTACCGCTGAACAAATACCAGGGAATTTAAATACCGCAACGCCTAACTACGATATCGTTCTAATTTCAGATAATAATAAATATGCCTTTCATTTATGGATTAACGAGACAAGCGAGCAAGGCATGTTAATGAATGTGAACGAAACGGATATAGGCTACACACTTACTAAGGAATCAACTGCCGAGTTAAAAAAGATTCTGTTCTCGGAAGCAAAATTTAATGGTTTGGAGTTTAATACAGAACGGAACTCTATTGGAAATCTGGTGGCCAAACCGATGGGCCTATCCGAAAATAACTATCTATTAAACGGTGGAGAAGTAGTTGAACTGCAAGGGATCTCTTATCATACCATTCATCTTTTCTATGGCGACCATAATGCTGTCAACGCTTTGTTAGCCCATGATCCTGCTACGGAAGAGGTAAAGGTGAAATGGAGCGACGAGCTCAACGATTCCAATAATCGATGGAATAATGCTTTTATGAGCAACTATAATATGCTAATCCCGCTGGATGAGGATCATCTATTATTTCTGGAATCGGATGTGACGAAAAAAGCTGGGCAATATCATTTATCCTCATATAATGTTCTTACAGGAAAGATTGAACGACTTCGGGAAAACTTTTGGCCGCTTTCTGATGATTATGATTACATTTATAAATTTCAATGGAAAGCTGATGAGCAAAAATTGTTTATGCAGAGTTATCTCGGCAATATATGGATCTTTGATCTGAAAACAGGAAAGGACGATGTCCATCTACTGAAATATCGCGTAATCCCACATTCGACGACCGGGGCGCCATCCCTGTTCCTCTCACCAACTTTTAAAAGATTTGTACATGATGATGAGAGCGGCGAATTAACCTTTTACGATAATAAAGGAGTTTCTCTTCGTACTGTACCGTTACCACAAGAGCAATATGTACCTTCTGAGAAAATAAAGTGGAACCCGGCGGGCACGATTGCCTGGATGGATACAGCAGAAATCAACGAAAACCGAATTCTTGACATCGATATCGATTATCTGAAAATAGCTGTACAAAAAATTAATTTTTATAATCAGGATGGTCTTTCCATCGGTTCCATTAAGACTGAAGGCAACCATGAAGATACAGCTATTGAAGTTGTGGGGTGGATGGACGCTAATGTAGCCGTGATACAATCCTTTACTGTAGAACTTATACACAAGGATAATGTAGGGCTTAATGTTAAGGATATTTCTTATTATCTCTATGATGTAAAAAAGAAGCAGAAGGGGGCAAGCTTTTCGTCCATCCCTTCCAGTGCTACCGTTACTACAGATCTTCGAATGGGCGTTGCTGATAATACGGGCGAAATCACTGTGAGTTTTAAAGAAATTACTTATAAAAAAGAAAAATAAATAAGCCTCGGGAGTTCGCCGTAACGATCACACAAGATCATTGGGGAAGCTTTCCGAGGCTTCTTTTTATATTTAAAAGACAAATATTTAAGAATTCTCGAATTCTATATTTGTCCCGCTGTAGAACGGACGGAGGACAGCAGGTCTAGCCGGAAGCCTTGTACTAGAGTGTCACCGTTCATAAGATCGGTCTCATACGCACGATTAAAACCTAAGCGCTGGTAGAGTTTGATGGCTGAAGACATCATTTCCGAGGTGTGCAGGTTCAAGGTGGTGGCACCCAACTGTAGTGATCTCCGTGCAGCATCGTGAATCAGAAGGGTTGCAATGCCAAGACCACGAGCGGATGGAGATACGGCTAGCAGACGTAGGATAGGGGAGTGAATCCCGAGCTCCGGTTTCCCGTAAGCCGTTTCCGAGGAGCTGAACAAGAGTGCACTACCAACGATTTTCTTGTCGGTTTCAGCGATGATCCGTACGAGCGGGGTATCACCATGAACGGAATCAAGAAGCGATTTCCGATACTCCAGCCACAACGGCTCAGGCATGATCTCCGAATATTGGTGGTATGCATCTAACAGCACTTCGGCGATAGCATTACGATCTTTATTCTCAGCTTCACGGATAATGATCTTTTGTGACATGTTTTCGCTATCCCCTTTCAGACAAATGTAATGTTCATTCGAATGAAATTATTATAGATGATAATTCCCAGTGGAATAAGAGGGGTTTCATAATTCTGATATAGGAATAGAAAAGTTCTATATGAAATAAACATAACGTTTGATTCGAAATCCGATTGATTTACACGGAATTAATTGTTGACAAAAAATAGGGCGATGACTAAGATATAAACAAAATCTATAGGAAAGCACCGCTATAATTCATTGTTATTTCATCGGAATAGTAAAATTAATAAAGCGTAGGGGGATTAGGGATGAACATTGAAAATATTGAGGCCTTTGTCTACATCAATCATTATGGAAGCTTCAATAAAGCGGCCGAAGTCCTATATATCTCACAGCCGACAGTAACGGCCCGGATTCAATCGCTAGAAAGAGAACTGGATTGCAAAGTGTTTGATCGGTTGGGGAAGCAGATTAACCTGACGGATAAAGGTAAACAGTTTCTACCCTATGCCCAGCAGATTCTCCAGATTTATCAGAACGGAAAATATCAGGTTCAGGCTAAGGGGCATATTCCAAATGAACTGAGAATCGGCAGTACGGTCTCGGTTTCCAATTATTTAATGCCCCATCTGATGCTTCATTTAAAGCGCAGATATCCTCATATCACAATCAAGCTGATGACAGCTTCTACGGAAGTATTGACTGAAAAGTTGAAATCAAAAGAGGTTGATTTGGCTTTTATCCGTAAGGTCGTAAATCCGGCAATTCAAACCTTTCCTTTCTGCGAGGACCCCATCTCATTGTATGTACATGAGGGACATCGCTTTGCTAAAGCACAGCGGGCTTCACTGGAGGATATCCGCCAGGAGACGTTGGTTTTTTTTGAATGCGGATCTTTGGACTGGATGCGGCTGCATCGTGTTTTTGAGAGTATGGAACAGCCGCCGAAGATTGAATATCAGGTAGATAACCTGGAGACAGCCAAAAAGCTGGTATTGAAAAAAGCAGGCATCTGTTTTCTTCCCGCCCTCAGTGTGCAGGAGGAAGTGGCGGTTGGGTCACTGATCCGGGTGGATATTGCGGAGACGGAAGGCATCTCTTTGCGAACCAGCCTGATTTCGCTAAATGGAGAGAACGCAGAATTCATCAAAACCCTGCTAGAACTGGGGATTGGTAAAGTGGGAGATCGACTAATTGTATAGATGTATTAAAAAACTCTATTAGCGCAAGGACACATGCAGTGATAAAGTTAATTGCATATAATCACGACTATTTCGATAGGGATTATAAAGTTAATTTTCGAAAGGCTGGAGGGCATGTGATGAGTGAGGTATACAGGCTGGCAGAACTGAAGGATGCGGAGCAATTGCTAGATGTTACATATCGTGCCTATCAGCTGATTCGTGAACTCGGGCTGCATTGGCCGGCGGCCACAGCCGACTTGGCGCTTATTGAAGACAATATAGCTACAAATGAGTGTTATGTGCTTGAAGTTGACGGAACGATAGTTGCGACCATAACCCTTTCAAAGGAAGAAGAGATTAAGAAGATTAGCCCACTGCCTTTTATCAAATGGTTTGCTGCTCATCCAGATTACAGTAACAGAGGTTATGGTGGAAAACTTTTGGATTGGGTGGAAAAGAACATTATTGCTGGTCAGTTAGGTTCGGCTGCAGTCACGCTGGCAACGGCGAAGAAACATCCGTGGTTGGTTCAAATGTATGAACGCCGGGGGTACGAACGGTTTTTAGAACTGGATCAGCAGAACGGTGACGGCATTATGTATCTGATGAAAAAAACACTTACAGACAAACCACAGTTCATTTAAAGGGGATAAAACAATGAAAAAGTCCATTTCACTAATATTTGCATCGGTATTGACACTGGCGATTGCCGGCTGCGGAAACAACAGTAACAGCGCTAGCAGCAATCAGAATGGAAATGCAGCAGAAGCTGCGGTACCGGCAAAGGATTCGGCAAAGGTAACTAAGATCATTGTGGGCACGGGTACTGCTTTTCCGAAAGTCTGCTTCATAGATGAGAACGGCAAACTCACCGGATTTGATGTGGAACTACTCAAAGAAATCGATAAGCAGCTGCCAGAATATGAATTCGAATTTCAAACCATGGATTTCAGCAATCTGCTGCTGAGCCTGGAAACCAAAAAAATCGATTTGGTCGCCCATGTCATGGAGAAAAATCCGGAACGGGAGCTGAAATATTCTTTTAACAAAGAAGCCTATGCCCACTGGAGAAACCGCATTGTAGTGGCAAAGGATAATAATTCAATCCAATCGCTTGATGATCTCAAAGGGAAAAAGGTGCTTGTAGGTGCAACGAGTGCACAAGCACAAATACTCGAGAACTACAATAAAGAGAATGACAATGCGATTGATATCGTGTATCAGAATGGTGCAGCGAATGATACCGTCGCACAGATTAGTACTGGTCGTGTGGACGCAACGCTGGCTGCAGATTTTGTCCTGCCGATCATTGATCCGCAGAATCAGCTAAAAGCAACGGGCGACGAGCTGTCCTCCGCGGACATTCTCTATGTTTTCCGTAAGGATGATGCCGATTCACAAAAGCTGTCAGATGCGATTGACAGTGCGATTAAAGAGCTGAAGACAGACGGCACACTAGGCAAGCTTAGTACGGAATGGTTGGGTGCGGATGTTACAGCGGATTCGGTGAAATGATTGAGCCGGTGAGCACGGGAAGGGAGGGAATATATGGGCGCACAGTTTGATATCAGCTTTGTATTTTCGTTTTTGCCTAAGTTACTAGGGACTTTAAGCACTACGCTTCTGATTGTCGCCTGTTCTCTACTGACAGGAATTCTTGTCGGCTTTCTCGTAGCTCTGCCAAGACTTTATAAAGTACCTGTGTTAAAAACCATCTCCGAAATCTATATTTCTTTTTTTCGGGGAACTCCGATCCTTATCCAGCTCTTCTTGTTTTATTATGGTTTGCCCGAAATTATGAAGCTGGTTCATGTCGATATGACCCGGACTCCCGTGCTTGTTTTTGTGATTCTTACTTACGGGCTGCATACGGGGGCATACATGTCCGAAATGATCCGGGCTTCTGTAATGGCGGTGGATAAGGCGCAGGTAGAGGCTGCTTATGCTACAGGGATGACGGGGTTTCAAGCCTTTACGCGAATTGTGCTGCCGCAGGCGCTCGGAATCGCAGTTCCGGTATTCTCCAATCTGGTGATTGCTCTACTAAAAGATACGTCATTGGCCTTTACTCTTGGGGTGATGGAAATGTCAGGTAAAGCTCAGACGCTAGGCAGCTTAACTCAGCATTTTATTGAAACGTATATCGCGCTTGCGCTAATCTATCTGATCATCAGCTTTACAATCGAGAAACTGCTGCTTATAGCAGAACGCCGGCTGTTACGGCATGAGAAACGGAATACACCGGAGAAAAAAACGTTCAAAATCAACAAAAGCTGGTCCTACCGCCGCATCATTGCTGAACTTGGACCGGGTAAAGGAGGTAGCGGATTATGAAGCTGGACCCATCTTTTATCTGGACTGCTCTGGTGCAAATTTTAAGTGCAATTCCTGTGACCTTATCTATTACTGTTGTCTCAGTACTTATTGGATTTGTGATTGGTGTGGCTGTAGCGTTGATCCGGATATACAGAATTCCGCTGCTGTATCCGCTGGCTGTCGGTTATGTTACGTTCATCCGCGGGACACCGATGTTGACGCATCTTTTGCTTATCTATTTTGGGCTTCCCGTGTTAATCGATGGTCTGGCGGTGCAGTTCGGCTGGAGCTTCAGGTCGGTATCGATTCCGATGATCGGTTTTGCCTATATTTCGTTCTCGATTACAGCAGGAGCCTATATGTCCGAGGTCGTCCGTTCCGGTCTGCTTGCTGTGGATCGCGGTCAGCTGGAAGCGGCCCATTCTATCGGGATGACCACGCCCCAGGCACTGCGGCGGATAGTTTTTCCTCAGGCGCTGGCGGCAAGTCTGCCCAATCTGTCAAATTCGGTAATTGGTATGCTGCATGGATCTACCCTTGCTTTTACCGTTTCGGTGGTGGATATCAATGCTAAGGCGCAAATTGTTGCTTCAACGAACTGGAAGTTTTTTGAGGCTTATCTGGCGGCAGCACTGATTTTCTGGGGACTTACGTTCCTGATCGAACGCGTGACGTCGCTGATTGAAAAAAGAATTAATCTGTACAATCGAGGTGGAGTAGCATGATCAAGCTTGCGCAAATTTCGAAGTCATTCGGTCGGAATCAGGTGCTCAACAATATAGATTTAACGGTGACGAAGGGCGAGGTTGTCGTCATTCTCGGTCCCAGCGGCTCAGGCAAAACGACACTTTTACGCTGTGTGAATTATCTGGAGAAGCCGAGCAGCGGAGAGATCGCCATCGGCGATTTCAAAGTGAACTGCAAGCACGCCCGTAAAAAGGAGATTCATCTGCTCCGGCAAAAAACGGCAATGGTGTTCCAGCAGTACAATTTATTCCGCCATAAAACCGCACTGGAGAACGTGATGGAGGGACTGCTGATTGTCAAAAAGCTTTCGAAGGACGAAGCGAAAAATCGGAGTATCGCCCTACTTGAAAAGGTTGGTCTTGGCAGCAAGCTGGACGCCTATCCAAGTCAGCTGTCCGGAGGCCAACAGCAGCGGGTTGGCATTGCCCGTGCCTTGGCGCTCGAGCCGGAGGTTATATTGTTCGACGAACCCACATCGGCGTTGGACCCAGAGTTAGTGGGTGAGGTGCTGGCCGTCATCCGTAAAATTGCCAAGGAAGGCATCACAATGATCGTGGTGACTCATGAAATGGGCTTTGCTCGCGATGTGGCGAATCATGTGGTTTTTATGGACGGAGGCGTCATTGTTGAAGAAGGGACACCGGCAGAGCTGTTTAACCATCCGCGCGAAGAAAGAACGAAGCAGTTCCTGAAGCGGATCACACCTGAATTTAACTATTCCATATAGGAGGAAAAACAATGGCTATTACAATCAGCGTACTTGATCAAAGTCCGATCTATCCGGGAGAAACGCCGGAGGAAGCATTCCAGCATACGACTAAGCTGGCACAATTGTCCGAAGAGCTTGGATTCCACCGGTTCTGGGTTTCAGAGCATCATGACTCCGAGCAGGTAGCCGGCTCTTCCCCGGAAGTACTTATCTCACATCTTCTGGCTAAAACAGAGCGAATCCGCATTGGATCCGGTGGCATCATGCTCCAGCATTACAGCCCGTATAAGGTAGCGGAGAACTTCAATGTGCTGTCTACACTGGCTCCTGGACGAGTGGATCTCGGTGTGGGACGTGCTCCCGGTGGACTCCCACGCAGCACACAGGCACTACAGCAGGGAAAAACTGAGACCCCAGACCTGACGGACAAAATCATCGAGCTGGAAAAGTATGTACATAACCGCCTCGAAGAAAACCATCCGCTGGCAGGGTTGAAGGCTGGTCCCCTTCCTGGTATTCCTCCTGAGTTGTATGTCCTTGGCGCGAGTGTAAGCAGCGCGGAAATTGCCGCTGAACTGGGGTTACCGTACGTATTCTCCCTGTTTATTAACAGCGATAAGGCGGTAGCGCTGGATGCCATTCGTGCTTACCGCAGCGGTTTCGCTTCTTCACAGGGCAGACAACCGCAAGCGATTATCGCTTTAGCGTTAGTGGTGGCTGAGACTGAGGAGGGAGCGAAAGAACTGGCAGGTGCGCATAAGCTGATCCGGATTCAACTGGCGAGCGGGAAGAAGCTGACAGTAGGGACCTTGGAACAGGCGGAAGAATTTGCCCGCCAGAGCAATGAAGCCTACACGATTGAAGAGCTGGAACCAGAGATTACCAAGGGAACAAAATCATCTGTCCGTGAACAGTTGTTGGAACTTTCAGAGGCATCCGGTGTCGAGGAGTTCATCATAACGACGAATGTACAGCCTTTTGATAAACGGCTCCGATCCTTTGAGCTACTGAGCGAAGCAATCGCTGAAGTGGCGGCAGAGGCATAAAGCGGACTCGGTATCATACAGGGAATCGTGTAAAGGAGGGTGACTGTATATGACAAGTAAAGCTAAAAAGTTGAGTGCGGAAGCGCTTGAAGAAGAATTAATCGGGATACGCCGTCATCTGCACCGGCACCCGGAACTGTCCAATGAAGAATATGGCACAACAGAATATATTATTTCCCTGCTGGAGCGGGCAGGAGTCAGGATCGTAGAATACGGTCTGTCTACCGGCGTGATCGCAGAGATTGGCGGCAAAAAGCCTGGTTCGGTCATCGCACTGCGCGCAGATATTGATGCCTTGCCAATCCAGGAGGAAAGCGGAGTATCCTTTGCTTCATTATATCCCGGCAAAATGCATGCCTGCGGGCATGATTTCCATACGGCTGCGTTGATTGGTGCCGCCTTTCAATTGAAACAGCGAGAGCAGCAATTACAGGGAACGGTGCGCCTGTTATTCCAACCAGCGGAGGAGAAGGCGCAGGGTGCACAGCGAATCATTGCTAGCGGGGCACTAGAAGACGTCCGGGCAGTGATCGGGCTGCATAACAAGCCAGACCTGCCAGTCGGAACCATCGGTATTAAGGGTGGTCCTTTAATGGCAGCAGCTGACGGGTTTGTGATTGAAGTGCAGGGTGGCAGTTCTCATGCTGCCGTTCCGGAAGCTGGCATAGACCCGATTGTAGCGGCTTCGCATATTGTGACGGCATTCCAGTCCATTGTAAGTCGCAATGTCAGTCCACTGCAGAGTGCGGTGGTCAGTGTGACGCAGATTCACAGCGGCAATTCATGGAACATTATCCCCGAAAAAGCCGTGCTTGAAGGGACGATCCGCACCTTTGATGAAACGGTGCGCAGCAAAGTGCTGAACCGGTTTCAGGAAGTGGCGGTCGGTGTAGCAGCGGCTCTTGGAGCAGAAGCTACCGTTCGCTGGATAGAAGGGCCACCTCCGGTTATCAACGACCCCTCCCTAGCAGCGCTTGGAGTTGAATCGGTCGAAGCTCTTGGTTACCGAGAGATTCAGCCAGAGCTTTCTCTGGCTGGAGAGGATTTCGCCTTCTATCAGCGCGTGGTACCCGGACTGTTCGTTTTTGTAGGCACTGAAGGAAGCCAGGAATGGCATCATCCGGCCTTCAATCTGGATGAACGTGCACTCCCTGTGGCAGCACGTTTCCTTGCGGATGTAGCTGTTCGTTCCCTAGTGCAGTACAGTCCCGATGGAGGTGCAGAATTATAGCTGAACATAACAGTTACGATGTAATTATCGTCGGCGCAGGCTCGATGGGCATGAGCGCCGGTTACTATCTTGCGAGGCGCGGAGTGAAGACGCTGCTAATTGATGCCTTTGATCCTCCACATACACAGGGAAGCCATCACGGGGAAACCCGGCTGATCCGGCACGCTTACAGTGGTGATCCCGCTTACATTGATTTGGCTCTGCGGGCAGATCGTTTATGGAAAGAAGCCGTGCAGTTGAGCGGAATAGAACTGCTTGTCCGCTCGGGCGTATTGAATCTAGCAGATAGTGCAGTATATTCCTTCAGCGGTCGTCTCGCGGAAGCGAAGAAACGGAAGGTGCAGGTTCAGCATCTGGATGCCGGAGAGGTCCGGCGGCGCTGGCCGGGATTGAACATTCCGGACACATTCGCGGCAATGTATGAACCAGATGCCGGGTATTTGTACAGCGAGCGCTGTATCTCCGCCTACCGCCAGCTTGCCCTTGGACAGGGTGCGGAGCTGTTGATGAACACTTCGGTAGTAAACATCACCGCCCGCGAAGGCAGTGTGACAGTTCATACAACAAACGGCGATTATCACGGAGCGTCAGCTATTCTTAGTGCCGGAGCCTGGTTTGGTGCGTTAGCGCCTTTTGTGCATTTGCCAATCAAGGCGATCCGTAAAGTTGTGGGCTGGTTTGAGAGCTCACCTGCTTTTGCTGCCGGTAACTTCCCTGGCTTCACGCTAGGAGCTGAGGAAGGTGGCTATTATGGCTTTCCCAGCATTGATGGAGCCGGTCTGAAGATCGGCCGGCACGATACGGGGCTGGAATGGAAACCAGGCACACTACTTGCTCCCTTTGGCAGTGAAGCCAGCGATGAGCAAGACCTCCGAAGAGTACTGGAGTCTTATATGCCGGGTGCAGCTGGCCGATTACTTAAAGGTTCTGTATGCAAATATGAGCATACGCCTGATGAAGATTTCATTATTGACCGCCATCCGCTCCACTCCAATGTGCTGGTAGCCGGAGGGTTCTCAGGGCATGGTTTTAAATTTTCTAGTGTTGTAGGTGAAATACTCGCTGATTTGGCGACTAGTGGAGCTACCAACCACAATATCCAACCTTTTTCGTTATCACGTTTTGCACCTGATCATTCGCAAGCAGGCCTTATTTTGGAGGGGATTTAATGAGCAAAGTTCAAATTAGCAATTTTTTAAGTACGCACAACCAACTGGTGCATGCAACCGCAGGGTTATCAGAGGAACAGCTGAAATGGAAGGCAGAACCAACGAGTTGGAGTATTACTGAGGTTTTAGCCCATCTAGCTGATCACAGCATTGTGGTTTCGTTTCGTATACGTGATATTCTCGCTGCTACAACTGCGCAACTGCCAGTCTTCAATCAGGACGCTTGGGTCAGCGGCCAGTACGCCAATAGTGGTAGTGCTTCCGATAGTCTGGAGTTGTTCCGCAGCCTGCTTTATTATAACAGTCTATTGTTTGAACGGCTCAGCGCAGAGGATTGGGAGAAAAGCGGGGTTAACTTCAAGGGGGAAAACGTTAAAATTTCCGATATCGTCCATAGCTTCACCGCACATGTAAAGAGACATCTTGGCCAGATTGAGCGAATCAAGCAGGGCGCAGTCAATGCATCGTTCGTGCAATGAATACTTTCATAGTTAGTTTTGTATGAAGTAAAACCTGGGAATCGTATGCTCACAAAACTTTTAGGAGGAATGAACATGACCAAACCAAAACAACTGAAGCTAGGCGCACTGCTGCATGGAGTAGGAGGCAGCACGTCGATGTGGCGCCATCCTGATGCTAAGCCGGATGCAAGTGTAAACTTTGAATTATACAAAGCGTGGGTACAGAAGGCAGAAGAAGGCAAGCTGGATCTGATCTTCATCGCAGACGGTTTGTACATTAATGAAAAGTCCATTCCGCATTTCCTTAACCGGTTTGAGCCGCTGACCATCCTTAGCGCACTCGCCGCCGTGAGCACCAACATTGGTCTGGTTGGTACCCTGTCCACCTCCTACAGTGAACCGTTTACCGTCGCGCGTCAATTCGGCTCATTGGATGTAATCAGCGGTGGCCGGGCCGGCTGGAATGTGGTGACTTCACCGCTGGAAGGCTCTGCCTCGAATTACAGCAAAACAGAGCATCCTGACCATGGCAAGCGCTACCGTATTGCTACCGAATATTTGCAGGTGACACGCGGATTATGGGATTCCTGGGAGGATGATGCGTTTGTTCGAGACAAAGAAACAGGTGTATTCTTTGATCCGCAAAAAATGCATACCCTGGACCATCAAGGCGAGTTCTTCTCCGTGAAAGGACCGCTCAATATTGCTCGTTCGAAGCAGGGGCAGCCAGTCGTGTTTCAGGCAGGATCCTCAGATGTTGGTAAAAATTACGCTTCAAAGGAAGCGGATGCTATCTTCACTGGCCACGAAACGCTAGAAGATGCCCAGGCATTCTATAGTGATGTTAAGACACGGGTAGCTTCATTTGACAGGGAGCCGAATGAGGTGCTGATCTTTCCTGGCATTGCACCAATCATTGGCGACACACCAGAGGAAGCAGAGCGCAAATATCAGGAGGTTGCTGGTCTCGTGACGATTGAGAATGCACTGAACTATTTGGGCAGATTCTTCGAGCATCATGATTTCTCGCAATATCCGCTGGATGAACCGTTCCCTGAGCTTGGCGAGTTGGGGCGCAATAGTTTTCAGAGCGGCACGGATAAAATCAAAAAGGACGCGAAGGAGAGAGGCTTAACACTAAGACAGGTCGCCTTACAATCCGCTACCCCGCGCAGCAGCTTTATTGGCACACCTGAGCAAGTGGCTGATCAGATTCAAACCTGGTTTGAGGGAGGAGGAGCAGACGGATTTATGATCGCCGCTGCTGTTCCTAACGGACTGGAGGAATTCGTCGATCGGGTAGTGCCGATTCTGCAAGAGCGGGGCCTGTTCCGCACTGAATACGAAAGTAGCACCCTGCGTGGAAATCTCGGTATTCCATTGCCAGAGAACCGCTATTCCAAGGCTTCACAACCGGTAGGGCAAAAAGCCGTACATTAACAATAATATTAATTTGAATTTGAATAATTAGCTTTCGTCATAAAAATGTAACGCAGCCGTTTAAGGCTGCGTTTATTTGCGTGTGCGCGGAGCTTGTCTAACAACGTAAGCGCTTTAAAGAACCAATCAGAGCAATAGATAACCAATCACTGTTATATAGGCAGGGTTCCCGCTGCACCTTATGATAGAAATATCAAGGAGGGATGTAAATTGTACGCTAAGTTCTACAAGTACCGATGGCAATATTTAATGATTCTTCCGGGAGTGCTGTTGCTATTTCTGTTCAGCTATATTCCGATGGCGGGGATTCAGGTCGCTTTCCGCGACTTTCAGATTGGCACCTCGATCTGGAATAGCGCATGGGTGGGATTAGACAACTTTTCTTTCCTGCAAGATCCCCAGTTTTTAACTGTTGTCAAAAACACGTTATATATATCCGTGCTTAAGTTCATCTTCGGATTCCCGGCACCGATTCTGCTGGCGCTGGTGATTAACGAGGTAACCCGGCCTGTATTTAAACGATTCGTGCAATCGGTCAGCTATTTGCCACATTTTTTCTCATGGATTGTAGTCGCTTACATCCTGCAGTCTTTTCTGACTTTGGATGGTGGGCTGGTCAATCAGTTCATCGAGAAAGCAGGTGGTGATCCCGTATTTTTTCTAGGTTCCACGGAGTGGTTCCGGCCCATGGTTATATTAAGCGGCTTGTGGAAAGAGACCGGCTGGAACACGATTCTCTATTTGGCTGCGATCACAACGATTGATCCGCAATTGTATGAATCCGCCAAAGTAGAGGGTGCAGGAAAGCTAGCCCAGATTCGGCATATTACCTTCCCGGGTATTCTACCGACAATATCGATTGTGCTCATTCTGAGTATCCCAAGCCTGATTTCAGTAGGGATGGATCAGATTTATCCGCTGATGAATTCTGCTAATCAAGGGGTCGCGGATGTACTGGATACGTATATCATCCGCAACGGATTGCAGCAGGGATATTTTGGGATGGCGACCGCAGTGGGATTGTTATCCTCAGTGATCAGCTTGATATTGGTTGTTTCGACTAATCAGTTATCCAGAAAAATAAATGGTGAAGGATTATGGTGATGGCATATGAAGCTCAGCAGAGGTGAAAAAATAGCGCAATACGTCATCGTCATAGTACTGGCCGGTCTGTGCTTGTCTGTACTATATCCATTCCTGTACATGCTGGCCATCTCACTGAATGACGGTGCAAGTGCGGCCAAAGGTGGCGTGTATCTATGGCCCAAGAATTTCACATTAATTAATTATGAGATTGTATTAGGAAATGAGATTATCCGCCAGTCTTATCTAATTACAATCGCTAGGACAATCATTGGCACATTCGCAGGACTTATCGTCACACTTCTGGTGGCATTTGGCTTGTCCTACCGCGGTCTACCATTAAGAAGCACGATACTAGGCTATATTCTTTTAACCATGTTATTCAGTGGAGGACTGGTTCCTTTCTATATTCAGCTTAATAATCTCGGGCTTATCAACACGTTCTGGGTGTATATTTTCCCCGGGCTGTTCTCGGTCTGGAACATGTTTGTCATGCTGAAGTTTATACAGGGAATCCCTGAAGCTCTGGTAGAATCCGCTGAACTAGATGGAGCCGGTCCTGTTCGTACGCTGATTCAGATTATTATTCCACTCTCTCAACCTATGCTTGCAGCGCTGGGTCTGTTTACCGCAGTGGGACACTGGAATGATTGGTTCGCCGGTGCTTTCTTCGTCACGAAGCAGAATCTGATTCCGGTGCAGACCTTCCTGCAGCAATTGCTCGCTGCTCAGGATTTATCCGCTGTCCTTGGCTCGAATACCAACCAGGAAGCTTTGGCGAGAAGCTCACAAATGCAGAACATTACGCTGATGTCGATTAAGATGGCAGTCGTTATGGTGAGTGCAATCCCCATCCTGTGTGTGTATCCGTTCCTGCAGAAATATTTTGTGAAAGGAGTTCTTGTAGGGTCAGTAAAAGGTTGATTTACAATAATAGAACAGGGGGAAATAATCAATGATGATCAAAAAAACGGGTCTAGCCGCCTTGGCTGCAGTAACCTTACTGATGTCTATTGCCGGATGCTCCGGATCAGGTGGGAATCCTGCGAACAAGCCTGGAAGTGACAATGAAACGTCAAGTAACCAGCCCGCTAGTGGCTCGACTTCCTTTAATCTCTGGCTCGGATGGACGGCAACCATCAATAATGATAGTTTGGTCCAGAAATATTGGCGTGAACAGGAGCCTGGAGTAAATGTGAAGCTGGAAACCACTCAAGGCGACGCGATGACTGCACTTAATTTGAAGATAAACACTGGCGGCTTTGAGGATGCAGCTATCTTCAGCCGAAACGAAACGGTCAAAAGCGCGATGAACCGGTCGAAACAGCTTATGCCGCTAGAGCAGTATTTCGACATGCCTGACAAATATCCGGGACTTGCGTCTATTCCAAAGCAGTATCTGGAACTTATGAAGGATAATGAGGGTCATATCTGGTCCATCCCTACCTGGTTTGACCAAAACCCGGAAGATCCGTGGCCAGGTTGGGCATCTCAAGCCTGGATTGTCAGAAGTGATGTGCTGGAGAAAACAGGTATGACCAAAGAGGACTTAGCAACGTTGGAAGGAGTTGAGACCTTCCTTCGGAAAGCTACAGAAGTGAAGGACGCTTCCGGCAAATCGCTTATTCCTTTATCATTCCTGATGGACACTAGTGATAATCTGGGCTGGAGTGATGAAAACGCGATTTTGACAGCATTCGGGGTGACTACAGCGGGTAATGGCGTTGACAAACGCGGCGATGATTTTGTATTCGCTTACGACGATCCCAATTATAAAGCAGCTTATCAATGGATGAACAAGATGTACCAGGAGAAGTTGATCGATCCTGAGGTCGTCACCAGCAAAAAAGAACAGTATACAGAAAAGAACAAATCAGGTCGTATTGCCTTCAATGTCGGCAGCTTCTGGAACATTCCTGCCTCAGCCTGGGAGACATTGGACGGCCCAACAGAGCCAGGGTGGTTTTACGAAGCGATCCCTTTTCCTAAAGTGAATGGTGTAGAGAAAGTCGGAATTAATCAGGTTACCAATCCGAATCCAGGCTATGATGTCTATGTTAGTGAAAAAACTAAAAATCTGGAAGCTATTCTGAAATTCTTCGATTATACCTTGCAGCCGAAACCTGAGCAGCAGCAGGTCATTAATGAAGGACCGGCGGGATTATACTGGGATTGGATTGATCAACCGTTGGGCAAATGGAAATTCACAGACGAAACCTACAAGACGAGCCGCAATTCCGGAGACACCGCACAAAAAGCTAAAGTCACCCCTGAGCTTTACATGACTGCCTCTTACAGCAATGAATGGTACCCATGGTGGAACACAGAGGATGCAGGAAAAGCCGGAGCTGCTAAGACAATTAAGTTCACAGAAGCTATCGGCAAAATGGGAACGATCCGCGTGGCAGAGCCTTATGATCTATTCCAGATGAAACAGGGCGGCGCATGGGAGAAATATTCACCGGAGATCGAAAATATCCGCAAGGAATATCGAGCCAAGCTTTTAATGGCCAAAGACGAGGGGCAATTCGAGAAGAATTGGAGCGATTTCCAAGCAGCACTAGAGAAGCGTGGGCACTGGAGTGAAGTCAAGCAGGAGTGGCTGGATACGTACAAGGAGGAAGTAACAGCCTTGCAATAGACAACCGTGATGCTCTTTCAGTCGCGGATCTTAAACGATAAAAAATTAATGGAGCACCTCTCACTTGGAGGGGGCTCCCTTTGCACTTCATGGGGGGAATCTATGATTAAACAACAAATAGAGAAATGGATCATCCGTATGACCCGATCCATGAACCTGAGGAGTAAAATTGTATTATTCTACGGATTAATTGTATTTCTCCCCACCGTACTGCTGGCTGCAGGTGCAGGGTACATGATGCTTCATACGGTGCGGGCCAATTATATGCTTACGATCAGGGAAGCCGTTCGGCAAAGTGCGCAGAGTATTGAATTCAGGAAGCAAAGCTATGATCTGCTGGCTACCCGGACGGCTACGGATGGTGAGCTGATCTCTAGATTAGCCAGGGACTATGCGGATATCGATGAACAATTGGGTACGGTCAATTATGTGGACCGATCCTTTCTGCTCACCAGCAAATACTTGCCAGGTATTGAGAATTTCCGGATCTATCATACCAACGATACACTAGTTCAAGATGGAGGGCTTCTGTGGAAGCCGGAAGAACGTAGCCTTTCGGGCATTCGAGAGCGGGATTGGTATACGAAAATGCTTCGCACAACAGACAATCTGGTATGGACTAATGCAGCGGACGACAGGACTAAGCTAGTGGTGTCCCATAAAATTCTGAACGCGTATGGAGATGTTTACGGGATTGTGTACCTGTTACTGAACTATAACGGTGTCTTCATGGAATCGTTCGAGCATCCTTTTGAAGGGGCCGGAGAATTGTATATTGTTGACGACAACGATCGAATTATTGCATCCTCGGAGCCCTCTGAAATTGGCAGCCGGTTATCCTCATCCTCCTTAGGTCAGTACTGGAACAACTCGTTGGAAACATCGGCGACAAAAAGCGGGATGATGCTGATCACTCAGGAGATTAAGTCTGGCTGGACGGTTGCCGCGCTTGTGCATCTTGACCGACTTGAGGAGCAGTCTACGCGGATTATGTACTATATCGGAGCAGGTATTGCATTTTTCCTGCTGCTGTCCATCTTTCTAATCATGATTGTACTTAAAAATGTGATTTGGCGGATCCGCAAGCTGGGCACCCGAATGACAGATATCTCACAGGGCTATTTCGAAGTTACAGTGAGAAACCGTGACAACGATGAGCTGGGTGAGCTTGAGATATTGTTCAATTCCATGTCTGGCCGTTTGAGAAAACTGGTCGAAGAACATACAGAGGCCATGCTCAAAGAGCGGGAGCAATCATTTAGGGCGTTGCAGGCACAGATTAACCCTCATTTCATCTATAATTCGCTAAGTCTGATCCGTTGGCGGGCATTAGATCAGCAGGACGAATTGCAAATCCGAACCATAGATGCGCTGACGACATTCTATCGGCTGGCACTCAATAACCGGGTTAATGTGACGCTGATTCGTGACGAAATTGAGCATCTTAAGGCGTATATCGAAATTCAGCAGCTGCGTTATCCCGGTCAGGTATCCGTAGAGTGGCTGGTAGAGCCTGACGTTCTTGACCTGTACAGCATTAAGCTGATCCTACAGCCAACGGTCGAGAACTGTTATCTGCACGGGGGCATCACAACTAGAACTCATGCTTTTATACAAATTACGATCAAACGAGTGGAGAATACGGTGCAGTTTCAGATTTTTGATAATGGAAAAGGGATTGGCAGTGAGAAGCTGGATCAGATCCGTGCCGGCAGCTACACGGGGACGCAAAACGGATTCGGGATGAACAATATCCGTGAACGTCTTGCATTGTATTTTGGCACAGAGGGCCGCTTTGAGATTGACAGTGTAGAAGACGAATGGACTTGTGTAACCATTGATATCCCTGCTTGCAAGGAAAGTCCTGAGATAAAAAAGGGGGATGGAGCTTAATGAGGGCATTAATTGTCGACGACGAGCCTATGCAGATTCAAGGGCTTCTTCGTCATATTGGCTGGAAAGCTCTGGGGTATGAGGAACCGTTAACTGCATTATCTGGTGAAGAAGCACTAACAATCCTAGGAGAAACTCCTGTGGATGTGCTGATCGCTGACGTCTCGATGCCCGGTATGACAGGGATCGAACTGCTCGCCAGATGCAGAGCGGATTATCCGTTACTCCAGTCTTTACAGACTGTGATGATCAGTGGATATGACGAGTTTGAATTTGTGCAGGAGGCTATACATCTGGGAGCTAAAGCTTACGTTCTGAAGCCCATCAAGACGGAAGAACTCGAAATGAAACTGGCGGCGTTCAGAGAAGTAGTTGAGAAGAAAAAACAGATTGAACAGGAAACCTCTGTACTTAGGGAGAAAGTTACAGAGAGCTATGAGGTGCTGCAGGAACGTTTCGTCAAAGATATGGTCGAAGGCTGGATCCACAGTGATGAGCTACTCGAATCCTGGCGGCGTCTGCTGGATCTGCCTATTGGGGAATGGCAGACAACATTATTCCTGTTCGGATATGACCGCAGGTTCCTAGATAATCCGCATGATGCCAAGGATCGGATCCTGCTTAGCGAAGGGTTATTGAACTGCGTTAAGACGGGTCTATCTGGCTTCTCCGGTACCTATATAGGGAAGACAGGAGCGGATGAATTGGCCGTCATTGTGCTGAACGCAACGCCATTGGTGCGGGCAAGACTTGAGAAGCAGCTTGCGTTTATCCAAGATATCCTAAGAGAGCAGTATAAAGCTTCCGTCTCGGTCGGAATCAGCAGAGAGTGTTTGTTCTGGACGGAAATACCGTTGCTTTATAAGGAAGTAAGGCATATGATGACCGGTGCCAGGCTGGCCGGCTACGGACAAATCCTCTATTTCGACCGGAACTTGATGAATGAATATCATGATTTCCGGTTGCGTGAAGAATACATTCCGGAAATCGTTAAGCTACTGGACAGAGGAGAGAACGATAAAGCTTCCGCATATTTCAATCATGCTTTCGAAGTGTTACTTGCGCGAGAGCCTGTATCCTTTTCCTATGTGCAGGCTTTCGGAATGGGTTTGCTTAGCGAACTAGCCAGAAAACTGAAGCGTATACATGAAAAGGATACAGAGATGAACATCCTCATGTGGCAGCGGCTGATCGACTGTACAGGCGTAGATGAAGTCAGGAAGGTCGTACTGGAATATTTGGCGCAATATGCTAAGCTTAATCAAAGAGAGCAGGTCGCTCAGCAGCATAACCTTATCCAGCGGGTCGCCCGCCAACTGGAGGAGCATCTGCATGAGAACATGACTGTAAAGCAGCTTGCTGAGCAGTTTCACTTGAATCACAGCTATTTAAGTGTGCTCTTCAAAAAAGAAATGGGCCGTACGATTTCCGACTTCGTGCAGGAAGCGCGTATGAACAAAGCCAAGGAACTACTTCGTGACCCCAATATTAAAGTCTACGAGGTTGCCGAGCAAGTGGGCTTTCAAACCGCGGCTTATTTTGCCTTCCTTTTTAAAAAAACAACCGGCACTACACCTCAGGAGTTCAGAGATTATCATTATTAGGAGTGATATTTTGCAGACAAAGATCAGCCTGGAAGGCGAATGGAAGTTGCAATTGGATGAGGGAAATCAAGGACTGGCATTGCCTTTTACAGATGTTATCACACTGCCGGGAACAACGTCCTACGCACGCAAAGGTTCGAAGAACGAGGATGTTTTAGTAAGCGCATTAACGGATGAGTATTTGTTTGAAGGGCAAGTCTGGTATTCAAAAGAGGTCGTCATTCCGGAAGAACTAGCCGGCAAAGTCTGCTTTCTATATTTGGAACGCACGAGGCTGACGACTCTATGGCTGGACAATCAGGAAATAGGCAGCCGTAACAGTCTGAACACCCCACATATATACGAGTTGCCGCAGCTTCAACCTGGGAATCATACGCTCACCATCCGTGTGGACAATACGGGTTACCCAACCAAAGGTGGACATTTAACGTCGCAGGATACCCAGACTAACTGGAATGGGATTACCGGACGTATGGAGCTTCAGTTCTATGGTGAGTCACGGCTCAGCGGCATCCGGCTCGATCCGGATCTCTCAGCCCGCTCAGTCCGAATCACGGCAACCTTGGACAGCAGGAACGAATCTATACTTACAGTGTCTGCGCAGAGCTTCAACAGCGACAATGCACATGCTGTGGACCAGCGGGAGTACCCAGTCTCACCGGGTCGTTTTTCCGTCAACTATGAGCTTGGTCAAGACGCGCTGCTCTGGAGTGAAGGCGCTCCCAATCTTTATAACATAAACCTTGTTTTGAAAGACAGCGATGGATATATAATGGACCGACAGGAGCTCGTTTTTGGATTGAAGGAATTCCGGGCAGAGGGCGATAAGTTTACAATCAACGGAGAAAAAACCTTCCTCCGCGGCAAACATGACGGCCTGATCTTCCCGCTTACCGGTTATGCCCCGACTGACGTCGAGGAATGGGTAAGAATCCTTGGCATCTCCAAGTCTTACGGCATCAATCATTATCGCTTTCATACCTGCTGTCCGCCGGAAGCTGCTTTCACCGCAGCGGATATGCTAGGTATCTACATGCAACCAGAGCTTCCATTCTGGGGAACAATCACAGAAGAAACCGACGAGGGACATAATCAAGCGGAGCAGGACTATCTGATCAGCGAAGGCTATGCCATACTTCAGGCTTTTGGCAATCACCCCTCCTTCGTGATGATGTCTCTTGGCAACGAGCTATGGGGCAGCAAAGCCAAGATTGATTCCTTCCTAAAGGACTATAAAGCATTTGATAATCGGATTCTCTATACACAGGGGTCCAATAACCACCAATGGGTGCCAGAAATTCTGGAACATGACGATTTCTTCAGCGGCGTGCGCTTCTCCAGAGATCGGCTGTTCAGAGGCTCCTATGCGATGTGTGATGCTCCATTAGGTCATGTCCAGATTGATCTGCCAGGCACGATGAAAGACTATGACGATCAGATCATCCCTCAGGATTTCTTCAACGGAGAGGGGATGGAAGCTGCCGCTGGTGGCGAGATCCAGATCCAGTATGGTACGGAAGCCAAGACGGTGAAGGCTGGAGATGCTTCCGCAGAATGGATACCGCACATTCCGGTAATCTCGCATGAGATTGGACAGTATGCTACCTATCCAAATTATGAGGAAATCGATAAATACAACGGTCCGCTCAAAGCCGAGAATTTCAAAATTTTCCGTGAACGACTGGAAAGTAAAGGGCTGGGTCATTTGGCCGCCAAATATTTCGAATGCTCGGGGCAACTGGCAGTAGCTTGCTACAAAGAGGAACTCGAGGCGGCATTCCGCTCCCGGAGGCTTGCGGGTTTCCAATTGCTTGATTTGCAGGATTTCAGTGGCCAGGGAACGGCGCTGGTGGGTGTCCTTGACGCCTTTATGGATTCCAAAGGAATGATAAGTGCTGAGGACTGGCGAACTTTTTGTAATGATGCCGTTCTGTTGGCGAGATTTCCCAAGTATAACTATGTCTCTGGTGAAACGTTCGATGCCCATGTTGAACTGAGCTGTTTCCGCAGTGGTATGCCGAGTGCATTTGAACTGCATTGGGAGCTTACCGCGGATAATGGTATACTCGCCGCAGGTTCAACCGAGGTGGACGTACCTGCAGGAACGAATTATATCGATATCTGCGATCTGGCAATAAAACTACCTGAAGTTGACCGTATGAGTACTATCGTCTTGTCCCTCTCCATACAGGGAACAGACATCCGTAAGAGTTACAACCTGTGGATTTATCCAGTGAAGAGTGGCAACATGCTGGAGGGTGTCCATGTCTTCGACAAGCTGTCTGATGATGCGCTTGCATTGCTGGAGCAAGGTGAGAATGTACTGCTTATGCCGAAACCGGAATCTCTCCAAAATGCTGTTGAAGGTTATTACTGCACAGATTTCTGGTGTTATCCAATGTTCCGCTCGATCTCAGAGAGCATGAACCGGCCAGTACCCATTGGTACTATGGGGCTGTTGATTGATAACAAGCACCCGGTGCTTCGTGAGTTCCCGAGCGAGGAATATTCTACTTATCCTTGGTGGAGTATTGTTGAGAATTCGAAATCGCTCATCATGGATGCAGCTGACCGCGATTGGAATCCCGTTGTGCAGACTATCGATAATTTTGAACGCAATCATAAGCTGAGTTTCCTAGTGGAATGCAGTGTAGGAGCAGGCAACCTGCTGATATGCGCATTGGATGCTGATAAGGTTAGCGATACGCCGGAAGGCAGACAGTTCTTATCCAGCCTTGCGTGTTATATGAAATCAGAGGATTTCAAGCCACAGTACAAGGCGAATGTTGCAGAACTTCTTGAGCTGATCCAATAGGCAGGGGCAGGCGATTACAAGGCACCTTATCGCATTTCAGATGGATGAACAGTCCAAGGGCGCTATACTAAAAACTACTTACTTCATTGAGTAAGACAGACGGTTTCATCGTAAAAAACTCTAGAGCAGCGATTCTCATAATAAAGAGAGATTCGCTGCTCTTAGTTTTTTGCTGCTTTTAGTTTATTGGTAGCCGCCAGCTTCAACAGTGTTATCGTTATCTGAGCCTCTGAGGGTTTCGGACTCAGATGACACTATTTGCTAATTTCCAGCCTTTTGAACAACATTTCGGACTCCAGTGACGCTATTGCTTATAAAGAGGTTCATATGTGGTGTATTTCATGCAAATAGTGACTATGGGGACCGTTAGCCCACCAAAAGTACAAGAATACTGCATTTAGCGTCATCTATGTCCGATAGGTGGTGCTTCATTGTTGCATTAGTTCTTAAAACTTCTATCGAACAAAAAGTAAGGGAGTTCTCCAAGCAGCCTTTCGCGGCTGAAGGGAACTCCTTTTTTCGCGTTCGAAATATTACACGTAATGGTAAAGCACGTGAGTCAGAGGCTTCGAAACAAAACAAGCCTTAAAAAGCCACCTCTATAGATGATTGCTGATAACCCTTAGGTTGTTTGTGTTTATCAGCAACTGAGCAGTTTTACAAACGATTTCACAGGGTTGGAGACCTTTGAAAACATTAACCCGGTGCTATCATTGGTAATGAAGCTGCACACCTAAAGTTGTAAGCGCATTAACGAATGGCGCCAGAGCCGCTCATCGTCATGAATAGCGCCAAATTTAGCAGGGTTTGGGGGAACGGGAGAAGACATGAATGAAATTCTATTGAACGATTTGAAGTGGGAAGTCAAAGGGTATTGGCCTTGGGTTCCGCTAAAGGGCACCAGTATGGAGCTGGGACAGGAATTGATGGGGGTTACGGACTGGATGCCTGCCACTGTGCCAGGCGGAGTTCACTATGATCTCTTCAGACAGGGCTGGATTACCAACCCTTATCAAGAGTTAAATAGCCTGAGTTGTGAATGGGTAGAGAACCGCTGGTGGGTTTATCGTACGACCTTGAAGCAGCCTGAGCTGAGAGCAGCCAGAGTTGAACTGGTCTTTCAGGGACTGGACTATGAAGCCGCCGTATACGCTGATCATTTATTGCTGGGTGAACATAAAGGTATGTTCGAGCCGGCTGTATTTGATGTTACAGACCTGCTCTCCGCACGGGAAAGCCTTGAAATCTCAGTGCTGTTGAAGCAGGCGCCAGATGAAATGGGGCAAATCGGCAAAACCTCGGCTACCTTCACGCAGAAGAGCCGTTTTAATTATAAATGGGATTTCTCTACCCGGTTGGTCAATGTCGGAATCTGGGATGATGTGGTATTGAGGGTACATCAACAGTGCTCTTGGGATGATGTGTCGATCACTACAGATGCGGAGTTTGGTGAGAACGATAGAAATCAGATCTCGTCTGGTCGAATTACCATTCAAGCAGGAGTCAAGCGAATGGCTGGCTCTGAAGATGATGGGACATTGACAGCAAGCATCACCTGTGCTGATCCGGAGGGGAATCCGCTGCTGGTTCAATCGCGACCAGTTCGAGCTGGAGAGCTTTTGAACGCGGAGTTGGAAATATCCGAACCTGAGCTATGGTACCCAAACGGTTATGGAAAGCAGCCACTGTACAATCTTGAACTAAAGCTACTGGATGAAGCTGGAACGGAGTTGGATACCCAGAGCTTTCAAACGGGGATTCGTAAGCTCGATTATATCCACAATGTAGACAGTCCAGACAACGCCCTGCCATATACAGTGGTGATTAACGGAAGCAAGATCTATATGAAAGGGGTAAATATGACCCCTCTGGACCATCTCTACGGGAATGTAACGGTTGAACAATATCAACAGATGATTCGCCTGATGAAAGCGGCCCATATTAATCTCGTTCGGGTATGGGGCGGTGGAATCATTGAGAAAAAGGCTTTTTACGACTTATGTGATGTGAACGGCATTATGGTCTGGCAGGAGTTCATTCAGTCGAGTTCAGGTATTGACAATATCCCTTCGAAGCAGCCGGAGTTTCTGGAGCTGCTTCACAAGACTGCCTGCACAGCGCTCTGTGACAAACGCAATCATGTATCGCTAACGGTATGGAGCGGCGGCAATGAATTAATGAGCGAGCCGAATAAGCCTTCCGACAGCAGCGATTCTAATCTGGCGATGTTGAAAGAACTGGTAGAACAGTATGATCCGCAGCGACTCTTCCTACCGACCTCAGCTTCCGGCCCGGTAGAATATATTACCGAAGCCAAAGGTCAGGGGCATGATGTGCACGGTTACTGGAAGTATATGGGCAACCCTTATCACTACGAGTTATATGGCAGCAACGATAATCTGCTGCACAGCGAATTTGGGGTGGACGGTCTGAGTTCTCTCAAAAGTCTGGAGAAATTTCTGAGTGAGACCAACCGGCAACCGGTCTCTATGGAGAACAACGCGATATGGAGACATCACGGGGAGTGGTGGGATACGCTGAGCCGTGAAGAAGAAATGTTCGGCAGCATGACAGATTTGGAGCAGTTCTCCGCCTGCAGCCAATGGATACAGGCGGAAGGAATCCGGTTCGTGCTGGAAGCTAACCGCCGCCGTAAGTTCCGAAACAGCGGCAGCATTGTCTGGCAGTTCAACGAGCCGTGGCCGAATGTGTCCTGCACTAATCTTGTCGATTATTACGGTGAAACGAAGATGGCCTACCATTGGGTGAAGTCTGCCTTTCGTCCGCTACATGTTTCGCTGGACTACCGCAGTCTACTGCTTACGCCAAGCACCGGATTTCAGGGAGATGTATACGTGCATGGAGGAAATGGACGCAGGGTAGAAGTCGACGCGGAAGTCTTCGATGCAGTCGGACGGTGCATCTATCAGCAATCATTTGAGGCAGAAGGAAACAAAGATCAGGCTGTCGGCGCTGGGGTGCTGAATTTCAACGTGCCAGAGCATGAGCATGCTTTATATTTCGTCAGATTGTCCTATCAGGACGGCGATGAAGCACCACAGCAGAATTTATATGTATTCTCTACCAACAAAAAGCATCCATATGCTCCCGCGCTTGCACTTACAGGAGGCAATCTTGAGGTGCGTCAGGAGAGTTTATGGCAGCCGACGGGTGCTCAGGAGAAGAGCCAGCAGGCCCGTTTTACAGTCCAAAATACCGGTAGTGAAGTTTTGCTGCATATACATGCAGAGGAAAGGGGAGACCGCTACTGGATGGAAGCGGATGAGCAGTTCCATACCCTCTTTCCGGGTGAGACCAAAACAGTAACGGTTACTTGCATTCCTAAACTCTCAGGAGGATTCCTGTCTGGGGAAAATTATAGGATCACAGATGGCTTGCCAGAAATTAGATTCATGTCGTTCCTAACAGCACAGAGCAGAATGATACAGGTTGGAGGAGAAAAAAATCGTGAGTAAAACATTGTGTTTTGTACCGGAGGCATATGTTCCGCTAAGTCGGTTTATTCAAGCCGAGGGATCTACACCTGTCGCTATACCTGTTAGCAGAGCAGTGGCTGATTACTTAAGGCTTCACAACGCTCCACTGCTGCTTGCTTGCCTGCGAGGCGGCGAATTAGCTTATCAGAAAGCGAATTGGTCAACCCTCCATGAAGACACTGTTGAAGCTGAAGCAGCAGAAGGGATCTCCGAGAAAGAGGAGGGTGTATTTGTATTAGTCAGTCCTTTGCTGACCAATATGCTTCCTGTAGTGTCTCACTGGGATAATAGCGTTGCTGAGGGAAAAGGAGGCTTCCGTTATGGCGGAACAGATGGCATAGGGACATTGCGGAGGGACGAAGCCGGGGAAAAGGTTGTTTCCGAGCATGCACGGCTCTACAATAGCGACCCAGATAGCCCTTATGTATACAATACGGAAGATCATCAGCTGTTCGGAGGCAACGAGGGGAATAAGAATCTTAAAACTCCGCAATTCGAGCATTATATCGGTGACCGCTACAGTCTCTATGCTGTAGATGATCTAGTTGCAGTTTCCCTGAGCGACCGCATCCTAAAGACCTTCGGATTTCCGGTGGTTTTCCGCAATGCATCCACAGACAATGCTGCACTATTAAGCAATGCGCCTGTATTTCAGCTCATCAGCGGCAGTCTGCTAGTTACAGAGAATGACCAGCATAGCCTTGCTTCCTATATTCTGCCGCCCTTCTGGAGTGCGGCAAATGTTAAGGGTTATCCACTGTTATTCAATGGTTATTATGATGCCAATGAGAATACCTTCAGCACGGTAGGTCCCTCATTTCTGGAAATCATCGGCAAGACTCTGGCCAGCACCGGCAAAGGTGTTGTCGGCATTCTGTGGAACGGAGGAGGATATATCGGCAGCCGTTCCTTGCAAGGCTCCGTCTATGCTGGCATTGGGGCGGCAATTACCAGAGGCCAAGAAAGTTATGGTGGTGATGCGGAGCAGGTAGTGGCTGTAGGTGGTTCGCGCGGCGGCTTAACTGCACTGCTGGCTGGAGGCAATCCGCTTTGCTTACCCTACCGGGTGCGCTACACACTGTGTTATGCACCGCCGTTGATTCTGAACGGGCTTACCCGTGAGTTTGCCGAAGGAGCTTGCCCACTGATCTGGCATGTGGCGGAAGTAGACACCGGTTACCGGGAAATCTGGAAGAAAGATTGGCAGCATCCACAGAACGGCAGCACGGGGATCGAGACTCTGCTACAGACTCTGACGGGAACTATTGACTCTGCAAGTCTAAAGGAAACGACCGGACTGGAATCCGAATTTTTTCTGGAGGGTCTTAAAGCAAGTGGCACAAAGCTGCTGATTAACCATGGCACGCATGATGCCTTTACCCTTAGCCGCTTCAGCTTTTCCTTCGCGGCTTTGGTCCGGAGTCGCGGTATTCCGCTTCGCCATGAGATCGGATACCGCTTCGGCCATAACAACTGCACAAATCTTTACGAACAGGCTACTCTATGTCTAAAAGCTCTGCTACAGGAACAGGAGCTCGAATTCACGGGCACGGTGCATTATCGCAGACGCAGTCCGGCTGCGAGAGAGTGGGAGCAGACCGAACGTTTTGTCCCAACTCATCAACCCGTTTTTCTGGAAGCACCTAAGTTCGTAGCGGTGGGTAGCCCTGTGGCTTGGACTCTGTATGGTGAGCCGGGAATGGAATACCGCCTGGATCTGGGAATCCTAGATCAGCAGGCTTGGGAACAGAAGCGGCAGGTAGTTAGAAATGAGCGCATCACACTTGCGTCCGGTGTATTGCCGGACAAACAGCATCCGCTTGAACTCTGCTCGTGGCAGGATGGCGTAAGCCAGCTCACTGACGGACAACATGCGGGCTTTTATCTTTATGAGCTGTCATACAGGCTCAAGGGTGAGCAGAAGTGGAGCGTAGTTTCTCCCTCCCGTGTGCCACAGCCTGGCGTAGAGCCTCAGTCGGTGCTTCGTATTTTGGAGGAGCAGCCCAATCCGGCGAGCGAAGCGTTTCGGGCGGAAGCGGCCGTCCTCTGCATCAGCGCAGGGTTAAGTGAGGCCTAAACAATTCGCCATAACATGAACATAAGCGGTGTGCGGCCATTCCGGTGCGTGCACTGCTTTTTTTTTGCCAACAAATAAGTAGCTTTACAAACGCTTTCGCAGGGTTACCGGATTTCGGCGCTCAGTAGGAAGCGCTATCATTTAGGTATAACAACTATACAACGCCTGACCGGATTAAAGCTTGATTCCGGGAGGAAGGAAGGACAGGAGCATGATTGGAAAAACCAGTGAACTAAATCCTTTAATGACAGAGAAAAAGAAAGGTTATCCTGTACGGCGTTTATTCAAAGATTGGTCATCCTGGATATTAATTGTACCCACACTGTTTGCCTTTTTCTTTTTTTCCTGGCAGCCGCTCGTCAAGGGCATTGTGCTCTCTTTTTTCAATACTGAGGGTTATAATGCCGTAAGTTTCGCCGGACTGCAGAATTACAAGGATGTTATACAGAACTCGGCGTTTCAACAGATATTGACCAACTCTTTTGTGTATGTTTTCTGGTCACTACTGATCGGTTTTGCCGTGCCCATTATTGTCGCTGTCGTGATTAATGAATTGAGACATGGGAAGTCATTTTTTCGCTTTTCGGTCTTTTTTCCGAGTATGGTTCCCGGCATTGCCGCTTCGATGTTATGGATGTTTTTGTTTGAGCCCGGAAAGGGTGGCGTGCTGAATATTATGCTGAGTGCCATGGGATTTCCGGTGCAGCAATGGCTTCAGGATCCGCAAATGACGATAATGCTGATTATCTTCACGATTACCTGGCGAAATTTCGGGGGAACAGTGCTGCTTTATCTGGCAAGTCTACAGAGTATTAATCATGATCTGTACGAAGCAGCCTCGATTGACGGTGCTAATGTATGGCGGAGATTCAAAAGTATCACCATTCCGCAAATCTCTAGCATGATCGGACTGATGATGATTTTGCAGATCAGCGGTGTATTCCAGATCTTCAATGAACCCCTGGTAATGACTGAGGGTGGACCGAACAATGCCTCAATGACCTTGATGCTGCAAAGCTATTATTATGCGTTCCGGAGTTTTGAAGCAGGCCATTCAATGGCGCTCGGGGTTATTACTTTTCTAGTCCTGATGGTGCTTACCATTATTTATTTCCGGCTGGATAAGAAATTGAACAGGGAGTAGAAGCTATGAAAACTAAAGAAGCATATGGCATTATCGGCAATATAGAATACAGATCATCTTGGGTGCGTCTGCTGTATTGGTGCATGTTCATTCTGATGATTGTGCTGGCCGCTGTCTGTATTTTGCCCCCGGTCTGGATTATGGTCTCAAGTCTAAAGGACATCAAAGAGTTTTATGCAATCCCGCCCACCCTGATCCCCCGCTCGTTCAATGTTGGCAAGCTATGGGAGACCTGGCAGGAATTTAACTTCCTCAGTTATTATCTGAATACGGCTTATCTGGCCGCAGGTTCTGTACTGTTCTGCCTTACTTTTAACGGACTGGCCGGATATTTCTTCTCCAAGCTAAAGCCACGGGGCAGTGCCCTGCTGTTTGCCCTGATCGTGTGGACCATGATGGTGCCGAATACAGTGGGCATGGTGCCGCTGTTCAAGAATCTGATTGATTTTCCGCTGTTACACTTGAACCTGACTAATACTTACTGGCCGATGTGGTTTATGGCTGCTGTGAATCCGGTTGTAATTCTGATCTTCAAAAACTTTTTCGATACCATCCCACAAGCGCTGCTGGAAGCAGCCAAAATTGACGGAGCGAGCACCATCGGTATTTTTATTCGAGTCATTCTCCCGCTCAGCGGACCAGTTATGGCTACAATTACAATCCTTACGATGAACAGTGTCTGGCAGGACTTCTTCTGGCCTTTTATGGTGCTGAAGGATAAATCGACCTGGTCGGTCATTGTGGCTATTTACAATCTGAAGGCGACATTGCCGCAGGATATACAGTTTATTGCGTTGACGTTTGCGATTCTACCGCCGATTATCCTGTTTATTTTTTTCCAAAAGTACATTATGAACGGGCAATCCTTCGGCGGCAGCATTAAAGGGTAACATCACCCGATCACAAACCATTTCACAGTTTTGCCCCGTAGGGTGCTGCAGAAGGTGCATGTTAAGATGATTTCAGATTTAAAAAGAAAGCGCTTTACATGTTGCGAAGAATGCTTTAACAATAAGACTAGGGGGAATTACATTGAAAAAAGGACACACCAAGAACCTGACAGCTACACTGGCACTTACGCTGCTTTTTTCTGCGGGACTGGCCGGCTGCGGAGGCGGCTCCAATGAGAAGAATGCCGGAGGAAAGACGGAGACAGCGGGCAATCAACAGGTGACGATCAAGGTCAGTAACTGGCCAAAGCCGAATGAGGAAGCCAAAATCGCCCAGTATGAGCAGGTCATGGCGAAGATGAAAGCCAATTATCCGGAAATTATTGTGGACAAAGATGAATGGGGTTATGACGTCAGCTCATTCCTGCCAAAAGCGGCCAGCGGCCAGCTTCCTACGGTATACGAAACCTTTTTTACAGAAACAAGCAAAATCATCAAGGCAAATTACGCAGCTGACATAACGGATACGATGAAAAAATATGGCTACGACAAGGCGATCAATCCAGATCTGCTGAAAATGGTTACCAAGGACGACAAGTATTATGGGATTCCGAAGGACGGATACGTCATCGGTATGCTCTACAATATGAATCTTTTCAAGGAGGCTGGACTGCTGGACGACAAGGGGATTCCTAAATTTCCTAAAACATATGAAGAGTTAGCAGAAACTGCGCAGATTATTAAACAAAAGACCGGTAAAGCCGGAATGTTCTTGCCGACAAAAAGTGGTCAAGGCGGTTGGATGTTCATGAACATTGCCTGGGCATACGGAGCAGAATTTGAAAAACAGGTAGACGGGAAATGGCAGGCGGTGTTCAATTCCCCGGAAGCAGCAGCGGCCCTGCAATATGTGAAGGACTTAAAATGGAAATATGATGTACTGCCCGACAACAATCTGGTCGATGTTACGAACGACATGTTCCGCTTGTTCGGAACCGATCAGGTCGCTATGAGCTTCGGCACGAATGACTGGTCACCGGTCATCCAGCAACAGACAAAGATGTCCAAGGACAATGTGGCAATGTCCGCGCTTCCAGTAGGACCGATCGGGAAACCTGTAACCCTGCTCGGTGGCGGCCTATATATGTTCTCGCCTAATGTAACACCTGAGCAGATTGATGCCGGATTCAAATGGCTAAAAACCTACGGATTTACACCAGAGTCCTCTGAAGAGGCACTGACCGGTTGGGATATTGAGAAGAAGACACTGAGCGATCAAGGGCTGATCGTAGGGCCTTACGGGCTGCGGATTTGGACTGATGAGAAACGGATTGGAGAAGAACAAAAGATTCTCGACAAATACAACAATGTCAATCTGGATTTGTTCCGTGATTATATGGACAATGGCAGCAAGGGTATGCGGGCAGAAGAACCAGTCAACGCACAGGAATTGTACCAAAAGCTGGATATCGTACTGCAAACCGTACTGACGGACAAGAACGCAGATCCGCAACAGATCTTGGATAGGGCTGCCGAAGAATTCCAACGTGATTATCTCGATAAGGTTAAATAAAACGCAGACAAACGGCGACGTCGTCCTTCTGAAGGGCGGCGATGCCGTTTCTGCGTAGATTGCCTTAACTACTTAAATGAGATAAAGGAGATATGCATAACATGGCAGCAAAAGAATGGGGAGACTGGGGAGCACGCTGGATCTGGCCGCAGGAGGAGCAGGGATCAGCGGATAGGGAACAGCAGCACGAGCGTGCGTACTTTCGCAGAGTGTTCGAACTGCCAGCTGGTATCGGAAAGACCTACAGCCTGGATTTGGCCATTACCGCAGACAGCCGCTACAGGCTGTTCGTCAATGGGCAGCGTTTATGGGCCGGTCCTTGTAAAGGACATGGTCATGTACAGTATTATGAAGAATTCAGTCTGGACAATGTTCTACAACCAGGTATAAATGTGCTTGCTGTTGTGGTCGTTCATTATGCAGGGACTACGCCCTTTGAACTGGGTGAAGACGGACCTTTGTCCGTCTGGCGCTCGCAAAAAGGCGGGCTGCTTGTGGAAGCGGCAGTTACACAAGGCGGGCTGCCAGTACAGGAGTTAAATACGGATAGCTCATGGAAAAGTATTAAGGATCGCAGCTATAAGCTCCAGCAGTTTCCGATCATACGCTGGATGGGTGGACTGGAAGAGGTGGAGGGTGACGCAGCGCTGCTGGATTGGACAATGCCCGAATATGATGACAGTGCCTGGCTTGCTACCGGAATTGTACAACCGGTGCGGGATGAATATGGCCAATTAAACCCTTGGCAGCTGGCCCGGCGACCGATTCCGCTGTTGTATGAGCGGGAGCAATTTTTTCTGAAGCTAATGCGCAGCAGTAGCGGGGAAGGGCATGCCTTTTTTGAGGAAGGACATAGTCTGGAGCTGCGAAATGGAGATGGCGGCGCTTCACCCAACGCAGCAGTGCCTTCCGCTGGAATAACTGTGGAATCTGGGCAACATTTCTGGTTGGAGTTGGATGCTGGCGAGCTAACCACAGGGTATTTGCAGCTTAGACTTCTCGGGGGCAAAGGTAGCCGGATTACCCTACTATGCGCTGAGTGCTATGAAGAAGAAACGGGGGATGATGAGATTCGCCGCAAAGCTGTCCGTGATGATACAAAGGAACATGTATTAAGAGGGGGTTACGACAGCTATCACCCGGCAGGTTACGGCATCTCTGCGCGGATGGAAATCTACGAACCGTTCTGGTTCCGTACCTTCCGCTATGTACGGCTGGAAGTGCAGGCTGGTGCCGAGCCTCTAACGATTTCCAGCTTTAGCTATAGGGAGACCGGATATCCACTTCAGCCGGAAGGAAACTTTCACTGCTCCGATGAACGATATAACCAACTATGGGAGCTCAGTGTACGAACACTACAGCGCTGCATGCATGAGACCTACGAGGATACTCCTTATTATGAACAACTGCAGTATACCATGGATACCAAACTGATGATGGAGTTTACGTACCTACTATCAGGGGACGACCGGTTAGCGCGGAGAGCTATGGAAGATTATAAGGCCTCTCAGCTACCAAACGGGATGCTACAAAGTCGCTATCCCTCTGTGCTGCCGCAGGTCATTCCTTCCTTCTCCCTATATTGGATCGGAATGATTCATGACCACTACAGATCCTTCGGGGATATGGCCTTGGTGAATCAGTACCGGTTAGCGCTGTTATCTGTGCTGGATTGGTTCGATCAGCGCCTGACTCCGGAGGGTCTGGTGGACAGAACGCCCCGCCAATATTGGAATTACTTCGATTGGGTGGAGGAATGGCCGCTCGGCGCACCGGATTGTACGGATGATGCACCCGCAACCGTACTGAGCCTGATGTATGCGGCCGCGTTGGAGCAAGCGGCTGAATTGCTTGCAGCCAGCGGTTGGACACAGATTGCTGGAGAACTGCGTCAATGCAAAGCGGCGGTCAACGCTGCGGTAATGGATTGCTGCCGGCTAGCGAACAGTCTGCTGTTCCGCGACAGTCCGGAGGCAACTGCGGGAACGCAGCATAGCCAGCACACGCAGGTCTGGGCGGTTTTGGCGGGCACAGTGGATGTTGTAGAAGGGGCGGCACTGCTGGAGTCTACGTTAACAGACACATCACTGGCTAAGCTTTCGTTGCCGATGAGCTACTATCTATTCCGCGCGCTAGAGAAATGCGGAATGTATGACCGCTCATTCGGACTATGGACACGGTGGTTGAAGCAGTTGGAGCTTAATCTCACTACACTTCCAGAAATAGATTCAACCGGCACCAGAAGTGACTGCCACGCCTGGAGCGCACTGCCGATCACTGAGTTCACCAGAGGGATATTGGGTGTCCAACAAGGAATAGAGGGAATAACTATAAAGCCCCACTATGGAGAACTGCGGCAGGCCAGCGGAACCGTAAGTACAAGTATCGGCCCAATAAACATCAAATGGGAAATCCGTTCAGTAACAGGACAGGAGATCTTCCACATGAAAGCTTTCTGGCAAGCCGGATCGGCAATTATAATAATTCTGCCTAATAATGAAGTGCATGAGACAGATGAGGGTTCCTTTTACAAGGAGATCGACATTAGTCACCTTAGCTGTTAGTCTGATTTCAGTTGATTTTGTTTTCATTGATTCATACACCGGAGGGGGATGGGGAAGTCATATGTTCAGATCGTTCGGCCGCAATATCCGCCTAGTCCTGGTGTTGTTCATTACTGTCTATATTGTCACTTCGAGCTTCATTCTGTACCGTACTATGGAGCATAGAAGCCTTGACATGCTGCGGCAGCTATCCGTTCAGTACACTGGCCAGCAGCATAAGAACACACTTCTGTTCATGAACTGGCTGGAGGAGACCTCGAAGCTTATATCCAACAACCAGGTGGTGCAGAATGCGCTGAAAAAACCAACATATGACGGGGCAATCTCTCCGATACTTGAGGGCATACGTTCTTCCAGTAGTGACATTCTCGGCATTTACATTTGGGGAGAAGCAGGGGGAACTTACTCCTCGAGCAATGTTTCCGGGTTGCTGCCCTTTGCAGAGATCAAAAAAGAGCCAGGCATGGAACAATTTCTAAATAACCGAGAGCAGGCTTTGCGCTGGACGGTGCTGAACCGGGAGCATCTAATGTATGCACCTTCGGATCTGCGCGACCGTCTGTTACTTGAAGTGAAAATTCAGGGTTCGATGGGAGACGTCCTCGGTCTGCTCTCGCTCGAAGTGGAGATTGACAAGCTTTACAGCTTCTACCTTTCTGGCGAGAATACAATCTACGGGGAAAATGAAGTTTACCTACTGACCGGAAACGGGAAGCTATTGAGTGCTGCCGATGTCCCGAAGGAGCGCCTGCAGGAGATCAAAGCAGCACTAGCAACCTCGGAAAAAGCTACCTTGGCTGAGCCTGTGACACAGGGTATCGATCAAAATAGTACAGGCAGAGCTGATGCAGATCTGCTGGAGCGAGAAACGGCTGACGGCCTGATTTTGCTCTATCCACTGCCGGAATCGGCAGAGCGGATTGTCACCTATATCTCAGCAGACGGCATGAATGCAGAGCTGCGGACCTTTAAGTATTTAATGCTCGCCCTGAACCTCGTAGTGTTCATAGTGTTCTGGCTGCTGATCTCAGTGCTTAGCGGCAGTATTGTTAATCCACTGAAGCAGTTGTACCTGAAGATTAATTCAACAATGAAAGACTAAAATAAGATACGGATGAAGTAAGATATAGTTGTATTCAGTATACTTATTATTCGGAAAGTTAGTTGCTGCCAACAGAATTGGAACGTATTGATGTACCAAATACACTTAAACTTCTGCTCGCTGCAAAAAAAGGGTGCTTTAGCTGTATTAAATACAGGCCTGTTGATTAGCTAAATTATGGCAGGAAAAAACACTGCATTAGCTAAATAAATCCTCCACTCCGGTGGTAAAGTTTGTAAAGTAAATAACCGATCAAAGTCGGCGAATGTCAATTTAGCGCTTCCATGCACAACTGTATTTCCTTGCTCAAACAGGAATTTAAGCAAAACATAAATGAGTAACGCCGTGTACAACTGTCCATACACTGCATTTGGCGTTGTTCCAAATAATTTCGGAATGTTGAGATGTTGCTTGATCCAACGAAAAAAGACCTCAATCTGCCACCGTTTCTTGTAGATATCTGCGATTCGTTCGGCTGAATGCCAATGCAGATTTGTAGCGAGAATGACGGGATTGTCTTTCGGATCTTTTAGGATCACCACCCGAAACCTGTTCTGAGTGAGCGCCTTTGTCTTACCTAATTGGCAGGTCAGATCCTGTTCAATCGTTCCCGTAAAAGGGCTTTTTCGTTCTCTTGGGATCGGATTCTGGAAGGTCGTATTGTCACGAAGGCGAATTACAAAATATTGCCGATTTTCTTGCTCTTGATAGTTGTCAAATCCCTTATGCTTGCCATACGCTCGGTCTGCTACCAAAATATATCTCCAGTCCAATAAGTCTGGGCAACTCTTCAAATCAGGTTCATATCCCGTCGTTTCGGTGACTCTGTGCAATTCGCCGTGGTCTCCAACGATCCCTACGTGTAGCTTAACACCCGCTTTTTGACCTTTGTGTGGAGCCCAAGGCAGTCGTCCCAAACCTACCGTAATTGTGGTAGAATCAACGACCAGCAACTCTTTTGGAATACCAAGTACACGCCGAGTCTTTCGATTACACAACCCAATCATGAGATCCAGCAAACGCTTGAATAATTCAAAAGGAACGTCTTTGGCTTTTTTGGAGAGAGTAGAATGATCTACAGAACGTTGCCCACAAAGGGCCATCCGCTGTTCTCCGTCCCGGTATCCATCCCACTGCTGGAAGGCAGCTTCGCCCAAAAATAGAAACAAATCATATACCGTAAACTTTCTTGCCACATCAATATACTTCAGCTCTTTAAGAAGATGGAGTATCTTTTCCTCGGGAATCACCAATTGCAGAATATTTGATAATGAAGTAGACTTTCTCATGAGGTCGCCTCGTTTCGGATGTTTGTAGGGGTACAAACACTTTACCGAATGAGCGGCCTTTTTTCTACCTTTTATTGGTTAATCAACAGGCCTATATTAAATACAACTAAAGCACCTATATTTTTCGAAAGTATCTTTAATTTGCCACTACTCAGAAAAAAACAAGAAATCGTCTTTTTAAGCAAAGTAGAAGTCCCGCCTACCAACTCAAAAAGGATCGATTTCTTTGTGATGTCCGCATTTATAAACTAATTTCGCTAATTAGGCAGTTCCTTCTTCAAGTTGATCGTAACCGTGGTGCCTTGCCCCGGCGTGCTGGAGATACTTAAACCATATTGAGGACCATATTCCAGTTTAATTCGTTCGTCCACATTTCTTAGTCCATACCCGCTCTGAAACAACACATCTTCCTTGGCTTGGCTAAGCGTCGCACCGTTGGAAAAGCCCACCCCGTCATCAGTCACTGTGAAGCGAATCTCATCTGCCACTAATTCGCCTTTAATCCAGATTCGGCCCATCCCGCGTTTCTCACTGATGCCGTGTTTGATCGCATTCTCTGCAATAGGCTGAAGAATCAGCTTCAGAATGCGAACCTTGCGCAGCGATTCCTCAATCTCGTATTCAATCTCGAACTTATCCGGAAACCTCATTTGCTCAACTGTCACAAAACTCTGCACCAAGCGGATTTCTTCGTCCACGGTCACGAACTTGTCGCCTTTATGCAGGCTGATTCGAAAAAAGGTAGCTAGTGAAGAAATCAGCCGCTCGATATCGGGCTGCTTCTTCAGTCGGGCAATCCAGGCAATTGCATCCAGTGTGTTGTAGAGAAAATGGGGATTGATCTGTGATTGAAGTGCGGTCAGCTCGGCTTTCCGTTGCTTTTCTTTCTCCTCATCTTTCTCCAGCATTAATTGGCTGATCCGCTCCACCATCTGATAGTAGCTGTTCTCAAGCTGAAAAATCTCATCAACCTGACCGCGCTGTTCATAAACAGCGGCCAGATTTTTTTTGCCAAACAGGCTCAGCTTCTTCTTCAAGATCAGCAGTGGACGGGTGATTTTGGCTGCCAGATAGAAGGAAAAAATCAGCAGTACAATAAAGGTAACGCTGGCGAACAAAAGCGCATTTTGATTGCCTTTGGCGATTCCCGAGAGCAGTTTGTGATTGGAAATCACGCTGGTGAATTCCCAGCTGACCCCAAGTGTCTCCAACCGGGGATTCAAAGGATAAGTAGCAATGATGTAGGAATTTCCGTTATCTGACCAGGTACGGTAGCCTTCTTTTTTACCTGGGCGAAGAGGGGCGTTTTCCTCCAAAAAATTGCCCAAGAGCCGTTTATCGGGGTGAGAAATAATCCGATTGTCGGAAGTCAGGAAGGAGTAGCCGATGCCAGTGAAGCTGGAGGAATACAGGTCCGCCAAAGCAGCCTCCCTGACATAAATGATGACGACCCCGATATTTTGCCCTGTATTGAAATTGCGGAACTGCTGGCCGAAGGGAATATACGCATTGCCTTCTCCATCCCGTTTGATCTCACCGACAACAGGCATGCTGCTCTCCTGAATGCGTTTGATGAACAGGGCTTCAGGTACCTCCAGCATCTGCTCCTTAGACTGGTAAGAATAAAGCATATTATCGTTGGTGCTGATAATCACGTTACCCACCAGATCGTTCTGGGCCAGCATACCGTCGATGATAGCTCCGATTCGCGATTCCTTGTCAGCTGACGGCAGGGAATCGTTATTGATGATTTGGTAGATATCACTGTTCACCAGAAACCGCAGAAACAACATTTGAATGTCATCGACCATGAGCTCCACGCTAAGCCCAATTTGGCGCTGAGTCTGAACGACATGGCGGTACAGATCCTTTTGCAGGTAGGTATAGGAATAAAAATTGAAAATAACGAGCATCAGCACCAGATGCAGAGACAGTCCTGCTAACAGAACAACAACAATCCGGCTTTTGATCTTGAACCGCCTCATCCAGGAATCAATCCGGTTGGCTAGTCTCCGCTTACCCATAGGTTTTTGCATATTCGCTCGGCGGGATGCCCGTCATTTTTTTGAAGATCTGGCTAAAGTATTTGGAGTCGGTGAAGCCGACCTGATTGCCAACCTCGTACACCCGATACTTCGGATTGCGCAGCATACGTTTGGCCTCCTCGATACGGTATTCCGTCAGACATTCGTAAAAGGTTTTGTTCAGATCTTTACGGAACAGATGCATCAAATGGGTTGGACTGACGAAGACCGCCGCAGCAACCATCTCAACGGTAATGTTCCCGGCATAGTGCTCCCGGATAAAAGCGAGTGCGTCCCTGATTTCACGCCGGCACCGAGCCCCAGCCTCTTCTTCAGCATACAGCACACGTTCAATGCCAGAAAGGGCACGCTGCGCAGCAAGTACAGCCTGCCGGTATGAATCTACGATCCCGTTCCATTCTCCCGCAGGTTTACCTATGCCGACGCTTAAGGCCTGGCCGAAGTGCTGTTGGCTCCATTCAGATAGTTGTTTGCCCAATTTTCGTGCAGAATCTCCGGCCAGCTCTGGATCCTCGGTCCGAAGGATCATAACCCACTCCAGATGGCTGTCCCTGAATAGACACAGTTGCTCAAAAGAATGCGCTTCCAGAATAGTCGCCGCTGCATCCTCTAGCACTTTGCCTACAGTATTTCCTTGAAGGCCGTTATCAGGAGGGAAGGTAATGGACAGCGGTATGATAGCTTTTCCAGGTTCCAATTGCAGTTCCAGTAATTTTATCTTATTTGCAATAAACTCTTCGTCATGCAGTTGGTCATGCAGTAAATCCTGCCAGAACTGCTTGGAGATCGAGGCCAATTCCTCGTTAAGCTGTGAATACCGCTTGGAGAGTTGCTTTTTGCCAAGGATTTCATCCCCGACGCTTCGAACTGTATTTGCAAGTTCTTCTATATTAATGGGCTTTAGCAAATAGGTGGAGGCGCCATAACGCAAAGCAGCCTGCGCATATTGAAATTCGTCATAACCGCTGAGCACGACAATCCCTACGAGCATGTCCTGTTCCCGTATTTTTTCGATGAGCTCAAGACCGTTCATATACGGCATACGAATATCGGTAATGATCACATCTGGACGGTGCTGTAGGGCAAGCTCCAATCCTTCCTCGCCATTGCTGGCTTCTCCTATGATCTCGACGTTATATTCTGCCCAGTCTATGGTCTGGGTGATGCCCATGCGGACCAGATATTCGTCATCCACTACAAGCGCTTTCAACATTGGCTTCACCTCGAAGTAGTTTCTAATATGTCTTACAGCCATTATAAACATGAAACCTCTTAAAGAGGAGGTATAATTTCTGAGGTTGTCAGGATCGCAAACGATTTCGCAGTATGTTCCCCGGTGACTCTGCGCAGTGACTGCCACGTAGCGTAAGGATCAAACATTTCAACAGCTTCGCAAACCGTTTCATAGGATTCCATCCTAACTTTTGCAAAATCCACTGTGATAGACTTTAAGCGTAAAAGAGCAGTAAGCGCTTTTATAAACATAGAGAGCTCGAAATTGAACGTTGTAGGAGGAGTACACTAGATGCAAGATTCATATTCATTTATTCCATTTGGGTTTCAATATTACCGTTCCCCGACCCCCTTCCGTGATCAATGGGAACAAGACCTAAGCAATATTGCCGGACAGGGCTTCAATTGTGTGAAATATTGGGTACAATGGCGTGCGAGTGTGTCTAAAGAAGGGACCTATCATTTCGATGATATTCAGCAGCTGATGGATATTGCGCAGAGGAATGGTTTGAAGGTCATTTTGAATGTGATTTTCGACGTGGCGCCGGCCTGGTTCTATAAAAAATATCCTGATTCCAAAATGGTTACAGCGGACGGTTCCATTCTGGAACCAAGGGCGATTAACTGCCGCCAGATCGGCGGAGCGCCGGGGCCCTGTTATCATCATGCAGCTGCCGCCGAAGAAAAGGCAAAGTTTCTGGCGGAGACGGTGAAGACTTTTAAGGATCATCCCGCGCTCTGGGTCTGGGATTTATGGAATGAGCCTGAACTAACCACAGGAATCAAGCGCAAGCTGTCTTTTGACAACCAGGTGTGTTATTGCGAGCAATCGCTGTGGGTGTTCCAAGAATGGCTGGAAAATAAATATGTTACTCTGGAAGCCCTCAATGAATCATGGCAGCGGACTTACGGAAGCTGGGAGGAAGTAGAGGCACCGCGTGGACAAGGCGTATTTAATGATCTGGTGGACTGGCGCCTGTTCATGTCCGGTACTTTAACGGATGAGCTGCGGAGCCGGGTAGATATAGTGAAGTCACTGGATCTTTTGCATCCTGTTATGGCCCACACTGTGCCCGCTCCTATCTTTAATATGATTACAGCGGGTTCGGACGACTTCAAGCTGGCTGAGCCCTGTGACCTGACAGGCAATAGCCTTGGGTCCTCGGCCTGGTCTGCTGATCTACTGATCTCTGCCGCCAAAGGTAAACCCATTATCAATTCGGAGATTCATGCTTTGCCAGGCAATACTGCAATGAAGCCGCGTCAGCCGGACCTGCGGGAAATGAAACGGCATATTCTGACCCCGCTCGCTCGTGGCATCACGGGATATTTGTTCTGGCAGTACAGACCAGAGATATTGGGACAGGAGGCCCCTGCATGGGGCAGTGTATATTTGGACGGAAGTCCAACCCCATGGTACAAGGATATGGCTCATCTAAATAAGCTGGTGCAAAACAACAAGCAAGAGCTGATGCGTGCAAAACGGCGCGGAGACGGGATTGCTATTCTGTTCAGTCCGCAGAACCAGGTTGCTAACTTTGCAGCACATGATCATCTGGACACCTACAACGATTCCTTACAAGGCGTCCATAAACTACTGCATGAGCTCAATTATAAAGTTGAATTTCTGCATGAGACGGATGTTAACGAGAAGACACTGGAGCAATACCACTGCTTGTGGATGCCTTATCCTCTATATTTGAACCGCAAACTGTGTGACATCCTGCGCCAGTGGGTGGAAAAGGGCGGGATCTTGATCTCGGAATGCTCGTTCGGAGCACTTCAGGCAGAGAATGGCTGCCACAGCTATACGGTGCCCGGTTATGGATTTGACCAGGTGTTCGGGGTCCGTGAGACTTGGATTCATTCCGCTGAGAACCTCGATCACAGCTATCATCAGGTAGCGTTCGAATCTCGGACAGCGATTCCGTTGCGGAATGTTATGGAGCACAGCAAGGCGGAGGACTCGGCAGCAGGCGATACGGCGCACGGATCCTATTACAAATCGGATATCGAGCTGGAAAGCCATGTGAAGGTACTGGCTGAATTTGCCGAGGACCGCATGCCTGTGTTGACTACCGCCGCTTATGGCAACGGGAGTGCCGTATGGTTCGGTACCTTGCTTGCGGCTGCCTACTGGCAGGATGGACATCCCGGAACGCTTCAGCTGGTACGGGATCTATTGCAGAAGGAAATGAAGCTGCAGCCGTTTGTGCAAGCAAGCGTTGGTGTCCGCGCGGATCTCTCCGAGTGGGAAGGCGAGAAGGACCGAGGGGCATTTCTGTATGTTCATAATGAAGGGGACGCGGCGGTTGAAGCCGAAGTTACGCTGGGTATCATTTATACTTCAGTTGAACCGTGGTTTGATGACGGCAGCGCTGAAATTCAACCAATGAATCTATTGAAACCCACAACTACAAAACTGACTGTGCTTGTGGAAGCTGGAGATGTTCAAGTATTCCGATTATCTTAACCGGTGTCAATAAAGAACGGAGAATATAGAGCCGGTGAAAACTGGCCAAAGGAGTGTATCTATTTGGGTTGGTTAGATTATGTAAATCCATTACAGGGGACGGAGTCAGATTTCCGGTTTTCACATGGCAATACACTGCCACTTACAGCGATGCCATTTGGTATGGCGGCTTGGTGCCCGCAAACCTATGAAGCAGGTGGAACCTGGTTCTTCCACCCGCGCCATCGCCACCTAGAGGGCATCCGGCTGACCCATCAGCCCAGCCCGTGGATCGGAGATTATGGGCATCTGACCCTGTTGCCGCAGACAGGTCCACTGCTCCTCAGTCCCGGTTCACGTTCTTCTTCCTTCAAAACGGAAGAGATGCAAGTGTCCCCTCACTATTTCGATGTGTTTCTTCAACGTTACCGCACCCGGCTGGAGCTGACTCCAACCGAACGTTGTGCAGCGATAAGAATAACTTTCGCTGAGAGGCAGCAGAACAGGCTTATTATAGCACCTCTGAAAGGTGAGTCACATATCACCTTCCAGCCGGATAAACGTAGAATTACCGGCTACACAAGAGGCCATACCGCCGGGGTTCCCGATAATTTCGCGATGTATTTCGTGTTCCAGTTCGACAGGGATTTTCACATGGAGGAGTCGGGAATCTTTAACGGAGATTATCAGCCACTGGGGATCCATGAAGGGACTGGCGAACGACTGGGCGCTTACGTAGGAATAGCTGCACCGGAATCTGGCATAGTGGGAGTGAAGTGCGGGACTTCCTTTATTAGCGGAGAGCAGGCGCTGCTTAATCTGAACCGAGAGATTGGTGAAGACAGCTTCGGAGAGATCTTGAATAGAGCAGAGGCAAGCTGGGAAGAACGGTTGGGGCGCATTGTTGCTGAAAGCGCAGATGAAGAGAACCTCCGCACCTTTTACAGCTGCATGTACCGAATCTGCCTATTCCCAAGAACGTGGCATGAATATAACCAGCAGAACGAGCAGATCCATTACAGCCCTTTTAATGGAAGCATCTGCCAGGGTCCAATGTATTCGGATATCGGGCTGTGGGATATATACCGAACCAGCCTTCCTTTATACAGTATCCTATTTCCATCTTTATTGGGTGAGATTATGCAGGCGTGGACATTGGCATACAAGGAGAGCGGCTGGCTGCCAAAGTGGCTGTCACCAGGGGAGCGCAGTGCCATGCCCGGCACTCTGATTGATGCCGCAGCTGCGGATGCCGTGGTTAAGGGCATCGGCGGTTTTGATACAGAGGTACTGTATGAAGGTCTTCTGAAGCATGCAGATCGTCCGTCAGTGGACGAGAAGCTGGGCAGAAGGGGCCTTGAATTGTACTTGCAGCATGGTTATCTGCCGCATGACCGTTTCCATGAAAGTGTAAGCAACACATTGGATTATGTATACGGAGATTTCTGTATTGCCCAGATGGCCAAAACACTTGGCAAAATGGATGATTATGAGCGTTTTATGACTCGGGCGCAGAATTATAAGCTGCTGTTTGATCCGACAGTTGGGTTTATGAGAGGTCGTAACGAGGACGGGACTTGGCAGGAAGCATTTGATCCTCTGGAGTGGGGTAATCCGTTTTGTGAGGGCGGGGCTTGGCAGGGGAGCTGGGCTGTGCCCCACGACTTCCCTGGACTAGCCGGGCTGATGGGCGGTGAAGAGGCTTTTGTCCAGCGTCTGGATCAGTTGATGGCTGAGGAACCGGTATTTAAAGTGGGATCCTATGGTTTGGAAATACACGAAATGTCGGAAATGGCCTCCGCCGATCTGGGTCAGTTTGCCATCAGCAATCAGCCGAGCTTCCACATTCCTTATATATTTGCCAGACTCGGTGTGCTGTCCAAAACGCAGTATTGGGTCCGCAAAACCATGGCCGAACTGTTCAGCAGCCAGATGGATGGTTTACCCGGCGACGAAGATAACGGCAGCATGGGTGCTTGGTTTATTTGGAGCGCCATCGGCCTATACCCGTTAAGTCCCGGAATTCCTGAATATGTGCTCGGCAGCCCACTTTTTGATAAGGTAACTATTCAGCTTGAAAATGGGCAGCAATGGATCATTGACGCAGAGAACAACAGCCCCGCCAATGTGTACAGCAAATCGGTCCAATGGAAAGGATCGCTATGGGAGCACCACTCTCTGTCACATGACGAGATTGTCAAAGGTGGAGTCTTGAATTTCTGTATGTTTTCGGGCACAGATCCGTCTTAAGAACAATGCAAGGCAGTCTGGAAAATTCCGGACTGCCTTTGTTTTTATTAGATGATTTTACAATCAAAAAAAATTGAGGAACACACTGAATCAGTGATGAATGCAAATCGACTTTTCTATAAATCACTCCGATCCCGTAATTGTATGGAAATCATGCTTGATATACAACAATCTGCTGCCCAATCCCGACAAACGCGCTGAATTTTTGCACATTGTACAACATTCCACGTTCGAATCGCGCCATCTGTGCAAAATTTTACGCAGCTTGAAATAGAAGTGGGGAGTCACCAGCGCCACTATCAATCAAAGGAGTTCACCTTTACAACCGTACAGGCTACGTAACTTCTCTATTCTCCGACAGCATTTTTTTATAGGGCGAAAACTGGGCTTTACGGTCAAATCGTGAAATGGCAAACCATTTCGCAGCTTTCTCGCCTGTTATTTCAATGTAAACATGTCTAATATCGAAGAGAATGAAAGCGCTTAACATCGAGGATGAGAGAGGAGGAAATAACTTATGACTCTAAAACTTCATTCCAAAAGAAATCAGCTAATCGTTATTCTGACCGCTCTGTTAGCAGGAAGCCTGCTGCTGATTGGTGCGAAGAATATGCAAGCTCCACAAGCAGAAGAAATGCTTCTGACCCTTAACGGGCAGGAGGCGACAGCAGCGGAGTTCAACTGGCATCTTCAAATGAATCGGGCACTGATTGTTGATTATTTTAAACAAACTTACAACGCCGACTATTCAATAGACTTCTGGTCTGCCTACTATTCCGGCGAAAATCCAATGCAGAGATGGATCAATACAGCTCAAACTCAGCTTTTGACGAAGCGGATGGAGCTACAGCTTGCTCAAGAAGCAGGAGTCGTAACGGATATCAGTTTTGAAGGTTTTCTCAAGGAAATGGAGCGCGAGAATAATCGGCGGAGTCAGGCAGCAGCGAATAAGGAGGTGGTGTATGGTCCTCTTCATCTGGAGGCGCAGGCCTATTTCAGTTATTACATGAGCAACCTTGAGGATGCCACGATTGAGGAAATGCGCAGTAACGGAAGTATCGTGATTTCAGACGAACAGGTGAAATTGGAATATGAAGGAAATCTAATTGCGAAATATTCTCTGCCGGGAACGATTCGTCTGGAATGGGCAACGCTTCCCTTTGGCCCAGAAACAGAGTACAAAGATCAGCAAAAAGCCTTAGAAAGAATGGAAAAGCTCCATGCAATAGCAACAGCGACAGCAGCAACAGATTCTTCAGGCACAGGCTTCCAAGGCCAGGCAAAGGAGTTTGGCGTAAACGTTGGCGAGGTGAAAATAACAAGTGCTTCACGTCGAACAGCAGCTCTGGAAAATCCAAAGGTATTGCTTACCGCAGAGCAACTGGCGCCGGGAGAATTTAGCGGTTTGTTTACTGAAAATGGGGCTATCCACCTACTTTACTGCCTGTCGGCAGATGATGCAGCTATTCAGCCGTTCGATCATGTGAAGGATGCCATCGCACTGAATTTGGCGCAGCAGAAGTATAGATCCATTGTGGACGAAAAGCTGTCCGAAGCTGTCGTGGAATGGAATTACCCGATGGCTGAAGATCTCGCAAACCATACCATCCAATAAATGTTCAAGGGGGAATAATACAATAATGTTCAAAAAACTCGTAAAATCACTGCTTATAATGGTGCTGATCTTCACAGCGGTGCTTCCCGTAATGGGCGTTTCTGCCCATGCTGAAGAGACGAATGCCGATGATTTCTCAACCCTACCGGCAGCGGAACACAGGTCCGAGAACTGGCTAATTGACAGTAGTAATCCTCAGTTTTTCGAAGGAGATGCAGCCCGGCTGGTCAGAACCTCCACGGAAACTGGCTATGCCATTTACCCTTTGACTGGAGTTCAGTCGTTTACGCTTCAAGCGTATTATTTCTCAGGTTCCACGGCTGTTATCAAGTTCTACGGATCGCCAGATGCAGATATCTGGACGGAGCTTCCAGCCATCAACGACAGTCCCACCGCAACCGGTTCTGGCTGGTACGGAACAGTATATACACCCTCGGGGGCGCTGCCGGATGGTGTCAATTATCTCAAAATTGAAGTCAGTGGTGACCTCGATACCTGGCTGATGCAGCTTGGGCACCTTACGCTCTCCAATGTGTCGCTTGCACCACAAACGATTGTTGATGAGCTTGACGACATTGCACAGCTTTATGCACACAGTACAAATTGGTCTTTAGATACAAGCAATCCCGCTTTTTTTGGTGGAGATCATTCTCGTGCGGTGAGAACAGCAGACTCAGCAGAATCACTCGTGTACCATTTGCATAATCTGCAACATTTCACAGCCCGCATGCATTCCTTTGCCGGGTCTAGCGGGACTATCAACTTCTATGGTTCGGCGGATGCATCCACTTGGACAGAACTTTCTGCTGTTCATGAACCTCCACAGGCCACTGGTGATGCGGCTTGGACTGGGACGAATTATACTCCGGCACAAGGGATTCCTTCCGGCATTCATTATTTAAAAATCGAGCTTAGCGGTGATTCCGCACCCTGGCTGATGCAACTAGGATCGGTCACTTTATCCAACCGCTTGCCTGGAGATGGAGGGAGCAGCGGTGGAGACGGAGAATATTATTTGGATTCATTTGCAGGCAGCGACAACAACGATGGAAAAACACCGGAGACTGCCTGGAAGACCTTCTCTGTAGTGAATCAGACTACCTTTGAAGCTGGGGATCGTATTTTGTTAAAGAAGGGTGGAATCTGGAACGAACAATTATATCCTAAGGGCAGCGGCACAGATGAAGAACCGATTACAATATCTGCCTATGGGAATGGAAGCAAACCGATTATCAACGGTGGAGGCATGGCCGGAGCAGCTGTATACCTACGTAACGCCTCGAACTGGGTGATTCGGGATCTTGAGGTCACTAATTATGCTTCCGAGAGGGGAACTGTTTACCGGGAAGGTATCATGGTGGAGAACGCAAATGGAGGAACATTAAGTAATATCCGCATCCAGGATAACTATGTCCATGATGTATCAAGCAGTTTCCGTTATCCGACGGTTTCCGGAGCCGAAGGTGGTCCGCATGCATTTGGAGGTATCTCCGTATATGTGGGCGGTACGACGGGCACGGACAAGTTCGATGGGGTATGGATCGAGGGCAATACAGTGGAACGGATAGGCCGGACCGGTATTGTGGTATGGGATCAGCGTTTTAACGGAGCAGACTATGCTACGGTCAATGTTACGATCCGTGGAAATTATGTCAAACAAGCCGACAGCGACGGTATTCTCACCTTCGGTGCGGATGGAGCGGTGATTGAGCATAACATAGCGGAGGAAGGCGGAAATTATTCCGAAGAAGGCGAGTTTAACGGCTCTGCCGCAATCTGGCCGACTCGCGGCAAGAATAATATCGTCCAGTTCAATGAGTCTTTTAACACGAACAAACCAGAGGGAGATGGTCAGGGCTTCAATCTGGATATCGATACGATGGACAGTGTGGTTCAATATAATTACAGCCATGGCAACAAAGGCGGATTCATGCTTTTTGTCGATGCCCGTTTGACTCCAGGCGTGCTGACAGGCTCCTCTAACAATGTAGTCAGATACAACATCAGCCAGAATGATCTAACGCATACGTTTAATTTTGCAGGCGGGGTTACGCCAGATACACAAATCTATAACAATACTATCTATATCGGAGCTGGGCAAAACACCAAAATTATCGATCATGAATGGGATGACGCAGGAAATATTAACGCTCCATATTCTTTTAGGAACAATCTAGTCTACAACCTTGGTCAAGGAGGTTATAATCTGCCAGGGGTGAACGGTAGCTTCGACCATAATCTATTATATGGCAACCATCCAGTAAGCGAGCCGGAAAATACCAATCCTATCACAGCAAATCCACTCTTAGTTGCTCAGGGCACCGCCGGAATTGGTTGGAATACAGTGGACGGTTACAAGCTGAGAGAGGGGTCTCCTGCACTTGGGGCCGGTGCTATCATTGCAGACAACGGTGGGCGGGACTACTGGGGCAATCCCGTTTCAGCAGCAACTCCACCGAATATCGGAGCTTATAATGGACCTGGACTTGATCCTGCTACGCTTCCAGAAGCTCCTGTAGATGATCTGCGACTATATTTTCAAGGTTTAAAAATTGCTCCTCATATTACAGATGGTAATAACGGCGGCATGTCGCTGCAACTTCAATTTACAAACAGTTCTAGTGTGGATCCTCTGAGAATTAAAAAGATTTCCTGGACCCTAGGGAAAGAGACTGGTCAGATCAGCGGTAGTGAATCGCAATTGTCTGAAATTGCCCCAAATAGTGGATTTACTTATTCAATTCCACTGCCGGGATTCTCAGAAGGCGTTAAATATCCCCTAGAGTTGAAGGTTGATCTAGAAGGCTATGAGGCAATTCACCTCAAGCAAAATATAGATATTAACCGGATGCAGCATCAGTCCGATACACGTAGTCCCGCTCTGATTGATCTTGCGGACGGAACCCCTTTGCTCAACGGATATAATGGTTCGGATGATCTTAGCGGAACAGCGCAGCTACGCTGGGATGAAGAACACATTTATTTGACCGCCGGTATCCGCGATGATGTATTCAGCCATAATGCTGCCGGGATTAATATTTGGCAAAATGACAGTATTCAGTTCAGTCTTGCTCCCGGTGTCCCGGGCGATAGTCAATCCTGGTATGAATACGGAATCTCGCAAACACCAGAGGGGCCGCAAATATATCGCTGGCTGTCCATGAAAGGTGCAGCTACCGGAGTGTTGACTAAGGGAACTTTAAGTGTGGCCAGAGATGAGGCGACCAAGGTTACATCATATGCTCTGGCACTACCTTGGAGCGAAATAAGCCCGATCCGTCCAGCGGCGAGCGATATCTTAAGCTTCTCCATGCTGGTTAACGATAATGATGGCGCGGGTCGAAAAGGATATATTGAATGGGGATCAGGCATTGGCGCTGCGAAGGACGCCTCACTTTTCCGCACCTTCCAGTTTATGAACGTAGAAGGTGAAGAAGAGACACCGCTGAGTGATAATGCCGATTTGAGCGTTTTGAGAATGGACGGTACAGACATCCCTGAGTTTGACCGTAAGAAACTGAACTATACAATAAATGTGCCCTTTGCCAAGACAGCGGTGGCTGTAACTGGGACACCTTCAGATGCAGAAGCCAAATTGACGGTAACAGGTGGAAGTGAACTTAAGGTAGGAGATAACAGAATCGATGTTAAAGTTACCGCTGCGAACGGCATAACAACTAAGACCTACACTTTGAATGTAGTGCGGAGTGAAGTAGGTGGGGGAACAGATACGCCCGGCAATTCGTCCGGCAGCAATAATAGTGGCAACACAAATGAAAGTAGTGGAGGAAAAATAGTTAATCCAGTGAATATAATTTCAGCGGGCCGTATTCGCATTCAGGGTTCACCCGGTGCTGAAGGAATGAAAATTGCACAGCTTCCCACAGGAGAACTCCAAAAAGCGATGAAGGGAGTGCAAGATGGAGCTTTAGTACTTGAGCTTGCTGAAGAGGATGCGACTGCCAGCGGTGTGGCTTTTCAAGTGCCCATTCCCGAACTAAAAGATAATGTTACTTCCCTAACTGTAAAAGCAGGTGCTGCCACAATAACACTTCCAATTAACACTTTAGGTGAGAATATTCCAGAGGGTGCCCGGCAGTTGGAGCTATCTATCCATTTTGTTGATGCGTCAACCCTTCCAGTTGCCTTAAAAGAGAAATGGAAAACGCATGCTTTGTTCCGGATCTCAATGACGGTAGACGGCAAGTCCAAAGAAACATTAAGCCCTTCTGCGGCAATGAAGGTATCATTTGGATATAAATTAACCCCTGACGAGGTCCCACATCAAGCCATCGTCTACTCTGTTACCGGAGAGGGAGTGGTCAAAGTGGTCAAAAACTCCAAATACGTATCAGGTACTGGAAAAATTACGTTTACATCAAGTGATTTTGGACTCTATGCTGCAGCTAATGCAAATATCCACTTCTCTGATGTTGATTCAGGCTCCACAGTCATCTTGGAAGCTTTGGCTTCCCGTGATCTTATTCATGGCACAGGCGGGGGCAAATTCGAGCCTGCCCGGCAAATTACAAGAGCGGAATTTGTTCAGCTGTTAGTATCAGCGCTAGAACTTCAAGCCGAGAGTAGCAGTACTTTCAAAGATGTGAGTTCAAATGCTTGGTATTACCAAGCTGTCTCAACTGCTCAGGCGCTAAAGCTTGTTAACGGACGTAGCGAAGGCGTATTTGCCGCAAAAGAACCTATTTCCCGCCAAGAAATGGCTGTTATTCTTTTTCGCACTCTGAGATTATCTGCTCTCCAGTCGGATATCTCCGGCAAGGCAGCAACTTTTGCCGATGAGAAGCAAATCGGGTCTTACGCGATGGATGCGGTTGAGTACCTGCGGGATACAGGAATTATCAACGGTTATACCGACGGTACCTTCAGACCACTGAGCCTGACCACACGTGCGGAAGCCGCTGCTTTAATTTACAGAGTAATGGAATTGTAAGCACCAGAGAAGAGCAGGAGCCAAGTTCACTTGGCTCCAGCTTTTTTTGCTTTCGGAAATGATAATTGGGACGGTGACGGCAGCTTCAAAATCACGATGAATATGGCTGAGCTGGTGAACAGCAGCGGGATCACACGTAGCAAAGAAATGACCGTAATCGTTAAGGAATAGAACAGGGACAAAAAAACACAAATTTAGGCAACCAGTCGCCGAAAAAACAGGGATGACTGGTTGCCTTTTGAGTTATAAAATGCATTATCACGGAACTGGATTCTTGAATATTCCTTTAATTACTATACTTTTTCAAAGCATCTGCCATATCCAATTTATATTGATCTACTTTATTGAAATTATCGATAGTGGTTACTACCATTTGGAAAAGATACTCCGATGTTCCTCCTAATTTTAGATTGTTACGTATTAAATTCATTACAATGTCCAAAACGATTGATGACGGAATGAGGACATCTGTAAGTCTAAACGTATGAGATAAGGATTGTGACCCTAAAGGCCATGGTAAGTCAATCGAAAAAGAAACGGGCACTTTAATATCCAATTTGAAATTTTTCATATTTAAACCTTTTTCAAGTTGATTCTGGATCTCCCCAAAAATATAATCGTTAAAAATCTCAGAAAATTTAGTAAAAGTAAAGTCGGAAACGTCTCGGCAAAGATCCACGAGCTTACGAGGATTGAACTTGATTTCTTTCACTGTCATAACAACAGGAGGGATGATTGCTTCTTGAATTATAGCTTCGACTGCTCCTCTTAACCCTTTGAAAAATTCATCTTTTACTTTACCGGCACCGATTAGAGAAAAAATGTTAAACGTTAGTACGTCAGCGGCTTTTTCAGCGATTTCCATTACAGGTTCAATCAGTTCTTTCATTAATTTTTCTTGCATTAACTTAGTTATGAAATCGGTAATAGTATTTAATATCTTGGCTATTACATTTAGCCAGTGTTCGATTATGGCCAGGAGCTCATCGATCAAGGCTTGAAACAACGCTGGAATCAGTTTTAGAGCGAATTGAATCATATGATCAGTTAAATGATTTATCAAAATTTTGGCTATTGCTTCTATTTCAGCCATTTGAGGCATCCACATCGGATCGCTTTGCAAATGGTTGGCGAAGTCCACGGCGTTACCTTTTATTGGAGTAAATATGTTTAGAGCATTCTCAAAAAGTTGTTCTTGTGCTTCAGGTGTCAAAGGCGCTACCATTTCCGCAATAATTTTAACAGCTGCCTCCAACGGTTTCTTTAAAATATCTTGAGCTCCAAGTGGTCCAAGAACATTTGCAGCCTGACCAGCAGCTTCGCGAAGAAGACCCTCGATTTGTTTATTAACTGAAGTCTGAATTCCGTCCATGACATGAATAACGCTTCTTCCAAGCATTGTGAGTAATACGCTGGATAATGCTTCTTGCATAGTTTTTATGTCAAAATTTTGAAATCCATTAACGATCTCTGGAATTAGAACATCAGAAGTCAGTTGTATGCAGGGAATCAGGGCTTGCTCAAATAGAATCTTAATCTCTTCCTCGCCAGCCAAAGTGTTCGAGATTGCAGTTTTTCTGGCACTTATTTCCGTATCCACGTAATGATCGAAAGCTTGATTTATGGCTCCAAGTGTTGATCTAAAAGAGTTTTCCCCTGTAGTCGAAGGAAATGAGGGACTAAATAAGAACTTCATTGCATCTTGGGCCGTTCCTGAAACGGCAGGTTTGAGAATTGCTGCTATCTCCCGAACGCTATCTACATGTTGTATGGTAAGCGTCAAAGGTTTATCAAGTAGAAATGATAGAAGATCCCCCTGGTTCAAATTTGTGTCAGAAGGACGGTTCAGATCTGTATTAATTGCACTTTTGACAGCGGGAGGAGGCTGGTAAGACAATTGTGCCGTAAAAGTAGGCATGGTTGCTTTATCTGCCGCTTGCACTGCAAGGGGGAGCAACAAAGCTGATACCCACAAAGCAGAAATACTTCTGACAAACTCCTTCTTAAGCTGCTCGTTTTGAATTAATGCTGATAATGAGTCTAAACGAACAAAAATTTCATGGTTATCCGGCACTAACTGAAAAGAATTAAAACCTTTCAGGGTTTGAATGACTTCTGAGGTTTGTTCAGCTGGTAAAGAAGCAAGGCCAATTAAACGAAGGATCTCTTCCTTAAAGAACACATTCATAGTCAAGAAGAACAACGATTGGAACTGTCCGCCAATAAATGTAAGAACGGTTTGCGCTAGTTTTTCGTTATTGCTCCCGGTACCTTCATTTAATTGTCTACTGACCTCATAGGCTGAATTCACTCCTATCCTTAGCATAGTACCGAGCATTAATGCTTGTTCCTGCTGTGTGTCAATAGCTTTATTAACAATACCCTCAATTAAGCGGTCCCCATAACGATTGACCAGTTTTGCAGAATCGGGGAATTTAAAATTGATGCCACCTCTATAGCCACCCCCCGCAATAAATCCCATTCCCGCCTCATAGACAAATTGGAATCCAGATTCCCCTAGAGTAGCTGTCTTATGTAAATTACCAAGCATAACAAAATTGGCATACGCCATAAAACCAACCGCAAATTGGGCGTACAAATAACCTTCGAGCTTTGATTCTTCTAACAATAGCTCAATCAATTCACCGGATAAACCATTTCCTGACGGTTTATTCTTCAGGATTTTCAATAACTCTTTAACTGTCATATTCATGCTTAATCCAGCCGCTACCGCCGCTTTAAGAACGGCTTGAAGTCGACCGGCTAGCCCGGCTTCGTCGAATAGATCCAGGGGCGTTTGTATCTGTACTTGGAGAAGAAGCGAAACTTCGGCACTCCCCAATATTTTTAATTCAGCCCATTTATTTAATAAATTATTGATTTGAGCCATAGCCTGTGCGCCTAACTTATAGTTCATTCCTCTTCTCATGCTACCCTGGCCCGCAACTAAGGTCTGTCCCTGAATATTTCCCCAGCTTTGAGTTATTGTACTTTGTTGAAAGATCTGCTGATCTTGATTGAGTGGCAATCTAACACCTCCATATTTACGTTGTTTTAGTATTAAGTAATATGGGTTATGAACTCATTTGATAACTTTTATGGAAAAAATTTGCTTGGACGAAAACGAAAACTTCTCATGAAACCTTTTATCCAATAACATAATTTCTGCTTTTCTGCTGACAGCTTGGTTTCCAAACTTAACATCAATGATAAACTCATCACTCAGCATCTGCCGATACCGGGATATAATTTCTTCTTCCATCAATTCTCCCATTGACTTCGTTTCAGTCGGGATTACAGAGATTCCAGCTTGCTCTACCAAGCGAAGATTTTGTTTGATATCTGTAGCAACTTTGCTAAGAATGCTTTCGCTTATTGCTGTCTCAATATCTACCATTCCTTCATTTGTATAAAAATGCTTGTTGACTGCAGCGAGTGCAGCATGTGAAACATGAAATGCTTGAATATCTTTTTGTATTTCATACTGCATTTCAGCTGTTTCGAATATCAAAGCAAGCTCCTGAACTCTTTCGGTCGTTTGTCCATTTATTTCACCAAAATAAGTTTTGGAACCAAATTGAGCGTATAAAATATCCTCTTTAATGTCTCCACCTGCACCAGGGAATCCTGGAAGTAAACGATCACCCACGATTTCAAGCCAGGAATTATAACCAATAGTGTTGGTCAGTGTAATTATTGTTTTGCTCTGATTATTTTTGATCGCAGACAGGGCAGATTCTGCCTGATCATATCGTACAGGAACAAAGATAAAATCATAGATGTCATCATCTGCAAGCTTTTCGACCGTCTTAATGGATAGTTGCTTTATCGTTCCGTTGTCGTTGTATCTCAAACCCTTCCGCTTAAGTTCATCCAGCCTTTCTCCCCGAGCCAGTAAAGTGACGTCAAACCCTGATTGTGCAAATCTAAGAGCATATAAACTGCCAATTACACCAGCGCCAAATATTAGAAGTCTATTTTGTTTTATATTCACTATTATCATTCCTTCCGACTAACTAGTCACTGATTGTTTAAGCAACATCTGTTTGATAAGATAATAGTATGGCAAGATTATGCTTACAACCGTCAATGTAAGAAAAGAGTTGCATAGACAACAAATTCCGATAATTGATGTTTTAGAAAGGGGAGACTCAGATGGTACATCAAGAAGATCCGAGAGTATTACGGACTCGCCTGTTAATAAGAGAAGCTTTCAGAAATCTTTTAAAGACTAAAGGATTTGATTCAATGACAATAAAAGATATCTCACAGAAAGCTACGATAAACCGGGCTACTTTTTATGCCCATTATGAAGATAAATATGCTTTACTCGATGAATTTACAGAACAGTCTTTTCATCAAATGATTCCTGAACAAGTAAATAATGCACGGGAGTTTTCAGATGAAATATGTAATCAGTTGATCTTGTTGACTCATCAGTACATCGTTGATTTTTATCAGAAATGCAGAATGGATTCCAAATCCATTGCTAAGCTGGTGGATGAGAAAGTGAAAAATATGCTGCAGCAAATCATAGAAAACATATTTTTAAAAGGGGTTAATTACGATATTGCAGACCGCCAACATACAAAGATCATTTCAGCAATGACAGGTTCAGCGATCTATGGCGCTGCATTTTCTTGGTTAATTGAGGGAGAGGATGATCAGACCGATTTACTTGTGGACATTGTTCGTCCTTATGTAATGAGTGGCCTGGGACTCTTGATAAGATAGAATAGGAGCGCTTAAAGGCATAACACTCGGGATAAGTCACACGAACAGGAAAGTTTAATCACTTCGCCAAGATTATTAGAAAGGTGGAACCTATGGTTGATTTTGACTGGTCATTTTGGGAGACGGTATTACTTTATTTCATGCTCATTTTTTTCAAATCACCAGTAGGTATAATTATCGTAATTATTTTTGTTATTATTTTTATTAAGTTTATAGTTGATAAACTAGTCATCAAATCCTAAATTGCAAATATCCACAAAAACTAACGCTTCGGACTCTTCCGAAGCGTTAGTTTTTGTATTCGCAAGTTATGTTTCGTGGTCTAATGCATGCCTAAATTCAGAAAATAATAATTCTCAAATTAACTATTTTAAATTTTATTAAAATGATATAAGATAAGGTAACAAACGAAACAATACGAAACGTATCGTTCTATAATTACAGGTTTTTATTAACTTAAATAACATCTAGGAGGTGAAATGAATATGAACGGGAAAAACAAAGAACCTCGAAGTAAAAAGGAGATTCTTACTGCAACTCTTGAAATGTTAGAATCCAACAGTTATTCATCTTTAACGATTGAGGCGATTGCAGCACAAGCTGGAGTAGGTAAAACAACCATCTATAGATGGTGGGAAAATAAAGCACGTCTTGTACTGGACGCTTTTCTAATGACCGTAGAATCAGTGTTTGAATTTGATAGCAATAAATCCATTGAGGTTAACTTCAAACAACAGCTTGAAGCTTTAGCTCGTATCCTCAATAGCAAAATCGGGAAATCCACTTTAACTATAGTTACAGAGAGCGAAGAAATCGCGAAAGATTTTTACATATTGTTTTTAATGACAAAAAGAAATGAAGCCAAACAATTACTCCAAGCAGCCATAGATAAGGGAGAATTGAAATCAGCAATTAACCTGGATATAACTTTAGATCTGCTTTATGGTCCCATTTACTTTCAAATTCTTATCTACAAAAAAAATCCGGATGCGGATTACATAAACGATTTGTTGATCCATGTCTTAGAAGGCATCACTGTTGCAAATTAATAGTAAACCGGGGGATATTCACTTTATGAATCAGACGATAGATGTTCAGAATTACAATAAGAACTATTCATTAATGACGATTATTTTATTTTGGTGTGGATTAGTTATTTTAACTAGCATGTATATTACAATTCCATTATCCCAAGTATTTTCACATGCCTTTCAGATTAGCCCGAGTGAGGCGGCTTGGATTGGGAGTTCATTTTCTCTTTGTTATGCTCTGGGTTGTCTTTTGTATGGACCTTTCTCAGACAGATATGGACGTAAAGTATTTTTAGTAGCCAGCATTATTGGGTTAACCGTAGTTACGCTTGCGCTAGGATTTGTGGATAGTTTTTACGGGCTTATTATGCTCAGAGGAGTGCAAGGCCTAGTGGCTGCTGCTTTTGCACCTATTGCGCTAGTGTATGCAGGGGAAATGTTCCCTCCTCATAAAAGATTAACAGCCGTTGGATTTATAAGCTCAGGACTGTTAATGGCAGGCATAGTAGGCCAGGTTTTTAGTGGGATTGTTAACGAAGCTCTGGGCTGGCGTGCTATTTTCTTTATTTTGGGGATTGTGTATGGTATTACTTCAGTGATTGTAATGAGGTTCCTTCCTAAAGATGAAATGCTAAGACCGAAAGAAAATGTTCTGCGGAAGTTTAAACAAATGACAATTCTGCTAAAACAATCACAATTGCTTTTGGCTTTTGCGATAACCTTTATGCTCCTATTAACTTTAGTTGGCATGTACACCGTTTTGGGAAGTTATTTAAGCTCAGCTAAGTTTGGACTTTCCTCACAGGATATCCTTTATATTCGTGCATTTGGAATCGCGGGGATGCTTTTAGCACCCTTTTCCGGAAGAATTGCTCAAAAACTTGGAATGGCCGCTGTTCTAAGAGGGGGCTTAGCGCTAGCTGCAATTGGGTTGCTTGCTCTAGGTTTTAGCACGAACCTGCCACTTCTTGTCCTAATGAGCGTCGTATTTGTGGCTGGTATCGCGCTGGTAACTCCCGTTATCATCTCAATCGTCAGTCAATTAGGGGGAAATGCAAGAGGGTCTGCTATTTCATTCAATGCATTTATTCTATTCCTAGGCGCTAGCACAGGCCCGATATTAGCTTTGAAATTATTAAAAACAGAAAATTATTCGTTATCCTTTACTATATTAGGTTCTATTCTTTTATTAGGTTTTTTAATCTCACTTTTTCTTAGATTATCGGCTAGGGAACCCGCAGTAAAAAATGAACGGGCTGCTTCTTTACCCACAGAGTGATAGGAATGATTAAAGAAACGGAGATTTGCATTGTTGGTGGTGGACCTTCTGGCCTCTTTCTAGGGCTGCTGTTAGCCAAAAACGGAATTAGAGTTACCGTACTGGAAAGTCAAACAAGCTTTAATCGCAAGTTTAGAGGAGAAGTTCTTCAGCCTCGATTTGTAAAGCTCATGAAAGAGCTGAACCTGGAACAGTGTCTTGAAAAGTATGAGCATATAAAATTATTTAATGCTGAGATATGGAATAATAAGAAATATATCACTCAAATTGATTATGAAAAAGAAATGCCGGAGGCACCTTACGCAATTAAAATAAAACAATCCGTCCTGTTAACTTTTCTTTATGATCTAGCAAAGGATTATACTAATTTCGAGCTCATTTTTAACGCTAAGGTCACTTCAACTATTAAAAGTACAAATCGAACAGTCGGGGTAAACGCCTTAGTAGATGGACAAATGACTGAGATCCATGCTTCTTTAGTAGTCGGAGCGGATGGACGGATGTCCACGGTTAGGAAGACAAGCGATTTTTCTTTTAAGTATAAAAAAGAAGATTTTGATTTAATCTGGTGCAAAATATCGACTAATGAGTTCAAGCTAAATCAAAAGCTCCTTTTCAGATTGTCTGATTTTAGTAACTTCATAGGGCTTCCTTATTCCTCTGATTGTGTGCAAATAGGTTTCACAATGAAGAAAGACCAATGGAATACCGTAAAAAGCAAAGGCATCGAACCATTAAAGCTTGAATTCATAAAGGCCTTTCCTGAGCTTAAAGAAGACATTGAAAAAATCGGTGATTTCAAATCGTTCGTTTCTATCCAATCAGAGACTTTTATGGTGGACAATTGGCATGATAAGGGTTGTATTCTAATCGGTGATGCTGCACATTGTTCTTCTCCACTCGGAGCTATCGGATTGTCCTTGGCTTTTGAAACAGCGCTGGTCACAGCTGAACTTATTGTTGCATCAAAATTAGAGCCAAATCATGAATACAAGCGTTTAGATCGTTTGCAGCCCATTCGTAATCGGGAAATTCGTTTTGTGCATTTTGCTCAACAGTTGATAATCAGCATGATCGTTAAATCCCCTAAAGGGATTAAAAACTTCTCGCTAGCGTGCATGAAACTGATGGGAAATAGCAGGATCGCTAGATATTTAATGCGGAGATTCTTTTTGGGGAGTCCTAAAATAACGGTTGATAATGCCTTTAAATTTTAACGAAGCCTCATTCCTAAGTAGAGTTCATTGGGAATGAGGTTATTTTAATTTGTTGAAACGCAAAGAATTTGTATAGAAAACGCTTTCTATCCATTGTAAAATACAGGTTGAGGTGTAATTACAAAACAAGGATGGAAATCCCATGCGGATCAAATTTAATATTTTTCAGAAAATGCTAGTGTTGTTGCTGATTCTGCTAACCCCGGTCGTGGCGCTGTACTATTATTCTACCTCTAAGAGCATCAACGTTATACAGGAGGAGCTTATCAAAGCCAGCCTGAACCGGATGGAGCTTTTCGTGGCACAACTGGATGCCAGCATTGAGAAGTTCGACTTAGTCTCCGCACCTATGCTCGTTGACACGAACGTGCTGGAGTACCTTTACAACTTCAACATGAGCGATTATTCCCTAATGAAAACAAGGCTGCTGATCCAAGAGAAGCTGTCGCTGGCCAGCGCATCGGGCAACTGGCGCAATGACGTGACCGTCTATTTCCCGCAACGAGACGATAGTATTTCTTCTTCCCCCTCCTATGAATATGACCTTAAAGAGTTTGAAAGCCGATTTTCGCTAGGGTGGAGCTACAGCGAAGATTTGGAAATTGGCTCCAGTTTTACTCGAACTTATGTCACTACGGGTTACAAACCAGCCCGTCCGGACGATTTGGATGTTGCCGTTCGCATTAACCTCTACAAGTGGAGCTTCGAAAATTTGCTTGATACCTACAAATCTGGTCACTCTGACAACCCATTTTTTTACAAAGAAGGACATGCCATCATCGCCAGCCGATCCGCAGATGGGCCCAAGATGGACCAAATCATCGCGGAATTAGGCGGCAGGATCAATAGCCGGGATTCAAGTTTTTTAATTCATTCCTTCGACGGCAGGCCTTATCTGATTACCTATTATTATTCCAATATTCTTGAGTGGCATCTCGTCGATTCTGTTCCACTTAACCAGATTATCGGACCTATCAAGCAACAGCGGTTATTGTTTGGAGCTTCTTCGATTATTTTGCTCCTATCCTGTATTACCGCCGCGTCTGCCTTGTACTGGAACGTACATCGACCTATTTTCCAACTTGTGCGTGCGGTGCAGCGGATTAAGGAAGGCGATTACGCCTACCGGCTGCCGAAGAAATCAAACAATGAATTCACGTTCCTGATGCAGAACTTTAACGAGATGGCGACACAGATCCAAGATCTCATCGAGAATGTCCTACAATCGCGTATCCTTGCGCGCGATGCTACGCTAAAGCAGCTACAAGCACAGATCCATCCTCATTTTCTGTACAATTGTTTAGGTTTCATCATTAATATGACCAAGATGGGGAAGAATCGGGCTGTCATAGACATGGCGTATCATCTGGCTGACTATTACCGGTATACGACACGAATGGATAATCAAGGAGTCAGCCTGAGTGAAGAACTGGCGTTCGTGCGCATTCACCTCGAGATTCTTCGGCTTCGCAATGAGACGCTGTCCTACAGCATCGAACTGCCTGAAGAGTTGGCGGAGCTGCGAATTCCCCGGCTTCTTATCCAACCGATCGTGGAGAATGCGATCGTGCATGGACTTGAGAACGTCGAATATCCAGGCCGGGTTGAAATTAGAGTTTACGTCAATGAAGACCAATTACTCTTGGAAGTGGAGGATAACGGAAAAGGATTAAATAAAGAACGGATGGACCAACTGCAAATGGAGCTTCATATTCCGGCCAGCGAATATGCAGGCTGCGGTCTTTGGAACGTATATCAAAGACTGCAAGGCAACTTCGGTTCAGACGCTCAAATTGAGTTTTGCCCGTCCAGACTGGGGGGGCTAAACGTCAGGCTGATTTGGAGTATGGGGATAAAAGACGAAACGAAGGAGGAAGAGCAATGAATAGCCTGCTTGTAGTTGATGATGAGAAACATTATGCGGACAGTCTGGCAGATACGATTCCATGGGCGACACTTGGTATCTCCCGCGTTTGGAAGGCTTACAGCGCGAGTGAGGCACTTGCTCTGATAGACTCCTTCCCCATTGACATCCTTATGACGGATATCCGTATGCCGCGCATGAACGGCCTGGAACTGATCGAACAGGCCAGGCTACGTATTCCAGGGCTGAAGTGCCTGCTGCTCACAGGTTATGCGGACTTCGATTACGCCCGAAAAGCGATTGAGCTGCAAGCGCTCGATTACCTGATGAAGCCCGCGAAGGACGAGCAGCTACTTACGGCAATGAGCCGGATCATTAAGCAGCTTGAGCAGGAGCGATCAATCGAACAGGGCTTCCGTATCTACCGAGATAATAGTGCAGAATTGAAAGCAGGGTTGTTACTCAAAGTGCTCAGCGGAAATCTGAATAGCAAGGCGCTTGCAGAGAAGTTAAAGCTGTTTGACCTCCCTCTTCCCATACCAGGTCACGTCTCAATGTGCCTTGTTCGGTTGGGTTCCCCTTTCGACGGACAAGATCTCTATTCACAGTCACTGATCCGGTTCGCGGTAACAAACATGCTGGAAGAATTGCTAATGGACCGCTATGACTGCTGGTCGGCTGCGGATGATGAAGGAAACCTGCTCGCTCTGGTATACGACCTATCAGGAGCACCACCCGATCCGGAATGGGTGCTTGAGCGGATAGAGCGATTAAAGCAAGAAGTACAGAGTTTGCTTAAAGGTAAAATTTCTGTAGGGGAAACCGACTGCTTATTCCCGGAAGGACTGCAAGCTAGTTATATGACAGCTAAATCGCGATTGGATAGTGACGGTTTTTCGGGTGGGCAGGTGCCTGAGCGGAATGAAGAGGAAGCGCGTCTTATGCGCAAGCTCTACGAAACGCCTCTGCTGACACATCTTTTGGAAACGGAGCAATGGGAAGCGGCGGAAACTAAAATCCGAGCGTTCGTGTCACCGCTAATGCATACGGGTTCACCTTACCTCATGCGCGACGTCTTTTTCTTTCTCTCCAATGCCTTCCAGTATATCGCGAATCGCAGTGGCAGGACGCTGGCCCAAATGCTCACTCCTGAGCAATCGGCTTTCGTTAAAGGAAAAGCGATGCTGCACGCGTCGCAGTTGGAAAGCTGGGCGCTCGACTTACTACGCACACTTCGCGATAAGCTAGGGGAGGAGACCGAGGACCACAGCCAGGTGATCGTCCGGAAGACGCAACTTTACATCCAGAAGGAGCTGGACAAGGACTTGTCACTTACTTTGCTGGCCAAACGCGTCTTCATACATCCTAATCATCTGTCAAAAATCTTTAAGCAGTGTACAGGCACTACCGTATCCCAATTTATTTACGAGCAGCGTATGCTCAAAGCCTGCGAAGTGCTCAAGCATACAAATAATAAAATCTACCATATTGGTGAAAGCATTGGCTATCCCAATACCAACTGGTTTATTCGAAAATTTCGTGACTATTATCAGGTGACGCCGCAGGAATTCAGGGATAGATACCGATCGGGAATGGAGTGATTGAGCCGGTGAAGAAGCAAAAAAGAAAGGTCATCTTTCTATGGGCAGTTCTGAGCGGAATGCTGCTAGTTTCCGGCTGTTTAAGTAACACAGGGAAAACCGCACAGAACAGTACATCCAATGGGGAAACGAAGCCGGTATGGGACTTTAAATACGATCCGCCTATAACGATCACTACAGGAATCGTGGACGAGAATCGGCCTAACGCATTCAAGCCAGATGAGAGCCTTACAGACAACGTGCATACCCGCTGGATGGAAGATAATCTGGGAATCGTCACGAAGTTTGATTGGATTGTCAGCAAGTTCGAAGATGCAGATACCAAAATTCGGCTGGCGCTGGCTGTGAATGGCAAGCTGCCGGACACCCTTAGCGCTGAAGGAGACATCCTGAAGTATCTGCTGAAAGCCGACAAGCTGCTTCCGCTTGATGATGCCATCGAGAAGTATGCGCATCCTAAGCTAAAAGAAGCGCTCGAGAAGTATGCTTATACTATGACAGAAGTAACCAAAGACGGCAAGATATATGGACTTCCCCGTTTTAGTGCAGGAGATGAGGGAACGGTCATGTGGATCCGTAAGGATTGGCTTAAGAAACTGTCGCTGAACCCGCCTACGACGATAAGTGAGTTGGAGAACGTGCTGAAGGCATTTTCTGAACAAGATCCTAATGGGAATGGCGATGATGACGAAGTTGGTCTGGCGGTTCCGCTAAAGGAAGGTCCCTGGAGCTGGATGGGGCAGACAGATGCGATCGTCGGAGCTTTTTCAAGGCAGATGATTAGCACGTCTGACATCAAACTGTTCTGGAATGAGGACGAGAAGGGCAGCTTGATCTTTGGCGCCGTACATCCGGATGCTAAGAAATACCTGGAAACGATGGCGTCCTGGATGGCGAAGGGCTACATGGACAGGGATGCAGGCATGCAGGACCCGAGCCAAGCGTCCGAACTGGCGGTTAACGGAATGGCTGGTGTCATGTTCGGCCCGTTTTGGATGGGAGCCTGGCCGCTCGGCGATACAGTGAAGGTCGACCCGGAAGCGGATTGGCAGGCTTATTCCCTTCCTGCCGGACCGGATGGGTTAAAGGGCAAAGCACAAAAGCCGTTGTACGGTATCTACACGGTGTTCAGCAAGGATTTCACGAATATGGAAGCCTGGTTCGCTTATTATAACAAGTTGCTTGCCAAAAATTTTGGACCGGATGATCCGTACTTCGATCCCCGATTCGCACCAGGGTTTCACGAAGGTTACGATTATGTGATCATGAACGACAAGGTCATTACTGTCAATTTCGCGACTGAAGGCGTGCCGAATGCAAAGTGGCCGCTTGCGGACGGGTCTTCAATGGATATGCGCTGGATGCTCTATCCGCTGACAGGTGGCGCTCCAGCCTTGCCTTATATGAATGCGGATGCAATCAGAAAATTATCTGAAAATTCGGAAGCCATAGTGACGACGCCGATCGAACAGGCCATTAAAGGTTTAAATTCGGCTCAACTTACGGCGGCTGGGGTGGCGATTGCCGAGCAGGGACTCGAAATCCCGAACCGATACCACGGACCTTTAACGGACGGGATGGAGAAACACGGAGTGTTCCTGCAGAAACTCGCAACGGAGAGTTATCTGAGCATCATTTATGGCGAGAAGCCGCTCTCCTACTTTGATGAGTTCGTAGCCCAATTTTACAAGAATGGCGGCGACGTAATCACGAGGGAAGTAAATAATTGGTACATGGAAAACAAGCCATAATATTGTGGCTTGTTTTCTTCTATGTTCCTTTATTTCTTCTATATAACAGGATTAACTTCGTGAATTAAAATGATTTTATTAGAAAGCGTTTTCAATAAAAAAGAGGTGATGGTATACGCAGACAATCATAGAGTAACTCTCACAACTAAGTATAGACTTTCGAACTGAGTTTTGTATGAAGCGGAGCGAGGCAAATTATGCTCACAAAACTTTTTAGGAGGAGAGGTAATGAGGAAAAAAGTAAGCGTGTTTCTGGCATTAACTATGTTTGTGACTATCTTTTTTTCAAATCCGATCAAGACTAATGCGGCAACCCCCGAAGCGCCTGCAGGGTGGAGAGACTTACTGGATTACCAAATATTCAGTAATATATCCGACGGCTGGGCAGGAGATAGCGGGTTTGGATTGGAGACGGAGAACAGTAAGCTGCCCATAGATTCTACAGCAATGTACAATGGATTGCCTTCATTATTGTTGAATGCGAAAACGCCTACCAGTCCTTCCTGGTACAACGCTTTAATTACGGTTGCAGGCTGGAAAGCGTATGACTTTACCTCTTATCATCCAAATGGATTCCTTGAGTTTAATATCAAAGGAAATGCGGGTGGAGAGTCCTTTTTACTGGGCTTCAAAGACCGGGTATTCGAAAGAGCTGCCGGCAATGAAATTACCACTACAGTAAACATTAACAACTACGTCAACATTACTACAAGTTGGACCCATGTGAAGATCCCGTTAAAGGATCTAATTCAGGTCTCCCAAGGAATTGATGTATCTTCAATAGATGCATTATCCATCAAGAATAATGGTTTTCAACCTTTAAAAGTCTGGCTTAATGACATTAGGGTTACGTCTCCCGATAAGGAGAAAGAGTACGCACCCATCAAGGTCAATCAATTAGGGTATCCCGTAGATGGAGTAAAGCAAGCGCTCGTAACCGGTTTTGAGGATGTGCTCACGGTCGATGCAGGTACTCCGTTTAACATTATTAACGCCACAAACAATTCCACAGCTTATTCCGGAACGCTTGTACTCACCAAAAATTATGATGCTATCGATAGCGGGGAGCGTATTTTCACCGCCGATTTCACGAATTTAACGATTCCGGGAAAATATTATGTTTCAGTGCAGGGTCTCCAGAATTCGCCCAAGTTCACTATCGGCGAAGCTAACGAAATCTATGAACCCTTTTTAAATGACGTAACGAGATACTTCTATTACCAGAGAACCGGGATTAATATTACCAGCCCATACACTCAAAATTATCAAAGAACAGATTTTACTCCTGACACCGCAGTACCTTTAATGTCCAATCCTTCCATCAAAAAAGATGTTTCCAAGGGATGGTATGATGCGGGCGATAAAGGCAAGTACGTTAACGCAGGAGCCAAAGCCTTGTCGGATCTCTTCTGGGCCTATGAAATGATGCCGGAGAAATTTACGGACAATCAATTTAATATTCCTGAGAGCGGAAACGGCATTCCCGACATCCTGGATGAGGCAAGGTGGGAACTGGAATGGATGCTCAAAATGCAGGATGCTGCAACTGGCGGTTTCTATGCGCGAGTGACCTTTCAGGATGACGACAATATGGTAGACAGAGAAATTATCGATAAGGATACGGTAAGCTCGCGGACTGATATCAAAACGACCGCCGATACAGCTACCGCAGCAGGTGTATTGGCACATGCCTACTTAATTTATCAGAATATTGATCCGGCTTTTGCCCAAAGTTGCTTGGATGCGGCAATAGACGCATGGGGGTACCTGGAAGCACATCCGGAAAATATTCGGACGCCTAATACGGGCAGATGGCCTTACGATGTGACGGATGACGCTTCGAATCGTCTTTGGGCTGCAGGCTCCCTGTACCGATCGACCGGCGATGCCGAATACAACGATTATTTCCTGGCGAATTACACTGATATGGGAATATTTTTTGAGGATACCCTTGATTTCGCCAGTGGTTGGGCAAACACCTGGAATACTGGCTTCTTCAGCTATCTGAAAGCCGCTAATCCGGACTCCGGAGTCTTAAGCTGGTATTCAGATAAATTCCAGCAATGGTTCAATGACAAAGTGAGCAGATATAACGATAGCCCTTGGAAAAGCATCATTAAAGATGGTAACTACTATTGGGGAATCACCATGCAGGTTGCGGACACACCGATGGAAATGATCATCGGTACGAAATTGCTGGGAACCTTTGAGAGCAACCGCGCTATCATTAATGAGATTAACAATAGCCAGTTAGACTGGATTCTGGGGCAGAACCCGGTAGGCGTATCTTTTGTATCAGGTTACGGCGATAACAGCGTGAAATATCCGTTCAGCATCATGTATAGAACGGATGGTTTACCTGGTGTACCTAAGGGATATCTGGTCGGAGGACCGAATAAATACTCCAACGACATAACTGTAGGAAACCAGATATCAAGATTTGCAGCCAAGAACTATACCGATAACTTCCAAGAATGGACTACAAATGAACATACCGTTTATTGGAATTCAGGGTTGGTATTCATTGCCGCATTCGCAACCGGAAATAGCAGCAACTCGACCATTAATCCAACGACTGCTGCCTTTGATAAGAAAACCACAAATCAAGCTGATATTCCGGTGACCCTAACGTTGAACGGCAACACGCTCACCGACATTAAGAACGGTACGACATCTCTGGTTGTGGACACGGACTATACCGTTTCGGGTAACACGGTCACTCTACACAAGAGCTATCTCGCGCAGCAGCCAATCGGCACGGCGAACCTCACTTTCCTGTTTAACGCCGGTTCATCTGCTACGCTATCCGTTGCTGTGAACGATTCGTCGGTTAATAACTCGACGATCAGTCCGCCGACCGCTACCTTTGACAAGCAAACCGCGAATCAGACCGACATTCCGGTGACCTTGACGCTGAACGATAACACACTCATCGGCATTAATAATGGCACGACTGCTCTAGTTGCTGGTACGGACTACACCGTATCAGGCACGACAGTGACGATCCAGAAGGCTTATCTGGCTTCCCAACCGGTGGGAACAACCACGTTGACGTTCAACTTTAGCGCAGGAGCAAGTGCGAATCTTGCGGTCTCCGTGGTCGATACCTCCTCTACCGGAAGTGGTTCTATCACAGTTCAGCAGTACAATTCTCCTGTTACGGCAACGAGCAATTCGTTAAACCCACGGATAAAGCTGAAGAACACCGGTACCACTGCCATCAATCTGTCCGACGTGAAGCTTCATTATTATTACACGATCGATGGGGAGAAGGACCAGAATTTCTGGTGCGATTGGTCCACTGTCGGCAGCAGCAACGTAACTGGCGCCTTCGTCAAGTTGCCGGCTCCTTTGACAGGAGCTGATCATTATCTGGAACTCGGCTTTACGAGCGGAGCCGGAAGTTTGGCAGCTGGAGCCAGCATTGAGCTTCAGATCCGCATGAACAAGACCGATTGGACGAACTACACGCAGACGGGGGATTACTCCTTCGATCCGACCAGTTCGACTTACACCGATTGGAGCCATACAACTGGCTATATCGCAGGCGCTCTTCAGTGGGGAACAGAACCTCAATAAGTAACGACACAATTGCCGTTACATCTCAATAGTGAAAACCTGAACTCCCCATTACCGCCTAAACAACGGTGTGGGGAGTGTGTAAGACAGTGAAAGGAGTGCAACAACTCTATTGAAAGCTATGCCACTTCCTACAAATAGGAAACCAATACGTACTGTACGTAATTTTTCCATCGTGAAGAATCTTCGTACTTACTGGATGTTCTACGCAATGATGCTGCCGGGAATCGTTCTGCTTGTTATAAATAACTACATCCCTTTATTCGGAATCGTTATTGCCTTTAAAACAATTAATTACCAAGACGGTATCTTGGGAAGCCCTTGGACAGGGATGAAAAATTTCGAATACCTGTTTGCCTCGAAGGATTCGTACATCATCATTCGCAACACATTGCTTTATAACTCGCTGTTTATTGTATTGAACATGGCGCTTCCACTGGGGTTCGCCTTGATGCTTAACGAGATGAAGAACCGCTTTCTCTCGAAGCTACACCAAACGATCATGTTCCTGCCATACTTCCTGTCGATGATCGTCATCTCGTACTTAGTGTATGGGTTCATGAGCGACGAGCGAGGATACTTCAACGGCACGTTGCTGCCGGCGCTTGGTCTTGATTCCGTACGCTGGTACTTCACGAAAGAAGTGTGGCCGATCGTCTTGCCGATCATAAACACGTGGAAGAACATGGGGTACTACACGGTTGTGTACATGGCGGCAATTATTGGTATCGACGAGGAGTACTACGAAGCAGCGACGATAGACGGGGCGAACAAGTGGCAACAGATCAAGAAAATCACGATTCCTTTGATCATGCCAGTCCTCACGATTATGACGTTGCTGCAGGTTGGGCGGATCTTCAATGCCGACTTTGGCCTATTCTTCCAAGTGCCGCGTGAATCGGGGGCATTGTTCCCTGTGACAAACGTTATCGATACCTATGTCTACCGCACCTTTCTGACCGTTGGGGATATCGGACTTTCCTCAGCAGCAGGCCTGTTCCAATCAGTCGTTGGTTTCATCTTGGTTTTTGTATCCAATTGGGTCGTTCGCCGCTTTAACCGCGAGAACGCGCTGTTCTAAGAGAGGAGCCCTTATGACCAATACAAAGAGTAAATCCCTATCTGGGTCCAATCCAAAGAATCAGCTGTCGGGATGGGCGTCAACCCTCATAAACATCTTCTTCGTTATCTATTCGGCGCTCTGTATCCTACCGCTTTTGCTGATTCTTTCGGTATCGTTCTCCGATGAGCAGTCCGTTATGACACACGGATATCGATTTATGCCCGAAAATTTCAATCTAGCAGCCTATCGATTCCTAATGAAAGATATCAGTCAAATCGTTCATTCCTATGGAATCTCACTAACCGTCACGGTGATCGGTACGATACTAAGCGTCATCATAATAGCGCTGTATGCGTACCCCATTTCTCGGAATAATTTTCCACAGGCTAAGTATTTTACATTTTTTGTTTTTCTAACGATGCTGATTTCCGGCGGCTTAGTCCCTTGGTACTTGGTATACGTTCAGATGCTGGAATTAAAAGATACACTTTGGGCACTGATCATGCCGCTGATCATGTCCGCATTCTGGGTACTGATCATGCGCACTTTCTTTAAGGAGACTGTACCTGAAGCTGTGCTGGAGTCAGCCAAAATAGATGGGGCAGGGGAGCTACGGATATTTATCCGAATTGTATTGCCCTTATCTCTGCCGGTTCTGGCAACCGTTGCACTGTTCCAAACACTGACATATTGGAACGACTGGTTCCTAAGTCTAATGTTTATTACAGACAACCACAATATATCCGTGCAGTACTTTCTTTACAAGATGATGGTCAACATCCAGTACTTATCCAGTAACCCGAACGCGATGGCTGAAATTACCCGAGCTGGCGGAATGATCAACTTCCCGAGTGAAACCGTGCGTATGGCGATGGTGGTTGTAGGTGTTGGACCTATTGTATTTGCTTACCCGTTCTTCCAGAAATACTTTATCAGAGGCCTGACAGTAGGCTCCGTTAAAGGCTAAGATTGCCGATCACTTACGTGGGCACGGAAACGGCTAAAACCAGTATATGGTTTAGCATATCATTCTATTTTATGGGGGGATTACTTGAAAATGAAGGATACGAAAAGCAAGGCTTCACTGCTTCTCACACTGATGCTTATCTCAGCATTAGCCACTACGGCTTGCGGCAATTCAAACAACTCGAACAACGCTACACCGGATAATGCCGGAAAAGAAAGCGCCGCACCGAGCTCATCAGCGAATTCAACCACAAATAATACATCCAATGAGCCCTCGAAGCTGGAGCCCTATAAACTAAAGCTGGTCTACGAAGGAGCTCCTCAGGCGGACGAGGCTATCGTCGAGGAAGCGCTGAACAAGATCTTGACTGAAAAAATCAACGCGACGGTAGATATCGCACCAATCGATTGGGGAGCATGGGATGATAAGACTAACCTCATTATCGCTTCTCGAGAGCCCGTAGACATTCTATTTACAGCTTCATGGAACGGGTATGCAAAGAACGTTGCCAAAGGTGCTTACTTAGATCTCGGTCCCTTGCTCGATCAATATGGCCAGGGCATTAAGGATAGCTTGGATCCAGCTTTTCTCGATGGCTCCAAAATCGGCGGCAAAAATTATGCAGTCCCTACTAATAAAGAATTGGCATCGTCAGGGGGCATTGTGTACCGGAAGGACATTGCCGATGAACTCGGCATCGACATGAGTAAAGTGCAAAAAATCGAAGATTTAGATGCCGTTTATAAGATCGTTAAAGAGAAGAAGCCAACCATGTATCCGCTGTATACAACTGGTGGTACGTTCGCCTCTCACTCCTTTGTGGAATTGGATTTTTTAGGTGATACGACGATACCTGGCGCTATCGATAAGAATGGCACGGAAGCGACAGTCAAACCGGCCGAAGAGTATCCCCAATACTTAAATGCATTAAAAGTAACCCGTGATTTCTTCCAGAAGGGGTATCTTAACAAAGATGCGGCCACTTCCCAAACGTCATCCCTTGATGCTTATAAGACGGGCAACGTATTCTCCACCGTAGAGCCTCTCAAGCCAGGCAAAGCAGAGGAAATCGCATCCGCGACAGGACTTGATGGCAAGCTTGCACAAATTACTTTGACAGGTAAAACGGTCGCCACATCGGAGACTACCGGCGCCATGTTAGCCATCTCATCAACGTCTAAGAACCCGGAACGCGCCATGATGCTGATTAACCTGCTTCATACAGATCAAGAGATTATTAATCTGCTTAACTTCGGTATTGAAGGTACGCATTTTACACTTAATGGTAATGTTATGACGCAGACGGAGAAGTCAGGACAGTACGCACCGGGCGTCGCTTGGGAGCTGGGAAATCAATTCCTGAACTATGTCTGGAGCTCGGAAGCTCCGGACAAGTGGGAGCAGTTCAAAAAGTTCAACGAAGGGGCCAAATCGTCACCGGCGCTGGGCTTCACCTTTGACAGTGAGCCAGTCAAATCAGAAGTTGGAGCACTAGCAAACGTCCTAAGAGAATATCAGAAGATGCTTGAGACAGGCTCGGTTGATCTGGATAAAGAATTGCCTAAATTTATCGCCGCCCAAAAATCGGCCGGACTAGATAAAGTCATTGCTGAAAAGCAAAAACAGCTTGATGAATTCCTTGCCAGTAGGTAATATGCGTTCATAGCGAATAAAGGACCTACTCATTGTTCTGGATAAGAACAATGAGTAGGTCCTTTTGACTTTTGCTATATAATTCATAGTTCAACTAGGATTTAAGAGGCTTGATCAAATTGGCTATTATAAAGCTCAGCATAGAAACCATTTTTGGCAAGTAGTTCTTCGTGGCTGCCGCTTTCCAGTATATCGCCTTCCTTCAAAACCAGAATCACATCGGCGTTCTTAATGGTTGAGAGTCTATGCGCAATCACAAAGGAGGTTCTTCCTTCCATAAGCTTATCCATTGCCTGCTGAATCAAGAGCTCTGTTCTTGTATCGACTGAGCTTGTGGCTTCATCGAGGATGAGCATTGGAGCATTCTTGAGCATCGCACGGGCGATGGTAAGCTGTTGCTTTTGGCCGGTGGATAAATTAACCTTGTCATTTAGTATGGTATTGTAACCGGCACTTAAGGTCTGAATGAAATGATGCAAGCCTACCGACTTACAAGCATCTTCAACTTCTTTATCGGTTACACCTGTTTTGTTGTACACTAGATTTTCCCTGATAGTGCCCTCAAAAAGCCAGGTGTCCTGCAGGACCATACAGAATAGATCATGGATATTTTCTCTTGTTAAGCTGCTGATGGGGGTATCATCTATATATATTTCTCCGCCTCTTAATTCATTAAAACGTATTAGAAGATTTATCAGTGTAGTTTTACCTGCGCCGGTAGGACCGACTATAGCAATTTTTTGCCCAGGCTTAATCCCTGCAGAAAAATCTTTAATCACAAGTTTATCTGAATTTTCATAAGCAAATTGCACATGTTCAAAATCCACTTTGCCCACTGCAGTTTTAAGATGTCTTTCTTTATGACTTTCATTGTCCATTTCATCAGCATCGAGGAACTCAAAGACACGTTTGCTTGCTGCGGAAGCCGATTGCAGACTTTGTGCGGCTTGAGCAATTTGAGAGAGCGGTTGTGTAAAATAACGCACATACAGTATAAAGGCTACAATGACCCCAAAGGATATCGTTCCGTTCATAGCAAGTACAGCACCAACGACACAAACGGCCACAAAACCTAGATTGCCTATAAACATCATAATCGGCATCATAAGACCGGAGAGGAACTGCGCTTTAAATGCACTATCTTTAAGATTCATATTCAGGGATTCAAATGTATTGCGCATTTGTGATTCACCATTGTAGGCTTTCACTACTGTATGTCCTGTATATACTTCCTCCACATGGCCATTGATTTTCCCTAAGTATTCTTGCTGACTTTGAAAATACTTTTGGGATTTTTTCATAATTGCCGCTATGAGGCCAAAGCCAACGATAGTTGCAACAACCGCCGTAATAGTCATGATCACATTTGTTTTGAACATCATGATGATGGATCCCGTAAAGAGGGCAAGGGCAGTTACCAGTGTGCCGACGCTTTGATTTAAAGCTTGCCCGATCGTATCCACATCGTTGGTAACCCGGGACAGGATGTCACCGGTTGTAGAATTATTATAATAAGAGATCGGAAGTTTGTTCATTTTGCGTGAGAGATCGGCTCTTAAGTTTTTGGAGACCTTTTGCGTAACTGCGGACATAATTAATCCTTGTACCAAAGATAACACAGCGCTAAGGATATAGATAAATACAAGGAAAAGGCCGATAGAAGTTACTGCTTCCATATCAATTCCGGTGACGAGGCCCGCCGTGATCAAGTCTGTCATCTCTGAAAGCTTATCCGGTCCAAGCAAAGTCAGAACCGTACCGATTGCTGCACTAATAATAGCTATAAGAACTACAGGGATATATTTTCTGCAATAGTGGAGAAGTTTGCTCCAAGTGTTGAGTTGCTCTTTGCTTTTGTTCATTAAGCTAGCTCCTCCTTTGAAAGTTGTGAGTAAGCAATCTCTTGGTAGACATCACAGGTCTGCATCAATTCATCATGTGTTCCCATGCCTGCCATTCGTCCGGCTTCCAGTACAATGATTTTATCTGCATCTTTGATTGTACCGATCCGTTGAGCAACGATTAGTATCGTTGTACCGCTGGATTTTTTCTTCAATTCACTTCGCAATTTGCGATCCGTCTTATAATCAAGCGCTGAGAAGGAATCGTCGAAGATCAATATTTCAGGACGACGGGCAATGGCTCGGGCAATGGAAAGACGTTGTTTTTGACCGCCAGACAAGTTCGTACCGCCTTGAGAGACATGAGCCTCATAGCTTCCTTCCATCTTTTCAACAAAATCTGAAGCTTGAGAGGTGTAAATGGCATCTACAACATCAGAGGACAGATCACTGCCATTGTCGCCAAAAGCAACATTAGAGCTCACCGTGCCGCCAAACAAAATCGCTTTCTGAGATACATATCCCATTTTATTGCGCAGTGCAGTTTGCTCATATTGGTTAACATTAATACCGTCCACCAACACTTCACCTGCTGTAGCATCATAAAAGCGAGGGATCAGGTTCACTACGGTACTTTTTCCGCATCCGGTTGAACCGATGAAGGCCACAGTTTCTCCTTTTTTCACCGTAAAGCTGATATCCTCAATAACGTATTCTTCTGCATCCGGATATTTAAAGCTGACTTTTTTGAATTCGACTTCACCCAACCGATTTGTCTTAGAGGAAGTAAGTGATCCGTTCTCTAAGCTTGGCTTAGTATCCAGCACTTCATTGATTCTTTTAGCGGATACATGGGCACGAGGCATCAGGATAAAAATCATGATCAGCATCATGAATGCCATAACCACCTGCATCGCATAGGATGAGAAGACAATCATATCTGAAAATAAGCCCATCTTCGCCGTACCATTGGCATTTTGAATCAAAATAGCACCAATCCAATATATTGCGAGACTTAAACCGCTCATAATGAGAGAAATACTTGGCATCATCATGGACAGTACATTATTGGCAAATAAATTCGTTCGGGTAAGCTCGCTGTTGGCTACGCTAAATTTATCTTCCTGGTAACTTTCCGCATTATAAGCACGAATGACACGAAGGCCGGTAAGATTCTCTCTTGCAACACGATTAAGATTATCAGTCAGTTGCTGCAATTTTTGGAATTTCGGAAGCACAAGCACGATCACTATGCCGACAATAAGAATCAATACCCCAATGGCGACACCGGTAGCAAGCGACCACTGCCAACTCTTGCCTGTAATTTTGAGCATTGCCCAAACGGCAAGGATGGGAGCCTTCACCAGCAGTTGCAGACCAATGACAATCAGCATTTGCACTTGCGTAATGTCATTCGTCGAACGAGTAATTAAACTATCTGTAGAGAAGTTGTTGATTTCTTCCATAGAAAAAGATTGTACCTTATCAAACAATTTGGAGCGTAATCTTGAAGAGAAGTTAGCGGCAATTTTAGCGGCGATCCCTGCCACTATGATTGATGTAGCTAAGCTGCCGAGAGCACAGAGCAACATCCAGCCTCCGGCTGCAATGATTTCGCTCATTTCACTTCCTGGTATCTGTACAAGACGAGTAATCTCGCTCATATAACCGGGCAATTCCAGATCCAGCCATACCTGTGTGACAATGAACAGGATGCTGATACCGATTAGGGTCCATTCCTTCGGCTTTAAGTACTTAAGTATAGTTACCATACATCTGACTCCTTTATGTGGCGTTGCTTAAATGATAACGAAAGAAGATAAACTGAAAGTTAACTTTTCTGAAAAATGAAAAAACCCTGAAAGAACGATGAGGTTCTCCAGGGCTCGTACTACATTCCAATCGGAATCGTAACTGTAAATGTGGTTCCTTGTAATGGAATGCTTTCGCAAGAAATGGTTCCATTGTGTAGATGAATGATTTTTTTAACAATTGCTAATCCAAGTCCATTGCCCGCAGTCGAGTGGGAAGTATCCTGCTGATAAAATTTATCGAATATCTTGGGAAGAGCCTCCGGATGAATACCGCTTCCGCAGTCACGAACTAGAATCACCAGGTTATCTTCGTTTTTCTTCATGTTAACTTCAATTTCGCCATGTTCAGGAGTGAATTTAATCGCGTTATCTAATAAATTTAACCAAACCTGATTTAAAAGCTCTTTATTGCCGGAGAGTTCATAATCCTGAATATTAACGTTTAGCTTCAGGTGCTTCTTCTCAAATTTGGCAGCCAGCAAAAGCACAGATTGGCGAATTTGTTCCCCAACATTAAACCTCATTTTGTTTGTCAGAATCTTTTGCGTCTCAACCTGCGTCAGCTCCAGCACATTCGAGGCAAGGGAGGCAAGTCTGGTCGATTCCTCAATGACAATATCTAGATATTCATTCCGTTCTTCTTTGGTAAGATCATCGTTCTTTAAGACTTCGGCAAACCCTTTAATAGATACAATCGGTGTTTTGAATTCATGGGAAAAATTATTCACAAAATCGGTTCGCAGAATTTCGATACCCCCAAGCTCTTCAGCCATCCGGTTAAAATTCTCTGATAAAATTTCAAACTCTGGCGGGCTTTTAAGCTGGAGCCGCATGGAGAAGTCACCGCTGGCAAGACGCTCTGTGGCCTCAATAAATAACCGGATGGATTTTACCATTTTCCGGCTTGTGATGGCGGATATCGTGGTACCGATAATTGTACAAGCGATTAATACCATTATGGGGAGTACGAATCCATCCTGGGCAAGCTCTTCGTTCAACAAACCAAAAACCTGTGCGAGAAAGAAGAGTAGTCCTGTAATCACAACGGTAATAAGAAAGATGAAAAATATGATAAGGGAAAAATAGATGGGAAGGCTTATTCTGTTGCTGAGCTTGTTACTTATTTTGCTCACTGGCTTCGCACCGCCTTGTATCCAAGACCTCTGACGGAAACCAGTTCAAACTCAGGATAAGCGTCAAACCGTTTCCGCAAACGATTAATGTGCACATTAACGGTTGTATCCGTACTTTCACTTTCCATGCCCCATATTTCGTCCATAAGCTGGATGCGCGTGAAAATCCGTTCAGGATAGGACAATAACTTATACAACAAATAGAATTCTTTTTGCGGAAGCGTTTGTTTCTCGTCCTCCCGGGTTACTGTCAATGCGTCATAATCAAGGATTACTTTACCCACTACTAATTTACGGGCACTTGCGATTTGCGAACGGCGAAGCAGCGCTTGGATTCTGAGCAGCATTTCTTCGGTATCAATGGGTTTGGTCATATAATCATCAGTTCCGATCCGGAACCCCTTTTTCTTATCTTCAGGCTGCTGTTTTGCTGTAGCCATAAGAATGGGGACCAAGCTATCGGCATCTCTTACTTCCTTGGCGAATTCATAACCATCCATATTAGGCATCATAATATCCAGAATGATTAGATCAATATGTTGTGAATCTAGGACCTCCAAAGCTTTAACTCCGTCTTCAGCAGTTACAACATCATATCCTTCGCGTTTCAGAACAGCTTCAAGAAGTCTCCTTACATGTTTATCATCTTCAACTACGAGTATGTTAATCATTACTGTTCACTCCAATAGTAGGTTTGTATCCATTATTACCTGTGGGGAATTTGTTTTAAAGGGAGCAGAATCAATATTTATCTAATCTTAAGATTTGGTTTGAAATCCTTGTAGTCGATATAAAGTGACTCATACATAGGGAGGATTCAATGAAATGAGAGGAATAGGCAATGATTTAATACTATTAGGATATCTGTTTTGTAAAAAAATGTTGCATACTAAAATAGTACCCAAACTAATTTAGCTGGATTAACGTGCTGATCAATAGTGCAGCTTACGTTGAAATTTTGACTGAACTTCATGCGAAAGGAAGATCACAGATGCAAATGCGCAGATTAGGAAATAGTGGCTTGGAAGTTTCGGCACTAGGGCTAAATTTAGAATTTTAGGACAAGAAGCTGTAGACGGTCAACCTCAACTTATTTTGAATAGCAGACCAGATTCTATTCGTGAACAAATAGAAGGTTCATTAAAAAGGTTGAAGGTCAATTGCATTGATTTATATGATCAGCACCGAGTGGATCCGAATGTCGAACCTGAAGCTGTTGCAGAAACAATGAAAGATTTAGTAGCTGAAGGGAAGATTAAAACATGGGGAGTCTCAAATGCACCGATTGACTATATGAAACGACTCATGCTGTATGTTCGATTACTGCAACCCAAAATCAGTACTCCATGATGAGGCGTGAACCAGAAAAAGAGTTGTTTCAACTTTGTGAAGAGTTAGGAATTGCTTTTATCGCTTACAGTCCATCAGGAAATGGTTTCTTAAGTGGTAAATATACAAAGGAAACCAAATATGATGAAGGTGACTATCGAAGTTTCATGGGAAGATTCAAACCTGATGTGATTGATCATAATCAAGTGTTATTAGATTTAATTACTCAAGTTGCAGAAAGTAAAAATGCAACACCAGCTCAAGTCGTATTACACTTTTAACTAGAGCTATATCATCAACTAATAGGAGGATTTTTTTATGCAAAAAGTTATTTTGAACAATGGTGTTGAAATGCCGATACTTGGTTTTGGAGTTTTTCAAATTCAAGATGAAGCTGAATGTGAACAAGCTGTTTACGATGCGATCATGTCAGGTTATCGACTGATAGATACCGCAGCCTCTTACCTAAACGAAGAAGCGGTGGGAAGAGCCATCAAACGGAGTGGAGTACCAAGAGAGGATCTATTTATCACTACCAAATTATGGGTTCAAGATACAGGATACGAACGTACAAAGGAAGCATTTGAAAAATCCCTTTCAAGATTGCAACTTGATTATTTGGATTTGTATTTAATTCATCAGCCCTTTGGCGATGTGCATGGTTCTTGGCGGGCGCTGGAGGAATTGTACCGTGAAGGAAAAATCAGAGCGATTGGCGTAAGTAACTTCCAGAACGATCGTCTGATTGATTTGATTATTCATAATGAAGTAACACCTGCCGTTAATCAAGTTGAGACACATCCATTCTGTCAACAAATTGAAAGTGCTGCATTCATGAAAGAAAACAATGTTCAGATTGAATCATGGGGTCCATTTGCTGAAGGTAAAAACAACATGTTCCAGAACGAAGTTTTAGTATCAATAGCTCAAAAATATAATAAATCTGTTGCCCAAGTGGTTTTACGCTGGTTGACGCAAAGAGGAGTTGTTGTGATTCCAAAGTCTGTCCGGAAAGAAAGAATAATTGAAAACTTTAATATCTTTGACTTTGAATTAAACTCAGAGGATATAGAACAAATTGCGCTGTTAGACACAAAAGAGAGTTTGTTCTTTTCACATAGAGATCCTGTAATGGTAAAAGCGTTAAGTACCAGGAAGCTGGATATCTAATTTTTCTTAGGATCTTGTTGGTTATGATAAAAGAGGGGTTAACCATAATTAAGGGGTTAACCCCTCTTTTATTTATAAGAACACCCTTAGCCTTGAACAGTTCATTCTAATTTGAAGGTTTAAGAATAAAGGCAGCTAAAGTTTGTGAATATCGCATTATAATCTTGATCTTCTCCAGTGGCGTACAAACCAATAAGCACACCTGTGAATCCTCCGGCTATTTCAGAGGATAGATATTTGGTTTGCGCAGCTCCGAGTAAGATCTCAGTACCGTCTACTTGGATATAAAAGTGATAATGCGTTGGACTGCTTTTGACAACTAATAAAGCATGGTTGCATTGACCTATAATTTTTGTTTTTTCAATGGATTTGATATCTCCGATATTCAGCCGTTCGATAATCTCATAACCCTCTGGATATTTACGCAAGGCCAAGTCATAATGGTGATTTTCGTCCATGTAAAGTGTAATTCCGGCTTCACCATTCGTAAGGCTGACTTGGCACGAAATAATTGCGTTAAAATCTTTTTGACGAATACCAATAAATGTCGGAGTAGCCGGGATATCTAACGTAACTGCAGTTCCTTTAAGCTTTATTTTATCAGCTTCTAACCGATAATTTTCTGTAACCGGGTGACGCAGGTAACACCAGTCCAAATTCCAATCTGTGTTCTCGAACGTAAAGACTCTTTTCTCCTGCTGAATGACTGTGTCCGCAATACGATCAGTCTCGAAACTTATAAGTGTGGTACCTTCATGACCTGCTGTAAACCATCCATCCTCGCCAAAGGTAATCGGAGTTAGAAAAACCTCGCGCCCCAAATGGTGATAGGTAAGATACTGGCCAGTCTGACGGAATCCAAGATGTAACAGCCACCAATCCCCCTCATGATCTTGTACCAAATCTCCGTGGCCAACACCCTGAAGCTCGTAACCGCCTAAATTTCGATTAGTCAATACGGGGTTACGCGGATAGGCTTCGAATGGGCCAGTAGGAGAATTGCCTCTTGCATAAGTGACCATATGCCCATATTCGGTTCCGCCCTCAGCTGCTAGCAGATAGTATTGTCCATTAATTTTGTATAAATGAGGACTCTCCAAATAACGCCCACCGGATCCTTGCCAAATTGAACGGCTTGGCGACAGCTTCTGCCCAGTTTCAATTTCAATTTCACATTGGACTATACCATTTACTCCGTAATCGTCGGTCCCATTACTCATGAAATACGTTTTGCCGTCTTCAAAATACAAATCCGGATCAATACCGCCTTGATCTACATTAATCGGATCAGACCATTCGCCGTAAATATTGTCAGTCCAGACATAAAAGTTCTGGCGCAAAGTGTCATTAGTGGTCGTCATGTAGAATCGTCCATTATTGTACCGCAGGGTGGGGGCAAATACACCACCGGAGCTGTCCACAGTATCCAGTTGAATCTGGTTTTTTCGGGTTAAGCAATGACCGATTTGGGTCCAATTAATTAAATCTTTGCTTTCAAAAATCGGAACACCGGGAAAATACTGAAAGGAACTGCAGACCAAATAATAAGTGTCTTCAACTTTACATGCGCTGGGATCAGGATAAAACCCTTTGATGACCGGGTTATTGTATTTCATTTCTCCACCTCATTAATAAATACATATAAATATGAATTCAATATATTTAACTACTAAGAAAATTAAACACTATTGCTTATAGGTTTTCAATGAATCGGGGTTGAAGATATACATTATATTTATTAAATTAATATATATGTAATTTCAATAAGCACAGGTCAGGTGATTATGATGATGATCAAAGCAAACGGCGAAGCAAAATTCATGGCATTATATGAAGCGCTGGCAAGCGAAGTCAGATGGAGGATTATGAGCCTCATTGCAGATAATGAAATGAATGTGAAGGAGATCGCGGCTAAGTTAGAGCTTAGCCCTTCCATAGTTACTATGCATATCCGAAAGCTCGAACAAGCTGGACTTACAGGAAGCCACAGGGTACGCCTAAACGGAGGAACACACAAAATGTGTTTCCTTGAACAAAAAAAAGTTGAAATCGAACTCCCCACTGCCACTCAAACCCCGAGGATCAGAGAGCAGACCATTTCAGTCGGTCATTATACCTCGTTTGATGTCCATCCTACATGTGGTCTTGGGACACAAGAGAAAGAAATTGGGGTTTGGGACGATCCCCGCTATTTTCTCGATCCCGAACGGGTCAACGCCGGCATTTTGTGGTTTGGGAGAGGTTACGTAGAGTACAAAACGCCTAACTACTTACTTCCCGGTCAAATGCCCGAGGCCATCGAGATTTCAATGGAAATTGCTTCTGAAGCGCCAGGCTTGAGAGATCATTGGCCTTCGGATATTGAGTTCTTTTTTAACGGTGTGAAGCTTGGAACTTGGACCAGTCCGGCAGACTTTGGAAGAGCGGCACGAGGCATATATACTCCGGATTGGTGGCATCGGAATGTAAATCAATACGGGTTATTGAAGACGATCCGCATTGACACTTCGGGCACATTTATTGATGAAGAACGGATGTCGGACATTACTGTCGCAGATATTTTGCTACGGGAACAATTCTGGACGCTTCGGTTCGCAGTTGACGAGAAGGCTGCTAATGTTGGTGGTTTGACACTTTATGGGGCTGGATTCGGTAACCATGACCAAGATATTTTAATTCGTGTGTACCTAGGAACGATGACCTAATGAAGCAGGATATTTCAGTTATAGTTGTTTTCTCCATCCAGTTTATCAGCTGGAACTGGTAAACTATCCATATATTGAAGGAGTTGAGAGGAGAGATATTCTGAATTATAACGAGGTTATTAAAATCGCTGATACACACTTACTTCCATTAGTGATGGAATTGTACGGATTGGAAGGTTATGAAATCAGGCTTATCAATGCACATGAAGGAGGACGGAATATCGCATATAACTGTGATAAAGCTGATTCTGAAGCAAAAATAATCAGAATTGCCTTCTTAAGTGACAGAAGCCGAGAAGATATTCTGGGTGAAGTGGAATATATCAGGTATTTGTTCGAGCATGGCGGCAGTGTTTCGAATGTGGTCAACTCCCAGAAGGGGAATCTGCTGGAAACGATAACGCTTAATAATCATACCTTTTTTGTCTGCTTGTTTGAAAAGGCCAAGGGGGGTATGCTCGTGGAAAATAATTATCAGTATCGGGAAGGCGTTCCTATTACGGAATACTATTATAACTGCGGTAAAGTCCTTGGAAAAATGCATCAATTATCGAAGGGTTATACACCTGTCCATTCTCGGTATGATTTTTCCGATAAATACAATGCCGATTATATAAATAAGCTAATACCTGACTCGTTATCTCTGCTGAAGGGGAAGCTGGTAGATCTCCTTACAATCTTAGAAGAGATGGACAGGAATCACGAGTCTTTTGGGATGGTTCATTTTGATTACTGCGATGGGAATTATATGATCGATTTTAATACAGGGCAAATAACTGTTTTTGATTTCGATAACTCCTGCTTTTGTTGGTATATGTATGACCTGGCAAATCTCTGGACACTTGGAGTGGGCTGGATACAATTTGAACAAGACAATGATAAACGCAAAAAGTTTATGGATGATTATTTTAAAACAGTCCTTGATGGCTACAGATCCGAGACCAGGATCGAAGATTCAATGTTAGACACATTGCCATTATTTATCCAAGTAACCCTCATGGAAAACATCGTTGATGCATTCGAGGTAATGCGGAACAATGGTGAAGAGCCGGAATGCGATGAAGAGCTGTCATATCGTATAAAATGTCTAGAAGACGATATCCCATATGTAGGATTTTTCCATGAAATTTACTCATGTGATGAACCCTTTGAGTATGAGGAACGAAATATTTAGGATGATGGTGTTTATGATATGCTGCGGATAAATTCATAGTAGACTCAAACAAGCAGGAGTTGGAGTAAAAATGGCTTACGAAAAACCGGAATTGACCATGAGTGAAATTGAAAAAGTACTGTGGAATCATCTTGGACAGGGAGCGGCTGAGATTACACCGTTGTCTGGCGGCAATATAAGCAACGTGTTTTCTTTTATTTTAGAAGGAAAAGACTATGTTGTGAAATTCAGCGATTTGGAACGAGCATATGAGACCGAACAATTTGTATCCAATTTGCTACTCGACCAAGGTATCCCTTTCCCAAAATGTTTGGGGTTAGGGAGGACTAATCAGTTAACCTATTTGATCATGGAGCGAATGGAAGGTCGCAATCTATCCGATTGTACAGCAGAGGAACAAACCCGTCTGATGCCGGAAATTATCGGCATTTTAACAAGGATGGCCGAAACGGACATTGAGGGAACTAACGGTTATGGTTGGATCGGACCTGACGGCAATGGTTCCTATCCATCTTGGAAAGACTTCGTCATTGCCGTAAATGCGGAAGATCAGACGGGAACATTCTGGGAGAATTGGCATGAACTCTTCCGCACGTCTTGCTTGGAAAGAGACGTATACGAAGAAATCTATAGCCGTTTGATGGCCTATGTACCCTATAATGAATCTAATAGAAGCTTTATACACGGAGATTTTCAACAGTGGAATATGTTGTCCAACGGAACACGGATAACCGGCATTATTGATGGAAATTGCATGTATGGCGATTCTCTCATAGACCTTGCGATTCTCGACAAGCATATGCCTTGGTGTAACGTCATTAACGCGTATCAAAACTATCAAGAGAAAGCTAGAATAGTGACCCCCAATTTTGAGGAGCGGCTAATCGGTGCCTATTATTTTAAGGGACTCGATGGACTTCGATTCTATGCTAAGATGGGCTGGACAGATGCTTATCAGGGCACACGGCATTTTCTTTTAAACCTGAAAGGGTAATATCTAAGCACTTTACCTTATCCTATACATTTAATAGCCGCATAGTTGCGGCTTTTTTGTATATAAATATCAAATTCCCCACTGGGATTATAGCCTAGGCTGACGACCTGTAATAATTGCACCTGAACTTGCCATTAATCCACTATCTATAGCTTTGTCCAACTTGATAAAATGTAAGCGCAATCATTTAATCTATCGATTGGAGGAGTATGGCATGAAAAAGATTGGTGCAGGTTTTATATTCTTACTTGTGATGTGCGCAGCCTTATCCACAACTGCGTTCGCTAAACAGCCTTATTCATCCTATTGGTTTCCGGAGCAACTGCTTCAGTGGAGTCCGGCATCCGACCCGGATGCGGCATTTAACCGGAGCACAGTCCCGCTGCAGGACCGGTTTGTAGCAGATGGAGTCAACGCTCATGCAACCAAAGCGCCAAAAATCATGGCTTTATCAGCACTAAACCCGGGAACAAGCGGAGTTCCATCGCAGGGTTCAAGCAAATTCGAAGCTAACACATTTACCTATTGGCAATATGTTGACAAGCTGGTCTATTGGGGTGGTTCCGCGGGCGAAGGGATCATCGTACCTCCAAGCGCTGATACGATCGACGCGGCTCATAAAAATGGCGTGCCGATCATCGGAACGGTGTTCTTCCCACCAACCGTATATGGCGGGAAGTATGAATGGGTCAAGCAGATGCTTCAGCAGAATAGTGACGGTTCCTTTCCTGCTGCTGACAAGTTGATCCAGGTTGCGAGCCATTACGGATTTGACGGCTGGTTTATTAACCAGGAGACTGAGGGTGGAACGCCGGCTGACGCACAGCAAATGAAAGCTTTCCTAAGTTATCTGGAATCGCACAAGCCAAATTCTATGCACATCGTATGGTATGATTCCATGACCAATGAGGGCAGTATCAGTTGGCAAAATGCACTTAACGACAAGAATGCGATGTTCCTGCAAGACAATAAAAAGCAAATAACAAACAATATGTTCCTGAACTTTTGGTGGAAGGATCTTAAAAGCTCGGCAGAGAAGGCTAGAAGCTTGGGTAGAAGTCCCTATGACTTGTATGCAGGCATCGATGTCGAAGCCAAGGGTTACGATACAAAGGTGAACTGGAATCTGTTGTTTCCGGATAAAGATCCTGCCGTTACTTCCCTTGGTATTTACCGCCCGGATTGGGCTTTTAACAGCGCAGAGAGTATGGAAGATTTCTTCGTACGCGAGAACAAATTCTGGGTGGGTCCAAACGGGAATCCGAGTAACACCTCGAGCGATCAAGCCTGGAAAGGTATCGCTAACGATGTGATCGAATCATCATCAATAAATGAGCTGCCTTTCACCACCAACTTCAACACGGGAAGCGGACAGAAATATTTTGTAAGAGGGAAGCAGGTGCGGGATAAAGGCTGGAACAACCGGAGTCTGCAGGATATTCTTCCCTCCTGGCGCTGGATTGCAGACAGCAAAGGTACCCCGCTTTCACCAGTGCTCGATTGGTCCGATGCCTATTACGGCGGCAGTTCGCTGAAGGTATCAGGCGTGCTGAACCCTACCAATGCGACACATCTGAAGCTCTACAAGACCGACCTTAAGATCGAAGCAAGCACAAAGCTGTCTATTACGTACAAAACACAAGATAAGCCAAGCCTAAAGGTTGGTCTTGCATTCGCTGATCAGCCCGATCAATATATCTTCCTTAATGTGAGGGATAAGACATCGCCAGACTGGACAACTGAAACATTGAATTTGACCCCATACAAAGGGAAACGGATCGTAGCGTTGTCCCTGTATTTTGATTCTAAGAATGCGATTAATAATTACAACATTCAAATTGGCCAGCTCTCCATTCAAAATGCGAATGACCCGATCAAACCACTACCCGCGGTTCGCGATCTTAAGGTCACTCAAACTGATTTTCGCAATGGTATTTATGGAGATGCCAGATTACTGTGGAAACAGCTTGACCAACAGGTCAAGCAATACGAAGTCTATCGAGTACTTCCAGATGGTAGTGAGATGTTCATAGGTGCAACACCAAATCATGTGTTTTACGTTCCTGAAATGCGAAGAATAGACAAAGAAACTATCACAGTATTGAAGGTTGTTGCTGTTAATGGAAGATACGAGCAAGGTCAATCCTCTAGCGTGAAGATCAGCTGGCCGGATTATCCAAAGCCGACTGCGGAGTTCAAAACTGATCGAACCCTAGTCGCTCCAGGCGAGAGCGTAAACTTCACCGACCTGTCGACTGAAGTGACAGAAGGATGGTCATGGACCTTCGAAAGCGGAAGCCCCGCGTTCAGCACATCAAAGAACCCAGTTGTGACGTTCGCTCAGGAAGGCGTTTATAGTGTGACACTGACTGCAACTAACAGCTCGGGCCAAGACACAATTACGAAAAAAGCGCTCATCACAGTGAGCAAGGAAGCTGGCGCAGTGAAAAATCTGGCACTTGGTAAAGCTGCAACAGCCGATCATGCCTGCGGGGAAAAGGAAGGTGCACCTAATGCCGTAGATGGTAAAGTGACGGATAACAGTAAATGGTGCGCAATTGGTAATCTGCCCCATTGGCTTCAGGTAGACCTCGGGGCCGAACATCAACTCAGCACTTTTGTCATCAAGCATGCTGAGAGCGGAGGAGAGTGGTCCGGTTTTAATACCAGTGATTATACGATTCAGGTCAGCAGCGACGGAATGAACTGGACGGATGTCGTCAACGTCCAAGGAAACTCGGCTGCCGAGTCGACTGATTCAATTGCGTTAGTAAAAGCCCGCTATGTAAAATTATTGATTCTCAAACCTACGCAGGGAGCCGATACGGCAGCGCGGATCTATGAGTTTGAAGTGAAGGGATTATAATATACCCTATTACGACATTCTAATATTAAAGCAAATAAACCGTAGCCCACTTGAGGGGCTACGGTTTATTTGCTTTAACACTAATGATAGCTGAAATCAAAAAAAGAACCTGATTTATCTCATCAGATTCTTATATATTGCATATGAAAAGACACGATGATATAATCAACTAACGACTGAAATCCAATAGTTAGGCATAATAAATGCATTTTATATATTTAGTTTATCATGCCGTTAAATTCTTGTCAATTTTTTTCTCAATTTAATAGTTAGGAGCGATAATAAATGCGTTCTTTAGTTCTCGGTTTTCAGGAAGTGGACAATACACAGCTTTTGCTCGTTGGCGGAAAAGGGTTAAATTTAGGGAGATTATCAAAAATAGAAGGAATACAAGTACCAGAAGGATTCTGTATTACAACAGTAGGATATCACCAAGCCCTCGAACAGAACCAAACGTATCATGCTTTGTTGGATCAACTAACTATGCTAAAAGTAGAAGATCGAGATCAAATCGGTGAAATCAGTAGGAAGATTCGGCAAATCATTATGGAAGCAGAAATTCCTTCCGATGTTGTGAAGGCAGTTTCTCACAATCTCACCCAGCTTGGTGATGAACATGCTTATGCAGTGCGTTCTAGTGCCACCGCTGAAGATTTACCACATGCCTCTTTTGCAGGTCAACAAGATACCTTTTTAAATATCATCGGCATAGAAGCAATCCTTCAGCATATCAGCAAATGTTGGGCTTCTCTATTTACGGATCGTGCCGTAATCTACCGTATGCAAAATGGATTTGACCACAGTCAAGTTTATTTATCCGTTATCGTTCAAAGGATGGTTTTCCCACAGGCTTCAGGGATTTTATTTACCGCTGATCCGATTACTTCTAACCGGAAGCTGCTATCCATCGATGCCAGTTATGGACTTGGCGAAGCACTGGTCTCTGGCTTAGTATCTGCCGATGGTTATAAAGTACAGCAAGAGAAAATTGTCGATAAGAGAATAGCAACCAAAAAATTGGCTATTTACGGACTAAAAGAAGGCGGAACAGAGACCCGGCAGATCGACCTCGAACAGCAAAAGACTCAAACACTTACTGAACAACAAATTTTACAAATAGCAAGGATAGGCAGACAGATTGAAGCCTATTTTGGTTGCCCACAAGATATCGAGTGGTGTTTGGCCGAGGATACATTTTATATCGTCCAGAGTCGGCCAATCACGACTTTATTCCCCATCCCTGAAGCGAATGATCAAGAAAACCACGTTTATGTATCTGTTGGTCATCAACAAATGATGACAGATCCCATGAAACCGCTGGGATTGGCTTTTTACCTGTTAACGACTCCTGCACCTATGCGTACAGCTGGCGGAAGATTGTTTGTTGATGTCACATCAAGTCTTGCTTCACCTGGCAGCAGAGAAATGATCATAGAAGCCTTAGGTAAATCTGATCCCCTCATAAAAGACGCACTCATAACCATCGTAGAGCGGGAAGATTTTATAAAATTTTCGGCAGATAATGAAAAAGCTTCTACTCCGAATAAGAGCAATACAAGCCTGCCACCTAGTAATTCTCAAGTACAACTCGAAAATGATCCGACAATCGTTTCTGACCTCATTAAGAGCAACCAAGCATCGATAGAAGAGTTGCAACAAAACATTCAAACCAAATCAGGGGCGGAGTTGTTTGATTTTATTCTGGAAGATATGCAGCAATTAAAGAAGATTCTATTCAACCCACAAAGTATGCGTGTGATTATGGCGGCTATGGATGCTTCAGCATGGATCAATGAAAAAATAAATGAGTGGTTGGGTGAAAAAAACGTAGCGGATACGCTTTCTCAATCTGTACAGGGCAATATAACTTCAGAAATGGGTTTGGCGCTACTCCATCTCGCTGATGTGATTCGGCCTTATCCGGAAGTCATTGATTATTTACAGCAGGTTAAAGACGATAATTTCTTAGATGAACTGGTTAGTTTTGAGGGTGGGCAGGAAACCCAAGACGCTTTCTATGACTATCTCAGTAAATACGGAATGCGATGTACCGGAGAAATCGATCTTACAAGAACTCGTTGGAGCGAAAAACCAACTACACTTGTCCCCATGATTCTCAGTAATATCAAAAACTTTGAACCTAATGCTGGCCATCGGAAATTTGAACAAGGTCGACAGGAAGCTTTGAAAAAAGAACAAGAGCTATTAGATCGATTGAAGCAATTACCCGATGGTGAACAAAAAGCGAATGAAACAAAACGAATGATTGATCTCATGCGGAATTACAGCGGGTTTAGAGAATACCCAAAATACGGTATGGTTAATCGCTACTTCGTTTATAAACAAGCTTTACTGAAAGAAGCAGAACAACTAGTACAAGCGGGAGTTATTCCTGAAAAAGGAGATATATACTATCTCACTTTTGAAGAACTACGCGGAGTCGTAAGTACAAATAAATTGGATTACCAGATCATCAGCAAACGCAAAGAAGAGTACAAATCATTTGAAAAACTAACTCCACCACGTGTTATTACGTCTGATGGTGAAATCATTGCGGAGAAGTATAAACGAGAAAACCTCCCAACAGAAGCTATTGTAGGTTTAGCGGTTTCTTCTGGTGTTATAGAGGGACGTGCGCGTGTCATCTTAAACATGGAGGAAGCTGATCTGGAAAACGGAGATATATTAGTTACCTTATTTACTGACCCTAGCTGGACTCCATTGTTTGTATCTGTAAAAGGCCTAGTTACTGAAGTTGGTGGACTAATGACCCATGGGGCAGTTATTGCGCGTGAATATGGCTTGCCAGCAGTTGTCGGAGTGGAGAATGCTACCAAATTGATAAAAGAAGGGCAACGAATTCGTGTGCATGGAACAGAAGGCTATATCGAGATATTGTAATGACTGAATCACGTTAGTGGTTTGACAAATTCAATCTTTTGAATTATTTTTAATAGTGAATAATCAATTCATTATTAAAGTGAGGGGCAATATGCAGTCTAAAAAAGATGAAGTGAAACAGGAAATTGAATCTGCCGCTTTAAAGGTATTTTTCCAAAAAGGCTTCTCTGATGCCAAAATGAATGATATTGCCGATGAAATTCAAATTTCTGTTGGAAATATTTATACTTATTTTAAAAATAAAAAAGAGTTGTTCTATTCGGTTGTTCCGCCGTCTTTAGTGGACTATTTGAAGAATGTGTTAGTGGAAAATATTCGCATCGATAACCAGACTTTTTTTGATGATGTTAATAATGAGAAAAAATCAGCTATCGTTCAAGAGCAAATAACTATATTAACCCAGTACAGCAGGCAGATTGTCATTATTTTTGAAAAGAATAAAGGGACCGTATATAGCAATGCCAAAAACGAGCTGATCGATCTGATGATCGAAACTAAAAGGCCCTATATTAAGGATCATTATAAAAGATACGAAATCGGAACCGAAGAAAATATGATTCTGCTGAAGATCATCGCGAACAATGTCATCAATATGATTCTGGATTTATTAAAGCACGAGATGAGCGCCGATAGCCGGAAACGGATTTTTGAGGCATTAAGCTTATACTGGCTGCATGGACTAAAAAGCTTAAACGAATAACGTCAATGCTCCGAATTTAGGTGTGGGGTGGAACTGGCGCATAATGCTGCAATTAGGGACAACCAAGTAGATATGCATATTTAGCATCTATGAGGGTCCCTATTTTTTTAATTCAATAATGAATAATTTATTCATTATTGAATAGTGCAATCATGAAACGGAGGAAGCTACGATGAAGATAGGTTATGCATTTAAGGACTGCAATGTTATTTATGGAGATGCAATAAAAGGCACGGACACCCATATGACTATTTTGATTCATGAAAGCGGATTGATTGAGGAGATCGGGAAAGTAAGCGCTGTAACTGTCCCGACCCATTACCAAACGATCGATTGTTCGGGGAAATATGTGATGCCCGGTCTCATCAATGCGCATGTCCATCTTTTTGCCGATGGCAAGCCGTTTACGCTGTCTGCCAGTGAAGGGCTGCTGAATTTTGCGTTTCATCATATTTTGGATACGAGACTGGGCAGAAACGTGTTGAAGAAACGGATGAAAAAAAATGCCCTAACCGCACTGCATTCCGGAGTAACAACGATGCGTAGCGTAGGTGAATTTTTTTATACTGATGTTCTTTTGAGGGATGAGATTAAGGCAAATCAATTTATTGGACCTAATCTTTTGGTGTCTGGGTATTTCCTGAGCGTAACGGATGGCCACGGTGCACCTTATTTGGCATTAGTCGGTGATTCACCATGGGAAGGGAGAAGAAATGTAAGAATCAATGTAAAAAACGGAGTAGACCTAATCAAAATATGTGTAACTGGCGGGGTTACCGATGCCAAAAGGGTCGGAGAAGCTGGCCGCTTGCAAATGACAGAAGAAGAGGTGGCTGCGATTTGCGAGGAAGCTCATAAAATTGGGATGCGTGTGGCGGCACATGCAGAAAGTACCGAAGGTGTAAGAGTTGCTTTAAAGGGTGGGGTGGATACTATTGAACACGGCGCGGAGATGGATGAGGAAATGATCAGGCTGTACAAAAATAATCCCAGAGCCTTAAAGGGCTACACCGCTGTGATCCCTACTTTACAAGCAGCTTATCCCAGTGCGAAATTAGATCCGAGCCTGACAAAGTTGAATACAACCGTTAAGGAAAATGCCCGGCTTGTGTATGACTCTATGTTAACAGGTCTACAGCAGGCTATAAAACATGATATCAAAATTGGTGTGGGCACAGATGCCGCTATGTCCTATGTAACCCACTATGATCTTTGGCGTGAGCTTGATCATTTCATGCGACAAACAAAGTTGAACGCAAGTCAGGTTATTGAACTAGTAACCAAATCAAATGCAGATATTTTGGGAATCGATCACCAGACAGGGACAATAGAAGTTGGCAAATATGCGGATTTAATCATGATGGAGCAAAACCCATTAGAGAACATAAAAGCTTTGTCTGATGTAGCTATGGTTATGGTCAGAGGAAATTTAATACAAACACCATCTGTGACCAGAATTCAAGCAGTTGACGAGCTGCTGGATACGGTTTGGAGTATTTAGGAGTGAGATAAATGATCGTAGAAGCACGTTTGGGTATCCTAGCTATTCTTAAAAGAACAGCACCCGGTATGAATAACTATAAGCCTCTCAGCCTTTCTGGTCAGGAAGCTTATTTATTATGATTCCTGTAAATAACGGACCCGCCTGAAGGGAATTCTAGAGATGAGAGACATCTCAAATTCTAATCAGGATGAGGACGGAATTCATGAAGCAACCTTCCAGTAAAACTGAAGAAGAAGATAAACTGAAATGGTGGCAACTAAGCTTGTTAGGCATTGCTGGCACTATAGGAACCGGGTACTTTTTGGGTTCAGGTCTAGCAATTTCTATGGGAGGGCCAGCAGTGCTGCTAGCCTACATTTTAGCTGCTATTGGAACATATGTCGTATTTGATGCACTGGCTCAGATGACAGCGGAAGATCCGGAGCAGGGTTCATTTCGATCCTATGCAAAAAAAGCATTTGGAAATTGGGCAGGGTTCGGGAGCGGCTGGGTATATTGGTTTTCGGAACTGTTGATTATGGGAAGTCAGCTCACAGCATTGTCCATTTTCTCACGATTTTGGTTCCCGGCCGTACCGATGTGGATATTTGCTGCCGGTTACGCTGTTGTGAGCCTGTTGATTGTGTTTTTTGGCAATAAGGGCTTTGACAGGGTTGAAAATATACTGGCCATCATTAAAGTGGCGGCTATACTAATGTTCCTAGTTATTGCTGCCGTACTTCTGACGGGTTGGATCGGCGGTTCTAAGTTCTCACCGAAAGTTCCACTTGGGTTCAAAGCGTTATTTCCGTCAGGAGGTATCGGGTTGTGGTCTGCCTTTATTTTTGCTTTTTATGCCTATGGTGGCATTGAGGTGCTGGGAATTATGTCCTACAGGCTAAAGAAACCTGAGGAAGCTCAAAAAGCAGGAAAGGTGATGTTGCTGGGACTGGCTACAGTATACGTTCTCTCAATCGGGCTTGCAGTAATCATGGTGCCGCTTAGTGCTTTTAATCCAAAAGAAAGTCCTTTTGTGCTCGCGCTCAGCAGCGACCATCTGACCTTTATACCGCATTTGTTTAACGGGGTGTTGATCATAGCTGGGTTCTCCACGATGACAGCTTCGCTTTATGCCATTACCTCGATGATGATCACTCTTTCACAGGAAGGGGATGCACCCAAGGTTTTTTCGAAGAAATGGAAGGATAAATATCCGTTTTTTGCCCTTTGTTTAATAGCTGGAGGTTTAGGGTGTGCCATTATGATGTCATTGTGGTTGCCAGGAAAAGTATATGAATACATTACAACTGCTGCCGGACTGATGATCCTCTATAACTGGTCCTTTATATTGCTCTCCTCCCGCAAGCTGCTTAAGCCCAGTCTTCTAAACGGGGTGAAACGCTGGCTAGGCTTAGTGCTGATCGCTACAGCTGTAGCAGGTACGCTTTTTCACGCGCTCAGCCGTCCAGGCTTCTACATCAGTCTGTTAATTGTTTCACTGATTGCGTTGAGTGATTGGATTGTTCAACATATCCATAACAAGAATGGCGGTTCTGTTAAGGATCACAGTACGGACGAACAGTCCAATGAATATCATTCTTTACCGGGCGGTCCTGAATTTCGGATTAAGGGCATCAGGATGCGAAGAAACAAGGTTTAATGAAAAAAGAGAAGTCGGGCAGCCTGTACACCAAAATAAAAACCAAAGCCAATCAGTGAGAGACCCGATAGAATAGAAATCACCCTTAATACCTGGACGGTCAAAAATCTACGGAAGAGGCTGGAGGCGGCAGCCATGGCTACATCCCAGAATAAGATCCCGAGGACGATCGCTCCACTGTAGATCAATAACTGCTGCATTGGATACTCGCTAACCACCTTTGCTAATATTGAGCCGTATATCCCCAGCCAAAAAAGGATGGAGAGGGGATTAAACAAGGACATCAGAAATCCCGAAAGATAAGATTTGGACAGTGAGACATCGTTTCCCCTCATCTCGATCCCTGAAATTTCTCTTGTATTTTTAATGCTGTCTACACCTGAATAGACAAGGACAAAGAATCCGAACAACCATAAAAACACTTTAACAAACGGAGCATTCAGCAGATGAATGAGGCCAAAATAAACAAGCAGCATATAGATGATATCGGCACTAACCGCCCCTAAACCAACTATCCAGGCAGGCATAAATCCTCCGCGGAGTCCCTTGTCCAACTGTGCTGCATTAATGGGTCCGAGAGGTGCCGAGAGGGATAATCCTAGAATCATATAACCTATAAATACGTTTATGTTGTCCTCCTCCTTTATATAGATAACATATTCCAATAAAGGTAGTAGTAGGACAACCAAAAGAAGGCCCTCGGATGATCGCAGGCCTTCTTTCTTTTATAAGAAGTTGAAGAGTGAGTAGGATTACGCCTTAACGGATTCAGGTCTTTTGACAAGAAGAGGTGGAGGAATCAACCAGCCTTTTTTCTTAGTCAAATGTAGAATTTTAAGACCGATGGCTGCTTTGGTAAGGTGATATTTAGCAAACAAAGCCCCTATATCTTCTCTGATCGATTGTCCCATTGCCTGACTACATGCCACAAGTCCAACAGCATTATCAGCTGCAAGTTTGGCTGCAATTTCAGGATCTGTGAAACGTGCCCCTACAGGAATATCTTCAAGTTTAGCATCGGGCCGATTTGGCATTACTGGTGCAGATGCAATACCTTGCTCTGAGAGCAGTGTATCACACTCGCTGATTTCAAGCTCCGCTTGATCAATTAATGCTCCTAATATTTTTTTCAGATCACTATCTCCAGCATGATACAAATAAGCTCTGTAACAAGAGAGCGCTCCCTTTGCAACCATTGAGGCTTGCCAAACCGTGAAGATTTCTCCATAATGCATCGGTTCTTCTTTAGGGTTACCGCCTAAAATTCCTGTCATAAATAGGCTCCTTTATTATTAGATTTGAACAAACATTATCATGCCCACAAAAAACACGAAAATTGCAGCACTTACACCATTAGCGCTTACAATTTTTAGAAAGGACTTTTCTGTAGAAAGAAAAATCTATACGAGTACGCTAAGAAGCCCACGCTGACGATGGGCTTCTTAGTCAATGTGGATATTAATCTGTCCAAGATCGATAGATACGGCGCACTTCACGGAAGGATTGTTTAGGTTTGCGGTATTCATTAACCAGACCCTTATTGTTGAAGCCGCGGGCACGGTCGCGAAAGTTCTTGCTGCTGCTCTTCAGATCGCCGCGGATGTCTGCAAACTGCCAGATGTAAGTCCCGCCAATTTTCGAATCATTTTTGAAGATCGCCAGTGCTTCAGTTACAATATCTGCCTGATAATCCTCGCTGAACAATCTCGGCTCCCAGCCCACATCCCCAAATAGTCCAGCACCACCGAATTCCGTCATGAGCACTACCTTGTCACCGGCTCCCATCTGCTCCGCACGCACATGGAACTGTTCCAGCATGTCTTTGAAGCTGGCTGTATCGCCTTCGTACCAACCAAAATATTTATTAATACCGATAACATCGAATAAAGGAAGTAGAATATCTTCGAGTGGATGCATCGTAGCGTAGGTGACGAGCCTAGTGCTGTCGAGTTTCTTCACCAATCCGACTAGAGCTTGTGTAAAAGCATATGCTTCTTGGGTCCGGGTATCAATCTCATTATGAACAGACCAGAAGATCACACTTGGGTGATGCATATGCAAGCTGATCATTTCTTCAATCATAGTCAGTGCACGCTCCTGGAAGAGCGGCTCACTTACTGTTTCGTTCGGCAGAAAGGCACCCCATATCGGAATTTCGCTCCAGTATACAATCCCTTGCTCATCGAGTAGATCAAGCCAATATGGGCTTTGGGGATAATGAGAACCCCGGACGGAATTGCAACCTAACTCCAAAATGATACTGAGCTCCTTGTGCATCAGCTTCGGAGGGAAGGCAAAACCCCACTCAGGATGCTCTTCATGTCGGTTCACCCCCTTAAGATATACGGGTGAACCGTTAATTAGAATCCGATGATCCTTTGTCTCAATACAGCGAAAACCGATCCGTTCAATCTTGTCGTCTTCCTCTGTCCGTAGTTGAAAGGTATACAGTTCTGGAAGACCTACGTTCCACAAACGTACTTCAGGCAGAAGCAACTTGAACGTATGACTGAGGGTCTGGCCAGTCTCAATTCGTACTTCTTCCGAGTGCAATTCATGTCCGCTTTCGGAGAATGTGATTTTTGTAGTGTGCTGCTCATTATAGAATGAATGGAGCTGCACCTGAACAGTGACATCGGCATCTGGTCCATGCAGTTCATAATCAATCTTCAGTTGTTCGATGTAAAGATCAGGCAAATATTGCAGCTCTACCGGCCGTATGATACCCCCATAATGAAACCAATCCACCTGCTCCGTAGGAATCGTAAGTCGGTCCAAGGTGCTGTCCGTCCGGATGACAATCTCATGTTCTCCTGCCCCTAAGGAAGGGACAATAAATTCAAAGGGCGTAAATCCTCCATAGTGATAACCAAGGTGCTGCCCGTCCAAATAGACATCGGCATGGCCCAGCACGGCATGAAAGATGAGTCTGACATGCTGCGCATTTACAGTCTGTATTTTTTTACGATACCATCCCACACCTTCATAATCGTACATTCCCAATTCATTATTCCAGCATGAGGGCACATAAAGAGACATTTGAGAATGTGGAAATCGCTCAAACCATTTTTCTTGAACACCCGTATTTAACGGATCCATTATGAAATCCCAAGGCCCATCCAACAGCTCAGTACTCCGAATTTGATACTCCCTAAAAGTCCTTAACAAGTGTGTTCCTCCTTTTTTTTCTGTAATGTATTGTGAATTTCAGACATCTTGATAATATGGATAGTAACATTTGGAGTTTAAGCATTGAATAGAAAAAAACGTTACCGTCTTGTTTAAATCGCTCTTTTAGCAGCTGGAGGGAATAATAATTGGAAGAAAATGATTATAAGCTGAATGACCTCACAGTGCATATCCATTTTGTACTCGATAAAGCTACTTATCCCGGCTGGGAGGACATCCGTAACATGGTAAATGTGCACAGCTTGTACTGGATTCATGAAGGTAAAGGGGTTTTTCTGACCAATGTTGAGCACAAAGTAGAGGCTGGTATGCTAATCTATTTAAAACCAGGCCTTAAACTGTCCATGCGTTCGCAGATGGATGCTCCACTTCGCATTACGATGCTGCTCTTCGATTGTGCAGAGCTTAGTTATGATGCGGTATGGAAGGAAGTCAAGCCAATCGGAAAACTGAGACTTCCTTTCTTAAGCCAATATAATCAACAGCAAGCTGAGGAAATTAGCCAGCTGGTCTGGGGGATTCACCAGGACTGGCTGCCCGGACTAACCGATGGCATAGCTGTCTCCCGGGCTAAAATGCAGATCCTGCTGCATATGCTGCACCAGACCGTGCAACCGGATTGGAATCTGATGGATTCAGGAGCTTTCGCTGCCTTCGAACAGATCAAGAAAACACTCGAGAACGACTATAAGAATCATCACCGGATCGAGAAATTGGCAGAGAAATACGGCATTTCGCCATCTTACTTGCGGAAGATGTTCCTGAAATTTACGGGGATGGGGCCGAAGGAATACCATATGCACATACAGAACCAGCAAGCTTGTCGTTATCTGGTTTTTACCGATTATCCAGTTAAGGAAATCGCCAAATTATGCGGGTACTACGAAGAATATCATTTCAGCAAAATTTTTAAACAGCTTAACGGGATCCCTCCAACAGTATACCGGAACAAACAGAGAATCAAAGATTAATTATCCCTTAGAACCTCGGGCGAAAAAATCGTGCGGTTATGTTTTTTTACGGGAAGGGCTGTACCATGATAATATTGAACTCATTGAGGCATGTTTAAGGAGGGGAAATTGGGCATGATTATATCACTCAAAAATGTATCATGGCAGCGTGATACGACAATGATCTTACGCCATATGAATTGGGAAGTGAAGCAGGGACAACACTGGTGTATCGTCGGTCTGAACGGATCAGGGAAAACGACGATGCTAAACGTCGTGAACGGCTATATCTGGCCGACAACAGGACAAGTCGAGGTGCTGGACCATCGCTTTGGCGATGTGGACTTGAGAGAGCTACGCAAACGAATCGGTTGGGTAAGCACCTCCTTGCAGCAGAAGCTGTACGGCCATCAGACTGCCCTGAACATCGTCCTAAGCGGAAAATTCGCGACGATAGGTCTGTATGATAAGACGAATGAAGAGGATCAAAAGCAAGCCGAGGAGTTAATGGAGTTTCTAGACTGCTCTTCTTTGGCTGGTCGTACATATGATACCTTGTCGCAAGGACAGCGTCAGAAAGTCCTCATTGCACGCGCACTAATGGCCAATCCAGATCTACTAATCCTTGATGAGCCGTGCACGGGACTAGATATTTTTGCCCGTGAACAGCTGCTGCAGATGATCGAGAAGATTACGAAGCAACCCGGTGGACCAACCTTGCTGTATGTAACCCATCATATCGAGGAGATAACACCATGCTTCACGCACACACTGCTGGTAAAGAACGGTGAAATCTACAAAGGTGACGTGACAGTAAACTGCTTGCAGTCAGATGTTTTGAGCGATTTCTTCGATACTCCCGTTGAAGTACAAGAACATCATAACCGCAAGTGGCTTACACTTGCCGGTGATAAGTAGAATATCAAGGCACATCGAACAGGCGAGCAAACCGTTCTGAAGTGGTTTGAAGGATTGCTTGCAGATATAAAAAATGAAAACTGATCACAATATAATTTTAAAATAACCCGCGCACCGCGCGGGTTTTGTATTTGTTTGCAAGCTTATAAGCCACGTCAATAAACAGTAAAACAACATATTAACGGTACCTGTAAAAAACATTTTGACATATTTAACAGGTACCGTTATAATACAAATCAACAGGTACCGTTATAAAGTTCAACAGGTACCGTAAAAACTCAATGGAGGATTCATTATGGACATGAATACTGAATTGTACGAAAAACTTGCGAAACTGCAATGGCTGTTGCAAAGGCAACACTTGAAGTCTCATGCCGCGGTTGGTCCTATGGCCGACGCATCACGTGGGCAAGGGAGGATATTAGCGTTTCTTCGGATGAAAGACGGTATCAGCACCAAAGACTTATCCTATATGCTGGACATCCGTGTATCATCCCTCAATGAATTGCTTGGTAAACTGGAGAAAGCAGAATACATCACCCGTAAACCCTCAGAAACAGACAAACGTATCATGTTGATATACCTAACGCAAAAAGGACAAGAGGAAGAGAAACAAGAGAGAGACAGCGGCAACATATTTTCTCGCTTATTGCCAGATGAGCAGATAGCTTTCGGGGATTACCTAACTCGCGTCATAACAGCTTTGGAGGAAGAACTTGGATCGGACGGAGAACGTGATGTGATGGCTATGTGGATGGAAGCTGCCAAGGCACGTATGGGAACAGAGGAATTTGAAAAAATGATGGCTATGCGCGGACAAATGCATAGAATGTGGGGAAATTCTAGGGACGAACGCTTTAGCGGAAGGTTCCCAGGGTTTGGCGAAGAAGGTCGTGGTGACATGCACGGATTCGGCTGGCCTTCCAGCGATGACAGTAATTCGTCACCTGACAAGCCACATGGCCCGGACGATAAGTAATTAAAGTCTTTTAGCAAACATAGCTGAGGCGCTGCCTTTCCACCAGAGAAAGATGAACGGCAAAGGCAGCGTAATGTGAAACTGAAGAATAGTCAAATTTCGTACGCCAAATCTGAAAACTCGTCGTTAGGGTACAGGTTTGCTTGTTGCTGCGTCACGGTTCATATTGGACCGATAGTTAGAATTCTAAGTAATTTCAAAAAACAAAATAAAGAAAGATAGTGGTGAACTCTATGGATGCAGAAAACCTCCATTACTTTGAAAAAGCACCTGTCGCAAAAGCCGTAGCTCACTTCGCAGTACCGATGATGCTAGGCATGTCGATGAGTGTCATATACTCCATTTTGAACGCCTATTTCCTAGGTACACTGGGCAATACTGCGATGTTAACCGCACTCGCACTAACTTTACCGTTATTCGCTGCCATTATGGCGCTAGGTAACTTGATTGGCATCGGTAGCAGTGCATTCATCTCCCGTTTGCTGGGAGAGAAAAAATATGATGATGTAAAGCATGTGTCTTCATTCGCCTTTTACAGCAGTTTAGCTCTCGGTCTTATTTTGATGGCTGCCGGCATCCCGTTGATCGATTCAATCGTTCATGGCTTGGGAGCGACGCCTGACTCCTTCGGATTTACGAAGGACTATGTCACGATTATGCTTATTGGTTCACCTTTCGTCGTTCTATTCTTCACGCTGGAGAATATTGTGCGCTCGGAGGGGGCAGCGATCACTTCGATGATCGGCATGCTTCTCAGTGTTGTTGTGAATATTATTCTCGATGCGCTAGTCATTTTCGTCTTCCATTGGGACGTGATCGGGGTTGCATCTGCTACAGTCATTTCTAACTTGGTTGCAAGTGCATTCTACGCCTTCCACATGGGATATAAGAGCCAATTCTTAACCATCTCTGTAAAATGGTTCAAAGCTTCCAAAGACATTCTCAGCAATGTATTTAAAATTGGAGTTCCAGTCTTTGTTATGAGTCTCTTCATGGGTGCAATGTCACTCATCTTTAACCGTTTTCTGGTCGAATATGGGGAGCAGGCCATTGCGGCTTTCGGAATTTCATCACGTTTATTACAATTTCCAGAGGTTATTCTAATGGGCTTATGCGAGGGAGTTGTGCCGCTGATTGCCTTCTCTTTTACAGCCAATAAATTACGCATGAAGCATACCATTACATTCACAATCAAAGTGACTGTAGCATTAGCTGCCGTGTTCGGCATTATTGTATATCTGATTTCCGACCACTTAATCGGTTTATTTACGAATGACCCGCAATTAATTGAACTGGGCAGCTACATTCTTCATGTAACGTTCTTATCCCTGTTCATTTCAGGAACGACCGCGTTGTTTACAGGGATATTCCAAGCGACAGCACAAGGAACCGCCGCCTTTATTATGTCAATTATTCAAGGTATTACTCTGATTCCAGTATTGTATATCGCTAATCGAATGAACGGTTTTCACGGAGTAGTCTGGTCGCTCGTCATTTCGGATGCTGTTGCGTTCCTTGTGGGTGCCATCATGCTGTATGTTCTGCGGAACAAATTGCAGCCTGATTTAGATACTTTAGTTCAGTAGAATCCTGAGCTTTAAGTAGATATTTTAAGTTCATCTAAAAAAACCTTGGATCAGCAAGGTTTTTTTGGCTCGTATGATGATGCAGCCTGCCATGTGTCAGCACATAGCTGCTTTGGAGGCGAAGCTCCAGTTAAATTTTAATGCTGACTTCTCCACTTGAAAGATACTCCTCGTCACCATTCTCATATCTGACTTTCAGATGGCAATCGTCATCGATATCAATGGCTGTTGCTTTACGTTGTTCATTATCCTTTATCACGGTCACAGGTTCGCCAAGTGAAATTAACCTTTTTTTGTATTCGGAAAGAAACAATCTGTCCGTTAAATGCTCATAATATCTCATGAAATTGTTTAGTACTTCTGCAACGAGCCGGTTGCGGAGATCACCATAAGGATTGTTTTCGGAAATTACAGTTGTTGCAATCTCGGTAAGATCATTGGGAAAGCCTTCGGAAGGGAGGACTACATTGATACCGATGCCGAGAACAGCATAATCAAGCCAGCCGTTTTCCAGTGACACGGATGCTTCGGTAAGAATCCCGCACACTTTTTTCCCTTCCATGAAAACGTCATTCACCCATTTAATCTGCGTTTCTTTACTGGATACGCTCTCGATAGAAAGGGCTACAGCTACTGCGGCGCAAGTGGTCAATAAAGCTGAGTCTGTTGCGGACAGCTTGGGACGCAGCAGGATACTCATATAGATACCCGTTCCAGGTGGAGAAAAGAACTTCCGGCCCATTCGCCCGCGACCAGCTGTTTGTTCTTCCGAAAGGATCACTTTACCTTCAGCTTCTCCATTTGAGGCAAGGTTTTTTACGGCTTCATTCGTGGAAGATATGGTCTTAAAGACTTCGACTCGTAACTTTTGCCCCTGAGTATCCAGGTACTTTGAAATTGCACTGGCTGATAAGATATCCGTTTGTGGTGACATGGAGTATCCTTTATTGGTTACAGCTTGTATGGAATAACCGTCTGTCTGTAAAGATTTTATGGCTTTCCAGACCGCGCTGCGCGTCACGGATAACTGAACGGCTATTTCCTCGCCGGAAAAATATTCACCCTTATTACTGTCGAGCAAGGCAAGAATATGTTCTTTTACTGTCATGAACTTAAACCTCCAAAAGTATAACTCTCCGAGCAAAACCCATTGAATAGATTAACATCCAACGATTGCGACTGAATACTCTAATTCTATATAACAATAGGAAAAACTCAAGCATGGTATTTTATTCTATTGTAAACCATATAATAATTTATGGTTTACAATAAAGAATATCTCCATTATAATTCAGCTTACTGGACGTATTTACTGACCAGAATACAATCATTGATAACCAATGGAGGTCATTCTTTTGAAGACAAAAGAACTTATTTATGCTGCATTATTCGCAGCACTTATCGCGGTGTTGGGGATGATACCGCCCATCCCACTCGGCTTCATCCCCGTTCCGATCACTGCCCAGACGCTTGGTGTCATGTTGGCCGGATGTTTTCTGGGGAAACGGATGGGAGCCCTCAGTCTAATTATTTTCATCATACTAGTAGCCATTGGGCTGCCTGTACTGACTGGCGGTCGCGGCGGAATCGCGGTGCTAGTTGGACCTTCTGCAGGATACATATTTAGCTTTCCAATCGCGGCCGGCCTTATTGGCTGGTATTCCGAAAAAATCTGGCCGAAGGTTCGAACTTGGAAGCTGGTAGCTATCAACATAATCTTCGGTGTATTACTAGTGAGTCTGATTGGTGCCCCTGTCATGGCATTGATAACCAATACTTCGATCTGGGCTGGTCTTGTCGGAGCATTAGCCTTTCTTCCGGGAGACATCATCAAATCCGTTATTGCAGCCGTCATAACGATGCAGCTGAAAGCAATTAGCCCTATTGAAGAAAAAACACAAATATAATGTGATTTGAAACTCGGGTAAATAAAACCCGGGTTTTTTTATTGAAAAATAATAGGGTTATGGTTGCGAATTTGTTTATACTATAAAAATTAAAACGAAATTGAAGTGGGTGTGGAAAAAATGGATAAGGGATTTAATTTAGCTAGTCAACTATTAACGCTGCTTGATACGGAACATAGATGGTTTACCTTAGCGGAAATTGAAAAAAGTTTAGGGATCTCTGATAAGACCATCCGGAAGATGGTGGAGGAAATCAGCAAGCAATTACCATCTACTGTAACCATTGAGGTTTCTAGAGGAAAGGGAATAGTTCTTCAACGTGATGGGCGAAGTACGATTAGTGAAGTGATTTCTTCTATGTTCAGACAAACCATCTTTTATCGGCTGATGGATTTTTTATTTACGAATGTGGATCGACTGTCTGTGGAGGAGCTCTCCGAAGCCATGTTTATGAGTACCTCGTCTTTGAAGAAATTGATTGTGCAATTAAATAATGATGATCTAAAAGCTTATAAGCTTCGCATTAGTTTTTCTACCCCCATGATCAAAGGGAATGAAATGAATATTCGATATTTTTATTGGAAGTTATATGGTGATGCGTATGAGTTTACAGGATGGCCCTTTGCGAATGTTGATTTTGCTTATATTAATCAGTTAATCACAAATATAGAAAATGAGAATAACATTGTATATTTTATCAATTCCAAAAGGAGATTATCGTTTTTGTTGGCCATTGTTATAGAAAGAGTGGCTAAAGGAAAATGTGTGAAAATCGACGAAAATGCTTACCCTTGGGAAAAGGGGATGTTTTATTTTCCAGTGAAAACTATTGCAAAATGTCTTGAGGACAAGCTGTCCCTTGAATTTCCAAACAGTGAAATATTCTTTATGCAATCCATGGTTAGCCTCAGCCAATATCATTATTATGAAGGGTCAGAGATCACTCCGATGAAAGAAGTCGAATTACATAAGGATAAAGAAGAATATCAAATGGGGAATCTGCTTCTAATGTTATTAGCAAAGGTATACCCGAACTTGCATATGCAAGAACGGTTTATTTTGGAGATTTACGGGTTCTTTGACAAGCTATTAATCGAAAATGCCATTCCGGAATGGATGATGATTTCGAAAAGTCATTTAACAACATATGTAGAGCAGGAGTGCCAGCAGATTTATCAAGAAATGCAAACCTGTATGCAAACGTGGAATAAAACTTACCCTTCCGTTCTCTTCAATAATTTTCATTTAACAAAACTAACCTTAATTGTCCGTTCGAGTTTACGTTACAAAAGTAAGAGGGCTTTTTTAGTGATCGGGGAAGAATTTTCAATTCGTCATTACATAGCAGATTTGATAAAAAAAGAAATTGGGGATCAGTTGATCCTTAATACTTCCATAATGAAAGGCCTGACCGACGAGATCATGCAGCAAAATAATATCGATCTTGTCATTAGTAATATCCCGGTTGCATTAAAGACAGTGCCTGTTGTTATTATTTCTACGATCCCCTCTAAAAGAGACTTAGACAACATTCGTAAAGAACTGCTTTTATAATTTGACCAATTATTTTCCGTAAGCTCCGTAAGTTTTTGGTCTAGTTTGTAATTTTAAAAAACCTTATGCTCAATCTAGTTTCGAAACTGATTTTACTTGAAGGCAAGTGGAAAGCGATTTCGGTAAACCTCAGTTTACTATTAAAAGTTGGAGGAAGAACTATGAGTAGGCATTTAGGTGCAAATAAGGGAGAAATAGCAGAGCTCGTGTTGCTCCCAGGAGATCCCTTGCGTGCAAAGTTTGTGGCAGAACACTTTTTAGAGGAGGCTTATTGTTATAACGAAGTAAGAGGGATGTATGGATACACTGGATTATACAAGGGTGTGCCTGTGTCGGTTCAGGGGACAGGGATGGGAAATCCATCGATGAGTATCTACGCGACAGAATTGATCGTCGATTATGAAGTTAAGAAATTGATTCGCATTGGTACATGTGGCGCGATGCAGGAAGAAATCAATATCCGCGATATTATATTAGCCCAAGCAGTATCTTCAGACAGTAATATGACGGAAAAGATCTTTCATGGCTGTAATTTTGCACCAACGGCAGATTTCTCATTGCTAATGAAAGCATATCAACAAGCACAAGCTAAAAATGCCAATGTGTTTGTTGGTAACATCTATAATTCTGATGAATTTTATCGTGAAAATTTAGATCGGCTTCACAAGTTTATGGATTTCGGTGTATTAGCTGTAGAAATGGAAAGTACCGCCCTATACACTTTAGCCGCTAAATATGGTGTAAAAGCTTTATCGATTTTGACCGTCGGCAGTCAATTGTTAAGACAGGAACACCTAACTCATAAAGAAAGTGAACAATCCTTTTATGAAATGGTAGAAGTAGCTCTTAACACAGTCATTGATGGCTGATTTATTGATAAGAGTGCAGTGTTGTTAGAAAAGAGAGTGAGAAAGAAATGAAGGTAATACTGTCAGGATTGCAGTGGATGATTTTTATGATTGCTGGTGCAATTGCTGCACCCATTGCTATCGCAGATTTATATAACTTAACACCCATAGAGACTTCCGGACTCATTCAGAGCACCATGATTACTTTAGCAATAGCTGGATTTTTACAAGGCCTGATGGGTCATAAGTTCCCTATTCATGAAGGTCCGGCAGGGTTATGGTGGAGCATTTTTACCATTTACGCGAGTTTAGTGGGAGGGATCTATTCCTCTAACAACGGCGCTTTACAGGCTTTAAGTGGAGCGATGATCATTAGCGGAGTGTTGTTTATCCTAATTTCAGCATTTAAGCTAATGGATAAAATCGCTCGTCTATTCACTCCGACCATCACCTTTATTTATTTACTTTTATTGATCTTTCAATTAAGTGGATCTTTTATGAAAGGGATGATGGGGATTACCATAGCCCACACCATGTTAGATGTTAAAGTGTTCATCCTTAGTGTGATTGTGGTCTGCATTACCTTTTGGTTAGGCAACAGCCGCTTTGTATTACTCAGCCAGTTTTCAATAATTTTCAGTATAGTGATAGGCTGCCTATTATTTATAATCTGCGGTAGTATGCCGGCGGTTTCTCGTGCGGATACTCTATTTAAGCTGCCGGAAATATTCCCATTTGGAACACCCCGGTTCGATGCCGGGACAATTACTACTGCATTTTTACTAACCCTATTATTAATAACCAATGCAGTGGCATCCATCCGTTTGATGGAAACTGTTATGAAACCAAAGCAAGGGGATCATCGTCGTTATTTGCGCGCCGGGTTAACTTCTGGAATTACGCATCTTATCAGTGGTGGTTTAGGAGCGGTCGGCTCAGTCCCTATTTCGGGAGCAGCGGGATATGTTGAGCAAACGGGGATGAGGGAGCGCAGATCATTTTTAATAGGATGCAGCTTAGTGATCTCAATATCCTTGTTCCCGCCCATAATGAATTTCATATCTGCGATTCCAGCTCCCATAGGCTATTCTGTTACCTTCGTCATTTTTGTGAAGATGGTCGGACTAGCGCTAAAGGAATTGAAAACGGTTATTCATGAAGAGCGAACATTTATTGTCAGTGGGCTTTCCCTTTTAGTAGGTGTAGGTTTAATGTTTGTTCCTGCATCAGCTACAGCCCATTTATCTCCGATCGTGATAGCCATTTTAAATAATGGATTAATATGCGGAAGCCTGTTAGCAATTATTTTGGAACAAGGGTTAATGTGGAAAGATGCATTTCGATATGAGGATTCCAAGAAAATTAACCGATAATTTGGAGGGCTAAAAATGCATTATCTAATTTCTATTGCTGGTTTGGTTATTGTTCTATTACTGGCATGGCTAGGAAGTAACAATAAGAAAAAGATTAAATATCGTCCAATCATTGTAATGATTGCTATTCAGATAGGTTTGGGATTAATTATCCTAAAAACGAGCATTGGAGAATTTTTGATCAAAGGGTTTGCTGATAGTTTTGCAAAATTACTTGGATACGCCAATGAAGGTACTGATTTTGTGTTTGGCGGGATTGCAAATGAAGGGGCGCATACATTTTTCCTTTATGTTTTGATGCCCATTGTTTTTATGTCAGCATTGATTGGGATTTTGCAACATTACAAAATACTGCCATTCATTATAAAGTATATTGGTTTGGTGCTGAGTAAAATAAATGGCATGGGTAAATTGGAATCTTATAATGCAGTTGCAGCCGCAATTGTCGGACAAAATGAAGTATTTATTTCGGTGAAAAACCAGCTTGGACTATTGCCAAAACATCGCTTGTATACATTATGTGCGTCTGCAATGTCTACGGTATCCATGTCAATCGTTGGTTCCTATATGACGATGCTAGAACCTCGGTATGTAGTAGCTGCATTGATATTAAACCTATTTGGCGGATTTATCATTTCATCCATCATTAATCCGTATGAAGTTACACCTGAAGAAGATATTGTTGAAGTTCAGATAGAAGAAAAACAAACGTTTTTTGAAATGCTGGGCGAATATATTATGGATGGCTTTAAAGTAGCCATAGTAGTTGGGGTAATGTTAGTTGGTTTTGTGGGAATCATTGCTTTAATTAACGGTGTCTTCAGTGGCATATTCGGAATCTCGTTCCAAGGAGTGTTAGGCTACGTCTTTGCACCCATCGCCTTTCTTATCGGTGTGCCATGGCATGAAGCTGTTGAGGCCGGTAGTATTATGGCGACAAAGCTTGTTGCGAATGAATTCGTTGCTATGCTTGACTTTGTTAAGATTCAAGAAGGTTTAAGTGGCCGTACTACAGCCATTGTCTCCGTTTTTCTAATCTCATTTGCTAACTTTGGGTCGATTGGTACCATTGTGGGTGCAGTGAAGGGATTGAATGAAAAGCAAGGGAATATCGTCGCACGATTTGGATTAAAGCTGTTATTTGGCGCCACACTTGTAAGCGTTTTATCAGCTTTGATTATCGGTATCATATTCTAGTTGTAGCAAGGAGTATTAACATGAAACAAACACCCCGGTTTAAGCGGATTTTCGTCATCGTTATGGATTCTGTAGGCATTGGTGAAGCCCCAGATGCTGAAAAGTTTGGGGATGCAGGATCACATACATTACGGCATATTGCAGAAAAAATGAATGGGCTACATGTTCCTGCGTTATCCAAGCTAGGGTTAAGCCATATTGACTCTATACCCGGAGTTCCCAAAGTAGAGCACCCTTTAGCTTATTGGACCAAAATGCAGGAAGCTTCTAATGGAAAGGATACGATGACAGGTCACTGGGAAATCATGGGCCTACGAATTGATGTTCCTTTCAAAGTGTTTCCTGAAGGGTTTCCTTATGAATTAATTAATGAATTAGAAGAAAGAACAGGACGAAAGGTGATTGGGAATAAACCCGCTAGTGGTACAGCTATTCTTGATGAGCTTGGACAAGAGCATATGAACACAGGTGCACTCATTGTCTATACTTCTGCAGATTCCGTGATTCAGATTGCGGCTCATGAAGAGGTTATTCCTTTGGAAGAACTGTATCAAATCTGCGAGATTGCCAGAGAGATTACTTTACGTGAGGAGTACATGCTAGGCAGAGTGATTGCTAGACCATTCCTCGGCCAGCCCGGAAATTTCAAAAGAACATCGAACCGCCATGATTATGCCTTGAAGCCTTATGGAAGAACCGTGATGAATGAGCTCAAGGATGCCGGGTTCGATGTACTAGCGATTGGCAAGATCTCAGATATATACGATGGGGAGGGTGTCACCAAGTCTTTTCGCACAGTGTCTAACATGGATGGCATGGATAAGCTCATGGAGACCCTTCATACTGATTTTACAGGACTCAGTTTCTTGAATCTTGTGGATTTTGATGCACTTTATGGCCATCGTAGAGATCCGATCGGGTATGGGAAAGCGCTAGAAGAATTTGATGATCGATTACATGAAGTTCTAACGGAGCTATGTGAAGACGATCTTCTAATAATTACGGCAGACCATGGGAATGATCCCATTCATGCCGGTACGGATCACACCCGTGAATATGTTCCTTTACTTCTCTACAGTAAGAGTTTCAATCGACAAGGGGAGCTGTCTATATCGAAAACTTTTTCGGATATTGGAGCAACAATTGCTGATAACTTTGTTGTGACCATGCCCCAATTTGGTCAGAGCCTCCTACAGGAGCTTAAATAAACTATAATTTGAATAGACACTTTGAATAGAAACAGGATACCTAACTTGTATTAGTAAAAGGGATCCTGTTTGTTTTTTTATCTACATATCTTTGTATCTAAAAAGCTGCCGAGAAATCGGCTTTTTTTTGTTATTACGGATCAAATATTAGGGTAATAATCAATTATTAAAGGGGTTAATTTTAGAGCCACCTGTCGTTAACCTTTTTTCGATGAATCGCATTCTAATACAACGTTATAAATAATCTAGTTTCTACTCATGCCACTCCTTCGGTAGTAATAGTATTGACAACCTGTATATACAGGTTTAAACTGTGTGAAGTGTTTGAACTTGTATATACAGGTTTAATGGTTGAAATAAAGGAATTCTTTTTGGAGGTGTTCAACTTGAGTCAGTCCCAGTATTCGGAATGGTGGCGCCGCTCCACGGTGTATCAGGTGTACCCGAAGAGCTTTAAGGACACTACAGGCAACGGAACAGGAGATATTAAAGGACTTATTGAGAAATTAGATTATTTGCAGAAGCTTGGAATCGATATTGTCTGGTTACAGCCGGTTTATGTTTCGCCGCAACATGATAACGGTTACGATGTGGCAGATTATGAAAATATTAACCCGGATTTCGGTACGATGGAGGATTTTGACGAGCTAATACAGGAACTGCATAGACGCGAAATGAAGCTAATGATTGATATCGTGGTTAACCATACCTCGACTGAACATGAGTGGTTCAAACAGTCCATTTCAAGCAGGAACAACCCTTTCCGTGATTACTATATCTGGAAGGACCCGGCTCCGGACGGCGGCTTACCCAACAACTGGCAGTCGAAGTTCGGTGGGCCTGCCTGGCAGTTCGACGAAGCGTCGGGACAATATTATCTTACTCTCTTCGATAAAACCCAAGCGGATCTGAACTGGGAGAATGAGAAGGTACGTAGAGCAGTGAATGATATGATGTTATTCTGGGCTAAAAAGGGTGTCGACGGCTTCCGCATGGATGTAATTAATTTAATCTCCAAAGATCAGCGCTTCCCTAATGATGACGGGAGTGTTCCACCGGGGGATGGACGTAAATTCTATACTGACGGTCCACAGGTCCATGCATACATCAAAGCAATGTATGAAGAGGTGTTTGGTCCGTTTGAGATGGTGACTGTAGGAGAGATGTCCTCAACTACACTGGAGCATTGTATCCGGTACTCAAGTCCCGAAGAGCGGGAATTTTCCATGACCTTCAATTTTCATCATTTAAAAGTCGACTATCCGAATGGACAGAAGTGGGAACTGATGCCTTATGATTTCGAGGCAATGAAACGGTTATTCGCGCAGTGGCAGACCGGAATGCAGAAAGGCGGAGGCTGGAACGCACTATTTTTTAACAATCATGATCAACCGCGTGCTCTTTCCAGATTCACAGATGATAAGTTCTACCGTGTGGAAAGCGCCAAGCTGCTCGCGACAACTCTGCATGGCCTTCAGGGAACACCTTATGTATATCAAGGGGAAGAAATCGGTATGCCGAATCCGGTATGGAAAAGCATCGATGAGTTCCGCGACATTGAGTCACTAAATATGTACCGCATTCTGTGTGAACAGGGGAAAAGCCCGGAGGTTGCTCTCAGCATTCTCCAAGAACGTTCGCGGGACAATTCACGTACGCCGATGCAGTGGGATGACAGCCGGAATGCCGGATTTACCACTGGTACTCCTTGGTTGAAGGTAGATGAGCGGTATCCAGACATCAATGTGCAGAAGGAACTTGAAAACCCTGATTCCATCTTTCACCATTACCGCAAACTGATTGCTCTACGCAAGGAGTATGGAGTATTCATAGAAGGTATTTTCAAGAGACTCGATGAAGGTCATCCTGAAGTCTTCGCTTACGCCAGAACAGGAGTTGGAGAGACACTTGTTGTGGTCTCGAACTTCAGCAGTAAAGAGATCTCTTTCCGCTTTAAAGATAATCACTGGACTGAATTGTCGCCAAGTGGTAAGGACGAGCTTCTGATTGGGAATACAGCAGATGCACCTTCATTAACACAAGAGCTTCAGCTTAGTCCTTATGCTTCCTACATGTGGTTAGTCCGCTAACGAGGTGTACTTGAGAAGGAGCACACATCAATTTTGTAAGGAGTGAAGATATGGCTATAGACCGCAAAAATGTTGAAGATATTGTACGGGCGGTTGGGGGCAAGGAGAATATTGAGGTTGCGACGCATTGTGTAACCCGGCTGAGATTCTCGCTGTATGACGAGAGCAAGGTGGATTCGGAAGCTCTGGACCGTAACGAACTCGTAAAAGGACAATTCTCTACGCAGGGGCAGTTCCAGATCGTTATTGGACCAGGAACTGTAGATAAAGTATACGATGAAATGATTCAGATCACTGGTGGTGCCCGCTCTTCCAAGGATGACGTGAAATCAGCGGCAGCACGGAAACAGAATCCACTGCAGCGGGCGATCAAAACACTGGCTGATATTTTTATTCCGATTCTTCCGGCCATCGTAACCGCAGGTTTGCTGCTTGGGATTAATAATATTTTGACCGGACCTGGTATCTTCTTTGATAGTAAGTCATTGGTAGATGTCTATCCTGCATGGAAAGACATTGCTGCGATTATTAACACGATTGCCAGCACGGCCTTCACCTTTTTACCAGCCCTTATCGGTTGGGCAGCTGTTACACGTTTCGGGGGCAGTCCTCTGCTGGGAATCGTGCTGGGTTTAATTCTCGTACATCCGGATCTATTAAGTGCGTACAGTTATGCAAGTGCTAAAACTGAGGGAACCGTGCCGACCTGGAATTTGTTCGGCTGGCATTTGGAGAAGATCGGTTATCAGGGGCAAGTATTGCCTGTACTGGTTTCGGCCTATATTCTGGCTAGACTGGAGAAGTTCCTCAACCGCCGGGTGCTTGATTCCATTAAACTACTGGTTGTTGCTCCAGTGACCCTGCTGGTCACAGGTTTTCTGGCCTTCACCATTATCGGACCCGTTACGTTCGCCATTGCCAATGCTATCACCTCGGGTTTGATCTATGTATTTGATCATTTTGCGCTCCTTGGTGGTTTGATCTATGGTGGATTCTATGCACTTCTGGTCATCACTGGGATGCATCATACTTTCCTGGCAGTCGATGTACAGCTCATCGGCAGTGAGGGAGGCACCTTCCTCTGGCCGATGCTGGCGCTCTCCAATATTGCACAAGGCGCTGCGGCACTGGCGATGATGTTCGTTGTTAGAGAACAAAAGGCAAAAGGTTTGGCGGCTACGTCTTCCGTCTCTGCATTCCTCGGCGTGACTGAGCCGGCAATCTTTGGGGTGAATATCCGCTATCGCTACCCTTTCATCTTCGGGATGATCGGCTCAGCAATTGCCGGTATGCTCCTTACCGTTAACCAGGTTCGCGCTTCATCCATTGGCGTAGGGGGAATTCCCGGTTTCCTTTCGATTTTCCCGAACCAGTGGGGCGTATTCTTCATAGGTATGGTTATTGTTCTCGTTGTGCCGTTTGCCGCCACAGTATTGTACGGACGTTCTGTAGTGGGTCGTTCCGAAAAGAACACAGCTACAGAGGCTTCTAGTCCTACGAGCGAACCAGAGGAATTGAGCAGCCGTCATTCAGTTCAAGGGTCACAGGAATCAGTTAATATTCTGGAGCTTGTCTCCCCACTTAGTGGAACTGCAGTATCGCTAGAACAGGTACCCGATCCTGCCTTTGCTGAAAAGCAAATGGGTGAGGGAATTGCAATCGAACCTTCTGAGGGGAAAGTATATGCTCCCTTTGATGCTACAGTAGCTCATGTGATTAAGAGCAAACATGCGCTTATACTGGAGCATGCCAGCGGTGTTCAGGTATTAATCCACGTTGGAATTAACACGGTGGCGCTTAAAGGTAGCGGTTTTACCAGTCTGAAGAATATTGGTGATAAGGTGCAGGCAGGCGAGCTTCTACTAGAATTTGATATGGAAGCTATCCGCGCAGCAGGTTACCCGGTGATTACTCCAATCATCATTCCTGCAGGTCAGGAGATGGTCGAGAAGATTGAAGAGAAGACCGGACCAGCTACGGCCAAACAAACAAGCGTCTTGACTATTCATCTCAAGGGTTGATAAAGGCTATATTGGCAAAGACTTTATACTATAGAAAGACAGCCCCTTGGGGGCTGTCTTTCTATAAATATAAGAATTTATATGTTCAACGCTATGAATTCCCCTCCAATTGAATCGATGCTTCCAAAGGCATGACGTGATACAATAAAGGGCGGTGATCAAAATTGAGAGAAAATAAATATTTGCAAATTTATAATGAATACAGCAACCAAATCCATTCTGGACAACTGCTGCCGGGAACCAAGCTGCCTTCCGAAAGTGAACTCGCCGAAGCTTACGCCACTTCACGAGAGACCGTGCGCAAAGCGCTGAATCTACTTTTCCGTGAAGGATATATTCACAAAATTAAGGGCAGAGGCTCCTTTGTGCTTGACATGACCCGAATGGATTTCCCTGTTACCGGTTTGATTTCATTTAAAGAGATGGCCGATACCCTGGGTACTGCCTCACGGACACTGGTAGAGCGGACAATACAAGAGCCGGCAGGCTCCGCAATCGCCAGACATCTGCAGATTCCACCTGAAACTCTGATTTGGAAGGTTGTTCGCGCTAGAGAAATTGAAGGTGAACGGATCATTTTGGATAAGGATTATTTTCGTGCGGATATTGTTTCCTTTCTCAGTGAGGAAATCGCGGAAGGCTCAATCTATGATTATCTGGAGCTGGAATTGGGGCTTAAAATCAGTTATGCGAAGAAGCTGATATCCGTTGAGCCTTCTACCGAGGAGGATCATAGACTGCTCGATTTGAAGAATTTTACGCATATTGTAGTAGTACGAAACTATGTTTATTTGGAGAACACGGTGCTTTACCAATATACCGAGTCTAGACACCGGCTGGATAAATTCCAGTTCGTGGATTTTGCTCGACGAGTGAGGCGATAAGCTGATCCAAGGGTGTCCCAGTTTGGGATATCCTTTTTTTATGAGAGTTCCCTGTGAATAAATACAATCCGATTATGATATATGAAATCTCTATTCCTTTCAATCACTATCAGGTGTGTTGAGTTATATAGCAAATACTAAGCAAATTCCCGATACAAGAACGCTTCAGAGGTTCATTCGCTCCGTACGTAAAAACGATATATTAAGAAAAAAAGCTGCCCTCAGAGGCAGTTTTTTTATGTAACATCCATTATGTTCCATATTGTCATATGACAAAAGTGATGACAACCCACACTATTTAAATGTCCTTTATACATATATATTGTTGGAATATGGAAACAGCGATACCTTCGTAGCCAGTCGTAACAAATACGGTATACGTCGCAAGCCAGAATTATTAGGTGAAAAATTCTGTCATCCTGAAAAAACTCTTTATTACATTAATAAAGTAAAGTTAGATTCCCGGCTGTCTTTTTGAGCTTATCATTATTTGTGAAACGGGCTAATAGCAACTTTGGTTGTCTTGAATGCAACGCTAATAGAGTGGTAGATTTAGGGGAAATATCGAATATAGGAGGAAAAGCGATTGAATATTAGCATCATATTGTTGGCTCAGCACTTTAACCTGACCGCACAATGTCTGGATCGGATTAAGAAATATACGTCTATGTCCTATGAGCTGATTGTCGTCTCGGATAACAAATCTGCCGAATTGTCGAATTACCTTGCGTATGAATGCGGCGTTCATGTCATTCATAGCCGGAGCAAAGGGGTTGCAGCAGCATTCAATCTGGGCGCGGTGTCATCTTCGGGAGACCGTCTTGTATTCATCCGCGATCAGATTATGGTAAACGAGGGATGGTTAGAAGAGTTGTCGGGCTGTCTGGACCATCATTCGAATGCTGCAATCGTGGGTCCGAGGATGAATGATGTTAGCGGCGCTCAACGAATTCCGATTGTATATCAGAACATGGAGCAACTCTATCAGTCGTCATCGATGCTTGCCATCGGAAAGTCAAAGTCTTGGACCCGGGTTCCTAGACTTGTCAGTTTACTAATGATGATACCCCGTCGCTACTTTGAGCAGATTGGGTCCTTTGATGAGCGATTTGAGGTCGAATCTTACGAGGATGACGATCTGTGTTATCGTACGTTATCTATGAACCTGGATATTTACATAGCCGAAGGATGCGTAGTCTTCCGGAAGGAACCTCCTTCAGTAGATCTCAATGATCCTGATTGGTACAATAACCGATTAATCTTGAATCGTGCTATGGCCATAAGCAAGTGGGGATTCGATTTAACTTCTTCCTTGCATAGCGGCACAAGGAAAGTCACTGTCAGCCTATGCATGATTGTAAAAAATGAAGAGCACACCTTAGGACGTTGTTTATCCAGCGTGAGGGAGCTTGTCGATGAGATCATTATTGTGGATACAGGTTCGAGTGATGGGACCAAAGAGCTTGCGGCATCTTATGGAGCACGGGTTTATGATTTCGAATGGGTGAACGATTTCTCCAAGGCAAGAAATTATGCCTTCAGTCTCGCTACTCAAGAGTACCTGCTGTGGTTGGATGCGGACGATTATCTGCAATTAGAGGATACAAAGGCTCTCCAGTCCATCGTATCCGAACTACCATGGGATATCGATGCTGTATCGATGCATTATTATCTCGACCATGACAAAGACGGAAGTGTAACTTCGAGCTTGAGACGTAATCGTCTGGTAAGACGAAGTTGTGATTTCCGTTGGATTGGAGTCGTTCATGAGTACCTTGAGGTCGCAGGCAATGTGTTCTATGCCGAGTTAGGTATAACACATGGTCGAAAGCATACGCAGTCCTCGCGTAATCTTCTCATCTATGAGGAGATGTTGAAAGCGCAAACGAGGTTCACTCCGCGGGATTTATTTTATTATGCCAACGAGTTATACGATCACGGCCAATGGCAGCGAGCGATAGAGCAATACGATGCCTTCATTGCCATGACGAATGGCTGGATGGAGGACAAGCTACTTGCAAGTCGGCGTGCCGGCGATGCATTGTCACAATTAGGTCTCTTTCAAGAAGCCAAGCTTAAAGTACTTCAAGCTTTTGCCTTGTCGCCTCCCCGAGCCGAAGCCTGTTGTCAATTAGGGTCTTATGAGCTAATCGAACAACGGTTTGAGAATGCTGCTTTTTGGTACAAGCTAGCCACGGAAGTACCAAAGCCGACTGAGCCTAACGCTAGAGTAGACGTTCCGGCATGGACGTGGCTGCCGCATTTGCAATTATGCGTCTGTTACGATCGCTTAGGACAATACGAACAAGCTCACTGTCACAACGAGATAGCTGGGAGCTATGTACCAGATTCTCCGAGCGTCATGGCTAATCGCGATTATTTGAAGCAATACATAACTTTATAAATTTGAGGGGGATTTAGTAATGGCAAGATTGAAGAGGACGAAAGCAAGTGGCAAGAAAAGTAGCAAGCGGTTAGCTTACAAGAGTTCAATGGCATTTATTCTGATGAGTCAGTTAATTGCTCCCTTGAGCCCTGCTTATAGTAGTTTTCTACCCCGGGCAAGTGCAGCAGCTTACAGTGATGTCGACTCTACCTCATGGGCATATCAGTATATCACTAAAGCTTCAGCGCTTGGGGTAATCGAAGGAGACGGTTCCGGAAACTTTAGCCCTAACCGACCAGTCACGAATCAGGAAGCGGTTGTTATGGCGCTAAGGTTCATGGGATATGAGCAGCCTAAGGCTACTAGCGGCAGCCTGCCCTTCACCGTAGATTCTTGGGCTACTGTTTGGATTCAACAAGCGATTGACATCGGCCTCGTGATTCCAAGCGAGGAAGTAAGACCCAACACCGTCATCTGGGGAAAAGAGCAAGCAAGTCGAGAGTGGATAACACGTCTAATTATTCGTGCCGCAGGCAAAGAATCCGAGGCCATCGAGTTTAAGGATAGCGACATAGGTTTCTTAGATGCATCAGACGCATCGGACTGGGCAGCAGGCTACATTAATGCCGCAGTTAACCGCAATGTCATATCTGGCTTCCCTAATAATACTTTCAAGCCTAAGCAAACGGCTACTCGCGCCGAGTTTGCAGCTATCTTGTCTAAGACGGAAATATTTGCGAGCAAGGTATCCGATCGGATTATCCATGGCTCTGTCGTCTCGATGTCCAAAAATTCGATCGAACTCTTGAGCAGCAGCGGTCAGACGGAGAAGTTCGAAATCAATAGCAAATCTGTTCTGTTCGGGGACAATGGCAAGGGAGTGTTTCCTACGGGGTCTTTGGTGACGCTCATTCATAATGGAGGAATGGCATCCTTCGTTGAAGTGTTGGGATTAGGGGCTGTAGGTCAGACTAGTCCGAAAGGGGAAAAAGGAGACACAGGTGCAACCGGCGCAGCGGGTCAAAACGGGGCTTCTGGTTCAATTGGACCGCAAGGTGTCACTGGGGCTACCGGAGCTGTCGGCGCGACTGGGGCTGTTGGAGCTACTGGTGCTATCGGAGCGACTGGCGTAACCGGGGCTACTGGCGCTGTCGGGGCTACTGGGGCTGTTGGAGCTACTGGTAATATCGGAGCGACTGGCGCAACCGGGGCTACTGGCGCTGTCGGGGCTACTGGGGCTGTTGGAGCTACTGGTGCTATCGGAGCTACTGGTGCTATCGGAGCGACTGGCGCAACCGGAGCAACTGGTGCTGTAGGTGCTACGGGTGCAATCGGAGCAACTGGTGCTAATGGAGCGACTGGTGCTGTCGGGGCTACTGGAGCAGCCGGAGCAAATGGGGCGACTGGTGCTAACGGTGTAACTGGCGCTAATGGAGCGATGGGGTCAACTGGCGTAACAGGTGCACAGGGTATCCAAGGGATAACCGGTGCTAACGGATCGACTGGTGCAACTGGCATTGGTCTTGATAGCATTACTCCGTTTAGTTCAGCGATTTCCTATCATGCAGGACAAGTCGTTACTTATTTAGGAAGTATCTACATCGTTACCATAAACAACCCATCTGGAGTACCTTCTGATATAAATAACGACTTTACCCTGCTTGTCTCTAAAGGTGAACCCGGAGCTACCGGGGCCCAAGGAGTTCAGGGAATTCAAGGGGTAACTGGAGCAACTGGAGCAACTGGCGCAACCGGAGCCATAGGGGCAATAGGAATTCAAGGCGTAACTGGCGCAACCGGAGCTACGGGTGTACAAGGGATTCAAGGGATAACCGGAGCTACCGGGGCATCTGGCGCATCAACGATAATTCCATTCTCTTCAGGAGCACCAATTACCATAACGACTGCCCTCGGGGGATTAAACAACACAGTGGCGATGCTCGGATTTGGCAATTCCTTCTCAGGTGCTAGTATATCAGGTGGAATAATAGATTTGTCTAAAAGTAATAGTTCGAATCCTACAAATGATCCATACAACCAGGCGTTTATCGTTCCACGTGATGGTACGATCACTTCAATATATGCTTTCTTCAGCACAACTGTAGCTTTGAGTTTAGTAGGCACGTCCGTAAACGTTCAAGCACAATTATTTAAAGCGGCAAGTAACAGTAACAGTTTTACACCTATTAGTGGTCCAACAGTAACCTTGTTGCCTAGTTTGACAGGAATAATTTCTACTGGATCTACTAGTAACGGAGCATCCACAGGCTTTAATACGGCTGTTCATGCTGGCGATCGCTTAATGTTAGTACTGTTCCCTACCATAACTGCGGGTCTAGACTTGAGAACTACACTAACAGGTTATGCGAGCGCCGGAATTGAGATTAAGTAATTCAAGACTTGAGGTAGGAACCATCCATTTTATTTGATAGGAAGTGATTGAAAATGGCAAGGAAGCTATTTCCGATAAAAAAATTGAGCTTAATGTTGGTGTTAGTTCTTATATTTCCATCCGTCATTCAATTCCCGTCTGTAGGAGATGCAAAAGGACGCTCTTTTGAACAAGTAAAGCTATTGGCTGCACCAACGAATCTGGCAGTCAGCGATTCAACCTCCACGAGTATTCGCCTTACCTGGGATGCCGTAGAGGGAACCTCTAACACGGATGTGAGTTATAAGGTAAATCTAATGGAGTCTACCATTCCTAGCATAACCGATGTGGTCTATACCTTCGATGCAGGCGAATTAACGGAGTATACGGTGAAGGGATTGGTTTCCGACCGGAGCTATACATTTACGGTCCAAGCCGTAAACATATCCGGACCCGTGTCAAAAACAAGTCCACCTTTAATCGCAAGTACGCTTCCAGCGGAAGCGCACCCATCAACAACGAAGGATGAGGAACTCCCACTAGCCGATCAAGAATCGCCGAGTACGCCCGAGCTAACTCTTTTCAGTCGCACATCAGATAACATTAGCTTGGCATGGAGTCCATCCGAGGATAATGTCGGAGTTGCGGAATATGTTCTATATAAGGACTCTGATCTGTTGGCAGAAGTAACGGTTAGTACAACGGTCTACACGGCCGTCGATTTGAAGCCTGGACAGGAGTATACCTTTCTAGTACAAGCTATAGACGAAGCAGGGAACAAATCAGCAAATAGTAACGAGTTGAAGGTTAGTACACTTGATGTTGTAAGTAATGTTGGCCCCATTATGAGCATGGGCAACGGGAATTCCTTTCATACATTGACTGTACAACCGGATGGTACCGTATGGGCTTGGGGCAATAATAGGAAGGGCCAGCTCGGTGATAGCACAACTATTGCTCGTAATAAGCCTGTGCGAATTATAGGCTTGCCGGAGATAAGCGCCACATCCGTTGGACAAGACCATTCCATCGCGCTCGCGACGGACGGAACGGTTTGGACATGGGGAAGCAATAGCGTGGGCCAGCTGGGTAATGGTACGTCGGAGCCCCAGCTTGTGCCGCAGCAAGTGCCTGGATTGGTGAATGTCATAGCGGTTCAAGCAGGTGAGCAGCATTCGTTAGCATTATTGTCCGATGGAACGGTGTGGGCATGGGGACTTAACACATATAGTCAGCTTGGAGATGGAACCACCGAGGATAGTGCATTACCAGTGCAGGTTGCAGGTTTGGAATCAATCGCATCGATCTCAGCCGGAGCCTTTCATAATCTAGCGGTTAGCTACGATGGTCAGGTTTATGCATGGGGGTTCAATGCTTACGGTCAGCTCGGTGATAACACAAAGAGCGATCGCTCAACTCCCGTGCAGGTTGCTGAGTTAAGCAGCGTTACTTCCGTAGCTGCCGGCTTTTATCACAGCATGGCAGTGAAAAAAGACGGAACCGTATGGAGCTGGGGAACGAACGTTAAGGGAATCTTGGGGGATGGGACAACCGAAGATCATTATACTCCCGTTCAAGCCTTGGATCTTGGTTCAGTTATCAGTGTATCCGCTGGTGCCTTACATAGCATGGCTCTGAAAAGCGATGGAAACGTATGGCTATGGGGAGCGAACAATGAGGGCCAGCTCGGTGGTAGTACTGAGTCGGAGCGTTCCCTCGCATCTAAGCTCAACATTGGCACTCGTATCGTCGCTATTAGTGCAGGTTATATGAGCGGCGGTGCGGTTAGTGAGGAGGGAACCTTGCTGACCTGGGGGTATAATGGGTTAGCCCAGCTTGGTGATGGCACTTATACTAATGTCATAGAACCTGTTGCAATTTCACTTGTAGAACAATCTAATTAGATTTGAAGAGTAGGGAATTTCATGCCTAAGTGGCAATGAATTCCCTATTTTTATAGGTGATTCAAAAAGAGAAAACTCTTTTCATATTCATTCTTTATCATTACAGCTATCCGTCTAGACTGTTAAAATGATGGAAGTATGATAGACAAAGGAGATAAGCAATGAATAACGGCTTTCGGATCAATACTGAGGAGAACCGACACCGAACTCTGAGGCAAGTAAAGCAAGCGGCGTTTCATGCTTTGCAGGAATATGAAATAGACTGGAACTCCATTCACTTCATACAAATATCCGAACATGTCACCTTCCGTATTGTAAGCGATGTAGGGGAACAGTTCTTGCTCCGCATTCACCCGGATAACAAACAACGCGAAGGAACCATATCAGAAATTGAGTGGTTGTTCGCTTTGAAGAGCAAGGGCCTCATATTGCCCGAAGCTGTAATCAATCGTGAAGGAGCCTTTATTACGGAAACATCGGCGCGTGACGGACAACGGTTTTATTCGAGCTTAATGCGATGGGTTGAGGGAAAGCATGTTGACAAAAGTGAACTAACGGAGGAAGGCATCCGTAAAACCGGATCATTGATGGCAAAGCTTCATGAGGCCAGCTCTGATTTTAGTCCTTCCAGCGGCTTTACTCGTCCTTCTTGGGGGGCACTGAGCTTTAAACGGGACTGGAATCACCTAAGTCTACATCGCAAACATTTCATATCGGATGAGGATTTTAAGTTGTATTCCATAGCTGCCACTAAAATGGCAACATGTCTCGAAAGGTTCACAAGACATGAACAAAATTATGGGATGATCCACGCGGACTTACATAATGGAAATGTCATTTTTCGGGATAATGAACCGTATCCTATCGATTTTGGCAGGTGTGGCTTCGGCTATCATCTTTATGATATAGCACAGGCTATTATGGGATTATACCCAACACAAAGAGCTTATTTCGTCGAAGGATATCAGAGAATCAGGAAGCTTGAAGATGAACACACAATGAAGCTAGAGTGCTTCTTAGTCATGGCAATAATCGAAGCCTATAGCTTTCATGCAGAGAATCCGCTTGAGACCGAGGGTTTGATTGAAGAGCAGCCATATGCTCAAGCGATTTTGAGAGCTTATGTGAACGGGACAACCTTTTTATTTAATTCTCTGGATATTTCAATATAAAAGATTTAAAAATGATGTGCGTTATATTTTTCAAATGGTATTATTAGGATGAACTGCTGAAAACTATTTAAATTGTATTTGGAATCTTGGCAAATGAAAATGGTTGACAAATCTTTATAAAAAGTGAGGAGTATAGCAATGAACTTTGATAAAGAACAGCTTTTTTGGATAAATCCAATCAATGATTATTCTATTTCAGAAAACAGGATTGAATTTGTAACGATGCCGAATACAGATTTTTGGCAACGAACTTATTATGGTTTTAGAAATGATAATTCACCTGCACTGTTAATGAAAACTGCTGAGAAGTATTTTTCATTTATAGTAAGAACAGATTATGATAGTACACATAGATACGAGCAGTGTGGGATAGTCATCTATCAGGACAGTGACAATTGGTTCAAGGCATCGGTAGAATATGAAAATGAGGAATTCCAAAGACTTGGAAGTGTGGTTACAAATCACGGATATTCAGATTGGGCAACAACAGATATCGATGCAAACATTAAAACTATGTATTATAGACTAAGTCGACGTGAAAGTGATTTCTGTATTGAAAGCTCTTTGGACGGGACTACATTTGAACAGATGCGTATTTTTCATTTGTTTGAAGGGAATGAGGAAATAAATTTTGGCTTATATGCTTGTAGCCCAGAGAATTCTTCATTTAAAGGTGTTTTCACGGAAATGGAAATTACAGATTGTAAGTGGTTGGAGCATAAATAGTCGTTTACGCAGCTGAAAGTGAATATAACTCAAAAGGGCCTTCCTAAAAGGAAGGTCTTTTTTAATGGAGCGGTTATAAAGTTGTCATCAGTTTCCGATTTCTACAGTTATCCATGTGGTAAAATTAGGATAATTGGATCTTGGGAGGCGAGGACATTGAATCTTGTGATGATCATTTTATTACTGTTCTTAAATATTCCAGTATATAAATTTTTGTTTCGCGTGTTCTTCGTGGATAATGATGATTATAGCGAATCGATTAGGCATACTTTTACACCTAATATCATTTCATTATTCCGGGGAGAGTATTGGAAGGATAGAATGAATACGGCAAGACTTCAGTTTTTTATACTCATTTGCGGTGGGATTGTTGTTTTGGAATACCTTGTTTTGCATAAAATAATTGATATTTTTCGTTAACTAGAAATTCATTTAGAAACTTCTGCTTATGGTGAGCAGGAGTTTTTTTATCTTGCATAAGCACCGCCCTATTATGGAAAACTTATGTAGTGCGAATAAACAGCATGAATTTATTTTGCGAGGTGATAATGATGACAAATCAAGATCCGCAGGAGCTTCTTAAAAGCAAACACAAGCTGGATGAGCAGAAGAGGCAGTTCACAAATTTTGCCCGAAGTGCTTCCGGTCATGGAGAAGCAGAAGCAGGCCAGGAATTCAGTAATGACCGAGTGCCTGACGATCAAAACCGCATGAAATCTGTTGAGAACAGACAAGATTGATCTTAAAAAAGCTATCAAATAAGCCGATCCTTTTCTGGATCGGCTTAGAAAAATAATTTTTACGTTGTAAGTTGTTCAATAAGTATCGGATGCTAGAGTTTTCTTGCTTTAATTACAAAAGTTACAGGAAGCATCTTTGCTTTTTTTGCAAAATCGCTTCTATCGTCCCGCGACTGCATAAGTTCGTCATCAGATTGCTCAATCATTTGCTCAATAACAAATCCCGCTTTAGAGAGCGCATTCACATAGGTTGATAATTTACGATCTGATAAAGTTAGCGTACTTTCGTCAAGAGATACTGAATACCAAGATTCATCAAAATAACATTTTTTAAAAACAAGCATATCATTTTCTGCAACAACACATTTGTGTATAGGGTGAGACCAGCTGAAAATAAATGATCCATCTTTTTTAAGATAAGAAGCAATCCGGCTAAAAGTACCCTCAAGGTCAGTTGTCCAGCCTATGGCATAAACCGAATAAACAAAGTCAAAATAATCCTCTGGCAGGCCACATTCTTCTTCCATGGGAGAACAGCTCAATTTTGCTGAAAGACCGTGCGCCGTCAAAAGTTGCCTAGTCTTTTCGATTTGGTTTTCCGATATATCCGTACCCCATAGTTCAGATGCATTGCGTTCCCCCAGATATTGCAAAGATTGACCGCTTCCACAGCCTATCTCCAGCACCTTTTTACCTGAGACATCACCAAAAAGTTGGCATTGTTCTTCCGATACAAATGCTCCATAAAGAGGGAGTGCAGTAGCTCCTAAAACTTCATTTCCTTTCGTATCCCAAAATAAGCTGTTTGTTTCATGAATAGTATTCCTATCCATATCGACCGAGATGGCGATGCCAACCTCACCAGCGCCTATAACGTTTGTTCTATAACCAGAATTTTTGTCCATGCAGACACCCGCCCCAAATATAGATTATATAAGCCTAAACATATCTCCCGGCTTGCGCGTAATCCCAATAACATATATCGAACACGAACAAGCTGAGGGATTAACCATAGAATAATCTACCATTTTCCCATGAACAAAGCTATCCATAACTTTCCGCTAAATTTCCCATTTGTGAAATATCACTCAAATAAACAGTAAGGATAAACATAAACAAATCTACTCCTCTAGCTTCTTCTAATCTAGGCAGCCCAGTTCCGTATTGTTTTCGTAGGGATAGCCCATAAAACCAAGCGAATCGGACTGATAACGACGATTTCTATCACTTTTAATCACCATATGTAGGAGTTCTTGGGTCAACGGGATCTCCCGGCTCCAGTCCACCGATTTTTTCCAGCAACACAGTCTTGGACTGAATAAGAAAGTCCAAGAATGGTTCTAATTTTCGCCTATTGTTTCGAGATAGATTTCCTGCCTGCAGTAGGCCGTACAACTCGAAGACCTTTAATAGGAGAGGTACTCCGGCCAACATTTTTCCTTTTACCAGGAACTGCCGTGTTGACATTTGAAAACTTAGATTGACTTTGAATACTAGTGGATACAATATTGACCGTGTAATTTCTGTAGTTACCAATACTGATTTTTCTCAATCCAAGCCTTCTACAAAGCGGAGCAGCACAGTAACCTGCGCCACCACAAAGTTTGAAAGCATTTTGCGGTAGAGTAAGATAGTTAACACCTGACCATACAAGACGCCTATCTGCAGATTCGGCATAGTAATATATCTCACGATTGTTGACTGCCCCATTCAATACCTCTACCGTTTGACCTGGATTAATTGTGTACCAACCAACCGCTTCATACCAGCTGGGCCAAGGTATTAAGGGGATAGAGCCCTTATTACAGCTTGCAGAGGAGTAATATGCGAAGGCAACATATATGGTTACACTGGTACTATTACGAAAACTAAGTCCCATTGCATTCAGCTCCTTTCTTTTTGATAGAATAAAGTATGCAGTTTAATAGAAGAAAGGAATGGACATTAAGAAAACAATTTCGAATCGATTGGGCTGCTCATGTGTAGAGCCAGGGTAGATAAATTAAGAAGAGAGCTCTCGAAACGAAGGAGGAGTTCACAATGATCATCGAGGTCAGTGATAAGGCATCAGATAAAATCGCCGAAATTTTATTAAGTGCGAATATCCGAAATCCATTTCTAAGAGTGGGTGTAGATGAAGAGGGATGCAGTGGATTATCCTATACCCTAGTCGTGGATGAGCAGCAAGCAGAAGAGGATATTATTTTAAATAAAAAAGATTTTAGTATATTGGTTCACCCGAATAGTATTCCGTATATTGACGGTCTTGAAATTGACTATGAAGAGAGTGGAATGGTAGGCGGATAAACTATGAATAACCCTAATGCAAAAGCTTCATGTGGATGCGGAGCCAGTTTTAGAATGGCCAATTACCGTGGCGAAATAAAAAAATGTGATTAATCAGCAGAAAGGAGAGAAGAGGAATGATATCATTTGCAGTATCCAAAAAAGCATTGGATCCATTTAAGAATGAATGGGGTTTGGAAGCAGGTGCAGAACATTGATAAATTTGGACAAATTAGCAAAGGCATTTACTAAAGGTGTCTATGAAATAGAAAATAGAAGCCGCTTAGTCATCCAGCCCAAAAGCTTATTAAGTGAATTCACCACCGTTAAGCATGGATTTCTATTTATCATTCGCGGGGGAGCCAGAATACGTGTGAATGGAACGGTATATGAATTACGGGCAGGCTCAGTTTTTCATGCTGCTCCGGGCATGCAGATGGATTCGCAGGTTATAGGACAATCTGAGCTCGAGTATTACTCACTTTTTTATAAATTGGATATGCCGGAAGAAAAAAATAGTATTTACGAATTTGACTCTCATTTCAAGCTGGAGCCGGGGGCGAATCTAAAAATTATTGAATTACTAATTATGCTCCATCAGAATACCCATCCATCCGGTGAGATTGGGAAGCTGCGTATCAAGGAGTTGTTCTTAAGCCTGATGCACCAGGTTCTGATTGCGTGCAGTTACAGAGAGAACGATAGTTCTCCGAATCAAAGGATGGTAGACGAAGCCCTTGCGTATATTAAACTTCATTATATGAATTCACTTACACTCGGTGAGTTAGCGGAACAGCATGCAATGAGTGCCAACCGCTTCTCTTACCTCTTTCATAAATATACGGGACTACGACCAATCGACTATGTCGTTAATTATCGTTTGGAACGGGCCTGTGAATTACTCAAAGCAGGTAATTTTCCTATCCGTGAGATTGCTGACCGTGTTGGTTATGACAATCCACTATATTTCAGCCGATTATTCAAAAAGAAATTCGGTGTTTCTCCCTCTGCCTATAAATAATGTACATAATGAGCTTCTTGTACTTGAATTACGTCTGCAGCTACTGGTGATAAGCCAGAAGTGCAGACTTTTTTTATTTAGATTAAATAATGATGCATGCTGGATTTGAGATTTGTACATTTGAATTTATTTAAATTTTTGATAAACTCACCTTTGTAACTGAGAATCATTATCAGTAAATTGATTTATAAATGAAAGGCTGGTAGATATGACAGAAAAAAGACCAAGACAATTATGTATTGGCCTGTCCTTAAATGCAACCTGGATGAAAGGAGACGGCTGGCGGCACCCGGATAGCGGAGTAGAGAAGATGGAGACTATTGATTACTATATTGATTTGGCAAAAATGGCTGAGAATTCAAAGCTCGATTTTCTTTTCAGGGCTGATTATCTGTATGTTAGCCCGCAGATGTTAGGAGATTCCTCAAATTTCGGCAGCCCAGATCCTGCATTGTTTTTTGCAGCGATAGCTCGTGAAACCGAGCGAATCGGCCTGGTAACGACGATTTCCACTACTTTTAATCCGCCGTATGTTGTTGCAAGGCAGCTGCAGTCCTTACACTGGCTGAGCAATGGACGCGCCGGCTGGAATATTGTCACTTCTATTGAAGGCGCCGATAATTTCAGCGACTCACCTATGCCGTCACCGGAAGAAAGATATGCCAAGGCTATGGAGTTCACGGATGTTGTACGCAAGCTTTGGGAGAGTTTTCCGAATGAAGCGATTGTTATCGACCGTCAGTCAGGTATGTTTTCGGATAAGGATAAAATCACTGCCATTAATCATTCTGGGGAATTTTTCAGTGTAAAAGGGCCACTTACTTTGCCTGCTCACAAGTCAGGAACGCCGCCGCTATTCCAAGCTGGTGCTTCGGATATTGGACGGAATTTTGCCTCATCTGTAGCTGATGCTATTTTTGCAGCAATGCCGGATATCGAATCGGGAGTGGAACTAAGGAATGATCTGAGAAGAAGAGCGGCTGAGCAGGGTCGTGTTCCGGATGCTATCAAAGTTTTGCCGGGCTTATATTTTTTCCTGGCCGATACACGCGAAGAAGCACTTGAATTACATAAGGCTGCACATGCGAATTTAAGCCTTGAACGCAGACATGCTTCACTCAAATCGGTGCTGGGTCTTGATTTAAGCGGTTATCCCTTAGATAAGCGAGTAACTGCCGATATGTTACCCGATTCCAGTCAGGCCGTCCGCAGCCGGACTCATGCCGAATTGTTACGGCGGTATATGATCAAAACCCAGCCTACAGTGAAAGAAATCTTGGACAGGCCGGAGGTTGTCGGATCTGCACATTGGGTATCTGTCGGGACAGTCGAGGATGTGCTGAACGATATTATTGAACGGTTTGAAGCGGGAGCTATAGATGGCTTCATCGCCCTGCCAGGCGGTTCAGAACAATCTATGGAGCTGTTTTTTGAGAAGTTGGTACCGCAGCTGGTTAAGAGCGGCTTATTCCGGAGCGAATATACGGGTAGCACTTTCCGTGAGCATTTAGGGATTTAAAAAAGAGAAATGAGGCGATTGAACGATGCATGAAGAGGATTTGTTTGATGTTACGATTATTGGCGGCGGTCCGGCTGGATTATTTGCTGCATTTTATAGCGGACTCCGTGAAATGAAAACCAAAATCATAGAATTCCAACCTGTGCTTGGCGGCAAGGTGCATGTCTATCCGGAAAAGATGATCTGGGACGTGGGAGGCTTACAGCCTATTCTTGGCTCGCAGCTTATTGAACAAATGGTTGGTCAAGGGATGACTTTCCAACCGGAGGTTGCCTTTAATGAAAAGGTCACATCCATCTCGCAAGATGAAACAGGTTACTTTATTTTACACACAGCCGCAAACCGGAAGCATTTCACTAAAACTGTCATATTAGCCATTGGAGGAGGCATTCTGAAGCCGATCAAGCTTGAAATCGAGGGTGCCGAAAGATTCGAAATCACAAATTTGCATTATACGGTGAAGTCACTTGCCCGATTTAAAGAGAAGACTATCCTAATCTCGGGAGGCGGTCATTCTGCTGTTGACTGGGCGAATGAACTGGCTCCGATTGCCAAAAAGGTCTTTCTGACGTACCGGAAAGAGAACTTAAAGGGGCACGAAGCAGATATTTCACGCTTGGCAAACAATGGCGTAGAGTGCTTATTAAATTCTTCAATCGAAAAGTTGATTGCCACACCGGATCACGAAAGAATAGGGACTGTACTGCTGAAAAGTAATGACAACGGAGAGGCATTTGAGCTGTCTGTCGATGAGGTCATCATTAATCACGGTTATGAGCGCGACAAAGAACTGCTGGTGAACAGTGAAATTAAAATGGATCTGTGGGAACACCGGATTTCAGGCTCAGTAATGAGCGGGACATCCATGCCGGGTATTTATGCGGCAGGTGATGTTCTACATCATGATGGGAAATTGCACCTGATCGCGGGGGCATTCCAGGATGCTGCCAATGCGGTAAACCAAGCCAAACAATACATCACACCGGAGGCTAATTCATCCGGGATGGTGTCTTCACATAATGACCTGTTCACGCAGAAAAACCGTGATTAAATGAAGCATTTATACAGACAGTAATGATAACAACTCAAGGGGGAGCCAAATGAAAAGACTATATGGATGGATTGCATCCTTAATTATACTTGCAGGATTACTGTCTGGATGTTCCGAAACTTCAGTCACGCCTACACCAGATGCCAGCAAGATCGAAGAAGCGGGATGGCCAAGAACAATTGCGGATGCCAGCGACAATGGAGTGGTGCTCAAGACACGACCTGAGCGTATAGCGGTTTTGCATCCCTTGTATTTAGATTACTTTTTTGCTCTAGATACGCCTCCAATCGCATCAACCAACGCAGCGGAAGCTATGAAGGATTTTGCTACGTTACAGCCCTACGCTGGAACTGCTGAAATTATTGATTTGGGCAGCAGCAATGCGAATCTGGAAATGATCATGGATGCCAAGCCAGATGTGATTGTAACCTTCAAGGGTTCTGTTGATAGCAATTATGAAGAGTTGAATAAGATTGCACCAGTCATCTTAATTGACTACACCGATACCTGGGAAAAAACGGCGATGCTGTGTGCTCAGATTGTTGGTAAAGAGACATTAGCGGAACAAACCATTAAGGAAACCCAGGAAATGATTGCAAAAACAAAAGAACAGTTAAGTAGTCTTGAGAATAAAACCTTTGCTTTACTACGGGTCGACGGAAAAGCCAATTTCAATGCGCAAGGCTCTAAAAACACAATGTACTACAATCAAACTGTAGGCTTTGGGTTGTTGCCACCGAAGGGATATCCTGAAGAGGGAGGGGCACTTTCTCTGGAGGGGATATACAGCATGAATCCTGATTATATTATTATCCAGCATGATATGGATATCGCAAAGGCAGCCATCAAGGACAAGGAAACTTCGAACGTGTGGAACTCACTGGAAGCAGTGAAAAACAATCATGTACTTATCTTTGATAACTCACTCAATAGCGCAAGTATTCTGGCTGTCCGTTTGGCTGCAGATCATTTTCTGCAATTGGCGTCTGAACAATAAATTTATATTACAAAATCCGATTGCACCCTATAGGGCGATCGGATTTTTGTTATTAAGTTAAATATCTTGACTGTTATTGATAATGGTTATCATTTATGATGAGGATTAGACAGATAACGGAGGGGTAGTCATTATGCACAAAAGCAATCAAATATTGCTTTGGGACCAAGCGACGGTCAAGTTATTGGATGTGCGCCGTATTGAAAGGGTTCAGGGGGAAATTCTTCATAAGTATAAGATTCCTGCCAATATATTTTTACTTTCGGCACAAGGGAGCGCTCATGTTCAGTTAGATCAGTCTGAATTTTCTTTTACAGGATTTCATGTCCTGCATAGCGGGAAAGGAGCGACCCTTAATATTGTTCCGACAAGCAAAAATTTTGTTTACTATATCATTTATTACCGTGCATGGATGCAAGAGGAGGATCTGTTTCAACTACAATATTGTTTTTCCCCTGATGCACCCATTTTACTTTATAACAAAATGCAGTTGATGTATCAAAAATGGAACGAGCAAGAAGAGAGACTCAACGTAAAATCACTTTTTTATCAATTTATTCATCAGGTCTTAAATGAATTACATAGAAAAGAGACTGAGGTGAAACAAACCAGTGTTGCAGTCCAGGTAATCACCTACATTCAGGACTACTATGCGGAGCCCATTACATTAGATTCTCTTGCGGAAGTATTTAATTTCAGTGCTTATCATTTGTCATCCTTGTTTAAAGAGCACACAGGTATGAGCCCGATTGATTACTTAATTCGGTTTCGGCTTGAACTTGCAACGGAGCTTTTAATGACAACAGATGCTTCGGTCGGAGAAATATCAGCAAGCGTTGGTTATAAAGACGTATATTATTTCAGCCGAATTTTTAAGAAAAGAAAAGGTGAATCCCCTGCACATTTTAGAACAAGAGAGTTACAGCGGCCTAAAGTTGCTGAAAGTCCATTAAACTTCCCCACATCCTCTATTTTTGAACCCATCGTTCAACAGTATATTAATAATGATAATCATTATCATAATACGGAAAAAGGGGAATTACCTATGTTTAAAATGACACACTCTCAGACGACGGCGGCTTTACTGCTTTGCGGTTCTCTATTATTAGGTGCTTGCTCAAGCGGGACGGGTACTGCTACGAAGGAACAAAGTAATGGGAATGGAACCGTAAATCAAGCAACATCAGAAGAAAGTACGAACACTCGAATAGTATCAACACCTAAGGGAGATGTGGAAGTACCAGCAGAGCCGAAAAGAGTGGCAGCTGACCAATATATGGGACATTTATTGAAATTAGGAATTGTACCCATCGGAGCAAGAACGTTTATGCTGGATGAAGGCTGGATGGAAAAAGCAGACATCCCTAAAGAAACGGTCGAGAAAATTGAGGATTTAGGGGATTTCCCTTTAAATCTGGAAAAATTAACGATGCTAGATCCGGACTTAATTATCGGTTCGATCGATGAGAACATAGAACAATATGAGAAAATTGGGACCACTGTTTTTCTGCCTTATTGGGAGGGGTTAAAAACAGCAGGGCCGCTTGATAAATTTAGGAGTGTAAGCAAAATATTCGGAAAAGAAAAAGAAGCAGAAGAATGGATTACGGAATATGAACAGAAAGTAGCTGAAGCAAAGTCGAAACTTGCTGGGGTTATCAAGGAAGGGGGAACCGTTTCGGTTGTTTCATTTTCAGAAAAAGCCGTGTACGTCTTAGCGGCAAAGGGAGGAAATTATGGTTCTTCCACTATATACAATATGCTGAAGCTGCCTCCAACAGAAAGTGCCAAAAATATGGCGGAGGGGTTTGAATCCATTTCACTTGAAGTGCTTCCAGAATATTTAGGTGATTATGTTTTTGTATATAATGGCGATGCGGATGCAACCAATAAAGCAATGGAAAGTAACATATGGAAAGGCATCCCTGCAGTGAAAAATGGCAAAGTTTATTTGTATGGCGATAATTATCATGATGAATTCGTAATGGAGGATCCTTTTTCATTAGAGCTTCAGCTTGATACGATTGTGAATTTGTTACTTGGCACTAGTAAATAGTTTAATAGATATACTTAAGCCCTGATGTGTCTGGAATATTGATACCAGGACAACAAGCAGAAACTGCCAGCGGCGGCATAGGAAGAGAGCGAAATGGAGCATTTTATCCGTTTCGCCTTTTTTTATTCTATTACCCTACAGTCCAATCCTTCATCATAAGCCTCAGCAACTGTGACTTTTTTCATAATACCCTTTCTATATTCGACCCGTTTTATAGGCCAAAAGTATAATTTTTACAGCAGTTTACATAAATCTATCTTTTTTTTAATTGTTTTGAGATAGGATAGTAGATGTCAAGCGGGTGGGTATTTATGGTAATTACTCACCGGACTATATCTTGAGGAGGAAGGGTATGAAGGAGAAGAATTCAGTTTGGAAAAAGAGGCTGATGAACAGCACTCTAGCTGTAGCGGTGGCCGTACCACTTCAGCTGTTCACGTTCGGAGCCGGTTCGGCGGTATTCGCAGAAGGACCAAACGATCCTGCACCGTACATTGAGGCCAAAGTGGTCAATGAGCATGCAGGCCAGAAGATCCTGTTTGACAACACCCATGAGCAGACTGCGGGAGCAGCCGATTGGGTGATTGACGGCGCTTTTTCAGACTTTGGGAATGCCCTTGCCCAGGAAGGCTATTATGTCAAAGAACTCCGCAAGACGACTCCAATTACTTTGAGTGATCTTTCCGGTTATGATGTCTACATCGTCGCCGAATCCAACGTGCCCTACAAAGCAAGCGAGCAGCTTGCGATGGCGGAATATGTGGAGGATGGCGGCAGTATTTTCTTCATCGGCGACCATTATAACGCCGACCGCAACAAAAACCGCTGGGATGGTTCTGAAGCTTTCAACGGCTACCGCCGTGGAGCGTGGGACAACCCAGCCAAAGGCATGAATGCCGATGAGGTCGCTTCTGCAGCCATGCAGGGTGTAGTTAGCTCTGACTGGCTGGCGGACGAGTTCGGTGTCCGTTTCCGCTACAATGCGCTTGGCGACATTAACGCAACCAACATCGTGGCTCCCAATCAAGCCTTCGGCATTACAACGGGCGTATCAGCGGTTGCTATGCATGCCGGTTCCACGCTGGCCATTCTAGACCCAGCCCGTGCGAAAGGTATTGTCTACCTGCCGCAAACCAATGCTGCCTGGGCCAATGCCGTAGACCAGGGGGTCTATAACGGCGGCGGTGTGGCAGAAGGTCCCTATGTGGCAGTCGCGAAAAAAGGCGCCGGCAAGGCGGCCTTCATCGGTGACTCATCTCCTGTAGAGGATGCAACACCGAAATACCTGCGCGAAGATACCGGCGCCAAGAAAACAACTTACGATGGCTTCAAGGAAGTGGACGATGCCACACTGCTGGTTAACACCGTCAACTGGCTCGCTGAGCAGGAGAGCTATACGGATTTCACCCAGGTGAATGGCCTGACGCTAGATCAGCCGACAGCCCTGCTGCCATTCGAGGAGCCAGCGCTGTCCACTGAGCCTCAACCGGAGCCTTGGGCTCAACCTAATGCTGGCTACAAATGGTATGATCGCAGCACCTTCAAAGCAGGCTCCTACGGCGGGCCGGCAGCCACTGCAAGTGCGGTTTATAACTTCACGCACCAGGCTGTGCTGCCAAATGCACAGAATTTTCAGATTCGGGTGAGTGCAGATAATCTTCCAGCAGGTACAAGCGTTTCCGGCTTTCAGGTAGGTGTCTACCAGGTAAGCAGTGGCGCCCAAATCGCCAAGATTCAAAACAGCGACGGCACCTGGCCAAGCAGCTACGGCTACAGCTCCTCATTCAATCTGACGGCTGATCTGAACGGTCATGCCTACAAGGACCTGACGATCCAGATCAAGCCGGGCACCACAGCTGCATCTAATCTGCGCCTCCGCCAGAACAGTACAAACCTCAAGACTGAATCGGTGACGCTGGGCAATGTTCCTGCTGAACCGCTTCCGGCTGAGGAAGATCCCATTCCGGCTACAATCTCTATCGGCGACTCCCGGGCTAAGGCAGCCGGATCACTGGTAACGGTGGAGGGGACCGTGACGACCGAGCCGGGTATCTTTGGCGGACAGTCCTTCTATCTCCAAGATGGAACCGGTGGGGTTTATGTCTTCCAGAGTCAGAGCGGCTTTCACGTGGGCGATAAGGTCAAGGTAACAGCGTCCACCGCATTGTACAACACAGAGCTGGAGCTAACCGAAGCAGTGCAAATTGCGAAGACGGGCACGGCGGCACTGCCGCAGCCGATTGCGGCGAGCATGGTGAATGATGCCAACCAAGGCCAATTGCTTCAACTGAACGGTGTAACAGTGGCGAACATTATCAACGCTACGCCAAGCGGCTCCTTTGAATTCGACGCCGTCAACGCCGAAGGGACAAGCAATCATGTGCGCGTGGATGCCCGGACAGGCATTACTAAGGATAACTTCCCTTATACAGATGGGCAGAAACTTAATATCACAGGTGTTGCCGCAATTTTTAAAGGCATCTACCAGCTCAAGCCGAGAAGCCTCGATGACTTCATTGCAGCAGCTGAAGAGGGAGCTCCGGTAACAACGGCAACGCTGTCTGCCGAGCCAAATGCTTCCGGCTGGTTTAATCAGCCGGTCACCGTTACCCTGAAGGCGAATACAGATACAGCTAATGTTTATTACTCGCTTAACGGCAACAAGGAAGCTGAGTACAGTACACCTGTGGACCTAAAGGAAGACGGGCGGCATACATTGACATACCATGCTGTGCCGGGAAAAGGCAAAACGGAAGATCCCAAGACGTTAAACCTCAATATTGATACAGCTCCACCGGTTGCCGCACTGAAAGAATCCGGTCATGAGGTGAGAGATGTAGAAGAAGGAGCACAGCTTAACTTTGAATTGACTGCTGACGATGTATTATCAGGTGTCACCTCGAAACAGCTTCTATTAGATGGGAGAACGATTGCCGAGGGCCAGACCCTAAGCGCCGCCGATTTAGGCGCCGGCCCCCACACCGTGAAATACATCGTACATGACGCAGCCGGCAATACGACTGAAAAGAGCTATACGTTCCAGGTGATTGGCGGCCAAGTGATTGCGACTGGTAAGCCAGGACAAGCTGATCTTTCCTCCAACAGCAGCTATGCTAATGGACTTAGTGATGGTAACTATACGGTCACCATGAACCTATGGTGGGGGAATAACGGCACGAGCTACAAACTCTATGAGAACGGCACATTGATTGATTCTAAGACACTGAAGGATGTATCGCCAGCAGCCCAGACGGCAAGTACAGAGTTTCATAGCAAGGTAAACGGCACTTATGTATACACTGCGGAGTTAATCAACAAATATGGCACGACCAAGAGCGATCCGCTTACGGTCACGATAAGTGACTCCGCACCGGGCAAGCCGATTCTGTCCGAAGATAACTGGGACGGAGATGGCACCTATAAGGTGTCGATGAATCTGTGGTGGGGGACTAACGCTACAGAATACCGCCTGTATGAAAACGGAGAGCTCATCGACTCGCAGCCGCTGAATGCCCATACGCCTTCGGCACAAAGTGCAGCCACCACCATCAGCGGACGCACTGCCGGCGTGTACGAATATCGGGCGGAACTGGTCAACGCGGCGGGAGTAACTGCCAGTGATACGCTCAAGGTAACGGTCATCCGCTAAACAGAATGGCAGTAACAATAACAGTAAAAAACGAAGAGCGCCGGATTCCAGGCCGCTCTTCGTTTTTTGCATTACCATTAGCTCAATTGCGCCTCGCAAAAAGCCCTGGTTAGCACCAGGGCTGCAAATCATATGAATTATAGGCCGCTATCATCGGTAGTTTCGTAACCATAGTCGAAGGTCTCGATAGTACCATCATCATATTGAAGTGTGAGCTGGTCAATAATAATCGTATGTATTGTATTCTGATATGTAAAATCACTGAAAATAAACAAAGTATCATTGGGCTCGACCGGCCCCACATATTTAAGCGAAAAGCTGCTCTTGCCGTTCAGCTGATCATTGGAAGGATCGCCTACTGGATTAAACGTGCTGATGTGGGCTGTGTAATAATTGATCCTTTTTCCAGTTAAGTTGTCAGCTTCCCAGGTAAGCTTAACAGCATCAGCAGAGTTCGTACTATACTTGAATTCTAAGGGCGCACCAATCCCTTGCCCGGATGGGGTATCTGCTGCTGGCAGTTCTACAGAGTCATCACCGGCGGGTCCGGTATCATCGTCCGAAGGCATATCTTCCAAGACAACGGCTTCCGGGGAAGGTGAAGATTCAGTAGGATTGGATTCAGTAGTGTTAGATTCAGCAGCAATAGCAGCTTTATCTGCCGTACTAGGCGGTATTTCTTCGATAACGGAATTACTTGCCACAGTCTGCCCATTCAAGCGTGTTTCAACGCTAGGGGCCACGTAAATTCCTAGAAGAAAAGCTATCATGATGGATAAAACATAGATGAGGACTAGATTGAACCGATTCAAATACACACTTCCTTTATAGTTATTTTTAATATGAACCTACTTATAATGACATGATTATTAAGGATTTGACAATATTATTGCGAAAAAAAGTTGCGACTGTGCAGAGGCCAAATGTTTAAAGATCAACTCATTTAATAGGGGTTGATTTTTTTATGTCCTACATGAAATAAATCAAATTAAGACTATTAATTTAAAAAGATTATGCTATAATCGTAATTATTACGATTAAGAATTTGGAGTTGAATGCCATCAATCGATACTTGTTGCAACGCTTATTGCAGCTCATCCCCGTGCTGCTCGGCATCTCTTGCATTACCTTTGCGCTGATGCACTTAACACCAGGTGATCCAGCGGAGATCATGCTGCGTGCTGACGGCATCAAACCTACGCAGGAAGCTATTAAGGCGACCAGACATACACTTGGTCTGAATGGTCCTGTACATAAGCAATATTTTCATTGGTTAAACCGGGTGTCCCACCTAGATTTAGGCCTATCTTACAGCAGCGGTCGTCCAGTGTTCACAGAGCTAATGAGTCGTTTTCCGGCAACTATACTGCTCAGTACCTGTTCCGTATTGTCCGCTATTTTTATTGCCCTGCCGATAGGAGTTGGATCTGCATTATATCCGGGTAGAATGCTTGATCGACTGGGAAGAGTATGTGCACTACTCAGTGTTTCAATGCCGGGATACTGGCTAAGTCTGCTCCTGATTTATTATGGTGCGGTGAAGTTTAAGTTGTTTCCTGTGATGGGAATGGATGGGGTATCCAGTGTCATTCTACCTGCTCTCACACTAGGATTTGGTATGGCAGGAGTCTACATCCGCTTGATTCGTTCCAGTCTTCTAGACGTTTTGGGCAAGCCTTATATCACAGCAGCTAGAGCTAAGGGGTTGCAGGAATGGAGAATAATCATTCGGCATGCACTTCGTAATGCACTTCTTCCGAGTCTTACCCTCCTTGGGGTTAACATAGCGGGGCTATTGGGCGGTTCTGTTATTGTTGAAACTATATTTTCTTGGCCGGGAATCGGTAAGTATGCCATTGAGGCGATTTTTGCGAAAGACTATATTGTCATTCAGGGTTACGTATTATGGATGGCTGTTGTCGTTGTCCTGATTAACTTGACAGTGGATTTATTACATCTGCTGCTGGATCCGCGAATCAGGCTGCGGTGACGATTTAGAAGGAGCGGATTGTCATATTTCGTATTAGCTTATTTAAGAATAAGGGAGCAAGGTTCGGAGCGGGCATAGTACTTTTGTTCATATGCATTGGACTCTTTGCCCCATGGCTTTCACCTTCCGATCCGCTGCAGATTCACATGGAACACAAACTGGCTATGCCTTCCTGGCAATACCCGCTCGGTACGGATCATCTGGGACGCTGTGTCTTATCCCGATTAATCTATGGGACCCGAACCTCCCTGAATTATTCGTTTATGGTGTTGATCGCTGTTTTTGCGATTAGCATCCCTGTTGGTTTACTGGCAGGTTACGCTGGCGGCAAGATCGATCATTTGATTATGCGGATTATAGATATATTACTTGCCTTTCCCAGCTTAATCCTATCCCTTGCTATTACAGCCATGTTAGGTCCCAGTATGAAGAATCTGCTAATCGCATTTGCTGCTGTCTGGTGGACGGGGTATGCCAGAGTGATACGCAGCATGGTCCTTCAAATCAAGGAAAGTGAATATATTACAGCGGCCAAAGCGTCAGGCACTTCTCATTTACAAATTATTTTCAGGCATATTCTGCTGAATGCAGCCCGGCCTATTCTGGTTCTTACTTCTATGGAAGTGGGTACGATTATGCTCTCCATTGCGGGTTTGTCCTTTCTGGGTTTGGGAGCTCAGCCGCCTACACCGGAATGGGGAGTAATGCTGAACGACAGCCGTGCCTATATTCAAACAGAGCCGCGGTTGATGCTATTTCCGGGAATGATGATCATGCTGGCGGTTCTGGGCTTTAATCTGTTGGGAGAAGGCTTGCGACAGCCAGAGCGTGCTTCCGATTCTGCAGTAAAGTGGGGGGCCAGAACATGATGGCAGAGTCTGTACTGCTGAAGGTCAGTCATTTACGCACCTGCTTTCACACAGGCAGTTATAAAGTTACAGCGGTTGATGATGTCAGTATCGAGGTGAAATCCCGACAGATTGTCGCACTTGTAGGCGAGAGCGGCAGCGGTAAAAGTGTTACGGCAATGTCCATATTAGGATTATTAGATTCTCCAGGCTTAGTTGAGAGTGGAGAAATCTGGCTTAAGGGTAACAATCTTCGTATATGCTCCAGCCGTCAGTTACGGAAGCTTCGGGGAACAGAAATGGCTGTTATCTTTCAAGATCCTATGAACGCGCTGAATCCGGTACTTACTATTGGCAGGCAGATCATGGAGACGATTAAACTGCACAGGCGTATATCGGGAAAAGAAGCAAAGGTGCTTGCCATGAGGCAGATGGAGCAAGCAGGGCTCAGCGATCCTGAATTGGTTTTCAATAAATATCCTTTTCAAATTAGCGGTGGTATGTGTCAAAGAGTAATGATCGCCATCGCACTGGTATCCGGTGCACAATTGCTAATTGCAGATGAGCCTACAACGGCATTGGATGTAACCATTCAAGCCCAGATTCTTAAAGAGCTAGACCGAGTCAGATGGACTAACAATGTCGGTATCCTATTAATTACCCATGATCTTGGCGTTGTTGCGGAGCTGGCAGATTATGTATATGTGATGAAGTCCGGGAAGATTGTGGAATCAGGCAATGTGTTTGAACTCTTTACTAATCCCGTGCATCCCTATACTAAATACTTAATGGAGTGCAGATAACAACGGAAATATTACATTTTTTTGGGGACGTGGTGATCTTGAAGTTATTGGAAGCGATAAGCCTGAACAAGAAATATGGGATGGAAAGGAGGTGGTTCACACGTAATGCCAGAAGTGTTCATGCCGTCAACAACCTGTCTCTCAGTCTGGAGAGAGGTGAAACCCTTGGACTAGTGGGGGAAAGTGGCTGTGGTAAGAGCACTTTGGCCAGACTTCTGCTGGGACTTGAGAAACCATCCTCCGGAAGAGTTATGTACCGAAACGAGGATTATACGGATTGGAGCTTCAGCGAAATGCGCATGATCCGCAGGAAGATGCAGATGGTGTTTCAGAACAGTCTGGCTTCATTTAATCCGTTGTTTACGGTAGAGCAGATTATCGGCGAGCCTCTTCGAAACTATGGAGAGAGGAAGGCTGGAGCCCGCAGGGCCACGGTAGCAGACACACTTGAGCTTGTGGGACTTGAACGGCAGCATATTCACCGCTATCCGCATGAACTCAGCGGCGGACAGCAGCAAAGAGTCGGAATTGCGCGGGCGATCGCTTTGCGGCCGGAGCTGATTATCTGTGATGAACCTTTCTCGAGTCTCGACGTCACCCTGCGAAAGCAAATGATGGATCTGCTGCAGGAGTTGAAGCATGAGCTGGGATTATCCTATGTATTTATTACACATGATTTGTCAGTTGTAAATCGTTTTTGCGACAGTGTGGCTGTGATGTGTCAAGGAGAAATTGTGGAGAAGCAATCGGGTGCAACCATGTTGCAGCAAGCAGACCACCCTTATACAAGAACATTGCTCTCCTCGGTACCTGTGCAGGACCCCCGCTTAAGAAAGAAGAGACTGGAAGAAGAGTGGCAACCCAGCCATTCCTATGATGTTAAGTAGAGAAAGGATGTACCAAGAATGACAACGAACCCTAAGACAAAAAACCTATTATCAAAATCATTATTCTTTATGCTTCTTGTAATAGTTATGTTGATATCAGGTTGCAGCAACAGTAATAACAGCAATTCTACGGCTAGAGCCAATAATACCGCCAATAATGAAGCTGCACAAGGATCTGAAGCTCAGGACAAGACAGTCACTGTTGCTATATCGTCTGATGCCGGTATAGACCGATTGGATGCCGGTGCCTATGATGGTTCGATGAATGTGCACGCGATGATATATGAGGGGTTAGTGGAGTATGGTGAAAAAGGCGAAATACTGCCGTCGCTTGCGGAGTCTTGGGATATTTCAGAAGATGGGAAAGTATATACATTCCATCTTCGCCATGACGTCAAATTCTCTGACGGTACGGAGTTTAATGCCGACGCGGTTAAATTCTCCTTCGAACGCTGGATTAAGGATCCAGCCAATTCGTTAAATGTGGCAACTGCGATGCAATCCCTTGTTGTTGTGGACGAACATACGATTACAATGACATTCAACAAAGCGTATTATCCCTTCTTAACCGAGTTATCCTTTGCAAGACCGGTCCGAATTATCAGCCCTTCCGCTGTAGAACCCGCAGGAGATATTACCGGTAAATTCATCAAAGCGATTGGAACTGGCGCATGGATGGCTGAGAGCTACAAAACAGATCAGGAAGCCGTACTCGTCAGAAATCCGAATTATTGGGGAGAAATGCCGAAGCTGTCGAAAATTATTTTAAAGGTAATCCCTGATCCACAGTCCAGAGTACTAGCGCTGCAAGCTGGAGATGTTGATATTGCCGGGGGACAAATGGGAAAGATTCCAGTCGAAAGCGTGCCAGTGATTGAAGCGGATTCTACACTGACCTTGCAAAAATCACAAGGAACAAACTCTCATTTCATGATCTTTAACTACAAAACGCCTGCACTTCAAGATCTGAATGTGCGCAAAGCTATCAATTTGGCAATTAATAAAAAAAGCATTGTCGATGATCTAATGGACGGTATCGGCAGTGAAGCCCAAGGTCTGTTCCCGTTGACGGTTCCTTATGTGACGGAATCCAATAATACATGGTATGGCTTCGATCCGCTGGAAGCGAAGCAGCTGCTAGCAGCTGCCGGTTACACGGATTCGGACGGAGATGGAATGGTGCAGAAGGACGGAACGCCGCTTGAGCTTAATTTTGTACTGCAGCAGGCTGAATATCCCGAATGGAAGTCCATTAGTGAACTGATTCAGTCCGAGTTAAAGGAGATTGGCATTACAGTGAATCTTCAGGTTCTTGAGCCGAATGCCTATTACGATGCCTTATGGACAAGCAAAGCCTATGATCTAATTATGTACCGGACTTATGATGATGCCTATAATCCGCATGCATTCTTGCTGTCCCTATTTCATAAAACAGCTGACGCAACTGCTGTCGTATGGTCTGATCCTGCACTAGAATCACAGATTGACACAGCAGTAGGAACAACCGATATTCAGAAACGTCAGACCGCATATGACTCCATTTTCTCCAAATTGTATCAGGAGGCTATGTTTACAGCTATTTATTTCCCTGACGATATCATGGCAATAAATAAAAGAGTGACCGGATTTAAGGCGGGGTACACCACCTTTACGCCGATCTTCTGGAATCAGCTAGACATAGGTGAAAAATGATGTTAAAAGAGATTTCGAAATACTGGACTTCAAGCTCGGAGAGTTATGACAAAGTCATAAAGACTCAATTCCGCAGAAAAAAAACCATAAACCTCTGGAAACAGCTGCTTATTAAAGGATTGGGAACAACCCCCCAGCAAAAGGTGTTGGATGTGGGAACAGGACCTGGCTTTTTCTCCATTCTCTTATCACAGATGGGTCATCTGCCTATAGCAGTGGATGTCTCTCAGGGAATGATAGATAGAGCTTCACGAAATTTTGTGAGTTATGGATACAAAGTTCCAGCTTATGTCGCTGATGCTGCTGACTTGCATATGGAGCAAGAGGATAGTTTTGATGCGGTGGTGTGCAGGGATGTGGTATGGACGCTGCCTGATCCACAGAGGGCTTATGCGGAATGGTACCGGATTCTAAAACCGGGTGGGACCCTCATTGTTTTTGACGGCAACTATTTGTATAAAGAGAGCAAGACGGTATTCCGTAGACTTTGGTATGCCTTGTCCTGGACACTGATTCTGCTCACAGAACAAAGAATCCGCCAGCGAAGCAGTCAAGATAAAAGCCTGCTAAGCGAGTTGCCATTTGTTAATGTATTACGGCCTGAAGCTGACGAGACAGCGCTGAAACAGGCCGGGTTCCGAACCATAGATGTTCACCGAAACTTTATCCCTGCCCGCGAAATGCCGCTAGATTATTTGAAATACGGTTACCAGAATGTAAATCGGTTCATGATATTTGCCAAGAAGGAGTGAATGATAAATGGGTATACAACAAGAGGTGGAAATGTATTGGGAAGGCGAAGCAGAGCTGTATAGCGAAGGCATCCAGAAGGAACTAAACGGATTTCAGCGGGAAGCCTGGCTGAAGCTTATCCTCACTAATGCACCGCAGAAGGAAAGATTGCATGTCCTAGATATTGGCTGCGGTCCTGGCTTCTTCTCTGTGATTCTTTCCAGTGCCGGGCATCTGGTTACTGCGATCGATTGTACCGACAATATGCTGGAAGAAGCACGTGCCCACTCCAGTCGGGAGGGTGTCACCGTTACCTTCCGCAAGATGGATTCGCACAAGCTTGACTTTGCTGCGGAGAGTTTCGATCTGATCGTGTGCCGCAATGTCACTTGGAGCCTTACCGATCCGCAGTCAGCCTACAAAGAGTGGGGAAGAGTACTTAAGCCTGGGGGACGGCTGCTGGTTTTTGACGCCAACTGGAATCGCCATCTCTGGGACGAAGAGATGCAGCAAAAGCGAGTAGAGGATCAGCAAACCTATGTAGATAAGGGCTTTGGTGAACTCCCGCATCATAAGGACATAGAGGAGACAGACCGTCTGAGTCTAGTATTGCCGCTGACCAGAGAATGGCGTCCTGAGTGGGATATACAGACTTTCAAAAAAGAAGGCTTCGCTAATATTTTTGCTGAAGAGAATTTGAACGCCAAAGTACTGGATGCGAAACAGCAAGTCTTAAACAGGTCAACACCGATGTTCATGATTTGTGCTGAGAAATAATAGAATAGTGAGAACCTACAAATATTAAATGAATAAAAAGCAGCCTTCTTTCCGATTTGATGTTGATCTAAAAACTCTTTTTTTGACTTGTTCATATTCCGTTCATATTGTCGTCACGAAGGGTACATCTTGATTGATTACACTTTGAACATGTCGTCAATGCGGCACTTCAGATACAGGGACAAGGAAGGGAAGAGATGAACGTGGCAAATAAGGTGGAAATAAAAACAACTGGGACTAAGAGCCACAAGAAACGGAACCTATGGTTAAAAATAATCGGAGGTATTGTAGGGGCGCTAGTGTTGTTCATGGGCATCGTTTTTATCGTTGATTCTATTAGCGATGGGGTAGAGAAAAAGAAAATCGAATCGTATGGCCAGTATGTCAATGTGGATGGAAAAAAGATGAATGTGCTTATTCAAGGCAGCGGAGAACAAACGGTTGTACTCCTACCAGGACAAGGAACCCCGACACCTGCACTTGATTTCAAATTGCTGATCGATGAGATTACCCCTAATTACAAAGTCGTGGTGGTCGAGCCTTTCGGTTATGGTTTGAGCGATGAAACCGAGAAGGAAAGAACGACTGAGAATATAGTAAGTGAGGTTCACCAAGCTTTGCAGCAACTGGGTGTAGACCGTTACATTCTAATGGGACATTCCATCGCGGGACTATACGGAGCGACCTATGTGAATACTTATCCGGATGAAGTTCTTGCTTTTGTCGGCATCGATAGCAGCGTTCCCAATCAACCCGGAATGGATGTCAAACTACCTTTGAAAGCCATGCAGTTTCTTCAAAAATCAGGGCTAATGAGATTGGTCCAAAAAGTGAGCGGAGATCCGTATGAATCGCTTGCATTCGATGAGCATACCAAAGAACAGATGCGTTTGATATCAAATCAAGTCGCGACCAACCCAACATTGATGAATGAACTGAGCCACCTTGGTTCCAATTTCAAAAATGGAGAAAAACTCACAATGCCAAAAGACTTGCCGCTGCTTCTCTTCGTTCAATCGAATAACGAGCACAATAAACAGTGGATTCCGCTGCACGAGGAGCAAGTCAAACAATCCGCACAGGGCAAAATGATCCCAATGGAAGGGTCACATTATCTGCATCATACAAAATACAAAGAAATCGCCGAGGCATTCAAAGAGTACATGAAACAAATTCAAATTCAATAGTAGGGTTGATAATTAAACTGCGGAGCTGAACTTGGTTCCGTGGTTTCTTTGTTTTTTCATTTATAAACACGTTTTTTTAAACGTTATTCCTGGGACATTGGAGTATGGTATACCTCAAGACAAATCTTGGTCATTTCGTCAATGGATTTTGCAAAGTCTGATTGTATCCATTTAAGGAGAACATTATAGAGGGCCCCCGCTTTAAAGTATATTCGGTACACATTCTCGTCGCTTTTGTCATGAGCAGTAGAAAGCATCATTTCATTCAAGCAATCCAGAATTACATCATCAAACTTTGCACTTTGAAGTGCTTTGTAGATATTCCGCTGCTGAAAAATAACTTCAAAAAGCACCTTGATAAATTTTTGAGGTTCTTTAGCTTTGCCTGTTAATTCATTGGTGTAAGGTAAGAGTTTTTGATTAATTTCGAATATAAGCGAGTCGACCAAATCCACGAGGATCTCTTGCTTGGAGGAATAGTTGTTGTAATAGGCCGTTCGAGAAACCCCTGCGCGTTTCACAATATCGGTGATGGTGATTTTACTAAAAGACTGTTCCTGGATCAAGAAGACTAATGCCGTGCAGATGGCTTCTCTTGTCAAACGGTTGGTTTCTTTATTGGAACGATGCTGAGAGCTATTTGGACTGTATAATTCATGATTTGAGATGACATTTCCCCTCCGTTTGTACATTCTGATGTTCGTTTCATTGTTTTTCATGAGTATTTTCAATATGCTAAAACCATAAGGCATTACAAATGTAATGTCAAAATAATCATTAGTTAAAATGGGAGGGCGTCATGTTAGAAATCTTATATAGACGATTGTCAGCGGTGCTGCTTTTGATCCTAGCACTCTGTGCTACGATATTCATTGGCAAAGAAACGGTAATCTCGATCGTGACCATTATCATTTTGTTAGCAGAATTAGGCATCTCTTTTTTACTTTTAAGGAAACGAGAGAAGTTACAAGTAGTATTTATTAGTGCGATGGTGGCAGAAGGGTTATTCTTACTAACAAAAGAATTTTGGCTGCTTGCGCTTTCTATCCTGCTGCTGATCGTAGCGGGCATATGGAGAGGACTCTTGGGGCAAAAGGTAAGCAGAAGAGTTACTCCGTTTCTAGTAGTTCGTAAAGTGTTATTCAGCATTGCTGCACTTATCGTTACTGTACTTTGGGGTATTGGAATCTATGCAAAACCTATTACAACACCGGTAGCATTAGCAGCTGATACGGCAGTGACGATCGATGAACGTAAATTGGATTCTGCAGCAGTGATGCTCAAGGATATTGAAGTAATGAATTCTTTTGGAAGCCGCACAACCGGCTCTGAGGGTCATAATCAGTTTATTGCTTGGCTGGAGCAGCAGGTATCGGATATGGGGCTGCAAGTTTATCGTGATCGCTATACTTTTGACCGTTGGGAAGAAAAGAACAGTGCTTTAATGATTGATCAACAGGCAATTCATGTCTCTTCAGCTTTTCCCTATTCCGGGGAAACTGACGAAAAAGGTGTAACAGGGGAGCTGGTGTATACGAAGCGTGGTGAATATGACCAGATCAGCGGAAAAATTGCTGTCATTGAAATTGAGAATTTCAGAAATTTTCCAAGCGGGATCGTTATGAACATGCGGGATTCATCTCCTATGGACAACCAAATTGCCCCAAATGAAGGCGACCTAGTCCTCACTACAGCTTTAAAAGAAGCTAAATTGGAGCAAGCGAAGGAAATGGGCGTAAAAGCTGTTGTTTTAGTCTGGAAAGGGGTATCTGACGATAAGGTTGAAGAGCAATATGTGCCTTTTACCACCGATTATGCCGGAATCCCTGCGGTCTGGGTTAACGAAACGGAAGGGAAAAAGGTGATCAGCGCAGCTCAGGAGCATAAAGAAGGTACGGTTATTTTAGAAGCGGAAATACAAAATGATGCCTCAACAGAATCCTTTTATGTGAAAATTGACGGTAAGAATAAAGACGAAGCGATTATCGTAAATACCCATACGGATGGGATAAATGTAGTGGAAGAGAATGGCGCTGTGGGCATGCTGTCTATGATTCGTTACTTACAGCAGGAGCAGCCGGAGCGTACGATGATATTCGCTTTTGTGACAGGGCATTTTAGATTGCCGGAGTTCAAAGGATCCTCTCAGGCAACTTCCACCTGGATGGAGGGGCATCGAGAGCTGTGGGATGGCAAGAATGGCCATTTAAAAGCTGTAGCTGGAATTACGGTTGAGCATTTAGGCAGCATGGAGTGGAAGGACGATGATACGGGTCATTATGGTCCAACTGGACAAATAAGTACCGAATATACCTATGCGGGCAATGAAATGATGGCAGCCATTTGGCTGAAGGCTATTGAAAAGACAGATGGCACACGTACTGTATTATTGCGTGGACATAACAAGTTTGAGTTTGGAGAGAGTCAGCCCTTATTTGAGGCAGGGATACCGGTGATTGGGTTCATTCCAATGCCCGACTATCTGCTCGTGGATAGTGACAACAGAGAGATGGACAAATTTGATGCAAAGCTAATGCATACGCAAATTGCATCGTTGCTGAAAGCGGTCAAGCTAGTGGACGGAACGGAGACGACTAAGCTTGGGAAGTCAGATGGGTATTCTTTTTTCTACGGTCGTACTAAATGATAGTGGCAGTTCAAGATTTGTCATGACGTAGATGACATTAGCTTTACTTCAAAAACACTGATGATTTGAGTCAGTGTTTTTTTGTTGCAAAAAAGGGATATATTACGGCTCAAAATGAGAAAACACCGTTTTTTTACTAGCATTAAAGTAGGAGGAAACTTGTGACACCACATATGCACTAATCAATCAATAGCTCCTTCGGGTACTTTTTGTGTTATTCACTGAGTTGTTAGAAAGATTTGTCCCTTTCTTGAACGTTTTGAGATTAAGAGATGTCAGTGATTGAATTACTTAAAATTTAAGATAAGATAACTTTAATTATTAGGTCACATTATTAATTTGACTGCTCAGTATCAGGTGAATCGGGCTCGCCAACTCCTGCTTTGTGAATTTTTTCTCTTTTTACATAGCAAAGAACGATGAACGTCATACTAAATGAACGAGCAACGATGTCGCTGAACCTTGCTAAACCTGATATTGAATGCAGCCAACAGTTAGCAGGCCTAATCATAGAAAAATGAACAGAGTTTTGAAGGGAGCAGTAAAAAATGGCAATTGATACGGTGCTATGGAGCAGGCTGGTGACAGGCTTAACTCTCGGGTTCCACGTTATTTTTGCGACAATTGGCGTTGGTATACCGCTAATGATCGCTATAGCCGAGTTTATCGGAATCCGGAAGAAAGACCCCCATTATACACTTATGGCGAAGCGGTGGTCTAGAGGATTTGTCATTTCTGTGGCGGTTGGTGTCGTGACCGGTACAGCGATTTCACTACAGCTGGCCCTGGTATGGCCGAATTTTATGAAACTGGCTGGGAATGTCATTGCACTTCCTTTATTCATGGAGGTGTTCGCGTTCTTTTTTGAAGCTATCTTCTTGGGCATTTATTTGTATACGTGGGATCGGTTCAAAAATCCGTATATCCATTGGCTGCTGACGATTCCGATTGTCGCCGGGGCAGGCATGTCTGCCGTTTTTATTACGACGGTGAACGGATTCATGAACCAGCCTGAAGGCTTTGTCATGGAAGCAGGCCAATTCACAGCGATTAACCCGGTGCAAGCGATGCTGAATACAGCGACGTTCTCCAAAGTGTTCCATGTATTAAGCTCGGCCTATTTGACAGGAGCTGCCTTGTTAGCCGGGATTGCAGCCTTCGCGATGCTGAGAAAAGGTGTGTCCGCATACCACAAAAAATCTTTAAATCTCATGATGGCGGTAGTTTTACTGTTCGGTTTGCTGAACACGTTAGCCGGTGATGTGTCCGCCAAGTTTTTAGCCGAGCATCAGCCAGAGAAGCTTGCAGCGGCAGAGTGGCATTTTGAGACGAGTAGCAGTGTGGATTTGGTTTTATTAGGATGGCTGAATGCAGAGCATGAAGTTTTAGGGGCTCTTCATCTTCCGAAGCTGCTCAGCTTCCTGGCCTTTGGAAACTTTAATGCAGAGGTAACGGGGCTCGAGGAATTCCCCAAGGAAGAATGGCCACCGCTTCTCGTTCATTACCTGTTTGATTTAATGGTCGGAATCGGATTTACTCTGCTTGCGATTTCGTTCTTATATTTCCTGTTTGTGTTCTGGAAAAAACGTAATGCGCTTAACAAGTGGATGCTTCGCATCATTGCACTGAGTGCACCGCTCGCCTTTCTGGCTGTTGAGCTGGGCTGGTTTTATGCAGAGGTTGGGCGCCAGCCGTGGATTATCCGTGGATATATGCGTGTTGAGGAGGCGGCCACTTCTTCACCGAATGTAAGAATTATATTCTTCGCCTTATTGCTCTTGTACATCGTACTCGGCAGTATGTGTGTAATCGTGCTAAGGCGCTTGTTCAACAATAATCCTGCAGAAGCTGAGATGGAGAAATGGATGAAGGATCATCCTAATCCATCTATTAAAAAGGGGGGCACTGAATGATGAGTTACGAATTGATTGGCATCTCGGTGCTCTGGCTGTTTTTGTACGGCTATTTAATTATAGCTTCCATTGATTTCGGAGCGGGCTTCTTCGCCTTTTATGCACGTTTAACGAAGCAGGACCATCTCATTAATCGTCTGATTTCCCGATATTTATCACCCGTATGGGAGATTACAAATGTATTTTTTATCTTTTTCTATATTGGCATCGTCGGATTTTTTCCGGACACTGCCTATTATTATGGCTCCGCGTTACTTGTTCCGGGAAGCATTGCAGTGATTCTTCTTGCGATTCGCGGTTCGTTCTATGCTTTTGAAAATTACGGTTCCAAGAAAAACATAGTATATCTTTTTTTGTACGGAGCTACAGGTTTGCTTATTCCAGCATCGTTGTCAGTGGCGCTAACTTTGTCTGAAGGCGGCTTTATCGTGAAGCAGGGGGAGACGGTTTCTCTGGATTACTGGGCGCTGTTTTCCAATCCGTTATCGTGGAGTATCGTTGGACTGGCAATTGTGTCCGTTTTGTTCATTAGCGGCTCATTTCTGACATTTTACGCTTCTCGGGCAGAGGATCATTCCGCGTTGAAGCTGATGCGCAACTACGCCCTGTTTTGGAGCACACCGACGATAATCCTCGCACTGACAGCATTTATCTATTTGGGTCAACACAATGAGCGGCATTTTCAAAATATGATGGATTTATGGTGGTTGCTGGCTCTTTCCGTTGCTTTCTTCATGATCGCGATGTGGCTGTTATATAACGGACGCCGTTACGGATTAGCTTTTATATGCGTCATGTTGCAATTTTTCTGTGCCTTTTTCGCTTACGGGATTGGCCAATACCCTTATATTCTTGATCCGTATATCACGATTCAGAGCAGTGCAACTTCACCGGCAATGGGTTTAGCGTTAGTTATTGTGTTTATCGGCGGTCTATGCCTGTTGATCCCATCCCTTATTCTGGTCTTCAAACTCTTCCTGTTTGATGCGGATTATGTAAAAGGAAAAAAATAAAGCTGATTAATCCATTACGGCATGTTTGAGATGTCCCTACAAGCCTATATAAAGGAGGTGTATCTGTGAAGAGGAAATCCAGTCTGATTTCTCAGCAAATGTCTTCACAAAGGAAAAACATGGCTTTCCTCGCATTCATTTCGCTCGCGCTGGGTATAGCTATTGTGAGTCAGGCTGGACTGCTTGCTGAAGCAGTCCAACGGATTTTTGTAGAGAAAGCTTCATTTTCATCGGTTATCCTGTTGCTCGGCATACTTCTGGCTGTTATGGCTGTACGCACACTATTGTCCTATGGAAACGGTATAGTTGGCTTACATATGGCTGCTACTGCCAAGACAAATATGCGCGCAGCCGTACTGCAAAACTTGACTCATGCTTCCATGCCTTCAACCCTTCGTGGACAGACGGGAGGAAAGGTCAGTATTGCTCTGGATGCTGTGGATGAGGCTGATAGTTATTTCAGTCAATACATGCCGCGTATGATGGAAGCTGCTATCATCCCGGTTCTGATTTTGGTCGTTACATTTATCCAACATGCCAACACAGGTTTCATTCTATTGTTTACTGCTCCATTCATCCCGCTGTTCATGATTTTGGTAGGGCTGAAAACGAAGAACAAATCCGAAGAAAAATATGCGCAACTCGCTGAGTTTTCAGGGACGTTTCTGGACTCTCTTCAAGGACTGGTGACATTGAAAATATTTGGACGAGCTCACCGTCAGCAACAGGAGATTGAACGCAGTAGCTTGGGTTATCGTGATGCCACGATGGGTATTCTGAAGATTGCGTTTACGAATACCTTCATGCTGGAATCAATCGTGATGCTAAGCATTGGTATTGTGGCTCTCGAACTGGCCATCCAGTTGCTTGTTTTCAAAGCTATGACGTTCCACACTGCCTTTTTCGTTTTGCTGCTCGTTCCCGAGTTTTACAACCTGTTAAAGAATACGGGAACAGCCTTTCACAGCGGCCGGACTAGTATGGGAGCTATTCGTAAGGTAGAACAGATGCTTGAGGAAACGGCAGGGACATCTGATGGAATTGACGTGAGCCCCAACATAGATAAGGTCGGTGATAGGACCGACAGAATAAGCAAATTGGAACTTGCCCATTCTGGAGTCCTTTCAATACCGCCGTCCATCGTAATTGACCAACTCCGGTTTCAGTATGCTCCAGATTCATTCGAGCTTAAAACAGGTCGGATCCAGCTTAGTCCAGGAGAACACATTGCCATTGTTGGCAAAAGCGGTTCCGGCAAAACGACTTTGCTACATCTCATTGCCGGTTTGCTCAAACCAGCTTCAGGAAAGATTCTGGTGAATGGAAGCCCACTCTCACAATACGATGAGCCCGCATGGTTCGAACATCTTAGCTACATTACACAGCATCCGTATATTTTCGCAGGAACATTTTCCGAAAATATTGAGATTGGTGCTGGTGGAGACGTCTCCAGAGCTGAAATTGAGCGGGCGGGAGAGGAAGCCGGACTTACTGCGCTTACAGCCCAATTGGAGCACGGATTTGACACCTTTGTTGGTGAAGGCGGTAGAGGTCTGTCAGGTGGAGAGAAACAACGGCTTGCCTTGGCACGCGCTTTTTTGAAGCAGCCTGCCATCATTTTGTTTGATGAACCCACAGTTGGACTGGATTTGCACACTGAACAGGTACTACAACATTCCATTGCCAAACTGGGAAAAACGTCCACGATGATTACGGTGGCGCACCGATTATATACGATTCAACAAGCCGACAAGATTTTGTTTATGGATCATGGAGTGTTGGTAGATTCCGGACGGCATGACGAGCTCATGGAGCGCCTACCTCAGTATGCCGAGATGGTAGGAGTAGAGCGGAAAGGGGGGGATCATCATGAATGAGCTGGCTATTCTGTCAAAGGCGATGTTTCAGGAGCGCAAGGATATCGTTCTTTCCATTTTGTGTGGATTTATCGCCGGCACAGCTGGTGTGGCACTCTTTTCCGCGAGCGGTTATCTGATTTCGCAAACGGTTTTTGCGCCACCGCTTTATACTTTAATTGTACTCACCTCTATGGTCAAACTGCTGGGTCTGCTTCGGGCGGCGAGTCGTTATGGAGAACGCTTGTATTCTCACCGGGCGACGTTTTCTATGCTAAGCCGTTTACGTACATCCTTTTTTGCTAAGCTTATTCCTTTAACGCCTGGTATATTGAACAAAAATCGAAGCGGGGATCTGCTTGCGCGGATCGTTGGGGATGTGGAAAGTTTGCAAAATTTTTTCTTGCGTGTCGCTTATCCTCCGATCATGGTCGTCATGGTGTTTTTGGCTACGGTGCTGTTTACTTCTACCTTTTCGATCTGGATTGCCGTTTTGTTTGTAATAGGTATGCTGGTAACGGCATTCGTTGTACCGGGAATTGTGTTACTCGGGCAGCGGAGAATACATGGACGCGTTCGTGAGCAGAGGGCGCAGCTGTCCACGGAAGTTACCGAAGTGTTGTACGGTTTCCGGGATTTGAAAGTATATGGTCAATTGGCACAGCGGGAGGAACAGCTACAGCAAGCTTCCGCTGTATTGGCAGCTGAGCAGCAACGAGCAGCCGGGCAATTGCTGCGCGGGCAATCGATGCACACTTTTGTTACGTTTTTCGTTTCCTGGGGAGTGCTTACGCTTGGCGCCTATTTAATTATGGAAGGAGCGCTTGCAGGCGTATTTCTTGCCATGCTGGTCATGGCATCGCAAACCGTATTTGAAGAAGCGACGGCTATGGCTACATTACCCGCTTATAAAGAGGATAGCGAACACGCAGCCAAACGACTGACGGAAACAGTTCAGACCTTTGATGAGCAGTCTTCGCAGCCAAGTGGCACATTGTCTGTTGATCATGCCGTTACGATGGAGCTATCCGATGTTACGTTTCAATATGAAGGGGAGTGGAGACCGGCGCTCAGGGATGTATCCCTGCACATTTTACCTGGTTCCAAAACGGCGATTGTCGGGCCGAGTGGATCAGGAAAATCAACGATTATCGAATTGCTGCTCAAGCTGCGAACACCAACAGCCGGCGATATACGGTTAAACGGCATTTCGGTGAAGGCACTGGATGAAACGAGCATTTGGCAAACGGCTACTGTAGTGTTTCAGCAAAGTCATTTCTTCCGGGGAACGATCCGGGACAACCTGCTGCTGAATGGAGAAGAACATGCGGACGAACAATTGATGGATGTGCTAGCTAAAATGCAGCTGCCCGATACATCGTTGACCGATATGGTGTATGAAAAAGGGGAGAATCTGTCCGACGGTGAGAAGCAGAGGTTGGCTTTGGCGCGAGCGATGCTCCGCAAAGGTCGGTTATGGCTTCTGGACGAACCCACTTCATCGCTGGATTATGTGACAGAGAATCACGTTTTGAAGCATCTCTACACACAGGCGGTTAATGATACGCTTCTCCTGATTTGTCATCGGCTAACCGGATTGGAAGAGATGGACCAGATTGTGGTCATGGACCAAGGCAGGGTAGTCGAAACGGGGTCCTATTCGGAATTGATGGTGCAAAAAGGCTATTTTTATGAAATGAAAAAAATTGAACAGCAAATGATCGGAGAAGTTGAGGACTGATGATTTAGTGAGCTCGACATCCCTAAACTTCATCTCCTGCAACTATCTTACTTAAAAAAAATCAGAAGTAACCCGCAGGAATAAATTTCTACAGGTTGCTTCTGATAAATTCTAAAAACTATACCCTCGCCTTGTTTTCAAAGTAACCTATTCTATAAGCCACGCAAAGGTCTAATAACCCTACCGATTTTACCCACCTTACCGGGTAACTTTCTTATGCTCGATCTATCCAATTTGAATTTTAGAGATCCTTTTTTTGACAATATAGCATTTCTTAATTTTGCTGAATTATTGGTTCTATTCGTAAAAGTTAAAGTATAATTCTGAGAATTCCCAACTTTGAGTTCACGGAAACCTACCCTGTTACAGCCTGTGCCCTGGCATCTTTCTATCCAACACATATTGAAGACTGCATTAGGAATATACGTGTAGAAATTACCGCTCCATGTATTTCCGGAATTGTCATACGCGTAATAATAGTAACTTTGATTTGCGGATGAGCCAGTTACTATAAGTGAACTTCTGCCTGGGACTAATCGGTACCAACCCTTTTTAACATAAGTGGTAGGGCTACAAGTCGGATCATAGTGAGCAATAGCAAGCCAAATATAGTTAGAGGTATTATTCTGTACATAAAGACTCATTTATATCACTCCATTCAATAGATTTAAACACAATGTTAATATATGTAAAAATATATAGGAGTGAAATAGACAGATAGAGTGTAAAAAAAAGATAGGCTGTACAAGGGAAACGTAACTATTAAATCAACGGAAAAGGATCGTACAAGCTCCTTGCGAAGCTCGATTTAGATTGTAATGATCTTTATTGCTGTCACATTTTAGGTCGAGCTCTTCGTTGTATAGAGTGAAAGGGGGGGGACAGCTTGAATGATACGGAGTTAAATCAGATTATTGCAGATGTGTTGGATGGGAACACAGAACAATTCGAGAAAATCATGGACATTTATCAAAAACCGATTTTTCTCTACTGTTATCACATGCTGGGCAATTATGCCGAAGCCGAGGAAAACGCACAGGAGGTATTTTTGAAGACCTTCCGCACCTTGAAAAAATATACCCAATATCAGATCGATTTTGGCGCCTGGGTATACAAGATTGCCTACCATCAATGTATCGACATCATCCGTAAGCGAAAGTTGGTGAAATATTTACCTTTCTTTTACCAGGATGATAAAGAAAATAATGAAGTCGATTTGCATATTGAAGCCAACTATTTTGATGAATCCGTACATCAGGCCATGGCAAAATTATCGGCGGAAGAGCGTAATTTGTTAATCTTACGTTGTGTCGAGGATAAAAGCTATCAGGAGATCGGATTGATTCTCGGTAAAAACAGCGCCAGCCTTCGTAAAAGGTACGAACGTACATCTGCAAAATTTCGAAAGTATTATGCTCAAGTGAAGGGAGTGGGAGTGTATGAATATGGACAGGGATCGGGATTTGAAAAAACTGTTTGATGACGCGAGCATTCCTGACGCCGACTTGACAGGAAAAGTAATGAGAATAATACATGCTAAGCCAAAAGAAAAGGAGAGGTTTTTTATGAAATATAAAGTTGTTCTGACTGCGTGTGTAGGGATGATGTTAATGGCCTCCACGGGTTATGCGGCAGTTCAATATCATTCTTTGACCAATAAGGATGGCAAAGTCGTATATGAAACGAAATCTACGAAAGATTACGAAAAAACAGAATCGAAAGATGAGGCAGCGCGGTTCAAGGCATTTTTTGAACTGAAGGAAAAGGTGCTAAAGAACGGGGAAGCTGGGCTTTTCTATATGGTTGCCAATAACCCGAACCATCAAACAGATCTTGGAACAAAGTTGACTATCTTCCACGATTCATCTCAATTGCGTGATAAGTTTACGGATCAATCCATTAAGATCGCAGACAACATCAATGGAAATTATACATTCCAGAAGGCGGACGTAATCTTTAAAAATGCTCAGGAAGTGAATCCTCCTTCTTCGGAAGAAAAAAAGAAAATGGCAGAAAAACTGAGAAAGCAGGCCGAAGAATCCAATCAGGGATATGCCATGATGCCGGTTGAAATGACAGATCAGTTTTTCCTTCTCTTTGCTACGTATCAAAATGGCGAAGATGAAATCGGGGTTGATATCACTAATCTGAGTGGAAAGAGCGACCCTACAATGTATATTGACGAAAAGGTTGAATTTAAGCAGGAGAAGATTCAAGTGAAGGGAGTAGAAATGCTGCATACAGAATTTGCTCCTTCGCAGACGCACGAGCTGAAATGGGTATACGAGAGCCCAGACAAAAAGGTGAAATACGCCTATACTTTACGTGGTGACATAAATAAAGTAAGCAAAGAAACCCTAATGAAACTTGCCGAAGGCTATTTGGAATAATAAATACAACAACAACGGGAATCTCTCCAATCCAATTGGGGAGATTCTCCTCTAGTAAGTCATAGTCCTTCTCCATTTTCTATCATAATCGTTTCTAATCACCGATTTTAATTCCTTGGAACAATGCAAAAGAACCGCCGCTGTTCGCATCATTAGCGACAGGGCCGTTCTTTTGTTTTCATAGGTTAGCTGTAAATTGCTATTCTTGCCAAACACTCATAGGGTCCCATGGCTTGATCTGATTGTCATATTTTCCAGCCAAGAAAGCTTTCATGTCTTCCAGCTTAGCAGGCACCTCGTTCCAAACTGGAAGGGGTGGCAACCCTCGTTTGCTTTTCAATAGGATATCCACTGTAACATACAAGCGTTCTGGCTGAATCCAATGAAGGAAGCGGGAAATATCCATTTGCTTGGTCAGGGACAAGGAATCGATTTCATCATTGTAATGCTTGTTGAACTCGCTGATCAGGTTCAAGAGGTAGTCTCTCTGTTCCTTCACGAAATCCAAGCCGCAAATGGCGCCATGCCCTGGAACAACGATTTCGGGTTTAATTTCATCAATAATGCGATCAAGCACTTTAACCCAATTGAGGGTTCCCTCTTCGCTGTATGCCGTACAACCATTAAACACGACATCGCCAGCGAACAGCACTTTTTCTTTTGGCATCCACAATAGTAAGTCACTATCAGAGTGGGCTGGAGCTACGTTGTGAATCATAACTTCTGTATCGCCAAGACGGATGTTGATATCGTCCTTTATCTCAATACTCGGGAGCACCCATTCTACGCCTTCCAGGTCGAACCCTTCAAATTCCGCTGCAAAAAACCGCTCGCCCGGAGTCGATTCCGGAGAATTCTTTCCTCTTCTGATGACGCTGTCCATCCAGGCGATATTTTCGGTGAGACGCTCTCTGGAGGCTTCCTTGTGCATAATAATACAAGCATCTTCAAACACTTTGTTTCCCCAGGCGTGGTCGCTGTTATAGTGCGAGTTCACGACATATGCGGGAGAGCCGCCGTTGCTTACTTCCATAAAAGCTTCCCGCATTTCCCGTGCATGGAACAAATCGAAGAACGTATCATACACCAACCCATCACCCTTGTTGATGAATCCGGCATTGGCCCAACTGATCCCACGATACGGCGTAATACCAGCAAAGACGCCATCTGCGACTTCAAAAAATTTAACGCGAGGTTTTTGGATAATACGTCCATACTTCATAAAAATTCTCCTTTACGTATATGTTTTTAGAATAAGGCATACTGACTAAGTCATTATTATAGAGAATGAAAAGAATAAATGCAAGCGAGTACTTGCTTGCATTTATTCTTTTCGATATGATAGTAAAAGGGCACGCTCACGCAATTGGTACCTGACTGCAGAACTTGTAGTAGAATAGGTTTAACATATGCAAAAGGAGAAATACAATGCAAACTTCAGACAGAATCATTGAAGCCGCGACACGGCTCATCAAAAAGAATGGCTATCGGGGAGTAAGCACCAAAGCCATTGCAACAGAAGCTAAAGTCAATGAATCTACGATTTTTCGGCAATTTGGAAGTAAGCAAGGGATATTGGAAGCCATCATTGAAAGACATTCGGATATTCCGCAATTTGAGAAGCTGTTAAAAGAGGAAGCGACCGATAATCCGGAAGTCGATCTGCTAAATGTAAGTCAGCAGTACCGTTTGTTTTTCCATAAAAATGCGGACATCATTTTGATTGGCATCCGCGACAAAGGAATGCTTCCCGAATTAGACAGAGTGCTCGCGGATCCGCCGGCTAAGCTTCACTCCTTGCTGGTTGAATATTTTGAACGCTTGCAGAAGAAAAAAGTTATCGCCAGACAGGATGAGCGTCTTGTCGCAATGACTTTTCTCTCGATGTGTTACGGATTTCAGATGAGCGAGCTGATTCACAGGCAATATCAATCCCAATTCGTCACCGAGGAAGAGTTCTACAAGCTTAGTGTCTCATTGTTTGTTAAAGGAATTTTGGCTCAGTCATAAGCATTATTGATTTATATATTGAGAACTCTAAACTTACGCTGGAGGATGCCTTTTTTGCTCATGAATGTAGTTTTTGTTAGTGGAAAATAAAATACGTGAATGCATTATATAAAAAAACATGACTCATTAAATTAAGCCCATTTTTTCCAGGGCTTTTTTTGTTGGAACCACAGGATTGTATTTGGTCTATACTCAAACTTTCGAGTCAGAGTTATTGTACAAGCTTTAATGCAAGACAATCATGCCTATTGCATTGGATTTACCCAGGGCTGTACTTACTTAATATCTTATAAGAAATTCTTGAAATTACAGAAATTTATCCAGTAGGGGGATGCTATTATACAAATACAAATAAAGACGAGGTGATGATATGCAAGCAAAATTGGCAGCGGACGCCATTCCCCTCCCCAAAAAGCGGAACTCATGGATAAGGACGATAAAAAAGTATAAAGTGATGTACGCTCTCTTGTTCCCGGCATTAGTTTACTTTGCCGTATTCAAATACATTCCTATGGCGGGAATCATTATTGCCTTTAAAAACTATAACCTGGCTTTGGGACTATGGGATAGCCCATGGGTGGGATTTAGAAATTTCACAGATTTTATGAACGGCGTTTATTTCTGGGACATCATGAGAAATACGATTATCATATCCCTGTATAAGCTGTTGTTCGGTTTCTCAGCTCCTATCATACTTGCTTTGCTGCTCAATGAAGTTTATACCCAATGGTTTAAGAAAATCGTACAAACGATCACTTATTTACCCCACTTTCTATCATGGGTCATTGTTTATGGAATGATGGTGGCATTATTAGCCCCAGGGGATGGTCTCTTTAACATGATTTTGAAGGAAACTGGAGTTGAACCCATCTCATTCCTAACGGAACCTGCCTGGGGCAGACTGCTGATCATCTTATCTGAGATATGGAAGGATATTGGATGGGGAGCGATATTGTACCTTGCAGCATTAGCAGGAATCGATCCAAGCTTATATGAAGCGGCTAGAATTGATGGCGCTTCCAAGTGGAGACAGCTATGGCATGTAACACTTCCCGGCATTCGAGGCGTTATGATTCTGATGCTGATCCTTAAATTAAGCCATATTCTGGATGCTGGTTTTGACCAAATATTCATGTTTGCCAACAGCTTTAATCAGGAGAAGATCGACATTATAGACACATGGGTATACCGTGAAGGGCTCGAGCGACTTAAGATTGGCTTGGCTACTGCTGTGGGATTATTTAAAGCGGTCATCGGATTTGTTTTAGTGTTGGCAGCGAATAAGCTCGCCAAAAAATTCGATGGGCAAATTTGGTGAGGTGGTTATCAAAATGATCAATTTGACAATCGGAGAAAAGGTTTGGCAAGCATTCGTTTATTTTATTCTTATTTTGCTAGCTTTACTTTGCTTACTACCCTTTCTATATGTGGTTGCTGTTTCAGTAACGCCAGAATCGGAAGTACTAAGAAGAGGAATTGTTATTATACCAGAAACCTTTACCTTTCTAGCCTATAAAGAAGTATTCATTTCTCATGGTATTGGGCAGGCGTATAAAATTACATTGTTTCGAACGATTGTAGGCACTGCTCTCAATGTGTTTTTTACGGTTATCGCGGCATATCCGTTATCCAAAAAATATTTGCCGGGTCGCAGCCCATTTTTACTATTCATTGTCTTTACGATGATGTTTGGAGGAGGATTAATTCCTACTTATTTACTTGTCCGCTCTCTGGGATTGCTAAACAGTCCGTGGGTATTGATTATTCCAAATCTCATTAGTGCATTTAATCTGGTGATCATTAAAGGCTTTTTCGAGCAATTGCCTGCTGAAATCGAGGAATCAGCGAGGGTAGACGGTGCAAGTGAACTTCAGTCGTTATGGCGGATCATTTTACCTCTGTCCTTGCCCGTCCTTTCCACAATTTCATTATTTTACGCAGTCGGGCATTGGAACAGTTACTTCGACGCTATTGTTTATATCAATGATTCCAACTTAATGCCGCTTCAAGTGATCTTACGCAACATCCTGCTTAACGTCGCAACACAAAGTGCTGATTCGCTTGCCAATACCGGAGCTGTTAGTACGTTCGCTATACAAATGGCAGCAGTTGTCGTGACTACAGTTCCGATTTTGATCGTTTACCCATTTATGCAAAAGCATTTTACCAAAGGTGTGCTCTTGGGATCGGTTAAAGGTTAAAAAGATATTCCAACCTGAGTTGTTACGGGGAAACCGTGATAATATAGAAGCAAAGGAGAGGTCATTATGCAACGTAAAGCGATTACATTTGCTATTCTGACAGCAATGGTCGGTGTGGGAACAGTATTGTCAGGCTGTGGGGAACAAAAAGAGGTTACAACGACAGCTTCGGGTAATTCACAAGGACAGTCTAGTCCCTTTGAAACCAAATTGAAAATTTCGATGTTTAACCAAGGAACTTTCAATGCTGCTGCTCCGATTCCTCCCCGTGAAGAAGATATCCAACGCCAAATGTTGGAGAAAGCAGTAAATATCGACTTGGAAATGATGATTCCGCAATCAGGGCAAGCAACGACTAAATTAAATACACTCATTGCTGGCGGAGATATTCCAGATTTGATCTTTTTAAAGAGCCGGGCTGATCTCGCGCAATATTATGACCAAGGGGTTCTTGCGGATTTGACACCATATCTGGATCAATTCCCTGAACTGCAGAAACGTTTTAGCAAAGACTCCTGGGAGGCGATGTCCTATCAGGGAAAAACCATTGGGGTTCCAGGTTATGATAACGTAAACGGTATTAGTCGAAGCTTCTTTATCCGTAATGATTGGCTGAAAAAGCTGAACATGGAAGTGCCAACAACACCTGACGAGCTATTTGAAGTTATGAAAGCCTTTACAGAGAAAGACCCGGACGGCAATGGTAAAAATGATACGTACGGATTCATAGGCGGTATGAATAAAGAAGGCAATCTGCAAACCTATGGCTTCGATAGTTTGATGTGGATGTTTGGTGTCAATCCTCCCTCAGCCATTGATGTGAAAGACAATGAACCAGTGTTCCTGTTTACCGACCCAAAAATGAAAGAAGCACTCGCTTATATCAATAAAATGATGGAAGCTAAAGTTGTAGATCCAGACTGGGTGACGATGAATACTCCCGATTTATTGGACCAAAAGTTATTTAAGGGTAAAGTTGGCTTTATGATAAGAGATGCCCGCAGGCTGGAACCAGATTATCAGCAAAAAATGAAAGAAATCAGTGGAGAGGTGCCGGAATGGATCGTCATTCCTCCAATGACAGGTCCTTATGGTGATCAAATTGTAGAGAGAAAATCGTTCCAAGGCAATTCATGGGCCATATCCAAGAAAGCGGATAAGGACAAAATCATTCGGATCTTGTCCATGCTGAATTATCTCTTTACCGACAAAGAAGCATATCCGAATTTTGCATAAGGAATTAAAGGGATTCATTGGGATTTGGTAGACGGCAAGATCAAAAATAAAACCTCCGAATTATCAAAGGAAATGAAAGAAAAGTACTTATGGGTCGATCATTATAGAATGCCGCGTCGCGGAGATGATGCTGAGTACTTCAGCTTCCAGAATCCTAAGACGGCAGAAGCTTTTGAGAACAATCAGAAATACGTGGCGGCTACGTTGCCCGGGAATTTATTGACTGAAGACCCGAACGATTCATTGGCAGCTGACCGCCAACGTTACATTAATGAAAGCTTGGTCAAATTTATGACTGGCAAAGAACCTCTTTCGAACTGGGACAATTTCCTCAATACATTGGAAACTAAGTTTGACATGCAGAAGTATAAAGACTCAGTAATCAAGCAATTTAAAGAAGCAGGCTTAATCAAGTAAATCAAACGAAGAGAGCGGCTATAATTAGCCCCTCTCTTTATTGAAATATAAGAAAGTATAAGTTTTACTTTATCCTTTATCCTTCTATTTTTCGAAGAAACGCTTATCGTCCTTAAAAAGGACGCCGAAGGCGTTTCTTCTTATCATATGCTATTATTTGTTTATTACAGATTTAAAAGGAAGATGATCGATGCGAAGAAGAATCAGCTTGCCTTTAAAACTATTTTTTATCGTGTTTGCATTTGTATTAAGCTGCATAATCTTGATAAGCCAATTGTCTTATCGCTATGTCCAAAAGGAAATAAGAACCTCTGACATTTATTACACCAACCAGATACTTGATAAGATTGATCAGTATTTCACAGTTAATTTCTCCTCCTTCCAGACCATGCTGTTCTCGGTCGAGTCATCGGTGAAAGCCAACATTGACAATCCGGACGTGATTAAAAAGCAATTAAGAGAGCTGTATGAACTCAACAGTAATTACGTCAGTAATATTTATTTGATCAAAAGCGATTTATCTATTCTAGGCGGAAGTACACCTACCCGAATATTTGATGAACCTTTAGCTGAAAGAGAACCATTGTTTGATGCAGCTGACAAGAATAGAAGAATTACATTTGTCAGTGATCCTTACAAATCTAAATATTCCGGCTGGACAGTTACGATGGTCCGATATCTGAACAGCGCTCCGTTTCCTATGGCCATTGCAGTAGATTTAGACCTAAATGCCATTGAAGATACCTTGTTCAAGATTAATAAAAAAGAACAAATGAATTTGGCTCTAATCACCGCATCTGGAAAAATCATTGCCGGATTTTCGGAAAATAAAGGCCCCCTGAATGTTCAAGATCATACTTTTTCAATCGGTGAAACGTCAGCGGAACAAATTCTGGGTACTACAGAAACAAACCTTCAACTGCACACCAAGGAGGGGATTCAAGTCTCCCTTCTGAAAAAACCGACTGAAAAATTCAACTGGACCATCATCTCAATCAACGATGAATCACGCTTGAAAGCTGCTTTATCCAGATTGGAAACCTATTATATCGAGCTTCTAGCTGCTGGTTTTCTCTTAAGTCTGTTCGTTTCCTTCTTTATTGCCAAATATATAAGGAACCCGCTCTATGCACTCAAAACAAAAATGAAGCGGGTGGAGCAAGGCTCCCTCACAACTACAATATCGATTAACCGAAACGATGAGTTTGGAGATCTCTCCCGAGCATTCGATCGTATGCTGCAGCAAATTGTGGAACTGATTCGGGGAGCAGAGCTTCATAATGAACTTGAACGCAAGCTGGAAATTCAAGTGCTGCAGTCTCAAATAAACCCTCATTTTCTATATAACACACTTGGTTCTATCAGCAATGTCATACGACTCGGACAAATAGAGAAAGTAGATGTGGTGATCGAGTCTCTCATTTCAATATTGGAATATGGGATAGCCGACGCTTCGGAGAAGGTATCACTGCGTCAGGAATTGCAAAATGTATCGGACTATATCGCGATCCAGAACATCCGCTACAACAGAAACTTCCACTTAATCGAAAATATCGAGGCAGGGCTAATAGATTTTCCGGTTTTTCGAATGCTGCTGCAGCCCCTTGTGGAGAATAGTATCTTCCATGGTTATAACGGAGGGGGGATCGAAGGCCCTATTACTATTCATGCGTACAGGGAGGGCGGCAATGTCATCATAGAAGTAGTTGATCAAGGCGAGGGAATTCCAGCTGATAAAATAAAGCATATTCTAATTTCAGAACCGGGGGATGTGGAATTGAAAAGAAAAAGAATCGGGTTAAACAATATTCATGACCGAATCAGACTTCACTACGGTGAACAATTCGGACTCCAAATCATTAGCATACCTAAGGAAATAACCCGGGTTCGCGCCTTATTCCCAGCAGGCTTGTTTAAAGGAGATGCATGATGATGAGAGACTACACCTGCTTCATTGTTGACGATGAAGATCTAATCATACAGAGATTGGAATTGTTTTTTCACGAGCTCTCCCTTAGGGATAGGCGATTTCATTTAGTGGGAAAAGCGAATAATGGGCTGAAAGGGCTAGAGGAGATCGTAAAGCTTAAACCGGATATCGTAATATCTGATATCGTAATGCCGCGTATGGATGGGATTTCCATGATTGAGCAGCTAAAGCCAAAGCTTCCCCATACCCAATTCATTCTTTTGACCGCTTATTCATCCTTTGAATACGCCCAGAGAGCTATTCAAGCCAACGTATTGGAGTACATTGTTAAGGTTCCGCTCAGAGATGCGGATTTGGATCGGGCTTTAGATAAGGCAGCCGGGATTTTAAATGAAGTTAAGAAAAAAGAAGCGGAATTTCAATCTTTAAACGTATCCGTGCTTGAAAATAAATATAGAGTCCGCAAGCAATTTTTTAACGAGCTTATCAGAGGCGAAATTCCTTCTCATCGGGCATCGGATTTTGCCAATCGTATGCAGTTCCATTTCTTTCAAGCCAACTATCGCTGCTTCATTGTCGAAATGAATATGTATGAAAGTTTCCGAAACGATTATTCAGCGTCTGATCAGAACATCTTGAGGTATGCGATTACAAATATAATCGAAGAAACGGTGATGAATGGTGGCAGTGGTGTAGCTGCGGATCTATCCGATAATCGTTTTATTGGCTTTCTTTCCTGGGAAAATAATCGCAGTGATCTGGAAACGGAATATGATTGCCAGACATTGGGGGGGCAGATCGTCTCCCACTTGCATCAATATTTGAATCAAAGGGTTTCCGTCGCTTTTGGAGGTCAGCACCGAGGCTGGGAATCCATCAAACAAGCTTACACGGAAGCACAAAATGTGAGTGATGATTTCTATTATCATACAGAGAAAGTTGTAAAAACACCTATGCATCGGTTCCAGTACCAGAATGACAGGAAAGAAGAAGTTCAACAGAAATTGGCTGATTTTCTTGCTGGGGTGAAAAGAAAGGTTTCCAAGGAAGAGCTTGAGAAAGCATTTGCTGATCTGAACCAATTTGTTAAGGACCATAAAATCCATAAGTCTATCATGGCGCCTATGTTAAGAGACTTATACAGGGACATTATTGTGAAGTTTAAATCGGGGAACAAGTTAGCCACGGAAGTAGCAGAGTTTCCCATAGAATTTTTAGCTTTTCGGGAGCAGCTTGCCTATATTGGCGACTTTACCTTCGAATATGTACACGCTGGCCAACTTTTGCATCGTATAGAAATCATGAGTGCTATGCGGTTTATAGACAAAAACCTGAAACAGCGATTAACGCTCGAAGCGATTGCCGAGGAAGTGAATTTAGCTCCATCGTATTTTAGCAGCTTATTCAAAAAAACAATGAATGAAGGCGTTATCAGCTACATCAATCGTAAAAAAATCCAATTAGCTCTCGAGCTGTTAAATGTTCAGGATTATTCTATATTGGAATTGTGCGAGGAAGTAGGAATTGTGAATGAAGGTTATTTTTGCAAGTTATTTAAAGAATATACGGGTGATACTCCTAAGCAATATCGGATAAAAATGACACGGTATGAATCCAATTAAGGTTGCGAAAAATGTGTGATTTTTTCGCGAAATCATGTAAAAAAAAAGGGAGCAAATGGATTACCATGATAGAAGGATCTAATCATGGAGGTTATCAAAATGGAGCTTATTAAAGCAGATGTAACCGTCGTCGGCGGAGGTATTGCTGGGATATGCGCTGCCATTGCTGCCGCACGCCAAGGGCTGCAAGTGTCACTTATTAATGATCGACCGGTTCTTGGGGGAAATGCGAGCAGCGAGGTCAGGGTTCATATCAACGGGTCGGCTTATCTCGGAAACAGTCCATCCTATTATGCACGCGAAGGAGGGTTGGTGGAAGAACTCAAGTTGAAGATTTTCCACTATAATCCGTTATACAACAAGAAGCTGATGCTTTCACTTTCGGATACGGTCTTGTTGGATATGGTCTATGCTGAGCCTAACATTTCTCTATTTCTGAATACATGCGTGCATGAAACGGGCATGGAGAACGGCAGAATTAAATGGGTGGATGGCCTTCAATTGGCTTCCGAAAGGAAATTTCGTTTTGAAAGCCGAACCTATATTGATTGCTCCGGAGATGGAGTTGTCGGATATCAGGCAGGTGCTCTCTTCCGATGGGGGAGAGAAGCGAAACATGAATACAAGGAAGAATTGGCTCCTGAAGTGGCGGACCATTACACCATGGGCGATACGATCCTGTTTCAAGCCCGTGACGTAGGATATTCCGTTCCATACAAAAGACCTGGCTTTGCGTATGATATTACGAAGTTGGCCTTTTTCGATAGTATCAGAAAAGGCTTAAACCATCGGGCTTTTCCAAGAAAAATCAACGGGCTTGGCGGATTGTGGTGGCTGGAATACGGCGGACATATGGATATTATCAAAAATAATGAAGACATCGCGTTGGAGCTGCGGAAATTGGTGTACGGGATTTGGGATTATCTCAAAAATAGCGGTGAATTTGATGATGTAGACAATCTCATTTTGGATTATGTATGCCCGATCCCGGGAAAGCGGGAGTCGAGGCGGTTTATTGGGGATCACATGTTGTCTCAGAACGATCTCACAGCAAAGCCTCATTTCGAAGATGCTGTATCCGTCGGTGGATGGTATATGGATTTACATGCTAATAAGGGCATCTACGATGAGGGGCCGGCTACAGCTTGGAATTTCGTGCCTGGTTTGTACAATATCCCTTTCCGCAGTTTATATTCACGAAATATTCCTAATCTTATGTTCGCTGGTCGCAATATAAGTGCTACCCATGTGGCTTTCGGATCTACAAGGGTTATGGCAACCTGCGGTTGTATGGGGCAGGCGGTTGGAACAGCTGCTTCGTTGTGCTCGAAATATGAGGTAGACCCCGCGGCCATAGTCGAAGCTCATATGGGGGAGCTGCAGGCGCTACTGCTTCGAGACGGGCAAACCATTGTAGGCCTTCAAGAGGAATTGGATCCTTACTTCGCTGACGGATTAACTATTCGTGCCTCGTCTCAGCGCAGCTATGTCAATCTTCATCCAACCGAAGAGAATTCCTTGGAGAAAGGGTTGTGTTTGGTCTTGCCGATTCAGACATCCGTGGCTAAAAGCGTACGGATCAAAATTAAAAATAGGTCCAAGCATTCGGAAACTCTACATGTGAAGCTGTTTGGCGGGGAACGGAAGGAAAACTACATTCCAACCAGCGAATTGAGAGACTACCACTTGGTTATTACAGCCGGTCATGACGACTGGATTACGTTAGACTTGGACTGCAAGAAACCGGCTGACGACAAAATTTACATCGTACTGGAGGGCACGGCGAGCCTTGCCATATACGGTAATGAAGAGAATTTGACAGGCGCGGTCAGCTTCCATTATAGGCCGGAAGAGCCGTCTAGGCTGAAGAAATTCAATAAGAGCATTTGCTTTAAGGACCTGATGCCAGCTCAGAATATGTATAGTCCTGAGAATGTCGTTAATGGCTACTCCAGACCTTATGGCCAACCGAACGGCTGGATTTCTGAACATACGGAAGGACAGGAATGGTTGGAATTCTGTTTTGCAAGCCCCAAAAATCTGGACGAACTCCATCTTGTTTTTAATTCGCAGCTGGATTTGGAGCATTTCAACGACCCGATTGAGTCCCTTATCCAAGATTATGATATGACCTTGACCTTAGAAGACGGAACCGAGAGGACAATCATAACTCGTGGAAATTATCTAACGTTGAATAAACATAAGATGGATGCGAAACGTGTAACCCGAATCCGAATTAATTTCTGCGCAACTTATGGTTCGCCTTATTTTGAAGTGTTTGCTGTAAAATTGTTTGCTCCTAAAATCGATAAATGAGGACAGGTGAAGTCACGATGAAGGAATTATTCCCTCGTAAAGGGCTCCCCAATATAATTCAAAAATTGGAAAATGGGGATACCGTAACAATCGTCTATTTCGGCGGCAGTAATACGCGATCTGAAGGCTACAGGGTCATGACGGCGGATTGGCTTCGTAAGCAATATCCTAAGGCGGATATCCGCACTGTGAATGCAGGCATTGATGGGACAGGATCGGATTTGGGCTGTGCCCGTTTGGAGACAGATGTACTGCTTCATCGGCCTGATCTAGTATTTGTTGAATTTGTCGGTAATGATGGTGGAGATCCAGAATCCAAGGCGCGGATCGAAGGGATTGTCCGTCAGATCCGCAAGCGGAGCCGGTTTACCGATATCCTGTTCGTTTATACGCTGAAGGAGCGGGATGTGGTCTTATTTCAGTCTGGAGAATACCAGAAGGGGGCTCTAATGCAAGAGGAAGTGGCCGACCATTACGGTATTCCTTCGATTCATCTGGGCGTAGCGGTCAGTCACTTGGTGTCGGAGGGAAAACTCGTTTTTACCTCAAGGGAAGACTTGTCCATTTCCGGAGCCGTTGTTTTTACGCATGATTCGATCCATCCGACTATTCCCGAGGGACACCAGATTTACACGGATACGATCACGCGGTCATTTGAGAAAATTAGAGAACTTCAGGAGCATCCAGGAAGGTCAGTACATCACTTACCTCAGAATCCGTTAGTCCCGGCTAATCCTTGGGAGTATGCTTCCATGCTGTCACTGGATAGTTTTACCGATTTTTCCGCAGGATGGTCTTATATGACTCCCGATGATTGTGCTTTAGTGCGTGAGTACAATTGGTTGTTTCCCGGCCTGTGGCGAGCAGTCGATCCTGGAGAGGCTATTACGGTGCAGTTCGAGGGAACCCATATCGGGTTATTCGATATCGGGGGGCCTGATTCTGGCAGATTGAAGGTGTCGGTGGATGGTGGGGAACCCTTTATTGTCGATCGATTCACACTATACAACGATCATAATCGAAATCAGTATGTATTCTTGCCGGAGCTCCCGAATGGGAAACATACGGTTCGCTTCGAAGTCGATACCGAAAAGACAGACAAAGCGGCTGTGTTTGAGGCATGCGGCAATGAACGAAGTATTGAGCATGTTCGGAAGCATCCAGACTGGTATGATCAAACGGTGATCCAGCTTGGGAAGTTGTTATTGGTGCAGCCGCCATTATAATTAATCATAAGGTTTTATTCAATTGAAAGACCTATATCATACTGACTGCAGTTGAGCGGCCAGTTATGATGTAGGTCTCTTTTTTAAAGGAAGACAAAGTCGTTTCTTCTTGCTTAAAATCTTATAAGAAATTCTTAAAATCAAAGAAATTTCACAGTTCTGTGACATGCTATGATAAAAACGACGGAGCGGGATTAGCCAGAAGGATACGGCTGGTTGCTTCTTTATGATCTTCGAACAAAGGAGGGTTTTATTATTTTGAAAGCGTTATCAACTTAAGGGAGGCTATGAATTGTATGATAAAAAGGAAGCTGTTTTTCTTAATCGTTTTCATCGTGACGATATTAGTTCCTTTCAGCCTAGACGGAATAAGGACCGCTTATGCAGAGACCTTACCGTATAAGACGATTATCATCGATGACGGGAGCATCACGATCAATGATGTTGTGACACCTGATGTGGGTAACGAGAACAACGGATATTCGGCTCCGAATTGGACCACAAGTACAGGGGTGAAGGGGTATGATAACTCCAGCTCCAAATATACGAGTACAGCAGGCAGAACGATATCATGGAATCCACGATTGGAAGCGGGAACGGCGAAAATTTCGTTATACAAGCTTAACTGGGAAGATAAAGCGGATAGCAATGTAAAAATTGAAATCGTCCACAATGGAACGACGGATGTTCTTTTTATGGATTTGAGACCTTCATTTGGCGCTTCTGTGGGATGGGTTGATTTGGGAGAGTACTATTTTTCTGGAGTTGGTAACGAATTCGTTAGATTAACTCGGTCTACCAGCACAACCAGCACGATACTTACTCGTGCAGATGCGGTTAAGTTCGAAGGGAATATTCAGCAAAAAGAGCCTCATAAGACGATCATCATAGATGATGGAAGCCTCACGATTGATGATGTCGTCACCACTGATGTAGATAACGCAAATAACGGGTTCTCCGCTCCTGATTGGACTACAAGTACGGGAGTGAAGGGATATAATAATTCCAGTTCGAAATTTACCGATGCAGTAGGAAGAAGCATCACATGGAATCCGCGATTAGAAGCAGGGACAGCGAAAATTTCGTTCAACAAGCTTGATTGGGCGGATAAAGCAGACAGTAACGTTAAAATCGAAATTGTTCACAATGGGATAACGGATGTCATGTTTATGGATCTGAGACCCTCGTCGGGGCCATCGGCCGGATGGGTTGATTTGGGGTCCTATTATTTCAGCGGTGATGATAGCGAATTTGTCAGACTGACTCGAACACAACCTACGACCGGAAAGATCATTACGCGGGCCGATGCGGTCAAATTTGAAGGGAATATACGGCAGCAAGCTCCACCGTTGCCTCCGCTGCGCAGCCGTACATTGGCGAATCTCAGTTACACGGAAAAAGGCAGCATCGAGAATGCCAGCTATAAAGCGACCTTTTATGAAGCAGCTTGGGATGAAGGGAAAACTATCGTTCGTGATATGTTCTACAAAGACACGGATACGGGGAACTGGGTGCCTGTCAATAATGTAGCGGAAAGACTTGAAGAACAATGGGTCTTATTGGATGGAAATGCGGGGAGTCGAACCAATTATTACGATACGATGAACAAACGTTGGATTACATTCGACGAGATCGTTTTCCCAGACAGCCACACGGCGGTATTAACCGATTCTTCACATGAAAGCGATTACGATTTACAAGTGAACTGGTCCATGTCAGGGGACAAACCTGATGTTTCCTTCGCCTTTACACCTCGCAGGGATGGCAATTATGTAATCGGTTATCAGTCCTTCACAACAGAGCAAATCTCAGGCGTCAATGAAGTGTTAAATGGTTTCAGGTCACACGCCAAAATGGTAGGTTCAGTGGAATCAACAAGCTTAAGGGAACTAAGCGCTCCGATGAGTCTAATTGAGAAGAATGACGGTTCGGGGAATCCATTGACATATGGGGTATTTGTACCGTCGGATGAGCTTCCGGTTGAATTTGAACCGACGGGAGGCGTTACGAAGCAAAGGCTTGGCATGAGCCTTGTCAACAACGATGGCAGCGTGCAGCCAATCTTGTATGCTCCTCAATTAGGGACCTATTCGCAAATGAACGCAGAAAGCACTTATCAATTTCATATGGGACTAATCGCTCAAAAAAGCAATTTGTATGAGTCCTACGCGGATATTCTTCGCAAAGAGTACGGTTATTCTGCATACAGGGAAAATGTATCAGATCAGTCGCTTACTGACGCGATGTTCAATATGATCGATTTACTTAAGATAGAGCCGCAAGGAGATGACTCTGTTGATTATGTCCCGTCACCCAGCGGGTGGTGGAGCCGTGCCAAGGGCTTTATTGACATCGAAAACGAGGATAGCGTTCGAACAAGCTCGAATGCGGTTCTTTTGGGGGCTTACTATTTGACTGGGGATGACCAGCTCTACGATACGAGAGCATTGCCGTCCGTCCAGTATGGCTTATCGCGAAATGGTATAGGCTGGTCGCCGACGCAAAAGCCAGTATACGGTGTGCCGTCGTTATGGAAAATGGCAACCTTGCCGTTCGATTTTTCAAGCGTAACCGCTGTCAATCAGATGATGGGTACTTCGGCAGGAATTGGGGCGCTGGCACAAGAAGAGTACCTCGTACGTGATCCTGACCAGAAAGACCGGGGTCCTGTTATTCAGCCCCTGATGATGTATCGTATGACGGGAGATGCGCAGTATTTACAGGCTGCCAAGGATGCAGCCGACAGCTATATCATGCAGCATATTGATACGCCTGCATCTGTTAATGTTAGTAAAAATGAGTTCATTTATTATTATAGCAAGCTGTGGATGGAGATCTTGGAGCTTTACGAGGAAACTCAGGATCCCAAATACTTGAATGCCGCTTATAAGGAAGCCAAACGGTATGCAACGATGTTCGTTGCTCGTCCGGTTCCTGAAGGTGCCGTTACGATTCCGCAGCCTGAGACGTATAATTACGCGGAGTCGTTCCATTGGCCGGAAAGTGGTAAATATCAATATCCTCGGATCAAGCTCCCAGAAGATGTAGCCGGAGGCGTACAAGCGGATAGTTGGCTTGTTTCTCCCAATGGATTGACGTTTGAAGCGGGAAGTACAACTGGCTATTATCGGATGAATGCTCAGGAAGCTCCATTCATGCTGAGATTGTCGCTCTATACTGGTGATAAACTGCTGCAGGATATTGCTCATAATGCAGTTATTGGACGATATTCTAGTTATCCAGGTTATTACTATAAGGGCTTCGCCGTTAGCCAACTTGAGCCAGAGTTTCCTCTGGAAGGCCCAAGCGGGGCTACATCCATTTATTATCACCATATCCCGGGACAGCTCGGGCAAACGATGGATTATTTGATCAGCGAACAAACGTTGAAATCGAAAGGTAGTATTACATTTCCTTCTGTTTTTGAAACTAATTTTTTATGGTTCAAATATCACCTCTATGGAAATAAACCAGGGAATTTTTACGGTAATTCCGACGTTTGGCTCTGGATGCCCAAGGGGATTATTAAGACCAACCATCCTCAATTGAACTGGATAACGGGAGAGAGCGGGAATAAATTCTACATCGGGTTAAGCAACGAATCGTCAGCTGAAGTCCAGACTCCGATCGAATTGAATGCACAAATCATTGGGTTCAACCCGGCACAAGATTATACTTTAACCATCATCCGCGACAATGGCACACCAGAGCAAGCGGTTATGAGTGGCGGAATCATTCAAGCCACGGTTTCAAGCAAAGGAATAACCGCTATCATTGTAGAAGGACTCAACATTGATGTGCCGCTGCACCAGGTCAGAACTGCTGATACATCGGAGGCAAGCTATTTCTTCGATATCCACAGTCCAATAGATGCGGTTAAAGGTATGCTGATCGTCAAGCCCGACGAAACGGCCTATGATGCTTATGTGCAGGCAAAAACGACAAAACCAGCGACGATCCATTATTCCTTGGATGGCGGGGTTACGTATACGATCATTCCAGATACGATCTATCCGATGGAATGGTCGATACGGGTAAATGATTTATCCCAAACCTTCACTTATTATGTGGAATCGGACGGGAAACAGACCCGCAAGCGGACACTCTATTTGCCTGATCAGGTACAAGAAACTCCGGTTCAACCGGATTGGCAGAAGGGTTCATCGATAATTGTGGATAATACGGAGGCGGAGACAGAAGGCGCCTGGATACGGGATACAACGGCTAACGATTATTACTATGATAACTATGTGTACGCCAAATCGGCTGCCGGTACTGCGACAAGCAAAATTAAATGGCGGCCTGAGCTGCCGGAAAGTGTTACTTACAGTGTGTATTACAAGCTTCCGCAAATAACCGCTACAAGTGAAAATTGGGCAACGAATGCCTCATTTACCGTTTATTATAGTGGAGGCTCCGAGACGGTTACCGTTGATGAGACAACGGCCAATGGGACTTGGGTGCACCTGGGAGATTATCCTTTTGCAGCAGGCGATAGCGGATATGTCGAATTAACCAATAAGGCCAACAAGTCACGGGTAGTTGCCGATGCGATGATGTGGGTGGATCCAAACAGTATGCCGCAATTGGAGTCTGTGGTGATCCTGTCGGATCGGGGTGAACTGCAAATGACTCAAACCGCACAACTAAGCGTGACCGGCTATTTGGATAACGGTCTGATTGGTGATCTATCACAGGCAAATGTGCAGTATTTCGTTGATCGAACCGATCTGGCTGAAGTGGACAGTAGCGGTATGTTGACCCTTCTAAGTCTCGACGGAGAAACGGATCATATTGAGGTATGGGCCACTGTAACGATTGACGGGGTGACCTTAACAACGCCGTCTTTGACAATTGCAATCAGGGACTTAACGGTTATTGTTGACAGCACGAATACAACTGGGTTATACACGACAGAAGGATCTTGGAGCCAAAGCAATTTAGCCGGATACAAAATTGGGGTTAAGTCCCGTTACTCTACCGTGCAAGGATCATCAGCGACGTGGAAAGGCCAGTTCCCAGAGGGGAAATATACGGTCTCCATCTACAAGCTCGTCCATACGACGGCAAACGATAATTATGTCAAAGTAGAAGTGAAGCATCAGTCGGTTACCGAGGTCACGTATATTGATGCAACCATCGGCTCGTCAGGGTGGGTTAATCTAGGAACGTTCGACTTTACTGGAGACGGCAGCGAGTACGTTCGTCTAACCAGGGTTACTCCGACAACGGTAGATCCGCCAACTCTACCTGCCGATATGATTTATACGAGGGCTGATGCAGTCAAGTTCGAACGGCATTCCGTTAGCCCGCAATTGCTTGCAAATGGGGTGCCAGGTAAACCGGCACTTTCGAATAATAGCGGTGTTGCGACAGGCATAAATGATGGCAATTACGAAGTTACGATGAATATGTGGTGGGGAAACAATGGCTCACTGTATAAGTTGTACGAGAATGGCCAATTGATCAAAACGAAGTCACTGGCCGATGTTTCGCCTGCTGCCCAGACTTCCATTATTCCTATTCAAGGAAAGCCGAATGGAACCTATGTGTATACATGTGAGTTATCGAATTTGTATGGAACGACTTCATGTGATCCACACACCGTCACCGTGACTGAGGCGAATCCCGGCAAACCTGTGTTGTCTAGTGACAACTGGGATCAAGATGGGGACTATAACATTACTGCTAATATGTGGTGGGGCACGAACGCAGCACAATATCGATTATATGAAAATGGCAAACTCATTGAAACGCAATCTTTATCTTCACAAACACCAAGTGCTCAATCGGCCGTTACACAAATCTCAGGGAAAACTCCTGGCATTTATCAATATCACTGTGAGTTTATGAATGGAAGTGGAACTACGGAAAGTGATACGATACAGATTATTGTAAAATAAACCTATGAGCTGAGTGGATGAGAACAATCCATTCGGCTTTTTTATTTCCTGGGATTTAGTATGATCTATTTTTCTATATTCGAAGTGAAGTCCAATATGTCTGTGTATCCAGTGATAATATGGTTTATAGAACCGTCGCTGGCTTAAACAAAAAAAACTGACGGATTCATATCCGCCAGGCTTTGTTCAATTAAGAGCCGTAAACCTCAAAATCGAATATCGAATATCCGTATACGGTACCTCTAGCAGTACACAGCACTCTGACGTAACGTCCACTATTTGCAGTAAATGTAATATCGTCAATAGAACCATCACCGGTCGTTGTTACGTAAGCATCCGTCCATGTTGTTGCGTTATTAGATACCTGAACTTTGTAGCCTTTAGCGTAAGCGTCTTCCCAATTCAACTTGACGCGGTTCACACTTTGGGTTGTACCCAAATCGACGTAAATCCATTCATTATTGCTTCCTTCCATGCTAGCCCAACGGGTAGTAGAGTTGCCGTCTGTTGCCTTGGAAGCTTCAAATCCTGCACCTTCGATAGAGCTGGCTACCGCTGTCTTGCCCAGCGCAAGGTTGGTGCTGTCAGAAGGAGTTGGATTTGTAGTTGCTATAGCGGTATTGCTGTTAGCAGACAGGTTGCCTGCGGCATCTACAGCTTTTACCGTATAGCTGTAAGCTGTAGCTGCGGTAAGACCAGTATCGCTAAAGGATGTGTCTGTAGGTGTGCCTACTTTCAAACCGCCACGCAATACCCGATAGCCGGTTACTCCGACATTATCAGTGGAAGGAGTCCAACTCAGATTGATTTGGCTGCTTGAAGTTGCTGTTGCGGTCAGATTCGTTGGATCTGAGGGAGCTTGTGTATCCGCAGCACTGTAGGTAGGCTTCCACCAGTTCCCCGAGATGAACAGTAGGTTCAGCATGTTAAAGGAGTCGCTGAAGTAGCTTTCCTTTTTATTCTTCATCCAGTCCCATCCTGCATTGACCCAAGCTTGATGCGTGGTGGTAGTCGTCGCTGCGGAGATGAAAGGCGCTACGAATACCGCTGTTGCATAAGTACCACGATTCGCACCGTTCAATTGGTAACCGTCCTTCACATTGTTCGGATTGTTGCTTGTTTTTCCTTTGATCCATACCACCATTTTATTGGCAATATCCTTACCACGGGTATCTCCGTACAAGGCGTAATCCATTACGATACGAAGCGGTACACGGCTTGCATTGTAGTTATATTCATTTGTTTCAGGGAACTCTTCCAAATAATTTTGGGGAGCCGGCTTAGGCGGGTTTCCTACCACGAAGTCCGATATCAGGCCTGTGCTAGACGAATAAGCTGCAGTAAATTGGCTATATACGTTATACAGATTGTTGATGACATTCAGCCAAGTTGAATCTCCAGTTACTTCATTGAAAGCCCGTAGATGGCTGAGCATCCAGTCGGAGGGACGCGTATTCAAGGCGCTCTTCGTATCCCAGTCACCAAGGTTCAGTCTGTTGTTAGTTGTCACATTGCTAAGCTTAATAGCGCCAATCATCTTTTTGGCTTCAGCCAAATAATTGATCGTTCCGGTCGAGCCCCATTGGCGATCGGCTAGAATAAGGGAGTAAGCGATATCAAGGTCCCCGTCTGTTGCCGAACCGAAGTGCCCTTGAGCCCCAGTATTATCTGCTACTACCCATCCCATCAGATTCGGGTTGTTAGAGCTCTTGAATGCTCTGGCCGTTTTGAACAAACCGTCATAGATTATTCTGGAATTCGTATCGTAACCGGCCATAAGCACAGTAATGACCATACCGTATCCTTGGCCTTCCGATGTGCCTAGCGGATCGAAGCCGTCCGCTTCGCCAGTAATATCACCTTTTACATAGTATCCTCCTGGCAGCGAGGATAAGTTGTTTTTAAGATAAGTAGCCTTCCAGTAGTCATAGTAGGAAGCTACTGAACTGTTCAACGAGGATTGACTGACGTGGTTTGGTTTAATGATGCCCGGATAGCTGACTTGTTGAGGAAACGGTTTCAATTCACCCGCTCCATGAGCTTTTGGTTGAAGCGGTGCAGGTGCGGCTAATGTCGATAGAAGAATAACCGCCGAAAGCATAACAAGTAACATCACTTTCATTGTGCCTGAGGTCGATTTCAATGAGTACATAAAAATTCCTCCTTAAGTGATGGTTAGTTTAATTAGCAATAAGTGCTACACATGCCTATAAAGTTTAAGCGCTTTAACTTTAAGACAGAAGTGACATTTCACTTATATGCTGAAGAAATTTGAAGATACACGCTTTAATAAGGAATCATCGCATCCTCAATGTCACGATTATCACTTTCATTGTGCCTGAGGTCAATTTCATTGAGTACACAAAAATTCCTCCTTAAGTGATGGTTAGTTTAATTAACGTCAATGAATCCTCCTTCCCTATAGAATGATCTCCAAAGTAAAACGCTTAACAATAAGTGCTACACATGCCTATAAAGTTTAAGCGCTTTAACTTTAAGGTGTAAGTGACACTTCACTTATATGCTAAAGAGATTTGAAGATATGCGCTTAAATAGGAAATCATCGCATCTTCAACGTCACTTTTCACCTATAGGTAGAAATTGCTAACCCAGCAGCATTACTTATGCACAAATGTATCACAACTATTTTCGCCGTGTCTAGGTGTTTGTGAATAAAATTTTAAAATTAATATTCATAAATAAAAGCGTTTACACCAAACGACAGTCCCTTTTTAAATATTGATCCCCTAGCACACAAAGTTGCGAACTGGACTATTTTTTCATAAGTCAAATTTGTTCTAATTCAGTCTAAATAAGCGCTTACATGAGGGGCTGGCTAAACTTACAATAATGTCTAACCATTTAAATTTGGGCACTTCTCTTGCAACGGCGAAGAATTTCACTGTCATGGCTTTCATGCAAAGCTAGGTTGAATATTGGAAAGGGGGCTGACATGGGGATTACAAGACGAAAACCAACAGTGATTATCTTGTTTACCGCTCTGATTGTTCTTGCTTTACTCGTGCTGAGCTTAACTAACAAAAAAGCGGAACTGCCTGAAAATTGGATATTTACAGTAGAGGGATACGCCGTAACAGAGGAAGAATTTCAATCTTTTGTTAAAGAGCAGAGAGCTATAACGGTAGACTATTTCTTCAGAACTTATGGGGCCCAAGTAGATGAGGGCTTCTGGACACGTCAATACGGCGAAAATCATGAAACCCCCTCTGAATACGCCAAAAATTCTGCGATGACTGCATTGCTAATGTCCAAGCAGGAGCAATTTATTGCAGACAAGCGAGGAATCGCCCCTTACCAAAGCTTTGATGAGCTTAAATCCGACATGGAAGAAGAAAATGTTAAGCGGGCTAAGATGGATGATTCAGGAGAGACTTACTATGGGTTGCCTCAGTTTGATTTATATCAATACATGCAATATTTAAGTGGCGCCCGTTGGCCCGATTTGATAGAAACCCAGGTAAAGAAAACGAAAAAAAGCGACACCGAGTTACAAGTTGAGTATACATCAAAAAGTGCGGAATATGTTCGTGTTGCTGATAAATTAACGGCTGCGTTAGCGACAGCGGGACTGGTCAAAGAAGAGAAAGTGCTAAATCGTTTGGATATATCCAAAGAAGATACCGAGTCTCTTAAGTTCTGGGAGTCTTTAGCTGCTGCTTCTGTAGGTGAGACAGTAATCGGTAAATATATGGGCGAAGATGTCGTTGCCACATTAACCACAAAACCGGAAATCACCAAGCTTAAACTGGAAGATGTGAAAGATTCCATTCTATACGGATCGGCGGAATCTGACTTGCGAGCGTTAATTGCAAATACAAATAAGTTGAAGATCGTATATAACGGTAATCGATTCAGTGAATTAGTAGTGAACTAGAATAGTTAGTTTTTAAGTTTATAAAAATCTATGTCTATTGAGACTTCCATAGATACAGATTTTTTATAAAGTATAAATTTATTAACTTCAAAGGGAGGAAATTTTAGAATGATACGATCGAAATGGATGCAAAAAGCTTTGTCGATAGTTACGGCTACAACGTTGGTATTCCCTGGTCTGTTCGGCTTGGCGCCTTTATCTGAAGCATCAGCTGCGGGAGGGGGCGAATCTTTTGACTCCGTTGTACTAGAATTGACACAAGCGGCAGGTCAATCAGGCAGGGTAAATCTCACCTATAAAGGTTCGCCTTTAAGCAGTCTGGTTAAAGGACCGGTTATTGACGAGGTAAGTTATGATTCCAGCAATTCGCATCTTTTAACTGTTAATAATCAGGGTAACATTACTTTATCTAACGGTTATACATTTGCGTCGCCAGGTGCCCCCGGCGTCCCGGTGACAATCACGGCCACGGCAGATTATTACCCTGACTCAGAAGTGTTATTCATGGAGGACTTCGAGAACAACAATGGTCCGATGACATCTATGAGCAAATTAGGCTCGTCATTCACACTGTCCGATGCACAGTCCCGCTCTGGATTGAAAGCGATTACACCTTCGGATGATACAAATAATGAAATGGTAGCCCAAGACGTGGCATTGCCGGCTGGCAGCAATTATAAGATGACAGCATGGTATTTTGACCCGTATCCCAATGACGAGAAGACAGCGACGGATAGAACTCAATTTGCTATTGTAGATGGCAAAAATGCTACCTTTGCCGGGACATTCTATCAAAGTTCAGAGGCTGATGTTATTCATAACCCGACGAAATATACTTGGGCTTATGCACCATCATCAGCGGGTACAGCAGGCAATCGTTGGAAAGATAGCGGGGCTTTACGTTCAACAGGCTGGCATAAATTCGAGTGGCTTATTACACCGAATGGTGCGACGTTACAAATAGACGGAACATTAATATCCGATACAGCGCAAAGTGATATTTACAAAGCTATGAAGAGCGGTACAACCATTCAGCCTAAAATAGCTGGAGGATGGAATAGCCAGTCAGGGAACAAAGCTTATATTAAAAATAAACATCTAATCGACGATTTTTATGTTGTAAAAGATGTGGCTACAACAACAGGTACCAGAACATTAACAGTGAATTTGGTACCTCCCGGCGGATTGCCAAATTTAGAAATAATCACGCAGCCCACAAGGGCAGAAGTGAAACAAAATGAGACAGCAACATTTAGCATTACGGCATCAGCCGCTGCTACTGCTTATCAATGGTATGTATCTGATGACGAGACCGGCTTGAGCGGGACAAAAGTCAGCGGAGCTGATAAGGCAGTATTAACACTTTCCAATGTGGACGCAGCTTCACATCAAGGCAATTTTTATTATTGCGAAGTTTCCTCGGCAGAGGGAGTTGTGGTGAAATCCCATGCTGCACCGTTGTTGATAACCACCAATACGCAGGTGAATGCACCAATTAATCCAACGCTTGACTCGGATACGGGTATTTATAATGGCGCTTCCAATTACGGTGATACCCTTGTAACACTGTTCAAAGACGGTGGACCTGTGGGTTATTATTTATCGAAAAATGGGGGACCCGACCAGCCTAACAATCATGAAAGGCATCATGTTCTACCCTATGCAAGGGGACTGGGAGTGGGCAACTACACTGTTACAGCCATTGTTATAAATACTGCGGGAGATATCAGTGAAGAAGTTGCAGCATCCGGAATATTGAAAATCGAGAAATTGCCTACACCGGCAAATGCCAGATGGAACGGCACATATGCTACATGGGATCGCGTCGCTAACGCATCTGCCTATTCGGTTCAACTCTTCAGTAATGGAGTGATTAATGGAAGCCCGATTGCAGCAACAAGCAATGATACGGCTTTGTCTCCGACATTAAACGATACATTTAAAGTAAAGGCAAACGGCAACGCAACGTCACGATTCTTGGACTCTGATGAATCAGGGGAGAGTGCACAATATTCAGCGAACATTGCGCTAATTCGCCAGAACGATACATTACGGGCAGGAGATAGAACGCGGTTAATGGTTGACACAGCTGATGTGTTCGTTGCGGATAACATCAGCTTCAGTCCGGCGGATCAAGACAAGAATAAGATTGAAGTTGATGATGCCGGATTCGTGACGGTTAAGAAAGGTTATATTCCGACAGGGAACGAAGAAGTTACTGTACATGTGAGTGTTGATTACTTCAATAAGGCTGACACTAAATTTTACGATGGATTTGAAGGGGAGAAGAAATTTTCAAATGGTGCGAACGGATATGTTCACAGCGATGTGATGTCCCGTACCGGAGGAAAGGCCGCGACATCAAGCGGCGCCGGTCAGGTGGCGACTGTTCCAGGTACCTATAATTACGCCCCTGCAACCGGTAAGACAACAATCGTTACTGCTTGGTACTATGATGATGGCAGAGCGGCTTCCAATGACCACGCTGTCTTTGGCTTAACCCCATCGTCCAATGAACATATCGGAATAAATTATGGTAATGGAGATGGTGACTGGGCGGCAAATCTGACCAATTACGCAGTCAGACCTGGTTCATCCGGGAGATTCTATCCTGTAGATGTCAAGCGAAGCAAAGGTTGGCATAAATTTCAATGGTTCGTTACATCAACAGGAACAACCTATAAAATCGATGGACAAGACATTCAAAGGCAAACAACAGCTGGCGGTAATTTTGATACTCCAGTTAAGAACAATATTTCCAAGATCGATGCATTGCAGCTTGCTACGAACTGGGGCAACAAGCCTGGAACGGTTAAGGATATACAAAACAGGCATTTTATTGATGACGTATATGTTATCGATAGTGGAATAACATCCCAAACCGGAACAGCTTCTATTACACTAAAGCTCTTGCCTAAAGAGTATAGTCACTTAGAAGACAGCACATATGTTATCGGTCTGGATGACTATAATATCACCGTAAATCCTGATTTAACGGATCTGACTGGAGTGGAGATCGGCGCTGTAACTCTACTGCGGGATGTAGATTATACGGTTAGCGGTAATGTATTGAAGATTAACAAAGAATCATTCGCAAGAAATAATATCGTGCCGGGAAAATATACCGTTAGACTTGATCTTTATCCTGCCGAAATCACCTTTGAGTTGAACATTGTCCCCCTTGAAGTCCGTGATTATTATTTCTCCAATAACGGTGACGATCGTGCAGATGGACGCACACCGGCTACGGCATGGAAATCAATCTCCAAGATTAATGAATATGTATTTATGCCAGGTTCAACCATTTATCTGGATGCAAATAGCGTATGGAACGAACAAATCAAACTGCGCGGCGATGGTGAGGAAGGAAATCCGATTACGCTTACAAAATATAATACGACCGACCCTAACCAACGCCCGATAATTAATGGTGGAGGAACAGCGTCAAGCCCATCAGGCATTTCCTTAAACGGTACCATTGAGTTATATGACGTTAACTATTGGGTAGTCAGTGGAATTGAAGTAACGAACATCGGCAATGCGGCAGGTGACGGCCGTTCCGGTATCGCTGTAATGTCACGGATTTCCAAGCTGGGACAAGGTCAGTTTAATATTCAAGATTATGCTGATGCTCGTATGCAAGGAATCGTCATTCGAGATAACTACGTTCATGATGTTAATGGGCTGCACCAAGCAAATGGAGCAAGTAAGGTATCCGGCGGCATCATTATTAATGGTTATGTGGATATATTGGTTGAAGGCAATAAAACCCTTCGCTGCGATAACGAAGGTATTCGCAACAATGCCTACGGGCCAAGCAATCCAGGGACTAATAACACAGGCATTACTTGGAGTAATTCAAGCTATCCTTGGGCATCCAACGCTATGTTTAGAAACAACTGGGTTTCTAGTTCGGTTGGAGATGGCATTGTCATGTCCGGTGGGAACAACTCCCTTGTGGAACGAAATGTGGTCACGGACAACGGTTATAGCTATTTAAGCGATAAGAGCGGCAATCTGGTTACGAACTGGGGTCCAAATAATACAACACCAACATATCTAGGTTCGCAAAACTATGCGGCAGCGTGGATTATGGCAAGTAAAGGTACGATCTTCCGCTATAATGAAGCCGTAGACAACCCTTATCATGCAAGCAATGACGGTATGGCATGGGACATTGACAACTATTGTCAGGACAATGTGTATGAATACAATTACAGCCGAAATAACTATGGCGGTTGGTACTTACAGATGAATGCTGCCAAGGGCAATATCGTTCGCTATAACATTAGCGTGAACGACGGTCGCAGCCCGGATTTTAACAAGAGCTTTAACAGTCTTATATTACTTGCGGGAGGTTCTTCAACGAGCGAGGAATTAAGTGGCTTATACTATAACAATGTCATCGTCACACCATTGAAGAATAGCAGTTCGTTAGTATTTGACCCGACAGCCTCCAACTTGCACATTTATTTCCAAAATAATATATTTGCCTACACTGGGGAAAACAACCAGGTTGGTCTGAAAGGTGGGGGAACATCAGCTCCATTTACAGCCGGACGTTTTACGAACAACATTGTATATCCGGCTAATCTTTTTGGCAGCATGAACGCAGGTGGAGGCGGATATCTAGGTGCAGGCGTAACAGCAACAGACAACCGCTATGTAACGGAAGAGGAACTGAATTCTATATTAAAAGATTATAAATCTGCGCCTGAACATTGGATTAGCAACAGTGGAACAGTGGATGCCAAGCTTGATTATAGTGCGATGAACGGGTTCCGTCTTGCGGATGGTAATAACCTGGCCTATGGTGCAGGTGCCGAGATTGTAAGTCCATATGTGGATCGGGCGAATGCTCTGCCTCATATGACGGAGAGAACAGACTTCTTCGGCAATTCACTTAGCGGCAGAACGCCTTCCATCGGCGCGCACAACCCTTATGCGGTAACTTTTGATTCCAATGGGGGCAGCGAAGTTGCGGTGAAGTTCGCTGACATGGGCGGTACAATTACCGAGCCAACAGCGCCGACAAAAGATAAAACTGTTTTCGGCGGTTGGTATCAAGATACAGGATTAAACGATGCTTGGGATTTCGATACTGATACTGTTACAAGGGATATTGAATTATATGCGAAATGGGCTGAAGACGCAGGTACTGCGCCAACGATTACGACGAAATCGCTTGCGGATGGCAAGGTAGGACAACCTTATTCGGCAGTTCTTACCTCTGATGGCGATAAGCCGATCAAATGGGCTGTTGTAGATGGTCTATTGCCATCAGGATTGAGCTTGGATGAAGATGCAGGTGTTATCTCTGGTACACCGGATCAATGGGGTCAATTTACATTCAAAGTTCAAGCTGACAATGACGCAGGCAGTGACTCGAAACCGTTCAATATAGTGATCACTGAAGAAGTCTCAGTTGACACAGCTCCGGAGATCATCACTAAGACTTTGCCGAGTAGTAAAGTTGGACAACCGTATACGGTAACATTAGCGGTATATGGCAGTGAACCGATTTCCTGGAAGGTCCAGGGAGGAAATTTGCCAGCAGATTTGAAGCTAGATGAAGAAATGGGCATTATCTCGGGTACGCCTCTAGAGGCAGGATATTACGAATTCACGGTTGCAGCAACGAATGATTTTGGTAGAGATGAGCGAGAATTGAGCATCGAGATTAAAGAAGATAAGCCAGTGGATACAGCTCCGGAGATTATCACTAAGAATCTGCCAAGCGGCAACGTGGGACAACCGTATACGGTGACATTAGCAGTTTACGGCGACAAACCGATTACCTGGAAATTGAGTGATAATTATTTACCTGCTGGGCTGAATCTAGAAGGAGCTACGGGTGTTATTTCAGGCGTGCCTACTGAAGCGGGAACTTACAAATTCAATATTACGGCTTCCAATCATGCTGGCATGGATACGATAGAGTTAACTATTGTAATTATTGCAAATGACAGTGGTGGCAATAACAATGGCGGCAATTCAAATGGCCACAGCAGTACGCCGACTCCTTCGCCAGAGTTATCAGTAACGGAGCGTATTGATGCTACAATCAAAGAGCAGCTGAAGAAGGGCAATTCCATTGCATTGACGATGTCAGCCGGAAAAGATGAGATTGAGATTCAAAGCGATACGATCGGTGCGATTATTAATGCCGACAAACCGCTAATCGTTACGAATGACACCGTATCTGCTAAATTGTCCGCTGAATTGTTGAAGCAATTGAATACAGGAAAGCGGATGAAGATTGTCATTAAACCTGTAGATGAAAGAGACGGAGCTATAGGGCGGGGATATGAATTAAAGATCTTCGTGGATGGCCGGGAAGTAACGGATTATACAGGGCTTATACCCGTAACCTTCGATCTGTCAAAAGAGAAGTTGTCGACAAACGAGCTTAACATGTTATGCGGTGTTATGCTTCAATTGAACGGTAACATGGAGCGTTTAGGCGGCAACTATGAGCGTGAGACAGGTAAATTTACCTTCACGGCAAAAGGACTAGGTTATGTCTTCATTACAGCCAAGCCTGAACCTGTGAAATTGGAATTCACTTTAGGAAAGACAGGATATAAATTAAACGGAATCGAAATGAGTATGGACGTTGCTTCAATGGTAGTTAAAGGCAGAACGTTAGTCCCACTGCGCTTTATTGCCGAGAGCTTAGGAGCAAATGTAAGCTGGGATAACGTTACGAAAACCGTAATGATCACCTTGAAAGGTCAGACTTTATCGATTAAGATCAGTGAACTTGCACCAGGAATGGATGTAGCAGCTGAACTTGTAAACGGTCGTACTATGCTCCCATTACGTTTCATTGCTGAGTATTTTGGTGCAAATCTATTCTTCGATAATACTTTGAAATCTATTAGTATCATAAAGTAGTATTTCCTAAAATTAGCAGCTACGCTCTAACCCCTCTAACATGCACTGCCATGTTAGAGGGGTTTCTAGTGTGCGCCGGGCATGGACGATAACTTGGCGGTGAAAGTCCGCACGAACAATAAAATTGTCTTAACTGGAAACAATTCTTTAGATTGTGTTAATCTGTCTAATAGTGAACTCGATTTTGAGAGAGGGATGTTACTTGAAAAGAAACGTGTTATATATTGAAGATAATGAGAAGATAGGCAGTTGGGTAAAGGAAGAATTGGAACAACGAGGATTTTCAGTACAGTGGCTGCTTTCTGGTGAAGGAGCTGAAAAAGTAGTAAACCAGCATGAAATTGTTATTTTGGATATTATGTTACCCGGTTTAGATGGATTTACTGTGGGAAAACGATTTAAAAAGGCAGCTCCTGCTGTTCCTATTTTGCTGTTAACTGCTCGAACATCGATAGATGATAAGGTAGAAGGGCTGCAATTTGCTGATGACTATTTAACAAAACCATTCCATACGGATGAATTAGTGGCAAGATTAGAAGTTCTAATCCGTCGAGGTGGCGGAACACATCCCGAACGAATTTCATTAGGGAATTATATTGAAGTAGATCCAGAAGTCCAAATGGTATTTGACAAACACACAGGGGAAGAAATTATATTGACAGGGAAACAACATCATATTTTGATGTACTTCTTACGCCACCCTAATCAAGTTTTACCAAAAGAACAAATCTATGAAGCCATCTGGGAAGAAGCTTATATCACAGGTGATAAAACATTAATGGTACATATTCATCGACTGCGTCAAAAGCTGGAACGTCATCCAGACTCCCCAGAGATTATTGAAACATTGAAGGGAATAGGCTATCGGGTGAAACTATGAAACAGACTAAATCATTATTTGGTCGTTTCCTAAAAGGACATTTTCTATTTATCTTTTTACCTCCGATCGTACTTATTTTCTTATCAGCGTTCATTGAGTCTCCTTTTAATGAAGAAGAGCTGAATAAGTTAAATTATTTTTACATTGTACTTCTTTTGTTTGGTTTTATTATTGTCGCATTTGTGGTAATTTCTTGGATTTTCTTCTTGAGACTTCGTAAACGTCTTAACCTCTTACAGGAAGTCATGTCATTTTCAGCTAATCATAATTCATTTCCTAAACCAATATCCGTTCAACGTGATCGTATGGATGAAATCGACCAGTTAGGCAGTTCTTTTAATTGGATGATTCAGCAGCTTGAAGACAGTCGTAAGCGGGCATATGAAGAGGAATTGTTACGACATCGACTCATTGCGAATTTATCTCACGACTTACGAACGCCACTAACCATTTTGAGAGGACATGTCACCCGATTAAATAAAGAATCAATGAGTCTAGAAGGACAAAACTCACTAACAGAGATGAACCATACGATTACAAGAGTCGGAGATCTAATGGATGATTTACTTTCCTATACATTGCTTACATCAGGAAAACATCCTTTTGAGCCCACTTCAACAGATATTGGACGTTTAGTAAGAGCATCTGTTGCTGCGTGGTATCCTGTATTTGAAGAAAAAGAAATCCAGATCGAGGTTGATTTACCGACAGAGGCGACTTTTTATTGGGAAGCAGATCCTAAATGGATGACACGGGTTCTGGATAATTTATTTCAGAATATTCTTCGCCATGCAGCAGAAGGGAAATACGTAAACATTGGGGTTGATGTAGAAAAAGAACAGATCATTGTTGCAGACAGGGGTCCGGGGATGGATAACTCTTCCTATGAGGGTGGGGTGGGGATAGGTTTATCGACTTCAAATTATATGTTAAATAAAATGAAGCTGAAAGCTGACTTTACATCAAATGAAAACGGCACAAGAGTGGCTATTGGTAGAGCTTAACCTAAAGTTAACCCAGAAGTAAACAGCAGGATAACCGAGATGTAACTTTGCTTCTTTATAATTAGAACCATAACAGAAAGGAAGTGTTATGGTTGCTTACAATTAATAACTTAGTCAAACATCGCGGAACTGGGAAAATCTTATCAGGTATCAGTTTTAAAGCTAGACCTGGCAGAGTAACTGGTTTTTTAGGTCCAAATGGAGCAGGAAAAAGCTCTACACTTCGCATCCTGCTTGGATTAGATCGTGCTACCTCAGGGAGTGCACTAATCAATGGAAAACCATTCGCAGAATTACATAATCCTCTAGCAACAGTAGGTGCCGCGCTTGATGGATTTGGAGCTCATCGTATGCGAACAGGACGGGCACACTTGCGTTGGATTGCCCGTGCCGCAGGTTTGTCTAACTCACGTGTCGAGGAAGTTCTGGAAATAGTAGGTCTTACTAATGCAGCCGGAAAAAGAGTTGGGAAGTATTCTCTTGGTATGGGAAGGAGACTTGGAATAGCAGCTGCGCTACTCGGTGATCCAAAAATATTGATTTTAGATGAACCCGTAAATGGGCTCGACCCAGAAGGAATTCGGTGGATCCGGACATTTTTACGTGAACGTGCTGAGTCTGGAAATACGGTGTTATTATCCAGTCATCTAATGGGAGAGCTTGCAGAGACGGTTGATGATGTGGTGATTATTAAGCACGGAAGCATCGTTGCAGATGGAACATTGGAAGAAGTAATAGGTAACTATTCCACCCTGGAGGAAGCTTTTTTTGCCCTGACATCTGAAAATGCAGGTGAAGTTGTATGAGAGCATTCAACGCGGAACTATCTAAATTGTTCTCCCTGCCAGGCATTTGGCTAGCCTTGCTTATTGGAGTGTTTGCCCCAGCGCTTATTGCTGCCTTAGACAGCATAGCCCAAAAAGAGGAGATTATAGCTGGAGTTAGCACGCGGCTATCGGAAGTTGGCTATATCGGGTTAGCTTTTGGTGTGCAAGGCGTTATTATTCTTGGTGTGCTTGCTGTCAGCAGTGAGTATTTAACAGAGAGCAGTGAATCTGGTGGAGGACAACAGATTACAACGAGTTTAACTGTTGTTTCATCCCGAATTCATTTTTTGCTGGCAAAAGCAGGCGCTGTGACTGTGATCAGCATACTACTTTGTATTGTTGCTATTATGACAACTGTGTCTGCAACACATCTTATTCTTGGTGAATATGCCCCTGCCTTTGAATGGTCCAGACTTACCGGTGCCATTTGTTACTGGACATTCACTGCTCTTTTAGCACTTGGAATTACTTTGCTAACTAAGAATGGCATCCTCCCGCTTGCTGTGCTCATAATAAATTCATCCGTTGTATCATTTAGTGTCCTGTTGTATAGGGTTACAAAGTTGGCGTTTTACTTACCAGATAGGGCTGGCGCTGAAATGTTTATGTTTACGGACAACATGTCCACAGGCAGTTTATTCGACAGGTTTCACACCCCCTTCACAGGCGGTTTAGTCATGTTTGCCTGGGTAGTCGTTGTTTTCATTGTTGCAGCTATTGTGTTCCATAGGAGGGACGTTGCAGCATGAGTGTCTCATCTAGTAGAAAGATAACACAAATCCTGGGTGCTGAACTGGATAAATTAGTTACATTACCATTGATAGGGCTCACTCTTATGGTTACATTCATTCTTAATTTAGGTTTAGCCGCAGCTTTTACTTCTGTTGATCTACAAGAGGCAGCAGGAACGCAAAATATACTGAATACAGGACTTTCTTCTATGGGATATCTACAAGCAGGGTTCATTATTCTTGGTATCTTAGCTACTTGTTCAGAGTATACAGGGGGACAGATTCGAACTACTTTAACTACGATACCTTGGCGAGGGTTTCAATTATCCACGAAGTATTTGGCCTTGACCATTATAACCATTCCTGCGTCGTCTATTACTACTGCATCAGGTGTACTATATACCTTTATCATGATGAAAGACACAGCAGTAGTGATTGAAATAGACGAAATGATAAAATCATTAGCAGGTGCAACAGGCTATCTAACTTTAACCACCCTTCTCAGTGCAGCTGTAGGTGCATTATTAAGACGAACTACTCCTTCTTTAGTGGTATTGCTTGGTTATTATTTTATTGTCAGTCCATTGTCGAAAGATTTTGTACACCGTATTATAAATTATTTTCCGGATACTGCAGGTTATTATATGTATATGCCGCCTTCCTCTGATGGAATAAATGATCTTACACCCATGGAAGGGACATCTACTTCCCTGTTATGGACACTGATCTTTATTACAGCAGCCATTGTATTTTACCGTAAACGAGATGCCTAACTCTGAACTAGCTGATATGATCATTTAACTAGATCAATATGCAACAAACATTAATGTTTGAATAAAAGATGTTTTTGAGCAATTCAATAAATAAGTATTTCATCTAAGAACGGACACCAATATGAGTGTCCGTTTATTTTATAAATCAATAGAATAGTCTGGATTAATGACATAGTCTAGGATTTTAATAATAAAAAATAAATGTACAAATATCGCAAAGGTGAAAGTTCTGCTCACTTTTTTTCTGGACTGATCAGTTCAGATATGTTATATTTCAATGACGGGAGGTGTTACTTATCGCTAGGACAAAAGAATTTAACAAAGATCAAGCGCTGCATCAAGCCATGCTGTTGTTTTGGAAAAAAGGATACGAAGCAGCTAGCATACCGGATTTACTAGAAGTGATGGGAATTAGCCGATCCAGCCTTTACGATACGTTTTCCGACAAGCAAACCTTGTATACAGATGCCCTTGAGCATTATAAAAAGGGGAATTTCAATAAGCAGGCTATTCTTGAACAGGCATCAAGCGTAAGAGATGGAATTCTTCAATTTTTTGAGTATCATATTGCTTCAGCATACGATACCAGCCTGCCGGGCGGATGTTTTGTTACGAATGTAGCTACAACATTGGAGTCGCAAGATGAAAAAATTAATGAGTTGATAAAGACTAGTTTTTTGGAATTAGAGCAAGCTTTTTGTGACCTTTTAGAAAAGGGCCAGCAACGGGGAGAAATTGATAAAGCGACTGATATCAAAGTGTTATCTTATTTGTTGCTGAATTTACATCAAAGCATAAATATAATGGCCAAAGCAGATCAGCATCCGGAACGTGCAAAAGAGATGATTAGCTTTGTAATTGCAGGAATCTAATTTTTTTTAATTATTCCGGAACGATCGTTCCGTTATCGTGTTTCCCATATTATGAAGGTGATAATTGAAAAGTATATGTTAGACTATATTTTTTTGATTATTTTGGAACGATCATTCCGTTATTGATAAATCCATCACAATAAGGAGAGGTGTCTAATGAAAGTATCGTTTATTGGGCTTGGAAATATGGGGTTCCCAATGGCCCAAAATCTATTGAAAGCGGGTTATGAATTAGTCATCTTTAATCGGACCCCTGAAAAAGTTGAACCCTTAATGAAAAAGGGAGCACGATATGCCAAAACACCGCTAGAGGCAGTGAAAGAAAGCAATCTTGTAATTACCATGCTTTCTGATGATGCTGCTTTGAAGGAGGTCGTCGAGGGACCGAATGGTGTATTGAATGGATTATCGGAAAATGGAATTCACATCTCTGCCAGTACAATCAGCGTAGATCTGGCTCGAAAATTATCCGTCTCGCATGCGGAGCGAAAGCAACACTTTGTGTCTGCCACGGTGATGGGGCGCCCAGATGCCGCTAAAGAAGCTAAATTGCGTATTATTTTAGCTGGTCCGGAACAAGCAAGACAACGGGTACTTCCCGTTTTAACAGCAATGGGTCAAGAGATAGTAGAGATTGGGGATCACGGCGAAGAAGGGAACGTTGTAAAAATTGGCGTTAACTTTCTAATTGCTTCAATGCTGGAAGCTTTGTCGGAAGTGCAGCTAATGGTAGAAAAGCACGGTATTGATCCGTCCCAATTTATGAATGTTGTAAATGCTCTTTTTCAGTCTCCAATATATCAGAATTATGGAGCGATCATGAGCGAACAGCGCTTTGAACCAGCCGGTTTTAAAATGAAGCTTGGGTTAAAAGATGTTGCATTGGCTATTGAGGCAGCGAAGTCCGTTCAAACTCCTCTACCTTTAGGTCAGCTTATCCACCATCACTTGTCTGAAGGAATTGCCAATGGTTATGGTGAGTTGGATTGGACGGCTTTAATCCGTTGTCTTGAGCATTCTTCTTAAGAAATTGGGTTGTCACCGATGATGTCGGGCAAATTGCAAGAGAAAATATAAGGAGAGATTAACTATGGAAATAGGTGTTACTTCGTTCATAGAAACAAAGCCAGATACTGAGACCGGAGTTGTGATGAGTCACGCACAGCGATTACGTGAAGTCGTCGAAGAAATCGTCCTTGCGGATCAGGTAGGACTAGATGTGTTTGGCATAGGTGAACATCATCGTGAAGATTATGCAGCTTCATCACCAGCAGTGGTGTTATCTGCTGCGGCCCCCCTAACAAAGCGGATTCGATTGACGAGTGCTGTAACGGTCCTTTCATCAGCTGATCCTGTCCGTGTGTTTCAGGATTTTGCCACGCTGGACGGCTTATCCAATGGACGTGCGGAGATTATAGCGGGCCGGGGTTCCTTTGTTGAATCCTTTCCGCTTTTTGGTTATGACCTGCATGACTATGAGGATTTATTTAATGAAAACATTGAGCTGCTTCTGAAAATACGGGAATCTGAGAAAGTAACATGGAGTGGAGGACATCGATCAGCGATAAATAATCTGGGTGTATACCCGCGCCCTGTTCAGCACTCTTTACCCGTATGGATTGGTAGCGGTGGTACTCAGGAGTCTGCCGTACGTGCAGGACTTCTGGGTCTGCCATTAGTCCTGGCGATTATCGGTGGAAACCCAACCAATTTTGCGCCGCTTGTACAACTGTATAAAAAGGCGGCAGCTCATGCCGGACATGATGTTTCGCGGCTTCAGGTAGGTTCACATTCCATCGGATTTGTTGCAGAAGATACGGAACAGGCGGCAGAACTCTTTTTTCCATCTACCCAGTACGGTATGAATAAGCTCGGTAAAGAACGGGGGTGGGCGTACTATGATCGTTCCAGCTATGATGCTGCCCGACGCTTTGATGGTGCGTTGTATGTAGGGGATCCGGAAACAGTCGCCCAAAAAATTATCCATCTGCGTAAGCATGTAGGGATTACACGATTCATGATGTATGTTCCCTTAAGTACGATGCCGCATGAGTTGGTTATGCGGGCTATAGAACTGCTCGGTACAGAGGTTGCGCCGCGAGTACGAGAGGAAATTGCCAAGTGGGAAGCTCAAATGGGATAAGGATTATCTATGAATAAAACGTAAACGAACAAATTCATTATTTTATTTGGAGGGATTATCATGAGTTATGAAACACGTATACTACCAGAATTAAGAGAGGTTTATTCACAATTTCCTGGGTTTGAATTGGAGAAGAATTTAGAGTGGAGCAGGAGCTTAGTGTCAGCTGCATCCGTGAAAGGATCAGAGCATGTAAACACAACCAGTCGCAAAATCCCGAGGGATGGAGGCGAGATGCTGGTGAAAATTTATGAACCTGCCGGGCGAACGAATGACTTGTTACCTGCCATGCTATGGATTCACGGGGGCGGATACGTGTTAGGACATCCGGATATGGACGACGAATTATGCGAACGCTTTGTTCAGACAGCTGAATGTATTGTCGTATCGGTTGATTATAGGCTTGCTCCCGAGCACCCTTATCCGGCGGCGATCGAAGATTGTTATGCTGGATTGGTATGGATGACGGAGGAGGCAGCGTTGCTTGGCATTGATGTGAATCGGGTTGCAATTGCCGGTGCTAGCGGTGGCGGCGGACTGACAGCAGCACTCGCGCTAATGGCGCGTGATAAAGGAGGACCGTCTCTTATTTTCCAAATGCCATTATACCCGATGCTTGACAACCGTAACATCACACCGTCCAGTCATGAGATTACGGAAGCAGGCGCAATCTGGAACCGAACAGACAACATAGCAGCTTGGAACATGTACCTGGGCGAGGAGAGCGATGTCAGAGGGAAATCTACTTATGCAGTACCCTCGAGAGCGGAGAACTTGGCAGGTTTGCCGCCAGCCTATACTTGTATAGGTCAGCTCGATCTATTCCGAGACGAGACAATGGAGTATGTGGCACGACTTGCACAAGCAGGTGTAGATGTTGAATTCCACCTGTATCCCGGTTGTTATCACCTTTTCGAAATTTTCGCGCCAGAAACAGAAGTGAGTCAGCGCGCTGTTCAGGGCTATATGGAAGCGATGGCCCGGGCACTTCACCCTAACTAATTACTGGGACTAAAGTAAACTGCGAATACACAGAAAAAGTTGATTGGTTATTTAAGTAGAAACACGTAATTATTCGGGAAAGATTCATAAAAAAGATGAGGTTGTTGATTTTAAAAACAGCCTCATCTTTTGTTATATATTATTGATTTTAAAAAAGGCTTAGATTACTATCGTATTGTTCATTGGAAGCTTATTTTTTCAATTTTTATTTAGATGATGCAAAACAGTTTAAATATTGATAGGGTAGGCTTATATATTTGCAGCAGCTTGATCCAAATTATATCTAGTGATAAGGAGAATACAACATGTGGGATAAAATTAAGGGTGGGCTTTACGGCTTATTGATTGGAGATGCTCTTGGTGTCCCCTATGAATTCAGATCAGCGGAGCAGCTCCCACCTCTTGAGCAGATTGAGTTTACTCCTCCTGTGGGCTTTCAGCCCACCTACCGAGATGTCCCTGCCGGCACCTGGTCGGATGATGGTGCGCAGGCACTATGTCTGCTTGAGAGTCTGATCGATAAAGGTACACTGGAGCTAACTGATTTTGCAGACAAATTGGTCGATTGGTATCATGAAGGTAGATGGGCAGTAGCCCAACAAGTTTTTGATATTGGGATACAAACCAGTCGTACGCTGACTACTTATTACCATGGAATGTCCCCTTACGAGAGTGGCAATACGGTTCCTGATGGGAAAGGGAATGGAGCGCTGATGCGCGTGCTACCACTTGCCTTGTGGCACAAAGGAACAGATGAGCAGCTCGTTCAAAACGCACATACTCAATGCCTTGTAACTCATGGACATATCTGTAATCAGGTATGTTGTGCCTTGTATGTGTTAATTGCATGTGAACTGTTGCAAAAGCAAGACTTCAATCTGTGCTACCAAACTGCTCTTAGCAAGCTTCGAAAGATCTACCAGCAGATGCCTGAGCATGAACGGGAGCTCGAAGAGAACATTCAGCCTGATAAAGTATTCTATGGCGAAGGATCTGGTTATGTCGTGGATTCCTTGTTCAGTGCGTGTATGATCCTCCAAACCTGCACTTCCTACGAAGATGCCGTCAAACGAGCAGTTGCCTTAGGCAACGACACGGATACAACGGCCTGTATCACAGGCGGTCTTGCCGGAATCCGATATGGCTATGAGCATATCCCTCAGCGCTGGATCAACCAGCTGCGAGAGACAGATCTGGTTGATCAGCTGCTTCTCCGTCTTCAATCAGCATGAGGAGTACAAGGTTCTATTAGCATTAACTATGAGGAGGAGTGGGAATGAACGCAGCAGTACAGAGGTTTTTAGACGATGTGTGGAGTGAGATGATAACCATATACAATAAAGAGACTATAAGAATAAATGAATTCATAGGAAATCGTCGGCTCCAGGCAGGGATAAAGGATTATCTTCAGGTAGCTTGGCGTGACGGAAAAATACATATTGATGTTGAAGAACCGTTTGATTGGACAGACAGCTCTTATGAAATCGAAGCAGGTCCTTATATCGCCGAACTCACGGAGGAATTAATTAGATCTGAACTTTACCCGGCATTATGCAAGAGAGTGGAGGAGCTTTTTTTATCAGAGAAGCTAGGTCCTCGTTTTTTTGATTACCGATTCCAGATCGTACTTTCCTTTGAAATGGAGGACGAAGACTTAACGCTTTGCGTGCATCTGGTAAACGAAGAGAAGCTGAACGAACTCCGCCAATCATTACAGAAGTTTATAACATCCAAAATCATGTCTGATCTTCCGGTATTGCCGAGTGTTGATGACCAGTATTTCTTTTCTCATCACTTGATGAATCCTGATCTTATGAAGCAAGAAGAAAATGCGGTTGGCCCATTAATAGAGCGTTTGTCCGACAAGCTCAGAAGTAATAGGGGTCGCTTAGACGAGTGGACTGGCCAGTATACTTTGGCTATGGATAATTGGATTCAGAACGTTTTTCTTCCATGCTATTTTGTGCGTACAGGCAGCTTTAGAATGGATTGGATACCTAAAGAGGATACGCCGCTTATGGATCCGAATGCAGATCAACTTTCCTTTTTTGTATATGCCGCTCTGCAAATTGGAAAAACGAAACCGGACATCCGGGAACAATATTTGAAACTTGCTGTCCAGCTTGGTTCAAAACGCGCAGCGGAGTATATCCAGGGGGGAAGCGGGAAATTCGCTCCAGTATATAAAGGGACCCGTGTTGAAGTTGATAATAATGATGTAACGCAGAGCATTGAAGTCCGGATTTTGAACGAGGAGGAAGCAGCTTATGGAGAAGCATTGGATCACATTACTGAATTGCTGCAGCAGGGATTCCCGAAGGAATATAACCTGAAGCTGAAAAGCAAACAAAAGAACTATCTTCCTCTAAAAAAAATGGCTAAATCAGGTCTTCATCAGTTTTTTGCTGGTGCACTGGCATATCCGTCTCTTTTTCCTAAGCTGGCTGCGTATGCGAATATCGCTATGGAGCCCTATGCGTGGTACAAGGACACGGAACCGGGTGAAAAGTCGGTCATGCCTGGTACATATGCTGCACTCGGATTAGGATTATATAGCAAGGAATATTTCTCACTCATCTCTCGTTATATGGAGATGGTAGATACGGAACACCAAATGATACAGGATGGTTATGCGGAGACCTTTATTGATGCGCACGGCGTGGAGGCTGAGCTTATGCCAGTCCTAGTTGACATTCTGCTAGCAGGAAATGAGGAAGCAAGAGCTGTCAAAAACTTCGTGATCGATCGGGTCGAGCTAGCAGAAGCGCTGCTACAAGAGCTGTCACCTAAAGAAATATATGAACAAGAGCAGGTTCTATACCGGATATTCGGAAGCCGTGCAAAGCTGGAAAAATCCGTGAAGTCAGAGCAGACGGAACTTGAGCTTAGAGTTATTCTATCGGAGCTGCTGACTCTTATAAGTTGATGACGATATATAAATATTGAATTCCCTATTGGTGCGTTAGTTGAACAAGATTAGAGGAAATCCCTTTTATTAGGGGTTTCTTTTTATTTTTACACATTTAAAGTTAGTTCTGTTGAGAAGCCTTCCGGACTTCCAATCGCATACCTTACTGGCGGCGATTTCAATTATACCTGTCTGTGGAAATAGGAAGAATTTGCTTGCCCTTCGCAGAATTTTCTGTTATTTTTGATAGTAACAATATGTTATTAACAAAACGATACTAAGTAGAACTAATTTTATTCGCTCTATGAATGAGTGGAATAAGCGGAGGGATGCAAGATGAAAAAGGTGGCAGCTAACTGGAATCTGTTCGAAATTACATGGTTGGTACTGTTTACCTCAATTGCTGTTGGGTTTACAGTGATTACAAAGGACTCTTTATTCGGATTCACGGTATTTATTACTGGGGTGTTATGCGTGGTGCTTGCAGCGAAGGGCAACCTGATGAGCTATGTTTTCGGCATGTACAATACCATCGGTTATGCTTATTTGGCCTATATGAACGGTTTGTTTGGAGAGGTAATGCTGAATCTGCTATTCTTTGTTCCAATGAATGTTATTGGCTTCTACATGTGGAAAAATAATCGCCAAAAAGACGGTAGACTGACCATGCGGCAGATGGATCTTAGAAGTCTGCTCCTCGTTGGGATGGTCAGTGTAATCGGCTGTTTGCTGCTAGGATTTGGGCTTTCGTTCATTCCGGGACAGAATTCGCCTTACATCGATGCTACTACGACGGTGCTGTCTGTTGTGGCGACCTTCTTAATGGTTAGAAGATTCAAGGAACAATGGCTGGTCTATATCGTGCTAAATCTCTTTACGGTGCTGTTGTGGGCGATTCGTATGCTGGAGGGCAGCGGGGAAGGCCTGCTGATGATCGTGATGTGGAGCGCGTATCTGGTCAACGCAGTTTACGGGTACTATATTTGGAATAAAGGGGCGAAGGAGGTGGCGGCATGAGCACGCTTGGACTAACACTGGGAAAGTTTGCCCCGCTGCATAAAGGCCATCAGTTCATGATTGAAACGGCGCTACAAGAGGTCGATGAATTGATCCTGGTCATTTACGAAACGACAGTCACTCCGATCCCGCTTCATGTCCGGGCAAATTGGATTCGCAGGCTCTATCCGGAAGTCCGGGTAATCGAAGCTTGGGATGGTCCGGATGGGTATTCGGATGACAGGGAGCATGAGGTTCGGGAAGAACAGTATATACTCGGTTTGCTGGACGGAGAGCAAGTAACGCATTTTTACTCGAGCGAATTCTACGGCAAACATATGAGTCTCGCTTTGGGAGCGATAGACCGGCGGGTGGATGAAGCCCGAGAGCGGGTTCCGATCTCAGCGACGATGGTCCGTGCCAATCCATATAAGTACAAGGAGTTCGTAAGTGATATCGTATACCGGGATTTGATCACAAAAGTGGTGTTCGTCGGAGCGATGTCGACGGGGAAGTCGACGATCACCGAAGCACTTGCACAGCGGTATTGCACAACGTTCGTAAGCGAATACGGACGTGATTATTGGACCGAACATCAGGTGGACCGCCGAATCGGCTTGGAAGCGTTCGATGAAATCGCGGTGGGTCATATCGAGCGCGAAGAACAGGCATTGCTTGCGGCGAACCGGGTTCTGTTCGTCGATACCAATGCGATCACGACGTATATGTTCGCGCTGGATTACCACGGCCGGGCCCCCAAACTGTTAACCCGCATCGCTCTGGAGAACGCGCAACGTTATGATCTGTTCTTCCTATGCGCTGACGATATTCCTTACGACGATACGTGGGACCGCAGCGGGGATCAGAAACGGCATGTCTTTCATAAACAGATTATCGCGGATTTGAAGGAGCGGCGGATCCCCTATATTACGCTGCGGGGGAGCCTGGAGGAACGTATACGCAAGGTAGATGAAGTGTTGGCAAAGTTCGAGCCCTACGGAAACTATTACGGAGAGCTAAACGGTTAAATCAAATATAAAGGAGGCATACCCACTTGGATTTGATAGATAAGGATGGACTTACCGAATCTGAATTTTTGAAGCAATACAAGGCAGGCGATTACGAGCGTCCTTCAGTGACAACGGATATGGTTATCTTCACTGTGACGGAAGACGAGGCTGACAGTTATCGCAAACTACCGGAAAAAGAGCTACGCGTCCTTTTAATTCGCCGGGGGGCTCACCCCTTCCTGGGCAAATGGGCGCTGCCTGGCGGTTTTGTCCGGCCGAATGAGACGACTGAGCAGGCAGCAGTAAGGGAACTATGCGAGGAAACCGGCGTGGAAGATGTTTATCTGGAGCAGCTGTATACGTTCAGTGATATCGGGCGCGACCCACGAACCTGGGTAATAAGCTGCAGCTATATGGCTCTGATTAACAGCGACAAGTTGGAGTTAAAGGCAGGAGATGATGCAGCAGACGCCGCCTGGTTCAAGGTATCCTATCGGCCGCTGCGGGAGCAAAAAGAATTGATTGTGGACGGATACATCAAGACGCTGGAGTACGAACTCAAACTAAGCAGTGAAAAAGAAGAACTTTCGGCAGTCGTGGCGAGGACTATGACAGCGAAGACTACATCAACTGGCACGGATTATGAGATCGTATCGAATGACGGATTGGCCTTCGACCATGCGAAGATCATAGCATGCGCTATTGATCGGTTACGGGGAAAAGTGAATTATACCGATATCGCACTGCACTTGATGCCGAAGCTTTTTACATTGACGGAACTGCAGCAGGTTTATGAGGTAATTATGGATAAAGAGCTGTTGAAGGCGGCCTTCCGGCGTAAAGTAGCCGATCTTGTAGTGGAGACCGATCATTATACCGAAAATGCGGGGCATAGACCATCCCGCTTATATCGGAGAAATTTGGAGGGTTAACGATGATTTACAATATTGATGAGTTAAGACAAGCATATAACGAAGGAAAAAAGTTCAAATTCTTATTTTTTTGGGGACATACACCGCCTAAGGACGGGAGCGTCGATAAAAGCTGCTTCAGCCAATGGTGGATGTGCCCGTTCACGGTAGAGGGAACGCAGTACTCCTGCGCCGAGCAGTTTATGATGGCTGAGAAGGCAAGGTTGTTCGGCGATGACGAAATGCTGGAGTCCATCCTTAAAGCTAAGCATCCAAAGGAAATGAAGGCTTTTGGACGTGCGGTCCAAAACTTTGACAAAGATATTTGGGATAAGGACTGTTACGGCATCGTCAAAAGAGCCAGCTTGGCCAAATTTTCGCAGAATCCGAAGCTCAATGATTATCTTAACTCGACGAAGAACCGCATCCTCGTCGAGGCTAGCCCGCGGGACCGTATTTGGGGGATCGGCATGGGCCAGTCCAATCCGGATGCGGAGAATCCCATGAAATGGAGGGGCAGAAATCTGCTGGGGTTCGCACTGACGGAAGCGCGGGACGAATTGCTGCGGAGTTAGATTTATACTAGATTAAATTAATGAACATGAGGAAATCAATGACAGGATGAGGGATGACCGTGAAATATACCGATTATATCTGCCTGAAAACAGGAAGATATCAATCTGTAGGAAAGTTTGGCGACAATATTTATGCATATGAGATCCTAACCGGGGTAACTGACTCCCCGGAGTACTATCAAATTTCTATGGCGGAATTCGATTCGTTTGAAACCTGGAGCCAAGAGTCCATTTCGGATCTTAAAAAAATGTATGAAATCATTAACCGCCCCGTTATCTGCAGCGGCTACTTAGGGAGAGCGGAGCTTGATACTTCACTGCTTCGTGATATTTAGCTGTAAATTATATCTTCTACTGAGATTATAGAAACGATTCTTCAGTCAGAGGACAAGAACATAGTCTGACTGGAAGCCGCGCTGTGCGCGGTTTTTTTTATCGGTACAAGTTCTTGTCTTTTACTCAGGGCAAGAACTTGTCCTCAATGTCACTTAATGATGATATACTTACCTCATGAATTATGATATTGATAATCAATATCAATTGATAGGTGAGATATAAATTGCAAAAGGTGAGATGAGGGAGCGCAGATAGATGCAAGACGAAGCAGCAGCAAGCCAGGTTTTTACACCGGAGATGATCGATACGATGGCCCACATTTGGACACGTTCGATCATTACATTAATAGATGTGCGTTTTCAGAATGTAGCGTCCCAATACCCGTTGGAGCAATATAAAATGCCTAGTAGCATGTTTATCTATGCATGTGGAGGAGAAGCGCAAATTCAACTGAATGAAACCACATTTGGAATGGAGCGCTTTGGTTTAGTTCACGGAGGGAAGGGGAGCCTACTCAGTATTTCGCCTAAAGGGGAGAATGTAAAGACCTTTATGGTGTTTTACAAAGCAGAATTACCTCTTTTTTTCAAGAGACACCTGCAGCAATTACTGGAGGAAGTAAATCCATTTGTTCAACAGTATGGTTATACACCAAGTAACCCTATCTTGCTACTCGATTGGTTTCAACAGATGATGAATGGCTGGAACCGCGGCAAGGCGATGGATCAGCTGCAGGCCAAAAGTTTTCTATATCAATTGATACATGGGGTGTACAGAGATTTTGAGAGTGGGGAGATTCGGTATCTCCAGCCAGATCCAGCCTGTTCTGCCAAGATATATCTCGATAAACATTACATGCGACCGATTATGTTCCAAGAAATTGCTGATATGTTTGGGATCAGTGGCGGGCAATTGACGCGGCTGTTCAAAAAGAAAGAAGGCATGAGCTTACAGGAGTACCTCATTCAGAGAAGGATTGAAGCTGCCTGCCATGACTTGAAACATACAGAAGCAACCATTAAAGAGATCGCAACAGGATCTGGTTTTGCAGATGAGAAAAATCTGTTTCGGATGTTTAAGAAGTATTACAAGATGACACCAAGTGATTATCGGAAAATAAACGCACTATCTATGCAGGTTGATGGTATTGATAATGATTCTCATTTTCTTTACTATGAGAGGGAACTAGCGGGTCTAGTCCAGTCTTATAGAGAAGGGGAATCAACCATGTTTGGAAAAGTAAGAAGTAAAGAAATGATCTTGGCGGCGACGATGAGCTTGATGCTGTTATTGTCGGCATGTGCATCGGGAACGCCATCGAATAACGGGGGAACGGTGAATTCAAACCCTGCGCAGACACAACAGACGACGCAACCGGAAGTATCGGAGACGAATGCTTCAGAAGCAGTCTCACAGACGAGAACGATATCCACAGTAAAGGGTGACGTTAAGGTACCGAACAACCCTCAGCGTGTTGTAGTCGATTATTTGGTTGGTGATGTGGTGGCCCTAGGTGTAACTCCTTTAGGGGTGGCGAGAGCGGCAAGGGACGGGAAAGAGGCTGTTTTTGCTAACCAGATTACAGACTCTATTAAAATAGCTATGGAACCGGAAGATGTCATGACTCTTGAGCCTGATCTGATCATTTTAGCATGGGGCGATGAAAATTATGAAGATTTATCCAAAATTGCCCCGACAATTTATGTCCCTTATGGTGATATGACTACAGAAGAGCGGATACATTTTATTGGTGATGTTTTGAACAAGCAGGAAGAGGCTAAGGCTGTTCTGAGTGCTTATACCGGAAAAATCGAAGAAGCGAAGCTAGCCCTTCAGAATGCAGGTCTATCAGACGTGACAATTACTATGGGGGAATTCAGTGATAAAAGTAACTACATCGCAGGAGCCAAGCATGCGGTTGGCGAGCTTGTTTATAATGAACTTAAAATGAAGGCACCTTCAAAAGTTCAAACTGATATTATTGACGCAGATAAATATTGGGGAGATATCTCTATGGAGGTCTTGGCTGCTTACATAGGGGATTATCTAATCGCTATAGGGGATACGGAAGTTCCTACTGATAATGCGGTCTGGAAATCACTACCTGCTGTGCAACATAATCGGATCATATCGGTGGGTACATCGCTATCTTGGTCCACGGATATAATGACCTCCAGTGCATTAATTGATCATATTGTAAATCATTTGCTGGCAATGGCTAAATAAGGATTTTGACGAGGTTAAAAGAAGTACTCCAATTTGCAAATATGACTATCAGTAGGTAAGGAAAGGAAAGCGTAATGAAAAACAAGCCTGAACAAAAACGCCGTGGGGCGGTGAACTTCACCATGTACATGGTGGTAGGGCTTGGATTAACGGTTCTCATGTCGGCGGCGTCGATTAGCTTCGGCGCCGCCGACATGAGGTTAGCGACTGCATGGGAGGCTATTTTCCGATTTGATCCAACGCTCACTGAGCATCAAATTATACAAACCCTACGTCTTCCGCGTACCGTAGCCGATCTGATCGTCGGGTGCAGCCTTGCGGTATGTGGGGCTATTATGCAGGGAACAACGCGCAATCCGCTGGCTGACTCCGGACTGATGGGGATCAGCTCTGGGGCAGCATTCGCGATTGCTCTTTGCCTGGCCTTTCTGCCAGGTTATTCGTATGGGCATATGATGCTGTTTGCTTGTCTGGGGGCAGCCCTCGCGACCGGGATCACTTACTTCATCGCGTCACTGGGCAAGCGCGGGATGACGCCTCAGCGGCTGGTATTAGCAGGACTGTCCATCTCCATGCTATTTGGCGCACTCAGTCAGTATTTAGCGATCAATTATAATCTGGGTCGAGCATTGGCATTCTGGACGGCAGGCAGTACAGCGGGGGTCAAGTGGGGGGAATTGCTGATTATCTCACCGCTATTTATTGGTGGTGTACTGCTGGCGCTGGCGTTATCTCCTTCTGTTACACTGCTCAGTTTGGGGGATGATGTGGCAAGTGGACTCGGTATTCGTAGCGGACTGGTCAAAGGGTTATCGACGATTATCGTGCTCGTGCTGACTGGATTGGCTGTTGTCTTAGTTGGCCCGATCGGTTTTGTTGGCCTGATTACCCCACATATTGTGCGATACATGGTCGGTGTCGACTATCGTTACATTATTCCGGCAGTTGCACTATATGGTGCGTTGCTGACCGTGTCGGCCGATCTGGCTGGACGCTTGATCAATAAACCGTTCGAAACACCGATTGGCATTATATTTTCTATCATTGGTGTGCCGTACTTTCTCTTCCTGGCTCGCAAGCAAAGGAGGGAATCTGAATGATCAAGCAGCGTTATACGGTGCAAAGGGGCATAATCGTCAATCTAGTGCTTATGGTGCTCATCCTTATGTTTGCTGTCATTAGCATGAATTCTGGCAAAATGAATCTTTCACCGCTAGAAGTGCTGAATGTTCTCCTGGGAAACGGTACAGACAAGCAAAATCTGATCGTGTTCGATTTTCGCCTGCCACGAATCACACTGTCCATCTTGGTAGGCCTGGGAATGGGAGCGGCTGGGGTCGTGATGCAGAGTTTGCTGCGTAATGACATGGCTAGTCCGGGGACGCTGGGGATTAGTTCGGGATCGGGTTTGTTTGTCCTGTTCTTCGTCGTATTCATGGCATCGACAGGAAAGGGCTCCTTTATAGCCCTGCCACTACTGGCCTTTGTTGGCGGATTATTGGCGGCGGGATTGATCTTCTTATTATCGTATCGCCGTGGGCGAGATATTTCGCCAATCGGTTTGATCTTAACCGGGGTCGCACTCGGAAGCGGGTATGAAGCGCTGACCACCTTCCTGACTCTCAAGCTGAATGATTCGCAGATGGATTTCATGCTGCACTGGCTGGCGGGAAGCTTGTGGGGCGCTGATTGGCGTTATATTTCCGTACTGGCACCATGGGTCTTGATTTTACTCGGCTATATTTTCTACAAGTCTCGCATACTCAACACCCTCCATCTGGGCAATCAGACGGCAGAAGGGCTGGGTCTTGCCGTGAAGCGGCAGTTTTTGGGGTTGTCGGTCGCTGCGGTTGCTTTATCCTCTGGCAGTGTGGCCGTGGGCGGAAGCTTCTTTTTCGTTGGCTTGATCGCTCCGCATATGGCAAGAAAACTGGTCGGGCCCGATCATAAATTGCTCGTTCCGGCTGCCAGCCTGACCGGAGGATTAGTCGTGGTGCTGGCTGACACGATTACGCGCACAGTTAGCCTGGGGGGAGATGTTCCGACGGGAATTGTCATTACGGTTATCAGTGTTCCGTACTTTCTTTATTTACTATCGAAGGCCAATTAGGAGGACGTCATGGAAAGTATTACAGCGCAACAAATCGATATTGCCTATAATGACACGCTTATCGTACAAGAACTGGACTTGCAGATTCCGCGTGGACAGATTACCTCGATTATTGGTCCCAATGGATGCGGCAAATCAACCGTACTAAAGGCAGTTGGCCGGCTGCTCAAGACGAATAATGGTACGGTTTATCTAAATGGTGCAGATATCCGCACGCTGTCCACTAAGGAAGTGGCCAAGCAGATGGCGATTCTGCCGCAGACGCCGACCGCACCAAGCGGTTTGACGGTCGGTCAATTAGTCGCCTATGGGCGTTTTCCACATCAACGGGGCTTTGGCAAGCTCTCCAAAGAGGATAAGCAAGTAGTAGCCTGGGCCCTATCGGTCACAAAGCTTACAGCGTTTGAGCATCGTGAGGTCGATACGCTATCTGGCGGTCAGCGTCAGCGCGTGTGGATTGCGATGGCGCTCGCTCAGCAAACCGATCTGATTCTTCTGGATGAACCCACCACCTATCTGGACCTGGCGCATCAGCTTGAAGTGCTGGAACTGCTCTATGAACTGAATCGCAGTCAACAGGTGACGATTGTGATGGTGCTGCATGACCTGAATCTGGCAGCACGCTTCTCCGACTATATGGTGGCGATTCGTGAGGGCCAAGTGGTGGAGCATGGTTCGCCAGAGCGTGTAATGACGGTACGGACGCTGCGTGAGGTGTTTGCCATTGATGCGGAGATTATGCTGGAACCACGAACAGGGCGACCGGTGTATGTGACGTACGAGCTCTTGCGTGATAGTCGTAGAGAACAAGGAGTAGATCAAGGATTCCCAAAAGCTAAGGAACAGAAAGAGGCGATTGCCACTTGAAAATCGCATAACGTGTCCTTCTAGGTACACGGAATGCAGTTAGGCATTGGATTTGCCGGTGTCATGATAGCCACGATTCAACGCGTATAGCCTTTGCTGTAGCTTCCACAATCAAATAACTCCATGAAAGTGTGGGCTAAGGCTTTGTTGGAGAGGGGAGAGATAATAATAAATAACAACATATCCTAAAATTTAAAGCCGCAGGTACCTAGCTTGCAGGCTTTTTTTATTATTCGGAGCACTAGATTACGTGATTAATTTGAGAAAACCAGTATATATAACTCTAAATTGCCCGGAAACTGCAGATGGGGACCGCAACACAGCAGTTGTGAAGATCAGCTGGTTCAGACTCAGGCGCACAATCACAATAGAATCTAAGCGTGGCTAAAAGCTTGGAACAGATGTATCCCGCGGTGAGGACAAATCGGGCTGAACCGTACCATAAATAGGGTGAAAAATTAGTTGTGATTGAAGTTTATATGGAGATAAAATTAACCCCTAAGATGACTCTTAGGTTTTTGAATATGGATTAATACAACAATATTTACAAATTCATGATACGATATTGCTAAATCAGAAAATAGATGCTCCATATGTAAGATAGAATTAATTATTGATAGAACTGTTGAAGATGAATCATAACAAAATGATTGATGATCAACCAAGGATGTTTACTGAAACTATTATGACTCTGTAGAATGGGGGCCACTATATGTCATTAGCTAATAAAAAAGAAGAGTGTTTACTTATCGAGACATTAAAATCGCATATACCAAATGTAGAGGAATTACTGAATCCAGCAGTTGAGGAATCAGAGATAAATCTTTTCGAGAGCATGATGAACTGCAAATTTCCAGAAGATTTCAGAAAGTTATACATGAATTCTAATGGAGAAGGAGAGCAGATTTTTGGCGTTATGGCTGGTCTTGGTTGGATGAACATTGAATCGATAGTAAGCAACTGGAAGTCCCTTTTGGAATCAGCTTACGATATTATATCCAGCAAATCAGATGTAATAAAAGATGGGAACTACAGAGAAGGCTGGATTCCTTTTGCTGAAGATGGTGGTGGCTCATTTTTGGCAATAGATTTAGACCCCGGAGAAAAGGGCGTTTATGGGCAAATTATTACGATAGATCATAATTCTCATTTTTCCTATGTTATTGCAGAAAGTTTGGGACATTTCTTTGAATTTATCGATTCGAGCCTCAGAAATAATAGTATTGGTATTCGTGAAGAAGATGATGTAATCATATTATCCCGTGAAAGTGGAAGTTTGTTAGATGATATTTTGACTTTGACTAATTTGAATATCGAAGAGAACAGCCTTATCCCTGTAAGCGGATTTTGGGAAGAGTATTTTAAAGACGATGTTGAAAGTGGTTTTGTATCTTCAAAAACATTGAAAAAAAAGAGAATGGTATTTATTACAGCTGATCAAGCTCAAAAATACGGAGCAATATCTTTGGATATTTTAACCCATATGGTTAATCTTAAAGAACTTATTATACATGCGGATGAAATTACTAATTTTGATGTACTTCAACGGATGGCTTCTTTAGCAGAACTTGTGATAGGATCAGAAGCCTTTAAAGAGTCTGATTTGGAGTACTTAGTTTCTTTAGATGGGCTAAGGCAGCTAACATTAATAGGACTTCCATTAAAAGATATACATAAACTGAAAGATATAAAGAAATTAAAGAGTTTGAGATTATGTAGAATGAACTCAATTGATAGGGGATTAATAGGAACTATAAAAAATTTGAAGGAACTAAGTTTAGAAGAAATGGAGGTTGGCGACCTGCTTTATATTTCAAACCTTAGTAAGTTAATAAAACTAGAGCTCAAACAAGTGACTATACCACATTTATCATTCTTAAAAGCTTTAAAGAATCTAACGTTTTTTGAGACAGATAGCTGTGCATTAGATGAATCACATATAGAAGTTATAGGAGAATTGAAGAAATTAAAGCAGTTCACTTATCCGGTTGGAGATTTAACAATACTCAAAAATTGTATGAGTCTAAAGCAGATTGGAGTAGATGCATCAAGACTTAAAGGGTTGGAGGAAATTTCAGACTGTAATATAGTCGATATAACTATATTTCATGCAACATCGAAAGAGAACGCGAAGTCCGTAGTCGCGGAGTTTAATAAATACTTTAAACTTCAGTCATATGGATGGCAGGTAACATGGAAAGATTAATGAAACTTACCTACGCTGAGCTTTATCATAATAGGGTGAAATTTTTATAAAAGAAAGGAGACCTTTCCGCTAAGCAATCAGAGGGGTCTTTTTTTGCGAAACAAGAAATAATATACATGGGTCTGTGAAGTTTACAATAGTAATCTAATCATTGAACGTCTAGCATTAAGTATAATGGAGCGACGCATTAGGCGGATAAGGTGTACTACGGGTTGTTTATATTATCCTCGCATAATTTTTTCGAAATGGAGAGTTTATGAAAAAGACTATTGTTTTTGTATTAACGATACTTATATTATTCTCAGGTTTCGCAACACAAAGTTATGCGGCGTTGTCAGATACGCAATCTGCGGCAATACACGCGTTGCTGGATGATGCCCGTCGTATATCAGGTGTGCCGGGAATGTCAATCTCGATTCTAGCTGATGATGAAATATTCTACTTTTCTTCCGGGTATGCAGACCGTGAAAGTGGGTTGTCTGCAAGTGAGAACACACTATATGAACTGGCCTCGGTCAGTAAAGCCTTTACCGGCATGGGTATTCTGCTGTTGGAGGAACAAGGGCTGCTGTCAATGACTGACACTGTCCAAAAATATTTACCTTGGTTTACGTTAAAGTATCAAGGAAAACCTGTTGATATGCAAAGCCTTACACTCAATAACTTTCTTCACCATACTAGCGGCCTAACAAATGGTAGGCATTCTCAAAATATTCCCCAAGGCAATACACCAGATTTGCTGCAAAAGACTGTGGAAATGCTCGTAGATGCTGAGTTGGCGTTCCCTCCCGGTGAACAGTATAGCTATGGAACCGTTAATTATGACGTATTGGGTTTGGTTATTGAGATTGTGTCGGGACAAAGCTATGAAGACTTTATGAGGGAACAGGTATTTCAGCCGTTAGGTCTTCACCAGACGTATGTTTATAAAGAAGAGGCTCAAGCCACCGGACAGTTGGCACAGGGCTACCGTTCATCATTTTTTATGACAACTCCATATAACGCGCCGGATTATTCCGGGAATAAACCCGCAGGCTACATCATTTCTTGTACAAAAGATATGGCGCGTTGGATGGGCATACAGATGGGTATTGTGAAAGACATACCCGAAAGATTCCATACGGTTATCGAAAAATCACATCAGGGGGATATGTCTGTTCCGGCTGTTAACGAAATGTATTATGCGGCGGGCTGGACGGTAAACGCCAACCAAACGATTATAGAGCACCCCGGGGGAAATCCCAATTTTGGAACCGAAGTGATCATACTGCCAAATGAACGAACAGCCGTCTGCTTGCTGACCAACGGCGCCAATATCAACAGAAGCATGGTACTAAAAGTTAAAGATATATTAGACGGCAATCTAACGCAGTCATATGAAATAAGCGGCACACAGCTTTTGGACATCATTTTATCGTCTACCACAATTATTTTTTGCCTATTGGCCGTTCTGTTCTTTCTCTTAGGATTACGCAGAAGAAAAATGAATGGGCGGCAGCCAATGACAAAAAAGCGAGTAATCGTAACATCTATTTTGCTGATTGCTACGATTGCCCTGTGTATAATGTGCTGTGCATTAGATTGGTCAACGATACTTATTTGGCAAACATATAGTGTTCTTACAGCCTTGATTTCGTCAGCATTATTAACAGCAAGCATTACATGGTTTGTATACACTCACCGATATAATAGTCTGACAAGAGGAGGGGCAGAGCGAGGTTTTTTTGATTTATGAATACATGTTCTTGTCGCGATCAAAGGACAAGAACATGTAACCATTGCCAAAAATGGACAAGAACGTGTATCTATTTCCGCTAGAAGCAGAGGGAGAAGGTACATAATAGGATATTTTTGATTTTAGCATTTTATTTTACAACCCGATTGCACCTATTGAACTTCCATATCACTTCGTTAGTATATTTATCAACATTGTCTAATCCTCATCCTTGGCTAGCCCTCGCTCTGCGACCCTTCCTTACGACAAATCCTTTTTATACTGGATGGCCATGTAAATTCCACCAGCTAAAAATGCTAGCGCATATTTGAACAAGAAAAAGATGTTCCACATATACTCTTTAGGAAAAATCATGTCACATAGAATAATTGTCAACAGCATAAAGTAACTGCTTTTCAAAAAGATTTTATTTGTCCGTTCATCGTCTTGCCCAATCTTCTTATAAAATACATAGGTAAAAATCGCACTACCCATGAGCAGTAAAAAACCGACTCCAATGAGAATATTCCAATTTCCCGTAGATTGCTCAGCCCAGGACTTTAAAGGGTGAAAAATTGCGTTATGGATATCAGAAATAGACTTAATTTTCATTTTGATCATTTCCTTTCAAATAAGTAAAAACATCGTTTACATCAGCATTAAAAAAATCGGCAATTCGAAAAGCCAATAGCAGAGTTGGAACATAATTCCCTTTTTCCATTACAAAAATGGTTTGTTTGGAAACCCCGACTTTCTCTGCTAATTCTTGCTGAGACATTCTGGCAAGTACACGATATTCATAAACCTTATTGGATATTGAATCACCAAAATCTTTCTTCATGACCATCACCTCTTGAAGCAAATTATAAACTTATTTTTAATAAAAGTAAAGTATACTTATACTAAGTAATATAAAACCTTTATGTTTACTTAGATTGCCTTGATTTACAAGACTAGAATACAAAAAGAACCAGGCGAAATTCATGATTCCGCCTGGTTCACATATCGATCTGATATAATTTATGGTTTTTGGTGGTGCATTTTATGATTTTCAGTGGCGCAAATAGATGAATGATTGCCACGATCGTGCAAGAACAATTCACAGTCAATAGCAGACGGATGGCAATCGGATTACTTAATGGATCTGGGATGGACGAAACCCATGCCTTTTAGCACGCCAGGCAACAAACAGAGCAAGAAGCAAGAGAAGCAGGAGTGCCCAAGGAAAGGAGAGATATAGATGTACAAAATATTATGAGCCAGCATCCAGGCAAGAACCACAACCAAGATAGGAATCACCCCAGGTGTGAGTAAAACTTTGAATACTGAAATGCGTTTATCAGCTGACTGTCCCGGATAATAAAGCAGCGTCAGTCCAAGACTGGATAAATAAAGTCTTAGACTGCCGCTGTTCAATTATCATTTCCCGTTAGTTTATTCAAGGATGCTACGAAAAAACTATATATTTAGATTTTCATATTCAGATTAATGCCTGATTGAAGGATTTAATGAAATAAATTAAAAAATACCATACTATTTTAACAAAAAATTATTGAACATGTATTTCCGATTTGATATCATGTGGACTTAAAAATTTCATTAAATCATTACTCAGCTGTACAATCTCATTGTTAGCATTATTCGCATAATCCGGCAACATCATATCCCTAACCATCTTAGTTCGTAGCCATGTCATAAAGAAAAGATCCAAAAATAAGTTTGGAAATTTAAGCACCATTTTAAGTATTGGAGGATCAATTAAAACGCCCGCTTTTTGTATTTCCCTAAGATACGCTTTTAAAGTGACTGTTATTTTGCGTGCCGTCTTTCTGGTGCTGGCTGTTTTTTTGTCAATAATCTTATTCTCAGAATGCAAAAAACTCAACATGGCAATATCTGATACGGAATGTGTGATTAGATATGCTTGCATATCCTTTTTAATAACATAGGGAAGCTTAGCAGTTTTAAATAATTTTGCGAGATTTTCTATACGTTCTGTCACTGCACCATTAATTTCTCCAAATGCAGTTGCCGCTATAATCTTTGGTAGAAATCGCGTATGCAATACTCCATCTTTAATCTGTCCCCCGAAGCCTGGAAATGCTGGTAAAAGTCTATCCCCTACGATATCCAGCCACGAAGAAAATCCAATTGAATTACTAATCATCGTAACTATATTTTTGCTTTGATTATCTTTTAGCGCTAACAATGCTGATTCGGACCGATCATAACGAACGGTAACGAAAATAAAATCGTATACATCGTCATTTTCGAGCGTATCAATGACATTCACTTGTATCGATCTAACTGTACCTTTTTCTATATACTGCAGGCCATTTTCTCTTAATGATGTATATCTATTCGAATGTGCAAACAGGCTAACGTCAAACCCTGCTTCAATAAGCTTTATTGCGTACATGCTCCCGATGACACCTGCACCAAAAATTAAAATTCTATCTTGTTTTGCCGACATATAAACCACCTCTACTTATTAATATTCCCTTTTAATCATCCGACAACATGTTGTATGATGTGATTATAAATCTTCATTATTCCTTGATCAACCATCAGTTTTTTATGATTTGTCGGATGATATTCTTATTCCTAGTAGGAGGGAAACATGAAAAAGCAACCCCAAATAACGGAGAAAACAAGACAAAAGTTTGTAGAAGTTTTTTGTGAGTTATATAGCCAAAAGCCGATTGAAAAAATTTCGATTCAGGAAATCTCGAATAAGTCAGGATATAACCGCAGCACCTTTTATCAATACTTTACTGACATTTACGAATTGTTAGACTCTGTTGAAAATGACTTATTGAATGACATGAAAAAAGAATTGGCGAATAATGAGCGATCGATGGATACGGTTCAAGATACGCTCAATTGTCTGGATAAAAAAGAACATCTCCTGGTTCTTAATGCCCTTTTGGGTGATTATGGAAGTGCCCGTTTTTCAAAACGCTTAAAGAAAGAAATCACTTTGGATCAATTAGAATTAAACGTTCCGCAAAACCAATCCTTAACGCCATACTTCATTGAGTTTCACCTGACAACTGCTCTTTCTTTATTTCGTCTTTGGCTCCAGCGTCAAAAGGATTTATCGTCAGAAGAATTTTCCAAGTTAGTGGAGAACCTATATTCAAGAGGGATTACGCCCTATTTTAAAGAATAAGTCTGTCATTCAAACCAAATCCATATGTTCTATAACAATAAAAAAACGGGCATAAGCTTGTTTACACAATATACTCCATAAAAACTGACCGAACTTACTCTTAAGGTGGACGATGTTATAGACCACGAGATGGGGCGTTATTGCTTATATATGTACGGAGTGAGAGATATGAACATAATTAATCCATATAGCAATGAGGATTTAGCAGATTTTCTACACAGTGCTATTATGCATCATATATGAAGTATATTCATGCTGGCAATGGACAACGCTTAAGGTTAAGTATTATCTTATGCGGGAGGTCATCACTTCTTGAAATTTGAACTAGGACGTTGCTTACTGAATGAACGATTGATGGAATCCGGGAAGTCAGCGGAATGGCTGGCAAAAGACTTGCTTTTTAAACCAGAACGAGTTTACGACTTTATTGAAAACAAAAGAGTGATGCCACTCAAAATTGCCATATCGATCGCCGATTCCATCGGTTGTGATGTTCGTGACTTGTATGAATTAATTTCGAACGATAATGAAGTAAAGGGAGATTAATGGAATAGTTGATAGGTTACATTAAGAATACGAATGTGATCCATTAAGCTAGATAATGATAAACGATAGCTCAATCAAAATAAGAAGGCAGCCGGTCAAATGATCGGCTGCCTTTTCATTAGCTAATAAGCAGTTTACAGTAACGAAACTGATACATTTTGGATTGAGAAACCGTCTTTATACTGAAGCAGCAAAGGAGAGGAGGTTAGGCAAGCTAGGTAGGAGTGATTGGAACAAATGAAAATGAAATTTTTTTAAAGGAGACTTGAGATGAGATTGTTTGAATTATTGCTATATTTGTCAAACATCAGTTTGTTTGTATTAACAGTTGTATTAAAAAAAGGTCAGCGTATAATTCCAGTTTTCATTGCAAGCGGGATCGCCGCAGTTTTACTGGTCATTCATTGGACGGTGGAAGGATACAGAGTGCAGCTGTTTTTCCCATATTGCATAACGGTCTTTTTTTTAGCCAGTTCAAGTTATAGTTATTTTAAAAAAAGCAGTTTCCAAAAAAAACCTCGATTCCTGTTGGGTTCAGCTTATACCGCTATAGCGATCATGCTGGTCGGAACAGCGGTCCTCATGTATGCTTTTCCTGTATTTAAACTCCCTGAACTGACAGGAAAATTTAAGGTAGGAACGCAAACGTTTCATTTAGTGGATCCCAATAGGGAAGAGATTTTTGATAAAGCAAGAGAGGGTAAAAGAGAATTGATGGTTCAGGTATGGTATCCGACTCAAGCTGGTAGTGGCAAGCGAACTGCTTTTATTCCCGAACCGCGGATTTTAAGTTATATGGCCGCGAACTATGGTCTTCCCGGGTTTACTTTTCAACACCTGAAGTACGTATCCAGTCATGCATATGCGGAGGCGGAAATCTCTACGGCGCAGACTTCATACCCACTGATCCTTGGGAATCCCGGCAACGGCTCTTCTAGGTTCCTCCACACGTCGCAAGCCGAATATCTCGCGAGTCACGGATATATCGTGGCAATGATCGACCACACCTACAACACATCTGCAACCGAGTTTCCGGACGGTCGAATCACGACCAGCACAACCAACGACTTATTCTCGCCTGACCATGATTATCGGACGGAAAGCGGAAATCGCGACAAGTTAGGGAAAGTTTTAACCGACGATGTGGTGTTTGTGCTGGACCAATTCGAACTTATCCAATCGGGGCAGATTCCAAGTCATCTAAAAGGCTGGATTGATCTCGACCATGTCGGGGTGTTCGGTCATTCTATCGGTGGAGCAACGGCTTATGACGCTTCTTACGATCCGCGAATCGCGGTTGGCATCGACCTGGATGGAGGGCTTTATCGTCTGCGTGAAAGAGAGGGACTGCAAAAGCCGTTTTTATTCCTCAACTCGGAAAGCTATTTTGAAAAATTAAAAATGGTGATGGATAACCGGGTCTACACGGATGCAGAAATTAACCGTATGGGCTCAACCAGAGAGTGGGAGGATCAAGTAACGGAAGATAAAAAGTTAGAGCTAGAACGGATGCGCAAAGCGGTCGACGAAGGGGGACAAGTCCTCTATATCGAAAATACGGAGCATTTGAATTTTACCGACGTACAGTTCATTTCTCCGATTTTCAAAATGCTGGGCATTACAGGAAAGATTGAGCCCGATAGAGCGGACTCCGTTACCAATACCTATATGCTGAATTTCTTCGATATGTATCTGAAAAATCAAGACGGAATCTTAATGAAAGGACCAGATAGCCGCTTTCCGGAGGTGAAGTTCGTAACCTCGCTATAAATTACGGAGCAGGTTAATAAGATTGCAGTTTTTTTACACTGAAGCAACATCATTACGCTTACGGGGAAAGATCGATCAATCCATACACGATGGCAGCCGTCTAGATGATCGGCTGTCTTTTTATTAAGCTAACGGCTAGCCGGTAACTTTACCCTTTAAAGTACCGTAGCCGAAGTAGACAATCTTCTTGTCCACCGACATGTATATAACGAACTGTCCAATGACACAAAAGTGCCAACATAAGCTACTCGACAAAAGCTTGTTAGATCAGGCTTTTCTTTTTTTATGAAGGTACATTTGTGTTTATTGACTTAAAGTTACCTACATAGTCGCGCTATGATGGGGAAGGGATCCGTGGGCAAACACAAATATTGTTACGCCATCCCGATCATACGATCGAGGAAGAAAGCGCTCCAATTTCAGCCATTCTGAAAGAAACTAAAAGAATGAGCAACATGGTAGACGGCCTGCTTCTTCTGGCAAGAGGCGATTCACATGAGGAAGTTATCTCATGCACACCTGTTCGTATTGACGTGATCATTAAAGAGATCGCCAAAAAAATGGAGCCAATAATGGATTACAAGCAGTTGCGGTTACAGCTTCATGTCGAAGGCTCGGAATTGCTCATGAATGGAGATGAGAATCGTCTCATACAGTTGTTCATGATTTTGTTGGACAATGCCATTAAATTTACGCAGGCGGATGGGCAAATCGATCTTGAGTGTCTTAGGCAGGGGAAATCAGTTCTTGTAACCGTCAAGGATAACGGAGTGGGTATTTCGGAACATGAATTACCACTCGTATTTAATCGCTTTTATAAGGGAGATTCCTCTAGAAGTAGAGGGGATCATGGAGCAGGTCTAGGGCTATCGATCGCACGTTGGATCGTCGATCAACATCAAGGTACTGTCCACATTAGCAGCGGGGTAGGGTGTGGTACGACAGTTAAGATTCGTTTTCCGGTGATTAGTTATTGCTCGGAACTCGGAAGAGGAAGTGATAAAAAGATAAAATATATAAACCCCTAGATTGTGACACAATCCATATAGTGTCGAGGGACAATAACATACTCCCTTTGAAAGTCGCTATTTTAGCGGCTTTTTTATTTTATCGGTACATTCTGATTATTCATTTTATAGTCAATACCAGCTGAATGTTGGATTTGCAACAATTCGATAAAATTGATGGTTTGTTTAGTAGATTAATCGTTTTATACTAACTTTAACAACAGTTGTTGTAAACTTAAAAGAATAGAGGAGATTATTATCACTAAGGTATTATTTATTACAGCAAACCCCAATGACGAAAATCGTTCGTTTAGTATGGCAGTAGGAAAGGCATTTATTGAAACATATAAAGAAACAAATCCAACGAATGAAATCGTGACCTTAGATTTATTCAAGGAAGATATTCCAAATATAGATGCAGATGTTTTCAGTGGTTGGGAAAAGCTTCGTGCAGGACAGCAAATAGACACTCTTTCAACTGAGGAATTAGCGAAAGTTGGTCGCCTAAACGAAATTCTCGATCAATTTATATCAACGGATAAAATGATATTCGTAACGCCGATGTGGAACTTCTCATTCCCATCCGTTGTGAAAGCATATATTGATGCCGTAGCTGTACCTGGTAAGACGTTCAGATATACGGAGACTGGTGCAATAGGCTTACTTCATGGTAAGAAAGTGCTTCACATTCAAGCTCGCGGTGATTTTTATTCAGAAGGTCATTTAGCAGATGAAGAGCTAGGCGATCGGTATTTAAAACATATTATGAACTTCATGGGTATTACTGAATATGAAGGTTTATTTATTGAAGGTCATGCTAAAATGCCAAATAAAGCTGAGGAAATTAAAGCAGCAGGCATCGAGCGTGCAAAGCAATTAGCACGAAACTTTTAATCGTTTATTATCTTTATATTGCAATTCGTGGTCCATACAAAATGGGTCATGAATTGCTTATTTTTTTTGGAAATTTTCTGTTATAATTAAGTCATTCATGTAATCTAACAAGTGTTGAAAAATAATAGTATTTAGAGAAGGTAAGTATGAATGAAAAAACAAGATCCACGGATTCAACGGACAAGAAAAAATATCATGAATGGTTTTATGAGACTGATCAGAGAAAAAGATTTTAGTGATATTACCATTGCTGATATTACACAAGAAGCAGAGATTAACCGTTCAACGTTTTACTATCATTTTCTGGATAAATACGATTTAATCAATGTGATTCAAAAAGAAGTTCTTACGAAAGAAATTTTCAAAGAGGTAGCATTACAAGAAGTCATCGATGAACAAACGATTATTATGTCCCTAAAAGCTATCATGGGTTCTCAAATAAATTTATCCCTACAATGTCAACATGCACTTGAAGAATTTAAATCGATAATGGACTATGAAATTAAACAACGATTGACGGAAACTCTGCAAGCTTTATTAGATAAAGAACATGGTGTGAAAGAAGAACATTATTTACTTGCTACATTTTGGAGTTGGGGCATTTATGGGGTTGCAATGGCATGTGTAGAAGGAAAAGAAACTTTGCATACGGCGGTTAGCCGTTTGAAGAATATCATTTTAGGCTAGTATATAGTAATTTATTCTATATACTTTTTTTATCAAATTTTAAACCGACGTTTCAGGAAATCCATTGATATCTGTAGCGTCAAGAATTAGGTGTGAATGAAAATAACCTTGTCTTGTAGAAGATGGTGCTAGACATAGCTTGTAAAAAGGTATATACCTTAAAATTGGAACCAAACGCAGGTACCCGAGCTGAAATACTACTCATAGACATATGTACAAAATACGGGTTTTGTGAGGAAGTAGTATATAAATTAATGGAAGCAACCAATTTGATCCAAATTATTGCCCATTTACTGTTTATTAATGATTATCTAAGCAATGTTCAAAATTGCTGCCCTTTCCTAAGCAATTGATTCTTATTTAGTAATCGTATTATCTAAAACGAGTATTAAGCTTTAAAGCTCATCAAGTCTCGCATAAAACTTTAAATGCTGATTATGTTTTATTGTTGCGCTAGATTACATAACTCTCAATTATATAAAAAGTTATTCATTACCATTATTTAACTTTTAGAATCATCCTCATACATGTTCATCATTAAACCTTCAATTTCAAAGTAACTCTTCAGCTAACCTTAATTGTCTTTCCCGTTCTTTAGTTGTTGCCTCAGCTAATGAAGAACGATCTGATATGTAATTCACCAGTTATACTGCGTAGTCACTGCAAACCATAGCGTGTCCTCGCATATGTCCAGTTGCTATGGCTTGTGCAAAAGAACGGGCAGCATACTTACTAGCCTCGGTTGTGGACTCTTTGGCCAATTCATTGACTATGAATCCAACTTTTCTTAAATCAAAGGCTCTAATCTCACCAATTATACGCTTTTCTAGCGTTTCTATACCTAAATCAATCCGCGGGTCATTTACAAGCTGCTGGTCCAGATGATCCAGGTGCTCAGCTGCTACTTTCAAAGCCCATTTGGCCAGAAACTTCTGCGGCAGCTTTTCAAGCATGACTTCAAGTCGATTTCTTAATTCATGGTTATCTATAATCTTTATCTTTGGAGTACTGTAAGTAAATCCTTTAGTTTCTCTTATTTGCTGCTCATGTTTATTCCACGCGTATTCCTCAAACTCCAAACACACCACTCCCCCATTACAACACGGCACTGTTTAATTGCTTCAGATCTTCTTTTATAAAAAGAGTGTACCATACTGAAAAAATGTAAATTAGCCAGATTCTACGCGAATAGTCGCCTTTATTACTCCGGTGCTGGGTAAACATCTCTTCGATGATATTCATATTGAATATTTCTTCAATGCCACTATATCGTATTTGTTCGAACATTATATCTGAAATTGGAGTTTTGAGCCAATCACGAATGGGTACGGGAAATCCTAGTTTCGGGCGATTCACAATAGCTTCCGGAACGATTCCTTCCATAGCTTTACGCAAAGCAAGTTTTGTTGTTTTTTGCCCAATCCGATTGGACACAGGTATTTTACTAGCCGTTTCGAAAACCTCTTTATCTAAAAACGGGACTCTTAATTCTAATGAATGTGCCATGGACAGCTTATCTGCTTTTGATAAAATGTCTCCAGGTAACCAAAAATTCATATCAATAAACTGCATTCTTGTCGTAGGGTCTAGGTGAGCTGTCTTATCATAAAAAGGCTTAACGATATCCGTAGGATGTAAAAAGCTATTCTGAGCGTGTACCGATTCGTGGAGCAAGTTCATCTTACCGCTTTTGTTAAAGATGTTAGCATTTCCGAAAAAACGCTCTTCTAAAGGTGTCAGACCCCGAAGTAAATAATTCTTGCCATAAAAATGATAGGGATATACAGATAATGATTTTCGTAACGAATCCTTTATGAAGTTAGGCATCCAGGTTATCGGTTTTAATGCATTTGGCTCTCTATAGATTCTATACCCTCCGAATAATTCGTCAGCGCCTTCCCCTGATAGGACAACCGTGACATGTTCTTTTGCAAGCTGGTTCAGATGATAGAGTGCAATAGCGGAAGGGTCTGCAACTGGCTCATCTAGATGCCAGACCGTTTTCGGGATACTTTCAAAAAAGTCTTTTTGCGATAAAATGTGAAAATAATGATCTGTCCCCAGTTTGGCTGCCGTTTGATTTGCAATGATTGTTTCATTGTTCAGCCCTTCAAATCCAATCGAGAAGGTCTTTGTTGATTCTTCTGCTCTCATCATTGCAGCTATTGCGGTGGAGTCAATTCCACTGGACAAAAAACATCCTCTATCCACATCACTTTGTAAATGAAGATTTACAGACTCTTTCAATTTCCATTGAATTTCTTCTGCGTAGTCTGCTAAAGATCGTTCTACCGGTTGAAAATGGGGTTCCCAATATTTCTCGATCTTCATTTCACCATCCGAGTTAACAAATAATCGCTCCGCAGGTCCTAATTTATGAATGTGTTCAAACATCGTATCAGGATGCGGGACATACTGAAAAGTTAAGTAGCTGAATAAACTTTGATATTGAAGCTTTCTGGGTACCCCTTGCACTGCAAGTATGCTTTTAATTTCTGAAGCAAATAAAAGATTATTTTCGTCTTTGTAATAATAAAAAGGTTTGATCCCGAAATGATCTCTAGCAGCAAAAAGAGATTGTTCCTTAAGATCCCAAATCGCAAAACTAAACATTCCACGTAAATGATGGACACAGTCCTTGCCGTATTCCTCAAATAAATGCACAATGACCTCTGTATCTGATTGCGTCTGAAAGTGATGTCCTTTTAGCTTTAACTGATCTCGTAGTTTTTTATAATTATAGATTTCACCATTAAAAACAATCCAAAGGGTACGATCTTCATTGGTCATCGGTTGATTGCCATCACGTAAATCAATTACAGACAATCTGCGAAAACCAAGTCCAATGCGAGAATCGAGCCATACTCCCTCATGATTGGGACCTCGGTGATTCATAACCCCGGTCATTTGCTTTAAGGTTTCTTCATGTGGTGGCTGTCCATTATATTTTAATATTCCTGCTATTCCGCACATACTATGGCAGTCCTTCCTATTATAAAGATTAGGATATAGAGTGCCCATAATTGCTTTGATAAATTTATCATTTTTTTCTAAAGGATTCACTTATTTGAAAATACAAAAAAGAAAAGCCTGAATTAGCAGGCTTTTCTCATTCATTCTTACTTTATCTCTCCCATAAAGCTTCTAAAGTTCTCGACAATCTCTTTAGATCGGGTATGGTGCAAATAATGCTCCCCATCAAGCAACATCAATTTCCCGTGTAAGGAGTCTTTTATCTGTTCTTTATGCAGGGATTCCCAGCCTGGAACATCCGTATTTTCTTTCACAAGGAAGAAAATAACAGGAAGATCTTTAGGGAAATTTAATGTTTCCGTGGCTTTGAAATTGCTTTTAAAATGCTCTGCTTCGCTGATGATATTAGGATTCATCATGTTTTTAAGTGAAATCATTCTATTTTGTTCTTTAGTTTCCTCATCATCACTTGGTGTAACGATTTGGGCCGGGTTGAGTTTTACCATCAATCGCATAAATCCTGATTTTTTAAGCAGCTTATAGGTTCCAGATGGAAATTCTTCATCGTTGCCCCCTTGTGTGGGTACGCTGCTGTCGATGCCTACGAATGCACTAACTTCGTTTTCGTATTTGTTCACATAGTCCAGTCCGTAAATTCCCGCTATAGAATGTCCCATCAGAATATAACGATCTATCTTTAATTCTTGTAAAGCTTCATGAAGCTCACTCACGATATTGTCGACCGTTCGTTCTTTTGTGGTGACATCACTTAGACCATAACCAAACGGCTCAACTACTACAACTTTATAGAAAGGAGTCAGTTCATCTACAAGTGGTTTGAAATCAATTACGGGTGATGCGGTTCCAAACCCTGGGAGTAACACGACCGTTTCCTTGCCTTGCCCTTGTATGGTTACATTCATCTTTTTCCCGTCGACAGGTACAAGCTGACCATAGGGTTCTATTTTTCCTTTCTCCACTTTATTGCTGATCACATTGACTGTAAAAACGATGACCAGAAAAAGTGCTATGAGTATGACTATAGCGACTATTACTTTAAGTAAAATTAATAATGTTTTTTTCATACTTTCATTTCCTTCCTTGATGTTTCTTTTAATTTCTCCAACTTCTGCACCCCTTCATGTTATCCCTTATCTTTTGTCTATTTCATTCTAACAATCCAGTCTTAGATCCTGTGTAACGCAAGTTTAATTGATTCTTAACTTTCACCAGCTCCTAATGATAACGAATTAAGCTTCTGTTAAGATTTATATAACAAAAAACACCTCTAGATATCCGTCGATCAGCCATAGGCTAATCTAACGTTATCTAAAGGTGTAGTTGTTTCCACTATTAGTTCATTGATTATTTACGCGCTGCACGAAGCTTCTCAGGGGTTACATCGTTTCCATCCGGATCTAAAATTGTCACTCCAGAAAGACTGTTACGGACTTGTCCACGAATTTCACGCAGGTAGTCTTCACGCAAAGCGATCTGTTCAACCCATTCGCCTTGTGTAAGGCCTACTTCACGTTCTTTCTTAGCTAATTCATTGATGCGAGTCAAACTTGTAATCATCTATGTTCCTCTTTTCTTGGTTTTAATTAGCTTACTAATGGTTATGGCGGATAGGTCCTGATTCAAGCTAAATTATCAGCCATTTGTTTCATAAGTCTTCTTAATAATAAACGTTCTTCAGGTATAATTCCGGCTAGTAATTTATCCAGCTGTTTGTTCCAAATCTGTTCCACAGGTTCGCAGAGACTTCGTCCGGCTAGGGTTAGATACACTCGGCTAACTCTGCCATCTTCAGGATCTCTTTTTCGAACAACAAACCCATGATTTTCAAGAGATTTCACCATATTTGTTATGGTTGGAGGCTCACAATTCAAGCGTTCACTTAGCTGTATCTGTGTCATTCCATCTGTTCTCCATAACCGGCATAATAACTGTTCTTGACCCACATGAAGATTAAGTTCTCTAAGCAGCTCTGCATAATCTCTACGCATTTCCGCTGATATTCTATCCAGTAGTTCCCTTATCTCATCTTCTATCACAGATATTTCCTCCGTACTGCCATACAAATTACTTAGCAAGCTAATAATATCACGATTTATTAAAAATTTCAAATAAATGTCCGGTAACGTTCATCCTGTCTGCTGACCAAACCATTAAAAAGGAGTAACACCACAAGATCATGTAGATCTCGGTTTTACTCCTGCTCAGTCGACACTTGACTTCGTTCTCAATTATTTTGTGGAAGCCGTACTTCAAACATCGTCCGCACTACGCTGCTTTGTGCAGAAACTGTACCAGCATGTTGTTCCACAATGTTTTTAGTGATAAATAAGCCCAGTCCCGTACTCCCTGTGGGATGCGTTCGTGCTCGATCCCCGGTGTAGAACATATCAAAAATACGCGGCAGCTCTTCCGGATCAATACAATCTCCATAGTTAATAATCTCAATAACGACTTCGTTTTCTTCTAGATAACCATGAATATCAATAAATTGACCGTCGCTTCCATATCGCGCTGCGTTGGTGAGGAGATTCTCAAATACACGCGCCAGCAGTTCACCGTCACCCTCTATCTTCAGAGGTTGGGTTACATCCAAGCGGGAAATAAGACCATTTTTTTCAAAAACGGGATATAACTCTTCATTTAACTGTAAAAGAAGCTCACTCAGGTCGATCGAGGTTTTTTCAAGCGTAAGCTTACCATAGTTCATTCTTGTGATTTCAAATAGCTCATCAATTAATTTTTCCAAACGTTGAGATTTAGTATAAGCAATCGTTGTATAATGTCTGGTCTGTTCTGGCGTTAATTCATTGTCCTTCAAGATAAAATCCAAATAACCTATAACGGAGGTAAGTGGTGTACGCAGATCATGTGCCAGATTTAATACAAGTTGATCTTTACTGCTCTCCGCAAAGTCGCCCCGCTCAATAGCTTCCTGTAGATGATCAATAGCCAGATTGATATCATGGCCAATAAGGCCGAACTCATCTTTAGAAGGGATATCCACCCGCTCCGAGAAATCACCCGACGCCAGCTGATGGATCCCTTTCGAGATTTCCTTGAAATAATTTGCATATGGTTTAGTAAATATAAAAAAGAATAAGATGGCCAAAGGAATGAAGATAATCAAAAATGCATTAACATCACCGATATCCCGCATCAAGTAGCGAACTTTAGTCAATGGATTTTCTAATAAGACCTCTGATCGATAATATCTCTGCAGAATTTTATAGATTGAAAAGGTAATTCCACCGGATACAAGCATACTGGCCATCAGCAGCATAATCATTTTTGTACGAAAGCTATAAATCATTTTAGGCATTGGTTGTATACCCTTCCCCTACTATTTATCTTTGTAGTGACAATGGTATATGAATTCATTCAAAATCTCAAATCCTTCGAATCAAAGATCTTTCCGCACAAAAATCCGCAGAGAAATGATATATGAACAGCTAAGCAAGAATACATAAGCCAGCCCTAGGATTATAAAGGGAATGACTGTACCTTTCACTCCAAAACTCAGCCATCTGTTCACATCAGGGATCCACTGGATCAAAAAGCTAAACACGTTCGGTCCAAACATTACAATCATCATAAAAACAAGATTAACCACTTGCGCTCCCTTTGCCCCTAACCAGTAATGAATCGGTAAATAAAGCATCGCAAGGAGAGGGAAAATGGATATCGTAATGCCAACCTCTTGCCAAAAATGAGGGGTTACGGCTTTGCCTGTTACAATAATCAGGAGATAGGTAAAGGACGTTGCTGCCAGCCCAACAAGCGCATGCGGAAGGATCGATAAGTATTTGGCACGGACAAGCTCTTGTCTCCTTACAGGGAGATTAACGAGAAACCGTTGTGTCATCTGCTGAGTATCCATTGAGCAGGAGCTTATCAATAACAGCATGGGTGGCATTACCGTAAATAAACTGAAGCTATGATAGTTCGAGTACGCTATAAAAATAAAGAAAGGGATTAGCAGCATCAGAAATTTACGCAGAAGAATGAAGTCTTTTTGAATTAAAAAAAATGATTTATGCACTTTACGTCCTCCTTAGCTTATAACTCTTCCTTACTAAATAATCGTAGTGAAATTCTATACGAGCAGTACAATATAGATAGATAAACAATCCCTATCAAACCAACCGGCACCAGATGATCTTGCAGCTTTAAATGGGTAATTGTTAAGAAAAAAGATGAATTCGAGAGTGAAGATCCAGTGTTTAGGGTGGTTATCGTTATTACTACATTAAAAAGGATATTGAAGTAATAGTTTTTGGAACCAAGCCAATAATGAATCGGCAGATAAATAGACGCAGACAAAGGAATCATAAGTAACGTTAAAGATACCCCTATCCAATAAAACGGGCTAATAGAATATCCCAATGAAAAGGAAATTAGTAACAAAGCGAAAGAGCAAACCAAACCGATGAAACAATAAGGAATAAGTGATAAGTATTTAGCCAAGATAATCTCTTGCCGTCTTACTGGCAACCCTATAACAAACTTTGTGTTGTTATTCAATACATCCATAGAACAGGAGTATACGAGCAACAGTAAAGATTGAAATGTAGCAAACATGCTGGAGTTATCCAGTTGAACATATGCAATAAACAAGATACTCAAGAGAAATATAGGGATAAAATTCCGCAGTAGGATAAAATCTTTTCGAATCAGCAAAAAGAGGTTAAACATACAAAGCGTTTCCCTTTACCGTAAAATACATGATTTCTTCCAGGGTAGGTGTTTCGCATATGGCATGATCTCTAAAGAAGTGTTCCCCTTCAGAGCGATTGTTCAGAAGCCCCTCGAAACCAACTTCCGTCTCTCTAAGCCCGATGAACCATTTTCGCACATCCCGATCAAGCAACTCTTTGTTTCCTTTAACCATCATATATTTGTTGGCTAGTGATTCCTTCATTTCATTAAATACTAGGTGCCCTTCGTTCACAAAAACAATATAGTCCGCGATCCGGTCCAAATCAGTCGTATTATGCGTTGAAAAAAGAATAGACTTCTTTTCATCCTGGATATGCTCACTAAGCAAATCAAGCAACTCTCTTCGGAATATAGGATCAAGTCCTGCAGTAGGTTCATCCATAATGAGCAGATCTGCACCATGTGATAAGGCAATGGCGAGCGAATACTTCATTTTCATTCCTTTGGAGAGCTCCTTAATCTTTTTCCGCGGGGAAAGCTTGAACATCTCTATGTATTTCCTATACGTTTCTTGATCCCAACGACTATAAAAAGGAGCAATAATCTTACTCATCTGATCGATGGTTAATTGATCGTAAAAGTAATTCTCATCGGAGACATAGCCAATCCGATCCTTATTCTCTGCTTCATGCATAGACATCTCTTGGTCAAAAATCTTGACGCTGCCGCGATCAGGAAACACCATCCCCATCATCATTTTTATTAATGTTGTTTTCCCTGCCCCATTCGGCCCAATTAACCCCGTGATATACCCTTCTTTAATACCGAACGTAAGTTCGCATAGGCTAAAATGGCCATATTTTTTAGAAATTTGGTCCAATTGAATGACTTCTTTCATTCTGTCTCCTCCTCATAAAGCAATTTCAACATTTCACTAAATTCAGCAAAATTAATCCCCAGCATTTTACTCTCGTCGATAATCTCCTTCATTTTGTGCTCCATAATCCGTAGCCGTTGTTCCCGAATAAACTCCTGATCTGCACCAGAAACAAAGGAACCTTTCCCCACAATTGAATTGATAAGCCCTTCTCTCTCCAGTTCTTCATAGGCTCGTTTCGTTGTAATTACGCTAATCTGCAGTTCTTTAGCTAATAGCCGGATAGAAGGTAATGGGGTGCCAGACACTAACTCTCCTTGCAGAATCATCTGGCGGATCTGGCTGACAATCTGTGCATAGATGGGTTCACCGGAAGTGTTGGATATCAATATGTTCATGGAATCGTGCCCTCACTCCTAGTTTATGTGTTATCAATGTATATATGTAATATATACACTATACTCAATGTTGTCAATTACCTTTCTTGTATCGGCAAAAAAGCTGATTCCTAGGATCTAAGAACCAGCTTACACAGTTATCAGATATTTTCTCCATCACAATAATCCAGCACTTTTTAAAAAACGGCTAACAATATCTATCTGATAGCGAATCCGTAGGTCACGATCAAGGCTCCAGCAGGTTTCCACAGTAAATGCTTTAGCCCCTAATATACGGGTAACGGCTGCCCTTGAGGAGCCGGGGCGCTCCCGTAAACGGATATTAAAATGATAAGCGGTTTTGGGAATCGTACGATTAATGCCTTTGATGACACGTTTTGCTGTACCTATTCCTCGGCTTCCCGGAGTGACGATGATCGACTGGCCAAGTCGCTTCGGATTTTTTTGTGACAACCCATTTGCTTCATGAAGATCCAGAAACCAGGTGGGACGATATCTTACTACTAGCTGTAGCAAAGCTGAAGCTAATGGATGTTTTGCCGCTGTTTTGTTAGAACGTGGAAAGGTGCGATTTAAATCGGGTACACCTCTGATCCGTTTGCGGTAAGCTTTTTGATTCATTAGAGGTACTACAATGATCGTGCCCCGGTGTATATACAACCTTCTCTGATTAAAACGTTCTACAATGATCTGTGCGGCACGAATACTTCCTGTCTCATTCCCATGTATCCCCGACACCACCATAAAGACAGGACCAGGAAGCTCACCTCTAATCACATAATAAGGGGTAGCATAAGCTGTGGACGATGCTAAGGTATAGCTTTCAACGATCATATAGGATCACCTCCACATTTAGATAATCCATATATGTGTATTCCGATGTCCCCCAGTTGTCCTAGACAGATAAGCAAGAAGAAACGACGTTGTCTTTTTTAAAGATAACATTCGTTTCTCGTAGAAATACAATCAAAAAAAGCCTGATTTTTCAGGCTTCCTTAGTCCTAACTAATTAATTTATTTATACGCCGGGAGCCAGTCTCCATGGGCTGTGATCAGCTCGTCGCACATATTTGTAATGTCATCCATCGACAATTCAGCTGCTGTATGTGGATCGAGCATTGCGGCGTGATAGATATGTTCTTTCTTATGGGTAATCGCTGCTTCGATCGTTAACAATTGTGTATTAATGTTTGTACGATTCAGTGCGGCGCACTGTGGAGGCAGATCTCCCACGTAGGTCGGAGTTACTCCGCTTCTATCTACTAAACAAGGGACCTCTACACATGCTTCTTTTGGCAAATTGGTGATAAGACCTGTGTTCATAACATTGCCACCTATTTTGAAAGGCACATTAGTTTCGATGGCTTCCATGATATAAGACGCATATTCATGCGAACGTTCATGTTTAAGTTCTTTGTTATTAACCAATTCTTCACGCATTTGTTGCCAACGTTCAATTTGATCTACACAGCGGCGTGGATACTCGTCAAGTGGAATTTGAAACCGTTCGATAAGCTCAGGGTAATTACGTTTGATAAAATAAGGATGATACTCTGCGTTATGTTCCGAAGATTCCGTAATGTAGTAACCGAATTTAAGCATCATTTCATAACGGACCATGTCTCCGTGATGTTCTTGTTGCTTCTCAGCGGCACGGCGTTTAATTTCCGGATACAAATCCTCGCCGTCTTTAGTAACCTCTAATAACCAAGCCATATGGTTAATCCCAGCGATCTTAGCCTGAACACCTGTCTGATCCATACCCAGATGCTCGAACAAGCCCGGAATACAATGCTGCACACTATGACATAATCCCACCGTCTTTACACCGCCATAGGTATTCATCACATTGGTCAGAACTGCCATAGGATTCGTATAGTTCATAAAGAGTGCGTCCGGACAAACCTCCCGTACATCTGCAGCAAAGTCCAGCATCACTGGAATAGTACGCAGGTTACGGAATATCCCACCTATGCCAACCGTATCCGCAATCGTTTGCCGCAAGCCATATTTCTTCGGAATTTCAAAATCTGTGATGGTGCAAGGATCGTAACCTCCCACTTGGATTGCATTAATGACATATTTAGCTCCACGCAAAGCTTCTTTACGATCCGTATAGGATTTCACAACACAAGTGCTGCCGCTGCTCTCTTTTATATTATTTAGCATATTCTCGGAATCTTTAAGGCGTTGTAGATCAATATCATACAGGGCAAGTTCAAACCCTTGCAGGGCTGGCGTTCTCATACAATCTCCCAACACGTTTTTGGCAAATACGGTGCTGCCCGCTCCGATAAATGTAATTTTAGACATGTGAAATATTCCTCCTTATAGGTGAGGTGAACGGTGTTAACATCGCAGTTTTATGGAATAGAGTAAACTATAATTCCCTTATAAACACTAGGATGTCGGATCATCACCGTCTGCTCTCTTCACTAATCACTATAAATGAGAGCGGTCCCAATGAGTATGGAGAAATACAAGAGATATATGGACGTTTGTTGCATTTGTATATTCAATCCTATAATCTAAATGTATTATAAAAGCAATCTTGGGGAGGTCCTAAGTGAATGGCTTCAGAGCATTATCATTTTACAGCAGGGTTTAATCTGGCTCCCGATGATCATGACCTATCTGTATTATTCAGCGGAGAAGGCAAGCCTGTTCCTGGCCATAAAATGGGCCCCTCTGTGCATGATTACTATCTCATTCATACAGTAATTGATGGTGAAGGTGTTTTTCAAAGTGGCAGTAATTCGCAGGGATGTAGTAAGGGGGATACCTTTGTAATTTTTCCGGGTGCGTTATTTAGCTATCAGGCAGACATGGATCGTCCGTGGACATATGTATGGGTGGCCTTACAAGGGGAAGCGGTTGAACAGCTACTACACGAAGTGGGAATTACAAGGGACAAGCCAATAATCCACTTAAATAACCTAATAGAGATACATAAAATATATGAACATATTCGTTTATCCTTTCAGCAATCTGCTTATCCTCGACTGGAGAGCTTAGAAGCTTCGGGTTGGCTGCGGCTGCTAGTGCACAAATTCGGTGTTGCGAACATAAGTTCGCTTCCCTCTCAATCGATAGAATTACCGGATGTTATCGACCGCCAGATCGATCAAGCGATCCGTTGGATTTCTCTGCAGTTTCATCAACAGATCAGTATCGACCATATGGCATCGTCTCTAGGCTATCATAGAGCGCACCTCTCTAAAGTCTTTAAACAAAAGATCGGCATGTCTCCCAAACAATATTTATTAAAGGTACGGATGGATAACGCAAAAAAACTGCTAGGAGGAACGCTGACCATCGACCAGATCTCGTCTTCGGTCGGTTTCAATGACGCGTTATACTTCTCCAAGCAGTTCCGTAAGTGGAGCGGCATGTCTCCCAGTGAATTTCGAAATCATCTTCGAAATGGCAAGTGATTGATTTTTCTTACGTTTCTTTCATGGCTTTAGATAAAATTGAACTAACAAACATTGTCTTTCCTTCACAATAAGCGTCAATGTCATCACGATGTTGTGCTGCCAGGTGCTGTTTGACCTCTGCATAGGCTTGACGCGCTGCTGTATTCGATCGCAGATAGTCTCTGAAAGCGATATGCTCCAAGTAGCCTTTTCCATCCTTAGGGCATACATACAGATGATATTTCATAAATCCATCAGCCTGAAGTCTTTGAAACGCTTCTCTTCCCTCTATTCCCAAGTTCCCTTGGTGTTCATATCCATACTGTTGTAAACGTTCTATGATTTGTGGGAGTACATCGTAGCTGTCCATCACAAGATCAAGGTCGATGATAGGTTTAGCAGCTAGCCCTTCAATGGAAGTACTGCCCACATGCTCGATAGAAATAATAAGATCTCCGACATAAGATAAGAGCTGTTCTTTTAATCTATTGAATTCTGCCTTCCACTCTGGGTTATACGGGACAACCTCTATAACTTTCGTCTTCTCAGCGATGATCAAACACCTCCCGGGGATAATAAAAGGTACTGTAATACGTTTCTAGCTAATCTCCGGTATATCCTCTTTCTCGATCACTCTATAAACTATCCATATGCATAGAGCGGCTATAACTAGCGTTCCCCCCATTAAGCAGACACCACTCCAACCCCAATGCTGCCATGCAAAACTTCCCAGTGTGGATCCAATCGCTCCACCTGTAAAAGTGCTGACCATAAAAACAGTATTAATACGACTGCGAGCCGCTGGTTCAAGTGCATATATCCGTGTTTGGTTACTGACCTGTGACCCCTGTACCCCAAGATCCAGAATAATAACTCCTGCAATCAAACTCCAGATCGTAAATCCGGCTAAACCAAAAAATCCGTAAGCAATTAATGTAATTAACAGTAGGATTCCTACAATCTTTTTGGGAGCAATTCTGTCTGCTAACCTCCCGATAAATGGAGCACCAGCAGCACCTGCTACTCCAATAAGACCAAACAATCCTGTAATAGAGCTACTGTAGTGATAAGGTTCTCCTTCCAGAAAGAAAGCTAGAGAAGTCCAGAACACACTGAAGCCGCCAAACATGCAAGCCCCAATTAAAGATGACTCACGAAGCGTCGAATATCTGCGAATCAGTTGCCCCATTGATTTCAGCAGATCGGAGTACGAAGAATTATTGTCTGGTTTCGTTGCCGGAATTAACCGATAAAGAATAAGGGATAGCAATAACATGACTACTGCGGCAATCCAGTACATCGCCCTCCAGCCGAACATATCCCCTATAATTCCGGATATTGTTCTTGCTAGCAAAATACCAAAAAACAATCCGCTCATTACTGTGCCTATAACCTTCCCCCGCTCCTCCGGTAAAGCCAACTCAGCCGAGAGAGGAATGATGACCTGCGGCACCACCGTTGTTATGCCGATAGCAAAGCTGGCGATATACATCCAAGTGAGGTTTTGTGCGGTAGCGAAACCAATTAGTGACAGTGATACAGCAATAAGAAGTCCTGATATCAGTGTTCTGCGTTCACGAATGTCACCTAGTGGAACAAAAAATAACATTCCCAGCGCGTATCCGATTTGAGTAAGCATCGATACATATCCCACTGCGTTAGAGGATGCATTAAATGTGCGTCCTATCTCAGCCAGGAGCGGCTGATTATAATACATATTTGCCACACTTAGTCCTGATGCAATGGCTAGAATTAAGATGAATTGCTTAGATAGACCTTCTCCTACACGAACAGCAGCGCCTGTGATAGATTGTGTCATGAAATTATGTGCCTCCGTTCACGTATGCTGCTTCAAACAGCGAGCTTTATTTTCCCTAATATATTATAACAGTCAATGTCAACCTTCCTTCTTCAATAGCTTAATGATTAGTAAAGGAAAAAATATAAATATCTACATAAGTACAATTTATAGTAAAATATATAAATCTGAGCTAGGAGTGGATGGACGTGCACCAGAACGAACGAATCATAAACAAATTACAAACGAATCCCTTAAAAAATGTAAGCTTGTTAAAAATGTTAAACTCTTTCCACGAAGTCATGGAAACACATCTAGTTGAGCAAGGTGATCAGTGGGGTATTGTATTACTTCTTCCAGCCACAGCATACGCATATGATCATAGGGTATATCCTCAAGCGGATTACATCGTATTTTTGGATTACAGCTGCCCCGATATATTTCCAGCTTTATTACCACTGCTCCCAACACAGGCAAAGCTTGTTTTTAAACTACAGGATGTGAAGTACCAAGAGGCACTGTCTGCACATTTTTCTTTAGAAAAAGCTCGGGGGTTTTTCTCTTACAGCACAGCTGAAGGATTAAGGTATAGTAAGGACAAAGAGGTGGCAATCAACCATTCATTTGATGAACGGCTACTTCCACTTTGGGCTGCTAACCATTACAATAAGGAAGAAATTGAGGAATATTTCCAAAAAGGAGCGTTTTCCGTTTCAATCTTTCAGGGCGACAATCCAGTTAGTACCTGCCTAGCGTTCCGAAATGAAGAGCAGATTTGGGAAATCGGCGCTGTACATACTTTAGAAGCATTTCAAAGATACGGATACGCGAAAAAGGTAGTTCGCACAGCCATACATGCAACGTTAGAACGAGGCTTTATTCCACGCTATCACGTCCTTGAAAGAAATCAAGCTTCCATTCGTCTAGCTGAATCTATTGGACTTGTCCCTTGTGTGCAGCTAGAGCACTGGATTAACTACATTCAATAACATTTTCTATTGGAGGTGATTTTAATGAGCTATCCACCAAACGACAATTTGAACTATTATCAGCCTCCACCCCCTCCGGCACCGACGAATGGCAAATCAATCGCTGGTTTTGTCTTGGGAATCCTCTCCATTGTTGTACCTTATATTGGCTTTCTGTTAGGAATTATTGCGATTATTCTATCCGCCTTATCGCTGAAGGAAATCCGTAATCGTTATGAACAAGGCAAAGGCCTAGCGATTGCAGGTCTGGTATGTGGAATTGTGGGCACGCTGATGTACGCAATTATTATATTATTCGTCGTTGTGTTTGTTTTTGCAGCTTCTACTTACTAACCACGAAAAGGATCTCAATAGCCATCATTGGCTGCTGAGATCCTTTTCGAGTTAACACGCTATCAAGTGAACCCTTCATTCAGTCGTGGAACCAAAATCGGTGATTTTAAGCTTTACATCAAAGGTCAATGGCATCCGAATAAATTCCTCGTCCCAATGATCCTTGATCTTTTTCCAAACCTGCGGTTTTTCTATGCTGAACCAATTTCCGAACCCTGCTATATCCACTTTGTAGGTCGAATGCATTTTGTGAATAAGAGCATTGATTTTTTCGGTTAATCTTTCCTCGAATATCTTCTCCAATTCTTTGAAATAGGCAACTTCCGCGGAATGTTCATTATCATCCCAATTCTCAATAAGACGGCCATCAGACTCAATGGCTACATGAATAGAGAACTTCTCGTCAGCAGTCTCCTTTAGCGTAATCTTGCTCTTAACTGATTTAATTTCATAAGTAATCGCTTCGTTCGACTGATTATAAGCCTTAATGCTTCCGCCTTTAATATCCCCTTTGATCCAGGCAATACTCTCCACATCCTGTTGATCAATATTGCCAATCCATTGTCCTGTATCTCCCTTGATAATACCTGCTCCGGAAAATTCCACCTCACCTTGCGCCTCCACAACGTTCTGTAATACAAAGCTTTGCTTGGAGTACATCAGCGCATCCAGATTCGACAATGTTATGCCCTTCATAACTTTACTGGTTCTAAAGTGGTTATGAATCATGTCTGCCAGACGAAAGGAAGGAATCTCCTCCGAGGATGTGTTAAGCGTGTCAGACGCAGGACCTTGGCTTAGAAATATAAGACAGCTAGGGCGGATATCATTATCTCGCAGTAAAAAGTCCATTAGACGTCTGATCTTCACCTGTTGCACCAGTTTCTCGGATATGACAACAACCTTGAGGTGATGGCCTATAATCGGACGGTTCTTACGTATCGAGATTTGGCGAAATATCTCAAGCAGAGAATCCCCTGTCTCAGAAATATTATTATAATGAGTTTTAGGTGTTTCGCCTTCTTTGCCAGAGTTTCCGATTACATTTTCAGGTACAATTTGTACCGTAGCCGTCAATTTATTTTTCTTTAAATAGCTTCCTCCAAGTTCCTCAAATTCCCGTTCGACTCCTTTCGGCTCCCCCTTGTCAAGTGCTAGTCCCGTATAAACACTCAGGTCTTCAATCTCCTTACTGCTCCAGCAGCCAGACTGCGTAAGCAGAATTACGAATACCAACAGTAAGTGTATAACCCGTTGTCTAAACATTCTGCTTGAGTCCTTTCTTCCTAATGATTAATACAATCGACAATAACATTGGCAGCAAAATAAAGATCAACACACCCATATAGCCAATCGTATCACCAAGACTGAAGACATCATTGATGCGTTGAGGGATCATCGTGCAGATGAAGATGATGGGCATTAAAGCGAACATAACCGGATGGATCTTTAGGTGGAACACCTGGGAGATTCCGAGTGAAGCATTAAAGAAAAAGCTGCAAAAATTACAGAACATCTGCATCAGCCAGATAACCAGTAACGGAAATTCAAATCGTTCAAAAAAGAACCCTGAAATTTCAAAGCTCCGTACCAAATCTATCGTCGGCCAGGTGCTTGAGATTACAGAATTAATAGATAAGCCGCCGATAACCATTACAACAGTAACCAAATATAATACAAATGGTATGCATAAACCAACCAACATTCCCTTGACTGCTTGCTGTGGATGCTCCATAAAGGCCGTCATTGTCATCACAACCTCACAACCGGTAAAGATCAGGATGCTTGACTTCATTCCACGGACCACCGGCATCATACCTTCACTCAGAAAAGGACGTAAATGCTGGATATCAAATATTCTGGTACTTAAGATGTAACAAATAATCAGGATAAAAATACTGATCGGAAATACAATCTGAAATACGCGGGCCATGGAATTAATCCCGCCATACACCAAATAAGTGCCCACCCAGATGAACGGCATCACAATCGCCCAGATCGGTGTCCCTTCCAGAAGAAAAAACAACGTTACTTCCGCCAGAACGCGAATTTCGAAACCCGCTATCACAATAAAGTACAGAATCAATATTGTACTCATTATACTGCCTGGAAGATTCCCAACAATTCTTTTAGAATACTGAAAGACAGTCTTTCCTGGAAATTGCTGGCTAAGTTTCACCATAACTAATATCACCAAAGATACGATGATACCTCCCAGCACTACTGAAATCCAGGCATCGGGAGTCTGCACAGCCTTAACAACATTTCTTGGCAAAGTCAAAATTCCCGCACCTAGCATTGAATTGGTCAAGATTATGGAAGCCTGCGAGGTTGTGATCTTGTCATCAGTTCGTTTAAACACTGTGGTCTCCCCTCTGCTCCTGCTAAGAATACATTCTCTAGGACCTGCGCTTTTTCTTCTGGGTCTTCAGCATCTCCGGTCTTCGCTTCATGATCGATAACGGTGCACGAACGAACAAATCTTTCCAGTCACTTAACCGGAAAGGGGAAATAGGGGTGACGTAAGGAACTCCAAAGCTTGAAAGCCGAGTCAGATGACTGCAAATAAGCAGGAAGAAAAGGATGGTTCCGAACATACCCAGGACCGCCGCAAATAACATGCCTGCGAATCGTAAGATCCGGAGAGTAATCCCCGCACTGTACATCGGTATGGAAAACGAAGAGATCGCTGTCACAGCTACAACAATTACAAGAAAAGGACTCACAATACCAGCCTGTACCGCGGCATCTCCAATGATCAGACCTCCGACAATCCCCATTGCCGGACCTATGGGCTTCGGCAGCCGGATCCCAGCTTCACGCAAGATTTCAATGGAAATTTCCAGAATCAACACTTCAATTAATGCAGGAAAGGGTACACCTTGGCGTGTTTCGATAATGGAGATCGCCAGTTGTGTAGGAATCAGTCCCGGATGAAAAGAGATAAAGGAAATATACAGCGCCGGAGCCAACAGAGCCAGAAATGATGCGCAAAACCGGAGTATCCGCAAAAGTGTACCCGGAATCCAGCGCTCATAATAATCCTCAGGAGACTGCAAAAGCATACTGAACGTCACTGGAACAACGAGTGCAAAAGGTGTGCCATCCAGCAAAATAGCGACTCTTCCCTCTAACAAGGAAGCAATTACCCGATCGGGTCTTTCCGTATTCTGTGTCTGCTGAAACGGGCTTAAATAATCATCCTCGATCAACTGTTCCACATAGCCGGATTCCAGAATAAAGTCCATATCAATTTTGGAGATACGTTCCTTCACTTCCTGGAGCAGATCAGGATTTACAATGTTTTTCATATAAGCGATAACCAGGTTCTTCTTGATTTCGCTGCCTACTTCAACCATTTTCATTTCCAGATTCTTATTAAGCCCTTGGCGCCGCAGCATAGAGGTATTCTCACTAAGCACCTCTGTAAAGCCAATCCGAGGCCCACGCAGTAAAGCCTCCGAGGTCGGCTCAGTAATCGAACGCACGGATCCATGCGGAGAACCTACCAGCAACATCTCTCGCATGCCTTCGACAATCAGCGCAGTGTATCCGAATAGGACAAACTCCTGCAGTTGGTCTAAATCCTTGGCTTCACTAAGCTGAGCTAACGGGAGCATATTCTGTTTCAAGTAGTTGTATATTCCTTCTGAAGCCTGCGTTTCGCCGGCAAACATCAGATTCTGCAGCACCTGCTGATTAATCAGTTCTTCGTGCTGCATCCCCTCTACATAGACCAATGCGGCACGTGCCTGAATGCCTTTAACTGAGAATTCACGAAAATGTACATCACTGTTCTCCCCCAATGCCGTTTTTATCGCTGTCAGATCGGCATCATAGTCCTGGGTAAAAGCAGTAGATACAGGAGGCTGCGGATTTACTTCCCGATTGTCATTCTTCTTCAGTTCCGCATCCTGTGATTTGGCCTCTGTTTCCTTGGAGCGTCCGCTTCCAACATAAAAATACAAATGCCTGTAAAGATAAAAAATCCCTACGGGAAAGAGCAGCGTAATCGCCGCCTGCATAAAAATTGTCCAGTCCGGAATATAAGAGACTATTTTAGGCCACATCGCAATCATCCTCTATAGGAATCTGTTAGTACTATTCTCCTTTCACCCTATTCTTATGCAACATTTGAAACTTAAGGAAAGTTCATACATCAGCATTGGTCCGGACATAACAAAACGCCCGCATAAGCGGACGTCTGCAATTTAGAGTATTTTCAATGGGTACTGCTTAAGGTTAATTAGGTTGCTGCCACTGCTTTAAAACTTCAATCAGACCCGGAACATCTAATCCATCCAAGGAAAAAGCTCTACGCAGCAGCTCATGCGGGATGAACTCATCGTATTTTCCGAGATAGGGTGCTTCATCTGGGGATAACAATGATAATGGATCTGTGGCAGCCATACTTTCAGCAATGATCTCTGCTTCCAGCGTTTCTGCATCTGTTTTACCAGCAACGACCATATAATAAGGTTCCATCGGAACGATAGAACGCAGTCCCAGAGGGCTCTTTAGGTTGTTCTTCAAAAGGCGCTCCAACGTACGGAATTGCCGACTGCCCGCCCAGGGCAGAATGAACATGGAATCTCCACCTGCCGGCATAACGGACCGCACAAGCATTCCGCTTTCCTTCGCTAAACGACGAGCTCGTTCGAGCCGCGCAGCCGCACTCGGAGCTAAATAAGGATACAATGAAGTGGCTCCTAAGATTTCATGGATTTTGGTCATGATGCGTGTATGTACATCCCCACCCGCACCAAGCCACAACGTATCTACTTTGCCGCGTGAAGTTTTCACATAAACGGCTTTATGGCGATTATCTACCTCTTCTACCTTCCAAAGCTTACCTGCCAGAGTAAAACAGTAGCCTGGTGGTGGAACCGTTGTGATCGATCCGATTTCCTCAGTTCCGTTATAGACGACATGCTCTTCATCATCTTTGAAGACCGCGTAGAAGCGGAAGTTATTCACGATCTTCTCTCCCGCCATCCCGATGATCAAGCTGCCTTCGTCCATCTTCTCAATTTGTCCCATGCCTAACATATAGGTCATGAAAATATCATAATCAGTAGGATCTATGGTTTTAAACGAAGGCAAACTCAGAACCGCTTCTTTTAAATCATCCGGTTCGGCCTCGCCCATACTTTTCAAAATGCTCATCGTCTGATGGTACAGCAGTCCAACTGGCAGCTGACGCACGACCAGGGGTTCCACCCATTTCTCGCGCACATATAGCTCAATAACCGCTATCGCTCGAAGCAGTGTCCAAGGCATCCGCGCCGGAAGCTGAGCTTCCTCGTCCTCTTCCTCGGGCGTGACAAAGATCATCTCGGATGCAGCGTCTCCACGCCTGCCCGAGCGGCCTAACCGCTGCACAAAGCTTGCGCAGCTATAGGGAGCGCCGATCTGTAGCACTCGCTCCAGCTCGCCCAGATCAATGCCCAGCTCCAGCGTCAATGTCGCTGCGGCAACAGCCGGTCCGGTGCCTTGCCGCAGCGCGGCTTCCGTCTCTTCACGCAGCATCGCGGAGATGCTGCCATGGTGAACGTGAAACACATCCCGTTCACCACGCTTCGCGGCCGTTCTCCGCATCTCTAGGGTCGCCGTCTCCGCATCTGAGCGGCTGTTGGTGAAGATCAACGCCTTCTTCAGATGCGTATGATCATAAATGAAATCGTAATAAGACTGCTTCGCACGTTCTAAATGCTCCGCCTGCACCTCATCCCGCGCATCCGGGAAAGAGAAATGCTCCACACTTAAACGGAGCTTACGCCCGCCTTGTGGAGCGGACACTTCAACGCTCTCCCGCGTGCCCGCCGCCAGCCACTCTGTGACAGAAGCGTAGTCACTCAGCGTAGCTGATAGTCCGATTCTGCGAGGATAGCATCCCGCCATACGTGAGATTCTCGCCAGCTGGCTTAACACCTGAATCCCCCGGTCAGCTCCCATAAAGGCATGCACCTCGTCAATGACAATAAAACGTAGATCATGGAACAACGCTGGAATAGCATTCGGGCGGTTCATCAACAATCCTTCAAGCGATTCAGGGGTGATTTGCAGCACGCCTGAAGGATTCTGCACCAGTTTTGTTTTATCGGCTTGTGGTACATCTCCATGCCAGTGCCACACTGGAATGTTGCCTTCACGAAGCAAATCATTCAAACGTGTAAATTGATCGTTGATCAAAGCTTTCAGAGGGGCGATATACAAAATGCCAACCGAACCGGAAGGACGTTCATACAGTTCAGTAAGCGCAGGAAAAAAAGCTGCCTCTGTCTTACCTGAAGCGGTACCTGAGGCAATCAGCAGATGATGCGGGGTGTCAAAAAGCACCCGGCAGGCATCCACCTGTGCCTCACGCAAAGTCTCCCAGCGGTTCTTATAAATAAACTCTTTAATGAAGGGTGCCAGCCTATAGAACGGATTATCACTCATAATTCAAACTCCGCCAGGAACCCATCCAGTTCATTTTGCTCAGTCTCAGCTGGCTTAGCCGTTTTTTCGCCCACTAGCTGTTCAAAAGTAATCTCCGGATGCTGGTGGAGTGTATGCAGCAGATCCATGAAATCACGAACTACCTCCCGTGGAGTCAAGAGTTCTTCAGCCCCTAATCTTCCAACCGCTTCCTCCATAAAATGAACCAATTGTTCCTGTGATAAACGGGCTTCATAACCATAATGTAGGGCGTGAATCTCTTTAAGCTTTTGGAGCAATACCAGAATTTCCTCGTGTGATAACATGTCCAGTGCAATGATAGGTCCAGTATAATTATTCAGACCCGCCGCCCCGTACCGGCCAGCAACCAATCTCGATCGCAGTGCCTCATAACTAAATAATCCACGCCGTCCATCTTCCACAAATTGCGGAGTTCCCCCTATAAAAATCCCAAGGTTCTCTGCCTTCCCCTGCATCGTATCATTGAACATGGTAAGCAGCTTTTCATAGTTGCTCTGGCGGGAAATACTGTTCGTAATTTTATAAAGATTGACACCTTCATCAATAAACAGCAGCAGACCTTTATAGCCAATAGCCGCGGTAAATTCCGCCCAAAGCTTCATATAGTCATACCAATTATCATCATCAATAATCACGCCAACTCCAAGCGCTTTGCGGGCTTCTGTCCGAGTTGCAAATTCTCCACGCAACCAGCGAAGCGAATCCTGTTTCTGGTCATCATCGGCCAGCTTGTGTGCATTCCAATAAGAGGCGAGTACTTTAGCAAAATCAAAACCATGTACCAAACCACGCATTTCAGAGGCTACAGCGTAAATTCGCTTCTCTACTTCTTCACCAAGCTGAGGGTGATCAGGCCCATATTCCTTCTCCTGCATCACGGACTGCTGTAGCGTAATAATCCATTTCTGCAGGATGATCTCCAACGCTCCACCATCTGGACGTGTGCGGGTCGATAAATGGCTCATTAGCTCCCGGTAAGTCGCTAGACCTTGTCCTTTAGTTCCTACTAACCTACGCTCAGGGGACAGGTCAGCATCTGCTACTACAAAATCACGATCCATCGCGTAATTACGGATCATCTGAAGCAGAAAGCTTTTGCCGCTGCCGAATTTGCCTGTAATCAGCTTAAAAGCTGCCCCACCCTCTGCAATGTTCTCCATATCTCTTAATATGGCTTCAATCTCCGGCCGACGGCCAACGGCTATATGCTCTAGTCCGATACGCGGAACAACACCAGCCGTCAACGAATTGACTAGCGCAGTTGTCATTCGTTTAGGTATTTTTAATTCACTCATCCAAAGTTCACCTCATTAAATATTGCGCAGCATAGAGATATATTCCTCAACAATGTCTTCCCCCTCAATGATCAGATCACCAAGAATGTCCATTGCGATTTCATTAATCTCATCAATTAAAAGCTCTGACATCGTGCCATTAGCAGCAGCCAGCTTCAGTAAAGCATGACTTCCATCTTCATCCAAAAGAGCAAGCAGTACTTCCTGTTGTAGTGGACTTAAAGCATTGGCAAACTGTTCTGCCTCCGACCCTATGCTAACCGCTTGAGCTTCTTCAATCACCTCTACAGGCAACATTTCTTCCATACTATCTTGTATTGGATCGATTTCATCGATAGTTGCTTCGAGCTCGCTAGCCTCGTAGTCTTCCTGCTCGTCCATATTCTCAACCGTAAGCATCGTCCGTACAATTTCAGAATCACTTTGCAGGCGTTCTAGCTTCTCCGGATCTATGACAACTGCGGGTCCCTTGTCTTCCTGCATCTCTTTAAGGTACTCACGCTTTAAAAAACGAGTGATCAAATCGTCCATATCGGCATCTACATTAATACCTTTAAGTCGTCCGCGGTAACCCATCAGTTCCCGGAGTTTATTCTCAGTCAGACGAAATAGCCTAGTAATCAGACTGCGAAGTGGTGGAGATTTACTAATACGTACAACCGGTATAAGAACAGAATAGCCATATAATGAAATATCATATACGGCACTTCGGAATAAATAACGCTCCCGCATCACCGCTGGTCCAGGCGGAAACATTTCCACTAGATTGGAGCCGTGTTTCCGGGTGACATAAGCATTAATTAACGCCACGACCTGCGGAATGTATTGTTCAAGAGCTTCTTTGCCTTCTCCGATGTAGAACTTGGATTTACTAATATCATAGTCCGACATTGCCGTTAATACTGCGAAGGTTAGCTGCTCAGGAGCAGCCGTCAGTCCTCTCATTAATTCAAGCTCCGCCAGATCCCCAGCAAGACCACGTGAACGAGCCACAATGATAGAAAGCGGGACATCCAAATGATGTACAAAAGAGAAGTCCGCGATCCAGCCGCCAAGATATTGATCCAAACGTTTATAACTTTCCCGGTAAGCTTCCCAGATCAGATTTAGCTGCCTATAGCCATCATTAGGGTCAGTCCACCCCACGCCATTAATAAGCTCATATACATGCAGAAAAATATAAGAAAGATCTGTTTTCAGATATCTGCCTTGTCTAACTTCATTCCGCCAATAAAAATACCATCTGCTCTGCGTGCCTGTCATATGTCCATATGTAGGCCAGTAACTTTTAAAAGGAACAAAAAGCGCTGAATCCTCAGTTTTTTCAACTAATTCCTTCGCTCTAGTTACGAACTGCCCTTCGGTGGTAGTCACAGGCTCCGGTGTTTCCATCTCTGTATCCCAAAGCTGCAGCTGTAATGAAGGTTCAGGGGTTGAATTTGTTTTGCCATTATGCTTAGAAGATGACTTAGGCAGCGCAGGTTCAGGGGAATTTCGCGGTGGAATCGGTACATTTTGTTCCGTACTTTCCCAGACTAATTCTGTGAAATGCGGTTGCTTCCTATCATTACTCATGTGCGATCGCTCCGCCCTTATAAATAAGGATTAATGTAAAAAAACGGTCCTGTTCACAACTGTGAAGGAACCGTTTTGTTCTTACGTGAATAGTGGTCATCCATACAGGACGACAACATCGTTTCTTCTTGATATTTTAGCATTGTTGATAGATTAACATCAAGTATGTAATGCAGAATCACACTTTAGAGAAGCTCGGTTCCCTTTGTTTCTTTGCCAAGGAACAATACCGCTAATGCACCGATAATAATCGTTACAAAAAATAGCATAAAGATCGAGCCAATCGCCATAGATTTACCTACTAGAACCCCTACCAGCAAAGGTGCGATAATGCCCCCAATCCGGCCAAAGGAAGTTGCTAAACCAGCGCCTGTGGAACGAATAGCCGTTGGGTACAGCTCTGGCGTATAAGCATACATGCCACCCCAAGCGCCAAGATTGAAGAAGGATAAACAAATTCCGGCAGCCATCAGCATTCCTTCAGTAGTCGCATTTCCGAACCATGCAGCGCTAACCGCAGTGAATAGCATATAGATGACCAGGACAAATTTACGTCCGAACTTTTCTATAAAGTAAGCGGCAGTAAAATATCCAGGCAGCTGAGCGAGCGTCATAATAAGCACATATTCGAAGCTTTTGACCAAGCTGAAGCCTTTAAGTACCATAACTGTAGGCAGCCATAGAAACATGCCATAATACGAGAACACCACCGTAAACCATAAAATCCACAACATAATTGTAGAACGGCGATATTCTGGCGACCATACGGTAGCGATTCGTTTCTTTAAGGAAACGGGTGCCTTTTTAATCTCAGCAAATTTCGGTGAATCATCAATCGCCCGTCTTAGATATAAAGCGTAGAGTGCAGGTACAGCCCCAATTCCGAAAGCTATACGCCAGCCATAATCAGGGATAATGAAGAACGCGATTAATGCCGAAGCAATCCAACCGACTGCCCAAAAGCTCTCCAAAAGCACAACCGCACGGCCTCTCTCCTGAGCAGGCATGCTCTCTGAGACCAAGGTAGAAGCGACAGGCAGCTCACCGCCAAGTCCAAACCCAGCGATAAAACGAAGCACACAGAGGATCGCAAAGCCTGTTGCAAATGCGGATAATCCGCTTGCCGCCGAGAAAATAAGGAGTGTCCACAGCAATACCGGTTTACGGCCAAAGCGGTCTGCTAATATCCCTGCCGCTGCAGCACCTACTGCCATACCGACGGAATTAATACTAGTCAATATACCGATCTGCTCCGGTCCCAGATTCCAATCCTTAGCTAAAGCTGCTACAACAAAAGAAATCATTCCGACGTCCATCGCATCGAACATCCAGCTCAAGCCAGCGCTGAAGAGTAATTTCCTTTGTTTCGGATTCCGCAGCAGTGTCATTTGATTCACTTCGAAGCCCCCTTATTTCAACCTGTTAACCAATAAACTTACTTTTGATTGTTTCACTTATACATTTTAAAATTGAAGTGCTCAAAAATCAAGAAATAAAGCAGCATTAAAGTATTGCCTAGCCAGCGATTGAAAATAACAGGTCTGCACAGAAATTGTGGCGATAAGCAGCATATTACGAACGGATTCTCTCTGCGCTCTAGACAAATGTGTCAACCGGTTAATTACACGATCTATAGAGCTTTTTAACGAGGTATCTTCTTTCCAAGAGAACTCCTTGTGCAACACTTGATCTACTTTACATTGCGTCTGAATCGATGGATTGCTTTTGATCTCCTCAAAAAGCCCCGCATATGCGTAATACAGCTTGGCCGGTTCAATTAGATCATCATCATCGCGATCCGGCTTTAGGAACATTAGCTGGAACAATTGGCGGATACTTTCAAAGTTAAGGGCTGATTTGAGATCATCGATAATAAACAAAAGCGCCGCCTGATTAACCGAATATTTCTTTCCTTCTTTAGGCGAACCGAGATATTCCTTGAAGTCGCGCTTGACCCAATTTTGCATAGCTGTGACGGTCAATGTGGAATACTCTATAAGATGGCCCAATGAAGCAATTTCACCAAGTGAAAAGCCTTTTACATGGCCGCCTTTAATGATCTTTTGTAATATGGGTGGAACATTGGTTGATAAAAAAGCGGGTAACGAAGTCCCCTTTTGTAATTCTTCACGGTGAAACTTTGCCCATGCCTCTTGGAGGATATTCAGCGGTTTCCGGTCTGACAATCCGGTCAATGAGAGCAGTAGACTGGACATCTCCACACGAGTCAATGCAAATGATTCCATATCTGTTTCCCTCCACCATTTGATATTTTATTGAAAAGTTCGTAGAATAGTTCATAAGAACTCATAATAATGAGTATAACCTATTTTAGGAACGAAAGGGATGGTAAAGATTATATGGGTATAGGACTTAGTTTGACGTTGGTGGTTATTTTGATTATTTTAACCGCTTTTTTTGTGGCAACAGAATTTGCATTGGTGAGACTTAGAGGTAGCCAGATCAGTCAAATGGTGCTTGACGGAAAGAAGAATGCCTTGGCAGTACAGAAGGTATCCGCTAATCTCGATGGCTATTTATCCGCTTGTCAGCTCGGGATTACTATCACTGCACTGGGTATTGGTGCACTGGCAGAGCCTGCATTCGAACAGTTATTGCTTCCTATTTTCGACTGGGCCAATATCAGTTCTAGTGTGAGTCACCCTCTTGCGTTTTTACTCGCATTCATCATTGCAACATTCTTACACGTCGTTGTCGGAGAACTTGCTCCGAAGACGGCAGCTATAAACATTCCGGAAAAAATCGGTCAAATTACTTCACCGCTGATTATTTGGTTCTACAGAATTTTGTACCCTCTCATTTGGTTCATGAACGGTTCCGCTAATATGCTTGTTCGTCTTTTTGGGATGAAACCAGCTAGTGAGCATGGAGACGCGCATAGTGAAGATGAGATTCGTTTGATCCTGTCCGAGAGTTACGAAAGCGGGAAAATCAATAAAGCCGAATATGGCTATGTTAACCGAATCTTTACTTTTGATGAGATGCTCGCCAAAGAAATCATGGTTCCGCGAACCGATATGGTATGTCTTTTTACCAATCATTCGTTGAAAGAAAATTTCGAAATTATCCGCAAGGAGCAATATACTCGTTTCCCTGTGGCCCAAGGCAGCAAGGACAATATTATCGGAATGATCAACACGAAACAGCTCTATTTGCAGTATGATAACAATCCTGATTTTGATTTCCATAGCCTAATTCAACCCGTACTGACAGTATCTGAAGTTACACCGGTCAAGAATCTTCTAACTCGTATGCAGTTGGAACGTGTGCATATTGCCTTGCTGCTTGATGAATATGGTGGAACATCCGGTCTCATCACGATTGAAGATATTTTGGAAGAAATCGTTGGTGAAATCCGTGACGAGTTTGACGGTGATGAACGCAGAGAAGTCGAAAAAATAAGCGATACTAACTATCTGTTCGATGGTAAGGTATCTCTGTTAGAGGTCAAGGATCTTACAGGGCTTGATTTCGAAGATGAAGAAGTGACCACTGTTGGTGGTTGGGTATACAGTCATATTACCGATCCAGCCATTGGCAAAAGTATTGTTCGTGACCATGTAACATTGACCATCCGCGAGATGAACAGATACCGTGTCCGCAAGGTTGAAGTTGTTATCGAACAATCAAGCAACACTGAATCATCATAAATTACGAAATCATAACCTTTATTCATAAAAAAAGGATAGGGTCATCAGATTAAATCTGATCCTCTATCCTTTTTTCTTTTGGGAAAATTTTGCTCATATAATATTCGTCCACCCACTCACCATCGATAATAAGAGATTTCCGCTTCGTTCCTTCGATTTCAAACCCGTTCTTGATATATAGCGCCAAAGCAGCTTGATTATGGGTCATGACGGATAACTCAAGACGAACAATCCCATTGTTCATAGCCCAGATGTCCATCTCACGGAACAGGCCAGCTCCAATCCCATTCCCCTGATATTGTTTCTGAATCCCAATCACTATGTACGCGCTATGTCTATTGCGTCTGACATTTCCACCTCTAACAGACAAGTAACCTGCCAAATGATCGTCAACCTCTGCCCCTATAAGAATTGAAGTTTCTGCTGCCAGAAAGCTTTCAAGCATTTCTTTGACCTGACAAAGACTTGCTTGTCTTTCGTCCGGTTCCAATAACATAAATTTGGACTCTTGGTCTAACTGATGCTGAAGTCTAAGCAATTCTCCTGCATCGTCCGGCACCAGTTCTCTAAGAGTAACCATCATATCATCACTTCCAATCGTAAATAACTATAAATACTTCTTGAACAACTTGCTGGAGCTGCCATCATAACCTAGATGCTCGTAGAAGCGATGTGCTTCTTCTCTCTTTGCTGCACTTGATAGCATAATCTTAAGGGCTCCCTTGGAGATTGCTACATTCTCGGCATGTCTCATTAGCATTGCGCCATACCCTTTTCCTCGTACTTTTTCAGCCACAATAACTCTTTCTATGACAGCAAAGGGCTTATCGTCACATAAGGCATCCATACAAAAATGAAGATGTAACGACCCGACAATTGCTTCTTGTTCTTCGTACACATATAGAAAACTCTCCGGATGTTCTGCTATCTGCTTCAGCCGCTCAGGAGATACATGAACAGCTGGGTGCTCAGGCAGCAAAATCCGATAAAGTTCTTCAATGAGGCTAGCGTCTTCGGGCACAGCTTCTCTTATCATTTGTCTACTCCCTTCTATATAACGCTTAACAACGACAGACCATGATCACATTTCCATCGGGATCTTTAAAATTAAACCAATGATCATGCTCAATATCCGTGAGAATCTCTCCTCCGTTGGCCTTTACATAATCATAAGCAGCATCAATATCCTCGGTGTTAAGATGAAACGAAGGGATGTTTAGAACAGATTCAGCGGTGTAAATCTTACTGTCCAAAACGATGCCCGGTCCCTGCATAGGGACTACATATAAATGACCGAATAATACCTCTCCATCCAATGGTAGTCCAAGCAATTGGCAATACCATTGTTTTGATTTCTCAATATCCCTTACCGGAATAAAAACAGCACCAATCTGATTCAGAATCGGACTTATCATCATTAAGAAAGCCTCCTCTTTAAAGTTGACGGATAGGGTGTTATTGTAGAATAATTCGATAAAATATGTCAATTACCTCCCTCCATTTAGGGAAGGGCTGGTAAGTTGTGTTATAATTCTGTGAGCATTACTCCAATATCACGTACGTCAGGAGAATTACATTGGCTAACCTGAACTTCGGTGGTTTTAAAATGACCCCGCCCAAAGTTTTATCACTAGGATTCTTAATCCTTATCACTGCCGGGACTTTTCTGCTTAGTCTCCCGGTCTCCTCAACATCCGGACAAATATCCTTTATTGATGCCTTGTTTATGGCGACTTCAGCCACATGTGTTACAGGCCTTGCGGTCATTGATACGGGAACTCAGCTAACTACCTTCGGACAAGTTGTTCTGCTTATTTTATTTCAAATCGGAGGATTAGGCTTCGTAACGATGGCTACTTTGATTACATTGGTCCTTAATAAACGGATATCCTTGAAAGAGCGAATCCTTTTGCAAGAATCCATGAACCAAAATTCGATGCAGGGAATTGTACTCTTAATCCGTAGAGTCCTGATCTATTCTCTTGTGATTCAGCTGTCGGGTGCCGTGTTGTTTGCTGGAAGGTTTATGATGGATATGCCCTTTGGGAAAGCAGCATATTATGGGATTTTCCATAGTATATCTATCTTTAATAATGCAGGCTTTGACCTCTTCGGTGATATTCATGGACCCTTTAGCGGACTTACTCGTTTTGTAAATGATCCGATTGTTAACTTAACCTCAATGAGTCTCATATTTCTTGGAGGGATTGGTTTTATCGTACTGTCTGATCTTATGGACTTTCCTAAACGCAGAAGACTCACTCTTCATTCAAAGGTTGTTCTTTGGACTTCTCTTATATTGATTGTTATTGGTGCGGGGCTGTTTTTCTTGCTGGAGTATAATTCTACGCTGAAGCCCTTGAGTGCTGGCGGAAAGTTTTGGGCGACCCTTTTACAAGCGGTAACTCCGCGATCTGGTGGTGTCACCACCATTGAAGTTCCACTTTTACGGCAATCCACACAATTTCTGATGATTCTATTGATGTTTATTGGAGCTGCACCTGGGTCGACGGGTGGAGGAATTAAGATCACAACATTCGCCGTACTGGTTACTGCGGTAGCTGCACGATTACGGGGGAAAGAAGATATTGTAATGTTTCGCCACCGGATCGCTAAAGAAAATGTATATAGAGCCCTTACTATTACATTAATGTCTCTTATGCTGCTTGTCATCGCTACGATGTTATTATCCTTGACCGAGAGCGCTGAATTTCTAACAGTCCTTTTTGAAGCTGTATCTGCTTTTGGAACCTCAGGCTTATCTATGGGCCTTACTCCGGAACTAACTACGGCAGGAAAGGTTCTAGTGATTATCCTGATGTTTATGGGCCGGACCGGACCACTTACACTTGCTTATGCTTTGAAACCAAAAGGTAGTAAAGAACTGTATCGCTACCCAGAAGGTAAGATAACGATTGGATAATCATGATATGGCCAGCGGCTACCAGATAATGCCGCTGGCTGTCATATCAATAATATTATTGTTCTTCCACGATTTCTTGTTGATCAAGTGCAGCATCCAGCAACTGATTGTACACATCATCGTTATTCTCCAGCAATGCATCCGTTTCTAAGAACTGTTCCTCGCTCCCAGGCTCACCCGCAAAGCTTAGACTGTAATCCCATTCCGTTCCTCTTGTACTGAAGAAAGTAATTTCATATGGAGCCTTATGATTTTCGAGAGTGAATACAGTCCTCCCTACATAACTTTTATCTTCTTTACGGCTCATTTCAGCACTTACGATCTCTAAATTCATCCACTTCTCTTCCTTCCTATCATCAAATCAGCTACCCTTTCAGTATATCATTGAAATGAATGTAATTCCTTCTCTTTGCACTGTAAATTCCACGTAATTGACTTTTTTCATCCGGCGGTTAATAATTTAGTACAATGCTTGTAAAGTACTAAACTATTAGTAAATGGAGGAAATTACAATGACTGATTTTCAGGCTAAGCTTAGTAAATATGCAGATTTAGCTGTACAAATAGGTGTTAATGTTCAACCCGGGCAAATTCTAGTGGTGAATGCACCGATTCTTGCCGCTGATTTCGTACGTCTAATTACCGCTAAGGCATATGCAATCGGAGCAAGTTTAGTTAAGGTGAACTGGAGTGATGCAAGCATTACACGCCAACAGTTTGAACACGCTGCGCCAGAGGTATTCACTCAGCCTCCTACATGGTACGCAGGTGAAATGACTGAATTCGCCGAAAAAGGTGCAGCTATCCTTAACGTGATCGCTGAAGATCCTGATGCACTTAAAGGCATTGATCCAGTACGTATCTCCAATTTCCAAAAAGTACGTGGAGCTGCCCTCACCAAATATCGTGAAATGCAAATGTCCGACAAAGTTAGCTGGAGTATTGTAGCTGTTCCTTGTCAAGCTTGGGCGGATAAAGTGTTCCCTGAGGTTCCAGCCGAAGAACGTGTAGATAAACTCTGGGAAGCCATTTTCCACACCGTGCGTCTTGACCGTGAAGATCCAGTAGCTGCATGGCAGGAGCATCTTGATACCTTGGAGCAAAAAGCGAATGTACTCAATGCAAAAAAATATAAAAAGCTGCATTACATAGCACCTGGCACTGACCTTAGCATCGAGCTTCCTGAAGGCCATATCTGGGCACAAGGAGACAGCATTAATGCAAAAGGTCATTCTTTTGTAGCCAATATGCCTACCGAAGAAGTCTTCACTGCACCACTAAAGACTGGTGTTAATGGCACTGTAAGAAGCACAAAGCCACTTAGTCATGGCGGCAACATTATCGATGACTTCTCTATTAGCTTTGAGAACGGCCGTATTGTAAGTGTTACTGCTGAGCAAGGTCAAGAAGCGCTAGAGCACCTCATTAGCATGGATGAAGGAGCGAAATACTTAGGAGAGGTTGCCTTGGTTCCTCATAAATCTCCTATTTCTGAATCCAACATTCTTTATTACAACACATTGTTTGACGAAAATGCTTCTAATCACCTTGCTATAGGTATGGCTTATGCCTTCTGTTTAGAAGGCGGTAAAGACATGAATCCAGAGCAGTTAATTGAGCATGGCCTCAACAATAGTGTAACCCATGTGGATTTCATGATCGGATCAGCTGAGATGAACATTTACGGGATAACTGCGGATGGAACTGAAGAACCTGTCTTCCTGAATGGAAACTGGGCGTTCTAATTTAAGCACACAAGAGATACAGGATATTGGGAGGAATAGAAACTATGTTGGATTTCAAGCAAAAGCTGGAGAATTACGCATTGCTGGCCGTGAAGATTGGCGTTAATATTCAACCGGGTCAGACACTCGTTGTGAATGCAGATATTGTTTCCGCAGACCTTGTGCGACTTGTGGTTCGTAAAGCCTATGAAGCCGGCGCGAGACTTGTAAAGGTGAATTATAGTGATGAAGTTGTATTACGCACACGATATGATCTTGCTCCATCCGATTCCTTCCTGGAGCCGCCGCAGTGGCAAGCCGATGAATTAGAGGATCTTGCTAAAAAGGGAGCTGCATTTCTAACCATTATCTCCGCAGACCCAGATCTTTTAAAAGGCGTTGAACCTGGAAGAATTGCCGATAATCAACGTATTTCTGGGCAGACCCTAGCACCTTATCGTGAGTACTTAATGGGAAATCATGCGAGCTGGAGCGGCCTTGCCTTCCCATCAGCCTCTTGGGCTGCAAAAGTGTTCCCTGACGCTCCATCCGAGCAGCAGGTTGAACTGTTATGGGACGCCATCTTTAAAGCCACACGTGCGGATCAGGAAGATCCTATTGAAGCATGGAGCCGCCATTTAGATGGACTCAAAACTCGTTGCGCGTCCTTGAATGAAAGTAAGTTTCGCAAGCTGCACTATACAGCACCTGGTACAGATTTAACTATTGAGTTGCCGGAAGGTCACATCTGGTGTCAGGCAGGGGCTGTGAACGGTAAGGGCGTCCCTTTCCTAGCCAACATTCCAACGGAAGAAGTGTTTACTGCCCCTCTGAAGTCTGGTATTAATGGTAAAGTGAGCAGCACTAAGCCACTTAGCTACGGCGGCAATCTAATCAATAACTTCACGCTGACCTTTGAGAACGGTAAAGTGATTGATTTTACTGCTGAAGAAGGCGCAGAAACTTTGGCATCACTAATCGCACTGGATGAAGGCTCTTCCTATCTTGGTGAAGTTGCTTTGGTACCTTTCCACTCTCCGATTTCTGAGAGCGGTATTCTTTATTACACTACGCTGTATGATGAGAATGCCTCCTGTCATTTGGCTTTAGGTGCAGCTTATGCCTTCACAATTCAAGAAGGAATTACGATGACTAAAGAACAGCTGTTGGAAAAAGGAATGAATCAAAGCCATACCCATGTTGACTTTATGATGGGCTCACCTGAAATGAATATTGACGGAATTAACGATGATGGAACAACAGTACCTATCTTCCGTAATGGGGATTGGGCTTAAGGCTTATACAACACCCGTTAGATCCTAGATAGCCTAGATAGAACCAACTTCAAACAACCCGTTTTACTCTCTAAGTAGAGAGTAAAACGGGTTGTTTTTGTTTTAACAACAACATTTCAGGTGGTAAAATGCCCAAATTTGAATAAAAGTTCAATATTTGTTCACACTATTGTTGATTTCCGTTCACAAATATGTCACAATACAGTTAAGGATTGAATTTCCAAGGAGGGGATTATCATGTTGAGAGACCCAGTTTCCAAAGAAGTTGACAGCCTCGAAGAAGAACAGCTAGAAATTCAACCACCGGTAGATTCAAGAATTGTTGCCTCTAATGCTATTAAATACACTGCCTATGTTATGCTGCTTTTTGGATTTTTGTATTTCCTGATTGCTTACTTGGCACCTATGTTGGAACCTTAATGTGATGGATATAATTTTATTGGAAAACGCTTACGGTTAATCACTCTCTATGGAGCAGTGATTAACCGTTTTTATTACTTCCATGAGAATGCTTTGTTTGTCCAAGCTATTGCTGTTGGAGACCATACCCCGTTCATCTTCGTTTGTATCCAAGCTATGGCCTCTTCTCTATCCCCTTCAAAAGCGGATAAACCGTTATCTGACATCCAGTGACTGACCGTCTCGAACGAGGTGCTGCTCCAACCATTTACTTCACCTTCATCATTCAGGCGTTGCTTGATGCCTGAAATCACCATATCTAACGATCCTTGCAGCTCAGTAACCGCGTTATCGAAGGCTGTTTTCTTATCTTTTGCCTTCATATCAGCCTCTGCCCGAAGTTTACGTGTGTCAATGCCTTCATGTTCACGAACAATCTGCAGCAAGGTCACAGCTTCTTTACTAGCCAACCCATCCTTATACCGCTCTTCAATAGATTTGGTACTGCCTACAGCTGCTACAAATGCCGGGAACCACTCCCTTGAGACTAAAATAGCCTTTTTCTTAATAAACTTTCCGTATCCTGCAAGACCCTCACCTGGAAACTGCGCACGCCATGACCACGGATCTAATTCTGTTCCGGTATGCCAATTCTCGGGCTTAGTTAAGACGTTTAAAGACGGGTGCCCGGGAATCAGCGCAGCAAGCGGTAAAATCCCCAATTTCGTAATAATTTCTGCTGTTTCCCCATAAGTGGTGACACTACCTTGTTCATATTCCTGACCCATTTGTTCATCATCTCCTAGATCTAATTTAATCTAATTTCATATTTCCAATTCCGGTTATAAAAGTGCTAATCAAGCGGGTTAGACTCTCGTTAGTATCGAGCGCCATACCAAATCCACCCTTTTGCTCCAAAGAGGCGAATCCATGTAGGATACTCCGTAATCCTCTTACGGCATGAAGTTCTCCTTCTTCACCTAATTGATAACTCTTCATCACCTGAATTATAAACTGCAAAATATGCTCACCAGCCGCTTCAAGCTCCGTGTTCTCCTGTTCAGGCGCTCGTAGTGTAGTCTCATACAAACCTGGTCTACTTCTAGCAAAATCCACATATGCTCGGCCCATCGCGTGTACAGCAGCATCTCCATTTAATCCCTCAGCTGCATTCGACATGCTTGTAAATAACAACTCTAAACCGTAAATGGCGAGTCCAGTCCGCAAATCCTGCAGTCCATTTATATGGTTGTATAATGACGGGGAACGAACACCTAGTTTAGCTGCTAGTGCAGCCAAGGTAACAGCTTCTATACCTTCAGCATCGGCAATTTCTGCTGCTCTAATCACTAGCGTGTGACGATCTAATCCTGCTCTAGGTGACATTTAATTACTCCTATCCTGAATCATTTGTGCCTTACTTATGGCTTTCTCCATCTCCTGCTTTGGCGCTTTAAGTAAGTTGCCGTGACCAACAGCAAGTAAAGCTGGAGATAACTCTAGAAGCTTAATCGCACTATTCAGAGCTTGAGCTTTATTCCATGTAGCCATTGCTGGAAAAGGAAACAGGGGGATGATGGTTCCAGCCACCGCAGTTCCCCGGAAGGTCTGAAGAGCATCCCCCACGACTACAGCACCGCTGCGTGAATCAAGGAAAGACATAGAGCCGGGGGTATGTCCTGGTGTGTGAATCGCTGTTAATGATCCAATGGTATCCCCTTCGTGGAGAAGGACATCTGGCTTGGTAGCTATCTTCTTCGGCACGCCTCCCTTAATAGGGGTCTGAGGTTCTCCTTCCCGAAGTGAACGATCTCCACGAAGTAATGCCGAATCTCGCTCAGAGATGTAAACCTGAGCCTCTGGACGTTGCTTTTTTAGTCCATCCAGTGCCCCAATATGATCATCATGCGCATGCGTTAAGATTATGCGTGTAAGCTTCTTATTTAGTTTCGCTTCAGTTTCCATAATTCCTTTTAGACTAAATGGCATAGCGGCATCTATTAAAGTCAATCCATCGTTTTCCTCAATAATGTAACAATTCACTGGAAAAAAATTTGGCATCCAAGTCAACTGCAATAAATGACCTTCACGTGTTACTCTCATCCTTACCCCTCCGATAAACTAATGGTATTAGCTTAAATATAAACTAATGATATTAGTTTTACAAGAGATTGTTATCTTTAATATTTAATTCTCAATTGTCTTGTCAGCATTTTTGTTGGATTTATTAATTATGTACCACATCGCCAAAGTGATCCCTATGAAAAAAACAACCGCCCCCACGAGAGTACTCGATATATTGCGGATCTTTTAGTTAGTTGGGTAGTTTGAGTTTAGTTCGCTTATTCGCCGTTGTATGGGACTGAGGAGTCGTTATTTCGTAGATTTGCAGCTATTTGACGTGCTATCGGACTCAGTTACAGCTATTTACTCAAAACCACACCAATTCAGCGCCGATACATGCTAATAAGAGCTATACGGTCCGATACATCTGCAAAATGACTCAAAAAACTCAAATAGCTGCAATACGGTCCGTAACATACTGAGGGTCTTTAGTTAGTTTGGGTTATTCATCTACTTGAGACTACTTGATCTTCAATAGCTTCATTAGCTTCATTAGCTTCATCAAATTCTTGAGGTTATCTTGGCTCTTTTTACTTTTTTGACTACTTTTTTGACTTGAGCTTCTTGGCTTACTCGGCTTAATTCGGTAACTTGGACATCATTGGTTTAGTTCTTAGGTTACTTTGGGTTCTTGCGCGATTTAAACTATTCCCCATGCTTGTGAACACACTTTTACCGATGATTCGGACTCAGTTGATCTTATTTCACCGTTTTGAACGTTTTAGGCGAACGATCGGACCCAGTTGCAGCTATTTACTCAAAACCACACCAATTCTGCGCAGTTACATGGTAATAAGAGCTATGCGGTCCGATAGTTCGGCAAAATGACTCAAAAAGCTCAAATAGCTGCAATACAGTCCGAAACATACTGAGGGTCTTTGGCTAGTTTGGTTAGTTGGGTTAGTTTGGGCTATTTGGACTTCTTAGCTTAATTCGGTAACTTGGACATCATTGGTTTAGTTCTTAGGTTACTTTGGGTTCTTACGCGATTTGAACTATCCCCCATGCTGGTGAACACACTTTTCCGATTGTTCGGACTCAGTTGATCTTATTTCACCGTTTTGAACGTTTTAGACGAGCTATCGGACCCAGTTGCAGCTATTTACTCAAAACCACACCAATTCTGAGCAGTTACATGGTAATAAGAGCTATGCGGTCCGATAGTTCGGCAAAATGACTCAAAAAGCTCAAATAGCTGCAATACAGTCCGATGCGGAGATCAGTAGGAAGCCCATAGAAGGTCACTAGGAGATCTCTAGAAGGTCACTAGTAAGCCGCGCAAGAGGTCACTAGGATATCACTAGGAAGCCACTAGGAGGTCAATAGGATATTACTAAGAATTAAGTAGAAGGTTGAGCCACATCAGCAGAGGAACCAGCAGCGAAAAGTGATCAGCATAAATCACTCATCAACCATCACTCATCACCCATCACTCATCACCCATCACCCATCACTCATCAGCCCTCACCCTACTTCCGCTAGTCTAAGCAACAAAAAAAGCATCCCTAAGGATACTTTTGATCTTTCGATACTTTTGATGTTTCGATACTTTTGATCATTTGATCTATTTGATATTTCGACGTTTTTTCAATATTTATGATCTTTCGCCGCTTTTAATATACGAATGCCTTCGACTTTCCTTATTCCACTACGCCATTCTCTGGAAAGAAGTCTACGATCTTCAGCAGCTCCGAAGCGTCTGTGCGTGGACGGCTGTCAGGTACAGTCTCCGGATATCCGGCATGGATCATGGCTACAATTTTTTCGCCGGGCTTCACACCAATTTTAGTGCGGAATTCAGGGTTGTTGATGTATGGATCAGTCTTCCAAATCGTTCCTACACCTTGTTCCCAAGCTGCGAGCTGGAAGTTCTGTACAAGTGCGGACGCTGCTGCAAAATCCTCGTCCCACTCTCTCTGCCGAGGATCTTCAGGCATCACTACGATTACTGTTAATGGAATATTCGAGATATATTCTTTACGTTTAGCAGCCACTTCTGGATCAGCTATAGCACGTTTTACAAAAGCAAATGCAGATTCAGCTAGGAATTTCGAACCTTCCCCTTGAAAAGCAATAAATCTCCACGGCTCACGCACACCATGATTCGGTGCCCATACCGCTACATTTAATAATTCCTCTAAAAGGCCTTGTGGAAGTGGATCTTTTTTAAAAAGCTTAATCGAGCGTCGTTCTTTTATTATTTGGGCCACACTATTCTGTTGAGTCTGTTGAGATTGCGTCATAAGATCCACTCCCTATTATAGTAATAATGATAATCATTATCACAAATGATACAGCATCTTTCTGCCTTTTGCAAATAACAGGTAAACCTTCGAATCACAACTCTTGAATTCACAAAAAAACACCGTTCCCGAAGGAACGATGTTCACAGCTTCAGCCGAATCGGCCCATGATATATTCTTGCGTCATTTGATTCTCTGGATTGGTAAAGACTTTATCCGTCTTATCATATTCTACAAGGGAGCCTAGATAAAAGTATGCGGTATAATCAGAGATCCGAGCTGCCTGCTGCATATTATGTGTCACAATAACGATGCGAAGCTCTTCTTTTAACTCTTTGATTAGCTCCTCTACTTTACCTGTGGAGACCGGGTCTAGAGCTGATGCTGGTTCGTCCAAGAGCAGAATTTGCGGGTTAACCGACAACGCTCTAGCAATGCAAAGGCGCTGTTGTTGTCCACCGGAAAGTGCAAGTGCTGAATCTTTTAAACGATCCTTAACCTCATCCCACAATGCTGCTTTGCGAAGACTGCCCTCAACAATCTCATCAAGAGCCTTTTTACCTTTAATGCCATGATACTTAGGTCCAAAAGCGATGTTATCGTAAATCGATTTATAGAACGGATTTGGCTTTTGCCATACCATCCCGATCTTCTGGCGCAGCTTAATCACATCCGTACCCGGAGCATTAATATCCACTCCATCAATCCAGATGCTTCCTTTTGTCTTTGAGCCAGAAATTTCGTCATTCATCCGGTTCAAAGAACGAAGAAAGGTTGATTTACCGCAGCCGGATGGGCCGATCAGTGCAGTAACCGTATTTTCAGCAAATGGAAGGCTTATCCCCTTTACTGCCTCATATGTTCCGTAAAAAATACTCAGGTCTTCGGTTTGAAAAGATTCACGCACTGCTGTTGCCGACGTTCCCATCGATTACTCCTCCTACATCTCTACTTTAATTTGTATGATTAGTTCATTCTTTTTGAAGCTGTAAGCTTACGATATATAAATCTTCCGAAATAACGTGCTGCCAAATTGAAGATTAACACCATAATTACAAGCACTGCCGAAGCTCCTGCAGCAATCTGTGCAGCATCTGGAGCTAGGCCTTCACTGTTGACCTTCCAAATGTGGACAGCCAGCGTTTCCGCTGGACGGAAGGGATTCAGTGGTGAATTCGCACTAAGTGGATTCCAGTTGGTGAAATCCAATCTTGGACTACTCATCCCTGCTGTGAACATCAACGCAGCTGCTTCCCCAAAGACACGGCCAGCGGACAAGATAGTGCCTGTAATAATTGTAGGTAATGCTACCGGAAACAACACCGAGGTAACAATTTTCCACTTGGACAATCCTAGTGCAAAACCGGCCTCTTTTTGTTGTTTTGGAACACTACGAAAAGCTTGCTCCGTAATCCGCACCATCAGGGGTAGATTAAAGACCGTCAATGCTAGCGCACCGGAGATTAAGGAGAAGCCCAGATTGAAATAGTTAACAATCAGCAATAGACCAAACAAGCCGACTACGATGGAAGGGAAAGATGACAATACTTCAACAATCAAGCGAATAAAGCCGGTAATCTTACCGGGACGAGCATATTCCGCCATATAAATACCGGCACCCAGTCCAAGCGGAACTGTAATAATAAGTGTCAGTACCAACAGGAATAAGGAGTTAAATAGCTGCGGTCCGATCCCTCCACCTGCACGAATTTTTTGCGGTGCAGAGAAAAGAAAATCCCAACTGATATGGCTTAAGCCTCTAAAGAGGATATATCCCAAAAGTCCAAGTAGAATGGCAACGATGAGCATCGCGAAAAATACAATAAGACTGGTGGCAATTTTATTTACGGTTCTCGGCTTCAAATTTTATTTCTCCTTTCAAGCATTCTCACAAAGAAGACAAATACGAAAGTCATCAGCATGAGAACCAGTGCCATACTCCACAGTGCATTATTGTGAGGTGAGCCCATAGTCGTGTTCCCCATACCGAGTGTGATCACACTGGTCAAGGTAGAAGCTGACTCAAAGAGTGATTTTGGCACGAATGGCGCGTTCCCGATAACCATTTGTACAGCGAGTGCTTCACCGAAAGCACGAGCCATTCCCAATACAATCCCTGTCATTATGGCAGGAAAGGTTGTTGGAATAATCACCCGCGAAATCGTCTGCCACCGGGTGGCACCAAGCGCATAGGAAGATTCTTTTAAGTTTTGCGGCAATGAAGCCAGCGCGTCTGCAGCCACGCTTGTAATCGTCGGAAGAATCATTACCGAGAGCACAAGCGCGCCTGCAGCTACCCCGATGCCTTGGCCCGGCAGGTTGTTGCGTAAAAACGGTACAATTACACTTAATCCGATGAAACCATATACTACCGAAGGAATCCCTGCCAAAAGCTCAATAACAGGTTGAAGTAATTTTTTGCCCCACCCTGGAACAATCTCAGTCATAAATAACGCAGCGCATAAGCTAAGTGGACTAGCAATCAATGCGGCAAGCAAAGTAACCAGGAAGGACCCCGAGATAAATGGAAAAGCTCCGAAGGAAGGCGTATCCGCTTCTGGCGACCACTTTGTACCGAATAGAAATTCAGAAACTGTAGCATTGCCACTTGTGAAGGTTGAAATTCCTTTAGACGCTACAAAATATACCATCGATACAATGATTGTTATCAACAGTAATACACAGAAGGACATATAAGTACGTCCAACAAAATCTTCAATATGATGTTTTTCGAATCGTGAGTTCTTTAGTTTCACCCTCAATTGCTCCCTCTTTCTAAAGTGAAAAGAGAGGCAGATGTATCCGCCTCTAATCACTTGAGATTCTAATCAATAACATTGCCTAGAATTAAATTACTTAGCGGTAACAGTTCCTGCAACGTCGCGAACAACTTGCATTTTAACAGCTGGGATGTATCCAAGTTCAACAACTTCACCAGTTTGCACTTCGTCAGTTAAGAAAAAGTCGAGGAATGCTTTTACTGTTGCGTTAGGTTCACCATTTGTGTACATATGCTCGTAAGCCCACACTGGGTATTTACCAGAAACAACATTATCAACAGATGCTTCCACACCGTCAAGACTAAGTGTTTTAATGGAATCATCCAGGTAAGAAAGAGCAAGGTATCCGATTGCCCCTGGAGTTTCACCGATCATTTTCTTAACCGTACCGGAGGAATCTTCTTGAATCGAACCTGGGATATCTTCTGTTTTGGTTCCAAGTGCAAAGCTTTCAAAGGTTGCACGAGTACCGGAGCTGCCTGGACGGTTGATGATCTGGATTTTTTGATCCGCTCCGCCTACTTCAGACCAGTTAGTGATTTTACCAGTGAAAATGTCCACCAGTTGTTGTTTAGTCAAGCTATCCACACCAGCATCAGGATGAGATACTGCTGCGATCGCTACTACTGCTACTTGATGATCTACAAGTGCTGCTGCTTTTTCTGCATCTGCATCTTTTAATTTTTCTTCTGCGAATACGTCAGAGTTTCCGATATCTACTTGTTTCTCAGCTACTTGAGTAAGACCAGTACCACTGCCACCGCCTTGAACTTGAATGTCCACGCCAGTGTTTTTATCCATGAAATTCTCTGCTACCAGCTCAACCAAGGGTTGTAATGCTGTTGAACCTGAAGCCAGAATCGAACCACTTATTTCAGCGCCGCCGCTTCCTTCGTTAGTTGCTGCAGCGTTTCCTCCTGTGTTGTTAGCCCCGCCGTTACCGCAAGCCGATAGTGCCAGTACGCTTGTTAAAGCCAAAGTCATGATCCATGATTTTTTGAATTGCATTGTTTTGTCTCCTCCTAAATGGTTTGTTAGCATGGCTCCCTGATCAGTTCATACCAAACTGGCTTCGAAAGCTTTAACATGGTGTTGTGGAGCTTGGCCCCCATATGCATGGTTACTGTAAAAGTTCATCAAACGCATATGTTATATGTTGTCCGGGACTTCTTGGCCCCTCTGTCTCTTCTTATTCTAGAGCTCGTTCGTTAGAGAAACTTCTTATCTTTGTAAAGTGAACGAAAAAAATACCAATATAAAGTGTATATCTGTATAGATATAATCTATAATGGAGATATAATTTATAATCCAACTTAGCATTATGTGGAGGAAAGTCATGAATATTATGAAATTGAACATCGTAGTTCTAATTGAAAAATATAAAAAGGTAACCGATGTAGCCGCAGAATTAGGCCTTAAACAGCCTACTGTTTCTTTTCATATGAAGAATCTGGAGGCTGAGCTCGGAACCCCTCTATTTCTTTACCGCAGCGGCAGAGTGCTGCTTACGGATGCTGGGCGAGCCCTTTATCAATACGCCCTCAAAATCGTTTCCCTCACAGCAGAAGCTGAGCGTACAGTCAAACAATTTTCTTCTCCCTCAAAAGGAACATTAGAGCTGGAAGCCAGTTTTATTCCTGCAACTTATATTTTACCTAATATGTTAATCCAATTCATGAAACTCTATCCGGGGATTAACAACTCCTTGACTGTTCAAAGCGATGCTTTGTTACGTGAACGTCTCCGTAGTCGAGATATTCAGATGGCCATTTTACATACTTCGGATTGGCAGGACGAATCTTTTGATTTTCAGCTTATTGTCCGTGATGAACCTGTCCTAATTTTTGCACCTGGTCACCCATTTGAAGACCTAGAGAAATTAACACCTGAACTAATTGCCAATGAGCCGTGGATTCAGCATGAGCAAGGATCTTGTTTACGAGGGTATGCCGATCAATGGGCACAATTCAATCAAATCCGTTTATGGAACCGATCCGAGTTGAATTCTCCAGAAGTGATTAAGCAGCTAGTTAACGGGAGTGACTGTGTTGGCATTTGTTCTAAAGCGGCTGTTAAAGCTGAGATTGAGCTAGGCAAGCTTAGCTATGCCAACCTACCAGGGATTTTGCCTGAAAGCGGCGGGTTTGTGCTCGGCTGGCGTAAAGATCATATTTTAACACCGTTGCAGCAATCCTTTGTTGAAATAGTAACGACTCTTGATCTTTAAAAAAACAAGGAAGCTTCTAAAGCCGCAAACGGTTTTAGAAGCTTCCTTGTTCATTTATTCTATAAAAGGAAACATTAATTTCTCATTTTCACTTAAATACATATTCTCCTTCGTGATGATCACGGAGCCTGTGTCTATTATCCGTTCCACTTTTTCACCCTCAACAGCTTCAATCGCCGTCTTCACAGCTAAGTACCCCATATTAAAAGGCTTCTGCATAACCGTACCAAGTAAAATCCCTTTTTCGAGAAGCTTCACCTCATTGCTAGAATTGTCGAACCCAAATAATTTCACTTTGTCCTGAAATCCCATATCCATAATCGCCTGCCCAGCACCTAGTGTAGAAGGTTCATTAAGACCTATTATCCCCTTTAGATTTGGCTCGTCCTTTAGTAAATCAACAGTTAACTGGTACGCTTTTCGCACGGAACCATCACTGTATAATGTAGGCTGCACATCATGAACTCCATTCTCTAAAAGGGCATCACGAGCTCCTCTTTCCCTCTCGATTGCGGTGGCAGAGCCTTGTACAAAGTTAACGATAGCGACTTTATCCTCTGGATCGATATATTTTCTTAACTCCTGCCCTGCCTTACGTCCTGCTTCATAATTATCTGTAGCAATAAAACTCTCTGATACACCACCGCTCAAGCCCGAATCTACAGTAATAAGTGTAATGCCAGCAGATTTGATCTTTTCTGCGATTGGAATGAGGCGATAATAATCCGTAGCTGATAAAATAATGGCGTCAGGCTTCTCCTTAATGGCTTGCTCCAGCAGTTCTATCTGTTGATCTACATCAAGCTCTGTATCCGTTCCAACCGTGCGAACCTCTGCGCCGAACTCCTTAGCCGCTGTTGCCACACCTTGTTTCACCACTTCCCAGAATTCAATACTGCTGTCGATAGTCTTGGGCACATAAATAATGGTCCTAACCTTTGCGTCAAGCTCATTTGTAAACATACGATAGGCTAATGAACCCAAAGTAACAATGAAGAGCAGCAGCAGAGTATACAGGCCAATTTTTGACCGTAAAGCGCTCATTAACTCTCCTCCTCATAAATCACAGGTATTCGTAAAGTGGCCGTCGTTCCTTCCTCCATCTCGCTTGCAAAAGACAAACCGTATTTCACACCGAAATACAGCTGGACACGATGGTTCACATTCGCGACACCTACACCGCTGCCAGTCTTGAAATCTGATTTTTGCAGCAGTACCTTACCCATCTGCTCTTCATCCATCCCAATACCGTCATCAATGATCTGTACGATAATATCGTTCTGTTCTTGTCTTGCCCGGATCAGAATGTGCCCTTGCTCAGGATTATGTTTTATGCCGTGATAGATCGCATTTTCAACCAAAGGCTGAAGTACCATTTTTAAAATGCTGCAGGTTAGGATATCTTCTTGTACCTCTATGGAATAAGTGAACTTATTACGATAACGCATGTTCTGAATCGTTAAATAGTGCCGAATATGCTCTAATTCTTTGGCCAGCGGAATCAATTCCTCACCCTCACCAATTGTTGAACGGAGCAGCTTGGATAGAGATGAAGTCATCTCCACCACTTCCTCCATCTTTCCTGTCTCTGCCATCCAAATAATCGAATCAAGTGTATTGTACAAAAAGTGAGGTTTAATCTGCGCTTGCAGCGCCTTCAGTTCACTCACACGCTTCATCTCTTGCTCCAAGACGATCTGACCCATTAACTCTTTAATCTTCATGATCATAAGATTAAACGTACGAGCAAGCTTGCCGATTTCATTCGTGCTCTCAATCTCCACGCGTATGTCGAACTCTCCACGTTCCGCTTTTTTCATATTCAGCTCCAAATTCTTCAGCGGTTTGGTCAGTGCGTAAGAGAGAAAAATCGATATAGCCATAGCAAAAATCAAACTAATGGCTCCCCATAAGGCGGCAGTTCCTTGCATACGTTGCTTGTTCGCGACCAAATCATCCGGATAAGTGACTCCAACTATTTTCCAGCCAAAGCTTGTAGTGTCCACAGTGTACAGTTTCTGGTCATTCCCCGTGTTAACCGTAACAGATCCACTTTTGATCCCAAGGACCGTCTCCAATTGTTCGAACTTGAGCTGGGAGTAGATCAACTGCTGTTGTGGATGATAGACAAGGCTGCCTGCGGGATCGACAATAAAAACATAACCGCGTTTTCCCAGTTCGATTTGTTTACATAGATTATTAATTACACTGTAATTGAGATCTACGAGCAGTACACCTTGTTGATCCGCTTCCGTCATAGCATTCGCATTCGTGAGTTTTCGGCTGATCGAGACTACCCACCGGTATTCATCTTGAAAGATGTGCTGCACATGTGAGGAAGAAACTGCAACGTCAAGTTGATTCATAGCTTTTTGATACCAATCTTGAGCTATTAGTTCAGGAAGCGGTTTCAAAACAGCATGCTGTCGATCCGAAACGGTCATGCCATCTGAGCCTGCATATAATATAGAGGAAATATCCGAGCGGGACTGAACGACTGACCGGAGATAATGACTGGCAAGCAGTTTATTCTTAAGCGCCTCTTCTTTATCTAAATTTGAGCCTTTTATATACTTCTCTAGATCACTGCTAGTTAACACCAGAGCGGCTATGCTCTCCATATTGCCAATGTAATTCTCGATATTCAGTTTTACTTGTTCTATTAACTGTGAAGTGTAGGCTACAGAATTGCCCTTGACCGCGGCTGAGGACAGGCGATAGGAAGTATAACTCAGGACAATAGTTGTGCAGAGGATAAGAAGTGAAAACGAGACAGCAATATTAGTATGAATACTTCGGCTGCGGAAAAAGCGCTGTGCTCTCATAGAGAGAGATTCTCCTTCTGCCGGTGTCGATATTCCTTCGGTGTGCTTCCTACATTACGTTTGAAAATAACACTAAAATACTGTGGATCAGCATAACCAACTCTGGCAGCGATATCATATGTCTTCAACTGTGTGACCGTAAGGAGTTCTTTTGCTTTTTCCAAACGGAGTCGAGTCAGATATTCTATAAATGTTTCTCCGGTATGCTGTTTAAAAGTTGCACTGAAATAACTGATGCTCATAAAAATATGGCTACACAGCTCATTGAGTGAAAAGCTGTCATTACAATAATTCTCGCGAATATAAGCTTCTGCGGCTTGCATCTGAGAAGTCCGAACCGTTGTTCTCTGTTCCGATAGTTTAAGTATCAGTTCATGGCAAGTCCTCTCCAGATAATTCCTAGCTTCATCTAAAGTCTTAAGCGCAGCAACCTCTGCAAACATATTATGCGAAACAACTACTGTATTTGGGAAGCCGATGTCGGCCACATAGTTCATCAAAGAAACCAGCAGCTGATAGATGCTGCTACGGCAGCCTTCTATAGAGGAGGTATTACTTTTAAGTTCCTGAAACCACTTCAATAGAATTTCCGATACAGCAGAAGCTTTACCTGTCTTTAAAGCGGATATGAATTGCTTTTCCCATGAGGTGAAATGCGCCTGATCCAATCCCTTGCCAAACTCAAGATCCTGTATGGAGATAACTTTATCTATACCTAAAAGGTAACGATATTCTATGGAGGAGACCGCTTCTTGGAAGGATAGTGGAATTTGTTGCAAAGTATTATATTTTCTACCGATGCCTATGGTTGATGACAGCTTCAAATATTTATTTAAGCTACCCTGGACTTGCTCTGCAAGAAGCTGCGTTGCTACTTCTAACGTCTGTGAATTGCCGGATAATATCGCAGCGATTTTTCCATCTCTCGTCTGGAATACCACTCCGTCTTGCTCTTTCTCCAGCTGCTCCTGAACAATGTTAAAGGCTCCGAAACGTAGTAGCTCTGCATCAAAAGATAGGTCCTGGCTTCGTTTCTCAAGTTCTATATCTATAACGAGCGCAAGGTACACTTGACCCTGCAACTGAATATGAAAATAACTCAATTTATTCTCGATTTCTTCGCTTTTCATTCGAGTAGTTACCAGCTGCTCCAAGAATCGTTCCCGCAGCAATGGAAGACTCTGATTAAGTTGCATACGAAGCTTAACTAAATTCGCTTTTTGTAGATGCTCTTCATCTAAATCCTGCTTCATCTTACTTAGAAATTCAGCAAACTCACGTGCATTAATCGGTTTTAATAAGTACTCAGTCACCTTCAGTGTTATGGCCTGCTTCGCATATTCGAAGTCTTCATATCCAGTGACGATAATGACCTTCATATCCCGGTACCTATCCATCACAGCTCTGGCCAATCCCAGTCCATCCATAAAAGGCATACAAATATCAGTAATAATTACGTCAGGCCGATGCTGCTCGATTGCTTCCAGTGCATCTCTGCCATTATCGAAATCACCAACCAGCTCAAACCCATATTTACTCCACAAGATCTTCTGTTTGATCCCTTCACGAACCTCATCTTCATCATCAACCAGAATTATCTTATACATCCAACACCTCCACAACTTTGAACTTATCAGCATAAGCATAATAGAGGCCGCCTGCGTGAGGCAACCTCTATTAATAAACTCTATTCGTATAGTAGAGGTTTGATCTCATCGGAATCCATATTGTTTTTATCATACCAGTGGAACCCCGTGTCGATGTTCTTTTCAACCGCTTCCCCTTTAATCGCTTGCACAGCTGCCTTCACAGCTTGATAGCCAATACCAATGGGGTCTTGTGTAACGGCGCCAGCCACAACACCACTGCGGATAGCATCCATCAACTGCTTGCCAGAGTCAAAGCCGACGACTACGATCTTACCATTCATTTGCAATTCATTAACAGCATTAGCCACACCTACAGCAGAGCCTTCATTAGAGCCATAGATTCCTTTCAGATCCGGATTTGCCTGCATCATCGCTTTCGCAAGGTCTGTAGACTTTAACTGATCTCCACCCCCATATTGCGGCTCTAACACTTGAATATCCGGATATTTTGCTTTCATTTGTTCCAAGAAGCCATCGCGACGCTGTTGCCCTGTGCTGCTCGTTTGGTCATGTATGACAAGGCCCACTTTACCTTTCTTGCCAATCAGTTCAGCCATTTTATCTGCGGCTAAAGCAGCTGCTGCTTTATTGTTAGTCGCTGCTGTTGCTACAGGGATATCACTGTCTACACCAGAGTCAAAGCCGATGACCGGAATCTTATTTTCCTTTGCCTTTTCTAGATAAGGAATCGCAGCCTTGCTGTCCAGTGCGGCAAGCGCAATTGCAGCTGGCTTCTTATCGAGAGCGGTTTGCAGCATCTCAATTTGTTTATCCACCTGACTCTCATTTTCTGGACCTTCGAAGGTAATCTCAACATCAAACTCCTTAGCAGCTTTCTCCGCTCCTTGCTTTACCGCTTGCCAGAATTGATGCTGGAACCCTTTTGATATGACTGGAATGTATGGTTTGTCTGAACCGGATGCACTCTTGTTACTATCATTGTTGTTACATGCACTCAGCAAAGTAGTGACTAACAATAGACTGGCAAGCATGATAAACCCTCTACGACGCAGTTTCATTTGAATCTTCCCCCTCGTCATTTGCTTTGTATATCACTCCGGATGGAGATCATACCAAGTTTATTACTTACGGCGGCGTAGAATATCAGCGTAAACCGCAATGATGATTACAACACCGACAATGACCGTCCGCCATTCCTGAGCCACGGACATAATCTGCAAGCCATTCGTCAGCACACTCATAATCAGTGCGCCAATAATCGTGCCTAGAATAGAACCTACACCTCCACTTAAGGAAGTTCCGCCAATGACCACTGCCGCAATAGCCTCTAGTTCATAGCCAGTGCCCAGTGATGGCTGAGCTGAATTCAGACGTGAGGCCATCAGGATACCTGCGATTCCGCTAAAGATTCCTGTAATGGAATAGATAATAATCTTCCATTTGACTGTGTTCACACCTGATAAGCGAGTGGCTTCTTCATTACTGCCAAGCGCGAAGTTGTAACGCCCAATTATCGTCTTAGACAAGATTATGCTTGCGATCATACCGAGTAATAAGAAGATAACGATGGTATTGGGTATACCGGGGATCATTTTACCCATAGCGATCTTGGCGAAGATCGGATCATCGTTGAAATAAATGGGTTTGGCTCCTGTAATGACAAGCGACAACCCTTTGGTGACCATCATAATCGCCAGAGTGGCGATGAAGGGTGGAATGTTCATCTTCGCCACCATCAAACCGCTGATAAAGCCGCACAGTGCTCCAGCCAGAATCCCACCTACAATGCCTAACGGGACGGGCAGACCCCAGAAGGTAATAATGACTCCAACCATAACAGATGAGAATGTCATTACAGTACCCAGAGCGAGGTCGATGCCACCCGTAATAATAACAAAGGTAGCTCCAAGCGCTAATACTCCGATTACAGCTGTAGAAACTAGAATTCCGACAAGATTTGAGAATTGAAAAAAGTTACTGGAGGATAAAGAGAATACGATGACCAATATGATCAGACTGGCAAATGCCAATAATTTTTGTTTGAATCCGGATTGCCCTCCCGTTTGCTTCATACCCGCTGGCTGACCAATCCCTTTATCCGCGATCTTCATAGTCCTGACACCTCCGGTTAACTCTTGAACAGTTATGAACGTTTCGTCGCATATTTCATAATCGCCTCCTGCGATGCTTCTTCTGCGGGGAGTTCTCCTGTTATACGCCCTTCACACATAATGATAATCCGATGGCTCATTCTTAGAATCTCAGGAAGATCTGAAGAAATGATAATGATCGCCTTCCCTTGACTCGCAAGCTGATCCAGCAGCTTATAAATTTCACTTTTCGCGCCTACATCAATACCTCGTGTGGGCTCATCGAAGATGAGTACATCACAGTCTCTAGTCAACCACTTGCCAATGACCACTTTCTGCTGATTACCTCCGGACAGAAACTTAACCTTTTGACCTACACTTGGAGTTTTGGTGGCTAGCGCTTCAACATGCTGCTCCGCTGAGCTTCGCATCTCCCGCTCCTTCATCCAGCCAAATGAATTACGGAATTTATAAAAGGAGGCAATCGCATTATTCATGCTGATATCCATATCCACAAGCAGTCCGAAACGTTTACGGTCTTCGGACAAATACCCCATACCATGCTGTACCGCTTGATGTGGCTGACGTATACGAACCGATTTTCCATGGAGCATAATTTCACCCTCATCGATGGGATCGGCACCAAATACGGCACGAACAACCTCGGTACGTCCAGCCCCCATTAAACCAGCGAAGCCCAAAATCTCACCTTTATACAGATGAAAGCTAATATCCTTGAACGCATGCCCTCTAGAAAGATTCCGAACTTCTAAGACAACTTGCTGAGTCTGTTTCGCAATCGTTGGTTTCGACGTTTGATATAATTCACGACCAACCATCATGCTGATGATCTGATCAATCGTTATTGAATCGGTACGAACGGTATCTACATAACAACCATCGCGCATAACTGTAATGCGGTCTGTAATTCGCTTCAATTCATCCATGCGGTGAGAGATATAAATAATTCCCACACCTTTATCTCGTAGCTGCTCAATCATTCGAAATAACTCGTTAATTTCTGTATCTGTTAACGCGGCGGTTGGTTCATCCATGATCAATACCTCGGCTTGGAAAGACAAGGCTTTAGCGATTTCAACCATTTGCTGATTAGCAACAGTCAGGTCTGATACCAAAACTCTGGGATCCAGCTTCAGATTCATTTGATCAAACAGTACCTGAACTTTGCGGTTCATCTCTACATCATCAACGAACCATTTCAGAGCTTTTCGCGGCTCTCGTCCAATGTAAATATTCTGGGCGACCGTAAGATGAGGCATTAAATTCAATTCCTGATGGATGATACTAATTCCAAGTTCCTGTGCTTCACGGGTATTAACAATCTCCACTTCATTTCCCTTGTACCACATTTGACCAGTATCCTTGGAATAGACACCTGTCGCAATCTTCATAAGGGTAGACTTGCCAGCGCCATTTTCTCCTACTAACGCATGAACTTCCCCACGCTTCAGCTCAAATTGACATTCATTCAAAGCATGAACACCTGGGAAAAACTTGTTGATTCCCTCCATACAAAGCAACACTTCGTTCATTTTGATATCCACCTCAAATTCTTTGAGAATGCATTAACCCTTAAGTAATCGCTTTCAATCCGGAATGTAAAATCATTGTATTCCCTATAAGTTGCCATTGTAATGGAATAATCTCCGTAAAAAAGTTTAAAATTTTATGTTTTACACACAAAAAAACTGAACCGAGAGCACCTCAGTTCAGCACAAATGTTATACCCTAAAAATCACATGTCAGCCAACCCTCCTACAGGCTTGCGCCATTTCCAGCCACCAATGTGAAGGTCTTAGGAATTCCCTTATCATACACGTCCGAAGATAGATTAGGTTCTTCTACTAATTGGCGGATCACTAGTCCGCTATTAGCTGCTGCGGTTACAATTTCTCCGAGTGTCCAGCGGCGCCAATACACAACACTATGCTCTTCTTCACCTGCTGGTTTACCTGTGGAAGGCAAATACTTGGAATAGGATACCTTCTTCTCTTCCAATGATGAGTCAAAATAATCTCCGTTTACTTTGTGTTTGCGTACCTTCGCAGTAGATCCCTTCGAGGAAATAAGTTTGGTCGTTACCGGATGAAAATCGCGGAGTACAAATACGCCTCCAGGAGAAAGCAATCGGCGAGCTGTTTCCATGAATAGTGTAAGGTTGGTAAAGTAATGAACAATACCTAACTCTGCAAAGACGATGTCATATGAACCATCAAGGACGTTTTCTGGCAGCTTAAGAATATCTGAGACGATATAGGTTAATGGTACCCCTGCTTCTTGGGCAAGATCAGCCGCATATCGCGCATTGGCTTCCGAGAAGTCCGCAACCGTTACTTCCGCACCTAGTAATGAGAGTGCCACGGCCTTCATCCCGTTTGAGCCCATTAAATTCATCATTTTCTTACCCTTCACCTCTCCAAAAAAAGAAAGGAGCGGGTGAAGCTTTGCACTTGGTTCCTTTATTAATTTTGCAGCTGCTTCTGACGGTGTACCAAACCGAGTTACCCAAGCGGTATAAGTATCTTCGTTCCAAAGCTCTTCACTTGTTGGCACAGCGTTTTTTTCTGCTTGATTATTTGGATATTGATTCTGTTCTTCCATCCATTGCTACCCCTTTATGTGTAAAATATCTGTTATGAAGCGTTCTGAATGGCCTCAGCCATCCGGATAGTTTTCCTTCTTCCCGCGTACAAATATACTGCGAGTCCAATCATGACGAGCACTCCACCTGCCCATTGTAACGATGTTAGCTGTTCACCCAAGAGCAAATACGCTAAGATACTGGCACCCACTGGTTCTCCTAAAATGTTCATTGAAACCGTAGTCGCGGATACATATTGTAGTAACCAATTAAACAAAATATGGCCAAACACCGTTGGCACCACTGCTAACAATACAAAGATTCCCCATTCCTTGGCCGGATAATTAAAAAAGGAAATCCCCATGAACAGATTGTATACAGCAAATACGCCAGCGGCTGATAAGAAGACAATCAAGCTATATAAGTAAGAGGGCATGCGCACCACTAGCTTTTGACCGATCAGCATATGTACAGCTACCGCGACAGTGCCTCCGACCGATAATAGATCTCCTTTTAGATTATCTGCAGAGATTCCAATATCCCCCCAGCCGATAAACACGACACCGCCAATCGCAATGCCAAGCCCTAGAATAGCGGACAGAGCTGTCTTTTCCTTATACAAAAAATAAACACCCAGCATAATAAATACAGGCTCCAGCGCCATGATCATTGTTGAACTAGCTACCGAAGTATACTTTAATGATCCCATCCATAGCAAAAAGTGCAGCGCAAGCATTGCGCCTGAGAGGATGAGCATTAGCCAGTCTTTTTTACGAAGAGCAAAAGCAGCTCCACTATAGGGTCTTGCAAAAGGCAGCATCAGCAGTGAGGTAAATAATAATCTGTACATGCCTTGTATAGATGCAGGTGCATCAGACCATTTAATAAAAATGGCGGAAAAAGAGATGGCCACAATCCCTATCAACATTAATAGTGGAATCGGAAGTGGCGGTTTTTTAAGTTTCACATATTACGCGTCCTTTCAATATCTTAAGTCACTTATGTTAATTTAACGCAGACCGTGAAAAAATGCATCTATTTTCATAAGATTTCACTAAAAAAAGCACAAGCAATGTCATTTCTGACGAAAGCTCATGCTTCTTAAAAGGCTACGGCTTCAGAACAACCTTGATGCAATCCTCTTTTTTCTCACTAAAAACGTCATAGCCATGCTCCGCTTTACTAATTGGCAGGCGATGCGTAATGATATCTGTAGGATCAAATTTATTTTCTTTAATCATCTTATACAGCAACGGCATATAGTGAATCACCGGCGCTTGTCCCATCTTTAATGAAATGTTCCGTTCAAATAGATGACCCAAAGGGAACATATTGTAATTAAGGCCATAGACCCCTACAAGCTGAATAGTTCCGAATTTACGTACGATGTCCGCGGCCATTCTGAATGCACTGAGCGAGCCTCCTTGCAGCATCAGAACCGTTTCCACTTTCTCCAAGGCAGATATTTTGGCATCTAAACCTACACAGTCAATAACTACATCAGCGCCCCCATGTGTTATCTCCTTCAAATGAGCTTTAATATCCTTAATCTCTTCAAAGTTGTAAATTTCGACATTATTGGTCAGCTTCGCATGCTGCAGACGATAGCCAATATGATCAACCGCAATGACTCTTGAGGCGCCTTTGATCCAAGCAAACTTTTGAGTTAACAGTCCAACGGGCCCGCAGCCGAGAACAATGACCGTATCTCCCGGCTTCACTCCCCCGCTTTCTACTCCCCACCAAGCAGTAGGAACGATATCCGATAAGAAAAGAAGCCGCTCATCTTCCATTTCTGCATCCTCAGGAACGACAAAAGGGCCAAAATTACCATAAGGTACCCGCAGCAATTCAGCTTGTCCGCCTGCAAAACCGCCATAAGTATCGGAATAACCAAGATAACCGCCTGTGTCCTTGGCGTCATTAGCATTGTCGCATTGGCTCTCCATCTCATGCTGGCAGAAAAAACACTGCCCACAGGCGACATTAAAGGGGATGATGACTCGGTCACCTTTTTTGACTTTAGTTACGTCAGGTCCCACTTCCTCAACAATCCCCATCGGCTCATGACCAATAATATAATCATCATGCATACCTGGAATTTCTCCGTTATAAATGTGCAGATCCGAGCCACAAATCGCCGTAGTGGTAATCCGAACGAGGATGTCATCTTTTTTCTCAAGCTTCGGATCAGCTACTTCTTTAACTTTCACTTTTTTCTTCCCTTGGTAGGTTAGTGCTTTCATGCTGTTAATCCGCTCCTTTGGAGATGGTCTAGAGATATAACGTTCATACCTTTCTATGTTATATCCCTAAGCCCTAAACTCTTATCCATGAAGAAGCGGAGAATACATCATCAGTGCGTAATTATCAGTTACAGCTTCATCTCCAATTAAATCTCCAGAGCGTGTATATACTTTTCGACTGATCTTATTACTGCGTATATATCCGCCCCAAGGCTCTAGACTAATCCTATGATCACTTTCGTATACTTCATAATCATAAAGCGCCTGCTCATTGCATCTCCATTCCCCGTGTAAATGGCTATCGTCCAGCCAGAGCTTTAGTTGATACGTTTGAGCGGTGTTATTTTTCAATTGAAGATCCAAGTAGTTATAAGAACAGGTCGCCCCGCTTCCAAAAGGTTGTGTACGTTGTTCATCTGGAAATACATCATAGCTGTGACGATGCCGTTCCATAACGGTAAGTGGTGTGTGCAGTGCCATCCAATAGATCAGATTAGACAACTGGCATAAGCCTCCTCCAACCCCGGAATGAAAACCACCATAATGCAGCACCATACCCTCCAGATACCCTTTTCGCTTAGTGGGCTTACCAATACTTCTCCAGTAGGAAAAAGTCTCCCCCGGCTGCACAACAAGTCCATCCAGCTTCGCAATTGCCAGCCGTAAGTTAGTTATTTTATTGTATTGAAGCACCATATCTACATTCCGAAGACTTCTTAATAACGGGGTAGCATGAGTCATAGCTGCATAAGATAATGTTTCATCCGTACGCTGCTTCGCTATTTTGCTTCGTCCAGTGCACCATTTCAGATATCTTTTCCAAATAAAATATCGTTTGCCAGCAAACAATCTAAGGCGAGAACGCTTAATGGGCTTCATGGCAGCCTGGGGTGTATTCATCTAGAACTGAACCTCGCTTTCAGCTCGTAACTGGGCGAATCTACCTCCAATTATCGCATTATGATGCTTAACGATCTCCCTACTACTCAGAACCCCATTGTCAAAGGTACTATGGGCGTCTGAAACCAGTACACTTTTATATCCCATGCTGTATGCGCGTCTTATCGTCGTATCCAGACAGAATTCACTTTGCATCCCACAGATTACCAGATTCGTGATCCCGAGCTTCTGGAGTTCATCTTGCAATTCCGTTCGGTGAAAAGCATCCCAAGTAGGCTTCTCAACAATAACTTCGCCTTCTTGCGGTGTGATGCGGTGACTGATCTGCCAAGTGGGTGTACCTTTTGTGTATTCCTCATCTTCGGTATGTTGAATATACACAATAGGAGTACCTGCTAATCGAGCTTTTTGCTGAAGGGAGACAATCCTTTCCATTACACCCTCTTCATCGTACAGTTTTAAATCATAGGAGAACATGGCTTCTTGAACATCGATAACTAATAGTGCTGTTGATTGTTCCAAATGAATAACCTCCAAGAGCTTTTTTCAAAATCATACCAGAAACTGGGACAGACTATCTACCTGCTAGAAGTTACAACTGTTAAAAATAAAAACCGAGTATCTGTAAGCAGATACCCGGACGATTTCATCAATCTTTTATTTACCACGCTTATTATGCCAAATCAATGCATGCAGCTGTGGAAGTACACGAACCTTGTTCATATCCGAATCCACGATTACTTTATTAAACAACCACTCCAGCCTTCCCAGAAGCCGAGCAGAAATGTTGCCCTCTTCCGTGACATCATCATTACCAGGCTGCAGAAAGAGCTGCACATTCGGATATCGCTGGTGAACGTTTTTCGCATAATCAAAATCCTTATCATCAAACACTACGACCTTCAAGCTATGCGTAGAACGACCCAGTTTCTCCATCTTACTCATGATGTTATCTAGCATTTCCCAATTCGTTGTCATTCCTGAGCTTGGGGGTTTAGGACTGATTGTCAGCACATCCACGTCATTGAACCAATCCTGCCATTTACTCCCCTGAGTTTCTATCGCTGCTTTTATTCCACGCTCATGAAGCAGATTGATGAAGGTACCCATTCCTTCACCAATCAAGGCAGGATTACCGCCTGAAATCGTAACACAGTCGAAATTATCTCCAGCTAACGCCAATAATTCATTTATGATTTCTTCTGCTTCCATCATGTGAACCTTATTCTTAACCGTACCATCCCAAGTAAAAGCGGAGTCACACCAGCCGCAGCGATAATCGCAGCCATAGGTGCGGACAAACATCGTCTTCACTCCAATTACCGCACCTTCGCCTTGAATAGTTGGACCGAACATTTCTATTACAGGAATCTTACTCACAGTCACAGCCTCCATACAAACGGTAGGATGGCCCTTCATCCGGAACATCTTCAGCCAGCACCTCTGCCCAAGAGGTTGGAGTCTCCCATAGCTTTACCGAGTACAATGGCAACCCTGCTTGCTTAAGCTTGTAAGCAATATATGAAGACATATTCTCCACTGTGGTGCGGAAAGACAACAAGGCTACTTTGGAGCCCGTATTCGTTAACGTCTCTAACACAGGTTCATTTCCCATGGCAAGAAAAGCGTGATCTAAACGATCTACAAGGCTTTGTTGTACTGTCATTTTGATATCGCTAAAATCAATGACAAAACCTTCATCCGAGTGGCCTTCCGCGGCCATAGGTTTGCCCTTCAGCACGACTTCGAGCTTATAAGTATGTCCGTGCAGATTGCTGCATTTCCCTTTGTGTCCCACTAACTGGTGTGCCGCGTCGAACGTAAATATTTTGCAGACTGAAACCTCGTTAAGCATTAAGAGCCGGCCTCCATTCTCTCTGCCTCATATTGCTCAAGACCACGCTGACGCAATAGACAGGCTGGACAAGTACCGCAGCCACTGCCAATAATACCGTTGTAACAGGTCAGTGTGTGTTCGCGAACATAATCAAAATACCCCAGTTCATCGGCCATTTTCCACGTTTCTTTTTTATCAAGCCACATTAGGGGAGTGTGGATCGCAAACTCATAGTCCATAGATAAGTTCAGCGTAACATTCAATGATTTCACAAAAACATCACGGCAGTCCGGATAACCGCTAAAGTCCGTTTGGCAAACCCCAGTGACGATATGGGAGTACCCCAGTTGTTTAGCTAATATGGCGGCAAAAGATAAAAACAACAAATTACGCCCATCGACGAAAGTACTTGGAAGCTCATCCCCTTCACCAGCCACGATATCTATATCCTGACGGGTAAGTGCATTGGGTGCCAGCTGATTAAGCAGCCCCAGATCAAGAATATGCTGTTTTACATTAAACTTAGCTGCTATCTCTGTTGCAACTTCGATTTCAGCCGCATGACGTTGATTATAGTTGAAGGTAACTACCTGCACTTCCTCATACTGCTGCAATGCCCAAACCAGGCAAGTGGTGCTATCTTGTCCGCCGCTGAATACGACGAGTGCTTTTTTGTTCATATGAATCTCTCCTTATCACAAGTTGGAATTTAGCGGTTGTCCACTTTTTCTGGATAGAGGTCGTGATTGATTAAGCGGTGTTCTGCCATCGCCTCATACTTCGTACCCGGTCTTCCATAGTTGCAATAAGGATCAATTGAAATGCCTCCGCGCGGAGTGAACTTGCCCCATACCTCAATGTAACGCGGATCCATCAGTGAGATCAGATCATTCATAATAATGTTGACACAGTCCTCATGAAAGTCACCATGGTTGCGGAAGCTAAACAGATACAGCTTTAATGATTTGGATTCCACCATTTTTTGTTCAGGAATATACGAAATATACAGCGTGGCAAAATCCGGCTGACCCGTTACAGGACACAAGCTAGTGAACTCAGGGCAGTTGAATTTAACAAAATAATCACGCCCGGGATGTTTGTTATCAAACACCTCCAGAATGTCTGGATCATAACCAAACTTGTACTGTGTTCCCTGATTACCAAGCAAAGTAACTTCTTGCATTTCCTCTTTCAATCTTCCTTCTGACACGACAAAAAACCCCTCTCTTTTCCTTCGGCCTTGGCCGGTAATGGAAAGAAGAACGAGATTTCGAAAACTTGGCTCCACTAAGAAGAAACGGAAGCATCGTCCGGATAAAGGACAGCAACCGCTTGTACTGTTTAATATATTCTTAGTTTTTTATAGAGGGAGTTCGCGAACCTCTCCTGCATAACTTTAGCGCAGACTTCTTCTTAAAACATATTGCGTCTTGAACTATACCATGGCTAGCCCGCTCCTGACAAGTTCTACTCTTTACGTACGTAGAATTTATGAAGTTCAAAAACAATGCCATTTGATCGTGAATTTCTTTTTAATCACATGAATTATTCATATGGTTAATTAAGATGTGGCAAAAAAAAGGATTCAAATCCTAAGAAAGGGGTAACTTATTCATAATAATCTTCGAGCTAAGGGTGGGAGCATGTTATGGAACAAAGTATACAGCAGCTTATGGATTGGCTTAACAATCATTTGAATGAAACAATCGCTATTGAAAAGAAAGAACTTCGTGATTTGGATAAAGTTCATTTCAATTTAGAGTCCGTAGATTTCCGGAGTGCAGACGATGTTATTGATGAATATCTTGGAAGTGCACTGATATTAAGAGGTTTCGGCAGCACACTTAACGCCGATGGTGAACTGGTATCCCTGCCACAATCCACTTATGATTTAGCTGTTGAAGGTCTTCAAATCGTAGACTTAGCCGACCGCAAGGCAGAAATAACTACGGACAGAGCTAATTACACCCTTTCAGTAGATTAAACGAACATGATTACGATAAGCAAAAAGAGCCCGCAGTTCGCTGCGGGCTCTTTTTGCTTATCATTTATTCTTCTCCAATGATCTCCACTTCAGTTTCCAGATCCACACCGAATTTATCCTTCACAGTCGCTCTTACATGGTGGATTAGCCCGATGTAATCACTGGCTGTTGCATTATCTGCATTCACAATAAATCCCGCATGCTTCTTGGATACCTCAGCACCGCCAATTCTTGTACCCTGTAAGCCGCTCTCTTGAATTAACTGACCTGCAAAACGGCCAGGAGGCCGCTTAAATACACTCCCACAGGATGGATACTCCAGCGGTTGCTTCGATTCACGTAAATAAGTTAGTTCATCCATTTTTGCCTTGATCGTTAAAACATCACCGGAAGTCATAGCAAATTTGGCCTCAAGTACAATGTACTCACCGCTTGCGAACACACTTTTTCTGTATCCCCATTGCAGCTCATCACCTTGCAGAGTTACCATTTGCCCATTCTTATTTATAGCTAGTGCACTATGCAGGACATCTTTGATCTCACCGCCATAAGCACCTGCGTTCATATAAAGCGCTCCACCAACAGTTCCTGGAATGCCACAGGCGAACTCAAGACCCGTAAGCTCCTTATCAAGCGCATATCTGGAAACATCAATTATTTTGGCACCACATTGCGCATATAAGAGATTGTCGCGAATTCCCATTTCGGTCAGACCTGCCGTTTGCAGAACGATCCCACGTACACCTCCATCACGGATAATCACATTGGAGCCATTCCCAAGTACCGTAAGGGTTATCCCATTTTGTTCTGCATATGTAACGATCTTTTGAATTTCATCATAAGTAGCTGGTGCAGCCAAAATATCAGCCTTGCCGCCCATTTTAGTGTACACGTGATCTTTTAAATTCTCATGACTTTTCACTATTCCTGCAGTCATTAGCTGCTCTAGGTCATCTTGAATTTTGTCAATATTCATGTTTTCATGCTCCTTTAACCATGTATAAATGATGGTCCTTGATCTATTTTAAAGAGTTATTATGAAATTGTAGGCAACCACAACTGTAACAACGAACAGGCTCCCTTGTCAATGACAGGAGCCTGTTCGTTGTATGATTTTAGATGATAATTACACAGCTTTATAGGCAGCAAGCTCGTAAGGAAGACACAGTGGCACACCCGTACGTGGATCCGGAACGATATCCGCTTCAATTCCAAACACTTCCCGCAATACATCTGGTGTCATAACCTCAGTAGGTGAGCCTTCGCTAACCACAGTACCGGACTTAATCGCTACCATATGCTGCGCATAACGAGTAGCATGATTCAAATCATGCACGACCATGATGATGGTACGGCCCTCTTCCTCATTCAGCTTTTGCAAAAGTTGAAGAACTTCGAGTTGATGCGCCATATCTAGGAACGTTGTAGGCTCGTCAAGGAATAAAATATCTGTTTCTTGTGCTAACGCCATAGCGATCCAAGCGCGTTGACGTTGTCCACCTGAGAGACGGTCAATAGGGCGATCATGAAAAGATTCCATTCCCGTAACAGAGATGGCGTTGGAGATGATGTTGCGATCCTCAGCGGTCATCGTGCCAAATCCCTTTTGATGAGGGAAACGACCGTAGCTGACCAGCTCAGACACCGTCAGACCGTCAGGAGCCGTTGGGTTCTGCGGTAGAATTGCTAGCTGACGAGCAACCTCTTTAGTTGAAAAGTTATGGATTGATTTGCCGTCCAGCATTACAGTGCCACTCTTCGGCTTCATAATCCGGGCCATCGTTTTGAGGATTGTAGATTTACCGGAGCCGTTAGCGCCCACCAGTGCGGTGATTTTTCCCGTAGGGATAGACAAGTTCAATCCTTTAACTATAGTAGCCTCTGCATACCCAATACTTAATTCTTCTGTATTCAAACGTTCTGACATGATCTACAACTCCCTTAAAAGATTTATGGAGCTATGCTCCTAAGTATGAACGAATTTACGCTTTAGACTTGGCGAGTAAATATAAAAAGTAAGGTGCGCCAATAATCGCAACCACAATGCCAGTAGGAACTTCCGCAGGTTGCAGCACCCATCTGCCGATGGTATCGGCGGTAATCATAAGAAGCGAGCCTGTCAAAGCACTAGCAGGTAATAACACCTGATGACGGGGTCCCACGAGCCTGCGAGCCAGGTGTGGTGCTATCAGGCCGACGAAGCCAATACCTCCGCTTACTGCGACGCAGGCGCCGGCAAGCGCTACGGCTGTTACCAGAAGGAGAATACGTTCCTTCTCCACACGCATTCCTAGACCTAATGAAGTATGATCTCCTAGATTCAATACATTTAGAACCCGGGCTTTATAGAAAGCGAACGGTAACAGAATCGCGATCCAAGGCAGCAAAGCAAGGACGAATCTCCAATCCCCACCCCATATTTTCCCGGCGATCCAAGTAGCTACAAATTGATAATTATTAGGATCAAGCCTAAGTGCCAATACAAGCTGGCAAGCATTGATTCCTGCAGCGACCGCAATCCCGATAAGGATCAGCCTTGTAGGAGACAGACCATCTGCCTTCCGGTAGGCAAGAATATAGATTAAAGCTGCGGTCAGGCCAGCCCCACCAAGCGCTAGGAGAGGCAAGACAAATATCGGCGCTGCTGTTGTAGCCGGAAAAAACGAGATGAAAATGATTACCGCAAAACCTGCACCAGCACTTATTCCCAGCGTAGCCGGTTCAGCGAGTGCATTACGTGCAAGACTTTGTAGAATACAGCCCGATACTGCAAAGCCCGCTCCAACTAACAATGAAATTACGATGCGGGGTAATCTGAAATCAAATAAAATAAGCTTTTGCTGATGTGTTCCATCACCCAGCAGTGTATGTAATACCTCCAGTGGGGATAGACGCATAAACCCTGTATTCATACTGACTATAAACACAACGACGATCAGTATAGCAAGGAGTGATAACACCGTTAGGGCGCGTGTACGGCGTTCTTTTTCATCTGGAGTAAGGGTTAATTTGGGCATTACAGCTCCCCCTTCCGCTTACTCGCTAAATAAATAAAGAACGGTACGCCGATGATGGCAATTAAAGCTCCTAGCGGTGTCTCATAAGGTGCATTTATCATTCTTGCGGCAATATCTGCAAAGATAATCAATAAGCTCCCTAGAACTGCCGAGCAAGGGATAATCCAGCGGTAGTCCACTCCAACGAAATAACGTGTAACATGCGGAATAATTAGTCCTATAAAAGCAATCGGGCCAACCGTTGAAACCGCACTTCCAGCTAAGATAACCACAACAATCATACATGCCAATTGAACTAACCTTGTCCGCTGCCCCAGACCAACCGCAACTTCTCTTCCTAGGCTGAGCAATGTGACGGATCGTGATAACATCATCGCTGCAATTAAGGCTACGGCCACCCAAGGGAATATAATCTTGATCTGAGTCCAGCTAGCTCCACCCATCCCACCAGCTAACCAGAAGGCTATGTCCTGAGATAAGTTGAAAAGAATAGCTACTCCCTGACTAATAGCAACCAATAAAGCACTAACTGCCGAACCTGCTAATGTCAATCGCAAGGGGGTCAGGCCATTAAAAGAAAGCGAACCGATTCCGAATACGATAAAAGAGGCCACAGCGGCACCGATAAAGCAATACAACATTAGTGAAGTGAATGAGAGTGAGGGTGCAAAAGCAAATACTATTGCCAGCGCTACCCCTGCTCCTGCATTCAAGCCTAACAGCCCTGAATCCGCAAGCGGGTTTCTTGTCATCCCCTGCATGATAGCCCCTGCTACTGCGAAGCAAGCACCGACTAAGGCGCCAGCAATAGCACGTGGAAATCGCAGTTCTCTAATCACCTGATGTTTTTGTAAATCTGGATTGAAATGAAATATAGCTTCCCATACCGTAGCCAACTTGATATCTGCCGCACCCACTGAGACCGAAAGTGCCAATCCGAAGGCAATGGCAGCAAGTCCAAAAATAAGAATACCAATGGCAGCTGCCGGTCGGGTATGTAGAGCTTTTTTGGGTTCATTGTTAATACGATTTGCGAAATCTGAGGGTGAAACCATGAGTCGTCTCCTTATTCAATAGTTACAATGGTTTATATGATAACAACAATCATTCTCATTATCGCAAAAATATTTATGTTGTACAATTGCAGGAACGATTTTTCGTACTATGGGATTGGTTTATAAAAAAATGGTGCAGATCTTTGTATCCCGAGATACTTGATCTGCACGCCCTTCCCCACCGAAATGATCAGTCTCATCCATGGTGAATTACGACTTTTATTTCACAAGACTTTTTAGCACATCGTCAATGATTTTGCTGCCAGCGTTCGCACCACTGTAAAGCCAGCTGCTCGTTGAACTCATTTCATGCACATTTCCAGCTTTTACAGCTGGGATGCCCTTCCAGATTGCACTATCTAGGATCTCCGAACCCTCAGTCTTATCACTATTTACAAGGAAAATATGATCTGCGGTCAGCTCAGAAAGCTTCTCTAGCGAGATCGGATTCCAAGTTGCTCTTGTTCCTACTGGGATCTCTGTTACTAAGTTAGGCAACGTTACGCCAAGGTCTGTATATAATACAGCTCCACTGCTGCGGGTTTCGTCTACAATATAGAAGTTTTTTTGCACCAACCATAGAATCGCCGCGGACTCTTGTCCAATAGCTCCTGCAAGCTGTTCTTTCGCAGCCGCTGCTTTAACATCATAATCTTTAATGGCTTTTTCTGCTTCAGGGGTTTTGTTCAAAATCTCACCCATCTTGAGCAACGATTTGCGCCAATCTTGATTTAGTTCATCCCCAATTACATAAGTGGGTGCAATCTTATTCAACTGATCGTAAATCCCGTTCTGAACAGAAGACTCCGATGGGATGATAATAAGATCCGGAGCAAAGCTGGTTACAGCCTCTAACGGAAGATCGTAACTAATTGTAGGAACATCCTTCAATTCAGTGGCCAGATAATCCTGAACGCCATTTGTAACTGACCATTGAGCTACTGGAGTTACACCCAGAGTTACCAAAGAGTCCTCCAAATATGAACCTAGTACGCGCTGTGGATTAGCTGGAATCGATACTTCATGGCCCATTGCATCAGTTAACGTCTTAGGTGCAGCAGGTGCCTCTGTAGATTCTGCTGTAGGAGCTGTTGTAGGCGCTGCTCCTGCATTTGATGAACTTTCAGCATTATTATTACCACAAGCGGAAAGTAAAAGCGTCATCACTATTAATCCGCTCATCGTTACTTTCATGCTTCCTGATCTTTTTCTGTTAAGCCAAAACATTAAAAACCCTCCTATATGTAACTGCTTTGATATTCAAAGGTGACCATTACCTCTGCTTCACTTTTAAATGATATTGATTCTCATTCTCTATGTCAACATATAAATTTCAAATTCTGTGGATTTGCAACAATTTCCTTCATATAAAATACAAAAGAGGTTATATTCCGAACGTTCCGGATATAACCTCTTTTTTTATCTTCTGCTTATTTATTTAAATGATAAGGGACAGTCGCTACTACAACGTCCTTTTGATTCATTAGATACGAGCGGATTAAAAAGCTGGTCTGATTATGAAGCACGGCTTGCCACCAATGTTTGGTAATAAACTGTGGAATCAGGATTGTGATGTGATCCGTCGCAGCTGTCTTCCACTCTACCGTATCGATAAACTTCACTAACGGACGAATGATACTACGATATCTGGAACGAAGTACAATCAGGCGTACACCTGGATTCCATTCCTCCCACCGTTGCTCCATCTTATGAATGTCTTCTTCATCAAAGCCTACATACACAGCAACAACATTATCTGTTAGAGACTTCGCATAGCTGATGGAATGTAATACAGCACGTGTAACCCCTGCAACAGGAACAACTACAGTACTTCCTTTAATTACAGGTTTATCAGTAGCAGGACATATACGCAGTTGATCCGCAGTGTTCAAATAGTGCTTATGAATACGGTGGAACACGAACATTACAGCAGGTAAGAAAATGAATGCCATCCATACGCTTGAGAATTTAGTAATGATAAAAATAAGTGTAATCGTCAATGTAGTCAGCATACCGATGGTATTTACTACAAATCTTTTCACCCATCCAGCGGGTCTGGTTTTGATCCAATGCACCATCATCCCCAGTTGGGATAAGGTAAAAGGAATGAACACGCCTACCGCATATAGTGGAATCAACCCTTCCGTATTCCCATGGAATGCAGTCACAAGTATGATAGACATAACTCCTAGAAAAATAATGCCGTTTGAGAAGCCCAGGCGGTCACCACGGACCATAAATGCATGTGGCAGATATTTATCTTTTGCAAACATAAAGGCGAGCAGCGGAAACGCTGAATATGCTGTATTAGCTGCCAAGAACAAAATCACTGCAGTAATCCCTTGAATGAAAAAGTACAATCCGCCACGGCCAAAGGTCGATTCAGCGATCTGAGAGACAACCGTAGCCTTTTCATCTGGCACAATACCATACCAATACGCCAGCACAGTGATTCCGGTAAACATAAAGCCAAGGATAAGTCCCATGATCATTAGCGTCTTGGCTGCATTTTTCTCAGCCGGTGCTTTAAAGTTTGGGATCGCATTAGATACGGCCTCAACTCCCGTTAGGGCTGAACAACCAGAGCTAAACGCTTTTAATAGTAGAAACAAACTTACATTAGATACGGCGCTTCCTATTTCAGGAACATTCGCATGCGCGCCACCCATTGCATATTTAACGATACCGGAGATAATCAGAACAACAATCGAAACCACAAACAAATACACGGGAATTGCGATAAATGAAGCCGATTCAGTCACTCCGCGAAGATTAATGATTGTTAATAGAACGATAACAGATACAGCGATGAGAACAGTATGATTATGAAGACTTGGAAAAGCCGATGTGATCGCATCCGTCCCTGCCGAGGCACTAACCGCTACGGTAAGAATGTAATCCACCAATAATGAACCCCCAGCGAGCAGCCCTGTCGGAATACCAAGATTACTCTTGGCTACGATATAAGCTCCGCCTCCTTGCGGATAAGCAAAAATCGTCTGCCGGTAGGATAAAATCAGGATGGCCAGCAGGCCCAATACGGCTAATGCAATTGGCAGGGAATACCAGATGGCAGTAAACCCGGCAGCCACCAGTACAATCAGAATTTGTTCTGTTCCGTAGGCTACAGACGAGAGCGCATCAGAAGACAGGACAGCCAGTGCTTTAACCTTGGATAACTTTTCATGATCGAGTTCATTCGACTTCATCGGACGTCCGATCAATAGTCGTTTTACCTTGCTTACCATGGTGGATACAGTTCCTTTCTTTGGGAGCTGAAACGGAATTTCCGTGCGCTGTTTTCATCGGTGGATTTCATAAATGCAGACACAAAAATAAGCATACGGAAATGATCCGCATGCTTATGCATGGTCATTTTCCCACCTTGCTTACGAGGTTAGCTGGCGGATTCGGGCTGTGGTTATAGCCCTACGGTAGAGGTCTGTTCGACCCGGTTCCGATTCACCCCATTGGCATGAATGCCAAGTTTGGTTCCCCCGTTTTTCCTAAGAAAATTCAGCGCATATTCAACTTCTCACAAGGTCTAATATTAGTCTACAAAGTGCCTACAGTAAAGCGTTGAAAAAAATGAAAAAAGAATGAAAAAACATCCAATAAGCTCAAATATAGCGTCTTATTGGATGCTCTCTTTCATTATCTTCAATTATCCCTCTAGCCCGTGATTTTAATACCTTTTCAGCGTATTTGTACCTTCCAAAGTAAAAACTAAAATCCTAAGCTCTCCTCTGCATCTACTTCAATCACTTCTTCTTCCTTACGTCCATACCAAAGAAGGAGACTAATTAAAGCAAACGCAATTAAAGCTAACAAAGGAATCGTTATAAATCCGAAGTAGTTCAAGTAATCTTTATTACAAGGAACACCAATTGTACAAGGTAGAACTTTACTTAACGCTGGAATCTTCTGTTCCGCATAATGATAGATTGAGATACTGCCACCAATCAAACTTAATGGAAGCACATAAGGAATGATGCGCTTATCTCCGCGGAAAGTGGCAATTCCCAATAAAAATAACTGTGGATACATAAAAATCCGCTGAAACCAGCAAAGCTTACAAGGTTCATAATTCAAGACTTCACTTAAATACAAGCTACCAGCTACAGCTACCAAAGAGACGAACCAGGCCAGATAGAGGCAGTTACGCTTGCAAAAAGATAGGAATTTTGTCACTTTGCCTCCACTGCTTTTGCGGCGGCGTTAATTTCAGATGTAATCGCTTCAATATCGAATGGTTCAGCCGTTTTCACTCCATTAATGTAGAGCGAAGGCGTATTTGTCACGCCTGCGTCAGTTGCCAACTGAATATCTTTCTTCAGCTCATCTGCATAAGTTTTCTCTTGGATGTCTTTACGCAACAGATCGTAATCGATCGCTAATTTCTCTTTTTCAGCAAGGCTTACCAAGAAATCCTCAGTGGCCCATTCCTCGCTCTCATCCCCTTGCTGCGCATACACAGCATCATAGAACTTCCAGAATTCATCCTTATTCTGATGGTATACAGACAATGCAGCTAATGAAGCTGTTTCAGAGTCAGGACCAACGAAAGCCATATTTACAAAGTAAAGAGCTGCTTTTCCCTCGTTGACAAAATCTTGAACAATTTTCGGTTTCATGGAGCCAGCAAATTGGGAACAAGCTGGACATTTGAAATCGCCAAATTCAACAAGCTTAACAGGTGCATCCTCATTACCAATCCTAGGTAGCTCACTGTAATTGAATTCTACCGGTTCTCCTGTAGAGACATTCTTTGCTGCATCTTTCGAAGCTAACATAAACAATCCAACAAAAATGATAACTACTACAGCTATTGAACTAATAACTAAAATTCTCGTTTTCTGCTTCTGTTGCTCCTGTTCTACCCGTCGTTTCTCTTGTTTGCTCAACTGGGGAACGTTTGGACTTTTTTTAGGTTTACTCAAGGAGAATTCCTTTCTGTCCTCTAGGGACTAATGTAGTTTTTATCATATACATTTAAAATTATATAATTATTAATCTATTTTTGGCAAACAGTAGGGTCAAAAAAAACAGCGTGACTCCAAAAGGAGAAACGCTGCTCTTATTTTAAAATATATAATTCCATCAAGCTCCAGCTTCTTCATTCAATAACTGTAACCGCAATAGCTTAATTCGAGAAATTCGCTTATTCTCAGTCTCTTCTACAATAAATAGATGATCATCAAATTCTACGGATTGCCCTTTTTGAGGTGGATTAACCTCCAATTTAGAATACAGCCAGCCGCCTATCGTATCGTAATCCTCAGTCTCCATATGAAGACCCAAAAGATCATTAATCTCTTCAATAAGCATCAAACCGTCAATGGAGTGCTCATCCTCGCCAAGCTTCTCAACACCTGGACGTTCCTCATCAAATTCATCCTGAATTTCTCCAACAATTTCCTCCATGATATCTTCCAGTGTCACCATTCCTGAAGTACCCCCATACTCGTCGATCAATATGGCGATTTGTGTCTTCGCACGCTGCATAACTTTCAGCAAAGCGCTAATCTGAATGGATTCCGGCACGGTCAATATTGGACGAATTAATTTCTGATAACTTTGCGGACGATCCTTAATTAAGTCCTTTATATGGATGAAGCCTAAAATATGATCCTTATCACCGTCACAGACGGGATAACGTGTCCTCATGCCATCATAGGCAATCTCAAGGTTCTCCTCAGCAGAAACATGATTATTCAGACAGATCATCTCTGTCCGCGGAATCATGATCTCCCGAGCCATCGTATCCACAAATTCAAAAATATTGTCAACCAACGCCATTTCAGTATTATCGATAAAGCCGCTTTTGTTACTTTCCTGCATGATAATACGAATTTCTTCTTCCGTATGCGCCGTTCCCAGCTCTGAAGCCGGGGCTAATCGGAAAATTTGCAGTAAACCACGCGCCAGCCCATTAACGATCCATATCACTGGATACATGATTTTGTAAAATACATTCATCGGTCCCGCTGTTAGTAAAAGGACAGATTCAGCCTTGTTAACAGCAATGGTCTTAGGTGCAAGCTCACCTAATACGATATGCAAGATAGTAATGAACATAAGAGCAATAACCAAAGATACAACATTAACAGCAGTTTCTCCTAAACCTATGCTTCCTAATAAAGGCCCGATAAGATTAGCTATAGCCGGTTGACCCAGCCACCCTAATGCAAGTGAAGCCAATGTAATGCCGAGCTGACAGGCTGAGAGATAGCCATCCAGGTTGCTGACAATGCTTTTTGCATTAAAAGCTTTTTTACTACCTTCTTCAATCAGGGTATCAATTCGACCACTTCGTACTTTCACCATTGCATATTCGACTGAAACAAAAAATCCATTTAACAATACCAACAAAATAATAAGACCAACATGTAATATACCGGGTAAAGGGTCGCTCAATTTATACTCCTATCCACCATTTTCCGTACATGGATGGATAGGCCCACCTCCTTCGTTTTTTCAGAGTATTGGCAAAATGCTCGCCGTTTGTTCCTTTCAGTATCAATTTCCCAATGGTTTCATCTCCAGTCTAGAATCACGTTTTTGAATATATACTTTATTATATTATTACATAGCCCATAAAAACAGGTCAAAACCAGTGTAAAAATATGATCTATTTTTACTGCTCATGGATACATACCTCTCAATAGTAGAAACAGGTACAAACTAACGAAAAGAGATTATGTGATTTTCCCGTGATTTTATCGAGTGGTTTTTTGTTATAAACGTGTTTCTTCTATATATATGTTAATTCTTTGGAACCCGTCCCGTCAACCGGAGCACCTCCAGCTTACGTTGAAGATCCAATTGCCACTCATGATCATTCGTACTGCTCGCCAGTCTGGATTGATTATCGATCATCAGACAGTCCCAACAATACCTAGCGTTCTCCCGTAAGCAGTGCTGCAGCTCCTTAGCTTCTTCGAGTGTGAGAGGTCCATTCAGATTAATATGAAAGATCTCTGCCAATCGCAAATGTACTGATAACATATGAATCACTCCCTGTATTAGCTTCCTGATACAATATATGCATGATGTATCAGGATGTTGATACACGTATGAGCTAGTTGATACATTTATTTTGCTACTGTATACTTTTGGAAAGGGAGGCGTGTCCATGATTAAGAATCACGTTCGGAGTATCATGGATTTGCAAGGAAAGTCTATACGAGGAGTTGCCAGAGAAACGGGGCTTGCTATTAATACGGTGTCTGGGTTATATCACAATATATCTAAGCGTGTGGATATGGAAACGTTAGATAAGCTCTGTAGGTATTTAAATGTGGGTACTGGAGATTTGATAGAATACATAGAAGACGAAGAAACCCCATCAGCATAATCGCTGATGGGGTTTTAATTATGTAGTGACCCGAATTACATTGTCGATCTTAATCCAATTATAATCATTTTCCATTTTGAACTTGATCTGTCGCAGTTGTCGATCAACAGCTAACACAACACCTCTTACATTAATATCCTGCCCTGGCTCAAACAGAGTTATTGTGATCTGCTCATTGTATCTCTTGGAATAAGTAAACAAATGATAATCAGTTCCCACTCTTGCGCATCGAGTATTGGCTTACTGCGCAGGCTCTGTGCTCTTTCATCACTGATGATGCGTATTTTGTGCTCGGGTAGCATCATTCTGCTACAGTCCCAAATGCTTTCTAGTTTTTTCACCATGATGACTACCCTCCTAATAATCTGTCCAATAATCTATATTGCCTCCATCTATTCCCCATGATATTACTGCTGGCTGATCCTTAATTCGTTCCCATCCTTCCAATACTAAGGCGGTTTCTGGCTGCTTTCCACTTTGCCACTGAATGTATGACCCATCGGCTAACTCTTGAAGACCAGCCCTTATTTTGTTTGAAGTCCGACCGCTCTTATTTTCTAGTTGTTCCATTGTTGGCATATAGCCGTGGTGCACTGACGAATGCCGCATGATCATCAGCAGTTTGCGCGCTGTGTCGCTAAGCATAACGCTGTTCCTTCACAGGTTGCCAAGCAAGGATGTTGGAGACTAAAAAGACTCTGGGGGCACGTGTTGAAAGACAAGTGGCTCGAATCCGACCATCACGGATTCCAAGAACCTCGATTTTACGCTGAGTGATCTTACCAGATTTATCTTCATATACGATTTCTACCGTCTGGCCGATGCTTATTTTCATGTGATCGCCTCCAAAAATAAGAACGTTTGTTTGTATTATAACCAAACATGCGTTCGTTAATCAATGGGAAATAATGTATATATCGTTTCTAATCAAATATTAATTTATAATGATAAAAAATACCGGGGTGTGGTTATGGACAAAAAACTAAAGCAAAGTTTGAAGGTTGCGGCTGTTAGAGAGGAAATGATTGTAGTATGGCTCATGAATGGGGAAAAGATAAAGGGAACTGTTGAGGTGTCAGTAGATCCAGAGAGAATAAAGATTAATTCAATTGACGGACCAGTGTGGGTTCCTTTAATTGAGGTGGAGAGTATTTCACGAGTCATCAGATTACGGATTGAAGGAGAAACGAAAGAATGATTCATGTATTCGGAAACAAAAAGAACATTGCCTGTATGGCAATGTTCTGAAATCAAATTATGGAAATCATTCTAAACCCCAAGGGGCTTTTTTTTTTCATTTACTTCAAAAGTAAATCGGCGTTTGATTGCATCATTTATGGCCTTAGATGAATCCACAAAAATAATGTTTCTTTTGATTTGTTCAAAATTGTAGACATCAAGAAGATCAATTAATGCTGAGTTCAGAAACGATGACGAAACGCTATCAACTCCATCAAATGAAAGTGCAACTTTGTTGTTTTTCTGAATTTCGTCGGTGATCAGATGTCTGATTTTGTCTCCGTCAGCATTCGTGTAGCAATGAGCTACATGATCAAGAACTTTAATTAGTCCCATGCGAAATCCTCCCTGTCATTCAAGATATTCTCAATTGTATCTGTTCGCAAGTTAATTTCGATGAGTGTTCCCGGATAAAACACTCGCTTTAATCGGCTACTCATCTGAATACCTTCGTTTTTGTATTTACACTCTAATATACCATAGTTAGAGTGTATGTAAACACTGCCCATGTTATTCAGTACAACATTATGTATTAATGTATCTAACCCGGCCCCTCTATTTCTCGGTGTACTTTTTGTTGAAATTCCTTGTTTCACTGCTTCTTTTATTGCTTGTGCGTCATTCAATGATGGATGAAGTTTTTGTAAGTTGTATGGTATTCCTACACCAAAATCAGAAATTGCAATGCATATTTTATTTTCTTTGGGGTAATGCTGAATAAAAGCACAGCCAATGTGCTCCGTAGAATGATCATTAATGTTGTTGAAAATTTCTTGAAAACACATTTTATAATCAGCAAGGGATTCAGTGGTAATGCCCAATTTCCCGGACATCCAGAATATCACTTTCTGAAACCATTGGTAACTCTCATTTATCGTCACCAAAGTTAGGGGAATCGTTGTTGGACGCGGTTCAGCGTTGGGTCTTATTTTTTCATTCAAGTATCTTTCGAAATAAAGGGAGTCATCCAAATAACACATTGAGTTAATTTTTTCAAAATAGTTTATTTTGGGATATGTATATTCCAGATCTATTCCTTTGTCGATCAACCACTCGGTTATATTACTAAGAACGGTCACACCAACAGGTTCAATAAACTTCAAGGTATTGAACATAAACTCAAATGAATCAGCCTTCGGTTGTCTGTCATCATCGATAATTTCGTTAATGAAATTGTACATCGTAGCTCTGTTCATCTTTTCAGGTAGGTATACTTTCAACAATTGACCCTCTTTTCTTTTGATAGAGTTAACTATACAACATATTTGTAATATTATTCAAATAAAAAATGCCCACCAGCCGAAGCCAGTGGGCATATGAATTATTGCTTGGTTAACACCGTCGCTTTGTACTTCAGGTAAGCATCCTCAACTGCTGCGCGGATTTCCTCAGTGGATACCTTTATCCCTTTGGCTGCCAAATGATCTGAGGAATAAAGGAGCGCCTGCTGCAGCTTCTCTTCTCCACCCAGATCCTTGTAAACGGTCTGAGCAAAGGCAAAACCCTCTGAGGCAATTTTATGCAACAGTTCCCGCTGAGATACAGATAGCTTTGCGTCAAACCATGAATTTGCCTTCTGTTGTAGCAACGCTACTGCTCGCAAAATTACAGTAGCCACTACACCAACAATAGCCAATGCAACGGCAGTAATATACGGTTGAGCTTGGTCAATAATTGGTTGCATTTAAATCTCTCCTATTCTTTCGGCATACCAGCAGCTGCCCGCAGGTGATTCGCCGTATTATTGTAGAACGACATCGCTGTCTTATCTCCTTTAACCTTTGCTGCCATCCAGCCCGGTGACAACCAACGAAACACAAGTTCCTGGACGTTGCTCTTCGGCAGCTGCGTGAATGGCGCTGCTGATCCTGGTTGCAATGGGATGCGAGCAGCCAGACGCAGGTTATTAGCGAGATTGTGTAGATGCAAAGTGCCTACTGAGTCTCCATCCTTCCGAGCCACAAACCATGCTGGGGATACGTAATCATCGATGAGAGCCTGGGCTACATTGGACGGTAACTGCACTGCGGTAGGTGCCACAATCATAGCCGGTTCTTCCTGCATTTCTCTTACCACATCATAGAGCAGATCCTTGAGTGTCTTTCCGATAGTCTTCAGAGCTTGGTCAACGTCACTCTTGCGGGTTGGGTCCAACTGTTTATGGCTTGGGATATGAGTCAGCGGGTTAAGCTTCCACATATCACAGCAATAGGCCAGATACCAGACGAAACGCTTATACGCATCAAGGGTATTGATCTTGCCTCCATAGCACAACTCCACTCCTAGAGCGATGTCATTAGCATCATCCCCGTAAAGCTTATTATCAGTGGTTAGGTTATATAGGACATGCCATGCACGCTCAGCTGGATCGGATCCAGTCCCCGTTGGGATAATCTCCAAAATCTTCTTATCGTCGATGAATACCTGTGCGGAGGCTGAACGGTTAATAAGAGTCTGGAAATAATTGAAGTGATTATCCGCTGTGGCTCCGGGATTCCCGGTATCATGGGCAACTAAAAAGCCCGGTGTCCCCGATACAAGCCGGGTGCCGGGCCGAACGTTCTGTCGCTTGTTGATGTAACGTCGCTCAATTGAATATTTATTTTTGATCATATTCTTCATCGTCTCCCTTTTTATAAATCTTCCGCAACTGCACAAACTGATCGTAGCGTCCAGAGTGTGTCAACCATGCCAAAGAGATCAGTCCACCAGTTGTCCCAATCTGTGCAATAGTCCAGCCTTGCAGTAGCCACTCAGATAATTCAGGACTGGAGAATCCAAACACAACAGATGCCCGAATTAACAAGGTGATCATCATTTTAAAGGTGTAAGCACCCAAGAAAAAAAGCATCGTCAGCATGAAGACACTGACGACGCCTTTTTGAAACCTATCGTAAAAATATGATCTGTGCTTGAACAAGATGTAAATCGCCGACCCAATGGCAATGACATAAAGCAGCAGCAATAAAACATCAATGAATCCCATGGTGATCCCCCTTATCGTAAACCAGGTATCGAGCAAATCGATTTCGTTCGATCTCTTCCTGTATTTCTTTTGACGACTCTTTATAACGAAGAATCGTCAGTGCCACCCGGCGAGATGCGGTTTCCATCTCTTTCTCTTTCTTTTTATGCCAGGAGAATCGTTTGATTAATTTACTCAACACGTTATCCTCCCCTATCCTGGTCATTACCGCTGGCAGCAGCATGATCTATTTTCAGTCTTTGTAGCACCTCTAGTGTCGGAGCCATAAAGTCGGCTCGTTCTTTATCCAGAATTGCCTGTAATCGGTCGCGGTCCTCTTCAGCGCGATCTAACAGTTCTCGCGGGACTAGATCGCCTTTCATTACTGCCCTCCACTGTAAGATCACAAAAAACAGCAGTACAAGCGCAACCAGATAAGCAAGGCCGTATTTGTCTGCTAGCGGTAACAGCTTTTCTAAGTTCGATACATCGTTACTATTCATTCCCCCGCTCCCTTCTCTCTCTGTTTAGGATACCAATCAACCTCGAATCAGTTCCGAGGGCATAAAAAAACACGCTCCATGTCGGGCGTGTCTTCTACATTACAGCTTCTTCTGTTTTATCCTCAGTCTCTTGTGGCGGTGGTTCTTTGAGCCTTTGGAGATCTGCCAGCGCTTCGCAGACCTTTATATCAATAGCCTCAAGGATCTCTTGGTGTCGGCTAGGATGGTGATTTAAAACGATGGAAATAATATCTACCACTTCCTGCACTGGCTGAGTGAGATCGATGGATACGCCGATATTTGTTATTTTCACAAGGATCATCTCCTTTCTAGGGAATAAATAAAGAGCCCTCTTCTGAGGACTCACTGTTCTTGGTTTCTTATTGTTGTCCAGCCAAACATAGGAGTGAATGTTTCAGTTTTCCCAGTGATCACATTCAATCTGACCGGGACCCTACCGCCGTTGTTGTCATATTCAAACTCTAAGTATCGGTAGGGAGTTGGATAAATTAAGACACTGAAGGCGAAAAGTAGCAGCAGAACTGCAGCTACCCAAACAATAGGTTTCTTCACAAAAGCCCTCCATTAATTAAAGATCAATGTCGAAAATTATGGTCAATCCACCTGCATCTTCATAGGCCTTCAGCACTTTCTGCATTGCTTGTTTCTGTTGTTTAGTAAGTGTCATATCATAGTGACGGCTTTCCCCTGAAGATCTAATAATGACCTTCTCAGCATTTGCGATTTTCCGAACCATATCGATGGTATCTTTATCAATGTACGTTTCGTAATACTCCCAAACCCCATTGCTGTTGTTGTCTCTTACGACTTCTGAGTATTCAGGAGTGATCTCGAAAATCTCGCCATCAGCATTAATGGTGTACTTATCAATGAAAACCCAATCATCCCCAGCATATTGGATTTTAAAGCGCGGATTCGAGATAACGCCATCCTTGGATTTCGAGAAATATACATACACATCGTTCTCATCTACGAACTCGGAAGTCGACTGAGCGTAGAAGAATGAGATCTCACGTACTTCATCCTTGCGCTCTCTCAGACCGGACAACGCTTGTTTAATCTCTTCTGGAGACTTGGTTGGCTCAACTTCATCTGGAGACGGCGAAGATGATACATCCCCCAATTCACTGCTAGTCTCCTTATACAATTCAGTTGTCCAGGTTAAGACTTCCTTGGTCTTTGGATCTTCTGGATAATGACTGTTCAAAGTATCCCCAGCAGTTAGAAGACTTTTGTAATCTCCAGACTCATAATATTTCTTGGCCTCATTATATAAGTTGTCCAGGCTTGGAGACGCCGTTACAACAGGCGAAGGAGACGGGCTTGGCTCAGCAAGTTCATTATTAGATGAGCACCCTGACAATAGAATAACGACTAGCAGCAGACAATTTATTTTTCTATTCATTTCTATTTCTGCAACTCAGCAATCTGAGCAAGTTGCTTTTGAAGATCAGCGAGTTCAGTCTTACGTTTTTCGACCAGTATTTTATAGTCATCGGCCATTTGTTGATTTTGTTTCCCTAGTGTCCCGTTGTTCTTCAGTTCCTTCGCAAGAGCTTCCAATGGAGGAATCACATTTGTTTCTAGATCTGCGATGTTTGCCTTCTTTTTTGCTATTTCCGCCTCAATACTCGCCTTTTTCGTATCTAAGTCTACTGCTTCCGCCCTTGTTGACTCACCAATCGATGGTGTTGTTTCCGTAGTACTTTCCATGATTATTTTTTTCCCTTCCACCTTCAGTCCTGTTCCAGTCGCCTCTGAAATGGCACGAACTGGCGCATATGCAGAACCGTTGATAATGACCGCATCACCAATCTTCGTTCCATCCACCTTCTGAACTGTAAATAATCCTTGCACCTTAGCACCAATTAACGGTGAGCTTGCAGCTGCAAAACCGACTGAGCCACCAAGCATAAGTGCAGCGGTCGTGATGATTATAATCTTCTTATTCAATATCTGACCTCCCATTTTTGTAATATACCAAGTATATCCAAGAGGTCAACGACATGGTAGGATATTTTTAAGAAACTGAGAATGAACCTCCCCAGTTAACTGCACCAGCAATTCCGTGATTATGAGATCCAAGATTAACGGTGAGAGAATGCGATATGCTGGTTTTTCAGTTCAACGCATTCCACAATGCAACGATAGAACTATTAATAGAATCGAGTACATTTTGTAAAGTCAAACTATCTGAATTAGAGTAAAGCGCTCCCCATGATGGAATCCTAATGTATCCGCTTGACGGATTCAATCGAACATTTGATCCAGAGATAGTTGCATCACCAAATCCTTGAAAGATAAATCCGGATGTAGGCGAATTGAAAATTGCTGACTCATTTCCATTTGCTAGGAACCTGATTTTACTTACACCGCCATCATAAGCCGGAATCAATATTCCACTGTTCGGATCAGAGTAAACTCCAAATGCTATAGATGAAGGATCGATCTCCACTCGCGGATAAATACCAGGTGCAGCTGTCCGGATCTTCGCCCCCGTTATGGTCCCAGCGTAAAAGTCTGTCTCATATACCGAAGAAGCCTCGATCAAGCCAGTCAGTGTTATCGACCTCGCCACTACATCACCGTTCATGTAAACACGGAATGGTGCTGAATGAAAATCCGAACGCCCCGCAGCTATCCCGTTAAGATTGATCTGAGTAACGTTCTCTCCCTCACCGATCTTCATCTCTACAAAGTTACCAAGAATCCCAACAACAGCCGGAGCTGAAACTCCATTTGCGGTTATTGCCGTCATAGCCGTAGCGCCGCCGTCTCGAGTAACAATGATTCCGTTTGATGTCATAATGACTTGATCGAGAGCATTAACAGTAGACTGAAGTACTATCCCTCTACCGTCATACTTAATCTCTGTCTTAGATGCGTTGATGTCGATAACAGCCTGTTTCGCAAATTCCTCGAAAGCCGAAGCACGAACCCGACCTCCGGATAACAGATCATTTAGAATCTGTTTGCTCCGCTCGAGATCTGCCAACACCTGCGTATCATCCCGCATCTGATAATTGGAGAGAGTAGCCTGGCTATGTTTATCCATGGAGAAAGGATATTCTGTAAGTTCCACCACCCGGCAGCTCACTCTCTGTAACTCTATATCAGGGTCATAAGCATAAACCGTATCTCCTAATCTCGGTTGTTGCTCATCTGGATCAATCTTATAGATATCTGCCGCACTAACACCGATCTCAAACTCTGGCATCTCCTTCTTTCGTAGAACCTCCCGAGTGGCTATTAGCAACTCTTCTGGATCTTCAATGTTTTGATCGATCATTTCTCCGTCATAAAAGATGTTGACGTTATTGGTCCAGTATTGAGCATAAGGTGAGATCAGGTAATTGACAGCCAGTTTGTTGTCTACGATTGCATCAGGAACGGACTGCAGAAGACTGCGCTCTTCGGTGGTCAGGAAGTCAGCAGATATACCAATGAATGTCCGACCGTCCTTCATCTGCGAGAACATCCGAGTTGTCAGATTCGAATTATCATCCTTGAAACTATCACTGATGATATTCTTACGGATCCGGTACTCAAAGCCATCATCGCTGCCAATACGCTTGTATAGGTGAATCACAGTATTATCCGGTTCAATCTCACAACCATAAAGATTGACAGCCTCCTGCAATGCTGCCAGTGCCGTGGTCGCTCCCCAGTCTTTTACGTCTCGGAGATCGAAAGTATTGTGCAGAACAAAGGTGTACACATAACCAGTTGCGGCGCTAATCTTATCTAACAACTCACTAATATGAACACCATACGCCTCATCGATATATTGATCATACGGAATCTTGAAGTCGATCATCTTAAACATGATATGTGTGCAGAGAACTTGAGCGCTGATTATCTTGTTGTTACGATCCCGGGCGCGTGATTGAACGACATAAAATTGGCCACGCTCGTCTTGAACGTGGCCTTTAGGTATGATCTTTTCTTTGTAGTCATCGCTCGTCATCGGAACAGTGAAGGAGATTTCATAATCGCTATTAAGTCGACGTCGGCGTTGAACGTCGGTGCACTGGACTAGTAAGCCAGTTGGGGAACGGTTACGGTCAAAGGATTTAAGGTGCTTTTGCATGTTGTAGGCTCCTTTCATAAATAAAAAACTGCGCTCAATTCTGCGCAGTCGTTTCTGATTTATCATGGCTTGGAGAGTCATCTTCTGGCTGGATTATTGATACTAATACAGCCATCAAAGGTGGAATCAAAGAAGATAATATTAAAGAGAGTTTATATCCAGCGTCACCCAAAGGAAATAACTTATAAATAAACATGAAAAACATCACTAAATAAACAAAGAAATACTTAATTGCCTCAATTGGTATACCAAAAATTAGCCATAGAATCTTTTTAAATAACCCATCTGGAAATCCATTCGAATAATCTGCCCAGGTACTTTTCATTCCAGCCCATATAGTTCTTCCCGTTATAGATAATCCGTTTTGAATCCCCTCAGTCATCGTTAAACCACTATCAACTTTGGTGAACATGTGTGGAAATTCCTGAACAAAATCTGTATCTAATACCTTTACTTCTAACTTAGTTCCTTCTGGCACATAGACTTTGGTCATTCCACCATACACAACTAATCCAAGGAATATGAAGCTCAATATCCCAGCTATAACTTTTCTTTGAGCATGCCACATTGTTTGATCTCCCCCAATAATCATATGGAACAATAATACGATATATGGGATATAATTCCTATAGGGAAATTGAAAACTTTAATGGAACAAAAAAGAGCCTTCGGAATGATCCGGCAGCTCTTTTTTCATGTCCATTTTCGGTTGTTCAGTAGTGAACAGTATGATCCTACTGCACTTTATACTTTTGTATTTGTACCGAATCTATTGTAAAACTACCACCTCTAAATACTGCTGGAACAATCATCAAAAAATTAACGTCATCATCAATGTAGATCTTCTGAGATTTCTCAAAACGGTTAATTGGAAACTTATAGACGGTGTTTTCTGATATTTCCTTTGTGTTTTTACCAGTCCAGTAAATAGTCATATAATCGTGGATATAACCGCCTTGAATGTTTAAATCAACCTCTGTCACAATTCTGTCATCATTCAATAATTCGTCATGAACTTTGATGATGGACGGCGCTTGAGGGATGTTTTTAAAAGTATCCTTCGTCAAAGAAACGCTATTTTCGACTAGCACTTCTTCCGCACCATAAAATTTGCTTGATACCGGTTCAGAAGACTTCACTGATTCGACCGATGTTCCAAGATATCTGCCTAAGCGATACTCTGACATTTCCGTATTGATATTATAAGCAAAGAAATAAACGCTGTAGAATAATATGATCGCAAACGCAGAAGCAATTACCATAAATCCATAACGGAAACAACGTTCAAGTAAACCTTGCCACTTAAATAAAAATTCATTTGAGGTTAAGACTTCTCTTTTCTTAAAAAGATCGACAACCCTTTCCAATAAAACCCCTACAAGTATTATCACAAATGGTATTGATGGATAGACATATCTGGGTAGCCCATGAAACGGCATGTTCATCAATGTAAATGCTATAGGAAAGCATGATAAAAATAGAACTTCTTTTCGACATTTTTTCAACAGAAAAGGAATGGCGATAACACAAGGAACAATTATTAACTGTTGCAATGCTATAAGCGGCCTAAAATACTTGAACGGATGCACTAGGCGCTCGTCCCAAAGATCACCCCACATGTATTGAAAGAATCCAAAAATTCTCCATTTGTAGTAAACTGCAGGGTTTGGCGTTAGGTTACTTTTCAAAACATTCTCTAAAGACTGATTATTAGTAGCTGTCATATCAATAAAGTATGGCACTGCTCCCCAAACCTTAGGACTGTACCCTGCGTCCGAAAACAAAATAAATTTGTCAAACGTTATCCAGTTACGAATCCACCACGGGAGCATAAATAATATAATGATCCCAATAAATACAACTATATTTCGTATAATACTTTTCTTGTCCCTCCTGCCATATACCAATAAAAATAATATTGCAAGGGCTGCAAACGGTAAGGCCAAAGCCCTGATGTGAGTAGCACAAGTCAAAATGGCTGCGGATAACCCAAGTAAATAGATATTATTATTCTGAAGGCTCTTTAAGAAAAAATAAGTAAATGCCAAAAGCAAAGTCATAAACAATTGCTCTGTGAGCATGCGATCAATATTGTATATTAACCCTGGATAAATCGCTGCCAAAGCAAGTGATATTAGCACATATGGCTTCTTCATTCTTAACAATTCTAGAATTTTGAACATTAAGATCAATGAAACGACACTCAAAACTAATTGTGATAATAATACCGCTTTAGTCGAGTGACCAAAAAGAAAATATATTATTGCAATATAAACCGGGTATCCAGGGGATAATGCCGTGGTGGGTACTATCTCCTGGATACCACTAAACATAGTTCCCTCTCTATCAAACGCCAAAACCCCATGTTTCAGGAGGTTTTCAGCCCCATAGTGATATACGTATTCATCGCTCCCAGGCACTAAATCCCTATCCAAATCAACTACACCAAGACGTAAGACCAACGAAATTGCCAGTATGAAGAGTATGCCAATTCGATAAATGTTAGGGAGTCTAATTACATTTTTAAATCGCATGCTCCGACTCAAGAATGGATTTAACAGGCCAAGTAATGTATGCTTTTCTTTTGTTGCTATGTGAGTAACTAATAAAGCATTAAAACAGAGCAACGCCATTCCTAATATGGGTGTTAAAAAAATAATGTCCACATTAAAAATCACATAAAAGTAACTGATAATTCCAAAAACCAACAGTAGCCAACTCACTTCTACAACCCCTTTACTGTGTATGAAAATATCATACATTCAGTCAAAGGTAAAAACAACAATTTTTATTGACCAGTCAATGCTCTCAACGCAAGCCAGTCAATCCCAAGTTCATTGCCATTTCCTGATGTTAATCGTTGATATCCGAATGTCACATACTTGCTCCCGGCATTTCCCGCCTGAACTGGTGCGGACTCATATACCACTTTACCCATGTCCGTTGTTTTCCATCCAGTTGTAGTTGGTACGCCTGTCGTGTATGTTTGTCCATTGAAAAGGAATTTACCGTTCTTAGGGTAGTATATTCCTAATAACTCTTTGCCAGAGGATACATATTCACCGGTAACGTCATTCCCCAAAGAAACAGATGCGATCTTCACATTGGGATCAGCTAAGGTAATCTCGCTAAATCCCCTTGCGGAAATGCGCGAAGATACGGCGTTTAACATCGTTGCATAATTTCCGTTTTGGCCTGTTCCGTTTCCTACCGATACGAACCCATCAATAACTACAGTTGAATTATCTGTATCTATAGCTGTATCAATGCAACTTTCTGCAGCACAACCAATCATTACTACATTTTCCGCGTTAGAAAATTTGTAACCTATCGGAGCATAATCCGTAGCACAACTAATGAAAGTCGTGTAATAAGCACCATTGATGTAGTAAGCTCTCGCGGATTGACTGGCGGTATAACAATGATCAAATAATAGTGTAGTGATTGTGCCACCTGCACAATACCACCCAAACGTTCCGTGACCTGCGTAACAATCCCTAAACGATACCAGCCAAGTATGGGATACAAAAAAGTTGTTTTTAAATTTATTCGATATCACTTTTTCACATGACACAAAACTGTTCATTTCATTGTTCGCGCCACCGTTACCACCATCTATAGATATCCCATCACGTAGTTCAACGCCATTGTTAAGAACGTATAAACCCTCAAGATGTACGCATTCAGTTTTGTGTATCTTAATAGCAGGTCGTGTGATAGGTTTCCCATCCATGTAAAATGATAATATGGTTGTGCCATCTCGCATAGACCAACCATCCCCGATTATCGTGATTGAGTTAGTGATGTCTAGCATATCCGATAATCGATAATTACCAGCTGGCACATATAGCTTTCCGCCTCGTGTTCCCAAGCTATTAATAGCGGTCTGGAAGGAAACTGTATCATCCACAGATCCATTACCCACTGCGCCAAATTCTTTTACATTGCGGATGAATCCAACTTTTGTGTTCGTTGCATTGAGGCTAGTTTGATTCGCTTTTTCCGCCAGCTGCGAAGCAGTTGCAAGTCCAACGTTGCCTCCTGCGTGTCCCACGTATACCTCACCCGTATCTGTGGTAATCGCCGGCTCCCCCACGGAAAGTGTCGGTAAAGCGGATTTTAACCCGCGTCTGAACTGTATTTTATTTGCCATAATGCACCTCCTAAAATGTGCCGCCGTCAATGGTGTCGGATGCGGTTAGATATCCCTGAGCTTTAACAAATGCAGTTGAAGCCGCCTTAGTACTGTTATCCGAAGTGGCTTGAGTGGTCACTACTGGATTAGTGAACGAAGGGTTAGTAAACATTGTTGCTTTACTCTCATTAGTCACATTACCCAAGCCTACATCCGACGCAGACAGTGTAACAACTCCGGTCTTACCAGCCACACTGGACACTGCCGCAGTAGGTGCAAGGATTTCCTGCCAATTAGCAAGCGTAGAAGCACCAGATAACCGGAGAATAAACGTTTTATTTAGATCTGTCCGAACTGCAATATCTCCAACCTCAGCCGTCAAAGCTAGCATAGCAGCTTGTGAAGCGACGACAAAAGTATCCGATATCGCTAGTGCGGGCAAGATGCTATCGTCCAACTTACCATTGGCTCCGATCAGTGGAACGTTTCCAGCTGCTGTACCCGTATTTTTACTAGCTGCTGTGCCTGCATCACTGATCTTAGATAATGTCAGCATCGGGATATCAGCAGCTGTTATTTGTGTGGCGCTAATAACCTGTCCCTTTGCGTTAATCGTTAATTTGGTGTAAGTGCCTGCCGTAGCAAGATTGGGGAGAACCACAGTAATAGTAGCGTTGGCTGATCCATCAAATGGTGTGGATCCGGTAGCATCTCCTGCCAGCGCAATGGTACGAGCCGTTTTTAGCTTAACAGCTGTTTCTGCGGCCGCTTGGTCAGGATTCACCATGACCTTATCTCCGCTGCCTGTACCTACGTAAACCTTACCTGTATCCGTTGCGAGTGCCAATTCCCCCGCTTCCAGTGTCAACGCTGGTACATTTGCAGCGAGTCCACGTTTTATTTTAATTACTGGCATCAACATGCCCTCCTTTAGTATGTTCCACCATCAATAACTGGTCCTGTTGGATCATCTCCGTCAAACGATCCTCCATTGATAGGCATGTAATTCAAGTAGTTTATTAAATTAGACATTTCACCATCGAGTCGAGCCTTCAATGTTGGGTAAGTTACCCCGCTTGAAGCGCTCACTCTAGCATCCCTCGCTTCCGGTCCGCTATCACCTGCATTAATAATAAGATTATTTATACGAGAGTTCTGAGAATCTATAGCCTGTTTGATATTGCTGGCTCCAGTAACTGCACCTTCATAGGTCACATGCTCTGCTGAGTGAGCTTGCGTAGATTCTTTGTGTTCTGTGATATCGCTTTGTGCTCCAGTGATCCTTCCTTCATGATTGTTTAAATCCGCCTGGATATCAGCGTAATTGTCATTGTGTCGCTGTAGGTTCACAAGGTCGAGGAGCTTGGTAATGGTTCGTCGATTAAAAATCATATCCGTATGCTCCTTTCTAAAAGAGGTATTTATAACGATAGATAACTTCAACAGTGATATTCGGGCTTGTCGCCATCACGGTGAATGTTGTCTCCGCCGGTTTAAGAACGAAGAACACGCCATTGCTTCGGGACCAAGCGTTCACCCCATTAAGCCGCACCGAGCATTTATCCAGGTCACTGTCTAACTCAAAGACATCGTTAACTCCAGTGCTGCCGGTGATGGTCAAGGTCTGGCTGCCGTCACTCATTGAAAGGTTGGTAAATGTACCAGATATACGGATCAGCGGGTAAGCCTCTGTCGATCCCAAATTATTAACAGTGAACGTCTGACCACTCGCTGTAATTGGGAATGAAGAATCCGAGATATAAAAGAAACCTTCCCCGTAGGAAAGGCCCTCTCCATATTCCCGTAGCTCGGTATCCTGTATCGACTCGATCCACGGATCATCCATCTTCATGGGAATATCAATCTTCCGGTTCCCGGTCGAAGTATCAAAAGCCATGGAACCGCGATACTCGGCAACAAACCTCTTTTCAGGTATATCATCAAATATGACTATCGAAGGTCCGTTCTTAACATCAAATACACTAGCTAGCTTTGCTACGGCGCCATAATAATCATCACCCATAATAAATAGACCCAAGCCAATTGGCCGGGCCGCATAGGTACTGCCAAAGTTCTTAACGCCATCTCTTCCAGCCAGCTTGATAGTGTTCTCCTCAGTCTCTGGCAAGGGAGGTATATCACGGCTGACCAGCATGATGTCCAGAGATGAGAGCCAAACACCATTCACGGATACATCATTCATCCGGACTTCACTCCCATCGTCTGAAGTCGACGGGCTGATTTCTCACGCTCGGTATATACCGTCTCAGTATCGAGACGATCCTCTAGTTTCACATCGTTTACGCTCATGTCAAAATGATTCACGATATGTGTCTCCGACTTGGATATCCCTGAGGCAGCACCGATAAGACTAGGTGTATCTAGTATCCGGAACAGTCCCCGTAACTGACTCTGATTGAATATCCCTTCACCACCGTGTACGATAGCCGGCACGGCTGCACCGATCGGACCAGGAACCACTCCACCCACGTCGAAACTTTGAAGCTTTCCTGTATCCGATGTTATTCCATAGAGGTCTCTAAGCGATTGGTTCCGTGCCCCCAGTCTAGCCATTTCAGTTTTATTCCCTGTAGATTTAGCAACATTATAGAGATCTTTATTAGCATTGTATTCAGCAAGATCAATATCTTTTTGCGCAGCAGCTTTGGTAGATGCAATAGCTGCCATCTTTGAATTGTACTGAGTGATAAAAGCATCCAGATCCGTGAGGATTTGAGAATTAGCTGTACCAGCAGAAGAAACACGAAATGCTGCGATTCCAGCCTCGATTTCCTTGATGTCCTCGGAATGGTTTTCGAAGGCATCAACTAGAGCATCATACTGCCGTTCTGCCGCATCCTTCTCATCCTCATAAGCCTGTAATTGAGCTTCTTTTTCATCTTGCAAGGCATCTTTCTGAGAAGTCAGCTCTCGCTTCCGGAGGTCCCGCTCATGATCAAGAACGAATTTATCGCGTTCCTCAATAAGTTTTTTCCGTTCTTGGCGACCGTCATTACCTACAGCAGAAGCCAGTAACTCAATACGAGCATTCTTCTTAGCGAGCTCTTCCTCAAAATCCACATCTTCATTCGCTTCAGCTTCCTTCGCCAACAGGTCATCGATCGCTTTGATCTTATCTTCCTGCGCTGATACAAAAGCCTTTTTTCGTTCTTCAATAGCAGCAAGATCTTTTTTCCTTGCTTCTTCGATCCGCGATTTTTCAGATTTGACGAGTTCTTTAGTTAGATCTAGCGTTTTATCTGTAAGTGTTTTTCTTGCCTGATACAGTGCTTCATCCGCCTTCTCGTAAAATTCAGAATCGGTTGAGTATTTTGCCCGAAGATCAGTCCAAGCTTGTATTTTATACTTGGTCAGTTCTTCTTCTGAAGATCCGTTTAACTCAAGTCTTCTAATCTCTTGTTCGATCATTTTGGCTCGTTTATCATACAAATCTCTTTCTGCTGCTATCGTCTCTGTGGCAACTTCCTTACGAGACGACCTTACTTTATCGTCGGCTGTCTTGTATTCATCTGAATCCTTTTTGTATCGATCACGAACACGGGTCCAAGAGTCTAACTTCATTTGAGCGATCTGGAGTTCCGTTTTAGCACTGTCCTCCATCCGCTTGGACTCCGCATCTATCCAGGTTGCCGAGAAATCGTAACGGGATTTAGCTGAATCCTCACCCAGTCGCTTTAGCTGTAGTTGTAATGTTCGAGCGTCGTCTACAGATTCCTTGAGGAAAGCAGCATGCTTTTTCCGCAGCCCTTCGTACTTCTCAATCTGTTTATCGGCAGTGAGATCGTAATAGTCAGCTTGAAACTGAATTGTTTTCAGATCAGTCTCATAAGCATCCTTTCGTGCTTCAGCAGCAAGCTCAGCTGCAGTTTTACCTTTGGTTGTTTTCTCTTTCTTCTCTTTTTTCGCCTTTTCAGGTGTACTAAGATCAATAGGTGCTCCTTTGTTATTAGCACCAAGACTAAAATCACCCGATGAAAGGGAAGCCGCTGCCTTCTCGATTTCTCTTTGTTTCTCAGCAATCGCACGCTGTTCATTTGTTAGTTTTGTAAGCTCTGCTTCGTTTTGTGCTCTAGCTGTATTCGTTACAATATCAATTACAGACGGTGTCTTCCCATTCATTCGTTCCTCACCCTGTTTAACCGATTCCGCAAACGTGGATGCCTTAGCACCAGATACAGAAGCCATAGCATCAAGTAATTTACCATAATTCTTGATTTGAGCTTCTACAGATTCACGCTGTGCTTTGGCTTCAGCAGCAAGATTATCAATCCTTGTTTGGGCGTTTCTAGCAGCATCTGTGGTTAGAGCCCTATCTGCTGTTATCTGATCTTCGATAAAACCTATGTTCAAAACACGTATCCGTCCATCTTCTTCCTGAACAGCATTTAGTCCTGGGTATTCGCGTTTAAGTGCATTTGTAACATCAACCAACTGTTGTTTTTGTGCCTGATCCAGCTTTTGTGCAGATGATAGACTTTTAAGAGTTGCAAGTGCCGTTTCCATTGATTTGACCTTCTGGTTTTTTGCAGCTAGATCAGCAACTTCAGCTTTCTGTTCATCAAATAAAGCTCCGATAGATTCTTTGATCGCTTTATTCATTTCATTAAGTTTTTGAGTTGCAATCTCAACACCGTCGAAACCCATGCTTCTCAACTTCTCGTCAATCTCACCTAACTGCTGATTAATTTCCATGGCTTCTGACATCATTTCAGGAGTACCTGTTCCCGTATCCCATGCGGACTGGATCTCATTTATTCGCTTTTGCAATAAAGATCGTTTGTTAAGCACAGTGTTGAGTTCCTCTGTCTTAGAACGCAATTCTTCAAGTTCGTCAACACTACGATTAATAGGACTATCTCTCAATGTGTCATTAAGCGCGGCTTGTGCTTCTTTGAAATTCTCTGTAGCTTCCTTGGCCTCGTTATATTTCCCGTAAAGAAAAGCAGCGGCAGCTGATACAGCGCCGATAGCAAGAGCGACAGCGCCGATAACAGGGATACTAGCATTAGCCGCTAGAGCAGCAACTTTTACTGCATCTATCGCTTTTTTGAGAGCATAAAAGGCTGTAACTGCTCCTAGTACTAAAGGAGTAACCGTAGAAAACGCGACAATTGAGTTTTGAACACCTGGGCTTAACTCCGTGAAGCCAGTCATCAGAGACGTTACTTCTTCAACCGCTTTCCGAATCGCTGGAACAAACATATCACCAACGATGATTCCCGCACTTTCAAATGCTGCTTTCATCTGTTCTGCTGAACCGTTTAATGAATCCATTTGGGTTCCAGCTACTTGTTCAGCTGTTCCGCCAGCGTTTTGGAGGGCTTCTGTATAACCGATGAGTGTTCCTTCGCCCTGTGCAATCAGTGTTAAAAATCCAGATGCTGCTTCTCTGCCGACCAGTGTAGCAGCTACATCTGCTTGTTGTGCTTCAGTTAGACGTCCCCAAACACTCGTAAGTTGACCTATGATATTTGATAATGGAAGGATATTTCCTGCACTGTCTTTAATGCTTACGCCAAGCTTTTCCATATACCCAGCTGCTTCCTTGGATGGAGAAGCCAAAGCCAAAAGCATAGCCCTAAGTTGAGTGCCTGCCATTTCTCCTTTGATACCGGCATTCGATAATTCGCCGATAGCAGCAACTGCCTCTTCAAGACTAATATTCATTGCGGCTGCTACTGGAGCGATATACTTAAGAGCCATACCAAGATCAGTTACATCCGCATTGGTATCTATTGATGACTTGGCTAACACATCCGCTACCCGGGCAGTCTCCGAAGCAGCCATTCCAAATCCATTAAGTGCTGATGAAGCGATATCAGCCGTAAGGGCTAAATCAGTATTACCAGCGGCAGCGAGTGCAAGGACACCGGGCATAGAAGACAAGATGTCATTAGTCTTAAAGCCAGCTTGAGCAAGTAAAGCCTGCGCATCAGCAGCTTCAGATGCTGTGAATTTGGTTTGAGCACCTAATTTAAGCGCCTGATCTCTTAATGCATCAAATTCAGATCCTACAGCCTGGCTGATTGCGCGCACATTTTGCATAGCTTGTTCGAAGTCTCCAGCTGTTTTAATCGCTTTCGCTATCGCTGCTCCTGCTGCAATGGACAACGCAAGATAGGCAGCACCCATTGCTTCGATCTCAATTTCTGTTGAAGTTGCGGCGCTACCTAGTTCACTCATTTTTTCGATGATTTCGTCAATTACATCTGTATTCAAGCCAAGCTCTTCCAACTCATGACGAACATCTTCAAGCTGTCCCTGTAAAATTTCTGGATTAGCTTCATTTATCGCATTTTTAATAGCTTCAATATGTTTTGAACTAGCTCCCAACTCCGATAGCTTGCTGCTCAATTTTCCGAAACCGACAGCAGCCTCCGAAGATTTACTACTGAGTTGTTGAAAACCTTCTCCGGCTTTTTTAGCGCTATCCTCTAAGTTCCATATTTTTTGAGCAGTTTTATCAGATGTTTCAGTGAGTCTCAAGATTGATGATTCTGTATTTACTATCTGCTCTTGGAGTTTGTTCCTTCGGCTACTATCGAAAGTTGTGTCATAAGACTGTTTGAGACTAGCTAATTTCTTTTGTTGAATTTCTATTTTTGCATTAACATTATCCAACACTGTCGTGAGTTGCTTGATTTGCTTACTGGATGCGCCAATGCTGTTAAAGGATGACTCCATCTTTTTAACATCTGAAGCTGTTTTAGTGCCTTGGTCACCAAGACCAGAAAACTCTTGTTTAACGGCCCTTAACTCCTGTTTGATGCTATTTGCATCAGCCACTAACGTAGCTCTCAATTCTCCAAGATTCCCTGCCACTATTACCCTCCTCCCTTCATCCGCACAAGCTGCGCTTGATATTGATCTTCTGCCGACATTTTCGGTTTTTCAGGTGCCTTCGGCAGTGCCTGAATATAGCGATTGATGATCTGCTCCCGAACTTTTTTGTCAGTGATATGTGGGTATGATTCAATTTCAAGCTGTTCGATTACGTTAGATGCATGTGCCTGGTCTTTCAACAGAAGCAATTGCGGCAAATCTACAAAGAAGTACTCGTTCTCGATCTGCCATTGTGTCTTGTCGAGTACCGTGCAGCACCGCATCACAAATTCGTCATGAGTTAAGCTCCGGCCTGATTCATCCGCTGCGCGATTGACTGAACGAATTGCTGCATCATCGGAGGGACCAGGCCGCTCAAGTTTTTTAGGGCTGCGTTCATATCATTTTTCTTCCATGTTAAATTTAGATATTCAGTGCATTCTGCAAGACTGGCCTGCTCACTTAATTCATCTATCTGGATATCGCTGAGCAGCGATGTGAGTTCATAAATTTCATCGATCATAATTTCTGAACCCGCAACAATAAAAAGCGAGCGGTCTTCCTGTGGTGCCAGAAATACTTTTACAAACAGATCGCCTATGGTTCCAATGTGTTCTGTCAGCTTCTTCAAACGATTTCGGGTAAGCTTCGGAATTGATACGGTTCTATTACCGAGCTTTAGCTTCTCTTTTTTGGTAAGTGGAAACATGATTCATCCCTCATTTCTCGGAATAACGAAAAAAGGAGAAGGCATGAAGCCCTCTCCTTACGTGTGCTGTTTAATTATTTATGCCGTGGCAGTTATATCTCCCCATGTATAGATAAGACCTCTAGGCGTTGCTTCCAATGATGGATAAGCAATAGCAGAGATAGTCATCTTCAGGTTGTCGTCTAGCTTGAAACCAGCATTCATGTCAAACTTAATACCCACGCTTTCAATATAGATAAAGCGTGAAGGATCGGTAACTCCCACAGGCTTAATGACTGCTCGTTTACGAGGCAGCTCCTTACCCGCCAAACCAGTAACCTGGTATTTGATCTTGGTCGGAGTTGTAGCATCAGTTACCTTTAGTGCATGCGGATTATATTTAGTTACTTTGGCGAAATCCATATCCGGAGTCTCAAAGTTAATCGCTCCAGTAGTACCTGTAGCAATTGATTTTACTGGCGCTGTACCCGTTTGATCCGTAGTCGGCTCAAAATAGGTAGTGGTGGTTGTAAAGTTAATACCACCTTGCGTCAAATCAATTGTAACAGCATCCACCTCAGGAGCACCTTCTTCATCTACGCCCCAAATGAATTCTCCTGGACCCGCAAATATTTGGTTAACATCACTCATATCGTTGTTGCCTCCTTTGAATAAAATTCAAAATTAGTTGAATACATAGGATGGTCCTTTTCGTCCAACCCTAAGTAAATTGGATGCATAGTCTCGGTGCTTGCAAAGACATAAGTGCTACCTATCATATAATTTGGCTTGCGATGTAATAGCTTTCCTAATCTCTTCGCCAGTGCCTCAGTTGCTGCCATGTTTGCAGGCGATGTCTTATATGACTTTCCTTTGACGATGATCTGGTACGTCGGTCGCTGAGTCGGAACGTATTTGTCCGGAGGATATCCCCCGGAATCCATCACGTACAAGGTCGGAAGTTTCGCCTCGACGGGATCCGCAGGAATAAAATTAGGATCTGGATACACGGAATAGCCTGCTGCGGTCAGGTAAGCAATCAATTCAGATGCTAGCACGGCATCACCATCCTTCTAGAAGCCCAGAAAGTTCCTCTATAATCCATTGCTCATTCATCTTAATAGCATTCTCCAAAAACTTCTTACCAGGAGAGTATCCGTTGTAATCACCTTTGCTGCGAGTTTTTTCGCCAGGTTGGAATTGAACAACTGCACCGCTTTTTGTCCTTCTGAATCCTTCGTGCTGAACTACTGCATAGGAATTCACATCAACGGTAGCCCCAAAATCGATATACGCCAGCCCGATTAAATGCTTGACCACGTCTATATCCAAAGCTCCTACCAAATCCCCTTCATCAATAGGCGCAAGTCGTTTGGCATCGTGTATAATCTTCAGCGCAATCTTGGTCAGTTTCTCTTCCAATCTGCGATCGATCTCACCTTCTAAATCATCTAACCTTCCGATGATCTTATCCAGTCCCTCGATATTGATCGAAAAAGTATTGCCATTATCCATAAAGAACCACTTCTTTCACATCATCGGTACCGAGATACTTCCTAATCTCATAATGCTTCACGTCGATACGGATCTCTGTGCCAATTGCATCGGTGTAAAGTAGCCAGTCATCGAAGCCAACAGCATTGATTCCCTCCAGATAAACGGTGTAAGCGATCGTAATCTCCTCGCCCTTTGCGTTCTTAACGAGCTTCTGCTCCTCGGCTACCTTGGCAACCTTGATAACTGGATCAGCTGGGATAGGCCGCCCCCAATCATCGACACCGGGGTGATAATGGATTACGGTCGCAGGATATCCGAAAAGGCTCATATAAGACACCCGCCGTATTGCAGATCGGTGCTGTCATCGTCATCAGGCACAATTTCAAACGCAGGCGTTCCAAGCAGCTCCCGCACGTCCGGCGCGACTACATCACGGATACCGCTATAAGTGACCCCTTCACCGTGGTCATCAACCGATTTCACTCCGTGTTTTTGATATTTGAGCGCCGGATCCAGTCCTTCCATCTCCCAAATAGCTTGCAGAGCAACAATCTCCACAGTCTGGACTGCTGTCGGATACCAACGGGCAAGGTTACGCTCCGCTTGTTTTACAGCCAATGGCTGCTTTAGAGGTTTCTTGTCCCACGCTTGGGTGTCAAGAACATTCTCTTCTATCCAAAGATTGACTTCTTCGGTAGTAGCCATATTCCATCACCTACTTCTTCTCTGCTTCAGCGATGGCATCAACCAATTCCTCAGCTGTCTTATCTTCCGTGCCCTCAATACCAAGCTCAGTAGCTTTCATCTGGAGGTCAGATTCCTTCTCGGCGATAGCTTCCTTTAGCTTAGATTCACCCAAACGTCCAGCATTGGCAACACCGAGCGCCTTTCCTCGATCCCGCAATGCCTGGAGCTCGGAATCATCCTCCGGCAACGGCTCGACTTCCTCGGCATAGCCCTGAGTAATCAGATCTTCAGCAATCTCGTCAGCTACCTTACGGATAATGTCTCCCGGCTTCATCCATTTGCCGCCGTTCTTAACTACGCCTTTGAGCTTAATATCCACTTGATTCACCCTTTCTAGGTTGATAAAAAGAAAGAAGCCCCTAAAAGGAGCTCCTAAATTACAGTTGCGGAAACAACACTGTCTGCCCAAGCAAACGCTGGGAAGTTCAAAGCCACACCTGCAGTACGAATGCGGATCGGATTCTTAGTCACATCGCGGAAAACGTAAATGCCCATGTCTCCGGTCTGCTCGGCTTCGATCTCAGCAATCATTTCCTCTGTGGTCTTAGCCCACAGATAGTTACCGAGTGGTCCATCAGGCAGCAGGATAAATCTATTCTCTGGCACCATACGAACTGTAGTAAATGCCAACTTGCCACCAGTCAATGCGCGATCCTCAGTACGGGCTTGTGTATCGTAAGCGACCAAGGTTGGGAATTCCATTTCGTCAAAAACGGAATCCAACTGCGCTTTCGTCAACTGTGGAGGTTGGGCTTCACCAGTTGGGTTTCCATGATAATGCCGACGAATACCCAGGTTACGCCGTAGGTACGTTATGATCTTCTGAGAGGTCATGGCACGACGCAACCTGGTACCCTTTGCTCTCCACAGATCAACCCACAATTGAATGTCATCTAGCGGTGTAGAGTTAACGAAATCACTCCATAGGTCAGATCCCGTGAGAACAGGCTTCTGTTCGGAGGTATAGCCATAGTCAACATCGACCTTGACATTGCCCTCGTTGTAAACGACTTTCCCACTCCATACGGCTGTTAGTGCTGTCCATTCACGTCGCGCTCGAATAGCATCTACAGTAAACTGCGCATCGTTGAACTGTCTGCTACGAAGTTGATTAACCTCCTCGGACCGCAGACCATAGCTTTGCGATGCTTGCAGAGCCATACGCACAAGCCGTTCGTCCATATAACGACCTAGTTGAATTTTCGGAATCTCAATGCGGCTACCCTTCATGCCTTCGCGGGAAGCATATTCAACTTCCGTCCCGAGCTCAGCGATCTTCGCCATGACTGGAAGACGTGCAGATTCTTCTTGAATTACGTCTACTGTCAGCTCGGCTACTTCACGCGGCGGAAAGAGAATAGGGCTGATGTATTCGTTGGATGTTTCAAGATTACGGGAATAGACGAGCAAGTCATCTCCTGACAATGCTTCTTCCAGCGTCAGATCAATCGGATCACCGGCAGCAAACAACTGCAGATTCAACTTCAGGTGACCACCTGTGATAATTTGTGGGTTCATTATTGTTCTTCATCCTTTCTCTAATTGGAGATTATTCGAAAACAATGTGTGGCATTTTGGTGCGCAAGGTATCGTCAACAGTGACTGGTACGCGAGCAGCGATGATCTTTGCAACCTCGTATCCGCCAACAACATGGTCGCCGTCCTTGACGTTTATGCTCCGTTTAAGGATAACTGTTGGGTTTTCGCTGCCGTCCGTGCCAGCAGCTTTGTAAGGTACGTACTTACCGGATGCGGTCAGCTTAGCCATCGGCATACCCTTCTTAATGATCTTGTCTCCATTGGCGTCCGCCGTAACGGCAGCAGAATCAATGGTGATCCCGTTGGTCACCTCGCGGATAACTTCAAATGATGCCAGAATTTCATATTCATCCTGGACAGTGAAACGTGGTCTTGGTTGCAATCTCATGAATTATTCCCTCCTTATTTTTTGGCCCATGGATCATGAGCTGTTGTACCACCGATAGTGCCACGGTTCTGAGCTAGCCTAACGATTTCCTCGCGACGCTTCTTCTTATCATCTGCAGAGCCTCCAATGATGTCGGCGCCGAACTTTCCACCACCTTGCTTTGTCTTAAGCAAGTGTGGTTTCTTCTTTGCTAGCGCCTCCAGCGCTTCCTTGACACCCGTCAGATTGCCTTTTTCGTCTTCCTTGGCAGCAGTCAGATCAGCAAGGGCGAAAGCATCCTCCCAATCGGCAAATCCGAGTTCATTTGCCAGAACCTTAACCTCGGCAGTAAGCAAGCGCTGGAAGATCTTCTTGTTCTGCTCCGTTTCGCGCTCCTTGATTTGCTCGTCAACCAGACGGCTGACCTCAGCAGGGTCAAGTGTCCCCTTGTCTTTATCTCTGTCCTTGTCTTTCGGAGGCTTCAACGCTGCTTGCATAGCTTCAACCGAGTCATAACCCAAGTCTTTTGCCAGCGTCTTCTGAGCTGCCTTCTCTGCACGAGAAAGTCGAGATTGTACAGCAGCATCAAGTTCAGCTTGCGTAAAGGTCTTCCCCTTGTTCGGATCATTTGGATCAGAGTTAGGATTGGGATTAGGGTCCGGGTTTGGGTTAGGATCTTCAGCAAAGAACTGCAAATCTAAAGGAATACGTGAAGCTTTTCTGAGGATATATTCTTTCATGGTATAGACCTCCTGTTTAAGTCCGGGTGGACTGCCTACCGCAGCTTTTATAGCGTCTTCACGGTGTTTTGGACAAAAGAAAAAGCCTCCACATAAGTGTGAAGACTTTAATAACAAACTATCTGATTAATGGTGGACGTTCCTTTCGTCCTTCTAAATAACCGATCCAAGCAACTATATGCTGTGAAATTGTACCATCAGGATCCTGAGTATTTAAACGATTAGCAAAGTCAGGATCCACTATTAATTTCTTCACGATACTTTCAACAATTAGTTTACGTTCTTTTGTTCGAGGAAGGGTCGTTTTCAACAAATTACTATCCACAATGTTCCAAACGACTTTCATTTGCTCATTCTCTGTCCAGCTCGCATTTCTCATTCTAAAACCTCCATTTAAAATGAAAATAATGTATACTAATTCCTTTTAAGTACAGGTTTTATTATATATTCTATAATGAAAATTTTCAATTACTAAATGAGGTCTTTTTTATTTCAATGCTTACTTTCCGGTAAAGCTCCTGCAGCTCCCAGTATTTCTTAGTACCGCGCACCTTATTGTTGGCAAACTGCTGTAGGTTCGGCGTATCGTTCGGAAGCACTGCTTTGTAACGAATCCACTGCTTGCGAGTCTCATTTTTACGGGACTTCTCACGCTGCAACTCGTTGTATCGCCTCATGTTGGCTTCGGTGCGGTTGTCCTCAAATGGTCGGTTGCTATCCTTAATGGTCTGCTCGATCTCGGCAGCAGGGGGGTATTCCTCCACCCATATTGAAATGGAGTGAACGCAATGGCTATGATAAGGCGGTCGCAGGTCCAGCTTCGGGAATCGCTTGTCATTACCACTAATAGAATAAACCCGACCCTGATACTTGGCACACAACGAACAGGTAATTCCGACGAAGTTGACATACACTAGGTCCATCCCGTTCTGAACGGCCATATTCTCAGTACCTGTGACATGTGCCTTACGCTGATGATACTGCACAACCCCAGCCATGTACTTGTCGGCTGGGATCTCAGCACCATTCTTGGCTATCATCCCAGTGATGCCCTGCTTGTTAACCTTAGCAACAGCATTTTGTGTAGCCTGTCTCCGGTTGACACCTTCGATAAGTGACTGTTCATTCGCGATCCTGACAGCATCCTCGATGCGCTGCTTGGCATCACGGCTCATGTGCTCTGATGCTTCCAGGATGGAATAGAAGCCCTCGTCTGAGATTGCCTGTGCCGCTCCTTGATGTACAACAGCATTAACGGTAACGTCCATTACTTCCCGAGCAATACCGGCAGCAACAAGTTGTGCAACAGCCGCATTAGCTCCGTTGCGGTATTCTGTTCCTATAAGATCAGCTAGCCCTTGTCCAGCATTATTAGTCAACTCATCAATAATTGCATCCACCTGCTGAAGTAGCTGCTGCTTACGGCGATTTGAAATGTTTCCGTCAAGCAGTGTTTGAATCAAAGCACGCAAGCGTTCATCCGTCTGGATATATAGCGCAATCAGTTCTTCTGTCGCAGCCATACTACACCGTTACCCGGGGCGGCTGTGCGAAGGTGGGGTTCAAGGTATCAACCGCATTCTCATCTTGAATTTTCTGGATCTCAGCCGTGATTGCTTCCTCCGACCAGTCAGGATGCAGACGTCGTACTGTGGTTTCAAGGGACTGAACGCCTTTGTCGTACTTATCTGTTTCTTCTGTATCCTTCTCACTATCTGCCTTAGGCAACATATCTCCCCACTCAATGACAGGGTTAACAGGTTTTAGATCAGCACTACCCATCGCATTTTCCAACAGCATACACTTCCGGATAGCATCCTTAATGGCTGCATCGAATTTGCCTTTGATCGCATCTGCTTTGATAACTGACTGTATCCAGAGGTACAGTAGTGCAATTCCGGTATCTCCTTTGCCATCTTCCATGCCAGCAGCCTGAATAGATGTCTTGGATACAGCCAACATATACCGAATCAGACGATTAACGTGTTCGAAGGATTGTGTTGTCTTCGCATCCCAAGTAATGTACTGTGGAATCGCTCCTGTTTTCTCGTCAAATGACACAACCTCAAGATCAGCACCGCGAACAAACCGAGCACCGTAATCCTTCTGGTTCTGGTTTGCGACTGTATCCCATAGTGCTCGAGGTATAGCCAGCTTCGGCTTACCGTGCTTATCGAAGACAATGGAATCCCGCGTAATCGTCCAGTTAATCTCCTCTTGGATAGTATCGATATTCCGAAGGGCAGAACGGCCACGGGGATGCAGCAGAGTTTCATCATTTATAACGAAACCACATAACAGCTCTGCTACATCCTTTAATGTCTCATCTTCGGGGATCTCGATTTCATATTCTTCCGCATACTGTTTGATTTCTATTTCATCGGCTACTGTTTCGCCGTCCATCTTAAACACCATCTGCTGAATAGCAAGACCTTCTTCACTCAACTCTTGGCGCTCCACTCGGAGGAACTTCAACTTTCCACCTTTGCCATCATCCCATTCCTCAATCCAAGCAAGGTCAGCCCCGTTACCATCCTCGTGTGGAAAGTAACGATCACCGAGTAGCCATTCGAACCAAACCTTACCCTTGGTGCTCCGTCGGATCCTATAAGCGATCAATCCATCGACCTGATGCTGTGTTACTGCTGCCCATATCTTGTCATTAGGCTTGGATGCGGCAACCACACTAGATACAAACTCCAGTTCAGGTCCAGCTTCTACATCAGCCGACACATTGCCAAGCGCACGGTTAATCAGATCAGCTGGTACCTCAGCGACCAGACTGGCGAAGTTGACCACAACATACTGGTGCTCGGAAGTTATTTTGATGTCTGGCGCAACACCGCGGCGGATCAGTCCGGGTCGTGACCGCCGGATAACTCGCTCTGTGGTTTGGATGCTTCGGGCTCGCGGAAAGATCTGATCATGATCTCCACCGTAGAGCAGCCGGTAATATTTCATGTCCTCAACTTCAACGTCATACGGTGGAGGTGGGAAACGCTTCTTACTGTAAATGATGGTCACAGGTTATTCCTCCTTTCTATGCAATAAAAAAAAGACCAATTATTTATCGGTCACAGTGCAGGAATAGGCCGTTACATTGCCTTTGCTGTCGATACTAAACGAGCCTGCTTTAATTCTTTTCTTCAATATGCTCACCTTCCTCTTACCAACCCGAAGGCCGTTGACTGGTATACTGCATATCCTTCTCGGTTACAAACGACAGAATCACTGCATCAGCTCGGTCAGGAGAATCAAGACCACGCTTCTTCATATCTTCTTTCCGCTCCAGGGCAATCCGTCCCTTGCTGGTCATGCGATACTTCCGTTGGGTCAGCTGAGTGATCAGCCTCTCGTCATCCGGAAGCTCGATCTCCATTGATCCGCCCTGCATATGCTTGGAAAAGGATTCTTGAAGAACATCTCTAAGAACGGCCCATGATTCTGTACCTCTGTTCTCGTAATGCTCTAGCTCATCATCGGTGGCCTTGCTTCCGTTGTTCACTGGAACAACTCTCCAATCTGTAAGACCCTCTTCAAGAATCACCTCGTTCAGGCGGTCTGTGACTCCGCCGCCAACTCCACTGTCATCGACCTTAATCTCAACGCGGCGAAGAGCTGGCATAACTCTCAGCATCTCCCTGCCAGCAGCAATAACTCTGCCGGCGGTGACCATGGTGTCTTGCTTGTTGTAGCATTGCAGTGGAAATACCTTCATACCGACTCGTGGGGCTATAACCGTTTCATCATCTCCGAAGCGTGCCACGTCCACTCCAATGTGAAGAGTATCACCTCTCGCTTCAACACGAGCACCTGCCGCAAGTTCTACCAGCTCGAGGGGAATAAAAGCATCTGCTTCAGCCTTCGGAAACTCTCCGAAGACACGGACCCGGATAACATCGCTGTCTGCTCCATATTTATCAATCAGCATCTCAATGTTCTCGCGGCTGGTGCGCTTGCTATCCCTGCTATCAACCTTATGGGTCTTGAACCTTGATCGGTCACGATTGTGGGAATCATAAAAAACCCCACTCGTCCGAGTCGGGTTACTACATAGCAAAAGCTTATTTCCGTCACCAGATAGTGTACCGAGTATGGTTTCCATTATCCGGTCATCAATACCCGAGGCTTCATCGACTACAAATAGCATGTAATCTTCATGAAACCCTGCCATGTTTTCTGGCTTCGTCGCTGTCCTGGCTGTCGCAAACCAGCGTTCCTCATGACCTACCATATAAATCTTGGTCTTGGTCCATTTCAGCAGGTTCTTTACCAGCGAGCGTTCTAACCACTTGGAAACCTCAGCCCAAAGCACATCATGCAGCTGCTGCTTGGTCGGGGCTGTACACACCACTTTGGGGTTAGGTCGGCAACAGAGGAACCAGATAACAAGAGCTGCCTCGAATGCCGTCTTTCCCACACCCTGACCGGAGCGAATACTGGTACGTGGATGCATGGATACATCAGCCATCGCCTTCCGCTGCCAATCATCTGGATCAAAACCGAGCATATCTTCGGAGAAAGCAACCGGATCGTCCCAGTACAAATCAATGAGATCAGTCAGAGCAGCGACGGCATTGTACGGTTTACTACTCATGTTGTTCACTCGCTTTCGAGGCTCTCCGCCGCTCTGCAATCTCACGAATTGCATCAGTCCAGCTCGCGGTTGCACCTTCTGCTCCTTGCATCTTCTGAAGCTCAATCCGGAGGATTTCCGTGCGAACCTGTTTCTCTTCATCAACCGCAATAAGTTTGTTCTTCAGCTCAATGGCCCGGATCTTCTTATCCTGTATGCGGGTTAAGGCTTCTTCCAGCTTCAAGATATCATCCAGTTTTCGGAATGTCTTCTCCTCCACCTTGGAAAGTACCATTTCATCACGGGTAACCGGAACACTCTTCGTAATGCCTGACTTCTCATCGTGAACGGTACCTATGCCTTTAATGCTCTTAAGCTCTTGCAACTCACTGCGCTCTTTCTCTGTAAGGCCGTCCATCAGGTTCTTGATCCGCTGCATCATACGACGTTCCCGTACAGAAAGAAGGGCAATAGATTCATCAGCCTGAGCAACTGGATCGGTATTAATATGATCCATGAGCTGCTGTTCGGCTTCAGTAAGAGTGTCTAACCAGATCATTTCATGTTCACCAGTGGTAACGGCCTTCTTGTTACCGAAGGGACCGCCATGGCCGCCCTTGTTACCTAGGGCATTCTTACTACCCGGAGGAGCGCCGCCTTTGTTGCCCACGGCGTTCTTGTTACCCTTCGGCGCGCCCGTCTTTCCTTTAGAACGTTCCTGTTTATTTGGAGCGTTCCCTTCATCAGTTCGGAACGTTCCGTTCAAATGACCAGACCAGTTATCCTTACTCTTCCAGCCCCGAATCGTACCAGCAGACACATTCAACTGAGCTGCAATTTCTACAAGATCGAGCTGCCCGCCACTGTCCAGCCATAACTTCTTAGCTTCTGCCCTTTTTGGGTCTCTTTCTCTTGGCATTTACATTTCACCACCCCCGGAATAATCTGTAAACTTTCCATTTACTTGTGCCGATATATCATTAAAACTAATTGGAGGTCAATATATATGTCTTATACTAGAATTTATCAAATTGAAGAAGAATTGCGAAAGATAAAAAAAGTTAATCCCGATAATATTGAAGATGCAAAAAACAAATTGCTTGATTATAAAAATCGTAACCAAGTTAGTGAAGAAGATTTAAGAAACACCAGAATTAAATTTCAAAGCCAATTATCCAGCTCTCCTGCGGTATCAAACGCACTAGCAATATCTGCTATAGCCATCTCCCTGCTTACAGGAGCCTTCGGACTAGTTCAATCCACAGACCCCTTTTATCAAGTTCTATATTCTATAACAACACTCTTGATCGCAGGAATAATGATTTATTTCAATTCTATCAATAGCAACACTTACAAGAAGTGCGCTTCCTACACAATCATGATCGCAATAATTGATGAAATCTTATAGATAATCGTCAGCCGGTTGAGCTTGAACAATTACTAAAGAATCTGGCTTGCTTATGTTAAGTCGGTTTTGCTGTAGGGTCAGGCTCAAACGCATCAACAGACCTCATTGCTTGTGCCGCCCTACCCTTCTCCAACTCCATCCTCACAATTATTGGGCATCTCTATCACAAACGCTGAAATCGCCTCACAGAAGGTCATTAATAGACATGAAAAAAGCACCCGAAGGTGCAGGATTAGAAAAAAACAACTTCGTCACTTTCATCATCACTATCAATTTCAACTTCACCAAGTTTCTCAAGCTCTTGGTTTATTTTATTAATTATAACTTCGCTCGCAAGCATTTCTTGTTCTAGCGTTTTTTTGAATCCAGTAGCTTCCACTGCTTTTTCATGGAATTCTTCAACTACTAGATTTAGCTTTTTTTGAATACCAATGTTCTCCTCAGAATCAATCGGAGTATTTTCATAAAGACTAACCAGAATCTCACGGCGTAAGTTTAGACACTGAGCAACTTCTACTGCCTGATGTGTCTCACTTTCTAATTCTTCTAATTGCTCTTGAAGCTCTTTTCTCCACGCTTTCAAGTCTGAGATCTTTAACTCGTTATCCATAATATCTCCCCCTTCGACATCATAATTCGACGTCTAGGAAGATTTTCCCTTCTGGCACTTCACTCTGGAACAAAACTGTGCTGTTCCTTCCCAACGCCCCCATATACATACTGCACATTTCTTTGGCTGTTTTGGGCTCAGTCGTATAGGAGGCCGGATACTATTCTGTTTTCTCACCATGATCATTTTCCTTTCCCGAATACAAGTAAAGCCATTGGCTGACTTCACGCTTAGACACCGAACTAGATTTAAGTGCCGCCTCCAGATCGCGTTTCCATGCTTCCGAACCAACAGCATCAATCTTTCGTTCCAGATCAGGCTTCGTCTTACCTATCAATGTCCGAGCTGTGGTCTTAAGCGCTCTACAGATATCCCCGATATTCTTACTTTTGCTATCATCCAGTAAATATGCGAGCAAGCGCTGCTCCTTCTTATTGAGTCTATATGGTCCTGCGAGAGTAACCGCAACCTCTTCACAGGTCATTTCCATATCGTTAAGCTCTGCTGCTATCTCCACTAGAATCACCCTTTCGGCATAATAAAAAAGCCGCCCAATAATGAGCGACTTTTGCTGGTATATGTACGTTTTTCAGAGAAAAAATAACGATTAAAGCAAAATTCTAACGCTTTTTAAAGAATGGCGTCCGCTAAGCGTCCGCAGCAAATGCGCTTCGCTCTTTGCTTAAAATCTTTATCTCCATTGTTACAGAGGAGAACAACACCATTTTACTTATCCTGATAAATCGAAGTCAAAGCCGCTACAACCGATCACAGACAATACACTCCCGGAAATCTCAACTAGTCTCCTATTTACTCACTCATTCGATAATAGCGGGGGCAGGGATTTGAACCCCGGCTTCGGCCCGTTTCTTGCTGGCGTTGCGTCCAGACACCCCACATAATTAATTCCGCCTATACTTCGCCTTAAGTTCAGCCATCATTACACCGACCTCTGCCTGTTCCCTTTCAATTCTCTCCTTAAGCAGTGAACGTTTATGAGGATCCTTCAACCCTTTCAATCGATCCCTTAACTGATTAATGGAACGTTGTTTTTCACGAACTTCAGTATTTGTATAAAATGAAGGATATTCTGTAAGGCAATAAGGACAAGCAAAATAAGTTTCCTCAACTGAATCCTCAAGACGGCGTTGGTGATTCTTTATATGAAATCCGCCTTTACAGTTATCACATTGAACTAGCATCTCTTTCATAGTAACCCCTCCTATTGTAATAATTTGTTTGCACTTCTGATAAGGATATTATATACCAACACTTACTCAGGTGGTCGGCAACCTCCACGATCCATACTTTAACTGCTGTGGTCACAGTTCTAGGGGACAAGGGAATTCAAGTACGGAGTAAATAGAAAAGCGAGAAGAGGTACGCCCCGGTTAATGCTACATTTCTGTAGCCGTGCGTGTCACTCTCGCCTGATTTCCACATTACCAATATAGCACGGTAGAATACTCATGTGGTGTTCAGAAAACCCCGTTATTCCGCCATGTTTTCCTCAGTTTCTCTTCAAAATTTCATCGAAGAATCCCATCTGTACTAGGGAGTTTGCTATCATCTTAGTTCCCCTCTCAATGTAACGATCCACGGTGCTGCCTGATGCGTAAGTAAACAGGATCGTATTGCTACGGTTATGTCCTTCAATGAAGCGAGCTTTAATCACCTTCTTTATTCCCTGGTGCGGGATTAGATTGTATGCCCGGAAGATCATGAACGTATAAACGCGATACCGCTCATACATCCACTTCTGCTTTTCAGTCAGGATCACAGCATTGGCTGTTTTGTCGGCATGCAGCTCGTCCGCACTTAGCCTACGGGCAACCTCTCCATCAACCGCGACCTGAGCCATTTCTGATTGGAATCCGTTAAAATCCTCAATAAACAAAATCATGTCCCTATATCGTTCGAGATAGAACTCGGTTTCTTCGATTTCTTTGTCTGATGCTTTAGCGAACAGTTCCCCTTGCTCGTATGCCATCGCCATTCCCCTCATTCCCCTTTATGTTATAATGTCAAGAGGAATGCTTTTCATTTTAGGACCCCCGCCCCGGCCAAGGATATGGGGGTCTTTGTTTGCTTATCAAGCATATCTTCCATTTCGCGGTATCTTACCATCTTCATCAAGAACGACATTACTAAGTATGATTGCTGAAGACTCCGGAACGCCTATGCCACTGTATTCTCCGCTGTTGATGCGGAATCCAACCTTGTCTCGAACTGCTCGGAATGACGCTCCTGAGACTATAGTGCCACGCGCTGTAGTTAGTGTATCTGTAGTTTTTATGATCATCCTCTTCTCCCCCTTATACCTCTACTTCTGTAAAGCATTCTTCCCGGTACAGCACACCTTCGATTAATAACCATCCCGGCTTATATCGTGTTGCTTGATAGGAAGCGCCTATCAATAGATCGTAGTTATTATGCCATTTGAAATAAGTGACCTTCATGTCTCTGCCCCCTTATAAGTTCATCCAGCCCTGCGGCCTCCGCTGTCGCTATGTAATGCGGTCGAATCGGAGGCCTAACGGCCGTTATAAGTTCAGTACTGCCAATAAAGCAGCCTTACAGATGGCCTCGGGTGCCGTTTTAGCTTGTACTGACCACTGATCTCCAGTTATTCCGACCCATATGCGGCAGTCATATTCCTTGCCCCATCCAGCAGCCTTCATCACGGTATACTGTTTGAATTTCTCCAGCACTTCCCATGCTGCGGATATGTCTTCACCAAACCGTGGGCAGTCAAGCCAAGCCTTTTCCTCTGAATTTCTCCATTCGGCATTACGCCAGGTTCCCTTCATCGGCTTCCAAGCTTCTTTCCCGAACCATCCTATCAGCAGGCTAAGCTCAGGAAAGTTTTCCTTACCGATAACTTTGGCTTTGAATACATGCTCTGCAACCACTGGACCAAGTTCAATCGGCTCCATCGCCAGTATCTCTTCCCTTGTGAGTGTCATTGGTTCGATTCCTCCTCTTTCAGCCAATCTTTGCATTTTGCGTTACCATGATAGGGCGGGTAATCCGGTAATATAAGTTTGTCGTGAGCAGCACACCCTAGAGTAGTTTCGCTGACCTTTAGTAGATTTCCGCAGTTTTTGCATACCCCGCATTCGTGCGACTTTGCTACTCTGTCTAACAGTCCACCCGGCTTAATTGTCATGTTTATTCACCTGTATCTGACTCTCTGTCGAAGCACGGTATGCACCAAATGAATCCAGTATTATCCCGTTCATACTCCGATTCATCTGCATCACTCAGGTCCTTCTTACAGAAGCAACATTGTTTATAGATCAACACCGTTCCCTTTCCATCACAACCTGTACAAACTTGCTGCGGCTCATAACCATTCGGTCCATAAGGAACGTTAAATCCGTCACCAGCACAACCAGGACATTCCATTTCAATTTTCATCTCTTATCACCGTCTTTGTAGGTAATGACAACCTTATCGCCTTGGATTTCTACACTCACCAACTCGGAATCTGTATCGATCCCGTTTTCATCCAAAAATAATGGGACCGGGATAATCACTTGCTGCTTTGTAAAGTTAAGTTTCATTGGTTATCCCCTCCCTCAACCTTCAAATGTTGGTTTACGTTGTCCCGGAAGAACCTGTACCCCTGCTTGCTCATAATCACCACATGGATTGAGTCCTGTTCAAATGACCCGAAGTTGCGGCGGATATATCGGATGATCTGCCGGCGGATGAACCGTTTAATCATGGCTGCCCTCCTTGGGTGCTGGGGTATCTGGGTAAAGGGTGGTCATGATTTCTGATACGCCCATAATCGCTTTCCACGCAAGCCACGTTTCGTAACTCTCATAGGCAGATGGACGATCATTGTAGAATTTACCGAAGAAATATGAGTTTGCTTCTTGGTATGACCATTCTTCATGACCTTCTGGCAAGTTGTAGTTCATGATAATGCTGCCAAGTGAATTACCTGCCACCAAACATCTACCGATTGCCCGTTTAATCTCTTGTTCCCGTGCCTCTGCTGCGTCTGCGCGGTCTTCTGTTGCTGTCAGTTCATCATTGAGACCTCCCAATAAGCTACGAAGTCTTAGCAATTCTCTACCACGTCCCGACACGATCTCTTGAAGTTCTTTAGCTTCTTGGAGCCAGTAAAGCATCGGTTCTGTCCAAGCAGGAAATGCATCGTGCTTAATTGTGCCCTGAACCAAGTCCATATCCTTTTGCCAGTCCCTTTGTGTCATTGGGCTTCCTCCCCTGCTGCTTCAAATCCACCACAAGACGTTAAGTCATCTTCTAAATAATCTGTCTTAGGAGGATCTCCTTCCCATACTGGAAAATAAGGTCTCGTTGTACAGCAACGCTTTCCATCTTTCGTGTAAAAGAACCTGCAATCTTCGCACTTATCGACATGAGCGTCAGGACCTTCATTGTAGATTTCAGCGCAAGCTTGGCTGTCAGGAAATACAAACATGCAAGAGCTGCCGCTTACCGAACATGTAGAACCGTTAAATGCTGAACATGCCACGTTATATCCTCCTTGTGGGAGAGGAGGGCTATTAACCCTCTCTGTCCCTGTATCTTCAAACTGTTCAGCATAATTGCGTCTGAATGCATTTGAGCCTTTCTTTAGCGATGTATATATACTCCGTTTCCTTTTCAATCCCAACAAAGTTCCTATTCAGCGCTGCTGCAGCTACGGCAGTTGTTCCACTTCCGATACAATTGTCCAGAATCAGGTCGCCTTCGTTTGTATAGGTGCGGATCAAGTATTCAAACAGCGCAACCGGCTTTTGTGTCGGGTGGTACCGTTCGTTGTCTCGTGGGAAGTGTAGGACATCGACCGGGTACCGATCTGTCTGCCCGCCGCCCTCGGTGCCGATAATTGTCTTACCGTAATTGCTGCCGTCGCTTGAATGCTTCTTGTATTTATTGACTGGCTTATGCCCATGTGTCTTCTGGGCGTTATAAGTCGGTAGATTCTTGTAAAAGACGAGAATGTTTTCATGGGCCTTCAATGGCATTTTGTTGGCATTCAGGAATCCGGTACCGTTGCTCTTAATCCATATCCATTCATACCGGAGCAGCCGCAAATTGCTGGCTCCAAGCACTTTATCAAATGGTGTCTGAGCAGTAAGGACAATCGCGCCGCCATCCTTAATCAGCCGTTCATACTGCTGCCATAGCTGATCAAGAGGAATTATTGAATCCCATCCGTTTTCTGTGGTACCGTAGGGCAAATCACACAGGATCATGTCGAAACTCTTATCTGGAAAGCTTGGCATGATCTCCAAGCAGTCACCGTGAATGATTTGATTCTTCACTTCGGTACCTCCTATCTGGTGAACCGTATGCGTCTACTCTGCCTTTGGGAGAGGAGGGATACTCCTACTCCCTTAATGATCTGAATGATCTCTTACGGCTCGCGCCTATTCGGTCGTTACGGGGGCCTGTCGGCCATCAGAATAACGTTAGTTGTTCTACTGGCGGTTCGAACTCTTTCGCCCAGCCCATATTAACCCAATGCTTAAATATCGTTTTTCGATACCCCTTATATACTGGTTCACCTTTTTTGTAGTCAGATCCAGGTATATCTTTTGCCCATATCCATTCCGTTTTAGCTTCTACCATTTCAGGAGAAGAATTGATATGGACTCTTCCCGACTTGCTATTTGGAATGAAAGGTTCGAATTCAAACATCTCCGTACCTCCTTCGTCATTTGCGCGTCAGCGCCATCGTATCGACCGAATCAGCTAAGGCCGTATCAGCCTTTCGCCCCCTGTAGCGTGATATATGCCGCCTCTGCCCTCTCTCGGGGGCTGGCGGTGAGCAATCCAGCGATTCTGTCAGATGATGCAGCAACGTAACCGCCATACACAGCGTCCATTAAATTCAGCAGATATCCTTCATGATCTACCTCTATAGCCTTTGTCTGTACCTCTAGAGAGGCAGCAGGGTCAGTGCAGTAATTTGGCACGAATCTGTTCTTGGGATAATCCATTAACTCCGCAAGAGCAAGGTTCAAATCTCTGTCGCTCATTTCCTGCACCATTGTCACGACTTACGCGCCTCCCTGCTGATTTCTGCCAATGACGGCCATATCTCATTTTTTATACTTTCCACTACATCAAATATCTGATGTGTCGTTAGTCCTTTTTCAGCCAAAGCGACCATTCCAGCGACAATTACCTGATGATCGAAATTCTTGATGTCAAAGCGTTGTTTATCAGGTACCTGTGTCATGGCTGCACCTCTTCTGCGGTCTTATCTGCACAAGACTTCCGGCAGACGTAGTCTTCTGCTCTTGCTTCTGTCTCTGCTGGGACTTCATAAGGCTGGCCGCAGCCATAGCAGATAACGGTCTTTGTTTGGTATTTGGGTGTCTGTGTCATGGCTGTGTCTCCCCTTCCTCAAGTACCGATTCTATGTTTGCTACTCCATCCAATAAATCTGCCCACGGACATAACATCGTGTCATAATCCTTGTAACGCGCCTCTCCTACGGATAAAGCATCTTCCATTGTGCTTCTCGCGGATTCCAGCGCCTCCCGTTGCCGGGCTATGGTCTGCTGTGCCTCTGCTTCTTTTTCTCCCCAATAATCTGTTCTTTCACGTTCAAGCTTTAGTTGTTGTTGTGACTCTTCTAACCTGCCTTCAAGTCTAGTTGTAATGTCCAATGACTCTTTAAGCATCCATTCGCGCTCATTCAATTTGCTCTGTGACTCTTCTAGAGCAGCCAGCACATCATCTATGATTGTGTCAGTATCTACAGATAGTGGTATTGCCCCAGGACTAGAAGCCTGAAATAACACTCTGTCACCCGTATTCATAATTACTTCTGATCCGTCCAGTAAGTTAACTCTTATCTCACGTTCTTGATCACTCATACTGGTTATGCCTCCCTATGGTATAATTTTGAAAATGACATCGAGGTGATTTAATGAATCGTAAGATACTTATTTGGCTTGGCATTCTGACAGCTGTTCTATTAGTCCTGTTTTTCATTGGAATTAACTATATGTTTTACTACTCTGCAAGTTAGAGGGACGTTAACCCTCACCATCTAGTTTTTTATGCATTGCCTAGCATGCTTTACCACTCCCTTTTGGACAGTGGAATCCTGTTAAGCTGGTTCTTTTTCTTGATAAATGCTGCTTGCATTATCTGAAAGCTTTCCGGGAACGCCTTGCCTGCTTTCACCAGTTCCAACCTCATTGCGTCCAGTTCAGGCATTGTGTTGCAATCCTTTATCTTCTTTAAAAGATCTTCCATCGTTTATCTCAGCTCCCTACCATCTACCGATTTTTGATAAATCTTTCATAAATCGCTCTTCGTCCATTCCTACTCCTGCTAAGTGCTGGATATAGATGTGGCTGCGGAGCAAGAAAGTTCCTTTCAGACCAGGGACAGAACCAGAGTGGTAAAAATACTGTGTGCAGTCTTCTTTGAGATAGAAACCCATCCCGCAATGAACTTTAAAACAATCGCGAAGGTGTGAGATGAAATTTGTCCATTCTTTTTCAGCAAAAGACATGCTACCGTTTTTGTACCAGTCCAGCGCTCCCCAGTTCGTGTTATCATCTGGATCAGCTGTTCGCATGTTTTCACCATGCTTCTTTTCAAGATGTTGTTCGTATGTCAAAAGCGCTTCGTGATATATGTGTCCGTGGTAAAAAGGCTCTTGAACAGTTGGGTTATAGATTGACTTGTTCACTTTGATCAACGCTCCTTTAAATTGTTGGCTTCCTTCTCAGTCAACCATTCGCAATATGATTTGCAGTCCTCTATCGTTTTGAAAAATACGTTGTAATATTGTTCTGTAATGTTTTCGAAGCTCTCACCAGACCAGATGAACTTTGCAACACCAGAAACTCCTAAGGAGTCTAATTCCATTCCATCTGCTCTATCGATTGAGTAAGATTTATACCAAGCTATAAATTCCCCGTTCCTAATTGCAAATGAAGAGCAGATATTTGTAGTTGGTTTGAAAAAGATAATGTTGTTTTTGCATGCGCAATCCTCTTCCATTTCCTTTCCTGACGGAGATAGAAAGGGGATACGTCTCTTGTCATTGCACTTATCACATTTTGGACCGCTTTTCCGATCCCGACTTGGGTTAAACAACTCCGCATTAAAATCACCCATTAGTTCTAGTAATCGTTCACGGCGAACCTCATTTTTGAGGTTGCGCTTCTGCATATCCAATTCAACAACCTTTTGGTTGTAGTCCCTTTTGATTGTTTCAAAAGCCCGTTTTACCTCTTGTAGCTCGGCATTCTCCTTCCGCAGCCGCTCGACTTCCGCTTTATGCTCATCCCTGACAGCGTTCATCAGAGATTCTTTCAATTGATCTATTTGTTCTTCAAATTCGCTAGGCTCATTATAAAAATCGTTATCGTAATAGCTCATCTTGGATACACCTCCTTGATTTTTTTTGTAAAACATCCTCCAATCTAAATAATCATGGACTTACTCCAAAACCCTTTAGTGTCGGTGTTAGCTGCTTTATTACGTTTCATCAAGAACTCATAATGTCTAGAACCGTACTTCTTCATCTGATCATTTCGATTCTGAATGATATCAGCGATCAGCTTATCGAAGTCATCTGTGCAGTAAAAATACCGGAGATACCGATCAAGCTCAACATAACTGCGATCGATATTCTTTAGTAAGTTGAAACGATTGGATACGTTACGTTTGCCCATGTGATCACTGATTCTGACGCTATTCGCTGCTCCGTAATCGAACTTGAGATAAACACTGTTAGTGGTGTAAGCATCGTATCTCTGAACGGTAATACCTCGTGCCTTAACAGCCCGTGTGATCCGGTCTGCCAACTTCCGTATCGATTCATCTTTTGAATGTGATTTGCCCATGGGTTTGCACCACCTTCAGTTCTGCTAGTTCCGCCGAGTATTGATAAAATGCTAATGCATCCCAGTTGTCGAGTGCTAGGTCAATTTGTTCTTGCAGCTGCTCAATCCGATAATTACGCACAGCTGTCTCCCAAACCACTTCGATATAAGAATTCAAGGCCAGTGCATAGAGTCCAATGAAGAACACGCTGTGGTCACCTCCTTGTAAGAGAAGAAGCAGCTATTAAGCTGCTCCTCCGCTACTTTTCATTTTCTTTGCTGCTAGCTTCCGGTATATGCTATACCGCGATGAAAGCTGCCCACTCGTCATACCATTCTCATTAGCGATTTCCCGCCAAACCTTATTTTCCTTAAGTCGTTTCTCCAGCAGGTCGGGGAATGGTACAGGTTGACCGTTATACTCCACTTCAGCAAAGATCGGACGTTCTGCGAGAATGAAGGCGTCAAGCTGTTCCTTGTCGACATCATCAGCCTCATCTTGGTCAGATGATGGTTGTCCTTCACTACCTACAGGATCGCCTGCCGGCTGGCCCCTATCTGATTCCCAATCAGGCGTGAATCCATTACCTTCTTCGTTTTGAATGGATCCGTCTACTTCTTCAATGACTATGTCTCCCGACTCACCTTCAGCAGAGCCGCCATCCTCAGTGACTGGAGCAGCTTCTGCTCCTGCGGAAGGAGCTACACCCTGGGACTGCATCCACTCATGCCAAGCTGCTGCGGAAGGAGCTACACGCTTGCGATATTCATCAATCTTCTCGACGATCTTTCCACTACTGATTCCGAGCTCAGAAGCAATCTTCATGTATGTCTCACCACTGGCCAAGCGGAGGGAGAAGGCGACAAAGTCATAATCCAAATCCTCATATGTTGGAGCCAGACCAGACTGGATAAATTCTTCAATTACGGATAGGTCAATTTCTGCCGGCTGTTGTTTGATCTCTATCTTCTCAGTGGGTAGGCCCAAATCCATTGATAGTTGTTCTCCTTCTGGCTTAACCTCGGAGACAATACCGTTGTCCACCTTATAGGTTCTGATAGGCTTCTCTGTCCGGGCATTGATTTCAATGTTGTAATTCACAACCGTTGAATCAAAGGACGCTGTAACCTTATCTCCAATCATTTCATGCAGCCATTCAATCTTTCCGCGAAGTTCTTCTCCTGAAACGCAAAGCAAGATGTTCACATCACCGTCTGCCTTCAGATCTACCTTTTTAACAAGCCCCTTGAAATCAAGATATCCCATGATTACGCAACTCCCTTAATATGTTTTTGGTGGTAAGCCCAGCAAAGCGCCAGAGCATCGGAAGGATCGAACAGTCGTTGCTGAACGTCACCCTTCTTGTATTTGCCCTTAGGATCATTTGTTTTGTAGAGAACAGGTACGGCCAATTCGTCATAATCCAGGTTAAACAGCATCTGCATTTCGACAGCTACGGTCTCCTTGTCCGCGTTCCCTTTACCGGTCTGCATCTTCAGTTCAGTTGGACGGATATGAGCAATTTTAATTCCAAGATGTAGAGCAGCCAGAGTGACCATGGAGAATGCTCCGACCAAGGCCAGAACACTGTTTGCATTTTTGAAGTGAACCGGACGCTCCAGGATAACCAAATCCGGTTGCTCCTGTTCAATCATTCGGAAGGTATCTTGATAAATGGCGTCCAACACATCCGGCATAGCGATCTTACTGAAATCCCGCAATCCTAAATCAATTGACTTGCCGTTCTCCATCGTTGCCCAGCCTGCGTAATTTGTGCCGTGGTCAATACCCAGAATCTTCATTATCAGTTCCTCCCCTCTCTGCGCGGCTTCATTGCAGTGTCCAGTACATACACCGTACCGATGACATGCCCACGTTTATCAAATACAGCGAAGTAATACTTCTGCTGGAATAAAGGATCAATAGGTCTATCAGGAATCAACTGACCTCACCTCGCTTCCCCATTACTGTTTCAAACTCAGCAATACCCTCGTCAATTTCTGACGAACCCAGCTCAACGAATTCAGAAAGTAGTATGTTACGATCAGGCACCAATCCAGTATGAGTGTACTGAGTAACCATGTAGTGATACACGTGCCAATAGTTCCAGGCACCCATCACACTGCCCTCCTGATCGTCCGTAGTTTACTAGAGTACCGATTTATCAGTACTAACTGAGCGTGTGTATCCCGCTCTACTAGCCAATTCTCAGCAATCAATCCTGCTTCCTTGATCTCCTGCTTTTGTCGGCGTGTTGGTCGTTTCCCCTGCTTCATCCCAATTTCCCCTTTACTGCGCCCACTTGCGCTTATCAATGTTTTTCGGTGCTTCAGTTTCAGTGTTGTGAGCCCTGTCATAGTTGACGAATTTGTTGAACTGTTTTAGGAATATTAACTCAGCCGTACCCAGTGGACCATTCCGCTGTTTGGCAATGATGATCTCGATGATGTTCTTCTTCTCAGTTTGCTGGTCATAGTAGTCATCCCGATACAAGAAGGCTACGATGTCAGCGTCCTGTTCGATTGATCCAGATTCTCGCAGGTCTGAAAGCATTGGTCTTTTATCCTGGCGCTGCTCTACACCGCGGCTAAGCTGAGATAGTGCAACCACTGGAACATCAAGCTCCCGGGCGATCTGCTTCAGCGTCCGGGATATCTCAGACACTTCTTGCTGTCGATTCTCATTTCGCTTGCCGGCACCAGAGATCAACTGAAGGTAATCGATCAAAATTAAGCCTAGTCCCTCCTGCTTTTTCAGCCTGCGGCATTTGTTTCGGATCTCATGGACGGTCAGCGACGGCGAATCATCGATAAAAATATCACTATTGCCTAATATACCGATCGCCTCCGCGCCCTTCCTCCAATCGTCTTCAGCGAAGTCCGCTGTCCGCATATGGTTAGCGTCTAAGTTCGCTTCCGCACAAATCATCCGTTGTACTAACTGTGGCGCCGACATCTCTAAGCTGAATATTGCAACGGTCTCCTTTGATCTCACTGCTACGTTTTGAGCGACATTCAGAGCAAAAGCTGTCTTCCCGACGGAAGGCCGAGCTGCTACTATGATCAGATCGCTTTTCTGAAAACCAGCAGTTAGACGGTCAAGATCTACGAATCCTGAAGGAATACCGCTAACGCCGTTCTCGGCCTTATTGGTGGCTCGATGCTCCATATCCTCGTAGACCGCAACAGCTACCTCGCCAATCCTCTTGAACTCTTGTTTTGGTGCAGCTTGATCAGACAAGCGTGAAGCATTCACCTGTGCTGATGCCAGTACTTGAGCTGGATCTTCACTCTCGGATGCCATCTGCGCTTGTTCAAGACCCGTTCGAATCAATTCGCGGAGAAGGTGCTTCTCTTTAAGAATTCCGATGTAATAGTCCACGTTAGCTGCGGTAGGAACACCCCTGGCAATATTAGATAAATAACTAACACCGCCAATCCCTTCAAGTTGCCCGTTGTCCTGAATCCTAGAAGTCAGAGTAACCAAATCGATCGGCTGACCTTCCTCGGCGATCTGTTCCATAGCTTCGAAAATGAATCGATGCTGCGGGTTATAAAATGCATCAATCGGCATTTCCAGCATGGCTTCAAGAGCATCGCCTTCCTTGTCGATTAGCACTGCGCCCAATACAGCAGCTTCAGCTTCTGGATTATGTGGCATTTTAATGCTGGACATTAAGTCTTGCATAAATTTCCTCCTTCAGCCCGATCGGAGGAGGTACTGCTTCTAGTCTCGATGCGTCCATTTCATGCATCAGCTCCTCTGTCTGTCTTCGCATCCGCTCTCGTTCCAATTGCTCTCCCAATCTTCCACGTATCTGTGAGATTTTCGGGGGAAAGTCACTGGTCATGAAGTGCTTCCGAAAGTTTGACACAGCCACCTCGTATGGAATGTCCTTTAGAACATCGAGATCCTCCTCCACTGCTTGTAGGCTGGCATCAAAGTTGCTATAACGCTTCTTGATTGTCTTGTACAGCTTAGCGACTTCCAGCTTGTTCACGAAGCTCCTCCTCCTTGATGAATTCTTCTAAGTCGTCAATTTCCTGTTGCTGCTTGCTCTTCGGACGCTCTCTTGAGGCTCCCAGGGCGACTGTTCCCTGTTGTGAAGATACAGGGGGAGTTAGGTACCGCTCAAGAAATGAGGACAATTCATCCCAACAGCCAAAAATCACGGTTTTGCAATATGAGAACGTCCGGATCTTATCCGAAGGTCTCCTCCGTTTGGCTTTCTTACGGGCAATTGCCAGATCGATGAAAAAGTATACGAGATCCAGCGGCATGGCCTCGTTCGCAATCTCACGAACATGTTCCCAATCGGAAGGTACGGGACTTATTAGCCCGTTACGTTGCATGTAATACTGCTCGATTTGAAGGACACGTTGCTCGACTGTCGGTTTATCAAGATCTATTTGGCCTGTGGAGACGGCACCCACAGCGGCGGTCAGCACCCCGGATCTTGAACTCAACTCTTTTTGATCATCTTCTTCCAAGCCATTAATCCATCTATCAATCAATATCTTTGTAATATCTTTATTAGATCGGACATTTTTGTCCTGGAGATCGGACATTTTTGTCTGATCACTAGAGGTAGAGATCGGACATTTTTGTCCTTTCTCCCCCTCAGATCGGACATTTTTGTCTGATCTCTCAATAGCCCATTTTTTCGAGTTATGAACGTTGATAATAAGTCCGTAAGGAGCGCGAGTGACCTTTATGTAACCGTGGCTTTCTAAAGTATTCAACCAACGGCTCACGGTCTTCTCAGTGGCCCCGAATGGTTCCGCAAGCTCTGAAAGCTTCCATGGCTTATTCCCGTGAACGATGCCCCAAACAGTTCCGTCCCGTTCCTTCTCGGAAGTGGTGGAGCTGACGCACCATAGGAAAAGCCATATCGCGCTGCCTATTTTCTTGTAGTGTTCTGGCTCCAACAATCCGGAGTACATGGGAAACGGGTAACTGCCATCGGGCATTAAATCATCCCCTAAAAATCATTCATTTCAATCTCTATCATCCTGCAAATAAACTATCGGGTACTTCACCCTCTTGACTGTGAAGCCGGGATAACCAAGAGCAAAAAATGCTTTGGTCTCTCTTTTAAACTCTTCTTGATCTACTTTCATTAGCTTCCAGATCCGTTCGCCCATCATACTTTGCATCATAGGCTTGTCGTTGATCATCGGTCAGCCACCCTGACAAGTGCTCCGGTAGTCTCTTGAATCTCCTGTTTGAATCGCTCTGCATCACTATTACCGTCAGATAGATGCAGTAACCAAATCTCCTCAACATTCCGGGTATCATTGGCTTTCAAGAATTCTTTCACATTCTCAAGCGAGAAGTGAGAGCGCAGTAGCCGCTTCTTTTGTGAAGGATGCAATCTCCCTGCTGACACCCGCTCATTGACGATATCTCGGGAATAATTGCATTCCACCATGATGTGAGTAAGGTCTTTGAAGCGATGTCGGCAATAGTAAGTATCAGTCAGGAAGACTAGTTTATCTCCCTCTGGATTGGCTAGCAGGAAGCCTAGCGGCTCCTCCACATCATGCTGAATATCAAACGGTAGAATTGTCCAAGTACCTATTGTGAACTGTTCTAACGCCTTTATGACCTTCAGACGATGTCCTGACAACCCTCTTGCAGTTGCCGTACCTGCGCTGGTGTAAATGTTTATACCTGCTCGCATGATGTCAGGAGCAGCCTTGCTATGATCCAGATGTTCATGTGTGATAAGGCATCCGGCAATGTCTGACATTCGGAAGTTAAGCGCCCGCTGTATCGACTTATAAGGAAAACCGGCTTCCAGCAGAAGTACGGTATGCCCGTCAGATATTCGGTAGGCGTTACCGGCGCTGCTGGAGCCGAGGCACTGGATGTCGATCATTAGAATTGCATCTCTTGTTCAAGAGGAGGGACATCATCAGCAAAGCCTTGAGGGTCATCAACAGGTTGCTTTGTACTTGGTGTCGGATGTTGTTTAGCTGGCAGTGAAGCAACACCCGGCTTGATATCAATAACTTCTCTGTTCGCATGCTCTGCGATCTCTGCTCTAACTTCTTCGTTAGTAACATCAACACGCTCGTCATACTCGGTTTCTGTCGAGCGATTAATAGCATCGACCAGTAGGTCGCTGTCGTCACTGGTGTTGATGTAAGCCTTGGCCGCACGGTTGATGACAGTCCGCTTTGCCATCTCTTGTGGGAATTTTTTATGGACGGATTGACTTGTTTTACTCTGACTCCACGATGCGTCAACTTCCTTTTTCGTCATAACGGTAAGGATTTCTTCATCTTCGAGCGTTTTTACCACAGCGTAGACTCCTAAGATTTCATTATCCCTATTTTCAAAATTCGTTTCGTGTTTGACCAATTTTTCGCGTCCGCCAGCAACTTCGTACTCAAACAAATCACCCTTGTAAATCACATTTGCCCAAATATCTTTGACGTTGGACAAACGTTTAAGAACGGCTTGTGTTCCAAAATAGGAGCGATTAAGCTGAAGCTTGCTGCCGTACACAATGAAATAGCATTGTGTCTTAGCCGGACTTAATCCTTGCACAACCATATCCAACAGTGCATTTGCGACAGATTCCCGCGAGCACACCTCCAGCGCAGGCTTGCCATTCTTATCCTGTACCTCCTGGAGTTTGAAGAAGGCGCTTTTTAGCGCATTGCTCGCATTGTAATTCGTTGGCAAGATCAACCCGTCATCCTGCAACCGTGTAAGGCTCCGATTAACATCATCAGTGATGTCCTTTTGAATAATCGCCACCTGATTACCTGTACTCAATTAAATCGCCTCCTGTGTAGCTGCCGTCTCAATACGCAGCTTCTTGTCTACTTCACTTACTACAAGCCGAATGACCTGGGCATCTGTATCAATCAGCCTCGTCACTGCCTCGGCATTATCCACGAAGATAGGAGCCGAGAATCCGTAATGCTCACCCAGCGTATTAATGATGTCTAGACCGACATTGATACGAGCCGCATTGTTGAGTCCACCATCATAAGGAACTCCCTTATAAAGGGTGTCGCATACTTCCTTGATCCCGCCGTTGATTTGTTCTTCAAAGAGTCGAAAACGTGCTAGCTTGAATTTGCTGTTGATCTTGGCATCCAGCATGCTGACCTTAGTTTTGGTGAACTCTTCGCAGAGGAACAGTTCATGCTGCAGTCGTTCGTATTCAGCGGCTAGCTCCCGTTCCTGGTCCTCCAGCTCCGCAACACGCTGCTGTGCACGGCGGACACCATCGAACTTAGCAAGGTCACTCTCCATCCCAGCAATTTCAGAACGTTGAAAGAGAAGGCTTTTCCGAACAGTTGCTGCAGCATCGTCAGAAGAAGATTTAAGCTCCCTGATCTGCTGTTGTACTTCGGCAGCTTCAGCCTGCTTCTTGGCATATTCAGGATCGGTCGTTGGGTCCTTGACACCCATTCGCAGTTCATTCAACTCATTATCAGCACCAGTCAACTCTGTCTGGAGAACTTGAAGTGTACTATTTAGAGTCTCTATTTCTACTTGGAGTCTGGCTGTATCTTCCTCAAACTTCTGAGCATCAGCAACGGCCGCTTTACCAGATGCATTAATGCGTTCTTTACGCTCTGCAAGTTTACGGTTAAAGTCAGCCTCAGCCTTATCGTGCGCAGCCTTGACCTGATCTTCAGGTAAGGACTGTCCGCAGACTGAGCAGTGAGCATCGTGACCTTCCGGGTGTTCGAAGACAAAGCCTTTAAGTTCAGCGAACTCTGTCCGCAGCCGTTCCGCTTCTTGCCTACGATTCACTGTTGAACGTTCATTCTGCTGGATACGCTGCTGTTTATCCTCGATCTCACGACGATACCGATTGACCTCAATGTGAATCCGGTTCACTTCATCTCGCTTGAGTGCAAGTTTATCCAGTACATCTGAATGCATTCGGCTCTTGATGTCTATCAGTTCACTTTCAATCTCACGAAGCCGCTTTTCCTTAACCGCTACCTCACCACCTGAAAGAATCCGAGAAAGCTCGGCATCCCCTGATTCCACCCGATTACGTAGGATCGCGATATCTTCCTTAAGGAGCTCTTCATCATCCAGTTCCGCAACATCCGGCATTTGACGCTGTACTTCACTAATCCGCACCGGAAGCTCCTTGATCTCCTTGTTAATCACAGTGCAACGAGAAGAAATAACCTTTTTATGTGACTCAAGGTTACGATCTCCAAGGATACCTGGTAATGAAGCAAGCTCCTTGTTACCATGAATGACCTCGGCGTCCGTAAGATCACCGCATACTTCCAGTAACGTCTTCCGACGGTCTTCCTTCTTAAGTTGTTCATTGAAGTAAGAAGGTGAGGTCAGGAGCTTGAATAAATCCTCTTTAATGATGGAATCCACTTCGGCGGTGTACTCTCCCTTTTTCACAGGAACACCATCTAGGAAGTAAGTTGTGGTATGACCAGTAAACTCATCGGTTACGGAACCACGCTTCTTGGTCCAGTCCTCCTTGAAGACCCTTCGAAAGGTACGACGTCGACCATCGATGATGAATACTCCCTCGACCTCATGCTCCAACTTGTGTTGTAGAACTTTACCAGCTCCATCTAAGCCTTTAATCTCAAAATCAGCTTTATTCTGGCTGTCCTTACCGAATAAGAGCCACACAAAGCCGTCGAACATAGTGGTCTTTCCAGTAGCATTGTCACCATATACATCAGCGTCCCCGCCATTAGCGGCGAGGACAAGATTCTTTATTCCTTTGAAATTATTGAGCGTCAAGCGCTCCAGAACGATACGCTTCAAGCGATTCCCTCCTCGATTGCCATATTGCATTCGGCAGTTAGAATTAATTGTTGATCAGGTACTTCCGTGTAACGGATACTTTCCAGATAAGTGTGGATAGCATATTCGACTTCGGCCAGTTGATCTGGATCAGCATGTAGCTGAACGGTTCCGGTTTGCTGCCGGATGGATAGTACCAGTGGTGCGTAGTGCGTTGGCGGTACAATTTCAACTTCGATATTCTGCCCACTGATATGCGCAGAAAAGGCTGTTGACATTCCATTCCCTCCCTCTTGTGATGTTTAGCCTTTATCGTGTAAGATAAGGGCAGTGATAAAGAAATAACGCTATTCAGTTTTCAAAGAGCAAGGCGGCCCGTGCGAGGGGTCGCTTTTTTTCATTTGATGCGTCAGCCGCATCTCCCAACACCAAACCGGAGGAAGGTTAATTCTAAGGTTCGATGCTGGGAGACAGAGGCCAAAGCCACTGCTCATATAGCTTTTTCTCTACGTTTCAACTCCACATCGAACGCTATCTTGATAGTGGGAGTGAGAAGTCGGTTCGTAATTTCAGAAATCAAATCCCAATTATGTGTTGCCTTCTCGTTTTGCTTAACAGCCTGGTTGTAACGGTGAGGATCAGTGAATCGATCTGAATATGCTACTTGCGTCCAGTCCACAGCTTCGAACCATCGCTGTCTGTAATGGAGATAAGATGATACCAAGGCTTCGGCGAACTCCTGCAATTCCTGCTCAGTCACGCGGCATCCCCCTTGCCTTTACTGCGTTCATCGCGTAAAATTGACGCAACGAGATACTTTAGACGAGTTCTCAACGAGGTCCGCCCTGCCAGGCGGGCTTTTTTCATTTGCACCTTTGCTGCTGCCAGATCCTTCTGATGCAGAGCGATCATCATTTCAAGCCATTTAATGTTGCTTGCTAACTTTACGGGATCAATAACTTCAGCCTGTTGTTTTACTAACTTCAAATTATGTGTAGCGTTTTTGGCTACGAAGCGAGCGTCTCTTTCTAAATCCTCAAGCGTCATTTCAAACCCTCATTTCATATATTGTTTGGCCTTAAGTTCTGCACGGTGTTCCTTCCATACACCCCGCCAGCTGAACCCATACTCCTGGCACAACGCCATAATGTGATGTGTGAATGCCGTTATTGCTTCGATACTCTCCATGATAGCTGCCTTGACTGCCTCTCTGTCGGCTTCAGTCATTTGATCATTTCGCTTCATGATTGGTGCGAGCCTCATTGCCGCAAGGGCCTCTTCGCCTTCTTCAAGTGACTTGTAGTGTGTAGCCGCTTTATGTAGGTCAGCGCCGTCCAGATAAGGGACACTGACACCGCCGGTAACTTCTTCGGCAGCAGCAATATAAAGCCGGGGATCATCGAAGGCCGTAGCTGCCTGCCGCATCAAATGGTTTGTTGCTGGTCTTTTTCCTGTCTCAACCTTCGCAATGGATGAGCGATCCACCAGAACTTGCTCTGCAAATTCCTCTTGTGTCATCCCCTGCTGTTTTCGATAATCTTGGAGCACATCTCCTATGGACAATTTTCTCATCTCCCTCTGTCCGTTATAATCAGGGTAGCCGGACAAAATGGGACTTATAGAGGTCTGAATCGGACAAAATGGCACGTAATCTGCGTAGATATGTGACACACCGACGATGTATTATTGAGTTAAGCAATTCCCCTTGCCGCATTCCCTGCCCGCCGCTGCCGATACAGCTCGGCGGGTTTTCTTTATCCGAATGCACGTCTACGCCTTGCTTTAAAATCTTCACCAGCATTCTGATCGATCCATTCGGTATGTTTATCGATCCACTGTAGTAACAATCCTGTTGGTATCCGAGGATTACCAAACTCACGGTTCACTGGGAAGTCTGGACGTCTCATTACCTCGGTAGCCGTAGGTCTACTAATGTCTAGAAGAGCCATGAATTGCTTAATACTAAGTACTGGCGGGAGTGAAGTCGGGACTTGCACGGCGTGTGCTTCGATTGCCTTAGATACTACTTTTTCAAGTAGGCGTTCTAGGTCGTCGCTATCCATCACGACTACGGACATTTAGATCACCTCCTTGTTAACATTCGCTTTACGAGCGTTATCATTAAAAAAAAGTTTGTCTGTACTCACTCCGAGCTTTTTCGAAAGTGATTGAGCTACTTTTAAAGAAGGGTCATATTCACCACGTTCTATATTAGCTAAGTAAGCTCTAGATATTCCAACGCCCGAAGCGAGTTCTTCCTGAGTCCAGCCTTTTCTTTTCCTTGCCTCAATAAGAATAACTCGTTTAAAGTTCAAATTTATCACCTCTTATGTGCTCGTTTATCGAACCTTATATACATAGTATATGTTCGCAATTCGATCTTGTCAACAGTTATTGTTCGTTTTATGAACGTTTATTTTACGAACATCCTAAGTTATTATTGAGACAGGTGGTGATGATGTGACTTTGTTTAAAGATCGATTAAAAGAACTCCGATTAGAAAGGGGTTTAACTCAAGAACAATTAGCTGAACAAATGGACATTCCAGCCTCTTCAATACGACGCTTGGAAGTCTCAGATTCGATTCCACGAAGAGAGAGACTATTATCTTTTAGTACGTTTTTTGGAGAATCGATTGATTATTTAATGGGAAACACAAATGAGCGGCAAAGAGATAAAAAAGAAGAGAATAAATTTACTCCTACAGAAGAAGAACTATCGAGGGAAAGAACAGAGTATGTAATAAGGGAGCTCGTTAAAAAGTACAATATTGACTTAACTAACCCCCAGGACATTGAAACACTTGAGGACATGATTAAAATTGTTCATCGCAACTCTCAGAAATGATTGTTTCCTCGAGCTTTTCGTGAATGAAGAAGTAAATCTCCTCAGGATCAAATGGAGACAACTGCATGACGTTTGACATTTTCTCTATAAACTCTTGATCCATAGTTTCACCTTCCAATTCTAGGAGGATTATTTATTCATATTAACATAGGAACTCATGTTCGTAAATGTTCCAAAAAAATAGTATATTAATAAGGTGGCAGTGCGATGGAACTTGTTCCCGTGCGCTGTCGCATTCCCGAGTTACTGATCAGGATTAAAAGAAACCAACCAGCGAACAATAAGATCAAGATTAACCAGCAGTGGCTTGCAGACAAAGTCGGAATCAGTAAACAGCAACTATCTGATTATATACATTTGCGAGCTGATAACATGACAATGAAGCGTGCTGCGTTAATTGCCTATCATTTAGATTGTTTGGTTGATGACCTGTTTGAATGGGAATGGCGATAGCTGAGTGGCGATGCCGCTCTTAAGGAACAAGTACCGATAAATCTGTACACTCTTACTTTCAATCACCTCCGTACTTGTGCAATCTCTTGCTTTATTAAATAGTTTAACAGATTATGCAGGAATATAATGTCGTAAAATGGCGAACGAAAGCGCCCCCTAAACACCATTGAAGGGGTTGACTTCTATGATTATATTTGCTTCATTACATACGCATGAGTCCCATCTTTGAATATAATCAACGACCCATTATTTTCAATCGACTCTATCCTTTCAATCCTAGATTCCTGAACTAACGCCGTCCTCCCAATCAATATAAATCCTTGATCTTTGTAAGCTTCAGCTGCTTCTGCAAGTAATTCGAGATCTTGATAAGAACCATCAGTAGTATGATATGCCAACGTAGAATTTGAATGTTTGGTTCGTTGCCATAAGTCTATGTAATTCACATCTTTGAGATCCACATCCATGCATTCAAGTTCGTCTGTCTTTTCTATTAGCAATTTCTTTAATCTTCTCTTCATGATGTCTCCCCTGTCGATTCTAGGTGTTTTATAATTTATGATACGCCAAAGGGATATACGATATCATTACATAAAATATTACATTCGATTAGAGGTAATTAAATGTCGCTGGATATGATTTTATGGCTCGACTACAAAGCCACGGAGAATCATTTTTTAGAGCAATTAAAATTAGTTGAAGACAAACCCTTCGAACTTCATTTTGTGTATAACAAATTCATCAAGCTCTATTCAATGCATCTCATCCAACCAGATGCAGCTAAAAAACTTATTTCTGTATGTTTAAAAGATATTGAACTCTTCCCCAAATTCAAAGAAGCATGGTTTGCTCGTAATCCGGACTATAATTTTATTCCAAACATTCCTTCATTTCAGAAACTCGCTATCTTCTATGAGAACAAGGGGCTTTTTTATGAAGCAATTGACATCTGCCATGTCGCCATTGAGTATGGGGCCGAAGATAAAACAAAGGGCGGTTATACAACGCGTATACTGCGATTGGAGAAGAAACTAGAGAAACAACTGAGAGAGAATTAAGCAAAGGAAAATTTATAAGGGGGATCACACATGGCTAGCGTCTTCAAAATACCCGCAAAAAACAAACAAGGCTACAAGTGGAAGTGTGTTATGGAGGGTCCTCCTGATCCAGTGACAGGCAAACGCCAACAGGTACCGAGAGTGCGCGATACCCAGAAGGAAGCCATTGCGGCAGCTCAGGCTGTTGTGGATCGTATGAAGGGTGGAACTGATACTAAGCGAGCAAAGAAAATGAAATTCAATGAGGCGGCTGAAGAATGGCTACAAGATTATTTAGTGACCAGTGGAGTTAAGGGTAAAACTATTGAAGCTCATGTGTCCGACATTAATTTGTTGAATAAATATTATGGCAACGCACTAATCGATAAAATAACACATAGCCAACATCAAAAGATGCTTAACAACATGTTTACTGAAGGATACGAGATAAACTCCATCTATCGATATCACTCAACTGCAAACTTAATTTTTAAATGGATCATAAAAGAAAACCTACGTGTAGATAACCCATGTCAAAACATTAAGATGCCTAAAAAACAACAGACAGTCTTAGAAGTAAAAAATAATGCCCTAGAAGAAAAATATCTGGAGAGAAATGAAATCGAAGAGTTTTTAGAAGTATTACAAAACCACGGTCTAGGTGATGACCTGGAGACATTTTACTTTTTGCTGTTTAGTGGAGTGCGTCCAGGAGAGTTTTGTGCACTAGAGTGGCCAGATTTTAATTTCGAAACACATGATGTTCATATATATAAAACACTACACTTCCCTCAAGGTGGTAACGGTGCTTATGAATTAACACCTCCAAAGACCGCTGGATCCGTTCGTACCTTTGATGTGGATGAGTTCATCGTAGAGATGTTTAAGAAGTTAAAGGCTAAACAGTCTGCTCGCCATAAAAGATACAAAGAGCTACATGATGATTTTGTAGAAACCCAATTTGTATTGACCAATAACAACGGAACACCATTTTCAAATTGGAAGTTAGTTAACCGGATGGCACGTCTAATGAAATTAACAAATATCAGGAAGCATGCAACACCTCATATCTTCCGTCATACACACATCACGATGTTAATTGAGGCAAGCATAGCATCTGGATCTCAGATTGATCTCAAAACGATTATGAAGCGTGTCGGTCACGATGATGCAAAAACAACACTAAAGATTTATACTCACGTGACGGAACGAATGATGCAGAGCAGTAGTGACAAGCTTAAAATTCACTTCCAGAACATATTAAATCACAAGGATCAGCAGGAAATGTGATTTTTCCGTGATTTTAGGATAAAAAATAGACTCACTATCCCTTTATAACACTGATATATCAAGGAATAATGAGTCTTATACAATTTATTATATTAATATATTGGGGCAAACCGCAAGCATGCGTGTCCTTTCGAAAAAAAATGGGCGATGATTATCAAGATTATTCCATAAATTCATCACAAATAAAAAGAACTCCTAACCGTTTGGCGTTGGAGTTCTTCTCATCGAAGATGGGTTAAATTTAGCGACAATTTCTCATCGTTGGAGGATTGCCAATTACACCTGGGTATTGGTAAGTAAGGGGCTCATCGAAGGTAGCATAATCAAAATAAATCATAAGTAAGACGGTGCGTTGGCCAGTCGCAGGGTCACTGATAATAATGTGGTCACGGCCTGCCGCTTCCAGCACACCCTTGTAAACTTTGGCATTCCAGTCTTTATTGTTCTCATAAGTAAAATAAAACGTACCTACTTTTCCTAAATTCAGGCGGAAAATATTCTCAATGTAGGATTGTTCGAACGTTTGTGGTGGATTCTGAACTACTACTCCCCCTGGAGTCATTGGACTGCCACTGCTTACTTGGGGTGGCATGCTGCCCATGCCTTGCATTCCTGATGACATCGGCATTCCGGAAGACATTGGCATACCTGAAGAAGAGACACTACCGATGGTATAAGTTACGGGGCGGTAAGGTTGAACGATCATTTACTGAAACCTCCTAAATGTTTATCAGAGCATAAGCTCCTTTGGACACTAATGAACATCACATTCGCACACAATTGAAATCACACTTACTTTCTGTGAGAATTACTCATTTTATTGAGTAATTCTCTTTGCACAGTTACCATGCTAATTGCCGATAAATACAGAAGGGCAATCTTCTCCGGTCGGAGTAAAGAAGCAATGGGCTTTGAAGCGGCCAGTGTTTTGTTGGTTATACCAGGTTGCAGGACAATCACCTGCGGGTCTGAAGAACCACAAAGCATTGGTAGCTGGCCAGGTTCTTTCACCAGCAATTACACGTTTGGCTAGACGGATATCTGCTTCTCTGGCTCGCTGGTAGAAGTAACCCTTCTGCGGCGCTTCGAAACCTCCAGGACTTTGATAGACCATATCATTCACATTCCGAATGTTATTAAAGTCTAAGCAATTGCCAAGAATCCGGTTGACGCCAACATTGCCGACCATGAGCATGCCGAGATCTCCATCTTCCTCAGCTTCCGCTCTCATCAACCGCGCCAGCACCCTCACATCTTCCGAGTTCGTTTTGATGACGGCCACGCTGTCTCCTCCTTGGGGTCACTTCTTGTAGCAACCTCGTTCTTAACTGCATGCTGTATAGTATGTGCATTCGCCTAAGAGGTGACAGTTCCCGCCTATTTTTTAGAGTAGGGATCTTTCCTTTTAACCACTCAACAAATCCCCCTTTATCGACACCCTAAGCTGCGTTTGTCCAGTTACATTTGCGCTACAGCACCTGAGTCGGGGTCGGCGTTAGCGTCAGTGCCAGCATTAGAGTCATCTTCGGTGTTAGCGTCGAATCGGTGCTGGCATCGGTGTCGGGGTTAGCAACAACGTCAATGTCAGCATTGATGTCCAGGTCAGCGTCGATGTCCAGGTCAGCCTTGGTTTCCTTGTAGCAATAGCTTCAACGTCAGCACCCGCTCAGAAGGCGCTATCGGTCACAGCTGACCTTATTCGCGATATTAATCCGCTTTTGGGATTCTATCGGACCCTAAAGCCCCTATTGGCCCACAAAGCACCGATTATAAGCCTCTTTCTAATGAATAGCTGCATTGGAGTCCGAAACTAGGCTCAAAAGACTAAAAATTTGCAAATAACGTCATCTGTGTCCGCAAGGTGAGAGGGTAATGAATATCTGACACCTAATAGATAATCGCACCTACTGTGGGCTTTGAGAGCTACAGGGTCAGTGAGCTTGAATGATATGAATGGTACACGCAAAACAGCGATCCATCATGAAAATGAGGATCGCTGTTTTGATTTAATACAAATGACTACTCCGCAGTTGAGTATTGTGGCTGTCGTTGGAAGCCATGATATCGGGTTCCTTGATAAGTAAGCATTCCTCTATCGCCTTCTGCACTCAAGCCATATTCATGGCCATCTACTTTAAATTCCATGCGACTACCGCCCTCCAGCTCGTACGTTAAATAGTAAGTCGTACTTGTACGAGTTGAGCCATTCTCTTCCTGAAGCTGCTGCTGTCGTACTTCAGTCCGTTTGCTAACGATATGTGCAGGGATTGTTAGTATAGGGGAGCCATTGTTCTTGCCCCATTGAAGCAAGCCCCTGCCTGCTGATATAGCAAGAATACCAATCATAACAACGATAAAGATCGGCATCACCGTTCCGGCAAAATCAAACATCCATGAAAGATCCGGGCCCATTCCCATGACAGTTTCCCCCTTCTTCCTCTTGTAATTCAGCCTAATTGCTGCGTTCTGGGTACTTCTGTACATGTATATGCCTCATCTAGTCCAGAAAGCATTAAATAAGTGAGACTAGATGCAAAAAAGACCACTTCGTTTTCTTAGAAATCAAGAATTCGAGTGGTCTCTATACAGAGTTTTCAGTTATTAAATTAAGCATGAACTAGGTCTAGCAATTTCTTAGTTTCGTCTGTCTGATCATCTAACATTCCATTTTCAGCCCAGCAAGCTCTGCATTGTTCTTCAGTTTCACAAAGATGAGCGTCATCACAGTTGTAGCAAAGTTGCAAAAGGTTTCTTGTCATATAATCTGTTTCGAATGTTTTCATTGTAATCTCTCCTATTCGATGTCTGAGTTTGTGAAAATTTGAACTTGTTTTCTATGTGTTAAATATATCACAGGATTCTTTAAATGTCATGTGATTTTTTTCACATTTATAAAGAAAATTTTAAATAAGTTTTTTCCTTATATTCAATCATTCACAAACAACAATAAACCCCCACTCTGCTAACAACAAAAGAACCTACCAACAGGCAGGTTCTTTTTCCTTATTACATTACGCGCCAGCTGATACCACCATTCGTAGTCTGTAACAGTATCGAGCGCTTGTCCTCTTTTTTCTCAATCAAAAGCCACCCCACCTCAGTGGAAAAAAACTGCAGCTTTACAATCTCCGGATATTCCAGAAGCTTAGATCGCAGTACACTGCTCTCTTTAAGAGGTAACCACGTAACTCCTTGATCCACCGTATGGTAAAGGGTGTCGCCAAGTATGGTCCAACCGATCTGTGAGTTTAAGAACGTCGGAGCAATTTGACGATTGACACCAGCTTGTGCGTTCAATCCAAAGGATGCAAATTTCCAGTTAGCTCCACCGTTAGCCGTAAAATATCCATGGTAGGCGATTGTTTTTTCTTTATCCTTTTGGCAGCCAACAGACATCCAACCAGTAGACTTACTGGCATCAAAGAACTCCGGTTTGCCCGTAATTACTCGGTCACAATCCTCTAAACGTTCGTTAACCAGAAAAGCTGGCCCGAGGGTCCAGCTCTTACCGCCATCTTTTGTCATAAAGATTTTGGGAAGAGCACCTGTCTGCATTGTCACAAATCCATGTGTACTATTGCGAAAAATCATTCCAGTGGTAACGCCGGCAAACGGTATCGAATCATTAGGGAAATTCGGATTGTATTGCTCATTCTGCATCACTTCTTCCCAAGTGGCCCCACCGTCTGTCGTTGAAAAAAGTGCCTTGTTCTCTTTATTGGAAGAAGCGTTCCATGAGGTCATCAGCCAACCCTTTCTGGGTGAGTTGAAATATACAGAGGATACTGTATTCACATCTCCTAAAGATGAGATTTTCCAGCTTTGGCCGCCATCTGTGGTTCGCAGCACAATCGTCTCTGTCGAGCCAAAAGCACTTCTTATAATCCAACCATGAGATGGATCCGTGAAGAAAATCCCCTTCCCATACACAGGATTGGAGAGGAACTGCACATTTGGTGCTGGTGAAATATTAGCCCAAGTTGCTCCGTTATCCCTGGTCAAGTACAACCGAAGTTCGTTTTTGGTAACCCCCCAGGCCAGACCCTCACTTTCACTAAGCAGCTGAAAATCTGTAAGACGAGTCTGAATTTGATATTTCGGAGCGCTATCATTGTCAATATGATTGGCGTCTGGAGTAATCAGGGTTATCGTCTGTCCTTCTTCAGGTGCCTCTGTCGGCTGGGGCTGCTGAGTAGGTTCAGGGGGAGGAGATGAACAAGCCGTGACCACCCACGCTAACAAAATCAGCATCAATATTAATCTTATTCCCTTCAATCCAGCAATCTTAGATGCCAATAACCTCTCTCCTCTCGGATGGATTGAATCTTATTTATGATTCAAATTACTATTACGATAGCCATATAACGCATAGATTAGAAGTCCAACAACTGTCCAAATTAGAAAACCAATCCAAGTCTCACTTCCTAGATTATACATCAAAATACCACAAGTTGCCGCACTTAACAGCGGAATGAAAGGTACCCAAGGAACTCTGAACCCTCTTTTTAAATCCGGATGAATATATCTAAGCGCGATTACCCCTAAAGACACTACAAAAAAGGCAAACAATGTTCCTATGCTTGTCAGATTTGCCAACCGGTCCAGTGGGATGAAACCCGTTAACACAGCTATTAAGATACCTACCATCCATGTGCTTCGTACAGGTACCTGTGTTTTAACATTAATCTTGGATAAACTTATGGGCAGCAGGCCATCACGTGAGATGGCAAATAACAGCCGGGTTTGACCGAATAACATCACCAGCAGTACCGTAGTCATACCCGCAATGGCTCCAACAGAGATCAGACCGGCAATCATATCCTGATTTACGAAGCGAAGCGCATAAGAAACAGGATCACTAACATTGAGATCAGTATATGGAACAATACCTGTTAATACGAGTGAGACAAGAACGTACAAGACGGTACAGATAGCAAGGGATGAAATAATTCCAATCGGCAGATCACGTTGGGGTCTTTTCACCTCTTCAGCTGCGGTTGCTAGCGCATCAAAACCTATGTAGGCAAAAAACACTGTGGCTGCGCCATTGATCACGCCATGGTACCCAAATGGGAGAAATGGAGTCCAATTCTCTGGCTTCACATAGAAAAATCCTGTTACGATAAATAGAAGCACCACTGCTATTTTGATAAAGACCATGATGGCGTTAAAGCGTGCCGTTTCTTTCGTTCCCCGAGTCAGTAAATAGGAAATTAACAAAATGATGATTACTGCAGGCAGATTTATTATTGTACCCGCTTCCGCATTATAAGCCCCCGATAGTGCGGTTGGGAGATGTATCCCAAAGCCCTCTAATAACCCCTGAAAATACCCTGACCAGCCACTGCTTACAGCCGCTGCGGCAACTCCGTATTCCAAGACAAGATCCCAGCCTAAGATCCAAGCTAATAGTTCTCCAAAGGCTACATAACTATAAGCATAAGCACTCCCGGAAACAGGGATGGTCGAAGCAAATTCCGAATAACATAATGCCGAGAGCACACAGGCAAACGCCGCTAGTAAAAAAGAAATTATAAGACCAGGGCCTGCATGTTCAGCTGCGGCAACTCCTGTCATTACAAAAATACCTGTGCCGATAATGGCTCCTACCCCAAGCATTGTTAGATCCAGGGCACCCAACGTCTTGTTTAACTGCGTCCCCTCAGAACTTGTGGGTATGTGTAGAGCCTTTTTACGAAATAAATCCATCCTTACATTCTCTCCTGTCTAGTCTTGCTAAGATAATGAAATAAAAATCACATTTTAGTATGGCCTTAATTAGGGTAATGCATTAAATAAGATCAGCTTGAAAACACTACCGTTAACGATTATGATGGACAAGATTGAAACCAAAAATTTGAAATATTAAGGAGATGGAGACATGGCCCCCCCAAAACCCAATCGGGTCGTAGTTATTGGTACTGGAGCAGTTGGTACAACTACAGCCTATACATTATTGTTACGTAGACGTATGCCCGAACTCGTACTTATTGACGTTAATCATCAGAAAGCACTTGGCGAAGCACTGGATATGAATCACGGCATGCCTTTTGTCGGTGGTGTGAAGTTATGGGCTGGTACTTATGAAGACTGCCGTGAAGCAGATATCATTATAGTAACTGCCGGTGCATCACAAAAACCGGGAGAAACCCGGATAGATCTGCTTCGTAAAAATATTTCGATTTTTAAAGATATCATTGAAAAAATTACAAAGTATAACCAACATGCCATTCTACTTATTGCGACTAACCCTGTAGATATTCTGTCTTACGCGACTTTGAAAATAAGCGGGTTTGACCGCAGACGTGTAATTGGTTCTGGTACGGTACTTGATAGTGCTCGTTTTCGCTATTTGATCGGTCTTCACAAAGAAATCGATCCTCGCAGTATTCACGGACAGATCATCGGTGAACATGGAGATTCAGAGCTTCCGGTTTGGAGTCTTGCGAATGTAGCTGGGATTGATCTTGGTTTTGACGAAGCAGAACGCGAAGAAATCTTCCAAGATACCAAGAATGCAGCCTATGAAATTATTGATGCCAAAGGCTCAACCTCTTATGCAATAGCTCTTGCACTGGACCGAATTGTAGTCTCCATTCTTCATAATGAAGGCGCCGTGTTGAATGTTTCTACTTTATTAAACAACTATAACGGGGTTTCGGATGTCTACCTCGGCGCACCTTGCGTAGTAGATCGCTCGGGTGTTCGACAGGTGCTGGACCTCCCACTCAATGAAACCGAACAGGCTTTATTCCAGAAATCCGCTGAGAAGCTTAAAGCAGAGATAGCTAAGCTAGAATTGTAAGCGAATATGGCTGGAAACAGCCCTTTTTGACTACAAAAGACACAAGAAACCGTCCTTTTTATACGTGGAGCGTTGCCTCCACTATGAAAAGGACGGTTTTTAATATAACACGAATTAACTTAGCCTGCCAATGACAAAAAGATCCTTTAGCAGGCCAGGCTCACCTGAAATTCCGGATCTTTTTTATCAATTTATTTAGTGATGGGTTGCTTATAATATTCTTTGAGAACTTGTTCGGCTTTTTTGCCATAAATATCAAAACCACGGTCAATGGAAGCCTCTTCCAAGGCATATAATTTCGTGCTCCAGTCCCACCAGAAGTAGCCGGCAAACCAAGGTTCATTCCAGAATGCTTCCAGCGCTGACCGATAGAAGTTGGCCTGTTCATCTTCTGAATACGGTAAGTCTGTGTATGTAAAGTCCCATGGCATGGTGGCACATCCATGCGCACTTCGGCATCCAATCTCGATGAATACGAGAGGCTTGCCAAATCGCTCAGAAAGTGACTTAAGCCGCGGTTTCTGCTGCTCCCAACCAGCCAGCATATTCTCATAAGAATCTCCCGGCACGGAAGCTACCGGATAATAAGCGCTGGTTCCGATAAAATCCACCTCATCCAGCCATTCGATTCCTTCTTCTTTGCCATGATTGGCATTATAAATGATCGGCCCTGTATAAAGATTGGTGACCTCTTGAATCAATTGTCTCCATTCCGCAGTTCTAGACTCTGTGCCTACCATTTCGCAGCCGATACAGAACATCTCACATTCAAGCTCCTCCGCTAACTCTGCGTAGTGTTTAATGAAATTTGTATAAGAACGGAACCATGCTGCCCAATAAACCTCTCCCTCTTCCGGAAATCCAATCCTTGCTCTCCAAATGCCATCCCTCGAATTCACAACCGGTTTAAGACAAACTTTAAGACCAAGCTGTTTTGCCAGTTGTACTGCATGTGCGAGATCACGATCTGTCACCGTGTAACCGTAATCATAATGGATTTCTGTTGAATGCACTGTGTCTTGCCATGTCCAAAAAGATAAGGCGATCCATTCGCTTCCTGTCTCCGCCAGCTTTCTCATCGAATCTTCTGCATATTCTGTGCGGTATTCGCCTCGTTTTGATCCCCAGCCATAAGTCATGCCTTTTAGAAATACATCCTCCACGATTAGGACCTCCTATAAAAAACTCTTAATAACTGTTAGAATAAATCAATACCGTTATAATAACAAGTTATTTTTTGTTATCAATTTTTAAGGAGGTTTCTTTCTTTCCAATCACAGCTGGATTTGTAATTTAGACATAGCCTCTTCCTTCTCACGACTGGTAATATGTGTGTATACGGTTGTAGTTTGGATCGAGGAGTGACCAAGCAGTTCCTGTACAGTGCGCAAATCTGCCCCTTTCCTCAGCAGCATGGTTGCAAAGGAATGTCGAAGCTTATGACTTGAATAAGGACGTCGCTGTGCTGCTGGCACATCCCTTTGGAAACGATCGAAGGTATCTGCTGCAATTTGCTGAATGCCGCGGATCGACAACCTGCGTCCTTTTTGTGAAATGAACATCGCTTCCTCTTTACTGCGCCAAGGATCTAACCTTTCTGCTAACGCAGAGTCCAGAAAAGGCACTACATCCTCGGGAACAGGCACATTACGCCATTTACGCCCCTTCCCAAACACACGGAGAGAATGTCTTTCTACATTATAATCACTCAAATTCAGCGTGTGGACTTCCCCCACCCGAAGCCCCATATAGGACATCAACAAAAAAACTGCTAAATTGCGCTTTTTGTATTTACCATCTATAGAAGATAAAAACCGCCCCAGATCACTTTCATCTAAGTAGACCGGCTCACGATTGATCTCCGTTTTGGATTTCTTAATCCCGGCTGCCGGGTTGTTCTGAAGTAATTCCAGCTCGATCAATGCCTTGAAAAAACAGTTAATCGCAGCATGCTTCCGGTTACGGGTCGCATCACTCACTCCACGTTCGCGGACAGAGGTCAAAAAAGAAATGACATGCAGCTTCTTCACCGTCTCAAGCTTTTTACCATTCAGGCTGTCTAAAAATTGTTTCACATCTACTAAATAGGATTTTTGCGTATAGGGAGTGTACCCGGCATCCTTCATCCAGATGAGAAAGGCCTCCAGCCCTTCTTCGTAGTCTTCACACCACTCATTCATGCCTTAGAGCCTCCTTGTTAACGTTGATCTATATTAAACTTCTCCATTGCTCAGCATGTTTTTGTATCGCGAGTAAGAACTCCGTCAGTACGGGCGATTTCCATTTCTTATGATGATAGGCGATCTGCGTCGCCACACGCTGTGATTCATCATTCCAGTTCAACCTGGCAAGTTTGCCTTCGGAGAGTTCATTTTTCACAGTAATTAATGGAAGAAAGGCAATGCCAAGATCAGCCATCACACATTGCTTTATCGCCTCGATGCTCCAAAACTCTAACGTGGGGTCAGGAAATACACCGTAACTGTTCAAATGCCGTTCAAATAAAGTCCGGTAGGAACAGCCCGTTTCAGTATGAAGTATGGTCACTCCTTTTAAATGAAGGGGTTCTACCTCAGCAAGGTTTAATAAGGGATGATCTGGCGCTGCGATCAGCGTCATCGGCTCATGTACTAATGTTTCTATATTTAAATCTTTATCTTCCGTCTCAGGTTGCAACAAGAACGCTAAATCCAGTTCACCCGAACGGACAAAATCTGATAGTTCCCAGCAAGCTCCAGGCTTCAGAAGAATTTGCACCTTCGGATATTTAGCGCGAAACTCCTTAATAATACCTGGTAAGCGAAAAGCAGCTAGAGATTCAGGAGCCCCAATCCGTAAAGAACCCGTAAGTTCACTATCCGAGCGTAACGCGTCCTCTGCTAAAGTGTGCATTCTGGATATTTCCTGAGCGAACGGGAGCAACCGACGCCCTGCGTCGGTTAGGATAATCTTTTTACTGATCCGATCAAATAATGGCTGGCCAATTTCAGACTCTAGTGCTTGGATTTGCGCAGTAATACTGGACTGTGCATAATCAAGCTTCTGTGCTGCTCTAGTAAAACTGCCCGTCTCCACTACCACTAAAAAGGTAAAAAGATGACGTGACTCCATGAATTTCCCCCTAAATGAAAATGAACCATCGGAATATCGAATGGATACTATTCAAAAATTCTGTTTTTCCAATGGATCTATTATCTGCTACTCTAGAACAAAAGACAAGGAAAGCAGGATAAAAAAACATGAAGGAATCCGCTTCAAACACTTTACAAAAAAACATTGGCATGCCTCAGGCTATTGCCCTTTACATCGGGGCTGTGTTGGGTTCTGGGGTCTTAATTGTTCCTGGTTTGGCTGCAGAAATGGCGGGTCCCGCTTCATTACTGGCGTGGGGATTTATGTCGTTGCTGATTTTGCCGATGGCCTTATCAATGGGTCTGCTTTCTGCTAAATTCCCTAACGCCGGCGGTGTTTCCCATTTTGTAACGCTTGCTTTTGGTCCAAAAGCTGGCTCACTGGTGGGGTGGTTCTTTCTGATGTCCGTTCCGATTGGTGCACCTGTTGCTGCACTGACTGGAGCTGGTTATATGACAGCCGCTATGGGATGGGACGAATCTGCAAGAATTACTATTGCTGCTGTTATGTTGGTCATTGGTCTGATTACGAACTGGATTGGCATGCAGGTAGCTGGAAAGGTACAAATAGCGGTAGTTATAGCGATTGTTGCTGTGCTGGTCTTCTCCTTTGCTACTGCACTGCCCCGTATGGAAGTCGAACACTTCACTCCCTTTATCCCACATGGATGGATGAGCATTGGCCAAGCTGCTGCAATCTTATTCTGGTGTTTTATTGGCTGGGAAGCTGTCTCACACCTATCTGAGGAGTTCAAGGACCCACAGCGTGCCGCCGTTAAAGGAGTAACCATCGCCGCTATTATAGTAGGGATTCTATATTTTCTCTCCGCACTAGCAACTGTTGGTACACAAAGCTACCTCAAAGGTGGATCAAGCACTTCACTCGTCTGGATTATTAGTCAGCCTCTTGGGCGCTGGGGAGGATTTATTGCCGGACTTACTGGTCTGTTCATCTGTACAGCCACAATTATTGCCTATGCAGGAGCTGCCTCACGTGTGGCTTATGCTTTATCCCGCCAAGGCTCTGCGCCGAAATGGATGGGTAAAATGTCCAAACAGTATCATACCCCTATCGGTGGAATAGCTTTTCTTCTGCTCTGTTTTGTATCGGTGATGACACTGTATGGCAGCGGGTCCATCTCCATCACCACTCTGATCCAGTTTCCGAATGCTACTTTTATCCTGACTTATATCGGAGGTTGTGCTGCAGGAATACGCCTGCTCAAAGGAAGTCGCTTAGGTGTGACGATAAGCTGGATTTCTTTTTTAGCAACAGCTGCTGTGTTTCCTTTTACGGGCTGGGCGATAGGCTATCCGCTACTCATCACTTTGGTGTTCGTTTGGATTATCCGTAATAAGCGTAAACAGAGGATACGTGTCAGTGAAGAGATTGGTCCTAAAACGCATGAGGAACAACAAAAGGTGTTGTAAGGCTCTAACAAGTCCTAAACTGGCATTCGTTTCAGCAGCTGCTTAGATGGTTATGGAATGAAGAGGGTATACTAGACTATGACCAGTCAAAGGAGACGATAAACCATGCCAAACAAAACTAAGAAAACTAAGATCATTCTTGAGCCAGCGGCTCAAAAATTTGCCGATGATAATGCGAAACCTCCCTTTCTATCTGACCTTGGGCCAGAAAAAGGCCGTGAAACGGTAGATAGCGTACAATCCAGTGAGATATTTAAACCTGAAGTTGATATTGACGATCTAATGGTGCCTGGTGGACCTAACGGTGATGTTTCCATACGAATTGTTCGCCCCCCTAGCTCCTCATCAGCATCGCTGCCTGTTATCCTGTACATTCATGGCGCAGGCTGGGTGTTTGGGAATGCCCATACCCATGATCGCCTGATTCGTGAACTAGCTGTCGGAGCGGAGGCCGCTATTGTTTTCCCAAATTACAGCCTCTCCCCAGAAGCTAAATATCCTACAGCGATTGAAGAAATCTACGCAGTTCTCCAGTGGACAGCTGAAAAAGGAAGCGAGCACGGATTAGATACTAGCAAGCTTTCTATAGCCGGAGACAGCGTCGGTGGGAATATGGCAGCTGCTATTACTCTCATGGCGAAAGAACGGAGTGGACCGAAGATAGCGAAACAACTACTATTCTATCCGGTAACGGATGCCTCGTTTGATACTGAATCCTATCATGAGTTCGCCGAAGGTTATTTCTTGCAGCGGGACGGCATGAAATGGTTCTGGGATCAGTATACTACTGACCCTGAGGAACGTAATCAAATCACGGCTTCCCCTCTACGGGCTAGCCTAGAGCAGCTACGGGATTTACCAGATGCACTGGTCATTACTGGTGAAGCAGATGTACTACGGGATGAGGGTGAAGCTTATGCCGCCAAATTGCGGGAAGCTGGAGTGAATGTTACGGCTGTCCGCTTCCAAGGCATCATTCATGATTTTGTCATGCTGAATCCTTTAGCCGAGACTCATGCTAAAAAAGGAGCCATCAAGTTAGCGACTACATGGCTTCGTGAAGGTTTCTAAACAAATCAACTGTTGACATATTCTTTTACTAGGCGAATTGGTTCACACAAGAATTCTTATGTGAAACTGATTCGCCTTTTATTGTTAACATAATGTTTATTATGTTAACAAGTGTATTTTTACAATTGAGAAACAAATATCCATTACCCGCGTCAATATATTATAAATGATCTATAAGGAGCTAAAATCGTGAAATATGTACCGTTTATCCTAAAGACTGTTATATCTTCCTCCTTGCTCGTATCTGGAGCTGGAATATATTTGCCTGGTGCTCAAGCAGCAGTAACAACCCCTACCTCCTCTTCAACAACCGGCGACTCCATCAACATAATTAAACCCTTATGGCACGACAAGGCAGATGGTCAAGGAATTTATAGCCAACAGGCCCCTATTGCAAATGGATTATTCTATTATTCTTCAGGCGGAACACTAAAGGCCGCCGAGCTCAGTACAGGCAAAGTTAAATGGTCCTACAAAAACGGAACAAATCCTGAGATTATAACGAATAATTCAGTTTTCTTTATCACTTATGAGGGTTATCTTGTAAAAGTTAATGCCCAAACGGGGAAGTTGCTTTGGAAGGTTAAGGCTGCCAAAGATCCGATTGAGATCGGTGCTTTCGCGGAGTTAGTTAACGGAGTGTTATACTTCCGGAACGAGCATGGTGGAATTGCAGCTTATCATCCGGTTACTGGTAAAAAGATCTGGGAAAATAAAGATATCCCTATGTATGTAGGAAGTATCGACGGCCTTTATAACGGGGTATTGGTAGTATCCAGTACCGTTGATAATAGGCGTACGCAGTTTTTCGGTCTTGATCCGGCTACAGGCAAGAGGTTATGGAGAATTCAGGGGTTCTATAGCTTTGTTGCTTACCGGAATGGTGAATTAATACTCCGCGAACAAGCCAATGCTGCAAATGATACCTCTAACGAGCCTCTTAAAGGCTATCAGATGACCCTGGTACATATTGATGTTAAAACTGGAAAAGCGAAGACCAAAAAGAACTACAAACCGCTCGAAGATGTCAGTAGACTCGGTAATTATTTCACATCACTTCAAGGCTCGTATCTATATACAGTCGATGGAGGTTTAGATCAATGGGGTGGTCATCCACTATACCGCTTTACCTTAGGTCAAGAAACAACGAGCGAACCCAAAAGTTATCAGGAGTACGGAGATTGGGTGGCTGGACCAGTAAATAACATGGCTTTTTTCCAAAAGGGTGCACAGATCACTGGCGTTCAAATGAACGATAATCGCATTATTAGCTTCAACGGACCGGACAGTCCCGCGCTTAGCGTTCAATTTCTGGGTAAGGGGATTTACGCTGGCTATGAGAATGGCTACTTCTATATCATAAATGCAGAAACAGGAAAAACACTTGGCAAAGTAAAGACCGGAGCACAACAATACGGCACACTATTCAGTGCGAATGGTATTCTCTACATCCAGACGGAGCACGATATATTCGCGATCCCCCTGCCAAAAGAATTAAAATAGTTGTTGTTACTCCTCTTCTTTTGCAGCCACTTCTCGTTTAAACTCACTGGTTCGACTCTCCAGATGAACTGACCCGCTGTTCCCAATCTGGAAGGTCGTGCCAGAACCAATCGACAGAATTTTGATATATTGTATATTAATCGTTGATTCTGCGGAATCCTTTAATATCACAAACTCATCCGCTTCATGCCCTTCGTTTGTCCACACAGGGATAGGAATATCTATTAGTGTAGTATCTTTCGTACGATTATTAATCTCCTTTATGTCAAAAAGGTAATTCTCCTTGCTTCCCAGAAATTTAGATTGAACCCGGTTTACAGATCCACATATAAAAATAGAACTGTCAGACAGATTGTTGATATAGACATCTTGTATGCGAGAGATATGCATAGATTAACTGCCTTTTTTAACTTGATCTGGAGCGCTCTGAGTATATTCTATTACGCTGTCAAACGCCGAGGAGCAATGAATGGATTGAGTATCCCCTACTAAAAATACTGATGAACCCGAGATCGAAACGACTTTCACTGCATTGACACTAATATCTCTATTGATCACCGTTATCTTCATTCGTCTCCCGCCTTCCGGTTATATTTATTTCCAAATGCCGCTCTACTGCCGTAACGATATCTCGTTTGATTTGCTCTACAATAGATGCGCATTCTTCATCAGTATATCCACGCCCTTCCACTGTGGCAGGGAGTTGGCTTACATACTCGTTAATCCGTCCATCCATCTGATTCAGCAGATCCTGAGTCACCATTTGGATATATTGCTCATCAATGCTTAAATTCTTCTCTTTTTCTAATCGTGAAAATTGCGAGGGAACCTCTTCTTGCACATACTTCAAAATCTGTGGGCGAATCTGATCCGATAAGGCAGTTGTACCTACTTCCTGCTCTCCAATAGATTTACCGTTGATCATCGCTTCATCCAGATTGTTCCCCTCATTCGGTGTAATGCCTATATTTAAAGTGCCTTCCAGCTTTTCGATTTTTAATTGTTCAAAATGATAATTAATAGGTCCTATACTTGCAGATTTATTGTTCTTTATGCTGTCTACATCGCCTTGCAAATCTCGAAGCTGCTTCTCTAGCTGTTGAATCTTCTCCGCTTGCAATCTTAGTGCATTAAAAACCTGTTGAGCATAATACGGATGCATACAACCCCCTCCTATGGTTTATTGTATGCGGGGACAAAGAGCCTAATTCAGATGTGCATATAGTTCCGCCGCTGGCGGTAAGGGCACAAGGGGTGAATCCATTTTTTCCGTTGGAGTCGTTGGAGGCGTTGTTGGAGCTCCAGAGGTCTCATAATTATGAGACAAAGTATTGATTCGTCCCGATGTACCTACCTGAAGAACCGAGGAATTAGAGATAGTGCCGATTTTTAGATTATAGATCGATATGCATTGATACACCGTAATGTTCATTTAAACCCCACCCTTAAGGAGGTGATACTTGATCCACCACATCTGAATCCATCGTATTAGTACTACTGGCCGCATTATTCGTTATATTCGTACCTATGGAGTCACCAATGGAGAAGGAGTTGGCACCGGCATAAATTTTAGAGTTGCTGCTCAGGATAACGGATGCCGTATTTCCTACTAAGACTGTGGAGCTTGGGCCTACGCTATTGATTTTAATATTGCCGATGATTGAAACCACCAAACCACTCCTCCTTCGGAATGATAAGCTATTCTATGTAGATATTCGCCCAGATGTCACTGAATAAGTCAAACGCCCATACAATAGATAAAAAACCGTAGGAGGCGTAGAGCCATGAGTCCCAATAAGACGAACCCTTTAGATTGGATGAATGAAGATCCCTTTTTTAAGAAAAAGTTATCCTTGAAAGCTCTTGAAGAGCAGTGGAAGTTGGATCCTAACCAAATTGACGGGTATGTCGAAAAAGTAATCCGTGAAGCAACTGCAGCGACCTCCTCTTCATTTATGAACGAAACCTCAAGTTTAAGTTTTGAGCATATTGACACTCATAATCACCTGATTACCAAAATTCGTATTCCGAGCGGAATCCACCCCGAAAGTATATGGGCACAAATCAGTCGCACACAAATAAAATTAACAGGTTTAGGAAAAGATCATAGCGAGATTATTCAGTTGCCAGTTCCCGTCATTCCAGATCAGAGTAGAGGCACTTATAAGCAAGGTTCCCTGCAATTCAGAATGCCTAAAATGTCAGCGGGAAGATTCAAAGATATCGACATCCGTTATTTATAAAATATTCCTTTAAAATCCACCTATTTTACTCGTCCAAGTGCCCCATTCCCCCTAAAAAAACGCCTTAAAATCAAAACAGCGTATAATTTAAGTTATACGCTGTTTTTTAAGGGTGTTTTTTGGCCCTTTTTCTTCCGATTTCTATTCTTTTCGCTCTTCGAACTTTAAGTTCCTCTTGGTCATAAGATGGAGTATTAAGAGTAAAGGTGGGGTCAAATCATGTCTAAAAACAAACGCGGCAAAGCACTTTGGCGCATTCCATCCCGGGCCAGAGGAACATGTCCTATCTGTGGAAGCACACGTATTAAGCTGTTGTACTTCGGGAAAGGCATTTCAGGTGAAAAGCTTAACGTATGTAAGAAATGTGATGGGAAGCAAAAGGCATGAAAGCACTTAGCAGATAATTCACAGAACAGGTTACCAAATAAAGTGCGACCTTAACCTCGAACCTAGCCTCGACAAAAAAGCTATCGCACTTTGCTTGGTAATCCTTCACTTTCAAAAACTTTTATAGTTCAATCCGATATCGTCTTTCCTCATTCGTTAGAATGAATCCGACAGATTCATATAGCCGTAATGCAGAATCATTTTCCGTAAGCACCATCAGACATGCCTCTTCCAGTCCGTGGGTTCTAAAATAGCTCAATGCTTGAAAAAGCATGTACTTAGCAATTCCGGATCTTCTCCAAGGTTCAAGTACAAATACATTCTCGATGTAGCCACCCTCCTCTTCCTGCCAGACCATTAAGCTACCCGCAACCTTCTCTCCTTCTCGAACAACAAGTGATGTCCAGAGCCGATTTTGTTTAAACTCAGCTAACCGTTCTTTTCCTAGCGGAGTTTCCGGCCAAACCTCAGCTTCTAATTCCAAATAATGCGCTTCTTCTTCAGGCGTCTCCATATCCCAGGTTGCGAATTCAAACGCCTCAGCCAGAGTGGGTTCAGACAAGCTATCACTAAGATTGTGTTTCATCTTAAATAAGCTATTATAATGAGAGAAGCCCTTCACTTTTTCGAAAAATTGAGTATTCAAGACCTCTGCCGAATCGTTCCCTACACATAGAGTGGTTTTGTACTCCTTCGATAACGTTTCTTTTAATTCAAGTGCTCTTAATAAGAGTGACTGATACACTTTTTCTAATAAATCATAATCGCCTTCACGTTCTGGTATTGTTTTTAAGTTCAGGTAGATCGAATGTCTGCTATCCTTGGAACGGCCGGGCGGCACAATATTGATGATGCTCACTTGACCTTTGGCCACCATTTTACCGTCCTCGAAAGCGCAATATACATTTTCCCAATTTTCCTCATTACCAACCCACCAAAAAACAACATTCCCCTTTGAAGATACTGAGTTATAAAGTTCACCAAGTAATGGCATGTCACCTTGTTCAAAATGACGAATAGTAGTCAATACAAAACCCCTTTTCAAAACATTAATATGGAATATATTTATAATAACATGCATGTCCACGCTTTATTTGGTAATGAATTGTTATAAATAACTTCTCCTTGTTGTAACATTTTTCAGGAGAACCCTGTCTTACTTATATAGGGGGACTGAAAGATGAGAAAACGATTTTTTATAGGGATTACGATATTTCTGATTGCTTGTGGAGTTGTTCTTGGTATAGGGACGATATCAAATCTTCTGAGTCCGTTTAAAAGCTTCTCAGTCATCGTAGATAATCAATCTGATGTTGAGATTAGCTCTATCGAAGTAGGATTAATTCGTGCAGATTCAAAGAAATTGTATACAAATCCAATAAAAGCAGGACAAAAGAAAAAATTTAAACCAAAATTGATTTTAAAAGGTGAAGGTGCTATATATCTTCGATACACCAACTCTAACGGACAGTCTAAAGAACAAACCGTATGCGGTTATACCGAATATTTATCAGGTCATTCCAAAGTCACGATTACTAATGAACGCACAACCGTTGTTCAGCAATGTAATTAAGTTTTTTAATTTGGAAGATGGGTCAGGTCGAATCCTAGAGGGAATACTTCCTCAAAGTTATCTTGCTTTTCATATAAGCTATACCAAGTTTCTGCAATAACATCAGGATCACCAGCTGTTCCAGCTTGTATCATTGTCCCTATGGAAAGATGGCCGACAAATACTCCTTTATCTATTAACTCATTGTGTAAAGCATTAGCATAATTTCGTATACCGGACATAACAATGCCGCCATTTCCTACAAAAGGTAACGGGAACATAGCAGAAATACCAGTGGTAAAAAGAATGGCTCCTGATCCTCTATGGATCATATCGGGTAATACTTCATTAACTGAAAGAACGGCGGGCAGCAAGTAACTGTTTATTTGTTCCAACACACTTTGAGGTGTAGTTTCCAGCACATGAGTGAATTTATCCCACCCTGCATACGGACTGAACTCTAGTACATCGATTGAACCAAACTCTTTTATTATCGCTTGAAAGACTTGTTTTAGAGCTGCTAAATCTGTCACATCCGCTACAAAAGATTGTGCTTCAATATTAAGTTTCTTAAGTTCACTTATAATCATTGATAATTTCTCGGGATTGCGTGAAATGACAGCCACCCTAAATCCATTAACTCCGAATTTTTTAGCTAGAGACAATCCTAACCCAGGCCCTGCACCAACGATAACAATATTTTTCATTTTTGATGAACTCCTTTTCTATGATATATTAAAGTAACAGCTGTTGCTTTAATTGCTAATATACAGCTACTAATTTAATGTATCAATCAACAATCAACCTGCAAATGTTGCTATAGCAACAAGATTGCTAAATTGTTGGGTAGGAGCGAAGTAATGGCTACTAAAGTAAACAATATTCGGCTGACACAGACTAAACAGTCTTTAATTGACTCCTTTTTACGGTTAGTTTCCCTGAAGGATTTTGAGAAAATAACAATCGTCGATATAACAAAGGGAGCTAAAGTTAATCGAGCCACGTTCTATGCACACTTTAATGATAAATATGAATTATTGGATTATATTATGGGTGATTCGGCATCCGCTGCTATTGTAAAACATACTGAAGGAGAAATTAAATTCGATCAAGAAGGTATCATTCAACTCGTATTATCGGTATTCGATTTCTATCAGCAACCGAACATACAATGCCGCAGCAGTTATATAGGGATGATTGTCCCTCAATTGAAAGAGAAGATTATAAATGAACTGAAGGTTCACTTATCTAACGCTTTAGGAGATATTTACCCATATAACGAGAAAAGTTTTTATGTACCGATCATCGCACAAATGATCCATGAAGGTGTCTATCAATGGGTAACAGGGAATAATACTATAAATCAACAAGAAGTCGCCGAGAGAATTTCATCATTAGTCGTACGCGGGCTGCAATCGTGAGTTAAAATCAGAAGATTCCTCAGACCTTTCCGCTGCATGACACTAAGGGGCCGAGCTCGTCATTTACAGACGAACTCGGCCCCTTGTGATACAGAATATTATCTGACCGTGCAATACATCAATCGTTTACACATTCCCCGAAAGATTTAATTGCCATGACACACCAAATTGATCCGCCACCCAGCCAAATTTCGAACTGAATGGATATTCGCCTAGTGGCATGAGCACCTGTCCACCCTGGGATAATGCTGCATAAACGCGGTCAATTTCAGCTTCACTTTCACAATTCACATATAAGGATACCGCTGGAGTAAAGGTGAATCCATGCTTCACGTAGCTATCTATACACATAAAGACTTGTCCATGTAATGAAAAAGAAGCCTGCATGACACTCCCTTCAGGTCCTGCTTCGTCTGCTCCATAACGTTTAATATTGATGATTTCGGAGTAATCAAATAAAGAAGTATAGAAATTCATAGCTTCTTCAGCCTTTCCTTCGAACATTAGAAAAGTCATTATCTTTTGATTCAGTTCCTTCATAATTGTCCAGCTCCTTACAGTCATTTTATACGGATCATCTCATATCATTAACGCTTTCGTATACTTTCAAACGGGCATATACGGTTTCAAGAACGGGATACGCAACTTGACCAGGTACAGCCATCGCCAAAAGTGCACCATGCAGATGCTCAGCTTCCACTGGCAGATGTTTAAGCATATCCCTATGCATAGAGGAGGTAAATTCGGGCAGCACCGAATCCATCTTTTGCATCGTGACCGATACCATATCTGCTCCAACAGACATACCTGCACTTTGCGCTATACTCACGATCTCATTCAGAAGCTGCTCATAAATAGCACGCGCTGTAGGTGAGGCTAAAATGGGTCCAACCGAGCTATCCATTAAAGTTGTAATCCCGCTTAAACTAGCCACGAATATATATTTCTGCCACACTTCGCGCTGAATATCAGAACTTAGTATCACAGTGAATCCTGCTTTATCCAAATGACTGAGAAGTTTCTGCGTTCGTTCTGACTCCCCACCTGCCCATTCCCCAAACACAATACTATGAAAAGAACTACTTTGTATGATAGCCCCATTAGAATCTAACGTTGTTTCGATATAACAAAGACCACCCAGTACCTTTTCTGCTCCAAAATGCTGCTGCAAAATACCAAAATGTTTATACCCATTAAGGAGCGGGAGAATCATTGTATTTTCACCGACGAAAGGGGTTAGATCCATCATCATTTGAGGTAAATGATAGGCCTTCACTGCAATAATAATACAGTCAAACGGCTCTGCCTTCTCCCTATATGTAATCGTCCGAACGGGAGTCTGAAAGTCACCATGCACACTTTTTATTGCCAGACCCTCATCTTCTAACTGCTTTTGTTTAGTAGAACGGACTAGAAAAGTTACATCTTCCCTTTTTTGAACCAGACGCCCTCCAAAATAACCACCAATAGCTCCTGCACCCACGAATAGAAAACGCATGTAAGTCTCCCCTTTTTTAACCTTATTTTAAACAAATAAAAAGACCGCTTAGCTTATCCGCTAAACAGGTCCGAATGGCAAAAAAAGAGTCAAGTATCGACCGTTCTTTTGTCTCGGTCCATACGGATCTGAGCAAAATCCAACGAGTTCACCTCCATGGCTACAAATAAATTACTATTCATAAATCTGATCCATCTAGAGCGCCATTCGATTCTATCGATACAGCCTCCCTGGAAAGTATAACAAAAGAAAAGCTTAAAGCCTAGTTTTAATCCATAACTTGGAGATGTCCAGAAACCCGAAGGAACCGGTGTGCAGACCAAACAGACTTTGATTTAGCTGAGCTTTTTTATTCATATGACAGCCATGCAGCACCCAATAATTGTCTCGTAAAATTCCCTCCGCTTGATTCAGCAGCTTCACCCGTTCATCCTTTGGAGATTCTGTGAAAGGACCTAACACCTTTGAAAATAATGAAATCTGGTCGTCTCTAAGCAAAGAAAATAAATAATTAGATTTATTATTAAAGTAGTTAATCATTCCCCATTGCCAATCATCTTCTAACACCTCTTCAGCAAGCTGAATCTCGGCTGTTGTCTGTATATGATCTGCCTTAAACTCATTGAAAAAGTATAATTTAATTTGCAAACCAATGGAGCCAGCGCGTGCTTGGAGCCATAAAGCTTCTTCTCGTTCTTCTTTTTTATCCTTAGTCGCTAAAGTAATGACTTCTCCCTGATACCCATTTTCCACTAAAAGCGCTTGGGCATGTTCCAAAGTTGGATCTAGAAGCTCTCTCTTACTGCTCTCCCATGGCAAAAAGCTATCTGCTGGAGTGATACGATTGCCACCCAACTCTTTTATTAAAGCCGTTCGACTGTAAAGGATACGGATGATTTGGCGAAACCATAGCTGCTGATGAATCCCCTCTCTATGAAAATTAAACAGAATATATCTGCAGCCTAAGGCCGGGTAATCTATACTGTGATTGCTGATGATATCAGGTAAAAGTTCCCCATGTTCAGGATCTGGCAGCTGGTATTGGCGTTCATTAGAAGCTTCTTTTGGCAAATACCAAATCTCAACACGATCCAGGAGCGGCCGAATTCCGAAATATAAATCAAAAGCTGCCAGCACCAATACATCCTCATTTAAATCCAATAAACGGTAGGGACCTGTACCGCTCACTTCACTAGTGATGTCTATATCGTATGGGAGAATGGACATGTGAATACAACTGAACAGATGCAGAAAAAAGAGATTTGGACGTGACAGCACAAACCGGATTCGATGATCTCCTTCAACCTCTACTCGTTCGATATCCTTATAAAGGCTAACCGCAGGGCTGTTCAAGTCGATAAGGCGTTGCAGCGTCTCTTTTACATCTCTCGAGGTCATGATCCTTCCGTGATGAAATCGCACCCCCTTGCGGAGGTAAAAAATATAACTTGTATGGTCCTCATTAGCTTCCCACATATGGGCCAAACCAGGAAGAAAGGTATCGGTCGTTGCGTCATAAGTAACTAGTGTGCTATAGATCTGACCCAGCAAATAGGATTCAAAAGCGGTGTATACATAAGCAGGGTCCAGTACTTCCATATGCCGGTTACGGGTAATCCGCAGGACGTCCAGCCCTGAGGTTGACTCTGCTTCACTACGGAAACCCATCTGTTTATTTAACATCGTTAACAATCGTTCCTTTAAGGGACCGGTCACCTGATCGCTGCTCATCAATTCGATAGCTTCTTTTATCTTGCCTTTACTGACTAACTCCTGAAAGCTATCTTCGAATACCTCATCAATACTTTTTAAAAAAGTAAGTTGAGAGATATGCCCCCTGCCTCTCCCCGGCTGCCATTGAATATATTCCTGCTCTTCCAGTTTCCGCAGCACGAATTTAACATTACGTGGAGTGCAAATCAGGATCGAAGCCAATAAATCTATCGTCACAGGAATTGGTTCATTCACTTTGAACGAACTAGTAACGCCTGCTGCTAAACATAAAAAATGATTACTTATCTGGTCCAAATGGTTCACTCCTTTAAAGGTGAAATGGTCAATGTAATTCTTACACTTTTCCTTCCCCCTTTTATCATTATAATTATACATAAATCAACAAGAAATATGCAGCAACAATATTAGAGCAATAAGACTAGGAGATCGTAATCATTATGAATCAGCATCTAAGGCACATTCACCCTCTAGCCTGGACAATTATCATCGGCACCATGTTCGGACGTCTGGTGACCTCGATGAGTATCCCGTTCTTATCCATCTACCTAACCCAAGTTCTCGGAGCTTCCCCGACACAAACAGGGATTACGGTCGCGGTTAGCTCGCTGGCAGGTGTATTGGCCAGTTTTTATGGCGGTTATATTTCTGATATTGTTGGCCGCAAAATCGTGATGTTAATCTCGGTATTTGGCTGGGCGGCCGTCTTCTTCGGATTCTCAGTGGCTCAACATCTATGGGTATTTTTCCTGGTGAACACCTTGAACGGCTTATGTCGATCTGTATTCGAGCCTACTTCACGGGCTCTTTTGTCCGATATTACACCACCCGAGAGCAAGCTGCTTGTCTTTAATCTTAGATATGCAGCCATTAATCTTGGTGTAGTATTTGGTCCAATCATTGGTCTACAGCTCGGCTCTGCGGAATCAACTTTTCCTTTTCTAATCGCCGGAATCGTATATGTTGCATACGGAATTGTATTATTCATGCAATTTAAGGCACATCGTTCAAGCATGCCCGCCCGTACACAAGCTCAAGCACCACGTTTACTCGAAGCTTTGACAATCACCGGTAAAGACCGTGTGTTCCTACCTGTACTTCTGGGTACCATCTTTTGTGTGTTAGGATACGGTCACTTCGGCTCAACAATGGCTCAATATTTAGCGATGAACACACATTTCACCAATGGCGGGCAATTGTTCTCCTATATGCTGTCTTTGAATGCTATAACCGTGTTAGTAGTGCAATATCCCATTGTACGAACGGCAAGTAAATTTCCACCGATTGTCCCTTTAATCCTTGGGAATATCTGCGTTGCACTTAGTCTTCTCTTAGTGGGGCTTGCTGGTGGTGTGGCTCTACTAATGATCAGTGTAGTTCTGTTCACTATAGGGGAAGTCTTACTCTTTACGATGATGGATATGTTGATCGATCGGATTGCCAAACCTGAAATGAAAGGAACGTACTTTGGTACGATTGGCTTTAATAATTTAGGGAGTGTTATGGCACCTATCTTCGGGGGTGTGTTGTTAGACCATTATGGCGCCCAGAATGGCCTTACGATCTTCGTACCGCTGGCTTTAACAACAGCTTTTGGTCTTCCTTTTCTTCTCGTAGCGCACAAAAGACTTGTTGCCAGAGAGAAATTAACACTTAGTGTTGAAACCAAAGCGTTAAAAGGATAACTTATCCAATTAAATACATTATTTTCTGGAGCATCCTCATCTCAGTTAACATAATCATTGTTATGTTAACTGACTATATGAATCAATTCATTTATCAGAAAACCGGGACCGTATCTTTGCAGAATATGCAATAGCTACGGTCTCTTTTACATAGAAAAAACGGTTAATCATAGATTCCCTGCAGAAAACTCAACTGGTCTTTCACATATTGCCTTAGCTCTAAGGGCTCCATGATTTCGGAATGTCCTATTATGCTCCAGATATTAGCACATGCACTTTCATAACCAAACATATTCACTTTTAAAATGAATCCATCCCCTTCTGCCCTCATTTCCATGACCTCTAGCTGAGATAAAGAAGACATTGTTCTGTTATCAGCTCTGATCACAACAGGATAGATCTCTTCTTCTTTACAAGCTTGCTTAAAAACCTGTCCCTGCTGCTTCCAGTGCTCTTCTAATGAAAAATCCATAGGTATACAGTACTCTTCTTCCACAAGCTGCGTAGAGGCAATTCGCTCACATTTAAACGTGCGGATGTGCTTAGCTTCTTCACAGTAGGCTATAAGATACCATTCCTCTTTTTTCACCACAAGACCATAGGGCTGTAATTTCCTGTATGATATTTCTCCGCTAACCTTTTGGTACGCAATCTGTAGTTTCTGAGATCGCCAAACGGCGGTCCGAATAGATTCCAGACAGGGAATTTCTATTCGTTCTGTCCACCAAGGTGTGTCATCAAAATAAAAGCGTTTTTGCGCTTTCTGAATGTCAGGTTGGTAGGATGCGGGCAATATTTTTTCTAATTTCAACAGCGTCGTCTTCAGCTTAAGACCAGATTCAGAATGTCCCCCAGAATAGATGCCCATACCTGTTAAATATAGATTGATTACATCTTCACCATGTAACTGCTTCAGGTTAACTGTGTATCCCTCCATTAAAGAGATGCCACCATTCGGTCCCGACATAGACAACAAAGGAATTCCAGCTTCAGCTAGTACATCAATATCTCTATAGATTGAACGTACAGAGGTCTCCAAGGCTTGAGCTAGTTCATTGGCCTTCATTTTCCCTCTCGACTCCACTAATAATAAAATAGCAATCAAACGATGCAAGCGCATGAGAACCTCCGAGCTTTTCTTTTTTTATTAAGTATACTTCAAAATTCTTGCCATGATGTTGTCAACAATAACAGGTTATGATTAGTTCATTACATAAAGGGAGCTGAAACATATGAAAATTGCCGTATTAGGAACAGGGTTCGGAGCTTATCATGCAGAATTATTGACGAAAAATAAGCATGTAGACAAAGTTATTGTTTATGGTAGAAATGAAGCTAAGCTGCAAAATTTAAAACAAGCGTTAGGCGTTGAGATTACCACAAATATAGAAGATATTATGCTTGAGACCACGATTGATGTAATCGATATCTGTCTGCCCGTGACTTTACATAGACAGTATGCCGTTGAGGCGCTTAAGCATGGAAAACATGTATTCTGTGAAACTCCCGTATGCTTTACCATTGAAGATGCCCTTGCGATGAAGGAAGCAGAACAATTGTATGGCAGACGAATTCTCGTGAACCAATTTATTAAATTTGATCCTGCGTACAAATATTTATACGAAACCACTTCTAATGAGAAATATGGAAAGCTTTTAGCCTTCACCTTAAAAAGAGAAACGTCTCCTCTCTGGGGGGATCTCGGACTTCATTCTATCTCCACAAATCTGATGATTCACGAACTTGATTTTGTGACTTGGCTGCTTGGATCGTTAAAAGAATACTTTGTGTGGGGAACCGCTGGTGGACGAATTGAACAAGCTTTAGTACGTACCCATTTTCAGAAAACGAATGTCTCCGCAGAGATCGTTGTTTCCTCACAAATGCCAGCTGGTTATCCTTTTACGGTGGGGTATGAGGCTTATTTTGAACAAGGAAAACTTGTCTATCAAGAAAGTGACGACATGAACGGCACGGTTGAAGGATCATTAATAGAATATACCTCTGCAGGTAAACAGCAACAATTGATAGAACAAGCTAATCCTTTTGAAAAGAGTATTACGCATGCTCTCCAATGCTTAGAGTTGGGTACTACATCAATAATCGAGTTAGACTATGCCTTACAAGCTATGGAACTAGCAATAAAAATAGAAAAAAAGCTTGTGTAAACATAAGGGTTGGTGTAGATATCCTTTTTCATGGGTTTTGTTTGTATGGGCGTAGTATTTATGGAATTACTAGATAGTAGCTAGGGTGAGGAATAGGTTTTGAGTTTTTTGTTGTGAATTTTTCATATGTTGAAATTGTAGAATAAAGTAGTAAATTTAGTCCTTTTTGGTACGCATGCTTAGTTCTTGTTCATAAAAGCTGTTATTTTACAGCATTTTGGAGGGATTTCATCCTGGGATTAAGGTCGTTCAATTAGAGGATAAATTAGTTATAAAACCAGCAGCAGTCTTGGACTGGAAAATGAAGTCCTATCTTTACTCCACCTCTATTTACTTTTCCCATTTAAAGTACAAACCTACATCACGTTATTCTGCCCGTTAGCTGAACAGGCTGCCCATGATCTCGGCAGCCTGTTGTCATTGTGCTATCGTGCCCCATTAGCGTAATCGCGAGATTTATTAAATCTAACGATTAGTTTCAGAAAACTGAATCGATTGGATTGTATCAGTTGATGGGTCAAATTGGATTTATACAAAAACCCCAAACTCGTTACCTGCTTTGCTTCTAATCCATAGTTTGAATTTCTCTTCAGACTTTTCCGGTGTTAGTTCAGTACGACCAATGTGCTTATAATCAATTATGACTGCATTGTATCGTTTTTGTGTTTCCTCTACTGCAATTTTGCCCCATTTTGCGTATTCAGGCGCAGCCTCTACTCTAACAGTGGAAAAAATAAGTATCGCCAAAAATGATATCAGTATTTTTTTCATAATAACCGCCCATCTGGAGAAGTTTTCAGTAATATCTCCCACTTTATCCAAATGTATTCTTAGACAACTTAATGCCAGCGTGCAAGACCTAGATTTAGGAAAGTCATATATAATAAAGGGTTCCTGTGGAACGAATGTTTTAAATCGCATTGTTACTCATGTGGCATCTTGTCCATATCCATATACAACACACTTTCACTCCTCCTTAAATGCTGATACCTTCATTGTATTGAATTCATCAACTCATAGTAATATTTAGAATCACTAGTCTTATAAAGGCTATACCAGGCGTCTAATGTTTTTGAAGAAAACACATCCAAAGCTTTCAAGATCTGTGCAGAAAATTCCAACGGAGCTATTCCAGATGCTGTGATCAGTTTTCCATCAGTTACAGCAGACTCCATTTTGTAATACTTTTCTCCTGTATAAGTGGGACAGATCATTTTAAGGTATTCCAGATCATTGCTTGTATGCCCACGTGAATCCAGCAATCCTGTCCGGGCAAGTCCCATTGTCGCACCACAAATCGCTGCAACCCATATACCTTCCCTTAAACACCTCTCAGCGATTTTTAAGAGGGGGTGGTGAATGGTTTCTGTCCATGTATCTCCACCGGGTAAAATCAATAGATCTGATCTTTCAATACTGCACTCATCCAATTTGATGTCAGGCAGTATTTTCAATCCGCCCATTGTAGTTACTGGAGTCTTATCAATTCCCACGGTAACTATTTTTGACGGGGCCAGCCCCTTTTTATAATATCTTCCCGATTTCAGTTCGGCAGTTACGTAGCCTATTTCCCAGTCTGCCATTGTGTCAAACACATAAAGATATACCGTATTATTCATTTGCAAGTTCTCCCTATTTTACGATTCATCAAGTGATACCAACCATCGGTAATCAATGATTATCATCATTATAAAATGACTTCACTGACATCCGCTGTCAGTGAAGTTATTAAAGTTGATAATATTCCATTAACTCCGACACCACACCAACAAGTTTTTCCTTCAAACTCTGTGGTTCGATTACTTGAATGGATTTTCCGTAGGATAAGAGAAAATTAGGAACATAGGCATGAATTGATTTTTCCTCAAGTAAAAAGATTGCTTGATTTGATGTGCGCTCTTTCAGATGATGCCCTAAAAACCAATGCAGGCATAAGTCATCCAACGCCTCTGACCTACCTTCGATAATTAAAGCAATTAACCCGTCCTTGCCGACTAAATCAGGTAATAGATTTTGCAAAAAAAATTCCCGAGCCAAAAAAGCTTCGGAACGTTTAAATATGTTTTGAGTCCGCTTGATTTGTAAAATCCGTTCCACCCGAAAGCTGCGGATCTCATTTCTCAGTTGGCAAAATGCAACAATATACCATTTATTGTTCCAGTACACCATTCCATAGGGATCTATCACCCTAGTCTTGGGTTGATCATCACGGCGTGTGTGATAATCAATTTCTACAGAGAATTCGTTTGCTACAGCTTGCTCCAATTCCGCTAATACTGGCTGAATAGAAGGGTCTCCCCTACGGTTTATAACTTCAAATCCAGCTAAATGACGGCTGAGAACACTTTCCTGTTCCTGATTAGAATACATTTTCAATTTGGATGTCGCATTACCTAGTGCCTCACTCAAAGGGTATCCGGCTTCTTTTGCAAAAACAGCAGCATGAAGAAGTGCTTTTTTTTCTTCAATATCAAATAGCAGAGGTGCTCTGATAAAATTATTCAGTAAGCTATACCCGCCATTATGACCAGTGTCGGATATTATAGGCACTCCACTGGCACTTAGCGCATCAATATACCGATAGACTGTCCTTATATTTATTTCTAACTTTTCGGATATTTGTTTTGCGGTCATTTTAACACCCGAATTCAGCATCCATAGGATTGCCAGCATATTATCGTTTTTTGGCATCACATATACCTCATCTTTTATTAGGATCGCACTAAATTATTTGCTTTGCGAATCGCCTGCATCCCTTTATTCATCAATCTTTCAGCCTTTCAATCCTCACTTAGCAATCTATAAACAACAATCTGCAATTTTTAACATTGCTGCTCTTAGCTCAACCCAACAATCTACTTTACCACAACTTGTGATACAGTTCACCGCGCTGTTTGTAACGGTAAGTTTTTGGGCCATCCTTTGCAGAATGCTCTTTCTTTGATCCGCTAGGTTCCAATTACCCTAACCGCCGTTCAGGAGACTAAAGAATATACACAGCATATATATCACCTGGAAGAATGGATATTTCCAGTTTCAATAAACTTGAGTGATGCGTATAGCCTTTACCAAGTAGACAGTTGATAACGCCTTTACACAAAAACAAACTTACCATGCGTCTGCTCATGAGCAGTAACGCACGGTAAGTTCCATCAATAATAACTCTTTATTTGGTAATATGTTGTATTTTTATGAAAATATCTTCCTTCTTCATTTATTTATGCCGTCATCAGTATTTAAGCTCAATATCCTTCCACATGGTATTCCCATCCTTGTCGAAGCCTGTCATCTCGGTAGCGCTCATCAATTCGCCTGTTTTGACATCAAAGAAAGCGCTCATTCTCAAACTGTCATTCTCACGATTAGGAGAATTCGGCGAGATACCCATAACTCTTAGCAGCAGACGTGTTTTGGAGGAGTTAGGATCAGTATTATACCCGCTGATAGTAAAATGATACCCCTTGATCCAGTCATCTGCTATAGCAGGATTTCCTGGTTTCATCCCCAGTCTCTCAACAGCTTGTTTAACTGCATCGGAAGAATCAATTTGAATATCAGATATCGCATACTGTCCTTTTACAAGTAAATTCTTATCGTGCCTTTTCACATCAGTCTTAATGGCCATTCCATTATCGATCTTGATATAAATAAAAACATTCCCTTTCTTGCTGCCAAATTCGAGATTCCAAGCATCTCTTGTTCCATCCGAACCATCGGTTCGTTCCTGGGAAACAGAAGTGTCATCCGTGCTTGTAATGTTAATAAGTAATGGCTCTTCTTCCGTCAGCTTCTTCGCCTCTGAGTACCCAAGGCGCAGTGCCTCCATCGCGGTTACACTCTTCTTTTCATTGGTTCCCTTATTCGTTATTGTGGCAGCTGGTTTCTCTGTCTCGTTAATCATCTCACTGGTTGTTGTGACGGCCTGTTCCTCTGATTTGTTAGAAGAGCCGTCGAAAAAAACATTTTTCATACTGAAGAATAGAACGACCATAATTACAATCAATGTAATTGAGGCTATGCTAACATATTTCTTCTTACGCAAGGCTGCTTCTCCTTAGTTAATAAGTATAAGAAACTTTGGTTACGCCATAATTAACTGCTGAAGTAGTATCCGTACTGTCCACACAATGACGATTAAATTTTCCAATTTTTAACACACCAAAATCATACAATAATGTTTCTTTAAATGCAATTTTTGTCGCATATTTTTAAAATAATAGATATTATTTACATTAACTCGAAACGAAATTGATCCTAGCTCACTGGTTTCAAGGGTTAAACTCGCTCCTATTTATGATACAGTTCACCGAGTATGATCTTAAACTAAGCTGCCCGTAAGCTGAATAAGTTAACAGTCATTCCCTCGAATCCTTTGATAGACCTCCGCATAGGAAAACTTAAGTTGTACTCGCAACCATTTATTTTCTTCTTCGTGCTTCTTCATCTTTCGTTTTAACAACGCAATGATGGCGTCCTTGTTGTTTTCATCTATCTCCCGCTTAATTTGTTTCGGTGTCGGCACTTGAGCTTGCTGCTGACGAAGCGATTCAATGCGCACACGTATCTCAGGATTGCATACTCCGGTAAGCACTTTATTATTCAGTCTAATACTTGTTTTCATCGAACGCCAACAGATAATTGCTTTTCTCCGCCTCATGCGTTACACTCTTTATATTGACAAATTTGCAGGTCTATAAAAAAGGAGGTCAACTCGCCCATGTGCCCCCGTACCAAAGAACAAAATGAGCTCATACGCATGCAGCGCAGAGAACAAATCCTGGACTTCGCCGCGCGCACCTACTTCCGTACAGGCGGAAGCTTTGATATTCGCGACGTCGCCCGCGAGGCTGGTCTCGGTTATGGCACGGTATACCATTATTATCCCAACCGGCATTTACTAATAGAAGATGTGCTGAGCAGCGGCTTCGAGCGATGTGAGCAAACCCTGACTCAATGGGCGAACATCAGCCGGGACACCCCAGACGACAGGCAGTTGTTAACGTATTGCAAGACGTTACTCCGGTTGTGGCAGTCAGATGCCCGCGCATATCTCGTCTACAAAATGGCAGCGGAACATTTTACAGGCTTGCCAGAGAAAGATCGGCACCCTGCCAAGAGACGATTCATGGAAAGACTGTATGTTCCACTCCAATCGACTATCCAGTACGAAGACGACAGCATCAACCTTATGCTTGCCGTGTTGGTCGGCTGCTGCGGGCTGCACTACTATGCCAACAATTCCGAACTGGACGTCGATCGAATCGCCCAACTCGCGATGCAAGCCATTACAAAGGAGTCCTGAAACAAACATGGTTATCTTAAAAAGCAAGTATGAAATCGAAGCCATCCGCAAGGCATGCCAGGTTGTGGCCGAATGCCATCGCACAATTGCCCCGCTCATCAAACCGGGCATCACAACGAACGAGATTGAGCGCATATTCGAGGATATTATTTTGAAGCACGGCGCCAAACCCTATACGAAGGGCTACAATGGCTATCAATATGCGACCTGTGCCTCCGTCAACGATGTAATTGCACATGGCTTCCCTACAAATAAGCCTCTTGAGGAAGGCGATATCGTGACGATCGACACGGTAGCGGAGCTCGACGGCTGGCTCGGCGATTCAGCCTGGAGCTATGCGGTCGGGAAGATCTCACCGGCGGCTGAGAAGCTGATGCGCGTCACGAAGGAGTGCCTTGATCTCGGCATCGCGCAGGCACAGCCCGGCAATCGGCTTGGAGACGTGACGAGCGCAATCCAGCAGCATGCCGAATCGAACAACTTCGGTGTCGTGCGCGACCTTCTCGCTCATGGCATCGGTCGTGACCTGCACGAGGAGCCTACCTATATGCATGTCGGCAAGCCCGGCAAAGGCCCCCGCATTAAAGAAGGCATGGTATTCACGATCGAGCCCATGATCACTGAAGGCACCTACAACATGACAATTGATCAGGACGGCTGGACCGCCCGGACGCTGGACCGCAAGCTCGCCGCCCAATACGAGCATACGATCGCCATCACCGCTGAAGGACCACAAATCCTGACCGCGCAATAGAACAATTAGAAGCCGACCAACGAGAGGGTCGACTTCTTTTTTATTTATTGAGCAGAAAACGAATGGCCCGCGGACCGATTGAATTCTTAATGCGAAAAGGATACTAAACTTAGGAACAACAAAATCCCCCTCAATCTGAGGGGGGTTCTATCGCAATGCATTACGTTTCTCCTAACATTTCCTACAAACACTAATGATAGATGAAGATGACGGAGAAAACGGCGTTTTATCCCAGTCAGCATATTGATGTTCGACGCGAAAGCCGTGACGGGTTAATAAAGAATGTAGCGTATTCGGATCCGTGAACCGACAAGCAATTCGGGAAGTCGTTCGCTTATACCCCCAATCACGCATCGTGACCCAATGCATGATATGCTGGCCAGCATCGTAACATTGGGTGCCTGATATCTTGACGTTATTTCCATCCTTATCAATAAATGATCCCCATTCTGTCTCCTCTTGATCGGATAAATCCGTTCCCTCCGGATTACGGGTCTCAAATGCAAAGATTCCATGAGGTTGTAAATGTTTGTGAACGGTCGTGAGCAAATCGCTTTGATCTTGATCACTTAAAAATGCCTGAAAAGCATTACCAGTCAAATAAATCATCGAAAATCGCTTGTCCGATTCGAAGGTACGGGCATCACCTTCCATAAAAGTTACAGTCAGCCCTTTCGCCTTCAACCGCGCATAAGCAATCATCGCTGAAGAGATATCTACACCGGTCATTGTTATACCGGCTTTCGAGAGGGGGATCGTTGTTAAGCCTGTACCACAAGCAAGTTCTAACACTTCCCCAGGACTCAATCTGGCAAGCTCAAGATAGAACTGATATTTGTCCATTTCACCGTCAAATTCAAGATCGTAATTTACCGGATCTTGAAATTCTTCAAGATTGCTATGTTCAATCAACACCATTCCCCCTTTCATTCCTTGTTATAATATAATCGAAATAAATGCATCGACAGCCATCGCGCTTAACAGTATTTTACTATTTTTTTTGATAACACGTTTGGTGATAAACGGTTATAATCAATTTTTATCAAACATACCAGTCCTCGTTAGTTCAACCATGAACGTTCCATTTCATATTTTATAAAATATACTTTCACCATTGAGGAAGGGGCGACAATACTCAGCGCATAATTTGGGCATTCTTTCACGCATCCAGTCATGAACTTGTACATTCTCTATCTGGAAGACGTAATACCCAATAATAGCGACCAACATTAAACCTTCCAACTGCTGTAGATCTTTCACTGTATTTTCACACTCTCTGTAATACCCCTTTAGGAAAGTATCTCTTCGATCGGATAGCAGCATCATAGCTCCCATGGCTACATCAAGTAAGGCATAACCGTTACCGAAAAAGCCAAAATCGATGAAACGCACCTTTCCTTCGGTTGTGATGATGATATTACCCATACACAAATCCCCATGAATAAGGTCCGGGCCAGCCTCCCCGCCATGGTCATCTAACCGGGAGTTGATCAATTGCAGCGTTTGTTCAATGACATTAGCATCAGAAGGCGTAAATAAATTCTTTTTCACAACCGAATGAATCACACGGATCATCCGTTCATTATAAGCTTTACCTTGACTCGGTCGAATCTCCATACCTGTATGTTCGTACTGCCGAAAAAAAGTATACAGTTCTGCTATTTGAGATCCCAGTTCTTTTACCAGTTCAAGATTGTTAACATCATTCATATTCATGTCTCTTCCATCCAACCAGGTGAGGACGGAGCAGTTTAGCAGTTCACCTTCGTATTCAATGATCGTAATAAGTTCACCCTCATTGTTTCTTACGGGAGTCTGTATTTCGTTGCTGCTCCAGCTTCCCAGCTTCTCAAGCATTTGCAATTCTCCAAGAATGCCGCTGTATGTATGTTGCAGACCTTTCATGTCCTCTATAGAAGGTTCATGAATGCGGAGTAAATATGATTTTCCCGTTCTGTCTTTAACACGATAGGTTGTACTTCTACAACATTTTTGAAATATCCTGCCTATAGCTTGACGAAGCTGCCGGAATGATTTTTCGCGGCAGCTTCGTTGTGAAAGGATATTCAGCTCTCAGTTTCATTAGTCCAACCAAACTCTTTTATTTCTTAGTGATAGGCACCCATATTTCACTTTTAAAATTTGGCGATGTGATATCTTTGTGCTCATTCCATAGAATTTCAGGCCCTTTAATCAGCTCATATCCCGATGACGGAGCCCATTCCGAATATATTCGCCCCCAGATCTCTTGTAGCGCACTCGGAAAAGAGCCGACGACTGTGAATACAGCCCACATAGAGGCCGCCACTTCCAGCTGATCCAGGCCATTCCATGCATCTTTCGTAGTGGCAACGCCAATATAATGATCGAACTCTCCTTTTTCCTCCATACGTCCTTCAGAGAAATTTGTAGAGGCGCTTATAAATCCTGAGGGCTCAACATCAGAAAATCTCTTCATCTCATCAATCATTTCCGGCGTCAACCCTTCATACATCGACGCAATCTCCGGATTGACCCCTTGGAAAATGATTGGAACCCGTTTTTTTATGCCCACGATGCGAAAAGATTCTTTATTTTCAATACGATAATTCATTTCATTTCCTCCTTTAATAGTCAGCTGAAACGACATCCGAGGGAACGCCTTAAGAGAATGTCCATGGACCCGAGCTTCCGAAGGACTAACCCCATGCATGCTATGGAAAGCCCTAGAAAAGGAATCAGGCGAATTATAACCATACTTCAGAGCGGCATCGATAATTTTGATATTACTTTGTGAAAGCTCGAGTGCTGCCAAAGTTAGACGTCGACGCCGGATGTATTCCGACAGAGAAATGCCTGCTAGGAAGGAAAACATACGAGTAAAATGATATTCCGAACAGCAGGCTATTTTCACAACCTCCTGATAATCAATGGGATTTGTTAGGTTCTCCTCAATATAGCTTATTGCTTTGTTCAGTTGTACCAGCGTATCCATGACGTTTCCTCCCCTCGTTAATTAAAGGTTATCAGAGAAGGTTTTTATCTTCCCGACTTTATCTGCACGATTCTGTAGGGTTTTCATGTTTCGATGAACAGAGACTCACTACGAGGAGTTAATCTCTTCTCACAAGAAGGACTACTTTTTTTGAATGTCGAGATGATAGTTAACATAATCATAATTATGTTAACTATCATCTGAAGTGCATTCAGAAGCTCGATCGTCCACTCACTTTCACAACCTTTTCATAGCAAGAGCAAAACGCTCTATCGTCTCTTTTGACAACCCCTTTACGTTCTTATTTTTTCCTTTTACCATCCGCAGTACAAACCGGTCTAGCAAAGTTAGCTTCTCTTCATAGATCTCATCTCCAAAAACTTCTTTCGTCACCGATTGGTCATATAACACTTCTGGAAATGCAGATTTCAATTCTTGTGAGGCTTGTTCACCTGTTGCTCCTGCACAAACAAACAATCCTACTCGTTTTTTCCCTAGTTCATTTTGATATTTTGCTGTAAAATCAGTCATTTGTTTTTGGATTTTTCCATAATAAATAGATCCTCCCAAGATGACCGTATCATATCGTTCCAGTGTCGGCTCTTTAGCATGCATCAGGTTAACTACTTCGGTTTCTTCGCCCAGTTGAGATTTTAATAAATAAGCCGCTTTCTCCGCACACCCATATTTCGAGGTAAACATAATTATTGCCTTCATTCTAATCGCTCCCTTCCGCTCGCTGGTCACTTATTATCTTTAGGGTTCACGTACATGCTTTAACAAAATAACCATACAAGCAGCAATAGCAACAGCCATCGTCGGAAAAATAACACAATCGGCTATAGACACAGCCACATCGCTATAGATCATTGCCGCCAGCATTGCCGTAATTGCTAGCAGTAATGTAACTCCTTTAAAAACAACGACAGTTGCCAGTAGGTACCCAAAAGGTTGTCTACGAATGACCATAATCCCCGTTACAATTGCTAATGGGACTAAGATCGCAAGATCCAAAACTTGAATTACCAACGTACTATAGTGCTCTAGCCCTTGTGGCGGTGTTCCCCCCAGTAGTGAATTCAGTATTTTCCCTAGCCAGAGCAATAAAATCATAAAAGCAATAACCATTAGTGAAAAGCCGATTCCTTTAGAAGGTACACTGTTTTTAAAGTAAGTATGTATGGATTCTTTATCAAAGGAAAATAAAGCTAGGATGAATGCGAAAAAACTTAAAGAAAACAATAGCACATAAACTAAAAACAATGAATTGTACATCGTCAGAAAGCTGTAGGATGCGTAAGTATATAAAAAGTACCCCAGAGTGCCCGTAAGGAGCATCCTACCCTTTATCGAGCCTTTAAATGTCATGATGAGCGAACTGAGCAGTAAAGGTATGGCAAAAAATAATGTAACACCATCCTGTGCTTTAGCTTGTGCCGCCGCAGAGACAGAATCATGGCTGTACACTCCTGACCCCTGAAGCTTTACATCCTCGCCCCATATTGACGTAAAAGTATATTTTGTTCCATCCCTTATCCCATCTGAAAACAACCCAACCGCTGTTGCAAACACTGCAATAACCGAAATCAACACCGACAGCACTACGACTTTCCTTATATGTTTTATAACAACCTCCCCCTCCCTTCATGAAAATATTTAGATTTTACCTGGAGGCAATAGCAACCATTGAATCCAAATGACATGAAATCAGAGCTTCGACATGATCATCAGGCAGATCTTTTTCGACAAGCAAACGCATAATTAAACCGAACGCTGCACTCCATATCACCTGAGCAGTGAGTTCTACGAAAGCTTCTTCACGGTTTTTTTGCGCTTCAAATCTGAGCAAGCCCTGGCAGAGCATCCCAATCGCGTTACGTTCCTGTGCAGCTCCTCTAAATAGAACAGCTGTGTAACTAAGAACAGCAGGTGTATTGTTTAGCATGATATTCTGGTATTCTACACCCGTAGAAAGAGACATCCTGATGAACTTCTCCAATGATCGTTTTAAAAGTGTATCTGGAGGTAATTCCTGCTGTACCTCTTGTTGCACAGACTGAAGCTCAGTAAGCATATCCGTATATTTTTGTTGCAAATAGCTCTCGATAATCTCTTCTTTGCCTTTAAAATAATGATAAATAATTCCCGGAGAATATTCGATTTTCTCAGCGATTTTTCGGATAGAGAGCTTCTCTATTCCCTCTTCAGCAATCAATAAAGCTGCATTTTGCAGGATCAGATTTCTCATTTCTTCACGCTCACGTACTTTTCGTTGTTCTTTAGTCATAAATTTGTCTCCTCATAAGTTGAACACTGTTTAATCTTTGAACACTGTTTAATATATATTTCGGATTAGTTTTATGTCAATATCCTTAGTCACATGTATTCCCCTCCCCTAATGTACTTATCTGGACATAAAAAATCCGCCAGTCATTTAGACTGACGGAACCTTTAATTTGTGAAGTTAAAGGATTACAGACAGAGGGTTTTAGTAATGATAACTAACAGGATAAACAGAACCAGAATAGCTCCTGTGGAAGTGAAACCACCGTATCCACCTGCAAATTCGCCCATTGTTGACTCCTCCTTTGTAATTGAGTACATCATAAGATATGCAATATTGCCCTCACTGACTGGGTATTTTGAACACAAAAAATAAACCAACGACCCTTTTTATGGTGAATGGTTTAATAGGTTAACATAATTAATATTATGTTAACTAAAAAGAGAGAGCATTAGATGCTCCCTTCATTACAATTCGTATTTGATGTTAGTAGTAAGCTCCTTAGCTAAAAGAAACCAGCAATATAAGGTTTTTTATTTCTTAATCCTATTAATAGTTAATGTGTTGAAGTATTGGCTGGGGTTGCCTTGTTGTGGATTAAAGCGCTCTTGAAACTCTCCATGGGTATAGTCCCCGATCACTTTATGCCAGAAATCACGAGCAGGTGTATTCGCACGGACTTGTGAAACCTTCCATTCCCCAGAGTACATATCAAAGAGCTTATGCGCAGCCCATGTACCTACACCACTTCGGCGGTATTTTTGCATCACAAAAAACTCAGTCATATAAAACTGGCCTTCAGGATTACGCAATAACCTGTCCACCAAAGCAAAACCAGCAATATGCCCGTCCACCTTAAACAAATACGCTGATTTATTATTTCCGCTACTCCAATAAGCTTCTAGACCCGGATAGGCTGGAAATACCCCGTCTTGATTGACATCAAATTCTAAATAACGGGTGAAATCATATAGGTAGAACTGCATTAATCTGCTTATAGTATGCTTACGTTCTTTGGGAACCAGCTCAATTTCAAGTTTCATTATGTGCACCTCTGACATTTATGTTTACTTCACATCATAAAGCTTACCGGCATCAGGAGCAAGGCTCGGCCCTAGTTTTCCCTTCATTCGAAGTCCAATCTGGGACAAAACATGTTAAGATAGAAGGAAGAGATTTTATGCAATCTATGGAAAAAGGTGAATCACATGAGCGTTCAAAAGAACGATGACCGTAAAAAACTTGATCAAAAGCTACCCCTCATGCCCTGGTTCGTTCAGCAGTTTATTGATTATAAACGCCCAGATCTCTCCCCTTCCACACTGCTGGAGTATATCCGGGATTATGAATCTTTTTTCGGCTGGTTGCGTGCAGAGGGCTTATCTCAAGCTGGCTCAAATACCGAGATCACGCTTCTAGAATTGGAAACCCTACATATGGACAGTATTGTCGGATATCGGTTGCACCTAACTACTCGCGCCGAGGGAACGAACACTCGTGTTACTGTATCCCGTAAGTTATCTGCATTACGCTCCTTATTTCATTATTTAAGTCAAATCGCCGAGGATGAGAACTTTTATCCATTGCTTAAACGCAACATTATGGCTAAGGTTGAGGTCAAACGAACACATAAACCAAAGGATACTGCCGCTAAGTTAAAGGGTAAGATTTTGGAAGATGAGGAATTACTGGAGTTTGTGGGGTACATTTATGAAGGTTATGGACGGGATGTCGAGGGCAACAAACAGGCTTATTATTCGTTTCAATTAAATCACGAGCGCGACGCCTGTATTGCCAGCTTGATTCTGAACTCTGGCCTGCGTGTATCTGAGGTAGTTAATCTAAACGTAGACGATTTGGATGTTAACAACAAGTTGCTCTATGTTACCCGCAAAGGGAATAATGACGAAACGTTTAAGACACCTGTCTATTTTCGAGAGCAAGCTAAAGATGATCTAGCTCTTTATCTTAGTCTGCGCCAGTCTCGCTACAAAACACCCAAGAGAGAAAAAGCCTTGTTTATCTCTCTCCCTAACGGGCGTCAAGAAGGCAAACGTATGACCAAACGTGCGATTCAAGAAATGATTATTAAGTACGCTAAACGCTTTGGTAAACCATATCTTACGGTTCATAAGCTGCGTCATTCTTTTGCAACAGATTATTATCTGCAAAATGATATTTATAAAACGAAGGAACAGCTCGGGCACGCATCCACCGAAACAACTGAGATCTACGCTCATCTAACGGATAAAACGATGTCTGAGGCGATTGAGCGGCGTGTCGATAATTAATTATCACCAAAGGGAGTTTATACTTCGGATGAGTAGCCGCTCTTCGCTAGTGCAGAGTTGTTATCGGACTCAGCTGACCTTAAACGCAGGATTATCTCACATTTGGATTGCCAATGGACCCCAAGGTCGCTATTGGCCTGAAATAAGTAAATATGGGCTCCATTCAATGAAATAGCGACACTGAGGTCCGAAACCCCGCTCAAAAAGAGATAAATAAACAAATAAGATCATCTGAGTCCTTAAGCATCCGCGGGGGATTAATCTCGGCAGTGGTGCAGGCTAATAACTCCAACCAGCAGAGCAGCGACTCTTCCGATAGAGAATTACAATGATTGTGTCGTCTACCCGGACACTTCATTCCGCCATCTTTCAAATTTGAATTAACATTCGGCGGGCACTCCCAACCCTGTTATTGTTGCACTAAAAACCCACTTACGGTACGCAAGTGGGTTTTCTTATTCTAATTTCCGGGGTAAAATCCCCCCTTAAAACCGGTTGTTAGCGACAATTGGGTTAGCAGGAAAGTTGTTTTTTACTTATCTATTGTGAATTTTTCATATGTTGAAATGTTGGAAATAATGTCGTTGACCCCGCAATTATATGTTGATTACCGTACGTGCTTGGATATCAAATACCTTTAATTACTCCAATACCTGCGGTGAAATTTTATTCATCATCGATGGCCTGAGTACCCTCCACATCTAGCCCCGAATCTCTCCTGGCAGCTTGATCACTGTTACCTTATCTCCGGCGGACAGCCCCTTTTCTTCTGGGGGTACAACTATCAGACAGTCGCTATCCTTGATCGTAACCGTTACGGAAGATTCATCAATGAGTGCCGGATAAGCAAACAGGCTGCCGTCGCTTATTTCTAACCGAGCTCGCACAAATCTAGTAAAATTATTCACTCTTTTATAATCTGTACCGAGTGTAGCGCTCCATTCCGGTAAAAAAGGCTGAGAAGCACTTTGCATCAGTGAAATCACAGGCCGTGCAAACAGTTGAAACCCAACGAAACAAGCCCCCGGATTTCCGGATAAAGCTAACAGCAGCTTACCCCCTCTAACCGCAGCAGTAGTTACGCTTCCCGGACGCATCGTCACTTTGTTGAACAACATATTTCCACTTTGTTCACGAACCAAGTCGCCCATGATATCATAATCCCCCACAGAAACTCCACCCGTAGTAATCACAAAATCATAAGTTTCCAGCGCCATCTGTACTTTACTTCTAGCCAGCTCCAGATCATCTACAATAGCGCCTAACATTACTGGAACACCCCCTGTCTCTTTGACTAGAGCTTCGAGCATAGGGGAGTTACTATTGCGGATTTTGCCAGGCACCAGCGGCTCATGCACTTCCAGCAGCTCAGTTCCTGTAGCAAAGATGGCTACCTTGGGACGACGATAGACTTTCACGGTATGTAATCCAAACGCTGCAAGAACAGCTATATCCCCCGCAGAGATTAACGTTCCTGTTGGCAATACAAGATCACCTTGGCTTAATTCGAAACCTTGAGGTGTGATATTGCTGTTTGCTTCTAGTTTTTTTCGAATTCCAACGTAAGTCTTGCCTTCCTCTTCACGTCTCTCCGTGACCTCCAGCATCACCACAGCATCTGCACCAACCGGTACTTGTGCACCAGTCATAATTCTTGCGGCTGTTCCCGGAGTTATATCTACCGCAGGCACTGCACCACACGGAATATTATCCACAATTTCTAACCATACCACTTGTCCATTAACACAGTTACGGGTATCCCCCGCGATAATCGCATATCCATCCATACTCGAACGATTAAACGCAGGAAATGGGTGTGGAGCGATCACTTTTTCAGCCAAATAACGTCCACTACACTCATCCAGTGATACGTCTTCTGATTCTAGCGGATTAGCATATTTGATTATTTTGGCCTGAGCTTCTTTTACTTGCAGCGCTTCACGCTGAAATTTATTTTCCTTCATAAAGACCTCCGCTCTGAAACGTCGATGTTTGCAGTAATAAATATTATTTTAACATGACACCTCTTGAAGTAAAATTATAAACACAAAAGGCCACCATCCATGTTAATGGGCAGTAGCCTTTTCTACAAATCTTTTCCGGTATAGTGATCTGTTACTTCTCTACTAGGCTAGGATGCTCTAATTACCTTTACATCCCCAGGGATTATTTTCTCCCCTTCATAAAGCATAAACCGTCCATGTTGCCATTCTACACGCAGTAGACGTGAATCATCGGATTGATATTGCCACACATGCTGCTCTCCACCGTTCATAAATGGAGTCTGACCTGCAACAGCAACAAAACCTTCATATTCTTCCTCCAGGAAAAATGTATAGCCATCGAGCTCAAGAGTTGCTGGTACCTCAGCAGGATTATCTAACCGCCCATCGATAGGTCTGTACAATCCATATTGCAGCTGTTCCCGCTCTTCTATATGAAGATAAGCTATCTGGCTTCCATCTCTAAGGGTCAGAACTACAGCATTACGGCCCCGATTATGTGTCCGGCCAGTGACTTCATAGGTGACAAGCGATACTTCACAAATGTCTCCGGGAGACAAATTAAGCATACTTTTTTGAACTTCCTGAGGCGCTGGCTTAGAGAAAAGGTTACCTATACGTTTCCACATACTCAACTTGATCGTTCCTCCTACATAAAGGCAGTAATAATTAAAGCACCCGTAATTTGCAGTGAACCTGATAGCAGGCCATATCCGATTTTACCAAGCTGTGTACCATGATCCAGATCCAGCTTCCCCCAATTTGCTAGTAGAAGTCGAACCGTTCTTTCTAAAATTAACAAAAGCAAAAATGATACCAACGAAATCAGCAACGCATCTAACAAACTATTGGAAGCCGCTATCGATGAAGATAAAATGAAGGCCTGAGCTAGAAGCTTCATTACAAACCGTGTAGTCACCGCCATATTTCCAGCCTTTAACTCTTCTATATCGTTATAACGAGTAAAAAGTGAATCTATATACATCAGTACAAACAGCAACACAGCGCCGCTCACCGTCCACACGACCATGGACACCAGAATATGGAGATCCATTCTATAGCCCCCGCTTAATCATTTTGCATGCCTTTCATAAGCATAGATAAAGCGAAGAAGAAACGAATTTCTGTCTCTCCTTCGCCTGTGAACACCAGCCGTGAACCGGCTAAAGATCAAATGTTATTGCTTCTCGTATTGTTTCATCAGAGCCGCCAGTTCATCTTCAACCGCTTGATCTTTGTTCAGCTTCTCGAATTCATCATCCAGAGATTTATTGCCTGAACTCATCTCATTGCTGGCTTCAGCCTGAGCTTCTGCTTGCAGCATTTTATCTTCCATACGTTTGAGACCTGCAGACGCTGAATCGGAGCTAAATCCGCTCATTGCTTTGTTGATCTCGGTTTGAGCTTTGGCAGCGTTATAACGTGCAACCAATGTCTCACGTTTGTTCTTCATTTGAGTAAGCTGTTTGCGCATCTCTTCAAGCTTGCCACGAAGGTTATCCGCAGAGGCTTTGTTCTGATCAAAGCTGGCTTTGTATTCTACCAGTTTAGCTTCAGCAGCATTTTTCTCTTCCAGAGCGCGGCGAGCAAGGTCAACATTACCCGCTTGAGCTGCTGCATGAGCCTGTTGGGTACGTTTTTTAACAAGCGCTTCTTGTTCTTCATACAGCTGTTTGAATTTCTTCTCAATGGCGATTTGCGCCGCTACAGCTTTTTCTGCATCTTCTAAATCTTCGGTCATATCACGAATGTATTGATCTGTCATTTTAATCGGGTCTTCTGCTTTGTCAATAATCGCGTTCACATTAGACATGGTTAAATCGCGCAATCTTTTAAATATAGACATGGTTTCATTCCTCCAAAAGATAATTTAATTCCTCACATGCTATCTTTTACGTAGAATTGCCACTACCGTTTCATATTTGTTGCGCTAAATATTGATTTACTTTTAAATTCACAATTTCCACGACTTCCATAATACCTTCTTTCGTGAGATTGTCGTAATGAATCCCCATCACTACTGTCACTGTCTTGTTCAGCGCTTCAGCTACTCTGATCGCTATGAGCTCGCTTATCGTGTGCTCTTTGTGATGAGGAACCGCTGAAGTCAGTACTTTAACCTGCTCCCCCTCCAGATAAGCAGTACTCGTGGCACCAATATGCCGAACCCCTCCACTAATTAAGAGCAAGAGATCACGTCCGACAGCGGTCGCCTTCAGCTCAATATCCTCAGGATCAATCTGGTTAGTAGTCAATAGTATTCCCCTCACTACTTCACTTTATATAATGCCCCGTATTTCCTCTAGTGATTGAATATTTTCTTCAACCATAAATTGCTCAAGCTCTGCAACTAGCTGACTACCTGCACGCAAATTCATGAAATTATAAGTTCCCACTTGGATAACTGCAGCACCTGCCATAATAAACTCGATGATATCCGTTGCTGAAGTGATGCCACCCATTCCGATCACGGGAATCGTTACGTTTTGTGCAACTTGATGCACCATACGCAGAGCGACAGGCTTAATCGCAGGTCCAGACAATCCAGCATATAAGTTATTGAATACACTGCTTCTGCGGCGGACATCAATCTTCATTCCTGAGATCGTGTTGATGAGCGAGACAGCGTCTGCTCCTTCCTCCTGACACATTTGTGCCATTTCAACGATATTTTCAGCTCCCGGCGACAGCTTTACAGCGAGGGGCAGTTTAGTTGCGCGTCTAACAGCCTGTACTACTTTTTGAGCTTCTGAAGTTTGGATCCCAAACGCAATGCCGCCCTCTTTAACATTTGGACAAGAAATATTCAATTCAATCATGTCCACTGCTGTCTTACCTGCACTCGCACGAGCATCTGCATCCCGCTGAATCATCTCAGCACCAAGAACATAATCTTCAAGTGTGCCTCCACCCAGGTTGACCAAACGAGCAGTATCGAGTGTTTCCCAATAAGGGCATTCCTTATCTAAAAATGCAGCTACACCCGGATTCTCGAGTCCCACACTATTCAGCATACCAGAAGCTGTCTCATATACACGAGTGCCGGGATTCCCCGCTTTCGGATTGAGGGTTAACCCCTTGCCAGAGATTCCACCCAGCAGAGACACATCATACAGCTTGCCATATTCACGGCCAAAACCAAACGTTCCAGAGGCCATTATAATTGGATTTTTAAAATGAACGCCAGCAATTGTTGTGTTCAACTTAGTCATGGAAAATCACCTCCTCAGAAAGAAACACAGGTCCGTCTGCACAGGCCTTCTTTTGGCCATCACGGCAGGATACACTGCAGACCAGACAGGCTCCAATTCCACAAGCCATTCGGTTCTCTAGAGAAAGGTATACTTTCGTTCTACTGCCTGCTTCTTCAGCAGCAATGCCTTTACGTTGAGCAGCTTTAAGCATAGGGTGTGGGCCGCAGACAAAGACATGATCATATTGGCTGAAATCCACACTATCCAAAATTAAACCGCCAACATCGACTACAAGCTCACTTGCAAGTGGGCGAAATGCTTCTGTCCGGTAAGCTTCACGGCTAAAGCCCAAAAAGATATCACTCCCCGGAAGCTGCTTCGCACAATAATATAACGGTGCAATTCCTATCCCACCGCCAATGAGCGCAACCTTCCCTTCGACCTGTGGAAATCCATTTCCAAAAGGGCCCTCAAGCTCTACCGAATCACCTGAACCCAGTCGTGAGAATATCTCCGTACCTTCCCCAACTACGTGATACAGAAATTCAACACTATCCTCGTGTACTTCATGTATACTTAAGGGTCTGGATAGGATGGGGTAAGCTCCCCATGCCCGTAACATGTAGAATTGACCCATTGCTCCGCCACTATTCGTCTCTACCTTAAGGTGATACACACCATCTGTCAGCCGTTCGTTACTTAGAACCGTCCCCACGTTATCAAGCTCCTTCAAATTTTATCTTTATTAAGATTGCCTTAGAAGGAGCATAAAATCTGTGACAAACTTCACATTGAAAACGGTCTAGCCTCTTTTCCAAATCCCACGTTCATAAGGTTTAGGTACATCATGTACGCCACCAAGCGCTTCTTCAGCATGTAGAGCCCAATAAGGATCACTTAACATCCCACGGCCAATAGCTACAAGCTCCGCCCTTTTTTCTGCAATGATGGACTGTGCCTCAGAATAGGCTTCAAGCCGTCCTACCGCAATTACTGGCACTTGTAATCCACTGCGAATATATTCTGCCAGATCTGCTTGGTAGGCTGGGCCCGCATTAGGTCCACCATTAGAGCCAATGGGCCCTTCACCACCTGAAGACACATGGAACATATCCACTCCAGCATCCTTATATCGGCGGCAAAACTCCAGGGCATAGTCAGCATCATATCCACCATCAACATATTCTTTCGCAGAAACCCTCATGATCAAGGGCATATCTACTGGCACTACTTCTCGAATTGCTGCAACTACTTGTACTCCAAAAAGTGCTGGATCTTGTCCATATTCATCCAATCTAATGTTAGTCAGAGGTGAATGAAACTGGTGAATTAAGTAGCCATGCGCACCATGAATCTCCACAGTATCAAATCCTGCCTCCACAGCTCGACGAGCGGCAGCACGAAAGGCTTCTATCATCTCAAGGATTCCTTCCTTAGAAAGTACCTGTGGCTGCTTAGAACGAGCATCAAATGGAATTGCAGAAGGGGCAACCGGCGGTTCAGCATCGACCGCTTTACGTCCGGCATGGCCTAGTTGAATAGCTATTTTTGCCCCATAGGCATGTACACTATCTGTGAGCTTACGATAAGCCTCTATATGTGTATCACTCCAAATCCCTGTATCCCGGTTCGTTATTCTACCGTCCGGATGTACTCCAGTCATCTCGACAATGATTAGACCAGTACCTCCAATAGCACGGCTTACATAATGAACAAAATGCCAATCATTAGGAATGCCATCCTCTTTATCTACCGAATACTGGCACATAGGCGGCATAACAATACGATTTTTCAGCGTTAAACCCTTCAATTCATAAGGTGCAAACAATTCTGACATCCTTGTCCCCATCCTTCCACCTGTCTATAATTGGCCCGGGAATATCCCGTTCTATTTAGTATACACGCATTAGGGTGTGCAAGAAATCTTTACCAGAGACCTTGAAGAAACGGCATAAATTCATCCTTCAATGGAGATAACAATGAAGAATATGGTGATGATCAGGTAGTAAAGGAGGCATATGGGGATGTATGATCAACGGAGAGTCCAGAAACTGCTAGTAGTATTAGGATCAATCATTGTCCTGCTATTTCCAACCTCTTCAGCAGAGGTTGCTTCAGCCCCAGCTCAGAGTCAGAAATCCTCACAGGATCAAATTAAAAGCACGCAAACCACTGACGAAGACAAGGCGATATCTGCGGGAACTTCTACTACAAATAATTCAACGAGCAGCAACAATAAGAACACTAAGGGCTTGTCTCTGAGTCAGCTATTACACAAATATCCCGAAACCTTTAAGACCAGCGGTCCTCGGAATAAAGTCATCGCCTTAACTTTTGATGATGTGCCTGACCCAAGGTTTACACCCCAATTGCTAGATGTTCTTAAGAAATATCATGTCAAAGCAACCTTCTTCGTGGTGGGAAGCCGAGCCGAGAAACATCCCGCTCTAGTGAAGAGGATGATTAGAGAAGGACATGCTATTGGAAATCACTCTTATGATCATCCTCAGTTTGTAAAGCTAAAGATGCATGATTTCAGATCACAGATCATTGAGACCGAGAACATTATTCAAACCTTAGCCGGATATAAACCACGCTTGATTCGTCCACCCTATGGAGATATCTCTGAGCAACAGTTGAGATGGGCAAAAAATCATGGTTATAAGCTTGTAAATTGGAATGTGGATTCGTTGGACTGGAAGGGACTTTCCAAAACTCAAGTTAGAAATAACATCTTAGCTAATGCTGGAAAAGGAGCAATTATCCTTCAGCATGGTGGAGGTGGGCCGGGTAGTGATCTTCGCGGAACAATTCAGGCTTTACCTGAGGTAATCACGATAATGCGTAAACGTGGCTATTCTTTCGTTACCGTTCCTCAATTGCTGCAGGTCTCTAAAAATAAATAAACAAGAAACGGAGGCAGCCGCTAAGGACTCCCTCCGTTTCTTGTTTAACCTATTTAAAACCATTTCATATCTCTATAATAAATCTCTATATTTTTATCTAGCTATTTAACAATGTATAATTGTACATATTGATAACCAAAATCGGCTACAAAGCTTTGGCTGCCTGGGATAAAGATATCGATCCGGTTACCTTTAATGGCACTTCCCATATCGGTTGCAGTAGCCAGAAAAGCTTCTTTAGGCAATCCTGCGTGTGAATGTCCGGTAACCAATACTTTTGTTCCGAGAGGAATTACACTTGGATCAACTGCGATGGTTCCTAGCTTGAGTGGGTTCCCGAAATAATCAACGGCACCCCAGCCTCCATTCTCACTAGCCGCTGAGGAATAAGCAGAAGCCTTAACTTGTATCGATTTCTCGTAGTTAAAGGACTTGCCCCATGCTTCAACTGTTTTTGATGCTGGAGTAACATTCAAGCTTGGTGTAAGTACTGGAGTTTCTGTCGTAGCTACAGACTCTGCTTGCATTTTACTTGGGATCGTTATTTTAAGTCCATCGTAAATATTAAGAGCAGCAACATTTGGATTAGCTTTCATTAAATCATTAACACCGACATTGTATTGCTGAGATAGAGTATAGAAAGTATTGCCTTCCTTTGCAATATGAACGCTGTCTGCAAAAGCAGGAGCAGTGTGCAGCAATGCACTAATTCCCATAACTGCAGCAAGGGTTTTAATGGTTCTGAACTTGTTCTTCATAAATGCCTCCTCTTTAGATGGGCGTAAGCGGTATGACTTCCGTATACGCTCGTGTACATTTCCTGTGCTTATGTACATCTTGTGTGATGTCCTGATGTATTGTTGTCATTTGTAAAACTGACAGGACTTAATATATCACAATTTTGTAACCTATACGTATGTAATTGTTACCATTCTGAAATAACATGTTTAATTATTGTCTTTTACTCATTAAGAAGTTAACGTAATTTTGATTATGTAAACAAAATAGCGACAATCACATCCTATTATATAAGATAATTAAATAATATTCTTTGAGATTTTACATAGATTTAACATTTCACGCCTCATCCAATAGTAAAATGATAGAATATGATAAATAGATTTGAGATATAGACATCGAAGCATATTTGGAGGTCCCATGAATACAGAAGAGATTAGAAACAATCAGAGCAGTCCAGCCACTGCTTACCTCAATAGGGATTTGAGCTGGATCGAATTTAACCGCCGCGTACTCAAGGAGGCTCAGGACCCTGATAACCCTTTAATGGAACGTGCCAGATTTCTGGCGATCGTCTCGAGCAATCTGGATGAATTCATAAGCGTTCGAGTGGCGGGAATTCAGGATCAGATCCGGGCTGGCTATACTAAAAAAGATTTCACAGGCTACACCCCTTCCGGGCTGTATAAACGCCTCATCAAACGCGTAACCAAAATCATTGCCGATCAATACCGGACGTTCCGTGATATTTCGCGGAGTTTGCATAAAGAAGGCATCGTTTTTGTGGATTATGAGGATCTTACCCATGCCCAAGAGCAGTCCATAGAACAGTATTACCGGGATATCATCTATCCTGTACTTACGCCAATGGCTGTTGATCAGAGCCGGCCGTTTCCACTCGTGCACAGCCAGTTTATCTACCTAGCTGTTGTTCTTACTCGTAAGAATGGTCTTGAAGAGGAGCCTTATTTTGCCATCCTGCAAATTCCTTCGAATCTGCCAAGATGTATCCCTCTTCCCCACCGTTCTAATAGTAAGAAAAGACAATTTGTATTTATTGAAGATGTGATCCGCCATCACATTCAAACCTTATTCAGCGGTTACGAACCTGTTGCGGTTAGTGAGTTTCGCTTGACTCGTAACTCAGATCTTACGATCGATGAGGAAGGTGCAGAGGATCTGCTGGAAGAGATCGAAAAAGAGCTGCGCAAGCGCCGTCGCGGGGTGCCTGCCCGTCTGGAAGTACAAAAAGGTATCCATCCCTATGCTCTTGAGCAGCTGCAAGCGGAATTTGAGCTGGAGGACTTCGTATTTGAAATTGAAGGTCCGCTTGATTTAGGCTTTCTTCGTAATTTTGCCGGAAGTTTAAAAGGTTTTGGTTACATGAACTATCCACCTATTGAGCCGGTTTATCCTGCTGAATTTCAAGAAAATGAGGATTTCTTCGAGGTGCTGCGTGAACGGGATGTATTAGTCTACCACCCTTACGAGTCTTTTGATGCGATGACAGACTTTATCATTCAAGCTTCTGAGGATGAGCAAGTGATGGCAATTAAAATGACCTTATACCGTGTCAGCGGAAATTCTCCACTTATTACTGCACTAGCCAATGCTGCAGAGTCTGGTAAGCAAGTTACAGTGGTTGTAGAGTTAAAAGCTCGATTTGATGAGGAACGGAACATCGCTTGGGCACGCCAGCTTGAAAAATCAGGCTGTCATGTCGTTTATGGTCTGATCGGACTTAAAACGCATGCCAAAGTAACCTTGATTGTCCGCCAGGAAGGCCCTGAACTGCGCCGTTACGTGCATGTAGGCACAGGAAACTATAATGACAGTACAGCCAAAGCCTACACAGATCTCAGTCTATTCACCGCACAAAGTGATATCGGATTAGATGCTTCCGAGCTGTTTAATCAAATGACTGGATATTCGGCTAATTTTGACTGGCATTCCTTCATTGTTGCGCCGACAAATATGAGCTTATCCCTGCAAAAGCTAATGATGCGTGAAGCTGAACATGCACGGGCAGGCAGACCCGCTCGCATAATCGCCAAGATGAACTCGCTCTCTAATCAGCAAGTGATCGACGATTTATATAGCGCAGCCCAAGCCGGTGTCTCCATTGACTTAATTGTGCGAGGGGTTTGCTGCCTACGTCCGGGAATAGAGGGCTTAAGCGAAAACATTACCGTACGCAGTATCGTAGACCGTTTTCTGGAGCACTCCCGGATCTATTATTTCGAAAATGGCGGCAAACCTGAGGTGTATTTATCCAGTGCCGACTGGATGACTAGAAACCTAACCCGCCGGATTGAGCTGATGTGTCCTGTCAGAGACAGCGGTATCCGTAAACAGATCGTCAAGATTCTAGAGTTGTCTCTAAAAGATAATGTTAAAGCCAGCTTCTTGCAGGCTAATGGATATTACGAACAACCAGACGACAAAAAGGCCCCTTTCCGGAGCCAGTTCGCTGCAATGGATGTTACACGTTGGAAGGGAAGCCGAGTTTTACCTTCACCGCCCAAGCATTCTTAAATGCTTTTATCGCGTTCTCAATGTCCTCTAGGCCAATTAACAGTGACGATGCGCCCTCTAAGTCCAGATGAAGCGTATTGCCGTGCAGATTGGCCTTCAGGCCGCTTACAATTCCAATCTCCGTGCTGTCCAGTGCAATGCTAAGCTGGACAAGCGACCCGAGCTTATGAATCCACTCTTCGTCGGCTGGCAGCAAAATGTCCTTATGTTGTTGGGACAATTTCTGCTTCCGGCTTTTTGTGCTGTATGAGGCAATCATAGCGCAAAGAATAAGCTGACGGTGGGTAAGTCCACGAATCGGTGAATTCATCAACCAATACAGAGTATGTCTTTTGGATTGGTAATAGTTAATATTCGTTCCCGTACGATGCAGCATGATGGACACGTAAATTAACATCTCGTGCTCTGCTCTATTCGATTCATCTTTAAATGCGTCAAACAGGCTGAGTGCTAGCTTGTTGATATGATCTAAATACCGTTTGGAAGTATGAATATCAAAGCGAATGATCGTGTTTAAGCTATATTCCAAAGCACTATCACGCACTGGCTGCTCCGGCTCCAGCAGATCATGCAGCAAGCCTTCTCTGAGCCCTTCCCCGCTGATTACCGCCTCACTCGCTCCAATATACTGATACACCGTATGGAAAATAATCAATCCAGATACAATGATATCTGCCCGACTCTTAGATAATCCATCTAAATCCTTACGTTTTTCGTAAGGCATTGAAGGTAGGGTGTTCATAAAGTGCTCGATCGTCTCACTGGTCATCGTATAGCCATGGGAGTTAGGCAATGAGTATGCTCGTGTCTTCTGATCCAGCTTCCCTAAAGAACGAACCGTCCCTCCTAATCCGAATAAAGGAAGCCCAGCTTTGGCACTTAGCCAATCATGCTCAACCAGTCTGCCCAGAACAAAAGTCTGCAGCTTGTGAATCTGCTCATCGCTCCAATTCCCACCTTGACCAAACATTAGATTGGTATTTACTGCCCCGAACGGGAAAGAAATGCTGTGTTGATAACGCCGTTCACAAAAAAGAGTGATTTCAGTACTCCCGCCACCAATATCAATCACATAACCATCCTCTACATTAAAGGCATTAATAACACCCAAGAAACCATAATATGCCTCCTGGTGGCCACTGATCACCTCAATCGGAATGGAAGAGGATTGTGACAAAAAGCTTATTATTTCACTTGAGTTAGCCGCATTACGAATGGCTGCCGTTGCACCCGCACGAATGGTTTCCACTGCAAAAGCGTTGCAGATTTCCTTAAACTGCCGCAAGACTGGAACAATCGTTTCCATGTCCTTTTGTTCCAGTCTATTCTCCTTGGTAATCTTCTCACTAAGGCGAGCGGAGTACTTACACTCCTTGATGATCTTATAGCCTCCTTCGCGCGTTGTATCATAAATTACAAGACGAATGGAGTTCGAACCAATATCAATAATGCCTATCCGGCGTAGATCATCTCTCATTATGTATGTACTCCTTTTCCTGTTGATTGACTGACCATCTATTATACATGGTTTACATAAATAAATGAACTCAGCCCCCAGCGATATATTCCCACATTACCCTCAGGACCCTATAACAAAACGGCCACCGGATACTTGTCCAGGGCCGTTTTGAAGAATTATTTATAATACTTTACTTAAAAAATCCTTAGTCCGAGCATGTGTAGGATTACCAAATACTTGTTCAGGAGTACCCTGTTCAACGATAAACCCGCCATCCATAAACAGAATGCGGTCGCCTACTTCACGGGCAAAGCCCATCTCATGAGTAACAATAACCATTGTCATTCCGTCTTCGGCAAGCTTTTTCATAACCTCAAGTACCTCTCCTACCATTTCCGGATCAAGCGCTGAGGTAGGCTCATCAAAAAGCATCACATGCGGCTGCATGGCTAATGCACGAGCAATCGCGATCCGCTGCTTTTGTCCACCGGACAATTGAGCTGGATAAACATCCTTTTTATCTTCAAGCCCTACCGTCTTGAGGAGCTCCATTGCGAATTTATCGGCTACAGCCTGCTGCTGTTTTCTTACTTTAATCGGGGCGAGCGTAATGTTTTGCAGAACAGTTTTGTGCGGAAAAAGGTTAAACTGCTGAAAAACCATCCCCATCTTTTCACGCGTTGCATTGATATCATGCTTCTTTGAGGTGATCGATTCCCCTTCAAAAGTGATCTCTCCACCTGTAGGCTGCTCCAATAGATTCAAGCAGCGCAGAAAGGTACTTTTTCCCGAACCACTGGGCCCGATTACAACGACAACCTCACCCTTTTTAATCTCCAAATCGATTCCCTTGAGAATCTCCAGCTTTCCATAATGCTTCTGCAGGTTCTTAACGGCGATCATCGGTATTCAGCCTCCTTTCGAGTCTACCTAGGATCTTGGAAAGCGTAAATGTTAGAACAAAATACATAAATGCAGCAATCACGAGTGGTGTCATGCCATCATACGAAATCGTTGTAACTGTACGAGCTTGAAACATCAAATCCGTTACTCCGATAAATGAAATAATCGATGATTCCTTGATAATGGTAATGAACTCATTACCGATTGCCGGAAGGACACTTTTAAGTGCCTGAGGAAGTACAATATGACGCATTGTCATCCCTTGTTTCATTCCAAGTGAACGTGCGGCCTCCGTTTGTCCACGATCGACACCCTGAATCCCAGCGCGAAAAATTTCTGCCAGATAAGCAGAACTGTTAATAGAGAGTGTAATCGCCCCGGACTGAATCGGAGTAAACTCAATACCAAATGTCGCCAGCCCGTAATGGATGAGAAACAGTTGTACAAGCATTGGAGTGCCCCGCAAAAATTCAACCCAAGCTGTGGCTAAGAAACGTAACACTCTCCATTTTGACATGCGCAGTAGAGAGACGATAATCCCAAGAATGAAGCCAAATAATACACCAAGAACAGCTAGTAGCAAGGTATATTGTAGTCCAGTCAAGAAAAGATCACGATAATCATAAGCCATTCTAAATAAAGTAATATCCAATATCTTATCCTCCTATCTCCAAAAAAATAGAAAATAGCAAAGTTCCGCTATTTTCTGTAATACACGTACAATTTACTTCAGCAGACCTAAAACAATATACATTCCTTACTTCGTGCTTTCAGCAAGCTCGCTGGCAGCCGCTACATATTCATCAATCTTACCTTCTGATTCTAGACGTTTAAGTGTAGCATTTACTTTATCCAGAAGCTCTGTATTGCCTTTTTTAATCCCAATTGCGTATCCATCATCTTCTACTTCAGGCTTAGCATCGGTAATTACAAGACCCGCTAAATTCTTAACAAAAGATTTGGCTACAGGTCCTTCAATAATTGCTGTATCGATACGGTTAGATTGCAATTGCAGAACGATCTCGGAAATTTTACCAAGAGAAGTGATTTTTGCGCCTTCAATCTCTTTGGCGATTTCTTCTTGAATAGAGCCTGTCTGTACACCAATTTTGGTACCCTTCACTGCGTCCATAGTAGCGTATTTATCTTTATCTGCTTCGCGTACTACAATAGCTTGTTCTGCTTTGTAATAAATATCTGAAAGTTCAACCGCTTTTTTGCGTTCTTCAGTCGGGCTAAGACCGGAGATCACCATATCTACGCGTCCACTGGACAATTCGTTAAGCAGTGAATCAAAAGGCAGATCCTTAACTTCAAGCTCAGCGCCCATGTCGGCAGCAATTTCCTTAGCGATGTCGATATCAAAACCTACGATAGTATCTTTTCCGTCCACTACTTTATGGAATTCGTACGGAGGAAAATCTGCACTTGTTCCCATAATCAGCTTTTTAGTAACTGCACCAGTATTTGCATTACCACTAGCAGCGGTATCATTATCATTTTTATTTTGACCGCAGCCTGAGAGCAGACCTACCGCTAATACCATTCCTAAACTAGGTTTACCCCATTTGTTCATTTCTATATCTCCCCTATTCATATGAAAAAATCTAAGTTGACCCAATGACTGACTTATTATAAATCAGAACGCATGAATATGCAAAGGCATAATTGTGACAATAACTTCCTTTTAATGGATTTCTATGAGGGGAATTCTATAATACGCAGCTAAAAAATCACTTTTATTCACGTTGAAGCTAAATTTATACATTTTTACTATCCCCTATACTGGCTAAATCATTCGACTGTTTATTCCTAATTTCATAAAAAAAGGACTGCTCCCAGAGTATTTACCATACTCCCGGGTGCAATCCCTTATTAACCCATTACAGAATTTGTTAAACTTTATCTGGTTATATCATCATAGATATCCATGTACTGCTGAGCGGATACATTCCAGCTATAATCTCCCGCGAATGCATTTTTTGTGATCTTTTTCCAATGTTCAGGCTGCTTGTAAAAAGAAAGCGCCCGGCGCAGCGTAAACATCATATCGTGTGCATTATAATTGCTGAACGTAAAGCCATTGCCTTCACCGGTTTCTTCATTATAAGCGTGCACAGTATCATTCAGGCCACCTGTCTCACGTACAACGGGTATGCTACCATACCGTAAAGCGAGCAGCTGACTGATGCCACAGGGCTCAAACTTAGACGGCATAAGGAAGATATCGCTGGCAGCATATATTTTTCGTGAGAGTGCATCATTAAATAAGATCTGTGAAGACAGCTTGGTCGGATACCGCCATGCCGCTTCCTTGAACCAACGCTCGTAGGATTCATCACCTGTTCCTAGAAGCACAAATTGAATATCATCGTGATATAGCAGCTCATCCAGCACTCGGGTAAGCAGATCTAAGCCTTTGGAGTCCACAAGACGCGTGACCATAGCTACCATTGGGATATTAGCATCTACGGGTAATCCCAGCTCTTCCTGCAAGGCTACTTTGTTTTCCGTCTTCTTGGTTAAATTGGAACGATAACGGGTGACAAGGCTGGAATCTGTCGCTGGATTATAACTTTTAGTATCAATGCCATTCACAATCCCACTTAAAACATCTGACCGTGCGTTCAACAAACCATCCAGGCCGTAACCATAATAAGGTGTGCGAATCTCTTCTGAATAGGTCGGACTAACGGTCGTGACCCGATCACTGAATACAATCCCGCCTTTTAAGAAATTCACATTACCATAGTACTCCACACTACCAAAATAACTGCTATCCAGACCTAACAGCTCTCCAAGTACCTCATAAGGAAACACTCCCTGATACAACAGGTTATGTATTGTAAATACACTCCGCATTTCACTGTAAAATGGATTGTGGCGATAATGCCCCTGTAGCAGCATTGGAATTACGGCCGCGTGCCAATCATGGCAATGCAGAACATCAGGCTGGAAATCAATGGCTGGCAGACACTCCAGCACTGCACGATTATAGAACGCAAACCGTTCACCATCGTCCATATAACCATAAATTCCATCACGGCCAAAATAATACTCATTGTCGATAAAATAAACGGGGATACCCTCATAGATAATGCGTTCAATTCCACAATATTGTTTTCGCCAGCCAATTGGAACATACACTTCCGTTAAATGCTCCATTTGAGCGGTGAACTTGTCAGGAATCCCACGATATTTAGGCAAAATCACTCGTACATCTACCCCGGCAGCCTTCAGCGCTTTAGGTAATGCTCCAATGACGTCGGCCAAACCACCCGTTTTAACAAAAGGATGGGCTTCAGCTGCGGCAAATAAAACTTTCATGATTATTTCCCCCTTAAACTGTACGGATTCTCTATTCGTACTTAGATCTATAACTCTTTTGCCTCTTTATTCTTACCCATTCGTGACGTTTTTTTAAACACCAGAAAGCTAAGGGGCGGAAGAGTCAGCTCTATACTGTTCACCTGATTGTGCCATTCCAGCTTAACGCTCTTTTGAGGGACATTGTGCAATCCGGAGCCACCATACTCTACATTTTCTGAGCTAAAGAGCTCTTCATAAGTCCCGGCCCGCGGCACGCCTATACGATAATTGTGCCGCTCTACCGGTTGAAAATTGATGACTATAAGCAGCGTATCTCCTGGTTTCTTCCCTCGCCGTATATACGAAATCACACTTTGTCCATTGTCATCCGCATCAATCCACTGATAACCCTCTTGCGAATGATCCAGCTCCCACAACGCTTTTTCGGAGCGGTACAGTTTATTAAGTGCAGCCGTGTAGGCGAGCATACGACGATGGCTCTCATAATCCAACAGCAGCCAGTCCAGCTGCTCCTGATCCTTCCATTCGATAAACTGACCAAATTCTCCACCCATAAACAGAAGCTTTTTACCGGGATGTGAGATCTGATATCCCAGCAGCTGCCTGAGGCCTGCGAACTTTTGTTCATAAGCACCCGGCATTTTGTCTAACAAAGACTTCTTGCCGTGAACAACCTCATCATGCGATAGCGGCAATGCGTAATTTTCGGCATAAGCATAACATATTGGGAACGTAAGTAAATTATGATGATAAGGACGCCCACCAAAATCATGTTCTATGTAGCCTAGCGTATCATTCATCCAACCCATATTCCATTTGTAATTGAAGCCAAGGCCCCCTTCATGCACTGGTGCAGTAACCCCCGGCCAAGCACTGGACTCCTCCGCCATCATCAATGCTTTTGGGAAATAATGAAAGATAGCCTTGTTCAGATTCTGGATAAATTTGATGGCCTCCAGATTCTCCAATCCACCATTAGCATTCCGCCGATATTGATGATCACGCTTTTCGAAATCTAATCGAAGCATACTCGTAACCGCATCTACACGCATTCCGTCGATATGATAATACTCAAACCAAAACAGCGCATTAGAAATAAGAAAAGAAGAAATCTCCGGCTTGCTGAAATCAAACGAAAGTGTCCCCCAGCCTGGTTTTTCAGCTAACATTGGATCGGCATATTCATAAAGTGGCGCTCCATCAAACATACGCAAGCCGTGTGCGTCTTTGGCAAAGTGAGCTGGAACCCAATCTAAAATCACACCGATACCTGCCTGATGCAGCTGATCGATCAAATACATCAACTCATTGGGTTCGCCATAACGGCTGGTTGCCGCAAAATACCCCGTCCCTTGATAACCCCAGGATAGATCGTATGGATGTTCTGCCAGCGGCATAAATTCCACGTGTGTATAGTTCATCTCCACCAAATAAGGAATTAACAGCTCGCTCATTTCCCGGTAAGTGTAGAACTCTCCATCCTCTTTTTGACGCCAGGTACCAAAGTGCATTTCATAAATGTTCATTGGTTGTTGATATGGAGCTTTGCTTTTCCGACGCCATGCTGCATCTCCCCAGCGGTAGCCATCCAGTTCTGCTACTACCGAAGCTGTTGCCGGTCGAACCTCAGCTTTGAAAGCAAAAGGATCCGCTTTAAGGAAACTTGATCCATCTGAGGCAAGAATCCTGTATTTGTAAAAAGTTCCCGGCTGTATTCCCGGAAAAAAACGACTCCAAAATCCTGAATCGGGTATCTTATATAACGAGTCCACGCCCTGTGTTCCGTCCCAATCATTATGATCACCAGCTAGTCCTACATATGTCGCATGAGGAGCCCACACGGTAAAGCGCACACCGGTAACGCCTTCTTCAGCGGCAGTGTGTGCACCCAGCATAGAATAGCTGCGATAATTGGTGCCCTCATGGAACAGATAGATATCAGCAGCTGACGGAAGGGTCTCGATTTTTGCTTTTTCAGCCAATTCTACACCACCTTTTTCAATGTGCTTGTACCTATTACCTTACCCGAATATTACCATTTTGAAAATGTTTTGATGTTAAAAGAAAAGATTTTCTGATAAAGAAATATTAATTGTAATTTTTCTGTTTACAAAGCAATATATTTCACCTATGTCGTTTCAAGCGCTTGTCGTAAGTTTATATTACAAGCATTGACAAAATAATGGGAGGGATAACAAATGAACAACAAAAAAGATTGTATCGCCATGTTATTGGCAGGAGGGGAAGGCCGCAGATTGGCTCCCTTGACTTCCAGTATGGCTAAGCCTGCAGTCCCTTTCGGTGGACAGTATAAAATTATTGATTTCCCGCTAAGTAACTGTGTAAATTCGAACATTGATACAGTAGGTGTTCTGACACAATACGAAGCTGACTCTTTGCATAATCATATCGGTGAAGGTGAGCCTTGGGGCTTAGTTAGTCAAAAGGATAAAGGAGTAACACTCCTTCCTTCAGGTGTTGAAGGCAGAGACAGTTATACAGGAACTGCTGATGCGATTTATAAAAACATTGACTTTATTGATAGCCGCAACCCAGAACATGTGCTCATTCTATCCGGTGATCATATTTACCATATGAATTACCGTAAGATGCTGAATTATCATATTGAAAAAGGAGCAAAAGCAACCATCTCCGTAATGGAGGTTCCTTGGGATGAAGCTAGTCGTTTTGGAGTAATGAACGTAAACGATGATCTGAAAATTTCCGAATTTGCGGAAAAACCTAAAGTACCAAAAAGTAATCTTGCTTCAATGGGTATCTACCTGTTCGAGTGGGCTTATCTGAAGGAGCACTTGTTGCGGGATGCAGCTAATCCTAATTCCAGTCATGACTTTGGTAAAGACGTAATTCCTACCATGCTGGATCAGAACGATGATTTATTCGCTTACCGTTTCAAGGGTTACTGGAGAGATGTAGGTACAGTCGGCAGTCTTTGGGAAGCACATATGGACCTTCTGCAAAAAGACAATGGCATGAAGTTAGACAAGACTCATTGGCCTATGTATAGTCGGGTTCGCCGGACTAAGCTTGCAGTTCATAAACCACGTGTACAGAACCCCTCAACGGACTCTCTCGTGAATGAATCCTGCTCCCAAGAAGGTAGTCTACAACGTTCTGTAGTCTTTAATGGGGTAGAAATCGGTAAGATGAGCCAGATCAAACAAAGTGTTATTATGCCTGGAGTTCGCATTGGCCGTGGAGTGCTGATTGAGAATGCCATTATTGGTGAAGGGGCAATCATTAAGGATGGAGCAGTCATCAAAGGAAGCATAAATAATATCGTTGTCGTTGGACCACATGAGACTGTGGCTGCCAAGCCGGCGGTCCGAAACCAACCTTCCCGTCTGTTTCAGGATGTGTATGAGAAGACAGGACGTTTGCGTGAAGTTCTTCCTTCATAACAACCATTATATAGAAAAATACTTTATATAAAAAGGGGCTGTTGTCCTGGTCGTTCATGACCAGAGCAACAGCCCCTTCGGTTGTAAAGAATTAGTAATTTTATGAATTACGGCTAGCCGTCCATTCTCTGTCTAATATGCTCATTTCCACACAATCTACATATTGCTCTCCGAATAACGCAGACTCACGTTGAACACCCTCCCGCTTAAAGCCAACAGCTTCATAAGCTTTCAGGGCAGCCGTATTGAAATCGAAAGCACCCAGAGACAAACGATGCAGGTTCAGACCTTCAAATCCGATTCGAAGCATTTCTTGCATCATCCGTTTGCCAATGCCTTTACCTTGAAACTCAGGATCTACTACTACCCTGCCGATACGTGCAGAACGATTAACCCGGTCAATGACTGAAAAGCTAATATGGCCCACTAGCTGCTGATTAGCTTCTTGAATTGCACAGAAGATAAGGCGATCGGATAAGCCTGGATGATTAGCATCCTTTAAGTATTTAACAAGCTGCTCATCATCTAAAGGATAAGTTAACGAAGGTCCTGCCCACTGCTTCAGATACTCTGGAGAAACACTCCAGCGCTTTATGTGTTCAAAATCAGATTCTGATATAAATCTGAGGATTAGACGGTCTGACTCAGCTCTCTCCTCAAAATGTTCATATAAGTTCACTAAACGACCATTTCCCATATCGTTAGTGCCCATGTAGTGAAAACCCATGCTCTGATAATATCGATTGAGCTTAATGTTATGTGCCACAGTGTCAAACCTAAGACTCTTACAGCCTAGATCTTTGGCTAGAACTACTGCATATTTAAGCATTTGCTGTCCAAGTCCTCGGCCGCGGTGGGAGTCTTTCACAGCCAATCGGTGCAAATAAGCGTAGGACTCATCATTTTTACTGCCCCAGTACTGTGGATCACTGAATTGCAACGTGAACATGCCAACTAGAGCCCCATCGTCAAGGGCTAAATAAACATGTCTGTCCGCGAAATATCCTGCAATATCGGTCTCATTAAATTGTCCGGGTGTCCATTGGTTAATCCCGTTACGCTCCATCCATCCTGCCGCTTCTTGCAACAGCCTCAAGATGTCGTGAACCCGATCAGGCTCTCCACGAACTATACGGATCGAATTCTTCGTTATCCCCATCTCAGGTCACGTCTCCCAATCATCTAATTCAGGAAAGGTAGCTGTAATTTGAGTTACCTCATCTGAGTTAACTTCCGGCTGTGGTTCAGTAAGAGGCAAGATGACGGTTACTTCCGTTCCCTTTCCAAGCTCACTTGCCATATCAAGTGTCCCATTATGAAGTTCTACAATCTGCTGTGAGATCGCTAACCCCAAGCCTGTTCCTCCATTAAGTGCATCCACTTGAAAGAAACGGTCCTTAACTCTGGAGATATGCGCTTCACTAATCCCTATCCCGCTGTCTCGTACCATAATTGCTGTTTCTGTAGCAGACAGCCTCTTTGCTGACAATTCAATACTGGAATCTTCATGTGAGAATTTTACTGCATTGTCTACCAAGTTCAAGAATACCTGTTTTAAGCGATTGGCATCCCCTTTAACAAAGATCGCGTCTTCACATTCCAGCAACAGATGAATTCGTTTCTTTTCCGCTTTAGCCCATACATTCAGTATAGTCTCTTGTAGCAGTACCTTTACATCTACAACCCCAATCGACAGCTTCATTTGGTTCTGCTGCAGCTTAGAAAAGTCGAGAATTTCCTCCACCAGCCCAATCAGACGTTCACTTTCTTTGGAGATGATGCTGACTCCAAGTTTTGTCTCCTCCGGATCATACCCGCCGGAAACTAAGGTTTCACTCCAGCCCTTGATACTTGTAAGAGGTGTCCGCAGCTCGTGAGAAATGGACGAGATAAAATCATCCTTAATCTGATTGCTACGTACAATTTCCTGAGCCATATAATTCAGCGTTGAAGCCAAATCACCAATCTCAAATTTATAGTCTCCCTTAATCCGTACGTTGAATCTCCCCTTGGCCATCTGGGCTGAAACTGCCGTAATATTATTCAGCGGTTTCACAATCGAATTGGCCAGTCCGAAGCTAAAACCAACAACTACAGCCATAACAGCTGCAGCAATAGCAGTAGACAATAAGGTAAGATTAAGCAAATCATTATTGATTTCTTCTAGTGAAGTAATATACCTTAGGACATACTTATCCTGTCCATGAATCTGCAGCATTTTGGAAACCGCCATTACGCTCTCATTCGTGCCTGCCTGACGCCCTACCCAGCGCCCAACGCTGCCGCCAACGGCTTCTGGTACATCACTGGTCGTAATGGTCCGATCTGGCTGAAAGCCAGTGGAACTAGTGATGATATCCCCATTTAGCGATAAGATTTCCAGCTCCGTCTTACTCAATGAGAACCTCTCCAGTACTTCTTGTAGCAAATAGATGCTATTATCGCTTGGTATCATGTTTTTTTGAAAAAACGACTCTGAAACGGAAATGTGATTCTTAATCTTGCTGTATACACTGTCATAATAATATGTTCTGATGGCCAGCAGGAAGATAACTTCTACGAGGAGAAGCGCCAAAAAAACTACAAGAATGTAGTGCAGAACAATCTGTCTGCGCATCCCCTTCTTAATCATTGTCCTTGGCCTTTCCATCTATATCCGTGCCCCCATACAGTCTGCAAAAATTCCGGCTCCGAAGGATTGTTCTCAATCTTCTGGCGTAAGCGCCGGATATTTACATCTACAATTTTGGGATCACCCATATACTCCTTGCCCCACACATGATCCAACAGAAGATCGCGGCTAAGCGGAGTGTTTTCTTTTTCAAGAAAGAATTGAATCAGAGAGAACTCCGTAGGCGTCAGTTCAATGGCTACATTATCACGTTTGAATTGTTTGGTAATAAGATCCAAGCTGAAAGGCCCCGAATGAAAAGAAACCTTGGCCGACTGTTCACGATGCACATTTACTCGGCGCAGCAAAGATTGAATACGCGCAATTAGCTCTGTTGGGCTAAATGGCTTACTAACATGATCATCTGCACCTACGGACAAAGCGTAAACTTTATCCTGCTCCTGAACCTTGGCGGTAAGAAAAATAATTCCCAAGCGTTCATTAGTCTCCCTAATCCGTCTACAAACTTCAAATCCATCAATGCCGGGAACCATAACATCCAATAACGCAATATCAATATCAGGTATAGTGGTTAATTTATGCAATGCTTCATTCCCGTCAGCAGCCTCCAGCACTTCGAAACCATTACGCTTCAAATTAATGACTATGAAACTGCGAATGGACTCTTCATCTTCCAATATCAGAACTTTACTCATCTATTCCCTTCCTTTCAATAGGGGAGGCAATCTTATTGCTTCCTTCTTTAGTTGTACTTTGTTCTAGCTCACCACGGTAGCCGATGACTTTATCTAAATCCCGTCCAAGCAGCTCCCAGCCTTCATTCTTAGCCTTATCCCATTCCGAAGGAGAAAAGAAGGAAACCTCCGCAAAAGTCTCTCCGGTATCCGTCATGATGAACTTAAGATTTTTATCCAGAACAGATTTCGTATCAATACTTACCTTTCCATGCAGCTCCGGATCAAAATTAATAGTAAAGCGATCCGATGGATCACGATATAGCTGGACTGCGAAGGTTAGGCCATCTTTTCCATCCCATTTATAATAGGAGGTGAAATAAGGAATATCTGCGGGGTCGAAATACTCCCATCCTTTTGGCGCTTCAAGCAATCCAACTTCAATAATGCCATCATGATCGATATCTTCGCTTGCAATCAGACGATCTTTGTAAGTCCTCGTATCACCTGGCAAAACCACGCGCAGCTTGTTGTGCTCCATAAGAACAATTAAACTGTAGGCGGATTGGAAATCCACCGAAGCGTCCAATACGATTCCTTCTTTATCCTTGGCAATCTTTCCTGCGACAATATTGTAATAATTAAAAAAATACGGATCGATATCCTCGATCTTATCGAGCACCTTAAAGCCATCATTGTACTGATAGATCGAAATGGTTGCAAATTCATTTCTTTTAAAATAAACTACGGTGATATCTTCAATTCCATCCTTGTTAAGATCATCAATCATATATTTGGTGTAAGGAAGTGAAAGCACTTCTTCCAATGATCCGCTGGAATAGCTATACACGACGAGGCCTTTTTCTTCCCCGCGTGAATAACCTGTAATGATATTCAGCTTCCCGTCACCTGTCATATCTTTCAGATCGACGGACTCCAGCATAGTTCCATCCCCATCAAAAACAAGCTTTTTGACCCAGGCATCTCCTTGCTTCTCTAAGATCATCCCGTGAATCTCTACAGCTTCGCTTGGCGTTCTATAGAACACCAACGACTCCATAATTCCATCGTTATTGAGATCCTCTGTGAAAATTGAGCTCTCATCATTAACCGGACGGATCAACTCCGTACCCGCTGGAATATGTGAATTAATAGCAGCCATAAGTGTTGCTTTGTCAGCAGACAGCTGCGGAGCTTTCATCTTCGAAACGGGATCACTGATGAAAGTACAACCCGAAAGTACGGATAACGACAGTGTTGCAGCTGCCAGGCACCTAAGACTTTTTATACTCAACCTCATCACTCTTTTCCTTATCCGTGTCCGAACTTTACAAATTCGCTCGTTCCTGAGACGTTAATCTACGTCCCTTTATATCATGCTTAATTCGCCCATCTTCTAGTACCCATATACGTGAAGCGAAACGTTCTGCCAGTTCAATAGGCAGCACCGTCACTACGGTAAGACCCGTCTCTTTACAGAGTCTGCGCAAAGTTTCCAATACACTCTCTGCCGATTTGGGGTCCAGACCCGTAACCGGTTCATCCGCTAGAATTACTTTGGCACCATGAGTTAATGCTCTAGCAATCGCTACACGCTGGCGTTCACCACCGCTTAGCTGGCTAGTCTTCATCTTCGCTTTGTCTAGAAGTCCAAGGGCATCTAATTCATCCATCGCACCCATATAATCATCTGAACGAACCATCCCTGTAACCATACGCCACATTGGCGTCTGTGCGGACTGGCCGATCAGCACGTTTTTCAGCGCTGTGCGGTTAGGATTGAGCTCTGCATTCTGCTCCAGATAAGCCCACTCCCGGCGGATTTTTCTTTTTCCGGAAAAGGCACTCGCCATAATATCCGTACCGTCCACTCTAAAATTCCCTCTGTCCCACTTCTCTCGCAGCGCTAAACAGCGTAATAAAGTGGTCTTACCGCTCCCACTCGCTCCAAGTATGGCTACGAGCTCACCCGGCTCTAATTGAAATCCTATATCCTGCAGGACCGGATTTTTGTCTTCCCCAACTGCCTTGGCTAAGTGTTCAACTGTGATCATAGTTCAGCCTCTCCCTGTCTTCATCTATAATCTATAGTGTACTCTGAATGTGAGTTCAATTTCCATGCGAGCACTCGTTCTTATCTTACCTCAATTTCTAGGTTGTGGCGAGAATAATAACCCAAGCAAGCCGAACACGATATATAAACCACCCATCAGGGCAAAAATACCGCCGCTTAAGCCCACTTGCAGCAACAAACCACCGATACCGGGGCCGATAATACTGCCAATACTAAAATGGAAAGAAGCAACCACATTGGCAGCTGGCAGTAGATGTCGTGGCAAAATATCCGCGGCCAGACTTAGCCCTAACGAGAAAAAGGAGCCCACTAGTCCTCCTGCGATCATCAGAAGCACCATTGTCAACGTAAAATGATCACCTGCCAGCGGCAACATCGTAAAGGCGATCCCGCCTCCGATCCCGGCAATAATCAGTACCCGCTTGCGGCCAAACCGGTCGCTCCACAGACCTAATGGAAACTGCAGAAGCAGTCCTCCGATCCCCGCAAAAGGCAATAATGCTGCAATTTGATCTGTGCTGTAACCGATACGCAGACCATATACCGGAAAGCTGCTATTTAAGCTAGCTTCCATAAAGCCATATAAAAGGGCTGGAATTAAAGCGAACCAGGCTAAGCTGTAACAGCGACCGAAACGGCGAACCTGGCTTTCACCACTCTCCGCTTTATCTGGCCGGGAATCCGGCAGAATTGTAGTCACAAGGATTAAGACTAACAAAAATAGAAATGCGAGAACAATAAAAGGCACTGCCTGTCCATAACGCAGCAGACTAATCCCAAGTGGTCCCAAGCTAAAACCCAGACCATAGGACATGCCATATAGTGAAAGATTACGTCCACGATGCTCGGCAGGTGTCATGAGCAGAACCCAAAGCTGAGCCCCGTAATTAATCGCAGCATCGCCCACCCCCACAAGCAGACGCAATACAAACCATACCTTGATCCCTGTAAAAAAGGGAAACATGAGCAAGCTTACTAAGACTAAACTAATCCCACCAGCTATCAATTTTTTAAATCCAACCGCTCCAAGAACACGTTCAGCAATCAAGGTCATCCCAAATGATCCTATGTATAGCGCAGCAGCATTCAGTCCGTTCAGTGACGAGGAGACTCCTTTTTGCTCCAAAAGGATGGATAGAATGGGCAGCAACAGCCCTTGGCTAAGCCCTGCGGCTATAGTAGCGGTAATAAGAATCATGAAAGTCATTTTGCTATTACTTCGTATAGATACTTTAAGCCGGTCTGACACGGATGATATCCCCCTATAATAAAAACAATGATGTGATCTAACGCCAATTGGCAAACACCGAACATTATAGTGGACAACCCTCTTCAAAACAAGAGATAATATGTAGAAGTTACGGATTTCTGGGGGTGCATGTTACATGGATTACGAATTAAAAATCGACGTATCGCCGGTTTATGAACTGCTGGACAGTTTTATGATATATGTAACCAGAAAATGGATCTCCAATTTAGACCTCGGTCCCCACTGGGTAAGTGATGTGGAAGATCGCATTACTCCTCATAAAGTAACAGCTCTCATGCAAGCTGCCGAGTGGCCATTTACAGATTATGATGTGTTATATGCTTGGGTTTATAGCCGAGGGCCCGCAACATCAGTGCTGCATTTCCTGGATGATCTGGATTCAGCTTCTATAGAAGAGTGTTATCAGCAGATCGCACCGTTAATTCATGATTTCACCTTAGATGAAGCTTCCCGGATCAAGAGCAGCTATAGTCCGCTTCTTAGACTCTGGTATGAGCAATATTTCCGTCATGTAGAACACAAGATTTTACCGTTATTAATTGAAGATGCCTCTGAGAAAAAAATGCTGGAAAGCAAAATGGATCCTATTTCTTTAATTGAATACGCATCCGGTGGTGTAGTTTTCGAGGATATACGGGATCTTAAGACTATAGTATTATTGCCTACCGTTCATAATCGACCAATCAACACCTACTGCTTCTACAAAACTATGGTGATTGTACAGTATCCTGTAGATGTGCCATTGGAAGATGAAAATGAGCCACCGATGGTGCTATTGCGCATGACCAAGGCGCTGTCAGATCCAACCAGACTCCGATTGCTTCGGTATGTCGCCCATGAACCCAAATCTCTATGGGAGATGCAGTCCGATCTAAATCAATCCAGAGAAATGCTTATGCATCACCTAATGATCCTACGCGTAGCCGGTTTACTCCGTATCCATCTTCGCGGGGAACAAGACGAGCGCTTCAGTATCCGTCCAGACGGCGCTTCTGAGCTTCAAATGTTTCTAGAATCTTATATTCACCTATAGAACACTATACAGATACAGATCCAAGGAGTGAGAGATATGAAATACACAACTCAACAAGTAATTTTTGATCTAGATGATACGCTGGTTCACTGCAACAAATATTTCGATTTAATTTTAGGGCAATATTTCGAGCTCATGACTGATTGGTTTAATGAATTTGGCCCAAGCACCAGTGAATTACGCAGCAAGCAAATAGAAATTGATGTTGATACCGTCAACACGAGTGGCCTGGCCAGCGACAACTTCCCTAAATCCTTAATCGCCACCTACCGTTATTTCTGCGCCAAATATAACCGTCCGACAGATCGTTTTCAAGAGCAGCAATTACACAAGCTCGGTCTAAGCGTCTATGACCAAGAAATTGAAGCTTACCCTGGCATGGTTGAAACACTCGATACGCTGAAGCAAGAGGGTCACCATTTATTCTTGTATACTGGCGGGGACGACACCATTCAGCAACGTAAAATTGAACAAATGAAGCTGGATGCTTACTTTGACGATCGTATCTATATTCGGAAGCATAAAAATGTTGAGGCACTTGAAAATATTTTGGCTACCCAAAGCTTTGACCGCAAACGTACTTGGATGATTGGCAACTCGTTACGTACAGATGTACTTCCCGCAGTTACCGCAGGCATTAACAGTATTTACCTGAAGCAACAAAATGAATGGAGCTATAACCTTATCGAGCTGGAGCAAGAGATGCAGCAAGCCGTAATGACTATTTCGTCCATCCACGAGGTGCCTCCTGTCATTCGCTCAGCCGCTAAATTCAAAAACTAATAATCTAGCTACAACGTTACGTAGCATTGTTACAAATGACATATCTACACTACCTACTGGATGATTATACTATTTTTATAGTATTCCTATATTATCTAGGAGGTGAGATATGAATAAGAAAGTGTCAGCTAAACAATCTCAGACCAAAAGACCTTTGCTTCCCATGATATTAGGTGTCGTTGTTGTAATCCTTCTCGCTGTAATTGTTTTCATCTTAAGCAATAAGACTGATGATACAGCAGATCTACCCAACTACACCGACGTAAAGGGAAGCATTGTTGTTGATGGGCTGAAATATGAGAAGCAACCTCATCTTGGAAGTCCTGATGCCAAAGTTAAAGTTATCGAATTCGCAGATTTCAAATGTCCCGCCTGCAAAATGTGGACTGAAAAGTATCTGGATACTTTTATTAAAGACTACGTGGATACCGGAAAAGCGGAACTTTTCTTCATGAACTTTGCATTTTTGGACCGGGACTCTTATCTTGCAGCTAGCGCCGGCGAAGCCATCTACAAGCAAAGCAACGAGAAGTTCTGGGAATACCTTCATAAGCTGTACGCTAATCAAGGCGATGAGAGCGAAATTTGGGCCACTCAGAAATTCATTCTAAAATTCGTTAAGAATAACATCGAGGGCATTGATTACGCTCAATTTGAAACAGATCTCAAGAATCATACCTACATGTTCGATGTAAAAGAAGACTTTAAGATCGCTGGTTCCTACGGAGTGAACGGTACTCCTAAATTTATGGTGAACGGAGTGCTGCTCCAGGATTCTTCCTATGAAGGGTTAGCAGCAGCGATTGACAAGCAGTAAGCAGCCTTTAACTTGTGCCCTATAAGCTGTTCACTTTGAAAAAAGTGACCTTCTTACAGGGATTTTTTGTGTCTATGAATTAAAAAAGATGACTTCTGTGATATACAGAAGTCATCTGCTGATTACTTAATTAAGCCACTGCTTATTCTACCAAATGACAAACGGCACTATGGCCTTCTGACACGATTTTCCGTTCAGGCTTGACAGCCATACATACATCCGAGGCAAAAGAACACCGCGGATGAAAAGTGCATCCACTTGGTGGGTTAAGCGGTGATGGCACCTCGCCTTGAATGGACACCATCTGCTGCTTCTGCTCCACACTATCCGGAATCTTCAAAATCGAATTTAGCAGGACCTGCGTGTAAGGATGCGTAGGTTTCTTGAACAATTCATCCGCCGGAGCTTGCTCAACCACCTCTCCTAAATAAAGAACCGCGATATCATCACTCAAATACTCCACTACTGCCAAATTATGCGAAATAAAGATATAAGTCAGGTTAAACTCCTTCTGCAAATCCTTTAGTAGTTGAATGACTTGAACCTGAATAGATACATCCAATGCGGACACCGGTTCATCACAAATAAGCAATTTGGGATTCAGTGACAACGCTCTGGCAATCCCAACCCGCTGCAATTGTCCCCCTGACAGTTCATGCGGATAAGCGTATTGGACTTCAGAAGGCAAACCGACCCGCTCAAGAAGTTCGATCACACGCTCATGCCGGCTTAGTTTAGTTCCGATTTTGTGGATTGCCATTGCATCTTCAATAGCGTCTCCTACCGTCATTCTCGGGCTGAGGCTCGCCTTGGGATCCTGGAAAATAATTTGCATATCCCGGCGCATTGCCCGCAGCTTTTCTTTATTTGCCTTTGAGAGTTCAACATCCTCAAAAAATATTTTTCCTTTGTCAGATTCGAGTAGACGCAGAACCATTCGCCCTAAGGTTGATTTTCCCGAGCCGCTTTCCCCAACAAGCCCCAGTGTTTTCCCCGCTTCCAGTGTAAAGGAAACATTCTCGATGGCATGCAGCTTTTTTCCTTGTACCCGAAAAGTTTTCGAGACATTTTCTACGCGCAAGAGCGGATTATTGGGCATAGGAAGCGACCTCCTCAGCATGATGGCAGGCGATCTGATGATCGGTGCTAAAATCTCGAAGCTTGGGTACTTCATTCTGACACCGTTCAGTTGTATAGAAGCAACGATCGGCAAATGGGCAGCCGGTCAATGTCTGTGTAAGTGTCTTTGCCGTCTTTGGAATAGGCATTATTTCTTTTCCCTTGTGGCCCACTTCGATAATGGAACGTTTCAATCCAAGTGAATAGGGATGCGCTGCCTCACTTATGAACTTGTCCGTGGTGGCTTTCTCCATGATTTGGCCCCCGTACATCACAATGATTTTGTCACAAAAGTTGGTCGCAAGGCCAAAATCATGCGTTACCATCACTACGCTCATCCCATGTTTTCTGCGTAATTCCTGCAATAGTGCAAGAATCTGCATCTGCACAGTGACATCAAGCGCGGTTGTTGGCTCATCGGCAATCAATAATTGTGGTTCACATGCCAAAGCAATAGCAATCATAATACGTTGGCGCATACCCCCGGAAAATTCGTGAGGATAACTTTTAAACCGTGATTTGGGATCCGGAATCCCCATTTCATGCAAGAGCTGAATGGTTCGGTCAAAAGCTTCCTTTCGGTTTGCATATTGATGCGTAAGCATGGCTTCCATTATTTGATCCCCGATACGCATGATCGGGTTCAAGCTGGTCATCGGATCTTGAAAAACAACGCCGATGTCACGTCCACGAGTATCTTCTAATTGTTTGGGACGCATTTTAAGTAAGTCCTTACCATTAAACTGAGCTGTCCCCGATGTTATTTTTCCATTTTCGCGGATAAGCCCAATTGATGACATCAATGTAACGGACTTGCCGGAGCCACTTTCACCAACAATCCCTAAAGATTCATTTTCATTGATTGAAAAACTGACGCCGTTTACGGCATAAACTTCATCTTCACTGCGGGAAAACTTCACATGAAGGTCATCAATAGAAAGTAGTGGTTGACCCATATTAATTGCCTCCTTTTGGACTGAATGCTTCCTGGAGACCGTCTGCTACAAACAGAAACGAAAGCAAGGTTATTGCAAAGATACCTGCCGGAAAATACAACAGCCATGGAAAGCCGAGAATATTCTCACTGGCTTGGGCAATCATACTCCCAAATGAAGGGATTGGCGGCCGAAGCCCCATGCCAAAAATACTTAAGCCTGCAATCTGGATGAGATCACCGGGAATCCCGAAGGCGAGAGAGACACCCATACTGCCGATAACATTCGGCAACATATACCTTCTGGCAATATGCGCCTGAGATGCGCCTAACGCTCTTGCCGCTTCCACCATCTCCCCGTCCCGCATACTTAGGACCAGACTTCGGATCAAGCGTGCATACCCCGCCCAGCCCGGAATTCCAATTGCTAGAATCAAAGATAAATACCCACGTCCCAGCATAATGACTAATATCAAGGCGAACAAAAATCCCGGCAAAGTCATCATGAAATCCACAGCACGCATAATAATCATATCGGCGATTCCGCCGCGCAATCCGGCCCACAAGCCCAATATGATTCCAATGATGAAGCTGACCAAAGTCGCGCCAAAAGCAATAATCAGAGCACTTCGAACACTGAACAGAATCTGGCTGAACATGTCATGCCCCACATTATCCGTACCAAAAATATGCTGCCAGGTCGGCCCTTGATTGATGGCCAAAAAATCCCCCGTGCGATAGTCATATGGGGCCACCCAAGGTCCAATAATCCCCGCGATCAAAAAAAGGATAACCCAGACCAAACCAATAACGGCAAGACGATGTCTTTTAAATCGCTTCCAACCTTGATAAAACTGGGATCTCTGAAGATTCTTTTTTCTCTTCAAAGCTACATCCGATTGAGTTGCTGCAACTGTGCCAGCCAATTGCTCCCCCTCCTAGGTTCGTATAGTCTGTGCCGCTTATAATCTGACACGCGGATCAATAAAGGCATAAATAATGTCAACGAGTAAATTCATAATCATAATCATGGATCCCAGCAGAAATACAGATGTGATGGCGAGCGGATAGTCGAAACTGGTAAATGCCGTCTGCATCACCTGACCAAGCGCTGGAATGGCGAAAATTTGCTCCACCCAGATCGTGCCCATCACTGTAAAAGCAAATTGAGGTCCAATGACGGTTATCATCGCAGTCAGCGAGTTTTTAACACCATGCTTAAATATCATCGGCCAGTATTTGACACCCTTAGCTTTTGCGGTTCGCATAAAATCCGACCTCATAGTTTCGATCAGACTGCCCCGCATATATCTGGCAACAACACCGACATTCGCCGCAGATAAACAAATAATCGGCAAAATTGCTTGCCTCCAGTGACCCCATCCCGTTACAGGCAGAATCCCTTGAAACACAACACCAAATAACAAAACCATAATCACCGCGAGAACAAATGCCGGAATGGCCTGACCCGTCAATGAGATGGTGCTAACAACATAATCGATCCAAGTGTTACGTTTGAGTGCTGCAATAATGCCAAGCGGAACCCCGATAATTACCGAAAGAACAACAGATCCAAAGGCCAGAAGTGTACTGATCGGCAAAGCCTGCTTCAGTTGAGTCGCAATTTGCAAAGATGGATTCTGCATCGAATTACCGAAATCGAAGGTTAATTGATGCCAAATATACTTCATGATTTGCTGCCACAGCGGTAAATTCAAACCATACCGGCTTTGAAATTGGTCCATGACTTGTTGGTAGAGAACAGGGTTTTGCCCTTGCAGCGGAGCCAGTGCCGTAGCCATGGTATTCGTATTCATGAAACCGCCAGGTGAATAATACATCATGGTATAGCTAACTGAAATGACCAAGATTAAAGTGATAATAATTTGTAAAATGCGCTTTGAAATAAATTTCAATATGGTCAAATCCGACCCTCCTTTACCGATTCACGGGCACCATAATTGGCGCCCGCGATTGGTAATTATTCAACCCATTTAGGATTATTCTACAGATAAAAGATGCAGCCCATAGAAGTTGCCCCATGCCCAAGGATTTGATTGCACTCCTGTAATGCCAGGTTTTACCAAGAAGTATTGCTGTTGATAATATAACGGAACAGCATAAGCTTCCTCGAGCAGGTTATTAACTACCTTAGCCGCGATAGGAGCAGCGTCTTCGACGGTCAGCGCATTTACGAATTGCGCTTGCCACATTCTCAAATCTCTTAAGGTATCAGATTGATAACTGTTGTAATATACCTGTACATCAAGTGCATTTTGATTCAACTTGCCACCTGGCGCGTTTGGTGCTACGAAGGTCCAAGCGGTTACAAAGGCGGCATGTTTTTCATCGCTATTTTTAGCATTTTTCCAAAGGTCTACGATCTGTTGCCATTGTTCAGCGGCCGTTGGAAGCCCCGGTTGTTTCAGATAAGGCTGCCAATCCGCAGGCTGCTCTGCTGTCCATTTATCCAAGAAGGCGATATCCTCTTTAGCAGCTTTTTCTAATGCTGCCCAGTCGCTCCATTCCACACCGGCGTTCTTATTATCCGGATCCCCATATTTTTCAATGGCCGGTTTATAATAAGTTTCCTTGGTCCAAGCCACGAATTGTTTCGTAGCTTCTAACGGGGCATCCAGTGTTCCTATGGAATATAGTTGCTGCGTTGCACCCATGTCCAAACTTCCTGGTTCACTCCAGTTGGTTGCGCCCGACGCCAGGATAAAGCCTGGTTTTGCGTCGCCCTGAGGTCCGCTGTACTGATAAGCGTTAAACTGCGCCTCATTGAGCTGAACTAGCTCTGTTTTGATGCCAAGATTTTGTTGGAGTAATTGACCTAGCGCCAAAGCAATTTGTTCACCCTGAGCATCTACTTGCTTGACCCCAACATACAGCGATAAGGTTGGCAGACCTTTACCACCTTCATAACCGGCATCCTTCAACAATTGTTTGGCTGCCTCCAGATCTTCCGGAAGTCCTTGCTCCAGTTTTTCCGTTGGCCAGCCTGGAGAAGCAAAGATATTGGTCGCACCGCCCATGCCGTTCAGCACCGATTCTACGATCGGTTTACGCTGGATCGCTTTAGCGATAGCCTGGCGCACCTCTTTTTTGTCATATGGAGATTCCGTTGTCGGGTTGCTCCAGAGCAAATATTTGATCGCATATGTCGCTGCAGTATACAGCTGGGACTTTAGCTCATCCGTTTTCTTCACGTATTGTAAATCAGACGCGCTTTGGATTAGAACGACATCCGCATGGCCGGACATATAATCCTCCACCGGCACAGTTGTTGCCGGAAGAACATGGATGGTCTCTACATTACCGTGATTAAGCTGGCCAGCTGCACCTACATAATTCGGATTGCTCACCATGACGAGTTCACCGTTAGGTGTAAAAGATTTAACCATGTAAGGGCCATTGCTCACAAAATTCCCCGGTTCAAACCACTTACCAGGGTTCGCTTCGACCGCTTTAGGATTCATAGGCATCGACCCGGAAAGAACCATATCCCCCAGAATAGCGTGAGGCAGCGTGGTCGTAATTTCCAGCGTGTAATCATCAACTACTTTTAGACCAACTTCTTCTTTACTTACTGATCCGGCATGGTATGCATATCCGTTCTTCACAAAATTAAGTACGCTTAGCCAAAGTTGTGCGGTTGTGTTTGCTGGATCCAATTGATACATATAAGAAAAATAAAAATCATGGGCGGTTACTGGATCGCCGTTTGACCATTTGGCATCTTTACGGAGGGTAAATGTCCAAGTTTTTTTGTCATCGGAGACGGTATAACCTGTCGCAATTTTCGGAACGATTTCATTATCCTGATTGTAGCCATAAAGCCCTTCGAGCAAAGTTCCTTGCCCTACCAGAATTTGTCCTTGCCATTGTGTAGGATCGAGCGTCGGGATCTTTGGATTGAAAACGGTTACCGAACTTCCCGCTTTAATTTCAAGATCAGAAGCGCCTTCATTCTTAACTGCCGTTTGACCTACATCACTGGTTGCTTTTACCGAAGTATTGCTATTGCCTGCAGCATTTTTACCGTTCTCATTGGCACTATTAGAGGAATTACTGCAAGCAGTCACAGATAACAAAGAAAATGACAAAAGTAGAGCTAAGAACGCGTTCTTTTTTTTCATCCTCAAGTGAACCCCCTCGTACATAGTCATGAATCTAAAAAATAACATTTTATTTTTTGTTATCTATGATGTTATCCTTCACCTTCTCATGTTTTGCCCCCCTAAATTTAAACTCAGATGTTTGTTTGTGAAGTTTCGAATGTCTTCTTTTGAATCTCACTTAGAAAACTAAGAGTAATCGCTTACATTCTAAAATTTTCCACAAAGATTGTCAAGAAAAAATGTTACGTTAGTTAGCATAACTAGTTATAATTAATATAACTTATTTGTTGAATATGAACTTTTCGTTAATATTTTATTAGTTTTTTTAGTTTTATTTCGTAAATAACACTAACTTATTGACGAATTTTAGCTTATTTCTTGTATTGCTGTTATAAATGCTATAGAAGAACAAGTTCTATGAGTTCCATAGAACATAATAAAAAGAGTGTATCCCAGCAGTCATTTTAAGACTTTTGGGATACACTCTGAACCATTGAGATATGGGAATCGGAATAAAATACTGCTATCGATACAAATATCAGAATAGGTGGACTCCGCCTCTACCGGAAATTATCTACACACTCATGTAGAAAGGCGTCTAGTGTGCGTGGATCTCTGCCGAGCAAACGCTTCACAGTGTCATTTGGACTTTCTGGCACCATCCTAGACATGGTTTGAATTTCCACAACGTGGTTCGCGAGCCAAGGAGGCAGATTCCCATGCTCAATAAGATTACGGAGTAGTACTTGAGGTTCCATGTTGATGTAACTTATCGGCCGATTAAGCAGGGCAGATAGTCGACTCGCGATCTGTGGATAACTGAAAATCTCCGAACCAGTAAGCGTATATATATGGCCTGATACCTTGTGGTTGGTCAGAACTTCTGCGGCAACGTCTGCAATATCGCGACAGTCAATAAAGTTACACGGTGAAACGCCCATAGAGCCGAAGAAAACATTTTGGGTTGTGATCGTTGGTGCAAAGCGCATTAAATTTTGCATGAACGCATAAGGGCGCAATACGGTATGGGTGATACCCGATTCCCTCAACGTGTTTTCAATTTCTTGATGCCAGCCCGCCACTGCCACTGGAGAGCTCTGCTCATAAGCTGGACTGGATATTTTTACGATGTGTTTGATTCCAGATTCGGTGGCAATCTGAATGATTGAGGTTTCCAATTCGATTTGTCTTGGACTGTTGGACATGGCAAGGAAGAGCTGGCTAGCACCTGTAAACACACGTCGCAGCGATTCAGGATCGGAAGCATCTACCCTTGCGACCTCAGTAGTCGATCGGCCTTTCTCTCCGATTTGATCACGCAACTTCTCTGGCTCTCTGCTCAGCGCCCTGACAGGTACGCCAAGATCAACCAAACGTTCCAAAAGCACACTTCCAATCGTACCTGTTGCTCCGATAATAACTATCATTTTTATCTTCTCCTTTTGGATGAAAAATTAGTTGTGAAGGCAAGTCGCCACCGCCATGTCACTATCGTGCTCGCTATGAATCCAGACAACGGGAAATCGATCCAGACACGATTTACCCAGGCCAAGTGATTGCTCGGAATCATAATTTCAACTACAACAGATGTCACCCATGCAGCGTATAGCCCAAATGAGGACCCGGCCATTGCGAATACCCCTACCACAACCAAGTGAGGAGCACCGATGACCCATCGCAAACGGCCCACTCGGCTGTGCAACAAAAGTCCAATCATCAAGGCCATCAAGGCCGATGCACCGCCAATAGTAGTCAATGCCGCTATTTGAAGCCCCCTATCTACAGTAACCAATCCCCCGATACCTGCCATAATGGCAGGAGCAGCATAGGCCATTACAACTTCACGCCATAGTACAAAAGTCTTTTTCTTGGAACCAACAGCCTTGATGCTGTAAACATCATCTGTCTGATTCGGGTATTTCATCTGGTTCATTTAGTTGCTCCCTTCTTCTTTGAAATAGTTCAACGATTGATTTCAGCGAATTATAATTAGGTGCCTAACTATATAAGAGTAAAAATAGGCTAGCTTCACTAGCCCAATTCTACTCATTACTGATGTTTCCCTTTGGTTTCGAGCCTAATTCGCCCGTAAGTGCTGAAATGCCCTGTGTAACTCGACCCAGCAAATCGAGAAATAAGCTGCGTTCTTCGATGTTGAGCAACCCCACCATTGCTTCAAGCCGAGCGAAATGCTCAGGAGCCATTTCACGGAGCTTCTTCGCTCCTTCTTCCGTTAAAACGACTGATTTCTGGCGGCCATCGTCTGAGCTTAATCGCCGAGATACTAGCCCATCTCGTTCAAGAATGTCGATAAGACCAGTCACTGTAGCACGTGTAACGCCTAGATGCTCCGCTAATTGCGAAGGCAACTCTTCTCCTTCGTTATCTTCAAGATCTGCCAATAAACGATAACGCCCTGTTGATAAACCGAATCTAGAGAAATGAATCTCAGAGGCGTGTCCAAGCATGGCTCCCGCTGCCATTAGCCTAGACGCGACGAGTATAGCCTGTGCGTCTATGTCTAGGTTGTAACGATCAATCTGACGCTTGGATTGTACAAGCGAGGGAATAGCCTCAATGTCGTTCATTTTTTTATTATTGTTGTTCATATATGTAGTATGGTCCCTAACTACTTTTGTGTCAACTCATTTTTTTTATAACTCGTCAACCCTGGAGTTATACAGTTGGATTTGGTTGGAACTCTATATTCTCCCAAAGCTCGATCAGTCGACCTTCAGGATCTTCAATCCAAGAGGTCCTTTGCAACAAAATCTGTTGAACCTACATCACCATAACGCGCCGTCGTAAAGTGAATATTCTGCTCTTATTTTCTAAAGTAGTAGAAGTTCTGTCCGCATCATTCTACTATTCGAATTTTAACTGGAGCGAATCACAAATTGGCATATAGCCTATCTTTTGATAGATGCTATTAGATGTGGGATTTGCTAAGTCCGTATATAAGACGCACTTAGTAAACCCTTTGTCCAATGCAAGTTGGCTTATTTGCGCCACAATTGAAGTAGCGTAACCCTTTCCGCGCTCATATGGAGGGGTATAAACAAATGCCACGCCAATAGCCGTCTGCATTTCCCTTGTATATCCTGCCATAGATACGGGTATCCCGTTGTCCTCTAAAATATAGAGTTTCTTCGATGCTATTCGGTAGAGGTAAGGGTCTGCATCTTGCGGAATGGACATTTCTGTTTTACCATAACTCCCCGCTGCATAAAATGCTTCAGCCCAGTAAGGGAAAAAATGAATATCCTTATCATCTAACAATCGAACGACACCAACCTTTTGAATGTCTGGATTTACTGCTGTAAGTTCATATATACGTTGGCTCATCATTGTTTTAAAGGTTATTCCCTTGCGCAAGGTATATTCCTTGGCAAAATAATCTGCCAAGTTTTTTTCGGTCATCACACCTGGAATTTCACGGTCTTTCAGCCCATCTATCAGACAGTTTATAGCTTCTGGATTAATTATGTTGTCTGTTGCATAAAGCGTAATATTGTGTGGCGGTGTCATTATGGCGGTAAGTTGTATGCCCTTAGCATCCGAAATAGTTACCATAAGCCAATTTACAGGGTCACGCCAGTCTGTTTTGTCTTTTCCTTCATGCCCAATTATAATATTGCCAAGAGGAATCAAATTTTGTGCTTCATGACGCATCAGCATACCATAGGTATCATTGTAAAACTCATGCACATCCGTATACAATTTGAATTGCATTGCAATATCCCCCTTTCATCTGCTCAACGTTTTTCCGGATTTTTCGAACCAATCGTTCTTCTTACGGTTTGTTGATTTTTCACCTGCCAATTTAATAATTAAGTTATGAAGACGCAAAAACCCCATCCCATTAAGGACGGAGTTGCTCCGCGTTACCACCCTGATTGACGTTTATAATAAACGCCCTCTTAGCCATCGTCCAACAACGATGCTTCTTTGTAACGGTAGAATCCCGGTCCCATCTACTATAATTCGCGGGACAGCTCTGAGGTGATTTTTTGATTCGGATATCCGCTATATAAGATAATAGGAATATTCTGTCAACCACTCAAATAACAATAGGGACCTTTAAACTTATATTGCTTCTAAAGCAGCTAATCCAACTAATCATGCAACTATATGATTGTGGAGACTACACCACAGTCTGCTTATTTTCTTCATCAACACATAGCACCTGCTTAATCTGTTTCGATTAGCTTGGAGGTCAACTTCACTACTGGCCTGATATACTTCAAAAACCGCTCCGGATCGTGATAAACGTAAATGATTCTCCCAGGGGAAGTATCAAAGCAGTAACCAGTGTCTGCAAAATTAAAAGTTGCCATTGCCCTTTCCATCTTTTCCTCTACACTACGATTTTCCTGTTCATAATTGAATGGCCCATGTTCAAAAACAATATACTCGGCTTCGAGAACATCAATCATAAGCATTTGTGGTGGTACTTCACCTTTATAATCAAAAGGAAGACGTACACCAAAACACTCTGTACGTGGAATACCCCAATCGCAGAGTCTGCCATCCGGGTCATTAATGTAAGCCATAATCTGACCGCTGCCACCGTTAGTTTCACTCCCGCCATCGTCATCCAATTTGCCCTTGATACTATCGAGTAAGCCGCAAATTGTTTCGCAGTCCTGTCCTGTAATAAGACTTTGCTTTTGCCAGAAATCCCAATATCCATTACTCTCATAGTTTTTAATGTGCAAAAATTTGTGAGTGGGAATGGTTACAAAATAAATGTTAAGATCATCTGTAGATTTCATCATACCAATCTCTCCAAATCCGAAAAAGTAGCGGTCGAAAGAGTTTATTTTTGTACGAAGGGTGACAGGCATAGGCTTTTTCCGGTAATCACTTGGAGTTACACCATATGTTCCCTTGAAAGCCCTGGTAAAAGCTTCATGTGATGAAAAACCATAATCAAAAGCAATATCCAAAATGCTTTTTTCACTATCCCGAACCTCTTTTAGTGCAAAGGCTAATTTTCTATGCCGTAGATAATCCCTAAATTGCATACCCGATATTTCCTTGAATTTTCTCGTAGTATGAAATTCGGAATAACCTAACTTGTGAGAAAGAAATCGTAGCGTTATTGCTTCACTGTTACGATTCTTAATACACTCGTCAATTTCATTAACGATTATTTGGATTTGCTTGTGCCACTTGTACAATCGGTTTGTTCACCTCGTTTCAACCACTCTATAGTCATTGTAGAGTAATGTAATTTGCATTGCTTGATTCTACTTGCGGAAAAGAGAGGATATTTTCCCCTTAACTCGCCTTGTAATATCAACATTTCACCTTTAATCTCATATGCCCTTATAGTTGTTCAAAGCCACCGCCTCCTCTGTTTCCTTCTTATCTCATATTTAGCTTAAGGTGGAATCCTGCAAATTCATGAGACTGTGTGAGTAAACTAGTTCATTTCGGAGGAGTTCCATGCCCATCTCATTGCGGGTAATAGTGATGATTAGACTCTGTTAGAGTCTCGCGAACGTGATGTAATCGACTTGGACAGGCTCTGCCAATTCGATCCGAAATGCCCGGTTGATCTGTCCCCGGTGATATTGCCCATGTAAAATGACCTGTGACAGGATGTCCCGGACGGACGTTTGGAACGGGACTCCGTTCTGGTTCGCATATTCGACCATCACGTCCAAATCAAATTCCTCGAGCCCTTCGATATACACACGATATTGCTCGGCGTTTTCTTCGAACATCGTTCGGATCGCCTTCAGGTCTTCTGCTTCCTCCCACAACGAATATTGCGAACTACCCTTGCCCTGCAATCGGGACAGCCAGACTCGTTCCGCAACCGCGACATGCCGAACCAGCTTCAGAAGGTCCTTGTTCTTCATCTCACTCTCCTCGAGCGCTTCTAAGATTTGTGCGTCCGCCCAGTACAGGTGGTCCATCATACACTTGATCGTCTTCATTTTCGTTTCCCCCTCTTCGTCTCATTGATTAATTGAACCTACCGTTTCCCGTAATGGGTCATTTATTTTCTCTAATCGTCATAATCTTCATCAGTCCAAGGCTCTGTTTTTTATCGCGCTCAATGGAATCAGTAGACGTATATCGTCTTTTGGTTAGAATCAGAAAATATAAAAGCTGAGGCCTTTGCCCTCGGCTACAGCTTGGCTGTAGAAACGCCGGATTTCGTTAAAATGCTGTAGCAGGTAGGCAAAGAACGCATCCTTATCCTCGTCTGAAACAATATCAGGTTCAAGAGGGTACACTTCTTCCTTAACCATAGCCGGGAAATCATACCGCAAGCGGAGCTGCACTTCATCCAGCTCAGAAATAGCCTGATGCGCTTCTGCAACTTGCTCGGCACGTAAGGAAAACGCCCCGAATGAGCCAAAATCGATGCCTTTGTCTGATGTCAGCGGAACTACATAACCAAGAGGGGCCTCTCCATCGGAAATAGCTCCACAAAGCAAGTAGTGAATCGCCTCCCAGGATCTATCAACGTCCAGTCCGGGATAATCATCTATTTTCAAGCTATTCAATGCAATGTCGCCTGCAATAATTTGCTGCACTAGATTATCATCCATAGCGAAGTAATATCCACGCATTCCCATGATGTCAACCTTCCTTTCATTCTAGTAGTGACTATACTACCCTATCAAAATGTAACCTCTGGATTTATCCCACAGGATAGAAAAAGAGTGAAGATCAGCCCCCTACGTAATCATTATATCTTGTGTGCACAAGTTGTTCAGAGAAAATAAAGTATTAGACTGGCAGGCGTTTCATAAGCTAACGGGCAGATTACCTGAATACCGTGTAAAAAAGAATTGACATTGGAGTTTACTCCAATGTTATTGTAAATGCATGGAAAAACAATATTCTATAAAAGAGGTTTCTAAGATACTTGGTATTCCGAAGGATACGCTTCGGTATTATGACCGTATTGGAATCGTATCGCCGTCCAGGGGACACAATTCTTACCGTAGGTATTCAAAGGAAGACCTTGTCGATTTGATGAATATTCAAATCATGCAGTATGCGGACTTTTCTCTAGAAGAAATCAAGGGGAAGTTTCAGTTCCACAGAATGCAAAGTGTAGATCCTGCTTATTACCAGGAGGTCGCTGAATTCCTTGATGCCAAAAAAGCAGAAACACAAAAAAAAATTGCACATCTTGAAAAGGTCAGTCGGTTGCTCGACGTAGCCGTTGAAGCGGTAAGGGACTTTAATCATGAAAGTGACCAGCGGCTTGCAGTGTTCGTTCGGGAGATTTACCGGGATCTTCACAAGGATCCTGGAATAACTAAGGAGGATTGTGATGGACATCAAAATTAAGAATTATTATTATCTGATTGCTGGCGTTCTTGCGATACTGTTTGCTGTTACGCACGCTTGGAACGGGCAATCTGCTGTACTGCCGACGCTCCTTGTGAATGATATAGCCATGGATACACGGATAATTTTTACGTATGTCTGGCACATTATCACCGCAGAGAATCTGGTCTTCGGTATTATATTCATTATTCTGTCATTTCAAAGCGAGCGATCGAAGATTCGGTCTGCTGCATGGACAATCGCGTCACTTCTGCTCGTTCGTCTGATGGTCATTCTCGGAGTAACAGCATTTTATGATGTTTCGGCACTTATGGATACGTTAATCGATTCGATTGCCATACTAATCTATGTCGCTTTTATCATATTGGGTATAAGAATGAAGGAAAAAGACTTCGGAGGTCAATTGCCACAAACCAGTAGGGAGGGTTGAAGAACTAAGCTGCGTTTCATCACTTCCAGTGATTTACAATACGCTAACGGGACACGTAAGCTCAAACACGTTAGGCTGCGTTTGTTCAATTAACGGGCAGGCTAGCGTAAACAAAATGATCAAAAATATTAACCCTACGTAGTTTATTTCATTTCGGGATTAGCGCAATGATTTTCGGTAGCTTCGTTTGGTTAACCGGAGTAGTTTATGTAAATGTGAATATTTACTTGCGAACTAGTGTTCGGTATAATAAACTTGATTCCATTACAAAAAGGAGATGTTGGATATGTATAAACACATTAAAGATTTTGCCGCAACTTGGCAGAATGAAACGGAAGCAACAATGCGGACACTGGAGATGCTGACCGATAAGTCTCTTGACCAACAGATAACAAGCGATCATAGAACGCTTGGACGTGTTGCATGGCACCTTGTACAGACGTTGCACGAAATGCCATCTCGGACGGGACTGTCTTTCGAAGGACCGGACGAAGATATGCCGGTGCCAGCTTCGGCAGCAGACATCGCGTCAGTCTATAAGAGGACCTCACAAGCATTCCTTGATGCTATACAGTCCAGTTGGAAAGATGAGAATCTGCTTATCATGAGCGATATGTATGGTGATCAATGGCCAAACGGCTTAATGCTGGATATTCTCGTAAAGCATGAGATTCATCATCGTGGTCAGATGACAGTCCTGATGCGTCAGGCAGGCCTTCGTGTGCCCGATCTATACGGCCCGACAAAAGAGCAGTGGGCCGAGTACGGAGCGCTACCTCCAGTAATTTAGAGTAAGATTATATCCACTTTGGTCATTTGGCTATAGTGGGATTTATAAGTATTTTATCATAGGATTGAAAATCAATTGATCTAACGGGTAAGTTGAGCCACGTGGATTGAGGTTAAGATTTATTGAACTAACGGGAAACGTTAGTTAAAAACAACCGCGGCAGTCTAAGACTTATTTATTAAGTCTTGTTCTGCCGCTGCTTCTTTTAATGAGTCAGTCTAAAACTTATTAATTAAAAGTTGACAATTTGCAAACTCAGAAACCGTGTTAAACCAACAAATATAGTCTAACATTTTATTTTCTTTGGTATGTCCTTCACTCTTTAAATAATGAATTTTATGTGTAAAATATATAGTCTCCCACAGCCGATACCGAAACCATATCCCATATACGGCGAGTCCGACTAATAGTCTTGACTACGGACCCAGCTGACGCTATTGGCGAATTTATTGCCATTGGAGCAAGTTTGCGGACTCCAGTGCTGCTATTCTCCCGCAAGCGGTGCATATATAGCCCTTTTTATGCCAATAACGACTATGCGGTCCGATAGCAGTCCAAAAAGGACGTATTCCCGCGTTTAGGGTCATCTGTGTCCGCTAGCGGCTTCGTACATGCAAATGTGCTGCCATCACTCATGATCCATACAAACTTCCAGTTAGACTATGACTCCACTGTTAATTGTCCTGTATCTATATTATTAAGCACAAGTTTCCCTTCCAGCGGGGTGCCGTCTTCACTCGCAAGCTTCAGCTTACCCGTACGGCCTTTTTCAATCAATGCCTTTACTTGTGTATCTGTAAGGGTACGCCCGTGGTTCTCTTTCCAGATCACGAACTTGCAGCCTTCTTTGTAATGAGAGCAGCCGTAGCCTTTTTTACCCATAAAAATCATCCCGCCACAACCAGGACGCGGGCAGTTTCCGATAATTTTCGGACCAGAATTTGCTGATCCCTCTTCGTTAGCTGGTTTACGTTTTCTTGGCGCGGCAGGTTTATCGCTGGTTTTACGAGATGTACCTCCACCACTCCGACCTTTAGCCCCTGTATTCACAGAAGGAGTTTCCCCTTCAAAAGAAGTTTTGGACGCCCGAGACTGCACACGAACCTTGTCCACAATCATGCAGGCAAATCTTTTTACATTCTCCATAAATTGTCCGTCCGACGCCGTACCTCTGGATATCTCGTTCAAGCGTCGTTCCCACTGGCCGGTCATTTCAGGTGAAGTCAACAGCTCGATGCCCGCTCCACGTATCAGTTCAATAGCCGTTCGTCCTTTTTGCGTGATGGCGATTTTTTTACCTTGCATTTCAATGTATCCGACATTCTTAAGCCGTTCAATGGTTGCAGCACGGGTGGCTGGAGTACCCAGCCCTGAATCCTTCATAGCATCCCGAAGCTCTTCGTCCTCAATCTGCTTTCCGGCACTTTCCATCGCTCTAAGCAGCGTGCCTTCCGTATAGTGTTTTGGTGGCTGTGTATCTTTCTCTTTAACGATAGCGTCACTACAGGTCACTTCATCTGTCGGAGCAATTGCGAACGGTTCATTCACTTCAATCTCTTCGTCTTCCTCATCATCCTTGTTTTTTCCCTTGGACGACTTCGCTTTGTCTTTTTTCTGGTCCGCGTAAATGACCTTCCAGCCGAGGCTTAATAATTCCTTAACAGTAGTTTTGAACTTTTCATCCTCTACATCAGTCATAACCGTATGCACTTTGTATTCCGCAGCCGGATAGAACTGTGACAAAAAGCGCCGCACAATCAAATCATACAGTTTTCCCTCATCCGCACTAAGCCCTGTTGCTTTACGATATGTAGGCAAAATCGCATGGTGATCCTCGACCTTGGAGGGATTGCAGATAAATTTGTTTCCTTTATGAACGAGATTACGATTCGCACCTTTCACCCATTCATCATAAGCCGTCCCTTGGAGCGCAGATAAAGTCTTATGCATCTCCGGAATATTTTGTTCTGTAACATAGTTAGAATTCGTCCGCGGATAGGATATCACCTTATGCTTTTCATATAATGCTTGTGCGATATCGAGTGTTTTTTTAGCGGAAAAAGCGTACTTCCCATTCGCCTCCCGCTGCAGCAGCGTCAAATCATACAGTTTATTCGGGTACTCTTTCGTTTCCTTAACCTCATAAGAGTCAATTCGTCCCGGTTTTCCTTTGACCTTGACAGCCAGCGCCTCCGCCTTCTCACCATCAGTGAGCCGGTCACCCTGCCACATACCTTTATAAGTCATTTCATTTTGTGTAAAATGGCCCTCTACCTCAAAAAACTTAAGGGATGAGAACGCCTCAATCGTCTTCTGGCGATCATAAATAAGTGCGAGAACTGGGGTTTGAACTCTCCCCACCGACAGCAGCACATTATGTTTCGTAGTAAATGCACGTGATCCGTTCATACCGATTAGCCAATCGGCTTCACTGCGCGCTTTTGCCGCTTTTGTTAGATTCTCGTACTCCGCCCCATCCTTTAGCTCTTGAAAGCCTTTGCGGATTGTCTCTGGTGTCAAATCGGAAATCCACAGCCGTTTCACAGGATGTTCAAGCTTCAAATGCCGCTGAATGAGCGAAAATATATGCTGGCCTTCTCGCCCGGCGTCACAAGAATTTACTAGCAGATCGCTTCGTTTAGCCAGCTCTCCGATTACCTTCAGCTGATCAATGGTCCGCGCATTAGGAACCAGCTTGAATTGGTCCGGAATAATGGGAAGATCATTAATATTCCATTTTTTGTATTTCACATCATATGCATCCGGCTCAGCCAATCCGATTAGATGCCCTATTGCCCATGTAATAATGTACTGCTCCCCTTCAAGATAGGAACGGTAATTTTTAGCCTTTGGTTCTATTGCGGCGGCGATATTCCGCCCCATGTCCGGTTTCTCCGCAATAATCAGTGTCTTCAAAAACATTCGCTCCTTACCTTCTCGTTCTTAAGTCCAAAACAGGTCCAGTACTCTATTATAACATTAACCTCGGTTTTTTTTAATCGACCGGACTTTTCATAGTCTTTCGTTTGATTTAAAATAAATTGGTATAAGCGTATTCATGTATCGGAGGGAAACAAACCTTGTATGAGAATCACAGATTTACAGAACCTTTTTCTGATCGAAGCCTCTCTGCCCTGAAGGCGGATTGTGAGCAGTGCTTCGGCTTATGTTGTGCCGCATTACCTTTTGCTGCTTCCGTAGATTTCGCTAGAGACAAAGACGCTGGACAGCCGTGTCACAATCTACAGTCGGACTTTCGCTGTGGTGTACATACAGAGCTAAGAGAATTAGGCTATCGTGGTTGTACGGTCTATGACTGTTTTGGAGCTGGGCAAAAGATTTCTCAAGTCACTTATGCTGGAGAAGACTGGAGGAAAAAGCCGAAAACTGCGAAGCAGATGTTCGAGGTATTTCCGATCATGTGGCATTTGCACGAGCTGCTTTGGTATTTACATGAATCTTTGAACTTAGAAATAACCCGCACAATCCATACTGAGCTGCAAACAGCTCTCGATGAAACGGAACAGCTCACTTTACTTAATCCTGAAGCTCTTGTAAAAGTGGATGTTGCCGCTCATCGAGCACAAATCAATATGTTACTGTTGCAGGTCAGTGAGCTTGTACGAACTGAGGCTCGCCGTAAACTAAAGAAATCAGCGAAGAATTTCAGTCGAGGTGCCGACCTAATAGGAGCTAAGCTCAAAGGAGCCGATCTTAGAGGCGCCAATTTGAGAGGAGCCTATTTAATAGCTGCAGACCTTAGGGACGCTGATCTCAGAGGTGCCGATCTTATTGGGGCAGACTTTCGCGATACTGACCTCAGAGGTGCTAATTTAGCAGAAGCTCTCTTTCTCACTCAGGCACAGATCAATGCGGCAAAAGGTAATGCTCTCACAAAATTACCAGCAACACTCTTCTGCCCTGACCATTGGCACTCTCATTAAATGAAAAAAGATCATTTATATCAGCGGTGAATAGAATTGTTTGATCCGAGACACAGCTTCCATAATTTCTAAGACTTCTTTCCCCGCTGTGTTTCGTTCCAGATACTCTACTCTTCCCTGAGATGCTTCCTTGCCCACAACTATTGATAAAGGGATCCCGATCAAGCTTGAATCTTTAAATTTGACGCCAGCGCGTTCATCCCTATCATCAATCAGAGTCTCAATGCCAAGCTTGGTTAGTTGATCATAGAGCCCTTCGGCAACCATCTGCTGCTCACTATCCTTGATGGACATTATCAAGATATGAACCTGATAAGGTGCCAATGCTGCTGGCCACATTAATCCATCCTCATCATGATGCTGTTCAGCAATAGCGGATAAAAGCCGTGAGATACCAATTCCGTAACAGCCCATAATCATAGGTTGACTTTTGCCTGAAGAATCTAAGTAAGAAGCACCTAGCTTTTCACTGTATTTAGTACCTAATTTGAAGACATGACCCACTTCAATCCCTTGATGAAAATGCAGAATACCCTCCAAACAATGCGGACAAACTTCACCTTCTGCTACATTCCGAAAATCCCCCACATGCTCAAGCGAAAAATCTCTGCCGGGTACGACGTTACGGAAGTGATAATCTTTTTCTCCCGCCCCTGTAATCCCTTGAGTCATATCAGCTACTGCCGCATCTGCTAGGATAGTAAGCGTTAGGCCTACAGGTCCTACAAATCCACTTTCAACGCCCGCTAAGGATTTCACAGCCTCGTAGTCAGCAAGCTTAATCTCATTCGTTCCCAAATATTTACTTACCTTAATCTCATTTACTTCATGATCACCCCGGACCAGTACAGCAAAAATCTGTCCGTCACCTTCATAGATTAATGTTTTGATAATCTGGTCTGGCCGGATATCTAGCTCCTGCTCTAGTTGCTCAATTGTGCGCAAATCAGGAGTTAGGAATTTCTCTATCTCCGGTACTTGTATGACAACTTCATTTTTTACAGGCCGCACGGACTCTGCCTGTTCCAGATTCGCGGCATAATCACAAACGGAGCATGCAGCAATCGTATCCTCTCCAATTTCAGCCAGCGCCATAAATTCATGACTGCCGCCCTCGCCTCCAATCGCACCGGAATCCGCATGGACAGCACGGAATTTCAATCCACATCGCTCCAATACCCGGTGATAAGCCTCAAACATTTGAATATATGATTTATCGAGACCATCCAGGCTTGTGTCAAAAGAGTAAGCATCCTTCATCAAAAACTCTCTGCCTCTCAGCAGTCCAAAACGTGGTCGGCGTTCATCACGGAATTTGGTCTGAATCTGATATACGGTAATAGGAAGCTTACGATAGGAGCTGATCTCATTCCGGACGAGTGTGGTTACTACTTCCTCATGTGTAGGACCTAGTATGAATTCCCGCTCATGACGATCCCGCAGCGTCATCAGCTCTTTACCGTATACCTCATACCTGCCTGATTCTTTCCAGAGCTCCGCAGGCTGCATAGATGGCATCAATACCTCCTGAGCCCCAGAGACATCCATCTCCTTCCGCACAATAGCTTCTAATTTCCGTAAAACACGTCTGCCAAGCGGTAAATAAGTGTACACGCCCGCTGCTAATTGGCGGATATATCCCGCACGCAGCAGTAGCTGATGACTGCTCACCTCCGCCTCTGAAGGTGCCTCCCGCAGAGTTGTTAATAAAAGATTACTTTGACGCATATTTATACCCTCCCTAAAAAATGAACGCTCTAAACGCAAAAAGACACATTCGTCAGGGACGAATGTGTCGTGATACCACCCTTATTTAACCGCCAGCCCGTACATAGTCTACACTTGATTTGGCGATCCTCAATCGAATAACGGCCGATTCCGGCAGCGGTTGTACGCTGCAGCTACCCAGGCAGGATACCATCCACACGTATATGAGGAACCTTTCAGCCGGTGAGTTCCCTCTCTGTTCTAACGCTTCTAGGATCGTAAGTCCTTGGTCAATGCTTTTGTCATTTAAATATTGTATTAAATCTATATGAAAATAATATTTCCGTCAAGCGTCGGCTCCAAAAAAAAGCCGCTTCTCCAGCAGGTAAACTGCTTTTGAAACGGCTTCTTGAATTAATGCCTAGACAAGAACGCTTGAGCCCATCAGGTATTTATCCACTTCACGTGCAGCTTCACGACCTTCATTGATGGCCCAGACCACCAAGCTTTGACCACGACGCATATCGCCAGCAGCAAACACTTTATCCACGTTCGTATTGAATTTGCCGTAACGTGCTTTCACATTGGTACGACGATCGGTCTCCAAATTAAGCTCCTCAACAATATCTTGCTCCGGACCATCGAAACCTATGGCGATTAGAGCGAGTTGAGCAGGATATACAGCTTCTGTTCCAGGAACGGGCTGGTAGATTTTACGACCTGTCTCATCCACGATCCGGCGGATCTGCACCGTATGAAGCTCCTTCAAATTCCCCTCTTCATCCCCAACGAATTTAGTGGTCATGATAGAGAACTCACGCGGATCATCGCCAAAAATAGCTTTCGCTTCTTCTTGCGCATAATCCAAGCTGTACACATTCGGAAATTGTGGCCAAGGATTAGCAATCGGATCCCGTTGCAGAGGCGCTTTTTCATGTGTACCAAATTGAGTGATACTGCCGCAGCCATGACGAAGCGCTGTAGCAACACAGTCAGATCCTGTATCCCCGCCACCTAAGACGATTACATCTTTACCTTCAGCGGATACATAATTACCATCCTCCAGATTGGAATTCAAGTAACTCTTGATCGTGCCATTTAAATAATCCATGGCATACATAACGCCCTTAAGCTCACTGCCTTCAATGTTGAAACGGCGTGCCTTAGTAGCTCCACCACACAGAACGACCGCATCATACTCATCAACAAGCTGCTGAGCCGGAATGTCTTTACCAATCTCAGTGTTCACTACGAAGTTAATCCCTTCCGCAGCCAGCAAATCTACACGACGTTGTACAACTTTTTTATCAAGCTTCATAGTAGGTATTCCATATGTCAGCAGTCCGCCAACGCGGTCACTGCGCTCAAATACAGTTACAGTATGTCCAGCCTTGTTAAGCTGTGCTGCTGCGGCAAGTCCAGCAGGTCCAGAGCCTACGATTGCAATTTTTTTGCCAGTCCGTTTCTCCGGAGGATTAGGTATAACCCAGCCCTCTTCAAAACCCTTATCAACGATCGCAAGTTCAATTGTTTTGATGGTTACCGGCTGTCCGATCAGACCCACTGTGCAAGAGCCTTCACAGGGTGCGGGACAAATACTGCCTGTGAATTCAGGAAAGTTGTTTGTCTTATGCAGACGTTCCAGTGCTTCTTTCCAGAGTCCGCGATACACCAAGTTATTCCACTCCGGAATTAAATTGTGTACTGGACAACCTGAGGTCCCGCCAGCCATATCGATACCTGTATGGCAATAGGGGGTTCCGCAATCCATACAACGTGCGCCCTGTGTCCGAAGCTCGTCCTCGGATAAATGATGGTGGAATTCTTCCCAGTCCTTTACCCGCTGCTCAGGATCCCGATCACCTGGGAGCTGCCGTTTATACTCCATAAAACCTGTAGGTGTAGACATGTTTACGTTTCCCCCATCCGTTCTCTTCGTGTTGAAGTATAGTACATTGTAGCATATTGCGGCTTCGTATGGTTGTCAGCAACGCAATGAAGTACCTGCACATTCTATTCTATACCTATACATAATCATTTCTAATTTTAATTATAGTAACATTCATCACTTTTGCACAGTAATGGATAAATCTACTGATTATTTGTACTATTTCACATGTTATGTCAGAGAAAACGTTTTATTGCTATTCCGTACGTTCGTAAACAAGAAAACGGTAATCATACGGATTCTTCTCATCACGAATTCCATTGATATTGGAGACCTCTTTCCACATCCTCCAGTCAATCTCAGGAAACCGGGTATCTCCTTCAAAATCCTGATCGATCTGCGTCAACATTAGCTTGTCAGCATACGGCAACATCAAGCGATAAATTTCCGCACCGCCGATCACCATCAACTCATCTTCTTTTCTACCCTCGCTGAGAGCCTCTTCAAGCGTGTGTAGAACCGTTGCACCTTCGGCTGAATAATCAGTATCCCTAGTTAGAATTAGGCTCGTTCTGCCCTTCAAGGGCTTGCCTCCGAGCGAATCCCAGGTTTTGCGGCCCATTAGCATTCTTTTGCCCAATGTTTCTGCTTTAAAATAAGCAAAATCCAGTGGCAAATGCCAAGGCATATCGTTATCTTTTCCTATGACATGATTGGCACCCATTGCCCATATTAAGCTAACACTCATGAAGTTCCCTCCTTCTCCAAACTAAATTAAAAACTATACTTCCAGAAATTATATTTGCGAATCTTAATTTTTGAGAATTACGTTATACTGCGATCGGCGCTTTTATCGAAGGATGCGGATTGTACCCCTCAATGACCAGATCTTCCAGTTCAATATCAAAAATTGATTCTTTCTTTGAATTAATAACCAGTGTAGGCAATGCTCTTAATTCTCTTGATAATTGCTCTTTCACTTGCTCAACATGGTTTGAATAGATATGCGCATCACTAATGCTATATACAAACTCGCCTACTTCCAGTCCACATTCGTATGCGATTAAATGGGTAAGTAAGGAGTAAGATGGAATATTGAAGTTTGCCCCGAGAAAGGAGTCCGCACTGCGTTGCAGCAAGTGACAGCTTAGTTTACCATTTGCAACGTAGAACTGGAACATCACGTGGCAGGGCGGTAACGCTGCTTTGCTTCCTTTCGTCCCAGCATTTATAACATCTTCCGGATTCCATGCGCTGACAATTAAACGCCGAGAATCAGGATTTGTTTTGATCTGATGAATAACGTCTTGTAATTGGTCAATTGATTCGCCAGTAGAAGATGTCCAATTCCGCCATTGCTTACCGTAAACATTTCCTAGCTCGCCATATTTCGCAGCAAACTCATCATCTTCTAAGACACGGTCACAGAATGCTTTCATCTCTGCTTGATATAATTGATTAAAATCTTCATCAACTAAACAACGATTCCCGAAGTCTGTCATATCTGGGCCAGTATATTCGTCCGATTCAACCCATCTTTTAAAAGCCCATTCATCCCAAATATGATTATTATTTTTCAATAAATAACGAATATTGGTATCCCCTTTAATAAACCACAATAGCTCGCTAGCAATTAAGCGAAACGGTGTACGCTTTGTTGTAAACAGCGGGAAGCCTTTTGATAAATCAAATCGCATTTGATAACCAAATACACTAATTGTACCAGTTCCTGTACGATCTTCTTTTTTCACACCATGATCTAAAATATATTGTAAAAAATTCAAATAGGCTTGTTCTAACTCATTCGTCAATGTATTGCACCTCCGTAATATTTCACCTCATATATTATATCTGATAAATCCGATTTTTGTAGAAGGTAAGATAATTTTTAAATATATTTAATAATCAGGCTACATATTCAATTATAAAGGATTGATTCAGCAATTGTATCTCTACTCCGCTATCCTAAGCTCCACTCTGGCCCCGTATGCACGAAGGCTTGCTTGTCCACCCACAGGAAAGGTAATCATCGGCGATGTATGTCCAAAGTCCACATCTGCAATCACAGGAATATCGGATAACTCTTCTTTCGAGCGGATAATTGTAGTTAGCAGCTTCATGGACATTCGTGATTCTTTTTGGAATCTGCCGATCACCAACCCTTTAACCTCTGCAAATTCAGGCTGATGAATTAGGGATTGCAGATCTCGATCAAAGGTTGCAGGTGCTGACTCATAATCATCCTCAATGAACAATATAGAATTTTTTAAACTTGGCATATATTCTGTTCCCTGCAAAAGATTTAAAGTGCATAAATTGCCACCAATAATCGTTCCTTTCGCTTCCCCATCATTGATAATGAAAGGACCTTCATTTTTAATAAATATCCGGTTCTCCTGATCCAGATACCACTCATCATCACTCCAATGCTTGGAAGGCTGCACTAGAATTTCTTTATTGTCCATCATCAGCTTGCGGAAATATTCGATGGTATATTCATTATCGTGAAGCATCGCGAATGTAGAAAAATGCGGTCCGGAGTATGTAACTAAACCTGTTTGAGCATAAATCGCATTACTTAGTGCAGTAATATCCGAATAACCACATAAACGCTTTGGATTCTCTGCAATGATTGAATAATCTATATAACGCAGCAGCTGGTTACTATTGAAGCCCCCAATGGTCGTTAATATTCCTTTCACTTTGGGGTCTAAAAAGGCTTCGTGCAAATCCTCAATTCTCGAATCAATAGAAGAGGAAACAAAATCATCCGTCTCAAAAGAATTTGTTGAAATGGATATCCGAAAACCTAACCGTTCAAGCTGCTCTTTAGCGATTTTTCTTTGCTGAGCATCGATTAATGACAAACTTCTGGAAGGAGAGATAATACGCAGCTCATCTCCAGGCTTTAATTTATCAGCTCTCATCATTGAACCTCCCTATATTTATAAATTACAGATTAAGTAATTGCTCTTCCTCCCAGTATATCTCTTTTCAAAAAAGTGGAAAACACAAAAAAAGGCGGAACGCATTTGCGTCCGCCTTTCTGTTGCCTGCTAGAGCAATTTTTGGAGAAAAATTATTTCATTACATGAATTGGGTGACCTTCAACCAACTCAGCAGCTTCCATGACGATTTCGCCAAGGGTTGGATGCGCATGAATAGTCAAAGCGATATCTTCAAGCGTTGCGCCCATTTCGATTGCCAAACCAAGTTCAGCGATCAAGTTGGAAGCTTCGATACCAACGATTTGAGCTCCCAGTACCAAATTGTTCTCGGAGTTAGCAACAATTTTGATGAAGCCTTCTGGGCTGTTCAAAGATACTGCGCGACCATTTCCTGCGAATGGGAATTTGCCACTCTTCACTTTGTAGCCTTTGTCTTTTGCTTCTTTTTCAGTCAAACCAACGCTTGAACACTCAGGATCTGTAAATACAACAGCTGGGATGACTTTGTAGTCAACAACAGATGTAAGTCCTGCGATTGCTTCAGCAGCGATTTTACCTTCGTAAGAAGCCTTGTGAGCCAAAGCAAGACCTGGAACAACGTCGCCGATAGCGAAGATGGTAGGAATGCTTGTGCGTCCTTGGTGATCAACTTTGATCAATCCGCGCTCGTCGAGCTCAAGACCGATCAGGTCCAGACCAAGTTCACCGTCAGTGTTAGGACGACGACCTACAGTAACAAGCAAGTAATCTGCTGTAACTTCTTTGGACTCGCCACCAACAGAGTATTTCACGGTTACTTCTTTGTCGTTCTGAACAGCACTTTCAGCTTTAGCGTTAGTTACGATTTCGATGCCAGTTTTAGCCATGTTTTTCGCAACAAGACGAGTCATATCTTTATCAAAGCCTGGAAGTACAGTATCCAAACCTTCGATGATTGTTACTTTAGTGCCAAATTTAGAGTACATTTGACCAAGCTCGGCACCGATGTATCCACCACCGATTACGATCATGCTCTTCGGAATTTCTGGAAGTTCCAGAGCTTCAGTCGAAGACAGAATACGTCCGCCGAATGGGAAAGGTTTAAGTTCAATTGGACGGGAACCTGTAGCAATGATGCAGTGTTTGAAGCGGTAACGTGGAGATTCATGATCGTTGAACACACGTGCTTCTGTGTCGCTGATAAACATGCACTCACCGTTAAATACTTCAATTTTGTTGCCCTTCATCAAGCTAGTCACACCGCTAGTCATTTTTTTAACTACGCTGTTCTTAAATTCTTGAGTTTTGGCAAAATCCACTTTAACATTCTCAGCTGTAACGCCGAAAACTTCACCATGCTGTGCAGATTCAAATTGATGCGCAGCAGCGATCAAGGCTTTAGAAGGAATACATCCACGGTTCAAACATACACCGCCAAGTTCCGATTTATCCACGATGAGGACTTTTTGGCCGAGCTGGGCGGCACGAATTGCCGCCACATACCCACCAGGACCTGCACCAATGACCAATGTATCAATATCTAGTGAAGCGTCTCCTACTACCATAATTATACCTCCATAACCAGCAGCTCAGGATTATTGAGCAGCGATTTAATGTAGTTCATAAAGTTTTGAGCAGTCGCACCATCGATAATACGGTGGTCAAAGCTGAGTGACAACGCCATTACTGGAGCAACTACGATTTCACCATTTTTCACAACTGCTTTTTCACTGATACGGCCAGTTCCGAGGATAGCCACTTCAGGGAAGTTGATGATTGGAGTAAAGAACATACCGCCAGCAGAACCGATGTTACTGATGGAGATCGTGCTGCCCTTCATTTCATTAGCAGACAATTTACCGTCACGGCCACGAACAGCCAAGTCAGTGATGCTGCTAGCAATCATCCAAATGCTCTTACGGTCAGCGTCTTTGATAACTGGAACGATCAAACCGTTTGGTGTATCAGTAGCGATACCGATATTGTAGTATTTCTTGTAGACAATTTCGCCTGCTTCTTCATCAATCATAGCATTGAGTGCTGGGAATTGACGGGAAGCTGCAACAAGTGCCTTAACGATAAATGGAAGGTAAGTAACCTTAACGCCTTTTTTCTCAGCAATAGGTTTCATACGTGTACGGAATGCTACCAGTTCAGTAACATCTACTTCATCCATAATGGTTACGTGTGGAGCAGTGTACGCCGATTTAACCATTGCGTTGGAGATCGCCTTACGAATACCCTTGAATGGTACACGTTCTTCTTCAAGACTAACGTTACCGCTAGCTGCTGCAGGTGCTGCTTTAGCTTCGGTCTTAGCAGCCTTAGGAGCTTCAGATGCCGCTGCTGCTGCAGGAGCTACAGGTGTAGAACCACCTTTCAAGAAGGCTTCTACGTCTTCACGAGTGATTTTACCACCTTTTCCAGTTCCGTTCACTTTGGAAATATCCACTTTTTGCTCACGAGCAAATTTGCGAACGCTTGGTGTAGCCAATACATCGCGGTCAGGAGCTGGTGTTACACTTGCAGATCCGCCTTCTTTAGCATCAGCAGGGCTTGTTGCTGCAGGGGAAGAAGTAGTGTTTGCACTTCCTTTTGCTGCATCGGCTTCAGCAGATGCATGACCTTCTTGTTCAGGAACGTCGCCTTCAGCAGCGATAATAGCAACAACTTCGCCTACGCGGCAAACTTGGCCATCTTTAGTCAGAACTTCCAATACAGTACCATTCACTGGACATGGAACCTCAACTACAGCCTTATCATTTTGAACTTCCATGATGATGTCATCATCCGTTACCTTGTCACCGGCTTTGATATGCATTTTGATGATTTCACCTTCATGCAGACCTTCACCCAGCTCAGGGAAGCGATATTCAAAATTCGATGCTTTGTTAGATGCTGGAGCAGCTGGTGCAGCTGGCGCTTGAGCAGCAGGAGCTTCAGTAGCAGCACCCTCTTGATCAGGTACGTCACCTTCTGCTTCGATAATAGCCACTACTTCACCGACACGGCATACTTGACCGTCTTTAGTCAGAACTTCCAACACAGTACCGTTTACTGGGCAAGGCACCTCAACTACCGCCTTGTCATTTTGAACTTCCATTACGATATCATCATCCGTTACCTTGTCACCGGCTTTGATATGCATTTTGATGATTTCACCTTCATGCAGACCTTCACCTAGTTCAGGAAATCGGTATTCAAACTTTGCCACTTTGAAAACCTCCTCGTGAAATTGGGACTAACCTTATGATTTAAACTTTATAAGATGAAACAACGTTGTCATCCATATGGATGACAACTGTTTCTCATAAAAATATTTAGAATTCCAAAACTTTCTTCACGCCTGCAATAATACGTGCAGGGTTTGGAAGCCATGTATCTTCTATTTGTGCGAATGGATACACAGTATCAGGACCTGCGATACGAAGCACAGGTGCTTCCAAGTGCAGTAGTGCTTTTTCATTGATTTGTGCGATAACTTCAGCAGCTACACCCGCACTCTTTTGTGCTTCTTGCACCACGATAGCACGGTTAGTCTTCTTCACAGACGCTACAATAGTGTCGATGTCGATCGGACTTACAGTACGAAGGTCGATAATTTCAACATTAACGCCTTCTTTTTCGAGTTGCTCGGCTGCTTTGGTAGCTGTATGTACCATCAGCCCGTAAGTAATGATCGAAACGTCAGAACCTTCACGTACTACGTTCGCTTTTCCAAGCTCAACTGTATATTCACCTTCCGGCACTTCAGCACGGAATGCATGATAAAGGTTCAAGTGCTCCATGAAGAATACAGGGTCATTGTCGCGAATAGACGCGATTAGAAGTCCCTTAGCATCATATGGGTTTGAAGGAATTACAACTTTAATCCCTGGGCTTTGTGCGATCAAACCTTCGAGTGAGTCAGTGTGAAGCTCAGCAGCCTTAACTCCGCCACCAAAAGGAGTACGGAATACTACTGGAGCGTTATATTTACCGCCAGAACGCCAGCGCAGACGTGCAGCTTGAACAACGATTTGATCCAGTGCTTCAAAGATAAAACCTACGAATTGAATTTCAGCAATCGGACGGAAGCCTTGTACACCAAGACCAAATGCCAGACCGCCGATAGCGGACTCAGCAAGCGGTGTATCAAAAATACGATCTTCGCCAAATTCCTTTTGCAGACCTTCAGTTACACGGAAAACGCCACCTACATTACCAACATCCTCTCCGAAGATAAGAACGTTAGGGTCACGATTCAGTTCAACGCGCATCGCGTCGCGAATCGCTTCTTTCATATTCATTTGTGCCATTGCCTGATATCCCCCTTATTCAAAATCAGCTTTTTGCTCTTCCAGATGTTTAGGTGTTACTTCGAACATGCTGTCGATCAAGCCAGGTATTGTCATTTTTTCGGTTTGTTCAGCTTTTTTGATCTGCTCGTTAACAGTAGCTTTCGCTTCATCTTTCACGCGCAGTGTATCTTCTTCAGTCCAAAGACCTTTCTTCTCCAAATACTTGGCAAGACGGGCGATTGGGTCCTTTTCACTCCATTGTCCTTCTTCTTCTTTCGAACGATATTTACTTGCATCGTCAGAAAGGGAGTGTGGACGGAAACGGTAAGTTACAGCTTCGATCAATGTAGCGCCTTCGCCGTTACGTGCACGTTCAGCAGCATCGCGTACAGCACTGATTACTGCAAAGATGTCCATACCGTCAACCTTAATCCCTGGAATACCAGCTGCAACCGCTTTGTGAGCGATCGATTTGGAAGCCGTTTGTTTAGCGAACGGAGTCGTAATCGCATAACCGTTGTTTTGAACAAAGAAGATTACAGGCAGTTTAAAACGACCAGCAAAGTTCAAGCCTTCGTAGAAGTCACCTTCTGAAGAACCGCCATCACCAGTGTAAGTAATTGCAACATTTTTTTGTTTTTTCAATTTGAAGCCCATAGCAATACCAGTAGCGTGCAGGATTTGCGCACCAATGATAATTTGTGGCATTAATACATTAACCCCATCAGGAATAGCTCCACCATGTTGGTGACCACGGGAATATAAGAAAGCTTGGTACAATGGAAGTCCGTGCCATACTAGCTGCGGAATATCACGGTAGCCTGGGCATAAGAAGTCTTCTTTCTCCAAAGCGAACTCACTACCAATCATGGTAGCTTCTTGACCGGATACCGGTGCGTAGAAACCAAGGCGACCTTGACGGCCAAGGTTTACTGCACGATCATCCCAAGTACGGGTAAATACCATACGATACATAATTTCTTTCAGTTGATCGTCGGTTAAATCTGGCATTTTATCCTTATTGATAATTTCTCCATCCGGGGAAAGTACCGATAGAGCCTCGACGTCCTCTGTATACACTTCATAAGGAACTTTACTCATTATCTTCACCTCAATAAAAAAATTTGAATATCAGCTGCCTCTGTTATAATATTATTATACACCTGTTTAGTTACTTTCGTCAAAGAAATACTTATAAAATTTATATTCCTTCAAATTTTGTATGTATAACAGGTGAGAGAATTTTATATAACAGTTTAATACTTTTCCAACAAGTAAATGATTAATAACACAGTTACACATTTAATAATTTTAGCGTAACCCTGTGTGTATTGCAAAATTCGACAAGAAAGGTGACGTGACAACGATGAGCGATTCTGTTTTTCTGAAACGCACAATTGTAAAAGAAACGCTTTGGAGTGAACATCTGCAGGAGGAACGTAAATTACGTATCTATCTGCCCCCAGGCTACAACGAAGTTCTCAGTTACCCCGTGGTGTACTGCCAAGACGGAGAAGAATTTTTCAACTTTGGACGCATTGCTACACTTGCTGGACAACTTATTATAGAAGAAGATGTCGAGCCCTTCATTATCGTTGGTGTAGAAGTTAACGTCGCTGTTCGGACTCAAGAATACGCTCCGTTCGGCAGCCGATTCAAGCAGTACCTATCTTGCTTTTCCGAAGAGATTATTCCCTTCATTGAAAAAAATTATCCCGTACGCCGTACACCCGACGAACGAATCTTAGCCGGTGATTCCCTTGGAGGCAGCGTCTCCCTCCATCTGGCACTTGCTTATCCAGCTATCTTCACACGTATCATCAGCCTATCCGGTGCATTCTATCCCGAATCCCAAGCCATGCTGGCTAAAGAGGAAGATCTCTCCTGGCTTAATATTAATATGGTCGTTGGACTGCAGGAAACAGATTACCAGACTGATACTGGAACCTATGATTTTGTTCAGATGAACAGAGAAACAAAAGCGTTGCTTGAAGCTCGTGGAGCTACTGTATCCTACCGTGAGAAAGACGGTCGTCATCTCTGGGGCTTTTGGCAAAAGGAACTCCCTGAATCTCTACTCTATTTTTTAAACACATAATGCCTTATTGATAGAAGCAAAAAATGAACATCTAAAGAACGTATGTAGATTTCAGCCGTGTTTGCGCTTACAGTTTAATCCAGAAAATTTCCTTAATCTACTTTAATACAAATCAGAGAGGGCTGTAACCCAACCAGGTTACAGCTTTTCTCTGATCACCATTTCTAGCAAAACGTCACAGCCTGCATTGATCAAATCATATACCTGCTCAAAATCACCAGTAAAATAAGGGTCTGGCACTTCTCTCAATTCTTCCTCAGGCAATAAATCCATGAAGAACAAAAGCTTAGCCTCTTCCCCGCCAGGAACCTTTCGAACATTCTCTCCATTAGACTTGTCCATGCAAACGATATAATCAAACTTTTGGAAATCCTCGCTACTGACCAAACGCGCTGCCATATTCGCATAACTAATCTTGTTTTGATCAAGTATACGTCTGGTCCCTTCATGCGGTTCCTTACCTATATGCCAATCTCCAGTTCCCGCAGAGTCAACCAGAATCTTATGTGAAAGCTCTCGTTCATCAATTTTATGGCGCAGAACGGCCTCCGCCATCGGTGAGCGACAAATATTACCCAGACAGATAAATAACACATTTACGATTTCATTCACCTCCCAATTGTTAAAACATTAGTAAATATGAATTTATGCACATAAAAAATCGCACACTATCATTTTAGCGTTGTCTTGGTCAATTGTGCAACTTTTCGATCTGCATTATACTGGGACAGGATAACCAACTAGAGTTTTAGAGGAGGAATGGATGTTATGCCATCCAAACGAGTCGTTATTTTTGCCGGTGGAGAACTATCTCCGGATTATTTCGCTCTATTAGATGAAGAAGATTTTATTATCGGTGCGGACCGGGGTGCATTATTCCTCATCTCACATGGATATATACCAGATATTGCGGTAGGTGATTTCGATTCCGTATCGCCTGAGGCTTTTCAGGATATTCAATCTAAAAGTAAAAAAACAATCACTTGTGACGCCGTGTACAAGGATTTAACCGACAGTGAGATGGCACTCGATATTGCAATGAATCAGCAGCCCGATTCTATTTTACTATTAGGAGTTACAGGCACTCGAATTGACCACTCCTTAGCCAGCATTCAAATGATGACAAGGGCTCTGCAACGTCAAATCAATTGTTACGTCATGGATTCTAATAACTATGTGACACTTACCGGATCCCAAACAGTCATTGAAGATTTGGGCTACACTTACGTATCTTTGCTTCCATTAACTCCTGAAGTAACAGGGATTACATTAGAAGGATTTCAATATCCTTTGAACGATGCTACTTTAAAGCTAGGGCAATCTCTAGGTGTAAGCAACAAACTGATTTCCTCCACTGGAACAGTTAGAATACGTAGTGGATTATTGCTGATTATCCAGAGCAAAGACTAAATACATAGTGATATAGAAACATCCTTGTAACTTTTGTTTCAAAATTAAAAAGCCGTTAAATCCTTTATATATCAAGGGGTTTACGGCTTATTTTATTGCTCAAAATATCAAGTTATTAATTTTTTGTAACTTTTAATGAATTTTTAATAAAACGCTTACAACCCAGGCCCAGACTCACTTTATTGCTACTCTACCAAATTTTATGACATAGATAACCTGCTATACTACGAATCAGGCAAGCAAGACAAGCCAAGCAAAACAGATTGATATACTAACTTTGGAGGTAATTACAACATGAATAAACAACAATGGATAAAAAAAGCGATTGTTATAGGAATGGTTACTACAATGGGTTTAGGAACAATGATGGCAACTGGTGTAGGTGCAACTAAAGTTGAAGCCGCTACGGTGTCCAAAGGACAAAGCGTTGTCAATTTCGGAAAAAACTTTATGGGCACTCCATACAAATTCGGAGCCTCTACTTCTACTACTAAGGTTTTTGATTGCTCTTCCTTTATGAAGCATATCTTTAATAAATATAATGTATCATTACCCCGCACAGCTGCGGCTCAATCAAAAGTAGGAACTGCTGTATCCAAAGCTAACCTTCGTGTCGGCGATCTTGTATTCTTCTCCAGCGGCAGCAGAGCAACTGGTAAAAATGTAACTCACGTAGCTATTTACGCTGGAAACGGTAAAATTCTGCACACTTACGGTAAACCAGGGGTTACAGTTTCTGATCTTAATTCTGGTACATGGAAAAAGACTTATCTAAAGGCTCGCCGCGTACTGTAAACAACAGCTCTATAGTAGAGTCTTTTCTATAAAAGAGAATTAGTCTCAGGATGTGGTGCTGCCTTCGGGCACCCTCATTACATATCCTGTTCCGCGAACAGTATGAATCAACTTGTTCCGGTACCCTTTATCAATCTTTAAGCGGATATGCCTGATGTATACATCTACAACATTGGTATCTGCATGGAATTGATATCCCCATACTTGTTTGAGTATTTCCTCGCGGGAACATATAATCCCTCGATTCGCAGCGAGATAATATAGAAGATCGAATTCTTTATGCGTCATCTTAAGCTCGATCCCTTCACGGGTGACCAGCCTGCGGCTGGGATCGAGCATTAAACCATCCACCTTTAACAGATGTTGTAAATTTCGACGCCGACCCGTGAGGGTTAATAAATTTAGAATTCTACATTTAAATTCACCGGTATGTAGTGGTTTTGTCATGTAATCATTCCCTCCGGCTAAAAAGGCCGCAACCGCTCCGTTACCAGATAATTCTGCGGAAATCACCATGACCGGAAGAATTATTCCCTCATCTCTTACTGCGGAAATGATTTTCCATCCTTCCCATGTTCCCACCTCGCCTAAATCAGCAAGCAGCAATACCGGTTCTACTTCAGAAATGGATAAGCGAAGATCTTCGGGATCTTCGCTTTTTGTTATTTGCAGACCGATATCATTAAACACTTTCGCAATAGCATCTAGTTCTTCCTCTCCTCTTCCGTTTTCCGCGGACATGTACCATATCATTTGCTCACTCACGAAGATCCCCCGTATCCATCAGACATGCATCAGCATCCCATTAATAGATATAGAATCCCCGGAAAACAAAGAGACCATTCCTAAGAAATGGCCTGAAGATCTGTTTACCATGCTTTTTTATCCAAAATATCGATGATAAAAGCTGCGGGCAGCGGCAATGTCCTTCGTTCCATGGATCAATGCCCGGCCATCTGCGAAGATCACCATCCGGTAAGGACCTTCCTTAAAGGAAATTAGATAAGGATTGCTCTCTACCTCACCGTCTCCTAAACGAGACAGACGACTCGCTGTTTCCTGTAAGTTAAGTTTATGCGGCCGGGCAGGGCGGATCTGTACGGTATCCCTGCCACAAAGCACATCACTTCGTTCCGTATTTAAGGCTGTTAGATAAGGGTAGATCGGATGAGTCCCACAAGAAGGGCAATTCTCCTTTTTAGCACTTTTCACGCCAATTTCTTGATGTTCATTACGCCATACATCGAAAGTCAATAGTTTATTCCGTAATTGGTCCTTACGGTTACCGAGAAGCTTTAACGCCTCAGCTGTAGCATTTGCAGTAACCAATTGTACGGCCTGGGGAAGAATCCCCGCTGTATCACAGGTATCTCCCCCTAGTGGGACTGTACCTAAAAGACAATGAAGACATGGCGTTTCTCCAGGCAAAATCGTATATGTAACTCCATAGCTTCCTACACATGCTCCATAAATCCAAGGGATATTATTCTTTTGGGCAATATCATTTATGATGAGACGTGTATCGAAATTATCAGTCCCATCCATAATCAGGTCCACCCCTGAGATGAGTCCTTCCAGCTCTTCCTTACGCACATCCATAACATGCGCTTCTATGACAACCTCAGAATTAATCTGCTGCAGTCTGTTCTGGGCTGCAATGGCTTTTGGAGCTCGCTCCTGCGCATCCATCTCGGTATACAGCTGTTGCCGCTGCAGGTTACTCCACTCTACATAATCACGGTCCACGATAAGGACATGCCCAACCCCACAGCGGACTAATGTCTCTGCAATCCCTGTACCTAACGCACCCGCACCAACTACAAGCACTTTTGATTTTGCGAGACCCTGCTGTCCTTCAGTTCCAAACGGCGCGAAACGTATCTGTCGTGAGTATCGATCTTCCCGCCCAGCGTTATGAAACATACATTATCTCCTCCCCATATCCAAAAAGCGGAGAACAGCAGGATGTCTGCTATTCTCCGAATTTATGATTATTCTATACTTGTACAGCTGACCACTGCTCAACATCCCAAATTTTCGTAACCCAATCTTCATAAAAATCAGGTTCATGAGATACAAGCAGAACTGTACCTTTATATTCTTGCAAAGCGCGCTTCAACTCTGCTTTAGCAATAACGTCAAGGTGATTGGTAGGTTCATCGAACAGTACCCAGTTGCTTTCGCGCATCAAAAGCTTACAAAGACGCACCTTCGCTTGCTCCCCACCACTCAGCATACTAAGCGGACGTGTAATATGTTCATTTTTTAGACCACAGCGTGCCAGATGCCCACGAACTTCGTTCTGAGTTAAACTGGAGAATTCATTCCAGACATCCTCAATGGGTGTAAGACTAGCTGCTTTCACTTCTTGTTGGAAATATGCAGGGTTCAGATAATCCCCAAGATAGGTTTTTCCGCTGTATGTTGGGATCACTCCCAGAATTGTCTTCAGCAGTGTCGATTTACCCACACCATTGCAGCCAACTATAGCAATCTTCTCTCCACGTTCAATGACCATATTTAGCTGTGGCAGCAGCGGACGATCATAACCAATCTCGAAATCAATTCCTTCGAAGACGGTTTTTCCGCTTGCCCGGCTCTCTTTAAATTTAAAGGTAGGCTTAGCAGCCTCTTCAGGACGATCAATTCGGTCCATACGATCAAGCTGCTTCTCACGGCTTTTTGCCCGGCCTGAAGTTGAAGCACGCGCTTTATTCCGCTGGATGAAGTCCTCTTGTTTTTTGATAAAATCTTGTTGCTTTTCATAGGCATCGATATGCTGGTTTTTGTTCATCTCCGCCATATCGAGGAATTTCTCATAGTTCGCCGTGTAACGGGTCAATTTACCAAACTCTAAGTGATAAACGACATTAACAACTTTATTCATGAACTCAGTGTCATGGGAAATCAATATAAACGCATAAGGGTACTGTTTCAAATAGTTGGTCAGCCAATCGATATGTTCAACATCCAAATAGTTGGTAGGCTCATCAAGCAATAGCACATTGGGTTTCTCCAGCAACAGCTTCGCCAGCAGCACTTTGGTTCTTTGACCACCGCTGAGAGAAGCAACATCACGATCAAGCCCAATCACGGACAGGCCTAAACCATTGGCCATTTCCTCAACTTTTACATCAATCAGATAGAAATCTCCGATATCCAGTTGTTCCTGAATGTCCCCCATCTGCTCCAGTAGTACTTCTAGTTCCTCAGGCGAAGCATCACCCATCTGCTCAGTGATCTTCAGCATTTCCTGCTCTAACTCAAGCAGTGGCAAAAAAGCGTCCTTTAGAACATCGCGAATCGTTTTGCCTGGTGTAAGAATCGTATGTTGGTCCAAATAACCGTAACGCACCCGAGGGGTCCACTCTACTTTACCATTATCTTTCAAAAGCTTTCCTGTCAAAATATTCATTAGCGTCGATTTACCAACGCCATTTGCTCCAACAATTCCAACATGTTCTCCTGGTAACAACCGGAAAGACACGTTTTTGAACAATGTCCGATCCCCAAAATTGTGGGAAACGTCTTCTACAGTAAGTAAACTCATAAATTCTCCGCAAGCTCCTGTCTATACTTAAATAATGCGTAAATCAAATCACGTATAAATATATATTTTATCACACTTTAGCGGAACACTGAATTAAATGTTAGTCCCAATAGCCTATCTTAAGAAAAAACCACGGCGTTTTCCATCGTTTCGCTCGCCCTTAATGTCCCCTAACAGCTCAGCAATTACATCTGCCAACTTCCCTTTTTGTAAAAATGGATCTTGCTGACACGGTAGATTATAAACCCTATCTATCCCTAAAGAATTTCGCAATAGTTCAACAGATTGGTATTCAGCAAGTGGTAACCCCACTCTCCATTCCCTTTCAGGGTGCAGCCCACTCCGTTTAATCCATAATAAAGTTTCCTCCAATCGCCAATCTGCGCCTGAAGCAATCAGAATGGGAATATCGCTATGCTTGATTTCTTCCAGCGCTCCATCAAATCCACCCGTTCCCAGATCTAAGACAATAAATTGATAAGCCCTTCTCATAAGCTCTGCTACATCCCCATGGTGAGGTCGCTTCCAGTAATGAACCTTCCTCCAGGAAAATGCAAGCTCAGAGCTCTTAGCAGGAACTGAAGCGCTCTGCGCGTCAAGCATACTGTGCATCCGATCATAAACCGATGAATCCGGTGATAGATCAACCCAAGCTGTTGAACCGATGTGTGCCAGATAACTGCTAATCGCAAATGAAGTATGTGTTGTTCCAAGCCCCGGCCTTACTCCAAGTAAGGCAATCACTTTAGCCTTCCGTTTATCAACCGCTAGGGGCACAGACACTGCTAAAGGATTACCTTCATCCATATCATTCTCCATACGAACCAGTGCTTGAATAACAGCTGTTGCCTCCTGATATCTTTCCTCCGGATGTGGCCGTAATAAACGTCTAATTATCGGAATAAAAGCTGCGGGAACTTGGTCACGCAACTTATTTTCCATTCCTGACTCCCAGTGGCTGCATAATCCTCCGGTAGCCATATATAAAAGCAACGCACCAAGACCATATAAGTCAGAAACCGGTTGACTCTGCCCATTCCCATACTGCTCAGGAGCCGCGAATCCTACTGTACCAAGCTTCACCGTATCTTCAGCGATGCCTTTTCTAAAATTTCGAGCGATTCCGAAGTCGATTAACATTAATTCTTTTTGCTTAGTTAACATAAGATTGGAGGGCTTTAAATCACGATAAACAATGGGCGGATGATGACCATGCAAATATTGCAGGACTTCTAAAAGCTGTTTAGCAATTTGTAGGATGAATTCACAAGGCAAAGGTCCGGGATTATCCCTCATCAGCTGACTTAAAGTTATCCCTTCAATATAATCCATGACTAAATAAGAATACCCTTCTTTATCCGAAAGATAGTAATCAACAATACGTGGAAGCCGCGGGTGATCCAAACCCATTAGCATCTCCGCTTCCGCTTCAATGTCCGAATGCAGCGTTGCTGAGCTAACACTTTCTTTTACAGCCCACCGTTTCCCGTTTAAACGCAGATCCTCCGCAAGATAAACAATACTCATTCCACCTGTTCCAATCTGATCAATAATTCTGAATCTGGCGTCCAATATCTGCCCTATCCCAAGCTTCGATGCAAAATTCACTGAACTTCCCCCTTTTTCACATAAAAAAAAGAGAAAGCTTCCGCCATTAACGTTGTTACCGCAGATTACGATAACGTTAATAACGGGATGCTTTCCCTTAAGATTTTTAAATTAGGATCTTACCTAGTATTTAATCATATAAAGCGTGATCTCGTCACGATTATGAAACAACTGCTTAGCCCGCTGAATCTGCATACGTTCGCCCTCAAACATTGCAATGATCTCTTTGATCATCGCTAGAGGTTTCTTATGCATCAGCTTTACGGTCACAATCGCTGTTCCGCCTGGTGACAGGCTGTGCAGCAGCCCGGTTACAAGCTTTGCCATCAGCTTAGGACTCCAGCTCATATCACATACAAGCAGATCAAATTCATTATCGCGGAATTTCACTTCTCCGGCATTTTTGCGCAGGATCTTCAGACCCGGGTAATTACGCAGCGATTCATGCATCAAAGCAGGGTCAACCGCTGTTACCTTCATTCCACGCTCCAGCAAAAAAGAAGTCCAGCCCCCTGGAGAGGCGCCAATATCAAGCGCATTACGGAAGCTGTAAAAAGGAATAGCGAACTCCTTCTCCGCTTCCATCAGCTTGAACTTAGCACGTGAGATTTGTCCGTCTTCTTTGCGGAAGCGGATTGCACCGCCATTCCAGCCAGATAGATTCTCTTCTGGTCTGGACACTCCTGCATATAAGGCATTCCCGTCTGCGTAGACAGAAATGACCCATGCCGGATCTTGCACTGTAAATTCTGCACCCAAGCTTTGCAATTGCTCCTGCAGCCATTCACGAAGTTCGCCCGGACTTTCCTGCCAGAAGGAAGGATCCCCTTTACGAACATTTAGGGATACTTTCTCCCCCTCCAGCTCACTGCGGCGGCTTAAATACACAGCCAAACGCTGTAGTGCTTCCGTGGTTCCTTCATCCTGAAACTGCACAGGCTGTATATGACGAAGGAAAATGGGCAGATTCTGTGTGAGCAATCGTGATACTTCCTCGGGTTCAGACTGCAAGGTGGCGAGAAAGATTTCTCCCGGCAACAGCAGCGTACTCTTCACTGCACCGAACAAGCGCCGAAGCTCTTCCTGAGCATATGGCGCAAAGCCGTGATTAGCTGTACAAATATATCGGGAGTACACTATTTCTTCCGGAGCAGTGGTCTGCTCTTCGTTATCATGTCTTAATTCGTTCAAATCGTTTTGCCTCCAGGTCTAATTTTAATCCAGGGACGACCGCTATCCCATTCTACATCAACAGGAATATCATAGGTGGCCAAGATCATTTCTTTGGTTAATACTTCTTCTTTCGGTCCGGAACCAGCTAGCTTACCGTCGCGAATTAAAGCAACATGTGTAAAAAGCGGGACAATTTCTTCCACATGATGAGTTACATAAACAACGGAGACATTACGTTGTCTCAGTTTATCTACTTCAGCCAGCATTTTTTCTCTTTCGTACAGATCAAGCCCTGCACAAGGCTCGTCCATAATCAGTAGTTTTGGGTCAGCCATAAGACATCTTGCCAGCATTGCTTTTTTTCGCTCTCCCTGTGACAACGTTCCAAAAGGATGAAGTGCCATATTGCCCAGATTCATATCCTCTAGCAAGCGGATTGCCTTCTCCTTCACTTCGTGTGGAATGCTCTCGTAGAAACGCAAATAAGCGTAAGCTCCTGTAGCGACAACCTCCCACACCGGATCATTTAAAGACATCTTCTCCATTAAGGAAGGACCAATATAACCAATTTCTTTACGAACCTCGCGTAAATCACATTGACCATATTTATTCCCCAATACCTCAACAGTTCCTTTGCTAGGGAATAAATAACCTGTCATAATCTCCAAAATTGTTGTTTTGCCAGAACCATTCCGTCCCAAAATGACCCAGTTTTCGCCTTCCTTAACTTCTAAGGACACATCGTCCAAGATTAGGCTTTCTTCTCTGCGCAGAGATAAATGTTGTAATGAAATGATCATGATATAACACTCCTTATGTATTCCAGAATCCGCTCAACTGAAACCATTGAATAATAAATATGAGGATCCTCTATCCGGTCAGCAGAAGCCACTAGTAGAGCAGGAACACTGGTAATACGGTATTGTTGGACCAGATTAGGCAACATGTTCACATTTCCAGCAACCATTTGGAGTTCAGCAGGCAACAGCTGTGCCGCCACTTCCAACATGCGTTCTGTAGCCTTACAGGTACCACACAGCGGAGTATGCAAAAACACTACCAGCGGTTCTCCCGGTCTCGTGAGTATCTCCAGTAAATCCGCTTCATTCATTTCCTTCATTTTAGTCCCGTCTCCCCAGCGATATCATGAAGCTTATCAGAACTCAGGGGACCATTAAACAAGCGCATCCCCTCAGGTTTAGCCGCGTATAAGATTTCATACATTTCTTTTCTCCCTAAAACGCTGGAGGTGTGTAGATAGATTTCACAGGGGTACAGTCCTTCCAGAACAATCCGTCTAGCCACTTCCCCACCTGAATAATCATCCGGTCCCATATCATAATCTAACGATAAAATACCGACCTCACACTCACGCAGCATCAGAAGACATTCTTCTGTTGTCCGGGCTAAAGCAAATCCAAGCGGACCTTTACGGAGATCGTCCATATAGATATGAATCACTTTCTAGCCCCCCGCTTCAAACCAACTGCGAACAGTAGCTATTTCATTCCGATGACTGCCATCTGGACCCTTTTCAGTTTCCAAAACAACAGATGTTTTACGTAATGGATCAGAAGTTATTAAGCTTTCAAGACCCTTTTCGCCGATAAAACCTTTTCCTATTCCAGCATGCCGGTCCCGTCTTGAGCCAAAGGGAAACTTAGAATCATTAAGATGAACAGCTACAAGATGTGGCCAAAATCCAAGCTGGTTTCCTCGTTCAAGCAAGTCTTCCGTATGCTCAGGATTCCAAATTCCCGCTGCAAAAGCATGACAGGTATCCAGACAAAATCCAATCTTCTCGGGAAACTGGCTAAGCTCACGAACCTTCACCAATTCTTCAAGTGTAATCCCTTCAGCACCATGGTTGCCCGCTTGATTCTCAATTAGCAGCTTGGCGTTCCCTTCCCAAGACTCCAGCGTCTCATTCATACATTGTATAATATTTTGATAGCCTTGTAACGGCTCCATTCCAGCAAAATGTCCAAAATGAACAACAATGCCTAAGGAACCGCAGGCTTCAGCAATTTCCAGATCATTAAGAAGGGAGTCTACATATACCTTTCGAGGTGTAGCGTCATCCCTATTCGCAGCCATATTGATTGCATAAGGGGTGTGGGCGATAGAGGTGATCCCTTTTTCTTGGCAAAGGAGAGCACAATCCCTTGTATCTCGAATATCAACCGTCTTTAGCTTCAGACTGCGCGGATTTTTCGGAAAATATTGAAAACTTGTTGCACCGCTCTCCCAAGCAAATCGGGCAGCTCTCCCATATCCACCACGAATGCTGACATGAGCCCCTATTTTGGGTTTAGGCTTCATGCTGACAGTCTGGGCAATAAAATACCTTGCGTCCAGACAGCTCTGTTTTGATAATCGTTCCCCCATCGCGTAGGCAAGGCTCGCCCTCACGGTCATAGACTTTACATTGATCATTATAGGAACCCGTAACCGTGTCACCAGTCATAAACGGCATTTCCATGTATCCGCCGATCTCTGTCGCATCAGTTAATACTTTTTGAATGCTTTGATACAGGCGGGAAACGGCTTCAGGTGATAAATTTTGTACTAAAACTGAAGGCAGAAGCCCTGCGTCAAAAGCAATCTCATCCGCATAACAATTTCCAATACCCGCCATTACATGCTGATTCACTAACAGACTTTTTAACGCACCACGCCGCCCTTTTAATATTCCTGCAAAACGTTCCGGCGTCATCCGTCGATCCAGCAGCTCAGGTCCAAGCTTACCCATCGTCGCTTCGCTTTCCTTCACGGATACTAAATGTAAGAACCCTAACCGCAGGCCCATAAAATAAAGGATCTGATCACCAAATGCGATTTCTACTTGCGTATTACGATCCGGCCGCTCTTCTTCTGAACCATAAAAAAGCAATCCACCCAGCATTAAATGCAATAGTAATCTTCGTCCATCATGGAGATGAAACAAAATGTACTTGGCGCGCCGTTCTACAAAAACAACACGCGCACCGATCAAGGCATTAATGAAAGCTTCTGTTTCCATGTTAATTGTTTTTTCTCTGTTCACAATTACATTAGTTATCGGAACATTTATAATACGCTGGCTAAGCAGCTGTCTATAATTCTCCATTTCCGGCAATTCTGGCATACTCATCGTCCCCTCTAAGTTGGTGAAGTAATAAGACCCTAGCTATTATACACCGAGAAACATTTTAAGTTCAGCTAAATCGGCACATATTTCATCGGGGGTGATCCCTGTGATGCTTTTATAGTGCTCCAGGTTCTCTGTAGTGGTTAAACCGGTAAGAACAAGGATTGTACGACAGCCCGCATTAACACCGGCAGCGATATCCGTACGCATATTATCCCCAACAACAGCAGCATGTTCAGGTTGAATTCTCAGAAGATCTGTCGCATATTTGATCAAATGCGATTCTGGCTTACCCATCACTACTGGCTTCACACCACTGGCAGCCTCAATTGCTGCACCGATCGTACCCGCACCCGGCATAACCCCATCATCTGATGGTAACATTAAATCTGGATTGGTGAGCACAAACTTTGCCCCGCTCAAAATCCAACGCGAAGCTTGAGCTAACGAAGCATAATTAAAAGAACGATCGATACCCTGCACCACATAATCAGGGGATTCTGTGACGATTTGGAGCCCTGCCTCCACGCAAGCCATACGCAGTCCTTCTTCTCCAAGTATCGCCACTGTTGCCCCGGGTGATTCCTCAGCTATGTAACGTGCGGCTGCCATAGAAGAGGTACATACCTCCTCAGCTTTCGCCTCAATTCCCATTCCACATAAGTGGGCAGCAACGTTAGCTGCCGTACGCGATGAGTTATTGGTAACAAATAAAAAAGGGATATCCGCTTCACGAAGAGCTTTTATCAGCAGATCAGCACCGGGAATCATTTTATGCCCATGGTACAATGTACCGTCTAGATCAATCAATAATCCTTCAATTTGTTCCATCACTAACCCCTCAGTTTCCATAATAATTTAATTAATATAATAAACAATTAATGATACTAACAAACTCGTAACCTTTGCCCTGCTTGGATTTACAGGCATACTCCATCCCTTTAGGTAGAAGATATCACCTACTGATTTTCGGCAATATGTCCAGCCATTCGTTCGTCTTTTACTCCGTGATTACTTTAAATCTAACACACTTCGTCGAATGAAATCGAACAACCGTCCCATCCAGCATTTTTTAGCACAGCACTGTCATTTCCTGCGCTTTCCCGGAAAATAATCATTACCCCTATTGCCCATTTAGTCTGCGAGGTACCGGATATGCATTAAATTCCTCAGCTAATAATGTCTCTGGGAATATGAGTTCAGCTTCCTCAAGCAAAGGAATTAGCTCTTCATGCGAGCTGTAACGAGAACTGAAATGAGTCAGCAACAGCTGCCCTGCTTTGGCTTCTTTTGCTAACTCTGCAGCCTGACGGGCTGTACTATGATGATATTGATACGCCATGTCAGCCAGATCATGGGCGAAGGTTGCTTCATGAACGACAAGGTCTGCATTAAGAGAGAGTTCTAAGGCTCCCGAACAAGGTCTTGTATCCCCAAGGATAGTAACAATACGCCCTCGTTTGGGTTCTCTGACAACATCAGCAGCACAGATTCGCACACCTTCATCCGTAACAACATCTTCACCTTTTTTTAATTTCCCATAAATCGGTCCCGGTTTTAAACCGTAACTCTTAAGCAATTCCGTATTGAGGCTTCCGGGGCTATCCTTTTCCGTTACCCGGTAGCCATAGCTGTCAATGCGGTGCTCAAGTAGTGCCGCCTCAACTTTAAAGCCATCATCCTCGAATATAATTCCTCCTGTATGCTCTACAATCTCAATCTTGTAAGGAATTCGGGATTGGCTCACAGCTAAGGAGATCTCTAGGTATGCTTTTAATCCAGGGGGTCCGTACACCGTTAACGGCGCTGTCCCTCCCTGATAGCCACGACTTGATAATAGACCTGGAAGACCAAATAGGTGATCGCCATGCAAGTGAGTAATAAATAGTTTTTCCAGCTTTCCTAACCGAATCGGCGAACTAAGAACCTGATGTTGTGTACCTTCCCCACAATCAAACATCCAAATACTGCGACGTTCTTCCAGCAGTCTTAATGTAACGGACGTTACATTGCGTTGTAGCGTTGGCACACCTGCATTAGTACCTAAAAAATATAAATCCATTCTTTTTCCTCCCTTCTCCTTATTGGCTCAACCATCTCTTTTCAATTCTAAACGACCTTCTTCCAGCAAAAAACCCCCCAGTTACGGGAGGTTCCGCTGAAAGGGATACAATCCCCTACAGACCAGGTATATAAATGAAAGAATTACAGCTTCTCTACATTAAAATACTGCGCTTCTGGATGGGCAAATACCATAGCCGAAACGGAAGCTTCGGGCTCCATCATAAAGCCTTCTGTAAGGTGAACACCGATATCCTCCGGAGATAACAACTTAAACAGTGGACCTTGATCTTCTAAATCCGGGCATGCAGGATAACCAAATGAAACACGGATCCCTTGGTATCTTGCCCCATGTCTTTGCTTCATCGTCATATCCGCCGGATCTGGGAAACCCCAAGTATCGCGCATCATATGATGGACGCGTTCCGCCAGTCCTTCTGCCACTTCAAGTGCAACCGACTGCAAGGCGTGTGAACGCAGATAATCTCCGCTTTCTTTCAGCTGAGTAGACAATTCACGTACACCGTGACCTGCTGTTACAACTAGGAATCCAACATAGTCCATAATACCACTGTCAACAGGTTTCAAAAAGTCCGCCAAGCACAGATGAGGCTCTACGCCTTGTCTTGGGAAAGTAAAGGTATGCAGGATCTCGGACGTATTCTGTGGATTATACACTATAATATCATTCCCTTGCGATTGTGCAGGGAAGAATTGATACATAGCATGCGGAGTAATGGTACCCTCTAGCATCGCTTGATGGAGAATATCGTCTACGGTACCCTTCAGTTCAACAGTCCGCTGATCTCCAGCAGCTAATTGGGCTTCTACAGAACCCCGTAACCCCAAATGATGACCCAGCAGCATTTGCATATTCACATAGGGGATAATATGCCCCAATGGATAGTTACGCAGTACGTGGCGTTCTAAATCCGGTGGAACAAAAACAGGGGCATCTGGAGATATTTTGGAACGCACTGCTCTGGTTAGTTTCGGCAGTTCTTGCTTAGGCGCAACCGCAACCGCTGCTTCTGCCTCCACACGAATTTCCTCGGCAATCTTCTCCCGTTCTTCAGGGTTCATAAGCCTATTGGCAATATCCAGCCCGTCCATAGCGTCCTTAGCATACAATACTAGGCCGTCATATTCTGGACGAATACGGGTCTTCGTAAATTTACGGGTCAAAGCTGCGCCGCCAACCATAATCGGAACATCGATCCCAGCTGTACGTAAATCCTGAGCGGTGAGCACCATCTGCTGAGCAGATTTTACAAGCAGCCCGGACAATCCTATCGCATCAGCTTTTTCTCGACGGAAGGCTTCGATAATGGTCTCTGGTGGTACTTTTATACCCAAATTAATGATCTGATAACCATTATTGGAGAGGATGATCTCTACTAGATTCTTACCAATATCATGCACGTCCCCTTTTACGGTTGCCAGCATAATTTTCCCTTTAACCGCTGTCTCATCCTTCTGCATAAACTGCTCTAGGTGATTGACAGATGCCTTCATCACTTCAGCGCTTTGCAGTACCTCAGCAACAATCAATTCATTATTATTAAATAACCGGCCGACTTCCGACATCCCTGCCATAAGCGGTCCATTGATGATCTCCAGCGGTCCAGATTTGGTCAATGCTTCATTAAGATCAGGAATGAGTCCTTCCTTTGTACCTTCAACCACATAGGAGGCTAAACGTTCTTCAAGTGACAGGTTGGAAATCTTCTCTTTTTTCTCTACTTTTTTACCACGGAAAGCAGCTACAAAAGCAGAAAGCGTCTCATCATTCGTATTATAAATCAGTTCCTCAGCAAGATGACGTTCTTCGGCAGGAATGGAAGCATACCGCTCCACTTTCTCTGTATTTACGATCGCATAATCCAACCCAGCTTTTGTACATTCATAAAGGAATACTGAGTTCAACACTTCACGTCCCGCTTCCGGCAATCCAAAGGAGACGTTGCTAATGCCCAAGATCGTATGAACACCTGGAAGTGCTTCCTTGATCAAACGAATGCCGTCAATCGTTTCCTTTGCTGAACCGATATATTGTTCATCTCCGGTTCCTACAGGGAACACCAACGTGTCAAAAATAAGATCTTCTCCTGCTAAACCGTACTTATTCACTAGCAAGTCATAGGAGCGTTTAGCCACTTCCAGTTTATCTGTCGCCTTAATGGCTTGTCCCGTCTCATCGATGGTACCCACAACAATAGCTGCACCATATTTATGAATGATCGGCGTCACCAGCTCGAATTTCTCTTCACCATCTTCAAGGTTAATGGAGTTAATTATCGCCTTACCTTGACAGTACTGTAATGCTAAATCGATAACCTTAGGATCGGTAGTATCGATCATCAGGGGTACTTTAACCTTTTTCACAACCAGTTCTAAGAAAAGCTTAATATCTTCAATCTCATCACGATCAGGATCTTGTACACAGACGTCAATAACTTGTGCCCCACTCTTCACCTGAGCACGAGCAATTTCTGAAGCTTCCTCGTATTTACCCTCGACAATAAGACGTTTAAATTTACGAGAGCCAAGTACATTCGTACGTTCACCAACCATGTATGGGCGGTTGTCGTTCTCAATATAGATAGGCTCAATACCTGAAAGAGCAGGCGGATGATTACCTGCCAGCGGGCGTGGAGGATATTCAGAAAGTGCTTCCTTCATCGCACGGATATGCTCTGGTGTCGTTCCACAGCACCCCCCCGCAATGTTCAGCCAGCCTTTTTCGGCAAAGGCTGCAATCTTGCGAGCTAAAGAATCTGGAGATTCATGATAATGTCCGTTCTCATCCGGCAATCCTGCGTTTGGATAACAGCTCACGGCTGCGGAGGAGATCTCCGAAAGCGAACGAATGTGATCACGCATGAACTCTGGACCAGTCGCACAGTTGAGGCCCATAGAGATAGGCTTCAGATGTTCTAGTGAGATATAAAATGCTTCAATATTCTGACCCGCCAATGTAGTACCCATTGGTTCAATTGTTCCTGAAATCATAACCGGCAATGTGATGCCTGTCTTTTCAAAAGCATTACGAATACCAATACTTCCAGCTTTAACGTTAAGTGTATCTTGTGAGGTCTCCAGCAGCAAAACATCTACTTTACCGTCGATCAATGCTACTGCTTGTTCCTCATAACTATCAACTAGCTCTTGGAAAGTAACGCCTCCGGTTACTGAGAGCGTTTTTGTTGTTGGACCCATAGCCCCCACGACGTATCGCGGACGGTCAGGTGTGTCATATTTGTCTACTGCTCTGCGAGCCAGCTCTGCTGCCGCTAGGTTGATCTCACGTGCGCGCTGAGGAATATCATATTCCGCTAGTACAACAGAGGTTGCACCAAATGTGTTAGTCTCAATGAGATCAGCCCCTGCTTCGAGGTACTGCTCATGAATCGTCTGAATGACTTCTGGACGTGTCAATACCAGCATTTCATTACAGCCGTCCAGCTCATCGCCACCAAAATCTTCTCCAGTAAGAGGCACCTGTTGGATCATCGTGCCCATTGCGCCATCAAGGATCAAAATCCTTTGTTGTAAGCTTTCCTCAAGTGTATATTTAGCCAACTAATAGTCCCCCCAGTAAAACATTAGAGTAAGTTTAGCAGAATAAAGGAATTTCGAAAAGCCTTCCTTTCCACTCTGCTTTATCTGTTATTGCTCAGTAACCGTTGCGAACCTTTGAATCATGGTTTCACAGACAGCTCTTTGCTAGGCATAGAGTGCTGTGTCCGGGCTGTCACATGTGAAGTGACATTATATTGTCCTTCCTTTTCAAGGGTCCCTTCTGCTTGATAGACCCCTTTACCAATTAGCTTTCCCTTAAGCTCTATTTTCTGTCCCTCATCATTTTTATTCACAATTTCGAACAGAACCTCTTTTGCATCATCTACTGCCTCGTTATCTTGGGTCACCACAGCTTCAAAGGTTACCTTTTGATTTACAACAACTTCTTCAGGACTCCATTGTAGTTCGACTTTGATAGGTTCCATAGACATGTTCATATTCATGTTATGTATTTCTGAATGCTTGGTTCCATTTGAAGAACATCCACCTAGTACTAGAAGTGTTGCACCTAATAATACAGCGACTAATTTCTTCGATCTCATCATTTGGAGCCCTCCCAATCATTATCGAATAATAAAAATCTACCAATTCATGTTATACATCTCCATCTATTATACACATTATTATTGGTTTTTCAGTATTTTGCATCAATTCCGCATTAGTCTTGTGACTTAAATCATTTACTTAAAAATCTAATGAAATCTTTATGTTAGTATGTATGTATAGAAAAGCAGCGAGTTTCTTAGGATCTCAGAAACTCGCTGCTTTTATAAAGTCTTTATATTGGAGCTAATAGCTCTGTGTATCTTACAAGGATTGAACTAGCGGAAGAAGTTCCTCAAGGTGATTGATTTCATGATCCGGATGAATATCAAGACTAGGTGCTCTACCTTTTCTATTGATCCAGACCGTGGTCAACCCTGCTGCCAGCCCCCCACGGATATCCGTTGTAAGCTTATCGCCGACCATAACTGCTTGCTCAGGAGTTACATCAAGAAGCTCTAAAGCATGCAGGAAAATTTCCTTATCCGGTTTGCCTTTACCAAAGCTTCCGGAAATCACAATATGATCAAAGAAAGGAATTAACTCTGGCACACCATCTAGTTTCTCTTGTTGCAGTGCAGGACAGCCGTTCGTAAGTAGCAAAAGCTTCACTTGACCCCGTAACTGCTCCAGTACATGCATTGTTTCTTCATAGATGTATGGACGTTTTCTGCGCTCTGCTGCGAATTTAGTTGCCAAGGTCTCAGCTAGTGCTTCGTCTTCCACCCCTAACGCTGCAAGTCCGCGACGCCAAGACTCTTTACGATAAACCGGTGCAAGCTGCTCCAATTGACGGAATTCAGGCTGTTCACCTGCCGTAAAGTTAGCCCAGAGTGCTTCATATGGATTAATTCCGATCATCTTTGTAAATGGGAACGTCTCATAAGATTCATACAAGCTACTTGCTTCCTTACGAACTGCAACTTCTAGTTCTTGTGGATCAATGTTATCCCCAGCGGCTTCACAAGCAGAACGAAATGCTTCTTCGACGCTCCGATCATCCCACAGCAATGTATCATCAAGGTCAAATAGTACAGCAGAAATTGGCATTACAGGTCTCCCTCTCCCTTTAACTGGTCTAGTTCTATTCGTGAACTACTTCAATGTTGTGAGCTTTAGCAAATGCTTCTAATCGTGTACTCATCGCATTAGTATCATAGCGATTCATAAGTTTTGTGAAAATCCATTTCGTACGTTTCCCTTTATGCTTAATGACTACAGCTCCACGCGAAAGGGTGATTTTCTCAATATCTGCAGCTGGCAGCCCGCGTTCACGATTGAATTTAATAGTAGACAGTCTTGCTTTTTCCACCTTCAAGTACGGACGACGGAAGAACAATAGCGCTGCCAGTAAATAGTACAGTACTACTCCCAGCCAATTAGCCAGCATGCCATTGCCTTTGGCCTGATCAATAGAACCAACTACCCAAAACATAGTGCCAAGAATCACTAACACTACCGGAAATGCAATGTTGCGACCTTTAAAGACTTCGGCATTCTGGGTAGGAGATTTAGAGGCATAAATCGTATCCTTGCCTTGTTTCTTTCTTTGCTTGTTGATTTGCTGAGTGTTGCGTTGAACCATTCTTTCCCAAGAACGGGCCATGTGCGTTCCCCCTAGTCATCCTGAAATATCTATGAAAAGGAACAGCGAGCTAATGTTTAAGCCCCTTGTTACCTTGTTCATGCTCATCGTTATCTACTACTTCAATAGTATTTAATTGTGCTCGGAAGTTATTGCGGATATTCCCCAGGTAAATTTCACGAAGCTTGGCGCGTTCCGCCACTTCCTCTTGATTAAGGCCTACGCTCTTCTGTTTGCGTGCCAATTCGTTAATTCGCGCGACCAACTCATCAATATTCAATACTTTCCCTCCCCCTATAAATTAATTCTAACTCTGCCATGAGAAAAAGAGCTTGTCAAGGTCTACTCCCTGCAAGCTCTACTGGTCATTCTTTTATGTTCTCAGAAAATTAATAAATAGGTAAAGTAAGTATGTCTCCAGCGTTAATCTGACTACTCTTAATCCCACTTGAACGTTTAATTCCTTCTATATAAACAACTGTCTTCATATCAGCTGGTTTATTCTTAAGGGCAATACTCCATAGTGTATCTCCACGTTCAACCACAATCCGCTTCTCTTCCTTCATTATAGTCGTCGATCCTGCAAATACATTTCCCACTACTGTTAGGCCAGATAATACTAACACCATAATCAATATTAACTTAATAAAGAAATCTTGACGGAACAACGACATCATCCCTCCAAGCAAACGTTCCGTTATCTCTTTCACCTTAGCGGAATTACGGGCAACGTCATTATGTCCTAAAGATTCAACCACTGGGGCCTTATCGTAGATGCTGCGGTATGTACTGTATTTTAGCATAATCATCATCCTCCAAACACTTGTTCTTACTTTCGAATTCATAATAACACGAACATGTGTTTTGTTCAATACTATTTCAGAACAATTGTTCTCTTTTTTTTGAGAGACTCAAGCGGTTCATTTTATTATCACTTGTCTACCATTTTTTAACTCTAGCAGATTAATATTTATAATAGTTAGAACTTATGTTTGTGCGAACGGTAGTTCTATGTTATAATTTTCCCAAACATTACTATATGGGGTTGATTCCAATGTCAAAGATTTCAAGTCGCCAGCTGGCGATCCTGGAATTTATACGAAGCGAAGTCCGCAGCAAGGGTTATCCACCTTCCGTCCGGGAAATTGGAGAAGCTGTTGGCCTTGCTTCCAGCTCCACAGTTCACGGTCATTTGGACCGGCTTGAGAAGAAGGGACTTATTCGTCGTGATCCAACGAAGCCACGTGCAATAGAATTACTAGGCCAAGAGGATTCAGAGAATGTTCACCAATTCGCCCAGACCATCTCACGGATTCCTGTCGTAGGTAAAGTTACCGCCGGGGTACCTATCACTGCTACAGAGAATATCGAAGACTACTTCCCACTTCCTACTCACTATGTGGGGGACAACAAAGTATTTATGCTGTCAGTTATGGGTGATAGTATGGTGGACGCAGGCATTATGAATGGTGACTATGTGATTGTTCGCCAACAACAAACGGCGGACAACGGAGATATCGTTGTAGCCATGACCGAAGAAGATGAAGCAACCGTTAAGACCTTTTACAAGGAACGTGATCATATTCGGCTTCAACCGGAGAATCCAGCTTATGAGCCTCTTCGCCTTAATCGCGTAACTATTCTCGGAAGAGTCATCGGATTGTTTCGAGATATCCACTAAGTTTGCACTTCTAACATAAAAGGCTGTTCCGCAAATGCGGACCAGCCTTTTTTTTCTACGTATTTTGCTTTCCCAACCAATAACGAACATTTGTTCTCGCCGGCTAAAATGGTCATTTTCTATGAATAACCCTTTAGGCGTTCTGCTCATATCCTAATTAGAAAGGAGTGTTGCATATAATGCCCAACTATCGAATTATTGTAGATCTGACTCAACGAATGTTATATCTTCTGGACAATGATATTGTGATTAGAGGTTTCCCTGTCGGCATCGGTAAGATGTTAACCCAATCCCCAGTGGGAGAATTCACTATAATTAACAAACAACCCGACCCAGGGGGTCCCTTCGGTGTCTTTTGGATGGGACTGTCTAAACCACACTACGGAATTCATGGAAACAATGACCCTTCATCCATTGGGAAAGAGGTGTCCCACGGCTGCATCCGGATGTACAACGAGGATGTGTTAGCACTCGCTGCTATTGTTCCTATAGGTACACGAGTAACGATAAGAAATTAAATTCGAATGGAGACTCGGCAACCCCCAAATCACATTAAAAAATGGGGGTCATTACATAAGTAAGTATTTTTTCATTAGCATACTAGGAGTTTGGTGATTATATGTCGAATAATGTTAACAGGATTGCAAATTGAAAAGGATGTGTTTAGTTTGAATAATTCAAAAATTAGAACCCTTGTCGATTTTAAAGTCGATGCACTGGGTAAGCTGTCCGGTTTACTTTTAAATGATGAACAAGCTAGTGGAAAAAAAGTGAATTTGCTCACCGCTTTTGGCAGCATTCAGGGAATCGTCTCTCCAACCGTCTCCAACAAAGAGGATGTATTTGATTTAAAATCTTTGATGGATGATGTAATTGTAGACGAATACATATCTTATTTGGGAGCAGAACACCCTGATAAAAATTTCAGCTATAACTTTGTTGTCCTCAATGACGTTACTGTAAGACCTTATGCTAGTTATGGAACTCCGATCGAATACAAACAGCTGATTGTTTATACCGATCATATCACTGCCTTCAATTTTCTATAGGTTTACATAATTACCTTAAAAAGCACCTTTGCAGCAACCCCAAATTTTGCATCATTTGCAGAATCGGCAGGTTTCTCTGGGTGCTTTTTTTGGGTTAATCGTGAAGTCGATCCTATAATTCCACGAATTTCCCTTTTAAAAGATACTAGTGGGGATCATTCAGGCATATCTTTCAATAAGCAACAATTTGAGTCTAATGAGATAACTAGGAGGTGTGATTATATGCTGATTATCTTGATGTACTTATTCGCTATTTTAGGAGTTGTTTTAATTCTAAGTGCCGCCATTATAAAATTGAAAACGCTATCTGCTTCATCTGAAATTTCTAAGCTAGTTAATGCGACCTCATCTTTTAACATCATTTTCACCAAAACATTCATTCCCCCCAATCAATCACACTTGATCGCACTTAACGAGCCTAATAAAAAATTGGCAATCGGTACCAAAAATCCGAAGAGTAACAAAAAAGCAGTAGCAAAGCTATACTCTTTTGATAATGTAATGGGATCCGAGATTGTGGTTAACGCACTTACCCTTTCAAAAGTATCCAAAAGACAACAAAACAGCAAAACAACTGCAACAAGTGCAGATATTAATGTCCTTAAGGACACCGATGAAGAAGCTAATGTGATAGAAGAGCTTACGCTTAAAATATATATGAACAGCAAAGAAACGCCTGTGTATTGTATTTCCTTCTTGCCGGGTTTATTGCCTATTCAACAATCCGACAACCAGTACAAGGAAGCTTACTCCCAAGTACAACAATTGCATGCACTGTTCAGGTCAATCGTATCTGAATAATTAAGTTGTTATCGCCTTACCTCTCATTTGTTTTCGACATTGAAAGATCTAAAATTGCACACTAAACCCGTCAAACTGGTGAATGCCTGTACCATGTGCCACTAGCTTTTGCTCACGCAACTCACGAACTGCCTTCTTGACCTCTTGCAAAATAGATGGATCTAGACCCAGCGTATTATGAGAGCCATATACTTGGGTAACCCCTGGAATTTCAGTAATCTTTTCTAAGGATGCCACTAAATCAACCGGACTAGTCGAAGGGTAAAAAGCATAGATTGGCGTAACGTCATATAATAAATCACCTGTAAACAGATATCCGTTGGCATGATCAAAAAGGCTGATATGCCCTGGCGAATGACCTGGTGTGTGGTAAATTTCTATTTTGCGCCCGCCTATGTCGAGCACATCCCCTTCTTGTAAAAGAGCCGTTGGTTTCCCTTGAAAAGGTATGTAGGTGTTAGGATCAAAGGTTTCAGGAACAGGAAGGGTGATGTCCCGGCTCATATCTTTTCGAATCTGGGCAAGGGACAAGCCTTTTATTCCGTTAATCAGCCAATCCTCATCCGCTTTATGAACATAGATTGTCTCGAATTGCTCATGACTGCCAATATGATCTGCATGCACATGCGTAGTTATGACAGCGATAGGTAAATCCGTTAACTGATCCGTTATTCTTTTTATATTATCAATACCTAATCCCGTATCAATTAACGCCCCTTGTTTTTGCCCCAAGAGTAAAAAAGAATGCACCTTTTCCCAATGTCCATATTCACTGATTGCATAGGTGGTCGGATCAATTTCTGTTACTGTAAACCAACGATCTTTAATCAATTACGCTCCCCCATTCCATTTTTCCCTTACATGCTCTTCTCCCTTATAATAATCCGCCTGTTCATCCGCTTGATAGATTTCCTGATAGGGTAAAATGTTGATTTTTCCTGAGTCTGGATATTCGCAAACATCTATTCCCTGATTCGTTCGGAGATCCAGATACCTGCATGGTGCATCCGTATGATTATAAAGCTGATGCGCCCCTTCCGGTCCCATTTCAAAAAATATTACATCCCCTTCCGTAACCTCCGTAAAACCCTCGGGTGTTCTTAACATCGCTTTTCCCGCTAAAATCACAAATATTTCTTCAGCATTTCTATGAAAATGATAAGGATAAGAATATTTATCAGGATCTAAAGATCTGATATCAAAAACTAAATGCTTGGAGCCCACCATTTCAGCTAATCTTTCACTTGTATGCCATGCAAACTCTGGGATCGGGGACTGTTTTTGAGTAAATGAGACCGTATTTTCATTAAAAATCTTCACCATCTGCAACACTCCTCCTTCTTATATTTTGCGTTCATTACAACAAATAAAGAATCCCAGCTATAGCTAATGAAATAAGACCACCTAAAGCGGACCCATTCGCTACTTTGTTTTTAATTTTACGGTCTTGCTTAGATTCCGAATAAAAGTTACCTCTTTGTTGTGTACCTGTCGTGAAGGCTCCAACACATATACCTGAAATTATAAAAAAGCCCAATCCTATATAAATAAAAATTTGCATGAACTTACTCCTTCCCAGGAAAGAATTAGTTATCTATATATAAGATATTTTAACATTAAATCCCTCTCCTACGTGCCAAGACTTTCGGATCCAGATGACGCTATTTGCTATTTTTCAGCCTTTGGAGCATGGTTTCGGACTCCAGTGACGTTATTCCTAAGGATGAGGCTCATATTGAGTTTTTCAATGCCAATAGCGACTATGGAGTCCTTTAGTATCCCAAATGTAGGGTAAAGCTTCATATAAGGTCTGCTGGGTCCGATAGCGGGCTCATACGCGAAATTTGCAACCTCAGCAAACGGAAATTGGCGTTCGAATGAAGTAAGGTACCAAAAAGAAGAAGTAGTGTGCCAACAACCATTTTTTGATTATGGTTATGGCACACTACTTCTACGGCTCTGATACCACTTAATTTCTTTCAAGTTCAAGTGTTGCCAGTGAAACCATCACCCAAGGTGCAAACTTATTCGACGAATCACCCTTAGGATTGTGTATCCGAAAAAGAAAAGCTTCCCCCGCCTGATTCTTCCAGACCATATAATCTTCTATCCCTTTATCTCCGGCAGCCTGCAGATATAGCTCAGCAAAACCTAGAGGATGTTCAATTAGTTCCCCGCTATGGTCGTTTGCCTTTCCAATTGCAGAAAGCTCGGTTTGTCCCTGTTGCTTCAAAGCTGTGAGATCGTAATCGGCAGGTAAGTGTTCAATTTGGGCATAATAGGTTGGATCCTTAGTCAATAATAAACGATTAGACTGCGAGTCTAGTGTGAAATCCTGAAAGACATACAGGGAATATCCATCACCTTGCTCAAGTGTACCTTCTTGCCCTGGGACCCCTCCCTCCTGTTCACCAAATGCTTTGGTCTTTGGTCGATCGGATGTTAGAGGATCAGTGGCCTCCGGACTGGGAGACTCCTGCACCTCCATAGAAGAAGTAGCAGAAGGTTCAGGAGTGCTTGTAGCTTCAACAACTGGCATTGTCGCTGCACTTGACGCTGTAGGTTTTGCCTCGTCTGTTGTTTTATTGTTACTACATGCACCGAGAATTGAGGAAGACAGAAGAATACTAGTAACTGTAGTTAATAATATTTTTTTCATTACGCACCTCCTTATTACTATATTAGTTATTACCCACATGAGTGACGTGTCCTCTTATTCTTCAAACCTTTTCTCATTTTTATTGCTACGGATTGAAAAATTTCAAACAATCGACTCGTTTTTATTTACAGCTATGGAGTTGTGCTCGAAACTCAAATTGTTCCCGGACGATTCGGGCACCTACTATCTTAATAGGCAGACGACACATCAATTAAGTAAAAGACAAATTCCACAAAACACTTTATTTATAACATTTTCAGAAAAAAAATAAAATAGCGACTCACAGCCAACCCGCGGGTGTTCTGTAAATCGCCACTCTTAATGTTCTGTAACTCAGATTTGTGTCAACACTCTTTGATAAATGCTTTAAAAATCAAAACAACTAATATCCCGAAAATTATCAAAGTTAATATTAAGTTAGACCAAACTATTTCCAAATTCACTCCTCCGTCTCTGCGTTTAATTCTTGTACATCCCATGATATCCCATTTTTTATGATAAATGAACAACATTTTACACGTTGAAATTGTTAGACTGTATAATATCCTCGATTAACAAACTATTTGTAGTCGTTTTATGGGCATATCATAAATGATACTCAAGAGGCTACCTATACAAACACAAAGTAAATCCTCAACGGCAAAGGCATTAAAGTTTTATCAGTTCGAGATTACAGTTACTAAAGCGGCACTTAGTTCCTAAGCTGCTGATATCACTAAAAGCTAGATTAAATCCATCTTCATCTTCCCTGAGCTGCAGCTCCCACATAGCCCGTTGACGTTGTTGATTCTCAAATCCAACAGGGTTTGGGTCATTGTCATTACATATATTCCTTGCCGGGGATGTCGGTTGTATCTGGCTAGCGTAATGAATCTGTGTACACGTGAAATCGTAGGATGGCGACTGGAAAATCATATAGAAAACCAATTGTGTGCAAACGAATGTATGGATCGCTAAGGTATCTTTTACCTGCTCGTTTTTCTGAGAAATTTACTAGAATATCTATTTCTTACCGTCCACTTTCTTGACTTTGGTCTAATTAAGAAAAAGTAAGAAGTGAGATCATACTCATACAATCAGTTAGCAAGCATATGATTGGTGATAGAATACTTATAAATTATTGGAGGTTGTGCTAATGTATATGGTGTATCCTTATTGGTTCAGAACTCAATTTGTCCCCATTTGGGCAACTTCAACTCAAGAGGCTCTTGAATTAATGAGGACTTCAGTCCAAGGTGAACGAAATGACGAACTTTTTTATGACCAACTCATTCAACTTGCTCCGAATAAAGAACAAGCTGAAGTAATTACTTCTATTCGGAATGATGAACGTGGGCATAATCATATGTTTCGACAAATGTACAGAGAATTGACAGGACATGAAGTGACAGGAGTTAGCGACGAAGTTCCTGAACAGGTTAATTCGTATATCAATGGTTTGCAAAAAGCCTTTCAAGGTGAATTGTCAGCGGTTGAAAAGTATCGAAAGATATGGTTCGGTCTTCCATATGGCGTTTATAAGGACACTTTATATGGCATTATTCTCGATGAGCAAAAGCATGCAGCGAAATATAATAATTTATTGCTACTAAATTCAGCTGCAAATCAGTAGACATTGTATCGACTGCCCTAGTAGCACGATGTGTGTGAACGATGCGTCAGCTCTATCCATACCACCATTATTCCCCGCATTTCTTTCTGATACTTCGTATATGATCGAACGTTTACTTCCCAACTGTCGGACTATGGTCTGCAGCACAATTCCCTCAAAAACCATATTTTTTGCCTTCATCCTAATAATCCACTTTTCGCTATGCAGCTAAGCTAGATGGTGATACGCCTTCTGGCTTTTTTACAATTTATACAAGAACGAATTCAAAGGTAACGCATGCTTTGGATTCGCCTTTAAATTGATTATCGATAACGAAACATACGAGTGAAATTTATCAAAAGTTGCTGAGCTCGCATTTTCAAAAATTCAATCATTTGACTGAGTCATAGCATTCTCCATTATAAGAGGCTAAGAAGTTTCACCTGTCGCGAAAATGGCTTGTCCTAAGTTGGAGAGCATTCTTATAGTCCAATTCATAAAATCGTTTAGCCAGCTTATAACCCTTTTCAAGCTTAGGAATAACACGTTTAGATCATGGTAGTATAAGAATCACAACGCACAACACACATATATAAAAAAAATTAAATGAAAGCATTAAGGAGAAATTTGAAACTCATATGAGAAGTACCCTCGAATTAATCACTACTTTTCCCGGGGGCATTACGGGGGCGTTCATAAACCTCTACAATATCTCCTATCCTTACCCACACACAAAAAAACCCTCAACACCAAAGGTGTCAAGGGTTTACAGGTTCTAGTACAAAGTCATGTATTGGTTTCTTTCCCACTCATGCACTTGTGTACGATAGATATCCCATTCGATTTCTTTCAGCTCGTAGAAGTGAGCCAGCGCATGTTCACCGAGAGCCTCGGTAATTACATGGCTGCGGATCATTTCGCTTAGCGCTTCTTTCAAATCGGATGGTAAGCTTGGGATGCCTTCTTCAATACGCTCTTCCTCAGACATCACATAGATGTTACGGTCAATTGGAGCTGGAAGATCAAGCTTACGCTTAATTCCGTCTAGCCCTGCTTTCAACATAACAGCAAGTGCGAGGTATGGGTTAGCTGCCGGGTCCGGGTTACGAACTTCAACACGTGTGCTAAGCCCTCTCGAAGCCGGGATACGAATCATCGGGCTACGGTTACTTGCAGACCAAGCTACGTAACAAGGTGCTTCATAACCAGGAACAAGGCGTTTGTAAGAGTTCACTGTTGGGTTAGTAATCGCTGCAAAAGCACGAGCGTGCTTCAAAATACCAGCCATATAATAACGTGCAGTTTTGCTCAGACCTAGCTTGTCACTTTCATCGTAGAACATGTTTTCTTTGCCATTAAACAAGGATTGGTGAGCGTGCATACCAGATCCGTTAATACCAAACAATGGTTTAGGCATAAAAGTTGCATGCAAGCCATGTTGACGGGCAACCGTCTTCACAACGAGCTTAAAGGTTTGAATTTGGTCAGCAGAAGTGATCGCGTCAGCATATTTGAAATCAATTTCATGCTGGCCGGAAGCCACTTCATGGTGGGAAGCTTCAATTTCAAAGCCCATTTCTTCAAGGGTCAATACGATTTCACGACGGCAGTTTTCCCCTAGGTCTGTAGGAGCTAAGTCGAAATAACCACCTTGGTCGTTCAATTCTGTAGTTGGGTTACCTCTTTCGTCTGTTTTGAACAAGAAGAATTCAGGTTCAGGTCCAACATTCATCGCTGTAAAGCCCATTTCTTCGGCTTCCTTCAGACAACGCTTCAGGATACCACGTGGGTCTCCAGCAAATGGAGTACCATCCGGCATATACACGTCACAAATCAGACGTGCAACACGGCTATCAGTCACCCAAGGGAAGATTACCCAAGTATCAAGGTCTGGGAAGAGATACATATCGGATTCTTCAATCCGCACATAACCTTCGATGGAGGAACCATCAAACATCATTTTGTTGTCGAGTGCTTTTTCCAATTGGCTAACCGGAATCTCTACATTCTTGATAGTACCTAACAGATCTGTAAATTGCAGACGAATGAAACGAACATTCTCTTCCTTGGCAATGCGTAAAATATCCTCTTTAGAAAAGCTCACGTGATCCTCTCCCTTTCAAAACTCTGTATATTATTATTTATTAAAAAACCGGGATAACTCACCTTGAATAAGCGATACCTGTCCCGGTCTTTTACCGGAAACTAGTTCTTGCTTCAGCAAACGGTGAAGCTGCGAATCTGATAGCTCTCTACGTCTAACCTCTGTGTCAGGGGTAATCACAGTAGCTTCTTCGGATTCCTTAGAGACTGGGTTCATCACTTGCTTGATGCCAGCAATGTTAACACCCTTTTCAATCAAGGCCTTAATTTCTAATAGGCGCTCAACATCATTAAAAGAGAACAAACGTTGATTCCCAGAAGTACGTGCAGGAACGATTAGACTATGCTGTTCATAATAACGAATTTGTCTTGCAGATAAATCAGTTAACTTCATTACAATTCCAATAGGAAATAATGCCATATTTCTGCGGATTTCATCACCCATGACTCATCCAACCTTCCAATGATCTTTTTCTGATCTCATTGTACATTTCCTAATACAGCGTGTCAATGGTGTGTAAGATTTTCTGACAGTAATTTTCGATCACGCATACTTTGGAGTGCCATCAAAACGCCATATTTGACATGGGAGTAGGTTAATCCCCCTTGCATATAGCCGATATAAGGCGCACGGATAGGCGCATCTGCCGATAACTCTAAGCTACCACCTTGTATAAACGTACCTGCCGCCATGATGACAGGATGTTCATATCCCGGCATATCCCATGGTTCTGGAACTACATGGCTGTCTACCGCCGCAGCACGTTGAATTCCCTGCACGAAGGCAATCAAGTGATCCGGTCCCTCAAAGGAAACCGCCTGAATCAAATCTGTACGAGATTCATTCCACGCTGGTTTCGTCTCAAACCCGCAGCGCTGAAATACAGCTGCCGCAAAAATACTGCCTTTAAGGGCTTGTCCAACTGTATGCGGAGCCATGAACAGACCTTGGTATAACCCGCGGGTAGTTCCTAACATTGCGCCTACCTCGCCACCGATACCAGGAGCTGTAAGACGGTACGCTGTAAGCTCTACTAGATCTCTGCGCCCACAGATGTATCCACCCGTCTCAGCAATTCCACCACCAGGATTTTTAATTAATGAACCCGCTACTAGATCCACTCCAACCTGTGGAGGCTCAAGCTCTTCAGTAAACTCACCATAGCAATTATCAACGAACACAATAACATCCGGTTTCAATGACTTCACTCTCGCTGTCATGTCACCTATTTCGGCTACTGTGAAGGAAGCACGCCAATCATAACCACGCGATCTTTGGATTCCAATTACTTTAGTTTTCTCATTGATAGAGAGAGCCACCTCTTCCCAATCAATCTTACCCTCTGATGTAAGGGCAACTTCCCGATATGTAATTCCGAAGTCTGCGAGTGAGCCTGTCCCATCTCCTGCTTGGCCAATCACCTTGTGTAAGGTATCGTACGGACGACCTGTGATGTATAAAAGCTCATCTCCTGGTCGCAGCACACCAAAGAGGGCTGTTGAAATGGTATGTGTTCCTGAAGCAAAATGCGGGCGCACCAAAGCTGATTCCGCACCAAAAACGTCAGCATAGACAAGATCCAGCACTTCGCGTCCACGGTCGTTGTAAGCATACCCCGTTGAACCCGCAAAATGATAATCACTGACCTGATGACGTTGAAACGCTTCTATAACCTTCCATTGATTCTTATCGACAATTCGATCAAGAGCTTTGACTGCACCTTCGATTTCAACTTCTGCGGACTCTGCCGCTCCTAAAATATCTTCTGCAAAAACTGCCATTAGTTCTTATTCGCTCCTTACATTTACTTGCCATCATAATGACAGAAAGCGACAGTTGCCTGACGCTTTTTGTCATTAGCTATTATTTTATACCTATACAACAAGCATTTCCACTTTAGGGGAACAGAGAAGATTACGGCTGGTCCACAAAATCAGCCAGCATGTAACCCCATTTATCATAATCCTCTTTATTAAGACGGACGTTATAGATAACATCGTTCTCATCATAGGTGGTTTCCAGCACCTCACCTACTCTGTAAAGCAAGGAAGAAATATCGCCTCGGTCTCCAGGAATGCGAAAATTCAGCGTATCTCCGGCCAACTCATCAGAGATAATTTCAATAATTCGGGTTAAATCCTCAGGGTTAAACGCACTGATCTTCAAAAAACCTGTGCCTGTTGGCAGCATTTCCAGTTGCTCAGGCTCACATAGATCGATTTTATTAAAAAGCACGATTTGCGGTTTGCTGGCTGCCCCTAAGTCTTGCAAAATAGTTTGCACAATCTCCATCTGCTCCTCACGCATTGGAGATGAGGCATCCACTACATGCAACACCAGATTGGCCTCATTGACTTCCTCCAGCGTTGCGCGGAAAGATGCCACAAGATCATGCGGAAGATTCTGAATGAAGCCTACAGTATCCGTAAGCACTACCTCTTTGCCACCCGTTAGTTGAAGCACACGTGAAGTAGGGTCAAGCGTAGCAAACAATTGATTTTCAATATAAACATCCGCATCTGTAAGCTGCTTAAGCAGCGTCGATTTACCAGCATTCGTGTAGCCGACTAGAGCAACCTGCACTGCCCCTGCCTTACGGCGGCGTTCACGGTGCAATTCACGGGTTTTAACTACCTCATCCAACTGGCGTTTCAACTCCGTAATCCGACCGCGAATATGACGGCGATCGGTCTCAAGCTTACTTTCACCTGGCCCTCTGGTTCCTATACCCCCACCTAATCTGGATAAATTTTTACCTTGACCGGATAACCGCGGCAAAAGATAGGACAGCTGTGCCAGCTCTACTTGAATAATACCTTCTCGCGTTTTGGCCCGCCCAGCAAAAATATCCAAAATGAGCTGCGTCCGATCAATAATCTTCAGATCCAAAGACTCTTCAAGGTTCCGTACCTGCGCTCCAGACAATTCCTGATCAAAAATAGCCGTATTAGCTCCAAGACCATCAGCGGCCATGCGGAGCTCTTCTACCTTACCTTTACCGATAAACCATTTTGAATCCGGTGTTTCCTTATTCTGACGCAACACATCCAGGACTTCAACACCTGCTGTTTCTGCTAATTGTACTAATTCCTGCAGAGAAAGCTCTGGGTCAATACCGGTACGTTTAATTTTATCTGTGACGAGAGTGACCAATATCGCCCGATCTTGAATATCCGTTTCTGTATCATGCGTAGTTATTGCCATTTATTCATGCTCCTTATGACGGTAATAGAATCTTTGTGTACCATTTAATCAGTTTTTCACTTCTTGCTGAGGTTATACAGATGATACTGTTCATTCACAGCGCTTCAAAACATTTTATCATAAGTTTCATTGGTAATATAGGCTGATAATGGAACGGCTCACCATTCTGTCAGAAATTTTCATTATGATAATCTTCAATCTTTTATAAAAGATAAACCGACTAAGCACGTATAAACTTCGCCGGTGTCAATTTATTTAAGAGATTATACTCTCCCCTTTTGAATAATCATCGACCGGAAGAACAAGGTCTCTCGGTAAGATCTCCATCAAAGATTGTTTAGATATTTTGACATGTCTGCTTATTAATCTAACTGCTTGATGGCGGATTGCCTGTTCAAGGATATTGCGTACATACCGGGCATTACTAAAGTTTTCTTCAATAATTTTCTCATTAAGGATTAACTCTTTTAGTTTTCCGTTTGTTTCTGGAGTAATTATATAGTCTCTTTCAGCTGCCATTTTATGTGCAATCAATATCAGTTCATCTGTTGTGTAGTCCTGAAAATCAAGTTGAATTGGAAAACGTGAGGGAAGTCCGGTATTAGCCTCCATGAACATCTCCATTTCATTTGGATAACCCGCTAAGATAATGATGAGATCATCATTCCTGTCCTCCATAACCTTTACAAGACAGTCGATTGCCTCTTTTCCAAAATCCTTATCTCCGCCTCTAGCCAAGCTATAAGCCTCGTCAATGAATAATACGCCACCCATAGCCTTCTTAACAAGGTCTCTGGTCTTTTGAGCTGTATGCCCTATGTATTCCCCCACTAAATCCGCTCTCTCTACTTCGATTAATTGACCTTTACTTAATATGCCCATATTCTTTAACAGCTTGGCAACGATTCTTGCTACAGTTGTCTTTCCAGTCCCGGGGTTGCCTTTAAACAACATATGATAAACCTGATTAACTACATTTAACCCCAGTTCTTGTCTCATTTTTTCCACTTGGATAAGCGCATGAATTTCATATATAAGATCCTTCACCTTTTCAAGACCGATAAGCTCATGAAGCTCTTGCAGGATTTCTTTTGTAGATTCTAAATGATTATTTTGAGCCAGCGCGCTCTCCAATGTTTCATTCGTAATATTTGTTGGGTCTTGATTTTTGAAAGTTATATTCATTCTGGAATCATTAATGGTTATCTTTCTTAAATTTTCTTCACCCATTGTAATCACCTCGTTAGAGCATTATATGCAATAACCGAATGACATCATGCACTTGTTTTAAAGAATGGGGTTTCGACATTGGATTCCCTGCTATCTCTCGCATCATCTACGATGGTACACGTGGATAGAATGACCGAAATGCATAAAGCCATAGAGCAAACATTTATTTTTTTATCATTTCACAACCCCATTATTTTTGATATACAAACATCAAATAGCCCCCAGTTAGAGTTTAATCCATTTGGGGGCTGGCTTTTCTAATCAAGTCTCTTCCGGAATAGGAAGCGTTATTAGAAGATTCTGATATTTGGGAACAATTACAGGAACAACTGCTGGATTTTCCATTTCGTATAGGCTAGAATTTCACGCGACTTATGCCTTGTCATCGACAGAACAGTGGATTCTGTAAGCCCCAGTTCAGGATTCACATAACCGAGCTCGTCCGCGATTTCGTGTGAACGCCATCCATGATATGTATGCGTAATAATAATTGCTGAGGACAATCCCTCACTTGTCATAATGGCTTTGCTATACAGAAGATTCTCGTAAGTGCTGGTAGCTTTATTTTCAACAGAAATGGCGCTATCCGGAACTCCATGAGCTACTAAATAATTGCGCATGCCTTGACCTTCGGTATATTTAAGATCAGGTTTATCCAAACCTCCAGAAACTATGATATGCGGGAACATCCCCTCTTGATAAAGCTTAAGCCCGTAATCCAATCGTTCCTTCAATCCCGGGCTAGGTTCATCTCCCCACATCGACATGCCAAGAATGATCCCTGTATCGGCTTTGAGCATAGGATCTGTCGTTGCGGCTTTATTGATATTCCTCAATGCGTACGCACACCACAACAAACCAACTACAACCATAATCATTAAAGCAACAAGCAACGTTCGTTTAGACCAAATCCGGCGTTTTTTGGGAACAATCCGAATCGGGGAAGAGTCTCTTCCATAAACGTACCATTCCATCTTTATTTCCTCCTGAATTCTCCATGATGAAATAATTCGGCACGATGTTTCAAGGAGAGAGAGAAATAAGGGAAAGCATGAGCATCGATGCCACGTAAAATAGTATGGGCAGTCTCCCAGGCTAGCTTATAATCGCTTTCTGAGATGTCTTGCCTCTCCAGTGCTTCCTCCAGTTCATCCTCATCGAGCAAAAACACCTCGCCGTTCCAAAGTACTACCACATCCAGATACAAATCGTCAAACCAAGGCACACCTTGGTCAGTGACGCCTTGCACTTTACAGGTGTCTATGTACCATTGAACAATATTTTGTTTTTCGTCGAACATAGCCGTCACAATATAGTGACTGTCTTTCGGAAAATATTGCAGCCAGGAATAACCTTTATCTGCAATACGATATGTATGCCGTCCATAGCTCTTCCACAGTGGTTCTTTCAGCCCGTAGATGGTATAAAGCGTAATATATCCGCTGAATTCCCGGCTCTCCACATAGCGGCAGGCAAAATGGCGACGCGTAATCCGGCGCCAGTTGGCCCGGTCTCCGAATTTACGTTTCATAGAAATTACCCTCTCCAGTATGGTCTATTCAGCTTAACACATTTAGAGGATACACTCAAAACATCCCGCAAAATACAAGAAATTTTTCTTCTAAACCTAATAAAAACAGCAACCAAGCTTCACTTTATAAAAAAGCGAAGCTTGGTTGCATGGATAAAGCTTATTTTTTTGAAATTCAAACTCGTTTATTGAGTGGAAGAATCCCCGTTCACAAAACCGGTCTCTGGATCAGGGTTTGTGGATACATTCCCGCTCTCATCGCCGGAACCCTCTCCACCGATGGTGGGTTCTGGAGTTGGGGTCGGCATTGGTGTTGGCGGTGGCGGTGTGATTTCAGGGATTGTAGTACCTCCGTTATTTCCGCCTCCCTCATTGCCGCCTCCGTTATTGCCACCATTTCCATTCTCTCCGTTGCTGCCACCGTCCTCTGGGGTCGGGGTCGGAAGATTAGGATCTATGGTGGGTTCAGGGGTCGGCATTTCATCCTGCACGGATACACTAACCACATTGGATGGTTCGCTCTCCACTTTTAGCGCAGGGTCATAAGAAGTTACATAATACTCGTAAACCAAACCAGGCAGTGCACTAAAATCCCCTGCACTGGTAGTCACTGTATTTAACAGTGAGCCAAACTCAGCTTCCGATGTCTCTCTACGATAAATACGATACTCAACGCCGGCAACAGGAACTGCCTCCCAATTGAGATTTACTGTCATCGTAGAAGGATCATATGCTGCTGATAGTCCAGTAACAGTCTGAGCTGTTTCTGGTGTTTCCGTAGGCTCAGGGGCAATCTCGTTATCGAGCTGCGGGAAGGATTTCTTAGGAACATCCTTCAGCGCTTCCTCCATGACCTTACCCCAGAAAGCAGCGGCAAGCGGACTGCTGTTCTTAAGCAGATGCTTTTTACTTGGCTTGTCGTACCCCATCCAGACTGCTGCAGTCCATTCCGGCGTGTAGCCTACAAACCATACATCACGGTTCGAGCTGATTCCAGAATATCCACTTTGCGTCGTACCGGTCTTACCGGCCACAGGACGGTCAATCCTAGCTTTTCTACCTGTACCGCTCTCCACGACCTTCTGCATCATCTCAGTCATTTGATAAGCCGTTTCCTTACTCATCACTCGCTCAGGCGTTGTATTCGCTTTGTAGACCGTCTCACCACTGCTGTCAGAGATGGATTTAATGGAATAAGCCTCTCTTAGTTCGCCGCCATTTGCAAAAGCGCTGTAGGCTTGCGCCATTTCCAGCGTATTGGTTCCTTTGCTCATGCCTCCAAGAGCCAGCGAAAGGTTCTTATCCTCGTCTTCCAATCCAATGCCTAGTTTCTTGGCAAATTTAAATCCGGTATTCACACCAATTTCATTGAGCAGCCAAACAGCCGGAATATTCTCCGATTTCTGAATGGCATCACTCATGTTGATGCTCTTAGAATATCCATGCAGGTTGGTTGGACAATAGTTCGCGAAACATTGCTTCTCATTGCTTAGCGTTGAATTCATGGTGAATTTCCCAGTTTCCAGCGCTGGAGCATAAGAGACAATTGGTTTGAAAGCAGAACCTGGAGAACGACGGCTGCCTGTTACACGACTGTAGCCTTTTTTCTCATAATTCCGTCCACCAAGGAGCGCGACAATGCTGCCATTCTCCTGATTCACAATCGTCATTGAGCCTTGTACCAGCTCTTCATCTACACTCTTTTCAAAATTATCACTATCTGCAAAAGCATCTTCAACCGTTTCTTGAGCATGCTTATCCATAGTAGTGTAAATTTTGTAACCGCCGATATTCAGATCATCTTCTGACAATCCAAATTTTTCTTCCGCCTCATCTACTGCAAAATCAATAAATGCTTGATAACGCTGTTTCTTTTCTGGCGGCTTATAGTTATAATCTACGACTTTTGCTTCGTCTCTTTCCTGCTCCGTAATGTACCCTTGCTCATACATAAGCTGAAGCACTACTGCGCGGCGTTCCTTCGAAAGTTCAGGGTTACGCAGCGGGTTATAACGTGACGGGCCTTTTGGCATGGCCGCCAATGTCGCGATTTGCCATACCTTAAGCTGACTCAAATCACTTTGACCAAAATATCTTACTGATGCTGCTTTAATTCCGTAAATTGTACCCCCGAAGTTAATCCGGTTCAGATACATGGTAATAATCTCTTCTTTAGATTTCTGATTCTCCAGGGCTACGGCAATAGACACCTCAGTTGCTTTACGGAAAAACGTCTTGTCCCGTGTCAGGAAGATGTTTTTGGCGAGCTGTTGAGTAATGGTACTACCGCCCTCTACCATACTTCGTGCGGCAATATCCTTTACTGCTGCCCGGCCAATCGACCATAAATCCACACCAGAATGTTCGAAGAAACGTTTATCCTCTGTGGCTACAAAAGCGTTAACCAATAACGGTGGAATTTCTTCATACTCTACTGGATCACTTTTCTCCAGTGATAATTCGCCAATTAAATTAGCATTGCGGTCATATACCTTAGTCGTTTCATTCACTGTTAGCTTATCTTGGTTCTCAAGCAGAAGCTTTTGCCCATTTAGCATAATGAACAGATATCCACCTAATGCACAGAAAATGGCCAATGCCGTAGCGAAGAACAAGCTCCACAGCACACGCTTCTTCGTCAAAAATTTCTTTTTCTTTTTTGGTTTTGATTTTGATTTGGAACTGGACGATCCTCTATCTCTATTGTGATTCGTCCTGGATGTATCGTCTCTAGACATAATGCCTCCTGACTCCCTTTCGGAAATAAACATAAATGGTCTGCCATGAATGAAAAGAACAACCTTCACAGGTTGCTCTCTCACACTCTATTCAAACGATTTATAAACAAGAAAGGTTTCAATTCATTTTTGATAAATGTTATTCTTCACTACTGTTGTCTTGCATCAGTGATACACTACGCTGTGGTGTGAACGTGGAAATTGCGTGTTTATACACCATTTGCTGGCGTCCATCACTGTCAATGACGATTGTAAAATTGTCGAATGCTTTAATTATTCCCCGGATTTGAAAACCGTTGGTCAGATATACCGTAGCAGGGATATTTTCTTTGCGTAGTTGGTTCAAGAATGTATCTTGGATGTTAATGGACTTGTTCATATGACGTACCCCCAATGGTTCAATTAGATTGTTCAGAAGTATATTCAAGACCTGAGAGAAACTTTCCTGCTATTATACCACGTATTTTTGAGAAATTCTCAGAAAAGTTTTGTTCACCTTCGACATCGATCCACTCGATTTCCTTCATGTGGCGAAACCATGACAACTGTCTTTTGGCGAATCGGCGAGTATCGCGTTTAAGCAGTATCACAGCTTCTTCCAGCGTCAGCTCTCCTGCCAGGTAAGCGGCAATTTCCTTGTAACCCAATCCCTGCATGGACACAAGGCTTCTGCTGTAACCGTTATCCAGCAGTCCTTTCACCTCAGCAACGAGACCATCCGCCAGCATGCTATCAATTCGGTCCTCAATACGTTTATATAGTATTTTCCGGTCCATTGTCAAACCTATGAGACATAAGTCATAGGGTGATTCCTTCTTTTGAGCAGCATGAGAAGCGGAAAGTGTAGTGTTTGTCTGGTGATGAATTTCCAGTGCACGGATAATTCTGCGACGGTCATTAGGATGAAGTTTGGCTGCGCTGACTGGATCAACCGCCTCGAGTCTGGCATGCAGTGCAAGCGCTCCATGTTCTTCCGCAAATTGATCCTGCTCTTTACGGAAAGCTTCATCAGCCACTGCTTCCGAGAACTGAAAGCCGTAACATAAAGACTCAATATACAGTCCAGTCCCCCCTACGATAAAGGGAAGCTTCCCTCTAGCGCTTATCTCCTCGATAAGTCTAGTGCCCTGCTCTTGAAATTCAGCGGCAGAATAAGCATCCTGCGGATCATGAATATCGATCAGGTGATGGGGAATCCCCTTCATTTCAGCGGGTGTAATCTTAGCTGTACCAATATCCATACCACGATAAACCTGCATCGAATCGCCGGAAATAATCTCAGCGTTATAAGCCGCTGCCAGCTCCAGACTTAACCGGGTTTTGCCTACGGCAGTTGGTCCTAACAGCACTAGAACCTTATGCCTTTCTTTAGTTGTCAATGTGTATCACCCCGTACGATGTTTTGGAGTTGCTTCGGAGCAGCTCAGTAAACCCTAGGCGTTCAAATTCGCCACTCAAAGCCTTTTCTTTTAAAAGAACAGTCTTACGGGCGACCCTAACCGCCTCTGCTACACTCTCTGTCGATAAGGCAGCACGGTTAGCGAATTGCCGCAGCGGGGAAATCGAGGCAGAACCCGTCAGAGGCACGCGAAACATAGGATCAAAGTAAACAATATCCACACTTCGATCTGGTTGAGACCGTAAATAGTCCAAATGTTCACTATGCACAACATTAACTCTGCGTAAAGCCTCATTGACCTTTTCTTGCCCAGAGGTGTAATGAGACATCCCTTCACTGAGCAGTGCGAACAGTGGTAAAGAGCTCTCCAAAGCGGTAACCTCCGAGGACTCACCACCATGCACAGCAAACAGTAAGGAATCGGCTCCTAATCCAGCTGTACAATCCAATACGCTATCTCCGGGAAGCATTCGAGCCGCAACAAGCATCGGCTCGATCTCACCCTTTAGAATTCGTTTAGCGCGAACGAAGCCCATGCTCGGATGAAACTCCATAGGCTCCATTCCTAAGCGGTGTAGTCGAACAGCGTCCTGAGATAGAATCAGAATATCCTCATCTCCGTAATGTTCAACCATCCTTGTAATGGAGAGCTTCTCACGTGGAGCATAACTACAACCCGTTCTCTCCGCAAGGCTTTGCGCGCGTTCTACTATTTCCATTATCGGGCTATACCCCGTAGTTATAATCATGGTGCCTCCAGTCTTGCTCTTAACAAATTTCAAAAAATGTATAATTACATAACCCGCTTGAACAATTTCTCTAAATCATAGGATGAAAAAGAGATCACAATCGGCCGTCCATGTGGGCAAGTATACGGTTGTTTGCACTCTGCCAGTCGGGACAACAGAGCCTCCACTTCCTGTTCTGTTAGTTTATGGTTGGCCTTAATCGAGGCTTTACATGAACACAGAATCGATGACTTTTCTCGTAGCTTCGCAAGATCAATCATACGCTCGCTTAAGACCCACTCCGCCATTTCTTCAACGACCGCCTTCTCCTCCCCTTCAGGAAACCAATAGGGCAAGGAACGAACAAGAAAGGTCTGTCCGCCAAAGTGTTCAAGGTATACCCCGGCCTGCTGAAACCAATGTAGACGTTCACTAAGCTGACGACTTTCAGAAGGTGTGAACTCCAGTGTAATCGGCAGTAGCAGCTCCTGTGAGGCATCCTCCGGCCGACCAAATTTCTCATAGAAGTATTCGTAATTAATACGTTCATGTGCCGCATGCTGATCGATTAAATAGAGTCCTCCATCATTCTGGGCAATAATATAGGTCCCATGATGCTGGCCTATATAATTAAGCTCAGGAAAGGCCGGAAGTCCAGGCTCTTCTTGTTGTGGTGGAGCCCATAGCTTCTCAACCGAAGGGAGCTGCTTCTGCGCCATTGACGCTTCTTGCGGGCGATAGCTATTGGAATAACTAGTATTCGCACTAGTTTGGCGCCCCTGCGAAGATGAAGACGGATAGCCTGACCCGTAAGCTGGAGCTACCTCGCGAGCCACCTGATGATCCGCCTGACCTTCCTTACTAAAATCACGGGAATTACGGTCAAGGTTCGATGACTGTAGTCCACTTAAGAAGCTGGCAGATCCCGTGGGGGCTGTATCCTTCTCATCCCCATTCGAAGATGACAATGGAACAGCTCCTTTGGAAAAAGCAAATTGCTCCTGGATAAAGGAGCTGCTGCCCTTGGGTCCGATTGTTTCCTTGCTTGGACGTGGAATCAGACTTTGCCCCAGCAGTATTTTGCGGATCTCCTGCTCAACAAAGGTGTAAAGCTCATTCTCTTTACTGAATCTAACCTCGAGTTTTGCTGGATGTACATTGACATCTACCAAAGAGGGGTGCATATCCAGTTCAAGAACTAATAACGGATAACGGTTAATCGGAAGCAAGGTGTGATAAGCACGCATGATTGCTGCGTTCAGTCCATTACTGCGAATATAACGGCCACCGACAATAGTAGTGATTGCATTTCGATTGGAACGAGTCCATTCTGGACGACTTATATATCCGGAAATCCGGTAATCCAAGTCTTCTGCCGTAATCGGCAGCATTGCTTTGGCGGCATTGGTTCCGTAAACAGCTGCGATGACCTGCAGCAGATCACCATTTCCGAGCGTATGCAGCAGCTGATTGCCATTATGATGCAAGGTAAAAGAGATCCCCGGATGAGCCAGCGCCATGCGGTACATGGCATCTGAGATATGGCCCAGCTCCGTCTGAATACTCTTCATATATTTCAGCCTTGCCGGCGTATTAAAAAACAATTCACGAACGGCAAGATCACTTCCCCGGCCGGAAGGAGCGTCCTCATTTCGTATGAGATTGCCACCCTCAATGTCTACTAGGCGCCCTTTGCCGTCATCGGCAGTTGCAGTTAGAAGCGATACCTTGGATACCGCGGCAATACTGGGAAGTGCCTCTCCGCGGAAGCCTAAGCTTGTGATTTGAAATAGATCGCGGCCATTCAGAATTTTACTTGTAGCATGCCGGTAAAAGGCGGTCTCGCAATCTTCAGGATCAATCCCGGAGCCATTATCTTTAACGCGGATGCTCTGCAAGCCCCCCTCTTCTACCGATACCTCAATTCTTGTACTGCCAGCGTCAATCGCATTCTCGACTAGCTCCTTTACAACAGAAGCTGGCCGCTCTACTACTTCACCCGCAGCAATCTGGTTGGCAATATGCTCGTCCAATATATGAATTTTGGCCATTTCATTCACCTCTTATTTAGGCAATCATTATTATAAAATCTTTATTGCAGATCCTTAACCTTCATCTTCAGCTCGTTCAAAAGACTCATCGCCTGTAGCGGCGTCATATTCATAAGATCAGCGTCACGCACAGAAGAAATGAACTCTTTTAGCGCGGGATTCTCATGGATCTCAGTTACCGCAACTTGAGGTGCACTACCTTTGCGATTCTTGCATGGTTCTTCCTCACCAAAGATAGACAACTGAACAACCTCATTTTCTACGGGCGCCTCAGTGATGACACTTACGGCTTGCGCCATCGAGGATGTGCTAGCAACTTCTCTTACAGCCGCCTGTCTTTCGAGGCTTCCCCCGTAATGAAGTTCAGAACCACCAGGATGGGCTGCCTGCTCAATGTTCTGTAAGAGACCATAAGCTCGGTCAATAATCCCTTCAGGAAGACCTGCAAGACGTGCACAATAGATCCCATAGCTGCTGTCAGCCGCTCCAGGAACTAGCTTGCGCAGGAAGTTTACTTTATCACCGCTCTCTTGAACAGCCATAGAGTAATTCCGCAGTCCTTTAAGACTCCCTTCCAAATGAGCCAATTCATGAAAATGCGTCGAAACTAGAGCTTTGCAAGAAATAACATCATGTACATATTCAATAACCGCCTGAGCGATGGCCATACCTTCACTGGTCGAGGTACCTCTTCCCAGCTCATCAATAATAATCAAGCTGCGAGCTGTTGCTTTTTCGGTCATAACTTGGATATCAGCCATTTCCACCATAAATGTACTTTGACCACCGATTAAATCATCGGCTGCTCCAATACGAGTAAAAATCCGGTCTATAAGCGGAACTTCAGCACTGTTTGCTGGTACAAAACATCCAATCTGAGCCATGATACAGATCAGCGCCACCTGACGCATGTAAGTACTTTTCCCCGCCATATTAGGACCTGTAATTAGAAGAATGTTACCTTCTTCCTTACTCAGCGTGCTTCCATTTGCAATAAAAGCGGAATCTTTAAGCACCGCCTCCACAACGGGATGACGGCCCCCTTCAAGCCGAAGATCATAACCATCCGAAAGGACTGGCTTCACAAAACGATGTTCGGCACTAACTGCCGCCAAGCATTGATACACATCAATCTCGGCAACCTTTTCTGCAAGATTTTGCAGGCGGGGAATTTGCCCACTGATGCGATCACGCAGCTCGGTAAAGAGGCTGTATTCCAAATCTGTCATTTTATCCTGAGCTTCAAGGATGAGTGCTTCCTTCTCTTTAAGCTCAGGTGTGACAAAACGCTCTGCGTTGGCAAGCGTCTGCTTACGTTCATATCGTCCTTCCGGCAGTGCAGCCAGATTGGATTTGGTGATCTCTATGAAATAACCGAAGATTTTGTTATAGCCGATCTTCAGTGACTTAATGCCAGTGGCCTGTCTTTCCTTGGCTTCCAGTTCAGCGATCCAACGTTTACCGTTACTGCTAGCTTCCCTAAGCTCGTCCAAACGTTCATGATAACCGGAACGGATAATGCCACCGTCGCGCACAGACACCGGGGCATCCTCGACGATTGCGCGGTCAATATCCTCTCGCAGCTCAGCGCATTCATCCATACTTGCACCGATCTCTCGTAAAGTAGCTGAACCGGAGGTCATACATAATTCCTTCAATGCAGGAATTTGCGCCAGCGATAATTTCAGAGCATTCATATCACGTCCATTGGCGCTGCCAAAAGCAATACGACCCACCAAACGCTCCAAATCATAAATTTCTTTAAGCGCTAAACGCAGGTCCTCGCGAACGATAAACTGATTGTACAAATAATCGACAGCCTCTAGGCGCCGTTCGATCGGAGCTCGCTGCAATAGCGGCTTATCAATTCTGCGACGCAACAGACGGGCGCCCATCGACGTTTCCGTTCGATCCAGCAGCCAAAGCAGGGATCCTTTTTTGGAGCGTTCACGAACCGTCTCGGTTAGTTCAAGATTCCGGCGTGTAAATGGATCTAGAATCATATAATTGCCTGGTTCATAAGGAGAAATCTGACTAAGCTGCCCTAACGAACGCCGCTGGGTCTCATTCAGATAAGAGATCAGAAGCGCCAGACATTGTCCACGTTCCTTCTCTAGACGTACCCATGCCGCTTCACCGAACTGACGACGTGCCAGCTCCTCCTCGCGTTTCTCCCAAGGGGTGTAAACTACAGGTTTGGCTAACAACGGCGTTTCGCTTCGCAGGATCTCCAAAAGTGCAGCGTCTCCGATGATCTCAGCCGGTTCATAAATGCCAATCTCATCACGCAGCCATTCGGCTCCAGATAATACCGAAGTAACATACAGCTCACCAGTTGTTAAATCGCAGGCAGCTAATGCCATCATTCCGTCACTTTCGGTGACGCAAACGAGGTAGTTATTGCTCTTGTCAGCAATGATTTTTCCATCCATCACGGTTCCTGGTGTCACGACGCGTACAATATCCCGCTTCACCATGCCTTTAGTGACTGAAGCATCCTCTAACTGCTCACAAATGGCGACTTTATATCCTTTTTCTATCAGGCGTTGAATATATCCCTCGGCGGCGTGGTAAGGCACTCCACACATAGGGATTTTCTCCTCGCCCCCGCCTTCGCGGCCTGTCAACGTAATCTCAAGCTCCTTGGAAGCCAAAATGGCATCTTCAAAGAACATTTCATAGAAATCGCCCAGTCTAAAAAATAGGAAGGCATCCTTAGCCCCTTCCTTTACCTTTAAATATTGCTCTATCATCGGCGTATATTGTGCCATGGTCAACCTCCATGCCTATTTAATGCTGTCCCCCATTATAACAGAAAATTGGTGGACAAAGTTACCCTGAAACCTCACATTAGTACAACGAAAGACTAGAATACTTATCAGACAAACACTTACAGGAGGTATATTCTTCTGCTTTTAAATATTGTAAAATCTTAACACAGAGCGTCAGCCCATATAAAAATCAAAGGAGAATACAATATGATACGAAAGCTAACGAAGGATGATCAAAAGCTGCTGATGGCATTGCTGCGGAAAGAGCCGGCGCTTAATTTATTTATCATTGGCGATGTGGAGAATTTTGGGTTTGAGCAGGATTTCATGGATTTATGGGGAGAGTTTGATCCAGCCGACGGGCGGATAAAAGCCGTTCTGCTGCGCTTCTATAGAAGTTACCTTCCTTATGCAGATGGCCCTTTTGATGTCGAGGGGTTCGCTGAGATTATCCGAAAGGATAATGATATACATATGATCTCCGGAGCTTCAGAGGTGGTGAAGGCTTTTGATGGGGAAATTAATTTCAAACAAGTAAAACAGCTGTATTTTGCTGAATTAAAAGAAATGAACAAAAAAATAAGTGAGTCCTTCTCTTCAGCTGAGCCTGTCAAAAAAGCTACGGTTCAGGATGTGGAAGCGATTTGCGCACTCACGGATACCATTGAAGAATTTGAAAGCAGCCGGAATGGTTCTAGAACCAGCCTGCGTAAAACGCTGGAAAGCAACACCGGCCGCACGTATTATATGGAACGGGAAGATAAGGTCATTGTCACCGCTTCAACTTCAGCGGAAAATTCCATGTCAGCGATGATTGTAGGGGTTGCCACACATCAAGCATTCAGAGAGCAAGGCCTTGCTTCGCGCGTAATGGCACAGCTTTGTGCAGACCTGCTCCATGAAGGAAAGTCATTGTGCCTCTTTTATGACAACCCGCATGCCGGAGTTATTTATAAACGACTTGGTTTTCAAGATATCGGTTCATGGACCCTCGTTAACATGTAGACCAAATGTAAAATCACACTTTTACTTTGCTGCACCATAACTCACGTATATCCCGTGATTCATCCCACGTCCGTTCAGCGGCAATATATTCGAATAAAGGCTCGATATAAGGGGCGGCAATCTCGTAGCCGCCTAGGGAACGCAGCTGCGCCAACAATGGGGGGATTGCGGCGCGCAGCGGAGGTTTATCGCCGCTGTAGTAGGCGATATGCAGGTCTTCCCGGTCGAGCGGGCGTTGCGTCAGGTCCTCATAATGGCTCACGATTAGGTGAGCCAAATAGACCGCGCCTTTAGCGATGACCGGGGACACCAGGAAGCTCGGCAAGGTCCGGTACTCGAAGCCGCCATGCGGCTGAGTCCGGAAATCGCCGAGCACGCCGTATCGGGGACGACGCGCCCCTGCGCGGACGTCTTCGAGCAGAAGCATGGGCAGCGCGAGATAGTTATCGAGCGCGCGCAGCAGCGGCGCCGTCAGCGTCACGCCGCTGAAGTGCAGATGGCCGCCGAGGGCCCAGCCCGTCAGCGGCATGCCTCCCGCCCGCCAGCGCAGCGAGCGGTCGGCGATGAGCCGGTCCGCCAGCGCCGCGGCGGACATTAGCTGCGCCAGCAGTGCGCGCGGTTCCCCGCGCGGCTGAGGGCGCAGCTCGGCGACCGGGAACGCGCCGCGCGTTCCCGGAGGTCCGGCGTCGCAGCCAGCGACGCCGTCCGTGGGCAGGTACCGCGACGCAGGTACGACGCGGCCGGTGGATTCCCGGAGGATGATAAACTCCGGGTCCATGCCCATCAGCAAGCCGCTGCGGCCCGGCTGCTCCAGAGCCAGCTTTCGTTCCAGCGCTAACGCTGCGGACCGATAAGGCTCGGGCAATCGTTGCCCGGAGGTCTTTACTAGTGGAGTGACTCCCTCCACCACATACCTCCGGTTCCCCATTGCCCTCAGCAGGACCTCACCGCTATCCAGCCCCAAGCTGTACAGCGTGCGGACAGCAATCCGCTGGAGCAATTTCATCACCCCGCGAAGCTCTCCCCGCGCTCGGCCTCCCGTGGTATTGCTCTCGGCATTAGCAAAGCTCACAGCTTCGCTGTAATTATCGGTGGCCGCACGCATTCCAAGACCTGCTCCAAGCAAAGAGGTGTGGAGGACAGTCAAATGATAAACCAATATCTTATAACACTGCCTGTGGCCCTTCTCAGTAGCATGTGAAGCATATGTATCGACAAAACGTTTTCCATCTGGCGTCAGCGTCGCTTCAACCCCGCTTCTAAGCAATCTAGACTCTCTCTCTGCCACAGACAATTCTGAATACACCTTATGACCTTCATTCATACGCTTTAGCGCCTCCATCCGAGCGTGAACCTTTTTTCATCCTAAAAATAAATAAAAAAAAGGAGGGCATTCGCCCTCTACGCCGCCGCACTCCCTACATATAATGGACCATAACCCATTGATACTCAGTTAACGGCGGCGTATCCTTCCTTACAGCTCATCATCCAGATTGTCAGGGTCCAGATCATCGTAATCGAAGCTATCACCTTCAAAATCATAATCCTTGTCTTCTGGATCATCACTTTGCTCAGTGACATACACACGGACTTTGGTCTCAGCCACCAACTCCACTTCGAATTCGCGCTCTACGCGAAGTGTCACACTGCCTCCGCCTGGCGATACGCCCGCTTCTACACAGTTGGGTTCCTGCGTTGCCTCCGCAGAGACCTCAACTGTTGAAGTGCGGTGTCTCGTGTCCAGGTAGGAAAGCGGAATGAGCTCCACATAAGAGACTGTTTCCTTTGCTACCTCGGTCTGCTTGTTCTTGTCGTACGAGTACCAGATGTTTACATCATAAGTACCAATTACTTCGATTCCGTTCCCGGCGGCAACCGCTTCGTATTGGTGGTTGATAATCCAAGCCCCCAAAATACTAGTCGGATGATGTGGCGGAGTCACGGTATGGGTTGCTGTAGAGAACTTACGACCTTTGCCGCAAATTGCTTTCGTAATGATCTCCCTTGTTTGACGTTTATGGCTTAATGACATCTTTGAACCTCCTCCATACAATCATTCACTATCAAGTGTATGCAGGTTCTAGGCATTTGTTGATTGTTAGACTATAAATAAATTTGAGTAAGCCCTCAAGAAGGCTTTTTCAGGAGACTCATAGTTCATTTTATTTCAAAATTTGTACATATATGAGTAGATTCCAAAAATGGTCCAACCTGTTCCAGAGCCATTCCTAACCCCTCTAAAAACCTTAAAACACCAGCTATTGCGGGATTACCCGCACAATTCCAAGCGATCTATGTTTGCTTAAGTCAATAAAATCCTCATCAATATTCACCAGAGGCCGCAAAGGGTCTGTAGCAAGAATCATAACAATTTTTCCTTTTCGCCCATCTGTCAATTCCACTTCGTTCCCTAGCATTGACTGCATTAACTTATTAATAAACACTCTGCAAATATAAGGGTCGAGCTTACCGAACACACTCTCCTCCATTTGCAGTAATACTTCGTATAAAGGAGCCGCTTTGCGATAAAAACGGTCGGAGGTCATCGCGTGAAACACATCAGCCACAGCAACGATCTTACTGAAATCAGTAATCCGGTTCCCAAGCACACCAAATGGATAACCACTGCCGTCCATTCTTTCATGATGCTGTAAGGCTACTAGCGCTTGGGTATGGTTTGTGCCTACCGTATCCCTGATCATCTCATACCCAAAGGTCGTATGCTTTTTCATCAGCTGAAATTCTTCGTCGGATAATGGACCGGGCTTGGTTAATATGTCATCCGGGATTCTCATTTTGCCGATATCGTGAAGAGTCGCTGCAATGGTCAACATGCTCAAATCCTCAGACTTTAGCTTCAACCATTTGCCTAGCAAGGTAGATATTATGCCCACAGCTACATTATGTCTGTATGTATAATCATCTTTGGTCTGCAAAGCAGCCAATACTCCGTAGAAGTCATTTTTTTCGCTTACCTGCTGGATAAACGGAATCACTTCATTTCTAACTTCCAGCATAGGAATTCTTTTATTTTTGTTATGACGAATCTGTTCAAAAATATTCTCAATCGCAGCTGTACAATCATCAATTGCAAGCTGGAAAAATTCCGCGCTATCCAGCTGGACGACGTCATGAGATTCCAGAGTGATCTTATGTTGACGAATTAATCTAATATGTTCAGCACTCAATAAAGTCAATGCGGGTAAAACAAATACTCCTTTGTCATTAAAGAGGTTAGCTACAAGTTGTTTTCCGATAAATGATTCCATATCTTTGTCCATACGCCTCACCTGCCAATGCGGAAAATTCGTATATGAATTTCCTGCTTGAATTTGAACTCACCCTATAATTGTTAATCCCTTTCGGAGATCAACTTTTAGTTCATACATATTTTATCGTGATTTCAGGGGCGAATGTTAATACTTCACTTTATTAAAGCCTAATTTTAAGCTTTTTTACGGGTGAGCAAACGTTTCTCAGGCTTATAGCTAACCGGTATTTTATGGCGTTTTGCAATTTTCAAATAAAGTGCCAATTCTCTGCAGAGCTGCAAAATCGCTGATCGCACTTCGAATTCCTCACGTGTCTCTGGCAAATCCATGCTTTCAAACTCTTGTTCAAGCTCTTCCAGCAAATGTTCAGTGCGGCCTGTATATTCTTCAGCCAAAACATCTCCGCTAAGCTGGTCGAACAATTCAGCTACCATCTCTCCATGCGGTAAATGGCGATATACTTGAGAAATCAGCTGCATCATGCTTTGTATCGATTCCAGCTGCTCCTTACGCATATAGAAATAGACATTCCAAGCTTCATCAGGATGAATCACATGATTCTCCATCTCGCGAGTAGCTGCTGTCAGTCCCCGTTGCACTGCATTATCCGCATCAATTAATTCTTTGCCATCCCACATATACGCAGGTTCACGCAAAGTGCGGGCCATCTGAGTAAAAATAACTGAGAAGTATCGATCCACTTCCTTGCGGATTCCATAAATAACTCCCCCAGTCTGTGGCATGTAAATTAAGTTGACCACCCCCGCTGAACCGAGACCTATGGCCAGTAGCTCTACTTGCTGCAATAACACATGTAGCGATAACTCAGCTTGTCCAAACACACGAAACACAATAACAGAGCTAGTGACAATCCCTTCCTTGTAGCCGGACTTCACAATCATCGGAAAGCCAACAAGAACGTACAGTCCAAGTACCCAGTAATGAAACCCTAATATCCAAAATAAAATGCACCCAAAAAAGAGTCCCACGAGCGAGGCCAAAAAACGCGCCGTTATCGTCCGGAAACTCCTTTTCAAGGTAACCTCCACACCCAGAATGGCTAAAAGCCCTGCACTTTGTGCATTGGGTATGCCTACTGCAGACGCGAGAAGAACGGACATTAACGTCGCAGCAGCTGTTTTAATCACACGAAATCCCATAACCCTATCTCTCCTTAAAAGCACTAACCGTTAATAGGTAAAGATATAGTCATGTTACAAGATTTTGTGAACGGACACAACGTTACATTAGACTTACCGCCGGTACAACAAGCGCTTCTCCAGATACACTACCAGTTGATACATTGCCGTTGCTACGGCTGCAATAATCAGCAGACTGGACATCACAAGCGTGAAATTAAACACCTGGAATCCATATATGATCAGGTACCCAAGACCGGATTTTGCTACTAGAAACTCTCCTACGATAACCCCGACCCATGACATTCCCACATTCACCTTTAGGGTAGAGACCACCGTTGGAAAAGATGCCGGAAGAATCACTTTAAAAAACACCTGAACTTTAGTAGCTCCAAAAGAGCGAACCACCTTCACCAGATTAGGATCCACACTGCAAAAACTATTGTAAACAACAAGTGTAGTAATAATCACTGTAATCGATAAGGTTGTCACAACGATTGCGGTGAAACCCGCCCCGAACATTACGATGAAAATCGGCCCCAAGGCCACCTTCGGCATACTGTTAAAGACAACCATAAACGGATCAAGCACCGCTGATAAAAACGGAGACCACCAAATAATCACTGCCAGCAGCGTTCCTAACAAGGTTCCCAGAACAAAGCCTACCGCAGTCTCTCCTACCGTCATCCCTAAATGAGGCCACAAGCTTCCACTGATCATATCCTGCCAAATCTGCTTGAAGATTTTTGTCGGGTAGCTGAACAATAACTCATCAATCCAGCCCATTCTTGCTCCCGCTTCCCACAACACAAAGAACAGCAGCAATAGACTGCTTCTTACAGCAATAACCTGATTACGCCGGCGCTGTTTAGTTTTTTTGAAATCCACATGCATTTGCTGCAGCCACAGTTCACGGGAAGCTAAGACTCCCGCTTGCTCTGTTCGTTTCATTAGCTTTCCCTCCCTGCTATCTCCATCTCTGTCCATACTTCATGAAAAAGCTCTGCAAACCCTGGCTGATCACGCGCATACAGCGGTGGGGCCGAGCGGATTAGCTCCGGAACAGGAAAAACTTTACGAATCTTCCCTGGATTTCGCTGCAATAAAATAACCCTACTGCTGACCGCAATCGCTTCTGACAGATCATGCGTGACCAAAATAGCCGTGGTTCCCCGGCTGCGTAAGGTCTCTGAGACTAAATCTTCCAGCTGAAGTTTGATCTGATAATCAAGTGCCGAGAACGGCTCGTCTAGCAGCAGCAGTCCTGGATTGGTAGCTAATGTTCGTACAAGAGCCACCCGTTGCCGCATCCCTCCGGATAACTGAGAAGGATAGGCCTGTTCTTTCCCTTCTAATCCCATCTCGCGCAGCAGCTCCAAAGTCCGTTTATGACTTTCCTCGTTTAAGCTTCCGGTCAGCTCCAGTCCAAGCACGGCATTGTCAAGAATACTCCGCCAAGGAAAAAGATAATCCTGCTGCAGCATATATCCAACCTCAGGTGAAGGGCCTAGAATGGGTTGGCCATTTACGAATACTTCACCCTCAGAGGGCTGCAGCAGTCCAGCAATAATCGATAGGAGAGTCGTCTTGCCACAGCCACTTGGGCCTACTAAGCTGACGAACTCTCCTTGCTCGACATTAAGATTTAGATCCTCAACGGCCAGTGAAGCTTCCCGATCGCCGAGATAGGCATGCGTTACTCCCTTTAATTGCACTACTGGAAGCAAGGTCATCCCCTCCTTATAGTTAACAAAATCCATTTAGGATCTTATCTCTCTTATTTAGAGCTACTGCTCTTTATGGTCTTTTCAGCTTTTTCAGCAAAAGTATTGTTCACGATTTTTTCTGCTGGAACACGTTCTTTAAGTTCACCTGCGTTATCCATAACATCCAGCAGATTATTCCATTCTTCGTTATCAACAACCGGATTAATGGCGTAGGTGTCCTGCTCCTTGTAACGTTTTACAGCAGAAATCACAATGTCACGATCCGTTTTATCAAAATAAGTTATTATGGCATCCGTAATTTCTTCAGGACTATGTTCCTTCACCCAAAGCTGAGCACGCTGGATGGCATTAGTGAACTTTTGCACGGTGTCTCCATTTTTGCTAATGTAGCTGTTTTTTGACATGAATACCGTATAAGGTAAATAACCGCTCTCCACCCCAAACGATGCCACTACAGCTCCCCGGTCTTCTCGTTCGAAGATAGAGGCCTGCGGCTCAAACAGCTGCACATAATCCCCAGTACCTGAAGCAAATGCACCGGCAATATTAGCAAAATCGATATTTTGGATCAAGGTAATATCTTTCGCAGGATCAATTCCCTTTTTAGATAAAGTAAACGCGCCTGCCATTTGTGGCATTCCGCCTTTTCTTTGACCAAGGAAGGTAGAGCCCTTCACTTTATCCCAATTAAAATCTCCATCAGCCTTCCGGGCGAACAGGAATGTTCCATCCCTTTGAGTCAGCTGTGCAAAATTAATGACCGGATCATCCGAACCCTGCTGATACACGTAAATGGAGGTTTCTGAACCAACCAACGCCACATCAATAGCTCCTGAGAGCAATGCGGTCATCGTTTTATCGCCACCGGGAATCGTCTGCAGCTCTACATCCAGCCCTTCATCTTTGAAGAAACCTTGAGTCAAGGCAACATACTCGGGTGCATAAAAGACAGAGCGGGTAACCTCCCCAATCTTCACCTTTACCGTCTCTGACTTTCCGCCGCAACCGGCAAGTACTGAAAAGCATAAAGTAATGATCATGAGCGACAATGACAGCTTTTTCCGAATCTTCATTCTTCATTCTCCTTTCTTACCGGGTCCTTCGCCCTTGCTTAAAGCATATGCACATGCCTACTGAAAGGTTAAAATCCCGAATATCGCGGGGAATTAAAAGAATATCCATGATAATATCGGTTTTTATTGAATTTATGGATAAATATCACTGGATTTGCTGTTTTTATATCTGTGCAAACGTTTTACCTGAGGATTTGATTACAGTACTATAAATATTAAAGCGCTTATCATTTCCTTTATAGGAAAATTGCAGCAGAAGGGGTTATTTTATATGAATAAACGAGCAACACCTATCGCCAAAAAACACACAATAAACGGACTATTGAGTCTTAGCTTAACTGTCTTTCTGCTATCCGGTTGTTCAGGAAATAATAACAATATCCCTTCCTCTGCCTCCCCTTCTCCATCGCCAAAAGCAAATACAGCTCAGAATACTACTACTACACCTCCCGCTGCAAAAACGATAACCACTGACGAACAGCCCTCAACGGTTTATTATGAGATTTTTGTTCGTTCATTCTATGACTCTGACGGGGATGGTATCGGTGATCTCAAAGGGATTACCAAGAAATTAGATTATTTAAATGACGGAAATCCTGACACCACAGACGATCTGGGGATCGGTGGGATTTGGCTTATGCCTATCAACCCTTCACCAAGCTATCATGGTTACGATGTGACAGATTATCGTGCAATCAATCCAGATTATGGGACGATGGAGGATTTACAAGAGCTCGTTACGGAGGCGCATAAACGTGGGATTAAAGTAATTATGGATTTGGTCGTGAATCATACCTCTAAAGAACATCCTTGGTTCGTAGATTCCGCTAAAAATAAGGACAGCAAATATCGCGACTGGTACATATGGGCTGAAGATCAAGGACGCCCTGCCAATGGAGCTAGTGCCGCTGGTAGTGGCAGTGCATGGCACTCTTTACTGGGTAGTCATTATCTAGGTGGCTTTTGGGAAGGCATGCCTGATTTAAACTTCGATCATACGGAAGTTCGTAATGAAATGAAGACTATCGGCAAGTTTTGGCTGGAACAAGGGGTTGATGGATTCCGTTTAGACGCTGCTAAACATATTTACGAAGACCTTCTAAGCGACAAAAGCCAAGCCACAACTAATAAAAATGTATCTTGGTGGCAGGATTTCCGCAAAGCGATGAATGAAGTAAATCCTCAAGCTTATATTGTCGGCGAAGTATGGGAGAATTCTGCAGTCACCGTAGGGGCTTATTTGAATCAAGCCTTCGACTCTAGCTTTAACTTTGGGTTAGCTGAGACCCTTATTAATTCCGTGAAAACTGAAAAAGACAGCGGGACTGCCTTTACGCTGGAACGTACGTATAATTTGTACTCCAAAATATCTGATAGCCATTTTACCGATGCAATTTTTTTGACAAATCATGATCAAAACAGAGTCATGAGTCAATTAGACGGCAATCTGGATCATGCAAAAATGGCAGCAGCCCTGCTGTTAACCTTGCCTGGAAATCCTTTTATTTATTATGGTGAAGAAATAGGAATGCTTGGTGTAAAACCAGATGAAGGAATTCGTGAGCCCATGAGATGGATGACAGCGGATCAGGGTGAGGGGCAGACTACTTGGGAGGTCGGCAGCAATAACGCTGATGATGTTAGCATTAATGTCGAAAGCCAAACTAACGACAGCAGCTCACTGCTTAAAAGATACCGCGAACTCATTGCGTTAAGAAACGAAGTCCCTGCGCTCCGTGATGGCGGAATTCGAGACTACACTTCTGGCAATGCAGGGGTAATGGCCTACGAACGTATAACAAAAGAGGATCAAGTCCTCGTTGTTCATAACCTAACTGGAGATGAACAAATCATTACGCTTCATCCAAATGTCGAGGGTATCTCTTACACCAAGATCCAAAAGACAACTGCTGACAAAGTGACCTTAAATTCAGATCAGCTTACTCTTCCTCCCTATTCAACGGTTATTGTGGACTAGGAAAAGAAGAGGAATGAAACACCCACTCTGCCACAGAACCACATAATTGTGCTTTCGATATAGGAAGAGCTACAATCCAGTCTTGGGAAGGATCGCTGCTCATTCGCAGCAACCAGCCACTTGAATGATCACTTATGAAGCTAGCATACTGAAACTTCCAGCCATTTTCACTAGAAATACAGAGTCGCAATTCTCCCTCTGCGTCGAAGCATTTCATCACTCGTGCAAGATGGTTGGAATGGACATCATCTCCTGTCTCAGCAGCTAAACACTCTGAGAGTCTGTGAACCGTAGAGGAATCAGAGCCTTTTTTCAGCTCCTCGAACCTTTTTTTTGACATTAGTAACGCCGGAATCCCGTGAGCAAAGGGCTCCATCGCTCTCTCACATTCGAACAACTCGAGACAAAAGCTCTCTGTTTCATCTCTGTTCTTCAGCACACACGGAGGAGAGTCCGGTGTATTATTGCAGTAGGCTAGTATTTTATCCTTATGTATTTGTAAACACAGATCTTTAGTTATCTCCTTCTCTCTATATTTGAATCTACCTATCCTTTCTGCTGTAGACGCAGTATTTAATAATTCATTTAATACTACTTGGTCGGTTACCCGATCTGGAAATAAAAATTCCGTTAAATCCGTTAAATCCGTTCGTTCTTTCTCATTCACATTATTGTATCCTTCCTGTATTACATATAAATGTATATTAAACTAGCAATCTTTATGTTATCATAAGCTAATTTTAAGGTAAAATTAAGAAACAAGGGGTATGATCATTAACATGAAATACTTGTAGCGAGGTGATTTCAAAATGAGAATGCTCATCACATTTCAGAACAAACTTGTACCTGTGTATTTCACAACAGAAAATAAACAGCCCACTCAAAAAGTACTTAGATTACTTAACAGTACGCTGGAGCTCAAAATTCAAAAGGGCAAAAGTGCCCTCCAGAAATGCCTCAATTCTCTGATTAGTATCGAAATTAAAGGCTCTGAAGCTATATTGCACAGTTACAGTGAAAATGATTCATTGGCGCTATCCCTCTATTAATGGAGGGGTAGTTTTTTTGTCACAACATTGCTGTCCTAAGCTTCTAATAAAGATCATCCTAAAAGCAGTTAAGAACTGCTGCTTGGACTCGTTGTCCTTTTGAAGCTAAACTTGATCAAAAATGACACTCCGTTTGATTTAGATACTATTTGCGCATACATAGGCATACATAGCTTAACTCTCAAAGTCAGGGACCTTGGTTCTGCTTTGTGCTACATGGTTCTGCTTGGTTCTACTTGGTTCTGCTTGATGCTACTTTGTACTGATTTGTGCTAATTCATAGCACATTAGGATTGCTGCTTGCCGGCCATCCCCATAGCCGACTGCTATCGGACTCAGCTGACCTTAATCGTAACTTTTTGGCTCATACGGAATCCTATCGGACCCCAGAGTCACTATTGGCGCGAAAAACACTAATTATCTACCTCAAAAAGCTAAATAGCTGCACTGGAGTCCGAAAATCTGCTCTAATGCCCATAAATTCGCAAATAGCGTCATCTGAGTCCGTTGGGCGCGGTGGATGTTTATTTCGGTGATACAGATGTATGTATATCGGGTTAACCTGACATCCCATAGAGTTGTCACTCAACACTACAATAGCCACTGGGACTCTGGACCATTTTGGGGCTTTCCCTAGCATCTTGATCTAAATCCGAGCCTTCATTTATATTAGATACATTCACGCATACATAGCTTCTACTATTAGAGTACACGAGATTGGTTCTGCTTGCTGTTTGGGTTCTTCTTGGGTTCTTCTTGGGTTCTTCTTGGGTTCTTCTTGGGGCTGCTATATAGCACATTAGGATTGCTGCTTGCCGGCCATCCCCATAGCCGACTGCTATCGGACTCAGCTGACCTTAATCGTAACTTTTTGGCTCATTCGGAATCCTATCGGATCCCAGAGTCGCTATTGGCGCGAAAAACACTAATTATCCACCTCAAAAAGCTGAATAGCTGCATTGGAGTCCGAAACGCTGCTCTAATGCTCATAAATTCGCATATAACGTCATCTGAGTCCGCAGTAATATAAATTCGAAATTTAGTTTGCTTTAGTTGCTATTGTCGCGTATATAGTTGCAATTATCGTGTACATAGTTGTTACTGTCGCGTGCATAGTTGCTACCATCGTGTACATAGTTGCTATTGTCGCGTGCATAGTTGCTACTATCGTGTACATAGTTATTACTGTCGGAGCTTTAGTCGCTGCTTTTGAACTTATAGCCACTGCTTTCGGACTCATAGTTGGATGCTATCGGACTCAGTTGACCTTAATCGCAGCTTTTTGACTCATTTAGAATCCTATCGGACCCCAGAGTCGCTATTGGCACTAAAAACACTAATTATCGACCTCGAAAAGCTGAATAGCTGCGCTGGAGTCCGGAACTCTGCTCTAATGACTAAAAATTCGCATATAGCGTCATCTGAGTCCGTTGCCCGCTAAGTATAACTTGGAAGGTCACTTAGCGAGTGATTTATTGTCTGACGTTAACTTGGTTTGTGACTCAGTGAGTTACTCAGTAGATGACTAGTTGTGTCAATCAGTGAGTTACTCTGCGGGTGATTAGTTGTGTTAGTCAGTGAGTGACTTAGCCGTTAATATTGGTGTGTGACTCAGTGAGCTACTCAGTAGGTGATTAGTTTTGTTAGTTAGTCAGTGAGTGACTTAGCCGTTAATATTGGTGTGTGACTCAGTGAGCTACTCAGTAGGTGATTAGTTTTGTTAGTTAGTCAGTGAGTGACTTAGCCGTTAATATTGGTGTGTGACTCACTGAGTTACTCGGTAGGTGATTATTAGTTGTGTTAGTCAGTGAGTGACTTAGCCGTTAGTATTGGTGTGTGACTCAGTGAGCTACTCGGCGGGTGACTCACTGAGTTACTCGGTAGGTGATTAGTTGTGTTAGTCAGTGAGGTAACTTAGCCGTTAGCTTGGCGTGTGACTGACTTAGTATGTGACTCGACAAATGACTTTGCATTGGTCAGCAGATTAGTTATAGCGGCTTACCTGAAGCTACTATGTCACCTGCCAAAGTAACGTTTGTTGTAGGTTAGCTTTCATTTGCTGACCCTTTATGCTGAAGCAATCTGCCCAGGACTAAAAAACGCAGAGCAGTGATCCCCCCTTAACGGGAGGATCACTGCTCTGCTATATTTACGGACTTTTTTAACCCAAGGACTCTGTCTCATTCAGCGAAAAATCTACTATTAGGAAGAGCTAAGCACTTATCAGCTGATCTTGTAATTCTTCTGCTCTGCTTTTTCAGCGTTCTGGATTCGAAGTCTAAATAGCTTCACTAAATTCTGACGCGTATGCTCTTCGTGACAGCTGTCCAATTTTTTAATGATAAACCGATCGATGGACATGTCAATCGCTCCTTTTAGATCATTCTGGAAGTTATAGAGACAGGAAATTATTTCCTGTTCTCTTGTATCACCTATTAACCTTGTTTTCATTTTTTCAAACTCCTTAAGCGCAAACAAATTTCAAGAACAAAAAAATAATTTACAAACAAAAGATTACATGCTATATTAAATATAGTTAATATTAAATACACACATGCAAGGGAGAAATCATAATGTCTAAAGTTCTATTTATTAAAGCAAACAACCGTCCAGCAGAACAATCCGTAAGTGTTAAGCTTTACAATGAATTCTTGGAGAGCTACAAGCTCAACAACCCAGAAGATGAAATCACTGAGCTTGATCTGTTCGCAGAGAAACTTCCATACTACGACAATACCCTGATCACTGGTATGTATAAAGCCGCTCAAGGATACGAAGCAACACCTGAAGAAGCAGCTGGTGCCGCTATCGTTAATAAATATCTTAATCAGTTCATCGCTGCAGATAAGGTAGTATTCGGTTTCCCACTGTGGAACATGACTGTACCTGCTGTATTGCACACTTATGTAGATTACCTTTGCCAAGCTGGTAAAACATTCTCTTACACTGCTGAAGGTCCAGTTGGTCTTTTGACAGGTAAAAAAGCAATCGTTCTGAATGCAAGAGGCGGTATCTACTCTGAAGGTCCTGCAGCAAGTGCTGAAATGGCAGTAAACTTCATCGTTGGTAACCTTAACCTGTGGGGAATTAAAGATATTACACAAGTAATCATCGAAGGCCACAACCAACTTCCAGCACAATCCGCTGAAATCATTGAAAACGGATTGCAACTGGCTAAGGAAACTGCTGCATCCTTCTAAACCATAACCATTTAGATTCAATTCAATAATTAAGGGCGCCCCTTAGCTGTCAAAAGCTAAGGGGCGCCCTTTTTCAATGTCTATGCCGTTATATCAATTCTTTTTAATATTCATCCAGCTCTTTACGCCACCCATAGCCTCTGGTTCTGGATGAACTCACTTTAGTGGAAGCTGCGCTTTTTCTCTTAAGCTTGGCTTCTTTATTATTTTGGTACAATACTTCTCGTTGTGTTTTTCGGTAGTTGAATAGCCTCTTCTCTTCCAGTTCACCTGTTTGGACTGCTTCCAGTACAGCACAGCCCTCTTCGCGTTCATGTCTACAGTTACTAAACCGGCACTTAGAAGCTAGACCGCTGATATCACTAAACGCTAGATCAAGTCCACCTTCATCTTCCCAGAGCTGCAGCTCCCGCATCCCCGGTGTATCTACGATAATCCCCCCATCCGGCAAAACAAACAGTTCACGGTGGGTAGTAGTATGACGTCCGCGGCTATCCCCTTCTCTAACATCCTGCGTAATCTGAAGGTTCTTCCCGCATAGCCAGTTGACCATTGTCGACTTCCCACAACCGGAAGAGCCCGTAAGAGCTACAGTTTGACCTTCACCAATGTATGGCAGCAGCTTCTCGCGTCCTTCATCTTGTATTGCACTAACAGCATGTACTGATACTCCGGGAGCCGCGCTCTCCATTTCAGCGATTTTACTGTCTGCATCCGGACAAAGATCCGCTTTAGTGAGTAGAATAACTGGATTTGCCCCACTATTCCAAGCCATGATCAGATATCTCTCCATCCGGCGAACATTAAAGTCATCATTCAACGCGCTGACCAGAAATAACGTGTCTACATTGGAGGCAACAATTTGCTCATCTTGTGTATTTCCTGCGACCTTGCGTGAGATCACACTCTGCCGGGGCAATACGCCATGTATAATTCCATGCTCACCGCCATCTTGCATCGCCAATGCTACCCAGTCTCCAATGGCAGGAAAATCACCCGAGGCTACAAATGTGTGTCTCAGCTTCCCGGCAAGCTCTCCCCACGTCTCTCCTACATCAGTTAACACTTTGTACTTACTGCCAAAATCACCAACGATTCTCCCGGGTATAAACTGTTTATCCTCTGCATGACTCCACTTTTCATTCCATTTTGTACTCCAGTTTTCATTCCAACCATATTGCTTTATGCTATTCATTCATTTCCTCCTAAAAGATATGTTTATGTTTTTACTTGCCCCTTGGCGTTTTCCGAGAACACAAAAAGCCGCCGGAAATAAAGACTCCGGCGGCGGTATATAGACATGTGGATTTATTACACCAAATCCAATCTTTCTACACACGCAAAAAAGCCACCGGACCCTATACGGTTCCCGGCGGCTCTAATAAGCGTAATTGAGCTTACCTGCTAAACTGCACGAATCAATTATTCGGCAGCAGCTGTTCCCGGAAGACACGTATCCACAACAGTTGAGTTCATTACATTTAAAACTGTCATAAAACATCGTCTCCTTCCGAAATTTAAGATGCTGTTATCATAATTGGTGCAGCAGTAAAATGTCAACCCCAAATTTTCCGGATTACAAAATAGCCTTTAATTCTTTCAGCTCACGGATCATTTTCCAAGGTTGAATGTCCAGCTGATCGTCCCAAGGATGTTTCCTTTGCAGCCATATCCCATCAAGGCCAGCCTTACCTGCACCCCAGATATCATTTACGGGATGATCCCCTATAAACAAGGTTTGATCCGCAGAGGCACCCAGCCTGTCTAGTGCCAATTGATAAATCGCAGGATCAGGCTTCGCAATGCCAACTTCTCCAGATATAACTATAGCTTTGAAGTACTCTCGCAGGCCGAGAATATCGATTTTGGTGTTCTGGATTTCTTTTTTACCGTTGGTGACCAGCCCCAAAGTATATCCATGCTCCACACAATACTCCAGAACCTCCAAAGCATGCTCCATGGCCGCACCATGATTGATGTAGCTCGCATCATAATACGCCCGGATATGTTCAGCCGTCACAGGCTTTTCCCAAGGCAGGATCTCACTAAGTTCTAAGAAAAACCCGTCTTTATCACGATAGCCATCAGCGTCTCTATGAATCATATCCTCGATCACAGCCTGCGCTTCCGCAGGTTCCAGATGCCCAAGAAAATCCTGCACGAACTGAGTGCTAAAGCTGCGAAATGTATAGTCTCGATCCATTAAAGTATTGTCCAGATCAAATAAAATAGCTTGTACTTCCTTCATCAAGCGATTCCCCTTACATGCTGTTAATTTTCAAACCAAACCTACAGAATGTAATTGTACTATGCCTTTAGAGACAAAGAAAAGACTATTCAACAAAAAGGATTTGTGGCTTCCCTTTTACTGAACAGTCTTTGTGAAGATTCGTATCTGCGTCATTCCTTTACTCGAAATGCTCTGCCCGATGGGTCAGCATCATTTCTTCATCCGTAATATACAGCGGAAAAGGAGGCGTTTCTTTTAGATAACTTTCTGTAGATAACAATCGATAATGAACCTCTGGCAACCAGGTGTCTTCAAGCAGCGGTAGCTTGCCTGTATCACTAATATAACTGTCTACAGCAGCCTGAACTAAATCCAAATAATACGGCACTAACTTGTCTTCTTCCTCGAAAATTTCATAGGTCTCCCGAGACATGTAGAAATTCCGTTCGGGTATTCCACCTAAATAACGTTTCAGACGACTCATATCGATTCTTTTGTCCTCTAAGATTAATGCTGTTCTATTAATAGGTCCAGGCATATCTTCTTCGAACTTTCGAATCGCCTGTTTCACTTGGGGTAATGTGACGGTTACATGATCTGATTTGGGTTGCTTTTTTGTGCGTTTAAATAACATAACGAAAGTCTCCTTTCTAAATATGTCTCAGATAACGCTTACAATTCCATTTTATTCGAAATTCGAATAATTAATCAGTACATTTCAAATCGACACAGAATGTTAATATTTAAAAGATCATTATTTGACATATTCCCACCGAGTCCATACTTCTCGAGGATTTAGTTCATACTTGTCCTTCTCACGATACATAAACTGATGCATGATGAATTCACGACGAATAGTGGCGAAATCTTCATGAAACTGCTTAATAAACTCATTGATTTCCTTTTCCGTATAAACTACACCTGGCTCCAGCTTCTCAACCATGTATTGAAGCGCTATCAATTTCTTCTTGTATTGTGCTGGAATTTGACGCAGCCGGCCATCTTTAGAGAAAAAATTACGGATTACAGTATCCTGAAGACTATTCTCAGGCAATTGCTCTTCCATATTCTCAGCTCCTTTCGAAAAAATAAATTGCAGTGAAGCTTCAGCCCCATTATTGATAAACTCCGGATTCAGTTTAAAGTAAACTGTATTTTTGTCGCGTCTTTCCTTTATTAGAGCCGCTTCACGTAATTTAGCCGCATGATGAGTGACTGTAGGCTGCGATAAATTCAACTTCTCAGCCAGCGCTTGCCCGTGCATTTCTCCTTGGGACAAAAGCAACAATAAGCGAAGACGCGTTGGATCAGCTAAAGCTTTATGATAACTCACGATTTTCTCCAACTGCACTGGGTTCACGCTCCTAAAATTTCACAATAAATTGATACATTAGATATATATCTAATTATATAATAATCAACGTTGTTCTTGCAATGGTTATTATACTCAATCTGCTCTTATGGAAAAATTCATGAATTTAGGGTAGGATTTAAAGAAAAGATAGTAACAATCAGGAGGTAACCCGCTTTATGAAAGATGTCATTATTATCGGTGCAGGTCCTTGCGGCCTCTCGGCAGCTATCGAATGCCAACGCCAAGGCCTGTCCAGCCTTATCATTGAAAAAAGCTTTATTGTGCACTCCATTTATTTGTATCCAACAAATATGCAATTTTTCAGTACGGCTCAGTTATTAGAAATCGGGGATGTTCCTTTCACTTCGACCAACGACAAGCCTTACCGTCATGAAGCGCTTGTCTATTATCGCCGAGCTGCTGAGCAATATGGTCTGGAGATCGCCGCTTATGAAGAAGCTTTATCCATTGAGCCGCTTGAAGATGGAACCTTTGCCGTACATACGTCAAATATGCGTGGTGAGCATCAGAAACGTATCACTGCAAATGTAGTTATAGCAACAGGTTATTTTGATCAGCCGAATATGATTGGCATTCCAGGTGAAGAACTACCTAAAGTTACTCATTATTTCGGTGAAGCCCATCCTTACACGGGAATGAAGGTAACTGTAATTGGCGGCAGTAATTCCGCTGTAGATGCAGCGCTGGAGCTTATGCGTGTAGGAGCTACGGTAGATATGGTATATCGTGGTGAAAGCATCTCAGAGAATATTAAACCTTGGGTTCGGCCAATCTTTGAAGGCATGGTGCAAAAAGGGAAAATCACTCTGCACTTAGGCTCGCGTGTCACTGAAATTACTGCAAGCTCAGTAATTGTTACGGATCATAAGGGGGACAAGAAAGCATTGGATAATGATTTCGTTCTTGCCTTGACTGGTTTCCGTCCTAGCCGTACCCTCCTCACTTCAGCGGGTGTGATCATGGACGACGACATGGATAAGCCTGCTTTTAACACCTCAACCATGGAAAGTAATGTTCCAGGGTTATATGTTGCTGGAGTAATCGCCTCTGGCCGCAATGCTAACGAAGTGTTTATTGAGACCGGAAGAGGGCATGGTAAACTTATCGCAGATCACATTGTGTCAAAAGAAAGTTCTAATCCTAAGGAGTTGAAACTTTAAAATGGACATGACCTCTTTGCTTTTGCTTGGACTTGCAGCGCTTGGAATTATCAGCAGCAATTCCCCTGTAACAATAGCAATGGTCGTCCTATTACTGCTAAGAGTACTTGGCCTGCAGCAAACCTTTCCATGGCTAGAAAAATACGGTTTAACCATTGGGATTATCATCCTGACCATCGGGGTCATGACCCCATTAGCCAGCGGCAAAATATCGCTGCAGACAGTCGGTCAATCCTTCTTGCACTGGAAGTCCTTGCTTGCTATCGCTATCGGCATTCTCGTCGCTTTTCTTGGAGGCCGCGGTGCTACCCTCATGACCAACCAACCCACAGTTGTAGCTGGTCTGCTGATTGGCACGGTGATCGGGGTTGCGTTATTTAAGGGCGTTCCGGTCGGTCCGCTGATCGCAGCCGGCATTTTATCACTTATGATCGGCAAAATGTAATAGAACAGCACAAAAAGACCGCTTTCGGCGGTCTTTTTGTGTGTGCCTTTTATATAACCATCTTCTTCACTATTCCTCCACCTGAGAAATGGACTGCGGAACTTGTTGCACCGCTCTTTTTTCAACGACTAATAAATCTTCAACGCCATACTCTGTCTTAATTTTCTGCAACTGCTTCAAAGCCTCTTCTTCTGTATTAAAATATCCTGCTTCCACGAGATATAAGCCTTTCTGATCCTTTAACATCCGCAAATCCTCTAACCCATATAACATTTCTTCAGCCATACCCAGCGCCTCACCGGAAGGCTGTGAGACCGTTCTTAACGAATATATAGAGCCCCCTTTTGCTTCGTTTCCTTTCTCTTTTAACGTAATCACTACCTGTGCTGGCTCTTTATATTCTTTTACCTCATAAGCAACCGAGTCTGTAAGCGTGACATTGAACCGAATGGCCGAATCATCTAGTGTAATTAGTGGATAAGCATCCTGAACATATCGGCTTTGTTTTAATGTCTCTAGATCTTTAACTGCTGAGAATTTTCTCGCCCCATTCACTGTAATTGTCATTGTTGCCGGATTTTCCGTAAACTTTACGTTATATGAGCTTGCTAACTGTTGCGTTTCATCCGGATTTGCAAAATTCAAAATCAATTGATCGCTATTCTTCAGTTGTTTGACCGAAATAAAGTTCACATCTACTCCATCCTGAATGGTTCCGCCTCCTGCACTTCCCTCTGTAAATTGCAGAACACTGACCAGCTTACCTAGAACCGGTATTTGATCCATACTATTCGCAAAGGCAGGGACCGTATTTACACCCACCGTAAAAGAAATCAATACAGCAGCAGCTACTGATCCTGACCATTTCAAAGTACGTTTTGAAGAACTGTTTTTCTGTTTATAGATTTTCCCTCTTTCAATTCCTTTACGAGAAGCGAATGATAGTTCTTTAGGAATTTCAATCTCATTATAGGCTTGCTGTAGACGTTCTAGTTGCTTATCCAAAGTACTCACTCTCCTCCATACTTATTTTTAATTTTTCCAAACCTCTATAAATAACGGTTTTGACGCTGCTCAGGGGCATATCGAGAACCTCTGCAATTTCCTTTATGGGCAAGTCCTCCAAATATCTCATCACAATCACCATTCTTGATTTTTCATCAAGACCGCTGAGCGCTTCATGCAAGTCCATAACTTCTTCCCTAGATTTCGGAGCATAGCTGCCTCCTAGCTCTTGATCCATATACACGATTTTTTTAGATTTACGGATAAAGTCCAGCGCACAGTTGACAGCGATCTTGGTGAGCCAAGTTTTAAAATATTGCGGTTGCTTCAATTTATGAATGGAGATATAGGCTTTGAAGACGGTCTCCTGCACAATCTCCAGCGCATCCTCTTGATTCCGCACATAGGAGTAGGCCATTCGGTATAAACGCTCCTGCATGCCGTCAATAAGCGCAGTAAAGCTGTCTTCATCACCTGCTATCGCCTTTTCCTCAAGCGTGGTTTTATTCACGTTCCTCACTTCCTTTCATGATGTTTATAAGCTTTAGACGCACATGATCTCCGAAAAGACTCAAATCCTGTGTAGAATTTTTGCCATAGTATAAGTTACTGTGTGCCGCAAGCCTGATTGGAATTCAAAAAAAGTGGCCTTCTCTTTCGAGAGGACCACTAAGGTGTTTAATTATTTTCCAAAACATATTAGGCGTCTAAATGCTGTACGTTAAATAATCGCGCATAACTACCCTCTATCGCCATCAGCTGTTCATGCGTACCCCGTTCAGTAATTTCACCATTCTCAAGTACGACAATCTGATCTGCATGTGTAATCGTTGACAGTCTATGCGCTACAATTAGTGTAGTACGTTCCGAAGAAAGGGACTGCAACGCTTGTTGAATTAAATGCTCTGATTCCAGATCCAGCGCCGATGTAGCTTCGTCTAATATAAGAACCTTCGGATCCTTAAGAAATACCCTTGCGATAGCAACCCGCTGCTTCTGTCCTCCAGAAAGCTTAACACCACGTTCTCCCACTTCTGTCTCATAACCCAGTGGCAGCTGCTCAATAAAATCATGCGCATTGGCAGCTTTTGCTGCTGAAATGACCTCTTCTTCCGTGGCGTTAGGATTACCGAATAAAATATTCTCACGCACAGATCCGCTGAATAAGAAATTATCTTGTAAGACCATACCGACAGACCTACGCAAGCTTTCCTGTGTTAATTCCTGTATATCATAACCATCCATTTGGAGGCTGCCTTTACTGATGTCATAGAATCTCGGGATCAAGCTTATAAGAGAGGACTTTCCTCCACCACTCATTCCGACGAACGCAATGGTCTGTCCGGGCTGAATTCTCAAATTAATATCTTTTAAGACCCAATCATTCTCTTCGTTATATTTAAACCATACATTCTGAAAAGCAATCTCACCACGTGAATCCTTAAGCACTTTTGCTCCCGGCTTGTCTACAATATCATAAGGCTCATTCAGCAGCTCAAGCACCCGTTCAAGAGAAGCAGAGGCTTGTGTAAGCACCGTCGAGGAATTAATCAATCTCCGCAGCGGGGAATACATCCGGTCCAGATAGCCAAAGAAAGCTACAAAGGTACCTACTGTCAAATTGCCATGAATGACCTGATAACCACCATATCCGATGACCAAAAGAGGTGCTATATCCGTTAATGTATTAATAATTGCGAAGGTCATAGCGTTCCAGCGGGTTTGCGCCATCGCTTTTTTAAGAAAGTTGCCGTTGATGTCTTCAAACTGCTTTTGATCCACTTTTTCCATCGTAAAGCTGCGGATGATTGATATCCCTTGAATCCGTTCATGGAGATAACCTTGAATGCCAGCCAGAGCCTGGGATCGATCTTTCGTTAAAAGCTTAAGCCGCTTATACAATTTGTTAACAGCAATTGCGTAAAAAGGCAATACCGAGATAGACACGAGCGCCAGCACCGGATTTAAATAAAACATAAATCCCAAAGCAAAAACTAGCGTAAACGTGTCGAGCCATACATTCATCATGCCGACTTCGACCAAATTTTTGGTCTGCTCAACATCGTTAATAAATCTGGAGATGGCTTCTCCCACCTTGGTATTCTGATAATACCGCAGTGACAGCCGCTGTAAATGACTGTAAAGCTTATTTCGCATATCGAACAACACTTTACTTGTGATAAGCTGAGCAAAGTATTGGCGATAATACTCCACGGGTCCTCTTACGATTACAAATAAAATTAAGGCACCACCCAGAATAAGCATCAAATGCGATACCCGTTCCTCAATACCCATGCTCGGGTTCATTAGGAGGTCATCGACCACGTATTTCAGAATCATTGGCAGCGTTAGCGGAATGCTGAATTTGATCATGCCGATAAACAGCGTAAACACAATCAATTTCATATAAGGTCGTACAAAAGTAAAATATGATTTCCATTGCTTCACAGGAATATTCTGTCCCTTCTCTTTAGTGAGTTGCTAAGTACAGTTGACTTTTGCTCTCTACAGTGTTTTTATAATTTTAGATCATAAGTACAATTGCAGTACCGAACTTCAGGAGGATAACGATGTCTAGACAATTTGTGACGGAAGCCGTCATGATGGCGATTTACGGCCAGCTTCTCGTATCGAGCAGCCCTGTAGAATATATAGTGCCTTATACTACCGTGATGGAACTATACGAACTGCGAGACAGCGATGATCCGTTGATGAACCGTCCGGACGACGACAAGCATGTTAAGTTGAAGATTAGTGAGCTCATTGCTTATTTTGAAGAACCGCTCAACGCGAAGAAGATCAACCGCTGTTTAGCTGTGCCTTGGGCGAAAAGCTCAGGTATTCTCCTTGGCGGGCAATCCAAAATCACCATCATTAACAGTATGGATACCGCTGTCTACGGTGAGATGTTCGATCCCATCGAAACAGAGCTTCTACTGTCCTCACAACGTGAGAAAGTCCCTATCCTAACGGATCAATTTGAATTGATTCAACGGATCATCGAGGGTGGAGTTCCGGTTCAGGTGTACGATATTGACGACTTCGACTTCGCTCTGGAGGAAGAAACCTCTCGCAATTTGCACTGATAACACCTATGTATCTCCAACTGGAATACCCTCATTTTTAAAGACAGCATTTGAAAAGCCCCTGCCTTTTGGCAAGGGCTTTTCCTGATTAAAATTAACAATCATTAAGACAACTATACCTGCACTTCGCCGGATACCCGCTTTGGTTCGTACTTATATTCAATGTCATCCTCTGACTCAGAGTATACGATAGATAGGTCATAACCTTCCATATACCACAAGTCCTGCTCCTCCATGTAGAACACAATATCATCCTGTTTGACCTGAATAGCTGGACGCCCAGGTGCTTCTGTAGCAATGCCCAGCGAGAAACCGGGGTGAAGTCCACCTCCCGAGCTATAACGGGGAAATAAACGAATATAGTCTCCATTCTTAAGGTCCAATTCTCTCTTAAACCAAGCTGCCGCTGCTTGACTAATTTCCATGTTCATTTCTCTCAGCTCCTTTGTATATTCTAATCATAACGAAAATAAGTCGATATTCAAACAACTTTATGCAATTAATAATTTCCCGACCCATTTAAAATTAAGTTTGACAAATTCGCGAACCGGATGATAAACTCTGAACATAACTAAACGTCTTCTAGTTATTACCAAATTAATGAAAGGGGTGAGCGCGGTGTTTACGAAGTTACAGCCATATTATTTTACTATTGTTGGAATTTTTACTCAACCGAATACCGAAGCAGCCCAAGTGATTAAGCCATCCTGAAGTTTTTGCGGGTCTTATGGACCGTATAACTTTAGTTCTTGAAGGTCTCTCACATGCTTGGTGCTGTAACGCACCGTGCGCATGATAGCTGTAAATTACAGGCATATCGTCCGTTTTCGGATGATATGCTTTTTTTGTTTGCTGAAGAGATAATCACTTGCGCTTTTATCAGCATCACAAGCAATCATTACAACCTGAAAGGAAGGGATTTACTTGTTCTCTGTTCTTCGCGATCTCGGCTGGTTTTTTCGCCGAGAAAAAAGGCGTTACCTGATTGGACTCATATTACTCATAGGTGTGGGCGTTCTTGAATTACTCCCTCCACGTCTGCTAGGCAATGCCATTGACGACATAGTACGCGGTTCGATTACTACAGCTTCGCTTGCCAAATATATCGGCATGATCTTTATTTTGCTGCTAGTTATTTATTGGATTACCTACATATGGATGCACAAACTTTTCGGAGGTTCCAACCTTGTTGAGCGCCTGCTGCGCTCCCGATTTATGAATCATCTTATGACTATGACGCCCTCGTTCTTCGAGAAAAATAGAACTGGTGACCTCATGGCCCGGGCAACCAATGATATCAGAGCCGTCTCAGCTACCGTAGGATTCGGGATGCTTACACTGGTGGATTCTACAATCTACCTCACGGTTGTGCTGTTTGCGATGGGCTTTCTCGTCAGTTGGAAGCTGACCCTTGCAGCAGTATTACCATTACCCTTAATTGCAATAGCTATGATTTTTTATGGTAAAGCTATTCATGATCGATACAGCTTAGCGCAGGATGCATTCGGAGATATGAATGACCAAGTGCTCGAATCTGTCTCTGGTGTGCGCGTAATCCGTGCTTATGTCCAAGAGCGTCTTGATGAAAAACGTTTCTCGGATATTACTGAGGATGTTTACAACAAAAATATGGCTGTAGCTCGTGTCGATGCTTTCTTCGAACCAACTATCCGCTTCTGTGTCGGACTCAGCTACATTATTGGTCTTACTTATGGGATTTACCTTGTATTCCGCAATCAGATCACACTGGGTGATCTAGTCTCCTTTAATATGTATCTCGGTATGATTGTATGGCCGATGTTCGCTATTGGAGAATTGATCAACATTATGCAGCGTGGTGGAGCTTCCCTCGAACGTATCGACGAGACGTTAAACTCCAAACCCGATGTTCAAAATGCTGCCCATCCCGTTCAAGTTCCCCACCCTACTCGAATCGAGCTTAACGATGTGACTTTCCGTTATCCTTCTTCGACGATAGACAATCTAACCCATGTCAACCTAACCCTGAACCAAGGGCAGACATTAGGTGTAGTCGGGCGTACAGGAAGCGGGAAATCTACACTGCTCAAACAATTGCTCCGCGAATATCCGACAGGTAATGGAGAAATCCTTATATCTGGCGTGCCTATTCAACAGATTTCCCTGGATCAGCTGCATAGCTGGATGGGTTATGTTCCACAAGAGCAAATCCTTTTCTCCAAATCCGTTCGGCAAAACATTCAGTTTGGTCTAGACAACGCCGATGACGATACGATTATGCAAGCCATTACAGCTGCCGCTTTCCAAAACGACCTGGGCGCATTGTCCGATGGTCTGGATACTCTGGTGGGTGAACGTGGTGTATCTCTCTCCGGTGGACAAAAGCAACGTGTCTCTCTGTCCAGAGCTTTTATCGCTAATCCTGATATTCTTATTCTGGATGATGCCCTATCAGCCGTTGACGCTCGTACGGAAGCTCAGATTATCGACAATATCCGGAATGAACGTGCCGGAAAAACCACATTAATCTCTACTCACCGTCTCTCTGCCGTCCAACATGCCGACATGATTGTTGTACTGGATAACGGACAAATTGTTGAACGAGGTACACATCAGGAACTATTGGATTTGAATGGCTGGTACCGTGAGCAATATGATCGGCAGCAAGTCGAAAATAACTTATCGAATGATTAAACTACAACCATAAATAAACGAGCTACGGCTACGCAAAACATTTTAGGAGGTGTCACGGTTGACAAAAAGTACAGGCAAACGCCTGCTGGAATATGCATTGACCGCAAAGAAAACCTTTATCGCAGCCCTTCTGCTGCTTTCAATCGGGGTAGCGGCAGAGCTGGCAGGTCCATTTATAGCCAAAAACATGATCGACAATCACATGCTGGCCATCGAGAAGCCCTATTTCAGCACCACGTCTCCCGATAAGGCGGCTGAATATAACAATAGTTTATACAAACGCGGCGATCGCTTTGAGCCTGGTGAAACTAAAGGCCAAGAAATTCGTGTTCTTCAAGCAGGGAGAAGTTTCTATTTTATTAACGAAGCTGTAACACAGCCTGACGGTGAACGACAGTTCATCGATGGAGAGATGCATATCACCCGTGGTGATAATGAAGTTATCTATCCGGCGGTTAAGCTGTCGGCAGATGAGCTGTTCGCTTTTTACAAACCCGAGCTTCCTGGGATCTATCAGTTGGTGGGAATGTATGCTATTTTTCTTGTAATCTCCATCTTTGCTGAATTCGGAAAAACCTACTGGCTGCAATCTTCGGCGAATCAGGTAATCCGGAAGCTGCGGACAGATGTATACGCGCATATCCAGCGACTACCCGTTCATTTTTTTGACAATTTACCTGCTGGTAAGGTAGTGTCGCGGGTTACAAATGATACCGAGGCGATTAAGGATCTATTCATTGCCGTCCTCTCCAATTTCAGCACCGGTATTATCAATATAACTGGCGTATATATCGCTCTGTTCTTACTTGATGTCCGTCTGGGTCTGATCAGCTTGTTCATTGTACCTATTCTTGTGCTGTGGATCGTGCTCTATCGCAAAATTGCGACCAAATACAATACGATCATTCGCTCACGTCTAAGTGAAATTAACGCCATTATTAATGAATCGATTCAGGGGATGTCAATCGTCCGGATATTCCACCGTCAGAAGCAGCTTAGTGCAGAATTTGAGAACCTGAACGATGATTACTTGAAATATCAGAATAAAATGTTAAATCTGAATGCCTTCACGTCCCACAATCTGGTGAACTCACTTCGTAGTCTCTCTTTTGTGATGGTGCTTTGGTATTTCGGACATGGCAGTATTACTGGTTCAACCTTTGTATCCTTAGGCGTACTGTATGCCTTTGTCGATGTGCTCGGACGTTTGTTCCAGCCTATCACAGGTATGGTGAACCAGTTGGCGAACCTGGATACTTCTATGGTATCTGCGGGACGTGTGTTTACGCTTATGGATGAACCTGGAGAGAACGTTACGGACGGCTCCATGCCACGCTACAAAGGGAATGTGGAATTTAAGAATGTATCTTTTGCTTATAAAAAAGACTACGTCCTGCGCGATATCTCCTTTGAAGCACGCCCGGGTGAAACTGTCGCTCTTGTAGGTCATACGGGTTCCGGCAAAAGCTCAATCATCAATTTGTTGTTCCGGTTCTATGATCCACAAAAAGGCGATATTACGATTGACGGGCAAAAGGTTACGGATATTCCAAAGCAGTGGCTACGGAATCATATGGGCATCGTACTGCAGGATCCGTACCTCTTCACGGGCACCATTGCTTCGAACGTCAGTCTAGGGGATGAACGAATTTCCCGTGAACGGGTAGAACGAGCTTTGCGTGAGGTTGGTGCGGATAAGTTACTTGCTCATCTTCCACAAGGATTTGATGAACCTGTCATCGAAAAAGGAAGTACTTTATCTGCAGGTCAGCGGCAATTGATTTCTTTTGCGAGAGCTCTCTCCTTTGACCCAGCTATTCTCATTCTTGATGAAGCTACCTCCAATATCGATACAGAGACGGAAAGCGTCATTCAGGATGCGCTGGAAGTTCTCAAAAAAGGACGCACCACTTTCATCATCGCACACCGCTTATCCACGATTCGCAGTGCAGATCAGATTCTAGTCCTGCATCACGGAGAGATCGTAGAACGCGGCAGCCACGATGAACTGATGGCGCTTGGCGGAAGATACTTCCGGATGTACCAGCTGCAAGTAGGTGCTGCTGCTAACAGCTCTGGCGATAACGCTGGCGCAAGCAACCGTCCAGCACTCGGAAACTTGCAACCCTCTCTTGAGAAAATGTAATTCCCAGATTTCCAGCCCTGAGTCACTTCATTGTGATTCAGGGTTTTTTCCTGCTTGATATTAGAACAGATGTTCTGTATTATGGAAATTAATACATAACCTTGGAGGAGCAAAGTATGCTTACTTATAATTTGACTAAGAAACAAGCTAGGCTTTTTCTGCTATCTCATCAAAAGTTAACTGCTGGAGCTATCCCTTCTGGAAAACATAGTATTTATGACTATGTTCGTCACGTAGGCTGCATCCAATATGACCCCCTTAATATCGCTGGCCATAATCATGAGCTGGTCCTTCAGGCACGGATTCCGGGATTTACGCCAGAACTGGTCCAAGAGCTTCTGTATAAAGACAGGCTGCTCGTTGATGGCTGGGACAAGAACATGTCTATTTATTGTACGGAGGATTGGCCTTATTTTAAGCGGAGAAGAACTGCTGCTGCCTCCCATCATCAGGCTAATGAGCCTGTAATGGTCGCTGTAGCACAGGTTCGTGAAGAGCTTCAGAAGCGTGGTCCTCTCTCCTCTCTGGATTTAGACGGAAAGGAGAAAGTAGATTGGGCTTGGGCTCCGACAAGATTATCACGGGCTGCAATGGAAAGCATGTACTTTTGGGGAGAGATTGTTGTCCACCATCGTGTACATACCCGGCGATATTATGATTTCGCTGAACGTTTGTTACCCTCAGAGCTGCTGAGTTCAGCCGATCCAAATGTCACGGAAGAGCAATTTCACGATTGGTATGTGTTACGTAGAATAGGAAGTATCGGCTTGTTATGGAATAAATCTGGAGACGGATGGCTGGGCATATCTGGACTGAAGAGCAAAGAGCGTGCTGCGGCGATTCAGAGATTGCTGGAGAAGGATAGTCTCAGAGAGGTTTGGGTCGAGGGGATTAAGGTTCCGCTTTATATCCGCAGTTTAGATGCTCCAACCTTGGAGTCTGTGATGCTGCAAGAATCCGAAGAGACTGGGCTTCAACCACGTGATTCATTTGCGGCTGTTTTGGCTCCGCTGGATAATTTGTTGTGGGAACGCGAGCTGGTTCGGCAATTATTTGGATTTCATTACCGCTGGGAGGTCTATAAGCCGGCAATAGAACGAGAATATGGTTACTATGTACTGCCAATATTATATAATGATCGTTTTGTTGGCAGATTTGAACCGGTGATGGATAAGAAGAGCCAAACATTGAATATTAACAATTGGTGGTGGGAACCTGGAGAAAGCCTAACACCGGAGATGATTCCGGCATTAGGCGAAGCTTTAACTGCACTCTCTCGCTGTGTTAGAGCTTCTTCGGTTCATTTTAGACCAGAGGTTGTAACAGCTTGCGGCTTAGAAGGATTATTATAATAAGTTTTCCTCCTCTAACCCAAGCTTCGTGAACATTTCTGTGCAGTAGCCTTGCAGTTTAACTTCAAGTCTACTTGCCTTATTTTTAAATCGTTTCAGCTCCCGAATCATTTTAGCCCTTCCGGCAGGCGTAAAGGTTTCCTGTATACGTTCTTTAAAGTAATCATGAACGATGTAATTACGTTGTTTCCACACTTCCTCCAACTGAGCGGTTTCTTGCTCCGAGAATGGAAAATGATGTTGGATTTCTTTGATGAGTTGGCCGAGTGAATTGCTGAGTTTTCGCTGATAAAGGTCTGTCAGATCTGCTTCTGTTGGCGTTTTTCCTTGTGATAGCTTAGTAAGCAATAGCAAGTTGGTAAGCTGCTGCTCGAGGGCCTGTCCATAATAAACTGCCAGTCCAAAATAGGCGAATAACTCTTTCGATTGTTCACTCTCAGGTACATATGTATCCTTCATCTTTTCCCCCACTTCTATATCCTTGTTCCTTTTATCTATACAAGTTATGTTTTGTTGTAATCCCTCTGTCTTGATCTGTACAAATAAAAACCGATAAGCAGTGTTATATATACTAATGCATGTGCAAAGGAACCTAACAACTCCGCTAATGACAATGTATCAGCTTTCATCATGGCCTCCATTACAGGAGTTACTGGCGGCAACAACCAGATCAAAAAATGAAATATACCAGGCAAACTTTCGCTGATTTGTGCTCCGCCCAGTGATAGTACAACGATAGCTAACAACATACCTGTTGCGTGACTGCCTTTTTGAACCCATGAAGATTGAAAGAATAGAGCTATAGCCACACCAAGCATACCCAATAATCCATGTCCTATGAGCGCTAGAATTAACCGATATGACCCGGGTGATTCTGCGAAATGACCCGTTACCCAAGGATATAGGACAATCAATAGATCTAGCAGCAACGTTAGAAAACAAAGCGTTAAGATACTACCTGCACTATGTTTTGCCGCACTTCGCATGTGAACAACTGCAATCTGCCGATGAACAGCGTGCTCATGATTCAAAAAACTAAGACTCATCCAAGCGCAGCTTATAAAGAGCATTACTGCTGTAGCGGCATAGCTATTCATAACTGGATTAGGCTTATAAGAATACAATATCAAGACTGCAATCACAATCCCCGCTAACGGGCCGAAATAACGCTGAGATCGAGTATAACTTCGCAGCATGTAAACGATAAACGGATACACGTTAGCCCCCCTTGGTTCAACTCCTAGGATTCATCCATTTTTCTAAGTCATGCGATCCTCCGCGAGGTTCTACCGATTGTATTGAACCACCCGACTCCAAGATAACCCGCAAAAAAGTATCTGATTCTGAACTTGTTACTGTCAACGCTGTACGTGCTATGTTACAACTATCCTTAAACGTATTTATTGCAATGAAACCTGCCATTTCCTTCAATTGCTGCAATTTCTGAATCGACAGATTAGACAAAAGTATGTATGTAGAGGGTTTAAAGTTCAGCTTCTCTGACCCCTGAATTGACTTTACAATTTTCCCTTCATGTATGACATGAACCTGATCCGCAAGCAATTCAATCCATTGGGGTTCATGTACAGAGAAGACTATAGCAGTACCCTTATTTCTCAAACCGATGAGCAGATCAGCTAACTTATTCATTGAGGGGAGATCAAGGCCCGACATAGGTTCATCAAGAAGCAGCAACGAGGGACTTCCCAACAAGCTTTGAATCAAATTAATTTTTTGCAGCATTCCTTTGGAGAAATTTAGCATCAACTGCTTGCGAAAGTGCTCCAGTTTAAAAAGTTGAAATAACGTTGTTAGCTCCTGCTCGATCAGGACTGGCGCAAGGCCGCTAATCTGCCCCATACTTCGCAAGTACTGCTCTGGGGTTAGCTTCAATCCTGGAAACATCTCAGGTGCATAACCAATTCTCAGATTTGGATCCTTACAAGTCAGCCTTCCTGAGGAAATATGGACTAGTCCAGCTAAGATTGACAACAAGGTACTTTTACCGGATCCGTTTCGTCCGATCAGAGCAGTTGCAGTCCCCTTCTCAATAGTGAACGATACATCTTCCAATACGGGTCGGCGTCCATACTGTTTACTGATCTGTTCTAATTCTATTAGGGAAGTAGCAACACCTATACTACCGCCGGAAAAGTTACGATCTACTAAGTTCGCCACTTAACATTCTCCCTTCATATCTACTGTTAATTCTCCGGTTCCCTACGAATTTCCTCTTCTAGGAATCAAAAAAAAGAAAGAACTGCCATGGCAGCCCTTTCTAAAACTTACTTTCAATCCAGTATTCCTCCTCTTTTTTCCTACCAATCGCATGAGTCAAACAGACCTGGATATAAAAAACCAGACTATTGCTATATTTCTACAGCAGCAGTCTGGCTATTAGTTCATATATGAGAGTTAAGTTATACGATCCTACGCATATACCTCAACAGCATCGCTAATCAAACGGCATGCCTCTGCAGCTTTACGGCAGGCATTAATACATTCTTGGCAGTGATTATGTATATGCTTGCTGCTCTCATCCGCGCATGCTTCACATATTTCTGCACATAGTTTTAGAATTCCAGATACAAACGGACTTTGACGGGTCATTGCTTGAATGGCATAAGAACAAATATCCGCACATTCACGATCGAGTCGCATGCTCTCACGAAGAGATGCAAGATCATATTCTTTTAGGCTTGAGACATAGCTGTAGTTACAGGCATTCATACTTTCGAGACAAGCGTCAATGCACTCCTGATATTGAATTCGGGTCATAGCCTTCAACCTCCTGCATTTTTAATGGTATGCCTTACTATTAACCTACAAGATTAGGAATGAACCACAGCTTCTTCTGAAGCAGAACGGATTACAGGCTTCTTTTGATCGTACCAGGCCGAACTAAAATACGTCCTTCCATCTCCAGCAGCTTCGTACGTAACTCACTGGATGAGAAATGTTCCCCGATAAATACAGCCACATCTGGCACTTCGCCTTGAGGTGTGATTTTCATAAAATCAGCTTCACGGTAAGCATATTGAAAAAGAAAACGACTGGAGGTGTCATTAAAGGTCACAATGCCTTTAGCCCTATAAACATCACGCGGAAGCTCCTTGACGAACTGTTCAAAGGTCTCGCTGTTGACAGGTCGTTTGAAGTAATGTGTGTATGCCATCACGTGATCGTGGGAAGCATGGGTGCCTCCTGAAGGTTGCAGAGCTTCCTCATGCACATGGCTTTCGCTGTCGCTCTCTTCAAGCTGTGTATCCGTAAGAACTCCACCTGCGCTACGCAGGAGCTCCTCTGTGTCGATCTCACAACGCTCCGCTGGCATAATCGGTGCATAAGAATTCCATTTTCGCAGAACGGTTGTGATCTCTTCCGCCTCATCAGCTGAGACACGGTCAGTTTTATTCAGAATCAAAACAGAGGCGCAGCGAATTTGCTCCTGCATCAGTCGATAGGTTGCGCCCTGCTGCGCACGGTACAATTCGAGCAGATGCGCGGCGTCAACGACGGTGATCAAGCTTTTCAGCTCTACTTTTTGATACAGTGAAGTTTCGGTTACGCCATCTACAATTTCCAGCGGGTTCGCCGCACCTGTGGCCTCAATAACAACAACATCCGGTGATTCCTTCTTGATAAGAGTTGTTAGCTCTGTACTGAGATCTCCTCGGATAGAACAGCAAATACAGCCGCCGAGCAGCTCTGCCATAGGAACGGTTTGCTCAACCAGCAGCCCATCCAGATTCACTTCACCCAGCTCATTCATCACTACTGCCGGGCGTAATCCCTGATCTTTCCAATGTTCCAGCAGGCGCTGCAGCAGGGTAGTTTTGCCGCTTCCCAGAAATCCTGACAATATATACACAGGTACAACCTGTTCCATGATTCATCGCTCCTTGCAAATTACGGGTATGGTAGCGAGTTTACTACATGATGCCAAAGCACGCAAGCGGCATCCCTATAACCTCAAAAGATTAGCGCTGGATAACGAAACTTGTCTTTGCTTCCCCCATAACCTATCATGAGAACATCTCTAATTTAGGAGCTGATCTCATTGTCATCCGTTGAAGAACATCGGAAGGAAGCACCACAATCCGTTTCCTGCTATATCATTACCGTCTCAGACACCAGAACTACCGAAACCGATACCGGTGGAGCATTAATCCAATCCATGCTTGAGGCTGCCGGATATGAAGTTATAGGGCGCACCATTATCAAAGACAACTATCAGGACATTCGTGAACTACTTTATAAAAACGCTGATCACACTGGAGTTGAAGCCGTGCTGCTCACGGGTGGAACAGGAATTTCTCCCCGTGATACCACCTACGAAGCAGTTTCATCCTTGTTGGATAAAACGCTGCCGGGCTTCGGTGAAATTTTTCGAATGATAAGCTACACAGAGGACATAGGTTCGGCGGCAATCCTTAGTCGAGCAATTGCAGGTACGATTGGCAACACAGCTATTTTTTCTATGCCCGGCTCCACTGGAGCCGTTAAATTGGCTATGGAACGGCTCATTATCCCGGAGCTTCGTCATGTAATGCGAGAGATATACAAACAATAATCCCACCCATTTTTTTATAAACTAGACAAATAACCAAGCATACCTTTGTTCTGTGCGTATAATACGGTAAGTTCACACACAAAGGAGCTGAAGGAAATGTCAGAAGAATGTCCAAAATGTCCGGCCCAAACTGTCACTGACCCACCTAAGGTGGTTTATCAAGATTATTACCACCCTCAAGTTGTGAATGTTATTCACCCGGTAGAAATCGTTAGACGCCATCACTGTGTCCCAGTTCCTCGCCATTGCTACACCTATTCTGTTAAAGATATCATGTGCGATAACACCATGATGCCTAGAGGCAGAAGATAACTCTACTTCATAACTCTATTAAAAGAATCCAATAAGTGAGAGAAACATCCATGATCAACGCATGGGGATGTGCTCTCGCTTTTTTCTGCATAAAAGATTTGACAAACTTGACCATTCCCCCTATAATTTTGAACACTTTACGCGAAAGTGGTTTTTGATTAACCAGACAGTTAATCGGAAAGGAAAGAGATGAGCTCACTCCAAACTTTAAATCGAAAGATCAAAACGGTCGTCAGTCCTTTTCATGAGTTATTATGCAGTCTGCATGTCTTCCATCAACCAGAACACCATCCAACAAGATTACATTGGGCTCTGGAGCTCAAGAAAAGGATGCCTCTTGCTCTACAGGAGAACATCCACACACTTGGGCAGTTGTCAGACCGTTGGATCGCTTTGCTAGATTTACCGGACCGTATGGGTGTCCCTATTTCTTGCAATCAAGGAATCACCCTACTCAAAAAACTTCCGGATGCAGAGCTAGTCTATCTATTTATGAATCAAGAAATTGCACTAAGTATCATAGTCGAATGGCTGAATGAATCTGAAAGCAAGCGTTCGCTGATGAAGTTGAGCGGAAACGTGAAGTACCTGATAAACAATCTGGCTGGTGTTCGCAAGCTGTTAATCTCAACATTAATTACATACGAACAAGATTACTTTGAGAAGGAATGGGACTATATTGAACCATTTATGAACATCTCAGCCGCTCAGTTTCAAGACTTAGCCAGTCGTTCCCCGGAAAAGGCACTAAATACGCTCCACCCACGTCTCCTCTCGGAGAACAGGACTCTAACAGTACAAAAGGCTGTAACGTATTACTTTCCTTATGACCAGCTTGGACAAGTGTACGTTTTTCCTTCTACATTCATATTTCCGCATCTGCTTGTTGGCTGGTTCGAAGACACTTTATTTTTGCCTCTCACGGTGGATGTTCCCGGTCTTGCCTTTAGTGAGGGACCGCCGAGTGACCTGTTGCGCCAACTCAAAGCTTTAAGTGATGATACGCGGATGCGAATACTGAAACTGCTGTGGAAAGGGCCGCATTGTACCAAGCAGCTTGCGCCAATATTGGGTATTTCTGAAGCTGCGGTCTCTAAACAGCTAAAACAACTAAGTGAAGCTGGATTTACCCAATCACAGCGAAAAGGGAATTATTTATTTTATTCAGTGAACAAAGAAGTCTTTGATAATCTGCTCATCCTGCAAAGGCAGTACCTTGAACAATGAGGTTAATGAAAGGTGTGAGTACATATGTGGCATATCGCTATCGCAACCCTAAAAAGAAACCAAAAATCTAATCTTAGAGCCTTTCCCTGGACCTTTACTTTCGGACACATTATTGATGGAGTTTATCTAGTCATCATCTCTTATTTTTCTTATGTGTATCTAATCAAAGGGGATATAGATTCAAAATTTGCTATCTATAGTGGCAGTGATGACTATCTGACCTATGTAATTATTGGAGGTATGCTCAGTATATTTTCCGTCAGTATGATGATGAATGTATCCAGGGCACTTATTACCGAATGGAGAGAAGGTACACTTGAGGCACTGTTGCTCTCCCCTTCAAGCCGGAGCGGTTATTTTCTAGGAAACGCAGTCCAGCAGTTGTATCGAAGTGGGGCGGAATTGCTGGTGGTTCTCTTCTTTGGTCTTTTAACAGGACTTCGGCTCCCCTCTGTCCATTTCATATCTGTCCTCGTGGGAATTTTGCTGTTTTTACTATCTTGTTATGCGATGGCGCTGGTGCTAGGAAGCATTATGCTTTATACAAGGGACACCTTCATTGTGCAAAACACTCTATTTACGCTAACTGCTCTACTGTGTGGATTTCAGTTTCCAAGGCAATACTTACCTGACTACTTGCAGGCTATAGGTGAGATCTTTCCATTGACCTATGCGCTACAACTCCTTCGAGGTTCGCTGCTAACTGGAGAAGCAATACGATTACCTGATATATGGCCAATCATACTGCTTAGTGTTGTATACATAACGGTTGGTCAATGGACAAATCGGCGCATAGAGCGCGGGTTGTTCGAACGATTCTAAAACCTTGGAGGGGTGAAAAGCATTGATTAACATGCATGAAGTAACTAAAATTTACGAGAGTAAACATAAACTGGGCTGGTTTCGTTCGGAAAAAAGATCAGTGACAGCAGTGAAATCACTATCTTTAGATATCGCCGCGGGGGAAATCGTAGGTCTTCTCGGTCTAAATGGCGCTGGAAAAACCACTACAATACGTATGCTTTCTACTCTCCTAGAGCCAACCTCCGGCAGTATTGAAGTCGATGGAATGTCACTACACAAGAATCGACAGGCCATTCAGCAAAAAGTAAATATGATCGCCGGAGGAGAACGAATGTTGTACTGGCGACTCACTGGCAGAGAGAATCTTGAATACTTCGGTAAACTCTATGGAATGAACAGCTCTCAAATCGCTAGAGAAGCAGGACGTCTTCTAGAGGAAGTAGGTTTGACCCAAGCTGCCGACCAACCTGTTGAGCAATATTCTAAAGGGATGAAGCAACGGCTGCAAATCGCCCGCGGACTTATCAACGATCCACAATACTTATTTCTAGATGAGCCCACACTTGGCCTAGATGCCCCCATTGCCAGGCAGCTTCGCAGTACAATAAGGAAGCTTGCACTGGACGGTGGAAAGGGTATCCTTTTGACCAGCCATTATTTACAAGAGGTCGAAGAGCTCTGTGACCGAGTTTATGTACTGAATCGAGGCGAGCTTCTGCTCTGTGACAAACCCGAGCGGATTGTTCATCAGGTTGCAGGCTCGCAAACTGCTCATTTAGAGGTTACAGGCTGGCATGAATCACTTCGTCCAAAGCTACTGGAGCATCTACGAACATTTACTCAGCCTGCAGAATTAATGGCTGTCTGCGCAACAGAAAAACTTGAACTTCGAAGTGATGGACTGCAGCGCATTTCTGTAAAGACACCTTCGGCTGATAGGATCATTACAGAGCTGCTGCCATGGACTACGGAGCATGGGCTTAGCATTAAAAGCTTCGCATCCGAAAAACCAAATCTGGAGGATGCAATTATCCTCCTTTCGGAAGGAAGGGTATCATGAACTTACATAGCTTATGGTTTACCCTTAGCGCGGAGATCACTAAGCAGCATCAAAATAGAGTTAAGGGACGCGCAGTGTTTTTTTCACTTTTACTCTGGCCGGCGCTCACCTTTTTAACCACCTACTTTACCATGCAGCCCTTTAGAACCGGAGCAGGATCAGCACTCTCAAAAGTAATCCCAGATGGACGGATTCCCCTTTTTCTGCTGAGTGGATATCTCGTCTTTCAGTTATACTGGACGGTTGTGCAAGCCGCATGGTTATTCGAACAAGAACGCAAAGGGGGCACACTGGAGGTAGTGTTCCTAACTCCAGCGTCAAAAATGGCCTTCCTGTATGGACGTTCCGTATATTCACTATTTCACGGAATATGGATGTTCGCTTGCTTCTCCATTCTGACTTTCATTTTTCTTGCGGATGTAACGACTGTTAACTGGGGCGCCTTATTACCTGTATTAGTACTTATCATGATATCAGCGGTTATATGGGGAGCTTTGCTGTGTGCGATATCTCTATTCTCCAGGGATTCAGGCCTACTCTATTACATCTTTCAAGCACCAATGGAGCTGTTTGGCGGGGTTCGTATTCCACCAGCAGTATTTCCAGCATGGGCAACGGGTTTATCTCTTCTGTTTCCACTCACGTATAGTCTGGTTCTTGTGCGCGGGGCGTTATACGATAATATTGGCATTAGCTGGTGGTGGGCTCTAGGTGCTTTAATCATAGGCAGTGCTTTTCTTGTCATTTGTACCCGCTATCTTCTAGTTAGAGCTGAACAACATGCAAGAGTAAAAGGGAACTGGACTTTATTCTAACTGTAAATGACCATGTCTTTAACACATAGGACCTAAGAGACGTTATTTGCCGGTTTTTAGCTTTTTCAGAAGTTTCGCGGACTCCATGGACACTATTCCTTCAAAAAGGGTTCATATTGGGAGTTTTTAGGGCCGATAACTGCTATGTAGTCCGTTACAAATCCAAATGGGAAAGAAAACTATGTTTAAGGTCAGTGGTGTCCGATAACTGCTTCTTACGCGCAAATGCTCCCTAATTACAAAATAACCCGGCAGACAAATCTGCCGGGTTATTTCATATTTTATATACTGGAGAAAAACACATTTTATAAGTCAGGATGTTCGTGTTTTGCCTTGAGACGATTCCAACGGCGCTCAACTTCTTCTTCGAAACTGTGCAAAGCAGGCTCATTCTCAGGTTTCAACAAGTGACGAGTTTTACCCATTGTCTTCAGCCATGCTGAGAGCTCAACACGTTTGCCCTTATCTTCGGGATTATATGTGATATTCGTAGAACCATGTTCTACTTCATATAACGGGAAGAAGCAAGACTCAACAGCTAATGATACGATGTTAGTGCCTTCCTTATCATCAGACATCCAGTTTAGCGGACATGCGATCAGGATTTTACCATACACCAAACCTTCGTTTTGTGCGTACCACTGTGCTTTTGCCGCTTTTTTCACCAGATCCTGTGGATACGCCTCCGAACCCGTGAAGACATAAGGAATGTTAGTAGCCGCCATAATTTGTGCTGTATCTTTATGCTGAGTAACTTTACCTTGCTGCTGCTTGCCGATACTGGAGGTTGAAGTACGGTGACCCAGTGGAGTCGAATAGGACTGCTGTGCTCCAGTGTTCATGTAACCCTCGTTATCGTACTCTACAATAATCATTTTGTGACCACGCAGTGCAGCTCCAATTGCCGGTCCCATCCCGATGTCCATACCGCCATCTCCGGTTACCATAACAAACGTAAAGTCCTCTTTAAGGCCTAGTCCATCCAACTCACCGCGACGTTTGCGTTCCCAGAACATCTCTACGACACCGGACAAGGTAGCCGCTCCATTTTGGAAAAGATTATGGATAAACGTTGATTTATGGGAGGAATATGGATACCCCGTAGTCGTTACCATGGCACAGCCTGTATGATAAAGTGCGACGATATCCCCTTCAATCCCTTTGAAGAAAGTCTCCAGTCCTGAGAAAATCCCACAACCTGGACACGCACCATGCCCTGGGGAGAGCCGTTTAGGTTTCTTCGTCAAGCTGCGCAGCGGCGGAATCCGTACGCTTAATTTGCCTGTTGCTTCATCCTGTTTCACAGTGATTAAGCCTGTCTTCAGTGAGTCAAAGTCCATTGGCTTCAAAAGACGTTGCGGAGCTTTATCTGGTGTACCCGGATTGTGGCCATAATAATCAAATGGTATGTCTACTCGATCTGCAGCAACAGCATCTATTGCTAATTGGAAAAATGCATGACCATCTTCTGCGTAGAAGTCCTTACCACCCAAACCGTAGATACGGCTAATTACTTTAGTCGTAGTGTTGCCATATGTGAACAGGGCTGCCTTGATTTCATTGACCATATTACCACCGTGTCCGCCAACAGAATCTGCACGGTCACCAACGGTGATTGCTTTAACATTTTTCAGCGCTTCAGCAATTTGCTTTTGCGGGAAAGGACGGATCATATTCGGCGAGATTGCACCGGCTTTGATCCCTTGCAAACGAAGCTGATCCACAACATCCTTAATAATCTCAGAGGCAGAATTCATCAAGAATACGGCTACTTCAGCATCTTCCATCCGATATTCCTCGATCATTGGATAATGACGTCCGGTTAACTCAGCAAATTCCTTCGCAATTTCTTCAAAAACTTCACCCGCATTGTACATAGCTACGGACTGCTGATAGCGGTTGTTAATATAGTCAGGTTCATTCATATAAGGGCCAACCGTTACAGGATTATTGCGGTCTAAAGTATCGGTAAAGCCTGTTGGAGGTTGTGGTCCAACAAATTTATGAACATCCTCCCGATGAGTAAAAGCTTGAACGCGGCGTTTCTGGTGGGAAGTGAAATATCCATCTGAAGCCACCATTACCGGAAGACGAACTCTAGCATGTTCCGCAAGCTTCAATGCCATTAGGTTCATATCATAAACAGATTGTGGATCCCGGCACATTAAAATAGGCCAACCTGTATTCAAAGCAAAATACAAATCAGAATGATCCCCGTGAATATTCAGTGGTCCAGAGATCGAACGGCAGATTAGATTCATAACCATAGGCATACGCGTACCAGCTTGTACAGGCAATTGCTCAAGCATGAACATATAACCTTGGGCACTGGTAGCATTAAATACCCGTCCGCCAGCCGTTGAAGCGCCATAACAGATTCCAGCAGAGCTATGCTCGCCATCAGACGGAATCAGCATAATATCATGCTGGCCGTTCGCTTTCATCGTATCAAGAAATTGCGCTACTTCTGTCGATGGAGAAATCGGAAAATACCCCATTACATGATAATTGATCTGATGAGCAGCATAAGCTGCCATTTCATTGCCGGATTCATATAAGAATTTCTGCTCTACTTTAACAGAGCCTACTTCTTTTTCATAATCTATAGCCACGTGTATTCCACCTTTCCTCCGTTAATTAGGCCTCAGTAACGAGATCAAAAATATGCCGGACCGTATGACTCTCTGCGTAGCCCTCTTCCTCACGTTCGCCAGACAAGGCAGTTGTAGGACAAGCTTCTACACATTTTAAGCAGCCTTTGCAGTATTGATAATCAATACCTTGCAGGAACATTTGTGGACGCCCCTTCTTATCAGGCTGCTCATCCCAAACAAAACACAGATCAGGACACACCGTATCGCACTGCGCACAATGAATACAATCCTCCTGCTTAAAATGAGGCAGCAAACCGGAGCGAGAAATGCTCAAGTTCTTTAAAAAGCTGCTGCCAGGATTCGTAATGGTACCCCCGATTGGCTGTGTTTCATAACCCAATGCGGAAATATCAGACCGCACGAATTCAGGCATTGTCGTACCCGCAGGCAGTGGAAAATGCATAAACTTAACTTCATTAAATCCACGGTCGAAAGTAGTCAACGCTGACTGTACTGCCTGTGGATATTTTTTGCCTAGTGATTTCTCTATAACGCCTTTCATAATTTCAGGGTCCAAGAAATCACACATCCGGAACAACGCGCCCAGCATCGCCATATTAACGCGGTTTTTCTCATCTAAGGCGATAGTTGTAGCATCAACGACTGCAATAGTTCCTGCCATCATATTCAGGGAGGATTTCAATTCCTCCGGCGATTTTGCTGAGTTCACCAATACTGTGCTATGTTCATAAATTCCGCTAATTACGTTAACTGTCTTTGCTAGTGCTTCGTGAAATACCCCAACAACATGCGGACGCTCAACCGGAGACGTGTCACGAATAGGCGTATTCAAATCACAAAACCGGATATGTGCTTTTACCGCTGATCCCTTCTTCTCCGAACCATATGACGAAAAGCTGACCCCATTCATTCCAGCACCGACAACACCTGCTTCCGCAAGCATTTTACCAGCCAGGTTCGCACCCAACCCTCCAATTGACTCCAGACGAATCTCAAAAAATCCGAGCTCGTTCACTTTTGGTAACTGTACCACCGACATAGCCCCTTTCAGAATGTCATCTAGTATAATATCCTTTTGACTTTTTCAACGATTGTAACTTGATTTTGCAAGACGCGAAGTGACAAATCTTGCATTTTCCAAGTGTTGCCTAAGCTTATTTATCTACTTTCATTTAGCAATAAAATTAAAAATTAAGATGTTAAATTCATCACATTCTTCATGATAAATATCACACATCGATGAAAAATCACCTCTATTTCTACAATTGTGTATCATTTATACTTTTCAACTAGTCCATTTCAGGATAAACTGATTCTTGGTGTAATTTTTTGAACCTACTTAGGAGGCATTAAATGTGAAGTCAAACGAAGCATCATTACAGAAAAAATTGCTTCCACGGCATATCAGCTTTATGGCGATGGGCGGCGTAATCGGTACGGGGATTTTCAAAGGAAGCTCTGAGACGATAAGCATTGCTGGACCAGGGGTTGTTCTCTCCTATGTATTGGCAGGCTTGCTGCTACTAGTCGTTATGGGTGCAATTGCCGAAATGGCCACGGTATACCCGAACAAAAATATGAAGGAATTCATTCGCGAGGCTTTTGGAGAACGGCTCTCCTTTATCGTGGGTTGGCTATATTGCTTCATGTGGTTGACTGTCTGCGTAATCGAAGTGCTGGCGGCAGGAAGCTTCTTGCAATACTGGTTACCGGATGTTCCGTTATGGCTACTGAGTCTAGCAAGCGGGGCTTTAATTATTGGCATCAATATGATGAGTGTAAGCGGTTATGGAGAGACGGAGTTTTGGTTAGCGGGAATCAAAATTGCAATGATTATCATCTTTATTATCTTGGGAGCTGCATTATTGTTTGGGCTATTGCCTATGTCTGAAGGGACTCCCTATTTAAGTAATTTTACGGATTATGGCGGATTATTCCCACAAGGCTGGACACCTATCTTCTCTGCCCTTCTGGTCGTCATGTTCTCCTACGGCGGATCTGAGCTGATTGGACTAACCTTAACAGAAACTCAAGATGCAGAAAAAGTGTTGCCTAGAGTTGTCAAAAGCTTCATTTTGCGTGTTATTCTGTTCTACACCATTCCAATTCTGATCATCTGTGGGTTAATTCCTTGGAATCAGCTTAACGAGCATACCAGCCCTTTTGTGCAGGTGTTAGCTGCTACAGGACTTAAGGGTGCTGACCATGTTATGAACTTCATACTGATTACGGCTGTGCTCTCTGCTGCTAACTCCGGTATCTACGGCGCCACACGGATGTTACACTCTTTGGCTTCACAGGGTGAAGCTCCACGTAGCTTAGCAAAGACCTCAGCAAAAGGTGTGCCGATCAACAGTCTTAAACTTTGTGCTATAGTTCTTTTTGTTGGTTCTATGTTAGCGTACTTCGCACAGGATGGACTTTTCCGGCTGCTGATGGCTGTTCCCGGCTTCGTAGTAAGCTTAGTATGGATCAGCATCTGTCTATCACAGCTGAAGCTGCGGAAAACCTATCCTAAAGAGCCAAGCTTTAAAGTGTGGGGCTTTCCTTATATAACGATTTTGACGCTTATCTGTTTGTCGGTTATCACGATTTCCTTCCTTTTCGACACTCAGAACCGGATCAGCATAGGCACATGTCTGGGCTTCCTGCTGATGCTTACCATCTGGTCATTCGCGAAATTCCGGAAGAAGAACTAAACTATATATCTCGCATTTACATGAAAAAAGGTGTATCCATTGTTCCACGCGATAGCGTAGAACGGGGATACACCTTTTCTTATAAGACCGTTGATTTGCCTCCTCGCACCGGATTCGCCCCATTCTTCGGGATTTATACCGTTGATTTGCCCACTCGCAACGGATTCCCCTCATTCTGCGGGATTTATACCGTTGATTTGCCCACTCGCATCGGATTCCCCTCATTCTGCGGGATTTATACCGCTGATTTGCTCACTCCACCGGATGCGCCTCATTTTGCGGGATTTATACCGTTGATTCGCTCACTCGCATCGGATGCGCCCCATTCTGGGGGATTCATACCGTTGATTCGCCCACTCACACCGGATGCGCCACATTCTGCGGGATTTATACCGTTAATTTGCCTCCTCGCACCGGATTCGCCCCATTCTTCGGGATTTATACCGTTGATTTGCTCACTCGCACCGGATTCGCCTCATTCTGCGGGATTTATACCGTTGATTTACCCACTCGCACCGGATTCGCCTCATTCTGCGGGATTTATACCGTTGATTCGCTCACTCACACCGGATACGCCCCATTCTTCGGGAATTACTTATTCTTTTAGGTGTATGGTATTTTGTCGATATACTGTAACTAGTGTTCTGTTACACAAAATGCAACAAAAACCAAATCAAATATTCGCGGACAAACTAGCTTAATATACTTTCAGAAAATAAACTCGCGGCGTTCGAAGTTAACAAACGCAAGCTTCACCCAACGTCAGCTTCACCCAAACATCAGCTTCACCCAAACATCGGCTGCACCCAAACGCAAAAAAGCACGGGAAACTAATCTTCCCGTGCTTCTTTCCATCGAAACTACAAAACCTACTCGATCTCCGGCTGAATATGCTCCGCGATCAATTGTTGCTTGCTGGTCCAGACCTTCTCACTCAGATTCACCCGGTACACCTCAGGATTGAGCTTACGCAGATATTCCGGCCAGAACAGATCCTTTTGTTCCCGATGGTAACGGCGAACTTCATTCAGATCCGGCAAAGTGTAGACCTGGAAGCCGTTCACGTAAATCGGCTCAAGCATAGGCAGCGCTTCATAACGCTCCACATACTTGTGCATATACGGATGCAGCGGATTAAACAGCTTCACCCGACCGCCGTTGCGTGGAGCTTCCTCTTCCGGGAAGCAGATATAATCTGCTAGCGCTTTGCCATTTTTCCCGATAATCCGGAATACGTCTTTGCTGCCTGGCGTGGATACTTTTTCAGGGTTAGAAGAAATCTTGATCGTCGGTACCATTTCTCCAGTTGCAGACTCAATTTCTACCAGCTTATAGACCCCACCCAAAGAGGGTTGGTCCGAAGCCGTAATCAATTGTGTGCCTACACCCCATGTGTCGATGGCTGCACCTTGCAGCTTCAGATCCATGATTGTATTCTCATCCAGATCGTTGGACGCCACAATCTTCACATAATCTAACCCCGCTTCATCCAGCATGTTCCGCGCCTGCCGGGATAGATAGGCCAAGTCACCGCTGTCTAAGCGGATACCGATCATTTTTTTACCTTGAGCTTCAAGCTTTTTGGCGGTTCTAATCGCATTCGGCACACCACTGCGCAATGTATCGAAGGTATCAACTAATAGTGTAACTTCATCCGGCATTACCTTAGCATAAGCATCAAAAGCTTCCTGCTCGCTGCTGAAGCTCTGAACCCAAGAATGAGCATGTGTACCTTTGGTAGGGATGCCAAACATTTTACCTGCCAGCATGTTGGAGGTTGCATCAAAGCCGCCTATATAGGCCGCTCTAGCGCCCCAGACCGCCGCATCCGCTTCTTGTGCCCGCCGGGTACCAAACTCCAGCAGAATATCATTCGGAGCTACCTGCTTGATTCGGGAAGCCTTCGTAGCGATCAGCGTCTGGTAGTTCATGAAGTTCAGAATAGCGGTCTCCACCAGCTGCGCTTCCATGATCGTCCCTTCCACACGGATTAGTGGTTCATCCGGAAAAATCAACGCCCCTTCTTTCATCGAATAAACGTTGCCCTGAAAATGAAATTGCAGCAATTCTTCCAAAAAAGCGGGAGCGTAATTTTCTTCTTGCTCCGACAAGTAACGGATATCATCTTCGGTGAAACGCAAGCCGCCGATGTACCCGACGATACGCTCTAATCCTGCGAACACGGCATAGCCGTTTCCGAAAGGCAATTTGCGGAAATAAGCTTCAAATACAGCTTTTCGCTTATGGCTTCCATTCACCCAGTGAGCATACATCATATTGATCTGATATTTATCTGTATGTAGCGCAAGTTCTCTCTTCAAGTCCTCATCTCCTAATATCCACGTTGCTGTATGTGTATGTTTTTTATAGTATTATGCCTTAACAACGTCTGCTCCTAAACTTCCCCGGAAATGATTTAGTGCCCATTTATGTCCATCCGCGTTGAAGCTGGCGACCGCATCTTCGTGCACAGTAATAGTAAAACCTTTGTTATATGCATCCACCGCAGTGTGCAACACACATATATCTGTACATACGCCAATCAAATGAAGGTCAGTAATGCCACGTTCCCGCAGCTTAATCTCCAGATCAGTTCCACTAAAAGCGCTATATCGAGTTTTGTCCATCCAATAGATGGAATCCTGGTCAGCTTCATAAACAGTTTTCAAACTTCCATAAAGCTCCCGCCCTGTAGTCCCTCGTACATTGTGAGGTGGAAACAGTTTACTCTCAGGATGATAAGGATCATTGTCTTCATGTAAATCTACAGCCATTACAACATAATCACCATTTTGAACAAACTCAGACGTTAAATGGCTGATTCTTGGTTCGATATCGATTGCAGGCTGCCCAACAGGTAAATTCCCATCGACAAAATCATTGGTAAAGTCAATTACTATTAGTGCTCTCATGAGAATCATCCCTCCCCTGATTTAAGACACTACGTATAAATGGACAACAATGGCTCGTGATCTGTAAACATATACAGCTGAGCCGGGCGTTGTGAGTATTGATTGGAGCTGAGTGCATTACCCTCTTCATCTCTCACTTCTTTTAATATACCCTGACGGCTGCGTGTTGACGTGATTTTCCGAATAAAATTTGGCTCTTTAAATTCCGGCACTACTGTCTGAATCACCTGATAAAGCTCACTTAGCGTAAAATGTCTAGGCAAAAACTGTCTTGCTATCGTTGTCTGCAGCATTTGCTGTTGGATACGTACGTATGCATCCTTGATAATTTCATGGTGGTCAAAAGCGAGCTCCAGTTCTTCTAACGCTTCCTGCAACGTAAATAAACCCACTTCACCCGCATCGTCGGAAGCTTGTCTTTGCTCCAGCATCCACTCTTCTACTAAGGCGAAAAAGGCATGGCTGATAATCCAGCCCCGAGGGTCGCGGCCAGGTGTACTATAAACCCCAAGATATTCTAAGTGACCTCCATCGACACCGGTCTCTTCTTTCAGCTCACGAGTTGCAGCATCATAAATAGACTCATCTTCCTGACAGAATCCGCCTGGTAGAGCCCACATGCCTGCACATGGCCATTTTTTCCGTCTAATTAACATTACCTTCAACTCACGTAAAGGCAGCGTCTTGGTGACCGTCTTCCGTTCGCGTTTGGTCAGTGTAAACATTACAATGTCGGCCGGAACACCATCCGGTGTACGATATTTTTTGGCGTTATAGGTTAATTCCCCATTGTCGCTCATAATTGCCCCATCCTTTTCCGAAGCTGTAGTTTTACTTATTCGTATCTTTAAATGTACCAAACATGTTCTTCATAAATCAACAGTTGAATTCCATTATTTTACATTATCCTACAAAAAAGACTATATGAGAAACGACGTTGTCGTTGAATTATAAGATTATGTATATTCATGCACTTTACTTCTACCTCTTATATTGAAATAAAGGGACGGATCTGCATCCGCCCCCTGAACTGAGTGTGGGTTATCCGCATGTGGTCGGAGGCGCTTCAGTGCCGGCTTCCACATTTATTTTTTCCGAAACGGTATCTCTAATTACGGAAATTACCAGCTGGAGCAAATAATTAATGTCGCTCTGGCTTTGCTGAAATTCGTTCACGACTGGAATACCGTCGATCTCATCTTGCAGCACTTCAATTTCACGTTCAATTTTGGCGACCATATCTTTATTATTGAAGCTTTCGAAGGCCACGATTTCTTTTTGTTTTTTCTTAATGGTTGCAATCAGTCCTTGCACACGCTCGTGATTAAGAATTTTTTGCTCCGCCTGCTGAAAATGGCGTACCTCTTCACTGGTTGAGATTAATGATGCTAGTTCTTTAGCTTTGCCCATAATATCCTCGCGAACGATCAGATCACGGGTATTATAAGTTTTCATTCCATATTTATTCAACTGTTGTTCTTCTGTACTCATTAGTCATCTCCCCATTCGTATGTGATTAATGAACAGCTGCGGCCTCAACCACAATATCCCCTTTAATGTACCATGTTTTGGTATCTGTAATTCTCACGTTTACAAATGTGCCGATAAGCTCCTTAGGACCTTCAAAATGGACCAGCTTGTTAGCTCGGGAACGGCCGGAAAGGACTTCGGAGTTATTCTTACTCTCCCCTTCTACCAGCACCTCTACAACTTCACCCAGCATCCGGTCATTAATGATCCGGCTGTTCTCTTTGATGAGATCATTTAATCTTTGCAGACGTTCACTCTTCACCGACATCGGTACATTATCTTCCATCGCTGCTGCTGGTGTGCCCTCCCGTGGAGAATAAATGAACGTATATGCCATATCATACCCAACCTCACGCACAAGCGATAGGGTATCTTCAAATTGCTCATCAGTCTCCCCAGGGAAACCAACGATAATATCGGTACTTAATACAGCATTCGGCACACTTATCTTAATCTTGCGTACTAATTCCAGATAAGCTTCCCGGGTATATTTACGGCTCATTTTCTTAAGAACGGCAGTACTTCCCGATTGAACCGGCAGATGGATATGCTCCACCAAGTTGCCGCCTTTGCCTAAAACCTCAATCAATTTATCATCAAAATCTCGTGGATGCGATGTCATAAAGCGAATGCGTGGAATATCAATCAGACGCATATCATCCATCAGGTTACCGAAGGTGTAATCAATATCTGTAAAATCTTTACCGTAAGCATTTACGTTCTGCCCCAGTAGCGTTACTTCCTTGAAGCCTTGGCGCGCAAGCTCTCTCACCTCAGCGATGACGTCCTCTGGACGACGACTGCGTTCTTTACCGCGTGTAAACGGTACGATGCAATACGTGCAGAACTTATCACAACCATACATAATGTTCACCCAAGCGCGCATGCCTTCCCGCTTCTTCGGCAAGTTCTCAATAATGTCGCCTTCTTTGGACCATACCTCAACCACAAGCTCTTTACTAAATACCGCTTCTTTAATGAGGTGTGGCAACCGGTGAATATTATGCGTACCGAAGATCATATCCACGAAGCCATGCTTTGACATAATCCGGTTGACTACGCCTTCCTCTTGGGACATGCAACCGCATACCCCTAACAACAGACCCGGCTTCTCGATCTTCAGGTTCTTAAGATGTCCAAGCTCTCCAAATACTTTATCCTCGGCGTTCTCCCGAATCGCACAAGTATTCAGCAAAATGAGATCCGCATCATTACGGTCAGCGACACTGCGGTAGCCCATCTGTTCCAATAGGCCCTTCATCGTTTCCGTGTCATGCTCATTCATTTGGCAGCCATAAGTCGTTATATGATAATATTTGCCCACTCCGAAATTCTGCATCTCTTCAGGAATCTCGAAATCATAATGAACTTCTATTTCTTCCTTGCCGCGCCGTTTTCCTTCTTTATAGTCAGGCTGGCTATTAATTTGCACATTTCTTCCTTTAATCCGGTAAGTAACTTTACCTTCTTCTTCACTAATTACCTTTGCATCACTAAAATCAAAATATTTCGAATAATCCTTAGAACCCTTGCCGGATTTTAAGTCCGGTGAGTTGTGGTTCCCCTTTGTCATGCTGTTTTCACGTCCTCTATTGTTCAACAATTATTTTTATACTTTGCTAATTTAAAATTATAACATATTGCTGGCCTAACATAGAAGTGCCCGGTCTATTAATGATGTAAAGGAGCGTTGCATATCGACAAAAAAATACCCCGCCAACGTTTGGCAGGGTCAAGTTCTATCATATTAAGGGGGTATGCTACTATTATAAGCAGATACACTACTCTTGAAACAGTTACACAACCTCTTACCTAAAAAAATAGTCATTGTATATTCTGCTAGTTTTAGTAAAGCGTATTCGTCGCTTCAGGAGTAAATGGGATGATTTCGTCTATCGCTCCGCTTTGTACTTTAGCGGGCCAAGCCGGATCGCTAATAAGCGCTCTGCCCACTGCAACCAAATCAAACTCCTCCCGAGCGAACCTTTCAGTTAACTCATCGATATTATCCGCAGGCTTCTGAGCTTTATCTTCTGCGAAGAAATCGCTTTGCAGGCCAATAGAGCCCACTGTAATACACGGCTTCCCGGTAAGCTTCTTAGTCCACCCAGCTAAATTAAGATCAGAGCCAGCAAATTCAGGTTGACTGAAGCGTCGGGTCGAGCAATGAAAAATATCTACACCCGCTTCGCTAAGCGGTGCCAGGAAACTCGCAAGTTCTTCTGAAGTCTTCGCCAGCTTCTCATCATACGCCCCCAACTTCCACTGGGAAAAGCGCAGCACGATTGGGAAGTCTGGTCCAACCGCTTGACGGCATGCTTTAATGATCTCGACAGCGAATGTTGTTCTTCCTACCAAATCGCCACCGTAACGATCGGTACGTTTATTCGTTCTATCCCAGAAGAACTGGTCTATCAGATACCCATGAGCGCCATGCAGCTCGATGCCATCAAAGCCAACGTTTTTGGCATTTGCCGCCGCTTGAGCGAAGGCTGATACTAAGCTTTCAACCTCTTCTGTGGTCAGCGGCTCTGTCACCGGCTCACCTGCTAAATTCAGACCCGAAGGGCCTACAGGAAGGGCTTCAACGTTAGGATACTCGCCGATTGTACGCGCCATCCCCACATGCCAAAGCTGCGGGATGATCTTGCCCCCAGCTGCGTGAACCTCTTCCACAACCTTCTTCCAGCCTTCTAAAGATGCTTCTTCATGTATATTAGGAATATCTCGGTGACTGACAGCCGCTGGATGATTTACCGCAGTACCCTCAGTAACAATTAATCCCACTCCACCCTCTGCACGTCTACGATAATAAGCGGCAACATTGCTTCCCGGCATACCATTCGGAGACTGCGCGCGTGTCATCGGCGCCATTACAAATCGGTTCGACAGCGAAAGATTCCCCACTTGAAAAGGTGAAAATAGTTGCTCTGTATTCATATGTTACCTCCAATTTATTAATTGATTACTTTAAGTAAGCTTATTATCTACCCAAAAGATGGGAAATGCAAATTTTAAGAAAAAGACAAAAAAACCGGACCTCGCAGAATCTACGAATGCCCGGTTTTTACCAAATTATAATGACTCTCTAGACTTCAAGAATCCCCGCTTTAGGTGTAACTCCAAATGCTTTAGCTAAATCCCATAGCTGTTGGTCTGTGATCTTTTGTTTGATTTCTCTACCGCCAATCAAGTTGTAGATCGTCGCAGCCTTTTCAACCGTTTCTACTAGACCAAAGGTAGCATCCATGGTGGAGCCCGTGCCAAAAATCCCATGCTGCGGCCAGATGACTAAACGGTGATCCTTCATTTTTTTGGCAGTCTCACGGCCGATTTCACTGCTGCCCGGAACAATCCACGGAATAACACTGACCCCATCAGGGAAAACAACAAGGCACTCTGTGCACATTTCCCATAACGTTTTGGTAAACTTCAGTTCGTCCAGATCATGCGTGAAGGTCATCGCGATCACATTTGTAGCATGTGTATGCAGCACGATACGGTGTGTGGGATCTACTTTCAAGCGTTCAATATGACTCATAAAATGCGAAGCGAGCTCACTCGTAGGAACTGCACCATTCCGCAATCCCCACAATACTTCCACACTTTCGCCATTGCCACTAACTCTTAACACACCCAGATTCGCTTCAGGGTCTTTAATCACATTTCTGAAATATTTGCCCGAACCTGTTACGATAAAGTACTTGCCTGCTAATTCTTTTACCGGAAAGGTGAGTTTGATCGTGCGCAACGGCTCCAGTACATTAATATACTTAGCCACTTCATTCTCATCCAGCAAATAGCTGACATTCCCACCATTCAGTTCATCCCAGCCAAGCTCCCACATATGACGGGTGATCTCTGACATTTCCTGAATAAATGGAGCTTCACTGCTGGCAATATAACCTTTTGATTCTAACAAGGACGTACTCATAGTCTATTCTCTCCTTTGTATTTGCTGCTCTCCGTATCCACTTTTATCTTAAAGACAAAACGTCTTGTTCATAATTTTTCACTTCAGTAAGCCATTGTTCACGCACCGGTGAACCTTGTGAGGCACAGTAGTAATCCCAGACCGCTCCAAACGGATACGATTTGAACTCTTCTACCAGAGCAAGACGTGAAGTGTAATCCCCGGACCGCTCGATTTGCTTAAGTTCTTCCACTGGTTCCAGCATCGCACGCAGCAACGCCTTAATAGTATTGCGGGTACCTATGACCCATGCCGCGAGATGATTGATACTGCCATCAAAGAAATCCAATCCAATATTCGTACGAGGAAGTAAATCCCCACGAACCAATTCACGGGCGATTTCCAGCAGCTCATCATCCATTGTTACCACATGGTCACTATCCCAGCGGACAGGTCTACTGACATGCAGCAGCAGCTGCTCACTGAACATCAGAATCGAAGATAATTTATTCGATATCACTTCTGTAGGATGAAAATGTCCCGCATCCAAACAGATCGCTTTTCCATTTGTTAAACCATAACCCATATAGAATTCATGAGAGCCAACCACATAACTTTCAGAACCAATTCCAAACAGTTTACTTTCCAAGGCATCCAAATTATAAAGCGGATCTATTTCCTGACTAAAAATCTCATCCAGCGACTCTTTTAAACGTACTCTTGGAGCTAGCCGATCTACTGGCGTATCTTTATAACCGTCTGGAATCCAAAAATTCGTCACACAAGGCTGACCCAGCTCCCGTCCAAAATGCTCAGCGATCGTACGTGAAGCTTTACAGTGTCTGATCCAGAAATCCCGAATCTCCGCGTCCGAATGACTGAGAGTGAATCCATCGGCTGCTTTTGGATGTGAGAAACAAGTAGGGTTAAAATCAAGCCCTAAGCCCTGCTCCTTCGCCCAATCCACCCAGGATTGAAAATGTCGTGGCTCTAGTTCATCCAAATCTACAGGTTCATCTGTATCTGCGTAAATAGCATGCAGGTTAACCTTATGTTTACCAGGAATAAGAGATAACGCCTTTTCTAAATCTTGACGTAGTTCATCTGGTGTACCTGCCCGGCCCGGATAACTTCCCGTTACCGCAATGCCCCCGCTTAGTTCTTTTTCCTTAAAAAGAAAACCTTTTACATCATCTCCCTGCCAGCAATGTATGGAAATTTTAATTTGCGCGAGTCGCTCCAGCACATTATCCACATCAATACCGTGGGCTGCGTATAGTTTTTTGGCTTCGTTATAGCTAGTGATAATGCTCTGATCCATACTGTTTATCCTCCTAAAATAGTGCAATGTCTGTTTCGCTTAGATAAGCTCATTCACTCTGGACAGATGAAGGCTTCTCCAGCGATTTAGAATGTTATCAAAATGCTTGATCGGCTGCGGAATGTATGATGTTATTTCAAAAGATTGTTCGATAATAGCTCTTGCCTCAGTTATGTCTGCAATGGAATCTGTGCTAATCATCTGCACTACTATATTTCCTAGGGCAGTCGCTTCCGTTGGTCCAGCCTTTACTTCCCTGCCAATAACGTCAGCTGTTAGTTGGCATAAAAGCCGATTGTTCGCCCCGCCGCCGACAATTTGCAATCCCTCGATCCGACCTTCTGTCAGCTCCTCCAACTCTTCCAAATAAGTTAGATAGGATAACGCCAAGCTGTCAAAAACACAACGTGCTAACTGTCCAGGTGTCTCCGGAACGGGCTGCCCACTCTCCATACAGGCACTGCGGATTTCTTCTATCATGTTGGATGGATTTAGAAACCTTGGTACATTACAAGGGATGAGGCTGCGAAACCCCTCTTCTCCCTGCGCAAGCTCTGCAAGCTCCGCAAAACTATAACAATTGTTCAGTAATCTGCGAACCTCTTGAATAAGCCATAAGCCCATTACATTTTTGAGGAATCTATAAGTTCCGTAGGCTCCCCACTCATTGGTGTAGTTGGCCTGCATGGCTTGTAGAGAATTTAGAGGCTCCGTTCTTTCTACACCGAGTAAAGACCAAGTTCCACTGCTGATATAAGCTGAACCTTCTTGAAGTGGAGCACCTAGCACTGCTGAGGCCGTATCATGGGAAGCCACACAAATCAGTTGGCATTCAGGCAGGTCATATTGTTGGATTAAAGCTTCGTCAAGAGGACCAACCACTACACCAGGCTCAGTTAATTTTGCAAATTGATCTTTCCTGATATTCAAAAATTCTAATAGGTCATCGTCAAAATCCCGGCTTTCCAGATTCAACAGCTGTGTTGTAGATGCGATAGTAACCTCATTGATCTTGCAGCCAGTCAGTCGGTAATATAGATAATCTGGTACAAGTAAAATTTGATCCGCTTGCGCTAACTCTTCTTCTTTATGAACATATAATTGATTCAAGGTATTGATGGATAACTGCTGGATTCCTGTCTTTTCATAGACGGTTTGTGGTGAAAGCTGCTGTGCCACCTGATCCACAGCCAGATCCGTTCTGCGGTCACGGTAGGCGTATACTTCCTGAACACGATTCCCTTCCGCATCTACCAGCACATAATCTACACCCCATGTATCAATACCAAGCGTACAGGTAGTAATCCCATCGGTTTTAGCTTTCTGAAGCCCGATCATAATCTGCTCTACTAAATAATCAATGTCCCAGAAACAGGAACCCTCTTGTTCCGTAAAGCTATTGCTAAAGCGATGAAGCTCTTCTAAGGAAAGAATACCTTCTTGCAATATTCCGCGCACCAGCCGCCCACTTGAGGCCCCGATGTCAACGGCGATGTGATTATTCATAAACAATCTCCTATGATAAGGGGTGATTTATAATATTTTTTTGAACAGTGTAATAACTTCTTCTTTAGTAGGAATAAAAGGGTTCCCTGGTGCACAAGCATCCTTCATCGAATTTTCAGCCAGAAGATCAAGATCTACTTCTTCTACACCAAGCTCGGATAATTTGGCTGGAATCCCTACTTCTTTAGACAACGCCTTGATCGACTCAATTACGAAATCTGCGCATTGTTTATCCGTTTGGTTCTCTACATTAAGTCCAATCGCTTTAGCAATGGATCTGAATTTCTCAGGCACATATTTGGCATTTTCTTCTTCCACAAAAGGCAGCAGCATCGCGTTACATACGCCGTGCGGCAGATCGTATACGCCGCCCAGCTGATGCGCCATCGCATGCACATAACCAAGCCCCGCATTATTGAAAGCCAATCCGCCAAGGAATATCGCGTATACCATCTGTTCACGCGCTTCGATATCATGGCCATTCTTCACAGTACGAGCCAGATTAGCAAAAATTAGCTCCACTGCGGCTAGTGCCGTAGCATCAGTTACCGGATAAGCTCCTGGCGTCACCAACGCTTCAATCGCATGAGTCAGTGCATCCATACCCGTGGCCGCGGTAAGTGCAGCGGGTTTCTCAACCATAAGCTCAGGATCGTTGACTGAAATCGTCGCAAGGCTGTTTTTATCTACCATAACCATCTTCACTTTGCGTTCTTCGTCTGTGATTACATAGTTAATGGTCACTTCAGCCGAAGTACCGGCTGTGGTATTCACGGCAACAATCGGCAGTGATTTATGCTTAGACTTGTGTACACCTTCATATTCTTTGATATGACCGCCATTTGTGGCAAGGATACCAATGGCTTTGGCAGTATCCTGTGGTGATCCACCGCCGATGGAAATCAGATAATCACAATTCTGCGACTTGAGATAATCTACGCCATCGTGGACATTTTTACAGGTCGGATTGGGTTTCACTTCATCATAGATGGCATATTCAATCCCCGCTTCCTCCAATACCGCCAGCAATTTACCAGCAATGCCACTTTTCATAAGGAATTTGTCCGTAACTACAAGCGCCTTTTTTAATTTAAGCTCTTGGATGTATGGACCAATCTCCTGCAAGCATCCTTTGCCCATAATATTGATCGATGGAACATAATACACATGCGTGCTCATTGCTTGACCAGCCTCCTAAAGTTAATTTATCAACACCAAAGTTTTACACACAACTCTGCAAGCTAGAGCGTAGTATCCCGGCTGCAGCGTCTCAGGCTGGCCTCTGAATCGCAACTGGGCCGGCTCTGGTATCTTTCAAATCTAATTACCACTACAGAACTTCTTTTCTCCTTCATCGTATGCCCGTAAATCTTTGTTGTCAACATTTTAAATATTATTTATGTTGTTTTTATTTGTTTTATATCCGTTTTGTGAATATTATTGGAAAACAAACATGATTCTACGTTGATTTTATTGCAAAACACAGATATTTGGAGCTATGATTAAGGAATATACAGATTTCGGAAAGGTGATCCCTATGCTTGCAGCTGAAAGACGCAAAAAAATCATAGATCTTGTTCATCAGGATAAACGAGTTTTAGTCTCTGATCTAAGCCGGATGTTTGAAGTTACAGAAGAGACGATACGCAGAGACTTGGAGAAGCTGGAGAAGGATGGCATCCTAAGCCGAACCTATGGCGGGGCCATGCTGAATCGTCACACGAACGAGGATTTGCCTTTTGTTACACGCAATGCGCTGAATACAGATATCAAACGGGGAATCGCCCTTAAGGCGCTTGATTTAATCAATGATGGAGATACGTTAATGGTGGATCCTAGCTCCACAGCCTTTGAGTTTCTAAAACTGCTTGGCAATAAAAACAATTTGACCATTATCACGAACTCGATTAATATTTTGCATGAGTTCTCGAATTCAGGGATGGATATCATCTCTACCGGTGGTTCTTTACGTTACCGATCCATGTCACTCGTGGGTCCTGTAGCACATGACACCATTCAAAGATACAATGTGGACACTGCGGTTATCAGTTGTAAAGGAATAGATATGGAGCGGGGCATCACAGATTCTAATGAACCGGAGTGTGAGCTCAAGAAATATATGCTACGTCAAGCTAACAAGGTCATACTCCTGGCCGATCACACCAAATTCGATAAGACCGCCTTTACGAAGCTGATCGAGCTTGGCCAAATCGACTTTTTGATCACAGACCGCCAGCCTTCTGAGGTTTGGTTGAAGCGTTTGAACAAAGAGAATATTGAGCTTCTCTATTGATCGGGCTCAAATGCCTTCGGTGCCCAATTAAAAATGCCGTTCCCCAATGAGTAATGGGTGACGGCATTTGTTGTATAAAGATGATTATCTTTTTGTATAAACCTGAGAGTTTGGGACTACGTTGACTGTTGATTTGGGATTTTCGCGTTGCACTTGCGTTGTGGTTTTTTTCCTGCAAATATAAACTAGCGCTGGTGGGAAATTCAGCAGCACCCACTTCGTGTGTAGGATCTCAAAATGCTGGCTCAACTCTGTTTTCATCCGCGGAAAATATTCATAGGTTATAAACCACCCTCCTTCTTTTAAAGAAGAAATGATCTGTTCCATAAACCTAGTGCGGTCTGGCTTCGAGAAATTCATCAAAGACAAACTACTCACGATACAATCCAGCTTCTCCAGACTGCTGTTATGAAGCGCAAGACGCAGCCGGAGACAATCGTTGTTGCAGAAACATCCGGGGAATTCCTCTCTTAATTGCCTGCGAAAATCAGGATCTATTTCAAATAGAAGAACATTCATACCGGTCTTTTCTCCACGCGGAATAAACCTTGTGATTGCACCAGTCCCCGCACCCAACTCAGCCATAGAATGCACTTGGTTCCAAGGCACTGGATCAAGCAATGTCTGGGCCAGCCAATGTGAACTGGGAGTCACACTACCATATTGTCGGGGCGCATGCAGAAATTTATTTAGAAAATGAAGTCGCTCACGAATTCCACTTCGCATGAAATCTCCCCCTTGCTTCCTAACTTACCCTTCTACCCCTAAAATATGTAAACTGCATTAAATTCGTACTCCATCTATACTTCCCATTATCTATTCCCCTTAAAATAAAAAGCCCAAATTTCTCCGCAACATAAATTGCGGGAAATTCGAGCTTGTAAACACTCAATTCAGAGTCGGCTAATCTTATTTAGTTTCCACAGCATGTCCGCCGAATTCGTTACGCAGTGCAGCAACTACTTTGCCAGTGAATGTGTCGGTCTCAAGGGAACGGTAACGCATCAATAACGCCATTGCGATAACCGGAGTCGCCGCTTGTAGATCAAAGGCGGTTTCAAGCGTCCATCTGCCTTCACCAGACGAATGCATAATGCCCTTGATCTCATCTAGTTTAGCGTCCTTCGAGAAGGCACGTTCCACAAGTTCCATCAGCCATGAACGGATAACAGAGCCGTGATTCCACACCCGAGCTACTTCCTCAAAGTTGTAGTCAAATTCACTCTTTTCAAGAACCTCAAAACCTTCACCGATAGCAGCCATCATGCCGTATTCGATACCGTTATGCACCATTTTTAGAAAATGGCCGCTACCTGCCTTACCAGCATATAAAAAGCCGCTTTCTACAGCTGTATCACGGAAAATAGGCTCCACAACCTCCCAAGCTTCGGGATCTCCGCCAACCATGTAACAAGCGCCATTACGAGCACCTTCCATACCGCCAGAGGTACCTGCATCCATAAAGTGAATCCCGTGCTCCTTCAATTCCTCATACCGACGAATAGATTCCTTGTAGTGCGAGTTTCCCGCTTCAATAACGATATCACCTTTAGACAATTGTGGAGTGAGTTCAGCGATTACTGAATCAACGACTTGATGCGGAACCATGATCCAAATGATTCTTGGTGTTTCCAATTGCTGCACCAATTCAGGAAGCGTTACTGCTCCACTAGCGCCTTTAGCTTTCATTTCTTCTACAGCAGGTGCATTCAGATCAAAAGCAACTACCTCATGTCCATGATCCAGCAAATTTTGACCCAAATTAAAACCCATTTTTCCTAACCCAACTAATCCTACTTTCATGTAAATTCCCTCCGATTTATAGATTCTTGTGATGTATTTTAGCTAAATTGGCAAAAAAAACAGGCAGGGGCTTAAGCCCCTGGCCGTATAGATTCCTGCGCTGCTGCAACTTCTGCTTGAGCGTCGAGAAGATCTGACTCCTGATCTGCATCATCAAACCACCAGCGGTCTTCACCCAAAAGCTCCACAGCCGCATCTGGACCATAAGAACCTGAAGCATAGGTATGAAGTGGCATTAGCCCCTCTTCCATAGCTTCCTGGATTGGTGTAACCCATTGCCATGACAGCTCGACTTCTTTCCAGTGAGCGAAGAAAGTGGCATCACCACGAAGCGCATCAAAGATCAGATTTTCGTAAGCTTCTGGTACGTCTGAAGTTCCGGCTTCATAAGTAGCGAGGACAGGTTCAAGTTTCCCTTTTTGCAGCTGATCCTTCGTATTCAACTGAAGCGTAATGGCTTCATTCGGACCGATCTCGATAATGAGTAGATTTGGAACGTCATTCCCTTTATTTTTGTTATTGTTATCATTAAACGGTTCTTTAAATTCTATAACAATTCTTGTTGATTTCTCTTTCATTCTCTTGCCGGTACGGATATAGAACGGAACTTCATTCCACAATGGATCATCTATAAACAATCGCGCTGCAATAAACGTCTCATTTTGTGAGGATTGGCTAATTCCTGGTTCATCTAAGTATCCTGCAACAGATTTACCTTTAATTTCACCTTCAGCATATTGTCCGCGGACAACATATTGATTAACTTCGTCTTTACTTAGCGGAATGAGGCGCTCCATGACATATCTTTTCTTCCCACGGATCTCTTCAGGTGTACTGCCTTTTGGAAGCTGCATCGCCATCATCATGAGCAATTGCAGCATATGGTTCTGGAACATATCACGAAGTGCCCCAGCTTTATCATAATAGCCTGCCCGTTCTTCAACGCCAACAATCTCACTCGCCGTAATTTGCACATTTGCGATATATCGATTTTTCCACAGTGCTCTAAGCACAGGATTTGAATATTTTAGGACTTCCAGATTCTGAACCATCGGTTTACCCAAGAAGTGGTCAATTCGGAAAATCTCCTCTTCAGTAAATACGGCATTCAAGCTGTCATTTAACTCTCTTGCTGTTTGCAAATCTGTACCAAAAGGCTTCTCAATAATCAGACGCTTCCAGCCCTTCGTAGATCCCAGACCACTGGAGTGAATATTGGCGGCAATTTCCTTGAAAAACTCAGGACCCACCGATAAATAGAACATCCGATTCTCCGGAATGTTAAAAAATTGCTCACGACGTTTAACATGCTCCAGTAGCTTCAAATAATCCTCTGTATTACCTACATCTAGAACGCTATATTCAAAAGCTTCCAAGAAAACCTGCAACTGTGGAGATTCTACTGCCGGCTGTCTAGAAAATGTCTGCAAAGATTGCAGGACTTGCTTACGGAAAGCTTCGGTTGAAACTTCTCTTCTTCCTAATCCAATCACTGAGAGAGGACCTGAAATTTGACCATCTAAAAAGAGGTTATATAGTGCAGGATAGATTTTACGTTTTGCTAAATCTCCTGTAGCGCCAAAAAGCACAAATGTTGATGATTCCACTTTCATTCCTCCCGCTGTTATATATTATTTATTAACTTACTTTTAATTACTAGCATACTCAGTAGAATCAATCATACGACTGATATTTTTATTCGTCAACCTCATTTCGACATTTACGAAAAGTTATTATTTTCACAAAGCTTCAAATTGGTAATTATGATTAATGTCACATCAATTATCTTATTGGATTATTCGTATTAAATTACTGGGAAATAATCCACAAATAACTTAACAACCCGCTCCCAGCATGGGTTTAGGCGCTCTGACTTAACACACTCTGATTTAAAATTGTTCATACAAAGCTGTTTACAACATAAACAAAATTCCCAGTCGCCTAAATATGCTCATCCTTCCACTGTGTTTAAACTAACTTTAAGTAATGAAGTGGTTTGGTCTGGCGTGCCTTGATGAAGACTATGCGCTTTGATTCCAAGTTTGGGAATTAAGCATAAAAAGTGACTGCTTCGAGGAATATTATTTGAGAATACTTCGAAGGAATTTTCGCTGAGCACATTGGAGTGGCTTGGAGTCTGCGAAGAGAACGATTGGGGATGAGATGACGTTGCAAAGAGGCCCATTGGGGATAGGTTGAAGTTTGCTAAGAGTACCATTGGGAACGAGTTGAGGTGTGCTAGGTGAACCTTGTGAAATGAAGTGAACCCTGTGATTGTAGTTTGCTAAGGGAAGGGAAGCCTGTGAATGTCTTGAGTTTGCTAGGTGAACCATTGGGATTGTTCTGAAGTTTGCTAGGAGTACCCTGTGAGTGTAGTTTGCTAAGTGTGCGCTTTGGGGGATCACTTTAAAGTTCGCATCGAGCGTCTTTAGTTTCTGCTTGGAGTAACATTATGTTTACCCGCATCTCCGCTGCGGCGAGATCGGATCTTGGAGACCTTAGCGTCGATTCTTACTCGTCTGCGGAGGCTTTATGTCCACACTAACTATGGGTTCGGACTCAGGAGGCGCTATTTCACAGATTTTGGTCATTTCGCCATGCTATCGGACTCAGCTGCAGCTATTCGACCAAATCCACTCCTCTTTGGAGCAAAAACTTGGCAATAAGAGCTATGCGGTCCGATACTTCTGAATAATGCTCCAAAAACACCAAATAGCTGCGATACAGTTCGAACGATGCTGTAGTATCTTCAATCTTGGCTAGTCCGGACTCAGGTGACCTCAGACGTCGATTCGTACTCGTCAGTTGAGGCTTTATGTCCACACTAACTATGGGTTCGGACTCAGATGACGCTATATGTCGATTCTTAATCGTCTGCTGAGGCTACTCGTCCCCGCCATCGACGGTCCGGACTCAGGAGACGCTATTTCGCAGATTTTGATCATTTCGCCATGCTATCGGACTCAGGTGCAGCTATTCGACCAAATATACTCCTCTTTGGAGCAAAAACTTGGCAATAAGAGCTATGCGGTCCGATACTCCTGAAAAATGATCCAAAAACACCAAATAGCTGCAATACAGTCCGAACGATGCGGTAGTATCATCAATCTTGGCTAATCCGGACTCAGATGACCTCAAATTTCGATTCGTACTCGTCTGCGGTGGTTTTATGTCCACACCATGGAAGAAACTGACTCAGGTGCCCTCAAACGTCGATTCGTGCTCGTATGCGGAGGCTCCACGTCATCATCATCAACTGTCCGGACTCAGGAGACGCTATTTCGCAGATTTAGCCCATTTCGCCATGCTATCGGACCCAGATGCAGCTATTCGACCAAATATACTCTTCTTTGGAGCAAAAACTTGGCAATAAGAGCTATGCGGTCCGATACTTCTGAATAATGCTCCAAAAACACCAAATAGCTGCGATACAGTCCGAACGATGCTGTAGTATCTTCAATCTTGGCTAGTCCGGACACAGGTGACCTCAGACGTCGATTCGTACACGTCAGTTGAGGCTTTATGTCCACACTAACTATGGGTTCGGACTCAGATGACGCTATACGTCGATTCTTAATCGTCTGCTGAGGCTACACATCCTCGCCATCGAAAGTCCGGACTCAGTGGCGCTATTTCACAGATTTTGGTCATTTCGCCATGCTATCGGACTCAGCTGCAGCTATTCGACCAAATCCACTCCTCTTTGGAGCAAAAACTTGGCAATAAGAGCTATGCGGTCCGATACTTCTGAATAATGCTCCAAAAACACCAAATAGCTGCGATACAGTCCGAACGATGCTGTAGTATCTTCAATCTTGGCTAGTCCGGACTCTGGTGACCTCAGACGTCGATTCGTACACGTCAGTTGAGGCTTTATGTCCACACTAACTATGGGTTCGGACTCAGGTGACATTCTACTTCGATTCTTACTCGTCTGCGGAGGCTACGAGTCCCCGCCATCGACGGTCCGGACTCAGGAGACGCTATTTCGCAGATTTTGATCATTTCGCCATGCTATCGGACTCAGGTGCAGCTATTCGACCAAATCCACTCCTCTTTGGAGCAAAAACTTGGCAATAAGAGCTATGCGGTCCGATACTTCTGAATAATGCTCCAAAAACACCAAATAGCTGCGATACAGTCCGAACGATGCTGTAGTATCTTCAATCTTGGCTAGTCCAGACTCAGGTGACCTCAGACGTCGATTCGTTCTCGTATGCGGACGCTGCAAGTCCTCGCCATCGATAGTCCGGACTCAGGAGACCTTACACGTAGATACCACGTCATCCTCATAGAACAGCCGGACCCAGAAGTCCTTATATCGCAGATTCAAACCCCCTTACAATAGACTAGTTACCAGCCGAGTTTACAATACCATTTGTTTAGAGCCGCTACATTAAGTGTTATAGTTAATGAACATATAAATTTTCATTCAGTTCACGAAAGGAAGGAGAATTTTCATGAATATGGAGCAATGGGAAAGAATTCGGACGGGACAGGGATTTATAGCTGCCTTGGATCAAAGTGGTGGCAGTACACCAAAAGCGCTGCTGCAATATGGTGTTGCAGAGGACAGTTACTCTAATGAAGATCAAATGTATGGGTTGGTTCACGAGATGAGAACGCGCATTATCAAGAGCCCTGCATTTGATTCTAAGCATATACTGGGTGCAATCTTATTTGAGAACACAATGGATCGTTCCATAGACGGGCAATATACTGCCGATTTTCTATGGGAGAAAAAAGGGATTGTGCCTTTCCTGAAAATTGATAAAGGGCTTGCCGACCCTGAAGACGGAGTACAACTAATGAAGCCTATTCCAGGCTTGAGTGATCTTCTGAAGCGGGCCAACGAACGTAAGATCTTTGGTACAAAAATGCGCTCGGTGATTAAAGAGGCTAACCCTGCTGGTATCAAAAAAGTGGTTGAACAGCAGTTTGAAATCGGTAAGCAAATTTTAGCAGCGGGACTCGTTCCTATTATCGAACCGGAAGTTGATATCCACAGTGCTGATAAAACAGCTTCAGAGAAGCTGTTAAAAGAAGAACTATCGGCCCAATTGTCTACGCTGGGCAAAGACGTGAAGGTCATGCTTAAGCTCTCCATCCCAACGGAGAATAATTTCTACCGCGAATTAATGGATGACCCTCATGTTTTGCGAATTGTCGCTTTGTCCGGCGGTTACACACAAGCGGAGGCCAACGATAAGCTCGCCCATAATCAAGGACTGATCGCCAGCTTCTCACGTGCGTTATCACAGGGACTAAGCGCTGTGCAGTCAGAAGAAGAGTTTAACGCGCTCCTCTCCAAATCTGTAGAAGCGATTTATGCAGCCTCTATTAAATAAGATCCTCATTTAAACCAGCACATAAAAAGAGCTGTTTCCCTGACAGGTGATCCCTGCTGGGTAGCAGCTCTTTTTTTATGATGAGAATTTACTTTTAAAGTCTAGAACTTTCAGATTAAACGCCATTCTGTCTACTCATTCAGCCCACACAAGCATGTAATGGGTTTGAAAAAGTCCCTTAAATCTTATCTAAGGACCACACCTGTACCTATAACACATTAATCAACCACTTCTCTACTGTTTTTTGGTACACCTGTTCATAATTCCTGTCCTGTTTTTAATCCAGCGCATTTCCTTACCCGATAATTTCTTGATCTTACGCAAAAAAGGCTTCCACCACGCATGTACGCGAGGTAGAAACCTAATCGATTACTTCTATGTTATCTTAAATCGAAACCACGAGGATTAATGCAATTAAAGCTGGAAGACCTTGCATAAACAAAATAGACTTTTTCACCGTCAGTCCACCATATAATGCCGCCACAATAACTGTTGCCAAGAAGAAAATTTCAATTTGATGGCCGAAATTTACATTCGGATGAACCAATCCCCAAATTAAACCTGCCGCCAAAAATCCATTGTATAACCCTTGGTTCGCTGCCAGTGTTTTAGAAGCATCCGCAACTTCCTGTGTCATTCCAAAGACTCGAAGCCCTTTTGGCTTTGACCAAGCGAACATTTCTAAATAAACAATATAGATATGTATTAACGCAACAACACCGACCATAATATTAGCTACCCATACCATCAAAATAACCACCTTCATTTAATTTGTGTACAATTTAATTGTATCACATGAAATCTAAAAAATGTATACAAAATCCCATAAACAATTCGACACTAAAAAAAGAATAGCCATAATCTTCAAAAAAAAGACTATCGCTATTCCATACGTAATGTTTTATGAAATTCTAAAATACTTTTGCAGCAATATAAACGGTTACGCTATTGTAAAAACCATAAAGAGAGCCATTGCTCCAGACGAAATTGCTAGGATCTGTAATTGCCGTATTTTGAGACGCTTGATGTCCATGTTTCTCTGACCATAAACCTGAGCTATTTTGAAGCATGAAGTGGTAATCAACGTTATCCTCAGGAATATCGACTTTACCATTGCCATTTGAGTCGATCCACCCCACTCTAAGTGCAATTCGATGTTCATCGGAATTAATCGCTGCAGTTCGGCCCGGAAGTATCCGCCAACCCGGCTTAAAGTATAAAGGATTCGTATTGCCATCTTGAACTACAAGACCAGCAGTATAATACACATTAGTAAAATAGGCAGGATCTCTGACATTCGAGACCCCGTCTCCATCACCAGGATTGATTGCTCCTGGAAATCTTAAGGCATAACCATAACAGTTAATCCCATAACTATTTTCGGCTGTATACGGCCACGCATGACCATATGCGGAAGATAGAGTGGCTTGCGGAGAATCTGGTTCAAAAGTAGGTGTTATCAGCTCCGGTGCCAGCAATTCATTATTTATAAGATTGTCATCTGCCGGAGGTACAAAGCTTGAAGACTCTTTGAGTTCTCCAACTGTAGTAACATTTCCTTGTGTGTCCACAATAATCGTATCGTCGCCCTTCCATTCTCCAACCCAAACCTTTTCCGGTCCAGAAGTCTGGACTTCTTTCAAATTACTCACGTCGACGTCGATGGGTGCGGCCATTGCAGCAGAGGACAGGGCCAGATTCAGCAAGAGCGTGCAGGTTATTGCGGCTTTATAAGTCTTTTTCAAAATCATAAACATCCCTTTCTATGTAAGATAAGTAAAAATTAACATTTTATCCTAAAATAGAATATGAAGAATGTTATGGTTTTTCCGAACCCCTATAAAGCTTTATATTCAAAATAGTCAAAATAAGCTGGCTTCGCTTGCTGATCCAAATCCTGAGCACATACCCCGACATAGGAACCGGTAAAGCCAAGCTTGCCGCCATATTCATCCGAAAGCGTACCAAAATCTAAGGGAGTACAGACAGCTGTCCAATTCACCCCGTCTGATGAAGCATAAAACAACAGATCACGTCCATGAATTTCCGCCTTTAGATAATAACGATCCCAATTCTTCACAGAGAGTTGCATAGAGGAAATCTCATCGTATTTACCACCTCTACACAGCACAACACCCAAACTAGTTCCACGAATCTCATCAGCGGTAACACGCAAATAATAGTAATCACTGTCATCATAATAGAGGACTAATCCAGCCATTTGCAGGAAGCTATCCGGCTCGAATTCCAGACAGGTTGTCGCTGAGCATTCAAAATGTTGAATCGGCCGGGCAATTAAACTCTGATCATGCAGTGAAGCTAACGACTCTCTGCCGCGCAGACGAAGAAAACCCGGACGTTCCTTCAAGCTAACCCAAGATTCATCAAAGGGCACACGCAAGCTTTGGTATGGAAATCCAAGAACCTCTCCATCAAATTCATCTCTGTTTGGCAGCTCCTCAAAAGTGAATATCGGCAGTTCAGGAGCCACGGTCTCCAATGCAGGTAGCTTCCCTCCGTGGGCCAATCGCAACCAGCCATCCTCTGTCCATTCACAGCGTTGAATAGCAGTTTCCCGGCCTAACGGATTCATCGTTGACGTTCCCGGAATCGGACGTGCGCATAAATGCGCCATGTACCAGTCCCCATTCTGAGTCTCTACGAGCGATCCGTGCCCTGCTTGCTGAAACGGGTAGGTCAGATCATGCGCCGTGGTCATAATCGGGAAATCCGGATCAGTCTCATAAGGACCTGTGAGGCTTCGGCTTCTAGCTAAAGTAACCATATGGTTGATGCCAGTGCCCCCTTCAGCTGTCAGTAAGTAATAGTACCCATCCTTCTGGTACAATTGCGGACCTTCGGTCACTCCGATAGGTGTCCCTTTATAAATTTCATGGATAGGTCCCGTTAATTTGCCAGTCTCCGGGTCATATTGCTGCATAACGATGCCAGAGAAGTTATTGTGATTTTTACGGAAATCCCAACGCATATTAAGCAGCCATTTGGTCCCGTCCAGATCATGGAATAAAAATGGATCAAATCCGCTGCCATTAAGTCTAATCGGCTCACTCCACGGGCCCATGATATCCGTCGCTATAATTAAATAATTATGCAGATCTTTATATACACTTTTGCGAGATTTCACATCTGTAAATAGCAGATAAAATACGCCTTGATCATAAGAAAGCGCTGGTGCCCAAATGGAACCAGAGCTTACGTTACCACGCAGATCTATTTGTGAGGCTTCAGTCAGAACACGTGAAATGGAATGCCAATGAACTAGATCCTTGGAATGATGGATTTCTACACCTGGAAACCATTCAAAAGTAGATGTTGCGATATAATAATCATCCCCTACTCTAATAAAAGACGGATCTGGATGAAAACCTGCCAACACCGGATTAACAATTTTTCGCGTCATAATGTTACCCTCCACTACCGGATTTTTCATAGTTTAATGTATTTATTGTATCGCTTTCATAACGATTAAAGTTATAATGGAATATAAGAAAATGTTTGTATTTTGTCATCTTGGAGGGCCTATGAAGCAGCTGTTCGAACCTGTTGTTTTTGAAGAACATAAGACCTTGATTTGGGATTATAAAATATATACCGACGACTATTACAAAGGTTATTATCACTGGCATCAATGCTGTGAAGTCATGTTCGTGTATGGCGGACAGGGAAACGTTGTTGTGAATCAGCAGATGTACGATATTCGCAGGGGAATGTTATTCTTTTTCCAACCCTATCAGCTGCACCGGATCTATTCTGAGGTTTCTCCCGAGTGTCCTTTTGAACGAACCATCTTCTACATTGATCCACATGTTGCTGAGCACCTGCTGGAGGGTTTTGCGAAAAGAAAGGCTTTATTCACAGCGCTTTGGCAAGGGAAAAATACACATTGTGCCTTTGATCTTAAGGATCACGTTGAGTCTGTGGAGTGGATTCTGGAGCAATATAACCACAATAAAAAAGTCAGTCTGACTGAGGATACCGAAGACATTTCACTGTTAATTCTTCAATTATTGAGCAGTATAGGAACTGAAGATCAGCATGTATTCCAATCCGGAGAACGGCGAACCTTGCGCTATTCTGAGAAAATCATGAGTTTTATCGAAGAGCATTATCATGAGGAGGTTAATCTGGATCAGTTAGCTGAGGAGATTCATCTGTCCAAATCCTATATCTCCAGAATCTTTCATCAGGAAACCGGAGGAAGGCTTGTTGATTATCTGACTGCCCGCCGGATCAAACAGGCCTGCCGCTTGTTAGGAACGACAGACCTGCCTGTGGAGCAAATCGGAATCACAGTTGGTTTTCCAAATGCCTCTTATTTCAATCAACTGTTCAAAAGAGTCTTAGGGACGACGCCGTTAAAATATAGAAAAAGTAATTAGATCTAATCTACACAACCGTATTTTTTTCAGTAACGAAGAGTATATTCTCAGCAAAATGATTAATATCTATCAGCTCTGGGCGGGGGGCGTCCATCAGTTCACCATTGATCCTTAAATTGACAAAGGTCACATTTGAAACAGCTCTCTCTTCGTCATATCCATAAATTCGTGAAGGGTTGGCCGTCCCCCTATAGCTGATGTCGCGAAATGTAATGTCCCGGATACTTGTCCCCGGCTCTGGATTGTAGTCCTTGTTATAGACCACCCGCACATCAATTAGCTGCCCCTGCTCAATACGCTCCACACGTATATTCTCATAAAGAACATTACATACCTTATTTCGATCCCCGGCATTAATCGCCAGTGCCCCCCAATAGTTCTCTTGCGGTTCGTGATGATTCAAGATATCAAGATTTGCAAAAACAATAGACTCGATGGTGTCCCCGTTCCGTTCATGGTCCCCATGTGTACCAATCATCAATGGATGAGCGACATCCGCCCACAAAATGGAATCACGAACGCTAATATTGCGGGTATCTCCATAAAAATCCCATCTCGAGCCATAGATAGCAATACAATCATCAGAATTACGCATAAAAACATCCCGGATCCTAACCTCGGAACTAGACATAATATCAATGCCATCAGACCACCCCCGAGTGCTAAACGATTTGAAATTATCAATCACAATCTGCTCAGACTGCCCGATGAAAATGCTGTAATGTGGCGGATCAATCACGGTAATACCTTCCACATTTATAGATCGTGAAAAAACAATTCGTATCCCTCGAAAGGCCGAGAATCGATGAAAATCCGCAAGATAAATTATACCGCGACCACGAATGGATACATCATGAACTCCCTCGCATACCAAGGAACCTACAAGCACTGAACCTCCGGCAAGATACACCGTGGTTTCCGAAGGGACCGGCAATACTGTTTCTTCTATATAATGTGTGCCCGGAGCGAAATAAAGCACCTTCCTCTTTTCACGAGGATCAGCAGCGGCATTATCCAGCAGACGTAAAAGATCAGGTTTCCGGTGTATACCCGGTTGGACTACTAAGACATTAGCATCCTCTGGTTGAGGGGCATCCTTCTCCTTAGGGTTAGCAAATAAATGCAGATTCCGAAAAATATCACCGTTGATCTCAATCGATAACTTTTGCGGACCCGTTAGCTTAAACAAAAGGGTATTTCCATGATGTTCGTAAGTGATCCCACGCGAAGCCGGAGCAATGTTCACACAATCAATCTCCGTATAAAGACAGGTGACTTCAACTTCTACTGTACCTTCCAGATCAAAATAAGCCATGGATGCAGGACGTACCTCATGCATATCTACCTTAACCTCGTAAATAAACAAGCTCTGCCATTCTCCTTCAGGCTGCCGTACTCTGACCTTATAATCCTCACGTCCCGGGATATCTTTAGGTGCTTTATATACTTGTAAATCATCCACTTTACCATCCTCCTGTTCATGTAGATTGTATCGCTTCCAACTCCGATAAAGTTTTAATGTGTTATGCAGAAATGTTTGTATTTTGTCAGTTATAAATTAAAAGCCAACTTCAACATGACAATAATTAAACATTTCCTTATATCAAAACACAACTTTCCTGAGCTTTAGAAAGCTATACTCATAACATTCTAAATACACTGGAGGCAGTAACAATGACAAACCCTTATTGGCAAGAGATCATGGGTAGACTCGATACAAAAGTAGAACGTATGATAGAGCAGATCGGTGATAAGTGCCCGCATTTCGCCGGAAAAGATGGCAAATTTGATGATATCGGTTCAGATTGGTGGACTACAGGGTTCTGGCCTGGACTCCTCTGGATCATGCATGATATGACCGGAAAAAATCTTTACAAGGAGGCCGCTTGGCATTGGGACGGTACCTTGGAGGAATGGTTTATTAAACCAACAGTTGAGATGCATCACGATGTGGGATTCCAATTCCTACCGACAGCTGTAATCAAACATACAATTACAGGTGACGAAGATGCCCTGCGCAGAGGAATTGAAGCAGCGAACTTCCTCGCTGCCCGCTATAATCCTGTAGGCAAATTCATCCGCGCATGGAATGAAGATAAATACGGCTGGGTAATTATCGACTGTATGTTAAATATCTCCCTGCTGTTCTGGGCCAGCAAAGTGACAGGTGATCCCCGCTATAAGCATATTGCAATTAGCCACGCCGAGACGACGATGCAATATGGCATACGTGAGGATGGATCCACCAAACATATTATTTCTTTTGACGCAGAGACAGGTGCTTATCTTGAGAATTTTGGTGGCCAAGGATATTCGGCTGAATCCTCTTGGAGCCGAGGAACGGCTTGGGGACTGTACGGCTTCATCAATACTTATCGCCACACTGGAGATGAACGTTTCCTGAACACTGCTAAACGGATCGCACATTATTTCATCTCTGCTTTGCCAGTGGATCAAGTCCCTTATTGGGATTTCCGCCTAGAGGATGATACCCGAATGTTCCGAGATAGCTCCGCAGCCTCTATAGCCGCTTCAGGATTATTAGAGCTTGCAGATATCGTACCCTTAGGTGAAAAAAGTCTATATGCAAATGCAGCGGAGCGAATTCTGCGCTCACTGACGGAAAATTACGCAACCTGGGAGCTGCCGGAGCATGAAGCGATTTTATTGCACGGAACTGGCAGTGGCAATTCCTTCATTGATGTATCCCTGATCTATGGAGACTACTATTATATTGAGGCTATCGCTAAATTAAATGGCTGGAAACATCGGATCTTCTAATTGCAGATAGTTAATTTAAACAACAAAAAGACACCTCTCTTGAGGTGTCTTTATATATTTCAGGCTATTCGTTCACCAGTGCCGCAGCACCCTCCAGTAGCATCAAGCCGCTGAGTTGAATACTCAGCTGAACCGGAAGCTCCGGTTTCACTTCCCACGATGAACTGCACAGTCCCAGTTGTTTATCCAGACCTTTTTCCCACAACTGTATTGCATTGGCCATGATAACTTCACGAATCCTGCTAACCTCAGGAACCTCTTTACAGAGCTGAACCAAATAACGAATCAGAATGCCCTTGAACAATCCAGTATCATCAACACCTTCATCAGGTAACATCAGATTAATTGGATCGCATAACCGATCAATACATGTATTAGCCGTTCGATTCGCATCTTCTAAGTAATGAACATCACCCGTATTCTTGTAAAGCTCTAGGCCAGCGCCTAGAAACACTCCCTGACAGTAAGTAAACTCCCAATCGTAATCGATTTGGCCATCCCCGAGTCTATTCATCCCATCCCACACAAAACCAGTCGTAGAATCCATCAAATATGTTTTGTTCCATTCATAGATACGGAGCGCCCACTCCAAATCCTCTTGCTTATGAAAAAGTTCATATAACCGGGCTGCAAGGACGACGGCAGGTGCATTGGCAGGTGTGTTTTTATAATCGAGCTGATCCTTCTTCCACGCCAGACCTCCACCCAACAGTTCATTCCAAGCCGTCTTAATATCCTCCCATAGATCAAGCACAGCATTTAAATAGACTTCATGTCCTGTAACCCGATAAGCACGCAGCAACGCCAATGCTGTCCATTCCATATCATCATAGTAATTATGCCTGAAAGTCTCCCCGTTATAAGCTTGCAGACTCTGACTTAGCTCCTTAATTCTCAAGGAATACACAGGATCTCCACTACGCTCATAACCATCTACTAAAATATCAATGACATGAGCCTGCCACCAATAATAAAAGTTTTCCCCCGCAACGTTGTACTCTCTGGGATACCATTGGTTCATGATCCCCGTCTCAGCATTATAATAATTACGTAGTAGACATTGTTGGAACCACTCGGACTTTTCCCGCCAACTGACTGCTTCTATGGCTTCCTTTGCTTGTGTCATTAAGAACTCACCTCAACCCTGTTCCTTAGTTAATTCAGCCATCTTCTCCAGCAGCTTGATCGCACTAAGCTGGGAGCTGAGCTGAATTACACCAGCAGAGGACGAAGTCCAATCTGTGCCAAACAACACTGTGTCCTCTGACTTTCCTTGTTCCCAGAGACATTCTGCATTCGCACGCAGGAAATCAACAGCATCAACTGCTGCAGAATCAGCTTTGACCCATTCAGCTGTATAGCGAATCAGGATCCCTTTAAACAGTCCCGCATCACCATTCCCTTCATCTGGCAGCACACCTCCCTGAGAGTCAGCAAGTTCATGGGCTGCGGCGGCAAAGGTTAGGTGAGCATCCTCTAAATATTCCTGCTCTTTAGTGATACGGTACAGTTCAACTGCTGCGCCAATGAAAATACCTTGGTTGTAGGAGTATTTCCAATCTTTATCGATCTTTCCATCACCAGTGCGATTCATGCCATCCCATACAAAACCCGTTGCCGGATCTACTAGATGCTCTTTTTGCCATCTGTATATTTTTAACGCCCATTCAAGATTGCTGGCTTCACCAAAAGCTTGATACAAGCGTGCCGCAAGTATAGCTGCCGGTGCGTTGGCTGGTGTATTTTTATAATCCAACTGTGATTTCTGCCAAGCAATCCCACCGCCCATATGCTCGTTCCAGCCTGTCTGAATGTCATTCCATAAAAGAAGGGCTGTATCTTTATAACCTTCCACTCCTGTTGCATGATAAGCACGAAGCCACGCGAGAGCCATCCATTCCATATCATCATACAACTCGTTTGGCCATACTCCACCATTTCGCTGAAGCAGACCTTCATGAAGTGCGGAAAGCCTTTCGGCATACCAGTTCTCTCTAGTCCGCTGTAGTCCATCTACCAATACATCCACAGCATGGGCCATCCACCAATAATGAAAAATCGTGTTGCATTCTCCATTTGGACAAGGTGTTTCTATATTGTACATTTTGATCGCTTCATTCCAGAATAATGAATCCAATGCAGCTTGTGCTTGATTCGCCCGTTCCTCCCAAATCCCTATCTCCAATTGGTTCATATAGACTCTCTCCCTGGTTCGATTTTTATTGCATTAACCCTTAATACCACTGAAGGCTATCCCCTGTACAAAATAACGCTGAAGCGCTAAAAACAACACCAATATCGGCAAGATTGCTACCAGCGCTCCAGCCATCATTGGACCGTAGTCTGTTTGAAAATTATACGAGAAAGCTTGAAGTCCCATCTGAATCGTTGCTTTGTCGGGATCATTCAGCACAATCATTGGCCATAAGAAACTGTTCCAGCCCGCTTGGAAGGTAAAGATACTTAAAGTAGCCAGCGCCGGTTTAGTCAGCGGCAAATATATCCGCCAAAATATTTTAAACTCTCCACAGCCTTCAATCCGGGCCATTTCCATCATGTCACTAGGTAAGGTGAGAAAGAATTGCCGCATAAAGAACACAGCAAAGGTTCCAGAAGCGCCCGGAAGAATAATCCCCCAGAATGAGTTCATCAGCCCGTTACCCCCGCTACCAAAAATATCATTGCCTCCAAAAAGAGGAATATGGCGCATGACATAAACCGTGGGGATCATCGTCACAATGCCTGGTATCATCATCGCCGCAAGCAGCACGCGGAATATTGGCTTATTGAGCTTAAAATTCAGCTTTGCGAACGCGTATCCACTGATAGAACCAAAGAACAGATTCGCCAGTACACCCGCTACTGCAAGTACAAGCGAATTCCAGAAATAGAGCGCAAACGGAACCGTAGTAAATGCCTTACGATAGTGTTCTAAGGTCAAATGTGAAGGAAACCACCGGATGGGCATGGCGAATATCTCTTCGTCAGGCTTCAAGGATGTAAGAACACTCCAATAAAAAGGTAGAAACATTACGATGGCAATAACAATGCACACTATATAATAGATAGATTTACTTAAGCTTCTTTTTAATAACGAACTTCCGCTAGTATCCATACCTCTATCCCCCTTCTGCATGGCAAGCCCGGCTTATACAATGGACTCCTCCGCCTTTGTGATCCGCATGTTTATAAGTGAGAATATGAGAATCGCCACAGCAAGCACAAATGCTTGTGCAGACGCATACCCCATTTGCAATTGATTAAAGCCCTGCTGATAGATCAGATAAACTGGAGTCTTTGTCATATTCGCCGGCCCCCCCTGCGTCAGCACAAAAGCTTGGTCGAACAACTGCAACGCACCAATGATTGACATCGTACTGACAAGAAAGGTCGTTGGTCGCAGCTGCGGCCAAGTAATAAACCGGAAACAAGCCAGCTTATTAGCACCGTCCAGCCGTGCAGATTCATACAAATAGTCAGGCACGCCTTGCAGACCTGCCAAGTAGATAATCATATTAGAACCTACCGATTGCCAGAGGGTAAGCATAATAATGGACAACATCGCCGTTCGTGTCTCGGATAACCAAGCTGGACCCGTAATCCCAACATAGGACAACAACCCGTTAACCAAACCAAATTCAGGATGTAAAAGCCAGATCCATACCGTAGCTGCAGCAACAGCGGATGTAAGGGTAGGCAGATAATTCAATGTGCGGAACAACTTTACCCCACGCCAGGATCGACTAAGCAGAATCCCGAGGAGAAGCGAGATCAGAATATTAAGTGGAACGAAAATGATGGAATACAGAAATACATTTCGGAATGTTTTCCATAACAAACTGTCCTCTATCAAACGGCGATAGTTATCAAAACCGATCCAATCGTTTCTACTAAGTACGTCGTAGTTGGTGAAGCTTAAATATAGCGCCATTACCACGGGGATGACCGTGAATACTGTAAACAGCAATACCGTGGGTGTAATAAACAGATAAGCCGTCCGCGCCTGATGTTTCTCTAGCTTTCTGATGGAAGCCATTTCAGCTACCCCCTCCTAAGCAAAAGGGAGGCGAAACCTCCCTTTACTTCAAATGTCTTACTTATTACTTCACTACTTCATTATCCTTCAGCATTTTGTCGCCCTCTACTTGCGATTTCTTCAAGGTCTCATCAATGCTCATCTTGTTTTGCTGGTTAAGCTGCAAATTAGGGGCCAAAGCATCAGTCTCCATTACGGAATATCCAGGGTGGTTCGGACGAACCTTGGCGAACTCCAACGTTTCCAGAAACGGCTGCCACTTTGGATCATCCTTGAAAAATGGATCTTCCATCGATGGCTTATAACCCGGCAGGTTTAGACTCGTCTTTGCCCAGAGCAACGCGTTATCCTTGTTCGCTGTCCACCATTTGATGAACTCCCATGCCTCTTCCTTATGTTTGGAGCCTTCTGGAATCACTAGCCCAAATCCCCCCATGACACTGCCTTTATCACCATTTGGTCCGGCTGGAGGAGGAACGATTCCATAATCCAGGTCTTTACCATATTTGTTATAGGTGCTGAGCATCCACGGACCGGAATACAGCATAGCCACTTTACCTGTGACAAAAGCATCTTGTCCTTCACCAAGTCCAAGTTCGAACCCTACTTTATACACTTTGTCCTTGTTCATTAGGCGATCCCAGAACTCAAGCACTTGCTTGCCCTGCTCATTATTAAAATTGGTCTTTCCATCCTCTGTAAGCATGGTGCCGCCAGCCTGTTGGAGATACATATTAAAAAGTCCCAAATCTCCCATGGAAAAACCTGCAGTCTCCAGTTTATTGCCATTCCATTTCGTTAGCTTCGTAGCCGCTGCCTCTAGCTCATCCCAAGTTGTTGGAGGCTGAAGTCCTGCCTCTGCGAGCAGCTTCTTATTATAGAAAAGAGCACGTGCATCTACTGTAAGCGGCAGCCCATATAATTTGTCATCGTATGAAAGCTCCCGTAGGGATTCACTGTAGAAATCATCTTCGGAAATGCCGTCACGCGTTAAGTATTCATCCACCGGATGCAGTACATTTTTCGGGGCATACAGCGAAGTTCTCCAACGGTCCCAAAACAGTACATCAGGAGTGCCGCCATTGGTCGCAGAAGTTAGGAATTTCGTGATCATATCCTGTTGCAGCACATATTTTACGTGAATTTTTTCCTGCGATTTATTAAAAGCATCCACCATGGTCTCGAATTGCTTCTGCCCCTCACCGCCCCAATCTCCCCAGAAGGTAAGCTCTGTCTTTTTCCCGGTACTGCTCCCAGCTTTGCTTGTGTTTCCGGTCTCTTTGTCCGCAGATCCGTTATTACCACCGCAGCCCGCAGCAAGAGCAGTAGTCATTACCAAAACAATTGAGGTAACCAGCCATTTTTTCATGTTCTCTATCCCCTTTAGAGTCGATTATAAAAACCTTGTTGGTCTCAACCGCGCTTAATTTGCCTACCACAGCGCATGAGTACAAGCTCACAGAACATCATGTTTGCCCAAGAGAACCATGGACGTGTAAATTCATCAGGATTATCCACATGAAACCCTTCATGCATAAATCCAGTTCCAGCATCCGTCTTCTCCAGCAGCTGAAGTAAGGCTTCCTGTTCCTCAAAGCGGGTAGATGTCATTCCCTGCATCGCTAAAGCTATGGGCCAGATGTACCGATTTGGCGTATGCGGACTTCCAATGCCAGCAGCCGCTTTTCCAGCGAAAAAATAGGGATTAGTGCTACTTAAAATAAGTTCACGGGTATTTTTATAGATAGGATCATCAGCAGTCACATAACCCAAATAAGGGATGGAGAGAAGACTCGGTACATTTGCATCATCCATAATATTCACCTGTCCCAGACCATCTACTTCATAGGCATAGACCGTCCCAAACTCTGGATGTTCTACAATTCCATACTCACTTATTCCCTTATTGAGCTGGTCAGATAGTTTTCTAGCTTTCTTTTCCAGCTCCTGATCACCTAAAATCTCACGGGCAATTTCACACACATATCGTAAAACAACCACCGCGAACATATTGGCTGGAACCAAATACCCATATTCACAGGCATCGTCACTAGGACGAAATCCAGACCAAGTCATTCCGGTATAAGCCGTCAACGTCCCTTTGCCTTCTCGAGCTAACGTATCCGTGGGCGGACAGTTCATCCGTTGAAAAAGATATTTTGAATCGCGCTCATGGTTCTGTTCGGTAGTCCATAATGTTATGATTCTTTCTACGCCTGTTACAAACGACTCATTAAACTGACTAGTACGGCCCGAATTCTTCCAGAGCAGATAACTCAGTTGGATTGGATAACATAACGAATCAATTTCATATTTTCTTTCCCAGACTCCCGGGCTCATCTCCGTCAGATCCTCTTGGTGGCCATGCCCACTTTCTTCTTCATTGAATGCGTTAGCATATGGATCAAGCTGGATGTAAGTAAATTGTCTACGTACAAGTCCCTCAATCATGTCTGCAATTTCTTCATCTTCGGAGGCAAGGATTAGGAAAGGTCTGACCTGTGCGGCGGAATCCCGTAGCCACATCGCTGGAATATCTCCGGTAATAACAAAAGTGCTTCCGTTTGGCATTCGTTTTAAGGTTGTGTTCCAGGTGTTAGCCATACATTTCTCGAACATTTCGGCTAATTTCGGGCGATCACTCAGCTGTGCTTTTACGCTAGATGCCAGTTTATGCATCGACTCGGGTATTTCTCTAGTTGCTTTCAGTTATAATACCCCCTTTTTCTTTTTAACTTTGAAGCGCTTTCATTGATTAGTATATTGTCATGTAATTAGTATGTCAATATGTTTATTTTATTATAATAATATATCAACACATCTGTAATGATAAATATATATCTAAAACAAATAAAAAACCCATCCAAAAGGATAGGTTTTTATAACAACTAATATATGTTTAATTTGGAGAATAAGCCAAAAATCTATTCAGAGATGGATTGTTTAGCGGAGCTTGTGGATTCACCAGAAATCAACTCAGCTTCCAGCATTATCTTATTGGACACACTCTGCCCGTTCATAATTCGCAATACATTTTCTACTGCGAGCCGCCCCATCTCTTCTTCATTTTGCCGTAAATGGGTAAATGCATAACCCGAACCGAGTGGAGTTGGCGGACTATCAAAGCAAATGATCGAAATATCTTCTGGAATCCGTAACCCAAGTCGTTGGACCGCTGTTCTAGCCAGCAGCGCTATATTATATTCCACAGCAAAAAGCGCCGTTATTGTTGGATTCTTTTGCAAATGAGAAATTAGCCGTGAAATGTCATGTTCAATATTCTCATCGTTGAAGGAATCCGGTAGTGTTGAGGTCAAATCGCTGACCCACAATCCCTTGTCTACAGCTATTCCCCGTTCCGCATGCGCTTGAATAAATCCTTCTACCCGCTCTTCAAGAGCTGTGGTATCCGCTGGAGGTGGAGAGAGAAAGGAGATGTGAGTATGCCCGAGATCAAATAAATACTCCGTACCCTTGAGTGCAGCCTGCATATTATCAGTACTGATCGATGCTGCTGCCACTCCTTTTAAATGGCGATCTACCAGAACTAGCGGGAAGCGCCCTATCACCAATTTTAGAATCTCAGCATTAAAAAATTCGCCTTGAGCCGGAAAAATGATCAGACCATCTACACCTAAGCTGAGCAACTTCTGAATAGACTTCTCTTCGTTCTCCGGCACCCCAAAGGTTCTTCTTAAAACCAGAAAACAATCATTATCACGTGAAGCCTGCTCCATGCCATAAATCAAGCCTGTGCCATAGCTGTTGCCAAAGTCGGTAATAACCAGACCGATCGTCTTTTCCTCATGGTTAAAGGAATTGAAAACAGTTCCGTCGGAGACCGTCCCCGGAGATATCGCTGATTCCATGTAATCGACTGCTGGATCAGCCACAAATGAACCTCTCCCCGGTTTTCTCACAATTAATTGTTCCGCAGCGAGCATTTCCAGAGCTTTTTTACTCGTAATCCGACTAACATTATAGGCTTCAGCCAGTTCTTTCTCTGAGGGAACCCGTTCCCCTTGTCCATAGGATTTATTAACGATAAGCTGCTTCACTTCATCAAATATTTTTTCATACATCGGTTTGGATGATGTTGTCTCACTCATGACTTTCGTTATCTCCTGACTCTAATTTTTTCACCTTATACATAATAATATATCATGATATATTAAGTTTGTCGACAGTTGTGCTGCTACAGCAAAAAAAGAGGGAGGAAGGGTGTAAAGTGGAAAAATACAAAACTTCGTATATAAACAGAGATAACCCGTATTCAGCGAATGCGGGTTAAATAAAGGCTAGGTAATCGATAAGCTGTTGAAAGGCAACTGCTCCATGTTCAAATTCGTTCCCAATGATCCCTTTGGTCGGGAATCCTAATCCATCCCTGTAAAAAATCAAAGCCCTCTCCAGATCGTCCACACCTAGTGTTATTACTGTAATCCGGGGTTTCATCTATATCGAGCCTCCTATTTTCGCTTCATTACATTGTACGGATGCGCTCATAAATTGCATTTCTACTATATTCTTAGATAATTTCAAACCGTATTTCATCTACAAGTTTTTACACTTTTGTCCATTTGTTCTTTTTTTATTCAAAAACAGCTAACACAGGTCTATCGTAAATTGCTGTTCAGAATATATAATAGAGACTATCTGGTATAGAAAGGAAGTTGAATAGTTAATGAAATTTAATGATTATCGCTATGAGCGCCCGGATGTAGAGAAGTTCAAACAGGATTTTAACAACCTGCTTAAAGATCTCAATGACACCGAGCCATTAGAAGTGCAAAAGGCTTCCGTTACCGCTATTAACAAGCTTCGCAATGAGTTTGACACGCTGCAGACATTGGTTAGCGTTCGCCATTCGATCAATACAACAGATGAATTCTACAAGGCTGAACAGGAATTCATGGACGAAATTGGGCCTATCGTTCAGGAATACATAACGGACTATTACAAAGCACTCGTCAATTCCAAATACAGAGCCGAATTCGAACAAGAATGGGGCACACAGCTGCTTCAGCTTGCAGAAGTAGCTCTGCGTACTTTTAGTCCAGAAATCATCGAAGATTTACAATTGGAGAACAAACTCTCTACAGAATACGCTCAGCTTATCGCGTCCGCTAAGATTCTATTCGAAGGCGAAGAACGCACACTGACTCAGCTTACTCCTTTTGAATTGTCCACGGACCGTGACATGCGTAAACGTGCTTCACAAGCCAGATATGATTTTATGTCTGAACATGAAAGTGAATTTGATCGAATCTATGACGAGCTAGTTAAAGTCCGTGACCGCATTGCTAAAAAGCTTGGTTACAGCAACTTTGTGGAGCTAGGTTATGACCGGATGATGCGGACCGATTATAACGCCGACATGGTAGCCAACTTCCGCAAACAAGTTCTGGAGCATATCGTACCCGTCTCCCAACAGCTTAAGAAACGGCAGACTGAACGCCTAGGTCTGGATGCTTTGAAGTTTTATGACGAGAACTTCAGCTTCAAGACTGGCAATGCCACTCCTAAAGGAGATCCTGACTGGATTGTAGCTAACGGATCAAAGATGTACAAAGAGCTCTCACCAGAAACTGATGAATTTTTTACTTTTATGTTGGATAACAATCTAGTGGATTTAGTAAGTAAAAAAGGAAAGCAAGGCGGCGGCTATTGTACGTACTTCAGCCAATACCAAGCACCTTTTATCTTCTCCAATTTCAATGGAACCTCAGGGGATATTGATGTCTTGACCCATGAAGTGGGGCATGCCTTCCAGGTGTATGAAAGCCGAAATATTAATGTACCTGAATATGCTTTTCCTACTTATGAAGCCTGTGAGATCCATTCCATGAGCATGGAATTTTTTGCTTGGCCATGGATGGAATTGTTCTTTGAAGAGGATGCAGACAAATACCGTTTCAATCATTTGGCAGATAGCCTTCAGTTTATTCCTTACGGAGTTACTGTAGATGAATTCCAGCATTTTGTTTACAGCAATCCTGAAGCAACCCCTGCTGAACGTAAGCAAGCCTGGCGAGAAATCGAGAAAAAATATTTGCCGCACCGCAATTATGAAGGTAATGCTTATCTGGAACAGGGTGGATTTTGGCATAAGCAAGGCCATATCTTCGCTTCCCCGTTCTATTACATTGACTATACACTAGCACAGCTATGTGCCTTCCAGTTCTGGAAACGCTCAAATGAAGATTTTAAATCCGCTTGGAGTGATTATTTGGAGTTATGTCAAGCTGGAGGAAGCAAATCCTTTATCAAGCTGGTTGAACTTGCGGGCCTGACTTCACCTTTTGAAGATGGCTGCATTAGTTCGGTCATCGGGGAGATTGAAAGCTGGTTAAACAGCATTAATGATAAAGAACTTTAATAATACCTTGCAGTACCGATAAAAAAGCAATCCCTGCTTCTTAGCAGGGATTGCTTTTTTTGCACATCGAGGTTATTTAGCGATAACGAATCAACAAGTCCAATGGATAACGACCTGCATTACGGCCATACAAAGCTAATCCGCCCTCCTCTGCTTGCAGCTCCAAACGAAAAACACGATTGCGATCCAGCTTCGCTGCTAACTGCCCCGGTACACTTGCCTTGCATAGGTAGCCGTAAGATCCAGCCTCATCCAGCTTATTCGCTATTGGCTGATAATGCCAAGACAAAATCCCTCTGCTATCAGCCGGATCATCCGGTAAATAGAAAGAACCAATCCGCTGCCCATCCACCAGAACGTTCACTCGCGAAGGATGACGCTCTTCATCCGTCATATAATACGTATTCGGATTATATTCCACCCTCGCATCTGCCCCATGCATAAGATCAAGGCCCATATCATTAAGCTTCATACCTTCAACATGCCGCGCCAGCAATCGTTTAGCACTTGCTTCGAACATGATCTCGATCTCACCAATCATTGATTTATCTGCTGCATCTGGCAGTGTAACCTCGTATACATACTGACCTTGCCCAGCACCATTGACCTTAGATCCTTGGATAGCATCCCATTGATGCTTAAAGTTATGTTCGGTATATGCTCCCACTGGAATTTGAATAAATTCTCCTTCACCTTTAAGCAATACAGATTTATTACCGGCTCTTACATCGAAAGTAATGAAATTCCGCGTGATCGCTTCACCCTTCTCATTAATCAGAGAAACAGCAAGTATTGCAGCCGCCTCCTGACCAGGCATTGTTATGTTCAAAGAAGGAAGTATAGTGTTTCCAAAGTGATCCCATTTCACAGACATATGTCCACTTTGCGCAGTGACCCGAGTCCCTAAATTGTCGTACCACAGTTCCCATTTCAGCTTCAAATTATGACCGTGATAGCTGTCTGCGAAGCTGGAACCTAGCAAAGGTACTTTAACACTCTGCCCTGCTTCTACTGTCTGGCATGGAGGAGCATCTATCACGATAAAATCTGGGGAATGCAGATCCGCAATCGTCATCCCGGGAACAAAATCCCCATATCCAAAATCCTTATCGCTCCCGTCTAGCCGGTAATAACCATTGAACTCATTCGTAACATCACGGAATTCAGTAAATACGAATCCACATAGCTTATCATGCCGCCGGAATTCATTCATCATATAGCGGTAATGCCATGCCAAATCACTGTCCCCCGCACCACCTTCTATCCCCCACACGTTACCGCATTCGCTGTTCATTAGAGGTGCATCAGACTGTACGTTGCCGCCAATACAGTTAAACTCCGACCCTGGGAATGTTTTATCTACAACCTCATTTAAGTGGGCTTGCAGCTGCTCGTAACCATTAATGTAAAAGTGCCATGTATTAATATCCGATTCCACATGATCATAATTACACGGCGAGTTATCCTCAACAATTCTAGTCGGATCAAGCTGCTTCGCCCAGCGATATTTCTCCCGCACCCATTCCTGTGTCTCTTTAAGATAACTACTCTGCTGCGTTACATCACTTGTGAGGCTAGCCTCCTGAGCATCTGTCTTCAAACCCCAGGTCTCATTGAACATAACCCACGAAAAAATAGATGGATGATTATAATCTCGTTCAATCACCTCAAGGGCTTCACTCTCATAGGAGGCTCTGGCCTTGTCATCCGGATTACCCCAGAAACAAGGCATATCTTCCATAACAAGAATGCCAAGCTTATCCGCCCAATACAGCTTACGGGGTTCTTCGGGCTTGATATGAATTCGCACCATGTTTAGTCCTAAACGTTTCATTAAATAAATTTCATCCCGCATGTCTTCATCCGTTGGATAGGTGAAAAACCCTGTCTTGTGATAGGACTGATCAAGAGTACCGTTCAAATATATCGGCTTGCCATTTAAGGTGATCCACCGATAATCACGATTGTCAAAGCGAGCAGTCTGAATTTCGCGAATTCCGAAATAAGTGCTGACTGTATCTGTCCCAAACGATCCACTAAGCTGCAGTTCACCTTCATATAAATAAGGATTTTCTGGACTCCACAAATGCGGATTGGGAATATCGATAGACAGCTTACATTCGTTCACCCCTGCTATAAGCTGCAGCTTCTCAGTATGAACAACAGAATGATCAGCGAATTGCAGCGTAAACTCTGCCGAACCCTTTTCATGCGCAATTATTCTTGTAGTTACCTTCACCTGTCCATCTATACGGGTCACAAATTTTGCATCTTTCATATAAGTTTCGGGACGTGCTTCAAGCCATACAGGCTGCCAAATTCCACGGATTTCTCCATATCCTTGTTTGCCCCGCGCTTGATAAGCATGATCGAAATCCTCAGCTCTTACGACAATATTATTCTCACAATTAGCTTCCCAGTAAGGTGTAATATCAAATTCAAACGAACCATATCCACCTTGATGTGAACCTACATGTTCTCCATTTATCCACACATCACATGAATAATCTACTGCCCCAAAACGTAAAAACAATCGTGTTTGTTGGTCAACAGCCTGCCCATTCACGGTGCGGCGATACCAGCCTATTCCTTGTTGATCGCAGCCAATTCCGGATAAGGAACTTACCCAAGAAAAAGGTACAGTGATCATTGAGTCGTAAGCGATTTCAGGATTGGAGTACCATAATGCCTTCATACCTTCATTGTTCGGATCAAACTTAAACGACCATTGCCCATTCAAATTCATCCATTCATGACGTTGCCAATGTGGATGAGGGTGTTCAGAACGAGGAATCGCAAGTGTCTCAGAAGCTAATATAGAAGTTGTCATATGTCGAGCACAGCCTTTCAAAATAAGAAGTTGAGCTCATTTTAGCACCAGTATATTATTTTCGCAATGTTTATTATGATTTTACAATACTCGTTCTTCATTGTACAATAACCTCAACCCATCCTATACGAAAAGGAACAAATATGATGAATGATATTTCACAAGAAATGATACGTTATCCCGCGTCACGCATTTTAGATGTAGCTAAAGCACTGTCTGGTGACGTCCGCGTCCGCATTCTTGAAGCCCTTGGAGAGAAGCCTATGAGTGTCAGTCAATTAGCTGAGACGTTAGGTGTAGCTCAGCCAACGATATCTATCAATGTACAGACGTTAGAACAGGTTAATCTTATCTCGTCTACACAAGGAGCAAATCGCGAAAAAATCTGCGCGGTCACCTGTCGCTCTATTCAACTCGATCTCCCTTCAAAGCTAGGGGATGGTCTGCATCAAACTGAGGAAATACATATGCCCATCGGAATGTTCTCCCACTGCTCCATACAACCATCCTGCGGGATGGCCGGAAAAGATGGAGGTGTCATTGGCTCCCAGGATGATCCAAGAGCATTCTACATGCCTGAACGAGTCGATGCCTCACTCTTATGGTTCGCGGAAGCCGGTTATGTCGAATACTATTTTGCCAACCCCCTGCCTCCAGGCGTCGAGTTGGACGAAATCCGCATTTCGGCAGAAGTATGCTCAGAAGCCCCTTCGTTCCGAGAGGATTGGGCCAGTGATATCAGCTTATCCATCAATGACCAGTTAGTCGGGACTTGGACCTGTCCCTCCGATTTCGGGAACCGCAAAGGGAAACTGACCCCTGAACGTTGGAGAAGCGGAACTGAATATGGAGCTCTTACTACATGGAGTGTCTCGGAATCGGGCAGCAGCTGTAATGGTTCTCTCTCATCTTCCACTACAATCAGCTCTTTAAAGCTGGCGTTTAATGAACCAATTCGTGTACGTTTTGAAATTCGGGAGGATGCACTCAATAAACGAGGACTAAATCTGTTCGGAAGTGGATTCGGGGACTATGCCCAGGATATCATACTGGCGTTTGTACGACGTCCGAAATGAGCAAAAAGAGGCAGGAGTGCCTCGGAAGTGGATCCAATGTTCACCAGCATCAAAAAGAACATCACCAATGGATACACACTTCCAGCCCTGACCAGATGGACAACTCTATTTCATACCAGTAGAGACCTTATTTTGCTTTAACTTTTTTTAGATTTTCAGCGACTCTGAAGGTTACAATCTTGCTAATTAATTCATAAGGCATAGGCTTATCAATGGGGAATTGAACAGACCCTTTAGCACCTTTATAGCCTGATAATTCATCTTTAAAAGCATTAATTCCACTTGGAGTGGGATAGAATCCAATATGTTTGGGATAAGCAGCGAAATGCACCAAATTTCCGTGTAATGCAAAAGTAGGCATCTGATAGCTTATTTTTTCCTCTGCTTCCGGTGCCGCCTCTTTTATTACCTTTCTTAACGTATTAAGGATTTCCTGAACCTCAAGCGAAAACCCGGAAATATAGGCATCGATCGATTCATATGTGATTTTACTTTCATCCATGATATAACTCCTCTCTGGATCATCTCCACGATTTGCATAAATGTAGGGCCGCTAAAGCCTCAGCTTCAGTACTTTTGAACAACATTTTATCGCCTTGGTTGCATTCGTAAATAAAATCATTCAGACTTTTGCTGTTATAGCTTGTAAATTCTCCTACGATAGCAACTCTCATCTGATAATTTGTATATTTTTGAGCAATCTCACCAGCAATTCCAGACTTTAGCTCGAAAAAATCAGCCGTAATCTGCTCCTTCCTCAGAAGCATTTTATCGCATCCTTGGTATTTCACATTCATCATTAAGTCTAAGGCATCCCTTACATTATTGATAACAATCCCCTCACCAGAGATTATAGCTACCGTTGAATCATTCTTATCATCCACTGTGATTTTCATTCAAGACTACTCCTTTTCCGCGGAGAAATTCTACAACATTATAATTACTCTGCTTAATCGCAACCGACCATGCAGATTCATCACTTTTAATTTTAGCAGAAATGTCGGTACAATGTTCGATTAACAACTCTATTAGTTCAACATTATCCATATGAAAAGCAGCAGAATCTAAGGAAGTATAACCATCACTATCGAATATATTATTTTCCATATTCGGCAAGGTGCGGATGGGCTTCCTGGATTTCTTTTAGCCGTTCTGTAAGGCCTGATTGTGCTGCCTGAAATACATCATTAATGATTGGGTTTATTTCCATAGATATCGCCTCTTTTCTAATTATCGTATAAACGAGCTAAGTTATTTTTTCTGGATAATTTGCCATTCTCCTGCTTGGCTAACCATAAAAAAAAAGAGAACTCGTTCAATGTTCTTTGAACGAATCCTCTAATTATCACGATTCTGGAGCTCAGTAAATTAGATTAAATCCGACTTTTCAAGTAGCCGCTTCACAATCTCTGCAACCTCAGCTCTGGTCATATCATCTTTTGGAGCAAGCCCTTTACTGCTTCTTCCCATGATAATGCCTGCCTGCAAAGTGTCAGCAACTCCACTGGTCGCCCAGTTAGAAACATCACTGCCATCTGTAAATGGAGCTAACAAAACGTCAGCCGATTGAACAGAAAGCTTAGTCTGTAGCGCTGTAATTTTCATCGCTTTGGCGATAATTAACATCGCTTGTTCACGGGTAATATGTTCATCAGGGCGGAACATTCCATCTTCAAAACCATTGATTAATTGATAAGCAAATGCTGTGTTGATCGCACTGTTATACCAATCCGTGGTCTTTACATCTGAGAATGGTGTTGCAGCTTGTTCCATCTCAAGTCCCAGACCGCGTACAACAATCGCCGCAAACTCTGCACGGGTAATGGCTTGATCCGGAGTAAATTGACCATTACCTGTTCCCTCAATGACTAATCGGGAGCCCATATCGTTCACTGCCTCTTTTGCCCAGTGATTAGCCACATCACTAAATTCAAGCGGATGCCAGATTACGGAGTAAGTACCTCCGCTTAGGCTGTTAATGGTAGCAAAATATTTGCCATCAATTACAACCACTTTAGTAGGAACATGGTGTACCAAACCTTCGGAATCAACGTACACTCCAGTTGTAATCTTGTTCGGGTCCATCCCTTCAGGAATGGCTATGGTACGTTTAACATACGTATTGAATTGGGAAAGTTCAATACTCTTATCTCCGTAGATACCTCTAGCCGTAAAATTAACTGGCGCGGAAACTAATGAAAAGGATCCTTTTTGCGCAGCTGCTTCTAAAGCTTTAACTTTATCAGCTGTAGGAGCGCTAATTTCAATCTGTATCTTAATATCTTGCAAAGCTACCGACTTGCCGATTTGCTCGTTCAAAGCGTCAATATTAATTTGCTGAGCAGGAAGTGTAAATGTCGCATTTCCCGCTTTAATCTCAAGAATCGCTTGATTACCCTGCATATTTTTAACCATTTGTCCGTTTAGTTCGCCAACTATAACATCAGATTTACTATTCGCACCGATAGAAACTACCGTACCTTTACCTTCAGTGGCGAGCTTGTCCTCTAGCTTCTTCTGATCTAACACAATGGTAGTTAACGTTTGCTCATTCCGTTTACCATTCGTTGCGGTTCCCACTGTTTCCGCTTTACCATTGATTAGAATGGAAGCATCATTTACCACAGGTGCCGGAGTTGCTGATGGGGTTGGTTGCGACGGAACTACAATATCACCACCAGATGGAGTGCTTGGAACGACTGCATTGGACTCAGCAGAGGATTCGCTGATGCCAGCTTTATTGATAGCCTGTACCGTGAAGGTATAGCTTGTTCCATTCGTCAAACCACTGATTGTCAGTGGACTTCCAGTTCCCGTAACCGTCAAACCTCCCGGATTAGCAGTTACAATATATCCTGTAATTTCGCTGCCTCCATCGTTCACCGGCGGGATAAAGGTGATGATTGCTTGACCATTCTCTGCAGTTGCAGTTACGGATGTTGGAATTCCAGGTGCTGTAACTGGCTTAACAGGAGCCTTCACAGTAACGGTTGTAGAAGCCGTATAACTACCATCTTTCGTCGTTACCGTAATGATGGCTGTTCCCTCACCAATCGGAGTTACTACTCCATAAACAACCTTAGCTACTGTCTCATCGCTTGAGCTCCAGATTACACCTTTATTTGTCGCATTAGCAGGTGCTACTGTAACTTGTAGATTCCCGTCGCCTTCACCCACCGTTAAGTGAAGTTCTGTCTGGTCTAAAGTCACCCCAGTTACGATAACGTCAGGCGGCTTAGGAGCGGCTACTTTAACTGTGGTTGTAGCTGTAAAACTTCCATCTTTGGTCGTTACCGTAATAACTGCTGTCCCCTCACCAACCGGAGTTACTACTCCGTTCACTACGGTCGCAACTGTCTCATCGCTTGAGCTCCAGATCACGTCTTTATCCGTTGCATTAGCAGGCTCTATTGTTGCTTTTAGAATTCCATTAGCTTCACCAGCTGTTAAATTCAGTGTTTCCTGATCTAGCTTCACACCAGTTACGTTCACAACCGGCGGGATTGGGGCACTCACATTTACTACAGACGAAGCAGTAAAACTTCCATCAGTAGTCGTTACCGTGATGATCGCTGTTCCAACACCAACTGGAGTTACCACCCCGTTTACAACGGTTGCAACAGTCTCATCACTAGAGCTCCAACTTACTGTTTTGTTCGTGGCATTAGCAGGTGCTATTACGGCACTAAGCGTGTCTCCTGTTTCTCCTTCCGTTAAACTGAGTGATGGTTTATCCAGGGTCACTCCGGTTACGATTACATCCCCCGTATCGTTTACCGTCACATTAAAAGTGTATGTGTTGCTTAATGCTCCATCACTTACCTTAACAGAAATCACACTGGTGCCAAAAGCATTCGCTGCGGGTGTTATTTCTAAAGTCCGTACCTCACCACTTCCACTTACTTTCAGTCCATTATTCGGAATTAAGAGCGTATTCGAGGAAGTAGCTGACACTTGTAGGTCATCTCCATCCACATCGAGGACCTTAAAGGATCGTGAGACCGACTTGTTTTTATCGGTTGTAGTATTCCCCATAAAACCTGTATCCTGCTTCCAGGTTGCCCCAGTAATTGTGCCGTTCTTAAGGGGAAGACCAGAGGTATTAATAGCGACATTCCCATCATTGCTATTCGCTAATTTATAGTTTAAAGCCAGATTAGGCTCCGAGCCCGTCAAATCGACATTCATTTCTCGAACAATATCACTTTGGGTCTTGGCTTTACTCCAGAACCTCACTTCTCTCATTCCACCGTTATAATCTCCGTCCTGTCTCCACGTGCTTTTTCCAAGCCAGTTATTCGGACGTGCAACGTTTCCTACTGTACTTAAATCCATGGCTCCTTCTGCCTTAAGTACACCATCCCAATAAATCCGTCCCTTTTTCTGACTGTGATCATAAACAATCGCGACATGAACCCATTTAGAAATCGGGAAATCCTCAGTGACATTAATATCTCCCTTATTAGTGTAGGCAGTGAAATTCATCCGTTTGCCATTAAAACCTACAAAAATATTGTGGTTCTGCTCTGCGATCGATGATTCAAAAAATCTCATCCATGTCTGAAAAGCATCTACCTTCAAAAATCCTTCGACTGTAAAAGAATTCCCATAAATCCGTTGATCCGGGAAGGTCACATAATCACCGTTACCGTCAAAACTAAGATAGTCCCCACCATTTAGTTCTGTCAGATAAGGTGCATCGTTCACTGGATTTACAGTAATTACGGCTATACCCGGATCTGAGCTGAACGCGGCAGATACAGTGGTATTCGCATTTTTTTGATAATTTTGATAACCGGATGCTGTTGTATCCCATAGCTTAAAGCTAATGGATGCCGTTCCGTTCCAGTCTTTCGCCGGGACAAAACGGATTTTCTCCGATTTCAGCAGCAGAAAAGCATTACTGTTTGACACCGGCTCGATATTATACCAAATTCGTCCCACCGTGTTGTAATACTGCCAGGCCCCTTTGGTATTATCTAAAGCTACTACAGCAATCCCTGTTGACGCTGGATCCGATACTTTTCCTGTCAAAAAGCTGGCTACCTCAACTCCTGCGTTGGAATAGTCATCTTCATTGATGGACGTTATTATAGCTGGGCTATTCTCGATCCAACCGAAACTAGCTTTTGCACTTATGATTGGAGTTTGCATAGGACCCACCCCCTGCACCACAAGTCCAGTACATAACGAAATACTAATGCCTATTTTCATAAATGATGGCTTCAAACTCTATTTCCCCCTCTAGCATAAATCATGTCATTAATTCGACAATAATCGAGAGTATTATACAAAATTAAGATAAACAAAAAATAAACAAAAAAAGAACCCTCGATAACCATCCATTCGAAGGTTCCTTCCATTACAATAACTTCTGTTTCATTAACGCTTTGAGTTTAGGATCGGGTGTTGTTCCGAGCTCTTGCTGCAGCATCTCTTCCAATTGACCAAATTTCCGCTGTGCTTCATTCATTCGCCCTAATTCAATTAATAAGTTGATGATTTCATGATAGATGTCCTCTCGCAAGGAATCTAATTTTAATATTTCTCCAAAATAATGCAGTGCTTGATGCTGCTGATTCTGCTCCAAATGAGATCTTGCAGCCAGCTCCAGCAATCCTATATATTCATGCTCGAGTCTGCGCGTCCTGCTACTGGCCCATTCATAGGCTTTTCCTTTGAGTAATGCTCCTGTGTATAAAACTTCTGCTTGAATCATCCATTCAACATGTCTTTCAGAGGTTTGCCTGATTTGCTTTAACAATCGCTCAAATTCATACAGATCACAATAAATGCTGCTCTCTACTACATGAATTTCGTTCCTGCTAGCTTTTATATAATTGGCTCCAATTGCTTTTCGAATATAATACAGCGTCGAGTTCAGATTCTTCCACGCTTTTTCAGGCTCCAATCCGCTCCACAACGTGTCGATAATTTCCTCCCGGCTAACAGTTCCTTTACTAACCAGAAAAGCAAATAATTCTTCTGTTTTTGGACTTCTCAGCTTGATTAGCTCTCTAGTCTGGGTTCTGTGGTACACTTTTAAACCATTAAATAAAAAAACTTCTAACATAGGCTCAGCCGTTGTTTTTCGATTCATTTTTTTGAGTTTCTCTAACGTCTTAGACAACCGCTCCGCAGTTACAGGCTTCAAAAGATAATCCACTGCACTTAGGTCAAAAGCCTGCAGCGCATACTCATCAAATCCGGTTACAAAAACCACATCTATCGATTCATCCAATTCATGCAAAAGGCTAGAAAGCTTCATCCCATTCGTCTCAGGCATAGAAATATCCAAAAAAGCTACATCTATCGGTTGGGCCTTCGCAAAAGCATAGGCTTCCGCTGGATCCAAAAACGTCTCATAGACTTCAATCTCTCCGCTCTGCGATAAGATCCGCTTCAGGCGTTTTACCGATAACTCCTCATCATCTACAATAATCGCTCGCAGCATGCCTCAACCTCCCATCCGCTTAAGCTGCTGTATTGGAATTTCAAAAGATACCGTTGTGCCTAATCCTTCAGCACTTTGAATATGAATATTTTTTCCATATAATAGCTTGATGCGCTGACTGATATTCCACAGCCCCACCCCTCTTTTATCTACATCTGACTGCATTACTTCTTTCAATTTATGCTCACTCATTCCTGATCCATTATCCTCCACAATAAAGCTAATCACCGAATTCTCTAATTCTTTTACAGATATATTTACCGTGCCCCCCCGCAAATTGGACATTAGGCCATGCCTTATTGCATTTTCAACCAAAGGCTGTAGAATCAGCGGAGGAATCCGGTAATCCGTATTCACTCTCACATCATATTCCACATTTAATCTGGCACCGAAGCGTGCTTTTTCAATATTGATATAAGCCTCTACCAGCTCAAGCTCATTCTCCAGACTCGTTAGTGAATCCAGTTGTTTGAAATCAAAGCTGCTTCGCAAATACTGTGACAGCTGCAGTGTCAACTCTTCGGCCTTCTCAGGTTCTTCCACACATAGTTCAGCAATTGAATTCAGAGCATTGTATAAGAAATGAGGTTTGATCTGGGATCGTAAAAAAGCAATTTCGGCGTCTTTGGCAGTCTTCACGGAAGCTCTCAATCGGGTCAGACTTTTAACACGTGCCATTAGCTCCTCAGCTTCAAAAGGTTTTCCCACATAGTCATTTGCGCCGTTATCCATGGACATCTTCATATCGCTCACCCTGTTCTTGGCCGTCAGCATTAACACAGGCAGCTCAAAAGGAGTAAATCTCTCTCTAATCTTTTGCAGAACCTCGTAACCCGAAATGTCCGGCATGGTAATATCCAGTACCACCAGAAAAAAGTCTGTGTTTTTCGCTAGCTCCTCAAGTGCCATCTGCCCGCGATTGACGACCACTATAGAATATTTCTCTAGCTTAAACAGGTTGATCATAGATTGCAGATTGGCAAAATCATCGTCCACTACTAAAATAGGCTCATCGATTTCGCCTTTGATATAAAGGGGATAACCCGCATGGGAGAAACTTAATTCTTTATAAGAATGTGCCGCCTTAAGGGTTGGTCTCGTGATTGGCTTAAACGCTTTATCCCACCGTGGAAGTGTAAAAATAAACACCGAACCTTTTTCCACTGTAGATTCTACAGCTATGTTCCCACCATGCAGTTCTACTAACTTCTTAGTAATACTTAATCCGAGCCCTGTTCCACCATGACTATGAATCTCCGCCTCATCCACCTGCTCAAAAGCTTTGAAAATACGCTCCTGCATATCCGGGGAGATTCCCAAACCTGTGTCTGCCACACGTACTTCCACCCACTCCTGAATAACTCTGGCACTAATCTCTATTTCACCCTGCTCCGTAAATTTAATCGCATTATCAACCAAGTTGTGGAAAATCTGAATCAGCCGATTGCCATCTGCATTCACCATAGGGAAATTCGAAGCGACTCTGTTAACGAGCAGGATCGACTTTTCTCCGAGCAGAAAAGAATGAATGCCAATGACGGAATCAACAACGGCCTTCAAATCCAGGTTGCTTTTGTATAATGTGATGTCTCCGTACTTCATTTTGGAATAATCAAGTAGTTCATTTACCATATGTGTTAATCTTCTGCCGCTCCCGATTACGATCGCTAGATTCTGCGCTTGTTTTTCATTAACTGGACCCTCAACCCCATCCAGCAGCGTAGCTGTAATGTTCACTATGGCATTTAGAGGTGTTTTTAGTTCATGTGAGGTGTTGGAAAGGAATTCATCTTTAATTTTATCCAGCCCGATCAGCTGGTTTTTCATCTCGTCTATGGTATGGTAGGCTTCAAAAAAACGTAGAACAATCAGTACGATCATGATGATATTAAAAGCCACGATGTAAAACTGCCCGAGCCAAAGGTTCTCTTTTATAGAAAGAGCAAACAGAATAATGTCTATGGAATATAGATTAATAGCTAGAATCGCCATAAACATCAGCAGCAATTTGATTCTATTTACTTCTGTGCTTCTGATATACAATGTGGCCACTCTACATAACATCCAAATTAACATCAGCTCATATAAAATAATCACATACGGATAAATGACCGTGTAAGAACGAATCGGCAGGATAGCGACCAGAATTATAAAGCTGCCTAAAACAATCGTTATGGCTTGAGTAAATTTTAAAGATATTATGCTTTTGTGCATTTGGTAAAAAAATATTGCGAGCACAATAAAGCAGGCGATGGAGCTTATATCCTTTACTTTGTAGAGCACTATGAACGAAAGTTTAGGGAAAAAGAGTAAGAGTGAACGCTCACCGATCAACCCATGATATATCGCAAACAGCAAACAAATAGTAGCAAACACAAGTAAAGAATAATCCTGCTTACGGTATAAGGACGCTGCCCCAAAGCAGATAAAAAAGATAAGCGCAAGTGTGCCTAAAATAGCAACGGTGCTAAATTCACGGGCCGTACTCTTCTGCTGAACCTCCATCATTGCTGCTTCCTCACCAAAGGATAAAGAAACCGGAATGCCCCCATTTACATAATCGAAGTTGGAGACTTGTATTATGATTTCTACATCTCCCTTATCAGACGAAAAAAGCCCAATCAGCGGGATATTCCCTGACCGATAATCAGCTTCATAAGCAGCAGGATTACCATCCTCAATAACTGACTGTCCATTAACAAAAATCCTGCTTGAAAAGCGGATATTTGTTTTTTTCAAGGCAAATACCCCACTTACGGGCAGGTTTTTTAGCACCATCCGATAGGTGGCAGAACCGAAGGCGGGTAAAGGGCTTCCATTAACGATGTTGCCGTTCCACCGGGAGGGTACCTCCATCCAAGCTGAAGAAGCAGGTATATCTGCGCTACCCGCCCTAAAATGCTCAGAAGTTAATAGCTGGTTCCAATAAAACTCCCATTCACCGTCTAACTTGATAATCTTATCCTGTTCGTAATCCCAATCCGCGAGATCCATGACTCCATGCTGCACTTGCAGGTGACTCCCTTGTTTATCGTGACCCATAAGAATGGATAGAGGAATCGCAGATAATAAAATTAAACCAATCAGATAGATAAGTAATGTCCTTTTGAGCATCGTATCGGCCCCTTTTATGGAAGAGTAAAGCTGCAGCAATCACCAGGGCCATCCTGCAACACGTGATGTAGCGTAAAAAGTTTAGATGAACATAGATAATTCTATAAAATTTTCTAATTTCCTTCACAATTCGACAAAGTAATGGGCCTTAATTAGGATTTTTTTCGGAAAAAGCGGGACTTGTATGAAAAGAGGGTCTGATATGACCATGATGAGTAGGATGACGAGATGAGCACGATGAGTAGGACGACGAAATCAGCATGATGAGTTTAATGACGAAATGAAAGGACCAGTTGGACGACTTGTGCTACTTTGGCAACTCGAATGCAACTGCCGGGCACTTGCGGACTCAGGAGTTCTTGCGACTCTGGATACTTACACCGCGCGCATGCGGACTCAGGAGACCTTATTTGCTGAAAAACGAGGGTTTTGCCATGCTATCGGACTCAGTTGCAACTATTCGCACATAACTACTCCATTTTGAGTCGATTTGCAGCTAATAAGAGCTATGCAGTCCGTAACTTCTGGAATACGAGCGAAAATGTACGAATAGCTGCAATACGGTCCGCAACGTTCGAAAATGAATAATGATATTGCGTAGAGCACGTAATCCATTTTTGCAGATCAGTAATCACATGATGGTCGTCCTGGAAAAGCCATGCGGACCGCGCGAGGGGGAAGAATCCGCTTTTAGAGTAACTATTAACTTCAGCAAATTTAGCTCGTTCACCATGCTAGCTTCCTTCATCTAAAACCTATTAGAATTCGTCATCTTTATACACAGTAACTCATTGAAGAAATCCTCAGCACTCGTTATAATAGCAACTATAGGTCGTGAAGAACACGCCGCTTTTATACAATCTCTATCCTGGGTTAAGCTCAGGAGGAATTGTATGGGAGCGGCTTTTTCTTTTTTCAAAAAATTACTTAAGGAGGATATACAAAATGTCCAGATTCGAACAGCTACTAGAGGAATGGTTACAGATCAACTTGGATAAGGATAACAATCCCCGCAGACAGGAGCTTCTTGCAAAAGGGTTGGGCTATGGAACAGTCGAATTTCTGCGTGCGGTATGGTTTCCTGCTGTAGGAAACTTCAACTACTTGTTCCCCGAATGGGAAGTGCGCGATTTCAACAATGGTTATCGTTATCTTGATCTGGCCTATATGCCAGGTGGAGCTAAGGGTGGAATAGAGATTCAAGGCTACGGTCCGCATGCTAGAGATCTTGATGTACGACGATTCAAAGATTTATGTAGACGCCATTCCTTATTATCGCTAGACGGTTGGACCTTCCTGTCCATCGCCTATCCCTCAATCACGGACGAGCCTCAGCTATGTCAACAACTAGTACTCGCCTTCATTGGCAAATTCATGGCTTCAGACGTGCCCTCTTCATTAACTTGGTTAGAAGCTGAAACACTTCGTTTCGCAAGACGTCTTCTGCGTCCTTTTACACCTGTTGAACTCACCCATCATCTTAGAGTCACTAATCGTCATGCCCGACGTGTTTTACACGAGTTAGCTGAACAGCAGCTACTAGAGATCGTTGGTGGAAAAGAACGCAATCGAACCTATCAGCTTAGAATGTGAAGATTTGATTTGATTAGTTTGGTTTGATTAAAAGTTACGTTCGGACCGTATAGCCCTAATTTGCCAATTTCTCTTGTTTTCGCCACGCTATCGGACTCAGTTGCAGCTATTTACTCAAAAGCACTGCTCTGACCCATTTTTTCAGCTCAATAAGAGCTATGCAGTCCGAAACCCAGAGAAAATGAGCAAATTAGCTGAAATAGCTGCATTACGGTCCGTAAAGGCAACTCAAGGGTCATACCAGCAAGGCTCATACAAAAAAATGATCATGAATCTAATCCGTTGCACCCCCGCATTGTCCTTCCAAAATCTAAGTCTTTTTCATTACCACCCATTACTATTACTAATCATTATTTAGAAAAAAGTACTCTGCTTATCCCGTATTTTAATCGACGCTTGACCTTAGGTCTGACCTAAGGTTTATAGTTGTTTTATCAAATAACTTACAGTTAGGAGCACCGCCCTTGAATCCGTACCTTACAATTGGCGAACTATCAAAACTTATGAATGTATCTATCCATCAGATTCGATATTTTGAAGAAAAAGAAATCCTGTTTCCATCCTATATAGACAATAATCAGTACCGGATGTACGGCATCGATGAGATCTATCAATTGGCACATATCCTGTTGCTCCGCAAATTAAACATCCCTGTCAGTACCATTAACCAAAGTATGAATAAATCCGCAACGAATGACTACCAACAGTTGTTAGAGAAATCGCTAAACAAAATCAACTCAGAAATAAACCAATTAATAATGCTGCAACAATTTGTACAAAAGGTACTAAAAGAGCATGCAGATTATGGCAACATGGAGGGGGAGTATCAAATTAAACATGTGGACAATCGTTATCTCAAAAAGTGGTTGGTGCTAGAGGATAACGAAACACTAACTGCACGAAGTTTATATGAAAAAAGACCGCAGAACCATCATTTATTTGAAACAGATTTACATTATGTATACGATTCTGAACAAGTAACCTTATGCTTCGAAACCATTGAAACCACTCCCACCCCTGACATTGTTTTAGAAAAAGGGTGTTATCTCTATAAAGCATTTTTTGTAACAGACGATCAGGATGTAGATCATGAGATTGCCAAGCTGGAACACTTTTTAAATGGGCATCACTATATGGTATTGGGACCAATCATCATTTTGGAGAAATCATACCTATCCATGTTTAACAACGACAAGCTTCATTATGAGCTTCAAATTCAAATCGAGCATGCCTTAGATGATACCACTAAATGAGTACAAACGAGGTTATCATCGCCCATTACCAGGAACAAGATCGTGAGGCTGTAAGCAGGCTTTTGGTAGATGCATTTCAGGGGAAATTTCACTCTCTCCTCTCTCTCGAGGACAATGAAATTGCTGATCTACTTATAAGACTTTGGGAACAAGATTCTTCTTCCTTATCATCTAAACAAATAATCGCTTATGAAAACGGAGAAGTGGTTGGCACTATCTACTTAAAATGGCAGGATACGCTCTCCCTTAAAAAAGGATCAATTAAACCACTGAATCGGGCTCCCTTTTTGCAGCTATTCAAGAAATTTGGATACTTAAATGTTGGTAAGTTAATCCTCGGGTTATATTTTTTGGATTATCAACCTAGTGCAAAAGAGTGTTATGTGGCTCATTTGGCTGTTCGGTCCAGTCACCGTAATAAGGGAATTGGCAAAAAGTTGCTGGGTTGGGCGGCGGATTTTGTAAACAGTCATTCTGAGGTTGAAAAATTAACGCTACATGTTGCTAACAAGAATAAACGAGCCCTTAATATGTACCAGCAGTTGAACTTTGAGATCCATAAATCTGACTATAGCGCGGTAAGACATTTACTTTTTAAAGAGCCTATTTGGCATTACATGATAAGAACAACATCGCTACAATTTGGGGGATCAATGAATGAAAAAGAAAATTAAGCTAACTGTCTGGATGATTACCATTTCGTTGTTGATTGCAGCGGTCCTGTTCGTACTACAGCAACATTCTTTTTCAATGACTGAGCAAAAAATTGAAATTGATACGCCTCAAGGTCAACTAACAGGAACCTTAGTTCTGCCCGAAAGTTACTCTGGAACCGTCGGACTGGTAGTTTTTGTTCATGGGGATGGCCCAGTTAATGATACTTACGATGATGGATATAAACCTTTGTGGGAAAAGCTCGCCTCTGCCGGATATGCTTCCTTATCTCTTAACAAACCGGGTATCGGGGGTTCCTCAGGGAACTGGCTAGAACAAAGCATGGAGGATAGAGCGCAAGAAACTATATATGCAATTAACTGGGCTAAATCCTTACCTATGATTAATACTCAAGCTATTGGTTTGTGGGGAGCAAGTCAGGCGGGCTGGGTGATTCCTAAGATTGTTAAAAAAGTGCCTGATCTCGCCTTCAGTATTCTTGTATCCCCCGCCATTCAATGGATTTCTCAAGGACAATACAATACCAGACAAGAGATGATTTTAGAAGGTTTTTCAGAACAGGAGATACAAAAGAGAGAAGATTATAACGCGCAAATCCTACTGCTACTTAAAGAACAGGCGTCGTATGAAAGTTACTTGCGAATTGCACAATCGGACGATTTAATTTCCAAAGAAAAATGGGGGTTTTTCGCTAAAAATTATCAGTCAGATGCGAGCAAGGATTTAAAAAACTTCACTACACCTGTCCACTTAGTTCTTGGCGGGCAAGATATAAATGTAGATGTTGAGGAAACCGAACGTGTTTACCGTGAAAAAATTCCTGAAAACCTACTCTCCGTCTTCTATATTCCTGATGCTGATCACTCTATGCTCTCAAAAAAGAATGCCTCATCACCATTAAGAACATATTTGACCGCTGTCTTTTTTCCGCGACATATTGTTGTTGAGCAATATTTAGATGATTTGGTTCACTTTGTAAGCCAGTTTTAATCTGTTTGCCATCCATTATGCACTCTCACCAGCTGAACTCCCTACGTTCGGACAGTATAGCCCTTATTTGCTGAATTTCCTCGTTTTCGCCACGCTATCGGACTCAGTTGCAGCTATTTACTCAAAAACACTCCACAGTTCCCCTTTTTCAGCTCATTAAGAGCTATGCTGTCCGAAACTCAGGGAAAAGGAGCGAATTAGCTGAAATAGCTGCATTACGGTCCGTAACTCCAATCACGGGCGTAATTTTTGCTCATGAGTATCGGACTTCCACTGCAATCGTACTTATCGGCAGTTTCGGCGCCCGTAACACCCACGCGGGAGTACTAACCACCAGCAACAAACTCCGGAAACTCCACGTAAGTAGCAGAAGCAAAGGCATAAACCGGGTGTCATTAACTCAGATTCTCCCTCTCCTGCTGCATAAACAGCGTTATATGGCGTATTGATTATAGCTGTACGCTTTAGTGATAACGTATAATTTCGGATGATCAAGCTTAGCTTTGGTCAAAATCGATCATATAAGGAGAGGTTTTAATCATTGAGAAAACAACAACGTTTGTTAGCCATGCTCGTAACCTTCCTGCTTTTGTGCTCCTCTTTTCCGTTATCGATGTTTGCAGAGGAAGCACCTGATCCTTATGAAGGAATGATTAACATTCAAAGTGAATGGCAAGGCAGCGTATTTGGTGATGTTGGGGGGCAAGACAAGATTACTGCAGCCAACTTTGGCATTACGGAGAACACGGATGGATCAGCTACACTGCGAAGCTCGAACGACAGAGGCAAAGTATCGGGCAGCACGGAAGGTATCGCTTATTACTTTAAAGAGGTTGATCCAAGTGTTAATTTTGAGTTGAAGGCAACGGCTCACGTGGATGCTTGGACAGCCAATAACCAAGTTTCCTTCGGAATAATGCTGCGCGGCAATGTGTGGAATAACCAATTCGGAGCCTACTCTGGAGATTATGTCGCCGTGGGTGCTTTGGATCAAGAAATGAAAGCGTTTCACAAATTGCAAAATACAAGCCTACAGAAACTTGGGTACGTGTTTGATAACGCTAATCGCCCTGCCCAAGGAGAGAATTACGAATTAAGCATCAAAAAGACCGGAAATCTGTATATTGTCCGCATCGGCAATGAAACCAAAACGATCGAAAGCTTTGACGGCTCCGTTCAATATGCGGGCCTTTATACCGCTAGAAACACTACGGTTACGTTCCGAAATATTCAATTCAGTCAAGAAGGTCAAATCGCGCTAGGACCTTGGGGCTTCAGCGCCTTCGGAGGCAACACTAGTCCAGCTAAGAACCCCGAGCCTATAATTGAAAGTCCAACCTCTGTAACGATGACGACCTACGGCGGCAAAATCTCCAGCAGCGATGAGGGATTATCTTTTTATTCGAAAGAGATTCCGGTGGATGCGAACTTTGAACTGAAAGCGACCGCTTCAGTGATTGCTTTTAATAGCAATAGCACTGTCAGCACACCTAACCAGAAATCCTTCGGTCTTATGCTCCGCGACAGTATTGGGACGAACGGAGATACAAGCACAACCACTTCTGACTATGCGGCGGTAGGTGCTTTGGATCAGGTAATGAAAGGCTTTTATAAAAAAGACACCCAAGTGAAGTTAAATCCTTTTAGCGATAGCCAGGCCCCGTCCGCAGGAGCTGTATATTCGCTAAGTATTAAAAAATCAGGAGATACTTATCGATTTAGTGTGGGTGATCAGACCGAAATCATAACACTGGACGATACGTTCACAGATACTCTTTTTGCCGGAATCTATGTAGCTAGAGATGCAACTGTTACTTTCAGTGACATAGACATCCAGCTTGAATCCAAAATCGTAACCAGCTTAACCGCTGATACGAGCGCAATGACGAAAACCACTTATCTGGTTGGTGAATTCCTAGATTTGACTGGATTAGTCGTTAAGGCTATTTTTTCTGATCAGAGTGAGGCAGTTTTGTCTTCTACGGACTATATTGTTACAGGCTTTGATAGCAGCAAGGTTGGAGAAAATATCATAACCATTAACTACAACGGTGCTTTCGTGAGTATTCCATTGCAAATCGTTCCATTATCTATGACCTCATTATCAGTGAAGTATTATCCAGCTAAAACCGTATATTACCCAGGCGATACCTTCGATCCAGAAGGTCTTGTTCTTGTTGCCAATTATAACGACGGCTTCCTGACCAAAGAGCTGACCAGTGATCTTTATTCCCTCTCCATTAACGGACAACCGGTCAGCGATTTATTACCGTATCTATTTACGCAATCAGGCTCCACAGCGGTATCCGTTACTTCAACAGAGGCGCCGGCAATCACAACAACCTTTAATGTGGAAGTAAAAGCAGCGACGTTATCCGCTTTAGAAATTCGAAATGAACCTAAACAAACACTCTACTATATCGGTGACTCCCTCAAACTAGAAGGACTTGTGGTTTATGCTCATTACAGTGATGGTACACAGATTCGGCTGTTGAACAATGAATACAAAGTCTCTCCTCTCGACACCACGACATCTGGCGATAAAAAAATCACAATTACGCATAAAGGTTTAACAACCTCTTTTCAAGTTAAGGTCAACGTTAAAAAACTACTTGGCATCGAAGTCACCAGCTATCCTAAAACTACCTTTTTTATTAACGACAACTTTGACAGCAACAACCTGCTCGTATCCAAAGTGTATGATAATTCAGATAGAGAGAAGCTAAACAGCTATACGCTCGACACTTCCAAGTTCGACAATCAGGCAGCTGGAGTGTATGAAATTGGCATACTCCCTACCGATTCTTCTATTAAGCCCATTACGTATTCGGTTACAGTAAAAGAAAAGATGGATTCCATTTGGAAAAGCATTCAATTCGGTCAGTCCACTTCAGCAGCTAACAATCAGACGATTGTCAACGAGGATGGATCCGCCCAACTGATCGCTTTGGAAGGCGGCGGTAAAGTCACCGAAGATCATGACGGCATTACCTTCTATTACACCGAGCTAGATGCTGCGGAAGATAATTTCGTACTATCTGCGGATATCCAAGTGTTGGCTTTTGCAAAAAATCCATATGACGGGCAAGAATCTTTTGGCATTATGGCACGTGACGTCATCGGCACACAAGGAAATTCTAGCGTCTTTGCATCCAATATAGCTGCCCTCGGTGGTTATAGCGGCGGTACGAAAAGCGATCTGGGCACACAGCTTTTTGTCCGCACTGGAGTTGAAAAAACGGATGGGACTGGCAGTAAAGGGATTCAAACCACCATGCTTCAAAAAGAACGTCCGGCACCTGCCAATACTGTTCCTGCAGCACCTTACCATTTAACGTTAGCAAAGACGAATAGTGGTTTTACAGGACAGCTCAATAATGGCCAGCAAGCTATTCATTTCACACCAGACATTCTTAGCGTACAGGATTCAAAAATGTACGTCGGATTCTATGCCGCTCGTTTAGCCACAATTAATGTAAGCAATATTCAATTAACAGTCACTTCAGCAGCTACAGATCCTCCTAAAATAGAACCACCTGCGACTCCCGTCACACCTAGCTTAAATATACTTTCACTAAGTAAAACCTCAGATCCAGCTTACCAAATGATTGTGCGCTCTAATGTCAACGGAACGGTGACGTTGAAGCAAGGTTCTACGATCATCGCTCAGGATATCGAGGCAATAGCTGGTAAACGTCTTTCTATTCCCACGAGACTTCTTGATCAAGGAGATACGAACTTCAGCATTACTTTTTTACCAGATGATACTCAGTATTTGACCTCTTATGAGAAGATCATCAGCAACTATACCGTCACCCTAAAAAGTTATAACGAAGATGATGAGATCTACGTATCGCCCACCGGATCAAGCTCCGGAGATGGAACGATCAATCTCCCACTTGATATCGATACTGCGATTGATTTCGTTAAACCAGGTCAGCATATTATTGTGCTTGAGGGTCGTTATGTGCGGAAATCACCACTTGAGATTAAAAAGTACAATGATGGTAAAGCCTCCGCCAAAAAGTATATAGAAGCAGCACCAGGAGCAAGACCCATCTTTGATTTTGACAAAAAAACAGAAGGCGTTCTCTTGAGCGGAAACTATTGGCATGTGAAGGGACTTGATTTCACTCGCTCAGCTGGGAATACCAAGGGTTTTACGGTGGGAGGAAATTATAACGTCGTTGAAAATAGCCGTTTCTATGCGAATGGTGACACTGGTTTACAAATCAGCCGAACTGATGGTACCGCGATAGAAATCAGTGAATGGCCTTCTTACAACTTAATTCTCAACAGTACCTCCTTCGACAACCGTGATCCATCCGACAATAATGCCGATGGCTTTGCGGCAAAATTGACTGCGGGTGTTGGTAATATTTTCAGAGGTTGTCTGGCGCATAACAATATCGACGATGGTTGGGACTTATATACGAAAGCAGGCTCAGGTGCAATAGGTTCAGTGCTGATTGAGCACAGCGCTGCCTTCAACAATGGGTTCTTAACAGACGGAACCGTAGGTGCCGGTGATAAAAATGGCTTCAAGCTTGGTGGCGAAGGCATTCATGTCACACATACCATCCGCGATTCCATCGCCTTTGGTAATGGCGCTTATGGTTTTACAAGCAATAGTAATCCAGGTGTGATCGCCATCAACAACCTCGGATTTAACAATACGCGTGGTAATATAAGCTTCACCACTTATGATCACATTACTCCAGACTTTACGATTGACGGTTTCTTATCTTACCGAACTGCCAACATTGCAAAAGACCAATATCCAGCTTCTTTAGCTGCGGACAATAATTTCATGTTTGACGGCACGCGATCGGCGAATAATTCAGGAAAAGAACTGAGCGATTCTAACTTTGTCAGCTTAAATCCTGTAGTCAATTACTCTCGGGATGCTGACGGGAATATAATCTGGGGCGATTTCTTGAAGTTCATTCCTTTGGATGGGCCGGAACCAAGTCCGACGGCTTCTCCGAGTCCCACTGCTTCTCCGAGTCCCACTGCTTCTCCGAGTCCGACGGCTTCTCCAAGTCCGACTGCCTCACCGAGTCCCACTGCTTCTCCGAGTCCCACGGCTTCTCCGAGTCCGACGGCTTCTCCAAGTCCGACTGCCTCACCGAGTCCGACTGTTTCTCCGAGTCCGACGGCTTCTCCGAGTCCGACTGTTTCTCCGAGTCCGACGGCTTCTCCGAGTCCAACGGCCTCACCGAGTCCGACTGCCTCACCGAGTCCAACGGCTTCTCCGAGTCCGACGGCTGCCGTGAGCTCAGGCAGTTCCGGATCATCGGTTGGAGATTCGGCCACTACTATACTCCATTTGGACGGTAGCGTAAGGATTGAGATACCTACTACTATGAATGGAGAAAAAGCTAGCGCAATATTGACTGAATCTTCCTTACAAAAGATTATCAATTTAGCCAAACCTAATTCCGCAGGCCACAAAATCCTAAGAATTCAGCTCGCAGAGGAACAATTCTCAAATGTTGGCTCATTTGAAGTCACTCTCCCTGCCGCAGCATTTCTTTTTGGAACTTCCAAATTGCAGCTTGAGATCAATACATCACTAGCTACCTTTGTACTTCCGGATAATCTATTCCCGGTGAAGACACTGGACAATGTGAAGTCGGTTACCTTGCTCCTCAAACCTGTCGATACAACAGGAAGTTTAAAGAAGCGATTGGGTGACAATTTGCTTATTGATTACGAGCTACTTTTGGATGGTACAACTGTTCAATTAGAGAGTTTAAATTCAGCCATTCAAATTGGGCTTCCATATCCAGCAGCTGTACCTCCATTGAACAACGCATTTATTGTTGCGTGGAACGTCAATGAACACGGAGTCATCCAACCGGTATTAGGCGGAAATTATGATGCAGATAAGAAGCAAGTTAATTTCTCAACAACAAACTCATCTGGACAATACGCCGCCGTTTACAATCACAAAACGTTCAGGGATATAACTGATTCTCATTGGGCGAAGTTTATTGTAGAAGTACTTTCATCAAAAGGTATCATTAATGGTGTAACAGAAACAGAGTTCAGGTCCGACCAGACTGTTACACGTGCAGATTTCGCACTTTTATTAGTTAGAGCTTTAGGTCTGTCCGCAGCAGAAGGAAATAGCTTTGCAGATGTGTCACCTAACGATTATTTTTATGAGGGGCTTATGACAGCTCAGAAATTAGGGATCGTTACGGGCCAATCCGACGGCCTTTACCACCCTCATGACTCCATCTCCAGACAAGAAATGTTTGTTATGGCAGCTAGGGCATTGAAGGCTGCAGAGGTATGGAAATCGAATACGTCCTCTTCCTCTGCCTTAGACGGCTACACTGACCATAATCAAATTTCTAATTATGCGGCAAATGATATTACGGCGCTGGTATCAGCAGGTCTCATTAAAGGAGACTCTCAGCAGCAGCTTACACCAACTGCCCATTCCACACGTGCCGAAGCAGCCATGCTGATTTACAGAATTATGATGCAAAAATAAAAAAAAAGAAGAACTCCAAGACCACTATACTCGTGGTTTTGGAGTTCTTTTTATCCTCTTCCCTACCCCCTTTAAGCATCCTAGTTCATTTCCTTATCAGGAGGATTGGAAACCCGATACCCTTTCGGCGATTGATGGGTGATTTTCTGGAAATTCCGATGAAATGACCGTAAGTTACTGTAGCCGCAAAGGTTGGCAACTTCACCAATAGTAAGATTCGAGTTTTTTAATATATAACATGCTTGTGAGATCCGATAGTGATTCAAGTAATCTGTGAAGGGCATTTTCATCAGCTGGACAAACAGCTTTGATAAATACGGGTAATCATATTGCAGATGTTTTGCTACAGCTTTTAATGTGCAATCGGTAGAATAATTTTGTTCTACAAAAAGCAGGATTTTATAGAGCACCTTTGTTTGCGGGGACTGTTTGACTGGAGCAAATGATGTCTGATAGATCAACTGCGCGCATACACCATACAGAAAACTTTTCTGGCTATAAATTGAATCCAGCTTTGTACAATCAGGTTCATTCACAGCATGGAGAATATTATCATTGGGTATAAAGCTTTTATAATTCATGTGAAAATCACCTATCAATTCTGTGGAGAAAAGGATTACCATAATCTCCGAAAAATCAATCGTCTCAAATTCATGCATCTGATTTGGAAAAATAAAAACCAGATCATTTTTCTGCACCTGATAGCTTTTCCCATCAATGGTGATAGATAACTGCCCGTCGTTGACATAAATAATCTCAAATGCCCGATGAAAATGAAGTGGAAAATGATAGTTTTTCAAGGGAATGAGTTTAAAGTAATCTTCTTCGCCGACACCATGTTTTTCAAAAAAGGGCCACAAGTAGATTCTCCTTCACGAAAACACTAATTTTGTCTTAAAGTGTACTATATAAAGTATAGAACTAACAATGTTAAATCCTATAATATTGGATAAAGTCAACCAAGCGGAGGTTATAGGACAATGGAATATCACGTATCAAAAACCGGTTCAGATCAAGATCAAGGCACTCAACATGATCCCTTTTTAACCATCAATAGAGCGGCTTTAGTAGCTGTCGCTGGAGATAAGGTTATCGTTCATGAAGGGATATATCGTGAGTGGGTAAAACCGAGATACAAAGGATTAAGCGAACAAAGAAGAATTATTTATCAAGCCGCTGAAGACGAGCTGGTTGTCATAAAAGGCTCTGAACATATACAAGATTGGCAGCAGGTTGAGAATCATATTTGGAAAGTGATCTTGCCGAACACGTTTTTTGGCAGCTTTAATCCGTATGTTGAGGAAGTGTCTGGCGATTGGCTCGTCACTATAGAGGAGACAAGACACTTAGGCGATGTATATCTAAATGGCATGTCTTTTTATGAGGTCAGTCAGTATGATCAACTGGCAGCTCCTGTCGAAAAGCTGATGTTAAAGGATCTCTGGACACAAGAGATGGTTCCGGTCCAAAATCCAAAACAGACGACCTATGTTTGGTTTGCCGAAGTAAGCCCTGACCACACCACGATTTACGCTAATTTCCAAGGTGCCAACCCGAACAAAGAACTGGTAGAAATCAATGTACGCAGATCTTGTTTCTACCCTGAAGAAACCGGGATTGATTATATTACTGTAAAAGGTTTTGAAATGGCACATGCGGCAACACCTTGGGCACCTCCAACCGCAGACCAGCCCGGACTGCTGGGCACTAACTGGAGTAAAGGCTGGATTATTGAAAATAATATCATTCACGATGCCAAATGCAGCGCTATCAGTATCGGCAAAGAAGCTTCCACAGGCCATAATTACCGTACCCTTCGAAAAGACAAACCCGGATATCAATACCAGCTTGAATCCGTCTTTACTGCTGAGCGTCAGGGCTGGAGCAAAGAATCGATCGGTTCACATCTTATCCGCCATAATACCATTTATGATTGCGGCCAAAATGCCATCGTCGGCCACTTAGGTTGTATTTTCAGCGAAATTCATCATAACCATATTTACAACATTGCGATAAAACGGGAATTCTGGGGCCACGAAATTGCCGGAATCAAGCTTCACGCACCGATCGATACTCACATCCACCATAACCGGATTCACGATTGTACTTTAGGTTTATGGCTGGATTGGCAGACCCAAGGGACAAGAATCAGCAAAAATCTGTTCTATCAAAATCACCGGGATTTGTTTATAGAAGTAAGCCATGGCCCTTACATTGTTGACCATAATATCTTGACAGCTAAACATGCTTTAGAGAATGTAGCCCAAGGTGGAGCCTATATCAACAATCTGATCGGCGGCAGGATGGTTCATCGAAAGGTACTAAACCGGTCCACGCAATATCATCTTCCGCATAGTACAAAAATTGCCGGTTTCTCACTTATTTATGGTGGGGACGATCGGTTCTATAACAATATCATTATTGGAAAAGACGGATGGACAGGCGTGGGAACATCACATTTCAATAACTACACCACCTCTTTGGCGGAGTATATCGAGAATGTCCATAAGTTACACGGTGATCTTGAGGAGTTTGAACTCGTTGAACAGCCTATGTTCATTAATAACAACGCTTACTTAAACAGTGCTGAGCCTTTCGAAAGAGAGAATGTAAAGCTGGTTGAGGAAAGCTTTGATCCAGACTTCTTTATTGTAGATCAAGGAGATGAGGGATTCCTTTCCATTGATCTGCCTGAAAGCTTCGTTAACTTCTTAGGTGAGGTACATTCCACTGAGACTTTGCCGCGGGTGCGCATCGTGGATGCCGAGTTTGAGAATCCGGATGGCAGCAATATAATTCTGGATACAGATTTTCTGGATAAAAAGAAAGAACATAAAAGCACTTTAGGACCTCTTACACTTTTGAATAAGGGCAAAAATTATATTAAAGTGTGGTGATCGGTAAAGCAGGTGGCAAGTCCACCTGCTTTTTCATTGCTATAATTGAGTCTGCTATTTAATAGCCTTAATCTTTTGAATAGATACTTCGTTTTGTTCTATTAGGATCTGATATTCAACAATCTCTCCTGCTTTAAATTCTTCCTTAAATTCTTTACTGACCGAGTAATTATCTTTCGGATTGAGTGTAACCTTAAATAAATGCTTTCCATTGTCTATGGGGAACTTCGCAACGCCACCTAACTTAATATTACTATCGATCAAAGAATTGATCTGAACGTCGTTTCCTTCATCAACAGTAACGACTACACTTTTTAAAAATAACGGACTATTATTCGTAATCAGCAAATTATATTCTTGATCATCAGTTACATCTACATCTGTATTATTGGATATATCGGCATTGTTTTTTTCGCAACCCGATAACAAGACTATTAACAACACGAATAAAGATACGTATTTATTTCTAGACAAAATGTTCACCTCTCCATTCCTATAATCTTTTCTTGTGAAAATATTAACATGTTCTAGGCGTTTTATGGGAAATATTTGAAGGCTTTAGCTAAAATGATACACTCTAATAAATAAGGGTAGCCCCATTGGCCACGTAACCAAAGAATCGGTTCACTATTTCGCTGTTGACTTTGACCTTAGGGTAAGGTGTTAAGTAGAGCTAGAACCAAACATCGATGTTTTGGCTTTGGAAGTTTAATTCAAACGAAAAAAGGAGATGACTTTTTGCTGTCGATTGGAGAATTCTCGAAGATATGCGAAGTTTCTACGAAGACGCTTCGATATTATGATGAGATCGGATTAATTCATCCCGATGAGATTAACCCTGAGAACGGTTATAGGTATTACTCCATCAAACAACTTAAAAAAATGCTTTTTATCAATCGTCTGAAAGGTTATTGTTTCTCGCTGGAAGAAATCAGAGACATTTTACAATGGGAACAGGATCATTCAGAAGAGAAGCTCTACTCAGCCCTTAATCTGAAGAAAAAAGAAATCCAGGAGAAAATAAGCGCTTATGAATACACCTTACAACAAATCAATAGTGATGTTTTAAATCTGGAGAAAGGTATTCCCATGATGTCCTACCTGAATGAGATAAAAGTAGAGCTTGTTGAAACTCAGCCTATGAATATTCTTTTTACACGTCAGATGTTGAGCAGTGATGACTATGCGCTAGGTTATGGACATTATTTTAGCGGGCTATATGAAAAAATCGCCACTGAAAAACTCACTTTGCTCGGTACGCCAATAACGATATATCACAGCCATGAATATAATCCAGCCGGAAATGATACAGAGTTTGCTCTCCCCATAAAAGAAGGTGTAAAAGGTACAAGAGATTTGCCTGATGCTCTTTGTGCGAGATCTGTTCTTAAAGGCGCCTATTCAGAATTGACCTCGGTCTATGCTCAGCTGAGAGAATGGATAGAAAATGAAGGTTATGAAATGGTGAATTCGCCCTATGAAATATATGTAACGGACCCGATACAAGCCGCTGTGCCTGAGGATCTGGTTACCGAGGTCTATTTTCCAGTAAAGAAAAAAAATTCATAAAGGAGTTACTTTCATGCTCAAAAACAATTATCCAACTTCAGATTGGCAAATCTCAGCCCCCGCAAACTTGGGAATGGATGCTGATATGCTTTCAGAACTAGAATCAAGGATCAAATCCGAGTATAGCAATATCAACGGGATTGTTGTGGTAAGAAGTGGAGCTATCGCTTATGAAAAATATTATAATGGCGCTGGCCCGAATGACACACATCATGTGGCCTCTGTAACAAAAAGTATCATATCCGCACTCATAGGCATTGCCATAGAGGCTGGCTTTATTAACAATGCAGATCAAAAGGTACTGGAGTTTTTCCCGGACTACGTTCCAAATGCTGCTCAAGATCCGCAAAAACAAGAAATCACCTTACGCCATCTTCTGACGATGACCGCACCCTATGCTTTTGCAGATTGGCACGAACCGCTGGAGCAAATGTGTATGCAGCCTGACTGGGTAAAATATACGCTGGATATGCTAGGCCAACAAGGAACAATTGGGGATTTCAAATATTCTACCGCTGGAGCACATCTGCTTTCTGCTATCATCACGCGCAGCACTGGACAAAGTGCCCGTGAGTTCGCCAACGAACGGTTATTTAAACCTATCGGAATGAATGAGATCCCGGATTATGAGATGAGCTCATTTGGGTTCGATGATTTGTTTGGGGTAAATGTGAAGGGGTGGGTGGAAGACCCCAATCGTATCACCACAGGAGGATGGGGACTTACGTTGTCTCCACGCGATATGGCGCGTTTTGGTTTATTATATTTGAACCGTGGACAATGGGGGCATAATCAGATCATTTCGGAGACATGGATTGAGGAATCAACCGCGATGAACCCTAATCATTACGGTTACTTGTGGTGGCTACGCGAAGAAGACGGGGTTTACACCTACTCAGCGTTAGGTGATGGTGGTAATGTCATTTGCTGCATTCCAGAAAAGGATCTTGTCGTAACCATCGCCTCAGAATTCACACTTCAGCCTCGTGACCGCTGGCCTCTGATTAAGGATTGTATTATTCCGTCTGTAGTAGAGTAAAGAAGATAAAAAAACATGCTGGTTGCCCCTTCATTCACAACTAGGAGAGCAACCAGCTGTCTACACTCTAAATCATATTGCTTCAAGGAAAAATAATATCACCTTCGTTGCTGCTTACATCAAAAAATCCAACTTTATGTTTTATAGCCAACTCCCGCATCGCCGTATAAGCTTCCTCAGCTACAGAATAAGCGAAAGCTGCATAGATGACGGATGAGCCAAGCGAGTAGTCAGTTAACCGGTTATCCGTTCCGGCTTCCTCCATCGCCTCAAAAATCTCGTCCTCTACATTCATATTAGGAAATTGCTCAGACAACTCACTATAAAAGCGTTGCAACGCCTCCGATAAAACTGATGGATCATTATAGGCATGGTCTTCCGACCACTGCACTTGCTGTTCATACCACTCCATAAACGCTGCTCTCTCTTGCGGCGCTTTAGACGTTTCGAATGCCATCAAATCATAGCTCATTTAAAATCCTCCTCTACCCCACCCTAATTGTGCATTTTCAGTTCCTATAAATTGTTGGGCTGTTTTGATTATATATTAAAAATCAGCAGACCCATACTATAGAATCATGATACTTCCTCACCTGTTAAATATCATGTGAGCTCCGGTGTATCTACAAAAGTAACCACTGGTTCCATTACGCTATGTAGTTCAAATAAGATTAGCTCGTTTTCACCTTTACGCAGAAGCGGTGCTGGTAAGTAGAGTGTTTTAGTTGGACCCTGCTCCCAGTAGCGCCCTAAATTAAAGCCGTTTATAAAAACTTGACCTTTACTCCATCCGTCCAGCCGCAAAAAAGTATCCTCAGGCTTACTGACTTGAAAGCTCCCCCGGTAAAAAGTGGGCTGCTGACGTTGCTCGCAATCTATCGGTGTGAATGATAATCCCTTAAGATTGGTTAAAGGCAAAGAACGTATGGTCCAATCATGCAGGAATTGATAGCCGAGTCTAACGCCACAGGTTATGCCTTTGGGATCACGAAGCAGCGGGCCATAATTTACACGCCCCATATTCTCCACAAGGATGTCGATCTGCAGTCCCTCCGTTGGAACCTCTAATGAAATTCCTCGCGGATCCCAGCGTTCAACTGTACCGACAAAGGCTCCATTCGCGAATACAAGCGCACGATCACGTACTTCTTGAAGGACGAGCTCCGTACTGCTGCGGGGTCCACTGATCCTCGTCGAATATAAGATGAACCCATAATTCTGACCCAGTTTCTCCATTGGCTCGGGACATGCTCTATGTTCTGGGGTAGACAAAACGTCTAACTGAGTGAATAGTGGTGCCGCTTCTGTCATCAACACTTTACCATAAGCTTGTGACTTTATTAACGGCGGTAATTCCAGGGGCGGCAACGTTACGTATTTCTCAATTATTTTTCGTGCTGCATAGAATTTTGCAGTTGGCTTACCGGATTCGTCCAGCAGCGTATCATAATCGTAGCTGGTTACGACGGGCTCATATTTGTCAAAAAGATTTGCCCCATTCATAAATCCAAAATTCGTCCCCCCATGGAACATATAGAAGTTAATAGAGGCTCCTAAAGCCAGCATTTCATCCAAAGTCTCCGCTACTTCAGATTCGGGGCGTGTATTATGCGGTTTCATCCAGTGGTCAAACCATCCATTCCAGAATTCCATACACATCAACGGTCCCGTAAGCTGATATTCACGTAGTTTAGCAAAGGCTTCCTTTGCCCGTGAACCGAAATTTACAGTGGCGAACACTCCGTCAATCATACCGCCTTGGAGCATATGATCTTCAGCTCCATCTGAAGTAAACAGCAGAACGTCCATGCCGCGGGCGATCATTCCTGCTTTTAGATCATTCAGGTAAGCCTTATCACTACCAAAGCTTCCATATTCGTTCTCTACCTGAAGGGCAAGCACAGGCCCACCGTTAGTGCTTAACAAAGGCCGCAGACGTGGAAGCAACTCATCGAAATAGGCATCCAACTTAGATAAATAGACGTTATCATTACAACGCAGCTGTATGTTATTGTCCGCAAGTAACCAAGCTGGCAATCCACCGAATTCCCATTCCGCACAAATATAAGGACTTGGCCGCAATATCACGTGCAACCCAAGCTTTCCAGCAAGTCTAACGAAAGCCTCGATGTCAGCAAATCCAGCAAAATTGAAGCTCCCCTCCTCTGGTTCGTGTAAATTCCAAGGAATATAGGTTTCAACCGTATTCAATCCACAAGCCTTCAGCTTCAGCAAACGATCCTGCCAATATTCCGGAATGATCCGAAAATAATGAAGCGCACCAGAAAGCAGCCGGATGGGCTGTTCATCTAATATAAATTGATCCCCTGATATGGATAACTTCCGCATATAATTTCTCCTCCAACATTGAGATAGACTATTCAATTATAGGTAATAAAAATATCAACCCATATGGACGATTCTAATGAAATATATGGAGAATTCATTGGTTGCTAGAGGCTTTTGTGATGCTATACACTATATTCATAGGGGGTTGTTACGGATGTCCAAAAGAACTCATATTTGGTTAATTACCACAGATCAAATGCGTGCGGACGCACTAGGTATCGAAAACGCTTCCGTACGGACACCTGAGCTTGACAAGCTTGCTTCGGAAGGCACACTCTTCACTGGCGCTTACTGCGCTAGTCCCGTTTGCACGCCTTCACGTTCTTCCATTTTTACAGGCAGGTATCCGCATATTCACGGTGCCTGGAACATCGGTACCACACTCAGAGAAGACGAACTTACCTTATGCGATCATTTAAAGAAAGCGGATTATAAAACCATCGGTATAGGAAAGATGCATTTCCGCCCTCAGATGAAAGGGGACTTTTCACAAGAATATGAAGAGCCTGCTTATCGTGACCGCGGAAGAGCTTCCGATGGAACGTACTACGGATTTGATGAACATCATATTACGGAAGACAATTGTATCGGAGAATATATGGAGTGGCTTAGAGAGCACAACCCTGAAGTGGCAGAGCGTTTCAGCAAGGACCATTACAGAGCTTCTAATGCTCAAAACGATGTGTGGGAGAGCGAAATCCCTCCGGAGCTGCATCAGACTTATTGGATTGCTGAACGGAGTATCGATGCTATCCTCGCCCACAAAACCGAGCAACCGCTATTTTTATGGACCAGTTTCGTCGATCCACATCACCCCTTTGACCCTCCAAAAGCTTACGCGGATATGTACGCTGACACTGACATTCCATCTCCAGCCAGAGAAGCAGACGACTTGCATCTTCGTCCTCCACATCTGCTGAGTCAGAGTCAGGGAGGATATTGGCCTGGTGGCGGTGAGGAACATTCTCTTGATGAAGCGCATATGAAACGGCTCACCCGAAATTATTATGCGATGATTACCTTCATTGATGAACAAATCGGACGTATTATAAAAGCTTGGCGTCAAAAAGAAATGTACGATGATGTAGTCATCCTCTTTACCAGCGATCATGGAGAACTGCTCGGTGACCATGGACTAATTTACAAGGGACCGTGGTTTTATGAAGGGTTAACACGAATCCCGATGATCGTACGCGGTCCTGGGATTGCTTCCGGGCAACGTGTCCCTGCTTTGATGGAACATGTTGATATTGTCCCCACACTGCTTGCAGCCGCAGGTCTCAAAACTCCCTACGGAACTCAAGGTGTGTCACAGATGGAGGTGCTGGCTGGAAGAGAGTCCCATGTGCGCAATTCTGCCCTAACCGCTTATATTGCTCATGATCGCGGCATTAACGCTAAGTGTTTGCGTACAACACGCTATAAGCTGGTGATCTTCGGAGGTGAGACCTACGGTGAATTGTATGATTTGAGAGAGGATCCTCATGAAAACTCCAATCGTTTTGAAGATCCCAATTATAGTGATATTCGCCATTCAATGGTTGAATTGCTCGTCCATCGAATGATTCAAGATCAGGACCCTTTGCCAGAACGCCAGAGTAGCTGGTAAATTCACTAACCTTTCTTTATATCCTTAACAGACGTAGGGCAACCTGAAAGTTCAGGTTGCCCTACATTATGATTATTTTCCCAATTCGGATGCCTTTAGAATATGAGAAATTGGGCGTCCGGCAATCCATTCGCCGTTGTTTACAAACCCTTCCTCTCGTCCCTCCAGCTCGTGAATAAGACGCTCTCTCCATTCATTTATGCGCTCGAATTTATCAATACAGCCTATCGCATTAACCTTCTCTGAGGGGTCTGCCACTAAATCAAAATACTGTTCTTCCCCTGTCTGAGAATACCAAATAAACTTCTCTCTTCCATCCGTTAAGAAGTGGTGGGACTTTTCTCCATAAGCTTGTTCCCCATGAATATATGACCGCCACAATGTCTGATCTCCCCTGCACAGCGGCAACACACTTTGCCCTTCTACTGCAACTGGTATATGGACGCCAGCAGCTTCAAGAAATGTGGGCATAATATCGCGAAGCTCTACAATAGAATCAAGCCGGGAGCCGGCAAGAAGTCCAAGCGTTTCTCCCGGATCAAACACTATGAAAGGAATCTTAGCACTTCCTTCATAAGGAAGAGATTTGCGGAAGTAATGGTGATCTCCCATCATTTCACCATGATCAGAAGTAAATAGAATCAAAGTTTCATTTAAAACTCCATACTCCTGCAGCCCATTGATCAACCTTCCAATTTGGTCGTCAAGATGCGTAATTAGCGCGTAATACGCGGCACGGGCACGATCCAATTTGCGCTTTGGCAAATGAGTAAACGAAGAAGTTGGATCCTTAGCTCCGTTTAAGGCCGTACTCTCGTCCACCCAGTCTCCGACTGGAGGATCGGGAAATTCCAAGTCCTTATACATATCCAGATAACATTGTGGCGGATCCAAGGGGGAATGCGGGCGAACGAAGGAAGACCATAAGAAAAATGGTTTCCCAGGATCTCTTCTTCGCAAAAAGTCTAGTGACTCGGTTACACACCAATTCGTTGGATGCATCGCTTCTGGCAAGTGCCAGGGGCGGGCAACCGTTGAGGCGTTGCAATCGAGGCCTAAGTCAGTGATATCCGAATTGGCATCAGTTTGTCTTCGCAGCCACTGCAAATAATCGTCCACTTGATCATAGTGTTCATCATGAAACGTTTTGCTCTTATCCCGATTGTAGTGAAGATATCCATCATGAAGCACCACATTATGGAATCCACATAGATTACGTGCAGGATACACATGCATCTTGCCAACACACTGCGTATGATAACCAGCTTGAGCAAGCTCTCCGGCAATCGTATGGGCGTAATTCCATTCAACCTTATCCTGATAACCAACCCGCCCATGTGATCTCTGCCCCATTCCTGTCATGATAGCAGCCCTGGCGGGAATACAACTGGGGGTAGCCGAATAAGCGTGCTCAAATAAGATCCCCCTTGATGCCAGAGCGTCCAGGTTGGGTGTTTCAACGACGGGATGTCCCATAATGCTTAGGCAATCAAAACGCATCTGATCTACGGTGATAAGCAGAAGGTTAGGCTGATTTGTGCCCTTTTGATTGTCCAGATTAGTATCAATCATAACCTCACCCCCTTCTTAAACCCCAGCGATCACGGATGGTGTTGCAATCGTGTGCCATAAATTCGCACTTATCGCCCTGGGGTCACCCTCGTCAACAAAACCGTCGAACGTCAGAAGCTCCTCTTCTAATTCAGCAATCTGGTCCACGTTCCCTTCGACATAACGATTGATTCGATGAATCGCCGTTCTGATTCTCTCAAGCATTCCTCCCATACGAAGATCAAAGACATCAAGACCAAATACCTTATTTTCCAGCTCCCATTGCACTCGATAGTCGTCCATGAATTGTCGGGCCAAATCAGATAATTGTGGCAAAGTCACCTTGGCAAAGTGAGCCAATTCCTCAACATTCCCTCGATGATAAGCGCCGCGTATAGAAATTCCGATTTCGCTCTTTATTTCGAGCAAGCGACACAAGCTGGCTTGTACAGAGAATAAGGATTGCCAAGGCGAATTGCGTGTGATCGCCTGTTCGAGCTTTTGTGCACTTTGCTGATAATGCTTCGAATATGCGCTAGGAATAACATGTCGATCAAACAAACCACACAAAATATCTTGATAAAGCAAGTATTTAGCCGGATTGATAGAACATCCCCCCGGTGCCGAATTACCCGGAACCAGGTTGGCCGCATCAAGTGCCATAAAGTCATCATAATTGCCTTGCACACAGCTCCAGAATCTTTCTTTGACATGGTTCTCCACGAAACATCCCGTGTAGCAGAGCTCCGCCCAAAGTTGAAGGGTAGGAAGAACCGAGAAAACGGAAGCTTCAGCGCCATTATCTCCCCATGCGGTAATCAACACTTCTTGAATTCCATGCTTAACACAGCTATCATGAGCCAGCAGACTGACATGGCGACTGAATTCATTGTTTGGAGTGAAGCCCATCCATTTCCAAGCACCACCTGCAAATCCAATATGATCATTCAGCTGCTTATGTTTGCTTAACATCCCGTCGTATTTCTCCTGCGTTTCCGAATAATAATCCCAGTAGATCAAGGTAACATCTTCAGGAATCAGCTTTACAATATCAGGGCTAATTGGACTTTCAGCATCGTAGTATTCTCCGGAACTGGCCAGACGGAAAAACATGTCGCTCCACATCATCGTCTGGAAACCATATTTTCTGGCGATCTCCATAACAGTGCTAAAGTGTTTTAACATTAATGAGGATCGATCCTGATACCCATGCTTATCCAAGTATTTACCAAGTCCCATCATATGAGCTTCGTCCATCCCGATATTTATGCGGCGACTGCTTACATGAGCCGACATAAAAGCAAACATTCGATCAATTAACTCATAAGTTCTGGGATCATCAATAAGGAGAATATCCTGGAAATCCACAAGCTGTGCATGTGCCTGCCATTTCAATGCTTGGCCGAGATGGGCCAGGGTCTGAATACAAGGAACCAGTTCTATGCCAAATAACGCGGCATACTGATCCAGCTCCCGAATTTGATCTCCAGTATATCGGCCTCGCAAATAGCCGAAATAAGGGTATCCCTCCAGTTCGTAGGTGTCTTCCGTATACAACTGAACCGTTGAATATCCCATAAGCGCTAAACGCCGGATCAATTCCTTATATCCTTGATAGTTAAGAACCGCATTTCGCGAACAGTCTACCATGAAGCCTAACTGTTCATAAACCGGCCGTTCATTAATTTCAACTCGTTCTCCACGGCGTACGTTCTCAAGAAATCGGCTGAGTGCCCGGATCAACTGATGTTCCTGTCCATACGCAATGGTGACCTGAGCCTCATCGTAAGATATTCGAAAGCCCTTCCCTTGCTTAATACAATTCACTGGTATCCCTGAGCGTTCCATTCGTATACTCAATATTCCCGCTACTTCTGAAACTGCTGCTAACTGTTTCTCGGTTAATCCCGTCAAGTGAATGCTAAGTTTCATAAACTTTACCCTCCCAATCTTATAAGTATGCGGTCAGTAGCGCCGCACAGTCTAAACCATACTTCAAATAATTAAACGGAAGATCCGGGCTACTTCCGCCCGGATCTTCTCTATCCATCCATTATTCAATACCTTGTTCCTTGGCCTTCTCATTTACTTCCTCTATCATTTTATCAAGGCCTTTAGCCTTATAATCGTTCACAATGCTATTCCAGTAACTCTCAACGGGTTCTTTGGAAAGCATGATCTTAAGCAAATCATCATGGTCAAGCACAGTAAATTTATCCTTTGTTGGGGTGGACATATAAGTTAACCGAATGTCGTATTCTGGCACCTTTGTATTGTTCTGAATCCAGTCGATGTAATCGACAGCTTCTTTGCGGATTCCTTCGTTAGCAATCGTCGGGTTATCCATGTTATAGCTATCTGAAGTTTCATAAGCTACCAAATTCTTCAGAAATCTGCTAGCTGGATACTTCTCATTTAATGAACCCTTTTCAATGACAACCTTCTGCCCATTTTCGAGCTTATAATCTACACCTTCGATGCCATAAGTCAACAGATCCTTGCCTTCAGGAGACAACACATAATCATAGAGTGCCATGATGCGATCCATTTTTTTATCGTCAATCTTATTGCTGAAATAGCTTTCTGACCAGTATGTTTTAAAGATAGCATGTGAACGTTCACCATCAGGACCGATAAGCGGCTTGAGCGCCTTCACGCTCTCCGTCATATCCTTATCCGGATAAGCTGTTTTCCAGCGTTTTTCATACATATCGCTATTTAAATTTATGAAACCTCCACCGCTCAGGAGAGCAGCTGCTTTGCCTGCTACGAAATTGTCATAGGACTCTGCTGGTTTAACAAGCGCGATGTCTGGATCGATCAATCCTTTTTCGTACATATTCTTCATGTTTTGCAGCGCTGGCAGCGCATTTTTAGAGAATACAGCAGGGATAAATTTCCCATCCTCTTTGATCCATTTAAAATCACTTCCGCTTCCATCACTAGTAGCAACCGGGTTGCCATACAACCAGAAGAATCCGCCCAGCATCTTGGTAGTTGTCGTCGTAAGACCAGTAACATGCTTGCCTTCCGGATCCGACTTTACGATTGCATCAAGCATGGCTTCAAACTCTTGCCATGTCTCTGGTTCTTTGGTGATCCCAGCCTTTTGAGCAAGATCCCAACGATAGAAAACCATACGGTCCAGTGCGCTCCAATCGACACTCGGGAACATCCGGCGAGGTACAGTATAATACTTTCCATCTACTCCTAATCCTTTAATATCTGGCGATTCGAAGTATTTTGCAAGATTTAGATACTTTGAAAGATCCGGGAGCGCTTTAACAACGCCTTGATTCACCCATTTGCGCTGATATTGCGTACCGACGGCGTCGATCGCGAAAATGTCTGGCAATTGGCCGGAGGCGGCCCACATTTGAATCTTCTGGGTATAGTCATCCCAGGACAAATTGACAGGTTTTAGTGTGATATTGAATTTCTCCAATACTTGTTTAGCGATCGGGTCCTTTTCGATGTTAGCAATCTCGGCATCCGCATCCCAAAACCCAAGAGAAATAGTCATTGGATCCTTGTAAGGATTATCCGTGGAGTTAGTAGAATTCGGAGTTGTTTCACCGTTTGAACCAGCCTGCCCTTTGCCGTTATTGCCTCCACCGCAAGCCGTGAGTACTGAAGCCAACAAAGTTATACATAATGCCAATGTCATTATTTTCTTTCTATGCATGCTTGAAACCTCCCTTTATACTATTTTAGGATAGAATCAATCTATTTAAAATCTTTCTTATCCTTTTATTGAACCCACCATAATGCCTTTATTAAAATGCTTCTGCAGGAACGGATAAACAACAATAATCGGAATACTCGAAACTACAATCGCTGCCATTTGAAGTGCAGGTGTGTAGACCTTTCCCGTCTGCTCCTGCTCGGCCATCGTTTGTGCCATTTGGCTTAGCAAGGAATTCGAAGTAATAAGTGTCTCCCGTAGATAAATCTGAAGGGGTGCTTTTGCAGCGTCACTGATAAAAATCAGCGCATACCACCATTCATTCCATCTTTCCACAGCATAGAACAAAGCAAAAGTCGCCATGAATGGAGCAGAGATTGGAATAATGATTTTGAAAAGAATGTACAGATCATTCGCCCCGTCCAGCTTAGCCGATTCTTCCAAGCTTTCTGGAATGGTGTTGAAATAGTTTTTCATAATGATTAGATAAAACGTATTGAGACCCGCGGGGATGATCATGACGAGTATATTGTTTACGAATCCTAGATCCTTAACGACTAAGTAAAAAGGAATTAAACCGCCATTGAAAAACATAGTGAACAAGATCAAGCTAAGCATTATGTTTCTGCCGGGCATACCCCGCTTGGATAATGCGTAAGCTCCCGCCACAGAGATTGTCATGCTGAACAACACGCCAACCACTGTTACGATGACAGAATTAAAGATGGAAGTCCAAAACTTCATATCCTGAAGCAAAAGCTTGTAAGCGGACAGGTCAAACGAAAGCGGAAAAATATAAAAGTCGCTTTTGCTAATCGCTTCGAACTTTGCCACAGAGATAATAAGAACATTATAGAAGGGAAAAAATGTTACTATTGCTAGGAGCCCCAGCACCACGAATGCGACGATATCGAAAACACTCCAATTTTTTCTCTTTTTAACCGTTGTGTCGGTCACTTGCTTCTCCCCTTTTCCTGCAGATTAATACAGTCCTTCCTCGCCCATCTTCTTAGCGAACGTATTGGCCGCCCATAAAAGGATTAGGCTGATAATGGACTTGACGACACCCACGGCGGTCATATATCCAAAGTCTCCTCCAATCGTGAAGGAAGTCCGATAAATGTAAGTATCGATCGTGTCGGCAACCGAATATACCGGCGAACTATACAGGTTGAAAATTTGCTCGAAGCTCGAACCTTGGGTTAGTAGTTGTCCAACTTGAAGGATTAGCAGGACTGCGACTGTACTCTTCAAACCTGGCCATGCGATGTTTAGCAAACGGCGAAACCGGTTCGCTCCGTCCACTTCAGCCGCTTCAAACAGCTCAGGATTGATCCCTGCCAGAGCCGCCAGGTAAATGATTGAATCCCAACCGATCTCTCGCCACACATGCGTGATATACAGAACGGGTCTGAATGCACTTTCATCGACAAGAGGAGAATTCGGATCTCCACCAAACAGCATGATGATCTGGTTATAAATCCCGTCCTTGCTTAAAATATTGATAATAATCCCCGACAGTACAACCCACGATATAAAATGCGGGAACGTCAGGATCGTCTGAAAAAAACGCTTCATTTTTGTCCTGGAAAACTCATATAAAACAATCGCCAGGATAATGGGCATCGGGAAATGAGTGACCAGCTTCATCAAGCTGATAATGACCGTATTCCAAAACGCCTTGCGAAAATCGGGGTCGGTCAGCAGCGTTTGAAAATTCTCCAAGCCAACCCAAGGACTGCCCAGAATCCCCTCACTGTAATTAAATGTTTTGAACGCTAGCGTTACACCGTACATGGGAGCATAGCTGAAGAGGGCGTACCAGATTAACACCGGTAGAACCATAAGGTAAAAATACTTGTACTGTAAAATCGTTTTTCCTAAACTTTGCTTTGGAGCACGAGTTTTTAAGCTTCGTTTAGGCGTACGAGCGGTTACAGAATCAGCCAATCTTCTCCCCACCTTTCTGTATGAGATTATTTATACTTGTAAGCGATTTATATGGTAAATTATATCGGGAGTGTAAATTCTCTTGTATAGAGAATACAACTCCGATCATGTGGATTTTTCACACCTTGGCGGGTGACCTTCCCGTGGCACGTAATATCGGACATAGTGAGCGTAAAATCGTCCATACCCCCCTTGGTCCACAATCGCTAGGATAAATCTAAGAGCTCTATAAAGAGAGGGGGATTCACTTATGCGTTCAGTGATTATTGCAGATGATGAGAAGTGGATTGTAGAAGGAATTAAAGCAGGAGTGAATTGGAAGAAATACGGCTTTGAAGTGATCGACGATGCCGAAAACGGGCAAGAAGCCCTTCAATTAATTCAATCGCTTCGCCCCACCCTTGTTCTAACAGATATCAAGATGCCTGTTATGAATGGACTAGAGCTCATTCAACGTGGCAAGGCCATCGCGCCTGATACGATCTTTATCGTACTCAGCGGACATGCCGAGTTCGCTTATGCACAAAAAGCAATGAATTATGGTACTTTCGGATATTGTCTCAAACCCTTTGAAATCGAAGAAATTGAAGGAATGCTCAACCGAATAGCCCAGCAACACGATTCCAAGACAGTTAAAGAACAACCTATCCACGACTTCGAACTTTATGAAGCGGTTTGTTCCGGAGATCTTGAACGAATTAGCTTATGGTTGGATGAGAAGAAAATACCCTTGTCGAAAGATACCCCTCATATCCCCATTGTTATCCAAGGGTTAAGTTCACCTGTAAATGCCGGGCAGTTCTCTTCCCTGGTCTTCCCAATGAGCCGGCGTCGGTATGGTTACTTATTAGAAGAGTGCCAATACGAAGTCTTCCTCCAGGGCATTGAACAAACAGAAGTTGTACAAGAGTGCGGGGTAGGGATCGGGCCTCCTATTTCGGATATACACCAATTGGATGCGTCTTTAGAGTCCGCCTCTCAAGCTGCTTTCAATATGTTCACAACGGGGAAGCCCGGATGTTACCGGGTAAATTCACAACAGGAGATACCGGTCGACGAGAAGCTCAAAGAGATTTCCCGGATTCTTCATAATAAAGACCGGCTCGGTTTCATAGCAGCCATGGAATCGATAAAGAAATTATTCAAAGAGGGAACGTTCACCATTAAAGAAGCTTATTTGCTCTATACATCGATCCTCTACTTATTTCCTCGGGAAGGGACTCGGGTTAGCGGCCGTTTTTTTGAAGGCTATGAACAGCTCTATTATCGGTACGGTACGGCTGAAGCTATGATCGATGATCTGATTCTTATGACACTTGATATTTTTATGAACAGAAACGAATCTGATATTTCACGAATCTCAAACCACAAAGTCAAAGAAATTATGTTATACATCCACAACCATTTCAATCAAGAAATTTCGATCCAGCATTTAGCCAATCAGTTTTTTTTAAGCCCAAATTATTTATGCCAATTATTCAAAAAAGAGGTCGGCGAGACCATCATCGAACATATCAGTCGTTTACGAATTGAATACGCTTGTAAAATGCTGATCGAAACCAACCTTTCCATTTACCAAATCGGTGAGAAATGCGGTTTTCAGGATTATTTCTACTTCACACGAATTTTTAAGCGGCATCTCAAAATGACACCTACACAATATAGGGAACAAAACAATGAAGACATTTAAGAGACTATCCATCCGTACTCAGGTTTTGCTATTCGGGTTATTTATTGTTGCCATTATCCCAATCATCGTTTCACGAGTCTACCAACTATCAAGCGAAACTATCATTAATCAAAATACGCAATACAATACGGAGCTGGTCTCCCTTCTCAAGCAACGGATTTCTGACAACTATGCCAACGTTTCTTCCATGATGATGAATGTGGGTTACGATTCGACCGTTCAAAAGTTCCTAGTCGAGAAGGATAAGCTTCGAGTCTACGATTTATCCCAAAAAGTTGAAGGATTGTTGAGCATCGCCCGAAATATGAACACAGACATCTTAGATATTATTGTTATCGGTAGCTCAAACACACGTATTTCCTTAGCAGGAAGAACAAAATATGCTATCGATCTTATGAAAACAGCTGAGGAGGATGGAATCGTTCATTATCGCGGATACAGTCCTCCAGACAAAGTCATCGACAAGAGAAAACTGCTTTTCGGAATGAACATCTTCGCTTCAGGTGACACGTCCCTATATGGTGAAAAAATTGGCTATCTCGCAGTTATTGTAGATATGAAGGCCATTCAAACTGAAATTTCTGAGTATCCCCGATTGGTCGGAACCAGCTTTTTTATGATGGATGATAAAGGCATGATCTACTCTAATAGCAATGAGCCGGAGGATATGCTCCAGCAGTTTCAAACTCGGGCAACTGGAAGGGATGGAGAGTCCATCGTCAAGACAGTTCATGGACAGAAATATGCCATTCAGTCCTTTAGCTTACCGGAGATCTCTGGAAAAATCATAACCGCTGTTCCTGTCCATAATTTAATGAAAGAACTGGAGAAATTGAAGAAGGTCAGCTATGCTCTTCTAGCCTTAATCTTGCTGGTCGTCTCTATTCCTTATTCTGTGCTTATGATGAATCTCTTAAGGCCGTTGTCTAGACTTATGCGCTATATGAATCAATTAAAGGGCGGAAGTCTGGGGATATTGAACAACAAGGTCGATTTAAAGGGCTATGCTGAGATTGAAATCATCTCCCGACAGTTCAACGATATGACCACACGGATCCACGATTTGACGGACCAATTAATCGATGCTTCAACTCAACTTTATCTGACCGATCTGGAAAAGCAGCGGGCGGAATATTCGTATTTACAAAGTCAAATTAATCCGCATTTCTTAAGCAATACTTTAGATACAATCAAGGGCGTTGCTATCGTAAAAGGAAATCGGGATATCTTCGAGATGACTACCGCCTTAAGCACAATGCTCAAGTACAGCATCAAAGGCAAAGAGGAGGTAACACTTGGGGAAGAGCTGAAAATCGCGGAATCTTGTGTGAGGATTTACCAAGGCCGTTTCCCCGACAAATTTACTTACAAGTTGTTGTGTCCACAGGAATGGTTACACATTCCCGTGCCTAAAATGATCCTTCAACCTATTGTTGAAAATGCGCTTGGTCATGGGCTTGAGGCACAAGGACAAGGAATTTTGCTGATCTCCGTAGAGAAAAACGAAGCAGGGCTGCTTGAAATCGTGGTAGAAGATAATGGTGTAGGCATCGATCCAACAAGACTGGAACAACTAACGGAGTTGCTGGCTGGTAAGAATATAGAATCAGGCGATCATATCGGTCTCCTAAACGTCAATAATCGTCTAAATCTTAAATATGGGGATCCTTGCGGTGTTCTGCTGTACAGTAAGGAGGGTAGCGGGACGAAGACCGTTTTGAGGCTTCCCGGATCTTTAATAGATCCACAAAAAGCGAGAACATAAATAGGGAGGTTGCCCATTCAGGGCAACCTCCCTTTCATATGTCTTTCATTCGCCGCATTTTCTAGGATATTATTAAGCATTCTATAAGGATGAGCTCAGATACTCTTTCGCATGGTAGGGTCCACCTTCCATAAGTACCGTCCATAATGGATCGATATCACAATCCATGGAGCTCATCATATTATCATGCCATTCATTCAACAAATAGACAGCCTTCATACAAACGTCTTTACGCACTTCGGCGAGATTATGTTGTTCATAAGGATCGTGCTTCAAATCAAACAGCATTTCTAGCGGGAATCCATGGTGTCCGTCATGATAGGTTCGTATATATAACCAATCCGCAAACCGGACGCTGCGTTGACACACATGCGCGCATTGTGAGATTACGAGATACTCACGCCCTCCCAAATCCCCCTCCAGAATGGCTCCTGCATAACTTTCACCATCCCAAGAAGCAGCCCCTTTCAAATTCAAAAGGCTTGCTAATGTTGGGCCTAGATCAAGGTGATAATGTAGCCCCTCCTCCACGATTCCCTTCTTGCCCCCTGGCCAGCGAACAATCATCGGAATACGGCAAGTCGCCTCGTCTGCTGTGCCATGTTCGGAGTAAATTCCTAGTTCACCCAGACTCTCTCCATGATCCGCAGAGATCAAGATAGCCGTATCTTCCATCACGCCAAGTTCTCTCAGCTTAGAAAAAACTTTCCCGAGATGCTCGTCCAGATACTTAACTCCAGCATCATAGTTGTCAAAGATAACACGCAGGTCATCACGGTTCTCTATCTCCTGCTGATGCCTGAAATGCTGCTGATAGTGCGATTTCGCGAGCGTATTCATATCTTCAATACTATGCTGCCCCTTCTTATTTCGGTGAAGCTCAAACGCGTCTTCCGTGATCCAATCGGGTAAAGGCTCCTTCTTGAACGGATTACCGTAGCTCTCAGGTGTACGATAAGGCGTATGCGGATCCCAGAAATTCAGGTGCAGAAACCAATTTTCGGACTCCCCATTATCCTCAAGCCATTTAAGTGCCACTGGAAGCACCTGCTCTGCCGTCTCATGCCCTCTGCCACCAACATTAAACACTTCTTGGAACCCGGCGTTAAAGGTCCAAGCCGAGTGTCGTTCGGAGAAGGTGCTGATCGATGCGGTTTTCATCGCCGCTTGCCTTAATATAGCCGGAAGGCTCTCCATCCCCAGACGGTCATTGAATTCACGTTTGGCTCCTTCTCTACGCATATCAGCAGCGGTTCCGCCATGCCCTACAATCCCATTATGAATGCCAAATCGCCCCGACATTAAAGCAGAACGAGATGGCAGGCAAGGAGCATCTGAACAATAGTAGTTGGTAAAGGTGACACCTTCTTTAGCGATTGAATCGATATTCGGGGAGGTATTCCGATGATAGCCATAACATCCCAGATGGTCCGGGCGAAGCGAATCCAAATCCAAATACAAGATTCTCATGAGTTATTCCCTGCCTTTCCTATTCATCGAAATGGTTACGCTCGATTCGGGCAGCTTAGAATGATCTGCTCATGCTTATAAGAGTAAATGAATATGGAAAGCTCCGCTATGGAGTAGCGATGTTTGTTTTTGTAAATTCGATACTTTTCCGGTACTCTGCCGGCCCCTTGCCGTATTCGCCACGAAATACCCTGCTGAAGTGTGAAGCATCATAATAACCACATCTCTGGGAGATATGCTCAATTGTATAATCCGTATATTCCAGCATTTGTTTAGCTTGCTGCAGCCGCAATTTCCGCAGCATTTGCATGGGTGTCAGTTTATATATTTTCTGAAATGCCCGGCTAAAATAAACAGGATTCATATGATAGAGCTTGGAAAGCTCCTCTCTACTAATCTCCTGATCAAGCCTCTCCTCCATATATTGCAACGCTTCGTTAAAGCGGTCCGTGATAAAGGGATCTCGTGAAGAGCGGCGCCCGCCAAGCTTGGTACTCTCCATAATTTCATAAAGAAGAAAAAATGCCAATGAACCGACCTGAACATTCCTGAAATCATCTTCCTCCTGCAACCACAAGCTTCGCAACTCGTCAAACCTTCGCTCATATTCGCTTCGATCCCGGACCCGAATCACCTTGCCTAAAGGGAATAACTTAAAGAAGTCATCCCCGTCTTTAACTTTAGCGTTAATATTAAACAGATAATGTATACCATCCGTTTTGGAGATCACATTAAAAGGCTCGTTAGGACGGTGAATCATCACATCTCCGGCAGAAGCAACATATTCTCCTTCCGAGGATGTCGTCAATACCTCACCTTTTTGGATATAAGAGACGGTATAACAAGACTGGACATAATCGAACAGGATCCGCTTCTGATATTGAATCTTTAGGACGTCCAGCACGCTGATGTCAAACTGACTATGGATGATAGAGGACAAGGAAGTTCCTCCTTCTTATGTAGTAGTCGTAAAAGTGCTCTAACCTGTATAATCAGCCGCACATCGAAAGCCAATATTTCCGGCAGAGCTGTCTGGAGTATTTTTGCTTCTAGCCGCCACCCGATAACGGTTGCAGTAAGATTTATGGCATAAATACGATCCTCCGCGCATCGATCTTGCGACACCACTTACTGGACCTTTCGGATTCACGGATTCGGAAGATAAATGATAGTCCTTAGTAAACCAATCCGCGCACCATTCCCACACGTTCCCTGACATATTATAAAGACCATAGCCGTTAGGCTGATAGGACCTTACAGGTGCGGTACCTGCAAAACCATCGCTGGCATGATTTTTATCGGGAAACTTTCCCTGCCAAATATTGCAGCGATGCTCTCCGCCTGGTTTTAATTCGTCCCCCCAAGGATACCGTTTCTGAACCAGTCCTCCTCGTGCGGCATACTCCCACTCCGCTTCCGTAGGCAGACGTTTACCAGCCCAGCGACAATATGCATCCGCATCATGCCATGATAGGTGAATAGCCGGATGTTCAAGTCGTTCATCTACTTTGGAATCCGGACCTTCAGGATGACACCAATCCGCTCCCTCCACCACCCACCACCAGGGGGTTTGAGTGGCTACTTGGGTCACCTTTTTCCCTGTCTCCATGGAAACAAAAGAATGAAACACGTATGACCATCCAAAACGTTCCGCATCTGTAACATAGTTTGTTTCCTTGATAAAAGCAGCAAACTGCTTGTTCGTAACCGCCGTTGCATCCATCAAAAAGGAAGATAAGGTAACCTTCCTAGTCGGCCCTTCTCCATCTGCGGGGAACCCTTCCTTATCATCCGTCCCCATAAGAAAAGTGCCTCCAGGGATAAGGATCATATCCGAGAAACCTTTCCCCCCTGTTACTCCTTGAACCGTTGTGTTCTCCTTACAAACATCAATAGATTCTTGTTTCGCGACTTGATTTCGACTAGCTGAACAACATGCCCGTATATTCTCTGACATGATTTACCTCCAATCTGGGATCGTCCCGGCTCTGTCTAAAAAAAAGCTACCCCAAGAATGCCAGAGGCAACGATGATGGTGAGCGGATGCAGCTTATATTTCATTAAACCATAAAGTGCAGCGAATACAATGATCAACATGCCAAGGGTCTGCCAAGTAATATAAGTATGTTCCACGCTATTTAAGCCAAAACGAATCGCAGCATAGGCAATCAAGCCTGTAATCACTGGCCGCAAACCATAAAATAACGTTTTAATCCATTGACTATCCCTCACCCGATAAAAGAAGACAGAAATAACAATGATGATTAAAAATGAGGGCAGAACCATGCCTAATGTTGACACAATCGCTCCTTCCATTCCGGCTATACGATATCCGATTAAGGTTGCACTGTTCGTCGCAACAGGACCAGGTGACATCCCTGCGATGGAAACTACCTCTTGAAATTCCCCTTCGGATAACCAACCCCCAGCCATGGCTTCATGCTGAATCATCGGAATGATGGCGTACCCTCCTCCAAAAGAAAGAAGGCCAATTTTTATAAAAGTGAAAAATAAACTCCAAATCACATCGCTTCCCCCTAGATGTAATACTCCGGATAATTCGACTCTTCATCAGAAGCTTTCAAGGACTCCTTCTCCGTTCGAACTTGGAGCCCTAAGAGCTGTTTAATTTGCAGATATACAAACCCAATACATAAACCAACTGCAATCACGTAAATGGGATTAATTCCAAAAACCAGTAAAACAACCGGTATAACTAACGCCGTAACAGCGGTAGTCTTGTCAATTATAGCGTTCTTGGCCATTCGATATGCAGCTAATAGGATCAAGGCAATAACAGCACCATTTATCCCTTTCATAGCGGCAATGACTTTTGGCTGGTCGGCCAGTTGGGAGTATACGGCGCTAAGCAAACAAACAATGATAAAGGTTGGAATCGTTATCCCTGCGATTGCAGCAATCGCCCCCTTCACACCAGCAAGACGATAACCAATGAATGCCGCTGCATTTACACCTACACCCCCAGGTGCAGCACCAGCTAAAGATAGAATTTCATCCATTTCCTCTTCACCCAGCCATTTTCGTTTAGCGGAAATTTCCCGTTCGATCATAGGGATCATCGCATAACCTCCCCCGAAGGTTACAGGACCAATTCGAACAAATACCCAAAACAACTGAAAAAGTAGACTTATCCTCAGATCTGTATTCGGTATCATATCTGTTTTCATAGTTGTTCTCATGGAATCCACCCTTTTATAATCTGTCGTAATTTCATTATATCACTTTTTCCCAAAATGGAATTAAGTTTTTTGAACGGTAAAATACAACCAAGGGTTTATGAGTTATACTATATTCATGTTAATAAATACAAACTATATAAAAAACGATCTTACAAGTTCATCCTATATATAGCTTGGAGGTATATCGTGGAAAAGCGCTCGACACACATTCCATCACCCAAAAAACTTCTATACGACCGAATCGCCGAACAAGGTACTGTTTCCAAGTTGGATCTTCTACAGACATTTTCACTTACCAAAAGCACAATGACCCGGATATTGGATGAGATGACGGAAGAAGGCTTGCTGATAGAAAGCGGATTTGGGGAATCTAGCGGAGGCAGAAGACCTATTTTATACCAGATTAATCCTTCCTACGGTTATATAATCGGGTTAGAGATCTCCAGGGTGTATTCTTCTCTTGGTTTATTTGATATGCAAATGAACCCAAAATCAATTGTTCACTGGCGAATGGATCAGGCATTCACACCTGAAAGATTTATAGATCATATCAGTAATCAAATACGCGCTTTCCTTCGGGACCATCAGTTAGTGGACAGTCAAATCATCGGGATAGGAATAGGGGCTGTGGGGCCACTTGATCGGGAACATGGTTTGATCCTAAAACCGCTGCACTTCCCTTCTTCAGGCTGGAACAATCTGCCGATTTGCAAACTGGTGGAGGAACGGACGGGGTTCAAAGCTTGGTTGGACAACGGTGCCAATTCCGCATTGCTTGGGGAACGATGGTCTATCCGTCACGCAAACATTCAGCATATGCTTTATGTACATGCTGGAGCAGGACTCCGGTATGCGATGATGTCGCATGGAAGTATTGTTCATGGCACAATGGATATGGAAGATGCAATCGGTCAAATGATCATCCAGACAGATGGACCCCGATTAAATCATGACGGGAACTACGGGGCTCTGGAAGCATTTGTATCTGTGCAGGCCATAGAACAAAGTGCACGCTCGGAGGCGAAAATGGACAACGATCTGATCCTCCAAAGATATAAAGTGGCGCCTGAGAAGCTGACTTATGATGTATTGGTACAAGCCTTTAGAGACGGTAATCCACACGCGCGTGAATTATTTACCCAAGCTGCCAGCCACTTCGGGATCGGGCTCGCCAACGTTATCAACCTATTTCATCCAGAGACCATCATTCTAGGTGGTGCGCTCATTCACTCTCACGAGTTGTTTTTCCAAACAGCGGTAGAGGTGGCACAAAGAAACACTTACCGTTATTCTGAATACCAACCTCACTTCTCCCTAGGTATATTAAAAGAAGAAGCTGTGGTGACGGGTGCGGCAATAATGGCGAGAAATCATATGGTACTATAGCATAACAAAAAGGTTGTTCCCAATCCTTTGCATGACTGTTGGGACAACCTTATGTAGTCAAAGCTATAATGCCTGACAGCAATTTTTGAATTTCTTCCCGCTTCCGCAGAAACATGGATCATTTCGACCCGGAAGTGGTTTTGCACTTTTCCTGTACTCCAGCATCCGCTCCGATCTAAGTCGGTTCGCCAGTAATAACATGCGTTCATAGGCGTGTGAGTAGAACATTTTGTAGCTATGGCAGAAATAATCAACCTCAGTCCGATCATTAACATCAAGCCAATTCCGGTTGCGCGGACATCCCCCATTGCAAAAGCTAAGGTACTCACACTTATAGCATGATTCATTCAAATTGGGCTTCATTAACAAAAAATCATCATATACTGGGCTGGTTAGCAGTGTTTCCAGGTCAGTTTGGCCGATATTTCCTAGCCTATGCTCTTCATCAATAAAGAAATCGCAAGGGTAGGCATCCCCGTTCGTTTCAAGCACCATCATCTTCGGGCAACATGAGTTGTGAACGCATAACTCTGCCTCACGATGCATGAATACAAGAAGCATATTCTCAAAAATACGAATAGGAAGCTCTGGATACCCACCGTTGTACCAAAGGTCAAATGTACGGCATAAAAAGACTCCGTATTGTTCAGGTGTAATTCGGAAACGTCCCGCTACATCACTTTTCTGAGAAACAAAATCCATGCAGGGGATAAACTGAATATTCGGAAAGGTATGTTCTAGATAAAATGCCATCAACTCCTCTGGTTTCGTCACGTTATCTTCATGAATCACCGTCAGAATACTATACTCCACACCCTCATTCTGTAAATGACGAATCCCACGCATAACTAGATCATAACTGCCTTTCCCCGAACCCGTTACACGATGAGCATCATGAATAGGCTCTGGGCCATCCAGACTAATCCCAACCAAAAAGTTATACCGTTTAAAAAATTTCGCCCATTTCTCATGGATAAGCGTTCCATTGGTCTGCAGTGCATTACTGATCATCGTATGAGGCGGAGCGTACTTAGCTTGAAATGAAATCACTTGTTCAAAATACGAAAGTCCGGCCAATAATGGCTCCCCACCCTGCCAAGAGAAAGTCGCTATCCCTGATGATCTTTTCATGTATTGAGCGATAAACCGCTCCAGAAGCTCCGTATCCATCACCCGGATCGGTTGCTGAGGATGTCCCCCGGCTGTACTGTAATAGCAATATTTACAGGCTAGATTACAATCCTCTGAGACGGTTTTCCACATGACATGAAGGGTCTCCTGCTTAGAGGTTTGTATACATGCAGTCATACGATTCTGCCCCTCCTATGTAATACTATCTTTGTAAAACCTAATGCCTATTTGTTCAATTAAATCATAGATCTGCAAGTCAACGATGAGTAAAACATCATAGCTGGTCAAATAACTGGACATAAAAAAACTGCACTCCCCATTGTCCGTTGGGACAAAGCAATAAGGGTGTGCAGTTTCTTTGTGGATGAGTCTAACGGTAGTTAGAGACTAAGTCTTATTATTACGGACGTATTCTCTATTTGCTGTTTCCAACATGGATTTCCAATCCGCAAACTTCGTCTCCCTAACAACATGACGATCAAACAGTTCATCAGGTATGTCAGCAACATCTTCTTCTGTCTTTACTTGAAAGTTCCCTTTGGTTACAAACTCATCGAAACTTTTGTAATTGGAATACTTACTCATAAACGCTTCATTAAACAATTTTTCGAAAGAGATGTGATTGGGATCTTCTTGATACGTTTTCTGTCCTTGTAACTCATTCATTAATTCTTCCATGGTCATTGGTTTTTGTCTTCTCAAATTACCACTCCTAATTTTCTGTTATAGTTGTAGAATATCATGTTAATCCATAAATCACACGAATCCTAAGCTTACCATAATTTTGACGATTTCACCTTTCAAATTTCACTTAATATGCAAATAGTCGGCCTCTATACTTAAAATACAACAAAAAACCTTCCTTATTCATAAGGAAGGCTTCTTATTATTAGGACAATTTCACCAGGCTGTAGTTTTTCTTCCCCTTACGGATAATGATAAAACGTCCGCCGATGGCTTCGCTGGCCGTAACTTCAAATGCTACATCGCTAACTTTTTCACCGTTCATGGAAATTGCGCCTTTGGTGATGTCTTCACGTGCTTGACGTTTGGATGGCTCAATTCCTAGATCTACCAGCCACTCCACGATATTTTTGGACTCCAATGTCGTTTCGAAGGTCGGCATTTCCTTGAAGCCTTGCTCGATCTCGTCAGCGGTCAGAGATTTAATATCTCCACTGAACAGAGCGGCAGTAATACGTTTAGCCTGCTCCAGCAATTCCTCACCATGTACGAATCTGGTCATTTCTTCAGCCAGTGTTATTTGCGCTTCACGTTTATGCGGTTCGGTTTGCACCTTTTCTGCAAGTGCATCAATTTGCTCTTTAGAGAGGAAGGTAAAGTACTTCAGGTATTTCACAACATCACGGTCATCTGTATTTGCCCAGAACTGGTAGAATTCAAAAGCTGTCGTTTTGTTCGGATCCAGCCAAATGGCTCCGCCAGCTGTTTTACCGAATTTTGTACCATCGGCTTTCAGCATAAGCGGGATGGTAAGTCCGAATGCTACCGCTTCAGAACCTTCTTTTTTACGAATCAGATCTAAGCCACTTGTGATGTTCCCCCATTGGTCAGAACCACCGATTTGCAGCTGCACATCTTCATGCTGGAACAGATGCAGGTAGTCCAGGGATTGCAGGATTTGGTAGGAGAATTCCGTAAAGGAAATTCCGCTGTCCAATCTGCTCGCTACAACATCCTTGGCAAGCATCGAATTGATGCTGAAGTTTTTACCATAGTCACGCAAAAATTCGATAACATTGATTTTATGCGTCCAATCGTAGTTGTTCACCATGCGGATTTGATTGTCGCCATCAGTCACGAACAATTTTTTCATTTGTGCTGTAAGTGCATCAACGTTGGCTTGGACTTGCTCCAGCGTTTGCAAAGAGCGTTCGGATTGACGTCCACTTGGATCACCGATCGTTCCCGTAGCCCCACCAATTAGAATAACCGGACGATGTCCTGCCAGCTGGAATCTTTTGAGCACCATGAATGGAATCAAGTGGCCAATATGCATACTGTCACCCGTTGGATCTACACCGCAGTACAGAGATACCGATTTTTGATTGGTCAGTTCTCTAAGCCCTTCGGCATCTGTTTGTTGATTGATGGCATCGCGCCATTCTAGTTCGTCGATAATATTCATTTCCTTACACCCCTCAAAATTAGTAGTTATCCTATAATGAAACATCAGTCCGCCAAGCGGAAACGGCTCTGTCCTCCTGTTTAGGACGGTACCGTTTCAGCGAGAAATATAAGGATCATTGATGAAGTGAACCCTATAAATCCTTATATTTAAAAACAAAAAAATCGTCCCTTTGTCTATTGTAGACATAGGGACGATTGAATAACCGTGTTACCACCCAGATTGCACCCATGAAACGCTTATACTCAAGCATACCATTGATACCACTCTTGACGAGATATCGTTCGCCATTCCGCTCGGTGTTACCCAAGATACTCCAAAGTGTAATTCGCAAGCTTAGTGTGTACCGGGTTTCATCAACCCCCGGCTTTCTGGAACAGGGACTAAGTTACTACTGGGCTCCTTCAACGTATATCGTATATAAGATTACAGCCAGTATAGTGAAATAATTCTTTTATGTCAACTACCTTCAGCAGAGAATGCCGCCACACACTTCTACTGTAAAGCGCTAATAGGCATTCCCACTTTTTTTCTGATACAATTACGAAAAAAGAGGTGAACGAATCCGCATGCTAGATCCTATCGATAACCATATTTTGATGCGGCTGGCCCAAAACAGCAGAATTTCCTATACTGATCTAGCTAAAGAAGTCAGTTTATCAAGTGTCGCGGTGAAAGACCGTATTGATCGGCTAGTCAATCAAGGGATTATTGAACAGTTCTCGATTGTCATCAGTGCCGAAAAGTTAGGAAAGAAAATCTCCGCCTACCTAGAACTTGAAGTAGAACCTGCTCATTTGAATCATATTGTCGACGTATTAAAAGAAAACGAACGTGTAGCTGTATTATACGAAATGACAGGACCTTGTATTCTGCATATTCACATCTTAGTTGAGAATCTTGAAGAGATGGAACGGTTTATGCATGAATCAATCTATTGTCTGGATGGACTGGTACGTGCAGAAAACCAAATTTTATTGAAACGCCACAAAAATCAAGACGGCTTAAATATATAAGAAAAAGAACCGCCTATAAAGACGGTTCTTTTCTCATCTAAATTTTTATTAGAATTATCAAATAATTGCTATTTCGTCCTACTCTGTCTTAGCCAGCTTAGCTTTATAAAAGTTCACGAAATATTCGCTGACCACAACCTGCCCGTTCACAACACTTAATGGGGCTACAAGCTTCACTGTCTCTCCGTTGTAAATTCCCGTTGTCGCTCCAACCTTCATCTCCAGTACATTGCCATTGTAGCTCAGCGTAACTGTCTTAGTGGCTGGCTGCCAGCCAACCTTTGCTCCAAAGTTCTCAAAGCTGCTCCGTAAAACCACGGGCTTGCGCTCAGAATCGCCGAATTGACCTTTATCAATTAAGGCGTGTACGCCCCAGTTTCCATCCACCACTTGTGTAATTCCAAAATCAGCTGACACAGACATCAGAGAATACGCTTCATCTTCGCTCAATTCCATTCCAGCCATTAAAAAATCTTTTGTTTTATGAGCGGCATCCTTCATGGCTTTGTCGATGGATGAGTTTTTGAAGATATCCGTCTGAGCACTAGCCCCCAGCTCCTCCAAATAATTAGCGTAGCTGAATCCATGCACGACCCACTCGTTCTCATTTTCAAGTAATGGGAAGTTTAAACCTTTCAGCTTGTTGTTAAGCGATGTTTTTTTATGAAGAATAACTTGTATATCCCCTGTGACCGATGTCTCAATCGCAGTTCCGTTAATCTCCGAATCGCCTTGACCGGCATGCGGGTCACCGATCGACAGTAGTGCACCAGCTACGGATACAGGATAATACATCGTTGCACCTTCGGTAATCCGCCAATCATCTACGTTACCGCCGTTGTAAGAAGGTGGAACGGAGTCAACAACATCCGCTTCTTTTGGCGCCACACCCATTGTACCAAAGTGGAGACGTACCGGAATTTTCACACCTTTTAGCACATCGAAGTTCTTATCAATCGTATTATGGTCAACGATAACACCCGGGTAGTCAATTGTCGGGTGCACTTGACCATCCGGATCGGTTTGCACAGACCATTTGTAGTTATATACAGCTGTTGCATAATCTGTTCCACCCTCCGTATCCATCTCGTAGATGGTTACTACCTCACGCTTTTTCGGCTCCTCTACCATATCTCCGTATAGATAACCCCAGTTCGCTGCGGCATTCACGCCATATGTTTTGCCAGCGTATTGGTCATTCCCATTTGGTCTCAGCTTCATGTCCAGAATCTTCACTTCCAACACATCTCCCGGTTCAGCACCTTCAACAGCGATGGGACCTGTCATAATGTGTACGCCTGGCCCGCGGAGCGCTTCGTTCTTCTCCCCTTTAATCCAGTGGAAAATATCCTCCACTCCCGCATCTCCTTTAATCATCCGCTCGTAATCATCGCCTGAATGATGTGTAATGGCCTCAACCGTTACGATGTCTCCCGATTGTACAGTTAGAGCTGGATCTCCCTTACCTATATTCCCCCATCGAACAGTTTCCGAATTCGCCTTCAAAACATGGGTTTTTGGTTTATACGCATTGTTTAATGTGTTAGCATACATAACACCAGATAACGAATTCACCCCTAAAAACAGGGATAAAGTGACACCCACATTACGAATTATTTGTTTTTTCATAAGAAAATCCTCCATTCCTTTAATTTGTGTTAGTTTTTATAACATTTGGTGTTTCTGAGTATAACAGATGACCTGAGGATTAACAATATAAATATTTTCACGAATTTTGATTTAAATAATAAACACGAAGGAGTATTTTTCTTGAATTATCAAAGTTAACTGCACAATAAAAAAACGCCAACACTTATTAGCCCATAGTGTTTGACGTTTGATTATCCAGTCTAAAGTAATGCACTAATTTAATTTTTGATCAGTAATACTTCTTGTAGCCCGGGTTACAATCCGCTTTGTTTCCTTGGTACCTGGTAGGTTCAACCATTCATCACAAATTTGCTGTACCCATGCCGGATGGCTTTTGCTAGCATCATTTAACCAGTTGCTTACAGAATCCTGAACGTATTTTGCCGGATCAGAGTTAAGCGGTTCTAATAGCGGAAGGGCAATCGCTGGATTTTCTTTGAGTGTTGTAATATGCTTTGCCCATACCCCATGTGGGCGCGTCAATTCGATCGCAAATCTCCTAATATTCGCGTCCTGATCATGAACCCAATCCTTTAACAATTCAATGGACGCTTCCAGCTCGGCAATGACTGATTCCCTTAAAGCCATCCAAGAAATCTCACGCACCCCAAAATGACCATCCGCTGCAAAAGGACGGATTGCTGTTAGTTTTTGAACTAGACTCCATTGATGATTCTGGCCCACGATATAAGCAGCCCAGCAGCGAACACTATCGGATTTATGATGAGCTAACACAGCAAATAGCCGGGAACGTTCCAGCTCTGATTTACAGTCAAATAGAAGCTGCCACTCACGTGAAATCACCGGGATTAGCTTCATGATTTTCTTTTCCGATAACGCATTCAACCTTAGTAAAATTGGTTTAGCTTCCTCTTCAAAACCTAGCTCATTCAGTACATTTTCCAGCAATATAAGATGATCCACCGCAAGCCATTCCGTTAAATTCACGCTCTGTAAATATCCTTTATTCAGCAGTTCTACAATCTCAACGGGAATTTCAGTAACCTTTCGAGCGCCCTTCCTGTGTTCCATGGAAATCGTCCCTTCACTATGATTTGAAAGCTTAAATCACCTTCATGTCATAGCTAGGATACGATTGTTTTTAAAAATCAAGCTGTAATCTCGTTTACAACTCGATAGCTATGTTATATTTCTTTCCAAAATCTTGTCTCGCTGGACATAGATAGTTCTGAACCCTGTCTGAATAACCTCCGCTTTCACCAATTCTTGTAATGCCACAGTTACAGCCTCTCTGCTGGCTCCAATTAAATTAGCGATTTCTTGATGCGATAGAGGAACATTAATTTTGTAACAATTATCCTTATGCTCAACCCCATGCTGATCTGCCAGCTTTAACAGAACGCACAATATTTTATCATGCAGATTTCCGATGGCTAGATTTTGAGTTAACTGACTCATACTTTTTATGCGGTCGCTCAATACTTGCAATAATGACATCATAAACCTAGGCCGGTGAGAGATAAATTCTTCAAATCTTGCAGGATCAATTGTACAGATATGGCTTTCCTCAATCGTTTCAATATAATGTTCCTTCGTTCCAAAAGAAATCACACCCATTTCACCAAAAACATTGCCTTCACTAAGGATATCCGATGTAAATTGCTTACCGTTTGCGTTTAATTGGTATAAGCGAACCTTTCCTTTTTTCACAAAAAACAGTCCTTCAGAAAAGGTTGACGGTGTTTGGATATATGTATTTTTGGGGACTACTGTTATTCGCGTTAATTCTTCCATTTCAATTAGATCTTCCAGTCCTAACGATTGAAGCAAATTGAATTGAGATAAATAATGATTTTTTTCCATTGCCCCTCCTGTATAAAACGCTATTCATTTCTTCAGTATACCTTACAAAAAAAGCCACGTCCTAAGGACGCAGCTTACTAAATTACCGATTACTTGCTTCCCAGCGCGCTACTTCTTCCCGCACACGTGGGGCTACTTCGGTGCCCAGCAGTCTAATCGCCTGCATAACATCCTCATGAGGCATCGTGCCGTGCGGCACATGTAAAAAGAATCGCGTAATTCCCACATGTTTGCGCAGATGAATGATTTTATTAGCGACAGTTTCTGGATCACCTACGTAAAGGGCGCCATCTAAGCTGCACGCTGCATCATAATCTGCACGATGGTACGGAGGTGTTCCTTTTTCCTTCGCCCGCACATTGGTCCGGGCATGCGTTGAAGGGAAAAATTTCTCCAGCGCTAACTGATTAGTCTCCGCTATAAACCCGTGTGAATGCGAAGCGATTGGAAATTTTGAAATATCATGCCCGGCTTCTGCTGCTGCTTTTTTGTAAAGCTGTACATGTGACGCATAATCCAGTGGTAGAACATTCCCTATAATCGCTAAAACAAAAGGCAAACCTAGTGATCCTGTGCGGATCGCAGATTCTGGACTTCCTGCACTCCCGATCCAAATCGGTAAAGGATCTTGAACCGGACGCGGGTAAATCCCCAAATTTTCTATAGCTGCTCGGTGTTTGCCTTTCCAGGTCACTTTTTCTGACTTTTGGATGGCTAATAACAATTCCAGCTTCTCATTAAACAGTTCTTCATAATCCTTCAGATCATATCCGAATAGAGGAAAAGACTCTGTAAACGAACCCCGGCCGATCATAATCTCCGCACGTCCGTTCGAAATTCCGTCCAGCGTTGCAAAGTCCTGAAACACACGCACCGGATCGGCTGAAGACAGGATCATTACAGCACTGCTCAACCGGATCTTAGTAGTCAACGAAGCAGCCGCAGCCAGTACAACCGCAGGTGAAGATGCCGCATAATCATGGCGATGATGCTCACCTACTCCGTATACATCTAATCCCACCTCTTCGGCAAGTACAATTTCCTCCACTACTTCACGTAGTCGTTCTGCATGACTTATTGTCTCACCTGTTTGGACATCAGGTGTGGTCTCGACAAATGTGCTTACTCCAAGTTCCACTATTCATTTCCTCCTAATATTCTGCACGATGCATTATTCTCTGGATGTAAAAAACCCTAAAGGGACTACCTAATTATTCTAACTAATTTAGTTCCCTTCGACTATAATCGAAGTTCATCTAATTAGATCCCCCTCACTATAGATCGGACTGAGGAGCCGTTATTTTAATAATTTCATTCATTTTGCTAAATTATCGGACTTAGATGCAGCTATTCGTGCAAAGTAGCTTCCATAATGTGTGTTTTTATGGAAATAAGCGCAATACAGTCCGAAACTATCGCAAAATCAACTAAAAAGTGAAAATAGCTGCAATACAGTCCGAGCAAACAAGACCTCGTATGAACTGACCACAATACAACAATTATACTGGGACTTTACCGCCAATGTGCAAGAGTGCAGCTAATGCGTGGTAACGACGAAGTTTGTTTAATTGCATTTACCAACAACGCACAGTGTAGCTAAGACGTGGTAACGACGAAGTTTGTTTAATTGCATTTACCGCCAACGCACTGTGCAGCTAATGTGAGGTAACGACGAAGTTTGTTTAATTGTATTTTGTGCAACTATATACGCTTTGAAGGTAGCCTTTGTGGATTTAGTTGCACTCTGTACACTTAAATACGAGCAATTGCCTCAATATGGCGGGATTCTAGAAAAATAGTTGTAAAATATGCAATTAAACTGCCCTAAAGCTGCGAGCATAAGAGCTTAATTGTACTTTTTACAACTATTTTGCTTTTTTAATGAGAATTGGGCGGATGCTGCTAGTGAGATGTAATCGCAATGTAATTAGCGAAGTAATCGCAATTAATACAAAAACAAAAAAGACCACTAATCACCTAAACACAGACGATTAGCGGCCAGTCAAGTTCAAGCTAGTTTGCATTCCCAATACTCGGAGTTATCGGCTTATCCAGCGATTTCGATGGTTTGCTCGGGTTTAGCCCAATGCCGATCCGACCGAATACATACGCTCCGCCAGGAATACGATTCGCTAAATTCATTATAATTGCCGAGCCTACCACACAACCGACAAATTGCAGCAGAACACTGAATAGTCCAAGGTTTTGCAACCCAAACGAAGCTGGAAGCTTGACGAATATAGCTAATAGCAAAGGATGAAGCAAGTATATGCCAAAAGAATATCTGCTGCTCCATTCCAGCACACGTGGCACTTTCTTCATTTTTGATGCCACGGAGAAGAGCAACAAAATCATACTTAAGGCAAATAGAAGCATATCAATTCTTTTGGAGCTATGCGCCGTTATCCAGCCTTGACTATTCACGAACAGCACAAGCGCACCTGTCAGAACCGGGAGCGTGTATACGGCTATGCGGAACTTTTTTAATTTTTCCCGGAACCACAGCTCATTTCGTCCCAAGTAATAGGCTACTGTAAAGTAAAAAATCCAACCTGGTGCGAAAATCCAGTACATTTTATCCCAGAAATAATGGGCGGCTGCCGTATCTGCGGGCGTAGTGAAGTTGAAGAAACCCAAATAGATAACGTTAATAAGGAACGATACGATTAGAACATTGCGGGGGTTAAGCCGCTTCGCATACTTTTGAAACCAGAGGAATAAAGCATAAAACTGAAAGATAATCAGTATAAAATAGCCATGGAAATCTCCAATCAGCAAATGACGCCAGAGGTAATACCAAAAAGCCTGCAGCAAAGGAATGCCGTCACTACTCGACAGCTCCAATCCTTTTAGTCCTGCATACAAGGTCCCGAAAAAAAAGTAAGGCAATAAAATATACTTGATTCTTTTCTCCCAAAATCTCGCTGGAATTTCATTGGGATAGGCAAATGACAACACGAATTGAGAGATAAATACGAATACAGGTGTGCCAAACGTTAGCAGTAAACCCACCGACTCTACCCAGGGTGTATTTCCATCGTCATAAACCCGATAAAGAGCATGCAGCAGGGCTATACTTAAGCAGGCTACACTACGAAGAACGAACATTTCCGAGTTCATTTTGCGTTCCATGCGGAGTGCCCCTTTCAATGGGTGCTTTTAATGATCTACTGCACTTCCTACACTTAAGCGGACAGTAATTGTTTTTTCGAGCCCGGTATGAAAGTTATGGTTAGGGAACCAAGACAATAATTCCTGAGCTTTTTGATTATTTAAATAGCTATGGAGAATATCCCCCGGACGAGGCTCCGCATAGGTTGTCAGGAAATCCCGACCTGTGATGTCCCCTAACATCCGAACCATCGTATTTATCGAGGTTGGTATTCCACAGCTAATATTCATCGTCTCATTATTCACTCTGCCGTCGGTCTGAACCGCATCAACGAACGCCTGCGCCACATCCTCCACATAGACGAAATCTCTTGTCTGCTCACCGTCCCCATAGATAACGAGATCCTTCCCTTGCTTTATACGATCCAGAAAAACGGAAACAACGCCAGCTTCTCCATGCGAACTTTGCCTTGGCCCATATACATTAGCGAGACGCAAAATCGTATATTTAAGCCCATGTAAGCTGGCAAACATCCGAATATATGACTCTGGTACACTTTTGGATACACCATAGCAGGACTCGGGATTAATGGGATGCTGCTCATCAATGCTCAAATATTCCGGGTTCCCATAAACCGCTGCCGACGAGGCATAAACTAGCTTTTGAACCTGATGGATCTCGCACATGCGCAGTACATTCAGCGTGCCAACAATATTCACATTCGCATCAAATAACGGGTTCCGCTGTGATTCTCTGACGTCGATCTGTGCAGCCAGATGAATGACTGCATTTGGCTTTTCAAGGCTAAAAACCTCATGCAAAGTCTCATCCCGAATATCGTACTTATACAAAACCGCAGCAGGATTCATATAAGTCAGACCGGAGGCTCCGGATACATTATCTACAATCACAGTTTCTATGCCCTTTTTTATTAGCCGATCAACCACATGGGACCCAATAAAGCCTAACCCCCCAGTTACCAATACCTTCAAAATAAAAAACTCCTTTCGCCCTCTAAGAGTGATCTTTGTACCGTGCATTCCCCGAAAAATTCACATAAAATACAAAATCAAAGTATAAAGGAGTGAAGTATATGGCTTCTGCCCCTATTCCAGACAGCTCGGTGACTACGTCCATCCTTTCTGATGGTGCGGTCACATCTATTAAATTAGACCCTGAGACAAACGGTTATGTGAACGTCCGATCGTACGGCGCTGTAGGAAACGGTATCAAGGACGATACAGTAGCGATTCAAAATGCTATCAATGCGGGAAACGCCAAAAACAAAGTAGTAATCTTTCCTCCTGGTGTATACAAGGTATCTTCGGGGCACATGCGTAACCCCTCCGTCCTCGACTGGTGGTGTCTTCGAATTCCAGCCAAAACTAATTTAAGTTTTGAAGCCGGCTCCAAACTTGTGCTTGCCCCGAATCCACCCTCAGACACTAGGGTTCTAGTCATCTTAAATGCCTCAAATATCACAATCGCAGGCACCCTTGAAATTGATGGAAGTGCATCGACTGTTAAAACAGCCGTCAACGATCAGCTTCACGGCCTGTTCATTTCTTCTTCGCAAAATATAACGATAGAGTCAGTGTACTCTCACGATTGCTATGGGGATAATATCTTCATTGGAGGGACAGAAGAAACCCCCTCCGTTAATGTGCACATCGGATATGCCCGCTGTGAGACTGCTGGACGAAAGAACTTTGTGGTCCATTTTGTAGACCAGCTTCATGTCAACAGAGCGGTTCTGAATAATAGCCGCGGTGGCGCGCCTGGTTTTACTGGCGCTAACTCTCTCGATCTTGAACCGGATGTCTTTAAAGGAACGCGCAGCTTTTATCAGCGATTCGACTCCTTGACAACCATTGGTTTCGGTAACGATCTATCAGCAGGGCTTACAGATGCTATCGCTAGACTCTGGACACTCGACATCGGTTCACTAGATATGCGTGTAAGCGGATCGGTAAGTCCAGCCTTACTGTCCTATGGATTGACGCTGAAAATCAATCATTTGGCTATCCGCTCCACCGATCACAAAGCTAGCTTCGGCCTACAGACGATCTATTCACAATTTATTGATATCGCTAGCGCCAAGTTCGATGGCATCGGAGGCCCTGCGATCTATGCAGCGTTTAATGCTGCCGGAGGTAAACCAAGATTGCATATCGGTTCGTTAGGAATGTACGGCTCGGGTTCCACCTTAGCAAGTGGTGTCCGAATCGACGGAGGAGATCTTTATGTGGGGACGATAGATGCACAGGATTTAACGGGCAATACCTTGCATTTATTCACAACGGAGTCTGACGCAATGGCTACTGTCGACAATATGATCGTCCGCAATAGCGGAACCAATCAGGTAGTGCTAGTCTCTTCTTACGGTGCAGCTAAACCGTCTCTGCGCCTCAATAATGTAGCGGTGTTTGATACCCGAGCAGTGAAGGTAAAGCGAATTCTAGAATTCGAAACACTAATCGGCATGCAAGGCACATCACTAGGCACCTTGTATAATCCTTATTCGCTTCTTGAATGGTTCTCGACCTACGGTAACTTCAAACGGGCCATTCGCCTCACTGGCGGGGCAGTGTTGCCCGCAGTGTTCATAGTGGAAGGTTCGCCCGAGGGAGTCGTAACCGCCCCAGTTGGCAGTCTGGCTATGCGAACGGATGGCACCGCACAAGCCACTTTGTATGTGAAGGAAAGCGGATCAGCTGCCAGTGGATGGAAGGCTAAATAAGATGAATCAACGGTATTGGTTACATGTCTCTATCGCATAAATGACACGTTCCAAATCCTCATCCATTAAAGAGCTTCCAGAAGGCAGGCAGACACCTGTTGAAAATAATTTATCCGATACACTGTATTCCTCACTGTAAGGATAGTAGTAATTGCTCTCGAACAACGGTTGTAAATGCAGCGGTTTCCATACAGGTCTAGCTTCTATATTGTGATGTTCCAGACATGACAGAAGTTGTTGTGAAGAGAACCCTGCCACTTCTTCATCAATGGTCAGCGCACTCAACCAGTGCGTGCTGCGACAATTGCGCGCTTCCGGCATAAAATGAAGACCCGGTATGGAACCTAAACGTTCCCTATATCGCCGGCCAATAGATCTGCGACGCTCTACTCGCTCTTCAAGCAGTTCTAATTGACCGCGTCCTATGGCTGCCAACAGGTTGCTTAACCGATAGTTGTATCCCATTTCGGAATGTTGATAATGAGGGGCAGTGTCTCGGGCTTGCGTAGACCAGAAGCGCGCTTGCTCTAGGGCTTCGGTATCGTCAGATACGAGCATGCCCCCACCTGAGGTCGTAATAATCTTATTTCCGTTGAAAGAATAGATTCCGAATTGGCCCCAGGTTCCGCTGGCCTTGCCTTGGTAGAAAGCACCCAGTGATTCGGCAGCATCCTCAATCAAGGTAATTCCATATCGGTTAGCTATTTCTACAATGGGCTCCATGTCTGCGCTTTGTCCGTATAAATTGACGACAACAGCCGCTTTTGGCAGCAGCCCTTTGTCATTCAAATCTTGGCAGGCCCGCTGAAAAGCTAGCGGACACATGTTCCAGGTCTCAGGCTCTGAATCGACAAATACGGGGGTGGCCCCCAAATATAAAATAGGATTGGCGCTAGCTACGAACGTGAGCGTTGAACAGATCACGTAATCTCCTTGTGTGACACCGGCTAGACGAAGTGCGAGATGAATCGCCGCCGTGCCAGAGCTTAACGCTAGTGCACCCTTTGATCCTGTGTAGGCGGCCATCTCCCGCTCGAACGCATCGACTTGCGGACCAATAGGAGCAATCCAACCAGAGTGTATAGCGTCCTCCATGTAGACCTGCTCACGTCCACTAATATGCGGCGGGGATAACAAGATTCGTGGCAAAATGCTCGTTTGACGAATGCTCATGCGAAGCTCCTTTCTCCATTTGGACCGATTTCTCCAGATGGAATACATATCATATCGAGATCTGGATGCCGATAGAGCGGAAAGTAACTTCCTGATACTCTGGTGTCACAAAAGGATATGATCCGCTCATACAACTCTGGAAAAAAAATTCGTTTACCTAAGTAATAGTCAAGGGGTTCCAGTTGTGTCGCGAATCTATGCTTGAATTGAAATAAGTCGTCATTCCCCTTATATCCCCCGCCAAGATGAAAACGTTCAAAGCCATTTTCCATCCCCCACTTGGCTGCTGCGTGTATTAGCAATTTGGTAGGTGACCACTGCAGATAGGCGCGATCCCAACCACATAGGTGATAATGCATCCACGGTCGTTCATGTAACACGATGCTGGTCGCTACCGTCTTCTCCCCATCCATAGCTTCGAATAGCTCTACTCTCCCCTCAAGTAGATGACTAGTATCTTCTATAAATTTTTTGGGGAAATAATAAAAAGAATCCGCCTGTAAATCATTTAGTGTTCCGTAATACAATTCACTGAAGGACTCAATACGATCCTTCAGATTCGAATTCCGAATCGTAAAGGGTGCAGACTTTAATTTATGAATATTCCGTTTATGATTGCTGCCGTAATGCCGGATGAGCTCTGACTCCGAACCCACAGTCAAATCAATATAAATTGTATTCCTATTCCATTCGGTGGTCAGACCGCTTTGATATTCCTTAGCGTTGTCAATCAAGGGATGAAATCTTACAAACTCGGTCATGATTTTTTTATCTCTACAGTAATCCGTGAATGTTTCACTGAATTGCCGGTACAGCTCACTTCGTTCGGCTCCCGGAGGAAGATTCGATATCGGTCCCCCGTATCCATAAGGTGTACTAATGTCGTACCAATCACCTTCAAGCCCCAGTTGGATTACAGCAGGAAGATGGCTTATGGAGCGAAGCAAGTAAGGATAAATGATGAGCTGGTCTCCCCGCTTAAATACAAACAGCTCTGCCTGCTGGTGTTCTCCATCCTCAAACAGCCGAAAAAACGCTGAGGAGAAATAGATATCCTTCGTCTCTAGCTGGTTCAAATAGGCATCCCATTCCTCTGAACTAGAGCTGCCTAGCACGATGAAGTTACTCATACAACACCTCTTGATTCTCCAATAGTTTGATCATACGTATACTTTCAGTGCTTAAGATTAACCCGGGGTCTCGCTCACGCAAATAAGCATCTGAAGAAAGCAACAGCAGCCTTTTCCCCCGGTCTAAATCCATTAATACGTCTGTCAAAAGATTGCAGCCACTCCACCCTCCACTTTGCAGCTGGATACGATAATACTGTTCACCTAACCGGCCCACTACTGAAGTCTCTTCCTTCGTTCTAATCTTAAGAGAAGAGAATCCATACTTTTGATGATGTGCTTCTGCCATCGGATAATCATCTATGATGTACGCCAATGCTTCTCTATCCCTATCAACCGATGGAGTCAAATCTCTTACATACCAGTAAGTCCGGCCTTCCTCTGCAAAACCAAGCCGCAGATACCAAGCATGAGCTTGCTCATTCCACGAAAATACATCAAGTGCCAGCTTCGAAATGCCATCCTTTTGGGCTAACGTCTCCCCGTACGCCATAAGCTTGCCGCCGATGCCATCTTTTCGATAAGCTGCGTCCACATTCAGGTTATTCAGAACCAGCATCTGTTCCATTCTTCGCCATTCAGCGAATCCAATAAGAAGATTTTCAGAATAGGCACCAATCAGCAGTGTTGCTGAATGGCTTCCGCATTTACATGCTGCTTTCAAATATTCGGGATAACCGCCACAGGCGAATATGGTTTGATTGTAGACTGACTCTGGCAAGTTGCTCTGTAAGAGCCGGCATGCAAGGTGAATATCATCTTCCTGAAGCGGACTAAACCGCAAATTCATGCCGACCCCTCCTTTTGGTTCATTCTGTACTCATCGAGCGGCAGACTATGCTCACCCGGATTGGCCACAACGTCATCTTGGCGGATCACCTTCAGCACAGTTTTGCATAAGATCAACGCATCTAATCTAAAGCTCAGCTTCTCAACATAGGTAACGTCATAGGAGAGCCGCTGTTTCCACTCCGAAGTATTACGCCCAGATACCTGCGCCAATCCCGTAATTCCGGGTCTTACAGTAAATCGCAGCCGTTCCCGTTCAGAGTAATGCGGGCTGTAACGGATGAGCAAAGGTCTTGGTCCGATCAGGCTCATTTCTCCCTTCACAACATTTACTAATTGCGGGAGCTCATCCAGACTCAGCTTTCGAATCAATCCGCCGAATTTGATATAACGCCGAGCATCCGATAACGGCTGGCCCTGCGCATCATACATTTCAGCCATGGTTCGGAACTTGTAGATGTAGAAGGGTCTTTCTCCCATTCCCGGCCGCTGCTGCTTGAACAAAATAGGACTTCCCAGCTTTATCCGAAGCAGCAACGCCACCACAGCCATGACCGGACTAAACACACCTAACATAACGATCGCTCCCACCAAATCGAAGCCCCGCTTCATATGGCGATACATGGTAGTCTTCCCCCCGCCTTTCTCTTATTCCGTAAAAAGACGTTCTGTAAGTGACTTTACCTCTTCCGAATTTGCACTCCAATAATACACTTTGGTTCGGACGAGCGGATCTAGAGCAGAGCTGTTATGGCCAGGAATCTGTTCGTAAGCAAAATCCGAGGAATCCATTCCCTTGAATAGCCAAGCTAAGCTCATCAAATCACTGTCACTAAAACTCGTATCAATAATGTCTTTCTTTTCACGCAGTAGCAGTCCCGCTAGATCAGGAATATGCTCCGGACTTAATAGCTTTTTAGCTACAGCCCGAACGATATTGAATTGCTCCCGTTGGCGGCTAAAGTCACCCTCCGGAGTCGAGTAGCGCTCCCTTGCTAAATAAAGCGTGTGTGCACCATCCAGATGCTGCTCACCTTTCTTGATGGTGATCTCCGGAGTGATGGTCACATCCTGATCAATTTGCATATCGATCCCGCCGATCGAATCGATGAAATCACGAACACCGGAGAAGTTCGTCTTGATGTAGTAATGAATAGGAATATTCATAAAATCACTAACGGCTTGAATCAGTGTCAGCGTACCCTGCTGATTCCCACCCTTTGTCTCACCAACGATATGTGCATGATTGATCTTGGTATAACCGACATTTTGCACAAAAACCCGCGTGTCCCGCGGCACAGATACGATATTCACCTTCCGTTGATCCGGCATCACATGGGCAACCATAATCGTATCTGCCCGCGAGCTTTCTCCGCCCCAAGTGTCTGTTCCAATCAGCACTACATTAAAGGATGAGCTTTTCTTGTCTGCTGGGGATGTCGATGCTGTAGCTGGGGTCTGTGTAGGCGTTGAAGGGATAAGCTCATCCGTTTGCGCTTGTGGGGCTGGTGTGCTGAGCGGCTGCACCATCTCTTCATTGTCCATAACCACATTAGAGCTAGGGATCGTCAAGGGGTTAAGAATCGCCTTATTAAAACGATGCTCTGGATTCAATATGCCTCCAATCCAAATCCCCCCAACTACAACCACAACAAGAATAACAATCAAGCTGTATCGTCCCACCCGCCGCATGCGTGAACGTTTACCTGTAATTGGCTTGTCGCGCTTTCCCCATAATCTTGTCATCCATGAATGCTTAGTCGACTTCATGGGTCAGATTCCCGCATGAACTTCGGATTTGATGCGTTCAAGATCATGTGTGCCCAACTGCGGTTCTTCCTGAAAGCCCGAATAGCTTGGAATTAGCTGCTTTAACAGTTTTTTGATCTGATGACTGCTTGGCATCAGTTCATACCGTTTGCACAAGTTCTCCAGAACCCCCAACACCAAATTCAGTTCAGATCTGGAGACACTTTGCGGGCGGCTAATCATAATACGGTAGTTGTTAGTGACCAATAACCCTTCTTCTTCAGTCAAAAGCTCCTCAAACAATTTTTCTCCAGGACGAATGCCAGTGACCACAATGGGAATATCTTTGTCAGGCTCGAGACCCGACAAGCGGATTAAATCCCTCGCTAGATCGTATATACGAACTGGCTTACCCATATCCAGCACAAACACTTCTCCCCCTTGTGCCAGCACACTTGCTTGAATAACCAACTGTACCGCTTCGGGTATCGTCATGAAGTAACGCACCATATCCATATGTGTAACTGTCACCGGGCCGCCGTTTTCGATTTGTCTTTTGAATAACGGAATGACACTGCCCCGGCTGCCCAGCACATTACCAAAACGCACAGCGGCAAAAACCGTCTTGCTTAAGGAATTCTGATCATTAATGATCATTTCCGCGGCTCGTTTCGTGGCCCCCATAACACTGGTAGGATTGACCGCCTTATCCGATGAGATGAGGATGAACCGTTTAACGCCATATTTAGCACTCGCTTCCGCTACATTCCTTGTGCCGATCACATTATTTTTAACTGCCTCTACTGGATTCATCTCCATAAGAGGAACATGCTTGTGAGCAGCGGCATGATACACAATGGAGGGGCGGAATTTTTGAAAAACGTTATCGATCCGCGATACATCCTGAATGTCCGCTATAATGGGATGAATGATCTGATCCGGATATAACTGCCGCAACTCTTGTTCAATGAGATAAATGCTATTTTCTCCATGCCCCAAAAGCAGCATTTCCTTTGGACGATACGCAGCCAATTGCCGGCATAACTCCGAACCAATTGAACCGCCTGCACCCGTGATGAGAATACACTCGCTTCCCAAATTCTCACGGATCTCTTCCGTATTAATTTCTACGGGGCTTCTCCCCAGCAAATCATTTACGGATACTTCACGGATCATGTTAATGGCCATTTTCCCGTCCAAAATATCGGTCATACTAGGCATTAACTTGATCTGAGCTTTGGTAGATTTGCAGATTTCGATGATCTCCAGTAATTCCTTTTGAGGAGCCGTAGGCAAAGCGATGATAATGAACGAAATGTCCAGCTGCTCGACTGCCTGGGGAATGAAGTTACGGTTACCGACAATCGGCAACCCCATAAGCTCCAGCTTTTGCTTAGAGATATCATCATCTATGAAAGCTACTGGGTTCATAAATTTAAATCTTGAATGCTTGATATCTTTGGTAACGAGGATGCCTGCTTTCCCTGCCCCTACGATTAGCAGATTGCCTTCGGATGAACCCTTTGTTCCCGGTGCTTCGAATCTATCGTTAATGAGGCGGTTAACTAAACGTAAGCCGGAAATGCCGAGAAATACGTATCCCGCTGCAAAATAAATCGAAATCGGCAATCGATAGGAAGGGACGAATACATGCGCAGATACATTGACAGCGACCACTCCGCAAAGTGTTAAAGCACTCACTTTTAGCAGCTGTAATAACTCACCTATACCGGTGTATCGCCAGATATTGTTATACACCTTGAATCCAAATGAGAACGCTGCGTACACCGTAATGTGAATGAGTATCGCCCACGGAAGCATCCACATGTACTGCTCAGGGATTTGAAAATCAAACCGAAGTAAAAACACAAGCCATACTGAAGCCGCTATAATTCCCGCATCCAACATGACTAAACGTACGATCCGCATTTTCATCACTTCTTTCTCCCTAATTAACTAATTATTCGTTTATTCGTTTGTTGTCGTATATGCGAGAATGAATTATCTATCTGCTGTCAGACCCGGTTGCAATTCAGTCGGAAATGCCTTTATCCCTGATTCTTTAAGCGCTTCTATATAAATCGAGTCCATTTCACGAAGCACCGCTGGCAATCCATAGCGAATAATCCTGTCCTTGTTCGCCTTACCCATTGCTGCGGTCAAAGCTGCGTCCGCTCGCAGTTGAACCAGTGCTTTTGCCGTAGCGGCAATATCTTCTACTGGTACCAACATGCCCGTTGACTCATGCTCAATCAAATCGCGAATGCCCCGAATATGTGTGCCGATCACGGGTTTGCCTGCTGCCATCGCCTCCATAATCGCCCGGGGTAACCCCTCACGATAGGACACGAGTGCCGCAACATCACACGCTTGTAGCAAATCCGGTATATCTCTTCGGAATCCGAGAAAATGCACCTGTTCCCTAACCCCTAACCGAGTAGCAAGTTCTAAAAGGGTTTGCTCAAAAGGACCTGTACCTGCGAATGCTAGATGAATATCGCTTGCTTGATCACCCAAATGATGTAGTGCTTCGATCAACTGTTTTTGGTTTTTGTTAGCATTTAACTCAGCGACGCAGAGAACAACGAATGAAGGATTATCACTGTCACTGTTAGGTAAATCAAATAGCTGGTGACGACTTTCCCCCTTCATTTTTGCAGCTTCTTTATCCCCTTCACCGCTACCGTATACCTGAAGATCAAGCCCGACTCCACTCACATAAGTTACTTTTTTTCGCACAGGGAATTTCTGAGCGCGCTCATAATCTTCACTATTAATAGTGATCAGTACATCCGTCCAACGAGCCATCAAATACTCCAATGGATAATAAAGCATCCAGTTCAGAAAAGGAGCACCTTTAAAAAAATGAAAACCATGAGCTGTATACAGTACGCTAGGGACACCTGCTCTATGGGCTGCAATCCGTCCGAGAATTGAAGACACGGGTGTATGTACATGGACGAACTGAAATTTTTCCGCTTGAAAGCTTTTAGTTAAGATCCGCAGAGCCGTCCAATTCTTCAACTGTAAAGGACTTCGTTGTATAGGTACGTCGTGACATACAATTCCCCGCTGTTCCAAGCGCTGTCTGGCTTCACCCGGCTGAGCGTAAGCATGGACTTCACACCCTTTTTGCTGTAATAACGCCATGTAAGGTAAATGAAAACTCTCGAAATGCCCATATATGGAGGCAACAAAAGCAACCTTTGCTTGTAAGCCGCCCTCAGCTGGAACACTCCCGATGTCCTTACTTGAGCTTTTATTAAGGTTGCTCTGCTCGTTGTCGAAGCTTGCGCCCAGTTGACCTTTCAACGTGTTGGGTTCGATAGGGCATCTCTCCTTTCAGTTTTTTGTCTGTTAACCGGATGCAAGCTCCGTTCATCGCCATCATGAACCACCAATACCGCTGGAATAACGCCTCAATGCCCATCGATAACCCAATCATCGCCGCATGGGACAGCAGCAATGCCATAATAATTGGTCTATGAATTGGATCTGCCGCACGATAAGAACGGATCCCCACAATGAAGAACCAAACCATAAATCCGCCATATACAATCAAGCCCAATAAGCCGAATTCAGTCAAAAACCATATAGGGGTGTTGTGGATAATAATGCGCAGTTCGTAATTATAGGAACCAAGCCCAATGCCTAATAACGGACTTTGTGCGATCCAATCCACCGCTTTGTCAATGATGTCAAGACGCGACTGAATCTGGGAAGGTCTGCTGGACATAGACTCCAGCACATTTAGATAAGCGGTGCCTTTATACAGCAGCAGAGCTATAAATGCCACACCAAACCCCATTCCGATCTTGATCAGTCTGGAAGGTTTGGTAATCAAAAGTGTAAGTAATACAAGGAAGAGACCAATCCATGACGAGCGCGAGAAAGTCATCATAATGCCCCCGGCTAAGCTTATCGTCGCTAGTATGCTGACCCATCCCCGCAGCAGTCTTATCTTCTCCCCACTCGTCATGATATGAATGGCAAAAGCCGTCACCAGCAATCCCCCGTATGCATTGGGATCAATTAACATGCCGGACAACCGCCCGTCTTGCACCATGAACGGAACCTTTACTGCACTGAAAAAAGCAAATAGGGCAACACCATTTAAGAGCAGCACACTAATCAGGAAAAATCGGAGCATCTTATATAACCGTTCCCAGCTATCTACTGCTTGCACAAGCATGATGTAGGTCAACAAAAGGAGAATGAATCCAATATCTTTTTGCAGTAAGGCGTATTGGGTTATGAAGCCGTTGCGCCAAATGGATACAAAGGAAGCTAGAACAAAAATGAACAGCATGCCCCAATGCCATGAACTGAATATCCTCCGGTCCAATTTGAGATGGAATCCAGCGGCAAATAAACCTAACATTAAGAAGAGATCCGAGGGGGCGATACGGAAGGCTCCACCAAAATCAATCTGTGCCGGAAGGCATATGATATACCCCATGACCGCAAACAGAAATAAATTGTGCATGGTGTAGGGCTTCCCTACAACAGATACAGATGTCATACAAGTCCCTACTTTCCTACTTTCCTACTTTCCTAACAAAGAACTTATGCTGCCGCTTCCGACTGTTCCCGATTTCTTACCTTTCCGAGGACACGATACAGCACAACTACACTGCCAATCATCTGTACAAATAACGACGAACTAGCTCCCATCGCAGCACCTACTACCCCGTAATGAGGTACGAAGATCAGACAACACAAGCCATTAGTGAAGGCTGTACACAGAAACAATGGAATCTGGGCTTTGTACCTTCCGGTAGCCGTTATGGCATACCACAGGTAGGATGAAATAAATACCAGCATGGTGGACGCCAGCAGCCAATGAAACAACCCTAACTCTCCTGCCACGTCCGAACTGAATAATAAGGTTAACAGCTTGTGGCCAAACAACCACCCTATCAAACAAGCGACCGCACTAAACCCCAAACCCATCGCTATCATTCGGCTGAGTAAAGCGACAAACTCCTTGTGTCTCCCGCCTGCGTGCCACCTGGCAAGACGTGGTGTTATGGCTTCACCAAGTGCGGTGACGACAACATTGCAGGCAACAATCATATATGAGAGTGAAGCATAAATACCTAAGTCATGCTCCCCTTTAAAATAGGAAATCGCGTATAATGGGATATTCGTATTTAACGACATCAACGCCAATACCACGCCTAGCGGTGAACTGACGATCAGTAAACTCCATAGGCTTCTTTTGTTGAAGAGTGGCCTGAGAGAAGTGTATATTCTCGCTTTACGAGCATCATATCCAATCGTTATCGCTAACCATCCGATTATCATGACTAACAAGGCAAGAACAAGGCTCTGTGTAGGGATAAATACGAGGATGAAGATTAGAATGGAGAATAACCCTTTTGCCATTCTGGAGATTGAGATTTGATCTAATCTCTCCTCCTTTTGAACGATGCCTAATAAAATATCACTGATTGATTCAACGATTCTATACAGACCGATGAAGAAAATAACCAATGCTGTATTCCAATCCAAACCACTCATTATGCAAAAACCTGCGGTAATCGTAAACGCAAGGGCGGTTGTTATCAGCCGTAAGCCCAGAAAGTCTCCAAAACTGTATTTCCCCGATGAATCAACGATTAATACGGAACGAAGATGTAGATGCGACAGCATAAAGATCGGAGCAGTAACTGCAAGCCCTAGCGAATATTGCCCCACGATTGCCGAAGACCCGAATTTATTCAGCAGGATCACAATCACAAACTGAGCACCAGCGTAAGTGATATTCCCGAGCAAATAACGAAGAGAAGCAAATGACATAGACGTCAGACCATTCCTGAAGAAGAGGCCCACTCGGCAAAATCTTCACCACGAATCTTGGAACGCCTGCTCTTTTTCCGATAATTCAATACGGCTCCCAGTAAATGTGCTCCCTGCTGCTCTAACAAGTGCTTGGCAGAACTCGTGTGCTTTAAGAGCACTTTTCCGGATTTCACAACTAGCAATACCCCTTCAGTCAACGTTGCCAAAATAAGGGCATCCGAAAATGGCATTAATACAGAGGATGAGTCGATGACAATCGTATCAAAACGCACGCTCAGCTCTGCGAACAATCGCTTCATTCCTTCAGAGCCTAGTAATTCAGCGGGATTTGGTGAAATCGGACCAGAGGTCAATACTGACAAACCTTCTGCATCCTCAATCGAAATAATGCAATCCTCTAAGCGGGTATGATCCACTAAAATACTGCTAAGCCCGATCCAATTAGGCAGATCAAATGCCTTATGCACGGTTGGGGTACGTAGATCCCCATCAATGAGAAGAACTGTCCTACCTGCTTCCGCCATGGCAATCGCCAGGTTTATGGCTACCGTTGATTTTCCTTCATCCGGAAGCGAGCTTGTGACTAATAAAGAGCGGATCTCTCCACCAACGCGGGTATAACGAATATTGGAGCGTATGCTTCGGAATTGATCTCCGCTAGATGACTTCGGTTGTTCCAGGCAATATAATTTTGGCGTTTTCTTCTTCATAACTGGTGGCTCCTTCTGCTGATTTGGTTTTCGCTTTATTCCGCCGTTTTCGTGGCTTTAATTTGCCCACGGTTCCCAGAAGCGGAAGCTGCAAATCAAGCTGAATATCTTTGGCACTTCTCACGTGTTTCTCCATCAATTCCCGGAGGATAGAGATTGCGATCCCGGTAATCAGCGCCAATCCGAAGGCAACAGCCATATTGAAAACCGGCTTAGGGGAGATAGGATCAGAAGGAACCTTGGCACGGTCAAGAAATACAACATTCTCAACCCCCATAATCGATTGGATATTTGCATTAAAGGCTTCTCCGAAGCCATTCGCGATATTTGTTGCCCGTTGAGCTTTTGAATTGGTCACAATTACCGTTGTTACGAGTGATTCACTATTGGTTCTTGTCTTCACATTTTTGAGTAACTCTTCCGCTGTCATTTTTAGCTGCAGCTTGCTGACAACCTCTTCCGCTATCCTGCTGCTTCGAATGATCTCCCCGTAAGTGGTTACCAGCTTTTGTCCGGCCATAATGTCATTAATTGCTTTCTGCTGCCTGTCCCCTTGAATAAGTATAGAAGCTGACGCCTCGTATTTCGGCTGTAAAACGTAATAGCTAACACTACCAGCGAGCCCGACTGCAGCGATACATAATACAATAATGAACAGCAGCCTACGTTTTACTAGTTTCAAAATGCTGCCCAGTTCGAATTCCATCGATCATTTCTCCTAACTAGTTAATGTATTGTCGCCTCTTTAACAAGATTATTGTTGTATATTCATATTCTCTTTCTTTCAACATATGTCCAAGTCCGTACTTAAAATTTAAATGTCAAAATATTAAAGGGCTCATTTAGCTCACCTGTTAAAATTCAACAAAAAAAGGCATTCTTCCAGCAAAATCTACTGGTAGAATACCTTACATATAGTCTATCTAGTTCAGGAATGTACAAGTGCAGTCAACATCATCAGGAGATATCTTTACGTTTCAGGGCATGATGAACATTGCTTAGCATGCCGGATAGAACTCCAGCAATTGGGAATACTGCCCAATTGACGTCCCAGCGCCCATAGACAAAACCCGTGAACAGAAAAATCGCCGTCGCCAAAGGCCATAACACAGCCCCAACAACTCCAACAAATCGGTTCTCCTCCTGCTTCTCTGCAGTGATATTCGGCTCTTCCAGCAACTTCGTATAAGTGCCCTGGATATTCCCATAATAGATGAACAGAAACACCGCCACAGCCGCAATAAACAAAAAGGCAGCGACTCCATAGGGAGCATAGTCATCGTTGACATAGCTAGTGGTGAAGATAAAAGCCGGCGACAGCACACATAGGCAGACTCCTGTAATCAGAGAAAGACGGTAAGTCGGAGCATAAAGACTTTGGCTGCGTTGAAGCGCCATCTTTAGAGCATAAGGCAGCTGAAAGCCTTGCTCCAGACTCTTAAAGCGATCCAGCTTCATTCCGCTGTGTATAAACATCCCGACGGCGATAGCGACCAGCACGAACATTCCGACCAGCCCCAGCATCGAACCTTTATCACTCATAACAGCCTTATTTTCAAATATTGTATCCAGGGTGATCAAAAATGCCACTCCGCATGCGCAGAGAAAAACGCCGATACCCGTCCATAATCCAGCGCTTCGTCTGGCCGCCGCATAAGCGTAAACCTCTTCTTCCGACAGCACCGGAAAAGCCTGTTCTGGCGCAACTGGATCGATGCCAAGCTCCGCTGTCAGCTCTTCAATATTGCCGAATTCCGATATGACGATACCAATCGCCTCATTCTCCGACTTGCCAGCAAGCTTCAACTCCAGGTACTTCTCCTCCATCCCGGATAGCAGCTCTTGCTTCAGATGTTCCAGTTCTGGAGTCTTTGGCAGACCCGCAAACATATTATCCAGATATACTATGATCGTCTCCATGCTCTATCACCACTCCTTGATAAATTGGTTTACAACTTGCTGTGTAACCTTCCATTCCTCACATTTTTCTCGGTAATAGGCGAGACCCAAAGGGGTAATCCGGTAATACGTACGCCGCTTGCCAAGACTCTCATCCAGATAAAAGGATTCTATATATCCGTTTTTCTCCAGTCGGGTGAAGGCAGAATATAACGTTGTCTCCTTCATGACATATTTCTCCTGCGTTAACTGCCTGATATTTTTGGAAATCTCGTACCCGTAAGATTCCCCGTCCAGCAGCATGTAGAGGATCATCGTATCATTGTAGCCGCGTATAACATCACTGCTGATCAAAAATATCCCCCCATGATTACTTCATCTGTCGTAGTAGTTGCAGTATATCACAATTACTACGACAGATGAAGTAGTTAATGGAAAAATAGGCCAAAACAATTTGAAGACCGAACCTTCCTTGATTACATCACAATTGCTGTCTGCGCATGATGTAGCTTCCAATACAGAGTTACTTATACGAAGGTGCCGGCCATTAGTGTTTGCTGGGCCGATGGTGTTTACGAGTTGGTTGTTTGCGAGGACGTGGGTTTACTAGTAGGCTGTATGCTAAATCAATGGTGTTCACCAATAGCTTGTCTGAAAGTTCGATGGCTTTACTAGTAGGCTGTTTGCGAAGTCGATGGTGTTCACCAATTGGCTGTTTGCAGGACGATGGTGTTTACTAGTAGGATGTTTGCTAAGTCAACGGTGTTCACCAATAGCTTGTCTGAAAGTTCGATGGCTTTACTAGTAGGCTGTTTGCGAAGTCGATGGTGTTCACCAATTGGCTGTTTGCAGGACGATGGTGTTTACTAGTAGGCTGTTTGCATAGACGGTGGCGTTTACCTACTCTTACTTTGGCGGACGAGGTACTATCGGACTCAGTTGACCTTATTCGCAGAAATTCCCCACTTTGCTGATCCTATCGGACTCCAATGCACCTATTGGCGCACAAATCACCAGATTCGAGCCCCTTTCTAGGGAATAGCTGCACTGGAGTCCGAAACTACACTAGAACTGCGAAAAACATACTAATAACGTCATTGGGGTCCGTTTGCCTTACTTGCCCCATTTTTTTGTTGCCCAACCTACACTGGTTTGTTGTCCTTTTTTGAACCTTAATATAATAAGGTTGACTCCAAGAACATAGGTGTTTACTTCCCCTTACTTTGGCGGACGAGGTACTATCGGACTTAGTTGACCTTATTCTCAGAAATTCCCCACTTTGCTGATCCTATCGGACTCCAATGCACCTATTGGTGCACAAATCACCATATTCGAGCCCACTTCTAGGGAATAGCTGCACTGGAGTCCGAAACTACACTAGAACTGCGAAAAACATACTAATAACGTCATTGGGGTCCGTTTGCCTTACTTGCCCCATTTTTTTGTTGCCCAACCTACACTGGTTTGTTGTCCTTTTTTGAACCTTAATACAATAAGGTTGACTCCAAGAACATAGGTGTTTACTTCCCCTTACTTTGACGGACGAGGTACTATCGGACTCAGTTGAACTTATTCGCAGTAATTCCCCACTTTTCTGATCCTATCGGACTCCAATGCACCTATTGGCGCACAAATCACCATATTCGAGCCCCTTTCTAGGGAATAGCTGCACTGGAGTCCGAAACTACACTAGAACTGCGAAAAACATACTAATAACGTCATCTGAGTCCGTACTACAGTGGATGACTATGAGTCGGCGATGTGATGATGTCGATTGGTTATTTTGTTGATGCTGTTTATGTTGTTGCTGTTGATATTGGTGATGTAGATGTAAATTCAAGCGAACGGAGTCAAAGTCAGCAAGTCAAAACACAAAACAGCGGTTCTCCAATATTGTGGAGAACCGCTGCTTTGTTGTTTTTTTATAATTAAAATAGTTAATCATTGCTAAGGAATATACCAACTTGAATACGTTGACCTATTAGTGTCGCGTACGGAGCATACGTCCAACAAAATAAAGCATTTGTTTACGTGTGAAAAAACGTGACATTTGAGCTGAAATATAGTTTGCAAACCCTGGAACAGCAAATACTTTTTTAGCCTCAAGTGACCGAAGAGCCACTTGAACGACATTTTCTGGCGTGTCTCGTTTCCCTACCGAAGCCTCATCGGCTCCCACGACATTAAAAAATTCTGTTTCCGTAGACCCCGGACATAACGCAAGAAATTGTACACCCCGTTTCCGATTTTCCTCCCATAGCGCTTGTGTAAATGATAATACAAAAGCTTTTGTCGCTCCATATACAGCCATATTAGGGAGAGGTTGAAATGCAGCTGTTGATGCAACGTTTATAATCACTCCGCTTTTTCTTTTTAACATCTCCGGCAAAAATAAATGGGTCAGATCTACAACCGCCAAAACATTTAGCATCACCTCTTCATGTTGTCTTGAACCAGATAGTTGTTCAAAAAGCCCATACGTAGCAAAACCTGCATTATTAATAAGAATATCAACGTTCAAGCCACGTTCTACACATTGTTGATAGAGCCTGTCAGGGGAACCTTCTTGAGATAAATCAGCAACGATAACCTCCGCTTGTATTCGATATTCACTTTTTAATTTTTCCGCTAAAGCAATCAATTTATCTTCGGAACGGGCGACTAAAATTAAGTGACTACCTTTGGCGGCAAATTCACGAGCAAACGCTTCACCTATACCCGAAGAAGCTCCTGTAATCAACGTCCATTTATTTTGAATTGTAATCATTGTTATCATCTCTCCCTTTAACGATCATTTGGAAACAGTGTTTCAATATGAATCATTGTATCCAAGTGAGGTTGCGTTGTCAAATAAAGTTCTACACATTTAATTATTGGCTATTTCTCTTCTACATCAGTAAAATAAGGTTTAGAAATAACGGCTATCTAAAAAAAGCTAAAGTAAAGTTCTAAGGAAGTGAAACTACATGCAAAAATCGTCCAAAATATCCTCTATAGATGCTCAATCTGTTACAACCTACCCAAAAGCAAAACAACAGCATGCGGAAACATTAAGACAGAACATTATCGAAGCCGCTGCGGCCATTATGCATGAATCCGGACCCGAAGGTGTAACCATCCGTAAGGTTGCTGAAAAAATGGAATGTCCCACAAAAATCATTTATAACTTGTTTGGAAACAAGGAAGGTTTAGCGAAGGAGCTTTTTCTGCAAGGGTGTAAATTGTTGGCTACTGCCTTTCAAGCGGTTCCAAAACAAGACAATCTAAATTTATATCTTCGCGAGCTTGGACAAGCTTATTGGGATTTCTCACGGAATCATACTAGCTATTATATGGTTATGTTCGGAGGAGCCTTTAGCGAATTCAAACCGGAGGAGGAAAGCTTACATGCTATCTTTACGGCACTACAACAAGTGATAGCCCTTATTACAAAAGCCATCGAACAAGGATTTATTAACGAAAAAGATCCTCTCCTTGTTGTGAACTTGGTGTGGGCGTCATTGCATGGCGTCATTCATCTGCATTTAGGGGGACATATTCAAAATGAGGAAACGGCTAAAATATTGTATGATAGATCGGTCTCCAATTTAATTCATACCTTCTTTAAAAAAGATAATTAATTCTAAAAAGGCCTCTTTGCAAGTCCCTACTCAACAAATTTAAGCCGTAATCTCGGGATATCCTTAGATCACGGCTTTTTTAACATGTTAAAAAAACACAAAAAAAACGGCATTTCTGCCGCTTCTTCATCTCTCTAATTATGTCCGGCGCATATATGCACGCACAGTAATAGGTGCAAAAACCGCAACAATCACAGCGGCTCCGATAAGTGAGATAGCGAAATCCCAGCCTACAGTTCCAGAGTTAGCAAGCTGACGGACAGCTGACACAAGATGCGAGATTGGATTAACTTTGACAAACCATTGCAGCCAGTTAGGCATCGTATCTACAGGCACGAAGGCGTTGGATAGAAAAGTGAGTGGGAACAGCACAATCATTGATATCCCTTGTACGCTGGAAGCGGTTCGGGCAATCACACCAAAGAAAGCGAAAATCCAGCTAATCGACCAGGAGCAGAAAATAACCAAAAGCGCAGCAATTGCGACATGCTCCAGACCGCCATCAGGTCGGTAACCCATAATATAGCCCATGACAAAAGTAAGCACAGTAGCGATCGTATATCGAATCGTGTCTGCCAACAAAGCTCCGGCTAATGGGGCTATTCGGGCAATCGGCAATGACTTAAAGCGGTCAAACACCCCTTTATCCATGTCTTCCCGCAGTTGGACACCAGTGACGATGGAGGTCGTGATTACAGTCTGCACTAGAATACCAGGAATAATAACGGGCAAATAGCTCACTACATCTCCTGATATGGCTCCACCAAAAATATAAGTAAACATTAATGTGAAAATAATTGGCTGCAGCGTTACATCAAACAGTTGCTCGGGTGTACGACGGATTTTCAATATCCCGCGATAAGCCATCGTTAACGAGTTACGAACAGATTGTTTGAAGCTCGTATGGTTTTTCAATTGTCGGGTCGCACCTGGACTAATAGTAGAAGTTCTCATACTCATGCTCTTGCTGCCTCCTTATTAATTGATTCTTGTGACGCTTGGGACGCCTCATCTGTAACTCCATGGCCAGTGATCGTCAAAAACACTTCATCAAGCGTCGGTTTCTGCACACTCATCTCCGCAAGTGGAATCCCCGATTCGCGGAGAGCAATAAGCAAATCAGTGACTAAATCAGCGTTCGCCATCGGTGCAGTAATTTTTCCAGCCTCATTCGGCACAATAGACTGGATATGCAGCACATGTTCCACAATCCGGCGCGCTTGAGCGATATCTTTAAGATTTTGGACTTTTAAGTGCAGCGAGGTGGTGCCCACTGAAGCTTTTAGCTCATCCACGGTGCCTTCTGCAACGACATGACCATGATCAATAACTGCAATACGGTCTGCCAGCTGATCGGCTTCTTCAAGATACTGCGTAGTTAACAGCACTGTTGATCCTGTGTTCACCAACCGACGAATGGTATCCCACATTTGCGAACGTGTCCGTGGGTCCAGACCTGTTGTTGGTTCATCCAAAAAGATAAGCGGAGGCTGGGCAATCAGACTCGCTGCAAGATCCAGACGTCGGCGCATACCGCCAGAGAAATTTCGAAGCGGCCGTTTCGCCGCCTCTGTCAGACCAAACTCTTCTAACAACTCCGCTGCCTTTTGCCGCGCCTCTGCCCGCCCTAACCCTAAAAGACGTGAAAAGATAATCAGATTCTCTGTAGCACTAAGTGACTCATCTACAGAAGCATATTGTCCCGTAACCCCTATCAATTGCCGAACAATCTGCGACTCCTTTACCACATCATGCCCGAAGATTCGCGCCGACCCCGCATCCGGACGAAGTAACGTAGCCAGCATCCGAATTACCGTCGTCTTTCCTGCCCCATTGGGACCAAGAACGCCGTAAATCGTGCCTGCCTTAACGTTTAGATTTACTCCATCAACTGCGCGATTGTCACCAAAGGTTTTGACGAGCCCACGCGCTTCGACGGCCCACTCTCCAGGGTTGGGCTCAATTATTTTTTTGCGTTCATTTACCATTACAATTCCTCCAACGTTTTAGTTTGTATTGTGATGGTAACTCCCTTTTATAAACTGAATTTAAACAACACAAAAAACCGGGGAGCGCGATCTCACGCCTCCCGGTTTATCACTTCTCCTCTGAGTCAGCCTCAACATATTCTTTAAGCGCAAATAATTTATTAGCCCAGTAACCTTCAAAAAAGGCGAGCCAATCTTGCAGCTCCAGCAAAGGTTCTGGCTGAAGCTTATACCGGGTCTCCCGTCCGACTTTCTGACTGCTAACAAGCTGCGCATCGGACAATACCTGTAAATGCTTATTAACAGCGGTTCGGCTGATCGGGTAGTAATCCGTAATAGATGCGATAGACATTTCCTTATTTGCGAGCAGCTTTAGCAGACTGCGGCGGGTAGGATCTGCTATCGCCTGAAATACATCATGTCCTGCTTCAGCAACCGGCATATTAAGCCTCGATATAAGCAGGAAGTTTTTCTTGGACGATTTTTTCCCAGCCGCTGTTCATAAAGCCGCGTACGATTGAATGTGGTTGTCCAAATTCAGTAACTTTTTCAGGGTCCCATCCAGAATGAATCAAGGTAAATTCAGTTTTCCCTTCGATTTCTTTCAGTTCAAAAGCAAGATGCCAATCCTTCCCCCAATTAAAACCAACACGATTCGGAGGATCAACTTCGGTTACTTTACAAGGAGAATCTCCGAATTGTCCAGCATGCAGGATGAATTCATGCCCAACAACAGGCTCGAATGTACTAGGCATCCACCAGGCTGCCATTCCTTCTGCCGTGGCAACAGCTTTCCAAACCTTTTCTATTGGCGCATTTAGTAAAACCGTTTGACGAATTTCTTGTAAGGGTTCTTGAGCTTGCATAATAAATAGCCTCCAGCATTCATTTAATGTAACACCTTTTGGGTTCATTTTTATTATAACACCTATAGGTGTTATGTCAATTTACAGATTTCCCTAATTCCCCGTTCGTTATTCAACGTCTCAATCCCTCAATAGTATCCTTTAAATGCTATGAAAAAGCCCCTCCCTCGGTCATCCCGAAGAAAGGGCCTTCCTATTCCATCAGCTCTATGGTCAGTTTCTTGGCTTGACAGTTACTGTGATTTTCTCGCTAGATGTCTCACCTGATGCATTGACTAATACCGCGTAATATTCATATACACCTGGTGCCTTATCTTTAAGTTTCGTAACTTTCATCTGAGCCGCAGGGGTAGCCGTGTTTAGTGTCTGGTTGTCGATCACTTCTCCATTCTCGTACAAACGGTACTCAGTACCATTAGTTCCCCACCACATATTCATCACAACGTCGTAAGTTCCATCGCCGCTCCAGTTGTCGTGGGTTACTGTAGGCTTACCCGGCGCTGCATCGGTAACAGTAAGGATAAGCGGATCGCAGGTCGTCGAGCCGAAGCTGTTGACCAGCTCGCAAGTGTACGAGTAGGTTCCATTTGTTTTGCCCACAATATCCGTACTCAATGTCTGCGCATTCGGTGAGCTGTCCGTCAGCATCTGGGTACTAATCAGCACATCGTTTTCATAGAGCTTAAACTCGGTACCGTTGTTCCCCCACCAAAGATTCATCGTGACGGCATAGCTGCCATCGCGAAGCCCGGTGTCGTGCCCATTATTGTCAGATAACACTGGCTTTCCAGGGGCTCCACCAGCAAGCGGAGTTGTATTCTGGAGCCATTGTGACCAACGGACTAGAACCTCTGCCTGCCCAGAAGTGAACACCTGATTGCTCTGGAGGTTCACTTCACTATTAAAAGCTTCCAGCAAGCTGTGAACTTCTGCACCAGCATGCTGCTCAGCTTTTTCTTTTGCGTTAGCCAGCTGCTGCTTAAGTGATTTGATTACGTTTTCTAAATCTGGAGCGCCCGTCTCAGCTGCAAAAGTTTCGGTTAATGCCGACAAGCTGTCAAATGTCACATATACACTATACGAATGCTCTGCCAACCCGACATTGCCCGCCGCATCCTCGGCTTTCGCAGTTACACTATGAGTTCCCGCTTCCAGCGTATACGCTCTAACATCTGCAAGCGTTGAATCACATGGCGAATAAGTGATGCCTGATACAGTATCAGCTGCACTACAGGTGATGTTTAATGTCTGCTCTATGGTATAGAAACTCTCTCCTTTAATTACCACCTGTGGTGCAGTCCGATCAATCTTCACCATAGCGGTCTTCTGCGGCTGTTCCACATTTCCCTCTCTATCAACGCTCCAATAAACTAACTGATGTGTTCCTTCATTGGACAAAATAACTGAATTCCCGGTTTGCTGCTCGCCATCGTTTACAGTGAAATAGGTTGCCGCAACACCAGAGCCCGCATCTGTAGCTGTGAAGGTTACCAACGTATCCTTGTTGGTCCAACCTTGTGGTGCATCATCCATTGTCATCGGAGCTGTATGATCTGCCCCTTTCACTACACCATAAAAGCGTAATTCTGCCATGTTTCCAAACCAATTACTACTATTATAGATCCGGATATAACGATAGACTTCTGCGTTACTAATACTTAAGGTCTGCCAATCCATCGTTTTTCCTGCAGGTGAGGAGATTGTCGTCCAGCTTGTATTATCATTCGAACCCTGAACCACAGTCCCATTGATTCGTGTAAAATAATTATCTTGCCTGGAAAGCACCTCTGCCTTGGACAGCTGGACCCTATTCCCTTCTTTAAAATCAAACGTTATAAATCCTCCATATCCACTGCCATTTACCCGAAAATCCGTAATTGAGCCTGCATTTCCATCGAATAATGATCCCGCAACATTCCTGAGATCGGTTGGTGTTCTTCCACTGGAATCACTTAAATTAGTAATCGCAAGCACATTCCTAATCAACTCGGTCTCATCGGGAATGTACAGAGATGAACCATCTGTAGTTGATGTTTTTTCCGGCCCCTCGATTCCCTCCTTTGACTTGTATTTAATACTAAAGTTCACAGGTCCAGGTTGTACGTTATTGCCCATCACAGCTTCAGCCGTCCAATTGATCTTATCGACAGTAGCAACGGTTGCGACTTGACCCTGAATATTGACATTCACTTGGTTAATTGCATCACTTGCTTTAAAAGACAATTTCACCGTGTTCCCAGGCACAATTCGTTTCTGGATACTCTGGTCGGAGCTAATAGACACCGCATCAAGCTTTGAATTAATTTTAACATCACCGTTCAAACGTAGTTCAGCCATGTTTCCATACCAGTTGTTCCCATTGGTGATGCGGATATAACGATAGGGTTCTGTGCTGTTAATCGTCAGCGTCTGCCATTCCGGCGTATTCCAGGCTGCATTAGAAATCGTAGTCCACGTCACATTGTCGTTGGAGCCTTGCATCACTGTTCCATTAATTCTGCCCGCATAATTATCTTGCCTTCCGATTACTTCTACCCTAGACAGCAATGCCTGGCCGCCTTCTTTAAAGTCAAAGGTTAGATATGCACCATAACCACTGCCATTTAAACGAAAATCAGTGATGGAACCTAAATGATTATCAAATAAAACTTTTGCTGTTGCCAAAAGATCAGCCGGATTTCTTCCACTGGAATCGATTAGATTTGCTATCTCAAGCACATTAGCGACAAGTCCTGTCTGATCTGCAATGAATAAGGTAGAACCATCTGTTGTAAAAATAGTCTCTACTGCATCCTCTCCAGCTGCCGTTTTATAATTAATCTTAAATTTCACAGTACCTGATGGAACATTTTCATTCACCACAAGCTTAGCTGTCCAGTTGATATTGTCCACAGAACTGACTTCAACAGGTTGACCCTGTATATTGGCCGTGACATTATGGATCATTTCTGTAGATTTAAAGGATAATTGAATCGTATCCCCTGGTATAATTCGATTTCTTAAGCTTTGGTCCGAATGAATAGACACGGACTCTAATTGATTTACTGTCTCATACCGCTGGCCAAAGATTCTAAATTCAGCAATTTCCAGCATAGTACTCGAAGGCTTTATCATTTCCATTTTCAAAAATCGGAATTTTTCATGCTCCAGGCCTGCTTGAACCTCTAGTCTCTGCATCTCTTCAGTAACTGTTGTCAAACCGGGGGTTAAGCGGGTCCAATTTTCTTTGTCATTCGATCCGAACATTGCAACGCCGCCAATTCTCTCCGGAAAACTGGCTCTTACCTGAAGCTCAAAGCTTTCTGCTGATATTTGAAAATCCGGTCCTAAATCCATGTAATGCGCCCGATCCTGCGCTGTATAATACCCCACAAAACTATCATTTGTGTTGTCCAGCAGATTCGGGACTGCATTACCAAAGGTTGAGCTAACAAACATATTCGTAAAATTAACACTTCCATCTTTCATTAATGGCGTCAATTCTTTAAGACTTTGCACTGCAAGATTCAGGTCAAACAACTTCTGATAGAAGATCTCGTCAGTGGCATTAGTAATTACATCCATTACCTCAGCATGCACTTGCTTATAGTAAGCTAACGTTGCCGAAATGTAAGGCACATCAGCATGATAAGGAGAAATGACGGCGTTGACGGCAGATTGCCGATCATTCGCTACTACAACAGTAACATCCTTGGTTGTAACCGAAGTACCATCTGAGGCACTCACTACAAAGGAGTACGTTCCCGCATGTGCTCCAGACCAAGAGAACACACCTGAAGTTTCATTGAACAGTGCGCCCTCAGGTAATTGATCCGCTTGATAGGCAACAACATCCGTTGCACCTGCGTCTGTCGCAGAGAAATCAAATTGAATTGCCGCTATAGATCCCTCATAGGTAAAAAAAGATACTGGTGCTCTTCCTGATGTAAATACTGGAGGGGTAAGCTGTGCCCCAGCTTTTAAATTAATATGGTCAATATCGACTGTTGTCCCATTTCCTTTTACATTAAAATAAACAAGATCGCTGAAGCCTTGGAACTCATTGAACGCATACTGGATATACCTCCATTGCCCCTTTGTATCAGGCAGTGTAACGGTATCGCCAAACACCTCCATGGTTGCTATGCCATTAGTCCGAATCTTAAAAGCAATGGTTCGTTCGCCGCTGCTTGCCCCCACAAAAGCAATTTTACTGCCCTCATCTGTTGCGGTAATTTCAACGTAAGTAGTGTCTCCTTCTTGTTTTGTGGTGGAGTGACCATCAAGCTTCGTATACCGGTCTTCTAGTTCTCTCAAATCTGGATTCGTTATCAGCTTCGGCAAATTAAGCGTACCCTCGCCCTCTGCTTCTTTAGGAATGTACAGCCAATAATCCCCGCCTCCATCCGGAGACTCCCAATAGAAAGGCAATCGCTTAGCAAACATCTCGCTAAAATAAGGAGCTTCAACCTCCATATTTATTCCAGCTGTATATTTATAATAATAATAAAGGTCATAGACATTACCGCCAATTCTCCCCCTGTAACCGCCAGCCAAGTGTTTATAGATAATCGTTGGATTTCCATTTACATCTGTATGTGCCGCCACTGGAATCCATGGTGTATCATGGCCAATCATATACTGTGCAAAGTAGTCGGCAGCTTTTAATATCCGTTGATCTAGAAATTCATACGGACCCACCGCATTTGGCGTACTAGAAACAGTCCCCTCTACCGGATCTACTTTTGTTTCCTGAGCCAATAATAAACGTGATAAAATCTCTACATTCGTTATATCCCCAGCGCCATGCGCCTGATCTCTGCCCATTTCAACATGCTGAACTACGGGAGGATTAACTTTTTCCCCTGTTACAATATTTGTATCAACCCATCTGAATAAAGCTTTTATCGCGCCATTTTGCCCCTGATCGACAGCGGTTTTATTGACGGTAAACCATTCAACTCCCTCATTGTACCTATCTTTATTTCCTGTAAAAATATAACCTGACATAGCTCCAAGCAGCGGATAAAGATGCTGGTTCATAAAACGATCATTGGTGTGTTGGAACGTTTCAATAACCGGATTAATAAGATTATTCGCAAAATCAGCGACATCTTTTTCCGTCCATTTCAGCTCTTCAGTTGGAGTACTTGTGTACCTTAAGATTTCCGCTGCAGTAACCATTCGATTAAGTGGAATTCCTGTATGAATATGTGCATCATTAAAATACACGTATTTCTCAGGGTCCATCTGTGACCAAATCCGGATAATATGCATGGCATTAGCTCTGTAAACCTCATCACCCGATATTACATACAATAGAGCTTGTGTATAAGCCTTCAACCCATCCGCTATAAATCTTGAATTAAAGCCTTGGCTATTAAAAGCATCGCTCGCTGGTTTCAACGGATCCGCACCACTTTGATTATTAGAAGTGACCGTCCTCGAAGCCGCCGGAGACAGGAGCATTTGATTATAATAAGTGATCCAGGGTTCTTTTTGCGCCCGTACCTGTGTCCTAATATTCTCAAGAATATCCTTAGTCAGGCCAACACCCGGATGTTTGAATCCGCTTTCATCTATAACCTCATTAATGGTAGGTTGGTAATCCGTAATTATCGACAGCTCTGTCGATTCTACTGCGGCTCCTTCTGCCGATAAAGGCACTAGCGTTACCAACAAACTTAAGGAAACTGTGATCCTAAAAATACGTTTAAGCGATTTTCCAAAGAGTAGCCCTCTAAGTGAATTCATTGTTCTCCTCCATTCATTTACATCCTCTGATTTAATGCAAATAAATACCGCTGGCAAATTCATTCACTACAAAATGTTTGTTATTCAGGTCGATAATAACCTCTCCATTAATCTGGAGATTATAAAAATAAATGTCCTTCACACCTCTTTCCTCGTCATAGCCGAATATACGGGAAGGATTGGTATTCTTCCCATTGTAGGTGATATCGCTAAACTCTATATTTTCGATACAGCGTCCTGGCACCGGATTATAGGTTTTATTCCACACAACGCGGACATCAAACAGCTGCCCCAGTTCAAAATCCTCCACCCGGATATTTTTGAAAGTAACCTTACGAACGGTATTGTTGTCCCCTGCACAGATTGCCATAACCCCCCAATAATTTTCCTGCGGCTCGTGATGCTCGAGCACATCGATATTTTCAAACCAAATATTTTCTATAAAATCGCCATTATGTTGGTGATCACCATGAATACCGACATGCATGGCATGAGCAACGTCCGCCCAGAGTATGGAATCTTTAATCGTGATATGGCGTGAGTCTCCATAATACTCTCCACGGCTGCCGTAAATGGCAATGCAATCATCAGAAGTTCTCAAGAACACATCATTAATATCCACATTTGAGCTAGCCATCATATCAATTCCATCACACCAGCCGCGTGTACTGAAAGCTTTGAAGTTATGAATGCGAATATGCTTAGACGCTCCGATATATATACTGTAATGCGGAGGATCAAGCGTGATGATCCCTTCGATCTCAATCTGTTCAGAATGCTGGATTTGAACGCCTCTTAAATAAGTGGTTTTCTCCATATCCGCCAAATACAGAACACCTCTGCCACGAACAACAACATTCTCAGCATGGTCAATCATTATGGATCCACAAAGGATCGCGCCTCCGGCAATATAAACGGTGGTCCCAGAAGGGATATGCAGCATTGGATTCTCGAATTGATGAAGCCCGGGCATAAAATATATCGTCTGACGCTCCCCGTTAGCCCTTTCTGACAAATGCTGAACTTGTTCTGCGATAGCCGCAAATTGATGTATTCCTGGTTGGACAAGCACTACATTATCAGCATCAAGTTTAGGTGGGGCTGTCTCCAAGGGGTTGGCAAAAAGATGCAAGTTACTAAAACGTTCTCCATTGATTTCAATGGAAAGCTTACACGGGTGCTCCAATGTGAACAAAAGGGTATTCTCTTCGATTTGAAAGGAGATTTGGGATGCCAAAGGGCGAATAACCGCTTGTTCAATCTGTTGTTTTTTACAATGAACAGAGACCTCCACCGTGCCATCCATATCAAAATAAACCATCGATGTCGACCGAACCTGATGCATATCCACCTTTGCTTCAAAAACAAACAGAGATTGCCATACCCCACCAGGCTCTCGTACACTCACTGTAAAATCGTCTTTCCCCAGGGCTTCATTCGGCTGCTCATAAATAATTAATTCGCTCATTTCTACCTCCGTTATCTTAAAATCAACTCACTTAAGGGTTTAATAAATAGGCTGGAGCAAGCTTTTGCTCCAGCCTATCATCCAGTACGAATCAGCGGACCCGCTGCTATTTACGATCCGCAAGCACTTTATTTACCTCATCCGTTACTTCCTGACCTCCGGCTTTTAGCCAGCTATCCTTGAAATTATCAAAATCTTTACCCGTGTTCGCTTCTCCTGTAATTGCCTTGATAACAAACGTATCTTGCAACGTCTTCAGATTGCCCCAATACTTGGGTTTGCTGGTCAATACCGCTGGGCCTAGTACATCAAGCAATGGTGTGACGCCTGGAGTGATCTTGTCTCTCAAATCTAGCAATTCTTGTTTTACCGTATGTTTTTCCATTGAAGTGTCTGTGGAGCTAAGTGGATTATAGAAATTGCCCGCTCCCATCTTCGGAGCACTAACCTCTTCACCCGCTTTTGGAATGGCAAGGTCCCCTTCCATATCATAGCTCACCCCCAATTGACCGAAACCTGTCAGCAGAAAACCTTCGGAATCCGTAGACACATATTCGAGAATTTCCATAATCTTATGACGTTTCTTCTCATCCTTTTCGAGTTGAACACCAAACAATACTGGCGCCTGTCTTGCACCATACGCGAAAGAATAAGCAACACCATCTGGAGCTGTAAACGGCTTGCCAGGCACAAATATTTGACCTTTCTCTAGACCAGGTTTTGCGACAAACCCAGATTCTTTATAAAAATTGCCCCACTTCCCGTTATCCACCATACCCACTTTTTGGTCAGCAAATTTAATATTGATTTCGTTATTATCACTAGTTATGAATTCAGGATCAATCAGACCTGCTTTGTACCATTTGCTCAATAACGCCAAAGCTGATCGCGTCTCTTCTGTAATGCCTCCATAAACTACGTTCCCGGAAGCATCCTTTTTGAACTGATAAGGGGAAACAGCAAATGCTGAGAAGACACTTGTGAACAATTGCTCTGGAAGCTTGCCGCGGCCGATTAAGCCGTAAGTATCCTTTTTCCCATTTTTGTCCGGATCTTCATTAACAAATTTGGTGAGTACACCCTCAAGCTCTTCCAGTGTCTTGGGTGGTTCTGAGTAGCCAATATTTTTCAGCCAGGCTTCATTATAGCCCGGAATAAATCCATCAAGACCACCTGGCCAAATTTTCGGGATCCCCCAGTTTTTTTCGTTGTATAAGCCTACGCCCCATGCCCCGGAATCAACCGAATCCAATGCTGCTGCATATTTCGGCATCAGGGATTCAATTTCAGCCTTATCAATCGTCGCAATAATCCCTTGATCTGCCCATTGCACCATATCCGTTTCATTTGCATCGACCGGGAAGATATCAGGAATATCTCCAGAAGCTAGAAGCACCGAAAATTGTTCTTTCCAAGTTCCACGTTCCAATTTAATATTTTTGATTTTTACATTAAATTTCTTCTCAAGCTCGGTTTGCACATAGTTACCGTCTTCTTCTGGCGTATTAAAGTTGTTCGCCCAAATAATTTCAATCGGAGCTTCAGCTGCTGATGTTCCCCCTTGACCTTGGTTCGTCGGCTTCGTTTCGTTAGTGTTATTATTCGCCGCATTCCCGCCGCAACCACTCATGACAAGTGAAGCCGATAGGGCTATCGCAGCAATTTCCAACCATTTCTTGGATGTATGCCTCATATTCTTTTATTTCCTCCCTTTTCTAGTTCATCTATATATTTAGACAGCTCGCGGATATAGCGGACTGTTTAAACCGTTCTGAGCCTTCTAACCCTTAAGTGATCCAACCATAATTCCTTTGACGAAGAAACGTTGCAGGAATGGATAGATCATTAATATAGGCAGCGCTGTAAACATAATAATCGCCGCTTTAACCATTTCAGGAGCCTGCTCATTAGTAGGAAGTGGTAACATCGGATCTCCTTCGGCTGAAATAACAAGCCGTCTTAAGAAGAGCTGCAGTACAATCTTTGATTGATCCTGCATATATAACATTGCATCAAACCAAGCGTTCCAGTGCCCTACTGCAGTCCATAGGGCTAATGTTGCTAGCACAGGCTTCGACAGCGGAATAACAATCGTAAATAAGATCCGCATATCATTAGCCCCATCTATTTTAGCTGAATCCTCCAGTTCCTCTGGTATACCCATAAAGAAATTTCGCAGGAGCAGAAGATTAAACGTGCTGAGCAGGCCGGGGACAATATAAACCCATAACGAATTTATAAGTCCCAGACTTTTGATTAGCAGATAGGTAGGGATAAGGCCGCCACCAAAAAACATCGTTACGACAATGAACATTGTATAAAATCCCCGGTGCGGCAAATATTTGCGCGACAACGGATATGCTCCCAGTGACAGAAACACCAGTGTGAGAGCCGTTCCTACAACTGTGCGAAAAACCGTATTCCCCATCGTTTGCCAGACTGTATCTGTTGTCAGTACACGCTTCCAAGCAAAAAAGGAAACTTCTTTAGGATAGAAATGAATTCCCGGCCGAAGGGCTTCCGCAGGTGTGCTAAATGATATAGAGAGCACATGCAAGAAGGGATAAATCATCGTAATACAAAGAATGATTACAAATAGGATTAGAAAGACTTGGAATACTTTTTCACCAGTGGATAGCTTCAATTGTAGTTACTCCTTCCTTACATACATTCATTAATAAAGGCCTTCCTGCCCCATTTTTTTCGTGATGAAGTTAGCAAATAACACCAGGATAAGACCCACCACATTTTTAAATAATCCAACAGCCGTCGTGAGACTGAACTGAAAGTTTTGCAGACCTATCCGGTACACATAAGTATCTAACGTATCCGCCACCCCATAAACAGCTGGTGAATAAAGTGTTAAGACTTGATCGAAGCCAGCATCCAGCACACTCCCTACCCGAAGAATAAGCAGAATAGCAATCACCGGCAGGATCGAAGGAATGGTGATAAATAACGTTTGTTTCCAGCGATTAGCACCGTCCAGAACTGCAGCTTCGTACATTTGGGAATCGATGCTTGCTAATGCAGCTAAGTATATAATCGTTCCCCAGCCGATTTCCTTCCATATTCCTGACATAACGAGCGTAAAGCGGAAATATTTCTCGCTGCCTAAAAAGTAAATGGGATCAAAGCCGAGCCACTGAATAATATAATTGACCACACCCGAATTCGGAGATAACAAAGTGATCAATATCCCTCCAATAACGATCCAGGATAAGAAATGGGGTAAATAGGATATCGTCTGTGCAACCTTCTTGAAGAAGGAAAACCTAAGTTCGTTAAATAACAGCGCCAATATAATCGGTGCAGGAAAACCAAAAATGATATGGTAAAAACTGATAATAAGCGTGTTCTTAATAATTTTCCAAAAGTCGGGTGAAGCTGTGAACAAATATTCGAAATGCTTAAAGCCGACCCAAGGACTTCCCCAAATTCCATCACGAATAAAATAATCTTTAAAAGCCAGTTGAATGCCATACATCGGGCCATAAGCAAATACGGTATACCAGATGATCACGGGAGCTAGTAATAAGAATAAATATTTGTTTTTTTTGTATTGGCGCCAAGTATGTGTCCACCTCGAGACTTTCGGCTTAAGATTCTCTCCCTGTTTTTGAATGCCAGCAGTGCTTGCCGGGTTCATAGTTGTTTTCTCCTTCCGAATACGATTTTGCGTTAAGACTGTGTCTGAACACCCCTTACGTTAGGGCATTGTAAGCGCTTTTTCTATTGTAAATTCATTAAAATCAGTAAATTATCTTCGTATTGGGGCTATAATTTTTCGAACAAAAGAAAAGACAATCGCGAGACGATTGCCTTTTCCACATGGATTAGAGAATTATGCACTTGAATGACTCGATTAGTTTGCATTGCCTGCGTTCCTATACTGGACCGGTGTAACTCCGTAACGTGTTTTGAATTTGTTGTGAAAATATTGCGGGTTACGATAACCCACCTGAGCAGAAATCTCAGCCACGGACAGCTGCTTATTTTCTCTTAATAAATCAGCCGCCTTTTCCAACCGCACTCGGGTTACATATTCAGTGAATGATTCATTCATAACGGTTCCGAACAAGGTAGAAATATACGAGGGCGCCAACGAAGCAACCTCAGATAATTTATTTAGCGATAAATCCTCTTGAATATTATCATCGATAAAGATTTTTAATTTATGAATGATCTCTGTATGTGCGTGATTACCTGACTCTTGAATATAAGCTGTAATTTGTGCTGATAAATCACGAATGGAATCAAGTGTTTCGGCCAACGTCTCCTTTTTGAACTCATCGAACAGACTGGAAGGTGAAACGATTTGTTGCAGATCAAGCTCAATAATGGTCTGATACAGGACCGTAACCAACTGAAGCAGGCCTAACTCAACCGTCTCCAATTGGACATCACCTTTCTCCATGACCCTCTGGAAATCATCCATAAACCTGTTCATCGTAACGTCATTGCCTGCCTTTAATGCATTTTTATAAAGATCAAAAGAGAATAAGTGTGGCGTAACATCATTAAGCGGGATATGTGAATACAGCACAATAGCTTCCGAACCATAGATAAACCGATATCGATAGGCATGTAAGGCATTTTGATACGAAAAGGGGATTTCTTCAGGTGCCTGAACCTTCGATCCAAGCGCCGCTCCAAAGTGTATTTGCTCGGGTAACCCATTTTTTATAAGCTCCAGCTCCTTCAATAATAAAAGCTCCAGCTCATCGTGATCCTTATTCAACTCACTGAAATAGATAAGCGCCGCTTCCTGGGTATTTAAGCTGACGAATTTATAAAAGCTATAGGCAGCATGCTGTTCATAAAAAGCCCTGAATTGCTCGCAATCTCCCTTGGTTATACGAATATAGCTAGTCATATAATGACATTGCAAAGGTAAATAATCGTAGTAATCCGAGCCAACGCCTGCACCTAATACCAGATTTTTTAGTTCATTCACTTTAGCTTTAGATTCTAAGGTTTCGATTTTTTGACCTAGCTTTGAGATAGTACTATCAATAATAGCGAACTCATTTTGCTCATAGTTTACGGTGCCTGGATGATAAAAGCTGCGAACATTGTTTACAAGCTTCTTCATCGGAACATATACACGTTTGGAAATCAAATAAGCGAATAGAAGCCCAATTAACAATACTAGAATACAGCTGACAAATATTTGACTCTTCAGCTGCTTTGATGAGGATACAAATGAATTCATAGGCCGTATTAATACGTATTTCCATTGATTATTCGAGGTTTGGTCATTTTTAAAAGACAACACATATTTGTCTCGTTTATTATAATGAATTTCCTTATTATTCCCCGCTGACTCCATCCATTGCTTAGCAGTCTTAAGCCCCTCTTCGACGTTCGAGCCCGTATGGATAATAGGGCTGCCCTTTTCATCAAAAGCATATAGCTTTTCCATCGGCGAGCTCATCGTGCTGGAAATCATTTTATTGATGTATTCTAAGCTAACGTCAATATACATAGTGCCGGTTGATGACTTTGATAAAGCACCATAGGGAAGGGCGATTGCGTAAGTCAATACCTCTTCTTCATCCGATAACGTTCTATAAGTCCAGCGGTTTAAGGCTGGTGTCACTGAAGTTTTCAAGAAGGAAGCATCTGGAGAATTGTCCAGCTTCGAATAAAATTGGCTGTTATCGATGATATAATTTCCTTTCTCGAAGTATGCGGATATTTTGTAAACGCCTTCATTAGTAAGCTTGAAAATTTCGAGATCCTTGCGAAAAGCTAATATTCTGCTCGTATTTCCTTCCCATTCACTGTCCAGTAAATAATTCAGCATAGACTGATTCTCTAACGACAAGGTAGACACTGCACGGTTGCGGATACTATTTTCGTATTTTTGCAGCAGCGTATTCTCCACAAAATCACTTGAAGTCATCAGTCGTTGCTTACTGTCTCTGGCAATCTCATCCACCATTAAGCGATTAGCCTGAACATACAGATAACTGCCCACAAGTCCGATTAAAACAACGGCTAATAATGTGAATGAAAAAATCAGATGGGTAAACCATGTGCCTCCATTTCTTAGTCTGCCGCCGATCTTCATCACAAGCCCCCCTTTAGTTCATAACCCTATCTCTGTAACTTTCTAAATTGAAAGCATTTATAATTAAAGATACTAAAATGCACCAACTTTAGCCATTATAAAATCTTCTGTTTAAAGATAACGCATCTTATAAAACCGAAAAAAAACAGGCTTCCCCGAAATTAATCGCTGGAAACCTGTTTATTAAACCTATACGAAACATCTATCACGATGAAGTAAGTAACTTCAATGCCCCCGCTCTCTTTTTAAATATTCCTTCACCCATGCAATCCATTCTAACCTGTGCGTATATACTAGGATCACAAAGCTCCCAAGCCATACCCACAGGATAGGAGCAGACCACTTACTGATGCACAAATAGACAAAAAGGAGCAGCATTCCGCTAACCACTTGCACACCATCCGAGACAGGTGAATTTCCTCTGCTTTTGTACCCGCTGCTGAGCACTTTCAACACTGCCAGGATGACTGCTAACGCTAAAGAGGCTTTGAATCCTGTCAACGCACTCCATACCCCAAAGGTTACAGCGATCGCCTTCCCTCCTTTTCCTTTAAGAAATGGGGAGAAGGCATGACCGGCAATAGGAGCTAAGGCTAGCGGAATAATGAAATAACCCTGACTATAATGACTTTCCATTACCCATAAAAGAGGCAGATATCCTTTTAAAAAATCCAACAACACCCCAAAAATTCCGAATTTATAGCCAGATGACTTCCATAGATTCAAAGCCCCCGGATTACCATCGCCTATGACCTTTAAATTCTTTTTACGCGCCAGCCCAAGCCAATAGGAAAACATAAGAGATCCCGACAAGAATAAACCCGCGACCCACAATATGATCATTAGTCCCTATGGCCTCCCACCTGGATTTGCCTTCCTTTCCAGCTTACATGCCTCAGAAAAACGACCTGATATATCGAATAAAGCATAATCAAGATAAAGAAAAGAGTAGCAACCACGTGAAATACTGGAATGACGATGCCAAAAACCCCTACATATTTAATAAAATAAAAGAGCTGGAACATATAAAGGAGATAACCAAAAAGTAACGGCAATCCCCAGGAAGTATTCGCAAAAATAAACACGGTTTCTGAGATGATGAGCCCGACCACCCAAAGTGCAATTGGAATAATCGTCCGCGGGCTTAACGTTGAGGTGCTTAAGACAGCCCCTTTACTGAAGCCTTCAATTTCACTTTTTATCCCCTTCGGATACATACGAAAAGATACTAAGCCATAACCGATAAAATTTCTAATGGGAACACCTGCCGCGATAAACTTCTCTCCTAAAGACAAATCATCCAGCACTTCAGATCTAATGCTTTGATGGCCATTAACCTTTTCATAATCCTGCCTTAAAGCTAGAATACACGAACCGTATAAACCTTTTTTGGCGTTATTCTTTTCAAAAACAGAGGTGAATGTGAAGATCCCCAGCATATTCATGATTAAGGCAAGTTTCTCAAACAGCTTTTCTGTATGATGAAAAGGAACTACCGAAATGACGCCTTTCGCTAGCTCCCTTGCTTTTAATAATGAGGCCAGAGCGTTAGGTTTTAACCGGATATCTGCATCCAGAAAAGCAAAAATATCGCCCGAGGCTTGTAAATACCCATTCCATACTGCCCAGCTCTTGCCCGTCCATCCCTCAGGGAGACTGCTGTTCGCAATAACCTTAACTCCATAGCTTTCGGCAATTTCCTTGGTCCGATCCTCTGAGAAGTCATCCACAACAATAATTTCATAGGGAGTAACGGTTTGGAGCTGGAGTGAGTCGAGCAGAAAACGCAGATTATATTCTTCATTTCTTGCGGGGATGATGATGGACAATTTCTCCGGTCCTTGAAAATGTTCGTGATCAGCGGCCAATATATTCTTTCTAAACAATATAAAACCGGAGAGACATCCAACACCTATAATAATTAACAACCACATTTACAGCTCCCCCCTCCTATAGCTATATATATGAAGGGTTAGTCCGTAATATATTCAATTCAAATTTAACCGACATTTACTTTTGCTGAGTATTGATTAAGCTTTTCTGTACACAAGAGCATAACGATGGCGAAAAAAACGATCATCGCAGGAAAAATACCGAGCGTGAATTTCGAAGCTAATAAGCCGATAAAAGGCGGCATCAGCGTGGTGCCGGTATAAGCAGTTGCCATCTGAAAGCCCATAATCGACTGAGCATGTTTCTTCCCGAATCGTACAGGGGTTTCATGTAGCATACACGGAAAAATGGGGGCTAACCCTAAACCTATGATCATAAATCCTACAAGTGAAACTATAGTTGGAAGCGGCAATACTAACAGCACCGTACCAATTAAAGCAATGAGCTGACCATATCGAATTAGCTGTTTATTACTCATTTTAAAAGTAATGAAACCCGTCACCATTCTACCAAAGGTAATCCCTAGATAAAAAAACGATACCCATGTCGCTGCAGTTGATGCAGGAATGTCTTTAATGTTTACAAGAAAGCTGCTCCCCCATAACCCCATACTCGTTTCGATGGCAGAATAAAATAAAAAGGTTAACATTGCTAGCTTTACCCCTCTTAATTTCCATGGTTTTGTGTTCTCTGCGACATGCTCTTGCTCCGGATGATTGAACTCAAGATCACTTTCAGCATGCTGGTGGTTATTACTCCCAGCCACTCTATCCCATAAAGGCAGTGTAACGAATAGAATAATAACTAAGCTCAATTGTATGTAAGCAACCGTAAGATAACCTTGCCGCCATAGCCCTTCTCCAGAGATAAAAGAGCCCATAATAATAGGACCCAGCGTGGCGCCCACTCCCCAGAAGCAGTGTAACCAACTCATATGATGGGCTTTATAGTGCGTAGCCACATAACTATTTAATCCGGCATCTACAGATCCCGCACCTAAACCGAGTGGAATTGCAGCAATAATTAACCAGACTAACGAAGGTGACCCTGCAAAACCAAACAACGCTACAGCTGTCATGATACAACTAATAAGAGTCACTTTCCCTGTACCAAAACGTTTAAGGATAACACCACTCATTAAACTGGAAACAATTGTCCCTACTGCAATAACCATCGAAAGAATTCCAGCCGTACCTAATGAAGCATTTAAGTCCATTCTCATCACTGGCCAAGCGGAGCCAAGCAATGAATCCGGCAATCCCAAGCTAATAAATGCTAAATAAATAATAATAAGAAAAAAAGTTGCCATAGTTATCTCCTTAATTGTTCTCATCTATTTGTTGTGAAACTAATAAGCCTAATCCAAGACTTTGTAATCCATTCAGATAATCACGCTTCAAGTGACTTACCGCTAACGCTGGAAGATGCTCCTTCGGAACGTATGTGGCACTTCGTTCATAGATTTGATTAAGCATGGCTGGAGCTAATTCATCCTCACAAAAAATAATATAATGCGGATTCAAAATAGAAGTCATAGTAGCCACTAATCGACTAATCGCATCCACACTATGATTCGATTGCATATTTGATCCACTAGAATCTTCAGTTAATGCCTCTATGAAATTTTTATGATCATACTGTGGCAAAAATTGAACTTCTCCTGAAAAAAACGTCTTTCCTCGCACGATTTCACCATTGACCGCGATCCCAGCCCCCGGACCATTTTTCCCTAAATACAGATACATTAGAGATATATTCTCTTTCAAATTTCGTTGCGTCATATAGCCGATTACAGCAGCATTCATATCATTTTCCACGATTGTCGGAATAGATAGTTGATCTTCTATGTGTCTTTTCAAATCTAAATTCTGATATTTCTCATAACCCGGAATCAGAAAAATCTGCCCATGATTCACCGCACCTGGAACTCCAATAGCCACAGAATGAATTTTAGGATTGGCCTTTTTTTCATCTTCAATAAGCATGACCAGTTTACTAACCTCTTCCTCAAGAATACTGGGCAAACTCCCTTCTTTGATTACCTCACCAATGCAATTATAGATGGTATAATTGGTTTCATTTTTTTCCAAAAAAATAGCCATCCCTAACCGATAATTCGGATTATAGGTGTATCTTATTGCCCTTCTTCCCCCACTTGACTCATCCAGACCGCTGACCGTTATTTCCCCTGCCTCTTCCATCTGCATTAGAAATTTACTTATCGTTGGGAAACTGTATTGCAATTTATGGCTTAACTCTGCCTTCGTTGCTTTTCCTAGTTCTAATAATGCTGTTCGAATATTTCGGATAATTTCAGATTTCATTTGCTGTGAAGGAAGTCGTTTCTCACTCGCCATGGCTCTCCCACCCTCTCACCTATAGTCATACTGACTTATTAAACGCGTTTAATAAGTCAGTATGACTATAGCAGCAATTAAACCAACCGACAAGTTAATTCTTGAATCAAGTTTCTTCCGTAGGTGCCAGAATGAAATAAGGAGGCGTATAGCCCCCCTAATCCCTAGCATTTATCATTATCAAAATCAAAGCCTTTGTAGGATTCGTTCCCACCTTCCAGGATGACTATCGTCTAAGTACACCGGCTGAAATCCTAATTTCAAATAAATACGGATGGCGGGCAGTCTGAAATCATCGGTTTCTAAAGAGGCTGCCGCTCCACCTGATTCTCTTATTTTGTGCAAAACAGCAAGACTTACAGCATAACCGAGACCTTTGCCAGAATATTCCGGAAGCACTCCAACCATATGCAAGTACCAGCTCTTATGGTCTCCACTGCTTAATTCCCAGGCCGTAGCTGTCGCTACAGGCTGATCCCCGCGGCAAATGAACAACAAGCGATCAGAATAAAACGGCACATGAGCACTGATTTTATCTGCAAATTTAACTTCTCTTGTAAAAGAATGACGGATAAGATCCTCCCAATTTCGCTCATCCTCCGGCTGGAAGGACGTAAGTTGATACCCGGCAGGACATTGAAAAGCAGGCAAGTCCGACAGTGTTTCTTTTTTCATTACAAGTTTGGAAAGCGCCTGTTCCACCGTCAAATTCTCACCTTCGATCTAAAATCAGGAAAAGCTACAACTTTCCCACCCATCTCTACTGATTCCATAGACAATGTAAACACAGAGCTCCAAGTAACGGCATCATATACGTCCACCGAAGGGGTTCGATCCTCCTGAATCGCGGAAATGAATTCTTCAAGCACCATAAAATCACCTCCGCCATGTTTCGTCCCAGCAGCGTATTCGCCCCATTTTTTCCATGTTGGATGATCATAAAGTGGCTGATAGCTGCTTAGCGGCTCCCACAATTCCTCTCCATCTTCTATATTTTTGGGCGAAAGATTCCTGAACCAGATCAAATCTTCTTCTTGCTGATGGCGGCCCGTATTATACGCCCCTTCAGTTCCTTGCAGCAAATAATGAGTTTTGTTATGAGGTCGTACAGAGCTCCAATCTACACGCAGCTCAATCAGTACACCCTTTTCCGTTTGGATGACCGCAACCGCACTGTCACCTTGCCGCCAGAAACCTTCACGCGCTGCCGGATGATCTTTTCCATAATGCTCTCCAAAATAATATTGTAAGGATCTTGATTTAGAAACAAAAGTCGAGATGCTTTTTAACCGATCTCCATCAGGCTTATTGAGATTAATCCATTGGGCAACTGGACCTATAGAATGCGTCGGATAATTGATCCCGTTATACTGCTGATGTAATTGCCCCCGCCAAGTCAGAGATCCATCCGGATGATGAGTCAAATGACGCAAATCATGGATATATCCCCCTTCCAGATAAGTGATTTCACCGAACATGCCTTGATCCGCCATATGTTTAATCGTCAGATTGGAGCGCGAGAAGCAGTAATTTTCAGACATCATATATTTAAGTCCAGTTTGTTCAACAGTTTCGATAAGCTCCCAAGCTTCCTCTAAAGATTGGATCGAAATCACTTCGCTTAGGACATGCTTACCCGCTTTTAAAGCATCAATAGATTGTCTGGCATGCAAATGCATGGGGCTTAAGATAAACACCGCATCGATTGCCGAATCTTTTAACATTTCATGATAATCCCGATATGTTCGGATGTCCGGAAATTTCTCTTTCCATTGATTAAGAACCCACTCATTCAAGTCACAAGTGGCGGTCAGATGTATCCGATCCGATAGAGAGTATAGTGCATTCATAAAACTGGCTCCGCGATTCCCGCCTACGATAGCTAATCTTACTGGCTGGCGATTCATTGCTGGTCCACCTGCTTTCTGTCCCTTTGAAGTCGATTAATGATCAGTTCCTGATCTCTCGCCTCCCCTTCAGCCTGCGGATATTTTTCATAATCAAAAATGCTGAAGGTAAATAATGAAGACCATTTACTCAATTGCTCACTCGCCAGACTCACCATTTCTAACCGGATCTCATCTTCAAGCACAGTGAGAATTCGAGCAGCAGGAATATCCAGAATGGAGGCCGTTTGAATGAAATGCCAGTTGTCTTGTCTAACGATGGAATGTACGTGATTATGGCCGTTAAAATAAAAACCCACACCTTGCCACTGCTTCAATATCGGCCAAATATCCAAGCTGGGATCCAGTGACATCATCGGTTCGGTTGATCTAGCGGTCGTATTATACAGGGGATGATGGCCAAAGACGAATAGTGGCTTATCTGTAGTCCGCTTCATTTGTGCTTCGAGCCAGGCTAGCTGTTCATCATCAAGTGTTCCGCTCCAATCGTCACGATTTTCCCGTGCGGTATCCAGCAAAATAATGATCGCATTCGTCTCTTCAATAACACTGTATCGCTGCTGCCGGGTGACGGAAAGGATTTCTTGCTTAGGATAAGTGTACGTATCATGATTGCCAAGAACATGTAGAAACCGCCTAGGATACTTGCTGTCCTTAATCTTACCCAGAATATAATTAAATTCGCTAAATTCTCCTGCATGCACCATATCTCCTACAGAAATATGATAATCGGCTGGGATGGACAAAAACAGATTCATAAATTGCTCATAAAAAGCATCTCGTGCTTCTTTAATCAAAACCTTGTTGTTTAACAATTCATCCGGATAATGTAAGTCTCCGATAATCGCCAGCCTCATAAATGCCTCCTTCTAACCTTTAATGCCAGAGCTCATAAAACTACCTATCACTTGCCGCTGGAACAATAAAAATCCAATTATTAACGGTGCCGAGACAATCAACGTAGCCGCGCAGACATCAGACCACTGTGCACCCGATTCCGTGGCTTTTGCGAACATCGCCAATCCTACAGTTAACAAGCGATTTTCTTCTGAATTGGTTACAATTAACGGCCACAAGAAATCATTCCAATGAAAGCTGACCGACACGATGGCAAAGGACACATAAATCGGGCGTGACAGTGGAACATAGATTCTGAAAAGAATATGCAGCCGTGAGGCGCCTTCCACCCGGGCAGCTTCATCGAGCTCATAGGGTAATTGCTTAAAGGATTGTCTTAAGAGAAACACTCCAAAGGAGGAAGCAAAGTAAGGCAGCATAATCCCTAGCTTGGTATCCAGCAGACCCATTTCATTCAACACCTGATAGTTCGAAAAGATAAGAACATCCGGCGGCACCATAATTTGCACCAAAAATAACAGGAATAGCAGATCTTTTCCGAAGAAACGTACCCGCGCGAACGCATAAGCAGCCATCGTCATCGTAACCAGCTGCACAGCAAGAACAACACCGCACACCAGCAATGTATTCATTAAAAACCGTCCAAAAGGTGCTCCATTCCAGACATGAATCAGATTCTCAAACGTCCAGCTCCAAGACCAGCCCGAACCGATAGCAACGTCTTTGGGTAAAAAGGCCGTTCTGACCACCCATAGGAAGGGAATGATCCAGACCGCGGCAAAAGTAAATCCAACCGCATGCCACAGTATCTGCTGGATTCGGCGCTTCGTTTTTTCTGAGTTCAACATGCGCTCCTCTTCTATAGCTTTACGTGTATTCTGCCTTAATACTAAGGGCAGCTTTAATGGATTATCCTCCACGGATTCCACCTCCTATTCATAATGAATTTTCCGATCCCAGCCAAAAAACTGCAAAGAGGAAATCAGAAGCAACAGCACAATCATGATTACCGTCATCGATGCAGCCATTCCTTGATCGTAGAAATTAAAGGTTGTCTCGTAGATATAATAAAGCAACAGGTTGCTTGCATTGTTCGGGCCGCCTTTTGTCATAATCCAGAGATGGTCAACCAGCTTAAAGGAATTCGTTATCGCCACAACAGCCACGAACAATGTAGTCGGCATCGTGAGTGGAATTGTGATTCTACGAATGGAAGTAAACGTACCGACTCCGCTTACAGCAGCCGCTTCATATAAATCCTTAGGAATCTGCTGCATTCCTGCTAAATAAAAAATCATAAAATATCCGGCTTCTTTCCAAATCATCATGATCACTAATGCGCCCATCACCGTATCAGGTGTTCCCAGTAAATTCACAGGCTGATCTGCGATCCAAGAAGCCAATCTGGCGAAAAGCCCAAAATGAGGGGTATACAGAAACAACCAAATGTTCGCCACCGCGATCATTGGGATCATATTCGGATAAAAAAAGGAAAGACGTGCCAGTCCCCGCCCTTTTATCGCCTTGTCGGCAAACAGTGCCATCAAGAAAGCCAAAACTATTGAGGTTGGTACTGTACCAAGGGCGAACCATATATTATTACTGAACACCTTCAAAAAAACATGGTCATGCAATAGATTAGCGTAATTGTCAAAACCTACGAACAAAGGCTCAGGAGTCGCTAAGTTTTTCTCATAAAAGCTGAGCCAAAGGGATTTAAACATAGGGTAATAAGTAAACAAGCAAAGAAAGAGCAGCGAAGGCAACACAAGTCCCCAGCCGAATCCGTTTCGTCTAAGCCTCTCAGTCCATCCGGCATCCATACCATTCAATCCTTCCCTGTTAAAGGTTGTTACGATTATTGAATAAAGGAATGACGCCAGAACAAGTTACCAGTCTGTTCTGGCGTAACCTATACCTTAATAATTACTTATTGAAGGGAGCTAATGCCTGATCTGCTTCTGCTTGCGCTTTTTTGAGCGCACCCGCTGCATCAATCTCTCCTGCCAATGCCGCTTGAATCTGATTCGTTATTACCGTCGATACTTTACCATGATTATGAGTGGATAATTCCCGGAAAGCATATTCCAGCTGGTCTCTTGCAACCAATGCTTGCGGGAAATCCGCCGTATATTTCTTCATTGCATCTGTATCATAAGCGGACTTTCTTACGCCAACATAACCGGATGAGCTGCTGAAGAGGGCCGCCTGTTCCGAAGCCGTCATGTATTTGGCGAATTCCCAAGCTGCTGCTTGTTTTTCAGGAGATGTGTCCTTGAAAATATACAGATTGCCGCCACCAGTGGGTGATCCATATTGCTTTTGTGCAGGTGGGAACGCTACACCGAATTCAAATTTCGCATTATTTTTTACGTTGGTTAAGTTGCCGCTTGTATGCATCATCATGGCTGTTTTACCTTGAATGAAATCCGTTGGAACCGTGGCCCAATCAATAACACCTTCCGGCATCGCCTTATATTTATGGGACAAATCCAACCAGAATTGCAATGCCTCCACATTCTCCGGTGTATCAAACATCGCTTTTTTGCCATCGGAGGACATTATGTTTTGCTTCGGATCAGACGCATTTTGCCGAGCAAGCATTTGAAACATCCAATACGAATCATCATTGCCCGGAATTTCCAGCCCCACGTGACCGTCTTTGTTCAGCTTCTCAGCATAAGTTACAAGCTCATCCCATGTAGTTGGTGGCTTCTCTGGATCAAGTCCTGCGGCTTTGAACATTTCTTTGTTGTAATACATAACAATCGTGCTTCGCTGAAAGGGCAGGCTGTACGTTTTACCTTCAGACTGAGTATCCTCCACAAAGGCGGGATAAAAGTCTTCCATTTGAATGTCCTTGTCCTTCGCAATATAATCATCCAGCGGAATAATCGCATTCATATCGAGCATGCTGTATAGCTCTGTTGACATCATGACCGCTACATCCGGTGGCTGCTTAGCTTGTACACCCGCTTGAATTTTTACTGTATTATCACCGTAATTGCCTGTGTACACGGGATTAACTTTAATCTCTGGGTGCTGTTCCATGAATGTATTAGCCATCCCATCGATTACTTTAGTAAGAGGACCACCCACATTAACCGGATAATAAAATGTAATCTCCACCGGTTTAGTAGCTGGAGTCTCGGTGGATTCAGGAGTTGCTGCGATTGCTGTAGGCTGAGCGTTATTAGCTTCCGCTTTGGCTTCAACTGAACTGTTATTAGCTTGACCGCAGCCCGCTACTGCCAGCATAGAAACGGATAATAACGTTAGAATGGTTTTGGATTGCTTTAGCATTTCTGTTAGCCCCTTTTTTCGCTTGGATTTGAATTAGAATGCATAATGGCGAAAGTTCACACTAATACGATTTGAGCCTACATCAAGAATATGAAGCTGTGCACCATCTGCGGTGGGCAATACAGCAATTCCTTGAGCTTCAGTACCACTAGGCAGATTGCGATCAAAGGCCACAGATACGTTTCCAGTCTCCGGATCAATCTGGTAAACCGTTTGGGTCGCGTTATCCGTAGAGGCATATAGAACACCGTTGTACACTTCGGCACCTTGAATTCGATCAATGCTTTGGGAAAGTGGAACGGTTGTGATTACATGCATATCGTCGAGGCTAAGCACATTCAAGACGCTGGCATTACTCCACTGAGCTGTATAAACCTGACCGCGAGCGGCATCCACCGCTACCCATGGTACACCGCCAATATGCAAATTCAGCGGCAAAGCATAGGATGTGCCCGTATATTTCAAAGTGTTCACATCATAAAGGGCGATGTAAGGATGCTGATAGTTTTTGCCGTCTTCAATAGGAGCGTATATTTTACCGTTATAGTAGGAAATATCACCGATATGGTCTCCACCTTGGGAAGCAATCTCCAGAGGAATAGCCAATTCATTCCGTGCTTTTACGGATTTGCCATCAAGTCCAGTCCGCAAGAGTCCGTACGAGGAACTAAAGATCCAAGAATTTCCGTCTGTAGCCACCCCTTGTCCTCTTTCAAGAGCATCAAGTAACCAAAAGGTTTGCTTGGATACTTCATGCCATCCAGCAGTGATCCCTGAAGCTGAAGTTGACTCTGCACTGGATTCTACCTCGGTGTTTACTAGGTTATCCGGTCCGACAGGTGTGGCAGATGCTACTAAAGATAAAGAACTGGTCGTAAGTACCCCCGCGCAAATCAGACTGAATAATCTTTTTAATCTCATGTTTTCTCTCCTCCTAATAAGGTTGTAGTCCGGCATTTGTTCGCCTTACTTCAACCTTATTATAGAAGCTGGCTCCAGCTCACTAATTGAACAAAACACTTCATTCCTTGAATAAAACTCTCATTTACAAGAATAAAATTAATAAACCATATGATTAGGCTTGGAGGAGCTTTGATTCGCATACAGCTTTGGGGTTAGGCCGGTTTCTCGTTTGAACAATCTAGTAAAATGTCCTTGATCGGCGAAACCCACCTGAGATGCAATTTCCTTCAACCCAATTTTCCCGGAACGAATAAGAAATTTAGAGCGTTCGATTCGCAGCCGGATTAAATAGTTATGGGGGGTATATCCTGTCTGTTGTTTAAAAATCCGAATAAAATGTGATTGGCTCATATTAGCCATAGTTGCGAGATCAGTCAGTTGAATCTCATCTTCCAACCGTTCACGCATAAATTGGATGACCTGAAATATCTCTTGGTTGGCGGGAGTTTTACTATTTGAGTGCTGGGGGATCACAGAAGAATAGTGTTGTAACAAGTGAATAATTAACATATTCGATAAAGAGTCGCTGTATATTTTCCCTTTGGCACCGCCATTCTGCAATTCCTCTAGCATCCAAAGCCCTAATTGCAGCAGCTTGGAATCCTTCACATGAAATTTGCGGTCCAATTGGATATGGCCTTCCTTCAGATAACCTGATTCACGAGCAATCTCTTCGATGACCGCTGGTGTAATTTCAATTTTCAAAAAAATAGAGCGAGGTTCTGCCCCAAGGGCAAAGAAGGCTCTCATTACAAGGGGTAATATGAATGGTGTAATAGTTTTCGTAGTAGGCTGTGCAGTGAATCCCAATTAAATATTTTGACTCCGAGGACGGGGTGAAAGCTTGCTGCGGACTATACCATTGTGAAACCTGAAGCTTATCCCAACCATAAGTATCGCTTGCAAGAACAGGCTGGGTAGCGGTAAAGGACGATTCTTCCATTTCTCTCATATTTCATCCCCCTTTTCCCCTCAATATAACAAGCCTATATACGCTCCGCGTCAATGAGCTGTAAAAGCTATATTAATTTCCTCTCAGATTCGAAAGTTTTATACGTCGAAACAGCAAAAAAGAGGGGTAGCCCCCCTCTTAGTATTTTTGCATATTCCGTTTCTACTTATTGAAATTATCTACTCTTATTTCTCATCCAACCACAAAATCGCTGTAACGCCACGCGGATAATATTTACTGCCTGTGATCTCACCGGAAATAATCTGATCGCTCCAGCTCCAAATCGACAACTCCGGATGGGTAAGCCAAGCTACGTGAGCACGATCCGCTGCCGCTCCACGTTCCTCCCATTCCAGTCCCAGAATGCAACGAGCGATGAATTGTGAGAGATAGATTTTACTGAGCCAGCTATTATTGCTGGTTGAAGAGATTTTCCAGCCTCCGTCTTCGAATAAACACACTCCCGGCTGTAATACCGCATGCAGGTGCTTGTCGAGTGCACCAATATAGGCGGCGAACCGCCCATTACGATCAAGTGCTTCCTTGCAGCCTGTAAAGTAAGGGAACACAAGGCCTTCGATAGCCGGAATGATCTTGGAGTCATTGCCTTCTCCAATGACAGCCGGAATATACCCGTCTGCTGTAACACTTGCCACCATTGTTGCGGCGCATTTTTCAGCCTGATCACCTGCTGTTTTGGACTGTTCCGCACGCCCATGCTCTGCAAATATTTTCTCCATAGCCAAGTAAGCAGCCCAGCATTTTCCTGCCAGATAAATATTGTTACGAGCCTGACCTAAAGACACATCCAGACTGTCATACGTAGTAATTTCTGCTCCGCCCATCGTACGTGAGCTATCAAGCCCCATGACACCATTTCTTTGTTCAGGATCTGGATGATCGCGATTTACCATGCTATCCAGGCATTTCTCCATAATACTGAGATTACGTTCCATCCAGCCCCGGTCGCCTGTATGCTCTACATAAGTTGCTGCACTCAGCACCCAGTTAACCAATTGTTCATGTGTCATATGTGAGAAACAACCATCAATGCCATAGACCTCATAAGCAGAATATCCCGGGCGTGAAACTACATTGGCTACCCCCATATCATGTGTGAAGCTAATTCCACCTGGATACTCTGTATCCTCACCCGGGAAACGCACCGTATCTTCGTAGCTGAATCTTTCCACGAACATATCTAGTTCATTACGTACCGTCCAAGGATTAAAACGCAGCTCATAAAATAACTGATCGACGGTAAGATCAAAGGTATTCATCATCCGGTATTCGCCTTCGTTGACGATCCAAAATGGCTTATTCTTGTAGTCCAGTAATTGCGTGGAGCCGTAATAACTACGAATCGCATGCGCTAACATAAAGGTTTGATCTGCGGATAGGTCATCATGAGTAAATCTATCGTTAGCTTGCTCCGCTTCTTGCTTAAGGATATCAAATCTGGATAATGCATATTCAGCCACTGCCTCTATATTGTTGAAATAATGATTGTAGTAATAGGAAGCATCAATGCCTGAGGTGACATAACCTGAACGGTGAAAACAAATAGCAAAACGGTAAGTTTCTTTTACTCCGGCTGGAACATCCATGATCAAAGCGCCGACGCGCCCCAGTCCAAAGGTCCAATTCTCCTGCAGCTCCTCCGTTAGAATATCCTCCATCGTGAAATGCAGTGCGGACTTTGCAGTTCCTTTTTCCGCAGCAATCGCAATAAATCTTCCTTGGCCAACGCCTGTAATCTCCGATGATACATCATCCAGTCTTCTCATTCCGCTATACACATCTGTTCCCTGAAAACCAAAGAATGCACGGCGCGAGGTGGCGGATGAGGTGTTGTCCACTTCGAGTTCAACCAGCACTGCAGGCAGCAGCACATCCTTCATTTCTTCTATAGAGGCAGTTTCTGGATCCGGTACAGAACGAACGGGGGACAGAATCCGGAAGGTCAAATCACCCGCACTCCAGCTGTCTGTGGTTACATGAAAATCTCTGGAAATCTCACGCTCTTGAAAAGGGAACAGAATATTCTCCTTGTCAGGATTAGGATCCGGATTCTCAATATCATAACGTTTACTTTCGTCCTCTCCCCCGATTTCATGAAATGGCAGGGTATCATATCCCTTTCCGTCAGCACGTTCTAATCCTATGAATATATTTTGTCTAGGTGGTTTTCCAATCTCCAGATCGAAACCTCCACTAGCTCCTTTGAATCCTAAAGTGAAACTCGCAAATGCACCAATCGGTGAATGATGGGCATTAAAAAATTGATTATGCGCCATAAATAATAACACTCCTTCCAGCATGGTCCCGGATACCTCCGGGCTATATCTCCATGTTATCGATCTTTCCGGAAGTACAACAGGGTTAAAGCCTTCTTTTATTTGGGCAAATCAAACATCGATAAAAACCTATGTTATAATGAAGCCAAACTTTACAGTAAAAGAGGATTGAAATGATCTCGAATGATCCCGCTTTTCATAATTCTATTGATGGCCAGATGTCTCCAGACATCCAAGCGGCTTTCCATATCTTCGCCGCGCATTGGAGAAAAGTAAATCCGGATTGGCAATATCCCGTACACACTCATCCCATGTTTGAGATTAACGTTGTACTGCAGGGTGAGCAACATATGACGGTCGGCAATAAATCTTTTATCCAGCAAAGCGGTGATATTTTGTTTATTCGTCCCGGTGTAGAACATAGCAGCCTCGGTTCGAATGCTAGTCGTGACATGACTTATTACTGCCTGCATTTCGATATTGATGATCTGATTTTACGGCGAGCTTTACTAACAGCAGACGCTGTTAGTCTAAGTGGGAATACCCCGGAGCTGCGAGCCATTCGTTCCGCTCTAGATGTAATCATAAATTCTTCCATCCTGTCAGAGTCAAAGGACACACACAGAAATCGCCTGATTACATTGCATGCTTCGCTGCAACTTCTAACCGCACTCAGCGGCTGGGTACTTTCGGAAATGCCCCTCCTGGCAGATACAGAAGCTACGGAAAATACCGTCGCCTTAGCCAACGCCATCGAAGGATTGCTGCAGGAATCTGTCGCCTCCGCTGCAAGCACAGGCGAAAGAGGCGGCGGTATTGAGCACATTGCGGCAAAACTCGGATACAGTACAACTCACTGCAATCGTGTTTTCCACCAAATTTATGGCATGTCGCCAAGACAATATTTATCCCGCTTGATCATTCGTCACGCCAAACTGCTGCTAATGGATAATAGTCTATCTGTCGAATCGGTCGCCCACCGGCTAGGATACCGGGATGTGTCCCATTTCAGCAAGCAATTCAAACGCTGGACAGGTCTCCCGCCAATGGGCTACCGCCGTTTAACCGCGAATCCAAATACGCTTTAGTGATTGTTTCGCTTACAAAAAAAGGGATGTACCCTGCAGCCCACTAAGTGGTTACAGGATATATCCCTTTTTATGAATTAACCCTTCGTTGCACCAGACGCAATCCCCTTAACAAAATACTTCTGCAAGGCAATAAACACAATCAGCACAGGCACAACCGACATTGCTGTTCCTGCAAAAATCATATCCCAACGTGAGGAGAATTCTCCGATATAACGGTAAATTTCCACGACCATAGTTTTAGCCTGTCCTGAAGGCAATACCAGCATCGGCATCAGGAAATCGTTCCAGATTCCAAGTCCGTTTAAGACCACCATACTGGCTGTGACGGGTCCTAGCAGCGGGAAAACAATTTTCCAGAATATCGCATAACGAGAACATCCGTCGATCTCCGCCGCTTCTTCAATTTCTCTAGGAATGCCTTTGACAAAGCTTGTATACAGCAGGCATCCGAAGCCCACCGCACCGGCTACATAAATTAGAATTGGACCGGCAAGGCTGCCGTATAACCCCAGCATTCTAAGCTCTTTAAATAGAGGAATCATATACGCCTGAAAAGGGATCATCATTCCTGCTAAAAAATAAACGAACATGAACCGAGTCCATCTGGCATTTCTGCGTTCAATTGCGTAGCCCGCCATCGGAATAATCAAGACCTGTGCCGCAATAGAAAATGCTGTCAAAATCAGACTATTCAGAATAGCCCGTGGAAACTCTGTTTCGGTTAACAGATATTTGAAGCTGTCCAGATAAAGGGTTTTCGGAAAAGCGATGGCATCCTTCATAATCTCTGCATTACTCTTGAAGGCTGACATTAAATTAAAGAATATAGGAAAGAAAAAGATAATAGCTACTAATAATGTAACAATGAAAAGTGCGATTTGCCCAACTCTTTTACGTGTCTGCATCGTCATTTTAGAGCTGCACCTCCCGCTTCTGGAGAACCTTCACTTGGAAGACTGTAATGATGAGTATGATTAAGAACAAGACCATCGCCAGTGCAGTACCAAAACCTTGTCTTAATTCACCAAACCCGACTTTATAAATAATATAAGTTAATGTCTCCGTCTCAAAGCCCGGACCACCATCGGTCATGACGGCAATCTGATCAAAAATCTTCAAGGCGCTGATCATCGATAATACCATACATACTGTCATTGACCCCGCAAGCAGCGGAAAGGTAATATGCCGAAACTGTTGCCAGCCCCCTGCTCCATCAATACTGGCCGCCTCATTCAATTCCTGCGGAATACCTTGCAATCCAGCGAGATAAATGATCATATAATAACCCGCGCCTTTCCAAACGGTAGACAAAATAATCGACAGCATTGCATATTTAGGATTGCCCAACCAATCCACAATCCAGGTTCCAAGCCCAACAGACTCCAGAATCTGATTAAATACACCAAAGTTGTAATTCAGGATCATCGCCCAGACGAAACCCATTACGATCCCACTAAGCAACGTAGGGAAATAAAATACACTTCTGAATAAATTCCGGAACCAGCGTACCTTATCGACCATCATAGCCATTGCAATTGCTGCAATATTCTCTAAAACAACAAGTGAAATGGTCATGATCATCGTATTTTTCAGTGCGTTATGCACCCTTGGACTATTCCAGATTTCCACAAAGTTAGCGAAGCCGATATACCTTACGTTGTCGCTAATGCCATCCCATGAGGTGAAGCTTAAATAGACACTGCCCACTGTAGGGACGATAACGAACAAGGTGTACAAAATAAATGATGGTAATATGAACAGCAGAGCGTAGGACTGCCATTTTTTCTTTTTCTTTTTGTGCTGCACAGTGCCTATCAATGACTTGTCAGCATTTACTGCGGATGTAGCCATGGCTACTCTCCCTCCCTTCAAAGACCGCGCTTGTTAAAAAGAGAACCTCTGCAGCAGCAGAGGTTCCTCGATCAGGCGCTGCTCTTACATCTGATTAGCTTTCACTTGGTTGTCATACTCTGTATCCGCATCTTTCATGTACTTCGCTACATCTCCATCTTTTACCACGAGATCCTGCAACAGCTTGTAGTACCAGTTACGGAACTGTGGAGGGATCAAATTGTCTCCCCACCAGTTATTGATCGCCAACGATTTCACTACATTCGGGTCAGCAATAAGATCCAAAGCCACTTGCATTTGTTCACTTGTGTCATAGGTTACTTTCTCTTTTGTTGAAGGAATCGCATTTATGGTTGCTAAATAGTTCGAATACTGTTCTGGGGCGAAGAAGAAACGGATAAAGTCTTTAATGGCTTCTGTTTTGTCTGCATCCTTAGCGGCTTCAGCCGATAAAGACCAGCCTGCTGGTGACGGAAGACCAATGACATTGATTTTCCCTTTACGGTCAGGAAGAGCATAGAAGCCAAATTCAAAGTTCGGGTCTGCTTCAGCGATTTGTGTAAACATCCACGTACCGGAGTACAATTGTGCTGCTTTGCCCGAAACAAGAATCGAAGCGGTCTGATTGTCGCCCGTGCTGAGCCAACCTTTATCAACATAATTCTTGAACAATTCTTTGAAGTCCGTTATGCCTTGAACTACATTAGCATCCGTGAAGCTGACCGTTTTAGCGGTACGTTTGGAGTTCCAATCTGCATCTTTCGAGTAGACCTCATCAATCAGGAATTTATTAACCCAGAAGCCCATATGGAAAATATCTTTTCCGCCTACTACAATCGGAGTAATGCCCGATGTTTTCAATTTTTCTTGGATGGCGATGAATTCGTCATAGGTTTTTGGAAGCTCGGTGATCCCTGCATCCGCATATGCTTTTTTGCTGTAGATAATTCCTTGGGGAGCGTTCACTTGCAGCGGTGCATTCCACACCTTACCATCCACTTGTGGAGGGGCTTCGAACAAATCTAGCAGATCGGAAGGCAGCTCTACAATCTTACCCGCATCGGCAAAAACTTCTGTATCCCGCATTTCCACCAGGTCCGGGAATTCACCCACAGCATCCTTTGTTTTCAGCCAGTCAAGATAGGCAGCGGATGAAGTTTCGCTTAAATCTTTAATAGTGACATTCGGATTAGCTTCAGTAAATTTTTTGACCGTATCTGAGATAGCTTTTTTGGTGGCCGGATCTCCGGAGGCGTAACCTATCGTAAAGCTAACCTCTTTTTTGGTCTCTTGCGGTGTATTTGAAGGCGTCTCGGATGCTGGCGTATTAGTTGCCTTACTTCCTGCATTATTATTATTTCCACCGCAAGCAGTCAAAACTGTTGTTGTGGCGAGTAACAATACGGATAGTTTCATCATTGTTTTTTTGTACATAGCATAATAGCCTCCCCTTTTAGTGAACCGTGGAAACTGAAGCAAGATGTGCGCATCATCTCTCGAAAGCGTTTCCGTTGCTAATAGAATAGCATTCCTTATAAATAGTTAGAATGAACTTTTTTAAGCGGGATATGCGGTGAATTTAAGAAGTAAGTAAAAAAAGAACGAAAGACCGCAGTCTTCCGTTCATCGTCCATCCTTTACGCATTCTCTGAATCTGAGATTTTATACGGGTCCTCTACTATCGGAAGCAACAATAGAATCGATGTCCCAATATGCTCCCGGCTGCTGATAGATACCCCGTATTCTGCACCGTACACAGTACGAATTCGTTCATGTACATTTTTTAGTCCAACATTTTTGCTAGGCGAACTAGGCTCTTCCAAGTTTTCAGTCAACTGCTGTACCTTTTCCTTGCTCATACCGATTCCATCATCATAGATCGTAACCAACAGCATTTCATCTTTCTTTTCCATCGTCAATCCAACTGTCCCTCTGCCTTGACTGCGCAAGCCATGCTGGATAGCATTTTCAACTATCGGCTGAAGTGACAATTTCAGAATGTACCAGTTCAGATCCACTTCGGGTGAGAGATCGACAACAAGCTCAAATTTATTCTCATACCGCACAGAGATAATATAGAAATAATCCCGTAGATGCTCCAGCTCCTGTCGTATGCTTACCCTATCCTCTCCATAGTCGATTACATATTTCAACTGGTTAGAGAGCGATAAAATCATATCTGCGACCTCATCATTATCTTTATCCACCGCATTCATTCGAATGACTTCCAGGGTGTTGTATAAATAATGCGGACGAATCTGACTTTTCAGAGCATTTAACTCCGTTTGCTTCTGCTTGATCTGGGCAACGTAAGCTTCATCGATATAGGCTTGTAAACGCTCGACCATTCGGTTAAAACCATGACTAAGTCTACCCATTTCATCATTGCTGTTCACGACCATCTGGGTATCCAAATTACCGGATTCTACGATAGCCATTTGCTTAATTAAGTTCCGAATCGGAGCAGCCAGCCGCCTAGAGAACCAGACGCCCATGATGATCATTGCAATCGCACAAATAAACATCGCTATAAACACCGTCGTACGGGCTGAAAAAAGCTGATCGAATAAATTCGCCCGATGAATTCTGGCAGTCACCGTGCCTTTAAGAAAAAAAATCTCTTCACTGAGAACGATCATCTCCTCGTCCTTTTTAGCCCGAAAAGCCTCTCCATTCGTTGACCTTGTCTCATTCGTGAAATATACATTTCCGTCCCCATCCAGCAGAAATAATTCATCCTGTCCCCCCAGATTTAATTCTCTGAAGAACTGATTAAATAACGAAACATCCACGTCCATAAACAAAGTCCCGACAATCTTGGGATCTTTGGTGACACGCCCAGAAATATCAATTAAAGTACGGCCGATAGTGAACACACTGCGCTTTGAACCTGTGTAATATTCTTCGGAATGGGTAGGGAAAATTGCCACTTGTGAAGGGTTTGGAGCCATTTTAGTTAACCACTCTTGATAAGGCAGCAAATCAAAATTGACCCCTCTGTTTTCTTTTTCCTGATAGTAGAGCTTATCGTCTGACGCCCTATGAAAATAAACACTGGTGATGTAGGAATCACTGTAGAGAACTGTTTTTAGAAAGGTTTCAATAGGAATCGTATTGATCTGCTCCAGCTCATTTACATTATAGGTTTGATTCTGCGAATAACTCTCGATAAAACCTTCATATCGCCCTGTATACATCAGCTTAGAGACCTCATTGTACTGATTGAAGGCAGAATTCAGGTTATAGCTCATATATAGAACCATTTGCTGCAAATTACTTGTAGTGTAACGCTCGACATATCCAGAAAAAGTCTGTACAGAAATGTAACTAAGTGCAAAAAGCGGAATTAAGCCGACTAATAAAAAGGAAGCGGAGAATTTAACAAATATACTTTTGGATCTTCGGCCCCAGATAAACATGAATGAAGGCATCCCCTTTGCTATCCATCTGACTATTGGCTTTTGAAGGATTGCTTATATTCTTGTGGCAGCTTGCCATATTTCTTCTTAAACATATCGCTAAAATGCCGGGCATTGTTGTAGCCTACACTATCGGCAATCTCATAAACCATCATATCGCTTTGCAGCAATAAACGAAGGGCATGATTCATCCTCACCTCAGTGACATAATTCTTAAAGTTCTGTCCGGTATGTTTTTTGAAAAAGCTGCTGAAATAATAGGAATTCATAAACATCATCCCTGCCATAGATTCCAGTGTAATATTTTCTGGATAATGCTCCTCAATATATGCCTTCACCTGGGAAAGCTGCTTCAGCTCCTTATTGCCCATGCGACTGCCAATTTGCCCGGACATTTTGCTCAAAAGCACACGGAAATCTTCCTCCACCTCTTGGAAGGTAGAATAATTGGCCAATCGTTCAAGAATCGGATTTGTATCCTGAAGTGATGGACCTGCTTCCACACCGAATTGAATAAGCTCCTGTTCAAGCTGCAAAAAGGTATTGTATACGGTAGAAACGGCTTGGTTTCTATTCCCGCCTGCCATCTGCCGGATCGTCTGAAATAATCGCAGGCACTCCTGCTCAATTTGTTCTTTGTGTTGTGATTTCATGGCAATCCCAAGGGCGGACTGGATTTCATGCAGCGGAGTTTGAATCAATGATTCACTCTCATACCTGCTCTCTTTAACAGGAATCACACGATTAGGCCCTGTAAAATATTTATAATTTAGCGCTTTCAAAGCTTGGCGATAAGATTCATCAGCATCATCCATACTGTCAACAGGATTGCCTACTCCAAGGGTCACCTTTAATTTCAGAAAACTTGTGATTTTGTCATGGAGATCTAGGGCAATTCCCGCTGGTTCCTCAGCATGCTCATGCTGGAGCAGGATACAAAAACGTTCCCCTTTACGGAACATATAACTATTATCGCTTTGCTCCACGGTTTCTTTAATAATGTTAGACAGTGCAAAATCAATCAGCTTACGTTCGCGTTCTTCCCATCTGGAAGGCTGCCCCGACGATTCGTCCGTCTCTACCAAACAAATACTGACGTAGCGACTTAGCGCAATAATCCCCATATCAAGCAAGGTGTCTGCTGTTCCCTTATTGCCGTCCGTCAGCTTGTCGAGCAATTCTTCGATCGTTAATCTGCGGTTTCTCTGTTCATAATGGTTCAGCTTCTCTTTGTTGCGCTCGCCTTCTGTTTCTTGACGAATAAGGGAAACGGCTTTGCTCACAACCTGTTCCAGCTGGTTTTTGTTCACGGGCTTCACCAAATAATCCAGCGCACCATATTGCAGTGCTTGACGGGCATACGTAAACTCTTGATAAGCGCTTATAAAAATAACCTTCACCGCTCTGCCAGCTTCATGAATTTCACGGATGATATCAATCCCTGTATATCCTGGCATGCTTATATCACTAATAATCAGATCAGGATCACAATCCTCGATCTGTTGTTTCAGCTCTATTCCATCACTAGCCTCTCCAACAATGGTGAGTCCAAGCTTCTCCCATGAAATCAGTTTTTTTAGGCCTCGCAAAATCACCGGTTCATCATCGGCGAGCAGTACCCGGATACTCTTCATTATGCAGTCCTCCTACCTTCGAGAAATCATCCCACAGCTGTCCAATCATCTTAATCTTATGATAACAGACAAACAATCTTTGGTGCAGCTTCAAGCGGATGAACTTTCTTAAGAAGAAACCGCAGTTTCTTAAGATTATTTTATCTAAGCTTAAAAAGGTGGCGGGCTTAACTGCCGGGAATGTTTGGACTTCCGCCGTTACTGCTCACCTGTTATTTTTATCTAAAGTTCAATAAAACAAACTATCCTCTACTTTAATATTGTTGAAATAGAAACAAAAAATCAATATAATTTGTTAAGGTAAGAGCGCTGGGAGGACAGGCCATGAACAAAGAAGATCAGGTCATGATGGGTTTCAGGGACGTATATAACAAGATGGTTTGGCTTAATAAGGATAAGATGGAAGACAGTCTTAAAGGTTATAAACCTTCTGAAGTACATTGCATCGAATACATTGAAAAAAATGCAGATTCCAACGTCACAAAACTTGCAGAGTCCTTTTATATGACTCGCGGTGCCATAAGTAAATTAACTAAGAAGCTCATCCAAAAGGGCCTCATCGAAAGCTACCAAAAATCGGATAACAAAAAAGAAATCTATTTTAGGCTTACTGAGCAAGGGAAAGTAATTTATAACATCCATGAGGACCTGCACAAAGAGTTCCAAGAGCGGGATAAAGCCGTATTTGAGCAGGTAACTGAGGAGCAATTTGACAGTATGCTTAGCTTCGTAGAAAAGTATAGTAGGCATTTGGATGCAGAAATAAAGAAACAGGGTATAGATTTTAATCCGAATAAATTCGAATAATGAAAATGAAACTCCATGCAGCCGGGCTCTTATGAGAAAGGCTGCATTTTTACGTTCATTATTTTGTTGACACGGAAACAAAATCGTGATAAAAATGGTGATGTATCAAATTTGTTTCCAAGGAATCAAAATACCAGCTTTGAGGAGAGAATTTAATGTTCAAATTCAGATCACATAATGAACAGAACACAGAACAAACCGTAGATAAACACGCTCTAATCTTCGGTTTGATCTCTGTGTTTCTGTGCGGAATAGGCTTCAGTATCATCATGCCCGTTGTCCCATTTTTAGTGCAGCCTTATATAAGCAATCCGGGAGAACAGGCTATAGTTGTCACGCTGCTAACCTCTGTTTATGCAGTCTGCGTATTTTTTGCAGCCCCTGCACTTGGAGCTTTGAGTGACAAATATGGGCGTCGTCCATTACTTTTGGTATGCCTTTTGGGTTCCGCAATTGGATACTTAGTTTTTGGGATAGGAGGAGCGTTATGGGTTCTCTTTGTTGGACGTTTAATAGAAGGTATAACCGGCGGAAGCATAGGTACTATCTTCGCTTATTTTGCTGACATCATTCCTCCAGAACAGAGAACCAAATACTTTGGCTGGGTGAGTGCGGTTGTAGGTGTAGGCACCGTCATTGGTCCAACGCTAGGCGGTTTACTTGCCAAGTTTGGTTATTCTGTACCTATGTATTTCGGAGCCATAATTACCTTATTAAATGTTGTTTACGGATTCTTTTTTATGCCTGAGAGCCTTGACAAGAATAATAGACTGAAAGAGATTACCTTGGTAAGACTGAATCCATTTACACAGCTTGCAAGCATATTGTCCATAAAAAACTTAAAAAGACTACTGGTCTCAGCATTCTTACTCTGGATACCCAACGGATCTTTACAGGCTGTTTTTTCACAATTCACAATGGATACTTTCAGCTGGAAGCCTGCACTAATCGGACTGATGTTTTCAATTATGGGCTTCCAAGACATCATTTCACAGGGTTTCATCATGCCTAAGCTTTTGCTGAAATTTAGTGATAAACAGATCGCAATTCTTGGAATGGTTTCGGAGATTATAGGCTACAGTCTTATTGCACTATCTGCTTTGTTCTCATACTATCCGCTTTTTATCGCTGGAATGTTTATATTTGGTTTTGGGGATTCGATCTTTGGGCCTTCATTCAATGGGATGCTTTCCAAGTCTGTCGACTCTAGTGAACAAGGGAGGATTCAAGGAGGTAGCCAATCTATTCAGGCTTTAGCAAGAATGATTGGGCCTGTCATTGGCGGTCAAATATATGTATCACTTGGCCATGCTGCACCCGCTTTTATGGGGATGATCCTGATAGCTGCGGCAATATCCGTTTTGTATAAGGATACGCATGTAAATATGTAATCTTGCAATCTCATGTTACAATACAACCTGAACTTATATTTTTAGAAGGCGGTTGATACTGTTGATTTACATCATCAAATTTGTATACAGCTTTGTGCTTCCTCCCGGCCTGTTTATCGTGCTTCTGCTAGGTTTAGTCATTTGGTTGTGGAAAAAAAACCGCCGGCCAGCACTTGTTCTACTCGGGGTTACACTATTAATGTATTTCTCCATGACACCCTTAGTCAGCGATGCGCTGATCGGCAGTCTAGAACGGAAATATCCGCAGCCGGAAACTTTGCAAGGAGATGTCATCGTCGTACTCGGCGGGGGCGCCAGCTCTGGCACACCGGATATAGATGGCGAAGGCAATTTATACGGATCAGCAGCAAATCGCCTGCTTACTGCTGTTCGCCTCCATCGGCAGACAGGTTTGCCAATCTTATTTTCTGGCGGACAAGTATTCTCCGACAGTGGTAATGAAGCGGATATCGCGCAAAGACAACTACTGGGCCTCGGCATACCCGAGGAGGATATCCTGATCGAGAATCAATCCCTCAACACGGAGCAAAACGCTGTAAATACCGCAGCCATCCTGCAACAAACCGGACTTAAAAAACCTATATTAGTTACTTCAGGTTTTCATATGTCCCGTGCGATGTTGCACTTTAAGAATGCGGGGCTAACAGCGCAAGCCTATCCTACGGATTATATCGCCAGCGCTGATATTGCACTGCAGCCCGCCAAGTTCAGTCCCTCCCCAGGAGCGATCTCCACAACAGGGTTAGCATTGAAGGAATATTTAGGCCAGCTTGCTGCTCGTCTATTTGATTAGTTCTGTAAACTTCGCATGCACAACCTCAGCGAGTAACTGTGGGGCTACATCCATTTGCTGGCCAATCTTCCCAGCGCTGACAGCCATCATTTCCAGCCCTTCTGCGCTGCTGTCAATGAACGTGGGGTACAGCTTTTTCATTCCAACAGGTGAACAACCCCCGCGGATATACCCTGTCCATTTCTGCAGATCCTTCACTGGCAGCATCTCAATTTTTTTCTCTCCGGCGGCTTTGGCCGCCTTTTTGAGATCCAGCTCTTCGGCAACTGGGATAACAAAAACATAAAGATTTGCGCCGCTATGAGCGACCAACGTTTTAAAAACTGTCTCTGCCGCCTTTCCAATCTTCTCAGCTACAGCCGTGCCGTGAATTAGTCCATCTTCATTGTCATAGGCGAACACTTCATAGCCAATTTTTTTGGCATCCAGCATTCGCATCGCGTTGGTTTTAGTTACTTGCATTGTCGACCTACCTTTCTATATCCTCTATTCCTTACCTTTATGATCAAAGAGGCCCCAAAGCTATGATAGCTTTCAGGACCTCCTGTTGCTGCCGTGCCCATTAATCTCTGGGATAATTAACCTGCATGATATCCATAAAAGGAACTTTTATGATTTCTTCATGGTTACTGAGGTGTACTTTCCCGGTTCGCGAATCCATTTCCACGATCATGCCGCGTACCTCTTCTTCTTTTCCCCATACGGTCAATAAAATCTCAGAACCTTCTTGCTTAGCTTCAACTAACTGATTACCTAACTCCTCAAGCACAAATTCATCTCTTGTGGGCCGCTTGGCCACCTTTGCTTTTGCCACACTAATCCTCCAATAAGCTATTACGGATATTAAGTATATTAAATACTAAGTATGAATGCTCTCATTTATTATACCATGTTTCAGATTAAGGCTCGAACCCCTTCTGGCTCAAGAATAGCTCCTCTTCGGAAAAAACTTGCTGAAGTCCTTCATACACTCTGCGATAGGCTGCAGGATCATACCAATCTTCCAGTTGCAGCCCTTCATATAGGGAATAAATCCCTAATCTCTGTGTTCGTTTGCCGCCGCTGCCGTCGCCCATAAAATAATCATCTACACAGACTCTATCCACCAAAGTCCTTAAGGTCGCCGGAAAAGTTGGACTGCTTGGCAGTACTGGCGCTATAGTAGCTTGAACAGGGATGCCAGCTTCACGTAGAAGCTGTAACGTCTTCAGTCTTGCAGCAATGGGTGGGGCGCATGGTGTGAATTTTTGGCGAATGTCTTCACGGTCTGTTTCTACAGTTATACTTACACGAACCTTATCCTCTAAACGTAATAATAAATCTATATCTCTGCGAACCAGCGGACTACGCGTCTGCACGAATAGGAAATCGGGCGGATCTTGAACCATAACCTCCAGTAAAGCTCTCGTCACCTCTTCCTTGTGCTCTACCGGTTGATAGGGATCTGTGCTTGACGACATAAAAATAGAGACGGGACCTTTCGCCTTCGCTTTGTGCAGTTCTTTTTGTAAAATTGCAGCCGCTTCTTGTTTAACATCTACCCACGTCCCCCACTCCTCTTTGCGGAACAGCGAGACAGGCATTTGGCGTACATAACAATAGGAACAGCCATAAGTGCAGCCCGTATATGGATTTAAGGAATGACTGTAGCCTGACAGATAACCTGTTCCTTTATTCAGCAAGGTTTTTGGGGAGGTGTAATTGGACTCTATTTTCATATATCTGCTGTATACTCTCCTCTCTCCAACTGAAGTAGTTTGGTCTTCATATCCAAACCACCCCGGTATCCTGTTAATGTCCCATTCTTACCAATAACCCGGTGGCAGGGCACCGTAATCAGAATCGGATTCGCACCAATGGCAGTCCCTACCGCACGCACCGCAGCTGGTTTTTGAATATGTGTAGCAATATCCGAATAGGACCAGGTTTGCCCATATGGAATTTCACATAACGCCTTCCACACCGCAAGCTGAAAAGGAGTACCCTGATAATCAAAAGGAATGCCGAAGCTCTGCCGGTTCCCTTGCAAATATTCACCAAGCTCCTTTACATAAGGCGCCATCTTTTCATCGTTCTGCACCAGTTCACTCCCCGGAAAACGACGTCTAACCCATTCGCTTAATTCCTCAAAGGGTTGCTGCTGCGAACCCACATAACTTAACCCCTTCTCTGTGGCTGCAATATAAAAACTCCAGTCCTTATCGGTTAATAATGTCCAGTATAGAATAGCATTTGTTTTATTCTCCATGATTCGGTCCCTCCAAAATAAAATCAGAAGCCAACGTTACTTTCTGTTTGTTAAGCTGACGAAACTGTGTGGGCGTATACCCCGTTTTTTTCTTATATAAAGTAATAAAATATGCTGTATTGGGCAGACCCACGCGTAATGCAATCTCAGCAACTGCCTGCTCTGTAGTAAGCAAATACTCAGAGGCCTTAGCGATTCTCTTTTGCTGTATATAATCCACAGGAGTGATTCCTGTTACTTTTTTAAAGGTTCGATGTAAATGATAAGGACTGCCATGACATACCTCAGCTAACGTTTCAAGGGAGAGGGGGGCCATATAATTATGATCAATGTATTCCGTCATCACAGCTACCCATTCCTTATCAGGAAGACGCTCACCTGTCGGTTTACATCTTTTGCAAGGACGAAATCCGGCAGCCAGCGCTTGTTCAGCATTCTGAAAAACACACGCATTCTCCCGATTGGGTGCTTTGGATTTGCAGGAGGGTCGACAAAAAATCCCTGTAGTCTTCACCGCATAAAAAAATATGTCGTTATAAGCAACATCGTTTTGCAAAATAGCCTGCCATTGCTCCTCAGTCATTTGTTCCTCATCTTCAATCCTGTTCATCGCCTTCACCTCTAATGCAATTATACCCCTGAGCAAGCTCATCTGTACTCAATTTGGAATGGAAAAGCAAGATAGTGAAATCCAAAAGAGTGAGATTGCTCGTAATTACACTTTGTTTAGCGAATACGCACTACCTTTGTCAACCGTGCAGGGAGCCGCTGCTGGACAACGAATATTACTCCTAACATGACTACGTGAACTGGAGGAATCGAAATGGATATTTTAAAAACAAAAGATGCCGCAGAGCTGCTGTCAGTTAGTCTAACCACAATTAAACGTTGGGCTGCCATGTTCCCTGATTTTTTTCCAAAAGACCGATTTGGCCATTATGTGTTCTCAGAGCAGCAAATCGACCTGCTCAATCATATTAAAGACCGTATTAATCACGGAGAAGCCTTGGAATGTATACAACTTACACTCACGAATGAGCAGCAAATTTCCACATCACAACAGAAAAATCCACTACAGCACACAGATGCTGAGCCTATGAAGGATATCTTGTCTCGCATCAACAATGTTGAACGTGCACTCGATCAAAAAGCCGATGAAGTAGTATTGATACAACTGCTACAGCAGCGTGAGGAGCTTGAGGATCTGCGATTAATGATCAAGCAAATAGCGGCATCCATAGAACCGTTGCAAGTGTCTAACGGCAAACCGCTCACCTCTTATGAAAATTCCCAGTCCACTGCCACTACCAGACTAACGGCTCCGCCAAGAAAACGCGGCCTGTTACGTTCTTTATTTTTCTTTTAAGCGTGAAATGTAAAAAAAGAACCTACTTCAGACAATCCCAAAGTAGATTCATATAAGTATAAACATATTTAAGATCTCCCCCTGTCACCCTAAACGGTGGCGGGGGTTGCTTTTTCCTAATAAAAAGCTCGATCCTCCGAAACATTCTACTCTTTATGCAATAAAGCTGCTCCTGCAATTCCCGGGTGTGTCATTTCGTAAGGGTCCAGGATCAGATTAAGCTCTTCTTCGGTTAGCACATTATATTTAATGCACAATTCCCGAACAGATTCCCCAGTCAAAATCGCCTCTCTAGCAATCCGCGATACCACTTCATATCCCAGATGCGGGTTCACAGCCGTAATGATTCCGACACTCCGCTCCACGTCCCGCTCAAGCTTTTCCTTATTGGCTTCAATCCCAGCCAGACAGAAGTCTGTGAAGACTTGGAAGGAATTGTTCATGATGCTGATGGACTGAATGAGATTGAACACAAGCACAGGCTCCATAACATTCAGCTCCAGTTGACCCGCTTGGGAAGCCAGACAGATCGTATGATCGTTCCCTATGACTTGAAAAGCCACCTGATTAATGACCTCTGCCATAACCGGATTAACTTTGCCCGGCATAATTGAAGATCCAGGTTGGCGTGCAGGCAATGAAATCTCATTAAACCCAGTCCGCGGACCGGAGGCCATCAACCGCAGATCATTAGCGATCTTGGACATGTTCATCATGCACACTTTTAGGGCAGCAGACACTTCTGTATAGGCGTCCGTATTTTGGGTGGCATCGACTAGATGATCTGCCGTTACGAGCGGCAATTCACTGATCTCAGCTAAGTGCTCTACCACCAATTCAATATAACGAGGATCAGCATTTAATCCTGTACCCACTGCTGTTGCCCCCATATTGACTTCATACAAATGATGGCGTGTATGCTCAATACGTTTGATATCTCTTTCCAGCACTCTGCGATAAGCCTCGAATTCTTGACCCAGACGAATCGGCACTGCATCTTGAAGATGTGTCCGGCCCATTTTTATCACAGGATCGAATTCATCCGCTTTTACCGCAAACACATCATGCATTCTGTGCATCGTTACAAGCAGCTGCTCCAGCAGTGAAAGTGTGGCAATATGAATTGCCGTCGGAAATGCATCATTTGTAGACTGCGCCATATTTACATGTGAATTGGGACTTAAGTGACGATAGTCTCCCTTTTCATGGCCAAGCAGTTCTAAGGCACGGTTAGCAATAACCTCATTCGCATTCATGTTTAACGAGGTACCCGCACCACCCTGAATAGGGTCTACAATAAATTGCTCATGCCACTGACCCTCGATGATTTCTTCTGCTGCTTTCACTACAACTTCTCCTAGCCCTCGATAGAGACGGCCAACTTCCATATTTGCAAGCGCAGCGGCTTTTTTTACAATCCCCATCGCTTTGATTAACTCTTTGTGAACCCGATAGCCCGTAATAGGAAAGTTCTCGACTGCGCGTAGTGTCTGAATCCCATAATAAGCGTTCTTCTCTACCTGTTTACTGCCTAGAAAGTCATTTTCTACACGAAATTCAGTTTCAATCACTGTTATATCCCTCGCATTCATTATGATTAGGTTTATTAGAAAATAAGTAAGCGCAATCATTTCTATCTCACTTAGATATTAACCTTTATTGTGACAAATGTCTCTCAGAAAAATAGGGTATAATGTAATTAATTACTATTTAGTAACCTAACACCGCTATTCTAAAGGGAAATGTGCTTTGGGAGGATTGAATTACCAAATCGTTAGGCCTAGTTTATCCAGATAAATCGTCACTCACCCCAATTATAAGTATTTTGGACAAAATCACGTTTACGGATACTTAGGTATCTATTGCGGGCTGTACAATGGGGCATCACATCCTTTCATGTACCTCCTTATTAAAGAAGCCGGCCAAAAAAGGCCGACTCCGATTACTATTTATCACAGCAATTGTGTATTTTTTATACTGAATAATGATCTAATGAGATCTGGATTCCATTAAGCTGAGCTTGCGGTAATTCTGACTCCCTGCTAATACTCAAAACTAAGCTTTCACCATCCATGTTGGTATAATTCGCTACTAATACCTCTCCCACTTCAAAATTCCTTTCTTTATGAGCCATAGCTGCGGCAAAAGCCTCTAAACCAATAATACCACATTCGGCAGCTTTCTTAATGCCCAATGCTTCAACGATTACACCGCCCGGCATCCCTGCGACGGATACCTCTATGAATCCGGACCGTTCCTGCAGCTGATAGGGGTGAGATAAATAAATAACAAAATACGTCTCACCAACCTGCCCGTACAATGTGTTAGGCTCTTGTTTCCATTCCCCTTGGGGAAGTACACCAATGATCGTATTCTTTTCACCCTGGGGGATTGGGAATAAAGAAATAATGACATTCTTGTGATAGAGAACCTCCATATAACGGCTTTGATGGCGGGGATCTCCCTCATTGTAGCCTTGTCCCGGGTGGAAGAAATATAGCTGATTTGCGCCTCCCTCTCCACTCACAGGTAACGAAAAAGCCCAGCGAAGCTGCTCATTATCGAATTCCTCAACCCGCTCCCACATCCCACCTGCTGCAAACTCCGCTGTAATATAAGCATAGGAATGAAGCAAAGGCTGCGGCTGTGGATCCGTTGGGACAACCTTCTGAGTAATCTTCCTTACTTCCATTGGTGTCTGGCGATTCATGGCTGCGGCTAATATTTCATCGGATGCTTGATAGAATAATAAACCGGCATACTCCGTGCGTGGCATCATCTCAGGCAGCTGGAAATCTCCAAACTGAACATAATCATGAAGCACATTAGCATCGCCGGGAACATCATGCGGCCAACCTCTAGAATGCGCTCCAACCCAAGCGCCACGCAGATAGAATTCAGCTCGTACATTCCATAAATGGTCAAGCATTTCTTTAAGGCTCGTAGTAAGCTCCGTATCCTCAGGCGGGACAAGTTCCAAGGCACAGGTGAATGCCTGCACCCAATGCCAAAACCACGGAAGACTGCCGTATTCAGGCATCCCTTTAGTTCGAATATATGCCAGCGTATCCTTCAGACTCTGCCGGCCATCCTCAAGCAATATTTCATCCGCAAACATGGTGCCAAAAATCAGCTTAGCAGCTGTATATTTAGCTTCATGATGCCCAAAAGTAACCACCGGCTTACGGTAGAAATCACTGCGATAAATATGTCCAAACGCTGTATTCAGAACTATGCGAAGTTGAGCATTTAATGCTCCTCCGTATCTTTTGCAAAAATACGCCAGCAGGTTGCCCATAAGCTCCACTGGTAACTCATGTGGTGACGCATCTCGTGGAACCGGATTCAAACCGAGCGGCCAATGACCGTATAACTCCGTGCCGGGCTGTCGGTTCTGAAGCATTAAGATCTCCAGCAACACATCCTGTGCTTTCTGTTTCGCTTGCTCACGATCAAAAGGCAACTCAAAAGAATCATCAACAGCCGCTGCAAAAAGATACGAAGCATAATAAAAGTTATTTCGCACATCATCATGGAACCAGAGTCCACTTTCCAATAAAGGGCGTTGCTCCGCTTCCAGTGCTATTTTAAAAATAATTTCTTGCTGACGTTCCTTATAAGTACTCTGGATATTTTTCAACCCCGGCATTACTTTTCAACCTCCATCATTTCAGTTTTATATCCTCTTCAGGCATTCATGAAAATCGAGCATAATAGCTCTATTGTGCACACTTTCCGTTCATTTTGCAATTGGAAAAACCAATAAATAAACATAAATAAACGAAATAAAAAAGATTAGCACTTGTAAAATGAACATAAATATACTAAAGTGTACCTATACGAACGATAATATGTACACAAAGGAGATTGAACATTCAATGGAAAGACGTTTCGCATCCCATCCTAATGAAGTAAAACAATTTGACACTGAGCGCCTCCGTAAGGAATTCCACATTCCCGTTATTTTTGCTCCTGATGAGCTAAAGCTTGTCCTAACCCATGAAGACCGTATGATCGTTGGTGGAGCTAATCCTGTAAAAGAAGAGGTTGCGCTTACTACTGACCTTAAAGAACTTGGGGTTACTTATTTCTTGGAACGCCGTGAACTGGGCATCATTAATGTGGGTGGTAAAGGCTCCGTGGTTGTAGATGGCACAGAATATGAAGTAGATTTCAAAGAATGTCTTTATGTAGGTCAAGGCTCTAAAGATGTAGTCTTCAAAAGTGCAGACGCTTCCAAGCCTGCTAAATTCTATTTGAATTCTGCTCCTGCCCATCAGTCCTACCCTACTACCAAAACCACACTGGCCGATTCTGAATCCGGTGCAATGGGTGGTCTGGAGAACTCTAACGAACGGACAATCCACCGCTTCATTCACACAAATGGGGTGCAAAGTGCCCAACTGGTTATGGGTATGACCCAACTGAAACCAGGCAGCATGTGGAACACAATGCCAGCACATACCCATCCACGCCGGATGGAAGCTTATTTCTATTTTGATCTTCCGGACGATTCCGTTGTGTTCCACCTGATGGGAGAACCTGACGAAACCCGCCATATCGTAATGCATAACGAACAAGCGGTTATTTCTCCAAGCTGGTCCATCCACAGTGGTGTCGGCACTCATAACTATACTTTTATCTGGAGTATGGCTGGCGATAATAAAAGATATGATGATATGGACCCCGTATCCATGAAAGAATTACAATAGAGATAAATCAATTACGGAAAGATGAGGCAGGCGGATGAACCCGATACGACGACACGAGATGATTATGGAAGTTATGCTGAACCAAAAAGATGTAACGGTGAATGAACTGAGCGATAAGCTTCAGGTTACTGGAAAAACAATACGCGAGGATTTAAGCAGGCTGGAGGAACAAGGACTGATCGTACGTGTACATGGCGGAGCTGTGCTGGCACAAAGCGACCAGTTTGGTATTTTGCCCTCCAAGGACCCGCTGGATAAATACTCTGACGAGAAGACGGAGATTGCCTTGCGTGCGCTTGCTCATATTGAACCGGACGATATTATCGCTCTTGACGGCGGTAGCACTACGCTTGAAATTGCTCGGCGTCTGGACAATATGCCACTAACGGTAGTCACCAATGATGTATACATCATCAGCGAACTGGTTCCCAAAGATAACATCCGTCTGGTCGTTCCCGGTGGTTATCGTGTCCGTAATATGTTGGCTGGTCCTGAAGCCGTCTCCTATGTACAAAAGCTTAATATTCAAAAAGCGTTCCTTTCATCGACTGCTATTCATATAGAGCATGGGCTCTCCATTTATACCGGAGATTTAATTGAGTTCAAGCAAGCCCTTGTATCTACAGCCCGTAAGGTATTCGCGGTTGTAGATCATCATAAATTCGGCCATACTGCACTGCGTACCTTCGCTTCCCTACAAGAAGTTGACGTGATCCTGACGGACAACGGGCTCTCCCCCGAAACGGCAGAACAGTTCCGCAGTGCAGGCGTTACAATTGAATGCGGGTAAAAACCCGGAATAACAATCCATTTACAATAAAGGGGCGTAATTTATATGTCATCATTATTCAGCTTGGCAGGTAAAACAGCTATTGTAACAGGCGCAGCTCAAGGTCTTGGACAAGGAATCGCGCTTGCATTTGCAGAAGCCGGTGCAGACGTTGCGTCTGTCTCCCTTAATTCGAGTGAAGAAACTGTAAATGCAGCAAAAGCTTTTGGAGTAAAAGCAGTTAGTATCGAATCTGACTTAAGTGATCACAGCAAGCTGCAAAGCACTTTTGACCAAGCACTAGAGCTGACCGGACATGTTGACATTCTCGTAAACTGCGCAGGGATGATCCGCCGTGCACCGGCTAAAGATCATAGTGAAAAAGACTGGTTTGATGTAATCAATTTGAACCTGAACACAGTGTTCCTTCTGTCGCAAATCGCAGGCCGCCACTTCCTGGAAAGAGGATCCGGTAAAATCATTAACATCGCCTCCATGCTCTCCTATCAAGGCGGAATCAATGTCCCTGGTTACACTGCGAGTAAACACGGGGTTGCTGGTCTTACTAAAGCTTTTGCCAATGAATGGGCAGGCTCCGGCCTGAACATCAATGCCATCGCACCAGGCTATATGGCTACTGAAAATACCGCTCCAATCCGTGCTGACCAAAGTCGTTCGGACTCTATCTTAGACCGTATCCCTGCAGCACGTTGGGGAACGCCTGATGATGTTAAAGGTCCTGCCGTATTCCTGGCTTCCGCAGCATCTGACTACCTGAACGGTCACGTTCTTAATGTGGATGGCGGATGGATGGCTAGATAATCCATACAAAAATGGGTGTCCCATAGGGGCTCCCATTTTTATGTGGATATGAAACACTATCGGACTCAGCTGACCGATCTACATACGCAACACCTAAAGGACTCAGCTGACCTTATACACCGTTTTATCCGCTATTTGGATAGCTATCGGACCTCATAGCCGCTATTGGCGCAAAAAACACCAATTATAAGCTCTTTCATGAGCAATAGCGACGCTGGAGTCCGAAAATCTGCTCAAAAGACGATAAATTCGCAAATAGGGGCATCTGGGTCCGAAAATCTCAGTATCCGTGGTTGTGGATCGTTGTGCATCATTTAAATAAGCTTGCAATGGAATTCACATCAAAATCACTAGTCATTCTAAAGTTTCCTGAACTGTATTTGTCCTTCTTATCAAGATCCGTCACATACAGGAAGTTAGTATCCGTAAGATTCATGCCAAACCTCAAGCTGTTATTCACAATAATACTTATCCAGTAAGTCTCCGTAGATTTGTCCAAAGCACTACTTCTTCTCAATTTTACATCTGAAAAAGCATAAATGATCTTTTCAATTTCCTTCGGATCTTCAATAACTACCTTTTCATCTACTAAAGATTTCTCAATCTCGATAGAGGTGATTTCTGTTTCGTCGATTTGATCCAGCACTAAATTCTCAAATGAATTATAACTATGGTAGAGATTAATGATTACTGGGATTTCGATTAATAAAAAAATGAGTACGAGAAATACATAACTTTTCTTCATATTCATAATTATGAACACCCTATTTCTACAAACTCCTCTGGATGAGTGCGAATATAATTGCCGATAATTCTATGCGTATTTGGTGTCAGGTTCTTATAACGTTCGAATAACTCACTAATTACTTCTAACAGCTGAGGGTCTCGATCCAAATCCGTGATGGCCGCATCTGCCCACTCTTTACCCAGGCGATGATTTCTTTCCTCGAGAAATGTCTTTGTTTCCTGAAGCAAAAGAATCATGGGTGAATCGTCAAAAAATCGTATGCCTCCTATCACCCCTGTCCAATACCCTGGCAGGTCTTGCATGTAGGAAATCCAAGCATAATACTCCCCTTCGGAATTACAGCTGTGACCATATAGCACTCTGAACATACATAATGCTTGTTGCCCCTCTGTGAGCTTCGAGATCACTTCTGATTTGGTCGAAGGCGATTTTCCGCGAATCAGCTGAAAGGTAGGCTCCATACAGGCCCATCCTAACCTTTCATCACTTAAAGTGTCCAAGTCTTCCTGCTTCATGGCTACTAAATTCATTTAACTCCTCCTTTGATTAACATCCAAAAATATACATATATTTCTTAACGATGTCAATAAAAATCACTTAGGCACATTAAGCAATTCGATCGTTTTTATGATAGGCTTTAAGCAGTAGATATTTTCACAAAGGAGCTTTTCTATGCATAATGAGATACTTACTATATTTGATGAAGCGGGTCACCAAATCGGCACAGCTCCACGGGCAGAAGTACATCGGTTAGGGCATTGGCACGAGACCTTCCACTGCTGGTTTATAAGCAAAACCCAAGATATCCCCTATATTTATTTACAGCTTCGTAGTGAGCAGAAACAAGATTATGCAGGATTACTGGACATCACGGCCGCTGGACATTTGCTGACACAAGAAACGGTAGAGGACGGGATTCGCGAGGTTCAAGAAGAACTCGGTTTGGAGCTAGCTTTTGATGAGCTGATTCCCTTAGGTACAATTCCTTACTGTATGATCAAAGAAAATCTTATCGATAAAGAACGGGCGCATGTTTTTGTTTATAACAATCCTTATCCTCTGGATGATTTTAAGCTGCAAGAAGAAGAGGTTGCAGGAATAGTTATCACAAAGTTTGCCGACTTCCGAAGCTTTTGGCAGGGAGAAATACATAGTCTACAAATCGATGGTTTCAAAGTGGATTCAAACGGGCAAAAAATCAACATTCAACAAAGTGTGGATCGAACTCATTTTGTGCCTCATGAAGCAGCTTATTTCACTCGGATCATTGAGGGCATCGAAGCGATAATTCTAACATCACCCATCGTCACAGAGGACATATGATCATTAATCCTCAAACATTTACAGTGAATGGAATCCAATACACGATTAGATCTGCAGCCTCTCATGATGCTAAAGTATTATCTGAATTAAGAGTGCGGATCGATGGAGAAACCGAGAATTTAGATCGGGAACCAGGCGAAGCCTTTATTGATGAAAAAGGGTTTGAACAGCTTATTCAAGCCGATTCAGAGAAAAATAATAACCTTTTTCTAGTCGCAGTAGTTGATAAACAAATCGTTGCGTTCTCCAGATGCGAAGGTTATTCCTTAAAAAGATTTGCTCATAAAGTAGAATTTGGAGTATGTGTGCTGCAGGATTATTGGGGATATGGTATTGGAAAAAATCTTCTCGCCGAATCGATTCCCTGGGCTGACACTAACGGTATTCAAAAGATCACCCTAAATGTGCTGGAAACGAACACCAACGCTATTAAGCTATATCAAAAGCTTGGCTTTGAAATCGAAGGGATTTTAAAGAAAGATAAACTTCTATCGGACGGTAAATTGTATAACACCATTATGATGGGAAGAGTTAAGAACTGATTTTATTCAAAAAAAAGGCAGAACCTGAAACTCAGGTCCTGCCTTTTTATTATACTAATGCTTTACGCTTCAACATCGCAAGTCCATTCACCGCTAGATTCAATAGGGCCGGAGCTGAAAGACCTGTTTCCAAGTCTGTGTATTCCGCTCCATCCAGCTCTACCGTTTGCGGACTGCCGCTGAAATTTTGCACAAAAACATAATCACTTTCGCCATCTGTGCGAAGTTGTGCAGTCACCCCTGCTGGGAGCTCACGCTCCATCGCACGGGTAATTCCTGCCTTAGATGTGATCGCTGCGTATAGCTCAACATAGAACGAAGCGTCTTTCACACGGGTAGCAAGATGGTACGCATTTCCTTCACCAAAACGATTGACTGTAAGCGCTGGACGGCCCGCATAGAAATCGTTGCGATAATGCCCCAAAGCCTCTGCACCTTCCAAATGAATCAGTTCGGCAATCTCATGCGCATCGTAGTCACCGCTTAGCTTAAGTTTATTACCTGCCTCCATCACTAACCCGTTCAGATCACGGCTGTGCAGCCCTTCAGTCTCCTCTGCCCAAATCCCCAGTGTTCTGCGCAGTGGACCAGGGAATCCTCCCAGATGACATAAATCCGTTTCGTTAACTACTCCTGACCAATAGGTTGCGAGAAATGTGCCGCCTTGCTCCACATATTTCTCGATACGCTTTCCATTCTCTTCACTAATCAGATATAACATAGGGGCAACAATCAGCTTGTAAGCAGACAGATCATCTCCAGAGCCTATAATATCAACTGGAATGCCCAGCTCCCAAAGTGCACGATAATGCTGTAGCACCGTCTCCTCATAATGTAATCCGGAATTACGGATGCCTTGCGCATCCTTTATCGCCCAGCGGTTGTCCCAATCGAAAATAATCGCCGTCTGCGCCGGAGTGGACGTACCCACTACTTCCGTCATTCCCGCCAGCGTCTTCCCTACTTCCGCTACATCTTGGAATACTCGAGTCTCGGAGTGGCCACTGTGGTCTACAACTGCCCCGTGGAACTTCTCACTTGATCCGCGGCTTTTGCGCCATTGGAAATACTGCACAGAATCCGAACCATGCGCTACCGCTTGCAAGGAAGACAGCTTGTGCATACCTGGACGTTTCAGCTTACTGACCGATTGCCAGTTCGTAAGGGATGGCGTGCTTTCCATCAGCAGGAACGGTTTCTTTTTAAATGAACGCATTAAGTCGTAGTGCATCGCCGTCCATGCAGCCAATCTAGTATCGTCACCATCTTCGGTATAATGCCAGTCTGGATAAGCGTCCCATGAGACCACATCCAGGATTTTGGCCAGCTCGCGGTAATCAATGCCATCGATCATATGCATATTCGTCGTGATAGGCAGCTCTGGATTGTAAGGACGAACCGTATTGATCTCGTGCTGGCAGAAATCAATCGTCCGTTCACTAACAAAACGCCGCCAGTCAAGATTCAAGCCGTGTACTTGTGTCTCACCATGTGGAGCTGGGGATTCAATCTGTGACCATGAAGTGTAGGTATGACTCCAAAAAGTAGCCCACCAAGCATGATTCACCTCATCCAAACTGTTATTATATTTCACCTTCAGCCATTCTCTAAAAGCATCCTGGCAGAGCTCGCAGTGACACTCCCCACCGAACTCATTCGAAATATGCCAACCGATAATGGCTGGATGCTGGCTGTACCGTTCCGCTAGCTTTGCGTTCAGAATTGCAGTTTTCTCACGGTACACTGGTGAGGTAAAGCAATGGTTATGACGGAAACCATGCAAATTGTGAACACGGTTACGCTCCACTCTTAAGACTTCTGGATATTTTTGCGACATCCACGCTGGGCGGGCACCACTTGGCGTTGCCAAGATAGCGTAAATCCCATTCTCCGCAAAAGAATCAAGTACACCATCCAACCATTCGAAAGTGAACATACCCTCTTCAGGTTCAAGAGATACCCACGAGAAAATGCCTACGGACATGACATTGCAGCCCGCCAGCTTCATTAACCGGATATCCTCACGCAATACTTCCGGATATTTAAGCCATTGTTCAGGATTATAATCAGCACCGTGCAGCATGACTCCAGCTTTACTGCTTATCGGGGAATGTTTTTTATTCATTGTGTATGATCATCCTCTCAATTCTGCCCATTTATAGAATGGGACTATTCTCTGATGATAGGCTAGATACTTATGCTATCTAATACAGGAATCATCATTTATACTATTTATAATATAAGAAAAGTCATTTCAATCAGTAGGAATATAGTCTCGAAGTGATAGCACAAAATGAAGATGAGGTGATTAACCTGCTGCCTTTTTCTCTGATTGAATTACCACGCGACTCTGGAACGTTGCCCCTATCCCCCTACTCTGTAGGTCGTCATATCCAATTCCATCATGTGCGCCCAGCAGGATTTCCTGTGTATCAAATCTTTTTGATCCGGACCGGAACCGGGTTATTTCGTGATCTGGAAAGTGGTACAGAAATCATACTGGAACCGGGGATGGCTTTTGCCTTCCCGCCAGATCGTGGTCATGAATATTATCCTACCTCTCATGAACCGTGGCATGTTGGCTTTATCGGCTTTCAAGGCAGTCAAGCTCATGGATTGCTGGAAGCGCTTGAACTGCTCCCTTCTGTTCCTTATCGAACGGATCGTTTTGAACAATGCTGGGAAGAAATCGGCCAAATCTGGCATACGGTGAATTCTCCTGCCCCCAATCGACAGGACGAGATGTGGATGCAGGAGTTGTCTATCACGCTCTATAGACTGCTCTTAATGCTGCGCCCTGCCAAGAGTTCAGAAGGCTCCGGTAATCGTCTAGCCTTCGAGTCGGTCCGAAATGAAGCCTTAACTACAGCCGTCGGGCTGATCAACGAGCATTACACAGAACCGCTTCTGATCTCCAATCTTGCAGCAGCAGTCGGCTACTCTGTGCAGCATTTCCAGCGTTTATTCGTGCAGGAATATGGGGTCACTCCGCATAAATATTTGCAGAATCTGCGGCTGGAGCGGGCGCTGCAATTAATGACGGAGGATGTGGAGATCCCCGTTCAAGATATTGCGCTTCAGCTGGGCATGGAGACTAATTATTTTATACGTGTCTTCCGAAAAAACTACGGCTGTACACCAGGCGTAATGAAAATACGTTTGCTACAAGGCGAGCAAATGAAGTAACGCTTCCAAGCCTAATGAAGATATTGTAAAATTAAGCAGATGATAGCTTGTAAATTGGGGGCACCTTAATGAAAACATTATCTGATATTAACTTTAGAGATCCCTATATCCTATCTGTTCCCGAACTTGGACAATACTATTTATTTGGCACAGATGGCCTAACAGCTTGGAGTGGCACACCTCACGGCTTCGATGTATATATCAGCTCAGATCTTCAGGAATGGTCCGGACCCATTGCTGCCTTTCGTCCAGATGCTGATTTTTGGGCTGATCATCATTTCTGGGCACCAGAGGTTCACCGCTACAACGGAAAATATTATATGTTCGCTTCTTTTAAAAGACATGGCGTTCCACGGGGGACACAAATATTAAGCGCGGAAACCCCTGAGGGTCCTTATCTCCCTATCAGCAATCATCCAATTACCCCTGCTTCTTGGGAATGCCTTGACGGAACGTTATATGTAGAAAAAGAAGACAAACCTTGGATGATCTTTTGTCGTGAATGGATTGAAGTGACGGATGGAGAAATGTATGGCGTTCGGCTAAAGGAGGATTTAAGTGCTAGTATTGGTGAACCCGTGCTGCTTTTCCAGGCTTCACAAGCTCCTTGGACGTTAGGTGGCAAAGAAGGGCAATACGTAACTGACGGGCCTTTTATGCATCAGACTAGCAGTGGTGAGCTGCTTATGTTGTGGTCTAGCAGTGGAGCTAGTGGTTATGCCATGGGTTTAGTCCGATCCGTCAGCGGTGACATTAGTGGACCTTGGCTACATGATCCTGAGCCTCTTTATGCCAAAGATGGCGGACATGGAATGTTGTTTCGTGATTTGACGGGCAGACTTATGCTGGCCATTCATGCCCCAAATCTCAACCCACAAGAACGGCCGCTGCTTATTGAAGTCCAGGAAAGCTCCAGAACGATTTCGATAAAATCATTGTAATGTAGAACGGAGTAGAACCCTTGGAACAAAAGATTAAGTCCTTATTTAATGACCAGATTGTAAGTGCCGCCTGTACGAAATATGGTATCCCCATAGATGAGCTAACGTTCATTGGCGGATTTCAAAATTTTGTTTATGAATACCAACTTAGCAATCATCAATATATTCTAAGATTTACTCATAACTCGCTGCGCAGTATGGAATTGTTAACGGCTGAACTTGAATGGATTCTATACATAGCAGATCATGGCGTTTCCGTATCAAGACCCGTAGGTTCTCTTCTGGGTAATCTAGTTGAGCAAATAGAGATTGGTGATTCATGCTTTAGGGTATCTTCCTTTGAAAAAGCACAAGGGAAACGAATAGGTTACCCAGACTGCCTGAAGGATCTAGACCTCTATGAGCAGTGTGGCATGATCACTGGACAAATGCACAGATTAGCAAAATCTTATAAACCACAGTCCAAAAGACATGCGTGGCATCAGAACTACTACCTGCAGAATGTAACGAAGTTTATTCCTCCATCCCAGAGTGTCGTTTTAGAAAGCTGTAAGGCGCTTATGGATCGGCTAAAGCATCTCGACGCTGATATAAATACCTATGGTCTCATCCATGGGGATATCAATGTAGGCAACTTTTTGGTCGACAATGGTAAGCTGACTTTGTTTGATTTTGATGAAGCTCAGTACAGCTGGTTTGTAGAAGATATCGCCATTCAACTGTATTATCTAGTCTACGTTTACGGGGATGATAGTATGGAGGACAGGCAGCTTCAATGTCAGCGTTTTATGGAGCATTTTCTAAAAGGCTACGTTAAAGAGAACAGGATTTCAGAAAATGAGCTGAAGTTAATTCCTCTTTTTCTTCGATTAAGAGAGATTATTGTTTATACGGGGATGTACCGGAGTTTTGATATGTCTAACCTAGATGATTGGACCAAAGATTATTTAACGCAGAGTAAGGCGAGAATCGAGAATGGCGTTTCCATCATTGAATCTTATTTCTGAACAAACCTCCAAAGCATTTCATATGATGTGTCTCTCTTACAAAACCCACAGCTATCACTGTGGGTTTTGTGTTTTTTAAACAAGTCCATTTTTGCTTTTAAGAGGTTGATATGCCGTTACTCTATCCTAACTTGGACATATCGTATTATGAGACTTTTCCCAAAAATGCATATGAGGGGTTGGTTAAATGAGTGCTGTACCTCACTACAAGGCGAACCAACAAGGTATTTCCATTATTACCTGTACCAATCGCCATAATTATTTAAACAACCTATTTCAAAATTACAGCAGACAAAAACATGCCAATAAAGAACTTATCATTATTATCAATAATAATAAAATTCCACTATCCCCCTACCAAACCTTAGCTAAAAAACACAAAAATATTAAGATATTTCGTAAGCCTGAACAGCAATCTCTTGGTTCATGCTTAAACTATGCCGTAACAAAATGCAAATATCATACCATCGCCAAATTTGATGACGACGATTATTATGCCCCTCATTATTTGACGGAAAGTATTCTGACCTTAAAAAGAACTAAAGCTGATATCCTCGGAAAACGGGCTCACTATATGTATTTACTAGGTTCAAAGACTTTGATTCTTCGTTTCGCAAATGATGAACACCGGACGGTTACCCATCTCCCTGGCGCTACGCTCGTCTTCAAACGAAAAGTATTCGATCATGTGAAATTTCCTAATAAAAACGTAGGTGAGGATGATCTCTTTTGCAGCAGAAGCAAAAGGAAAGGTTATAAGGTTTATTCTGCGAGTAAAAATAACTTCGTTGCCATACGTAGAAAAAACTCTTCAAAACATACATGGATTATCAGTGATAGTACGTTAATAGCTAACCATAAGATCATCCGGAATATTAAAAACTACAGGAATTTTGTTGGACGCCGTCCAAAGATTTCGTTATGAAATTAACTGCTGAATCTACTTCATCTGCTGTGTCTATTTTAACTTGTACAAAACGAATGGATTGTATTAAAACAATATTTGATAACTATCAACGACAGAATTTCAAATCTAAAGAGCTTATCGTGATCATTAATAATGATAGCTTGAAAATAGAAGACTATATACATGCTGCAAAAAAACATAAAAACGTACGGATCTATAAACTACCAGAATATCGTTCACTCGGGTTTTGTCTGAATTTTGGTGTGCACTTAGCGAATTATAGCTGTATCGCTAAATTTGATGACGACGATTATTACTCTGCCAACTATTTAACGGATAGTATGAACATCCTCCATAAAACTAAAGCTGATATCGTTGGAAAACGAGCTCACTATATGTATTTAAATGATAAGAAGCTACTCTTGCTTCGTTATCTTCATATGGAAAATAAATATGTAACCAATGTTCAGGGTGCCACCCTACTCGTAAAACGAAATGTCTTCCAGCAGATTTCTTTTCCAGATTGGAATAAAGGTGAATGTGTTAAGTTTTGTGCGGATTGCGCTGCACAGGGCTTTAAGATCTATGCAGGAAATAAGTATAACTTCGCTGCGATTCGTAGAAAAAACTCCAAAGATCACACATGGGTCGTTAGCGACAAGAAACTTCTAGCTCAAAATGTTAAAGTTCTAAAAGTGAAAAACTTCAAAAAATACGTAACGCGAGGCTGATTTAATCAATCTAATACTACCAGTTATCCCTTAGTAACCCAATAAAAAGACTGGACAGCAATATAGCTAAGCGGCTATTCGCATCCAGTCTTTCATATTTTTAAAAAGTATAGTCATAAAATTTCTCTGCGTTTCTTAAGCTAGACCATACATCAGAACTTTCTCCGCCTATATACCAATAAGCTACTCCAGCTAGTTTTTTAGTAACCGCTAAGTTGTATTTAGTTATTAATGAACGCCCATCCTCAATCCAGATCGTATGTTTTATTGCTTGTTTCGAGTAGTTCGCGACATATTGTGCCAGCGAAGGATTCCACACGGGTCTCGATGCATAGCTGCTGATAATCTGATTTTGCTCCGGAAGCGTAATATATTGAGAGGATAAAACCGTTCCCTTCTGGTTCAATGTCCAATCCCGATTATATAAGGGCAATGCCAATATAACTTTTTGACTAGGTACAACTTTTAGGATTGTATTCACAGCCTTTTGATCATAAGAAAGCGAGGCATTGGACCCCGGAACTTGACTCCCGTCATAATGCTCATCATAACCCATCATCACCATATAATTCACTTGCTTGCCGAGGGCAGCATAGTCAAAAGCTTCTGTCCAATCCGTTCCAAGATCAGGGGATACATCCAGCGACAGGATAACATCGAGCGAACGCATTTTCTCGGCTAATAAAGAAATAAACGAAGTCAAATAAACACGATCTTCGGCCGCTACATTTTCAAAATCTATATTTAGTCCATCTAATCCATATTTACTCACTAAAGCAGCTAACTGATTAACTGCCGTATTCCTTGCGGTTGTACTCAACAGCATCTGATGCGTCGCTTTTTGATCCGATCGATTGCCAACCATCGCCCAGACTTGCTTTTTATTCTTTTTTGCCCAAGTTACCAGCGAGGCATCTGTCGAATCCGTTACTGCCCCTGTTTTTCCAACATAATACCACCGTGGTGATAATGTATTGACGTTCGATTGCAGAACATGATTCTCAAATTGTGCCGTCGTGAGACCATACTGCCAACCTATAACAATACGTTTGTCCGGATCACTTTCCAGCTCTGCCGCCCAGCTTGTATGTTGCAGCACCCGATCCATCAGCACTGCCGTCTCTTGCCTGGTTATCGGGTCCGCGGGTCGAAAATTTCCGCTATTATCGCCCTTCATTAATCCGCGATCATTAACCTTTGCTACAGCAGCACTTGCCCAGCTAGCAATTTGTTGCCGATCCTTAAAATTAGTTTGTGCCGTAGCTGCAGTGTTTGTCTGCTTTAGAGCTTTGCTCATCCACACAGCCGCTTCCTGCCGGGTGACTGCTTTTGCGGGTGCAAAAGTAGTTGCCGAAGTGCCGTTTGCCAGTTCAAGCTGAACCGCGGCCTGTATCCAGCCGTAATACCAAGCACTTTTGGCTACGTCGGTATAAGGAGATACCGGACTCAACGCTGGATCAAGCTTCAACAGACGATCAAGAACGGTAATAAATTCAGCTCTAGTAATCGATTGAGTAGGTGAAAATTTAGTATTCGAAGTGCCAGTTAATATATTCCGGTTATATAAATCTATGATTTCTTTTTTTGCATAACTAGTGTTTATATCGTTAAAAGGAACCCCGTTATCGGCCGATATATGCTGAATAAATACTCCGGCGGATAGCACGACAGCGAGGGTTACTATAGTAAATCTAGCAAATATATTTTTCACGGGCTAAGAGATTCCCCCTTGGTTATCAATCTTTGAATTATACCAAGGATACAATCCATAAACATCGCTAAAATATTGGTAGAGTACGATAGGATCAGTTCTTCGGATTACGCAAAAAGAGACTAAGAACTACACCACACAGCGCCAAGCCCAATGAAACTAGGAACGTGTCGTGGAATCCTGCAACCAAAGCCGCAGAAGGTAGCTTCTGATTCCCTTGACTCATATGAGCAGCTATATTGGAAGTCAATAACCCCGACATTATAGCGACAGCAAAGGAACCCACAATTTGTTGTGCAGAGGCAGTAAGCGGGGTCACACGGCTGATCAAATCCTTCGGAGCGGCCTTAAGCACATGTGTACCGAGCTGCATAGTAGTTAATCCTTGGCCAAGTCCCATAATAGCAAAATAACTGATCATAACGTATACACTTGTATCATTTTGTAAACGTGACAAGAGAAAGAGTCCGGAGGACAGCAGCACAAGTCCAGAGAACACAACGGGCCGAGCTCCGTACTTATCAAATAATTTCCCTCCAATAATCATGCCAGCAAAGGATATTAAAGCTTGGGGAATAACTAAAAGTCCCGATTCAAAGGAAGAAAAACCTCTGACCTGCTGCAAAAAAATTGGAATTAACAGAATCGAACCAAATAAGGCGAACTGATTAATCCAGGTCAAAATCATACCTTTACTAAATTCTAGAGATCGAAAAGAGCGAAGTTCCAATAACGGTTCTTTTTGGCGCAATTCCACGAAAATAAACAAGGCTAAAGCAATGAAGCTGAACGCAAGAGTTATAATCGTTATACGATCCCCCCAGCCGTCCACTCCCCCTCTATGCACTCCAAATACCAAGCTGGAGAAAGCGAGTGGTGATAAAATCACACCCCAAATATCCAATTTAGCTTTATTCCCCTTCTCTATTACCGGAAGAAATTTCACTCCAACAATCATTGCAATAATACCAATGGGAACATTAATCAGAAAAATCCAGTGCCAGCTTGCATATTCCAACAGCCATCCTGACAGTACAGGACCAAGAACAGGCGCAATTAACATCGGTAGTCCAAGCAATCCCATGATTGAACCTCTTTTATCGGGAGGTGCGATTTTGAATGACATAGCCATACCAATTGGAGCAATCATCCCTCCGCCTAATCCCTGCAAAATACGAAAGATTATCAGCTCTGTTGTGGATTGTGCCATTGAGCATAATAAAGAACCTATGGTAAACAATACGATCGAAACTAAAAAAACACGTTTGGCAGTAAACTTATCCGAGAACCAACCGGCCAATGGGATAATTACGGATAAAGCCAGCGTATAACCCGTAATGGCCCACTGTATTGTTTTTAGGCTGGCATCAAAGGTTTTTTCAAGCTGCGGGATCGCTACATTCATAATTGTACTGTCGAGCATAACCAGCAGCATTCCTGTTATAAGTGCCAGTATTATGGGAAGTATTGCTTTTATAGAAAATTCTTTGGTGACTGGTTGGGATTGTTTCACTTGTAGATTACTCATGGGTCTATACACATCCTTTTTAATTTTTACTAATAAATTGCTAACTGCTGCCTCCTTTTTTAAAAAAATCACACCCTTAAACTAACAGTGTAAGATTAATATAGCATCCGTTTATTTGCTTGTAAATAAAAATATCTAACAGTGTAAGATTAACCATTAATCTAACGATGGTAGACCAGCCATCCATCTTCGCTTATGATAAAGAAAGACAGTAACAGGAGGTCGTTTCGATGAGAATCAAAAATCTGCAAATTACTGAACAAGATATAATAAAAGCTTCTTGGGAGCTGTTGGATGATATCGGTATAGAGGCATTTAGTATGCGTAAATTAGCAGAACTATTAAATATACAAGCCGCCTCTCTCTATTGGCATTTTAAGAGTAAACAGAGTATTTTCCAGACACTGGCTAATGAGATCGCCAAAGAAGCCCTCGAAACTGCGAATCTCGAAGGTACTTGGCAAGAACAGTTATTTAATTTTGTGGACCGAATCCGCGGGGTTTTACATAAGTATCCTTGCTCGGCTCAGCTGATGATGCGAACCTTGCCTTCTGAACCTAATTATCTATCTTTACTGAATACTTTGCTTCAGATCGTGGATCATCTTCCTTTAAGTGATAGTGACAAATTCTCCTTAATTGCTTGCGTGTTAAACTATGTAATCTCTTTCGAATTGGACAAATATGAGCAGGATCGAATTGACTTAGCCATGAAAAATGAACCTAATGGAGATGCTAGAGAGGTATTTAAACAATCGCTTGAGCACTTATCCGGGGATGGACCTAATGTTATAAAACGAATGCACGAAAACAATATCTTTAATGAAATTGGCTCCGATAAGATGTTCTATACAGGTCTAAAAATAATGGTGAGTGGAATTGAACAGTTAGCTAATGAGCGACAAGAACGAGAAGAGCAAAAAGAATAACAAGAGCGACAACAGAACATAGGGGATTTTTCACGAAAATAAATCTTGGCACAAAAAAAGGGCATCCCAGCAGCCGATTTCGGCTTTTGGAATGCCCTTTTTTTAAAGAGACCGAAATAAAAGTTCTCCTTTGGACTGGATGTATCTATACATCACTCCACAGGCCACTAATATCACCACACCAATGCCTAACATAACGAGATTACCATTTAGATCAGATAAAAGAAAACTCAAACCAAATGGAATTAGCAAGCTTATGAACCCTATAATCATAGCCACAAAGACCGAAGCACTTTGTTTAATTACAGAGACTTCATTGGTCCACTCCAGTTTAGGAAGCTTCAAGTTAACGATCACACCTACCATTGCGGTAAGACAAGCGTATAGGACAGGGATTATTAGCAATAACAAGCTCTCCATCCAGCCTGTGCCCAGAGAAATCATAAGAAGCACACTACTAACAATCACAATCGGTACTGTAATGGTAAGATTCACTGCGATTTTACTTAATAATATGGTTTTTGTCGGAACGGGGGCGCTTTTTAAAATCCAAATATGGTTACCTTCAAGCGAAATCGAACTCGAGGTCGTACAGCTTAATGCAACAAAGAGGGAAACAAATAATGGCGCCAATCTGCTTAGATAGTTAGAGAGTTCTGGTATTTCCATAATTTGTCCTAATTGCTCTGAGCTAACAAACAGTAAGGTAATCGCCAAAACAAGTAACATAACCATTCCAATACTCGTATTTAGCACATATATAGAAGAACTAAAATAGCGGCGCAGCTCTTTTTTATACAATGTGTAAAGCGGTGAAGAGACTGCAAGTGACCTCATTTGATACTTATTCTTTGAGTAAGAAGTCGTAAGACCTGTGTGTATTGCTTTATATTTGCTGCCGAGAATAAGGGTAAACAACATAAAAGAAAGTAACGATATCCCTATAAATAATAATAAAGGAGCTACCTGATACGAGCAGACAGCATCTACATACATGACCGTCAAAGGATATAAGTTGAAGATTTGATCGGCAATTTGTGTGCTCATATCCGCAAGCAACTGCGGGTCATTCCCATTTATTTGGCCTGAGCCCAAAATAATAACAATGATTACGGCAAAAGTCAGAATCAGACTTATTAAACGACTTCCTTTAAAACGTGAGGAAATCCAACTAATCAATGCCCCTATAATCGTTGCAGCAATGATCGGCACTAATGGGATAAATAGTAGCGTTATCATGAAAAATAGATAATACACTACTGCCGGATTTACCTTTATAGCATAAACTACACCTGCTGGCACCATCACCATCAATGAGAACAGTATATTCAGCACGTAGAGCTGAACTACACGGCTTGCTACGATATGGCTCGTTTTGATAGGCAACGACATTACGAGATCGTAATCTTTGGAGCCAAATAATACCCCACTCGCCTTATAGATCGTTGTAAAAAATCCAATCAAGCAAGTAACAGCCATCATAATCGCAAGCAGCAGCTCTGGCCTGCCTATCTGTTCAAGGGTCTCTGCTATCATGAAGCTATATCCAAACGAAACCACTGCCATCATGACAATCCCTATTAAGATACCGATGCTCAGCAAAAGCATTTTTCGTCTTACTTTCACATCCCGTGTATGCAAAGCTTTATTTAACCCAAAGGATGAGATCAGCTGAATTTTCGTCAATCTCCAGATATTAATCATGTTTAATCAACTCCAAAAACACATCTTCAAGGCTGCTGTCACCCTTCACCTCTTCTGTTTTCCCATGAGTGATCAATTCACCCGCTTTGATAATGGCAATCTTATTGCAGAGCTTCTCGGCCACATCCAGTACATGCGTCGAAAAAAAGATCGCACTGCCCTGACTGCAAATTTCCGCCATGATTCTCTTGAGCGTGTGTGCCGCTTTTGGATCAAGTCCAACAAAGGGTTCATCCAGAACCAGCAGCTTCGGTTTATGAATAAGCGCGGAGATAATCGCAAGCTTCTGTTTCATGCCATGAGAATACGCGGAGATTAAATCCCCCAGATTAGAGGTAATCTCAAATTCATCGCTATATTTCTTTATCAATAACTCCCGATCCGCTTTCGATACGCTAAAAAGATCACCAATAAAATTCAAGTACTGAATGCCCGTCAGATGATCGTATAAATCCGGATTATCTGGAATATACGCAGTAATCGCTTTGCAGGCTAAAGGATCTTTTTTAATGGAGTACCCACCAATCTCGATGTCCCCCTCCTCAAAATCTAAAACTCCGACCACTGCTCGGATAGTCGTTGTTTTTCCCGCACCGTTATGACCGATAAAGCCATAGATGTCACCTTTTTCGACCACCAAATTCAGATCATTTACCGCCTTCTTGCCACCCTTGTAGCTCTTGGTAAAATGTTTGATTGTCAACATCTTGCCACTCCCCTTCCAATCTCATAACACTCTCAATATGCCATATTTACTGTAGCTTCGTCGTCTTCAATCTACGTTTCTTATAATACGTTTAGCCCGTCCAGATAGTTCATTCGTTTTCAAATATTTTATTTTGAGATTTTCACCTCTAACGGGTGGGATAAAAATACGATTGAGTGCAACATAGTCCGTAAGGGCAAACAAACTACTTTGGGGACGGTGAGATAACTAGTTTGAAACGTAAGCTAACTACTTTGGAACGTAGGCTAACTACTTTGGAACGTTAAGCAGACTGACGATGAGCGAACTACATTGGAACACTAAGCAGACGACTTTGTTGACGGTGAGCTAACAACTTTGGAACGCTTAGCAGACTGCCGATGAGCGAACTACTTGGGTCTTAACATAGATCAGAAGCAATCTACCTTTGATGATGGCTGCCATTGCTACGTATCGGACCGAGGCGCCCTTATTTCGCAAATTCATGCCCTTTTTCACTCCGTTCGGACTCAGATGCAGCTATTGTGCCATATCCGCTCCTTTTAGCTGCAAAATCAGCCGAATAAGTGCTATGCAGTCCGTTACTTTCAAAAAAGGCGCCAAAAACACCATTTAGCTGCAATACGGTCCGCAAGGGTAAGGTAAGGTAAGGTAAGGTAAGGTAAGGTAAGGTAAGGTAAGGTAAGGTAAGGTAAGGTAAGGTAAGGTAACTAAGCCAAACTAACCCACTCATCAAAAAAAAAGCATTCATCCCCAAATTCGGGATTGAATGCTCTTTTTCTAAATGCAAAGTCTACGCTGATGCGAACTGACTGTTATATAATCTGGCGTAATATCCACCGCTGGCTAGGAGCTGGTCATGCGTACCACTCTCCACAATGTCTCCGTCCTTCATGAAAAGAATGAGATCCGATTCTCGAATCGTCGACAAACGGTGAGCAATTACAAAGCTGGTCCGGCCAGCGATCATTTTTAGAAAAGCCTTCTGAATCCGTACCTCAGTCAGTGTATCAATACTACTGGTGGCTTCATCCAAAATGAGCATTGGCGGATCTACGAGCATCACTCGTGCTATGGTTAGCAGCTGCTTTTGTCCTTGCGACAAATTATCTCCTGAGCCACTGATCTTTGTATCATATCCCTCAGGCAGGCGTTTAATGAAGCTATGAGCATTTGCAGCCTTAGCAGCAGCGATGACCTCTTCTTCGGTAGCCTCAGGTTTGCCGTAGGCAATATTTTCTCTAATCGTGCCGCCAAACAGCCAAGTGTCCTGCAACACCATCCCGAAATTACGCCGCAGACTGTCACGGGTAATCGTCTTGATATCCACGCCGTCAATCTTGATGGAACCCCTATCCACATCATAAAAACGCATAAGCAGATTAACCAGCGTCGTCTTTCCCGCTCCCGTCTGCCCTACAATCGCAACCCGGGTACCTGGCTTCACTTCCAGACTGAAATCATTAATCAGAGGACGTTCAGGATTATAAGCAAAGGATACTTTCTCAAAGGTAATCGTTCCTTGGCTTGTATTCATAATTTTGGCGTCTGTTGCATCCGCTGGTTCTGGCGATAGGTCTAGAATGGCGAAAATCCGCTGCGCTGATGCTGTTGCCGATTGAAGCTGCGTAATCACACCTGTAATTTCATTAAACGGCTTAGCGAACAAGTTGGAGAAGATCAAAAAGCTGGACAAATCCCCTACCGTCACAAGCCCGCGAATCACCATAACACTTCCGATCATCGCGATAACAGAGAAAGTAATATTATTTACTAACCGTGTTGTCGGATTGGACAAGGAACCGTAAAATTGTGATTTCACGCCAGTCTGGTACAAAGTCTCGTTTCGTTCCTCAAACTGGGTCAGTGCACGGTCTTCATAATGATAAGCAGTGACCACTTTTTGTCCGCCGATCATTTCCTCCACGTATCCGTTGAGACCGCCCAGAATTTTAGCCTGCTCCTTAAACATCTTCTGGGAGCGCATCGTAATGAATCTTGCCACAAAAAATGTAACGGGTGCTGACAGAAGAACAACTAGGGTCATTAAAGGACTAATGTACAACATGAGTGCAATTGCCCCCACGATGGTGATAATCCCCGTGAGCAGTGTTGAGAAACCTTGCAGCAGTCCATCAGAGACCGCATCCATGTCATTAACAAACCGGCTGATGCTGTCCCCTTGCGGGTGGTTATCATGAAATTTTAACGGCAAAACATTTAATTTATCAAAAAGCTCCCGCCGTAAGTCATATACAGTCCGGTAGGCAATTCGATTAGTCAGGTAGGTAAGAAGCCATCCGAAAAAGCTGCCGACAATATACACCCCTGCCAGAATTAAAAGCAGTCTAAATACGGCGTCAAAATCAACCTCTCCCGGCCCGATCATAAAATCGATGGCGCTGCCGATAAGCAGCGGGCCAATTAGACTGGCAATCACACTGAGTATTGCGCAGACTACTGCACCTATAGCTATTTTTTTATAATGCCCTGTGTATACAATTAATCTTTTCCAAATGTTATTTTTGTTCATTGGCCCGACTCCTCACTTGATAGCTGGGACAGGCAGATTTCTTTATACACTTCACAACCCTGCATCAGCTCCTCATGGGTTCCGACACCGGCGATCCGCCCTTCCTCAAATACCATTATTTTATCCGCTTGTCTTACAGTGCTTACCCTCTGCGAGACAAGGAGCACGGTCATTTCCTGGCTGCTCTCTTTAAGAGCCTTACGAAGTGCCGCATCTGTGGAGAAATCCAGCGCACTGGAGGAGTCATCCAGAATAAGAATCGATGGCTTACCTACTACTGCACGAGCTATGGTTAAGCGCTGCTTTTGTCCACCGGATAAATTTAATCCACCACGAGATACTTGCGTATTTAAGCCTTCAGGTAATTTACGTATAAACTCCTCCGCTTGAGCAATAGAGGCTGCCTGCATGATTTCTTCCTCAGTAGCATCTTCCTTGCCCCAACGTATATTCTCAGTGATTGTTCCTGTAAACAGCACAGCTTTTTGTGGTACAATCCCTATTTTCTCACGAAGCTGGTGCAGCTTGTAATCTCGGACATCCACACCATCCACTTTCACTTCACCTTGCACCACATCATAAAAACGAGGGATCATATTCACAAAAGTAGACTTACCTGAACCCGTACTGCCAATCAGGCCCACAGTCTCTCCGCGATTAATTACTATAGATATATCCTCTAATGCCGATTCACCTGTCGTATTATACCCAAAGGATACGTGATCGAATTGTATAGCAGGGACAGCACGATCAGGTTCAGCAATCACAACATTTCCTTCCTCGGACACGGATACCTTAACTCCCAAGACTTCATTTACACGATTAGCTGAGGATGAGGCTTTTGTAAAAATAATGACCAAGTTAGAGACCACTATCAGCGCCAGCAAGATTTGAGTGATGTAATTGATGAAGGCAATGATCTCCCCTTGAGACAATCGGCCCCCATCGATATGAATTCCGCCTACCCACAAAATAGCTATGATCGCCGCATTTACTACAAGTGTAGTCATCGGCCCAAGCAAAGCGGAAATCCGTGAAACCCGGATCGCTGTAGTAGTCAAATCCTCGGATGAGGCATCAAAACGTTCTTTTTCTGTACGTCTTTTGGCAAAAGCACGAATCACTCGAATCCCCGACAAATTCTCACTCAGTACGAGCGCTAGGGCATCCAGCTTCTGTTGGTATTTTCGGTACAAAGGAGCACTGCGGGTGATAATAAAATATAAAATAATGCCAAAAACCGGTGTTGCCGCTATTAGAATCAGCGATAATCTAAAATCCAAAATCATCGACATTAGGATAGCCCCGATGCAGATAAACGGAGCACGAATCACTAGACGAATCAGCATAGCCACAGCAATTTGCAGTTGGTTTACGTCATTGGTAATCCGATTAATCAGTGTAGGCGTACCTAAGGTATCTAGCTCAGCATACGACAAAGATGTAATATGTCTAAACATCTTATTGCGTAGTGTCGTACCGAATCCCTGTGAAGCCCGGGCTGCATAGTATTGGCATACCATGGAGCAGCCGAAGCCAAGCAGTGACATCAGCACCATTAGGCCACCCATGCGGTAAACATAGGCGCTGTCATGATTGCCAACCCCGTTGTTGATGATCAATGCGACAATGGTAGGCAAAATCAGCTCCAGAATCGCTTCCATCAGTTTAAAGATCGGTCCTATGATCGCTTCTTTTTTGTACGGCTTTAAATATACTGCAATTTTGAACAAATTCATCCACACCCAACATAAGAAGTATTTAACCACTTGAAATATGTATAAGAACAGTTATGATTATGGCATATCTACTCACATATTAATAATATTGGATTCGTATCGCTCCCATACGATTAGCATATCTCAAGTTCGGAGGATTTTTATATGGATATTAGACAACTTAAATATTTTATGGCGATAGCTGAGGAAGGACAGATTACATCTGCAGCCAAAAAACTGCAAATGGCCCAGCCTCCGCTGAGCCAGCAGCTAAAGCTCCTGGAGGAAGAACTAGGTGTAAAGCTAGTGGAACGAGGTCCACGCAGCGTGCAGCTCACTGAAGCTGGAGCCATTTTGCGGGACCGTGCCCTACAAATTCTGGAGCTGGCAGATTCCACTGCCCGTGAGCTCACTGATTTTGTCAAAGGTTTAAAAGGAACCCTAGCCATTGGTACAGTTTCTTCCTCTGGAGCTACGTTGCTTCAAGATCGGCTATGTGAATTTCACAAAACCTATAAAGGTGTAAAGTTTGAGATACATGAAGGAAATACCTTTAGAATCATTGACCTCTTGAATAAAGGTATTGTCGAAGTCGGGATTGTTAGGACACCCTTTAATGGTACAAATTTAGAATGTCTTTACACACAAGCTGAACCTATGATTGCCGTAATGACACCTGAGTATGACTGGAAAACGGATGAAAACTTTATGAAGATCGGTGAGCTAAAGGATAAGCCGCTTATTATCTACCGCCGTTTTGAGCAGCTTATCCGGGAAACATGTCTTGAGAACGGCTTTGATCCGCTGATTTTCTGTATGAATGATGATGCTAGGACAACACTGCTCTGGGCAAACGCTGGTCTTGGCATCGGAATCATCCCCAAATCCGCTTTCGAATTAACGAGTAACAGTAATTTGATCTATAAAGAAATCAGTAGTGAATCACTACGCACACGGGTCGCCGCCGTCTGGATTAAGGATAAATACTTATCATCATTGGCTTCCAAGTTTATTGAAAGCTTCAGGAATGGATAAATACCAGCTCTATTTATTCACTTGCTGTTGATCTAGCCTATCCTCTTCTTCCTTAATACGGCTAATATCAATTCGTTCAAACAATAATTGTAAATCAGTAACCTGTTGGTAAGGGGGCACCGAGCAAGGCTGCCAATTCGGTAGTGCTAACGATAGGAACCCCCTGATCTTGTCACAAGAGAACGGTAGAAACGGATGCAACAAATTCGCTAAGTTCGCAATAATCTGCACACATGTGTATATTGCAGAATCACAAGAAACCTGATCCTCTTTTATCTGTATCCAAGGTTTTTGCAGATCGAAATACTGGTTTGCCTTGCGCACATAAGAAAAAATATACTCCAGCGCATCTTTAAGATTCCCAGCCTCAATAAGCCGCCCTGATTCCAAATACAAGAGGTCGATATTGTCCTTCCACCCCTTATCCAATTGCCCATTTGGCACTTTCCCTTCATAAAACTTATCTACAAAAGCCAAAGAACGATTCACAAAGTTACCAAATGCTCCAAGCAGCTCTCCATTATGGCTATAAATAAACTCTCTCCAGGAAAAATCCGTGTCCCGCTTCTCGGGTCCATTGGCAATTAAGAAATAACGAACAGAATCTGGCTGATACCGCTCTAAAATATCAGGTACCCAGACCGCCCAATTTCGGCTAGTGGAGAACTTCTGCCCTTCAAGGGTTAAATATTCGCTAGATATAATCCTGTCCGGTAAATGCAGACCCCCTGCTCCTAATAACACAGCCGGCCATATTAAGGTGTGAAAAGGAATATTGTCTTTCCCATGCACATAATAAGCGGTATTCTCCCCTTTTTCCTCTAACCAAAAATCCTCCCAGCTTCCTCCGGACTGTGCAGCCCACTGCTTACTGGCTGATAAATAACCACTTACCGCCTCAATCCAAACATAAATTTTTTTATCTTCAAATCCAGCCACAGGAACATCTACACCCCAAGACAAGTCTCTTGTTACCGCGCGGTCCTGCAGCTCTTCTTGTAAATAACGTTTGGTCAGTTTTATAGCGTTTTCTCTCCAAAATTGTGCTTCCTCTACATATTCCGTTAATTCAGACTGAAAATTAGATAAGCTAAGATAATAATGTTCTGTCGGCCGTTCTGTTGGTGTATTCCCACATAATTTGCAGACTCTGTCTAACAAATCGGCAGGATCTAGAATCGTAGAACAATAATCACATTGATCCCCTCGCGCCCGCTGGCCACATACCGGACAAGTCCCTTCCACATATCTGTCTGGCAAAAAGCGCTGATCCACCTCGCAGTAACATTGCGCAATGGTTTTTTTATATAAATGACCATTCTCTAGCAGCTTTGTAAACAACTCTTGCACGACCTTATGATGCTGCGGTTGATCCGTTCGAGTATATAGATCATAACTAAATCCCAGCTGTTCAAAACACTTCAGAAACTCTTCATGATATCTGCTTGCAAAAGCTCCGGGCGTAATCCCTTCATTTGCAGCCTGAACTGCTACGGGTGTGCCATGGCAATCACTGCCTGATACATATAATACGTTATCCCCTTTGGAGCGAAAATATCGTGCCAGCACATCCCCAGGCAACACGCTGGATAATCTCCCCAAATGTAAAGATCCATTCGCATACGGCCAAGCACCACCTATAAACACATTACTCATTAACCTTCTCCTCCTTTTTTAGACAACAAAAAAACTCCCATCCACAAAGGACGAGAGTTCTACTCACGTGTTACCACCTAATTTTATAAATGCCTCATGACATTTACCTCTTCAGGTACGACGTTAATTAACGTTTATACCCTAGCACTGTAACGGATGCAGGTTCCGGCGCAGCCTACAACCCATAAGGTTTCGATGCGCAGCTCTGAGACCATATTCCCAAGGGTTTTCTTTACTCCTTTTCAGCGACCGGAGCTCTCTGTTGAAAGAATTGCCGTGGTACTCTTTCTCTTCTTTGCTTTTACATATTCAAGTTACAGAAAATAATACTCAATTTGTAGTTTATTGTCAATATGAAACATCAAGCTCACTGTAACTTTTCCAGTTAATCTCCGTCTTTTATATAAATACGTTACAACGTTACAAGGAGGTCCTTCAGTGAAAAAAGTAAATTTACTTATACTCTCTGTTCTTTTACTAGCAGGAGTATGGGGTTGTTCCGATAATAAAGTTAATTCTGTTCCCAAAAGTGAACCCTATACTTCCAAAGAAGCCATCAGTAGAGGGGATATTGTTTCTATTGAAAAAGTGTACAACCTAGATAAATTCGAGCAATTTATAACGAATCTCTCCAGCAAAAAAGCAGACAATATACGCGTTACAAGTTACACAGATGAAGGCGATCCCATATTTAAGGATTTGAAATTTGACGGTAACGTGATTAATTATAGCTATGATACCTCTAATGATGCATTCGGTGGAAGCAACACAGGAGTCAGAACCGATACCTGCTCCGAAGTGACGAGTAAAAAAAGCACACACGGTGAAATCATCTATTCGATTAGCAGTTGCACAAAAAATGACTCTGAAATTGATTACTACCTTTTTCGCACAACAAAATGAAATGCTGAAATAAAAAAGACCACCCAATCATAATACAATTGGATGGTCTCTGTACTTCATATTATTTCATGATTTTGCAAATATCATTGGTGAATTGAACAGGATCACTAACCTGTAGACCTTCGATCAACAGGGCTTGGTTGTACAGCAGGTTCGTATATAAACCGAGCTTTTCTTTGTCGTTCTCTGCTGCCGCCTTCAAGGACTGGAACACTTCGTGATGGATGTTGATTTCGAGTACCTTATCCGCTTGCACCTCTTGGCCATTCGGCATCGATTTCAGGATTTTCTCCATCTCGATGGTCAGTTCACCTTCGGCAGAAAGACATACCGGATGAGTCTTTAAACGTTTGGAAGCTTTAACATTTTTCACTTTGCCGGACAGGATGTCCTTCATCGCTTCAAAAAGCTCCTTGTTTTCGTTCTCTTCCGCTTCCGTTGGCTTGTCCGCTTCGTCGGCTTCGATCCCCAGATCTCCGCTGGATACGGATTTAAATTCTTTTTCCTTATAAGACTGAATCATCTTGATCGCAAATTCATCAATATCATCAGTGAAGTAGAGAATTTCATACCCTTTATCCGATACAAGCTCGGTTTGCGGGAGCTTCTCGATTCTGTCGATCGACTCTCCGGAAGCATAGTAGATATACTTCTGATCTTCTGGCATTCTTGAGACGTATTCGTCCAGCGTAACCAGCTTCTTCTCCTTAGAGGAGTAGAACATCAGCAAATCTTGAAGGGTGTCTTTGTGCATCCCATAATCGTTATAAACACCAAACTTAAGCTGTCTGCCAAAAGCATTATAGAACTGCTCATATTTCTCTCTTTCATCCTTCAGCAGGCTTTGCAGTTGGCTTTTTACCTTGTTCTTAATGTTCTTAGCGATCAGAGTCAGCTGACGGTCATGCTGGAGCATCTCTCTGGAAATGTTCAAGGAAAGATCCTCTGAGTCCACCATACCTTTTACAAAACTGAAGTAATCAGGCAGCAGATCCGCACATTTGTTCATGATCAGCACACCGTTGGAATAGAGCTCAAGTCCTTTTTCATATTCCTTTGTGTAATAGTCAAACGGCGTATTTTCTGGGATGAACAGGATTGCATTGTACACTACAGCACCATCAGCACTGATATGAATATGTTTAAGCGGCTTATCGAAGCCGTAACGTTTCTCTGCATAGAAGTTATCGTAATCTTCTGTAGTAAGCTCGCTTTTGTTCTTGCGCCAGATTGGCACCATGCTGTTTACGGTTTGTTCTTGAACAACTTCTTCGAACTCGTTCTCCGTGCCTTCTTTTGGCTTTTGCTCCTTCACGTCCATTTTGATTGGGAAACGGATGAAGTCGGAGTATTTTTTAATGATGGATTTCAGGCGATATTCTTCCAAATATTCATCATATTGATCTTCTTCCGTATTCTCTTTAATCTTCAAAATCACATCAGTGCCGACAGAATCCTTCTCGACAGTCTCGATGGTATAGCCGTCAGCGCCCTTAGACTCCCATTTAAAGGCCTCGTCACTGCCTAATGCTTTACTGATCACTATAACGTCATCAGCCACCATGAACGCAGCGTAGAAGCCCACCCCGAACTGCCCGATGATGTTGTGGCCATCTTTAGCTTCGTTCTCTTTCTTAAAAGCAAGAGATCCACTCTTCGCGATTGTACCTAAGTTATTCTCTAACTCCTCTTGTGTCATCCCGATACCTGTATCGGAAATCGTCAAGGTTCTGTTCGCCTTATCGGCGGTCACTTTAATATAATAATCCTCTTTATTGAAGACCAGGCCTTCATCAGCTAATGCTTTGTAATAGATCTTATCAATCGCATCACTTGCATTGGAAATCAGCTCACGCAGGAATATTTCCCGTTGTGTATAAATGGAGTTAATCATCATTTCCAGCAATCTTTTCGATTCGGCTTTAAACTCTTTTTTGGCCATGAATAAATAAATCTCCTTTCAAAATAACCTTATTATTCATCATTCCGTGATTAGCACTCTTCTTAGATGAGTGCTAATTCTTCTTTTTATATAACATAAACTGATTTTCAATGTCAAATTTTTTGGCTACTTTCATATGAAAATAAAACCATTTACAATTCCCTTGCAATCCTATTGATTGTATGATTTAAATAGATTAGATACATAATTTCCAAATAAAGGTTTATCCATTTCGGATTTGGGAGGTCTTTAAATGAATGAACAAGCGATGTCCGCTTTAAATTCCACAATAAAAAGCCCCGTAAAGAACTTAATTGGCAGTGTATTCATTCCCGTACATGATATTGAAAAATCCCGTCGCTGGTATTGCCAAGTCCTGGGGCTTCCAGAGACAGATTGTAAGATCATGAACGGTCATTTATGCCCGCTGCCTATGCAGGGAAACACTGGAATCATCCTGGATACGATGCCGTTGTGGGGCGGCTTAGAACCTGAAGGAACACCGCCCATTACAACACCAGCTTTTTTGTTACTGACCGATGATTTGCAAGCCTCTTTCAATTATGTGAAGGCTCTCGGTGTAGAGCTAGTAACTGAAATTCAAGATGAGCATTGGTTTGTTGTGAAAGATCCTGATGGGAATAAATTAATGATTTGCAAGCAACATTTGGATTAAAAATTGCAGCGGTTGTGATTTCCACTTCTTAGGGTGCATCAGAAGCTGCAGATCAAAGTGAATTTCGGGATGAATAAAGGACAGCTCCGCCAAGCTTCCTCGTTCAATTTCTTCCTCTGCCACGATTTTTGGTAACAAAGCAATTCCAAGACCATTCATTACACAACGTTTGATGGCCTCCAGATTCGAAAGCTCAAAACCTATGCGGAAGATGATCCCGTGCTCTTTTAACAAATTCTCGAACAGACTGCGGTAAATACAGCTTTCCTCCGAGACTATTAGTTCACAGTTATTCAGATCGTGTAGGGTTACCGTATCCATCTGGGCAAGCGGATGATGAATGGGGGCTATCAATACAAGTGGCTCATCTCTGACGATCGTACGCTCAAGGATGGAATCCGCAGTGGTGCGATCCAACATTAAGCCTAGATCTACTTCGCCATCTTTTATTTTGGCAAGAAGATTAGCTTCCTGCATCGTTTGCAGATGAATATCCAGCTTCGGAAATTTAGTCCTTAGCTGCTGCAGGTAAGGAGGTAAATAAAAGGCCGCTAAAGAATCTATCGTCCCAATAGTTATCGTTCCTCCGATTTGCTGGGCGATGGTTTCTTTTGAACGATCATACAAATCCAAAATCTCCACGAACAGCTTCAATAACTCTTCTCCTGGAGGGGTAAGCCGCAGCTGACGGCCATGCCTTTCTATTAAAGGTACTCCATATTCCTTCTCTATCTTCTGTATCTGCATCGTCACACTTGATTGTGCATATCCCAATTCTTCAGCAGCTCGCGTAAAGCTCTGACGTTTAGCCACCTCGCGGAAGGTTCGTAAATAGGTTAAATCCATTACCTCACCCTAACATCAATATTTTTGATGATCCATATCATTTATTATAGCTAACGACGATGCTACTTTCCATGGTAAAGTGTATGTAGAGGAATTAAAATATTTTGGAGGCCGATAATTTATGCTTACAGAACAACAGATTTATGGAGTTTATGTCCCCGTGGTCACCCCGTTCAATGCTGCTGGTGAAGTTGATTTGGATTCGTATCAGCGTTATGTAAAGAACATTATTAACAACAGCATACAAGGTCTGGTCGTTAATGGAACCACCGGAGAATCGCCCACTGTAACCGTAAATGAAATGCAGCTTCTAGTAAACACTTCCCGTGAGCTTCTGCAATCCACATCAATCCCTTTAGTAGTTGGTACAGGTACCAATGATACAGCCTCTACGGTTGCACGCACGGAAATTGCTGCAAACCTTGGTGCTGATTGTGCACTAGTAGTCGTACCTTATTATAGTCGTCCTTCACAAGAGGGTATCATTGCCCATTTCCGCAAAGCTGCAGAAGTAGGCATACCTATCATGGCTTATGATATTCCAAGTCGTACAGGTACCGCCATGACGGTAGATACTGCACGTACAATCCTAGAAATGAATAATGTTGTCGGTTTAAAAGACTGCTCAGGCAGTACAAAAATGGTTACGGAGTTAGTACGTACAGGTGCTAAACCTGTGCTTGGCGGCGATGATTCCCTCTTTTATGAAATGCTTAGCTGCGGAGCAGCTGGGGGTATGCTCGCTACTGCCAACGTTTATCCGGCAGAATGCCTTCGTATCTTTGAAGCCTTTACATCTGGTCAAGTGGACTTCGCTAAAGAAAGCTTTGAACAACTACTGCCGATCATCCGCCTATTGTTCAAGGAATCGAATCCCGCTCCAATCAAATGGATGCTTAGCCAAAACGGCCTACTGTCCTCGGATACGCTTCGCCTCCCTATGACTTCCATCAGCACAGGACTTCAGCAAGAACTGAGCCCCTATGTTCAGGACAATACAATTGAAGCAACCGCATAAATGAAATAACAACAGCCGTTGTACAGTGAGGAACTGTTTAGCGGCTGTTTTTTGTTGTAAATCATCAGGACTTAAAACATAAAAAACCATCAGATTTACTCTGACGGTTTTTTTATTTTGCTATAGAAACGATACGGATTCAAACTAACTTATCTGCTGCTCGTTTTTTGTCTTCCTTTTGTGAACCACTCGGACTTTGGCTTCAATGGAGGGTTAGACTTAGGTTTTGCTTTTGCTGGTTTGGATACCGCTGATTTTGTTGCTGCCGGTTTTGTTGCCGCAGGTTTAGCAGTTGCTGGTTTGGAATTCGACGGTCTCGAAGACGATGGTCTCGAAGCTGCTGCTTTCGAACCTGATGGTTTCGCCGAACGATCTGTCTTCATTTGCGTTTTACGAGACATCGGATAAGGATGATCCTTAACTTCCGGAATCGATTTTCCAATCAATTTTTCAATATCTTTCAGGAAAGGAAGCTCTTCAGCTTCGCAAAAAGAAATTGCCGTTCCACTCAATCCCGCTCTGCCTGTACGACCGATCCGGTGCACATAGGTTTCCGGAATGTTCGGTAAGTTGAAGTTGATTACGTGAGACAGCTCATCAATATCAATTCCGCGGGCAGCTATATCCGTAGCTACGAGAACACGTGTCGCACCACTTTTAAAATTCCGCAAGGCGTTTTGGCGATCATTTTGTGATTTATTGCCGTGTATAGCTTGAGCAGCAATGTTCACTTTAGCCAGATCTCGGGTAACACGGTCTGCACCACGTTTGGTACGAGTAAACACCAAAGCTGAAACGATGGATTTATCCTGTAATAGCAGATTCAACTGGTTTTGCTTATTTCCGTTCTCTAATAAATAGATCGATTGATTGATTCTATCCGCAGTAGATGACACGGGTGTGATTTCTACCTTGACTGGATTCACAAGCAATGTTTTGATCAATTTAGAAATTTCAGTTGGCATCGTTGCCGAGAAAAACAAAGTCTGCTTCTTCGTAGGCATTTTGGCAATGATTCGTTTCACATCATGAATAAAGCCCATATCCAGCATCCGGTCAGCTTCATCCAGAACTAAAATTTGTACATATTGCAGATCTACACGTTTCTGATTGATCAGGTCGATAAGTCTACCAGGGGTAGCAATAAGAATATCGGCACCTTGATTCAGTGCGCGCTCTTGCACTTTCTGTGACACACCGCCAACAATGGCAGCAGAGCGGATATCTGTATATTGGCTATACGCTTTTATGTTATCAGCAATTTGAATCGCTAGTTCTCTTGTCGGTGTTAAAATCAACGAGCGAATGCGTCGCACATTATTGGATTTGTTTGGGTTGGATTGTTCGCTTAGCAATTGAATAATTGGCACGGAAAATGCAGCTGTTTTTCCTGTTCCCGTTTGCGCGCATCCAAGTAAATCTCTACCCGCTAATACAGCTGGAATCGACTGCTCCTGTATTGGTGTAGGTGATGTATAGTTTTCTTTGCTTAAAGCCTTCAAAATTGCAGGCACAATATTCAGTTCATTAAATGTCATTGGGTCTCCTTAATTTCTAATACATATATTCTTAACAATAAATCCTTTTATCACGTCATAAACCATAATCATAACACAATAAGTTACATAATAATAGATTTTCTTTATCATCACACCAATTTTCATTAATAATCCATTTCAGGATACAATCCGTTCTACTCTTACAGAAATATTTTGCTAATCGTAAAATACTCCTCCTCAATTTATCCCTGCGGCGTATCTTTTGTTGATCCTGATGTTGATCATGTTGATCCTGTTGATCATGTTGATCCTTTTGTTGATCCTTTTGATCATGTTGATCCTGCTGACCTATCGGACTCAGACACCCTTATTTTGAAGATTCATTGATTTTGGCGATGCTATCGGACTCAGATGCAGTTATTCACACTTTTGAAGCCCAAATCAGTACAAATATAAAGCAATAAGAGCTATGCCGTCCGATACCTTGACAAAATAGATCAAAATGCTGAAATAGCTGCGATACAGTCCGATACGTACAAGCGGTCGGGTAAACCACGCAATCCTTACAGCACGCAGATCAGCCACACAATCCTTACAGCACGCAGTTCAGCCACACAATCCTTACAGCACGCAGTTCAGCCACACAATCCTTACAGCACACAGATCAAACATGCAATCTTTACAGCACGCCAATCAATCACGCAATCCTTACAGCACGCAGTTCAGCCACACAATCCTTACAGCACACAGATCAAACATGCAATCTTCACAGCACGCCAATCAAACACGCAATCCTTACAGCACACAGATCAGACATGCAATCTTTACAGCACACAGATCAGACACGCAATCCTTACAGCATGCGGATCTGCCACACAAAAAAAGCGGAGGATTTCTCCCCCGCTTCTTATCTTTGCTATAACTATGATGACTATTCTACGATTTCAGCAGTATCGCCGTTGTTGGCACCTGCAGCGTTAGCTTCGTCAGTGTCAATATGCATATCCAGTTTAAAGCTGTCTGATACGCGTGCAATTACGTTCTCCAATACGAGACCACGGTCGCCTCCGAGACGAACTTTAAGCAATTGCTTATCAGCAATGCCCCAAGCTTCAGCTTCAGAAGTATGGAAGTGAATGTGACGAGCGGCGATGATAACGCCTTGTTCCAATTCTACTTCGCCAGCAGGTCCTTTAAGCGTAATGCCAGGTGTTCCATCAATATTTCCAGATTCGCGAACTGGAGCTTTCACGCCAAGTGCGAAGGAATCAGTACGGGAAATTTCTAATTGGGAAGCCGGACGAGCAGGTCCCAAAATTCTTACTTTGTCAAATTTACCTTTGCTGCCGATAACTGCTACTTGCTCATTTGCTGCAAACTGTCCTGGTTGAGAGAGGGGTTTGAACTCCGTTAATTGATATCCTGGGCCAAACAAAGCCTCCACATGCTCTTGCGTAAGGTGAATATGTCTAGCCGACACACCTACGGGTACAGTCTTACTCATAGTAAAGTCACTCCTTGTATTTTCTCTAGTATCTGTACAAGCCATTAACCATTATACATCTTCTTAACCAAAAATAAAAAGCCCCACATCATAACGAGGGCCTTTTTTTCGATAATTCATACTTTTAGAACAGGATTGTCATGATTTGGACACCTGAGAAGGTAAGTTTGTGCGCAGGTAGGAGACCGCATTCTCATATAACCAACCTTTTACGGAAGCTTCTGGATAGTAACGAAGCAGGTGCTCCGCGAGCTCAGGGTACTTTCCCGGATGCTCCATGTTCTCTACCCAAGTGTCAATGCCGTCAAAATCCGAACCAAACATCATATGTTTCTCGCCACCTAGACTACATACATGATCAATATGCTTTAACAAATCATTCATACGAGCTTTTCCATCATCACATACAAACCACGGATAAAAGGTCAGGCCCATTCTTCCGTCCATTGCAATCAAAGCTTTAATCTGTTCATCATTTAAATTTCTAACATGCCCACAGATTGCTGCAGCGTTCGAATGGGAAGCTATAAACGGACGTGTGCTTAAGTCGGCTAGCTCCCAAAAACCTGCTTGAGACAAATGTGACACATCAAGCAGCATTCCACTGTCGTTGCACCATTCAATCAGCTTGTGCCCTTTTTCCGTAAATCCGCCGTTGCGCTGCTCCAGAACACCGTCCGCTGCCCAATTGGCATAATTCCAAGTGATCCCCAAAAACCGCACGCCAAGCTCATAGCAGAGCTGTGCATAAAACAAGTTCCCTTCTAGACCGTCTACACCCTCCAGAGAGAGCATTCCCCACGGGGATGCTCCAGCTGTTCGTTTTCCTACCTCCTCCTTCCAACGCAGCCACTGAAGGCTCTCTGAGCCTATTATTTTTTGCCGGAACAAATCAATTTGTCCTAAAACATTCTCAAAGCTAGGTCTACCTCTACTTGCCGAAAGGTATATTGCAAAAATCTGCAATTCCACACCGCCCGCTACCAACCGCTCTCCGGTAACATCCAACCGAGGATCGTTCATAAAATTCATATCCGGTGACGCTTGCATTTTACTCAGCACATCACAATGAAAATCCGCAACCTGTAGCTTATCGGTTCTCATCCCAAGCCCTCGCTTTCATGCAGCCCTATTCCAGATTCTATGCTTAAAAACACCAGACTATATATCAAAAGCAAAAAAACCTGTTTACATAAGTAAACAGGTTCATCCGTTCTATGCTTCTATTATCTGGGTTCTACAATCAATTTAATCGCGGTTCGATCCTCTCCATCAATCACAATGTCTGTAAATGCCGGAATGCAGATCAAATCTACTCCGCTTGGTGCAACAAATCCCCGGGCAATGGCAACTGCTTTGACTGCTTGATTCAGTGCTCCAGCTCCAATAGCTTGTAATTCGGCCGATCCACGTTCACGAAGAACACCTGCTAAAGCGCCGGCGACGGAATTTGGATTGGATTTAGCTGATACTTTTAATACATCCATAGTAAGTACCTCCCCTGGGAAAATAATGGTGTTCTTCCACTACTTTAGATGTTATTCGCGAGAGAAGAAATAATTCCTTCTTTTTGCGGACTACTCTGGAGAAAATGGTACAATAGATACTCTTTTTCGATATAATAAATATCACACTTTACCCTTATTCGGCGAAATTACCCGGAAAATCGCTTATCTTATCCTACTACTAGCTCATTACCCATTCATCTTCACGTAGCCGTATTTTCTCCAGACGGGTAGCCGCGCCAGTATTCTCGTCTAATTCTGCAAATAAACCGTGAAGCTGCCATTTGCCTTCATCAACAACAAATCGTGCTGGAAGCTGTGTAGTGAACTTATAAAGTACTGCATCTCTTTCCATACCCAGAATCCCTTCGCTTGAACCAACCATGCCCGCATCGGTCAAGTAAGCCGTTCCACCCGGCAAAATCACATCATCATTCGTCTGAACGTGAGTATGGGTCCCTACTACAATTGACGCGCGACCATCCATGAAATAGCCCATGGCGATTTTCTCAGAGGTAACCTCTGCATGGAAATCAACGAGAATGCATTTATGATCTCTACGCAGTTCTTCCACAATTTCTTCACCCACACGGAAAGGACAATCAATCGCAGGCAAAAATGTACGGCCTTGCAGGTTAACTATAGCTAGCTCTTTGCCGTTACCTTTAACAACTGTATATCCTCTTCCCGGTGTTCCTGGAGGAAAGTTAGCAGGACGGATAATCCGAGCCTCATCGTCGATAAACTCGAAGATATCCTTGTTGTCCCATGTGTGATTACCCATGGTGATTCCGTGAACGCCCCAGTTAAAAAATTCATTTGCGATCGCTTTAGTAATACCTCTACCGGCAGCAGAATTTTCACCGTTAACTATGATTATATGTGGTTGATATTTGCTTTTTAATGAGGGCAACATCTCCCGAAGTGCCTTCCTGCCCACACTACCTACGATATCTCCAATGAATAGTACTTTAATGTTTCTCTCCTCCTAATCTTAACCTCTCCATCTAGCGGATAAGTCTTCATATTTAAAAGAAAAAAGGCCCCGCTTAGGGGCCAATTTTCATCAAATATAAGAAAGTATAAGTTATATCTTATCCTTTAACCTTATATTCCTAGCAGAAACATGTACCAGGAAACGATCATAAATATCGTTATTTCCAAAGCGTATGTTATCTACTTATTGCCTATTTAGCGTATTCAACAGCCCGTGTCTCACGAATAACGGTAACCTTGATATGTCCTGGATAATCCAGTTCACTTTCAATCATCTTCGTAATATCGCGAGCAAGACGGAATGCCTCTGCATCGTCAATCTTCTCTGGCTGTACCATCACGCGCACCTCACGGCCCGCTTGAATAGCAAATGATTTCTCAACGCCTTCGAACGACTCTGAGATTTCTTCCAGTTTCTCTAGACGTTTAATATACGTTTCCAGTGTTTCACGGCGAGCACCAGGTCTAGCTGCCGACAATGCGTCAGCGGCACCAACCAACATAGCAATAACCGAAGTAGCTTCGCAGTCTCCATGATGAGATGCGATACTGTTGATAACAACCGGATGTTCTTTATATTTCTTCGCTAGTTCAACGCCAATCTCAACATGCGAACCTTCCACTTCATGATCCAGCGCTTTGCCGATATCATGGAGTAATCCTGCACGTTTTGCAAGCACGATGTCTTCCCCAAGCTCACCGGCCATCAGTCCTGTTAAATAAGCAACCTCCATGGAGTGCTTCAATACATTTTGACCATAGCTTGTACGGAATTTCAGACGCCCCAGAATCTTGATCAAATCTGGATGCAAACCGTGAACGCCCACTTCGAAAGTAGCTTGCTCACCATATTCCCGAATCCGTTCGTCCACTTCTTTGCGGGATTTCTCCACCATCTCTTCAATACGAGCGGGGTGAATACGTCCATCAGCCACCAATTTCTCAAGTGCCGTACGGGCCACTTCACGGCGGATTGGATCAAATCCCGACAAAATAACTGCTTCCGGCGTATCATCAATAATGAGGTCGATACCTGTAAGAGTTTCCAAAGCACGAATATTACGGCCTTCACGACCGATAATCCGACCTTTCATCTCTTCATTCGGCAACGTAACAACTGAAACCGTTGTTTCCGCTACGTGATCAGCTGCACAGCGTTGGATAGCGAGTGTAATGATTTCACGGGATTTCTTATCCGCTTCTTCTTTCGCCTGCTGTTCAATTTCTTTGATCATTTGTGCCGTTTCATGGCGAACTTCTTGCTCAACATTGCTAAGAATGATACTTCTTGCATCTTCGATGCTTAAATTGGAGATACGTTCCAATTCAGTGACTTGGTTTTTGTAAATAACATCAATTTGCTGTTGGGTTTCATCAATTCGTTTCTCTTTGTTAGCTACTTGTTCTTCTTTTCTTTCAAGCGATTCCATTTTTTTATCCAGAGATTCTTCCTTTTGCAGCAAACGTCTCTCTTGCCGTTGGATTTCATTCCGACGTTCACGAGTTTCTTTCTCAGCTTCAGTACGGATTCTATGGACTTCGTCCTTAGCTTCCAATACTGTTTCTTTCTTCAGCGCCTCAGCGTCCTTCTTCGCATTCTCAACGATGACAACGGCTTCTCTTTCTGCGCTTTGGATTTTAGCTTCTGCAAGGGATTTACGAATAAAATAACCGAACCCAAAGAATATTGCAGCTACAACGAGAACGATAATGACCCAGATCCATGATTCCAGCATCTGTTCACCTCCTCGTTGGTTCCTCTCCAAGGTATATCCCTGGGAATTGTGCAGTTGTTTAACTATCCGTTCATCACCATACAAAAAACCGGTAAACAACCGATTGCCATACTGCACATGCTGCACATGCACACTGCCCGCCTTATCCGGCGATTACATTTCATATGAGTTGTACGTGAACCGTTTAAAACAGGCTCCTTTTTGGGAAGGAAAAAGGATTCTAATTTTATGCCGATTCATGTTATATTTTATTATTTATAAAAAGACATTGTCAAGAGAGTCGATATACGCATTAATGTCAAGAGAATCAGTGATTCTAGTAAAACTCCTCATCTTCACCTTCATAATTGTCTTCCGCAAGTAAAGTATTGATCACTTGGCGAACCATATCGCCCGAGAATCCACGGCGCATAAGGAAGGCTCCAGTCTTTCTTCGTTTATCAGAAGCGTCTCCACGGATGAGATTCCATTTCTTGCGCCCAGTTTCGAGTGCACTCTCCAGCTCTTGTTCAGGAGTAATATTCTCCAAAGCTTCCGCTATAAGGGTTTTGTCAATCCCTTTCTCACGTAGCTCTTGTCGAATCCACATCTTCCCTTTCCGCTGGTTCGCTATTCGTTGCTCGGCCCATTGCTTAGCATATAAAGGGTCATCAAGAAGTCTTTCCTCCTGCAGCCGCTGCACCACTTCCGCAATAATAGTCTCTCCTATTTCTTTCTGGCGTAAACGGCGAGTCATTTCCATAGCGGTGCGTGGTTTACGTTCTAGATAACGGAGGCCTTCTACATAAGCTCGCTGACGCTCATCAGCTACAACAATTCCCTCCAAATCAGCCTTCATAAAAGAATTACCAGTAATCATTCGATATTTAATCATGACGTCTTCGTGCACAGTCATGTTATATGCTCCGAAATGTATGATATAACGGTGGTCAGATTTCTTTTGACGTTCTACTTTAGTGATCTCTAAGAGTTCTCCTTCAGGAAAATCAGATAACACCTGCTCATCTTGTTCTTCTGCTTCAAAATCCAGTTGTATTACCATAGTTGTTTGTCACCTCATAGCAATAGATCAGTTATCGTCTTACTTTCATTAATTGTTAAGAAAAGACACCCTGCAACAATCAATCACAGGGCGTCCTATTGCTTAATATACTATTCGATTTCGAGAAGCAATTTCTCTTCTTCTTCTTGCTCTGCAATAATATCCTCATTCTTCGGCGCAGCAACAATAGTGGATAAATTACTTGCTTCACGGATCTTATTCTCAATAATAAGGGCTATATCCTGATGTTCCTTCAAAAACTGTTTAGCATTCTCACGACCTTGACCGAGACGCTCGCCTTCGTAGGAATACCATGCACCACTTTTATTCACGATATCCATTTCAGTACCGATATCTACAAGACTTCCCTCTTTGGAAATCCCTTCACCGTACATGATATCAACATCAGCCTGTTTAAATGGAGGAGCTACTTTATTCTTCACAATCTTGATCTTAGTACGGTTACCAACCACATCGTTCCCCATCTTGATGCTCTCTACGCGACGTACATCTAAACGTACAGAAGAGTAGAATTTCAATGCACGACCACCCGGAGTTGTCTCAGGGTTACCGAACATAACACCGATCTTCTCACGAAGCTGGTTGATAAAGATAGCAATCGTATTGGATTTGCTAATGGCACCAGAAAGCTTACGAAGTGCTTGAGACATCAAGCGAGCCTGCAATCCGACGTGGGAATCACCCATATCGCCTTCAATTTCAGCTTTAGGTACCAAAGCAGCAACGGAGTCAACGACAATAATATCAACGGCTCCACTACGAACGAGTGCTTCGGCGATTTCCAGCGCTTGTTCACCCGTGTCTGGCTGAGAAAGCAGCAACTCATCGATATTTACGCCCAAGTTACGTGCATATTTCGGATCAAGCGCATGCTCGGCATCGATAAATGCAGCTTGTCCGCCTTGTCTTTGCACTTCTGCAATAGCATGAAGAGCAACTGTTGTTTTACCTGAAGATTCCGGTCCATATACTTCAATAATACGTCCCTTTGGAAGTCCGCCTATACCTAACGCAATATCAAGTGCCAAAGATCCGCTAGGTACAACTTCCACTTGCATATGCGTGGATTCTCCCAGTTTCATTACCGAACCTTTACCAAATTGTTTTTCTATTTGACGAAGCGCCATATCAAGCGCTGCACGACGATCTGACAATCAGACCACTTCCTTCACTGTTTATAGTAATATAATAACGTGTTTTTAAGGTCTTGCCAAGCTTTTTTTCGAACATACATTCGTTTTTTTTGTCTTGGGCGTTATTTATCCCTTTTATTGTAAGCCTCCCTCCGGAGATAGAAGTTAATTAAATTCCCCACTTCACCGGACATCAACGACTTATGATCATGAGTAGCCATCGTGATCAAAATCTCTGCAAATATACAAAAAACCGCAGCAAAGAAATCTCAGTGCCACGGTTCTTCCGTATGTGTATATTATAACTGGGCTAATCTCCCATTACAAGTCTGAACCCTCAAGAGGTGTCTCCACCTTGCGTTCCTCAAGTCTCCGCCAGAGGCGATACAGCAGAGCCTTAACAGTACGCAACCGGATATTTTCCCGTGTACCTTTAAGATTAAGCTCATAGACCTCTGTCTTACGTCCCCGTTCAGCCAAGCCGATAAATACAAGTCCAACAGGCTTGCGTTCAGAATAACCCGGTCCGGCTACACCTGTAACAGATAAGCCAAAATCGCTGTCTGCAATCATTCTCACTTGGTCAGCCAACACCTCGGCAACCTCACGACTTACGGCTCCAGGAGCATTGGGTCCCTCCAAATAAGCACTTGGCACATTCAGTAGCTTTTTCTTTAGGTCATTCGAATAGCAGACGATTCCGCCGGCAAACATCGAAGCACTGCCTGGAATATTTGTTATGCTCTCCATCAGCAAACCTCCGGTGCAGCTCTCTGCCGCACTTAAGGTCAGGCCGGCATCCGCCATCCAATCCACAATCAATTGCTCCAGCGGTACATCAATGTTCGCATACAAATGTTCCGGCAAAATCTCCTTGATTTGTTGTTCCAGTATCTCCAGCTTCTTTGTAGCTTCATGCTCAGAAGGGGCCTTTGTCGAAATACGAACAGTTACCTCTCCCTCTTTGGCATACGGGGCAATCGTTGGATCAGTCTGACTGCGAATCAGTTCAATGAGCTTGTCCTCCAGCAACGATTCTCCAATGCCGGCAAATTTGAGCATTTTTGAATAAAGCGGTGTTTCGTTCGTCAAAGCGTGCTGCTGTAGCCACGGTACTGCTTTATCAACGAACATCGGTTTCATCTCACGAGGTGGACCTGGAAGCACAATATAATATTTCTTCTCATGCTCAAAAGCAATCCCAACCGCAAGACCGATTTCATTCGGCAACGGTGTAGTTCCTTCAATAATAAGTGCCTGTTTGCGGTTATTTTCGGTCATAACGATCTTACGATCATCAAAGAAACGTTGTACATGATCCATCGCCAAACGATCAATATGGAGCGTTCTACCTAGCGATGCAGCCAGTGCGTCTTTAGTCAGATCATCCTCAGTGGGGCCAATTCCGCCCGTAAAGATAATAACGTCGGCCCGACTCTGAGCGATCTCGATGGCTTGCTGCAGGCGGCTGCTGTTATCACCGACAACGGTTTGAAAGTATACATCGATCCCGATGGCAGCTAGCTCTATAGACAAAAACTGGGCATTACTATTCACGATTTGACCGAGCAAAAGCTCTGTCCCTACTGCAATAATCTCCGCTTTCATACCTGGCTTTCGCCTCCTCGTTATAATGTAGGTACACTGCTTTTGGATTTCAAAAAAGGTAATAGGTGCTTCACCTATTACCTTTCCTTGTATATCCAGCTTACATGCTTACGCATTATGCAGCTGTAGCAGATCCTTATTCTTCACAAAATAATCAATTCCAGAATAAATAGTGATCAGCGCTGCGGCCCAAATAGCAATATCGTCTACAGGAATACTGACAAATTGAAATGGGAAATTATTCAACAACAGCAGTGAGATCGCAACAATTTGTACAACCGTCTTTATCTTGCCCCATTTGCTGGCGGCAACCACTTTTCCCTCTAGCAATGCAATCTGGCGAAGTCCGGTGACTGCAAACTCACGACTGATGATTACAATAGCAATCCATGAATCGCATCTGCCTAGCTCCACAAGTGAAATCAGTACTGCAGATACCAGCAGTTTGTCCGCAAGTGGATCAAGGAGTTTACCGAGATTGGTGACCATATTATATTTCCTAGCAATGTAGCCGTCTATTCCATCTGTGCTGGCCGCAAGCAAAAAGATTACAGCTGCTACCAAATGATTAACAGATAGCTGAAACGAGCCCCAATGTATCGGTTCTGGATAAAAACTGAAATCCACCAGTAAAAAAAACATCATAATCGGGATCAGGCAAATACGAGCTAGCGTGATGCGGTTGGGCAAATTCACTGAAGTTTTCCTCCCCTAAATCGTTCATACAAATTGCCTAAATCAGGCTAATCCATTTCTACTTAAGCAAGTATATTATAGCAATAAATAGGTGTCAAAAAAACAGAAAGCACCCCGCGTTGTTAGTGCTAATAAGCACTGCGGGGCACAAAATTCTATTTCATGTTCATGAATTGTAAATCCAGTGGTAAATCAGCTTTACGCAAGATCTGAATAATCTGCTGCAAATCGTCGCGGCTCTTACCAGTCACACGAATTTGATCCCCTTGGATCTGGCTCTTTACCTTTAATTTTGAATCACGGATCAGAATATTAATCTTTTTCGCATTCTCCTGATCAATGCCTTGCTTAAGCCCTAAACGTTGACGTACAGATCCCAGGGAAGCCGGTTCTACTTTACCGAAATCCAGATTCTTTAGGGTAATGCCTCTTTTCACCATCTTTGATTGTAAAATATCAATAACAGCATTTAGCTTATATTCGTCTTCAGAGGCGATAATAAGTGCGTCTTTCTCCATCTTCAGACTGCTTTTGCTGTTCTTAAAATCAAAGCGGTTGTCGATCTCTTTCTCTGTTTGGTGAATAGCATTCGTTAACTCCTGCATATCCATTTTGGATACAATATCAAATGAACATTCTGAACTCATTAAACTCCACGTCCTTTATACAATTAGTCTGCTACTATTATAAGAGAATGGTACTATTAAGTCTAATTTTGGATAAATCATTATGTAGCTCACCCGACATAGAAAACAGCCCCACTAAGTGGAGCTTTTCCTTCGAGTGAGTTTGGTTCAAAGGGTAGAAACACGTCTCCACCGGAAGTAAATCGTTGGAGACATTCATTTCTACAGCTTCTATCTGCTTCGGACCGGATTACGAAACATATCCAGAATTCCTAGCACAATATGTGCAATACCGAATCCGAGAATTCCGTATCCCCAAGCACCTGGTGTCAAATAGTATCCGATAAGACTGACAACAACCCCAAGGCCAGCTACAATCCAGCTAACTGTCATAAGATGTACACCTCACTTTGGCTAAAACTGAAAACAGTCTTATGTTCTCCCTAAAGCCAAAGTCTATACATCCTATTTGTTATTCGCCTGTCCCTTCACTTTGAGTACCTTCACTTCCAGAACCGTCAAGATTAAGCAGGAGACGTGAGGACGTCTTCTCATCCGTGATTACTTGACCATTTACGGTAATCTCAGTTGCTGGGGAATACCCAGACTTAATATACATACCTTCACTGCCCAGAACGAAGCTCATAGTTTCTCCTGCTGCAGTATTTCCGAAGGAGAGTTTTTCACCTTTAGAGTTCTCGCCTTTATAAACTTCAAGCCAGCTTACTCCAGATGCAACAATCTCAACCTTAACTTCGCTTCCGGCAGGAGCTGTAACCTTAAATTTCGTTGTTTTGCCTGACTTCCCATCTGGTGTAACCGTGATAGATTGAGGAGACGGCGTTGGTGTCGGTGTTGGCGTAGGCTCCGTAGTTGGCTCAGTAGTTGCTTCTGCACCTGCCGAGGAAGTAGGTGCTACAACACCGCCTCCTGATGCGGGTGGAGAAGTTTGTGCTGTATTAGGATCCTGCACATTATTTGTGATATTTGTTTGATCAACTTGATCAGGGTCTGCTTTGTTTAAACTAGAAGCATAAATGTAAATCACTACAATAATCAATATAGGGAATGTCCACATCAGCACTGTTGGCAGCCATTTTGCATTCCGTTCGGTTTCGGGTCTACGGCTGCGCTTTTGAATCACCGTCTCCATGGTCGTGTCTGCAGGTGGTGCAGGTACGTTCCCATGCTCCTCAAGCAGTTCGTCAGGACTCATGCCTACTGCTTCTGCATACGTTTTGATAAACGCCCTCACATAAAAACTTCCTGGAAGCACCTTGTAGTCTCCAGACTCGATGGCTTCCAAATACTTTTTGCGAATTTTTGTTACTTCCTGGACATCGTCAAGACTCATCCCTTTTTGCAGACGTGCCTCTTTCAATTGCCGGCCCAGTTCCGACATACCATCACCTCCTGTAAGTTCTATGAATGTAAACTTCCTTAACCAGCTTTATAAAAAAAACATGCTCGGAAGTGTATTCTTCATCGTTTGTGTTCTATAAATCATCACTGTAGCTCGTCGTAAATGACTCGTACAAGATTTCTTCAGTTGGATTATTCCGCAGCTCAATAATAATATCAAAGTCATCATAACTATACTCAGATTCGCGTACGAAAATATCTGGATGCTCAATAACCTTTGTGCTTGGCATGCTCATAACATTTTGCAATAAATTATAATGCTTCTCATTAGAGCGGATCGTACTGACTATACCATCAATAATAAATACATTATGTGGGTTCATCTCATCTTCAGCCAATTGACTGCGCACCGTCTGCCGCAATAGTGTGGACGAGACAAATGTCCAGCGTTTCATAGCACAGACACTGCCAGCTATAATGGATTCCGTCTTTCCTACACGGGGCATACCACGAAGTCCTATAACCTGATTCCCATCTTTTTTAAACAGCTCACCGAGAAAATCAACCAATAGACCTAGCTCATCGCGGGTGAAACGAAACGTCTTCCGATCATCTGAATCCCGTTCAATATATCGCCCATGGCGCACAGCCAGCTTGTCCACGAGCCTTGGAGACCGCAGAGCTGAAACTGTAATATTATCAACTTTTTTGAGCATTTCACCCATCAGCATAATTTTCTCATCATCATTGGTCTCCAGCAACATTCCGCGAGTTTTTCCTTCGACTCCATTAATCGTCAGAATGTTAACTTCCAGCATCCCTAACATTGAAGCGATATCACCAAGCAGACCGGGTCTGTTCTTGTGAATCTTGTATTCCATATACCACTGTTTATATTCCACTTGTACACCTCATAGATTCCTTTTCCCTACCCTTTGCCAATACAGCAAAAAAAGCTGCCCCGGCAAAGCGGTCTTTTACACGGGTCATGTTAATGATATATAAAATAAAAATGAAAGGCAAGGTCAGTCCTGTAATAATTGCAGAAAAGCTCCCACAGGGGGAGCTTTTCCGCAAGCTTAGGCGTTGTCTTTCGCCAACTTGACCATGAGTTTAGCAATCGTTTGCTTCTCTTCATCGTTGCCGACATCCCATAGCTCTTTGATCGCACGGTTTTGAGTGTTTGCTGGATCCACTTTTTCATCAAGGAATTCCCCGATTTCAAAAGCCAGCTTTGAGATTGTGTCTTGACTCATCCCAAGTTTCTCCGCCTGTACAACCCGTTTACCTAGGAATTTCTTCCAGGTGTCAAAATTTTTGATTACGCTATCGTCTTGTGTCATCTTAAATCCTCCTTCATGTTTACGGTCAAACACCTGCATACAGGCTGTAAGCCGCCTTACGAGAGATTAAAAAACAACACTTATAATATGTCTCAGAAGATAGATTCTTATGCTGGAGCTTTTCTCCAAGTTAAGCATTACGTAATCCAGCCACCGTTAGGGCTAATGATCTGTCCAGTAATATACCCGGATTCTGGCAGGGCCAAAAAGTAAATCAGTGAGGAGATTTCATTAGGAGTAGCCAAACGTCCCGCCGGAATCTCATCCTCCAGCATCCGGACCTCATCCTCCTGGAGGTTAGACAACATATTCGTATTAACCGCTCCTGGAGCTACCGCGTTTACAGTTACGCCAGAAGGTGCTAATTCTTTGGCTAACGCCTTGGTAAAAGCATTTACTCCACCCTTACTGGCTGAATAAGCGACCTCGCAAGAGGCTCCCGATATTCCCCACACGGAGGAAACGTTGATGATTCGGCCATAACGCTGGGATACCATGTACGGCATAAAAATCTGGCTGCACATAAAGGTACCTTTCAAGTTAATGGCCATAATATCGTCCCATTCCTCTTCACTCACATCAGCCAGCATCCCATAATGAGATTTACCGGCATTGTTAACAAGAATATCCGGCTGCATTCCATTACTTTCAAGCTTCTCCGCCATTCGTACAATCTGACTGCGATCCTTCATATCCGCATTTACAGTCATTACCTTTGCTCCAAGGGCCATACAACGCCGAGCGACATCATTAGCAGCTTCATGTGAGTGCTTGTAGTGAATAACAATATTCATGCCTACAGAGGCAAACCGTTCTGCAATGGCACCACCGATTCCCCCGCTGCCCCCTGTCACCAGAACTGTCATTTCTCCTAATGGTTTGTTGCTCTCTCCCAAAAGCGCCATTTAAGGACTCACCACTAGTGAAACAGCGAGCTGCTCCCAATTTACATGGGCATGTAAACGCTCATTCACTTCAGCTAAAGTAATCGATTCGTAAATAGGCAGAACTTCAAACAGATCACCACCGCGGAATTGGTAACGTGTAAATTCATGTGCGATACTTTCAGGGGAGTTCAGCATGCGCAAATATCCGCCTATTTTCTTTTTCCGTGCCCGCTCGAAATCCTTCTCAGCAAAGCCAGACTTTAAGATCTGATCCACTTCTTCTTTTATTCGTTTTAGAAGCAAATCAGGGTCCTTGGTATCTCCACCCATAGCTGAAAAAGCATATTGTTCTGAACTATTAAATTCATGGCCAAAGCTGTCTGAGATCAGTTCTTCATCATAGAGCTTTTGGTACAACGCTGTGCTGCTGCCAACCAGCAAATCAAGCATAAGCTTGGTGGCCAAATCACGCTTAAGCGCAGCTTCACCTGTAAGACCATCAACTTTTTCCTTAAACCCAAACATAATCTTAGGCATCGAAACAGCCAGTTTGCTTTCTAAGCGCTTCGTAGCGACTTGTTCCGGCTCCTCTTCAAAAATACGCTTAATCTCACCTTGTTTACCATAAGATTTCCCCTGCTGATTGCTGCGAATCAAGGAGAATACCTTCTCCGGATCCACACCACCCACTACGAACAACAGCATATTGCTGGGATGATAAAAAGAATTGTAACAAGTGTACAGTGTTTCTTTCGTAATCGTACTAATCGACTCTATAGTTCCGGCAATATCAATCCGAACCGGATGTTTCGAATACATCGCCTCAATAAGGCCAAAGTATACGCGCCAGTCTGGATTATCTGCATACATATTGATTTCTTGACCAATGATCCCTTTTTCCTTTTCTACATTCTCATCCGTAAAATATGGTCGTTGCACAAAATCAACGAGTGTACTAAGGTTAGTCTCTATGTTCTCTGTTGCCGAGAAAAGATAAACCGTCTGATCGAAACTTGTAAAAGCGTTAGCTGAAGCTCCATTTGAGGCAAAAGTGGCAAAAATATCGCCTTCAGGCTCTTCAAACATTTTGTGCTCCAAAAAGTGAGCTATACCATCAGGAACAGTGGTCTCTTCTCCACCTGCGACATGAAAATGGTTATCTACAGAACCGTATTTAGTTGCAAATGTGGCGTAAGTTTTTTGAAATGTTGGTTTTGGCAATACATAAACCTGAAGCCCGTTATCCATCACCTCATGATAAAGGGTCTCTTGAAGTCTGTCGTATTGAATTTGTTCCATCTCTATTCCTCCTTCCCTGTCAAGAAATAAATCGTATCCAGCTGAAAGGTCTCCGCTGCAGCTTTTACTTCCCCTGCACCGATTTGTTCCACCTCTTCTAGCAGCTGATCCGCTGTCCGTTCTTTTCCTGACAACTGGCGGTTGAAGTCGTAAGAGATCATCTCAAAAGCAGAATCCGGAATTTCGGAAAGCTGATTACGGATCATGGCTTTCGTCTGGCTTAACTCCAAATCTGTGATATTGCCAGCTTTCATCTCTTCCAATTGTTTTTCTATAATTTCTACAGCTTTGTTGTAATTTTGCGTTTCTATGCCTGATTGTATCGTTCCAATCCCCTTGTGACCGTCATAGCGTGAAGAGGCATAGTATGCAAGACTGGCCTTCTCCCGTACATTGACGAAAAGTTTAGAGTGTGGATACCCTCCTAATATTCCGTTGTACATAAGTGCGGACGCATATGTATCGTCCTTATACGTAATCGATGTGCGCAGACCCATGTTCAACTTGCCCTGACTGACATCCAGCTTCTCCTCTACCGTCCGCACCTCACTGACGGATACCGGGACAAACTTGGAGCTATATAAGCCCACCTCCGACTGAATGCGTCCGAAGTGATGCTGCACAAGCTTTTCAACTTCCTCAGTAGTCGTATCTCCCACAACATAGAGATCCAAAATAGCTCCATCCAACCATGAGTTATAAGATTCGTACAAACTTTTTGGGGTAATCCGATCCAAATCCGCTCTTTGACCCAGTGGATGAAGACGATAAGGCTCATTACGGCACATTTCTTCGATACAGCGTTCCGCAGCATAACGAATCTTATCATTTACGATAGATTCCAGCTTCTTGCGCACTGTTTCTCGCTCTGTTGCAACATAGGAAGGACGGAAGCTTCCATCCTCCACCAACGGACGGGTCAGGACTTCTCCTAGGAAAGCAAAGGATTGTTCAAGCAAGCTCTCCTGACTCTGCACGAAGGAGTCATTAATGGTGTCCATGCGAAACTGAACAATCTGATAATCGCCTCTTTTATAAATATCAAAACCAAATCCAGCGCCATACAGCTCCTCCAAACGCTCGCGGAATTGAGTAGTCTCTGGATAAGAAGCGGTACCTCTGCGGAGCACAAATGGAGCAAGTGCTGTAGGGGTGACCGTATCCTCATTAAGTGGGACACCGGCATAAAGTGAGATGGCGTAGGTCTTGAACGCCTTGGTAGGCATCACGTGAATACGCATACCTGCCACGTTGCCATGCTGAAATACATTATTAGTCAAGTCCAAAACTCCTTTACCGCGTGGATAGTTGCTCATTAACATGTTTATGAATTAATAACCATTCTAAACCATTCCAAAGTAAGGAAGCAACCGGATGCCTCTTCCCGGTTGCTCTCTGGATTTACTTCTTTACTTATCTACATACAGAAAATATGCTGGCCAATAGTCTTGACCTGTGGACGAGTCCAAATCCATTTGGAGGTCGCCGTTTTAGGGTTGAAATAATACAAACACCCACCCGAAGGATCCCAGCCATTCAGCGCTTGCTGTACTGCTTTTCGTGCCTGCTCATTTGGCTCCAAATAAATCTGCCCGTCAGCTACAGCTGTAAAAGCTCCAGGCTGAAAAATAACGCCAGACGGTGTATTTGGAAAGCTCGGAGATTTTACCCGGTTCAAGATTACTGCAGCAACAGCAACTTGACCTTCGAAAGGTTCACCTCTCGACTCACCATAGACGGCATTAGCCATAATTTTGAGATCATTTTCTGATAATCCCATCGTATTCCCTGAAGACAGGGACGCTGAATCCGAATTATTAGTTGTATTAGTTTTGTTACCGGTGTTGTTGTTTGCTGTATTATTTCCGGTTGCTGAAGCCGATTCTGTCGGCTTCCAATTCTTAGTTGCGTTATACAATTTCAGCTTAGTCTTAGCGCCTACGATGCCATCAGACTTCATTCCAAACTTCCATTGAAACCACGTTACTGAATTTTTCGTTTTCGGACCAAACTGACTGTCTATTTTCCCTTCATAAAAGCCCAGATGTTTTAAACGTCCTTGCAACTCATAAACATCCTGACCAGAAGAACCGAGTTTAATCGGAGTCGTGCTGAAGGCAGGCAAGGCCTCTTCTTCAGGATGATTTAGTTCATGGACAAATGACGCAGCAGCACTTTGCTTGGTCTGTACTATGCCATTACCCTGGAGCAGCATTCCTGCAAACGGCGCGGCAGCAAGTGCAAGGGTTAAAGAAGCAAAGATCCACAACTTATGTTTCTTCATAGGGGTTCGCTCTACCTTTCTTTTGTGAGTTCTGCATGGATGGCTAAAGTTATTATGACGACTGTCAGGACATCCTATGCATTACTAAAAAAGAAGTAATAGCATTTCATTGTAATTGAGAATAATTATCAACTATAATCGAAATAAGAAAACGTTGGAGTTGATATTAATCATGAATTTAAAGGACCACATTTTATTGTGGAACCACGCACTAATAGAAATTATTGATATACGCCATACTTTTCAACGATCAGGTGATCTGAATTCACATTATCAGCTGCCCTCAAGCGCATTCTTGTTGATCATAAACGGCAAGGCCGAAATACTGATTGACGAGGTCCCACACGAGATCGGCAACTTTCATATCCTTCATGGTGGAAAAGGAATGAACATTCAATTTTTACGCACGGAGGAATTACTGGAGTATTACTTAATTTTATATAAAGCAAACCTTTCACTCGCCTCACGCAACAATCTAAAGACAATTATGGAACACAATAATCCCTTTAATCTCCAATATGGATTTACACCTACTAGTCCACTGCCCTTATTTGATAAGATGGAGAACATGTTTACTGATTGGGGCAAAGCAGGTCTTTTGGATCGGCTGCATGTTAAAACACTGTTTTATCAATGGATTTATGAGATGCTTAGGCAGCTGTATACGCTGGAAACACAGTTAATCCAACCTGATCCGCTAGATCAAGCCATTCGCTATATGCAGGCTTATTATAAGGAAACCTTCTCTCTTGAAAAGTTAGCTAAAGCGGTAAACAGCAGCCCTAGAACATTATCCAGATTATTCAGAACAAGGCTGCAGACTAGCCCTGCTCAGTACTTAATCAGCATCCGCATGGAAAAATCGAAAATACTGCTCCTGAACACAGAGGCGAGCTTGCATGACATCGCAATTGCAGTAGGTTATCCTGATGGCTATTATCTAGGAAAAATGTTTAAAAAATATTACGGAATCTCCCCTGTCCGATACAAAAATAAATTGATCACCCAACCTAGCTGGCGTGATATGCCATCCCAAGGTGCACAAATTGACATTGCCCGAACACAACCTCTCCGTTATATTGATTATGATAATCATTATCAATATAACGGAGAAGGGGAATTACCAATGTTTAGAAATGCCAAACCATCATTACTGCTCACCCTTTTATTATGCTTTACCATAGTGTTAAGCGCTTGTTCCACAGGAACCACAAATTTAAATGCGTCAAGCAACGGGACACCAACCCCCTCAGCAGAAACAAGTACAGGGGCAAATACAGACAAAGCTGCTGTCGAAGCACAAACCCGGATAATTTCCACAGTTAAAGGAGACATTGCCGTTCCCACTAGTCCACAAAGAGTCGTAGTTCTTTATTTGCTCGGTGATGTACTGGCTCTAGGCATTAAACCTATAGGCGTATCCGATGTATCCGAGGGTGCTGCTTTTGAAGATGAGCTAAAAGATGTGCAAAAGCTTGGTACCTGGTTTGAGGCTAGCCCTGAAGCAATCCTTGCTCTAAATCCCGATCTTATCATCGTGCCATCAGAGGAAACTTATGAAGCCCTCCACCAAATTGCACCAACAGTGTTAGTTCCGTATGAAAGAATGTCAACAGAAGAACGGGTGTCCTTTATTGGACAAGTCGTAGGCAAAGAAGATCAAGCAGAAGAATTATTTACTGATTTCCATAAAAAAGTTGAAGACAGCAAACAAAAGCTGCAAGAAGCTGGTATTCTGGATCACACAATATCCATCATGGAAGGTGGAAAAGACAATAGTATGGCTGTTGTGGCGAGCAAACAATTCGGACGTGGTTCGCAAATCATTTATGAATATTTAGGCATGAAGGCGCCGGAGATCATCCAACAGAAAATAGATACGACAACAGGTGCGGATGGGGAATCCGTATCCTTTGAAGTCCTTAGCAAATACAGCGGTGATTATATCTTCCGGTCCTCTTATGATGGTATGGCTGATCTGACCCAAAACCCAATTTGGAACAATATCCCTGCCGTAAAAGAAGGCCGTTTGATGGAAATTGATTTTGGATTAGGATATTACAGTGATATCTATTCTCTAAATGTGCAACTGGATTATATTGTTGAAGCTTTGCTTGCTGCGCCAAGGGTCAAATAAGTACTCAACATACAAAAAAAGAGATGGTCCACTTCTAAAGTGGCCATCTCTTTTACTGTCTATAGAAGGTTTCGACAGGCTTGTCCAGCTTACGAGCTGATCTTGTTATGCTGATATTGCTCAAGTGACACTAGTACCTCACGCGGCTTGCTGCCCTCGTAAGGACCGATGACCCCACGAGCCTCCATAGAGTCAATCAACCGGGCTGCACGGGTATAACCGACCCGCATGCGACGCTGTAGCAGCGACACTGAAGCCTGCTTAGCCTCCAGCACAATTTGTACGGCCTGCTCGTATAATTCATCCTGTGGCTCCTGATCCTCAGTGATTGTATCATCCACTTCAGGAACGATGGACTCATCGTATTCGGCTTCACCTTGACTGCTGACATATTGAACGATAGTCTCTACTTCTTGGTCGCTCATAAAAGCTCCCTGTACACGAATAGGTTTAGATGCGCCCATTGGCAAGAACAACATATCACCTCGGCCTAACAGCTTCTCTGCACCGGGCATATCCAAAATGGTACGTGAATCCACATTGGACGATACGCCAAAAGCGATCCGGGATGGAATATTAGCTTTAATTAAACCTGTGATGACATCTACTGAAGGTCGTTGTGTAGCGATAATTAAATGAATTCCAGCCGCCCGCGCCATTTGTGCAAGTCGGCAAATTGCATCCTCAACATCATTGGCAGCAACCATCATCAAATCCGCAAGCTCGTCCACAATAACAACGATATACGGGAGAATTGCCGCTGGATTCTCAGCCATTAGCTTATTATAACCTTCCATATTCCGTGTTCCCGATTTGGAGAATAGCTCGTAACGCTTCTCCATTTCCACAACAATCTTCTTCAAAGCAAGACTTGCCCGCTTGGGATCTGTTACAACCGGAGCCAGAAGATGGGGAATTCCATTATACACATTCAGCTCTACCATCTTTGGATCGACCATGAGGAATTTGACTTCATCAGGTTTTGCTTTGTATAAGATGCTTGTAATAATCCCGTTGATGCAGACAGATTTACCGGAGCCCGTTGCACCGGCCACCAATAAATGGGGCATCTTAGCCAGATTGCCAATAATGGTCTGGCCGGAAATATCACGGCCAAAAGCAATCGATAATCTGGATTCAGCCTCCTGAAAAATCTGTGTTTCCATAACTTCGCGCATGGTAACAATAGACACCTCAGAGTTCGGAACTTCTATCCCAATCGCAGATTTACCCGGAATCGGTGCTTCCATCCGAATGTCTTTGGCTGCAAGTGCAAGGGCAATGTCATCCGTCAGATTTACAATACGGCTAACCTTAACCCCAATATCCGGTTGTATCTCATACCTCGTAACCGCTGGGCCTCTTACTACCTCCAGCACCTTAGCCCGTACCCCAAAGCTTTCAAGTGTTGCTTCTAACTTACGGGCTGTCTGCATATAATCATTCTGATCTCCAGCTTTGCCACCATTGTTAGGTTTGGCTAGAAGACGGAACGATGGCAGCTTATATGGCTTCGGTGGCGGTGGTGCTGGAGGAGCGGGAATAATCTCTCCATCTGGAGAAGCACCTAGCAGGCCTTCCAAGTCTATGCTTACATTCTCCTCAGACTCATCCGTAGGCTGTTGCTTAACAGCATTAGGTCCGGCTACAGCAGGTTTAGCTGCTTCACCACGAGCAGTGGGTGAGAATTCACTCCACTCTTCCCGATCTTCTTCGTTTAACCCTTCTGAACGGATATGTTCAAAGAAGTCACGAATAATAGGCGTCACAGGTTCAATATCCAGATCCGCATCATCAAAATCATGATCGATATCGTCTAATGGAATTACACGACTATCTGGAGTTAATCCCGAAATAATCGGACCGGTTGAAACACTTGTCACAATTGGACCCTGATCGTCATCCTCAGGATCTGCTTCCACCTGTGAACGCGTGGAGCCTGAGAACCAGCCAGATATTTTTTTCAAAAGGACAGGTTGTTTGCGATTAGGCAAATACCGATCGTCTTCGTCTTCTTCATCCTCGTCATCATAGACAGGCTGCTTCACCTGCCGAGCTTTAGCTGGAGCAGCGGCTCTAGAAGGTCTGGCCGCTACCGGAACCGCCTTCGGACGGTTTGCAGCATGGAGACGGATCCCCTCCACAAACTTAACCAAGCGCACTCGCAAAAGCGTAAAAATCTCCACATAGGACAAGTTGGTAATTAGCATAAAGCTGATCGCCAGCATGACGATCATAAGCAGCTTAGCGCCCAGACTACCAAAAAGCCATAACAACGCTGCATACTCCAACCCGCCGATGTACCCTCCGCTTATATCCTTCCCCAGCATATAGACATTGCTGTCGTTCGAGCCAGGTGAAAGTGATCCCGAAAGATCATTATGTATTTGTGTCATTACATTGCCGGGATGTAATAAAGACAACGGGCCAAGCTTCTGCTCCATTGCAGATATTGTGCTCATAAGGCACATAGACAATAGAAGCAGAAGCACGCCAGTATGCCTGCTGTTCCACGAGGAAGGCCATCTTCGATGGATCATCACCATAAGTCCATAAAAAATGCCGACAAGCGGCAACACAAAATAAAATCTCCCTAATAAGTAACCCGCCATACTTGAAAGTGAGCGCCCTACGGCTGCTTCACCAGACAGTGCAATGACGGAAATAGTTATTAATAAAATTCCATATATTTCATATTTTAAAACGCTGCCGAGCAGCGCTTTTTTCTTCTTCTTTTTTCGTTTAGCCACGCCAGCCACCCCCGGAACAACATTATACCATATAATGGCGTGGCGTACCTATGTTCTCTTTTGTCAGAAAATGAATCTTTATGTTAATGTAATTATCGAACCTGGAGAGAACGCCGGATCTAGATAACGGTTCAGTGGACAATCCAATAATCTCACGATCCGCGCACGCCCCTCCTCCATCGGTTCAACCTGCATCAGCATGCCCTGCACACTCACTTCTAGGGTTGCAGCATAATTGTTAAATGCCCCCTCCCACACCTGATCCATTGCAACTACTGTGTACAGTGTCATTGCGTAATCCCTCCTGGAGTCGATGCTGAGAAATCCCCGCCAATCATCCGGTTGAGATGTGCTAGAGCAGCTCCGATCCCGCCGACCTCATCCATCAGACCATATTTAACGGCATCCAAGCCCCCCACGGCCGTCCCGATATCACGATTGAGCTCACCTGTCTTAAACATGAGATCACGGAACTGTTCTTCAGAAATACGCGAATGGGAAGTCACAAATTTAACGACACGTTCCTGCATTTTCTCCATATACTCGAACGTTTGCGGCACTCCGATCACTAAACCATTCATTCGAATCGGATGAATCGTCATCGTTGCACTTTCAGCAATAATCGAATAAGTGGAGGAAACTGCAATCGGCACCCCGATGCTGTGCCCGCCTCCAATGACTACGGTTACTGTTGGCTTTGAGAGAGATGCAATCATTTCCGCAATTGCTAATCCCGCTTCTACATCTCCACCTACCGTATTTAAAATGATAAGCAGGCCTTTGATGTTTTTATTCTGCTCAGCTGCCACCAGCTGCGGAATGATATGCTCATACTTTGTTGTTTTGTTCTGTGGAGGCATAACAATATGTCCTTCAATCTGACCAATAATCGTTAAGCAAAAAATATCAGGCTCTCCACTTGGGACTACTGTTTGTCCAAGCTCCTTAATCGCTCCCATTGTAGTGGGCGGCATATTTTCATTAGGGTTCGGATTAGTTTCTCCTGGGACAACTTCCTCATTTTTTGCTCCATTTGATCCTTCGATGTAGTTCATCTTCGCAGCTCTCCCTTGTTATATGCAGCTCTAGTCTGCTGTTGCCTTACTAACAATCCTTAGTATGACATTTCAGGGTGCTGCATTATGCAATTTTCAGCTTTTGAACATACAAAAACCCCTTCTCCCGTGGAAACCGTCCAATATTTCCGGGGAAAAGGGGCTCAGCCCTAGCTATATATTCATTGAAGGAGAAACTCTCCTTACACTTCCATGATAATTGGCAAAATCATCGGTCTGCGGCGCGTTTGTTCATATAAGAAACGGCCCAGCGAATCTTTTACACTTGTTTTAAGGGAAGCCCACTCATTTACTTTTTCACTCATCAGGCGTTGCAATGTACTGGATACAATTCGGTTAGCTTCGTCGAGCAGCCCTTCGGACTCCCGAACATAAACGAAACCACGCGAAATGATGTCAGGTCCAGAAACAATTGCACCATTCTGCTTGCTAAGTGTAACCACGACAACCAAGATACCATCTTGAGACAGCAACTTACGGTCACGCAATACAATGTTACCAACATCGCCTACACCTAGTCCGTCAATCAATACGTTACCAGCTGTTACTTTACCAGCCTTACGAGCGGCACCGCCTTGGATTTCAACAATTTCACCGATTTCAGTGATGAAAATGTTCTGTGGTTCTACGCCAACGGATTCAGCCAGCAAAGCATGTTTGCGCTGCATGCGGTATTCACCGTGGATCGGAATGAAGAATTTCGGTTTCATCAGGTTAAGCATCAGCTTAAGTTCTTCTTGACTACCGTGACCGGATACGTGAACGCCGGAGTTGGAACCGCTGTAAATCACATTAGCGCCAAGACGGAACAATTCATCGATAGTACGGCCTACATACTTCTCATTACCTGGTACAGGTGTTGCCGCAATAATAACGGTATCGCCTGGCAGGATATCTACTTTACGATGACTAGAACGTGCCATACGTGTCAATGCAGACATTGGCTCGCCTTGGCTGCCTGTGCAAAGAACAACTACACGATTTGCTGCCATTCTATTCATTTCTTCCGGTTCGATCAGCATTCCGTCAGGTACGTTCAAATATCCAAGCTCTGAAGCGATGGATACAACGTTGACCATACTACGGCCAATTACTGTAATCTTACGACCCGTAGATTCTGCTGCATTAACCACTTGTTGAATACGATGCACATTGGAAGCAAAAGTTGCTACAACGACACGTTGCTCAGCCTTGCGGAAAATATCTTCCAGCACAATACCGACATTCTTCTCAGATGGGGTAAAGCCTGGTTTCTCAGCATTTGTACTATCCGACAAAAGAGCAAGTACGCCCTTTTGGCCAATCTCTGCCATCCGATGCAGATTTGCAAATTGACCGTTGACTGGGGTGTGGTCAAATTTGAAATCGCCCGTATGAACAACATTTCCTTCCGGAGTCTCAATGCATACACCCACGGAATCAGGAATACTGTGGTTGGTTCTAAAGAAAGTTACTTTAAGTGAGTTCCCCAATTGAATTTCTGAATCTTCGTTGATCAGAATCCGTTTGGTGTCACCCAGCAGGTTCGCTTCCTTCAATTTGTTCTCTACAAGACCTAAAGTTAATCTTGTTCCATAGACTGGAACATTCAAATTCTTCAGGACATAAGGCAGACCACCGATGTGATCCTCGTGTCCGTGAGTAAGCACAATACCTCTTACCTTGTCACGGTTCTCTGTCAAATACGAGATATCAGGAATTACGATGTCAATACCGAGCATATCCTCTTCCGGAAACTTGAGTCCCGAATCCACGACTACAATGTCAGCTCCGTATTGAATAACATACATGTTTTTCCCGATTTCTCCGACTCCGCCCAATGCGAAAATCGTCAATTTATCGTTGTTGTTTTTTTTGGACAAATGAATCTAACCCTCCTATGATGTTGGACGTCATACTTTTATTGGTAAATATCGAACTTCGATTATTTCAGCGGCGCTGAACACATTTCTTTCAAACAGCCAATAACTTCCAATCGACGAGGAAATTCCTGAAATCTGTAAAATGCGCAATGCGAAAGCTCCCGATTCCGGGCAGTAAAGTTCATATTGAAGCGGACAAACGCCGTCAAAATTCACCGTCGCGCCCCTCGCGCGAAGACATGTCATTTATTTAAACAGACTCATCTTGGGACCTATCCTGTCTCACAATGTATTACATTGACGGAAGATTACCGCATATTTAATTTTAACCGCACCCAGTCACTTAAGATCATTATACATGATTTTTTTGGCAAAAGACAAGTCATCCGCCTCGTATCCAAATTCTTTCCTTAAATTCACCTCAATATTTCAGAAAAAAAATATAAATGCAAAAACCGGCTCCCCCAATAGAGTAGCCGGTTTAGAACGTACATCAGCAATGATTAATTCTTAGTGAAATAGTGCCTCAATAAAAGCCGCTTCCGCTTCGGTTGGCGAAATAAGCGGCAATCTGACTCCACCCACAGGGATCCCCTTGAGTCCTAAAGCATATTTTACAGCTGAAGGATTGGGCAGCGGTTGTGGGCATTCAAACATTCCTTTAAAAATTGGAAACAGCTGGCGATGAATCTCTCCAGCAAGCTGAACATTGCCGGAGGTATAAGCGTAAATCATTTCTGACATCTGCGCACCAACCACATGACTAGATACACTTATAATTCCATATCCACCAACAGCCAGACTGGCAAGACCTGAAGCATCATCACCCGTATATACACGGAAATCATCTGAACAAGCAGAGGCAATAAGTGTTACCTGATCTACAGACGCGCATTCTTTCGTAGCAACGATGTTCGGAATCTCAGCAAGTCGCAGGGTAGTGGCCACGCTCATACTTACACCTGTTCGACCTGGAACATTATATAGAATCACTGGTAATGAAGTCTCTGAAGCAATCGTGGAAAAATGCTGATAAAGACCTTCCTGATTCGGTTTATTATAATAAGGAACGACCAAAAGCACTCCATCTACGCCTATTTTCTCCGCTTCCTTCGTCAGATGAATGGAATGCTTCGTGTTATTGCTGCCAGTTCCAGCAATAACTTTACAACGTCCGTTCGCCTTTTCCAGCACAAAAGAAAACAGCTGCAGCTTTTCCTCATCGCTTAACGTAGGCGATTCCCCTGTCGTTCCGCAGACAACTAAAGCCTCTGATTTCTGTACCTCAATCAAATAATCGACAAGCTGTGAAGTTACATCCCAGTTGATTTCTCCATCCCCATCAAAAGGGGTTACCATGGCTGTTATTAATCTTCCGAAATCCACTTTGAATTCCTCCTTGTCAGCGGTGCAATTCAAACATAGCATGCAGCGAACGCAGGGACTGCACCATATCTTCTTTTTTCACAAGCACCCATATCGTTGTATTCGAATCCGCGGATTGTAGAATTTGAATGTTTTGTGAGCTAAGCGCCTCAACGATGCGCGCCATAATACCAGGCACACCATTAATTCCGCCCCCGATAACAGAAACTTTGGCACAACCCGATAAACTCTTAGGTCGTAAACCCAGCTGCTGTAGAGCAGAAATGGCCTTCTCTGATTTGTCATCAAAAACCGTATAAAGGGCTTCCGTGGGTGTTACATTAATAAAATCAACGCTTATCCCGTTATCTGCCATACTCTTAAAGATTTGCAGTTGCACTCCGGTTCCGTTACCGTCCGGGCATTCCACAGAAATCTGTGTAACGTTGCTGACATAAGCAATCCCTGTAACGAATCGATCCACGATACCCCCTGCTTGGATATCGTTAAATCCTTCTGGATTCGTAACTAACGTACCTTCAGCTTCTGAAAAGGTTGAACGAACACGAACTGGGATCTGTGCCTGCATAGCAATCTCAACCGCACGTGGATGAATAACTTTTGCTCCCTGGTGAGCCATATTGCATATTTCAGTATAACTAACGTAAGTTAATGGCTTAGCATCTTCAACGATCCGTGGATCTGCTGTAAGAATCCCGTTAACATCCGTATAAATATCCACCATATCAGCATGAAGAGCAGCACCCAGTGCTGTAGCAGAGGTATCACTGCCGCCACGGCCTAAAGTTGTCAAATCACCCGCTTCAGTCTGGCCCTGGAACCCGGTAACAATAACTACCTTATCTTCACGCAGCTCACGGAGAATACGTTCCGGACGTACATCCAGAATTCTGGCATTACCGTAGTTGCTGTCTGTCAGAAATCCTGCCTGAGCTCCCGTTAATACTGTAGAAGCGATGCCTTCATTCTCCAGCAGCCCACATAGAGTAGTAGCTGAAATAATTTCACCACAGCACATCAAGAGATCTTTTTCCCGGTCTGGAAGTGCATCTCCGTTCTGCACGGCCCAATCCAGCAAAGTGTCAGTTGCGTAAGGCTCTCCGCGACGGCCCATAGCGGATACAACAATTACAAGACTATAGCCACTTGCCAGCTCCCTTTTGACATTACGGATTACGTGTTCTCTAGCTTGCGGTGTGGATAGCGATGTTCCTCCGAATTTTTGTACCAGAATACCCATGTATAATTCCCCCATTATTATCAAAGCAAACACACTAATCATTCGTGAAAAGATTACGGTACGTGAGCTTATTCGTTAAGTAAGTTGGTAAATGGCTGTACCGCCCTCTAACCTGAGGACGGTAGCAATACTGCTTATATTTTTTTGATAGCAATGAACTTAGCTGGTTCCACTACGTTATCTTGGCACTTCTCATTGCTCATTTGGTGCATCTCCCCTTTTATTCTCCACAACAAAATCAGCCGAGCTCTGTTAATTTTCTAAGCTGAATGAAACCGTTCGATGATCATCGGCTGTAGTTGTTTACCTTGCAAAGCGGCATAGCAAGCTTCCGGGATAAGATCCATGCGTGCCACGAGCGAGTTAGGTTTACCCTCAGGGTTATCTTGACCGAATGGTACAAAATAAATATGTTTAGCCACCAGAAGCTTAGCAATATTTGCGGCATTTAGGCCCAATCCATCATTTGTAGATATCGCTAGAACTAGTGGACGTCCGTTGCGCATCTGCGATTTAGCTGCCATTAGCACGGGACTATCCGTCATGGCATTAGCCAGTTTACTCGTTGTATTTCCTGTGCAAGGTGCTATTGTCAGCACATCCAGCAGCTTGGAAGGACCCAGCGGCTCCGCTTCAACAATTGTAGAAATGATATCATTCCCTGTTATATCTTTCAACTGTTTTAACCAATTTTGCGATGTCCCAAAGCGGGTGTCTGTTCCTAATACAGATGCAGAAACTATAGGTACTACGTTTGCTCCCCCGTCTACGAAGCGCTGAATTTGTGGCATTACCTCAGCAAAAGTGCAATGAGATCCAGTGATCGCATACCCTACTGTTTTTCCGTGCCAATCCATTTTATTCGTCCCCCTTGATTAAAGCCTCGTCCGAAATCGACTGTACCAGCGCATTTGCCATAATAATCCCAGCGCTTTTTGGAGCTACAATGCCAGGGAGTCCTGGAGCCAGCATCGCCTTAATCCCACGTTTCTCAGCATAACGAAAGTCACAGCCGCCTGGTGCAGATGCCAGATCAATAATTACGCAATGCGGCGCAAGCCGCGAGAGCACCTGCGCGGTGATGATCATACTTGGTATCGTGTTAAATATAAGATCCACATCCGGTACGTGAAGCAGCAGCTCATTGGTCATAAAAGGCTTCCAGCCCATTTCCTCAGCACGTGCATAATGTTCTTGTTTTCTGACACCAACCTTTACACTAGCCCCCAGCCCCTGTAGACTTCGAGCCATTGTAAATCCAGTTCTACCTAAACCAAGCACCATTGACTTCGAGCTGTGAATCGTAAAATCCGTGTTCTGAATGGCCATTACCAGCGCTCCCTCCGCTGTCGGGATAGAGTTATAAATAGCCACATCATCACGATTAAGCAGTTCGACTAACTTCAGTGAGTGCTTGGTACACATCCCGCGCAAGTAACTTTTAGCCATACCGGTATAGACCAAACAATCGGATGGCAGCGCAGTGAAATGCTCCTCCAGAATCGTTAAACGCTCAGAAGAAAATAGAGCACTAATATTTCCTTCATCATCACAGCCTACCGTAGGCAACACTAATACATCAGCATTACTCAGCAGCTCTACCGTCAATTGTTCCAGGCTCACCCCTGGGCTAGGGGTCTCCCACTTATCGAACCCGGCAGCGCTTACCGTCGCATCCAATTCCACACATTTCCGAATCACTTCAAGCTGTCTCGCGTCCCCGCCCAGGAACACGATCCTGACGCCAGTAAGCATAGGGATGACGCTCCTTTCAACATACACTATCGACTATAAAGCATCTTATGCTGGGCATTGTTAATGGGTGAAGAGCGGAAATGAAATCCCCGGTACGCATGGCTGATGAGCAGATGACTGATGAACTAATGGCTTAAGGCTTGCGGCTGATGAGTTACGGACCGAGATGCAACTATTTGTGTATTTTTTGCCTTTTAGGCGGAGTTTCGGACTGGGGAGCTCTTATTCGATATAAACAGGTTCGATATCAGGTGTTTTTGATCAAATAGTGACACTGGGGTCCGAAAACAGCCGAATTAAGCAGCATTGATATAAATAAGAGCGCTGGGGTCCGATAGGGGCTTCGTCTTTACTTTGACGGTAGGGTTAGAGTTGTGGCAGAGAGCCAATGAAAATGCTCAGTTTTTTCGATGGGGAAATCGGAGTTAGTCGGAGTAGCAGATAGCACTTTATAAAATGCTATCTGCTTAACAATCGAAGAAATTAAAATTTTGTTGGATAATTAACTCTGCATAACAAAAAAGCTCACGAATCATGCCTTGGGCATAAATTCGTAAGCTTTTTAAACGAATTGTATCAACAATCTTATTTGCCAGTATGGCCAAAGCCTCCGGCTCCGCGTTGAGTTTCGGACAACTCTTCCACTTCCACCAAATTAACCACTGGAACGGCTTGAAATACCATTTGGGCAATCCGCTCATTGCGAGCGATAGCAAAAGGCTCCTGCCCCAGATTGATCAAGAGCACTTTGATCTCTCCGCGGTAATCAGCGTCTATAGTTCCAGGTGTATTCAAGCAGGTAATCCCGTGCTTCAAGGCCAGTCCACTACGCGGACGGATCTGCGCTTCAAGCCCCTCTGGCATAGCCAGTGAGATCCCTGTTGGAATTAATGCCCGCTCTCCTGGTGCAAGTACAATTTCACCCGCAACGGCAGCATAAAGATCATAACCGGAAGCTTGCTCCGACATTTTACAAGGAAGATTTACATCCTCGTTTCCAGCAAGTTTATTGATTTGTACGTAATAAGACAAGATCATCTCTCCTAACATTTGCAATAGCTTTATCTGATGAGCCTACCATCGCTAAAGAAAGCGGCTGCGCGAACATATGGTCCAGTACACTGTTGATATTGTCCATCGTCACTAGCTGAATTTTGGCGATCATATCGTCCAATGTATTATGTCTTCCGAGCATAAGTTCATTTTTTCCGATACGGTTCATTCGGCTGCTAGTGCTTTCGAGACTAAGAATGAGGCTGCCTTTAAGCTGCTCCTTACCTTTTCTCAGCTCATCTTCACTGAGGCCGTTGGTAGCAAGTTCGTACATCATTTCCTTGATTAACTCCATGACATCCTTTGTTTGCTTGGGCGCTGTTCCAGCATACACCGTAAACAGACCAGAATCTGCCTGGGAGCTGTGATAGGAATACACCGAATAAGCTAATCCGCGCTTTTCACGAATTTCCTGGAACATGCGGGAGCTCATCCCTCCGCCTACGGCATTATTAATCAGCACCATAGCATACTGCAGGGGATCGCCAGAACGGACACCTAGTAAGGAAAGACAGATGTGATTCTGCTCTGTTTTCTTGCGGTGAAATAAGAGCTCTCCATAGTAATCTGGTGGAGTCAGCGGCGCACTTGTACCGTGATTATCAAAAGAACCAAAATGCTGTTCCAGCAGTTCAATCAATCCATCACTAATGTTGCCGGCAACGCTTATAACCGTATTCTCAATCGTGTATTGTTCCTTCATATACGCCCGAAGATCATCCGGCTTCATCTCCATTAACCGTTCCTTCAAGCCAAGGATGGAATACGCAAGCGGATGGTCCTTGTAGGCAGCAGCACACATCAAATCATGCACAAGATCATCCGGCGTGTCCTCGCACATGGAAATTTCCTCAAGGATGACATTCTTTTCTTTCTCCAGCTCTTCAGCATCCATACGTGAACGGAAGAACATATCCGCTAACACATCTACAGCGATGGGCAGATGCTCATCCAATACTTTAGCATAATAACATGTATATTCCTTTGAGGTAAACGCATTTACATTGCCGCCGATAGCGTCAAACTGCTCAGCAATATCCTTGGCGCTGTACCGATCCGTACCTTTAAAAAGCATATGTTCTACAAAATGGGATATCCCGTTGTTTCCAGGATGTTCATTCCGAGAGCCTGTCTTTACCCAGATTCCGAAAGAAACAGACCGACCGGTCGGGATTTTTTCCATTACCACTCGTAAACCATTGGATAACACTATTTTTTCCACTTCAAGTCCTCCTGGCAAATAGCCATGTTCTATCTAATTTAATTACACGTGCCTATAATCCTACCAGAAATACATCTCTCACTCAACATTAGAGGGGATTAGCCGCTCTGCTGAGAGCGTTTGACTAACTGTGCCTAGCTGTAACCCTTTTGCTTTGATTCCACGTATCATGGCCTTCAGAGCTTTGGAGGATGCGGCTGTGGGATGCATTAGAACTAAAGTGCCTGGTTCCGCTTTGCTTGTGATTTTGGCAACCACAGAATCAGGAGACGGATTACGCCAATCTACGGTATCCACGGTCCATAGTACGGTTTTGAGCCCTAAACTGCCTGCAATTTCTACTGTCTCCTGATCGAAATCACCAGAAGGGGGGGCGAACCATTTATTAGTGACTCCAAGCGATTCCTTTAACAGCTTTTGTGTCTTTTCAATTTCTACAGTAGCTCGTGCACGACTTAAAGTACTCATATTAGGGTGAGTATAAGCATGATTCTCCATCTCATGACCGCGTTTTAGCATTTCTTTAGCCAGCTCCGGGTTTTTACTCAGCCAGCTCCCATCCAGAAAAAACGTAACTTTAACGTTCTCTTCGTCCAAAATATCCAACATTGGCACAATGTACTCATTTCCCCACGCCACATTAATCATCAGCGATACCATCGGCTTAGCCGGATTCCCACGATATATGGGTTCAGCTCCCAGTTGATTCAGGGATATCTGTGGTTCGATCTGCCGATACACAAATTTTATAGGTTCTTTTGGTGCCAAAAGAGCATTCCGATATGTACTCTCTACATCAATTTCAAGCCCGTTATAACCCGGAATCGCCTTCCATACCCGATCAACCACAGCATTCACTGGAGGGGCATTTAGCTTGGCTGCGGCGGTCTCAATCTGTGTCCGAAGATCATTGTTCTCCGCCTTAGAAATATCCTTCCACACAGCTAGGTCATCCTGCGGCTTCAATTGCGCAAGCATGTCCTTTACCGGTCCCTGAGTGCTGCCAATTCCTATCACGATCGCAATACAAGCAACCACTAAAGCCACTTTTTCCGTCTTCATGACGACTTCCTCCCCGGTAGAAACGACTTGTAGTCCGTTCCACACGAATACAAAGACACTTTGTCCCAATCTATGAGACAAGAGAGGAATTTATGTCATAAGAACAGAGGCAAGAGGCGTGATAGTATTTGTCTATTTCCATTCATATAAAAAAAGAGCCAGAACGCAATCGCTTCTGTCTCCTTTTATTATGCTATTAGGTACCAAAGAAAAGGTACCTCTACAATCGAAACTTAAGCTTTAGCTCCAGTTTCCGAAGTCAATACCGCTTTACGCGACAGGTTAACCCGGCCTTGTTGGTCGATTTCGGTAACTTTAACGGTAATTGTATCCCCGACAGCTACAACATCTTCAACCTTAGCCACACGCTCAGTGGACAATTGGGAAATGTGTACCAATCCGTCTTTACCCGGAATAAGTTCAACAAATGCTCCGAATTTCTCAATCCGTCTAACTGTACCTACGTAGATTTCGCCGACTTGTACTTCACGCACAATGCCTTCGATGATCGAACGAGCTTTTTGGATCATTTCTTCATCCGAAGAGCCGATAAAGACACGTCCATCTTGTTCGATGTCGATTTTTACGCCGGTTTCTTCGATAATTTTGTTGATGATTTTACCGCCAGCACCAATAACATCACGGATTTTGTCCGGATTGATGTTGATGATAATAATTTTTGGAGCATATTTGGACAGGTTAGCTCTAGGCTCAGAGATAGCTTCCATCATTTTACCCAAGATGTGCATCCGGCCTTCCTTAGCCTGTTGTAGCGCTTCATGAAGAATTTGACGGCTAATACCATCGATCTTGATGTCCATTTGGATCGCAGTTACACCAGCTGCTGTACCTGCTACTTTAAAGTCCATATCGCCAAGATGATCTTCCATGCCTTGAATATCTGTCAAAATAGACACATGGTCGCCATCTTTGATCAGACCCATAGCCACACCTGCTACTGGCGCTTTGATCGGAACCCCAGCATCCATCATAGCCAGTGTACTTGCACAGATACTTGCTTGTGAAGTCGAACCGTTAGACTCAATCACCTCAGACACAAGACGAATAGTGTACGGGAATTCTGTTTCACTTGGGATAACCTTAGACAATGCGCGTTCACCCAATGCTCCGTGACCAATCTCACGACGACCTGGTGCTCTTAGCGGACGTGCTTCACCTACGCTGAACGGAGGAAAATTGTAATGGTGCATAAACCGTTTAGTTTCAGTTAGATCAATACCGTCAAGAATTTGTACATCGCCGAGTGCGCCAAGCGTACATACGCTAAGTGCTTGCGTTTGTCCACGAGTAAACAATCCAGATCCATGCGTACGTGGCAACAGGTTTGTATCACAATCGATCGGACGAATTTCATCCAGCTTACGACCATCCGGACGCACCTTGTCATGCGTAATCAGACGTCTAACTTCTTCCTTCACGATATCGTGTAATACTTCCTTAACATCCTTCAGAAGTTCTGGTGTTTCTATGTATTTCTCAGCGAAATACGTAACTGTCTCATTATTAACTTCATCAATAGCTTCTTGGCGAGCATGCTTCTCAGCAATCTTAACTGCATCTACCAAACGGGCTTGTGCAAATGCACGAACCTCAGTGTTCACTTCAGCATTAACTGCATGCAGCTTCACTGCCATTTTTTCTTTACCAGCGATTGCAACCAATTCTTCAATCGTAGCTACGATATTGCGGATTTCTGCATGCCCGAACATGATCGCTTCCAGCATAACTTCTTCCGGAACTTCATTAGCTTCCGCTTCAACCATCATAATAGCGTCCTTAGTACCAGCAACTGTCAGAAAAATATCACTTATAGCCTGCTGTGCAATATCAGGGTTAATGATAAATTCACCGTTGATCCGGCCTACATTCACGCCTCCGATAGGGCCGTCAAACGGCACATCAGAAATACTAAGTGCTGCCGAGGTACCAATCATAGCGGCAATTTCCGGTGTGCAATCTTGATCCACACTCATTACCAGATTAAGTACTTGTACATCATTACGGAATCCTTCCGGGAACAGCGGGCGAATTGGACGGTCAGTCAAACGGCTGGACAGAATTGCTTTTTCACTAGGTCTGCCTTCACGTTTAATGAAACCACCAGGAATTTTACCTACTGCATATAATCTTTCCTCGTAGTTGACTGTTAGTGGGAAAAAATCCAAATCCTTCGGCTCAGTTGAAGCTGTAACTGTACATAGCACCGCTGTATCTCCGTAACGAACCATAACGGCTGCGTTTGCTTGTTTAGCCAGGCGGCCCGTTTCCAGCACAAGGCGTCTTCCACCCAGCTGCATTTCTACACGTTTTTCCATAAATACCTCCTTGAATAGTAGTAGACCCGCAGTCTAAAATAGCAGGTTCACATATCGATCTAAATGAATCGGAAAGGCTTGTCCCAATGGGAGTCTGCCTATTCTGTATGCATATAAGAAGAAACGGCTGGGCCTTACTGAAAAGTAAAGTCGCCGTTTTTGCGAATAATCTCATCGATCCTAATATTTAGTTTTCCCTAAATTTTCAAAAAGCAACCCAGCTGTCCCGCTGTCGCTCCGAGAAGGACATACGGTATACAACCAGGCTGCTTTAAGAGTAATCTTATGGAAAATTAACGACGCAATCCCAGTCTTTCGATCAGGGCGCTGTAACGTCTGATGTCTTTGTTTTTCAAATACGCCAGAAGTTTACGACGTTGTCCAACCATTTTCAACAATCCACGACGGGAGTGATGATCTTTCTTGTGCGTACGCAAGTGGTCAGTCAAATTAACGATGTTCTCCGTTAGGATAGCAACTTGCACCTCAGGGGATCCAGTATCGGATTCGTGAGTTTTGTGCTCGTCGATCAATTGATGTTTACGTTCTTGAGTTAATGCCATCCTGTTCACCTCCTTCAATATAATCGCCACTAGCCTCGTCACCGTCGGTGAGAACGTGCAACCAAGCTAAGGTTATGATGCTGTAAGCCAGCAACGTTACTTAGTATAGCATCTCCATTAACAAAAGTAAACGGCTTGTCCGGGATGACTATAAATTATACTCCAGAATCTTCTTTGCGGTTTCTGCATCCTCGCCAATCTGAGTAATCAATGCCCCAATGGAGTCAAACTTCCGTTCTGGACGAATGTAAGATACCAATTCTACCTTAAGCTCTTGATCATACAGGTCACCCTCGAAGTCAAACAGATGAACCTCAAAGCTCGGAGTCAACACACCCTCATGAAAGGTTGGTTTAACACCCACGTTCATAACCCCGTACAGAACTTTATCCTTATAAAAGACTCGGACCGCATATACACCTTTGGTCGGAATGACAAAATGATCACTGAGCTTCAAATTGGCAGTTGGAAAACCAATTGTGCGGCCTCTCTTCTCACCATGCCCCACTTCACCACGCAGATGATAGCAACGTCCGAACCAGGAGTTTGCCAGTCCCAGATCTCCATTTTGGAGACTTTTGCGAATGCCGGAGCTGCTAACCTTTTCACCTTCAAGCAGAAAAGGAGGAGCAACTTCCACATTCATAACACCTTTACCCAGCTTGCGAAGCATCTCAACATCGCCTTCACCTTGGTAGCCAAAGCGAAAGTCAAAGCCAACAACTGCAGTTACAATATGTAGCGGCAAAAGCATAACAGAGACAAAATTCTGTGGACTAACCCGGGAAAGCTGCTCATTAAATTCAATAACATACAGGATATCTACACCCATGCTGGCAAGAATCTCTTGCTTTTCAAAGGGTGGCGTCAAGTACCCTTCATAATCCCCCTTACCCATAACATCTTTGGGATGAGGATGAAATGTAAGGACTGCAGCCGGCACACCTTGTTTACGGGCTAAGGCCACAGCGGATGTAATGACGCTGGCATGTCCACGATGCAGGCCGTCAAACTGCCCTAGAGCAGCCACTTGAGGTTGTGCCCATTCGGCAGCAGTCTCCGGCGACATCGGATAGGTTAACGTTACGGTTCTCACGCTGTTTCTCACCTACAATTCACTTGGTAAAATTGATTTAAGCTTGTGCAAACACTTTTACTGGGGCAATAGCACCTGTCTCTTCCAGCTCATAAATGCCAAGAAACAATCCCTGAAGATCGTATAGCCGAATTTGACCTGCTGTCTTCACTTCTGGAGCAATGAACCGCGAAGACAAACGTTGACCCTGCAGTGCTGCCTTCTTCTTCTCATCCATAACGGTATGCTTTGGCAAATGCGAGATTGCCTCATCTGCAGCGATTAAATGATCTTTCAATGTTCCGGCTTCCTTGTGCGCGGCAATATCCTCAAGGGATAAACAATGGCTGGCAGAAATTCCTGCCGACATTGTTCTCTCCAGCTTCACCATTACACCCGGCAGCCCAAGCGCACGACCGATATCAACACAAAGTGTACGAATATACGTGCCTTTGGAGCATAATACCCGGAAAGTGATGTCGGGATGATTACCTTCCCAAGTCATATCCGTCATTTCGATTTCATAAATCTCTACTTCACGACTTTTCCGTTCAACGGTTTTGCCTTCTCTAGCCAATTCATAAAGACGTTTGCCGTCTACTTTCACCGCAGAGTACATGGGAGGAACCTGAGAAATTACGCCTTTAAAAGAGGCAAGCACTGCAAGAATCTCTTCCTCAGTTACATGAACCTCATCTACAGTTTCCGTAATGGTTCCAGTTAAGTCTTCAGTATCACTGGACATCCCCAGTCTCAGTGTTGCCACATATTCTTTGGGCAGCTCCTGAATATACTCCACAACGCGAGTCGCACGTCCCAGACAAAGCGGCAATACACCCGTCACTTGGGGATCTAGTGTCCCCGTATGACCAATCCGTTTCATGCCGAGAATACGACGTGCCTTGGCTACAACATCATGTGAAGTGAAGCCTGCCGGTTTATAAACCGCCAGAACACCTTCTAATTCACTCATAAATGACGTCTTACCTCCTCAAGCACCTGAGCTATTGCCTCTTCAAACGTAGCTTCTATACGCGCACCTGCAGCACGGGTATGACCGCCGCCTCCAAACGTTTGCGCCAATGCAGCCACGTCTACTTTACCGGCAGAACGTAGGCTAACCTTGACCGCATGTTCGTGAATAACTTTAAAAAGAATGCCTACTTCCACGCCCCGAATATTACGAGGGTAGTTCACGATTCCTTCCAAATCTTCATTAGCAGCAGCACATTCGATCATATGCTCGGGTGTAACATATAGCCAGGCAATATCTCCTTCAGGAGATAATTCCAGCGTATTTAAGGCTTTATTTAATATTTTAACCTGTGGCAGCGTCATTTCTTCAAGCAAGGTCTCAGCGAGTTCAGGACCGTTAACTCCAAGGGATAATAGCTCAGATACAGCTGCCATTACTTTTGGTGATGTGTTGGTATAACGAAAACCACCGGTATCTGTTAACAGACCCGTATATATAGCTGTGGCGATATCAATATCCCATTCGATCTCGAATGTCTTCAGCAGGTCGAACAAAATTTCCGCTGTCGCAGCTGCATCCGGTTTGATTAAATTAACTAATCCATAACCGTTATTTGTTGGATGGTGATCAATATTCAGGATAAGAGCCTCATTCGCAAAATAGCGATTTGTCAGCCCTACTCGCTGAAAATCCGCACAATCCACACAGATGACGTTGCTGTATTGACGGGGCGGTTCACTAGAGGCCATATTGATGATTTCATCCGAATGCCATAGGTATTCCATTCGCTTCGGGATTGGTCCTTCATTCAGCATAGTGTATTTTTTGCCCAGACATGAGAGAAGCCAGCCCACCGCAAGGGTGGAGCTGACTGCATCTCCGTCCGGCTGAACATGCGACACTACAAGGTAATCGTCGTGTTCCAGCAGAAACTCACGGGTCTGCTGGAGACTTTGTTCATAGCTCTGCATTCGCCGTCTCCTTTTTAAAGGTTGTTCAAAATAGCATAACGCTATTTTGAACCCCACTTTAATCACTTATTTCTAATCGTTCTTATGAAGCTCTCCAAGAAGCTTCTCAATATGACTGCCATAAGCGACAGATTCGTCGATCTTGAAGATCAGCTCCGGTGTATGCCGAAGGCGAATGGCCTTGCCAAGCTCTGAGCGAAGAAAACCATTGGCTTTCTCAATCGCTTTAAGTGAGTCTGACTTCTGCTCTTCATCCCCGAACACGCTTAGGTATACCTTGGCTTGCGATAGATCGTTAGTCACGTCTACGCCAGTTACAGTTACAAAACCGATTCGAGGGTCTTTCAGACCGCTTTGGATAAGTTGACTAAGCTCTTTCTTGATCTGCTCGCCCACTCGTCCTGCTCTAATTTTAGACATCTATATTCACCTCTTCGCTTAGCGCTCTACAGTTTCCATAAGAAACGCTTCGATAATGTCGCCCTCTTGGACGTCATTATAGCGTTCCAAAGTTATGCCACATTCATAACCTTGCGCCACTTCTTTGGCATCATCTTTGAAACGTTTCAAAGTATCAACCTTACCTGTGAACACTACGATTCCGCTACGGATCAAGCGCATTTCAGCATTACGGGTAATTTTACCGGAAGTAACCATACATCCTGCAATGGTACCCACTTTGCTGATTTTGAACACGCTACGAACTTCGGCGTGACCGATAACATTCTCTTTATAGATAGGATCGAGCATACCTTTCATGGCACTTTCGATTTCTTCAATTACATTGTAGATAATGTTGTGCAGACGAACATCTACTTTTTCTTGCTCAGCAGCTGCTTTGGTCTGTGCGTCTGGACGAACGTTAAAGCCGATAACGATAGCATTAGATGCTGCTGCAAGCGTAATATCGGATTCAGTAATCGCACCAGCACCGCTGTGAATGATCTTCACGCGTACGCCTTCCACTTCGATCTTAGCCAAGGATCCTTTAAGCGCCTCGACTGAACCTTGAACGTCAGCCTTGATGATCACGTTAAGGTCTTTGATCTCGCCATCTTTAATGTGCTGGAACAGATCATCCAAAGTTACACGGGTGTTCGTATTCAGTTCAGATTGACGTTGGGAAGTGGAACGTCTATCAGCAATCGCACGCGCTTTACGCTCGTCTTCGAAAGCCATAAACGGATCGCCAGCTTGTGGCACCTCAGTCAAACCAGTAATTTCTACTGGAGTAGATGGTCCAGCTTCTTTGATCTTACGACCTTTATCATTGACCATCGCACGTACACGTCCGAAGCAGTTACCTGCTACAAAAGCATCGCCGACTTTCAACGTACCGTTTTGAACGAGTATACGAGCAACTGGTCCACGGGATTTATCAAGCTCAGCTTCTATAACAGTACCGCGTGCCCGTTTGTCAGGGTTCGCTTTGTACTCATTAACTTCAGCTACGAGCAGGATCATTTCCAGCAGTTCTTCCAAGTTAATACGTTGTTTCGCAGAGAGGTTAACGAAGATGGTATCTCCACCCCACTCTTCAGGAACAAGTTCATAACTTGTAAGCTCTTGCTTCACCTTATCAGGATCTGCACCCGGTTTGTCGATTTTATTAACAGCGACAATAATCGGAAGTCCAGCAGCCTTAGCGTGTGCAATAGCTTCGACGGTCTGAGGCATAACACCGTCATCAGCAGCTACTACGATAATTGTCATATCCGTAACCTGTGCACCACGAGCACGCATAGCAGTAAATGCTTCGTGACCAGGTGTATCAAGGAACGTGATTTTCTTTTGGTTGATCTCGACTTGATAAGCACCGATGTGCTGAGTGATTCCGCCAGCTTCGCCTAGCGTCACATTGGTCGAACGAATAGCATCAAGCAGTGTAGTTTTACCATGGTCAACGTGACCCATAATAGTAACTACTGGAGGACGAGTCTGAAGATCCTCTTCATTGTCATTCTCTTCCACTGTTTCGAAGCTGTCCTCGTCAACAGGAATCTTCACTTCTACTTCTACGCCAAATTCAGCAGCGAGCAGCAAAATGGTGTCGATATCAAGTTCTTGGTTGATGGTAGCCATAACACCCATCGAAATCAGCTTTTTGATTACTTCAGAAGCATCCTTGTGAAGCAATTTCGCTGTTTCACCAACGGTCATGCTGCCACGAACAATGATTTTCTTAGGTGTGTTATCGATCTTCTCGCGGTGTACCATTGGTTGGTTCTTGCCACGACCATTCTTACCACCACGACCGCGGTAGTTACCACCTTTACCATCATCGAAACGTCTTTGATTATTATTCGGTCTGCCACCAGTTGTGTTCTTTTTGGGACCTCTGTCATCACCGCGGGTGAAACCTCCGCCTGTGCCAGATTGACCTTGTGGACGGCTGTCAGTGCGCGGTGCACTGCTTTGTCCTTGCGGACGGCTGCCACTTGTGTTGCTGCCTTGTGGACGGCTTCCACCAGTGTTGCTGCCTTGTGGGCGGCTACCACCAGTATTGCTGCCTTGCGGACGGCTGCCACCGGTATTGCTACCTTGTGGACGGTTACCGCCAGTATTACTGCTTTGCGGACGGCTGCCACTTGTGTTGCTACCTTGTGGGCGATTGCCGCCAGTAGTGCTGCCTTGCGGGCGGCTGCTACTAGTACTGCTAGTACTGTTAGTACGTGGAGCACCGCTTTGTTGCGGACGTGCATTCTGCGTTGAACCTGTTTGTGTTCTGCGGGAATCTTGTCCGCTTTGGGGCCTTGGGGACGTCGTCGATTGGTTGTTGTTTTGGTTACTGTTCATACCTACCTGCTTTTCCTGTTGATTTTTGTTGGCATTCTGAGCACTTTGAGGTTCGGCTGTTACCGCACCGGTTGTTACCGGCCGGCTGCTGGTGCCGGTATCCCGCTTGGCTGCAGCGTTTGATTTGATATCCTTAAAGAACTGTTCAACTTTGTTCACGGATCCATTCTCCATGACACTCATATGATTATTCACGGGGACATTCAAACGCTTCAGAATAGTAATAATTTCTTTACTGCTCATGTTTAGTGACTTTGCGTATTCGTACACGCGCAATTTATCTTTGTTCTCTTCTTTAGTCAATAAATCCACCTCCGACAGTATCTCCGAGTTGCTTGGAGATCATTTCCGCGAATCCTTTATCCGTAATGGCCAGTACTACACGCTGGTCTTTACCAATACTTGCACCGAGTTCATCCCGGTGAAATGCGATTACTAGTGGAATATCGTAAGTTCCGCATTTATCACGGAACTTTTTTTGGGTATTATCTGAAGCGTCACCTGCCAGAACGACCAGCTTCGCCTCTGAAGACCGTACAGCTTTGAGTACAGCCTCGTCACCGGTGACTATCTTGCCTGCTCTCATGGCAAGCCCTAAATAAGAAAGCGCCTTACTCATTATCCTCACTATCCTTTGCTGCTAGAAACTGCTCTTCCACGGAAGTAAACTCCCGGGCTAGCTGGGCGTAGATTTCAGGACTCACTTGACATTTCAATGCCCGGTCAAGTGCTTTGTTCTTTTGTGCCAGCTGAAAGCATTCAAGCTTGCCGCATATGTAAGCACCACGGCCTGACTTCTTACCCGTCAGATCAATCAGCACTTCACCTTCAGGCGTTCTCACCACACGAATCAGCTCTTTTTTAGGCATCATCTCTTGGGTAGCAACGCATTTACGCAGCGGCACTTTTTTTTGTTTCATAACAAACGCCTCCCGTCAAGCAGGTTAATTAATCTATGGAGACGGAATCCTGATGCATTTCATCAATAGAAGATTTCGGTCTGCCGTATTCCTGCTCCGCTTGAGTTTCACTCTTGATATCAATTTTCCAGCCGGTAAGTTTAGCGGCAAGACGTGCATTTTGCCCTTTAATACCGATAGCCAATGACAATTGATAGTCAGGAACGATAACTCTCGCCATCTTCTCCGCTTCAAAGACTTGAACTTCAAGAACCTTTGAAGGGCTAAGTGCATTCGCAACATATTCCTGCACCAGATCAGAATAACGGACGATATCGATCTTCTCACCGCGAAGCTCAGTAACGATGGTCTGAACGCGTGTGCCTCTTGGACCTACGCAAGAACCAACGGGATCTACTTCTGGATTGCGGGAATACACAGCAATCTTCGAGCGGAAGCCAGCTTCACGAGCTACAGAACGAATCTCAACTACACCGTCAAATATTTCAGGAACTTCAAGCTCGAACAGACGCTTAAGTAATCCTGGATGACTGCGGGAGAGCATAATCTGCGGACCTTTTGTTGTATTCTCAACTTTTGTGATATAAGCCTTGATGCGTTCGCTTTGTTTGAACTTTTCACCTGGCATCAATTCGCTAAGCGGAAGAACCGCTTCGATTTTACCAAGATCAATGTAAATGTTCCGCATATCTTGACGTTGAACTAGTCCAGTAACGATATCATCTTCTTTGTCGATAAAAGCATTATAGATAAGTCCACGCTCTGCTTCGCGAATCCGTTGAGTTACAACCTGCTTAGCAGTCTGTGCGGCAATACGTCCAAAATCACGAGGTGTCACTTCAAGCTCAGCGATATCTTCCAGCTGGAAATGCGGGTTAATTTCTCTGGCTGCCGGCAATGAGATTTCAGTCCTTGTATCCAGGACCTCCTCAACAATTAACTTGCGGGCAAACACTTTAATGACACCTGTATTGCGATTCATGTCAACACGCACGTTCTGTGCTGCATTGAAATTACGTTTATAACTAGAGATCAGCGCCGCTTCAATCGCTTCAAACAGCACATCTTTACTGATGCCTCTCTCCCTCTCCAGCTCATTCATTGCTTCAATAAACTCCATACTCATGAATTTCCGGCCCCCCTTTCAAGACGTTAAAAAATAATGGCCAATCTCGCACTTGCGACCTTGGCGTACGGTACTACATGTTCTTTTTTGCCCGCGGAGATGAGCAGTTCCTCGTTCTCGAACGAGAGCAAACGACCTTCAAATTCTTTGAGTCCTTGAATCGGCTCATAAACAGTCACATACACGTCCTTACCTACCGCTTTAGCTACATCCGCAGCTTTTTTGAGAGGACGCTCTGCTCCCGGCGAGGATACCTCAAGGAAATATGCCTCAGGAATAGGATCATTCTCATCTAACTTCTGACTGAAATATTCGCTAATGATCCCGCAGTCATCAATATCAATGCCGCCTTCTTTATCTACGAATATACGCAGAAACCAATTGGAGCCTTCCTTCACGTATTCAACGTCCACCAGTTCGAAACCATTGTCGTCGAGATAGGGCCCGAGCATCTGCTCTACCGTTTGTTTAATTTTAGATTTGGGTGTGCTCAAAAGAAAATTACCTCCACGAACTTGTCTTTTGCTATATACCAAAGATAAAGAGTGGGTTTCCCCACTCTTTACACAACGGACTTATCTCATTATTACCAAAGAAATTATACCATAGGGAAACTGGACTGACAAGTGCTAGCCCTTGACTCCCCCTTTGGAGCACTCTTTTCTAGCCATGAAATAAGGGTTGTTAAAGCCTTTAAAATAGGGAAAGTTGATTGCTTTCCGGTAAACCGCGGAAGCAGCCCATGCCGGTCAGCAGCTCAATAACCGTCTTACTTGCCTTTGATTTCTGCTGGAAATCTTCAATAGACAGGAACTCGCCAGCATCTTTCGCAGCAGCTATGTTGATAGCAGCATTCTCACCAATTCCCGCTAAAGCAGAAAACGGAGGAATCAAACTCTTGTCATCAACAATAAACTTATTCGCTTCTGAGCGGTAAAGATCAATGTTCTTGAATGTAAACCCACGTGCTGTCATCTCCAAAGCCATCTCAAGGACAGGCAACATAGCCTTTTCCTTGGGCAAAGCCTGAAATCCTTTTTGCTCAATTTCTACGATCTGACGGCTGATGGCTTCATACCCTTTACAGCACAATTCAATATCAAAATCCGCTGCACGTACAGAGAAATAAGTCGCATAATATTCAATAGGATGATACAGCTTGAAGTAGGCGGTACGTACTGCAGAAATTACGTATGCAGCAGCATGTGCCTTCGGGAACATGTATTGAATCTTCAGACAAGAATCAATATACCATTGTGGGACCTTGCACTTTTTCATTTCCTCGATCCATTCGTCAGATAAACCTTTACCTTTACGAACACTCTCGGTAATTTTAAAGGCCAAGCTCGCATCCATTCCCGCTTTATAAATTAAGAAGAGCATGATGTCATCACGACAACCGATAACGGTCTTAATGTTACAAGTGTTATTCTTTATAAGCTCTTGAGCGTTACCAAGCCAAACTCCAGTCCCATGAGACAAACCTGATATTTGCAGTAAGTCAGCAAAGCTGGACGGCTTCGACTCAATAAGCATTTGACGTACGAACTTGGTACCCATTTCGGGCACACCATAGGTCGCAACCGGTGATCTGATCTCGTCTGGTCTCACTCCAAGTGCATCTGTAGAGTTAAACATGCTCATTACTTTCGGATCATTCATCGGGATAGAAGTAGGATCAACACCTGTCAAATCCTGAAGCATCCGCATCATCGTCGGATCATCATGACCCAGAATATCAAGCTTCAGCAAATTCGCGTCAAAAGCGTGATAATCAAAGTGTGTGGTCTTCCATTCAGCATTGACATCATCCGCCGGGAATTGTACTGGCGTAATATCTTCTACCTCCATATAGTCTGGAACAACGACTATACCACCCGGATGCTGTCCCGTACTACGTTTAACGCCTGTACAGCCAGCCGCCAGACGGCCAACTTCAGCTCCACGCCAACGTTTCTGGTGCAGTTCTTCGTATTTTTTTGCAAATCCGAAGGCAGTCTTTTCAGCTACGGTACCAATCGTTCCGGCACGGAATACATTTTTTTCACCAAACATTTCTTTAGTAAAGTTATGTGCATTCGGCTGATATTCCCCTGAGAAGTTCAAGTCGATATCGGGAACTTTATCCCCTTTAAATCCAAGGAAGGTCTCGAACGGAATATCCTGGCCTTCACCTTTGAGCTTCTGACCGCAATCCGGGCAGACTTTATCTGGTAAATCGAATCCGCTCCGCACACTACCGTCCAGGAACCATTCACTATGGCGACACTTGGGGTCTAGGCAAATATAATGCGCAGGCAAAGGATTAACTTCTGAAATCCCAAGAAATGTAGCGACTACAGAAGAACCTACGGAACCCCGCGAGCCTACGAGATACCCATCCTGATTTGACTTTTTAACGAGACGTTCAGAAATCAAATAGTTGGCAGAGAACCCGTATTTAATAATCGGTGCAAGCTCTTTCTCCAAACGGGCAATAACTACCTCAGGCAGCTCTTCACCGTAAATGGATTTGGCAGTATTGTAGCAGGTCTCGCGAATTTCTTCGTCCGCACCGTCAATAATTGGTGTAAATAGCTTATCTGGAAATAGCTCCAGTTCTTCAAAACGCTCCGCCAGCTCAACTGTATTTGTGACAACGACTTCCATCGCTTTTTCAGCACCGAGAAATTCGAATTCAGACAGCATTTCATCCGTTGTGCGGAAGTGTGCATCCGGTTTGCGTTGGTCTTTAAGCGGACTAAAGCCTGTGATCCCATTAATCGTAATATCACGATACAGCTTGTCCCGGGGTTCAAGATAATGCACATTCCCAGTTGCGATAACAGGTTTATTCAACTGTTCCCCTATTTCGCAAACCTTCCGGACTACATCGCGAAGCTCATCAGGACCTGCTACAAAGCCCTTGTCCACCAAGTGCATGTACATGGTCAATGGCTGAATCTCCAGCACATCATAAAAATGAGCAACCTCCATGGCTTCCTCAGTCGTTTTGTTGAGTACTGCTTCAAAAAACTCTCCACGTTCACAACCGGAAATCACTAGTAGTCCATCTCTATGCTCTTCCAGCTTGGATTTCGGAATACAAGGTACACGCTTGAAATATTCCGTATGTGACATGGAAATGAGCTTATAGAGATTTTTTTTGCCTATTTGATTAAGTGCATAAATATTACAGTGGAACGGTCTTGTGTTCGAAAGATCATTACCCACATAATCATTTAGTCGATCAAGGCGGGTCATGCCCTTCATCTTTTCAGCATCTGCGAGCAATCCTGTTAATATACCGCCGAGTGCTATGGTATCATCAATCGCTCGGTGATGGCTTTCCAGAAGAACTTTATATTTATCGGCTAATGTGTTCAGCCTGTGATTCTTCATGCTTGGATATAGTAACCGTGCGAGCTCAAGCGTATCAAGAGATGGATTCGGAAGATCAGGTTCACCTATTTTACGTAACGAGGCCTGAATAAAACCCATATCAAATCTGGCGTTATGAGCTACAAGGATACTGTCACCCACAAATTCAACAAACTTACGCAGCACTGGCTCAAGATCAGGAGCATCCTTAACCATTTCATCCGTAATATTGGTCAATTGCTGAATATGATAAGGAATTTTCTCATGCGGATTCACAAAAGTAGAATAACGGTCTACTTCTTTGCCTTCGCACATTTTAATGGCCGCCAGCTCCGTAATATTATTGCGGGTAATCGATAAACCCGTGGTTTCTATATCAAACACTACATAGGTAGCTGTCTTCAAGTCCAAAGGCTGAGCGTTCTCGACAATATTCACAGAATCATTCACAACATTAGCTTCCACACCATAAATCATTTTTATCTTATGCTTATGAGCTGCATGGTTTGCATCAGGAAAAGCCTGAACGCCGCCGTGATCAGAAATAGCAATCGCAGGATGACCCCACTGGGCAGCTGTTTTGACATAGGTAGTGATCGGAGTGACTGCATCCATCGTACTCATCGTAGTGTGAAGGTGGAATTCCACCCGTTTCTTAGGAGCAGTATCTTTACGCGCAGGCGGTGCCTTAACTTCCGTTAAATCCGAAGGGATCATCACGAGCTCAGGAATCTGCATAAAACGGTCATATTCAACTTTCCCGCGTGCTCTTACCCATTTGCCATTAGCTAGCTGACTCATAACCTTCAGATCATCTTTAGTCTTCGCGAACATCTTCATTTGTAAAGAATCCGTAAAATCGGTCAGACTGAAAGTGAACAAGGTACTGCCATTGCGAAGCTCCTTACGATCCAGACCAAAAATGGTACCCTGAATTGTAATTTTCTTCTCTTCATCTTGAATTTCAAGAATCGGCACGGCTTGTTCCTTAATTTCATACCCCACTTGAAGCTTAATTACTTCATTAGGATCGCTATCATCAGCAGGAGCTTCTGTTTCCACAGCAGTCATCATCTGCTCAACAATCTCGCGTTGTTCTTGCTGAAGCTTTTGCTGAAATTCTTCGAATGCTTCAACATTATTATTTTCGTTCTCCGCCATTAGTAATTTAACTTTTAAGGAGAGACCGAAATATTTATCATAAAATTTAATAATTGCACCATCGATGCCTTTTTTGCGAGCCAGCTCCATCGAGGTGGAATCACTCATCGTTAACATTAAAGTGTCCTCTTTAAGCTCCTGTGAGGAGCGGGTCAGCCAGCCGTTTACCGATGGAATCTCCCGATGCACCCACTCCAGAAACAGTCCCCAATATTCTTGGACAAGCTCTGCTCTACTAACCTTCTCATCGTATAGGAACAAAAAGCTTACTTTAGCTATATGCTGTAGCTTCTCGCGCATTCTAAGGCAAAATGTCCGATATACCTGTGCTGGAACCAGACTTTCTTTCGTAATAACGATTTGCCAGTCTCGGTTGCCGCGACTGATCTCAACACGTTCTATATACCCGTCTAAAAAGTAGGGATCCATGATTGCAGGCGGTATTTCACCCTGCTTCATCAAGAGCTCGAACCTTTTTCTTCTCTCCTGGTTTTGTTCCATGCTTTCCTCCCACCTTTAATAACCCAGTTAAAACTATCCATGATATACAGTGAAAGTACAATATGATAAGAAGAAACAATGTTTTCATCTTTTAAAGACGACAACTGTTTCTCGTAAAAATATAAGGATAATTTATAGCGAAAGCCTATAAATTCTTATATTTTAAAAAGCTTCTGGGTTCAAAAAGCATTGGGTTCTTACGGCCCGCCGACTCCTCTCTCCAGAAGCTAAATTAAAATACTACAAGACTGTTGATCGGTGCCTAAAGATTAATATGCCTTTGCAAAAACCACAGTATGCTTGGCTGGTTGGCCACAGCAAATGCAGACTTGCTTAGTCTCCGCTGGATCAAAAGGAATATTGCGGCTACCCGCACCTGTCTCTTCCTTAACTTTGGACTCGCATTCTTCGGAACCACACCACCCAGCTAGAGCAAATCCACGTTTTTCATCCATCGAAGCCTTCATTTCCTCCAAGGAATCCACAGAATAGAAGTGGTCCTCGCGGAATTTCAGGGCACGTTCGAACATTTCGTTGTGAACCTGTTCAAGCATTGTTTGAACCTCTTCTACGAGGTTTTCCTGTTGAATAACCTTCTTCTCACCGGTGACACGTGAGACGAGAACGCAGACGCCATTCTCCATATCGCGTGGTCCAAGCTCCAAACGTACTGGCACTCCACGCATTTCATATTCATTAAACTTCCAGCCTGGAGTAACATCTGAGCGATCATCTACACGTACACGAACGCCAGCATTCTTCAATTCCTTGAACAGCTCGTCCGTCCGCCCAATCACAGCTTCGCGGGTCTTAGGAGGTCCGATAGGAATCATAATAACTTGCGTTGGAGCTACCTTAGGCGGCAGAACAAGACCGCGATCATCTCCATGTACCATAATCAAGGAGCCAATCAAACGAGTCGTTGAGCCCCATGAAGTAGTGTGTACATACTCCAAATTATTGTCACGGCTTAAATATTGAATCTCAAAAGCTGTGGCAAACTTGGTGCCGAGGTAATGTGAAGTAGCAGCCTGAACAGCGCGTCCATCCTTCATCATCGCTTCAATAGAATACGTATCTACCGCACCGGCAAAACGCTCGGAAGGTGTCTTTTGTCCGGTAATTACCGGAATGGCAAGATAGGTCTCGACAAAATCACGGTAGTTATCCAGCATCCGCATAGTTTCTTCACGAGCTTCCGCTTCATTCTCATGTGCGGTATGCCCTTCTTGCCAAAGAAACTCAGTCGTGCGGATAAATGGTAATGTACGTTTCTCCCAACGAACCACGTTCGCCCATTGATTGATAAGTACAGGAAGGTCACGATAGGATTGAATCCATTTGGAGTACATGTGGCCGAACATGGTCTCTGAAGTAGGACGAACTGCGAGACGTTCCTCAAGTACGTCACCACCCGCTTCTGTTACCCATGGCAGCTCTGGATTAAAGCCTTCAATGTGATCCTTTTCCTTCTGAAAGAAACTCTCCGGAATGAACACCGGAAAATAAGCGTTCCGATGTCCAGTTTCCTTGAGGCGACGGTTCATTTCCTCCTGAATATGCTCCCATATTTCATAGCCTTCTGGCTTAAATACAATACAGCCACGAACAGGAGAGTAATCCATCAAGTCTCCTTTTTTAATAACATCAATATACCAGCGTGAGAAATCCTCGCTTTGCGGCGTGATTTCCGTAACGAATTGTTTATCTTTAGCCATGTAATGGAATGCCTCCCGAAGAAAATTAGCCGCTGATCAAACGTAAAATATCATTATACGTAACAGCAATCATTAATAAAAATAGCAGTGCAAAACCTACAAAGTGAACCATGCCTTCATGACCCGGATCCACAGGTTTGCCACGCAGTGCCTCTACACCTAGGAATGCCAGACGGCTTCCATCGAGTGCCGGAATCGGCAAGAGGTTAAATATCCCCAGATATAGACTCAAAATAGCGGCCCAGTAGGTAAGATACTGAATACCTTGTTGAGCAATTTGACCGGTTACCTCAAACGTACGGACCGGACCTCCAATATCATCCATATTGAATTTATTGATCAATTGTTTAAAGCCCAAAAAGATAGCTTCTGTTGTATCGACCATAGCTTTTCCTGAACCTGTTATCGTCTCGCCAAAACCAGCTTTACGAGTAGGCAGCTCAGGAGTAATACCTATTTTACCGCCTTCTTGTCCTTCCATACTACGAGGAACTAGCGTGACGTTAAGGGTTTCCTCTCCCCGTTGCAGCGTCCAGTTCATTTCTTTACCTTTGGACTCCGAGGTCAAGCTAATCATTTTTTGGTAATCAGCACCGATTTTCTCACCATTGATGGAGACAATGATGTCGCCCTTTTGGAGTCCTGCTTCTTGTGCAGGCATTCCTTCGGAGACGTCGCCAATCTTAACAAAAGTAGGATTTTCAACTTGAATACCGACCATTTGCAAATGGATGGCGAAGAGTACAAAGGCTAACAGAAAGTTCATCACAGGACCCGCAACGATAGCCAACGCACGCTGACCCACGGTCTTGCTGCCGAATTGACGATCTTTAGGTGCAATTTGTGTCTGTTGCGTCCCTTTAATCATCATCGCTTGCGGATGAACATCATAAGTAGTAACTTCTCCGTCCACATCTAAGGTAATCTGCAATTTATCTTCGAGATCGGTATTCAACGCCTCACCACGGATAACATTTCTACGGGTGTCTAGTGCATCCAGATAAATGTTTTTAACTTTATTGTCTTGTCCGAGCCTTACCGCAATGGTCTGTCCAGAACCAATCTCAACAATCTCAGGATCTTCACCAGCCATTCGGGCATAACCGCCAAAAGGCAGTAAGCGAAGAGTGAACTGAGTCTCATTCCGTTTATAAGAAAACAGTTTCGGACCGAAACCGATAGCAAATTCCCTCACGAGAATACCGGCGCGTTTGGCAAAATAATAGTGACCCCATTCGTGTACAGTCACAAGTACAAAAAACATGAGCACCGTTAAAAAAACGACCTGAACCATTTCCAAACGTATCATCCCCCTTTAGGTGTAAGACCGAAGTATGTCCTCTTAATTTATCATTATTCTCCGATCAGGCACAAGAGAATCAACTGTCCCAACCTATTTTTAGGGCAAAGTAAGTATTTCCAGTCAAGCAATAACGCCATCGGTGTCCCTTAAGGAGACGGTACGCGTTTACGCGAGAAATATAAGGATAATGTATAAAGTGAAACTTATACTTTCTTATATTTTTAAAAGGAGATCTTTCTACGTTCTACAGCGTAGCTGCCAGTTCTCGAACACGTCTATCACAGGATTCAATTTGTTCCAGATTCGGATTATGATCGTTATTATGACGATCTAGCACTTCTCCGATAATCTCCTCAATACGCAGAAACGAGATCTCATGACTCAAGAATCGAGCAACAGCTATTTCGTTTGCAGCATTGAAAGCCGTAGTCGCCGTTCCACCAGCTTTTCCACAATCTATCGCTAGCTTCAGTGCAGGGTAACGTTCAAAGTCCATTTCACGGAAGGTCAAACGTCCTATCTCAGCTAACGATAAACGCTGTGCCGGAGATTCCCAACGATCTGGATAAGTAAGTGCATATTGAATCGGGACACGCATATCGGGATTGCCAAGCTGGGCAATAATACTGCTGTCACGGAATTCAACATAAGAGTGAATGATGCTCTCCGGGTGCAGCAGCACATTCACTTGTTCATACGGAAGACCGAATAACCAATGTGCTTCAATAACCTCTAGGCCCTTGTTCACCATTGTAGCAGAATCTATCGTTATTTTCGCGCCCATGCTCCAATTCGGATGACGAAGCGCATCTTCTACCGTCACATCCTTAAGCTGATCACGCGTAAAGTCACGGAATGAGCCGCCGGATGCTGTTAAAGTGATGTAGGCAATATCAGAGATATTCTCACCATTGAGACATTGGTAAATAGCTGAATGCTCACTATCAATCGGCAACAGCTTAACTCCCTTACGATTCGCAAGATCAGTGACCAAATGTCCGGCCGTTACTAATGTCTCCTTATTGGCGAGTCCAATATGTTTGCCGGCTTCAATTGCCGCTAGTGTTGATTGAAGCCCTACGCTTCCCATAACAGCCGTTACGACCATTTCAGCATCGCCGCCAGCCGCCACTTCCACAAGCCCTTCATTCCCACTGTAAAGCTCTATACCAGAAGGTAGGCTGGATCTAATCTCATCTGCCAGCTCTTTCGTTGCCACAGAGACTCTACGCGGGTTAAAACGACGAACTTGCTCCAGTAATAATGCTGTATTTGTTCCGGCCGCCAAGCCATCTACTTCAAAAGAGTCTGGGTGCATTGCGATGACATCTAGAGTCTGAGTGCCGATCGAACCCGTCGAACCTAGAACACTTATTTTTTTCATAGTTATACTCTCTCCCTTCGTTTAATAGTAAGGCATAAGCATTACAATATGTACGAATGGAAATACGATAATCCAGCTGTCACATCGATCAAGAATACCGCCATGCCCTGGCAAAAGTGTACCTGAGTCTTTAATGCCATACGCACGTTTATAAGCTGACTGCACAAGATCTCCAAGCTGTCCTAATATCGCACAAGAAAGCCCAATAAGCAATGCTCGTCCTATCGTCAAGTGTTCAGGAGCAAGCAGCGCAAACACGATAGAAATAAGCATCGAGATCAGTACCCCGCCAACAGCACCTTCCACCGTTTTGTTAGGACTGATGGCCGGCCAGAGCTTGTTCTTACCAAAGCTTCTGCCTACAAAATATGCTCCCGCATCACTGCCCCAAATGCAGAACAGGAGCAAAAAAGTCCAGAACAAACCATGTCCGTCATCCGATGCACGAGCCACGGCCATATAAGAGAAGCCCATTCCAATGTATACTATACCAGTAAACAGCAACGCTGTTACTCGAATATCTAATTTATTCTTAGTAAAAACGGTGACCAGAAGGAACAATAACAGCAGAATCCAAATCCCTTGCTCCCAGGATAACGGCTCAGAAACACCAAGCAAATTCCATGGGATCATGAAGCTTAGAATAGCTGCGTAACCCAGAACAGTAGTACCGGAAAGCGTAGGAATACCTATCATTTTGACAAATTCATAAAAACCTATAAGAGCCATAGCAATAAGCAGAACCTGATACGGCCAGTTTCCCAGTACACATAACCCTAAAAATAATACTCCGGCAACAATTCCGGTAATCAATCGCTGCTTCAAAGGTTCCATCTCCTAACAAGCTACTTCAGTCCACCATAACGGCGTGTTCGTCGTTGATATTCAGCAACGGCCTGATGCAAATGCTCTTTGTCGAACTCAGGCCAGTACACATCAGTAAACCACAGTTCACTATAGGCAATCTGCCATAACATAAAATTGCTAAGCCGAATTTCTCCGCTTGTACGTATCAGCAAATCAGGATCGGGTAAACCAGCAGTTAATAGTCTGTTGCTAATCAACTCTGATGTAATTTCTTCTGGCGACAATATACCAGCTTGGATATCTTTCCCTAAACTGCGCATACAGCCTTCTATTTCATTGCGTCCACCATAGTTAAGAGCAAAATTCAAGATCAATCCAGTATTCTCTTTTGTTCGAGCTACCGCCTCTTCCATAGCCTTACGGGTATATGAAGGTAAAGCATCAGCGTCACCCATCATGCGTACTTGAACATTCTTTTCGATTAGCTCATCAAGCTCAATCGCCAGAAACTCCCCAGGCAAACGCATCAAGTAATCGACTTCTTCTTTCGGGCGTATCCAGTTTTCTGTCGAGAACGCATACATCGTTAAGTATTTAATACCCAATTCGTCTGCAGCGATCGTAGCACGTTTGACAGCCTTCATGCCGTTCTGATGACCCATAACGCGCGGTAAGCCGCGCCGTTTAGCCCAGCGTCCATTACCATCCATTATCACAGCCACATGCCGGGGAATGTTATCCGGTGAAATCTCGACTGACTGTTGCCTGTCTTTACGGCTCAGCCACGCTTGAATCCGTTTGATCATTTCCGTTTCCTCCAAGCTCTTATCAGAAAGAGACAAACCCCACCATTAACGGAGGGGCCTTAAGTCTCTTGAATATCATTAAACTTCCATAATCTCTTTTTCTTTGGAAACAAGCACTTTGTCAACTTCGGCTATGAACTTATCCGTTGTTTTTTGAATGTCTTCCTGATGGCCACGGGACTCATCTTCAGAGATACCGTTTTTCTCCATCTTTTTAATATCATCGTTGGCATCACGGCGAATATTGCGGATCGCTACTTTCGCTTCTTCACCAAACTTCTTAGTCAGCTTAACCAAGTCCGTCCGACGCTCTTCAGTCAGCGGAGGGATAGAAAGACGAATAATGGTGCCGTCATTGGCAGGTGTCAATCCGATATCGGATTTCATGATCGCCCGTTCAATATCAGACATCGATGTTTTGTCCCACGGCTGAATCAACAGTGTCCGGGAATCCGGAGTACTAATGTTGGCCAGCTGATTAATTGGAGTAGGTGCCCCGTAATATTCAACTTGAATACGATCGAGAAGTGATGTTGTTGCACGTCCTGCACGTAATGTCGCCAAGTCACGTTTTAGCGATGAAATCGCTTTTTCCATACGCTCTTCAGCATTTTTTTTGACCGATTGTGGCATTAATCTACACTCCCTTTAACAATCGTTCCGATCTTCTCACCGAGAACGACACGTTTGATATTGCCTTGTTCTGTAATGGCAAATACAATGAGCGGTATATTGTTATCCATGCATAAAGATGAAGCTGTTGAATCCATAACACCGAGGTTTTTGTTCAGAACATCCATATAAGTAAGCTGTTCGAATTTCTCAGCTGTACTATCTTTGAACGGATCAGCAGAATATACTCCATCAACCTTATTTTTCGCCATCAGAATAACTTCTGCTTCGATCTCTGCCGCTCTAAGTGCTGCAGTAGTATCTGTTGAGAAGAATGGATTACCTGTGCCTGCTGCAAAAATAACAACACGGCCCTTCTCCAAGTGGCGAATCGCACGACGACGAATGTATGGTTCAGCAATTTGCTGCATCGAGATCGAAGTCTGTACTCTTGTTGGCACATCGATTTGCTCCAATGCATCCTGCAGTGCAAGTGAGTTCATTACTGTTGCTAGCATGCCCATATAATCTGCAGTAGCGCGATCTATGCCGCTTGCGCTGCCCGCGATCCCGCGCCAAATGTTCCCCCCGCCACAAACAATCGCAACCTGAACGCCAAGCTCTACAACTTCCTTGATCTGTTCAGCGATGGAAATAATCATGTCGGCATCAATACCATATCCGTTTTGTCCTGCCAAAGACTCTCCACTTACCTTAAGGACTACTCTCTTAAATACCGGCTGTTCCAAATGTATACCCTCACTTTCTGCAAAAGACGGAACACTACGTGTACGTGTTCCGCTCTTCTGATGCTTGCCTTTATTCAATTCTTCACACTTATGATCAAACTATTATTGATTAACTTGTGCCATAACTTCTTCAACAAAGTTATCCACTTTCTTTTCCAAACCTTCGCCTAGTTCAAAACGAGCAAAACGACGGATCGAGATGTTTTCTCCGATTGTGCTGATTTTTTCATTCAACAATTGGGAGATTGTTTTGTCAGGGTCTTTAACGAAAGTTTGCTCAAGCAAGCAATATTCTTCGTAATATTTACCAATACGTCCTTCAACCATTTTTTCAATGATTTTCTCAGGCTTACCTTCGTTCAAAGCTTGAGCTTTCAGGATTTCTTTTTCTTTCTCAACATCTTCTTGTGGAACTTCTTCACGACGAACATAACGCGGATTTGCTGCAGCGATTTGCATAGCGATATCGCGAGCAAATTCCTTGAAGGAATCTGTTTTACCAACAAAGTCAGTTTCGCAGTTGATTTCTACAAGTACACCAATACGGCCACCAGCGTGGATGTAAGATTCTACAACGCCTTCAGTAGCAATGCGTCCTGCTTTGTTTGCTGCTGCGGACAGACCTTTTTCACGAAGCAATTCTGCTGCTTTTGTGATATCGTTATTAGCTTCTTCAAGCGCTTTTTTACAATCAAGCATACCAGCGCCTGTTCTTTCACGAAGTTCTTTTACTGCTTTTGCATCAACTGCCATTGTTTATTCCCTCCAGGTAATTGTCGTTTTCTTACATTATTCAAGGCCTTTATCCTAAAAAAAGGGCAGTGAGAGGTTATCCACCTGCCAACCACCCTTTTCATTTAAGTTCTTGTATGTGTTAGTCGCTACTTAAGCAGTAGTTGTGTCTTCGCCTTGGTGAGCTTCAACAACAGCGTCTGCCATTTTACCAGTCAACAATTTAACAGCGCGGATAGCGTCGTCGTTACCTGGAATTACGTAGTCGATTTCGTCTGGATCACAGTTAGTATCAACGATAGCTACGATTGGAATACCCAATTTGCGAGCTTCTGCAACTGCAATACGCTCTTTACGCGGGTCAATGATGAACAGCGCGCTTGGAAGACCTTTCATGTTCTTGATACCGCCCAAGAATTTTTCAAGACGATCTTTTTCTTTGCGAAGAAGGATAACTTCTTTCTTAGGTAGTACTTCAAAAGTACCGTCTTCTTCCCAAGATTCCAATTTCTTCAAGCGATCAATACGCTTTTGAATAGTTTGGAAGTTGGTAAGAGTTCCGCCCAACCAACGTTGGTTAATGAAGAACATACCGGAACGTTCTGCTTCTTCTTTTACGGAATCTTGAGCTTGTTTCTTTGTTCCTACGAATAGGATTGTGCCGTTGTCACCAGCGACGCTTTTTACAAAGTTGTAAGCTTCCTCTACCTTTTTGACTGTTTTTTGCAAGTCAATAATGTAAATTCCGTTTCTTTCAGTGAAGATATAACGATCCATCTTCGGGTTCCAACGACGAGTCTGGTGACCGAAGTGTACCCCAGCTTCTAGAAGCTGTTTCATGGAGATTACTGCCATCTTCACACACCTCCTAAGTTTGGTTTATTGTGTGTCTCCTCCGCCATGCGTCATCTTTCAGCAAGACTTTCTTCAGAAGAAAGCACCCCTTGTCGAAATCAACCGGCGTGTGTTTTAACACCGTCAATTACTATACCATATTATCTCATTGTATGCAACGATCACTTTAAAGTTATTAATTTCTCTATTATGGAGTCAATACTCTCTCCCTTATTAAAGCTATAAGAACCGGATTGAATTTTGGTATTAATCTTACGTTTGTTTGCAGCCTCTAGAAAAGTAGATTTATCTTTAATGACGCCAGCCTTCGCTAAAATATCTGTTGTTGCGGTCAATGTGCTGCCAGATGGAATTCGAACAGAAACACTAGCATTTGCTGTGACTTTAGGCGTTACAGGTGCTACAGCGGTTGGAGCGGCACTAGCTTTTGGAGTGATCTTTGGCTGCTCAACCTTCCCGTCAGTAGGCGTAGATGGCTTGTTTGGCGCAATGGCTTTTTCAGAGCTCTCAGGCGTTGTAGGTGACATTGCCGGCGTGGGGGAGGCTGCAGCAGCCGGCGCAGAGGGGCTGACGTTCTCCTTGCTTTCTGCGGTCGGCCCCCCGGTCTCTGTGATTTGCTCTTTATTATCATTCTCAGCTTCCACCGAGGAAGGTTCTGCAGCTTCATCGATGACTTTCATATTCAATTTCTCCGCACCCTGTAGAACTTGTTCTTTGGTAAGTGGAGCCGCTCCACCGGAGATCATTAATTGAAGTAATAAAGCGCCAGTAATTAGTCCTGTGCCTAGCCCGAACAAGAATGAACGGTTCTTAATCATACCGATTCCTCCTGTTTGGCAAGTTGCAGAATCAGTTGCACTTCCCCTCGCTGAAGTCCAGCCGTCTTGGCAATGGAGTCTATCGATTTGCCCTGCTCATGCAGTTCAAACAATCTTGGGTAACGTAATTTTATCGAACTAATAGGTTTCGCTTTCACATCTGGCGACACTGAACTCATCTCTGCTGGGAGAGACGGGTCTTCGTTAACACCAACTTTAACCTTAGAACTTTGTTCAACTGACACTGCAAGTTCTTTCAAACCCTTCTCTTCCTCGGCCACTCGTGCTTCTAGCTTTAAAGAGTTGTTCTGCAACTCTACCACTTGACGCTGTAATTCATTAACCTGTCCCTGCAGTACATTATGATTAGTTTGCGATTGTTGTTTAATACTACTAACTAATTGTACCAGTTCCTCATTCTCGCGCTCTATGTCTGCCATATATAGCTCGAGCGCAGCCTCTGTTTCTTTGAGGCTTTGCTGATTAGCTTTTCCTTCCTTTACACGTGCGGGAAGTAAAAGGGCATAAAGAATAGCGGCGACACCTACTAGCACAATATAAACCCATGGTTGCAAGTGCCTTATCTCCTTTTACATATCAGATGTAGATTCATGTAGATTCTTATTAAAGACTTAGATCAATTCGTTGTCCTTTGTAAGGATGCTCGGCATCACGGGTTGCAGGCGTGTTCGAGTGTTTATCTGAAGAAGAATTGCCACCTGAATGCTGATTGCTTTTTTCACCGCCATCACGTAAAGCAGATTCAGAAGACTCATCCACTTCTGTGCTTCGCATGGCCAATTCCTGACTTTGTTTTACATTTTGCCCAGCCAATTGATGTTGGTCGATAGCAGGACGTTGCTGAGATTCATTCTGAAGCTTGCCCGCCTCCGTGGTGCGAGGCAAAGCAATTTGCAGTTCCACCGGTTTTAGGCTCATCTTAACCCTTCTCTCACAAGTAATGGCCGGCCGCTAATGCTGCCCGCCCGATTAATTGTACGGCGTTAAAGATATATCCCCATCACTATAAATAAACACAACCCGTTCCGTAGCATCCTTAACAAATCGGGTATATCTGCCGATCATGATCTTTGAACCGCCATAAATGGTTTTGATAACCTCAACTCTCGCTCTACCTGTATCTTCTAACATTCTTTCTATCTCTAGTACCCGTTCTTTAATTCTTTTTTCTTCACGTTGATGGGATTGTTTAGTAGCATTTAATTTGACGCGAAGCGCCACTTTATCCGCAGGGAGCTGACCGTTAGTAGCCAATTGATTTAATAGATACAAAGCTTTAGAGGTTTTATCCTCGTTCTCCAGCAGCTGCCGCAGCTCTTGACGAAGCTCGTTAATCTCATTTCTAAGCTCTGGAACCACGCCTACCTCAATCACAGTCGCAGTGGACATGGTGTTACCTATAGTTCTTGCTACAACTCTTTCTCCAGACTGAACGATTCCACCCACAATCAAACCTTTAGAGCCGTTACAGATAACATCTCTACCCGCACGTATATTGGAATGCATAATACTCTGAGAAACAATTACATCTTCCCCAGCGGTTACGTTTCCATCTTGAATGAAAGAAACCTTCACACTTTTTCCAGCGGTAACTTGGCCTTTGTTATATCCGATAATTCCACCAGTAATTTCAATGGAGCCCCCAGAGATTAACTCTGCACCTTCAACGCCGCCTACAACCCGAATATCACCGGCAGACTTTACAGTGAAGCCTGAAAGGACATTCCCACGTATGACGACCGTACCTACAAAATCAATATTTCCAGTGCTGTAATCCACATCACCATTCACTTCATATACAGGAAACACATTGATTTTCCCGTTATCAGTTAACGTGACCAGCCCATCAATCGCTGCGTACATTGAAGTGCCCTCATTATCAATGAGTACATTTTTCCCGATTTTAAAATGAGCTTCCTTTCCAGCCTTGAAAGCAAGCTCATCGCCAGTTACAGTCATCCCTAACTTTCCAGGCTGGGCAGGGATAATTTTAGCTATTAACTTTCCTTTAAGCACATTCTGAAGCCGGACCAAGTCCTTATAGTCGACCTTACCATCCGCTTTTTCAAGCGGTTTGCGGTCCTCTTCCAGATCAACTGTAAGCATGACTCGTCCATCCGTGCCATGCACAGCAGGATAACCTGCAGCAATCGGAACTTTACTCCAAAAAAACTCCTCAGGATGACTACAAATACGTTCAACAACATCACTCTTGATACCGTAGCGAATATTGTGACTGTGCAGGAAGGCTTCCAGTTCTGTAGATGAGCAGGAAAAATTCTCATCTTTTTTGGAGAACTGCAAATACGCGATCCCTTTGTCCTCCGAAAAAGTTATACTCAAGTACTGATTCAAAGCATATTGACCGATCAAATTTTGCTCCCCCTTGTCACCGCTAACGGTTAATCGTTCTGCATAAGGAGATCACGGTTCTTCTCGAGCGTTCCCCTCAGCCGCAAAATAGCTTTGGAATGCAACTGCGAAATTCTTGAAGGAGATAACGACATGACCTCAGCAATCTCACTTAAAGATAAATCTTCATAATATAAAAGGGACACAACGGTCCTTTCTTTCACCGTTAATTTCTCAATACCTTTGGTGAGCGCTTCGCGCAAGTAGAATTCATTTACCTTGCTATCCGGATTCTTAGCTTTATCGTCCACCAGTATGGACATTCGGGTCTCTGATTCCTCTTCACGAATCGGGTCTTCCAGTGAGCAAAGTGACATCACAGCCACATCCTGCAACATATTTTGAAATTCCAGTTCACTAATATTAAGGTATTGGCTCATTTCCTCGTCACTAACTGACCTTAAGTGCTTCTGCTCCAGCTGCTGATAAGCGTCCTCAATTTTTTTAGCTTTTTCCCTAACGGATCTAGGTACCCAATCACTTTGGCGTAATGAATCTAATATCGCACCACGCACACGCCAGGACGCATAGGTCTGAAATTGCAATCCTCGTTTGTAGTCGAATTTCTCAATCGCATCAATTAGTCCCATAACCCCATTGCTGGCTAAATCATCTTTGGATACATTCTTGGGTAATCCCACAGCCAAACGACTGGATACATAATCAACAATATGGAGATAACTCTCTATCAGCTTCTTTTTGGCATCAGGGTCTCTGTGTTCTTTCCACTGTTCCCATAGCTCGTCAGTTTCCAATTGAGAAGCTTTACGCTCGTTCAATAGCTTTCACCCTTCCCAAAGTTTAGTCAGCGAGCATTCGCGGCGAAATGTACCTTCCAATAAGATCACCGATTCCGCCTCAGCCCTCACTTATTCTTCTTTCAGGTGACGAACGGCCTTGGCCAATTCTTCAGGATCCTTCATCGAAACTAGCTTAGGAGGTGTAAGAGGCTTAAACCCCTCGCTATTTTCGTTTCCTTGTCCTGGCTTCGGTTTTAGTAGATTGATTAATTCTTCATCCTCATTAGGGGTGCTGATGTCCAGCTTCGCCCCTAGTTCTTCACCACCAGTATCCACTTCATCTGGAGGCGATGTTTGAATCATAATAAAACCCAATACCCATCTTAAGAGGAAAGCAAGCAGAAACCAGATGATAAATGCAATTAGGCTTCTTAATAAACTAGTACCCAATACATTGTTACTGTAGGTTACAAAAAAGGTAAATATGAAACCTACCAAACCCGACACCAAGTTTATCAAAATGTTTCCAATCATATTCATAATTATAGTTCCTTAGCGCCTTTTTGCACACTGCGAATAAACAATATACCAGTGTTGCAGGCTATTTCTATCGTACGGCCATAATTGCCGCCTGTGTCTTCTGCGATTAACGGAATTTTTAAATTTTCAAGTGCTAGTTTACAAGATTCAACATTACGAGGCCCGATCCTCATGGTGTCGCTCCCCCCGGCAAAGGCAAACATTTGTGAACCTCCGGCCATCTTGGCTACGATCCGGCTCCGAACCGCCCCAAGCTCTAGCAGACGGGATAAGAGCTCCGGCACTGCAGTATCTGCAAACTTAGCGATGTTTAACTGCCCTTCCCTAGCAATCTCAGATGATGGGAGCATCACATGCGCCATCCCTGCGAGCTTTTTTCCAGGGTCAAACAATGTTAATCCCACGCAAGAGCCAAGACCTGTGGTACGAATTAAACTGTCTTGGCTTCCAACGTTAAGATCCGCCATCCCTACTTTAATAATGCTTTGTTCTTCAATCATTTTCAAAAGGAACTCCTAGCGATTTGAAGATTTTCGGGAATGATTCCGGATCGGGAATAAGGAAAAATTGCCCTTCAATTTCGTTTTTCCCTTCAAAGAAGGTAGTGTCGATCAACAAAGCATCGTCCCCCATCTGCCCGAATTGCAGCAGACCGTAGCTAAGGATAGCGCCAGCCATGTCCATAGCAAGGGCCGGCACGGTTGGATACATAGAAAGTGCGGTGAAGTCTGCTAGAGAAGAAAGATACGATCCTGCCAAAATATTACCAATTTCGCTTAGTGCAGAAAGCTCCATTTCTCCAAGCTCTTCATCACTCGATAGCTCAATGCCTGCAATACGACTAAGCAAGTTCATAGCCGCTTCTGGTGACAGAATGAAAAACAGGTTACCTGGAGCTTCACCCTCCACACGTAGAAACACCGCATATACAAGTTCTTCGGCTCCGCCAACTTTATCTGTTATTTCTTCAAAGTTAAGGAGCTGTACCTTAGGAACAGCCATATCTATCGGCTTATTCAAGAGCTGTGATAATGCGGTGGCTGCATTTCCAGCTCCAATGTTCCCAACTTCCTTAAGCACATCCATTTTGAAATCCTTATAGTGCTTAAATAGTTCCACAGGTTAGCCCTCTAGGCTTTCTAATTGAACGATTTCGCTTTTGTTAAGCACTTCTGACAAGTTAAGCATAATCAGTAAGCGCTCGTCTCCAATCTTGGCCACCCCATCCAAATACTTTGCCTTGATGCCGCCAACAACATCAGGAGGTGTATCAATAGAATCTCTGTTCAAATCTATAACATCATTTGCAGAGTCTACAATGAAGCCTACTTCCATTTCATTAACAGACACGATGATGATTCTTGTCTGATCGGTGTGTTCAGCCTCTTCGATGCCGAAACGGCCCCGTAGATCAATTACAGGAATAACAACACCACGTAAATTAATTACACCTTTAATAAATGAATAGGTCTTAGGTACACGAGTAATGGGCATCATGCGCTCAATAGTTTGTACCTTTTCAACTTCAATTCCATATTCCTCTACGCCTAATTTAAACACTATCACTTTAATATCTTCAGCCATGGAATGAACCTCCCTGTTCTATCCTAGTTATTTAATAAAAGCGTTCGGATCAATAATAAGTGCTACTTGACCATCACCAAGAATGGTTGCACCAGATATTCCTTGTACATCAGGCAAATATTTACCCAGATTCTTAATCACAACCTCGTTCTGGCCAATAAAATCCTGTACTGCTAAGGCAACTAATCTTTCTCCCTTGCGCACAACTACGATTTCTGTTTCTTCTTCAGTACTCTCATCATAATCCGGTACAGAAAAGAGGCGACTTAGAGAAATCAGAGGAATATGCGAATCACGGAATTCTACCATTTTATTTCCATGGATTGTACGGATCTGAGATTGCTTCACGATTCCCGTCTCCACTATAGAGGTCAAAGGAATGGCATACTTCTCGGAACCTAATCGGATAAGCATTGCAGCAATGATTGATAGAGTTAGAGGCAACTGCACTGAGAAATTTGTTCCTTTACCTGGAGCAGAATAAATCGTTACATTGCCGCCTAAAGAAGAAATCTTAGATTTCACTACATCCAGCCCTACCCCGCGGCCTGAAACATCAGAAATGACCTCTGCTGTACTGAAGCCTGGGGCAAATAACAACTGAAAAGCTTCATCGTCCGACATACTGGCTGCCTGCTCTTGTGTTATAACACCCTTCTTCACAGCAGATTTCAGAACCTTTTCCGGATAAATCCCTGTTCCATCTTCTTCGATCTCAATGAAGACGTGATTACCACTGTGGAAAGCCCGCAAATAGACCGTTCCGGTCTCGGGCTTACCAGCAGCAACACGATCCGCAATAGATTCGATCCCATGGTCAACAGCATTACGCAATAAATGCACCAGCGGATCCCCGATTTCGTCAATGACCGTTCGGTCTAGCTCAGTTTCTGCTCCTGTGATGATAAGATCTACTTTTTTATCTAGTGACTTGGCTAGATCACGGATCATACGTGGGAATCGGTTAAATACTGTATCTACCGGAACCATCCGCAGCTTCATTACAATATTCTGGAGATCTCCGCTTACCCGGCCCATATGCTCAACCGTTTCTGTAAGATCACCATTTTGAACCTCAGAAGCCAGCTGTTCCAATCGGACACGGTCGATAAGAAGTTCACTGAATAAATTCATCAACACGTCCAAACGTTCAATATCCACACGAATGGTACGTGATGGTGCCCCACCTGTTTTGTGAACTGCAGGTTTGTTGCCCTCTTCTTTGGTTGGCAGGGGTTTAGCGGCAGAAGCCGCAGGTGCAGCTGCTGCTGGAGCCTCAGTAGTCGTGGCAGCCACTTCAGAGGCAGCTGCTGCTGTTTCTTGACCCAGCTGTTGCAGAGAGTCTTGATCCAATGCTACTGCCGATACCTTATCAATCTCAGACAGATTTAGTATCATAGCCTGAATTTGATCAGCACTTTTTTGAGTTATGTAATAGAGAGAGAAGCTTTGATCAAATTTCTCTTGTTCAATATCCTGAACGGATGGGAAGGATTTAACCACTTCACCTGAACGCTCCAAAAGATCAAACACCATATATGCACGTACTGCCTTAAGCTGACAATCCTTGCGAATGGTTACGTCCACATATAATACTTGATGTCCTTCTTGAATCGACTGTTCTAGAACAGAAAATTGAAACTCATCTAAATGAATCGGGGTTTCAACCGCTTGTGCAGCAGGTCCTGAGCCAGAAGCTGCCTCACCACCCGCAACAGGAATCTCTCCCCGGACTATAGCCTGTAAGGAGGAGACGATAGACGAAACATCCGCTTTACCCTCGCCTCCTCCCGTAATATCCTCAACCATAGACTCCAAGGCATCCAAACTTTTGAACAACGTATCAAAAATGAAATCCTGCATGCGCAGTTTGTTGTTGCGTACCAAATCAAGAACATTTTCCATTTGGTGTGTGAGTGAAGCCAAATCTTCAAAGCCCATAGTTGCTGCCATACCTTTTAAGGTATGCGCAGAGCGGAATATTACCTGCACAATACTAATGTCCTCAGGATTCGCTTCCAGCCCCATCATGCTCTCGTTCAATGACTGCAGATGATCGTTCGACTCATCAATAAACATGGATAAATATTGGTTCATGTCCATCAGTGAGCACCTCCCCTTTGAGTTCGCTTTTCTGTTATTTAACAGCTTGCACCAGCCTTGGAGCAATTTCTTGCAAAGGCAGTACGTGCTGGACGCACTGTAATTCCACCGCAGATCGCGGCATTCCATATACGACACAAGTTTCTTCGCTTTCAGCAAAGGTTGAGGTTACCCCAGAGTCGTATAAGGATTTCATCATTCTTGCCCCATCACTACCCATCCCTGTCATTAGTAACAAATGACGTTCTAACGATGTGAGCGGCAGCAATGATTCAAATAAAACATCCACAGAAGGTCGATGGCCATTACGAGCCTCCTCCTTTGTGAGTACAACCGCATATTGCCCTCTAGAGGATGGGACAACTTGTAAATGATAGCCTCCAGGTGCTATATAAGCAGTACCTTTTTGCAATATCATCCCCTGCTCAGCTTCAATCACTTCTAGCGGGCTAAAGGTATTCAGTCGCTGGGCCAGTGATTTGGTAAAGTTAGGCGGCATATGCTGCACAATAACAATAGGTGCTGGAAAATCCGCAGGAATCTTCTCCAGAAATACCTTTAGAGCACGTGGTCCACCAGTAGAGCACCCTACGGCAACCAACTTTTGTAGATCATTACTCCCATACTTCCGGACCTGAGGATTTGCAGGAGCGTCAGAAGACACTTCCACTTTAGGTTTAGGCAACGGTTTTGGTGGGGTAGCGTTATTCTCCACTCTTGACCTTGCATTACTCTTTTCTGATAAAGGTGGTGGAGTAGAGATTAATGGTTTTGCTGCTCTTTTAGGAACAGTATGATCTAACGGCTGCTTCACCCGCGGTTTTTTGGTCACTTCATTTTTGAGTGAAGCTTTAGGTTCTACCTTGGGTTTGCCGGTTATCACTCTCGGTACAGTTGGCGGTGCGACTTCTACTGGCGGTATGTCTGGCAACTTAAATGCAGAAGCACGTGCTTCGCGCTGCTCCCGGGCCATCATAGCCTCTTTCATTTGTTCCCTTAAGGATTCTCCCACTCCCATGATATCCTGAGAGTTGGTAATCGAAGGTTTACGAATAAAGTCAAAAGCGCCCCATTCCAGTGCAAGAATGGTTTCCTTCATGCCCTCTTCATTGATCCCTGACAGCATAATCACTGGCAGAGGGTCTGAGGCCATTATTATTTTCAGCGCTTCCAGGCCGTTCATTTCTGGCATTTCTACATCCATAGTAACCAGATCAGGACGAAGCTCATTGATTTTTTCGATAGCCTCACGACCGTTTTTTGCTGTTGCCGTCACCTGAAAGTCAGCGTCATTTTCAATTAAATCGGAAATGATCTTGCGCATAAATGCCGAATCATCAACAACCAATACTTTATATGGCTTCATATCATTTCCACCTCTGTCCCAAATTCAGAACAACTATTTACTTCGCTTTAACCATTTATGGATAAAGCCTTTAATCCCTTGGACTTTTGTGGTCTTTTGAGAATCAATGGTCAAATAACTTAGGGCAAGCCGATGTATATCCTTTGCAGCAATACTGTTTGGAAAAGCCAATGTGAATGGCGTTTGCCTTTTGACAGCCTGCACTACATGGGCATCTGAGCTTATGTGACCAAGATAAGAAATATCTAATTGCAAAAAACGACTGGCGGCCATTCGGATCTTGTCGCTTGTCGCTATGGCTTCCCTTTCATCACCTGCCTGGTTCACAATCAATTTAAAGGAAGTCTCAGGATAGGAACGATTCACAACCTTCATTAATGCGTATGCATCTGTGATAGCTGTTGGTTCTGGTGTAGTAACCACTAGGCAATCGTCGGCAGAAGTTATAAACTTCATCGTTTCCTTAGATAATCCAGCACCAGTATCGAACAAAATATAATCCATGCTGTCCGCGATAAGTGCTATTTGATTTGTGAAATAATCAAGATCAGACTCTGAAAGAGTAAATAGCTCATCCAGTCCAGAGCCACCTGCTATAAAAGGGAGCGAATTCGGACCGTATTGAATAATCTGCTCGATATCCGCCTCTCTTTTTAACAAATGATAAAGATTATATCTCGCTGATACGCCCATCAACACATCTATATTAGCCATGCCGATATCTGCATCGAACAGCAAAACCCGTTTGCCCATAGCCTTTAAAGTTAAAGCGAAGTTAAGTGTAAAATTCGACTTACCAACGCCCCCTTTACCACTACACACCGTAATGATCCTGGCGGATGATCCCCCTCTTACAGCTACTTTAGAATCCTGACTGGATACAAGCTGTCTTAAGGATTGTGCCTGATCCATCATGTTTCACCTGTTCCAAGAAGCAACTCACTCAGCTGTTCTTTGGTAGCCATAAGCAGGTCATCAGGTACATTTTGACCATCGGTCATATAAGACAAGGTAAGTGGGAAGTCATTCAGGACATTAAAGAGCGGGCCGTAACTCCCCGTCTCATCCAGCTTTGTGAAAATAACCTTATCCAGTCTATATCTGCCGAAATGCTCTGCAATAAGTTTCATATCACGGCTTTTGGAGGTCAAACTAAGCACAAGATAGGTTTCACTCCTCAATTCCTTCGCAAGCAAGCTTTGCAGTTCTGCAACTAACATATCATTGCGATAATTTCGGCCAGCTGTATCCATTAATACTAGATCACAACTCTCCAAACGAAAGAGTGCTCTTTGCAAATCTCCTGGCGATTGGACAACCTCCAGTGGAACATTGAGGATAGCAGCGTAGGTTCGCAACTGTTCAACAGCTGAGATTCTATACGTATCGGAGGTGATAAAACCTACCTTGCGTCCGTGCTTAAATAGCTGTTCTGCCGCAAGCTTAGCTATGGTTGTGGTCTTTCCAACTCCAGTGGGTCCGGCAATATATACTATTTGAGTATCCCGGGCAATTCCATCAGCAATTCGTCCTGTCAGGAAACCGTCAATCTGTTCTTTAAGAGATCCCATAAACTTCTCTGGTCCCCAAGTGCGCCCTTCCTCTACCCAACGTTCCGAGATGTTACTGATCCATTCCTCAACAAGCACAGCATCCATTTCTTGCTCTAATAAAAGATCCCGTAGCTCCTGCAGACTGTCCGGCAATTCTCTTCCACCTGAGGATTGTCTGGCAATTCGCTCCATCCAGAGCTTCATATCCCTAATCTCTCGAAGAACATCATTTTCGAGGGCGGTGGCAACCTCTGGCGATTGTTCTAATCCCAATGATTCATACAACGCTGATATAGAAGGTGCATCTTCCAGATTTAATTCAGGAAGTTTTTGCTCAGGCTCTGGCTCCGGATGCTTGGCTATCGATTCTTGTACATTGATAGCTTCCGATAAGGCTGCGGCAATCTCCGCAAACGTCCGTGACTCTTCTGGCTTTTCTAATGAAACAGAAGGTACGGAAGCTATAGAAGATGTAGTTGAAGCAGATGACGCTTTTTGATAAGCCTGTGGTACTGCACTCCGTGGAATGTTCATCGCTGGCGCAGCCGGCTTTTTTGGAACATTATTCTTCTCTGCCTTTTCTACTGCTGCTACAACTTCTATTTTCTTCTTCTTAAATAACCCTAAAAATCCGCCGATTTTGATTTCCTTTGTACTTAAAATGACGGCCTCGCTCCCAAGCTCGTTGCGAATGGAAAGCATGGCGTCAGGCATCGAATCGACCACGTAACGCTTCACTCTCATAAATTCACCACTCCGACGCTTTGTATTTCAATGTTAGGCTCTAGCTCGCTATAAGACAGTACAGGAATATCCTGCATCGTTCGTTCAATCACCTGCCGCAAATACATACGAATGGTTGGTGATGTGAGCACTATTGGCTGTTGCCCTGTCTGCAGCAATCGATTAATCTGTTCACTTAACCGCTGATAGATCGTTTGTGTCGAAGTTGGATCTAGGGCCAAATAACTTCCCTGTTCAGATTGCTGCACACTCTCGGAAATTTTCTTTTCAAGATTAGGTCCAACCGTGATGACTTTCAATGTCTCCCCTACTTGTGAGAATTGCTGAGTAATCTGTCTGGACAAGGACTGACGAACATATTCAGTGAGAATATCCGGATCCTTGGTGTATGTCCCATAATCCGCCAATGTCTCAAAAATCGTAACCAAATCTCTGATCGATATTTTTTCACGAAGCAGCTTAGCAAGAACCTTCTGCACATCCCCAATCGCCAATACGGAAGGAATAAGATCGTCGACGAGCACTGGATAATTATCCCTAAGGTTGTCCACCAGCATCTTAGTTTCTTGTCTTCCTATCAGCTCATGTCCATGACGTTTGATTAACTCCGTCAGATGTGTTGCGACAACAGATGGAGGGTCTACTACAGTATAGCCGGACAATTCAGCCCGCTCTTTAACCGATTCATCAATCCATAATGCTGGAAGCCCAAAGGATGGTTCAATGGTCTCAATACCATTTATAGATTCATCATCATATCCTGGACTCATTGCAAGGTAATGATTAAGTAATAATTCACCACCGCCGACTGTATTTCCTTTAATTTTTATGACATATTCATTCGGTTTTAGTTGAATATTGTCGCGAATGCGAATAACAGGTACTACAAGACCCATTTCTAGGGCACATTGCCGTCGAATCATGATGATACGATCTAGCAGATCGCCACCCTGACCTGTATCCGCCAAAGGAATAAGACCATAACCAAACTCGAATTCAATGGGATCAACTGACAGCAAATTAATGACACTTTCCGGACTTCGTACCTCTTCAATCTGCTTCTCTTCAACAAGTTGCTCTTCGGCAATCTGTTTCTTATTTAAATTTTGTCCCATACGGTAGGCTGCAAAAGCCAGCAATCCGGCCAATGGGAGCGTTGTAATCATATGTATGGGTGTAAAGAGTCCAAGAAAAGCTACCGTAACTGCGACAATATACAACAATTTCGGATAGGACAACAATTGTCCTGTCAGTTCTTCTGCAAGATTACCTTCCGAAGAAGCTCTAGTAACAATCAAGCCGGCTGCTGTCGAAATCAGCAAAGCTGGAATTTGACTGACGAGACCGTCCCCGATGGTCAATACAGAATACGTGGATAACGCAGTAGCAAAGTCCATCCCGTGAACCATCATACCGATGATAAATCCACCGATGAGATTGATCAGCAAGATGATAATACTCGCAATCGCGTCTCCTTTAACGAATTTACTCGCACCGTCCATGGCTCCGAAAAAATCCGCTTCACGTTCTACGTTACGCCGGCGCTCACGTGCCTGGGTTTCGTTAATCATGCCTGCGTTAAGATCGGCATCAATACTCATTTGCTTACCGGGCATCGCATCCAAGGTAAATCTAGCGCCTACCTCAGCTACGCGCTCTGAACCTTTGGTGATAACAATAAACTGAACGACTACCAAGATCAGAAACACGATAAACCCAACAGCAATTTGTCCGCCAGCGATCCAGCTACCGAAAGTAGATACCACTGAACCGGCATCTCCGTAAGTCAGGATCAGTTTTGTAGTCGAGATGTTAAGTGACAGACGAAACAGTGTGGTTACTAGGAGCAATGAAGGGAAAATTGAAAATTCGAGTGCATTTTTCGTATTCATAGCAACCAGAATGATAATTAATGCAATTGAGATATTAATAACAAGCAAAACGTCCAATAGCCAGGACGGGATAGGCAGAATCATCATAAGCACGATCCCGATGATGCCTAGCAAAACTGTTAAATCTTTAGCTTTCAATGTCCTAACCCCCCCGCCTTATCTCCTCTTACCTTTAAGCTTATATACATATGCCAGCACTTCAGCCACAGCCTGGAACAGATCATTTGGAACGACATCTCCAATCTCTGCCCTTTGGAATAATGCCCGTGCCAGCGGTTTGTTTTCCATAGTCACGACGCCGTGCTCTTTAGCCAGCTCCCGGATGCGAAGTGCTACATAATCCTGCCCTTTTGCTATAATCTGCGGTGCTTCCATCTTGGTACCGTCATATTTAAGCGCAACCGCAAAGTGTGTAGGATTCGTAATGATTACATCCGCATTTGGAACTTCCTGCATCATACGCTGCATGGCCATTCTACGTTGGCGTTCCCTGATCTTACCTTTGATTAGAGGGTCACCCTCCATTTTTTTGTATTCATCCTTGATATCCTGCTTGGACATTTTCAGGCTTTTTTCATGCTCGTACTTCTGATACATGTAGTCCAGAAAAGCCATAGCCAATAGGGCAGCCCCGATTTTCAAACCAAGACTCATCGTCAGCTTGGCCGCAAATTTAAAAATCCCCTCCGCACTGATATGCGACAGGGATGCAAAGTTCTTCTTTTCTCCCCATAAAGTGCTATATACCAGATAAGCGATAATTAGAAGCTTAAATATGGATTTCAGGAACTCGACAAACGAACGCATGGAGAAAATATTTTTGAACCCTTTTATCGGATTAAGCTTGCTGAATTTAGGGGTGATCCCTTCTCCCGTGGTCATAAAGCCCACCTGCGCCAGATTGCTTACCAGCGCCATAACAAAAACTATTCCAAGTAATGGAGCTAGCAAAATCAGTATTTGTAGTCCATATTGATTAAATAGCAGTGTTATATTCTCCGGAGTAACCTCCAGTGTCATCTGATTCTGAAATACGTCCATATATAGCTTCATGAAGCGCTCTTTCATAAAACCACCAAACATCATCAAGCTAACTACTGCTGATAACAATACAACTGCACCGGATAGCTCAGCACTTTTGGCTACTTGACCCTTTTTACGAGCATCTTGCCGTTTCTTCGGGGTTGCTTTTTCCGTCTTTTCACCGGCGAATTGTTGAAGATCCAGTCTATACCGCTTCGTCTTAGGCATAATACGCTCCCCTTACGGTCACCTACGGACTCTTCCCCATGAGATTCAATAAATTCTCCATGGATTCGAACATGATATCGAAGAGATTCTGAAACAGCACAGCCAGACCAGGCATCAGCACTAAAAGCAGTGCAAGACCTATAATGATTTTGAGCGGAACCCCAATAACAAATACATTATATTGCGGAGCCGTTCTCGCCAAAAAAGCAAGGCCAACATCAGTCAGAAACAGCGCAGTTACTAAAGGAGCCGACATTTGAAAAGCGAGTACAAAGGACTGAGCAAATGTTCGAACCAGAAACTCTGACAAACTACCGTCAATCATGCCTAGAAATAAATCATTATTCATAGGAACCCATTTATAACTGTACACAATAGCATCTAGCAGATGGTGATGACCATTCATGCTCAGAAACATTAGCAGGGCTATCATATATTTGAAATTACCAAGAATTGGTGCAGACGTTCCAGTCATAGGATCGATAACATTAGCAATACCGAAGCCAATCTGAATATCAATAAATGAACCTGCTGTCTGAATCGCCATAAACATCAAATATCCAACGAAACCTAGCAACAATCCGATTAATACCTCTCTGGCAATCAGCAAAATATAACTGAAATCCTGCGGGATCGTAAGCCCTGTTCCATTAGCACTAAAGACAACCAATGCTACAAAAAAAGAAATGCCAATCTTAAAGGTTGTCGGGACCCCTTGTGAAGAAAATACAGGAACGACAACAAAAAAAGCGGTTATTCGACAAAAAATAAGCAAAAAGACGGGTAAACTTTGCAGTATGGTCTCCATGTTCATTGATTAACCAATATACATATAGAGATTACCCAAAATTTGGCTTGTAAAGTCAATCAGCTTCGTGATGATCCACGGACCAAATAGCAATAAAGCCAGCAGCACTGCGACGATTTTGGGAACAAACGCTAGCGTCTGTTCCTGAATCTGTGTCGTAGCCTGAAAAATACTGATTATTAGCCCTACCACCAGACCAAGAATCAGCATGGGTGCGCTGACTTCCAGCACTAAATATACGGCTTGGCTTGCTAGCCCGATGATAAACTCCGTACTCATCCCTCATGCCTCCTCTTTAGGTCAGGTGTTAAAACTAAGAAGTAGTGATTTAATGACTAAGTACCAGCCGTCTACCAGTACAAAGAGCATTATTTTAAAAGGTAATGAAATCATAACCGGGGGAAGCATCATCATCCCCATGGCCATCAGTGTGCTCGCCACAACAATATCAATAATCAGGAATGGTATGAAAATTAAGAAGCCCATTGTAAAAGCTTTTTTCAATTCGCCAATTGCAAAAGCTGGCACCATCACCGTCAGTGGAATATCACTGTATGTAGCCGGTTTAGTAGATCCGGTATAACCGGTGTATTTCATAAATAACAGAAGATCTTTGGTGTTCGTCTGTTTAAACATAAATTCTTTCATCGGATCAGCAGCTTTATCAAAAGCCTCGGTCTGGGTGATTGTCCCCTTCATATACGGCTGCAACGCATTTTCATTCACTGTGGCCAGCGTTGGTGACATAATGAACAGGGTCAGAAACAGAGCAAGTCCTACCAGCACCTGGTTCGGAGGCATAGCCTGAGTACCCAGCGAGGTTCTCACAAAACCTAATACGATTACAATTCTAGTAAAGCTAGTCATAAGAACCAGAAACGCCGGAGCAATACTCAGAACCGTAACAAGAAGAAGAATTGATATGGAACTGGTACCACTGCTTGAACCTTCATTACCGACCTGAATATTAACATTAGGTATAGGATCAGCATGTATCGGCGTCATCATAACCACACTGATAATACCGAACAGCAGAATAGCAAGAATTAGCTTCTTTTTCATATATTCCTCGACTCATCCTTAGTAACATCATCCCGAAGCAGCTCTTCCATTTTCTCTTTACGCTCTGGTGCAGAACGAAGCTTGGATTGCAGAGTCTCGTAAAAAGATGATGTTTCACTAAGTTCAATTTCCTGAGATGGAACCTCCCCACGCAGCTTTACCTTTACCTTGGCAATAAGCGGTGCGAGGAAATTATTCTGGTTAGAGGACTGATCCTCAAATGCCGCAATGATCAATGCTACCTCATCCGGATCGGTGACTTTATCCAAAATAGATATATTTTCACCAATCCCGATTAAGTAAAGACTGCTTCCCAGTTCGATAACCTGCATCGACTTATTAGGTCCAAGCCCTATTGCACCAAGCGTTCTTATAGAACGGTTGCTCATAAAGGTCTGATTACGCCGTCCAAGAAAACGAATCAGCACCACTATAAGTACAATGATTATCGCCAGGACAATAATAACTTTAAACAAATTCAGCAGGGTGTTACTGCTTCCGAGCGTTTCGGAATATAACATGACTTTATCCTACGCGCCCAACGTTTTGTTAATAGCTTCGATAACCCGGTCAGCTTGGAAAGGCTTCACAATAAAGTCTTTAGCTCCTGCTTGGATTGCATCGATAACCATAGCCTGCTGGCCCATGGCAGAACACATAATAACCTTTGCAGCCGGATCTACTTTTTTGATTTCTTTCAGGGCGGCGATTCCGTCCATCTCAGGCATAGTAATATCCATCGTGATGAGGTCCGGACGCAGTTCCTTGAATTTTTCTATCGCTTGAGAACCGTCCTGAGCTTCGCCCACTACTTCAAATCCGTTTTTCGACAAAATGTCACGGATCATCATTCTCATAAATGCTGCATCGTCCACGATTAGAATTCGGTTAGCCATTTTTACAAAATCCTCCCTAAGTATGCTTATTGTAATTTCTGAATTCGGTCCCACTGGCTGACGATATCCGTAACGCGTACGCCAAAGTTTTCATCGATAACAACGACTTCACCTTTGGCAATAAGCTTGTTGTTAACCAAAATATCTACAGGCTCACCTGCGAGCTTGTCCAGCTCAATAATTGAGCCTTGTGACATTTCTAAAATATCTTTGATCTGCTTCTGGGTCCTTCCTAATTCTACGGTTACTCTAAGCGGTATGTCCATCAATAAATTTAAATTATTTTCATCAATATGACCAAAAGCCCCACCATTCAGATTTGCAAATTGCACAGGCTGTACATTTACATTGCGATTTGCCTCAGAATTAAGCGGTGGTGTCTGTCCATATGGCATCCCTTGCGGTGGCATACCGTATGGTGGCATCCCAGGCATTCCGTATGCTGGCATACCCGCTGGAGGGTAATAATACCCGCCTTCTGGCATCCCTGGATACGCTGGCATACCCTGCGGTGGATATGGTGGTTGCGTTCCTCCTGCAGGCTGTGAGGGCGCCTGTTGCACTGGAGGTGCTGGAGGTGGTGTCTCAGCAGAATTAGTCATGGCAGGTGTTTCAGCCATTGTGACCGCTGCCTCCTCCTCTGCTGGACTAACATCACCAAGAAGCATGGATACCATATCTTTTGCGAACTGAACAGGCAAGAGCTGCATAATAGTAGAATCTATCAAATCACCAATTTTAAGCCGGAACGAAATACGAATTAGGGTCTCATCGTCTGGTAGACTGCCTACGCCTTCTCCGCTGGACATATTCAAAATGTCTATACCCGGAGGCGAGATATTAACAAAACGATTAAAAATCGTAGACATCGATGTAGCAGAAGAACCCATCATTTGATTCATAGCTTCTTGCACAGCGCTAATATGAATTTCATTCAACTCTTCATCCTTAGGTTCGCCAGCACCGCCAAGCATTAGATCGGCAATGACCTGTGCATCCCTAATCTTAATAACAAGTGAGTTAATCCCTTGAAACCCATCCACATATTGAACGTGAACAGCTACATGCGGTTTAGGAAAAGCAATTTCAAACTCCCCGCGTGTAATGATCGAAACTTGAGGGGTTGTAATATCTACTTTTTTCCCTAGTAAAGTGGAAAGTGCTGTTGCTGCACTGCCAAACGTTATATTACCAATTTCGCCCAAAGCATCCTGTTCAAACGGTGTTAGATAGTCATCTACCGTTTTCTCCGTAGGAGCTAATGAGCCCTCCGCAGATTGTCTCAGAAGGGCGTCGATTTCTTCTTGGGATAAATAATCTTTACTCGTCAAATTCTTCAACTCCTTCATTGACAATTTCGTCTATTTGCACGGCTACCCGATCTTTAACCATTCCGGGACTTCCGATGAACTTAAGCTTCTCCCCTACCTTAATCGACAGTCCAGAATCTACGTTTCTGTTGAGAGAAATCACGTCACCGACGCTAAGCCCTAGGAATTCAGATATGGATAAGCTCGATTCTCCAAGTTCAGCAACAATCGGCAGCTTCGCTTTATGAACTCTAGCTCTAATGGCCAGTAGCTCATCTTCATCCCGCGTCTTCTTCTCTGTCACAAACCATTGGTGAACAGAAAGTCTGGACATGATAGGCTCTAAAACGACATGCGGTATACAAAGATTGATCATGCCTGTTGTATCTCCAATTTTGGTACTTAGAGAGATTAATGCAATGGTCTCATTGGGCGATACAATCTGCATGAACTGCGGGTTCGTCTCAAGAGCTTCCATCCGCGGATGAATATCCAGCACCGTTTTCCAAGCCTCCTGCAGACTCTCAAAACATCTACTAAAGATACGCTCCATAATCGTTGTTTCGATCTCAGTTAGCGCATTAATCTTAGAAGGTGCAGTTCCAAAGCCTCCAAGCAACCTGTCCAGCATAGCAAAAGCAATGTTAGGATGAACTTCCATTACCATGCGGCCCTCTAAAGGTTCTGCTTCAAAAATGTTCAATATCGTCATTTTCGGTATGGAGCGAATAAATTCATCATAAGGGAGCTGCTCTACTTGAACGACATTAATCTGAACGAAGGTGCGCAATTGGGCTGAAAAATACGTTGTAAGATAACGGGCGAAATTGTCATGTATCCGTGTAAGACTGCGGATATGATCTTTGGAAAAGCGGACAGCCCGTTTAAAGTCATAAGAGCGGATTTTCTTCTGAGTTTCTTCCTTTTTAAGTTCATCGGCGTCCATCTCACCTGAAGAAAGTGCAGCAAGTAGAGCATCAATTTCGTTTTGTGATAGTACATCAACCAATTCAATCACCCCCCCATCAAAGAATTATCAGGAATAAAGCTACACAGAAGCCAAAAGGAATTTGGTGATTTCGATCTGAGTAATTTGGCCCTCAGTCAATGTCTTATTGATCAGATTAATAAGCTTACTGCTAAGCTGATCTTTTCCATTCGCTCCATTAAGGTCCTCAGGTTTGGTATCTGCAAGCGTCTTGATAATTATTGGTTTGATTTTGATCTCTTTTATTTTTTCGAATTCTTCCTTTGATTTCGCAGAACTCAGTTGGAAGGCGAAATCTACTTGAAGGATAAAATCGGGATCAGCAAGATTTGTTTTGATATCAATGATCTCTGCCGTCAATTCGACGATTTCATCTGCAGTTAAATGTTTTGTTTCCACATTTTGAACAGCAGCACTTACCTCGTTCGTATCTTTCGGAAAGATCCTGTCCATTAGTAAAAATGCGGCGACCACGATCAGAGTAATCGCTAGTAATATCGTGATGAGCCACGGCATCATCTTTTTCATGTTAGCTCCTCCATTGACTGGATTTTAATGGTGGCAGCATATGTGCCTATGTCCCTGTTATAATCCCGGATCTTCGTAATAACCTCATCGGCTTTTTCGAGAACGATCAGTCTTTTTCCGGTTACGAGCGTAATATATGTATCCGGGCTTTCTTCTACCATTTCGACCAGTAGGGCATTGATCCACATCGGTGTTCCATTTAATCTTGTTACCGATATCATAACAGGCCTCCTAACAAAATAGGGGGAGGAGTAACTCCCCCACGACTCCGCATGAACCATTTAAAAAAATATAGAATTTATTGATTAAATTAACGCTTCAGGTTTACTACTTCCTGCAGCACTTCATCAGAAGTTGTGATGATACGGGAATTCGCCTGGAATCCACGCTGTGATACGATCATTTCTGTAAATTCATTGGTAAGATCCACATTGGACATTTCCAGCTGTCCAGAGATGATTGCCCCGGTGCCATCTTCTGTATTGTTCGCTGTAGTCGGAACTAGCTCGCCTTCTGCATTCGCATTAAGTGTCATACGATACAGATTGCCTCCGATTTTCTCCAGACCAGATGGGTTAGTAACCTTGGCTACACCAATCTTCACCCCAGCTTCAGTCGTTCCATCCGCCATGGTCTGTACAATTGTTCCATCATTAGAGATAGAAAACGCCGTTACATCGTCACCTAATTGAATGAGCCCACCGTCGGAATCTAAAACATGAAGTCCATCAGCAGTAACAAGATTACGCGCAGCGTCAATGTGGAAATCTCCGGCGCGGGTCAAAAACGCAGTTTCTTGATCCTCAGTTAGCTTAACCAGGAAAAAACCATCTCCATCGATCCGTAAATCTGTTGGGTTGTTGGTGGTTTGAGCACTACCAGCCAAATGTAGGGTATCTATAGAAGCAATACTAACACCTAGTCCAACTTGTTTCGCATTTACCCCACCTTGACCATCCTCGCCCGGTGCAGTAACACCAGAAACGGTTTGGCTCATAATATCCTTGAACATAACACGTCCGGATTTAAACCCGATAGTGTTTACGTTAGCAATATTATTACCGATTACATCAAGCTTAGTTTGAAAGCCTCTCATTCCTGAAACCCCTGAATACATTGATCTTAACATGTTTAATGTCCTCCCAGATTATAGAGTCCTAATAACTTTCCAAGTGAATTGGGACCGCGTCAGTCGGTCAGCGGCCGCCTCGGCTTTCCGTTAGGACCAGCCTATTATGAAATCACTATTGCACTATCGATTTGTGTAAATACATTATCTTTGATCGAGTTACCATCCATAGCAGTAACTACTGTGCGATTAGGAACGCTAACGATGAACGCCAAATCCTTCATTAATATCAAGGATTCTTTACTTCCCTTAGCAGCAGCTTTGTCCACAGCAGATGAAATTTGATCCAGCTGACCGCTTCCAAGCTCTATCCCTCTTTGTTCTAGGCGCTTAGCAGCATGATTGCTGAATTTTAATAGTTTCTGTTGCAGTAAACTCTCAAAAGAAGCTTCCCCCGCCACAGACTGCTTAGGCAGCGAAGATCGTTGTAACGTTGTAGAATGCAGGGACGCAGGATACAGTTGGCCTATAGTAAGCCTGTCACTCATATGCTCGCCCCGCTTCCTCCGCTATTCTCCGGAGTATTACTATCTGTACCAGAACCGCTTTCTGGCGTTGCTGCGGCATTCTGAATTTGTGTAATATCGGTTAAAGCAATTCTGTCTTTTCCCACAACCGCATATTGAATACCATTGCTAACAACGATAGATTCAACATTACCTGTCTTAGGCAGCTTTGTGGCGGTGTCTGTCCAAGTAATATCTTTACCAATCAACCCGGATACAGATCCAAGGGATTGATTCATAGCATTAAGCTGAGTAGAGATATTCATCAATTGCTCCACGGATGTAAACTGGGCCATTTGCGCAATAAATTCTTTATCTTCCATCGGTTGCATCGGATCTTGATTTTGCAGCTGAGTAATCAAAATCTTCAAAAACTGATCCTTACCTAAAGTAGAATTACCTGTTGTCCGTGCACTAGAGTCGGGAGTTGTATAATTCCACTGATCTTTAGTAGAGACCGGAACTGTTGTCGCCATAACCACTCACCTCTCTTTCCTTTGTTATTAAAGTTAAGCCTTAGCAGAAAATGATCCACCTTGGGACTGATCTTCTTGTCCCGCATTTGAAACCCAGTCCTTCCATTCACCATTCAGCTCTGCGGCTAGAACAGCATCACTGGCTTCCTCTCTGCTTTCTTTGGAACGTCTACCCTGCTGCCCACTTCCGGAATTAGGTTGGCGTCCTTCCTGCCCCCATTGCGAATTGAGTGGGGTATTATTTTGCGTAACTTCCAGCTTCTCCACTTGAAGACCTTGAGATTGCAATGCAGCGCGAAGCTGGTTCATTTGTTGTTCCAGCATATCTTTAGCGCCGGTATGTTCAGTCATGAACTGGGCAACTAAATGACCATTTTGCATTGTGATCTTAACATCAACTTGTCCGAGATTTTCTGGAAAAAGGGATATAGTCGCTTCAGCGATCCCACCTTTTTGCACAATCTCTAATTTGCCTGTAATGAAACCTGTCATTTCCTGAGCAAATTGCTGAACCGGAACAGGTGCTGCTGGCACTTCAGCCTTCAGCGGTGCAGTAATTCCTCCGCGCAGAGATAATTGCCCCGCAGTAACAACCTCATGATCCCCTTCGTTAGCTGTAATTCCCAGCGTGGAATCTTGAGCAGATTCTGTTGTCTTCGTTTCCCCGGTTACGCCTGTCTTGATTAACGGCGTGTTCGCAGTCTCTGCTTCAGCTTCTTGCACAGTTCCTGATATCACAGGCGAGCTTACAACCGTATCATTTTTCACTACAACAGCTTCTCCGGAACGACTGCTCACATTCTGAATTGTTTTATCCGTTTGATTATTTTTGCTTTCAGTAATAACGGGCTGTTGTAAGGAAGCATCAGAATTAACACTCACATTGCTGGTCTTTCCCTTCCCCTTATTAGTGTTAGAGGAGGACTCTTCTAAAAGCGCTGTGAAATTATTCAATAAACTGATTCCCTTTGTTGCAACTTCCTCATTGCCACTCACTGCAGCTTCTTGAATCATAGAAACTAAACTTTGCAAGTCATCTTGAACTGCAAATCTTAATGTATCAGCATTCTGTGCCAATGGTGACAAGCTTCCAGCCACTTCTGCTTCCGTTGTAGTAGTACCATCCTCTGCAGCATGGCTTCCAGATAGAAGTGCAGATACCTGAAGAATCCAAGCTTGCAAGGCTACCAACAGAGCTGGATCACTACTGATACTTTCATCCAGCTTCTCAACATCAGCAGCAAGTTTTTCAAGAAGCTCACCCTTCTGAGTGTCTTGCCCTGCTTGCTCTTCTCCAGTCGGCTGCACTTCCTTTAACAGGCCTTGCAGCAAAGAAGCTAGATTTCCCAATAGGGGTTCAGCTGGAGTCGACGAGGTGTTGGCATTGCCTCCCATGGTTTGTACCAGGGTTTGAGCAAATGGTGCACCCGTCGTTGTTGTACCAGTTGTAGTCGACGAACTCCCGTTTACTGCCGTTGCGTTTGCACTCACAAGCGATTGAACGACTAAACTCATTTATTTTTCACCTCCTTTCCCTATCTATTTAGCACCCATCAGACGATTAACAATTTTCGCAGTTTGCGCGCTATCATTTTTAGTCATTTCTCCCAAAATAGATGAACGAACACTATCACTTACGGTATTCATAATCGTCACGACCTTATCAGGGCTAATCTTGTACATTTCTCCCAGTAACGATGCTGCATTAGCAGGAGTCATTGTGCTGAAGGTCTGATTCAACTTTTCCTTATCCAAATTCTTACTGGTTGTTGCTGTTGCTGTTGTGCCGGCATCTTTCTTCAATCTAGATTGAAGGGCTGCGATCGCCATGTCACTCGAAGATGTAGTTTCTTTTAACTTAATCGTTACATCTGCAGCCTTTTGCGGATCCATTTTTTCCAAAATTGCAGTTTTACTCGCTTTATTCATGACACTGAAGATCTGTACCATTTCTTCTGTAGTTAAATTCTCCATGATCGGTGCAGCCTTCGAAGCTTTCATGCCCGCATACAGCTTAGCCAAATCAGAAACCTGTTTCTGATAAGGATCTTCTGTTTCATCTGTGCTTGCCTCTGCGGTTTCAGCTTCCTTCTTCATACCCTCAATCTGTGACTCTAGCGCCTGAACCTTGGTATCCTGGGCTGTTTTTTCATCTGTAACCTTCTTCAGGTTTTCTTCCTGCTGGGCGAGCTGAGCCTTAAGCTCCTTAATCGTTGTCGCTGAGCTCACTTCCTGCTTTTTGCTTTCTTCCTTCGGTTTGGAAGGATCTGCAGGCGGATCAGGAACCCATTTTTCCAGGATAGGAATTTTATTCGCAACTTCAAGCACATTATTACGAATGTCCATATTAAAAAGCGTCAACAGTACTCCAAGCAGTACTAGCGTGAAGATAATCGGTATCATTAAGAATAAGAACCGCTCAAATTTCCCCGCTGACCCTTCATTTTCAAGTTCCATATCATTATCAATATTAGCCACTAGCGGAAACCTCCCGGGTTAGAGGGATTTCATCGCGAAGCGGACGGTTGCCATCTCATCCAGTTCGTTTTGTTCCCGTAAAATCATACTTTGCTGAAACAATGTCTCAGCCTTGTCTTTTGCCTTCAACCATACTTTTTCATCTAAAACCTTAGTACTTAACTGATCTTGTTTCTTCTGGACTTCTTGATGTGCACGGCTAATGTCCGTATGCTTACGGGCAATGCATTTATCCAGATATTCCACATACTCTTGCATTTCACGAATCTTAACCATAGGTGTCTTTTGCTCTGCGGCATTTTGTAAGGATAGCATGATAGCACTCCGCTGAAAGATGAGTTCATCCAGGCTTCTTTCCTGTGCCTGCAATTCTCCAAGCGCGCTTGAGAGCATCCATTCTGCCTGTGTCTTCTCATTGCCCTTCAAGTCAACGACTTTTTGAAAAGTATAATGAAACCTCATAATACCGAATCAACTCCTTGAGAACTGTGAAATTAAAGACTGTTGAACTTCAGCCAGCGTAACTTTTTCATTCACCTTTTGTTTGGTGAAATCCCATATACTGTCGATAAATTCCATCGACTCGTCGATTTGAGCATTAGAGCCTCTCTGATAAGCTCCAATATTAATCAAATCCTCTGAATCCTTGTAAACGGCCATAAGGCGCTTCACATTCTCCGCTGCTGCAATCTGTTCTTCTGGAGCAATATCCTTCATCACTCGGCTTATGCTGGAAAGAACATCTATTGCTGGAAAGTGTCCTTTGTTCGCAATATTTCGATTGAGTACGATATGTCCGTCAAGTATTCCTCTGACTGCATCTGCGATGGGCTCGTTCATGTCATCACCATCAACCAGTACCGTGTAGAAGGCTGTTATAGAGCCTGTAGGACCTGTACCGGCACGTTCCAGCAGTTTGGGTAAGCTGGCAAACACCGAAGGTGTATATCCCCGCATGGCTGGCGGCTCTCCAACTGCAAGTCCAACTTCACGTTGGGCCATGGCATAACGGGTGACCGAATCCATCATCAGCATTACATTAAGGCCACGATCGCGGAAATACTCGGCAATCGTTGTAGCGATAAGCGCACCTTTTATGCGAATCAAAGCAGGTTGGTCTGAGGTAGCAACAATTACTACGGATCGCTGCAAGCCCTCTGGTCCTAAATCTCGTTCAATGAAATCCAATACTTCTCTGCCACGCTCACCAATCAGAGCAATAACATTTACATCAGCCGATGTATTCCGGGCAATCATCCCCATCAAAGTACTCTTGCCGACCCCCGAGCCAGCAAAAATACCGACCCGCTGTCCCTTGCCAATCGTTAGCAAACCGTCAATCGCTCTCACACCAATACTGATGGGTTCCTGCACCCGCGGTCTATTAAGTGGATTGGAAGGAATATTAAAGGTAGAGCTATGTGGCATTCGTGCTGGAATGAGAGAGCCATCAAGCGGCTGCCCCAGACCATCCAGTACTTTTCCTAATAATTCAGAACCTACTTGCACGCTAAGCGGCTTACCAGTGCCCACTACATCACAACCAGGTCCAATCGCCTGCAGTTCACCAAGTGGCATCAATAGTACCTTGTTATCACGGAAACCAACGACCTCAGCTTGCAGCGGTTTGTTTCCTTTGGAAGGGTAGATGTAGCATACATCACCTATACTTGCGTCAGGGCCTTCCGATTCAACCATTAGACCGATTACCTGCGTCACTTTCCCATTGATCCTCACCGGATCGAGATTACGAAGTTGCTCCTTATAACGGTTGCTATTAAGCATCGTCTTCCCCATTTCTCTGCTCATCGGTGTCCAGCGCAATTCTTACCAGCTCTTTCTTGATCTCTGCGAGCTGAGTGTCGATTCGAGCATCAATGCTGCCAAAGGAAGAGCGGATAACACATCCTTGGTCTTTTACCGTTGAGTCGGGCAAGATTTGCAGTTCAGCCTGTGAATCAACAGCTAGTGATAATTCTTCCCGGGCAGCATTCACAAAAGCGAACTGCGCTGGGGATACACAAAGTGAGATCAAACCCTGTTCTCGCTTACGAGCCAGATTTTTGCGGATTAAGTCCATTGCGAATTGTGGTTCTACCGTTAACTGCTTGTCCACAATTTTCTCTGCAATATCACAGCTTAACTCTACTAAAAAAGGCTCCGCTTCCTGAATAATCACTTCTCTTGCTTTATACGCCTCAGTCAAAACAGCACGCGCTTCTTCCATCATCTCTGCGATCTTATGCTTCATCTCTTCCTCAGCCTGAGAAACACCTTCCTCATAACCTTGCTGATGAGCTTCAGCTTTGATAGCTTCGATCAGATGTTCATCCTGCTCACGCCGTTGTTTCCACCACTCTTCAGCCTCCGCTTTCGAGGACTCTACAATCTGTTCCGCTTCAAGAGATGCATTCCGAACCTGCTCTTCAGCAAAATCCTGAGCGTCCTTAAGCATTTGCTTACGCGTCTCTTCTGCCTCTTCACGTGCGGGATCATGATAGTCAGTCTCGCTTAAAGTCTCCTCGGGAACGGGCTCCTCAGTTAGGCCCGCATATTGCCGGGCCTGTTCCAATCTTTTAAAGACATCAACCGGAACATACTGGGAGTGTTTGATCAGCTTAGACAATGATGTCATCTCCTCCGCCACGAGCGATGATAATTTCACCAGACTCTTCGAGTCTGCGGATCGTGCCTACAATACGAGTCTGTGCTTCTTCAACATCACGCAGCCGCACAGGACCCATGTATTCCATTTCTTCTCGGAACGTTTCTGCCATACGCTTGGACATATTTCTGAAAATAACATCCCGTACTTCTTCGCTGGCAACCTTGAGTGCAAGCTGTAAATCCGCATTATCGATATCACGAACAATGCGCTGTATTGAACGATTGTCCACATTAACAATATCTTCAAATACGAACATCCGTTTTTTGATCTCTTCGGCAAGCTCTGGATCTTGAATTTCGAGAGAATCCAGAATCGTACGCTCTGTCCCCCGGTCAACCCCATTCAAGATTTGTACAATTGATTCGATACCACCAGCATTTGTATAATCCTGGGTTACTGTAGCGGAAAGCTTCTGCTCCAGCACACGTTCAATTTGCGTAATTACCTCTGGAGAGGTACTGTCCATCACAGCAATTCTTCTAGCCACCTCTGCCTGTTTCTCTTGAGGAAGCGAGGAAAGGATTGCAGCAGCTTGTTCAAATTGCAGATAAGACAATACAAGTGCAATAGTCTGTACATTTTCATTCTGGATAAAGTTGAGAATCTGATTAGGATCCGCTTTTCGTGCAAAATCGAAAGGTCTTACTTGCAATGTTGCAGTCAGACGATTAATGACCTCCATTGCTTTTGTTGACCCAAGCGCTTTCTCCAGAATTTCCTTAGCGTAGTTAATACCGCCTTGTGATATATATTCCTGGGCGAGGCATATCTGATGGAATTCAGACATGATCGACTCTTTTTCACCGCTGTCCACTTTGCGAACATTAGCAATTTCAAGAGTCAGCTGTTCAATCTCCTCGTCTCTTAAATGTTTAAAAATTTGCGCCGATACCTCGGGCCCTAGTGTGATAAGCAGGATCGCAGCTTTTTGACGGCCACTAAGTCCCTGCTGGCTAGCCTTTGCCATTAGTTCACCTCTGTTCGTCTGCAAGCCATGTACGCAGCAGATTTACGAATTCGTCTGGCTTCTTCTTGGCCAAACTTTCCAATTGCTTACGAACTTGACTTTCATTCGTCACGCTCTCCAAGTTAATAGAAGGAAATTCAGTAGGAACCTGCAATGGAATGTCTTCATCTTCCTCTTCCACAGTCTGTTTACGACTCCGGTAGATTAGATATCCTCCACCTGCTCCAACCAGCAATGCTGCTGCTCCGATAGCCCATATCATCCAAGAAGCGAGACCACCTTTAACGGTGTTGGCATCGGTGCCACCAAATTGTTGCGAGTAGACCGAAACCTTTTTGGTCAAATCAGCGTCTGTATATGTAGTACCTGAATCTGCAAGAGAAGCGCGAACAATATTCACCAAAATATTTTGAATTGCAGCTGATGTTGCATCATCTAAACTTTTTTCTCCTGAAGGTGGTTCAACTGCAACATTTATGGTTAAGTCTTTAACAGTATACGGACTAGCAATAACATCTTTAGTAATTCGGTTAACTTCGAAGTTCCTCGTTTCTGAAGATTCCTCCGAGGTAGAAGTATCCGCACCCGCATTAGAAGGATAGCCCGTAACATCTTGAGAACCAGTGCCAGCCACTCCGCCAGTCGTGTTACCTTGACCCGAATACGAATTACTAATTATTTGTGAACTGATCTCAATCCCCTTCATGTTCTCTGTATCCACAGGGGTAACAAGATCTTCCTTCCGGTTTTCCTTGTCAAAGTTCAACTTTGAGAACACAAGAACATCCACTTTATCAGGACCGGTAAGAGTGCTAAGGAATTGTTTCACATTTTTCTTTACTTCTTCTTCGAATTTCTTCTGAAGAGCGAAGTTTTCTTCAACTTGGTTAGTGACACCAGCCTGTCCACCTTTAGCTGTTGGCATTAATTCAATTTCATTATTTGCAATGGTAATGTTGTCAATTGGTAAATTAGGCACAGCAGTTTTCACAAGATTGAAATACCCGTCAATATTGTCTTGGGTAGGTCTAAATCCTGGATCAAATGAAAGCACAACGGATGCAGATGCCTGCTCCTGATCAGCCTGTGAGGCAAAAACTGTCTCTTTAGGCAAATTAATCAGCACTTTTGCATCTTTAATCCCTTGCATGCGTCTCATTAACTGTTCAACTTCACCGTTCAATGCATTATTGTACTTCACGTTAAACTCGCTATCTGTTGTACCTATCATTGACGAATTTTCGTCAAAGACTTTATATCCGATAGAGCCACCTTGAACAATCCCCTGAGAACCGATATCCACCTTGACCCGAGCTGCTTCTGTACTAGGTACAGAAATACTCTTTCCATCTTGACTTAATCGGTATGAAACACCTGCTGAATCTAAGGCTTTCATTACTCCAGCCGAATCCGTACTGTCCAAATCTTGAAATGCTACTTCATATTCTGTTTTTGAAAGCTGCATGGTCATAACTACGATTATTATTAGAATGATAAACAATGTTGAAAAGAATAAAATCTTCTGTTTACCACTAAATCTGTTCCAATACAAGAGAACCTTCTCCCGATATTGGGCAAATCTTTCATTCACAGTGTCACCCCATCCGAAACTAAGCTAGGATTTATTATATTTGAGTTCTCATAATTTCTTGATAGGCTTCAATCACTTTGTTCCGGACTTGTGTAGTCAACTGTAAACTCAGTAGAGCCTGTTGGGAAGAAATCATCACTTCGTCAATGTTCACTTCTCCCAATACAAATTTATTACTCATATCCTTAGCTTGTTGTTCCTGATCAGCCACTTTATTGAGCGCATCCTCAAGATAAGAGCCAAAGCTCTCCATCGAATTAGCAGGAGTGGATGAAACTTCGGAAGATGTCGGTTTCATAGCAAGCTGCTGTACAGCCTGAACCCCATTAGATATATTCTGTATCAACTGTTTCCCCCCCTTAAGTTAATTAACATTCATTTATCTACCGATTTCGAGTGCCTTGCTTACCATAGCTTTGGATGCATTAAGCATCGTAACGTTGGCATCATAAGAGCGAGATGCAGATAACATATCAACCATTTCTTTGGTAATGTCTACGTTTGGCATATAGACATATCCTTCAGCATCCGCATCAGGATGGCTCGGATTGTATACCGGCTTCAATGGTGAAGTATCTTCTATGATCGACTGCACCTTAACCCCTTCATTGCTATTATTCATTTTCGAATTTAGTATATTCGAGAATTTATTACTTTCGTTCGTTTCCAAAACAACTAACTTACGTCGGTAAGGAACAGCCTTGCCATCCACCACGGATGCTCTTGTAGTTTCAGCATTGGCTACGTTGGAAGAAATTACATCCATCCGCAACCGTTGAGCCGTTAATGCAGATGCACTGATCCCAAAACTACTACCAAAGTTCATACTCTCTTATCCTCCTTGAATTACGGCTCGCATCATCGAAATCTGGCTGTTAATCTGTTCAACATAAGAACTATACCTAAGCTGGTTCTCTGCGCTTAATGCCATTTCGCGATCTACATCCACATTGTTGTCGTTATTGTTCATAGAGGTAGTTTCATCAGTATTTTCAACAGCAGCGGGAACAATTGTGTTGCTGCCAAATTGATAATGCCGGGTATCCGAAACTTTCGCTCTAAGTGTAGATTGGATTCCACTTTCCTGTTGTTGCAGGATACTTTCGAATGAAACATCAGAACGTTTGAAATTTGGCGTATCTTGATTAGCCACATTATTTGCTAGAGCACTTTGTCGTTTATAGGCAGCATCAATGCCTCCCTGCAATCGTTGAAAACTGACACTATTCAGCAATCCCAAGACAATTCCTCCTTTCAAAGCTATCATAATGAAAAGAATTCCACAACTTCCATCAAAAAACCTGCTTGCTTTCGACAAATAAAGAAAAAATACTCTAAATTTACGGTATTCCGTCGAACGCTGTCGCAATGAATAACACTTAGCATTTTCACATACATTGATTTTCATTTAATTTGTATATTATTACAATAAGAAATAAGCCCTATCTTTTTAGAAAAGACAGGGCTTTTAGCACTTTATTACTATTTATTTACATTTTTAACTCAATTTTTTCTTTTTAATTGCATGTTTTGACATATTTTTACGTTTTCACGACACCAATTTGTAATTTATCTAATCCGTTATGCCCAAATTCAAAATACATAGATTTTTTGTTTTTTTGTCGCTTTAAAGAATATACTGACTTAAATCACGATCCTGAGCTATACTTGCCAATTTCTCGCGCACATACTCTGGGGTAATAACCATTTTCTCCAAAGTCAGCTCAGGTGCTTCAAAAGAAAGATCCTCTAACAACTTCTCCAAAATAGTATGAAGACGCCGTGCACCTATATTCTCCATATTTTGATTCACTGAAGCCGCTATTTTGGCGATCTCATGTATAGCATCCTTCTGGAATTCCACTTCTAAATTTTCAGTTTTAAGCAGATTCACATATTGTTTAGTTAAAGCATTCTCTGGTTCCGTCAAAATAGAAACGAAGTCCTCTAACGTTAAACTGCTCAGCTCTACGCGAATCGGAAAACGTCCTTGAAGTTCTGGAATCAAATCCGAAGGCTTAGCAATATGGAAAGCTCCGGCAGCCATAAAGAGTACATAGTCCGTCTTCACAGGACCGTATTTCGTCATAATGGTCGAGCCCTCTACAATCGGCAAAATATCCCGTTGCACGCCTTCACGCGACACATCCGGTCCAGACCCTTTTCCCTGACTTGCTACTTTATCGATTTCATCGATAAAAATAATGCCTGATTGTTCAGCCCGAGTCACGGATTCCTGAATCACATCATCCATATCAATCAGCTTGGCCGCCTCATCCTGAATGAGTACCTTGCGCGCTTCGCGAATAGGAAGCTTACGTTTCTTCGTCCGCTTAGGCAGCAAACTGCCGAACATCTCTTGCATATTCATACCCATCTGGTCGTTTCCTTGACCTGCAAACATATCCATCATAGTTGGCGCTGTATCCTCAACATCAATTTCAATGATGTCATCTTCCAGCTGACCAGCTAACAGCTTAAATCTAACCCCACGCCGACGTTCACTTAGGCTTCCATCCTGCTCAGTGTCTTCTTTAGAGTCCTCTTGTGCAGAATTCCCTCCAAAAATCATCTCGAAAGGATTCTTTTGTGATTTGTTTTTGGAAGAGGAAGGGACCAATATAGAAACGATCCGCTCATTAGCCAGCTCTTCCGCACGATCCTTAACCTTCTCCGTACGCTCAAGCTTGACCATACGAATAGAAGTCTCTACCAGATCACGAACCATAGATTCCACATCTCGACCTACATAACCGACCTCAGTGAATTTAGTAGCCTCCACTTTGATGAACGGTGCATTAACAAGCTTTGCTAGACGCCGGGCGATCTCTGTCTTTCCCACACCTGTAGGTCCGATCATTAAGATGTTCTTAGGAACAACTTCATCACGCAGTTCCTCTGCTAGCAGACTGCGCCGATACCGATTACGAAGCGCAACAGCTACCGATTTCTTGGCTTGCTTCTGACCTACGATATATTTATCCAATTCGGCAACAATTTGACGGGGTGTAAGCGATTGATTCACCATCGTGAATTCCTCCTTGTCTCTATGGCACTGAGTCTATAATTGTTCAACAATAATGTTGGAATTAGTGTACACACAAATTTCAGATGCTACCTGAAGCGATTCTCTAGCAATATCCGCAGCGGAAAGATTGGGTGCATGACGTTTGAGTGCTCGGCCTGAAGCCAGCGCAAAATTACCACCGGAACCAATCGCAAGAACGTCATCATCCGGTTCGATAATTTCACCATTTCCGGAGATCAGGAGCATTCCTTCCTTATCCATAACAATCATCAAAGCTTCAAGCTTTCGAAGAATACGATCTTGACGCCAGTCCTTCGCTAATTCAACTGCAGCCCGCTGCAGGTTCCCATGATGCTCCTCCAGCTTGCCCTCGAATTTTTCGAATAGGGTAATAGCATCCGCAACGGACCCCGCAAAACCTGCTATTACTTGTCCTCTGTACAGGCGACGGACTTTTCTGGCCGTCGTCTTCATAATAACACTCTCTCCGAATGTAACCTGTCCATCACCTGCTATAGCTGCCTGTCCGTTATGTCTTACAGCACAAATTGTAGTCGCATGAAAGCTGGGTACCATGATTGTAAGTTACCTCCTTAAGATGGGCTTTGTTCGCTATCGACAACCTCCGGCTCCGAATAAGCGAGTCCTGTGCGGTTGGCATACTCGGCAAGACTGTCCAGAGCGCGATGAGCTAACATTTCATTCTTTTCCTTCTTATTGCGGATTTTCTTCTCTACCTTCGGCAACAGACCGAAATTGGCATTCATCGGCTGAAAATGCTCTGGATCGGCAGAAGTAATATAAGCTGGCATGCTGCCTAGAACAGTATCCTGCGGGAAGATCAGTCCTTCCTGACCGAGTGCTGCCCGTGCAGCATTAATACCAGCTATGAGCCCGGAAGCAGCTGATTCAACATAACCTTCTACACCTGTCATCTGTCCAGCAAAAAAGAGTCTTTCCTTGCCTTTCATCTGATAGGTAGGGTGCAGAAGTTTAGGAGAATTAATAAATGTGTTTCTGTGCATCACACCATAACGAACATATTCAGCATTCTCAAGACCTGGGATCAGCGAGAATACACGCTTCTGCTCGCCCCATTTCAAATGGGTCTGAAAACCAACAAGATTGTAAAGTGTGCCGGCAGCATTATCCTGACGAAGTTGCACAACCGCGTAAGGAAGTTTACCTGTATGCGGATTGATAAGTCCTACTGGCTTCATTGGGCCAAATAACGCTGTTTGCTTGCCGCGTTTCATCATGATTTCGATAGGCATACAGCCCTCAAAGTATATTTCTTTCTCAAAATCTTTGAGTGCTGCTGTCTCAGCAGAAATCAACGCATCATAAAACACGTCGAACTCCTCTTCTGTCATCGGACAGTTGAGATAAGCCGCTTCTCCCTTATCATAACGGGAAGCCAAATACACCTTGTTCATATCAATGGTGTCTTTCTCAACAATCGGTGCTGCTGCATCATAGAAGTAGAAATACTCTTCACCCAGCAGCCCTTTTATTTCAGCGGATAATGCCGGTGAAGTTAGGGGACCCGTTGCAATAACAACAATCCCTTCCTCCGGTATATGCGTAAGTTCTTCATTTATGACTTCAACGAGCGGATGATTATGCAAAGTATGGGTGATCTCACCTGAGAATCCATCACGATCTACGGCGAGTGCTCCTCCTGCGGGTACCGCGTGTCGGTCAGCAGCACCTAATACAAGAGAGTTCAAACGCCGCATTTCTTCCTTCAATACACCTACAGCATTCCCTAATCCATTCGCACGCAAGGAGTTGCTGCATACCAGTTCAGCAAATTGATTCGTGTGATGGGCTGGTGTCTTTACTACAGGTCTCATCTCATATAATCTTACCGGTACTCCTAGTGATGCTATTTGCCAAGCGGCTTCGCTTCCTGCGAGACCCGCTCCAATTACTGTTACTTTTGCTGTATCTGACACTGTCTTTTTTCCTCCCATAGAGACTATTAATCTGCTAATTCTTCTTCGTTGTCTAGAACCGCCTCTGTATGATCACAAGACGTACATTGTAGCTTGGTTCCTTGCTTATTACGTTTCTCAATCATCCAAGATCCACATGATGGACATGGTTTTATAGAAGGTCTATCCCATGAAACGAAATCACAACCAGGGTACTGGTCGCAGCCATAGAAAACACGCCCTTTTTTGCTGCGTCGCTCCACAACCTTACCTTCATGACATTTAGGGCAAGTTACGCCAATATCCTTGATAATCGGTTTCGTGTTTCGGCAATCCGGAAAGCCAGAGCATGCTAGGAATTTCCCAAAGCGACCCAGCTTATACACGAGAGGTTTGCCGCATTTCTCACAGATCTCATCAGAAACTTCATCTTCAATCTCAATTTCTTTCATCTCTTCTTCCGCGAATACCAAACGCTTCTCAAACGATTCGTAAAACTCTGCAAGAACCTTTACCCAGTCTTCTGAGCCCTCTTCCACATGGTCAAGATCGCCTTCCATGTTCGCGGTGAATTCAACGTTTAGGATTTCCGGGAAAAATTGCTCCATCTGCTCTATAACAAGCTCGCCAAGTTCGGTTGGCATGAATTTTTTCTCTTCAATAGCCACATAACCACGCTTCTGGATGGTTTCCAGCGTTGGGGCATATGTACTTGGACGGCCTATACCCAGCTCCTCAAGCGTCTTTACAAGTCTTGCTTCCGTATATCGTGGAGGCGGTTGTGTAAAGTGCTGCTTAGGCTCGATCTCCTGCTTATTTAAAGCATCTCCCGCTTGAAGTGGCGGCAAATACTTGTCTTCATCTGTAGTTCCGTCATCGTTGCCTTCTACGTAAACCTTCATGAATCCGGGGAATGAAACCTTCGAACCAACAGCTCTGAATGTAGCAGTACCTGCAGCTATATCCACCGAAAGCGTATCCAGCAGGGCAGAAGACATCTGACTTGATACGAATCGCTCCCACACTAGCTTGTAGAGACGGAATTGATCACGGCTCAAGAACTCTTTGACCATTTCAGGTTCGCGTAATGCCGAGGTTGGACGAATCGCTTCATGCGCTTCCTGTGCTCCAGCTGCCTTTTTAGAATACTGTCGTGGGGATTCTGGCAAGAACTTCTCACCATACTTAGCTGTTATAAGCTCTTTAGCTTCATCCTGAGCGGTGACAGAGAGACGCGTGGAGTCAGTACGCATATAAGTGATCAAACCTACGGTACCTTCTTTACCGAGTTCCACACCTTCGTATAGCTGCTGTGCAACAGACATTGTCTTAGCGGCACGGAATCCAAGCTTACGGGCTGCTTCCTGTTGTAGGGAGCTGGTGGTAAAAGGAGCCGAAGGATGACGTTGTCTTTCCTTCTCCTTCACATCACTCACCTTAAAAGATGCGTTCTTAATAGCTTCAAGAACCTCCTGAACATCACTTTCCTGATTCAGTTCTTTTTTCACACCATTCAGCTTATGAAACTTAGCTTCAAAGACGGAATCCCGGATTCCAAGCTTCGCTGTTATGCTCCAATATTCGGTGGGTACAAAAGCGGAGATTTCATTCTCACGATCCATAATGATCTTCACAGCAACGGATTGTACACGTCCAGCAGATAAACCTTTTTTGACTTTCTTCCATAATAGAGGACTAATCTTGTACCCTACCAGTCGATCCAGAATACGTCTAGCCTGCTGTGCATTCACGAGATCCATATTAATCTTACGCGGTGTCTTAAAAGCATCTTTTACCGCTTGTTTGGTGATCTCATTAAAAACAACTCTGCATTCTTGTGTATTATCTAAATCCAGCGCATGCGCCAAATGCCAAGCAATTGCTTCCCCTTCGCGGTCGGGGTCAGCTGCGAGATAAACTTTTTTAACTTTTTTACTAGCGTCTTTCAATTCCTTCAATATAGATCCTTTACCGCGGATAGTAATATATTTGGGACTGAAATCATTCTCCACCTCAACACCAATTTGACTCTTCGGTAGATCTCTAATATGTCCCATTGATGCCTTTACAATATATTTACTACCTAGATATTTGCCAATTGTCTTCGCTTTTGCAGGCGACTCGACAATAACTAATGCATCTGCCATAGACTCTTCCTCCTCGTTAACACTCGCACCTCTATATTAAATTACCTTATAAATAGCTCCTGGTAATTGTGTTACCGCTTTTTTTATGATTAAAGATAACAGAACTGAATGCAAATGTCCAAAATCCCATCCTGTTCTTACAAGCAGATCGTCCAATATAAAAGGGCCTTGATGCAGTATATGGTATAGGTGAGACTCCTCATTTGTCAATTTCTTTTCAATCATAAAGTCGTCTGCTGTCTGTTCGGTAGTGCTATTATTCCCTGTTTTTATTACGTTTGCCGGCAAATAAGAAGTATATTCTTCTATAATATCTACTCCACTGGTTACCAGCTTTGCCCCCTGCTTGATAAGCTCTAACGCCCCTCTGCTCTTAGGTGATGTAATAGGTCCGGGAACTGCGAAGACATCCCTCCCAGCTTCCAAGGCAGCATCGGCTGTAATAAGTGATCCACTGCGGCTGTCAGCCTCCACGACCACTGTCCCCCGTGATAAACCTGCTATGATCCGATTACGCTGTGGAAATAATCCAGGATGACTTTTAGTTCCAAGAGGATACTCTGTGATGACAAGCCCTTCCTGAGAGATACGCCGTTCCAGTTCAATATTCTCAGTTGGATAGACTTTGTCCAATCCTGTTGCCACTACTGCTATGGTCCCTCCACCGCTTCTTAGCGCCGCTTCATGACAAATGCTATCGATCCCCCTCGCAAGTCCGCTAACCACCGTTAGACCTGCTGCACTAAGCTCCTCCGTGAGAATCTCTCCTACCTTTCGTCCATAAGCTGTTGGCACACGAGTGCCAACCATCGCCACGCTAGGTGTTGATAACAGTTCCAAACGCCCCCGATAATAAAGGATCCACGGTGGCTGTGCCGTCTCCTTCAACAAAACAGGATAAGCCGCATCAAACACAGTGACCATCTTCACTGCACTTTCTTCCATTAATAAGCGTCTTTTGGTGATCCACTCTAACGTATATATGGAAGCAAGATAAGTCGACAGCTTTCCGTTCAATCCGATCGTTTCCCAATCTTTTGCACTACAGGAAAATGCTCGTTCTGACATTAAGCCTGCTCTTCGAATCTTGTCGATACTCTTCCAGCCAATCCCCTCCACTTCATTAAAACCAAACAGCAGATCTTTTTCTTCCATATAAGCTTATTCTCCTTTAGTGGAAGGGTTAGCCTTCCCTATTTTGTAACATGAATTAGAGGAATGCAATATTTTCTTTTAATTCAATATTTTTCTATGTTAAAAAACAAAAAAAAGCAACCTTTTATCCCTTGGATAGGAACAAAAGGTTGCTTACCTCTGAAATAATTATACACGAAAGAAGCCCACTCGCGTAGAGTGAATTCCTTCAAGTAAATAAAATAATTAATGCGTTGTAAAAGCGCTAAGAATACCGCGTTCTTCAAGTACACTCACTAGTGTTGAGCCCATTTCGGCAGGTGTAGGAGCAACCTTGATTCCGCATGATTCAAGTACGGCAATTTTCTCACTCGCTGTGCCTTTGCCTCCGGAAATAATAGCACCCGCATGCCCCATACGTTTGCCAGGAGGGGCAGTAGCACCGCCAATAAACCCTACAACCGGCTTAGTCATATGGTCACGAATCCACTCTGCTGCTTCTTCCTCTGCGGTTCCGCCAATTTCACCAATCATGATGACTGCCTTTGTACCCGGATCCTCATTAAAAAGCTTCAGAATATCAATAAACTCTGAGCCTTTAACAGGGTCTCCGCCAATACCTACAGCTGAAGATTGCCCGATTCCACGCGTGGTCAGCTGATGAACAGCCTCATAGGTTAGAGTTCCGCTGCGCGAGACAACACCTACATACCCTGGCATATGAATATAACCTGGCATAATTCCTATTTTGCACTCACCAGGAGTGATAACTCCCGGACAGTTGGGTCCGATCAATACAGTAGAGCGCCCCTCCATATAACGGGATACTTTTACCATATCAAGTACTGGAATCCCTTCGGTAATACAAATCACCAGGTCGAGTTCTGCATCCACGGCTTCCATTATAGAGTCTGCTGCGAATGCTGGCGGTACATAGATTACACTAGCGGTTGCGCCTGTAGCCGCCTTAGCAGCTACAACAGTATCGAATACCGGAAGGCTAACCTCACTGCCATTTTCAAGCGTGATGTTGACAGATGTTCCACCTTTACCCGGTGTTACCCCTCCAACCATCTGTGTTCCATAATCCAGCGCACCTTTAGTATGGAACAAACCCGTTGATCCTGTAATTCCCTGCGTGATAACTTTCGTATTTTTATCTACAAGAATGCTCATGCCTTAAGTCACATCCCTACTTATATTGTCAAATACGATAACTGGCTTGCTAAATCAGGCCATTATTGCACAAGAGACACAATCTTACGGGCACCGTCCGCCATAGAATCAGCAGCAACAATATTAAGTCCCGATCCAGCCAAAATCTGCTTGCCCAATCCAACATTTGTTCCCTCAAGACGCACAACCAGCGGTTTGGTCAAACCCAGTTGACTAGCCGCTTCTACAACACCGTTAGCGATAACATCACAGCGCATAATACCACCGAAAATGTTAACAAAAATTCCGTTCACCTTTTCATCGGATAAAATGATTTTAAAGGCTTCTGTTACCTTCTCGGTCGTTGCACCGCCCCCTACATCCAGGAAGTTGGCGGGTTCGCCCCCATAATACTTAATAATATCCATAGTCGCCATCGCGAGACCTGCACCGTTTACCATGCACCCAATATTGCCATCAAGTGCAATGTAACTAAGGTCATACTTCGAGGCTTCGATTTCCTTTAAATCCTCTTCATCCAAATCCCGCAGCTCTAGAATATCCTTATGACGGAACAAGGCATTGGAATCAAAATTCAGTTTGGCATCCAGTGCCATCACATTCCCATCCGCAGTCACTACCAATGGGTTAATTTCGGCAATAGAGCAATCTTTATCCACGAAAGCTAAATATAGCGCTTGCATGAATTTCACAGTTTTGCCTACCAGCTCATTAGGAATAGAGATACTATAAGCCAGCTTACGCGCTTGGAAAGTCTGCAAACCCACTGCCGGATCAATGATCTCTTTAAAAATTTTCTCCGGATGTGTTGCAGCTACTTCTTCAATCTCAGTACCGCCTTCTTCAGAAGCCATCATGACCACTCGGCCAGTACCTCTGTCAACTACGATACCAATATAATACTCCTTAACAATTTGACAACCCTCTTCAATGAGCAGTCTTTTTACTACCTTACCCTCCGGTCCAGTCTGGTGAGTTACTAGAGTCTTACCCAGAATCTCAGTTGCGTAACTACGCACCTCATCGATATTCTTAGCAACCTTTACTCCTCCAGCTTTACCGCGTCCACCTGCGTGAATCTGAGCTTTAACTACAACAACCGGTGTGCTCAGTGACTCTGCGGCTTCTACCGCTTCCTCCACTGTATAAGCTACTTTTCCATTCGGTACGGCTACACCGTACTTCTTAAGCACTTCTTTTCCCTGATACTCGTGGATATTCATAGCGGTAGCCTCCTAAAGTAGCGTGGTGACTAAACAGGCAGCCTGTTGTCATCTCGCTTTCCGTTTTGATTGCCGCGGGGTTAGGGATAGGCTGATGTTATACATGCAGCACTATTCCGGAACCAGCAGAAACTGATCTACCACTCGTAAAAAGAATGGCATTATTTCTGCAAGAGACATTGTGTAAATCTATAAGACTAAGCTTATATTTACCTATATGCCATACAAAGGAACCCAGAATAGTGTAACATGTTTTTAAAACGCTTACCTTAAATATATTCATGATTTGTACACATTTTTTCGCTTGATTTCATGCCGGAATGCGAACGATCGCATTGACTCCTTACTACGCTTACTTTTTACTATCTTGGATATTAGCTTCGTGAACACGATTCAGTAAGTCTTTAAACTGATCAAGTAGCTCTATGGATTCATTATTTGTCAGTGTCGTTTCTTCCATCATTTTGCCGGGAATACACACGGCATCACTTTGGAGTGCCCAGCCTTGTTTCGTTAGTGAGATTAATACTTTTCGCTCATCCTGCATCGAGCGTTCACGTATAATTAGGCCTGCAGCTTGCAAGCGTTTCAATAGCGGAGTCAGCGTTCCTGAATCCAAAAATAACGCCTCACCAATCTCTTTCACTGTACATTGCTGCCGTTCCCATAACACAAGCATTACTAAGTATTGGGAGTAAGTTAAACCGATCTTATCCAAATAAGGTTGGTACAGCTTTGTAATCTCACGCGAGCAAGCATAAATGGTAAAACAGAGCTGATTCTCGATCAGCAGCTCTGGGGTTGTTGTCATTTTCTGCATATCTTCTTCACTCATTTTCATATTTATTCACCCGCCTTATCTCTTTATTTTATCATAATTTACTCATACATCATAATAATAGCAAAAAATTAATTTGACTTTTATATTAATTGTGATAAATTAGATTGTACACAAACTAATTAATGAATAGGAGAGATTTATTATGATGACAATTCAACAAAAGATGTATGAAACCACAGTTAAAGCTGTTGGGGGAAGAAACGGTTATATAGAATCAGAAAGCCCTAAACTCAACCTTATGATCAGTACACCACGCGAAATGGGTGGTGCCGGTGGTGAAGGCACTAATCCTGAGCAATTATTCGCAGCTGGCTACTCCGCTTGTTTTGACAGTGCTCTGAACATGGTTGCTCGTCTTGGCAAAGTGAAGATTGAAGGCAGTGAAGTTACGGCTACTGTAAGCTTTGGTAAAGTTGAAGATGGCGGATTTGGCATTGCGGTTAAGCTTGACGTGCTGGTTAAAGGCGTTGACAGAGAAACCGCAGCATCTTTGGTAGAAGCTGCCCACGGCGCATGTCCTTACTCCCGTGCTACTCGTGGCAATATCGAAGTAGAACTGAATGTACTATAAGAAATTATAGAGAAAAATGTATATTAAATTTGCTAAACGATCTAACCTTCTTTGAATACGTGGCATCTCACATTCGAAGTCGCTATCGGACACAGTTGATCTTAAACGCAACTTAATCCCATATTTGAGATGTTATCGGACCTCATAGCAGCTATTGGAATGAAAACCACCCAGTATAACCTTCTTCCAAAGGAATAGCGTCTCCAGAGTCCGAATCTACGCTCCAAGGGCTAAAAACTTGCAAATAAAGTCCTCTAGGTCCGTTCCGTAAGCATCAGAGCATAATAATGGTTCGGCGGTGTTCGTCACTACCGGTCCATAGTATAGAGCAGCGATTCTCATTAACGGGAATCGCTGCTCTTTTTTCTTTATTCCTCCGTTAATACCTGTCGATCCAGATTACGGTATTGCACAGCTTCCGCGAGATGTGCAGAAGAAATATCCTGTGCACCCTCCAGATCAGCTATGGTACGGGATAGCTTAATAATCCGATCATGCGCTCGCATGCTTAGACCTAAATTCTCCAAAATGTCATACAGCATTTGAGCACTCTCTCGGTTTAGGCTTGCATATTTCCGAAGGGAAGCACCGGAAAGCTCACTGTTCCATGAAATCGCCAGTCGTTTGTAACGTTTAGCTTGGATGGCCTGAGCAGCCAACACCTCCGCACGCATATCAGCTGACGATAAAACATGTCCCTGCCGATCCCATTCCTTCGGGCGGGGAACATCAACCTGTAAGTCGATCCGATCCAATAAAGGACCGGATATTTTGGCTCGATATTGGGCAATCCTTGCGGGACTGCAGGTACAATTTTGCTGGGAGATACCGCTTCCAAAAAAGCCGCAGCTGCACGGATTCATCGATGCAGCGAGCATGAATTTGGCAGGAAAAGTAAAGGAAGCCCGGGCACGACTTATAGTAACCACCCCATCTTCGAGGGGCTGTCGCAGCACTTCAAGCACATTCCGGGAGAATTCAGGCAATTCATCCAGAAACAGAATACCTCGATGCGCAAGACTTACCTCACCTGGCTTGGGAATACCGCCCCCTCCAATTAATCCGGCAGAAGATATCGTGTGGTGTGGAGAACGAAATGGACGTCTTCGCAGCAAACCGTTGTGTGCATCCTTCAAATTTCCAGCCGCACTAAAAATTTTGGTTACCTCAAGTGCCTCACTGTCCGACAATTGCGGAAGGATACTGGGAAGGCGTTTGATCAGCATCGTCTTGCCTGTGCCAGGTGGACCGATGAGCATAATATTATGCATCCCTGCAGCCGCGATAGTTAGTGCTCTTTTCACATGTTGCTGTCCAAGCACATCACTGTAATCATCCATTATTTCATTCGTTTCGGAAGAAGCAGCCTCAGAATATATAGGGATATATCTGAGATGCTCTACAGAAAGAACAAGCACCGGAGGTTGTTCTTTTGGCCCCGTCCCCATGCTCACGGATACAGGAAAAGGAAGTGGTGATCCTTCAGATTCTTCTAGAGGAACTAGACTATCTATAATCGGACCAAAGCTGGCCACAGGTTCAGCAGCATTCGCTAACGTTTGCAAATGGTCGATGGTATAAACCTTTATGCCACTGATTAAAGCGGCTTCTGCCGCATTGCCCTGCGGGAGCAGAACGGCTTTAAACCCGCTTTTACGCGCTGCTTCAACCATCGGCAGCACACCCGATACCGGACGCAGACTGCCGTCGAGCGCAAGCTCTCCAATCAAAAGCATCTCTTGAGCTGAAGGCATAATCAACTGGCCACTAGTTATCAGTATCCCTAAAGCAATCGCTAGATCAAAAGCAGAACCTTCTTTACGCAGGTCAGCTGGAGCAAGATTGATCGTAATACGCTGCTGTGGATAGCGGTAACCGCAATTTTTAACAGCAGCCCTAACTCGTTCAACAGCCTCACGAATCGCTGAATCAGGTAAGCCAATGATATTCGTCTGCGGCAGTCCATTTGCAAGATCGATTTCCACACCAATCATTACCCCTTCAATCCCATACAGACACGCGCTAAACATTTTCCCATACATAATAAAAAACACCTCATCTCCTGAATTACACCCTAATTTTGGGGTGTCATAGCTTCAAGAAAAAAGGTGCTTCCTTATTTTCCAAATATATATTAGCTGTTAAGTACATTATAGAAGTTGTGTCCTAACGCAATCTGTGAGCAATTTATCTTTAGAATAAGAAATTCAAGTTTTACATAAAAGCGAAAGCACATCTCTAAAGACCTACATCAATCTCCTTCTTTAACTACGACCGAGTCCCTAATCTGCTCAAAAGTCAACGGTTTATAGTTCCAATGCTCTACACAAATGTTAAAATGATTGTTTCCCTCATATTTTTGCCCATGAATATGGCCGTGCACATTTACGTAAGGCATATGTTTATTCATGTACATAGGCTCATGTGAGAGGAAAAAGAAATCCTTATAAATCAAAGGATATTCACTAACCTCATCAAAACCTGCATCAAGCCACCAGCTTCGGCTGCGGCCGCGATCATGATTGCCAAGAATCAGGATTTTGTATCCATGCAGCCTGGCCACAATCGCACGAGTCGCCTCCTTATTCAGAAAAGAAAAGTCTCCCAAATGAAATACTTTGTCTTCCGGATTCACTACCGAATTCCAACTTTCAATCATAACTTCATTCATCTGCTCTACATCGTTGAAGGGTCTGGATTCAAAATCAATGATCAACTTATGCCCAAAATGATGATCTGATGTGAAAAAAACCTTAGCCATGTGCACCCTCCTTTTGTTCCTATTCTAATGACAGTATGTATGAAAAAAGCTCCGACTACCCATAAACCCTAGGAAATTCGGAGCCCCGAGGACTTTTCCGCCTAATTTCTCACGAAATTATACGTATCATTCTATGTCATGAGGCGATGACGGAATACCTCTTTATTGTTAATGTTACTTTTCCCAGTCGCGCCGCTTACTCGAACGTTTATTAACATCACTCTGAATCAGTTCAGCTAAAGGAGGCGCCTCCTCATTGTCAATGAGCCAGCCACGCATCTCCTTGATCGCTTCCACCTGTCCATTGCCTTTGTCACGCCATGTAAGCAGTTCAATAACTCTAATTACAAGCGCTAAGAGACTGCTATTGCTGTTTTGCGACTTTTCAGCCCGGATTTTTTGAAATAACGCTTCATTTTCCCAATCTATTAATATTTCCTCCGCTATAGTGGGCCGCATTACCGTGAAGGTCTTATTGCAATTATCGCAACAGACGACAGATATTGGCTCTGCTTTAAATTTCACTTCAATCTTCTGCTGGCAATATTGGCATGTAAAACTAACCTGCATTTCAGAAGGTTTATTCTTCACTAGACAGCCCTCCTCATGATGACATTAAAAAGTTACTCCTAATGTTTACCCATTTCTTTTGAGAAATGACCCACAGTGCGGAAGGTATGTAAAGACTTTTTTATCAGATCAGCAGCAAATTCATAAAGAATCGCATGAGAAAATAGAGTTACTCTTAAAACGCCTCGCGAATATGACTAAGTGAAGCTAGGCTAAGATCGTCATTTAACAAGACGCTAATTACATCAAAAGAAACCCGCCGTTCCTCATAACCCTTCATATGCAAATAAACCTGTGTTGTATTCCGAACCTGGTTTATTTTGCGAGCATTCACCGATTCTTCTGGAGTTCCCTGAAGCAGCTCTCCACTGCGGCTACGAACTTCGACAACAACAATACAGTCTTCACGCTCCGCAATGATATCAAGCTCTCCAGTACGACAACGCCAATTCCGTTCCAATATCATATACCCGCTAGAAGATAGGTACTGCACAGCTCCGTTCTCTGCAGCAGCTCCTTTCTCTTTGCGGTTATAGTGTTTTCTTGCATATGGCTCTTTCATTCTTGTCCCCGTTCACCAGCAGAACGATCGCTTTGATACACAAAGCTGAGGATTTCCGCCACCAGCTGATAGAGCTCAGACGGAATCTGTTGGTCCAGATCAAGCTTTGAAAGAACCTCCACGAGGGCTGCATCTTCCTGAACAGCAACCCCGCTCTCCTTAGCCTTTTGCAGAATAAGGTCTGCTATCGCGCCTTGTCCCTTGGCTACTACGACAGGAGCCTCGTTTTGTCCGGGACTATATTTGAGAGCGACCGCTTTTTTGAGCCCTTGTGAAATTGGCTGTACAGGCTCATTCATATACGGTAATCCACTCCTTTGTAAGCCTCAGGAACATAATCAACAAACTTATTAGTATTGGAGCCAGCAAGCTCTTTAGGCAAATTCAATTCTGGCAAGGGTTCGGTTCTTAAACCTGATAATTGATAACCGATGGATTCCACTGCAGTTTTTATATCTTCACGCCGCGTCTCCAGCAGCTCAAGCACCCACGGATGATCATTATGAAGCTTAAGACTAACGATTCGATCTACAACCTGCACATCTACCAATGTCTGCCCTAGCTGCTTCATGTCCAAATCGAACCATAATCGACAGTTAGCTGCATCCAGCTCCCCTTTGCGGCCCCGCCTGGACTGGATATGAACCGATGCAGTTTCCTGCCCATCTGGACCTTGCAGCGGCAAAAACAGTGTAACCTGCGCGAAGGGAGCAGTCCGGTCTGTATTCAGCAGCAGCTGTTGGCCTGTCAGCTGCTGCACTAGCCCGCTCGCGACATCTTTTACCGCGGGCGGCACCTCGCTGCTGCTCATAAGCTGCAGCAGCACGCCCTTCAACGTGTCGGCAGCTTGCTCCCCGCCGACACTGCCTAGCGCGGCTGCAGCTGTCCCCGCTGCCGCTCGCGCCGTCTCCGCGGCCGGCAAAGCGCCGCGCACGGCCTGCTGCTCGTGCTCCGCACCGAGCAGCTTCAACACCCGCCCCACCCACGACTCCGCATCCGCGGGTGGGGCGGTATCTGGCTGCACCGGCGAAGCCGCAGCAGCCATTGTCTCCCCGCGCGGCACTGCCGGCGCGGGGGCAGGATCTTGTCCCGCCGCGTCAGCGGGCGGGACATTCGCGAGCTGCGGCATGCTGCCGCGCAGCTCGGTGAGCACGCCCTGCAGCTTCACGAGCAGGGCAGCCCCGCTAGGTGCAGCAGCTTGGCTTGCTGCACCAGCTTGGCTTCCCGCAGCAGCTTGACTATCTGCACCAGCTGATCCAGTGGCGCTTATATTCGCGCCACTGACACTCCCCTGCGCTCTATCTTTATTTAGACTCATTTCATTGCCATGAGTTTCGCTCCCATTAGAACTATTTTGATTGCTTACAATTCCGTCCCCTTGCGTGTTAGCAGCACTACTCTGAGGTCCTGAAGCAAGCGTAGAAGTTATTTTCCCAGTCAAAGGTTCACCAGTATTTCCACTCTTCGAGAGCTGAACTACCTCACCAGCCTCTTCGGGGACCACTGGCTTGGCAGTTACAATACCGGTTTCATTCTCAGGAGCTTGAGCTGTACTCGCAGCTGCACTTCCCGATATTTCTGATTTCACTGAATTCAAAGGAATTGTAGGTTCGTCAGAAATAACTCCGGCTCCCGTTGCCCCTCCTGTTGCAGCAGCACTTCCGCTTGTAGTAGTAACACCAGCACTACCTTCAGCAGGTTTACTTACAGGTTGTCCAGTTCCTTTAACCGCCACCTGGTCCATTTCCGCATCAGCATCACCTGCTGATACCACTTCCCCGTTAATCACAGCGCCCGTACCTGTCGTTACAGGAGCATTCAGCTTTCCGGTTGGGGTACCCATTCCAGTTTTAGCTTCAGCTGTTGTTTCTTCACCGGCGACTTGACCTGCCCAAATTGTAATCTGTTCTTCGAGCGCTGACAAAAGCTGATGAAGCTGCGGACCAAAAACCGCCTGCTGCAATCCTTTCACACTTTCAGGGGTAACCGGCAGGCCCCGCTTTACAGAAATGACCGCTGCATCAAGCCACTCTGAGGTCGGCACGCCCGCAGGTTTCGCACTCATTACAGCATCCAGAATCGCCGCTGTCTCTTTGGTAAGCGGAATACCACCCGACTGCATCGCCAACACAATTTCCCGACCCGCTTTGGAGTCAGTAAGCCCAAGCGATTCCAACGCCTCTCCCATGTTTTGCGGGGTGGCTAACACCGTTTCGCCGAGGGAGACCGGCTTCAATACGGGCAATCCGCCTTCTCCGGGTGCTCCAACCTGCAAGTTCAGGGTCTCTCCTGGCAGTAGTGGTGTTTCCAACTCCGCACGAACAGGTGTACCTTGAATCTGCACAACGGCTTCTTTTCCCGAATCCGATACAGACAAAACAACACCACGTACAACCTGCCCTTCCTTCAATTCCAAAGACTTGGCCGCTCCCGCTTTATTATCCCCGAGCAATCCACGGATCAATGTTCCGATATTCATACCGTTTCTCCTCCCTCCATTTTCTCTCTTCTTACTATATCGGTATTAATCCGACTTTTTTGAGCGGTGAATTTATCCAAGCTTAAACGCCTTTGGCATCTTTTATATTCTGTTATTTCTAAAAAAGGGTTTGCTGTTCAGCAAGAATCTTCCCAATAAAGCTGCGCCGATGCATAGGTGTCGGACCTAACGCCGTAATTTGTTCCCTGTGAAGCTTGGTCGCATAACCTTTATGTATCGCAATCCCATAATCAGGGTATAATTCCTCCCACACCCCTTCACACAGTCTATCTCTTGTTACTTTAGCTATAATCGAAGCTGCCGCAATAGACTGGCTGTTAGCATCCCCTTTTATGATCGCCTGCTGCGGCAACGGAAGATCAACTTTTTCAGCATCGATTAACATATAGTCCGGGGTATGACTAAGACCTTCTACCGCTTTTTTCATCGCCAGACGAGAAGCCTGTTTAATATTAATTTCATCAATCATGCGGGAATCCACATAACCTACACCAATAGCTATCGCCTGCTCCATAATAATCTCGAATAAGGAATCTCTTTTTTTCGCTGTAAGCTTCTTAGAGTCGTTGACGCCATCAATAATAAGCCCTTGCGGCAAAATCACCGCTGCTGCAACAACATCCCCAAACAAACAACCTCTGCCTACTTCATCTACGCCGGCTATACGGCGATAAGACTGTTCCCAGCCCTCTTTTTCATAACTCAACATATCTATCGTACTCACGATCTGTCACCGCCAATTATAAATTATTCTATAAACTACATAAGTCAGCTTACCATAGTAAAGCTCACATGGTCATGTACAAATAACCACTCCAATTTGATCCAAATCAGCAAAAAAAAGAGCCCCCGAAAATTTCCGGATGGCTCTTCCATACCCATTCATTTAAACGCCTTTAAGGTGTTTCCAGCGTAAAACGACCAAGCTTACCTGCCCGCAGCTCATGCAGCAAAGCACGTGAAGCTTTTTCCAGATCAACACGTCCACCGCTAATCAGACAACCGCGTTTGCGGCCCACGGCTTCCATAACTGCGACGATCTCATCAGGGTTCTCAAGATCCTCAGGAAGCTTCTCAATACCAAAGCGTTCTTGAAATCTGGAACCATAATCCTTGACCAAATACTTCACTGCATAAAAAGCAATGTCCTCAATGTTCAGGATTTCTTCTTTGATCGCACCCGTCACGGCCAAGCGGTATCCCACGTCTTGATCCTCAAACTTCGGCCATAAGATACCAGGAGTATCCAGAAGCTCCAGATTACCTCCTGTTTTAATCCACTGCTGGCCCTTAGTAACCCCCGGGCGATCACCCGTAGCAGCGATACTCTTACCAGCCATTCGATTAATCAGCGTTGATTTACCGACGTTAGGAATACCGACGATCAATGCGCGCATAGCCCGTGGGTTCATTCCCCTTGCGATCTGCCGATCAATTTTTTCCTTCAACAGCAGCTTGACCTGCTCCGGAATGTCCTTAACACCTGTTCCAGTAGATGCGTCCACAGGATGGGCAACATGCCCCTGTTCCTTAAAGTACGCCAGCCACTTCCGAGTAATTTCCGGATCCGCCAGATCCGCTTTGTTCAAAATAATTAATCTCGGCTTGTCCCGCAAAATATCGTCAATCATCGGATTGCGGCTGGAAAGCGGCAGACGGGAATCGAGCAACTCTATAACAACATCAATCAGCTTCAGCTTATCCTCGATTTGCCGCCTAGCCTTCGTCATATGACCAGGAAACCAATGAATGGCCATTGCCGTCACCTCCTTTGACTTCTGTCAACTTAATGGTTAATCAGTGTAATATCTTTTATCGGCCAGAAGATTAAATCTGCACGACCCACAATATCACCCAGCGGCACATAGCCAATCATCCGGCTGTCTGTACTATCCGAGCGATTATCCCCCATAACGAAAATATGTCCTTCTGGTACAGTACCATCCGTGAATTTTTCATTTGGGAAATCTTTATTATTATACAGAGCGTTGTTACTATGCGCAGCATCAATAGCGCCTTGGATGTAAGTCTCGTTAACAACCTCACCGTTAACTGTAACTACATCTCCTTCTACTTTCACAGTATCTCCAGCCACACCAATTACACGTTTAATAAAATCTCTGCCTTCAGATGGCACGTGGAATACAATAACCTCACCCCGCTGCGGAGATCTTATATCGTATAAAATTTCATTAACGATAACACGTTCTCCCGTATGGAAATTAGGCTGCATGGAAGGTCCATCTACAATAAAAGGCTTGAATAAAAGCCAGCGAATCAGTATAACCAGAACTAAAGCAATCGCAATGGCCTTGACCCATTCCAGCACTTCATTTTTCTGTTTACGTGGGTTCTGCTCGCTTGATTCCAAAGTTTCGCTTTGTTCCTGCTGCATAGTTCACCGTCCTCTCTTAATACTACTCTTACTATACAACACAAAAAAACTCCTGCCAAAAACCCCTCCACAGATACTCCTTCAGGAGGCCTTTTCGGAGAAGCTTATCCCCAAGCGTATATGTCACACGCATTGTATACCAAGCTAAAACGCCCTCAGCGTCCTTTTAAGGACGGTAAGCGTTTATGCGAGAAATATAAGAATAATGTATAACGTAAAACTTATGCTTTTCTTATATTTTCAAAAAAAAATAAAGCGAAAGGGGCTTGAACTCAAGCCCCTCTCCTCTGTCACTATTCTAGCGACGAATTTCTTTAATTCTCGCTGCTTTACCACGTAGTTCACGAAGGTAATAAAGCTTAGCACGACGCACTTTACCACGACGAGCCACTTCGATTTTTTCGAGTTTAGGCGAGTTGATTGGGAATGTTCTTTCCACACCAACACCGTAAGAAATTTTACGAACCGTAAAAGTCTCACTGATTCCACCGCCACGACGTTTGATTACAACGCCTTCGAACAACTGGATACGCTCACGAGTTCCCTCGATAACTTTTACATGCACCTTCAAAGTGTCACCCGGACGAAAACTAGGGATATCTTTACGAAGTTGCTCTTGCGTAATAGCTTGTAGGATATTCATTAAGGACTTCCTCCTTCCGTACAGGTGTTCTTGCCTCTTCCGGAGAGATCTGAGCTCTCCCTCATTATCCGCAGCGGACCACCGTATTCCACACAACAGAGTTAATAATATCATAAAGGACGGGCTAATACAACTTATTTTTCTATTTCATAACGGTAACATATCTCTTTTTTTTGCCTTAGACTGGCAATCTTTGCACAAGCCGACCACGGTTCCATTATCTTGAGCATAGAAGATCAACTTTCCATTCTTCTTCTTGCAAGAAGAGCAAGGTTGCTCTCCTGGACTCTGTTTGGCTTTGCGATGACTGTCCATTGAGATCACATTACTGCTAGTAGTGCGCAAAGGATTGCTTGAGCTGCTTGTTTTCTTTTTTTGAACGATATAATACCCAACACCCAGCGCTAGCAAGACAAGCAAAATAACTACATATTGCATCTGGCTCCCTCCGCTCTTCATGATTTAATTGAGGTAAGAAAATAAAAAGACCGCCCTGTGATGCAAGTAAGGCAACGGTCTATATCGTATTCGCAAACTAGCCTTAGCACATCTCACTATAAAAAGCGCTTTTCAGTAGCTGCTGAAGATTATATATGAGAGCATCTTTGCTCTTTTTATATGTACCCTTACCCATTTTAATGTGAGCATAAGATCTATATTTCATTTTAGCACAATTGAAATTTGAAGTGTAGTGAACACTTTTTAAATACCTAGTCTTTGGTCCAGTATATTAACCCGCCTACAGCCGTTTTTACAATAAATCCCCATAGGCTATACTTACAGGAGTACGTACATAACGTAGCGCTTAGGGAAGAACACATATACCCAAAAATAAGGAGGATTTTATTCAATGAAAAAGAGTAATACAACTAGCGTAATGGCAGCTGTAGCCGTCTTGTCCATCGTACTTCTGGCAGGATGCACAGAGTTACCGGGTAGGCAATCCGCTAATAATGACCTAGGAAAGAATATTACTGAAGATGTGCAGCAAAATATTGGTGAGGCAGTGAAGCAAGAGCTGGGTAAAGCCGCTGCAAGCGTGGAGCAAGCCGTTCAGGATACAGCTACCAAGGTGGCCGACGAAGTTAAAGCAAACAGCATTAGCAAAGAACTATCCTTATCTAAAGAGATCGGCTCTGCTTCAGTGCTTAGCATGAACAATGCAGTGGGAGAAATAGAGGTTACATCAACTACGGGTGATCAAATTAATGTGAGTGCGACAATCTTAGCCCATAACGGCTCCGCTCATAAAGCTGACCGCCAGAAAATCTTGGATGACGCTGAAATTTCAATAGACGTTAATGGCGATACTCTGAAGGTATCTACAAGTTCCAAATCAAATCCGAAAAAGGATTTATGGACTTGGGCTCAAGACAAATACGGTTATTCAGATTTTAGCATTAACTATACCATTGAGATCCCCACCCGTATGGCTGAATATCAAATCACCAATAATGTCGGGCAAATTCGTCTCCGCAATCTGGACGGAAACTACCGCATCGTCAGCAACGTTGGAGCTATTGATATCGAAGGAGCTAACATCACCGGTAAATCCACTCTAGAGTCTAATACAGGAAGTATACGCATGGATATAGCCGGAATGAAGAGTGATAGCCGTCTTAAAGCGACAACAAATGTAGGTAGCCTCAATGCTGTTCTAGCCGATGGCGTGAAATGTAGCTTGGTGGCTAAAAGTGATCTAGGCCAGATCACCGGGGTTGAGGGTGGCAAACGTGATGTTAACGGAGGAGGTCCTTTGTTGTCCTTAAGCTCAGATATAGGTGCAATTACTGTAGAGTAACCAACCACTAAAAACAGACCGTCCGGATTAGCGGACGGTCTGTTTTTACATCATCATATCAGATTAATGCAATAGCCAACAGCGTGAACAAGCTGAGAGTTAAAATATTGTCAGCAGCATAAGGGTAACCAAAAAATGCAGAAGTCTGCACAGGTCCATTGGATCCTGTTCTTAAGTAAACATTATATCTGTCCACATCTGTAATCACACCTTCATGCTGTCTGCCATCAGTAGTCAGGATACGTACCCTTCTATTCTTACAACGTAAGCAATTATAATAAGCCTCCACTAGTGTACTCCTCCTCATTCGTAATGATATACTCTATGGTGAGGAGTACAGGTCGGTAACGGCTAAGTTACATAGGTCATTTGTTTGGACCGATATTTACTTTCCGTTCCCTGCATTTTTTGTATTCCCAAAGGTTATATATAAGGAAAGACATATTTCCGGCTTGTTATCCGTACCATCCTATCCATTCAAGGAGGCCAATCGAATGAATGTAGCACGTAAACAGTTTATTAAGGAAGGCGTACTGCGTATTACCATCTTTATTATTTTATCATCGCTTACCTATACCGTTCGCAACTATGCATGGGCAGTTACTGTTCTCGTATGTTTTGCGCTTTACGCTCTACTTACAGGAGTATATCGCCTCTTTCGCAAAGAGTAGAATGCGCCTCCACGAATTTTTATAGTTAACCAAACACCCCCTTTCCTAAGAGTTTTTAATTCTCCTTGAAGAGGGGGTGTTTACATTCTGATCAGAGTTACAGGGTTTGACCTCTCTTAGTAGGAACAATAAAACCATTAGATGTAGTGAACTTTCGTTCGCTACGCTCTAATGGTTTTATTGGACTTGCTTATTCATACTTAATTATTAATCTTATATGTTCAAGCTTTAAAGGGCGAATGGGAATTACGATTTGCGATTTGTATAATAATCGATAATATCATTCACGGTGCGGAGCGGCTCCGCATCTTTGTGGATCGTGTCCACGCTAGGCTTGAATTCTTCACGCGTCTTCGTAGTCACTTCAGTTCATTCCTTTCAATAGTTAAGCTTGCTGCATCGTAAGCTGCATATAGTATTACGCCACCTCTATCTATTACCCCAAATAGAAGAGTTCAACGCACCTATGCTCATTTGTTTTGGAAATTACGCAAAAAAATACGAGATTATAGCCCTTCTTATATTTAAGTAAACATAACAAAAACGCCTCCTTAACGTAAGATACGTTAAAAAGACGTAAAATATGCCTGTTTTATTAAAATTTTACTCCGGCTTGATTTCATTTTTCAGACGTTCCAGTGTTTTCTTGTCTTTCAACGTTAGTTCTGCACTTTCGAGCAAATCAGGTCTACGTTCAAGTGTACGCTGTAACGCTTGCTCTCTCCGCCATACTTCGATGTTGGCATGATGGCCACTCAGCAACATATCTGGTACCTTCCAGCCGCGAAATTCAGCGGGTCGAGTGTAGTGAGGATATTCCAACAGCCCTGTACTGAACGAATCCGTGATCGCAGAGGTTTCATTTCCAAGCGCTCCTGGCTGTAGCCGAACTACTGAATCAATAACCGTCAGTGCCGGTAATTCTCCACCTGTTAACACGTAATCGCCAATCGACAGTTCATCTGTAACCAGATGCTCCCGTATCCGCTCATCGTAGCCCTCATAATGACCACATATAAAGATTAGATGCTGCTCTTGTGCCAGTTCCTCAGCAATCTTCTGATTATACGTCTTTCCTTGCGGGCACATAAGAATGATGCGCGGCTTCACAGAGGAAGGCGTCGGGACTGCAGATTCAGAACCCTTCTCCAAAGGACTAGCCTCGATCCCCAATACATGTTCTACCGCTGCAAAGATCGGGTCAGGCTTCAGTACCATGCCCCCGCCCCCGCCATACGGTGTATCATCCACACTGTTGTGCTTATTGCCTGAGAAATCACGAAAGTTCACAGTATTCAAAGATACAATCCCTTTTTCGCGTGCCTTACCAAGAATACTTGTGCTAAATACGCCTTCGCACATCTCCGGAAAGAGCGTTAGCACATCAATTCTGATCATGGCAATAGTCCTTCCATCAAGTGAACAGTAATTCGTTTGGCCTCAATGTCGACGTTCAGCACTACATCGTTAATTACAGGGATAAGGATGTCTTGACCTTTAGCAGGCTTAACAACCCAAACGTCATTTGCACCTGGCTGTAAAATTTCCGTAATTGTGCCAAGCGGTTCACTACCAGCATCATCCGTATAAACTTCACAGCCAACGATTTGATGGAAGTAATATTCGTTCTCTGGCAGATCAACCAGATCATTACTTGGCACCTTAAGCAAACTTCCCTTATATTTTTCCACTTCGTTAATATTGGTATATCCCTTAAGCTTAACGATAAACATACCCTTATGCTCTCGAGCGGATTCTACAGTCACTTCGAATTTTGCACTGCCATCCGCAGGGATGACGAACAGCTTCTTGTCTTTAGCGAAACGAACCTCAGGAAAATCGGTATGGGATAATACTTTAATCTCCCCGCGAATTCCATGTGTATTCACAAGCCGGCCTACGGTTAATTCTTCCGTCATATAACCCTCTCCTCTACAAGCTTCATCTATATATTTGAACAAAAAGGAGCCGGGATATACTATCCCTAGCCCCTCATTGTACGCATTATTTAAGATAAAATATCTACAGTTACGCGTTTATCGCTCTTGACTGCTGCAGATGTGACTACTGTACGGAGCGCCTTGGCGATCCTGCCTTGCTTGCCGATGACCTTTCCTACATCATCTGGATGTACGGACAGCTCATAGACAATCAAGTGTTCTTTCTCCACAGCCCGTACCGTCACATCTTCTGGATGATCCACTAAAGCCTTAGCAATTACTCCAACTAATTCTTCCATAGAGGACCCTCGCAATCAGTCATTATTTCTGTTGCTTAAGCTCATGAAACTTCTTCATCACGCCTGCTTTGGAAAGCAAGTTGCGGACGGTATCAGATGCTTGCGCACCTGTTTGAAGCCATTTAAGAGCTTTTTCCTCATCGATCTTAACTACTGCCGGTTGTTCAATCGGATTATAATAACCGATTTCCTCGATAAAACGACCGTCACGAGGGGACCGGGAATCGGAAACCACTACACGATAGAAAGGCGCTTTATGCGCTCCCATTCTTTTTAGACGAATACGTACTGCCACGAAAAATCACCTCCTTATAATAGTTTCCAACATTAGTTGGACAGACATTCAAGATCATTTAAAAGGGAATTTCAGCCCTTTTCCACCACCAAGACCTTTAAGCTGCTTCATGGCATTTTTCTTGGAGGCTTTGCCGCCTCCGCCCATCATGCCGGAGAATTGCTTCATCATCTTACGCATCTCATCAAATTGTTTGATGAGGCGGTTGACCTCAGCGACTGAGGTTCCGCTGCCGGTTGCGATACGCTTGCGGCGGTTATGGTTAATGATCTCAGGCTGTTGCTTCTCCGCCTTAGTCATAGAATGAACTATGGCTTCAACGCGTCCCATTTGCTTATCGTCGACCTTTAAATCTTTAATGCCCTTGGCTTTGTTCATACCCGGAAGCATATCAAGAATTTGATCGATAGGGCCTAGCTTCTTCACCTGATCCATTTGCTCAAGGAAATCATCAAACGTAAACTCTGCATTACGCATCTTACGTTCCATTTCTTTAGCCTTGTCAGTATCAATGTTCGCCTGGGCTTTCTCAATCAGCGACAGCATGTCGCCCATACCCAGAATCCGCGAAGCCATACGTTCCGGATGGAACGGCTCCAGCGCGTCGATCTTCTCCCCTAAAGCGGCGAATTTGATCGGGCAACCGGTAACAGCTTTTACTGACAGTGCAGCACCACCACGGCTGTCGCCGTCGAGTTTCGTCAATACGACCCCTGTAAGCTCAAGCTGCTTATTAAAGCTCTCGGCTACATTCACGGCGTCTTGACCCGTCATAGCATCTACTACAAGAAGTACTTCATCAGGATTTACAACATTGTGAATCTGCTTGAGTTCTTCCATTAGTTCTTCATCAATATGCAGGCGGCCTGCAGTATCGATAATAACATAATCCAGTCCGTTATCCTTCGCATGTTGTACAGCTTGTCTGGCAATTTCTACCGGACTAGTCTGATCACCCAGCGAGAATACAGGAACCTTAATCTGTTCTCCCAGCACTTGCAGCTGCTTGATAGCAGCAGGCCGGTAAATATCTCCCGCAACCAGGAGCGGACGATGATTGCCCTTCTGTAACAGCTTAGCTAGCTTACCCGAAGTGGTTGTCTTACCAGCCCCTTGTAGACCCGCCATCATAATGACGGTCGGTGGCTTGTTCGACTTGGCCAGCTTCGCTTGGCTTCCGCCCATCAGCTCGGTTAGTTCCTTGTTGACGATGTCGATAATTACCATGCCAGGCGTAAAGCTGTCCATGACTTCCTTGCCGATGGACTTTTCTTTCACCTTAGCTACGAATTCTTTAACTACCTTGAAGTTAACATCGGCTTCCAGAAGGGCTAACCGCACTTCACGCATAGCTTCGTTTACGTCTTCTTCGGATACTTTACCTTTACCGCGTAGCTTGCTGAACACATTCTGCAATCTTCCGGTTAAACCCTCAAACGCCATATGCAGATTTCTCCCTTCGTGCTACTCTAACCTCTGCAAGCGATCCACGATCTCCGCGAACCGAAGTTTATATTGCTCAGGCAGCATCCCATTCTCCGGCAGTCTGCGCAGCTCTTCTAAATATTTAGTACGACTCTCATGTTTCACTAATAGTCCAAGTTTTTCTTCATAATTCTCAAGGACTTGCTCAGCCCGCTTAATATGCTCATAAACAGCTTGGCGGCTGATTTCAAATTCAGCGGCGATTTCTCCCAAGGAAAAATCATCGTGAAAATAATATTTAAGAAACGTTTGCTGCTTATCTGTAAGCAGTCGTTCATAGAAGGCAAAAAGCAAATTGATACGATTCGTTTTCTCGAGCCTATTCTCCTGACTCATTAAGGACAACCCCTTCGTCAAGGAAAAACACTTTACACCTTCACAACGTCCCTTATGATACCTAAAAGAAAGAGAGATGTCAAGCACTTTTGCTTGTCATCTCTTTCTTTATTAAAAATCCATATTTTCCGCGATAAATCCGCTTGAAATTATTGGATTGGCAGTACATAAATCAATATGGCGAAGAAATGTGTGACACTGCCTGCAAGAACAAATACATGCCAGATTGCGTGATGGAACGGAAACCCTCTCCATACATAAAAAACTGTACCTAAAGTATAAAGCACTCCGCCAGCCATAAGCAGAATCATACCACCGTCCGCTACAACTGCCGAAAGAGGATTCCAGGCGATAACAATCAGCCACCCCATAGCAATGTAGAATACCGTAGACATGAACAAGAACTTTTTAACAAAAAACGCTTTGAAGAAAACGCCAAATACTGCGATTCCCCATATAACACCAAATAAACTCCAGCCAAGTGTTCCCCGAATAGCTACTAGCAAAAAGGGTGTATACGTGCCTGCGATAAACAGATAAATAGAGGAGTGATCGAAAAATTCGAACAAATCCTTCGCCTTGCCCTCTTTGAGACTATGCACAAGTGTTGAATTGAGATACAGAAGCAGCATTGTCGTTCCATAAATGGAGAAGCTGACTACATGCCATGCCGTTCCTTTCAGACTTGCAAAAACAACAAGCAGGACAAGTGCAGCAACGCTTAATACAGCTCCGATCCCGTGCGTAATCGCATTCGCGACTTCTTCTCTCCGGGTGTAGGTGTGAGTATTTGCCATATCCATATCCTTCCGTCTAAGCTTTCTTTCTATTATACCACGCGGACCTCACTGGATTACAGTTTGTAAATCTCCGTGTATTTCTCCTCCAAATAATCAGCCAGATAATCTGGACTGAGCGGCTCACCTGTTACTTGTTCGATAATTTGCGAAGGGGTCAGACTTTTTCCGAAACGGTAGATTTTTTCTGTTAACCATTCTTTAATCGGCAAAAGATTTCCCGCAGCAATCAATTCATCGTAGTTCGGCAGATCCTTGCGGAGTGTATTCAAGATTTGGGCAGCATACATATTTCCCAAAGAGTAGGATGCAAAATATCCGAAGTCTCCACCGGACCAGTGCACGTCCTGCAATACACCAAGCGCATCATTAGGCGGTGTAATACCTAAATATTCTTGATATTTAGCATTCCATACCTGAGGCAGATCTTTGACAGATAGACCTTCATTAAAAATAAGCTTTTCGATCTCGTAACGCACAATAATGTGCAGATTGTATGTAAGCTCATCTGCTTCAATTCGGATGAATGAATTTTCCACACTGTTAATAGCCCGGTAGAAATCCTCTACATCTACATTAGCAAGCTGCTCTGGGAAATGCTGCTGCAGATCACCGTAATAACGTTGCCAGAACGCACGGCTGCGGCCGATCATATTCTCCCATAGTCTCGACTGAGATTCATGAATCCCCATCGATGCGCCTTGAGCCAGTGGTGTTCCCACTAAATCTTGGCTGATATTTTGTTCGTAAAGCGCATGTCCACCTTCATGCAGTGAGCTGAAGACGGCGCTAGTCACGTTATCAAGTAAATAAGCGGTCGTAATACGAACGTCACCTGGATTCAGCCCTGTAGCAAAAGGATGCACACTCTCATCCAAGCGGCCTGCGTCGAAGTCATAGCCCATTTGCTTCAGAATAAAGTTACCAAACTTTTGTTGCTGCTCTTTAGGGAAAATCTGCTGCAAGAAGCGGGTATCTGGTTTATTAGGTGAAGCAGCGATAGCTTCCACTAACGGAACCAAGCGGCTGCGGAGGCGACTGAACACTTCATCCACCTTCTCTACCGTGAGATCAGGCTCATACATATCTAGTAGCGTATCGTAACGTGTGCCATTTACACCCCAATAATCGATGAACTCTTGTTTCAGAGCTACGATTTTGCTCAAATAAGGTTCAAATGTAGCGAAATCATTATTCTCCTTAGCTTCTTCCCAGATCGTTTGAGAATGAGCAGACAGGACAGCGTACTCTTCAAATCTTTTGGAAGGAATACTCTTACTGCGCTCATACTCTTTGCGGCAATCGTTGACGATTTTTTGTTGATTAGCTGTAAGCTGGCTCAACACTTCTGGACGGCTGAAAAATGCTGTGAAGTCACCCATCTCCTGTGAAATCTCAAGTCTGAACAATTCTCCACTCAGCATCCCAATCGTACCGGAACGAACTTCTACTCCCTTACGCGGTGCACCTGTGCGCAAATCCCAGTGCATTAATTCTATGGCCTCTGAATATCCACTAATTTTTGCTAATAACTCACTGAATTGTTCCCATCGTTCCTTTACTTGTTGTTCCATTCTACTCCACCTGCTTTCTCTGTTTTACAGACTCCTCTTGATGATACTTTTTTGAATGAGTATAATCAACTTCAGAGATTACATCTCTAATTTGAAATATTTAATGAGTTACATAAGAAGCAGAGCTTGCTTCGAACAAAAATTAAGGAGCGTGAACAGGGCTATGATGATTCAAGTTACACCTCTCGCAGAAAGGAAGTTGAAGGAAAGGCTTGGAGATCAGCCAGGATTTTTCAAGCTCTTTTATGATACGGTAGGCTGCGGGTGTGACGGAATTAATGTATTACTAATTGTTTCTGAAGTGGAGGAAGGCGATTCTAGGATAGAGACGAATTCTCTCCCCTTTATCGTAAGCCGGCAACAGGAAATCTTTTATGAAGACAAGATGCGACTCGATGCAGAGGAACGTTTCTCTTCCTATAAGCTGGTCAGTGATTCTCAGATTTATGGCAACAATATCATGGTAAGAGATATGCGCAACGTAAGTACAATTCAAGGATTTTAAGGGAGGAAGCTAATATGAGCCACGTATCAGAAATTATTAACTTTAATAAAAGTTTTGTAGAGAATAAGGACTATGAAGCCTATCTAACCAGTCGTTATCCCGACAAAAAAATGCTGATCATCACCTGTATGGACACTAGACTCGTTGAATTATTGCCGAAAGCCATGAATTTCAAAAACGGTGATGTCAAAATCATCAAAAATGCTGGTGCGGTTATTTCTCAGCCTTTTGGTAGTGTTATGCGTAGTGTAATGGTAGCTCTGTATGAACTAGATGCTGAAGAAGTAATCGTGGTTGGACACTATGAATGCGGTATGGCATCCCTCAATGCGGACCATATGATCAATTCCATTAAAGAACGTGGCGTATCTGAAGAAGTGCTGTCTACACTGGAGAATTCCGGAATCAAACTTACAAAATGGCTGCGTGGGTTTGACAATGTCGAAGAAGGGGTAATTCAGACTGTGGACCTGATTAAACGTCATCCACTGCTTCCCCCTAATGTACCTATCCATGGCATGATCATCGATCCGGCAACCGGAGCGCTTGAGCTTGTCGCTGACGGGTATAAGTAACGAATGACGACTCTCTAACTGCTGTTTGCGTGGATCCTGGATCCACGCTTTTTTTGTGCATAAAAGTATAAATTATGATAAATAAAATTGAAACCTTGTGGGGCATGTCTGCGTATTACCGACCATACACAAAAATTCATGCTCACAGGAGGGTTTTCGTACTAAATGAAACCAATGAAACGCGTAATGATGATTCTAATGGCCTTCACTCTATTTTTTGCAGTGGCTGCTCCAGACTTTGCCGATGCACGTCGAGGTGGCGGCGGTTTCAAATCCGGCACTCGCAGCTATTCAACAACTCCAAAAAAATCAACAACAACAAATAACATCAAAAAAAGTGACAGCACTAAAAGCTCCACAGCAGGATCTGCTGCTAATACGAAACGTGGCTTCTTCAGCGGCGGCAGCTTAATGAAGGGCATGATGATCGGTGGTTTGGCCGGATTATTATTCGGTGGAATGTTTGGTGGAATGGGAGCTTTTGGTGACTTCCTAGGCTTTGCCGTTAATATGCTAGCTATCTATGTACTGGTTATGCTCGTGATGTCCTTCTTCCGTCGTAGAAAAGAACGTCGCCGCTTAGAAGAACAGGATGGTCGTTACTAATGTCTACAATCGTTCTAAGCATGGATGAGATCATCAATGCCCTCTGTCTGCACATGGCGGAACGAAAGGCTGTTCGCCCAGAGGATGTTCAGGTGGAACTGAGCTGGGAAGAAGATACCGGTTACTCTGCAGAGGTTTGGGTACAGGGCCGCAGTCAATTTCTAGTAGAGTCCAATATGATTGAAGCGATCCTGCGTTACATGCTCAGCGAATATGGTGTTCGTGCCTATCGTGAAGATGTGAGACTGGACCTGGATGAGGAAATCACAGCGATTGTAAATACAGGGAACTAATGATAGTAAAAAGGACAACCCAAGGGGTTGTCCTTTTTGATATAACGCTATTCATAGAAATATTGCTTTACCGTCCCTACTCCATCTGCCACTTCAATTTCTGCATAAGCTCCATTAATAAAAGTAACCTGCGGCGGGACATGACCACAATCGATATCATAAACGATCGGTACCTTAAGCTCTTCAGATAGTTCAGCATAGATATCCTCGGCAGTATAGTTATCCACAGGCCGATTAGCTGGGCTTCTGCCAAACATAATCCCCGAACAATTCTCAAACCACCCTGCCAGCTTCATCTGCACTAAAGATCTGCGTAAATCCGCTGTATTCAATTCACAATTTTCCAAATACCAAACTATAGGTTCGTCATGAATCATTTCTTGCTGAAAATGCTGGAGCTTTCCATAAGGTGTGCCGATCAAATGCCTAATTACATCTATACAGCCACCCAACAGACGTCCTTTCATCGTTACAGCATCTGTAGTTAGAGACTTCCAATAAGTCTCCTCTGTCAAATGAAAAACGCATGGCGAAGGCACATCATGCTGCCATTCCCGCTGATATTTAAGAGATGAATGCTGGATAATGGACTCACCCACTGATGTCTCTAGAACCGCCTGCCAGAGGGCTGTAGTATCATCTGAATACTCTCCCCGTAAATCAATGAGATTCGCTCCGTGGGCAGTAGCCAGACCGGTTGTCAGCGTGACAGCAAGCAGCAAGTCGCTTATATCTGAATATCCCACGATCCATTTGTCCTGCAAAGCATCAAAATCAATATATTCCAGAGCTTCAATTAACAATTCCCCGCCCCAAGGCGGAATAAGGGCATCGATTCCGTCATCATTGATCATCTCATTAAACTCATGACCACGAACATTGGCTGGTGCAGATTTAGCCTTATCTTGCTTCCATGCCGTTTCGCCGATAATGACATTAAATCCTTGCGACTTCAACCGGCTGGAGGCCAGTGTAAGAAGTTCTGCATTTTGAATGCCTACTCCAGATGAAGGTGCTGTAACGCCTATCGTCGCATTCTTTTTCAAAAAAGGGTATCTAATCATATGCCACCTCCCAGAGTTTGTACCCATTATATCCCTAAAGTGATAATGAGAACACCTCCTTCTAACACATACTTTACGCCTACAAAAAAAGGACCTGGCGGGATGCGTCAACGTATGACCACAAATCCTGCACATGTCCTTCTTCAATTAAACCCAAGCACTAGATTAAAGAGATAGCAAGCAGTTCAAACAACACAAGCGGTAAAATCACATTATTATTGTATGGGGGACCTGGATAAGGTCCTGGATATGGTCCTGGATATGGGCCAGGTCCGGGGCCCGGATGAGGATGATAAGGCTGATGAGGGTTGTAAAACCCGCGGGGCATTTGCCCATTAGCTGCAACGTTCAGATACAAGTGTTTATTATCTACTCCGGCTATAACGCCTTCATGTACAAAGCCATCTATTGTCTGTACGTTCACCTTATGGTTAAGGTATGGCTTGCAAGATTGATGTAGGGAATCACGGACACCGTGCAGGTGCCGGATCACAGCAGGATCGGCCTGATAAATCACATTCTGTTGCTGCCCAGTGTTAAATGTCGACATGGATGTTCTGACCTCCGTAAATGGATTTGCTCCATTCTATGCAGAAGCCTAGATTACGGTGCCTATTAAATGGGCTATTCTTAGAATGGCAGAGCGACCTTCTCAACCTTAACATTTACGGAAACTAGAGACAGTCCCATCATATTTTCAACAGCATTTCTTACATTTTGCTGCAGCATATAGCAGACCTCTTGAATCACACATCCGTAATTAACTATGACCTGAAGATCGATGGCAACATCCACTTCTTTTACTTCAACGGACATTCCTTTTTTTACATTTTTACCGCTTAGACGTTTAGCCCAGTTGTCCGAGATACTGCTTCCTGACATGCCGGCAATACCCGGTGTGTCCAGAACCACTTGCCCGACGATCGAAGTCACCACATCATCTGAAATATGAATCAGTCCTTGCTCCGTTCCTTCATTCATAGAAATCCCTCCATAATGATTTATTAACTTAAGAGATATCCGGACTCTCCTCTACCTCTATCTCTACCCGGCGTTGCTTGACAAACAAATAATAGGCCTTGGTCAAGACGATTTTAACAATCATATACAGTGGAATAATCAGCAATATCGCTATGATCCCGCCTAAATCACCGCCAACCAATACCAGGATAATCGTTGTCAGTGGATGAATATCGAGCTTTTTCCCAAAGATGTAGGGAGCGATTAAATTATCCTGTATCTGCTGCGCTACCAGAACAATGATGATGGACCAGACGGCTATAGACGGGGATTGAATGAATCCGATGATGAAAATAGGGATACTAGACAGTATCGCACCAATAAAAGGCACGAAGTTCATCACAACTGCGATTACAGTCAACAGCAATGCATATTGCAGGCCGATAATAAGGAAACCAATATACATCAGTACACCTAAGGCTAAATTAACAAGCACCCGGCCCACGATAAAGCCACTAAGCGCACTGTCGATTTCAGTCATCATTGTAGTTCCTTCTTCACGATACTTCTTTGGGAAGAAACTTACAATCTTACGTCCGAATTTCCCACCTTCCTTAAGCATGTAGAATAACATAATCGGAAAGGTAAATAAAATGATCGCGAAATTCGAAACAAAAGAGAACAATCCTGAAACATAATTCGTTAACAGCGTAAACCCTTTATTCAAATAATCCGTCAATGTGGAGGCTGGATTCGCATCAGCAGGGATCAACGCAGACAGAAATTCATTATCTTCTAGTTTCAATAGCTGTTGATTCAAGGAGGCAATGAGATTTGGCATATTATCGACGAAATTAACTAATTGTGTGCGAAGTGAAGGCCAAACGCCGATAATAAAAGCAAACAGAAGCACTAAAATAACTACATATACGATGATAATCGCCAAAGAACGATTCAGCTTATATTTCTCCAAGGTATCGATCAGTGGCCGCAGCAGGTAATAAAAGAAACCCGCCAGCATTAAAGGCACTATAATGACACTGAACAAAGACAGGATCGGTGTGAATAAAAAATCTACGCGTGAGCCTAAAAATACAATGCCTAACACTAAAAGGATCGCTAGACAAACTCTGATGAAATTGTTCAGTTTAGCCATAGTTTCTCTCCCGTCTTCTGATTTGGATGTCTTCCAGCTCGTTATTTCGGAATCCGGATGGTGAATACCGTAGGTTCCTTCTTTCGGCGACTGAGATGAAGTGTACCACCCATTTTCTCTGTATTTTTCATAGCTATCGAGAGACCTAGCCCTGTTCCTCCCGAAGCTGTCCGCGCTTTATCTCCCCGAACAAACGGATCAAACATTGTGGACCACAGCTCTTCTGGAATACCCACTCCAGTATCAGCGATTTCAATCGTGACTTCTTTCTCCAAAGGGATCACCTCCACACGCAAATGTGTACCTGGAGGATTATAGATCAGTGCATTGGAGATCAAATTATGAACCACACTCGAGAGCAGCTCCGCATCAAAGTTCAAGAACACATCCTCTTCGGGAACATTTAGATGCAAAACAAAGTTCTTTTGTTCAATCTCTCCGTAGGTATCTGCAATGATTTCACGAATAAATTCGCCCAGTTCTTGACGCTCCATTCGTAGCAAGAAATCCGGTGAATCTATCTTTAACAGCTCCAGCATGTTCTGAATCAGCTTAGTAACTTGTGAGGATTTATTATAAATATAGCTTAGATATCTTTTTTGGCGCTCTTCATCCTCGCCTCTACCTTCCACAAGCGCCTGTGCAAAGCCCTGTATACTCGTTATCGGCGTCTTCAGATCATGGGACAGATCAACCATCATCCGTTTCTTACTTTCCTCTGCCTGACGTTTTTCTTTGGTCGTCTTTTCAATTACATCTGCCATATAATTAAAAGTCTCTCCAATTTGCGAAAATTCCTTCTCTGCATATAAAGCGATTCGAGTATCATAATTCCCCTGAATCATCTGCTTCAACCCAAGCGTGATGATACGCAGTGGCTTCCTGATTCGCCGCGCTACCCAATAGCTGTACACGATAATTAGCAAAAGAATCATTCCCACACCCAAAAAGACGTAGTATGAAAGCGAATGATTAAAGTAGGCCACGAAGGGATCACTATTAATGGTGATGGTGATAGCTTCCCGCGGCAGCTTCAGCAGCAGCCACTCCGATTCGCTCTGAGCATTTAGCGTGGTCAACGAGTAAAAGTAAGCTTGATCTTCTCCATTTTCCAAACTTTTTAAAAGCTGGTTACTGGTATATTGGGTTACACCGTCTTTTTTTTCTCCAACAACCTTGGTGACCTTCATGTCTTGATCCAAGACCTCGATCCATCCCCCGCTACGCAGAAGACGTTTGGTTTCTACCCCATGCTCCAGATTTTCTCGATAAGCACTAGCTTCCACCTTCAAATCAGGATCAGCGATTTTATTTTTTTCGAAAATATGGGTCACATCAAGATTAATAAACAAATAATATACAATCACAAGAAAAAACAAAATACAGATAAACAACAAAAAATCCAGCGTCAGCGATGATTGTAAAGGTCGTTGATCTCTATTGCTCCATAGGCGCTTCAATTTTGTATCCCAGCCCTCTAATAGTCTTTAAATATACTGGCTTTTTGGAGTCTTCCTCAATTTTTTCCCGGATATTGCTGATATGTACCATGATACTATTATCTTCGTACACATAGAAATCTTCCCACACGGCCTCATATATTTTTTTGCGTGTAAAGACTCGTCCAGGCTGCTTCATCATTAGTTCCAAAATTTTGTACTCGGTAGAAGTAAGCACCACAGGTTCACCTGATCGATAGAGCAGACACTGGCTTTGATCCAGCATTAATTCACCTAATACGATCTGCTCAGCTTCTTTTTCCTCAACGACTTGCGCATCGAAATGATGTACACGCCGCAGCAGTGCTCCAACACGGGCTACTATTTCTAATGGATTAAACGGTTTCGAAATATAATCGTCGGCTCCTAGTTCAAGACCCAGAATCTTGTCATGATGTTCACTTTTTGCGGATAAAAATAACACTGGAAAATGATGCACCTCGCGGATCTTTTTCAATAATTGCAGTCCATCCAGACCCGGCATCATAATATCTAGTATTGCCAAATCAACCTTATGGTTCTGCACCTGCGTTAAGGCTTCAGTTCCACTGTTCGCTTCCAAAATGTTGTACTCTTTCTCTAAATATAATCTTAGCAATTCCACAATTTCTGCTTCATCATCAGCGATCAATATTGTATACATGATAATCCCCCCATCTAACTATATTCTGTGATTATTAACAGAGCCTAAACACAATCTAAAGAATAGCTAAATTATCACATAGGAATAAAATAAAAATCGCACACGGGAAACCGTCCCATGTACGATCGTAATTTGTCTGGATTGTGAGGATCACTACTTTAAAAAGCTACGCCAATTCCGCCTTCCCCAGCATAGGTTCCCATTACCGGACCCATGCTTGAGAGTAAGACTTCTTTGAAGGGATGCTTTAGTAAAATGCGTTCTTTAATCTCGAGTGCCAGCTTCTCACAATTACTGTGTACAATAGCGATAACCGCTTTCTCGTAATCATGCTGCTTCTCATCCAAATGCGCAAGCAGACGATTCAGTGCTTTTGGAAGACCCCGGGTCTTCTCCACTACTTCGACAGTGCCTTCTTCGCTGATTTTGAGCAGCAACTTTATATTGAGTACAGACGCTACGGCTCCCGAAAGCCGACTTAGACGTCCGCCTTTCATTACATTCTCCAGAGTGTCCAGCGTAAAATAAGCGTTAACTTCCTCTATCTGCTGAAGTACCTTTTCCTTAAGCTCTTGCAAGCTTGAACAAGTTAAGGACCACTGCGCCGCCAGGCCGACAATCAATGACAGCCCACCTGAGAAGTTTTTGGAATCTATAACCTCTATTGCATTGGTATGTCCTTCATCCTTATACATTTCCATAGCAATCATAGCCGTCTGATAAGTGCTACTAATATTAGAGGACATACAAATGACCATAATGTCAGTTCCCTCCTCCACTTGCTTGAACTTCTCAAGGAACTCGTTGGGACTTGGACTAGCTGTGGTAGGCAGCTCCTTGGATTCGCGCATTTGAGCATAAAAGCTTTTCGTGTCCGTATCTGCCGGCATTAACTCATGCCCAAAATGAACCGGTAGGTGGATCACGGAAACATTATACTTCTCCATGTAGTCAAGGGGCAGGTCTGAACCGCTGTCTGTTATGATCTTGATTGCCATAATATAAGTACTCTCCTTTCAATATCAGTACTATTATAGCCACCATAAAATGAAATCTCCAGTAACCTTTATAACTTGAAAAATTCTTCGATCTGTGCTATGTCTTTCTTCCTTAACTTGTCCTTATATGATATGGTTTATGAATAAGCGTATAGAAATGGAGTGTATGTATGAGTAAGGGAAGAGTATGGAACAGAGGCAAACATGATGGTACAGGACTATCGAGGAAAAAAACCGGAGATCAAGAGGGTACAGCTTCTACTGAAACTGAATCCACAGAACCTTCGAAGGAACCTTCCAATTCAAGAATTGATACTGTAAAACCGATGAATCGCACGAATTGGGTGACCAGACCCACCCGTGTCAGCAATAAAGATTCGAAAGACAAACGATAATTCATACATTCTAAGATTTGAGGACCCAGATGACGTTATTGGCAAATTCCCAGCCTTTTGAGCAGAGTTTCGGACTCCAGAGCCGTTATTCTGTAGAATGAGGTTCATATACGGTGTTATTCGTGCCATTAGTGGCTATGCGGTCCGTTAGCATCCCAAATGCGGAATAAAACTGCGTTTAAGATCATCTGTGTCCGATTGTATCCTTGTACATGCAAAAGTAATGAAATCCAGCGAACAACAAAAAGGGTTGTCCCAGTAGCCATTTCATCATTTCATGGCTTATGGAACAACCCTCTTCTATTTTCTACGCCATATATCCTAACTCCGCTTCATCTCTGGAGGGGGCTTCGCCAATTAACTGCTTCAATAGTTTCTTCATCATTACCGAAGCTTTTACTTTGGTATGAAGACACGGAGAAACCTCTATTTCATAGTTCCCTTGTTTGATAGCTTCCTTCAATTCTTCCACAGTTGAGCAGGAGTCTTGCAGACGATTCACAACACTGCCATATTGCAAACACTGATGACTGTCACTGCCAGCAATCACAGGCACACCCAGCTTCTCAGCAAAGGGCGTGATCAGGTTTTTATAGGTCTCCACCCCCTGCATGTAAATATCCTTAGCGTTGAAATCAAAAGCGTCTAATCGCTGAAGTAATGCCGGATCCAGTTGATGTAAAGGTGTAGAAGTTCGGAAGGGATGGGCTCCGATTTTCCAAAGATTATGTTCGTCGGCCATATCAAGCAACTGCTTAAAAGGTATGAAATTCCCCTCCTGCGTATGCTCATCTAGTAAAGCGCGGACAGCTAGAACATTCTCCCTTAGTCCGATCAACAGGATGTGACCTGTCTCCGCGATATCCACTTCCATGCCTGGAAACAGTTTAAGTCCGTTCACATCGTAATAATGCCCGTTATAGGGATAAGTCTGATCCAGCGCATCATACATCGCAAAGAAATTAGAAGTATTAAAATGCTCGGTCAATGCTACAGCCTGTAATCCATTTGCCTTGGCTTCGAACATCATCTCCGCAAAATATTCGGGGGAAAACGTAGATTTTTTAGATAATTTACCATGGGTATGCAGATCAATATTCATCATGTCTAATTCGTCTCCTTTGAGCTTGTAAGTTATGTTAATACACCAGTTCAGGGTAGAGATAACCAATACAGAATATAAAGATGACATAAGCAGTGGACCCGGATAAAAAGTACCAGTCGGACCGCTTCATTTTCAAATAAGATAGCTTAATCTTCTTCACTTTCTTATTATTAAGCCCGTAGCTAAATCCCCGAGTCTCAAGAGCTTCAATCGTTGTTCGAGAACGTTTAGCTGTGTTCAACATAAGCGGGTAAAATGCCAGAATCACGATTCGCAAATAATACGTTATTGTTCGCCAATAGAAAATTCCATGTTGAAGTGGTCGTTGCCCTCTCAATCTAAAGGAAAGTAGAATCTGATGGAATTCCTCTAGTAAAGTAGGCAAAATACGATAGCCATAAGATAAGCTGAACGCAAAGGTATCAGGGATTCCTAAAGACAGTAAGCCGTCACTAAGTCGTTCCGGATCAAGACTAGAGAAAACCGTTATACTCGCCAGCGAAATCACCGAAAGCTTAAGCGTCAGTGTCAGCATAGGCAGCAAGGATTCAATTCCCCCGCCGAAAAAGAGCGACAATATAAACATCCAGCCAATCTGGCTGATTAAGCCGAGACATAATATAAAAATAATATAGGGGCTGACCCGGGAGAGGACGGTCGTTAAAACCATAAGCACGAACATCCCTAACAGGATTGTCCGGTTATGTACAAACCAAGGCACGATGGCAAAAAAGAGATACCAGAGCAGCAGGGTTCGCGGGTCCAGCCTGCCCAGAAAAGTGCTGCTGCTGTTATATGCGGTCCCGAGTAACTCCAATTTGATTTGTTCTACAGATATACGGTCAAGTGCCCGTTTAACGGCTTCCATGGATTGCAGCTACCTCCTTCTTTTCCACTAAACTCACAAACTCTTCTAAGCTACTACAAATTCTTGGGAGACCGAGCATACGACTTAGCTCCATCAATTGGGTCTGAGCCAGACCCGCACGCCGTAAAAGAAGGCCGTCAGCGAAAATTTCATCCTTCGTTCCATCCGCAATTATCCGTCCTTGATGCATTACAATTATTCTGCTGGCCCATTCAGAGACAAGCTGCATATCATGAGTTGCGATGACGACCGTCTTCACATGATTACGAAGCGTTTCCAGCACATGTACCATTTCTTGTTTGGTCGAAATGTCCAGATTAGCTGTCGGTTCATCAAGCAGCATGATGGCGGGTTTAAACGCGGCACCAATTGCCAAGGATACCCGGCGCTGCTGCCCTCCACTTAACAGTCGGGCATCCCGTTCAGCCAGCTCGCTTAAGCGAAACGCCTTTAGCATCTCATCCACTCTTTCATCCGTATCTGGTAGTTTCCGCGCCTTCAGATAATAGGCAATTTCCTTACGCACAGAATCCTCGATAAACATTTCCTCCGGATTCTGGAATACGTAAGCTACCGTACCGGAGAGACGTTCAGGCGGCAACCCGTTCACCGTCATTTCTTTAACCTTTACGGTTCCAGCTGTAGGTCTGACAATACCAGCAATCAGCTTCATTAATGAAGATTTACCTGCTCCGTTGTTGCCAATAAGAGCAATGGACTCTCCCTGCCGCAGTTCTAGCTGAATTCCATTCAGTACAGGATGCAGCACCTTATGAATCGTACGGTAAGAGAGGTGGACATTCTCCAGCTGAACGATAGAACTTTCTTCTTTTGCTGCTATGGGGAGCTGCTCTTGAATACGTCCGATTGGAAGTGTTTCCACATTGGCATCCTGACGAAGCATCATGCGGGTACTGCCTTCCTCAGCATTTAAGGGAAGCAGCTTTGACTTCTGATCATCAGGCTGTAACAGCCAAGCCGCCCGGGTCACATCCGGTGGGTAAATGCCCAGCTCTAGCAATTCTTCTACAGATGACAAAGCTTCACGCACAGGCTTCTGCCAGCGCATTTTACCCTGATCCATCAGGACAACATTTTTACAATAATCCGCAATAAATTCCGCATGATGCTCAATCACTACAATGGTCTTTCCATGCTCTTCATTCAAACGCTGCAAAATATCATAGATATGACGGGCATGCTGCGGATCCAGCTGGGCTACGGGTTCGTCGATCACCAGAATTTCCGGATCCATAGCTAATGCTCCGGCCAGAGCGAGCAGGTGTTTTTGCCCACCACTTAACTGCCAAATAAATTCATGCCTCAAGTCACTAAGTCCGGTTAACGCCAGCGCACGCTCTCCCCGTTCCTTGTAATCCGTAAATCCATAATTCAGAGGTGTAAAAGACACATCATCAAGTACCGTCGGCCGTACCAATTGATTCTCGAAATCCTGATAAACATAACCGATACGTTTGGACAGCTCTGCTACACTTTTTCCATCCGCAGATTGGCCGCAAACTGTCACCTCTCCACTGAAATCACCCGTGTAATAATGAGGAATTAAGCCATTAAAGCATTTGCAGAGAGTAGATTTCCCGGAGCCATTACTGCCGATGATCGCAATAAAATCCCCTTCTCCCAGTCGTAAGTCTACGTCTTGCAGTACTGGTTGTTCAGCTCCCGGATACGTAAAGTTAATTTTGTTCAATTCAAGAATTGTATTACGCATCTGCTTGACCCGCTTCCTGTCTTTTTCGTGCCGAACGCCGAAGCAGTGCAATAATCGCCGTTGCCGCTACTACAGCCGCTACCAACATACTGAGCCAAATCAAGGTCTTTTCATTCGATTCCGCCCCTGCAAGCTCAAAATCACCGAAGTTCCAGCCCGATTCCGATAACAATTCTGACCCCACCGCTACCATTACTAGAAAGGTTCCGGCAATGACCAGCTTAGGAGATAGCCATGCTCCTGTTGCATATTTCATATTCCGCTCACGTGGCTTCATGCCGAGCAATGGTTCAATTTTTCCATATAAACGCGGAACCAGATACATGGTAGGAATCAGCGCGAACAAAATGCCGGAGAAGAGGACATCATTCAGGAACCCTACTCCCTCAATTACAACGATACTTTCTGCCAGCCCTTTAACAGCCTCTAGCTCTTCTACCCCTACCCATACCTTCACAATATCTATAACGGAGCTAAAAAACTGGTGAATCGCCACGCCGGTAATCGCAGCCACTCCAACCTGTCTACGATTCTTCGGATCAGATACCATGCGGCCTGCGGTATACATCGCCAGTGAGAAGGTAATGAATTTCTCCAGCTCCCCTAAACCTCCAAATTGGCCTAACATCAATTCCCCGAAGATTACCTCACCAACAGCTGCTCCGACCGCCGCATATAAGGGGTGAAACAACATACATAATGTCAAAGGAATAAAAGCGAAATATTCAATGGATAATTCAATCGGGCCCAGTTTGATCCCAGGCACTAGCTCGGTAAACATATTGGACAACCCGTAAAGCGACATCGACAGTACAAAAATCATCATTTTTTGTGACTGAGTCAGTGTGTAACGCGTTTTTATCGTGCTCATGAAATATTTGGCCTCCCAATAAGAATTTATCTTCATTATAAGAAGGCCATGTCATCACAGCTTTTTTCATTTGTTAAATGAGAGTAATATTTTTTTCAATATTTTTAACGTTGTAAAAATATTTACAACATATTCGCACGTTATATTCTATCTATCGCATCATCATAGGAGGATTGAGAGATTGTATAAAGATTGGAACCATCGCGCTTTTTCGCCTAATCAACGGATAATTGCCGACTTTATTCAAAAAAATGAGCAACGTGTGGTCTATATGACCGAACAAGAAATGGCAGACGAGCTGCATTTGAGCATCGCCTCTGTTTCACGTTTCTGGAAAGCTGCGGGGTACAAACATGCCAAAGATTTTAAAAACCGGCTCCGTTTCCGCTTTGAATCCACACCTTCTGTAAAAATGCGTGATGCCATGCAGCGATCAGACGATACCTCACTCCCTCAACTGCTGCTGGACAATTGCTCACATCATTTGCAAGAAACACGCCGCTATTTAAGCGACGATGTACTAAAGCGTGCAGTAGATGCAATATCTACAGCTCGGATTATTTATGTATACAGCCCTGGCCCTTGCGCCGGATTAGCCGAGCTAATGATCTATCGAATGGCGCGTTTTGGTCTTCAAATGAAAAAAATGGCCCCCAGCGGCCATGAGCTGCTAGAGACCTTAATGCATGCTGACAAACAAGATGTCTTGCTTGTCTTTGGATTTGTGCAAATACTGCCTGAGATTGAAGTCATACTGAACCATGCACGCGAAGTAAATTACCAGGTCATCCTGATCACAGATAGACTCGTCTACCCGCGGTCCCAAGATGCAGATATCGTGCTTTATGCCGGGAGAGGTGAGGTTTGGGAGTTCCACTCCATGGTTGGCCCCACCTATATTATTGAGAATCTGATCCTTGGAGTGGGATTAGCGAACAGGGACAGTAGTCTAAGCAAGCTGGATAAATTGCAGCAAATGCGCGCGCAGTATGGGGGGAAGCTCCCGCGGAGTTAGGTTTAGATTTGACAGCAAGGTGAAGAAATATTTAATTCATTCCTAAAGCTTCTTTAATTTGTGGGATAGATAAACCGTTTGCTTTCATTTCTTTGATCCAAAGAATGCGCGCGACGGTTTCTTCTCTTTTATATCTGCGTGTTAAGTTCTCCTCTGCCTGTTCAAAGGGCAGCATGCCTTCTTCTGTGTAATGTTTGAGTGTACTATAACGAGCATTTGTGATTCTTACTAATTCCCCTATCGATACATATTCTGACGCCATAATATTCTCCATGGATCGTTGTCTAGACATTGATAACCAACTCCTTTACAGCGGGCGCTTCGGAATAAGACGCACACCTTGAATTGGCACTTTCATCATTACAAAATGTGGGATCGCATCGTAGAGCAAATTATCAATTTTAAGAGTCGCAATCGATCCTCTCTCCAGCACCTTAACTTCATGTCCATAGGACATTAATCTTGTAATAACTGCGTCTAACCTTTGATTAGAATTATCAAACCAAGACTCTGTTTCTATAAAGACAGCTCGTGATCGCTCTAGGGCAGGGAAGATAAGATTGAGACTGCTGCCGATAAAGGTCTTCGCAAACTTTGTCTTCAATGCTAAAAAACGTTTGATGCCTAACTCAACTCCCTGGCGGATTTGTATAGGAAACAATGCCTTTGCCCATAAGTTACTTTGGTATAGATCATGTAATTTGATATTCACCTGTTCTAATTCGTTCAGTGAGAAGAAATCTTGCATACATCCACATTCACGAAGTAGCCATAGCATACAAATGACCTCATCCGTAACTGGTCCCTCTTCCAAAATCTCTGCACGCATATTCTCTGTAATGCTCGTGTACGCCTCCATATTACTGCGATAGGCTCTAATTTCAACTTCAGCAGAATCAAAATACATGTCGCTCCCTATCAGGCTTGGTATATCTTCAAGCAAATTCATGGCTTGAAGATAATCTGAAATCGCGGTTTCGAACTTTTTTAATTGATGGTTAGACTTCCTCGAAGCCTTCTTTAACCACCAATTTAGGTCACCCGTTACCTCAGCACTATTATGAAGTAAGGGTTGTAGAACAGTTTCTCTATAGAGTGTTGAATAAGATTGATCAAGTGCTTCCTTTTGCAAAGTTAACTTGTTCTCTGATTGTGTAAAACATCCCTCTAAGTAAAGCTCCAATATAACCGCTGCTGCCATGCAGCGCAAAGACACTTTCTTAACAGTAGTCATCTGAAGACTTCTCTGTGCATTAAGCGCGATCAATGAAAAACTTGGTGCTAATTTAAGATCCATCATAACCATCCACCCCTATCCATTAATTCCTATTAACAGGATGATATTTATTCCGTATGGTGAGCGTTTGATTTACTTACTACTTACTACTTACTACTTACTACTTACTACTTACTACTTACTACTTACTACTTACTACTTACTACTTACTACTTACAATACACCATCTTTACAATAATTGTCAATGGTTTGGAATAACATAAAGGAGGCCCTGCCCTTAGCACCTGCATGAGCCAACAGATAGTTCTAAGCGCTATCCCAACAAAAAATAATCCGCAGCACAAACAAGCTCCTGTGATAATCACAGGAGCTGTTCACGTTTAGGCTAAAAACAGCCTGAAATTAGGGGATGCTCTTAAATACCGCTCAGGCCAGCAAGGTACGGGCTACCTGATCCACAATGTAATTGATACCTGTCGGTCCGTAGCAGCCGATCCATGTAGCGGCATCTACCGGGTATATATACGGCCGCTCATCGGAATCCAACATCCCTCGGACGCTTTGCTCTGTCGCAGATACCCCCTCCTGCATCATCTCGTTACTAAGTAAAAAATAATGGCTGGCATGCACAGCTGGCAGTCTATCAACTGTAATATGATAAGCCGTGTCGGAAGTGTCTGCGACAAATAGAGGAGCAGGCAGACCAAGATCACGGTACAGCACGGCGCCTGTGCGATGGGAGGCAGTATGTACCCGTACCAGCGACTCACGCGGACGGATCAAGGCCACGCTCTGACCCGCCAGCGCCGTTGCAAGCTGCTCAGACAGCAATGCTGTTCGGCGCAGGTAATCCGCAATCATACGCTCCACCTCTGTCCGCTTATCCGTCAATTCACCGAACAGGCTCAAAATCGTCTGCCAGCTCTCATTCCGTTGAAACATTAGGGTTGGCGCAATCCGGCTTAACCGTTCATAATGCTGGGCATGCACCTCAGTACAGACAATCAAATCCGGCCGCAGCCGTTCGACAGCTTGCAGGTCCGGGTACTCATAAGTTCCGAGCATTTCCGTTGTCTTAAGCCTTTCCCTGATATATTGGGGGAATTTCAACACTGCACTGCCCGTTCCTACACTCCCTGCCGGAGATATCCCAAGCGCAAGCAAATGGTCTGCATATTGAACGTCGAGTACGGCGATACGCCTCGGAGAAGCGGTGACGCAATATTCGCCTCGCATATGACAAATTACCGGGCCTTGCAGCGACTCGTACGATGAGGCCAGACGATCCTGCAACCCAGAATATGCTGAGAGAGCACCGATCCCTGAAGCGGCAGTGCGCCTGTAGATCTGCGGGGGAACTCCATGATATTTCTTAAATGCCCTGCTAAAGTAATACATGTCGCGATAGCCCGTTTTTTCTGCAATTTCGCCGATGGGAGCATCCGTATGACGCAACATCCGCTCAGCACTCTCCATCCGCAGCTGGATTACATATTCCATCGGTCCTAGTAACTTCTCCTGTTTGAATCGCCGCTGTAACTGTCTTGTACTGCATCCGGCAAGCGCTGCCAGCTCCTTAAGCTCCAGCTCCTGACGATAATGCCCCGCTATATAGGCAGCGACAACATCCACCATATCCGCCTCTGTGCCTTTCTGACCACATTCATACTCCATAATAAGCTCGTAAAGCATTCCTTGCAGTAGCGCATTCGCATGGAAACGCTCCAGCCCTTCGCCCCGGCTCCATTTGGCTTCGATTTGTTCCGCAGTCTGATGCAGTTCAGCCAGGAGCACAGGACGGTGAACAAATGAAGTTCGTAATGGGTGATTGCGCTGCGGAAACAGAACATGGGCAGCCCCCAACATTGGAAAAGCCTTGTACATAATAACGGTATAATGAATGGATTCTGATCCAGCAGTCAAAGTAAATGCTGATCCCTTGACTGCGTGACAAACGAAATAGGCCTGGATATGGCAAATTTCGCCATTCATCACAAGCCTACCTTCCCCGCCGCCTGCCAGCAGCAACACATTGGCTGTTAATCCGGTTTCGCTCATAACGCCGCCGGGTGGCAAAGTACCGCTGCGCACATCAAGCATCTTGATCGTTGTCTCACTCCATAAACTTTCCTGTTCTTTGAGCGGCATTTCTCTCATCTCCTGACAAAAGCATCCTCTGTTTAACGGGCGCACTTGAATAGGATTACATGCTTTAGAGAAAGCGCGTCCGCAACATAAGTGAGTGCGTTGCTGTTGTCATTTTAATTGAGATTCATTCTCATTGTCAATTTTCGGACATTTTCCGCAATATTCCGCCGACATCCTGTAATAAAAACAGCAGGTGATACGCTTGTTTTTTGCAACCGGAGCCAAGTCATTGTTCTCTGTGAACCGGGTAAACGGATTGCGTCTTGCGCCGAACAACTGTCCGGGAGCTATCCGGGTCAGGAAGGCAAAATCGGCTTGCATTCGTTGCCTTTCTTGCCCAAATTCATCTGTTCCAGGAGAATACAACGGGGCAATGCGTACCATAATATTCTCCCAAAGTACTGCCATGGAGACGGGACCAATTGCAGCAAGTGTGTGCAGCATCGGCGCAAGACGTACCGCGAAAATTTCCTCTACGATCTCTTCTCGCCACGCTTCCCTGTCTTCGGGTGCCGCCGTCGCTCGAAGCCCGTTCAGCGCAAGGAAAGGAAAACGCGTATCCCCTTTAAAAGCTGGGGAAGCCGGATGATAGAGGAAGCAGTTCTCCAGCGGGATGGAGACTTCCCGGTTATGAAGGGTCATAGCGGTCAGCATCGGCGCGATCCACAGATAACCGATCCGCTTGGCCAGCATGGAAGCGGCAACCTGCATATCAGGCGCACCGATATAACCCTTAAGCCAGCTTACATACTCGCGGCATGCAGCTTCTTCGTGCAACTGGCTAAGAGCAATTGTCCGAACGTTGCCTTCAGGCGGTTCACCTACCCACAGACGATATTCCTCCGCCATTTGCTTCCAAGAGGCAGACGACAGATAGTTGTCCATTTTAATGTGATCCCAACAACGCTTCCGCCGTTTGATCTACAATAATGTTGAGGGCAATTGGGCCATAATAAGCGATCCAGAGCGTTGAATTCACATTGTATACGCGGTTATTTTTAACGGCATCATGAGATTTCCAGACCGGACTGTTCGCCATTGCCTCTGCCTCTTTGGCAAACAATTCATCCGATAACAGGAAATAGTGATCTGCTCCGATATCAGCGATGGTCTCCATCGAAATTTCAACGGAGGTATCATCTTTGATCTCCTGAACGAATGCAGGGATATTCAATCCCAAATCCTCATAAAGAATGCTTCCGTTCCGATGTTCGGGACCGTGTACGCGAATACCTTCCGGTCTTGGGCGAATCAGAGCTACCGTTTCGTCACCCAGCTTCGCCGACAGCTGTTCCCGCAGTCCGACGATTTTGTCCTCGTAGGCTTGACGCACTACCTTCGCCTCCGCCTGCTTACCCGTTATCATACCGATGGTAGCCGATGTATCCCGCCAATCTTCATAGAAGTCGAGTACTATTGTGGGCGCTATTTTACTGACGCTGTCATACACCTGCTCCTGAAAGTCGGTCATCAATATAAGATCCGGATTCATCGCTACAATAGCTTCAAGATTGGGCTCATCGCGTGTGCCCAGGACCTTCACATCACCCAATTGTTCACTTAAATATTCTGGAAACTTTGCATCTTTCGCTCCAGCCACAACGCTGCCTGCCGGATGCTCGCCTATCGCTAACAATTGATCGACGAATTTCACATCAAGCGCGGCGATGACCTTCGGCTTCTCAGTCAGCGTATATTCACCCTTCATATGCGAGATGGTAACCGGGAAGGCTGCAGTCTGAGCCTGTGTCTCAGATGTAGGTGACGGCTCGGCTGTAGCAGATGGCAGTGCGGCAGTGCCCGCATTTGCTCCACCTCCAGTACCGCAAGCCGTTAGCACAAGTACCAGTGCCATCATCCATATCATTAATAGTCCTGCTTTTTGGGCAGCATCTACCTTTCTACCGGTTGCTTGCCTCTTCTTTGTTCTTTTCAAGCTGACTCCCCCTTATGTATGATAATGATTTTCATTGTCAGATCAATAAAGCGAGTATAATCTATCTTCATACTCTATTTCCATGTACTTTTGCGACATTGCAGCCGGATTAATGCGACATTGCACACCATAGGAACGACTCAGGAGAACCGCAACTGACTACAAAAATTCCACACAAGCACCCAATTCCCTAATTTCAACATAATTTCTTTGCTCCTGTTCTGAAAATAGCCAACAAAGTCGATGGTAATCTCGCTCAATTCTAGCTTTTCCTTCTCCAGAAACTGATCATCGAGCAATCTGGCTACTTCAGAAATGGTTCTCCCATTGCAGTCCCTGCTTCTTCCCAAAATGAAAAAAGGTATCTTTGTATTACACAAAGATACCTTTTTTCATTAAAAGCTTACGGCTCAATCCCCCACACAAGCTGACCATTCATATACCCGGTGACCTGTTCATTGTTGATGAACTGACTGCTGGATGCCTTGAACGAATAATCATTAGCCTGGTTGTAATTGGACCAGTCGGTTTTGGAGAAACGGGTTTGAATTTCTGCGCTCTGACCTGGATTAAGTGTTCCAGCCGAACTCGTGAAACCAATTTCCAAAACATAATCTGCACTGGCAACAGGAGTCGCCAGCTTAACGAAATTGCCGGTTACATTCGCATTTCCGATGCTGGCCCAGTCGATCCAGAAACTCTGATCTTTCTCGCCATCAATCGTATAGTAATACCGGACCTTCACATCACTTAGTTGAATCGCTGAATCACCGGTATTGACTACTTTGATTTTGGGTGAAATCCCGTTGGTGGAGGCACTTGTGTTGCCATTAAAAGCTTGGACCGTCAAATCTCCAGTGGGTACTGGAACACTGCTATCCGTTACGTTCACTGTAAGAACAGCATTATTTCCCCCATTAAAATGAAAGGTTAGGGTATTCTGTCCCAGCGGCAGCGTGGAAAGATAGGATTTTTTCAGAACAACAGCAGCGCTTGATGCCGTATAATCCTGACTCGCTAAAAGTGTGGAATTTCCATTTGTGATACTTGCAAGCTGGTGTCCATTTAAGTTAAGGGCTACGGAAATATCCTGGGCTAGATTCGCCGCTTTATCAAATGCAGCACTCACGGGTGCAATGGATGCGCTTGGCGTGGAATCGATAATTTTCACTTTTAATACGGGATCTTGTCCTTTATTAAAATCAAAGATGATCGAATGCTCGCCAACCGGCAGTGTCGCCAGAAATGCTTTTTTGAGCAGCAGCGTATTTCCACTCAAGGTATATTCCTGAGTCTCTATTAATGTATTTGCGCCTGCCCGGAGAGCGGTTAGCGTATTGCCGTTTGAATTCACGGTGATGGCTTTGTCACTCTGATTGGAGGCATTTTTATCAAATTCGATGTTTGCAGGTGTGATAGACGCACTTGGAATTGGATTGTTAACCTTCAAATCAGGCAGCTCATCGAGCGTGATTACATAATTGCTTTGGTACAGCGTTGTTAAGGTGGCCGGATAATTAAAGGCGGAACTCATGAGATGCTCACCATACCACGGTAAGAAATAGAGCCAGCTTGATTTTTCCTCTGTCAGATTCTGAACGCTTGGAACGGTGTCGTTCTCCGTCATGGCTACCATTTTCTTACCGCCCGTTAAATCAACAAGCTGATAGAAAATCGAGGTAATCGCGTCCTCATTGGGAACACCAGACAAACCGTCATAGCGGTTATAGATCGTGTTGTATTTATCATAGCCTACAATATCCACCTGATCATCGCCGGGATACCATGCGGGAGAAGTGCTGTAGACGTAGCTGTTGTAGGTCCAGATCAAATTGTGCAGACCGTACGTTTCTGTAAGTTCGGTATAGAGCAGGTCCCACAACTGCTTGTACACCTCCGAGCCTGCCGAAGCCCACCAGAACCATGCACCTTCTCCATTCAATCCGCCGTTGCCCTCCGCCTCATGGAAGGGTCTGAAGATAACCGGCACATTGTTATTTTGCAGAATCTGCAGTTGCTCCGCCAAATCCCCAATGGCCAGTTGTACATATTGGTATTCTTTCGTACCTGGAACTACCGCATTGGCTGTATTAAAATTGGTTTCTGTCGGCTTGTAGGTGGCTTTCTTCCAATCTACAAATTCCCCGAGCTGATAGGCGGTGAAATCTCGGGGCACAGTGATATGCCAGCTGTTTGTCGCGATCCCGCCCCGGTTATTCACCCAATCGATCATCCGGGCGGTCGTACCATCCTCCCAGCCGTAAAGCGGATTGTAATTCATCAGATCAAATCCGCGGATCGCCGGATACTTTCCTGTTAAATTGTGAATCCAATCAAACTCCAGCTCAGAATTGCCGTCATTTCCGCCTCCGTAAATCTCCTGCTGGCCGGAAATCATATGATTGCCGTAAACGTCCGTTAAATAATTCATCAGAAGCTGAGTTTCCGGAGTGGCTTGAGTATCGCTAAGGACAGGTTGCACATCCAGGGGATCAAGATCGGCATAATCCACAGTGAAGGTATCAAAATAAGCGAAACCCCAGCCAGCCTTCAGTTGAATAGTGTTGCTGCCTTGATTCAGCTTGTGATAGCCAAAATCGAAATTCGACCATGTGGTCGTATAGGGCAGCATATACGAACCCTTCGTAACGCCGTTAACGGCTAAAGATTGAAGCCTGCCGTCAGCACTGAGCTCCTGCATATAACGTGTGGAGATCGTATACATGCCGGTTTCTGGGACAGTCACTGTGAAGGAAATTGTACCGGAATTCTGCATCCAGACAAATCCGCTTCCAGAGTATCCGGGTTTGGGCTGTCCGTAAATTTGGGTCGTCACTTGAAGATCGGAGGTGAGCTGAGCGTTTTCGCTTTCAATTGTGAAAAGTGCGTTGTCTGCATGAACGGCCGGCGCTGTCATCAATCCAAGTAGCAGAGTAAATGCCAGCATCATTATGATTGCCTTCTTGAGCAAATTTTTCATTTCCACCTTTCCTCCCTATGTTATATATGGTAAATAAAAGTTCAATATACCATCTCTTGGATGCGCTTTCATAGATAAGATAGCATATATTCCATATTTTGTAAATCTATCAAATCGAGAAAATTTCCACATGCAAAAAAACTCCCACCAATATTTATTAGGAGGATTTTGCCGCCTTCCAAGTAGAATGTTGAGCATTTTTTGATGACACATTATCGAAAATGAGAACTGTAAAATTTTGAAGGAGTCCCATGAAGAAATATGAGTATGTAGTTTAAGAAATTAATCAGCCATCCGGCAAAGTGTTAAGACAGTTTCATTTTCATAAGCATGTTGCCGAAATCATCCGCAAAAACGCCCAAGCCGAAGTCCAAAATGGACATACCTCTTCCATTCCACACAAGACAGGCCGGAAACTTAACACAATAAAATAAGCCGGAGCGCATGACCACTTATACTCCGGCTTGTTTTTATTTCAAGTTATTTTGAATGAATTCCCGGTCCGCTTTTTTCAAATACTTCAGTGAAATTCAGAATACATTCTTATTTCAATTTAATATGAATATATCTTTCTTTTAAATACTGAATCATACTATCTTCAACGATCAAACAACTTACTTCATCACGTTTGCTAACTTTCCCAATCTTGGATAACCAGTTATGAGAACCTATAAACAAATACTTATCATCAACTAACAAAATTTTAGAATGAATAGGAGGAATATATTGAAGTGCTTCCCCCATTACCTCTTTCAGCTTTGAAATTGATAGTTCAATATCTGATTTTCTTCCAAATGCATAATCCTTCATAACAATACTATTAATATCATGGATATCGATCCCTTTCCCCCCTCTATATCCAAAACCAATTCGGATCTCCACGCTTTTAGCTATCGCCGCCTCAACAATGTCAATAAACTCTTCATTAACCACGTACGGCATGATCCAAGGGGAGAAGATTACTATTGACTTCGTGGCATAACGCATTGCTTCTATTAATACCTGATAGTGCTCTTCTGGTGTTATAATTAGATGTTGCGGTATATGCTCACGAATATATGCTGAAAATACATCATTTTCATTCTCCATCTTATCAGTTGGAGTAGTAAACAACGCAAAAGAAATAGCTTTCATATCTGGACTTACAGTATGAAATTGTTCGTCATAGGGGCTAATGCCTACGCCCTTTTCCATAATAATCCTAAGAACATGATGCAAATAATTATGTTCGAGATTGGAAATAATATCAAGGTTCCCAACCAACACAAACTGTTCTTTGGCACGGGATAAAGCTACATTTAGCATATTAGACCGACCACCAATAAATGCAGTAAGTCCTTGTTTTTTAGAAATATTACTATCGATGACTGAGCTGAAAATTATATACTTCTTTTCCTGCCCTTGAAAGGTATGTACAGTACCGATATCTACTCCAGCAATAGCTGCTTGCAACTTTTCCTTTTGTTTACTGAATGGAGTTATAATTCCGATTTGTTCTTTAGCATCTTCGCCGTACTCCTTCACATAAGCATCTACTAAATTCTTACACACCTGCACCTCTGAAAGGTTAAAGTGGGCTCTGCGATCCTTTAAACCTCGCACGTCTATTGCTACCAAATTTCGTTTAAACAATTTGTCATGGTTGTCTTTATTAATGATAGAAAGTATGTTTCCATAAACATATTGATTCGAAAATAACATTATACTTTCCTCGCATCGGCGATGCTCGGTTAAGATCATTCCTTTTCTTTTTCCTTGGTAATCGTATTCGTATATATTAGAATTAAGATCAACGTAACTTTGTGCACTATTGCGCTGCACACAGAGCGTATCATGATATGTCTCCGGTATAGGCTGAAATTGCTCAATCACATTGCTTTTTAAGAGCCTTATAGGCTCCAATTGCTCAATGTCCCCCACTATTATAGCTCTTCTGGATCGAAACAAAGGACTGCTCAAATAATGCGGCATAATCTGCCCTGCTTCATCAACAAGTAAGGTGTCAATTAGTTGCGGCAACAAATGAAAGGTTCTCTCCCCGAGGGAATGTAAGGTAGAAGTGGCGACTGGAAAACAAAGAAACATTGTGTCCCAGAGACTCTGAATCCCTTTTGCATATTGAATGTCTCTTTTGTTTCCTTCATTGAAAAAAGGATTGAACCAGCTGCCTTCACATATCAAATTCAAGTTATGTATTATTTCTTCTGCATGTTGTAAAATGTACTGTTCTGTCACTCTCAAGGAGAGTAAATACAGCTCGTGACGGTTTTTTAGAATAATAGGATTGCACGAAAAGTCAAATCTGCTGTTTAATGAGATTTCTTCAAACTCCCACTTATCACAGAGTTCCTGTTCCTTTAACATCTGTAATTCCAACAATTCAATCACCTTATAAAGAAATTGCAATTTCCGGTTCAAAGCCAGTTGTTCTTTTTTTTGATCAGCAAGTTGTTCCTGAATCTCTAATACAATCGATTTCTGAACATTAAGATCGTTTATGCAGGATGGTAATCGCTTATCTAGTAATTCTTGTTCCTCGGCTTCTTTATTCTTGATCAAACGATTTTCAATATAAGTTTCAGAGGGATATACCTTAAAAAATTTTTTTCTTTTTGGAATAAGCCAACCAAACCAACTACTCTTCTTCCACCTTAGATATTTCTCTAAAATGCTGTAGCCTTCCTTGATCTCTTCGGGTATGACTCGCAATCGCAACTTGGTTTCTTCCACTTTCTTTTCCAAATTTCTGATTTTCTGTTCGGAGTCTGTATGTCTATCCTTCAAAGCATTCATTAAAATTTCGAGTTCAACAACCCTTTTTTCGGACTCCTCCCTTTCGCTTATAAATCTCGATCTATCTTCAGCGGTGCTTATAGATGTTATTTTATTGTCAGTATAGAAACGAACTGTCTCCTCTCTTACTTCAATGAATCGCTCTATATCACCATAGATATTTTCAAGTTTGTTATATGTATCATTAAATTGAGTTCTCACTTCAGGCAGGGGATATTGGTTGTACTCAGTTTCCAGCCCTTTAAGAAACATTGGAACAAATTTCTTCATGAATGACTCTTTATTAGTGGCATTTCCTAATCTTGCGCAAAAGAAGCCGTTAATTTGCTCATTTTCTTCTTCGTTTGTTACAAATCGAGAAAAGTATGCCACTTCTTTAAGCAGCTCTAACCCAATATTATCCACGGCTTTATTGTTGGTGCTAGTTAGAACCATCGAGTAAGTTCGTCCACTACCAGTGATCGGATAACGATATAGTTCGCTACTTCTTTCCTTAAACCGCTCCCATGGCTGCTCCCATACCTCAATCAGGCCCCTTGCTTTTTTCACCATATTATCGGCAAAAATTTCTTTGAGCAGTGTACTTTTCCCTGTACCTGGGGGACCGTTTACCGATAGAAGAGTGTAGTTTTGAGCTGCATCAAGCGTATGCCATTGCTTCTCATTGATCGGATAAGAACCAGTATAACTTCCATAATGAAATAACTTGCCATCTTCTGAGTTGTTATACTCTACAGTGGACTGTCCCCCTATTAAATAAGTCGACAACAACTCCGGAAACTTTACTTTCTCTGAAACTAATTCAATAATACGTTGAATCTCCTTTTGAAAAATCGGTCTTGTCATCTCCTCCAATGTTTCGAATGTAATAAACGCCTGATTGAGTTTCTGCCAGCCTTCATAAGATTTAAAGTGTTCAAGGGTTTTCCCGTATCTTGACGATAACTCTCTATTCAGAATATTTATGATTTCAAACATATTCGTTTGTTGTGCATAGTCATTTGCACTTAGCAATTCCTGTAAATTATTTTTTTCAAGCTCAGCAATCTCAGATGTTGCACAATTTGTGAGCTTAGCGATAATGATCTCTAAGCTTTCCCGATTGATAAAAAAACTATCTACCTTAAGGTTTTGATCCTCAAATCTGCACATAAAAGTAATCAAGGGCTTTATCGTTGTCTCTTGTTTCGTTTTTTTCTTTAAAAGTGGATAGCAAATTGTTGTGGTATCTACTAGTAAACTTTTTATAAATTCTTCAGTATTTGCTCTATTATCCGTATATACGAAGGATATCCAGGATAAAAAATCGGCTACCTCCATTTCTCCTGAGACAACAAGTTTAATACTTGATCTAAGCTCATCGTCGTTGTACTTTCCTTTCTTAAGCTGATCTTTTATATCCTTGTAATCCGTAAGCTTTTTGAATATAGTGAAAACTTTCTTATCGAAAGAATGTTCTTTTAAAGTACTGGTATTACTCAAATGATCATCACTAAAGAGTTCACCTTCCACCTTAGAAAGCGAATTTTCCATTAACGCTGTCTTTTTCTCATATTCAATAAAATACCTAAGTACGGTTCTAGCATCCAACAAGGAACTAACCTCCATAAAAACCATATTTCTATAAGATAGTCTTATTATAGAACATTTAAGGATGTTGTATAAAGTTAGTTACCGATAAAAAGGCTTCTGCCGTTTTTTCAGCAGAAGCTCTAATAATAATTGATTCACACGAACATCTCATCAATGACAGGTCGAATATCCCATACGGAGGGAAATTCGGTTTTTTTGTTTCTTTTACCTAAATCCCCCTCACTTCAAGCGTACCAACTCTTCTTACAACTTAAAGTTTCGGAGCGGCTTTCCGTACCGTACCAAAACATGCCATAAGAGTTTTAATTCTTGAAGTACATCTTTTTCGGTTCCTCGGTCCCGCCATGCTGAAGGATCATGCTTTAAGTGCATAGCAGCAGATCCAATCATGCTCGCATCGATATAACCGTGATGAGCAATACGCTTAGCCAAGGAGGGCATCGTAGGCCCTCTAAAATCTGAAGGTACTTCGTCTACCCACATCGCGAATCCCTTGTGCCAATAGAGTTGGATGGCATACTGTAAACATATTTGCTCCAGGACTCGCCCTGTTGGAGTACCCTTGAATGAAGGATCGGCAACTAAAATTTCCACATCTTCCTTTAGACGGATGTTTCCATGAACTTGCGCTTCAATATAATGGTTAAGATTACGTTTAGCTTCACACTTTGAAGGGTCTGAAAACGGCATTGTGAGGTTGACCTGAAGATGGTCGACTAATTTTTGTGATTGAAGATCTTTTTCCCCTAGAGCGGAATCTCTTAAGAAAATCTCCTCTAATAATGCCGCCATCATATCATCAAATTCTGCATATGTGCCTTTCGGTACAGGGTTTTGATGCGAATCCATATAGGTGTATGTACTGCGATAAGAAACCTCAGGGGACAGGAGGAAATAGCAGGAGCCAAAGCGCGGAGCTGGCCCATCCGAATGAAGCATCAAATCAAGAGCGCCATATTTAGGGCGTTCGCTATTCGAAGCACTCTCTTGTTGGTACGCCCCTCCAAATAGTCTTTCCTCCCACAAATCACGTGGACCGCCAGGATAGGCTGATACACTACCACTGGATAACAAGGTCTCAAATTGGCTCTTGTACACGCCTTGCTCCAATAGCGCCTCTGCAACACTTTTCTTTACCGGATCTAGTCGATCTGGATGGAAATGAAGAGCAATCTTCGCATGTGACATTATTTTGACCATAGCATCTTCAAACTCTTCCCGATCCACATTAGACATTTGAAGAATTTCATGGATGGTCTGAACTGCTTCACTTTTTCTAGTTCGCGCGTAATCCGTAACATATTCTAAAGCCGATAATTGTGACTCCGATAGTTCCTCAGTGAACTGAGACTCTCTTATTTTATTGGCATTTGCATAGCCTTTCCACTCCATTGCTTATTCACTCCTTTCTAGACCCCGTATATAAGAAAAGAGACTTGATTTCTCCTCTCAGTGTATCAAACGCTTCTTCACTTAAAACTTCATATCCTTACCATCGCGGAATCCGATAACTTTACGTGGATCTGGAATGATATTAATTCAAAATAGTAATCAACTCGATTTGCTCGTAAGGTGCTGTCAAATAGGGACTCAAAACAAATACCATTCAGTTAACCGTCAGTGTCACAACCACTCAACCATAATTAGAGCGTCTCAGCCAATTTCTGAATCTTTGAGTGGGAAATTAAATATACATTGCCTATAATGTCGATTTTGCTGTCCTTCACACGAACAGCACCATCTTTGTCTGCCGCCACATAAATATCCATTTTATTCGATAAAGGGAAACGCTCCCCAATCATCGCGGTGTTATCATGATCAAAATGAGCTTCAAAAGAAAAGTGATTAAGAGCCATACCTTCACAAACAGTGCATTCATCCACATATTCATCAGACATGTTCATCCCACCAGCACTTGTTCCCATTACAACAGCATTGCTTTTTTTAATCAAATCCGATAATTCATATTCCGTCAAAAGGTGCTTTTGGTTCCGAGCGGTTCCACCACATAAAAAAACGACAGAGGCGTTTTGAATTAATCGCTGGGCATCTTCCTTCTGCGTGCGGTCATCAATGAAATGATATTCATCAAAATAAATGTTAGCCTGATTAAACCATGTCCTTTCAAAAACACTATCAATATTAACTTGTTCATCACTAAAATCAGACGATTCAGCGCTAATCATAACGAGCGATTTTCTGTCTGTTATATCCTCATGCAACACATTGACTAACTTCTCAGAAAAACCCTTATCATAAAACCAATCTAAGTAATAGTGAGTTTTCATCCGTAATTACCTCCATATGTAATATTTAAATTTATCCATTATGTTTATCAAAATCCATAGTGCCAAGCAAGAGAAATTATCTTCATTCCTTTTATACCATGGATATCGTACCATATAATGGAATTCAATAAGTCTTACAAATTGATTAAAACAAAAAAATCCCAGCCTCACTAGTTCCTTCGATGAACAGCAAAAAGACTTACTCGAGGTATCACTCCCTTCAAGTAAGTCTTTATTTCTAAAGTTATAACGTTACTAGTCCCTTAAACGAAAACATACTCCCCATCACCAATCCGAATCGTCTTCCCTTTCAGCTCTAACGAATCCGTTTCAAAAACCACCTGCTTGAATTGGTTCTCGTCTCCTTGTACGAAAACAAATGATCTATCGCCAATCTTAAGGCTGAAGGTATCATCCTCTGGCTTCGTAACAGGCAGTCCGAATATCGTTTCCCAATGGTTGGCTGCAGCTTCAGGATCGGAGACATGAAATACAGCACGGACGATTTCGACTTCTCCCGCAGGATGAGGTTTAATGACTCCAGATGATGTTAATCTTTCCACTCGCTCTGTATCCGTTCCGCTCCATTGAATGATGAACGGATAGACCAGTCCCCCAAAGTCACCAGCAATGGTCATCATCCGCCACTCTATTAATCTGCCCTCGTTATCTAGACGCTTACCATCGATAATTGGAGATAATGATAAGCCTGCTGCTTTCAGGGAAGCCGCTACTTCTTCAATATCATCCGTCCGGATAACTACTCTACTTAGAACTTCATGTTCTGGTAAAAGTTCAACTGCATCTTTCACCACTAGATTATGTTCAGTTGCCTTTGCCAGCTCAAGATTCTCAATGCCCAGAAACTCGAGATAGGTTAGCCCAAAGTAACTTAAGGCATTATAGGTTCCCCAATCTTTATGAGATCCTCCTTTAAAAGCAAGCAATCCATGAGCTCCAAAGATCTCAACCGGTTTGGCCAAATCATTGACATAGTGAACTAAATGATCCCATTTCATCGTTGCCATGCTTACTTCACTCCCAGCTCAGTAGTACGTTTTACGGCTGCCAGAACACTTCTTTGCAGGCCCGCTGCGAAATCACTGTTGTTTAATTCGTACAAGCCATGCATGCCGACACCGCCAGGTGAATTATTAATATCCAGCAGCTGTCGTGGATGCAGCCCTGTTTGTTGCAGCATTGCTACCGATCCCATCAGATTCTCCAGTGCAACCTTCCAGGCTTGCTCACGCGGCAGTCCGGCGAGTACACCTGCATCCACGAGAGATTCAATGAAATAATAGATATAGTTAGGACCCGCCACACCAAATCCAGTGAAAACATCCATTAACGCCTCATCCAGATATTGTACTTTTCCAAAGCCGAGTAAGAAATGCTCCACTTGATCACGAGTAGCATATGCATTTAACGCTACACCACTATAGCCATATCCTGTATCGGTTAAAGTATTGGGGATAACCCGGATAATGGACCGTTCAGCTCCAAAATACCCAGCTAATTGATCATTCGTCACACCTGCTACAATCGATACGATTGCGGCAGAAGCTGTAGCGAATTGTTGTACGTTTTGACCAAGGGTAGTTAAATCATCCTGTGGGCGAACTGCCACTACAATCACATCTGCTGTAGACAGCTTATGCTCTTGCGAATTCTCCGTATCTACACCGTATTTGGTATTCAAAAACTGCAGACGCGCTTCATTAATATCCGATACACTAATTTGATTTACAGACAAGGTGTTATTCGCTATACATGCGCGGATGATCGCTTCGGCCATCTGTCCGCCACCAATAAAATGAATCTTTTCTTTGGTCACACCATTCACTTCCTTAATTAATTGTTGTCCCAAGCTTCAGGTAGAATGAAACCATCATATTTTTCTAATCCAAGAATATATTCTTCAAACTCTTTGGATTCATAAGCAGCTTTCAAATCTTTAGCCCACTGAGAATTTTCATCCTTTTTATTAACCGATACGATAATTCTGTGTTCCATAGGTGTGTTTTCTATTTTCAAAGCATCCGTAATCTTTCTGTCCGAATTGGCAATATAATTACCATTTACAACGCCATAATCAACATCTTGAAGAGAGACAAGGATTTGAGCGGGGTCCAATATTTTAATATCAATATTATATTTATCCGGTTCCATACTATTAATATTAAAATCCGCTACGCCCGCCCCTTCTTTAATTTTGACCCAGCCCAATTCTTCCAGAATACGCAGTGCACGCTCTTGGTTTACCGGATCGTTCGGAACAGCTACGGTTGTACCGTCTTTAACATCGTCTAGCGTGGTATGATTTACAGAATAAAGACCTTGTGGAGCACCTGGAACATAAGCAATTCCGACCATATCTGCATTGATTTCTTCGTTAATGGCCTCCATATAAGCTGTACTTTGGAATATGCTTGCGTCAATGGAGCCTTCCTTCATTGCTGGATTGACCTGCATGTTTTGCGAGAAGGTTTTAATGTCAACGGAATACCCTTGTTTCTCTAGAATCGGTAGGATCGATTGGCGGAATTGTTCCTCATAGGTTCCAACACCAAATCCAACGGTAAGCTTTTTCTTATCTCCAGAATCCCCCGCCTCTTTATTGCCACAAGCCGTCAACACTGCAAGAACACCTATCATCATCACTAACATTAACTTTTTCATACTTACTTCCCCTATTCCAATATAGATTTTTTAAATTGTGCCAACGCCTCATCCGTCACATTGAGTGGGATTGCGCAATTTGGAGATAGAATAAACGGCTGGTCTTTCATTAACTTTAATGCATCTTCAGCCTGCTGCTTGATTTGGGCAATATCGTTTACCGCAAACAACCCATGATCGACTCCACCCACTTTAGTAGCTTTGAGATTTGCCTCTAACCCTGGATTCCCCTCGGCTATCGTATCCCAACTGATCCCGTCAATCCGATAATCGTTGAACTTCTCAGGCTGAGCGTAAGCTCCACAAGTATGAAGAATGTTTTTTCCATAGCTTGCTGCTTCTAAAACAATAGAATCATAAGGTCTGGACAGTTCGTCAAACATAGCTTCATCAAATAATCCTGGGTGAGCTGTGCCCGTCACTGCGTAGAACAAACCGTCAGAGCCCGCTTGCTGTAACTCTTGTACATAATCGGCTAAGGTTAAGGAAATCGCATGTAGCGCATGATGTGCTGCCGCTCGATGTTCTTTAAACAAGGATTCCAAAGTTACCGGGTGCTCGATACCAAACACCGTTTTAGTAACGTAAGCAGAACGCCCTACAATAAATAGCAACACTGTTAATGGTGAAAATACCGTTTGGATTAACGGGGTGTCTGGTAACCCTTGACGAATTTTTCTAACCGCATCTAAATGCTCTGCCAAAGGGGCTGACTGGACTGCCTTTTTGACATCGATGTCCCACAGACTAGCCGCTGTTGGAATTGCCGTCGTTTGCTGTCTCGGAAATACGGTCTGATAATCCGTAAAATCGTATTGATTCCCCCAAGCTTCCGCCAGATAAGTCGCTCTTGGATTAATCTTGACCCAATCCCAATCATATTTTTTCGTAAAAGAAATCGTAGTTTCTGCTAAATCATCTGCAGTTTGTTCTTTGTCGATAAAATGGCGCCAACCACTTCCGATTGGACGATCCGCCCGTTCTCCTGATAATAATGCGTTAAAACGATCTTGCTTACTCCATTCACTCATCTGTCGAGTCCCTCCCAGAATATGTAGTAACTAGTAACGGCGAATTTTTCTTGCTAGCGTGTTGCCTAAAGATTGAATCCCTTGCACTAAAATAATGAGGATAATCACGGTGGCTACTACGACAACAGTGTCAAAGCGTTGGTATCCATATACGATCGCCAAGTCTCCCACGCCGCCTCCCCCTACCGTTCCAGCCATTGCAGTTGCACCTATCAGACCAATCGTCGCTGTTGTAAGAGACAGGATTAAGGATCCAACCGCCTCTGGCAATAAAAAGTACCAAATGACTTGAAAAGGAGTGGCTCCCATCGCCTCAGCGGCTTCAAGAATTCCCGGATTCACTTCAAGCAGTGAGTTCTCTACCAACCGCCCTATATAAGGTGCGATATAGATAATCAAGGGTACGATCGCTGCGCTTGTCCCAATTGAAGTATGAACAATCAATCGTGTGAAAGGCACAATCGCAACCAGTAAAATAATAAAAGGCAATGAGCGAATGATGTTGATAATCGGATTTAGTACGGCGTAAAGCGCTTTGTTCTCCAAAACCCCACCCGGACGAGTGATGACAAGCAATATCCCAAATGGGATCCCAATCAGGGAGCCAACAAACAAGGAGAACCCTACCATTTGAATGGTTTCTATAATCGCCTGCAGAAATTGATCACCTGTTACTGTGGTCGAAAACATTAGATTCTACCTCCTCTACACCGACTCCATTTCTTGTTAAGAAAGATAATGCATTGTTAATCTCTGCTGCCTCACCATCGAATTGAATGATCACTGTTCCCAGTGTTGTTTCTTGAATCTCCGTCGTATTCGCAAATAAAATATTGACCTTTATATCGCAGGAGCGAATCATTTCAAATAAGATAGGCTCAGAGGCACTTGCTCCCACAAAATTAAGCTTGTACAGCTGACTTCCGGGTTCTGTTTTGATAGATTTCCGCACGCTAGAGGTCATGCTATTTTGAATAACCGTCTTCACGAAATTTTGCGTGGTCAGATGTTTTGGACTTCCGAATACATCTAGAACACTTCCTTGCTCAATAATCCGGCCTTCTTCCATGACCGCTACCTTGTTACAAATCTCTTGAATCACGGACATTTCATGTGTAATGATCATCACGGTAATGTTGTATTCAGCATTGATTTTTTTTAATAGCTGTAAGATAGAATGTGTGGTCTGTGGATCTAAGGCAGAGGTCGCTTCGTCACATAAAAGGATAGACGGATTCGAGGCAAGCGCTCTGGCAATCCCGACACGTTGCTTCTGACCACCTGATAACTCACTCGGGTAACTCCCCGCTTTGTCACTTAATCCAACAAACTCTAGCAGCTCCATTACCCGCTGGCGGATTTCATTTTTATTCTTTTTTAGGAGAACTAGAGGGATCGCCACATTATCAAATACTTTTTTAGATTCTAATAGATTAAAATGTTGAAATATCATTCCGATATTTTTCTTAGCGGTACGCAACTCTTTATCGTTGTATGTTCCCAAATCACGTCCATCGACCATAACTTGTCCTTTGGTGGGTCTTTCCAAATAATTGACTAAACGAATTAATGTACTTTTCCCAGCACCGCTATAGCCGATAACCCCGAATATATCGCCTTTTTCGACCTTTAAATCGATTCCTTTAAGAGCATCAATAGTGATCCCTTTCCGAGTGAACGATTTGTAAACATTCTTTAATTCAATCATTTCCATTCCCCTCAATCATATATAGGATTAAGCTTCCTCTTGCAGCTTCACCAGCGCTTGTTCTGCCAATAAAGCGAAATACTTAGCAGCTGGTAATATCGCAGCTTCATCAACATCGAAACGAGGGTGATGTAAGGGATAGGCTGGACCTGATCCTATATTCACAAAAGCACCCGGTATCTGTTGTAAATAAAAAGAGAAATCTTCTCCACCCATCTGTGGAGGAATATCATGTACTTCATAGCCGAAATCTGAGGCGATCTTTTTGGTAAAGTCCGCCCATTCCCCATGATTTATCGTTGCGGGTGGACCTGGATACCAATGTAACTGTGCCTCTGCCCCAGCTCCCGCCGCAATTCCTTCGATAAGACGAGTCATTTGTATTGGAATATTACGGCGAATCTCTTCATTATAAGTTCTTACTGTACCTTCTAATTCGACTTTTTCCGGCAATACATTCCATGTGAAGCCTCCATTAATTCGGGTAACACTTAGCACAACTGGTTCCGTGGTGCTGTTTTGACGACTTACGATGGTTTGTAGTGCGGTAATGATTTGAGCCGCAGTTACAATCGTATCCACACCTTTTTCAGGATAAGCAGCATGAGCGCCGACACCTTTTATTGTAATTTCAAACCGGTCAACACCGGCTGTTAAAGCTCCTGTTCTTGTTCCAAAAGCTCCCGTAGGTAAGTCAGGTGAATTATGGAGACCAAATATAGCCGCCACATCCTGGAGTCCTCCCGAGGCTAAGACACTTTCCGCCCCATGCCCTGTTTCTTCCGCGGGTTGAAACAATACTCTAACCTTTCCAGGTAATTCACTTTCACGAGCCTTTAATAATAATGCAGCACCTAAAATAGTAGCCGTGTGAAAATCGTGACCACAGGCATGCATTTTTCCTGGGATCTCTGAGGCAAAGGACAATTCAGTTTGTTCCTCTATGGGAAGTGCATCAATATCACAACGAATGGCCACTATGGGTCCGTGACCCTGCCCAATCTCTGCGATGAGTCCGGTTTGTAGAGGCAAGTCAAGGATGTGAATATTGGCTTGGGTCAGCCATTCCCGTAATTTTGTTGTGGTTTTAAACTCTTCATACGCTAATTCAGGCTCACGATGCAGGTTTCTGCGAACCTCTATTAATTGATTAGCTAAAGCTTGCTCAACCTCATTTAGTGGTTTCATAGGTGACGTACTCCCCTTTCGTTATGCTTCCAGCTTTTCTTCAATCCCTTTGATGCGATCAAGCGCAGTCGATAGACTGCTTAAAATATGATCTTGCATGGCTTTTTCAGCACCATCTTCATTTTTAGCAGCGATCATTTGTAAAATAAGATCATGTTCTTCATCCGCTTGTGTGTTCCAATCCCCATGCATAGAGACGAATCGACAATAACGAAGCGAATGATCTCTTAATTGATTCAGAACCTTCTCGAAGGTTTTTAGTTCGCTGATTTCTGATAAATAATCATGGAACTCAAATCCATATGTAACAAAATTCTGATTATCACCAAGCTGGAACGAGTGTTTCATTTTTGTAATCATCGTCGTTAAATTCACAATATCTTTCTCTGTGGCATGCTTAGCTGCATTTCTTGCAATATAGCCTTCAAGCATGCTGCGAATAAGAAATATTTCTTCAACCTCTTTAAGGGTTACTGAAGCTACCCGCAGTCTTCCATTTGGCTGTCGAACCAGAAAATCCTCGTTCTCCAATCTCTGTATCGCCTCTCTTAGAGGTGTGCGGCTGACTCCGAGCAAGGCCGCCAAATTTTCTTCATTTACAGGTTGATTCGGTTCAAACTCGCTATCAATAATTTTTTGTTTTAATTCATAGTAGGTATTATCCTTGGATAACCTTCGTGATCGTATCGCCATTTCTATACTGCTCCTCATCGTTAATCTGTGGGGTCCGAACCCCAATAATATATTTGTATAATTGTATACAATTATTAGTTAAGAATGGATTAGTTAGTTACATTCCCTTCCATACCGTTCAAGCTTTTTTATACTATATTCCAATTATTCCACCTAGTCAAGTAGGAATTAAAATTCAATTTAATCCCCTCTTTTCAACACAAAAAAACCCTACAACCAACAAGGGTCGTAGAGCTATTTTTGGATAAATAAATTTCAGAATTAGAAGGAAATAATCCCCGAGGTATGGAGCAGCACTAGGAACACTAGGATCGGCGCCACATAACGGAGCATAAACAGCCAAACACGGAACCAGCGCGCCTGTAGTCCAGCGGCTTCCGCTGCACCTTTCCAGAAATAACCGGCGAAGATGGTAATCAGCAGACCTCCAAGCGGCAGCATAATGTTAGAGGTGATAAAATCCAGCCCGTCAAATAGAGATTTGCCACCAATCGTTAGCTCCGGGAACATTCCCAGTGACATCGCTAAAGGAATACTAAGAAGGAAACAGATCAGCGTCAAAATCCAAACCGAACGTTTCCGGCTCCAATTCCAGCGCTCCATTGTGAAGGATACAGGCACTTCAAGCAGCGATACAGCTGAGGTTAGAGCAGCAATCGCCAGCAAGATAAAGAACAAACCGCCGAAGAGCGCACCAAAAGGCATAGCCGAGAAAGCGGCTGGCAAAGCGATAAAAATCAGCGAAGGCCCCTGATCAGGAGCAATACCAAATGAGAACGTCGTCGGAAAAATAATCAAGCCTGCGATAAAAGCATATAACAAATCTCCCGCACCGATTGCGATGGCAGCGGTACCTAGCGATTGTTTTTTATCAACATAAGATCCGTATGTCAGGAGAATCCCCATCCCGAGCGATAATGAAAAGAAGGCATGTCCCAATGCAACTAGCGCAGATTCCGCTGTCAACACTGAAAAGTCAGGTTTTAGGAAAAAGGAAACCCCTGCGGATGCACCCGGTAAGGTTACCGCGCGAATCATTAACACTACAAGGAGTACGACCATACCAGGAATTAATACTTTGTTAAATTTCTCAATCCCGCCTGATACACCAAGGATGACTACACCCGCCGTAATCAGAATGGCTATCCCCTGCCAAACGATCGGCATATATCCGGAGACAAACGAATTGAATTCGCCTGCATAATCAGTAGTGCTGAATAGTTGTCCATTAAAAGCAATCATCGAATAGTTCAGCGTCCAGCCAGCAACAATAATATAAAAGGAGAGAATTAGAAACGGCGCAAGTACCTGCAACATTCCAGCTGCAAACCAACTCTTCCCGCCTCCAGCCCGCATAAAAGAGGTCGCCGCGCTACCACGCCCGCTGCGTCCGATAGCCAGTTCTGCCAACAGCACCGGTAACCCTATCAGCACCAAACAGACGATGAAAAGAAGGAAAAAAGCTGCCCCCCCATTTTCCCCTGTAATATAAGGAAACTTCCACATATTTCCTAGTCCAACCGAGCTGCCGATGGCGGCAAAAATAAAGCCCGCGGAAGAGAAGCGTTCCTCCTTCTCCGAGAGAAGATTTTTGTTACCCTTAATTTGATTCATTATAACGCCCCGTTTTCTTTTTTAGACCTCATTATAGCTTAAGTAACAAAGCACGTCATATGGAAATTTTCTGACTATTCTTATAACTACTCAAATTTTCTGTTTGTAAACGCTTATATTATTCATTCAGCTCTTGAATCTCATGATATCCACTAATGTCGTGCCTCATTGTTTCAATGAAACGAATTATCTATATCCTGACGATATTTTTAACAAAAAGGCTCCCACTAAGGGAGCCTTTTCTAAACATTATTTACGGACAGAGAGAATGAACCTCTCAAGCTTAGCTGTATCGGTTATGCTCCGATTACATTCCTGATTATCCAGACATACGTATTGACCCACAGCAGAAATATTATCCGGCGAAACGTTCACATTCTTGGTCTTAACATAAAAGAATGCAAGCTCTTGATGCCGATTGCAGAACATGCAGTACCCTTTTTTGTGCGTTGGTGTGATTCTACCCTCAATACCTATGAACTGTCCTTCGTACGGATAGATAATGAATAATTTATTACTGGCAATATCTATCCAACTCAAATACGTTATGTTGCGATAGTCGATGAGTTGTAGATCAGGTACTTTCAGTTTCTTATTCTTAGGGAATAGCTTCTGAATCTGCTTCAGCGTAATCGTCGGATATGACTCTAGGTATGGTTCTAATTCACTAAGATATCTCTGGAAATCTTCTGCAGTTTCGAAGGTCGATATTTGTTCCAGTATCTGCTTGTGATTCTCCGTAAGAAAAGGAAATGCCTCAATAATGTTCGTAGCAGCACTATATCTTACAGTCTCCAAGACTCTGCGATCCGCAACGGTTCGCAGGGTATGCAGAACAAATTTCGTTTGTTTCTTAATTAAGTTATATTGATGGTTTCTAATAAATGGTGTACACATCGCTTTTCAGCCCCTTATTTATATTAAAAGTTCATAAGGTGCAAAGCCCATTTATAGAAACGATAAAATTAAGTTGGGCGATATATCCATCCATCGCACCTCACGCAAAGTATCGCCCTATATTAGGCTTTGCGTGAGGAACTTCTAGCTAATGGGCATTTCAACATTAGCACTGTACCACCTCCGAGCATATTTCATGCCAAAAGTATAGCACCGTATTTTAGAAGGCGCAATTCATCTCGGGTTGTCTCAATAAACAACCTTAATCGCTGCATTCGGCTCATCAGATACAATCCGTACTCGGACCTCTTTCACGATGTCTTGGCCGTTTGGTACAATAACTGGCGTTAACAGGGAGTAACCGGCTGTCCGTATTAATGTCATGTCAAACTCCAGCAGCAATTGTCCTTGTTCAACAAGGTCTCCGGTTTTTACGTGAGCAGTGAACCCTTCACCTTTTAGAGATACCGTATTCATTCCGACATGAATTAGAATCTGAATTCCGGATTCATGCTCAAGAATAAGCGCATGCTTACTCTTTTCCATGATATGCGCGATCGTTCCAGAGAACGGTGCTGTTACTTTCCCTTCGATAGGATCAACTGCGAATCCGTCCCCCATCGCTCTGCTGGAAAAGGCTTCGTCTTCCACCTCATCTAGCGAATGGAGTATGCCTTGAATTGGAGAATTAATCTCCAGTATAAGTTCTGCTCCTGCCTTCTTTTTAAATCCAAACATAGTATATCCTCCGCATATTTAGATTTTCAACAATTAGAACCTAGGTACTGGTACGCTGCAATAAGGCTCTATTATCGGATTCAAACACAATTCCCGCCACTTCTCTTGCTGCATCCAACACCTTCATAACTGAATGGCTATAGTCTAATAATTCATAACAAGCCTTTAGATCATTTTCATTGTATATTTTTATAAATGCCATCAGCTCATAGTATATTTTATGATCCGTTATTTGAGCATTCAGCTCCACTTGCTGATCATCGATATGAATCCTTATCTTTCGGCAACCATTTGCCCCATGTTCAACATGGAGATATCCCTGCTCACCTTGTACAAGTACAAAGTTCATACTTTTTGTATCTTTACAACCAACACACTGGGCGATGAAATGATCATACTTTAATACCAATATGCCAGAGGTATCAATCCCGTTTATGTGCTTGTTAGCAGTGTAATTGACCGACAGAGGTGATCCAAATGCATTCATCACAAAATGCAAATTGTAAATATTTATATCTGCCAGCGCACCACCCGAAAAAGCTGGATTAAATACATTCGGTGTTGTCCCGTTAAGTAGATCATTGTATCTACTGGAGTATTGGCTGTAACTGCACTGGATAAACTTGATTTGCCCAAGCTTCTTTATATTTTCCTTTACTAAGTTGTAATTGGGTAAGTGAATGGTAGTAATGGCTTCAAATAACAACCGCTGTTTTTCTTTTGCCAATCCCATTAGGTCTTCAAGTTCACGTACGTTCGATGTAAAAGGTTTCTCGCAAATGACATGTTTGTTCGAACAGAGGGCTTTAAAAGCATGTTCATAGTGATAACTATTGGGAGAAGCGATATAAATGCAATCAATGGATGGGTCCTTCAGCATTTCATTCAAATCTGTATATATATTTGGGATGTTGTACTTATCAGCAAACGGTCTCGCCGTGCTCTCTTTACGAGAATACATCGCAACGCAGGAAGCATCTTCAATTTCTTGTAGAGCGGAAAGAAAGGTATTAACAATACTTCCCGTCCCTATTGTGCCGATTCTCATCATTTCACTTGCTCTTCCAAATTCTCTCCGTTAGTCTGAATACAATTCTGATACCAATAAAAAGAGTCCTTTTTGTAACGCTGATTCGTTCCCTGTCCGCGGTCATCTCCGTCAACATAAATTACACCGTAGCGTTTTTTCATTTCGATCGTGCCACAGGAAACAATATCAATAATTCCCCACATGGTATATCCGATCAATTCAACTCCGTCAATAATTGCCTCTTTCATTTGTTTAAAATGTTCCTTGAGATAGTCAATCCGGTAAGGATCATGAATCTTGCCTTCAGTGCATTCATCAAGAGCACCTATTCCATTCTCTGCAATGAAGATAGGGAGTTGATAACGATCATACATTTGGTTTAAGGATACCCGCAGACCAACCGGATCGATTTGCCAGCCCCATTCACTGGCTTTGAGATACGGATTTTTATTGCCTGTTACCAAATTTCCACCAGTTCTTTCCCAATCTTTATCGGTTGTCGCCACCATGGACATATAGTAAGAGAAACTCAGGAAATCAACGGTGTGTTCCCGCAGAACATTGTCGTCACCAGCTTCTTTATGGATATTGATGTTGTTGTCATTAAGATAACGTTCCATATAAGCGGGATACTTGCCTCGTGCCATGATATCTGTATAGAAGTAGTTGGCATATTGTTCGTCTAAAATAGACTGCATTACATCTTCAGGCTTACACGTGGCCGGGTAAGTTGTGAACCGGGCAATCATACCGCCTACTTTAGAGCCTGGAATGATCTCGTGCGCCAGCTTAATGGTCAGGGCATTAGCTATAAATTGATGATGGAGGCATTGGTAGATTGCAGACTCATAATCTTCTTCCTGATCCTTAATCAAGCAGACGCCGTTATATGGGTTGAATTTTCCGGCATTAATCTCATTGAAGGGTAACCAAAAATCTACCCGTTCTCCTAGTCTCTTAAACAATACCTCAGCGTAACGCAAGTAAAAATCGATTAACTTACGGTTTTTCCAGCCATCGTATTTTGTAACCAGATTAACAGGAATGTTATAATGCAGGATCGTTGCAAAGACCTTCATTCCTCTTTTATGGCATTCATCAAACAAATCTATATAAAACTGAATACCTGCCTCATTTGGCTCTGCATCATCACCATTCGGAAAGATCCGCGCCCAGTTGATGGATGTCCGAAAAATTTTTAATCCTAGTTCTTCCATCAATTTCAAATCCTCTTTATAATTGTGGTAAAAATCAATTCCCCTGCGAAAAGGGTAATGAGTCATATTCGTGTCCGTTAAAGCTTGCTTGAACCGCTCGCCTGTCATGTTGATGTTCCGATTATGGTCCCGCTCCTCTTTTGTCCAGTTACTGTCAAAATAACGTAAGTCTTGTGTATCCAGACCCTTTCCACCTACATTATAAGCTCCGTCCGCTTGGGATGCTGAAATAGCTCCGCCCCATAAGAAATTTTCCGGGAATCCTGTTTTCATTTTTTTATCCTCCAATCAATTCTTTACATTTTTCTATTTTTCAAAAAGGTCTAAGTAGAACCTTCATTCTAATCATATAAAGGTAAGAGGGGTTCCAACAATGTCAAAAGATCAAGAGAATATAACAAAAAGTAAGGTTAATATCTACAAATGATAAAAAGGCTTGAATCGAGATAGACAGAGTCTTGATGATTCAAGCCTTTTTTATTAATTTTTTGATTTTTTCAATAGTACGGTTGTTAACACATAGGCCAGAACAAAACTGATAGCAGCTCCAATAATTGCGTAAATAATATTCATTGTATTATTCGGATCCGCAAAAATTGGTAACGTCAGTAAGCCGGTAGGAGCAAGCGCCAATCTTTTTACTCCCATTAGGCCAACAAATAATCCACCAATTCCTCCGGCAACCATCACTGCATAAAATGGCTTTTTCAGTTTTAGGTTAACTCCGTATATCGCAGGTTCCGTCACACCCAAAAGAGCTGTGAAAGCTGCAGAGTTAGCCAAAACTTTAAAATCCGGATCATTTTTGACTTGTCTTGCCACCGCAAAAGCTGCCGCTCCTTGTGCAACGTTGGCAACCAGGAAACCAGCACCAATCATATCGAACCCATAGGATGTAAGAGACTGAATTACAATGGGTATGGTAACTGCGTAATGCATGCCCAGCATGATAAATACCGGGCCGAAGATACCAAATATCAAAGGTAACCCCCATAAGAGATGGTTATTTAAAAATTCGATTCCCAGTGCAACATAAGTCCCTACAATATTACCCAGCGGGGCTATAAAAATTAATGCAACAGGTGCCATTACAAGTAACGTTATTAACGGTTTCATAAAGAAGCGCACTGATTTTGGCGTTACCCGATCAGCAAACCGTTCAACATAAGAAGCTATCCATATCACTAAAATAATCGGAATAACGGTGGAACCATAGGCTACTAAAGATACAGGCATTCCTAGAAAGTGAACAGGCTCCTTGGCCGCTACCATAGCTGTAAAACTCGGATGCAACAGAACGCCGCCTAATGATACAGCCATCATTGGATTCATCTTGAATTTGTTTGCTGCGGAGAATGCCAGCATAACAGGCAGGAAATAAAATGCCGCATCCGATACAAAGTTTAGTATGGCGTATGTCTGTGTTTCTTTGGACATAATATGGGTCATTGTTAAAATAATGAGGAGCGTTTTGAGCATCGCTGCCCCAGTGATTGCAGGTAATATGGGAGTAAAAATTCCTGAAATCGTACCGAGTAATCGCGAAATTACGGACTCCTTTTTTTCAGGAACATCTGAAACTACTTTCTTGGTCTCTTTGTGATCAGAAGTATTTTCGTTTAGTAAGGGAACGACCTCATTGTAAATTCGAACCACATCTTGTCCCACAATCACCTGAAATTGTCCGCCGCTGTTAACAACCCCGAGGATACCCGGTATCGCCTTAATTTTCTGTTGATCTGCTTTTTCTGAATCTTTAAGTGTGAATCGTAATCTTGTAGCGCAGTGCGTTAACTGGTCGACATTTCCTCTTCCTCCAACCTCTTCTATTAAGGTATTTGCTGCGCCTTTATAATCCATTGTCTTTCCCCCTGTTCTTGATGTAATATCACTTTTCAATTTGTGAAAAAAGTATAACTAATGCTACAATTAGATTGTAGAACGATTTGGAAGCGGTAACAATAACATAAAGAAAGCTATACTATAACAAAAAGTAAGGTGAATGATATGGATTATAACCAATTAGAGCATTTTCTAAAATCATACACGGATAGTGAAAAAAAATACCTTACTCATCCGGATACAGTAAGCTCGATCTACGAAAAAATGAGTCAAGTCAATATAAGAGGTCACAAAGTCTATCGCCTCAAACCATTAAGTGTAAATGAAACCGGAATCGTCATTAGCAAGGATTCCCGTTTTACAAGTGTGCCTCCTTACATTCATTCCAATGTTAATATGAATTACATCTATTCAGGGGAATGTACCTATGTGGTGGATGATAAAACCCTTACTTTAAGGGAGGGGGATGTTTGTATTTTTGATAAAGACGTAATACGTATGAAGAACAAGATCGGTGAGAATGACATCGTGATGAATATAAGTATGAGTGATAATTTTTTATCAACCAACTTCCTAAGCCGACTAGCTAGCCAAAGCATTGTCTCCAACTTAATTCTTTCCGCAATATCTAATAGCCAAAATCATGATAATTTCTTGATCTTCCGTACAAAAGCAAATCAAAAAATCAAACGTTTGTTTGCCGACCTACTTTGTGAGTATTATAATTTACGGATGTATTCATCCGAGATTATCAATTCTTATCTGGTGATTATATTTACAGAGCTGCTGCGCATTTATCAGGATGATTCTGTCTATCATAAAATTCAGTTATCCAATGATGCTTCAGGCAAAATTGTTGATATTCTGCGTTACATTGAAAAGGAATACCTGCAGTGCACATTAACGTCCTTGGCCAGACAATTTGGATACCATCCCAAATATCTTTCTTATCTTATCAAAGAAAAAACCGGAAAGAATTTCAAAGAGCTTCAAGTTTCTTTAAAATTAAAGTTAGCTTGTTACTACTTAGTTAATACCTCGTTATCAATTCAAGATATTGCAGAAAAGGTTCAGATAAGTAATTTGAATTCTTTTTATCAAAAATTCAGATCTGCTTATGAGATGACACCCAAAGATTATCGCCAGGTTCATAGTTGACCCGCCCTCATACTAACATCATTTACACAATACCACGCTTAATGCACTGCACTTAAGGATAGCGATTAGAAAACATCAGCACTATTTTGCATGCCATACCTACAAAAAAAGGGAGCTACATGGACTAGTCCAGTAACTCCCTCTTTTTTGACTATTCTTTTACAGCGCCGACTACGATCCCTGTCACAAAATAACGTTGCAGGAATGGATAAACCAACAATATCGGTAGTGCACTTATGAAAATCTGTGAAGCCCGTATGGTCCGTTGAGACAAGTTAGCTACAGCTGACGGATCAAGCTTGGACATATCTGCCTGAACGATAATGGTCTGCATAAACGTCGCCAGCGGCAGCTTATCCGAATCTCTGATATAGATTATACCGTCAAAATAAGAGTTCCAATGACCCACCATCATGAATAGGGATACCGTTGCAATGACTGGTAAGGAGACTGGTAAATATATTTTCAAAAAGGTCTTAAAATGTCCCGCTCCATCAATAAAGGCTGCTTCTTCAAGGTCCTTAGGTACACCACGGAAGAAGTTCAGCAGCAAAATGATGTTAAATACGGCTACCAATCCAGGTAGGATAAGTGCCATCAAAGAATTCATCAGCCCGAGCTTTAGAATCAGGATATACCCCGGAATCAGACCCCCACTGAACAGCATGGTTACGACAAAATACCAAAGATAGATATTACGCGCCCGGAAAACTCTAGTTTCCTTAGAAAGAGCATAGGCTGCAACCGTATTTACAACCAGTGCAAGTGCTGTTCCTAGGATCGTCCGCTCTACCGACACCCACAGGGATGTAAGAAAATTAGTGTTGTTAAAAGTTTTTGCATAGGCCTCCAAAGTGAAGCCAATTGGCCAAAAGGTGACCAATCCAGCATTGGCTGGGGCGGACGCACTAAGAGATACCATAAGTAAGTGATACAATGGCAGCAAGCAGAGCACCGAAAGGATAGTTAGGAGCACATTGTTGAATATGCTAAATATTCGATATGGAAGGGTTTTATGGTACATTTGTTGTCATCCTTTCTAGAAAATTCTGTACCCTGCAAATCTATAGGCAAGTCGGTATGAAATAACGATTAGAATTAAACTAATTGCCGATTTAAAAAGATTAACTGCGGTCGCAAAGCTGAATTGTCCGCTGAGAAGACCTTCTCTGTACACAAAGGTATCAATGATATCCCCTTGTTGATAGATCAAAGGACTATATAGATTAAATACCTGGTCAAAGTTGGCGTTCAATACATTGCCCAGTGCCAAGGTCGCAATTACAATAGCAATTGGAATAAGTGCTGGTATGGTAATATACATCGTTTGCTTCCAGCGACCTGCCCCATCCACTTCAGCAGCTTCATAAAGTGATGGATTAATGCCGGATAGCGCAGCTAGGAAAATGATCGTGTTGAAACCAAATTCTTTCCAAACATCACTGGCTATGATGGTAAATCGGAACCAGTTGCCGTCTCCTAGAAAAAAGATCGGTTTTATGCCGAAAACGGACGAAATAAACTGATTGACGATCCCTGTTTGTGCTAGGATATCGATCAGAATTCCTGAAAGGGTAACCCAAGACAAGAAATGCGGTAGATAGACGAGTGTTTGAATAGATCTTTTAAGACCCATATTCCTTACCTCATTGAGCAACAAGGCGAATATAAAAGGAATAATCAGGTTCAAAACAATTTTGGAGCAAGCAAAAAACAGTGTATTCCAGGTAATTTGCAGGAAATAATCGTTCTCCCACATGTACCTAAAATGCTTAAGTCCGACCCATTCGGAATCAAAAAATCCTAATGCAGGCTTATAATCCTGAAATGCCATGAGTATTCCTGACATGGGGATATAAGAAAAAATAAAAACCATAATTGCCGCCGGTAATACCATGAAGTGGAGCACCCATGGTTGTTTATAGCCTTTTTTTCTTTTTCTTTTTATACTTGGTTTATTTTCCAGGCCTACCTGCTGTATTGAATTAGCCTCCATAGCTCTCTCCTGTTCCCAAAAAAAATATTTTGTGTGTGATGGGGATCTCTGCTATAAATAGTATCAGGCGTTTCTCAGGTTTGACTATATAACATTGTTAGGCTTGATATGGTTTTATTAGGACATCATCTGGAGGGTACATTTATGAATATATGGAAGCGCTTTACATCCCTGAGAGAATTAATACAATCCCGGTTTAGTTTGTTTGCCAAAATAAACTGCCTGATCATACTCTTGTTCATCCCCATTATTATCATGTATACCTTTTCAAATAACGTCACATACGATGTTGTAAGCAAAGAGCTGCAGGTGTCCAATACGAAGCAGCTCACTTTTCTGTCCAGTCAAATTGATTCGCGTATTAATCAGATGATGGACTTCACCCTTATCCTTTCTAGAGATCCCAATGTCAGAGCCTTCAACGGATTAAACATTTGGGCGGATCGATATGATCAGATGCAGACCCGGTATGTCATTCAGGAAAAGATGGTGCTTCAATCCGGGGTTGCAGATATTTGGCCTGCCAGATATGCCGTACATTCACAGCAAAATAAAGATGTCATCTCCAACTACAATCGAGCATTTGGGTATGATGAGGATTACTTAAAAAGAAATATGAGTGGAAAATGGACGTATGGTGATCACAGCTTGGAATCTAAAGACGAGCTAAAATCCTTCTACTGGTTCTATACAGATTCCTTAGCTCAGCCGGGGATGTTGACGGGAAGCAACTTGGTGATTGAAGCCAGCTTCAGTTATGAGAATATTCAGAACATGCTGGATACGTACAAAGAAGGTGGGCAAGGTGATCCTTTTCTCTATCATAAAGGGAACTCTCCAATTCTGAATCGCAGTGCGGACAAGCAGTTATCTGAAGAACTCATTCGTTACCTGGATAAACACTCACCTGAGAACACTACGCAGGATGTAGTCAAACTCAATGGCAAGAACTACCTGGTCAGCTCTGTGAAGTCCTCCTATTTGGATTGGAATTTAATAGATGTTGTCCCTCTATATCAAATCCTAAAACCCATTTCGCTCAGTCAGGATTTGTTCTATATCTCGATGATTTTGCTGTTTGTTATGGGAATTTCCGCTTCCATATTACTATACAGAAATGTTCAGTACCCTATCAAAAAGCTAATTAAAGGCTTACGGCGCGTGCAGCGTGGAGATTATTCTGTACGTCTTCATAACGAGGGCCGGAACGAGTTTTCGTTTCTATTCCATCGCTTTAATGATATGTCCCATCAAATTCAAGACCTGATAGAGAATGTGTTCAATGAGAAAATCCGTGCCCGCGAAGCTACACTTAAGCAGCTGCAGGCGCAAATCAATCCGCATTTCCTCTATAACTGCCTTGGTTATATTATCAATATGGCCCAGATGAAGGATGAGGACGCTGTTGTCTCAATGGCTTATAATTTAAGTGCTTACTATCGTTATACTACCCGAATGGAACGGGAAACCGCGTCACTGGATGAAGAAATCAAGCTGCTCGTCAACTATTTGGATATTCAAAAGCTGCGCAATGCCAGAATTGATTATCATATCGAAATCCCTGAGAACATGTTAAGCCAGTCTGTGCCACGTCTAATGCTTCAGCCTATTGTGGAGAACTCAGTCATTCACGGAGTGGCCAAATCGTATTCATCGGGTGAGATTAGCATTAGTGGTGAGATTTCGAACGGCTTCTGCAAGATTTATATTGATGACGACGGGCCTGGCTTGAATCCGGAGCAGTTAGAAGCTTTGAATCGTAAAATGCAGGAGCCATTGCAGGAAGAAATGGGCTGTGGGCTCTGGAATACGAATCAGCGGATCATGCACCTGTTCGGTAATCAATCCTGTCTAACCTTTAAACCATCCCCTCTTGGAGGTTTCCGAACAGAGATTATCTGGGAAATCCCTACTGAGGATGAATATTCTAAATTTAAGAATCATCAAGGAGAATAACAACATGCAAATGATTATAGTAGACGATGAAGCGCACTGGGTAGATAATCTTGCCATGACTAAACCCTGGCATACGCTAGGAATTGAACAGGTGCATAAAGCGTATTCGGCACGTGAGGCGCTACAAATTATCGATACCAACCCGATTGATATTGTGATCTCGGATATCCAAATGCCCGAAATGACGGGAATTGAATTAATAGAGCGGATAAGAAAACGTGATAAAAAGATTAAATGCATTATTTTATCAGGCCATTCGGAGTTCGATTATGCCAAAAAAGCACTCCAGCATAATGCAGTCGATTATTTGCTTAAGCCACCTACCGATGATGAAATCATCGGTGCAGTCAAAACTGCCATCGAGCAATTGAACACAGAATGGGAACTTATCAGTTCGCTTAAACGAACCCAGTTTACCCTACGGGAAAATCTGCCGCTTTTACGTGGTCAACTGCTGCTTGATGCCTTGCAAGGTCATCAATTTCAAGCTGGCGAATGGGAACGGAAGCTCGTAAATTATGATTTGCCCTTCCATTCTGGCGATTGCGCTTTGATGCTTGTACGCATGGAAGAAGAATTTAGCCATTATAACAATAATGATCAAACCTTAATTGAATATGCCATCATCAATATGGCTGAAGAGATTATGGGTGAATTCATGCAGGTCTGGGGCGTTAAAGAAGAACATGGATATCTTGTGTTTCTGCTTCAGCTTAAAGAGAAAGGATCCGACATCGGCAAAGAAACCATCCTAGAAAAGCTTTCCTTACAGCTTCAGTATAAGGTTAAGCAATTTCTGAAAGGTTCCCTGTCCATAGTAATCACCGAGTGGTTCCAGTTTCCCGAGAAGGTGTCGAGCCGTTTCCGTCAGGCTACAGCTTATTTCCGGCAGATCGTGGGAGACGAGCGCGAATTCGTAATGCGGGTCAGCGAATTTGAACCTTCCACTACCCAAGGTCCTTTGGATGCCCTTTACACCCCGCCGACACTAATTCACCTGCTTGAAAGTGGGCATTGGGATGCTGCGGAAGAGAAACTACTTGCTGTCTGCGCGGAGCTGGATGAGAAATGGTCTGAATCGTGGGAGCATTGCATGGAGGCCGGTTTTTTAATCACTGCATCCTTCACGAATCTCGCACACCGAAATGGGCATACTCTAGCTAACTTAGTGGGAGACGATCTCGGTTGGTTGCAAAGCGGTGAAGCGTTCTCTACCATCGGTAAACTTAGAAAATGGTCCCTCAGCATCCTGAGCAAATTGAAAGAAGGAACGTCCAACGAAATTAAAGACATCAGATCTGAATATGTGAAAAAGATTCAAGATTTCACAGACAAAAACCTGCATTTAGATGTTTCATTACGGGTTCTGGCTGACCATGTAAACCTCCATCCGACTCATTTATCAAAAATTTATAAGATTGAAACGGGTGAAGGAATAAGCGATTATATCTCGCGCCTGCGTATGGATCGCGCCTGTCATAAGCTGAAGACTACCTCTAAAAAAGTCTATGAAATCAGCATGGAGATTGGCTATATGGACCCTGCTTATTTTATAAAAGTATTCAAACGACAGTTCGGAGTAACACCGCAGGAATATCGAGACAATAATAAATAGCATGATAGAGTCCTATCGAAACTAAAAATCTCATATAGATGCCATCCCCGACTAGTTGTTAAAGTTACACTTGTAAAGATCATACACAGTAGGGGGAATTAAAGAATGATCAAGTTCAAAAAAATGTGGTCGTTGTTAACGGTCACAGCACTTATCACACTCACAGCCTGTGGCAGTGGCGGCGGAAATAATGAAAACGCCAAACAAAACAATACCACATCGTCTGAGACTAGTTTATCTGAAGCAGATGCTGCTTTTGAAAAAGGTAAATACGATCCACCCATCGAGTTCAGTTCGGTATTGATGCCGAAGAAATATGTTCAAGGCGATACCAAAGAAAACAATGTTCACGATCGCTGGATGCTGGAAACACTGGGTATGAAGCATAAAGATACTTGGTATCCTGCCAATGACGATCAATACAGACAAAAGCTTCAGCTTGCCATTGCTTCTGGCGAAAAGCTGCCTGACTTCGTTTCTGTACCAACAAATGCAGTATTGACCAATCAACTGATTGATTCCGGTCAGTTCATTGCTATTGATGAGTTGTTCGACAAATATGCTAATAAAATTCTAAAAGATCATGCTGCAGCACACCCAGAACTTTGGTATCCATTCACAAAAGACGGTAAGAAATACAATATGCCGATCCTTGAATATACTGATAATGACGATACCCTTCTCTGGTTACGTGAAGATTGGATGGAAAAGCTGAACCTTCAGGCTCCAAAAACAATCGCCGATCTTGAGAATATCATGGACAAATTTAAGAACGAAAACCCTGACGGTCTAGCACCTAAAGATGTTTTCCCACTTGCGATTTCTTTGAAAAATAATACCAACACCTGGATGGGCCAACTCGACTGGTTATTCGGTGCTTATGGTACGATTGAGGAACAATGGAATAAAGATGCCGACGGCAATCTAGAATACGGTTCCATTAATCCAGGAGCTAAACAAGCCCTTGCTAAGCTTAGTGAATGGATGGAAAAAGGTTATATTCACACAGACTCCGCACTTTGGGATGAAGGTAAATCTGCTGAAAGCTGGACAAAAGGTGCTGCAGGTATTCTACCAGGGGCAAACTGGGTTCCAGACTGGCCGGCTCCCGATCTTATGAAAAATGTACCTGGAGCGAAGATCAAAGCTTATCCGGTTCCAGCAGGTCCAGACGGACTCATCGGTACCAAATGGCAGAACTCTGGGGTAAACGCTAGTATCATGATTAACAAAGATGCGAAGCACCCTGAAGCAATTTTCTTATACTACAACTACTTGCTTGATAACCTAGCTAATCCTGCAGCTGGTAGTGAATTTGAATATGGCTTTGCTAAAGGCTACGATTGGGACATGATTGATGGAAAGCCTACTAGTGATAAAGAGAAGATTAAAGACTTCTCCAATGAGTTTCCTTTCTTAACTGGACCGGCTCGTATTCCTGATCTGTTCATGAAGACATTGGTTAAACTTGCTGATGGTGAAACCCCTGTAACTCCTTATGAAAAACAAATGGCTGAGTTCCGTAAACCGGAAAACTGGGCCGCTGCAAAAGTTGTTATGTCACAAATAGACATTCGTAGACAGAACTATTTCACTGGCGCTGCGACACCAACGATGGTATCGAAATGGAATCTGCTTCGTCAATCCGAAATGGAAACCTTCAACAAAATCATTTACGGCAAGCTTCCAGTAGATGCCTTTGACTCCTTTGTTTCCAACTGGAAAGCAAATGGTGGGGATCAAATCACCAAAGAAGTTAACGAATGGTTCAAGTCTGTATCCACCAAATAGACTAAAGTAAATAAAACAAGCCGGAGCGTGTTCCTTTCGCTCCGGCTTGTTTTTTTATGAATTCCTCATTAACTTTCGCCCGCTAGAATCCGTTTCAAATACCCCGTCAACTCTTTTGCCGCTTGTTCATGAGCTATTGCTCCCGGATGACTTCTTGCCCCTATGGTCTCATCTGTCATATTCGGAAGCTGCAACACAGAAACCTGCTTGTCCCCTGTTTTCTTGCTATAAGCATCGACCGCTCGGTAGATCGCTGGCATCATAGGGATACCAAGCATCCCGTATGCCCATACGAGATGTGCATGTTGATTATTTTTTCTAAGCTTCATCAGAAATTTCTCGGCGGCATCGACAAAAGCTTGTATATCATCCTCATGATAGGTCCCGTCTTCATTTAAGCGTTGTTTATGGCTTTCCCCTGTTACCTCATCTTTCCATTCTGGCGAATGAAAAGCGCCCCCATCATTTGTTCCTAGATTAACTACCACAACATCTGGCTGCCAGGATTCAAAAGAATGTGCTTGAAAAGCTCCTAAAGCTTCGTTTTTTGCTCCAGTTAGAAGACCACAAACCTGTTCATAACCATCAGGGATATTACCGTGCGGATTATTATCCCAGCTAGTAAGGACGCCCCAGCCACTTTGAGAAATAACTCTATATTCTGCATTTAAAGCATCTGCCGTCATGCTAGTATAGTTGTTAATGGCACTAAACCACATTGGAATCCAGTCTTCTTCAGCCTTGGCACCTATACTTCCTTCACCGGATGTTATACTGTCACCTATGAACTCTATCTTGTGGGGTTTGTCCGCAACCGGCAGAAATTTCCCATCCATCTTCACCGCATGTATCTGCAAAGAGCAGCCAGGGTCTCCACTCATTGCCTGCACATCTTTTACAATACGTACATTTTTCACAACACGTTCATTCATGCCTCTAAATACACAAATCCAATACCGGCCTGCTACTAACATTTGTCTGCTAACAGGAACAGAGTTGATCAGGATGCTAATCCAAGGTTCATAAACATCATAATCTGCTTCTACTTCAAGCCATAGCTCAGAACTTTTAACATTTAATTCGACCGCACTTCCTGTCCAAAATAACGTTAGTGGAGAAAGTAAACCTGTTGTTCTGCCGTGAATTTTCAGATGTTCGATATCAGCTAATGGATGTACCTTTAAATTTGTATTCTGCTTCATAAAATCCCTCCTAAATTACCACTAGAATCCTAATCTACACTTCTACTTCACTACTTCTTCAATACTATCTTATAATCCTTTTCCAAATAGCATATAGCATATAGCATATACTCTGCCTCTGGTACAATAAAATTAAATGAGGTCATGAACAAAGGTGGGATTGAAGTTGAAAGTTATACCTAATTGTATTACACTTGGCAGAATTATTTTGGCAATCATGCTGTTATTCTTCGAGCCCCTAAGTTCGGCCTTTCTTGTAATTTATATCCTTTGCGGAGTCACCGATCTGATAGATGGTCCAATTGCCCGAAAATCAGGCACAACAAGTCATCTCGGAGCAAAGCTGGATTCTGCTGCCGACACGATACTAATCGGGATCTGCTTATTTACTTTGTATCCGTTTCTGGGTCTTACACTCGAATTTATCTTATGGATCTTCTTGATCGCGGTCATCCGCATAACATCGATAGGGATCGCCCTCCGGAAATTCAAAACTTACGCAAGCATCCATACCTACGGTAATAAACTCACCGGGCTCCTCTTATTTATAACTCCTTTATGGCTTTCCCATAGTACCCACACCATTTGGACAACCATTGTCTGTATAATTGCAACCTTATCCGCCGTGGAAGAATTGATCATCCAAATCACATCCACTCAATTACAGCTGGACAGAAAAGGATGGTTTTACAACCATCCTAATCAGGAATAATGAAAGACACTGTAGTTCCCACCCCAGGAATACTTTGAATCTTCAAGCCTTGTCCATATAATTGTGTTAATCTCCGATCTGTATTAAGGAGCCCAATTCCTTGATCCTTAAGGCTTTTTGGCTGCAATAACTTACTGACTTGAGCTTCATCCATTCCAATCCCCGTATCTGCAATGATAAAATGAACAGCCTCCGCATGTGTCTCGATGTGAATGCGCAAGGTTCCACCTTTTGCCCGACTTAAGATCCCATGCCGGACGGCGTTCTCGACCAGTGGCTGAATCGTCAGCGGAGGAATTAGAAGCTGGAGATTCGCGTCTACCTCCCATTCAACTTGCAGCCTCTCCTCAAAACGTTGCTGCTGGATATATACATAATTCTCGACCAGCTCCAGCTCTTGCGACAGCGAAACAAGTTTGCCTGCATTTAAGAAGTCAAAGCTGATCCGCAGATAAGTAGTGAACGCATCTGAAAGATCTTTCATTTTGACAGTGTCAAAATCACTCAAGGACATAATCGAATTTAATGTATTAAAGAGAAAATGTGGATGGATCTGCGCTTGTAAATAAGCAGCCTCCATTCTCAAACGATCATTGACTGCTTGCTTCATTGACGTGAGCGACGAAGCACGATACTTCAATTCTATGGCATCTACTGGCTTAGTTACATAGTCATTAGCGCCAGCCAAGAAACCTGCGTAGACATCCTCCTGTTCACTGCGGGCGGTCAATAGAATAATAGGAAGTTCATACATCGTAAACCGCTCGCGTATCAATCTTGTCAATTCATAACCAGACATGCCAGGCATCATCACATCAGCGATAACCAAATCAAACTGCTCATGATGCAACATATCCAGCGCCTCACGGGCTGAAGTCGTTGTATCAATCCGATAAGCTCCATCTGATAAAATATTTTGCAGAACTTTTAAATTGACCGAATCATCATCAACCGCCAGCACATGTATGATGTCAGCGTCTGTATCGAGCTTCGAGAGTGCCTCTACTTCCTTTGTATTATAGGTGGCAGCCACCATAGCTGATTTCTCAGCAGTTATCCACGTGCTGAATGGTGACAATGGATCCGAATCTTTTTCTGTATGAACATCTGGAATAGATGACTGCAGGCTCCCTTTGGCTACAGGTAATTTGAAGCTGAACTTACTTCCCTGACCCGGCTGCGATTGCAGCAATAATTCACTGCCATGCAGTTCGACCAGCTCCTTACAGATGCTAAGTCCCAGCCCAATGCCGCCTTGACCGTAAGCCCCTTGTTCATAGCGCATAAAAACACGCTTTTTCAAAGCTTCATCCATACCTACTCCTGTGTCCGTAACATGTATCCATACATCCCCACCCACTTGTTCTGCGGCCAGTTCAACACTTCCCTGTTCGGTGTACTTTAGTGCGTTATGAACTAAATTAATCAGAATCTGCACCAATCGCTCCTCATCCGCATAAACACGAGGCAGTTTCTCATCTATAGACATTCGAAGCTCTACCTTCGTCCCACCGGTTAAGAAGCGTAACATATCCAGTACACCTTCAGCCAATGACCTCACTTGCAAGACCTTTATATTCATCACAATCCGCTTATCCTGCAATCGCACAACATCAAGCAAGTCATTCAGCATAAGCGACATCCGGCGACTGACCATAATTAGCAATTCCATGTCACGCTGGCTCTCTTCATCCAGCACATGTTTTTTTCTTGTTAACACACTTTGGGCAATATTCATAATCCCATGCAGTGGAGTGCGCAGCTCATGTGATGTATTGGCTAGAAAACGGTCCTTTAATTTATTGGATTCCGCCAATTGAGCGTTCAGTAACACATTTTGATGGGATTGATGAAAATATCTCCTAAACCAATAAGCGGAAAATGCGGCAAGGGCAGCTATTAAATCTACGGGATAAAACATAAATTGTGAGCTACCGGCATAGTAGACAGCCCCCCACAACATATTATTTAGTACTGCTAACACTGAAAACAATAAAAATAGAGCACCTTCAGCTCGTAAGGATACCATCTTCCAAAAATAATATACCGTCCAACACACTGGAACGTAATACAGGATCATGTAATACCCTTTTCCGATGATATATAACACTGCCTCTTCAGGACCTACAATAATAAATAAAGTAAAAATGAGAACTGACAGGATGTAACTATAAAACGCCTTGCCTTTCCGTCGATTCCCCAATAGTTCTCTTCCCATCAATAAAAGGAACAGACAAAACCCTATATACGAAAGAACCTTTAACCTCAACATCCAGGCAAAATCAACATGAAGAAACCGGAACATTAGTCCATTATGTTCAACCCCAATGGATACAGCCGCAGCGACCATCATTAGGAAAAAAATAATCAGCTCTGTTTTTCGTACATCCATCAGATAGATAATCAATAAATACAACCCATGTAGAAGAAGCATGACCCCTACGACTAGCTGCAAGCCAATGGAATTCCAGTATATAGTGTCTACTTCATGTTGAATGCCAAACTCCACGGACCGAATTATGCCCCCTTTTAGTGGAGACTCATAGTTTGACGTCCGGACAAATAGATCCAGATGCTTCTGATCTGTAGGTGTATAACTGATTAAGAATGCTTTCGTCACATAAACATGCTCTTCCTTCTCGTCAGATAACACTCCAAACCGTGAGAGAATTGTTCCATTAATCTCCACTTCAGAAGAAGTATAGATGGATTGGAACCAAAAGCTAAGCGGCTCAGACAAGGGGCGATCTAGCAGAATCCGCAAATGATAAGTTCCGTATCCATATGCCTTCTTTTGCTCTGAAGGATTAAATGCGGTACTCCAATTACCCGGCACCTGAAGCATCCGACCTTTTAAAATACGATCCATATTGGCGGCATTCACCCATTGTTCAGGATAAAACTCCCATTCTCCATCCAGTGGAAAGGAGCTTAGTGATTCAAGGTCTACTCCCCGCAAATCGAGCACACCTTGCTCCACTACAGGAGGATTAGACAGAGTAAAATGATTGTACCAGCTCCAGCGTATTGCAATCAGCAGGCAGATGAATACTACTATGTACAACATATGACTTAACTTAATTTTATTCTCCGAAGTTCTCATAGACTCCTCATTCGCAAATAGTATTTAATAGTGCTATATCCCTATCTTCAACTTTGAGCAATACAGTATGATTATACTATATTAAGAGGCCTATAGACGTATGTAATCCTATGTTTAGAGGAAAAAAATCAACTATCCCATAGAGCAGATAGTTGATTCCTTCCTTAACGCTTCTTCTAATGTAGGGTTCGATGTGTTTAGATTTCTAGCAATGAGAATACTTTATCGAAACCTGCTTTGGAACGGGAAAATAATTCAGATGAACTGTGTGCGGAGGCTGGTGCCAGCACTTCTTGGGCGATAACGCCGGTATACCCGATCTTTGTAAGGCTTCCCAGGAAGCCTGTTAGATCAATAGCCCCTTCCCCTGGATACAATCGATCAAAATCAAGCAATTCTTCTATGGGCAGAGGTTTAGCATCATTGATATGGACATACGCGATTTGATGCGGTTGTAATTTCAGCAGATCCTCGCTTGTTAATCCATTTGTATGCCAATGATAGGAATCCAGCAACAAGCCGATATTTCTCACTTGAATGGTGTCCATCCAGTTCAACGTATCTTGCATCGTCCAGATCAGCGGATTTGCCCATTGTGTACGTAAGTGATGAGGGCCAACGAACTCTAAGGCTAGCGAAATACCATAAGCGCCTAATATTTCTGCACATAGTCTTAAACGTCTAGTGGCTGCAATCATAAACGGTGCGACCGGAAGATCTGTCGAAGGTAAAATATATGTGCAGCATGTGGTGCACTTTAAGTCAGCAGCGGCCTCAGCCATCTGGGTAAGCGATTTCAGGCTCTCCCTAAAGCTATCCTCTGTCGTGCGCCAATCTACCTCTAAACCAAAAGATCCTAGCATGACGCCATGACTTTCCAACAATTGAACTGCCCCACCCTTGCCATGCTGCTGTACCAACTCTAATGGATTGACGTCTATGGACCTAAACCCGAATTGGCTCGCAAGTCTGATGTATTCTTCATTGGAACTAATCTCACCCAAACCTGCTGTTGTTAATCCTCTTATCATCGTCGTTCTCCCCCTTTGACCAATCAAACAGTACATCATTGTTCTGGGTACCCATTCCAAGTCTAGCGCATTTGGCACTCGAATAAAACACCTCAGAGGACATGTCATTCCTTTCATTTTTCTTTAAAGATCCTTATACTTGCTTGGAGAAACATTTCAAGGGAGATTGAACAGTATGGACATAAAAAAGTTACAATACTTTATCGCAGTAGCAGAGGAACTGCATTTTAACCGTGCAGCAGAGAAGCTGAATATGACGCAGCCTCCCTTAAGCCAGCAAATTCAAGCTCTGGAGAATGAGATTGGTGTGAAACTATTAGAACGGAACAAAAGACAAGTTCGTCTAACGCCAGCGGGGGCGGTATTTCTAGAGGAAGCTAAATCCATTTTATCTCAACTGGAACGCTCTATTAAAACAACACAATTAGTCGATCAAGGAATTATCGGACATTTGAACATTGGATTTATAGATTCTGCAGCTGGTGGAGTATTGGTTAATATGTTAAAAATGTTTCGGGAACGTTATCCACAAGTACAACTCTCATTACATGAGATGACGTCTGCTCAGCAGTGGCAGGCTTTACATGAAGGAACGATTCACATTGGATTTGTACGTTATACAGAGTCGGGTAAGCATATCGACCATCGTCCCTTAGTCAATGAATCGCTTATTGCCGTTTTGCCAGAACAGCATCACCTAGCTCAATTACCGGTGTTATCCATTCGCTCTTTAGCTTTAGAGCCGTTTATATCGTTCCCACGTCATTTAGGAGCTCCTTTTCATGACCTCATTATGAGCTTCTGCGCCCAACACGACATGTATCCGAATGTTGTACAGGAAGCTATTCAGATGTACACCATTGTAAATTTGGTAGCTGCAAATCTTGGAGTTTCCATTGTGCCCTCTTCAGTTGCTATTTTCCAGCGTGAAGGTATCGCATTTCGTCCCTTTGAAGAAAGCACACCATCGATTCCCCTTTATGCCGCTTGGAGAACCGATTGCGAACGTGCCTCCTTATCCGCGTTACTAGAGATCATAGGACAAATGAGTTCAGAAGCTATTAATGGTGAATAATATAATATTCAGCCCGTTTTTCTAGGATCACGTTCAATGAGTCCTTCTAGCACCCTATCGATTTCCAACATCACTTCCCTATCCAGACGAACTCCTGCAGCTTTGGCATTTTCTATAACCTGCTCAGGCTTGGATGCCCCAATAATTGCAGAGGAGACTTGTGGATTTTGCAACACCCATGCTATAGCCAACTGTGGAAGCGTCAACCCAACTTCACTGGCGATGGAAGAGAGATTCGAGACCGCCGCAAGCACCTCAGTCCGAAGCCACTGACCCGCCAATTTATTCATAAATGGTGAGCCCGCAGCGGTTGAAGCACGAGAACCCTCTGGCAATGGTTGCCCTGGCATATATTTACCTGAAAGAATCCCTTGAGCAAGCGGTGACCAGACCACCTGTCCAATCCCTTCCCGCTCACAAGCTTGAACCACCTCCGTCTCCATCACACGCCATAACATCGAATATTGAGGTTGACTAGCCACCAATGGCACCTTCAATTCCCTCGCCAAAATAGCACCTTCTGCTATCTGATCCGCCGTCCACTCACTTATCCCGACATAGAGAACCTTACCTTGACGCACCAGATCCGAAAAGGCCAAAAAGGTCTCTTCAAGGGATACTGTTGCGTCAAAGCGATGCGCATAATAGATATCAATATAATCCGTCTGTAATCTGTTCAGCGAAGCATGGCACGCCTCCATAATATGCTTGCGAGACAGACCTCTTGCGTTACGTCCCGTCCCTGTGGGATGGCACACCTTGGTACACAATTCGATATCAGCTCTGTGCACTCCTTTTAATGCTTGACCCAGCACCATCTCAGCTTTCGTATCGGAATATACATCCGCAGTATCAAATGTTGTGATCCCTACATCCAATGCAGCGCGAACACAAGCATGGGCAGTATCATTGTCCACTTGAGCACCATGTGTAATCCAATTACCATAAGCAATTTCACTTAGATGTAAGCCACTCGTTCCTAATTTGCGATAGTTCATTTTATACCCTCCTTTAGATAACAATCTGATTGTAACAAAGGGTTATTAATACGAGAAATACTCTTTAATATGCGATTTAATTCAAAAAAGATATTACTAAGAACCTTAAAGATAATAAAAAACGCCCTTTAGGCGTTTTTCTCGGTAAATATTCTGTTTCGAAACTCTAACTTCGCCAATACTCCGGCGAGTATTAACCTCCAAGCCTTGTTACCGCACCACAACTAACAGTACAATAATTCCGAGCCAGAACAGCCAGCTTACTGGGTGACCGAAATTTAATCCCCAGCCGACTCCGAGCCTTTTCTTGACGATTAGGTTTGGATCTTTGCGATTGAAATAAATCATACCTAATAGCCATTTATCATCATCATGGACAGGTCTGGCATTGGAGCTATCGGCAGATCGCTCCAAGCGGCTTTCGCCCTGACCAGCCCAGAACGTTAAGGCCAAGGCGTATAGGATGATAAGGGCTATTATGATTAGGATAATAGGGATAGCGAAACTCATGTTAAGCAGAGATATCATGTTTAGTTGCACAACAGAAAACAGGATAACTATTAAGAAGCTTGCTGTAAGCATAAAATATGACCAAGTACGGCGGTAAGTTGCGTCTTGTCTGATGGAACGGTTAGGATCATTGGGTTGAACCTGCTGCTTTACTCTGCGAATACTCCAATTCTCAAATATGAACAAAAGTGTTATGAACACTTGCATGATCGTAGGCATAAACACAGAACTATAAGATTTAGCCGCATAGCCGTCTACGTTCCAACTGCTGTTGTAATGGATCGGAATCTGATCAGGAATCTGATCGTAGTTGCGTAGCACATTTACAATAGTAACAACAATAATTAAAACATGAATGAGGAACCATTTATTAGACAAGCCAATGTTTCTTTTCCGAAATCCAGTGTCCACTGCCATGATCGATGGTTCCAGAGCAATAGGCAGCATAGGTAGTAAACTTTTCATTTTGAAATGATAGCTAATGTTTATGACTAGGGAGATTACGACCATGGCGAGTGAATAAGTGACAATGATCCAACATGGTTGCTTGGAATGTTCATCACCGTATATTAGACAGAGGATACAAACAATGAATAGGATGGTATGTAAGGTAGCACTAATCCTAGCATATGACTTCCGCATCTGGCGCAGAGGCTCACTATGGAATTGTACAGGGCTGACGGTGACCCCAAAACTAATCGTCTCTCTTGTTAAATAAGGCATGCTTACCATGAGTACAATGGCAGGTACAAATACTAAGATCATTACTATAACAGGCATTATCGTCATATCATTCGCCTCCTCTTATACATAAGTGTGTATTTGAAAACTCTGTAACCCTTATAGCATAGGCGATTCATCACTATGCCTTTTTGCGTATGATTATCCTATTAACTTAGGATAGGTAATCGACTTGAACATAAATTTTATTATAATAGATTTTAGTGACTATAGGGGTCAAATTAACAATTTATCCAGTTTTTTTGCTACGCAGTGCTACTCATCTGACAACTGAATTATGGCAAGTACATCTGTTTGAAATTCTGTGAAGGTAAAGGACTCGCCGCGTATCTGCAATGGTGTGGATTACTGCGTCAGAGTATAAATAAGTCCTTCCATGATTAAAATAGTACTTGCTCAGGTTTGTTCCATTAAGATATTTCTCTACAATCGCTCGATAAATCGGACGCTTCATTTCATCCACTATCAATGATAGAATGCACCGTTTCATTCGATTCAACATCAAAATAGCCAACATACGGCGTATTTTCTACTTCCGCTGATAATCGGATTTTCAGTGCAGGGAAATCACCTATTCCTAGCGACCTGCAAAAACGAACAACCGCCGCACTGCTTGCCTCCGCTTTCGTTGCTAAATCATGTATGGTCATATGCAGCACTTCTTTAGCATTTGCAAGAATGTACTCCGCTACTTTTTTCTCTGATTCTGGCAATTCATTTAAGTCTAGCTCAATTTGCGAAATCAAACTTCCCCGCAATTAAACCCGCTCCAACAAATGCAGGAATCATTGGTATGAAAATATTTCCGATTTTTCACAAAAAGTTCTTGAACGGTTTATCTATGATTCCACACGTTCCATTATTGACGAATTTTTTTTTCAATATTAAACTATATGTAAGAAATTAAATTTCAAAAAACATTTTTTTCATTTATTAAATTTATCCCAACATTACGGCGCAGGAGGAAATGAAAGATGACGACGACACCAAACATCATCGTAATGAACCATCCAACTAGAGAGCAGCTTGAAAAGATTTACGATATTTTAGATGAATGCTTTTCCGTAGGCCGAGCTTTTTTCCAAGAAAGATTAGACCTCGACACCACATATGATCCAGATACAACCTGGTTTGCGATGGTAGACGGTAAGATTGCATCCAATGTACAAATTTTTCCGTTTCATATTAGAGTCGGTCAAGCGATCTTGAAAACGGGTGCAATGGGGAGTGTCGGTACAGATCTAAATTACCGCGGGCTGGGGCTTGCACACAAAATTCTTCATGCGCAGACCAACTATATGAAAGAAACCGATTATGATATAAGCTTGCTTTTGGCTAGCAAGCATGCGTTTTATGAAAAGGCTGGCTGGAGACTTATTCCGGAGACTGCTTTCGCAATTGAAAAACCAGCAAGTTTGGAGCAGCAGCAAAACAGTGATGAAATCATCCCTTTTGAAGCCTGTTATCTCGATGATATCCGTTTCATCTATGAACAATTCAATAAGAATCGTACCTACACCGTGATCCGAAGTAGAACGTATTGGAATGATTTATTGACCTGGCCGGAATGGAAGAAAGTTGACTGCTTGCTCCTTCGCAGAAATGGAAAAATCGTCGCTTATGGCATCATTGAAAAGAAAGATACTGAACAAGTATTTATTAATGAATTATTGTATTTGAACGAAGCCGAAAACGGCGTTGAAGCTTTGTTTCATGCCTTATGTCAGCTGCGCCAAAATGCAAAGCAAATATTAGCGATGCTCCCAGAGGACCATAAGCTATATTCCTATTACCAACAGCATCAAGCAAATTCAATTCAAATCAATATGGCGATGTGGAAAATGATCAATCTCAGTTCAACTTTCCATAAGCTTCAGCCTGAATTAGAAGATCGCCTAAACCGTAGCAACATCATTGCAGACCAGGAGCTGCATATTGCACTTCGCAGCAATGAGGACTGTATCTACTTGGATTATAAGCAAAAGCGGCTTTCTGTTTCCGATGCTAGTAATCATACCAATCCCTATACTTCAATAGAAGTAGATGAACGCGAGCTAATGACTTATATCATGTTCGGCTATAATGAAGCAGGCGCAGCAAAGGACAGTACTGAGCACGCTAACATCCTTCAAGCTCTATTTCCGAAACAACAAGCCGTTTTTTATTTGACCGATAAATTTTAAGCCATTTTTGATTCCTACCATTTTAAAATAAGGGTGTGTCGCAAGTCCAACTGCTCGGACTTATGACACACCCTTATTTTTCCATAGCGACAAAAACTAGTCGTTGTTCATTTTTGATCTTCCTAACAGGACAGCACCGTAGGCTGCATCCTTAATCGGCAAAATCAGCTTTGTTTGCGGGTAGCTCTGTGCAAGTTTTCGCTCCAGGGCTTCTTTCACAAAGCGAGACTTTTGCAGCACACTTCCTGCAATCGCAATCGGACTTTCATATAGCTTAAGCCGTTCAATAACAGGCACAACAAGCTCATATAGATTGGCTGCACATTTCTCCGCTAACGCTATTGCATGTGCATCGCCCTTCTCGTATGCGATCGTCATAATCGGTGCGAGCTGCGCAATATCTTTTTTCGTCGTATTTTTATCATAAACAAAGCCAATAATCTCTTTCACAGTGCTTAATCCAAGCTGCTCATACACCATCGCTGGGATGACCGTATCGGTTATTCTTCCGTCCTCCACTTGAACTAATACGGATAATAGATCGCGCCCAATGCTATAACCGCTTCCCTCGTCATCAATCAGATGACCAAAGCCTCCTGTGCGATGCCGCTCTCCTTTTTCATTGACCCCAAAGCAAATCGATCCTGTACCAGCAATGAGAATGATGCCTTGCATTGCATTCTGTGCCCCGTATAATGCGGTTTCTTGATCGCCAGTAATCGTTAATGGCCCGATATAACCGTTATTTCTCACATGCTGCTCCAAAAAATTGATGACCAGCGGATTACTTACTCCTGCCGCACCTATACATATATGAGCAACTTCTTGTAAATTACCGCAGTAGAGCTTCGTTTGACTAAAAACTTCCTCAAAGGAGGCGGCAATAGCATCAGTATCACCACCGTTATAATTAATAGGCCCTACAGTAAAGGTGAATAAAGCGTCTTCCTGGTCATGCGTAATGGTGACAGCTGTTTTCGTGCCACCCCCATCAATTCCAACGATAAATGCCATACCTATGTCCCCTTGTTGTACTTTTTTTCTACATCTGTATCGTAATCTTGGCGGTGGGTACAACCTCACCATTTAGGATTGGAAGGAGTGATTTGAATGCATCAAGTGTATACTCAAATGCCGCAATTCCGCAGAACTCGCCTTCGATTAACGGTAAATCATACGGGCGACCTAATGTAATGGCCGTTACTTTGCAGCCTGCTGCCAGCAGCTTCTGAACAAGCGCAAGCTGACCTTTGTTTTCACGCGCATTGAACAAGCCGATAACAATATGCTTGTAGCCTTGTACCTTTGGCAGCGCAGCGTTGATTTGCTCCTCGCTCGGGTCAATGTCGATAATCTCATAAGCTGTATTAAAATGCTCCCCCATATATTGCGGAAAGCTAAGAGCTTGATTCAAGCTGCTGGACGCAAGATCGGTGCGGTATGAATAGGAACCCATAAATAACACTTGCTCGTCACCGGTATGAATGGACTGGAGCTCACCTTTAATGAGGCAGATCGTTTCCGTACGCATTAGCTCATTTGCTCGGCGATGTACATCGCAGCCAACTAGTTCATAATCTAGCTCCTCAATCGTCGCATATTGTGCTTTATAAGCTAAAATTTTTGTAACAGCTGCATCAATTAGCGCTTCATCCAAATCACCGGTGGCTACAGCTTCTTCGATCAAATGAATCGCTTCCTTCACTGTCTCAGGAGTATGACTAATGAATACCAAATCAATACCTGCTTTAACAGCTCCTAACGCTCCTTTTGCCGTATCATAGTATCGTTTGATCGCGTCCATTTCTAAACAATCCGATACAACTAACCCTTTATATCCTAATTTTCCTTTTAATATCTCTGTAATAATGGTATGAGACATAGTTCCGGGCACACCGGATTTTTCAATTTTCGGAAATAAAATATGTGCACTCATAATCGCTTGAGCGCCTTGCTCAATTGCGTCCTTAAACGGCAGCAGCTCAAGCTGCTCTAATTCCTCAAGAGTTTTTTCAATGGTAGGCAAGCCAATATGTGAATCGACATTTGTATCACCATGACCTGGAAAATGCTTAAGTGAGGACATGACGCCTCCATCGAGCAATCCTTTCATCATTTGAATTCCATACTGGGATACTGTTGCAACAGAATCACCATAGGAACGAACATTTATGACTGGATTCAATGCATTATTGTTAACGTCCATAACTGGAGCTAGATTAAAATTAATACCTAATGCTTTCAATTCTCTGGCAGTCATTCTGCCTGCTGCATACGCATTTTCAGGTCGTCCTGAAGAAGCAATTGCCATGGCTCCAGCAACATTGGTCGCGTCTTTAGGCATACGAGTGACTCGACCGCCTTCTTGGTCAATCGTAATAAAACCCGGGATACCAGTATGTGTCGTGTACCATTGCTGCAGCTCAGTAACAAGCTCGCCTAATTGATATTTATTGTCGATATTATGTGAGAATAAAATAATATTGCCGACTTTATAATGCTCAATAACTTCCTTCAGCTCAGGAGTGATCTCGGTTGAAGGGAAGCCTGTTACGAACATTTGTCCAATCTTTTCGCGCAAGCTCATATGTTCTATTGTTCTCATCAATTATTCACCTTCCTCTAGCGATATAAATGATACTGCTGTGTTATTTCTGCAAATTGCTTGCTTTCCGCTGCAAACTGTTCAAGCAGCTGCTTGGCTTGCATATTTTCCGTACGATACATGTTGTCTCCCCCCAGCAAATCGATAAATGGACGAGAGCCCTCCTTCACAGGAGGCAGGAATGAAAATTGCTCGTACAAATCTCTTATCGTAAATAATAAGGTTACCCCAACTTCTAAAGGCCTCAGCACTTGGAGATCTGTAATGTAAATTTGTACCCCGCCGCATAGCTCGCCACAATGTTTAGATGACGTTGGCTTGAAATGAACTGGACGAAAAAGCACACCCGGGATACCTTTTGCATTCATCTCATCTGCCAATTGCTGCGCTTGAATGAACGGAGCACCAATCATTTCAAACGGGAACGTTGTGCCTCGTCCTTCCGAGCAGTTCGTGCCTTCAAATAAACATGTTCCTGTATATAATAACGCTGTTTCATATCGTGGCATTCCAAGTGAAGGATGAACCCAAGTTAATCCTGTATCCGGGAAGGACATGCTCCGTTCCCAGCCTTCCAAACGAACGACATGCAGCGATGCATTCCAATTCATTTGATCATTTGCCATCGTTGCTACCTCACCTGCTGTTAAGCCGTATCGCACGGCTAGCTCGTAATTTCCAACAAATGATTTGAAGCCGGGCTTCAAGACATTCCCTTCTACCGTTACCCCGTTAAGCGGATTAACACGATCAAGAACAACAAATTCTACACCTGCATTTGCACAATCTTCAAGTGCATACAGCATCGTATAAATAAATGTGTAATAGCGTACACCAACATCTTGAATATCGTATACAATGATGTCTACTTCATTCAGCATTTCTTTTGTTAAACGCTTGGAGTCTTTACGGTACAAGCTATAGACTGGAACATTCGTAAAAGGATCCATGTAAGTGTCTACTACTGCCCCTGCATCCAAATCTCCGCGCACGCCATGCTCTGGTGAAAACATCGCAGCAAGATTAAAATTTTCATGTAATATAGTAATCGTTGATGCAAAATCCTTCGTAAGACCTGTCGGCGCTGTAATCAATCCTACGCGCTTACCTTCGAACAAATAACGATAATTCGTTATAGAATCAATCCCATTTAACACCATATGAAGCTGCCTCCTAGCTGCTTTTTCGCATAAATGGATAGAACAAGGGAATGTTTCCTGCTATACATAGAAACACTCCCTCTTAGAGCTAGTTTAATAGTTACCAAAGACTAGACTGCCTAACCTTCACCGTTTCAGCAGGCACCATAAATGCTTCTGCATATGTCTTTCTTGCTTCACAGCCGCGAACAACTGCTAGTGCTTTATAGTAATCCATGTATTTGAAAGATTTGCTATTCGTCACAAACCAATGCTTGCTTAATGCATCTATCCATAGATCAAATGCCGCTTGATCGAAATCCACATATACGTAAGGGACATAATCAACCGCATCCTCCCAGTTTTCGGAGTAATATAATCTTGCTGCAAAGTGCGCGGGGAGCGCTCGTTCAAAGGATGATAGACTTGCGAAGAAACGGGCATCATTTACGATATGATGCGTTAGCGCGTGATCCTTATGCATACTGTTTTTCCAGTGTGTAATAATAATATTAGGCTTCACGCGACGAATTACATCACAAACCTCCATACGAATTTCTTGATTGTCAGGCAACTCTCCGTCACAATAATCATCGAATACAATGGCTTCACCGCCTAGCATATCCGCAAAAACCTGTGCCTCTTTCACTTTTTGCTGACGATATTCCTTCATATCCTGTCCTGCCGGGACCCCTCGTTCACCCGCAGTTAACGCTAGTGTCACAATGCGATCTCCCTTTAAACTATGACTAGCGAGCACACCACCAGAAGCTAGCTCCACATCACCAACATGCGCTCCAATTGCTAATACTGTGAATTTTTCGCTCATCTTTAAAGTTCCCTCCGCAATATAGAAAATTGTTTTTCAATAGTAAAGCCCGCTTTTTGATAGATTCGAAGAGCCGGATTATTATTTCCAGTGAATAGAGAGATATATTGACAGCCCACATTTTGAAAAGCTTCAACCATTCTGAAAAATAATACACTGCCAAGGCCATGACCCTCATGCTCTGGGTGCACTCCGATACCGCAAAAAAATGCTCTTCCATCAGGCTGCGAAATAATTGGACCTGCAAAGCCCACAACCTCGTTGCCGTACACAGCTACTACAAGGGGTGCGCCAACCTTCACATAAGTAACAATATCCTTCTTCCACTGCGGATTTTGCAGGGCAGCAAGCGTTGCTTCAAGCCCTGTATGTAAATCAGGGACATAGCGCCCAATGTTATAGTCCTTGCTATTTGCTTTGGTTTCCTTGTCTAAAATATCTTCGGGAACAATAAAGCTTCCGAGTTTTAAATACATGCCGCATTGCGTCGCTCGATCTTCGTAGCCTCTAGCCATTAAAGCTTCATATAATGGCTGGTCCTTACTGATGCCCGGGGCATTATTATGCTCATGCTGAGGTGCACTTGGTATACTCCACTTCAGCTTAACAGGGTTGAAAAACAATACATCAGCTTGTCTTTTCCCAAGTTCTTGGAATCTTTTTTCTAAACGCAATAGAAAAGCATCGTAAAGCTCCAGAGAAGCCACATGGGTATCTATAATAACACTCGTAATATAACCGGCCACATCTCCAAGAGGGAGATCGTCACCGCAGCAGCCAGCTGCAAAACCAACAATCCCTTTTTCGTCACAGCCTACCCATATACAGTCAGCGTCAAAATAAGGATGGTCGATGAATGTATCTTGAAACTCTCGCTCTGTAAATGGCTTATAATCATATTTTGTAGCCTCACGATTCCAAAGCTCTACAACTGCAGAGTGATCTTCAATTGAAAAGGGTCTGATTTGCAACATTTAAGCCTCCTGTGAACGTCCAATATAGGGCCAGGAAATTTTGCCCATTACTACTGGCTGTGAAGCTCCAGTTACTAGCGGGATATTGTTTGGTAAGCGCTCCATCGTGTAACACGCTAGCAGAGCAAAAGCAATTGCTTCCTTAGCATCACTATTACCACCGATATCCTCCTGCGTCAGCACCTGCACGTTATGCGGTGCAAATAAGTGCTGTAAATCACGCAAAAGCGTCTTGTTATAGCTTCCACCGCCGCCAATTAACAATTGCTCAGCCTGGTGCTGCGGTGCAATATACCGTTCATAGCTATCGACGATGCTCCAGGCAGTTAAGTACGTAGCTGTTGCAACAACATCTTCTGCTTTCCAGTGATTAACCTTCATCATTTCAATAATTTGTGCCACGTATTGTTGGCCAAACCGTTCTCTGCCTGTCGATTTTGGTAACGGCATCGTATAATAATTATCCTGCTGCATCCATTTCATTAGCTCATCAATCACTTGACCGCCCGCACCAATTTCGCCATTAACATCCATTGTCATTGGTGCAAATAATTGCGATACAAGGCCATCGATAATCATATTTCCAGGACCCGTATCAAAAGCAAATACCTCATCCGGTGAGGCATTTACAGGCAAAACAGTCACATTGCCTATTCCGCCAATATTTTGCATCAGAAGTGTTTTCTTTGGATTGTTAAACAATAAGTATTCGGTAAATGGTACTAACGGAGCTCCTTGTCCACCCATTGCCATGTCAGCAACTCGAAAGTCTGATACGCAAGGAATTCCTGTGCGATTGGCGATAACTGCACCATCCCCAATCTGAACGGTACAATGCAGATTATAACCGCCCATAACATTCTCATCCGGAGCATGATAGATTGTTTGACCATGCGATCCTACTGCGAATATTTGCGAAGGCGAAAGGCCGCATTTCCCTATAACGGATAATGTGGCTTGGGCGTATAATTCGCCAAGCCACATATTCATTGCGCCAACCTTATCAATCGTAGCGCTAGCGGGATCAAAAAGCTCAAATATGGAGTTTCTAACTTGCACCTCAAAAGGTGTGTTTTCAAAAGCCAGTAATTCAATCTCTACTCCATGCTCTTTTTCGGCTGATGGGAAAAGCTTAACTACTGCTGCATCAATACCATCTACTGATGTACCTGACATCAAGCCAACTAAGTATGTTGCATCAACTTTTGATTGTTTGTCCATTAACCTTTCACCGCTCCAACTGTTACCCCTTCAAGGAAGTATTTTTGTAAACTGAAGAACAAAATAAACATTGGAACTGCTGAAATGGTTGCCCCCGCCATCATCGGTGCAAAGTAAGTTGTATTCGCAAAGCGAAAGTTTTTCAAGCCGACCTGAATGGTTTGCATATCCATCGTATTCGTTACTAGGAACGGCCAGAAAAAGTCATTCCATGCCGCCATGAACGTTAGGATTGCTAGTACTGCCATAATTGTTTTAGACAGAGGCATAATGATATACCAGAAGATTTTAGGCTGGGAACAACCTTCGATTTTAGCAGATTCAATAATTTCACCTGGAATAGAGGACATGAACTGCTTAACCAAGAAGATATTGTATACCGTTACTATGCTCGGCATAATCAACGCTGTGTACGTATTTTGTAATTCAAAAATATTTACGATCAAAATATATAGTGGAACCTGAGTAACTTGAACAGGAATCATCATAGATCCCAGCAAAATAGCGAACAAAATGTTTTTCCCTTTAAATTTCATTTTTGAAAACGCATATCCAGCAAGTGTAGCAAAAAATACGTTAGATACCGTGATACACGCTGCCACTATAAAGGAGTTCAATAACCAGTCCCATGTATGTGGGCTGAAGTTAAAGAAGAATTTATAAGATTCAAATGAAATCTTCGTTGGTAGGATAGAATAGCTCATTGCACCAGCTTCTACCGGATCACCGAACGAGGAGATGACCATAAAGTATATCGGGAATATGGTAGCTGCGGCAAATAGGATAAGGAACGTAATGTTTGCACCATTACGCATAAACAGATACCCTTTGCTTCTTAAGCTATTGTTGTACAAACCCATAGTATTCTGCTCCTTTTCCTAGTATTCTACATCTTTACCTATAAACTTGAATTGAAGGAATGAGATAAATCCGATAATCGCTGCTAGAACTAATGATTGTGCCGCTGCCTCACCAAACTCAAAATATGTGAACGCATTGTTAAAGATTAACAAACCTACCATTGTTGTTGCATGGTCTGGTCCACCGCCTGTCATAAGATAAGCGTTTTGGAATACTTGGAAGGAACCGATAACACCAGTAACAAGTAGGAATAGCGTTGTTGGCTTAAGGAAAGGGACAACGATAAACCAAAGCTTTTGCAGGAAAGACGCGCCATCAATTTCAGCTGCTTCATAATAGCTGTTATCAATAGCGAGTAATGCGGCTATATAAATAATAATTGCTGTACCATGACTTGATAACCATGACATTAACACAAGTGAGAACATTGCAGTTGCGCTGGAACCAAGCCAGTTTTGATTTTCAATACCTAAAAAACTTACGAGCTTATTGGCAATACCTGATTTTAACGGATCGAAGATCCACAGCCACACAACAGAAAGCGCTACACCAGATGCTACGGCTGGCAAGTAATATAGTGCCTTAAAGATCGTTTGTGTTTTTTTCTTGAAAGGAATAATCAAAATTGAAATTAAAAATGATAGAAGAATATTAAACGGAACAGTTAATAGCGTATATACTAACGTGTTTTTCAGCGCTTTCCAGAAAAGTTCATCTGAAAACGAGTTAACGAAGTTATCCATGCCGACAAAAGTGGATCCTAATGGACCATATTTTTGTAAGCTGATAATAAAAGCATTGATGACTGGATATGCGGTAAATAAAGAAAACGCAATAAGTGCTACTGCGATAAACGCGTATCCCCAACCTGAGTCACTTTCGAGTTTCAATTTTTTTCTTTTAGTCAACGTTTGATTCATTGGGTCGCACCTCTCTTCTAAAAACAGTACAAACTCTAGCTAATTTAGAAGGAAAGCTGTACGTTCTAGCTACGCACAGCTTTCACATGTCAGCCTACGACAGACTAGTCAACTACAATACCATCTTTACCGAAAGATTTAATTGCAGCTGCTTTAACTGCATCATACATTTCTTGTGGAGCAATCTCATTTGCAAGTAAGGCTTGTAGTTTAGGAATAATAACTTCTGTTTCAATTTTCAATGCTTCAGCAGCCAGATCAGTAGGAATATCTGTACGAGCCGGAAGCGCTTTTGCCATCATAGCTTTACCTGCAGCAACGTTATCTTCGTTACGAGGGAATTTTTCAAGTACTTCCGCATTACGTGCAGATTCAGTAATTGGTGATAAGAACAGCTCATTACTGTAGTTAGCAGCAATTGAACCAGAAGACAAGAAATTCGTTGCTAGGGCAATATTTTTGATGTGCTCTTCAGATGGAGCTTTTTTACCACGAAGTGCGATATAACCATCAACGATTGAAGTAGGGACATAATCGGCACCGTTGAATGTTGGGACTGGAAGTGAAATATAATCAACTTCAATAGAATCTGCAACAGCTGAACCATCGTTCGCTTTAATCTTCTCATTGTTTAGACGAGCAGAGTTTTCAAATGCAGATAAACCTTTACCTGTGATCATCGTTTGACCCGTTAGGAACATGTTCCACCGTTTACCTGCATCGATAGAGCTTAGCTCTTTAGGCATAGAACCATCGTTGATCATTTCGCGAATAGATGTAAGTAGCCCCAAGAAGTTTTTGCTTGTATACGTATATTTAAGATCTTTATCGAAGTAATCTGGTAAACCAGCAGTTTTAGCAAGAATAGCTAGATAGTCTTTAGATGCTACACCAGATGTTGCGAACACGAAACCATAACGAGTAGTTTCACCTTTATCATTTTTCACTACGCCTTTAGAAATTGCATTACGGAACTCTTCATAAGTCCAACCGTTTTGTTGAATGCTTTTCCAATCAATTCCGGCTTCTTCAAGGAATTGTTTATTACCACCGATAGTGTGGATTTCCATATACGCTGGTAGGCCGTATTGAGCGTCACCTAGTTGGAAATATTTCAATGGAACTTCGTCATAATCTGCCTTGGCTTCATCAGAAAGGGCACCGTTAAGGTCGATTAGTACATTAAGTGCTGCATATTTCGAAATTCCTGAAGCACCGATAAAAGCAATATCTGGAGGAGAACCTGCATTTACTTGAGTATCAAGTTTTTGTGTCATATCTTCCCAGCTCGCTGGCTCGATTTTCAAAGTCAAGTTAGGATGTAGTGTATTAAATTCTTTTTCCATATCAGCAAAACGTGTTTGATAGTTCGCTGATATCGGAGGTAAAAGTGCTGTAATCGTATCCTTTTTAGGCTCAGAACCACCGTTACTAGATCCTGTGTTACCGGAATCTGTAGAAGCTGGAGCGTTATTTCCGTTTCCTCCGCAAGCCGATAATAGTGATACCATCATGATTCCTGACAAAAACAGAGTTAATCCACGTGATCTTTTTTTCATCGAAAACAGCCTCCTCAATTATTAATAGCATCCATCCTGTTATTCCACTTTTCTCACCTAAACCAATGATGCGATTGCCTGTTTCAAGCGTCCTCCGTTTGCGTTAAGTACTTGTTCTGCTTCTTTTGCATCTAACCCCGATTTAATCATCATAATTGCCAGCTTACAGTTCATAGATGCTTTTTCAAGTGTTTCTTCGGCGGTTGATGTATCTACACCAGTCGTGTTCATGATGATACGAATCGAGCGATCTACGAGCTTAAAATTACTAGCCTTCAGATCAACCATCAAGTTGTTGTACGTTTTTCCTAACTTGACCATTGTGCATGTTGTCAGCATATTAAGCACCAACTTCTGAGCAGTTCCTGCCTTTAATCGAGTCGAACCGCTAATGACCTCAGGTCCTACAACAGGTGTTATACAAACATCTACAATGGGTTCGAACTTTGAGCCTCTGTTATTACAAACACCGATAGTGGCTGCTCCAAGTTCCTTTGCTTTCGCTAAAGCTGCAATAACGTAGTTTGCACTACCGCTTGCCGAAATCCCAATAAGTACATCTTTGTTTGTTACACCAATGCTTTCGATTAATGCGATCCCTTCATCCATATCGTCTTCACAGCCTTCAACCGCAGTACGCAAAGCAATATCACCACCAGCAATATAGCCCTGCACCAAGGTAGGATCTGTACCAAAGGTAGGGGGACATTCGGAAGCATCCAGAACACCTAATCTTCCTGATGAGCCAGCTCCTATGTAAAACATTCTTCCACCATTAGACAACCTATGATGTAGAATATCTACCGCCTTTGCAATCTGCGGAATCTCCTCAGCTATAGCTCTGGGGACCAGTGCATCTTGTTGATTCATTAACTGGATCATTTCTTCCGTAGTACATTCATCAATCATTAATGTGTCTGGATTCACAGCCTCTGTTGTCAATCCCGCAAGGTAGTCATTCATAGCCATCCTCCTTCTTCCCAGCCTTAATCTGTCATAGAATTAACAAAACATGTTATATTAACTTACAATTATTATGTTCTTATACTAATACAACACCATCGCTTCGTCAATAGATTTTGAAATATAATTTCATAAAGAAATTAAATTCTGATGTTTTATTTCATCTCTTACATACTATGTTATACCACATTTATAAAGCGCTTACAAGATACAATTTAAATTTTTACCAAATGCTTTGATCGCTATGGCTCTAAGGTTAAAGCGATTTAAAAAAATGTATTATTTGCTGATTATCGCTCCAAACGAAACATAAAGTTACATCATCCGTGTTCAACCGGATGATGTTTCGTCTTCGATTCCATTCATTTTCTTCCTCATAATTGTGTGCCAAGCTATTAATTATTGAATTAAACTACTTATTATATTCATTAGATTAACGTATTCATCATGTAGATAATCTGACATGGATTGATAAGTAGTACATTTTAGTACACGAATAAGTGAATGAAATACAAAAAAAAGAAAGCATTGATCCATGATCAATGCTTTCCTCCACATTCATTCTATCAGAACCTAATTTCTAAGTTTTTTCTTTAATATATTATGCGTTTTTGTTAAGTAGGTTTTTACTTCTTCATATTCTGCACTTGCGACACCAGCAAATAATATGTCGATGATCGTAAGCATTGCAATACGCGAGCCCATAGCCCCACTGCGGATTGTTATTTCAGGTGTGGATATGCTCAGTACAATATCCGCCCGCTCCGCAAGCTCACTTTTATTGTACTTCGTAATCGCAATACATTTCGCTCTATTCTTTTGGGCAATTTCCAGTGCATCAATAATATCACTAGTTGCTCCAGAGTTAGAAATGAAAATGGCAACATCATCTTTCTCAAGTAAAGTTGCTGCCGTGAGCTGACTATGACCATCTGTATAGGCATGACACATCTTATTAATTCGCGAGAACTTCTGTTCCCCGTCCATACAAACGAGTCCCGAAGCACCTATTCCAAAAAAAACAATTCGCTTACTATGACATAGTAATTCTACAGCTCTTGTAATTTCTTTTCGATCAATAACACTAAGCGTATCCTCAATGGACTTGCAATTATTCAATGAAATATTTGATATAATTGTCGAGAGATCATCACCCGGCTGAATATCTGTATATTGAGCCTTTGAATCCTCATCACGAGAACCCAAAGATGCCGATATACTGACAATAAAATTGCGGTATCCGCTGTAACCCATCGTCTTACAGAAGCGAAGGACAGATGCATCGCTTGTCTTACTCGATTGAGCCAATTCCTTTATCGACAAATGAGGGATCTCTTCCGTATTTTCTAAAATGTAATCTCCGACCAATCGTTCAACTGGTGTAAAACTCTCTCGCATATCACGAATTTTAATTAATACGTTGTCATTTAGACTCATAATCTACCTACTCTAGATTTAATTAACACCTTTAATAATATCATAAACAATATAAACAACCTATTTCAATAACAAAATACGTTTCGGCATATCAAAAGCTAATATTAATTAATCTATTAAAATCATCCTACTCTTAGGTCATATGATGACTTTACGTTGATTATAGCGTAATAAAGTTGTAAGGTATAGTCGATAATTATATACTTTCTGATATGGTGAAACAAGGGACCACAAAGGTCCCCAAAGATTCTTTCTATTGTTCTCAGCATACGTAATACGCATGTATTTTTAAATTTTACTGCCGCCTAAATATGACTCAATTTGTCAACTACATTCTTTGATGTAGCACCGGTGCTTGAACCATTTAATTGGCTAGCAAGCTGCTTTAATGCAGTCAAGAACATCGGCATGGCCGCTACACTTAGTAATCATAGTGCAATGATTATTACGAATGCTACCTGTAAAAGTGTCATTACGCCCGAAGGAATCAACGCGGCGCAGATGATCCAACATCCCCTTCAAGTTCGTTATACCGCATCATCAGGAATATGCTGTAATCAACGCCCAGGGCTGCAATCATAATGAAGCTGAAAAATGGAACGATCCAGCTCAAGATTTCACTGCAAGAGAAGTAAGTACTCTAGCAACAAGGAAGCAATAATAAACAGAGAGCTGGACACAGAGCGCGTAATGACTATTAGCACAATTATGATTCCGACCAGCATAATCACGGCTGTACGTACAAAGTCATCCTGTGAAATATTCTGCAAATCAGCATTGGTTGCAGTTGTTCCTGTTAAGGCTGCTTGCACTCCTTGCAAGTCGCTGTCATCTAACGGCATTCCAAACTCCTTACCTGATTTGGATCTATCTAGAATGAATTTTAATAAATCACCAAATATTGCTTTGCTATGTTCGTCTAAGTAATACCCATCTTCATGCAAGCCTTTCTTTTGCAATTTTTTGCGCAAGAAATAAAGAGTCCTTTATAATGTAATAATGTACATAAAGACGGATTTGGAGGGAAATAAATGGCAAGTCGTAAATGGGTATTAATCATAGACGATGAAGATGATTTAGCGCGTCTGATGAAGGCTGTTTTACATAAAGAAGGTGTTCCAGACGTTGTAACTGCCGGGACCGTTGCAGAGGGTTGGGACAAGTTTCAGGAGTATAATCCTGAGCTTATATTGCTAGATATTATGCTCCCAGATGGAGAAGGATATGACTTATGCAGAAAAATTCGGGAAACATCAAATGCACCCATTTTATTTATGTCTGCAAAAGACGAGGAAATTAATAAGCTGTTAGGACTGGCGATAGGTGGCGATGATTATATTACTAAACCGTTCAGTCCGAAAGAAGTCGCTTATCGGGTAAAGGCACAACTGAGAAGAGCTGGCTTTACAGAAGAAAAAAAGGCTCCGAAAAGTTTGCAAGCTGGCCCCTTTGAGCTTAGTGCCAATGAGACAGAATTAAAAAAAAATGGCGAGGTCCTCGTGTTAACCGCCAAAGAAGTCGGTTTAATGAGCTGTTTTATGCATCATCCCAATCAGATTCTAAGCAAAGAAACCTTGTTTGGACAGGTGTGGGGTGAGGACTTTTTTGGTTCCGATAATACAGTGATGGTACATATTCGGCGCTTACGCGAAAAAATTGAGGCCGACCCTTCAAATCCTTCCTTTATTTTGACGGTTAAAGGGTTAGGTTATAAATTACATACCAAGGAGTGAGACTAGTTGAAATGGAAATTGACACTCCGCTTTTTAAGATCGGTTATGACTATTGTTGTGATCGTTGGTATTGTAAACGCGATTTTGTTCCTTTCCTTATTCTTTATAAAGGTAAACAATAATAACTTTGGCACTGAAGAAGCATCTGCAGAAACCTTTAGCCGAACCTTTTCACAATACGTAGAATTACAGGCTGGCAAACCTGTTGTGAACGAAGAAGGTCTCAAAAAACTACAAGAAATGAGCGCCTGGGTACAATTCTTGAATGACCAAGGGGAGCAAGCAGCAGCCTTTTATACCCCTGAAGAATTGAAAACAGAGTATTCTCCTATTGAAATTGTCCAAATGTATAAATATAAAGAATTAGATGCACGCACGACGGTTTTTGTCAGCGAAGCCCAAAATTTCAGTTACTTTTTAGGGGTTAATAATCCTAAAATAGGCCGGTATGTAATGACCTATGACTACGCTAAAATTTTCAAAGATGTTAATGTTTTTCTTTCCATTTTTTTAATCGTTGATGTGCTTATTGTAATCCTCATTGGATTTATATTCGGGAAAAAGTTAACTGCACCCCTTCATACATTAATAGAGGGTATTCAACAGCTCAGGGAACGACGTTTTAAGAAAATGCCTACTCCCAAAGGTGTTTATGAAGATGTTTTTCGTAATATGAATGAGCTATCTGAAAAGCTCGATCGGCATGAAGAGGAACGTAAACATCTCGATAAAATGCGTGAGGAATGGATTAGCAATGTTTCACATGACATGAAAACACCACTTGCTTCTATTCAAGGTTATGCAGAATTTATTAACGACAGTGCCACAGATTTAACAGCCCAAGAATTACAGGAATACACGTCAATTATCAAAAGTAAATCGATGTATATGAAAGATCTGTTAGATGACCTCAATCTAACGACACGTTTGCGTAATCACCAGCTATCCCTGCAATTTGAAGAGGTGAATCTCGTTCAGTTTCTACGAGAAATGACGATTGAACTTTTAAATGACCCGACCTTTGGTGAACGGCAGATTGAGTTTGAGGCGAATGTGGCTAAAGCAATGTATAAAGTAGATAAGAAGTTACTAAAACGAGCGATCCTTAACTTGATCTACAACGCGCTGGTGCATAACGATGAAAATGTCGTGGTGAAGATTCGAGTGGACACAAGTCCCGAATCTCATACCCAAATTTCGATTTCTGATAATGGCCAGGGTATTTCGGCTAAAGATCTGGAACAGATTTTCGAACGCTACTATCGGGGTACAAATACAGCCAGCAAGCATGGTACTGGGTTAGGAATGGCCATCGCAAGAGACATTATTTGGGCTCATGAGGGGAAACTCGATTTGACGAGCGCTGAAAATATTGGAACAACCATTACTATACTTTTATAATACAAATGCCTTACTTACTCATTAGGCAGAGAAAAGGGCTGTGCTCCATTACCATTATTGGAGACAGCCCTTCTTCAATTTATTAGTTTTTTATTGCTTTTAGCGGAATATCCTCTACTTTCACTTCATCATATGAGGAGACTTGATCACCTTTTTTTACATACATTTTTAAGTAGGCGCCTTTACGAAGATTTTTTTGTGCATTAAATTCCAGTGGAATTGTATTCCCTTTAGCATTTGTAGCCTCTAGTGTATACGAATAGGAAGTCATCACTGTACCATCACTCAGTTTATATTCATGGGGTTCCCCATCCTCTGTAATTTGTAAATAGTAATTTTCGGCATTCATGCGATTGAAATCAATCTTTGCTAGAGCAAAGACACCTACAACCCCAATAACAAACAAAATACCCATTGTAATTAGAAATTTTTTCATCTCAATCATCCTTCTGTTCTATTATTTAGTTTGATAATACGATTGTATGAAGCCACGGTTAAGAAATAATACAACCCATAAATTACGGTATAAGCAATCATCCAGAGCAACACAGGTTTTGCTAAATCTATCATCAGTAGACTAGAGAATGCTTTTAAAGCCACTACACTATGCAATAACCCTACTATAAGCGGTACAACAAAGATAACGAATACCTGTGACGCAATGGATTTCCGCATTTCTTTTGCACTGACACCCATTTTATGCAGCATATTGTACTGTGCTTTATCTTCTTCTGCCTCAGTTAAAACTTTAAAGTAAATGATACTGCCTGTTGCAGCCAGAAATACGAGACCAAGGAAACTTCCTATAAACAGTAGAGAACCCACACTTTCCAAGCTTGTTTGGTAATCTTGAGGCCTACTTGAAAATAGCGCTTCTTCAGGCAAATGGTTTGCAATTTTTGCAGATACATCCACAGAGGCATCCTCTATCCCAAGAACACGATAGCGTATCACTTTTCCATCATTCCGTAATCCTTTATACTGTTCATCCGAGATTACAACTGTTATACCTGCTGTTCCTGCATTTAATACGGTTTGTGTTTTAAAGCTTTGGAATGTGAGTGCGTGGCCGTTGCCTGTTGTTATAGTTTTTCCTGTATACATAGGTGAGAACCTTTTGTCATATCCGATATCTAAAATAACCGCGTAGCCATCCTTTACATTTAATTTTTCTTTATGCTGTACATTGGCTAAGTTGTTATATGTTTTTTCATCGATAACTGTATACCCTCTTTTATCAGAGCTATCGAACGAGGATGACGCGTTTAATTCTTTCGTATGAAACGTAATGGATAGCGCTTCGATATTTTCATCGTATTTTGTAGCTGGCAGTACAGCACTTACTTGTTTATCCATTTCTGCATCTGTGGATTGATACATAAAGGTATTTGGATTAATCGTTTTTGCCGAGTCATTCGTATTGTAATACAGGCTATAGACCGCTCCACCAGCAGTTACTGTTGTAGCACTCAACACAGCAATCACAGTTAATGTACGTGCATTCCCACGGATACGATAGAGCAGCTGAGATATGGTTATTACATGAAGATCTTTCCACAGCCACTTTTCATTTTTCTTAATCATTGCTAACACAAAGCCAGTCACACTGTGGAACAATAAAAATGTACCCACAATTACCGTTGTTAAAATAATTAATACGGTCATGAGAAATCCGATTTTTGCCCATACCTTAGAAGTGAACAGGTCCTGCATTGCAAGCCAATAGCCCAAGACAATAAGTAACACTCCAAGAACAGCTACTATCATAGATGGTTTAGGCGCCACTTCTCCCTTTTTGGAAGCATGAAATAAATCAATCAGCTTAAATTGATAGATCAAACGGTAGCCTTGAAACGATGTCACTAAGAATATAACCAGAAATACGATAGCCGTGTTCATCGCTGCCGCCATTGAAAATGTAAAGGGTGCTACAACGTCATAACCCATTAAATGAATCAAAATCGTCATAAATCCTTTTGAACAAAGGAAGCCAAATACAATCCCTACTATTAAAGAGAATAATCCTAATAATAAATTTTCAAAAAAGAGCATAAAACCGATTTGACGATTACGTACCCCCAGCAACGCATACAGTGCGACTTCTTTTTTACGTTTTTTCATAAAAAATGAATTGGAATAAGCTATAAATATGAACACGAAAAAGATAAGAATGACTGCCGCTCCACTCATTAGGGAACCCAGTTTTTGGGATGAAGCCGTCTGTTCTGCTATCGTATCACTATATTTTAAGGTCACAAATGTAAAGTAAATGATGATACTAAACACCATCGATGCAATGTATAAAAAATATTGTGAGAAGTTTCTGGCTATATTTTTTCTTGCTAGACTAAATAACGTCATCTACCTCACCCCCAATGGCCGCATGAACATCTAAGATCTCTTGGAAGAAGGCTTTGCGTGTCTGATCACGACGATAGATTTCTGTTGAAAATGAACCATCCTTGATGAAAATAATCCGGCGGCAGAAGCTTGCGGCAAAGGCATCATGGGTCACCATCATAATGGTCGAATTGTTATTTTCATTTAAAGTACTTAAGCTTTCCAATAAATCTGTTGCTGATTTGGAGTCAAGTGCACCTGTTGGTTCATCAGCCAAAATCAGTGCTGGCTCTGTCACGAGCGCTCTAGCCGCCGCGGTTCTTTGCTTTTGACCCCCAGAGATTTGGTAAGGATATTTCCCCAGTAAATCTTCAATCCCAAATACTTTAGAGATCTGAGTCACGAGGTGATTAATTTTCTTCGCTGGAATTTTGGCAATCGCCAGGGGAAGCAATATGTTCTCCTTTACCGTCAAGGAATCGAGTAAATTGTAATCTTGAAAGATGAACCCGAGATGTTCACGCCGGAAGTCTGACAAAGCTGCTTCCTTCAGATCATGAATACTCTTGTTCTTCATATATATCTTTCCTTCTGTTGGAGAATCTATGGTTGCTAACAAATTTAGCAAGGTTGATTTTCCCGCTCCGGAAGGTCCCATAATCCCTACAAACTCACCTGCATGAATGTCAAAAGACACGTTTTCCAACGCTGTGTAAGCAGCACTTAACTTCCCGTACACTTTTTTTACGTTTTCTACTTTTAATAATGGTTCCATTCATTTCACCTCATAAATTTGCTGATACTTATACTATAGGCACCGAACCTTACAGCAAATTCATGCCAACCTTACAACAAGCTTAAATCTACAAAAAAAAGGATACCCTGTAGCCAGTTAAGACTACGGAGTATCCCTTTGCTAATGAATAGCATTCATTTTTTTCTGGTTGTATATAAATCAGAAGCTTCATCAAAGTAAAAGCGGCGTTTTTGTTTGCCAAACACGACTAATATAACATGAATGAACAACACGATCGTTAAAATGATAGAGGTCAATGCTGCACCTAACGTTAAGAATATAGATGCCTTATAAAAGGGTGAATCCATTGATAGTTCCACATTATTCAACGTTTTCGCAATGACTGTAATGAAGTACATCGCGTAAATGGCACCAAAGCGTTTAAATAACCGCTTGTTCGTTTCCACTCGACTTATTTTACTGTCGTAGCGATAACGCATTATTTTCGTACCGATTGTCGATCCATTCCAAATCATCGGAATAATAAAAAAGGTTACAGAAAGTGTAATGGTGCTCGCAATAAATTCACTAACCATATTAACGTTGGTCATACTCAACACAACTTTAACTACCAGGTTGCTGATAAATAGATCAATAAGAACAGCCAGTAACACAGACATCCCTCTTACTTCATCAAGAGCTAATAATCTTTCCGCTTTCTCCTTAATTTTCTTTTTTGATGGGAATAACGCCAACACGGCTGGAGCAATAAAGAACCCCAGTACTCCGCCAGAAGTATTTAACAATAAATCATCCACATCAAAAATACGATAAGGGCAATTATAAATCCCGTAAATGCCGGTTACCTGTGTTATCTCATAAAATAAAGTTAATAGGAAGGTGAAGCCTAGAGCTTTCTTCCAATATTTTTTATCTTGAAAAAAGTATCGCAGATAAACACCAAAAGGTAATAATAGCAAGAAATTAAAAAATGCTTGATAGAATGAGGGTTGGCTAAATAACAGTCTATACGTAGCTGGCTGTGATAACACGATGCCACTATTCCCAAAGGTGCCCACTATAAATTGAAATGGCATAAGTGAATAATGTTGTGTGCCCGGTTTTTGTAGCGAACAAGTGTTACGTATTTCCGGCAACGGCAACAATACTAAAAATAACGCTGCTAAAAAGTAAAAGATAAACGAAAACGAAATTAACGTGGTAGAAAAGGGAAGGTAATTATATTTTCTATAGGTATAAATGAGCCATGGGATAAAAAGGGCAAATGCTAAAACCACAAAAAAGATCGCTGCCACAAAGATCGGTTGAGTATATGCTGACATTTCTAGTTCACACCCCAAAATGATTTAGTATTCATATTAACCATAAAACTGATTCTAATTCAACTGGAGTTGGAACAATTTATCAAATTTAAGGATCCTGTAATGTTGGCATCAATTTAATGTAAGGTTCGCAACTTATACTGACTCCTAGGCAAATAAAAATATTTTCAAAGGAGCACTATTAATGAACCCGTCCATCTCGCAAAAAGAAAGAATCATTTCACTCGACATCATTCGCGGACTTGCTCTTTTCGGCATTCTGCTTATAAATGTAGGAGCCTTTAAAGTTATTATGGAAGGAGATCCTTTACCAGACTATAGTGGCATTAATGGAATCATCCATAGCTTGATAATCATCTTCGTACAAAAAAAGTTCTTTTCTATTTTTTTATTCCTATTTGGTGTAGGTCTATACATTTTCGCCTCAAGAGCCGAAAGCCGGGGAGATAAACCCAGATGGCGTATGGCTAGACGTTTACTAATCCTTTTGCTGCTGGGAATCATTCATGTATTTATCTTTTGGGGAACCATTCTGCCCGCATACGCCATTATCGGATTGTTTCTGATCCCTTTTTATCACACAACGGTTTCTACACTTAAAAAGTGGCTTGTGGGTATGACATCCATTTACATCATTTCCTTAGTGGTAAAAATATTCCTACCTTCTCAAGGGGCAATCTCATCTATTCTTGATATTTTTTCAAATGACGCTATACAAATCTTTATTATGTTTTTAGCTGGTTTTTTAACCGCAAAGTCAGGTTGGCTGACACACATACAAGAATTATCAAGACCAATTCGATGGATTCAAATGGTATCATTTCTGTTGTTCATTGGTTTTTCACTATGGATTTGGAACGCTTCTCAAAATGGGAACAGCAATGTAGATTCAGTTACGGGCTTAGGATCTCTCCCAACTACTTTGTTCTACTTAACAACATTATTTCTACTATTAGAAAATAAACAAACGGTGAAATTCCTGAAGCCCATATCACGGGTGGGTCAAATGGCGTTTACAAATTATGTGGCACAAAGCATTATAGGGACGGCAATCATTTCAATGATAGGTCTAGAAGTCGTTTCACCAAAAGATATTCTCTACATCGCAGTTCTGATTTATTTTATTCAAATCATTTTTAGTAACATCTGGTTCAAGTTTTTTTCCATGGGACCTTTAGAAAAGGTTTGGCGCTTGATGACCTATGGAACAAAGCCTGCAATAAAACGATAAAAAGCTTCGCTTTCCTCAGCACAATTCAAGTCGAAATTTCTTATCTCAACCCAAAAACCCCTTTTAAAAAGGGGTTTTCAAGTTTAAGCGCTTTAACTTTTAGGCAACAGATCACAACATGAACTTTAAGAATTAGAGAATTAAGTCTAAAGCATCCTGCGAAATCCACACTTTATCTTTAATCATTACTGTCAGCACATTTAGTTTCGTTGTTTTGCCATCCTGTATGGCGATATTTTTATCTATAGGCAGCTTGAGAACTTGGCCTGCTTTTTTCACTACAACCACCGGATTATTCTTATCGGTCTTATCTAGGGTAATCGTAGCTCCTTTGGCCTTGAATTTATCACTGGATACGTATAATGTATCCTGAAGCTGCGCCAGATTGAGTCCGGTCACTTCTTGAATATACTTATTCACATCCGTATTCTGGATTACACCGCTGTTCATGAAATCGGTCGGTTTAAAATTAGCCGGATGATAGGCGAATAAGCCAACTTCCTCCGATGTGTGATCATCCGTAGAGAAGGTTACACCTATTTTATCCCCCAAAATTTTACCGATGACCGGCGAAAGGTTATCCTGCATTCCCAATCTGACTTGATCCGCTTCTTCTTTGGTTAGATCACTTAGTCCATAATTATCCGCAAGGACCTTTTTGAAATTGCTCTCATTAATACTGCCTTCAATGTAATAACTGGTATGCTTCGCTTTCTTCAGCACGGAGATTAGGTCTTTAGTAGAATCATAGTTCGTCATATTGAGCCCGCCGGTAGCATGATCCGAAACCGATAAAACTGCTGTATCTCCGTCTTTTTCTGCAAAGTCAACAGCGGCTTTGAAGGCTTTATCAAACGCTAAGGTCTCACTCATAATCCCCACTGGATCGTTATCATGACCATACCAGTCAATCTGGCTTGCTTCGACCATCAGAATAAAACCATTCTCGTTCTGTGACAACTTCTCTATCGCTACATTGGTCATTTCAGCAAGGCTCGGCTGCTTTTGCGGGTTCAGGTCAAAATCAGCATCCAGTGCTTCGGGGTTGAATAGACCCCAGATTTTATTGGTTTTAGAAGTCATTAAACCTGCTTTATCCGTTACGTATTCATATCCATTTGATTTCAGGATTTTGGTTAAATCTTCTCCGTCCTTGCGGTTAATGTCTTCTTTGCCGGGTACCAAATACCCCGAACCGCCCCCAAGTAGAACATCTACACCACTATACACCATCTGTTCTGCAATAGACTGCGCATTGTCACGCGTATATGCATGACTTAAAAATGTAGCCGGCGTCGCATCCGTTAATTCACAAGTGAATACCGTTCCTGTACTTTTCCCAGCCATTCTCGCTGCATCCATAAGGGTAGGCAGAGGTTTGTTCATGTCCTCTGGTTTAACTGCGCTTACGAAAGGCATCGTTATTCGGTCTGGAAGTATGGATACCGTCTCACTCTTAACCTTATGTCCTGTGGCATAAGCCGTAGCTCCCGCAGCGGAATCTGTGGTCAGTGAATCCGTAGAATAAGTTCTCACCAGCCCGCTAAAATATTTATCCATCGCAAGCGCCTGACCTCCCTGATACCATCTGGCCAAGTTCACATCGGATAAGCTCATCCCATCCGTAATAAACAGGATTACGTTTTTGACCGATTTGTTGGTAGCAGCATCAGAGTTATTGACTCCATCGGCGTAGGTCGTTCCGTTGCCTGCTGCAAGCAGACTGCAAACCATAACTGTACTGCAAATTCTCCCGATAACCTTTTTGCGCATTTGAATCCTCCTCTAGCAGATTTTGTTAAGTACGTAACTAGTTTAAAGGAGGATTGTTTGCGGGAGCAGCACCTATTCTCTTATTTTATATTAAATTCTATGCATATTTTGTCTTGAACTGTGCTACTGATATTTGTAAAAAAGGGGGCCCTAAGGGCCCCCCTTGCATTATTATTGTCTTATTACGAGGACATCTCGAGGTGCTCTACCCCTGCTTTGAATTTGGGAAATTTCGGAGCTTGTAAGGATACGGCCTACCAATATCAACGAAGATGTGACATTATTAAAGTTAAAATTATTCAAGTTCGCTACGTTTTGGCTGCCACGGAACACACGGAACGATCCCTGAAAGTTAATTCGTGAAAATAGTACAAGCGTTACTTGAGAGCTCTCCACAACATTTCTGAGTCGGAAACTCGAAAGAACGTTGTTAAACCGAAACGCTCCAAGATCACGAACCGCAACTCCTCCACGTCTGAATCGAATCCGGCGATTGGTAAAATTAGTACCTGACCATAGAGCAAGACGTACATCACTGTTGGCCAACTAAATCAACTCCTTCTCTGAGATTGATATAGTCTATTAACAACTTCAAAGAACGGTACAAGACAAATATAGTTGCACAAATGTTTGTTTTTCAGATTTCCCTACAGTGGTATTATCCAACTCACCGAGTCGAACCATGGATATGTTAGCAGTCGAAGTAATTTTCCAGTTATATTCGTCTAACTATTAGGCACTTTCTTATATGTTAGGAGCGAATATGAAAAGAATAATTCATGCATTCGGGTATTTAGGTAGTACAATGTTAGCTGCAGCTATACTTTCATGGATCTGCGTATTTTTGATTCACGGCTTACTTGGTGTCTATGCATGGATAGCACTTAAATTTATCATCCCAATTCTAGGTTTCGTAGGCCCCATCCCAAACCCTCTTGCCGATTCTGGCCGAAGGTCTGCCGTTATACTTTGAAGGGACAAAAGTCACGCCAATGCGCAAGAATCATGATCTGGTAAAAAGTGAAGTTATCTTTCCGAGGAGTTACCGGAGGAAGAATGGACAGCTTCAACAACTATGAAAAAAAGACGTTAACGGATGCCCAAGCTCCGTCAACGTCTCCTCTATCATTCATTTCATTTCTGCCTCTACTGGAAGCGAGTTATTTCTTATCCCCACTGCTTTAATAACGAAATTGTAGACTTTATTAGAATCTACACCATTTAATGTATAGCTGTAACTCGTCTGACCGCTTACCGTCGGCACATACACGCTCCAATTTGTGCTGACTTTATCATTTTTCTCGTAAATCCGATAACCTCGCACAGGCTCAGAGCTATTTACTGGCGCTTTCCACGAAAGAACTGCACGGTTCCCTGACTGTCTTACTGCACTTGGATTTTCGACAATGCCGGGTTTGACGTCAGTCCGTTTAATACTGTAAGCATCATAGACGGCAAGAGGTTTATCTTTAACTGCTGTGTAGGATGTGAATTTCAGCACGTCGCTTGTAATGGAAACATCTACGAACATTTTCTTATTGGGCTGATCGTTTTTTGCTGCAAAAAAAGTGTCTGCATCTGGATTAATGGCATAAAATTTCGAAGCGGCCGAGTTGCCCATCAGATACACGGTCCCTTTGGGATTCAGCACATTTCCTTGCTCATCGGTAATAACATTCTTAATCGGAACGTTGTTCAGCATTTGAAAAGACCTCATATACATATGGTCATGTCCCTCAAACACCATATCCACACCCAGCTCATCAAATACAGGAATTAGATATTTCCGGTAAAATTCTACCCGGTCGCTTTCTGCCGAAGCATTATCCCCTGAAGAATACGCTCCCTTATGCATCGAGACGAATTTCCACTTCTTGTCGGTCTTTGCCACTTGATTCCGCATCCATTCCAATTGCTTCGTGAACTGAATATCCGCTTTATACGGCTTGACCTCCCCTTCGTACTGGGAATTGATTTGCATAAACAGGGCATCACCGTATTCGAAAGCATATACCGAACCGTCGTGAGCACCCGTTCCGACATCTTTTGGAAGATTAAAATGGTTATAGAAGTTGTTATTCGGATAATCCTCTATCTCATGGTTGCCGATAATCGGTGCAAATGGCACATTGGCAAATTCTTTTTTTGGCACACCTAAGAACCACTGCCACAGCTGCTCCAGATCACCGTCATCCGTTAAATCCCCTGTAAGAAGAACAAACTTGGGATCTACCGTTTTCTCAATAGCTCTCTTAAAAGTATCCTGCCAAAGATCGAAATTCGATTTACTTGAGCCTTGGGTGTCGGTTACATAGAGGAAATGGAAATCCTGATTATCCGCCTTGTCCGTGGTAAAAGAACCCGCCTCGCTCCAGCCGTCCGCATCACCGTTACCGGCCCGGTAGATATACTTGGTTCCAGGCTTAAGACCGCTTGCAATAACCTTGTGGCTGGCGAACTTTTTATACTTTTTGGAGCTTCTGTCTCCTGATGTCATTAAGGTTTCAATAACTGTTGCGCTGCCCTCATAAGAAGCTGCCAGTTGTTCCGGGAACTCGCTTCCTCCCGCATTGGAGGCCTCCACTACTTGCACTACTGTACCTCTGACGGTTTCGGCTGTATACCAGTCAAAGGCAATACTTGTCTTTGGATCTCCATTAAAAGTCATATTCAGCAGCGTTGGTGTTTTGATCCCGGTATCCGGAGACTTCGTCTTAAAACTCCAGGTAATATCGTTCTCAGGTGTCCGGCCATCCGTAGTCCCCTTAACAAGCTCTTTAGGGACGGTCACGTTGTAAGTTTTGCCGGCAGTGAAATTAGGGTGGCTGACTTTGACTGTGTCTTGACCGAGGAGTGAAGCAGAAATGTTGGTAAGAGGAAGATTGTTTTCTGTAATTACAACTTGATAACTACTGTCGAGGCTGATGGCTTTGTTAAACTTCACTATGATCTCTGCATTAAGGGAAACATCTGCAGCCCCTGAAGCGGGAGCTTTGCTTACCTCAAGTGTAGGAGTGTCCCCAGGTTCGCCGCTGCTGCGTGTTCCTTTAATTATCACATCTTTGATTCTGCTTGAGCCTGAGCTGGACACCGTTCCCCCGCTTACGCTTTTCGCAGAGTTTACCACCCAGCGGATATAGAGTACATCTTGATTGTTTGTTCCGGCAGGTAAAGCGAGGTTAGTTAATTTGCAGGAATTATTGGAACAATTAAAATTGTTCTGGGCTAGAACAAGGTTGGCGCCCGTAACATCTGTCCATTCCTGTTGATCTATACTGTATTGCACCTTAAAATCCCTGGGCCCTGTACTTGAAGAGGTTTGCTGTGAAGAGAGGAAGATACCTTCGAAGCCTTTGGTCGAAAGCGTGGCAAGCCAGTATTTTAGGCCCGTTCCTTCATGCCAGCCCTGGTTACGTACGCTGTTCTCACTTGACTCATAGGTGTACGCATCCGTATTAGTTCCTACATCACGAATGGATGAAGACGTCTGATATACCCCGCCTGTAGCTGGAAATACACCGTTTTCGCCTTTGTCTTTAAAAATCCACTGGGCAATCGTTTCCTGAACTGCAGTTGCTTCACTTACAAGGTTTTCCTCAATTTCTTCCCTTCCTGCTGAGACAAAACCGGTCAACTCCATGGCAAGCAGCAAACCTATAACCATTAGACTGATTACCTTGTAAAATCTATTTTTGAGATAAGATTGGTTGTTATCCATTCAGCCCATCTCCCTCTTCCTTAATCTCACTTATCATCGAACCGCCGTCTCCGAGAAGAACGGCGGTTCTGCTACCTTTACCTACTGTTATTGGAGTTCCCAGTCGGTGACTTGAAGAATTGCCGAATCTGCACCCTTCAGGTCTGTCTCTCCCATGTTCAGCAAATTGCTCCACTGCTTCACACGGTTCTTGCCGTTAGGTGGAGAGTTGTACTCATTAGTATCCACAATCTTGGTCCGTTCTTTATAAAATTTGGTCATAAAAGTCTTCTCATCTGTGCTGCTTCCGGATTTACCCAAAAGCCCTTGAAGGGTCTCGGAGCCGCCGGTAGCTCCATGGTTCAGCGCTGCATCCACGAAGGAACCAATAGTTAATGCCGAGTTAAAGCCGCGTTTGCGGGCCTGCTCCACACTGTATTTAATATAGATATTGTAGAACGTTTTCCACATAGCCTCTCTCCACTCGGGATCATTTTGCAAATTGCCGATTTTTCTGCAGAAGCTCTCTTCGCTTTCATTGATTTCGAGGATCTTCCCTTTCATCGAACCCTTAACACCGATCCGGGCCAATGCGCCTTTAACCGAAGGATTACTCGCGCCTTTGGCAGCGTCATATGCCTTGAACAGATCCGGACCGTCGGGACCAGTATCATTTGAGCCGCCTGTAGTCGCACCGAATATTCCAATCGTATACCCGCGGTCATCATCAATATCTTCACAATATCCGTAAAAATCGATCCAGTTCAGATCGTCCTGCTCCGGTTTGTTGACAAGCATCATAATATTGTTCCACTGCTCACCATCCAGACCTGTATTGTCACGCAAGAATTGAAGTGTAGCCGGTGAGAAATTAGAATCAGGGTTCCCTGCCGCATAACTTTTCTGTTGAGATGAAATGGACAGACTGGCATAAGAAAAAATCATTGAAAAACTGAGCAGAATCATCAATGAAAATTTCATCTTCTTGAAAACCTTACTCTTCGTTGAATTTAGCACCGCAATCTCTCCTTTAATTGAATAGTTTAAGCGCTTTAACTTTTAGTGGCAGTGAACCTTATCCCTAACCTATCTGAGCATGACAGTCCTCCTTTTACCAACACTTGGTAATTCAATTCAAGCTTATCTCAAAAACTTTGTCCAAACAGCACGTATTTTCTTGTAAATATTAATTTTTATACATATGTTGCTACAAACCCTAGATTAAGTCTACAATCCTCTTAGGAGGTGCTGAATGAAACCGGTATTTTATGAGTCTACTCTTTTTGACATCAGCCGCAAGAAACAGGTATACACCAGCATGCCTTCAAGACACTATCATGATGCATATGAGATTCTGTATTTAATATCCGGAGATTTTTATTATTTTATAGGGGACAGAACTTACCAGGTTGCGGGCGGAACACTGTTATTTATGGATGTTCACGAAATGCACAAACTGGTCAATTCCGGCTGCAATATGTATGAACGGGTTACACTCCTGTTTAAAAAAGAATTCCTGCAGCATTTCTGCACCGGCAGTCAATGTGAGGAACTGCTCGAATTGTTCAAAAGTGATTACCGCGCTTTGAAGATGACCGGGATGGATCAATATTTCATCGAACAGCTTTTTCAGAAAATGATCCAGGAGGGGAAGAAGCAAGCCCGCGGATATGAACAGTACCAACAAATCTTATTGGTGGAGCTGCTTCTCTATCTTAATCGCAAACTATTTGACAGCCGCGTAGCTTCATTTGTAGAATCCAATCGTACACATAAGAAAGTCCTGGATATCGTTAATTATGTAAATCAACATTATATGGAACCGCTTAAGCTCTGTGAGATTTCACGGCAATTCGACATAAGCTCTTCCTACCTTTGCCGCACTTTTAAAGAATCCACCGGGTTCAGCTTCATTGAATATATCAATAACATCCGCATTAAAAAAGCGCGTGATTTGCTGGTTGGCTCTTCTTTTAATGTTACAGAAATTGCAGGAATGGTTGGGTTCGATAACACCTCCCACTTTGGACGAACCTTCAAATTAATAATGGGCATCTCGCCGCTCTGCTTCCGCAAACAATTTAAGTCTTAATAACAAATCACTGGAATACGTTAAGACATTTCATCAAGCCGAACAAATTGCAGGTTTCTTGTCTGCAGTTGGTTTAGCACTTCTTCTAAAGCTTGCAGCATAAAATAAGGAGCATGCCGGTCCGCGCCCGCAGTCTCTCCACTGTCGTGAAGTAAAACAACGGAGCCATCGGTGATTCCACCTAATAGAATGGCCTGCATCCAGGTTTGACAGGCCCGGACGTTCCAGTCACTCGCCTTCAGCGACCATAAAACAATTCGATACTGCTTGTGCCGAAAGAAATCAAATAGATTAATTAATCCCCAGGGTGGACGGTAATGATTGGGTCTGATTCCGACAATAGACTCTATAATATCAGCGGAGCGTTCCAGGTGTTCTCGCCTAATAGTACTGGGCAGCATCAGCCAATTAGAGGTATGGCAGTAATTATGGATGCCAATCTGATGGCCTTCCCGATCCATTCTTCTGATCAGATCTGGATACTGCTCCGCTCGCGATCCAAGCACGAAAAAAGTAGCCTTCACTTGATGTAACTTCAATAAATCCAGCAATTCCGGTGTATATTTCGGATGTGGCCCATCATCGAAAGTGAATGCCACCTGTTTTTCTACCGTTCCTTTACGAAAGACACCCAAGCCGCTCACTCGCGTAATTAAACTTGGAATAAACATGTAAAGAGTAGCGGCACATAGTATTCCTACTATCAGATAAGTAAGTATGATTACACCTCCTTATAACAAGCTTAAGTCCTATCCAGAGTAGTTCTGTCCGGGTGAGAATCGATTTTTCAGTGAGGCGCGTGAATGGATCAGTAACATCGGGACCAGTTGCTCTGTTCGCCGATTGATTCGTTGTCTCCCTTCTGGATGCATGGCAGACAGCAGCAATCGAAGATAGATGGTGGTGATGCGTTCGAAAACGCCGGACTTTATGTTTTGTTGTTCAAAACCAAGACCGTGTGTTAATCCCCGATGGAGCAGTGTAATCCCCAATAAAGCCTTGACCTGCCTGAACTCGGACTGCGATTCGAAGGCTTCGTTGATTTGCTGCATTGATTTGCGCAGCATGCGAGCCGTTTGCAGTGCGGCACGATCCGATCCTTCGGACCGGATCAACTTCAGGATTCTTTCATTGTCGAGGTGGAGTTCTCCCACCCACTCTCCTTGATTGATGACCGTGGCGTCTTGGCATACAATAGGCTGTCCCCGGTGCTTTTTTAGCATCACGGTACATATACCAAAGCGTGACTTATGCGATCCGCGAAAATGTGAAAGCAACGCAAAAGCTTTTTCCCACATCATCCAGACGGACTGCACCGTGGTTTTACGTATTTTGAAACCCAACTCATTCACCATCCTTAAAACGGTTATAGTCTCACATTTATACAATTTACCTATCGGAGCTTTCTTTTTTCTTAACGTCTACTTTTATTTGACGCTGTACACCGAAGTTTCTCTGCGTGTAAATCAAATTTCCATACAATTATTTTCATAAGTCTAAATTTTTGGCATCCAACTACATAAAGAAAAACCCATGTCTCTTGGACATGAGTTTCGGATGTTATCTTTTTGACTAAATCAATCTGGTTTCACTATCATTCCAAGCTACCCAACTCTACCACATCTCCGCTAGTAGCCTTCACGGCATAATTACAATCCAGCTTCCCGCACAGCACATACTTCGTCTGCCCAGGATTATACACATAGACGGGTGTTAATTCGAACCATCCCTTGAGCTTATCATAAGCTTCGTCATGGCTCACAGCAATTTCCCCTTCGCTCTTGAATTCATCAAACGTATCGAGCATTAGCTTGTTATCCATATAATTTATAACCTTATAATTGTTCGTATCGATGAACAGGAAAAGCTTACGCTGAAAAATACGATTACTTGGCGCATTCATCCTCAATGTCGCTTGAATATGTCCTCTTTCCCGATGTAAAGTCTTCAATATCCATTGTCCGGACTCATCCGGATAGAGCTGGCTTAAACCAACTTCGACTGCGGTTATACATTGGGCTTGTTCTATGTCTGTGATTGAAAATGAATCTGGGTGCGGCTCACGTGCTATTGCCTGTTCGATTGTAACCACCTCTTGCAGACGAATCTCCGTCCTTGCGAACTGTTTCGTGTCCGCTTGCTCCCATTGCATTACTTGATCAATATTCAGTCGTGCTCTCGTACCTGATATCATCTCAAATGGGATTGTGGTTGTTCCATCATTTGTAATGTAGATTTCTTCTATCCCATAGATCGGCAAGAGATGCTTCATCTCGTACACTGGATATTCTATAAGCTGTAGTTGGTTTTTCGCCAGTGGCTCTACCGCTTGAAGCGTGAGAGAATAATACTCTTTTTGCACAAGGGAGCTGGAAGGAAACTGGCCATATACACTATAAAAAATAATTCTACCTTCCGTATCGAAGCGTAACTCCATTCGCCCGCCAAGAGAGATGGGTATACCGTCTATACATTCGGCAAAATGATATTCTCCTCTTTCTACCTTCACTAGATAGAATTGTTTACCATATTCAAGCCCTACTTCAGCTTCCATCCACTGAATAACGCTGTTTAATTCAATGTTTTGGAATGGTGTTCGATTTGCATAAGATTTCCCTCCAACAAAAATAACACTTTTATAGTTATTGGATAGCAAGTCAAGCGTAATGACTGCAGTTCCTTCCGGATTATAATCTTCCTTCCATTCCTTAATGTGAGAAGGAAACCATTCCATACTAAGCAAATAGTCGGTTTCTCCCAGCATCGTAACTTCGCGATAAATTTCATTTGTATGTAAGTAGTAGTTGTCCAATCCATAGGTTTGCTGTGTAGCATTAACTAGTTCTTTGATTCGGAAATCCATATCAGTGCACCCCACAAAATTGATGCCTATATCATATCATTACTTAGCAATGATTATGAAGCGCAGCGAACTCATATCTGCTATATATTCTACGAGCTTATGTAATGGGTTTTGCTGGTGTTCAGAAAATGATCAGTAGCCTGGGGTTTAATAAGGCAGAGTGTATCAATCGATTGTACAAGTCAGGAAAATTCACCCTGCTGACTCACAACCTTATCAGAATTCTAAACGTGTATAGTGAACACATATTTTAATGGAGGTATATCATCATGATTGACATCATCGACGGAAATGCGGCATTAATACATTTTTTTCCACTTCCGGCGCATCTTTATTCTAAGAATATTGCTTGTATTGTTGCTGTAGCTCATGCAGAAGAACGGGGTCCAAATTTAACAGGCCTCATAAATGCTTTATACTCAAAGGGATATACAGACCTTGATCATCTATTAAATTCCACATGGAAAAAACTATACCAAGTTCCGAGGTTGGGCCAGCAAAGACTAGTGCTTCTACTTAGTTTACTCGAACGAATTTCTGCAGATCCCAAGACCATAGAAAACTATACAGCTTTCCCTCATGTTCCCATCCACAGTAAAAAAGAAATGAAAGAATTAACTTTAAAGAGGATCATTAAGAAGTATAACGAAACATCTGTAGAGGTATTAACTGAAGACAGCGAAAAAGAAGCTCGTTTAAAGAAAATTAAAGATAGACTCCGAGAAATGGGGATGATCGTATAACAAAACCCCGCCAGTATAGTGAAGTGCACCCCTTAGAATAGACATTGGATAATCCTCTGGTCAATCCGATTTCTATTCTAGGGGTGTGACTTTCAATTCATTTAGTAATCGCGCGCTGCATCGAACCAGCGTTGAGCCATCTCCTCTGTGATAGGCTGGCCAATCAGGTGGTCAGACTGGCTAAGTTGCCATACCGCTTCACCAAGATCTTCTCGTTCGGTGGTTTCGATGCCCTTAAGATTGTTGAAGCGCACGGTGAAAGCGGTAATGGCGGTCTCGGCCTCAGCAAA